>NZ_KB661120.1:0-4845092 GCF_000347995.1 Serratia sp. S4
TGGTCACCGCAGAATCCTGTCCGGTTAATGACACACCATTTAGGAACCAGGTACACACGTAGGGCGAAGATTATACGGACTCGGGGGTAAATCGCAAGGATCCCGATGCGATCCTTGGGGGCAAAGCCAAGGATCGGGCGTGGATAACAGGGTATAACCGGTTGACAATGTAAAAAATACCTTTCCGCAGGCGGGTTTTTGCCTGCAATTTAGCGAGGCTGGCGAAAAGATCGCCGCAGGCCGGGGCCTGTGGATAAAATGGATCTAATCTGTGATGAAGAGGAGGATCTCTTGCGCGGATTGCGCTATGATCCGTCATTCCGATCGCGATCTCTCAAGCGGGGATCGTGAGGGACATAAACCGTGAAAGGCGGTTCGCATCCCCCACAGGCAAACAGCCGATGCCGGGTATGTGTCAAAAATCATGAGTTATAAAAAATTAGCCTGATTCTTTTCTTTTATTGATCTTGTTCGAGTGGAGTCCGCCGTGTCACTTTCGCTTTGGCAGCAGTGTCTTGCCCGATTGCAGGATGAGTTACCTGCCACAGAATTTAGTATGTGGATACGCCCATTGCAGGCGGAACTGAGTGACAACACCCTGGCGCTTTATGCGCCCAATCGTTTTGTGCTGGATTGGGTTCGCGATAAATACTTAAACAATATCAATGGTCTGTTGAATGATTTCTGCGGTACGGATGCCCCATTGCTGCGTTTTGAAGTGGGCAGTAAGCCCCTCTCCCAAATCATCAGCCAGACCGTTACTGCCAGCGTCAGTGCACCCAGCGCGCCAATAGTGCGGGTTGCCGCGCCGTCCCGCCCAAGCTGGGACAACGCAGCGCCGCAGCCTGAACTTTCTTACCGCTCCAACGTTAACCCAAAGCATACCTTTGATAACTTTGTTGAGGGTAAATCCAACCAGTTGGCGCGCGCGGCGGCCCGTCAGGTGGCGGATAACCCGGGTGGTGCCTATAACCCGTTGTTCCTTTATGGCGGCACCGGTCTGGGTAAAACTCACCTGTTGCACGCGGTGGGTAACGGCATCATGGCACGCAAGGCCAACGCCAAAGTGGTCTATATGCACTCTGAACGCTTTGTGCAGGACATGGTCAAAGCCTTGCAGAACAATGCCATTGAAGAATTTAAGCGTTATTACCGTTCGGTCGATGCGCTGCTGATCGATGACATCCAATTTTTTGCCAATAAAGAGCGTTCGCAGGAAGAGTTCTTCCATACCTTTAACGCCCTGTTGGAAGGCAATCAGCAGATTATCCTGACCTCGGACCGTTATCCGAAAGAGATTAACGGCGTGGAAGATCGTCTGAAATCCCGCTTCGGTTGGGGGCTGACGGTCGCGATTGAACCGCCGGAGCTGGAAACCCGTGTAGCGATCCTGATGAAAAAGGCCGACGAGAATAATATCCGTCTGCCGGGCGAGGTGGCGTTCTTTATCGCCAAGCGCCTGCGTTCCAACGTGCGTGAGCTCGAAGGGGCGTTGAACCGCGTGATCGCCAACGCAAACTTTACCGGCCGTGCCATTACCATTGATTTCGTGCGTGAAGCGCTGCGCGATCTGCTGGCATTGCAGGAAAAGCTGGTCACCATCGATAATATTCAAAAGACGGTGGCGGAATACTATAAAATTAAAATCGCTGATTTGTTGTCCAAGCGGCGCTCGCGTTCCGTTGCCCGTCCTCGCCAAATGGCGATGGCGCTGGCAAAAGAGCTCACCAACCACAGCCTGCCAGAAATCGGCGATGCGTTTGGTGGCCGCGACCATACCACGGTGTTGCACGCCTGCCGGAAGATTGAGCAGTTGCGTGAGGAAAGTCACGACATCAAAGAAGATTTCTCCAATTTAATCAGAACATTATCTTCCTAGCGCTATGAAATTTATCGTTGAACGTGAGCATCTGCTAAAACCACTGCAACAGGTGAGCAGCCCGCTGGGCGGCCGCCCAACGCTGCCAATTCTGGGTAACCTGCTGTTGCAGGTGACGGAAGGCTGCCTGCTGTTGACCGGCACCGATCTGGAGATGGAGATGGTGGCGCGCGTTGCCCTGTCCCAACCTCATGAAGCGGGCGCGACTACCGTCCCCGCGCGTAAATTATTTGATATCTGCCGTGGCTTGCCCGAAGGGGCCGAGATCACTGTGACGCTGGAAGGCGAGCGTATGCTGGTGCGTTCCGGCCGCAGTCGCTTCTCTCTTTCTACGTTGCCGGCGGTGGATTTCCCGAACCTGGACGACTGGCAGAGCGAAGTTGAATTTTCTCTGCCGCAGGCGACCCTGAAGCGCCTGATCGAAGCCACGCAGTTCTCGATGGCTCATCAGGATGTGCGCTACTACTTAAACGGCATGCTGTTCGAAACCGAAGGTGAAGAACTGCGTACCGTGGCGACCGATGGCCACCGCCTGGCGGTGTGTTCAATGCCGATCGGTCAGCAATTGCCGTCGCATTCGGTGATCGTGCCGCGTAAAGGCGTGATGGAGCTGGTGCGTTTGCTGGACGGTGGCGATACGCTGCTGCAACTGCAGATCGGCAGTAACAACATTCGCGCCCACGTCGGTGACTTTATCTTCACCTCCAAGCTGGTTGATGGCCGTTTCCCTGACTATCGTCGCGTCTTGCCGAAGAACCCGGACAAAACGCTGGAAGCCGGCTGCGATCTGCTCAAGCAGGCGTTTGCTCGTGCGGCCATTTTGTCGAACGAGAAGTTCCGCGGCGTGCGGCTGTATGTCAGCCAAAACCAGCTCAAGATCACCGCCAACAACCCTGAACAGGAAGAGGCGGAAGAGATCCTCGATGTCAGCTACGACGGCACCGAGATGGAAATTGGTTTCAACGTCAGCTACGTGCTGGACGTATTGAACGCGCTCAAGTGTGAAGATGTGCGCCTGCTGCTGACCGACTCGGTTTCCAGCGTGCAGATCGAAGACGGTGCCAGTAAGTCTGCTGCCTACGTCGTCATGCCAATGCGGTTGTAGTTCATACCCGTCGTCTTTCAAGCTGCAGCGTTGTTGGCTGCACTAGCTTACCCCAGTTACTTACTTAAGTAAGCGCCTGGGGATAAGCTAGCTGGCCGCCTAGCCGCAACTTGAAATCCATAGGGTATATAAGGTTGAATAACTTACCGTCATGGGTAAAGAGATTGCATGGCTCTGACGCGTTTACTGATTAAAGATTTCCGTAATATAGAAGCTGCCGATTTGGCGCTGGCGCCGGGATTTAATTTCTTGGTTGGCGCCAATGGCAGCGGAAAAACCAGCGTGCTTGAGGCGGTATATACCCTCGGGCACGGGCGGGCGTTTCGCAGCCTGCAGGCTGGGCGGGTGATCCGCCACGATCAGCCGGAGTTTATTTTGCACGGCCGTATTGACGGTGCAGAGCGTGAAATATCCGTAGGATTAAGCAAGAGCCGTCAGGGGGACAGCAAGGTACGCATCGATGGCAGCGACGGCCACAAAGTGGCTGAACTGGCGCAGTTATTGCCGATGCAACTGATTACCCCCGAAGGTTTTACCCTGCTAAACGGTGGGCCGAAATTCCGGCGTGCCTTCCTGGACTGGGGCTGTTTTCATAACGAACCCGGTTTTTTCACCGCCTGGAGCAACCTGAAACGGTTACTGAAGCAGCGCAATGCCGCGCTGCGCCAGGTCAGTCGCTATGCGCAGATCCGCGCCTGGGATCAGGAACTGATCCCCTTGGCCGAGCGTATCAGCGAGTGGCGGGCAGCATACAGCGACGCGATTGCCGCGGATATTACCGCGACATGCGCGCAGTTTTTGCCCGAATTTGCCCTGAGTTTCTCTTTCCAGCGTGGCTGGGACAAAGAGAGCGACTACGGAGAGCTGCTGGAGCGCCAGTTTGAGCGTGACAGGGCGTTAACCTATACCGCGGTGGGGCCGCATAAGGCGGACTTCCGCATTCGTGCCGACGGCACGCCGGTAGAGGATTTGTTATCGCGCGGTCAGCTGAAACTGCTGATGTGCGCGTTGCGCTTAGCGCAGGGTGAGTTTCTCACCCGGCAGAGCGGGCGGCGTTGCCTGTATCTGATTGATGATTTTGCCTCCGAGCTGGACACCGGCCGTCGCCGGTTGCTGGCCGATCGCCTGAAAGCCACCCAGGCCCAGGTCTTTGTCAGTGCGGTAAGCGCTGAACAAGTGACCGATATGGCCGGTGAAAAGGGCAAGATGTTCCGCGTGGAACAAGGTAAAATAGAGGTTCAACCACAGGACTAAAATGAGCGAGAAACGTTGATGTCGAATTCTTATGACTCCTCAAGTATCAAGGTATTAAAAGGGCTGGACGCGGTGCGTAAGCGCCCGGGCATGTATATCGGCGACACCGATGATGGCACCGGTCTGCACCACATGGTATTCGAGGTTGTGGACAACGCTATCGACGAAGCACTCGCTGGCCACTGTAGTGACATCCAGGTGACCATCCATGCCGATAACTCCGTTTCGGTACAGGATGACGGCCGTGGTATCCCGACCGGTATTCACGAAGAGGAAGGGGTTTCTGCGGCGCAGGTGATCATGACCGTGCTGCATGCCGGCGGCAAATTTGATGACAACTCCTACAAGGTTTCCGGCGGTCTGCACGGCGTGGGTGTTTCTGTTGTTAACGCCTTGTCCGAGAAGCTGGAACTGGTTATCCGTCGCGAAGGCAAGGTGCACGAACAGACCTACGCCATGGGCGAGCCACAGGCGCCGCTGAAAGTGGTCGGTGAAACCGATCAGACCGGCACCACGGTGCGTTTCTGGCCGAGCTATGAAACCTTCACCAATAATGTCGAATTTGAGTACGATATTCTGGCCAAGCGCCTGCGCGAACTCTCATTCCTGAACTCGGGCGTGTCTATCCGCCTGAAAGACAAACGCACCGACAAAGAAGACCACTTCCACTACGAAGGCGGTATCAAGGCGTTTGTTGAGTACCTGAATAAGAACAAAACCCCGATCCATCCAAACGTGTTCTATTTCTCGACCATGAAAGACGACATCGGTGTGGAAGTGGCGCTGCAGTGGAACGACGGTTTCCAGGAAAATATCTACTGCTTCACCAACAACATCCCACAGCGTGATGGGGGTACCCACCTGGTCGGTTTCCGTACCGCGATGACCCGTACCCTGAATAGCTACATGGATAAAGAAGGCTACAGCAAAAAAGCCAAAATCAGCGCCACCGGTGACGATGCGCGTGAAGGCCTGATTGCCGTGGTTTCGGTGAAAGTGCCGGATCCGAAGTTCTCTTCTCAGACCAAAGACAAGCTGGTTTCTTCCGAGGTGAAAACCGCGGTTGAAACGCTGATGAACGAAAAGCTGGTCGATTATCTGATGGAAAACCCGGGCGATGCGAAAATTGTCGTCGGTAAAATCATCGATGCGGCGCGTGCTCGTGAAGCGGCGCGTAAAGCGCGTGAAATGACCCGTCGCAAAGGCGCATTGGATCTGGCCGGCCTGCCGGGCAAACTGGCAGACTGTCAGGAACGCGATCCGGCGTTGTCCGAACTGTACCTGGTGGAAGGGGACTCCGCGGGCGGCTCTGCCAAGCAGGGGCGTAACCGTAAGAACCAGGCAATCTTGCCGTTGAAAGGTAAAATCCTCAACGTTGAAAAAGCACGCTTCGACAAGATGCTGTCTTCGCAGGAAGTGGCGACGCTGATCACTGCACTGGGCTGCGGCATTGGCCGCGATGAGTACAACCCGGACAAGCTGCGTTACCACAGCATCATCATCATGACCGATGCCGACGTCGATGGCTCGCACATCCGTACGCTGCTGTTGACCTTCTTCTACCGTCAGATGCCGGAAATCATTGAGCGCGGCCACGTGTTCATTGCTCAGCCGCCGCTGTACAAGGTGAAAAAAGGCAAGCAGGAACAGTACATCAAAGATGACGAAGCGATGGATCAGTACCAAATCGCTATCGCAATGGACGGCGCAACCCTGCACACCAACGCCAGCGCACCAGCGCTTGCCGGTGAGCCATTGGAAAAACTGGTTGCCGAGCACTACAGCGTGCAGAAGCTGATCGGTCGTATGGAGCGCCGCTACCCGCGTGCACTGCTGAACAACCTGATTTACCAGCCAACTTTGGCAGAGGGCGATCTGAGCGATCAGGCCAAGGTTAAGACCTGGATTGATTCGCTGGTGAAACTGCTGAACGACAAAGAACAGCACGGCAGCAGCTATGACTCGGTGATCTTTGAGAACCGTGAGCGCCAGATGTTTGAGCCGGTACTGCGCATCCGTACCCACGGTGTGGATACCGACTACGCGCTGGACTTCGACTTCATCCACGGCGGCGAATACCGCAAAATCTGTGTGCTGGGTGAGAAACTGCGCGGCCTGATCGAAGAAGATGCCTTCATCGAACGTGGTGAGCGTCGTCAACCCGTTGAAAGCTTCGAGCAGGCATTGGAGTGGCTGGTGAAAGAGTCACGCCGTGGGCTGGCAGTACAACGTTATAAAGGTCTGGGCGAAATGAACCCAGAGCAGCTGTGGGAAACCACCATGGATCCGGAAAGCCGCCGCATGCTGCGCGTGACCGTGAAGGACGCCATTGCTGCTGACCAACTGTTTACCACCCTGATGGGTGATGCAGTTGAGCCTCGTCGTGCCTTTATCGAAGAAAATGCCCTGAAAGCGGCAAACATCGATATCTAACGCATTGATGGCTGTGAAAATCCGCGCCGGGCAACCCGCGCGGATTTTTTTACGCCTTTTTTGGCGCTGACATTACACGCTGAAACGCGTTAGCATGGGGAAAAACCACTGGGAGAAGGCTCGAATGGCTATTGAATTGATTGCGATTGATATGGACGGCACGCTACTCAACCCGCAGCACCAGATTACGCCGGCGGTAAAGCAGGCGATCACCGAGGCGCGCCGCAAAGGGGTGCATGTGGTGCTGGCAACCGGACGGCCCTATGTCGGCGTGCAGGACTATCTGCGACAGTTGGATATTCAGGGGCCCGGTGATTTCTGTATAACCTATAACGGCGCACTGGTTTTACAGGCGGCAGACGGTGCCTGCATCCTGCAGGAAACGCTGGGTTTTGAGGATTATCTCTATTTCGAGCAGATGGCCCGCGAACTGGGCGTCCATTACCAGGCATTTGATTTTGACACTCTGTATACCCCAAACAAGGATATCGGCAAATACACCGTGCATGAGTCGGAGATGACCGGGATTCCGCTGAAGTACCGCAGCGTGGAAGAGATGGATCCTGAGATTCGTTTCCCGAAATTGATGATGGTCGACGAGCCAGAGTTACTCGATAGCGCCATCGCCCGCATCCCGGCCGAAGCTCGGGAACGTTACACCATCCTGAAAAGCGCGCCTTACTTCTTGGAAATTCTGCACCAGAAAGTAGATAAGGGGACCGGGGTGAAAATGCTGGCCGATCATCTCGGTATTGCGCGTGAAAACGTGATGACGCTGGGCGATCAGGCCAATGACACCGCGATGATCGAGTATGCCGGTGTTGGCGTGGCGATGGGTAATGCTATTCCGGAACTGAAAGCGGTAGCGCAGTTTGTTACCAGCACCAATACCGAAGACGGTGTAGCCCGCGCCATCGAGAAGTTTGTGCTGAATGCCTGACAGTGATTCGATTTACAGGGGTGCACTCGCGCCCCTGTAAACATTCTATATCCGTGCCAAAATACCCTTCACAATCTGTACGTCCTGAATCGCCAGCCCGGTCAGATCGGCCAGGGTGATTTGCTGGTCATCGCAGCGCACTTTTATCCCCTGAGCCAATGCCGTACCCAATTCGACGATCGGCGTCGATTTAAGCAAACCCTGCCGGTAAGCAGTGGCGATCTCACCATAATCTGCACATTGTGCCAAAGTATCCACCAACAGCACATCCGCCCTGGCCACCAGATCGGCCGCCAGCTCCTGCTTGCCCTGGGCGTCAGCACCGACGGCGGTGATGTGGGTGCCGGGTTGAATATCCGCCGCTTGCAAAATAGGTTCGCGGCTCGGGGTGGTGGTGACAATCAGCCGACAATGCGCCGCCAGTTCCGCGGCATCCTGGGTGATATTGACCCGGAAGCCTTCGGCTTCGACATCGCGCCGATAGGCTTGCAAGGTCTCTTCGTTACGGCCCCAAACCCAAACCTCACGGCAGGCGGTCAGGGATTTTAGTTGTTGTAACTGCAGTCGGGCCTGCATGCCGCAGCCGACAATGCCAATCGCCGGGATCGATGCCGGAGCACAGAGTTCAGCGACAATACGCCCGGCCAGCGCGGTACGTAACGCAGTTAACCAACCCTCATCCAGTAACAATGCCTGGGGTTCGCCGGTTTGCGCCGAGAACGCCATCATCAGCCCCTGATTACTGGCCAACCCCTGCGCCGGATTACGGTAAAAGCCAGAGGAAACCTTGACGACAAACTGCTCGTCTCCTTCCAGCCAGGCCGATTTAATACAGCAGTCACCCGCTGCCTGTTCAAACAGGAAATGCTGCACCGGCGGCTGTTGTACCTGCCGTTGGGAATAGGCAATAAATCCTTTTTTGAGCAACAATGTGACGGCATCTACATCGAACGCTTCAATGATCTGCCGTTTATTAAGGATTTTCATCGGTGATTGCCTTAAGGTATTTCTCCAGCACAATGTTTTTCCCGCACAGTACCACCGCCACTTTTTTGCCCTGGAATTCCGGTGCCAGTTTGATGGCAGCGGCCAAGGCCACTCCGGCGGCACCTTCAATAATCCAGCGATCGCTGGCGGCAATCTGGCGCATGGCCTGTTTGATTTCCGCTTCACTGACCAAGACTTTGCGGTCAATCACCTGCTGACACAGCGGGAAGGTGATCGCACCCGGCTCAACGCCGCCGGCGGTGCCATCGGACAGCGTATCCAGCTCTTCGACTGGATAAATATGACCGGCCTGCAGAGCACTGTACATGCTGGTGGAGTTTTCTGGCCAGCAGGCAATAATCTGCGTTTTCGGCGATAATTGCTGCAAAACGGTACCAATTCCTGAAATATAACCACCACCACCCACGGCGATAAATACTGCATCCAAATCCTCTTGCTGCTCGACCAACTCCATGCCGCAGGTGCCCTGACCGGCGATCACCTGCTCGTCGTTATAGGGAGAGACATACACCTTTCCCTGTTCCTGCGCCGCTTTTTCCCCCGCCTGTTCCGCTTTCAGGGCATCTCCCGGTACCGTCACCACTTCGCTGCCCAACGCGCGGATGGTCTCAAGTTTGATTGCAGCCGCGCTCTCCGGCGTATACACCGTCACGCTGACGCCCGTCAGTTTGCCTGCCAGCGCCATCGCCTGGCCGTGATTACCGCTGGAAGCCGCGATCACCCCGCGTTGACGTTGCTCGTCACTTAACAACCGCAGTTTGTTGCTGGCGCCGCGAAACTTAAAAGAGCCGGTAGGTTGCAGGTGATCGCATTTCAGATACAGCTCGCAGCCCAACTGCTGTGACAGCAGTACGCTGCGTTCCAGCGGGGTCACGCGAACCTGCGGGCGCAATTGCTGATGGGCGGAAACAATCGCGTCAAATAGCTGACTCATACAGACTCCTTGATATTTTTCAGATAGTTGTAAACGGTAGCGCGGCCGATACCGAGGATCTTGGCGACGTAGCCGGCGGCGTTTTTTCCTTTGAAAGCCCCCTGGTGATAGAGCGCCTCCACCATTGCCCGCTTGCCTGCACCGTTAAGGGTGCTGAGCGTTTGTTGGCGTTGTTGCAACCATTGGTGAATGAAGGTGTTGATGCGTTCCTGCCAGTCGTCCTGAAACAGCACGTCCGGTTGTGGTTGCAGGGCATTGCCGCCAAGGAAGAGTTCCAGCGCGGCTTTGGCGCTTTCCAGCACGGTAATATCAAGATTGATGCACAACAGGCCAATGGGGGCAGCGTTATCGTCGCGCAATACCGCACTGATAGAACGCAGTTGGCTGCCATCCCAATTGCGCTTCAGATAGGGGCCGATCACCTGCAAGCCTTGGTCGCCCTGCAGCTCGCTCAGGTTGGAGTCTTCGCCCAGCTCACGCTGCGAGCGATTATTACTGATGTAAACCAGCTTTTGGCTGGCGAGATCATGAAGTGCCACCTCGGCGTAAGGGGCAAACAACAGCGTTATGGCATCGGCAATGGCGTGGTAGCGACTCAGCATAGTGATCTTTTCGTTAGATTTAAAAATCCAATTTAGAATTAATTTTCCAACATGTAAATCACTATGTTCTTCTGGCCGGTGTCTTTTTGTGATCCATCTTGTATTACAAGATGCGATTTCGTGTCTACAATGTGCGTTAGCCTATTAAACAACCAACCGATTTTTATATTCAACAACGAGTTTTTTCTGATGATGAGATGAAAACACCACTGGATGCGTGATTTGTCAGGAACAGATCGTGCAGAAATTAATGAATTGCTCTGGGGGAAGAATTATGGATTCCAGTACTTATTCCACGACAATCAAAAAGATGAACCGGCGTATTATTCCATTCATCATGTTGCTTTATCTTATTGCTTATATCGACAGATCAAATATTTCCATTGCAGCTTTACAGATGAATGCCGATTTGGCGCTTAGCGCCGAGATGTATGGTATTGCCGCAGGGATTTTCTATATCTCCTACATTATTTTTGAAATCCCCAGCAATATATTATTGAGCCGTCTCGGTGCCAAGATATGGATTGCGCGCATCATGGTTACCTGGGGTGTCATTGCCGCCGGTATGAGTTTGGTGCAAACGCCGATGCAGCTTTATGTGATGCGTTTTTTACTCGGCGTGGCAGAGGCCGGGTTCACCCCTGGCATTATTTATTATCTTTCCTGCTGGTATCCGCGCAGCGACCGTGCGCGTGCCATGTCGATGTTTTACATCGGTGCGGCATTGGCTTCGGTTATTGGCCTGCCGCTGTCCGGCAGCATCCTGAATATGCATGGTTTATTTGACATAGCAGGGTGGCGCTGGCTGTTCCTGCTGGAAGGTATCCCGGCGGTGTTGCTGGGCATCGTGACCTATTTTTATCTCGATGATGCGCCGCAACAGGCAAAATGGTTGGCGCCGCCGCAACGTCAGTGGCTGGTCAATAAAATGGCCGGTGAAATGGCGGATGCCGCCGTCGGACAATCACATCGCTGGAGCCAGGCGTTGACCAACCGGCGGGTTTGGGCGCTGAGCTTTATGTGGCTGTTGCAGGCGTTCGGCACCATAGGTATCACGCTATTTTTGCCTTTAATCGTCAAGGGCGTAGTCACGGAGCAAAGCTCCTTTGTTGTCAGTGTCCTTTCCGCCATTCCATTTTTCTTTGCCTGCATTTTCATGTACTTCAACGGCAGGCACTCCGACCTGACCGGTGAGCGATCCCTGCATTTGGGCGGGCCGCTTATAGCCGCGGGTCTGCTGCTGCTGGCGGCGATTTATTGTCAAAATCTGGTGTTGGCCTACGGCATGCTGGTGCTTACCGTCGCGTTGAACTGGGCGATCACTCCTATTTTTTGGGCGGTAACCACTGAATCTATCGCCGGCGTGGCCGGTGCGGCCTCAATAGCCTTGATTAATGCGGTAGCGAATATTGCCGGCCTGGTCTTTCCACCGGTCATGGGGCGAATTAAAGATATTACCGGCAGCTATGATATCGCGCTGATGGCCATCGCTGCTGCGTTGGTGGCTGGCGGCATTATCGGCCTGCGGCTTGGCAGGCCGCTATCAGCGGCCACAGGCGAGGTTACACTGCGGGAGAACAACCATGGCTGAGACCATTTTGCAGGCCTCAACTTTGCCGCAAAGGTTGGTGGTGCAACTGCGTCAACATTTCCCATTGGTGGATCAGCGCGAATTGGCCCCTTTGGCGCTGGCGGCCCGAGCCGGTGAATTTACCGTCCTGCTGGTTGATGGCGAAACGGCGGTCAGTGCGGCACAAATTGCTACTTTGCCGCAGTTAAAACTGATTGCCGTATTTGGCGTGGGTTATGAGCGGGTGGATGTGTTGGCTGCACGGGCACAGGGTGTTCGGGTAACACATACGCCCGGGGTGTTGACCGATGACGTCGCCGATCTGGCGATCGGGCTGCTGCTGGCTACGGCCCGACAGATTGGCGGCGCCCAACGTTTTATCGAGCGCGGTGACTGGCTGCAAGGCAGTTATCCATGGACGCGCAAGGTTAGCGGCGCACGCCTGGGCATTCTTGGGTTGGGAAGGATCGGGCGGGCGATAGCTCAGCGTGCAGCGGCCTTCAATATGGCCGTCAGCTATCATTCCCGCCAACAATATGACGATTTTACCGGGCGTTTTTTTGCGACACCCTTGGCACTGGCTGACCACTGCGACTTTCTGGTGGTTTGCACCAACGGTGGGGTGGCGACGCGGGCGCTGGTGGATGCAAAGGTGTTAGCGGCATTGGGCGCTAACGGCATCTTAATCAACATTGCGCGGGGTTCGGTGGTGGATGAAGCTGCATTAGTAAAGGCGATTGACCAAGGGGTAATTGCCGGTGCCGGTCTGGATGTTTTTGACAGTGAGCCGCAGGTGCCCGCCTCATTGATGGGGCGGGACAATGTGGTACTAACGCCGCATATGGCCAGCGCGACTCACAGCACGCGGCGGATGATGGCCGATCTGGTGTTCGACAACATAGCCGCTTATTTTTCCGGTCGGGCTTTGCCAACGCCGGTAGCGGAAAGCCCCAACCCGTAGTGGCATTGCCTCTGTTTCCAGCCTGTTTATCGCCCAACAACGGTGGTCTGTTTTGGTACGTCACGCAAACTTGTTGTCTGTTTTGTGATCTTGATTGTAGTACAACAAAACATATAGGTACTACAATAAGGCGGTGGTTGTTTAGGGAAGTTATCAAGATTGTGCTGCAACCGCAGGACGCCAATGGGAGACGCGGGTAAAGTAAATCCGTTATCACAGCATGGCGAACGCCACGGAGAAATCATGAACAAGCAGCAGATCGGTAAAACCGACCGCATCATTATCGAGATGGGCCAGCAGATCGTCGGCGGTAAGTATATTCCGGGGGCGGCATTACCCGCAGAAACGGAACTGTGCGAAGAGTTTGAAACTTCGCGCAATATCATCCGCGAAGTCTTGCGTGCGCTGATGTCCAAGCGGTTGGTGGAGGTGAAGCGCTATCGTGGCGCATTCGTGACGCTACGCAGCCAGTGGAATTATCTGGATACCGACGTCCTGAATTGGGTGCTGGCGCAGGATTATGATCCACGGCTGATCGCCTCGATGAGTGAGGTTCGTAACCTGGTGGAGCCAACGATTGCTCGCTGGGCGGCGGAGCGAGCTACCTCCAGCGAACTTGCGGTGATCGAAGCGGCGCTGAACGACATGAAAATCCATCACCAGGATCGTGAACGTTTTAATGAGGCCGACATCCGCTATCACGAAGCGGTGCTGGCGGCGGTACACAACCCGGTTTTGCAACAGCTTAGCGTGGCGATTAGCTCGCTGCAGCGCGCGGTGTTCGAGCGCACTTATATGTCGGATGAGAACAATATGCCGCGTACCTTGCGCGAGCATCAGGAATTGTATGATGCGATCCGTCATCAGGATCCGGATGCCGCAGAGCAGGCGGCACTGGCGATGATCGCCAGCTCAACCAAACGCCTAAAGGACATAACATGAGTGACAGCTTTATCGCGATTGACTGGGGTTCCACCAACCTGCGCGCCTGGCGTTACGAACAGGGCGTCTGTGTCGATAGCCTGCAGTCGCAGGCCGGTGTTACCCGCCTTGATGGCCGCACGCCGCAGCAGGTTTTCAGCGAGCTGATGGCGCGGTGGGCTGAGCCGCTGCCGGTGGTGATGGCTGGGATGGTCGGCAGCAATGCCGGTTGGCTGCAGGTGCCTTATCTGCATTGCCCAACCCGCCTGACCGAAGTTGCCCAACAGTTAACGGCGATAGAGCAGGCTTTACCTTACCGGGCCTGGATTATTCCGGGCATCTGTATCGAACGTGAAGATAACTACAACGTCATGCGTGGTGAAGAAACCCAGTTGATTGGCGCCTATGCCGAACAGCCGGCGGCGGTTTATATCATGCCCGGTACCCACAGCAAATGGGTGCGCATGGAGGGTGACAGCTTGGCGGATTTTCGCACGGTGATGACAGGCGAATTGCATCATTTGCTGCTCAGCCATTCGTTGATCGGCGTGGGGCTAAGTGAACAACGGCCCAATCCGCAGGCGTTTATCAACGGATTGGAAGTTGGCATGAATGAAAGCCACATCGTGCGACGTTTATTTGAAACCCGCGCCGCTCACGTGCTTGGCAAACTGGAAAAAAGCGCCGTCAGTGACTGGCTTTCCGGCTTGTTGATCGGCAACGAGGTGGCGCAGATGCAGCGTGAATACCCGCTGCCGCCGGATGCCGCATTAACGGTGATCGGCAACCCGCAGCTTGGCGAGCGTTATGCCCAGGCACTGACTATGGCCGGGATACGCCACCAGATCCTGGATGGCGATCGGGCTTTCCAATCGGGAATAAGGAGCATTGTGCATGAGCTGGAATACTGAACTGCCGATGATCGCCATCCTGCGCGGCATTACGCCGCAGGAGGTGGCTGATCACGTACAAACCTTGCTTGAGGCGGGGTTCGATGCGATTGAAATACCGATGAACTCGCCGGACTGGCAGCAAAGCATCGGTGATACGGTGAAGAAATTCAGCGATCGCGCCCTGATCGGTGCCGGCACCGTGCTGCAACCTGCGCAGGTGGAAGAGTTGGCCGCGCTGGGTGGTCAACTGGTGGTGACTCCCAATACCCAACCGGCGGTGATCCGCAGGGCCGTGGCGCTGGGTATGACGGTTTGCGCCGGTTGCGCCACCGCGTCAGAAGCATTCAACGCACTGGAGGCCGGGGCTCAGGCATTGAAGATTTTCCCCTCGGTCTCCTTTGGCCCGGACTATATCAAGGCGCTGAAAGCGGTGCTGCCGCCTCAGATCCCTGTTTTTGCCGTCGGCGGCATCACGCCGGAAAATTTGCATCTGTATCTGGCCGCAGGCTGCGTGGGTGCCGGGTTGGGGGGCGATCTCTATCGTGCCGGCCAATCGGTGGAACGCACCGCTCAGCAGGCTGCCGCTTTCGTTCGGGCCTATAAGGAAGCCACTCAATGAAAATAACCAAAATGACCACCTATCGGCTACCGCCGCGCTGGATGTTCCTGAAGATTGAAACCGATGAAGGCATCGTCGGTTGGGGTGAACCGGTGATTGAAGGGCGCGCACGCAGCGTGGAGGCGGCGGTGCACGAGCTGTCGGAATATGTGGTCGGCCAGGATCCGGCGCGGATTAACGATATCTGGCAGACCCTCTACCGCGGTGGTTTCTATCGCGGCGGCCCGATCCTGATGAGTGCGATCGCCGGTATTGATCAGGCACTGTGGGATATCAAAGGCAAGGCGCTGGGCGTACCTGTCTATCAGCTGTTGGGCGGTTTGGTGCGTGACAAAATCAAGGCGTATAGCTGGGTGGGCGGCGATCGTCCTTCTGACGTGATTGCCGGTATCAACAAGCTGACGGAAATCGGCTTCGACACCTTTAAGCTAAATGGTTGTGAAGAGATGGGCATTATCGACAGCGCGCGTAAGGTGGATGCTGCGGTGGCGGTGGTGGCGCAGATCCGCGAAGCCTTTGGCAATCGTATCGAGTTCGGTCTGGATTTCCATGGTCGTGTCGATGCGCCGATGGCAAAAATCCTGATCAAAGAGCTGGAGCCGTACCGTCCGCTGTTTATTGAAGAGCCGGTGCTGGCGGAACAGGCAGAGTACTATCCGCGCCTGGCGGCGCAGACGCATATCCCGATTGCCGCCGGTGAACGTATGTATTCACGTTTTGATTTCAAACGGGTGCTGGCAGATGGCGGCCTGGCGATTATTCAGCCTGACCTGTCTCACGCCGGTGGCATCACCGAATGCTTCAAGATTGCCGCCATGGCGGAGACCTATGATGTAGCGCTGGCTCCGCATTGCCCACTGGGGCCGATTGCGCTGGCTGCCTGTCTGCATGTGGACTTTGTGGCGCGTAACGCGGTGTTCCAGGAGCAGAGTATGGGTATTCACTACAATCAGGGGGCCGAACTGCTGGACTACGTAGTGAATAAAGACGATTTCAAAATGACCGACGGCCACTTCTACCCACTGACTAAACCGGGCCTCGGGGTGGAAATTAACGAAGAGCTGGTGATCGAGCGCAGTAAACAAGCGACGGACTGGCGTAATCCCGTGTGGCGTTATCCGGACGGTGCGGTTGCCGAATGGTAATTAGCCGTCATCTTTCAAACCGCAGCGTTATTACCTGCACGCACTGACCCAGTCATGGATTGACGATTTACAGGGAAATAACCGATAGCGTTAAGGCTAAATAAAATAGCCCTAAATTAAAAACACCATCAATTGAATTAAATAATTCTGTTAACCCGGAAGGGGATCCCCTACTTCTCTTCCGTCTTAAAATCCGAAAAATAACGGAATAAAAATAATGGAAATAACCTTAACCTCAGCACCAAAAAGTAAACGCCGCTATTTAACGTTATTCATGATATTTGTCACCGTGGTGATCTGCTATGTCGACCGCGCCAATCTGGCGGTGGCTTCGGCGCATATTCAGCAGGAGTTTGGCATCAGCAAGGCGCAGATGGGCTATATTTTCTCTGCTTTTGCCTGGACCTATACCCTGTGCCAGATCCCTGGCGGCTGGTTTCTGGATCGCGTCGGCTCAAAACTGACCTATTTTATTGCCATTATGGGCTGGTCGATCGCCACGTTGCTGCAGGGGTTTGCCAGTGGCCTGGTATCACTGATTGGCCTGCGTGCGGTAACCGGGTTGTTTGAAGCGCCGGCATTTCCCACCAATAATCGCATCGTCACCAGTTGGTTCCCCGAGCAGGAGCGGGCTTCGGCGGTGGGGTTCTATACTTCCGGTCAGTTTGTCGGGCTGGCGTTTTTGACGCCGCTGTTGATCTGGGTACAAGAGATCCTTAGCTGGCACTGGGTGTTCATCATCACTGGCGGTGTCGGCATCGTCTGGGCGTTGGTGTGGCAGCGTGTTTATCAGTCACCGCGCAACAGCAAAGGGGTGAACGACGCCGAGCTGAAATATATTCAGGACGGTGGCGGCATGGTGGATGGCGACGTCGCGTCGGAAAAGAAAAACCGCGTAGCGCTCACCGCTGCCGACTGGAAACTGGTGTTTCACCGCAAGCTGGTGGGGGTGTATCTCGGCCAGTTCGCTATTACCTCAACGCTGTGGTTCTTCCTTACCTGGTTCCCGAATTATCTGACGCAGGAAAAGCACATTGCCGCACTGACCGCCGGTTTTATGACCACGGTGCCCTTCCTGGCGGCGTTCTGCGGCGTGTTGTTATCCGGTTTTGTTGCCGATCGCTTGCTACGCAGCGGCCGTTCCATCGGTTTTGCGCGTAAAACACCGATTATCTGTGGGTTGCTGCTCTCTACCTGCATCATGGGGGCCAATTACACCAACGATCCGCTGTGGATTATGGTGCTGATGGCGCTGGCGTTCTTTGGCAACGGTTTCGCCTCCATTACCTGGTCGCTGGTGTCATCGCTGGCACCGACCCGGTTGATTGGCTTGACCGGTGGGGTGTTTAACTTTGTCGGCGGGCTGGGGGGGATCACAGTACCCTTGGTGGTCGGTTATCTGGCGCAGGATTATGGTTTTGCTCCCTCACTGATTTATATCGCCGTGGTGGCACTACTCGGCGCGTTGTCGTATCTGTTGTTGGTGGGTGATGTGAAACGCGTTGGCTGATCCGGTAAGATGGCGGCTCAGTGCCAGCATGCGCAGGGGAGCCGCCATGAGCCATCGGGAAAAACAGCTGACTTTTGATCCACGTGGGCATCAGCTAACCAATATTAACGTCTGGACGCCGGACAGCCAGTGGCTGGCTTACGACGTACGCCCGAGCGGCGCCTCTTTCACCGGCCTGAGTATTGAACGGGTGAACGTCGACAGCGGCGTGGTGGAAGTGGTGTACCGTGCCCAGCACGGTGCTCATGTGGGCGTGGTGACCGTCAGCCCGGACGCACCGGCCCGATATGCTTTTATCCACGGCCCGGAGCACCCAGATAGCGTTTGGCATTATGATTTTCACCATCGTCGTGGGGTGATTGTCAGCGAACCGGATCGCGAACTGGCCATTACCCTCGATGCGATGGACATCACCGCGCCCTATACTCCCGGCGCACTGCGCGGCGGCACTCACGTGCACGTTTTTAGTCCGGACGGCAGTCGCCTGAGCTTTACCTATAATGACCATGTGATGCATGAGCTGGACCCGGCGCTGGATCTGCGCAACGTGGGCGTAGCCGTGCCATTACAGGGCGTGAACCCTCCCAAGCAGCATCCGCGTGAATATGACGGCAGCCATTACTGCGTATTGGTCAGCGAGACCACGCCACAACCGCAGCCGGGCAGTGACCAAATTAATCGGGCCTATGAAGAGGGCTGGGTTGGCCAAGGCGGTTATACCCGGCCTGATGGGCGGCAACAGCGCTGGGCGCTGGCGTTTATCGGCGATACGATTTCCAGCAGCGGTGAAAAGCTGCCTGAGGTGTTTATCGTTGATCTGCCGCAGGATGATGCCGATTACGCCAAAGCCGGTGCCCGGCCGTTGCAAGGTACCCCGACCCAAATACCTGCCCCCCCGCTGGGGGTACGCCAACGTCGGCTGACCTTTACTGGCCAGCGACGTTTCCCTGGTGTGGCGACCACTCCCCGCCACTGGCTGCGCAGTTCACCCGACGGCAGTATGATTGCCTGCCTGATGAAGGATGACGCGGGCGTGGTACAGCTGTGGGTGGTCTCACCCAACGGCGGTGACCCGCGTCAGGTCACGCAGGGTGAACAGGGGATTCAATCGGCGTTCAGTTGGCATCCGCAGGGCGGTCGTATCGCGCTGGTGTGTGATAACAGCCTGATGTTATGTGAGGTAGCCAGCGGGCGGATGCAGCGTTTGACGCAGCGTACTGCGCTACCGCCATCGGGTGATGCGGTGGTGTTCTCTCCGGACGGCAGTAAAGTGGCGTTTATGCGTGAGATCGACGGGTTCAGCCAGATTTTTGTGGCCGAGGTATGAGCAACGGCGGGCGAACAGCCCGCATCAGGTTTTTTACTGTGGGGTGGCAGCCGCCGCATGGGCTGGATCGCCGCTGGCAGCCAGATTCTGCTCTTCGCCACGCAAGATGCGCGCTCTCGGCGAGTCGGCGGTACCGTCACTGCCGGAGCGCATATAGTCGTAAGGCAGTAACACCGTGTCCATCACCGCCGAGAATGGCAGATCCAGCGCCACCAGTGGCATCATTGCCCAACTGGTATTGTCGTCCCTCAGCACGTTCATGCTGGCACGGGTACCCGGATAGTAGCCCTGATTCGGGCCGGTGTGACTCATTACGCTGGAGCAGCCGTTGGTCGCTAACAGCATGCAACTGGTTGCTATGACTCTTATCGTTTTCATTATTCCATCCTGCAGGGTGCTGTTCCCCAAAATCTGCTGATCTATAACATCTTGTGGATGTTTTAAAAGGAGCAAGAGCCCGCTCTGTGGCGGCCGTCTCAGTTTATTGTAAGGGATAAAAAAACTTTCGCTGCACTGATTATCATTTTTTTGATCATCGCCGGTTGAAATGGTGAAAGTCACCCCCATTTTCTTATCAGAAGCAAATTAAGAATTCGCCGTAAGGGAATTCTGATTATTTAGCCTGTCCATGATGGAAGGCTTAATTATTAAACCTCGCTGAAGTGCCTTAGGAGGCTGTTTTATGCGTAATTTCGATCTTTCTCCACTCTACCGTTCTGCAATTGGCTTTGACCGTTTGTTTAATGCGTTGGAGGCAGGCCAGAGTCAGGGTAATGGCGGCTATCCCCCTTATAACGTTGAGCTGGTGGATGAAAATCATTACCGCATCGCGATCGCGGTGGCAGGATTCGCCGAGCAAGAGCTCGAGATTACCACCCAGGATAACCTGTTGATTGTACGTGGCGCTCATAATAATGAGCCGTCGGAAAGAACCTACTTATATCAAGGCATTGCCGAACGTAACTTTGAACGTAAATTCCAGTTGGCCGAGCATATCCAAATTAAAGGCGCCAAACTGGAAAACGGCCTGTTGTATATCGATATGGAACGCATCGTGCCGGAAACATTAAAACCGCGCCGGATAGAAATTAAGTAATTCTTATTTCATCGGCGGAATGAACCGCCGGTGCAATGAATGTTAGTTAACTGCCTGCCGTCAGGGGGCATGCCTTAATTTACCCTATGAATTTTAAGTTACGGCTAGGCGACCAGCTCATTCATCCCACGGAGCTTACTTTAGTAAGTGACTGGGGTGAATGAGTGCAGGTAACAACGCCGTAGCTTAAAAGGCGACGGGTAAAATCTCGCTTCATAGAAGGAGTTAATACTATGCGTAATTACGACTTATCCCCACTACTGCGTCAGTGGATCGGCTTTGACAAATTGGCCAGTTCAATGGGTGGCCAGGAGCCGCAAGGGTTCCCGCCATACAACATCGAGAAAAGCGACGATAACCACTACCGCATTTCTCTGGCGCTGGCCGGCTTCAAACAAAGCGAACTGGATATTGAAGTCGAAGGCCCACGCCTGACCGTGCGCGGTAAGCCGACACCGTCGGAAAAACAGGTGGAATATCTGCATCAGGGGTTGGTGTGCAAAGAGTTCGCACTGACCTTCACGCTGGCTGAGCATTTGCAGGTTTCCGAGGCCCAGTTTGAAAATGGCCTGCTGCATATCGATCTGGTGCGTCAGGTACCGGAAGCCCTGCAGCCACAGCGGATCGCCATCGGTACTACGCCAGGGCTGGAAGCCAAATAACCGACTGAGAAACAGTTAAATTTTCAGGGGGAAGTCCTAACGGGCTTCCCCCTTTGCTTTCTGTGGCGCAAGCCACAGTCACCCTTTTCTGCCTGTGCCAAAATCCCTGTTAATTGTGCGTCTTTAACCGCAAACCGGTTGTTAAACTTTTGGCAAGGATGTGACCTATGAGCGAAATCGCCCTGACCGTCAGCATGTTGGCGTTGGTGGCCGTTCTCGGGCTGTGGATGGGTAACTGGAAGATCTATGGGGTGGGGCTGGGCATTGGTGGGGTGCTGTTCGGCGGCATTATCGTTGGGCATTTCGCCCAGAGCTGGCAGCTCAATCTTAATGGCGACATGCTGCATTTCATCCAGGAGTTCGGCCTGATCCTGTTCGTTTACACCATTGGTATTCAGGTCGGTCCGGGGTTTTTCTCCTCCTTGCGGGTGTCCGGGCTACGGCTCAACGGCTTCGCCATTTTACTGGTGCTGGTCGGTGGGTTGGTCGCGGCGGTGGTTCACAAGCTGTTTGCCGTGCCGTTGCCGATTATTCTTGGCGTGTTCTCCGGGGCGGTCACCAATACTCCGGCGCTCGGCGCTGGGCAGCAAATCCTTACCGATTTGGGTTCAGATCCGGCACTGGTTGATCGAATGGGTATGGGTTACGCCATGGCCTATCCGTTTGGCATCTGCGGCATTTTATTGGTGATGTGGCTGATACGCCTGTTTTTCCGCATTAATATCGAGCAAGAGGCGCAGGCGTTTGAAAGCAGCCTGGGCAACCAGCGCGAACTGCTGCATACCATGAACGTGGCGGTGCGTAACCCGAATCTGCAGGGGATGGCTATCAAAAATGTACCGCTGCTGAACGGCGAGGACATCATCTGTTCTCGCCTGAAACGCGGCGATTTGCTGATGGTGCCGGCACCGCTTGAAAAGCTGGAACTGGGCGATTATCTGCATCTGGTGGGCAAGCGCGAAAGCCTGGAAAATGCCCGGCTGGTGATTGGCGAAGAGGTCGACGTCTCGCTGTCAACGCGCGGCACAGAGCTGCAGGTGGTGAGAGCAGTGGTGACCAATGAGAAGGTGCTGGGCAGTAAAATCCGCGATCTGAACCTGAAGCAGAAATACGACGTGGTGATCTCGCGACTCAACCGTTCCGGGGTCGAGCTGGTGGCCGGCAGCAATGTGACGCTGCAATTTGGTGACATCCTCAACCTGGTGGGGCGGCCCGAATCTATCGAGGCGGTGGCGGCGATTGTCGGCAACGCCCAACAGAAGTTGCAGCAGGTGCAAATGCTACCGGTGTTTATCGGAATCGGCCTCGGCGTGCTGTTGGGATCCATCCCGCTGTTTATACCGGGTTTCCCAGCGGCATTGCGTCTGGGGCTGGCCGGTGGCCCACTGGTGGCGGCGCTGATCCTTGGGCGTATTGGCAGCATCGGCAAGCTGTACTGGTTTATGCCGCCCAGTGCCAATCTGGCGCTGCGTGAACTGGGGATAGTGCTGTTTCTGGCGGTGGTCGGGTTGAAGTCGGGCGGTAATTTTGTCGATACGCTGATTAATGGCGAAGGGCTGGCATGGATTGGCTATGGCGTGCTGATTACCGCGATCCCTCTGTTTAGCGTGGGCGTACTGGCGCGGATGGTGGGCAAGATGAACTACCTGACGCTGTCTGGCATGCTGGCAGGGTCAATGACCGATCCGCCGGCGCTGGCCTTCGCTAACGGCCTGCACCCGACCAGCGGCGCTGCCGCGCTGTCTTACGCCACGGTTTATCCTTTGGCGATGTTCCTGCGCATCATGTCGCCACAGTTGCTGGCGGTCTTGTTCTGGGCGATGTAAAAAACTGGGCGATGTAAGACGACGGGGCACCACTTGGGTGCCCCATCTCAACGATCAGCCCGCTTCCTGATGTGCGCGTTCGATCTCTTCCGCCAGGATCGCCACGCCACGCTCAATCTTCTCCGGATCCGGCACGTAGTTCATCCGCATGCACTGATGAGTATGCGGCCATTCATGCTCCAGCCCAGGGAAGAAATAGTGGCCGGGTACCATCAGCACGCCACGTTTTTTCAGGCGCTGATACAGCAATTCAGTGGTAATCGGCAGATCCTTGAACCACAGCCAGAGGAAAATTGCCCCTTCCGGTTTATGGATCAGGCAGCGTTCTGGTGACAGGTAGCGGCGAATGATCTCGATAGTGTGCTCGACGCGCTGTTTGTAGAAGGGCCGGATCACCTCGTTGGACAGGCGCAGCAGGTCACCGCGTTCAATCATTTCCGTTGCCATCGCCGGCCCCATGCTGCCCGGTGACAGGCTAATGATGCCGTTCATGTTGGTCAGGGCACTGATGGTCTTTTCATCGGCAATCACTATGCCGCAGCGCGAACCGGGCAGGCCGAGTTTCGACAGGCTCATGCACAGAATAATATTGGGGTTCCACAGCGGCGTTGCGTCGCTGAAGATAATGCCGGGGAAGGGCACGCCATAGGCGTTATCGATCACCAGCGGAATATTGCGCTGCTGCGCCAGCCGGTCGAGCTTCATCAGCTCTTCGTCGGTGATCACGTTGCCGGTCGGATTGGTCGGGCGTGATACGCAGATCATGCCGATATCATCGCCGATGTTCAGGTGTTCGAAATCAACGTGATACTTGAACTGGCCTTCTGGCAGCAATTCGATGTTGGGTTTGGCCGAGACAAACAGCCCTTCGTCCAACCCGGCATCGGCATAGCCGATATATTCCGGCGCCAGCGGGAACAGCACGCGGCGGCGGCTGCCGTCGGCATAGCGGCCGGCAAACAGGTTAAACAAGTAGAAAAACGCGCTCTGACTGCCATTTGTCAGTGCAATATTCTGTGGAGAGATCTGCCAGCCCAGCTCGTCGCGCAGCAATTTGGCCAGTGCTTTCAGCAGGGCGTCTTTGCCCTGCGGGCCGTCATAGTTACACAGCGCCTCGGTCAGTTTGCCCTGGTCGAGCATGTCCTGACACAGCTGTTTGAAGTAGCTTTCCATCTCTGGAATTTGCGCCGGATTGCCGCCGCCGAGCATGATGGCACCGGGGGTGCGCAGGCCTTCGTTCAGGTCATCCATTAAACGGGTAATGCCCGCGTAACGGGTAAATTTGTCGCCGAAAAGTGAAAAAGTCATAGGTGCAGCTGTATTATTTTTAGCAGGTAATTCCCCACCATACCGCCTGTCAATTTCCGACGCAATGCGGTTCATAAAACAGCCACCGGGAGTAAACTTCGCCCGATGGCCATTTCCCAGCATATCGCGCTGAATTATTGTGACCGATCGCCGACCCACACCACCATCACCTTATCGTCGCCGAGCCGACGGCTGAAGGCGTAGTATTGCGCCGTTTGTTGCGACTGCTGTTCACCCGCACCGATTGCCGGGTGACGAGCGCGGAATTGGCCCAGCCGCTGCCAGTGCGCCAGCAGTGGGGCTTTGTCGCCCTGCAGCTCACTCCAGTTCATATCGGAACGGGTGCCCTGCAACGGGTCTGAGCCACTCGGGCCAAGCTGACGGCCACTTTCATCACCGTAGTAAATTTGTACCGCGCCCGGGGCCAGCAGCAGCAGGTCGGCGGCACGCTGCTGCAGCGCCAGCGACCCTTTGGCATCACTGGCAAAGAACAGCCGGGTATCGTGCGAAGAGATGTAGCTCAACACGTTGAAATCCTGCAACTTGTCGGCCATCTGTTGATAGGTGGCGTCGATGCTGGAGAAGCAGCTCAGCGCCTGCGACGCCTGATCCTGGAAATCAAAATTGATCATCGCGTCGAAGCCGTTCTGGTAATAGTCACTTTTCATCACGCCATGGCCCCAGGCTTCACCGGTCATCCAGAATGGGGCGTTATCCAGTGCCTGTTGCGGATGAGCGGCTTTCCACTCGGCCAACGCCGCCGTGGCACGTTGTTTCAGCAGCGCCAGCGTCGGTTTCTCCACGTGTTTGGCAGTGTCGACGCGAAAGCCGTCAATGCCGTAATCGCGTACCCATTGGCTGAGCCAGGTAGTCAGGTAGTCGCGGGTAGTCGCACCGGGAATTTCGTGCGCAGCGCTGTCGGGTTTATGGCGATAAAACAGCGGCAGACCGCTGGCGCCGGGCGCTTCAGTTTTGATGTCCGGGAGGAAGGCCAGCGACATGGTGAGGTCGTCATAGCCCGGTGGATCGTAGTCGCCGATATCGGTGCGGATCCAGTTTTTGCCCCACCAGGCGTCCCAACCGGCCTTATCGCTGAAGTTGATGTAATCGTTGAAGCTGTGCCAGTTTTGTCCTGTACCCGGCCGCCAGTCGCCCCAGTTTTTACCCAGTGTTTTTTCGATCTCTGCACCTTTCAGATACAGCGAGCCGAACTGGAAGGTCTGCATATCCGCCAGCGTGGCGTAACCGACGTGATTCACCACCACGTCAAACAGAATGCGGATACCACGCTGGTGCGCTTGCTCGACCAGCGTGCGCAGATCTTGCTCGCTGCCCATGTTGGCATCGAGCCGGGTCCAGTCCAGCGCGTAGTATCCGTGATAGGCATAATGCGGGAAGTCGCCCTTGGTGCCGCCGCCAACCCAGCCGTGGATCTGCTCCAGCGGCGAACTGATCCACAGCGCATTGACGCCGAGCTGTTGCAGATAATCGAGCTTTTTCGTCAGGCCGGCCAAATCGCCGCCGTGGAAGGTGCCTATCTCCTGCATGCCGTCGCTGCGGCGGCCGTAGCTGTGGTCGTTGGCCGGGTTGCCGTTTTCAAAGCGATCGGTGAGGGCGAAGTAGACCGTGGCGTTGTGCCAGTTGAACGGCGCGGCTTTCTCGCTGCTTGCCGACTCCAGCAACAGTAACCCCCCGCTGCCTGCGGCCGGTTGCAGGGTGACTTTGCCCTGGCTGACCTTGGTCGTTTGGCCAGAATAGAAATCACGTACCGTTTCACCTTCGGCAAAGGTCGCCGCCACGTCAAGAGTGACCGGCAAGCCGTCCCAGCGTGGGCAGATGCGTGCTACCGCAGCGGCGGCGATTTCCGGTGCGGTTTTCAGGCTGAGCTGCAACGTTGGTGTACCGCTGCGGGTGTCGATGCGCACCTGATATTCGCCTGCGCGGAACAACCGCCAGTTAACCGGTGGGTTATCGCCGCAAGGTTGCAGTGACAGGGCTTGATTCAGTTTGGCCGCCGTGGTCGGCTGCCAGCACTGTTGGTTTTGGTAAATCTTCAGCGGCAGTTCGCCCTTGGCCAACGTGGCGTGGCTGGTGAACAAGCCGCTGGCGGACTCGTCAAAGGTCGGGAAGCTTTGCAGCGTCCAGCTCGCCATTGCCGCCGGTGACAGCAGCATCAACAGGGGAAGGGTCAGGCGTTTCATGGCTCTCCTTACGCGTGGCAGGAAGCGTTTTTCTTGTAGGGTAATGCCCAGTGTGACCAACGATAAAAAAATAGCCTCATCCCAACAGATAATTTTCCGGGAGGAGAAGGCGGGGGGAGAGGGATGGAACGAAATGGGCGGCGGGCGCCGCCCTTCATGACTATTTCTTCAGCAGTTGCGGATTAACACAGTTTTCTTTGACCGTGCCGGTCAGGGCGGCAATCAGGTTGTCGACGGCACATTCGGCCATGCCATAGCGGGTCTCATGGGTCGCAGAACCGATATGCGGCAGTGCCACTACGTTTGGCAGCGTCAGCAGCGGAGAAGACACCGGCAGCGGCTCTTTTTCGAACACGTCCAGCCCGGCGGCATGGATGGTCCCGTTCTGCAGCGCTTCTATCAGCGCGGCTTCGTCCACCACCGGGCCACGACCGGCGTTGATCAGGATGCCGCTCTTTTTCATTTTCGCCAGTTGGTCACGGCTGATCATATGGAAGGTTTCATCCGTCAGCGGCAGCGTAATACAGATGAAATCGGATTCAGCCAATAGCGTATCCAGGTCACAGCGGCGGGCGTTAAAACGTTGCTCGGCTTCTTCGTGCGTGCGGCGGGCGTTATACAACACCGGCATGCCGAAGCCGAAGTGCGCACGTTGCGCCAGCGCCAGGCCAATTCGGCCCATCCCGAGAATGCCGATGGTTTTGTGATGTACATCGGTGCCAAACCAGTCGGCCCCAATGCTGCCCTGCCATTCGCCGGCCTTTACCCGTTCGGCCACTTCCACCACCCGGCGCGCTGTCGCCAGCACCAGACTCATGATGGTATCGGCGACGGTTTCGGTCAGCACGGTAGGGGTATGCATCAGCAGCACGTTATGGGCATTAAGCGCGTCGACGTCGAAATTGTCGTAACCGACGGAAATGGTTGAGGCCGCACGCAGTTTTGGCGCCTGCTGCAGGAAAGCCTCATCAATTTTACCGCCGGAACCGATGATCCCTTCCGCCTGTTGCAACGCCTGGCGCAGCTCATCGTGGTTATCCGGGGTCAGGCCGTCGAAGGCGTGCACGGTGAAGTGCTGTTCCAGTCGTTCACGCAGGTCGGCGGGGATGTTTTTGTATAAAACGATAGAAGGCTTCATCACGAACTCCAGCAAGCTAACGATTAGGACGTTGGGGATCCAACATAACATAAAGCAAAAAGGGTGAAGGGCGTAGCGCCCGTCACCCCGGTCATTCAGGTAGATCAGGCCAGTTGTGGCTGGGCCTCGTTGCGAGCGGGTTTGACGACCAGCGTCAGCACCACCGCCGCCAGCAGGGCAATGGCCATAAACATATAAGAAGCCGCCGGGCTACCGGTAGCGCCGTTCAGATAACCGACAAACCACGAGCCGAAGAAGGAGCCCAGCGCACCCATGCTGTTGATCAGTGCCATAGCGCCACCGGCAACGTTTTTCGGCAGCATTTCAGGAATGATGGCGAAGAAAGGCCCATAAGGGGCATACATAGCGGCTCCGGCAATCACCAACAGGGTGTAAGAGACCCAGAAATGGTTGGCGCCGACGGCGTAAGAGCCGAAGAAAGCCAGCGCGCCAATCAGCAACAGCGGCCAGACGAACAGCTTACGGTTTTGCATTTTGTCGGAGGCCCAGGACACCAGGATCATGGCGATAGTCGCCGCCAGGTAAGGCACCGCCGAAAGCCAGCCGGCTTCCACCATACCCATCTGCATGCCGCTGCGCAGGATGGAGGGCAACCACAGCACGAAGCCATACACGCCAATACTCCAGGCAAAGTACTGTGCGCACAGCAAAATAACGTTGCGTGAACGGAAGGCTTCACCGTAGTTACGCACCGCTTTAATGCCTTTTTGTTCTTCTTCCAGCTGTTGCTGCAACGCCTGCTTTTCATTGTCGCTCAGCCATTTGGCCTGGGCGGGTTTGTCTTTGGCCAGCACCCACCAGCAGAATGCCCAGATCACCGCCGGAATGCCTTCAAAGATGAACATTTCACGCCAGCCGTAGGCGTGGATCAGGTAGCCGGAAACCACCGACATCCACAGCACCGTGACCGGGTTGCCGAGGATCAGGAAGGTATTGGCGCGTGAGCGTTCTGATTTGGTGAACCAGTTGCTGATGTAAATCAGCATCGCCGGCATGACCGCGGCTTCCACCACGCCGAGGATAAAGCGGATAGCGGCCAGCATGGGGATATTACTGACCATGCCGGTCAGTGAGGCGCAGGCCCCCCACAGGATCAGGCACCAGAAAATCAGTTTTTTAACGCTGCGGCGTTCGGCATAGATAGCGCCGGGGATCTGGAAAAAGAAATAGCCGAGGAAAAACAGCGCGCCCAGCAGCGAGGACATGCCCTTGGTGATGCCCAGATCGTCATTAATGCCGGCGGCCGAAGCAAAGCTGAAGTTGGCGCGGTCGAGATAGGCCAGGCTGTAGGTGATAAACACGATGGGCATGATGTACCACCAGCGTTTAGCCGCGATAGTCGCTTTGTTCATGTTCAGATTCCTCAGTGTTCTCTCAACGCGTCCTGGTTGTAGGGCCAGAGGTACACGTCATGTGGAGAAGTCGGTTAACCGATTATGTTTGTTATATTTATTCAGCCAGTGCTGCGCGGGTCGGCAAGCCTTCGCTGTCGCCGATGGCCTGGATCGCCAGCGAGCCGATTTTGTTACCGCGTTGAACCGCCTGTTTCAGCGTTTTGCCTTCCAGCAGGGCGCTAAGGGTGCCGACGGCAAAACCGTCGCCTGCCCCCACGGTGTCCACTACGTTGTCGACTTTAATGGCGGCTACGGCCGCCTGGTCGCCGGCGGCGGTTTTAAACCAGGCGCCGTCCGGGCCGGTTTTGATAATCACCGCCTGTACGCCGCGCTCCAGGTAAAAATCGGCAATGCCTTCCGGCGTTGATTGGCCGGTGAGGATTTGCCCTTCTTTCAGCCCCGGCAGCACCCAGTCGGCGGCAAATGCCAGCTTATTGAGCTGTTCGATCATCACCTGTTGGCTGGACCACAGCACCGGACGCAAATTAGGGTCGAACGAAATGGTTTTACCCATCGCACGCATCTCACGTGCGGCATGGTGACACAGCGCCAGCGACTGACCGGACAGGGCCGCCGCTACGCCGCTCAGGTGCAGATGGCGAGCGGAACCGAAGTATTCGCGGTTGAAATCGTCCACTGAAAGATGACTGGCCGCCGAACCTTTGCGGAAATACTCCACCTTGGGATCGGTACCATCCGTGGTTTTAGATTTGATCTGAAAACCGGTCGGATAATTGCCGTCTACCGTTACCTGCTGGGCGTTAATGCCTTCTTTTTTCAATTGTTGCAGGGCGAAGCGGCCGAAACTGTCATTGCCGACGCGGCTGACCCAGCCGACGTTCAGGCCCAGACGTGCCAGACCGATCGCCACGTTCAGTTCGGCACCGGCAATGCGTTTGGTGAAGGTTTCCACTTCCGCCATATCGCCGGTTTGGCTTGCCACGAACATGGCCATGGCTTCACCCAGGGTGACGACGTCCAATGGTGCGCTATGCGCGGCTGTCAGCGTTGTCATGATGTTTTACTCCGCACGCAGCAGGTTAACGTAGTAGCGGGTTACGTCTTCCAGACTGTCACCCTGTAATGGGAATTCAATGCCACGTGGAACATCCTGCGGCAGACGGGTCAGCAACTCACGCCATTTACCGTCACTGTCATCCAGCGCCACGGCACGCCAGCCTTTCAGGCTATGAGTGGCGGCTTTAACGTGAACGTAGCTGACGTGGCGGGCCAGGCGCTCGGCGGCGGCGAAGGCGTCTTGGCCCACCCAGTGCCAGTTGGCCATATCGAAAGTCATGCTGACCGGCAGACGGTTATCTTCCGCCGCGTGGAAAAAGGCGTTCAGCAGTGACAGAATGCCGCAGTCCGGGGTCTGGTCATTTTCCACCACCAGGCTGACCGGATGCTGCTCCAGTGCCACTTTCAGTTCGGTAAAATCGAAGCCTGGCTGGTAATGGCCCAGGGATAATTTTAACTGGCGTGCGTTCAGCGTCTGGGCTTCCGCCAGCAGTGCAGGCAGATTTGGGTTCAGCGTATGCTGCGGGGTAAACAGGGCTTCAGGTGCGGAATAAACGGCAAACAGTTGCTGCTGTTCGATGGCCTGAGCCAGAGCCGGCAGGGCCTCTAGATCCTGAGCAGAAAACAGTTCGCGGCGAATTTCTACGCCGTCGGCACCTGCACCGGCGATAATCGGCAGTAAAGCGGCCTGGCCACCGAGCTGCTGGACGGTATCGGTGCCATAGGCGCCGGTCACTATGATAATTTCTCTGGTCATTTTTGCTCCTGAGGTGGTGTCAGTCCCACCGATACTGTTAACCACACGTTAAATGGTACCGGTTCCAGACAAAAGCGACAGAGTGTAAAAATATGATCGCAGTCACGAACCTGAGCAAAAAATAGTCTGGATACTGCGATGTAAGGGGCGCACAGCTCGCGCCCCTGCGGGAAAAGGGAGAGATTATCGGGTGGTGGAGCCGCGCACGATCAGTTCACCGGGGAACATCTGTTCGCTGATGGGGGTATTCAGGCCCTGAATACGTTGCACCAGTTGCTCCAGCGCGGCATGGCCCATTTGATAGGTGGGCTGTTTCAGGGTAGTGATGCCCACCCCAGCCAGTTCGGCCCATTCCAGTTCGTCAAAGCCCAGCAGGCCGATATCGCTGCCCCACTGGATACCCAATCGGCGCATGGCGCGTGCCACCTGCAGCGTCAGGGCACCATTAGCGGAAATCACCGCCTTGCGCATACCGCGATGGCGAGCGTTAAAGTCGTGGATCACGCCTTCCAGCTGCTTAACGTCGTTAAGCGGAGTTTCGGCCTGTTCGGCCAACAGTCCGGCATGTTGCGCCATGGTCTGGTTAAAGGCGTGCAGCCTTTCCAGGCGGGTATTGACCGTGCCGATTGGCTCGCTGAGAAACAAAATGGCTTCGAAACCCTGTTGCAGCAGGTGTTCCGTGGCGACGGTGGCCGCTTCGTGATTGTTGAGGCCCACCACATCGCAGGCGAAATCAGAGATTTTGCGGTCAATAAGCACCATCGGCAGCATCGATTGTTGCAGGGTCGACAGCGCCTCTTCGCGCATACCGACGGCATTGACCACGATGCCCTCTACCCGGTAACTGCTAAGCAATTGCAGGTAGTGCTGTTCCTGATTGACCTCGTTATTGGTATTACACACCAGCAGGGTAAAACCGTGTTGGCGGCAGGCCGCTTCGATACCGCGCATTACGTCCACCGAGTAGGGATTGGTGATGTCGGCGATGATCAGGCCAATCAGCCGCGTTTGGCCGCCCTTCAGGCTGCGTGCCATCTGGCTGGGCCGATAGTCGAGCTGGTGGATCGCCTGTTCGATGCGCTGTTTGAGATCGTCAGAAAGCAGGTGCTGCTCACCATTGAGATAGCGCGATACGCTGGTTTTACCCGTCTTGGCGGTTTTCGCCACATCGCTGATGGTGGCCCGCCCCGAGGCGCGAATTGCCTTAACACTGCTCACAGCCGATCTCCCCTGTGGTTAATTGCCAAGGAGACTAACACACCCGGCGCAGAGCCGGAATGCCCAATGGCGGAGCGGCGGGGGACAGGAAGTGGCGGGGCAGAGCGCCCCGCACGGGATTACTGCAGCGGGCTGAGGGTGATTTCAACGCGGCGGTTTTGCGCCTTGCCTTCCGTGGTGCTGTTGGAGGCGATTGGGTTGTCCGGACCGGCACCTGAGGTGCGGACGCGGTTGGCCGCAACACCCTGGGTGATCAGCGCGCTACCGACGCCGTCGGCACGTTGCTGCGACAGGGTCATGTTCAGCGCACGGGAACCGGTGCTGTCGGTGTAGCCGATGATGTTAACCGCCGTTTTCGGGTATTCCTTCAACACCATGGCCACGCCGGTCAGGGTATTGGCACCCGCCGGTTTCAGGGTAGCGCTGCTGCTGTCGAAGGTGACGTTATTTGGCATGTTCAGCACGATATTGTCGCCCTGACGAGTCACGCTAACGCCGGTACCTTTCATTTTGTCGCGCAGTTTGGCTTCCTGCACGTCCATGTAATAACCGGCACCGCCGCCCAGTGCTGCACCGGCAGCGGCACCAATCAGTGCGCCTTTGCCGCGGTCTTTTTTCGACGAGGACAGCATGCCGACGCCTGCGCCCAATGCCGCGCCGATCCCTGCGCCAATGCCGGATTTTCCGGCTTCAGATTCCCCGGTGTACGGGTTGGTGGTACAGGCTGACAGCGTGAGCGCAAGGCTCACCGCGCCGGCAATAATCGCAATGCGTTTATTCATGTTTTTTCCTTTGTGGCATCAGAATCTGTGTGCGTCGGTCCAATCTCGGGGACGCTAAAAAAACCGTTGGCCGCCTGGCACGCCAGGTTGCGGCGCTACTATGACGCGTATCTCCTCCGGCAGTTCCGGAAAAAAACGTGACAAATTATAAGCGGCTCACGGGCTGCGCTTGTTATCCGGTAAAACGGAGGGGAATACCATGCAGCGGATTCTGAATTGAACGCACCCCGGTGCGGAGTGCGCTGTTTTTAGCCAGAAGTGACAAGAATCAAACGCTGGCGGCCCAGTTCATGAGCAACGTATAGGCTTGAGTTTCTTCATTTAACAGGCGCTGTGTTACCTGGAAACCCTGCTTGTGGTAGAACGCGCAGGCGCGCAGATTCTCCTGATACACTTCCAGGCTCAGCTGGGGATAGCGTTGTTGTACGTGCGCCATCAGCGCCTGTCCGACGCCGCGACCGTGAAACGCCTGTTCAACAAACAGCGCGCCAATGAAGCGCTGATCCAACACGCTAATGAAGCCGACGATCTCCCCCTCATGCCAATACGCCCAACTGTGCGCTCGCGGCAGGTAGTTTTCCCGTACCAGCGTTGCGCTTTCCCGCCAGTAGCTTTCCTTCACGAACGGATGGGCGGCGATGGTGCTGGGCAACCACAGGGCCATCAGCCGCGGCAGATCGGCCGGGCCGCAAGGGTGGATCGCTACGGCTTTGGGTAGCAGAGGCATCCGGTCAGATGATCGTTCACCAGCCCGCTGGCCTGCATAAAGGCATAACAGGTGGTGGATCCGATAAATTTGAAGCCGCGCTTTTTCAGCGCCTTGGACATGGCGTCCGAGCGTTCGGTTTTCGCCGGTACTTCGCTCAATTGTTGCCAACGGTTGAGCAGTGGCTTGCCGTCGACAAAGGTCCAGATAAAGCTGACGAAGTCTTCACCGGCTGCTTCCATCGCCAGATAGGCCCTGGCGTTGGCAATGATGGCCTCGATTTTGCCCCGGTGGCGGATGATACCGCTGTCCTGCAGCAGCGTTTCCACCTCTTGTTCGCTGATGGCCGCCACCCGGTGTGGATCGAAGTTGTGGAAGGCACGACGGTAGTTTTCACGTTTCTTTAGCACGGTGATCCAGGACAGTCCGGCCTGTTGCCCTTCCAGACACAGCATTTCGAACAGTTCACGCGCATCGGTAGTCGGTGCGCCCCATTCCTTGTCGTGATACTCGAGATATAACGGATCTGCCGTCACCCAACCGCAACGTTCGTTGATCATACTGACTGTCCTTGTGCTGTGTTTATTTACAGTAAGCATCGCCCGAAGTTGCGAACTTGGCAAGCCCCTGATTGTTTTATCAACGACCGGCTTGACGTGGCGAAAAAGCCAGCAATATTTACTAGATGGCCGGTAGCCAAAAAGGCCAATGATAAAAATGTATTTTCCTTCATTTGCTTGGCTCTCAGGAGTCTGTTCATGCCTCTAAAAATAACTCGTATGCCCCGCCCGGCGGTGCTTGCAGTGGCAATATTATGCAGTATGACGACCTCAGCGCTGGCCTACGACCAACTCTACGTCTTCGGCGACAGTCTGAGCGACACCGGCAACAATGGCCGCTTTACCTACGACAGCAATAAACATCTGTTATACGACGAAGTGCTGGCGCAACGTATTGGTGCCGCGCTGGTGGCATCGGATAACGGCGGTGACAACTATGCCGCGGGTGGTGGCGTGGCGGTACCGGCGCTTAACCCGGCGGATAACACTCAGGATCAGGTGCAGAGCTACCTCAACCGGGTCAATGGCCGGGCCGACGGTGATGGGCTGTATATTCACTGGATTGGCGGCAACGACCTGGCGGCGGCGGCGTTAAATCCGACGACTGCGCCGGGAGTGGCCTACAACAGTGCGGCCGCCGCTGCAGCGCAGGTTCACTCGTTGTTAAATGCCGGTGCCGGAACGGTGATTGTCCCGACGGTGCCGAATATTGGCTCTACGCCGCAGCTGATGGAGCTGATTATCCAGCAGGCGCTGACGCCGGTGCAAAACGCGGCAGTGCAGGCGGCCTACGCCACCCTGAATTCGCTGGCGACCCCGGACAATGACTCGCGAACTCAGGCCATCCACCAGGCGCTGACGGCCGCTGCGGCGCAGGGCAGTGCCATACCGCAGGTGCAGCAGGCGATTGCCGCACAGCTGATTGCCGCCTTTGACAGCCTGAGTGCTCAGGCCGGGCAACTGACCGATTTTTATAACCAGAACGAAGACCGCCTGCTGGCACAGGGCAGCGGTAATATCGTTCGGGTTGATGTCAACAAACTGTTTAGCGAGGCGATTGCCAATCCGACGCAGTTTGGCTTTACCAATACCGCCGGCATGGCCTGCCCGCCGGGCGTCTCTTCTGCGGTGTGCAGCTCCACCATGCCGGGTTTTGACAGCAGCCAATCCTATCTGTTTGCCGATCATTTCCACCCCAGCCCGCAGGCACATCAACTGATCGCCGATTATATTCAGGCGGTGCTGGACGGCCCGGCGCAGGTGGTGGCGCTGAATCAGGCGACGGCGGCCATGGCGCGTGATAGCCGCGCTACCCTCGACAGCCGTTTCCAACAGTTGCGCAATGGCGGCAATCCGCAAGGGGCGCTGGGCGTGTTCGGCGGTTATGCCGGACAACACTATGACTATTCTGCCAATCTGGCGGCAGGTGACGGCAACGCCACCACCCATAATCTGACGGTCGGGGTGGATTACCAGTTGACCGACGGTTGGCTGATCGGTGCGCTGATTTCCGGCTCCAATGACGATCAGCAGCCTTCCAGCCGCTACGACTATAAGGCGCGTGGCCTGCTGTTCTCGGCCTTTACCGCCCTGGATGTGTTTGAGCACGGTTGGGTGAATGCCGATCTGCACTACGCGACGATGGACTACGATGATATTCGCCGCAGCATGCAGCTAGGGTCGTTAACCCGCACCGAAACCGGCAGCACCGATGGCAAGCAGTGGGGCGCGCGGGTCACCGCCGGTTATGACTTCCCCGTGACCTCCTACCTGACCACCGGGCCGATGGCGCAGTTCGCCTGGGATTACAGTAACGTCTCCGGTTACAGCGAGGACGGCAACGACAGCACCGCCATGAGGTTTAACGACCAGAACTATCATTCGCAGATTGGTGCGCTGGGCTGGCGGTTAGACAGCAATTTCGGCCTGTTTAACCCGTACGCCGAGGTGAGCTATCAGCATCAGTTTGGCGATGATGTCTATCGGGCCGGCGGCGGCCTGAAGTCCACCCAGACCTCTTTTACCCGCGACAGCGCCAATCAGGATAAAAACTGGGTGGATGTGACCCTGGGAGCGAACATGCCGCTGACCGATCAGGTGGCTGCGTTCGCCACCGTTTCGCAGACCGGCGGCCTGAGCAGCGGCGAACAGTTTATGTATAACGTCGGCGTCAGTGCGCGGTTTTGAGTGTCGAAGCCTAATCGCTTAGGGAGCCGTTTGCTGCACACCAGGGCGATTGGGCAGCGCGCCATCGGCCACTATCTTTCTTTCCGGCTGTAGCAGGGTCATGCACAGCATGCTGCAGAAGGACACCACGGCGGTGGCGAAGAACATCGCGCCATAACCGTGGTGTTGTGCCAGCCAGCCGCTCAGCATCGGTGCGGTGATCGAGGCAATATTGGCGATCGCCAGCGTCATGCCGCTGTAGGCACCCACCGAAGCCTTGGGCGTGACGTCGATCACCACCGACCAATACACATTATTCACCAGCGCATTCAGCGCGTTACCCAGCGTCATCAGCAGAATGATTTCTGTCGGCGTGCTCATAAAGGGGATTAGCAGGAAGCAGGTGGCGGTCAGCAGCAAGGTGACTGCCGCGAACAGGTTGCGCGCCAGCCGCAGGTTGCCAAAGCGTCGTAGCAGCGCGTCGGCGATGCGGCCGCCGAGCAGCACGGTGAAACAGGCGCCGCTCCAAGGGATCATCGCCACATACCACAGCGAGTGCAGATCGTAATCAAAGGTGTCTTGCAGGTATTTTGGGCCCCAGGTCACCAGCACAAAGGTGACATAGAGGAAAGAGAAGTAGCCCAGGGCGTTAAACACCAAGGTGCGGTTGGTGAAGAAAGCCCACCACGGCAGGCGTGGTTGCTGGCTGTTTGCGTCCTGATCGGCGCTAATGGCTGCTAGTTCGACGGCATTGACTTCAGGGTGCTCCTCCGGCGTGTCGGTGAAGAAACGGGCAAACAGCAGAATGGCGATCAGCGAGAACAGACCCAGCAGCATAAACATGCTGCGCCAGTCATCGGTCAGCAGCAGTAGCCCCACCGCCAGCGGTGCGGTCAGCAGCGACCCCACCTGAGTGCTCAGCAGGCCGATGCCCAGCGAAAACCCACGCTCTTTGCGCGGTGCCCAGTTGGCGATGGTTTTGTTCATCAGCGCATAGGCCGGGCCTTCGGCAAAGCCGAACATGATGCGCAGCGCGGCGAAACCCATGATCGCCGACCCTCCGAACAGTGCTACCCCCAGTTCGCCCGCCCAGGCGGTGGCGATCTCCAGCAGCGACCACAGCGCCCCGGCGATCAGCCAGACCTTTTTGGTGCCGACGCGGTCGGCCAGAAAACCGCCGCACAGCGAACCGAACAAATAGCCAAAGCCGAAGTAGCCCAGCACGGCGCCCAGTTGGGCCTTGTTGAAGTCGAATTCTCGGGAGATATCGTTGGCGGCGAAGGACAACGCACCGCGATCGACGTAGTTGATCAACGCAATAAAGAACACCATGGCGAAAATACGGTAGCGATAGCGGCTGTCGGTTAAGGCGGTAGTCATCAGCGAACCTCCTGAAATGTTGGTTATCAGGACGCTAGCAAGGTTAGTGCCAGTCTCGGAGATCATGGAGGGCGGGGGGCAGTGGTGTATTCGCAGGGGGAAACCGTGCCATGCAGGCGCATTTGCCCCATTTCAGTGCGTAAAAACACTGCGCTTCTTTGATGATTCGCACTTGTTACCGGATTCGGGCTGTATATCTTACGGTCAACGGGTATACTGGCGCATCCCATTTAAATCCACTTGTATCGCGTGCGAATTCAACATGCAAAAGTTTGATACCAAGACCTTTCAGGGCCTGATCCTGACACTGCAGGACTATTGGGCGCGCCAGGGCTGCACCATCGTTCAACCATTGGACATGGAAGTCGGCGCGGGAACCTCACACCCGATGACGTGCCTGCGCGCACTGGGGCCGGAGCCAATGGCTACCGCCTACGTGCAGCCGTCCCGCCGCCCGACCGACGGCCGCTACGGTGAAAACCCAAACCGTCTGCAACACTATTACCAGTTCCAGGTGGTGATTAAGCCATCGCCGGACAACATTCAGGAACTGTACCTGGGCTCGTTGAAAGAGCTGGGTCTGGATCCGACCATTCACGACATCCGCTTCGTGGAAGATAACTGGGAAAACCCGACGCTTGGCGCCTGGGGCCTGGGCTGGGAAGTGTGGCTGAACGGCATGGAAGTGACGCAGTTCACTTACTTCCAGCAGGTCGGCGGCATGGAGTGCAAACCGGTAACCGGCGAGATCACCTACGGTCTGGAACGTCTGGCGATGTATATCCAGGGCGTGGACAGCGTCTACGATCTGGTGTGGAGCGACGGCCCGCTGGGTGTGACCACCTATGGCGACGTGTTCCATCAGAACGAAGTGGAGCAGTCCACTTACAACTTCGAATACGCCGACGTGGACTTCCTGTTCTCCTGCTTTGAGCAGTACGAGAAAGAAGCCCAGTCGCTGCTGGCGCTGGAGAAACCACTGCCGCTGCCGGCTTACGAACGTATTCTGAAGGCCGGCCACACCTTCAACCTGTTGGATGCGCGCAAGGCGATCTCGGTGACCGAGCGTCAGCGTTATATTCTGCGTATCCGCACGCTGACCAAAGCCGTGGCCGAGGCCTACTACGCTTCTCGCGAAGCGCTGGGCTTCCCAATGTGCAAAAAGAACAAGAGCTAAGAGGCAGCCATGACTCAACAGACTTTCCTGGTGGAAATCGGCACGGAAGAGCTGCCGCCGAAGGCTCTTCGTTCACTGGCAGAAGCTTTTGCCGCGAATTTTACCGCCGAGCTCGATAGCGCCAACCTCGAACACGGCGAAGTGAGCTGGTTTGCCGCTCCGCGCCGTCTGGCGCTGAAAGTGGCCAATTTGAGCGCTGCACAGGCCGATCGTGAAGTCGAAAAACGCGGTCCGGCCATTGCCCAGGCGTTTGACGCCGAAGGCAAGCCAAGCAAGGCGGCCGAAGGTTGGGCACGCGGTTGCGGTATTACCGTCGATCAGGCCGAACGCCTGGTGACCGACAAAGGTGAATGGCTGCTGTATCGCGCCCATGTTAAAGGCCAATCCGCGCAAGCGCTGCTGGCGGGCATGGTCAGCAATTCTCTGGCCAAGCTGCCGATCCCGAAACTGATGCGCTGGGGCGATTCCGACGTGCAGTTTGTGCGTCCGGTGCACACCGTGACGATGCTGTTGGGTGCGGAACTGATCCCTGGCACCGTGCTGGGCATCGATTCTGCCCGTACGGTTCGCGGCCACCGTTTCATGGGTGAAGCGGAATTCACTATCGACAATGCCGACCAATATCCGCAGATCCTGCTGGAGCGCGGTAAGGTGATCGCCGATTACGAAACCCGTAAGGCAATGATCAAGCGTGATGCCGAGCTGGCTGCTTCGACCATTGGCGGCAAGGCCGATCTGAGCGAAAGCCTGCTGGAAGAAGTGGCCTCGTTGGTGGAATGGCCGGTGGTGTTGACCGCCAAATTCGAAGAGAAATTCCTGGCGGTGCCGGCGGAAGCGCTGGTGTACACCATGAAAGGCGACCAGAAGTATTTCCCGGTGTATGACGCCGCGGGCAAACTGCTGCCGAACTTTATCTTCGTGGCCAATATCGAATCCAAAGATCCGCAGCAGATTATTTCCGGTAACGAGAAGGTAGTGCGTCCGCGTCTGGCCGATGCAGAGTTCTTCTTTAACACCGACCGCAAAAAACGTCTGGAAGACAACCTGCCGCGTCTGGAAACCGTGCTGTTCCAACAGCAACTGGGCACCCTGCGCGACAAGACCGACCGTATTCAGGCGCTGGCGGGCTGGGTTGCCGGTCAGATTGGTGCTGACGTTAACCACGCTACCCGTGCGGGCCTGCTGTCGAAGTGCGATCTGATGACCAACATGGTCTTCGAATTCACCGACACCCAGGGCGTGATGGGCATGCACTACGCGCGTCATGACGGCGAAGCTGAAGACGTGGCCGTTGCGCTGAACGAACAGTACCAGCCGCGCTTTGCCGGTGATGCACTGCCGGAGTCGCTGGTGGCCTGTTCGCTGGCGATCGCCGACAAGATGGATACCCTGGCCGGTATTTTCGGCATCGGGCAACATCCGAAAGGCGATAAAGACCCGTTTGCACTGCGCCGTGCTGCGCTGGGCGTGCTGCGTATTATCGTTGAGAAAAACCTGACGCTGGATCTGCAGACCCTGACCGAAGAGGCCGTGCGCCTGTACGGCAGCAAGCTGACCAACGCCAAGGTGGTCGACGAGGTCGTTGAGTTTATGCTGGGCCGTTTCCGCGCCTGGTATCAGGAAGAAGGCCACGCGGTTGACACCATTCAGGCGGTGTTGGCACGTCGTCCAACCAAACCGGCGGACTTCGATGCGCGCGTCAAAGCGGTGACCCATTTCCGTACCCTGGAAGCGGCAGCTGCGCTGGCTGCGGCCAACAAACGCGTTTCCAATATCCTGGCCAAATCTACCGATACGCTCAATGATCGTGTACACGCCTCGGTATTGAAAGAAGCGGCTGAGATCCAACTGGCGACCCATCTGGTGGTACTGCGCGATAAGCTGGAGCCGTATTTTGCGGCAGGCAACTATCAGGATGCGCTGGTGGAGCTGGCAGACCTGCGTGAGCCGGTCGATGCGTTCTTTGACAACGTGATGGTGATGGCAGAAGACGAAGCGGTGCGTGTGAACCGTCTGACGCTGCTGAGCAAACTGCGTGAGCTGTTCCTGCAGGTCGCGGATATCTCCGTGCTGCAATAAGCGGTTCTGCTGTGAAAGGCGCCTCAGGGCGCCTTTTTTATTGCTGTCGGTGCAGTGGGCGGTTTTGTGTCAAACCTGTTTCTTTTAACGCTGCCAATAGCTCACCGACTTGGGGGGTGACTTGGGGGCTGACTTGGGGGGTAGGGCTTGATTTCAGCGCTCTCAAATCATGTTCGACCTGGTTTCAGGTATCGCTATTACTTCCCTTTCACCGAAGAATAAGCCCCGAAAGGTGAATCGCGTATCGGATCGCATTCAGTTGATCTATTCTTATAGGCGCAGGGAGTGCAGCAAAAGGGACGGAGTCCGATGAAAAAGCAGGTTTATAACAGGAGTTATGTCACATGGCGGTAGGGATCCAGAGCAGGAATTTCGCGCGTTGGTTGGCCCCGGTATTGGCATTGTTGGTGGTCATGCAGCTGACTGCTTGCGGCGATAAAGAGCCGGAACAACGCAAGGCGTTTATTGATTACATACAGAATACGGTGATGCGCAGCGGCGCGAAAATCCCGACGCTGAGCGAAGATCAGAAACAGAAGTTCGGCAACTATGCCGGTGATTACGCTATTTTGGTCGGCTTTTCACAGCAGTTGTCCAAGTCACTGGACGCCAGCCTGACGCCGGCGTTGGATCAAATCAACCAGATCCGCACCGCACAGGACTACATGAGCAAGCGCGATTCGTTGCAACAGTCCGTTGGGGCGCTGAACCTGCTGGGGCAGCAGATCCAGTCAGCCAAGTCACAGGCGGATACCGCCCGGGCAACGTTGAAGCAACCTGACGATCTGAAAGCCGTGTATAACCAGGCCTACGACAAAATCGTCACCGGGCCGGCCAATGCGCTGATGCCGGTTATTCCTGCTACCGCCAGTTTCGTTCAGGATCTGGTGCAGGTTGGGGATTTCCTGCGTACACAGGGTAATCAGGTGAGCTTTAACAATAACGGCGTGCAATTCCGTACTTCCCAGCAGGCAACGCAGTACAACACCATGATGTCGAATCTGGTCGCCAAGCAGCAGGATTTACTGAACGCACAGAAAACCGTCTCAAGCGTCACCCAGTAATAGTGTCAATGCAGAAGCCGGTATTCCGGCTTCTGCTATTTCCCTTCCGCTGTTCCCTCCCTGTCTTTCCAATCACTTGCTCACTTCTTGCGCGTCGCTTCTGTACTACACTTCAATTAATCACCTTTTTCCGACATGTAGTTTTCTTTCATTCATCGCACTGTTATTTCCCGACGGGATGAATGCTCACAGGGAAGAACACCCCCAGGCCAGGATCCGGTAGCCATCAGCAAATAAATTGTGATTGATGTCACAATTTAAAAACAAACACGCAATATGAAAATGTGATCGACGTCGCATTATGTCGGGATTTTAGGGCGAATTTGGCGCGTTGTATTTTTTCTACACCGATTAAATGTGATGTATATCACTATAAATGCCTATTGGATGGGGTGTTGTTGGTGATCTGCATCACAAAAAATCCGTGAAGTTCGCACGGTAAAAACAGCGTGATAGAGTCCATTTCGCATACAGCCACAACACAGCTGGATCGTAACAACAATAATCACGCGCTCTATTGTCAGCGCGTAACAATAGGGGTGTGTTTTATGTTTTCACCAGACATCAAAGTCAAAGTTCAGAACTTTGGCCGCTTCTTAAGCAACATGGTGATGCCCAACATTGGCGCATTTATCGCCTGGGGTATCATCACCGCGTTATTTATTCCTACCGGTTGGCTGCCGAACGAAACCTTAGCCAAGTTGGTTGGCCCGATGATCACTTACCTGCTGCCGCTGCTGATCGGTTTCACCGGTGGCCGTCTGGTGGGGGGCGATCGCGGCGGCGTGGTCGGTGCCATCACCACCATGGGCGTGATTGTCGGTGCAGACATGCCGATGTTCCTCGGTGCGATGATTGCCGGCCCGCTGGGCGGCTGGGCGATCAAGCATTTTGACCGCTGGGTAGACGGCAAAATCAAAAGCGGTTTTGAGATGTTGGTGAACAACTTCTCCGCCGGCATTATCGGTATGCTGCTGGCTATCCTGTCGTTTATGGCGATTGGTCCGCTGGTCGAAGGCTTGTCGCATATCCTGGCTACCGGCGTGAACATCATGGTGACCAACAACCTGTTGCCGTTGGCGTCAATCTTCGTGGAACCGGCGAAAATCCTGTTCCTCAACAACGCGATTAACCACGGTATCTTCTCACCGCTGGGCATCCAGCAGGCGACCGAAACCGGCAAATCCATCTTCTTCCTGATCGAAGCCAACCCAGGCCCGGGTTTGGGCGTGCTGATGGCCTACATGTTCTTTGGTCGCGGCAGTGCCAAGCAGTCTGCCGGTGGTGCTGCGATCATTCACTTCTTCGGTGGTATCCACGAAATCTACTTCCCGTACGTGCTGATGAACCCACGTCTGCTGTTGGCGGTGATCCTGGGTGGCATGACCGGCGTATTCACCCTGACCATGTTGAACGGCGGTCTGGTCTCTCCGGCTTCACCGGGTTCGATTCTGGCGGTGCTGGCGATGACGCCGAAGGGCGCTTATTTCGCTAACCTGGCGGCTATCGGTGCGGCCTTTGTGGTGTCGTTTGTGGTCGCGGGCTTCCTGCTGAAAACCTCAAAAGTGAAAGAAGAGGACGATCTGGAAGAGGCGACTCGCCGTATGCAAGAAATGAAGTCGCAGTCTAAAGGCGGCGCGGCGGCTCATGCAGCGGTCGATGGTGACCTGACCACGGTACGTAAAATCATCGTTGCCTGCGATGCCGGTATGGGCTCCAGTGCGATGGGGGCCGGGGTGCTGCGTAAAAAAGTGGCGGATGCCGGGCTGAAAAATATCTCGGTGACCAACAGCGCCATCAATAGCCTGCCGGACGATGTGGATCTGGTGATCACTCACCGCGACCTGACCGAGCGAGCGATGCGGCACGCGCCTCAGGCCCAGCATATCTCGCTGACCAACTTCCTCGACAGCAAGCTGTACAGCGATCTGACCGAGCGTCTGGTGGCGGCCAACAAAACCACCGATAACCAACAGAAAGTCATCAGCCGGCTTGACGACAGCTTTGAAGCGAGCGAGCAAAACCTGTTCCGCCTCAGCGAAAGCAACGTGTTCCTTAACCTGCAGGCCAGCGACAAGGAACAGGCGATCCGCTTTGCCGGTGAGCAACTGGTCAAGGGCGGCTACGTTGAGCCGGAATACGTTCCTGCGATGCTGGAGCGCGAAAAACTGACCTCCACCTATCTGGGCGAGTCGATCGCCGTGCCGCACGGCACCATCGAAGCCAAAGACCGGGTACTGCGCACTGGCGTGGTGTTCTGCCAATACCCGCAGGGCGTGCGTTTCGGTGATGAAGAGGACGAGGTGGCGCGGCTGGTCATCGGTATTGCCGCACGCAATAACGAACATATCCAGGTGATCACCAGCCTGACCAATGCGTTGGATGACGACGGCGTCATCGAGCGGCTGGCGAATACCAGCAGCGTGCAGGAAGTGCTGGATCTGCTGGGCGGCAAAAAACGCGGATAACAGAATCATTTTAAGGGGTGCAGCTTGCTGCACCCTTCGACATTAGAAAGGTAGGAATATGAAAGCATTACATTTCGGTGCGGGAAATATTGGCCGTGGTTTTATCGGCAAGCTGCTGGCGGACGCGCAGGCCGAACTGACCTTTGCCGACGTCAACCAGACGGTGCTGGACCTGCTGAACAGCCGCAAAAGTTATCAGGTGCACGTGGTCGGCGAACAGGCCAGGGTCGAACAGGTCAACAACGTCAGCGCAGTGAACAGCGGCAGTGAAGAGGCGGTTGCGCTGATCGCCGAAGCGGATATCGTGACCACCGCAGTGGGGCCGCAGATCCTGGCTAAAATTGCCGGGACTATCGCCAAAGGGCTGAGCAAGCGTCACCAGCAGGGCAATAGCCAACCGCTGAACATCATCGCCTGTGAGAACATGGTGCGGGGCACCAGCCAGTTAAAACAGCACGTGTTTGATGTCCTGCCGCAGGAGGAGCAGGCATGGGCCCTACAGCATGTGGGCTTCGTTGATTCGGCGGTTGACCGCATTGTACCGCCAGCGGAAGCGGGCAGCAGCGATCCGCTGGAAGTGACGGTAGAAACCTTCAGCGAGTGGATTGTCGATCAAACCCAGTTCAAGGGCCAGCCACCGGCGATTGCCGGTATGGAACTGACCGACAACCTGATGGCGTTTGTTGAGCGCAAGTTGTTCACGCTCAATACCGGCCATGCGATTACCGCCTATCTTGGGCAACAGGCCGGCCTGCAGACCATTCGCGATGCCATTCTTGACCCGAAAATCCGCCAGGTGGTGAAAGGCGCGATGGAAGAGAGCGGTGCGGTGCTGATCAAACGCTATGGTTTTGACGCCGCCAAGCACGCCGCTTACATCGACAAAATCCTCAGCCGCTTTGAAAACCCCTATCTGCAAGACGACGTGGAGCGCGTGGGCCGTCAGCCGCTGCGCAAGCTGAGCGCCGGCGATCGCCTGATCAAGCCGCTGCTCGGCACGCTGGAGTACGGTCTGCCGCACGCCAACCTGATCCAGGGTATTGCCGCCGCCATGAGCTACCGCAGCGAGCAGGATCCGCAGGCCAAAGAGCTGGTGGAACTGCTGGCCAAACTGGGGCCAAAAGCGGCGCTGGCGCAAATTTCCGGCCTGCCGGCGGAAAGTGAGGTTGTAGAACAGGCGGTTGCTGTGTATAACGCCATGCAAAAGTAGATTCAATATGATGAATCTTCGGGCGCAGCAAGTTGCGCCCCTACACCCCGACTTCGGCATTGACGGCGCCACCCAGGCCATTCGAAAAGCGACGATGGAAGAAGCACAGGCATTTGAAAATAAGGTTCTGGAACGGCTGAACGCAGGCAAGACGGTGCGCAGTTTCCTGATCGCGGCGGTAGAGCTGCTGGCGGAGGCGCTGAACGTGCTGGTGGTGCAGGTGTTCCGCAAAGATGACTATGCGGTGAAGTATGCCGTCGAACCGCTATTGTCCGGCGCCGGTCCATTGGGTGAGCTGTCGGTACGCCTGAAGCTGATGTATGGGCTGGGGGTGATTTCACGTCACGAATATGAAGACGCCGAACTGCTGATGGCGATGCGCGAAGAACTGAACCACGACGGGGCGGAATACCGTTTTGTCGATGATGAAATCCTCGGGCCGTTCGGCGAACTGCATTGCGTGGCTGCGCTGCCGCCGGTACCGACCTTCCTGCAGCCCGGCGAAGCGGAAGAATCGCTGATCGCCATGCAGCGTCAGCGATACCAGCAGGTGTTACGTTCCACAATGGTACTGTCGGTCACCGATCTGATCGCCGGTATCGGTGCCAAACAACCGTCCCGGCTTTCCCCGCTCGGCCGCAATTAAGCAAAGGCCGCGCGCCACTCGTCAAATAACAGCCACAGTGCCGTGGCTGCCATCAAGCCCGCCATGACGCCGTTAAACAACCGCAGTTTCCAGGTTACGCGCAGCGCATCACGCAGCCGATCGCCCAATATCGCCCATACCAGGACGCAAGGAATGTTCAGGGCGGTGAAACCGGCAATGATCATCAGCGTATGGCCAAGGCTGGCACCTTCTCGCGGGGTGAACAGAATGGCGACGTTAATCGCCATCAGCCAGGCTTTGGGATTCACCGCCTGAAACAGCGCGCCGCTGATTAAGCGCATCGGCTGTGCCTGCTGCTTGCCGTCGGGCGAGGCTGCCCTGAATAATTTCCATGATAGCCACAGCAGATAGGTGCAACCGATCACCGCTAACGGAAAGCGGATCATGGCGGCCGAACTCAGGATCAGCGCCAGCAGGGTGGTGGTCAGGGCCAGTTGCACCGCACAGCCGACGCTAATGCCAAACACCATCGGCAGGGTGCGACGCAGCCCAAAATTGACCCCGGACGAGGCCAGCAGCAGGTTGTTGGGGCCAGGGGTGATCGACATGACTGTGACATAACTGATAAAGGCGGAGTCCAGCATAACGGGTTCCTTTTAAGGCTAAGAAGCAAGGGAACCAGCATAAAACCTACGGGCAGATGGTGACAGAACCAAAAACCCGCTATTGTCATGGATACAGTTGTAGCAAATTCAAACTGTACCCATTACCTGGAGACAAACTGTGACCTTGCTCGATGAAATGCCGGAAACGCGCTACCAGCAGCTGGCGGATACGCTGGCAGAAGCCATACGCCGCGGCACGCTGCTACCCGGCAGCCGTTTACCTTCGGTGCGCCGCTGTGCGCAGAGCCACAGCGTCAGTATCAATACCGTGGTGGCGGCTTACCGCACGCTGGAAGATCGCGGGCTGATAGAGGCACGGCCACAGTCCGGTTTTTATGTGTGTAACACCTTACCGGCGCTGAAGGCCGCTTCACCGACCAGCAGCCGAATAGAGCCACCGGCGGATGACGTACTGGCGTTGATCGACACGGTGTTTGCCGCTCAGCAAAATCCGGCGTTCACCAATCTTTCGCTGGCCTGCCCGCAGACTTCTGATTTTTATCCCGGCGGCAAGTTGGGGCGGATGCTGTCGTCGCAGTTACGCCGTCAGCCGAATTTGATCGGCCAATATGCACTACCGCCGGGTAGCCTGAGGCTACGACAGCAAATCACTCGTCGTTCGATGGCGCTGGGCATGCTGCTGGAGCCCGGCGATATCACGCTGACTCATGGCTGTATGGAGGCGCTGCAACTGGCGCTGCGGGTGACCACCAAACCGGGTGATTGTATCGGCCTGGAATCACCGACCTATTTTTATCTGCTGCCGCTGCTGGCCAGCCTGGGGCTGAAGGCGCTGGAAATTCCTACCGATCCGCAGCACGGGCTGTCGCTGGATGCGCTGGAACTGTTGCTCAATGAGAAGCGGCTGAATGCGGTGATTGCCATGCCGACGGTGCAAAATCCGCTGGGCTGCACCATGCCGCTGGCGGCGAAAAAACGGTTGGCGCGGTTGATGAACGATCACCAGGTGCCCTTGATTGAAGATGGGTTGTACGCCGAGCTGCAATTCGGCAATGCGCTGTCCCCGGCGGTAAAATCTTTCGATCGTGACGGTTGGGTGCTGTTCTGCTCCAGCTTTACCAAGACCCTGGCACCGGACTTCCGCATCGGTTGGATCAGCGGTGGCCGCTTTAACGAGGCGTTGCGCAAACTGAAGGCGGTGTCGTCTATGTCCGAGTCGCAGCTGCTGTCGGAGACCCTGGCGATGTTTCTGGAAACCGGCGGCTACGATCACCATCTGCGCAACCTGCGAAAACGCTACGCCGCTCAGGTGGATGAGGCGCGGGCGCTGATTGCGCGTCACTTCCCACGTGGTACCCGGGCGACACAACCCGCGGGCGGTTTTGTATTCTGGGTGGAGTTCCCGGTCGGGGTCGACAGCGTAGCGCTATTCCATCAGATGCTGGAGGAACAGATTTGCCTGACGCCCGGCACGCTGTATTCCCCCAGTGGCCGCTATCGTAACGCGTTGCGGCTTTCCTGTTGCTACCCGTTTAATGCCCGTTACAGCCAGGCACTGGCGCGTGTCGGTGCCAAAGCCTGCGAGATGAGCGGCTTGCCGCCGGGCATTGCGCAAGACGAGTAACCACGCGCGCATTTTGCTACAATGTGGACATCATTGATTAGCGTGCCGTATCGGCACAACAGGCCAGAAACCATGAAAGAAATAGAAAAGGCAGAGATTAAGCGCCTTAGCGACCTGCTGGACGCACTCAAGCACAAAGACACCCTGATTATCCAACAGGGGAATCTTGACCTGATTGCTCAGCACACCAAAGAAAAAGAGAAGATGGCTGCGGAGATCGAGCGCCTGAAAGGCGTGCGCGTTGAGAAGCTGAGCGCCGAAGCGCAAAAGCTGAGCCAACTGCCGTTCAATCGTGAAATCACCAAGAAAGAGCAGGCGGATATGGGCACGTTGAAGAAAAACGTGCGCGGCCTGATCGTGGTGCATCCGATGACCGCACTGGGCCGCGAAATGGGCCTGAAAGTGGTCACCGGCTACGCCAGAAAAGCATTCTGATTGCCGGGGCGCCGTTGATTGTGGCGCCCGGTTTTCAAAGCTTGGTGGTGAAATACGCTTTGGTCTGATAGGGCACGGTCACAGTGTCTTTGCCCTGCAGTTCCCCTTCCTCTGCCACCAACTGCCGAATCTGTTCGATCACCTGTTCCTGCTGCTCGAGCGGCAAGGCGGCGATAAAACTGGTGGAGCGCACCCGGTTATAAATCACATCTTCTACTGCGCCCTGGTGGCCGAGCATAAACACCTGTTCCTGCAGCGGTTCTAATCCTTTGGTCGGGAAAAGTTTACGCCATTCACCGGTGTAGAAACGCGGTGCGTCGCCTTCGTGACGGTCGACAATCTGATTGAGCTTACGCACCCAGCTCACGCGCGCATCGCGCATGTTCCACACCAGGCCAAGCTTGCCTCCTGGCTTGAGGATACGTTGGATTTCGGCCAAAGCACGCGGCGTGGCAAACCAGTGGAAGGACTGCGCGCAAACCACGGCGTCGACCGATTCATCCGGCAATGGGATTGACTCCGCGGTGCCCGCCAATGTTTTCACCTGCGGCAGCGCCGCCGAGAGCTTTTCCAGCATTTGGGCCACGGGTTCGACGGCGATCACCTGCGCACCGGTTTCCAACAGGCGCGGAGTGAACTTGCCGGTTCCGGCGCCGAGATCGATCACCGTCATACCGGTGTGCAGGCCGATGGTGTCGCGTAGCCAGGTAGTTATCTCCGGCGGATAGTCCGGACGCCCTTTAACGTAACGATCGGCGTTGGCCTGGTAGCCTTCGGCTGCGGCATGGTGAATCGAATGAGACGGGGTGTTCATAACTTTGCTCCTGCCTGAATGAGGTTGCCGGAACGACCGACGCTGAACAGTATAGGCCGGTGAAAATGTTTAGCGCTGTAGGCAGCGCCAGGTTTTATTTTCAACCGGTCTATTTTAGCGGCCCAGCAGGCGGCGATTAAAGTCTTCGAGGCGGCCTTCGCTGATGCGCGTCAGCATGGTTTTACTCCAGCTGGCAGACAGCCCGGCCACCGCCAACAGACGGCGATACTGCTCTTCATCAAACGGCATATGCCAGGCGATGCCGATGGCCTCGGCGACCGAGACGTCGCTGCTGCGCGTTGCCAGTTCCAGCGGACGATCGCCGCTGACCTTACCGGCGGACACTACGCGGTACAGCCAACCGCAGCGGCCGCTTTGCTGCATCAGCACCGAAATGTCGTCGATATCGAAATGGTAATTGAGCTTGAAGCAGGGAGAGCGCGGCTGGGTGACCTGGATCAGTGCTTCGCCCCAGCGGAAGATATCGCCCATAAACACGTTATGTTCGGTCAGCCCGAGGGTAGAAATATTTTCACCGAAGGCCGGTGCGCAGAACTGTTCCGCCTGCGCCGGGAACTGTTCGCGCCAGTGCTCGTAATGTTCACGGGGGTAGTGACACAGCGCGCGATCAGGCCCACCGTGATAACTTTTCTCCGCTTGTTCGTCGCCTTCCAGGCCGAGCGGGGTCAGTTTGACGATCCCATCCACCAGGCGCTTGGCGATGCCGCTGGGCCGTCCGCCTTCGTAGGGTTGGATAGTGCCGATGTAAACTTCTGGGTGATGCATATGCGCCTCCTTGTCTCGCGTCGAAGGCCCAGCATAGCCCGAGTTGGCAGCGGGGAACAATAACCCGCCCGAGAGGTTTCGGGCGGGAGAGGGTCAGAAGGTGGTCCAGTTGTCTTGCCCGGCGGTTTGGGTGGTCGGTTGTTTGCCGATCGGGGCTTTGGCCGCGACGGCTTTCGCGGCGGCAGGCACAGAATGCTCCGCCAGGCGGAATACCGAAACGCTCTGCAGTAACATTTCTGCCTGTTCCTCCAGCGAGTCGGCGGCGGCGGCGGATTCTTCCACCAGTGCGGCGTTCTGCTGGGTGGTGTGGTCCATTTCGACAATGGCCTGGCCGATCTGGGCGATACCCCGAGTCTGTTCGTCGGAGGCCGCGGCAATTTCCGCCATGATGTCACGCACGTGGGTGACCGACAGGACGATCTGCTCCATGGTATTGCCGGTGTTTTCCACCAGCGTGGTGCCGGTTTGTACCCGGTTGACCGACTCGGCAATCAGCCCTTCGATCTCTTTTGCTGCCTGGGCACTGCGCTGTGCCAGATTGCGCACCTCGCTGGCGACCACCGAGAAGCCACGGCCCTGTTCGCCGGCACGCGCAGCTTCCACTGCCGCATTCAGCGCCAGAATGTTGGTCTGGAAGGCAATGCCGTTGATCAGGGTGGTAATTTCAGCGATCCGCTGCGAACTGCTGGAAATATCGCGCATGGTGCTGACCACGCTTTCCACCAGTTTGCCGCCCTGCTGGGCCGTCTGCGAGGCATCGGTAGCCAACTGATTGGCATGATGGGCGTTTTCGGCGTTTTGCTTCACCGTGGCGGTCAGTTGTTCCATGCTGGCGGCGGTTTCTTCCACTGCGGCCGCCTGCTGTTCGGTGCGTGAGGACAAATCGGTGTTACCGGCGGCAATCTCGGCGGCGGCGGTGGACACCTGGCTGACGCCCATCTGGATTTTTTCAATCATATCGCGCAGGTTCTGGCTCATGGCCGCCACGGCGTTCAATAACTGGCCCAGTTCATCGCGGCGGGTACTGGTCTGCGCCTGACGCAGATCGCCACTGGCGATGCGTTCCGCCAGCGCCAGCGTGCTTTGCAGCGGTCGGGTTATTTGCAGCGTGATGCGCCAGGCAACCAGTAATCCGGCGATAATGGCGATCAGCGTGGTGATACCCATCTGCAACTGCGCCGAATTGATGTCGTTATGGGTTTGCGTCAGTTCGTCCTGCATAAAGGCATTAACCAGCGTGCCGACTTCTTGCGCACTGTTGCCCAGCAACTGACTGACCGCTTGTTCCTGCTGATAAGCCGGCAGGTAGGCTTCGATACGGTTTTTGTAGTCGTCGAGCGCGGTCAGCAGGGGTTGCAGCAAGGGGCGTTGAGCATCGCTGAGTCGCCGACTGAGCGCATTGGCCGCGCTGCGGGCATCGTCAATGGCCGCCACCAGTGGGGCTTCGGACTCCGCGCTCAGGCTCAGCAACAGGCCGCGAGCACCGTAGCGCACCAGGGTCAGCTTTTGGTTCAGCTGGATAAAGGCCAGTTGCAGGTCAGCATTGGTGATTTGCCGCTCCACCTGGTTCAGGCTGTCCTGCACTTCCGACATGTTCCAGCTTTGGCGTACGGCATCTTTTGCCGCCACTGCCTTTTCGAAGGCGTTTTGCTGTTGCTGGTATTGGCCAATCAGCCCGACCAAACGCTGCAGATCTTTCCGGCTCTGCGTATCCCAGTTCAGTTCCTGGCCCTGGTTGATCAGCTTGACCGCGTTTTCGATATTGGTGCGGTTATTTTTCAGGTATTCCGGTTTGTAGGTTTGGCCGAATAGCGCACGGTTGTATTTGGCCTGATTGATCTCGTCGTTCAGCCGGTTGCTGAAATCGATGCGGTTGGCGCGGGATTCGATGATATTCAGATACTGGGCGCCGGTACCGGCGATGATCGCCGTCAGCAACAGCATCAGGCCAAATCCGAGGCCGAGCTTTTTACCCACGGTGAGATGAACGAACTTTCCTGCCAAGGTTTTCAATGCCGCCATAATGATTTTCCTTTCCTTCGGGCGAACGTCAATTGAACAAACCATCGGCAAAGAACGGTCAAACTTTAGCGAATTTTGGTCAAAAAAATACCCGCATCAAGCGGGTATCTTCATTACCGGGGGCGAATTACTTCTTCGCAGCGAAGCGTGCTGCCGCTTCATCCCAGTTAACCACGTTCCAGAATGCCTTGATGTAGTCTGGACGTTTGTTTTGATATTTCAGGTAGTAAGCGTGTTCCCACACGTCCAGGCCCACGATTGGGAAGCCTGAAGCGCCGGCAACGGCTTCGCCCATCAGCGGGCTGTCCTGGTTAGCAGTAGACACTACAGCCAGTTTGTCGCCTTTCAGTACCAGCCAGGCCCAACCTGAACCGAAGCGGGTCGCTGCGGCTTTCTCGAACTCTTCCTGGAATTTCTCAACGCTGCCGAAATCACGTTCGATAGCCGCTTTCAGATCGCCACCCAGAGTGGTGCCGATTTTCAGGCCTTTCCAGAACAGGCTATGGTTAGCGTGGCCGCCGGCGTTGTTACGCATGAAGGTGCGCTTGTCAGCAGGCACTTTATCCAGATCCTGGATCAGGTCTTCAACGCTGTATTGAGCCAGTTCTGGGTAAGCTTCCAGCACGGTGTTGGCGTTGTTAACGTAAGTCTGGTGATGTTTGGTGTGATGGATTTCCATCGTCTGCTTGTCGAAATGCGGTTCCAGTGCGTCGTAGGCGTACGGCAGGGATGGCAGTGAGTAACTCATGATCATCATCTCCAATGGTATAGGGGCGGCGCATTATGTGAGCACCGCGTAAGCAGTCGGATCATTATAGTTATTTAAATGATATTGAAAATGATTATCAATGCCCTACTTATTATGTGGTCTTTGGTTAATCCACAATGCGCTGCGGGTGAGTAAACACCGTGGCACGGCCGGGTTTGCTGAAGCCGACCAGCGTCAGGTTGCTGCGCTCGGCGATTTCCACTGCCAGTGAGGTGGCGGCAGAAACCACAAACAGGATCTCGACGCCGCACATGGCGGATTTTTGCACCATTTCATAGCTGGCGCGGCTGGAAGTTAATACCGCACCCTGCTGCCAGCCCTGTTTGGCGCGTACGCCGAGCAGCTTATCCAGGGCGACATGACGGCCCACATCTTCACACCCGCCGAGTAATTCCCCTTGTGGCGACAACCAGGCGGCGGCATGGGTGCAACCGGTCAGTTGCCCAACTACCTGCACTTCTCGCAGTTGTTTCAATGCAGAGTCAAGATTGGTGAGGGAAAAGGTCTGGGTAAACGGCAGTGCAGGCAGCGGGCGAAAAATATCCGCCAACTGTTCGATGCCGCACACGCCACAGCCGGTGCGGCCCGCCATGGCACGGCGGCGCTCTTTCAAACCGGCAAAGCGACGACTGGACAGCTCAATTTGCACCTCCAGTCCGTTACAAGTTTGGTTAATCTCTATACTGTAAATATCGCGCGGTGACTCGATGATGCCTTCAGACAGGGAAAAACCCAGGGCGAACGCCTCCAGATCTTTGGGAGTGCACATCATCACCACGTGAGAAATGCCGTTATAGACCAGTGCGACCGGGACTTCTTCCGCCAGCCAATCCTGCTGTGCGGTGGCGAGTTGCCCGCGTTGATACACCTGGGACCGAGTCACCCCTGTGAGCAAGGTCTCATTGATATCATTGATATGTTGGTCTGGCTTTATATTGTTCACTTAAGTGGCACCTGTTTGTAACAACCACATATACGCTGTGGTAATATTGCCGCGTAAAAACAACAGTAATTTTAGCGCTTCCCGCTTCCAGGGGGAAAGCGCCATTTGAAACAATGTGACAATCGCAAGTGAAAGGAGACCCCCATGCAGGTCAGCAGAAGGCAGTTCTTTAAGATCTGCGCTGGCGGTATGGCAGGGACGACGGTGGCTGCTCTGGGCTTTGCCCCGGAAGTGGCGTTAGCGGAAACCCGGCAGTACAAACTGCTGCGCGCCCGTGAAACCCGTAATACCTGTACGTATTGTTCCGTCGGCTGTGGGCTGTTGATGTACAGCCTTGGTGATGGCGCCAAAAACGCCAAAGAAAGCATTTTCCACATTGAAGGCGACCCGGATCACCCGGTCAACCGCGGCGCGCTTTGCCCGAAAGGCGCAGGTTTGGTCGACTTCATCCACAGTGCCAGCCGTCTCCAGTATCCGGAGTACCGCGCGCCAGGTTCCGATAAATGGCAGCGCCTGAGCTGGGACGACGCCTTCACCCGCATCGCCAAGCTGATGAAGGAAGACCGTGACGCCAACTTCGTTAAAACCAACGAACAGGGCGTGACCGTCAACCGCTGGTTGAGCACCGGCATGTTGTGTGCCTCCGCTTCCAGTAACGAAACCGGTTATTTAACCCAAAAATTTAGTCGCGCTCTCGGCATGCTTGCCGTAGACAACCAAGCACGTGTCTGACACGGACCAACGGTAGCAAGTCTTGCTCCAACATTTGGTCGCGGTGCGATGACCAACCACTGGGTTGATATCAAGAACGCGAATCTGATTATCGTCATGGGCGGTAATGCGGCGGAAGCGCATCCGGTGGGGTTCCGCTGGGCGATGGAAGCCAAAATACACAATAAAGCCAAGCTGATCGTCATCGATCCGCGCTTTACCCGTACCGCATCGGTGGCGGATTTCTACACGCCGATCCGTTCCGGGACCGACATTGCCTTCCTGTCGGGCGTGTTGCTGTACCTGATGACCAACGACAAGATTAACCGCGAATACGTCCACGCCTATACCAACGCCAGCCTGCTGGTGCGGGAAGACTTTACCTTTGAAGACGGCCTGTTCAGCGGTTATGACGCGGAAAACCGCAAGTATGATAAAACCACCTGGAACTATCAGTTCGATGAAAACGGCTTTGCCAAGCGCGATCTGACGCTGCAGGACCCGCGTTGCGTGTGGAACCTGCTGAAACAGCACGTCAGCCGCTATACGCCAGAGGTGGTGAACAACATTTGCGGTACGCCGACCGAAGACTTCATCAAGGTCTGTGAATACATCGCCGAAACCTGCGTGGCGGATAAAACCGCGTCGTTCCTGTACGCCCTGGGCTGGACTCAGCACTCGGTCGGTTCGCAGAACATCCGCACCATGGCGATGATCCAGCTGTTGCTCGGAAACATGGGCATGGCGGGTGGCGGCGTCAACGCGCTGCGTGGCCACTCCAACATTCAGGGTCTGACCGACCTGGGCCTGCTGTCGCAGAGCCTGCCGGGCTATATGACGCTGCCGTCGGAGAAACAGACCGATATCGACACCTACCTGAAAGCCAATACGCCGAAGGCGTTGCTGCCGGGCCAGGTGAACTACTGGAGCAACTACCCGAAATTCTTCGTCAGCATGATGAAGAGCTTCTATGGCGACAAGGCGCAGAAGGAAAACGGTTGGGGCTTTGACTGGTTACCGAAGTGGGACAAAGGCTACGACGTGCTGCAGTACTTCGAGCTGATGTCACAAGGCAAGGTCAACGGTTACTTCTGCCAGGGCTTTAACCCGGTGGCGTCGTTCCCGAACAAGAACAAGGTGGTGGCCTCACTGTCAAAACTGAAGTTCCTGGTGACCATTGATCCGCTCAATACCGAGACCTCCAACTTCTGGCAGAACCACGGCGAGTTCAACGACGTCGATCCGTCGAAGATTCAAACCGAGGTATTCCGTCTGCCGTCTAGCTGTTTCGCCGAAGAGAACGGTTCGATCGTGAACTCTGGGCGCTGGCTGCAATGGCACTGGAAAGGGGCTGATGCCCCAGGCGAGGCTAAGCACGACGGGGAAATCCTGGCGGGCATCTTCATCCGTCTGCGTGAGATGTACGCGCGTGAAGGCGGTGCGGTACCGGAGCAGGTACTGAACATGACCTGGGATTACCTGACACCGGAAGATCCTGCTTCGGAAGAAGTGGCGATGGAAAGCAACGGTAAGGCGCTGGCGGACGTTCTCGACGCCGACGGCAAAGTGCTGGCGAAAAAAGGTGAGCAGCTCAGCACCTTTGCCCACCTGCGTGACGACGGCACGACGGCCAGTGGCTGTTGGATCTTCGCCGGTAGCTGGACGCAGGCCGGTAACCAGATGGCGCGGCGTGATAATGCCGATCCGTCCGGCCTCGGCAATACGCTGGGTTGGGCCTGGGCCTGGCCGCTCAACCGCCGCATTCTGTACAACCGTGCTTCCGCTGACCCGCAGGGCAAGCCCTGGGATCCAAAACGTCAGTTGCTGGAATGGGACGGCACCAAGTGGGGCGGGGTGGATATCCCGGACTACAGCGCCGCCGCACCGGGCAGCGACGTGGGGCCATTCATCATGCAACCGGAAGGCATGGGCCGTCTGTTTGCCACCGATAAAATGGCCGAAGGGCCGTTCCCGGAACACTACGAGCCGTTTGAAACGCCGCTCGGTACCAACCCGCTGCACCCGAACGTGGTTTCCAACCCGGCGGCAAGGGTGTTCAAGGACGATCTGGCGGCGATGGGCACTTCCGACAAGTTCCCATACGTCGGGACGACTTACCGGTTGACCGAGCATTTCCACTACTGGACCAAGCACGCGATACTCAACGCCATCGCGCAGCCGGAACAGTTTGTGGAGATTGGCGAGAAACTGGCGGCGAAAAAAGGCATTCAGCATGGCGATACGGTGAAGGTCAGCTCCAACCGCGGCTTTATCAAGGCCAAGGCGGTGGTGACTAAACGTATCCGCACCCTGCAGGTGAACGGCCAGGACGTCGACACCATAGGTATCCCGATCCACTGGGGTTACGAAGGGGTGGCGAAGAAAGGCTTTATTGCCAACACGCTGACGCCGTTTGTCGGTGATGCCAATACGCAAACGCCAGAGTTCAAGGCGTTCCTGGTCAACGTGGAAAAGGTGTAACGGAGACGAATTATGGCAATGCAATCTCAGGACATCATTCGTAAATCCGCCACCAATGGTTTCACGCCGGCGCCGCGCGCCCGTGACCACCAGGAGGAAGTGGCCAAACTGATCGATGTCACCACCTGTATCGGCTGCAAGGCCTGTCAGGTGGCCTGTTCCGAATGGAACGACATCCGCGATGAAATCGGCAGCAACGTCGGGGTGTACGATAACCCCGCCGATCTGACCGCCAAGTCGTGGACGGTGATGCGCTTTTCCGAGGTGGAGGAAAACGGCAAGCTGGAGTGGCTGATCCGCAAGGACGGCTGCATGCACTGCGCCGATCCGGGCTGCCTGAAGGCCTGCCCGTCGGAAGGGGCCATCATCCAGTACGCCAACGGCATCGTCGATTTCCAGTCCGAACACTGCATCGGCTGCGGTTACTGCATCGCCGGTTGCCCGTTCGATGTGCCGCGCATGAACAAGGACGACAACCGGGTGTACAAGTGCACCCTGTGCGTCGATCGGGTTGATGTCGGCCAGGAACCGGCCTGTGTGAAGACCTGTCCGACCGGGGCCATCCATTTCGGCACCAAGGACGCCATGAAGGAAATCGCCGCCGAGCGCGTCAGCGAGCTGAACACCCGTGGTTATCAGAACGCCGGTCTGTACGATCCGGCGGGCGTGGGCGGCACCCACGTGATGTATGTGCTGCACCATGCCGACAAGCCGCAGCTGTATCACGGTTTGCCGGATAACCCGACCATCAGCCCGGCAATCACGTTCTGGAAAGGCGTGTGGAAACCCCTGGCGGCCATCGGCTTTGCCGCCACCTTTGCAGCGAGCGTGTTCCACTATGTCGGCGTCGGTCCTAACCGTGTCGAAGAGGAAGACAACGACGAGCTGCACGATGAGGAGACGCGCAAATGAAGAAGGAAAAGCGTATTCAGCGCTACAGCGCGCCGGAGCGGATTAACCACTGGATTGTGGCGTTCTGCTTTGTGTTCGCCGCCATCAGCGGGCTGGGGTTCTTTTTCCCCTCCTTCAACTGGTTGATGAACATTCTCGGCACGCCGCAGTTGGCGCGCATTCTGCACCCCTTCGTTGGGGTGATTATGTTTGCGGCCTTCCTGCTGATGTTCCTGCGCTACTGGAAGCATAACCTGATCAACCGCGAAGACATCGTCTGGGCCAAAAACATCCAAAAAATCGTCATGAACGAGGAAGTGGGTGACACCGGGCGTTATAATTTCGGTCAGAAGTGCGTATTCTGGGCGGCAATCATTAGTCTGGTGCTGTTGCTGGCCAGCGGTGTGGTGATCTGGCGGCCGTACTTTGCGCCGTCCTTCCCAATACCGCTGATCCGTATCGCGTTGCTGGTGCATTCGCTGGCGGCGGTGGGGCTTATCATTGTGATTATGGTGCATATTTACGCCGCATTGTGGGTAAAAGGCACCATTACCGCGATGGTGGAAGGCTGGGTGCCGGCGGCCTGGGCTAAAAAACATCACCCGCGTTGGTACCGAGAGGTCCGCGAGAAACAACAGGAAGACAAACCCTGATGAGCATCCGCATTGTTCCTAAAGAGCAGTTAGGGGCACAGCGTGAGAAGTCCACAACGGCGGAAACCATCCCGCCGTTACTTTTCGCGAATCTGAAAAGCCTTTACAGCCGCCGTGCTGAACGCCTGCGCAAGCTGGCGACCGACAACCCGCTGGGCGACTACCTGAACTTCGCCGCCCAACTGGCCGAGGCGCAGCATCACGCGCTGCACGACAACCCGCTGACGTTGGATCTGACCGAAGCGTTGCAGCAGGGCGCAGCCAGCGGCAAACCACCGCTGGATCTGAGCGTTTTTCCGCGCAGTGAACACTGGCACAAACTGCTGGCTTCGCTGATTGCCGAGTTGCGCCCGCAGGCGCCGGAACACATTCTGGCGGTGCTGGATAACCTGGAAAAGGCCTCGTCGCACGAGCTGGAATTGCTGGCCGACGCCTTGCTTAACCAGGACTTCGGCAAGATTGGCAGCGAGAAAGCGCCGTTTATCTGGGCCGCGCTGTCGCTCTATTGGGCGCAGATGGCCGGTCTTATCCCCGGCAAGGCTCGCGCCGAATATGGCGAACACCGCCAGTTCTGCCCGGTGTGCGGCAGTATTCCGGTTTCCAGCGTAGTGCATATCGGCACCGTCAGCGGCCTGCGTTATTTGCACTGCAACCTGTGCGAAAGCGAATGGCACGTGGTGCGAATCAAATGCAGCAACTGCGAGCAGACTCGTGACCTCAACTACTGGTCGCTGGACAGCGAACTGGCGGCGGTGAAAGCGGAAAGCTGCGGTGACTGCGGCACTTACCTGAAGATTTTATATCAGGAAAAAGACCCACAGGTTGAGGCGGTTGCCGACGATCTGGCCACGCTGGTGCTCGACGCCAAAATGGAAGATGAAGGCTTTGCCCGTAGCAGCATCAACCCGTTCCTGTTCCCGGGGTCGTAATATCTGGCGTATGGGCTGAATATATTCGGCCCTTATCATTTATCGGATGATTAATTTCGGGCTGGGCTTCTGGCATTCGCCGGGGCGACTTGCTACGTTTACGCAATGACGCGCGAAGCGAAAGGAAAGGGACTGACGATGTTGAAGACCATTGCGAAATTTACGGCGGTTGCCGTATTGGCCATCGGACTGGCGGCCTGTGACAACAAGGACGACACCAAACCGGAAGTGCCAAAACCGGATACCAAACCGGTCGTCACGCAGCCTGCACCGCCACCGCCGGTGGTGGAGACAAAACCCGCACCGCCTCCGGGCCTGAAAGTCTCGATGCAAAAGGGCAAGATTACCTTTGAATTGCCATCGGGCTTTAGCGATCAGACCGAGAACAGCGGCATCATCAACGACAGCAAATCCACCATTCAGCGCTTCCTGGACGGCAAATCACGCCAGAGCACCGTCTCTTCCGAAGTGATCCCGCCTGACGACATGAAGCTCAACAGCAGCGATAAAATGCTCAAAGATCTGACGCAGAGCATGATTACCGAGCTGGCCGACCGTTATCAGAATATCCAGACCACCAAAGAAGAGAACTTCACCGTCGGTAAGCAGAAATTCCGCCGGGTGGATACCGAGCAGAGCATCAACGGGCAGAAGGTGGTGTCTACCATCATGCTGACGGTGCTCAACAAGCGGGTGGTGACGCTGCAAATGCTGTCGCCGGCCAAAACGCCGGAGGCGCATCAGGCGCTGGTTCAGCAGATTATCGATACGCTGACGGTGAACTAATAACGCTGAGGTTTGCAAGCCGAGGGGAAGACTGATGAAGCTTATTGGCAGTTACACCAGCCCTTTTGTCCGCAAGATTTCCGTGATGCTGCTGGAAAAGGGCATCGCGTTCGAATTCGTTAACGATCCGCCGTATGAGCCGGGCAGCCGGGTGGTGGAGCTGAATCCGCTCGCCAAGGTTCCGGTGCTGGTGGCTGATGACGGCGGCGTCTTTTACGACTCGCGGGTGATTGCCGAATACCTTGAACTGCTGCCTGCCGCCCCGGCATTTTTACCCGCCGATCGCGCGGCAGCATTGAGCATACGTCAGGTGGAAGCCCTGGCGGATGGCGTGACTGAGGCCGCCGCCACGCTATATCGCGAGAGCCAGCGGGCGTCGGATAAACAGGACGAAAACTGGATCCTGCGCCAGCGCGCCAAGCTGACGCACGGACTGGACGCGCTGGAAAAACTGGCGCAGGAAAAAACGTTGCTAAACACCGAAGTGCTGACGCTGGCCGATATTGCCACCGGCTGTGCGCTGGGTTATCTCAATTTCCGCCGTATCATGCCCAACTGGTGCGTCGAACGACCGGCGTTGATCAAACTGGCCGAGCGGCTGTTTGCCCGCGAAAGTTTTGCCCGCACCTCGCCTCCCTGATGTCTCCCACCCCGCTGCGGCGGGGTTCTGCTTTATGCCGAGACCACACAATAAAACCGAGCGACCATGAGCACTGAATCCCAGCATCTTTACAGCCAGTTACCTGCCATTGACCGCCTGCTGCGCGATCCCGCTATCGAACCGTTGGTGGCGCAATATGGCCAGACGCTGATTAGCGAGCTACTGCGCCAACTGCAATGGCAGGCGCGTGAGACCATTAAACAGCATCAACGGCTGCCTGACTGGTGTGCTGACTGGCCGCAGGCGCTTGGCGTCAGGCTGGCACAACAGCAGCGCCCGTCGTTGGCACCGGTATTCAATCTAAGCGGTACCGTGTTGCACACCAATCTCGGCCGGGCTCTGCTGGCGCAACCGGCGATAGAGGCGGTGACGCGTTCGATGGGCGGGGCGGTGACGCTGGAATACGATCTCGATGGTGCCGGTCGTGGGCATCGCGATCGCGCCATCGCGGATTTACTGTGCCAACTGACCGGCGCGGAAGACGCCTGCATCGTCAATAACAATGCGGCCGCGGTATTGCTGATGCTGGCGGCGATCGCCCCCGGCAAGCAAGTGGTGGTGTCACGCGGTGAGCTGGTGGAAATTGGCGGCGCGTTCCGCATTCCCGACGTGATGCGTCAGGCGGGCTGCCAGTTGGTCGAAGTAGGTACCACCAACCGCACCCATCTGAAAGACTACCGTAACGCGATTAACGATCAGACCGGGTTGTTGATGAAGGTGCATACCAGCAACTACAGCATTCAGGGCTTTACCGCGGCGGTGGACGAAGCCGAGCTGGCGCAGCTGGGTGCCGAACATGGCCTGCCGACCGCCACCGATCTGGGCAGCGGCTCGCTGATTGATATGGCGCAGTACGGCCTGCCGGCCGAACCTATGCCGCAGCGGCTGCTGGCTGCCGGTGTTGATCTGGTGACCTTCTCCGGTGACAAACTGTTGGGCGGCCCACAGGCCGGCATCATCGTCGGTAAAAAGGCGCTGATTGCCAGGTTGCAGCAGCATCCTTTAAAGCGCGCGCTGCGCGTCGGCAAACTGACGCTGGCGGCGCTGGAGGCCACCTTACGGCTCTATCAACAACCCGAACTGCTGGGGCAACAGTTGCCGACGCTGCGGTTGCTGACACGTCCACAGCAGGCGATGCAGGATGCCGCCGAGCGACTGTTACAGGCGCTGACGCCGCAGTTTTCCGGGCATTTCCAGTTGCGTGCCGAGCCGTGCTGGTCGCAGATCGGTAGCGGTTCATTACCGGTGGATCGGCTACCCAGCTATGCATTGACCTTTACGCCGCAGGACGGCCGTGGCGCAACGCTGGAAGCATTGGCGGAACGCTGGCGCGCTCTGCCGCAGCCAGTGATTGGCCGCATTAACGACGGCAGGCTGTGGCTGGATCTACGCTGTCTGGAGCAGGAAGACGCATTGATTGAGGCGCTGAGCGCATGATTATCGCTACCGCCGGTCATGTCGATCATGGCAAAACCACCCTGCTGCAGGCGATCACCGGGATCAACGCCGATCGCCTGCCGGAGGAGAAACGCCGCGGCATGACCCTGGATCTGGGCTATGCCTACTGGCCGCAGCCCGATGGCCGGGTGCTGGGCTTTATCGACGTGCCCGGTCATGAAAAATTCCTCGCCAATATGCTGGCAGGCGTCGGCGGCATCGACCATGCGCTGGTGGTGGTGGCCTGTGACGACGGCGTGATGGCGCAAACCCGCGAGCACCTGGCGATACTGCGGTTGAGCGGCCGGCCAGCGCTGACGGTGGCGCTGACCAAGGCCGATCGGGTGGATGAGGCACGCATTGAAGAAGTACGACGTCAGCTAAGTGACGAACTGACGCACCAGGGTTGGCATCAGGTGCCCATGTTCGTTACTGCGACGCTACAGGCGCGGGGAATCGACGCGCTGCGCGCGCATCTGCTGGCGTTGCAGCCTGACGAACATGCGTTAACCCGTCGCTTCCGTCTGGCGGTGGATCGCGCGTTCAGCGTTAAAGGCGCGGGTCTGGTGGTGACCGGTACCGCATTGGGTGGGCAAGTCGCCGTGGGTGATCAGCTGTGGCTGACCGGTGCCGATACCCCGGTGCGGGTACGAGGCCTGCACGCGCAGAACCAACCGGTTGAGCAGGCGCAGGTCGGGCAGCGTATCGCACTGAATATCAGTGGTGACGTCAGTAAAGAACAGGTGGCGCGCGGTGACTGGCTGCTGGCGCAAAAGCCGCTGGCCGCTGCCGAGCGCATTTTGGTCGCACTGGATGCTGACCAACCGATCAAACACTGGCAACCGCTGCATCTGCATCATGCCGCCAGCCATATCACCGGGCGAGTTTCGCTGCTCAATGAGGGGCTGGCAGAGCTGATTCTCGATCGTCCACTCTGGTTGGCGGAAAACGATCGGCTGGTGCTACGTGATATTGGCGCTCGCCAAACGCTGGGTGGCGCCAGAGTGCTGAGTTTGGCCACCCCGAAGCGAGGCAAGCGTCAACCTGAGTATCTGGCCTGGCTGGCGGCGCTGGCAAAGGCCGACGATGACCGGCAGGTGCTGGCATTGCATCTGCCTAATGGCGCACTGGATCTGGCCGCCTTTGCCTGGGCCCGGCAACTGACGGCAGGCGAACTGGCAGCGTTGCTGGTGGGCCGTGAGTTGTTGATTGCCGGCGATATGGCGCTGGCGCAGGAGAATGTGCAGCAGGGCCAACAGCGTCTGCTACAGGTATTGGCCGACTACCACCAGCAGCATAGCGATCAGCTCGGTCTGGGGCGGGCGCGGCTGCGGCGCATGGCACTGCCTCAGCTTGCTGAGCCGCTGGTATTTATGATGATCGATCGGCTGCTGGCCGAGGGATTGATAAACAATACCCGGGGTTGGTTGCACCTGCCGGAACACGGCCTGGCGTTCAGTGCTGAAGAACTGGCCCTGTGGGAAATTATCGAGCCGCGGTTCGGCGATGAAGCCTGGTGGGTTCGCGATTTGGCGACCGAACTGGGCGAAGACGAGGCCCGGATACGGGCGACATTGCGTAAAGCGGCACAGTTGGGGCATGTCACGGCGGTAGTGGTGGATCGTTACTACTTAAGCCAACGCATTGAACAGTTCGCTGCACTGATCCGTGAGCTTGATGTGGAGCAGGGCAGTACCAATGCCGCCGATTTTCGTGACCGGCTCGGCGTGGGTCGCAAGCTGGCGATCCAGGTGCTGGAGTTCTTCGACCGCAGCGGCTTCACCCGCCGCAAGGGCAACCAGCACCTGCTGCGCGACAGTGGGTTGTATACCCGTCATACTTGAAGCTGCCTCTGTGTTGGCTGCGAGCACTCACCCCAGTCACTTACTTGAGTAAGCTCCTGGGGACTCATGCTCTTGCCGCCTTGATGCAACTCCAATTATTTTGGGTATCTTACGTTTTTTGGTTTAGGGACGAGGCGATCAGGATGAATATTAATACTTTTCTGCTAGTTGCAAAAAATAACGTAGGGACTGACAAAACTGTTCGAGAGGAAGAACAGCGACGTTTGACGCTAGAGGCACTTAATGATGTAGAACAGCTGAATATTATCAGCCATGAGGAAGTGCAAGCATGGGCGATAAATTTGGATGCTGACAAACGGAGTTGAGGGTGTTGAATCCAATGCAAACTTTACAGCACGTGAGGAGATAACCTCTCCTCACGTGCTGATCATTACAATGCGGCGTTAGGCGTCGGCGTTGCGTCGCCGCTGCGGCGTTTGCTGAGGAACAGCGCCACCAGCGCCAGCCAGCACAGGCCGCTAATCAGGTTGAACAAATTGAACAACCCGCTGCCGCCCCACACGTAGGCCACTTTTGCCAGTTCTATACCGACGGTGAATACCATCATGCTCAACATGCCCATGGTGGCGGAAACCGTGCCTTTGCTGACGGAGCTTGAGAACAGCGTCAGGCGGTACAGCCCGGCGTTGGCCAGCCCGATACCGTAGGCGTACAGGCTCAGGCCTGCGGTCATCCACAGGTAGGCGTGGGTCGAGAACAGGGTAGCCAGCGCCGCGATCAACAGCCCCAGCATCATTGGCCCTGCACCCAGTTTGATCAGGCGTTGTACGCTGTTTTTACCGGTCAAACGCGCCAGCGTCAGGTTGCCGAGGATCAGCGCACCGAACACCGGAATTTGCAGCAGGCCGTAATCGAGCGTCGACAGCGACTCGCCGCTGATCAGGATCACCGGTGATTGGGCAATCCAGGCCAGCAGCGGCAGGCTGGCGAAGCCAATGGCCAGCGCCCCGCAGACAAAACGACGGTTGGACAGCACCTGGCGATAGTCACGCCACAGGTTGGCGGCCGAGAGTTTCTCACCCTGCAGCGACGCGGTTTCCGGCATCGCTTTCCACAGGCCATAGAAGGCAAAGGCCGCCAGCGCCGCGAACAGCACGAACATGCTCTGCCACGGCGCGACGTGGATCAGCGCAGCACCGGCCAATGGCCCGAGCAACGGGGCAATCAGCGCCACGTTGGCCATCAGCGCGGTGATTTTTATGCACACCGATTCCTCAAAAGATTCCTGTATCGTGGCGTAGCCGACCGCGCCGATAAAGCACAGGCCAATCCCCTGCAGGAAACGCATAAAGATAAATTGCTCGATGCTGGTCACCAGCAAAATCGCCAGGCAGGCGACGATAAAGAACGCCACACCCGCCAGCATCACCGGGCGACGACCACGGCGATCCGACAATGGCCCCAGCAGCCACTGCAGGAAAATACCGCCGGCCAGATAGGCGGTCATTGAGGTTGGCACCCACTCTTCACCGGCGTTGAAATCTGCCACCACCGCCAGCATGCCAGGCTGGATCATATCGTTGGCGATATAGGTGGCGAACTCGAACAGCACCAGACAAAGAGGGAATAAAAGCGCCTGTCGACCCAAGCGAGCCGCAGGTGGTAATGTTGTTTTCATAGTTATCGTACTGAAAGTAAAGAATAAATAAGGAACTGTCAGGGCGGGGAACGCTATCTGAGCGAGTTGTTGCGGCTATTTTGCCGCCAATTGTTCACCTTGGCAATCATCAGGTGTTGTTTAAGCACATTCTGATATTGCCCGTCAGGGTTGCCACCCACACTTTCGCTGGTTAACCTCTTTATAACAAACGAAGATGACAATATTACGGGCGACCTTTGAGTAATAAAATTGGCTGGATAGATAACTTGCGCGCGGTGGCGTGCATGATGGTGGTGATGATCCACGCCACCACCTATTACGTCACCAGCGGGGTGGCGGTGGGGGAACACAACTGGGATATCGCCAATGTGCTGAACTCGCTGTCACGCGTCTCGGTGCCTTTGTTTTTCATGATTTCCGGCTTTCTGTTTTTCGGTGAGAAAAGCGCAGGCAAGAAACATTTCATCCGCATTGGCTGTTGCATCCTGTTCTACAGCACCATCGCGTTGATCTATATCGCGGCGTTCACCAAAATCGGCTTCTGGCCGTCGCTGCGAGGCATGTTACTCAAGCCGGTGTTCTATCACCTGTGGTTCTTCTATGCGATTGCGGTGATTTACTTGCTGTCACCGCTGGTCAGCGTCAAGCCGGTATCGCGCCGCTATCTGGCCGGGGTGCTGGTGATCCTGGCGGTGATTGCCAACCCCAATACCAGCTCGCTGACCCTGGGTAACACGCATCTGCTACCGGTGAATCTGTATATCTACGGCGATACTTTCTATTACCTGCTGTATGCGTTGGCCGGACGGGCGATTGGCATGATGGACACCCAGGGGCGGGGCGTCAGTGGGCTGGCGGCATTGGGGTTTGTAGCCAGCGTGGCGTTGATTATCCACGGCACCAAAAGCCAGATGTTTATCAACGGCAACTTCGCCGATACCTATTACATTTACTGCGGCCCGCTGGTGTTTATCGCGGCGGTGTCTTTGGTTATCTGGTTTAAAAACTGCCTGCCGGAGCCGATTGGCTGGTTGGGCGTTTTTTCCCGCCATTCGCTGGCGATCTACGGTTTTCACGCCATTATCGTTAACTTTATGCGCAACCGGCACCTGGAACTGACCAGTCATCCGTTGCTGGATATCTTCTGGGTGTTTGGCGTGGCGCTGGCGCTTAGCCTGCTGCTGTCGATAGGCCTGCAGAAAATAGACACTCGACGGTTGGTGTCATAAGCCGATTGAGCCGCGCTGCTGGGCGCGGCGCAGTTGGCGGCCGGAGGAAAATCCCGCGGCCAACGCCGCTTTCTCCAGCCCATAGCCTTGCTGCAGGCGCTGCTGCGCCACCGCCAGTCGTAATTGTTCATGGTACTCACGCACGCTGATGCCAACATGGCTGCGGAATAGCCGTGCCAGATGGCGGCTGCTGACATGGGCCTTTTCCGCCACCTGCGGTACTGACCATTCCGCTTCCGGCTCGGCGGCCATCACGTCTTGCGCCCGGTGCACCGCCGGGTGCAGATGGTTACGGTAGCGAAGCCAGGGTGAAAGCTGCGGGTCGTCGCCGGAACGGCGAAAATACACCACCATTTCCCGGGCAATCTCCATCGCCCGGCTAGCGCCGCATTGGCGATTAATCAGGTGCAACGCCAGATCGATCCCGGCGGTGATGCCGGCGCTGGTGTAAACGCTGCGGTCTTCAACAAAGATGCGGTTTTCTTTCACCTGCGCTGCCGGGGCCTGCTGGCGCATGCGTTCAATCACGTCGTGATGGGTGGTGCACTGGTAACCGTCGAGCAAACCGGCCTGTGCCGCCAGCAGGGCGCCGGAACAGACACAAACCAGCGTGATACGTTGCTGTTGCAGGTCGGGTTGCAGCGCGGCCAGCCAGCGACGGGCCTGTTCGGCCGGCCCATTGGCGAAGAAATGTTGCGAATCACTGACGCCCGGCACCACTAAAATAGCGCCGTCTTCCAGCCGGTCGGGCAGCGGCTGTAGCTGACTCAACGTCATGCCAACCGAGCAGGTAACCTGCGGCACTGGGCTGATGTAGTGCAGGCCGAACTGCCCGGCCAGGCGCAGGGTTTCGGCCGGGCCGCTAACGTCCAGCGACAGCACCTGGGGCAACATCAGAAAGTAGACGGCCTGCGGCATGGTTACTCCTGTGAGAGTTGCGCCAGAGCCTCATCCACGCTGGCGATGCGGGCGAAGCGGTCGACCAGCACCGTCTCAGTATGCCGCTTGAGTTGTTCGGTGGTAAAGACTTCTCCATCGGGGTGCTGCATCGGGAAAGTCAGCGTGGCCTCGGTCACGAAAGTCACCTGATAGCCGAGATCGGCCGCCACCCGGGTGGTGGTTTCACAGCACTGTTCGGTACGAATGCCGCAAATAATCAAATGCTTGATGTGTCGCTCCAGCAGCCAGGCATCCAGGCCGGATTCGGTCAGCGCGTTGTGCACCTGTTTGTGTACGGTGACATCGGCCTGATGGTCGAGGAACGGCAGGCGTTTTACCCAGCCGGACGCCAACGAAAATGGCCCCTCTGGCGATACATGAAATACATCAACCAGCGCTACGCCCTGCTGGCGGCAGCCTTCAATCAGCCGCGTCAGCGCCTGTTGGAAGGCGGGGAGATCCTGCTCTTGCCAGAATGGACGATGCTGAAATGATTGTTGAACATCGATGATCAATAACGCGCTATGTGACATTTTCGGCCCTCCGCCAATTAGGTATAACGCCATACTGAGCCGTTATTCTGCAAGGGAGAAGGCCAAAAACGGCCATCATGGTGGCATTAGCGGACCAGCATCAGGCTTTGCCAACCTGGCCGGCCACCAGCCGCCCTTGATGGAAGGTGGTGCGGCGCGTTGGCAGACGGGCTACCGCTTCGGCGGAGCAACTGGCGTCGATCAACACGAACTCCGCGCTGTCCCCGGCTTTGGGCCACACCCGTTGGCCTTTGTCATTCAGCGGCAGCACGCCGCCGGTGGAAATCGCCATGGCGCGCGACAGATGGAACTCGTCGGAACCCCGGTAGAGCTGGGCGTAAAGGTTGGCTTTTTCCAGAATATCGCCGGTGCCGAACGGTGACCAATGGTCGATCACGCTGTCGGTTCCGGTCATCACAAATACCCCTTTTTCACTGAGCTGCGGCAGTGGCATCATCAACCCACCGATCGGCACCGTCGAGGCGATGGTGATTTGCTGCGCCGCCAGTCGGGTGGCGGTTTCCTCTAATTCATTCGGGTTCAGCGCGGTCAGGGCAAAGGCATGGCTGATGGTGACTTTGCCGCGTAGCGAAGGGTTCTTTTCTACGGTGGTAATCATGTAGTTGATGGCTGCCACCCCGGCCGGGCTGGTTTCATGCAGGTGGATATCGACGCCTTTGCCGGTATCGAGCGCAATCTGGAACATGGCATCCAGCGACTGCTCCATCGCCCCGTCGACATTGGTCGGATCCAGCCCGCCAACGTATTGCACTCCCATCTGCATGGCTTCGCGCATCAAGCCGTCGACTTTGGAATGCAGCAGCCCGTGCTGCGGGAAGGCGACGATTTCACAGCTAAAATCTGCCCGGTGATTTTCCAGTGCGCGCTGCAGGTGTTCCAGGCTTTTCAGCCCGCTGACCGGATCGATATTGCAGTGGCTGCGCGCCACGGTGCTGCCTTTGGATTGCAGCAGGGCGATCAGGTTTTCTGCGCGCTGTTGCGAGGTGGGCAACAGTTTGGGGATTAATGTTTGTTCCAGCGCGATCATATCCATGATGGTTTTGCCCTGGCGCGGGCGCGGTGCCTGCCATGGGCCGCTGTAAAAGGTTTTATCCAGATGGATATGCATGTCGCGAAATGCCGGTAACAGTAACTGGCCCTGTGCCTGATAGCGCGGTACGCCAGCGGGGGCCGCGGCATCCTTCGGGTGGATGGCCGCAATCTTGCCGTCTTTGATTTCAAGCTGATAGAGCGCGGTGCGGGTGCCGATCACCGTATCGCCATCGTACTCGAAACCCTCTTCCAGCCGCACATCGCTGAGCCAGTAGTGGTTGTCGGTCAGGGTCATGGGCTGGGCCTCCGGTAAACAAGGGCTGCCAGTGGGTACGGCGGCCTGCGCCACGCCGCCGGTCAGGCCGATCACCGCGCAGGCAGTGGTAATTTTGCCGGTTTGGCTGAGGAAAGCTCTGCGGCTTTGTTGTTGGTTTTTTTCCACGTTCAGTTCCTTAATCCAGAGGTGAAGTGCGTCAAAAGACAGCCACCAATTTAGGAGAGGAGCCGGCGGGTTGGCAGTGACATTTGCCACTGGCGACTATTCGATTTGGCAATAATAAGGGGGCAGGGCTAATGCCCCCACTGGTTTTACATCAGCGGCAACAAGCGAGTATAGAGTTCGCGGAAGGTGCTGCGCAGCCTGGCGTACTGCTGATGGCGCTCGGCATTAGGGGTATGCACCTGCTCCAGCGGCAACTCAGGCAGCAGTTCGCCGAGTGGGCGCTGCGGGTTCAGTGCGATTTGAGCCAGCCGCGCGGCCCCCAGCGCCGGGCCGACGTCACCGCCGGTGCGGTATTCCAGCCGTTGACCGCTGATATCCGCCAGCATTTGCCGCCAGAACGGGCTACGCGCACCGCCGCCAATCAGGGTGATGCTGGTGGGCTGCAGGCCGCTGGCGTGCAACACATCCATGCCTTCTGCCAGGGCAAAACCGACGCCTTCCAGCACCGCACGCGCCAGATCGTTCGGGCCATGTTGGTGGGTGAGGCCCCAGAATGCCCCCTTGGCGTTCGGATTGTTATGCGGCGTCCGTTCGCCGGACAGGTAGGGCAGGAACCACAGCGGAGCCGCCGCCGGGGGGGCCTGTTCGACATTGCACAGCAGGGTGGCGACGTCTTCGACGTTAGTCAGTTTGCAAACCCAGTCCAGACAGGAGGCGGCGCTGAGCGTCACCGACATCAGGTGCCAGGTGTCGGGCAGCGCATGGCAGAAACTGTGCACCGCGCTGGCCGGGTTGCTGAGGAAGCCGTCGCTGACGGCAAAATAAACCCCTGAGGTACCGAGCGACAGCATCGCCTGCCCGGCCTGATACAGCCCGACACCGATCGCCCCGGCGGCATTATCGCCGCCACCGGCCACCACAGGTACCGGGGACATGCCCCAGCGCCGGGCCAGTTCGGTATGCGTTTGCCCGGTGACCTGATTGCCCTCGAACAGTTGCGGCATCTGCTGGCGGGTCAGGCCGCAGGCGGCCAGCATCTCGGCGCTCCAGTCGCGCTGCGCCACGTTTAGCCAGCCGGTACCGGCAGCGTCCGACATGTCGCTGGCGAAGTCGCCGGTGAGGCACCAGCGTAAATAATCTTTGGGCAACAGCACCTTATCGATGCGCTCAAACACCTGGGGTTCATGTTGTTGCACCCACAGCAGTTTAGGGGCGGTGAAGCCCGGCATCATCAGGTTACCGGTGATTTGCCGTGATTGTGGCACCGCCTGTTCCAGCGCCAGGCATTGCGCGCCGCTTCTGCCGTCATTCCACAAAATGGCCGGGCGTAGCACCTGTTGCCGTGCGTCCAACAGCGTGGCGCCGTGCATCTGGCCGCTGAGACCGATGGCCTTCACCTGTTGCAGGCTGTGTTGCTTGCCCAGCGCCAGCATGGCGCGATCGGTGGCGTGCCACCAGTCCTGCGGGGCCTGCTCTGACCATAAGGGATGAGGGCGGGAGATGGGCAGCGACTCACCGTGGCTGGCGAGCAATTGGCCCTGCTCACTGAGCAAAATGACTTTTACGCCGGACGTGCCGAGGTCGATGCCGATATACATGGAAAGATCCTTAAAGGCGCGGCGAGTGCCGCGCGGGGTCAGTTAGCCGAACAGATAGCGGTTCATCAGGTTTTCAAGCTGTTCCTGGCGGCCGCTGACGTGCTGTGGCGCCAGTGCATGTCCTTCAGCGTACTGCGCCAGCGCCTCGAGCGACAGTTTGCCCTGTAAAATTTGCTGGCCCAATTCACCATTCCAGCCGGCATAGCGTTTTGATACCTGCTGATGTAACTGGCCGTCAGTCACCATTTTTGCCGCGACCTTCAGCGCCAGTGCCATGGTATCCATAGCCCCGATATGGCCATAGAACAGGTCGTATTTGTCGGTGCTTTGACGGCGCACCTTGGCATCGAAGTTCAGCCCGCCGGTGGTAAAGCCCCCGGCCTTGAGAATTTCGAACATCACCAGCGCGTTCTCTTCCACGCTGATCGGGAACTGGTCGGTATCCCAGCCCAACTGTGGGTCGCCCCGGTTGGCATCGACGGAACCAAAGATGCCGAGCGCGATGGCGGTGGCTATCTCATGGTGGAACGAATGGCCTGCCAGCGTGGCGTGGTTGGCTTCGATATTCACCTTGATCTCTTTTTCCAGGCCGAACTGCTTGAGGAAGCCGTACACGGTGGCGACGTCGTAATCGTATTGATGCTTGGTCGGCTCCTGAGGTTTTGGCTCGATCAGTAGGGTGCCCTGGAAACCGGTTTTGTGCTTGTGCTCCACCACCATCTGCATAAAGCGGCCAATTTGCTCACGCTCCTGGCGCAGATCGGTATTCAGCAAGGTTTCATAGCCTTCGCGGCCGCCCCACAGCACGTAGTTTTCACCGCCCAGGCGCTGGGTAGCATTCATGGCGGTGAACACCTGGGTGGCGGCCCAACTGAAGACTTCCGGATCCGGGTTGGTGGCCGCACCGGCACCGTAACGCGGATGGGTAAAGCAGTTGGCGGTGCCCCACAGCAGTTTTACCCCGCTGCTGTGTTGTTTTTCTTCCAGTACGTCGGTCATGACCGCAAAGTTGTGCAGGTATTCTTTCAGCGAAGCGCCTTCCGGCGAGACGTCGACGTCATGGAAGCAGTAATAGGGAACGTTCAGCTTGTGGAAAAACTCGAACGCCACGTCGGCCTTACGTTTGGCTAACGTCAGCGCGTCGCCCGGCTGCTGCCAGGGGCGATCGAACGAGCCGACGCCGAACATGTCCGCACCGTTCCAGCAGAAGGTGTGCCAGTAGCAGGCGGCAAAGCGCAGGTGCTCCGCCATGCGCTTGCCGAGCACCAGTTCATCCGGATTGTAATGATGAAAGGCCAGCGGATTATTACTGGTGGGGCCTTCGTAGCGCACTTGCTCAAGCTGATCAAAATAAGATTGCATTATCGACTCCTGGGTAGCAATGCCCGGTTTACGGGATGGCTTTATCTTCGGAGTTTGCGACAGGCTGCTCAATTACGTTATTTCACAGTTAAATTCACAGAATTATTAAATGTGCGACAGATCTCATAATTGGTTATTAACCGCAGTTTATTTAAGGCTTAATTCACTTTTATTTGTCGACCTGCTGTTTTTCAGCGCGAAAGCATGACCGCCATCATAAAAACAACATTAAACCAAAAATCATAATTGGCCGGTAAAAATCAGTAATTGCTGAATATTAAATAACCGATAACAATCCGCTCTAAGTTGCATCACCAGTCTGTTTCAATTATTGCCCCTACCCGTTAAATAACAAAGGTATATAAGATGAAATTCAAACCTGTGTTCCTTTCGGTCTGTGCGCTGCTGGCGCTGGCGAGCCAACCGGCGCAGAGCAAAGAAGTCAAAATCGGCATGGCTATCGACGACCTGCGCCTGGAGCGCTGGCAGAAAGACCGCGACATCTTCGTCAGCAAAGCCAAAGCGCTGGGGGCGGATGTGTTTGTCCAGTCGGCCAATGGTAATGAAGAAACCCAGATGGCGCAGATTGAAAATATGATCAACCGCGGCGTCGACGTGCTGGTGATTATTCCCTACAACGGCAAGGTGTTGAGCAACGTCATCAGCGAGGCCAAGCGGGAAGGCATTAAAGTGCTGGCTTACGATCGCATGATCAATAACGCCGATATCGATTTTTACATCTCCTTTGATAATGAAAAGGTCGGTGAGCTGCAGGCGCAAAGCCTGGTGCAACGGGTGCCGCAGGGCAATTATTTCCTGATGGGTGGCTCGCCGGTGGATAACAACGCCAAGCTGTTCCGCCAGGGGCAGATGAAGGTGCTGCAACCGCTGATCGACGGTGGGAAAATCAAAGTGGTGGGCGATCAGTGGGTCGACGGATGGTTGCCGGAAAACGCATTAAAAATCATGGAAAATGCGCTGACCGCCAACAATAACAAGATTGACGCGGTAGTGGCTTCCAACGATGCCACCGCCGGCGGCGCTATCCAGGCGCTGGCCGCGCAGGGCCTGGCGGGCAAGGTGGCTATTTCCGGTCAGGATGCCGATTTGGCGGCGGTGAAGCGCATTGTCGCCGGTACCCAGACCATGACGGTGTATAAGCCAATCAGTAAACTGGCCGACGAGGCGGCGGGCATCGCGGTGCAACTGGGCAAGGGTGAACAGCCGAAGGCTAACGCCACATTAAATAACGGCAGCAAAGACGTGCCATCCTGGTTATTAACCCCTATTCCGGTTGATAAATCGAATATCGACAGCACCATTGTTGCCGACGGTTTCCATAAAAAAGCCGAGATTAATTAATTCCGCAAGCCGGTAATCCGGAGGGAATAATGCCCAGCCTATTAGAAATGAAAAATATCACCATGCAATTCGGTGCGGTCAAGGCGGTAGATAATGTCAGCCTGAAGTTAGAGGCAGGCCAGGTATTATCGCTGTGTGGTGAAAACGGTTCGGGAAAGTCCACCCTGATGAAAGTGTTGTGCGGTATATATCCGCATGGCAGTTATCAGGGCGATATTTATTTCTCTGATGATTTATTAGCGGCGAAAAATATTCGCGACACCGAGCAGAAAGGCATCGCCATCATTCATCAGGAGCTGGCGCTGGTGAAGCAGATGACGGTGCTGGAAAACATGTTTCTCGGCAATGAATGGCGCCGGTACGGCGTAATGGATTATGACGCCATGTATCTGCGCTGCCGACGGATGCTGGCGCAGGTCAAGCTGGCGGTGGATCCCAACACCCCGATCGGCGAACTGGGTCTGGGGCAGCAACAGCTGGTGGAGATTGCCAAGGCGCTGAACAAGCAGGTGCGGCTGCTGGTGCTCGATGAGCCGACGGCGTCGCTGACCGAAAGTGAAACCGCTACGCTGCTGGCGATCATCGAGGATCTGCGCGATCACGGCATCGCCTGCATTTACATTTCGCACAAGCTCAATGAGGTGAAGGCGATCTCGGATCTGATCTGCGTGATCCGCGATGGCAAGCATATCGGTACGCGCCCGGCAGCGGAAATGAGCGAGGACGACATTATCGCCATGATGGTTGGGCGCGAATTAACCGAGCTCTATCCGCAGCAACAGCATGATATCGGCGAGGTGATCCTGCAGGTGGATAATCTCACCGCCTGGCACCCGGTGAACCGCCACGTTCGTCGGGTGGATGATGTTTCTTTCACCCTGCGACGTGGCGAGATCCTCGGCGTGGCAGGGTTGGTTGGCTCCGGGCGCACCGAAACCATGCAGTGCCTGTTCGGCGTCTACCCTGGCCGTTGGCAGGGGAGCATTAGCCTCAATGGCCAGCCGGCCGTCATCAACAATTGCCGCCAGGCGATGCGATATGGCATTGCCATGGTGCCGGAAGATCGCAAGCGTGATGGCATCGTGCCGGTGATGGGCGTGGGGGCCAACATGACGTTGGCGGCGCTGAGCGACTTTAGCGGCGTGCTGACGGTGCTTGATGATGCCCGGGAACAGGCGACCATTCGCCAATCGCTGGCGCAGTTAAAAGTGAAGACTTCCTCACCCGAACTGGCGATAGCCCGGCTGAGCGGCGGTAACCAGCAGAAGGCCATACTCGCCAAATGCCTGCTTCTGAAGCCGAAAATTCTCATTCTGGATGAGCCGACGCGCGGTATCGATATCGGTGCCAAACACGAAATCTATAAGTTAATCAATCAGCTGGTCCAGCAGGGTATTTCGGTGATCGTGGTGTCTTCGGAGCTGCCTGAAGTGTTGGGATTAAGCGATCGGGTATTGGTGATGCACCAGGGGCGTATCAAGGCTTCGTTGGTCAACCAGGGTCTGACCCAGGAACAGGTGATGGAAGCCGCATTGAGGAGTGAAACAGATGTCGAAAAACACGCAGTCTGAAGCGATCGTGCCGGCAATGGTGGAGAAAAACCCCATAGTGAAACTAAAATCCATCAATTTGCAGGTGTTTGTGATGTTGGCGGCGATAGTCGTCATTATGCTGTTCTTTACCTTTACCACCGAAGGGGCCTATCTCAGCGCGCGTAATATTTCCAACCTGCTGCGCCAGACGGCGATCACCGGTATTTTGGCGGTCGGCATGGTGTTCGTGATTGTTTCGGCAGAAATCGATCTGTCGGTCGGCTCAATGATGGGCCTGCTGGGCGGGGCGGCGGCGATTTTTGACGTCTGGCTGGGTTGGCCACTGCCGCTGACTATCGTGGTGACGCTGCTGGCCGGCCTGCTGTTGGGGGCCTGGAACGGCTGGTGGGTGGCCTATCGCAAGGTTCCGTCGTTTATCGTTACCCTGGCTGGGATGCTGGCCTTTCGCGGCATCCTGATCGGCATTACCAATGGCACCACGGTCGCGCCGACCAGTGGGGCGATGTCGCAAATTGGCCAGAGCTATTTGCCGAACGGCCTGGGTTTTGGCATCGGTGCCGTTGGGTTGATGCTGTTTGTCGCCTGGCAGTGGCGGCGACGCAGTCGGCGTGCCCAGCTCGGTTTGCCGGTGGCAACAGCAGGCGGTGACGTCACCCGACAAAGCATTTTGGCGCTGCTGGTGCTCGGGGCTATCTATTTGCTCAATGATTACCGTGGGGTACCGACGCCGGTGCTGATCCTCACCGCACTGATGTTGGCGGGGATATTTATGGCCACCCGCACCGCTTTTGGCCGTCGGATCTACGCCATCGGCGGCAATATTGACGCTGCGCGGCTGTCGGGCGTTAACGTCGAGCGCACCAAGTTGGCGGTGTTCGCCATCAACGGCCTGATGGTGGCGATTGCCGGGTTGATCCTCAGTTCGCGCCTGGGTGCCGGTTCGCCTTCGGCGGGTAATATCGCCGAGTTGGACGCCATCGCCGCCTGCGTGATTGGCGGCACCAGCCTGGCGGGGGGCATCGGTAGCGTGGCCGGCGCGGTGATGGGCGCATTCATTATGGCGTCGCTGGATAACGGCATGAGCATGCTGGACGTGCCGACCTTCTGGCAGTACATCGTCAAGGGCGCCATTTTGCTGCTGGCGGTATGGATGGACTCCGCCACCAAGCGCCGGGCATAAAAGAATAGCGTCTGAGCTCACAGTTATGAGGTGATGCCTGCTGCTCTTGCAGATAGTTGTGCTATCCCAGACCCAGAGGGCAGTTCGTTTACCGGGGATGTGGCATGTTTGAAAAGCGCTTTCGCATTACGTTGTTGTTCAACGCCAATAAAGTGTACGACCGCCAGGTGGTTGAGGGCGTAGGTGAGTATTTACAGGCCTCACAATGTGACTGGGACATCTTTATCGAAGAGGATTTTCGCTGCCGTATCGACAACATCAAGGACTGGCTGGGCGATGGGGTGATCGCCGATTTCGACGATGGGGCCATCGAGCAACTGCTGCATAACGTCCGGGTGCCGATTGTCGGGGTGGGCGGCTCTTATCACCGTGATGAGGACTATCCGCCGGTGCACTACATTGCTACCGACAATCAGGCGCTGGTGGAGGCGGCATTCAGTCACCTGAAAGAAAAAGGCATTAATCGTTTTGCCTTCTATGGTTTGCCCAGCGAAGGCGGTAAACGCTGGGCGCAGGAGCGTGAGCATGCTTTCCGCCAGCGGGTCGCGCTGGAGCAGTATCAGGGCGTGGTGTATCAGGGCATGGCCACCGCGCCGGATAACTGGCAATACGCGCAGAACCGATTGGCGGACTGGGTGCAGACCTTGCCGCAGCAGACCGGCATCATCGCGGTGACCGATGCGCGGGCGCGCCATTTGCTGCAGGTGTGCGAACATCTGGACATCGCGGTGCCGGAAAAGCTTTGCGTGATCGGCATCGACAATGAAGAACTGACGCGTTACCTGTCGCGGGTGGCGCTGTCTTCGGTAGCGCAGGGTACCCGTCAGATGGGGTATCGTGCCGCCAAGCTGCTGCACCAACTGCTCGATCGCCGTGAGCTGCCGCTGCAGCGCATTCTGGTGCCGCCGGTGAAGGTGATTGAACGTCGCTCTACCGATTTCCGCTCGCTGCGCGATCCGGCGGTGATTCAGGCGATGCATTACATTCGTCATCACGCCTGCAAGGGCATCAAGGTCGAGCAGGTGCTGGACGCGATCGGCCTGTCGCGCTCCAACCTGGAAAAACGCTTCAGGGATGAAACCGGCGAAACTATCCACCATATGATCCATCAGGAAAAGCTGGATCGCGCCCGCAACCTGCTGACGGCTACCTCGTTGACCATCAACGAGATTTCACAGATGTGTGGTTACCCGTCACTGCAGTATTTTTATTCGGTGTTCAAGAAAGGTTATGACATGACGCCCAAAGATTACCGTGGGCGTTATGGCGAGGTTGGGTATTAGGGTTTGCTTGTCTAATGTAGCCTTATTGGCTACATTTGTAGCTAATAAGGCTACATTACGAGGCGCTATGTACGATCCTTTGCTTGCTCTCCTGTTCAGTGAATATCGGCGAAAAGTGTTAACTTTGTTGCTAAATAAGCCAGAAAGGGCATTTCATGTGCGAGAAATTGCGCGTCAGACCGCAACTCAGGCCGGTACCTTACATAAAGAGTTGAACAAACTGGCGCAGGGCGGCATCTTGCTCAGACAGCAACAGGGAAACCAAATCTGCTATCGGGCTAACCCTGATTGCCTGATTTTTCCTGAGTTGGTGGCTATTTTCCGCAAAACCTCCGGGATGGTCGAGCGTTTGCGCCAGGCATTGGTTGAACTTAACGCTGAGTTTGAACTGGCCTTTATTTTTGGTTCGATTGCCAGTGGTAAGGCCAAGGATGACAGTGACATAGATGTCCTGATCGTCGGCAACCTGTCATTCTCAGAGGTGATCAACGCGTTTTACCCTTTGCAGCAGGAGCTGGGTAGGGAAATTAACCCCAAGCTGTACTCGCCAGTCGAGTGGCAGGCGGCTTTGGCGGAAAATTCAGCTTTTATTCAGGATATTATGAGTAAGCCTCAGCTAGGGATTTTGGGAGACAAGGATGACGTTAGACAACCTGATCGGCCTTGGCCTGGAGGCAATAAAGCCTGACGCGGGTGCAATCAGAAAATTACTCTCCGCCGCTGCGCGTAATCGACATGACGCCAGTATCACTCTGCTCAGCAATGAAACGCGTTTTGACACGGCGTATAAAGCGGTCATGCAAATCGCCAATGCAGCTCTGCAGGCGGAGGGTTTTCGGACCTCGACCCATAAACCCGGCCATCATCAACTCATGATCCAATCATTGCCGCTGACCCTGGGTATTTCGCGTGAGGCAATGATCTGTCTGGATGCTTTGAGGAAACAACGTAACATCGCCGATTATTCAGGTGATTTGGTGACGGATGCGGCGGTGTCCGCCTGTCTGGAACAGGCAGGCGCACTCTGGCTGGCGGTTAACGATTGGCTGCAACTCAAACATCCGCAATTTTTGGAATAATCTTCTCACATCAGCCCACAAAACGCCTTCAGCCGTTCGGCCAGCGCGGGAGTGGCTGCGGGGGCGCCGTCGCGGTAGTACAGCGCCAGCTCAATGTTGTCGATCGGCGGCAACCCTTCGGCGCTGCCGAGAACCCGATGGCTGGGCAAGCGGCAGCCGGCCGGCAGCAGGGTGACGCCCAACCCGGCGGCGGATGCGGCGGTGAGTGCGGCCAGGCTGGCGCTGCTGTAGCCAATACGCCAGCGCTTGCCGAGGTTATCCAGCGCCTGACACAAATCATCGCGATATAACCCATTGAGCGGAAACACTGCCAGCGGTACCGGCGACTGTTCTATTGCCGGGAAGGCCAGGCTGTCCAGCCACAGCAGCGGTTCCGGCCGGGCGGCCCGCGGCGGCTGGCTACGGCGTTGCTTAACCAGGATCAGATCCAGCTCTTCACGGGCGTAGGCACTGTGCAGATCGGCGCTCAGGCCGCTGGTGACATCCAGCCGCAGATGCGGATGCGCCCGGCTGAACTCCGCCAGCAGTTCGGTGGTGGGGGCGGCAAAATCCTCCGGCATTCCCAACCGCAGTACGCCGTCGCGCCAGATGCCGGTCAAGGCGTCGTGCGCCTCTTCATTCAGCGCAATGATGCGCCGCGCATAGCTCAACAGCTTGACGCCTTCCTCGGTCAGCAGTACCTGATGGGACGAACGTTCAAACAGGGGTTTACCCAGCATTTCTTCCAACCGGCGCACCTGTTGGCTGACGGTCGACTGCGACAAAAACACCCGCTCTGCGGCGCGAGTGAAGCTGTTGCTGTCGCATACTGCGACAAAGCTGAGCAGTAACTGCGGATTGAACATCGGGTAACGATTCATTTTTCCACTGTTGGCTATTTTATTATTTAATTTCCCAATACTAATGGGGAAGCCTAGAGTAAGGCAACGTTGCGGCTGCCACTCTGTGACCCCGCACTCTTCATCCCGGAAGTTCAGGAATAGACCGTGTTAAATCAATTTGTTGCTCCCCCTTTCTTACGCCGCTGGTTCAACCCCCTGCTGTGGGCGCTGGTACTGATTGGCCTGAATATGCGGCCGCTGTTGACCTCGATCGGCCCATTGTTACCGACGTTGCGGCAGGCCACCGGGCTGAGCTTTGGCGGTGGGGCACTGCTGACCACCTTGCCGGTGCTGATGATGGGGTTGATGGCGCTGGCGGGTGGGGCGATCAACCGCCTGTTCGACGAGCGTACCAGCGTAGTGCTGAGCCTGTTGGCCATTGGCCTGGGGGCCGCCTGGCGTGAGTTGGCACCGGGCAGCACGCAATTACTGCTGAGCGCGGTGTTGGGTGGACTGGGGATTGGGGTGATCCAGGCGGTGATGCCCGGCATTATCAAACACCACTTTCTCAAGCAGATGGCGCTGGTGGCCGGGCTGTGGTCGGCGGCTCTGATGGGCGGTGGCGGTCTGGGGGCGGCGATGACCCCCTGGCTGATGAGTGTCGGCCATGATTGGCACAGTGCATTGGCCTGGTGGGCGGTACCTGCACTGGTGGCGTTAATCGCCTGGTGGCCGGTCAGCCGTGGCCTGGCACGCCTGACGCCATCCGGAACCTCCTCTGGGCCGAGCCTGTGGTTCAGCCGTCGTGCCTGGTTGCTCGGCGCCTATTTTGGTTTGATCAATGGCGGCTATACCAGCCTGATCGCCTGGCTGCCGCCGTATTATATGCAGCTCGGCTGGCAGCCGCAGGCCAGCGGATCGCTGTTGGCACTGATGACCTTCGGGCAGGTCGTCGGGGCGCTGCTGTTGCCGGCGCTGGCGCGATCGCTGGATCGACGGCCGTTGTTATTGCTGGCATTAGTCATGCAGTTGATCGGCTTCGTCGGCCTGATTTATCTGCCGCAGACGTTGCCGTGGCTATGGGTGCTGGTTTCCGGCCTGGGACTGGGCGGCGCCTTCCCGCTGTGCCTGGTGCTGGCGCTCGATCATATTCCGCACCCGGCGGCCGCGGGGCGATTGGTGGCCTTTATGCAGGGCATTGGTTTCCTGCTGGCGGGAACCACGCCTTATATTTCCGGCCTGTTGCGTGATTACAGCGGCGGCTTTGTGCTGGATTGGCAAATCCATGCGCTGCTGGTGGTGGTGCTGATCGCCATCACCTGGTGCTTCCATCCGCACAGCTACCGGCGGGCGTTCGCCGAATAATATTACTGTCATTGCGGTTCCCTATAGTGACGTTGCTTTTACTTCTGGGTGATAACAACAAAAAGGGAACCAAGACATGCACATAACCAAAACCCGCCTGGCACTGTTGGCCGGCTGTATGGCGCTGAGCACTAACCTGTGGGCGCAAGCCCAACCGGTGCCGGCAACCCTGGCCGGGCACGCGTCACTGGCGGTGAAATCCAACGTTGCCGCACCGCAGGATGCCCCCGCCGATTTACAGCAAAGCGGTAAATACACCAGCGGCAAACGCGTGACCGAACTGGGCAGCGTGGCGGGTAAATCCGCCGATCGCATGACCGGTATTGGCCTGCCGATCAACGGGCAGCCGCTGCAGGGCCATTCCGGCATCAAACATATGCCCGACGGTACCTACTGGGTGCTGACCGACAATGGTTTTGGCAGCAAGGCCAATTCGCCGGACGCCATGCTGTACCTCAATCACTACAAAATCGACTTTGACAACGGCACGGTGACGCCGCTGAAAACGGTGTTTCTGCACGATCCGGACAAAAATGTCCCCTTCCATATCATCAATGAGAGCACCGATAAACGTTACCTGACCGGCAGCGATTTTGACCCGGAAAGCTTCCAGTTTGCCGATAATGCCCTGTGGATTGGCGATGAGTTTGGCCCCTATCTGATTAAGGCCGATCTAAACGGTAAGGTATTGGCGGTGTTCGATACCAAGGTCGACGGCAAGGTGGTGAAGTCGCCGGATAACCCGACGCTGACCCTGCCGGGCGCACCGGATGGCAAACAGAACTTCCAGGTGGCACGTTCCAAGGGTTTTGAGGGCATGGCGGCATCACCGGACGGCAGCAAATTGTACCCGTTGCTGGAAGGCGCGCTGTGGGACGGTGAAAAATTCGAGAACATCGATGGCAAACGCTACCTGCGGGTGCTGGAATTTGACGTGAAACAACAGGCCTGGACCGGGCGCAGTTGGCAATACGTGTTGGAAGACAACCAGAACGCCATCGGCGATTTTAATATGATCGACGCCACTCATGGCCTGGTGATCGAGCGCGATAATAACGAAGGCACGGCGGACCAAGCCTGCGCTGCGGGTGCCCCCACAGACAACTGCTTCAGTCAGGTGGCGAAGTTTAAACGAGTATATAAAATTGCCTTTTCTGACGACAACGTCGGTAAACCGGTCGATAAATTGGCCTATATTGACCTGATGAACATTCAGGACCCGAACAAATTGGCGCGCAAACCGCTGAACAACGGCGTGCTGACATTCCCGTTTTTCACCATTGAAAACGTGGACGTGGTGGATGGCAGCCATATCATCGTCGGCAATGATAATAACTTCCCGTTCTCCTCCAGCCGTCAGCCGAACGTGGCGGATGACAACGAGTTTATCCTGCTGGACGTGAAGGAACTGTTGAAACCTTAACCCTGCCTGCCTCCGGCATAGTGCCGGGGGCTAGCGCTATTTCCCTCTTAGCGCCAAGGGTAAACTGCGCTATAATCAGCCCCTTGCTTCCTGTTCCCGAAGGAAGATCCTCGTCCCCGGTGGGGCGGCCGGACTTCAAATCCGGTTGGGGCCGCCAGCGGTCCTGGGCAGGTTCGACTCCTGTGATCTTCCGCCAATGCTTGTCCTGACAGCTCCCGTAATGTCCATAAAAACCCATTAAATCAATGCATTGATTCGGTTTTTTGTCCGTATAAGTCCGTACATGACTGCCTGAATCCGTGAAAAATGTGTATAGTGATGCGTATAGATTTTTTATACACAGAATCCACTTATACACATGCTCCTAACTGACATACAAATCCGACGTTCCAAACCGCAAGAAAAGCCCTATACCCTCAACGATGGTCAAGGCTTGTCCCTTCTTATCAATACTGACGGCAGTAAAGGCTGGCGTTTTCGCTATCGCTACGCTGGAAAAGCCAAGTTGATGTCCTTTGGCACCTACCCCTTGGTAACGTTGGCTGAGGCGCGAGAAAAGCGCGGGGAAGCCCGTAAGCAGGTTGTGAATGGCATTGACCCAGTGGCAGATAAAAAGGCGCAAAAGCTCGCTCAGAAACTTTCTTTCGAGAACTCGTTTGAAGCGATTAGCCGTGAATGGCACACGAACAAGGCTGACCGGTGGACTCTGGCTTACAGAGAAGAAATCATGCGCACCTTTGAGCAGGATGTGTTTCCGTATATTGGTCAACGTCCCATTGCCGAAATTAAGCCCTTAGAGCTACTGGAAGTGCTGCGGCGGATTGAGAAGCGTGGGGCATTGGAGAAGACCCGTAAGGTTCGCCAGCGATGTGGGGAGGTCTTCCGCTACGCGATTATTACCGGTAGGGCGGAATATAACCCAGCCCCAGATCTCGCCAGCGCATTAGCCGTGCCCAAGCAAAAGCACCATCCGTTCCTTTCTGCCGAGGAACTACCTTATTTTGTTAAGGACTTAGAAGGGTATACCGGTAGCATCATCACTAAGAATGCAGCGAAGATCGTTATGCTGACCGGCGTGCGCACGCAAGAAATGCGCTTTGCCGCATGGGATGAGATCGATCTTGAACGTGCCATCTGGGAGATCCCTGCAGAACGCATGAAAATGCGCCGCCCCCATATGGTGCCGCTCTCTACTCAGGTGATTGAGCTGTTCAAACAGCTACAACCGATCACCGGTCACTATCCTTACATTTTCATTGGACGAAACAACCGCAGAAAGCCTATAAGTAAGGAAAGTGTGAATCAGGTTATAGAGCTGCTGGGATATAAGGGGCGTGCCACCGGTCACGGTTTCAGGCATACGATGTCCACTATCCTACATGAACAAGGGTTTGATTCCGCATGGATTGAGATGCAACTTGCTCATGTGGATAAAAATGGCATTCGAGGTACTTATAATCATGCTCAATATTTGGAAAAACGCAGGGATATGTTGCAATGGTATTCAGATAATACGATCCCAAAGGATTGCGTATGAGCTTTAGGATTCGGTATGTGAATTTTGAAGGGATGTCTATTCCTTTTTATAACGATGTTGATAGTAATAATGATAATTTATACACTGTCCTTATTGGGAAGAATGGGTCAGGGAAAAGCAGGGTATTGAGCATAATAACCAATACTTTATGCTCAATTTATGTTGGTAATAAATTGCTTAAAAGAGATATAGGTACGCTAAGCCAATATAAACAAGATGAGCACTATTCCTCACTTTCAATATCCTCAATGGGAAGTGATGTGAAAATAGAAATTCATGGTAGAAGTATTATGTCTTCTTTCGATAGGGATATGGTGTGTCCTAAAAAAATAATAGCAGCGTCAACTAGCCCATTCGATAAGTTCCCTCGAAAAAGTGTTTATTTCTCTGGTAGTGATGGCTCAGCTAATTTCTACAATTATTATGGGTTGGATGATAACTCGAAGAATAAAGCTCTATTATTGCTTGTGGAAAAGTTATTCTTCTCTGTAGCTGATACTTATTTAAGTGAAAATAAATATACTATTGTGAAGTTATTGGGCTTTTTAGGGTTTGAATCTGATTTTGAACTTCACTTCAGGTTGAAACATGGAATAAATAAATTCATGAGGAATCTTTCAGGAATGACTGATAGAGAATTCATGAGTTATGTATCATCTGCATCGCAAAAAGAGTTGTCATATCTGCAAAGTAAGTATGATATTAGTTATACAAAATTAAGAGATGCCTTTGTTACCCTAAGTGAATATTGTGGAAAAGATGAAGACTCTAGGATAATAATTTTCAATGTGCACTTTTATTCATTGAAAATGAATAAAAAAATGAAGTCTTTTCTAACAAGTATCAAAGTTCTTTCGGATATTGGAATCCTTAATATACATGATGTCATTGTTTCTAGAAAAACTAATAGATCACAGGATGGATGGCAATGGTGGGAAAATTCTACAGAAAGTTTTAGCATCAATGATGCTAGCTCAGGGCAACAATGTATTCTTTTAAATATTTTAGGAATTGCCGCAAGTATAGAGGATAACTCTTTAGTATTGATAGATGAACCTGAGATAAGTTTGCACCCCGAATGGCAAGAAACCTATATTCACCTATTAATGGATGCGTTTTCTCATATTAAAGGGTGTCATTTTGTAATTGCTACACACTCTCCACAGATTGTATCTAATTTAAAAACTGATAACTGCTTTGTTTCCATTATGGAAAGTGAAGATGTAATACCCTCCAGTAATTTCATGAATAAATCAGCTGATTTTCAATTGGCTACTCTATTTGATGCGCCTGGTATTGAGAATGAATACTTAAAACGGGTGTCTATTAACATTCTGTCAGCATTATCTAACGGTACATTTATTTATAAAGAATACTATCAGGATTTAGAACTATTAAAGAAGAATAGAGAGAAAATCGAGCAGGAAGATAGTGTGAGAAAGTTGATTGATCTTGCAATTGAGATCGCAGGGAGATTATGAAGAGATGCGAGCAATTAATTATTCTAATAAAGCAATTAAAAAAATAAGTGAGAAGCTGCAAGATGTCGATTTTTGTGGAGGGAGTTGGTCAGATAATGATTTGGAGTTTATAAGGAAAGAAATTAAGGATTTTTATATAAAAGAACAACACCATACATGCATTTATTGCAGGCAGATATTTAAAAGTAATAATGGACGAGTTTGGGATGTGGAACATGTTGTCTCAAGAGAATCAGTTCATGAATTTATGTTCGAGCCGAAAAACCTTTGTGTTTCTTGTCCTGAATGTAATCAGCGAAAAGGGGCTAATAAAGTTACAAATAGCAAGGCACGAAAAAGGCTCCCATCTAATTCAATGGATTATGCCATTGTTCATCCTCATTTCGATGATTATCAAGAGCATATAGAGGCGATAAAGCCCGGAGAGTTTTATGTATCTAAAACAAAAAAAGGAGAGAAAACAATAGCAATATGTGGATTAAATCGTTTCTATGAATTTGCGGGATATGATCAAGCAGTAACTGCAAACAATCAAATATTTCAATATGCCACTCTCCTTTCAAACACTGATAATGAAGAGCAAAGGAAGAATCTTCTCCGTGAAATAGCAGCGTTAGCTATAGGACAATTGGTTGCAGTTGAGGTGAATAAATAGTTTTTATGGTGCGCGAAATAATTAACAAACTAGCCTGCCGTTTCATTTTTCGATTTTCATGCAGCTTTTACATGTGCATGCTTTATAAGATAGTAACGTTATTTTGGCTATCAATCTTCAATCTGCGTAACCATTCAACTTTGCCGCGAACTCCACTCATGCATCAAAAAGAAGCGCACTCAGTGGCCTGTCACGGCACGATAGTGCCAGCACCTTGCTGAGTTAAATAGCAATAAATAGATGACGTGGCGAGGCGCTGATGCACAAAGCTAAAAGTCGCTCAAACCCCTATGCGCGCAATACTCTCCCCGCCTCGCCTGCCCGCTTTATGTGTCGCTTTTCATGCAGGTGCATAACGGGCTGTAAACCGTGCCAGTACTGGTGCGGAAGGGTGTAAAAAGTGCATTTTATTGCATGCAAAATCATGCACCCTATGCATGCACGCGCCATTTGACACAGGCTAGCCAGGAAAAAGGCTGTTTTCGGGGGAGAGTAGGGAGTAGCAACATCGGTATGGCGGTGGGCCTGGTCATCCCATCACGGCGCTCGTTTAGCCTGGGCGAATCTCATCTTCTGACTGCCGTGCAGTACCGTTGTTTATCACGGATGATTTTTCCATTGGATAACCGCTCTAAAAGCAGGCTGAAAGATCACTATTGAGATTTTAGTTCTTATATAAACTCTTCACCACTGTTCACTTAAGTAAAAAAGACAGTTAAATCAATAAATTAAATCGTGATTAGTACGTTTTAAACTCGTCACTCAGTATTCACTGCTGTTCACCCCACGAAAAAGGCCCTTTTCTCTGGCTAGCCTGTGGTTGCTCCTTTAGCCTTCTTTTACCTATTAATAAACTCTTATTCATTGCTTATTCTTTTCTGTGGTGTTGCCAACGATTGTCAATAATGGTCAATATTAACCAATGTTCCCATTCGATTGAAAAACAAGCACAAAAGCTCTGCCACCACACAACATCCCCTTGTTGCCAACCCCCAAAATATTCACATAATAGGGCGCTACCAGAGTTCACACAGTCCCGGCCAGAGCTGACCGGACACAAAGAGGTAGCTATACATGCTTTCAGTTTCCCGCCCCGTTAACGCCACACCTTCCCCTGTTGTGCACAGTGATTACATCCCACGCGAACGCTTTATTCGTCTGCCGGAAGTGCTTTACACCACTGGCCTGTCACGCTCTACCGTTTACGAAATGATGACCCGCAAGCAGTTTCCGGCCCAAATCTCGCTGGGCGGCAAAAACGTCGCCTGGCTGGCCTCCGAAGTGGAGCAGTGGATGGATGAGCGCATTGCCAATCGTCATCAGGGGGCCACAGCATGATGCAGTTAACCCTGGGCCGACAGAGCTTTACCCTGAACGATAACGACGCGCTGTTTGTGGCCGAAGCTATCCTGCTGCAACGCCAGCACCCGGATATTGTCTTACCGGAACACCGCAGCACTAAACATGGTGTTATCCGTTTAACCCGTCGCCAGGCCGAACCGCACCTGTTTTACGCCGGGCCGGTACCTTTGACCGAAGCGGCAGTCCGTACCCACCACGACCTGCAAACCGGTCATTGATCACTATGCGATCAATTGAACGTCCGGGGGCGTCTTACGGCTTGCTCCCATGTCCGGCCCTGCGCTATAGTCCTCCTGCTGTCGCACAATCGGCAGCCGGGCGTAGGAACCCGTGTTACTCAATGGCGACACAACACGCGCCTTGCGTGTTTTTTTATGTCGCGGCCTTAGCGCGCTCATTTTTTGCACAGTGGTTTCTATGCTACTGTGGCTATCAAACAATGGTGGCTCAGGCGGGGCAGCCTTCGGGCTGGCCGGTATCCATTGAGGCCGGTATTCCTACCCCCGTCTGGGCTACCACCCATAAGCGTAGGAACTTCGGTGGTAGCAATAACCATTACTCAATGGAGGCTGCCACCATGGCTACTATCCTTACCCCGACTCACCCCAAATTCTGTTTCCTGTTTGCGGCCATTCACCGTACTGCCCTGACGGCAACCCCGTGCATGCTACGCACTGTGGCGGACTCCGAACACAGCGCCCGTCGCCTGCTGTCACGTGACTACATTCTGGCATTTGCCGGTCGCCTGCCCGTACAGGGGGTGGCATGAATACGCTGGCCGCCCGTTTCCACAGTGAAACCCATTACGCCATTCCGCATGCGGATTTCCTGCGTCTCCAGCACGCGCATTCTACCGGCGTGCTGTTCCTTGACATGCTGGACAGCCTTGACCTGAGCGGACAACGCCCCGACGGCTTTCAACAGGCGGCTTTCGCCTCCGTCATCGCCGTGCTGACTGACCAGCTCGGCCACGTCGTCAACACCTGTGAACCCCAACTTCTTGCCAGTATGGAGGCACCCGCCGCATGAGTACCCAATCCTGTTTACCGATTGAAGTCCGTACCGCCGTTTTCCGTCGCGCCGTGGCACAGGCCTATAGTGACAGCTGCGCCTTATACCGGGTGAGCCTCGGCTACACGCTGGACGAACTGCAGATGCTGATTGCCCTGCGCCTGGAAGGGTACTTTGTGCAACAGCACGGCGCAGTAGCGGGCATGGACATGGCGTGCACCATGCTCAGCGATATGGTGCAGCCGGATGTGTTGGTGGCACCACCGCGCCTGACCGTACTGGGGCAAAAGCTGATGGACGAGCTGTGCTGCGACCATATGGCAACTGCCAGCCACGCTACCGTGCATTAAGGGAGAACAAGACGATGAACGCCCATTTCGTTTCACAGACCGTACGCACCGCCACCGGCCACTGGCCGGTGATACTCCCGGCCCTTGGCATTGCCCTGCAGGCCAACGGCAAACCCCAGCCGTGCCCGGCCTGCGGCGGCAAAGACCGCTTTCGCTTTGATAACCAACAGGGGCGTGGTACCTGGTTCTGTAACCAGTGCGGCAGTGGCGATGGTCTGAATCTGGTTGAGAAAGCACTGGCCGTGACCGCCAAAGAGGCCGCTGTGAAGGTGGCCGGGGTATTGGGTGGGCAAATCGAACCCGTATGGCCGGAGCAGAACCTTCAACAGGAACAGCAGGACAAAGCGCAGGTGCGAAATAACTCAGCACAGCAGGCCAGACAGCTATTTGCCAGCGCCCGGCAACAAGCGGGGAATGCCTACCTGACCGCCAAAGGCTGGCCGGACACCGACACCCTGACATTACAGGGGCCGTCACTGCGCGTGGGCGGCATCACTTACCAGCCCGGCGACCTGCTGTTACCCCTGACCGACAGCACTGGTGAGGTGGTCAACGTCCAGTTGATTAACACCGCAGGCGACAAGCGCACGCTGGCCGGGGGGCAGGTGAAAGACGCCTGTCATTTCCTGTCCGGCCAGAATACTGACGTTATCTGGCTGACTGAGGGCTATGCCACCGGCCTGACGGTGCACTACCTGACAGGGGAAAGTGTCTGCGTGGCTCTCAGTGCCAATAACCTGCCCGCGATGGCGCAACAGCTGCGCACCCGTTACCCTGATTCGGTGTTGCTGCTGGCAGCCGATAATGACGAGAACGGCACCGGCCAGACCCGGGCAGCAGAGGCCGCCCAATTGAGCGGCGGCAAACCGGCGTTACCGCCAGAAACTGGTGACTGGAACGACATTTACCTGCAACAGGGCAAGCTGGCCGCGCTCGCACAATTGACGGCTTTCAGCCAGCCCCAGCAGCCCAGCCCGTTTGATACGCTCAGCGATGCGGACCTGAAAGCCATGAGCGCCAGTGAAAAGGCAGAACTGTTGGCTGAACATTATGGCAATACCCTGGCGGTGCCGTTAGTCGGTGAGGAACTGTGTCGCTATACGAAGGGGGCCTGGCAAGTACTGCCCCATCGGCAACTTAGCCGGGAGATTGCCGCGCTCTTTCAGAAGGTCCGTGCGCCGTTCTCGGCGGCGGGTATCAACAGCATTCTGGATACGCTCAAGCTGATGGTGCCGCAGATGGGCGAACCGGTGAGACGCCTGATAGGCTTTCGTAATGGGGTGTTTGATACCGCCAGCGGACAATTCAGCGCACACCGAAAAGAACACTGGCTGCGCACCGTCAACAGCGTGGACTACACGCCGCCGCGCACGGGAGAAAACCTGGCCGACCATGCGCCGCATTTCTGGCAGTGGCTGACGCGGGCTGCCGGGAAGAGCCACGACAAGCAGGAACGCATTCTGGCGGCGCTGTTTATGGTGCTGGGAAACCGGTACGACTGGCAACTGTTCCTGGAGGTGACCGGCCCCGGTGGCAGTGGTAAAAGCGTGATGGCCTCCATTGCCCGCTTGCTGGCAGGTGCGGACAACACCACCTCCGCGACCATCGACAACCTTGAATCGGCGCGTGAACGTGCTTCTGTGGTGGGGTTCTCACTGATTATTCTGCCCGACCAGGAGAAATGGAGCGGTGACGGTGCGGGCATTAAGGCCATCACTGGGGGGGATGCGGTGGCTATCGACCCGAAATACCGCGATGCCTACTCTACCTATATCCCGGCCGTGATTTTGGCGGTGAATAACAACCCGATGCGCTTCAGTGACCGCAGCGGCGGTGTCTCGCGTCGTCGGGTGATTATCACGTTTCCCGAAGCGATACCGGCGAAGGAACGTGACCCGCAGCTGTTGGAGAAAGTCAGTGGGGAGTTGGCGGTGATTGTTCGACACCTGATGCAACACTTTGCCAACCCGAACGATGCGCGTGAGTTACTGCAGGCGCAGCAGAGTTCAGAGGAAGCATTAGCCGTCAAACGTCAGTCCGACCCGTTAATGGACTTCTGCGGCTACCTGACAACCCTGAGTACCCCGGTGGGCATGTTAATGGGGAACGGCAATATCAGACCGGCCAATCCGCGCCGTTATCTCTATCACGCCTACCTGTCCTTTATGGAGGCACGCGGGCATCAAAATACGATGAACCTGACCTCCTTCGGGTTAGCCGTACCACAAACGCTCAGGGAGCATGAGCTGACATTGCTTAAACGCAGAACCAATCAGGGTATGCAAACCAACCTGACGTTGAGTGAAGAGTGTGAGGTGGATTGGTTGCCCAAGTGCGATAGCGCATGATGCGGCGTTGACGATCGGTGTGGCCGATCAATCAGCGATTATTGATCTGCCGAACCCATTGGACGCCTGCTGATGAGGTTGCCTATAGTGGCAGTGAACAAAAGACACATGGCAACACTAGGGATTCATGAAGACAGAATTGCAGCTGATATTATAATAAAATACTGGTAGAACCGGCTTTGGCCTGTTTTTGTTCTCATACAGGTCCCATTATTAGGGACCTTTTTTTATATTGTTTACGGATTATTGTGACAATAAATGGTTATAACAGCGACATAAAACTAATGGACATAACTATGTTAGTCATTTTTTATTTATGTTGATGTCAACGCTTTCTGGTGTTTTTTAAAGAGTGCAATTTTAAGTCTGTTGGTTAAATAGCGTTGTTTTATGTTTTATTTTAGTGGGTATATAATGTTGGTGTGTTATCTCATTGATTGGTATGGATAATAGTATGTTGGTAAATGTCTACCAGATAAATTAATTTATCATTGGATGACTAATAATTTTTTAATTTAGCGGTGGTGATCTTATAAATATATTAAAAATATGTAGTTAATGGTCAGGTATCTTAGATGTATAAATAATGAATGTGTACTATGTTCAATGATTCATTAATACAGTTGATAAACTTTAAACTAGTTGTAGATACGAAGCTGTTTTTATCTCGATGCTCACGCCAAAAAAATGGATAAGGAATTTTTTACCATATCATACAGGTTGAAATAACTTTAACGAGAATGAGTTGAAACGAGAAATCTTAGCATGGGGACAACCGAGAGACCGTGCGGTTTTTAACTATAAGTAGGGTTTGCCATGTGAGTTGAATTTCACTGTCGCGTTTAAATTATTAGCAAGATAAAAAATAACACCTATCATATAATTTGATGGTTTTTTTATGATAAGTGCGGAATTTTATCATTTATAGGGTTGAGCATTAATTTATGCAGTTGAATTAGGATGCGAAGCTACACTCATTTCTATAATCAACCCTCATCTATGATGGTGCGCGTGAAGTTCGATTTTTTGACATTTTGAGAGGTAGTATGAATCAACGAAAATATTTAACGCAGTCTGAGGTGGAAAGACTACTGTTACGTTCGAAGGAAGGCAGTAATCCAGAGCGGGATTACTGCCTGATATATATGAGCTATATACATGGTTTTCGTGTCAGTGAAGCCTGCCAATTACGCTTATCGGATATGGATTTGCAAGCGAAAAGTTTGTACATCCGGCGCTTGAAAAATGGACTTAGTACCAATCATCCTTTACTCGGCAATGAAATCCGCGCTATACGTGCTTGGTTGAAAGTACGGAAGCAGTTGCAAGGTGCGGAGAGTGATTGGCTATTTCTTTCACGGGAAGGTAAGCCTTTGTCCCGGCAACGTGTCTATCAGATAATCAATCAATTAGGGGAGCAAGCGAATATTACCGTTGTCTCGCATCCGCACATGTTGCGGCATGCGTGCGGGTTTGCTTTGGCTGACAGGGGGATTGATACAAGACTTATACAAGATTATTTAGGGCATCGGAATATTAGACATACAGTAGCCTATACGGCTAGCAATGCTGAAAGATTCGAAGGCGTATGGCATGGGAAAGTCAGGCCGCGAGATAGACACTTAGGACCAAACTGTCAAATCAAGTTTAATATGGCTTTTCACATTGTGCAATATTTATTTACACACTGCCGGTATTTTTTTAACTTATTGTTAGGTAAGTAAAAAAAAGATAATCTACGTTTTTACACGTTGCCTCCCTCGCTTTGGCGCAAATGATGTACGTCATTTCATACATCTTTGCAAACTCATTTCTGTTGTTATCCTCTCTCTCATTTTTGGTTTTTTTGAATAGTTAATCTTGGTTAGTTAACTTTAAATTCCATAAAAACTGCTGTTATTAGTAAAAAAATCGGCAAATCCTCCGGTTTGTCAAAATGGTCCTAATTGACAAACTGGAGTGCTACCTAAACCTCCGGGTAGCGGACGATGTTATTCGTCTTGAGACAGGGGAATACGGCGCGGTGTCGTCGATTTTATATTGAAATTAACTGGGTTTAAGTAAGGAGCACTTTACGTATGTTAAACAAGCAGCGTGTTTTTAAATCGGTTCTGGGGTTAGCTTTGCTGTCAGCTGGCACTATGGCTTCTGCCGCAATCGTCACCGGCGGTACCGTTCATTTCACCGGTCAAATTGTCAATGCAGCTTGCGCTGTCAGCGCGGACTCGACTAACCAGACGGTGAATATGGGTCAGTACCGTACTGCGCATTTCACCGGTGTAGGGACCCGCTCCAATGCTGTTCCGTTCACGATTAAACTTGAAGATTGCGATACCACTGTTTCTACACAGGCCTCTACCGCATTTAGCGGTAGTGCAGATGCCACTGATCCAACCGTTCTTACGGTAAGTAACACCAGTGGCGGTGCTTCAGGTACTGCTTCCGGCGTGGGGATCGAAATTTCTGACCGTATCGGCCAGGTACTTAAGCCTGATGGCGCGAATTTCTCAAATGCACAGAAACTGATTGATGGCGCCAACGTTCTTGCCTTTAATGCGCGTTATAAATCAGTAGCAGCGGCCGTAACGCCTGGCCAGGCTAACGCCGATGCTACTTTTACCATGCAGTATAACTAATAAACCGTCTCTGTTGACCGTTATGGCCGCCGATTTTGGCGGCCATTCAGTAACATGCAGGAGGCAAAATTGTATATCAAGCAGATAAGCGCCGTTCTGGCTCTGCTAATTATAGCGGGCGGTACGGCCATGGCAGGCAACCGGCATCACGTTATCATTGATGGCGGAAGGGTCCATTTAAGGGGGGTTCTGACCGCTGCGGCTTGCTCGGTTTCTACTGAAAGCGCTAACCAGGTTATCGATATGGGGCCGCTTAGCAGTAATCAGTTTGGCGATCTTGGCAGTTACGCGCCGCCGATTGAATTTATTATTCGATTAACTGAATGCAGCACCGCGGTTAGCAATACCGTGGGAATCACATTCTTTGGCGTTACGGACGGAAAAGATCCGCAGGTACTTAAAGCGGGTGAAGGCGAAAATGCAGCCAGCGGCGTAGGATTAGCCCTGTTTGACTACAAAGGCGATATTATTTTGCCCAATACGGCTCCGCTTTCCTGGGCGAACTTGCACGAGGGTGAGAATATTCTGCGCTTTATGGCGCGATACCGTGCCACCTCCCGACAGGTAGTCGGGGGAAACGCAGATGCTTCAACGTGGTTCGCGCTGACGTATCAATAAACGCCAGATAAACTTATTTTCTTTTAACCTTATTCTGAATAATGGTGAGGTTTGTGTGTCAAATACTCAACTTTTGAAAAAAATATTTAGCGTGATAATTTTTTCGATGGCCATGATTACGCCGACATTATCTTGGGCCGGTGGTATTGCGCTGGGGTCTACACGAGTTATTTATCCGGCTGATGCCAAGCAGACTTCTTTGTCGATTAATAACAGTGATAAAAATAACCGATTCCTAATACAGACTTGGATTGAAAATGAGGCGGGAAAGAAAACGGATGATTTTATCATCACGCCGCCATTATTTGTCAGTAAACCAAAAAGTGAAAATACACTGCGTATTATATACAGCGGCGGGAAATTACCTGAGGACAGGGAAACGCTGTATTGGCTGAATAGCAAAGCTATTCCAGCATTAGATCGCAATGATGTCAAAGATAAAAACGTATTGCAGATAGCTGTATTGGCACGCATTAAAATGTTCGTCCGTCCGGCAGAACTTGCCGAAAAATCTGCAGATGCGCCTGATATGTTGAAAATTACACGCAGTGGTAATACCTTAAATATCAACAATCCGTCACCATTTTACGTTACGCTGGTGAATATGACGATGGGTGGGAAAAATTTAAAATCGACCAGTAAAATGGTCTCGCCAAAATCAAGTGCGCAAGTGCCATTATTTGACGGTGTGTCAGGCGTATTTACTTACCAAACGATTAACGATTATGGTGCCAATACTCCCAAGAGCAGCGTGCAGTTGAATTGATGTGATCCTTTATCAGCATTGCTTGAATAAATAATCTGGATTAATTCCGATGTCATTTGATGCGCATTATCTATAGCGAGCTTTGTCTTCGGATGTTCAAGGAGAAAACTATGCAGTATTTAAAACTGCCAGAACATTTCAAGAAAAATTCGGTAGGGGTAAATTTATTTCTGCTGCCGCGCATAACCGTGGTAGGGAGCTTAATATTGACTTCCGGCATGGCGAGCGCGGACGTTTACTTTAACCCATCGTTTTTATCAAGTGATGCGACGAATGTGGCTGATCTCTCCCGCTTTGAAAAAGGGGAAGGGCAACCGTCCGGTATGTATCGTGTTGAGGTATATCTGAACGATGAATATATCGGCACACAGGATATGAAATTCGATGCGTTAAAAACAGCTACCGAACAACGTAAAGACGACACAGGGTTGTCACCCTGCTTGAGCCGCAGTTGGCTGGAAAAGCAAAGCGTCAACGTTTCGATATTTCCGGCGCTGAATATGCTGACCGAAGGGCAATGTGCCAACCTGCCTGCTGCGCTCGACAAGGCTGAGACCCGGTTTGATTTTGACAATCAGCGCCTTTACATCAGCGTTCCGCAGGCTGCGTTGAAGAACAATATCCGCGGTTATATCCCACCGGAGCAATGGGATAACGGCATTACGGCAGGTTTGTTGAACTACAACTTTTCGGGCAGTAACAGCCTCACTGCGGCCAATGGTGCGCGGTATAACAGCTACTTCCTGAACCTGAATAGCGGGGTGAATCTGGGGGCGTGGCGATTGCGTAATAACAGCACCTGGAACTACAGCACAGGCGGGAATTACAGCAATAACGACTGGAAAAATGTGAGCACCTACCTGCAACGTAGCATTGTTCCATTGAAGAGTTCATTAACTTTGGGAGATAGCTTTACCGGCAGTGAGATTTTCGACAGCCTGGGATTCCGGGGCGTTCAGTTAGCCAGTGATGACAATATGTTGCCGGACAGTATGCGCGGTTTTGCGCCGACGGTACGTGGTGTAGCAAACAGCAATGCGCAGGTGACCATTAAACAGAACGGCTATGTCATTTATCAAACTTATGTGCCACCAGGTGCTTTTGAAATTACAGATCTTTATCCAACATCTACCAGTGGTGACCTGCAGGTGACGGTGAAAGAGAATAATGGCAGCACCAATCAGTTCACTGTCCCGTATTCCGCAGTCCCTATCCTTCAGCGCGAAGGCCGAATCAAGTATGCGCTGACGGCGGGTCAGTACCGTTCGGCGTCCACTCTCCAGGATGAACCTGATTTCTGGCAGGGAACGATGATGTTGGGTTTACCCGCGGGCGTGACTCTATATGGAGGTTCGCAGCTATCGGATAATTATCGTGCTTTGGCGTTCGGTGCGGGTAAAAACCTGGGAAGTTGGGGGGCCGTGTCGGCGGACGTTACCCACGCCAACAGCGTGCTGCCAGATGACAGCCGCAGTGAAGGCCAGTCAATGCGATTTTTGTATGCGAAGTCGTTGAATGATGTAGGGACCAACTTTCAGTTGCTTGGCTATCGCTATTCCACACAAGGCTTCTACACGCTGAATGAGACCAGTTACCGGCAAATGCAGGGATACCGTCTGAAGACGCAGGATGGGCCGGTGCAAACGGAACCTGAAATTTTGGACTATCACAATCTTTACTACTCCAAGAAAGGGCGAGTTCAGGTCAATATCAGCCAGCAGGTGGGGACCAGTGGTTCGTTGTATCTGACCGGCAGCCGACAGACGTACTGGCGTACCGATGATACCGATCAGCTTTGGCAGGTGGGATACAACGGCAACTGGGACGATATCAGTTACGGACTTAACTGGTCGTGGAACCGGAGCCCCGGCCTGCAGGGTACCGACAAGCGGCTGGCATTTAATATCTCCGTGCCGCTCAACCGTTGGTTGACCGGTGGCGGAAAGGCGAGGGATATCACCAACTCGGGAAACACCGCATACGCGACCTACTCAGCCACGCACGATGCGAACAGCAGGGTCTCACAGCAGGCGGGAATTAGCGGGACCTTGCTTGCGGACAATAACCTGAACTATAGCGTACAGCAGGGTTATGCCACCCAAGGTGAAGGGGCATCGGGCACGGCCAGCCTGAGTTATCAAGGGCGGTATGGCAACAGTAATCTGGGATACAGCTACGGCAAAGACTGGCAACAGGTTAACTATGGCCTGAGCGGAGGGATAGTGGCACATGCGGACGGTGTGACGCTGGGGCAACCTCTGGGCGATACTAACGTGTTGGTGAAAGCGCCAGGAGCCGAAGGGGTTCGCGTTCAGAATGCTACCGGCGTCAGTACCGACTGGCGGGGTTATGCAGTGGTGCCTTACGCTACGACATACCGTGCAAACCGCATTTCGTTGGATACCGCCACGTTGAAGGACAATGCCGATCTGGATGATGCCGTGCTGAACGTGGTCCCGACGCAGGGTGCATTAGTCAGGGCTAGTTTTGATACCCGCATTGGTGTTAGGGCTAGGCTAACGCTGACACAGCGTAACGGCAAGCCGGTTCCTTTTGGTGCCACGGTCAGTGACGAAGCAGGACGCGGTAGCATCGTGGGGGATAACGGCCAGGTGTTTATGTCCGGTCTTTCGCCACAGGGCAACCTGAAAGTAGCCTGGGGGCAGGCCGCAGGGCAACAGTGTTCAGTGAGTTACAAATTGGCGGAAGGCAGCACTGGAGCGGGCATCAGTTATGCACGAGTTGGATGCCAATAATCCAATAATGTAAGACGTGAAATATTATCGCTGTTTGTGCTGGTCAGCATGAGCAAGGGGAGGTGTTATGTTTAAATACGCGGTATTGCTATTAATGCTCTGCGCTAATGGGGCCCGCGCAGTGAGTTGTATCTCAGGGTGTGGTGATTTACAAAACTATATTAATAAGCATATTTCTTCGAGTGGGAACGTTGTTGGGGCAACTATTGATAGTAGTCCGATTGTTATTCCTGAGAAGCGACTTCGGCATAATGCTGGAACTGAAATGCAATGGATTTCCTATCTCGGACAACCCGTTGCGGCCCCGGATACTTCTCAATCTGACTGGACCTTTATCAGAATTGATGATTATATTTCCCTGGCGTTGAGGCGGAATGGACGATATACGCCAAGCAATAACCACATTGTAAGTCCGGGCACTGGCGAGCTAAAGGTTTTTAAAGAAGGAGAAGAAACAAGGAATCCTCCCTCGGAATTACAAGTTAGATTGAGGGTGGATAAAAAAATAGTCTCTGGTACATATATAAAAAGAATACTTTTAGCTGAGCTTGGTCGGTGTCAGCCACTAGGGTGTTCATCCAAGCAGGTCATCCTACAGAGGATATATGTTGACGTTAATATTACCGTTCCGCAGACCTGCACGCTGAATGCCGGTCAGATAGTCAATGTTGATTTTGGTAATATATCTTCTGCTGCTTTTAAAGCAGCAGGTGCCAAACCTGATGGGGTAAACGCCATTACCAGAAATATCACTATTAACTGCGACAATATCGCCTCCAGCACTGCAATGGAAATGCGTTTGCAGGCCGATAAGGTTTCAGGGAGAGCTGTGGTTTCAGATAACAACGACGTTGGGTTCGTGGTTGAAGATAGCAGCGGAAATATGTTGACGCCTAATAGTCTGTCCAGCGTTATTCCCTTTATGCTGAACAGCAGTTCTGGTGCCAATGTCACTATCCGTATATATCCGGTTAGCGTTACAGGGAATAAACCGAGTGAAGGAACGGTGACTTCACAGGCTTATTTGCGTATTGATTTCGCCTGAGTTAACGGAGATTGAGAGTATGGCGGTATTTACTGAACGTTTGCATGACCAGAGAGTGAACAAGGCACGCCTTTCCGGACTGTTGCTGATACTTTTATCGGGTATGAGCGTTTCGCCTCAGGCATTGGCTGATTTGGGGCAAATCAACCTGATAATGCGTGCAACTTTGGTTTCCAATGCGTGCTCTGTCAGTGCAGGCTCTGCCAACCAAACAGTCAACTTGGGAACCTGGGCGGTAAAACAGTTTGTGGAAACGCCACAACCATTACCGCTTATTCGTTTTACCATTAATCTGGTGGACTGTGGCCCGGCGGCGAGCGGCATAAAAGTGACCTTTAACGGTATCCCAGATACCAATAACAACCAGTTATTTAAACTTAACGCCGGCAGTACGGCATCTCGGGTGGGGGTTGCTATTCTGGACCGGAATCGTAGCCGCATTCCGCCTGGGGGGACAAGCATTCCCACTCAACTGACGGGCAATGCGACGAATGTACCTTTGGTTTTTTACGCGCAATATGTTGCTACAGGCGGTGCAGTGACTGCGGGATCCGCGAATGCGGATGCTACTTTCACTATGGAGTATTTATAGCAATAATGGGCTTGTTTAACATTGTGGTAAATCGGGTGTCTTAATTAAAATAGCGATAATTTAGATATTTAAAAAAACAGAGTGATAGGTTTTATCAGCATGGTGCTAATGTAATGGATTCATTGCCGACGGCGGTAATATTTATATCTTCCTATCTCGAAATAATTATTTTTAAAAAGGATGTTCTCCTATGATAATTCGTATTCTGACGGGGATCTTGCTTACAGTAAATTCCGCGAGTGCTATGGCGGAAACACTATCCTCAGGATTTTATCTTACGGCAAAGGTCGGGGTTTCACAGTTTCGTTCATCAGAAAATGCACTTAATAGTTCCGGCGTCACCGCTGGTGAAAGGTCTTACGATATGGCGTCTACTCACCTTAAAAATACCTCACGCACGGTGTTTACACCAGGTGTAGCAGTAGGTTACCGCTTTGTAGATGCTAGGCAACAACCGGTTCGTGTTGAGTTTGCTTTTCAGCACTTTGGCAAATCTGATAAGTCGTTCTCACTTAACCCGTCAGTGACCGGGCATTGGGTCGGCCAGGCGGGGGCGAGTTTCCCCTTGCCCGCTAGTGCGGATATTCGCCAGTCAACCCGGGCCAGTACGTTGATGGTGAATACTTATTATGACTATACAGTGGGGGGGAACTTTACTCCCTACGTAATGGCAGGGATCGGTGCGGCATTTGTGCGTAATACTGTTTCCAATAATAGCAATGTTGGGGGGCAGACATTAAGCAGTGGCGACTTTAGCCATCGCGCCACTAACCTGGCATGGGCTTTAGGGACCGGTATTTCTTGGGCGGTGACCAGGCAGGTTTCTGTCGATGTAGGTTATGTATTTACAAATGCCGGTGATATTAGCACTACCTATTCAGCCAAGAATGGTATCAACGAGGGGCGAGGTGACATACATACCAAAGTACAATTACATTCGTTGTTTACAGGCGTGCGATATCAATTCTAATCCTGTACCGACCGGAGATGATTTATGTTACAAGATAAAAACGCGAATAAAAGTCAAGACGGATTTTACGGGATTAATGCTGCAGAACATATGACGTTACGTCAGAGGAATCATGAGTCCTACCGTTTGCCTGATTGTTTGTCGCATTTATCCCCCGGTCTACTCTATCTGGCCGTCGCTCATTTAGGATTATTGCAGCAAAGCTCGTTATCACGTCATGCCATAAGTGAGACATTTCAAATCACTACGCGACGTGCACTGGAGATTATGCGTTATCTCGGCAGCGGTAGAACCCATGCTGAATGTGAACGACTGCCTCCTGCATCGGGGGAGAAGGAACGGGGATTTCACATTAAAATACACGCTATCATGAGTCCGGAAATGACTCATGAAGAGAGCGCGAAAAATAGGGTGTACGAGATCGCCGCGGTGGTTATCACTGACGCTGTCCCGGAGGTTGCAAATATAAGGCGTTCACGGGCTATCGGAGAGTTGGCGTGCCAGCCGTTGCATCGGTTGTTTTTACGGTACCGAGATTGTGATGACTCTATTCGTCGGCATGTGACCCTTGTTGATGCCTGTAGTTATGGGCGAATAGGGTTAGATTCCGCATTCAGGCAATCGCCACTCACCGAGGAAATTATAGCGTTCAGTGCTCTGAATACTGCGTTTTTGTCTACACCTCATCAAGCGATAAGCGGCACTGTGGAACGGTATTTAGTCGTGCGTATACCATCAACACCCAGAGAGTCATTAGTTTTGTTACTGCAATTGTGCGAAATAGTTCAGTTGTCCACAGCCAATTATCATCAGATTGTGGTGCTCTCATCATTTGATGTAGAGAGAGTGCATCGCATGATTACGGTTATGGGGGGAAGGAGTATTCTGGTTACTGACTCACGGCTATCTATGTCGAGTTTATGTAGCACGGTATTCTCATTGGCTGAAAAAAAAGTGCCTTCTTTTGTCAGTCAGCCGGAATCTCCCTTATTGACGTATTACGAACACAAAGCTTTGTATCAATGCCTGAAGGATAGACCTATTTATCTTCAGGCACGTTGCCGTCATGTCAGTCCAAAGACCATTTACACCCAGCGTTCTGCTGCGCTGAGGAAGTTTGGGGTAACGAACATTTTGTCTTTGCTGCGGACTTTGAGCGAAGAGAGAGAGAAATCGTAACTAGCCAGTATGTTAGGTTGGAGATGTGTTGTATTTATTGCTTGCTTATTTTTCTCATTTATGCGCGGCTGATAAATTTTTAAAAAAATCAAAATTATCTTCCATTATAACATTGCCACCATTTAATTTTATTAATTTAAATGTCATGCGAGTAGTGATTATAGTAAACATTTTTTAACTTTGTGATTCACATCGTGGTTTAGAAATAGATAAAAATAAATATCTTTTTAAAATTATTGTTTTTGTTACGTTTCATTAAGACTATTCTTGCAATCAATTATAATAGTGAGAGGGGAAGATGAAACGTAAGTATTTAACCGGGGAAGAAGTCAAGTGCCTGCTTAGAAATATTTCAAATGATATGATATCGTACCGTGATTATTGCATGGTTAGCATGGCATTCGTGCATGGGCTCAGAGTCAGTGAATTAACAGCATTAAAAGTGACAGATTACGACCCCCTATCGAAAAAAATCTACATTAGGCGCCTAAAGGGGGGGTTAAGTACAAGCCAACCGTTATTACCTGAGGAAAACATTATATTACAACATTGGTTGGCAGAGCGAGAAAGTTATCCTGGGCATAACTTACCTTGGCTTTTTCTATCACGACAAGGAAAACAGCTGTCACGCCAAAGGTTCTATCAGTTGCTACGAGGGTATGGACAACAAGCAAGCCTACCACTCCCCATATATCCTCATATGTTAAGACATGCTTGTGGATATAACCTTGCTGAGCGTGGTAACGATACTCGGTTGATACAAGATTATTTAGGACATCGTAATATTCGACATACCGTTGTTTATACTGCTGCAAACTCGGAACGTTTCAAGAGTGCTTGGCTGAATGAAAATTGTCTAGAGTGCTCATCCCCACTGAGTTGAGTTAACGTGTTTTCATGACCGGTTAATTAAGTCTTAAATCAAAAATTTATACTCCACTTGAGTATGTTCATTAACCGATGATTAATGTTTTAGGGTTTAAAAGTTGAAAAATACCCGACCATGGTTAGGTCGGGTTAATGAATTATATTTGTAATTAGATAATATTGTCACTTGGGATTAAATGACTCACGTTATATCGCTCGTTAAGGTAAAACAATATCCTGAGTTAGAGCTGACAGTAATTATCTCGACATAAGAACAACCGGAGAGTAAAAATGCCAGAGTTGAGTGGGCGTTTTTGACTGACCTGCCAGTGACAAAACTGGCTGAGGTTACGGAAATCCTGGAATGGCACAGCAACTGCTGGAAAATTCAGACATCCCATAAAGTTGTGAAATCCGGGGAGGGATAGGCAGGTCAAATTTCTCTGGTCCACCGGTGATGCACTGTACCTACTGACAAACTGGCTGGAGCAAGATCGCTTCGCCGCCCCCAAAGTTTGTTTAACTCACTGACCATATTGTAAAAAATGTTATTCAGGTACAAACCTTTTCCATTTTTATTTATCACTTGAAGCCAAGCTCCGCGGGAACGGCTATCAACACACCAAAATTTATCTATCCAACGGATACTTGCTGGCAGCGAAATTATCAGTACGTCCCTTTGAACTTACGGTTCAACATGTTTAGGTGCTTAAGGTAAAGCATGTCATTTTGGACGCCAATTCAAATGAGATTTTGCAACCTTTGCATGATATATGCCGACTATACCGCACATCGGAGATGTTCAGTTTTCCTGTTGGAAGGTGGGATTACTGTTTTTCGATAATTTCATCTTGACATATTGCTGTAAAACAATAATTATCAAGTCGTGAAATCAGCAATCCAGAGGAAGATCGCATGAAAGTCATTTCGCACTCTCATAAAGTACAGGTTCGGTTGTGTCGGGGTATGGAAATCATGCTGTTGTTTCTAATGGCTGCACTTCCCATTGTATGCGGCTATTTGTTGTTCTGGTCAGGTAGTGAAGGCCAGTCTCTTCTTTTTGATGCAGAGATGATACAGTGGACATCTGGAGATAATCTCCATTTTATTTTTGACAACTTGGTTACTTTTCTTGTGTTGCTGCAAATGTTTATTTTCTCTAAAGATGTGCGCAAGGGAGAGTTATTTACGAAAAAAAGAATTAGAAATGTGAAGTGTATAGGGCTAATACTTGTACTTGGTTATTTTCTAACTCTTTTTATTCGCATGTTTTTTGATTCCTCTCTCGATGAGTGGAAGTTAGACTATCTATCTATAGCAAGTCAGGAGTTATACAGCTTACAACAATTGTTGCTAGGAGGTGGGCTTCTTTCTTTGAGCTATATATTTGAAAAAGGAAAGGAACTGGAAGATGAAAGGGATTTGGTGATTTAATTATGCCGATTGTTGTCACGCTGGACGCCATCCTGAAAGATAGGAAAATGAAATCGAAAGAATTGGCTGAAATAATTGGTATTACGGAGGCTAATTTATCCATACTGAACAGTGGGAAAGCGAAGGCTGTTCGGTTCAGTACGCTAGAAGCCATCTGTAAAACACTAGAATGTCAACCCGGCGACATTATAAAGCACGTAGAGTAGTTAGGTCGGTTGTTTCTCTATAACCTAACTTGCATGAGTTTTGGTTTTTTATTTGGTGTTAAAATATATTTAATTTTTATCAGAAGCATGGGGTCTATTTATTTTAACTTCATGTTTTGTTGGTAGGAAGGTACAATAAAAATAAAAGTCCCATCTTGGGAGAGTACTCTAGATATGCCATCTGAGTAATGGATGCAACTCTGTCATTTGATATGGCTAGTGATGATTTATTCTTTACGGGTGTGGTAGGCCATTTTATCTGTCAGTCACGTGATGTGCTTTGCTGCCATGGACATTTATTAAGGTGTGGCATGCGTATAACATCACTCGGTGGTCAGGTATTATTTAAATGGGAGTGTGGGAAATACGTTATCCAAAGGGTATGCGTAAGTATTACCAACGAGAAAGGTTTTTATGAGCATGATGTGAGTCTGTTTTTATTTATTAATGGATTTTTTGATGGTAGGGTTAATTACCAAGCTGTGAGTGATTACTTTGAGTGTTATATATAAATATTATGTGGTTAGTATTATGTCACCATGTTTTTTACCAGTTATCGCCTGACACCTATTCAAGATGGTTGATTCTTACTTTTAAATAATATTTAAGCATTATTTTTAAAGTGCAATGCATAAAGTAATGGCGCAATGAAGTGGGCGTGAATAACATGGATGTTTTGAGAGATAAGCTAAGGGAAGTATATCGAATGCAACAGGGAAATAATGACGCTCGACGTTCACGAATGTCGGAGGGGAGATACTCTAACGGACGAACGGTGCGTATTCTGGCGCGTCAGCGTAATCTCCAGGATTACAGCCTGCTGGCCAGTATGTCGTATATCCCTCCCTATACCGCTCTATATAACGGTGGCTCATTACGTATTGTTGGCGAATGCACTGGTATCGCGCCAGGCCATCAGTGTTGTATTTCGCATCAGTATGCGGTGTGCGTTTGAGGTGATGCTATATCTTCCCATTGCCAAGGTGGACGTGATGTACACGCCCGAAAGTGCGTGATCAAGCTTATCGCATTCAGGTGTGGGTGTTATCACTTTCGGGTGGGAGGTGAGCGGTAAATGAGGACGCTACCGTCTTCAACTCGTTACCGTGTAAGACAACAACGGTGTTGGCCGAATATGTTGATAAACCTCGCTCGCGTCGGGAGAAGGATAGCGCTTGTCAGGATGTGTGTCCTTGGATCTTACAACGATCGGATTTTGAGTGATGACCTCAGAAATTGGCATGGGTTTAACGGCGATATGCCTCAGCCTGACGGCAGTTTAGCTGGAGGAGGGGCCTGCGCCTTCAGATGAGTCTGCTCTGGGGGGGGGCTGGGCACGGCAGTATTGACTGCTGTGTTTAATGGTGGTTTTACAGGGGATTTGTCATCGGACAAGGCATCACTACTGCGTGGTGAGCTGGGATGGATGGGGGTTCTTCTGAACGAACTTTATCGTTGTTGTGAACAAAACAGTGTTAGCGAACAATGTTGGGGGGCTTAAATGGGCGTGCATCATTCAGTCGGGCAGATTCTTGGTGGAAGCGCGACGTTACGGCGTAGCTGTTGGGAGCGGGGTGAGGGAGATGCGCCCCCCGGTGCCCGCTGGCAGGTAACGGTGGTTGACGCGTGTTGTTTTGGCCGCAAGGGAATGAAGGCGGCTTTACAAAGTCATCCCTGCGTAGCGCGAGTTGTGACGACAGAGATGCTGACAGGGGTGTTATCGATGCTGACAGCCAGTTCGCCATCGGCAATTTCTCTGCCATCGACTCTGGTACTGCGGTTGCCGATGTTGGCGCAGGAGGCGTTGTCTGCGTTATTGCAATTGGGTGACCTTCCCGTTGCACGCTATGAGCGTGTGGTGGTGATGTCGAACGTGGCGCCTGATGTTGTACGTCGGGTATTGACGCTTGTCGGTATGAACGGTTCGGTGCGGATAATGGATGCGAGATGCACATTGGCCACGCTGAACCGGACCGTTATATCGACAATGGGAGAGATAGACGGCTCAGATGAAGTCTTTTATTGCGAACCGAGTAACTTATTGTCTCAACAAGAACGGTACGTACTGGGGAAGACGCTGCGTGAGATATCCATCTATACCCAAGCCCGTCAGGCACATGTCAGCGCTAAAACTATTTATTCGCAACGTGCTCGTGCGCTATTGAAACTGGGTGTTCCGGATATCTTGAGCTTGTTGCGTCAGTTTGTGCCGTTGACCCAGAGAGGTGAGATGGATTGTGATTTTAAGAGGAGTGAATAGCGATGTCGGGTCCGGATGAGGATATGAATATTACGGAGAATAAAAGTCATCACCAAGATGAGGTCGGTAATGATCCGTGTGCAACACCCCATAAAGATGCAAGTCAAACGTGGTGGCTCAATCGCCGCCGTGTGTGGATCATCATGATCTTGTTCTGTTTTTTCTTTTGGGTCGCTGCGATAGGGTTAATGATTTTGGTGAGTTAGAGGGCATATTAAATCGATATTTATAATGGAAATAATTTTCTGGATGCCACGTAATCTAAATAGCATTATCCTAATGCCACTATAATTTTTTCTGTTAGTACTTCCCGCCCGGTAATCGACTTACCGTTTTCATAAGGTGGTGTACCTTGTTCAATAATTGCGATATCGAGCGGTATTTGTGATTTCTGGTTATCATATAATTATTGTTACAACCGTTCAACGTGGTTCACCCACGGTGAGTAGCTCGGTTGATAATTAAATATGAATTTTTGGTTATTCTTCAGCCGCAGAAGCGTCTTAGGTCTTTCTGAGCATTTTATGATATTTATATTTTCAACTGAAATATACTCACTTGAAAAACACTGACGTTTACTATTATAAAATATCTCGATGTGATAAAAAATACCACTGCGGGCTTCACCCCATGTTCGTAGATAATTTTCTTTACCCAGCTACGCTTCATAAGTTGGAAAGAAAATTTCAAAAACTGCGTTGTCATGGCAGTGAGCGCGACGGTTCATGCTATCTTACAGATCCTGTGGTTTCAGGAATGACCGCCATTTATGGCTTATTTACTGTAGTGGTACATTGTCACCGAAATCCGGGGAAGAGAAGATGGCATTGCAGGTAAAGTGAGAAACTGATAATTCGGACATTTTGTTATCCGGATTTCAATGAATGCTAATAAATTAAATTAGTAGAAAATGTATTTTGCAATCAAAAATTCGATAACCTTTTCATGAAATTCTACAAGCGTGAGAAGCGGATGGTTTTACGAATCACCTTTTGATGCGGATTTGTAATGTCAGGTAGTTACGCTCAATGCATTGCGTAAATACTTTACCAATCAGATGCTTGTCTTTTGGCTCATCTCGGCAGTTACAGGCATTAGCCGTGTTGCGGTTATGAACCCGGCGGTGAGCGAGTGTTTAAGCGCAACCAGGTCATGGAGGCTTGGAAGTCAGTGCCCGAAGCATCGCGACCATTGTTACCGGCAACTCTGGTGGTAAAATGGGATGCTAGCTTGTGGATAATATTATGAAATATATGTGCATTTACAGGTGTCGGCTTATAAATATGAACGTGGAGGCAATGAGCACATTGAATCACCGACCCATCTCAACCGTCTGTTCGCGGTTACAGCGCCGAATTAGGTCTAGTGCGTTGCTGTGACCTATATCTGGGCGGTGGCGCTATTCACTCTAAAGTGAACGGTTATGTATAGTTTTAGATAACCATTCACCATGTAATTTATTGATTTGTAACATTTTAAATTAAAAGTGACTACTGTGACCTGTTTCTCCATAAATCTTTTTTATGGGCAGCGCCGATTTGCAGGGCCTGAGTCAAAATTGTTCATGGCGCTGTTTGTGTATAGTCAGGTGTATAAAGTGAATTTTTTTATTAAAAAATATAAATTATATCAATATGATAATGTTTGTTTGTCACTCCTGTGATCTTCCGCCAATCAACCCCCTTCATGCCCCACAAGTGATTGAGTACACCATTGCCCAAGCTGGGCGATCGCCTGTTCAACTTCATCGTTATAACCAAAGCCTGCATTCAGTCGGAAACAGTGATCGTAGCGGTTATCCGTGGCAAAAATATGCCCGGGGGCGATACCGATCCCGGCATTACGCGCCTTGATAAACAGTGAACGTACGTTCAAGGCATTCTTCGGCATTTCCACCCACAGCACATAACCGCCTTCAGGCTCAGAGACTTTTGTACCCGGGGGGAATGCTAGAAGCACTACCTGACGGATTTTGTTCACCAGGTTAGCCAACTTATGCCTGAGCTTGCGCAGATGGGCGTCGTATCCGCCATTGCTCAGTAATTCGGCAATGGTAGCCTGCGGCAATATGGGTGAACCCATGGTCGAGGTGTATTTTAGCGAGGTGATTTTTCGCATGTAATGGTTGCTGTGAACCCAACCGATACGCATGCCAGGGGCCACGGTTTTAGAGAAACCGCTGCACAGGATGACATTGGGGCTAAAGGCTCGCATGGGAAATGGTCGTTGAACACCAAAGGCGATGTCGCCAAAGGTGTCATCTTCAATAATAATCACACCGTTTTCATCGGCCTGCCGCGCGATGTGAGCTTTTTTCTCGTTCGGTATGGTTTTGCCCAGAGGGTTATTAACATTGGCGAGGGTGACAAACACCTTCACCGCTTTTCTCTGGAACAGCGCAACCAGCTTTTCGCTATCAACATAGCCTTCGTTACCCGTTTCAACCTCAATCACGCGTAGTTTGAGATGACGCAACATTTGCAATAAAACGAAATAGCAGGGCGATTCAACGGCAACCGCATCTCCCGGTTTTACTGTCGCCATCAGCGAGAGCGACAGTGCCTCCACGCAGCCGTTGGTCACTAAAATGTTATCCGGGTTGATGTTGCAGCCGTAGTCTATCGCTCGTCGGGCAATTTCTGTTTTTAACGGCGCATAGCCAGAGCCTTTGACCGTATCACCAAGCAAAAATGGCTTGCTATAACCCAGCTGGCGCATGATCAAACTCAGTTTTTTGATGGGGTACAAAGAGCTATCACCATTAGCCAGATCCAGACGAACGCGGCAATCTTCCCCCACCATTGCCATGTGCAGTTCGGTTTGTTCATCCAGCGGCGCAATCTCACGTGGCTGTTCCACCATAACGGCGTCCTTTTGCAGTGAATGCCGTCTTGGTGCGACAAAAAAACCGGATTTGGGTTTGGCTACGGCGTAATGCTCATCTTCCAGGGTACGCAAGGTTTTAAGTGCGGTTGTCAGACTGATGTTGTATTGAGTGGCCAGCGTTCTTACCGACGGCAAACGTGTATTGGCAGGTAAAAATCCTGCGTGGATTGCCTGTTTGATCTGTTCGGCAATCTGACGGTACAGGCTGCCCTGTCTTCCCGCTTCCGTCTGCTCCATCGGCATCTGTTCCACTCCATATCGCTCTGATCTGTACGTATAAAACAGATTACTTTGATAGTAGTTTAGCTAGCAAGGCTTGGAAATAATGAATTCAACGTGTTAATTCGCAGAAAGTTTGTCAGTTCGGGTTGATGAATTACCGGGGTTTATATTCCTGTGACTGCGCCGTTTGTTATTCATCAAAGGATAACTTTAATGGGATACAGAGAATTAATTTTTACTGCAATGATAAATTTCTAAAAAAACTGGGCTATTTTTGACTTTCGAGGAGGGTTGTATGGAATTGAGTGTGGCCAATGTGGCTGATATTGAACAAGTGACTGAACTGCTCAAGCGGTATCAGGTAGCAACCATCAGTGAGGAAGACAAGAAAGATGGTTTTGTGACCACTTTGCTGACCTATGAGCAAATGGTCGCGTTGATCGAGCAAGAACAAGGGCTGTTTGTCGCCAGGCGGGAAGGTAAGATTGTCGCGTTCGTGATGGCCGCTTCCTGGCAGTTTTGGGCACCCTGGCCTTTATTTGAGCACATGATTGGCAGATTGGGAGAATGTGAGTTTGCCGGCCAGGTGTTGACGGTGGAGAACTCTTACCAATACGGGCCGATCTGTGTCGACGTTTCGGTTCGGGGCAGCGGGGTGCTTGAAGCGCTGTTTGCGTTTGCATTAAAACAAATGTCATCGCGTTTTGATGTCTTGGTCACATTTGTGAATAAAATTAACCCACGCTCTTATGCGGCACATACGCGTAAACTGGGGCTCCAGGTTTTGAATGAGTTTACCTTTAATAATAATCATTATTACTGGATGGTTTGTGCTACTCGTCAGAGTGGTAACGGTTCTTCCGCTTAAACCTAAAAATCCCATAAAATCAAAGTGCCGTTGTTATCTATTTTGGTTCATTTTCTATAAGGTACACCCGCCGAAATAAACTTATCCAGTTTTAGCACAAAAAGCTAAAAACGCGTCTATCTTTACCAGTGAACACGGGTTCCGCAAATGAGAGGCAGTTATGTTTCTTAATTACTTCGCGTTGGGTGTACTTATTCTGGTTTTCCTTATTATTTTCTATGGGATTATTATTCTGCATGATATTCCCTATCTTATTGCCAAGGCACGCAACCATCCGCATGCCGATGCTATCCATGTCGCGGGCTGGGTAAGTTTATTTACTCTGCACGTGATCTGGCCGTTTTTATGGATATGGGCTACTTTATATCGCCCCGAGCGTGGTTGGGGTATGCAAGGTCAGGAGGCGTCGTTCGCACAGTTGCAGCAACGTGTGGCGGAGCTGGAGTTGAAACTGGCGAGTCATAAAACGCCGCCTTCGGAGTAGCCACCATGGATCTGCTCATTATCCTGACTTATGTCGCTTTTGCCTGGTCCATATTTAAGATTTTCAAAATACCGGTCAATAAATGGACCGTGCCCACGGCTGCATTAGGTGGGGTGTTTTTAATTGGGGCGTTAATTCTGCTAATGAATTATAACCACCCCTATACTTATTTGGCGCAGAAAGCGGTTATTTCAATCCCTATTACGCCACAGGTGACGGGCGTGGTTAGCGAAGTAACCGAGAAGCAAAACGTATTAATAAAAAAAGGTGAAGTGCTGTTTAAATTAGATCCCGCACGCTATCAGGCTCGGGTCAATCGACTTCAGGCTGATTTGGTCACCGAGATTAATAATACTCAGGTGCTTAAAGGGCAGCTCGATGAAGCGATTGCCAACACATCTCGGGTTAGTGCAGAGCGCGACCGGTTATATAAAGACTATCAGCGTTATGTCAGAGGCAGCCAGGCCAAGGTCAATCCATTTTCGGAAAGTGATATTGATAACGCCCGGCAGAACTATCTGGCGCAAGATGCGCTGGTAAAAGGTTCCGTGGCGGAGCAAGCGCAAATAAAAAGTCAGTTAGACAGTGTGATTAACGGGGAACAGTCTCAAATCGTTAGCCTCAGGGCGCAGTTGGCAGAGGCCAAATATAATCTTGATCAAACGGTGATACGCGCTCCCAGCGACGGTTACGTGACCCAGGTGCTGATCCGCCCAGGGACCTACGCCGCGGCAATTCCGCTGCGGCCGGTGATGGTGTTTATTCCTGAGCAAAAACGGCAAATCATTGCTCAGTTCCGCCAAAACTCGTTGCTGCGTCTTAAGGCCGGCGACGAAGCCGAAGTGGTGTTTAATGCATTTCCCGGCCAGGTATTCCCCGGTAAATTGATCAGAATTCTGCCGGTAGTCCCCGGCGGGTCTTACCAGGCGCAAGGGACGCTACAATCGCTGAGTGTGGCTGCCGGCAGTGATGGTGTGCTGGCGGTGATTGAGCTGGCACCCAACAGTGAAATCGATGAATTACCTGACGGCATTTTTTCGCAGGTGGCAGTTTATTCCGACCACTTTACCCACGTGGCGGTCATGCGCAAGGTACTGCTACGCATGACCAGCTGGATGCACTATCTCTATCTGGACCATTAGCGCAGTATAAAAAAGCCGCTTCCTGAGGAGGCGGCTTAATTTTTAGAGCGATAATGTTCAATTCCAATATATTTTTTGAAATGATTTAAGTTGTTTATTATTCTGAAGTGGAGCCTTGTTATATTGATAAATGTTTGAAGTGAGAAAGACAAAACAGGCTCAACGCACAGCAATTCCCGCCCCTCTGATCAGCAAGGTTTTCGTTGACCATGATCGTCGCTTGTCTGCTTAAGAGGGTAAAGCAACCCAATGGAGATGCATTGGTGACCTGCGGCCTTGGCGAAGATGAATTTGAAAGGATAAATTAGCAGGGTTAAATTGAGGATCCCGGCCAGCAGTGACTTTTTGTCTATTCTGTCTGACCGGAATAGTTTCCCTGGTGTTGGCTGAGTGACCTACCTGATCTTGCAGAGCAGTTTTTTACTCTTCGCCTAACGCGGTTCATTATAAGACAGAGTGCCTGATTCATAACCTGAACTTAAGTGCAGTTCGTACCTCTACATAAGTGCAGGTTTTCTCACTAAATGGACCAAGTCAGACTGCCACGGAGCCTGTATGTTTTCTTCCTTCAGTGAAAATCAAACAATAACGGAAACGCTCAGAGGGCATATCGACCGAAAGTTGTCCTCACTCGGTAGCCCTGAATTCGCCTACACGGTGATTAGAAAAAAAGATCCGTCAGATGTGCTTATTATTTCCAGTTATCCTGAAGAATGGGTAGATCTCTACCGCACCAACAATTTCCAGCTCACTGACCCGGTGGTACTGACCGCGTTCAAGCGCAGCTCGCCCTTTGTCTGGGACGAAAATATCACCCTGATGTCAGATAAGATTTTTTGCCTTTCCAGGTGCTACAACATTGTTAACGGCTTCACCTTTGTGTTGCACGACTCTATGAATAGCCTGGCATTGTTATCGGTTATCCTCGGCGGCAGTGGAGAAGAGGATCTGGAAAAGCGGATCTCATCAGATCGCGGAGCCATGCAAATGTTGCTGATCGATATCAATGAACAAATGTACCGTCTCGCAGGATCGGTCTCATCCAACCGGCGGAAGCATCATGCGGATACGGAAAAACCCATTTTTACCCCACGGGAGAGTGAGGTGCTGTATTGGGCCAGTATGGGGAAAACCTATGGCGAGATTGCCGCCATCGCCAGTATTTCCCCGAGTACGGTGAAGTTTCATATGAGAAATATTGTGGTTAAACTTGGCGTCAGTAACGCCCGGCAGGCGATTCGGTTGGGTGTTGAGTTGGGGCTTATGACGCCGTCAGCAGCCAGATAAAATGAGTCAGGCCCGATGAGACTCCCTTATGTCATCTCACCGAACCCGCCAAAGGCGGTTTGGCTTTATCCCGCAGCAGGGCAGGTCTCCGCCAACTGCGTCAGACCCTCACTTTCCTGCCTGAATGAAACCTTGTCCTGATCCAGCGTCACCACAAAGATACTGTCGAAGTCGCTGCCCGGCCATTTTGGCACCAAATTGGCGTCACCGCCGCGTGCGGCCACGATGGCCTTCACTGCCTTATCGAGATTCTTGTGTTCCCAGGCGATGAAAATGCGTGAGTTTTGGTATTGCTCGCTGAGCAGCTCCTGTTGCAGCCCATTGATGTCATCGGCGTGGAACTGAATGCCAATCGGCAGCCCGACGCGCACGGCGGTGGGCATGATGGTCGACAGCGCCCGCAGTGAACTGCCGAGCTTGTTTTCCTTCGGCCCGGCGGCAAAAATGTAGTCCGGTTTGCCGTAGCGCTTCAGCAACACGTCCGGCAGTGCCAGTGCGCGGTTCAGCCCTTTGCAGGTTAACTGCCCGCTGTTGTTGGCGGGCTTCTCCCCGTGCCGCACGAAGATCAGCGTTTCCTGCGCCAGTGCGCTTTGGCTGAAAAGCAGCAACGCCGCCAAACCGCCGAGTATTTTGTTGCCTGTTTTGTTAAACATCCTCAACCCTTATGTAATGGCGTGCTGATTTCTGGGCGCTTTTCATCGTGTTACTCGCTATCATAACCGGCGTGACAAAAAGGCTTGCCGCACCCATGTGGCGCCTCTGGGATAATTAAATACTGGCCTAAGGAAGGATTTACAATGAAAAACATTTTCTTTTTTGATGCGATGCTGACACCGAAAATCATCACCGGTGTCTACTGGCTGTGCCTGCTGAGCATTATTGTTGGCGGGATTGGTGCGATGTTCTACGGTGAGTTTTTCCGTGGTCTGTTCGCGATCATCATCGGCGGCGTGTTTACTCGCGTCTGCTTTGAAATGATCATTATTGCGTTTAAAAATAACGAATACCTGCGCAAAATCTCCGAAAAGCCGTAATCAAGTTGAAAACGCCGGGCATCGCCCGGCGTAGTATCATGCCCCCAGCGTTATCGCCAGCCGCTCCTGCATTAATTCAATAAAATTCTCCGGCAGCGTTTTCGTCGTTGGTGCCCGCAGCGCCGTGCTCCAGACCGGTTCCGGGAAGTGCGAATCGTCGAGGTAACGCGGGATGATATGCCAATGCAAATGCGGTAGCGCGGTGCCCAGGCTGGCGATATTGATCTTCGCCGGCGTCAGCAATTGCCGCAGCTGCGCCTCAACCTGCGCCACCACCGCCATGATGCTGTTGCGTTGGTCGTCGCGTAAATCGCTCAGTTCGGCGATATGTTCATGCCAAACCACCCGGCACCAGCCCGGGAAGGGGCTGTCGGCGATGAATATCGCCCGGCACAGCGGGTTTTGCCACAGCACGATTTCATCGGTTGGATGGCAGTAAACGCAAGATTCATTATTCATTTTTAATCTCCTGCTGCGATTTGGGCGCAGCGAAGCCCCGCCGCGCCTCAGCGCAGCCAGGAGTTTCATGTGAATGAGGGCGGGGCAGCGACCCCGCCGGGGATTACGCGTTAATGACCGACTGGCGGCACACCAGGCTGGGAGCAAATAAAAACTCCTCCACCGGCAATTCAGGGTTTTCTAACCGGCCGATCAGCCGATCGACAATTTTTACCGCCATCTCACGCAGCGGTGGCGCCACAGAGCTGAGCGCCGGGTTGAACAGTTCGGACAGAAACATGTTATCGATGCCGACAACCGAGATATCCTCCGGCACCCGCACACCGAGCCGCTGGAAGGCGGAAATCATGCCGATGGCCAGCATGTCGTTCAGCGCTACCACGCCGTCCGGCCGGGGTTCACTCTGGCAGATCTGCTCAGCCAGCGTTTTCCCCAGTTCGGCCATTTCGGCATCGCCGTAGGCGAACTGCGCTTTGCCTTCGATCACCCTGACCGGCAGCCCGGCCGCCTCCAGTGCCTGCCGGTAGCCGGCAATCTTGTTGGCGCGGCTGCTGGTCATGCCGGAGGCGGTGGCGAAAGCGATACGGCGACAGCCCTGGGCGATCAGATGCCGGGCCGCCATGTTGCCTGCGGCGCTATTGTCCATCGACACGCTGTCGATCGGCAGCGCCGTTTCACCTGGGGCCGTCAGGGCACGTTCGTCGTAGTTAATCATCACCAGGCCGCGTTTCAGAGCCTCACGGAAATGGGGGCGATCGTAAAAGGTGGAGGCCACCACCACGCCGCGGATGCCTAACGCCAGCAAATCGTCGAGAAAGCGGATCTCCTCTTCCTGCTGGCGATGGGTATCGCCCAGCAACACCTGATAGCCGTAGTTTTGCTTGGCCGCCAGCTCAATCTCACGTACCAGTGCGGCGAAGCTGGGGTTGACGATCGAAGGCACCAGCAGGCCAAGCATTTTGACCTGCCCGGTTTTGAGCTGCTGCGCCGCACGGTTCGGTTGGTACTGCAGCGCCGCCATCGCCTGTTCGATACGGGTCAGCGTATCCTTGCGCATCTGATCGACCCGGCCGTTCAGCACGTTGGAAACCGTACTGACCGACACTCCGGCATGACGTGCCACATCACGTATATTCGCCATTACATTCCCGTTTTGCATTAGCCCATTACCCCGACTTTATCACGCGGCCGAAAGTGAGTCACAGACCCTTAGGGCGCAATCTGCCCGCCGTTGACGTCGATAATCTGCCCGGTGATGTAGCCGCTGCAGTTATGCGATGCCAGGAACAGGTAAGTGGGTGCCACTTCCTCGCTGCGACCAAAGCGGCCCATCGGGATCGAGGCGCACATCTTGCCCAGCACTTCTTCACTTTTACCCTGATGGAAGGCGGTGTCGATGCTGCCCGGCGACACGATATTGAAACGGATGTTGTCCTGGGTGAACTCCTTCACCCAGTTGCGATGAATATTGTGCAACCAGGCTTTGGCGCTGGCATACAGACCGGCGCCGATGCCGCCACCTTCGCGTGCAGCGATGGAGCCGGTGCTGATCACGCTGGCGGTAGCGCCGCTCTCGCGTGCCGAAGCGCGCAGGTGAGGGATAGCGAATTTGGTTACCATCAGCGCCGAACGGCAGTTCAGATCCATCACTCGATCAAAGAACTCGTCATCTATCGCTTCCAGCCCGTTGCGCCCGCCCAGCCCACCGGCGTTATTGATCAGGATGTCGATGCCGCCGAAGCGGGCGACAAAGGCTTCCACCAACGCTTCACAGCCGGCGGAACGCGATAGGTCGGCGGAGAAGAACGCGCATTCACCGGGGAAGGCGGCGATTTCTGCCGGCGGTTCGCTGCGCATGCCGTTAATCCCCACCCTGGCGCCGTGTTGGGCGAACAGGGCGGCGGTTGCCAATCCGATACCGGCGGTGGAACCGGTGATCAACACGCGTTTGTTGGTTAAATCAGAGAACATGGTGTGACTCCTTGCTTGAGAAAATCAGTAGCCCAGCCGCGTGGGCAGCCAGGTGGTGAGCGCCGGGAACAGCGCGATAACAATGATGCCGAGCAAGATGATCAGCAGGTACTTGGCCATAGGTTTAATCACGTCCTGCATCGGTACTCCGCAAATGGCGCAGGTGGTATACAGGCCCAGGCCGATCGGCGGGGAAAACAGGCCGAAGCCCATCGCCAGAATCATCACAATGGCGTAGTGCAGCGGGTTGAAGCCGAGCTGGGTGGCGATAGGGACCAGGATCGGGGCAAAGATAATCAGTGCCGGGGCCCCCTCCAGCACCGCGCCGAAAATAATCAGGATGACAATCGACAGCAGCAGAAACAGCCACGGGCCGTAGTCCGCGCCGATGGCGACCAACAGTTGCGCGCACTGCTGCGGGATCATCTCGATGGTCAGAGCGAAGGACAAACTGGTGGCGCAGGCGACGATAAACAACAGCATGCCGGACAGCGCGGCGGTGTCGACGAACAGTTTCACCGTGGCTTTCAGGGTCAGTTCCCCAAAGGCCAGCCGACCGACCACGATGGCGTAAACCACGGCAAAGGCGGAAATCTCGGTGGAGGTGGCGATACCGGCCACCACGCCCTTGCCGATCATCAAAATCATCACCAGCCCGACGGCGGCACCGATCAGCAGTTGGCGGGTTGGCATTCGCACCGGGTAGGCGTCATCGACGTTGATGCGCTTGCCGAAGATCACGGCGGCAATCAGCAGCAACACCAGCAGGCACAGCGCTGGGATCAGGCCGGCGATAAACAGTGCGCCAATCGAAATATTGGCGATAAAGCCCATCACGATCAGATTGACGCAGGGGGGGATGGTTTCCGCCATGATCGCCGAGGCGGCGAACACCCCGGCAGACTCTGCGGCCGGTTGGCGTGCCCGGCGTACCGCGGGCATCAGCACGCCGCCGACCGTGGCGACGTCTGCCAGTTTGGAGCCGGAAATACCCGAGAAGAAGGCCATCGATACAATCGTGGTCATATTCAGGCCACCGCGATAACGCCCCATGCCGCGCACGATCAGCTCAACCAGCCGTGACGACATGCCGTTGACCTCCATCACCGCACCGGCCAGCAGAAAGAACGGAATGGCTAACAGCACAAAATGATCGACGCCGGCGGTCACCTGCTGGGCAAAGAACACGAATGGAAGCGACGGATCGCTAAGAAAGAACACCATAGCCGACATGCCCAGGGTAAAGGCGATTGGCACGCCGGAGATGATGCCCAGGATAAAGCAGGCCAGCATCAGCGCGGCGGGCAGCGAGCTGAACCCCAGCGGGGCATGCAGGCTGAGGTAGCCAGTGCCGCCCAGAAGAGCGACGGCGGCGGCGCTGATTAACACTACTTTCAACGGTGCCTGGCAGGCGTGATCGAGCGCGCTGACCAGCATCACTGCCGCGCCGATGAACACCGGAACCACGAAGATCGCCTGTGGCAGACCGTGTTCGGTGGTCTGTGGCAGTGAAATACCCACCAGGCTGAAGCTGGACACCGTCAGGCCCAGCGCCACCAGTACCAGCACCCAACGGCTGGCATGCACCACGTACGGCCGGGCTACCGCGGGCAGCCAGCGCAGGAACAGATCGACGCCGATGTGTCGGCCACGCCCAGTGGAGGTGGCGACGCCGAAGAACACCAGCGTTACCATCAGCGCGCGCGCCACTTCTTCCGCCCATTCAATCGGGCTGTGCAGCGCGTAGCGCCAAATCACCGAGGCGAATACCACCACCACGTTGATCAGCAGCGCCAGTGCGCCACCCCAGGCGGTAAAGCGGGTCAGACCGCGGCTTAACTGCGTCAGGATGGCCACTTTTTTTACGCTCATTTCAAGGGTTACAGGAAGGGTCATAGCAAATCCTCCGCCAGGCGTGCGTTAGGGCTGCGCTGTGGCATGAATGGCATCCAGCACCGCTTTGGCCTGTGGGTATTTCCCGCTAAATGCCGCCTGTAGCGGCAGCGTTTGCCGGCGGAAATAGTCGCGGTCGGTTTCGGTAAAGATCACACCGGCGGCTTTCAGTTTGTCCATCGCCTGAATTTCTTTTTCCGCTGCGATTTTGCGTTCATAAACCGTTGCTTCGCTGGCTGCCGCCAAGAAGTCGGCTTGCAGCGGTTGCGGGATGCGTTGGAACGCCGCCTGGCTGATGGTGGCGACAATCGGGTTGTAGATATGGCGGGTCAGCGTGGCGTATTTGGCAATCTCGTAATACTTGCTGGTGAAGACCGTGGCGGCGTCATGTTCCACACCGTCGATCACTCCCATTTGCAGTGCGGAGTAAACCTCACCGCCGGGCATCGGGATCGCCGTGGCACCCATGCTTTTTAGCGTGGCGATAAAGTTGGGGGCCGGCAGTACGCGTACTTTCATCCGGTTGAGGTCCTGCGGTGACTGCAGCGGTTTTTTACTGTAAATGTTGCGTGCGCCCAGGCTGAAACCATAGCCCAGCACCTTGATATTGCTTTGCTTGGCCAGCAGGGCGCTCAGCAGTTGGCCCGCCTGGCCATCCAGCGCCTGACCCAGTTGCTGGTTGTCGTCAAACAGATAGCCCAGATCCAGCACGCCGATTTCCGGCACCAGCGTGCCCCAGATGGAAGTCCCGGAGATAGTCATGTCGATCGCGCCGATACGTACCTGTTGGACCGCATCGGCCTCTTTACCAAGCATGCCGTTCGGGAAGTAATTAAGGGCGATTTTGCCCGGCAGGCGCTGGTCCAGATTTTGTTTGAAGCGGTGAAACCAGATGGCGTGCGCGGAGTAACCATCGTCGGGTAGCGATGAATATACCCTCAGACTAACTTCGGCGGCATTGGCGCGCAGTGGCAAGATAAACAGCATAAATAACAGTGTGATAAGCAGACGCGGCGTTAAACGGCATGTCAGTGATTTCATCAGCCTGGCTCCCGATCGCAGACAGCCTGCGATGCTGGTGGTGAAGATGATTTCCCCTGTGGGTAACGCTGTAGGGACAGGGGGAACGGGTACGATACTTTGTGTCTTTGCTTTCACTGTAACGTTTTAGTGTATCGTTACAGAAAACCTACAAACATTCCGTCGGCAGATCAATTTTTATCCGCCAAAATGGCGGGGAAATGCAGGTTCTGTGAGCAGGTTCTAAAAATCGGTGGGTCACGCCCGGCGATCGTCGAGCTGCCCCTGCGGGCATTTAACTTCTATAATCGCTGCTGGGATAACCGTGAATTCAGGAGTGGGCATGCCTTCCAGGGCGATAATTAAATGGACCAAACGGCTGACGATTGTGGCTGTCACCGTATTGCTCACGCTGTTTGCGGTGCGCGTTTACGATACTCAGAGCGGTCCGGCGCTGGAGCCGTGGCATACCTTTGTGCCACACGAGCTGTCGGCCGCCGAAATGGACAACACCGACTGGCAGGGCTATCTGGCCGCAGAGAGTCGGGTGTTTGATGAGGTGAAGGTCAACGTCACGGACAAACTCTCCGCCAGCGAACGTATTCCGCTTAATCGCTATTTTGACGGCAGTCCGGTGTATCCGGAGCACTTTACCCGTGACTGGAACCGTTCCTATGAGCTGATGCCAGAGGGCGAACCACGTGGGGCGGTGGTGCTGTTGCACGGCCTGACCGATTCCCCTTACAGCCTGCGGCACATTGCCGAGAACTACCGTCAGCATGGTTATGTGGCGGTCGGCATTCGCCTGCCGGCACACGGCACGGTGCCGGGCGCCCTGACCGATATTGAATGGCAAGACTGGTTGGCGGCAACGCGGCTAGCGGTACGTGAGGCGCGCAGTAAGGCCGGGGGCGACAAGCCGCTGCATATCGTGGGCTTTTCCAACGGCGGTGCGCTGGCGATGAAGTACGCGCTGGATGCATTGGACGATCCGCAATTGGCGGCACCGCAGCGGTTGATCCTGATCTCACCGATGATTGGCGTCACCAGTTTTGCCCGTTTCGCCGGTATTGCCGGTTGGCCCGCGGTGTTCCCTGCGTTTGCCAAGGCCGCGTGGCTCGGCGTCTTGCCGGAATTTAACCCTTTCAAATACAACTCGTTCCCGGTGAACGGAGCGCGTCAGTCTTATCTGCTCAGTAATGGCCTGCAACAGCAAATCGCCCGTGCGGCGCGTGATGGCAGGCTGGATAAATTAGCGCCGGTGCTGACCTTCCAGTCGGTGATGGATTCTACCGTCAGCACCCGGGCGGTGATCCGCGCGTTATACAACGAATTGCCGGCTAACGGCAGCGAACTGGTGCTGTTTGACGTCAATCGTACGGTCAACTTCGGCCCGCTGCTGCGGCCAAACGCGGCGGCGGCGGTCAGCCAATTGCTGCCTGCGCCCCCACGCCGCTACCAGACCACGGTGATTGCCAACGCCTCACCGGATAGCAGTGAGGCGATCGCCAGCGTAACGCCAGCCGGGGCAACGACGGTAAGTGAGCAGCCGCTGGGCATGACTTACCCAGCGGATATTTATTCGTTGTCGCATGTGGCGTTGCCATTCCCGGTAAGCGATTCGCTTTATGGTCGTTTCCCGGTGCAGCGTGGCGAGTTTGGTATTAGCCTCGGCACGCTTGCTGCGCGTGGTGAACGCTCGGTGCTGGTGGTGGACCTCGATTCGCTAATGCGCATCGCCTCCAACCCGTTTTTCCCTTATCTGCTGCAGCGTATTGATAGCAAACTTTAGCCGAAACCGAGGATGCTAAACGCGTCGTCCTGTGGGTAGTAACCCAGCAGTTGGCTGGTTTCCTCCAGCGACAGCCGCTTATAGCGGTTGTTGGAAACGCCGTGCACCACCGCATGGTGTACGCCTTCAATACGCAGACAACGTTCCAGCAGATCGGCGGCGTCGCGGTGGCTGAGAAAAGCGCTCATATCACGAGCGCTGAGCTGCTCGCCTGGTTCCAGCGTGGTGAAGTTGGCGATGCGCACCGACAATGCGGAAAGTCCTTCCTGATGGGCAAAATAGGCGGCGATGCCTTCGCCGAATGCCTTGCTGACGCCGTACAGATTTTTCGGTTTGGGTGCGTCCTGCGGCCGAATTTGGTAATCCAACGCATAACCTTCCACCGCCTGCGCGCTGCTGGCGAAGACCACGCGTTTGCAACCGGCGTCCTTCGCTGCGCGGAAGATATTGAAGGTGCCGAGGATGTTGTTATCCATCAATGAATTGCAGAAGTCGGCGTCAGGCGAAGGATCGGCCGCCAGATGCAACACGGTATCGATGCCGGCGCAGGCCGCGCGGCAGGCGGCGATGTCGGCAATGTCGAAGCTGATGATCTCATCATTCGGCTGTAGGTTGGTCAGCAGCCCGAGGTCTTTTTCCGCCAGCCGCAGTTGATAGCGATTTCCCACCGATTGACGGAATGCCGTCGCCACCCGGCCGCCCGCGCCGGTAATCAGAATTCGTCCAAATTCAGTACGCAAAGTCATGCTCTCAACCAGTCCCTAAAGTCCATTCTGTGGTGACCAGTAATAATCCGCCGCGTAAGATTTGTCCAGTATCAAATTAGCATGCCTTATGTTTTAGCGTGTCAGTGGGCATTTTTCCCCGATGATTTCGGCCAGGAAATTCATTACCGCACGCACGGCCGTCGAGCGGGCCAGGTCCGGGTAAGTGACCAGCCACAGCTCGCGGGTCGGGGCAGCTATTGCAGTGGGCAGTGTAACCATGTCTGGGTCGCCATCGGTAACAAACGTCGGCAATACTACCGCTCCCAGCCCCGATCGTGCGGCTTCTTGCAACGAGAACAGATCGCTGGCCTGAAATACCACCGGGCGGCCCTGCAATAGCTGCTGTAGCCACTGTTGATGCGGTTGGTTTTGGTAGTGGTGATCGTAGCCGATGAAGGTCCGCGCCGCCTCCGGCAGGGCGGCGTGCTGTGGCGTGGCATACAGCGCATAGCGCATCATGCCGATGCGCTGTACCAGCAGGTCCGGTTGTTGTGGCCGCACCATGCGCACCGCCACTTCGGCGTCACCGCGATCCAGTTCGGCGATCGCCGATTCGCCGGAGAGTATCAGCGTAATATGCGGAAAAGTCTGGTGAAATTGCGCAATCTGCGGGGCAATAACCCGCGCGGCAATCGACGGCGGGGCGCTGATACGCACCTGGGTTTGCGGTGTTTCACCGATGCTGCGCGCATGGCGGACTATGGCGTGGCTTTGGTTTTCGATGTCAGTCGCCAGGCCGGCAATCACCTTTCCGTCCTGCGTCAGCGGCGTGCTGCGTGGCAGACGCAGGATCAGCGGCAGGCCGAGAGCTTTCTCCAGTGCCGCCACCCGACGCCCTACCGTGGCGTGATCGCAGCCCAGCTCCCGTGCCGCTGCCGACAATGAACCGGTGCGTGCCAGCACCACGAAGTGTTTTAAATCCTGCCAATCGAACATCAGTGAATTCCTGCACAGTATTGCCGCGAGTTTACGGAATATTCACACAGACTGGGACGTGATTCAATGGCGTTATCTTTGTAACCAGATTGAATTATTCAATTAGGATATCTTATGAATTTGCATCTGCAGGGGCGTATCGCGTTGGTGACCGGTGCCAGCGAAGGGATTGGCGCAGGCATGGTTCGGGTATTGGCGGCGCAGGGGGTGACTGTGGTGGCGACGGCGCGCCGGGAAGACCGTTTGCAGACCCTGGCGGATGAGGTTGAGCAAGCCGGTGGCATACGGCCCTATGTCATCGCGGCAGATATCACCAATGCGCAAGCGCTCGACAGCATGCTGGCGCTGGCGCTACAGCAGTTCGGGACCATCGATATTGTGATTAATGCGGTCGGCGGGGCTCGCCCAACCTCGTTGAGCGAAGGCGATGCCGGTTGGGAAGAAGCCTTTGCCCTGAACTTTACCCCGGCGCGTCGGATAACCCATGCGTTGCTGCCCCGGATGCTGGCGCAGGGCTGGGGACGGGTGATCAACATCAGTGGCTCGATGGAGCCGCGCAGTTTGAACGCTGCCACCGCCGCCAAGGGGGCGTTGCACCTATGGGCCAAGGGGCTGGCAGGCAACGTGGCGGCGCAAGGCGTTACGGTTAATACGCTGCAGCCCGGGCGGATTAATAGCGAGCAGGTGCGTGAAAAACTGCACCCGACGGAGGCCGCCCGCCAGGCGTTTATCGAACAGAATATCCCGATTGGCTATTTTGGTGAGCCGGAGGATATGGCCTATCTGGCCGCGTTTCTTTGTTCCCCGCAGGCGCGCTATATCACCGGGGCGGTGATCCCGGTGGATGGCGGTATGCATTATTTTGCGCACTGAAGTGGTTGTCGGCTAAGCCGCATCGTTTTCCCGGTAGCGCCGGCGGGCATGTTCAAACCAGCTTGCCGGAACGTTATGCGGTGGCAATTGCAGCCTTTCCAGCCCCTTTTCGACAATATGATGCGCCTGCTGCCATAGCGTCGGGTCACCTTCGGTCAACACTTCCAACAGCCGCTGTTTTTCGATCAGATAGGTTCTGGCGAAATGGCTGTCATAGTCCAGCAGTGAGCGGGTGTTGTCGATCAGGTCCGCCAGCTTGATGGTTTTGGCCTGCGGTGAAGCCTTGGCGCTGTGGCGCCGATCGCGGTTTTTACGCTCGAAGCGGTTGCCGTCACCGGTGCCGCTGACGTTGGTCAGCATCGCCACCAGGCTTGCGACCTGTGGCCCAAAGTGGCTTTCGATATCGCCAAGAGTGGTGGGCGTATCTTCTACCGTGTCGTGCAGCCAGGCGGCGGCCAGCATTTCTTCGCTGTGCGGCACACTGCTGACGATTTCCATTACCGCCTGCGGGTGAACAATGTAGGGGTCATTAGTGTACTTGCGGCGCTGATCGATGGCTGCATGGGCCTTGGTGGCGTAGCGGCGCGCGCGTTCTGTCAGAGTGTCTGTCATGTCCTTTCCCTCCACACAGCACCTCGCTGTGGCATCCCCTGCTTTTAACAAGGTAGCATATTGGCTAAAAATAGTTTGCGATTACATCGTGCACTATCTATATTCAGAGCATGAAAATCGAAAACACCGAACAACCCGCGACGAAAAACCTGCTGCTGCTTGACCAGCAACTTTGCTTTGCCCTGTACTCCGCCAACCTGGCGCTGAACAAGGTGTATCGCAAACTGCTGAGCCAGCTTGAACTCACCTATCCGCAATATCTGGTGATGCTGGTGCTGTGGGAGCGGGACGAAATCAGGGTCACTGACATTGGCGAACGGCTATTTCTCGATTCCGCCACCCTGACGCCATTGCTCAAACGTCTGGAGACCGCCGGTTTGTTAGCGCGTTACCGCGCCACCACCGATGAGCGGCAGGTGATTATTGCGTTAACCGATGCCGGCCGTGCGCTGCGTGAAAAAGCGCAGTCGGTGCCGGAAGCCGTGATGTGCGCTACCGATTGCAGCCTCGATGAAATCGTCAATATCAAACAGCAGTTGGAAAAGCTGCGTGGCAAGCTAATCAACCAGCTTTGACCTCCAGTGCCGGCAGCAGGATCGGCATGGGTGGACTACACTGGAAGTAAGCAGTAAATATATAGTGTACGATTTAATCGTGAAAGATATACCAATGACGACGTTCCACCTGCAGGAATTGCCGTCTTGCCTCCAACCAGAAAGAAGGAATGATGTATGTCGATTGAAAAAGTTGTGTACCGTGCTCATGCCACCGCAACCGGTGGCCGCGATGGCCGTGCGACCTCATCTGACGGCGTGTTGGATGTCAAACTGGGCGTGCCGAAAGAAATGGGTGGCGCGGGCGGTGAAGTCACCAACCCGGAACAGTTGTTTGCTGCCGGTTATTCGGCCTGCTTCCTCGGCGCACTGAAGTTTGTCGCGGCGAAAGAAAAAGTGAAGATCCCGGCCGAAGCCAAAATTGACGGCACCGTCGGTATTGGCGAAATCCCCAACGGTTTCGGCATCGAAGTGCAGTTGGATATCTCTCTGCCGGGCATCGAGCGCAGCGTGGCGGAAGACCTGGTGAAAAAAGCCCACGTGGTCTGCCCTTATTCCAACGCCACTCGCGGCAATATTGATGTAACGCTTAACGTTAAGTAAGATTTCCGCCAATATCACGGAACAAATGGAGGGTTTCAGCCCTCCATTTCTCGTCTCGTGCCCCTTTATCCCTTGCACAAAAAATGGCAAAAATGGTTATTTTGTGAGAATTCTCTTGATTCTTACCCCCAAAATAGCGCTTATTGCCGATCGGCTGAACCTGCAGCCGCATCGAATGTCTGACTGACTTCAGAACTGTTAAAGCCCCCGGAGCCACCGCGTTACATGAACAAAGTTAAATCGCTATCACAGCAGAATTTATCGTTATTGTTAGCGATCTATATCGGCATCTTTTTGAACCTTTCCGTTTTCTATCGTCGCTTTGATTCGTTTTCGCACGGCATTCAGGGGATTAAGGTCATTTCTGCGGTAACCGAGGTTATCGCCATCGTTCTGTTCACCTTCTTTATTATGCGGCTGGTCTCGCTCGGCGGCCGGCTGTTCTACCGGATTATTGCCTCGCTATTGGTGCTGATTTCCGTGGCGGCCAGCTATTACATGACGTTTTTCAACGTGGTGATCGGCTACGGCATTGTGGTGTCGGTGATGACCACCGATATCGACCTGTCGAAAGAAGTGGTCGGTATGCACTTCGTGCTGTGGATGGTAGTGCTCAGCGCATTGCCGCTGCTGTGCATCTGGAAAAACAACCTGCGTTATACCCTGATCGAGCAACTGAAAACGCCCGGACACCGGATAAAACCGCTGGTGGTGCTGGTGGCCGTGGTGGCGCTGGTCTGGGTGCCGCTGCGTATGCTGGATAACGAGCAAAGCGCGCAGGAAAAAATCACCAATGTGGATTTGCCAAGCTACGGTGGCGTGGTTGCACATTCCTATTTGCCATCCAACTGGCTGTCGGCGTTGGGGCTGTTTGCCTACACCCGTTATGACGAAAGTCAGGATCAGGCCAATTTGTTCGACCCGGCCAAGAACTTTACCTATGTTGCACCGGCCGATATTGATGATACCTACGTGGTGTTTATCATTGGTGAAACCACGCGCTGGGATCACATGGGCATTCTTGGCTACGACCGTGACACTACGCCACGACTGTCCAAAGAGAAAAATCTGGTGGCGTTCCGCGGCACGTCTTGTGATACCGCCACCAAACTGTCGTTGCGCTGTATGTTCGTGCGGGAAGGCGGCACGGCAGATAACCCGCAACGGACTCTGAAAGAGCAAAACGTGTTCGCGGTAATGAAAGATTTGGGCTTCACCTCCGAGCTGTTCGCCATGCAGAGTGAGGTTTGGTTCTATAACAACACCGAAGTGAACAACTATTCGTTCCGCGAGATGATCGCCTCCGAAAAGCGCAACGACGGCAAATCGGTTGACGATATGCTGTTGGTGGATGAAATGAAGGAGTCGCTGGCCCGTTATCCCAAGGGCAAGCATCTGGTGATCCTGCACACCAAGGGCTCACATTATCTCTATTCCCAGCGTTATCCGCGTAGCTACGCGCGTTATCAGCCGGAGTGTATCGGCGTTGACGATTTCTGCTCCAAGGACCAGTTGGTTAACGCCTTCGATAACTCGGTGCTGTATACCGACAGCTTTATCGCCAATGTGATTGACCAGGTGCGCGAGAAGAAGGCGATTGTGTTCTATTCTTCCGATCACGGCGAATCGATCGGCGAGAATTCACATCTGCACGGCACGCCGCGTGAAATGGCGCCGGTGGAGCAGTTCCGCGTGCCAATGATGGTATGGGCATCCGACAAGTTCCTGGAAGATCCACAGCATCGCGGAGCGTTTGAGCAATTGCAGGCGCAGCAGCGGGTTGGCAAGACCCACCGCCATGTCGAGCTGTTCGATACCATTCTCGGCTGCCTCGGTTATACCTCGCCGAACGGCGGCATCGTGGCCAAAAACAACTGGTGTGATATTCCGCAGGAAAAAGCGTCGCCAAGCGAGCTGTAACCTCTCCAATACCGGGCGCACTGCGCCCGGTAAAATCTGCTTATACCTTCCTTTCATCAACTAATCTGGCTCAGGCTTGCGCTATACTTGCGCACTTTCCCCCTCGGACCGGAGATTTCCATGACCTTGCGCGTGGCGTTTATTGACGATCATGACATTGTGCGATCGGGCTTTGTGCAACTGCTGTCGCTGGAGCCGGATATTCAGGTGGTCGGCGAGTTCAGCAGCGCGGCTCAGGCACGCGCCGGCCTGCCCGGTCTGGAGGCGGAAATCTGTATCTGTGATATTTCGATGCCGGACGGCAGCGGGCTGGATCTGCTGGCGGACATTCCCTCCGGTATTCGGGTGGTGATGCTGTCAATGCATGACAACCCGGCGCTGGTGGAGCTGGCGCTGGAACGCGGTGCCTGCGGGTTCTTGTCCAAACGCTGCAAGCCGGAAGATTTGATCACCGCGGTACGCACCGTCGCCAGCGGTGGCGTGTATCTGATGCCTGAAATCGCCCAGCAACTGGCGCGAGTGAAGGTAGACCCGCTGACCCGTCGTGAACGCGAAATCGCACTGTTGCTGGCGCAAGGACAGGAGGTGCGGGAGATTGCTGCTGCGCTGGGGTTGTCACCCAAAACGGTACACGTGCATCGCGCCAATCTGTTCGCCAAGCTGGGTATCAACAACAACGTCGAGCTGGCGAAGCGGATGCTGAACCTGTGATGCAACGCCTGATCACCCAACTGGCGTTGTTCTTTATCTATGCCACCAGTGCATTTTGCCTGTGGGGGATTGGCACCGCGCTGATCGACCCGCCGTGGCAGGCGTTGTTGCTGTTCCCGTTTGGTCTGCGTATGGGCATTCTGCTGCAAAGCCCTTACCGCTTCTGGCCGGGCATCCTGTTGGCCGATCTGCTGCTGATGGTGGTGTTGGCCGATCAGTTCGGTTACGGGCCGGCACTGTGGGCTTCGGTGGTGGTGCTGCTACTGACGGTGTTGCTTAGCCTGGTGGCCTCCCCCTGGTTGCTGCGGCATCAGGAAAGTGACAGCGAATGGCAATGGCCATTGATGCAGGGCGCGGTAGTGGCGGTGGCCGCGTTGCTGCAGGCGCTAGTGTGGCAACTAGTGAACGGCGAGGGGGCCAGAGCCCTGTTGCTGGGGCTGGCGGGTGGGTTCACCATTGCCCCAACCTGTCTGCTGCTGTGGCACTATCTGGCGCGGCAGATCTGGGTACCGCTCGAACCGGGCCTGATCCATAAACCGGTGACGCTACGGTTGCGCCATCTGGCCAGTTACTTACTGCTGTTTGCGCTCAGTATCTGGCTGCAACAGCAGGTTAATGCCGCAGAGCTGCGCCGCTTCGCGCCGTTTTGTCTGGCTATTCCTATCGTCTTTATGTCCTATCGTTACGGCTGGCAGGGCGCGCTGTTGGCAACCTTGCTCAATGGCGTGGTACTGGTGGCCAACGAACCGCCACAGCCTGAATCGCACCGTGATTTACTGCTGTCGCTGCTGGCCCAGAGCCTGACCGGTCTGTTGCTCGGCGCGGGTATTCAACGCCAGCGTGAGCTGAACCAGCAACTTCGGCTGCGGCTGACGGAAAACCGCCAACTGGCGCGCGCGCTGGTCACGGCAGAAGAACAGACCCGGCGCGAGGTGGCGCGGGAGCTGCACGACGAGGTCGGTCAAACCATTACCGTGATCCGCACTCAGGCCAGTATTATCAAGCGTTTGGCACCACAGCCGCAGGTGATGGGCTGCGCCGAGGCGATAGATACGCTGGCGCTGCGGGTATATGACGGCGTCCACGACGTGTTGACGCAACTGTGGCCGGCTGCGTTGAATAATTTGCCGCTGTCGGCGGCGGTGGCGGCGATGCTGCGCGAATCGCTGCCGCAGGATACGTCGCTGGTGAGCGTGATGCAGTGGCAGGTACCGGATGAATTGCTGGATGAGACGTTGAAAATTACGCTGTATCGGGTGTGTCAGGAAGGGGTGACCAATGTCTGTCGTCACGCCGCCGCCAGCCGAATTGAGCTGGATGCACGTCTTCGTCAGCGCAAAGGGCGGTTGCCGCAGGTGCTACTGACCATTCGCGATAATGGCGTCGGTATCGATCTGGCCCATCATGAGCCGGGTTATGGTCTGCGCGGCATGCAGGAGCGCATCAGCGCACTGGGCGGCCGCCTGCGACTGACGTCGGAGAATGGCACCTGTTTGAATGTGATCTTACCCACAGTTTCACCGGCGGAAGGGCCAAACTAGGAAATACTCCTAGCCGCGTCGGGAATCCGGCGTAAGTCATTTTCGCGCGCGCGCAGCATGATAGCGGTACTTTTCATATTCTCTGAGGTTTCACATGTGGTCTTTCCTTAAAAGCCGCGATGATGTGCCGCCGGTTACCGATCAAAAACAGATCGATGCCAGCTATAAATACTGGCGCATCCAGCTGATGTGGACGATGTACATCGGCTATGCCGCGTTTTACTTCACGCGTAAAAGCTTCAACTTCATTATGCCAGCGATGCTGAGCGATCTTGGCCTGACGATGTCCGACGTCGGTATTCTCGGTACGCTGTTCTACATCACTTACGGCTGCTCGAAGTTTATCTCAGGCATGATCAGCGATCGTTCCAACCCGCGCTATTTTATGGGGTTGGGCCTGATTATGACCGGCATACTCAATATCTTCTTTGGCCTCAGTTCTTCGCTGCTGATGCTGGGGACGTTGTGGATCCTCAACGCCTTCTTCCAGGGCTGGGGCTGGCCGCCATGTTCGAAAATCCTCACCAGCTGGTACTCGCGTTCCGAGCGCGGTAGCTGGTGGGCGATCTGGAATACATCGCATAACTTTGGCGGTGCGTTAATCCCGCTGCTGGTCGGCTTTATCTCGCTGCACTTTAGCTGGCGCTACGGCATGATTATTCCGGGTATTATCGGCGTGGTGTTGGGCCTGCTGATGTGTTGGCGCCTGCGTGACAAGCCGTCCACCATGGGGCTGCCCAGCGTGGGTAAATGGCGTAATGATGCCATGGAGCTGGTGCAGGAATCGGAAGGTCAGGGGCTGACCAACCGCGAAATCATCAAGCGCTACGTGTTGACCAACAAATACATTTGGCTGCTGGCGGTGTCTTACGTGCTGGTGTACATCGTGCGTACGGCCATCAACGACTGGGGTAACCTGTACCTGACCCAGGAAAAAGGCTATTCGCTGATGACCGCCAACTCGGCGATATCCTTGTTCGAAGTGGGCGGCTTTATCGGCTCGCTGGTGGCCGGTTGGGGCTCTGACAAACTGTTCCGCGGTAACCGTGGGCCAATGAACCTGATCTTCGCCATCGGTATCTTCCTGTCGGTTGCGGCGCTGTGGATCATGCCGGGTGTTACTTTCCTGCTGCAGGCGGCCTGCTTCTTTGCTATCGGCTTCTTCATCTTTGGTCCGCAGATGCTGATCGGCATGGCAGCGGCGGAATGTTCACACAAGGATGCTGCCGGGGCGGCAACCGGTTTTGTCGGCCTGTTTGCTTATCTGGGGGCAGCGTTGTCCGGTTACCCGATTGCCCGCATCATGGAAATCTGGCACTGGAATGGGTTCTTCGTGGTGATCTCGATCGCTGCCTGTTTGTCTGCGTTGTTCCTGTTGCCGTTCTTGCGTGCTCAATCACCGACGCTGAAAACTGCCAAGGCATGATGAAAAAGCGCGCTGTGGGCTGCTGTAGCGCGCTTTATGCCGCTTTTATCACCACTTGATTGACCGGGGCGAGAAAGTGATTGACGCGTAATATCGTCAGCAGTAAGATGCGCCCCGCATCGGCGAGTAGCGCAGCTTGGTAGCGCAACTGGTTTGGGACCAGTGGGTCGGAGGTTCGAATCCTCTCTCGCCGACCACATTCAAGAAAACCTGCTTTTTAAAGCAGGTTTTTTTTCGTCTGTAGTTTAGGCCGCCTTGCCGACTACGAAGTCAAAATGGATTTCGTCATAGGGGAAAATAATGCCCCGTTCGCTTTTATCAACAATGCCGCAGCCTAACAGAGCCTGTAGATCGGTATGCACCGCTTTAACATCCCGTTTAACGCGACGTGCTACTTCCCGGATTGAAAGTTCGCCAGCGCCGGTCATGGTATGAAGGATTTGCATTTTTTTAGGCGACAGGGTTTTCCACAGGCTCTCCCAGTCTAAAAATGTGATGTAGCTTCCTTGCTGCTGCTTGTTGCCCTGCAGGGCTTTCTCCAAATTGCGTTGTACTTCCTCAAGAGAAGCCACGCGGATGGTGACTCTGTTCATTCTCTTTCACCTCTTAGTCGTGCGACTTCATTGAAGAAGCTGCGTTGCAGCGCTGTCAGGTGGGTAAACGTAATAGGTTGCTGCTTGTCGCCCACATGTTTGTGGTCGCCTTTACCTGCTTCATTGTCATAACGTAAACGGCAAATGCCCGCTTTGACGTAGGCAAACCTGTACTTGTAGTTATGAGTGCTGCCGTTAACGGGGGGATCGACATGCCAAATAACCATTTGCATAAATTCAGTGTTTGTCAGTTGGATTTTGTCCTGATAGATCAGTTGAGAAGGCACTTCCGTCTCCTTCGTGTTGTATAAAATAACAGCATATTTAGAGTGTTGTCAATGAAGACAACATCTTGTGGCATGACAAATATTTATCCTTTCCCTGTATTTAATTCACTATCCTTATTCCCACTGCTGCTGGTTATCTATTATTAAATTAATTCATTATTGCTCAATAAAACCCGGTTGATAGCGCTATTGTTTTAAGGATTAATTTATCTATAGTCTGAATACACGAAATGGGAATGATAGATTTCCGTTACGTGGGAAAGATTAATACTTAGTTATTCATTTTAATCGGCCAGAGATATTGCGGAATTATTTTTATCCGACAATCGGCGGTCGTCATTAAATATTTTATGTTTATCCTCTCGGAATAAAGGAATCAGTTATGCGCAAATTTAATAAACCGCTGTTGGCGTTGCTGATCGGCAGCACGCTGTGCTCTGCGGCGCAGGCCGCCGTACCGGGCAAGCCTACGCTGGCCTGGGGCAATACCAAGTTCGCCATTGTCGAAGTCGATCAGGCGGCGACGGCTTATAATAACCTGGTGAAGGTGAAAAATGCCGCCGACGTTTCCGTTTCATGGAATTTATGGAATGGCGATACCGGTACCACGGCAAAAGTATTATTAAATGGCAAAGAAGTCTGGAGCGGTGCCTCAACTGGCGCTTCGGGCACGGCAAACTTTAAGGTTAATAAAGGCGGCCGTTATCAAATGCAGGTGGCGTTATGTAATGCTGATGGTTGTACCGCCAGCGATGCCACCGAAATTGTCGTGGCGGATACCGATGGCAGCCATTTGGCACCGTTAAAAGAACCGCTACTGGAAAAGAATAAGCCTTATAAACAAGACTCCGGCAAAGTGGTCGGTTCTTATTTCGTTGAATGGGGCGTTTACGGCCGTAATTTCACCGTCGATAAACTGCCGGCACAGAACCTGACGCATTTGCTGTACGGTTTCATTCCAATCTGCGGCGGTGACGGCATCAACGACAGTCTGAAAGAGATCGAAGGCAGTTTCCAGGCGCTGCAACGTTCTTGCCAGGGCCGTGAAGACTTCAAGGTGTCGATCCACGATCCGTTCGCCGCGTTGCAGAAAGGGCAAAAAGGCGTGACCGCCTGGGACGACCCCTACAAAGGTAACTTTGGTCAGTTGATGGCGCTGAAGCAGGCACGTCCGGACCTGAAAATCCTGCCGTCGATTGGTGGCTGGACCCTGTCCGACCCGTTCTTCTTTATGGGTGACAAGGCCAAGCGCGATCGCTTCGTCGGCTCGGTGAAAGAGTTCCTGCAAACCTGGAAGTTCTTTGACGGCGTGGATATCGACTGGGAGTTCCCGGGCGGGCAGGGCGCTAACCCGAAACTGGGCAGCGCACAGGATGGGGCGACCTATGTGCAACTGATGAAAGAACTGCGGGCGATGCTTGATCAGCTTTCCGCGGAAACCGGTCGCAAGTATGAACTGACCTCTGCGATCAGTGCCGGCAAGGACAAAATCGACAAGGTGGACTACAACACTGCGCAGAACTCGATGGATCACATCTTCCTGATGAGTTACGACTTCTATGGCGCGTTCGATCTGAAAAACCTGGGCCATCAGACCGCACTGAAAGCGCCGTCCTGGAAACCGGATACGGCCTATACCACGGTAAATGGCGTTAACGCGCTGCTGACGCAGGGGGTGAAGCCGGGCAAAATCGTGGTGGGGACTGCCATGTACGGCCGCGGCTGGACCGGTGTTAACGGCTACCAGAACAACATTCCGTTTACCGGCACCGCGACCGGCCCGGTAAAAGGCACCTGGGAAAATGGCATCGTGGATTACCGCCAAATCGCCAATGAGTTTATGAGCGGTGAATGGCAGTACAGCTACGACGCCACTGCCGAAGCGCCTTATGTGTTCAAACCTTCCACCGGTGACCTGATCACCTTCGACGATGCCCGCTCGGTACAGGCGAAGGGCAAGTATGTGCTCGATAAGCAGTTGGGCGGGTTGTTCTCCTGGGAAATCGACGCCGATAACGGAGATATTCTGAACAATATGAATAGCAGCCTGGGCAACAGCGCCGGCACGCAATAAATCGGTTGTAGCACGTTGCCGGGGGATATCCTTTTGCCCCCGGCTTTTTAACAGACGAAAGTTTTTTTACGGTGAATAGATTGTGGCGTCACCCGGCTAAAAAAATGCGCCGACGCCTCACCCTTTCGGGTGACAGGGCAGCATTTCGTCCTGTCTTTTACGGCGATCACAAAAATAACCGTTCAGATATTCATCATTCAGCAACAAACTTTTTTAGTTTTTTATCGGAGTTAAACACCAGCAACTTTCTGCAACACAGCCTATCGAACTAAAAATGACCGCATAGCATAAGTTTTCATGCTGCTACTGTTAAAAAAAGGTTTTTTTTATGTTTGTTTGCTGTTTCTCACAGTCTGCGTAAATCCCCACTGGTTATATTGACGACACCCCAAACAGTTGGCAATTTGGTAGCCTCAGGGGTAAGAGCGAGAGTTGTTTGAGTGAATTCCACGCGCTCAGACGCCCCCACCGGGAGGCGTTCCACCCGGCTCTCTCGCGCAATTATCCCTCCCAGCCTTCGGGCACGACTGCACAGGCCGCGCAATAAAAAATACAGGCTCTGGCGGTAATACACACATCACATCACATAATGGAGCACAAACGATGACAAGTTCCTTGGGAAAAACAGGGATTCTGAAATTCGGTATTGGGCTGATTGCGCTGACCGTTGCGGCCAGCGTGCAAGCCAAGACTCTGGTTTACTGTTCTGAAGGTTCCCCGGAAGGGTTCAACCCGCAGCTGTTCACCTCGGGTACTACCTATGACGCCAGCTCGGTGCCTATTTACAACCGTCTGGTCGAATTCAAAATCGGCACCACCGAACTGCAGCCGGGCCTGGCTGAAAAATGGGATGTCAGCGAAGACGGCAAAATCTACACCTTCCACCTGCGTAAAGGCGTGAAGTGGCAGAGCAGCAAAGACTTCAAACCGACCCGTGATTTCAACGCCGACGACGTGGTGTTCTCCTTCGAACGCCAGCTGGACGCGAAAAATGCCTATCACAAAGTCTCCGGCGGCAGCTATGAGTACTTTGAAGGCATGGACATGCCGAAGCTGATCGCCAAAATCGAGAAAGTGGACGACTACACCGTACGCTTTGTACTGACCCGTCCTGAGGCGCCATTTGTGGCTGACCTGGGTATGGACTTCGCTTCTATTCTGTCTGCCGAATACGCCGACGTAATGATGAAGGCCGGCACCCCGGAGAAAATTGACCTGAACCCAATCGGTACCGGTCCGTTCCAACTGCTGCAATACCAGAAAGACTCCAAGATTCTCTACAAGGCGTTTGACGGTTTCTGGGGCACCAAGCCGAAGATTGACCGTTTAGTGTTCTCCATCACGCCAGACGCCTCAGTGCGTTACGCCAAACTGCAGAAAAACGAATGCCAGGTGATGCCGTATCCGAACCCGGCTGATATCGCGCGCATGAAGCAGGACAAAACCATCAACCTGATGGAACAACCGGGGCTGAACGTCGGCTACCTGTCGTTCAACGTTGAGAAAAAACCGCTGGATAACCTGAAGGTGCGTCAGGCGTTGACCCTGGCGGTCAACAAGCAGGCGATCATCGACGCGGTGTACCAGGGTGCAGGCCAGGCGGCCAAGAACCTGATCCCACCGACCATGTGGGGCTATAACGACGCGGTGAAAGACTACACCTACGATCCGGTCAAGGCTAAAGAACTGCTGAAAGAAGCGGGCATGGCAGACGGTTTCTCCATCGATCTGTGGGCAATGCCGGTACAGCGTCCGTACAACCCGAACGCGCGCCGCATGGCGGAAATGATCCAGTCTGACTGGGCGAAAATCGGCGTGAAAGCCAAAATCGTAACCTATGAGTGGGGCGAATACCTCAAGCGCGCCAAAGCGGGCGAACATCAGACGGTGATGATGGGCTGGACCGGCGACAATGGGGATCCGGATAACTTCTTCGCCACGCTGTTTAGCTGCGCGGCGGCTAAAGACGGTTCCAACTATTCTCGCTGGTGCTACAAGCCGTTTGAAGATCTCATTCAACCGGCGCGCGCCGAATCGAACCACGACAAACGCATCGAACTGTACAAACAGGCTCAGGTAGTGATGCACGATCAGGCTCCGGCGCTGATTGTTGCCCACTCCACCGTTTACGAGCCAGTGCGTAAGGAAGTGAAGGGCTACGTCGTGGATCCGCTTGGTAAGCATCACTTTGAGAATGTCTCTCTGGATTAATTTTACTACCGGTTAATACCACGCCCCTCTCTTTAAGGGAGGGGTGGGGTTGCCCGTAGGCAGAGAAGCACCAGAGGTGTGTGAGCTTTAATAAGCCTGGCGGACGATGAGCTGCCGGGCATTGATACAGAGAGTTCGGGATATGTTGCAGTTCATACTCCGACGTTTGGGGTTAGTTATCCCAACGTTTATCGGCATTACTTTGCTGACTTTTGCATTCGTCCATATGATCCCCGGCGACCCGGTGACCATCATGGCCGGGGAACGCGGGATCTCCGCAGAACGCCATGCACACCTGATGGCGGAAATGGGGCTGGATAAACCGCTCTATCAACAATATTTCACTTACGTATCCAACGTGTTGCATGGCGATCTGGGTACCTCACTTAAAAGCCGTATCTCCGTTTGGGAAGAGTTCGTTCCGCGCTTCAAGGCTACGCTGGAGTTGGGGCTCTGCGCGATGATTTTCGCCGTGCTGGTGGGCATTCCGGTTGGGGTACTGGCGGCGGTCAGGCGAGGCTCAATATTCGATCATACCGCGGTGGGCATCTCACTGACCGGCTATTCGATGCCGATTTTCTGGTGGGGCATGATGTTGATCATGCTGGTCTCGGTGCAGCTGAACCTGACGCCGGTATCGGGACGGGTCAGCGATACGGTGTTCCTTGACGATAGCCTGCCGTTGACCGGCTTTATGCTGATCGACACCCTGATCTGGGGCGAACCGGGCGACTTCGCTGACGCCGTGATGCATATGATCCTGCCGGCCATCGTGTTGGGCACCATCCCGCTGGCGGTCATTGTGCGTATGACGCGCTCCTCGATGCTGGAAGTGCTGGGCGAAGATTATATCCGTACCGCGCGCGCCAAGGGCGTGAGCCGTATGCGGGTGATTGTGGTGCATGCGCTGCGTAACGCCTTGCTGCCGGTCGTGACGGTGATCGGCCTGCAGGTCGGCACCATGTTGGCCGGTGCGATCCTGACCGAAACCATCTTCTCCTGGCCGGGCCTGGGGCGTTGGCTGATGGACGCATTGCAACGTCGCGACTATCCGGTTGTTCAGGGCGGCGTATTGCTGGTCGCCTGTATGATTATTCTGGTTAACCTGCTGGTAGACGTGCTCTACGGCGTGGTCAACCCGCGTATTCGCCACAAGAAATAAGGGGCGCTCTAATGTCTCAAGTCACTGAGTCTGTCGTTAAAGGTGCGCCGAAGCCCATGAGCCCGTTCCAGGAGTTCTGGCACTATTTCAAGCGCAATAAAGGGGCCGTTGTCGGCCTGGTGTATATCGTTCTGATGTTTGTGATTGCCATCGGTGCCGGGGTGCTGGCACCGCATGCGCCGGCGGATCAGTTCCGCGACGCGCTGCTCAAACCGCCGGTCTGGCAGGAAGGCGGCAGTTGGCAATATCTGCTGGGTACCGATGACGTTGGCCGCGATGTGCTGTCGCGCCTGATGTACGGCGCCCGGCTGTCACTGTTGGTTGGCTGCCTGGTGGTGGTGCTGTCGCTGATCATGGGCGTGGTGCTGGGCCTGCTGGCCGGATACTTTGGCGGCGTGGTGGATGCCATCATCATGCGTATCGTCGACATTATGCTGGCATTGCCCAGCCTGCTGTTGGCGTTGGTATTGGTGGCGATTTTCGGTCCGTCGATCGTCAATGCTTCACTGGCGTTAACCTTTGTCGCCCTGCCGCACTATGTGCGTCTGACCCGTGCTGCGGTATTGGTGGAGGTGAACCGCGACTACGTCACCGCTTCACGCGTGGCGGGGGCCGGTGCGATGCGCCAAATGTTTATCAATATCCTGCCAAACTGCCTGGCGCCGCTGATCGTTCAGGCTTCTCTGGGTTTCTCGAACGCTATCCTGGATATGGCCGCTCTCGGCTTCCTGGGTATGGGTGCACAACCGCCAACGCCGGAGTGGGGCACCATGCTCTCCGACGTACTGCAGTTCGCACAAAGCGCCTGGTGGGTAGTAACCTTCCCTGGCGTGGCGATCCTGCTGACGGTGCTTGCATTTAACCTGATGGGGGACGGCTTGCGTGATGCTCTCGACCCCAAACTCAAGCAGTAAAGAGGACGAGAGAGATGGCGTTATTAAATGTAGACAAGCTTTCGGTGCACTTCGGTGACGAAGGCACCCCTTTCCGCGCGGTAGACCGTATCAGTTACAGCGTGGAGCAGGGCCAGGTAGTGGGGATCGTCGGTGAATCCGGCTCCGGCAAATCCGTCAGCTCGCTGGCGATTATGGGGCTGATCGACTTCCCCGGTAAGGTGATGGCCGAAAAGCTGGAGTTTAACGGCCAGGATCTGCGCAAAATTTCCGAAAAAGAGCGCCGCCAACTGGTGGGCTCGGAAGTGGCGATGATCTTCCAGGATCCGATGACCAGCCTGAACCCATGCTACACCGTCGGTTTCCAGATTATGGAAGCGCTGAAGGTGCATCAGGGCGGCAACCGTCGCACCCGCCGCCAGCGGGCTATCGACCTGCTGACGCAGGTGGGCATTCCCGATCCGGCCTCGCGGCTGGACGTGTATCCGCACCAGCTTTCCGGTGGGATGAGCCAGCGCGTGATGATCGCCATGGCGATTGCCTGTCGGCCGAAGCTGCTGATTGCCGATGAACCTACCACCGCACTCGACGTGACCATCCAGGCGCAAATTATCGAGCTGCTGCTGGAGTTGCAGCAGCGGGAAAATATGGCGCTGCTGCTGATTACCCACGATTTGGCGCTGGTGTCCGAGGCGGCGCATCACATCATCGTGATGTATGCCGGTCAGGTAGTGGAATCCGGTAAAGCATCGGAAATCTTCCGCGCACCGCGGCATCCTTATACTCAGGCGCTATTGCGCGCGCTGCCGGAGTTCGCGGCTGACAAGGCGCGCCTGGCTTCGCTGCCGGGCGTGGTACCGGGCAAATATGACCGCCCAAGCGGCTGTTTGCTCAACCCGCGTTGCCCGTACGCCAATGAGCGCTGCCGCAATGAAGAGCCGGAATTACGCACCATTCCCGGCCGTCAGGTTAAATGTCACACACCGCTGGATGATGCGGGGAGGCCGACCGTATGAGCCAGAACCAACCCTTATTGCAGGCGATTGACCTGAAGAAACACTACCCGGTCAAGAAGGGCATCTTTGCCCCGGAAAGGCTGGTTAAAGCGCTGGACGGCGTCTCTTTCACCCTTGAGCGTGGCAAAACGCTGGCGGTGGTGGGCGAGTCCGGCTGTGGCAAGTCAACGCTGGGCCGTTTGTTGACGATGATTGAAGTGCCGACCGGCGGTGAGCTGTACTATCAGGGGCAGGATCTGCTGAAGCCGGACGTCACCGCGGAGAAGCTGCGGCGCCAGAAGATCCAGATTGTGTTCCAGAATCCTTACGGATCGCTTAACCCGCGTAAAAAGGTCGGGCAGATCCTCGAGGAGCCGCTGCAGATCAATACCGGGCTAAACAGCGCGCAACGTCGTGAGAAAGCGCTGGAGATGATGGCCAAGGTTGGCCTGAAAACTGAACATTACGATCGCTACCCGCACATGTTTTCCGGCGGTCAACGCCAGCGTATTGCTATCGCACGCGGGCTGATGCTTAACCCGGACGTGGTGATTGCCGATGAACCTGTCTCCGCCCTTGATGTCTCGGTGCGGGCGCAGGTACTGAATCTGATGATGGATCTGCAGCAGGATTTGGGGCTGTCCTATGTGTTCATCTCGCACGATTTGTCGGTAGTGGAGCATATTGCCGACGAAGTGATGGTGATGTACCTCGGTCGCTGTGTGGAAAAGGGCAGCAAAGATGCCATTTTCAACAACCCGCGTCATCCGTATACCCAGGCGTTGTTGTCTGCGACGCCGCGTCTGAATCCGGATATGCGTCGTGAACGCATCAAACTGACCGGCGAACTGCCCAGCCCGATGAATCCACCGCCGGGTTGTGCATTCAATGCCCGCTGCCGTCGTGCTTTTGGGCCCTGTACCCAGTTGCAGCCACAGTTGAAGCAATACGGCGAACAGATGGTGGCCTGCTTTGCGGTCGATCAGGATGAAAATCCTGCGGCATAACTTTGTTATCAATCACGATTAATTAGAATGCCGGCATTTACGCCGGCATTTTTTTGATTAAACCCATTGGTTTATTAATTAGTTTATTGAGCGAATAATTAATTCGTATTAATAGCGCTTATTTCTCTTAACGAAATCCTGACGAAATAATCGTTAGTTAGGAATCTTCGCACGATCATAATAATTGAATCGCTTAAGTTTAACTTTGCCTGATATCGGCTATAAAAAAGCACGCCCGAAGGCGTGCTTAATAATAACGGGCCAGACTCTTAGCTGCATTTACTGGGGGTAAGGCACCCAATCACCGCCGTTCAGGCGGATGTACGGTTTACCCTGGTATTGCATCACGATGGCGTTGTCATTCTCCGAAATGACCGCCGTCTGCGGCAGGTTCTGCGTCAGCGCCTGCCAGTCGACGCTTGGGGCGGTGAACGCTTTACCGTCGACCAGGCGGGCGACCAACTCGGAAAGCGCCAGGTAACTGCTCGGCGTTTTAACCTGCAGCGGGCTGCCCTGATGCGGCGCTTTCATGCCCACCAGTTTGATGCCCACCGGCGTATGGGTAATGTTCGGGCTGGGGATATCCCGCAGCCCGGACATCTGCATTTTATCGCCCACCAGCGCTGCGCCGTGTTCCGGCACAATCACCACCATCACCTTGCGTCCGGATTTCTCCAGTTGGTCAAGGAAGGTATTCAACTGGTCGAACAGTTTTTGCGCCCGCGGCTGATAGTCGGCGCTCTTGTTCGAACCGACAAAACGGTTGCCGTCATGCAGCGGAATGACGTTGAAGAAGGTGGCGCTGCGGGTATCGCCGGCCTTTTGCTGCTGGCTCAGCCAGCGGGTGAGTAGCTCCAGATCGTTGTAAATCGGTTCGCCGTCAAACGACGCCAGTTCATTGCCGATACCGGCCTGAGACATCAGCGGTGCCTGTATATCCCCCTGTTCGCGCAGCTCTTTGAGGAAGTTGCCGAACACGCCGGAGTGATCGAGCATCAGCTGTTCTTTGAAGCCCAGCTTGGCCAGATTATCAAACAGATAGCACTGCTGATTCACCGGTTGATACAGATCGTGGTGTGAGGGTTGACCGCAGCTGGCGCGCAGCAAACGGATGGCCGCCGGGCCGCTGTAGGCGGTCGCCGAGTTGAAGTTGTCGAACATGATGTCCATCTTCGACCACAGCGGGTGGTTTTCCAGTTTCACCGCATCCATGTCGGCCCAGGCCAGCGAACAGATATTGATCACCAGCAGGTCGAACGGCTGAGCATCGGCAGGCAGGCTGGCCGGGAAGGCGGTGGCGCGGGCCTTTTCCTTATCGTAGAACTGGTTCAGATAGGCCGTCAGGTTGGCGCTGGTGGGTGGCGCACTGTCCGCCGGGGCGCTATCACCGCCAGCCGCCGGGGCTGTCGCTGCCGGTGTGCCGCTGGTGGAAGCGGTGCTGCTGGTGGAAGCGGTGCTGCTGGCGGGCAGCAGTGACACTGCCGGGCCGGCAATATTGACCAGGTTCAGCCACACCAACGCGGCGACGGTGAACACCGTCACCCGTATCCACTGGGATAAAAACAGATAGGCAATCAGCATCACAAAGGCGGCGCCAATCATCTGCCAGTTGATAAAGCGGTTGGTCAACTCCAGCAGATACTGGGCACTGAAGCCGGTCAGTTGCGAGCCCTGGCTCATGATGCTGTTGATGCCGGGCAGCCAGGTGTCGTGATAGAACAGCGCGAAACCGATCGGGATCGCCAGGTAATGGCGCCAGCGATGCACGCGCAGCGCCGGTATCGGCATCAACAAAAATGCCATGAACACCAGGTTTGGCAGTGCGTGGAAATTCAGGTAACCGAACCACAGCAGGGCAAACTTGGCCAGGAAGTAGTAGTTCCAGCCCCCCAGCCCACGCCAGTAGCGCCACAGGGAGTTATCGGATTGCGGGTTATTTGTTGGCTTCATGGCTGTTTTTACGCTTAATCTGGGATGAAGAACCTTCGCGCACCCATAACCCGGCGGATTTTAAATAGCGCGGTGATAACAACAGGTTTTGCCAGTATTGACGCCAGTGCGGGAAACGCCGATGAAAGGCATAGCCCAGTGGAATAAAAATAATGGCGCACAGGATAATCAACTGCACAATATCGCTAAGGTTCAACATGCTTGTTCTCCTGTGCCGTGGTGGTTAGCGTGAAGGCCACCGGTTGACGGCGTTCCTGCGGGCTTGCTGCCTCGGCGGCGGTTTGACGTGGTGCCACCGCTGCGGTCGCCGCGCCCAACGGAACCGGGGCGTTGTGCGCCAGCCGTTTGATTTCTGAAATAATATCTACGTCCTGATGCCAGACCACCCGGTTGCTGAAGGCTTCGTTTACCGGCAGGCGGAAGATAAATTTCAGGGCGGTATCCAAATCGTTAATTCGGCAGGTGGAGAGGAACAGCACCAGCCGGCCTTGCACCACGGTCATCACGTCGCCGAAGCGGCGCAAAAAACACAGGGTCATTGCCTGTTCGGCACGCAGCCCCGGCGCCGGGCGCAGTGCGACCATCACGCCTTTACCGTCCTCCGGCAACAGCGTGTTGCCCATCAGCGAAATGACTGCCTGACTAAAATCATCCGGCCGCATGTAACCCTTCAACTGCAACGGCCGCAATCCGGCCAGCAGGGCGTCGATATCTGCCGGAACGTGGCGTGAGAAGCGCTGCCCCTGGATGCCTTCAAGCATGGTCAGAAAGCGCGACAGCGGTGCCACGTGCGGCACAATCAGGTTGGCGCCGCAGGCCAGCAGCAGGCGTTCGTCGCTGTAACGCAGGCTGGCGCTCATCTCGCGCACCACGATTTTCAGCCCGTTGCCGCGTTGGCGGCGCAGGCTGTGGATTTGGTGTGCCAGTGCATCGATTTCATCGCTTTGGTACAGCGCAAAAATCAACGTTGCCGAGAGTGTCAGCATGCCGTGCTGCGCCAGTAGCGCATTACTTTCCAGCAGTTGCCAGTTGGCCGACAGCGGCGGCGCACCTTCCAGAATGCTCTGTTGGGCCAGATAAAGTCCTTCATCGCTGCGAATGGAGGTCGGCGAGGGTTTGTTGTTGTCATCGTCACCCTGCCAGCCGTTTTCACCGGCATACAGCGTCAGCAGTTGGTTGGCATTGATGCCGTTTTCGGTACTCCACCAGTTAACCAAATACTGTGCGCTGTCCTGTTGCCACTGCAGGCTGGACAGGCCGTTAAGGATCCGGTGCTGGGCGCTGAGTTGCCCCTTGAGCTTGTTGACGCCGCCGCCGTGGCTGAGGATCAGCAGCGTGCAGCCTTGTCGGCGTAACCAGGTGCCGGTAGTGCGGGTCCAGTCGCGCAGTTCTTCACTGGTGAAGGTTTGCCACAAACTGGCATGGGCCAACAGGATTAATAAGCGGTTTTGGGGTTTTAAGGCGCGCATCAGGTCGTCGCTGAAATGCGTCAGCGCGGCTTTTTTTTCCGGCAGCTGGTACAGCGGAATTTTTTTCAGTGCCGGTGAGGCAAGTTCGGCCAGCAGTCGGTCAGGTTTATCCCCACTGCAAATCAATGCCACCTGGCTGGTTGCGGCCTGGGCGGCTATGGTTTGTTGGCAAAGCAGGTTAGCATCGGTTTGACGGTCGATATTCACCCAATACAGACCCGGGGCCTGCATGACAGACAGTTCTTCCCAAACCTGCCGAATACCTAATGAGAAAGATTGCGCCATAGGTTATGTTTCTACTTTCGTTGAAAGTGTCGTCGTGGCCAACTGAGCATTGCTATTCAGTCATATTATCATTGGGATCAATAATAACAAATCTTACATTCTGTGTAATAATATCTGTTAGGAATCATCTTATTGGCCATGTCTTTTTATTACGTTGCTATAGTTAATTAACATTAGCCTATTTTTAATGGCGGCAGAATGAATAATCAATTAACGCGCTTTCATGCAGTAGTACCGCCAGAAACACAGGATGATCTGCTGGCCCTCAGTCATGCATTTTCCTTACCCAAATTAAGCTATATCGATATTTCGCGTCAGGAGCGTTTAACGCAGATGATGACTCGCTGGCCGCTGCTGGCCGAACTCGTGCAGAACACGGGGAGCCACTAATTTATGCCAGTGATTGCGCTGCAGGGTTTGCGAGGCGGGATGGGCACAACGTCGGTCACCGCGGCGCTTGCGTGGGCATTACAGCAATTGGGCGAGTCGGTGCTGGCCGTCGATTTCGCGCCGGATAACCTGTTGCGTCTGCATTTTAATACGCCGTTTGAGCTGCCACGCGGCTGGGCCAGGGCGGAGCAGGATGGCGGCGAGTGGCAGCAGGGCGCAATGCGCTACTGCGAAAACCTCGACTTTTTGCCCTTTGGTCACCTCACCGCGGCTGAGCGGTTAAATTTACAACAACATTGCCGGCAACATCCCACCCGCTGGCAGGAGAATCTGGCGCAGCTAAGCGCCAGTGCGCAGTACAACTGGATCCTGCTGGACTTGCCGGCGGATGACCCCTTGTTGGCCGCGCAGGCACTGCCGTTGGCTGACTGCGTATTTATGCTGATCGCCCCAGACGCTAACTGCCAGGTGCGGTTGCATCAACAGGCGTTACCGGAAGGCTGCCGTTTCCTGATTAACCAGTATTTCGCTGCCAGCCAGCTCCAGCAGGATTTACATCAGCTATGGCTGCAAACCCTGGGTGGGCTGTTGCCGGTGGTCATCCATCGTGATGAGGCGATGGCCGAGGCGCTGGCGGTAAAGCAGCCGCTGGGCGAGTATCGACCGGAAAGCCTGGCCGCAGATGAAGTGCTGACGCTGGCCAACTGGTGTCTGATCAATCTGAAGGATGCGGCGTCATGAGCCGGGTGATGAGCCTGCTGCTGGTGCCGCCGGTCCAACAGGCGGTGCAGACGCGTTATCGCGCCTATCGTCGCCATGGCTCATCGGCCTTTACCGCCTTTTTCACTACGCTGCTGGTGGCGTTGGGCTGGATTTTTCTGCGCTTTGAATCGCCGGGCTGGCAACGGCTGCGGGCCGGTCGTGCCTATTGGTTCCCGCATCTGTCGTCTAGCCGCCCGCGGCCGGCGGATGTGCTGCGTTATCTGGTGCAGGGATTATGGCTGTTGGTGTTCCGTACCGATCGCGAGCCTATGGACCATCAGCGTTTCGCCGGTTGGCAGCGTCTGCAATTGCGCTACACCAATTGGCTGAAAACTATCCCGCAACGGCTGGAAAATGCCGGGCTGGAGCAGCGCTCGGTAGCACGGCTGAGCCGGATGAACCAGCGAGTGCGCCGCGTGCTGTTTATTATTGTCGGCGTATTGGCGGCGATCCTGGCGATCCTGTGTATTTCGCAGCCGTTCGACCTGCCTGCGCAGTTTGTGTTTGTGCTGTTGCTGTGGGGCATCGCCATGGTGGTGCGCCGGGTACCGGGCCGCCTGCCGGCGCTGATGTTGATCGTGCTGTCGCTGACCGTGTCCTGCCGTTACCTGTGGTGGCGCTATACCGCCACGCTGAACTGGGACGATCCTCTTAGCCTGACCTGTGGTCTGCTGTTACTGGTGGCGGAAACCTATGCCTGGGTGGTACTGGTGCTGGGCTATTTCCAGACCGTCTGGCCGCTTAACCGTCAGCCGGTACCGATGCCCGCCGACAGTTCGACCTGGCCGACCATCGATCTGCTGGTGCCAACCTACAACGAAGATCTGGGGGTAGTGAAGCCCACTATCTACGCCGCGCTGGGCATCGACTGGCCAAAAGAGAAGGTCACCATTTACATTCTCGACGACGGCAACCGGCCTGAATTCAAGGCCTTCGCCGAAGAGGTGGGGGTGAAATATATTGCCAGGCCAACCCATGAACACGCCAAGGCCGGTAACATCAATAACGCACTGAAACAGGCGACCGGTGAGTTTGTGGCGATTTTCGACTGTGACCACGTGCCGACGCGCTCTTTCCTGCAATTGACCATGGGTTGGTTCTTCAAAGACAAAAAACTGGCGATGCTGCAGACCCCGCATCACTTCTTCTCGCCGGATCCGTTTGAACGCAACCTCGGGCGTTTCCGCCAGACACCGAACGAAGGCACGCTGTTTTATGGCCTGGTGCAGGACGGCAACGACATGTGGGACGCGACCTTCTTCTGCGGCTCCTGCGCTATCCTGCGGCGCAGTGCGCTGGATGAAATCGGCGGCATTGCGGTGGAAACCGTTACCGAAGACGCCCATACCTCGCTGCGTTTGCACCGTCGTGGGCATACCTCGGCTTATATTCGTATCCCGCAGGCGGCGGGGCTGGCGACCGAAAGCCTGTCGGCGCACATTGGCCAGCGTATTCGCTGGGCGCGGGGCATGGTGCAGATCTTCCGGTTGGATAACCCGTTGTTCGGCAAGGGGCTGAAACTGGCGCAGCGGTTGTGTTACGCCAACGCCATGCTGCACTTCCTTTCCGGTATTCCGCGGCTGATCTTCCTCACCGCGCCTTTGGCTTTCCTGCTGCTGCACGCCTATATCATCTTTGCTCCGGCGCTGGCGATTGCGCTGTATGTGCTGCCGCATATGATCCACGCCAGTCTGACCAACTCGCGTATTCAGGGTAAATACCGCCACTCTTTCTGGAGCGAGATTTACGAGACGGTGCTGGCCTGGTACATCGCCCGGCCGACCACGGTGGCGTTGTTCAATCCGCACAAGGGTAAATTCAACGTGACCGCCAAAGGTGGGCTGGTGGAGGAGGAGCATGTCGACTGGGTGATTACCCGGCCCTATATGTTCCTGGTGATATTGAATCTGGCCGGATTGGTGTTTGGCGTCTGGCGTCTGGGCTACGGCCCGACGGACGAAGTGATGACGGTGATCATCAGCCTGGTGTGGGTGTTGTACAACATGACCATCCTCGGCGGCGCGGTGGCGGTGGCGGTAGAGGCCAAGCAAGTTCGCCAGGCGCACCGGGTGGAGATTGCCATGCCGGCCGCCATTGCTCGTGCCGACGGCCATCTGTTCCCCTGCACGCTGCGTGATTACTCCGACGGCGGGGTGGGGATTGAGATGCGCGTGGCGGACGCGCTGAAAGACGGTGACAAGGCGTCGTTGTTGCTCAAACGCGGTCAGCAGGAATACAGCTTCCCGTGCGTGGTCACGCGCGCCTTCGGCAGCAAGGTGGGCATCCGTATGGTAGGCCTTAGCACCCGTGAACATATTGATTTTATTCAGTGCACCTTTGCCCGCGCCGATACCTGGGCGTTGTGGCAGGACGGCTTCCCTGAAGATAAACCGATCGAAAGCCTGCGCGACGTTCTGGCGCTGGGCTTCCGGGGTTATATACGTATGGCGGATTACGCACCGCCGATGGTGCGCCGCCTGCTGGTTGGAACCACGACGCTGATTGGCTGGATAGTGTCATTTATCCCGCACGGCGTCGGCAGGGCTCCAGCCTTCAGCCAAAAAGAGACAGTGGTATAGGCAAACCGCCCGCTTACTCGCCTGGCCCCCAGGCTCTAACATTGATGATGATACGATGACGAGAAAAATAACCTGGTTTACCGCCCTGGCCTTAGGCATCAGCACCCTGTCTCAGGCTGAAACTGCCACCGCGCCGACCGTTGCCGCACAACCGCCGCTGGCGGTGCCAGCCGACGCAGCGGTTACGACACCCATGGGATCGGTCGCGCCGCAGGATCCGAATGCGCCGGTGCGTGACGTGCAATTGCCGTTTGCCAAGATTGCGCCGCCGCCGGGCACCTTTACCCTGCGTGGCACCCGGCCGGATGGCCAGGTCGAATTCGGTGTGCGCAGCGATGAAGTGGTGTCGCAGGCGATGCTCGACCTGGAATTCACCCCGTCACCTTCGCTGATCCCGGTGGAGTCGCACGTCAAGGTGTACCTCAATGACGAACTGATGGGCGTGACCACTCTCGCCAAAGAGCAGCTCGGCAAACCCAATCGTATCCAGATGGCGATCGATCCGCGCTATATCACCGATTTTAACCGTGTGCGGCTGGTGTTCGTTGGTCATTACCAGAACATTTGTGAAAACCCGGCCAGCACCACGCTGTGGCTCGAAGTCAGCAAATCCAGTTCGTTGAATCTACGCTACCAAACCCTGCCGGTGAAAAACGAGCTTTCGCATTTCCCGGAGCCGTTCTTCGACAGTCGCGACAACCGGCCGCTGACCTTGCCAATGGTGTTTGCTGGCCAACCGGATATCACCCAGCAGCGGGCTGCGGGCATTCTGGCCTCGTGGTTCGGCAGCAAAGCGCAGTGGCGCGGCCAGTCGTTCCCGACGCTGTATAACAAGCTGCCGGAGCAGCATGCCATCGTTTTTGCCACCAATAAGCAGCGCCCGGACTTCCTGCGCGATTATCCGCCGGTCAACGGCCCGACGGTGGAGATGATCAGCCATCCGGATAATCCGTACATCAAGCTGCTGCTGGTACAGGGCCGTGATGACAACGATTTGATCACCGCCGTGAAAGGCATTGCGCAGGGTAACATCCTGTTCCGTGGCCAGAATGTTACGGTGGACAAGGTCGAACAACTGGCGCCGCGCCAGCCGTATGACGCGCCTAACTGGGTGCGTACCGACAGGCCAATGACCTTTGCCGAGCTGCAGCAGTATGCTGAACAACTGCAGACCAGCGGCATTGAGCCTGGTCCGATCTCGCTGACCATGAACCTGCCGCCGGACCTGTTCCTGATCCGCAGTACCGGCATTGATATGCATCTGAAATATCGCTACACCGCGCCGCGCATTCAGGACGGCTCACGCCTGAGCGTTAGCCTGAACAACCAGTTTGTGCAGGCCTATTCGCTGGTGCCGGAGCACGAGCAGGGCGCTCAACTGTTGCGTTTGCCACTGACCCAGGGGCTGATCGACTCGGACAAGAGCGTCAATATCCCGGCGCTGCGGCTGGGAGCCACTAACCAGCTGCGTTTCGACTTTGACTACACCACCCTGCTCGCCAGCGGTGCCGAAGGACGCTGTGAAACCTATTCCTTCACCGCCAACCATGCGGTGATCGACGGTTCATCGACCATTGATTTCTCCGGTTACCGCCACTTTATGGCGATGCCGGATCTGCGTGCCTTTGCCAATGCCGGTTTCCCTTTCAGCCGTCTGGCCGATCTGTCGCAGACCCTGGTGCTGGTGAACAAGCAGCCACAGCCATCTCAGGTCAGCGCATTGCTGAACGCGATGGGCGTTATCGGCGCCCAGACCGGTTATCCGGCGCTGGCGGTGACGGTGAGTGACGACTGGTCGCAGGCCAAGGAACGCGATGCCGATATTCTGATGATCGGCACTATTCCGCCGGAACTGCGGGACGACAAAAAAATCAACCTGCTGGTGGATGCCACCCAGAGCTGGGTGAAGCAGCCGACGCGGCAGTTGCCGCTGCCGACCATGGACGTGCTGGCGGAGGACACCAAGGCGGACAGCAAAACCACCATCAGTTCAGAAGGGGCCATGTCGGCGATTGTTGGCGTGCAGTCACCGTTTAACGATCAGCGCAGCATTGTGGCATTGCTGGCCGACAGCCCGCGTGGCTACGACCTGCTCAACAATGCACTGCTGGACAGTGGCAAGCGTGCGGCGGTGTTTGGTTCGGTGGCGGTGATCCGGGAATCCGGGGTGAACAGCCTGCGCGTGGGCGACGTTTATTATGTCGGTCACCTGCCGTGGTGGGAGCGTATCTGGCATGCGCTGTCGACTCACCCGGTGTTGCTGGCAGTGATTGCGGTCGTGGTGGTGGTGATCCTGGCGCTGTTGTTGTGGCGTGGTTTGAAAGCCTTCAGCCGTCGTCGCCTGTCGCCTGAAGATCGGGACTAATCGCTATGCCTGCGGCATTGAAGCGTCTGACATTCGGCATGTTGCTACTGTGCTCATTCAGCGCGGTAGCCACCTGCGAGTGGCCGGCCTGGCAACAGTACAAACAGTTTTATATCAGCGAGCAGGGGCGGGTGATCGACCCGAGTAGCCCGAATCGAATCACCACCTCGGAAGGCCAGAGTTATGGCCTGTTCTTCGCGCTGGTGGCCAACGATCGACCTGCTTTCGACCAACTGCTGACGTGGACGGAAAATAATCTGGCGGCGGGCGATCTCAGCGCCCATTTGCCGGCTTGGCTATGGGGTGAGGACGATAAAAAGCAGTGGACGGTGCTGGACAGCAATTCGGCCTCCGATTCCGATCTGTGGATTGCCTATAACCTGCTGGAGGCCGGTCGCCTGTGGAAAAGCCGTCGCTATCAAACTCTCGGTACCTTGCTGTTACAGCGTATTGCCCGTGAAGAAGTGGCTGATATTCCTGGTCTGGGGCTGATGTTGTTACCGGGTAAGGTGGGGTTTGTGGCGGAAGATCGCTGGCGGCTCAACCCAAGCTACCTGCCGCCGCAACTGTTGGCGCGTTTTGCCGCGTTGAACGGCCCATGGCGTGCGATGCAGCAAACCAATCAACGGCTATGGCTGGAGACGGCCCCCCACGGCTTCTTGCCGGACTGGGGGGTGTGGCAGGTGGGCAAAGGCTGGCAGCCGGACACCGTCAAGCCGAACATCGGCAGCTACGACGCCATCCGGGCCTATTTGTGGGCCGGTATGCTGGCAGACGAGGATCAACACAAGGCGGCGCTGCTCAAGCAGTTGCAACCTATGGCACAGCTCACCGTTCAGCAGGGCGTGCCGCCGGAGAAAACCGACACCGCCAGCGGCAAAACCACGGGTAACGGCCCGGTAGGTTTTTCTGCCTCGATGTTGCCGATGCTGGCCAATCAACCCGAGGCGTTACAGGTACAACGCCAGCGCATTAAGCAAAACCCGCCGGGCGACGACGCCTATTTCAGCGCCTCGCTGGTGCTGTTTGGCCAGGGATGGGATCAACAACGTTATCGTTTTAATCGGCAGGGTGAACTTCAACCCTCCTGGGGCGGCCAATGCGTAACTTCCGAATAAACTGGCTGGGGCTGGTCCCTTTAAGTCTGGCGATTTTGCCACAGGCGCAGGGAGCTGAAACCGTCGCGCCAGAGCAGTGGCTGCTGGAGCAGGTGCGCGTTGGCGAGGCCGGCAACAAAGATGAGCTGGTTCGCCAATCGCTCTACCGGCTTGAACTGATGGATCCGAACAACCCGGAGGTGATTTCAGCGCGTATGCGGCTGGCGTTACGCCAGGGAAATCAGGCGTTGGCACAGCAGCAGTTGGATAAGCTGAAAAAGATTGCGCCGCAGTCCAGCGCCTATCGCCAGGCAGAAATGAATATGCTGCTGACCCAACCGGAAACCCGCCAAAAGTTGCAGCAGGCACGGCTGATGGCGACCGCCGGACGTTTGCCGGAGGCCAAGGCGCAGTATGACGCTCTGTTCCATGGGGATCCGCCGACGCTTGAGCTGGCGGTGGAATACTGGCGGCTGGTGGCACGGCTGCCGGGACAGGAAGCGGCGGCACTAAAACAACTGCAGGTGCTGGATCAACAATATTCCGGCAACGTGCCGCTGCGCATGTCGCTGGCGCGGATGCTGTTTAGTCAGGATCGCGATGCTCAGGCCTATGATTTACTGCAGAAAGTGGCCGCGGACCCGGCCGGTCGCGGGGATGCCGCCGATCTGTGGCTGGAAAAAGTCAAAGCCATGCCGGTCAGCCCGCAAAGCGTGGCGGCTCTGAACCGTTTTCTCGGGGTGTTTGAAACCGGCGATCAGGCGGTCAGCGCCCGGCAGGAGCTGGCACGACAGCAGGCGTTGTTGTCCGACCCGGCCTATCTGGCGCGGGTGCGCGGGCTGGCGCAGGTCGACAAGGGCGGCAGCCGCGCTGCGATCCCGGAACTGAAGAAAGCGCTGGCGGCTTCTCCCAATGACGCCGAAGTGCTGGGTGCACTGGGGCAGGCTTATTCCCGCGCAGGTAACCGTCCGCAAGCGTTGAGCCTGTTCCGCCAGGCGTTGCAGGCCGATAAAAGCGGCTATGGCAGCAGCAAATGGCAGAGTTTGATCAAGAGCAACAGCTATTGGCTGGCGGTCGACGAAGGTGACAAGGCGTTGAAAGCCGGCAATTTGGCGCTGGCGCAGCAAAAATACCAACAGGCGCGGCAATTCGACAACACCGACAGCAGTGCGGTGATCGGCCTGGGCGACGTTGCGGTGGCGCGTAAAGATGATGCCGCCGCCGAGCGTTTCTATCAGCAGGCGCTACGGCTGGATCCGGGCAGCGGCAGTGCGGTGCGTGGCCTGGTGAATATCTATCAGCGTCAGTCGCCGGAAAAGGCGCTGGCCTATCTCAACAGCCTGCCGCGCAGCCAGCAAAACAAAATGCGCAGTACGCTCGAGGGTTTGCAGCTCGATATGCTCAAGCAGCAGGCCGAGCAGTTGGCACAGCAAAAGCAGTGGCATCAGGCGGCGGAAAAATATCGCCGCGCCCAGCAGATGGACCCCGATGACGTCTGGTTGACCTACCACTACGCGCAAACGCTGCGTCAGGCCGGACAGCCAGAGCAGGCGGATGTCCTGTTCAGTCGGCTGGCGCAAAAACAGCGCGGCAACCCGCAACTGGCCTATGCCTATGCGCTGTATCTCTCCGGCAGCGATCGCGACCAGCAGGCGCTGGCAGAGTTGAATGCTTTACCCAGCGCACAGTGGAACGACAATATGCGCGAACTGGCGCAGCGTTTGAAAATGCAGGCGACGCTGGAGCATGCCGAGCAGCTACGCGCCGCAGGTGATGAGCCGGGTGCCGTGGCTTATTTGCGCCGCCAGCCGGCGGACACCCGAATCGACCTCCAGTTGGCCGATTGGGCGCTGGCACGCGGTGACTATGACGCCGCACTGGCTGACTATCAGCGGGTGCGGGTTCGCGAACCGAATAACCCGGATGCGCGACTGGGCGAAATCGAGGCCTATGTGGCGCAGGGCAAGTTGGGCGAGGCACGTCAACGGCTGCAAACCAAAGCGCCGGAACCAACTCCCTCAGGCAACAGCGAGCGACGGGAGGCTAATGCCTGGTATGCCGTTGGCGAACCGCAAAAAGCCACCGATATCTTTACCCGGCTAAAAACCGCGGCCCAATCAGAGCCGGCAAGCCAGTCGAAGGCGTTGATTTACCGCGATGCGGCCCGGCTCGAGCGCGACCAACTCCAACCGGCGCTGGCGCAACAGGATTATAAACAGGCGATGGTGGCCAGCGGCATTGCGCCGAGCGTGCCGCAGGATAACGACAGTTATACCTATCTGACACGCAACAACCCGAGCGACGACTGGCTCAAGCGGGGTATTCGCTCGGACGCGGCAGATTTGTACCGTCAGCAGGACGTTAACGTCACGCTCGATCACGATTACTGGGGCTCGAGCGGTACCGGCGGTATCTCCGATTACAAAGCGCACGACACCATGCTGCAGGTGGATATGCCGTTGTACGACGGGCGGGCATTTTTCCGTTCCGATACCGTGCAGTTGGATGCCGGCAGTTTCTCTACCGACGGCAGCGGTAAATATTACGAGACCTTTGGCACCTGTAATACCCAGGGGTGTAGCGGCGACGAACATCAGAAAACCACCGGCACCAGCGTGGCGGTTGGCTGGAAGAACGATCGCTGGGCGGGGGATATCGGCACCACGCCGATGGGCTTCGACGTGGTCGACTGGGTCGGCGGGCTGGCCTACAGCAGTGACTGGAACCACATTGGCTGGACGCTGGCGGCATCGCGGCGGCCGATTTCCAGCTCATTGCTGGCGTTTGGCGGCACCAAAGACCCGAACACCGGCACCACCTGGGGCGGCGTACGCGCCACCGGGGTCAGCCTGAGCGGCAGTTACGATCGCGGCGAGGCTCATGGCGTCTGGGCCGATCTCAGCGCACATCAGTTGACCGGTAAAAACGTTGAGGATAACCAACGTGAACGTTTTATGGCCGGTTATTATTATAAGCTGATCAACGAAGATAACCGTCGCGTCACCGTCGGGCTGAACACCATGCTGTGGCACTATCAGAAGGATTTGAGTGGTTACTCTCTCGGCCAGGGCGGCTATTACAGCCCGCAGCAATATATGTCGCTGGCGGTGCCGATCAATTATCGCCAGCGGACCGAGAACTGGTCATGGGAGCTGGGTGGGTCGGTGTCGTTGTCCCATTCGAAAACCAACAGTCAGAAACGTTATCCGCTGCAAGGACTGATCCCGGATTCACTGCCGGACAAGTTTGCGGTAGAAGACGGCAGTTCCTCTTCCGGTGTCGGTTATACCCTGCGGGCCATTGTCGAGCGACGCCTCAGTTCGCACTGGACGCTGGGGGCCGGGCTTGATATCCAGCAGGCGAAAGACTATACGCCAAGCCACGCGTTAATCTATCTGCGTTATTCGATGGCCGGTTGGCAAGGCGACCTGGATTTACCGCCGCAGCCGCTGACGCCATACGCCGATTTCAAGTAACCCAATTCAGGTAGATTCAGAGTGTCGGCACAGGGTAGTTTTGCTACCCTGTGTGAGTTTGGTCTATAGCCTGAGATACCCGGGCCTGGCGCACCGAGGGGCGCTATCACTAATAACCGGCTTTATAAGCCGCGTTTCATTAGGAAAATACTGAAACCCGCGGTTTTCTAGGTTTTGTCCTGGGTATGGCAAGATAAAAACAGCTGACAATCGAGTATACTCAGACCGGTCCGAGGGATGGGTATTATTCATCCCTTTTTTATTTCAGCCCGAATTAGCGGAGAGCAGGTTTGCGGGTCAGGCGTTCATTAACGATTAAACAGATGGCAACGGTTTCCGGCGTAGCGCTGGTGACAATCTGTATCTTTATCGTGATCCAGTTATTCCATTTTGTGCAGCAGCGCAGGGATGACTATGCCCAGCAACTGGAAAATATTGCTCATTCCGTACGCCAGCCGCTGGCGGAGGCCGTGCTGCGCATGGACGTGCCGGAAACCAAGCGGGTGCTGAACACCCTGCTGCCGGTAGGTATCCTGAGCCGGGCGGATATCGTACTGCCGAACGAATTCCAGGCATTACACGCCAATTTTCCACCGGAACGCCCGGTACCGACGCTGATTGCTCGCCTGTTCGAGCTGCCAATCCAGATTTCGGTTCCGCTCTATTCGCTGGAGCGCGTGCCGGCCAACCCGCAGCCATTGGCTTATCTGGTGCTGCAGGCCGATTCGTTCCGTATGTACCAGTTCATTCTCAGCATGTTGTCGACTATGTTATCGACCTATTTGCTGCTGGCGCTGATCCTGTCGGTCTCCATTAGCTGGTGTATGAACCGGCTGATGGTGCATCCGCTGCGGGCGATGGCCAAAGAGCTGGAAAACATTTCCCAGGAAGAGGCGCCATACCATCAACTGATGCTGCCGGCGTTACACCAGGACGACGAACTGGGGTTGTTGGTGCGCAACTACAACCGCAATCAGCAGCGGCTGGCCAAAGCCTATGCCGAAATGAGCCGCATGAGCACCCATCATCCGGTGACCGAGCTGCCAAATCAGGCGCTGTTCACCGCCCTGCTGGAGCAGCATATTGCTTCCAGCCTGCGGCCCGAGCGTTTTAACTTGCTGGTTGTCAGCATTGAAACCCTGCATGAGGCCTCCGGCGTGCTCAATCCGGCAATGCGAGAAGTGCTGCTGTTGACGCTGGTGAAGAAGCTGCGTGAGTGCATCGATGAAAACGGCGTGCTGGCGCAGCTAAGCAAAACCGAGTTTGCCATTTTGGCCAAAGGCGTCGAGCGTCCGTTCCACGCCATGCAACTGGCGCGTCGTATCATGGCGCAGATTAATGCGCCGCTGAGCCTGCAGGAGATGCCGTTGCGGCCCAGCGCCAGCATCGGTATCGCCCATTATCTTAATCCGGGGGAAAGCGCGGAGCAGCTATTGCGCAGTGCCACCTCGGCAATGATGTCGGCGCACCGGGAAGGCAAAAATCAGGTGCTGTTCTTCGAACCCAGCCTGACGGAACGCACTCAAAAGCGTTTGACGCAGGAAAGTGAAATTCTGCATGCCATCGAGCAGCGTCGTTTCACCCTGTTTTTGCAGCCGCAGGTCGATATGCAGTCCAATGCGGTGATCGGCGCCGAGGCCTTGCTGCGCTGGCAGCAGTACGACGGCAGCTTTACCCTGCCGGCAGACGTTATTCCGTTAGCCGAAGAGCTGGGTGTGATTGTGCCGCTCGGCAACTGGGTGCTGGAAGAGGCTTGCCTGATCCTGGCCGATTGGCAGGCCCGTGGCATTACGCTGCCGCTGGCGGTCAATGTCTCCCCAATCCAGATGAAGCATGAAGATTTTATTCCACACCTGAAGAGCCTGCTGGCGAAGTATCAGATTGATCCGCGCAAGCTGTTGCTGGAAATTACCGAAACGGTGCGTATTGACGATCTCGATCGTGCGTTGGCGCTGTTGCGGGAGTTGCACGATTTGGGGCTTTCCATCGCGCTGGATGACTTTGGCATGGGATATTCCAGCCTTAATTACCTCAACCGATTGAAATGCCTGCCGATCGATTTGATTAAAATCGACAAGAGCTTTATTCAGGGCCTGCCGACGGACGACGCTATGGTGCGTATTGTCAGTTCGATTTCTGAGGTGCTGGCGCTGCCGGTGATGGCCGAAGGCGTCGAAAATGCCGAGCAGCGTGACTGGCTGTTGCAGCAGGGTATTCATAGCGGGCAGGGCTTTTTGTTTGCACGTCCGTTACCGCGCAGTGAGTTTGAAGCCGAGTTCTGCCGGCCTCCGGCCTGATCCCCCTTTTGCCTTTCGCCATGGGTGACAGCCACGTCGCCCAATAATCCCGTCCGAAAATCGCCAGTGTTATCTACCTCTTTCGCGTTAGTGCAAACAATGGGTTACGCAATTTACAGCCTTGCATTTGGGCTGGCGCGTTTCAGCTCTTAAATTCGTATCAACATGTATCTATTGGTGCAACAAATTATTTCCATGTTGTTAGGTGGGTGTTATTTTCCGCGCAAGCGATGAACAGGCGAGATAACTAGACTACCGCCTGGTGCGTGTCTTCCCCCCCAAAGGATGTTCATATGAAACTCACTATCTTTAAGAGCCTCTATTTTCAGGTGCTGACAGCGATTACGCTGGGTGTCCTGCTTGGCCATTTCTACCCTGACATTGGCGCGCAGATGAAACCTCTGGGCGATGGATTCGTCAAACTGATTAAAATGATCATCGCTCCGGTGATCTTCTGTACCGTGGTGACCGGTATCGCGGGCATGGAGAGCATGAAGGCCGTCGGTCGTACCGGTGCGATTGCACTGCTCTATTTTGAAATTGTCAGCACCATTGCGCTGCTGATTGGTTTGCTGATCGTCAACCTGGTACAACCGGGTGCCGGGATGAACATCGACCCTGGCACGCTGGATGCCAAGGCGGTAGCGGTTTACGCCGAACAGGCCCAGCAGCAGGGCATTGTCCCGTTCCTGCTGGACATCATCCCCGGCAGCGTGATCGGTGCTTTCGCCAGCGGCAATATTCTGCAGGTGCTGCTGTTTGCCGTGCTGTTCGGTTTTGCTCTGCATCGCCTGGGCGATAAGGGCCAACTGATCTTTAATGTGATCGAAAGCTTCTCCCGTGTGATCTTCGGCATCATCAATATGATTATGCGCCTGGCGCCGTTGGGTGCCTTTGGGGCAATGGCGTTCACCATAGGCAAGTACGGCGTGGGCTCGCTGCTGCAGCTCGGTCAGCTGATCGCCTGCTTCTATCTCACCTGCGTTCTGTTCGTGGTGGTGGTGCTGGGCTCGATCGCCCGCGCCAACGGCTTTAGCATTTTCAAGTTCGTTCGCTATATCAAAGAAGAGTTGTTGATCGTGCTCGGGACCTCTTCTTCCGAGTCGGTACTGCCACGCATGCTCGACAAGATGGAAAAGCTGGGCTGCAAAAAATCGGTGGTGGGCCTGGTTATTCCGACCGGCTATTCCTTTAACCTGGACGGCACCTCAATCTACCTGACCATGGCCGCGGTGTTTATCGCGCAGGCGACCAACACCCATATGGATGTTATCCATCAGGTCACGCTGCTGGTGGTGCTGTTGCTGTCCTCTAAAGGGGCGGCAGGGGTGACCGGCAGCGGCTTTATCGTGCTGGCCGCCACCATTTCCGCCGTCGGTCATCTGCCGCTGGCCGGTCTGGCGCTGATTCTGGGCATTGACCGCTTTATGTCCGAAGCCCGTGCGCTGACCAACCTGGTCGGTAACGGCGTGGCCACGGTGGTGGTGGCAAAATGGTGTAAACAGCTGGATGAAAAGCAGCTGCATGACACCCTGTCCAACAAGCCTGGCTCAGGAGCCGATAAAACACTGCCTTCGGCCTGATTTTATCCTCAAATCACCGGTTGCCACGGCAATCGGTGATGTTTTATCCCCCCGCGTAATGATTTCTTGCATTAAAAATACGGTTATCCATTATTTTTCACACTAATGAGTGACATCCGCAAAGGCGCGCGGTCTAACTCGATGGTACACTTTCTGCTTTCCGCCCCACTGTGAAACTCAGGGCGTTTTGTTTGTAGGCTGTTGGTCGCAGCCTAATATTCCGGTCAATGGAATATCCGCATTTGCATAAAGAAATTGGATAGTCATTAAGTAGGGGTTCACATGCAGGGCACCAGAATTCATCTCATAGCAGGTGGGCTGCTGTTGGCTGCAGCCAACAGCAGCGTGCAGGCTGAAGCACTACAACCCGATCCTGCCTGGCAGCAGGGGGCGTTGGCCAACGGGTTTTCATGGCAGATATTAGACACACCGCAGCGGCCGAGCGATCGCGTCGAGCTACGGTTGATGGTTAACACTGGCTCTTTAGTGGAGTCTTCACAGCAGATTGGCTTCGCCCATCTGTTGCCGCGCCTGTCGTTGGCGCGCAGCGAAAGCTTTACGCCACCGCAGTTGCGTTCACTGTGGCAACAAAGCGTAGACAGCGACCGCCCACTGCCGCCGGCCATCAGTTCTTATGACTTCACCATTTATAATCTCAGTTTGCCGAATAACCGCCCAGACCTGCTGAAAGAAGCGCTGACGTGGCTTTCCGATACCACCGGCAAGCTGGCGATCGACGAACATACGGTGCATGCGGTGGTCAACTCCAGCATCGATCCGGTTGGCACTTTCCCACCGAATCCCAAAGATGCCTGGTGGCGCTATCGCCTGAAAGGCTCGACGATGCTGGCACACGATCCGGCCCAGCCACCCAAGCGACCGGTGAATGTTGATCAACTGAAGAAATTCTACCAGCAGTGGTACACCCCGGACGCGATGACGCTGTACGTGGTGGGCAAGGTAGACAGCCGTAGCCTGAGCGAGCAAATCAACAAAGCCTTCTCGCCGCTGCAAGGCAAGCGTGAAACGCCGGCCCTGATGCCAACGCTGACGTCCCTGCCACCGCAGCCGGTCAGCCTGATCAGCGAGCAGGTGAAACAGGATACGCTGTCGATCATGTGGGATGCCCCATGGCATCCGATCCGTGACTCGCAAAATCTGAGCCGCTATTGGCGCGGGGATATGGCTCGCGAAGCGTTGTTCTGGCATCTCCAGCAGGTGCTGGACAAGAGTGACCAGAAAAACCTGCATCTGGGCTTCGATTGCCGGGTGCAATACCAACGCGCCCAATGTGCCATCCATCTGGACACGCCAAACAACAACCTGAACAACAGCCTGGGCTTTATCGCCCGCGAGTTGGCTAACGTGCGTAATAACGGTTTGTCGCAAGACGAGTTTAACGCCCTGCTGGCGCAGAAAAACGATCAACTCAGCAAGCTGTTTGCCACCTATGCCCGCACCGATACGGACGTGTTGATGAGCCAGCGCCTGCGTTCGCAACAGAGTGGCGTAGTGGATATCGCGCCGGAGCAGTATCAAAAGCTGCGTCAGGAGTTCCTGAGCGGATTGACGCTGGAAGCGCTGAATCAGGAGCTGAAACTCCAGCTTTCGCAAGATGCGACCCTGGTGTTGATGCAGCCGAAAGGCGAGCCAGAGATGAGCATGAAGCAGTTACAGGAAACCTATAACGGCATTATGTCCCCGGCACCAGCCGTGGTATCGGAAGAAGTTAAACCTACCGATACCGCTCCAGCGCCGGAAACCAGCGCACAGTAAGAATAGAGGGGGCGCTTGCCCCCTCTATCAGCTACGGTACAGCACTTTGATGATGTGGTAGCCGAACTGGGTTTTGACCGGGCCGTAAGGCTTGAGCAGCGGAATGCTGAACACCGCTTTATCGAAGGCGGCCACCATGGTGCCCTTGTTGAACTCGCCCAAAGAACCGCCATTGCGTTTTGATGGGCAAGTTGAGTATTTGCGCGCCAGGGTGTCAAAGCTGACGCCGCGTTTAAGCTTGGCCAGCAGTTCATCGGCCAGTTTTTCGTTATCTACCAGAATGTGCAGGGCGCACGCCGTCTTTGCCATTGGTTTATCCGTTCAGTCATGCAGAAATTGTCTGCATTATACATACCTATTCTACCCTATGAATTTCGAGTTGGCCGCTCTGGCGCGTCCATGCGCTTGCGGCATTTGTACATCCCTGTACAGCACAGCTAGGCGGCCAGCTTGCTCATCCCCAGGCGCTTACTTTAGTAAGTAACTGGGGGGAGTGAGTGCAGGTAACAACGCTGCAGCTTGAAAGGCGACGGGTATAAATCTCATCGGTGCTTTCTGCTACAATCCCCCCACGTTATAAAGTCGAGCAATAAAGCGCCATGCGATTAAATCCCAGCCAACAACAAGCCGTCGAATTCGTTACCGGGCCCTGCCTGGTGCTGGCCGGTGCCGGTTCCGGCAAGACGCGCGTCATCACCAACAAAATCGCTCACCTGATCCACAACTGTGGTTATCAGGCGCGGCACATCGCCGCCGTGACCTTTACCAATAAGGCGGCGCGCGAGATGAAAGAGCGTGTGGCGCAAACCATGGGGCGCAAAGAAGCACGCGGACTGATGATTTCCACTTTCCACACGCTGGGGCTGGAAATCATCAAACGTGAATATGTCGCGCTGGGGATGAAGTCCAACTTCTCACTTTTCGACGATCAGGATCAGCTGGCGCTGTTGAAAGAACTGACCGAGAAATGGCTGGAGAATGACAAGACGCTGGTAGCGCAGCTGATTTCCACCATCTCCAACTGGAAGAATGATCTGGTCGATCCCCAGAAGGCAATGGAGCTGGCGCGTTCAGAACGCGACAAGCTGTTCGCGCATTGCTACGGCCTGTATCACGCGCATATGCGTGCCTGTAACGTACTGGATTTTGACGATTTAATCCTGCTGCCGACTCTGCTGCTGCAGCGCAATGAAGAAGTGCGCGAACGCTGGCAGAACCGTATTCGTTATCTGTTGGTGGATGAATATCAGGACACCAACACCAGTCAGTACGAACTGGTGAAACTGTTAGTGGGTAACCGCGCACGTTTCACCGTGGTGGGTGACGACGATCAGTCGATTTACTCCTGGCGTGGTGCGCGTCCACAGAACCTGGTGCTGTTGAAGGAAGACTTTCCGGCACTGCAGGTGATTAAGCTGGAGCAGAACTACCGCTCCAGCGAGCGTATCCTGAAGGCGGCGAATATCCTGATTGCCAATAACCCGCACGTGTTTGAAAAACGGCTATTTTCCGAGCTGGGTTACGGTGAAGAACTCAAGGTGGTGACCGCCAATAATGAGGATCATGAGGCCGAGCGCGTCGTGGGGGAGCTGATTGCTCATCACTTCGTGAAGAAAACCAACTACGGCGATTATGCGATCCTTTATCGTGGTAACCATCAGTCACGGCTGTTTGAAAAAATGCTGATGCAAAACCGCATCCCTTACAAAATTTCCGGTGGCACCTCGTTTTTCTCGCGGCCGGAAATCAAGGATCTGCTGGCCTACCTGCGTGTTCTGACTAACCAGGATGATGACAGCGCATTTCTGCGTATCGTTAACACGCCAAAGCGCGAGATTGGCCCGGCAACGCTGCAAAAACTGGGTGAGTGGGCCAATCAACGTAACAAAAGCCTGTTCCGCGCCAGTTTCGATCTCGGCCTGAGTCAGCACCTGACCGGTCGTGGGTTAGAGTCGCTGCAACGCTTCACTCACTGGCTGGACGGGATTGCTCAGTTGGCGGAGCGTGAACCGATAGCCGCGGTGCGCGATCTGATCCGCGGCGTAGATTACGAAAGTTGGCTGTTTGAAACTTCACCCAGCCCGAAAGCCGCCGAAATGCGCATGAAAAACGTCAATACCCTGTTCGGCTGGATGACGGAAATGCTCGAAGGCAGCGAGCTGGACGAGCCAATGACGCTGACCCAGGTGGTAACGCGCTTTACCCTGCGCGACATGATGGAACGCGGCGAAAGCGACGAGGAACTGGATCAGGTTCAGTTGATGACGCTGCATGCTTCCAAAGGGCTGGAGTTCCCCTATGTCTTCCTGGTGGGGATGGAGGAGGGGTTATTGCCGCATCAGAGCAGCATTGACGAGGATAACGTCGATGAAGAGCGGCGTTTGGCCTATGTGGGGATCACCCGTGCCCAAAAAGAGCTGATTTTCACCCTGTGTCGCGAACGTCGCCAATATGGCGAACTGGTGCGGCCGGAACCCAGTCGTTTCTTGCTGGAGCTGCCGCAGGATGACCTGGCGTGGGAAAGTGAACGTAAGGTGGTGAGCCCGCAAGAACGGATGCAAAAAGGGCAGAGCCATCTGGCGAATATTCGCGCCCAGTTGGCCAAGGCTAAAGGCGGAAGTTAAAATTAAGGGCGCTATTGGCGCCCTTCAGACTACTGACAAAGCCCGTTATTAGGGAGAGCGTGCCGAAGGGGTCGTAGCGGCTTGCCCGCCGGAGCGCCCCTCGGTGCGCTAGGGCCCGGGTATCTCGGATTCAAAGACAACTTTGTCATCAAACTCAAGGGTGCTATTCGCGCCCTTGTCATATCAACGTTGTTCTTCCAGTATCAACGGCCAATGAACATAGCTTTGCCAATGACTTTCCTGATCCAAAGCCTCTGCCCGTAGTGGATGCTGTTCCAGCCAACCTGGCGGCAGGATCACCGTCAGCTCATCATCATTATTGGCACGCAGGCGTACCGCCGGCAGCGTATCGTCGCGGCGACGGCTGGCGAAGATGATGGCCAGGCGTAAAATCCGGCATAAACGTTGCGCCGTACGCGGCGGCAGGGCGTTTTGCTGGCTCAGCAGTGGCAGATCGATAGTGTTGCTCTGGTTTTGCAGCAGGGTGGCCAGCAGTTTTTTCTGTGCCGGGGTGAAACCGGGTAAATCCAGATGGCGGATCAGGTAGGCTGCGTGTTGCGGTGCCTGTTTGAAATCAACGCTTAGGCCGATTTCGTGGATCAGACAGGCGCTGTGCAATAACTCGCGACATCGCGCATCCAATTGCCATTCATTGCTCACCTGCTGCGAGAAGTTGGCGGCCAGTTGGCTGACGCGCTCGGCTTGCTCGGTATCCAACAGATAACGTCGTTGCAGGTTGCGAATGGTACGGCTGCGGATGTCCTGTTCGACCGGCAGATGCAACATGCCGTAGACCAGTCCTTCGCGCAGTGCGCCGCCGGCCAGCATCATGCTTTCGATGCCCAGCTCCTGGAAAATCGCCAGCAGGATCGACAGCCCGCTTGGGAACACCAGAGCCCGCTCCAGCGTCAGCCCTTCAATTTCCAACTCTTCCAGCTTGCCGCACTGAATGGCACGCTGTTTCAATTGGCGCAGTTTGGACAGGGTGATGCGTTCATCCATGCCCTGTGCCACCATGATTTCCTGCAGCGCCTGGACGGTGCCGGAAGCACCAACGCAGACTTGCCAACCGTGCTGACGCAGCTGTGGCGCGATGGGACGCACCATTTCACGTGCAGCCTGTTCGGCCCGCTCGAAATTCTCCAGCCCCAGATTACGATCGCTGAAGAACCGCTCCAGCCAGGTGACACAACCCATCGACAGGCTGTACAGCTGAGCCGCCTGTGCGCCGGTACCGGTAACCAGCTCGGTGCTACCGCCGCCGATATCGACCACTAAACGCTGATCCGGGCCGCCTGTAGTATGGGCAACGCCGTGGTAGATCAGCCGTGCTTCTTCTTCACCGCTGATCACCTGGATCGGGCAGCCGAGAATTTGCTCTGCGGTTTGCAGAAACTCATCGGCATTGGATGCCAGACGCAGCGTAGCCGTGGCGACCACTCGGATCTGTGCGCGTGGAATGTCCTGCAGGCGTTCGGAGAACAACTTCAGGCATTGCCAGCCGCGCTGCATGGCTTCATGCGACAGGAGATTGTTTTGATCCAGCCCGGCAGCCAGACGCACCTTGCGCTTGATGCGCGCCAAAGTCTGAATACTGCCGGCCACCTCGCGCACCACCAACATGTGGAAGCTGTTGGAGCCAAGGTCGATAGCGGCATAAAGTGCGCTGGAACTGAGCATGGTCTATCAGCCTGAACGTTTACGGTTATTGCGTGGCGCACCGCCACGACGTGGCGCGGAGTTACGGCGTGGGCCGTTGCCGCCGCGTGGGCGTGCCAGGCGTTTCGGCGCAGGCAGGTCACTCAATAACGCATCACTGTTGTACTTGCTCACCGGAATGCTGTGACCGGTGTAGGTTTCGATCGCCGGCAGGTTGAGCGCGTACTCTTCGCAAGCCAGGCTGATGGAATGACCGCTTTCGCCGGCACGGCCGGTACGACCGATACGGTGAACGTAGTCTTCGCAGTCGTCAGGCAAGTCGTAGTTGAAGACGTGGGTAACCAACGGAATATGCAGGCCGCGGGCAGCGACGTCGGTGGCGACCAGAATATCGAGGTTGCCCTTGGTGAAGTCATCGAGAATACGCAGGCGTTTTTTCTGCGCCACATCGCCGGTCAACAGGCCTACGCGGTGACCATCGGCAGCCAGATGGCCCCAAACGTCTTCACAGCGGTGCTTGGTGTTGGCGAAGATGATGCAGCGGTCAGGCCACTCTTCTTCGATCAACGTCTGCAGCAGACGCATTTTTTCTTCGTTGGACGGGTAGAATAATTCTTCTTTAATGCGGTGGCCGGTTTTCTGTTCCGGTTCCACTTCAACATATTCAGCGTTGTTCATCTGCTCGAAAGCCAGCTCGCGTACGCGATAGGAAAGGGTGGCAGAGAACAGCATGTTCAGGCGTTGATCGACCGCAGGCATGCGGCGGAACAACCAGCGAATGTCTTTGATAAAGCCCAGATCGTACATGCGGTCGGCTTCATCCAGCACCACAACCTGGATCGCGCCCAGATCGATATAGTTCTGTTTGGCGTAATCAATTAAACGACCGGTAGTTCCCACCAGGATATCCACGCCGCTTTCCAGCACTTTCAGCTGTTTGTCGTAGCCATCGCCGCCGTACGCCAGACCCATTTTCAGGCCGGTGGACTGGGACAGGGCTTCCGCATCGGAGTGGATCTGCACCGCGAGTTCACGCGTTGGCGCCATGATCAAGGCGCGCGGCTGGTTGATCTTACGATCCTGTTTCGCCGGGTGAGAAAGCAAATAGTGAAAAGTAGACGTTAAAAATGCCAACGTCTTTCCGGTACCGGTTTGCGCCTGACCTGCAACGTCACGCCCAGAGAGCGTGAGCGGCAATGCTAACGCCTGGATAGGCGTGCAATGTTGAAACCCTTTCTTTTCAAGGGCTTCAAGGACTAACGGGTGCAGGGCGAAGTCGGAAAACTTCTGTTCGGTCAAGTGTGTTTTGCTCATAGTGTGGTAGAATATCAGCTAACTATTGCTTTACGAAAGCGTATCCGGTGAAATAAAGTCACCTTAGGTTGGTTAATGCTACACCAACAAGGTAGACACAATCCTTTGGAGTAGAACATGAGCGATAAAATTATTCACCTGACTGACGGCAGCTTCGACACCGACGTGCTGAAAGCTGAAGGGCCAATCCTGGTCGATTTCTGGGCTGAATGGTGTGGGCCGTGCAAGATGATTGCTCCGATTCTGGATGAGATTGCCGAAGAGTTCGAAGGCAAGCTGACCATCACCAAGCTGAATATCGACCAGAACCCGGCAACCGCACCCAAGTACGGTATCCGTGGTATCCCTACGCTGTTGCTGTTCAAGAACGGTGAAGTGGCCGCGACCAAGGTTGGTGCGCTGTCCAAAGGTCAGCTCAAAGATTTCCTTAACGCGAATCTGTAATCGGGCGGGAAGCCCTATGCCCAATGGATGTGATGCGGCGGCTAAAAACGCTGCCGCGTGAGAGACAACGGGGATATACAGGCGTCTGGCGGGGATGTTCAATTCACCGCTAGACGCCTGCCCAGAAGCGTGTTAAGTTTAACCATACTGCATATAGAACTTGCCCGAAGTTTTAAATCTAAAGAGTCTAAATCTAAAGCTTTACTCTGTGTTGAACCGCTGGCGTTGAAAGAAAAAATGAACTCAGCCCGCGTTTTAGCAATCAAAAGGTTTTGCAAAATCAATTTTAAGGTACCTTCGATCTTAAACCGTCATTGCGCGCGTCCTCTGTAAGCCATTTCTTACCGTGACGGCTCAGCGCCCGGTGATCGAACGTCCAGTAAACAGGCACGAATATCCAATGGATTTCAAGGCGTGGCCAGTCGGCAACCGAAAGCGTCTCCGCAGCTTAGTTCGCTAAGTTTTGGGATGAACAAGGGAAGCCAATGCAACCACCAGAAAGCCGGAAGAGATATCCCGCTGCCATACCATTCACGATGTAAGTTCGAGACATACCCCGAGTTTAAGAACCCACCACTATGAATCTTACCGAATTAAAGAATACGCCGGTTTCTGAGCTGATTACTCTCGGCGAAAATATGGGGCTGGAAAACCTTGCCCGCATGCGCAAGCAGGACATTATCTTCTCTATCCTTAAGCAACATGCGAAAAGTGGAGAAGATATCTTCGGCGATGGCGTGTTGGAGATATTGCAGGATGGATTTGGTTTCCTCCGTTCTGGAGACAGTTCCTACCTTGCAGGCCCCGACGACATCTACGTATCCCCTAGCCAAATCCGCCGTTTTAACCTCCGTACAGGTGACTCCGTTTCCGGTAAGATTCGTCCGCCAAAAGAAGGCGAGCGCTACTTTGCCCTGTTGAAAGTTAACGAAGTTAACTACGACAAACCGGAAAACGCCCGTAGCAAGATCCTGTTCGAAAACCTGACCCCACTGCATGCCAACTCCCGTCTGCGGATGGAACGCGGCAACGGCTCAACCGAAGACCTGACAGCACGTGTGCTGGACCTGGCTTCGCCGATTGGTCGTGGTCAGCGTGGTCTGATTGTTGCTCCGCCAAAAGCCGGTAAAACCATGCTGCTGCAGAACATTGCGCAGAGCATCGCTTACAACCATCCAGACTGCGTGCTGATGGTCCTGCTGATCGACGAACGTCCGGAAGAAGTGACCGAGATGCAGCGTCTGGTGAAGGGCGAAGTTATCGCTTCTACCTTTGACGAGCCGGCATCTCGCCACGTTCAGGTTGCAGAAATGGTGATTGAGAAGGCCAAGCGTCTGGTTGAGCACAAGAAAGACGTGATCATCCTGCTTGACTCCATCACTCGTCTGGCGCGTGCCTACAACACCGTGGTACCGGCTTCCGGTAAAGTGTTGACCGGTGGTGTGGATGCCAACGCCCTGCATCGTCCCAAGCGTTTCTTCGGTGCGGCACGTAACGTTGAGGAAGGCGGCAGCCTGACCATCATCGCTACCGCGCTGGTCGATACCGGGTCGAAAATGGACGAAGTTATCTACGAAGAGTTTAAAGGTACCGGCAACATGGAATTGCATCTGGCGCGTAAAATCGCCGAGAAGCGCGTATTCCCTGCTATCGATTACAATCGCTCTGGTACCCGTAAAGAAGAATTACTCACCACCTCTGAAGAACTGCAGAAAATGTGGATCCTGCGTAAAATCATTCACCCGATGGGTGAGATTGATGCGATGGAATTCCTCATTAACAAGTTGGCCATGACCAAGACCAACGATGAATTCTTCGATATGATGAAGCGCTCATAATGACGATGCGCTCATAATTGAGTAAATATTCCAAGAACGCCACGCCTAGTCGTGGCGTTTTTTGCTTTTGGAAGATACGATAAGTAACAGAAATGGAAACGTAAGTTATTTTCGTGACTTACTGAGAATTCATCTTATTTGCGGTCGGCGTTTCGTCGTTCGCGCATTGTTACTGTCGAAACAGCGGGCAAACACGGTGGAATAAGAATGAATGGCTGTCGTCATAGGAAATGACTGAAAGGTAGCGGGATACCATGGCGCAACCTGTCGCCCGTGTTAAGCTGCCTTATCTTCTACAGAGATCTTGTTAACTGTGAACTTACTCACTATGAGTACTGAAATTCTATTTGTTTTCCTGTTTTCTTTGGCTTTTCTCTTTGTTGCCCGTAAAGCAGCAAAACGTATTGGTCTGGTTGATAAACCTAATTACCGTAAACGCCATCAGGGGCTGATCCCTCTGGTCGGGGGTATTTCTGTTTATGCCGGGCTGTGCTTTGCCTTCTTTATCTCTGACCAAACGATTGCGCATGGCAAACTCTACCTCGCTTGCGCGGGGATATTAGTGTTCGTTGGTGCTCTTGACGATCGTTTCGATATCAGCGTGAAAATTCGTGCGCTGGTTCAGGCACTGGTTGGCATCGCGATGATGGTTTTCGCCGGACTTTACCTGCGCAGCCTGGGCCATGTGCTGGGCGATTGGGAAATGCTGCTGGGGCCGTTTGGCTACCTGGTCACGCTGTTTGCCGTCTGGGCAGCCATCAACGCTTTTAACATGGTTGACGGTATTGATGGCCTGCTGGGTGGGCTGTCGTGCGTGTCTTTCGGTGCGCTGGGCGTGTTGTTGTACCTGAGCGGTCATTCTGACCTGGCCTTCTGGTGCTTCGCAATGATTGCCGCCATCGTTCCTTATATTCTGCTTAACCTCGGCATTCTTGGCCGCCGGTATAAAGTGTTTATGGGGGATGCCGGTAGCACGCTGATCGGTTTCACCGCCATTTGGCTATTGGTGCAAAGTTCGCAGGGCAAAGCTCACTCCATCAATCCGGTTACCGCGTTGTGGATTATTGCCATCCCGCTGATGGACATGATTGCGATCATGTACCGCCGTTTACGCAAAGGGATGAGCCCTTTCTCTCCAGACCGCCAACACATTCACCATTTGATTATGCGCGCAGGCTTTACGCCACGGCAGGCCTTCGTGTTGATTACCCTGGCGGCAGCCTTGCTGGCGGCTATCGGCGTGCTTGGCGAACGCCTTACTTTTATCCCTGAATGGGTAATGTTGGCATTATTCTTGCTTGCCTTCTTCTTGTACGGCTACTGCATTAAACGCGCCTGGCGTGTTGCACGTTACATTAAGCGTATCAAGCGTCGTCTGCGGCGTTCGAACGGCAATAAGCAAGTATCTTAACCAGAGGCTTTTGGGCAGTGATGAATCCAGAAACAAGGTCTGACAAGAATATCCCGGCGGTGGATAACGAACTCGATATCCGCGGCCTGTGCTGCACTCTGTGGCGTGGTAAGCCATGGATTATCGGTATTGCGGTGTTATTCGCCGTGGTTGCGCTGATGGTTTCCTATCTGGTGAAACAGGAGTGGAGTGCGACGGCGATTACCGATCGGCCAACAGTGAATGCGTTGGGGGGATATTATTCCCAGCAACAATTCCTGCGTAATCTGGACGTGCGGACCATGCCGGCCGCCAGCACCGATCAACCCGGCATTGCTGACGAAGCCTATAATGAATTCATTATGCAGTTGGCGGCCTACGATACGCGTCGTGATTTCTGGCTGCAGAGCGATTATTACAAGCAGCGCCAGGAAGGCGATGCCGCTGCCGATGCGGCATTGCTCGACGAACTGATTAACAATATTCAGTTCACACCGCGTGATGATAAAAAAGTGCCGAACGACGGCGTGAAGCTGACGGCGGAAACGGCGGCGGATGCCAACCGTCTGTTGCGTCAATATGTGGCGTTCGCCAGTCACCGCGCTGCGCAGCATTTGAACGAAGAGATCCAGGGTGCCTGGGCGGCCCGTACCACCTCGATGAAGGCGCAGGTCAAGCGTCAGGAAGCGGTGGCGGCGGCAGTGTATAAGCGTGAATTGAATACCATTCAACAGGCACTGAAGATTGCCGAGACGCAGGGTATCAGCCGGACTCAGACCGATACGCCGGCAGAGCAACTGCCGGACTCCGACCTGTTCCTGCTGGGTAAACCTATGCTGCAGGCGCGTTTGGAAGGGCTACAGGCTTCAGGGCCAACCTTCGATCTCGATTACGATCAAAATCGTGCGATGCTGTCGACATTGAACGTCGGCCCAACGTTGGACGAGAAATTTCAGACTTACCGCTATTTGCGGACCCCGGAAGAACCGGTAAAACGTGATAGCCCACGGCGGATATTTTGGTTGATCATGTGGGGCGCGATGGGTGCTTTGGTTGGCGCAGGTGTTGCCCTGGTGCGTCGGCCGCGTAATTAAAAATAATATAATAATTCGCTGAAGGGCGCATAAGCGCCCAATTCGCAGGTACGCCTGCGGTTAACCGACAATAAGAGATTCGCTGTGAAAGTGTTGACTGTTTTCGGCACCAGACCTGAAGCCATCAAAATGGCCCCGCTGGTACATGCCCTGGCTCAGGATGAAGCCTTTGAATCAAGAGTCTGCGTTACGGCACAGCATCGTGAGATGTTGGATCAGGTATTGCGGTTATTTGAGATAGTGCCTGATTACGACCTGAACATCATGAAGCCCGGCCAGGGATTGAGTGAGATCACCTGCCGTATTCTGGAAGGCCTGAAAGGCGTTCTTGAAGAATTCAAACCGGACGTGGTGCTGGTTCATGGTGATACTACCACCACGCTGGCGACCAGTTTGGCTGCGTTTTACCAGCGTATCCCGGTTGGGCACGTAGAGGCGGGTCTGCGCACCGGCGACCTTTACTCCCCATGGCCGGAAGAGGCTAACCGCAAGCTGACCGGCCATCTGGCGATGTATCATTTTGCCCCGACGGAAAACTCGCGTCAGAACCTGTTGCGTGAACTGTTACCGGACGATCATATCTTCGTCACCGGTAACACGGTGATTGACGCGCTGTTCTGGGTACGCGATCGGGTGATGGGTGATGCGGCATTGCATGACAGCCTGGCACAGCGTTATCCGTTCCTGGATGCCGACAAAAAAATGATCCTGGTGACCGGCCACCGTCGTGAAAGTTTTGGCGGCGGGTTTGAGCGGATTTGCAGTGCGCTGGCAGAAATTGCCCGCACTCATCCCGATGTGCAGGTGGTGTACCCGGTACATCTCAATCCCAACGTTAACGAGCCGGTCAACCGCATTCTGAAAGGGATCGATAACATCATTCTGATCGACCCGCAGGATTACTTGCCCTTTGTGTACCTGATGGCCAACGCTTATATGATCCTGACCGACTCGGGCGGTATTCAGGAAGAGGCGCCGTCATTGGGCAAACCGGTGTTGGTGATGCGCGATACCACCGAACGGCCGGAAGCGGTCGATTCGGGTACGGTGCGTCTGGTGGGAACCGACGTAGCCAAAATTGTTGATGCGGTTACCCAGTTGCTGACGGACGAAGACGAATATCACGCCATGAGCCGGGCGCATAACCCTTACGGTGACGGGCATGCCTGCCAACGTATTCTCGAAGCTTTGAAGAATCATCAGGTGACACTATGAGTTTTAACACTATTTCGGTTATCGGCCTGGGTTACATCGGTCTGCCAACGGCGGCGGCGTTTGCCTCCCGCAAGAAAAAAGTGGTGGGCGTAGATGTTAACCAACATGCGGTGGATACCATTAATCGCGGCGCGATCCACATCGTTGAACCCGATCTGGATAAAGTGGTGAAAGACGCGGTCGACGGCGGCTACCTGCAGGCGGTTACCCAACCCCTGGCTGCGGACGCTTTCCTGATTGCGGTGCCAACGCCGTTTAAAGGTGACCATGAGCCGGATCTGGCCTATGTAGAAGCTGCGGCCAAATCTTTGGCACCGGTGCTCAAAAAGGGCGATCTGGTTATCCTGGAATCCACCTCTCCGGTTGGCGCCACCGAGCAGATGGCGCAGTGGCTGGCCGAGGCGCGCAGCGATCTCAGCTTCCCGCAGCAGGCGGGTGAAGCCGCTGATGTGAATATCGCTTATTGCCCAGAGCGCGTTCTGCCAGGGCAGGTGATGGTTGAGCTGATTCAGAACGACCGCGTTATTGGCGGCATGACGCCAAAATGTTCGGAGCGCGCCAGCGCGTTGTACAAGATTTTCCTCGAAGGCGAGTGCGTCATTACCAATTCACGTACTGCAGAGATGTGCAAACTCACCGAAAATAGCTTCCGTGATGTGAACATCGCCTTTGCCAACGAACTGTCGTTGATTTGCGCCGATCAGGGCATCAATGTCTGGGAGCTTATTCGCTTGGCCAACCGCCATCCGCGGGTGAATATCCTGCAGCCAGGCCCTGGCGTTGGTGGCCACTGCATCGCGGTCGACCCTTGGTTTATCGTGTCGCAAAACCCGCAGCAGGCACGTTTGATTCATACTGCGCGTCTGGTGAATGACGGAAAACCTTTGTGGGTAGTGGATCGCGTGAAAGCGGCCGTTGCCGACTGTCTGGCGGCGACCGACAAGCGCGCTTCAGAAGTGAAAATTGCCTGTTTCGGCCTGGCCTTCAAGCCAAATATCGACGATCTGCGCGAAAGTCCGGCGGTGGAAGTGGCCCATCTGATTGCCGATTGGCACGTGGGTGAAACGCTGGTCGTTGAGCCGAACGTGGAACAGTTGCCGAAATCGTTGGTAGGCCACGTGACGCTGAAAGAGTTGCCAGAAGCGTTGCAGCAGGCGGACGTGATCGTGATGCTGGTCGATCATAAGCAATTCAAGGCGATCAAGCCGGAAGAAATAAAACAAATGTGGGTCGTGGATACTAAAGGAGTATGGCGTTGAAACGTATTTTAGTCACTGGGGGCGCCGGCTTTATTGGCTCCGCGGTCGTGAGGCATATCATCGAAGCCACGCAAGACAGCGTCATGGTGGTAGACAAACTTACCTATGCGGGCAATCTGGAGTCGCTTTCAGTAATTGCCGATAACCCACGTTATTCGTTTGAGCAGGTGGATATCTGCGATCGCGCGGCGTTGGATCGGGTGTTTGCCGAGTATCAGCCGGACGTGATCATGCACCTGGCGGCGGAAAGCCATGTCGATCGTTCGATCGACGGCCCGGCGGCATTTATTGAAACCAACGTGGTGGGCACTTATACCATGCTGGAGGCGGCCCGCCATTATTGGCAGCCGCTGGACGCGGCAAAGAAGCAAAGCTTCCGTTTCCACCACATTTCCACCGACGAAGTGTATGGCGATCTGCACGGTACGGACGATCTGTTTACCGAAACCACGCCTTACTCGCCAAGCAGCCCATATTCGGCTTCCAAGGCCTCCAGCGACCATCTGGTCCGCGCCTGGCTGCGTACTTATGGCCTGCCGACCCTGGTCACCAACTGTTCCAATAACTACGGCCCCTATCACTTCCCGGAGAAACTGATCCCGTTGGTGATCCTCAATGCCGTTGCCGGTAAACCCTTGCCGGTGTATGGCAACGGGGCGCAGGTGCGTGATTGGCTGTATGTCGAAGACCATGCCCGAGCGCTGTACCAGGTGGTTACCGAAGGTGTGGTAGGTGAAACCTACAATATTGGCGGCCACAACGAGCGCAAGAATATTGAAGTGGTACAGACCATCTGCGACCTGCTGGAAGAGTTGGCGCCGAACAAACCACAGGGCGTGGAGAAATACCGCGACCTGATTACCTACGTCAAGGATCGTCCGGGCCATGATATGCGCTACGCGATCGATGCCGGAAAGATTGACAGGGAGCTGGGCTGGCGCCCGCAGGAAACCTTTGAAAGCGGCATCCGCAAAACGGTTTCCTGGTATCTGAACAATGAAACCTGGTGGCGTCGCGTTCAGGACGGTTCCTATACCGGTGAACGTTTAGGTTTATCCGACTAAATTTAGTCAGGGTTGCCTGAGTGGCTGCCCTGTGGATTTTTGGAGTAAGTATGAAAGGTATTATTCTGGCAGGTGGCTCCGGAACTCGGCTGCATCCTATCACCCGCGGCGTATCCAAGCAGTTGTTGCCTATTTACGATAAGCCGATGATTTATTATCCAATGTCGGTGCTGATGCTGGCGGGGATCCGCGACATTTTGATTATTTCAACACCGGAAGATTTACCGTCATTCCAGCGTTTGCTGGGGAACGGCGATCAGTTTGGCGTGAATCTCAGCTATGCCGCACAACCAAAGCCGGAGGGCCTGGCTCAGGCTTTCCTGATCGGCGAGGAGTTCATCAATGGCGACTCCTGCTGTCTGGTGCTGGGCGATAACATTTTCTTCGGCCAATCTTTCAGTCCTAAACTGAAAAACGTCGCGACACGTACCGAAGGTGCAACGGTATTTGGTTATCAGGTGATGGACCCCGATCGCTTCGGTGTGGTGGAGTTTGACGAGAATTTCCGCGCACTGTCGATCGAGGAAAAACCGAAAAAGCCTAAATCGGATTGGGCGGTGACTGGGCTGTATTTCTACGACAGCCAGGTTGTGGAGTTCGCCAAACAGGTGAAACCTTCGGAGCGCGGCGAACTGGAGATCACCAGCATTAACCAGATGTATCTGGAGCGTGGTGAACTGACGGTTGAACTGCTGGGGCGCGGTTTCGCCTGGCTGGATACCGGCACACATGACAGCCTGCTGGAAGCCAGCAGCTTTGTGCAGACGGTGGAAAAACGTCAGGGCTTTAAAATTGCCTGTCTGGAAGAGATTGCCTGGCGCAACGGTTGGCTGAACGACAAAGATCTGAAGCAGGCTGCCAATGCCTTGTCCAAAACCGGTTATGGCAAGTATCTGCAGGACCTGTTGCATGCGCGTCCACGCCACTTTTGACCCCTTAATCTGGGAAACTGAGTTTTTCGCTCTTAACAGCGCCAAACTCAACTTCTCAACGGCGGCTCCGATGCTCACCGAGGCCGAACTGGATGCCTACGCATTAGTGCAGGCCAAAATTCCGGCGCATCACACTGCTTTGGTGGACGGCTTGACCCGTTTGGGCTTCCAACTGGTTGAGGGTGAAGTCGATCTGCTACTGAATATCGGCACGGAATGTGCATCACTTCATACCGAGGCTACGCAGGCCATTCGTCCGGCGGTGCCGGCCGATATCCCGATGTTGCGTGCGGCGGCAGCCAGCGTGTTTACCGCCAGCCGTTTCCGCGCCCCCTGGTATCACGCCCAGGACAGCGGCCGCTTTTATGCTGAATGGATCGAAAAGGCGGTATTGGGAACCTTTGACCATCAATGCCTGCTGGTACTCGACGATACTGGGCAGCCGGAAGGCTTTGTCAGCCTGCGCGAACTCGGTGGCTCGGAGGCCCGCATCGGTCTGCTGGCGGCGTTCCCCGGCGCAGCAGGCAAAGGAATTGGCTCTCGATTAATGGCGGCGGTTATTGCCGAGTGCCGCCAACGGTCACTGCAGCGTCTGCGGGTTGCGACCCAGTTCGGTAACATCGCCGCGTTACGGCTCTATCAACGACAGGGTGCTGCTATTGAAAGCACCTCGTATTGGTTATACAGAGGAAGACATGATCCCATTTAACGCACCACCGGTTGTTGGCACTGAACTTGACTATATGCAGGCTGCGATGGGCAGTGGCAAGCTGTGTGGTGACGGTGGATTTACCCGTCGTTGCCAGCAGTGGATGGAACAGCGTTTTGGCAGCCCGAAGGTGCTGTTGACGCCGTCCTGTACCGCCTCGCTGGAGATGGCGGCGATCCTGCTGGATATTCAGCCGGGCGATGAAGTGATCATGCCGAGCTTCACCTTTGTTTCAACCGCCAACGCCTTTGTGCTGCGCGGCGCTACCGTGGTGTTTGTCGATCTGCGTCCGGATACCATGAACATCGATGAGAGCAAGATCGAAGCGGCCATCACCGATAAGACCCGTGCCATTGTACCGGTGCATTACGCCGGTGTTGCCTGCGAGATGGACACCATCATGGCGCTGGCGAAGAAGTACGAGCTGTTTGTGGTGGAAGATGCGGCGCAGGGCGTGATGTCCACCTACAAGGGGAAAGCGCTGGGTACCATCGGCCATATTGGCTGCTTTAGCTTTCACGAAACCAAAAACTACACCGCAGGCGGTGAGGGTGGCGCCACGCTGATTAACGATCCGGCGCTGATTGATCGGGCGGAAGTCATTCGTGAGAAAGGCACCAACCGCAGCCAGTTCTTTCGCGGGCAGGTGGATAAGTACACCTGGCGTGATATCGGCTCCAGCTATCTGATGTCAGATCTGCAGGCCGCGTATCTGTGGGGCCAACTGGAAGCGGCTGACCGCATCAACCAACGCCGTCTGGCGCTGTGGCAGAAGTATTACGACAGTTTCCTGCCGCTAGCCGAGGCGGGCCGTATCGTGCTGCCGAGCATCCCGGCGGACTGCGTGCAGAATGCGCATATGTTCTATATCAAACTGCGCGATGTTGAAGACCGTACGGCGTTTATCGATTATATGAAAGAAGCCGAGATCATGACGGTATTCCATTATATCCCACTGCATGATTGCCCGGCGGGTGATCGCTTTGGCCGCTTTGCCGGGGAAGATCGCTTCACCAGCCAGGAGAGCGCGCGGTTGGTACGTTTGCCGCTGTTCTACAATATGACTGATGTCACTCAGCGCACGGTGATCAATACCATTCTCAACTTCTTCGCCTGATATGTCGCTGGCAAAAGCATCAATTTGGACCGCCGGCTCTACGCTTATCAAGATTGGCGTGGGGCTGTTGGTGGTGAAACTGTTGGCGGTGGCCTTTGGCCCCAGCGGGGTGGGGCAAGCGGGTAACTTCCGCCAGTTGATTACCGTGCTGGGCGTGCTGTCCGGTGCCGGGATTTTTAACGGCATCACAAAATACGTTGCCGAATATCATCAGGATCCGCAGCGGTTGCGGCTGGCTGTTGGCACGGCCTCGACCATAGTGCTGGGTTTTTCCACGCTGTTGGCGCTGGTGTTCTTGTTCGCGGCCAAACCTATCAGTATCGGGCTATTCGGCCATGCTGATTATGTCGGCGTAGTGCGGGCGGTGGCGTTTATTCAGATGGGTATTGCTTACGCCAACCTGTTTATGGCGGTGCTGAAGGGCTACCGCGATGCGATGGGCAATGCGCTGGCGGTGATTGGCGGCAGCCTGATTGGCGTGGTGGCCTACTACCTGTGCTTTAAGCTGGGCGGCTATGAAGGTGCGCTGGCGGGGTTGGCATTGGTACCGGCATTGGTAGTGTTGCCCGCCGGTTTTATGCTGTGGCGACGCAAAACCCTGCCGCTGAGCTATTTGGCGCTGGCATGGGACAAGGCGCTGGCCAGCCATCTCGGCAAGTTCACCATTATGGCGCTGATCACCTCAGTGACGCTGCCGGTGGCCTATGTGATGATGCGTAACCTGCTGGCAAGTCATTACAGTTGGGAAGAGGTGGGGATTTGGCAGGGCGTCAGCAGCATTTCCGACGCGTATCTGCAGTTTATTACCGCCTCGTTTACCGTCTATCTGCTGCCAACGCTGTCGCGGTTAAAGGAAAAAAGCGCTATCTCGCAGGAGATTGTGCGCTCACTAAAATTTGTGCTGCCTGCGGTGGCGGCAGCAAGCTTCACGGTCTGGTTGCTACGCGATTTCGCTATCTGGTTGCTGTTTACGGACAAGTTCGTCGCGATGCGCGATTTGTTCGCCTGGCAACTGGTGGGGGATGTGCTGAAGGTGGGTGCTTATGTATTTGGCTACCTGGTTATTGCCAAGGCGTCGCTGCGTTTTTATATCCTGACCGAAGTCAGCCAGTTCCTGCTGTTGACGCTGTTCTCGCATTGGTTGATCCCTTTGCACGGCGCGCTGGGTGCGGCACAGGCCTACATGGCAACCTACATCGTGTATTTCACGCTCTGTAGCTGCGTATTTATTCTTTATCGTAGACGAGTATGACTACACTGATTCACGTATTGGGATCTGACATCCCGCATCACAATCAGACGGTGCTGCGTTTCTTCAACGACGTGTTGGCGAAGCGCTTGCCGTCCGATCAGACACGCCATTTCATGGTAGCTGCCAAAGATGCCGCTGCGTTAGGGCCGTTCCCCGAGCTGAACCTTGAATGTCATCCGGACAAGAAAAGCCTGGCGATGGCGGTTATAGCCCGTGCTCAGGCCGATCGCGACCAGCGTTTCTTCTTCCATGGGCAGTTTAACCCGACGCTGTGGTTGGCATTGCTGAGCGGCAAAATCAAAGCCCATCAGGTCAGCTGGCATATCTGGGGCGCTGACCTGTATGAAAACGCCACCAGTTGGAAATTCCGCCTGTTCTATTTGCTGCGCCGCATTGCACAAGGCCGCGTCGGACGCGTGTTTGCTACCCGTGGCGATGTGATCCACTATCAACAGAGACATGCGCGTGTGCCTGCCTCCCTGCTGTATTTCCCGACGCGGATGGACCCGGCATTGACCGGTATCAGCGTCGAGAAAAATCTGGCCGGGCCGATGACCATTCTGGTGGGTAACTCCGGCGATCGCACCAACCGGCACATTGAGGCACTGAAAGCGATTCATCAACAGTTTGGCGCGGATGTGCGCGTGATCCTGCCGATGGGTTATCCGGCCAACAACGAGGCTTATATTGAACAGGTCCGCACTGCCGGGCTGGCGCTGTTCAGTGCCAGCAATCTGCAGGTGCTGACGCAGCAGGTGGCGTTCGACGACTACCTGAACATTCTGCGCGAGTGCGATCTTGGCTACTTTATCTTTAACCGCCAACAGGGTATCGGCACGCTTTGCCTGTTGATCCAGTTTGGCGTGCCGTTCGTGCTGAGTCGGCAGAACCCGTTCTGGCAGGATCTGGCGGAGCAGCACCTGCCGGTGCTGTTCTACGGTGATTCTCTGGATGAGGCGGTAGTGCGTGAAGCGCAACGCCAACTGGCGTCAGTGGACAAGCAGGCGATCGCCTTCTTTAATCCCAACTACGTTGATGGCTGGCAACAGGCATTGGCCCTGGCGGCAGGGGATAACTCATGACGCTGGCGCAATTTGGCGGGTTATTTGTCGTCTACCTGATTGGCACGTTGTTTGTTCTGACGTTGACCTATCAGGAGTTTCGGCGCGTCCGTTTTAACTTCAACGTGTTCTTTTCGCTGTTGTATTTGCTGACGTTTTACTTCGGCTTCCCGCTGACCTGCCTGCTGGTGTTTCAGTTTGACGTTGAGGTGGTGCCGGTCGAGTTCTTGCTGTATGCCATCCTCTCGGCCACCGCGTTTTATGCGATTTACTACGTCAGCTATAAAACCCGGCTGCGCAAGCGCAGTGTGCAACCGCGTAAAGCGGTATTCAGCATGAACCGGGTTGAAACCCATCTGACCTGGATTTTACTGGCATTGGTGGCGATCGTTACCGTCGGCATTTTCTTTTTGCAAAACGGTTTTCTGCTGTTCAAGCTCAACTCATACAGCCAGATTTTCTCCAGTGACGTGTCGGGCGTAGCGCTTAAGCGGTTCTTCTATTTCTTCATTCCGGCGATGCTGGTGGTGTATTTCCTGAAGCAGGATCTGCGAGCCTGGTTCTTTTTCCTAGCGGCGACGGTAGCTTTTGGCATCCTCACCTATGTGATTGTTGGCGGCACCCGCGCCAATATCATTATCGCTTTCTCGCTATTCCTGTTTATCGGTATCGTGCGCGGCTGGATCTCGCTGTGGATGCTGGTTGCTGCGGGGGTGTTCGGCATTGTCGGCATGTTCTGGCTGGCGTTAAAGCGCTACAGCCTGGACGTCAGTGGCCCCGAGGCGTTTTATACCTTCCTCTATCTGACGCGTGACACCTTCTCTCCGTGGGAAAATTTGGCGTTGTTGCTGCAAAACTACGACAAGATTGATTTCCAGGGGCTGGCGCCGATAGTGCGTGATTTCTATGTGTTTATTCCGAGCTGGCTATGGCCGGGCCGACCGGACACGGTGCTCAATACCGCCAACTATTTCACCTGGGAAGTGCTGGATAACCATTCTGGCCTGGCGATCTCACCGACGCTGATCGGTTCGCTGGTGGTGATGGGCGGCGCGCTGTTTATTCCTGTTGGCGCGGTGCTGGTGGGTATGATCATCAAGTGGTTCGACTGGCTGTATGAGATGGGCAAAAGCGAATCGAACCGTTATAAAGCCGCCATATTGCAGGGCTTCTGCTTTGGCGCGGTATTCAACATCATCGTATTGGCGCGAGAAGGGGTGGATTCGTTTGTCTCGCGGGTGGTGTTCTTCTGCCTCATTTTCGGCGTCTGTTTGCTGATGGCAAAATTGCTGTACTGGCTGTTTGATACTGCCGGATTGATTAAGGCGCGAGTGCAGCGTTCGCGAACGCTGACACCGCCTGCTTCTTCTGTGCGGGCCGACGGCCTTTTGTAAGGGTAATAATAAGATGGAAGCAAAAATCTCGGTTCCCAAATATGAGCTGCGTGGTTTCAGCCTGTGGGGATTTCGCGATATGGCGCAATGCATGGATTTTCTGTTTGACGGTGGCCGGGTCAAGCGCGGCACGCTGGTTGCCATGAACGCCGAAAAAATCCTGACGGCAGAGCAGGACACTGAGCTGCATGCCTTGCTGGACGAGGCGGAGTATAAGTATGCCGACGGCATCAGCATGGTGCGCTCAATCCGCCGTAAATATCCGGGTGCCGACGTGTCTCGGGTAGCGGGAGCCGATCTGTGGGAAGCGCTGATGCAGCGCGCCGGACATGAGGGAACACCGGTGTTTCTGATAGGTGGCAAACCCTCGGTACTGGCAGAAACCGAACAGAAGCTGCGCAGCCAGTGGAATGTGAATCTGGTCGGTAGCCAGGACGGTTATTTCAAGCCGGAGCAACGTGAAGCCTTGTTTGAACGTATCCGTGCCAGCGGGGCCGCGATAGTAACGGTCGCCATGGGGTCGCCAAAACAGGAGATCCTGATGCGTGACTGTCGCAAGGTGCATCCGCAAGCGCTGTATATGGGCGTAGGCGGGACCTACGACGTATTCACCGGGCACGTTAAGCGTGCGCCAAAGGTCTGGCAGAACCTCGGCCTGGAATGGCTCTACCGGCTGCTCAGCCAGCCGAGCCGTCTTGGGCGCCAACTGCGGTTGCTGAAGTTCGTGAGTTACTATTATCGCGGCAAGATGTAATCAAGGCGTTGGGGTGGATTTTTCTGCCCCGACGCAATGAGTTGTTTAATTAATCTGCTTTGTGGCCAATTATCCAGCACTCTATAACCTCAGCCGCTAAACCCCTCCATGTTTATTCCATAAAGTTTTAAATTGCGGTTTGCTTATAGCGGCAAAATGCGAAACGATACCGCCCAGAAATTATCCCCAGCTGTTGGCGCCAGATGTGGCCGCATTGAACGACGTTTTTCTCCGCCGTAAGACCGTCCTATCACAAGCTGATGTCCGCCTGAGCGGCGGGAGATGATTTGCGCTATTTTTCATTAAAACAATAACGACCGGTAACGGCCGGCATGCAGACACAATCAAAAGAATATTATCGAGGATTTATGCCACACACTGAAAAACCGCAAGGACTACACCGGGGGCTGGAAGCCCGGCATATCGAGCTGATTGCTCTGGGCGGCACCATTGGCGTTGGCCTGTTTATGGGCTCGGCCAGCACGCTGAAATGGGCGGGGCCGTCGGTATTATTGGCTTATATCATCGCCGGGCTGTTCGTGTTCTTTATTATGCGTTCGATGGGCGAGATGCTGTTCCTTGAACCGGTCGCAGGCTCCTTTGCCGTTTATGCACATAAATACATGAGTCCTTACTTTGGCTATCTGACGGCCTGGGGTTATTGGTTTATGTGGATTGCCGTCGGCATCTCGGAAATTACCGCCATTGGGGTCTACGTGCAGTTCTGGTTCCCGGAGATCCCGCAGTGGCTGCCGGCGCTGATCGCGGTGGCGATGGTAGCGCTGGCTAACGTGGCGGCGGTACGCCTGTACGGCGAGCTGGAGTTTTGGTTTGCCATGATTAAGGTGACCACCATCATCGTGATGATTCTGGTGGGGCTGGGGGTGATCCTGTTTGGCTTTGGCAATGGGGGGCAGCCTATCGGCTTTGCCAACCTGACCGAGCACGGCGGTTTCTTTGCCGGCGGCTGGAAGGGCTTCCTGTTTGCGCTGTGTATTGTCGTGGCGTCCTATCAGGGGGTTGAGCTGGTCGGTATTACCGCCGGTGAGGCCAAGAACCCGCAGGTGACGCTGAAACGCGCGATTAACAACATCCTGTGGCGCATCCTGATCTTCTACGTCGGCGCCATTTTTGTCATTGTCACCATCTTCCCATGGAACGGTATCGGCACCACCGGCAGCCCATTTGTACTGACCTTTGCCAAAATCGGCATCGTTGCCGCTGCCGGTATCATTAACTTCGTGGTGCTGACCGCTGCACTCTCTGGCTGCAATAGCGGTATGTATAGCGGGGGGCGCATGCTGTATGCGCTGGCCAAAAACCGTCAACTCCCTGCCTCACTGACCAGGCTGTCTGCCAGCGGCGTGCCGGTGAACTGTATTGCCGTGACCATCGCCTGCCTGTTGGTCGGCTCTGGTCTGAATTATCTGATCCCCAACCCGCAGGCGGTATTTGTCTATGTCTACAGTGCCAGCGTGCTGCCGGGTATGGTGCCGTGGTTTGTGGTGCTGATTAGCCAACTGTATTTCCGCCGGGCCCATAAGGAAGCGATCAAAACCCACAGCTTTAAGTCGATCATGTTCCCCTATGTGAACTATCTGACCATCGCTTTTCTGGTCTGCGTGCTGATCGGCATGGGAATTAACCCGGATACCCGCATTTCTTTGCTGGTCGGGGCAATATTCTTGGCGGCAGTCAGCCTGTGCTACTTTGTTTTCGGGATGCACAAGAAACATCATCCGGCTGAAAAACGGACAGAAACCCAGCAATAACCGGTGAAAAAGGGCTACGGATAGCCCTTTCCTGCGCGGGACTGAGCAAAGCGTAATCAAACGCGACATTTCTGCGAAAAAGCACTAGACAGGATTGGGTTAAAACCGTAGTATCCCCTCCCGCAACGGCGCTATGCGCCCGTAGCTCAGCTGGATAGAGCGCTGCCCTCCGGAGGCAGAGGTCTCAGGTTCGAATCCTGTCGGGCGCACCATTAAGTTTGTGTGCAAGAGCTGCGGTGGTAGTATTACCGCGTGAAGTTAAGAAGTAATGGTGGCTATAGCTCAGTTGGTAGAGCCCTGGATTGTGATTCCAGTTGTCGTGGGTTCGAGTCCCATTAGCCACCCCACTTCCTAAGAGAAGTGAAGAATTGTAAGCTGTTTTGTGACTGTGCGAAGGTGGCGGAATTGGTAGACGCGCTAGCTTCAGGTGTTAGTGTTCTTACGGACGTGAGGGTTCAAGTCCCTCTCTTCGCACCACACACAAAATGTCTAATAAATTTAATATTTACATAGACATAAGCGATAAAATTCGGTAGTATCTGCAACAAGAAATCGGCGAGTAGCGCAGCTTGGTAGCGCAACTGGTTTGGGACCAGTGGGTCGGAGGTTCGAATCCTCTCTCGCCGACCACATTCAGAAAAGCCCGTTCAGCAATGAACGGGCTTTTCGCTTTCTGCCATTCGGCAAATCTCGGTATCTTCCTGCTGTCCTTGCTTTGGGTTTCTGGAGGCGTGTTGGCTTTCAGCGACATCGGCATGGCGCATTGTCGCCAGGTTGAGACATATAACATTATGATTTAATAAGATAAAAATCACTTTGGCTTAAGTCGTCGTTATAAGGCGACATATCTGCTGGGGCCAGGAGGAGAGTGGGATTATATCCAATGAGAGGCGATAAATTTAATATGACGATTAAATCTATTTAAATTCAAAGTGTTAGTTTTTTTCCTTCAAGCTAAACGGCACTTTTCCCAAAGTTGGCACGCCAAGTGCAATATCTATTTCGTAGATGCTCATTCCACCTCTTATGTTTGCCTTAGGCTTCATAAACCCTGGGAATGACGCAGAGCCGATTTAAGGTGCCTATTGCCCACCAGAACGATGTCAGCGTTGCTTGCAGCCGCAGACATCACACTCCGGGCATAACGTTGAGTGAGGCACCGCCCCTGTTGTTCTAGACCTGATTGCTTTTTTATACACTTGCCACCGCGGCAAGTGTTTTTTTTTGCCTGAATATAAGCAACAGGCGAAAAAAAAGCGCGGCAACCATGCCGCGCTTTGATCTCTCGATAATGCCGTTATGACTCGCCGTTCTGCTTCAGGGTCAACATCAGACCTTCGCGACGCATTTGGGCCGCTTCGTCCGAGCGGTGCAGCTTATCCAGCACGTCCGCCAACCAGGCGTAGTCGTAGGCATCCGGGCGCTGTTTCAGTGCTTCCCGGAATGCATCGGCAGCCTGTTGCCATTCGCCGTGTTTCATCAACAGTTGACCCAGCGTGCTGTTGAGCAGCGGTGTGGCACCGTGTTGCTTCACCTGCTGACGCAGCGCTTTCTCCAACTGCTGCGGATTGCCGGACTTCAGGCGCGGGATCAACAACACCAGACGCTCATCGTACTGACGCTTCAGGCTGTCGAGCACGATTTCCTGCGCCAATTCATGGTCATTGCATTCGATCAGGTGATCCACCATCGCGATTTGCAGCGGAACCTCATGGCGAGTTTTGCGGCTCTGATCTTTCCACCAGCGTTTCAGACCCTCGCTGCCTTCATCTGCCATGGCCTGATTCATCAAGCCAATATAGGCCTGCTGCTGCAGGGCCTGCAGCTCAGCGTCGGTATGCAGGTTGATCTTGCTCATCGACGGCAGGATCTCCAGCAACGAGGCAAAAGCGCCGGTGCGCAGATAAGCCAGCTCGGCCAGACGCAACACTTCCGGGTGACGCGGCGCCTGGTTCAGCAGGCGATCGACACCGTGACGTGCGGCATGGTTTTCGCCCTGCGCCAGTTGGATACGCACGCGAGTGATATCTACCGGCAACTGGTCGGTGTCGGCGGCTTCGGCGGCGCGTTCCAGGTATTGGTTAGTGCGGAAATCGTCACCGCGTTGCTGCGCGGCCTCGGCGGCCAGCAGGTAGTTCACCACCGGCTGTTCGGCGTGATCGGCGTTGCGCGTCAGCAATTTTTCGACCTGCTTGTAATCGCCCTCGGCCAGTTTGATCAGCGCGGCCTTGGTCTGCTTGCGCGCACGGCTGCGTTTACGCCCCAGGAACCAGCCGCGGGTATGAGCACCGGTGCGGAAGATGCGGCGCAGGATCCATTCGATCACCAGCAGCACGACAAACAGCAGGACGCCCATGATCACCAGGCCGGTGACGCTGGTTTCGATATTGTAGTTATCGGTCTGAATCAGCACATAGCCCTGATGGCCGGCCAACATCGGCCCGACGACCACGCTGGCGATCAGCACCAGGAACAGAAATAGCACGCGTAACATGGCTTATCCCTCCTGATGAGCGGCAGGGGACTGGGTCATCAGATTACGCACCCGGGTCTGCATCAGTTTTTCCAGCAGTGGCTGGCTTTTCAACTGGTCCGGCACGTCCATGGTGATTGACTGCTGGCTCAGGGCATCCAACTCTTCCAGGAAAGCTTTCGTGGCCGGGTCGGTGGTATCAAAGTAGGCGCGGATCCAGGTCGAGATGGTTTCCAGCGACTGTTTATACACTTCGTTCTGGTGGCGTGGGATCGCCTGAGCGGCAACCAGCAGGCGCGAACGGATATTCTCGCGCAGGTAAATGTCCTGGTTCGGCGCCAGCAAAGGTTCTGCACTGCTATCACGGCGGCGAACGGTAATAAAGTCGGCCATAAAGTTGTGCCAGCTTTTGGTCAGGTTTTGTCGCCACTCGCTGATCGAACTCGACAGCTCACCGCTGTCCTGATCCATCGGCGCTTCGTCACTGTCGTTATCCGCCAGGCGAAGGTTATCAACCTGATTGGATAACTGATTGGTCTTGAGGATGATACCGTCGAAATCCACCTGGGTCAGGGTGGACAGCGTGCTGACGTCTTCGGTGATCGCCCGACGAACCTCGAGCAGGCTCGGATCGTTCATGTCTGCCAGGCTGGCATCGGCACTTTTCAGCAGGGCGGCGGCGGTAGTCACGTCCTGATCGCTCCACAGTTTACGGCCGGCCATTTTCACCAGGAAGTCGGCCTGCGCCAGTAACCAGGTTTTGGCGTCGCTGCCGGAGATGATGGCGACTTTTTCTTGCAGTTCACTCAGTTGTCGCGTCAGGGTCGCTTGCTCGCGGTCGGCGGCATCCAGCGTTTTTCCCTGTTGCTGCAACAGGCCTTCCAGCGCGTTTTTTTCCTGCTGTTGGCTCTGTTTCAGCGCTTCGAGCTGCTGCTGCAAGTTTTGATTGGCGGTGATCAACTGCTGTGCCTGTCGATGTGTGTGGTAATAGCCACCCGCGCCAAGGGCAATAACCAGTACGATGGCGATCGCGCCCAAAACCGGGCCGGTATTTTTACCTTTACGCTGGTTAGCGTCTGGTGGCTTGGGGCTATCAGCCACTGGGGTTGGCTCTTCAACCGGGGCGGAGGGGGTATTTTGTTCCGTCATAGTGGCACATCCCATAGTCAGGTTTATTGTAGCGCGCGGATCAGCGCGTCATTATCGGCGTTATCAGCTACCCGAATTGTGCTCCAGCCCAATTCCTGGGCGAGGGTAGCCAGGCGTTCACTCACTACGACCAGGCGGCAACGCAACAGCCACGATGAACGGTAGTAATCAGGAACTAAAGTATAGAGCTGTTGTAACATTTCACCGCTGGTGACTACCAGCGTATCAACACCGGCACGTTGCCAGTGGGCGCTTTGCTCGCTGCCATCATAGTGCACCGGGCTGCGTTGATAACATTCATAATAGCTGACGGCGGCGCCGCGCTCACTCAGGCTGTTGCCGAGCAGCTCACGCCCGCCGTTGCCGCGCAGGATCAATGCCTGCTTACCGTCCAGATTCTGCAACGCCGGCAACAGGAGCAGCGTTTCGCTGATTTCCTGCTCGCGCGGATATTCCACCGGCAGGCTGCTGATACGGTGCATCGCCAGTGCGGTGTTACGGCCGATAGCATAATAAGCCAACCTGGCCGGCCATGGCAGCCCAACGCGCCCCATCACCGAGTTGGCGTAGCTGACTGAATGTTGCGACAGGATAAACACCAAATCGCCATCATTGAGTTGCAGCAACGCCTGCGGCAGTTTGGGCAGATCGCCGCCAGGGGCGAAATCGATCAGCGGGGCATGATAGGCAACCCGGCCGAGCGCACGCAGTCGGCTTACCAATTGCTCTCCCGAAGGAGAAGGGCGGGTTACCAGAATCGTCATGCCGGAGGATTTCCCTGATAAACATCCTGTAGAATTTCGCGAGCGCCCTGCGCCAGCAACTCTTCCGCCAGCTCAATGCCCATTTGTTCCGCCAGCGCTGCCGGGCCGCGACGTTCGCCGCGCACCATCTGACTGCCGTCCGGGGAGCCTACCAATGCACGCAGCCACAGGCTGTCGCCATCGAGTTCGGCATAGCTGCCGATCGGCACCTGACAACCGCCTTCCAACCGGGTATTCATCGCACGTTCGGCACGAACGCGGGTTTCGGTGACGGAATGGTTGAGTGGGGCCAGTAGCGCACGGGTGGTTTCATCGTCGAGGCGGCACTCAATGCCCACCGCACCCTGACCGACCGCCGGCAAGCACTCTTCCGGGCTAAGCGGGCTGCGGATGCGCTGTTCCAGACCCAGGCGCTTGAGCCCGGCGACCGCCAGAATAATGGCGTCGTAATCACCGTTGTCCAGTTTTGACAAGCGGGTGCCAACGTTGCCGCGCAGATCGCGCACGATCAGGTCCGGACGACGTTCACGTAACTGGCACTGGCGGCGCAGGCTGGAGGTGCCAACCACGCTGCCCTGCGGCAGTTGATCGAGCGAGGTGAAACGATTGGATACAAATGCGTCGCGTGGATCGTCGCGCTCGCAAATGGTCACCAAACCCAGGCCGGCGGGGAAATCTACCGGGACGTCTTTCATCGAATGGACGGCGATATCGGCACGGCCATCGAGTAACGCCAGCTCAAGTTCCTTAACAAACAGCCCTTTACCACCAACCTTCGCCAGTGGCGTATCCAGAATAATGTCGCCCTTAGTGACCATTGGCACCAGTTCAACCTGCAGGCCAGGGTGGTTGGCCATCAGGCGCTGCTGCACATAATGTGCCTGCCAGAGAGCGAGTGGGCTTTGTCGGGTGGCAATTCGAATAATTTTGTCTAACATGCTTGTTACCGTTTTTATAATTCGCCGTTCATCCTACCACTGAGTGTGAAAACTGTCAGTGCAAGAAGCCGCAGGCGAAGAAAGGACAACGGAATCAACGGGACGTGTGATGTGTTTTGGGGCAGTTAACACTGCGGGTAAATCGTTTGGAGTGGCGCTACAATAATAGTGAAGCGTTACTTCCTTTACGGTCAATCAGCAAGGTGTTAGATTGATCACGTTTCCAGCAATAAGTTGCCAAATATTCTTCCAACACTAACGGCGCTTATGGAATACGGGTTTTTTTCTAAATACCGGGATAATCAGGCGAGACGTCTTGTACCTCTACATCGAGACATTGAAGCAGAGACTGGATGCGATCAATCAATTAAGAATCGATCGCGCCCTAGCGGCCATGAAGCCCGCGTTCCAACGGGTATACAGTCTGCTGCCTACCTTATTGCACCACCACCACCCACTGATGCCAGGTTATCTGAACGGTAACGTTCCCCATGGCGTTTGCATCTACACGCCTGATGAAACCCAGCAAGAATACCTCAACGATTTAGAAGACAAATGGGGCAGCCCGTTTGACAAGCCTGCCAGTGGTGAACTGCCGATTACCGGGGTTTACTCGATGGGCAGCACATCGTCGATCGGCCAGAGTTGCAGCTCGGATCTCGATATCTGGGTGTGCCACCAGTCCTGGCTGGATAACGAAGAGCGTAACCGCCTGCAGCAGAAATGCAGCCTGTTGGAAAAATGGGCGGCGTCGATGGGGGTGGAAGTCAGCTTCTTCCTGATCGATGAAAACCGGTTCCGCCATAACGAAAGCGGCAGCCTGGGCGGTGAAGACTGCGGTTCTACCCAACATATCCTGCTGCTGGACGAATTTTACCGTACCGCGGTGCGCCTGGCCGGCAAACGTATTTTGTGGAACATGGTGCCGGGCGACGAAGAATCACATTACGATGAGTATGTGTTGTCGCTGTACTCGCAAGGCGCGCTAACGCCGAACGAATGGCTGGATCTTGGTGGTTTGGGTACGCTGTCGGCGGAAGAATATTTCGGTGCCAGCCTGTGGCAGTTGTACAAAAGCATCGACTCGCCATACAAGGCGGTGCTGAAGACCCTGTTGCTGGAAGCGTACTCCTGGGAATATCCGAATACTCAATTGCTGGCGATGGACATCAAACAGCGCCTGCATCAGGGTGAAATCGTCTGCTTTGGTCTTGACGCCTACTGTATGATGCTCGAACGCGTCACGCATTATCTGAACGCCATCAACGATACCACCCGCCTCGATCTGGTCCGCCGCTGTTTCTACCTTAAAGTCTGTGAAAAACTGTCGCGTGCCAACGCATGCGTCGGCTGGCGCCGTGAGATCCTCAGCCAGTTGGTCAGCGAATGGGGCTGGGACGAAGAGCGTCTGGCTATCCTGGATAATCGCGCCAACTGGAAAATCGCCCGGGTGCGGGAAGCGCACAACGAACTGTTGGATGCGATGATGCAAAGCTACCGCAACCTGATCCGCTTCGCCCGTCGCAACAACCTCAGCGTCAGTGCCAGCCCGCAGGATATCGGCGTGCTGACCCGCAAGCTGTACGCCGCGTTTGAAGCGCTGCCCGGCAAGGTGACGCTGGTGAACCCGCAGATTTCGCCGGACCTGTCAGAAGACGACTTAACCTTTATTCACGTGCCGATTGGCCGCGCCAACCGCACCGGCTGGTATCTGTACAACCAGGCACCGGCCATGGACTCGATTGTCAGCCATCAACCGCTGGAATATAACCGTTACCTGAACAAGCTGGTGGCCTGGGCTTATTTCAACGGCCTGCTGACGCCGAAGACCCGTTTGCATATCAAGAGCGGCAACCTGTGTGATACCGCCAAACTGCAGGAGTTGGTGGCCGATGTGTCGCACCACTTCCCGCTGCGGCTGGCGGCACCGACGCCAAAAGCGCTGTACAGCCCATGTGAAATTCGCCATTTGGCGATTATCGTCAATCTGGAAAACGATCCGACCGCCGCCTTCCGCAATCAGGTGGTGCATTTCGATTTCCGCAAGCTCGATGTGTTCAGCTTCGGCCAGCAGCAACAGTGCCTGGTGGGCAGTATCGATCTGCTGTACCGCAACTCCTGGAACGAAGTGCGTACTCTGCATTTCAGCGGTGAGCAATCGGTGTTGGAAGCCTTGAAAACCATTCTCGGCAAAATGCATCAGGACGCCGCTCCACCGGAATCGGTAGAGGTGTTCTGCTACAGCCAGCATCTACGCGGTTTGATCCGTACCCGTATTCAGCAGTTGGTGTCAGAGTGCATTGAACTGCGCTTGTCCAGCACCCGACTGGAACCGGGCCGCTTTAAGGCGGTGCGGGTTGCCGGTCAGACCTGGGGCCTGTTCTTCGAGCGGCTGAGCGTGTCGGTGCAAAAGCTGGAAAACGCGGTGGAATTCTACGGGGCGATTTCCAACAACAAATTGCATGGCCTGTCGATCAAAGTGGAAACCGATCAGGTACATTTGCCGCCGGTGGTGGATGGCTTCGCCAGTGAGGGGATCATTCAGTTCTTCTTTGAGGACACGTCGGACGACAAAGGCTTTAACATCTATATTCTGGATGAGTCGAACCGCGTTGAGGTTTATCACCATTGTGAAGGCAGTAAAGAGGAGCTGGTGCGTGATGTCAGCCGCTTCTACTCTTCCTCGCACGATCGCTTCACCTACGGCTCCAGCTTCATCAACTTCAATTTGCCGCAGTTCTACCAGATAGTGCAGCTTGATGGCCGCACTCAGGTGATCCCGTTCCGCAGTAACGTGTTGTCCAGTCTGTGTGTTCCGCTGACTGACGGCGCGGCCCAGCCGCTGAAACAGCAGTTCCAGCTGCACTGATATCGCAGGGGTTCAGTTAACTGAACCCCGGTGAGTGCGGCTATTTTCAGGCAAATTTCACTTCTTCGCCGGCCTGTGCGCTGGCGGCTTCGCTTAGCAACGGATAGAACGCACGATCGCTGCGATCGCAGAGCCACACGCCATCACGGTAGTTAAAGTGATAGCCGCCGGTCTTGGTTGCCAGCCAAACCTGATGCAGTGGCTCCTGGCGATTGATGACAATTTTGGTGCCATTTTCGAAGCTTAACGTCATTACGCCACCGTTGGTTTCGTAATCGATATCCGCATCGCCGTCAAAATCGTCCAGTGTCTCTTCAATATTAAGCATCAGTTGGTCAGCCAACTGGTGAAACTCACTGTCGTTCATATTCAATTCCTATTGCTTTTCATGATCCACCTGCGATTATAGAGACCTTGGACGCATGAATTACAGGCATTAATGCAAATGAAAAAACAACTACGCTATGCGCTGATGGCAGTTCTGCTTGCCGGGCTCTCCGGCTGTGGTCTGAAAGGCCCGCTGTACTTCCCTCCAGCCGATCCGGCCAGCACTAAGAAACCGGCCACTCAGGTTCAGACTGGCGAACAGGTACAGAAAAATCAGCAGGAACTTTCCAGCTCTCAGCAAAAACCGTCGATGAGCGCTCAGTAACACCCTATTTGCGGCGGCACAGGCCACCGCAAACCAAGACGGATAGCGGAGTATGATATGCAGTTCTCCAAAATGCACGGTCTGGGCAACGACTTTATGGTGGTCGATGCCGTTACACAGAATGTCTATTTTTCACCCGAGCTGATCCGCCGTTTGGCCGATCGGCACCTGGGCGTTGGCTTTGACCAGCTGCTGGTGGTAGAACCGCCTTACGATCCGGAACTGGATTTCCACTACCGCATTTTTAACGCCGACGGCAGTGAAGTGGCGCAGTGCGGCAACGGCGCTCGCTGTTTTGCCCGCTTTGTGCGGCTGAAAGGGCTGACCAACAAGCGCGATATTCGCGTGAGCACCCAGACCGGACGTATGGTGCTGAGCGTCACCGATGACGATTTGGTGTGCGTGAACATGGGCGAGCCGAACTTCGATCCACAGACGGTGCCCTTTCGCGCGACCAAAGAAGAAAAGACTTACATCATGCGCGCGGCGGAACATACGGTGCTGTGCGGCGTGGTGTCGATGGGCAACCCGCATTGTGTTTTACAGGTGGATGAGGTAAAAACCGCCAAGGTGGAATTGCTCGGGCCGGTGTTGGAGGGGCATGAACGCTTCCCTGAACGGGCCAACATTGGTTTTATGCAAATTGTCAGCCGTGAGCACATCAAATTGCGCGTGTATGAGCGCGGTGCCGGCGAAACCCAGGCCTGTGGAAGCGGCGCCTGTGCGGCAGTGGCAGTGGGGATCCAACAGGAATTGCTGTCAGAAGAGGTGCATGTAGAACTGCCGGGCGGCAGCCTGCATATTCGCTGGAAAGGACCGGGCAGCCCGCTGTTTATGACCGGCCCGGCAACCCATGTATATGACGGATTTATTCATCTATGAAGAGTGTTGAGGACCAGGCTGTCGCAGGCATTGAGCTTGACGACGACACCGTGATGCAGTTTCTGCTGCAAAACCCGGACTTCTTTATCCGCAATGCGCGGTTGGTGGAACAGATGCGCGTTCCCCATCCCGTTCGCGGTACCGTGTCGCTGGTCGAGTGGCATCTGGCCCGCCAGCGCAACCATATCAACCGGCTGGAAGAAGAAATCACCCTGCTGATGGAGCAGGCCAGCGCCAACGAAACGCTGTTTGCCAGCCTGCTGCATTTACAGGCCAATCTGGCCACCGCCGACAGCCTGCAGGATATGCTCAATCGCCTGCAGCGTTGGGCGCGCGGTTTCGGTTTGGCCGGTGCCAATATCCGCCTGTTTTCTGAAAGCTGGAAAATCGGTGCGCCTTCCGATTTCACCCACCTTGCCCTTACGCGTTCTTCGTTTGAACCGCTGCGCATTCAGCGCCTGGGTGACCAACAGCATTTCCTCGGCAGCCTCAATGGCCCTGAGCTGCTGCTTTTGCTGCCGCAGGCCAAGCTGGTCGGCTCGGTAGCGCTGTCGATGTTGGGTGAAGACGGCGAGCTGGGCATGGTGATTTTCAGCAGCCGCGATACACAACACTACCAGCAGGGCATGGGCACCGTGATGCTCAATCAACTGGCGCGTATGCTGCCGGAACTGCTGGAACGCTGGGTCGAACGCGCATGATCCCGCTGGCGGCCAGCCTGCAACAGCCGGTGGACGCTTTTTTGCGCTATCTGAAGGTCGAGCGCCAGCTCAGCCCGCTCACCCAACTGAGTTATTCGCGTCAACTGCAGGCGCTGATGGCGTTGGCGCAGGAAATTGGCGTCACGGAGTGGCCGTTGCTGGACGCCGCCAAAGTCCGTCAGCTTGCGGCGCGCAGTAAACGTGCCGGATTACAGTCTTCCAGCCTCGCGCTGCGCCTGTCGGCGTTGCGCAGTTTTCTCGACTGGCAGGTCAGCCAGGGTATGCTGATTGCCAACCCGGCCAAAGGGATCCGAACGCCACGCAGCGGCCGTCATCTGCCGAAAAATATCGACGTCGATGAAATGAATCAGCTGCTGAATATCGATCTTAACGATCCTTTGGCGGTGCGCGATCGCGCCATGCTTGAAGTCATGTACGGTGCCGGGCTGCGTCTTTCGGAACTGGTGGGGCTGGACTGTCGCCATGTCGATCTGGCCGCCGGTGAAATCTGGGTGTTGGGTAAGGGCAGCAAGGAACGCAAGCTGCCGGTGGGCCGCACTGCGGTGACCTGGCTTGAACACTGGCTGGCGATGCGCGATCTGTTCGGACCGTCAGACGACGCGATGTTCCTGTCTAATCAGGGCAAGCGCATCTCGACCCGCAACGTGCAAAAGCGTTTTGCCGAGTGGGGCGTCAAACAGGGCGTTAACAGCCATATCCATCCGCACAAGCTGCGCCACTCGTTTGCCACCCATATGCTGGAGTCGAGCGGCGATCTGCGTGCGGTGCAGGAACTACTCGGTCACGCCAATCTGACCACCACCCAAATCTACACCCACCTCGACTTTCAACATCTGGCGAACGTGTACGATGCTGCGCATCCACGCGCCAAACGGGGGAAATCCTGATGCATTTTTATCGTCCGTTGCGACCGCTGGCGGCGCTGACTTTTGATCTGGACGACACGCTGTACGACAATCGGCCGGTGATCAAACAGACCGAGCTGCAATCGGTGGCGTTTTTGCAGAATTACCATCCCGGGCTAAACCACTTCCAGTCGGCAGATTTTCATCGCCTGCGCCAGGAGCTGCGTGAACAGGATCCGGAGATTTACCACGATGTCACCCAGTGGCGCTGGCGCGCTATCCATTTGGCGCTGAGCCGTCAGGGGCTGCGCGATGCCGAAGCCGCCGACGGCGCCGATGCGGCGATGCAGAACTTTGCGCTGTGGCGTAGCCGCATCGAGGTACCGGACGCGACCCATACCACCCTGAAAGCGCTGGGCGAACGTTTCCCGCTGGTGGCGATCACCAACGGCAATGCCGATCCGGCACTGTGCGGGCTGGATGGTTACTTCCAGTTTGTGCTGCGTTCCGGGCCGGATGGTCGCGCCAAGCCCTATCAGGACATGTATCAACTGGCCGCCGAGCGGTTGGGAGTGGCTCCGGAACGCATTCTTCACGTGGGTGATGATTTGACCACCGACGTCGCCGGAGCATTGCGTTCCGGTCTGCAGGCCTGTTGGATCAACGACCGCCAGCGCAGCCTGATGCAGGCCGCCGACAGCCGGTTGCTGCCACATATTGAGATTTCGCAGTTGGCATCGCTGACAGCATTGTTATAATCCCTGCCAGAACTCTGTATAAATTCCCAGTGGAATCGCGTCTCTGACGCGCTTTCCCTTACCAATTAATGGTGCCTATGGACGTTTCCGATCTGCTCGACAGCCTGAATGAAAAACAACGCGAAGCGGTGGCGGCGCCACGTGGCAACCTGTTGGTACTGGCCGGCGCGGGCAGCGGTAAAACCCGGGTGCTGGTGCATCGCATCGCCTGGCTGCTGGCGGTAGAGAACTGCTCGCCGTATTCCATTATGGCGGTGACCTTCACCAACAAGGCGGCGGCGGAAATGCGCCACCGTATCGAACACCTGATTGGCACCAGCCAGGGCGGCATGTGGATTGGTACCTTCCACGGCCTGGCTCATCGGCTGCTGCGCGCTCATCATTTGGATGCAAACCTGCCGCAGGATTTCCAAATCCTCGACAGTGACGACCAGTTCCGCCTGCTCAAGCGTATCGTCAAAGCGTTGAATATCGACGAAAAGCAATGGCCGCCGCGTCAGGCAATGTGGTACATCAACGGCAAAAAAGATGAGGGCCTGCGCCCGCAGCACGTTGAAACCTACAACAACCCGGTGGAAGCGACCTGGCTGCGTATCTACCAGGCCTACCAGGAAGCCTGCGATCGCGCCGGGCTGGTGGACTTTGCCGAGCTGTTGCTGCGTGCCCATGAGCTGTGGCTGAACAAGCCGCATATCCTCAATCATTACCGCGAACGCTTCACCAACGTGCTGGTGGACGAGTTTCAGGATACCAACAGCATTCAGTACGCCTGGATCCGCCTGCTGGCCGGCAATAACAGCAACGTGATGATCGTCGGCGACGATGACCAGTCGATCTACGGTTGGCGCGGCGCTCAGGTGGAGAATATCCAACGTTTCCTTAAGGATTTCCCCGGTGCGCAAAGCGTACTTCTGGAACAGAACTACCGTTCGACCAGCAATATCCTGAAATCGGCCAACACCCTGATCGCCAACAACGGCGGACGCATGGGGAAAAATCTGTGGACCGAGGGCGGCGAAGGCGAGCCTATCTCAGTCTACTGTGCCTTCAACGAGCTGGATGAATCGCGCTTCGTAGTGGGCCGTATCAAATCCTGGCAGGAAAACGGCGGTGCGCTGAATGATTGCGCCATCCTTTATCGCAGCAATGCCCAGTCACGCGTGCTGGAAGAGGCGCTGCTGCAAACGGCGATGCCTTACCGTATCTACGGTGGGCAGCGCTTCTTCGAGCGTCAGGAGATCAAGGATGCCCTGGCCTACCTGCGGCTGATCGCCAACCGCAACGATGATGCTGCGTTCGAACGCGTGGTGAATACGCCGACGCGTGGCATTGGTGACCGGACGCTGGACGAAGTGCGTCGTACGGCCCGCGATCGTCAATTGACCCTGTGGCAGGCCACCCGTGCACTGTTGCAGGACAAGGTGCTGGCCGGGCGCGCGGCCTCTGCGCTGCAACGCTTTACCGAGCTGGTGGACTCACTGGCGCACGAAACCGCCGATATGCCACTGCACGTTCAGACCGATCGGGTGATCCGCGATTCGGGGCTGTTCATCATGTATGAGCAGGAGAAGGGCGAAAAAGGTCAGGCACGTATCGAAAACCTTGAGGAACTGGTGACGGCAACGCGCCAGTACAGCTATCAGGATGAAGATCAGGATCTGATGCCGCTGCAGGCGTTTCTGTCACATGCTGCGCTGGAAGCGGGCGAGGGGCAGGCCGATGCCTATCAGGACGCGGTGCAGTTGATGACCCTGCACTCGGCCAAGGGGCTGGAGTTCCCGCAGGTGTTTATCGTCGGCATGGAAGAGGGGATGTTCCCGAGCCAAATGTCGCTGGACGAAGGCGGCAGGCTGGAAGAAGAGCGCCGCCTGGCCTACGTTGGGTTGACGCGCGCCATGCAGAAACTGACGCTGACCTATGCCGAAACCCGTCGTCTGTACGGCAAAGAGGTTTATCACCGGCCTTCACGCTTCATCGGCGAACTGCCGGAGGAGTGTGTGGAAGAAGTGCGTTTGCGTGCCAGCGTCTCACGGCCGGCGAATCACCGCCGCATGGGCACGCCGATCAGCGAAAACGACACCGGTTACAAGCTGGGCCAGCGAGTGCGCCACCCCAAGTTTGGCGAAGGGACTATCGTCAATCTGGAAGGCAGCGGCGAACACAGCCGGCTGCAGATTGCTTTCCCGGGTGAAGGCATCAAGTGGCTGGTGGCCGCTTACGCCCGCCTGGAGGCGGTGTAAACCCGGTGCCGGCAGGGGCGAGTTATCGCCCCTATGTTGATATCAAACAGTATGGGTATAGCGATCGCCGATCTGCGCGGTGGCATACCAACGCATCACCGCTTCGGTGCCTTCGGCCCCTTCCTGCGGTGCCCACGGCATGCAGTCTTCTTCCGACAGCGCCTGATAAGGCCCTTGCTTCACTTCGAATACCACGCCACCCGGATCAACCGACAGCACGGCATGCCAGGTAAACGCCGGCATCTCCAGCACTTTGGTTTCTTCGCCGAGCAGGGTGCGCTGGGTGACGACGCCGTCCTCGTTAAACTGCAGCACCACAAAGCGGCCGCGCAGCGGGGTCAGCAGCTCCCAGGTTTGCGGATGGCGGTGGGGGCGGATATAGGTGCCGGGTTCCATGGCAATTGCCAGTCGCTGCACCGGATCGCTCAACTCTTCGTGTAACGTACGGTGCGCGCGCAGGCGTGCCACTTTAGCGGCCTGTTCACTCATGGCGGTCAGGTCGTGGGCGGTAATTTGTTTCATCGGTAAAGTCCGCAAGCTTATCGTGGCCTAATCTTAGCAACATTCTTGCGAGTGGTCAGAGATCGTCGCAGCTTTTTCGTTACCCTTTATCGCCGATTTTGCTGATTTCCCCCATCGGTTATAGCGATGAATTGTTGCGCAATTATCGGACCTAACCGGTTGACAGACTTTTTCTTCTCGGCGTAACATGCGCGCACTATTATCAATGAGGACATACGCCTTGGACACACCCAGTAGATACTGGCTCACTGACCTGGACAACAACAGGTGCAACTTCTAAGGCTATCCCATTGAGCTGATAGCCTTCGTGGTTGTCGGCGACCTCTTCAGTGTCGCTATGAGTCAGATCCTTACATGGTCTGAAACAAGCTGGTGATACAACATCCCCCTGTTTCTGTGCTTCCACGCGTTGTTTACCCCTGTCACCCCAAGGGAGTTTTAGCAGATGCTAAGCGCGTTTAAATTAGATAACAGCCGCCTGTCCCGTCTGGAGTTGGATGACTCCGATGACCTCACTACGTCACTGTGGGTTGACCTGGTTGAGCCGGAAGAAGGCGAACGTGAGCGCGTGCAAAACGAGCTGGGCCAAAGCCTGGCGACACGCCCGGAGCTGGACGATATCGAAGCTTCCGCGCGTTTCTTCGAAGACGAAGACGGTCTGCATATTCACTCCTTTTTCTATTTTGAAGATGCGGAAGACCATGCCGGCAACTCCACCGTGGCTTTCACCATTCGCGATGGCCGCCTGTATACCCTGCGTGAGCGTGAACTGCCGGCGTTTCGCCTGTATCGCATGCGTGCCCGTAATCTGACGATGGTTGACGGCAACGCCTACGAGCTGTTGCTGGATCTGTTCGAAACCAAGATTGAGCAGTTGGCGGACGAGATCGAAAACGTCTACAGCGATCTGGAAAAGCTCAGCCGGGTAATCATGGAAGGCCATCAGGGCGATGAATACGACGAGGCGCTGTCGACGCTGGCCGAACTGGAAGATATCGGCTGGAAGGTCCGTCTGTGCCTGATGGATACCCAACGGGCGCTGAACTTCCTGGTGCGTAAGGCTCGTTTGCCGACGGGGCAGTTGGAGCAGGCGCGTGAAGTGCTGCGCGACATCGAATCCCTGTTGCCGCACAACGAATCGCTGTTCCAGAAGGTCAACTTCCTGATGCAGGCGGCGATGGGCTTTATCAACATCGAACAGAACCGCATCATCAAGATCTTCTCGGTGGTTTCGGTGGTGTTCCTGCCGCCAACGCTGGTGGCCTCAAGCTACGGGATGAACTTTGAGTTTATGCCGGAGCTGAAGTGGTCGTTCGGTTATCCCGGCGCCATCAGCCTGATGATCCTGGCGGGGCTGGCCCCTTATCTGTACTTCAAACGCAAGAACTGGCTGTAAGCTGACGGGCGAACCTGTTCGCCCGATATTTCTGCCGTTGGCCAACGCTTAGCCTGCTAAATAGGGTTAGAATGCTCCCTCAGCTTATCTGTCTGTAAGGCGCGCGTTTTGATGGAGAAGTTCCCCCGCTTGATTCAATGGTCAATCCTGCTGCTGGCTTCGCTGGTGTTGGGATTTGGCCTGCAAACCTTCCATATTCCCGCTGCGCTGTTGCTGGGGCCGATGATTGTCGGCGTTGCCATGGGGCTGCTGGGCGCCACGGTGCGCATTCCCGGCTACCTGTTTATCGCTGCGCAGGCGGTGCTGGGCTGCATGATTGCACAAAGCCTTTCTCCCGCTATTCTCACGCCGTTACTCGATGACTGGCCGCTGGTGCTGCTGGTGCTGATCGCCACGCTGCTGGCCAGTGGCATTTCCGGCTGGTGCCTGGTGCGCTTTAGTGGCCTGCCCGGGCCGACCGGTGCCTGGGGCTCGTCGCCCGGCGGAGCGTCGGCCATGGTAGCCATGGCCGGGGATTTCGGTGCAGACGTTCGATTGGTGGCATTTATGCAGTATCTGCGGGTACTGTTTGTCGCGACCGCAGCGGCGATGGTGGCCCGCATTGGGCTGGGTGATGAGGCAGGGCACGGCAGTGCGGCGCTGGAATGGTTCCCGTCGCTGGATTGGCGCTTTCCGGCGACGCTGGGCGTAGCCATGGTCGGTGCCTGGTTGGGGCCTCGGCTGCGTATCCCGTCCGGCGCGCTGTTGTTGCCGATGATCATCGGTGCGACGCTGCATTCCAGCGGCACGATGGCGCTGCAGATACCAGAGTGGCTACTGGCCTTGGCTTATACGTTGATTGGCTGGAGCGTCGGGCTGCGTTTTACCCGGCCGATATTTCTACTGGCATTGCGGACTCTGCCGCAGATGGTGGTGTCGATCGTCGCGCTGATGCTGTTTTGTGGCCTGCTGGCGTGGATGCTGACGCACTTTCTGCCAGTAGACCTGATGACCGCCTATCTGGCGACCAGCCCAGGCGGATTGGATACCGTGGCGATCATTGCCGCCGGCAGCCGGGTAGACATGTCTTTTGTGATGGCGATGCAGACACTGCGGCTGTTCACTATTCTGCTGACGGGGCCGGCGATGGCGCGGTTTATTTCCAACCACGCCACGCCGGCCTCAACCTAGCTCTGACCTCAGCGCAGTTTACGCTGGGTGTAGAGCGCGTCGAGGATAAACAGCAGCAGCGCCGCCCAGATAAAGCCGAAGGTGACCAGTTTGTCCTGCCCGACGGTTTCACCGTAGAAAGTCACGGCCAGCAGGAACATCAGCGTGGGGCCGAGGTATTGGAAGAAGCCGAGCGTCGACAGGCGCAGACGAGTAGCCGCAGCGGTAAAGAACAGCAGCGGTATGGTGGTGACGATACCAGCGGCCACCAGCAACAGGTTCAGCGACCAGGCATTGGCACCGAGGTGGCTGGTCGGGCTGTCGGCGAACAGGAACAGATAGGCGGCCGCTACCGGCAGCAGCCACAGGGTTTCGATCAGCATGCCGGTCTGCGCGTCGATGGCGATCTTCTTGCGCAGCAGGCCGTAGAAGGCAAAGCTGAATGCCAGCCCCAGACCGATAATCGGCAGTGAACCGAACTGCCATAGCTGGATCAGGACGCCGGCGAAAGCCAGTGCCACCGCCAGCCATTGCATCCGACGGAAGCGTTCGCCCAGGAACAACATCCCCAGCAGCACATTCACCAGCGGATTAATGAAATAGCCCAGGCTGGCTTCCAGCATATGGTGGTTATTCACCGCCCAGATAAACAGCAGCCAGTTGCCACCGATTAGCAACGCGGTCACCGCCAGCAGCAACAGCCGCTTACGGTCGTGGCAGGCGGCCCGCACCTGTGACCAGTTACGTCCGAGAGTGATCAGCGCCAGCATAAAGAAGAACGACCAAATCACCCGATGGGTGAGGATCTCATCGGCAGGCACCTGTTGGATCAACTTGAAATAGGCAGGGGCGATGCCCCAAATAAAATAGGCGGCCAGAGCAAAGAAGATGCCCTGCCGCGTTTGCTGTGCGTCCATGACGTTACTCAGATGGGTAAAACGGAGATGCGGTGAGTGTACTTAAGACGCTCACCGCACACAATCACCCGACCAGGTAGGTGGCAGTAGCGCTGGCAATATGCAGGCCATCGTGATTATGCAGTTCGACGCGGGCGACCGCGACTTTATTGCCGCTGCGCAATACGCTGGCGGCGGCGACGAAATGCTCGCCACGGCCAGGGCGCAGATAATCAACGCGCAAATCTATGGTTCCCATGCGGGAAAGACGAGTAGCGACTTCTTCTTCGATCAACGGATCCAGACGCATTAACACGCTGCCGGCGCACGCCAGCCCGGCGGCTACGTCCAGCACCGAGGCGATCACGCCGCCGTGCAGAATTTTCTGGGCGGCATTACCCACCAGCTTGGGTTGGTTGGTAAAACTCAGCTCCACATAGTCGTCGTCAAAGCGGCGCAGTTCCAGGCCCAGCTCGCGGTTAAACGGCATGTGATAAACAAAGATTTCGCCAATTTTCTGGCGGGCGGCTTCAAGTGTTAGTGGTGTGGTAGACATAAATACCCATTCTTTTCTGTGTAGTAGGGGAAGCTAACTGGTCAGTCCAGGTTAACTGTTTGTTGATATTATGCCTATATTTTGTTGCTTTCCAGACTAATCCAATAAATACACGCCGCACTGCTGTAAAACTCTCTTTGTGTGTAAGATAGCCTGTTTTTATTTCAGAATTTGTCAATTTTGTTGGAGTGAGGAACGTTATGCGCATTTTGTCAGGGTTCATTTTGGCCACGCTGGCGGCGGCTCCGCTGGCTCAGGCGGAAGAAGCCAAAGAGCAGCAAATTCATGATAAACCGGCGGTGCGCGGCAGCATTATTGCCAATATGCTGCAGGATCACGACAACCCATTCACGCTGTATCCGTATGACACCAACTATGTGCTGTATACAGATACCAGCAATATCAACAAAGAGGCCATCCAGTCCTATAACTGGGCCGATAATGCCCGCAAGGACGAGGTCAAATTCCAACTCAGCCTGGCGTTCCCACTGTGGCGTGGCATTGCCGGTGATAACTCGGTGCTGGGCGCGTCTTATACTCAGCGCTCCTGGTGGCAGCTTTCCAACCACAGTGAGTCATCCCCGTTCCGTGAGACCAACTACGAACCGCAGGTGTTCCTGGGGTGGGCGACCGATTATAGCTTCGCCGGCTGGACGCTGCGTGACGTTGAAGTGGGCTTGAATCACCAGTCCAACGGCCGTTCTGATCCCACTTCACGCAGCTGGAACCGGGGTTATGCGCGCTTTATGGCACAAAACGGCAACTGGCAGGTGGATCTCAAGCCCTGGTTCCGCTTTTCGGAAAGCGACAGCAGTGACGATAACCCGGACATCACCAAATACATGGGCTATTACCGTCTGAAAGTGGGTTATGCCTGGGGTGACAGCGTGTTCAGTGTCGACAGCCACTACAACTGGAACAGCGGTTATGGCGGCGCGGAATTAGGCTGGAGCTACCCGATCAGCAAGCACGTGCGTTTCTACACTCAGGTGTTCAGCGGTTACGGCGAATCTTTGATTGATTACAACTTCCGGCAGACACGGGTTGGCGTTGGTGTCATGCTTAACGATATTATGTAATCCGGCCGTCATAAAGGCGGCGTATCGCAGCAAAAAATGGGGAAGTGTGTGTCAACCGCAGCAGTGATAAACAAAGAGTTGCTGGCCGAGCAGGTATTACGCGATACCTTCGGCTACCAGCAATTCCGACCGGGTCAACAAACGATTATCAACACGGCGATCGGCGGGCAGGATTGCCTGGTGGTTATGCCGACCGGTGGCGGTAAATCGTTGTGTTACCAAATCCCGGCGCTGGTGATGGATGGCCTGACGTTAGTGGTTTCCCCGTTGATCTCGCTGATGAAAGATCAGGTCGATCAACTGCTGGCCTATGGCGTCGCCGCTGCCTGCTATAACTCAACGCAAACGCGTGAGCAGCAGCTCGAGGTAATGGCGGGTTGCCGCAGCGGCCAGATCAAAATGCTGTATATCGCCCCCGAGCGGCTGATGATGGACAGTTTCCTCGATCAGCTCGGCGGTAATCCGCCGGCCTTGTTGGCGGTGGATGAAGCGCACTGTATTTCGCAGTGGGGTCACGACTTCCGGCCTGAATACCGTGCATTGGGGCTGTTGAAGCAACGTTTCCCTGATATGCCGGTGATTGCGTTGACCGCGACAGCTGATGAATCGACCCGTGGCGATATCGTGCGCCTGCTGGCGCTGCAGGATCCGCTGGTGCAGGTCAGCAGCTTTGACAGGCCAAACATCCGCTATACGCTGGTGGAGAAATTCAAGCCGCTCGACCAATTGTGGCGTTTCGTGCAGGACCAACGTGGCAAAAGCGGCATCATTTACTGCAACAGCCGCGCCAAGGTCGAAGACACCACTGCCCGCCTGCAAAGCCGTGGGCTGAGCGTGGGAGCCTATCATGCCGGGTTGGACAACGACCGCCGCGCGCAGGTGCAGGAAGCGTTCCAGCGCGACGATTTACAGGTGGTGGTCGCCACCGTCGCCTTTGGCATGGGCATTAACAAACCCAACGTGCGCTTTGTGGTGCACTTTGATATTCCACGCAATATCGAATCTTATTATCAGGAAACCGGCCGCGCCGGGCGTGACGGCTTACCGGCCGAGGCGATCCTGCTGTATGACCCGGCCGATATGGCCTGGCTACGCCGCTGTCTGGAGGAAAAGCCTGCCGGGCAGCAACTGGATATCGAGCGCCATAAGTTGAACGCCATGGGGGCTTTTGCCGAAGCGCAAACCTGCCGCCGCTTGGTGCTGCTCAACTATTTTGGCGAAGGTAAACACCAGAACTGCGGCAACTGCGATATCTGCCTGGATCCTCCCAAGCGTTACGATGGGCTGGAAGATGCGCGCAAGGCGTTGTCCTGTGTGTATCGCGTCGGCCAGCGTTTCGGGCTGGGATACATTGTCGAGGTACTGCGCGGGTCCAATAACCAGCGTATCCGCGAATACGGACATGAGAAACTGCCGGTGTACGGCATTGGTCGCGAGCAGACCACCGAACACTGGACCAGCGTGCTGCGTCAGTTGATCCACCTGGGCTTTATCACCCAGAACATTGCCATGCACTCGGCGCTGCAACTGACCGAGGCCGCGCGCCCGGTGTTGCGGGGTGAGCTGGAGCTGCAACTGGCGGTACCGCGCATCCAGAGCCTGAAGGCCCGCAGCAGCAGTAATCAAAAGTCCTACGGCGGCAATTACGATCGCAAACTGTTTGCCAAATTGCGCAAGTTGCGAAAATCGATTGCCGACGAAGAAAATATCCCGCCTTATGTGGTGTTTAACGATGCCACCTTGTTGGAAATGGCGGAGCAGATGCCTATCAAGGCCGGCGACCTGTTAAGCGTTAACGGTGTCGGTCAGCGCAAGCTGGAGCGTTTTGGTGCGCCGTTTATGGCGATGATCCGCGATCACCTCGATAATGACGAAGATTAAGGGCAATAAATCATGCTGATGCTGTTTCTGACCGTGGCGCTGGTGCACCTGATTGCGCTGATGAGCCCGGGGCCGGACTTCTTTTTTGTTTCGCAAACTGCCGCCAGCCGCTCGCGCCGTGAGGCGATGATGGGCGTGCTGGGTATTTCACTGGGTATCGTGGTGTGGGCGGGCGTAGCCTTGATGGGCCTGCATCTGATCCTGCAAAAAATGGCCTGGCTGCACCAAATTATCATGGTTGGCGGTGGGATTTACCTGTGCTGGATGGGCTGGCAACTGTTGCGCTCCGCCCGTTCTCAAAATGCCCAGTCGGTGCCTGCGGCGGAGGTGAAAGTGGCCTTGCCGAAGCCTGGGCGCAGCTTTATCCGCGGTTTTCTGACCAACCTGTCCAACCCGAAGGCGGTTATCTATTTCGGCAGCGTGTTTTCACTGTTTGTGGGTGACGACGTCGGGGCCGGTGCACGCTGGGGCTTGTTCTTGCTGATCATCGCCGAGACTTTTGTCTGGTTCAGCCTGGTGGCGGTGGTGTTTGCATTGCCGACCATGCGCCGCGGTTATCAACGGCTGGCCAAGTGGATAGACGGACTGGCGGGCGTGCTGTTTACCGGTTTTGGTTTACACCTGATCTTTACCCGCTAAACACTGCCGCACAGATTTTGAGGGCCGAACTGCCATGTTCGGCCCTTTTGCATTATGCCTTTCTGGCCGTAGCCAGCAGCCCGGCCACCAGAATAAACAGTGAACCGAAAATACGGTTCAACAACTGCATCTGGCGTGGTGTTTTCAGCCAGCCGGCAATGCGGGTGGCCAGCGTGGCGTAGCCAATCATGACAAAAATATCCACGACCACGGTGGTGATACCGAGCACCAGGTACTGCTCGGCCTGCGGTTGGTTGGGCAAAATAAACTGTGGGAACAGTGCGGCCAGAAACACGATGCTTTTCGGGTTGGTCAGATTGACCAGCACCGCACGGCGGAACAGACGGCGACGCGGCATAGTGCCTGCCAGCGTATGCAAGTCCAGCGCACCTGCAGCGCGCCATTGTTGAATGCCAAGCCAGACCAGATAGGCGGCGCCGAACCACTTCAGCATTTCAAACGCCAACAGTGACTGCGACACCAGCGCACCCAAACCAATACCCACCAGCACGATATGCAGGCTCAGCCCGACCTGCAGGCCGGCAATAGACGCCGCAGCGCCACGATAACCATGGCTGATACCGGTACTCATGGTATTGATCGCCCCGGAGCCGGGTGACAGGCTGAGGATTAGGGTTGTCAGCAGGTAGGTTAACCACCAGTCCAAGGTCATTGAGGTACTCCCTGAAAGCGCCAATGGCCAATATGTGCCAAAATGGTTCGGTTTTTGTAAGAATTGAATCACAATACGCTAGTATTATTTCTTGTGCCAGAGGTCACATTTTTGCCGCTGGCGGCTCAGGGAAAAGCATTTGATGACGTCGTTTACTCTCAGCACTGATGACTGGTTAACGCGTGAAAAGCAGTTTGCTGCTTTCGCCACGGGACCGCTGCTGGACTTTTGGCGGCAGCGTGAGGAGGGTGAGTTCAGCGGTGTCGGCGGCGTACCCATCCGTTTTGTGCGTTTCAGTTCCTCTCGCCATCAGCGGGTGGTGGTGGTAAGCCCCGGTCGTATCGAAAGTTATATTAAATATCCCGAGGTTGCCTACGATCTGTTCCATTGCGGCTATGACGTGATGATTTTGGATCATCGCGGGCAGGGCCGTTCCGGCCGTTTGCTGACTGATATGCACCGTGGTCATGTGATAAACTTTGCCGATTACGTTGATGACTTCGCCCAGTTTTATCAGCAGGAAGTGGTGCCACTGGGTTACCGGCAGCACTTTGCCTTGGCTCACTCGATGGGCGGTGCGATCCTGGCGCAGTTTCTGGCCCGCCAGCCACAGGCATTTGACGCTGTTGCGTTTTGTGCACCGATGTTCGGTATTTATTTGCCGATGCCGGGCTGGATGGCCAACCGCATACTGAACTGGACGGAGAAACACCCGAAGGTGCGCGATTACTATGCGATAGGGACCGGCCAGTGGCGACCGCTACCCTATGTGGTCAACGTGTTGACCCACAGCCGTGAGCGCTATCGTCGCTGTTTACGTTATTACGCCGATTATCCCGAGTTGCAGGTGGGGGGGCCAACCTACCACTGGGTACGGGAAAGCCTGCAGGCGGGACGAGAAATCATCGCCCAGGCGGCTAAAATCACCACGCCGCTATTATTATTGCAGGCCGGTGAGGATCGGGTGGTCGACAACCGTTCTCATCAGGCTTTTTGTCAGGCATTGTCAGACGCGGGACATCCCTGTGAAGGGGGAAAACCGCAGGTTATCGAAGGCGCACGGCATGAGATCCTGTTTGAGCGGGACGCGATGCGCGCCGAAGCATTGAGCGCAATCCTGCGTTTCTTTGCTCATCACTTAGGTGGTACCCCAACCGCCGACCACACCATTAGAGGTTAGAAATTACCGCTATGTATCACGTCGTCGCTTCCGATTTAGATGGCACGCTGCTGTCACCCGACCACACTCTGTCCCCTTACGCCAAAGAGACACTGAAGCTGCTGACCCAGCGTGGTGTACATTTTGTCTTTGCTACCGGCCGTCATCATATCGACGTTGCGCAGATCCGCGATAACCTCGAGATCAGCGCCTTTATGATCACCTCCAACGGCGCTCGCGTGCACAACACCGACGGCGAGCTGATTTTCAGCCATAACCTGGCCGAAGACATTGCCCGCGATCTCTACGGCATGCTGCATAACGATCCGGACATCACCACTAACGTTTATCGTAATGACGACTGGTTCATTAACCGCGAAAGTCCGGAGCAGAAAGAGTTCTTTCAGGAGTCCGTCTTCCAGTATCAACTGTTCGAGCCGGGCCTGCTGGAAACCGATGGCGTCTGCAAGGTGTACTTCACCTGTGACGATCATGAAAAGCTGTTGCCGCTGGAAGATGCCATCAATGCGCGTTGGGGCGATCGGGTTAACGTCAGCTTCTCGTTCCCAACCTGCCTGGAAGTCATGGCCGGTGGCGTGTCAAAAGGCCATGCGCTGGAAGAGGTGGCCAAGATCATCGGCTATACGCTGAAAGAGTGCATTGCCTTCGGCGACGGTATGAATGACCTGGAAATGCTGTCGATGGCCGGCAAGGGCTGCATCATGCGCGACGCGCACCAGCGGCTGAAAGACAAGCTGCCGGAGCTGGAAGTGATCGGCTCCAACGTCGATGACGCGGTGCCGCACTACCTGCGCAAGATGTTCCTGGGTTGATATGAACGGGGCGCCTCGCGGCGCCCCAATCGGTATTACTTGTGCTGGCCCTGCTTTTGCAGGAATTGCACGCCCTTGTCAGGGAAGTCGGTGAACACGCCGTCAACGCCTGCCTGGTTGTAAATCACGTCATACAGTTGATTCACGTTGGTCACGTAGTCCGGCAGCGCATCCGCACGGATGGTGAAAGGGTGCACCGCCAGCTTGTTGGCATGGGCTTCTTTCACCATCTCGGTCAGCACTACCTTGCCCGGTTTGGATTTCTCCGCCACCACCAGCATGTGGTAGTCCGGCCCGATGCCGTCGGCATACTGGGCAATCTGCTTCATCGCGCCCGGCTTGAACATCCAGTCATAGTCATATTCCACCCACTTGCCGTCGGCCTTCTGCTCGTAGGTTTCCTGCCATTTGTTGTAGGCGATCAGTTGGATCAACTTCAGATCCATGCCCATCTTCGGTTCCAGCTCGGTTTTAATGCGTTTCAGCTCGTTGGCGTCGAAACATTGCAGATAAACGTTGTCACCCTTGCCGGTATAACCGTACTGCTTCAGCACCGCCAGCACTTTGCTGGAAATATCCTTGCCTTCCTGCTTGTGGAACCATGGCGCTTTGATTTCCGGGTAAATACCGATGTTCTTGCCGGTTGAATGGTTCAGGCCCTGCACAAACTCGATCTCTTCCTGGAAGGTATGGACGCGGAAATCGGATTTGCCCATCGGGAAACGGCCAGGGTAACCCTGCACTTTTTTACCGTTCTCAATCTCGAAGCCTTCGGTGAACTTCAACAATTTGATTTCCGGCAGGGTAAAGTCGATGGCGTAATAGCGGCCGTCTTTGCGCGCGCGGTCTGGGAAACGTTCGGCTACGTCGGTGACGCGATCGAGGTAGTGGTCATGCAACACCACCAGCTCGTTGTCCTTGGTCATCACCAGATCCTGCTCGAGGAAGTCTGCACCCTGCGCGTAGGCCATGGCCTTCGCCGGCAGCGTGTGTTCCGGCAGATAACCGCTGGCGCCACGGTGGGCGATCACCACCTTGTCGGCAGCCTGTGCGGCGCTGACCATTGAGGTGGCCAGGATAATCCCTGTCAGCAGGGCTTTGACTTGAGTCCGCATATTGTTGTTCTCCGTATTGTAGGTGGCAAAAAGGCCGCGGTGCGGCCTTTAAATAATGCGAAAGTGGTATGACGCTTAACCGCGTTTGTTGGCAGCGATTTCCGCGTGGTGTTTTTTCTCGCTCAGCATGGTCAACAGCAGCAACAATACTGCGCCGACGCTGCCGCCAATCATCACCATAAAGCCGCCGTCCCAACCGAAGTAGTCAACGGTGTAGCCGACGATGGCGCTGGCTGCGACAGAGCCGCCCAGATAACCGAACAGACCAGTGAAGCCCGCCGCGGTACCGGCCGCTTTCTTCGGCGCCAGTTCCAGTGCGTGCAGACCGATCAGCATCACCGGCCCGTAAATCAGGAAGCCGATGGTGATCATGCAGGCCATATCGATGCCAGGATTACCGACCGGGTTGAGCCAGTAAACCACGGTGGCGATGGTGACCAGGGTCATGAAGAACACGCCGGTGGCGCCACGGTTGCCCTTGAACACCTTGTCCGACATCCAGCCGCACAGCAGGGTGCCCGGAATACCGGCATATTCGTACAGGAAATAGGCCCAGGAAGACTTATCCAGCGTGAAGTGCTTCACTTCTTTCAGGTAGGTCGGTGACCAGTCCAGGATGCCGTAACGCAGCAGGTAAACGAACACGTTGGCCACGGCGATGTACCACAGCAGCTTGTTCGGCAGGATGTACTGCATGAAGATTTGCTTGGCGGTCAGCTCTTCTTCCGCTTTCTCGCTGTAGTCGTCCGGATAATCGTTTTTGTATTCTTCGATCGGCGGCAGGCCACAGGATTGCGGAGTGTCACGCATCAGGGCAAAGGCGATCAGGGCCACCAGGATGGCACCGAAGGCCGGCATATACAGCGCTGCATGCCAGTCGTTGAACCAGGCCATGCCCAGCAGGAACAGCAGTGGCGGCAGACCGCCACCCACGTTATGGGCACAGTTCCAGACCGAAACGATGCTGCCGCGCTCTTTCTGCGACCACCAGTGCACCATGGTACGGCCACATGGCGGCCAGCCCATACCCTGGAACCAACCACACAGGAACAGCAGCACGAACATGACTGCGATGCTCGAAGTCGCCCATGGCACGAAGCCCATGAACAGCATCACCGCGGCAGCCAGGATCAGGCCGGCGGGCAGGAACACGCGCGGGTTGGAGCGGTCAGAAACCGACCCCATGATGAATTTGGAAAAACCGTAGGCGATGGAAATACCGGACAGCGCGAAACCGAGGTCACCGCGGCTGAAGCCCTGGTCGATCAGGTAAGGCATGGCCAGGGTGAAGTTCTTGCGCACCAGGTAGTAGGCGGCATAACCGAAGAAAATCCCCATAAAAATCTGCCAGCGCAATTTACGGTACAGCGGGTCGACTTTGTCGACCGGCACACGGGAAATGTGTGCTGCCGGCTTAAAAATACTCAACATGAGCGCCTCCGATGGCTTTATCTAGTTATCACATCAATATGACCTTTTACGTTCATTTGATGATTGAGCGGATATCGAATGTGGTGTTTTTTTGTTCCATAACGAGCGTCATCCTAGTCAAAACAGCCTGGTGTCGCTGTGATGGATGGCGCAATTGTTACACTTTTATGAAACACCGGCGGATTTTGAGCGATTCGTTAACGTTATGAAATAGAAAAACGCCTAAAAATCGTGATTATGATCACATTCATGGTTTTTTGTGGACATTTGGTTTTCGTTTCGAGTTCGTTATTGTTCCTTATCAAACAAAGACCCCAATGACTGTGGCTCAATAGGCTAATAATCACGGATCCTGAGAGAGCCTCATGAGCAGCCATTCACCGGATAACGAAACGGATGTGATCATTATTGGCGGCGGCGCGACCGGTGCGGGCATTGCTCGTGACTGCGCGCGTCGTGGCCTGCGTTGCATACTGCTGGAGCGTCACGATATTGCCACCGGTGCCACTGGCCGTAACCACGGCCTGCTGCACAGTGGAGCACGCTATGCGGTGACCGACGGTGAGTCGGCGCGTGAATGCATAGAAGAAAACCAAATCCTCAAGCGTATTGCGCACCACTGCATCGAGCGTACCGATGGGCTGTTTATTACGCTGCCGCAGGATTCGCTGGACTATCAACAACAGTTTATTGCCTCCTGCCACAGCGCCGGTATCAACGCCGAAGCGATCGACCCACAGCTGGCGCTGCGTCTGGAGCCGGCGGCCAACCCGGCTCTGATCGGTGCGGTGCGGGTGCCGGACGGCACTGTCGATCCCTTCCGTCTCACCGCCGCCAATATGCTCGACGCCCGTGAGCACGGTGCGCAGATCCTCACCTATCATCAGGTGGTCGGTTTGCTTCGCTCGGGCGATCGCGTTACCGGGGTGCGCGTTTTCGACCATCAATCTGCACAGCGCTACGATATTCATGCCGAAGTGGTGGTCAATGCTGCGGGCATCTGGGGCCAGCAGATTGCGGAATATGCCGATCTGCGCATTCGCATGTTCCCGGCCAAGGGCGCTTTGCTGATCCTCGGCCACCGCATCAACAACATGGTGATCAACCGCTGCCGCAAACCGGCGGACGCCGACATTTTGGTGCCGGGCGACACCATCTCGGTGATTGGCACCACCTCCACCCATATTGATTATGACCAGATCGACAACATGCTGGTGACGCCGCAGGAAGTGGACATTCTGATCCGCGAAGGGGCGCTGCTGGCGCCGGAGCTGGCGCAGACGCGTATTCTGCGCGCCTATGCCGGTGTGCGCCCATTGGTAGCCAGTGACGATGACCCCAGCGGCCGCAACGTCAGCCGCGGCATCGTGCTGCTCGATCACGCCAGCCGCGACGGCCTGGAAGGCTTTATCACCATTACCGGCGGCAAGTTGATGACCTACCGGCTGATGGCGCAGTGGGCGACCGATAAAGTGTGCGAAAAGCTCCGGTTAGACAGCCCCTGTACCACCGCGCAGGAGGCCTTGCCCGGTTCACGGCAGTCGGCGGAAGAAACGGTGCGCAGCGTGGTTTCCCTGCCTGCCAGCATTCGCGGCTCGGCGGTTTATCGCCACGGCGACAGGGCCAGTCAGGTACCGGCCGGCGATCGGCTGGATAACAGCCTGGTGTGCGAATGCGAAGCGGTGACCGCTGGTGAAGTGCGTTATGCGGTGAACTCCCTCACCGTTAATAACCTGGTCGATCTACGCCGCCGCACCCGCGTCGGCATGGGCACCTGCCAGGGGGAGCTTTGCGCCTGCCGTGCCGCCGGGCTGTTGACGCGTTTTAACGTCACCACCCCGCAGCAGTCTATCGATCAGCTATCGCATTTCCTTAACGAGCGTTGGAAAGGGGTAAGACCGATCGCCTGGGGCGATGCGCTACGTGAAAGTGAGTTTACCAGCTGGGTTTATCAGGGATTGTGCGGGCTCGATGCCCGGAAGGAACAGGAGGCCGATGATGCGATTTGACGTAGTGGTGATTGGCGGTGGCCTGGCAGGCATGAGCTGTGCCATTCGATTGGCAGAGCAAGGCAAGCGCTGCGCTGTGGTCAGTTCTGGCCAAAGCGCACTCTATTTTTCATCCGGATCGCTTGATCTGCTGGCGCAGCTGCCCGACGGCACCCTGGTGGAGTCGGCGTTGATGGCGCTACCGGCACTTGAGCTGCAAGCGCCACGGCATCCTTATGCGCTGATAGGCGCTGAACGGGTGGCCGCACTGTCAGATGATGCGGCTCTGCTGTTGCAACGCTGTGGTTTGAGCCTGCAGGGCAGCAATGAGCGTAATCATCTGCGGGTGACTCCGCTGGGTACGCGCCGGGCTACCTGGCTTAGTCCTCAGGCTATTCCGGTCACGCCGTTGGACGGCGAACTAGCGTGGAAAAATATCGCGGTGATCGGCATTGAAGGATTTTTGGATTTTCAGCCACAGCTGGCCGCCAGTTCCCTGGTACAGACGCTGGGCATCAAGGCGGAAGTGGCTTATATGCACTTGCCGGCGCTGGATCGGTTGCGTAACAACCCCAGTGAGTTCCGGGCGGTGAATATCGCCAGAGTACTGGATCTGCCGGAAAACCTGACGCCGATGGCAGAAGAAATGCGTCGGTTGGCCGGTGATGCCGAGGCGATTTTCCTGCCTGCCTGTCTGGGGCTGGAAGATGATAGCGCACTGGCCGCGTTGCGGGCGGCGGTGGGTAAACCGATTCTGCTGTTACCGACGTTGCCGCCTTCGGTATTGGGTATGCGCCTGCATCAGGCGCTGCGTTCGCGTCTGCAGCAACTGGGCGGCGTTTTTATGCCGGGTGACAGCGTACTGCGGGCAGATATCGAAGCAGGGCGAGTCACTGGCCTCTATACCCGCAACCATACCGATATTCCATTGCTGGCGCAGCAGGTGGTGCTGGCTAGCGGCAGCTTCTTCAGCAACGGGCTGGTGGCGGGCTTCGACGGCATACGTGAACCGGTGTTTGGGCTGGATGTCGACAGCCGTGCGGATCGCGCAGACTGGAGCGATCGCAATCTGTTTGCTCCGCAACCCTATTTGCAATTTGGGGTACGTACCGATAACCGACTGCGTGCCTTAAGGCTGGGGGAGCCATTGAGCAACCTGTATGCCATCGGCGCAGTGACCGGCGGCTATGATCCCCTGCAGCAGGGCTGCGGTGCGGGTGTTTCGCTGATTGGGGCGCTGTACGTCGCGCAACAGATTGCGGCACAGGAGGAGCGTCCATGAGCCTGCATAAAGACAACAGTTTTGAGAATTGCATCAAATGCACCGTCTGTACCACCTATTGTCCGGTGGCCAAGGTGAATCCGCTCTATCCGGGGCCAAAACAGGCGGGGCCGGACGGTGAGCGCCTGCGACTGAAAGATCCGGCGCTGTATGATGAGGCGCTGAAGTATTGCACCAATTGCAAACGCTGTGAGGTGGCCTGCCCGTCCGACGTCAAAATCGGCGACATCATTCAGCGCGCCCGCGCCGACTTTGCCCAGAGCAAGCCCACGCTGCGTGACGCTATCCTCAGCCATACCGATCTCATGGGCTCGCTGTCGACGCCGTTTGCACCAATCGTTAATGCCGCTACCGGGCTTAAACCGGTGCGTGCCCTGCTCGACAAGGCGCTGAAGATTGATCATCGCCGCGAGTTGCCCAAATACTCGTTCGGTACTTTCCGCCGCTGGTACCGTCAGCAGGCGCAGGCCCAACGGCGTTATGCCGAGCAGGTCGCGTTCTTCCACGGCTGCTTCGTCAATTACAACCATCCGCAACTGGGCAAGGATTTGATCAAGGTGTTCAATGCGATGGACATCGGCGTGCAGTTGCTCAAGCGGGAGAAATGCTGCGGCGTACCGCTGATCGCCAACGGTTTTATCGCCCAGGCCAGGAAACAGGCCAAAGTGAACGCCGAATCGCTGCACGAGACGGTGTTGGAGCGGGGTATCCCGGTCGTGGCAACCTCATCGAGCTGTACTTTTACCCTGCGTGATGAATACCCGCACCTGCTGGACGTGGACACCTCGGCGGTGCGTGAACGGGTGGAGCTGGCGACGCGCTACCTGTACCGCCTGATCAATCAAGGGCGCCAGCTGCCGCTGAAGCACACGCCGCTGCGGGTGGCCTATCATACGCCATGCCATATGGAAAAAATGGGCTGGACCGCCTATACGCTGGAGCTGTTGCGGCAGATACCGGGGCTGGAACTGGTGGTGCTGGACTCGCAGTGCTGCGGTATTGCCGGCACCTATGGTTTTAAATCGGAGAACTATGAGACTTCGCAGGGCATTGGTGCGTCGCTGTTCCGCCAGATAGAGGAGAGCGGGGTGGATTTGGTGGTCACTGACTGCGAAACCTGCAAATGGCAAATCGAGATGTCGACCAGCAAGCGCTGCGAACATCCGATCACCCTGCTGGCGCAGGCATTGGCTTAAGGGCGCAGCAGTTGTGAACTGCGCCCCGGAAAGGTTTATTGCTTCAGTTTCAGCGTTTTGATGATGCCTTCGGCCTCGCTCTGCGCCTGCTGCTGGTTATCCGCCGGCAGCGTCACCTGAATGGTCAGCATGTTGTTGTCCAGCGTGCCGATCAGGATAGAGGAGTAGGCTTTCTCGCCGCCGCTGGTGATGATGCTGTCCAACTGACGCAGCGGAACACCGTTAACGTCGATGGCTTTGTTGGTAATCACCTGCAGGTTGGCGTCGCGCGAGCGCTGGGTATCTTCCAGACGCTTGCTCAGGGTTTCCAGGCTGTCGGCAGTTTTGTCGCCGAGGATCACGATCAGTGCACGCTGGCCGGTACTGTCGGCGTAAACGTGCATGTTGTTCGCCTGATTACCCAACTTGCCGCTTTGGTCCGCCATGCCCGCCGGCAGGGTGAACGCCAGCTTGCCATCCAGCAAGCTTACCTGTTGCCCGGCTGGGGCGCTGGCTGCGGCATCGCCTGCCGATGCCTTGGTGTCTTTGGTTTCGCCGTCACAGGCCGCCAGGCCAAGCACTAACAGGCTGATACCCATCAATTTTGCTACTTTACGCATTGGGCTTCCTTCTTCCTTTCAGGTAGGGGTTCTCTCACGTATCGCAACCTATTCCAGGTTGAAATGCAAGCAGAGGTTGTCACAAGGTTTTTTCAAGTAATAGCCGATAATCAGCCACTTCGCCTTTCTTTTCCAGCTGAACAATCCGATAGTGATGGCCGATGAGAATCATCAGCATCGCGCGGAACTGGTTGCGGGTTTTCACTCTCAGTTGGAGATAGTTTTGCGCCCGCGCCCAGCGTTCCTGTTCGCTCAGGAGCGCCAGCGCGACACCGTGACGACGAAACGCTGGCAGCACGCCGCCCAGCCAGCTGTAAAACACCCTTTCTTGCTGTTGATAACCGAGTTTGAAACCCGCAGGATTGCCATCGACTTCGGCGATCAGTGCGCTCGCTGGGGCTGCTCCAATACGTTGCTGCAAATCGCTCAGGCTGTGCAGGCTGCCGAATTCGGGAATTTGTTGGTACAAACAGTGGATTTCTTCGAGGGTGGCGTGGCGGATGGTGACGGTCATGGCGGCCTCCGGGTGGGTGCAGGCCGCCAATAATAGCATGGTTCAGCTCGCTTGCAGGCTGCCGTCGTTCTGGCGGGCGGCAATGCGCTTAAGCAGCATATTCAGCAGTACGCCGTACATCGGCAGGAAGAACAGCAAGCAGATCATTACCTTGAAGCTGTAATCCACCAGTGCGATTTCAACCCAGTTGTTAGCCATAAAGGCGTCGCTGCTCTTGTAGAACGCAATAAAGAAGAACGACAGGGTATCGCTGATGTTACCGAGGAACATGGCGGCGGCAGGAGCGACCCACCAGGCGCTGCGCTGACGCAGGCGATTGAAAACGTGGACGTCGAGGATCTGACCGAGCACATAAGCCATAAAGCTGGCGACGGCGATACGGGCGACAAACAGATTAAAGCTGCCCAAGGCGGCAAAGCCCTGCCATTCACCCTGATAGGTCACGGTGGAGATCACGTAAGAGATGAACAACGCCGGTACCATCACCGAAAGAATGATGCGTCGCGCCAGCGGAGCGCCGAAAATACGCACCGTCAGATCGGTCGCCAGGAAGATAAACGGAAAGGTAAAAGCACCCCAGGTGGTATGAAAGCCGAAAATGGACATCGGCAACTGCACCAGATAGTTACTGGAGGTAATGATGACAATATGGAACAGCGATAGCCAGACCAACGCGGTAAGGCGCTGCCGAGCAGTAAACGAATACATGTTGTAGCCTTTTTAGCAGTGGGGTGAGGGAACCCAGAATGTCTTTTCTGCGCCGAGAAATAAGCGTCGCGGCCGCATGATACGCGTTTGCGCAACCAATGCAATGGTTAAATTTAACGCAAACGTTAACGCATCTTGCACAGAAAAACTACCGGCGTAAACTATGCGCTAATGAGATGTGGCGAGCGTTCGCCGATCGTTTTCGACCGAGAAAAATTGCATGACTGACTTATTTGCCCAGGCCGACCAGACGCTTGATGCGCTGGGGCTGCGTTGTCCTGAACCGGTAATGATGGTGCGCAAAACCGTGCGCCATATGGATAACGGTGAAACTCTGCTGATCATCGCTGATGATCCGGCTACCACCCGTGACATTCCGGGGTTCTGCCGCTTTATGGAACACACGCTGGTGGCGCAGGAAACCGACACTGCGCCTTACCGCTATTTGTTGCGCAAAGGCGTTTGACGTTTATCACCGCCTGTTTGCCTGGCGTTTTGTAATATTTGCTGTGCGTCTGCTGCGCGAGCATGCAATGCCAGGCCATTGAAATCCTGTGGGCGGTAATAGTGGGCGGGTGCCGGAAGATGGCGCATGTCATCCGTCGGCCAGAGTTGCAGCTCGCCCAGACTTGCCAGACTGAACCCCTGAAGCTGTAGCGGTAACGTCAGGCGCTGTGGGGCGGTCTTCTCGAACGGGGGCAGCGCAGGCAGGCGATTGCTTCCGGTGGCGTAATCCCGTTTTAACACCAGAAACTTCTCCGGCACCCGGCGATGGCTGTCCCACCAGTCGCCGTCAATACCGTCAAACTGCCGCTGGGTCGCCGCGATGGATACCGCGCCAAGCTGGTGCAGAGCCTGAGGGAGCAGCCTCTCCATGGCGCTGTTGTAGGCAGTGAGAGACGTCGCCTGTCCTTGCAAAATTGCATCGATCGCCAGCCGTGCCCCCAGCAGATTGGAATACAAATCTTCCGGCGAAAAAGCCGAGACCTCCTCAGAAAATCCCGGCACGGAACGGTAGCCATACCACTGTGCAATCTCATGCCATGCCGCCATTTGAAAGGCGATCTCTCCTGCCAAATAGGCCGCCAGCGTATAGCGCTGTGCTGCATCCTGAGGTGGGCTAAAGGCGTTAAGCTGTATGCGACGCGTTGCCAGCTCAGGGCTAAGGTCGATATGCCACTGCTGACCCAATCGGGGTAGCAGTTGGCTGAACAGGAAGAGGGTATTGTCGGCGGTATCACGGACGTGGGCGATATCGATAAACCCTCCCCGGTGGGTGTAGATCAAGCCCAATTGCTCACTGCCAATGCCCAGCAAGTTGCTGATGGCGTTGAAAGCGCTGTCGTTATAGTGATGGGTGCCAAGCCGGTCGGCATCCACCAGGTTACCTAATTGATAAAGCGGCACGGGAATACCCCAGGCTTGCGCTTTGAGGTTATAGCCAAAGGCGCAGCAGGGGCGCAAACCTCCCGGTGGTGGCAGTGGCGCGGCCACCGGCCAGACAATTTGGCTTTCACCGGTGGGTTGCGAAGTGATCAGCGTTTCCAACGGTTTGGCGGGCAGCGAGAGGGGCAATAACAGAAAAAATAGCAGTGCAACAGAACGCATTAAAAAGCTTCCCCAACCTGAAAGTAAAATCCGCTGCTTCCACGCCCGACGCCAAAATCGAGCCGTACGTTCATTTTCGGTTTGAATTCAAAACGGTAACCCGCTCCCAGCGTAGGCAACCAGGGACCACGGCCCAGATCGCCGGCCTTGCTGCTTAGCGTTCCGGCACCGGCCCACAGCACGTACCCGTGCCGCCAGTTTAGCTTGCGACGATATTCGACCTGGCTACTGAGCACATTCTTGTCGCGATAGCGGCCTTGATAATAGCCACGCATTCGTTGGTCGTCCCCCAGCTCAGACAGCCTGTCCCAGGGGACCTCGCCAGTGGTCAGGCGGCTGAAGGCATCCAACGCCAGCACGCTTTTCGCACTCAAACTGTGGTAGGCATTGTATTGGCCTTCAACGGCATTGAAACGGCTGTCACCGCCCAACTCCGGTGCAAAATAAGTGTCGCTCAGGCGAAAAAATTGACCCCGACTGGCATTGGAAACGAAATCACGGGTGTCGTAACTCAGCGAACCGCTGACTCCTGAGCTCAGTGAGGACACACCGGCGTTTTGGGCCCTTAGCAGGCTGCTGTTACCCTCATCGGGATCGCTGGCGTGAGTTGAGGAAAAGTCCCAGCCGATTCCTGCGTAGGTAGCGCTGGCAATGCGGTACAACAGCTGTGGCGCTATCTGGAATGACTGTTGAGTGTACTTTTCCTTGTTCCCCTCGTTATGCCCAGCCTGGTAGCCGGTGCCCCAGAAATAGGTGGGCATATTATTGAGAGAGCCGTCGGCAAAGAAGCGCCATTGGTCGTCAGCGAAAAAACTGTGGTTTTGGAAACCGACACCAAAGGCCCCCGTCGAGCTGACAAAGCCTTTTAACGCCAGCGTCGAATTTTGGCTGACGTTGTCGTGGCTGTCCGGCCGATAGATCCCAACAATAGCGGTACCGAGGCCAAGACCGAGTTCGGGAGTATAAAACGGGCCAGGCAAGACACCCCAATCGATGGCTTTGCTGCTGTCGAAACGGTTGTCAGACCCCAGAGGGGCCAACATTTCATCTACTTGCTGACGTGACAATAAAGCGGCATCAACACCGGGCAACAGGACTAACAAGGCCAGGGGTAAACTGCGGGTAAATATCGCCATCAGAAGCGATATTCACCGGAAACCATGAAACTGTTGCGTTGGCTAAAGCCAAACTCGGTCAACACGTTGAAGTTTCGTGTGATCTCATATTGCGTGCCAACCAGGACATTCCATGGGGATTGCAGATGCTGCTTCACCTCGAAACGACCTTCGCCTTTCTGATTGGCCAGGGCCATCAGCGACTGCAGTTCTGCCGGCATTCTTAGATCAGACAGGCTGCCTTTGAACTCTTGTTGCACGTCCTGATACATGGTGCCGACCCAGAGGTTTAGATGACTCTGCCCACGGATACCGGGCACCAGGAAACGGTAACCTACGCGGGGTGACACCGTCAGCGCGGAAATCTGGCCGTCGAGGATATCGAAACTGGTGCGGGTGTAGTTGGTATCGACCGAGGCGAACCAGTTGTCATATCCCCCGACTATTGTGGCACCCGCGCCGTAAGTGGTGCCCTTGAAATCAAGTTTGAAATCCAGATCGCGCAGCGTCCCTTGCTTATTCATGCCGTGTACGACATTGGCGATGATTTTTTCCATCATTTCTGAATGTTGGCTGGGATCGGCATCAACGGAGACCTGGGACAACGAACTGCCTTTGGTATGGCCGACGATGCCGTAAACATTGAGGAACGGCAGCACCCAGGTATCCAGACGCATGGTTTCCGTTTTGCTCTGTTCGCGAGTTTTGCCCACATCGATTTTGAACAAATTTGACGGCAGATTGAATGTATCCCAACCCAAGCCGGTAAAGTTGATGCTATCGACTTCTATATTCTGCCGCATGTTCATGTAATTGACGCCGATGCCAAAGGGTTCCGGCAGGTCATAGCCGCGAGCTCGAGCTTCATCGCCCCAAATGGGCAGCAGGCGATGCTCTGGTTGGGGCTGGGATTTTTCGGCGGTTACTGCTGTATGGCTGGCGGCGGGTAGCACCCCTTGGGTAAATGGGGGGCGCTGGGCCTGGTCAATCAATTGTTGCGTACTGTCGGTTTCAGGCTGCTGTGCAAAGCTCAGGGGAGAGAGCAGGGTCATTGGAACAAATAACAGATAGGTATAATTAAAGTTTTTCATATTTAGGCTCTTGGCATTTAAGGGTGGGGCATCCTTGACGGTCCCGTCATGCAAGTGCGCGAGAATATAGTAAAACCCTACAGTTAATAGTGCATAAAATGCGTCACATCATGCGCCCTGTAGTCTGGCGCATGATGTGGTTTTCATAGGGTATTATTGACGTTTCTTCAGCAGCCGCAGGGCATTGGCGGTGACCAGCGCGGTGGCGCCGGAGTCTGCCAGCACCGCCAGCCACAGGCCGGTCAGCCCCAGCAGGGTGGTGATCAGAAATACCCCTTTTAGCCCCAATGCAATGGTGATGTTCTGCCGAATATTGGCGTGCGTCGCGCGTGAGATGCGGATCATTTCCGCCACGCCCACCAGCCGGTTATGGGTCAGCGCTGCATCGGCGGTTTCCAGTGCCACGTCGGTGCCGCTGCCCATCGCGATACCGATGCTGGAGGCTTTCATCGCTGGCGCATCATTGATACCGTCGCCGATCATTGCCGTTGGGCGCAGTTCACTCAGTTCGGTTACCGCACGCACTTTATCTTCCGGTAGCAGCCCGGCACGGTAATCCAGCCCCAGCTCAGTGGCAATCGCCGCCGCCGCACGCGGGTTGTCACCGGTTAACATCACTCCGTTGATCCCTAATGCTTTCAGCTCGGCAATCGCCTGTTTGGCATCGCTACGCAGCGTGTCGCGCAGCGCCAACAGGCCAATCGGCACGCCGTCTTCCAGCACCACCACCGCCGTTTTACCGGCGTTTTCCAGCTGTTCTACCTGTTGGGTGCCTTGCTGACTGAGCAGGCCTGCGGCCAACTTGGCCGGTGCACTGATCAGCAGGGTTTTGCCGTCGATAACGCCCTCTACCCCAACGCCTGCCAGCGCGCGGCGACCCTGTGCCAGTGGCAGAGGCGCGCCATACTGCTCGGCACGGTTGATAATCGCTTGCGCCAGCGGGTGATGGGAACCGGCCTCGACGGCCGCGGCCAGCGTCAGCAACTGCTGTTCGCTGATGCCGTTGAGCGGCAGCACGTCGGTCACCGTCGGTTTACCTTCGGTCAGCGTGCCGGTTTTATCGAAGGCGATGGTTTGCACCTGGCCCAATTGTTCCAGTGCCGCGCCGCCTTTAATCAACGCACCACGTCGGGTAGCGGCTGCCAGCCCGGAGGTGATCGCCGCCGGGGTAGAGATCACCAGCGCACAAGGACAACCGATCAGCAGCAGAGTCAGGCCGCGATAAATCCAGACATCCCAGGGCTGTGCATACAGCAACGGTGGCACCAGGATCACCGCGATGGCCAGCAGCATAATGGCTGGGGTGTAGTAACGGCTGAAACGGTCGAGGAAACGTTCGATCGGCGCACGGCGCTCTTCGGCTTCTTCAATCAGTTGCAGAATGCGGTCGATGGCGTTTTTGCCCGGCTCGGAAATGACCTTCATCTGCGCGGCCTGATCGACCGACAAACTGCCCGCCGCGACTTTCTGCCCCTGTTGACGTTCGACCGGCACCGACTCGCCGGTCAGGGCGCTTTCGTCGAAGCTGGCAAACGGGTTGAGCAGTTCGGCATCGGCCGGCAGGCGGCCACCGGGCGCAATTTCAATCACATCGCCGGGGCGCAGGCTGGCAACCGGCACGCGTTTGCGCTCCGTGCCCTGCAGCAGCAGAGCGTCTTCCGGCACCAACTCCATCAGTGCCTTCACACCACGGCGTGCGCGGTTGGCTGCGTAAGACTCCAGCATCTCGCCGACCATAAACAGCAGCAACACCATCGCCGCCTCGGCGGTGGCGCCGATAAACAACGCACCAATGGCCGCGACGCTCATCAGGGTTTCGATGGCAAACGGCGTGCCGGAGCGGATCAGGCGTACCGCCTTGGTGGCAACCGGAGCCAGACCCACCAGCGTGGTGGCGATAAAGGCAATGCGGCTCAGTTCAGGGTTGACCATGCTGAGCGCCCAACTGACGATCATCAGCGTGGTGAGCAGCAGCAGTGGACCAAACTCCCCGAGGCGCGATGTTTTTGGCTGGTCGGCTTGGGAGGTCTGGGTGCCGAGCAGGGTGAAACCGGCTTGTTTCACCGCGTCCTGAATGCGCAGGCTGATATCGGATTGAGCATCGACCACCAGTTTTTCGGTGGCGAACAGCACGCGAGCATTATCGACGCCTGGGAGCGCGGTTACGGCATTTTCAATTTTTTTGGCACAGCTTGGGCAGTCCATGCCGGTGACTTTCCAGCTGTAGCGCCGGCTGCCGGAGAGAGGGGCGGCAGCCAGTCTGTCGCTTTCCTCATCCGGATCTTCATGACCGTCAGTGCTGCACCCGCCGGCACCGTGATCGTGCGTGTGGGCATGTTCGCTATGGCTGTCGGCACTTTGCTTTTCACTGCTGCAGCCGTGCTGGGTTTTGCTATGGCTGTGGTTGCAACCGCAGCCGCCTTCCGCATGGTGATGTTCCTGATGATTATGCTTTTCATGGTGAGTCATAGCGTCCCCCTCCGGGCCGTTAATGAAGTTCATTGGGCAGACTCTACACCCTGGAGTCAACTCCAGAGTCAAGCGGCGGGATGAGAATTATTGCTAACTGTGAGACGGGCGTTATCGTGGGTGGCGCGAGGCCGTTAGACTAAAAAAGAAAATGGTATTCCCTTAGAAACTTAAAAGTCCCGGCGGCTAATAATAAAGAGTTATTAATCTATAACTCTTTAGCTAAATTTAACTTTTTGTCACTTAAAAGCCAGCACGATCCGCTTGCACCTGCAGGCCGCATTTTTGTTGAAGTTTGTTGCTAACTTGTGACCGGCAGGTTTCATTTAGATTGTAAGTATCGCCAAAATCCAGCATAACTCTCCTTCGTTATGAAAATATATAGCTGATTATTTTATGTTCAGTTTTGCGCGCCTGCCTATAATTGGAATCGATTACCATTTATGGCGGTAATCTTATTTGCTGATATATATGCATTAATTCTATCTAACACACTGCCGGTAACGGCGCATAAGTCCCTTCCGGTTAATCGGCGGAACCTTCTCCGTGGCTGACCGGCAGGTTATGTCTATCTGTCTGATTGATAACGATCAGCTAATGAGTGGAATCGAACCAATGCAATCTACTAAAAAGGCAATTGAAGTTACTGAATCCAGCCTCGCAGAAACAGGATCTGGCTACAATGCTGTAGACGATCTGTTGCATTACCACGAGCGTGGCAACGGGATCCAGGTTAATGGCAAGGACTCATTTTCTAACGAACAAGCTGGGCTGTTTATTACCCGTGAGAACCAAACCTGGAACGGTTATAAAGTTTTTGGCCAGCCGGCTAAATTAACTTTCTCATTCCCGGATTATAAATTCTCCTCCACCAACGTTGCCGGCGATACCGGGCTGAGCAAGTTCAGCGCGGAACAGCAGCAGCAGGCGAAACTGTCGCTGCAATCCTGGTCTGACGTGGCCAATCTCACCTTCACCGAAGTTGCCGCCGGCCAAAAGGCCAATATTACCTTCGGCAACTACAGTCAGGATCGTCCCGGCCATTATGACTATGATACGCAGGCCTACGCTTTCCTGCCCAATACCATCTATCAGGGCCAGGATCTGGGCGGCCAGACCTGGTACAACGTCAACCAGTCCAACGTCAAACATCCGGCCAGCGAAGACTATGGCCGTCAGACGTTTACCCACGAGATTGGCCATGCGCTGGGCCTGAGCCACCCAGGTGAATACAACGCCGGGGAAGGCAACCCAACCTACAATGACGTTACCTATGCCGAGGACACCCGCGAGTTCAGCCTGATGAGCTACTGGAGTGAAACCAACACCGGTGGTGACAACGGTGGGCACTACGCGGCAGCACCGTTGCTGGATGACATTGCCGCCATCCAGCATCTGTATGGCGCCAACCTGTCGACCCGTACCGGTGACAGCGTCTATGGCTTCAATTCCAATACCGGCCGCGATTTCCTCAGCACCACCAGCAACTCGCAGAAAGTGATCTTTGCTGCCTGGGATGCGGGCGGCAATGACACTTTCGATTTCTCCGGTTACACCGCCAACCAGCGCATCAACCTGAACGAGACGTCCTTCTCTGACGTGGGTGGGCTGAAAGGCAACGTGTCTATCGCGGCGGGTGTGACCATTGAAAACGCCATCGGCGGTTCGGGCAATGATGTGATCGTCGGCAATGCGGTCAACAACGTGCTGAAGGGCGGCGCGGGCAACGACGTGCTGTTCGGCGGCGGCGGGGCAGATGAGCTGTGGGGCGGTGCAGGCAAGGATATCTTTGTCTTCTCTGCGGTCAGCGATTCCGCGCCGGGCGCTTCCGACGTGATCAAGGATTTCCAGAAAGGTACCGATAAAATCGATCTGTCGTTCTTCAATCAGGGCAAACAGAGCGGTGACCAAATCCACTTCGTCGATCATTTCAGTGGCTCTGTGGGCGAAGCGTTACTGACTTACAACGCTTCGAATAATGTCAGCGATTTGGCGCTGAATATCGGTGGCCATCAGACGCCGGACTTCCTGGTGAAGATCGTGGGTCAGGTAGACGTCACCACTGATTTTATCGTGTAACAGTGAAGATAACGCCCGGCGCAGTCTGGCCGGGCGTTATGCGGGAGCCGATATGAAAGGCAGCTTGGCGCGTACCGCCATAATGGCGGGAAATATGATGGTAACGGGGGCAGCTATGGCCAGCAGTTTGGTTCTTCCTTCCGCGCAGTCTCTGGCGGGTCAATGGCAAGTCGCCGATGCGCAGCAGCAATGCCAGATCGAATTTCTGGCCAGCGAACAGAGTGCAACCAACGGCTACCCATTGATTGATCGGCAAAATTGCCTGAAAAAAGTGTTAACGGCTGAGGTGGTCGGCTGGCGCCCGGCACCGGATGGCATTGCTTTACTGCAGGCGGACGGCAGCACGCTGGCTTTTTTTTCGCGGGATGGGGACGTTTATCGTAACCAACCTGGCGCAGATGGCGGTCTGACGCTCAAGGCTCTGGCTTAGTGGCAGCGGGTTCGGCAGCCGAACCCGCCCTGAAAAATTACAGGTAAAGCGAACGCACAATCAGGAAATGACCGGAGAAATAGCAGAAGGCCACCAGCGCATCGGCCGCGCGGAAGCTAAAGCGATAGCGATTAAGCAGCCAAATGACGTTGGCCAGCAACAGCAGTGAGGTCCCTGCCAGCAGCGAGAAACCGAAATCGGTGCTGCGCATGAAGTACTGTTCCCCTGCCAGCCACACCATTAGCAGCGTCATTGCGACCAGGGTGGCAATCGGCCAGCGCATCTCTTCCAGCCGGGTCCAGATGGTCGCCAGCAACAGCACGCCAATCACCAGCAGCGCCAGTGGCAGTGGCCAAAACAGGCTGAAGGTCATCTGACTGGCAAAGCTCAGGGTATACAGCAGGCTCGACAGGAAAAATGCGCCGATGGCGTACAGTACGCGTTCACGCGGCAGCAGCAACAGAGCGTCGCCGAGCAGCGTCGCCAACAGGCCGAGAACGATCAGATAGCCTGCCGCACCCAATACCGGCGCTTGCCAGGCCAGCAATAACAGCAGCAGCAGAGTAACAGGTTTAAATACCCAACGTTGCCAGCGTGGCCCACGGTAGGAGGCGTCGACGAACAGCCAACCGGAAAAGAATACGGCAAGGAACGGCCAACTCATATGTCTTCCTTATTCATTATGGGAGCCACAGCCTCCGGCTCCAAATTGTCACCAGTGTCACTTCCTGCTTGCAGTGTAGGCAGCAGGCCTGTAATCGACAACGCTTTCTTACGGATGAACTGTAACCTATTTGAGGTTGCAAGAAATGGACTTTAGTTTCCGATTGCCAGGTTAAATACGCCGCAGACTTTTATTTGCGGGTAATGCTGTTTAGACTCCACTTCAGAAAAGAAAATATCAGGGATAGCGTTTGAAACATATTTCCATGCTGGTTCGGCTGCTTGCCGTTTCAAGCGTTTTTTCACTCACCGGTTGTTCATTCTCACCGGCAATACCGGTATTCGGTGCAACATTCCCCGGCTGGTTCTTTTGTTTGCTGGGCGGCGCATTCTTGTTGATCCCCTGCCATATGTTGATTGTGCGTAAAGGCTGGCAGGCGCGTTTTTCACCGCCGGTGGTGAGTTACCTGGCGCTGATGTTCCTGTTTGCCGCGATCCTCTGGTTCTTACTCTTTGTTAAGTAAACATCTATGACTGATTCCCGTTCCAGTGTATTACGCAAAAAGTGGCCATTGCTGGTCATCGTTCTGGCCGCTATCGTTGCGATGATCTTGTTGATATGGCAGCTACAGACTTCGCCGGAAACCAACGATGCTTATGTCTATGCGGACACCATTGACGTGGTTCCGGAAGTGAGCGGACGCATTACTGAAATGCCCATTCGGGATAATCAGCGGGTGAAAAAAGGTGACCTGCTGTTTCGTATCGATCCCCGTCCTTATCAGGCTATGCTGGACGACGCCATCGCTCGGTTGGCTACGCTGGATGCCCAGATTGGGCTGACGAATCGCACCGTCAAAGCGCAGGAGTATAACGCCCAGTCTGTTGCCGCTGCCGTAGCCCGCGCCCAGGCGTTAGTTAAACAGACGACCTCTACCCGCATTCGCCTTGAACCTCTGGTACCTCAGGGGTTCGCTTCTCAGGAAGACCTGGATCAGGCCAGAACGGCAGAAAAAGCGGCTCGGTCAGAACTGGCAACCACCCAATTGCAGGCGAAACAGGCGGCCGCGGCGGTCACCGGGGTGGATGCGATGGTCGCGCAGCGGGCAGAAGTGATAGCCCAGATTACGCTGGCTGAACTGCACCTGGAATATACCGAGGTACGGGCTCCCTTTAATGGCGTGGTGGTGGCGCTGAAGACCACCGTCGGTCAGTATGCCTCCGCTTTAAAGCCGGTATTTACCTTAATGGATGACGATCACTGGTTCGTCGTCGCCAACTTCAGGGAAACCGACCTGCAAAATATTCGCGCCGGCGTACCGGCACGGATAACGGTAATGACCAATCACTCCAAAACTTTCGACGGGGTGGTGGACTCTATTGGTGCCGGTGTCTTGCCCGGAGAAGGGGGCAGCGTGATCGGCGGTTTGCCGCTTATTCAAAAGAGCATTAACTGGGTTCATGTGTCGCAACGTTTCCCGGTGAAGATCGCAATTACTCATCCGGACCGTCAGTTATTGCGCATGGGGGCGTCCGCCAGCGCGGTTCTATTGCCCCGAACCGAGTCTGAGTAAGGGCGGCGTGTGCAGAATATCTGGCAATATCTGAGCCGAGAGTTACACGCCACGCCTGGCAGGGGGGGTTATACCCTGCGTTTGACGCTGAGCTGTGCGGTGTTGATCACGTTGTTTATGACGCTGCAGATCCCTTTTCTGGCCGTGGCGCTGATCGTGGTTTTCTATGTCAGCCAGCAAAACGTCCTGATGATCAAACTGATCGGAATAGTTTTCTTGATCACCATCAGCGTCGCCATCGGCGGTATCCTGCTGATTTTCAAATGGACCTATGATTATCCGCTGATACGGCTGGTGGCTTCGACGCTGCTGTTTTTCTGTGCCATGTATCTGATGAGGGTGCTGGGCAAGCTGGGGTTGGCATTTTTTGTCGTCGCTCTGTCGGTGATTTATGCCCAGACATTCCCTTCCATGACCAGCGAAAGCGAAGTTCTGGTTCGGCTGTTGCTGTGGCTGTGGGTGGCGATCAATACCGCTATTTTGGTGACGCTGCTGGTTAATGCCTGTTTTTATCAGGCCTTTCCCGGCTATCAGTTCAAAGCCCTGCTGGCGCAGATGCTTCGCCAAACGTCTGCACAATGGGCTTGTTTGGGGGACAACCTCAAGCTGGAAGGGCAACCGAAGCTGCTGGATGTGGCGGCGCAATTTTCCCGTTTGCAATTGCTGCATAAGCTGGCGGGGCGTTCCAGTGCCGAAATCAGCAATGATCCGCAGAAATGGCAATTGCTCATGGCGGCGGCCAGCCGTTGTTACCACCTGACTGCGCTGCTTCAGCAGGATGAAAATGACCCGCATCTCCAACAACAAGCCCGGATGATCTCTGGCGTATTGGCCGATTTGGCGGAACATCTGGATAGCGAGGTTGTGCCGGCTCAAATGGAGATGCCGGCTGCAAGCGACAGCGCAAACGTAGCCATTTTGCTGGAAATGACGCGAACCTTGACTCGTTTGGCTCAGGGCGAGGCGATCCCCTTGCGAACTGAAGGGCAGGTGAAAGAGCCTTTGCTGTTACCGGATGCCTGGTCAAATCCGGCCTACCTGCACTTTGCCCTGAAGACGCTGCTGGCGACCCTGATCTGCTATGTGTTTTATACTGCGACAGACTGGCAGGGGATACACACCATTATGTTGAGCTGCGTTATTGTGGCCCAGCCAGGGTTGGGTGCCACTATGCAGAAGACGCTGTTGCGTATTGGCGGGGCGTTGCTGGCTACGCTGCTGGCGCTGGTATGTATCGTCTTTATTCAGCCCCATACGGAGTCCCTCACCGGGTTGTTGGCGATGGCGCTGCCGGTTATGGCTCTGGGAGCCTGGCTGGCGGCCGGCTCCGAAAGAATCGCCTACGCGGGTATCCAGATCGCTTTTACTTTTTCCCTGGCTTTCTTCAGCTGGTTCGGGCCGTTGTATAACCTGACGGAATTGCGCGATCGGGTTATCGGTATCCTGCTGGGGGTATTGGTTTCATCGATTGTCCATCTTTACCTGTGGCCAGACAGTGAGGCTCCGCAGTTAAAAACGCAGTTGGCGCGCCTCTATCGCCAAATTGCCGACTATCTGACGGCAAAAGAGGATGAAGCTAATATAGCGCCGCTGTTGCAGACCCTGATGAAAACCGAAGCGCTGATCGGCCGGGTCTCTGCAGAACCTTTCAATACCTACGCCCACCCCTACCCGCAAGCGAAACGCTGGCCGATTAACGCCGCTTTTATGCAGGCTCAGGAAATTGTGCGGTTGAGTGAAGGATATCGGCTGTACATGGTGCCAAGGGATACTTTCCTGCCCCAGTGCGCGCAGCTGTTGCGCAGCTACGCCGATAACATAGAGCAGCCTGGCGCTGCTGCAATATTGACGCCGGTGGGGCGAGACAGGCCGATAAATCCTTTTTTATATCCTCTGACACAGGCGGTGCAAACTTTGCCTGACTGGCGGCAGCCTCATCTTTCCGAGATTAAGCAATGAAAATTATGATGATGGCAGGAGGCCAGCCGCGTCTCGCGCCGCTAGTGCTGAGTTTGAGCCTGCTGCTGAGCGGGTGCGCATTAATTCAGGACGATCCCGGTCAGGTGACCATAGTCAATCCGCAGCAGGCGCAGTTATCGCAGGTGATTCATTTGGCTCACAGCGGGTGGCCGACGGCCAACTGGTGGGAGGGCTATCATGATGCTCAGCTCAATATGCTGGTCAACCGCGCATTGCAAAACTCACCGACCATGCAGGCGGCTCGCCTGCGCATTAGTCAGTCCCAATCCTCGGTCGAGCTGGCTCAGGCGGCCCAGGGGCTTCAGGCCGTGGGGGTAGCGGCCCAGAATCGGGTGAGAGTAACCGATCGCAACTTTACCTGGCCCTACTCATTTTCGCTGCCCGCGGACCGCAATGGTCCCTGGTATACGCTCAATACCGTCGGCGTGGGTGCCACCCTGGATATCGATCTATGGGGGGCGGATCGCGCTCAGGTAGCTGCCGCCATCGGGGAGAAAAATGCCCGAACCGCGGAGACGGCCGGTATCGAACTGGATCTTGCCAGCAGTGTCGCACAGCTCTATTTCGCCATGCAGAGCAGCTTCCAGAAGATTGCGCTGCTCAATCAGTTGGAGTCCATTGCCCGGTTATCGGTGCAGGCCCACGAAAACCGCGCCGCACGCGGGTTGGAAGATAGGGTTGATATTGCCAACGCGCAGGCTGAACTGCTGGCGGCGCAACAGCAGGTGATTACCGAACAGGGGATGTTGACCCAGTATCGTGAAACGTTACGCGCCCTGATAGGGGCAGATGCGCACAATATGCCGAGTATTCATGCTGTTGACCTGCCGGCGCTGCAGGAAACCTTACCAGCTTCCTTATCTTTCGAACTGCTGGCCAGACGTCCGGACCTGCAAGCATTGAGCGGCTACGTGACCGCCTCTTTAAGCCGGGTCGATGCGGCCAAGGCGGCCTTTTACCCGCATTTTGATATCAAGGCCTTCTGGGGATATAACGCCTTAAGCGTGGGTGACCTGTTTAAATACTCCTTCCAGCAGATCAATATTCTGCCTGGCTTGCGACTGCCTTTGTTCGATGGCGGCCGACTGAACGCCAATTTGAAATCGGTTCGCACGGCCAGCAACATTCTGATAAAGCAGTATAATCAGGCAGTACTTGATGCGGTGCGTGATGTGGCAATCAGCTCGAGCCAACTCAATGATCTTAACCAGCAGGTCATGCTGCAGCAGCAGAAAGTCATCGCCGCCATGGCTACCACGGAGAGCGCGGGCGCTCATTACCAGCGCGGGTTGGCCAGCCGCTATGCTGCCGAGGAAGCCCGGCGAGCCACTATCGCGCAGCAGTTGCTGTTACTGGATATTCAGGCGCAACGGCTCAGCACCGACATTACGCTGATTAAGTCGCTGGGGGGCGATTATCGTGGCCAGCCTGCGACCCGCGATGCGGTAAGCACTGCCCAGCCGCACTAGATTCTGAACCTTTGGGAGCCAAGATGAGCAAACCGCCGCTGTTTTTTATCGCCGTGATAGCACTGATCGCCGTACTGGCCACGCAGCGCTATTTCAACCAGCGCCGATCTGAGGCGGAAAACGACCGCGCACCGGTCCGCAGCCTGCAGGTTACGGTGAGCGAGAAGCGTGAATTCCCTGCCTCAAATAACCGTTCACGCCAGCGTGAGCATATCGTCAATGAAGCAATGCGGTATGAAGTGGTGTTCCACCCGCAGCGTGGGGGAGAGGACATCACCCTGCGGCTGAAACAGCAGCAGTACAACCCTATTGAGAAAGGGGCGCAGGGTATGTTGATGGTGCAGGGCACGCGCTTTGTCTCTTTTACCGCTCAGTCGGCGCCGCACTAAGCTATTTTCTTTTGATTGGCGGCTGCTTTTTCTGCCAGGCCAGCAGTTCGAAGACGCCAAAGATAAAGATCTTGGCTTCCTGCCAGTAGCTTATCGGCTGATCTTTCGGTTGCGTGGATTTCAGCAGTACCAGCTGTAGCCCGTGCATCACCACCATAAAGAACAGCGCCACGTCGATGAAGTACTTCAGCGGCTTGGGAAAAGGGTGAAACAGATTGGAGAGCAGAAAGCCCCATACGCACAGCATCAGCAGGCGACCCAGATTAATCAGCATTGTCGGTTTTCTCTTGAGAGCGAATATAAAGACGGTAAGCCACCTGACCGGCGACTTTTTCACGGTGTAGCTGCCAGTTGGCCGGAACGTCGGTGGCGGCGCTTTCGGCTTCGGCCTCTACGTAAATCCAGGCCTCATCGGCCAGCCAGCCCTGCTGCTCCAGCAGCGTGACGGTTTCCGCCAGCAGCCCTTTGCGAAAAGGCGGATCGAGAAACACGACGTCAAACGGTTGGGCATTATTCGCCAGCCAGCTCAGTGCGTTGGTGTTGACCACATGGCCTTTGCCTTGCAGCAGCGCCAGATTCTTTTCCAGTTGCTGCGCCACCGGGCGTTCAAACTCCAACAGCGTAACGCTACCGGCATAGCGGGACAGCGCTTCCAGGCCGAGTGCGCCGCTACCGGCGAAACAGTCCAGGCAGCGCGCGCCCTGGATCACCGGGGCCAGCCAGTTGAACAGGGTTTCACGGACGCGATCGGTGGTTGGACGTAGCCCAGGGCTATTTGGCACCGGCAGTTTCCGTCCGCGCCATTGGCCGCCGATAATACGGATCTGCCCGGCCGCAGCCTGAGGCGGTTTTTTTGCCGACGCCCGTGGCGATATTCTTGTCATAGGATTGGTTTATTTCTGTTTGGGGCGGTGAAGGCCGCACAAGTTAGCGAAAAGTTGCCTCTATTCTACCGGTGAGACGCGCCGGGGGAAACGGTAAAACTTTGTTGCCTGATTTCACAGTGGAAAGCATACCGGATGCGTGTTGCTGGGCGAGGGAAAGTGATAGACTCGGCGGAATAATTGTCAGCATAAGCAAGCCTTCGGTACGGAGTAGAGTCATAACATGGCAAAAGATAAGAAACGCGGGTTTTTCTCCTGGCTGGGCTTCGGCCAGAAGGAAGAAGAGCAACAGCAACCTGAGACGGCGGTAGAACCGGCGGAAAATCAGGCCGTGGAGACCCCGGCTGAACCGGTTGCTCCCAAGCTGGATGACCAACTCCCCGCCCAGGAATCTGAACCTGCCGCCTCCGTAGAAACCCCAGGAGAATGGGACGGCAGCCTGACCGGCGAGCATATCGCAGAAAGCGTGCCGGTGGTTGCCGAGCACTCTGCAGCGGCACAAGCGCTGGCGGAAGAGATTGTTACTCTCACCGAACAGGTGGCGGCAGAGCAGCAGCCGGTGACAGAGGAAGAGATTGCCGAGGTTGAGCCTGAGCCGGTGGTGGTGATTGAGCCGGAAGCGGTTGTCGTAGCCGAACCGGAAGTGCTTGAGTCAGAAGCGGTTATCGAACCAGAATCGCAAGTGATTGCGCCTGAGCCTGTTATCGAGCCTGAGCCAGAACCGATTGCGGTGCCTGAAGTGGAGGCGATCGAGCCTGAACCTGAACCTGAGGCTATCGCGCCAGAGCCAGAGCCTCTGCCGGCCAGCGTAGCGCTGGAACCGATTATCGTCGCTCCGGCCATTATTGAAGAACAACAACCTGAGCTGCTGGCCCCTGCGGTGACTCAGGAGCAGGAACGCCCGACCAAAGAAGGTTTCTTTGCCCGTCTGAAACGCAGCCTGGTGAAAACCAAGCAGAATCTAGGCTCCGGTTTTATCGGCCTGTTCCGCGGCAAGAAAATCGACGACGATCTGTTTGAAGAGCTGGAAGAGCAGCTGCTGATTGCCGATGTCGGCGTGGAAACCACGAGTAAAATCATTACCTCTCTGACCCAGCACGCCAGCCGCAAGCAGTTGAAAGACGCCGAGGCGCTATACGGCAAGCTGAAGGAGGAAATGTCTGAAATTCTGGCTAAAGTTGATCAGCCGCTGGATGTTGGCGGTAAAAACCCGTATGTCATTCTGATGGTTGGTGTGAACGGCGTGGGTAAAACCACCACCATCGGCAAGCTGGCCCGTCAGTTCCAGGCGGAAGGCAAATCGGTGATGTTGGCGGCGGGGGATACCTTCCGTGCCGCGGCGGTGGAACAACTGCAGGTATGGGGCGAGCGTAACCGGATCCCGGTGATCGCGCAGCATACCGGTGCAGACTCCGCTTCGGTGATTTTTGACGCGGTACAGGCCGCCAAGGCTCGTGGCATCGACGTACTGCTGGCCGATACCGCCGGACGTCTGCAGAATAAAGCGCACCTGATGGAAGAGCTGAAGAAAATCGTCCGCGTTATGAAAAAACTGGACGACCAGGCCCCCCATGAGGTTATGCTGATTCTTGATGCCAGCACCGGACAGAATGCTGTCAGCCAGGCGAAATTATTTAATGAAGCCGTAGGCTTAACCGGTATCACACTGACTAAACTGGACGGTACCGCCAAGGGCGGGGTGATCTTCGCCATTGCCGATCAGTTCGCTATCCCGATTCGCTATATCGGCGTTGGGGAAGGCATCGAAGATTTGCGGCCGTTTAAGGCCGACGATTTTATTGAGGCACTTTTTGCCCGAGAGGATTAATACGGATGATTCGCTTTGAACAGGTCAGTAAAGCTTATCTGGGCGGACGGCAGGCACTGCAGGGGGTAGATTTTCATCTGCGCCCGGCAGAGATGGCGTTTCTGACCGGCCATTCCGGCGCGGGTAAAAGTACCCTGCTGAAACTGATTTGTGGCATCGAACGGCCGAGCGCCGGCCATATCTGGTTTGGTGGTCACGACATCAGTCGCCTGAGAAACAGTGAGGTGCCGTTCCTGCGTCGTCAGATCGGCATGATTTTCCAGGATCACCATCTGCTGCTGGATCGCACGGTGTATGACAACGTGGCGATGCCGCTGATCATTGCCGGTGCCAGTACCGAAGACATCCGCCGTCGTGTTTCCGCCGCGCTGGACAAGGTCGGGCTGCTGGATAAGGCCAAAAACTTCCCAATCCAGCTTTCCGGTGGTGAGCAGCAGCGCGTGGGTATTGCCCGTGCGGTGGTGAACAAACCGGCGGTGCTGCTGGCGGATGAGCCAACCGGTAACCTGGATGATGCGCTGTCGGAAGGCATTCTGCGTCTGTTTGAAGAATTTAACCGTGTTGGCGTGACCGTGCTGATGGCCACCCATGACACCGGGCTGATTGCCCGTCGTAATTACCGCACTCTGCGCCTGAGCCAGGGTCGTATGGCTGGAGGAGCGCATCATGGCGAATAACGCAAAAACCGCCAAGAGCAAAGCGCTGCGCGGGGGCTGGCGTGAACAATGGCGTTACGCCTGGATGAACGCCATCAAGGATATGCTGCGCCAGCCATTGGCAACGCTGTTGACGGTGATGGTGATCGCCATTTCTCTGACGCTGCCGAGCGTGTGTTACATCGTCTGGAAAAACGTCAGTACCGCAGCGACCCAATGGTACCCGACGCCACAGTTGACGGTTTATCTGGATAAATCCCTCGATGACGATGCCGCGGTGAAAGTGCTCGATGCCATCAAGGCGGAAGCCGGCGTCGAGAAAGTGAATTACCTGTCGCGTGAAGAGGCCCGGGGCGAATTCCGCAACTGGTCTGGCTTTGGCGGCGCACTGGATATGCTGGAAGAGAACCCGTTGCCGGCGGTAGCCATCATCACGCCGAAAATGAGCTTCCAAAGTTCCGACACCCTCAACACCCTGCGCGATCGCGTAGCCGCGGTACAGGGCGTGGATGAGGTTAGAATGGATGACAGCTGGTTTGCCCGCCTGGCGGCGCTGACCGGGCTGGTGGGCCAGGTGGCTGCGATGATCGGCGTGCTGATGATTGTGGCGGTGTTCCTGGTGATCGGCAACAGCGTGCGGCTGAGCATCTTCAGCCGTCGTGACACTATCAACGTGATGAAGCTGATCGGTGCGACCGACGGCTTTATCCTGCGGCCGTTCCTGAACGGCGGGGCAATGCTGGGCTTCTTTGGCGCGTTGCTGTCGTTGCTGTTATCCGGCGGGATGGTGTGGCGTCTGGAGTCGGTGGTTACCGGCGTGGCCAAGGTGTTTGGTACCACCTTTACCCTGCATGGCCTGGGTTGGGATGAAGCCCTGCTGCTGCTGATTGTCTCCGCGATGATCGGCTGGATCGCCGCCTGGCTGGCGACGGTGCAACATTTACGTCGATTTACACCACAATAAAGTTTTTTTGGTATACTCTTCTCCTGCTGCTCCGAGCGTGTTGCGGGAGAAGAGCTACCGGCACCAACCCAAGCCCCATTCAGTCTCTTCTTTGCGCACAAATTCCCTATCGGCCTGAGTCTTCGTCACGTATTGTCATGCACAATGTGATCGAAAAACTGTGAACTAATAGGGCGGAACACGGTCAAAATCTGCAGCAAAATGTTATGGTGCCCGGCGTGTGGACCGCTTTTGCAATAGCAACTGCCGTAGAATCAATTATTTCCCCGCCGTGATAAATCACCTGCATGACCTGTTTTTTCAAGAGAGGGTTTGAATGACCAAAGAAATGCAAACTTTAGCTTTAGTGCCCCAGGGCAGTTTGGAAGCCTATATCCGGGCCGCCAACACCTATCCGATGCTGACGGCAGAGGAAGAGCGGGAGCTGGCTGAACGGCTGCATTATCAGGGCGATCTGGAAGCCGCTAAGCAGCTGATCCTGTCTCACCTGCGCTTTGTCGCTCATATTGCCCGCAATTACTCTGGTTACGGCCTGCCGCAGGCGGATCTGATCCAGGAAGGTAATATCGGCTTGATGAAAGCTGTTCGCCGCTTCAACCCAGAGGTTGGGGTGCGCCTGGTTTCCTTTGCGGTGCACTGGATCAAGGCAGAAATTCACGAGTACGTACTGCGCAACTGGCGTATCGTCAAAGTTGCTACCACCAAGGCACAGCGCAAGCTGTTCTTTAACCTGCGTAAAACCAAGCAGCGTCTGGGCTGGTTCAACCAGGACGAGGTGGAATTGGTGGCCCGTGAACTGGGCGTGACCAGCAAGGACGTACGCGAGATGGAATCCCGCATGGCGGCACAGGATATGACTTTCGATCCAACGCCGGACGACGACGCCCGTGAAGGCCAGTCGATGGCGCCAGTGCTGTACCTGCAGGATAAAAGCTCTGACTTTGCTGAAGGTATCGAAGAAGATAACTGGGAAAGCAACGCCGCAGACAAACTGGCCTACGCGATGGAAGGCCTGGACGAGCGTAGTCAGCATATTATTCGTGCCCGTTGGCTGGACGACGATAACAAGTCCACGCTGCAAGAACTGGCCGATCAATATGGCGTTTCCGCTGAGCGTGTCCGCCAGTTGGAAAAAAATGCCATGAAGAAACTGAAAATGGCGATCGAAGCCTAATCCCGCGTAAGCGTTAAAAAGCCCGGCTAGCCGGGCTTTTTTGTGCCTGAAATTCGGTGCTATGGCGTAACGGCAGCGAAGTCTGGCGCCGGGCAGCTATAGCCAAACTTGTTGGCCCAGGGATAACGAGACCCGGTGTTGATATAGCGCTGATACAGTGCCTGACCGGTTTTGGCATCACGTTTAATCACCCAACCGGCGGCATTGCACAGCACGGCGGCATAAGCCTGGCTTTTTGGCGGCAGCAAATCGGCGGCCTGCTGGGCCAGGGTGACGGCCTGCCAACGATAGTGCAGGAAGCGATTGTCCTGTGGCGGTAGCGCTGCTTTGGCCCGTGCCGCCTCCGCGCCGCTAATCCAACTCTTATGTTTGAGTTCGCGGGTATCAAACGCATCTCCCAGATAGGAATAGCCTGCGTCATAAATCGCGTAATCCGGCGTCATCTCGTAACCGGTGAAGGTTAGCCCTTGTGTGCGCAGTAGCGTGGCCGCCTGATAATAGGCTTTGGCGCGCGCCAGTTTGTCGGCGGTTTTGTCCTGCGCCGTCTTCAGAGTATCGGCGTACTGCTGCGCCACCTGGCGATAGTTAGGGATATCAAAATAGCCCATGGCCTCTTGAGGACGCCCGGCACGCATCAGCCGTCGCGCCAGCAGCTCGCGCAGCTGTACCTCTGGCGTCAGTGGCTGGCCGCTGTACTCGTCCGGATTGACCGGTTTTAGCGGCGTAGTTGGCGCTGGCGCATGTTTATCGACAAAGCCTTTCAGCTCGTCGACGGTCAGCACCCGTTCGGCCACGTCGGCGACGTCGGCCCAATAAATATCTTTACCGCGATACAGGAAATCCATCGCCTGTAGATAGTCACCGCGATCAAGTGCCAGGATCGCCTGCTCGCCGGCCACTCGGCACTCGGGCACCATGGTTTCTTGCACAAAGTCGGCATTGCGCTGCTCGCCCCAACTTTCACTGGATGGGAAAGCGGCCGCCGCTTTGGCGTAGTTTGCGGTAGCGGCTTTAACATCACCGTCACGCAGCGCCATCTTGGCGCGTAGCCACCAGGCCAGGCCACTGTCACCGGCGTGTTTCAGCAGGCTGGCCGCCATCGGATATTGCCCGGCGCGGTAGGCCAATGCTGCCAACCGGTCGCTGCCGCTGAAGCCGCTTTTCACCGAGGCGTCCAACAGCGTCAGAATTTGGCTGACAATCTGCGTTGAGCGGCTACCAGAGCCGTCCGTGTCGGCCAATTGCAGATTACTGCTGCGGGCGAACAGTTCGATAGTGACCAGCTGTTGGATCAGCGGATCGGTAATCGCCTGTTTTAGCGTATCGAAGTGGTCAGGATTGACCAGATAACTGGAAACGTACTGCAACGACAGTCCGCCGTTTTGATCGCCCTGAGCCGCCTGCTGGGCATACAGCCGCGCCGCTTGAGTCACGTCATTGAGCCACAGGTGGATACGTGCCTGCTGGCCGAGACTGCTCAGCGCCAGTTGATCCGGATCGGCCGTGCCGCTTTTCACTCGCTCAATCACCTGCTGGAAAGCCGCCAGCGCTTGCTCCAGCTGCGGTTTTGCCGGGTGTTTGGCCGTCGCAGCCGGTTCGCCACTTTCGTTCTCTGGCGTGCCGCGATCGCCCATCAGCAGTCGGCCGAGTGAGTATTGCGCTCGTAGCCCCCAATCGCCCTGTTCTGCAGCGGGTAGCGCCAATACCTGCTGGAAGTATTCGCCGGCCCGCGGATCCTGGCCGGCAAAGGCCACTGCGCCCAGTTGGTACAGGCGAGCGGCATCAGACAACCCCTGAGTATTGACCGCATCGGCCTCTTCAACGGTTTTTGCCGCGCGCATTTTGCCGATGATGATGGTTTCTGGCGACAGAGGCATCGGTTTCGGCGGCATGGGCGGCGGTGGCGCTTTCCATTGCGGTAGTTGCTTATCTATCGCGACCAGGCGGCCGGCTTCAAAGGCAAAATTGCCTTCCGGCATATACAGCAGTGTGCCGTTACGATCGACCAGCAACCGGTTAGGGAAATCCGGTCCGCAGGCGTAGCCGTTAATCGGCAGCGCCAACGCTGAGCCGATCAGGGCCGCCAGTGGAAGAGTGCGAGCATTAAGGTGTGACAAGGGTGCCTCCTGGCGTCAGTTGTTGGCAGCGCAGCCAGCCCAGTGGCCGGGATTGCCCGGCACGTAACTGGTCGCCGCTAATCAGGACAAAGCGTTGCCGTTGAGGCTCACTTTCCAGCCGGTAGTTGCCCGCGGCATCCGCCGCCAGACAGTCGCTGGCGGTGATGACAATTTCATGGGGCAGCGGGGCATCAATCAGCCCATTATTGTGAAGTATCAGATCATTGAGCCCATTTTGCTGTGGCTGAGGACTAATTTTTACCAGCCAGTTGACGCTGAGCGGTTGGTTTTCAATCACTGCCCGCAGCGTCGTCAATGACCAGGCGCGACGATCGTCCGCCAGCGGCAGCCGGAACCAGATAATGCCACGCAGGTGCGGCGTGGTTTGCGCGTTCAATTGATGCAGAAAATCAGCTACCTGCTGCGGCGCGACCGTCAGCTCTCGCGAAGTCCCGGCCACGCGCAGCGAGGTTTCGCTTTCAACCTGCGCGCCCTGCTCATCAAACCCCACCAGACCCATGCCGTAGGCGGGCAAGGCCACCCGGAAGGGCTTCGTCGTCATTTTCGCGTACTGCTTGACCCAGCGCAGTGCCAGCGGGCCGGAAAATAACCCTTGCTGCGGCGACAGCACCGCATGTACCTGCAGTACCGAACTGTCCACCTGTTGTAATACGCCGGGCAGCGCTGCTGAGCCGAGCCAGGTCGGTAAGGCGGTAATACCCAGTTGCAATGAGCGAGGCAGCTGCTGGCGCAGTTGTTGGAGGAAATGCTGATAGTCGGGCAGGCGAGCGGTGGCGGCGTCGTGATCTATTTCAACGCCGATGACCTGCAACCCGGCGGCCTGCCACTGTTGCACCTGCTTTAGCAGGCGCTGGCGAATGGCGGATTCGTCCAACTGCGCCAACTGCCCATCCAGACGCACGACCAGCCACAGCGGGCGGCCATCTTGTTTCAATAATGGGAGATTAACCGGGATTTCACGCCAGCCTTCGCGCGGATGTACCTGCAAACCCAGCACCCGCAACGCAGAGAAAAGATCGCGGCTTTGCGCCAATGCCGCAGCATGTTGCGGCGTCCAGACCCGTTGCCAAACGTAGGCCTGGTTATCCCAGGCTTGCCGCAGTTGCAGTGCCTGCTGGCGGCCACCAAACCAGGCGATGAATGCCAGTGCCAGCATTAATAGCGCCACTAATTTGCGCTTCATTGTTGCCAGAGTTCGCCTTGCTGAGTAAAGCCGCAGGCGCGCATAAAGTTATCCACTTCACCGCGTTCGCGCGCTGTCAGACCGGCGGTTGAAAGCTGCCAGTGCGTTATCTGCGGCAGTTGACGCTGGGCGTCCTGCACCAGATACAGACCGACGCCGCGACGGCGCGTCACCTCACGCACCAGTAAATCTTGCAGTTGGGCATGCTTACCGTTCAGCTCGATTTTCACCGCACCGAGCAGCCGTTCGTTGAAGCGGGCGGCGAACAGGGCTTTATCGCCGCTCAACCCGCTTTGCCACTGTTCCGGCTGCTGATGCGGCCAGATTTTGCCAAGATCGATAAGGTCTTGCGGGGACAGTGTGGTTAATCGTTCTATAGTTAATTTCATGCAGGATTTCCGAACGGCTAATCGATGCCGACAGTGTAATAGATCTTGCACAGAGCGTTGTGTAAGTTTTTCTGTACGATTACTGCGCGAAATGTTTTTTGCAAGACGCATTTTCCGAGTAAATATGTAGTAAAGCGATCGGGAACCAGCATAACGCGCTGCGCCTGATGCAAAACAGCGCAGATTTAATCCGGATTTTATGCTGTTTACACCGCTTGTTCCTGATTGTGCAAGTTGATTTGCAGCAGAAAATTCCTGTTTAATGGCATGAAAAATAAAGTCTTATTAGAAAATATTGCCGCGAAAACACCTAAATCATTATTACTTATGAATAAAAGCAGTAAATAAGGGTCAGGTGCAGGCAAACACAACAGGTACGTTCACAACGACAGATGGGGATTTGCGGATGAAATTAACAAAAGGTAAGGCATTGTTGGCTGGCTGTATCGCGATGGCAATCGGGCATGCGGCAATGGCAAAAGACATTAAGGTGGCGATCGTCGGGGCGATGTCCGGCCCGGTCGCACAGTATGGCGATATGGAGTTTACCGGTGCCCGTCAGGCAATTGCCGATATCAATGCCAAGGGTGGCATCAAGGGCGAGAAGTTGGTTGGTGTGGAATACGACGATGCCTGTGACCCGAAACAGGCGGTAGCGGTGGCCAACAAGGTGATCAACGACGGTATCCGTTATGTGATCGGCCACCTGTGCTCGTCCTCGACGCAGCCGGCTTCCGATATTTATGAAGATGAAGGCGTGATCATGATTACCCCGGCGGCCACTAACGCCGATCTGACCACCCGTGGTTACAAGATGATCATGCGTACCACCGGCCTGGACTCCGATCAGGGCCCGACCGCCGCCAAGTACATCCTCAGTGAAATCAAACCCAAACGCATTGCCGTGATCCACGACAAGCAGCAGTATGGCGAAGGCCTGGCACGCTCGGTACGCGACAGTCTGAAAAAACAGGGTACCGACGTGGTGATGTTTGAAGGTATCACCGCCGGCGATAAAGATTTCTCCACTCTGGTGGCACGCCTGAAGAAAGAGAACGTCGATTTTGTTTATTTCGGCGGCTACTACCCGGAAATGGGCCAGATCCTGCGCCAGGCCAAACAGGCCGGGCTGACCACCCGCTTTATGGGGCCAGAGGGGGTGGGCAACTCCTCACTGTCTAACATCGCCGGTGCGGCTTCCGAAGGCATGCTGGTGACCTTGCCGAAACGCTACGATCAGGTTCCAACCAACAAACCTGTGGTCGATGCGCTGAAAGCCAAGAAGCTGGATCCGACCGGGCCGTTTGTCTGGACCACCTACGCCGCACTGCAATCTCTGACCACCGGGATGGAGCGCAGTGGCAGCCAGGAGCCAGCCGATATCGTCAAGGATTTGAAAACCGGCAAGCCGGTGGACACCGTGATGGGGCCGCTGAGCTGGGATGACAAGGGCGATCTGAAAGGCTTCGAGTTCGGCGTGTTTGAATGGCATGCAGACGGCACATCAACACCAATCAAATAAGCCATAATCATCAGGGTAGGGTGCAGTTCTGCTGCGCCCGCGGGCCGGCTTGCCGGCTCCGTATCCCTTTACCTGAATGCTCTCCGCGTTCAGGTTTCGCAGCCAAGGGTTAGAGTATGTCAGAGCAGGTTCTCTATTTTCTGCAGCAGATGTTCAACGGCGTCACGTTGGGCAGCACCTATGCATTGATCGCCATCGGTTACACCATGGTCTACGGCATCATCGGCATGATCAACTTTGCCCACGGCGAGGTGTATATGATCGGCAGCTATGTCTCCTTTATTGTTATCGCCGCCCTGATGATGGTGGGCATCGACGTGAGCTGGTTGCTGATTGGCGCCGGGTTCCTGGTGTCGATCGTCATTGCCAGCGCCTACGGCTGGAGCATTGAGCGGGTAGCCTACAAGCCTGTGCGCAACTCCAAGCGTCTGATCGCGCTGATCTCCGCCATCGGGATGTCGATATTCCTGCAAAACTACGTCAGCCTGACGCAGGGCTCGCGCGATTTGGCGCTGCCTAGCCTGGTCACCGGCCAATGGGTGTTGGGTGAAAGTAACGGTTTTGCCGCCACCATCACTACCATGCAGTTGATTATCTGGGTCGTCACCTTCCTGGCGATGCTGGCGCTGACGATATTCATTCGTTATTCCCGCATGGGCCGCGCCTGCCGTGCCTGCGCGGAAGATTTGAAAATGGCCAGCCTGCTGGGCATCAACACCGACCGGGTTATCTCGCTGACCTTCGTGATTGGCGCGGTGATGGCGGCAGTGGCCGGCGTGCTGCTGGGCCAGTTCTACGGAGTGATTAACCCATACATCGGCTTTATGGCAGGCATGAAAGCCTTCACCGCGGCGGTGCTGGGCGGTATCGGCAGCATTCCCGGCGCAATGATTGGTGGCCTGGTACTGGGCGTGGCGGAAGCGCTGACCTCGGCCTACCTGAGCACCGAATATAAAGACGTGGTGTCGTTCGCGCTGCTGATCGTGGTGTTGCTGATCATGCCAACCGGCATCCTTGGGCGTCCGGAGGTTGAGAAGGTATGAAACTCAATCTGCTCAATGCGTTGATCGCCACGCTGGTGCTGTTTGTGATGGCTTCGTTCCTGATGGGGATGCAACTGAGTCTCGACGGAACCAAACTGGTGGTTCATGGCGCGGCGGAAGTTCGCTGGATGTGGATCGGCATTGGCTGTGTCATCGTGTTTTTCTTCCAATTGTTGCGTCCGTTGATGCAGCAAGGGCTGAAAAAAATCTCCGGCCCGTCATTCGTCTTACCGAGTTTTGATGGCACCACCGCGCGCCAGAAGCTGCTGGCCGCGGCGATCATTGTCGCGGCGGTCGCCTGGCCGTTCCTGGTATCGCGCGGCACGGTGGATATCGCCACCCTGACGTTGATCTACGTGATGCTGGGTCTGGGCCTGAACGTGGTGGTCGGCTTGTCCGGCCTGCTGGTGCTGGGTTACGGCGGTTTTTACGCCATCGGCGCCTACACCTATGCGCTGCTGAACCATTACTATGGCCTCGGCTTCTGGGAAAGCCTGCCACTGGCGGGCATCGTCACCGCCATCTTCGGTTTCCTGCTCGGTTTCCCGGTGCTGCGTCTGCGCGGCGATTACCTGGCGATTGTGACCCTGGGCTTCGGGGAGATTGTGCGTATCCTGCTGCTGAACAATACCGAGATCACCGGCGGGCCGAACGGTATCAGCCAGATCCCGAAACCGACCTTCTTTGGGCTGGAGTTCAACCGCAGCGTGCGCGACGGCGGCTGGGACACCTTCCACAACTTCTTTGGCCTGAAATACGATCCGAGCGATCGCATTGTGTTTTTGTATTTGGTGGCACTGCTGCTGGTGGTACTGACGCTGTTTGTGATCAACCGCCTGCTGCGCATGCCGCTGGGCCGTGCCTGGGAAGCGCTGCGCGAAGATGAAATCGCCTGCCGTTCACTGGGCCTTAACCCGACCAAAATCAAGCTGACCGCCTTTACCATCAGCGCCGCCTTTGCCGGTTTTGCCGGTACGCTGTTTGCCGCACGTCAGGGCTTTGTCAGCCCGGAATCCTTTACCTTTGTCGAGTCGGCCTTCGTGCTGGCGATCGTGGTTTTGGGTGGCATGGGATCGCAGTTTGCCGTGATCCTGGCGGCTATTCTGCTGGTGGTGTCGCGTGAAATGATGCGCGATCTGAACGAATACAGCATGTTGCTGCTGGGCGCCCTGATGGTGTTGATGATGATTTGGCGGCCACAAGGGTTGCTGCCGATGAAGCGGCCACAGCTGAAACTGAAAGCGGCGGATATCCACGCGGGCAAGGGGGAGCAGGCATGAGTATGCAACCTTTGCTGAAGGTCGAAGGGTTATCGATGCGTTTCGGCGGCCTGCTGGCGGTCAATAACGTGGCGCTGGAACTCAATGAAGGCGAAATCGTTTCGCTGATCGGCCCGAACGGTGCCGGAAAAACCACGGTATTTAACTGTCTGACCGGTTTCTACCGCCCAACCGGCGGCACCATTAAACTGCGCGAACGTCATCTGGAAGGGCTATCCGGCCAAAACATCGCTCGTATGGGCGTAGTGCGGACTTTCCAGCATGTGCGGCTGTTCCGTGAAATGACGGTGATCGAAAACCTGCTGGTTGCGCAGCACCAGCATCTGAAAAGCGGCGTTTTCGCCGGGCTGTTGAAAACGCCGGCCTTCCGTCGCGCCGAAGCCGACGCGCTGGAACGTGCTGCGGTGTGGCTGCAGCGGGTTGGCCTGCTGGAGATGGCTAACCGCTCGGCGGGCAACCTGGCATACGGCCAGCAGCGGCGGCTGGAGATTGCGCGTTGCATGGTTACCCGGCCGGAGCTGCTGATGCTCGACGAGCCTGCGGCGGGTTTGAACCCGAAGGAAACCGACGAGCTGGATCATTTGATTGTCGAGCTGCGTAATCAGCACAAGGTGTCGGTGCTATTGATCGAGCACGACATGAAGCTGGTGATGGGCATTTCCGACCGCATCTACGTGGTGAACCAGGGTACGCCGCTGGCGCAGGGCACTCCGGCAGAAATCCGCAACAACCCGGACGTGATCCGGGCTTATCTGGGCGAATAAATTATGTTGTCATTTAATCAGGTATCCGCCCATTACGGCAAAATCCAGGCGCTGCATCAGGTCAGCCTGAACATTAAGCAGGGTGAGATAGTCACGCTGATCGGTGCTAACGGCGCCGGTAAAACTACGCTGCTCGGCACGCTGTGCGGTGAACCCCGTGCCAGCGAGGGCAGCATCACTTTCCTCGATCAGGATATTACCCAGTGGCAGACCTCGCGCATCATGCGTGAGGCGGTGGCTATTGTGCCGGAAGGGCGACGGGTATTCTCGCGAATGACGGTGGAAGAGAATCTGGCGATGGGCGGTTTCTTTGCCGACCGTCAGCAGTATCAGCAGCGTATCGAAAGGGTTTTCGGCCTGTTCCCACGCCTGCTGGAGCGCCGTGCCCAACGTTCCGGCACCATGTCCGGCGGTGAGCAACAGATGTTGGCTATCGGCCGTGCGCTGATGAGCCAGCCAAAGTTGCTGTTGCTCGACGAACCTTCCCTTGGGCTGGCGCCGATCATTATTCAGCAGATTTTTGACATTATTGAGCAACTGCGCGAAGAGGGAATGACCATCTTCCTGGTGGAGCAAAACGCCAATCAGGCGCTGAAACTGGCCGATCGTGGTTATGTACTGGAAAACGGCCGCGTGGTGTTGGAAGATACGGGAGCCGCATTGTTAGCAAACGAAGCAGTTAGGTCGGCATATCTGGGCGGCTGAAATACCCGTCTAAGCTGTAGGGGGCGAATATATTCGCCCCGAGTGATTCGGGCGCAGTGTACAGCGCCCCTACAAAGTTTTTAACGATTACGAGAAGAAGAAGAAATGAACACAGAAGGGTTACTCGCGCAGCGCATCGTAAAAGTAAAAAGCTCGGCAATTCGTGAATTGCTCAAGCACAGTAAGATGGAAAACGTCATTTCGCTGGCGGGCGGCATCCCCTCTGATGCCCTGTTTGATTTCGAAGGCTTGAGCATCGCCACTCATCAGGCGATCACCGAGCAGCCGAAAAGCGCTTTCCAGTATGGTTTGACCGAAGGCAGCCCGGTGCTGCGTGAGCGCATCTGCGAACTGTGCGCCCAGCGTGGTGTTTCTGCCACTGCCGAAGAAGTGATGGTCACGGCCGGTTCCCAGCAGGCGCTGGATCTGGTGATGCGTGCGATCGTCAATCCGGGCGATGTGTTTGTGGTGGAGCGTCCGACCTATCTGGCGGCGTTACAGACGCTGGAGCTGGCGGAAGCCAACATCATGTCGGTGTCGTCCGACAGTGATGGCATGGTGGTCGAAGAGCTGGCTGAACTGCTGAAAACCCAGCGCATCAAGGGCGTGTATGTGGTGCCGAACTTCGGTAACCCCAGCGGTATCACCCTGAGCGCACCGCGCCGCGAACTGTTGGTGAAACTGGCGGCCGAGCACAATTTCCTGATCATCGAGGATGACCCGTACGGCGAACTGCGCTTTACCGAAGAGCGCAACGCTACGCTGCACCAGATTTCCCAGCAGGTGCTGGGTCACACCGATAACATTATCTACACCTCGACCTTCTCCAAGATCCTGGCACCGGGCCTGCGCCTGGGCTGGGCAATTTTGCCTGAGTTCCTGCTGCATAAAGTGGCGATCATCAAGCAGGCGGCGGATCTGCACGCCAGTGCGCTGTCGCAGAGCATCGTCGAATGCTATCTGGGGCTGGATCGTCTGCCGGCGCAGATCGAAAAGATCCGCGCGGCCTACAAGCACAAGGGCGAGATCCTGGCCGGGCTGGTGGAGCAAGAGCTGGGCGATCACATCAGCTTCGATATGCCGAAGGGCGGTATGTTCCTGTGGGCGCGTTTCCGTCAGCCGTTTAACGCTACCGAATGGCTGAAAACCACCCTGCAGCAGGGCGTGGTGTTTGTGCCGGGAGAGTACTTCTTCTCAGACAACCCGGATCGTTCGACCTTCCGCCTGTCGTTCGCCACCGCGACTGAACAGCAAATGCAGGAAGCGGTCGCTCGACTGCGTCGTTCACTGTAATACCCACGGCGGCGGGGCAGTTCTCCCTGCCGCCGACATCAAACCGCAATCTGCACTTCACTCTCCCGTCACACGGCTGTCATCTGGCAGTTATATTTCTGTCATCCGAGCATGGCATGTTAGCTACCGAACAAAAAACTGATTCTTTTCGCTCACGCGCTTATTACACCAGCTTTTTTCAGGAGTTAGGCATGCTCACCTACGCTATTCGCAAAACTACGCTGTGCGTCGCGTTGACCCTGGCGGTCAGCACTCAGGCACTGGCGGCAACCGAGATCCCATTCTGGCATTCGATGGAAGGTGAATTGGGTAAAGAAGTGGATTCCCTGGCGGATCGCTTTAACCAGTCGCACACCGACGTCAAAATTGTCCCGGTTTATAAAGGTAACTACGAACAGAGCCTGGCTGCGGGCATTGCGGCCTATCGCTCCGGCAAAGCGCCGGCAATTTTGCAGGTGTATGAGGTGGGCACGGCAACCATGATGGCCAGTAAGGCGATCAAGCCGGTGTACGAAGTGTTTAAAGACGCTGGTATCAACTTTGACGAGTCGGTGTTCGTGCCGACGGTGTCCGGTTACTACACCGACAACAAGAGCGGTCACCTGCTGTCTCAGCCGTTCAACAGTTCCACTCCAGTGCTGTATTACAACAAGGACGCCTTCAAAAAAGCCGGCCTGAACCCGGACCAGCCGCCAAAAACCTGGCAGGAACTGGCGGCGGACACCGCCAAACTGCGTGCAGCCGGTATGAAGTGTGGCTACGCCAGCGGCTGGCAGGGCTGGATCCAGCTCGAGAACTTCAGCGCCTGGCACGGGGTACCGTTCGCCACGGAGAACAACGGTTTCGGGGGAGCCAGCGCCAAGCTGGAGTTCAACAAGCCGCTGCAGGTCAAGCACATCCAACTGCTGGAAGAGATGAACAAGAAGGGTGATTTCACCTATTTCGGCCGTAAAGACGAATCCACCGAGAAGTTCTATAGCGGTGATTGTGCCATTACTACTGCGTCATCCGGTTCGCTGGCAGATATCAAGCATTACGCCAAGTTCAACTACGGGGTGGGCATGATGCCGTACGATGCCGATGCCAAAAATGCACCGCAGAACGCCATCATTGGCGGTGCGAGCCTGTGGGTGATGAACGGCAAAGATGCCGCCACTTACAAAGGGGTCGCCGAGTTCCTGCAGTATCTGGCCCAGCCGGAAATCGCCGCCGAATGGCACCAGAAGACCGGTTATCTGCCGATCACCACCGCGGCTTACGATCTGACCAAGCAACAGGGCTTCTATGACAAGAACCCGGGCGCCGATGTGGCGACGCGTCAGATGCTGAACAAGCCGCCATTACCGTTCACCAAGGGCCTGCGTTTGGGCAACATGCCGCAGATCCGTACCGTAGTGGATGAAGAATTGGAAGGCGTGTGGACCGGCAAGAAAACGCCACAGCAGGCGCTGGATGCCGCCGTGCAGCGCGGTGACGTATTGCTGCGTCGCTTCGAATCCCAGACCAAGTAGCGTCAACCGGGACTCCGTTCCGGCGAACGACACCGATTCACCCCCTCTCCCCTGGGAGAGGGCCGGGGTGAGGGGCTCAGTCAGCCCTCTCCCCACATTAACGGTTAACCCCTATGTCATCTTCCCGTCCCGGTTTCGGCTGTAGCTGGCTGCCCTATGTATTGGTGCTGCCGCAACTGTTGATCACCGCAATCTTTTTCCTGTGGCCCGCCGGCGAGGCGCTGTGGTATTCGGTGCAGAGCCTCGACCCATTCGGTCTGTCCAGCCAGTTTGTCGGCCTGGATAACTTTACCCAGCTGTTCCAGGATCCTTACTACCTCGATTCGTTTTACACCACGCTGATTTTCAGCTTCCTGGTGGCGGGTATCGGGCTGGTCGTGTCGTTGTTCTTCGCTGCACTGGTGGATTACGTGCTGCGCGGCAGCCGGATTTACCAGACGCTGATGATCTTGCCTTATGCGGTAGCTCCGGCGGTGGCGGCGGTACTGTGGATCTTCCTGTTCAACCCCGGCCTGGGGCTGATTACTCATTTCCTTAACGGACTGGGCTACAACTGGAACCACGCGCAGAACAGTGGGCAAGCGATGTTCCTGGTAGTTCTGGCTTCGGTCTGGCAGCAAATCAGCTACAACTTCCTGTTTTTCCTGGCGGCATTGCAGTCCATTCCCCGATCGCTGGTGGAAGCGGCGGCCATTGACGGTGCCGGCCCGGTGCGGCGTTTCTTCAATCTGGTGCTGCCGTTGATCACGCCGGTGAGCTTCTTCCTGCTGGTGGTCAATTTGGTGTACGCCTTCTTCGACACCTTCCCGGTGATCGATGCCGCGACCGGCGGCGGGCCGGTGCAGTCCACTACCACGCTGATCTACAAGATCTACCGCGAAGGCTTTGCCGGTCTGGACTTGTCCAGCTCTGCGGCGCAGTCGGTGATCCTGATGCTGTTGGTGATTGGCCTGACGGTGATCCAGTTCCGTTTTGTCGAACGTAAGGTGCGTTACCAATGATTGAGAACCGACGCGGGCTGGATATCTTCAGCCACGTAATGCTGATTATCGGCGTGCTGGTGGTGCTGTTCCCGCTGTACGTGGCCTTTGTCGCCGCCACGCTGGACGACAAACAGGTCTTCCAGGTACCGATGACCCTGATCCCGGGCGGCCACCTGTGGGAAAACATCAGCAATATCTGGCAGGGCGGTGTGGGCAACCTCAAGGTGCCGTTCTCGCTGCTGCTGCTCAATAGCGTGATCATGGCGCTGGCCATTACCTGCGGCAAAATCGTGGTATCGGTGTTGTCGGCCTATGCCATCGTTTATTTTCGTTTTCCGCTGCGCAGCCTGTTTTTCTGGCTGATTTTCATGACGCTGATGTTGCCTGTGGAAGTGCGTATTTTCCCCACGGTGGAGGTGATCTCCAACCTCAACCTGCTGGACAGCTACACCGGCCTGACGCTGCCGCTGATGGCCTCGGCAACCGCTACCTTCCTGCTGCGCCAGTTCTTTATGACCTTGCCGGATGAACTGCTGGAAGCCGCGCGTATTGACGGTGCCGGCCCGATGCGCTTCTTCTGGGACATCGTGTTGCCGCTGTCGAAGACCAACCTGGCGGCGCTGTTTGTCATCACCTTTATCTACGGCTGGAACCAGTACCTGTGGCCGATCCTGATCACCAGCGATGCCTCAATGGGCACTGCGGTGGCGGGGATTAAAAGCATGATCTCCACCTCCGGCGCGCCAACCCAGTGGAATCAGGTGATGGCGGCGATGATTCTGACTTTAATCCCACCGCTGGCGGTGGTTCTTCTGATGCAGCGCTGGTTTGTACGCGGCCTGGTTGATAGCGAAAAGTAACGAGAGAAATTTTCACATGGCAGGTTTAAAACTACAGGCAGTCACCAAATCCTACGACGGTAAAACGCCGGTGATTAAGCAGATCGATCTCGACGTGGCGGACGGTGAGTTTATCGTGATGGTCGGGCCGTCCGGCTGCGGTAAATCGACGCTGCTGCGTATGGTCGCCGGGCTGGAACGTACCACCAGCGGCGATATCTATATCGACAGCCAGCGTGTGACCGATATGGAGCCGAAAGATCGCGGCATTGCGATGGTGTTTCAGAACTACGCGCTGTATCCGCACATGAGCGTGTATGACAACATGGCCTATGGCCTGAAAATTCGCGGCTTTGGCAAACAGCATATCCAACAGCGGGTAGAAGAAGCGGCGCGCATTTTAGAGCTGGAGCCGCTGTTGCAGCGCAAGCCGCGTGAGCTTTCCGGCGGCCAGCGTCAGCGGGTGGCGATGGGGCGGGCTATCGTGCGTGAACCGGCGGTGTTCCTGTTTGATGAACCCTTGTCCAACCTGGATGCCAAACTGCGGGTGCAGATGCGTCTGGAATTACAACAGCTGCATCGCCGGTTGAAAACCACCAGCCTGTACGTAACGCACGACCAGGTAGAGGCGATGACGCTGGCGCAGCGGGTGATCGTGATGAACAAGGGCGTGGCGGAGCAGATTGGCACCCCGAGTGAGGTCTACCAACGCCCGGCGTCGCTGTTTGTCGCCAGCTTTATTGGCTCACCGGCGATGAACCTGTTGCCAGGCACCCTGAGCGCCGACGGCAGCCAACTGCAACTGGCGGACGGCATGACCTTGAATTTACCGCAGGCGAAGGCGCACTGGGGCGGACGCCGGCTGACGCTGGGTATTCGTCCCGAGCATATTCAACTGCTCCCCGATGGGCAGGGTGGCGTGGCGCTGGTGCTGCAAACGCTGGAGCTGCTGGGCGCGGATAATCTGGCGCACGGGCAGTGGGGCGGCCACGGGGTCATTGCGCGGCTATCGCATGAAACTATGCCGACGGCAGGCAGCACGCTATATTTACAACTGCCTGCACAGGCGCTGCACTTTTTTGATACCGATAGCGGATTACGGATGGAATGATGACCACAGCCTGGCCTTACCCTCATATTGTTGCCCACCGCGGCGGTGGCTCTCTGGCACCGGAAAATACCCTGGCGGCGATCGACGTTGGCGCACGTCACGGCCACAAAATGATTGAGTTCGACGCCAAGCTGGCGCAGGACGGGCAGATTTTTCTGCTGCACGACGATACTCTGGATCGCACCAGCAACGGCTGGGGCGTAGCGGGCGAATTGCCGTGGGACAAGCTGGTGCAGCTCGATGCCGGCAACTGGTATAACTCCGCCTACAAAGGCGAACGCTTACCCTTGCTGGCGGAGGTCGCGGAACGCTGCCTGCAGCACGGTATGATGGCGAACATTGAAATCAAGCCCACCACCGGCAGTGATGACGAAACCGGCCGGGTCGTGGCGCTGGCGGCACGCCTGCTGTGGCAGGGGCAGACCGATCCGCTGCTTTCTTCGTTCTCGGTTGAAGCGCTTGCAGCAGCACAACGTACCGTGCCTGAATTGCCGCGCGGCCTGTTGCTGGATCAGTGGGATGACAACTGGCCGGCGCTGACCGAACGCCTGGGTTGCGTGTCTTTGCACATCAACCATAAAGAACTGACCGCCGAACGGGTAGCAGCACTGAAAGCGGCGGGATTACGCATTCTGGTTTATACCGTTAACCAGCCGGCGCGGGCGCGCTTGTTGTTAAACTGGGGCGTTGACTGCATTTGCACGGACCGAATAGATTTGATTGGCCCCGATTTTCCCAATGGCTAACCTCGGTTGACCGGCGTCGGCAGCGGCGCCTGAGGTACCGCAGGCGTGGTGCGATCGAACGGATTGCGTGGTTGGTTGCCATTTGGCAGCAGTTGCCCCCCGTTCGGCGAATTTCGCAGCAGTTGTTGCTGATTATTGTCGAACTGCCGCTGTTGTTGCAGACGGCGCTGATCCAACTGCTGGTTATTCAGCATGCGCTGTTGCTGCGCTTGCTGATTGCGTTGGTTGAGAAACTGCTGTTGCGAGCTGAGTTCGGTAACCCCATTGGCTGCACCGGCCAACCCGGACAGCAGCAACAGGCCGTAGAGCAGGTGATAAGTTTTCATGATGTTGGCTCCTGTTTACTATTAAGACTAACCCAGCGGTGAAAATTTGCCGAAAGTTTGTATTTTGTGCAGATGTAAACCGCCTTTTCATCACCCCTTCTCCCGCCTTCCGTTACAATCGCCCTTTGTGAATTTTTAGGATGAACCCATCGTGCTGCTTCTGGTGATTACTACCATTCTGTGGGCGTTCTCTTTCAGCCTGATTGGCGAATATCTGGCGGGCCAGGTCGACAGCTGGTTCTCGGTGCTGATGCGCATCGGCCTGGCGGCATTGGTGTTCCTGCCTTTTCTGCGCTGGCGCAATATCAAGCTGAAAGTGATCCTGATGTACATGCTGGTGGGGGCTTGCCAGCTCGGCATCATGTACCTGTTCAGCTTCCGCGCTTACATGTACCTGACGGTGCCGGAATTCCTGCTGTTTACCGTGCTGACGCCGCTTTACGTCACGCTGATTTATGACCTGATCAGTGGGCAGCGCTTGCGCTGGAGCTACGTATTCAGTGCGTTGTTGGCCGTTTTGGGGGCGGCGATCATCCGTTACCACCAGCTTAGCGAGCATTTCTGGTTGGGGCTGCTGCTGGTGCAGGCGGCGAATATCAGCTTCGCCATTGGCATGGTCGGTTACAAGCGGCTGATGGAAGTGCATCCGTTGCCACAGCACACCGCGTTTTCCTGGTTCTACCTGGGCGCGTTGGTGGTGGCGGTGGTGGCCTGGTGCCTGTGGGGCAACCCGCAACAGTTGCCGACCACCAATCTGCAATGGGGCATTCTGGTGTGGCTGGGCGTGGTCGCTTCCGGGCTGGGATATTTCATGTGGAACTACGGTGCCACGCAGGTGGATGCCGGCACGCTGGGCATCATGAATAACATGCATGTGCCTGCCGGGCTGCTGGTGAATCTGGCCATCTGGCAGCAACAGCCGCACTGGCCAAGTTTTATTATCGGTGGGGCGGTGATTGTTGCTTCGCTGTGGGTACATCGCCGTTGGGTGGCACCCAAAATAATCAGTAAATAAACCGGGCTGCCCAAGCGCAGGCAACCCTGGTCGTCAGGGTCGTCAGGGTCGTGAGGTCAGTGGTTTGACGCTGGCAACACCGGCGCTTGGGCGGGCGGCGTCCCGGACGAACGGCAGATGATTGCAGGCGTGCTGGCGTGCCGAACGGATAAAGGCTTCGGTTACCGCCTGGCGCTGCTCACCATCGCGAACTGCGGCATACAGACGGCTCCACAGGCCATCGCCCAGGGTTTTGGTCACCACCAACCCCTGGCGCTCAAAACTCTCCACCACCCAATGCGGTAACGCCGCAATCCCCATCCGCGCGGACACCATCTGGATCAGTAGCAGGGTGTTATCGACGTTTTTCAGCGCCGGGCTGATGCCCGCCGGCTGCAGGAAATGACGCCAGATATCCAGCCGTTGACGCTGTACCGGATAAATCATCAGTGTTTCATCGATCAAATCTTCGGGTTCAATGTGCAGCTTGCTGGCTAACGGGTGATCCGGCGCCAGCACCAGTCGCACTTCAAAATCAAACATCGGTGAATAATGCAGACCGCTGCGCGGCAGAATATCGGAAGTCAGCACCAAATCCAGCTCGCCTTGCTGTAAGGCCGGTTGCGGATCAAAGGTGACGCCGGACTTAAAGTCCATCACTACCTGCGGCCAACTCTGCCGGAAGTTATCCAGCGCCGGTGTCAGCCATTGAATACAGCTGTGGCATTCAATGGCGATACGCAGCGTGGCCTGATGCGGTTCGTGGCACGTCTGCAATGCCTGCTGAATTTGTGGCAGAACCTGCTCTGCCAGCTGTAACAGGATCTCTCCCTGCGCGGTAAAGCGCAGCGGTTGGCTTTTACGAACGAACAGCTTGAAGCCCAGGCGCTGCTCCAGATCGCTGAACTGATGCGAAAGAGCAGACTGCGTCTGATGGAGTTGGGCAGCCGCGGCCGCCAGCGAACCGGTATTGCGCAGAGCCTGCAGCGTCCGTAAGTGTTTCAGTTCGATCATGAGAGTCCTTCACAGTGACAGTGAATAAATTGCGCTTGTGGTTAATACAGTACCTGCGGATTATGGATGTGTAAACATCTGGACGGCTAAATGGGGAATATGACGATGGCAATTCTAAATCACACACTGGGTTTTCCTCGCGTTGGGCTACGACGTGAACTGAAAAAAGCTCAGGAAAGCTACTGGGCAGGTAACTCAACGCAGGAAGAACTGTTGGCAGTTGGCCGCGAGCTGCGCGCTCGCCATTGGCAACAGCAACAACAGGCCGGGGTGGATTTGGTGCCGGTCGGCGATTTCGCCTGGTACGACCATGTATTGACCACCAGTCTGCTGCTCGGCAACGTGCCGGCGCGTCATCAAAATGCGGACGGCACAATCGATCTCGATACGTTGTTCCGCCTGGGCCGTGGCCGCGCACCAACCGGTGAACCGGCAGCAGCGGCGGAAATGACCAAATGGTTTAACACCAACTACCACTACATGGTGCCCGAATTCCATAAGGGCCAGCAGTTCAAACTGGGCTGGACCCAATTGCTGGACGAAGTTGACGAAGCGCTGGCGCTGGGCCACAAAATCAAACCTGTGCTGCTGGGGCCGGTCACTTATCTGTGGCTGGGCAAAGTGAAGGGTGAGCCGTTTGACCGCCTGTCGCTGCTCAACGATATCCTGCCGGTTTATCAGCAGGTGCTGGCCGAGCTGGCGAAACGCGGCGTTGAATGGGTGCAGATCGACGAGCCTGCGCTGGTACTGGAATTGCCGCAGGCGTGGCTGAACGCCTTCAAACCGGCTTATGACGCGCTGCAGGGCCAGGTAAAACTGCTGCTGACTACCTATTTCGACAGCGTTGGCCACAATCTTGACACTCTCCGTGAGTTACCGGTGCAGGGGCTGCACGTTGACCTGGTTGGCGGTCACGACGATATCGCGGTATTGAATAAGGCGCTGCCGAAAGAGTGGCTGCTGTCACTGGGGGTAATCAACGGTCGTAACGTCTGGCGCGCCGATCTGAGCAATTGGTTTGAACGTTTGCAGCCATTAGTGGGCAGTCGCCCGCTGTGGATCGGCACTTCCTGTTCACTGTTGCACAGCCCGATCGATCTGAGTGTGGAAACCCGGCTGGACGAAGAAGTGAAGAGTTGGTTCGCCTTCGCCCTGCAAAAATGCGGCGAACTGGCGTTGCTGAGCGCGGCGTTGAACGCACCGGGCGCAGCAAAACAGGTTGAACTGAACGCCTACAGCGCGCCAATCCGTGCCCGTCGTCAATCCAGCCGTGTGCATAATGCGCAGGTCGGTCAACGCCTGGCTGCTATTACCGCGCAGGACAGCGAACGTCAGCGTCCTTACGCCGAGCGTGCTCAGGCACAGCGTGAACGCTTTAACCTGCCGGCCTGGCCGACCACCACTATCGGTTCATTCCCACAAACCACCGAAATTCGCGGCCTGCGTCTGGACTTCAAGCAGGGGCGTTTGGACGGCAACAACTACCGCACCAGCATTAGTGAGCACATCAAACAGGCGATCGTTGAGCAAGAGCGTCTGGGCCTGGACGTATTGGTGCACGGTGAAGCCGAGCGTAACGATATGGTCGAATACTTCGGTGAGAACCTCGACGGCTTCGTCTTCACCCAAAACGGCTGGGTACAGAGCTACGGTTCCCGCTGCGTAAAACCGCCGGTGATCATCGGCGATATCAGCCGACCGGAAGCCATCACCGTAGAGTGGGCGAAGTATGCCCAGTCGCTGACCGACAAGCCGGTGAAGGGCATGTTGACCGGCCCGGTAACCATTCTTTGCTGGTCATTCCCGCGTGAAGATGTGACCCGTGAAGTGATTGCCAAACAAATTGCCCTGGCGCTGCGTGATGAAGTGGAAGATCTGGAAAAAGCCGGCATTGGCATCATCCAGATTGACGAACCGGCACTGCGTGAAGGTCTGCCGCTGCGTCAATCCGACTGGGCTGCCTACCTGAATTGGGCGGTGGACGCGTTCAAATTGAATGCCGCCGTGGCGCAGGATGATACTCAGATCCACACCCACATGTGTTACTGCGAGTTCAACGACATCATGGATTCGATTGCGGCGCTGGATGCTGACGTGATCACCATCGAAACCTCGCGTTCCGATATGGATTTGCTGGAAGCCTTTAAAGAGTTCGAATATCCGAACGAAATCGGTCCGGGCGTGTATGACATCCACTCGCCAAACGTGCCAAGCGTGGAATGGATCGAAGCGCTGTTGCGTAAAGCCGCGCAGAACATCCCGGCAGAACGCCTGTGGGTTAACCCGGACTGCGGCCTGAAAACCCGTGGCTGGCCGGAAACCCGTCAGTCGCTGGCCAACATGGTGCTGGCTGCACAACGCCTGCGCGAGCAGCAGGCCTGATTGTCGCCGTGGTGCAATGATGTTTTGATCTGACAATCTGGGCGCTTCGGCGCCCTTTTTTATGTCGCAAGCGGCTGTCTGGTCAGGCAGCCGTGAGGTGAGGTTTACTTAACGCCCGGAACGCCATGTTGGGTGAACCATGCCAGCATGCGTTGCCAACCGTCGGCGGCCGCTTCGGCATCATAGCTTGGCCGGTAGTCGGCATTGAAGGCATGGCCGACGTCGGGATAGACCACGATCTCGGCATCGGCGTTGGCCGCACGCAGCGCCTGACGCATGCTTTCCACCGTATCCAGCGTGATACCTGTGTCTTGCCCGCCATATAATCCCAGCACCGGCGCAGAGAGTTGGGTAGCGACATCGATCGGATGTTTTGGCGAGTTCAGCGTTTTTTCGCCCACCAGTTTGCCGTACCAGGCGACGGCCGCTTTCAACTGCGGATTATGTGCCGCATACAGCCAGCTAATACGCCCGCCCCAGCAGAAACCGGTAATCGCCAGCTTGCCGGCATCGCCACCGTGGCGCGTGGCCCAATGAGCGGCATGATCCAGATCCGCCAGCACCTGACGATCCGGCACTTTGGTCACCAGCTTTTGGAACAGTTCGCCGATGTCGGTGTAATCCCGGGCATCTCCCTGACGGAAATACAGTTCCGGTGCTATCGCCAGATAGCCCTGTTTGGCCAGGCGACGACATACGTCCTGAATGTGCTCATGTACGCCAAAAATCTCTTGTACCACCAGCACCACCGGGAAGGGGCCGCTGCTATCGGCAGGTTTGGCGATATAGGCCGGCAGATTGTCACCCTGTGAAGGAATGGTGGTTTCCCCGGCATGAATGCCTTGTTCGTCGGTGATAATGGTTGAAGCAGCCAAGGGTGTAACGGCCGGGGTGAATCCCCCCTGGGCCTGTTTTAATGTCATCACTTGATCGGTTTTCATTGCGGTCTCCGTGCAATCGAGAAAAGCGCTGAGATTAACTATAGGAAAGATTACCCGTTATTGGCACCGGGTGGAGCATTTTCGGCCAAGTCTTTAAAAAACGAATAATTATCTGGCTTTAGCGCGTTTTTGTTGCCTTTTTATCATGCTATTACGCATGTTGACCTGCATTAATACCATAAGGTGCGTTAGCTCCCTTTATTGTGGCTAAGTCACCGATAAAATAAGGTTATTTCCTGTGGCGGTGTCAATAGTTTCATCAGGAAATCAGCTCTGTGCTCAGGAGACAGGGTGAAAAACGGCGCTGCATTTTGTCGACTAGACTTGGGGCTTCTGAGACGACCATTCCAGCTTCTGGTGTGTTTTTGTGACTTTAATCACAAAAGTTATGTAGATTGCATTCTGTTTCTTTATTCATAGTGATGGTTGTCACGAAATTGAATGGCAATTTTCAGTAGAGTACTTTTTTGTTCCTCCCAATAAACATGATCCATGAGGAGTCTCGCATGTCCCAATCTGACGTTTTTCATCTCGGCCTCACTAAAAAAGATTTACAAGGGGCCCAGCTTGCCATCGTTCCAGGCGATCCACAGCGCGTAGAGAAAATTGCCAAGCTGATGGAAAATCCGGTGCATCTGGCTTCCCATCGTGAATTTACCTCCTGGCGCGCAGAGTTGGACGGCAAGGCGGTGATCGTCTGCTCTACCGGCATTGGTGGCCCGTCTACCTCTATCGCCGTTGAAGAACTGGCGCAATTGGGAATCCGTACCTTCCTGCGTATCGGCACCACCGGTGCGATCCAGTCGAACATCAATGTTGGCGATGTTCTGGTCACCACCGCCGCGGTTCGTCTCGACGGTGCCAGCCTGCACTTTGCACCGATGGAGTTCCCGGCCGTGGCCGACTTTGCCTGTACCACGGCACTGGTCGAAGCCGCCAAGGCTGCCGGCGCTACCACGCACATTGGCGTGACCGCGTCTTCTGATACCTTCTACCCTGGCCAGGAACGTTACGATACCTTCTCCGGCCGTGTCGTCAGCCGCTTCAAAGGCTCGATGGAAGAATGGCAGTCGATGGGCGTGATGAACTATGAAATGGAATCCGCTACCTTGCTGACCATGTGCGCCAGCCAGGGCCTGCGTGCCGGTATGGTTGCCGGTGTGATTGTTAACCGCACCCAGCAGGAAATCCCGAACGCAGAAACCATGAAAAACACCGAAAGCAAAGCGGTGCAGATCGTGGTTGATGCGGCGCGCCGCCTGCTGTAATTACCTCGCAGTTCAACGGGTCGCCGACGCGGCCCGTTTCTCCATTCGGCCGTAATCTGTTACGGTTAACCTCATCAGCGCCATCTTTCTGGCCGCCTCTTTACCCGTTGAGCCCGGTTTTTCCGCTGCTCTCAGGTTGCGTTTTTCAGACAATAACCACGAGGACGTCTATGACTGCCCAGATCCTGCTTCATCCTTCATTGGCACCGCTTGATGGCGGCATTAACTTTCGCGATCTTGGCGGCAACAGCGTCGCCGATGGCCGCCGTATCAAGCGTGGTCTGCTGTTCCGCTCAGGTTCGCTGGAGCGTCTGACCGAAGACGACTGCACCTTCCTGGCCGGTGTGCCGGTGCGTTCGGTGCTGGATTACCGTGACGCCGATGAAGTTCAGGCCAAGCCTGATGTCCTGTGGAGCGGCGCCGATTATCATCATTTCCCGGCCAATCCGTTGAGCAATGAGGTGAATGCCAACCTGGAAAAACTGACCAGCGAAACGCTGGCCGGTTTCGACGCACAGGCCTTTATGCTGGAACTTTACCGTCGGCTGCCTTTCGGTAATGCGGCGTATAAGCAGTTGGCCCAATTGCTGAGCAATGTCGATAACGGAGCCATCGTCCAGCACTGCGCGGTAGGCAAGGATCGTACCGGAGTCGGTTCGGCGCTGGTGTTATTCGCGCTGGGGGCAGATGAAGCGACGGTTGTGGAAGATTACCTGCTGACCGAAACCACGCTGGCGACCTTCCGCGAACAGATGCTGGATCAACTGTCGATTCGCCTTAACGCTTCGGCACTGGGGCAATTTGCCTATGTGCTCAGCGCCCGTGAAGAATTCCTGATGACCGCCCTGAACTGCATCCGTGACCAATATGGTTCAACCGATCGCTGGCTGGAGGCCGAGTACGGACTGGGCCAAAACCAGCGTGAAGCACTGCAGGCGTTCTACCTCGAGTAAACTGTACGGGTGTTTAGCCGGGGTTTAATCGGCCCCGGCCGGCATTGCGTATCCTTGGGGCCATAAATCCCGCATCAGGAGCCCATATTGAGCCTCAATGACATTATCCACTGGGTCAGCGACACCGTGCGGCAGCATGAAGCCTGGGCCATCCCGATTATCTTCTTCCTGGCGTTCGGCGAGTCGCTGGCGTTTCTGTCGCTGCTGTTACCGGCCACGGTGATTCTGCTGGCGTTGGGAGCCTTGATAGGCGAAAGCGGCATTGCATTCTGGCCTATCTGGGCCGCCGCCGCCGCCGGGGCCTTTTTCGGCGACTGGCTCTCTTACTGGATTGGCTATCACTATCAAGACCGGGTGGCGCATATGTGGCCCCTTTCCCGCAATCCACAGCTACTCACGCGTGGCCATGCGTTTTTTGAACGCTGGGGCGTACTGGGCATTTTCATCGGTCGCTTCTTCGGCCCGTTGCGTGCCGTGGTGCCTTTGGTTGGTGGCATTTGCGGCATGCCCCAGCGTTATTTCCAGGTGGCGAATATTACGTCGGCGATGATCTGGGCATTTGGCATTCTCGCGCCGGGGGCGTTTGGCATCAAGTGGTTAAGCCAGTGGTTTGGCTAGTTCTGGTCTGACTTGCGTAGCGTTTCGCAATTTTGCGCCGTCGGGGCAAAAACAGACTGGACATCCATACAGCATCCCCTTAACGTGACGGGCAACAGGCGCATAAAACGCCGGAACGGTCAGGTGTAACAGGAGGCAGGGTGGATACCAGTTTGGTTTACGGTATGGGCGGGGTGGCAATTGGCCTGCTGTTGGGGTGGCTAATTGCCAGTTTGCGTGTGCAGCAGACGCAGGCACAGCATGAAACCGAGCAACGGCTGCTGGAACAATCGCTACAGCAGGCGCAGCAGGAAACAGCAGCCCGGCAAGAAACGCTGCAGCGTAATGAACAACAAATGCGACAGACCGATCTGGAACTGCGCAATTTGCACAGCCAGCTGGCCGCCGGGCACGAAAAACTTCAACAGCTCAATCACTGGCGCAACGAATGTGAGTTGCTGAATCAGGAACTGCGTGCCCAGCGTGAGGTTAACAGCGCTCAGGAGGCCGAGCTGCGTGAGGTGACTATCCGCCTGGAAGAGACCCGTATGGCGGCAGAAGAGAAACAGCGTCTGCTGATTAACAGCGAACAGCGCCTCACCACCCAGTTTGAAAATTTGGCCAACCGCATTTTTGAACACAGCGGGCGCAAGGTTGACGAGCAGAATAAGCAAAGCCTGGACCGCCTGTTACTGCCGCTGCGTGAGCAACTCGATGGTTTCCGCCGCCAGGTACAGGACAGTTTTGGCCAGGAAGCGCGTGAACGCCATACGCTGACCCACGAAATACGTAACCTGCAGCAGCTCAATGCACAAATGGCACGCGAGGCGATTAACCTCACCAAGGCCCTGAAAGGGGATAACAAAACTCAGGGTAACTGGGGTGAGGTGGTGTTAAGTCGGGTACTGGAAGCCTCCGGCCTGCGCGAAGGACACGAATACGAAACCCAGGTCAATGTGCGGCTGGATCATCAGAGCCGTATGCAGCCCGACGTCATCGTTCGTTTACCGCAGGGTAAGGACGTGGTCATCGATGCGAAAATGTCGCTGGTGGCCTACGAACGTTACTTCAACAGTGAAGATGAAGTGGAACGCGAGGCGGCGCTGAGTGAGCATATTGGCTCGCTGCGTGGCCATATCCGCCTGTTGGGGCGCAAGGATTACCAGCAGTTGCCCGGCCTGCGTTCGCTGGACTACGTACTGATGTTTATTCCGGTCGAGCCGGCTTTCCTGCTGGCCATCGACCGTGAGCCGGAGCTGATCAGCGAAGCGCTCAAACACAACATCATGCTGGTCAGTCCGACTACCTTGCTGGTGGCGTTGCGCACCATCACCAATCTTTGGCGCTATGAGCATCAGAGCCAGAATGCCCAACGCATTGCCGACAGAGCGGCGCGGTTGTATGACAAAATGCGGCTGTTTGTTGACGATATGTCGGCGCTGGGGCAGAGCCTGGACAAGGCCCAGGGGAGTTATCGCCAGGCGATGAATAAACTGAGCGAAGGCCGTGGTAATCTTATCGGCCAGACCGAGGGGTTCCGCGCTTTGGGGGTTGAGGTGAAAAGGCCGATTAACCCACTGCTGGCTCAGCAGGCCAGTGCGCAGCATGATGAAGAATGCGAGGCGGCGGGCTTTGATGAAGTTGACGCGTTGCCCGGGGCGGAAGACGACGACTCCGCAGAGGAACCCCGCTCCGCATCGCAGGCATGACAGCGGCTGCGAGGTGGGGTATTGCGTAGGGTTCTGGTACACTCATCCACACTAAATTGACTGAATAGCAGGCAGGACAATGGCAGATCAACCGCAGGAAACCACCGACTTCGGTTTTCGCACCGTAGCTAGAGACGAGAAGCAGGCCATGGTGGCAGATGTTTTTCATTCGGTAGCTGCAAAGTATGACGTGATGAACGACCTGATGTCGTTTGGTATCCACCGTATCTGGAAGCGTTTTACCATTGACTGCAGCGGCGTTCGCCGTGGGCAGCGGGTGTTGGATCTGGCCGGTGGTACCGGTGACCTGGCCGCCAAGTTCTCCCGCATGGTCGGTGAGCAGGGGCAGGTGGTACTGGCGGACATTAACGATTCCATGTTGAAGATGGGGCGCGAGAAGCTGCGCGACCGCGGCATTATCGGTAACGTCAACTATGTGCAGGCCAATGCCGAAGCGCTGCCGTTCCCGGATAACTATTTTGACTGCATTACCATTTCCTTCGGCCTGCGCAACGTGACCGACAAAGACAAGGCGCTGCGTTCCATGTTCCGCGTGCTTAAGCCGGGCGGCCGTTTGCTGGTGCTGGAGTTCTCCAAGCCGCTGCTGGCGCCGTTAAGTAAAGCCTATGACGCCTACTCTTTCCACGTGTTGCCGAAAATCGGGGAGCTGGTGGTGAAGGATCCGGAAAGTTACCGTTATCTGGCTGAGTCGATCCGCATGCATCCCGATCAGGAAACCCTGAAAGGTATGATGGGGGCTGCCGGCTTTGACAATGTGACCTATTTTAACCTGACCGGCGGCATTGTGGCCCTGCATCGCGGCTTCAAGTTCTGATATGGACATGCCGATGCTGTTAACCCCGTTGTTGACCGGCGTGCTGGAAACATCGCTCAACAGCCTGCTGTTCCGCGATCGCAGCATGAAAGCCGCCCGTTTGCGCCTGGCGGGTAAGGTTCTGCGTATTGAATTGCAGGAGCTTTCCTCACCGTTGGTGTTGCTGTTCAGTGAGCAGCGTGTCGATGTGCTTGGTCAGTCTGAAGATACCGCTGACTGCACGGTGCGCAGCCGCATCTCGGTGTTGCTGAAGCTGCGGGATCGCCAGCAACTTTCGCCATTGATGCGCAGCGGTGAACTGATTGTCGAAGGTGATATTCAGGTGGTTCAACAACTGGTTGGGCTGCTCGATCTGGCAGAGTGGGATCCGGCTGAATGGTTGGCCCCCTACATCGGCGATATTGCCGCGCAGGGTATCACGCAGGCGCTCGGTAAGGGCGCGAATCTGCTGAAGACAGGCTTTCAGCGTCAACAGCATTACGTAGCGGAAACGCTGACGGAAGAGTGGCGCGTGGCGCCAGGCCCACTGGAAGTTGTGTGGTTCAACGAGGAAGTTGATGCCACCGTTCGCAACCTCGAAGCGCTGATTGCTCGCATGGACAAGTTGGAGGGTAAACGATGACCCCTGGCGAACTACGCCGCCTGTATTTGATCGTCCGCGTTTTTCTCAGCTATGGCCTGGATGAACTGATCCCCCAGATGCGCTTGACGTTGCCGCTGCGCGTGGGGCGCCGTCTGCTGTTCTGGATGCCAAACCGCCATGCAGACAAACCGCTGGGTGAACGTCTGCGTTTGGCCTTGCAGGAACTGGGGCCGGTATGGATCAAGTTTGGCCAGATGATGTCCACACGCCGCGACCTGTTCCCACCACAAATCGCCGATCAACTGACTCTGTTGCAGGACCGGGTTGCCCCCTTCGATGGTGCACTGGCGCGCAAGCATATTGAGTTGGCGATGGGCGGCCCGCTGGAAACCTGGTTTGATGATTTTGACCAGCAGGCGCTGGCTTCGGCATCGATAGCTCAGGTGCATACCGCACGGCTAAAAACGACCGGGCAGGAAGTGGTTCTGAAGGTGATTCGGCCCGATATTCGGCCGATCATCAAGGCTGACGTCCGCCTGATGTATCGTTTGGCGGCCTGGGTGCCAAAGCTGATGCCGGATGGTCGCCGTCTGCGTCCGCGTGAAGTGGTGCGCGAATATGAAAAGACCTTGCTGGACGAGTTGAACCTGCTGCGTGAAGCGGCCAACGCCATCCAGCTGCGCCGCAATTTCGACGGTAGCCCGATGCTGTATGTGCCGGAGGTTTACTCCGATTACTGCCGCGAAAGCGTGTTAGTCATGGAGCGCATCTACGGAATTCCGGTTTCGGATATTCCAACGCTGGAAAAGCAGGGCACCAACATGAAACTGTTGGCCGAACGCGGGGTTCAGGTGTTCTTTACCCAGGTGTTCCGCGACAGCTTCTTCCATGCGGACATGCATCCCGGTAATATTTTTGTCAGCTATGAGCATCCTGAAGATCCCTGCTATATCGGCATTGACTGCGGTATTGTCGGCTCGTTGAACAAAGACGATAAACGCTATCTGGCGGAAAACTTTATTGCCTTCTTCAATCGTGACTATCGCAAGGTTGCAGAACTGCACGTTGATTCTGGCTGGGTACCGCGCGACACCAACGTGGAAGATTTCGAATTCGCTATTCGCACGGTGTGTGAACCCATCTTCGAAAAGCCACTGTCGGAAATTTCGTTCGGCAACGTGCTGTTGAACCTGTTCAATACCGCACGCCGTTTCAATATGGAAGTGCAGCCCCAACTGGTGTTATTGCAGAAGACCTTGCTGTATGTTGAAGGTCTGGGCCGGCAGCTCTATCCACAGCTGGATTTGTGGACCACTGCGAAGCCGTTCCTGGAAAGTTGGATGCGCGATCAGGTCGGTATACCGGCAGTGATCCGCGCACTGAAAGAAAAAGCGCCGTTTTGGGCCGAGAAACTGCCCGAACTGCCTGAATTATTTTACGATAGCCTGCAGCAGCATAAACTGTTGCAACAAAGCGTTGATAAGCTGACCAATCAGATGCAGGCCCAGCGCGTTCGCCAGGGACAATCGCGTTATTTGTTCGGCGTTGGCGCTACACTGTTAGTAAGCGGTACGATTTTGCTGTTGGGGGATGTTGAAGTGTTCCCTGCGTGGCTGATAGCGGCCGGTATCGTATCCTGGGTGATTGGCTGGAAGCGAACCACCTGAATTGATTCGAAACTCTGGTAAAATCTGCCGTATAATGCGACGGATTTTGAAAAAACCCTGTAAAAATAGAGGTAATTGCAATGGGCGGTATTAGTATTACGCAATTGTTGATCATCGCAGTGATCGTGGTGCTGCTGTTTGGTACCAAAAAGCTCCGTACGCTGGGCTCTGATCTCGGTGCATCAATCAAAGGTTTCAAAAAGGCGATCGGCGATGACAACACGCCGCCGAGCAACACGGCTGAAAAAAGCAGCCTGGATGACGCTGACTTCACGGCCAAGCCTATTACCGATAAGCAGCCGGAAGTGAAAACGGAAGAGTCGAAGAACAAAGAGCAGGTATAAACCGTGTTTGACATTGGGTTTAGTGAACTGTTGCTGGTTCTGGTTATCGGCCTGGTGGTACTCGGGCCGGAACGGTTGCCGGTAGCGGTAAGAACAGTTTCGGGCTGGATCCGCGCGCTGCGTTCGCTTGCGGCTTCGGTGCAGAACGAACTTTCTCAGGAACTGAAGCTGCAGGAACTGCAGGACAGCCTGAAAAAGGTAGAGAAGGCGGGCATGCAGAATTTGTCGCCGGAGCTGAAGGCGTCGATGGATGAGCTGAAAGACGCGGCGGAATCGCTGAAACGTTCTTATCTGGGTGACAGTGACAACAAAACCGAACCTGCTCACACCATCCATAACCCTCTGGTCACCGATCCTGAAGCCATTCATGACGGCGTGACGCCGGCAGAGGCTGCGGCCGTGGCATCGTCCCCGGCTGCCGTGCCGGAGCCGGTGGTTTCGGTAACGCCGCCGGTTGCACAACCCGTGGTCGAGCCGGTTAAACAACCGGTCGCTTCGGGCGTTCAGGCAACCCCAGAACCTGTTGCGGATAAAACCCCAGCGTCTCACCAACCTAGTGGCGATCGTTAAAACATGGCTGTTGAAGATACCCAACCCCTTATCAGTCACCTGATAGAACTGCGTAAGCGGTTGTTAAACTCGATTATCAGCATACTGGCGATCTTCCTGGTGCTGGTTTTTTTCGCCAATGATATTTACCAACTGGTGTCAGCACCGCTGATCAAGCAGTTGCCCGCCGGGGCCAGCATGATCGCCACGGACGTGGCTTCACCGTTCTTTACCCCGATCAAATTGACCATGATCGTTTCGGTGTTTGTGTCTGCTCCGGTGATCCTGTATCAGGTGTGGTCCTTCATCGCACCGGCGTTGTACAAACATGAACGTCGCCTGATGATGCCTTTACTGGTCTCCAGCAGCCTGCTGTTTTATCTCGGCATGGCGTTTGCCTACTTTATCGTTTTCCCGCTGGCATTCGGCTTTTTTGCCAAGACCGCACCGGCCGGGGTAATGATAGCGACCGACATCAATAACTATCTCGATTTCGTCATGGCGCTGTTTATGGCGTTTGGCGTGGCGTTTGAGGTGCCGGTTGCCATTATTCTGCTGTGCTGGAGTGGCGTCACTTCACCGGAAGATCTGAAAAAGAAACGGCCTTACGTTCTGGTCGGCGCTTTCGTGGTCGGTATGCTGTTGACCCCGCCGGATGTGTTCTCGCAGACCCTGCTGGCGATCCCGATGTATCTGCTGTTTGAAGTGGGTGTGTTCTTTGCCCGTTTCTACACCGGTAAGCGTCGTCCGCAGCCAGAAGAAGAAGACGAGGGTGACGAACCCCCGGCACCTTAATTTCTGTTTGTTTCTAAGCCGCCCGATGGGCGGCTTTTGCTTTGGGAACATCATGTTTGATATCGGCGTCAACCTCACCAGTTCACAATTTGCCAAAGACCGTCCGGCGGTGGTGGATCGCGCCCGTGCCGCAGGTGTAACAGGGCTGCTGATTACCGGAACCGATCTGCAGGAGAGCCGTGCTGCCAATGAACTGGCGCAATTGCATGCTGGTTTCTGTTGGTCCACCGCCGGCGTGCATCCTCACCATGCCAGCAGTTGGGACGAGCGAGTCGCAGAACAAATCTGCGAGTTAGCCTCCCGGCCACAGGTTGCGGCTATTGGTGAATGTGGGCTGGATTTCAACCGCAACTTCTCTACTCCAGAGCAGCAGGAGGCGGCATTCAGCGCACAACTGGCACTGGCGGCAGAGTTGTCGATGCCGGTTTTTCTTCATTGCCGTGATGCACACGCACGATTTGTCGCGCTGCTGACACCCTGGTTGGATAAACTGCCCGCGGCTGTGGTGCACTGTTTTACCGGCACCGCCGAAGAATTGGAAAGCTGCCTGTCGTTAGGCCTGTCGGTAGGTATTACCGGTTGGGTCTGCGATGAGCGGCGTGGCCTGGAACTGCGCGCGTTGCTGCCGCAGATCCCGGCGGACCGTCTGTTGCTGGAAACCGACGCCCCCTATCTGTTGCCCCGGGATTTACTTCCGAAACCCACATCTCGCCGCAACGAACCCTGTTTTTTGCCCCATATCGTCCGGCAGGTGGCCGCCTGGCGACAAGAAGATCCCGAATGGCTGGGGCAAAAAATCGATGAGAACGCCCGCCGGCTATTCCGGCTGGAATGAGTTAGGAGAAAACTATGAGCTATGCATTTCCGGGCACCTTCCCAGGTCGCCGTATGCGCCGCGTGCGCCGTCATGATTTCAGTCGTCGCCTGGTGGCGGAGAACCAACTGACGGTTAACGACCTGATCTACCCGGTATTTGTCATGGAAGGCAGTAACCGTCAGGAAGCGGTGGCATCCATGCCTGGCGTATCGCGCATGAGCATCGACCTGCTGGTTAAAGAAGCGGAAGCCATCGCCAAGCTGGGCGTGCCGGTGATCTCCCTGTTCCCGGTGATTGAGCCTGGCCTGAAGTCACTGCACGCAGAAGAAGCTTATAACCCGGACGGTCTGGTGCAGCGTACGGTACGTGCGTTGAAAGACGCGGTGCCAGAGCTGGGGATTTTGACTGATGTGGCGCTCGATCCTTACACCACCCACGGTCAGGACGGCATCATTGACGAGCAAGGTTATGTTATTAACGATATCACCAAAGAGATTTTGGTGCGTCAGGCTCTGTCCCATGCTGAAGCCGGTGCGGAAATCGTGGCGCCAAGCGACATGATGGATGGCCGTATTGGTGCGATCCGCGATCAACTGGAGCATCAGGGCCTGATTAACACCCAGATCATGGCTTACTCTGCCAAATATGCGTCTTGCTACTATGGTCCGTTCCGTGATGCGCTCGGTTCCAGCGGCAATCTGAAAGGTGGCAACAAGAAAACCTACCAGATGGACCCTGCCAACAGCGACGAAGCGCTGCAGGAAATTGCGCAGGATCTGCAGGAAGGCGCAGATATGGTCATGGTGAAACCGGGCATGCCGTATCTGGACGTGGTACGCCGGGTGAAAGACACCTTTGGTGTGCCGACTTTCGCCTATCAGGTGTCCGGCGAGTATGCGATGCACATGGCGGCGATTCAAAACGGTTGGTTGCAGGAACAACCGGCGGTGATGGAGTCGTTGATGTGCTTCAAGCGTGCCGGTGCCGATGGCGTGCTGACCTACTTCGCCAAGCGGGTAGCTCAGTGGATGCATGACGACGCGATGCAGCGCTAAGGCGCGAGTATCCAATGATAAAGGCGCCTTGGGCGCCTTTTTTACATTACAGCTTTTGGAACTGTCGGTTGTCCACGCTTTGGCTGACCTGTTTGTTGATCAGGTTGAGCAACAGCATTGAGCGCGCTTCGCCGTCCGGCTCGGTGTAAATCGCCTGCAGCCCTTCGAACACCCCATCGACAATCAATACACTATCGCCGGGTTGCGGCGTTTCCGGGTCGACATAGGTTTCGCAGGTGTGTGTCTGCAACTCTTCGATTACCTTCTGCGGGATAGTGGTCGGCGTCGAACCAAAGCGCACGAAGTGGCTGACACCACGCGTTGCACTGATGGTGGTGGTATGGATACGCTCCGGATCGAATTCCACAAACAAATAGTTAGGGAACAGAGGCTCGCTGACCGCGATGCGTTTGCCGCGAACGATCTTTTCCAGCGTAATGATCGGGCTAAGGCAGTTCACTTCCTGCCGCTCGAGATGTTCCTGCGCCCGTAAGAGTTGGCCGCGTTTGCAATACAATAGATACCAGGATTCCATAATTTCACATGCCTTTCTGTCAGCCGGTAAGCATATCAAAAGCCATTACGGATACATAGTGATGCAAGTTTCAGCATGTAACAGCCGCTATCTGCATGAATCTTTGGCAATTAGCGAGGGGTCACACACTTATCCGCACGGCTTGGGTATAACAGAGGGCTAAAAATTTGCTACCGTCGCAGTATGCCTCGGGGCGCTGTCGCCTGATGTGACGGTATTCATCGTTTTTGATTGAGGAGGAGAAATGGAGTTATTTCTGTTGAGCAACGGCAAACTGTCCGGTGAGAGTGAACTGCTGGGCTATGCCAAGAGCCACCTGTTGGCGATGATCGCCCGCCGTGGCATCACGTCCGCCGTTTTTATCCCATATGCCATGATCCGCAGTGATTACGATCAGCGCGCGCAGGAGCTGGCGAAAACTCTGGGCATCAACGTCACCAGCATTCACCATGCCGAGTCCCCAGCTGCGGCGATTGAACAGGCGGAATGTATCCTGGTCAGCGGCGGCAATACCTGGATGCTGAACCAAATGCTGCATGAGAAGGGCCTGATTGTCCCGATCCAGCGGGCTGTTCGTGAACGTAGCGTCCCCTATGTTGGCTGGAGCGCCGGTTGTAACGTGGCTACGCCAAGTATCCGTACCACCAATGATATGCCGGTACGCAACAGCGTAGTGTTGCCGGCGTTGAGCCTGTTCCCGGTGCAGATTAACCCGCATTACATTGACGCCCATATCAGTGGTCACATGGGGGAAACCCGTGATGAGCGCCTGGCGGAGTTCTGTGCAGTCAATCCGAGCGAATCTGTAGTGGCGCTGCGTGAGGGCAGCCTGTTGCACATTGAGGGCAATGACTTGCGTTATTTCAGTGCCAGAGACCAAGGCTTCAAGGTGTTCCGCCACGGCGTAGAGACCCAAGAGTATCAGGATACGCAGGCATTACGCCCGCTGGTGCCGTTCACGTGCCACTGAGAGCCGGTAAGGTCTTTACCGGTGTTTAACAAAAGTGCAGCAACAACCGTGAAGAGGGCTTATAATGCCCTTCTCACTGGCCGTTATAATGATCAGCATGAAATACCGTGACTTACGCGATTTCCTCTCGTTGCTGGAAAAGAGAGGCGAACTAAAACGCATCAGCCAGCCGATTGATCCCTATCTGGAAATGACAGAAATTGCAGATCGTACTTTACGTGCGGGCGGCCCTGCGTTGCTGTTCGAAAACCCGAAAGGGTACGACATGCCGGTGCTGTGCAATCTGTTCGGTACTCCTGGTCGCGTAGCGATGGGGATGGGCCAGGAAGACGTCAGCTCGTTGCGCGAGGTCGGCAAGTTGCTGGCGTTCCTTAAAGAGCCGGAGCCGCCAAAGGGCTTTCGCGATCTGTTCGATAAACTGCCGAAGTTCAAGCAAGTGCTGAACATGCCGACCAAGGTGTTGGGTTCAGCGCCTTGTCAGGAGCAGGTATGGCAGGGGGATGACGTCGATCTCAGCCGTATCCCGGTGATGCACTGCTGGCCGGAAGACGCCGCACCCTTGATCACCTGGGGCCTGACCGTAACCCGCGGGCCGCAAAAAGAGCGGCAGAACCTGGGTATTTATCGCCAACAGGTGCTGAGCAAGAATAAAGTCATCATGCGTTGGCTGTCGCACCGCGGCGGCGCGCTGGATTACCAGGAATGGTGCCAGACGCATCCCGGTGAGCGTTTCCCGGTTGCGGTTGCGCTGGGTGCAGATCCCGCCACCATTCTCGGCGCGGTCACGCCAGTGCCGGATACCCTGTCTGAATATGCCTTTGCCGGGCTGCTGCGCGGCAACAAAACCGAAGTGGTCAAGTGTATCTCCTGCGATCTGGAAGTGCCCGCCAGCGCGGAAATCGTGTTGGAAGGCTATATCGAACCGGGAGAAATGGCGCCTGAAGGCCCGTATGGCGATCACACCGGTTACTACAACGAAATTGACCACTTCCCGGTATTCACCATCACCCACATCACCCAGCGTCGTGACGCCATTTATCACTCGACCTATACCGGCCGTCCGCCGGATGAGCCGGCGGTGTTGGGCGTGGCGCTGAATGAAGTCTTCGTTCCTATCCTGCAAAAGCAGTTCCCGGAAATTGTCGATTTCTATCTGCCGCCTGAGGGTTGCTCATATCGCCTGGCGGTGGTGACTATCAAGAAACAGTATGCCGGTCATGCCAAGCGCGTAATGATGGGAGTCTGGTCGTTCCTGCGTCAGTTTATGTACACCAAGTTTGTGATCGTCTGCGATGATGACGTCAACGCACGCGACTGGAATGATGTGATTTGGGCGATCACCACCCGAATGGATCCGGCAAGGGATACCGTTTTGGTGGAGAATACGCCGATCGATTATTTGGACTTCGCCTCACCGGTTTCCGGTTTGGGATCGAAGATGGGGCTGGATGCCACCAATAAATGGCCGGGTGAAACCCAGCGCGAATGGGGCCGTCCGATTCAGATGGATGAAAAGGTGCGTGCGCGCGTCGATGAAATCTGGGATGAGCTCGCAATTTTCAGTGACAGAGAACCGACGCTTTAGCGCCAGGCTTTGTTCTCAGTTTTGCATTGATGACCCGACAGAGGGAACGCATGACAATATTGAGCTGTAAAGTGACCTCCGTAGAGGCCATTACCGATACGGTTTATCGGGTACGCTTGGTGCCTGAGGCACCGTTTTCTTTCAAGGCAGGACAGTATCTGATGGTGGTGATGGATGAGCGCGACAAGCGTCCGTTCTCACTGGCCTCCATTCCGTCAGACCAGGATTACATTGAGCTGCATATTGGCGCTTCGGAGCTGAATCTGTACGCCATGGCGGTAATGGATCGCATTCTGAAAGAGCAGGCGATTACCGTTGATATCCCACACGGTGACGCCTGGCTGCGTGAAGAAGGCAGCCGTCCGTTGGTGTTGATCGCCGGCGGTACTGGTTTCTCCTACGCGCGCTCGATTCTGTTGGCCGCGCTGGAGCAGCAGCCGAATCGCGATATTTCCATCTACTGGGGCGGACGCGAACTGAAGCATCTGTATGACTTGAGCGAGCTGGAAGCGCTGTCGTTGCGGCATCCTAATCTGAAAGTCATTCCGGTGGTTGAACAGCCGGAAGAGGAGTGGCGCGGCCGCAGCGGCACAGTGCTCAGCGCGGTGCTGCAGGACTTCGGCACGCTGGCAGAGCACGACATTTATATTGCCGGCCGCTTCGAGATGGCCAAAATCGCTCGCGAACGTTTCTGCGCCGAACGTGGCGCGCTGGAGGCGCATATGTTTGGCGACGCCTTCTCGTTTATCTGAGTATCTGAGGCGCGAAGCAGTAGCAAACGGGGTGGCCAATGGCTGCCCCTTTTTATTGGGGCGTCAGTAGAATTCAGGCATAAAAAAACCCGCCCCTGACAGGCGGGAAGTACGGCAACTAAACTTGGTGGAATGCTGCGGTTTGAAGTGTTGACGCAGTCATCCCTAACAGACACAGCTAAACGCGTTCAAAAACGGTAGCAATCCCCTGACCCAAACCGATACACATGGTCGCTAAACCAAACTGTACGTCGCGGCGTTCCATATTGTTCAGCAGGGTAGTCGAGATACGTGATCCCGAGCAGCCTAAGGGGTGGCCCAGAGCAATGGCGCCGCCGTTCAGGTTGATTTTGTCGTCGATGCTGTCCAACAGTCCCAAATCCTTGATGCACGGCAGTGACTGGGCGGCAAAGGCTTCATTCAGTTCAAACAGGTTGATGTCCTGTACGCTCAGGCCGGCACGTTTGAGCGCCAACTTGCTGGCAGGCACAGGGCCGTAACCCATGATGGAAGGGTCACAACCGACAACGGCCATTGAACGAATGCGGGCACGGGCTTTCAGGCCAAGCGCTTTGGCACGTGATTCACTCATCAACAGCATGGCAGAGGCACCGTCGGACAATGCCGAAGAAGTCCCGGCGGTCACGGTACCATTGACCGGATCGAAGGCCGGACGCAGCGCTGCCAGGCTGGCAACGGTGGTTTCCGGGCGGATGACTTCGTCGAAGTCATAGCGGGTCAGCACACCGTCGGCGTCGTGGCCGGTGGTTGGGATGATTTCATTCTTGAAATAGCCGGCCAGGGTGGCGGCATGTGCGCGTTGGTGCGAGCGTGCTGCGAACTCATCCTGCATCTGGCGGCTGATATTGTGCATCTTGGCCAGCATCTCCGCGGTCAGCCCCATCATTCCGGCTGCTTTTGCCACGCTGCGACTCAGACCCGGGTGGAAATCCACACCGTGATTCATCGGTACGTGGCCCATATGTTCTACGCCACCAATCAGGCTGACGTGTGCATCGCCGACCATAATGGCGCGTGCGGCATCGTGCAGCGCCTGCATGGATGAGCCGCACAGTCGGTTGACGGTGACCGCCGGGACACTGTGTGGGATCTCGGCCAGCAGCGAAGCGTTACGGGCAATGTTAAAGCCCTGCTCCAGCGTTTGCTGCACGCAACCCCAATAAATGTCGTCAATTTCGGCGGCATCCAGCGACGGATTACGGCTCAGTACGGCGCGCATCAGGTGAGCGGAAAGATCTTCAGCACGTACCTGGCGGAAGGCGCCGCCCTTGGAGCGGCCCATCGGCGTGCGTACGGCATCAACAATAACTACGTTTTCCATCTTTATGACCTCATGCCGGTTGGCCAGTGGAGACATCGGACAGCGGCGCTGCCACCGGGTAGTAGCTTTCATTATGTTCAGCTTTGGCGCGCAGGCCGGCAGGCACCTGATACAAAGCGCCGAGATGCGCATAACGCTGGGCCAGTTCGACATAATTGGCGGTACCAAGCGTATCCAGGTAACGGAACGCCCCGCCGTGGAACGGAGGGAAACCGATGCCGTAGACCAGCGCCATATCAGCTTCGGCCGGGCTGGCAATAATGTTTTCTTCCAGACAGCGCACTACTTCGTTAATCATCGGGATCATCATGCGGGCGATAATTTCTTCGTCGCTGATGGTCTGACGCGGTTGGCTGACTTCGGCCAGCAGCACATCGGTCTGCTCATCGTTGTCTTTACGCGGCTTGCCTTTGTTGTCCTGGCTGTAACGATAGAAGCCCAACTGGTTTTTCTGACCAAAACGCTGGTTATCGAACATCACGTCGATGGCGTCGCGGTAATCTTTACCCATGCGTTCCGGGAAACCGGCCGCCATCACCGCCTGGGCGTGGTGCGCGGTATCAATCCCCACGACGTCGAGCAGGTAAGCCGGACCCATTGGCCAGCCAAACTGTTTTTCCATCACTTTGTCGATCTGGCGGAAGTCTGCACCGTCGCGCAGCAGCATGCTGAAACCGGCAAAATACGGGAACAGTACACGGTTGACGAAGAACCCTGGGCAGTCGTTGACCACAATCGGCGTTTTACCCATACGGCTGGCATAGGCCACCACGGCCGCGATAGTGCTGTCGCTGGTCTGCTCCCCGCGGATAATTTCCACCAGTGGCATGCGGTGTACCGGGTTAAAGAAGTGCATACCGCAGAAGTTCTGTGGGCGCTTCAGCGATTTCGCCAGGTGATTAATCGGAATGGTCGAGGTATTGGACGCCAGTACGGTATTTTCACCGATCAGGCCTTCCACTTCGGACAATACTGCCGCCTTAATCTTTGGATTCTCGACCACGGCTTCGACGATCACCTGCGCGCGTTCGATACCGGCGTAATCCAGCGTCGGTTGAATGGTCGACAGCACCTGGGCCATTTTCATGCCATCGAGCTTGCCACGTTCCAACTGCTTGTTCAGCAGTTTGGCGGCTTCATTCATACCGAGAGTCAGGGATTTGTCGCTGATGTCTTTCATGACAACCGGCACGCCTTTCAGCGCGGACTGGTAGGCGATACCGCCACCCATGATACCGGCACCCAAGACTGCCGCCTGCTTCGGTGCTTCGACACCCAATGCCAGCTTCTTCGCCTGACCTTTCACAAACTGGTCATTGAGGAAGATGCCGACCAGCGCGCGCGCCTCTTTGGAGCGGGCCAATGGCACAAAGCTGGCGGTTTCCAGTTTCAGTGCTTCATCACGGCCCAGCCTGGCGGCGGCCTCAATGGTTTTGACCGCGGTCATCGGCGCTGGATAATGTTTGCCAGCGGTTTGCATCACCATGCCTTTGGCGGTGGTGAAGCTCATGGCTGCTTCGATTGGGCTGAGTTTCAACGGCTCGAGCTTTGGCTGACGATAAGCGCGCCAGTCCAGTTTGCCCTCAATCGCCTGTTGCAGCATTTTCAGCGCGGCTTCCACCAATTTTTCTGGTGCGACGACCGCATCCACCAGGCCGACCTTCAGTGCATCTTTGGCACTGACGTCCTTACCGGCGGCAATAATTTCCAGTGCGCTGTCGTTACCCAAAAGGCGTGGCAAGCGAACGGAACCGCCGAAGCCCGGCATAATACCCAGTTTGGTTTCCGGCAGGCCGATACGCGCATCCGGAGACGCAACGCGGAAGTCGGTCGCCAGAATACATTCGCAGCCGCCGCCGAGTGCATAGCCGTTAATGGCCGAAATGGTCGGCACCGGCAGATCTTCCAGCCGGTTAAAGATCGCATTGGCGAAGTTCAGCCACTCCTGCAGCTTTTCAGCCGGGGCAGCAAACAGCGAAAGGAATTCGGTGATGTCGGCGCCGACAATAAAGGCGGCCTTGGTAGAACGCAGCAGCAGGCCTTTCAACTCGGTCTGCTTTTCCAGCACCGCGAGCGCTTCGCCCAGGCTGGCAACGGTGCGGGTATCGAGCTTGTTTACCGAGCCTGGGGCATTGAACACCAGCTCGGCGATGCCGTTGTCGAGCCAGTGCAGTTGTAATGTTTCGCCTTGGTAGAGCATGTCTATCTCCTGAATCAGCGTTTGATCTGGTATGACCAGATGATGAGGAGTGTGGTTTTTATGTTAACAATATGCAAATAAGAGATTGCATTTTTGCTGGTCTGATCACATGACCATGAGTTAGTGTTTTGATTTAAAACGAAGTTATATTTTATGCTTTATGGTGATTTGTCGACGAGTGAAAGCCTTCATACACTTGCCGGAGCAGAGTGTTGCTCACGCAGAGGTGCGAAATGAGTAAAGCGGTATGTGTAAAACACAGTGGTTTGTGGAGTATTCCCGCCGGAACCATGACGCTGGCTTGTCTGCTGGTGTTTATGGCTCAGATGGCGACGACGGTGTATTTGCCTTCATTACCGACGGTGATGCAGGAACTGGCAATGACGCGACGCGCCACCGAACTTTCTATATCGATATTCGTGATAGGAGCCGCCTTGCCGGTGTTGTTCTGGGGGGCTGCGGCCGATCGTTTTGGCCGTCGCCTGCCGCTGACATTGTCTCTGGCGTTGTTTATCAGTTGCAGTGCTCTGCTGGCATTTTGCAGTAACGGTACTCAGTTATTAGTGCTGAGGGCACTGCAGGGGGTTGCCGCCGGTGGTGCTGCAATCATCGCGCGCATTATTGTTCGTGATAATTGGAGCGGTGATGAGCTGGCAAGGCGCCTTTCGGTGCTGTCGATAGCCTTTATCGCCGCGTTGGGCGGTGGGCAGTTTATCGGTGGGCTGCTCAGTCAGTATTCACACTGGCAAATGGGGTTTGTGGTGATGGGGCTGACCGGGCTGGCGATATGGTTACTGATGCTGACGCTGCCACTGGAAGCGGGCCGCGGAGCAGGCAGGCGCCCGGCCATGGCGGCAACCTATTGGCACATTCTGCGTCGTCCGGGGTTCTTCTGGCCGGCAGTTGTCGGCGGATTGGGGTTTGCCACTACGGTCACTCTGCAGGAAGTGAGTCCGTTTATCATGCAGCAGGGGTTTGGCCTGAACGTTACCGCTTTTGGGGCTCTGGGGCTGGTGATCGGCGTGGCTTACTTTACTGGAGCAATGGCGGTAAACCGGACGGTTGCGCGCTTTGGCGGTAAGCGGCTGATGCAGGCGGGGACGAGTATCGTTGCCGTTGCCACTGCTGTGATAATGGTGCTGTGGTGGAGCGGTGTACTGGTGGGGCTTTCCGGTATGACAGTCTTCATCGCTTTGTATTGTTTGACGATTTTTGGCCAGGCGGTGTTGTTTCCCAATAGCATGGCGATGGCGGTCAGCGATGTTAAACAGCAGGGTGCCTACGCCATGGCGTTATGCGGCTTTCTGCAACAGTGTCTGGCAGGCATAGCTGCAGCCGGCGCGGTTCTACTCGAACATCACGGCCTGTGGGCTGCTGCTATCGCGTTGCTTGGTCTGATCGCCTGGTTAATTGTTAAGCTAAGGATGTAACGACGTTTACAGCGATTTGCGAACCGCTCCGCATGCCAGAGCTGATGGGGTTGGTGCACCTGAACGGTGTGCTAAGATGACTCATTCCGTTCTAATGGTATGTATAAGGGTATTGTGATGGAAACGCTGGCTTCTTTGTATAACGACCACCTGGCAGAACTGCAAAAACGGGCGCGTGAAGTGTTAACGCGCAACAAACTGGATGCGCTGCTGATTCACTCTGGGGAACTGCAACGGATATTCCAGGACGATCGCAGCTACCCGTTCAAAGTGAATGCGCACTTTAAGGCCTGGGTGCCGGTTACCTCGGTGCCAAACTGCTGGCTGTGGGTGGATGGCGTTAACAAACCGAAGCTGTGGTTCTATTCGCCGGTCGATTACTGGCATAGCGTTGAGCCACTGCCGGAGAGTTTCTGGACCAGGTCCGTTGAACTGATGCCGTTGGCCAATGCTGATGATATCGCGCAGCAGCTTCCTGCCCAGCGTGAGCGTGTGGGTTATATTGGTTATGCGCAGCAACGTGCCCGCGATCTCGGTATCCTGGCAGAAAACGTCAACCCGAAAGCGGTATTGAATTACCTCGATTTCCATCGCTCTATCAAAACGGGATACGAGCTGGCCTGCATGCGCGAAGCGCAGAAAACTGCTGTTATGGGGCACCGTGCCGCTCATGAGGCCTTCCTGTCCGGCATGAGTGAGTTTGATATCAACCAGGCTTACCTCACCGCCACGGGCCATCGCGACACCGATGTACCTTATGACAACATTGTTGCGCTGAATGAGCATGCGTCGGTGCTGCATTACACCACGTTGGATCATCAGCCTCCGTCTGAAATGCTAAGCTTCCTGCTTGACGCCGGTGCCGAATATAACGGTTACGCCGCCGACCTGACTCGCACCTACGCTGGCCAGAGCGGCAGTGATTTCGCGCACCTGATAAAAGATCTTAACGGTGAACAACTGGCACTGATGGATACCATCAAAGCCGGTGTGCGTTACACCGATTACCATGTGCAAATGCATCAACGCGTCGCCAAATTGCTCAAGAGTCACAAGCTGGTTACCGGCATCAGTGAAGAGGCCATGGTTGAGCAGGGGCTGACCACGCCATTCCTGCCACACGGTCTGGGCCATCCGCTAGGTTTGCAGGTGCATGACTCTGCCGGCTTTATGCAAGATGAACAGGGCACCCATCTGGCTGCGCCGTCAAAATACCCTTACCTGCGCTGCACTCGCGTGTTGCAACCTGGCATGGTGTTAACCATTGAGCCTGGCATGTATTTTATTGATTCCTTGTTGGCGCCATGGCGCAGCGGCGAATTCAGTCAACATTTTGCCTGGGATCGCATCGATGCGCTGAAACCTTATGGTGGTATCCGTATTGAAGACAATATCGTGATCCACGAAAAGCGTATCGAGAACATGACGCGCGATCTGAACCTGGCCTGATGCAGCCTTACCCGATCCCGGCAGGCCCCGTCAGTGTCAGCGAAGAAATAAAGAAGAGCCGTTTTATCACCCTGCTGGCACCGACCAGTGGGGTTGATATTGCAAAGGCGTTTATTCAGCAGGTTCGTGATGAACACCCTGCGGCCAGGCACCATTGCTGGGCATTTGTCGCAGGATCACCGACTGACTCACAACAGTTGGGCTTTTCCGACGACGGCGAACCTTCCGGCACGGCTGGTAAACCCATTCTGGCACAACTGATGGGCAGTGGAATCGGCGAAATCACCGCCGTGGTAGTGCGTTACTACGGCGGTATCAAGTTGGGCACCGGTGGTTTGGTGAGAGCCTACGGCAGTGGCGTGCAGCAGGCATTAAAGCAATTGGCCGTGAGCTACAAAATCCCGCAGGCCGAATATACTTTGCAATGTGACTATGCTCAGTTGGCATTGGTAGAGAATTTATTGCAGCAAACTCAAGGGCGGATTGTACAGGGGGAATATGGTGCTTCCGTCATGCTGCATCTGGCTTTACCGGTCACCGGCGTTGAAGCGTTCGGGAATAAATTACGTGATCTCAGTCGCGGTAATTTGCAATTAACCCCCATTTCGCAATAATTCCCCCAACTGAATTGCTAAGGATCGTGCTGAAATGCATTTTCGCGCTATAACCCGTATCGTTGGTTTGCTGGTCATCCTGTTCTCCGGGACGATGTTTATTCCTGGTCTGGTGGCATTGATATACCGCGATGGGGCGGGGCGGGCGTTCAGCCAAACCTTCTTTGTAGCGGTAACCATCGGCCTGATGCTTTGGTGGCCCAACCGTAAACAAAAGCATGAGCTGAAGCCACGAGAGGGTTTTCTGATTGTGGTGCTGTTCTGGACGGTGCTGGGCAGCGTCGGGGCGTTACCGTTTTTATTTTCGGAGCGGCCCAATCTTTCACTGACCGATGCCTTCTTCGAATCGTTTTCCGGTTTAACCACCACCGGGGCGACGACGCTGGTGGGGCTGGACTCACTACCCAAAGCCATTTTGTTCTATCGGCAGATGCTGCAATGGATGGGCGGGATGGGGATCATTGTGTTGGCAGTGGCGATACTGCCGATCCTCGGCGTCGGCGGCATGCAGCTGTACCGCGCAGAAATGCCAGGCCCGCTGAAAGATAATAAAATGCGGCCGCGCATTGCCGAAACGGCCAAAACCCTGTGGCTGATTTATGTTCTGTTGACCATTGCCTGTGCACTGGCGCTTTGGGGGGCCGGCATGTCAGTGTTTGACGCCATCGGCCACAGCTTTTCGACTATCGCTATTGGCGGTTTCTCCACCCATGACGCCAGCATCGGTTATTACGCCAGTCCGACCATCAACACTATCATTGCTATTTTCCTGCTGATCTCCGGTTGTAACTATGGCTTGCACTTCGCCTTGCTGAGCGGCCGCAGCCTGAAAGTGTACTGGCGTGATCCTGAGTTCCGCATGTTCATTGCCGTGCAGTTGACGCTGGTTGTGGTGTGTACCGCCGTGCTGTGGGGGCATGGCGTCTACAAAACCGGTATGGAAACGGTCAATCAGGCATTCTTCCAGGTGGTGTCTATGGCGACAACTGCCGGCTTTACCACCGACAGTATTGCTAAATGGCCGTTATTCCTGCCGATGCTGTTGCTGTGCTCTGCATTTATTGGTGGCTGTGCCGGCTCGACCGGTGGCGGCCTGAAGGTGATTCGCATTCTGCTGCTGTATTTACAGGGCTCGCGTGAGCTAAAAAGGCTGGTGCACCCTAATGCGGTTTACACTATCAAGTTGGGTAACCGTGCGCTGCCGGAACGTATCCTGGAAGCGGTATGGGGGTTCTTCTCTGCTTATGCGCTGGTGTTTATCGTCAGCATGCTGGCGATTATCGCCACCGGCGTTGATGATTTTTCTGCCTTTGCTGCCGTAACGGCGACGCTGAATAACCTTGGGCCAGGGCTGGGAGTGGTTGCGGATAACTTCACTACTATGCCTGCACCGGCGAAGTGGATCCTGGTTCTGACGATGCTGTTCGGGCGCCTTGAGGTCTTTACACTGCTGGTTCTGTTTACGCCGACATTCTGGCGTGAATGATCCTGATAGAAGGAGTAACGCCGTGAAGGCACTGATTCTTTATTCTAGCCGTGATGGGCAAACACGTTCCATTGCTTCTTATATAGCAAACAAATTGCAAGATACGCTGCGTTGTGACGTGATCGATTTACTACAGGCGAATAATGTCGACCTCAGCCAGTATCAGCAGGTGCTGATTGGTGCCTCAATACGCTATGGCCATTTCCATCCGACGTTGGAAAAGTTTGTTAAGCGCCATGCTGAGCAGTTGAACCAGATGCCGAGTGCGTTTTTTAGCGTTAACCTGATCGCCCGTAAGGCAGACAAGCGGTCGCCACAGACCAACGCCTATACCCGCAAGTTCCTGTTGTCTTCTCCCTGGCAGCCAAAACAGTGTGCCGTGTTTGCCGGCGCGCTTCGCTATCCACGTTATCGCTGGTTCGATCGAGTCATGATTCAACTTATTATGCGTATGACGGGGGGCGAAACAGATACCAGTAAAGAAGTGGAGTACACAGACTGGCAGCAGGTGGACCGTTTTGCCCAGGAGTTTGGTCATATTCAGTATGAAAAGTGACGAAAACGCTGACTTGTGCAGCGCTTTGTTGAAATAATCCGCGCTTGAAAAGTTTTTTGCATTTAGGGGTTGCGGCCTTCTGAGAACTCCCTATAATGCGCCTCCACTGACCGGGAACAACGACTCCTCTAACGAGAACCAAGTCGCCCAGTCGGAAAGAGAAAAGCGAAATAAACGCTTGACTCTTCGGGTGAAAAGCGTAATATACGCCACCTCGAGATAGCAAGCTACGGCGGCTAACTCACTGCTCTTTAACAATTTATCAGACAATCTGTGTGGGCACTCCACAAGACGATATCCAGAACCTTCGGGTTCGAAAAAATATCAAGTCTTGAAGAGTGACCAAGCAATAAGTTGTTTTGTTGGCTTGTCCAACTGAATGACTATTACGAAAGTTATTTTCGAGCATCGCTTCACGAGTTGAAGCAAATCAAGCTTTTAATTGAAGAGTTTGATCATGGCTCAGATTGAACGCTGGCGGCAGGCCTAACACATGCAAGTCGAGCGGTAGCACAAGAGAGCTTGCTCTCTGGGTGACGAGCGGCGGACGGGTGAGTAATGTCTGGGAAACTGCCTGATGGAGGGGGATAACTACTGGAAACGGTAGCTAATACCGCATAACGTCTTCGGACCAAAGTGGGGGACCTTCGGGCCTCACGCCATCAGATGTGCCCAGATGGGATTAGCTAGTAGGTGGGGTAATGGCTCACCTAGGCGACGATCCCTAGCTGGTCTGAGAGGATGACCAGCCACACTGGAACTGAGACACGGTCCAGACTCCTACGGGAGGCAGCAGTGGGGAATATTGCACAATGGGCGCAAGCCTGATGCAGCCATGCCGCGTGTGTGAAGAAGGCCTTCGGGTTGTAAAGCACTTTCAGCGAGGAGGAAGGGTTCAGTGTTAATAGCACTGTTCATTGACGTTACTCGCAGAAGAAGCACCGGCTAACTCCGTGCCAGCAGCCGCGGTAATACGGAGGGTGCAAGCGTTAATCGGAATTACTGGGCGTAAAGCGCACGCAGGCGGTTTGTTAAGTCAGATGTGAAATCCCCGCGCTTAACGTGGGAACTGCATTTGAAACTGGCAAGCTAGAGTCTTGTAGAGGGGGGTAGAATTCCAGGTGTAGCGGTGAAATGCGTAGAGATCTGGAGGAATACCGGTGGCGAAGGCGGCCCCCTGGACAAAGACTGACGCTCAGGTGCGAAAGCGTGGGGAGCAAACAGGATTAGATACCCTGGTAGTCCACGCTGTAAACGATGTCGACTTGGAGGTTGTGCCCTTGAGGCGTGGCTTCCGGAGCTAACGCGTTAAGTCGACCGCCTGGGGAGTACGGCCGCAAGGTTAAAACTCAAATGAATTGACGGGGGCCCGCACAAGCGGTGGAGCATGTGGTTTAATTCGATGCAACGCGAAGAACCTTACCTACTCTTGACATCCAGAGAATTCGCTAGAGATAGCTTAGTGCCTTCGGGAACTCTGAGACAGGTGCTGCATGGCTGTCGTCAGCTCGTGTTGTGAAATGTTGGGTTAAGTCCCGCAACGAGCGCAACCCTTATCCTTTGTTGCCAGCACGTAATGGTGGGAACTCAAAGGAGACTGCCGGTGATAAACCGGAGGAAGGTGGGGATGACGTCAAGTCATCATGGCCCTTACGAGTAGGGCTACACACGTGCTACAATGGCGTATACAAAGAGAAGCGAACTCGCGAGAGCCAGCGGACCTCATAAAGTACGTCGTAGTCCGGATCGGAGTCTGCAACTCGACTCCGTGAAGTCGGAATCGCTAGTAATCGTAGATCAGAATGCTACGGTGAATACGTTCCCGGGCCTTGTACACACCGCCCGTCACACCATGGGAGTGGGTTGCAAAAGAAGTAGGTAGCTTAACCTTCGGGAGGGCGCTTACCACTTTGTGATTCATGACTGGGGTGAAGTCGTAACAAGGTAACCGTAGGGGAACCTGCGGTTGGATCACCTCCTTACCTAATGATATTGATTGCGTGAAGTGCTCACACAGATTGTCTGATAGAAAAGTAATGAGCAAAAGCGCTACCTGTTGATGTAATGAGTCTCTGACTCATGCTGATACGAACCGATTAAGACGAGAGTCTAATCGGAATTTCGTGTCCCCATCGTCTAGAGGCCTAGGACACTGCCCTTTCACGGCTGTAACAGGGGTTCGAATCCCCTTGGGGACGCCATTCCGATAATGAGTGAAAGACATTATCACCGGTGCTTGCTGCGCCGAAAACATCTTAAAGATGACTTTAACGAGTCATGTTTAAGATATTGCTCTTTAACAATCTGGAACAAGCTGAAAATTGAAACATGACAGCTGAAACTTACTCCTCCGTAGAAGTACTGGAGTAAGGAGTACCCTGTCATAGAGTCTCTCAAATGTAGCAGCACAAATGTGGAAACACTTTTGGGTTGTGAGGTTAAGTGACTAAGCGTACACGGTGGATGCCTAGGCAGTCAGAGGCGATGAAGGGCGTGTTAATCTGCGATAAGCGTCGGTAAGGTGATATAAACCGTTATAACCGGCGATACCCGAATGGGGAAACCCAGTGCAATTCGTTGCACTATCATACGATGAATACATAGTCGTATGAGGCGAACCGGGGGAACTGAAACATCTAAGTACCCCGAGGAAAAGAAATCAACCGAGATTCCCCCAGTAGCGGCGAGCGAACGGGGAGGAGCCCAGAACCTGAATCAGTTCTTGTGTTAGTGGAAGCGTCTGGAAAGTCGCACAGTAAAGGGTGATAGTCCCGTACACTAAAATGCATTAATTGTGAGTTCGATGAGTAGGGCGGGACACGTGACATCCTGTCTGAATATGGGGGGACCATCCTCCAAGGCTAAATACTCCTGACTGACCGATAGTGAACCAGTACCGTGAGGGAAAGGCGAAAAGAACCCCGGCGAGGGGAGTGAAATAGAACCTGAAACCGTGTACGTACAAGCAGTGGGAGCCTACTAGTTGGGTGACTGCGTACCTTTTGTATAATGGGTCAGCGACTTATATTTTGTAGCAAGGTTAACCGTATAGGGGAGCCGTAGGGAAACCGAGTCTTAACTGGGCGAATAGTTGCAAGGTATAGACCCGAAACCCGGTGATCTAGCCATGGGCAGGTTGAAGGTTGGGTAACACTAACTGGAGGACCGAACCGACTAATGTTGAAAAATTAGCGGATGACTTGTGGCTGGGGGTGAAAGGCCAATCAAACCGGGAGATAGCTGGTTCTCCCCGAAAGCTATTTAGGTAGCGCCTCGTGAACTCATCTTCGGGGGTAGAGCACTGTTTCGGCTAGGGGGCCATCCCGGCTTACCAAACCGATGCAAACTCCGAATACCGAAGAATGTTATCACGGGAGACACACGGCGGGTGCTAACGTCCGTCGTGAAGAGGGAAACAACCCAGACCGCCAGCTAAGGTCCCAAAGTCATGGTTAAGTGGGAAACGATGTGGGAAGGCATAGACAGCCAGGATGTTGGCTTAGAAGCAGCCATCATTTAAAGAAAGCGTAATAGCTCACTGGTCGAGTCGGCCTGCGCGGAAGATGTAACGGGGCTAAACCATGCACCGAAGCTGCGGCAGCGACGCTTAGGCGTTGTTGGGTAGGGGAGCGTTCTGTAAGCCGTTGAAGGTGGCCTGTGAGGGTTGCTGGAGGTATCAGAAGTGCGAATGCTGACATAAGTAACGATAAAGCGGGTGAAAAACCCGCTCGCCGGAAGACCAAGGGTTCCTGTCCAACGTTAATCGGGGCAGGGTGAGTCGACCCCTAAGGCGAGGCCGAAAGGCGTAGTCGATGGGAAACAGGTTAATATTCCTGTACTCGGTGTTACTGCGAAGGGGGGACGGAGAAGGCTAGGCTAGCCGGGCGACGGTTGTCCCGGTTTAAGCGTGTAGGGGGAGTGACCTGGTAAATCCGGTTGCTTATTCAACCCTGAGGCGTGATGACGATGCACTACGGTGCAGAAGTAGTTGATGCCAAGCTTCCAGGAAAAGCCTCTAAGCATCAGGTAACACAGAATCGTACCCCAAACCGACACAGGTGGTCAGGTAGAGAATACCAAGGCGCTTGAGAGAACTCGGGTGAAGGAACTAGGCAAAATGGTGCCGTAACTTCGGGAGAAGGCACGCTGGCGCGTAGGTGAAGAGACTTGCTCTCGGAGCCGAAGCCAGTCGCAGATACCAGCTGGCTGCAACTGTTTAATAAAAACACAGCACTGTGCAAACACGAAAGTGGACGTATACGGTGTGACGCCTGCCCGGTGCTGGAAGGTTAATTGATGGGGTCAGCCGCAAGGCGAAGCTCTTGATCGAAGCCCCAGTAAACGGCGGCCGTAACTATAACGGTCCTAAGGTAGCGAAATTCCTTGTCGGGTAAGTTCCGACCTGCACGAATGGCGTAATGATGGCCAGGCTGTCTCCACCCGAGACTCAGTGAAATTGAACTCGCTGTGAAGATGCAGTGTACCCGCGGCAAGACGGAAAGACCCCGTGAACCTTTACTATAGCTTGACACTGAACATTGAGCCTTGATGTGTAGGATAGGTGGGAGGCTTTGAAGCGTGGACGCCAGTCTGCGTGGAGCCAACCTTGAAATACCACCCTTTAATGTTTGATGTTCTAACTCGGCCCCGTAATCCGGGGTGAGGACAGTGTCTGGTGGGTAGTTTGACTGGGGCGGTCTCCTCCCAAAGAGTAACGGAGGAGCACGAAGGTTAGCTAATCACGGTCGGACATCGTGAGGTTAGTGCAAAGGCATAAGCTAGCTTGACTGCGAGAGTGACGGCTCGAGCAGGTACGAAAGTAGGTCTTAGTGATCCGGTGGTTCTGAATGGAAGGGCCATCGCTCAACGGATAAAAGGTACTCCGGGGATAACAGGCTGATACCGCCCAAGAGTTCATATCGACGGCGGTGTTTGGCACCTCGATGTCGGCTCATCACATCCTGGGGCTGAAGTAGGTCCCAAGGGTATGGCTGTTCGCCATTTAAAGTGGTACGCGAGCTGGGTTTAGAACGTCGTGAGACAGTTCGGTCCCTATCTGCCGTGGGCGTTGGAAGATTGAGAGGGGTTGCTCCTAGTACGAGAGGACCGGAGTGAACGCACCACTGGTGTTCGGGTTGTCATGCCAATGGCATTGCCCGGTAGCTAAGTGCGGAAAAGATAAGCGCTGAAAGCATCTAAGCGCGAAACTTGCCTCGAGATGAGTCTTCCCTGGGAACTTGATTCCCCTGAAGGAACGTTTAAGACTAAGACGTTGATAGGCTGGGTGTGTAAGTGCAGCGATGCATTGAGCTAACCAGTACTAATGATCCGTGAGACTTAACCTTACAACACCAAAAGTGTTTTGATTTGAGAGATTTTCAGCGCGTTCCGAGATTGGTTCTGGTGGTCATGGAAATGACGGCTGGAATGAAACAGAATTTGCCTGGCGGCAATAGCGCGGTGGTCCCACCTGATCCCATGCCGAACTCAGAAGTGAAACGCCGTAGCGCCGATGGTAGTGTGGGGTCTCCCCATGCGAGAGTAGGACACTGCCAGGCATCAATTAAGCCAAGAGGCCATCCGCAAGGATGGCCTTTTTGCTGTGTGCGAAAGACAAAAACAGGCGCAGCTACGCTGCGCCTTGAAGCAGACTCCACATCACAATATCCTCCGAATAAAAGCCAACTGGCTATCTTTAATATATAAATATCAACAATGTTTAAAAATGATAAATAACTTCAAATATATATAATCCAATTTAGGAGGAGTGTTTTAATTTGTGCTAATAAGACTCAGTTATGAGGGAATGCCGTTATTAATCATTTTGGTTTCTATCTAAAACTTATTACTTCATTCATTTATATAGAAAATACCTTATAAAACAATCGAAAGCATTCCCCCAATGGATGTTCTCCAGATAAAAACCCTATCGATGAAAACAAATATTAGCCTGGCGTGCCGAATCGAGTAGACTAGGTGCAGGTTCATTTCCGTATAGGTATTTATCGTTATGTCTACTGAAAGCGCGTCATTAAAAAAACACAATACTTTTGCGCTCCCGGTCAACGCAGCGCATCTGGTCATTGCAGAAACAATCGAATTAATGATCAAGGTTTGGCAGAAAACACAGAAGCGTCAAGAGCCGCTACTGGTACTTGGAGAAGGGAGTAACGTCCTGTTTCTTGATGATTTTTCCGGTACGGTAATGATCAATCAATTAAAAGGTATCGACATCAGAGAAGAGAAAGATGCCTGGTTTCTTCACGTTAGCTCTGGTGAGAATTGGCATGGTTTGGTTTGTCGCACTCTGGAAATCGGCATTCCCGGGCTGGAAAACCTGGCGTTAATCCCCGGCCTGGTCGGCTCTGCACCTATTCAGAACATCGGTGCCTATGGTATCGAACTCAAGAGCGTATGTGACTACGTTGATCTATTGGATCTGACTACGGGTGCCATCGATCGCATTGCCGCATCTGACTGTGGCTTTGGCTACCGAGAAAGTATTTTTAAACATCATTTTCAGAAGGGGCATATCATTGTTGGTGTAGGCCTGCGCCTTAGCAAGCAATGGGATCCGATGCTGAATTATGGCGATTTGACAAAGCTGGACCCTGAAACGGTGACACCACGTCTGGTATTTGACTCTGTATGTGCAATGCGCCGCAGCAAATTGCCCGACCCTAAAGTGACGGGTAATGCAGGCAGCTTCTTCAAAAACCCACTGGTTGGTAGTGACAAAGCCGCCGCGTTGACCACCGAATATCCTGGCATACCGCATTATCCGCAGCAGGATGGTCAGGTGAAGCTGGCTGCAGGCTGGCTGATCGATCAGTGTGGGCTGAAAGGACACCAAATTGGCGGTGCGGCGGTACATAATCAACAGGCGCTTGTACTGGTTAATGCGGATAATGCCGCCAGTCAGGACGTGGTGGCGCTGGCACGGCATGTACGTAATACCGTAGCGAAAAAATTCGACGTATGGCTTGAGCCGGAAGTTCGCTTTATCGGTGCGGTTGGTGAGTTGAATGCCGTAGAGGTTCTTTCATGAAAGACACCAAAGTTCCCCTTAAGCTCATTTCTATACTGGCTGATGGCGATTTCCATTCTGGTGAGCATCTTGGCGAGTTGCTGGGCATGAGTCGTGCCGCTATTAATAAACATATCCAGACCATCCGGGAATGGGGTTTGGATGTGTTTACCGTGCCCGGCAAGGGCTATAGCCTACCGAGCCCGATCCAGTTACTGGATGTTGAATGTATTCTTGACCAACTGGTTGATAAACGTGTCACGGTGCTGCCGGTTGTGGACTCCACCAACCAATATTTGCTGGATCGTATTACCGAACTGCAATCTGGCGATGCCTGTGTTGCTGAGTACCAGCAGGCCGGTCGTGGCCGTCGCGGTCGTCAATGGATCTCACCATTTGGCGCCAATCTGTATCTCTCCATGTTTTGGCGTCTGGATCAGGGGCCTGCAGCCGCAATGGGGCTGAGTCTGGTGATTGGCATCGTGATGGCCGAGGTGCTCAAAGACCTTGGGGCGCAAGATGTCAGGGTTAAATGGCCAAACGACTTATACCTTAACGATCGCAAGTTAGCGGGTATCTTGGTCGAATTAACAGGAAAAACCGGTGATGCGGCGCAACTGGTCATTGGTGCCGGTATCAATTTGGCAATGCGTGAAACCAATGCCAATGCGATTAATCAAGGCTGGATAAACCTGCAGGAGGCGGGGATTAATATCGATCGTAATGAATTGGCCGCTACCTTACTCAATGAATTGCGTCAATCGCTGCGGCAATTTGAGATTGATGGTCTAGCGCCATTTATTGCGCGCTGGCGTGCTTTGGACAACTTTATCGATCGGCCGGTTAAACTGTTAATTGGTGAACAACAAATTTTTGGTATAGCACGAGGCATTGATCAACAAGGAGCATTATTGCTCGATCAGGACGGTGTGATTAAACCGTTCATTGGTGGGGAAATCTCTCTACGAAGCGCCGAGTAATCATCATTAAATATAAGGGGCCGGTAGGCCCCTTGCTTATTATTAAATTACTTTCTTAAACGTACGTTTTCAACCGCGTGATTAGCACTCTTCGTCATGATCAGACTGGCCCGTTCGCGTGTTGGTAAGATATTTTCTTGTAAATTCAATCCATTAATCTCATTCCATAGTTGAGATGCTATATTGATAGCTTCTGGTTCAGGTAACTTGGAATAGTTATGGAAATAAGAGTCAGGATTGGAAAATGCACCCTGACGGAACTTAAGAAATCTATTGATATACCAGGATTGCAGCAGTTCTTCAGGTGCGTCGACATATATTGAAAAATCAACAAAGTCAGAAACAAATACACGATGCGGATCGTGAGGGTAATCCATTCCGCTCTGTAATACGTTCAGCCCTTCAAGAATAAGAATATCCGGCTGCTCGATGACTTTATTCCCTTCGGGAACAACATCGTAAATCAGATGGGAATAGACCGGAGCGGTCACGCGCTTAGCGCCTGATTTCACTTCAGAAACAAATTTCACCAGGCTGTGCATATCATAAGACTGTGGGAAGCCTTTTTTCTTCATCAGCCCGCGTTCGTTCAACACCTTATTCGGATGCAGGAAACCGTCGGTGGTGATCAACTCAACGCTACGATGTTCCGGCCAACTGCTAAGCAATGCCTGTAGCAAACGTGCCGTGGTACTTTTACCTACGGCAACGCTGCCGGCAATGCCGATAACGTAGGGGATTTTTTGTCCATCGGTACCGAGAAATTGCTCAAGTACGGCCTGACGGCGCAGGTTCGAACTGATATAGAAGTTCAACAATCGGGATAGCGGCAGATAAATCTGTGCTACCTCTTCCAAAGAGAGATCTTCGTTAATCCCTTTCAGTTTAACAATCTCTTCTTCTGACAGTGTCAGCGGCACCGAATCCCGTAACGCAGCCCACTGGGTACGATCGAACTGAAGATAGGGCGTCGCTAAAGATTGATCTCTTTTTATCATAAGCCAAATTCTGCCTGTTAACGCAGGTTGGGAAAGGCGCCGGACGCCAACTCCAGATAATAATCAAGCTGCATATTATAGACAGCTTCGTTTTTGACGTAGACTTTTTTCGCAAAAGTTGGCGATTAGTATGAGTTTATCTCAATTGTGCGAAGCGGCGCGCAGTAGGCGGAAGTCGCTTTCGGCGTATTTTTACTTCAATTCACAGCTTGCCGAATGGGGTGAAACTGCTGTTTAGGAAAAATATGTGGGCGACACTGGCAAAAGAACAATTACAGTGTAGGGAGTGATGACTGTGATTGATGAATTTTTGCACGCCTTACAGTGTGAATTGCCAGGTAGTGGGCAAAATTGGGCGATTTGTGAGCGAAAGTGCAGTTAACGCAATTTTTTTGTTGCATAGCCCGTCCGGTCTACCTAGAATGCGCTGCACTTGATGCCGGCTTAGCTCAGTTGGTAGAGCAACTGACTTGTAATCAGTAGGTCACCAGTTCGATTCCGGTAGCCGGCACCAATCAAGTCACAATAGTTAAAATCTGGTGGGGTTCCCGAGCGGCCAAAGGGAGCAGACTGTAAATCTGCCGTCACAGACTTCGAAGGTTCGAATCCTTCCCCCACCACCATATCTTGCCTTCGGCAGTTAACTGGCCAGCGATAAACTCGCAACGGTTAAATTGCGGAAGGGGAAGGCGAAAGTCTTCAGCAAGGTTCGAGTTGTGCAGCGCATCGCGCAGCCGGCCCGAAGGGTGAGAGTTAAGCGACGAACAATCCTTCTCCCACCTAAAAATTCTACAGAAAAGTCAGGTAGCCGAGTTCCAGGATGCGGGCATCGTATAATGGCTATTACCTCAGCCTTCCAAGCTGATGATGTGGGTTCGATTCCCACTGCCCGCTCCAAGATGTGCTGATATAGCTCAGTTGGTAGAGCGCACCCTTGGTAAGGGTGAGGTCGGCAGTTCGAATCTGCCTATCAGCACCACTTCTTATAATCTCGCCCCCTGATTTTCTTTCTGTTCTGGATTCAACAGGCAAATGCTTGGTTGATGTGGTGATACCACCGATTTATCCGTGTCTTAGAGGGACAATCGATGTCTAAAGAAAAGTTTGAACGTACAAAACCGCACGTTAACGTCGGTACTATCGGCCACGTTGACCACGGTAAAACTACCCTGACTGCAGCAATCACCACCGTTCTGGCTAAAACCTACGGCGGTTCTGCACGTGCTTTCGACCAGATCGATAACGCGCCAGAAGAAAAAGCTCGTGGTATCACCATCAACACTTCTCACGTTGAATATGACACCCCGACTCGTCACTACGCGCACGTTGACTGCCCAGGGCACGCCGACTACGTTAAAAACATGATCACCGGTGCTGCTCAGATGGACGGCGCTATCCTGGTTGTTGCTGCGACTGACGGCCCTATGCCTCAGACCCGTGAGCACATCCTGCTGGGTCGTCAGGTTGGCGTTCCTTACATCATCGTATTCATGAACAAATGCGACATGGTTGATGATGAAGAGCTGCTGGAACTGGTAGAAATGGAAGTTCGTGAACTTCTGTCTGCTTATGACTTCCCTGGTGATGACCTGCCGGTTGTTCGTGGTTCAGCGCTGAAAGCACTGGAAGGCGAAGCTGAGTGGGAAGCTAAAATCATCGAGCTGGCTGGCTACCTGGATTCTTACATCCCAGAACCAGAGCGTGCTATCGACAAGCCGTTCCTGCTGCCAATCGAAGACGTATTCTCCATCTCCGGCCGTGGTACTGTTGTTACCGGTCGTGTAGAGCGCGGTATCGTTAAAGTTGGCGAAGAAGTTGAAATCGTTGGTATCAAAGACACCGTTAAGTCTACCTGTACCGGCGTTGAAATGTTCCGCAAACTGCTGGACGAAGGCCGTGCTGGTGAGAACGTTGGTGTTCTGCTGCGTGGTATCAAGCGTGAAGACATCGAACGTGGTCAGGTACTGGCTAAACCAGGTTCTATCAAGCCGCACACTCAGTTCGATTCAGAAGTGTACATCCTGAGCAAAGATGAAGGTGGTCGTCATACTCCATTCTTCAAAGGCTACCGTCCACAGTTCTACTTCCGTACCACTGACGTGACCGGTACCATCGAACTGCCAGAAGGCGTTGAGATGGTAATGCCTGGCGATAACGTGAACATGAAAGTCACCCTGATCCACCCAATCGCGATGGACGACGGTCTGCGTTTCGCAATCCGTGAAGGCGGCCGTACTGTTGGCGCTGGTGTTGTTGCCAAAGTTATCGCTTAATCGCTGATAACGTTTGACGCGACACGCGGTAAAAGGGCATCATTTGATGCCCTTTTTCTACGCTGTGAACTAGAACCTATCTCATCAGCGATTTTGCAGTCATAATCATTGGTGAGATGGGCTCTTAAAGCGTATTGACTGAAATACGTCATAGCGTAAAACACCGAAATGCTGCCGAGCAGCATCTGATCGGTTTGGTTTGCCTTGCAGTGCGAGGCAAAGTTGTCTGTTCTGAATTCATTGTGACAGGTTGGTTTATGAGTGCGAATACCGAGGCTCAAGGGAGCGGGCGCGGCCTGGAAACGGCTAAATGGCTTATCGTCGCTGTTCTGTTGGTTGTAGCGATTGTCGGTAACTATTTCTACCGTGATTTCAGCCTGCCATTACGCGCGCTGGCCGTTGTAGTGGTTATCGCTGTTGCAGGCGCTGTGGCGCTGATGACGACCAAAGGCAAAGCCACCGTTGCGTTTGCACGCGAAGCGCGTACTGAAGTACGTAAAGTGATCTGGCCAACTCGTCAGGAAACGCTACATACCACGTTGATCGTTGCCGCGGTAACTGCCGTGATGTCACTGATTCTGTGGGGGCTGGATGGTATTCTGGTCCGTCTGGTATCGTTTATTACTGGCCTGAGGTTCTAAAATGTCTGAAGCTCCAAAAAAACGTTGGTACGTCGTTCAGGCGTTTTCCGGTTTTGAAGGTCGCGTAGCGCAATCGCTGCGTGAATACATCAAACTGCATGATATGGAAGAACTGTTCGGCGAAGTCATGGTTCCTACGGAAGAAGTTGTTGAAATCCGTGGCGGCCAACGTCGTAAAAGTGAACGTAAATTCTTCCCAGGCTATGTACTGGTTCAGATGGTGATGAACGATGCCAGCTGGCACTTGGTACGCAGCGTTCCACGCGTAATGGGTTTCATCGGCGGGACTTCTGACCGTCCGGCGCCGATTAGCGACAAAGAAGTCGATGCGATTATGAACCGCCTGCAGCAGGTTGGTGATAAGCCGCGTCCGAAAACGCTGTTCGAACCGGGTGAATTGGTCCGCGTTAGCGATGGTCCGTTCGCTGACTTCAACGGTGTTGTTGAAGAAGTGGATTACGAGAAGAGTCGCCTGAAAGTTTCCGTTTCCATCTTTGGCCGTGCAACGCCGGTGGAACTGGACTTCGCTCAGGTTGAGAAAGGCTGATCAATTAATCAGCAATAAGTGGCTTTTGCCGCTTGTCAGAGGCGCGAAATTGAACTATAATTTCGCGCCTTTTGTTTTTATAGGCCTTGCTCTTTAGAGTGAGGTGATACACGGGGAGCCTTTTGCGAGGCGTTATTACCCAAACCGAGGAATTGTAAATGGCCAAGAAAGTACAAGCCTACGTTAAGCTGCAAGTTGCAGCCGGTATGGCGAACCCAAGTCCGCCAGTTGGTCCAGCTCTGGGTCAGCAAGGTGTTAACATCATGGAATTCTGTAAGGCGTTCAATGCTAAGACTGACAGCGTTGAGAAAGGTCTGCCGATTCCGGTTGTTATTACTGTTTATTCTGACCGTTCTTTCACTTTCGTTACCAAAACCCCGCCAGCAGCAGTTCTGCTGAAAAAAGCGGCTGGTATCAAGTCTGGTTCAGGCAAGCCGAACAAAGACAAAGTAGGTAAAGTGACAAGTGCTCAGGTACGTGAAATCGCAGAAACCAAAGCTGCGGACATGACTGGTTCCAACGTTGAAGCGATGACTCGCTCCATCGAAGGTACTGCTCGTTCCATGGGCCTGGTAGTGGAGGATTAAGAAATGGCTAAGCTGACCAAGCGCATGCGCGTGATCCGTGACAAAGTTGATGCTACTAAACAGTATGACATCACCGAAGCTGTTGCTCTGCTGAAAGAGCTGGCCACCGCTAAATTCGTAGAAAGCGTTGACGTTGCTGTTAACCTCGGCATCGACGCTCGTAAATCTGACCAAAACGTTCGTGGTGCTACCGTTCTGCCAAACGGCACCGGTCGTTCCGTTCGCGTTGCCGTATTTGCTCAGGGCCCTAACGCTGAAGCAGCTAAAGCTGCTGGCGCAGAGCTGGTAGGTATGGAAGATCTGGCAGACCAGATCAAGAAAGGCGAAATGAACTTCGACGTTGTTATTGCTTCTCCTGATGCAATGCGCGTTGTTGGTCAACTGGGCCAGATCCTGGGTCCACGTGGCCTGATGCCAAACCCGAAAGTGGGTACCGTTACTCCGAACGTTGCTGAAGCTGTGAAAAACGCTAAAGCAGGTCAGGTTCGTTATCGTAACGACAAAAACGGCATCATCCATACCACTATCGGTAAGGTTGATTTCGAGTCAGACAAGCTGAAAGAAAACCTGGAAGCTCTGCTGGTTGCGCTGAAAAAAGCAAAACCATCTCAGGCTAAAGGCGTGTACATCAAGAAAGTTAGCCTCTCCACCACCATGGGTGCTGGCGTTGCTATCGATCAAAGCGGCCTGACTGCTGTAGCGAACTAATCGCCCTGCGATTATCGCTTTGACTTGGGGCGAAGATTTGTCTAGAATCTTATGCCCCAAGGTTTTGCTATTGGCAATAGCCACAGCGAAACAAAGATTTTTCGGTTGGAGCCTGGCCTATCCAGGCCTCCGTCCAAGACCGCAGGTGTATCGAGAGGTACTTAATCCTTCCTGCGTAGACGGTGACAGAGCCTAAAGAAATTTTTTCTTTTTATAAAAGAATAGTCTTTGCTGGATTCTGCTCACCGTGTTTGAACGCTCTCACTGCGTGATCTATCACAAGGTGTTGAGTGATGTGAGTGCCGGGGATTTCCCCCGGCTAAATCCAGGAGCAAAGAGCTAATGGCATTAAATCTTCAAGACAAACAAGCGATTGTTGCTGAAGTCAACGAAGTAGCCAAAGGCGCGCTGTCTGCGGTTGTTGCGGATTCCCGTGGCGTTACCGTTGATAAAATGACTGAACTGCGTAAAGCAGGTCGTGAAGCTGGCGTTTACATGCGTGTTGTTCGTAACACCCTGATGCGTCGCGTAGTTGAAGGCACTCCATTCGAATGCCTGAAAGACACGTTCGTCGGTCCTACCTTGATTGCATTTTCTCATGAACACCCGGGCGCTGCTGCTCGTCTGTTCAAAGATTTCGCGAAAGCGAATGCAAAGTTCGAGATTAAAGCTGCGGCCTTTGAAGGTGAGATGATCCCTGCGGCACAAATTGACCGCTTGGCAACTCTGCCTACTTACGATGAAGCAATCGCACGCCTGATGGCAACCATGAAAGAAGCCGCTGCCGGCAAATTGGTTCGCACTCTGGCTGCACTGCGCGATCAGAAAGAAGCGGCATAAGCCCTTTTTCTTATCCGTTGCTTACGTATTTAAACTATTTCTGAATTTTAGGAACATTTGTTATGTCTATCACTAAAGACCAAATTATCGAAGGCGTTGCAGCTCTGTCTGTAATGGAAATCGTTGAACTGATCGCCGCTATGGAAGAGAAGTTCGGTGTTTCTGCTGCTGCTGTAGCTGCAGGTCCTGCTGCTGCTGCTGAAGCTGTTGAAGAAAAAACTGAATTCGACGTTGTACTGAAAGGTATCGGCGCGAACAAAGTTGCAGTAATCAAAGCAGTACGTGGCGCAACTGGCCTGGGTCTGAAAGAAGCTAAAGACCTGGTTGAGTCTGCACCAGCAGCACTGAAAGAAGGCATCAGCAAAGACGACGCTGAAGCACTGAAAAAAGCTCTGGAAGAAGCTGGCGCTGAAGTTGAAGTTAAATAAGCCACTGCTTTCTGAGTACAGTCTGTTTTAACTAACAGACTGATGGCTGGTGACTTTTTGGTCACCAGCCTTTTTGCGCTGTAGGGCGTCAGTAGAGTTTCACACTGTTTGGCTACTGGCTAACCCCAATATTTCTTTCTATCGACGACTTAATATATTGCCTTCCCTGCCGCAGCAAAATCTGCCGCACAACGCAACGAAATGATTTAAGCGTGATAGAAACGAGTATTGCGGAGAGTGTTCCCGCTTTCCGGTCGACAAAATGGTGTTGCGTGAACCGTCCTATATCCGGACGGACAATAGGTTCGACTTTCCAGCGAGCTGAGGAACCCTATGGTTTACTCCTATACCGAGAAAAAACGTATTCGTAAGGATTTTGGTAAGCGTCCACAAGTTTTGGACATACCATATCTCCTTTCTATCCAGCTTGATTCGTTCCAGAAGTTTATCGAGCAAGATCCAGAAGGGCAGCACGGCCTAGAAGCCGCCTTCCGTTCTGTTTTCCCTATCCAGAGCTACAGTGGCAATTCGGAGCTGCAATACGTTAGCTACCGTCTTGGTGAGCCGGTCTTCGACGTCAAAGAGTGCCAGATCCGTGGTGTGACGTTCTCTGCACCGCTGCGCGTAAAACTGCGCCTGGTAATCTATGAGCGCGAAGCTCCGGAAGGCACGGTCAAAGACATCAAGGAACAAGAAGTCTATATGGGCGAAATTCCGCTCATGACCGAAAACGGCACCTTTGTGATCAACGGTACTGAGAGGGTTATCGTATCTCAGCTTCACCGTAGTCCTGGCGTATTCTTTGACAGCGATAAGGGTAAAACCCACTCTTCGGGTAAAGTGCTGTATAACGCACGTATCATCCCTTACCGCGGTTCATGGCTGGATTTCGAGTTTGACCCGAAAGACAACCTGTTTGTGCGTATTGACCGTCGCCGTAAATTGCCTGCGACCATCATTCTGCGTGCATTGAACTACACCACTGAGCAGATCCTTGACCTGTTCTTTGCGAAAGTAGTTTACGAGATCCGTGATAACAAGCTGCAGATGGAGCTGGTTCCAGAACGTCTGCGTGGTGAGACTGCTTCGTTTGATATCGAAGCCAACGGCAAGATCTACATTGAGAAAGGCCGTCGTATCACCGCTCGTCATATCCGTCAGCTCGAAAAAGACGAAATTCAGAGTATTGAAGTACCGGTTGAGTACATCGCGGGCAAAGTGGTCGCGAAGGACTATATCGATACCAATACCGGTGAGCTGATCTGCGCAGCCAACATGGAGCTGTCGCTGGATCTGCTGGCCAAACTGAGCCAGTCAGGCCACAAGCGTATCGAAACGCTGTTCACCAACGATCTGGACCACGGTGCATACATCTCTGAGACTGTACGTGTCGATCCAACCAGCGATCGTTTGAGCGCACTGGTAGAAATCTACCGCATGATGCGTCCTGGTGAGCCGCCAACGCGCGAAGCTGCTGAAAACCTGTTTGAGAACTTGTTCTTCTCTGAAGACCGCTACGATCTGTCTGCGGTTGGTCGTATGAAGTTCAACCGTTCTCTGCTGCGTGACGAGATCGAAGGTTCGGGCATCCTGAGCAAAGACGACATCATCGAAGTGATGAAGAAGCTCATCGGTATCCGTAACGGTAAAGGCGAAGTGGACGATATCGACCACTTGGGCAACCGTCGTATCCGTTCCGTCGGCGAAATGGCTGAGAACCAGTTCCGTGTAGGTCTGGTGCGTGTTGAGCGTGCGGTTAAAGAACGTCTGTCCCTGGGCGATCTGGACACTCTGATGCCACAGGACATGATCAACGCCAAGCCGATTTCGGCGGCGGTGAAAGAGTTCTTCGGCTCCAGCCAGCTGTCTCAGTTTATGGACCAGAACAACCCGTTGTCCGAGATTACGCACAAACGTCGTATCTCTGCATTGGGCCCAGGCGGTCTGACCCGTGAACGTGCCGGCTTTGAAGTTCGAGACGTACACCCGACTCACTACGGTCGCGTGTGCCCAATCGAAACGCCGGAAGGTCCAAACATCGGTCTGATCAACTCCTTGTCCGTGTACGCACAGACCAACGAGTATGGCTTCCTGGAAACTCCGTACCGCCGCGTGCGTGACGGCCTGGTTACCGATGAAATCAACTATCTGTCTGCTATTGAAGAAGGCAACTTCGTTATCGCTCAGGCGAACTCCAACCTGGATGATGACGGCCGCTTCGTAGAAGACCTGGTCACCTGTCGTAGCAAAGGCGAATCAAGCCTGTTCAGCCGCGACCAGGTTGACTATATGGACGTATCAACCCAGCAGGTTGTATCCGTTGGTGCTTCACTGATTCCATTCCTGGAACACGATGACGCCAACCGTGCATTGATGGGTGCGAACATGCAACGTCAGGCGGTTCCAACCTTGCGTGCTGACAAGCCGCTGGTAGGTACCGGTATGGAACGTGCTGTAGCTGTTGACTCCGGTGTTACTGCCGTAGCTCGACGTGGCGGTGTGATCCAGTACGTGGATGCTTCCCGTATCGTTATTAAAGTTAACGAAGACGAGATGCTCGCGGGCGAAGCAGGTATCGATATTTATAACCTGACCAAGTACACCCGTTCTAACCAGAACACCTGCATCAACCAGATGCCGTGTGTGAATCTGGGTGAGCCAATCGAGCGCGGCGACGTGCTGGCAGATGGCCCATCCACTGACCTGGGTGAACTGGCGCTGGGCCAGAACATGCGCGTGGCATTCATGCCATGGAACGGCTACAACTTCGAAGACTCCATCTTGGTGTCCGAGCGTGTCGTTCAGGAAGATCGCTTCACTACCATCCACATCCAGGAACTGGCATGTGTGTCTCGCGACACCAAGTTGGGGCCTGAAGAGATCACTGCCGACATCCCTAACGTGGGTGAAGCTGCGCTCTCCAAACTGGATGAGTCCGGTATCGTGTATATCGGTGCTGAAGTGACCGGTGGCGACATTCTGGTTGGTAAGGTAACACCAAAAGGTGAAACCCAGCTGACGCCAGAAGAGAAGCTGCTGCGTGCGATCTTCGGTGAGAAGGCGTCTGACGTTAAAGACTCCTCTCTGCGCGTACCAAACGGCGTTTCCGGTACGATTATCGACGTGCAGGTCTTTACCCGCGATGGCGTGGAAAAAGACAAGCGTGCGTTGGAAATCGAAGAGATGCAGCTGAAGCAGGCGAAAAAAGACCTGACTGAAGAACTGCAGATCCTGGAAGCTGGTCTGTTCGCACGTATCCACGCGGTGCTGGTTGCCGGCGGTGTTGAAGCTGAAAAGCTGAGCAAACTGCCACGCGATCGCTGGCTGGAACTGGGCCTGACCGACGAAGAAAAGCAAAACCAGCTGGAACAGTTGGCAGAGCAGTACGACGAGCTGAAATCCGACTTCGAGAAGAAGCTGGACGCCAAGCGTCGTAAGATCACCCAGGGCGATGATCTGGCACCAGGCGTGCTGAAAATCGTTAAGGTTTATCTGGCTGTTAAGCGTCAGATCCAACCGGGTGACAAGATGGCAGGCCGCCACGGTAACAAGGGTGTTATCTCCAAGATCAACCCGATCGAAGATATGCCTTACGATGAAAACGGCACGCCGGTTGACATCGTACTGAACCCGTTGGGCGTACCATCACGTATGAACATCGGTCAGATCCTGGAAACCCACCTGGGTATGGCTGCGAAAGGCATTGGTGAGAAGATCAACCAAATGCTGAAGCAGCATCAGGAAGTGGCCAAGCTGCGTGAGTTCATTCAGAAGGCTTACGATCTGGGCGACGATGTCTGCCAGAAAGTTGACCTGAACACCTTCACCGACGACGAAGTACTGCGTCTGGCAGAGAACCTGAAAAAAGGTATGCCAATCGCAACGCCGGTGTTTGATGGTGCGAAAGAGAGTGAAATCAAGCAATTGCTGGAAATGGGCGGGATCCCAACCTCGGGTCAGATTACGCTGTTCGATGGCCGTACCGGTGAGCAATTTGAGCGCCAGGTTACCGTTGGCTATATGTACATGCTGAAATTGAACCACTTGGTTGACGATAAAATGCACGCCCGTTCAACCGGTTCTTACAGCTTGGTTACTCAGCAGCCGCTGGGTGGTAAGGCGCAGTTCGGTGGTCAACGCTTCGGTGAGATGGAAGTGTGGGCACTGGAAGCATACGGCGCAGCTTATACCCTGCAGGAAATGCTCACCGTTAAGTCGGATGACGTTAACGGCCGTACCAAGATGTACAAAAACATCGTGGATGGCGATCACCGCATGGAACCAGGCATGCCGGAGTCCTTCAACGTACTGTTGAAAGAAATCCGCTCGCTCGGTATCAACATCGAACTGGAAGGCGAGTAATCGTTTTTCCGGCTCAGGCTCCCGGCCTTAGGGAGCCTGAGGGTGGTTGTTCAGGTCACACGGGCGCGCGATTTGTCAGCGTGCGCCCAACAGGTTTAACTCCGACAGGAGCCAATCCGTGAAAGACTTATTAAAGTTTCTGAAAGCGCAAACCAAGACCGAAGAGTTTGACGCGATCAAGATTGCTCTGGCATCGCCAGACATGATCCGTTCCTGGTCGTTCGGCGAAGTCAAGAAGCCGGAAACCATTAACTACCGTACGTTCAAACCAGAACGTGACGGCCTTTTCTGCGCCCGTATCTTTGGGCCGGTAAAAGACTACGAGTGCCTGTGCGGTAAGTACAAGCGCTTAAAACACCGCGGCGTGATTTGTGAGAAGTGCGGCGTTGAAGTGACCCAGACCAAAGTACGCCGTGAGCGTATGGGGCACATCGAGCTGGCTTCACCAACTGCGCACATCTGGTTCCTGAAATCGCTGCCATCCCGCATCGGTTTGCTGCTGGATATGCCGCTGCGTGACATCGAACGTGTACTGTACTTCGAATCCTATGTGGTTATCGAAGGCGGTATGACTAACCTCGAGCGTCGTCAGATCCTGACTGAAGAGCAGTATCTGGATGCGCTGGAAGAGTTCGGTGATGAATTCGACGCCAAGATGGGTGCGGAAGCTATTCAGGCCCTGTTGAAAAACATGGATCTGGAGCAAGAGTGTGAAACTCTGCGCGAAGAGCTGAACGAAACCAACTCCGAAACCAAGCGTAAGAAGCTGACCAAGCGTATCAAGCTGCTGGAAGCGTTCGTACAGTCTGGCAACAAGCCAGAGTGGATGATCCTGACCGTGCTGCCGGTACTGCCACCGGATCTGCGTCCGCTGGTGCCGTTGGATGGGGGTCGTTTCGCGACTTCAGATCTGAACGATCTGTATCGCCGCGTGATCAACCGTAACAACCGTCTGAAACGCCTGCTGGATCTGGCTGCGCCTGACATCATCGTGCGCAACGAAAAGCGTATGCTGCAAGAAGCGGTAGATGCCCTGCTGGATAACGGCCGTCGCGGTCGTGCGATCACCGGTTCCAACAAGCGTCCTCTGAAATCTTTGGCCGATATGATCAAAGGTAAGCAGGGTCGCTTCCGTCAGAACCTGTTGGGTAAACGTGTTGACTACTCTGGTCGTTCTGTAATCACCGTAGGTCCATACCTGCGCCTGCATCAGTGCGGTCTGCCTAAGAAAATGGCACTGGAGCTGTTCAAACCGTTCATCTACGGCAAGCTGGAGCTGCGTGGCCTGGCCACCACCATCAAAGCCGCCAAGAAAATGGTTGAGCGCGAAGAAGCTGTCGTTTGGGACATCCTGGACGAAGTTATCCGCGAACACCCGGTACTGCTGAACCGTGCACCAACCCTGCACCGTTTGGGTATCCAGGCGTTTGAACCGGTTCTGATCGAAGGTAAGGCTATCCAGCTGCACCCGCTGGTTTGTGCGGCATACAACGCCGACTTCGATGGTGACCAGATGGCAGTACACGTTCCACTGACGCTTGAAGCTCAGCTGGAAGCGCGTGCGCTGATGATGTCTACCAACAACATCCTGTCACCAGCGAACGGCGAGCCAATCATCGTTCCTTCTCAGGACGTTGTATTGGGTCTGTACTACATGACCCGTGACTGTGTTAACGCCAAAGGCGAAGGCATGGTGTTGAGTGGCCCGAAAGAAGCGGAGCGTATTTACCGCGCCGGTCTGGCTTCTCTGCATGCGCGTGTCAAGGTGCGTATCACCGAAGAGATCAAAAACACCGAAGGCGAGTCTGTACACCAGACCTCGATCGTCGACACTACCGTTGGTCGCGCCATCCTGTGGATGATCGTACCGCGCGGTCTGCCGTATTCGATCGTTAACCAGCCTTTGGGCAAGAAAGCTATCTCCAAGATGCTGAACACCTGTTACCGCATCCTGGGCCTGAAGCCGACCGTTATCTTTGCTGACCAGATCATGTACACCGGTTTTGCTTACGCTGCCCGTTCAGGCGCGTCAGTAGGTATCGATGACATGGTAATCCCTGCCAAGAAAGCAGAGATCATCGAAGAAGCAGAAACCGAAGTTGCCGAAATCCAGGAGCAGTTCCAGTCTGGTTTGGTTACCGCCGGCGAACGCTACAACAAAGTGATCGATATCTGGGCCGCAGCGAACGAACGTGTTGCCAAGGCAATGATGGAAAACTTGTCTGTTGAAGACGTCGTCAACCGTGACGGTGTTGTTGAACAGCAGGTTTCCTTCAACAGTATCTTTATGATGGCCGACTCCGGTGCGCGTGGTTCTGCAGCACAGATTCGTCAGCTGGCCGGTATGCGTGGCCTGATGGCCAAGCCGGATGGTTCCATCATTGAAACGCCAATCACCGCGAACTTCCGTGAAGGTCTGAACGTACTCCAGTACTTCATCTCCACGCACGGTGCTCGTAAAGGTTTGGCGGATACCGCACTGAAAACGGCTAACTCCGGTTATCTGACCCGTCGTCTGGTTGACGTGGCGCAGGATCTGGTGGTTACCGAGGACGACTGTGGTACTCACAACGGCATCATGATGACTCCGGTTATCGAAGGTGGTGACGTTAAAGAGCCACTGCGCGAACGTGTTCTGGGTCGTGTGACAGCAGAAGATATCATCAAGCCGGGTACGGCTGATATCCTGGTGCCACGTAACACCCTGCTGCACGAGAAGACTTGTGACCTGTTGGAAGAAAACTCTGTCGACAGCGTTAAAGTCCGTTCCGTCGTTAGCTGTGAAACCGACTTTGGTGTGTGTGCAAACTGCTATGGTCGCGACCTGGCACGTGGTCACATCATCAACAAAGGCGAAGCTATCGGCGTTATCGCGGCACAGTCAATCGGTGAGCCGGGTACACAGCTGACGATGCGTACGTTCCACATCGGTGGTGCGGCATCTCGTGCGGCTGCTGAATCCAGCATCCAGGTGAAAAACAAGGGTACTCTGAAGCTGAGCAATGTGAAGTTCGTAATGAACGCCGCAGGCAAGCTGGTGATCACCTCTCGTAACACCGAACTGAAGCTGATCGACGAATTCGGCCGTACTAAAGAACGCTACAAAGTGCCTTACGGTTCCGTGATGGGCAAAGGCGACGGTATGGAAGTTAACGGCGGCGAAACCGTTGCTAACTGGGATCCGCACACCATGCCAGTTATCACCGAAGTGAGTGGTTTCATCCGCTTCGCTGATATGGTTGACGGCCAGACCATTACCCGCCAGACCGACGAACTGACCGGTTTGTCTTCTCTGGTAGTACTGGACAGCGCAGAGCGTACCGGTAGCGGTAAAGACCTGCGTCCGGCACTGAAAATCGTTGATGCCAAAGGCGACGACGTATTGATCCCAGGTACTGATATGCCTGCTCAATACTTCCTGCCAGGTAAAGCGATTGTACAGCTGGAAGACGGCATTCAGATCGGTGCGGGTGATACCCTGGCGCGTATTCCTCAGGAATCCGGCGGTACCAAGGATATTACCGGTGGTCTACCACGCGTTGCGGATCTGTTCGAAGCACGTCGTCCGAAAGAGCCGGCAATCCTGGCTGAAATCAGCGGGATTATCTCGTTCGGTAAAGAGACCAAAGGCAAACGTCGCCTGGTAATCTCTCCACTGGACGGCAGCGATGCGTACGAAGAGATGATTCCAAAATGGCGTCAGCTCAACGTGTTCGAAGGTGAAGTTGTGGAACGTGGTGACGTTGTTTCTGACGGCCCAGAATCTCCACACGACATTCTGCGTCTGCGTGGTGTGCATGCGGTTACTCGCTACATCACCAACGAAGTGCAGGAAGTTTACCGTCTGCAAGGCGTTAAGATTAACGATAAACACATTGAAGTTATCGTTCGTCAGATGCTGCGTAAAGGCACCATCGTTAGCGCTGGTGGCACCGAGTTCCTGGAAGGCGAGCAGGCTGAAGTGTCTCGCGTTAAGATTGCCAACCGTCAGCTTGCTGCTGAAGGCAAAATCGAGGCAACCTTCTCACGCGATCTGCTGGGTATCACCAAGGCTTCCTTGGCGACCGAGTCCTTCATCTCCGCAGCATCGTTCCAGGAAACGACGCGCGTTCTGACCGAAGCGGCTGTTGCCGGTAAGCGTGATGAACTGCGTGGCCTGAAAGAGAACGTCATCGTGGGCCGTCTGATCCCAGCCGGTACCGGTTACGCTTATCATCAGGACCGCATGCGCCGTAAAGCACAGGGTGAAACGCCAGTTGTTCCGCAGGTGAGCGCGGAAGAAGCAACGGCTAACCTGGCTGAACTGCTCAATGCAGGCAACCTGGGTGGCGGCAACAACGATTAATCGTTGAATGCGCCTTGGGGTTCGGCATTGCCGGGCCCTGACCAGATAAACCGCTCCTTCGGGGGCGGTTTTTTTTTGCCTGCGAACCGGGCCGGGTGAGGAGTTACAGGGGGCATCAACATTCTGAGGTCCCGGAGTCACGCGGGAGGGTAATCCGACGTGATCCGGGAGAGGGTAAGGCGAAACCGTCTGGTAGGTGACGGCTCCGGCTGGCACCGGGTTTGGCAACCAGCATCGCCACTATAGCGGGGCTGATCTGCCCCGCCAGCGGTGTCGATAGCTTCTGCGCAACGCTTCCCTCGTTTTTTCAACGGCGTTGCAAGGCTTGCAGATTACTGCGGGCTGCGCCCCAGGTAGCCGTCCCAGTCTTTCCACACCGGCTGTAAACCAGCGTCGCTGATGGCTTGTGCCACCTGCTGTGGGGTTCGGCCATCGTGCGGTTCAAACTGTTCCAGCTCCGGCGGCACATCGTCGGCATAGCCGCCAGGCTGGGTTTTGGAGCCGGCGCTGACGCTGTTGATCGCCACCGGGATCATATGATCGCGGAAAAACGGCGACTCACGCGTCGACAAAGACAGCTCCACGTCGGGGGCGAACAGCCGGAAGGCACAGATTAGCTGCACCAATTGCGGTTCACTCATGATTGACGCCGGTTCGATACCTCCGGCACAAGGGCGCAGGCGCGGGAACGAGATCGAGTAGCGGCTCTGCCAGTAAGTTTGTTGCAGGTAGAACAGGTGTTCAGCCAGCATATAGCAGTCGGTACGCCAACTGTTGGAAAGCCCGATCAGGGCCCCGAGGCCGATCTTGTCGATCCCGGCGCGGCCCAGGCGATCCGGTGTGGCCAACCGCCAGTGAAAGTCCTGTTTCTGGCCGCGCAGATGATGCTGCAGGTAGGTCGCGGGATGATAGGTTTCCTGATACACCAGCACGCCATCCAACCCCAGAGCCTTTAATTCGGCGTACTCTTGCTGCTCCAGCGGTTGTACTTCCATCATCAGCGAGCTGAAATGGCGGCGGATCGCGGGAACGTGCTGGCGGAAATAGTCCATGCCGACCTTGGTCTGGTGTTCACCGGTGACCAACAGCAAATGCTCAAAGCCCAACGCCTTAATCGCCAGACACTCACGTTCGATCTCGGCGGCATCCAGGGTTTTACGCTTGATGCGGTTGCTCATCGAAAAGCCGCAGTAGGTGCAGTCGTTGGCGCACAGATTGGACAGGTACAGCGGCACGTAGAAGCTGACCACGTTGCCAAAACGTTGACGCGTCATCTGCTGCGCACGCTGCGCCAGTGGCTCCAGATAGGACGCGGCGGCAGGGGAAATCAGTGCCATAAAGTCTTCTCGCGACAGTTTTTCCGCATTTAGCGCATGCTCGACATCACGCGCCGTTTTACTGTTAATACGCAGCGAGATATCGTCCCAATCCAACTGTTGCCAGCGGCTACTGAAATCATCAGCCATCACAATGTCTCCCCTGTCTGGCTGAGAAAAGCGGTCAACGGGCTGGAGGCAACCGCATTACGCTGACTGCTGCCCAATCCCGCCTGACGTGCCAGTTCGCCGGCCTCAAGCGCCAGGCGAAAGGCCCGTGCCATCTGCACCGGGTCGCGCGCCACGGCGATTGCGGTATTCACCAACACGGCATCGGCACCCAGTTCCATGGCTTCCAGCGCATGGCTTGGCGCACCGATGCCGGCGTCGACCACCACCGGCACCCTGGCCTGCTCGATAATGATCTCCAGGAAGTCGCGGGTGCGCAGCCCACGGTTGGAACCAATAGGCGCGCCCAGCGGCATGACCGCGGCACAGCCCGCTTCCTCCAGGCGTTTACACAACACCGGATCGGCACCGCAGTAAGGCAGCACCACAAAACCTTCTTTCACCAATATTTCCGCCGCCTTCAGGGTTTCGATCGGGTCCGGCAGCAGGTATTTCACATCGGGATGGATTTCCAGTTTCACCCAGTGGGTGCCAAGCGCCTCACGGGCCAACCGGGCGGCGAACACCGCTTCTGCCGCGGTCTTGGCGCCGGAAGTATTCGGCAACAGGCGTACGCCCAGTTGCTGCAGCGGCGCCAGAATGGCGTCATTACCGCCGCGCAGGTCAACACGCTTCATTGCCATGGTGACCAGCTGCGAGCCGGAGGCCTGTAATGCCTCCAGCATCAGCGTTGGGGTGGCGAATTTACCGGTGCCGGTAAACAGGCGTGAGGTAAAAGTGGTATCGGCGATTTGTAGCATGTCAGCCTCCGGCGATCGCTTGAAACAGCAGAATGTCATCGCCGTCTTGCACCAGGTGGTTAGCCCAGTCGGTGCGCGGGATGATGATTTGGTTGATAGCCAGTGCCGTGCCCGGCTGCTGGCGTTCCAGTTGCTCGAGCAGGGCGCTGACGCTCAGCGGTTGTGCCAGCTCCAGCGGCTGGTCATTAAGCCGAATTTTCATGCTGTCCCTCCGCACGCCGGACAGGTGCTGGCCTGACTGAGTTGCAAGGTGCTCCAGCTTTGTTGTTTGCCATCGAACAGCCGCAGTTTGCCGCTGATGGCGGAAGGCAGGCCCGCCAGCATTTTTATCGCTTCCAGCGCTTGCAGCGTGCCAATGACGCCGACCACCGGGCCGAGTACGCCAGCGGTACGGCAGTTGCGTTGGGGTTCAGTTTGTTCCGGATACAGGCAGGCATAGCAGCCGTGGGCATAGGGAGGTTCTATCACCAGCAGCTGACCGCTGAAACCCACCGCACTGCCGCTGATCAGCGGTTTACCGGCCTGGATGCAGGCGGCGTTCACCGCATGGCGGGTTTCCATGTTATCGCTACAGTCCAAAATTAAATCGGCGCGTTGTACGGCGCGCTGTAACACTTCCCCCTGCAGACGCTGTTCCAGCGCAATGGATTCGACCATCGGGTTCAGCGCCTGTAGCTGGTGCTTTGCCAGAGCGGCTTTGCTTTGGGAAACGTCGCTGCTGCGATAGAGGATCTGACGCTGCAAATTGGTGACGTGCAGCCTATCGTCATCGGCCAGCAGCAGGGTGCCGACACCGGCGGCGGCCAGATAAAGCGAGGCGGGGGAGCCTAACCCCCCCAACCCGACGATCAGTGCCGTCGACTGTTTTAGTTTCTCCTGGCCCGCGGGGCCGATGTCTTCCAGCAGCAACTGGCGGCTGTAGCGCAGGAACTCTTGATCGCTCAACATGGCATCACTCCTTGCCTTCGATCAGTTGCAGCAGCTGTGCAGTCGCTGCGCGCCAGTCCGGGGCCTGGGTAATGGCGCTGACCACGGCGACGCTACCGACGCCACAATCCAGCACTGCCGCCACGCGATCGATACTGATCCCGCCGATCGCCACCGTTGGGTAGTCACTCAGCCCGGCGATATGGCGTTTCAGCTCCACCAGACCCTGTGGGGCAGAAGGCATGTCTTTGGTTTGCGTCGGAAAAATATGCCCCAGTGCGATATAGGAAGGTTTTACCGCAATGGCGCGGGCCAGTTCACTATCGTCATGGGTGGAAACCCCCAAACGTAGCCCGGCGCGGTGAATGGCGGCCAAATCGGTAGTATCCAAATCCTCCTGGCCGAGATGTACGCCATAGGCACCGTGCTTAATCGCCAGTTGCCAGTAGTCGTTGATAAACAATCGGGCGTTGTAGCGCTTGCCGAGGGCAATAGCGGCGGCAATGTCGTCCTCGACCTGTTCATCCGGCAGATCCTTAATCCGCAGTTGAAGGGTAGTGACGCCTGCGTCCAGCAAACGGGCAATCCATTCAACGCTGTCGACCACCGGGTATAACCCCAACTTGTGAGGCGTGGCGGGGAAGGGCGTGGTGATATCAGTCATTGCTTAATTCCTCTTGCAGGTTACCGGCGCTGTGGTACAGCTCGCTGCCGCGTGAGCGGAACTCGGCCGACATCTTTTCCATGCCGGTTAGCTGCACTGCTATCGGTTTGGCCGCTTCCTGCGCGGCGGCATAGTCGCGAACTTCCTGCGAAATTTTCATCGAGCAGAATTTTGGCCCGCACATAGAGCAGAAGTGGGCGATTTTGCCGGACTCTTGCGGCAGGGTTTCGTCGTGATAAGCGCGAGCAGTGGCTGGATCGAGCGCCAGATTGAACTGGTCTTCCCAGCGGAATTCGAAGCGTGCCTTGGACATGGCGTTATCGCGGATTTGCGCACCGGGGTGGCCTTTTGCCAGGTCGGCGGCGTGAGCGGCAATTTTGTAGGTGATCAGCCCCTGCTTGACGTCCTCTTTGTTCGGCAGCCCGAGATGCTCCTTTGGCGTGACGTAACACAGCATGGCGCAGCCGAACCAGCCGATCATTGCGGCCCCGATGCCGGAGGTAAAGTGATCATAACCCGGAGCGATATCGGTGGTCAGTGGGCCAAGAGTATAGAATGGTGCTTCGTGGCAGTGCTCCAGCTCCTCGGTCATGTTGCGGCGGATCATCTGCATCGGCACGTGGCCAGGGCCTTCGATCATCACCTGCACATCATATTCCCAGGCAATTTTGGTCAACTCACCCAAAGTGTGCAGTTCGGCGAACTGTGCCTCGTCGTTGGCGTCCTGAATTGAGCCCGGCCGCAGGCCGTCGCCGAGGGAAAGAGAAACGTCATAGGCGGCGCAAATCTCACAGATTTCGCGGAAGTGCTGGTACAGGAAGTTTTCCTGATGATGTGACAGGCACCATTTGGCCATGATCGAACCGCCGCGGGAAACGATACCGGTCAGGCGTTTGGCGGTCATCGGCACGTAGCGCAGCAGCACGCCAGCGTGAATGGTGAAGTAGTCAACCCCTTGCTCCGCCTGCTCCAGCAGCGTATCGCGGAACATTTCCCAGGTGAGGTTTTCCGCCACGCCGTTCACCTTTTCCAGCGCCTGATAGATAGGCACCGTGCCAATTGGCACCGGGCTGTTACGCAGGATCCATTCGCGGGTTTCGTGGATATAGCGGCCGGTAGACAGATCCATCACGGTATCCGCGCCCCAGCGGGTGGACCATACCAGTTTCTCGACCTCTTCCTCGATCGAGGAGGTCACCGCCGAGTTGCCGATGTTGGCGTTAACCTTCACCAGGAAGTTACGGCCGATGATCATCGGTTCGGATTCCGGGTGGTTGATATTGGCGGGGATGATGGCGCGCCCGGCGGCGACTTCCTGGCGAACGAATTCCGGCGTGATGTTCTCCGGCAGGTTGGCCCCCCAACTTTGGCCAGGATGCTGGTGGCGTAATACCTCGCCACGGATGCGCTCGCGCCCCATGTTTTCGCGAATGGCGATAAATTCCATTTCTGGGGTGACGGTGCCAGCACGCGCGTAGTGCAACTGGGTCACGCATTGGCCCGGCTGTGCCTTGCGTGGCAACGGCAAATGTTCAAAGCGCAGGTGATCCAGGCCTTCATCGGCCAGGCGCTGCTGGGTGAAACCTGAACTGACACCCTTGAGCGCTTCGGTATCGCCACGTTCAGCGATCCAACCGGCGCGTAGCTTCGCCAGGCCGCTATGCACGTTGAGTTCTGATTGGGGGTCACCGTAAGGGCCGGCAGTGTCGTACACCGGAATCGCTTCGTTTGGCTCGTACTTCGGGTTGTCCTTATCGCCACCGATCAGCGTCGGGCTGAGCTGAATTTCACGCATTGGTACCTGCAGATCACTACGTGAGCCCTGCAGATAGATCCGGCGTGAATTGGGGAAGGAAACGCCTTGCAGGGTGTTGATAAACTGCTGGGCTTCTTCGCGTTGCTCTTTACGAGCGCGGGGTTTGTTAACGTTAGACATAGCAAGTTCCTACCAGTGTGTTGGGTTGGGAAAGTTGCTTGTCTGGAGCTCGGAGGGAGTAATGATGCTAGCCGGCAAAGCGGGATTATCCCAAATCGGGGTCACCTGCCTGTGGCGATAGATTACTCTTGTTCCCTTCGCGGGTATTAACCCGATCAGGTTCCGCGGATCCCGAATTAACGGTCTCAGCCTGGCCAATTTGATGAACAAATCAGGCGCTAGGCACTCCGACAAGATGCCCTCCAGTATAGGAGGGATAATAAAAAAGACTACAAAATTTTAGCCGGCTGGATCCAGCGTTTTGTCCGGCTCAGCCTGCTGCCAGGTTTCCGCCGCCAGTTGGATCAGCCTGTCTTCAAGGGTAAAACGAGCCGCCAGCGTTTCACCGATATCGGATAACGCCTGATGTAATTCCAGACACAGGTCCTGATCGATATCCACTTCGGTATAGCGATCGTGGAAAGCCATGATCTGCTCGGTATTGGCCCACAGCTTGGGATAGATGTTGACCGCCAGAGACATTTTCGGACTGGATGCGCCTTCCACTTGCTTGATTATTCTGTCATAGATATGAAAATGGCCGGCGGAGAGATAATCCACCAGATTATGGCAAAAGTTCTCCAGCGCTTTTTCATTCAGCGGCGTATGCTTTTCTTTGTTAGGTTTAATGCCCACTAGGGCACAATAGGCGACCAGCAACTGCTTGCGTGCCTGAAGCCATTGATCTACTAATTCATTACTACCACCAACGCGCTGAGTCAGGCTTTCCAAACGGTTGAGCATGTTTGACTCCGTAAGTAATAAAACGTAACAGTAAGTTATTAAAATGTAACAAGGCCGATTTGTAGAGTGCCAGTGAAGCTGAGGTTGTGCAACAACGATATGGAACTTGCATTAACGGGTAATGAAAATGGCTGGTGGATCGTCAGCCATGAAAGCAAACTTTGGTTACCGAACGGTGAATTGCCGTGCGGTTTGGCCGCGTCATTTTCCCTGCTGGGAAGAATGGCTCGTGTTATTGGCGAATGGGAAGGATTGCCGGTCTGGCTGGTGCGCCACGCAATGCCGCAGGAGATGGGATCGGTACGCCAACTGTTAGAACTGGATCGCGGGCTGTTCCAGCTTGCCGGACGGGGCGTACAACTGGCCGAGTTTTACCGTTCCCATCGCTACTGCGGTTACTGCGGGCATGAAATGCATCTCAGCCGCACCGAAAGTGCCTGCCTGTGCGGTCACTGTCGGGAACGTTACTACCCGCAGATCGCCCCCTGCGTGATCGTTGCCATTCGGCGTGACGATGAGATCCTGCTGGCACAACATGTGCGCCATCGCGGCGGTATTCATACCGTACTGGCCGGCTTTGTCGAGGTTGGCGAAACGCTGGAGCAGGCGGCCGCACGCGAGGTGATGGAAGAAAGTAATATTGAAATCAAAAACCTGCGTTATGTCACCTCACAACCCTGGCCGTTCCCGCACTCGTTGATGATGGCCTTTATGGCCGATTACCACCGCGGCGAGATCCGTCACGATCCGAAAGAGCTGCTTAACGCCGGTTGGTACCGCTACGATCGGTTGCCGCTATTACCGCCGCCCGGCACGGTAGCGCGTCGCCTGATAGAGGACACCGTAGCCTTATGCCGTGAGCAATAAATCGCTACAATACCGGCAGATGAATAAGGGAGCCCCATAAATGAATGAGTTGAAGAACGATCGCTACCTGCGCGCACTGCTGCGTCAGCCGGTGGATGTGACCCCTGTATGGATGATGCGTCAGGCCGGTCGTTATTTGCCGGAGTACAAGGCCACCCGCGCCCAGGCCGGGGATTTCATGTCGCTATGCAAGAACGCGGAGCTGGCTTGTGAAGTCACGCTGCAGCCGCTGCGCCGTTTCCCGCTGGACGCGGCGATCCTGTTCTCCGATATCCTCACCATTCCCGATGCCATGGGGCTGGGCCTGTATTTCGAAACCGGTGAAGGTCCGCGTTTCTCCTCGCCTATCACCAGTCGTGCCGATGTCGACAAGCTACCGGCGTTCGACCCGGAAGTGGAGCTGGGTTATGTGATGAACGCAGTTCGTACCATCCGTCGCGAGCTGAAGGGCGAAGTGCCGCTGATCGGTTTCTCAGGCAGTCCGTGGACGCTGGCGACCTATATGGTGGAAGGCGGTAGCAGCAAGGCCTTCACCAAACTGAAAAAAATGATGTACGCCGAGCCGGCGACGTTGCACCTGCTGTTGGATAAGCTGGCAGACAGCGTCATTTTGTATCTTAACGCCCAGATTAAAGCCGGCGCGCAGTCGGTGATGGTGTTCGATACCTGGGGCGGCGTGCTGACCGGTCGTGACTACCGCGAGTTCTCACTGCATTACATGCACAAGATTGTTGACGGCCTGCTGCGTGAAAACGAAGGTCGCCGTGTGCCGGTCACGCTGTTCACCAAAGGTGGCGGCCAGTGGCTGGAGGCGATGGCGGCAACCGGTTGTGACGCACTGGGTCTTGACTGGACGACCGATATTGCCGATGCACGCCGCCGCGTGGGCGACAAAGTGGCACTGCAGGGCAACATGGACCCTTCGATGCTGTATGCGTCACCGGAGCGCATCGGCCAGGAAGTGGAAACCATTCTGGCTGGTTTCGGCCACGGCGAAGGCCATGTGTTCAACCTGGGGCACGGTATTCATCAGGACGTGCCGCCGGAAAACGCCGGTGCCTTTGTTGAGGCAGTCCACGCGCAGTCGGGGAAATACCATCGTTAAGGATTGGATGTGATAGATACTCAAGCCCTGCGTGCAGAACAACGGCTGCGCGCCTCCGAAGTCATTCGCCAGGATGATTTCCTGGTCGTTCCACCGACCTTTATCGCCGGTGCCGACGTGGGCTTTGAGCAGGAGGGCGCGGTGACTCGCGCCGCTATCGCCATCCTGCGCTATCCGTCGCTGGAGCTGGTGGAATACCAGGTGGCACGAGTGGCCACCACCATGCCCTATATCCCCGGTTTCTTATCGTTCCGTGAATACCCAGCGTTGCTCGCAGCCTGGGAGCAACTGCATCAAAAGCCGGATCTGGTGCTGGTTGACGGCCATGGCATTTCGCATCCGCGCCGTCTGGGCGTAGCCAGCCATTTTGGCCTGCTGGTCAACGTGCCGACCATTGGCGTAGCCAAAAAGCGCCTGTGCGGTAAGTTCGCCCCGCTGGACGAGGCTACAGATGCGCTGGCACCGCTGGAGGACAAAGGCGAGCAACTGGGTTGGGTATGGCGCAGTAAGGCGCGCTGTAATCCGTTGTTTATCTCCACCGGCCATCGCGTTGGCGCCGACAGTGCACTGGCGTGGGTGCAACGTTGCATGGCGGGCTACCGTTTGCCGGAACCTACACGCTGGGCCGATGCCATCGCCTCGCGCCGCCCGGCCTTCCAGCGCTGGCTGCAGCAGCATCCAGAGGTGTCGCAATGACCGATTTCGGGTACACTGCGGCGCAGATAACGCGTAAGAGAGTGAATAATGCTACGTAACCCGATTCATTTACGTCTGGAAAAGCTTGAAAGCTGGCAACATTTGACCTTTATGGCCAGTTTGTGCGAGCGTATGTATCCGAATTACCAGATGTTCTGCCTGCAAACCGAGTTCGGCGAACCGGCAATTTACCGCCGCATTCTGGATTTGGTGTGGGAAACTCTGGTGGTCAAGGACGCCAAGGTCAACTTTGACAGCCAGCTGGAGAAGTTGGAAGAGGCGATACCCGCGGCAGAAGATTACGATCTTTACGGCGTTTACCCGGCGATTGACGCCTGTATCGCATTAGGGGAACTGATCCATTCGCGACTCAGCGGGGAGACGCTAGAGCACGCCATCGCCATCAGCGAAACGTCTATTCGCACCGTGGCGATGTTGGAAATGACTCAGGCCGGTAAAGAAATGACCGACGATGAGCTCAAGGTTCTGCCTGCGGTAGAGGAAGAATGGGACATCCAATGGGAAATTTTCCGCCTGTTGGCTGACTGCGAAGAGCGCGATTTAGAACTGATCAAAGGGTTGCGTTCTGACCTCCGCGAGGCCGCGGTTAGTAATATCGGGATAAAATTAACGCAATAAGGCAAGAAAACGTGATTTAACGCCTCATTTGTCGTGCCTTAAGGCTTCACATCCGCACCCTGTCTGGTCTACATTTGGGGGGCGGAAAAAAAGTGGCTATCGGTGCGTGTATGCAGGGAGTGCTGTACATCGGCATATCCGTCGCACTCGATGCTTTGCAAACGATAAACACACTGTAAGGATAACTTATGAACAAGACTCAACTGATTGATGTAATCGCGGACAAGGCTGACCTTTCCAAAGCACAAGCTAAACTGGCTCTGGAATCCACCCTGGCTGCTATTACTGAGTCTCTGAAAGAAGGTGATGCAGTACAATTGGTTGGTTTCGGTACTTTCAAGGTAAACCACCGCAACGAGCGCACTGGTCGCAACCCGCAGACTGGTAAAGAAATCAAAATCGCAGCTGCTAACGTGCCTGCGTTCGTTTCTGGTAAAGCACTGAAAGACGCAGTTAAGTAATACTGCGTGTTGGTGAAAAGATTAAACAGAGGGGCAATTGTGCCCCTTTTGTTTATCCGACAGGCGCTTATGGTCATCGGCATTGCCGCTGGCCTGAGCGCCTGCAGCAGTCATTCAGATCTTCCTTCCTTTAGTGCCAGCGGTTATGTGGCCGACCAGGGCGTTATGCGCCTGTGGCGTAAAGATGACGAGCGGCACCGCCCGCTGGTGTTGATGAGCGTCTACAGTCCCTATCGTGGTCCGGGCACCGTTACCACGCTGTACGAATATCAAGACGGCAAGCTGCGCCAAATCAAACGCACTGACGCCGATGGCGATCAAGACTCCATTCAATTGCGCTTTGCCGATGACGGCGGAGTAAGCTTTATGCAGCGCCAACTGGCTACGCGGCGTGAACAACTGACCGCCGATGAAATCGCGCTGTATCAATATCAGGCACGACGCGTGCTGGAACTGAGCAATGCGCTGCGCGCCGGTAAGGTGAAGCTGCTGCAGGGGCGTTGGCAGCAGGGAGTAGTACAAACCTGTGATGGTCAAACGTTGAAACCGGATCTGGATAGCAGTGCCGAAGCCTGGATCGCGCGACGTGCCCGTAATAGCAGCCAGCCGGTGAATATAGCCTGGTTGGATGCGCCGGAAGGGCGTGAACTGCTGCTGGTAGCGAACGACGATTTTTGCCGCTGGGAACCGAAAGAAGACCAGCTATAAAAAAGGCCCCGCATTGCGGAGCCCAAGAGCGTTGCGGTGTTCAGATCATTTGCCGCGCGCAATCGCACGGTAGCCAATGTCTTTGCGGCTGAAACTCCCCGGCCACTGAATACCTTCCGCTAATTGATAGGCGCGTTGTTGCGCTTGAGCCACCGACTCACCCAGTGCGGTTACGCACAGCACGCGTCCACCGCTGGTGACCACGTCATTGCCCTGCATGCGGGTACCGGCGTGGAACACTTTACCGTCGGCACTTTCCTGCTGTGGCAGACCTTGGATGACTTCACCGTTGTTGTAATCACCCGGATAGCCACCGGCTGCCAACACTACGCCTAGCGCAGGACGTTCATCCCACTCGGACGTTTTCTCGCCCAGCTTGCCTTCCGCACCGGCCAGACACAGCTCGACCAGATCAGAACGCAGGCGCAGCATGATCGGCTGCGTCTCCGGATCGCCAAAGCGGCAGTTGAACTCAATCACCTTCGGCTGGCCGTCGGCGGAGATCATCAACCCGGCGTAAAGGAAACCGACGTAGGTATTACCTTCCGCAGCCATGCCACGTACGGTAGGCCAGATGACCTGATCCATGGCGCGCTGGTGGATTTCATCGGTGACTACCGGTGCCGGGGAGTAGGCACCCATGCCACCGGTGTTCGGGCCGGTATCACCGTCGCCGACGCGTTTGTGATCCTGGCTGGTGGCCATCGGCACCACGTTCTCGCCATCGACCATCACGATAAAGCTGGCTTCTTCACCTTCAAGGAACTCTTCTATCACGATACGGTGACCCGCATCGCCAAAAGCGTTACCGGCCAACATGTCCTGCACCGCGTCTTCGGCTTCCTGCAGCGTCATGGCGACGATTACGCCCTTGCCTGCGGCCAGGCCGTCGGCCTTGATGACGATAGGTGCGCCTTTGCTGCGCAGATAAGCCAGCGCCGGTTCAACCTCGGTAAAGTTTTGGTACTCGGCGCTTGGGATGTTATGACGCGCCAGGAAGTCTTTGGTAAAGGCTTTAGAGCCTTCTAGCTGGGCTGCTGCCTGAGATGGCCCAAAGATTTTCAGGCCGGCGGCCTGGAAGGCATCAACCACGCCAATCACCAGCGGCGCTTCCGGCCCGACGATGGTGAGACCAATGTCATGGCTCTGGGCAAAGGCAACCAGCGCCGGAATATCGGTAGCGGAGATCGCGACGTTCTCGAGATTGCTTTCTAATGCGGTACCGGCATTGCCCGGCGCCACATAGACTTTATCTGCCAACGGTGACTGAGCGGCTTTCCAGGCCAGCGCGTGTTCACGCCCGCCGTTGCCGATAATTAAAATATTCATCAGGTGCTCCACGCAGAGCGTGCGCCGTAGCGCACGCGGCAAAAGGGATTAATGGCGGAAGTGGCGCATGTCGGTGAAGATCATCGCGATACCGTGCTCATTGGCGGCGGCAATCACTTCATCATCGCGGATCGAACCGCCTGGCTGGATCACGCAACTGATGCCCACCGCTGCGGCGGCATCGATGCCATCACGGAACGGGAAGAAAGCGTCAGACGCCATGGCGGAGCCTTTGACTTCCAGGCCTTCGTCCGCGGCTTTGATCCCGGCGATCTTGGCGGAGTAAACGCGGCTCATCTGGCCGGCGCCTATGCCGATGGTCATGTTGTCACGTGCATAGACGATAGCGTTGGACTTCACGAACTTGGCGACCTTCCAACAGAACAGCGCATCACGCAGTTCCTGCGCGGTCGGCTGACGTTCAGATACCACGCGCAGATCGCCTTCGTTCACCATACCCAGATCGCGGTCTTGCACCAGCAGGCCACCGTTGACACGTTTGAAGTCGAGAGCGGCAATACGTTGCTGCCATTGGCCGCAGGCCAGTACACGGACGTTCTGTTTGGCTGCCAGCAGCGAGCGGGCTTCCTGGCTGATGCTCGGCGCGATAATCACTTCCACAAACTGACGGCTGATAATGGCCTGTGCGGTAGCGGCGTCCAGTTCGCGGTTAAAGGCGATGATGCCGCCGAAAGCAGAGGTCGGGTCGGTTTGATAGGCGCGCTCATAGGCCGCCAGAATATCATCGCCGATCGCCACACCGCATGGGTTGGCGTGCTTGACGATCACGCAGGCCGGCTCGGCGAACTCCTTCACACATTCCAGTGCGGCGTCGGTATCGGCGATGTTGTTGTAGGACAGCGCTTTGCCTTGCAGTTGTTCCGCGGTGGCGACAGAGGCTTCCTGAACGTTCTCTTCTATATAGAAGGCCGCTTGCTGGTGGCTGTTCTCACCGTAGCGCATATCCTGCTTCTTTATATAGTTGAGGTTCAGGGTGCGAGGGAAACGACCGGCAGGTTGTTCGGTATCGCCGTGGTAGGCAGGAACCAGTGCGCCGAAGTAGTTGGCGATCATGCTGTCGTAAGCGGCGGTGTGCTCGAAGGCTTTGATGGCCAGATCGAAACGGGTGGTGTATTGCAGTGAACCGTCGTTGTTATCCATCTCGGTAATAATAGCGGCGTAGTCGCTGCTCTTTACCACGATGGCGACGTCTTTGTGGTTCTTGGCCGCGGAGCGCACCATGGTTGGGCCGCCGATGTCGATGTTCTCGACCGCGTCTTCCAGTGAGCAGTTCGGGCGCGCCACGGTCTGGGCGAACGGATAGAGGTTTACCACCACCATGTCGATCGGCTTGATGTCATGCTGACCCATGATGGCGTCGTCCTGGCCGCGGCGGCCGAGAATACCGCCGTGTACTTTGGGGTGCAGGGTCTTTACTCGTCCGTCCATCATTTCCGGGAAGCCGGTGTAGTCGGAAACTTCGGTAACAGGCAGGCCGGCATCTGCCAGCAGGCGGGCGGTGCCACCGGTGGAGAGCAGTTCAACGCCACGCTGGGACAGCGCTTCGGCGAATTCAACGATACCGGCTTTGTCAGAGACGCTGAGCAGGGCCCGGCGGATTGGACGAGGTTGTTGCATGGTTTTATCCCTTGGCTTTGGAGTCGCAATAAAAGAGCGTTACGTGAATTTCCACCTTCTACTCTTTATAAGGAAAGGCTTTTCTCTCTATAAAGGGGTAATCAGGCACAGATTCAGGTAACGCCCCCGTAAAAAGGGGAGCGTTTCGTCGCGGGGAATTGTAGCGAAAACGTTTGCGTGGCGCTCGTAAAATTTCCGGGCAAATCACTTCTGTGGATAAGTTTGTTAACAACAGGGTATAAAGCGGGGTTTTGCTGTGGAATGCAGCAAACGATCGTTTTTGTCGAAAATACCTATTGCGGCCTCCTGAGAACTCCCTATAATGCGCCTCCATCGACACGGAACATGTGAACAACTTCACAGAGTCTCCGGGGTTCGAAGAGAAAAAATCCTGAAATTTAGGGGTTGACTCTGAAAGAGGAAAGCGTAATATACGCCACCTCGAGATAGCAAGCTACGGCGGCTAACTCACTGCTCTTTAACAATTTATCAGACAATCTGTGTGGGCACTCCACAAGACGATATCCAGAACCTTCGGGTTCGAAAAAATATCAAGTCTTGAAGAGTGACCAAGCAATAAGTTGTTTTGTTGGCTTGTCCAACTGAATGACTATTACGAAAGTTATTTTCGAGCATCGCTTCACGAGTTGAAGCAAATCAAGCTTTTAATTGAAGAGTTTGATCATGGCTCAGATTGAACGCTGGCGGCAGGCCTAACACATGCAAGTCGAGCGGTAGCACAAGAGAGCTTGCTCTCTGGGTGACGAGCGGCGGACGGGTGAGTAATGTCTGGGAAACTGCCTGATGGAGGGGGATAACTACTGGAAACGGTAGCTAATACCGCATAACGTCTTCGGACCAAAGTGGGGGACCTTCGGGCCTCACGCCATCAGATGTGCCCAGATGGGATTAGCTAGTAGGTGGGGTAATGGCTCACCTAGGCGACGATCCCTAGCTGGTCTGAGAGGATGACCAGCCACACTGGAACTGAGACACGGTCCAGACTCCTACGGGAGGCAGCAGTGGGGAATATTGCACAATGGGCGCAAGCCTGATGCAGCCATGCCGCGTGTGTGAAGAAGGCCTTCGGGTTGTAAAGCACTTTCAGCGAGGAGGAAGGGTAGTGTGTTAATAGCACATTACATTGACGTTACTCGCAGAAGAAGCACCGGCTAACTCCGTGCCAGCAGCCGCGGTAATACGGAGGGTGCAAGCGTTAATCGGAATTACTGGGCGTAAAGCGCACGCAGGCGGTTTGTTAAGTCAGATGTGAAATCCCCGCGCTTAACGTGGGAACTGCATTTGAAACTGGCAAGCTAGAGTCTTGTAGAGGGGGGTAGAATTCCAGGTGTAGCGGTGAAATGCGTAGAGATCTGGAGGAATACCGGTGGCGAAGGCGGCCCCCTGGACAAAGACTGACGCTCAGGTGCGAAAGCGTGGGGAGCAAACAGGATTAGATACCCTGGTAGTCCACGCTGTAAACGATGTCGACTTGGAGGTTGTGCCCTTGAGGCGTGGCTTCCGGAGCTAACGCGTTAAGTCGACCGCCTGGGGAGTACGGCCGCAAGGTTAAAACTCAAATGAATTGACGGGGGCCCGCACAAGCGGTGGAGCATGTGGTTTAATTCGATGCAACGCGAAGAACCTTACCTACTCTTGACATCCAGAGAATTCGCTAGAGATAGCTTAGTGCCTTCGGGAACTCTGAGACAGGTGCTGCATGGCTGTCGTCAGCTCGTGTTGTGAAATGTTGGGTTAAGTCCCGCAACGAGCGCAACCCTTATCCTTTGTTGCCAGCACGTAATGGTGGGAACTCAAAGGAGACTGCCGGTGATAAACCGGAGGAAGGTGGGGATGACGTCAAGTCATCATGGCCCTTACGAGTAGGGCTACACACGTGCTACAATGGCGTATACAAAGAGAAGCGAACTCGCGAGAGCCAGCGGACCTCATAAAGTACGTCGTAGTCCGGATCGGAGTCTGCAACTCGACTCCGTGAAGTCGGAATCGCTAGTAATCGTAGATCAGAATGCTACGGTGAATACGTTCCCGGGCCTTGTACACACCGCCCGTCACACCATGGGAGTGGGTTGCAAAAGAAGTAGGTAGCTTAACCTTCGGGAGGGCGCTTACCACTTTGTGATTCATGACTGGGGTGAAGTCGTAACAAGGTAACCGTAGGGGAACCTGCGGTTGGATCACCTCCTTACCTAATGATATTGATTGCGTGAAGTGCTCACACAGATTGTCTGATAGAAAGTAACGAGCAGAAATACCTTTATAGGCTTGTAGCTCAGGTGGTTAGAGCGCACCCCTGATAAGGGTGAGGTCGGTGGTTCAAGTCCACTCAGGCCTACCACTTCTCGAAGTGGAAAAGGTACTGCACGTGACTGTATGGGGCTATAGCTCAGCTGGGAGAGCGCCTGCCTTGCACGCAGGAGGTCAGCGGTTCGATCCCGCTTAGCTCCACCATATAGTCCTGTATTTCAATACTTCAGAGTGTACTGGCGACAGTATGCTGCGAAGTATTTTGCTCTTTAACAATCTGGAACAAGCTGAAAATTGAAACATGACAGCTGAAACTTACTCCTCCGTAGAAGTACTGGAGTAAGGAGTACCCTGTCATAGAGTCTCTCAAATGTAGCAGCACAATTGTGGAAACACTTTTGGGTTGTGAGGTTAAGTGACTAAGCGTACACGGTGGATGCCTAGGCAGTCAGAGGCGATGAAGGGCGTGTTAATCTGCGATAAGCGTCGGTAAGGTGATATAAACCGTTATAACCGGCGATACCCGAATGGGGAAACCCAGTGCAATTCGTTGCACTATCATACGATGAATACATAGTCGTATGAGGCGAACCGGGGGAACTGAAACATCTAAGTACCCCGAGGAAAAGAAATCAACCGAGATTCCCCCAGTAGCGGCGAGCGAACGGGGAGGAGCCCAGAACCTGAATCAGTTCTTGTGTTAGTGGAAGCGTCTGGAAAGTCGCACAGTAAAGGGTGATAGTCCCGTACACTAAAATGCATTAATTGTGAGTTCGATGAGTAGGGCGGGACACGTGACATCCTGTCTGAATATGGGGGGACCATCCTCCAAGGCTAAATACTCCTGACTGACCGATAGTGAACCAGTACCGTGAGGGAAAGGCGAAAAGAACCCCGGCGAGGGGAGTGAAATAGAACCTGAAACCGTGTACGTACAAGCAGTGGGAGCCTACTAGTTGGGTGACTGCGTACCTTTTGTATAATGGGTCAGCGACTTATATTTTGTAGCAAGGTTAACCGTATAGGGGAGCCGTAGGGAAACCGAGTCTTAACTGGGCGAATAGTTGCAAGGTATAGACCCGAAACCCGGTGATCTAGCCATGGGCAGGTTGAAGGTTGGGTAACACTAACTGGAGGACCGAACCGACTAATGTTGAAAAATTAGCGGATGACTTGTGGCTGGGGGTGAAAGGCCAATCAAACCGGGAGATAGCTGGTTCTCCCCGAAAGCTATTTAGGTAGCGCCTCGTGAACTCATCTTCGGGGGTAGAGCACTGTTTCGGCTAGGGGGCCATCCCGGCTTACCAAACCGATGCAAACTCCGAATACCGAAGAATGTTATCACGGGAGACACACGGCGGGTGCTAACGTCCGTCGTGAAGAGGGAAACAACCCAGACCGCCAGCTAAGGTCCCAAAGTCATGGTTAAGTGGGAAACGATGTGGGAAGGCATAGACAGCCAGGATGTTGGCTTAGAAGCAGCCATCATTTAAAGAAAGCGTAATAGCTCACTGGTCGAGTCGGCCTGCGCGGAAGATGTAACGGGGCTAAACCATGCACCGAAGCTGCGGCAGCGACGCTTAGGCGTTGTTGGGTAGGGGAGCGTTCTGTAAGCCGTTGAAGGTGGCCTGTGAGGGTTGCTGGAGGTATCAGAAGTGCGAATGCTGACATAAGTAACGATAAAGCGGGTGAAAAACCCGCTCGCCGGAAGACCAAGGGTTCCTGTCCAACGTTAATCGGGGCAGGGTGAGTCGACCCCTAAGGCGAGGCCGAAAGGCGTAGTCGATGGGAAACAGGTTAATATTCCTGTACTCGGTGTTACTGCGAAGGGGGGACGGAGAAGGCTAGGCTAGCCGGGCGACGGTTGTCCCGGTTTAAGCGTGTAGGGGGAGTGACCTGGTAAATCCGGTTGCTTATTCAACCCTGAGGCGTGATGACGATGCACTACGGTGCAGAAGTAGTTGATGCCAAGCTTCCAGGAAAAGCCTCTAAGCATCAGGTAACACAGAATCGTACCCCAAACCGACACAGGTGGTCAGGTAGAGAATACCAAGGCGCTTGAGAGAACTCGGGTGAAGGAACTAGGCAAAATGGTGCCGTAACTTCGGGAGAAGGCACGCTGGCGCGTAGGTGAAGAGACTTGCTCTCGGAGCCGAAGCCAGTCGCAGATACCAGCTGGCTGCAACTGTTTAATAAAAACACAGCACTGTGCAAACACGAAAGTGGACGTATACGGTGTGACGCCTGCCCGGTGCTGGAAGGTTAATTGATGGGGTCAGCCGCAAGGCGAAGCTCTTGATCGAAGCCCCAGTAAACGGCGGCCGTAACTATAACGGTCCTAAGGTAGCGAAATTCCTTGTCGGGTAAGTTCCGACCTGCACGAATGGCGTAATGATGGCCAGGCTGTCTCCACCCGAGACTCAGTGAAATTGAACTCGCTGTGAAGATGCAGTGTACCCGCGGCAAGACGGAAAGACCCCGTGAACCTTTACTATAGCTTGACACTGAACATTGAGCCTTGATGTGTAGGATAGGTGGGAGGCTTTGAAGCGTGGACGCCAGTCTGCGTGGAGCCAACCTTGAAATACCACCCTTTAATGTTTGATGTTCTAACTCGGCCCCGTAATCCGGGGTGAGGACAGTGTCTGGTGGGTAGTTTGACTGGGGCGGTCTCCTCCCAAAGAGTAACGGAGGAGCACGAAGGTTAGCTAATCACGGTCGGACATCGTGAGGTTAGTGCAAAGGCATAAGCTAGCTTGACTGCGAGAGTGACGGCTCGAGCAGGTACGAAAGTAGGTCTTAGTGATCCGGTGGTTCTGAATGGAAGGGCCATCGCTCAACGGATAAAAGGTACTCCGGGGATAACAGGCTGATACCGCCCAAGAGTTCATATCGACGGCGGTGTTTGGCACCTCGATGTCGGCTCATCACATCCTGGGGCTGAAGTAGGTCCCAAGGGTATGGCTGTTCGCCATTTAAAGTGGTACGCGAGCTGGGTTTAGAACGTCGTGAGACAGTTCGGTCCCTATCTGCCGTGGGCGTTGGAAGATTGAGAGGGGTTGCTCCTAGTACGAGAGGACCGGAGTGAACGCACCACTGGTGTTCGGGTTGTCATGCCAATGGCATTGCCCGGTAGCTAAGTGCGGAAAAGATAAGCGCTGAAAGCATCTAAGCGCGAAACTTGCCTCGAGATGAGTCTTCCCTGGGAACTTGATTCCCCTGAAGGAACGTTTAAGACTAAGACGTTGATAGGCTGGGTGTGTAAGTGCAGCGATGCATTGAGCTAACCAGTACTAATGATCCGTGAGACTTAACCTTACAACACCAAAAGTGTTTTGATTTGAGAGATTTTCAGCGCGTTCCGAGATTGGTTCTGGTGGTCATGGAAATGACGGCTGGAATGAAACAGAATTTGCCTGGCGGCAATAGCGCGGTGGTCCCACCTGACCCCATGCCGAACTCAGAAGTGAAACGCCGTAGCGCCGATGGTAGTGTGGGGTCTCCCCATGCGAGAGTAGGACACTGCCAGGCATCAAACAAAGTACAAAGCCTCATGCGAAAGCATGGGGCTTTTTACTTTGTCAGTTATTTGGTGTTCAGCTCGAGCATGGACATGCGAAAAGCCCGTCGGGAACGGGATTTAACGCCGCTTGCGGCGGCCCCAAAGGGGTGAGTCTCAGGATGAGACGAGTATTGTAGGACACTGCCAGGCATCAATTAAGCCAAGAGGCCATCCGCAAGGATGGCCTTTTTACCTTGCCTGCTATAAATAAATGGCCGTTACCCCACCAATTTTCATATCACTCTTCAATGCGCATCACATAAATCACGCTATATCTCTCATCCGCTATTTGCCTGCTCTCATATATTCATCTGTAGTCTGAGTTCCCACACTACAGGGATAAGTCATAACCTTATGTTTACCATGGTATTGTCCGCTTGTTTTAAAAACATTATTTAAAATAGGCGGACAATATGAACAATGAATATACAAAAACGGTATTTGAAGGTAATACTGCCGACAATGCCGATACTTTGCTGGCAAGGATAGACTTCAATACGGAAGTTAACGATGTCTCTGAGAATGATAATATAGAGAAAGTTGAGGGTAATATCATTCTGGTTAAAAATAATATTGGCCAGAATGGCTATTTCGAAAATGGCACTATTTCTCTGGTAAGGGATAGTTTTTTATTTTCTACAGATCGTGATTTTAGCCTATCGTTCTGGATTAAATTTGGATCATCAAGCGATGGCGTGATTATCTCTAATAAAGATTGGGGGAAAGGCTCAAATATCGGCTGGTTGGTGGGTATTAATCATGATTATCTGGTCTGTAATTGGAAAGGTGTCTCCGGTTCACGTTTAGATGTCGGTGCTGAACAAAATATAAAAATTGCTGACAATCAGTGGCATCACATTGCAGTCACTTTTGACCGTCAGGGTGACGCTATTTTTTATAAAGATGGGGGCCAAGTATATAACATTAATATTTCTAACTCGGGCAGTATTGATAGTGGATATACAACGGTTATCGGTGCGGATGCACTGGGTCAATATCCTTTAAAGGGCTGTCATCTGGATGAGATTGAAATCCACGATAAAGTATTCACTCAAGAAGACATTAAGCAAAAATTTTATGATTTGAAAGATAAACTGCGGAAGCCACTGACCGTATTCATGAACTTTGAAGGGGATCTAAAAGACAGTTCAGGCCAAAGCAACGATGGAATAGCAACCGGGGATATTGGCTTTGTTCGTGGTTTTGATGGACTGGCAGCTAAATTAGAAAAATCGTATATTACGCTACCACAAAGTGAGTTATTTCCCGCTTTGGATGGTGACTTCAGCGTTTCTTTCTGGGTAAAGGCTAACGCACAATATGAAGGGGTTATATTTTCTAACAAAGATTGGCGTGTTGGCGGGAACATTGGTTGGGTAATAGGGATTAGTGGTAAAAGCCTAAGGTGGAATTGGCAAGGTGCTTATGGTCGCCGGTTGGATATGGCGGATATCCCTATCGCCGATTTTAAATGGCATCATGTTGCTATTGCACACGATCGTTCCAGAGACGCTGTTTTCTATCTCGATGGTCAGGAGCAGTCCCGGGTCACTATTGCCAACAGTGGACACACTAACACCCATTTGGATTTTAATATCGGCGCGGATGGCCGAGGCGAATATCGATTGGCGAATACTTTTCTCGATCGAGTAAAAATAACCAACACCATTATTTCCGCCCAGCAAGTCCGACAAGAATATGACGAGTATTATGAGAAACTCACTCCGGCACCTATCTCACTGCATTACGACTTTAATGATCATTTAAATGATGCCTCGGTTAATGGCTACGATGCAGTCATACATGGCAAGGAGGAATATGTATCCGGTTTTGCCAACAGTGCATTTTTGTTCAATGGCGATAGTTTTATCACCATTCCTAATCCAGAATTACAAAATGATTTGTCAGGTGATTTTAGCCTGTGCTTTTGGATCAAGGCCCCTACCGGCAATAAAGAGCAAACGATTATTTCGAATAAAGACTGGAACAGTGGGGGCAATCCAGGTTGGCAATTAGGGGTTCATAAAAATGCACTGAGTTGGAATTGGAAGGGGGACAGCGCCGGTCGTTATGATCTTGGTGATGATTATCCTATTTATGTGGCAGATGGCCGCTGGCATCAGATTACGGTGAGTCACGATCGCTTTGGCAATGCCTGTTTCTATAAAGACGGCGTGCTGAAACAACAGATTGATATTCGTTTTTCGGGGGATACCGCAACTGCGTTGGATATCGCTGTTGGTGCAGATGCTATGGGCCAGTATCGCCTAAGCAACGAAACAATGATTGATGAGCTACGGATTATCAACCGGGCTGTAGACCAACAGGAGGTGCAGGCACTCTATGAGGAATATCGCGATCTGGTTGTTAAACCTTTGACTGAGAAATTTAGCGGTAGCTTGAAATTTGTTGGGGCGGAACAGACGGTGACGGACTCTGCGTTTACGCTGAATCTGCATTTACGTACCAACAATATGGAGAATGTCATTGATGACTGCACCAGTGAGCTTCATTATGACTCATCCTTATTTGAATTTATTGAGGCCGTTGGCAGAGATATTTCTGCACGGGTTACAGCAAACGGTGTTTTGAAAGTCAGCGTATATGGCGGCCGTACCTTCAACAATACTGACCCTTTAGACTGGCAAAAAACAAAAGTGGGGGAACTGCGGTTCAAAACCACTGCAGCAGCGGGTGCCGGTGAGTTCTCTTTGTCAAATTGCCAATTCTACGAGAATGGTCGTTTATATCAGATTGACTCGCTGGATGTGGAAACACATCATCTGACGATCAACGAGGCATTATCCCTGGACGCTAACCAGGATGGTGTGATCACATTAGGCGATATTATTGGCCTTCCCCATGATCGGCAAGTCCATGTTGCAGAACAGCTTGCTTTTATGCCTTATAAGCGCGTGCTATTTATTGGTCTGGATGGTGCGGGTGCCGGTGTCAGCATACAGGCTCCCTATTGGCCTTCCGTGGAGTCGAAAAAAGAAACGGTTGGCGATCGACTGCATATCCCGTATTTACGAAAAATGATTGAGCAAGGCGCGGTGACCTACACGGCGCAATCGGTTATGCCGTCCGACTCTGCCCCAAACTGGGGGGCGATACTTACCGGTGTAGATACGAGTAAACACGGGGTAACCAATGGTGTCGCTGCCGAATACTACTATCCGGAAAACAGCCTCTATCCGACCTTATTTAAACGGCTGCGACAGGCCATGCCAAACCGCAAGCTTGCCGCTTACGTTTCCTGGGATGCCATTGCCAATAGCCTGATTGAGCCTTCGCTTGGGGTGGAGTGCGTCAAGGATTATGATGCGGCCATCGTGGAAAAGGTCACGGCCTATATTGCCGGCGGCAAGATGAAAGATACTGCATTCATGATGGTCCATCTAAGCAATATCGATCTGGCCGGACATTCAAAGGGATACTACGGACCGGACTATTACCGGGCAATGACCACGGCAGATGGGCAAGTCGAGAAGATTATCAGTGAGCTGGAACGGCAGGGCTTATGTGAAGATACTTTGGTGATTATCTCCCCCGACCACGGTGGCGGTACCGAGCAGGCGGACGGGACTCAAACACAGAACTTTAGCCATGGGCAAAACTCCGCATTGGCGCGAACCGTCTTTATCGCGGCAAATGGTCGAACCGTCGCCAGAGAGACGGCAGGTGAAAAAACGCTGTTGGGCGGCTCCACGAAAGATATTGCCGCTATGGTGTGCCATGCATTGAATATCCCACAGACCAGTGATGAAGTGGGTTTACGCAATATGTTCATGAGGCAAGATGAGCTGTCAGATGCCGACTTGCCTGAATGGGTGATGACCCAAGTAGTTAATACGCCGTCGAACAGCGTTGGTAGCTATCAATTAATGCTGGCAAACGGCAGCGATGATATCTGTGCCGCCGATATTACGATTGAGGTGGATAATACCCAGGTAGAACAGGTTATTCCCCTGCTGGCCGACATCAGGCTGTTACGCAAAGAGTTTGCCGCGGAAAAGTTACGCTTGGTATTTGTCTCCGACCAGCCATTACCGGCCGGGCAGGCATTGTTTACCTTTAAGACGCGAAGACATTCCCCGCAGTATGGCCTGCAAATCAAGGATGCGATGGTTGCCAATCAGCAAGGGCATGAGACCCTGCCTGGATTGACGCAGCAAACACTGACGCAAGGCGATCCGCTCGGCATCACGCTGAGTCAGGAAACGGTCACGTTGGAGGTGGGCAAGCAGTTTACCTTGATCGCGGGTATCAAGGGAGTACAGGCCGATGATTTGAAATGGAAAAATACGCGCCAAGATGTCGTCATCCTGCAAGCGAATGAAACTATTTGCACCGTTAATGCGCTTAAACCCGGCTTCACGAAGATCACCGTCGAAAGTGAAGATGGTGCATATTCCGCTGAGTGTGATGTCTCGGTGATAGCGCCTCTCACTTTGGATAATGAAGGTTTCACCGACAAGAGCCGTTGGTTGATGGGTTCGGCGACCCCGGGGAGTAAGCTCGAAGTAACCACTGAAAACGGGGCGTCGATTTTCGGCTCGGTGGCAGACGATGGACGTTTCCACCTTGAACTGCCGTCGTTGTTGGAACATTCCCAGTTTTATATCCAGGAAACCTATCCTCAGGGCACTAAAGGGGATAGACATAGTTTTGAGGTGCGTCCTAGTTACAACCTGTTGTGGGATATCAATGCCCAGGCCAGTGCCAGCAGCGTTTGGTTCAAACAACCACAGTATGGGGCTGATAAAGCCATTGATGGTGATGCTGGCAGTCGCTGGGCCTCTCATGATGAGCCGCTTCCGGCGTGGCTTGTGGTGGATTTGGGCGCTGAAATTGATTTCGATCTGGTGAGAATCAAAGAGTATGAGTCTCGGGTTGAGGCCTTCACGCTTGAAATCCTGCAAAATGGGCAGTGGTTGCCGGTTTATCAGGGGACGACCCTTGGACAAAACGCCGAGCTTTATTTCCCTCGGGTTAAGGCATCGCAAATCAGGCTGAATATTACGGCCGCGAGTGATTCTCCCACAATCTACGAACTGCAAATTTTTGATACGGCCAATCCTCCGGTGCGCGAGATCAGCGATTCCGCGTTGATTGCGTTGGAAACCAGAAAAAGTTTCAATTTCTTCTGGGAAATGGCCAATAGCGATCCTGCCAGCCCCGGCTACGGTTTGGTTAGCGACGCGAAGCCCTCGGCGATCTGCAATGTGGCGCAGGTCGGTTTTGCCCTGTCGGCGATTCCAATTGGCGTTAACAACGGTTGGATCACCTGGGATGAAGGGGCGGCACGCACCCTGGGTACGCTGAATATGTTGTTGAATAATGTCGATCAACACCGGGGATTCTTCTACCACTTCCTGAATAAGTGGACGGGGAAACGGGCCTGGAACTCTGAACTTTCAACCATTGATACCACACTGGCGTTGAATGGCGTGATTGTTGCCGGGGAGTTCTTCGGGGGTGAAATCAAACAAATGGCGGACCAGATTTATCACAAAGTCGACTGGGAGTGGTTCCGCGATCCTATAACCAATCAGTTTTATATGGCGTGGTTCCCGGAGAATGGCGGTGGGTTCAATGAGTACAAATGGTCCGGCCCGGTTGAACAGGCCAGCATGTATGTACTGGCGGCAGGCTCTCCGACGCATCCGGTCAACGGCGATATGTTCTACAGCATAAATCGTGCTAAACGATCGTACCGCGGTAGCGAGCCGGTGTTTGATACCTGGTTTGGCTCCAGCTTTACCAACCAGTTTTCTAATGCCTGGGTCGATTTCCGTGGCAAGGTCGATAGGCTGGGTGATGACTGGTTTAACGATGCGGTGCTCAACTCGCAAATCAGTCGCCAATACAGCATTGATGAACAGGATAACTTTAAGACGTTCGGTCCTGATTCATGGGGACTGTCGGCGGCGCCAGGCCCAGATGGCGCCTATCATGGCACCTATGGTGCGCCACCGGCGACGGCGGCCAGCACGGATGGCACTATGGTGCTTTCCGGCGCAGTAGGCGCCATTGTATTCACGCCACAAGCATCACTGGCGGCGATGCAAAACTATTACCGGAACCACCCTTATACCTGGGGCAAGTACGGCTTTAAAAGCGGTTATAACCTGGATGTTAAGCCGTATTGGTACTCTTCATCAGTTAATGGGCTGGAAAAAGGGATTAGCGTCGTCATGCTCGAAAATTATCGCACTGGCATCATTTGGCGGTTGTATATGCAGAATGAGGCGATTAAGCGAGGTGTGGCCGCCATTGGCCTGACTGCGCGCAATGAGGTTAGTGGAGAGTGACGTGACTGACAGACAGTTAGGGGCAGTTTTTTGCTGTCAGTGATAATAAAAAGTGGGTTCAGCATGCTGAACCCACGGTTTTATTTTAATGCGAACTGCCCTGGGAAATCCCCAGGCCGGTTTGCGAACGTACAAATTGGAAACGGAAGCGCTCACGCTCCTGCTGCCCAGCCAATGAGCTGTCGGTGACCGAGAACAGCCAGGTGCCGACGAACGCGACAATCATCGAGAACAACGCCGGATATTCATAAGGATAAATGGCCTTCTCATGCCCCAGGATCTGCACCCAAATTGTCGGGCCAAGGATCATCAGGATAACCGCCGTCAGCAGACCTAACCAGCCGCCGATCATGGCGCCGCGCGTAGTCAGGCGTGACCAATACATTGAAAGAATGATAATCGGGAAGTTACAACTGGCAGCAATCGAGAAGGCCAGCCCGACCATAAAGGCGATATTCTGTTTCTCGAACAAAATCCCCAATGCAATGGCCACGATCCCCAGGATCACCACGGTAATCTTTGAAACCCGCAGTTCATCACGCTCGGTCGCCTTACCGTTTTTAATCACGCTGGCGTACAAGTCATGAGATACCGCAGAAGCTCCTGCCAGTGTCAGGCCGGCAACCACCGCCAGAATGGTGGCAAAGGCGACCGCTGAAATAAACCCGAGGAAGAAGTTACCGCCGACGGCGTTGGCCAAATGCACCGCTGCCATATTGGTACCGCCCAACAGCGCTCCGGTAGCGTCTTTGAATGCTGGATTAGGGCCGACTAACAAAATTGCGCCGAAGCCGATAATAAAGGTCAGGATATAGAAGTAACCGATAAAGCCGGTGGCATAGAACACACTCTTGCGGGCTTCTTTGGCATCGCTGACGGTAAAGAAGCGCATCAGGATGTGCGGCAGACCCGCAGTACCAAACATCAGCGCCAGCCCCAACGAGAGCGCGGAAATAGGATCGGACACCAGTCCGCCCGGGCTCATGATGGCGATGCCTTTCGGATGCACTTTCACGGCCTCGGCAAACAGGGTATTGAAGTCAAAATTGACCGATTTCATCACCATCAGCGCCATAAAACTGGCACCGGCCAGCAACAATACCGCTTTGATAATCTGTACCCAGGTGGTTGCCAGCATGCCGCCGAACAGCACGTACAGCACCATTAAAATACCGACCAGGATCACCGCCACGTGGTAGTTAAGACCAAACAGTAACTGGATCAGCTTACCGGCGCCAACCATCTGTGCAATCAGGTATAGCGCGACCACCACCAGTGAGCCGCAGGCCGAAAGGGTACGGATTGGTTTCTGCTTAAGTCGGTAAGAGGCCACGTCAGCAAAGGTATAACGGCCCAGATTTCGCAGGCGTTCTGCAATCAGGAACAAAATGATCGGCCAGCCGATCAGGAAGCCGATGGAATAAATCAGTCCGTCATAGCCAGAGGTATACACCAGTGCGGAAATACCCAGGAAAGAAGCGGCTGACATAAAGTCGCCGGCAATCGCCAGGCCGTTCTGCAGGCCGGTGATTTTGCCGCCTGCGGTGTAGTAATCCTGGCGTGAACGCGTTCGTTTGGAAGCCCAGTAAGTGATGTATAGCGTGGCACCGACAAACAGTACGAACATCACGATCGCCTGAATGTTCAGCGGCTGGCGATGAACTTCGCCACTTATGGCATCAGCAAAAGCCAGGCCCGGCAGCATCAGTAGGGCGGCGACAGACAATAAAGGCTTCATTTCTTCACCTCACGCAGGACTTCTGCAGTCAGGCGATCGAACTCGCCGTTGGCGCGGAATACGTAGATCCCGGTCAACACGAAAGAGATCACGATCAGGCCGACGCCGACCGGGATCCCGCGGGTAATGGTCGATCCTTCAGCGATCGGTGTGCCCAACCACTGTGGATCGAAAGCGATCAATAAAATAAAGCTGACGTACAGCGCCAGTGTAATCAGTGAAAGCAGCCAGGCGAATCGGCTACGTTTTCGCACCAGTTCTATAAAGCGCGGGTTTTCCTCAATCCCTTGATAAATGGTGTCATTCATCAGAGCATCTCCAGTAGGTATTGATAGAGTACGCCGCGCTTGATGCCGATCACCGGGTTATTTTCCCACTGATCGGCCTGAGGCGGCGGAAATTACGACGGAACTTTCATTGATTGTTTTTCTTCCAACAGCTTGTCGACTACGGCCGGATCCGCCAGCGTTGAGGTATCTCCCAAATTGCTGGTATCACCGGCGGCAATTTTGCGCAGGATGCGACGCATGATCTTGCCGGAACGCGTTTTTGGCAGGGAGTCTGTCCAGTGCAGCACGTCCGGCGTGGCGATCGGTCCTATTTCTTTACGTACCCAGTTACGTACTTCGGTATATAGCTCAGGCGTTGGTTCTTCACCGTGGTTCAGCGTGATATAGGCGTAAATCGCCTGGCCCTTGATGTTATGAGGGATGCCGACCACCGCCGCTTCGGCGATTTTCGGGTGGGAAACCAGGGCCGACTCAATCTCGGCGGTGCCCAGACGGTGGCCGGAGACGTTAAGCACGTCATCGACACGGCCAGTGATCCAGTAGTATCCGTCTTCATCACGGCGTGCGCCGTCACCGCTGAAATACATGCCTTTAAAGGTGGAGAAGTAGGTTTGTTCGAAACGATCGTGGTCGCCGAACAACGTTCGAGCCTGGCCTGGCCAGGAGTCGGTGATCACCAGGTTGCCTTCACAGGCGCCCTCCTGCACAGTGCCGATATTATCGACCAGTGCCGGTTGAACACCAAAGAACGGCCGCGTAGCGGAACCGGCTTTCAACTCGGTGGCACCGGGCAGCGGAGTGATCATAAAGCCGCCGGTTTCGGTCTGCCACCAGGTGTCGACGATCGGGCATTTAGCGTTGCCGATTTTATTGTAATACCACTCCCAGGCTTCCGGGTTGATCGGTTCGCCGACCGAACCCATGATGCGCAGCGAATCGCGTTTGGTCCCTTCGATCGCCTTGTCACCTTCGGCCATCAGGGCACGAATGGCGGTAGGGGCGGTATACAGGATATTGACCTGGTGCTTGTCGATCACCTGTGACAGACGATTAACGCCAGGGTAGTTCGGCACCCCTTCAAACATCAGGGTAATGGCACCGCAGGCCAGCGGGCCGTACAACAGATAGCTGTGGCCTGTGACCCAACCGACGTCGGCGGTACACCAGTACACGTCGCCATCGTGGTAATCGAATACGTATTTAAAGGTCATGGCGGCATACACCAGATAGCCGCCGGTGGTGTGCAGCACGCCTTTGGGTTTGCCGGTCGAGCCTGAGGTATAAAGGATAAACAGCGGATCTTCCGCACTCATCTCTTCCGGTGGACAGTCGGCTGAAACACCCTGGGTCAGTTCATGCCACCACAGATCGCGGCCTTCCTGCCAGTAACCCGGTTTGCCGGTACGCTGGAACACGACGACGTTGGTGACGCTTTTCACGCCTGGATTTTTCAGCGCGTCATCGACGTTTTTCTTCAGCGGAACGGCACGCCCGGCGCGCAGGCCTTCGTCAGCGGTGATAACCAGTTTGGAGTTGGAGTCGATAATACGGCCAGCCACGGCTTCCGGCGAGAAACCACCAAAGATCACCGAATGCACGGCCCCGATGCGGGCGCAGGCCAGCATGGCGACAGCGGCTTCCGGCACCATGGGCATATAGATAGCCACGACGTCGCCTTTCTTGACGCCCAGCTTTTTCAGCACGTTGGCGAATTGGCAGACATCGTGGTGCAGTTGTTTATAGGTCACCTGTTTTGACTGGGTGGGATCGTCACCTTCCCAGATAATGGCGGTTTGGTCGCCGCGTTCGGCCAGGTGGCGATCGAGGCAGTTGGCCGCCAGGTTCAGGGTGCCGTCTTCAAACCAGCGAATGCTGATATGGCCCGGATCGAATGAGGTATTTTTTACCCGGGTATAAGGTTTTATCCAGTCGAGGATTTTTCCCTGCTCGCCCCAGAACGTTTCTGGGTCTTGCACAGACTGTTGATAATATTGTTGATATTGCGTCGGATTAATCAGGGCGTGTTCTGCAATTGCAGAAGGAATAGCGTGTTTATGCACTTGGCTCATGGCTTTTCTCCTTGAAGTTGTTAATAATATGTCAACTAGAGGTTAAGTATAGTTTGCTCCGATTCTTTGTTTCTTTTTTGGGCGGCAGATCACGCAACGAAGATATTGATTTGTAATAGTTCTGCCTCATTCGTGTGGGGCATCTGCCTGCTTGGTGGGAGAAAGCGGGTAAATAGGAAGTTTTAGTCAGAAAACGCTATCTAAAGAACTAAAAAGAATAACCAACTCGGCAATAACTCCGCTTTTTATCGGTATTAGTTAATATAAAATTCCGCGGTTAAAATCTCTGTTAAACCTTTTCGGACCTTAGAGCACCTTTAATATTCTATGTCGATATTAATAGCCAAGCCGTCAGCCAATAGTGCTAATAAGGAAAAAATTTCGGAATCATCCTATTAAATAGGAGGCCTGTGAGGCCGGATATTTTCATTTTGAAAACTTTAATGTAACAGAATACAAACATCCCTATCGGACTAAATATGCAAGATTAACGAAAGTTAACGCATTTTCATTATGCGTAAAACTCAAGATCCCAGGTGCTATTGTGATTCACCTCACATAAAATTAAGCTTTTAATAACAATAAATTATGCCTGGCGACACTGAAAATTAAATCACGCGAGTTCGTTTTTTGCACAAAACCCAGATAAAACAAGGCTTGCAGAGTATGCCTGCCAAATGGTAAAGATTTAAACAGCGTCACACTAAGGGCAGGTGAACGCTTCCTGGTCATTAACATAAGCCTGTATTAAATGATTAAGTATTCTTTTCGGCGCGTTATTATAAATGTGCCGAAAAGAGTCTTTGAGGACTTTTTGGGTATGAAGAGTGTAAAAATCAGTCTTGCCTGGCAAATTATGATTGCATTGGCGTTGGGCATTATTGTTGGGGCGGTGCTCCATAATCAAACTGAATCACGAGAGTGGTTGGTCAGTAATATTCTAAGCCCGGCCGGTGATATATTTATCCGCCTGATTAAGATGATTGTGGTACCGATCGTTATTTCTACGCTGGTGGTGGGTATTGCTGGCGTGGGGGATGCGAAGAAGTTAGGCCGTCTCGGGTTGAAAACCATTATTTACTTCGAAGTGATCACCACTATCGCCATTGTGGTGGGGCTGACATTGGCTAATGTTTTTCAACCCGGCCACGGTATCGACATGTCGACGCTGACTGCGGTGGATATCTCGCAGTATGAAAAAACCACGGAGCAGGTGCAAAGTGGCTCGCACAGCCTGGTTGCCACCATTCTGTCGTTGATCCCGTCGAACATCTTCGCTTCGATGGCGAAGGGCGACATGTTGCCGATCATCTTCTTCTCGGTGCTGTTTGGCCTGGGCCTGTCGTCATTGCCGAAAGAAACCAAAGAGCCGTTGCTGAAGGTATTTAAAGCCGTTTCCGAAAGTATGTTCAAAGTCACGCATATGATCATGCGCTATGCGCCGATTGGGGTGTTTGGTTTGATTGCAGTGACGGTTGCCAACTTTGGCTTCGCCTCATTGCTGCCCCTGGCCAAACTGGTACTGCTGGTGTACTTCGCCATTGCCTTCTTTGCGTTGGTGGTGCTGGGGGCGGTCGCACGCATCTGTAACCTGCGTATCTGGACGCTGATCCGTATTCTGAAGGATGAACTGATCCTGGCCTTCTCCACCGCCAGTTCGGAAACGGTGTTGCCGCGCATCATCGAAAAGATGGAGGCTTACGGCGCGCCGAAGGCGATCACCAGCTTTGTGGTACCGACCGGTTACTCCTTCAATCTGGACGGTTCAACGCTGTATCAGAGCATTGCCGCCATCTTTATTGCGCAGCTGTATGGGATTGAGCTGTCCCTGGGCCAGGAGATTGTGCTGGTGGTGACGCTGATGCTCACCTCCAAGGGGATTGCCGGCGTGCCCGGTGTTTCCTTTGTGGTGCTGTTGGCGACGCTGGGTAGCGTGGGGATCCCGTTGGAAGGCCTGGCGTTTATTGCCGGCGTAGATCGCATTCTGGATATGGCGCGTACCGCACTGAACGTGGTGGGCAATGCGCTGGCGGTGCTGGTGGTAGCTAAATGGGAACACCAGTTCGACAGTAAAAAGGCGCTCGCCTTTGAGAAAGAGTTCTTGTCCGGCAAGGCCAGGCAGATAACAGACTCTTAATCGCTTTTGGACGAGATTGATTTGACGACTAAACCCGCCTGATGGCGGGTTTAGTCGTCTTGGGATCAACAGGAGGGGGCAGAGCCCTGGGCCGGCAGGAAGCGCAGCGGATCCAATGCGGTGGCACGATAACGGATCTGGAAGTGCAGCATCACCTTGTCGGTACCCGTGCTGCCCATGGTGGCAATCTTCTGCCCGGCTTTCACTTCCTGAGCATTGCGCACCAGCAGGGTATTGTTGTGGGCATAGGCGCTGATGTACTCATCATTGTGTTTGATCATAATCAGATTGCCATAACCCCGCAGTTGGTTACCGACATACACCACCCTCCCTTTGGCTGCGGCAAATACCGGTTGCCCACGGTTACCGGCGATATCGATGCCTTTATTGCCCCCGTCGGCAGTGGAATACTTGCTGATAATGTTGCCCTGGGTTGGCCAGCGCCAACATTTGATACTGCTGCGGATCGGCGGTGTAACGGCTGCAATCTGGCTGGTTGACTGTGTTTTGCGTGTCTTGCCTTTCTTTGCCGTCGCGTTATTTAACGCCAGCTTTTGGCCAATCTCGAGGTTGTAGGGTTTGGGGATTTTATTGCGTCGCGCCAACTCGCTGACTTCGCTGTTGGTGATCCAGGCAATGTAGAACAGAGTATCGCCACGTTTGACGGTATAGGTGTTGCCGTTATAACTGCCTCTGGCCAAGCGATCATAATCACGGTCGTAGCTGTTCGATTTCTTTCCGGAGCCGCACCCCAGTAATCCCAGACTGATTACGCACACGGCAATCAGCCGCCATACAGCGAATGTGCTTCCCATACTCAAATATCGTCCTTAAACGTCGTCGCGCTCTATTGTGATCTGCCTATAGTAACATCAACGGTCAGGTGGTCAAAAACGCCCCCGTGGACTAAATTTTGCCGGGCTAAGGCAGAAGGTTTTACCTTTTGGCTCAAAATGTTCATGGATTGGGAACAACTAATATGCAAGAAACCTTAACGCTCTCCGGTTATCTGGTGCTGGCAGCCACACTATTAGTGGCTTATGTGATCTTCGGCATCGCCGGTTTTGGTTCCGCGTTAGTCGCCAGTCCGATAATGGCGCTTTATATGCCGGTGGCGAAAATCGTCCCGTTGCTGGCACTGCTGGATATGTGCGCGGCGATTGTTAACGTCAGTCGCGACGGGCGGAATGCTCAATGGCCTGAATTAAAAAGGCTGGTCCCACTGATGATTATCGGCAGCCTGTTGGGGGCGGCGATCCTGTTGAAGACTCGACCAGAAATTCTGTTGCTGGCGTTGGGGATTTTTGTGGTGTTTTACGCGCTCTATTCACTCAGTGGTTTAAAGCCCGCTCGGCAATTTTCACCCAGGGCGGCGGTGCCTTTTGGTTTGGTGGGGGGGATATTCAGCGCACTATTTGGTAGCGGTGGCTTTATTTATGCCATCTATCTCAGTGGCCGGATTGAGAAAAAAGAAGCTTTCCGTATAACCCAAACCACTCTGATTGGTATGAGTACCCTGACTCGGGTGGTCATTTTTGCTCTGGCCGGTGTTTATCTGGACGTTGACTTATTACTGCTGGCGCTAGTGCTGGTGCCGGGCATGCTGGTGGGAATTACCCTGGGCCGTTACTTCACGTTGAAGATGTCGCGTGAGCAATTCCTCAAGCTCATCAATGTGATCTTGTTGGCTTCCGGCGCTATGTTGATTATTAAGTACTTTAGTTGACGGCGATGGCGGGGCGAAGCTGAACCCCCAACGGTTATAGCTCACCAGGATTGCCCTCGACGATATGTCAATGGATGGGGATTTGAGGCAGAAAAAAATTTCCGAATATCGTTGAGTATTCGTATGAAAATTAGATGGATAATTGTTTTTAGACTGAATGCTGGATTGTGCAAATAATATTATTCTATGGATATTTTTATACATAAGTAATGTATGAATCGGTATCGATTATTTTTGTTGTTTGGCAAGTAGATAATGCATCACCTATAACTAACTGGGTGTTTAACTTATAGTATTGTAAGTGTGCTAACAATTCATAATCCATTAATATCCAATTGATAGAGTATTTATTTAAGGAAGCAGTTAAATCTGAACTGGCAGTGATTGAAAAATTCGATCATGATTTTTTGGATAAGATGTGTCGCCTTTTTTATTTTAAAAATACAGTAAAAATAGTGTGTTGTGTGTAAATTGCCTGAGGGTGGGTAGGGGCGTTATATGCCTTGATTTTATTATTGTGAATAATGAGGTGATCTTGTTTTTTCTGCTTTGTCCGTAATTCTAACCGCTTGAAAATAATATTTTAACCGGTGGCTGGGTGGTGTGTAATTAGGGTTGTGAGGGGGCGATTCGCGAGAGGATATATCACCGAGTTAATTCTGAAACGGAATTTGCACTTTTAAAATTAGATTCTAGTCTGAATTAGAACCTAATTTAACATCTCCACTACTTCCTATGGGAGAGTGTCATGAGCAAACCGATCAAGAATATCGTCATCGTGGGCGGCGGCACTGCGGGCTGGATGTCCGCCTCGTACCTCGTCCGGGCGCTCCAACAGCAGGCAAACATTACGCTCATCGAATCTGCGACGATCCCCCGGATCGGTGTGGGCGAGGCGACCATCCCAAGTTTGCAGAAGGTGTTCTTCGACTTCCTCGGGATACCGGAACAGGAGTGGATGCCCCAGGTGAACGGTGCGTTCAAGGCCGGCATCAAGTTCGTGAATTGGAGAACCTCTCCCGACCACTCGCGCAACGATTACTTCTACCATTTGTTCGGCAATGTGCCGAGCTGCGACGGCGTGCCGCTTACCCACTACTGGCTGCGCAAGCGCGAACAGGGCTTTCAGCAGTCGATGGCGTACGCCTGCTACCCGCAGCCCGGGGCGCTTGATGGCAATCTGGCACCGTGCCTGCATGATGGCACCCGTCAGATGTCCCACGCGTGGCACTTCGACGCGCACTTGGTGGCCGATTTTTTGAAGCGCTGGGCCGTCGATCGCGGGGTGAACCGAGTGGTCGACGAGGTCGTGGAGGTTAACCTGAACGAGCACGGCTTCATCTCCAGCCTGTTCACCAAAGAGGGCCGGAAGCTGGAGGCGGATCTGTTCATCGACTGCTCAGGCATGCGGGGGCTCTTGATCAACCAGGCCCTGAAAGAGCCCTTCATTGACATGTCCGACTACCTGCTGTGCGACAGCGCGGTCGCCACTGCCGTACCCAACGACGACGCGCAAGTGGGGGTCGAACCCTATACCTCCTCGATCGCCATGAACTCGGGGTGGACCTGGAAGATTCCGATGCTGGGTCGGTTCGGCAGCGGCTACGTCTTCTCGAGCAAGTTCACCTCCCGCGACCAGGCCACCACCGACTTTCTCAACCTCTGGGGCCTCTCGGACAATCAGCCGCTCAATCAGATCAAGTTCCGGGTCGGGCGCAACAAGCGGTCATGGGTCAACAACTGCGTCTCTATCGGGCTGGCGTCGTGCTTTTTGGAGCCCCTGGAATCGACGGGGATCTACTTCATCTACGCGGCGCTTTACCAACTCGTGAAGCACTTCCCCGACACCTCGTTCGACCCGCGGTTGGCCGACGCGTTCAACGCCGAGATCGTCTACATGTTCGACGATTGCCGAGACTTTGTCCAAGCGCACTATTTCACTTCGTCACGCGAAGACACGCCGTTCTGGCTTGCGAACCGGCACGATCTGCGGCTCTCCGACTCCATCAAAGAGAAGGTTGAGCGCTACAAGGCGGGGCTGCCGTTGACCACCACGTCGTTCGACGATTCCACTTACTATGAGACCTTCGACTTCGAATTCAAGAACTTCTGGTTGAACGGAAACTACTACTGCATCTTTGCCGGCCTGGGCATGCTGCCCGACCGGTCGCTGCCGCTCTTGCAATTGCGACCGGAGTCGATCGAAAAGGCCGAGGTGATGTTCGCCCGCATCCAGCGTGAGGCCGAGCGTCTGCGGGCGAGCCTGCCGACGAACTATGACTACCTGCGGTCGCTGCGCGACGGCGAAGTGGGGCTGTCTCGACCCGGGCCGACGTCCGCGTCGCCGGAGAGCCGGTAGTGGAGCGCGCCCTGGACCGGACATGCGTATTCGCTGCCACGCACGCTGCCGTGGCAACCTGCGATCCGCTGCAGGCTCGCTCGCTCGTTTTGCAACTGCCGGGCCTGAACCGTAACAAGGACGTGCCCGGTATCGTTAGCCTGCTGCGAGAGTTCCTCCCGGTGCGCGGCGTGCCCTCCGGCTGGGGCTTCGTCGAAGCCGCCGCCGCGATGCGGGACATTGGGTTCTTCCTCGGGTCGCTCAAGCGGCACGGACACGAGCCCGTGGACGTGGTGCCCGGGCTCGAGCCGCTGCTGCTCGATCTGGCGCGCATGACCGACCTGCCGCCGCGTGAGACGCTCCTGCATGTGACGGTCTGGAACCCCGCGGCGGCCGACGCGCAACGGAGCTACACCGGGCTCAGCGACGAAGCGCACCTGCTTGAGAGCGTGCGCATCTCGATGGCGGCCCTCGAGGCGGCCATCACGGTGACCGTCGAACTGCACGACGTCCCCTTGAAGTCGCCCGCGTTCGCGCAAGGGTGCGACGAGCTGGCAGCCTATCTGCAAAAAATGGTCGAATCGATTGTCTACGCGTACCGATTCATCTCGCCGCAGGTCTTCTACGACGAGCTCCGCCCCTTCTACGAACCGATTCGCGTCGGGGGCCAGAGTTACCTTGGCCCCGGTGCCGTAGAAATGCCCCTCTTCGTGCTGGATCATGTCCTGTGGGGCTCGCAATCGGACCACCAGGCTTATCGAGAATTCAAAGAGACGTACCTGCCCTATGTCCTTCCCGCGTACAGGGCAGTCTACGCTCGGTTCGCTGGGAGGCCGTCGCTCGTCGACCGCGCGATTGGCGAGGCTCGAGTAGGTGCGCAGGGCGAATCCGTCCGGGGCGGGCTGGCGGCCCTCAACCGGATCTTCGTGATCCTGCTGCGCTTCCGGGCACCTCATGTTCAATTGGCGGAGCGGGTGTACGAAGCCGGGCGAAGCGGCCCGGCAATCGGCAGTGGAGGGTACGCGCCCAGCATGCTCGGCGATCTGGTCATGCTCACGCTTGCCGCGCGCTCCCGCATTCGCACCGCTCTCAACGAGTTCTGACGCGCACGGCCATCTGTTCCATCTCATTAAGGAGATTTGCCCTCATGACTCAGAACAGCCCCGCGAACGGGCGCGATAGCAACCACTTCGACGTGATCATCCTCGGCTCGGGCATGTCCGGCACCCAGATGGGGGCTATCCTGGCCAAACAGCAGTTTCGCGTGCTGATCATCGAGGAGTCGTCGCACCCGCGGTTCACGATCGGCGAATCGTCGATTCCCGAGACGTCTCTAATGAACCGTATCATCGCCGATCGCTACGGCATTCCGGAGCTCGACCACATTACGTCGTTTTACTCGACGCAGCGTTACGTCTCGTCGAGCACGGGCATTAAGCGCAACTTCGGCTTCGTGTTCCACAAACCCGGCCAGGAGCACAACCCGAAGGAGTTCACACAGTGCGTCATCCCCGAGTTGCCCTGGGGACCGGAGAGCCATTATTACCGGCAAGACGTCGACGCTTACCTGTTGCAAGCCGCCATTAAATACGGCTGCACGGTCCGCCAGAAGACTAAAGTGACCGAATACCACGCCGATAAAGACGGCGTCGCGGTGTCCACCGCCGAGGACGAACGGTTCACCGGCCGGTACATGATCGACTGTGGAGGACCCCGCGCGCCGCTCGCGACCAAGTTCAATCTCCGCGAAGAGCCGTGTCGCTTTAAGACGCACTCGCGCAGCCTCTACACGCACATGCTCGGGGTCAAGCCGTTCGACGATATTTTCAAGGTCAAGGGGCAGCGCTGGCGCTGGCACGAGGGGACCTTGCACCACATGTTCGAGGGTGGCTGGCTCTGGGTGATTCCGTTCAACAACCACCCGAAGTCGACCAACAACCTGGTGAGCGTCGGCCTGCAGCTTGATCCGCGCGTCTACCCGAAAACGGACATCTCCGCGCAGCAAGAGTTCGACGAATTCCTCGCGCGGTTCCCGAGCATCGGGGCGCAGTTCCGCGACGCCGTGCCGGTGCGTGACTGGGTCAAGACCGACCGCCTGCAGTTCTCGTCGAGCACCTGCATCGGCGATCGCTACTGCCTGATGCTGCACGCGAACGGGTTCATCGACCCGCTCTTCTCGCGGGGGCTCGAGAACACTGCGGTGACCATCCATGCGCTCGCGGCGCGCCTCATCAAGGCGCTGCGCGACGATGACTTCTCCCCTGATCGCTTCGAGTACATCGAACGCCTGCAGCAAAAGCTTTTGGACCACAACGACGACTTCGTCAGTTGCTGCTACACGGCGTTCACGGACTTCCGCTTGTGGGACGCGTTCCACAGGCTGTGGGCAGTCGGCACGATCCTCGGGCAGTTCCGGCTCGTGCAAGCCCACGCAAGGTTCCGTGCTTCGCGCGACGAGGGCGATCTCGACAATCTCGACAACGACCCCCCGTACCTCGGGTACCTGTGCGCAGACATGGAGGGGTACTACCAGTTGTTCAACGACGCCAAAGCCGAGATCGAGGCCGTAAGCGCCGGGCTCAAGCCGACCGGGGAGGCCGCGGCGCGGATCCACGCCCTCATCGACGAACGAGACTTTGCCAAGCAGATGTTCGGTTTCGGGTACTGCATCACCGGGGACAAGCCGCAGCTCAACAACTCGAAGTACAGTCTACTGCCGGCGATGAAGCTGATGCACTGGACACAAACCAGCGCGCCGGCAGAGGTGAAAAAGTACTTCGACTACAACCCGATGTTCGCGCTGCTCAAGGCGTACATTACGACCCGTATCAGTTTGTCTCGGAAGAAGTAATCGGCCGTCGAGGACACAAAAATGATGAGCGACATTCAATGGGTTCAAGCGAGCATTGAGGAGCATCCTTCTAGGGTGTACGACGCGACCACGAGCGTGGCCGCGAGTTGGTACGTCGCGATGCGCTCGGACGACCTCAAGGATAAGCCGACGGAGTTGACGCTCTTCGGCAGTCCGTGCGTGGCGTGGCGCGGCGCGATGGGGCAGGCCGTGGTGATGGACCGCCACTGCTCGCACCTCGGCGCGAACCTGGCCGACGGGCAGGTCAAGGACGGGTGCATCCAGTGCCCGTTTCATCACTGGCGGTACGACGAGCAGGGCCAGTGCGTTCATATCCCCGGTCACAACCAGACGGTGCGTCGGCTGGAGCCGGTGCCGCGATCGGTGCGCCAGCCGACGTTGGTCACCGCCGAGCGATACGGCTACGTGTGGGTTTGGTACGGCTCACCAGAGCCGCTGCACCCGCTGCCAGAAATCGCCGCAGCCGACGTCGACAACGGCGATTTTATGCACCTGCACTTCGCATTCGATACGACGACGGCTGTCTTGCGGATCGTAGAGAACTTCTACGACGCGCAACACGCGTCCCCCGTGCACGAGCTCCCGATCTCGGCCTTCGAGCTCAAGCTGTTCGACGATTGGCGCCCGTGGCCGGAGGTTGAGTCTCTGGCACAGGCGGGCGCGTGGTTCGGTGCCGGGATCGACTTCACCGTGGACCGGTATTTCGGGGCCTCCGGCATGCTGGCACGTGTGCTCGGCCTGAATATGTCGCAGATGAACCTGCACTTCGATGGCTACCCCGGCGGGTGCGTCATGACCGTCTCCCTGGACGGAGACTTCAAATACAAGCTGCTCCAGTGTGTGACGCCGGTGAGCGACGGCAAGAACGTCATGCACATGCTCATCTCGATCAAGAAGGTGGGGGGCGCCTTGCGCCGCGCGACCGACTACGTACTGTTCGGGCTGCAGACCCGACAGGCAGCGAAGTACGACGTCAAAATCTGGAACGGGATGAAGCCGGACGGCGGCGGCGCGTACAGCAAGTACGATAAGCTCGTGCTCAAGTACCGTGCGTTCTACCGGGGCTGGGTCGACCGCGTTGCGAGTGAGCGGTGATGCGTAAGTCGGCGGCCCTAAACGAGCCGCTCTCGGACAGATCGTTCCGCCAGGCGCTCGCGGCCAGCAAGTTCGTGTCGGTGCCGCTTTTTCCGAGGTATTCATGACTGTCTGGCTGTTGCAACTGGTGCTGGTGATCGCGCTCTGCAACGTCTGCGGCCGCATTGCCGAACGGCTCGGCCAATGCGCGGTCGTCGGTGAGATCGCAGCCGGTTTGCTATTGGGTCCTTCGCTGTTTGGCGTGATCGCACCGGATTTTTACGATGCGTTGTTCGGCCCAGACACGCTGTCGGCGATGGGGCAAGTCGGTGAAGTCGGCCTGATACTGCTGATGTTTCAGGTTGGTCTGCATATGGAGTTGGGCGAGACGCTGTGCGACAGGCGTTGGCGCATGCCCGTCGCGATCGCCGTGGGTGGGCTCGTCGTACCGGCTGCGATCGGCATGATCGTCGCCACTGTCTCGAAAGACATGCTCGCCAGCGATGCGCCGGCGCTGCCCTATATACTCTTCTGCGGTGTCGCGCTTGCGATATCAGCGGTACCGGTGATGGCGCGCATCGTCGACGACCTGGCGCTCAACGCCATGGTGGGCGCACGGCACGCCATGTCTGCCGCGATGCTGACGGATGCGCTCGGATGGATACTGCTTGCAACTATTGCTTCGCTATCGAGCGGGCCTGGTTGGGCATTTGCGCGCATGCTCGTTAGCCTGCTCGCGTATCTGGTGCTGTGCGCGTTCCTGGTGCGCTTCGTGGTTAGACCGGCGCTTGTGCGGCTCGCATCGACTGCACATGCGGCGCGTGACCGCTTGGCCGTGTTGTTATGTTTCGTAATGGCGTCGGCACTCGCGACGTCGCTGATCGGATTTCATAGCGCATTTGGCGCACTTGCTGCAGCGCTGTTCGTGCGGCGCGTGCCCGGTATTGCAAATGAGTGGCGGGAGAACGTCGAAGGTTTTGTCAGGCTTGTGCTGATGCCGGTGTTTTTCGCGTATGCGGGGCTGCATGCGTCGATCGGCACGATCGACGACGCGGCATCATGGATGTGGTTCGGCGTATTCCTCGCGGGCGGATTCATCGGCAAGTTCGGCGGCAGTTATCTGGGCGCGCGTGCCACCGGGCTTGAGCCACGCGATGCGATGTTGGTGAGCTCGCTGATGAATACGCGCGGCTTGATGGAGCTCATCGTCCTGTCAATCGGTCTGCAGATGCAGATCCTTCCGCCAAAGGTCTATACGATCCTCGTGGTGTTCGCGCTGGTGACGACGGCGCTGACCGTACCGCTGGTTCGATTCACGCTGCGCGTGCAATTGCGCTCGACGCCGGCAATCCCGGACGCCGATAAGTGACGCACATCTGGTAATCGAACTTGTTCGATGAAGAGTCCCACTCCTGAAAAGCAAAAAACCCGCCATAGGCGGGTTCTTCTAAATATGGTGCCCGGACTCGGAATCGAACCAAGGACACGGGGATTTTCAATCCCCTGCTCTACCGACTGAGCTATCCGGGCAACGCGCAGCATTAAACCGTATTGGCCGAAGGCAGTCAACGGCTTTATGAATGAAATCAGGTGAAACGCGTCTGGTTGCTGGCTTTTCGGTCAAAGGGCGCAAAAATTGCGCCGGATTGGCCAAAATTCTGCGGCGGCGGTGCACCGCCGCACACTGAATTAACTTAATGCCCCGTTTCTTCGGCACTGAGCTACCTGCAAGATGTCTTCCGCCAGCCGCTTGGCCACGGAAACGTCCTGTAGCTGGCGTTTTATCAGCAGTTTGCTCAGACAACCTTCCTGGATCAGCTCCATCTGTTGTGCCACCATATCGGCGTCGTCGGCATCCATTTCACGCAGCAAATCGCGGGTCAGATCCAGCGACGTCAGCTTCTGTTGCTCTGCCAATTGATGGATAGGGTGATCCACCTCCGGGAAAAAGCTGCAGGCAGCGATAAATAAACAGCCGGGATAGCGGTCGTGTTTGACGTACTCTGCCAAAACGTCATAGCGCGCCAACAGTTTTTGCTGTGGGCTTAGAGTCTCGTCCAGCAGCAACTGGCGACGCCAGGTGTCAATTTGCTGGCCATGATAGCGCAGGCAGTCATACAGCAGCGCTTCACGATCCGGCCAGAACCGTTTCAGGTCGCCCGGCTGTACATCGAGTTTATCCGCCAGCATTTCCAGTGTGGCGGTCGCCAGGCCCTGTTGTTCCAACAGCCCCAGTGCCGTATCAAGGACGTGTTCACGTTGCACTTGTGCTTCCTCCAAATTCGGTTCCGATCCTCAGTGTTATTTATTGCACCGTTTTCTGCAAATGCGCGTTGAACGCTGCGGCATCCATAAATCCGGTAACCCGTTGGCTGGTTAACTCTTGCCCCGTGCCGTTAAAGAACAGAATAGTTGGCAATCCCAGGACTTTCAGGTGTTTAAGGAGTGCGACCTGCTCGGCATTGTTGGCCGTGACATCCGCCTGCAGCAGCACGGTGTTGGCAAGCGCGGCCTGAACGCGCGTATCGCTGAAGGTATATTTCTCGAACTCCTTGCAAGCGACGCACCAGTCGGCGTACAGATCCAGCATCACCGGTTTCCCCTGCGCCTGCTGCAGTGCAGCATTGAGCTGATCTACATTACTGATACGCGTGAAGTTCAGGTGTTGTACCGCTGCCTGCTGTGCGCTGCTGGTGCCAAAGGCCCAGTCTTGCAGCGGTCGCGCAGCAATGACGGCCGCAGCCAGCAGCAGTAATTGCAATGCCCGTACCCAGCCGCGGGAGGTCTTCAGGCTCAGCGCGAAGGCCCAGCCGAAGAACGCAAGGCCAAGCAGGCTCCACAGCCGTAGTCCCCACACATCACCGATCACTCGTTCCAGCAGGAATACCGGCAGCGCCAGGATCACAAAGCCGAACGCCTCTTTGACATACTGCATCCATGGGCCACTGCGTGGCAACAGACGGTTACCGAACAGGGTCACCAGCACCAGCGGAATGCCCATCCCCAGCGCATACAGATACAAAGTGCCACCGCCGGCCCACATATTGCCGCTTTGGGCAATGTACAACAGGATGGCGCTGAGCGGCGCTGTGGTGCAAGGGGAGCAAATCAGCCCGGCCAGAGCGCCCATCAGGAATACGCCAGGCAGTGAACCGCCTTGTTGGCTATTGCTCCAGCCCGCCAGCCGGGTTTGCAGTGAAGAAGGTAACTGCAGCGAATACAGACCGAACATCGACAGTGCCAGCGCGATAAACAGCACTGACAGGCCGATGAGCACATACGGATGTTGCAGCGCTGCCTGGAATTGCAAGCCGGCGGCGGCAACCACCAAACCCAGCACAGTGTAGGTTAACGCCATGCCCTGCACGTAAACCACCGCCAGTGCCAGTATACGTCCGCTGCTGTGCGGTTTTTCACGCCCAAGAATGATGCCGGAAATCAGTGGATACATCGGCAACACGCAGGGGGTGAAAGCAATGCCAATACCAATCAGCAGTGCCCACAGGGGGGAGAACGGCAGACTGGCCGGCACCGATTCTTCTGGTGCGCTGACTGGCAATGCGGTTGTGGCACTTACCGCATCCAGCGGGATCACCCGCGTTTCCGGCGGATAGCAGAAACCTGCTTCGGCGCAGCCCTGATAAGTCACGCTCAGGCTGGCGCCGCTGGTGGCCTGCTGCAGTGGGATCGGCAGATTCAGCTGCTGTTTGAAAATAGAGACTTCGCCGAAGAACTCATCCTTGTGGCTCAGCCCGGCCGGTAGCTCAAAGGAGCCTAACCTTGCCTGCTGCGGCACCAGCTTGATTTGCTGGCGATAGAGGTAATAACCGGGGCGAATTTGCCAGTTCAGCGTCAGCTGGTGGTCTTGCTGCTTAAAATCGAAGGCAAACGCCTGATCGACCGGCACGAATTGGGTGCCGCCGTTAGGGGCGAACAGCGATGCCTGAGCCGCCTGTGGCAAAAAAAACAGGCTGCAAAGCAGGAATATCAATTTAATGAGGCGTTGATCCATAACAGGTAGTCTTTATCTCCAGCCATCACCGGCAGCACCAACAGCTCGGGCGTTTGATACGGGTGATGTTGTTTCAGGTAGTTGAGCAGGGCATCTTGATGGCTGCGTTGACTTTTAAACAGCATCTGCACTTCGTACTCCTGTTCCAGTTTCCCTTCCCAGTAATATAACGATGACGCGCCGGGCAGCAGCGTGACGCAGGCCGCCAGCTTTTCCCCCAAAACCCGGGCCGCCAGGTCTTGAGCCGTGGCTTCATCGGGTGCGGTGCAGAGTATGACGACAGCTTCGCAATCAGACATCTTCAGCCCTCTCATCGAGATTATCAGTGGGCACTATACCTTGAAGGACGGTCGGCTAGAAGGCGAGTTTATCGCCAGTGGGGCGGGTTGGGGAAACCGGGGCCGTAGCCCCGGTGAAAGCATTACAGCATGACGCTGCCCAGCAGGAAGCCGAACAGCACCGCCAATATCACCCCGATGGTGCCGGGAATAAAGAACGGGTGGTTAAACACAAAGCGGCCGATACGTGTGGTGCCGGTGTCATCCATCTGTACCGCGGCGACCAGCGTAGGGTAGGTCGGCAGGATAAACAGCCCGGAGACGGCGGCAAAGGACGCGACGGCGGTCAATGGCGAGACGTTCAGCGCCAGTGCCATTGGCATCAGCGCCTTGGCGGTGGCGGCCTGAGAGTACAGCAGCGCCGAGCAGAAGAAGAAAATCACCGCCAACAACCACGGGTGTGATTGGATCACGCTGCCTGCGGTATCTTTGATCCAGTCGATGTTGGCCTGCACAAAGGTGTCACCCAGCCAGGCCACGCCCAGAATACAGATACAGGCGCTCATGCCGGCCTTAAAGGTGCTGGAGTTGAGTACCATATCGGTATCGACTTTACACAGTAAGGTCGTCAGGGTGGCGACGCTCAGCATGATGATCAAAATCGCGTTGGTGGTGTTCATCAAGGGTTTGGCCACCAGGCCCAGACCCGGACTGTTGATAATGGCGTAGGCCACCACGCACAGCACGCCCAGCAGGAACAGCAGCACAGACACTTTGGCGCGCGGTTTGATTTCCATCACTTTGTTGCCGCGCAGGGTGACCAGGCCTTCTTCAAGGCGTTTCAGGTAAACCGGATCGTCAGACAGTTTGGAGTCAAACAGCCAGCTTACCAGCAGCGACATCAGTACCACGGCGCAGAAGGTCGAAGGCATCACCACCATCAGCAGGTGCAGGTAGCTGACGCCGTGACCTTCCATTACTGAGGACATGTAGACTACCGCTGCGGAAATTGGCGAGGCAGTAATGGCAATCTGGGCGGATACCACGGCGGTAGACAGCGGGCGGCAAGGTTTGATGCCCTGTTCTTTCGCCACTTCTGCAATCACGGGCAGAGCGGAAAGCGAAATGTTGCCGGTACCGGCGAAGATGGTCAGAAAATAGGTGACGATCGGTGCCAGAATGGTGATGTGCTTAGGGTTCTTGCGCAGCAGTTTTTCCGTTTGCTGAACCAGATAATCCATGCCACCGGCGACCTGCATTGCCGAGATCGCGGCAATGACGGCCATGATGATGGATATCACGTCGAACGGAATGCTGCCCGGCTTCACGCCAATCAGCGCCAGGACTAAAACCCCCAGCCCTCCTGCAAATCCAATTCCGATACCGCCCAGCCTGGCCCCTAAAAAAATGGCCAGCAGAACGATAACCAATTCTACGGCTAACATAGTGTCTACTCCTTAAAATAAGATTATTTGAAAATAAAAAGTTAAAATTTTGTGGGCGATGGAAAGTAAAAAGGCACGCTATCCAGAGGATTTAGCGTGCCTTTTTGGGCTACCGGGTGTGTCTGTTATTGTTCATTTTCATCCGTATAGCGTTTGGCTTTATAGGCTGGGTGCATCAGGTTCTCCACGGAGAAGATGTCATCCAGCTCGGCTTCGGTCAACAGACCGCGTTCCAGTACCACTTCGCGTACGCTCTTGCCGGTTTCAGCACAGATCTTCCCGACGATGTCACCATTGTGGTGGCCAATGAACGGGTTCAGATAGGTGACGATACCGATGGAATTGAACACGTAGTGCTCACACACTTCTTTGTTCGCGGTGATGCCGTTAATGCATTTTTCCAGCAGGTTATAGCAGGCGTTGGTCAGGATATGGATTGACTCAAACATGGCCTGGCCAATCACCGGTTCCATTACGTTCAACTGCAGCTGGCCTGCTTCGGCCGCCATGGTAACGCAAGTGTCGTTGCCAATCACCTTGAAACATACCTGATTGACCACTTCCGGGATCACCGGGTTGACCTTGGCAGGCATGATGGAGGAGCCGGCCTGCAGTTCCGGCAGGTTGATCTCGTTCAGACCGGCGCGTGGGCCTGAAGACAGCAGGCGCAGGTCGTTACAGATTTTGGACAGTTTGACCGCCAAACGTTTCAGCGCGCTGTGCACCATAACGTAGGCGCCGCAGTCGGAGGTGGCTTCGATCAAATCTTCGGCTGGCACGACCGGCAGGTTGCTGACTTCAGCCAGTTTCTGTACCGCCAACTGCGAGTAGCCTTCCGGCGTGTTCAGCGCGGTACCGATAGCGGTGGCGCCCAGGTTCACCTCCAGCAGCAGCTCGGCGGTGCGATGCAGGTTGCGGGTTTCTTCTTTCAGCAACACGCTGAACGCATGGAATTCCTGGCCCAGTGTCATAGGCACCGCGTCCTGCAACTGGGTACGACCCATTTTCAGGATGGTTTCGAACTCTTTGGCCTTGTGGTCAAAGCCTTCGCGCAGTTGGTTGATGGCGTCGATCAGCTTTTGGTTGGAAGCGTAAACCGCAATGCGGAAGCCTGTCGGGTAGGCGTCGTTGGTGGACTGGCATTTATTGAGGTGATCGTTAGGGTTCAGGTATTGGTATTCGCCTTTCTGATGGCCCATCAGTTCCAGACCGATATTCGCCAGCACTTCGTTGGTGTTCATGTTCAGCGAAGTGCCTGCACCGCCCTGGAACACGTCTACCGGGAACTGATCCATGCATTTGCCTTTATCCAGCACTTCATCACAGGCCTGGATGATGACATCGGCGATTTTGCGTGGGATGGTTTTTAGTTCTTTGTTCGCCAGCGCAGCGGCTTTTTTTACCATCACCATGCCACGGACAAACTCGGGCACGTCACTGATTTTGCTATTACTGATATAAAAATTTTCAATCGCACGCAGAGTGTGAACACCGTAATAGGCTTCTGCGGGGACTTCACGTGTTCCTAACAGGTCTTCTTCGATACGAATGTTATTTGACATGAGAACCTTCTTTATATTGCTGCCGAATTAATTAATTGTCAGGTAACCAAATTATGTTGCCGAAGGCTTCAGGCGTGAAACGATTAACCACCGTGCCCGTTGCTGCCCAGATCATATGCTGGTTAGTAATAAATGACTGAATCCAGATCACCTTCTGAGCCTTCTAAAATCACGTGTTTCCCATTCTGTGATCTCATTCACGTTTACTAACTTTAGCAATAAAAAAGAGCCTTTGGTTGAAATGGCCGTCGGCTGACCCCATTGTATTTAGGTCGGCCGTTTACCGGCCCCTTTTTCGCGTTGTCGCCACTGTGCGGCAACGTAGATCTGCCAGAGGAGAACCAGGTGCGCTGGTTACCGTTACTGCTGATATTTTTATTGGCTTACATAGAAATATCGCTATTTATCAAAGTCGCTGCCGTCATGGGCGTAGCGATCACCCTGTTGTTGGTGGTGTTTACCTCCTGCGTCGGCATTTCGCTGGTGCGTAATCAGGGCATGAAAACTTTCATGCAGATGCAACAGAAGCTGGCCGCGGGTGAAAGCCCGGCGGCGGAAATGGTGAAGAGCGTTTCACTGGTACTGGCGGGCTTTCTGCTGCTGGTGCCGGGATTCTTTACCGACTTCCTTGGCCTGTTGCTGCTGCTGCCGCCGGTGCAGAAGTCGTTGACGCTGAAGCTGATGCCGCACCTTTCCGTCTACCGTCCTGGCGGTTGGGGAACGGGTGGCGATGCTGCCAACGGCAACACCTTTGACGGTGAGTTTCAACGTAAGAGTGACGATCGTTATACCCTGGGAAGCCAGCCTGAAGATCGTGACAAACCTAACGACAGATAAAGAAACGCGGCCCAGGCCGCGTTTCTTGTATCCGTAGCTCAGTTTTGCCATCAAAAGCGAAAATTTTTTTGGCTGCCCCCTTGAAGGGGGATGGAATGCCCCCATTTCAAATCCCACGAGGCCGGTAATCATAATCCGGTGACAACCCTAAATCTGATAGAGACCTTCTTACAGGAGAGCGTTCAATGAGTATTCGTCCATTGCATGACCGCGTTATCGTCAAGCGCAAAGAAGTTGAATCAAAATCTGCTGGCGGCATCGTTCTGACTGGCTCTGCAGCGGGTAAATCTACTCGTGGTGAAGTAGTAGCAGTGGGTAAAGGCCGTGTGCTGGAAAACGGCAACGTCCAGCCACTGGATGTGAAAGTTGGCGATATCGTTATTTTCAACGACGGTTACGGCGTGAAAGCAGAGAAGATCGACAATGAAGAAGTGTTGATCATGTCCGAAAGCGACATTCTGGCAATTGTTGAAGCGTAAGAACGCTTTATCTTCTGAACTGAACGAGTTGAAGGGAAATACCAATGGCAGCTAAAGACGTAAAATTCGGCAATGACGCTCGCGTGAAAATGCTCCGCGGTGTGAATGTTCTCGCTGATGCAGTAAAAGTGACCCTGGGCCCGAAAGGCCGTAACGTAGTGCTGGATAAATCCTTCGGTGCTCCTACCATCACTAAAGATGGCGTATCTGTTGCTCGTGAGATCGAACTGGAAGACAAGTTCGAAAACATGGGTGCGCAGATGGTGAAAGAAGTTGCCTCTAAAGCGAACGACGCTGCGGGCGACGGTACCACCACTGCAACCGTACTGGCTCAATCCATCATCACCGAAGGCCTCAAAGCAGTGGCTGCCGGCATGAACCCGATGGATCTGAAGCGCGGTATCGACAAAGCGGTTATCGCCGCTGTTGAAGAACTGAAAAAACTGTCCGTACCTTGCTCCGACTCCAAAGCCATTGCTCAGGTTGGTACCATCTCTGCAAACTCCGACGAAACCGTGGGTAAACTGATTGCAGAAGCGATGGAAAAAGTGGGCAAAGAAGGCGTTATCACCGTTGAAGAAGGCACCGGCCTGCAAGACGAGCTGGACGTTGTTGAAGGGATGCAGTTCGACCGCGGTTACCTGTCTCCGTACTTCATCAACAAGCCAGAAACCGGTTCTATCGAGCTGGAAAGCCCGTTCATCCTGCTGGCTGACAAAAAAATCTCCAACATCCGTGAAATGCTGCCAGTACTGGAAGCCGTGGCGAAAGCCGGCAAACCACTGCTGATCATTGCTGAAGATGTTGAAGGCGAAGCGCTGGCTACCCTGGTGGTTAACACCATGCGCGGCATCGTGAAAGTGGCTGCGGTTAAAGCACCTGGTTTCGGCGACCGTCGTAAAGCCATGCTGCAGGACATCGCGACCCTGACTGGCGGTACCGTTATCTCTGAAGAGATCGGTCTGGAGCTGGAAAAAACTACCCTGGAAGATCTGGGTACGGCCAAACGCATCGTTATCAACAAAGACACCACTATCATCATCGATGGTAATGGTGAAGAACCTGCGATTCAGGGCCGTGTGTCCCAGATCCGTCAGCAGATCGAAGAAGCAACTTCTGATTACGACCGTGAAAAACTGCAAGAGCGCGTAGCGAAACTGGCTGGCGGCGTTGCGGTAATCAAAGTCGGTGCTGCTACCGAAGTTGAAATGAAAGAGAAGAAAGCTCGCGTTGAAGATGCTCTGCACGCAACCCGTGCTGCAGTAGAAGAAGGCGTGGTTGCTGGTGGTGGTGTTGCACTGATTCGTGCAGCGTCCAAACTGAGCGAACTGCGTGGCGTGAACGAAGATCAGAACGTGGGTATCAAAGTTGCGCTGCGCGCAATGGAATCACCACTGCGTCAGATCGTTCTGAACTGCGGCGAAGAGCCATCTGTTGTTGCCAACACCGTGAAAGCGGGCGAAGGTAACTACGGTTACAACGCAGCAACTGAAGAATACGGCGACATGATCGCGATGGGTATCCTGGATCCAACCAAAGTAACCCGTTCTGCTCTGCAGTACGCGGCTTCTGTGGCTGGCCTGATGATCACCACCGAGTGCATGGTAACCGACCTGCCAAAAGGCGACGCACCTGATTTAGGTGGCGCTGGCGGCATGGGTGGCATGGGCGGCATGGGCGGCATGATGTAATCATCCCCCACGCTTGCGTGTGCAGAAGCCCCGGCCAATTGGTCGGGGCTTTTTATTTGCGTGCTTTGTCGCACGGCATTTGATGATATTTTTGCAGACCGGGCTGATTTAGCTGGTAAACTGATAGTTCATCAGCCGTCGCTCAAGACGTTGGCCAGCTACCAGTGGCAACGGATGCTTAAGAGATGGCAACGCTTTCTGATAAGCTTTTGCGGAATTCTCAATATCATATGGGGAACAAGATGCGGATTAAAGCCTTACTGGGTCTTTCGGCAGCCGTGCTGCTGGCAGGCTGCAGCAGCACCAATGAACTGTCCGCCGCAGGCCAGCAGGTTAAATTTACCGACACCAAACCGGCAGCAGAATGCCAGCTGGTGGGCGAAGTGACGGGTACCCAGAGCAACTGGTTGTCCGGTAACGGTGGTGAAGGCAGCTCCATGCGCGGTGCGGCAAACGATCTGCGTAACAAGGCAGCGGCGATGGGCGGCAATGTGATTTACGGCGCAACCAGCCCAAGTCAGAACCTGCTTTCAAGCTTTGCTCCGCTGGACAGCAAAATGGCCGGCCAGGTTTATAAGTGCCCGTAACGGCCTAATGAACAACGCGTAACATAAAAAAGAGGCATGCTCCGGCATGCCTCTTTTTGTATCTGCAATATACCGCTAATCAGTCTTGCATCAGGTGCAGATCGAGAGGGGTTTTGCTTGGCTTACCGCCGACCTCACGGGTCAAGCGTGGCACCATATAGCCGGAGATCTTGCCCAGCAGCGCCTGCATGATAGTGCGTGCTTCATCATCACTGACCATAAAGTGTGCAGCCCCCTGCACCTTATCCAATACGTGGATGTAATAAGGCAGAATACCTGCGTCAAACAACGCGTTGCTCAGTGCCGCCAGCGTATCGGCATCGTCATTGATACCGCGCAGCAGCACGCTTTGATTCAGCAAGGTGACGCCAGCCAGACGCAGTTGCGCCATGCTGGCCTGCAGTTCGCGGTCAATCTCATTGGCATGGTTGATGTGCGTGACCATCAGCACCTGCAGGCGCGATGCCGACAGCCGCCGGCACAGCTCCGGTGTAATTCGCGCGGGGATAACCACCGGCAAGCGGGTGTGAATACGCAGACGTTTTAGATGCTCAATGGCTTCCAGTTCACCGATTAGCCAGTCCAGCTCATGGTCTTTTGCCATCAGCGGATCGCCACCCGAGAAAATAATCTCATCGAGTTCCGGGTGTTGCCGGATATAATCCAGCGCCTGACGCCAGTTGGCCTTATTGCCCTGGTTGTCCTGATACGGAAAATGGCGGCGGAAGCAGTAGCGGCAGTTGACCGCACAGCCGCCCTTAACCAGCAGCAAAGCACGATTACGGTATTTATGCAGCAGCCCCGGCACTACGCTACGCTGTTCATCAAGCGGGTCAGTGGTGAAGCCAGGCGCATTGATGAATTCTTCGCTGGCAGTCAGAACCTGGCGCAGCAGCGGGTCATTGGCATCGCCAGGCTGCATGCGGGCTACGAAAGCGCGGGGGACGCGCAGCGCAAACAACCGGCGGGCTTCACGGCCCTGTGGCAATTCCGGATGCGTATTCAGTGACAAAAGCTGCAGTAATTCATCGGGATCGGTAATAACATCGGCGAGTTGATGCAACCAATCTTCTCTATATGCCGTATTTTGGGTTATAATGTGTGCCATTTTTTTGGCTAAGCTACCAGTTTAAATATTCAGAGGGCCATCATGGCGACTTATTCTAGCAACGATTTCCGTCCGGGTCTTAAAATCATGTTCGAGGGCGAGCCTTACGCTATCGAATCCAGTGAGTTCGTTAAGCCGGGCAAGGGCCAGGCGTTTGCGCGCGTTAAAATGCGTCGCCTGCTGACCGGCAGCCGTGTAGAGAAAACCTTTAAATCTACCGACTCTTGCGAAGGTGCAGACGTTGTAGATACCAACATGAACTACCTGTACAACGACGGTGAGTTCTACCACTTCATGCACCCTGAGACTTTCGAGCAGCACGGTGTTGAAGAGAAAACCGTATCTGACGCGGCAAAATGGCTGCAAGATAACGCAGAATGTATCGTTACCCTGTGGGACGGTCGTCCTATCGCTGTTCAGCCACCGAACTTCATCGAAGCTGAAATCACTGATACCGATCCAGGCCTGAAAGGCGATACTGCCGGTACCGGCGGCAAGCCTGCGACCCTGAGCACCGGCGCCGTGGTTAAAGTGCCATTGTTCGTACAGATTGGCGAAGTTGTCCGTGTTGACACCCGCTCTGGCGAATACGTATCACGCGTAAAATAAGTTTCAATACAAAGGAGCCTCGTTGGGCTCCTTTGTTTTATCCCCGCAAATTGTTGGCAGAATCTGCATAATGAAGAAAACTCTGTTGGCCGTTATTTCCCTGTTGCTACTGATGTCCCTTAGCGGATGTAATACTTTCCGTGGATTCGGTGAAGACGTTCAGCACCTTGGCGGCGCTATCTCGCGTACGGCCAGTTAATAAGTATCAAATGCACTAATGTATTAGTGCGAAATAAGACCATTCTAAACAGCAACTCTCGCTGATATTTACTAAGCTTAGAAGGCCGTACTTTTTCATCACTGACAAATAAGGGCTTTCATATGCTGAAGAAAAGTATTATCGCGATTTTCTCTTTGATGTTCTTGGCCTCATTGACCGCATGCAATACCACTCAAGGCGTGGGCGAAGATATTCAGGCTGGTGGTAAGGCCATCCAGCGTAGCGCGGAATAACCCACCTTGCTGATTTCTGCGGTATTCCGCGAACGGCCGCAAAAGGGCATCGTCGTGGGATACCGCTTTCTCCGCTGAACCTTTCCCGACAGATACCTTTGTGCTGTTATCCTCCCTGGCTGCAGGTATAATCTCCGGGCATATCACAACGCTAAACGGGACGACCTGTTTACGCATCTGTATCCGGGGACGACCCCATGGTAATGGAGCCTGTTTCATGGCTTGGATTATTCTGCTTATTGCCGGTTTGCTTGAAGTAGTGTGGGCTATCGGTTTGAAATACACCCACGGTTTTACCCGTTTGACCCCCAGCCTTATCACAATTGCCGCCATGGTGGTCAGTATGCTGTTGCTGGCACATGCGATGAAAACGCTGCCGGCCGGTACGGCCTACGCGGTATGGACCGGTATTGGTGCGGTAGGTGCCGCGATTATGGGGATGGTACTACTGGGCGAATCAACCAATATCGCACGCATTCTCAGCCTGTGCCTGATCGTGGTCGGCATACTTGGGCTGAAGTTCAGCAGCCATTAAGAGATGTAAAAGGCGGCCAACGGAAGTGGCCGCCAGAAGAGGCTTACAGAGTCACTACGCCGATCACGGTCACTACGCTGAGGATGGCAGCCAGGCCGTAGAAGACCCATTTGCCGGCCGGCACATGGATTTTCAAATCGTGCATCGCATGGTGGATACGGTGCAGACCGCACCACAGCGGCAGGATAATCATCAGCAACAGGAACAGGCGGCCGATCAGGCTCTGGCAGAATGCCAGTATGCGGTCATAGCCCAGCGCATCGCCTGGGAATAACCCCAATGGCAGCAGAATGCCGACCAGCAGCACTATGGCGGGGGCGATGATGGCTCCCCACATGCCGCCGGCGCCGAATAATCCCCAGAAAACCGGTTCGTCTGAGCGTTTAGGTGCTTGATTTATCATGTTTCCTCCGGATTACACCAAGGCCACGGCCAGAATGACCACGCTGGCAACTATCGTCACCGCCCATAGCGTTTTCACTATTGGCCCCGGGCCCATTTTCTCGCTGTTAACCACAATGTTGGCGGCTTTCGGCGCCAAATCGAACCAGGTCTTGGTATGCAGCAGTGCGGCCAGTAGTGCGACGAAGTTAATCAGCAGCACCAGCGGGTTTTGCAGAAAACCGACGAAACCGGCCCAACTGTCCACTCCGCCTTTTAGCGCAAAGACGCCGTAGATCAGCACAATACTGAACCAGACCGCCGGCACCGAGGTGCCTTCACGCAGCATATAGAAACGGTAGAAGCCGAGCTTTTGCCACCAGGTCGGCGTCATGGTGCGCACATAGGGCTTACGTTGTGTTGTCATTGCTGTTTATCTCCCTTATTGCGGCTTCAGCATGGCGATCATGAAGTCTTTGGCACTTTCCACCTTGCCCTGCTGGATGGCAGCGGCCGGGTCGACGTGCTTCGGACATACTTCAGAGCAGTAACCGACAAAGGTACAGCTCCAGACGCCATTGTCACCGTTGAGCTGCGCCATACGCTGTTTCTGGCCGTGGTCGCGGTTATCCAGATTGTAGCGGTGCGCCAGGGTGATCGCCGCCGGGCCGATAAACTCAGGGTTCAGGCCGAACTGCGGGCAAGCGGCATAACACAGACCGCAGTTGATGCAGCCGGAGAACTGGTGATACTTGGCCATCTGCGCCGGAGTCTGCACGTTAGGGCCATCTTCCGGTTTGCGGTTATTGCCGATGATGTAAGGCTTAATCGCCTCCAGACTTTCGATAAAGTGGGTCATGTCGACCACCAGGTCGCGCTCAATCGGGAAATTGCCCAGCGCTTCAACCTTCATGCCACCGGTGTACTCGCGCAGGAAAGTTTTACAGGCCAGTTTTGGTACCCGGTTGACCATCATGCCGCACGAGCCGCAGATCGCCATACGGCATGACCAGCGGTACGAAAGGTCGGGGGCCAGGTTATCCTTGATGTAGCCCAGGGCGTCGAGCAACGAGGTTTGCTCATCATAAGGCACCGCGAAGGTCTCGAAATGCGGCTCAGAGTCGCGTTCCGGGTTATAGCGCATGACCTCGATTTTCAGGGTGTTCATCTCAGCCATTTGCCTGCTCCTTATCCTTTTTATCCTGCGCTTCGGCTTCAGCGCCGTAAACACGTTTGGCCGGTGGCAGTTTGGTGATCTTCACGTCGCTGTATTCCAGGCGTGGTGCGCCGTTCGGGTTATGGAACGCCAGCGTATGCTTGAGGAAATTCACGTCGTCACGTTCGGTACAGCCTTCGTCCAGACGCTGGTGGGCGCCGCGGGATTCTTTACGGTTGAAGGCGGAATGCGCCATGCATTCGGCCACGTCCAGCCCGTAACCCAGCTCGATGGTGTACAGCAGATCGGTATTGAACACGCTGGAGCTGTCGGTAATTTTGACGCGCTTGAAGCGTTCTTTCAGCTCGGCCAGTTTATCGACGGTTTTCTGCATCAGTTCCGGCGTGCGGTAAATACCGCAGCCTTCTTCCATCGACATGCCCATCTCGTCGCGGATTTTGGCCCAGTTCTCGTTGCCTTCCTGTTTCATCAGGTTGCTCAAGCGGTTTTCGACGTCGCGCCCTTGTGCATCCAGAGCACTACCGTTCGCCGGGCCGGTTTCCAACGCGCGGCGAGCGGCTTGTTCACCGGCTACCCGGCCGAACACCACCAGTTCCGCCAGCGAATTGGAACCCAGACGGTTGGCGCCGTGCAGGCCGACGGAGGAACATTCACCGACGGCAAACAGCCCTTTGATACGGGTTTCGCAGTTTTGATCGGTTTCAATGCCGCCCATGGTGTAGTGCGCGGTCGGACGTACCGGGATCGGCTCTTTCACCGGGTCGACGCCGACATAGGCCTTGGCCAGTTCACAGATGAACGGCAGACGTTCCAGCAGTTTCTTTTCACCCAGGTGGCGCAGGTCGAGATAAACCACGTCTCCGCGCGGGGTAGCAACGGTACGGCCGGCACGCCATTCATGCCAGAAAGCCTGCGAAACCTTGTCGCGCGGGCCCAGTTCCATGTATTTGTTCTTTGGCTCACCCAGCGGGGTTTCCGGCCCCATGCCGTAGTCCTGCAGGTAGCGGTAGCCGTCTTTGTTTACCAGAATGCCGCCTTCACCACGGCAGCCCTCGGTCATCAGGATACCGGAGCCCGGCAGGCCGGTAGGGTGATATTGGACGAACTCCATATCACGCAGCGGTATGCCATGGTGGAATGCCATGCCCATGCCATCACCGGTGACGATACCGCCGTTGGTGTTGTAGCGGTACACGCGGCCGGCACCGCCGGTAGCCATGACTACTGCATTGGCACGGATCTGCACGCGGGTGCCTTCCATCATGTTCATCGCCACCAGGCCGCGGGCCTGGCCGTCATCCACCAGAATATCCAGCACGAAGTGCTCGTCGAAACGCTGGATTTGCGGGTATTTGAGCGAGGTCTGGAACAGGGTGTGCAGCATGTGGAAGCCGGTCTTGTCGGCGGCGAACCAGGTGCGTTCAATCTTCATGCCGCCGAAGCGACGTACGTTGACTGAACCGTCCTCTTTACGACTCCATGGACAACCCCATTGCTCAAGCTGGGTCATTTCGCGCGGGCAGTTGTGGACGAAATGGTCGACCACGTCCTGTTCACACAGCCAATCGCCACCGGCAACGGTGTCGTTGAAGTGGTAGTCGAAGCTATCGTGATCCTGAGTGACGGCGGCGGAGCCTCCTTCAGCGGCCACCGTATGGCTGCGCATCGGGTAGACTTTTGAGATTAGCGCGATTTTCAGTTGGGGGTTGGCTTCCGCTGCGGCTATTGCTGCACGTAAACCAGCACCCCCGGCCCCAATAATGGCAAGATCGGCGTTAAAGGTTTGCACTGCATTCCTCCAATATTCTTGTTAAGAACGGCAAATTAAATATCTATGCTTAATATTTATAAAAAACTTCGGGTGCTAACTAACTGAGTTTATTGTCGTTGCATTAATACTAAGGATAGATATCTCCCACCAATAATGTGGAATTAACTATACCTAAAGTTAAGTAGAAGAAATTTGATGTGATCGATTGTTTTGCCTTTTAACCGCCGACCGGGAGGATAATTTACCGCAGGCAGGATTTAACGTTTATTCACCTTTTATTAACCTTATTACTAACTATTTATCAGGTAATGTCGCGGTTAAAAGTCCAGGGCCTGTTAAGAATTTGTTTGCATGCCGGGATACGAGTAGACTGCATCCCCTGTTTGATTTCGGAGTAATTACCATGAGCGAAACGGCAAGCTGGCAGCCAAGTGCACCCATCGCCAATTTGTTGAAGCGCGCAGCGATCCTGACTGAGATCCGGCGTTTCTTCGCCGATCGTGGCGTATTGGAAGTTGAGACGCCAACCATGAGCCAGGCGACGGTCACCGATATCCACCTGTTCCCGTTCCAGACGCGTTTCGTCGGGCCCGGCGCGGCGGATGGCCTGACGCTGTACATGATGACCAGCCCGGAATACCACATGAAGCGCTTGCTGGCGGCGGGCAGCGGCCCGATTTATCAGATGGGGCGCAGCTTCCGTAATGAAGAAGCCGGCCGTCACCACAACCCGGAATTCACCATGCTGGAGTGGTACCGCCCGCATTACGACATGTACCGTCTGATGAATGAGGTGGACGATCTGCTGCAGCAGGTGCTGGATTGCGACAGCGCGGAAACCCTGTCCTATCAGCAGGCTTTCCTGCGCCATCTGGATATCGATCCGCTGTCAGCGGAGAAGGCACAACTGCGTGAAGCGGCGGCCAAGCTGGATCTGAGTAACATTGCCGATACGGAAGAAGATCGCGATACGCTGCTGCAGTTGCTATTCACCGTCGGCGTGGAGCCGCACATTGGCCGTGACAAACCGGCGTTCGTTTATCACTTCCCGGCCAGCCAGGCGTCGCTGGCGGAGATCAGTACCGAGGATCACCGGGTGGCGGAGCGTTTCGAGGTTTACTTCAAAGGCATTGAGCTGGCGAATGGCTTCCGTGAACTGACGGACAGCCGCGAACAAGGGCAGCGTTTTGCCCAGGACAACCGCAAGCGTGCGGAACGTGGTTTGCCGCAGCACCCGATTGATAACAACCTGCTGGATGCTTTGCAGCACGGCATGCCTGAATGCTCTGGCGTGGCGCTGGGGGTTGACCGTTTGGTGATGCTGGCGCTGGGTGCCGAGAGCCTGAGTGAAGTGTTGGCGTTCCCGGTCGATCGCGCATAACTCTCGACGCGGCACTATCACTATAAGAAAAGGGTTCGGCCATGGCCGAACCCTTTTTGCATTCTGCGCTTACAGACTGCCCGATTCGCGTTTGGTGTTCGGCGGCGGGGTGGACGGCGGTGTGCGGCCATTGCTGGTCAAGCGTGAGAGCGTCTCGCTGCGTACCTGGAACGGTGGGTACGGCAGCGTAATGCCGTGTTCGCGATAACCGTCCAAAATCAACTGATGGATCTCGTGGCGTAGCGGCATGCGGTGGCCCATCTCGGCGGCATAGATACGCAACTCAAAGATCTGGATGCCCTGCTGCAGATCGACCAAATACACCTCTGGCGCGGGGGTATCGAGCACCAGTGAACAGCGTTCGGCAGCGTTGGTCAGGATCTTGGTCACCTCTTCGCTGTTGGCATCCCCTGGCGCCGGCACGGTCAATACCACACGGGTCAGGTTATCCGACAGCGACCAGTTAATGAACTGTTCGGTGATAAAGGCCTTATTCGGCACGATGATCTCTTTGCGATCCCAGTCCGAAATGGTGGTGGCACGGGTGTTGATCTTGGTGACGCTGCCGGTCAGATTACGGATCGTCACGGTATCGCCAATGCGGATCGGCTTTTCGAACAAAATGATCAGGCCGGAGATAAAGTTGGAGAAGATCTCCTGCATACCAAAGCCCAACCCCACGCTGAGCGCGGTCACTACCCATTGCAGTTTCGACCACTCAATACCGATCCAGGAAAAACTCAGTACTGCGCCGAACAGCAGCAGCAGGTACTTGGTAATGGTGGTAATGGCATAGCCGGTACCCGGCGTCAGATCCAGATGCTGCAGCACCGCCAGCTCCAGCAGCGCCGGTAGATTACGCACCAACTGCATGGTGACGATCAGCACCAGAATGGCGATCAGCACCGCGCCCAGGGTGATGGGGTGTGGGGTATCCACGCCGTTAACCGTGGAGCTGACGTTCCACAGGGTGATGTTTTCAAGGAAAGCGAAGGCGGAATGGATCTCCGACCACAGCACGATCACCGACACCAGCGCGATCATGGTCAGGATCGAACGCACCAATCGCAGCGACTGGGCGCTGATGGTGTCCAGATCGATCTCCGAATCATCCATGTCCATCGAGCCTTCGGTACTGTTAGGCGTATGCGGCGTTTCCTCTTCGCCTCTGGCGCGCTGTGCCAGGATATCGGCGCGGCGTTGCTTGGCGCGGTCAAAGGCGATACGGCGGCGCTGGATCAGCATCCAGCGACGGATAATATGGTAAATCACCAGCAGGAAGAACCAGATGGCTACCGAGGTTTCCAGACGCGCCAGCAGCGCCTGCGCCGTGGTCAGGTAACCGACGGCCGAGGCCAGCGCAGCCAGCACCGGAGCCGACAGCAGCAGCCCCCACAGCGCGGTGTTGACCATATTTTCCCCGGAGCCTTTCTTGTCCAGATACAGCGGGATGCCGGCACGTTTCAGGCTGTTGGTTACCAGGGCCAATGCCAGACACAGCAAGATAAAGCACAGCCGGCCGAGAGTGCTGGCAAATTCGCGCTCTTTCAGGCTGTCGAAGGTAATCAGCGCCATGATCAGCGGCACGATCAGCCAGATCGACATCTTGTAGTAACGCATGGCGCGTGAAACCTGCTTCACCGGCCAGCGGAAGTGCACGATAAACAGCCCCTGGGGGTGGGCAAAGGCGGCGCAGATCATACAGACCCACAAGATCGGCAGCGTGGCGGTGACGCCCTTGCCGATGGCTTCGGCTACCGGATAGTTCCAGGCACTCTGCAGGCCAAAACCGAGCGCCGCCCACAGCACCGGCAGTGGCAGCGCCACCAGAATCGACCAGAACACGGTGCGAACCGTCAGGAAAAACTCATCCTGGGTAACTTTGCCGACCCGGCTGCTGGCCCGGGTCAGGAAGGCGTGGTAGTGCTTGCGGGAACTGATGCTGAAAATCACCAGCAGCAGGGCGCCGAAGATGGGGATTAACGTTTCCTTGCTGGTCACCATCATCATAAAGGCGCCGCCGAGTTGTGACAGCGTATCCAGTGACAGTAACACAGTGAGATCGTGCGCCACGTTAATCGGGTAGGACAGGTTGATCGGATTAATGTCCGGCACCCAGAACAGATAACGGTGGGTGGCGTCCCGGATTTCGTTCAGGGCCTCAATCAGCTGGGTGTTGGCCACTTTCAGCTTGGTCAGCTCGAGGATTTGGGTATCGCAGCCGGAAAGCAGTGAATTGAGCAGTTCGCGCTGGGTACGCAGCTGGGCGTCGACGATACGCCGTTCCGCGCTGGTCAGTTCGCTACCGTCGTCGCGTTTAAACTCCCGCTGTGAGAGCTTCTCCAGTTGGCTTTCAAACTGCAGCCGCTGTACGCGCAACTGAGCCATATCGCCGTCCAACTGCTGTGGCTTGGGCATTTCCGGCAGCGTCGCCACCTGGGCGCGCAGGGTTTCTCCCAGTGCGGACGAGGAGCCAAGCCATTGGGCCTGTTCGATGATGGTGCTTAATGCCTGGCGCACCTGCAGCGTTTGCGCGGCAGCCTGACGTTGTTGGGATGAGATCAGATCCATGCGCTGGGCCTGATTGTTCAACGCGGCGGAAAGCTCACGGTTGATCTGTAGCTGCCGGCTGATGCTTTTTGGCAGGTCACCGTTCTGCTCGGCCAACTGTTCGGTTTTTTCCAGTGCCAGTTCGGCTTCACGTTGCCGCTGGGCATTGAGGTTATTGCGCAGCGCCTGCAGTTGGATGTCGATCTTCTCGTGGCGCTTTTTGTAGACCTCAGCGCGCATTCGCGCCAGTTCCTGACGATTATTGGCCGACAGTTGTGCCAGCTCGAGTTCATCGACTTTGGCCTTGCGCGCAGCGGCTTCGGTTTGTAATAGCGCCAGCGCGGCCTGAGCATGTGGCGTGGTCGGGTTAGCGGGTTGAGCCTGCAGACGGCGCTGCACTTCCGTCAGCGCCCGGCGAGCGTCGGTCTGCTGCTGTGGCAATTGGCCGAGAGAGTCGCTGATTTCCCGCGTTCGCTCCTGCTCCTGTTGCAGCAGACGGGCCTGTTCCAACAGCAGGCTGCTGGTCTGCAGGATCTGCTGCTCCAGATCGCTGGCCGGCAGGTTGTCGCCATTCGGCAGGATCTTGCTTTCTTCAATGACCAACTGACGACGCAGTTCCTGCGTCATCTTCGGGAAATCGTCAATCACCCGCTGATACTGCTCAACACGCGTCAGCGACTCTTTGCGTTCCGATAACCAGTTGAGGGCGCTTTGCAGCGCCTCAGTGGTTTCCGCCTGATTAGGCGCGTTTTTGTTGCCTTCCGCCTGCTTCAGCTCTTGCTTGAGCTGTGTTTCGGTAGGCACCGCGGCGGCCAGCACCGGTTGAGACAGTAAACAACCGAGCAATAGCGTGATAATCAGGCGCACAGTAACAATTCCCTTAGATCTGCGTTGTTTCAGCGGCGACAGATGCAGCCGGGATTTCTGCGAAGGCTTCGCCCATACGGGTCACGGTGCCGTTGTTCAATTGCGGGGCAAACTGCACGCTGCCTGGGGTAAACAGGTTGATGACCGTCGAGCCGAGCTTGAAGCGGCCCATTTCTGCCCCTTTCTCCAATGCGATAGCGCCTTCAGTGCCTTCTGCCGGATAGGTCCAGCGCTTGATGACGCCTTCGCGCGGCGGTGTAACGGTACCGGCCCAGACGGTTTCGATGCTGCCGACGATGGTGGCACCCACCAGGATCTGCACCATAGGCCCGATAGCGGTATCGAATACGCAGATCACACGCTCATTGCGGGCAAACAGGTTTGGCACGTTGGCCGCGGTCAGCGGGTTAACAGAAAACAGGTCGCCCGGAACATAGATCATTTCGCGCAGTACGCCATCGCATGGCATATGCACACGGTGATAGTCACGAGGTGCCAGGTAAGTGGTGGCGAACAGGCCGTTGCGGAACGGCTCAGCCAGCATGTAGTTGCCGGCCAGCAGCGCCTCGAGGCTGTAGTAATGACCTTTAGCCTGGAAAATCTGGTCGTCGTTGATCGGGCCGAGTTGGCTTATCGCACCATCTGCAGGCAGCGCCAGCCAGTGGGTGCCATCGACGATCGGACGTGCGCCGTCACGCAGGGGGCGAACAAAGAAATCGTTGAAGGTCGCATAAGAGGTCAGGTCAGGATTTTGTGCTTCCTGCATATCCACGCGGTAATAGCGGGCGAAGCCCTTCACCACTAGCTGGGTCAGCCAACCGGCTTGTTTATCTGCGCCCCAGCCGGCCAGGCGCGTCAGCGCCAGCTTGGGTAACCAATACTGCAATTTAATTTTGATGCTATCCAGCACATTAACCTCGTGAATCGGGGTAAAGGGCGCGCATTGTAACCGTGGCTCCGCCACAGTCAACGCCGCCCGGTATTATCAGCCTGCGGCGTCGGTGAAGTTCTTGCGAACCTTCACTGAGGCCATGCTTTCCAGAATGCGATGGTAGTTTTCGAAACGCTCTTTCGCGATATCGCCTTTCTCCATCGCCCCGCGGATGGCGCAGCCAGGGTCGGTATCGTGGCGGCAGTCGCGGAATTTGCAACCGCCCAAATAGTCACGGAATTCGACATAGGCTTGAGTCACTTGTTCCGGCTCCAGATGCCACAGACCAAACTCACGCACACCCGGTGAATCGATCACATCGCCGCCGTGCTGGAAATGGTACAGCCGCGCAGCGGTGGTGGTATGTTGCCCGAGGCCAGAGACATCGGAAACCTGATTTACCAGAATTTGCTTATCGCTCGGTGGCAGCAGGGCGTTCAGCAGGCTGGATTTACCCACCCCGGACTGGCCGGCAAAGATACTGATACGATCGACCAGCGCTTGTTCAAACGCCTCCATGCCTTCACGCGTCTGGCTGGAGACTTCCAGCACCCGATAGCCGATATGGCGGTAGATATCCATCATCCCGTCGACGGTCTTGCGTGCTTCGGCATCCAGTAAATCGATTTTGTTCAGTACGATCAGCGGCTCGACTTCCAGCGTTTCACAGGCCACCAGATAGCGGTCGATCATATTCAGTGACAGCTCTGGCAGGATCGCGGAGACGATGACGATCTGATCGATATTGGCGGCGATGGGCTTCACGCCGTCGTAGATGTCGGGGCGATTCAGTACGGAAGTGCGTTCATGCACGGCCTCTACGATGCCTTTCACCCCGGCATGGGTGCCGACGCCAGGGCGCCATACCACACGATCGCCGGTCACCAGCGAACGTAACGTACGGCGGATATTACAGCGGTGCTGAGAGCCATCCGCCGCTTCAACGTCGGCGTGCATGCCGAAACGACTGATAACGATGCCGTCCTGCGGCTCACCCAGTTGGGAATCATCCAGTTCCGGTTTGTTGTCAGTGCGCTTCAGGCGACGTTGATGGTTCGCCTGCACGCGGCGTTCTTGACCTTTGGACAGTTTGTTCTTGCTCACTGCGCCTCACTTGAATCCGCTTTATCGCTCATGGCGACCAAAAAGACTATGATACACGCTATTTTATATTAAATAACCGTTGTTAGCCGCCACGTGCAGCCTACTACCGTCGGCAAACAGCCAGCGTCGCTCGCCGCCTTGCCTATAGTTTGTTTATCTTTTGGCTTTTACGCAGGAAATATCATGACAGGAAACGAAAATAACCTGATTTGGATCGATCTGGAGATGACCGGGTTGGATCCAGAACGCGATCGCATTATCGAGATTGCTACCCTGGTCACCGACGCCAATCTGAATATCCTCGCGGAAGGGCCAGTGATCGCCGTGCATCAATCCGACGAACAGCTTGGTTTGATGGATGACTGGAACGTGCGGACTCATACCGGCAGCGGGCTGGTGGAAAGGGTGAAGGCCAGTCAGTACGACGACCATGCCGCCGAGTTGGCCACCATCGCCTTTTTGCAACAGTGGGTACCGGCGGGCAAATCACCAATCTGCGGCAACAGTGTGGGCCAGGACCGCCGCTTCCTGTTCCGTTATATGCCGGAACTGGAAGCCTACTTCCATTACCGCTATCTGGATGTCAGCACTTTGAAGGAGCTGGCGCGCCGTTGGAAACCGGAAATCCTCAGCGGTTTTAAAAAGCAGGGTACTCATCAGGCTATGGATGATATCCGTGAGTCGGTGGGCGAATTGGCCTACTACCGTGAGCATTTCATCCAGCTATAATGGATGTCAGGCCCCTGAACAGGGGCCTTATTACTGCAAGCGGCCAATTCCGTCGCTTAATTAACCAGTTTGGCGCTTTAATCGGCAAACAAACAAAAAACGCGTTTTTTTGCTTTCAGGGGCTTGCGGCAGAAAGGATTTCTCGTATAATGCGCACCCCGTACCGATGAAGAATTTCGTTTAGTTCCGACATCGTTACGCCGGGCGGGAATAGCTCAGTTGGTAGAGCACGACCTTGCCAAGGTCGGGGTCGCGAGTTCGAGTCTCGTTTCCCGCTCCAAATTCAACAATGCTGCTTAGGTGGCGTGATGAATAAAAAAAGTATCAAGTAGTACCCATGCGACGCGGGAATAGCTCAGTTGGTAGAGCACGACCTTGCCAAGGTCGGGGTCGCGAGTTCGAGTCTCGTTTCCCGCTCCAAAAAATTCAAAGGCCATGTTGTTGTTTGATGGCCGGATGCCCAAAGCATCTCAATGCGGGAATAGCTCAGTTGGTAGAGCACGACCTTGCCAAGGTCGGGGTCGCGAGTTCGAGTCTCGTTTCCCGCTCCAATTTTATCTTCGATTTAACTCAGTCCAACGCCTTTACCGGCGCGGCTTCTTGTCTTGTTGTACATACCCTGTCGAAATGTTGTGAACAGACTTATCCACAGGTAGCGTACATAATACCCTCAGCTCAAAAAATCAACGCCACACAAATGAAATATTTATTAGTTTGATTTATAACGATATTTATTTATCGGAAAACGTTATGCCGATCACTTGCTCTTTTTGTTGCAGTTGAAAGACAAAGCATTTTTATTTTTATGCACAAATCCACAGAGTGACAATTGGGCCTGAACGCAAGGTTTTAGGCATCCCTCGGTAATCCTTTTTCCACAGCCCGTATCAATCGTTTTTTCTGCATTGTCTGCACTTCTATACCTTGCTCCTCACGCCGCCCCAATTGCTGCTTCAGTGCCCAGTGGATATGTTCATCCAGCATAGCGTCCTGTTCCAGCCGGGAGCGCAGCGCGATCACTATGGCATCCTGATAGGGGGCATTACCCAGCGCCACGGCAATATTACGCAACCAGCGCAAATGGCCGATGCGTCGGATGGCAGAACCTTCGGTGATGCGCAGGAATTTCTCTTCCGTCCAGGCGAACAGTTCAATCAGCTGCGGCGCATGCAGTGCGGCACGCGGGCTGAAATCATTTTCGTCAGTGAGCTGTGAAAAGCGGTTCCAGGGGCAGATAAGCTGGCAATCATCACAGCCGTAGATACGGTTGCCTAACAATGGCCGAAATTCTTCAGGAATGGCGCCTTCCAGCTCGATGGTGAGATAGGAGATGCAGCGCCGGGCATCCACGGTATAGGGCGCGACGATGGCTCCGGTCGGGCAAGTGGTGATACAGGCGACGCAGCGGCCGCATTGTTCCTGCTGCGGTTCATCCACCGGCAAGGGCAGATCGATCAGCAGTTCGCCGAGAAAGAACCAGGAGCCGGCTTCGCGGTTGAGAATAAGTGAGTGTTTACCAACCCAGCCAATCCCGGCCTTGGAGGCCAATGCGCGTTCCATCACCGGCGCGGAGTCGACAAAAGGGCGGAAATTCAGTTCGCCGCAGTAGGCCTGGATCTGATCGCCAAGCTTTTTCAGCCGTTGGCGTAGCAGTTTGTGATAATCACGCCCCAACGCATAGCGGCTGACATAGCCCAATTCGGGGTTCTGCAGCGTGCTGGCAAAGGCCGCTTTGGCCGGCAGGTAGTTCATGCGCACGCTGATCACCCGCAGGGTGCCGGGCAGTAGCTCATGGGGCCGGGCGCGCAGCATACCGTGGCGCGCCATCCACTCCATTTCGCCGTGGTATTGTTTGTCCAGCCAGGCCTGCAGTTTAGGCTCTTCCGCGCTAAGATCAGTGTCGCAGATGCCTACCTGCTGGAATCCTAGCGATTGGCCCCATTGCTTGATATGTTGGGCGAGTTGATTGAGATCGAGGGGGTGAGTCATGACGGGCCACAGTGAAAAACAATACTCCGCTAGTTTATCACACTCTGTCTGGTCTGCAGACTGGATCCGGCGGGCTGAAGCCAGCGCCGCTGCCTCGCTGGGGATTTCACTCTACCAACTGATGCAACGTGCCGGTGAGGCTGCTTACATCCTGGCACGCGACCAGTACCCGGCCGCTCACCACTGGCTGGTGCTGTGTGGCCATGGCAACAACGGCGGCGACGGTTACGTGGTCGCCAGACTGGCAGCGGCGGCCGGTGTTAAGGTCAGTTTGATCGCCTGCGAAGGCACACGCCCACTGCCACCCGAGGCCGCAGAAGCGCGACGGGCCTGGTTGGCCGCAGGTGGTGAAATTCATCCGGCTGACAGTCGTTGGCCGGAAGATAGTGATCTGATCATCGACGGCTTGCTTGGTACCGGGCTGAGTCGTGCGCCGCGTGCGCCATACGATGCGCTGATTGAAGCCGCGAACCGCAGCTGCGCACCGGTGATCGCACTTGATATTCCCTCGGGCTTGCTGGCTGAAAGCGGTGCTGTGCCTGGGGTGGTGATCCGCGCTTCGCACACTATGACGTTTATTGCCCTCAAACCGGGCTTATTAACCGGTCAGGCCCGTGATTGGGTCGGGCAACTTCACCAGAGTACGCTAGGATTATCGGGTTGGCTGGCGAAGCAACCGACACAGATTCAGCGGCTTACTGCCGAGTCCCTGCCTCTGTGGCTGAAACCGCGTCGTCCGTGCTCGCATAAAGGTGAACAAGGGCGTTTGTTGGTGGTTGGCGGCGATCATGGTTTTGGCGGTGCGATACGCATGGCGGCAGAGGCGGCACTGCGCAGCGGTGCCGGATTGGTGCGAGTGCTTACTCACATAGAACATGTCGGGCCATTATTGACCGCCAGGCCTGAGCTGATGGTACAGCCTTTAGGTGACGAAACATTGCAGCAGGCGCTCGACTGGGCTGATGTTCTGGTGGTGGGGCCGGGACTGGGCCAGGGCGAATGGGGTAGGAATGCGCTGAAAGTATTGCAAGCCAGTGATAAACCGGCGTTATGGGACGCGGATGCGTTGAACTTGCTGGCATTAAATCCCGAGAAGCGTCAGAATCGTGTGATTACCCCGCATCCTGGGGAGGCGGCACGCCTGCTGGGGTGCCGTACCGCCGAGATTGAGAGTGATCGCTTACTTGCAGTGCGTAAACTGGTGGCGCAATACGGTGGCATAGCCGTGCTGAAAGGTGCGGGCACGTTGATTGCCGACCAGCACGGCCAGATGGCGATCGCCGACGTCGGCAATGCCGGCATGGCCTCCGGCGGAATGGGCGATGTTTTGTCGGGTATCATCGGCGGTTTGCTGGGGCAAAAGCTCTCGCTGTATGATGCAGCCTGTGCCGGATGTGTGGCGCATGGCGCAGCCGCCGATCGCGTGGCGGCAAGACAAGGAATCAGGGGGATGCTGGCAAGTGACTTACTGCCGGAAATTCCTTATTACGTTAATCCTGAGTTGGCATAAATAGAAACTATCGAATGAAAGAACTCGTTTTACCTCTGCCGGATGAGGCAGCGACTGTCGCACTGGGTGCCGTCTTGGCTAAGGCGTGCGATCGTGCCAGCGTAATTTACCTTTACGGTGACCTGGGCGCCGGTAAAACCACCTTCAGCCGTGGTTTCCTGCAGGCATTGGGTCATCAGGGCAATGTTAAAAGCCCCACTTACACGCTGGTAGAGCCTTATGCGCTGCAGCCGCTGGCGGTATACCATTTTGATTTGTACCGCCTGGCCGATCCGGAAGAACTCGAATTTATGGGCATTCGCGATTATTTTGCGCAGGATGCTATTTGCCTGGTGGAATGGCCACAGCAGGGCACGGGCGTATTGCCGGAGCCGGATCTGGAGCTGCATCTCAGCTATCAGGATCAGGGGCGAGAAGCAAAAATTCAGGCGGTTTCCGCCTACGGCAGCCAGCTTTTAGACCGTATTCATGGGCCACAGGAATGACGCCGCAATGACGTATGCGTTGAGAAAACTATTCGTAATCGCCCTGATCGCCGTATTGGGGCCTTTGGGTGCGGCCAGTGCGCTGGCCGCATCGTCGCTGTCTGATATTAAAGTCACCAATGCCCAACGTGAAGCCACCGTCTCGGTGAGTTTCAACGGCCCGCCGGATTATGCCTTTTTCCCACTGCACGGCCCGGACCGCGTGGTCCTGGACGTTAACCAGAAGGGCAAGGTCGGCGGTCTGCCGCTGAATTTTAGCGGTCAAAACCTGGTGAAAAGTATCCGCTCCAGTACGCCGAAAGACGCCCAGAGTGTGCGGCTGGTGTTTGACCTGACACAACGTTCGAAGACCCGGGTGGCCACACGCCAAAGCGGCAGTATCTATACCGTGGTGTTTACCATTGCCGCCGAGGGTAGCGCTAATACCAACATAGTGCGTAAAGCTCCGGTACCTGCGCCGGTGGTGAGCCAGCCAACGCGTAAAGCGCCAGTCGTGGTGAGTGAGCCTGATGAGCCGGCACCGGTGCGTAAAGCACCAAGCGGTTCGAATCCGTTCAGCAACAAGACAACCGTAGTTGCGGGGACCGCATCGGAAATTACGCCGCGCAGCAGCCGCGTTTCCGCAGGTTCCGGCGATCGGGTAGTGGTAGCCATTGACGCCGGTCACGGCGGGCAGGATCCGGGCGCTATCGGCCCGAACGGCCTGAAAGAGAAGAATGTCACTATCGCTATTGCTCGTCGCCTGCAGGCGTTGTTGGATGCAGATCCTCAGTTCAAACCGGTCCTGACGCGCAATGGTGACTACTTCATCTCGGTGATGGGACGTTCCGACGTAGCGCGCAAGCAGGGCGCCAACGTGCTGATCTCCATTCACGCCGATGCCGCGCCAAACCGCAGTGCCAACGGGGCCTCGGTTTGGGTTCTTTCCAACCGCCGGGCCAACAGTGAAATGGCGGGCTGGCTGGAACAGCATGAGAAACAGTCTGAATTGCTGGGCGGTGCGGGCGATTTGCTGGCTAACAGCCAGGCGGATCCTTACCTGAGCCAGGCAGTGCTGGATCTGCAATTCGGTCACTCGCAACGTGTGGGTTACGATGTTGCGGTCAAAGTCTTGCAGCAGTTACAGAGCGTCGGTTCATTGCATAAACGTCGTCCGGAACACGCCAGCCTTGGCGTGCTGCGTTCGCCGGACATTCCATCATTGCTGGTGGAAACAGGATTTATCAGTAATAGCACGGAGGAGCGGCTGCTCGGCAGTAGCGCGTATCAGGAAAAAATTGCCAGGGCGATCCACAACGGCCTGCGTAGTTATTTCCTGGCGCATCCGCTACAAGCCGACCCAAAGGTGGAAAACCGACCGCTGGACGTCGCAGCGGCGGTTAACTCCTCAACACCAGACGTCAGTCAGCCTGCACCGATCGTCAGTTCGGCCGGCAGCAGCCGTATTAGCGGTAAAACGCAGATTCACGTAGTGAAGCGGGCTGAAACGCTCTCCGGGATCGCCGACAGCTATGGCACTACCATGGCGGCGTTGCGTGACCTGAACAAGCTGAAGAAGGATGGTGTATGGGTCGGCCAGCGCCTCAAGGTGCCGGCGGGTAAATCCGCCGCTGCAGCCAGCACGGTCGCCAAGGCGAAACCCAGCGTGAAGAAGCCATCGAAGCATAAAGTGGCCCGCGGTGATACTTTGACATCTATTGCTAGCCGTTATGGTGTCAGCGTCAGCGATCTGAAACGCGTGAATAAACTGAAGTCGGACGTCGCGCCGCTGGATCGGACGCTGACCATTCCGCAGGCCTAGCGCCCACAATACAGGAGTCAGCATGCCCATCCAGGTGTTACCGCCCCAGCTTGCCAACCAGATTGCCGCCGGTGAAGTGGTCGAGCGGCCCGCGTCGGTGGTCAAGGAATTGGTGGAAAACAGTCTGGATGCCGGGGCGACGCGTATTGATATTGATATCGAGCGCGGTGGCGCCAAGCTGATCCGCATTCGTGATAACGGCAGTGGTATTGGCAAGGACGACCTGGCTCTGGCATTGGCTCGTCACGCCACCAGTAAAATCAGCACGCTCGACGATTTGGAAGCCATTGTCAGCCTCGGCTTTCGCGGCGAGGCGTTGGCCAGCATCAGCTCGGTTTCTCGCTTAACCCTCACTTCACGTACCGCAGAACAAAACGAAGCCTGGCAGGCTTATGCCGAAGGCCGCGATCAGGCGGTGACGGTCAAGCCGGCGGCACACCCGATAGGCAGCACGCTGGAAGTGCTGGATCTGTTCTACAACACCCCGGCGCGGCGCAAATTTATGCGCACCGAGAAAACCGAATTTGGCCATATCGATGAAGTGGTGCGACGCATTGCACTGGCGCGTTTCGATGTGGCGATCAACCTTAGTCACAATGGCAAGCTGATGCGTCAATATCGCGCAGCGAAAGACGAGAGCCAGTATGAGCGCCGTCTGGGCAGTATTTGCGGCCCGGCCTTTTTGCAGCATGCGCTGAACATCTCCTGGCAGCACGGGGATCTGACCATTCGCGGCTGGGTGGCCGATCCCGCCGGTGCCCGGCAACTGGGCGAAATGCAGTATTGCTACGTCAACAGCCGCATGATGCGCGATCGTTTGATCAATCACGCCATCCGCCAGGCTTATCAGGATCAACTGAAAGACGACCAGCAGCCTGCCTATGTGCTGTATCTCGAGGTAGACCCGCATCAGGTGGATGTGAATGTTCACCCGGCCAAGCACGAGGTGCGTTTCCATCAGGCTCGGCTGGTGCACGACTTTATCTATCAGGCGGTAACCACCGTGTTGCAGCAGGTCGGCAATGCGCCGCTGCCGTTGACCGATGAAACCGAGCAGCAACCGACACCGGTCTGGCAGCCGGAAAACCGCGTCGCCGCTGGCGGCAACCATTTTTCGCAGCCTGCACCGCGCCGAGAAACCGCATCAACCGAGCCTGCCGTCGCGCGTGAACGTGCGCCGCAACCGGCCTATCATTCGGGCAGTGGTTACCAGAAGCGGGAAGGCGAGCTGTACGGCAAGCTGTTGCAGGCCACGCCAGTGGCTGAGCCACGGCAAGAAGCACCAAAGCAACCGCTGTTTCCACCGGTAAAAACCGAGCAGGAAACGCCACTGGCCGGGAGTCAGCACAGTTTCGGCCGTGTGCTGATGATCTACCCGCCGTGTTATGCGCTGATTGAAAACGGTCAGCAGTTGATGTTGCTTAACCTGCCGGTGGCCGAACGCTGGTTACGTCAGGCGCAACTTAATCCTTCGCAAGAAGGCCTGCGGCCACAGCCGCTGCTGATCCCCATCAAGCTGACGTTGAACAAACAAGAGGCGGCAGCCTGCATACATCATCAGCCGCTATTGGTAACAATGGGGTTGGAGCTGCAAGTAGATCACGGGTGTGTGACGTTGCGCGCAGTACCTTTACCATTACGCCAACAAAATTTACAAAAACTGATACCCGAACTGTTAGGCTATCTGGCCGAGCATCAGGAGATGTCGCCCGCGGTATTGGCCACCTGGTTTGCCCGCCATTTAGGTAGCGAACATGAACAGTGGAACACCTCGCAAGCGATACAATTGCTGACCGACGTTGAACGACTTTGCCCGCAGCTGGTCAAATCACCACCCAGCGGACTTTTACAACCTGTTGATTTACAGGCTGCACTGACAGCACTTAGGCATGATTGAAACTGAAATGACACCACGTCCCCCGGCTATCTTTATCATGGGGCCGACCGCCTCGGGCAAAACTGCATTGGCGATCGCGCTGCGTGAATGCCTGCCTGTGGAATTAATCAGCGTGGATTCCGCACTGATTTATCGCGGCATGGATATCGGCACGGCCAAACCGAGCGCTGAAGAACTGGCGCAGGCACCGCATCGGCTGATTGATATTCGCGATCCCGCCGAAGCTTACTCCGCAGCGGACTTTCGCGCCGACGCACTGAAAGAGATGGCCGCCATTACCGCCGCCGGGCGTATCCCGCTGCTGGTGGGGGGAACCATGCTTTATTTCAAGGCGTTGCTGGAAGGTTTATCGCCGTTGCCACCTGCCGATCCTGCGGTGCGCGAACGCATCGAACAGCAGGCGGCGGAGCAGGGTTGGGACGTTTTACACCGTCAGTTGCAAGAGATTGACCCGGTTGCGGCATTGAGAATTCATCCGAATGATCCGCAGAGACTGTCCAGAGCACTGGAAGTTTTTTTTATTTCGGGTAAAACTTTAACGGAACTGACTAAAATTTCGGGTGAATCGTTGCCGTATCATGTGCACCAATTTGCGATAGCGCCGACCAGCCGTGAGTTGATCCATCAACGCATCGAGCTACGGTACCATCAAATGTTGGCGGCAGGTTTTGAGACGGAAGCGCGTGCACTTTTTGCACGGGGTGATTTGCATACGGACTTGCCTTCCATTCGCTGTGTCGGTTATCGCCAGATGTGGTCATATTTGTCTGGTGAAATTAGTTACGATGAGATGGTTTATCGTGGTATTTGCGCAACGCGTCAATTGGCCAAGCGCCAAATGACCTGGTTACGAGGCTGGGACTCGGTACATTGGCTGGACAGCGAGAAGCCGGGAGAGGCTTTGGACTCGGTAATACAGGTTGTTAGTGCATAGGTTGAGTGATTGTGTACAATTGATGAGTATTCAGCGCGCAAATTTTTTAGGTCGTTTATTTTAGAGCCGACAGGTTCTTAGTTAAAAACAACAAGCAAATAAGGAAAAGATAGAATGGCTAAGGGGCAATCTTTGCAAGATCCGTTCCTGAACGCATTGCGTCGTGAACGTGTTCCGGTTTCTATTTATTTGGTGAATGGTATTAAGCTGCAAGGCCAGATTGAGTCTTTTGACCAGTTTGTCATCCTGTTGAAAAACACGGTGAGCCAGATGGTTTATAAGCACGCTATCTCTACCGTTGTCCCGTCACGCCCGGTTTCGCACCATAGCAATACTCCGAGCGGCGGCACCAGTAACTATCACCATGGTAACAACCCGTCTGCGCCGCAACAGCCGCAGCAGGAAAGCGATGACGCTGAATAAAGCGCGTTGCGAGTCAACCATGACGGGGAGCATAAGCAGCCGTGGGCTGTTTATGTCCCCCAAACTCACGGATTTCCGTTTGAGAGGTTGCACGCTTGTTTGACCGTTATGAAGCCGGTGAGCAGGCCGTCCTGGTTCATATCTATTTCTCGCAAGACAAAGATACAGAAGATCTCAGTGAGTTCGAATCCCTGGTGTCCTCTGCGGGTGTCGAAGCTTTGCAAGTGGTGACTGGTAGCCGCAAAGCCCCACATCCCAAGTACTTTGTCGGTGAAGGAAAGGCCGAAGAAATTGCAGATGCGGTAAAAGCCAGTGGCGCATCTGTTGTCCTGTTTGATCACTCCCTTTCCGCGGCGCAAGAGAGAAACCTTGAACGCCTGTGCGAATGCCGGGTGATCGATCGCACCGGGTTGATTCTAGACATCTTTGCCCAGCGTGCCCGTACCCATGAAGGTAAGCTGCAGGTGGAGCTGGCGCAGTTGCGTCATATCGCCACGCGTTTAGTTCGTGGCTGGACGCACCTTGAGCGCCAAAAAGGGGGGATTGGCCTGCGCGGGCCAGGGGAAACCCAATTAGAGACCGACCGTCGTCTGTTACGCGATCGCATTAGCCTGATTCTACGCCGCCTGGAGCGGGTAGCTAAGCAGCGTGAACAGGGCCGACGTGCGCGTACCCGTGCCGAAGTGCCAACCGTATCGCTGGTGGGATACACCAACGCCGGTAAATCTACCCTGTTTAATCGAATAACGTCTGCCGATGTGTACGCGGCCGACCAGCTATTTGCCACCCTGGATCCTACCCTGCGGCGTATCGACGTGGCCGATGTGGGCGATACCGTGTTGGCGGATACCGTAGGCTTTATCCGGCACCTGCCGCACGATCTGGTGGCCGCCTTCAAGGCAACGCTGCAAGAAACGCGTCAGGCATCTTTGCTGTTACATGTAATCGACGCCGCGGATACCCGTGTCGATGAGAACATTGAAGCGGTAAATACCGTGCTGGCAGAGATTGAATCGGATGAGATCCCTACACTGTTAGTGATGAACAAAATAGATATGCTGGATGATTTTGTTCCGCGTATCGACCGCAACGATGAAAACTTACCGATCCGGGTGTGGCTGTCCGCCGCCAGCGGTGAAGGTATCCCGTTGCTGTATCAGGCGTTGACGGAGCGCTTATCGGGGGAAATCGCGCATTATGAGCTGCGCTTACCGCCAGAGGCAGGCCGTCTTCGTAGCCGTTTTTACCAGCTTCAGGCAATTGAGAAAGAGTGGAACGAAGAAGACGGCAGCATTGGCGTGGTGGTTCGTATGCCTATCGTCGAATGGCGTCGCCTCTGCAAACAGGAACTGGATCTGATTAACTTTATAGTATGATCATATCCTGTTACATTTGAGCTTCGCGTAAGCCTGAAGTACCCAATCACAGAATATGGAGCTAAAACATGGCGTGGAATCAGCCCGGTAATAACGGACAGGACCGCGACCCGTGGGGGAGCAGCAATAACAATGGCGGCAACTCTGGCGGTAATAACAAAGGCGGTCGCGATCAAGGGCCACCTGATTTGGACGATATCTTCCGCAAGCTGAGCAAGAAACTGAGCGGCTTGGGCGGGGGCAAAGGCTCCAACAACAATAACGACGGCGGTACTGGCACTTCGGGGCCGGGCTTTAGCGGTCGTATTATCGGTATCGCTGCGGTTGCGGTGGTGGTGATTTGGGCCGCCAGCGGTTTCTACACCATCAAAGAAGCCGAGCGCGGTGTCGTGACTCGTTTCGGCAAGTTCAGCCACCTGGTGCAGCCGGGTCTGAACTGGAAGCCGACCTTCATCGATGAAGTGCGTCCGGTCAACGTGGAGTCGGTGCGTGAACTGGCCGCTTCTGGCGTGATGCTGACCTCCGATGAGAACGTGGTGCGCGTAGAAATGAACGTGCAGTACCGCGTGACCAATCCGGAAGCCTATCTGTTCAGCGTGACCAACGCCGACGATAGCCTGAGTCAGGCTACTGACAGCGCCCTGCGTGGCGTTATCGGCAAGTACACCATGGACAAGATCCTGACCGAAGGCCGTACTATCGTGCGTAGCGATACCCAACGCGTACTGGAAGAGACTATTCGTCCGTACAACATGGGCATCACGCTGCTGGACGTCAACTTCCAGGCCGCTCGTCCGCCGGAAGAGGTGAAAGCCGCATTTGATGATGCGATTGCCGCACGTGAGAACGAGCAGCAGTACATCCGTGAGGCAGAAGCTTACGCCAACGAAGTTCAGCCACGCGCTAATGGCCAGGCACAGCGTCTGTTGGAAGATGCCAAAGCCTATAAAGACCGTACCGTCCTGGAAGCACAGGGTGAGGTTGCGGGCTTTGCCAAGCTGTTGCCGGAATACAAGTCTGCACCGCAAATCACCCGCGAGCGTCTGTATATCGAAACCATGGAAAAAGTCCTGAGCCACACCCGTAAAGTGTTGGTGAATGACAAAGGCAACAATCTTATGGTGTTACCGCTGGATCAAATGCTGCGTGGCCAAACCGGCGCGGCGGCTGAAGGCAGTAAAGACACCAGCCTGATTCGTCTCAACCCCGCTCCGTCTGCCAACAGCGGCGCCAGCTCCAGCAGCCAGCGCACCAGTAACGGCTCGGTCATGGACCAGCGCCGGGCGAATGCGCAGCGTGACGACACCACTCGCGTAGGGAGAGAATAATCAATGCGTAAGTCTTTTATAGTAATTATCCTCGCGGTGCTGGTGGCGTTGTATGCATCCTTGTTCGTGGTTCAGGAAGGTCAGCGCGGCATCGTGCTGCGTTTCGGCAAGGTACTGCGTGACAGCGACAACAAACCGCTGGTCTATGCGCCGGGCCTGCACTTCAAGATCCCGTTCATTGAAACAGTGAAAACGCTGGATGCACGTATCCAGACCATGGACAACCAGGCTGACCGCTTTGTTACCAGCGAGAAGAAAGACCTGATCGTCGACTCATACCTGAAATGGCGTATCAGCGATTTCAGCCGTTACTATCTGGCAACCGGCGGCGGTGATGTTTCACAGGCCGAAGTGTTGCTGAAACGTAAGTTCAGTGACCGTCTGCGTTCCGAAATTGGTCGTCTGGATGTTAAAGACATCGTGACCGACTCGCGCGGTAAACTGATGTCCGACGTGCGTGACGCGCTGAACACCGGTACCGTCGGTGATGACCAGGAAGTGGCGACCACCGAAGCCGATGACGCTATTGCTTCTGCAGCGGCGCGTGTTGAAAAGGAAACCACCGGCAAATTGCCGAAGGTTAACCCGAACAGCATGGCGGCGTTGGGTATCGAAGTGATCGACGTGCGTATCAAGCAGATCAACCTGCCGGCAGAAGTGTCAGATGCAATCTACCAGCGTATGCGTGCCGAGCGTGAAGCGGTAGCCCGTCGTCACCGTTCACAGGGTCAGGAAGAGGCTGAGAAGCTGCGCGCTACCGCAGACTACGAAGTGACTCGTACCCTGGCGGAAGCCGAACGTACAGCGCGTATCACCCGTGGTGAAGGTAATGCCGAAGCGGCCAAACTGTTTGCTAACGCATTCAGTCAGGATCCGGACTTCTATGCCTTTATCCGTAGCCTGCGTGCTTATGAAACCAGCTTCAGCAGCAATAACCAGGACGTGATGGTACTGAGCCCGGACAGCGATTTCTTCCGCTACATGAAGTCGCCTGATTCCGTACGCAAGTAACCGCGACAGGTTAATGATCGAGGGCCCGTTTAAACGCGGGCCCTTTCTTTTTGGGAGACATTGATGAATTCAACGATCTGGCTGGCACTTGGGCTGGTTTTGGTGCTGGAAGGCTTGGGCCCGATGCTGTTCCCGCAGGCCTGGCGCAAAATGATACTGGCGATGACCCAGTTTCCTGACGCGACACTGCGCCGATTTGGCGGTGGAATAGTGGTTGCAGGCTGTGTGATCTACTACATGTTGCGTACACACGCAGGGGTTTAAAGTTTAGCCTAAAAAATATGCAACCCTATGCTAAAAGTGCTGAAACTCACGAATTACGGTGGTAGAATCCATTTTTAAGCAACCGGTGATTTTTAAAATGGGTAAGAACGTCGTCGTACTGGGCACTCAATGGGGTGACGAAGGTAAGGGCAAGGTCGTAGACCTGCTGACCGAACGGGCTCAATATGTAGTGCGCTACCAAGGGGGCCATAACGCTGGCCACACTCTGGTTATTAACGGTGAAAAAACCGTCCTTCATTTGATTCCATCAGGCATTCTGCGTGAAAACGTGACCAGCATCATCGGCAACGGTGTGGTTCTGGCTCCAGACGCATTGATGAAAGAAATGGGTGAACTCGAAGCGCGCGGCATCCCGGTACGCGAACGTCTGTTACTGTCCGAAGCCTGCCCGCTGATCCTGCCTTATCACGTTGCGCTGGATAACGCGCGCGAGAAAGCACGCGGCGCGAAAGCTATCGGTACCACCGGTCGCGGTATCGGCCCGGCTTACGAAGATAAAGTGGCTCGTCGCGGTCTGCGCGTTAGCGACTTGTTCAACAAAGAAACCTTCGCCGTCAAGCTGAAGGAAATTGTTGATTACCATAACTTCCAGTTGGTCAACTACTACAAAGTTGAAGCCGTTGATTACCAGGCGACTCTGGATTATGTGCTGTCTATCGCCGACATCCTGACTGCAATGGTTGTTGACGTGTCCGAACTGCTGGACGGCGCGCGCAAGCGTGGCGACCTGATCATGTTCGAAGGCGCACAGGGCACCCTACTGGATATCGACCACGGTACCTATCCGTACGTGACCTCTTCAAATACCACTGCTGGCGGCGTTGCTACCGGTTCAGGTATTGGTCCGCGTTACGTGGATTACGTACTGGGCATCGTTAAAGCCTACTCTACCCGTGTGGGTGCAGGTCCGTTCCCAACTGAACTGTTCGACGAAACCGGTGAATTCCTGTGCAAGCAGGGTAACGAATTCGGTGCTACTACTGGCCGTCGTCGTCGTACTGGTTGGCTGGACGCGGTAGCGGTTCGCCGCTCTGTACAGATCAACTCCCTGTCCGGCTTCTGCCTGACCAAGCTGGACGTGTTGGACGGCTTGAAAGAAGTGAAGATCTGCGTGGGTTACCGCATGCCTGACGGCCGCGAAATGACCACCACTCCGTTGGCGGCTGAAGGTTGGGAAGGTATTGAACCCATCTACGAAAGCATGCCGGGCTGGAGCGACACCACTTTTGGCGTGAAAGAACACAGCAAACTGCCACAGGCCGCGCTGAACTACATCAAGCGCATTGAAGAGCTGACTGGCGTGCCGGTAGACATTATTTCTACAGGTCCAGACCGTAGCGAAACCATGATCCTGCGCGACCCGTTCGACGCATAATCTGGTTTTACTGCAGTAAAACAAACCGGGCATTGTCCCGGTTTGTTTTTATCCTGATTTCCCCCGGTTGCGATTTCACTTCAAAAAATCCTTTCTTTAACCTGTCCAGCGTCCGAGATGCGCTAAATAATTAGCGGCGAACTCTCTGGCTGGTTTATTATCCAATAAGTAATCTTTTGAATAATGCCGAAAATCGGCGTATCAGACGGGTAAAATGATACCCAGAGGTAGATGTGCAGTTAACAAGTTTTACTGATTACGGCCTGCGGGCGTTGATCTACATGGCCTCGCTGCCACCGGACAAAATGACCAGCATCTCGGAAGTTACCGAGGTCTACGGCGTGTCCAGAAACCATATGGTAAAGATCATCAATCAGTTAAGCCGGGTTGGGTTTGTAACCGCAGTGCGCGGTAAGAACGGCGGCATCCGTTTAGGCAAACCGGCCGAAACCATTCGCCTCGGCGACGTAGTCAGGGCGCTGGAGCCGCTGTCACTGGTTAACTGCAACAGTACTTTCTGCCACATAACCCCTGCTTGCCGCCTGAAACAGGTGCTCCAACAGGGCGTACAGAATTTCCTTGAAGAGCTGGACAGCCACACGCTGGCCGATATGGTCGAAGACAATCCATCGCTCTACAAGCTATTGCTTGTCGAATAAAGCGTCGCTGAGAAGACAAGGCTCAGCGGCACCCTGCTGATGACAACGGAGGAACCGCAATGTCACAAGATCCATTCCTGGAACGAGAAGCAGAAAAATATGAATCCCCAATCCCGAGCCGTGAATTCATTCTGGCCCATCTGGCGAAAAGAGAAACGCCGGCCAGCCGCGAAGAGCTGGCCAAAGAGCTGAATTTAACCGGTGAAGAGCCGTTAGAAGCGTTGCGTCGCCGTTTGCGTGCGATGGAACGTGACGGTCAGTTAATATTTACCCGCCGTCAGTGCTATGCGCTGCCGGAACGTCTCGATCTGCTGCGCGGTACCGTTATCGGCCACCGTGATGGCTTTGGTTTCCTGCGTATTGAAGGCAGCAAAGACGACCTGTATCTGTCAGCTGAGCAGATGAAAATGGCAATCCACGGTGATGTGGTGCTGGCACAGGCAATGGCTGCAGATCGCAAGGGCCGCCGTGAAGCGCGTATCGTCCGTGTGCTGGTGCCGAAAACTAGCCAAATCGTCGGTCGCTTCTTTATGGATGCCGGTACCGGCTTTGTTGTGCCGGATGATAGCCGCCTGAGCTTTGATATCCTGATCCCGGCCGAAGCAGCCAGTGGCGCACGCATGGGCTTTATGGTGGTGGTTGAGCTGACCCAACGTCCGACCCGTCGCACCAAGGCGGTAGGCAAGATCGTTGAGATCCTCGGCGATAAAATGGGCACCAGTATGGCGGTGGATATCGCCCTGCGCACCCATGAGATCCCGCATGTTTGGCCGCCACAGGTGGAAAAACAGGTCGCCGATCTCAGTGAACAGGTACCTGAAGCCGCCAAGAAAGGCCGTGTCGATCTGCGTCAGTTACCTTTGGTGACCATTGACGGCGAAGACGCACGCGATTTCGATGACGCGGTTTACTGCGAGAAAAAACGTGGTGGCGGTTGGCGCCTGTGGGTAGCCATTGCCGACGTCAGCTACTACGTGCGTCCGCGCACCGCGCTGGATGATGAAGCGCGCAACCGTGCTACCTCGGTGTACTTCCCATCGGAAGTCATCCCGATGCTGCCGGAAGTGCTGTCCAACGGCCTGTGTTCGCTTAACCCGCAGGTTGACCGCCTGTGTATGGTGTGCGAGATGACCATCTCCGCCCAGGGGCGCCTGTCGACGGCCAAATTCTATGAAGCGGTAATGAGCTCTCACGCCCGCTTAACCTACAACAAAGTCTGGCACATCTTGCAGGGCGATCAGGAGCTGCGTGAGCATTATCACCCGCTGGTCAAGCACCTGGAAGAGCTGCACACAATGTACAAGGTGTTGGATCAGGCGCGCGCCGAACGTGGCGGTATTGCCTTCGAAACCGAAGAAGCCAAGTTTATCTTCAACGCCGAACGTCGTATTGAACGTGTTGAGCCAACGGTGCGTAACGACGCCCACAAACTGATCGAAGAGTGCATGATCATGGCGAACGTCGCCGCGGCGCGCTTCGTTGAGAAGAATAACGAGCCGGCGCTGTTCCGCGTGCATGACCGTCCAAGCGACGATCACATTACCGCCTTGCGCAGCGTGCTGGGCGAGCTGGGTCTGACGCTGGGCGGCGGTAACAAGCCGCAGCCGAAGGACTATGCCACCTTGATGGATGAAGTGTCCGAACGTCCTGACCATGAAATGCTGCAAACCATGCTGCTGCGTTCCATGAAACAGGCGGTCTACGATCCGGAAAACCGGGGCCACTTTGGTCTGGCGCTGGCTTCTTATGGCCACTTCACCTCACCGATCCGTCGTTATCCGGATCTGGCGATGCACCGCGCAATCAAATACCAGCTGGCTAAAGAGCACGGCGAGCCGAAAGAGCGCTGGACGCCGACCGGTGGCTGGCACAGCGAGTTTGAAGAAATGCTGCAGCTGGGCGAGCACTGTTCGATGGCCGAGCGCCGCGCTGATGAAGCGACGCGTAACGTTGCCGACTGGCTGAAATGCGACTTTATGCAGGATCACGTTGGCGAAGTGTTCAGCGGTATTATTGCCAGCGTGACCGGCTTTGGTTTCTTCGTTCGTCTGAACGATCTGTTTATCGACGGTCTGGTGCACGTATCATCGCTGGATAATGATTATTATCGCTACGATAATATCGGCCAGCGTCTGATTGGCGAATCCTCCGGCGTGGTGTATCGCCTGGGCGATACTGTGGAGATCCGCGTTGAAGCGGTGCATATGGACGAGCGTAAAATTGACTTCGCTCTGGTCTCCAGCACTCGCAAGCCGCGTGGTGAAGGCAAAACTGAACGCGATCGTGCCAAGAATGGTGGCCAACGCACCCTGCGTGGCGGGGCTGGCGCAGGTCGTACTTCTGCACCACGCAAACGTCGTGGTGGTAAAGCACCCGCCAATTTTGAGCCTGACAGCGCCTTCCGTAAAGACGAAGCCAAACCCGCTGACAAGGTGAAGAAAGACAAAAAGGCGAAAGCCAAGAAAGTGTCCGACAAAACCCGGAAAATAGCGTCGGCGACCAAGGCCAAACGCGCCGGCAAGAAGAAAGGTGCTGAGCAGGCTTAAGCTGCCACACGTCATTATCACCGGCTGGCATACGCCAGCCGCACAGTTAAAAGAGCATCATGAGCGAAATTATTTACGGTATTCATGCCGTCAAGGCCTTGTTAGACAACGATCCGCAACGCTTCCTGGAAGTGTTTATCCTCAAAGGGCGCGACGATCGCCGCTTGCAGCCGCTGATCGCGGAGCTGGAAGCGACCGGTATTGTTATCCAGGTGGCTAACCGCCAGTGGCTGGATGAGAAGGTCGAGGGTGCGGTGCATCAGGGGATTATCGCCCGGGTGCGCGAAGGGCGTCAGTATCAGGAAAATGACTTGCCGGCGCTGCTGGAAAGCGTGGACACGCCTTTCCTGCTGGTGTTGGACGGCGTGACAGACCCGCACAACCTCGGCGCCTGTCTTCGCAGTGCCGATGCGGCCGGTGTACACGCGGTGATCGTCCCGCGCGACCGTTCTGCCCAGTTAAACGCTACCGCCAAGAAAGTGGCCTGCGGCGCGGCGGAAAACGTTCCGTTGATTCGCGTCACCAACCTGGCGCGTACCCTGCGTTTGCTGCAGGAAATGAACGTCTGGGTCGTCGGCACTGCCGGCGAAGCCGATCACACTTTGTTCCAGAGCAAAATGACTGGCCCAATGGCGCTGGTGATGGGCGCGGAAGGTGAAGGTATGCGTCGTCTGACTCGTGAGCACTGTGACGAGTTGATCAGCATCCCAATGGCCGGGACGGTGTCTTCACTGAACGTATCAGTCGCCACCGGTATCTGTCTGTTTGAAGCGGTGCGTCAACGCAGCTGATTTACCGTTTAGGGCGCAGAATTTTGCGCCCTTATTACTTTCTCAATTCCCACCCTGTGATCTCACCTGCGGCAGAAATCCCCCTGACGACCATACTTACTCCTGACGCCTTTATCAGGGAGCAAGCCGATGGTCTGGAATACACACACCGTTTTTAATCAGCCGAAGCCGCTGGGGAACAGCAATCTGTTCCTGTCCGATACGGCACTGCATGAGGCGGTACAACGCGAGCAAGCCGGTTGGGATGTGGAAGTGCTGGCCTCGTTGGGGCAGCAGTTGGGTACCCAGGAATCGCTGGAGCTGGGGCGATTGGCCAATGCCAACCCGCCGGAGTTATTGCGTTATGATGCCACCGGCCAGCGGTTGGACGACGTCCGTTTCCATCCCGCCTGGCATATCCTGATGCAAGGCTTGATCGCTAACCGTGTGCATAACCTGCCGTGGCAGGAGGATGCCCGTATTGGTTCATTCGTGGCGCGCGCCGCGCGTTTTGTGCTGCATGCCCAGGTCGAAGCCGGCACCCTGTGTCCGGTGACCATGACCTTTGGCGCTATCCCACTGCTGCAGCGTTCTCTGCCGACAGAATTCCAATCCTGGTTAACGCCGTTGCTATCCGATCGTTACGATGCACATGTGCTGCCCGGTGGGCAAAAGCGCGGTTTGCTGATTGGCATGGGCATGACCGAAAAGCAGGGCGGTTCCGACGTATTGAGCAATACCACCACCGCCAGCCCGTTAGCGGCCCGCGGCCCGGGGGAGGCATACCGACTGGTGGGGCATAAATGGTTCTTCTCGGTGCCGCAGAGCGATGCGCATCTGGTGCTGGCACAGGCCGAAGGGGGACTGTCGTGCTTCTTCCTGCCGCGTATTTTGCCGGACGGCACGCGCAACGCCATTCGGCTGGAGCGGTTGAAGGATAAACTGGGTAATCGTTCCAACGCCAGCGGAGAGGTTGAGTTTCAGGACGCCAGCGCCTGGCTGGTGGGCGAGGAAGGAGATGGCGTGCGGCATATCCTGAAAATGGGTGGCCTGACGCGTTTTGACTGTGCGTTGGGCAGCCAGGGTTTGATGCGGCGCGGGCTATCGGTGGCGTTATACCACGCTCTGCAGCGGCAGGCATTCGGCAAACCCTTGATCGAACAACCGATGATGCGTCAGGTGTTGGCGCGGATGGCGCTGCGGCTGGAGGGGCAAACGGCGGCCCTAATGCGCCTGGCGCGAGCCTATGACAGCATCGGCGTCGGGGCGCCTTTGGAACAGGCGCTGTGTCGGGTGATGACCCCGGCGGCAAAGTTTGAAGTCTGCCGACAGGGCATTCCTTTTGTCGGCGAAGCGATGGAGGCGCTGGGCGGTATCGGCTACTGCGAAGAGAGTGAACTGCCGCGGCTATACCGTGAAATGCCGGTGAACAGCATTTGGGAAGGTTCCGGCAATATCATGTGTCTGGACGTGATGCGTGCCTGGGGGAAGCTGCCGGTGGTACAGGAAGCCCTGGAGCTTGAATTTGGTGAGGTCAGGGGACAGAACCGTCACTTTGATCGCCAGTGGCGGCAGTTGCTCCAGTTGATGCGCAAACCCCAGGAGCAGCAGGGACGGGCGGTCACCGGTGCGTTATTCAATCTGTTCGCCGCGGCGCAGCTTCTGCGCTACAGTTCACCGCCGTTAGCGGAAGCCTGGTGCCAAATGATGCTCGATACCCGTGGTGAGCGAACATTACCAGACCGTCTGTGCGAGACGTTGTTTGCCCGAGCGATGGGAGGCTAGGGAAAACAGTAGCGCTACAGCGGGAAAAGCTTTTTAATTCAGCACTTGGCCCGTAAGGGATACTGACCTCTGACCAGGAAACATGACATGGATATTCTTAGCGCGTTGGCGGCATTCGCCTCTTATTTCTTCAGTGGCTTTGCCATGGTTCTGGTGTTCTTGTTTGTCTATACCCGCATTACGCCGCATGACGAATGGGCGTTGATCAAGGCCGATAATCAGTCAGCCGCTTTTGGATTCGTCGGTGCCTGCCTGGGTTATGTGATCCCACTGGCCAGCGCGGCGATCAACTCGGTCAGCCTGCTGGACTACCTGCTATGGGGCGTAGTGGCGTTGGTGGTACAACTGCTGCTGTTTGCGGCGGTGAAAATCTATATGCCGCGTATCAGCGACAAGATTGAGTCCAATCACGTCGCCGCCGGGATTTTCCTGGGGGGCGTGTCAATCAGCGGCGGCATACTGAATGCGGCCTGCATGACCTACTAAAGATAGAGAATTGCAAAGGCGCGCCAGCCAGGCTGATGCGCCTGTTCTTCCATCCGCAGGATGCGGTAATAGCTCGCCCCATGTTCATCTGCCTTGCGGGCAATCAATTGTTCTACATCCTGAGGCGAGCCGGGCAGGTTATTCAGGGTGATTTGTGCAATTTCGCTGAGTGGCGTAACGCGGTCTGCGGGCGCCAACTCAGCGGACTGAGCGCTGGCGCTGAGTAACCCCATTGAGAGCAGGAGGGCGGTGAGTGCGGCGGAGCGTGTCATGGCGTTCCCCTTGGTCGGATCCTGGACTCACGCTCGCAGGCTGCGGCGCGCTGACCGCCAGTGTGCAACAGCCAACTTCAGTCTGTGCAAAGCCAATGTAAATCTTATTAAAACTCCAGAGTTTACCGGTACAGGATCGCCTGCGAATACCACTGGCCGGGCACCACGGTTTCACTGTTCATCATTATCATGTAATAGCGTGCGCCGCTGGCGTTGGCTTTCTTCTGAATTTCTGCTTCCACATCCATCGGACTGCCGCGGACCAGGGCGCTGGTGGTGCCCATTTTCACCAGACTGCCGGTTTGTGCTCGGGTTACCTCTTGCGCCTGCCCATTGGGTGCCGGCGGGGCTTTTGGCGTCGTGGTCATCATGCCACAGGCACTAAGCAGCGTGACCAGCGCCAGGGGCAGCAACAGATGGGAAAGTTTCATAGAGACCTCGACAGAGTGGAAAGCATGATTTCAGTGTAACTCATTATAAATTGGAACAGATTGAGCTAATGCTATTAAGCTCAAGTTTGCCATTATGGAGGCAAACAGCGACGCGGAGAAAAACGGATGATTGAAATCTATGACGAGCGGGTGGGAGACACTGCGGTGATCCACGCGGTGCCTGCGGGGCAATATCACCAGCCATTGCCGACGGTATTTTTCTACCATGGCTATACCTCGTCGAAAGAAGTATACGCCTACTTTGCCTATGCATTAGCCAAAGCAGGGTTTCGTGTGGTGCTGCCGGATGCCGATCTGCACGGCGAGCGTTTTGATGGCAATGAAACCAAACGGCTGGCCAGTTTTTGGGAGATCCTTCGACGCAATATTGACGAGTTACCGGCGCTGAAGGCGCACTTTGAACAGCTCGGTCTGGTTGCCGAGGGGCGCATTGGCGTGGGCGGTGCGTCAATGGGCGGCATGACGACATTGGGCAGCTTTGCTCGCTATCCATGGGTGAAAGCGGCGGCCAGCCTGATGGGGGCCGGTTACTACACCTCCCTGGCACAAACGCTGTTCCCGCCGCTGGATGAGCAGGGAAATCCTTTGTTGAGCGAGGATTTTGATGCGCGTATTGCCATGCTGGCGGATTACGGTCTGGAACAGCAGTTGGAGAAAGTTGCCGATCGGCCGCTGCTGCTGTGGCACGGTGAGGCGGATGACCTGGTGCCGGCGGCGGAAAGCCTGCGGCTGGCGACCGAACTGCGCCAGAGTGGCTGGGACCGTCAATTGACGTTACTCACTGAGCCGGGAGTCAAGCACCGTATTACGCCGCAGGCGCTCAGTGCCACCGCCGATTTCTTTGTGCAATCGCTGTAAAAAAGCCCCCTGCAGGCAGGGGGCCGATGGTGACTTTCGCAGTTTGATTTACTGTTTTAGGCGCGAGTTGCTTCCCTGGTACTGCATTTTCACTTAGCGATACAGTTCGGCGCTGACGTGGATGGTGCTGTTGTTTTCAGGCTCATGCAGGGCAATGATCCGATAGGCGGTGGCGCCGCGCTGGTCGGCTATCTTGCTCACCTGGCTGGTGGCGTCATCCGGAGAAACCACATTCTGGTTCAGCGTGACGAAGCCAACGCTTTGACGTTGATCGGCCTGGTGTGAGGTGATCTCTGTCGCGGCCATGACGTTGGCGGAAAACAGTAAAGCAATGGCGGTAGCGATGGTAATGTGTTTCATAATTGCCTCTCTTAACTGTTTGCTTCAACGGCCTGACAGCCGGTGCCAGTGCAGCAAAAAGTTATTTGCATGTATTGAATAACCTCAAATCTTTTTCGTCGCGCTGTCTGCGGCGGATAACTACAATTTTAGACCTTCCGGCAGGATTAAAAAGGCCGCCATTTTGATGGCCTCTTTCAAAAAAAATGAATGAAATTCATGCGGCAGTGATGATTTTATTGAGAGATTTTTTCAACTGATGGATTTGTGTACATAGGTTTTGCCGACAGCAAATCGTGCTATTTACGCATCCGCTTCGCATTACCGATAATAAGCCCCCTTCGACCCTTGAGTTTTTCAGCCTGCGCAAGTATGATTACGCGTCATTTTTTCAGCCGCACACACATACACGTTCCTTGCTTCCATGGGCCGCGGTTGACCCTGACAGGAGGCTGAATAATCCGTAAGGAGCAATTCGATGCGTCATTACGAAATCGTTTTTATGGTCCACCCTGACCAAAGCGAACAGGTTCCGGGCATGATCGAGCGTTACAGTGCTACCATCACTAACGCTGCTGGTCAGATTCACCGTCTGGAAGACTGGGGCCGCCGTCAACTGGCTTACCCGATCAACAAACTGCACAAAGCCCACTACGTTCTGCTGAACGTTGAAGCTCCGCAGGAAGCGATCGATGAGCTGGAAACAAACTTCCGCTTCAACGACGCCGTTATCCGTAGCATGGTTATGCGCGTTAAGCACGCGGTAACTGAAGCATCTCCGATGGTTAAAGCGAAAGACGAACGTCGTGGCGATCGCCGCGAAGACTTCGCTAACGAAACCGCAGATGATGCTGATGCTGGGGATTCTGAAGAGTAATTTACCGTGACGGCTAATCGGCTGACGTTGTCTGGCACCGTGTGCAAGACGCCGACGCGTAAAGTGAGCCCGTCAGGTATTCCACATTGCCAGTTCGTGCTTGAGCACCGTTCAGTGCAAGTGGAAGCCGGTTTTACCCGGCAAGCCTGGTGTCGTATGCCGGTGATTATCAGCGGCAAGGCCCATCAGGCCATTACTCAAAGTATAACGGTCGGCACGCCTCTCACCGTTTCCGGTTTCATTAGCAGCCATCAAGGGCGCAATGGACTGAACAAAATGGTGTTGCATGCCGAGCAGATTGAATTGATAGATTCTGGAGACTAGCCTAATGGCACGTTATTTCCGTCGTCGCAAGTTCTGCCGTTTCACAGCGGAAGGCGTTGTTGAGATCGATTACAAAGATATCGCAACGTTGAAAAACTACATTACCGAAAGCGGTAAAATTGTCCCGAGCCGTATTACCGGTACTCGTGCAAAATACCAGCGTCAGCTGGCTCGCTGCATCAAGCGCGCTCGCTACCTGTCCCTGCTGCCATACACTGATCGTCATCAGTAATCGGCCGCCGTCTATTAACGACTTTAAGAGGATAAGGTAATGCAAGTTATTCTGCTTGATAAAGTAGCAAACCTGGGCAGCCTGGGTGATCAAGTTAACGTTAAAGCGGGCTACGCCCGTAACTTCCTGGTACCACAGGGCAAAGCTGTTCCTGCTACCAAGAAAAACGTAGAGTTCTTCGAAGTACGCCGTGCAGAACTGGAAGCCAAACTGGCTGAAATTCTGACTGCTGCTGAAGCTCGCGCAACCAAGATCAACGAACTGGGTTCAGTCACCATCGCGTCTAAATCAGGCGACGAAGGTAAACTGTTCGGCTCTATCGGCACCCGCGACATCGCTGACGCAGTTACTGCGGCAGGCGTTGAAGTTGCCAAGAGCGAAGTTCGTCTGCCGAATGGCGTTCTGCGTACCACTGGTGAACACGAAGTTCAGTTCCAGGTACACAGCGACGTATTCGCACAGCTGAATGTAGTTGTGGTAGCAGAAGCTTAATCGCTGCTGCTCGCCAAGTTAAAACGCCAGCCTTGTGCTGGCGTTTTGCTTTTCTTACGTCCGCTAAATCGCGTTACCCTGTTATCACCTTGAGTGAGGAGCAGCGGCAAATGGCAAAGATTAACTTACAGCGTGTGTATGATTTTACTGGCCCGGCGCCGGTGAACTGCTATCTGATAGATCGGCTGTGGCCGCGAGGCGTCAGCAAGGAAAGGCTGCAGGGCGTGCAGTGGCTAAAGCAGGTGGCACCGGATCACGCACTGCGGCAGTGGTTTCATCAGCACCTTGAGCAGTGGGAAGAGTTTGAAAGCCACTACCGACGGCAGCTGGCGGAAAATGACGCCTGGCAGCCGCTGGTGGCATTATTACGGCAAGGTCAGCCCATGACCCTTCTTTATGGCAGTAAAGACACACAGCACAACCATGGCGTCGTGCTGCGCGACTTTCTGTTGGCGCAGTTGGCCGATTAACGCTCGCGGCGGTAACTGCCGTCGGCCTGGCGGCGGAACAGCACCTGCGTATTATCAGCGGCGGTGACCGAGAGCGCGGTGATCACGCCGTTAGTATCACGTTCGATACGCACTTCCTGGCCGGCTTTCATGTTACTGAGCGGCTTGTCATTACCTTCCACCTGCGCCATGGCGAAGACTTCGTTCACCGGCAGGCTATTGTCGCGGAACAGTTGCGCCAGCGTCTGCCCCGGCTGGATCTGGAAACGTTGCCAGTTGCCCGCCGGTTCAGGTTCGACAGCGTGCTGTTGCTGAGCATTATTTTGCAGATCGGCCCGCAATGGCACGCTGTTATCCTGCTGGGTTACCGGGAAAGGTTGCCCGCTGTTCTGTGAAGAGTATGGCCATAGCAGCGCCAACAGCAGGATGATGCCGAAAATCAGGGTCCAGCGGCGGTGAAAATAGGGTAATGGCTCCATCCAACCGAAACCGTCCGGCAGGTGCCAGATCTTCAGCAATAATGCTTTGATACTTTGCCCCTTACCGTTTCCCGGTGGTTGTTCTGAATCCGGATCTTCTACCGCCTCTGGCGCGGAGCCTGGTTTCAGGCGCTGGCTGAAGTTCAGCCAGGTGCGCAGCAATGGCTGGTAGACACGGGTGGTTTTCCTTCTCCTGGGCGAGATTCTGCCCATGGTGACCTCTCTTCAACGGCGTAAAATATCAGGGTACAAAAGGCTGTACCGACGTCCCGATGCTCTTGTTTCAGTATAGTCCGCTAACTGATTGAAGTGAAAGGCAGCAGCAAACCCATGTCTGTTGCGGCAGGCTATTTGCCTGGGGCGCGGGAGCGGGCGTTAACAGGAGGTTATTGTTTCTTTTTCTACGACAAAAGTCATCATTCTCCACACAAGATTTTACCCGGCTTTACGGCGCTGTTATGCTGCGCTTTCGACTTTTTAAAGACTAAAGGAAAACCCCATGACAACCCCTTCTTTTGACAGCGTTGAAGCTCAAGCGAGTTACGGGATTGGTTTACAGGTCGGCCAGCAGTTGCAAGAGTCCGGTCTGGAAGGTTTACAACCGGAAGCTTTGCTGGCAGGTTTGCGTGACGCGCTGGAAGGGAATGCCCCGGCGGTTCCGGTAGACGTGGTTCACCGTGCGCTGCGTGAAATTCACGAACGTGCTGATGCTGTGCGTCGCGATCGTCAGCAGGCGATGGCCGTTGAAGGTCAGAAATTCCTGGAAGACAACGCCAAGCGTGACGAAGTGACGCTGACCGAATCTGGTCTGCAGTTCTCCGTGCTGGAGCAGGGCGATGGCCCAATCCCGTCCCGTCAGGATCGCGTGCGTGTGCATTACACCGGTCGTCTGATTAACGGCGACGTGTTCGACAGCTCTGTAGAGCGCGGCCAGCCGGCAGAATTCCCGGTCAGCGGCGTGATCCCAGGCTGGATCGAAGCGCTGACTCTGATGCCGGTCGGCTCCAAATGGCAGCTGTACATCCCACACGACCTGGCCTACGGCGAGCGTGGTGCAGGCGCATCCATCCCGCCATTCAGCGCGCTGGTGTTTGACGTCGAGCTGTTGGAAATTCTGTAAGTCACCGCAGAGTTTTTCAAGGGCGCCTTAACGGCGCCCTTATTGTTTATTTCTTCTGCAAATCAATCTGATAAACCGCAAAGCCGATGCTGTCTGTCCCTTCAGCTTTCATCGGGTACTGGGCGTGCGTTTTGATAAACGCGCTGGCTTTGTCACTCGGCGAGGTTTCGAAGCGGATATCCAGCGGCTGCGGGCTGCTGAACGTCGCCAGGCGCCAGTTATTATCCACCTGTGGCTTCACTGCGCCGTGTTGCCTGGTTTCAGCGCTGATATAAGCCGCCAGTACCGAACGGTTCTCATCCGGTGAGGCGAAGGCAATGTGTTGATCGCCGGTGCCGGCAAACTTGCCGCCGTAGGCGCGGTAGTTATTGGTGGCAACCAGGAATGTGGCGTTTGGATCGATCGGTTTGCCTTTGAACGTCAGCTCCTTGATGCGCTGCGCCTTGTCGTTAATTAACTGGCATTCGCCGTCGTAACGCGCCGGTTGGCTGACGTCGACCTGATAATTAACCCCGTCAATCACATCGAAGTTATAGGTGCGGAAACCGTCCCAGTTGATCAGGCCCTGTGGTTTGCTGCTGTTGACGTCGATCTGGTTGAACTGCCCGGCGGAACACTCCAGCCATTCCTTCACTTCTTTGCCGCTGGCTTTCACCACCACCAGTGTGTTGGGATAAAGGTAGAGGTCTGAAGCGTTACGGAAGGTGAGCTGACCTTTTTCCACTTCAACGAAGCTGGCCGGATCGTTTTTGCGCCCGCCCACCTTGAACGGGGCCGCGGCTGACAGCACCGGCAGGTCAGCCAGATCAGGATCGCCCTGAATATAGTGCTCGACGTAGGCCTTTTGCGCGTTATTGACGATCTGCACCGTCGGATCATCCTGCACCAGCGCCAGATAGCTGTACATGTTGTCGTCGGCCTTGCCGACAGGCTTGCTGACGAAATCTCGCGTGCCTTTGTGATCTTCCGCCAGCACTTTCAGCAGGTTGGCGTCTTCCGCCGCCAGCGATTTCTTGTTCTCTTTGTCGTAAATCGGCCGAGCTTGCGCCTTGGCCGCCGTGACTTTCCAGGCGCCGCTGTCGTTATTCAATTGCAGATCGACCACGCCGAGATGATCGCCCCACTGGCCAGGCATCACTGCCGGGATGCCGTTCAGCGTACCCTGTGCGATGTCAGCCCCTTTGATATTGGCGAAGTCCTTGCTGGGGAACACGGCGTGAGCATGGCCGAACATGATGGCGTCGATGCCCGGTACCTGGCTGAGGTAGTACACCGAGTTTTCCGCCATGGCTTTGTACGGTTCGCTGGACAGGCCGGAGTGCGGGATAGCCACGACCAGATCGGCGCCCTGTTTGCGCATTTCCGGCACGTAGCGTTTAGCGGTTTCGGTAATGTCGTTAACGGTGACCTTGCCCTGCAGATTGGCTTTATCCCACACCAGGATTTGCGGTGGCACAAAGCCGATATAACCGATGCGCAAACTATGTTCTTTGCCGTCACGGTCTTTTACCGGCGTATCGACGATAATGTAAGGAGTGAACAGGGGTTTTTGCGTTTTAGCGTCGATCACGTTGGCGTTGATATACGGGAATTTGGCACCGGCAATGGCGTTTTTCAGGTAATCGAGCCCGTAGTTGAACTCATGGTTGCCGATATTGCCGACCACATAATTCAGGGTATTCATCGCCTTATACACCGGGTGTACATCACCGGGTTTCAGGCCCTTGGCCGCCATATAATCGCCGAGCGGGCTGCCCTGAATAATGTCGCCGTTGTCCACCAGCACCGTATTGGCTGCCTGCTGACGGGCTTGTTCAATCAGGCTGGCGGTACGTACCAGACCGAATTTATCGGTCGGTTTATCCTTGTAGTAATCGAAGTCCATCATGTTGCTGTGCAGGTCGGTGGTTTCCAGCACGCGCAAATCGACCGTTGCCGCTTGTGCGGAGGCGCACACCAGCATAGCGAGGGCAGACAACGTCAGCGGACGCTTCATCATTTTTAGTTTTCTCCATTCCATTTTTCGAGTTTTATCGCAGAGGAACATGTAATTAACATTGGTTGTCTCACCAAACTGTGAAGTGTGGCAGAAAATAAGCCAGGGCAGGGCAGTAAATGTCACAGTTGTGACGGCAAAGACTCGAGTAATTACCGCGGGTTAAATCGTTGTGATGGATATTCCATGCAAAAAAAACTAGGCTGCTAGCAATGAGAAAGGGGAAATAACCCATGGAACTGCATATCTGAGGTGAATGATGTTAGAGCAAATTTGCCAACTGTCCCGCGAGGCGGGCGCAGCGGTCATGGCGGTATATGACGGTAAGCAACCGCTTGATGTCGCACAGAAAAAAGATGATTCCCCGGTGACGGCGGCCGATCTGGCAGCGCACCACATTATCCAACGCGGCCTGGCAGCGTTAACGCCGGAAATACCGTTACTGTCAGAAGAAGATCCACCGGGCTGGGAAGTGCGACAGAACTGGACGCGTTACTGGCTGGTCGATCCGCTGGACGGTACCAAGGAGTTCCTCAATCGTAACGGCGAATTCACGGTAAATATTGCGTTGATTGAAGACGGGCAGGCGGTGATGGGCGTGGTTTACGCCCCGGCGATCGACGTGTTGTACCTGGCCGAACGCGGCAAAGCCTGGAAAGAAGAAAAAGGCCAACGTCAGGCGATTGGCGTCAGTAATGCCAATCCGCCGTTGGTGGTGGTTAGTCGCTCGCACAGTGACGAAGAGCTGAAGGATTACCTGAATCAGTTAGGTGAGCATCAGACCGTATCGGTCGGTTCCTCGCTGAAGTTCTGCCTGGTGGCAGAAGGTAAAGCGCAGCTTTACCCACGTTTTGGGCCGACCAATATCTGGGATACCGCCGCCGGACACGCGGTCGCGGTGGCGGCCGGAGCGCAGATCCACGACTGGCAGGGCAGGCCGCTGCTCTATACGCCGCGTGAGTCTTTCCTCAACCCCGGCTTCCGGGTTTCGCTGTTCTAATTCAGTTTGCCAGCAGTTGGTGCAGTTGGGTCATGACCTGCTGCACCTCTTCCGGCGTCAGTGCGCCGTCTTTGGCAAACTGGATCCTGCCCTGCTTATCCAGCACCACAATGGCTGACCCCTTCGGCTGTAAATCCCAGGCTTTGCGCACGTTGCCGTTGCTGTCGACCACAAACTGCGACCAAGGGAACTCTTTCTTGCTGTCTTCGATACTGCTGCGGACAAACATCGCCGTGCCGAGCAGAGCATCATCTGTATTCACTATTGTCGTCGTTTGGTAACGATCGTGCGGTAGCTTGGTTTTCTTAATCGCTTCTATCAGTGGGTCGTTCATGTCCTTGGCAGAGCTGCGGCCGGCAATATGCTGGATGACTCGCACTTTTCCACTGAGCTGCGCGCTATTCCAGTTTTGATAGCTAAACTTATCATTAGCGTAGTTCAGCTCACCCTTGTCGCTGACGCCAATCGGCGCTACGCGTTGCTGGAGCTGGAAGTTATGCGCAGAGGCAAAAAGGGGTGCAAACAGCAGGGACGCAATGAGCATGTGACTTTTTTTCATGCCTTCTCCTTGAAGGTGGAATGGTGCCGACCGCACCCGACAGCCTAAAGCATAGGTGGTGATCGGAGGTCTGTCCTGTTAGCCGGATCTCAGTTCTTCCTTCAGGCCGCTAATACCCGGTTTTTGAAGGGATATACTGAAAAAGTTATATATAATCATATACAATTCTGTCAAAAAGTGTAAATCCAGTGAAGATCTCCAGGCGGAAATGAACGTTATAGTCTTTACTAGGTCTACTACATGGCAATCAAGTTGCGTTCTTACTTTAGAGGCTGCCACCTTGGCGGCTCGCTGAGCGCATGGACCAAACGGAGGAAAGTAATAGAATGAGAATCTTCCAGCGTTATAATCCGTTGAAAGTGGCGAAGTACGTCAAGACCCTGTTTCGTGGCCGGCTGTATATCAAAGATGTGGGCGCGTTCGAATTCGATGAAGGGAAAATTCTGCTGCCGAAAATTCGCGACCGGCGTCACTTCAGCGTGATGTCAGAGGTTAACCGTCAGGTGTTGTTATTGCAGACCGAGATGGGTTGATCAACTACCCGTCGCCTTTCAAGCTGCAGCGTTGTTACCTGCACTCCCTCACCTCAGTTACTTACTAAAGTAAGCGCCTGGGGATGAGTGAGCTGGCCGCCTAGCTGCAACTCGAAATTCATAGGGTAATAGTTAGAGCACCTGCAAAAGCTAAAATAATCGCGGCCCCGTTTGGGGCCGCTGACGTTTTTATCGATGGAGATCAGGCCGCGGGGTTTTCTTCCGGTGCCTTCGGCAGTACCGATGCCGGTTTGTCGCTCAGCCTGGTTACCAACAGCTGGTCAATCTTGTAGCTGTCGATATCCACCACTTCAAACTTGTAGCCGGCGTATTTGACGAAATCGGTCCGTTTCGGGATCTTGCGCAGCATATACATCATAAAGCCGCCGATGGTTTCGTAGTTGCCCGCCTGCGGGAACTCATCAATGTGCAGCACGCGCATTACATCGTCGATCGGCGTCCCGCCCTCAATCAGCCATGAGCTTTCATCACGCGCTACGATCTGCTCTTCCTGGCCCTGGCCTACCAGATCGCCCATCAGCGTGGTCATCACGTCATTGAGTGTGATGATACCCACGACCAACGCATATTCATTGAGAATAACCGCAAAGTCTTCACCGGCGGTTTTAAAGCTTTCCAGCGCTTCGGACAGCGTCAGGGTATCCGGCACGATCAGCGCCGAGCGGATCTGCACGCCGCTGCTCAGCACCAGGCTCTGATTGCCCAGCACGCGGTTCAACAGGTCTTTGGAGTCCACGTAGCCGACGACTTGATCGATATTGCCATCACAGACCAGGAACTTGGAGTGCGGATGGGTCGAAACCTTCTCGATAATGCTTTCTTCGGTCTCACGCAGGTCGAAGTAAACCACGCTTTCACGCGAGGTCATCGACGAAGGTACGGTGCGAGACTCCAGTTCGAACACGTTTTCGATCAGCTCATGTTCCTGTTTGCGCAGCACACCCGCCAGGGCACCGGCTTCTACCACCGCGTAGATATCGTCGGAGGTGATGTCGTCTTTGCGCACCATCGGCAGTTTGAACAGGCGGAAGATCAGGTTTGCCATGCCGTTGAAGAACCACACCAGCGGCCGGAAAATCATGATCGAGAAACGCATCGGGTTGATGATCCGGACGGCAAACGTCTCTGGTGCAATCATACCGATGCGCTTCGGGGTCAAATCTGCAAACAGGATAAACAGGCTGGTTACCAGCACGAACGAACAGACGAAGCTGGCCTGCTCTGCCAGTTCAGGTGATAAAAAGCGGTCGAACAACGGTTGGAATGTAGGAGAAAAGGCTGCATCGCCGACGATACCGCCGAGTATGGCCACGGCGTTCAGGCCAATCTGTACCACGGTAAAATACAGCCCCGGGGTTTCCTGCAGTTTGAGGACTTTGGCGGCATTGACGTTACCTTCGTCAGCCATCATTTTCAGTTTAATCTTGCGTGACGCGGCCAGAGATATTTCCGACAGTGAGAAGAACGCACTCACTGCGATCAGAAAAAGAATCAGTAAAATACTGTTTAACATAATCTATCCATACGTGCCGACGGGATGACGGCGCTCTTGAGGAAGGGTAGTACATTGTAAAAAAAGTAGCGATAACAACCAGAAAGAAGGTTATCGGGCCGATGATCCGGCCCGCACAGTATAGCAGCAGCCCTACCGGGGCCGCCAGCGGTTAAAAAATTACCTCCAACCTGCGGCTTAGCCCTGTGGTGGCAAGCAAACACCGATACCACCCAGACCACAGTATCCTTCAGGGTTTTTGTACAGGTACTGCTGGTGGTCGTCCTCGGCATAGTAGAACGGCAGGGCCGGTGCGACCTCGGTGGTGATGGCGCGTTTATCGCCGGCCTGCTTCATCGCCTGTTGGAAACGCTGCAGGCTGCTTTCCGCTTCGGTTAGTTGCTCCGGCGTCAGCGTATAAATCGCCGAGCGATACTGGGTACCGACGTCGCCGCCCTGACGCATGCCCTGCGCCGGGTCGTGGTTCTCCCAGAATACCTGCAGCAACTGTTTGTAGCTGATGATTTTCGGATCGAATACCACTCGTACCACTTCCGTGTGGCCCGTTTGGCCGCTGCATACTTCGCGGTAGGTCGGGTTTGGCGTATAGCCACCGCTGTAGCCTGCTGCGGTGCTGTAAACCCCTTGCTGTTGCCAGAACAGGCGTTCCACTCCCCAGAAACACCCCATGGCGAAGATCGCTACTTCCAGGCCGTCCGGCACTTGGGTCATTGAGTGATCGGTGACCACGTTAAGCGTGGCAACCGGCATGGGAGTGGTGCGGCCAGGTAATGCGTTTGCCTGGTCGACAGTTTGTGTTTTATCAAAAAATGGCACCACGGTTGACTCCTGTTGTCACAGTAAGAATTGGCCCAAGAGGCGGCAGTTAAGTTGTATCTAACCGCAACTTTGCCCACAATAAGCTACATATTGAGATTATGTATCAGATTAACTCAGTATCTAGAGCGCCAAAAGATAAGAATGCGCCAGTTCACTGCGGCAGTAAAACCGTAACATGCAGCGTCTGGAAAAATGCTGAAAAGGGCCGCCGTCCTGATAGCGCGGAGTAGGCCCTGGCCCCAGAGCGAGTGTTATTACAGGAAAGTAAAATAAATTAAGGAGAACACGTGCCACGATACCGTGCCCTGTGCTTTGTGTGTGCGCTGCTCGCCACGCCTGCGGCCTATTCGGCGAATGTGCGGCTGCAGGTTGAAGGACTTAGTGGGGAATTGGAAAAAAACGTCCGGGTGCGTTTGTCGTCCATCACGCCGGAGGAGGTCAGTACAGATGGCCGTTTTCGCGCACGTGTGGATGAAGCCGTCCGTCAGGGGCTGAGAGCACTTGGCTATTATCAGCCCACCATCGACTTTACGCTGGATGACCGGCCTGGGCTGGCTCGTCCGGTGCTGCACGCCAAGGTTAATCCGGGCGAGCCGGTGCGGATTGCCGGCGCCAATATCGTGCTGGAAGGCGGTGCGAAAACCGATGATGACTATCTGGCGTTAGTCAAAAAAGGCAAGCCGACGATAGGCGAGATCCTCAATCACGGCAAATACGACAGTTTTAAAGGTTCGCTGACCGGCCTGGCACTGCGTAAAGGCTATTTCGATGCCGATTTGACCAAGAGCCAGCTCGGCGTGGCCGAAGAGCTGCACAAGGCCTATTGGGACATCGACTTCAACAGCGGGCAGCGTTATCGCTTTGGCCAGGTGAAGTTTACCGGCTCGCAAATTCGTGAAGACTATCTGCAAAATCTGGTGCCCTTTCATCAGGGGGATTATTACAGTTCGGAAGATCTGGCCGAACTGAACCGCCGTTTATCCGCCACTAACTGGTTTAACTCGGTGGTGGTGTCCCCTGATTTCAAAGATGCCAAAGAGAACAAGATTTTGCCGTTAGATGCGTTGGTATCGCCGCGCACGCGTAACACCATCGAAACCGGGGTCGGTTATTCCACCGACGTCGGTCCCCGGATCAAAGGCACCTGGAAAAAACCCTGGCTTAACGACCGAGGTCACAGCCTGGAAACCAGTGCCAGCGTTTCGGCCCCGGAACAGCAGCTCGATTTGACCTATAAAATCCCGTTATTGAAGAATCCACTGGAGCAGTACTATCTGCTGCAGGGCGGTTTCAAGAACGTCGATCTCAACGATACCAAGTCCGTCACTTCAAAAGCGGTGGTTTCCCGCAACTGGGATCTTTCCAGCGGCTGGCAGCGGGCATTGAACCTGACCTGGCGTCTTGACCACTTTACTCAGGGTAACGTCACCAACACCACCATGCTGCTGTATCCCGGCGTTAGCGTTAACCGCACCCGTTCGCGCGGCGGCCTGATGCCCACCTGGGGTGACAGCCAGCGCTATTCTATTGATGTGTCCGACAGCACCTGGGGATCTGACGTAGACTTTGCGCTGATGCAGGCGCAGAACGTCTGGATCCGCACCCTGGCCGACAAGCACCGTTTTGTCGCGCGTGGGCAGGTGGGCTGGATTGAAACCAACGACTTTGAGAGAGTGCCGCCAGACCTGCGATTCTTCGCCGGTGGCGATCGCAGCATTCGTGGTTACAAGTACAAGGGCATTTCACCCCGCGACGACGACGGTAAGCTGACCGGTGCATCCAAAATGCTAACCGGCTCGCTGGAGTATCAATACAACGTGACCGGCAAATGGTGGGGCGCGGTGTTTGTCGATTCAGGCGAAGCGGTGAACGATATCAAGCAGAGCGACTTTAAGACCGGTGCCGGCTTCGGCGTGCGCTGGCAGTCACCGGTTGGCCCGGTGAAGCTGGATATCGCCGCCCCGGTTGGGGATAAAGACACCCACGGGGTGCAGTTCTATATTGGTTTGGGGCCTGAACTATGAGCCTGATAAAAAAGATTTGTCTGGGTTTCCTGATTGTCCTGCTATTGCTGATCGGCGGCGTTGCGTACCTGCTCGGGACCACCAGTGGTTTACATTTGGTTATCAACAGTGCGGCACGTTGGGTGCCGGGGCTGGATATTGCCAGCGTCACCGGCGGCTGGCGTGACCTGACGCTGAAAGGCGTGAAATACCAGATGCCCGGCGTGACGGTAAATGCCGGGCAGTTCCATCTGTCGCTGGATCTGGCCTGTTTTAAAAACAGTTCGCTGTGCGTCAACGCCCTGACTGCGCAGGATGTGGACGTGGTGGTGAAAACCAAAGAAATGACGCCGTCCGCGCCGGTGGCAGAGACCAGCGAGCCGACCACCAACCTGAGCACGCCGTACCCCATCACTTTACGCATGCTGGCGCTGAACAACGTTAAGGTCAGCGTCGACGATACTGCCATTTCTCTTGGCGAGTTCCGGACTGGCGCACAGTGGCAGGAACGTGCTCTGACCCTGCTGCCAACCAAAATCAGCGGCTTGTTGATAGCTCTGCCGAAAACGCCGCAGAACCCACTGCCGGAGGCCGTGCAACCGGTGGTTGAGGTAGCGAAAAAGGTAGAGGAAAAAGCCAATCAGGGCGCGAAGCCGGCTCCTCAGCCGGAAGAGAAGCCGCTGGGCGAAACCTTAAAAGAACTGTTTGCCAAGCCACTGCTGCCGGATCTGCCGGACATTCGCCTGCCGCTGGATATCACCGTTAAGGAGATCAGCGGCGAACAGCTGCGGTTGACCGGTGATACCGACGTGCTGATCACCAGCCTGCTGCTGCAGGCCAGTACTCTGGATCAGCATATCCAGCTGGACAATTTCGACGTCAAATCCCCGCAGGGCACGCTGTCGGCCCAGGGGCAAGCTACGCTGACCGGCAGTTGGCCGGTGGAAATGGTGGCCAACAGCACGCTGAACATCGATCCATTGAAAGGCGAAAAGGTTAAGCTGAACATTGGCGGTGGGCTGCGTGAAGAACTTAAGGTAGCGCTCAACCTGTCCGGTCCGGTCGGCGCGCAGCTTGATCTGCAAACCCAACTGGCCGAAGCCGGTTTACCGCTGGCGCTGACGCTGCAAAGTAAACAGCTGAAATGGCCGCTGAGCGGCGAGGCGCAATACCAGATCAACGATTTCCGCCTGCGCTTTAACGGCAAGGCAACCGACTATGCGTTGTCGACCCGCGCCAATATCAAAGGCCAGGACTTGCCCCCGGCGGTACTGACGCTGGACGGCAAAGGCAACGTTGAACAGTTCAAACTGGATCGCCTGCGGTTGGCGGCCTTGCAGGGCAATACCGATCTGACCGCGCTGGTGGACTGGAGTAAGGCTATCAGCTGGAATTCACAGCTGACGCTGAGCGGCATCAATACCGCCAAACAGTGGCCGGAATGGCCGGCGAAGTTGGACGGCAAAATCACCACCCGCGGTAGTCTGCACGGCGGCAGTTGGCAATTGCAGGTGCCGGTGCTGCAGCTCGACGGTAACGTGAAGCAAAACAAGGTCACCGCTCGCGGTACGCTCAGCGGCAACGCTGCCGGCCAGTGGAAAATTCCGGGTATCGATCTGACCCTGGGACGCAACCAGCTGAACGTCAAGGGCCAACTGGACGAGAAGAGCTGGAACCTGGATGCGAACATCGACGCACCGCGCCTCGACGGCGCTTTGCCGGGACTGGGCGGTACGGCGAAAGGTTTGCTTAAGCTACGCGGTAATCTGCAGGCGCCTCAGTTGCTGGCGGACCTGACGGCATCTGGCCTGCAGTGGCAGGCACTGCGTATCAACCGGGTCAAAATTGACGGTGACGTGCGATCCAGCGACCAGATCCAGGGGCAACTGGCGGTGCGCGTCGAACAGCTCAAGCAAGATGCGTTGGACATCAACCTGCTGACTTTGGATGCCAAAGGCAGTGAGAAACAGCATCAGCTGCAACTGAAAATTGACGGCAAACCGGTCTCTGGCCAGTTGGCGCTGCAGGGCAGTTTTGATCGCCAACAGCAACGCTGGCGCGGCAACCTGAACAATACGCGCTTCGATACTCCGGTGGGGGAATGGCGGTTAAGTCGCGCCATCGCACTCGATTATCTGAATACCGCACAGAAAATCAGTATCGGGCCACACTGCTGGCAGAACCCGAATGCCGAACTCTGCGTGCCGAAAACCATCGAAGCCGGGCAGAGCGGTCAGGCCAGCGTGGTGCTGAACCGTTTTGATCTGGCGATGATCAAGCCTTTCCTCGGGCCGGAAACGGCCCTGAGCGGCGTATTCAGCGGGCGGGCGGACGTCAGCTGGAAACCGGGCGGTGCGCTGCCGGAGGCGAAAGTCTCGCTGGTGGGCAACGGCGTGAAGGTGGTACAGCAGGTGCAGGGTAATGCGCTACCGATCGCCTTTGACAAGCTGAATCTCAACGCCGGGCTGACCAATGGCCGTGCGCAGGCCGACTGGTTGATCAAGCTGACCAATAATGGCCAGTTTGACGGTAACGTACAGGTTGTCGATCCGCAGGTGCGCCGCAATATCAGCGGTAACGTCAACATTACCAATATTTCACTGGCGATGATTAACCCGGCGTTGATGCAAGGGGAAAAAGCCGCGGGCATGTTGAATGCCAACCTGCGTCTGGGCGGTAACGCGCAGAAACCTTTGGTGTATGGCCGTATGGCGTTGGACAAGGTCGATATTAACGGTCACTGGATGCCGTTCGACATGACCGAAGGCCGGCTGGCGATGAACTTTGACGGCATGACCTCGACGCTGGAAGGCTTGGTCAGCACCACCCACGGTCAGCTTAATCTGTCCGGCGACGCTGACTGGCGTGATATCAACGCCTGGCGTGCACGCATTGCCGCCAAGGGCGATAAATTGCGGGTGACGGTGCCGCCGATGATCCGCATCGACGTTTCACCTGATCTGGTCTTTGAAGCCACGCCGCAGCTGTTCTCACTTAATGGTTCGGTAGATATTCCGTGGGCGCGTATTACGGTACAGGAACTGCCGGAAAGCGCGGTGGGCGTCTCTTCCGACGAAGTGATGCTGGATGACCAACTTAAACCGATACAGCCGAAAACGGCGGGGATCCCGATCAACAGCAACCTGATGATACACGTTGGCAACGATGTGCGATTGGATGCCTTTGGTCTGAAAGCGCGGTTGAAGGGCGATCTGAAAGTGGTGCAGGATAAGAACGGCCTGGGCCTGAACGGTCAGATTGACATCCCTTCCGGTCGCTTCCATGCTTATGGTCAGGATTTGATCGTTCGCAAGGGCCAGTTGATGTTCTCGGGGCCGCCGGACCAGCCGTTGCTGAATCTTGAGGCGATCCGTAATCCGGACTCGACCGAAGATGACGTCACCGCTGGGGTACGCGTCACCGGGTTGGCGGATGCACCCAAGCTGGAAGTGTTCTCGGATCCGGCCAAATCTCAGCAGGAGGCGCTGTCTTATCTGTTGCGCGGCCAGGGATTGGGCAGTTCCGGTGCTGATGGCAACGCAATGACCTCAATGTTAATTGGGATGGGGGTTGCACAAAGTGGTCAACTTGTGGGTAAAATCGGCGAGGCATTTGGCGTAAGCAATTTGGCCCTGGATACTCAGGGGGTTGGCGACAGTTCCCAGGTTGTCGTCAGCGGTTATGTTCTCCCAGGCTTACAAGTAAAATATGGGGTGGGCATTTTCGACTCATTGGCCACACTGACGTTGCGTTACCGCCTGATGCCTAAATTGTATCTTGAAGCGGTGTCTGGTCTCGACCAGGCATTAGATTTGCTCTATCAGTTTGAGTTTTAGCGATGCGAATAATTGTCTACGGCAGTTTACGACGCAAACAGGGAAACAGCCATTGGATGACTAACGCCCAATGGTTAGGCGAGCATGAGCTCGAAGGCTATCAGATTTATAATCTGGGCCATTACCCGGCGGCGATCCCTGGAGAGGGCACGGTACATTGTGAGGTGTACCGCATCAACTCATCGATTTTGGCTGAGCTGGACGAACTGAAAAGCAACACCAAGGACTATAAGCGCGAGCTGATTCAGACGCCTTATGGAAGTGCGTGGATCTACCTGTATAAACACAGTGTGGACGGTTACCCGCGGATTAACAGCGGTGACTGGCTGAAGCGTCTCGACGAAAAGTAAAAAAAAACACCGCTCACTGAGCGGTGTTTTTTTATCGGACGGCGGTCAGGAATTACTTCTTGGCAGCACGTTCGAAAGAGGCAATGATTTCAGCTTTGGCAGCGGCAGCGTCTGCCCAGCCTTCCACTTTCACCCATTTGCCCTTCTCCAGATCTTTGTAGTGCTCGAAGAAATGAGAGATCTGTGCTTTCAGCAGTTCCGGCAGGTCGTTCACATCTTTGATGTGATCGTACTCTTTGCTCAGTTTGCTGTGCGGAACGGCAACCAGTTTCGCATCTTCACCGGCTTCGTCGGTCATCTTCAGTACGCCCACCGGACGGCAGCGGATCACAGAGCCAGGCTGCAGCGGGTATGGCGTTGGTACCAGCACGTCAACCGGATCACCGTCCAGAGACAGGGTGTGGTTGATGTAACCGTAGTTGCACGGATAGAACATCGCGGTGGACATGAAACGGTCAACAAACAGCGCGCCGGTGTCCTTGTCGATTTCATATTTGATCGGATCGGCATTGGCCGGGATTTCGATAACTACGTAGATGTCTTCTGGCAGGTCTTTGCCAGCAGGGACGTTAAGCAAGCTCATGTCGGTTTCCTTTAATCAAACCAGAAATGGAGTGGCGGCTATTATAGCGGACTCTTTTGCGATTTCCTGCCCTTTTCATCACCCAAGCCCCGGCAGACAGTCATCCACTGAATTTCCAGATTAATCCTCCAGCGACGTTAAGTTTTCTCCGAGGTTGCCGATAACTTCATCAAATAATAATGAGTCGGCGAAGTCTGGCTCCGCGTTTTACCTCCTCTACGTTAGAACTCACTATTTCTGAAGCCGGGAAGAACTCATGCTAAAAAAGATTACGGTCAAGGCCGGGCTGATTGCCTTGCTGAGTCTGATGACGCTGCTGTTGATTATGGTCAGCACCATCGGCGTCAACGCCATTAACGAAGGGTCGCGATCGTTGCACACCCTCAACCAGATTTTAGGGGAAGAACTGGGGTCGCTGGCCAGTAGCTCCAATCTGACGCTACGTGCCAGAACGGCCGCCTCCTTGGCGGTGCGCCAACGTGAAATCGGCCAGATCGAGGTATCCGACGCCACAGTGGGGCGCATCTATGATTACCTTGCACAGTCGAAACAGGAAATGGCGCGCTTTGTCAGCGTCGGCACCGTCACCGAACGTGGGCGTGAACTGTCCACTCGCTTGCAAAACAGTTACCGCGCCTATCTGGAGCAGGGCGTCAGACCGATGGCCGACGCCATCAAGGCCGGCAAGGTTGATGATTATTACGACATCCAGGAAACCAAAATCTCTGCCCTGAGCATCGCTTTCGAAAAGGACCTCAGCGATTTCCGCAGCTTTGCCATGAAGATCGGCCAGCAGCGAGTGCATGAGGCTGAAAGTAATGCCAGCACCAAGATTACCCTGATCCTGATCGCCGGCCTGCTCAGCGTATTGCTGGCGGTACTAGCCTGGTTCGCGCTGCGGGTGATCATTCTGCGCCCACTCGATGAGTCCATCGCCCAGTTGGAACATATCGCCGGCGGCGACCTGACGCACGACATCACCGGCGAAGGGGAAACCGAAATGGGTCGTCTGATCCGCGCGATGCAGCGGATGCAGCAGGCGCTGGTCAGTTCGGTCAGCAAGGTTCGTGATGCCAGCAGCCAAATTGACACCGGCTCACGCGAGCTGGCCGCCGGCAACCTGCATCTGGCGCAGCGCACCGAAGAGTCGGCCGCTTCGCTGGAGGAAACCGCTGCCAGTATGGAGCAACTGACCTCGACGGTGAAAATGAACGCCGAGAATTGCGAGCAGGCCAATCAGCTGGCGCTCAGCGTCTCTGATATTGCCAATCAGGGCAGTGAGGTCGTCAGCCAGGTGATGGACAAGATGCAGGCCATTACCGATAGCTCGCGGCGTATCGCCGATATTATCAGCGTGATGGACGGTATTTCCTTCCAGACTAATATTTTGGCGCTGAATGCGGCGGTAGAAGCGGCACGTGCGGGTGAACAAGGGCGCGGTTTTGCCGTGGTGGCGGGTGAAGTACGCAGCCTGGCTCAACGCAGCGCACAATCGGCCAAGGAGATCAAAGGGTTGATCGAAGCCTCGCAAAATCGGGTACAGGAAGGCGAGCAGATGGCCGAGTCCGCGGCGAAAACCATGAATGGTATAACCGGTGAGGTAGGGCGTGTGACGGCGTTGATGCGGGAAATTTCTGCGGCTACGCGTGAGCAAAGCAGCGGTATTGAACAGGTTAATCTGGCGGTGGCGCAGATGGATCAGGTGGCGCAGCAAAATGCGGCATTGGTCGAGGAGTCGGCGGCGGCAACGCGCTCGCTGGAGGATCAGGCCCAGTTGTTGGCCCAGAGTATGGCGGCGTTCAAACTATAATGCAGGGGGCGACAGGCGCCCCCCACATAGAACCGGTTATTCGTCCGGGTTCTCGGCGATAAAGCGCTCGGCGTCTTCCACCATGGATTTGGTGCCGACGAAGAACGGTGCACGCTGGTGCAGTTTCACCGGGGTAATGTCCAGAATACGGTTTTTACCGTCGCTGGCTTTACCGCCGGCCTGTTCCGCCAGGAACGCCATCGGGTTGCATTCATACAGCAGGCGCAGCTTGCCTTGCGGGTGGCTGGCGGTGCTTGGATAAATATAGATGCCGCCTTTGAGCAGGTTGCGGTGGAAGTCGGCAACCAGCGAACCGATGTAGCGTGAGGTATAAGGGCGCTGAGTGGCTTCATCCTGTTCCTGACAATATTTGATGTATTTCTTCACACCGCGCGGGAACTTGATGTAGTTACCTTCGTTGATGGAATACATATTGCCGGTAGCCGGGAAGCGAACTTTCTCATGGGAGAGGCAGAACACGCCCAGAGAAGGATCGTAGGTAAAGGCATGCACGCCATAACCGGTGGTGTACACCAGCATGGTGGATGAACCATAAACCACATAGCCGGCGGCGACCTGAGCGCTGCCAGGCTGCAGGAAGTCTTCTTCGGTCACGGGAATGCCGACCGGGGTAATGCGACGATAGATAGAGAAAATCGTACCGACCGAGACGTTGACATCGATGTTGGACGAACCGTCCAACGGATCCATCAGCACCACGTACTTGGCATTTTCAGCCCGCTCGCCGTCGAATATCACGATTTCATCTTCTTCTTCAGAAGCGATACCCGCAACTTCACCGCGTGCTTTCAATGCTGCTTTCAGCTTTTCGTTAGCGTACAGGTCCAGTTTCATCTGAACTTCACCCTGTACATTGGAAACGCCGCTGGTGCCGAGAATATCAACCAGACCCGCTTTGTTGATATCGCGGTGGATGATTTTGGCGCCCAGTTTAATTGCAGAAAGTAACGCTGTCAGCTCGCCGGTGGCGTGAGAGAAGTCGTGCTGTTTCTCGACGATAAATTCGCCTAACGTTTTCATGACACAATCCCTGAATCTACGGATGGGTAGCGGTTTGTTAACAAACCGCCAACGTATTCGCGAGCAGTGTAGCCCAAAGATGAACGCTATTCATAGGCAAATCCATTTCTTCTGGACGATTCTGAGCGTTAGAATGTGCCAACATTCGACGTACTCTATGAGAAAACTATGCGCATTCACATTCTTGGGATCTGTGGCACCTTTATGGGCGGGCTGGCGGTGCTGGCTCGTTCGCTAGGGCATGAGGTGACCGGCTCTGACGCTAATGTCTATCCGCCGATGAGCACGCTGTTGGAGAAAGAAGGGATCGCACTGATCCAGGGTTACGATCCGGCTCAGTTGGATCCTGCGCCGGATCTGGTGATCATCGGTAACGCCATGACGCGCGGTAATCCGTGTGTTGAAGCGGTACTGGAGCAGGGTATCCCTTACGTTTCCGGCCCACAGTGGCTGCATGATTATGTGCTGCGCGATCGCTGGGTACTGGCCGTTGCCGGGACACACGGCAAGACCACCACCGCCGGCATGGCAACCTGGATCCTGGAAGCCTGCGGCTACCAGCCGGGCTTTGTTATCGGTGGCGTGCCGGGCAACTTTGACGTTTCTGCTCGCCTGGGGGGCAGCCCGTTCTTTGTCATCGAAGCCGATGAATATGACTGCGCGTTCTTCGACAAGCGTTCCAAGTTTGTGCATTACAGCCCGCGCACGCTGATCCTGAACAATCTGGAGTTTGATCACGCCGACATCTTCGACGATCTGAAAGCGATCCAGAAACAGTTCCACCATCTGGTGCGTTTGGTGCCAGGCAAGGGCAAAATTATTTTGCCTGATAACGACAGCCACCTGAAACAGGTGATGGCGATGGGCTGCTGGAGTGAGCAGGAGCTGGTTGGGGAAGAAGGCGCATGGCGTGCACAGAAACTGACGCCGGACGCCAGCCATTATGCGGTTTTCCTTAATGGTGAGCAGGTGGGCGAAGTTAAGTGGTCGCTGGTGGGTGAACACAACATGCATAACGGTTTGATGGCCATTGCCGCCACGCGCCATGTGGGCGTGTTGCCTGAAGATGCCTGCCGCGCGCTCGGCGATTTTATCAATGCCCGCCGTCGTCTGGAGCTGCGTGGTGAAGCCAATGGCGTCACGGTATATGACGACTTTGCCCATCATCCAACGGCAATTCTGGCGACCCTGGCTGCGTTGCGTAGCAAGGTGGGTGGCACTGCCCGCATTCTGGCGGTGCTTGAACCGCGCTCCAACACCATGAAAATGGGCATCAGCAAGAACGATCTGGCCCCGTCGCTGGGTCGTGCCGATGAAGTCTTCCTGTTCCAGCCGCACCATATCCCCTGGCAGGTGGCGGAAGTGGCGGAAGCCTGCGTACAGCCGGCCCACTGGAGCGCCGATCTGGATACGCTGGTGGATATGATCGTGAAAACGGCTCAGCCGGGCGACCATATTCTGGTGATGAGTAACGGCGGCTTTGGGGGTATTCACGATCGGCTGCTGGAGGCTTTGGCCAACAAACCCGATCCGAAAGCCACCTATTGATTTTGATGACAAAGTCGTCTTTGAACCCGAGATACTCGGGCCTAGCGCACCGAGGGGCCATTATGGGACACATCCATGTGTCCCACCCTGCGGGCCGACTGGAAGTCGTTCCAATTTGCTCCCGGAAAATTGGTCGGCGGACAAGCCGCTACGACCCCATCGGCACGCTCTCCCTAATAACGGGCTTTGCCAGCGTCTAAGGGCCGATAGCGGCCCTTTTTTACGCCCATAAAAAAGCCCTCGCGAGCGAGGGCAACGGGGTTCGTCGGATAGGACGACGAATTTCTTCAGAGAATCAAAGCTTACGACAGAACTCGGCAGTGGCAGTGACGAGGGTAATCAGTTCGGTAAGCCTGTCCTCTGAATTGTTATTTATAGATTTCGGCGGTCGCGTGCCAGTTGCCGTTTTCATAGGCTTCGATCACGCGGTAGGCTTTAGCACCTTGTTTGTCGGCCTTGTCAGACAGCGCCTGACGAATATCGGAAGGTGCGCCGGTAATGCCGCTGGCGGTAATGGTACCGACAGACTGAAGATTGGTTGCCTGGTCATTTGTGATTAACGTAGCGGCAGAAGCCCCGAAGGAAACAACTGACAGCAGGCTAAGTCCGACGAGGGTAGATTTCATGCTCATGATATTAAGTCCTGTTGTGATAACCGCCTGGAAGGGCTTTTTCAGCGTTTTTATACTTGAAGGCCGTTATCGGGGTACTGGGTTCCAGAGTTTTATTGCCCGTTGCCGGGTAACGCCTTGTACTTATTTGTAAATTTCTGCGGTCGCGTGGAAGTTGCCTTCGTTGCGCGCTTCGATCACACGGTAAGCGGTTGCCCCTTTGGCATCGGCTTTTTCAGACAGTGCCTGACGGATGTCTGAAGGTGCACCGGCAACACCGCTGACGGTGATAGTGCCTGCAGACTGCATATTTGCAGCCTGATTTGCATCAACAGATTGTGCTGCAAATGCGCCGAAAGAAAGCATGGATAGAACGCTCATGGTTGCGATGGTAGCTTTAATTTTCATTTTCTCACCTTATCGTATTCTTTTATCAGTTCCTGTGAACTGTGATTTACGTCACGGAAATGAGTATACATCTAGTAACGCGAAAAATTAATAGTTAGCTAACAGTTTCTTGTGAAACTTTATTATGGTGTTGCTTATTTTTAATAACCATATGGAATAAAAAACGCTTATAAAACGATCTTTCAATGTTAAATTTATGTGATTTCAATAAGGTAAGTGCTTTTGACCAAAAGTGCGGAAGATCACAGCAGCTATCACTGGTTACGTACCAATGTCATTGAAATGTGCTGCAGCGCGACAGGAATCTGGTTTTAAACGTGGCAAGGAATGAGGGAAAGGTAAGGATAGGGTTAAAGAAGCGCTAACAAAACGCGACGGTTAGCCGCATTTTGTTAGCGCACTACATCATAACTCTTGTTCGAACAGCGACAGGATGGCTTCGTATAACTGACGAGCGGTAAAGCTGCTGGCCGGGGTTACGAAAATAGTGTCGTCACCGGCGATGGTGCCGAGAATACCTTCTGATTTACCCAGCGAGTCCAGCAGGCGGGCAATTAACTGCGCGGCGCCGGGGCTGGTGTGGATCACCACCACGGCGTCGTTATGATCGACGTCCAGCACCAGGTTCTTCAGCGGGCTGGTAGTGGTAGGCACGCCGAGCTCGGCTGGAAGGCAATACACCATTTCCATTTTGGCATTACGCGTACGCACCGCGCCGAACTTGGTCAGCATGCGCGATACTTTGGATTGGTTGATGTTTTCGAAGCCTTCTTCTTGCAGCGCCAAAACGATCTCGCCTTGAGAACTGAATTTTTCTTCTTTCAATAACGCTTTAAACGCTTTGATCAGATCTTCCTGCTTTGCGGGATTACGCATTTTGCACCGTGGAATGTTGACAGTAGAAGTGATTATTATGCATATAAATGAATTTTTATGCAATAAAATGGCGTCCGGAAAAAATAATAATGGCCGGACAATGGGGAAAGGGCGGCATTTTAACAAAATCCGTATCCCATGAATATGCCCTTTCCATGACCGAAGGATCCGTCTGTGGTGGTAAAGAAAATGTTATTAAAATGATGTTGTTCTGATGTTATGTAAGGGTGTAATGTAACCGCCGGTTAACTTGCTCGTGAATAACCTCGCAGTATTTTTGATTAGTGTGCGCTATGCCCTTAATGCATAAGCGATTTAATCTAAGATAAGCGCGACATCGGTCGATTTATTGCGCCAGTTCTCAAACAGACTGTTAAGAGATTGTTTTTAAAGGTGTAATAATTTAAGGTCCGTACCCAACATATTCACGGCGCTTTATATATTTAAGATAATAAAGGAGTATAGGATGAAAGTTGCAGTTCTCGGTGCTGCTGGCGGTATCGGCCAGGCCCTCGCCCTTCTACTCAAAACCCAGCTTCCTTCAGGTTCTGAACTCTCTCTCTACGACATTGCCCCCGTTACCCCAGGCGTTGCCGTCGACTTAAGCCACATCCCAACCGCAGTTAAAATCAAAGGCTTCAGTGGCGAAGACGCTACTCCAGCTCTGCACGGTGCAGACGTGGTACTGATCTCTGCCGGCGTTGCACGTAAACCAGGCATGGATCGTTCAGATCTGTTTAACGTGAACGCGGGCATTGTGCGTAATCTGATCCAGCAAGTGGCAACAACCTGCCCGAAAGCCTGCATCGGCATTATCACCAACCCGGTTAACACCACCGTGGCTATCGCAGCAGAAGTGCTGAAGAAAGCCGGCGTGTATGACAAAAACAAACTGTTTGGCGTGACCTCGCTGGACATTATCCGTTCCAACACCTTCGTGGCCGAGCTGAAAGGCAAGCAGCCGGAAGAGTTGAACGTACCGGTTATCGGTGGGCACTCTGGCGTGACTATCTTGCCGTTGTTGTCACAGATCCCGGGCGTCAGCTTCACTGACCAGGAAGTTGCTGATCTGACCAAGCGTATCCAGAATGCGGGTACTGAAGTGGTTGAAGCTAAAGCCGGCGGCGGGTCTGCAACTCTGTCAATGGGCCAGGCGGCGGCGCGTTTCGGCTTGTCTCTGGTTCGTGCGCTGCAGGGCGAAAAAGGCGTGGTGGAGTGTGCTTACGTGGAAGGCGATGGCAAATATGCCCGCTTCTTCGCACAGCCTCTGGTGCTGGGTAAGAACGGCGTTGAAGAACGCAAGGACATCGGTACTCTGAGCGCATTCGAGCAGAAAGCGCTGGACGATATGCTGGATGTTCTGCACAAAGATATCGAACTGGGCGAAAAGTTTATCAATAACTGATCATTCAGTGGTGCATGAGTATGCATAGGCCGCCGGACAGCGTACCGGCGGTTTTTTTATGCCTGTAGCTATGTGCGGATGCGGGCTTTTCGATCCAGCAGGTGATGGGTATGTGGGTCGAAATAGCGGCTTGGCCAGATCTCCGCAGGATGGATGTTAAGTGCTTCAGCAATTAACCATTCCCCTTTTGGCCAGGGGCGCGACAGCGCGTTTGCCAGTGTTGATGAGCTAAGCCCCGCCTTGCGCGAAACCGCCGCCAGTGTTGTCCCCTTCTTACGTAGAGCCGCAATGATATCCGCCGGATGCCAGTCCTTGTTCCTTGAGTTCATGTTTGCATTCCTTTTTTGATTAGCGAAAGTTCTGTTAGTGGTATAACTAACAGGTCAAGATTAATCGTTTGAACAACATGAAGCGCTTATACGGAAACTAGGATACCACTAAATTTCTTAAAAAATATCCCATAAATTTCCCAAAAAAAGATATTTGCCGACTTTGCCCAGAGAACATGGCTATGAAAAAAGAGTGGTTTGCCGCCAAGGAACTGACAGGCGTGGCAGGATTACCTTCCTCACCACAGGGAATAAATTTGATGGCACGTCGGGAAGGCTGGAACAGCCGTCGGCGCAAGGGCGTGCAGGGGAAAGCGCTGGAATACCATATTGACAGCCTGCCTGCGGGAACGCGCAATTTGCTGGTTTTGAAAGAAGAGCCTGCCAGCTATCAGGTTGAACGCAAAGATCCGCTAGTCGTGTGGATTGAGTACTACTATCACCTGACAGAGTGCGAACGTGAGAAGGTATTGGCGTTCTTGGTACGAGAAGGGATCGGTAGCTTGCTGGCACGTATTTCAGCAGATAAATGATCAGACCCGCAGTGCGGGTCTGTGGAAACAATAATATTCTTATAGTTTCTTAAAAATCGCGTTGGACCGCAAGATGCGCTAATCCTTCCAGCGCGGAGCGATGTGGCGATTCGGGTAGAACCTGCAAGGCGGCAATGGCCTTGTCAGCCTCTTCCTCAGCCCGTTGGCGGGTATACTCCAGTGAGCCGCATTGCTGCATGGCTTGCAACACCGGTTCCAGCAAATGACGGCCGTTACCCTGTTCAATCGCCCCGCGGATCATGGCTTTCTGCTCACCCTCGCTGTTATGCATGGCGTGCAGTAGCGGCAATGTCGGCTTTCCTTCATTGAGATCGTCACCGGTATTTTTGCCCAGTGTACTGCCGTCGGCACTGTAATCGAGCAGATCGTCGATCAACTGGAAAGCGGTGCCAAGATAGCGACCGTAATCCTGCAGTGCTTTTTCTTCAGCAACGCTTGCGTCTGACAGGATCGCCGAAGATTGCGCCGCCGCTTCAAACAGACGTGCGGTTTTACTGTAGATCACCCGCATGTAGCTTTCTTCGGTAATGTCAGGATCGTTGACGTTCATTAACTGCAGAACTTCACCTTCGGCAATCACGTTAACCGCCTCAGACATCAGTGCCAATACGCGCAGCGATTCCAGACTGGTCATCATCTGGAAAGCACGCGTATAGATGAAGTCGCCGACCAGGACGCTGGCGGCATTGCCGAAGGCGGCATTGGCGGTGGCCTTGCCGCGGCGCATATCTGATTCATCCACCACGTCATCATGCAGTAGAGTAGCGGTGTGAATGAATTCGATCAGCGCGGCAACGGTAATGTGTTTATCACCCTGATAATGCAAAGCCCGCGCCGCCAGAACGGCGATCATCGGGCGGATGCGTTTACCGCCACCACTGATAATGTAATAGCCAAGCTGATTGATGAGCGTGACATCGGAATTCAGCTGTTCGAGAATTGTTGCGTTCACGGCCGCCATATCTTGCGCGGTTAACTCGGTAATTTGCTCTAGGTTCATTGTATTTTTTTCAGCTGTGTTTCTCTTCACCGCGTTGAGATCGCTGCTCACATCGGTACATGGCGGTAACTGTCCCCCTGATTGTACTTGAAAAACGGCTCAGATAAACGCCATGAAAGAAACTGTGCTTTTTTTCTTCTTTTTTCTGCTTCTGGTCTTATTCTGCTCTTGTCATACGCTGGATTATTGCGTAGAATTCGCGCCCTATTGTGAATATTTATAGCGCGCTCTGTACTGAACAGTTGGGCACGCGGAAAGCGGAGTTTTATATGTACGCGGTTTTCCAAAGTGGTGGTAAACAACACCGAGTAAGCGAAGGTCAAACCATTCGCTTGGAAAAGCTGGACATCGCAACTGGTGAAGCAGTTGAGTTTGACCAGATTCTGATGATCGCTAATGGCGAAGATATCAAAATCGGCGTTCCTTACGTCGATGGCGGTAAGATCAAAGCTGAAGTCGTTGCTCACGGTCGTGGCGAGAAAATTAAGATCGTTAAGTTTCGTCGTCGTAAGCACCATCGTAAGCAGCAGGGCCACCGTCAGTGGTTCACTGACGTTAAAATCACCGGCATCAGCGCTTAAGTTAGGGGAGCAGATTAATGGCACACAAAAAGGCTGGCGGCTCGACTCGTAACGGTCGCGATTCAGAAGCTAAACGTCTGGGCGTAAAACGCTTTGGCGGCGAAGCAGTACTGGCAGGCAGCATCATCGTTCGTCAGCGCGGCACTAAATTCCACGCTGGTACCAACGTGGGTTGCGGCAAAGACCACACTCTGTTTGCTTTGAAAGACGGTAAAGTCAAATTCGAAGTTAAAGGCCCGAGCAATCGTAAATTTATCAGCATCGAAGCTGAATAATTTTTCGAGCCTTACTAAATAGATGTAAGCCCCGCAATTCGTTGCGGGGCTTTTTACATTTATGGGCTGCTTATGCATCGGCCCGTCAGCGCTGGCAAAGGTAAGATGGAAACAAAACAGCAGGTCGGAATTGGCATTTCTCTGGCGGTGACTACGGCAGTTTGCTGGGGCGCATTGCCGATTGCGATGAAAGAAGTGCTGGTAGTGATGGATCCGTTTACCATCGTTTGGTATCGATTTACCATGGCTGCACTTGGGTTGGGGCTTATTTTGGCCGTGCGCGGCAAGTTGCCGCCGGTGACCCTGTTCCGTCAACCGCGCTGGTTGTTGATTCTGGCCATCGCCACCGCAGGCCTGCTGGGGAATTTTATTTTCTTCAGCTCTTCGCTGCAGTATCTCAGCCCGACAGCATCACAGGTGATCGGCCAGTTATCGCCGGTCGGCATGATGTTTGCCAGCGTGCTGATTTTAAAAGAGCGGATGCGCATCACTCAGGTGATTGGTGCGCTGATGCTGATCTGCGGGTTGCTGTTGTTTTTCAACGTCAGCCTGATTGAGATTTTCACCCGCCTGACAGATTACACCCTTGGGGTGTTGTTAGGGGTGTGTGCGGCAATGGTCTGGGTCACTTATGGCGTTGCGCAGAAAGTGTTGCTGCGTCGATTAGCCTCGCCGCAAATTCTGGTAATGTTGTACACTTTATGTGCAGTGGCGTTATTTCCTCTGGCCAGGCCGGAGGGGATTTTCCAGCTCAGCGGCTGGCAATTAGCCTGTTTGCTGTTCTGTGGTGCCAACACGTTGATTGGTTATGGTGCGCTGGCTGAAGCAATGGCGCGCTGGCAGGCGGCACAGGTGAGTGCGTTAGTTACGCTGACACCGCTGTTTACCCTGCTTTTTTCAGATTTATTGGCGCTGGCCTGGCCACACGTATTCGCCGCCCCGACCTTAAATGTCGTCGGCTATGTCGGTGCTTTCGTAGTGGTAGCGGGCGCCATGTTTTCCGCAATTGGTCACCGTTGGTGGCCGCGACGGGCAGAACCCCGCCTGGTTGCTCCTTTGAAGCAGCCCGGTGAATGATTTACGGAGACGGTAAATGAAGTTTGTAGATGAAGCAGCGATCTTGGTCGTTGCAGGTGACGGTGGTAATGGTTGCGTCAGCTTCCGTCGCGAAAAATATATCCCGAACGGCGGGCCTGATGGCGGTGACGGCGGCGATGGCGGCGACGTCTATCTGTTGGCGGACGAAAACCTCAACACGCTGATCGACTACCGCTTTGAGAAATCTTTCCGCGCCGAACGTGGCCAGAATGGTCAGAGCCGTGACTGTACCGGTAAGCGTGGCAAAGATATTACCATCAAGGTTCCGGTTGGTACTCGCGTGCAGGATCAGGGCACCGGCGAAATCCTCGGCGACATGACCCGTCACGAGCAGCGTCTGATGGTGGCGAAGGGCGGTTGGCACGGTTTGGGCAACACCCGTTTTAAATCATCCGTTAACCGTGCTCCGCGCCAGAAAACGCTGGGCACCGCCGGTGAGGCTCGTGACATCCTGCTGGAGCTGTTGCTGCTGGCGGATGTGGGTATGTTAGGCCTGCCGAACGCCGGCAAGTCGACCTTTATCCGTGCAGTCTCTGCTGCAAAGCCAAAAGTTGCCGACTATCCGTTTACCACTCTGGTGCCAAGCCTGGGTGTGGTACGTATGGATCACGAGCAAAGCTTCGTGGTTGCCGATATTCCGGGGCTGATCGAAGGTGCCTCTGACGGCGCTGGCCTGGGTATTCGCTTCCTGAAGCATCTGGAGCGCTGCCGCGTGCTGTTGCACCTGGTGGATATCGCCCCGATCGATGAATCTGATCCGGTAGAAAACGCCAAAATCATCATCAACGAATTGAATCAGTACAGCGAGAATCTGTCGCAGAAGCCACGCTGGCTGGTTTTCAACAAGATTGATGTGATTGGTGAAGAAGAAGCTGCCGAACGTGCCAAGGCGATTGCAGAGGGCATGGGCTGGGAAGGTAAGTATTACATGATCTCCGCCGTCAATCGTGAAGGCGTCAACGCGCTGTGCTGGGATGTGATGAAGTTTATCAATACCCAACCGAAAGCCATGGCAATTGAAGAAAGCGCGCCGGAGAAAGTCGAGTTCATGTGGGATGATTATCACCGTGAACAGATCGCTGAAGTGGAAGCTGAAGCGGATGACGACTGGGATGACGACTGGGATGAAGAAGACGACGAAGGCGTTGAAATCATTTACCAGAAGTAATCTTGTGAAGAGAGGGGCTCAGTTAACACTGGGCCCTTTTTTTATTTCAGGGCGTTTTCCGGGAGCCAGCATCGTGCATCGAGCCCGCTGGTATCCCGACGGTTTTGCAACGTTAAACGCCCCTGATGCAGCTGCACAATACGAGTTACGATATTCAATCCCAACCCACTGCCGCCATAGCGTTGATCCATACGGCGGAAGGCCTGCGTGAGTTCACCCGCTGTTTCCTCTTTGACGCCCGGACCTTCATCGATCACCTGTAGTCGGTAACCGCGTTCCTGCGCAGAAAGTTGTACCTGGATCCTGCTGCCCTCAGGGCTATATCGATGGGCATTTTCCACCAGGTTACGCAGCAGCAGACGTAACAGTACCGGGTCACCATGCACCGGGGCGGTGGTCGGAAGCTGCCATTGCAAACTTTGCCCGCGTTGTGTGGCCAACTCCTCGAGTTCTTCCCGCAGCGGTTGGATCACATCGCTCACCCAATCGAAGCGTTGATAATGGCCACTAGCAAAATCTTGCCCGGCGCGTGCAAGCATCAGCAATTGTTCGACGGTGTGCATCAGTTGGTCAATGCGCTTAATCAGTGGCCTACTTTGCGGGACCCCCTGTTTTTCCATTAACTCCAGATGCAGGCGGATCCCCGCCAGAGGGGTGCGTAGCTCATGAGCGGCGTCGGCAGTAAACAGCCGTTCCTGCTGGATGGTGTTATCCAGCCGCGAGAACAATTGGTTGAGCGTAGTGGTGACCGACATTATTTCGAGGCTGTCGCTGTTGAGCGGCAGCGGCGTCAGGTTATCGGCGGAACGCTTTTCCAGCCGTTGTTGCAACTGATTGAGCGGGCGGATTATCCAACTGATAGCCCAAAATGAGGCGAGCAAAGTCACGACCATCATGATCAGTGAAGGGGCGAGCAGTGAGGCTATTGCTTCGGCGATTTCCGTATCGACACGCTCGGTGCGAACCTTGGCCGACAGGGTTTCATCCACCAGGAAGCTGATTTGCTCCTGGCTTTCATGCCACAACCAAAAGGCACTGATAAGCTGGGTGACCAAAAGGATCAGCGCCAGCATCAACAACAGACGACGGCGCATGCTGATCATGATGAGGACTCCAGACGATAGCCGATACCGCGAACGGTACGGATGCGATCTTTACCCAATTTGCGACGCAGATTATGGATATGTACTTCCAGCGTGTTGGAGCCCAAATCGTCCTGCCAGGTATAGAGATCCTGCTGCAGCAGTTCACGATTGACCGTTTGCCCGGCGCGCATCATCAGACGTGACAGGATGGCGAACTCTTTCGGGGTGACTTCCACCGGCTGTTGTTGAACATAAACCTGCTGACTGGAGAGATTGAGTTGGAGGTCATCGAGCTGCATGAGGTTGTCACTGTGACCCTGATAGCGACGGATCAGCGCCCGCACGCGCGCCTGCAGTTCAACCAACGCGAAGGGTTTCACCAGATAATCGTCGGCGCCGGCATCCAGCCCATCAACACGGTCTTCAAGCGCATCGCGAGCGGTCAGGATCAGCACCGGCAGCTCGACTTGCTGACGGCGCCACTGCCGAAGCAGGCTGGCACCGTCCATGTCAGGCAGGCCCAGATCGAGGATAATCATGCTGTACTGACTGGTGAGGAGCAGGGCATTGGCCTCCGCCGCCGTAGCCGCGCAGTCGCAGGCATAGCCCTCCCCAGCTAATGCCAGGGCCAGGCCTTGCTGCAGCAGCTCATCGTCTTCAACAATCAGCAGTTTCATCGTAACCCTCAGTTATTCTGATAAATATCCCGGTACAGACGGCTTTCGAAACGCACCAGTGGAGCGCGGCGCTGTTTTTGATCTTCCGGCGGCACGGCATAGCCCGACAGATACTGTACGAATGCAAAACGCTGGCCGCTGGCGGTGGTGATAAACCCGGCCAGGTTGTACACGCCTTGCAACGCCCCGGTTTTAGCGGAAACCTTCCCGTCGACACCGGCTTCATGCAGGCCGCCACGGTAACGTAAGGTGCCGTCATAGCCAGACAGCGGCAGCATTGAAATAAAGTTCAGCTCACTGTCATGCTGCGCGATGTACTGCAACGCCTGCATCATGGTTGCCGGGGCCAGCAGGTTATGGCGTGACAGGCCTGAGCCGTCCACCACGATGCTGTTGCCCAAATCGACACCGGCTTTCTGACGAAGTACCTGACGCACGGCATCGGCACCGGCACGCCAGGTGCCCGGCACGCCAAAACGTTCATGGCCGATAGTGCGGAATACGGTATCGGCAATCATGTTGTCCGATTTCTTCAGCATGATCTTCAGCAATTCGTGCAGAGGCGCCGATTGAGCCTGTGCGATCACCGTTCCCTTCAGGCCAGGTTGGGTCTGACGCTTCAGGTGGCCGTCGATCTGAATGCCGGCCTGCGTCAGCTCATCTTTCAAAATAGCCCCGGCATAGCTGGCACCATCCTGAATGGCGAAGGCCAGCGGCAGCGGATCGCTGCGTTGGGTCAGACAGCCGGTCAGAGTAAAGCGATTCAACTCGCCCGGCACCACATCCAGCTCACAATATTGGGCATCTGCGGAGCCTTTCGCCAGCGTACGCACCTGGCTGAACATATTGACCGGGTAATACGAGGCCACGCGAATAAAGGCCATATCGCCCGGATTTGGCGCGCTGTACAACGACACAGAGAAACAGTTGCGATCGACTATCGCCGCTGCCGGCGGTGCGCTGAAGCACTGGGTCAGGTCGTTCCACGGCCAGCCGGGGGCTTTGTCATGGCTGGCGAATACCGAAGTATCGACCAGCACATCGCCGGTGATCTGGCGGACACCCTGCTTTTTCAGGATCGCCACCATGTTACGCAGGCTTTGGCGCTTAAAGGTCGGATCGCCGCTGAAGCGGGCAATCAGGTTGCCACGCAGCACGCCGTCACTGATATCACCCTGGCTTTCCAGCGTGGTGGTGAAGCGATAGTCGGGGCCGAGCTGCAATAATGCAGCCAGCGCGGTCAGCACTTTCTGGGTACTGGCCGGCAACGCCATTTGCTGAGAGTGATAATCGATGGTCGGTGCGTCTGCGCCGATCTTCTGAACTACCAGGGCAAGGTTGGCCCCATCAGGCAAATATTGTGTGTAATCTTCAACCGGGGCCGCATTCGCATTTAGAACAAATGCGCAAGCCAATGCACTGACAATTCGTGAAAAACGCATAATCTCGGGATAACAGCTGGATAACGTGCCGTCATACTACGGTGCATTCAGGGAAAAAGTAAACGATGACCCTCAAGGAACTCTAAGCTAAAATGCGTATCAAAATGCAAAATCGATCCTGACTTGGGCAACTGTTCCGAGTCAGGCTTCTTTTGTTTGTCGCCTGGAGGCGGGGGGCATGTAGCCACCGTTTTTTCATTCGAACACGTCAGGATGACGGTTATTTGAACAGGAAGGATTTAGAGGTATTTAGCTTATGAAACAGATTCCGATGACCTTGTTTGGCGCTGAAAAACTGCGCGAAGAACTCGAATATTTAAAAGGCGTGCGCCGTCCGAAAATCATTGCGGATATCGCTGACGCCCGTGAACACGGCGATTTGAAAGAAAACGCAGAGTACCACGCCGCTCGTGAGCAGCAGGGTTTCTGCGAAGGGCGTATCCAGGAAATTGAAGCCAAGTTGTCCAACGCGCAGGTGATCGATATCACCAAGATGCCCAACAATGGCCGCGTGATTTTTGGCTCCACCGTATCGGTGATGAACCTCGATAGCGAAGAAGAAGTGACCTACCGCATCGTTGGCGACGATGAGGCCGATTTCAAGAAAAATCTGATTTCGGTCAATTCACCGATGGCGCGTGGTTTGATCGGTAAAGAAGTGGATGACGTGGTAGTGATAAAAACCCCGGGTGGCGATGTCGATTATGAGATCTTGAAGGTTGATTATCTCTGATCGCTCTGCATTCGTTCAGAAAATCGCCAGGGTTTTGTAAAGAAAGGAAAAAGGCCGCACGCGGCCTTTTATCTGAATCAGGTGCATGGCACCTTTTCGTTAACCCAATGCTTATTAACGCGGTAGACTGATCTTGCGCTCTTTAGAAGGGCGGTAAAGAATAAGCGTACTGCCGATGACTTGCACGTTGCAGGCACCCGTTTCACGCACGATAGCGTCGGCGATCAGGGTTTTGGTTTCGCGATCTTCAGCAGCGATTTTTACCTTGATCAGCTCATGATGCTCCAGAGCCTGTTCAATTTCAGCCAGCACCCCTTCGGTGAGACCGTTATTACCCAGCATGACAACCGGTTTTAACGGATGCGCCAGGCCTTTCAGGTGCTGTTTTTGTTTATTATTCAGATTCATTGTCTTTTTTGCTTAAGTTGGGATTGAAAACGGTACATTCTACCGCCATCTCATGTATATCACCAAATCGGTCTTCACCGGTGTGAGTCTACGTGAGCTGCGAACCTGACATTAAGACTCTTTTTATGATAGTTGGAAAACGAGATGGCTAATAAAAAGCGTTCTGCTAGCTCCAGTCGCTGGTTACAAGAACACTTTAGCGATAAATATGTTCAACAGGCGCAGAAAAAAGGGCTGCGTTCGCGCGCCTGGTTTAAACTTGATGAAATACAGCAGAGTGACAAACTGTTTAAACCCGGCATGACCGTAGTGGACTTAGGTGCGGCACCGGGTGGTTGGTCGCAATATGTCGTGACCCAGATCGGCGGTTCCGGCCGCATCATCGCCTGTGATATTTTGCCAATGGATCCTATCGTTGGCGTCGATTTCCTTCAGGGCGATTTTCGTGATGAACTGGTGCTCAAGGCTCTGTTGGAACGTGTAGGTGAAAGCAAGGTTCAGGTGGTTATGTCTGACATGGCCCCGAATATGAGTGGCACTCCGGCCGTCGATATTCCAAGATCGATGTACCTGGTGGAATTAGCACTGGGAATGTGTCGTGATGTCCTCGCACCAGGCGGAAGTTTCCTGGTGAAGGTGTTCCAGGGAGATGGTTTTGACGAGTACCTACGGGAAATTCGCTCCCTGTTTACGAAGGTTAAGATTCGTAAGCCAGACGCTTCCCGCGCACGTTCGCGCGAAGTGTACATTGTAGCGACAGGGCGCAAGCTGTAGTACCCTAACGCTGTTTGTTAACACAGTTGTAATATGAGGTTAATCCCTTGAGTGACATGGCGAAAAACCTAATTCTCTGGTTAGTCATCGCGGTAGTGTTGATGTCTGTATTCCAGAGCTTTGGGCCCAGCGAGTCGAATGGCCGTAGGGTGGATTACTCTACCTTCATGTCCGAGCTGACCCAGGACCAGGTTCGCGAAGCGCGAATCAACGGACGTGAAATTAACGTTACCAAGAAAGACAGTAACAAATACACGACCTACATCCCTGTCAACGATCCGAAATTGCTGGATACGTTGTTAACCAAGAATGTGAAAGTTGTTGGTGAGCCACCTGAAGAGCCGAGTTTGCTGGCTTCTATCTTTATTTCGTGGTTCCCAATGCTGTTGCTGATCGGGGTTTGGATCTTCTTTATGCGGCAAATGCAGGGCGGCGGCGGCAAGGGCGCGATGTCCTTCGGCAAGAGCAAGGCCCGCATGTTAACGGAAGACCAGATCAAAACCACTTTTGCCGACGTTGCTGGTTGCGACGAAGCAAAAGAAGAAGTGAGCGAACTGGTGGAATACCTGCGTGAGCCGAGCCGTTTCCAGAAGTTGGGCGGCAAGATCCCTAAAGGCGTGCTGATGGTTGGCCCTCCAGGGACCGGTAAAACGCTGTTGGCGAAAGCTATCGCCGGCGAGGCAAAAGTGCCGTTCTTCACCATTTCCGGTTCCGACTTCGTGGAAATGTTCGTGGGTGTTGGTGCATCTCGTGTGCGTGACATGTTCGAACAGGCCAAGAAAGCGGCACCGTGCATCATCTTTATCGATGAAATCGACGCCGTCGGTCGCCAGCGTGGCGCCGGTCTGGGTGGCGGTCACGATGAACGTGAGCAAACGCTGAACCAGATGCTGGTTGAAATGGACGGCTTTGAAGGCAACGAAGGCATTATCGTCATCGCTGCGACCAACCGTCCTGACGTACTTGACCCGGCATTGCTGCGTCCAGGCCGTTTCGACCGTCAGGTTGTTGTTGGTCTGCCAGACGTACGTGGTCGTGAGCAGATCCTGAAAGTGCACTCCCGTCGCGTGCCTTTGGCGCCGGATGTTGATGCTTCAGTTCTGGCACGTGGTACTCCGGGCTTCTCCGGGGCTGACCTGGCTAACCTGGTCAACGAAGCGGCACTGTTTGCTGCCCGTGGCAACAAACGCGTTGTGTCGATGGTTGAGTTCGAAAAAGCCAAAGACAAGATCATGATGGGTGCGGAACGTCGCTCCATGGTGATGACCGAAGCGCAGAAAGAGTCGACCGCGTATCACGAAGCAGGCCACGCCATTATCGGCCGTCTGGTTCCTGAGCACGATCCGGTACACAAGGTAACCATTATTCCTCGTGGCCGTGCGTTGGGGGTTACCTTCTTCCTGCCGGAAGGCGATGCTATCAGCGCCAGCCGTCAGAAACTGGAGAGCCAAATCTCAACTCTGTACGGTGGTCGTCTGGCTGAAGAAATCATCTACGGGCCAGAGAAAGTCTCTACCGGTGCGTCGAACGACATTAAAGTGGCGACCTCGATTGCCCGCAACATGGTGACCCAATGGGGCTTCTCCGAGAAGCTGGGGCCATTGCTGTATGCGGAAGAAGAGGGCGAAGTGTTCCTGGGCCGTTCCGTGGCCAAGGCGAAACACATGTCGGATGAAACCGCGCGCATCATCGACCAGGAAGTTAAATCCCTGATCGAACGCAACTACATCCGTGCGCGTGCGTTGTTGATGGAAAACATGGACATCCTGCATTCAATGAAGGATGCACTGATGAAGTATGAAACCATCGATGCGCCTCAGATCGACGATCTGATGAACCGCAAAGACGTGCGTCCGCCAGCGGGTTGGGACGATGCGAGTAAAGGCAGCAACTCCGACAATGGTGGCACACCAAAAGCCCCAACGCCGGTAGATGAGCCACGCACGCCAAACCCAGGCAATACCATGTCTGAACAGCTAGACAAGTAACTTTGGCTGTGTAATAACATCGAACCCCGGCATGCCGGGGTTTTTTATTGTCCGGCGGGCAGTGAACCAGGCAACAGTAAGGTGGATTAGTAATGCAGTTAACCGTGCGAGACACGACTTTCGATCTTTCCCATCCGCGGGTGATGGGGATCCTCAACGTAACCCCGGATTCTTTTTCTGACGGCGGCCAACACAACACTCTAAATCAGGCGTTGTTGCATGCCCATGCCCTGATTTCGGCGGGTGCGACCATGATTGATGTGGGGGGCGAGTCGACCAGACCGGGAGCGGCAGAGGTTAGTGAAGACGAAGAGATCGCACGCGTAGTGCCCGTGGTGGAAGCCATTGCCCGGCGTTTTGAAGTCTTTATCTCGGTGGATACCTCGAAAGCCGGGGTGATCCGCGAGTCGGCTCAGGCGGGGGCGCATCTGATCAACGACGTTCGCTCGCTACAGGAGCCGGGCGCGCTGGCTGCCGCCGCGGAAAGCGGGCTACCGGTGTGTCTGATGCATATGCAGGGTGAACCGCGCACCATGCAGCAGGCGCCGCATTATGATGACCTTATTGGTGATGTTAACGCCTTTTTCCAGCGACATATTGAACGCTGTAATGCCGCCGGGATTACAAATCAGAAATTGCTGCTCGACCCAGGATTCGGTTTCGGTAAGAATTTAGCGCACAATTATCAGCTTCTGGCCAGATTGTCAGAGTTTCATCACTTCGGCCTGCCGTTGTTGGTGGGGATGTCACGTAAGTCGATGATTGGACAACTGCTGAATGTGCCCCCCGATCAGCGGGTCATCGGCAGCGTGGCCTGTGCGGTGATTGCCGCCATGCAGGGCGCACAGATTGTCAGAGTGCATGACGTTAAAGAAACCGTCGAGGCGATGCGTGTCGTCGAGGCAACACTTTCAGCTAAGGGATGATAGAGACATGAGCGAGCGCAAATATTTTGGTACCGACGGTATTCGTGGCAAGGTCGGCGATACTCCTATTACCCCGGAATTCGTTCTGAAGCTGGGCTGGGCGGCGGGTAAGGTACTGGCACGTCACGGATCTCGCAAAATTATTATCGGCAAAGATACCCGCATCTCCGGCTATATGCTGGAGTCGGCGTTGGAAGCCGGGCTTGCCGCTGCGGGGCTGTCAGCTTCGTTTACCGGCCCAATGCCTACGCCGGCGGTGGCGTATTTAACGCGTACCTTCCGTGCTGAAGCCGGTATTGTTATCTCGGCATCACATAACCCGTTTTACGACAACGGCATCAAGTTTTTCTCGATTGATGGGGCCAAGCTGCCGGACGATGTTGAAGAAGCCATTGAAGCCGAAATGGAAAAGCCGCTGACCTGCGTGGAATCCTCCGAATTGGGCAAGGCCAGCCGAATCATCGACGCTGCCGGCCGCTATATCGAATTCTGCAAAGGCACCTTCCCGAGCGAATTGAGCCTGAAGGGCCTGAAAATCGTGGTGGACTGCGCCAACGGTGCGACCTATCACATTGCGCCAAGCGTGCTGCGTGAGTTGGGTGCCACGGTGATTGCCATCGGCGTTGAGCCGGACGGCATGAATATCAATGAAAAGTGCGGCGCGACTGATGTTCGTCAATTACAGGAGCGCGTACTGCAGGAAAAAGCCCATGTCGGCCTGGCATTTGACGGTGACGGCGACCGTGTGATGATGGTTGATCACCTTGGCAACAAGGTCGATGGCGACCAAATCCTGTATATCATCGCTCGTGAAGGGCTGCGTCAGGGCCAGTTGCGCGGTGGTGCGGTTGGCACGCTGATGAGCAACATGGGTCTGGAATTGGCGCTCAAGCAGTTGGGTATCCCATTTGCACGTGCGAAAGTCGGCGACCGCTACGTACTGGAGAAGCTGCAGGAGTTGGGATGGCGTATCGGTGCGGAAAATTCCGGCCACGTGATCCTGTTGGACAAGACCACCACGGGTGACGGCATCGTTGCCGGTCTGCAGGTGCTGACTGCGATTGTTCGTAACAGTATGAGTCTGCACGACCTGTGCAGCGGCATGAAATTGTTGCCGCAAATTCTGGTCAACGTGCGCTTTGCCGGCGAGCATAACCCACTGGAATCCGAAGAAGTGCGTAAAATCACCGAGCAGGTTGAAGTGGAATTGGCCGGTCGCGGCCGCGTTCTGCTGCGCAAGTCCGGTACCGAACCGCTGATCCGCGTGATGGTGGAAGGTGAGGATGAGCAGCAGGTGACTGCGCTGGCGCATCGCATCGCCGATGCGGTGAAGTCCGCTGGTTAATGGGGCGCTGATGAGTTCGGGGGCGGCAGTTGCCCCCTAAAATCACAGCCTGCGAATTTTATTGGTGTTTTTTTCCGCAAACGCGCCGGTGGCTGCAAATTGCCCTTGCGTGGTTTGGCACCTTTGGTTAGTATTCACACCCGCTTCAGTGGGCAGTTTGATATAACGCCTGCGACTTCTTGTTAGAAAAGAAGCCTATGGGGTGTGAAGCATTTGGCACGCGGTGAAGCCGCAAGGATACGGGTACAACTATGTACGAAGCTCTTCTGGTAATTTTCCTGCTGATCTCAATCGGGCTGGTAGCTCTGATTATGCTGCAGCAAGGTAAAGGCGCTGATATGGGAGCCTCATTCGGAGCAGGTGCATCTGGCACATTGTTCGGTTCGAGTGGTTCCGGCAACTTCATGACCCGCATGACGGCTGTGCTGGCGACGTTGTTCTTCGTCATCAGTCTGATCCTTGGCAATCTGAGCACCAACCAGACCAAGAAGGGCAGCGAGTGGGAAAATTTGGGTCAGCCAGTGAAATCTGAGCAGACTACCGCGCCGGCAGCACCAACCAAGCCGAGCAGCGATATCCCGCAGTAAGCGCCAAGCAGTAACAGAGTTTGAAAACGGTTGTTGTTACCTCGATATAAATAACAACCGTTAGCAGTAAGAATCAGTACCGAGGTGGTGGAATTGGTAGACACGCTACCTTGAGGTGGTAGTGCCCTAACGGGCTTGTGGGTTCGAGTCCCATCCTCGGTACCAAATCCCAGAGATAACTTGCTATTTTGCGATTATCGGCGTAATATTTGCCACGTTTTCGGACGCGGGGTGGAGCAGCCTGGTAGCTCGTCGGGCTCATAACCCGAAGGTCGTCGGTTCAAATCCGGCCCCCGCAACCACTTTCCTTTAAGTGTTTATTTTCAAATACACTTTTCGATTGAATTCCGCTTTTCTCGATCAACATTTGAAAATGACACTTGCTAGAAAGTTGCACCGAAGCCGCTTAGCGGCAAACAGGGTCCAGTTGCATAAAGCCCCGAATTTTCGGGGTTTTTTGTTATTTGGCAACAGAATCACTGGGCTATTAGGCCCTTTTTTTATGTCTTGGGGGTGGGCTTGTCCACATTAGAGCAAAAATTAACAGAGATGCTTTCGGCACCGGTAGAAGCGTTGGGCTTTGAACTTGTAGGCATCGAATTTATTCGTGCGCGCCAATCGACGCTCCGTATCTATATTGATAGTGAAAACGGCATCAATGTTGACGATTGTGCTGATGTCAGCCACCAGGTCAGCGCTGTATTGGACGTTGAAGAGCCAATCACAGTCGCTTACAACTTGGAAGTCTCCTCTCCTGGCCTTGATCGCCCGATGTTCACCGCCGAGCACTATACTCGTTTCCTCGGTGACGAAGTCAGCCTGGTCTTGCGCATGGCCGTACAGAACCGTCGCAAATGGCAGGGCATTATCAAGTCTGTCGATGGCGAGATGATCACGGTTGCTGTGGAAGGGAAAGATGAAGTGTTCGCGCTGAGCAATATCCAGAAAGCGAACCTGGTACCCCACTTTTAAAGTTTGGATGAGGCAACTAGGATGAATAAAGAGATTCTGGCTGTTGTTGAAGCTGTTTCCAATGAAAAATCCCTTCCGCGTGAGAAGATTTTCGAAGCGCTGGAAACCGCATTAGCCACCGCCACCAAGAAAAAATACGAGCAGGAAATCGAAGTTCGCGTCAGCATTGACCGCAAAACTGGCGATTTCGACACCTTCCGCCGTTGGGTCGCTGTAGATGAAGTGACTCAGCCAACGCGTGAAATCACGCTGGAAGCTGCACAGTATGAAGAGCCAGGCATCGAGCTGGGCGGTTACATCGAAGATCAGATTGAATCTGTGACCTTCGACCGTATCACCACTCAAACCGCGAAACAGGTTATCGTACAGAAAGTACGTGAAGCCGAGCGCGCGATGGTGGTTGACGCCTTCCGCCAGCACGAAGGTGAAATCGTCACCGGCGTGGTGAAGAAAGTTAACCGTGACAGCATTGCGCTGGATCTGGGTAGCAACGCTGAAGCGGTCATTGGCCGTGAAGACATGCTGCCACGCGAAAACTTCCGTCCGGGCGACCGTATCCGCGGTATCCTGTACGCCGTTCGTCCTGAAGCCCGTGGCGCGCAGCTGTTCGTCAGCCGCTCCAGCGCTGAGATGCTGAAAGAACTGTTCCGCATCGAAGTACCGGAAATCGGCGAAGAAGTGATCGAAATTAAAGCGGCGGCCCGCGATCCTGGCTCCCGTGCAAAAATTGCAGTGAAAACCAACGACAAACGCATCGACCCGGTCGGCGCTTGTGTAGGTATGCGCGGTGCGCGCGTTCAGGCCGTTTCGAGCGAGCTCGGCGGTGAACGTATCGACATCATCCTGTGGGATGATAACCCTGCGCAGTTCGTCATCAACGCCATGGCGCCGGCAGACGTTGCCTCAATCGTGGTTGATGAAGATAATTGCACCATGGATATCGCCGTTGAAGCCAGCAATCTGGCACAGGCGATCGGCCGTAATGGCCAAAACGTGCGTTTGGCATCCCAGTTGTTAAAACAGCATCGTGACGATGACCGTTGGGAACTGAACGTGATGACGGCGGACGATCTGCAGGCCAAGCACCAGGCCGAAGCTCATGCCGCCATTGATACCTTCACCAAACATCTTGATATTGACGAAGATTTCGCCACCGTACTGGTTGAAGAAGGCTTCTCTACTCTGGAAGAGTTGGCTTACGTGCCAATCAAAGAGCTGCTGGAAATCGACGGTCTGGATGAAGATATGGTTGAAGCGTTGCGCGATCGCGCCAAAGCTGCATTGACCACGCTGGCCCTGGCACAAGAAGAAAGCCTGGGCGACCAAAAACCTGCTGACGATTTGCTCAACCTGCCGGGTCTTGAGCGCAGCATGGCCTTTAAACTGGCCGCGCGTGGGGTTTGTACGCTGGAAGATCTTGCCGAGCAGGGTGTTGACGATCTGGCTGATATTGAAGGGCTTAGCGATGAGCAAGCCGGCGAGCTGATTATGGCCGCACGTAATATCTGTTGGTTTGGCGACAACGCGTAATAAACTGTAGCAGGAAGGAACAGCATGACGACAGATGTAACCGTAAAATCGCTGGCAGCAGAGATTCAGACTCCAGTTGATCGCCTGGTACAGCAGTTTGCTGATGCAGGGATTAACAAGTCTGAGACAGACTCTGTAACCCAACATGAGAAAGAAGCCTTACTGGCGCACCTGAACCGTGAACACGGTAGTGCGCCGGGTAAGCTCACGTTGCAGCGCAAAACGCGCAGCACCTTGAATATTCCGAGCACCGGCGGTAAAAGTAAATCGGTGCAAATCGAGGTCCGCAAGAAACGCACTTATGTAAATCGCGATACGCCAGAAGCCCAACAGGCTGAAGCGGCAGAGCAGGCACAGCGTGAAGCGGAAGAGCAGGCACAGCGCGCAGCAGAAGAGCTGGCGAAACGCGAAGCAGAAGCAAAGCGCGCAGCCGAAGAGCAAGCCAAACGTGAGGCCGCGGAGATTGCTAAGCGTAATTCAGCGGAAAAAGAAAAAGTGACGAATCAACATACCGACGAAATGACCAAGCCAGCTCAGGCAGAAAAAGCACGCCGTGAAGCCGAAGCCGCAGAACTGAAACGTAAAGCGGAAGAGGAAGTACGACGCAAGGTTGAAGAAGACGCCAAACGCGTAGCGGAAGAAGCGCGCCGCATGGCAGAAGAGAAAGGCGAAGAATGGGCTGCTGCCGAGAAAGCCAGCGCAGCGGTTGAAACTGCCGATTATCACGTAACCACTTCCCAGCACGCCCGTGCTGCCGAAGACGAAAACGACGCTAAAGTTGAAGGCGAACGCCGCACCCGCACTCGTGGCGGTAAAGCGACCAAGCAGAAAAAAGGCAACAAACTTTCCGAGTCTAAAGCAGACCGTGAAGAAGCGCGCGCCGTAACCCGTGGTGGTAAAGGCAAGCGTAAGCCAAGTACTCTGCAGCAGGGCTTCAACAAGCCGGCTCAGGTGGTTAACCGTGACGTTGTGATCGGCGAAACCATCACCGTAGCCGAACTGGCTAACAAGATGGCGGTTAAAGGCTCTCAGGTCATCAAAGCGATGATGAAACTGGGCGCAATGGCCACCATCAACCAGGTCATCGACCAGGAAACCGCACAGCTGGTTGCCGAAGAGATGGGCCACAAAGTTATCCTGCGTCGTGAGAACGAGCTGGAAGAAGCGCTGATGAGCGACCGTGATACCGGTGCTGCTGCTGAGCCACGTGCGCCAGTTGTGACCATCATGGGCCACGTTGACCACGGTAAAACTTCTCTGCTGGACTACATCCGCTCCACCAAGGTGGCAGCAGGCGAGGCCGGTGGTATTACCCAGCATATCGGTGCTTACCACGTAGAAACCGACAACGGCATGATCACCTTCCTGGATACTCCAGGCCACGCAGCCTTTACTTCAATGCGTGCTCGTGGTGCTCAGGCGACAGACATCGTTGTTCTGGTGGTTGCTGCCGATGACGGCGTGATGCCGCAAACCATCGAAGCTATCCAGCATGCGAAAGCAGCGCAGGTGCCTTTGGTTGTTGCAGTGAACAAAATTGACAAGCCGGAAGCCGATCCGGACCGCGTTAAGCAGGAACTGTCTCAGTACGGCGTTATGCCGGAAGAGTGGGGCGGCGAAGCGCAGTTCGTTCACGTATCTGCGAAAGCCGGTACCGGTATCGACGAACTGTTGAACGCCATCCTGTTGCAGTCTGAAGTTCTCGAACTGAAAGCGGTACGCAGCGGCATGGCCAGCGGTGTGGTTATCGAATCCTTCCTGGATAAAGGTCGTGGTCCGGTTGCTACCGTGTTGGTACAAGAAGGTACGCTGAACAAGGGCGATATCGTTCTGTGTGGCTTCGAATACGGCCGTGTGCGTGCGATGCGTGACGAACTGGGTCGCGAAGTGACCTCTGCAGGTCCTTCTATTCCGGTTGAGATCCTGGGTCTGTCCAGCGTTCCAGCCGCGGGTGATGAAGCGACTGTGGTGCGTGACGAGAAGAAAGCGCGTGAAGTTGCGCTGTACCGTCAAGGCAAGTTCCGCGAAGTTAAACTGGCACGTCAGCAGAAATCCAAACTGGAAAACATGTTTGCGAACATGACCGACGGTGAAGTTTCTGAACTGAACATCGTACTGAAATCCGACGTACAGGGTTCTTGTGAAGCGATTTGCGAATCACTGCTGAAACTCTCTACCGACGAAGTGAAAGTGAAGATTGTTGGCTCTGGCGTAGGTGGTATCACCGAAACCGACGCCACGCTGGCAGCGGCTTCCAACGCTATCATCCTGGGCTTCAACGTCCGTGCCGACGCTTCAGCGCGCCGCGTGATTGAAGCAGAAAGCCTGGATCTGCGTTACTACTCCGTGATCTATAACCTGATCGACGAAGTGAAGCAGGCGATGAGCGGTATGTTGGCGCCTGAGTACAAGCAGCAGATCATCGGCCTGGCCGCAGTTCGTGACGTGTTCAAATCACCTAAATTCGGCGCCATTGCAGGTTGTATGGTTACCGAAGGGAACATCAAGCGTCACAACCCAATCCGCGTTCTGCGCGACAACGTGGTTATCTATGAAGGCGAGCTGGAATCCCTGCGCCGCTTCAAAGATGACGTCAACGAAGTCCGTAACGGCATGGAATGTGGTATCGGCGTTAAGAACTACAACGACGTGCGCGTCGGCGACATGATCGAAGTATTCGAAATCATCGAGATCCAACGCACCATCGCTTAACGCTAGCACATCTGCTTAAGTCTGTTCTGGGGGGCCTTGTGCCCCCCGATTTGTCTGGAGAATCCATAATGGCAAAAGAATTCAGCCGCGGTCAGCGCGTGGCACAAGAGATGCAAAAAGAGATTGCTATCATTCTGCAGCGTGAAGTCAAAGATCCGCGTATCGGCATGGCTACCGTTTCTGGTGTAGAAGTTTCTCGTGATTTGGCCTATGCCAAAGTTTACGTCACCTTCCTGAACGTATTGACCGAAAACGCCGATCCGAATCTGGTGCCTAACGGCATCAAAGCTCTGGAAGACGCTTCCGGCTACATCCGCACGCTGCTGGGTAAAGCCATGCGCCTGCGCGTAGTACCTGAGCTGACCTTCGCTTACGACAACTCCCTGGTTGAAGGCATGCGCATGTCCAACCTGGTGACCAACGTAGTGAAGAATGACGCCGAACGCCGTTCCGCATCAGGCGATGACGAGGAGGCTTAATGAGTCGCCCTCGTCGCCGCGGCCGTGATATCCACGGTGTCCTGTTGCTGGACAAACCGCAGGGCCTGTCGTCCAACGACGCCCTGCAAAAAGTAAAGCGCCTCTATAACGCCAATCGCGCGGGTCATACCGGCGCGCTCGACCCGCTGGCGACCGGCATGCTGCCAATTTGCCTCGGTGAGGCGACCAAGTTCTCACAGTTCCTGCTCGACTCCGACAAACGCTATCGCGTGATTGCCCGACTGGGTCAGCGTACCGATACCTCGGATGCCGACGGCCAAATTGTGCAGGAGCGGCCGGTGAGCTTCACCCAGGCGCAGCTCGATGCGGCGCTGGACAGCTTCCGTGGCGATATCAAGCAGGTGCCTTCGATGTACTCGGCGCTGAAATACCAGGGCAAGAAACTCTATGAGTATGCTCGCCAGGGTATCGAAGTGCCGCGTGAAGCACGCAGCATTACCGTTTATGAACTGCAGTTTATTCGCTGGGAAGGGGATGAACTGGAGCTGGAAATTCACTGCTCAAAAGGCACTTACATCCGCACCATCACCGATGACCTCGGCGAGCTGCTGGGATGTGGCGCGCACGTGATCTACCTGCGTCGTCTGCAGGTGGCGACTTACCCGACCGAGCGCATGGTCACGCTGGAGCAGTTGAACGAATTGCTGGAGCAGGCCCATCGGCAGGAAATCGCCCCGGCCGAGCTGCTCGATCCGTTGTTGATGCCGATGGACAGCCCGGTGGAGAACTACCCGGAAGTGAATTTGCTGCCAGTGGTAGCGGGTTACGTTAAGCAAGGGCAACCGGTTCAGGTTGCCGGTGCACCGGCCTCGGGCATGGTCCGTATCACCGAAGGTGAAGAGCGTAAATTTATCGGCGTCGGTGATATTGCCGATGACGGTCGTGTGGCGCCGCGCCGCCTGGTAGTTGAATATTTCGACTAAGGGTAGAAAACGCACTGCCTTGCGATCGCACTGCGCTAAGGGTAGAATGGCGCAGCTTATGCATTGGGTTGCTGAATTAGAGATCGGCGCCTGTATTTATTATCTATAATCTGGAGTAAGACAATGTCTCTAAGTGTTGAAGCTAAAGCTAAAATCGTAGCTGATTTCGGTCGTGGTACTAACGACAGCGGTTCTTCCGAAGTTCAGGTTGCCCTGTTGACTGCGCAGATCAACCATCTGCAAGGCCACTTCTCAGAGCACAAAAAAGATCACCACAGCCGTCGTGGTCTGCTGCGTATGGTTTCTCAGCGTCGTAAGCTGCTGGACTACCTGAAGCGTAAAGATGTAGCACGTTACACCAGCCTGATCGAGCGTCTGGGTCTGCGTCGCTAATCAAGCGAGTTTCAGTGGAAAGGGGCCTATTTTGGCCCCTTTCTTCTAGGAAGCATAAGCAAATCAGGTTAATGTATTACTGATGTTTCCAAACAGGATCTTCCGTTACAGAGGTTCGCGCGGCTAATGAGAGGCTTTGTCTCAGGCTTGAGATAAGGATTGTCATTAGTCGCGAGGATGTAGTGAGAAGGCAAACCGAGTCACTGGCGTGTCGAGTCGACAATACGATTGCGCGCCTAATCTAAGGATATAATTTTGCTGACACCGATCATTCGCAAATTCCAGTATGGCCAGCATACCCTCACTATTGAGACCGGTATGATGGCTCGTCAGGCCACTGCCGCCGTTATGGTAAGCATGGATGACACCGCAGTATTCGTTACCGTAGTTGGTCAGAAAAAAGCCAAACCAGGCCAGAGCTTCTTCCCACTGACGGTTAACTATCAGGAGCGTACCTACGCTGCTGGTCGTATCCCGGGTAGCTTCTTCCGTCGTGAAGGCCGTCCGAGCGAAGGTGAAACCCTGACCTCCCGTCTGATTGACCGTCCGATCCGTCCACTGTTCCCGGACAGCTTCCTGAACGAAGTTCAGGTGATCGCGACCGTTGTTTCCCTTAACCCGCAGGTTAACCCGGACATCGTTGCGATGATCGGTGCCTCTGCCGCCCTGAGCCTGTCCGGTATTCCGTTCAATGGCCCAATCGGTTCTGCGCGCGTGGGTTACATCAACAATCAATACGTGTTGAACCCAACCAGCGACGAGCTGAAAGAAAGCAGCCTGGATCTGGTGGTTGCCGGTACCGCTGGCGCAGTACTGATGGTTGAATCCGAAGCTGACGTTCTGAGCGAAGATCAGATGCTGGGCGCGGTGGTGTTTGGCCACGAGCAACAGCAAATCGTTATCGAAAACATTAATTCCCTGGTTGCCGAAGCCGGCAAAGCCAAGTGGGACTGGCAGGCACCTGCAGTCAACGAAGCGCTGCACGCGCGCGTTGCAGAACTGGCAGAAGGCCGCCTGGGCGACGCTTATCACATCACCGAAAAACAAGAGCGTTACGCTCAGGTTGATGCGATCAAGAGCAGCGTTGTTGAAACCCTGCTGGCACAGGACGAAACCCTGGACGTGTCTGAAATTCAGGACATCCTGGGTAGCGTTGAGAAAAACGTCGTTCGTAGCCGTGTGCTGCGTGGCGAGCCGCGTATCGACGGCCGTGAAAAAGACATGATCCGTGGTCTGGACGTGCGCACCGGCGTTCTGCCGCGTACCCACGGTTCCGCACTGTTCACCCGTGGTGAGACTCAGGCACTGGTTACCGCAACGCTGGGCACCGCCCGTGACGCGCAGAACCTGGATGAGCTGATGGGCGAAAAGACCGACAGCTTCCTGTTCCACTACAACTTCCCTCCGTACTCCGTTGGTGAGACCGGGATGGTAGGTTCGCCAAAACGTCGTGAAATTGGTCACGGTCGCCTGGCGAAACGTGGCGTATTGGCTATGATGCCTAAACCAGAAGATTTCCCGTACACGGTGCGTGTGGTTTCTGAAATCACCGAATCCAACGGTTCTTCATCAATGGCTTCCGTCTGCGGTGCTTCTCTGGCACTGATGGATGCAGGTGTGCCAATCAAGGCAGCCGTTGCCGGTATCGCAATGGGCCTGGTGAAAGAACAAGACAACTTTGTTGTTCTGTCCGACATTCTGGGTGACGAAGATCACCTGGGCGACATGGACTTCAAAGTAGCCGGTAGCCGTGACGGTATTACCGCGCTGCAGATGGACATTAAAATTGAAGGCATCACCCGCGAAATCATGCAGGTTGCTCTGAACCAGGCCAAGGGCGCGCGTCTGCACATCCTGGGCGTGATGGAACAGGCTATCAGCACTCCGCGTGGCGATATCTCTCAGTTTGCACCACGTATTCACACTATCCGCATCAACCCGGACAAGATCAAAGACGTGATTGGTAAAGGCGGTTCTGTCATCCGTGCGCTGACTGAAGAGACCGGCACTACCATTGAAATCGAAGATGATGGTACAGTTAAAATCGCTGCTACCGACGGTGAGAAAGCGAAATTCGCTATCCGCCGCATCGAAGAGATCACTGCCGAGATCGAAGTGGGCCGTATTTACCAGGGTAAAGTTACCCGTATCGTTGATTTCGGCGCATTCGTGGCGATCGGCGGCGGTAAAGAAGGTCTGGTGCACATCTCTCAAATCGCTGACAAGCGCGTTGAGAAAGTGACCGACTATCTGCAGATGGGTCAGGAAGTACCGGTTAAGGTACTGGAAGTTGACCGTCAGGGCCGTGTGCGTCTGAGCATCAAAGAAGCGACCGCACCAGAAGCAGGTTCACCTGCGCCTGAAGCAGAATAACTGTATAGATAGATTTACAGCTCCCGGCCATGGGGTTGGGAGCTGTTCATATAACGCGGGCAGGATGCCTGCGTATTTGCAAACGGATGAAAGGATGTTCATCCAATGTTTGTCTTCGGGAGTGGGAAATGAAGCCTTTCTTGCGCTGGTGTTACGTTGCGACAGCACTCATGCTGGCAGGATGCAGCAACCATGATTGGCGTAAAGACGAAGTTTTGGCGATCCCGTTGCAGCCAACTCTGCAGCAGGAAGTGATCCTGGCGCGCATGGAACAAATACTTGCCAGCCGGGCACTGACGGACGATGAGCGTGCGCAGCTTTTATATGAGCGCGGTGTACTGTATGATAGCCTCGGGCTACGTGCACTGGCGCGCAATGATTTCTCGCAAGCGCTGGCGATACGTCCTGATATGCCAGAAGTTTTCAACTACCTGGGTATTTACTTAACGCAGGCAGGCAATTTTGATGCTGCCTATGAAGCGTTTGATTCTGTACTAGAGCTTGATCCAACTTACAATTACGCGCGTTTAAACCGGGGCATCGCTCTTTATTATGGCGGCCGCTTCCCGTTGGCGCAGGATGATCTGCAGGCGTTTTATCAAGACGACCCAAACGATCCCTTCCGTTCGTTGTGGCTTTATCTGGTGGAAAGAGAAATCGATCCCAAGAAGGCTGACGTAGCGCTCCAGCAGCGTTATGACAAGGCGAACCGAGGGCAATGGGGATGGAATATTGTCGAATTCTACCTGGGCAACATCAGTGAAAAAACGCTGATGGAAAGGCTCAAGGCAGATGCAACGGATAACACTTCGCTCGCTGAGCATCTCAGTGAAACTGACTTCTATTTAGGTAAGCATTACCTAAGTCTGGGGGACAAGGACACCGCTTCGGCGCTGTTCAAACTGACGGTTGCTAACAACGTTCATAATTTCGTTGAGCACCGCTATGCATTGTTGGAATTGGCGCTGTTGGGCCAAGAACAAGACGACCTATCGGAATCGGACCAGCAATAGCTGACGAACAACTATCAGCCTGATATACATTGGTTTTTTGCCAAAGTTATCGTCTTAACGGGCGAGGGCTTTTTTGTTCGTTTTATAATCTAATTTGAGCCGGTTCACACTTTTCAATGAAAATGACTGAAAATTTTCTCGACGAGTTATGTAGACTGGCTGCCATTATTAATGAGGCACGTGTACATGACTACTGAGCTTGAAACCTCTTTTGCTGACCTGGGGCTGTCTGCTCCGATCATTTCTGCCCTGACCGATCTGGGCTACGAAAAACCTTCACCGATCCAGGCTGAGTGTATTCCTCACCTGTTGAACGGCCGTGATGTGCTGGGCATGGCACAGACCGGTAGCGGCAAAACTGCGGCGTTCTCGCTGCCACTGCTGCACAACCTTGACGCTTCCCTGAAAGCACCTCAGATCCTGGTGCTGGCACCGACCCGCGAACTGGCGGTTCAGGTTGCTGAAGCGATGACCGATTTCTCCAAACACATGCATGGCGTTAACGTCGTGGCCCTGTACGGCGGCCAGCGTTATGACGTGCAGCTGCGCGCTCTGCGTCAGGGCCCGCAAATCGTAGTAGGGACTCCAGGCCGTTTGCTGGACCACCTGAAGCGTGGCACCCTGAACCTCTCTAACCTGAGCGGTCTGGTGCTGGATGAAGCCGACGAAATGCTGCGTATGGGCTTTATCGAAGATGTAGAAACCATCATGGCAGAGATCCCGGCTGAACATCAGACCGCGCTATTCTCTGCAACCATGCCGGAAGCTATCCGTCGCATTACCCGCCGCTTTATGAAAGAGCCGCAGGAAGTGCGCATTCAATCGAGCGTGACTACCCGTCCAGACATCAGCCAGAGCTACTGGACTGTGCAGGGCATGCGTAAAAACGAAGCCCTGGTACGTTTCCTGGAAGCTGAAGACTTTGATGCGGCGATTATCTTCGTTCGTACCAAAAACGCGACCCTGGAAGTGGCCGAAGCGCTGGAGCGCAGTGGTTACAGCAGCGCGGCACTGAACGGTGACATGAACCAGGCCCTGCGTGAGCAGACCCTGGAGCGTCTGAAAGATGGTCGTCTGGATATCCTGATCGCGACCGACGTTGCTGCCCGTGGCCTGGACGTTGAGCGTATCAGCCTGGTTGTGAACTACGACATCCCTATGGATTCCGAGTCTTACGTTCACCGTATCGGCCGTACTGGCCGTGCTGGTCGTGCCGGCCGTGCGCTGCTGTTCGTAGAAAACCGCGAACGCCGCCTGCTGCGTAACATCGAACGCACCATGAAGCTGACCATTCCAGAAGTTGAACTGCCAAATGTAGAACTGCTGGGTGAGCGTCGTCTGGCCAAGTTCGCAGCTAAAGTACAGCAACAGCTGGAAAGCAGCGATCTGGACATGTACCGTGGCCTGCTGGCTAAACTGCAGCCGGGCGAAGAAGAGCTGGAAATGGAAACGCTGGCCGCAGCACTGCTGAAAATGGCACAGGGCGAACGTCCTCTGATCCTGCCACCGGATCCTGTCTTCAAACCACGTCAGCGTCGTGAGTTCAACGACCGTGACGACCGCGGTAGCGACCGTCGTCGTGACGCACGTCCAGACAGCCGTGACGGTGGTGCTGAGCGTCCACGTCGTGAACGTCGTGACGTTGGCGAAATGCAGCTGTACCGCATTGAAGTGGGCCGTGATGATGGCGTTGAAGTTCGTCATATCGTTGGCGCGATCGCTAACGAAGGCGACATCAGCAGCCGTTACATTGGTAACATCAAGCTGTTTGCCGGCCACTCTACTATTGAGCTGCCAAAAGGCATGCCGGGCGAGATCCTGTCTCACTTCACCCGTACCCGCATCCTGAACAAGCCGATGAACATGCAACTGCTGGGCGATGCACAGCCGCATGAACGTCGTGAGCGTCCTGCACCTGCCGGTAACGGTGAGCGTCGTGGCGGGGCTCGTCCATTCAACGGCGAACGTCGTGAAGGGGCAAACCCAGGCCGTCGTTCTTTCGGTGATCGTCGTGAAGGCGGTGCTGCTGCACCTGCCGGCAACGGTGGCGAGCGTCGTGGCGGTAACTTCAACCGTGACGGTCAACGCGCACCACGTCGTGATGACGCCGCTCCGGCTGCACCACGTCGTCGCTTCGGTGATGCATAACATCTAATTTGACCGTTCGCGGTTAATTGGATTAAAAACCAGCCTTCGGGCTGGTTTTTTTATGCCTGAAATTCGCCGTTAAGTGGGGGAAAATGGCGTATCATTTATAAGGTTTTTTCTTATGGATACTACGCACGGGAGATGCCATGAGTTGGCAGCAGTTCAAGTCTCAATATCTGGTGCGCTTTTGGGCACCTTTACCCGCGGTGATTGCCGCCGGGATCCTCTCCACCTACTATTTCGGTTTGACCGGGGCCTTCTGGGCGGTGACCGGTGAATTCACCCGCTGGGGCGGCCATATATTGCAGCTGTTCGGGTTGCACCCAGAGCAGTGGGGTTACTTCAAGGTTATCGGGCTTGAGGGGACGCCGTTGCAACGTATCGACGGCAGGATGATCATCGGCATGTTTGCCGGCTGTATCGCCGCCGCTTTGTGGGCTAACAACATCAAGCTACGCCAGCCGCAGAATCGCATTCGCATTGTGCAGGCGCTGCTGGGCGGTATCATCGCCGGTTTCGGCGCACGTCTGGCGATGGGCTGCAACCTGGCGGCCTTCTTTACCGGCATTCCGCAGTTCTCGCTGCACGCCTGGTTCTTTGCGCTGGCGACCGCCGCCGGCTCTTATTTTGGTGCCAAATTTACCCTGTTGCCGATGTTCCGCATCCCGATCAAATTACAGAAGGTGAAGGCGGCCGCGCCGCTGACTCAAAAACCGGAGCAGGCGCGTCGCCGTTTTCGTTTGGGGATGGTGGTGTTCTGTCTGGCGATCGCCTGGTCGCTATGGACGCTGTTTGACGCACCTAAGCTGGGTATCGCCATGTTGTTTGGCATCGGTTTTGGCCTGCTGATTGAACGGGCGCAAATTTGTTTCACCTCGGCGTTCCGCGATCTGTGGATCAGCGGGCGTACCCACATGGCGAAGGCGATCATTCTCGGTATGGCCGCCAGTGCCATCGGCATTTTCAGCTACGTCCAACTGGGCGTGGCGCCTAAAATCATGTGGGCCGGCCCCAATGCGGTGCTGGGCGGATTGTTATTTGGTTTTGGCATAGTGTTGGCCGGGGGTTGCGAAACCGGCTGGATGTACCGTGCGGTAGAAGGTCAGGTGCATTACTGGTGGGTTGGGCTGGGCAATATCATTGGTGCCACGCTGCTGGCCTATTACTGGGATGATTTGGCCCCGACGCTGGCCACTGACTACGACAAGGTTAACCTGCTGGAGACCTTCGGCCCGATCGGCGGCCTGCTGGTGACCTACCTGCTGCTGGCATTGGCGTTTGGCGCCATGCTGTGGTGGGAAAAACGATTTTTCCGCGCCAGGCCCGACGCGCAGGTGGTTAATTTAAGGAGTGTGTCATGAAGCAAACGGCGATAGTGCCGGATTACCGGTTGGATATGCTGGGTGAGCCTTGCCCTTACCCGGCGGTGGCGACGCTGGAGGCGATGCCGCAGTTGAAGCCGGGGGAGATCCTGGAGGTGATCAGCGATTGCCCGCAGTCGATCAACAACATCCCGCTTGATGCGCGCAACCATGGCTATAAGGTACTGGATATCCAGCAGGATGGTCCCACCATCCGCTACCTGATCCAGCGCTGATAAAATGAGGGCGCCGTAAAGGCGCCCAGATAGTTTAACCCTTCACCAAATCGCCTTTCACCCCGGCGACAATTTCAAACGAATGTAAGCGCGCCTGATGGTCAAAGATCTGGCCGTTAACCATGATTTCATCCGCGCCGGTTTCGCTGAGCAGCGTCTGCAGCCCATTACGCACGGTAGTTTCATTGCCGATGACTGACATGCGCAGCGCCTGATCGACGCCGTATTGTTCTCCGGCGGTCCACAGCGCGTGGATATTGTCCACCGGTGCCGGCAGTGGGCCCGGCGAGCCGCGGCGCAGATTGATAAACTGCTGCTGCATCGAGGTAAACAGGAAACGTGCATCGGCATCGCTGTCGGCGGCCACCACGTTGACGCATACCATGGCGTGTGGCCGTTGGCATTGCTCGGAAGGCTTGAAGTTGTCGCGGTACAGGTTAAATGCCTGGAACAGCATCTCTGGCGCAAAGTGGGAAGCGAAGGCAAACGGCAGGCCAAGCTGTGCCGCCAACTGGGCGCTGTACAGGCTGGAGCCCAATAGCCAGATCGGCACGTGTAACCCCTGGCCGGGTACTGCCTGCACCGGCTGGCCCGCTTGTACCTCACCAAAGTAATGTTGCAGTTCCTGCACGTCGCGCGGGAAGTTATCCACTTCGCCGGACAGATGACGACGCAACGCCATCATGGTGCGTTGGTCGGTGCCGGGCGCGCGGCCCAGACCCAGATCGATACGTCCAGGGTACAGCGACTCCAGCGTACCGAACTGCTCGGCGATCACCAACGGCGCATGGTTGGGCAGCATTACGCCACCGGAGCCGAGGCGGATACTCTGGGTACCGGCGGCCAGATAGCCCAGCAAAACCGAGGTTGCCGCACTGCCAATGCCGGTCATATTGTGATGTTCTGCCAACCAATAGCGTTGATAGCCCCATTTTTCGGCATGTTGTGCTAAATCTAAAGAGGCGTGAAAGGCGTCACGGGGTTTGGCCCCTTGCGGAATGGGGGATAAATCCAGTACCGAAACCGGCACCGTAGTTTTTTCAGTCATGATATCGTCCATCAAAGAGTTGATCGCTTAAAGGGCGATTGCAGGGGTCTGCAAATTACAAAGCAAAATGTGCTTTAAGTGTTAAAAGCATAATCCAATTTATAGTTATAAAAGAGGATATATGTGCTTGCTATATCCTTATGATAAAAATGGTTTTTGGGAGTTGATATAAAATATGGACGTGATGATTTCACCCGCCGCTTATCGCTCAGGGAGCTGAGAGAATGAAAAAAAAGACGTTGTTTACCTTATTGTTGATGGTGGTGGCGATCGCCATGGCGATCTTGTTCCGGGCACATAATCAGGATTTGTTATTGCAGGGGGAAGTGGACGCGCCAGAGGTGATCGTGGCCTCCAAGGCCAAGGGACGGGTGGTTGAACGCCTGGTTGAGCGTGGTGACGACGTGAAAGCCCAACAGGTGATGATCCAGCTCGATAGCCCGGAACTGATGGCCCAGCTTCGTTCCGCCCAGGCGTCGCGCGATGAAGCCAAAGCGCAGCTCGACCAATCTCTGCACGGCACGCGTGAAGAAAGCATCCGTAATCTGCGTGCCAACCTGGCGCAGGCCGAGGCGCAATACCGCAACGCGCAGAACGACTACAACCGTAACCTGAGCGTTTCCGGCAAAGGTTATATTTCGAAGTCCGAGCTGGACAGCTCACGCCGGGCGCGTGACACCGCATTCCAACAGGTGCAGGCGGCCAAGGCCAACCTGGACGAAGGCACAAATGGCGACCGTATCGAACTGCGGCAACAGTACGCCGCAGCGCTGCGGGCAGCAGAAGAAAACCTGCTGCAAGTGAAGGCTCAGACTGACGACCTGCGGGTTTTAGCCCCGGTGGCCGGCGAAGTCGGGCCGATCCCGGCGGAGGTCGGGGAATTGTTGAATGCCGGCAGCCCGTTGCTGACGCTGATCCGCGTTCCGGATGCCTACTTCGTCTTTAACCTGCGTGAAGACATTCTGGCTCATGTGCGTAAGGGCGATAAGGTGCAGATGCGGGTACCGGCGCTGAAGGACAAAATGATCGAAGCGGAGGTGCGTTATATTGCGCCGCTGGGCGATTACGCCACCAAACGCGCCACCCGCGCTACCGGTGACTTCGACCTGAAAACCTTTGAAGTGCGGCTGTATCCGTCACAGCCGGTGGAAGGCCTGCGTCCAGGGATGAGCAGCTTATGGCTATGGAAAGAGTAAGGGCCGGTTGGCGCTGCTTCAGTCACGCGTTTGACAACGAGTGCCGCGTCGCCTTCCGCAGCCCGGTAATACACTGGCTGAGCTGGATTTTCCCGCTGATGCTGTTTGGTCTGGTCAGCAGCAACTTTTCGGAAGGGACCTTGCTGGATCTGCCGGTGTCAGTGGTGGATAACGATCACAGCTCGTTGTCCAAGTCGCTGACGCGCCGACTGGATGCCGGATCTCATGCTCACGTAGAGCTATATGACGGCGGGCTGAATGAATCGCTGTATCGTCTGCGTAGTGCGCAGGATTACGCGTTGCTGTACGTCCCGCCGGACTTCGAAGCCAATGCGCTGGCGGGCAAGCAGCCGAGCGTGGTGATGTATTACAACGCATTGTTCTATGGTGCCGGGCTGTATTCCACTCAGGATTTCAGCGGGCTGATGACCGAAATCAATGCCAACTACCGCAGCATTATCGCCGCGGAGATGGGCAAGACGCTGCCGCCGTTGGCGGACGTGACGCTGTCGTACGGCAGTCTATTCAACGCCAGCGGCAGTTATATTTATTACCAGCAGTTTGCCGCGACTATCCATTTGCTGCAGCTGTTTGTGGTGACCTGCATGATCTACGTGTTGGCGCGCAGCAAATCACTGTTGAAGGCCCGGCCATTCAGCCTGGCACTGCTGGGTAAATTGGCGCCATACACCCTGTGTTTCACCAGCCTGCTGATGGTTGAAATTGCCGCGCTGGTGGGTATTTTTGACGCCCGCGTCAGCGGTAATCCACTATTTATGCTGATGATAGCCTTCTTTTACGTGATGGCGGCGCAGAGCATCGGCCTGCTGCTGTTTACCTTTACCAGCAGCATTATCACCGCCTACAGCCTGATCGCCATCCTGGTCAGTATTGCGCTGACCTTCTCGGGTATGGCGGTACCGGAACTGTCAATGCCGTTGCCGGCGCGAATCATCTCCAATATTGAACCCTTAACCCACGCGCTGTACGCGATGTTTGACGTGTTCCTGCGGCAGGTGCCGGCCAGTGCCATCTTCAGCGTTTGTGCATTACTGTCCGTCTACCCGTTGGTGACGGCATTCCTGGTGCGTAACCGGCTGTTGCCGCGGCTGCTGAAGGAAGGGGGCGCGGGATGAAAATTTACTGGCAAACCTTCGTCCGGGTGCTGCTTGGCATGCTGGAGAGGCCGATGTGGTTGATGCTGATCCTGTCGCTGTGCGTCATGAGCATGGTCTATGCCAACCGGACGGTGTGGGATCTGCCGGTCGGCGTGATTGATCAGGACCACAGCACCGCCAGCCGCCAATTGATCCGCCAACTGGACGCGACCTCGAAGATTGCCATCGTGACTTACGACAGCCTCGAGCAGGCAAAAAGTGACCTCGGCTGGCGTAAACTGTTCGCGGTGATCATCATGCCGGTGGATCTGGAGAAGAAGATCCTGAGCGGCCAAAATATCGTGGTGCCGGTTTACGGCGATGCCACCAACCGGCTGGCCAACGGCCAGATCCAGCAGGACGTGGTTGCGGCCTATCAGCAACTGCTGAACCAGTACAACAACGGCTTACTGCTGCGCAGCGGTTTCAGCGAACGCCAGGCGCAGGTGATCCTGACGCCAATACGAGGGCAAACGCTGGACGTGTTCAACCCGGGCATCAGCTTTGCGGCGATCATCTTCCCTGGCCTGCTGGTGATGCTGTTACAGCACTCGTTATTGATTGCCTGCGTTCGCGTCAGCATTGCCATGAAGAGCATCCCCGGCGGCAAGCCCCCGTTGGCGGCCCATTTGGGCGGGCTGACGGCGCTGCTACCGATCTGGCTCTTCCTGTCTATCGTGCTGTTTGTACTGTGGCCGTGGGTCTTGGGCTATCGTCAGACGGCGAGTATTGCAGAAATTTTGTTGCTGACCTTCCCGTTCCTGTTGGCGGTACTGGGGCTGGGCAAGCTGGTCACCGAATGCCTGCGCAGCGTAGAAATGATCTACCTGACGCTGGCGTTTATCACCACGCCGATATTCTACCTCTCCGGTACCATCTGGCCGCTGCAGGCGATGCCGGCCTGGGTGCGGGCGATTTCCTACTGTATCCCCTCCACCTGGGCCACCAAGGCCATTGCCGGGGTTAACCAAATGGGCCTGTCGCTCAATGAAGTCTGGGGGGATGTAGTGATGTTGCTGGTATTGGGGATTATTTACACCCTGCTGGGTGTCGGGGTGGGGTTCATGCGTAACAGCGTGGCGCTGCGCAGCCTGCTCCGCAAACGGGCAAGTTAATTCCGGGGGCCTGAAGCCATGTTTCCTTGACCCTTAACAAGGTGTGCAGGCCCGCGCTCTCGCATAATTACGCCCGTGGATCCTCTTACTGGTGTGATGATATGGCTTACCAACTGAACCTGAACTGGCCCGAGTTTTTAGAGAAATACTGGCAGAAAAAACCTGTGGTTTTGAAAAATGCCTTCCCGAACTTTGTTGACCCTATCACGCCAGACGAACTGGCGGGGCTGGCGATGGAGCCGGAAGTTGACAGCCGTCTGGTCAGCCAGACAGGGGGGCAATGGCAGGCCAGCCACGGTCCGTTTGAACATTTCGATGACCTCGGCGAAACCGGCTGGTCCTTGCTGGCGCAGGCCGTTAACCATTGGCATGCGCCTTCTGCCGAGCTGGTGCGCCCGTTTCGCGTTTTGCCGGACTGGCGTCTGGATGACCTGATGATCTCCTTCTCGGTGCCGGGCGGCGGTGTGGGGCCGCACATCGACAACTACGATGTATTCATCATTCAGGGGATGGGCAGCCGTCGCTGGCGCGTAGGCGATGCCTTACCGATGCGTCAGTTCTGCCCGCATCCGGCGCTGCTGCACGTTGATCCGTTCGAGCCGATCATTGATGAAGATCTGGAGCCGGGAGACATCCTGTACATCCCGCCAGGTTTCCCGCATGACGGATTCACCCACGAAACTGCGCTCAACTATTCAGTGGGTTTCCGTGGGCCAAACGACCGCGACCTGATCAGCAGCTTTGCCGACTACGCACTGGAAAACGATCTCGGTGGCGTGCACTACAGCGATCCTGATTTAACCCTGCGTGAGCATCCGGGGCGGGTAGAGGAATATGAGCTTGAGCGCCTGCGCACAATGATGGTCGAAATGATCAGCAAGCCGGAGGACTTTAAGCAGTGGTTTGGCCGCTTTGCCACCACGCCGCGTCATGAGCTGGATATCGCCATGGCGGAGCCGCCGTATGAGGCGCAAGAGGTGCTGAGGGCGCTGATGGACGGTGAAACCCTGACCCGTTTGAGCGGCTTGCGTGTGCTGCACATCGGCGACAGTTTCTTTATCAACAGCGAGCGTCTGGACACCGTGGACGCACGCGCGGCCGATGCGCTGTGTCGTTATACCGAGCTGGGCCGGCAGGAACTGGGCGATGCGCTGCAAAACCCGGCGTTTGTGGCTGAGCTGACGGAGCTGATGAACCAGGGCTACTGGTTCTTCAAAGAGTAGTTGCTGCTGCCTGCTTAATGGCCGGGTGGCATTACGCTTACCCGGCTTGCAAACATTCCGTTGCCTGCCTGTGGCAGGCCGTCTGATTAGGGCACCAACTCCAGCCCGGCAACCCGCCGCCAGTAACCGTTGCAATCGGCCCGATCGGTGAGGGTTAACGGCTGTGTGCCTTGCTCATTGGCGCGGAAGCGCTCGACCAGCGCCAGCGTCTCGGTGCCCTGTGGCGAAAGACGCACAATGTCCACCAACCCCTGCATACTGGTCAACTCGTTGCCCAGGTTGTAGCAGTACCCGCTCATGGTCTGGATGCCGTTCAACACAAACACCTGCTGCTGTTCTTGCGAACGCATCACTCGTCCCTGCGGGTATTTGATGCAGCAGGTTTCGCATTCATCCTTGGCACGGTCTTCCGAACGTGCAGTGAAGCAGCGCGCCGAATAGGCCAGCGGCAGGTGACCGTAGCTCAAGACTTCCACCTCAAACTGCCGGCGGAAACCCAGTTCGTCGCACTGTTCCAGCAGTTTGGTCAGCCAGTCGCGGGAAAGCTCGACCGGCATGCACCAACGCATCATGCCCTGGCGGTGCAGCAGGCGCAGGGTGTAGGCGTTGTAGCAATTCAGCGCATGACCGGCAACAAATGGCAGGCTGCGCTCGGCCGCCATGTTCACGGTGCCCAGATCGTTGGCTTCAATCAGGAATTCCCCGTTTTCCACATAGCGCTTCAGTTCGTTCAGTTCGGACGGTGCCTGCAGCAGTGCCAGGGTTGAGAGCACCACCTGTTTGCCGCTGCGGGCAATTTCTTGCGCCAGCGCCAGCCAGTCGCCGACCTTCATCTCGCGCCGCTTGGTGCAGACGCTTTCACCGAGGTAAATAATCTCCGCGCTGCTGCTTACCGCCTGCCGATAGAACTCTTCGAGCTCGGTTTTCGGCCAATAATACTGCACCGGGCCTAATGCGTATTTCATGTTTCCTCCTGCTACTGCCATTTACGGTGATAAGCACCGAGCGTGGTTTGAGTGCCTTCTGACATCGCACCCAGGGCTTCCATCCAGCCGGCGTCGGCCTGATAGGCGGCCGGGTCGGCCTGGCAGCGGTCGATGGCCTGGCGCCAGACGCGGGCCACTTGGCTCACGTAGGCCGGGCTGCGTTGACGACCTTCAATCTTCACCGATGCGATATTGGCAGCCAGCAGTTCCGGCAGCAGCTCCAGCGTATTGAGGCTGGTGGGTTCTTCCAGCGCGTGATAGCGCACGTCATCGACCAGATAGCGGCCCTTGCACAGCGTTGGGTAGCCGGCATTTTCATCGTCGCGATAACGGTCGATCAGCACACCATTCAGGCGTGACTCCATGCCCTGCGCCGTTTGCTGCCAGCGCACGTAGCGCGCCGGTGAGCAGGCCCCGACGGTATTGGGAGACTCGCCGGTCAGATAAGAGGAAAGGTAGCAGCGCCCCTCGGCCATGATGCACAGGCTGCCGAAGGCGAAGACCTCCAGCGGCACCGGGCTGGTACGTGCCAACTGCTTGACCTGGTGCATCGACAACACGCGCGGCAGCACTACCCGGCTGACATCGAAATGGCGCTGATAGAAACGGATCGCTTCTTCGTTGGTGGCGGACGCCTGCACCGAGACGTGGCGCTCCAACTGCGGGTAACGTTCGGCGGCGTATTCCAGCATCGCCAAATCGGCCAGGATCAGCACATCGGCGCCCAACTGCGCCGCCATATCTACCGCGCGCTGCCAGCGGACATAGCCGTCAGGGTGGGCGAAGGTATTGATGGCGATATGCAGTTTGCGGTTATGACGATGCACATACTCGACCGCTTCCTGCAGCTTTTTCTCGGTAAAGTTGAGGCCGGCAAAGTGGCGGGCGTTGGTATCATCTTTCAGGCCGATATACACGGCGTCGGCACCGTTATCTACCGCAGCCTTCAGGGCCGGCAGATTACCGGCGGGACAAAGCAGCTCCATAGATTTATCCTGACTCCAAGGGTTGCCGGTGGCTCTTTCACCGGCAAACGCTAATCGGGAGGCAATTTTAGTGAAAGCGTACTTAACAGGTTTTGATTTGAGGCAGCTTCTGGCGTATTGATAAAGCTGGCGGTGAAATGCACTATTTGTTGATATAGAGCGCGGCAGCCGTGTATCGCTGTGGCAAAATAGCGTATCTGTGTTGAAAGGAGTGAACGACAGTGTTGGAACAATTAAGAGCGCGCATTGTGCGCCAGGGGCCGTCGTTGCTGCGTGTACCGCTAAAATTCACGCCGTTTGCCTTGCAGCGTCAGCTTCTGGAACAGGTACTGGGCTGGCAATTTCGTCAGGCGCTGGCAGATGGCGATCTGGAATTTCTCGAATCGCGCTGGTTGAAGATCGAAATTCGCGATCTGGCGCTACACTGGTTTATGACGGTAGAAAACGACAAACTGGTTGTCAGCCAACACGCCGAAGCTGATGTCAGCTTCAGTGGCGACGCCAACGATCTGATTCTGATCGCAGCGCGTAAGCAAGATCCCGATACGCTGTTCTTTCAGCGTCGGCTGCAGATTGAAGGGGACACCGAATTGGGCCTGTATGTAAAAAATCTGATGGACGCCATCGAGCTGGAAGCCATGCCTGCGCCGTTGCGCATTGGCCTGCTGCAACTGGCCGAATTTGTGGAAGCAGGGCTGCAGGAGGGCACGGTGCAAACTTCCCGTGTGCCGGCAACATGTTAATCCGCGTGGAAATTCCGGTAGATGCGGCAGGCATTGATGCCCTGCTGCGTCGCGCCTTTGGGCGAGATGATGAAGCCGATCTGGTGCAGCAACTGCGCGAAGACGGCCTGCTGACGCTGGGCATTGTCGCCACCGACGACGAAGGCGGCGTGGTGGGTTATGCCGCGTTCAGCCCGGTGGACGTGGCCGGTGAGGATCGTCAATGGGTCGGTCTGGCACCGCTGGCGGTGGACGAAAGTCTGCGTCGTCAGGGGCTGGGCGAAAAGCTGATATACGAAGGGCTGGATGCGTTGAACGAGTTCAGCTATGCCGCGGTAGTGGTGCTGGGTGAACCGGCTTACTACGGGCGCTTTGGCTTTAAACCGGCCGCTGCCTATGGTCTGCAGTGCCGCTGGCCAGAGACCGAGGCCGCGTTCCAGGTTTACCCACTGGCGGAAGATGCCTTGCTTGACGTTAGCGGGGCGGTGGAATACTCCGAGCCGTTTAACCGGCTTTAACCTCAACGTCCGGCAGTAAATAATCCAACGAAAGAGGCGGGTGACTCACCAGCCTCTCTTTTTGCGTTTTGCTCAGTTGCTTGACCCGATATTCCAGTCTCAGCGCTTTTGAGCGATCCCCCGCCTGACAGTGAAACGCCAGCACCAGTTGGCCTTTACCCCGTAGCGCCTTGGCCCCTTTGCCCGCCTGATGCTGCGCCAGCCGCCGCGTTACGTCGGTAGTAATGCCGGTATACAGCATACCGCTGGGCATGCGCAGCATGTAGAGATGCCAGGTTGGGAGTATTTCCGTCATGAATAAGCAGCAACGTTGGTGGCCAGGGATGGAATATGATGGCATGTTCCCCGTCGTAATCCCATCCCCGGCCGCCTATGGCTTATCACCGTTAGCCTTTTTTCCCCGCCATTTCGAAACGCGGTGAAACCATACCGTACAGAGTCCAGCCGAGGAAGGTGGCGATGGCGCCCCACATCATCGCTTCCTCACCGGAACTGTAGAGGGCATAGAAACTGTACAGTGCGCCAATGCCGGCAATGATGTTGGCAATTCGCGCTTTTTTCTCCGGTACTTTCGCCACTTTCTGAATAATGATCAGTGCCGCCATCGACAGAATGTAAGGGATGATATTGGTCACCACCGCCAGATTCACCAGCACGTTGAACTGTTTATTCAGCGACGGGCTGATGGTCATCAAAGACAGCACGCTCTGGATCATGACTATGGTCAGCATGCCTTTGACCGGTGCGTCGGCCTTGCTGAGTTTGGAGAAAATTTTCGGGAAGAAGCCGCTGTCGGCAGAGGATTTGAACACCTGGGCGATGGTGAACTGCCAGCCCAGCAGTGAGCCGACGCAGGACATGATCATCAGGGCCATAATGATCTTGCCGACCGTTGGGTTGAACATGTGGGAAAACGCCAGCCCAAATGGCGCGGTTGAGTTGGCCAGGTCCATATTCGGCACGATACCGGCGATGACGTTGGTTGAAACGATATAGATGACTGCCGCGCTGAGGGTACCGCCGAGTACGGCGATCGGCACGTTACGCTCCGGGTTTTCCACCACGTCGGTATTGGCGCAGGCGGACTCCAGGCCCAGAAATGCCCACAGCGTCATGGAGATAGAAGCGCCAATGGCTTCAAAGGTCGGCACCGAGTGCGGGTTCCAGGCGGCAATATAGGCGCTGCCGCTGAACCAGTGCCAGCCGATGATCGAGATCCCCACCACCGGGATAATCACGCCCCAAACGGTGATGCCGCTGATTTTCCCGGTCAGGCGTGCCCCGCCGAAGTTGGCGACGGTAGCCAGCCATAGTACGCCAATGGTGGCTATACAGATCCCCAGCGGCGACAGGTTGGCACCAAACAGTTCGGTGCCGTAACCAACGGCGGAAATGGCGATGGCGATATTGGCGATCAGCAACGACACCCCATAGGTGTAGTTCGCCATGAAATTGCCCGATTTACCGAAAGCATATTCAGCATATCCGCCCATGCCGCCGGATTTGCGGCTGAACATGCCGCATTTGGCGAAGGCGTAGGCCAGCGCCATCGAGCCCACGGCGGTAACCAGCCAGGAAACGATAGAAATAGTACCCACTTCGGCCAGCTTGGTGGGCAGCATAATTATGCCGGAGCCCATCATGTTTACCGCAGTAAGGATCGTTAGCTGCACGACCCCCATTTTATTATTGGACTTACTCATGATCATTCTCTCTTTTATAATGCGATCCGGGCGGTGAATAAAATTCACCGCCTTGTAAGGTGATTAATTTTTCATGACATAACCGTAAGCACGGTTCCAGCCATCTTCATCCTGCTGGATATACACGCCCTGTAATTCCGGTGCGAAGCCGGGTAATAAATTGATGCCTTCTTCCAATGCCAGGAAATAACGCTGTGCAGCACCGCCCCACACTTCCCCTGGGACAACGCACAATACGCCTGGGGGATAAGGCAAGGCACCTTCGGCGGCAATTCTGCCTTCGGCTTTCGCCAGAGAGACTAATTCCACATTGCCGCGGACAAATTCGGTGTTGGCGTCTTGTGGATTCATTGCCACACGAGGGAAATAACTCTTCCTGAACATTTCTTTCTGCAGTTCTTTAACGTCGTAACTCACGTAAAGATCGTGCATTTCCTGGCAGAGTTGGCGCAGGGTATAATTTTCATAGCGCTGCTGATTGTTTTTATAAACCGCAGGCAAGACTTCACTAATTAAAGAATCTTGCTCAATATGTTTTTCAAAGCGGGCAATCAGCGCCACCAAATGCTGCATTTTGGCGATGTCTTCGGCCGGAGTCAGCAGGAACAGGATCGAATTGAGGTCGCATTTCTCCGGTACTATGCCGTTTTCGCGCAGATAGTTGGCCAGAATGGTCGCCGGAATACCGAAGTCGCTGTAGTTACCGCTTGCCGTATCAATGCCCGGCGTGGTGAGCAGCAGTTTGCACGGGTCGACAAAATACTGCGATTGGGCATAGCCTTCAAAGGCATGCCATTTTTCACCGGGAATGAAGTTGAAGAAGCGCAAATCGTTGGACATCGTCTCGGTATCATAAGACTGCCAGGCTTTACCGTCGATTTGGTCCGGCACAAAAGGTTTGATTAAGCTGCAGGTCTCCAGCAGCATTTTGCGCGCCTCAATGCCGACGCGAACGCATTCTTTCCACAGGCGTCGGCCGCTTTTGCCCTCATGCATTTTGGCGTTAACGTCCAGTGCGGCGAACAGCGGGTAAAACGGGCTGGTGGAAGCGTGCAGCATAAAGGCATTGTTAAAGCGTTTGTGGTTGCAATAGCGATCTTGTCCCTTGATATGTTTGTCTTTCTTGTGGATTTGCGAGGTCTGCGAGAAGCCGGCCTGCTGCTTGTGGACTGACTGAGTCACAATGATCCCAGGGTCGTTTTCGTTTAGCTCAAGCAGCAACGGAGAGCAGTCTTTCATCATTGGAATGAATTGCTCATAGCCGACCCAGGCCGAGTCGAACAGGATGTAATCGCACAGATGACCAATTTTATCGACCACCTGACGGGCGTTATAAATGGTGCCGTCATAGGTGCCCAACTGAATGATCGCCAGGCGGAAAGGTCTGGCTTCATTGGCGCGCTCCGGCGCGACCTCGCGGATCTGCTGGCGTAAGTAGCGTTCTTCAAAGCAGTGCGCGTCAATGCCGCCGATAAAGCCAAACGGGTTGCGGGCGGTCTCCAGATACACCGGTGTCGCCCCCGCCTGGATCAGCGCGCCATGATGATTGGATTTATGGTTGTTGCGGTCGAACAGCACCAGGTCACCGCGCGTCAGCAGGGCGTTGGTTGCCACCTTGTTTGAGGCGGAGGTGCCGTTAAGAACGAAATAGGTTTTATCGGCGTTAAACACTTTGGCGGCATGCTGCTGCGCCGCGCAGGGGGCGCCTTCATGGATCAACAAATCACCCAGTTTGACGTCCGCGTTGCACATATCGGAACGGAAAAGGGTCTCGCCAAAGAAGTCAAAGAACTGACGCCCGGCTGGATGCTTACGGAAGAATTCGCCCCCCTGATGCCCAGGGCATGCAAAGGTGGCGTTACCCATTTCGACATACTGGGTCAGCGTATTAAAGAAAGGTGGCAGCAGTTCGCTTTCATATTTTACTGCCGCAGCTTCCAACTGCTTGCCATAGAACTGGGTGTTCTTGCCACAGAGTTCAAATACGCCATGCAGGGCAGGCAGTATGGCGTTGTCCAGCTCTTCTTCGCAGCAAACCGCCACGAATAACGGGATATTCAGGCCGATCTCTTCGAGGTGAGCCACCATTCCTTGCGTGACATCCTCCACCGACAATACGATGGCGGCAATATCATTAAAATCACTCTGGTGTACATCGACAACTTCGCGAGTGGTTTCGAAGCAACTTAATGTTTTGCTATTAGCGGCAATTTTTAATTTATTCATTTTAATCATTCTTCAGGCAAAGGCATCCCGCCGGCAGGTTAATAGCCCTGTCGCTAATGCCCTCACTAAAATAAAGGCGTGAGAAGAGCGCAGTCATGCTTAATCGCAGGCCTGAGTTCATTCGGATTTTTGTTTTATGTCTTGTGTACTATAAACAGTAATTTACTTCGGCTATTTCACGGAAAAATAAAATAGGGATCCGTCCTGATATGTCAGGAAAAATAGTTCAGACGTAATAGTGACAGGCTGTTTTTAGTAACAACGAGAGAGGTGAGGGTTATCTGAAGTTAAAGAAGGCAAAGCTAAAGCAGCTACGATGAGCCATCATCATAATATGGGTTGTGCGTCTTATATGCGCCATTTTTCGATTGTTGTTTTCCATTTCTAATCCACCTTATGGAGTGAAAAGATGGCGTTATTTTAACGTGCTGCAGAGTTAAATATGTGATGCCAGTCACGTAATATGGGTTATTGATAAATAATTATTCACTTGTTATGCAGTGATGTGCATAAAGATGAATAATGGTGCTTTTTAGATATGTAAATGGTTTGATAAAAAACCAGCGAATTGAGCGCTGAATTTTATCTGCGTAGGGCCGGTAACAAAAAAAAGCATTTAAATTGCTCGCATAACACCCAGATAAATCTAATTTGTTTTTTATATGTTATAAGGTCATTTATTCATTATTTGAATATAAATGCACCATGTGTGATTGGTTAATCATCTGCGTAAAGTGGTGGCATTATCGTTATTTGTGACCGTCCTCAACAACGCAGGTAAGATGACGCGAGCAAAGGGAAGGAGAATTGACGTTGAACACGACCGAAGAGCAGCAACAAATTGCGCATTTCCTCAGCAAACAGCATGTGCTGACACTGTGCGCCGGCAATGGTATGGACATGTGGTGTGCCAACTGTTTTTACGTCTTTGATGCCGGGCAAATGGCACTGTGGCTAATGACCGAGACCCATACCCGCCACGGCGAATTGATGCTGCAAAATAGCCGGGTGGTCGGCACCATAGCGCCAAAGCCGAAGACCATCGCGTTGATCCGCGGCGTGCAGTATCGCGCCGAAGCGGTGATGCTGAGCGGTGACGAGGAGCGGCTTGCACGCGCGCGCTACTGCAAGCGTTTCCCAATAGCCAAAGTGATGAAAGCACCGGTATGGCAACTGAGTCTGCAAGAAGTGAAAATGACCGACAACACCCTCGGCTTCGGCACGAAACTGCATTGGACGCGGACCTGACGCAATAAACTATACTTTTCAGACAGATCAATCGGCGGGAGGGTATATGGCACGGGTATTTATGGTAGGGGCTACCGGGTTGGTGGGGCGCGAATTGTTGCACCTGCTGCAGGCCGATCCGCAGGTCACGGCGATCGTGGCGCCAACGCGTAAGCCGCTGCCGGCGCATGAAAAATTGGATAACCCGGTGGGTGATGACCTGTTCGCGCTGCTGACAAAGCAGGAGCAGCCGATCGATATAGTATTCTGCTGTCTGGGTACCACGCGGCGTGAGGCGGGCAGCGACGCCAATTTCCATTACGTCGATTACACCCTGGTGGTGGAAAGCGCGCTGACCGGTCGGCGATTAGGTGCGCAGCACTGTCTGGCGGTCAGTGCACTGGGTGCCAGCACGCGTTCGACCTTCCTTTACAACCGTACCAAGGGGGAAATGGAACAGGCGCTGCGTGAGCAGAACTGGCCGCGCCTGACGCTGGTACGGCCATCTATGCTGTTGGGCGAGCGCTCCTCGCCACGTTTGCTGGAGCGCCTGAGTGCGCCGTTGTTTAAATTGCTGCCCGGCAAATGGCGCGGGGTTGCCGCCAAAGACGTGGCGCAGACGCTGTTGGAGCAGGCGTTCAGCCCTGGTCAGGGTGTTAAGGTGTTGGAATCCGATCGGCTGCATTGTTACCACAGTGCACGCTGAGATTATCGAACGCCAGCTCCAGACCCGGAGGCAGTTCGTTGTCCATCAGCCACAGATCGAGATGATGGCTGATGTGTGTCAGCAGAGTGCGGCCGGGTTGTAAGCGTTGTTGGGTTTCCCGTGCGCGGGTCAGATCGTTGTGATTGCGCGGAGCCTGCGGCTGAGGCGGCAGGCTGCAGTCGAGCACCATTAAATCCAATGTTACTGCACGCAGAAAAGCCTCGGTATCCGGCGGTAAACCGACGGTATCGGTCAGATAGGCCAGCGATTTGCCTGCGGTCTGGATCAGGTAACCCAGCGTGAGTTTCGAATGTTGCAGCGGCAGCGGGGTGATGTGCAGCCCGCCCAGTTCAACCGTTTCGAAGGGGGTAAACGGCGGCTGAAATGCCAGAATGCCCGGGTGTTTGAACAAATCATCGCAGCCCTGTTCATCGGCCGGGCCATACACCGGAATAAAATTTCCGCAGCCCCAGCGTAAAGGAAATAACCCCTGTACATGATCCATGTGGTAATGTGTCAGTAAAAAACGTTGAATTTCCCCCGCCGAAAAGCGCCGTTCCAACGACGGCAATCCCGCATCCAGCAAGGTCGTTTCCCCCTGAAATTTAAGCATCGCACCGCAAGGTCTGCGCCGGAATGCCGGTTCGCGCCGCGCCCGTTGACAGACCAGACAATCACAGCCGAACACCGGGATCTGCTGGGCACCGCCGGTGCCGAGAAACGTCAGTTGCATCTGGTCACTCCCGATTATAAATACTTCTCCGCAAAGGCATGGATATCACGGAAATCCGCCAGCCGTTGTTGCAACGTCTGATGATCCCAGTGCCACCACTGGCTGCGTTCAATACGTTCAATCAGAGCGTCGTCAAAACGCATGCCGATCTTTTTGGCCGCCACGCCGGCGACAATCTCATAAGGGGCCACATCCTTGGTCACCACCGCCGCACTGCCGATTACCGCGCCGTTGCCGATGCTGACACCGGGCATCACGATGGCGTTATGGCCGATCCACACGTCGTGGCCGATGGTCACGTGGTGTTCACGCCGCCAGTCGAAGAAGGCCTCATCATCTTCCCCCAGGCCGTACTCCGAAGCGCGATAGGTGAAATGGTGCTGGGCGATGCGCTGATAGGTGGGATGGTTGCCGGGATTGATGCGCGCATAAGAGGCAATCGACACGAATTTGCCGATGGTGGCGTAAAAAATCTGGTTATGTCCGGCGGTATAGGAATAGTCGCCCATTTCGACTTCTTCGAGGATCGCATCGTCGGCCAGATGAACATACTGGCCGAGGCGGCTGCGGTTAAGCGTCACATTGTCGCCGATTTTCGGCTGCGCCAAATCATTCATGGCATGGCATCCTGTGGTTGTTTGGCTGAAGCGGGCAGTAGCGCCAACAGCGCTGCCAGGGTGTCATCAAGGTTGCCGTCGTTATCCAGTCGGCAGCAAAGGGCGGGCAACTTTTGCTGATATTCCGCCGCCCGCGCCAACCGTTGTTCTATCTGATCGGCGTTTTCACGCCCGCGGTTTTGCAGGCGTTGACGTAGAATATCGCTGCTGACCTGCAGGCACACCGGCAGCAGTTGTGCGCCATAGCGATGCTGTGCCTGTGCCAGATGGGCACGCGATCCGTTGACCACCACATCGATCCCCTGCAACAGCCACAGATCCACCTCGATGCCAAAGGCGTAATGGTGCTGATGCGCCTGCCAGTCGAGGGCAAACAAGCCTTTGGCGCGGCGGCGCAGGAACTCCGGTTCGCTGAGCGCAATATGGTTCTCGCAGCCGGCATCTGCCGGCCGGGTGATATAGCGGTGCGCCACCAGTGGGGCGCTGTCGACATCGGCGCGTAGTGCGGCCAACAGGCTGTCTTTGCCTGAGCCGGATGGTCCCATCAGATAGATAAGCTGCGCCATCAGAACACCTGCTTGCCCTGGCGCCACACGTTCTGCACGTAAACGTGCTCGCCGTGCGGTCGTACCAACACCAGATCCGCCCGCAAGCCTTCGGCGATGGTGCCGCGATCCTGCAAATCCAGCGCTCTGGCCGGGTTACGGGTGATCATCTGTACCGCCTGCGGCAGGCTGTAGCCGTTGCGCTCATCGGCCGCAATGCGAAACGCCGCATCCAGCAGGCTGGCCGGGTAATAGTCGGAGGACAGGATATCCAGCACGCCCAACGCCGCCAGGTGATGGGCTGCCACGTTGCCGGAATGTGAGCCGCCACGCACGATATTCGGTGCGCCCATCAGCACCTGCAATCCTTGTTGGTGCGAAGCAAGAGCGGCATCTTCGGTGGTGGGGAACTCGGCAATCACGCTACCCAGCGCGCAGGACTCGCTGACGTGGGCGGCGGTAGCATCGTCGTGGCTGGCGAGCGAAATTTTACGCGCCCGGCAATGGGCGGCAATGGCTTCGCGGTTCGGCGTGGCCCAGCGGGCAGAAAGCTCGACCTGCCGCTCTTCATACTCGCTCATCTGTTGGTCGTTGAGGTGATATTTGCCCTGATAATACTCACGGTATTTTTCACGCGAGGCGAACTGGCGCTGGCCCGGCGAATGGTCCATCAACGACACCAGCGACACTCCTGGCTTGTCCATCAGCTGTTCGAACAGCGGCAGGGTGCTCTCGTTGGGCAGTTCGCAGCGCAGGTGCAGCCGGTGCTCGGCGCGGTTGACCCCGGCGCGCTGGCTGTGGATCACCGCGTCGATCATTTTTTGCAGGTTTTCCAGCCGATGGCCGCCGTCACGTACGTCGCCAATCGCCACCGCGTCCAGCACGGTGGTGATGCCGTTGGCCACCATCAATGCATCATGGCTGCTCATGGCCGAATGCGCCGGCCAGTCGACGTTCGGGCGCGGGGTGAAAAACTTGTCCAGATTGTCGGTGTGCAGTTCAATCAACCCCGGCAGTAGCCAGCCGCCTTCACCGTTCAATGCCTGCGGCAACTGGCTGGGCGTATCGGCAAAGCTGCGGATCATGCCGTCGCTGACCTCCAGCGAGCCTTCGACAGTTTGATCTTCCAGCACCAGTTTCACGTTATTGATGATCATCAGAGGATCTCCAGCGCCTGTGGCGCCTGCATGTCATATAACCGGTCGGCGACCTGCTGGCGGACGCCTTCATCATGGAAAATACCGACGATCGCCGCGCCACGTTGTTTGGCCTGCTCGATCAGCGCGACCACGGCCGCGCTGTTGCGGCTGTCGAGGGAGGCGGTGGGTTCGTCCAGCAACAGGATCGGGTAATCGACGATAAAGCCGCGAGCGATGTTCACCCGCTGTTGTTCACCACCGGAGAAGGTCGACGGCGCCAGCTGCCACAGACGTTGCGGTACGTTGAGCTGATTGAGCAGCGTCTCGGCGCGTTCGCGGCATTCGGCGCGGTTGACGTCCTGTTCCAGCAGCGGCTGCATCACTACGTCCAGCGCGCTGATACGCGGGATCACCCGTAGAAACTGGCTGACCCAGCCAAGGGTATGGCGGCGTACCGCCAGGATCTGACGCGCTTCGGCCTGCACCATATCCAGCCATTCACCCTGGTGATTAACCCAGATATGGCCGCTGTCAGGCAGATAGTTGGCGTACAGTGAGCGTAGCAGAGTGGATTTTCCGCTGCCGGAATGCCCGTGTAATACCACGCATTCGCCGCTGCTGACCGTCATGTTGGCATCGTGCAGCACCGGCAGTTGCGTGCCGTGCTGCTGGTGGAGCACAAAGGTTTTGCTGAGGTGTTCAACCCGGATTTGAATAGTCATTTATCATTACCTTGCGTTACGACAGCACCGAAGAAACCAGCAGTTGGGTATAAGGATGGTGCGGATCGTCCAGCACCCGGTCGGTCAGGCCGCTTTCCACCACCTCGCCCTGTTTCATCACCAGCAGTCGGTGTGCCAGCAGGCGCGCTACGCCGAGATCGTGGGTGACGATCACTGCCGCCAACTGCATTTCCACCACCAGCGTGCGCAGCAGATCGAGCAGCCGCGCCTGTACCGAAACGTCCAGCCCGCCGGTGGGTTCGTCCATAAACACCAGCTTCGGGTGGGTCACCAGATTGCGGGCAATCTGCAACCGCTGTTGCATGCCGCCGGAGAAGGTGGTCGGCAGGTCATCCAGGCGTGATACCGGGATCTCGACGTCCTCCAGCCACTGGCCGGCCTGACGGCGAATGTCGCCGTAGTGACGCTGGCCGATAGCCATCAGGCGTTCACCGATGTTGCCACCGGCAGAAACCTGGGGGCGCAGTCCGTCGAGCGGATGCTGATGCACCACGCCCCAGTCGGTACGCAGCAGGCGGCGGCGATCGCTTTCCGCCATCGCGTACAGATCGTGCTGTTGCCCGGCCTGCGGGCGGTAAAGGATTTGTCCGTGCTGCGGTGCCAGCCGTGCGGAGATAGATTTCAGCAGCGTGGTTTTGCCGGAGCCGGATTCGCCAACGATGCCCAGCACTTCGCCGGGATAGATATCGAAAGAGACATCGCTAAAGCCCTTGCCCGGTGCGTACAGATGGGTGAGGTTAGTCACCGACAGCAGCGGTGTGGTGCTCAGAGGGGTGGAAGTCATCAGTGCTGCGCCTCTTGCGAAGGTTGCGCCAGCTGCTGCTGGCAGTAATCGGTGTCGGAACAAACGAACATGCGGCTGCCCTGATCGTCGAGCACCACCTCATCGAGATAGCTGTGGCGTGAGCCACACAGGGCACAAGGCTCGTCCCACTGCTGCACGGTGAAAGGATGGTCGTCGAAGTCCAGACTCTCCACCTTGGTGAACGGCGGCAGGGCGTAGATACGCTTCTCGCGCCCGGCCCCAAACAGCTGCAGCGCCGGCATCATGTGCATTTTCGGGTTATCGAATTTCGGGATCGGTGACGGATCCATCACGTAGCGGTCGTTGACCTTCACCGGATAGGCGTAGGTGGTGGCGATATGGCCGTAGCGCGCGATGTCTTCATACAGTTTCACCTGCATCACGCCGTACTCTTCCAGCGCGTGCATTTTGCGGGTCTCGGTTTCACGCGGCTCGATAAAGCGCAGCGGCTCCGGGATTGGCACCTGATAAATCAGGATCTGGTCTTCACGCAGCGCGGTTTCCGGGATACGGTGCCGGGTCTGGATCAGCGTGGCCTCCGGCGTGCGCTCGGTGGTGGCGACGCCGGCAACGCGCTGGAAGAAGCGACGGATGGAAACCGCATTGGTGGTGTCATCGGCCCCCTGGTCGATCACCTTCAGCACGTCGGCGCGGCCAATCACGCTGGCAGTCAACTGAATGCCGCCGGTGCCCCAACCGTAGGGCATTGGCATCTCACGGCCGCCGAACGGTACCTGATAGCCGGGGATTGCTACCGCCTTCAAAATAGCGCGGCGGATCATGCGTTTGGTCTGTTCGTCCAGATAGCCCAGGTTATAACCGGTTAATACTTCACTCATCGCGGGCCTCCTGACGTTCGCTGAATTCCTGCCGCAGGCGCTTGAGCAATTCCAGTTCGGCCTGGAAATCAACGTAGTGCGGCAATTTGAGGTGGGAAACGAAGCCGGCGGCTTCGACGTTGTCGGCGTGGGCCAGCACGAACTCTTCATCCTGCGCCGGGCTGGCGATGCCTTCTTGGTACTCGGGGCTTTGCAGCGCGCGATCCACCAGCGCCATCGCCATCGCCTTGCGTTCGGCGCGGCCAAACACCAGACCGTAGCCGCGGGTGAAATGTGGCGGCTGGTCGACCGGGTCGATAAAGCCGTTGACCATTTCACATTCGGTCAACAGGATCTCGCCGATATCTACCGCGAAACCCAGCTCTTCTGGCACTATCTCCGCCGAAACATAGCCGGTGCGGATCTCGCCGGCGAACGGGTGGGTACGGCCGTAACCACGCTGGGTGGAGTAGCTCAGTGCCAGCAGGAAGCCTTCGTCACCGCGTACCAGTTGTTGCAAGCGTGCCGAGCGGGAACAGGGGTAAACCGGCGGATTGCGGGTGATATCATCCGGCGCGCTGCCGTCATCCTGCTCCGCCAGTGCCAGTTGCTGCTGACTGAGCAAGTCGAACACGTGGGCGCAATTTTCCGGCAGCGGTTCGTCGGCCTGTGGCGCACGCGGCGCTTCGCCTTCGGCCAGCAGGGCAAAATCCAGCAGCCGGTGGGTGTAATCGTAGGTCGGCCCCAATACCTGCCCACCGGGCAAGTCCTTGTAAACCGCCGAGATACGGCGCTCCAGCCGCATATTTTCGGTCGCCAATGGCTCACTGACCGCCAACCTTGGCAGGGTGGTACGGTAGGCGCGCAGCAGGAAAATAGCCTCGACCAGATCGCCGCTCGCCTGCTTGATGGCCAGCGCCGCTAACTGCGGATCGTAGATACCGCCTTCGGTCATTACCCGATCTACCGCCAACCCCAATTGCTGTTCAATCTGCTGGGTGCCGAGCGCGGGTACGCTGTCGTCGCCGCGCCGCAGTTGTTCCTGTAACTGATGGGCGGCCTCAATGGCTTTTTCGCCCCCTTTAACGGCAACGTACATCAGCACACCTCCACATGGGTGGCCCGTGGCAGCGCCAGCAGGCGCTCACCGCAGGTCAGCAGGAAATCCAGCCCCAGCGGGAAACGCTGCGGGCGGTTAATCAGGTAATCCAGTAAGGCCTGCGGCAACGACGGCGAGATAACCCGCTGATGTTCAATGCCGGGGCCGGTCAGGCGCAGCGGGGTACCCTGTTCCAGACTGTCGATCTGTACCACCACCGTGGCGCTGAACTCGGGGGAAATCTCACTGCCGTGCGGTAACGCTTGCAAATCAGTGGCCTGCAGTTGTGCATCGAACAGGGCAAAGCACACCTCTTCGCTGTTATTGGCCAACGGAGCACCGCTATGGAAGCGAATGTTTGTTAGCACTTGCTCACTTTCTAGCGCCAGACACAGTTGAATCGGGGTTTCCTGGTCTGCCAGGGTCAGCAGTGCGGCGGTGCTGGCGGCGTTCAGCGCGCCCCAGGCCGGGCTTGCCGGCAGTGTGACGATATAGCCTGGTTCACTTAACGCCTTAAGGATCAGGCGGAAAGCCTGTTGCGATTGTTCGATCGGTTGTGCAAAACCTGTCAGTAGGCTCATCGGTTAATCCCCTCGCACCAGCGTAAAGAAGTCCACCCGGCTGGAGGCTACCGCCCGGGCACGGAGTTGGCGTTGCTCATGTTGCAAGGCCGCCAGTGGCTCAATCAGCTGCTGTTGCAGCAATTCGGCCTGCTCCGGCAGTTGCAAAAGGGCATCCGCCAGCGCACAGAGTTCGGCATGCGCCTTGTCACGTCCGGCGATATAGCTGTAGCCGTAACCGCCGTTTTCCAGTTGCACTACCGCGCGGGTGACGGTCATGTCGCCCAGCACAAAGCGGCGGCCGGTGGCACCCATGCGGCCCTGTAACTGCGCCAGGCCAATTTCCGGCGCGCGAATGGTTTGATAGCGCGGGCTGAGGTTCAGCGCCTGCCAGTGGCTGCGCAACTGGTCCGGCTGGCTGTGCGCCAATACCGACATCCAGCGTTGTCTCGGCTGTAAGGCTTGCATTCAGTGCTCCATGGTCAGTTCAATCATGTCGGCGCGTGCCAGGCTGACGGAGTATTCCGCCACGCTGTCACTGCCGGTGCAGACGTTGAGGGTGCGCACGCACAGCAGCGGCGCGTGGGTGGCTATTTCCAGCAACCGGCTCTCTTTAGCCTGCGCGCGGCGTGCGCTGATGCGCGTCTGCTTGCGGGTCAGCGGCTGGTGGATGTTGAGTTCGATAAATTCGTGCAATGAGCCACTGTGGAACTGCTGCAACGCCGGCCACCAGTCCAGATCTGGCAGATAATGGTCGATCAGGCTCATCGGCACGCCGTTGACCCGGCGCAGGGTGCGCAGGTGGATCACCGTTTCGCCTTCTTCACGCGACAGTGCACTGGCAACATGCCCATTACACGGGCGTAATACAGCGAGTAAGCGCTCACTGGTGGGGTGGCTGCCCTGCTCGAACAGGTTCTGGCTGAACCGGGTATTGGCATGCAGCGGATAGTCATAGGGGCGCATCAGCACCAAAATGCCGATGCCGTGCCGACGTTGCAGCCAGCCGCGATCCACCAATTGGTCAACCGCGCGGCGCAGGGTATGGCGATTAACCTGATAGCGCTCTGCCAGCTGTTGTTCGGAGGGCAGATAGTCACCGCAGCGGTATTGGGTACGCAGCTCTTGCTCTAGCTGCGCGGCGATTTGCTGGTAGCGGGTAGGGAAACTGGTCGGATGTCTAGATAAGTCCATCATAATAAAAACCTCGGCGTGCCGAATACCCATTCACAGGATGCTGATGATTGGCGTTGCATGATGTGTACCCTTTGGTGAAGTTGGCGTTATTCTGCCGGGGTTAAATGACAATCTGGTTACGTGTCAGTGGCGAACAGATGAACTATTTGGGACAGGCTGATGATGCGCTCGGGGCGGCGGCGCGCTAAGCTGACGTCATTGTTCACCGAACCGAACCGAGCCAACCCCATGCCACAGCCCTTGACCGCAACCGAACACCGCAGCCGCCCCTGGCCGCTGTGGAAACCGATCCTGTTTCTGCTGGTGGTGGCCGTCGGGCTCTACTACGTCAAATGGCAGCCCTATTACGGCAAGGCTTTTCTGGCGGCGGATACCCACTCGATCGGCAAATCGATACTGGCTAATGGCGACAGCAGCCCGTGGCTGGCGGCCTGGCACTATGCGCTGGTCTATTTCACCGCGGTGTGGAAGGCTGCAGTGCTCGGCGTGGTATTGGGCTCGCTGGTGCAGGTGTTAATCCCGCGTGACTGGTTGATGCGTACATTGGGTCATCCGAGGTTTTCCGGCACCCTTTTGGGCGCAGCGATCGCCCTGCCGGGCATGATGTGCACCTGCTGTGCGGCACCGGTCGCCGCCGGGCTGCGTCGTCAGTCGGTATCCAGCGGCGCAGCGATGGCATTCTGGCTAAGTAATCCGGTGCTGAACCCGGCGACGCTGATTTTTATGGGCTTCGTGCTTGGCTGGCAGTTTGCCGCTATTCGGCTGGTGGCCGGGGTGATTATGGTATTGGGCATTGCCTGGCTGGTGCAGCGCGCGACTGCCAACGACCCGCAACCTGCAGCACTGCAAATGCCGGTGATACCGCTGGAGAAAACCGAGGCACAACCCTTCTTTGGCCGCTGGCTAAAGGCGCTGTGGGCGCTGTTTTGGTCGACCATTCCGATCTACATTCTGGCGGTGCTGGCATTGGGGGCGGCACGGGTCTGGCTGTTCCCGCATGCTGACGGTGCGATAGACAACAGTCTGCTGTGGATCATTGGGCTGGCGATCGCCGGTTGCCTGTTTGTGATCCCCACGGCAGCGGAAATCCCGATTGTGCAGACCATGATGTTGGCGGGGATGGGCACCGGCCCGGCGCTGGCGTTGTTGATGACCCTGCCGGCGGTCAGCCTGCCTTCACTGCTGATGCTGAACAAAGCCTTTTCCGCCAAAGCCCTGTGCCTGACCGCCGCGCTGGTGGCGCTGTGCGGGATAGTCACTGGCGTGGTGGGAATGGGGATGGTGTAAGCGAAGATATGCGACAATGGTTAGATGCCCATCTCCCTCTCCTGAGGGAGAGGGCCGGGATGAGGGGATCCTCAACGCAGCTTATGCACCACCTGATTGGCGCTGCCGCGCCAGATCAGCGCCGGGTCTTTTAAATCCTGCACAAACTTGCCGTCAATCAGCACGTTAATCCGGTCCACAACCTGCATTTGCTGGGCATCCAGCTCTGCCAGCCGGTAGCCGGTCCACAGCCAGATATCCTTGCCGGGGCACTCGGCATGCACTCTTTTCACCAATTGCAGCACCGCCGGGACGTTGGCCGGGTGCAACGGATCGCCGCCGGACAGCGACAGGCCCTGGCGCGGAATACGCCTGTCGTTCAGATCGGCAATCAACTGGTCTTCCATCGCCTGGGTAAAAGGTTGGCCGGAGTTAAGCCGCCAGGTGCTTTTGTTGTAGCAGCCGGGGCACTGGTGTACGCAACCGGCGACAAACAGCGTGCAGCGGGTACCGGGGCCGTTGACCACGTCGATGGGGTAGTACTGGTGGTAGTTCATATTTCGCTTTCTGATGGTAGGGGCTCAGCATGCTGAGCCCTGATGCAGAGCGGCCCGGCGTTAGCCGATTTGCCCATTCCCCAGGTGTTTCACCCGGCGTTTCACTTCTTCCTGCTTACCGGCGTTGAACGGCCTGGCGTCCGGGCTGCCGAGGTAACCACACACCCGACGGGTGACGGACACCTTGGATGGCTCGTGGTTGCCGCATTTCGGGCAGGTAAAGCCCTTGCTGGTACAGGCAAACTCGCCTGTGAAGCCGCACTCGTAGCACTCATCGATCGGCGTATTGGTGCCGTAATAAGGTACGCGGCTGTAGCTGTAATCCCATACGTCTTCCAGCGCTTTCAGGTTGTGCTGCAGGTTCGGGTATTCGCCATAACAGATGAAACCGCCGTTGGCCAATGGGGGATAAGGCGCTTCAAAATCCAGTTTGTCGTAAGGATTAACCTTTTTCTCCACGTCGAGGTGGAAGCTGTTGGTGTAATAGCCTTTGTCGGTGACGCCCGGCACCACGCCGAAATCGGCGGTATCCAACCGGCAGAAGCGGTCGCACAGATTCTCGCTCGGCGTGCTGTACAGGCTGAAGCCATAACCGGTTTCTTCCTTCCAACTGTCGGTGGCGGCCCGCAGGCGGGCAACAATGGCAACCGCCTTGGCGCGCAGCGCTTCGTCGTCGTAGACGTGCCGTTGGTCACCGAACAGCGCGTTGATGGTCTCATGCAGGCCGATATAACCCAGTGAGATCGACGCGCGGCCATTCTTGAAAATGTCGGCGATATTGTCGTCCGCCTTCAGGCGTACACCGCAGGCGCCTTCCATATACAGGATTGGTGCGACCCGGGCCTTGATGCCTTCCAGCCGGGCAATGCGCGTCATCAGCGCCTTTTTCGCCAACAGCAAACGCTGGTCAAGCAACTGCCAGAAGCGGTCTTCATCGCCGACCGCCTCCAGCGCAATGCGCGGCAGATTCAGGCTGATCACGCCGATATTGTTGCGGCCGTCGTGTACCAGTTCGCCATTTTCTTCATAGGTACCGAGGAAGCTGCGGCACCCCATCGGGGTTTTGAACGAGCCGGTGACTTTCACCACCTGATCGTAATTGAGGATGTCCGGGTACATGCGCTTGCTGGCGCACTCCAGCGCCAGCTGTTTGATGTCGTAGTTCGGATCGCCGTACTGGTGATTAAGGCAGTCGCGGATGGCGAACACCAGTTTGGGGAACACCGCCGTCTTACGGTTCTTGCCCAGCCCGGCGATGCGATTTTGCAGGATTGAACGCTGGATCATCCGTGATTCCCAGCAGGTGCCCAGGCCAAAACCGAAGGTCACGAACGGCGTCTGGCCGTTGGCGGTGTGCAGGGTGTTGACCTCATATTCCAGCGACTGGAAGGCGTCGTAACACTCTTTCTCGGTGCGTGCCATGGCGTAGCCTTGCGCGTCCGGGATCTGCCACTGTTCGGCGACCTGCCGATGCTTGTTGAAGCTTTCGCTGACGAACGGGGCCAGGATCTCGTCAATGCGGTTAATGGTGGTGCCGCCATAAATATGGCTGGCAACCTGCGCGATGATCTGGGCGGTGACTGCAGTGGCGGTGGAGATCGACTTCGGCGGTTCGATCTCGGCGTTGCCCATCTTGAAGCCGTTGGTCAGCATGCCTTTCAGGTCGATCAACATGCAGTTGAACATCGGGAAGAACGGCGAGTAATCGAGATCGTGGTAGTGGATCTCGCCGCGCTCGTGGGCCAGCACTACGTCACGCGGCAGGATGTGTTGCTTGGCATAATGCTTGGCGACGATCCCGGCCAGCAGATCGCGCTGGGTGGGGATCACTTTGCTGTCCTTGTTGGCGTTTTCGTTCAGCAGCGCCATGTTGCTTTGCTCCACCAGGCCGCGGATCTCCTGGTTCAGCCGCCCGCGCAGTTCACGCGCTACGTCGCGATCGTGACGATATTCAATATAGGCGCGGGCCAGCTGCTTGTATTCGCCGGCCATCAACTGATTTTCTACCGCCTGCTGAATTTCATGGATATCAACGCGCTGCTGCTGTGACATCCGTTGAGCGACTACGCGGGCGACGGTAGCGCAGTAGTCGGCATTGACAATACCGACGGCCAGCGCGGCGCGCTCGATAGCCTGCCCAATACGTGCCTCGTCAAAAGGTACCTGACAACCGTCCCGTTTAATCACTACTGGTTTCACGTTGTTACTCCTTGTTCCCCGAGGGAGCGCTGATGCCCGGCAGGCTAAAAGCCGTTGGGTATCGGTATGATTTCGGCTTATCCACAGGGCAATGCCGCAGCGCGCAAGGGCTGAAGCGACGTGTGGATGAATTTGTGGATAACTACTATATATAGGTGTTGGTGTTTCTTAATGCACTATATATAGATATTGGCGAGATTCTTTTGACGTAGAACAAGGAAATGGAAAGAGCGGGCGTTAGCTGTACAAGCCCGAATTTTTGGCCTGAAAATTCAGGCCGGGCGGTGACGGAAATGCTCGAGCAGGAACTCAACCCAGACGCGCACCCGCGGCGGCAGATCGGCGGAGGCATAGTACAACCACAGTTGGGTCGGCCGCGGCCAGCAATCCGCCAGCACCGGCTGCAGGGTGCCTTGTGCAAAATGATGCTCTGCGTACCAACGGGCCAGGCAGACGATGCCCAGCCCGGCCAGCGCCGCATCCAGCAGCATTTCCGGGCGGCTGGCTACCAGACGGCCCTGCAGCTCCAGCGCTTTGGCTTCGCCCTGTTGTTGCAGCGGCCATTTTACGCTGCGACCGGTGGCCGGGTTGCGATGCAACAGGCAGTTGTGCTGCAACAGATCTTGCGGATCCTGCGGTATGCCGTGCTGCGCCAGATAGCCGGGCGAGGCCGCCAGCACCATCTGCATCGGGTACAAGGATCGCGCCACCAGCCGGCTGTCGGGATCGACCCGGCTGCCGATCCCCACATCAAAACCTTCCCCCACCAGATTGACCACCCGCGCATCCAGCGAAAGATCCAGGTCGATCTGCGGGTAGCGTTCAAGGAACTGCGGGATCAACGGCATCAGCATCTGGCGGCCGAAACCCGGGATCATGCTGACGCGCACCGTACCGGAAGGGGCTTGTTGCGCGCTGCCGGCGGTTTCCAGCGTGGCGGACAGTGCCTGCCACAACGGCGCTACCTGTTGCAACAGCGCCTTGCCTTCATCGGTCAGCACCACGTTGTGGGTATTACGCTGGAACAGCCGCAGCGCCAGTTTTTCTTCCAGCACGCGGATATTCTTGCTGATGGCCGCTGGCGTGACGCCCAATTGACGTGCGGCGGCGGAAAAGTTCTGCGCCTGGGCGGCTGCAAGGAAGGCCGGCAGCAGGCGGTGCACATCAAAGGGAAGCGACATAGTGGTTGATACTTTCGGTTGAAATTAAAGTGACAACTAACAGCCTACACCCGGCGCGTGAGAAATGGAAAAATGCGATATCAAATTTAAATCAAGGATCTCTTATGTCGCGCATTTTAGTGTTAACCGCCCACCGTTTTCCCGATGACTCACGGATCAACAAAGCGTTGATCGAAGCCCTACGTCCTTTGCCGAACGTGACTATTCACGAACTGATGCGTGCTTACCCGGACTATAAAATCGACGTGGCGCGCGAGCAGGAGTTGCTGCAGGGCCATGATGCGGTGGTGATGCTGTTCCCATTCTACTGGTACAGTTCCCCGGCGATCCTCAGTGAATGGCAGGACGCGGTATTAACCCACGGTTTCGCCTACGGCAGCGAAGGCACCCAACTGCAGGGTAAACCGCTGCAACTGGTGGTTACTACCGGCGGCAATCCGCAGGCTTATACGCCAGAAGGTTATAACCGTTATCCGGTGGCAGATTTGCTGCGCCCGTTCCATGCGGTAGCCAATCTGACCGGCATGGATTACCTGCCGCCGCATCTGGTGCAGGGGGTGTCTGATATGAGCGATGAACGCCTGGTGCAAGAGGCTGCCTGCGTGGTGGAACTGCTGAAAAAACTGTAGGGCGTAGCCGGCCACGCCCCGACAGCATTAGTCTTCCAGCAGCCACCACACCGCTTCGAACGGGCGTAAGCTGGTGGCCTGCGGCTGGGCAGGGGCGTCGGCGTAGTTGCCCATCAGCGGCCGCCATAAAGCAGAGGGCTCCACGCCTTCGGCCTGCCAGGCCAGCGGTTCGCGGCTGAGGTTGGCCACCACCAGCAGGCGCTGGCCATTCCAGCTGCGTTGATAGCACCACAACGCCGGGTGAACAGGGGCCAGGTCACGGTAGTCACCGTGGGTCAGCAGTGGATACTGTTTGCGCAGGGTGATTAACTGACGATAGGCGTAAAACACCGAATCCAGATCGGCCAGCGCCGCTTCGGCGTTGATCTGCGGATAGTTTTCCGCACAACTAATCCACGGCGTGCCCTGGGTGAAACCGGCGTGCGGCGCGGCGCTCCACTGCATTGGCGTGCGGCCATTATCGCGGGATTTGCTGGCCAGGATCGCCAGCAGCTCGGCGTCACTTTTCCCCTGCGCGCTGAGTTCGGCGTACATGTTCAGGCTTTCCACATCGCGATACTGTTCTATGGAGTTAAAGCCCGGATTGGTCATGCCGATCTCTTCGCCCTGATAAATATAAGGCGTGCCCTGCATGCCATGCAGCACCATAGCCAGCATCTTGGCGGCCGGCACCCGCAGTTCACCCTCGTCACCGAAGCGTGAAACGATACGTGGCTGGTCGTGGTTACACCAAAACAGCGCGTTCCACGCCTGATTGTGCATGCCTTGCTGCCAGTGGCTGAAAATCTGTTTGAGTTCGACGTAATTCGGCGCCGCCAGCGTCCATTTTTCGCCGCCGGCATAGTCCACCTTCAGGTGGTGGAAGTTGAAAGTCATCGACAGCTCTTCGCCGCTTTGCGCTGCGTACTGCCGGCAATGTTCCAGCGTGGTAGAGGACATTTCACCGACGGTCATCAGGCCACGCGGCTGAAACACGTCGCGGCTCATTTCCTGTAGAAATTCATGAATGCGTGGGCCATCGGTGTAGAAACGGCGGCCATCACCCTGGTTATCGGACGGGAAATCCTGCTGCTTGGAGACCAGGTTGATCACGTCCAGGCGCAGACCGTCGACGCCTTTGTCGGCCCAGAACTGACAAACCTTCTTCAGCTCTTCGCGCACCGGTGGGTGCTCCCAGTTGAGATCTGCCTGCTCGGTGGCAAACAGGTGCAGATAATACTGGCCACTGTCGGCGTGCCACTGCCAGGCGTTGCCGCCAAACTTGGAGCGCCAGTTGTTCGGCAGGGCATCGCCTTCGCCGTCGCGCCAGACATAAAACTGGCGGAACGGGCTTTCAGGATCCTGCGAGGCTTTAAACCACGGGTGTTCGGTCGAAGTGTGGTTGAACACCATATCCATCACGATGCGGATGCTGCGCTGGTGGGCGGCGGCAATCAGCCGATCAAAATCCTCCATGTTGCCGTAGGCGGGATCGATGGCGCAGTAATCTGCCACGTCATAACCGTTGTCCACCTGCGGCGAGACATACACCGGCGTCAGCCAAATGGCGTCGATGCCCAGTTCCTGCAGGTAGTCCAGCCGCTCCGTCACACCGGCCAGATCGCCGTAGCCGTTGCCGGTGCTGTCCTGAAAACTCTTCGGATAGATTTGATAGATGACGCCGTTCTGCCACCAGGGGATTGGATTGCTCATATAAATACCTTAATAGACCCGGGTACCGGGCCCCTACATTTCAATCAGACCGGCAGCTCACCGCGGCTGGCCTTGCGTTTGTAAACCATGATGGTCAGTACCAGTGGGATCACCACCGCCACCAGGATCGCCACCGTGTAAATCATCCAGAACTGCGGTTTGATCGACAGAATGCCCGGCAAACCACCGACGCCGATACCGTTAGCCATCACGCCGTCCAGGCCGCAGATCAGCCCGGCGAAGGCGGAGCCGATCATTGCGCACAGCATTGGGAAACGGTATTTCAGGTTGATCCCGTACATCGCCGGTTCGGTGACGCCGAGGTAGGCGGAGATGGCCGCCGGCACCGAGATTTCACGTTCGTTGGCCTTGCGGCTGACAATAATAATGCCCAGCACCGCCGAGGCCTGCGCAATGTTGGACAGTGCGATCAGTGGCCAAACCGGGGTGCCGCCCATGCTCTGGATCATCTGCATATCGATGGCCAGCGTGGTCTGATGCACGCCGGTAATCACCAGCGGTGCATACAGGAAGCCAAACAGCGCAGCGCCAATAGGGGCGAAGCTGCCGGTCATCACGGCTTTCACCGCCCAGGCTACCCCGTCGCCAATCATGCGGCCGAACGGCCCGATAAACGCATGTGCCAGGAACACGGCCAGCAGCAGGGAAACTACCGGCACCACCACCAGATACAGGTAATCCGGCACGATCTTTTTCAAACGGGTCTCAATCCAGCCCAGCGCCATACCGGCCAGCATGGAAGGGATCACCTGCGCCTGATAGCCGACTTTCTGTATGGTGAACCAGCCGAAGTTCCACACTTCCGGGATCTGCTGGCCGAGCTGATAGGAGTTCATCAACTGCGGGGACACCAGCGTGATACCCAGCACGATGCCGAGTACCGGCGTACCGCCCATTTTTTTCACCGTTGACCAGCAAATGGCGACCGGCAGGAACATGAAGATGGCTTCACCGAGCAACCACAGGAAGTCGTAGATGGTTTTCCACGCCGGATGCATCTGCGCCAACGTTTGGCCGCCGGACATCGGGATGTCGCCGATGACGTTGCGGAAGCCGAGGATCAAACCGCCGCTGATCAAGGCAGGTAGCAGCGGGAAGAAGATTTCGGCGAAGTGCGAGATGGCGCGTTCGCTCCAGGTCATGTTCTGGCGCGCTGCGACCTTGGCCTGCTCTTTGTCGGCTTCATTGACGCCGGTGGTGGCGATCAGAGCCTGGTAGTAATCCCCGACCTCGGGGCCGATCACCACCTGGAACTGCCCGGCGTTGGTGAAGCAGCCTTTGACCATCGGCAACTCTTCGATTTCTTTCGGTTTGGCCAGAGCTGGGTCATTGAGAACAAAACGCAGCCTGGTAATGCAGTGGCTAACGGTAGCGATATTCTCGCGCCCGCCCACCAGCACAATCAGGCGATCGATATCCTGCTGTTTTACTTTGCTCATTATTAGATACCTTTCTTGGTATGGGACTGCCGCAGAGGTGTTGTCGGAGTAATGATCAAAGCTTAGTCACTCCGCTTTTTTTATGGAATGGGAACGTTCCCGGTTTGGGGTGAGGATCACAAAACGATAAAAAAATGACCATTTATTCAACAGGGAATTTTGCGAGCCGGCCGAAACATCCAGTAATATTTTCTTGAACAAGAGCATTGGCGGCTATACTGTCACCCTTAACAATCAATAAGTTGATTGAAATTAGCGCGACTCATTAGTCCGATACGTTATGTGAGCGTCGCTACCACGTACTTTTTCAAGGAAGAATGATGACTTTGACATTGCCCCGAATCCTTATTGTCTTCACCGCGCTGTTCCTGAGCGCCTGCACTAGCCAAAAAAGCAGCCCGGAACGCCACGCCAAGCATGCGATTTATCAACTGGCGCGAGAGGATTTTTCCCCCGAAATGCGAACCCAAATTCCAGACTCGATAAAAGCCTCTATTCCGTTTTTTGACCAGTTCTATCAAATGGGGAAGGCCGATCGAGCCAAGGGATTGACGCGCCAGCAGGCAGAGCAGCAGGAAGCCTATTTCCGCAGCCCTGAATTCCTTAGTGAAATGGGGCAGAAAGGGAAATTTATCAATCAGGAATATTCAGTGGATAACCCGCAAAAACAACGCCAGATCCTGCTGGATTCCGCCGTGGCTACCTACTGGGATGGCTATGACGGACGGCCTTGAGGGGTGGTGCTGATATATCATCCATTTATCTCTTCATGGAATATTGATGGTACAGGTAAATAGATAGAGTAATACGACGGTATTAATAAAAAGCCCAACAAGTGAGAATTTGTTGGGCTTTGGTTAAATTAAAGCTTCGTAAAAATATGGTGATTATTCGATGCCGTATTTTTTCTCAGTCACGAAAGCTGGGGCTTTCCAGTTGGGGCCTTTTTCTGGAAGTGGATTTTCATTTTCTATCAGTTTCCCTTCCCTTACTAACCGTTGATATGTTTGTAACAATTTCCCATCTGCAGCGATCTCAAACTTGTAGCGCACATACATACGATCAATGCTAGGGTAGGGTGTCCGTGGCGCAAAATGCAAAAGGACATCCTCTACACTTTCATTTTTATAAATACCTTCAAGATCTAACATTATTTACCCTCCTCTGCTTTGCGATACGCCTCATCAGCTTCAGGTGTATACAAAGGTTGATTTTTCTCATTGATTTTATAGTCTTCGAGAGTTGCTGTATGGGTATTGTTCCAAACTTCAGCTCTATTCTTTGGACGTTCGCCATCTTTAACTCCAAGATTTCTATAGCGCTCCAACTCCCTGATCTCATGAGTATAAAAACGTTTATCGGTATCAGTCGGAGCAAGGTCTCCTTTCAGGATTTTCTCCAGACGGTCGACCATCACCTTATTATCGGCAGATTCACCGAAACGTCCTGTATGCAGTTTTACCTTGTCTACACCGGCACGGTCAATTTTAGCGGTTTTCCAGTCCAGGTTCTGGATAGGCCCGCCAGCTTTCTCGGTATTGTAATCACGGCCGCTGTGTTCGCCTCTGGCATTGCTTTCGCCATAAGGCTTACTGACCATTACATAGATAGCTTCAACGCCTGTTTCCGTCGCATCTGGCTGCCACAAGATAAAATCTTGCAAATCCTGGACGACGTCCGCCGGGAAGGTCGTGACGACTATGCTATCTGCCTGTCTGATATTGGTGCCGGTATGTACTGGCGACTTGGGTACCGGTGAGCCATTGCCTGTATGTGACGGTGCTGCAGGGCCAGTCGGCACAGGATTGATCAGTATGGTTCGGGCAGGCACGCCCCCCATTGCCGGTAGTGTGATTTTATCCAGCCCGGTTGCCTCATCACGTACCGGTCTGAACACCGGTACGCTGGCAGATACGCTGCCGACCCCCGTTCTGACAAAGTTTACACTCTGCCTTCCGTCCCTGTCCCTCGATATAAACCCGCGCACCGGCAAATCGACCGAGGTCATCCCCGGCTGGATCGTCGTTGTTCCAACGGCCGCCAGACTTGCCTGGAAGGCAAACATATTGACATCACGACCGGGAACCTGGTCACTGCCCGTTCCGGCGGCTGTCGGAATGAACCCGACAGCCAAAGCCCCCAGTACCGACCCTGCTGCGACAGCGGTACCGGCACGTATGCTGCCGACTTCCGTTGCCCCACGCCACAGCGCCCCCGCTACGGAACCGGCCAGTTCACTGGAGGTTGTCATAACACCCTGTGCAACCGTCGACGCCTGTAGCATGGCGGGCGCACGGTTGAGTACCATGGCGCCTGCGGTTGCCAACGCTGCATTGGCCGCTTTCAGCTTTTCGGGGGGATAAGCCGGTGCATCCAAAATACCCGCTTTGGCAAACAGCGCTTTCCGCGCCGCTTCAACCTTGCGGGCTTCCTCGGCTTTGCGGGCTTCCTCGGCCCTGCGGGCTTCTTCGGCCCTGCGGGCTTCCTCGGCCCTGCGGGCTTCCTCGGCCTTGCGGGCTTCCTCGGCCCTGCGGGCTTTTTCGGCCCTGCGGGCTTCTTCGGCCTTGCGGGTTTCTTCGGTTTTGTGGGCTTCTTCGGCCACTTCTCGCTCTACTTGTTTAAATTGTTGGTAGGCTGCTGTCAGCGAAGGAACTTCAGCGTTAGTTTGTTTGTAACCTGTACGGTCACTTCCCTTCCCACCACCGTTGATTTCATATTTTATCGTAACCTCGGTCATGACCTTATTATTATCAAGCCAGAAACCGGGAGGGATATTCCCGCTTAGTACCTCGGAATACGTTTCCAGTGACGCCTTGTCTTCGGCATCGGAATTATTTCCAGTATTGTTCCCGTTAGGAACGCTTTTAAAATTACCGATTCTGTGTCCGGTATCTATATTCCCTGCGAACCCGCTTGTGCCACTCTTAGGGAAATCTATGCCAAGTAAATTTTTAACCTGTGGGACTGACTTGATAGCGTTTAAAACTGCGGCATCGTCCGCAATTCTAATCCCATCAATACTCACTTGTACTCTGCCTGTATCATCCACACCTGTAAGGGAAACCCTTGCGTTAGGTGCCACAGTACGCACTTTTTTCTGTAAATTTTTCAAAACATTATTAACGTGAGAGTCACTTTTAATTGCGTTCATCTGTCGCTGTATTGCTGCCGCCTGGGAATTCCCACTGCTGCTACTGTCTCTTCCGCCGTTGCCTTGGGAACCACCACCTGGATCGGGTTCATCACCCCGCTCGCGACTCCAACCGGTACCATCACCTTTCCCACCACCGTAATTAAATCCACCCATGAGTTTTCCCTTTTTATTTTATGAGGCTGTCGGAGCAAATGCGGTATATATGCCAACTACAGTCATTGCTCCGTTGCAAACGCCAAGAGTTAGTCGTTGCTCAAGAACTACGAGCTGTTGAAATAGCCTCTTCCAACACCGCCAACCGAGTTTCCAGCGCAAGCCGGGCCTCACGTTCTTCCTTTAACGCCTCGACCAGAAGGGCGACCACGCCGTTGATATTAATTCCGCGGGCGTCTTTCAGAACGCTGCCGTCATTTAATTTCAGTTCGGTGGTGGTGACGGATTGAGGTAATACACTCTCCACTTCCTGGGCTATTACCCCGGCTTCCGGAACGCCCTGTTTCAGGTAGGTATAACCGCCAATTTTTCCCAACTTATCCAGTGCGCCGTCAATTTTCTCGATATCGGTTTTCATTCGGACATCGGAGCTGCTGTTCCAGGTGCCATTGGTGTAGGCATTGCCATTATTGCGGAATTCAAATAGGCCACTTATTACATCGTCGCCTACTTGAAGTTCTACAGCCTGATGTTTTTGGATACGTTCAGAGAGAAATAAATTGGAATATACGCTCCCGTGCCCTTGCATATGCAAGCCATTAGTTACACGCTCCTCTTTGCTTTTATTCATTACCCCCTCTGCCCAAAACCAGCCATTAGGATTGCGTTTGGTTATCTGACCGACATTCAGTTCAGCATTGGGTCTGACCTGAAGTTCGTTCCAATTCCCCTTCATGTCACGATAAGAAAGCAGGCCATAATCCTGTTCATTGCCTATAACCCTGGAGCTAATCAACATAGTGGTGGTGTTGTTACCACTGGTGAACTTACTTTCCACAGAAGATGCATAGTAGACTTGCCCTGCGATCAGTGGTGTCGGGCCGGTGGTCTCGGCGCTGATGCCTGCATTGTGTGACACCATCGCGCCGCCGGAAATATCCACCCCGTTACGCAGCGACACGCGGCCGGTTGAGAGGTTAAAAGAGAAGGGGCGTAGGGTGTTCCACTGCCCGTCCTGTGCCTGACCGCTTGGCGTGGTCAGGGCGTAAAAATCCTTACCGTCGTTACGCAGCATCACGCCGGTATTGCCGTTTGCCAGGCGAAAACCGTTTGCTGCTTTAGACACAATTTCACCGTCACTGACGACACGTTTACGCAGGGTGGTCAGTGATTTCAGCTCAGTCACATCGTCATTAACGCCGTTAGTCACCTGAGCATTTTTATTTTCTTCAGCCATGATTATCTTCCTATTCGACTCTCTGTTTCCTGATGGTTAACAGCGTCCGGTACCCTCCGTTGCTCCTGAATGGCAGGTCTGGGGAGGTACACACTCCGTGTGCTGAAAAACCGCTAAGACATACAAAAAAACAACTGTACGCATATACAGTAATCTATTGCTATGAATGAGGGGCGTCAATCAGGAATAGTGGTGTGGTGGCTGATACAAATAACGATGAATTAATGCTCACTGGGTGTGAGCATCAACAGGGGATCTCAGACTGGGGAATGTATGCGGATAAACAAAGAACCGCCGTCAGGCGAGTTGGCTGGGTACGATGATCTGGCGGATGCCCTGTTCGCCGCTGAGCTGGCCCAGCAGCTGTTGTGCGGCCTGCAGCCCGGCCGTGCCGTAGCCCAGATCAACCGAAAACGTCTCGGGGAACAGGAAGTTTAGCAGCGGCGTGTTGCCGATGCCGCACACTTGCAGCGGGGCAATATGCTGCTGTTGCAGGTATTTGATCGCACCAAGGGCGATAGTGTCGGAGGCGCACACCAGGGCGGTAGTCTGGGCATCGATGACCGAGGCAGCCAGTTGGAAGCCGCTCTGATAGCTCAGTTCACCCAGCGCCACGCTTGGGGTAATCTGCTGTTGCCGGCAGGCGTCGAGATAGGCCTGGTGGCGGCGCATACCGGTGGTGGCATCCGACAGTTGCACCCCCAGGTAGCCGATATGCCGGTGGCCCTGTTGCTGCAGGCGTTCCATCAGCAGCCGCACGGCACCGTCGTCGTCGTAGCAAACCGAAGAAAACCCCTCGTATTCGCGTGCCAGCACCACCATTTTATCCTGCCATGGGCTGAGCATGGCCGCCGTCAGGCCGGTGAAACCGAACAGGATCACTCCGTCGACATTACGCTGTTGCAGAACGTGCAAATGCTCTTCCACCAGCCGGGTCTCGAACTGGCTTTCCATCACGATCGGGTCGAAGCCGTGCTGATACAGCAGTGGCAACATGGTGCGTACCGCCTGGTTTTCAGACGGAGAGTCGAGACGGGAAACGATAATGCCGACTACTTTGTCGCTCTGGCCGCGCATGGCGCGAGCAGACTTGGACGGGGTGAACCCCTGCTGACGGATCACCGCTTCCACCCGTTCGCGGGTCTGCGGGCTCACGCTGCCTTCGTTGTTCAACACGCGTGATACGGTGGATTTACCTACGCCGCTCAGGCGTGCGATGTCCTTGATAGTCAGCCGGTTTTGCATGGTTTAATTTTCATTGAGGTTAAAAGGCGTAAACTGGCGGCCTACGCTGAATGCCCGTCAGCATAGCCTATTTTCCGCAACGGATCTTGGCGCTGTATCCATCATCTTTCAAGTTGCAGCCAGGCGACCAGCTTGAAAGCTATAGGCTAATGCAGGGATTTGTGTACCGCGCTGAACGGCCGCTCTTGTCGTTTGATCTTTTCATTTACCGGAGGTTATCAACCCTATGGATCCCGATCCGACCCCGTTAGACCCTGACTCGGCTCCCCGGTAAAACCTGCCCGCTTTGCGCTGCTGTTTTACCGGGGAAGTAATAAACGGTAACCGGTAGCGCGCGCCCGTCGTTCGCTCCTGCTGCTATAAAAAAAGACAAGGATCTGCCCCGGCAGAGGCTTTTTGGCGTGTCCGAAAGCCTGGCCGGGGGCGATCCCGCGTTCACCCGCTGCCGTGAGGCAATGGGCGACGAGGTGCAAAAAAATGAAACTAACAAACATCCCCCGTCAGCTGCTGGGCCTGCTCAGCCGCAATTTACCGCGCCGTTTGGTGCACCGTGACAGCCTGTTGGACGGCCTTGGCGGCAAAGCGCAGGGGTTGCCCGCCGGTTTGGCACAGCAGCGGCTGGAATGCGCTGCCGCGAACACCACCGAGCTTTATCTGCGCTTTCAAAGTCATCCGGAAGGCATAACCGCCCATGAGGCGGAGCGGGTGCGCGAACGCTGCGGTGAGAACGTGATTGACGATCAGCAGCAAGAGGCCTGGTGGCAGCACCTGTGGCACTGCTATCGCAACCCGTTCAACCTGCTGCTGACCGCGCTTGGCATGATCTCTTATGCCACCGAGGATCTGACCGGGGCGCTGGTGATCGCCCTGATGGTGGTGATCTCCACGCTGCTGAATTTCATTCAGGAAGCGCGTTCCAACAAGGCGGCGGATGCGCTGAAAGCCATGGTCAGCAATACCGCTACAGTAATTCGTAGTGACGCATTGACCGGTAAAAGCGAACACCTGGAACTGCCGATCTCGCAACTGGTGCCGGGCGACATCATCAAACTGGCGGCGGGCGACATGATCCCGGCGGATCTGCGCGTGCTGTCGGCAAAGGATCTGTTTATCAGCCAGGCGGCGCTGACCGGTGAGTCCTTGCCGGTGGAAAAAGTCGCCGAGCTGCGTGAGCAGTCAGAAGATCCGCTGGAATGCCAAAACCTGTGCTTTATGGGCACCAACGTGGTGAGCGGCACCGCGCTGGCGATGGTGATCGGTACCGGTGGTGACACTTACTTCGGTCAACTGGCGCAGCGCGTGATCGGTCAGGATCAGCAACCCAATGCCTTCCAGAGCGGGATCAGTAAAGTCAGTTGGTTGTTGATCCGTTTTATGTTGGTGATGACGCCGATTGTGCTGCTGATCAACGGTTACACCAAGGGCGACTGGTGGGAAGCGGCGCTGTTCGCGCTGTCGGTGGCGGTGGGGCTGACCCCGGAAATGCTGCCGATGATTGTCACTTCTACCCTGGCCAGAGGGGCGGTGAAGCTGTCCAAACAGAAAGTGATCGTCAAACGCCTGGACGCCATTCAGAACTTTGGCGCCATGGATATTCTGTGCACCGATAAAACCGGCACCCTGACCCAGGATAAAATCGTGCTGGAGCGCCATACCGACGTGTTTGGCGTCGCCAGCGACCGGGTGCTGCATTACGCCTGGCTGAACAGCTTCTACCAGACCGGGCTGAAAAACCTGCTCGATGTGGCGGTGCTGAGCTGTGCGGAACAAAACCAACAGCCGGATGCGTTGCAGCATTACCACAAGGTGGATGAGATCCCGTTTGATTTTGAACGCCGCCGGATGTCGGTGGTGGTGGCCAAAGACGCGCAATACCACGAGCTGATCTGTAAGGGCGCGCTGGAAGAGATGCTGGCGATTTGCAGCCATGTGCGGCAGGAAGATCAAGTGATCCCGCTGACCGAGGCGTTGTTGGCACGTATCCGGCGTGTTACCGACGATCTCAACCAGCAGGGGCTGCGGGTGGTGGCGGTAGCCAACAAGATCCTGCCGGCGCAGGCTTATGAATACGGTGTGGCCGACGAATCGGATCTGATCCTCGAAGGTTATGTGGCCTTCCTCGATCCGCCAAAAGAGAGCACCGCACCGGCGCTGGCGGCGCTGAAAAACAGCGGCGTAACGGTGAAGATCCTCACCGGCGACAACGAGCTGGTGGCGGCCAAGGTGTGTAAAGACGTTGGGCTGGCGGCGGATCATGTGCTGCGTGGCAGTGAGATCGAACAGATGGACGACCAGCAGCTGGCGCAGGCGGCGGCACGTACCACGGTGTTCGCCAAGCTCACGCCGTTGCATAAGGAACGTATCGTCAAGCTGCTGCGCCAGCAGGGCCATGTGGTCGGCTTTATGGGCGACGGGATCAACGATGCCCCAGCGCTGCGTGCGGCGGATATTGGGATTTCAGTCGACTCTGCGGTGGATATTGCCAAGGAAGCGGCGGATATTATCCTGCTGGAAAAAAGCCTGATGGTGCTGGAGCAGGGGGTGATTGAGGGGCGTCGTACCTTCGCCAATATGCTCAAGTACATCAAGATGACCGCCAGCTCTAACTTCGGTAACGTTTTCAGCGTGCTGATCGCCAGCGCCTTTTTGCCGTTCCTGCCGATGTTGCCGCTGCACCTGCTGATCCAGAACCTGATGTATGACATTTCGCAGGTCGCTATTCCGTTCGACAACGTCGATGACGATCAGATAACCCAGCCACAGCGCTGGAACTCCGGCGATATTGGGCGCTTTATGGTGTTCTTTGGGCCGATCAGTTCGATCTTTGACGTGCTGACCTTTAGCCTGATGTGGTGGGTGTTTAAAGCGAATACGCCGGAAATGCAGACGTTGTTCCAGTCCGGCTGGTTCGTTGAAGGGCTGCTGTCGCAAACGCTGATTGTGCATATGATCCGCACGCGCAAAATTCCGTTTATCCAGAGTCGTCCTTCGTGGCCGCTGTGCATCATGACCCTGGTGGTGATCGCCACCGGTATCGGCCTGACCTTCTCGCCGCTGGCCAGTTTCCTGCAGCTGCAGGCGCTACCGCTCGGCTACTTCCCATGGCTGGTGCTGATCCTGACCGGTTATATGGTGCTGACCCAGTGCGTGAAAGGCTGGTTTGTGCACCGTTACGGCTGGCAGTGATTCCCGCGCCCCTCTTTCGCCTGGAAGAGGGGCATCTGTGATCCAACCCGGCTTTTCACCCTCGCCGTTGGACATCTGTACTGTGCTCAGTCTTTATTTATAGCTTCGCTGTTTTTATTGATTTTTTTCCTCTGAGGAATTTCTGATGCACAGATCTCTGCGTTATACGCTACTGGCTTCATCGTTATTGCTTTCCCTGGGCGCGCTGGCGCAGCCGGCCGGCGATTTGCCGCTGATGCCCTGGCCGCAGCAGGTGGAACTGACCCAACCGGCGGGCAGGCTGGTGCTGGATCACCGTTTGTCGATTAACCTGCAGGGTGACGATTTGGGTGATGCGCTGCCGCGCTGGCGGCAACGTATTGAGCTGCAAACCGGTTGGACGCTGACACCGCAGGCGTCAAAAGCCGCTGGCGTGGTGATTAACGTGAACATCAAAGACAAGGTGGCGGCGCAGCCGCTGCCGGGCAGCGACGAGAGCTATAAACTGGTGGTGATGCAGGATGGCGTCACGCTGACCGCCAATACCCGTTTCGGTGCGCTGCGTGGCATGGAAACCCTGCTGCAACTGGTGCAGACCGACGGCCAGAACACCTTCCTGCCGCTGGTTAGCATCACCGACGTACCGCGTTTCCCGTGGCGCGGCGTGCTGCTGGATTCGGCGCGTCATTTCCTGCCGCTGGCGGATATTTTGCGCCAGCTCGACGGCATGGCAGCAGCCAAGCTCAACGTGTTTCACTGGCACCTGACCGACGATCAGGGCTGGCGTTTTGCTTCTGAGCATTATCCCAAGCTGCAACAGCAGGCCAGTGACGGCCAGTTTTATACTCGCGAACAGATGCAACAGGTGGTGGCCTATGCCACCGCGCGCGGCATCCGGGTGGTGCCGGAAATCGATCTGCCGGGCCATGCTTCCAGCATCGCCGTGGTTTACCCGGAATTGATGAGCGCGCCGGGGCCGTATCAGATGGAGCGCAAATGGGGTGTCCATAAGCCAACGCTCGATCCGACCCGTGAAGAAGTTTATCAATTTGTCGACGCTATTATTGGCGAACTGGCGGCGATCTTCCCCGATCCTTACCTGCATATTGGCGGTGACGAGGTGGATGCCAGCCAATGGAAGCAATCGAAAACCATTCAGGCCTTTATGCAGCAACATCAGTTGGCGGACACCCACGCGCTGCAGGCCTACTTCAACCAGAAGCTGGAAAAAATCCTCGAACAGCACCAACGGCAGATGGTCGGCTGGGATGAAATTTATCACCCGTCGCTGCCACGCAGCATTGTGATCCAATCCTGGCAGGGTCAGGACTCACTGGGGGCCAGCGCGCAGGACGGCTATCAGGGCATTCTGTCCACCGGCTTCTACCTCGATCAACCGCAGAGCAGCGCCTATCACTATCGCAACGAGATCCTGCCGCAGCCGCTGGGCGTCGCCACCGAGGTGCAGCCCGATGAAAAGGCGCAGAGCTGGCAGTTCAGCATGCCGCGACTGAAGGGCAGCGCGGTGGAAGGCAGCTTTACCCTGATTGAAGGCAAACAAGGCTGGCGTGGTTTTATCGACTTCAACGGCAAATCTCGCCGTGCGTTGCAGGATATCGTCTGGCGTTCTCCGCAGCAGGTGAGCTTCCGCGTCGATACCTGGATGGGCGAGACGCGTCCTGTGTTCACGCTGCAGCAGGATAAGCTCAGTGGGTATACGCTGGTTGGCAACGTGCGTTACCCGACCAGCGGCGGCAAGCTGACGGCGATCCCGGCGGGCAAGATGCCGGTGGTACCGGACGCGAAGCAGCAGAGCAATATTCTTGGCGGCGAGGCGGCGCTGTGGGCGGAAAACATCAGGGCACCGATCCTCGATCTCAAGCTGTGGCCGCGCGGGTTCGCGGTGGCGGAGCGCTTATGGTCGGCGCAGGACGTAACCGATGAAAACAACATGTACCGGCGGCTGGCGGCAGTTGACGCCTGGTCGGTAGTTTCGGTGGGCTTGCAGCAGCATGCTGAGACCGCCCGTGAATTCACCCGGCTGGCGAATAGCGTGCAAATCGCGCCGCTGCAAATCCTGGCCGAGGCGGTAGAGCCGAGCCAGTACTACACCCGTCAGCATCTGAAATTCAAGGCCGGTAATTATCATCAGTTCGAACCGCTGAATCGCTTTGCCGACGCTCTGCCGGCGGAAAGCAACGCAGTGCGCGAGATGGGGCTGCAGGTCGCGGCCCTGCTGAAAGATCGCAATAACAGTGCGGCGGCACAGGCGCTGCGCGAACGTTTGCAACGCTGGCAGTTGAATACCGCGCCGGTGAAAACGGTGATTGCCGGTAACCGGGTGATGCAGGATCTGGCTCCGGTAGCGCAGGATGTCGGCGCGCTGTCGGCACTGGGGCTGATGTTGCTGGAGCGTTATCAGCAGAACAAACCCTTGAGCAAAGCCGAAGCCGGGCAAATACAGCAACAGCTGGATACGGCGGCGCAAATACGTGACGAAGTGGTGATTGCGGCGGTTTATCCGCTGGAAGCCCTGCTGCGTGCCAGCGCGATCGAATAATTTTCTGCATCGTCGGGCTCAGCATGCGTAGGGGATCTGCATGCCGAGCCCTCACAGCACCTACAGCTGCAGCGGCGGCAACTGTTTGAAAATGCTGACCAGCCCTTCGCCCCAGCCTTTGCGGATGGCGTTGAAATGCGGATGATCTTCGGTAATACGGTATTGTTGTGCGCTGCTGAAACTGTCGCGCGGATAAATCATCACGTCGAGCGGCAGGCCGACCGACAGGTTACTGCGTAGCGTGGAATCGAGGGAGATTAGCGCGCACTGCATCGCTTGTTCCAGCGGGGTATCGTAGTTCAGTACCCGATCAATAATTGGTTTGCCGTATTTGCTTTCGCCAATCTGGAAATAGGGCGTATCGCGGGTGGCTTCGATAAAGTTACCCTGCGGATAGATATGAAACAGCCGCATCTCTTCGCCATGGATCTGGCCGCCGAGCAACAGGCTGCAGCTAAAATCGGTGGTGCTGCCGCTCTGCTGGGCTTCGCTGTCGCGTTGGATCACTTCCCGCACCGTTTCGCCCACCAGCGTGGCGGCTTCGTACAGACTGGGGGCATTCAGCAGATTGGGGCTTTCGGCGTCTTTGCAGCGGCGCTGCAGCAGGCTGATGATGCTCTGGGTGGTCGCCAGATTGCCGGCGCTTTGCAGCACCAGCAAACGTTCGCCGTCCTGCTGGAACACGTGCAGCTTGCGGAAGGTGGAAATATGGTCCACTCCGGCATTGGTACGCGAATCTGAAGCAAAGACCAGCCCGGATGACAAGCGCATGGCCACACAATAGGTCATTCCACAATTCCTCAAAACAAGACTGGCACGCCGCCAAACGCCAGCGTGCCGTAAACCTTCACTTTCGGCAACAGGCTATTGCCCGCTGGGCATCATCTGCACTTCGGCGATGGTCTGCATATTCTCGCAGCCGCCGCCCAGCCGCATGCCGCGCACCGGGCAGGCGTCCAGATAGTCGATGCCTACCGCCAGCTTAAGGTGCTGGTTCGGCAGACGGGTGTTGTTGGTAACGTCAAAACTGTGCCAGCGTTCGTCGACCCAGGCTTCCGCCCAGGCGTGGGTGGCGACGTGCGTCGAGTCTTCGCTGTAAAGATAACCGCTGACATAGCGCGCCGGAATATTCAGGCTACGGCAGCAGGCCAGAAATACGTGGGTGTGATCCTGACAGACGCCGGTACCGGTGGCGAACGCCTGGGCCGCGCTGTCGGTGACGCTGGTGGAACCTGGGCTGTAAGGCATTTTCAGCAGCAGTTCGCCCATCAGGTTTTCCAGCCCGGCAAGCACCGCTTGCGGTTGGTAATAGCGCAGGGCAAAGGCCTGGATCGCACTGTCGGGCTGGGTCAAGGGGCTGTGGCGCAGGAATACCAGCGGTGACAGATGCCCCATCACCTGATCCTCTACGCCGTCTTCAATCTCCACCACGCCGTGGGCCTGAATGGTGATCGCCTGATGCGGGTGATCCAGCGTCAGCACGTGCAGTACGTTACCGAAAGCATCGGTGGTGCACACCGCATCTTCCGGCAGCGTCAGTTGCCAGGAGATAACGCGCTGGTGCCGGGAGTTCTGTGGCGTCAGGCGCAGATACTGGGTGCTGCGCTGCACCTGCTGGGCGTAGGTATAATGGGTATTGTGCTCAATGTTGAGTTTCATTGTGCCTCCAGATAGGTGTGATGGATGCTTTCCGCGATGCCGCCAATTTGCCCAAGAAACGCGTCCAGCCAGTCGTTCAGCCCGACCCGGTTGAGATCCTTCATGCTGCTGAAGCGCAGTTCGGCGTGCAGCGTATGTGCCAGCCGGCGCGGTTGATTGGCGCTGTTGCCACCAATCTGTTCCAGTTGCTGCACCATATCGCTGACGCAGGCCAGCAGGGAGCGCGGGATCTCATTGCGCAGGATCATCAGCTCGGCGATGGTGTCGCGGCTGAGCTGCTGCTTGTAGATACTGTGATAGGCTTCGCGGGCGCTGACCGCCCGCAGCAGCGTATCCATGCGGTAATACTCGCGTACCGGGTCGCCGTCGCTGTCCATCAGCGCGTTTTTCACCCCCAGCAAGCGGGCGGTGCTGTCGGCCCGTTCCAGCAGGGTGCCGAGGCGAATAAAGCACATGGCGTCGCTGCGCAGCAGTGTGCCGAACATGGCACCGCGAAACAGGTGTGAGCGTTCTTTTACCCAGTCGAAGAAAGCATCGGCCCCCACCGAGCCAATGCCCTGGCGACGGATCAGCTTCATCTCGATCCAGGTGGAGTTAATGCACTCCCAAACCTCGGAAGACAGGCTGCCGCGTACCGCGTGAGCGTTGTTCCAGCCCATCTGCAAACAGCTGTAAATGCTGCTGTGGTTGCGGCTGTCGAGGGCAAAAAAACTGACCAGATTGGCCATGGTCAGGTCGGGATAGGCTGCGGCATACAGCTCCCCGGTGCTGGTCAGATTGAGCGGCACCTGCAGATCCTGATCTTCGCTGTCGCGGATCGGCATCATCGACAGCTTGTTGGTGACGTCGAGTACCCGGGCGATGCTTTCTGCCCGCTCCAGATAGCGGGCCATCCAATAGAGTTCACTGGCAGTTCGGCTCAGCATGCGTCGTCCTCCAACACCCAGGTATCCTTGGTTCCCCCGCCTTGCGACGAGTTGACCACCAGTGAGCCTTGCGCCAACGCTACGCGCGTCAGGCCGCCGGGCACCAGGCGAATTTCCGCACCGCTGAGGGCAAACGGCCGCAGATCGATATGCCGCGGCGCTAGGCCGTCGTTGACGAAGGTCGGGCAGGTCGACAGTGCCAGCGTGTTTTGCGCAATATAGTTGTGCGGTTTGGCCAGCAGCAGGGTACGGAAGTGGGCGATTTCGTCTTTGCTCGCCGCCGGGCCGATCAGCATGCCGTAGCCACCGGCGCCGTGAACCTCTTTCACCACCATCTGTTCCAGGTTCGCCAGCACGTACGACAGCTCATTTTTATGACGGCATTGCCAGGTCGGCACATTGTTGAGGATCGGCTCCTCCTGCAGATAGAAGCGCACCATCTCCGGCACATAAGGATAGATCGACTTGTCGTCGGCCACGCCGGTGCCAATGGCGTTGGCCAGCACCACGTTACCGGTGCGATATACCGACAGCAGCCCCGGCACGCCGAGCATCGAGTCCGGGCGGAACGCCAGCGGATCGAGGAAGGCATCGTCTACCCGCCGATAGATCACGTCCACCTTGCAAGGCCCGGCGGTGGTGCGCATAAACACCGCGCCGTCCTTGACGAACAGGTCGGCGCTTTCCACCAGTTCAACCCCCATTTGCTGCGCCAGGAAACTGTGTTCGAAATAGGCGCTGTTAAAGCGGCCCGGCGTCAGCACCACCACGGTCGGATCGTTAATCGGCGAGCTTTCACGCAGGGTTTGCAGCAGGTGCGACGGGTAGCGTTCCACCGGTGCAATACGCTGCTGGGCGAACAGTTCCGGGTACAGGCGCATCATCATTTTGCGGTTTTCCAGCATGTAGGACACGCCGGACGGGGTGCGCAGGTTGTCTTCCAGCACGTAATACTGGCCGTCGCCGCCGCGCACCATATCCACGCCGACAATGTGCGCGTAAATATTGCGGTGCAAATCGACCCCTTGCATGCAGGGCTGATACTGATCGTTGGCCAGCACCTGTTCCGCCGGAATGATCCCGGCCTTCAGAATATGTTGTTGATGGTAAATATCGTGCAGAAAGGCGTTCAGCGCCTGGACGCGCTGGCGGATGCCGCGATCGAGCATCGCCCATTCGCCGGCGGGAATGATGCGCGGCACGCTGTCGAACGGGATTAGCCGTTCGGCACCATCATCCTCACCATAAACATTAAAGGTAATTCCCACCCGATGAAACAGCAGTGCAGCCTCTTCCCTTTTACGCTGAATGGCCTTGTGATCGGCCTGTTGCAGCCAATGGCAGTAAGCTTCGTAATGACCCCGGTGTTTACCCTCAGCCAGAAGCATCTCATCAAAAAACGGTGAAGCGGACAGATCGATATTTAGCATCGTCACCTCGTCGACATTGCAGGCTGTAGACGGATCCAGCATAAAATGTGCCAAGGTGATAAAGGGGCGATAATGGCGCGAAAACGCCAGGTTGTGGCAGGAGACGGCCCGCTTTGGGTGCAACCCAACCGGACGCTGCCTTAAAACGGGGCAAAACTGCGGCGCGTGCCTCAGACTCTAAACCCAGAAGTGGATGCCTCGACGACAGAATGAAAAGTGCGTTATAAAATTGAAGCCGTATTTCTAACGCCTTAATTTATAAAAGCATTCAAGGGACTGATAATGCCGCATGATTTTAATGTTCAGGAGCTGGGACAAAGGGTATTAGCAACAACCAATGAAATCTTTGCTGCCGGTGAACATAACATTCGGGTGCAAATGTTAACCGCAGAGGATTTGGAATGGTGCATAGTGCAGACGCGTCGGCAACCAGTAAGCCAGCGTATCCCTTGGGAGTTGAGTGGTACCGCGCTGAATAACCCTGACGCTTTCAAATTTAGCTTTAAGATTTTGGATGCGAATCAAAGACTAGTCTGTTGATGCTGCACAATATTTGAGCGACAATGATGACCTGCTGACGGGATTATAGGGGGTGATATGGTCATTAAAACTACAGATCGGATTGTAGCGGAAACTGCTTCCTATGAGCAGGAAGTGTACATAGCCGAAGGGGAAGGGCTGACAGTTGTAAAAACCTATACTTCTGAAGAGATTAACAACCTGACGCCCCGAGGGATGCCGATTAGCGCTTCACGTGAAGAAGTGATAGCCGTGTTGAAACAGGCCGCAAAGCGCATTAAACCTCAAACTGCTCCGATCATGGAAGCCGCCGGCGGTGTCCGTCGAAACCGAACCCATAAGTAATCAGCAATGGCCGCAATAGCGGCCATTGGATTATTCAGTTCAATAATCACCTTTCACATTTCCGGGCGCCCTGGTCCTTATACCTGCAATGACGGCTGTGGAGCTCCGATAGACTGCTGCAGATAATTCAGTAGCACCTGCCGGGTAAAGTGTGGTTCTTCTATCCCGCTGTGCTGCAGGAAATGCTGCAGGTTGCTGCAATCCCACTGGTAGGTGTTTTGGTAGAGCTGCACCGTCGATTGTCCATTCACCATATTGTCCCTGAACAGGCTGAGCAACGGGTAGAGCGGCGCATCGCCGTTGTGTTCCCACTGCGCCCGCCATTGCTCGAAGGGCAGCGGGTGGAAGTGGTAGCCAAACTCACGCTCCAGCAGGCTGAAGAAGTCCTGCAGCGTCAGGTTATTGCGGTGCTGGTGGATCAGGTTGAATTTCTTCCCCAGAGCCAGCGGATTACGGCTGACATGTGCAATCGCCTGGGTCATATAGTCCACCGTCGTCAGGCCCTCGCGTAAATCCTGCAGCGCAGGCCGCGTGCCACTGGCAATACAGGTTTTCACCAGTCGCCCCCACCATTGATAGCTGGCACTGACGCCGGTGCGGCTATGGCAGGTGGCGTACCCCAGACGGAAGGTCATCAGCGGCAGGCCTTGCGATGCCGCCAGATCGGCAATTTTTTCCATTACCCATTTGCTGCGGACGTAGCCAATATCGGTGATCACCGCCGGCAGGTTCTGGTCGATGTCGTCACTTTCCAGCATCACCCGTTTGCCGGTGTGCAGATGCCCCCAGCTATAGACCGAAATCGTCGACATCAACATCAGTGGTTTGGTGCGCTGATGCGCGGCAAAGCGAATGATTTCGCGCAGCCCCTGCACATTGTCGCGTTTCATATAAGAATAGGGTTGGATAAAGTTCACCGCGCTTGCCGAATGATAAATGATATCGACCCGCTGGCTGAGTTCACGGTAGCGCTCAGGTGACAGGGCGAAATCATGCTCGGCCACGTCGCCGGGGACCAGATGGATGCGGCCGCGCTGCTCGGGGGATAAAGCAATCTGATAGCGAGTCAGGATCTCGTCGAGTCGTTGTTGCGGGGATATCCGGCTGTGCTCCCGCACCAGGCAATACAACTCGGCACGGGTAGTGGTCAGCAGCTCTGCCAGCAGATGCGCACCGATAAACCCGGTGGCACCGGTGAGCAAAATGGCCCTGGGCGAGCTTATCTGCCATACGTCGTAATGCGGATTGATGGTGAGGTCTGCGGGTAACCAGACGTCGTCCTGCAGAGCACGCACCGGTTCGCTGTCCACCGCCGGCAGTGCATGGCCGCTGCGTTCATCCAGCGCCTGCGCCAGACGATTTATCGTCGGGTATTCATAAATATCGCGGACATAAACCTTCCCTCCAATTTGCTGGGCGATGGCCGTCGCCAACTTTGCCGCCAGCAGTGAATGGCCGCCGATGTCGAAAAAATTGTCTTCGGCACGGATATTCTCCGTCCCCAACAGCTGGCACCAAATAGCGGCAAGGGTCTGCCGGCTGCCGGTCAGCGTTTCTGCTGTCGGAGGTTGATCCGCGCGAGAAAGGGCCAGCAGCGCAGCCTTATCGGTTTTGCCGTTGGCGTTGATCGGCAGACGTTCCAGCAGCCGGTACTCGGCGGGCAGGAAGTAAGATGGCAATGTGGTTTTCAGATGTTGCTTCACGCGTTCGATCACTCCAGCGTCGTTCCGGTCGGCCACCAGAAAGGCCACAATCTGTTTGTTAGCCGGATCCTGCGGCTGGGTGACGGCAGCAACGGCGGCCTTCACGCCTGTCACCTGTGCCATGACGCTTTCTATTTCGCCCAGTTCCACGCGGTTACCACGGATCTTGATCTGGTCGTCGATACGGCCGAGGAACTGGACACGATGATCCGGCAGCCAGCGCGCCCGATCGCCGCTGCGGTAGAGCCGTTTGCCGGCAAAATGCGCGGGGGTAATAAATTTTTCGGCGGTGAGCTGCGAATCATTCAGATAGCCGCGTGCCAGGCAACTGCCGCTGATGTAAAGCTCGCCGGGTTGCTGCCCGCTGACGGGTTGCAGATTATCATCGAGAATGAATATCTCGGTATCTGCCACCGGCCGACCGATAGTGGCAGGAGCGTGTTGTGTGGCGCAACTGACCAAATTCCAGGTGGCGAAGATGGTGGCTTCTGTCGGGCCGTAGTAATCCACCAACGGGTAGCTCACCCCGCTGAGATCGACCGGGTTGAGCTTTTCCCCTGCGGTAAACAGGTAGCGCAACGCCAGGTTTTCCGGCTGTGGCGCACTGACAATTTCAGCCACCAACACTGTGGGCACAAAAGCATGGGTGATTTGGTGGTGTGCGAAGAAGTCGAGCAGGGCGGAAGGCTGCAAGCGGGTCTCTTCCTCTGGCAAATACAACGTACCGCCGCTGGTCAACGCTGCCCAAATTTCCCACTGCGCCACGTCAAAACCAATACCGGCTATCAGCGTTGAACGGCTTGTGTGGTTCATGGCGAACTTTTGGTTATGCCAGAGGACAATATTCAACAGTGAATGATGGGCAATCATGACCCCTTTGGGATTGCCGGTAGTGCCGGAGGTAAAAATAATATAGGCCGTCTCATCACCCTGCGGTTTTATTAATTCAAAGGGTAACGGTTCATTCGAGGTAATATTATCAATGGCAAAGGCTTGTACGCCAGGGTATTTAATTCCAAGATCGATTGATAAGTTGCTCAATATTATTGTGTTAGATGCGCTTTGTCTGAGGATATCCTGAATTCTTTTTTCAGGATATCGGGCATCAATGGGAATATAACTGGCTCCGGCTTTCAGGATGGCCAGAATACCGATCGGGAATTCTGCAGAACGTAATGCTATGAGCGGCACGCAGTCACCGGGGCGGACGCCTTGCTGTTGCAGGTATCCGCACAGTTGGTTACTGGCGTCATCCAACTGCCGATAAGTGAGGCGCTTATTGTGACTGACGATCGCCAGTGCTTCGGGGGAATAGGTCACCTGTTGGATAAAATAATCCAATACGCTTTGAGCCATGGGGTTATTCTCCTGAGATTATTAGTCTGATTAACAAACTGCAAAGAGTCATGTCCCGGCCGGGTGAAAAATAATTATAGATGCATTTTTATTGTGGGAATGTAAATGTGTTGGAAGTGAGGTTATCTTTATAAAATAACTGGAATAATAATTTTCATGAAATAAAAACGGCCAGCCGATGGCTGACCGTTGGGCGCGTGCGCGGTCGTGGAATTAACGACGAACGGCGATGGCTTCGATTTCGATTTTCACGTCTTTTGGCAGACGGGCCACTTCGACGCAAGAACGGGCCGGGAACGGCGCGCTGTGCTCGGTGAAGAAGCTTTCGTAAGCGGCGTTAACGGTGGCGAAATCGTTCAGGTCTTTGACGAACACCGTGGTTTTCACGATGTCGGCGACTTTCAGGCCGGCAGCTTCAACGATCGCTTTAACGTTTTCCAGTGACTGGCGTGCCTGAGCGGCCACGTCGTCGGCAACGGCGCCGGTTTTAGGATCGACCGGGATCTGACCGGAAGTGATGATCATGCTGCCCAGATCAACGCCCTGCACGTAAGGACCAATGGCTGCCGGGGCGAGTTCAGTGCTAATGTTACGTGACATTTTTTCTCCTGATAATCGAGGGTTGTTCTATCCAGAAACCCCATTATAGGGCGTCGCCGGGAGAATAACAGCGCCGTCTCCCGGCGAAAACCGCAGACTCAGTCTGCCTGCAACACCACCTGATGTTCGAACTCTTTCTCGCAGTAGCGGCATTTCAGATGTACGTCGCCGTCGCGGGATTTCACGCTAAAGCTGGAAGACACCGGCTCACTGCGGCTGATGCAGTTGCTGTTCGGGCAGGTCAGCACGCCGTCGATATGGTCCGGCAGGCTGAGGGTCAGTTTGCGCACCACTTCGTAATTGTCGATGCGGTTGACCGTGGCTTTGGGCGCATACATCGCCAGTTGGTTGGCCTGCTGTTCGGTCAGGAAAGTATTCTCGATTTTGATCAGGTCTTTGCGGCCCAGCTCGCCTGAAGGCAGGTTCAGGCCGATGGTAATGCGCTGGTCGGTGGCGGTCAGCTTGAACAGCGTCAGCAGCTTAAAACCTATCTGCGCCGGAATATGGTCAATCACCGTACCGCACTTGATTGCTTCAACCTGCAGTTTGTTATCGTGAGTCATGACGGTTCCCCCTTAAAGAGCCAAATCTGCGTTTAATACCAGCGCCAACAGCGCCTGACGGGCGAAAATACCGTTGCCCGCCTGCTGGAAGTAGTAGGCGTACGGCGTTTTATCCACATCGGTGGTGATCTCATCAATGCGCGGCAGCGGGTGCAGCACCTTGAGGTTGTCACGTGCCCCGGCCAGATCCGCCGCGCGCAGCACGAACTGCGCCTTCACGTTGGCGTATTCGGAAGGATCCAGGCGCTCTTTCTGCACCCGGGTCATGTAGAGAATGTCCAGCTCCGGCACCACTTCTTCAATGCTGCTGTGCAGGCTGTATTGAATGCCTTTCTCTTCCAGCATCTGCAGGATGTAGGCCGGCATCGCCAGCGCGTCCGGGGCGATGAAGAAGAAGCGGTTGCCTTCAAACTTGGCCAGCGCCTGCGCCAGCGAGTGTACGGTGCGGCCGTATTTCAGGTCGCCGACCATGGCGATATTGATGTTGTTGAGACGGCCCTGGGTTTCCTGAATGGTGAACAGGTCGAGCAGCGTCTGGGTCGGGTGCTGGTTGGCACCGTCACCGGCGTTGAGCACCGGAATGCCGCCGGAGAACTCGGTCGCCAGCCGCGCCGCGCCTTCCTGCGGGTGACGCATCACGATGGCATCGACGTAGGTACCAATCACCGAGATGGTGTCGGCCAGGGTTTCGCCTTTCTTGCCGAGCGAGGTATTGCTGCCGTCGGCAAAGCCGACTACCGAAGCGCCCAGACGGTGCATCGAGGTTTCAAACGACAGGCGGGTACGGGTAGAGGCTTCAAAGAAGCAACTGGCGATCACCTTGTGCTTTAGCAGCTCGGGTTGTGGATTGGCTTTCAGGCTGGCGGCGGTGCGCAGCACCAGCTCCAGATCCTCGCGGCTGAGATCGTTAATAGAGATGATATGTTTGTGATACAGCGGGTTGGCCATTTTTCACTCTCCTCGACTCGTGCCCGTGGCGCGGGACTTTTCAGGCAAAAAAAAGCCCCTCAACGAGGGGCTTGAAACGATCGGTTTAGCAACAGGAGAAACAACGGCAGTTGGCTGCCGCTTGGCAGTCGGTTTTGTCGGTTGTGGCTAACAAAACAAGCGTCGTTTTTCATGCTTTCTCCTGGCAAATTGTCGCGCATTATACTCGCGCTTTTGATCACTGCAAGCGCTAAAGCGCCGTTTTTTGCCCTTTCGCAATCGATTGGCTGGTGGCCTTTAGAGACAGGCCATATCAATTGGCGATCACTGGGTTCGTCGTAGCAAAATGGCCAGCACGAAAATACCGCCCAGACCGGCAGTAATAATGCCGATAGGCAGTTCCTGCGGCGCGGTAATGACCCGGCTGAGCAGATCGCCGGCAGAGAGCAGTACGGCACCCAATACGCCAACCAACGGCAGCAGACGCCGGTGACGCACGCCGGTAAAGGGGCGAGCCAGGTGGGGGACCATTAACCCGACAAACCCAATCACCCCGGTTAATGCCACCAGTAACGCGGTCGCCAGCGAACAGCACAGAAAAACTTCGGTGCGTAAGTGGCTGGTGTTGATGCCCAGGGTGCCTGCTGTCTGTTCGCCCGCCAGCAAGCCATCCAGCGATCGCCAGCGCAAGGCAATCAATGCCACCAATATCAGTAGCGCCAGCAAGGCAAAAATCAAATTGTCCCAACGCGCCAGCCCCAGCCCGCCCAGCGTCCAGAACAGCACGCTGCTGGCGGTGCGTTGATCGCCGGAAAACACCAGATAATTGGTGAAGGCCCCGAATAAAAAAGAGACCGCCAGGCCACAGATAATCAGTTTATCGGTGCCTTTCTGCGATTGAGTCATAAAAATAATCATCACCACCGCAGCGGAGAGTATCCCACCGACAAAAGAAGACACCGGTAATGCCCAGGCCCCGAGGCTATTACCGAGGCGGGTAATGACCATGACCACGCCGGCGGAGGCACCGGAGGAAAGGCCGAACAGAAAAGGATCGGCCAGGTCATTGCGGGTGGTGGTTTGTAATAGCGCCCCGACCAGCGCCAGCCCGGCACCGGCCAGTAATCCCAGCAGCGTGCGGGGCAGCCGCAGATCCAGCACAATACTTTTAATCATCGGCGGCACTTCGCCAGGGGTGATACCCAGTGCGGTCACCACCTGAGAGAAAGAGAGCGACACGCTGCCTTGTGCGACATTGGCGAACATCAACCCTGCCAGCAACAGTGGGGCGACTGTCCATGCCAGCCTGAAACGCATTTTTTCCGACATTAGGTAAAGGCTGCGGGGTAAAGGGCGTGCGCCAGTTTGTGGATGGCATCAATATTGACCGGCCCCGGCGTCAGCTCCTGATATTTCAATTTCAAATAACGATGATGGAGCACTGCCCGGGTGTGTTTCATCAATGGGTGCTGTTCAAGGAAAAGCTGCCTTTGGTCGGTATCGTCGGTCGTCTCTGCCTGGTAATCCACCAGAATGATAAATTCAGGCTCTGCCGCCGCGACACTTTCCCAGTTGGTGGTTGCCCAACTGGTGTTCAGGCTATCCATCACATTCTTCGCCCCGGCGGCTTCAATAATTGCCGTCGGCATCGCGTAGGCCCCGCTGGTGTAGGGCTTGTCTTCGCCGGAATCATAAAGAAACACCTTTATCGGCTTTTGCGTCGCAATTTTTCGATGGATATCGGTCACTTGCTGCTTCCAGCCACTGACCAGCGTTTCCGCCTGTTCCTGTTTGCCGAAGACTTTGCCGAGCCTAATCATGTCGTCATACAACAAATCCAGGCTGGCGCGTGGGCGATGACTGTCTACGTGGATGCAGCTTTCGCTCAGTATCAGCGTTTTGATATTAAATTTCGCCAGCGCCTGCGGAGTGACGTCACCGCGCAGGCCATAGTTCCAGCCAGCGAAAAACAGGTCAGGATTAACGGCGAGAAGATTTTCGACAGTCGGGTATTTCGGTGCCAGCTCAGGGATGGTTCCCCGCTGTTGCGTAAACTCAGGGATATTTTTATACCAGCCGGAAATACCGGTCACGCCAACCATCGCAGGCTGTAGCTGCAGGGCAAATGCCATTTGCGACATATTAATGTCCTGGATAACCACCCGTTGCGGGGCCTGGACAAAGGTCAGTGGCTGACCGCAGTTGTCTACGGTGACAGGAAAACCAGAGGCTGCGACGCTTTCTGAGGCTAATGCCAGTAAGGCGGCGAGGATTAACTTTTTCACATCGACTCCAGATTGATAAACCGGAGTCAGTAACCCGGCTCATTGGGAACCGGGGCAACATACCTGAATAATTCGTATGACAAATGTAGTTAGATCAAACAACCGTCGATTGGGATGAATTTCAGCAGGGTGATGTCGGCAACGCCTCGAAAAAGCGCAGGGCTTCGCCAGTTAGCGGATGGCGGGCTTGCAGCGATTTCATACCAAATACCTGTTGCAGGTGCGCTGACTCCAGCACCACATCGGGGGGCCCATAACAAAGGATTTTCCCTTGATGCATCATGATGACCTGGTCGGAAAAGGGTTGGACCAACTCAAGATCATGCAGCACTTTCAAGCTGGCTATCTTTTTTTGATGGATCAGTGACAGCAGTTGGTGCCGGGCCAGGGGATCGAGATGATTGGTCGGCTCATCGAGTAATAACAACACCGGCTGCTGCGCCAGAACCCGGGCAAACCCGGCACGTTGACGTTCGCCCCCCGAAAGCCTGGCCAACGGAAGATGTTGCAGATGGCGGATACCTACGTCATCCATCGCTTGTGCAATTATGCGTTGGTGCTCGGATGGTACGCGATCGGCCTGCCAGGGCAGGCGACCCAGGGCCACGTACTCATTAACTTTAAGCCGTAAATCTGCATTATCGTGTTGGCTAAGCAAGGCGATGGAACGGGCGCGCTGCTGGGGTTTGATGGCCGATAAGGGCGTTCCCTGAAAGAGAATCTCACCTTCACTCGGTTTTAGCTCACCGGTAATGAGCCGTAATAACGTGGATTTTCCACTGCCGTTTGGACCGATGATGGTGACGGACTCATCTTGCTGAAGGGTAAAGGTGACCCGATTAATCCGTGGAACTTTCCCAGGGCTCGCCAGGGAAAGATTCTGCACCGATAAAAGACGGTCGGTGGGCAGGTTATTCATCAGGTATCCTTTTTCGTTATCAGAAAAACGTCTCAATGGTTTCTATAACGTTGTAATTATCGTCAATCAAAAACAGCGTTTTCCATTTATCAAAGGTCAGGCATGGGTGAGAAGTGGCGAACACCAGAATATCACCGACCTGCACCGGGAACTCTGCCGGGCAGCTTAACATGGCATGCTGATCCATGATGCCATGGGTAATCAGGTGCTGTGTGTCGCTCTGCTGGCGAACCCCATTGCGGTAATGGGCGATCGGTTGCGGCAGGCCGGCGTCGAAGGCGGCATCTCGTTTGCCGAAGTTGACGATAACCCGGCCCGGCTCAGGCACCGACTGCACCAGCGCCACCAGTTCCAATGCCGAGGTTAATTCCCCTGCCAAATCGCAGGCGTAGCTGTCACGGGCCAGCACCGCATTTTGCGCGTCCTGGTAAATTCCCTGGTCGTGGGTGATGTAGCAGCCGGGGCGGATCACTACGCGACAGTTTGCCGGCAGTGCCTCTTCACTCCAGACGTTGCAAACCACGTCATACCAGGAGGAACCGGCACCGGTCAGGATCGCTTGTTCAGCGTTCAATAAACCTTGCTGGTGTAGCCTGCGCAGCAGACCGGCGGCTTCACGCAGGAATTGTTCGATTTTGCTCTGGGCGTCGTCGCCGTGCATCACGCCTTCATACAGCTCGATACCTTGCAGACGCAAACCCGGCAGGGCGGCTATCTCCTGCGCCAGCCGTTCTGCCTGCGCCACGCTGCGGCAGCCGCAGCGCCCACCGGAGACACCCAATTCCACCAACACATCCAGCGTTTGCCCGTGCTGGCTGAAAAATGCCGCGAGGGTTTGCGCATTGCTCAGGCTATCGATACAGCAAAAGAAACCGCTAGCGGGATGCTGCGCCTTGAGTTCGGCGATCAGTTGCATATTGGCCTTGCCGACCAGTTGGTTTGCCATCAGTACCCGAGGCACGCCGGCTTCCATGGCCACTTTGGCCTGCCAGGCGGAGCCGACGCCAATGGCCCAGGCCCCTTGCGCTACCTGACGCTGGAAAATCCACGGCGTCATGGTGGTTTTACCGTGTGGGGCTAAAGAGACGCCGCGCGCGTCGGCATAGTTTTGCATCCAGGCAATATTATTTTCCAGGCTGCTGCGCTTGATGGCGGCAGCCGGCAGGCAGACATCTTCATTGAGCAGGTTCGCCGGGCCGTTTGGGGTGCTGTGCATCACGGCGGCTTTGTGGGTAACGGTGAAATCTGTTTGGTATTTCATAACATTATCCTTTAGGTGCTCTATCTTTTTTTAAAATGAGTATCGTGACTAAAATTATTGATTTAAATGATTTTTAAATATTTATTATCTTGAGTTGGGTACAAAGTATCATTTTTAGAACTGTTTTTTGTGTAGTCTTCCACTGTTTTCTTGCATTGTAAATGACAAAATTTAACCACTATGAGGTCAGGCGATGGGTGTTGAAATCGACATTATCTCGCGCATTACGGAGCGTTTTATCGAGCTGAGCAGCGCCGAAAAACGCATCGCACAATTCATTCTGGATGATGCGGAGGCGGTGACTGCCCTGCCGATTGCCGAATTGGCCCGGCAGGCTAACGTTAGCCAGGCTTCGATCACTCGTTTCGCCAAAGCGCTGGGCTGCCGGGACGTGCGTGACCTTAAGGTCAAATTGGCGCAGTCGCTGGCGGTGGGGCAACGCTTCATTCACGAAGAGCCGGACCTCGAAGGAATTCAGGGGATTTATGAAAGCATTATCAATGTCCTGAATATTAATCGGCGGAGCCTCGATGACGCAGCGCTGGCCAAGGCGGTGGAGTTACTCAGTGGTGCACGACAAATTGTGGCGATGGGGATGGGCGGCGGCTCGACCCTCTGCGCAGCAGAGATCCAGCATCGGCTGTTTCGTCTGGGGTTGCCGGTGACGGCACAAAGTGATGGCTTGCTGGTGCGCATGATGGCGGCGGTGGTGAGCCGGCAGGATGTGGTGGTGGCGCTGTCACTGGGCGGCTACACGCAGGAAGTGGTGGAAAGTGCCGCCATTGCCCGCCAGTACGGGGCCAAAGTGGTGGTGATTGCTCCTGCCGGAACGCCACTGGCGGCGCAGGCTGACGTGCTGTTGGCGTTGGTGGTGCAGGAAAATGATTACATCTACAAACCCAGCAGCTCGCGCTACGCCATGCTGGCGATGGTGGACGTGCTGGCGACGGCGCTGGCCATGGCGAATAAACGCCAGTCCAGAGATCGGCTACGCCGCATCAAGCTGGCGCTGGACAGCCATCGCGGAGGGGCCGATCGGCAGCCATTAGGTGACTGAGCCGGATCCCACAGACAATAACGGAAGGATAATGATTCATGCGGTATCAGTATCTGTTTAAAAATGTCACGGTGATCGACGGCAGCGGTGGGCCACAATACCGGGCGGATGTGGCGGTCAAAGACGATCGCATTGCGGCGATTGCGGCTGCCATCGAGGCCGACGCCGAGGTGGTGATTGAGGGGCACGAACGGGTATTGTCGCCAGGATTTATCGACGTGCATACCCATGATGATACCAACGTGATCCGCATGCCTGAAATGCTGCCGAAGATTTCACAGGGCGTGACCACGGTGATTGTCGGTAACTGTGGTATCAGCGCGGCCGGTGCGACGATCAGAACCCAGGTGCCGGACCCGATGAACCTGCTGGGAGAAAAAGAGCATTTCGTTTACCCGACGATTGCCGCCTACCGTCAGCAGGTGGAAACCGTGATGCCCGCGGTGAATGTGGCGACGCTGATCGGGCATACCACCTTGCGCAGCAATCAGATGGATGATCTGTTCCGCCCGGCCAATAGCGAAGAAATTGTTGCCATGCGCGAGCAGTTGCGCAGCGCATTGCAACAGGGCGCGTTGGGGTTGAGTACCGGTCTGGCCTATGCCTCGGCGTTTTCGGCCCCTACCGAAGAGGTGATGGCCCTGGCGGAAGAGCTGGCGGATGAGCAGGGTATTTACACCACTCACCTGCGCTCGGAGTTTGAACCTATCCTTGAGGCGATGGACGAGGCCTTCCGCATTGGCCGCCACGGCCGGGTGCCGGTGGTGATTTCGCATCATAAATGTGCCGGGGCCAAAAACTGGGGCCGCACCCAGGAAACCTTAAAACTGTTCGACAAGGTGCGCCAGACACAGGATGTGTCCTGCGACTGCTACCCTTATTCCGCCAGTTCTTCGACGCTGGATTTAAAACAGATCACCGATGATTTCGACATCGTCATCACCTGGTCCGAAACGCACCCGGAGATGGCGGGGCAGTCTTTGCGCGACATCGCCGGAAGCTGGTCGATGAGCCTGCATGAGGCTGGTAAGCGGCTGATGCCGGCAGGGGCGATTTACTACAACATGGACGAGCAGGATGTCCGCCGGGTGTTGAGTTATCCGCTGACCATGGTGGGGTCGGATGGCCTGCCGAACGATCCGATGCCGCATCCGCGCCTGTGGGGAGCTTTCCCGCGCGTACTGGGGCATTACAGCCGTGACGAAGGGCTATTTCCCCTGACCGTGGCGGTACACAAAATGAGTGGCATGTCCGCGGCGCGCTATCAACTGCCGCAGCGTGGGCTGATTAAGACAGGTTACTACGCCGATCTGGTGTTGTTCGATGCGTTGAAAGTGAAAGACAGCGCGACGTTCAGCCAGCCCCAACAACCCGCCGCCGGGATTGACGCGGTGTGGGTGAACGGCGTACTGAGTTACGAACATCAGGCCGTTACCGGCCTGCGCGCCGGGCGGTTTTTGTGCCGCCAGGGCAAATAAATCGACAGGAGCAAGGCATGACGATTAAAAGATACGGAATTGATGGCGGAACCGGCACCGGCGGGCAGCATCTGCCCTTTTCCAGAGCGGTAGAAGCCGGTGGCTGGCTGTATATCTCCGGTCAGACACCGATGAAAGACGGCGAAGTGGTGGAGGGCGGCATTATCGAGCAATCGCGCCTGGCGATCCAAAACTGCCTGGATATTATGCAGGAAGCGGGATACGGCCTGGAGGACGTGGTGCATGTTAAGGTCATTCTGACCGATGCGCGTTATTTCCAGTCATTCAATAAAGTCTTCCGCGAGTTTTTTGCTGCTCATCCACCGGCGCGTATTTGCGCGGTTGCCGATTTAGTGGTGGATTGCAAAGTTGAAGTGGATATTACCTGCTATAACGCCGCACGCACTGCCCGCTAGTGGATGATGGAACGATCATGACTTGATGGTTTCATTGCTTGCTGCGCTGCAAAAAGAGCCGGGCCTACGGAGGGGCCTGGCCCACCTCAATGGCCAAAAATTACAACGTCTTGCAAAAAATCCCTTCGCTTTCCAGGCTACGGCTGTCCGCATCTTGCGGGATTGTTTTTATCTGAACATATAGTATCGATTCAAAACTTTGTTGACAAAGGGACGAACTTTGTTAAAGATTGTTGGTATCGAGTCGATACTAATTGGTGGGGTATAAAAGTGAGATTTAATAAAACACAGACTTTTTTCGACTCACTCATATTGCCTCTGGCGATCTTTCATTACCCGCTATATGGAAGGATAAAAAATAATGGAAATTAACGTATTTGATACCTATGTAGAAACCAGAACCGGGCGCTTTCTGCATTTTGATGTACTGATCGAAAGCAAAGATCAACAATTGGCACTTAAATATGCCAATAACTGGCTGGAGGCTCAGGGAATTCAGGCGGCAGATATTAAACAAAACATGTGTGCGTATTGTCACACTGAGCTCGCTCCGCCGGAGGTGGTATCCGTGGTCAAACGACAGGGGTATTTTATCATCGACTTGACTGGCTGAAATAGGCTGTATTATGAATGCATATCAACCCATTAATTGCGATCTCCATGACCATTTGGAAATAGCCTGCTTATATTCCTGGGTATTACAGATTGAGTTAGATGACGGGAAGGTAATAACCGCTAAGCCCATCACCACCCTGACTCAGCCTGGCGACGGTGAATTTCTTATTTTGGATGACGGCGGCGATCGAGTGAGTATCCGTCTTGATTATATTCATGCCATAACTCATCTGGATAAAAACAAGCTGATTCATCGCATTGTTTTTAAGTAAAGGGTTTATATTGCCGTGTTCAAGAAAATTGAACCGTTATAGAAGAGGCGGCGCTGGCCGCCTCGTCATATCCCACCGCTTAAAGATGCTCCTTTTGTAGCCCCTTATTTGCTGACGCGATCGTAGTAGACCATGTCGGCATTCAGACCCTGCTGGTAGCCTTTGACGTTATCGCGCAGCACCACTTCGGTTTTTGCCTGATCGATAAACACATACGGCGAGCTACGCTGCAGTTCCTGCTGCATGGCGGTATAGAGTGCGGTGCGCTTGGCCGGATCGGCCTCGGCCACCGCCGCCAATGTTTGTTGGCTTAGCTGCGGGATCTGCCAGCCGTTGAGGCCCGCTACCGTGCTGGTCTTGCCGTCGTTATAGGCGAAGGCGCTGGCGTTGGAGTGAGCGTCGAAGTAGTCCGGGATCCACAGACGGATTGCTGCCTGATGCTGACGGGCGCGCACCCGTGAATAGACCTGACTACCGGCCGCCGGCAACAGTTCCAGCTTCACACCACCCTCGGCAAAGCTGGCCTGCAACGCCTGGGCGATGGTGATAAACGGCGGTTTGTTCTCCACGTCCAGCGTCAGCGCCGCGTTGGTGATGCCGGCCTTGGCCAGGATCGCCTTGGCCTTGGCCGGATCGAAGCTGAACGGATTGTCTTTCAGCGCGCCCGGCAAGCCGACCGGCAGGAAACTCTGGTGCACAAAATACTGGTCCTTCAGCAGATCTTTGGTGATGCCCTGGTAGTCGATCAGATAACGCGCCGCCTGCCAGAAGGCCGGGTTCTTCAGCAGCGGGTTGGCGGTATTGCCGGTGTTGAACACCAGATAGTTTTGCTCGGCGGAAGGGATTTCCAGCACCTTCACACCCGGCTGATTTTTCAGCGCCACGGTCTGGTCCGGGCCAAGCTCGCGCGCCACGTCGGCGTCGCCCTGCTGGATCAGCAGGCGGCGGGTGGCGGAGTCCGGCACGCTTTTAATGATGATGCTTTTCAGCAGCGGCTTGCTACCCGGCGACGTCGGGTTGGCATCCAGCACAATCGCCTGATGCGGTTGGTAGACGCGCATTTTGAACGGCCCGCTACCGGCGGAGTGCATTTTCAGCCAGGCGTTGCCGTAGTCACCGTCTTTGATGTTGGCCTGCACCGTTTTACCGTCGACGATCGAGGCGATCGGGGTGGAAAGAATATTCAGCGCCACTGCCGGGCTGACGTCTGCCGTCCAGCTCAGTTGCAGGCTATGGTCGTCGATTTTCTTCAGCTGTGCGTCGATGTTATCCGGCTGCCAGCCGAGGACGTTGAGGATAAATGCCGGTGACTTGTTCATCTTCACCGCGCGGCTGTAGGAAAAGATCACATCATCGGCGGTCAACGGGTTACCGGAGGCAAATAGCGCCTGTGGGCGCAGTTTGACCGTCAGGGTTTTGGCGGCGGCGTCGCCCTGCCAGCTTTCCGCCAGCACCGGCACCACCTTCGCCGGATCGTCGCGATCCGCCTGCACCAGCCGCTGATACAGGCTTGGCACGGTCTGGATGCTGGACAGTTCGTTGGCTTCCGCCGGATCGAGGCTGACGATGTCATCCAGCGATTGCACCACCACCAGCGTGTTGGGTGGAGTGGCGGCCAATGTGGCGGTGGACAACGCGGCAAGCATTAACAGCGGCAGGACTTTGGCTTTCATTGATATTTCCCCTGAATGCACCGCGGGCTCCGGTGCCGAGAAGTCATTGTTATCGTTAGTTTTCGCGGCGTTTCGCCGTCAGCATGCACGGTAGAACCTTTGTCGGTGGCTGACAAAGGTTAATCGGCTATTTGATAGACAAAAAAACTATAAGAGGCCAGAGCGCGGAGCGCCATTTTCAATGGTAAATAAAGCCCTGTTCAGTACAAGGCTCCAGACGTCTGACAAAGTCCGTTATTAGGGAGAGCGTGCCGAAGGGGTCGTAGCAGCTTTAGCTGCCGGAGTGCCCCTCGGTGCGCTAGGCCCGGGTATCTCGAGTTTAAAGACAACTTTTTTATCAAAGCCCTGTGCAATACAGGGCTGGTTGGGCATCAAAGACCGGCATTGCTTTCCAGCAGGTTCAGCAGCCGCTGATGCAGCTGAGCGACATCTCGCGTATCGCGCGGCGCTATCCACACCACATTGCTGCTGGCGATCACGCCCAATACGGTGGGCCAGGCGCAAAGATCGATAATCCTCGCCATGGCTTTCGCGTAACCGGAATTCATGTGGATCAGCACAAACTTGTCGTTATGCTCGACGTCGATCAGCATCGCTGACAGCGGCTCGTTGATATCGGGCGCCGGGTGGTGCAGCGCATTGAGGGAATAGACTTTTTTCCCCTTGGCATTCTGCACCTTCATTACCCCCAGCATTTTCAACAGGCGAGATACGGTCGACTGGCTAATGCCCTTATAGCCGCTACGCATCATTTGATGACGGATCTCCTCCTGCGATGAATAACGTTGGCTGACGACCAGTTTGCGGCACAGTGCCAGTTTGCGTTGCTCCTTGCCCCATGAGGTTTCTATCTTATTCGTCATTTTAATACTGCCTTGGTTTGAAAATGAGCGATAACTCTATATAAATCAATGTAATAAAGTATTGTTAACCGAGGGTGATATGACCAGTCGCAATCATATAAACGGTAATGCAGGCGATAATGACCAAAAAGGTGGCAATTAGTGCTTCATAGCCTTTCCAAAGCCGCTCTGCACGCTGGGTTTTCTGGTGCCACAGGAAGACCAGCACACCGGGAACGAACAGCAGCGAACTCAGCAGCATCTGGCTGCCAGCCGCATAACACAGCCAAAAACCGTAGAGGGTACCAATCAATCCGAGGGCCAGATCGCGGGTGCGCGACTCCCCAACCCGGTAGTTTTCGCCGGTGATCGCCAGTTTCAGACCATAGGCGGCGCTGAACAGGTAGGGAGGCAGGATGGCGGCGGTGGCGATAGAGAACAGTGCCTGGTAACCGGCGCTACAGAACAACGTCAACAGCAGGAACAGTTGAATCAAACCATTGGTGATCCACAACGAGGTTGACGGTGAGCCATTGGCATTGGTTTTGGTGAATATTTTGGGGAACATGCCGTCTTTGGCCGCGACAAACGGCAGCTCCGAGGCGAACAGTGTCCAGGCTAACAGCGCGCCGGCTACCGACAAAATGACCCCAGCGGCGACCAGGCGTGCCCCCCAGATGCCGATCACGGATTCCAGCACCCCAGCGGTCGACGGATTTTTTAATCCGTTCAGCGTGGCTTGATCCAACACCCCCATCGACAGCACGCTGACCAGAACATAAATCACCAGACAACCCAGCAACCCAATCACGGTGGCCTTGCCGATATCGGCGCGTTTGGCTGCCCGCGAGGAGACCACGGTAGCCCCCTCGATGCCGACAAACACCCAGGTGGTAATCAGCATGGTGCCTTTTACCTGTTCAAACAGCGCGGGATGACTACCATTGACCAGCATCATGCGGCCCCAGAAGTCTGCAGTGAAAATGCCGATGCGGAAGGCGATCACCACTGCGGCGATAAATACCAGCAATACCAGTACCTTGACTACCGTCAGCACGGTATTGATCATCGCGGTCTCTTGCACGCCGCGTAACACCAGCGCATGTACCAGCCACAGCACAATGGAGGCCCCGAGGATTGACTGCCAGTTATTACCCAGGCCGAACACCGGGAAGAAGAAGCTGAGGGCGCTGAACAGCAGTACCGAATAAGAAACGTTGCCCAGCCAGGCGGCGAACCAGTAACCCCAGGCCGACTGGAAACCGATAAAGTCACCGAACCCGGCGCGGGCATAGCTGTAAATCCCCCCTTCCAACTTTGGACAGCGGGCGCTGAGATTCTGATAAATCAGTGCCAGGCAAATCATCCCGACGGCGGTAATCAGCCAGCCGATCAACAGTGCACCGGGTGAGGCCACAGAAGCGAAGTTTTGCGGCAGGCTGAACACGCCGCCACCCACCATGGAACCTATCACCAGCGCAATAAGCGCCATCAGTCCCAGTTTTTTTTCAGACATAAGGGTTCCTCCAGCTACACAGGGCAGCAAGAAAGTAAATAATGATGCAGAGAGGGGAACGCGGCAGTGACTGGCACCGCCGCCTGCCGATCAGTCGCCGAGGGTGGCGACCATTACGGCCTTGATGGTGTGCATGCGGTTTTCCGCTTCATCGAACACGATGGAGTGGGAGGATTCGAACACCTCTTCGGTGACTTCCAGCCCTTTAAGACCGTAGGCAAGCTCAATCTCTTTACCCACTTTGGTTTGCTCGTTATGGAAGGCGGGCAGGCAGTGCATAAATTTGACCTGTGGGTTGCCGGTGGCTTTCAACACCGCAGCATTGATCTGATAGGGCTGCATCAGCTTGACGCGCTCAGCCCAGGCTTCCTTGGGTTCCCCCATAGAGACCCAAACGTCGGTATAGAGGAAGTCGACATCTTTCACACCTTGCTCAACCTTGTCGGTCAGGGTGATACGCGCGCCGGTATTGCGGGCGATATCGCTACACTGTGCGACCAGCGCTTCATCAGGCCAAAAGGCCTTTGGTGCGACCAGACGGATATCCATCCCCATTTTTGCTGCGCCGACCATCAACGAATTACCCATGTTATTGCGCGCATCCCCAAGGTAGGCGAAGGAGATTTGATTGAGTTTTTTCCCCGGCAGATGCTCCAGCATGGTCATCAAATCCGCCAGAATTTGCGTCGGGTGGAATTCGTCGGTCAAACCGTTCCATACCGGCACCCCGGCAAATTCCGCCAGTTCTTCGACAATCGCCTGGCCGAAGCCGCGGTATTCAATACCGTCATACATCCGGCCCAGCACCCTGGCGGTATCTTTCATCGATTCCTTAATGCCGATCTGGGAGCCGGTGGGGCCGAGGTAAGTGACCCGGGCGCCCTGGTCGAACGCGGCCACTTCAAACGAGCAGCGGGTGCGGGTAGAGGTTTTCTCAAAAATCAGCGCGATGTTTTTACCGCACAGGCGTTGTTTCTCTGCTTTTGCGTATTTGGCTTTTTTAAGCGCGAAGGCCAAATCGATCAGGTGCTGGATTTCGTCGGTGCTGAAATCCAGCAGTTTCAGAAAATGGCGATGACGTAAGTTGATGCTCATAAGGTTGCCCCTCTCTATTCAATGCGTTGGAGAAATTAATGTGCCCTGCTCGCCGGTCAGAATGCGGGTGGCATCTTGCAGTGCGCCAATGCCGGCAATGCCGTGGCGAGAGCGCACAAAATGGCTGGCAGCCGAGACTTTCGGCCCCATGGATCCGGCGTCGAAGGTGATGTCGGCCAGATCCTCCGGCGTCACCTTGCTCAGCGCTCGCTGCTGTCGGGTACCCCAGTCGAGATACACGGCATCGGCATCGGTCAGGATCAAAAGAGCGTCGGCATTGATTTGTTCCGCCAGGAAAGCGGCGGACAGATCTTTGTCGATCACCGCCTCGATCCCCTGCAATCTGCCTTCCTGCCGCAGCACCGGAATGCCGCCACCACCGGCACAGACAACCAGATGGCCCTGGGCAATCAGTGCGTTAATCGCGGCGGTTTCAATGATGTTGAGCGGCTTGGGTGAAGGCACCACGCGGCGGAAATACTTGCCGTCCGGTTTGATTGCCCAACCTTTATCCAGGCTTAGCGCCAGCGCGGTTTCCTGGTCGTAGACCGGCCCGATATATTTGCTGGGGTTGCTGAAGGCGCCGTCGTCAGGGTCAACCTCCACCTGGGTGAGCAGCGCACTGACTTGTTGCTCCGGCAGACAGTTTTTCAACTCTTGAATCAGCAGATAACCGATCATGCCCTGGCTTTCTGCCCCCAATACGTCCAGCGGATAAGGCGCGACCTGCGGGTAGGCGCTGTTTTGCAGCGCCAATAATCCGACTTGCGGGCCGTTGCCGTGCACCAGTACCACGTTCCAGTCCTTGGTCAGCGCAGCGATTTGGCGGCTGGCGAGCAAGACGTTGCGGCGCTGGATATCCGCCTCAAGCGGTTCTCCACGGCGCAGCAGGGCGTTCCCACCCAGGGCAATCACCACAGTAGGTTTAGTCATGATGTTTATTATTCCGTTGGGGGGTTAGATAGCGTCGCGTTCCAGCGGGCAGCTCATGCAGCGGGCGCCGCCGCGGCCACGGCCCAGTTCATCGCCGGGGATCGGCAGTACGGTGATGCCGGCCTTGTCGTATTTTTCGTTGGTCCAGGTGTTACGTTCGTAACCGACCACCACGCCAGGGCGGATAGTGAGGACGTTATTGGCATCGTTCCATTGTTCGCGCTCAGCTTCGAAGCTGTCGCCACCGGTGGTGATGAGCTGCACCTGGGTAATCCCCAGGGCGCGTTCAATCGCGGTCAGGAAGTGTTTTTCCTGTTGGCGATGCAGGCCGCCTTTCCCGTCAGGGGTCAGCGTCCAGCACTGTGACTCTTTGCGCACCACTTCCGGATAGACCGAGAAGGTATCCAGGTTGATGTGAGTCATGACGGTATCCAGGTGCATACAGGAACGGTGCTTGGGTAATTCCAGGGCGATGACCCGCTCTGCCTGATGGGACTGGAAGAGTGCCTGTGCCAGGAATTCCACCCCCTGTGGCGTAGTGCGCTCTGACATACCGATTAATACCGCGCCGCGGCCAATAACCAGGACGTCGCCACCTTCCAGCGTGGCGTGATCATAATTACGTTCCTCATCGCCAAAATAAGTCGTGAAGTTGCCTTTTGAAAAATAAGGATGCCATTTATAAATGGCACGCAGATTATTGGTCTCACGCTGCCGTGCCGGTTTCGCCATTGGATTAATCGATACGCCGTTATATATCCAGCATGAGGTATCGCGGGTAAATAAATGGTTAGGCAGTGGATTCATAATAAAATCGTTGCCCTGATGGGTATCGACCACCATATTACTGAAGCTGGCAGGGATCTCGGCATAGGTCAGGCCTCCGGTCATATGGCGGGCAAGTTGCAGATCGGACAAGTCGCCCAACCAGCCACGAATATCGGCCGCCAGTGACGGCCCAAGCCGGAAGTCAGAGACCTGTGTCGACAACAGCCATTGCTTGGCAGCGGGAATGCTCATGGTCTCTTTCAGTAGATCGGTAAGCAGTAATACTTCGACATTCTGGTCTCTTAGCGTTTTGGAGAATATATCGTGGTCGGCGCCAGCTCGTTCGACAGATAATACGTCATCAAATAAGAGTTCATGACAATTAGAAGGTGTTAATCTTTTCAAACTTAAATTAGGACGGTGAAGCATAACGCTGCGCAGTTGGCCTATTTCAGACCCTACATAGTTCTTATTCATTTCATTCCCTATTTTCAGATTTGAGTAACATCGAACGAAAAGAAATAAAGGGATTATTTCCTTTCATAAGGATGGGTACCGTTGCGTTGCGGAGAATAATAAACTTTGCTTGCTGGTTTTTTGTGATGGAGATCACGTGATAAATAGGCGGGAAATGAAACATGCTATTAATTGATTGATGTCATTGTTTTGTTTTTAAATCTATTATTCAGAATGAATTAATACTCGCGCCTCGCGTTAATTATCCAATAATAAAAAGGAGGGGCGGGCCTTGGTTTGATCAGTTTTATCTTAACTTATTGTTTTTATTTTCTTTGTGTGGATGGCTGGCGTACTTATTCACTAATTGGCAATTTATATTCTTATGAATCCATGTTTTTTTGAATTTTTATTCCTGTTGGCAGCAGAGTGGCGATTTTTATTTTTGTGATAGGGTCGGTTTATCTTTTTTTTATGCTGAGTAAACAGATTATTAGCACCGGGGTTTATCCCGGTCAGGATGGGGTTATGCGCGCAGTTTGCATAAAAATCCACTGAACGGCGAAAGAGGACGGAATAATTAATCGGCAAGGGGATGGGGCGGGTCAAGAGCCCGCCCGACATGCCTGGCTGGTGGGGTTAAAGCGTTTCGCTCAGGGTGGCGACCATCACCGCCTTGATGGTGTGCAGACGGTTTTCCGCCTGATCGAACACCACGCTGTGCGCGGACTCGAACACTTCATCGGTCACTTCCATGCCGCCATGCAGTCCGTATTGCTCTGCCATCTGCTTGCCGAGGGTGGTTTGGTCGTCGTGAAACGCCGGCAGACAGTGCAGGAATTTAACGTTCGGGTTGCCGGTCAGTTTCACCATCGCCATATTGACCTGATAGGGTTTCAACAGCCCAATACGCTCGTGCCAGGTTTCTTTGGGTTCACCCATCGACACCCAGACGTCGGTATACAGGAAGTCCGCGTCCTTCACCCCTTCGGCAATATCTTCGGTCAGGGTGATTTTGGCCCCGGTCTGTTTGGCTAATGCCTGGCACTCTGCCACCAGCTCCGGCTGTGGCCAGCAGGCCTTCGGCGCCACCAGACGCAGATCCATTCCCGCCAACGCGGCGGCTTCCAACAGGGTGTTGCCCATATTGTTGCGGGTATCGCCGAGGTAGGCGAACTTCACCTCGCTCAGCGGCTTGCCCGGCAGCTGTTCCTGTACCGTGAGCAGGTCTGCCAGCAATTGGGTGGGGTGGAACTCATTGGTCAGCCCGTTCCATACCGGCACGCCGGCATGCTGGGCCAGGGTTTCCACCAGATGCTGGCCGTAACCGCGGTACTGAATACCGTCATACATCCGGCCCAGCACGCGGGCGGTGTCTTTCATCGACTCTTTATGGCCAATCTGGCTGCCGCTCGGGCCGAGATAGGTGACCTGAGCACCCTGATCGAATGCGGCAACTTCGAAAGAGCATCGGGTACGGGTCGAGTCTTTTTCGAAGATGAGCGCGATGTTTTTGCCCTGCAGGTGGCGTACTTCCTTGCCTTGCTTCTTGGCCTGCTTCAAGTCGGCCGACAGTTTCAGCAGCGCATGCAGCTGTGCCGGGGTGAAATCCATTAACCTCAGGAAGTGACGTTTGTAGAACGGGTTTATGCTACTCATTGCCGTAAATCCTTATCGCTTAAATTGAATTTAAATTCACTTTATATGTATGAATATTCAATTTCAACCCCGGAATGGAAATCTTTCACGTTTATCGTGGAAGCAATGCCGACGGTGTGTGAAAATAGGCGCAATACAGGCCATTTGACTTGAGGATATAGGCATGGCAAACAGCGAACAGCTAGACGAACAACGTGAAGAGACCCGCCTGATCATCGAAGAACTGCTGGAAGACGGCAGCGATCCAGAGGCGCTCTACACCATCGAACACCATCTCTCTGCTGAAAAGTTTGAAGTGCTGGAGAAAGCCGCTGTCGAAGCCTTCAAGTTAGGCTTTGAAGTGACCGACGCCGAAGAGCTGGAAGTGGAAGACGGTACCCTGGTGATGTGTTGTGACGTGATCAGCGAAGTGGGTCTGAACGCCGAAGTGATCGACGCTCAGGTTGAGCAACTGGTCGCACTGGCGGCACGTTGCGGCGTTAACTACGACGGCTGGGGCACCTACTTCGAAGATCCGAACGGCGAAGAAGGTGACGATGATGAAGAAGAAGGTGACTTCATCGACGAAGACGACGACGGTAAACGCCATTAATTAACTTCTGCTTAATTCCTGTGGGCCGGCGCTTGTTGGCCCCTGATAAGAACACATGAAATACCAATCCCTGTTAGCCCCGATTTTAAACTTCCTGCACTGTGAAACCCCAGACGCCTGGATTGATGCTGCGCGCCGCCCGGAAAACCTGCCGCTGTTGCTGACTGACCATATGGTTTGCGAGCTAAAAGCCGCGCAGACCGGCATGTGGCTGATCCGTCGTTACGTGGCTGACAAGGAGAGCGGTGACGCACTGCTGGCGCTGCTCAGGCCTTACGAGGCATTTTTGCATGAAGCGCAGGGCGTGCCGGAAGCGCTGTTCCAGCAGAACAATTTCACCCGCAAGATCCTGCCAAAAAACGGCTCGGCCTACGGTCAGGATCTGGCGGACAGAATGGTGCTGCTGATCAAAGAAGAGCTGCATCATTTCTCGCAGGTGCTGGAGATTATGCTGGCGCGGCAGATCCCGTATAAGAAAATCACCGCCAGCCGCTATGCCAAAGGAATGATCCGTGAGATCCGCACCCACGATCCGGCCACGCTGATTGATAAACTGATTTGCGGCGCTTATATCGAAGCGCGTTCCTGCGAACGTTTCGCCCGCCTGGCGCCGCACCTGGACGACGAGCTCAACCGCTTCTACGTTTCGTTGCTGCGCTCCGAAGCGCGTCACTACCAGGACTACCTGACATTGGCCGAACAGATAGCCGGTGGCGATATCAGCGAACGGGTGGCCCATTTTGGCCGCATAGAAGCGGCGCTGATCCAAACCCCGGACAGCGAATTCCGTTTCCACAGCGGCGTGCCTGCCATCGCCTGATAGCCGGGCACCCGTATGAATTTATTCCGGCGTGCCCAGCAGCAAATCCACCGCTTTTTCCGCCAGCATGATGGTCGGCGCATTGGTATTACCGCTGGTCACCTGCGGCATCACCGAGCAGTCGATCACCCGCAACCGTTCAAATCCGTGCACCCGCAGTTGTAAATCGGTTACCGAGTCCTGCGGGGATTGGCCCATGCGGCAACTGCCGACCGGGTGATACACCGTTTTGCAGAAGTTGCGTACGAACTCTTCCAGTTGTGCCTCATCGTTCAGCCATGCCGGCTGCGGCATCAGCAAATCTTTGATCAGCGGTTTGAGGGCGGCGGTTTGCAGAAAACGCAGGCCGAACTTCACCGCACGCACGCTGCCGGCCAAATCTTCCGGGTGGCCAAGATAGTTGGCGTGCAGCTTCACCGGATCCTTGGGATCGCGACTGCGCAGCAGCACTTCACCGCGCGCCCTGGGTTGCAGATAGCCAACCTTAAGCGTGAAGCCGTGGATATTGGGCAGTGGTTCGCCGGGTACGTCGTCCCAACTGTCGAGCATCGGCAGGAAGTGGATTTGTACGTCCGGCCGGCCGTCGCCCAGGCTGTCGGTGAAGGCGGCCCCTTCCAGCACGTTGGAACTCAGCACGCCGCTGCGAAACGCCAGCCATTCGGTGCCGTGGCGTAGCGCCTGCAGGCCGCGATCGGCACCGTACAAACTGATCGGCTCGCGGGTGCTGACGTTGATCGACATATGCAGGTGATCGTGAAAGTTCTTGCCGACCGGCAGATCCGCCAGCGGTTCGATCCCCAACTGCTGCAGATGTTCGCGTGGCCCGATGCCGGACAGCATCAGGATCTTTGGCGATCCTACCGCGCCGGCGCTGAGGATCACTTCCTGCGCGGCATGGGCCGTGACCTCGGCACCGCCGTTTTGGCTATACACCACGCCGGTGGCGACGTTGTTGTCGAGTACCACCCGGTGTACCAGCGCATTGAGTTTCACCACCAGCCGCTGTTCGTTACGCACGGCTTTCAAATAGGTACGCGCAGTGCTGGCGCGCTCGCCGTTGTGGGTAGTGGTTTGGTAGAAGCCGACGCCCTGTTGGCTGTCGCCGTTGAAATCGTTGCGGTAGGGGAGATCCAACTCCTGGCCGGCGCGAATAAACGCCATGCTGAGCGGGTGGCGGTAACGGTTCTCGCTGACCGGCAGCAGCCCCTCGCCACCATGATAGCTATCCGACAGGCTCTCGTTGGCCTCGGCGCGTTTGAAGTAGGGCAGCACGTCCTGATAGCCCCAACCAACACAGCCATAGCGTTCGGCCCACTCGTCGTAATCCTGTCGCTGGCCGCGAATATAGATCATGCCGTTGACCGAGCTGCTGCCGCCCAACACCTTGCCCTGGGCGATTTGCATGCGGCGGTTATTGGCATGCGGCTCCGGCTCGGTTTCATACGGCCAGCTTTTTTTGGCGATGATTTTCGCCACGCCGGCCGGCATCTTGATGAACAGATTATTGTCGTCGCCACCGGCTTCCAGCAGCAGTACCCGCGCCTGGGTGCGGCGGATCAACTGCGCCGCCAGCACGCAACCGGCAGAACCGGCACCGACAATGATGTAATCAAAAGCGTTTTCCGACATGACTGCTCCCTGTGCGATTGCGGCATTAGCCTGTTCTGGCAGAGTATCCCAAGCGGGTCAGAGGTCAATTTGCAATCATTAATTTATTAACGAATATCACAAAAAATATTTGTATTTTTTATCATATTCATGATTTATATGAATAAAAAATAACGTAACCATATTAATGTTTGTATGTTGATTGTCTGCGGGCACAGGCTGGCGAGAGAAAATGCGGTTTTATAAACAAACGGCGCATTGTTTCTTAAAGGAATATTAATTATGAGACTTATCCGAGCAGGAAAGAGAGTGTCAGCGTAAAAATGCTGCTATATGATGAGCCAATCTATTATCGGATAAGATATTAAGAAATATGGAAATTTCGATTAATAAGTCTAATTATTTAAAAGGGATTGCCATCATTCTGATGTTAATCCACCATCTATTTGCTTACCCAAGCCGCATTAGCCAGGATATCCCGGTTTATCATATGGCTAACAGTGTCGATATTGAGATGTTTGTTGGCCTGTTCGGCAAGATTTGTGTGTCGATGTTCCTGTTTTTATCCGGCTACGGATTCTCGCTAAAAAAAGAAGTGTCGTTTAAATATATCTGGGGCAAGCTGAAGAACTTATATATCAGCTACTGGATAGTGCTGTTTATCTTTGTGCCGATTGGCATCATTTTCTTTCCGGGCGAAAGATATTCCCTGTCGCCGTTGCTGTTTCTCGAAAACCTGATGGGCATAAAATCCACTTATAACAGCGAGTGGTGGTTCTTTAAACTCTACGTGTTGTATGTGCTCTCTTTGCCGCTGCTGTCGCGGCTGAATATCGGCCCGTTGCTGGGGCTGCTGTTTCTGGCGGCGCTGTGCGGCAAGGGGCTGCAGTATGTTGGCTGGGCGCCAGAGGTGTTGATTGAATATTGCACCTGGTTGCTGCCGTTTGGCTTTGGCATGGTGTTTGGCCGTAGCCAGAAAATGCCGCCGAACTCGTGGCTGGTGAAACTGATCGCCATCCTGAGTCGTACCCATCCGCTAATCTTGCTGATGGTGACGGTGGCGGTATTTATCGTCGCGCATAATCCTGGGCTGCTGCTGGTGACGCCGCTGTTTATTATTGCGCTGATGAATACGGCAGATGGCTTGGGCAGCAGGGTGAACCGGATAGTGGGCGAGTTGGGCAAGCATTCGATGTATATGTGGCTAACCCACAGTTTCTATTGCTATTACTTCACCCAGAAGCTGATCTTTGCGCCGCGCTATACGCCGCTGATCCTGCTGTTGTTAATTGCCGTATCCTACCTGACCAGCCTGGTGCTGAGCCGGATTGAGTTGGCAGTGAAAGGCGGGGTGAGGGCGTAGGGGCGCTGCATGCTGCGCCCGTTATTACCGCGGGCGCAGTAGCAAGATCACAGCGTCTTCAGCATCGTGACTTCGCAGTCGACGTGGCCGGTGGTGCCCATGGCCTGGTCGATATGCTCAAAGCCCAAATGCTCATACAGGCCGATAGCCTGGGTCAGACTGGCGGTGGTTTCTAAATAACAACAGCGGAAACCCTGTTGACGGGCGAACTCCAGTGCCTGCAGCGCCAGGCGTTTTGCCAGGCCCTGGCCGCGTAAAACCGGCAGGAAATACATTTTCTGTAATTCGCAAATATCCACTTCACCGCCCTGCAGCGGCGCAACACCGCCACCCCCGGCAATCTGACCGTCGACTTCTATCACCCAATAAGCGCTGCGAGGCAGGCTGTAGAGCTGATACAAGACGTCCAGATTGGGGTCGGAAACGGTATAGCCTTTGTCCGCCGTTAAACCGTGCTCGGCGGAGACTTCGCGAATGACATTGGCAATAGCGGCATTATCGTCAGCCGTTATTGGGCGCACCAGAAGACGTACTGGGGTTGCTGTTGTCATGTTTACACTCGCCATTAAAAGGAACCACATTCGTTTTTATCGCAGCACAAAACGCGCCTGGGTTGATTCCCCGGCGGCATCCATGCGGCATATATTAATATATTGTAATAACATCTTAAGCGGGCCGGATGCAACGGCGATAAAAAAACAGCGGGGAAATCCCCGCTGTTTTCAGCTGTTACAGTGAACCGACAGATTACAACGCGGCGATGGTCGCCTGCTGTTCCTGCAGCTTCACTTTGCCTTCTTTGCAGGCGGTCAGACGTTCGCGCTCTTTGGCGACCACGGCTTCTGGCGCACGCGCCACAAAACCTTCGTTAGACAGCTTACCTTCGATCGAGGCGATTTCCGCATCCAGCTTGCCCATCTCTTTCGACAGACGCGCAATCTCGGCGTCTTTATCGATAAAGCCGGCCATAGGGATCAGCAGCTCGGCACCGTCCACCAGTTTGGTGACCGATAACGGACCTTTGTCACCGGCAGGCAGCAGGGCGATCGACTCCAGACGTGCCAGACGCTGAATAAAGCTCTGGTTCTCCTGCACGCGGCGCTGGGCGTCGGCATTGCAGTTGCGCAGCAGCACTTCCAGCAGTTTGCTCGGGGCGATGTTCATCTCGGCGCGAATGTTACGCACCGCGGTGATCGCCTGCTTGATCCACTCCAGGTCGTTCAACGCTTGCGTATCTTCCAACGCGGCGTCGTACTCTGGGAACGGCTGCAGCATGATGCTTCTGTTTTGATGAGTAGCCGCGGTTTCGCCGGTCAGGGTTTTCACACGCTGCCAGATGGTTTCGGTAATGAACGGGATCACCGGGTGCGCCAGGCGCAGCAGGGCTTCCAGCACGGTAATCAGCGTATGGCGAGTGCCGCGCTGTTCCGCTTCGCTGCCGTTGGTCACCACCGGCTTGGTCAGTTCCAGATACCAGTCACAGAACTGGTTCCAGGTGAATTCGTACAGGATGTTGGCGGCCAGATCGAAGCGGTAAGTGTCCAGCGCTTCGCGGTATGCCTTCACCGTGCGGTTAAATTCAGCCAGGATCCAGCGGTCCGCCAGCGACAGCACTTTCTCGCCGCCGTTAAAGCCACAGTCCTGGCCTTCTGCGTTCATCAACACAAAGCGGCTGGCGTTCCACAGCTTGTTACAGAAGTTGCGGTAGCCTTCCAGGCGCTTCATGTCCCAGTTAATGTCACGGCCGGTAGAAGCCAGTGCCGCCAGGGTGAAGCGCAGGGCGTCGGTGCCGTGCGGCTCGATGCCGTTCGGGAACTGCTTCTCGGTGCGCTTGCGGATTTTTTCCGCCAGCTGCGGCTGCATCATGTTACCGGTGCGTTTTTCCAGCAGGTCTTCCAGCGAGATGCCGTCAACCATGTCCAGCGGGTCGATCACGTTACCTTTCGACTTGGACATTTTCTGCCCTTCGTCGTCGCGGATCAGACCGGTCATGTAGACGGTCTTGAACGGAACCTGTGGCTTGCCGTTTTCATCCTTCATAAAGTGCATGGTCAGCATGATCATGCGCGCAATCCAGAAGAAGATGATATCGAAGCCGCTGACCATCACGCTGGTCGGGTGGAAGGTTTTCAGCGCGTCGGTCTGCTCAGGCCAGCCCAGGGTAGAGAAGGTCCACAGGCCGGAAGAGAACCAGGTGTCCAGCACGTCTTCGTCCTGGTTCAGCACCACGTCAGGGCCCAGGTTGTTCTCGCTGCGCACTTCTGCTTCGTTGCGGCCAACATAGACTTTGCCGTTCACGTCGTACCAGGCCGGGATACGGTGACCCCACCACAGCTGACGTGAGATACACCAGTCCTGAATGTCACGCATCCAGCTGAAGTACATGTTTTCGTACTGCTTCGGCACGAACTGGATCTCGCCTTGCTCAACCGCTTCCACCGCCACTTTCGCCAGCGGAGCCGTACGCACGTACCATTGGTCGGTCAGCATAGGTTCGATCACCACGCCGCCGCGGTCGCCGTAAGGCACCGTCAGATCGTGTGGTTTGATTTCTTCCAGCAGGCCCAACTCTTCAAAGGCGGCAACTACCGCTTTACGCGCGGCGAAACGCTCCAGGCCACGGAACTGGGCCGGGATCTCGTTGCAGTAATCGGTGCAGATTTCGCCGAGGGTGTTGAACACTTCCGCTTCCTGACGGATATCGCCGTCGAAAGTCAGGATGTTGATCATCGTCAGGCCGTGACGTTTACCGACTTCGTAGTCGTTAAAGTCGTGCGCCGGGGTGATTTTCACGCAGCCGGTGCCTTTTTCCATATCGGCGTGTTCGTCACCGACGATGCGGATACGGCGACCAACCAGCGGCAGAAGGATTTCTTTGCCGATCAAGTCTTTGTAGCGTGGATCTTCCGGGTTCACCGCTACGCCGGTATCACCGAGCACGGTCTCCGGACGGGTGGTGGCGACCACCAGGTAATCTTTGCCTTCGGCGGTTTTGGCGCCGTCGGCCAGCGGGTAGCGCAGGTGCCACATGGAGCCTTTGGACTCGCGGTTTTCCACTTCCAGATCGGAGATGGCGGTGCGCAGTTTCGGATCCCAGTTCACCAGGCGCTTGCCACGGTAGATCAGATCTTCTTTGTGCAGACGAACAAACACTTCACGCACCGCGTTGGACAGGCCTTCGTCCATGGTGAAGCGCTCACGCTCCCAGTCCACGGAGTTGCCCAGACGGCGCATCTGACGGGTGATGGTGCCGCCGGATTCTGCCTTCCACTGCCAGATTTTGTCGATGAACGCATCGCGGCCATAATCATGGCGGGTTTTGTTTTCTTCTGCGGCGATCTTACGCTCAACCACCATCTGGGTGGCGATACCGGCATGGTCGGTACCCGCCTGCCACAGGGTGTTTTTGCCCTGCATGCGCTGGTAACGGATCATGGTGTCCATGATGGTCTGCTGGAAGGCGTGGCCCATGTGCAGGCTACCGGTGACGTTCGGCGGCGGGATCATGATGCAGAAGCTTTCCTGGCTGGTATCACCATTTGGCTTGAAGTAACCCTGGTTTTCCCAGTGATCGTACAGCTTCTGTTCGATCTCTTTCGGGTCGTAGGCGGTATCGAGGTGACTGTTTGTCTTTTCCATTTTATATCGTTGTTCAGTGAGTTGGCGGCGTGGCCGTGGTCAAATGGAAGCCGACGCTGCGATAAGCTTTATATCGGTCGCGCGCCAACTGTTTTAAGGTGTCTTCGTATGGGACGAAGTCTACCACTTCATGGAAAGCAGTAGCAAAATCTGCAAACTGCGGCAGCAGGGCGATCAGCAGGTCACGCGGGGAGTTGCCGCGTTTGCCGGGCCAGCACAGTTCGACCGGGGCGCCGTAATGCGGGCCTTCACCGGCCAGGTTGTGGGGCACGAACTGGTGCGGATCGCGCTGCCATAGCGCTTCGTCCAACCGTTGGGCCTGTTCCTGGCTCTCGCAGGCGATCAACACCCGCTTGCCGGAACGCCAACGTTCGGCGGCAACGGCGCAGGCCACGGCCTCATGCGCGCTGAGCGCACCTGTGGGTTCCGCGTGTTCGATTAGATAGAACGTTGCCTGTTTCATGGTCTGATTCACCGCTGCCTATAAAAAGTGTAGGGGCACAGCATGCTGTGCCCCTCGGGATTATACCTGAATTACCGCTCAGATTTAATCGTCGCCGTTCAGCCCCGCACGGTTAAGCAGGAACTGCGACAGCAAGGCAACCGGACGACCGGTGGCCCCTTTGGCCTTGCCGGAGCGCCAGGCGGTGCCGGCGATATCCAGGTGCGCCCAGCTGTACTTACGGGTAAAGCGCGACAGGAAGCAGGCTGCGGTGATAGCCCCGCCCGGACGGCCACCAATGTTCGCCATATCGGCAAAGTTGGAGTCCAGCTGCTCGTAGTACTCGTCGGACATCGGCAAGCGCCACGCGCGGTCGCCGGCCTGTTCGGACGCGCCAATCAGTTCATGCGCCAGCGGGTTGTGGTTCGACATCAGGCCGGTGATGTGGTGGCCCAGGGCGATCACGCAGGCACCGGTCAGGGTGGCAACGTCAATCACCAGCTCCGGATCGAAACGCTCAACGTAGGTCAGGGTGTCGCACAATACCAGGCGGCCTTCGGCGTCGGTGTTCAACACCTCGACGGTCTGGCCGGACATGGTGGTCAGCACGTCGCCCGGACGATAAGCGCTGCCGCCCGGCATGTTTTCACAGCCGGCCAGCACGCCGATCACGTTCAGCGGCAGGTTCAGTTCCGCCACCACGCGCATCACGCCGTACACGGTGGCAGCGCCACACATGTCGTACTTCATCTCGTCCATGCCTTCGGCAGGTTTGATCGAGATGCCGCCGGCATCGAAGGTCAGGCCTTTACCGACGAGCACAATTGGCTTAGCGTCCGGGTTAGGATTGCCCTTATATTCCATCACCGACATCAATGATTCGTTACGCGAACCTGCGCCAACCGCCAGATAGGCGTTCATCCCCAACTCTTTCATCTGCTGTTCGCCGATGACGCGGGTGGTGATGTTGGTGCTGAAGGCGTCCGCCAGTTGACGAGCCTGTGAGGCCAGGTAACCGGCGTTACAGATGTTCGGCGGCATATTGCCGAGATCTTTCGCCGCCTTGATGCCGGAAGACACCGCCAGACCGTGCTGGATCGCACGTTCACCGCTGGTGAGTTCACGACGGGTTGGCACGTTGAACACCATTTTACGCAGTGGACGGCGTGGCTCCACTTTGTTGCTTTTCAACTGATCGAAGGTGTAGAGCGTTTCTTTCGCGGTTTCCACCGCCTGACGCACCTTCCAGTAAGTGTTGCGGCCTTTCACGTGCAGCTCGGTCAGGAAGCAGACCGCTTCCATGGAGCCGGTATCGTTAAGGGTATTGATGGTTTTTTGAATCACCTGTTTGTACTGGCGTTCATCGAGCTCGCGCTCTTTGCCACAGCCAATTAACAGGATGCGTTCGGAGAGAATGTTAGGTACATGGTGCAGCAGTAACGTCTGCCCGACTTTACCTTCCAGTTCGCCACGGCGCAGCAAAGCGCTGATATAACCATCACTGATTTTGTCGAGTTGTTCTGCGATAGGGGACAAGCGGCGCGGTTCGAAAACGCCGACTACAATACAGGCACTGCGCTGTTTTTCCGGGCTACCGCTTTTTACACTGAACTCCATGCACTCTCCTGAATCTTAAAGACAAAGGCAGGCGCTACGGCTAGAATGGCGCACTCCGTAACGATCTCCCGCCATTGAGTTAACGAGTTATGTTAACCTGAACGGCGTAAATTGCTCTGTTTTGGCGACTATAGGCAAGTTCCTATAGGACACCCAAATGCTAGATGTTGTAATACTATTTTAGCTGTGTCGGTTGCCATATGATGAGAATAAATGGCGGATTAGCGATGAAACTATCGATTTTCCTGCAAAAAGACAAGTTTTCACAGGCGTAATAAGCGTGATCATCATAAGATATCTGGTACGGGAAACGCTAAAGAGCCAAATCGCGATCCTGTTCATCCTGCTTCTGATCTTCTTTTGTCAGAATTTAGTCAGGGTGTTAGGCGATGCGGTGGACGGCGATGTCCCGACAAATTTAGTTCTTTCTTTGCTCGCATTGGGTGTGCCGAAGATGGCGCAGCTAATCCTGCCATTAAGCCTGTTTCTTGGCTTGTTGATGACGCTTGGGCGGCTGTATACCGACAGCGAAATCACCGTGATGCATGCCTGCGGACTGGGTAAACGAACCCTGATCATTGCGGCCATGGTATTGGCACTTTTCACCTCCGTTATTGCGGCGGCCAACGTGTTCTGGGTCGGGCCCTGGGCTTCGCGCTATCAGGACGTGGTGGTTTCCGAAGCCAAAGCCAACCCAAGCATTGCCGGGCTGGCAGAAGGGCAGTTCAAAACCTCGCAAGACGGCAACGCGGTGCTGTTTATCGGCAATGTTAAGGGCAGCACCTTTAACAACGTGTTCCTGGCGCAACTGCGGCCGAACGGCAACCAGCGCCCTTCCGTGGTGGTGGCTGAACATGGCCAGATTAACCAGATGAAAGACGGTTCGCAGGTGGTGACGCTGGACAAGGGCACCCGCTTTGAGGGCACCGCGCTGCTGCGTGACTTCCGCATTACCGATTTCAACGACTATAAAGCCGTAGTCGGCCACCGTGCGGTCACCGTGGACGGCAACCAGGCCGAGCAGATGTCGATGAAGACGCTGCTGGAGTCTGATGATCCGGACGCGCGCGCCGAGTTCCACTGGCGCCTGACGCTGGTGCTTTCCGTGGTCATTATGGCGTTGCTGGTGGTGCCGCTCAGCGTGGTGAACCCGCGTCAGGGCCGCGTGCTGAGCATGCTGCCGGCCATCCTGCTGTATTTGATATTCTTCCTGCTGCAGACCTCGCTGCGTTCTAACGGCGGCAAGGGCAAGCTGGATCCGATGGTATGGCTGTGGGTAGTCAACGCGGCGTACTTTGCGATCGCGCTGGCGCTGAACCTGTGGGATACGGTGCCGATGCGTAAGCTGCGTGCACGCCTGAGAGGAGCGGCCTGATGTTTGGCGTTTTAGACCGATATATCGGTAAGACGATTTTCAACACCATCATCATGACGCTGTTCATGCTGGTGTCGCTTTCCGGCATCATCAAGTTCGTCGACCAGTTGCGTAAAGTGGGCCAGGGTGAATACACGGCGCTCAGCGCCGGGATGTTTACTCTGCTGAGCGTGCCGAAGGACATCGAGATCTTCTTCCCGATGGCGGCCCTGCTGGGTGCACTGCTTGGCCTGGGGCAACTGGCGACGCGCAGTGAACTGGTGGTGATGCAGGCTTCCGGCTTTACCCGCATGCAGATCGCCGGATCGGTGATGAAAACCGCCATCCCGCTGGTGCTGTTGACCATGGCGATTGGCGAGTGGGTGGCACCGCAGGGCGACCAAATGGCGCGTAACTACCGCGCGCAGCAGATGTACGGCGGCTCGCTGCTTTCCACCAAGAACGGCCTGTGGGCGAAAGACGGCACCGACTTTATCTACATCGAACGCGTTGCGGGCGAGAAAGAGCTTTCCGGCGTGAACATCTACCACTTCAACGACCAGCGCAGGCTGGAGACGGTGCGTTATGCCGCCAGCGCCAGCTTCGAAGACGGCGTATGGAAGCTTTCGCAGGTGGATACTTCTGACCTGACCAACGAAAAACAGGTCACCGGCACCCAGACGCTGACAGGTGAATGGAAAACCAACCTGACCCCGGACAAACTGGGCGTGGTGGCGCTGGATCCAACCTCACTCTCCATCAGCGGCCTGCACAACTACGTGAAGTACCTGAAGCAGAGCGGCCAGGAAGCCAACCGCTACCAGTTGAACATGTGGAGCAAGGTGTTCTCGCCGCTTTCCGTCGCGGTGATGATGCTGATGGCGCTGTCGTTCATCTTCGGCCCACTGCGCAGCGTGCCGATGGGCGTGCGCGTGGTGACCGGTATCAGCTTCGGGTTCCTGTTCTATGTGCTGGACCAGATATTCGGCCCGCTGAGCCTGGTGTACAACATGCCGCCGGTGCTGGGCGCGTTGCTGCCAAGCATGCTGTTCTTGTTGATCAGCGTTTATATGCTGTTGAAACGCAAGTAGCGGCACTGCAGGCAATTTAAGAAGGCGTAGCCATTGGGTTACGCCTTTTTTGTTTCTGGTGGCCCGGTGAGGCGGCTCTTGCCGAAATGAATACCTAGGAGCGCCGCATGCTGCGCCCATAAAACCAGCCAAACGTGACCCCGGCGACGATTTTTTCAGCACTTAACTCATTGAACAACGGATAAGTGTTGCACGCGGATCGCTGAAAGGTATAATGCCCACGTTTTCCGCATACTACTTGCAGTGCCGAAGTGGCGAAATCGGTAGACGCAGTTGATTCAAAATCAACCGTAGAGATACGTGCCGGTTCGAGTCCGGCCTTCGGCACCAACAGTATGTAAATGGACCTCTCTGGAGGTCTTTTTTTATGTCTAAAATCCAGTCCCCGCAAGGCTTTGCCCCGCTTTTCAGTCAACCGACGTCAATCTGAGTTACCCCACATCAACATGCTTGTGAGTATAGAACCGAGTATATATGCTGGTTCGATAATGCTTATATACTCACGGCAGCATATGGAAGGAATACCATCATGGCCCTGACTGATACCAAGGTGCGTTCGGCAAAACCTGAAGCAAAGGAATACTCGCTAGTAGATGGCGATGGCATGTTTTTGTTGATACACCCTAACGGCTCCAAATACTGGCGCTTTCGTTTCCGCTTTGGTGGTAAGCAACACCTTATGGCTTTTGGTGTTTACCCCGAAACGTCACTAGCTGATGCTCGTCAAAAGAGGGAAGAGGCCAGGAGGCTTGTTGCTGCCGGTGTCGATCCTCGTGAGCATAAGCGTGCAGTAAAAGAAGAACAGGCTAAAGAGGTCATCACTTTTGAATCAGTTGCCAGAGACTGGCATGCCAGTAATCAAAAGTGGTCTGAGTCGCACAGTGGCCGTGTTCTTAAAAGTCTGGAAGATAATCTGTTCGATGCGATTGGGAAGCGGAATATCGCTGAGTTAAAAACCAGAGATTTACTTATTCCCATTAAAGCCGTAGAGATGTCTAGACGTCTTGAGGTGGCAGCACGTTTACAGCAACGAACAACAGCAATTATGCGATTTGCCGTGCAAAGCGGTTTAATCGACTATAACCCCGCACAAGAGATCGCTGGAGCGGTTGCTACAGCTAAACGACAGCATCGTGCTGCGCTAGAACTGAATCGCATTCCTGAACTACTTCATCGTATCGACACATATACCGGCAGACCATTAACACGCTTAGCTGTGGAGTTGACATTGTTGGTCTTCATTCGCTCTAGTGAACTACGTTTTGCTCGCTGGTCAGAAGTAGATTTTGAAAACGCTATGTGGACGATTCCGGGAGAACGTGAGCCTTTGGAAGGTGTGAAGCATTCACATCGAGGATCGAAAATGCGGACTCCTCATCTTGTTCCTTTATCCCGGCAAGCTCTATTGATTCTGGAAAAGATCAAAAGTACGAGTGGGAATCGCGAGCTAATTTTCATTGGCGATCATGATCCTCGTAAGCCGATGAGTGAAAACACGGTGAATAAAGCTCTGCGGGTGATGGGTTATGATACGAAGATAGAAGTATGCGGTCACGGTTTCAGAACCATGGCTTGTAGTTCGTTGATTGAGTCGGGATTATGGTCGAAGGATGCGGTAGAGCGGCAGATGAGTCACCAGGAGCGTAACTCTGTGCGTGCGGCTTACATTCATAAGGCCGAGCATCTTGGGGAGCGGAGGCTAATGGTGCAGTGGTGGGCGGATTATTTGGATGTGAATCGTGAAGCAGTCATATCTCCATTCGAATATGCAAAACTCAACAATCCATTGAGGTAAGAAAATAGCACAACCATAAGCCGCAGCTAGTACTGCGGCTGTAATCAATTTTAAGAAGTCTCCCAACATACTGATTTCATGAATATCTGGAAAACCATTACCAGCGAATTACAATTCGGCGTTCCAGTTTCCGAAATATCGCTTCAACTTCTCGATGGTATGACGCCACCGTGGGGCCGTCGGCCTACACACCGTGTTTTGATTACCGAAGAAACCAATCTCGCTCACTGCCTCTTGTTCGCTGCGGGATTCAAGCCATTTAACCGAGACAAAATATTCTGATTTATCGGGATCATAGGCGTTATCGCGATACCAGGCACCAAATTTGAGCACATCCATTGCGAGTTTTTCGCCATCGTCAGTGTTAACCATAAAGCTGCTGGCCGGCTCAACGGCACTTTGTACCAGACCCACACCTACATAACCTGTTTTAGGAATATTGACCCAGACACGGTCACCCGGCTGGAGCTGTTTTAATGTTTGGCTGTACCAACTGCCACCGCCTGCGCTGATAAATCCGTAGCTGCGTGCTTCTTCCCAGACGCGGCTGTGTCGGTCGCCAAATGAGACGTAAAACTCACCGTTCCAGGGTTCTTTAGTGCTGCCATTTACGCTTGAAATTGACTGTGCGGCATTGGTTTGCGTTTCGCTCGGATCGATAAGCCAGGTGCGGCTTAAAAGCTGTTCGTTACCGTGCTGGAACACCTTAAAGAACAGGATGTTAATTGAGATACCATTCTTGCTAAGATAGTCGATAATGCGCTCGGTGGACGGATCCAATTCCGCTGCGACAATGATGATTTGGTGTGACTGGTTCAGTGAATCTTCTTCCAGTTCGATATTGAAGCGTTGTTTAAACGCGTCGCCTAAATTACCGCCGCCAGAGAATTTCTCGTAAATCTGTGACAGACGATCGGCGGTTAAGTCATCCACCCAGGAGGCGTAATCAAGCGCCTGGGCAACGACTTCACGCGGCGTGCGGTCGCGTTTAAGCTCAATCAGGATCAGCGAGGCATCCGGCGCAATCGCCAGTAGGTCGATACGCCCTTTGTCGAGCGTATTTTCCTGATGGCCGATGATCATCCATTGGTCAGAGAGAATGGAGGGATCGTTTAAGATCATCTTCTCCAGCAGTTGCTCGCTGGCGAGTTTGCTGATGGTTAGCGGCTCGGGAGTCTCTCCTACCCGCCAGATAGCGTGATGAACTGGCATTAGTGCTTCCTCTTTAAATCTGAATTTCAAATTATTGTTTTGATATATGTTCTTACTTTAAAAAAGAAGTAACACTTCAATGGATATCATTTTAATTTAGTGGTATTAAAAATTAAGTACCGTATGATATTAACTCGAAAAATTTATTCATGGCATTTGCTCTCTATGAAATCAAACAGTGGCCTAAATATTTCAAAACTCTCTGCTGGTAATGCCGGCACCATTGTTTTAGCAAATTTAGCTTTGTCACCCGCAAACTCTATGATTTCACTACCTGCGATGAAAGGTCGTTTGATGAACCATTTCTCAAGCAAATCCTCTTTATAAAACAATAGTTCTATAGATAAGTGAGAGCCTCCGCGCCCACCCCATGCTTGATTTTTTTCGTCAATAACTTGTTTTTTAATGTCATTATCCTTTGGAACAGGAAGCAACAAAGCGTAATGACATTCATATTTTAATTTTTTAGCTAATCCAGAATATGGGTCAATAACAATGTCCAGACCTTTAAGACCTTTCCAATCGTTATATGCATCGTCAAAGTCAAATAAGGCAAACATTTTTCTGTTAGGGAAGTTTAGCTTCAATTCATCACGGGAGAATAAATTTCTCAAGAAAGTACGGTCGAAAGCATTTTGAATTCCAAACGGACGGTTTCGTCTAGGGTTTAGCTTATCCCATGCGATGTTGAGAATTATTTCATCAGTGACCCCTTCAGTAAAAAGCACATTTCCAGATGATGTTTTGAGAAATTGATTTAATGCCAGTCTGGCTTCGGTTTCTGAAAAAGAGATGATCCCGGCAGATAAGTCACGAATAACCTGGTTTTTATCTTGCTTACAAAATTTTACCTTGTGGTTCTCAGAATATATCACGGAAATATATTTTTGCTCTAATGAAGCGATAGTTGAAGCACTGTGAGTAGTCACTAAAATGTGGTTTTTACATAACGCAATTGTATTAATTTCTTTAACTTGATTAATAAATTGATGCTGCCATTCTGGATGCAAAAAAGCATCAGGCTCATCAAGCAATGTCACACAGTTTTTATTTTTGAAAAACTCCGAGACTGCATAAACATAAACCGACTGAAATTGCCCATCACTAAAGGAACTAATGTCACCTTCAATATCAGAATCTAATCGTAAGGGTACAGTTATATCAGAAAGCATTCCTAAAACTTTTAGGTTATCAAACTGCTGAAAAAGTTCATCCCAGCGCTTTTCAAATTTTTCTTGTAATTTCTTTATGGATATATACAGTATGTAATGGTCTTCATCTTGAAAGTATCCTTCATTAACGGATATTTGATCAGTATTATCCCATCTGCATTGCGATAAAGAATCAAGAAATTCTTTAGTAATGCCGACTGCATTCCAATATCGATCCGTTTCATCATTCAGCTGAATATTAAAATCTCTTTTACCTTTAGCATAATCAGGGCGATCTAACTTTAATCTGATTACAGGCTCAGTAACTTCTTTGGTGCCAGGTTTTGTCAGACCCAGCTTGCTAACTGCAAGTTTATTTAGAATATAATTTCTAGCAGGATTATCTTGATGATGCGATATAATAAGAGTTAGAAGCAGACTTTTGTAATCTGGCCCAATCCCAATAATTTTACGTGAATCGGATAAATCAGCGCCTTTAATTTTTCTCTGAAATAATGATTTGTAATTACCAATTAAGCTGGACACAGTAGTATTATGTCCGGTGTAATATACAAGTATATTGTCAGGGAAAGGGGTTTTTTCTAATTTTCGTTGGCCAACCTCATCATTGATGAACAACCGATCCTTGGCCCATTCAATTTTGGTCACAATCCCATCAATTTCGTAAAATATGCCATACTCAAAACTAATTGTGTTGTTCTCTTGACCAAACTGATCAATATGACGAAAAATCTCAATGATAGCTTCAAAAAAATTAGATTTCCCGCTTGCATTTTTCCCAACAAAAACATCGATGCCATTATTATCATCAAAATCCATCTGGAAGTCATGAATGTTTTTGTATCGCGAAATGTAAATTGATTTTATGCGCACCTAACACTCCTTAGTATTCTATTAATTATGCAATAATGGCCACATTAATTTTCAAAATGAAAAATAATAGAATCAGTTAAATTCTTTTTAATGCCTTCACTTTTTACAACTAGATCTTTAAGAGTGTCGACAAGCACTAAAACACTTTCTATAACAGAAATTATCTTCTTTTTTTCATTATAAGGAGGCAATGCAACAGGCAATAGAGAAACTTGATTTCGTGTAACATTTTTCATTGATGCGCTGGTACCACCAGCTACTATTCCGTAATACTCACGTGAAAGCATAGAATTATTCACTATATTGATATAGTTCACATCTATCAAATCGGGAAATTGGAAACGTATAATTTTATCACTAAGCATTAAATGCTTAGGCACCGTTTGAGGTACAACCACAGAGCGGGCAACCAACTCGGATGTATTTGCTCTTGATAAAAGGAAATCATTCCCTTTAACTTCATATTCCTGTTTAGGCTCCAATTTTACCGGTAGCGCCTTGTTTTCCTCAGCATTGAACTCTCCCCAAGTAACTGCGCTGATTTTCAAGACCCCCCAGTCATCGCCATTTCTTGGATGTGACTCGCATTGCGGGCTCCACCCGGCCTCTGAACCAAGTGCCAAATCACCTAAACGACACCATTCCCATCCCATTGGTAGGACAAAAGGTTTTTCCTCATCACTCACTGGCGGCAACGGTTTTTGTTTTTTAATTTTTCCTTCTTTTACCAGTTGCGCTTTTTCCTGCTCAATATGTTTTAGCAGTTTGGAAGCAGGTTCATCGTTAGGATCTTGCGGCACCAGTTTACCCATTACCGCCAGTTGCAGAATGGTTTGTTTAAGGGCGTCGATGCTTGCTTCGGTAGTAAATAACGTGTCGAAATGCTCGCTAACTCGCGCCCAATTTTCGGCGAGTTCTTCGGCATGTTGGCTATCGACCAGCGTTGCTAGCAAGGTTTCTACTAGTTGCAGATGGGCATCCAGACTGGTTAGCGATTGCTGTTCCAGTTGGTCGCAAAGGGACATGAGTTCGTTAACTTTGCAGACAATTCGTTTTTGTTCTTCTTCAGGAGGCATAGGAAAAAGAAACTTAGTTATTTCCGAAAGATATAAACAAGGTTGTGCTCCCCCTCGTTTAGTTTCATGGATAAAACCTTGCAACAAAAATGAGTCCATTGAGAGTTTAAGGTAATTAGAATCGAATAATAGTGGCTTTATAATTGCCACACTTCTAACTAATGCAAAGTCAGCACTTTCTCTAATAAGAGAACTACGCCCAATTGTCCCACCAACAGATACAATTAAAAGATCACCTATTTCTGGAAGGCACCTCTCTCTCGATTTAATATAATCCGCTTCGGAAATATAGTCGCAGTTATCATAATCAAGATATCCATCTCGAACATTTTTAGCCGACATTAACTTAAAGCCATCATTAATTCTGGCGGGTGTTTTGTGATCTCCATCAGTGATTTTTGACGTAATAGTTTGTAACTGGCACCACTCCCACCCCTCTGGTACTTCAAATGGTTTTTCCTCATCACTCACTGGAGGTAACGGTTTTTGTTTTTTTATTTGACCTTCTTTCACCCGTTGTGCTTTTTCAGCAGCAATACGCTTCAGTAACTCAGACGCAGGTTCATCATTCGGATCTTGCGGCACCAGTTTGCCGCGTACCGCCAGTTCCAGAATCAGCTCGCGCAGTTTCTTAATGCCGTAGAGATCGATTTTGCCATTGCTGCCCCGCCCGGCGGTGGAGCGGGTTTGCAGCGCGGAAGTCCAGATATCGATATGCTGGGTGATCAGTTGTTCAACGGCCATCAGTTCACCTCCTTGTTACCTGCCAGAGCGGCACCGAGGATGTCACGTAGCTGATTACGTAGTTCGCTGATTTCCGCCTGCTGAGTCTGGTACTGCGCCAACAGTTCGTCCGGATCGTGGCTGACGGTTTCGCCCTGGTACGGGTTTTTAATATCGAGGTTGAAGTTGCGCGCAATGATCTCATCAATGCTGACTTTCCACGCCTGGTTGTTCTCTTCGCGGCTGGCGAAATCGTCGGCTTCGCTGCCCCACCAGTCGATTTCGGTCTGGAACTCTTCATACTTCATCGGCCTGGTTTTGCTGTAGTTCTTCACACCGTCCGGGTACGGGTGCTCGTAGAACCAGATGTCTTTGGTTGGCTGGCCTTTGGTGAAGAACAGAATATTGGTTTTGATACCGGTGTACGGGTTAAACACGCCGTTCGGTAACCGCACGATGGTGTGCAGGTTGCACTCTTCGGTGAGCAGCTTTTTGATTTTAGTTTTAACACCTTCACCAAACAGTGTGCCGTCAGGCAATACCACTGCTGCGCGGCCTTTATCTGCCAGCACTTCGATAATCAATTGCAGGAACAGATCGGCGGTTTCACGGGTTTGCATCTCTGCCGGGAAGTTTTTCTCAATACCGTCTTCTTCGGTGCCGCCAAACGGCGGGTTGGTGATAATCACATCCAGTTGCTCGTCCCATGAGGAGAGCGGCTTGTTGAGTGTGTTGTCGTGGCGGATTTGCACAGGCACTTCAATGCCGTGCAGCAGCATATTGGTGGTACACAACAGGTGTGGAAGCTGTTTTTTCTCGACGCCGTGGATCTGCTGTTGCAACGTTTTGTGGTCTTCGGTGGTGTTGACGTAATGCTCTTTCACATGGTCGAACGCACAGGCGAGGAAGCCGCCAGTGCCACAGGCCGGGTCCATGATCGATTCACCTAATTTAGGATCGATGCGGTTGACCATAAAGCGCGTGACGGCACGCGGAGTATAGAACTCACCCGCATTACCGGCGCTTTGCAGGTCGCGCAGGATTTGTTCGTAGATATCGCCGAACAGGTGGCGTTCAGAGCTGCTGCTGAAGTCGATTTCGTTAAGCTTGTTGATTACCTGGCGCAGTAACGTACCGTTTTTCATGTAGTTATAGGCATCGCTAAACGCCTGTTTCACCACAAAGCCGCGCGGATTCTTATCGATCGGAGCAGTGAGATTTTTCAATGTAGGAAACAAATCATCGTTGACGAATTCCAGCAGGGCATCACCAGTGATGCCTTCACTGTTCGTCGCCCAGGTACGCCATAAATAGCGCTGCGGGATCGGCAGCTGGTAGTCGTCCTGCTCCAGTTCCAGCTCTTCTTCCTGGGTATCAAAAATCTTCAAAAACAGCAGCCACGAAAGCTGCCCGAGACGCTGTGCATCGCCGTCCACGCCTGCGTCTTTGCGCATGATGTCCTGCAAAGATTTAATGACTGAGCTAATCGACATGTTTTCTTACCACTCTTAAAAAAGGATGCCACCGGGGGCGAAAGCGCCAGGTGGCAGAATAGGGAGTTTGGTTATCAGGCTGAGCGTGGTGGCAACTGGTAAATTTCGTTTTCCAGTTCATTCACTGCCTCTTCGTAGGCCTGCTTGTTACCGAAGCTACTTTTGATAATTTCCAGCGGGCGGCCCAGCGTGTCGAACGGTTTGAGTTTCAACACCTGAATATCCTCGATTTCCTGCACGCCTTCGTCAGCGTATTTATCCAGAAGCGTGTTTAACACGTTCTGCGCAGGCGCGGAATATTTGGTGAAGTAGTTACGTTTACGCACGTTGTTGGCACGTTCCTGGCGCGTCAGCGGCGGCTGGCCGTAAACCACATGGCAAAGTAAATCGAATGGGTCGAGATCTTTACCCACCTCTTCGGCTAACACATCCCAAAGCACGCCTAACTGTTGCAACTCTTCGATGATCACCTGCTTGCGGTCGGCAGATTGCCATTTACGGGTGAAGTCATCAAGTGATGCGTAGTCTTTATCTTTTAGCAACGTTTTGCGGGTATAATCCTGGAAGGATTCTGTGACCAGTTTGCCGTCGGCATCGTAATACTGAACGCGTTTCGCCAGCACTTTTACTGCAACGCCGTTAACGTGGAATTTGCGGATTTTGTTTTCGTCGTCTTCTTCGAAAGCGCCAGTTCCATCGCCTGATGTCGGGTCATACGTTGCAGGGGTTTCTTCCATCCCAGTAAACACATCAGGCAATTCGCTCTCTGGCGTGTCGTCTTCCAGTTGCTCGTCAAAATCAGAGCCCGGGTCGGTAATCTCTTCTGCCGTGGTACGAATCACTTTTTCCGGTACGCCATCAAAACGTTCATCGGCAAACAATTCGGTCGCTTTTTTGAAATCGAGAATGGTGAACCACAGCTTGCCATGTTTCTCGTTGATACGCGTGCCGCGCCCGATGATTTGCTTGAACTTGGTCATCGACTGAATGTTTTGATCCAGCACCACCAGCTTGCAGGTTTGAGCATCCACGCCCGTGCTCATCAGTTCAGACGTGGTGGCAATCACCGGGTAAGGCTTTTTAGGATTGATGAAGTTATCCAGTTGCCCTTTGCCGATCTCGTCATCGCCAGTGATTTTCATCACATACTTTTCGTTCTTCTTCACCTGCTCCGGGTTCAGGTTGACCAGCGCCCGGCGCATTCTGTCGGCATGGTCGATGTCGTTACAAAAGACGATGGTTTTATCCATCGGGTTGGTGCGTTTTAAATAGTCGGTGATGGTTTGCGCCACCAGCATGGTGCGCTCATCAATGACCATGGTGCGGTCAAAATCTTTCTGGTTATAAATACGGTCTTCAATCAACTCGCCGTGTTTATCTACCTGCCCTTTGGTCGGACGCCAGCCTTGTAAATCCACGTCGATATCGACGCGCACGACTTTGTAAGGGGCGAGAAAGCCATCTTCAATGCCTTCTTTAAGGGAATAGGTATAGACCGGTTCGCCAAAGTAATCGGTGCTGGAGACTTCTTCGGTTTCTTTCGGCGTGGCGGTGAGGCCAATCTGCGTGGCACTGCTGAAGTATTCGAGGATTTCACGCCAGGCGCTGTCTTCCGACGCGCTGCCACGGTGGCATTCGTCGATAACAATCAGGTCAAAGAAATCGGGCGCGACTTGTTTAAACGCTTTCTGATGTTCTTCAGGTCCAGTAATCGCCTGATACAGCGCCAGTTGCATTTCATAAGCCGGGTCAATGGTGCGCCCGGTGATTTTTGTCATCGCGCTGCCAAAGGGTTGAAAATCGTTAGTTTTTGTTTGATCAACCAGGATATTGCGGTCAGCGAGGAACAGAATGCGTTTCTTGTTTTTGGCTTTCCATAAACGCCAGATAATCTGGAAAGCGGTGTAGGTTTTCCCGGTTCCGGTAGCCATGACCAGTAATACACGTTTTTGCCCAGCAGATACGGCTTCTATGGTTTTATTAATTGCCTGTAACTGATAGTAACGCGGAGATTTTCCTGAGTTGTCATCATAGTAATCTTGGCTGATGACGGGCATTTGTTCGGTAGTAAAACCTTTCCAGGTACAGTATTTATCCCATAGCTGTTCAGGGCTTGGGAAATCTTCTAGCTTGATTTCAGATTCAAGCTGCACAGGGTTGGTTTTATCGTGAAAGATGAAGCCATCACCGTTGGAGGCAAAAACAAAAGGCACATCAAGCAAGCGCGCGTAATCCAGCCCTTGCTGCATCCCTTTGCCAATCTCATGCTTATTCGCTTTTGCTTCTATAACAGCAAGCGGTAACCCCGGTTTGTGGTAAAGCACAATATCGGCTGATTTCACAGTCAGGCGTGCCGCCAGTTTGCCGCGTACCACTACTTTACCATCGCGGAGTTTCACTTCTTGGCGGATCTGCGACATCATATCCCAGCCTGCGTCTTTAACCGCTGGCAGGATGTATTTGGTGATGATGTCCGTTTCAGTCAGATGAGTTTTGTTTACGCCAGCCATAGCAGAGCTCTCAACGATATTGGGTTAGTTCTGATTTTACACAGGTTAGTGCATCAAGTAATGACCTGAAATGACGTTTTGGGCTGCCAAAGCCAAAATCATTTTTCGCTAGGAAAATCTACGGTTTCCGAGTACCTGTGTTGGATCGCATGAGCTGGTACTGATTGATAAACACATATTGAAATTGGCAACATCTACTATTGGTATGAAGCGCCCAATGACAGCCGTATTGACAAACGAATCTCTTAGGAATCACGTCAAAGCCGACGCCAATGTGTGGCGGTACGGTCTTCAGGGTGAAAGGGTTTTTGACCTTTAATTTTTTTGCTGGCACCCATAACTTCCACTCAAGTTTGAGTTTTTACCCTTGAAGTTGTTCGAGGACTGCTACAACACAGCGCTGGCTGGTATTGCGCTAAGTTGTAAATAGGAAGGAGGCTCTGGGCCTCCTCGCTTTGTTAGCAGTTGACCATAGATCGTGCTGTGCGCCAGTTTCGAATGGCAATCGCAGCCGTTTCACGTGTAATGGCGATATTTACCTGCAGGGCATCAATATTCTGCTGCAAGGGAGCTCCAGAATCGCAGAGCATGTCCATTGCCGATGATATATTGCTAAAAGGAATTTCCGTGGCCGAATATAGGCTATGTTTACGGTGCCAGCCCTGTGCTTTGGCATTTAACCGGGCAAGAGAAGCATAGAAATATTTCGAGTAGCTTCGCTCAAATTGCATGTTCAGTTGTGCTTTAAAAATGGAGGGCTCTACTGGCTTTCCAAAATGCAGAAGCAATGCATGAAGGGCCGCGACATAGTCGTCGATGACGATATTTTTATAGGCGCAGGCAGGTGTGGTGTAGAGCATGTGGTCCACCTGAACAACACTTCCCCGCTCAATCAGGTCATCCAGATAAAACGACGCATGTGCTAGGCTTTTACTCTTCAGCAAATTGGCAATTTCAGGTTTCGTTAGCGGTTTATCACTGTTGTTCATCGCTTCGACAATGACGTCCTTTTGCGTGATGTTCTTAAAGCCTTTCTCCAGCCCGATCGAATCCGCCTGAGATTTTCCGTCGAAGTAAAAACCGTAATCCTCGCCGAAATGTTTCACAAAATGGCGAATGACATAGTAATCATGCTTTTTCAGATTGCGCGAGGCCTGGTAAAACTCATTCAGGTGGAACACCGGACGGGAATTTTTCTCGGCGTATTCCATCATTTCCATAAAAATGTCGTCTATCAGCGCCGCATCGACATCGATAAAACAGGTGTGCTTGTAGGTACCCTTGCCGGACAGGTAGATATATTCAGGCTGGTTAAACGCTTCGTGATCCAGACGGTCCTCGTAAACAGGGCTGCGCGAATAATTATTCACATTGATTAATTTCGAAATATCCAGCCAGGGCAGACCTTTTTCGTGTTTAATCAGCACGCAGGCGCTGGCTTCAGCTTTCTTCAGTTGCAGGGGGTAGACGTTCTCATCTTTAAGCTGGATGACGCCTTGTTGCGCAAGATGAAGAATCGCATTGTCAACGTAGGGTATTTCGATGCTGCAGACGGAGGGAATAAACTCCCGGATGTCGTCAAGGTGGATTGGTGCGCCATTCTCGGCAAAGTAGGTATTCAGGATCGCTTTATCAATCTCGGGATAGACATGAGCGATAAGCTCTGTCTGCCCTGACACCATATCCAGAAATTCGAAGAAGTCACGTTCAGAGGAGAAACAGGAAAAAAGTGTCTGCATTTTCACACTAAGGTCCGGCGATATCTCAGGCTCCAGTGCCTCCCAAACCAATGGTTGACTGACCCGCATATGCCCAAGAAATTCTTGTCTTATATCGGCCTGAATCTGGCGAATGCGCTCTCTCGATACGACGTAATCGGTCCCGATCTCTTCGAGGGTCTTTTTTTCTTCGACGAACCCCCAGCGGCGTTGGGCAATGTCGACCTTCATTTCACTGCTTTTATCGAAGTAAGATTCGATATCTTCCAGTAAAACGGCTTCAAGTTTATTCAATGGGCAGTTTATAAGCCGTTTTGGAACGATCAAGACGGATTCAAGCGCTAGGTAGTCAATGTCACCATTCTGAATGGCGATGATCTCTTCCCGTAACCTGTCTCTAAATGCCAATAACTGTGTGATACTTCCTTTTCCCCAGGTCGGAATGGCTACTAATTGCTCATATTCGGCATGCAGAATAGCCTGCAACATCTCGCCCATATCTTCCGTTTTAAGATAGCGACCAAATTTTTCCAGTGCTTTCGTATATTTGGTTTCCACGCCCGCAAGGCTCAACCGCATCTGGCTGATATCCACCTTCGCGAAATCAATGCCCATATTAGCAGTGTCGATAGCCTCAACGGCAGGTGCAGACTGAGCCAAATGTTGCAATTCTTTAAAAATATCAATATACAGCACACCAACGCCAGGCTGTTCAGCCAGCTCGTTGACTGACAACGTGATGAGTTCTCCGAAGGTTTCACCAGGCACAAAATCTGGGTTTATCAGTTGAATGTTTTTCAATCGCTTGATTAATTTCATAAATCGTTCAGGCAATTGAATCGTCTCCAGCGAGGTGGATAAGGCGGGGATCCGCAAGCATTCCATCACCGGTTCATCACGCGCTGCCTCGGGCTTTTCCTCAAACTCAGTTTCAACCTGCCTGATTTCCGCGCCATCTACGTGAAGCGTCTGCCCGAGGGGGAGCGAAATCTCTACTGCTCGCAGCAAATCCGCAAAATAGACATTTTTCTTCAGTGCCATGAATTGCTGCATGCTGAGTTTTTCACAGAGCTCCCAGGCACTGAGCGTTTCTCCGAGCGTGAGCTGACTTTCTTCGACCAGGTTATGGATGAGTTTATTGAGAGCTCGGTCGAGCTGAAGTTGATCTGCAACGATGTCAATTTTTTCCATATTAAAGCGCGTCTTTTAGCTTTTTGAGAAACACGAATGCCGATTGATATTTGTTCTTAATCTGTTCCTGCACATCCGACGGTAATTGCTTAAAGCTGACAAGGTTCAAAGGCTGTCCCCGGTACGTTTCGATCCACGGGCAAACTTCCACTTCCTTCACCGGCATATCACTCACGTCCTGCGGGGCTGTCACTGTAATTCGGGCACTGACAAGGTTGTCGTAATCTGGCAGAAGCTGTTGAATCTCTTTTTCGCTGAATTCGTACAACGGGTTCACGCCGAAATTAAGTGAAATCGTGTAAAAACTTGGTGCCATATTGTTATCCCCGATAAAGGTATCGAGAAATTCAATCAGTCTCGTGCGCATGGAAGGAATATCTACGTCTTCATTGAATGCGGCTGTCAGGTAGCTCAAATAAGAGCCGAAATGGGTGGCAATTTGATCAAGGCTAACGTCATCTAACTCTTGTTCCAGTTCTGCAATGGAGGGCAACTCGTCATTTTTTTCGCGATATCGGCGCAACTTATCCAGCAGTACATCGCGGCTATTAAGCTGCATTTTCATCTCTTCCAGCAGAGCCAGTACTTTCGCCGCCTCTGCGCTGAATTGCACCTCCAGCGAAGTGTCATGATAAACCCCGGGCGCGTCCATCTCCTCCGGATCATCAATAGTGCTGTCGTGATACCTTGGCTGCTGTTCAATCTCTTTTGCTAGGCCCTTAATCTCATTCAACCGCTCAAGGGATCCAACAAAATCTAAGACATGAACAAACTCTTTATTTGGCGTTTTGCGCAACCCACGTCCTAACTGCTGTAACCAGATTGTACGTGACCCTGTATAACGCATAAAGATCAACAGGTTGGTTTCTGGAATATCAATACCTTCATTGAACAGGTCGCACACCAAAATGTATTTATAATCCCCTTCCCTGAACAATCGAATATTTTCTCGTCGTTCCTGATCATACATTTTTGAGTGCACAAGGGTGGCCGTGCCGGGCTCAAAGAACGCAATAAGATGATTCATATGCTGGATATTCCGGCAAAAGATGATCCCTTTTACGTCCTCTATCCCCTGCTCGGTCACTGTTTTGTTGATGAGGCGGACAATCTCATGATCTTTTTTATGCAAAAAAAGCAGTTTATCGATATCGGATAGAGAAAGACCGCTCTCAAGCTGGTCGATCTTATCCTGATCCAGATCGTCAAGCAGGACAAGATATTTGGGGAATGCCAGTTTTTTGTTTTTGAGTGCCCAAACCAGATCGAATTTACCGATATGCCCATCGGCGCCACCAAAGAAACTCACTACATCGCGATTATCCGTCCGGTACGGGGTCGCGGTTAGGCCAATCAGGAGTTGCGGCTGGAAAAGCGACACCACCGCAGAATAGGTTTTTGCCAGCGTATGGTGGGCTTCATCGACAATGACGTAATCAAATGCTCCTGCAGATAGCTCATCGAGTTTGCTATAGAGCGTATCAAATGACGCAAAGACGAAATCAGTCTCTTCGGGATGTGTGCCGCCGAAACAGGCAGAAAAACTGTAGTTACCAATACCCAAAACGTTTTTAAATGCGGTAACAGATTGCAGTAAAATCTCGACCTGATGTGCCAGAAATAGCACTCTTGGCCTGCGGCTATTTTGTTGAATTAAGCGCTTAATTAAGTGGGCAACGGTATAGGTTTTGCCTAATCCCGTCGCCATTTCAATCAGCAGTTTTGACTTTCCTGCTGCATGAAGTGCAAGGGCTTCGTTAATCACGTCCTGCTGATAAGTTCGCGGCTTAATATCACGGCCAATCTCGGAATGCTTAATGACCCACAGATTTTGCAACTCATCCCGGTCTATCAACTCAACGCCGAGTCGTAACGCCCGCGCCTTCACTTCAGAGGTAAACCAGGAGTTGGTAACTAAAATTTTATAGGTAACATTTGCCAGCGTGGCGCCGGTAACTAGTTGATTAAGAGCCTTCACATCTACTGTCGTACCCAGTTGGCGCTGTTTCACCTCAATGGCAAACTTTCGCCTCCCTTTCCAGGCGAAAATATCGACCCCGCCATCACCGTGTTTGAATTCTTTGCCTGTTTGGGTAATTTCGGCATCGGTCCATCCCGATGCAACAAACAAATCGCGAACGAAAATTTCAAAGTCCGAAGAGGAAAGATTATCAATGTCTTTAAATTCCGCGATTAAAGGCTTGTACTGCGGAATGACAGAAACCGTCATAACACCATTATCCTCCATAAAACAACCACATTAACTTTAAGCTACATATTCCCACTCAATGTAGGGGGGGCGATTTGCCGGGGGGCTAAGCTTCCCGCCGTGAACAACGTTCGCCAATGTAGCTAGTAAATAGAGATCTCTATCAAATAACACACTTAATGGTAGATTCTTTCACTTATGAAAGTATTTTGGCATGATCTATGAGGTGTTTCACTGAATTTGGTCACCTGAAAAGATGTTGAATTCTCAGGTGGCGAGTGACGATATCTGGCACAAAGCTGCCTGTACAGATTCTTGCGCATCTAACACAAATTCAGTTGTGACATTGTAGACATACCTTCACACCATTCCAGCAGACATAGCACCTGCAGTACCAAAGCCGTATAACCTGACCGCAGAGGTTTTCCTAGTGGCGGTATGGCTTGCGCTGTAGGAAAGACGATAGCCTGCTTTGGTATTGTCTCGGGTTTGTTAAATCTACAGCTTTGAAACAGAGGAACATTGTTGAACACGGCTATAGCGAGCGCTCTTATCATCTGATGGGGCAGGTTACGTTATCGCTAACGAAGATTTATCTCTTTCAGAAGAGCTGAGTTCGTAGTAAATCGCCAATTGTCGCAGGCTTGATATCTCAAGGTTGATAATGGGTTTGCCTGCGCGATCTTTTCTTTCAGAGACATCCGGGTTTAACAAAAAGACACGAAAATATCTCACGTTTTCTGTTGCAAAAATTTCTTCAACATAATGGCCGAACCGCCCTTTATCCATAAGGTTCTTATCGATATATAGACGAATGGGTTTATCGTCATGTTTATCGAAGAAGTGAATGAGAAAACCACGACCATAGCGTTTAACTAAAGAGCCACCGCCGAAAATGACGCCTGCGTATTGGTTTTTTAGCCCTTTCTGAATATGCGTTATATATTCATAGAAATAAACCTTCCCATAGTTTTTGACTCTTAGCCTTAATGCTCTGAACTCGTTGTGTGTAAGAGTTTCCTTGGCTTCTTGCCAGGTGTCTACCAGCCGCTGTAGCTGGTTAGTTCGTGTATAACGGCTCCACTTGAGAGATCGACCGCTAGACAAATCATCGCCTTTGACGGGATTGTTTACCTGTGAACGTGCTGTAAGCTGTCCTGATTTCTTTTGCTCAGGATCTTCATCATCAGTACAAGGATCGAAGCAATTGATAAAATCATTTAGCTTCTGCCAAGCTTTTCTTTCGTTGTAATCAGCCTCTGTCTCATCAGGCTGACGGACCTGATCCGTTTCCTCAGTAAATTGCATCCATTCACATCCCTGATGGTGGGGATGTGGAGAACGAAAATGTGCAACCTTGAATTTTTTCCCGTCTTCTGCTTTGACATGATAGTTAACGCCACTAATGGTGACGCTGCAGTTGTGATCGCTGCAGGAGAAAGTGAATCGTTGTCTGTCGTTCGGCTTTCTTGAAAAGAATTCTGTTCTTGCTTCATCAATGGATACACATCTTTCTAACTCATGGCAATAAGCAAAAAGTACTTTGGTCTTTGACATACCTCCTCCATGATGTTTTTGGTGCAATCACTTTATCTTTATGAAATTACTGTTTTTAAAAGTTTTAACCAGATCTTTCTTCATCTGTTTAACTAGTTCATCAGCATACGCTTCTGCTATTTCTCTCCCTTTCGATTTCGTAACGATGAGCAGAGACGTGACGTCGTTTTCCCTTCCGCAGTTGGCACAAACAACAAGGCTATGACTCGGAGGCGAGTAACCCTCGAATGGTAAGGCAAACTGCTCCGAACGACAGAATGCACAGCGCAGCCGGATCGTTTTTTTGAGATCTTCCATCATCCCATTAGACCTGGTAGAGAACCAGCGAGACCTCCGACAATAGAGCCAACCAAAGGGTGTTCCAAAAATTTAGCAAGACGGCTTTTGGCTTCCTGCTTTTCTTCGTCAGAAGCTGAAGATTCCTCGATCTGCTGAAGTAATTGGTTAAATACATTGTGAATGTTTTGTGTATTACCATTACCAACCTGTGCTGGCCCATGAACATTTAGCGTCGAGATTTGCATGCTGGCTCCTAACTCATAAGAACGGTTTTTCCCATGTTTGACTGATATAGCCCGGCTCTGGCCTTCTTCTGTCAGGGATACATGTTCAAAATCTCCATAGTCCTTACGTAGTAGAGAACGGGAATGGCAGATGTTGATGATTTTGAACAAATACTCTTCCGACCAGTGAAACCGCTCGTCAATAGCAATGCGATCGTTCTGGCCCATATCAAATCCAAATGAAACAGTTTTGATCGTTTCTCCGAGGTTCTCCATGTCATCGTTCATATATGTCAAAAGAGTATCTATATCTGACTGAATTTTCTCTGCGTCCATTTTTTACCTTATTTTTCGATATTTAGGAAACAAGCATCGTGATAAGCAGATCGCTCGCCTTGCTAATTAATGCAACAATCTCGAAAGCCATTTGAAAATCTTTATGATTACATTTGTCTTAGAAGTTTGTTGATTTGAAGTAACAGTCTTACTTGGAATGTTTTGAGCTGGTGATACCTGCTGTGAAGCTGATGTTCTCGTCGGTGCCACATAATGCGTTGATGATTTATTAGGCACAACATGCTGGGTTTGCGCTCTTGCTGGCGATGCAGTTTGTGTAGAAGCCCGTAACTTGCTGAGGATTGCTTGGTTTGCAGTTGTGGCGTTAGTGCTCATAGGCTTAGGAGTTGAGGTTGTGCTCTTACCCTTGATACGCTCCAAGGCTTCCTGATTTCTGCTAGTAGAAGTTAATGTTTGTCGACTATCGTTTGGCCCAGCAAGACGCCAACGGGCATCTGTTTCTGAAAGAACGGTCATTTGACCGATAGTCGTTACTGTAATTGAGATATGTGAATATTTGTATTTCCCGCTAACGTAAGGCGGTTCCATAAGACCGATTACACTAATCCATTTCCCGATCCATGAGGCATCGGGTTTTGAAGGTATAGCGCTAATGCCTTCGCTCCATATTGATATTTTAAAGATATTACCGCGCCAATCTCCGAAATTAACAAAGATGTATGGTTTGCCATTTCGGGTCTTATTGAGTTTGACGTCAATAATCTTCCCGATAACTTCAACTTTATCACCAACTCGCTGAAGGCAGGTGCTGTACTCTAGAGCTGATAATACTGTGTAGGCACCGATGTAACCGGGTTTCAGTCTCCTGACTGGAATATCCCCATTCATACTGATCGGCGCTAGCGATATGGGAATGTTTTTACTTGCAATGAAGTCACCAAGGGAAGGCGTTTTTTCCATCGCTGAAGCGCAGACTGCGGCAAAATTCTTTACATAGGTGGAAAGCTGTTGAATGCCCGATAGCATCCCTAAGATGGAAGATGAACCGGGATCTACAAAGTCATTAGCTCGAAAAATGATTGCATCCAGTTCCGAATTTGATTTATCCCAAATGGACGGATCGATTTGCAAGGTTTTAAGAGCTAGCCAGAGCGTAATGAGTGAGAAACGGTCCAGAGTGTGATTGAACGGATTCGTTGCTTTACGGCGGGGATGCTGAAAATTGACATGCCCCAGCTCCGAGCTTCCTAATGTCTTAATCTCATCAACGAACATTCCGTCATAGTCGATTAACTGGACGGTTGCACCTCCGTCGGAAACCATCAGGTTTCCGGTTTGGAAATCACCATGTGCTATTTTTTCTTTTTCAAGGTAGGCAGCAAGTGATTCAATCGATCCAGATAGTTTCGCTATTGCTTGCGCAGAACGCCTGTTTACCTCAAGGAATTCTCCAAGTGTCTCTCCCTTGGCCCATGCCATTTTGACAATAGGGTAAGATATTCCTTCGACTTTGATCCCTTGGGGCTGAAACTGGAAGTCGAGAAAATAGGGGGAGCGAAGGCTAGAAATTTTCCTCGAAATAGCCTCATAACGGCGTTCTAAAGCCTTTGACTCTCTATGAAAGCAACGAACGGCGTATTTCTTAACGCCTGATTTGATCGTATAGGTCAGCGCAAAACCACCACTGATGGCTAGCGGTAGACCCAACCCTGTTGTGGCTACAGAGCCAGATTTCAATTCAGGATCGATTAGCAGCTTATTATGTAGCTGAAACGCTTGGTTGTATTGTTCAAGAGATGGATAAGGCATCTTTCTTTCCGCGTTAAAACGAAAGTACAAGCAGTGTTGAGTCGTCGATATGCATACGTTTTGCTGCACGCTCTCTCACAACTAACTCTGCAAGCTGTTCCTCAGTTTGCAGCGAAAGTAATTCGATAAAACCAGAATCCTCTGCCAGCGCTTGTTTCAGTGCCCATTCGCCGAGCGCATCTGTCATACAGAGGAGTTTGGGTTGGGTGAGTTTTTCAAGGTAAAAAGTTTTCCCATGCCGTGTCCAGAAAGTGCTTCCACCGACGAAATCATTATGAGCGAGCAGCGTAGCAAGCAGTGTTGGCCGCTCATTAAATTTTTCTGGATTATCGAAAGGCCATGCGCAAATGAGTTTCCCGCAATCAACCAGCATGGTGATGCTATCTCCAATAGCAAGGATCTCTACCGCCTGATGCTCTTCAAATTCCTCTACACCTATTAGTGTCGCAAAACTGCCTCTTTCGAATGCCGCTTGCTTGGACCAGGACATAGAAGGGAAGTCATGCGTGGCAGAATATTCCGCTAAAGCAGATGCTACCCATTCAGGATTTACTTTCGGATCTGCAATAAATTTACGAGCAAGAAGATCGGCCCATAACTTTGAGTTGAAGGACTCGCTCGCGCCATCACATAGAGCCAGCCTTCTCCCATCTTCGGAGAAGGCAAATTTATCTTCATTCGCCTCAGGGTATCCAGGATCTTTTGGAACTGTCCCTAAGAACTCCAGTTTCATTGCTGAATCAACGCAGCTGAGAGGCGCGAGTTCCGATGTCGAAGAAATCGACGAGTTCGGCAGCCTCAGCATTGAACATAAATCCACGAGATTCGATACCGACCGTATGACCTTTTTCCTGCGCGAAACGCACCAGATGTTCCGGAAGAGGGCTGGACATACGGAAAAGCAGCTTAGCGTAGGCATCCGGTAAGCCAGCGTCAGAGGAGGGGAATCTGATTGGATCATTTCCGAGGGAACTGACATGGATATTAAGAATCAGAACTTCACCGTCATTGGTGCGAATTTGTCGTACATGATTGGCAATCTCCTCCGGGTCACCGTCGTTTGATTCGCCGTCAGTGACATGCAGGATAGTAGGAGGATAGCAATCCGGATGGGAGTCACACCAAGTCACCAACTCTTCGGCGGCTCTGGTGAGGGCTTCACGCATAGGCGTGCCGCCGCTAGCAATAGGATCGAACCAAACTGGAAACTTGATTGCTGTCTCGATGATTCCGCCTGCTCCATCATCCATCTTCCGTTTGCGATCTTCTACTCTGGCTGGATTCTGTTCGAGAGCAGAAATTGGATTGAGGACTTGTCCTCCCAGTGAACCAGAGAAGCCATTAGAAACCCCTTGACCACCATAGCCCAAAACGCCAATCTCGAAATAGTCACGCACGCCTTCCGACTTCGTACAGCGAGTGATTAGGTTCATTAAAGTTCGATTAAGCGCATCGGCGACAAACTCAGCCTTGCTTCGGCCGGAGGACATTTTGTCTGACATCGAGCCAGACTGATCGACGACGAAAAGAAATGCTGCAGGGTTATTACGACTGATCTGAGCTTCGTAAGCCATATGTCTTTTTCCTCTTTGAGATTATTCCTATCGTATCAATTTGTTAGACAATTGCGAGAAATGCCCGAGGAACAGTTGAAATTTTTAGTCGGGTCTTGACAAAAATCACACTAAGCCATGCTCTTTTGAGGGTGATTAACATACCGTGCTGATTATTAGGATTTTAATAGTTAGAATTTTTCAAATGATCCAGCCTGCTTATTGATCGCTACAAGTAATGGCGTATATCCAGTCCGCACATTGCGGACATACCTTTTCACCATTCCAACAGATATGGCACCAGCAGCATTGCCAGTTTTGTATCGTCGTTTTACAGGGTAACAGACGTGGCTTAATCGCTCTGACTGAGGAGTGCGCAGTATGTGGTGATTTTTTACCACCCGTCATACAGCCACAGTCCGGTAAGCTGAAGCCACCGATGCACTGGTGTAACGGCAGACAATAAGTCGCTTTATATGCTCCAGACTGAGTGGTGTATGAATAAAACTTCTCACGCCTGTCAGCGGGTCAAGTGAAATGTTTATTTTCCCTCTGCAGTACTCACAGAACAGCGTATCGTAATCTTCCGGCATGACGGTTACCGGCGTGACCCATTCACCATGACGGGTAATGGCGTGTGGTGCATAGACGAAATCAAGCATGATTAGCTCCGGCATTAAATGAAAAATGCCAGCAGTTCTTGCTGGCATCAATATGCGACATTGATATTTATGAGCGCTAATGATTAATAACCATTACAGCGCCTTCCTGGGTCTTCCTCTGCCATCAGGCTCCGGGACATCACTCAGGCCATAGCAATACAACCCCTCCTTCTGATCCTCTTTCGCTAAATAACTTAATGTGTAATACAACTCATCAAAGCGATGCTCATGATGGTAATTAAATACCCCCTGGCCATTGACCGGGTAGTTATTATTGCTAGGGTCACAGATATGCGCATATCCCATCCCTTGGGTTATATATGACCAGAGCTGTAATACATCCTGTGCCGTCGGATAATACTTCTGATGCAGATGGCCATTCAGATAGAACATGGCATGATAATGAACACCATGTTGCTCTGTTCGCTCCATCACCCAGCTATAACCAACAATATCGCTGGTGTCGATAAGCCGCTCTGCCAGCATATACATATCACGACAAGACCAGTCATTTATTCTTTGCTCAAATAAAGGACTTCCTTTGAGATAAAAGAAGTCCATTCTGAATGTAAGCAGTCTAGAGTACTTCGCTCTCAAAGCCTCTGCATGTGAAAAGAGATGAGATAACAATACTGGGTTCAATGGGTATCTTACATTGTACTTTGACATGATGAATCCTATTTTAGTTTTTCACTCATGTCATTGTGCAATTGTGTTAAGTAATACTTACCTCTGACTTCTTTCAGGTAGTAGCCTCCATGACTGGAGGCTGGTTAGATATGTCAAATCTTATTACAGGTATAATCAGTAACTATCCATTAAATAAATTGGTGTGTTAATACAGACCAGTTAGCATTAGTGGGGTTGATAGAGTTGGAATAGCTAACATAAGTAACATGGTTAACAACGCTAATAACACTAATTAACCCAAATTAAACTTATTGATTAATTTAATGATATTTTTGTTGTTAATATATTTTCAATGGTTTTTGTGTTAATCACCACGGGATTCTTTAACTCTTTCGTTAAGCCACATTATTACTTCACTTTCAAACCAGCGAGAACTACGCCCCAGTTTGATGGGTTTTGGAAACTTTCCTTCCTGAATCAATTTATAAATCCATTTATCGGTTACTTTAGTAAAACTAATAATAAATGCCATATCAACCATCTGGTCATTGTGTATATCAATCATGTTCATGAGAGGACTCCGGGAATGTATCAGGAGGACACCGGGCGGCATCCTTTCATGTCATAGGTCCTATATGTACGGCTTTACTATTCATCCACTCTGTACTTTGTTAAGGCTTTCAGTCTCTATATAAAGCATCCTCTGATAACCTCCGGGATTCCTCTGCTGACGGGTGTGCATAGCGTGAGGTTTTTGCTTATGCTTTAACGTCAATGAAAGTGTCATTTTTCATGTGAAAAATGCCTTATAACAAGCTGTGTATGAGGTTTTACACCTACGTTTTACACTGTGTTTTAAACTATGAATATTGCTATGATTTACACTATGAAGTATCCTTTTGAGAACATTTAAAGTTGAATGTAAAAGGATAGCTAATCTTGAATGGAAAAATGTGGATAGATATAAAAACCAAACGTGAGGTAAGATTGTTTTTATGGATGGTAAGAAACGATGTTGCTTTTGAATATTACCGACAAACAAAGGAAATCAAAACATACCACCTAAATCACATATATGGTGAAGACTGTAATTTAGCAGTGCTGGCAATAAATGAGGCTTTTAGGATCCTTTATAAGGATTCAGACGATTTATTCTCATACGCCTATAGACTTAAAAAAGCGAAAGAAGCATTATTGCCAACAAGAGAGTTTAGTTGGTTTAAACGTAGCAATGATGCCTGTTATTTTGCATGGGCATATATCAGGGTTTTCAGTAATAAGAACAGATCCCTGTCAAATTTTGGAGATAATGAAACACTGACTATTTATACCAGAACACCTTATCATCGATACATTAATATTCAATATCCCGTAAGTCATCGTGAGCGCATTGAGTGTATAGAGGATTTCTTTGACAGATCACCCATGGATCTTTCATCAAAGTTATCCATTATGTCAGATATAAGGTATGAGTGGGACAGGCACTCCCCATTAGCAATTGGGTTGCCGCTAAAGAAAAATGAAAAGGAAAAAATAAACTGGGCATGGGATTATATCTGCAAAGATAAAATTAATTACATTACTGGCTCTATAAAAAGAGCACAAGAAAAAATAATTGAAGAGAGTGGGGGTGATAAGACTGTTTCACAAGCGACTCTGGATGAAATATATTACTCATGTATGAATGGTTATATTCATCAACCTCATTTCCTTAGCCTTTTCAGGCCATCAACCACCACCGAGAAATATCTAGCACTCCGTTGTATTTATATTTCCCTGTACTATTATGATAAGAAATTCATATCCAGATTTAAAAAGTCATGGGAATCATCATCCTATCGCAAAGCAAAGCGGAAAAGTAACAGCACATTTTTTAAAAAAATAAAAAGTGAACTCATCTCAGGTGAAAAAATATCAGAGGCTTCTGGTCCTTCTGAAGAGGAAACAGTAAAAACTGAAAAGGATATCCTGAGAGAAAAGGCACATGAGGTAATGGAAAAAGTTATGAAGAATATCGAAAATAAAAATTCTGATTTATCAGATGAACAAGATAATGACACTTCAGAACACCACTCAGGTGCCAACCCCTGGTTTGGTTAAATGTTTTAAAGCACAGTTGTGATAATTTTAAGCTTTAGTTTAATACTTAAATTAATTGAATGCATTAATATAGTGACTCAGTATTCGCCATTTCTTTTGAAAAAAAAGTTCAGAAAACTGAGTCCCAGATTTTTTCAACTCTATATTACCTGAATGAATATCCCCGGCATTATTTTGCCTGTGTTGTGCTAACCCATTGATCTGTTGCACCGATCGATACTGAAATTGCGATAGGTAAAAACTATTAATAATTGATAATTGATCGTTTATTTTATAGATAATAACGATCAATTTCCTGAAACTGATCTGTATTAACGATTATCCGCTAGCTCATTTAATCAATACGATCAGCCTGCTCCCCTTAAAACGGAAGCGGGCTTTTTTGTATTTAAATCATCAGGAAAGGAAACCAAATGCTCAGAAACTATTATGCAACCCTGGCTGGATTAGTGCTGCTCAGTCAAAGTGCCAGCGCCATACAGGCTGACCAGCAATGGCATGACTGGTACGGGAACATCAGTGCCATGGAGTTTGAACTCAATACTCAAAATGCTTCAGGTGAAGTGCTCACACTGACCTGCACAAGCGGAAAGCTGGCTGCTGCTTATAGCGTACCTGCGGAGGATTACCGCGTCTCGTCACAAACAGGGCTTTCTGAACCTGGAGTCAGTATCAATGGTACGAACCATCCTCTGGATGAAACGGCCTTTACTGGGCTAAAAGCGACAAGTGAAAAAGACGTAATAAAAATGACCTCTATGAATGCCGCTATCTCTAGAAAATTCAGCGCCAAAGGGCTGAATGAGGCACTGGCTGATGCCACATGGCAGGACTGTATTAATCATTAATAAACTGAAAGGAAACCTTATGCGTAAACTCGTTGTTTTATCTCTCAGCTCCGCTGCACTGTTTATTCCATTGGTCTCGTCTGCAATGACAATTCACGGCGACATACATCCCGAACGCTATACCTTCTTTCTGACTCAGGAAGGCAGTAATCAACTGAAACAGGCAAATGACAGGATAGCGAAGAACCCGCAGGCTTATACGCTTGATGTGAATCATACCGGCATTCAACCCTTTGACGCTGTTCGCTGGGATGGGAAGCCTGTAAAAGCCGTCACCTGCATCCTGGTAGACGGCGTGATGATGGGACAAAAAGCCACGTGGTCACAATGTAAAGACGAGAGCGGTGCTGAGTACTTCGGCAATAAAGGCTGGATGGTACGTGATTTCGTCGCAAAAGCCTGTGAAGTCGGAAAATCAGATTGTCCTGTTTACCTTGTGCTTCAGACCGATCCGCCAACAATGCGCAGCGATATGGCGAATTTCGTTCCTGCTCCTAAAAACTTTAATGCTTCGACAAGCCTGACGGATGAAATTAAATCTGAAGGTTGCCAGATGGCGGATAACTCTTTTGAACATGCCAAAAGTAGTCTGCGTTGTCGTGCCATTAATACCGTGCGTTTCATCCGCAAACAAAATACCGAAGCGGCATATGAAGCTGATCTCACCACTACCACGGGTGAAGCACTCACTATGTCAGTGGGATACACCTACGGTAATCCGTCCGCCAACGAGCCGGGCTGGCGTACGATTTCGATCAACCAGGGAGACATCATTACTGATATCCGTAAGCAGGGCCACTGGGTTCCCAATGGTTATAAATAAGTTTATCAGTGAGATACTTTTTATTCGGCATTCAGCTAATGGAGTTTCAGTGGGAAAAACATTACAGCAGGAAACGCCACCAACCGTGGACTGTACCTGGCAGCTTGTTTTGAGCGTTGCCGGTGTGACATTGATGCGCAGCAATTCCGTTGCGGTTAAAGCACTGGGAGCCAGTCTCACCACACTGAGTCTGATACGCATCATTAAAAAACTCGCCACACTTGCCTGATCTCCCTTTCTGAGCGTTCAGAGGATAAAAGCAATATGTCTGAAAATACCCAGGGGAAACTCAAGGGACTGAAAGAGAAATTCAGTATACGGCGAAATGTCTCCTCCACTGATGACCCGGTAGAGCGGGTTGAAGAAAAGGTCAGTGAGCAAACGACAGAAACGCCAGAATCCCGTACTACCCGATATAAGCGATTGCTCGATATTATCGTTATCAACGGCTTGCTGAACATTGCTGAAGATAAACTCAGTGACGATGTATTTATCGAGTCGGTGTTCAATAAGGCTTATGAGCTTCTGCCCGTACCGGTCAGACTGGTTGTCAGAAGGGAATGGTGCCTGGCTTATCTCCAGTCACGGAAAGCCCCGTTACTGGCGCAACTCCAGCTCTACCGGGCCGAAAGGCACGACTCAGCAGAACTGGTGCCACCTGCGCTACAACCAACGTTACCACCAGCGACCTAATCAGACTCATTAATAACAGACAGGGCCATCCTTCGGGGTGGCCTTTTTTTATGCCCATTTTCTACAGGAGTTTTTATGACCCGTTTAGCCAGCCGCTTCGGCTCAGTCAATCTTGTTCGCCGCGACCGCCCGTTAACCCGTGACGAACTGGCACACTATGTGCCGAGTGTCTTCAGCGAAGATAAACATGAATCCCGCAGTGACCGATACACATATATTCCGACCATTACCCTGCTAGAAAACTTACAGCGAGAAGGCTTTCAACCTTTCTTTGCCTGCCAGACCCGAGTTCGGGACCAGAGCAAGCGAGAGCACACCAAACACATGCTGCGCCTGCGTCGCGAAGGCCAGATCACTGGCAAACAGGTGCCAGAAATCATCCTCCTTAATAGCCACGATGGCTCCAGTTCATACCAGATGCTACCGGGATTATTTCGTTCAGTTTGTCAGAATGGTTTGATTTGTGGTGAGTCGTTTGGGGAAGTACGCGTGCCGCATAAAGGTAACGTGGTGGAGAAAGTCATTGAAGGGGCTTACGAAGTACTGGGGATTTTTGACCGGGTGGAAGAGAAGCGCGATGCCATGCAGTCGCTGATATTACCGCCACCAGCACAGCAGGCGATGGCGAAAGCAGCATTAACCTATCGCTTTGGTGAAGAACATCAGCCGGTGACGGAATCGCAGATACTATCCCCGCGCCGCTGGCAGGATGAAAGTAACGATCTCTGGACCACTTACCAGCGTGTTCAGGAAAACCTGATTAAAGGTGGACTGTATGGGCGAACTACCAAAGGTAAACGGGCACATACACGCGCCGTTAAAGGTATCGACGGTGATGTGAAACTCAATCGTGCCCTTTGGGTGATGGCCGAGAATATGCTGCAGCTTGCTTTATGAACTTTTTTACCATCCATCTCTTCACGCCCTGCCGCTAAGCCGGTGGGGCTTTTTTGTTTTCAGGAGCACTTATGTCCGCACTCAATATATCCCCGGTATTCACTGCCAACGAGCAACGTGTCATTCGCCGTGCACTGCACCTGCTGGAAAAATACCAGCGTCAACCGAGTGAGCCATTTACCTCTACCAGCTTCACTAAAACCTGGCTTCAGCTCCAGATGGTTCATCAGGAACGTGAAGTTTTTATCGTGATATATCTCGACAATCAGCACTGTCTGCTGGAACGAGAAACACTGTTTACCGGCACGCTCAGCCATACCGAAGTGCATCCCCGTGAAGTGGTTAAATCGGCCCTGAAGCACAATGCAGCTGCGGTCATTCTGGCCCATAACCATCCTTCAGGTACGACAGAAATCAGCCAGCAGGATAAACATATCACCCAGCGGATCGTAAAAGCGTTGGCACTGGTGGAAGTGCGGGTGCTGGATCATCTCGTAGTAGGGAACGAAGTGGTTTCTTTTGCTGAATGTGGCTGGTTGTGAGGTGCAGAATGAAAATCATCAGTAAGCGCCAGGCAATGCATATTTATCGTCAGCATCCCGAATCCAGGCTATCTGCCTTCTGTACAGGTCACTACCGGTGGAATGGTAGTGTCTGCCATTACTACGGACGTGAAGTTCAGGATATCAGCGGCGTACTCGCTGTTTTTGTTGAGCGTCGTCAGGACCGGGCAGGCCCATATGCCATCCTTCGCAGCGTGACGATGAATTAATCACCTCTCTCAGTCATTAAGGAATATGTTAATGCAGTCGACCATCTTATCCGGCACATCAGCGGAGAGCGCATCCTGCCTTCAATGGGGATTAATAAGTAATATCACGCCGTGCTTCGGCGCTCGCCTGGTTCAGGAAGGTAACCGTCTCTACTTTCTGACTGACCGAGCTGGGTTTAATGGTTCATTCAGTGACGATGAAGCATTGTGCCTGGACCAGGCGTTTCCACTAATAATGAAACAGCTAGAGCGGATGCTCACCACTGGAGAGCTTGATCCCCGCAGTCAGCACTCCGTCACTCTGCATTACAACGGACTCACTTGTGAAGCTGACACTCTCGGCTCTCATGGCTACGTTTACATCACTATTTACCCCAGTCAGCCATAACCAGGTAACACCTTCCTCTTCCTTTATCAGGGACTCAACTCATGCATATTTCAACTGTACCGGTCACGGTGCCAGTTTCGTCACGCCTGTCGCCCGTGCAGGTCTGGCAGCAACTATTAACTTATCTGCTGGAACACCATTACGGTCTAACGCTAAACGACACAACATTCCATGATGATTCCGCCATCCAGGAACATATCGAAGCGGGAATAACACTGGCTGATGCGGTGAACTTTCTGGGGGAACGCTATGAACTGATACGCACTGACCGCAAAGGGTTTACATGGCAAGATCAGACACCATTTCTGACCGCTATCGATATTCTCAGAGCCAGGCGAGCTACCGGATTAATGAATACTTAAATTCTTCGAGTCTCCTTCCTGATTTTTACCTCTGCACTTTCTACTTCTTTTATTCATCGCATAATGCGCCTGCCACTCCCGGCAGGCGTGTTTGCTTTTACGGACGATTAACGATGCAAACAGAACCCGACGTGTTAACAGATCACAAAGAACTTATCCTTTCGACCAATATTGAACGTGTGGTCACTGGCCGCGATACCGCACTGAAACAGATAGAACAATTCATTCAGCAGCTTGATGCCATTTCACGGCTAACCTCAGAAATTGGTGGGGGTACAGCGCAAGACTGGGCGATGAAAGCCGGGCACCGTTACGATAGCTGGATGACCGAAAAGGTAGATAAAGCGCTGCCTGCCGTCACCCGCAATATTGACCGTAGTATCTGGCGAGACTTGATGTTGAAGTCTGGCATGATGGCCTTGATGGATGCTCAGGCCCGTGACCAGTGGCATAAGAATCTGGAGGAGGGGGATCTGCCTGCCATCAGCGAGGCGAATATCCTCAGTACTTTTGAGCAGCTACATCTGAACAAAATGGATGTCTTTGAACGTGGCATTATCAATGTCTTCAAAGGGCTGTCCTGGGATTATAAAACTAACAGTCCCTGTAACTTCGGTAAGAAAATCATTATCAATAACTTGGTGAGTCATAATCGATGGGGCTTTAGCTTAAACTGGGGCTGGCGGCGGGATCAATTAGCGGACCTGGAACGAATGTTATTTCTGCTGGATGGTAAACCGATACCCGACACCCGTAGCGATGTTACTACTCGATTGATGGAGCATATTCGGGATAACCCGGCTAAGGATGTTTACGAGGATGAGTTTTTCAGCATTCGTTATTTTCAAAAGGGCACTGCGCACTTGACCTTTAAGCGCCAAGAGTTGATTGAGATGATGAACGATATCATCGCTAAACACTATCCAGGAATGTTAGCTAAGCCTAGGTGATGCGGCAATTTTAACGAGGCTCTTTGCTGGCAAAAATGGCTTAAAACTGGGGATGTAGAACTATATTTAACTAATTGATTTATAATGTTTTTTAATTAAAACTGATTGAGTATACAAGTGAGTATACAAAGCAATATTAACTGATTATATATTTATGTAATTCAGGTTGTTAGGTTGATTTGGCGAGTCCGGCCTTCGCACCATTAGTACAGCGCGAACAAGAAGCCACCGAAAGGTGGTTTTTTTGTGCCTGAAATTTGGCATGGTGGAGTGCCCCCGTTCCGGTAGACAGTTTCTGTCCTCGCGGCGAGGCCTTTTCGAAGACCTCAGGGCTGACGCCACCGAGATGGCTATGGTGCCGGGTACGGCTGTAGCGCACTTCAATGTAATCGAAGATATCCACCCGGGCCATGTCCTGATTTTTATAGTGAGTTAACCCAACGGGCAGTAAAACTCTCGGCAGTGCAATCAATTTATGCAGGCAAGCTACGCTGCATATCCAGATAGGTCGATAAAAATGACCTTTTCAAACCTAATCCCCCAACGTGTTTATGACAGCGGCATATTCCGACTCTGTGTCGATGAAATTCGTTTTTTTAAACATATGGCTGGGATAGATCCAGGGTATCGACAGGTTCCGCTGATATATCGATAAAATGCAATTTTTTAAACATGATGGCGTGACATGTTTATGGCATCGACATAAGATGGCTATATGTCGATGAAAACGGTTTTTATAAACATATGAACTGGGATCCAGAAACTCCTTACAACGATTTGCCGATACTGCCGCCCGATCTGGAGCGTGTTGAAACGCGCAATGTACTCAAAGCGTGCATAAGTGCGCGCGCAGCGATCGCAGAGTTGAAAACTGCAGGTGAGCTGATCCCCGATCAAGGTTTGCTGATAAATATCCTTCCTATGCTGGAAGCGAAAGACTCTTCACGCATTGAGAATATCGTGACTACCAGCGATCAGCTCTTCCAGTATGCAGATCGCGCAGATGGCGCAGATCCGGCCACCAAGGAAGCGCTGCGCTATCGTACAGCACTTTATGATGGCTACACCCACCTCGAGGCTTATCCGCTCTGTACAAACACCGCGATAACTATCTGTACCAAATTACGCGCAGTGCAAACCGATATCAGGAAAACGCCGGGTACGGTATTGCGCGATCAGAACAAAAACGCTGTGTACACCCCCCCCGTGGGTGAAGACGTTATTCGTAACTTACTGGCGAATTGGGAGCGATTCATACACGGCGATGATGATTTAGATCCACTAGTAAAAATGGCTATTGCGCACTATCAGTTTGAGTGTATTCATCCCTTTCCTGACGGGAACGGGCGAACGGGCCGTATCCTGAATATCTTGTATTTGATTCAGACTGGGCTGCTTTCGCTGCCTATTCTGTATTTATCTCACTTCATCCTGGAGCGGCGTGACGATTACTACATGCTCCTGCGCAGGGTGACAGAAGAGGGGGATTGGGAATCATGGATCTTGTTTATGCTGGAGGCGATAGAGAACACGTCTCGGTGGACGACTGACAAGATATCGATTGTTCGGGCATTGATGGCAGAAACCACAGAATATGTGCGCGAGAAGTTGCCGAAAATTTACACCCATGAACTTATCCAGGCGCTTTTTGCGCAGCCGTATTGCCGGATCGATAACCTTGTGGAACGCGGTGTAGCCAAGCGCCAGACGGCATCAACGTATCTTAAGCAACTGGTAGAAATTGGTATTCTGGAGGAAATGAGAGTTGGCCGTGAAAAGCTGTATATCAACACCAGGCTGCTACAGGAATTGAATCAGTAGTTATATACCCATTAAGGTAGGGGCAACGACCCATCCGTGCTCAATAAGTGGGGGGAGTTCACGGTCACCCCCTCAATTAAAGAATGCGCAGAGAGCGGTTATCCCCAATTTAACCGCGTTGCCGCTACTCGTCATTGCCACTTTTGCGGGCAGGTTCCGCAGTCCCTTGAACGTTCATTTCCTTCTAAGAGGTGCTGGACTAACCGGGAGTGATGATTATCATGTTATCGAGACTACAGACCCAGAGAGCGTGCTATGCAACATATCATTGAAGGTTTCCTCAGCTTCCAGAAAGAGATTTTCCCACAGCGTAAGGAACTCTTCCGCAGCCTTGCCTCCAGCCAGAACCCTAAAGCGCTTTTTATTTCGTGTTCTGACAGCCGCCTGGTACCCGAGCTTGTGACACAGCAAGAACCGGGGCAGCTTTTCGTTATTCGTAACGCAGGCAACATCGTTCCTTCCTTTGGCCCGGAACCGGGCGGGGTGTCGGCGACCATTGAATACGCGGTGGTGGCACTGGGCGTCACGGATATCGTGATTTGCGGCCACTCGAACTGTGGCGCCATGAAGGCGATAGCCTCTTGCCAGTGCCTTGACCCGATGCCTGCTGTGGCCCACTGGCTGCACTATGCGGACGCGGCCAAAGCGGTGGTAGAGAAGAAAACGTGGGATAACGAAATCGACAAAGTTAACGCTATGGTCGAAGAGAACGTCATCGCCCAGCTAAATAACATTAAGACTCACCCGTCCGTTGCCGTGGGGCTGCGCAACAACGGCCTGCGTCTGCACGGCTGGGTGTACGACATCGAAAGTGGCGAGATCCGCACGCTGGATAAAAATACCAAGAATTTTGTTTCACTGGCGGATAACCCCGCAGTTCACTTCGAATAAAGCGATGCCTAGTCTTGGCTATCAAATTCAATCCACGTTTCGGCGTGGATTTTTTTATGGATAAATTTAGCCAAGCTAACAGCCTTTAGGCTGTACTTGGAACAAAACACCCTATAAGCTGTATTTTGCATTTACAGCCTTTGGGGTGTAACTTGAACAATACAGTTTATAATCTGTACACAGCGATAAGGCAGCGAGCCGCTATCTATGAATACCGTCTATCCGTTAAAAACTCTGAGCCAGCTGCGTCCTTTACTGGTGGGTTTTCGTAAAGCGAAAGGTCTGACGCAAAAAGACGTCTCTGAGAGGCTGGGCGTAACCCAGCAGACCTATGCTCGCCTGGAGTCAAACCCGGCATCAGCCAGCCTGGAACGTCTGTTTAGGGTGTTTAATGTGCTGGGTATTGAAATGGTGTTTTCATCAGAGCTTACCTCTCCGGGATGTGAAACCGAGGAAGCTTCTGCCGAACATAGAAACTCACCCGCCAGACGGGAACAGTGGTGATGAGATGCGCCGTTCGCAACAACGCTTAGCTATCTGGATGAACGGTATTCCGGTGGGATACTGGGAAAAGCACAAAGGTGAAGATCGGCTGGAATATCACCCTGACTGGATTGCTGATAGTCAGGGGCGGCCTTTATCGCTTTCGTTGCCTTTCACTCCGGGGAATCAACCTTATCGCGGCAACGTAGTACGCGATTATTTCGATAACCTGCTGCCTGATAGCGAAGGGATCCGCCGACGGCTGGCAATGCGTTATCATGCCGAAAGTCTGGATCCCTTTGATTTACTTGCTGAGCTTGGCCGTGATTGCGTTGGCGCTATACAGCTTCTTGATATTGATGAGCAACCCGCCCATATCTTTTCCATCAGGCAACGACCGCTTTCAGAGGCGCAAATTGCCGAGATGCTTCGCAATACTGCCACGGTGTTACCGGGGCAACACGGCCAGGATGACGACCTACGTTTATCTATTGCCGGCGCTCAGGAAAAAACAGCGCTGTTGTGGCATGACAATCAGTGGTGTTTGCCTGAGGGAAATACGCCGACCACGCATATTTTCAAATTAGCGCTGGGGCTGGTGGGCAATATGCGAGCTGATATGAGCACATCCATCGAGAATGAGTGGCTCTGCTCTCTCATACTTGAGCACTATGGAGTGCCTGTCGCAAGAACGGCTATTGCGCAATTTGAAGATCAAAAGGCACTGGTCGTTGAGCGTTTTGACAGAAAACTTTCAAGCGATAAACAGTGGTGGATCCGCCTGCCGCAAGAGGATATGTGTCAGGCTCTGGGCGTTTCGCCACTGAGGAAGTACCAGTCAGATAGTGGCCCCGGTATTACCGATATTATGGGAGTCTTGAGCCGTTCAGATCAGGCTGAAACAGATCGCAGACACTTTTTTAAAGCACAGATTATTTTTTGGCTACTGGCTGCGACCGATGGTCACGCAAAGAATTTCAGTCTTGCGCATTTACCGCAAAATCGTTACCACATGACGCCACTGTACGATGTGTTATCCGCGTGGCCAGTGATTGGCCCGGGGAATAGCCAGATAGCCTGGCAGAAGTGCAAACTGGCGATGGCCGTTCGTGGTAGCAGTAACCATTACCTCATTAGCCAGATCCGACGCCGTCACTGGATAAAACACGGTGAAATAACTGGGTTAGGCCAGTATGAGGTTGAATCCATTATTGAAGAGCTCCTCGCGGATACTCCGGGAGTCATTGATCGTGTCGCTGACTTGCTGCCGGGGCAGTTTCCATCTGAATTAGCGGTGAAAATTTTTGATGGTATGCGGCAGCAGAGTGCGAGGTTGGCAGGGAGATAATAAGCGGTGCTGGTAAGGAATCATGTTGCCCCAGATATTGGGGCTTAATCACGTATAATTTACCAGCATTTACCCGCTTGGAGGCCAATTACAATATCAATTCTTCGTATCCGCCGCTAAATAGAGTCCAGAAGTTTTCGCATAAGGCACTTTACCTGAAGGCACAAGCTTTGCTGCTGCATCCAAATGAACATCTTGATCATCAAAGAAGATATGTGGTCTGAATGCTTTTAAAACTTTATCTTTTCCAACCCCACCGAGAAAAAATGCTTCGTCAACGTAAACGCCCCAGTTGCGTAGCGTTTTAATCACTCTCATCTCGGAAGGGGAATTTCTTGCAGTGACTAAAGCAATACGGATTGGGGAGTATTCCATTCTTATTGGCAGCCGCTCCTGAAGTTTTGCCAACTTTTTGAGCAATGTAGCATACGGGCCTTCCCCCATAGGGATGTCTTGCTGTGCATTCTCTTGAGCGTGAAATGCTGCCATCCCTTGTGTTTTATAGACCAATTCACTCTCATCTGAAAAAAGTACGGCATCTCCATCAAAGGCAATTCTGACCTGGCCTTCAGGGATCTCTGGAGCATCTGCAGGAGGATCTTTCAAAATGGCTGCAGCACAGAAACAAGAGTCAATTACCTTCTGTGCATCAGCAACATTTGTCGTCAGAAAAAGGTCTACATCAAATGCATCTAAGTAATCAGCAACTGTTTCTCCGGCTGTGAATGCCGAACGTGAGATGTCTAATTTATCGTGGCGGATGGTGTTTAATACACGAATACCGGTCTCTGGGCTATTACGAGACATAACAACGACTTCTACTAACGGTGATTTATCTTCGGCCCGTTTATGCTGGTTTAGACCGAGTAATGCTTTGATAAGTGGGTAGCCCGTCCCAGGCTTGAGTGGTTCATTTTCGTGCTCTAGCATATAGGCACGATATTGCTCAATTGCACTGTCGGGATCTGTGGCAGATGTTTCTTGAAACATACGATCCGACTCACTCATATCAAACAGCGCGGTAGCACTTATACCAATAACCAATGTATTGCTTAGATCTAATGCCATTTGTACTCTCCTATCGGATCACCGCAAAGCGTTGGCAGAGGATGATGTGGGGAAAAGATGATCCTTTTTTAGACCCCGATCTTTAAACACCCCCCTTGAAACACTTCTGCTCAAATAGTTTTTAAATAATGGCTATTTAAAATTGGCTTCTTTCAGCTCCAACTTCACCATCAAAGTCTGGTTCAGCGCTTTCCCATCAGCTCCACTGTGTATCCGACGGTGGCAGGTAGGGCAGATAGCGCCAACCCACTGAGGGTGATCGGGGCCTTCATCGGCTAGGCGTTTTGTGTGGTGAGGCTCCAGGTAGGGTTCGCCATTCTTTTTCATGAACGGAGCCGGTTTATCGCATGACTCACAGATGCCATTGGCGCGTTGCAGTACGTATTTTTTCACGTCCTCGCTGCGCTTGAACCAAGAGTTCTTGCTGTCACTTTCTTTACGCTGGCCCGTCATCATGGATGATTTTATGGCCTTGGCACGTAGCTGCTCGAGCGTTTCTTTCTTTTGGTCTATTTCTGATGTAGTGGTGTCATTGTCAACGTCTTGAGCGGAAGATACCCGGAATAAATTAAAAACGATCCCTTGCCTCATTTTTTTCTCGGTATCTAGACATTGGGTGTAATTCCATGAATCGCACTCAAACAATCCAACAAATTTTACGCCAGTACGTTTTTTATTATATTCAAATAAAAGTATATCCCTACCATTATCTTTATGGTCTCGGATATGTTTATTACCGTTGGTAAACGCCATATCACCGTTTTGGCCTTCTCCCGTGTAGGAAAAGTGGTCGTCGTTAGACCATCCGTCTTTGTACCCATGAGTTTCGCCAGCTTCGCCAGTAAAAATGAAGATAACGGGGAATTCTTTGGGTGTCGATATTCCGCCCTGCTCTTGCCCGCCATAGAGGTCGTGGAGGTCTTTACGTTTGTAAAGCTCACCTTTTTCTAATTTCTGCAGAGGGTGCGGTGTCTCAACCACCTCGAAGCCAAGGTTTTTAAACGCTTGGATGATTATTTCTAAATTAACACTGAATTTTATTTTCTCTGACGGTTCTCCAAGTTGGAGAATATAAGCTGCTGTAGCGATCCCATTAATGTCGTACAGAGATTTATTATAACGGACCTTGTGTGTTCTTATTTTTTCAATTTTATTTTTTTTAAGGAAATTATCATAACCTTGGTTGTTATATTCCTTGATTGCGTCTAAAACAGCCTCTTTAGAAGATAACATCGCGATCTTAATAGCCAAAACATTTCCCTCATTGCAGAACAGATTCTGATCAATGCGTTTGCGTGCTGCCAGCGGCCATGCGTCGTTATCCAGCAGTTAACTCATCGATTTATCGAATGCGTTAACTATGCCAGGCCACGGGGGAAATGCCTACCTTCGTGAATGTGTTTATCGTGATATGTCAGTCAGATCTATAAGATTTACCGGAGTGATAAGAACGGCACAAAACTAATGCCGTTCTTATTATTGATTTTGGCTTTTATTTTAACTTATCAGCTCTGGCACTCCATCTCACGCAGCGCGCGGCCATAGAGGTTGCAAAGTGCTGGCACCAAGTGAGCCGTCGCGTTGAGGTAGTGAGTTAGCTGTTCCCACTGGGTGTCGTCAGGTTGCGGGTGCTTTTGCATAAGTTCACCGAACAGCATCAGGCCGTGGCAGAGTCCTTCGGCCTGCTCGGCGGAGAGGGCGGCAAGGTCTAAAAGTTGTGTTGAATCTAGGGTGCTGAGATCGAGCTGAATGAAGAGTTGGCGATAGAGGGTGAGGGTGCTTGGCGCTGTTTCAGGTGTGCTTGTTGGAGAGGTGTTTTCCATATCGGTCATTTCCATTGGGGAGAGAAATACCGCTACCAGAAGAGACGCTAAACTCGGGGTGGTAGCTCGAGCGGAGTTAGCGTAACCGGCCCCAACGGATCCCGGCCTTCCCGGAGGAAGCACCACCCGAGCCACCATTGTTTGGGTGCGCATCGGCATGCCGAATTTATACCATATTCGGACAGGGTTGGGGGATTCGGAACGCTAACTCCGGCTGCGGATTGTGCCGCAGCCAACAGACTATAGCGCTGACAAAAAGGCTAAAAAACAGCCTGTACAGAATTACAGGGGCTTACTGCCCAATCTGGAATACGGCTCGCAATAATCGCCTTTAGCTGCCTTTATCGTACCCAACCTACCCCAAATCGGCCCCATTACTGGCAATCACTCGTTTGTACCACCAGAAAGACTTCTTGCGCGTGCGGGCGAGGGTGCCGTTGCCGTTGTCGTCGCGGTCGACGTAAACCAGGCCATAGCGCTTGCTCATTTCGCCGGTCGAAGCCGCCACCAGGTCAATGCAGCCCCAGGTGGTGTAACCCATCACCGGCACGCCGTCGGCGATGGCGTCGGCCATGGCGCGGATGTGTTCCCGCAGGTAGCTGATGCGGTAATCGTCGGCTATCTCGCCGTCGGCATTGAACTCGTCGTGCGCGCCCAGGCCGTTTTCCACCAGGAACAGCGGTTTTTGGTAGCGGTCGTACATCATGTTCATGGTGATGCGCAAACCCAGTGGGTCGATACCCCAGCCCCAGTCGCTGCGCGGAATATGCGGATTGGTCAGGGATTTCACCACGTTGGCGGCGCTGCTGTTGTTGTCGTTCATATCGGCAGAAGCGCAGCGCGAGGCGTAATAGCTGAAAGAGACAAAATCGACGGTATTCTTCAGGATCTCGCTGTCGCCTTCTTCCATCGCGATGCTCACGCCTTTCTCGCGGAACACCCGGGCAGAGTAAGAAGGGTAGGCACCACGGGCCTGCACATCGATAAAGAACAGGTTCTCGCGGTCTTTCTCCAGCGCGGCCCACACGTCTTCCGGCTTGCTGGACCAGGGGTAGAAATTGCCGCCGGCCAGCATACAGCCCACCTGGTTGGCGGGGTTCACCTCGTGCGCGATGCGCGTCGCCAGCGCACTGGCCACCAGTTCGTGGTGCACGGCCTGGTATTTTACCTGCTCGGGGTTCTCGTTCGCCTCAAACACTAATCCTGCGCCGGAGAACGGGCTGTGCAGCACAATGTTGATCTCGTTGAAGGTGAGCCAGTATTTCACCAGCCCGTCGAAGGCTTCAAAACAGGTGCGGGCATAGCGGGTGAAAAACTCCACCATCTTGCGGCTGCGCCAGGAGCCGTATTCGGTCACCAGGTGCATCGGCACGTCGAAATGGCACAGGGTCACCAGCGGCTCGATGCCGTATTTGCGGCACTCTTCGAACAGGCTGCGGTAGAAGGCGATGCCTTCCGGGTTGGGCGTCAGCTCGTCGCCGTTCGGGTAAATCCGGCTCCAGGCGATAGAGGTGCGGAATACGCTAAAGCCCATCTCCGCCATCAGCGCAATGTCGTCGCGGTAGCGGTGGTAAAAATCAATGGCGTCGTGGCTTGGGTAAAACTCGTCTTCACGCAGGGTAAAGCGCTTTTCCAGGCCGAGTTTTACCGGCATGCGGTTGGGGCCATGCGGGATCATATCGACCGTGGTCAGCCCTTTTCCGCCCTCCAGATAGCCACCTTCAGACTGGTTGGCGGCCAAGGCGCCGCCCCATAAAAACCCTTGCGGGAATGTCGAATCAGACATGAAATCCTCTGTAACTTAAATAGTGCTTCATTGGGTATTCGCAGCGTTAACGGTATTCGTCGCGGGGGCCGGGGGCGCGGTTTGAGCCTCTTCGCTTTCCGGGATGTCTTCGAAGCCCAAAAGCAGCGTGAGCACGAATGACAGCACCACGGCAAGCACCATCACGCCGCCGACCCAGACAATGCTCATCGGGTTGGTCGGGTCGAAGAACTGCACGCTGGTGAACAGGCCGGGCGAAGCCATCGAATGGCTGGCCAACCCACCGAGACCGGCGACGGCACCGCAGATAAAACCGCTGATCAGGCTGGCGATCAACGGGCGTTTAAGTCGCACCGCCACGCCGTACAGCGCCGGTTCGGAAATGCCCGCGACAATGGCGGAAGCGGCGGCGGCCAAGGCGGTCTGGCGCAGTTCGCGGTTCTTGGTTTTGAACGCCACCGCCAGCGAAGAGCCGCCGAGCGACAGGTTGGCACCAATCTCCGAAGGCATCACCATGCCCTCTTTGCCGGTTTCGGCGATGGTCTGGATGATGGTTGGCGTGAATACGCGGTGCATGCCGGTCATCACCAGCAGCGGCCAAATGGCCCCCATAATGGCGACGGAAAGCCAGCCCAGATAACCATGCACGGTGTACACCAGCGCCGAAATCCCGCTGCCGATCCAGATGCCGACCGGGCCGATAAACACTATCGCGATCGGCGCGGCAATCAGCACAATCAGCATCGGCTTAAGGAAGTTCTTGGTCACCGCCGGGGTGATGCGGTCAACCCAGCGCTCGATGTACGACAATATCCAGGTCATCACCAGCGCGGGGATCACCGTGTAGGTGTATTTCACCGCCGTCACCGGGATGTAGGCAAACTCCACCGCCTGGCCCTGCGCCGCCTTGGCCATCAGGTCGATAAAGTTGGGGTGCAGCAGCACCCCGGCAATGGCGATTGCCAGTGACATGTTGGTTTTGAATTTCAGCGCCGCAGAGGCGGCCACCATCACCGGCAGGAAGAAGAACGCGCCGTCGCCAATCACGTTCAGTATCACCAGGGTCGACGAGCCTTTTTCGAACACGCCGAACATATCCAGGATCATCGCCAGCAGTTTCACCATCGAACCGCCGATGATGGCCGGGATCAACGGTGACATGGTGCCGATCAGGGCGTCGAGAATGCCGGCACCAATGCCTTTCAGGGTGATTTTGCGTTTTGCCGGAGTGGCGGTGGGGGTGTTACCCGGCATGCCTAGCGCCAGCACCGCCTGATAAGCCTTCGACACTTCATTGCCGATGATTACCTGGCATTGCTCACCGCTGTGCACCACGCCCAATACGCCATTAATGGCTTTCAGCGCCGGGGTGTCGATCAGAGCCTTGTCTTTCACCACGAACCGCAGGCGGGTCATGCAGTGGGTCACGGCTTCAATATTGGTGAGGCCACCCAGCGCCTTCACGATAGCGGGTGAGATCTCTGCGTAATTCTTCGGCATGGAATTATCGTCTCTTTAGATAGGAATTCGGATTGCCCAAAGGCGAACTTTTATTGCCTGGGCGATCCGCCGTTCCATCTGAATGAAACGCCCACAAGAAACCGGTTTCACAAAATCATGATGTGATATTTGTTTGGTGGCAAGAATTATGATTTTTTGGTTTTTTGTTTCGTGATGGCGGTCACTTTTGGTTCAAGGGTGGCGACGGAAGCGGGTGTGAAAACATTTCAAACAGGGGGCGTCTTGGGTAGACTGCGCTGACTCAATCGACTTTGACGGCGCAGAGATGGCAACAATACTTGAGGTAGCGAACAGGGCGGGCGTGTCGAAAGCGACGGTGTCCCGCGTGTTGTCCGGCAGCGGCTACGTCAGCCCGGAGAAGCGTGAACGGGTGGACAAAGCCATCGCCGAAACGGGTTACCGGCCCAATCTGCTGGCGCGTAATCTGGCGACCAAAACCACCCAGACCATCGGGCTGGTGGTGACCAATACGCTGTACAGCGGTAACTACTTCAGCGAGCTGATGTTTCAGTCGGCGCGCATCATGGAAGAGCACGGCCGCCAGTTGATTTTGGCGGACGGCAAGCACACCGCCGCAGAAGAAAAAGCCGCCATTGAATACCTGCTGGATATGCGCTGCGACGGCGTGATCATCTACCCGCGTTTTCTGTCGATTAGCGAAATGGACGAGATCATCTCCCGGCACAAGCAGCCGATCCTGGTCATCAACCGTCGGCTCAGGCTTAACGACAGCTACTGCATCTTCAGCGATCAACACGCCGCCAGCGTGACGGCGGTGCAGCAGCTAATCGAGCGGGGGCATCGCGATATCGCTTTTATCACCGGTTCGCTGGATTCCCCCACCGGGCTGGAGCGGCTCTCAGGCTACAAATCTGCGCTGGCGGAACATGATATTGGCGTAAAAGACGCGCTGATTGTCGAAGGGAAGTGGAACGCGCAAAGCGGCATGGCGGCGGTCGATAAGCTGTTGGCCGGCGACCACGCCTTTAGCGCGATTGTTGCCAGCAACGACGAGATGGCCATCGGCGCCATCAAGCGGCTGGCGGAATGCCAAATCCCGGTGCCGTCCGCCGTGTCGGTGATAGGTTTCGATGATATTCCACTGGCCCCTTATACCATTCCCTCACTCTCCAGCATGAAAATGCCGGTGTCCGAAATGATTAAGGAAACCATCCATCGGCTGGTGTCGATGCTGGACGGCGGCGAACTGAGCAAGCGCCCCACTTTCCCGGCCAGCCTGATGCTGCGTGATTCGGTGGCGACGGGGCCTTATTGGTTGGCAGAGAAGGCGCGCGGTTAACGGCGGATCAGCATATAGGCGCGCGGCGAACTGCCGGTCATATTTTTAAAGAAGGTTGAGAAGGCGCTGTCGCTGGAGAATTCAAGCTTACCGGCGATATCTGACAGGCCGTATCCCTCCGCCAGCAGCTCAATGGCTTTGATCAAACGCCATTGCTGGCGCCACTGCTGGTAGCTCAATCCGGTCTCCTTACGAAAGATACGGCTGATGGTTTTCTCCGAAGCGCCGCTGTAGCGCGCCAGCTCATTGAGCGGCGGTACTTCCTCCATGCCGGCCAGTTGTCGTAAGCGGCGGTCCTTGGGCAGCGGCAATAAGGTCAGTTCGCGCTGTGCATGCCGTATTTCGTCCAGGCATACGGCAAGAATATTGGCGCTGGGGCCGCTTTCCCACTGGGTGGTAAAGTCGGCGAGGGCGATCCGCTCCAGCACTTCCCGCAGCAAAGAAGAGGCCGACAGCACTTCCAGATGGGGCGAAAGGCCGGGGTAGCGGTGGTTGTCGAGATAAACCGAGCGATAACCCGCCACGCCGGTAACCTGAACACGGTGCACCACCAACGGTGGGATCCAGGCAATGCGCGCCGGCGGCAGGAGGCAAATGCTTTCATTGAGCGTGATGCGCATACAGCCCCGTTGGCTGAACAGCAACTGCCCCATGTTGTGCCAGTGCGGCCCGGAATCATGTTGTGCCAGCTCGGCCGCAATGCCTAACACGCTATTGTTGATAGCATCGGGATCAAATTCATCCTGTGCGCTGAGCCATGCCATAAGTCTGTCCGATTTTATAAGTTTTTTGTCTTTTATATTGTAATGGCCAGGGTGGGGAAGGTGCTACTTTGTGGCCTACTTTCTTTATGGATACGGGATGTACCATGCAACGCAGACTGACCCTTACCCTGGCGACACTGATGATGATGTTTCCCCAAATTGTGGAAACGATCTATAGCCCGGCGCTCACGCACATTGCCGACGGTTTTCACGTCAGCGCGGAGGTCGCGGCGCAAACCCTGTCCTGTTACTTTTTCGCTTTTGCTTTCGGGGTTGTCATCTGGGGCCGTTTGTGTGACGTGATCGGCCGGCGCCCCACCATTTTGGCCGGTTTGGCGCTGTATCTGCTGGCGTCGATCATCGCCATCTTCAGCACCGGCTTTACCCTGCTGTTGGCGGCCAGGGTACTGGCGGCGTTTGGTGCAGCGGTGGGGTCCGTAGGCACCCAGACTGCCATTCGCGATCGGTTCGACGGTTATGAGCTGGCGCGGGTGTTTTCCGTGATGGGGATTGCGATGGCGCTCAGCCCTGCGGTGGGGGTGCTGAGCGGCGCCCTGTTAACCCATTACTGGGGTTATCAGGGGGTGTTTGCCGGGCTGGCGGCGTTGGCCGCCTTGCTGCTGGCCTATGCCGCATGGCAGTTGCCGGAAACGCGCCCGCCGCAGGTGGTGAAAAGCTCCTTCTTCGGCACGTTTGGCAGAATGGTGAAAGACGGCGATATCTGGCGCAGCGCATGGCTGGTGGCCCTGTTCAACGTCTGCATGTTCAGCTATTACCAACTGGCACCGTTTCGGTTTGAAGCGCTGGGCCTTCCGCCGCAGTGGTTTGGCTATACCGGGTTGGTGCTGGCCGCCGGCGTCGGGATCGGCGCGGCAATCAACAAGTTTCTCATCGCCAAACAGTGGCTGTTTACGCCACTGCTGATGCTGGCCTGCGTATTGGCGTTGATCGGCGGCGGCCTGGTGTTCCTGTTGGAAGATAAGCTGTGGTTCGTGCTGCCGATGATGCTGGTGGTGATGGCCTACGGCATCGCGATCCCAAATATTCTGGCGCGGGCGCTGCGAAATTATAAGGATTGCATGGGCACCGCGGGCGCAATCCTTGGCCTGATGTACTACCTGATGCTGGCGGCGGGGCTGGTGCTGGCCGGGTTGGCGCAGCGGCCGGGCATCGTACTGATGACGAGTAGCGCCTGCGCGCTGCTGCTGGCGTTGACCGTGGTGCGTGGTGAACGCACCGTCACATTGGGTAAACGCAATAGCGAGCAGGCGTAACCCTCAGCAGGGCGTTGGCGGGGCGCTCAGCGGGCCCGCCAGCAAGGCATGAAGCGCTTCTATCACCGCATTGCGCTGTTCGTTCAAAAAGAGGTGCCTGCCGGGGAAGCGTTGTTCATGCACTTCGCCCCCGGCCAGCAACCGCCAATCCGCCAGATCCTGCCTGTCGACCCAAAGATCGTCCTCGCCATAAAAAACCGCCAGCGGGATCGGGAAATGAGTTTCCCGTGGGAAAATAATCTGACTGGCAAGCAGGAGATCGGCACGGATAAGCGGCAAATAGGCGTCAAGCAGCTCGGCGCTTTCGTCGGTGATTTCACCTGTTTGCCCAGATTCGTGAAGTGTTTCAATCAGCGCGTCGCGCGTCATGCGCAGCAAATGACCGTGCTTTGCTACGTAGGGCGTGGAGCAGGCGGATGCGATCAACATTATGGGCGACAACCTGGCTGAGAGCGCGGTCGCCAATGCCAGTCTGCCGCCAAGGCTGTGGCCGAAAAAGACGCAGGGTTTGTCCTGCAGGGGGGCCAGAGCCTGCTGCAGTTCGGTCACCAGCCTGCGGTGCTGGCACGCTGGCACTTCGTCCGCCCGGTCTTCGCGCCCGGGATATTGTATGGCGAACAGTTCGATGTCAGGGTGCAGCAGGCAGCTCCAGGCACGGAAGATGCCGGCACTCCCTCCGGCATGAGGAAAGCAAATCAGTCGCAATTTACCCTGACGTGTGGGGGTCAGCGCTTTCAGGCACCGATCAGTTCCCCGGGATTGTATAGTATGCATGGCAGGTTAATCGCCGTTCAGGATGAAGGGAAAGGGGATCGCGCGATCCCCTGGTTTCCGGTTAAGGCGATCAGTTGATCGCCTCCCACAGTTCGTCAAAGATCGGTGTAAACAGCGTGGATTTCAGGTAGTCGGAACCGGCGGATCCGCCGGTGCCTTTTCGTTGGCCGATGGTTCTTTCCACCAGCTTGACGTGCCGATAGCGCCATTCCTGCAGCAGCGAGTCCAGATCCAGCAGCTGATTGAGCAACAGTGACTCGCAGGAAGCTTCCTCCAGTACGGTTTTTATGATGGCCTTGAAGGACTCGGCCTGCTGTCCCTGGCGATCGTTGAGCAGAAGCAAATGGCGTCGAACCGCTTGCCAGAGCGAAATTGGGCGAATGATCGCTCCAAGCATTTTCTGAATGGCCGGATCTTCACCGTACTGCTGCAACTTTTTACCGTTCGCTTTACCCAACAGCGCCTCAATGCCCGCAAATTGGTAGGACTGAAATCCGCTGGCGGAACCGAGGTAACCGCGAAATTTTTGAAACTCATGGAATTTCAGCGTGAAAATCACCTCAATCTGGTTCACCACGGTTTTCGTGATGGCGTTGATGCGGATCAGCCCGTTGTTAGCGGCGGCTATGTCGCCGTTTTCTATCTGATCGATAAGGCAGTGGAGCTCATCGATCAGCTGTTTGAACCACAGTTCGTACGTCTGATGCGTAATGATAAAGAGGTTTTCGTTGCGGTGTTCACTCGGCGGCGAGGCCGGTTGCTGCAAAGCGAGTAGCTGATTTAACTGCAAATAACTTGAGTAATTCATGCTGCGTCATTCCCTCGGGAGAACGGAAACAAAATGGGCTTGCTGGGGAGGGCGTCGCCCGAACAATCTGGCAAATGCAATGACAGGAAATAGCTGCCGACCGGGGTTGCCGGCGAGACCTGCGCCATTTCCGTTACGGAGCAGCGCAATCTTGTGCGCGCCTCCGTTGCTGGCAGGCCCATTCCCCAAAAGCAGCGGTGGTTGTCCATCCTGCCGCCATCGTGCAATCGGTCGATCGAAGGCACATCAACCAACAGGTGATGAACGCCAAGCTCAACGATGCGCGCCATCGCCTGGTGGCTGAAATAAGGCGGTATTTCATCCGCCAGCCGCCAGCTCGGCGCTTTGGCGGCGATCACCAACGCCTGAAGATAATGCGGCGCCACCTGCGACAGGGCATCGTCGATCGCCGCACGGGTAATGATCAGGTCCGTTCTCCGGGCGCTCGCATTATAAGTTTCCGACATTTCGCCCGCCCTTCGCAGCGGCACTCGAATCAGCGTGGCGGCAATGAATGGCTCGAAAACCAACTCTGCCACGTTATGTTCGCCAGGCATGATGTGCCCGACGCACTCCGTGTGGGTACCGTGACAATGCGGCACCAAAGAGATAAGGGAGGCATTGCATGTCCCCCCATGCTCTACGCTGGCCAGCGAATCGCCGTAGCGCAAGGGCGCCGTGCTCGCCGGCGCCACGCCGTAGATATTGGTTGGGTTGTTGCCGAATTTAAGCATGGTGGACAGCGGGATCCGCTCATGGTGATGCACCCGGTGGCGCTGGCCGCGGTAGGTCACCTCAATGCACTCCATGTGCTTCCTCCCTGGTTTTGGTGAGCATCAGCGCAGTCAGCTCGCGAATTTGGCTGTGCAGGATGAATTCGCGAATAGTGAGAGAAATGTGCATCGCCTGGCGAATGGCGTGCAATAGCCGTGGGATCTGTAGCGAGTTGCCGCCCAGGCTGAAAAAACTGTCCGTCACGCTGATGTGTTCCTGCAGCAACACGGTCTGCCAGATCTCCTGCATGGCGCGTTCCGCCTCGCTGGCCGGTGGCACGTAGTCCGTTTCGGAGGCCGAGTAGGTTATCGTCGGGGCAGGAAGCCTGCGAACGTCGATCTTGTTGTTGTTGGTCAGCGGGAAAGCGGACAGTACCATAAAGCTGGAGGGGATCATGATGTTGGGCAGCCTGCTCTTTAACGCCGCGCGCACGGATTTCTCGTTTAACTCCGCGCCGGGTGCCATTTGCAGATAACTGACGATCCTGGCGTTATTCCCTTCTCCGACGATCAGACTCAAGGCATGCGCGATGCTATCCATGGAGGATAAATTAAGGTCAATCTCGCTGAGCTCAATGCGATGGCCGCGAATTTTTACCTGGTGATCGTTACGGCCCAGATATTCCAATTGCCCGCGGCTGTCGAAACGCGCGATGTCGCCGGTTTTATACAGGTAACGGACGCTGCCAAGGACCTGGCGTTTGACGAACGCCTGGGCGCTCAGCACACCGTTGTTCCAGTAGCCCGGAGATACGCTGGCGCCGCCCAGGCAAAGCTCGCCGTAAGTGCCGCTGGGCACCAGGCCGCCGGCCGAGTCCATGATGAAGGCCTCAGTCATGTTTATCGGTGTGCCGATGCAGGTACTGTTGCCCTCAAAGGTCAGATCGGCGCAGGTTGACCAGATGGTGGTTTCCGTCGGCCCATAGACCTGCAGCACCTGAGTGGCGATACGCCGCAGCTGTGAAAGCAGCGCGACGGGCATTTTTTCACCGCCGCACAGCACCGTCAACGTCCGGCTGCCAGCTGCCGGTAAATGGCTGACGATGGTACCCCAGACGGTAGGGGTCGCCTGAATGACGCTGGGTTGCTGCTGCTCGATAAAATGATAAAGCCTGACAGGATCCATTGCGGTTTCCCGTGGGCACAGCACGACATGGGCGCCCGAGACCAAAGAGCAAAACAGCTCCAGGCCGAAAATATCGAAACTGATGCTCGTCAGGCTCAACATCTTGTCAGCAGGCCCCAGGGCCAGTCTGTCGGCAAAGTCATTGGTGAAATTGTTCAGATTGCTGTGGCTAATCATCACGCCTTTCGGGTTACCGGTAGAGCCGGAGGTATACATGATGTAAGCCAGCGGATCCTCTTCCCTGTTCGAACGCGTTTGCTCAACGGCGGGGCGGGCAGACAGTATTGACTCGAAAGTCGCGTGCGGGCAGTCCGCCGGCAGCGCGGCGTTTGCTTCGTCAGTGACCAGGATTCTCGTTCGCGCATTGTCAATCATGTACCGCACGCGATCTGCCGGGTAATGGACGTCGATGGGAATATAGTATTTGCCGGCCTTGAGTGCACCGAGGATCAGCGCCACCACCCTACAGCTCTTTTCCATCATGATGCCGACAGAAAACGCGTTGCTGTCCAGCTCACTCAGATAATGGGCGATATGCTCTGAGAGGTGCCACAGTTGCTCATAGCTGTAACTCTCTTTTTCGCAGCTCACCGCCGGTAAATTCGGCTGCCTGCGTGCCAGGTCGTGAATTTGCTCGATCAGCGTCCCGCGCGCACTCTGTGTCGTATTGCTCGCCAGCTGTAAAAGTCGGGATTGCTCTGCCTCGCTGAGAGGGTTAATGGCGGCAAGTGCCATTGAGGGGGATTGCGTTAGCAGCTGATGCAGCACCTGTTCATAATTGTTCAGCATCATCTGTAATCTGGCGGCGTGGAACAACTCGCTGGCGTAATCAAGCTCAATGCTGATGCCGTCTGCAGTCAGGCTGAAATTCCAGGTCATGTCGAACATTGAGAAACCCGAAGACACTGGCAATTTTTTCAATGAACAGTCATGGAGGCCCGCCTGGCATACGTCCCCGGCGTTTTGCAAAATGGCCATAATTTGGAACAACGGATTTTTGTTCGATACGCGCTCATAATCAAGCTGGTGGAGAATGCGGTCGAAGGACAGCTGTTGGTGCCGATAGGATCCAGTGCAGGTTTCCGTCATTTTACCGACCAGGGTTGCCAGGGTGTCGCCCGCGCTCAGCACCGTACGCAACGGCACGGTATTGACGTGGAATCCGCTTACCTGCTCCAGGTAAAGATTGTCGCGCGCGGCGATGGCGCTGCCAATGACAATATCGTCCTGATTGGTGTATTTGCTCAGCAGATAGGTCAGCGCTGCGGTAAGTAAAACGAAGGGGGTCGCGCCTAATACCTTGGCGCGCTGTTCCAGTAGCCCCGCGATAGCGGGATCTAACCGACGGCATATGCGTTCGCCGGCATGCGTCGGCGCCAGGGGGCGAGGCATGTCTAAGGGTAAATCCAACTCTCTGCACGCGTGCAATTTTTGCTGCCAGTAGGCGATATCGCTCTCAAGGCGGGGGGCCCCGGCATCATTGACGATATCAATTGTTTGAACCTCTGGCGCCGGCAGGGCGTAGAGGCCCCCGCTGCACAGGTGATTATATTGCCGCCAAAGATCGTTGAGGATGAGGTCCTCACTCCAGGCATCGGTCAGAATGTTATGTTTCACCCAGACTAACACGTGGTGCTGGTCATGGTACTGCACCAAACGCAGGGTGACCGGCGGGTGGCGGGTAATATCGAAGGGGACGGCGCAAAGCTGTTTCACTCTGTCTTCCAGAGGTGGATGCTGCCCGGTGAGAATATGCCCGGCAAGGTTAATGGGAATATGCGGCAGCGCATGCTGATAGGCGATACCCTGATCCTCGCCGAATTGAGTACGCAGGCTTTCATGTTTTTCATAAATGAAATTGATGGCCTGCTCGAACAGCGAAAGATTTAGCGGCCCGCGGATCTCCACCGCAATGGGCAGGTTATAACTGCAATCATCAGGATTCAGCGCGCTCAGGTACCACAGTAAATTTTGCTGGGGGTTGAGCGCCGCACGGCGTTGTTCGCCGATGGGGACGGCTTTGTCTGCGGAGACCGACTTATTCTCGATATATTCAGCCAGCTTACGTATTGTATTGTTTTGGAAAAGGTCGGCGATATTCAGACGACAGCACAAATCCCGGGCGACAAGCGAAACGATTTTACTCATGGTAAGCGAGTGTGCGCCCAGGCAGATAAAGTCTTGCGTGACGTCGGCGCGGGCACAGCCGATGGCTTCGGTCACAATGCGTTCCAGGATCACTTCCGTTTCGGTTTCCGGCAGCGCTATATCGTTGTCATTGTCTTCTATAACCCAGTTTTCCAACTGTTGGCGTGCCACTTTGCCATTGGTGGTCAACGGCAATGCAGGCAAGAAAACGAAAACGGTCGGAATGGCGGCGGCATGCAGCAGGGGGGCCAGCGAATGCCGCAAGGCATCGGCGGTCAGGGTCGGCGACGACGCTTGCACAAACGCCACCAGTGCTTTGCTGGCGGTTTGCGGTTTGGCTACCACGCACACGCTTTCTACCTGCGGATGGGTGCGAATGGCCGTTTCCACTTCGCCAATTTCGATCCGCACGCCGCGGATCTTGACCTGATGGTCTTTGCGGCCAACAAAAATAATATTGCCCTGTTTATCCCATTTGGCGATATCGCCCGTTTTGTAAATGCGTTCTTTACCCTGACTGGTGGGTAGGTCCAATGTGATGAATTTTTCGCCGGTCAATTCGGGCTGATTCAAATAACCACGGGCAAGGCCGTGGCCGGCGATGCACAATTCACCCTCAAAGCCGAGGGGTTGCAGATTATTGTGCGTATCCAGGATATGGCAGCGGTAATTCTTTAGCGGTTTGCCAATGCAGTTCCAGGCAACGCCGGGCTGATATTCGCACAGAGAGGTAGCGATGGTGGCTTCTGTCGGGCCATAGCCGTTGCACAGGCGAGTCTGCGCCGCCCACCAAGCCACCACATCCGCCGGCGGCGCATCGCCCATTACAATCATCGATTTTAATCCGCACCAGGCTTCACGCGGCAGCAACTCAAGGATGGCCGGGGTAATGGTGATATGGTTCACCTTGTGCCGAGCGAGGTAACGGAATAAGGCATCGGTTTCGGTATGCAGTGCCGTAGGGGCGAGGTAGAGCGTTGATCCGCTGATCAAGGCGCCATAAACATCCCAGCCAAAAGCGTCAAAGCCCAGAGAGGCAATCGACAGGACTTTACTGCCGGTTTCCAACCGCATGAAGTCGCGATGGTTTTGCGCGACATTGGCAAGCCCCTCGCGGGTGATCATGACGCCCTTGGCTTTGCCTGTGGTGCCCGAAGTGTAACAGAGGTAAGCCAGGCTATCTGATTGCTGGGGGAGATGTAACGCCGGCAGGGTCATTTCCTGGTAGTTAATGGTTGCCGGATCAATGCACGGCGCGTCCCCTGCCTGCAGAGTGGTATCGGCCAGGATCAGCGTGGGTTGCACGTCATCAAGGATATTCTGATTGCGGGTTGACGGGGCCTGTGGGTCGAGCAGAACATAGGTCTTATTACTTTTCAGGATACCCAGCATCACGATCGGCAGCAGGGCGGATTTCTGCATGGATACGGCGATAACGTCGTGGCCGTCTACGTCGCAGCGGTGTTCGAGCAGCCAGCAAGCCATTCTGTCAGAGGCGTCATCCAGCTCACCGTAGCTGTATTCTCTCTCGTCGGTATGCAAGGCGATAAGCGCCGAATTTGCCGCCGCCGTACGACGAAACAGGGTGACAATATCCTGGGAAAGCAGAGTCACATCCGCAGTATTATTGAAGGACGTCAACTGGCGTATTTCATCGGGAGAAACGACCAGCGACGCGGTAGCGGGATCGTTCTGAGAGCTGAGCAGCGCGTCCAGATAGTCGGTGAAGCGTTGGAAACGCGAATCGTCCCCGGTCACCGTGACCAACACGCCATCACCGGCGGGGGCCAGGGAGATTATCGCATTGGTTTGCGCGTATCGGTTTTGTTTGAGAATGCCGGTTTCATTGAAGAGGAAATGCCGCAGGTTTTGATTCTCCGGCCTGACCTGGTCTTCGGCAAGAGTATAGAAGTCAGCCTCTTTCCGCCAGGTGATGAAACAGATATCGGTCGCGCAACGCCCTTGGGTTTGGTCACCCAGCCGTTGTAAAAGCGTGACGATCAAAGCGCGCAGACGTTCTGGCGACGCGGAATAATATTTTTGGCCAATGCAAGGAGGCAAACTGATATTGTCAGGCGGTATGCCACGCGACAGAGAGACCACTATGTCGCAGATTAAGTCTTTCAGCTGTGTCGCGTTATTCCGTTGGTTATGTTTGGCATCGGGTGCCAGGCTGCCGCACAGGTAGCCGATTTTTTCTTTTTGAACAAAGTACAGAGATAAGTATTCTTGTTTTTGTAAACTATCAATATCGGTGATTATTTCTTTGTTGGACGATATCACCAGAACGTTTTCAGATAATTTTTGTAGTCGTTGTAATTTATCCTGATGATTTTCTGTTGTTATTATCAGGTCGATTTTTCCGGCCGGCAGAGGGGATGAGGATAACGGGTAAATATGATGACCATATTCTTTTATTTCTGAGGTGAGCGTTTCCCCGCAATGGATATCACCTGAGAATACTATGTTTAGTAGTTCCACATTGGCTTCCTAGTAATCGTGTAACGTGAGCATCCGGTGCTGATACCCAGTTTTTATTCTGTTTTTCGGTTCTATGCCTGAGTTATTTGTGAAATAGGCAGGTCTTCGAGTATGCCCGCTTTATCCAGCGCCAGCAGCATCTGCTGAGTAACAATATTATTGGTTTCCCATGGTTTGGCGTCGGTAGGTGGGTAAGTGTCGTGGATGACGGCAACGATGGCTTCTGTATCCATATTCAAATGACCTAACATCCGGGCGCTAAATTCTTTAGCGATGGCATCTGTCGTATAGTGTTCAATAAAGGTCAGGATGGGGCGTTTCATGGCCTCTTTTACATGCGTATCGCTGTGGCGCCATATATGCCCAAGTATCTGTTGAGAAAAGCGGGCGTGTCGGCCTTCGTCCGCGACATGGTCTTTCATGATCAGATAGAAGGAGGGGAAAATATCTTCATTGTCGATGACATCGATGAGATCGGTAGTTAACGCCTGTTCTGACAGGGAAACGCACACAAGCCGGAGTAATTCTCGGTGTTCGTCCAGGGTCTGACCGAGCGCGAGCGCGAGCGCGAAGGACGCTTCGGTATCTTTCGGCATGCTCAGCGGCGTTATGCCCGTCATATGTTCGACCTGATTGATAAGGTCTAGTGCGACCAGAGCATGATAGGACTCATCTACAACGACGGTTAATGCATCCAGGCGCATATCCGCGGGGAAATCGACACCGGCGGTATTTTTGTACAGCTTGTAGGTTGAGTCATTAATAATATCCAGCTCAATGTTGGCAATACCATTCAGATAGTGATAAAGCGTTTGGACCTGAATATAGCGCAGCGCTTCGTCACCCAACGCAGTCACGCGCGGGTGCATGCAAAGCGGTAGGCGTTCTGTAGGGAAGTATTGCCTGGATTGGTAATCTTGCTCATTAAGTATGCGACGCGGACGGGAACGGACAATAGCAGCACGATCCCATTTTTTCAGGGTTGTTTCAATTATACTCACGGAAAGAATCCTTTTTTTAGTAGAGTTCGACTTCAATATCCGACAGCGGATAGGTACAGCAAGCTAATATAATATTTTCCTCAAGCTCATCTTCGGCCAAGGCGCTTTGTTTTCCATGACGCACTTCACCTTTGACTAACAACATTTTGCAACAGCCGCATTTTCCCGCGCGACATAAATGTGGAATATCGATACCTTTACTTTCAAAGTTATCTAATAGTGACTTCTCTGAGCAAAAGCTACCCGTGTCCTCACCATCAAGAATAACCTGATAGCGGGTGATTTGTGATTGTGAAATCATGGTGGGAATTTCCTTAGCTATTAATTAAATGGTTTGGTGTCCATTATTCTTCCCTGGTTGAATGAGATTTTTATTATGCTCCTCAATGGCGGAATAACACTAGCTGCTGTGTTGTTTGTTGTCAACATGAATGGTTAATAATCTTAACATTTAATTAATGTCTGATTTGCCTTTTTATTTTTTAATAGTTAATTTGTTAATTATTTCTTTTTTTATTTTTACAGGTGCAGATGTTCATATTGCAAGATGTACCTTTTGTAATAATTTTTTTTAAAAGTATTTTATTTTTAAGAGACCACCACCAGGAGCGTTGAATATTCATCTCCATTGGAGGCCAACGTTGGGATCTGGTCCCGTTAACGAAAAAGGGCAAGCTTTCACTTACCCTTTGGCTGGTGCAATGCGCACCGTCGCTATCTCAACCCAACCCGGCAAACCGCTCCCGGATCGTCTCTTCCGGTAAGTCCACGCCAATAAACACCAGCGTACTGCGGCGTTCCTCGTCGGGCAGCCACTCGCGATCCCAGTCGGCGTTATACAGCCGTTGTACGCCCTGGAATAACAACCGGCGCGGCTCGTCTTTGATCGACAAAATCCCCTTATAACGCAGCATGCTGTCGGCGTATTCCAGCAGCAGGCCTTCCATCACTTCGGAAACCTGCATCAGCTCCAGCGGTTGGTCGTGGTACACCACAATCGAACGAATGTTGTTTTGCGCCTGTGGAATGCGGCGGAACAGCGGGGCGGGCGGCGTCAGGTTCAGCTTGTCGTTCAGCACAAAGCCTTCGATGTCGAACAGCACGCCCAGATCGATATCGCCGTGCGTCACTTTATAAACCGGGGCGCGGGCGTTCATCTGTTGCAGCCGTTGGGTCAGCGCTTCACAGTCCGGCGCCACGTCGGTTTTGGTCAGCAAAATACGGTCGGCGTAGCCCACCTGCGCCTGCGCGATGCTGAACTGGTTGAGTTGTTGATCGGCATGTGCGGCGTCCACCAGGGTAATGATGCCGTCCAGCAGGAAGCGTTCGCAGAGGATTTCGTGCGAGAAAAAGGTCTGGGTGATCGGGCCGGGATCGGCCATGCCGGTGCATTCGATGATCAGCCGGTCGAACTCCAGTTGGCCCTGAGCGACACCGTCCAGCAAGTCCAGCAGCGCGTCAGCCAGCTCGTTGGATTTACTGCAGCAGATGCAGCCGTTGCTCAGGGTGGTGATGCGGCTGGCGCGATCGCCAATCAATGCATTGTCGATTGGCACTTCGCCGAATTCGTTTTCAATCACAGCAATCTTGTAGCCGTGTTCGGCGTTGAGAATATGGCGGAGCAGGGTGGTTTTACCGGCGCCCAAAAAGCCGGTCAGAATGGTGACTGCGATGGGTTTCATTACAGGTCCTTGTTAACAACAGCGCATGCCGCCTTTGCCGTCCCCACCGTAGCGGGCCTGCTGGCGTTCGCGGAAAAACTCTTTATAGGTCATCACCGGCTTGTCCGGATGGTTGTCTTTCATATGCTGGACGTAGGTATCGTAGTCAGGCACGCCGACCAACATGCGCGCCGCCTGCCCGAGATATTTACCCGCCTGGCCGAGATTACCGAACATAGCCTTCTCCCCAAAAATGACCCTGCATAATAGATTTCATTATGCAGGGTATCCGTTAAATCACCATCAGTGCTGCGGTGAAACTTTGACGTCCCCCTCAGTTACGCCGTTGGATGGCGCTTCTTCAGGCACCGGCACGTAAGGCGTTTCCTGATCGCTGCGGTTCGGGTTTTTGTGCGCCGCCATGGCGGTTTTCACCCCATAGAAGATGATGCTGTACACCACCAGCAGGAACAGAATACTCAGCCCGGCGTTGGTGTAGTTGTTCACCACGATATGGTTCATGTTGGCGACCTGCTGGGTGCTCAGCTCAGCGCCGCCTTCGGCGATTTTGCGCTTGTACTCGCCGGCCTGGAAGAAGAAGCCTTCCAGCTGCGGGTTGTTGCTAAACAGCTTCAGGCCCAGGGCGTAGGTGGTACAAATCAGCAGCCAGACGGCCGGTACCACGGTGACCCAAATGTATTTGGTGCGCTTCATCTTGATCAGCACCACGGTCCCCAGCACCAGCGCCACGGCGGCCAGCATCTGGTTGGAGATGCCGAACAGCGGCCACAGGCTCTTCACGCCGCCGAGCGGATCGACCACCCCCTGATACAGCAGGTAGCCCCACAGACCCACACAACCGGCGGTGCCGACAATACCGGCCACCAGTGAGTCGGTTTTTTTCAGGAACGGCACAAAGTTGCCCAACAGGTCCTGCAGCATAAAGCGGCCGGAACGGGTGCCGGCGTCCAGTGCGGTCAGGATGAACATCGCTTCAAACAGAATGCCGAAGTGGTACCAGAAGCCCATATTGGCGCCAGGAATGATCTGGTGGAATACGTGGGCGATACCCACCGCCAGGGTTGGTGCGCCACCGGCGCGGTTCAGCACTGAAGGTTCACCGATGTCTTTGGCGGTCTGCAGGATCTGTTCCGGGCTGATGACAAAGCCCCAGGAACTGACGGTCGCCGCTGCATGGGCCGTCACATCACGCAGAGAGGCCATGATCATCGGGGCGTCTTCGGTGCCCAAACGGTGCAGGTCCGGCATGGTGATGCCCAGGGCCGCCGGTGGGGTGTTCATGGCGAAGTACAGGCCCGGTTCGATAATGGAAGCCGCGACCAGCGCCATGATGGCGACGAAGGACTCCATCAGCATCGCGCCGTAACCGATAAAGCGCGCGTCTTTTTCATTGGCCAACAGCTTCGGCGTGGTGCCGGAGGCGATCAGCGCATGGAAGCCGGAGACCGCGCCACAGGCGATGGTAATGAACAGGAACGGGAACACCGAGCCTTTCCACACCGGGCCGGTGCCGTCGATAAACTGGGTCATCGCCGGCATTTTCAGCTCAGGGTTGAGGATCACGATGCCAATCGCCAGCCCGACGATCACGCCGATTTTCAGGAAGGTCGCCAGATAGTCGCGCGGCGCCAGGATCAGCCACACCGGCAGCAGCGCGGAGATAAACGCATAGCCAATCAGCGTATAGGTGATGGTGGTGTCTTTAAAGGTCAGCGCCGGGCCCCAGAACGGGTCGTGGGCGATCACGCCGCCGAACCAGATCGAGAGCACCAGCAGCACGATGCCAATCAGCGAGATCTCACCGACCCGGCCGGGGCGCAGGAAGCGCATGTAAATACCCATAAACAGGGCAATCGGCACGGTAGAGCAAACGGTGAACACGCCCCATGGGCTTTCCGCCAGCGCTTTCACCACGATCAGGGCCAGCACCGCCAGAATAATGATCATAATCAGGAAGCAGCCAAACAGCGCGATGGTGCCCGGTATCGGCCCCATTTCCTTTTTGATGATCTCACCGAGCGAAGCACCGTTGCGGCGTGAGGAGATGAACAGCACTAAAAAGTCCTGCACCGCCCCCGCCAGCACCACGCCGCCCAACAGCCACAGCGTGCCGGGCAAATAGCCGACCTGTGCTGCCAGCACCGGGCCGACCAGCGGGCCTGCGCCGGCAATGGCGGCGAAGTGGTGGCCGAACAGCACGTACTTGTTGGTCGGCACATAGTTCAGGCCGTCGTTGTTGACCACCGCCGGGGTGGCGCGGAAGGCGTCCAGCTTCATCACCTTGGTGGCGATGTACAAGCTGTAATAACGGTACGCCACCAGATACACCGCCACCGAGGCGACGATGATCCACAGTGCGCTGATGTGTTCGCCGCGACGCAGCGCCACCACACCCAGGCAGGAAGCGCCGAGTATCCCCAGCAGCATCCAGGGTATGTGTTTTAAAATCCCCTCTCGGTTCATTGAGGTGTCCTTAGTTCAAATCTGCAAAATGAGTGAGTTAATCCGCTTATAAGATGTTTAGGCACGCGGCCCGGGTGCGGATAACGTTCGGGTATAGGTATAGGAACAGCTCATCATTGCGGGTCGGGGCAGGGGAAGACATCTGAATTTCAGTCAGCGGTGCTATAGGGGAGCTAAGCGGTCAAAATCCCGGGGTGAGCGGTTGGGCGCTGTGCGGCAACGCCAACCGGGCGGTGGGTCAGTAGATGTTGCGGGCGTTGATCCCGGCCGGGAAGATGCCGGTGGCAAAGATATGGCCGTTAACCTGCAGCCGATCGTCGGGCAGCATCTCGACCGGGTATTCATTGGCCAGATAATTGAGGAAGTTGTTGCGATCGTCCAGCGACTGAAAGCCAATCAGGTCGTAGAAAAATAGCGACTCGATTAACCCCTGATGCTCGGGGATCTGCCTGAGCAGCGCCGCCGACGGGAACGGCAAATGGAAGAAAAACGCGCAGGGGTTCAACAGCCCCTGTTCCTTCAGCGCCTGGCCGCAGGGCAGCAACTGATAATCATCAATGCAGATGATGTCGTTCGGGCACACATACTCGCAGGCGATATCGGCGAAGTGCTGGTTGAGCTGGCGGTAAGCGCGGTAGTTCTCGGGCGTGAAATGCGCCTTCTCCGGGTGGTTATGGAATACCGGCCACAGGCCATCGTGATAGTAACCCTGATAGTGGAAGTTAAACTCTTCGGTGGACAGCGGAAAGGTCACTTGCTGATAGCCGCTGCGGTGCTGATGGTTGACCGGGCGCAGCGGCGCGGCGCCAAAGTTCTGCACGTCGCCGTTCCAGCCCAGCCACAGGCCTTGCTCATCATCACTGGCGTCAACGGAGGATAGCGCCTGCGTAGCGCAGGCCAGGTCTTTGCTGTCACACTGTTTATTCGAGATCAAAACCAAACGAGACATGTTTTGTTCCTTGTTCAATTATGGGGCGAATATATTCGCCCGATGAATGCAGAACCCGGCGGGTTAAAGCATCCAACTGACTTCCGCGGCGGTGACCTGCCCTTCAAAGCGGCGCAGTTCGGCGGTTTTGCAGGTGTACCACAGGGTGCAAAATGCCGGGCCAAGCAGCTCGCGCAGCGGCTGACAGCGGCGAAACAGCGTAAGTGCCTCCCGCTGGTTGAGTGGCAGTGGTGCGGCGCTGTCGTTTTCGTAGCCGTTGGTGCTTGGGGGCAACGGCAGGGGCTGCTCCAGCCCGTGCAATAGGCCGCCGAGTATTATCGCCACCGCCAGATAAGGATTGGCGTCGGCCCCGGCCAGCCGGTATTCGATTCGTTGGTTGGCGCTGTCGGCACAGGGCAGGCGTAGTGCGACGGTGCGGTTGTTGTGCCCCCAGGAGGCACGCAGTGGCACATGCATACCCGGGCGAAAACGGCGGAAGGCGTTGACGTTCGGTGCCAGGATGGCCATCGAGGCTGGCATCAATGCCAGCATTCCGGCCATCGCCTGTTGCATGTTGTCGCTCAGTTCGCCCGGAGCGCCGGTCAGCAGGTTGTTGCCCTGTTCATCTTGCAGGCTGATATGAAAGTGCAAACCGCTGCCGGCGGATTGCGCGCAGGGTTTGGCCATAAAGCAGGCGTGCTGGTGGTGTTTCTCCGCTATCTGGCGTGTTAGCCGTTTCAGGGCCAGCACCTGGTCGCAGGCTTCCAGCACCCGGGCACTGTGGTGCAGGTTCAGTTCGTACTGACCGGAGGCCGCTTCGGCCACCACGCCGGTGAGCGGCAGCGCCTGCAGTCTGGCCTGATGTTCGATGTCGTTGAGCAGGGTGTGGTGGCGTTCCGGGGCATCGACAGAAAAACTTTGCGTCGGGCACTGGCCGGCAACGGCGGGTTGTTGCTGCGAGTCATGCAGATAAAACTCCAGTTCTGCCGCGATCACCGGGTAGTAGCCTTTGGCCTGCAGGCGTTTGAGAATCTGTTGCAGCACCACGCGCGGTTCCAGTTCGCAGGCCTCACCTTCGGCATTTTTCATCGTCAGCAGCAACTGAGCGTGGTGCTGTGGGTCACGGGCGCAGGGGCGCAATGTGCCCGGTACCGGCAGGCACAACCTGTCCGGCTCCCCGGCCTGCTGGCCCAGCCCGCTTTCTTCAATGACCTGGCCTGCGAGATCCATGGCGTAGATCGACAGCGGGAAATAACAGCCATTTTCCAGCGCGAACAACTCGGCGACCGGCAGCCGTTTGCCGCGGAATTGACCGTTTAAATCGTTGAGATAAATATCGACGTGTTCGGTATCCGGATAACGCTGTAAATACTGTTCAACTTCCTTGCCAAAGGGACGTGGCTGCGCGGCGGTAATATCCGCCAGCATTGGGTTGAAGCCAATAATATTAGAATACATGAAACATCCGTCTCGTGAGGCCATATTGGCGATGTAATGATGTTATCCGTGGCCCTAAAAACTGTCTGTAAAAACGCCGTAACTTTATTTCCGCCCGGAATAAAAAAAATGTAAATAATGCGTCGCCGTCCGATGGCTGAATAATAAACAGCCGCATATACTGCGAATCATTGGGTTATTCAGGGGAGAAGTTGATGATCAGATCTTTAATCGTATTTATCGCCGCCATCACGGCGTTCAACGTCGCGGCGTCGTCGGAGGCTGCCTGGGCCAGTGGCGATAAAGCGCTGCAAGCGGCCTGTCTGAAAGCCAGCGGATTGAAAGGTGCCAAAGCCGCCGGAAGCATTATTCATTATGGCGACGACGTCGGTTACTCGGCGCTGCTGATTAGCGGCCGTTACCCGCAGGCGTTTATGCACAACAAGCCAGGCAAAGAGCTGTGCCTTTACCAGCGTACCACTAAAAAAGCGGTGATCCAGGATGCCGACGAGCTGGTGGGTAAGCACGTCGACTCATTTAATGGCAGTTAGTGAAGTAAAGCTCTGAATAACTATGTGCAACACTGCTTAGGAGAACATCCTCCTCTCCAGGGGGAGAGGGCCGGGGTGAGGGGCTTTGTGTCGATGTGTATCCCCTCACCCTAACCCTCTCCCAAGGGAGAGGGGACAAAATAACTGACGAGAGTGCCCCTGTCGGTGTTATTTCAAAGCGATGCGGATCACGTCATCCGGCGCCGTGGCTTCTTTCTCACGGCTGGAAGCCTGCTTGACGCTGACGTACAGCGTCTGGCCATCCGGTGACAGCGCCAGGCTGTTCGGGTGAGTCGGCGTCTTGATGGTTTGCAGCAGCTTGTAGCTCTTGGCGTCAATCACGCTCACTTCACCCGCCTGGCGATGGGTCACGTAGACTTCATTGCGCGCCGGGTTGAACAACACCGCCAGCGATTCCGGCACGTCGATCTTGCTCAGAATTTTGCCGTCGCGGGTATCTACAACCAACACCTGCGCCTGCTTGGAGTCGGTGATAAAGGCGCGGTGAGTGGCCGGATCCAGGCTGATGTTCAGGAAGAAGTGCTCTTTGGACTCATCGAGCTTCTTGCGGCTGACGACCTTGTTGGTTTTGGTGTCGATAGTCACCAGTTCGCCGTCGGCGTTGGTTACATACAGACGGCTGGCAGCGGCGTCCAGCGCCAGGCCGGTGCCGTATTTGCCGGTTTCGGTGATGGTGGTGCGCAGGGTCAGATCCTTGCCGTCGACCACCCAAACCACGCTGGACTCACCCAGCCCGGTGATATACAGGGTATCGGTGGTGGCATCGGCGACCAGCTCACGCGGAGCCAGGGGTTTTACCGTCTCGGAACGCTTGCGCGCGTCCAGCACCAGACGGCCTTTCACCTCACCGGTTTTGCCATCGATGGCGGTCACCGAGTTGCTGGTGGTATTGCCGAAGAACAGCGTGTCGGTTTTGCTGTTAATGGCTGCGCCGAAGGGTTTGATGTCGTTGTGAATGATCTGGGTGATATCCAGCGTCTGCGGATCCAAACGATAGACTACGCCACCTTTATCCAGCTTGCGGCTTTGCGAAGTGGCCAGATACAGTGCGTTCTCGCCCTGGCTGTAGACCATCTCATAAGCGCCTTTCGCGATCGGTTTACGCAGCAGTTCTGGCTCGCCCTGGGCCAGCAGCGGGGCAGAAAACAGCATTGAAGTGAGCAGCAGCAGTGGGAAAGCGGTGCGTGTGCCGAAACGGCGGTTGCGAGTTGTTGCAGAGTTCATAACCTCTCCATGGAGTTAAAAAGCCTGTCGCCGCAGAGCCGTTGCCCTGAGGTCAAGAAAGCTCAACATTGAATTGAAGGTAAAGTCCTGCCGGTCGCGTCGTGGCGCACCGGATCCTGTTCTTGAGAATAGTAATCATTATTTATTGAGAATGGGAGTTATTTCAATGCAGGCTGGGGTGAAAATCACAGTGTGGAGGATTGGCTGGCGGCCATTGCCCGTTCGATAGCGGTTGCCAGCCCAGTTCGCAGGGGCTGACTGGGTGATGGTGGTTGAATATCATTGTGATAAAAAGTGTCAGAATGGAAATGTACTTGAGGGTTTCTTCATTATAAATTTCTAACTTTATGTTTTATCTATAAAATAAATAAGAATACACATAAGAATCAAGATCGCACCCTGAAGCATTAAGAGCCTGAAGTCATTACGGATCCAGCGTTGTAATTTCTTCGATGCGGTATTTTGTACAAATTCGTAGGCCTTGCTATCCAGGTAGGTGTTGCGGTCTATTTTTATTTTCCGATTGTTTAATAGCCAAAGAAACCACTGGGCCTTAAGTGATACACCGATAAAGCCCAGATTGTCAGCGAAGACGACAAACGGGGGAACGAGCAGCTTGTTGCCCACATAATTTTGATAAAACTCACTGAATTCGGCTTTGTTTCGGCGATAGTAAATAAACTGAATCAGGGCACTGAGCAGTAAAAGTAAAAAGCCTATGATGACAACTATTTTCATCACTCACCAAAAATGTAATTAGTAAAATAATCAGAAGCCGCACTACCGGCAGCAGAACCGAGTGCTCCACCTGCCGCAGCTCCTGCTACCCCACAAGCCAGTGCACCGACACCAGCAGTTACGGAGCCGAGTACTATTGCACATGCACCCATACCTATGGCGGTGCCAAACCTTCCGCCTATAATCCCGGCTGAAGTACTCGCAGCAAAATTACTGTACCCCTTAACCGCGATTTTGGTGCATTCCTGTTCCCGGCCGCTGGTGCAGGCGTTATAAACGTCATTGGTGGTATTCAAACCACTGAGGCCGATGCCAACCCAACCGCCGGCTTTCATAAATTTCGCAGCGCGGCTGGCGCTGTCGATATAGTTGGAATAGCCCTTAATCGCGCCGACTCCGGCGGTACTCCATTCATGCACCAGTGATTTGCTGGAAAGCCCCAGAGCATGCTTAATCTGGCTATATTCTTTCATATTGAGCTGGGCGCGGGTAAGGCGATTGAGTAACGGTTTTAATGTACCAAACAGCCGTGCACGCTCCACCTGAAACTGGGTGCCGATCAGCGCACCGCTCATGCGGAATTGATTCTGATAGGTTTTTTCAATGTCGATCAGGATGTTTTTGATCTGGCCAAAGTAACGTTCACCGGCATCAGAAGCCAGTCCGATGACGGTATCACCGTAGCTGGTGAAAGCGGCGATGGCGGCATAGTTGCGGTGTAAAAAAGCGGAAAAATCACCGCCACCCGCTTGCACTGCCTTGCTGGTGCGAGTCTTGGCCTGCATCAACATGGCGAGCTGCGCCGCCTGATTCGGATTACGCGGGTCGGCAACGATCAGCATTTGCCCCGGTTGTACTATTGGCGTGTCGGCATTGAGTTGCAGAAAATAGTCGGCTGCTTTTGAGGGCTTGCCGCCAAACAGATAGTGGGCTTGATAGGCCAAAGGGCCAGCCTGCTGAGCGATGCAATAGCCTGGCGTAATACTGCTGGGCTTGTGTTCCATGTCGAATGAACTCCCTATTTTTACGGAAACTTAACATTTTCTGTAGAATGAGAACAGGTTCGGGTTCAGGCTACGGGGGCAGAATTCTCTGAAAAAACTGAATTATCCCGTCAAACTCCTCATTCCATCCCACTCATCGCCATTTCCCGTTCAATCACCCCGGCCAGCGCCTGAGCCGCCGAAGACAGACGGTGCTGGGCGAGGCGGATCAGTCCGACCCGGCGTTCAATCACCGGGCCGAATAACGGCACGCAGGTTGCACCTAACTCGCCCATCTGTTGTTCACACAGCGCCGGTACCGCGCTGGCGCCCAGTCCGTTAGCCACCATGCGGCCGACCGTCACCAACTGGTGGCTTTCAAACGCCACCTCCAGCGTTCTGCCGCTTTTGGCCAGCGTTTGTTCCAGCAACAGACGCACCGCAGAAGGGCGCTGCAGGGTAATAAAGTCCAGCGTCAGCAACTCTTTCCAGCTCACCTGCGCCCGGCTCGCCAGCGGTGAATGCTTTGGCACCACCGCGACAAAGCGATCGTTGCACAACGGGGTGAAGTGCAGGGTATCGCTGGGCTCCGGCTCGAAGGCAATGCCCATTTCCACCCGGCCTTCGCGGATCATCTCGAACACCTGCTCGTTAATCACGTCGTGCACCGCCACGTTGATCCCGGCGTAGTGATCGCGAAACACTTTCAGGATCGGCGGCAGCGGGTTGGCGGCGAACGAAGGCATGGCAGCGATCGCCACTTTGCCCAGTTGCAGGGTAAAGCGCTGACGCATCGCCTCTTCCGCATTGTCCCAGTCCGCCAACAGTTGGCGCGCCATCGGGAAGAAGCTTTCCCCTTCCGGCGTCAGCGCCACACGCCGGGTGGTACGCAGCAGCAACTGTCCCCCCAGCACCTCTTCCAGTCCGCGAATGGCGAGACTCAGCGCCGGCTGCGAAATATTCAGCCGTTCGCTCGCCTGGGCGAAGTTAAGAGTGTGAGCTACCGCTAAAAACGCGCGTAACTGTTTGATGCTCATTTTCATTTTTGAATTATTTAACTCTTTTGAAAACAGTAATTAACAATTTATTAATAAAAATTTTAAATCAATGGGGCACAAAAACAAAATTAACAAATCATTTTTGTGACCTGATGATGCCTTTGCACAGGCAGGGGCATGCCGCCCACGGCCACAGAATACTCAGAGGCAGCCAATGGCAGGGCTCGATAAACGCGTCGCAAGCTACCAGGAAGCGCTGGCAGGCCTGACGGACAATATGACGGTGTTGGCGGGCGGTTTCGGCCTGTGCGGCATCCCGGAAAACCTGATTAATGAGATCCGTCGCCTGGGAGTGACCGGCCTGACGGTGGTATCAAACAACTGCGGCGTCGACGGCTTTGGCCTCGGCCTGCTGCTGGAAAACCGGCAGATCCGCAAGGTGGTGGCCTCCTACGTTGGTGAGAACGCGCTGTTCGAGCAGCAGGCGATCAGCGGTGAGCTGGAAGTGGAACTGACGCCGCAGGGCTCTCTGGCAGAAAAAATCCGTGCCGGGGGCGCCGGTATTCCGGCGTTCTTCACCGCTACTGGCTACGGCACCCCGGTGGCCGAAGGCAAGGAGGTCCGCGAATTCAACGGCCGCCCCTACATCATGGAGCAGGCGATCACCGGTGACTTCGCCATCATCAAGGGCTGGAAAGCCGATCACTTCGGCAATGTTATCTATCGCCACACCGCACAGAACTTTAACCCGCTGATGGCCACCGCCGGGCGAATCACCGTGGTGGAGGTGGAAGAGATCGTCGCACCGGGCGAACTGGATCCGGCCGCGATCCACACCCCCGGCATCTACGTTGACCGCCTGATCCAGGGCAGTTTCGAAAAGCGCATTGAACAGCGCACTCTGCGTACCTGAGGAGAACCCCATGCTTACCCGTGAACAAATGGCGCAGCGCGTGGCACAAGAACTGCGTGACGGCGACTACGTCAATCTGGGGATCGGCATTCCGACGCTGGTGGCCAACTATGTGCCGCCGGGCATGGACGTGATGCTGCAATCCGAAAACGGCCTGCTGGGAATGGGCGGCTTCCCGACCGAAGCTGAGCTGGATGCCGACATGATCAACGCCGGTAAGCAGACGGTCACCGCCCGTATCGGCGCCTCGATTTTCGACTCGGCGCAGTCGTTCGCCATGATCCGTGGCGGCCATGTCGATCTCACCGTATTGGGCGCTTTTGAAGTGGACGTCGAAGGCAACATCGCCTCGTGGATGATCCCCGGCAAGTTGGTTAAGGGCATGGGCGGCGCGATGGATCTGGTGGCCGGTGCGGAGAACATCATTGTGGTGATGACCCACGCGTCAAAGAGTGGCGAGTCCAAGCTGTTACCGCGCTGCACGTTGCCGTTGACCGGTGCCGGTTGCATTCGCAAGGTTCTGACCGATCTGGCCTATCTGGAAATTGAAAACGGTGCCTTTGTGCTGCGCGAACGTGCGCCCGGCGTCAGCGTGGAGGAGATTGTCGCCAAAACCGCCGGTCGGCTGATAGTGCCGACTCAGGTGCCGGAGATGCGCTTCTGATGATGTTATCCAGGGAGAAAACCATGCAACAGGTAGTGATTGTAGCGGCGACTCGCACGCCGATTGGCAGTTTTCAGGGCGCGTTGGCCTCATTGTCGGCGGTGGATCTGGGCACGGTGGTGGTGAAAGCCCTGCTGGCCCGCAGCGGGGTTGCAGCGGAGCAGGTGGATGAGGTGATCCTCGGGCAGGTGCTGACGGCCGGTTGTGGGCAGAACCCGGCACGCCAGACCGCATTGAACGCCGGGCTGCCCCATAGCGTGCCGGCGCTAACCATCAACAAAGTCTGTGGCTCCGGTCTGAAGGCGATTCATCTGGCGGTGCAGGCGATCCGCTGTGGTGACGCCGAGGTGATTATCGCCGGGGGGCAGGAAAGCATGAGTCAGTCGCCGTATCTGATGAACGGCGCGCGTGCCGGGCTGCGGCTGGGTCACGCTCAGTTGACCGACAGCGTGATCCAGGACGGCCTGTGGGATGCCTTCAACGATTATCACATGGGTATCACCGCCGAAAATTTGGCGGAGAAATACGCCATTAGTCGCAGCGAGCAGGATGAGTTTGCGCTGCGTTCGCAACAGAAAACCCAGGCCGCCCAACAGGCCGGACGTTTTGTGGCGGAAATCACTCCGGTCGAGGTCGCCAAACCCAAAGGGGAAGTGCAGCGGGTGGCCAGTGACGAGCAACCCCGCGGCGACGCCACGCTGGAAAGTCTGGCCCGGCTGCGTCCGGCGTTCCGCAAAGACGGCACGGTGACCGCCGGTAACGCTTCCTCAATTAACGACGGTGCGGCGGCGGTGCTGTTGATGAGCGCGGCGAAGGCGGCAGAGCTGAAGATGCCGGTGCTGGCGCGCATTGCCGGCTATTCGGCATCGGGTGTTGATCCGGCGATCATGGGGATTGGCCCGGTACCGGCGGCACGTCGCTGTCTGGCCAACGCCGGTTGGTCGCTGAGCGAAGTCGATTTGATCGAGGCCAATGAAGCCTTTGCCGCACAGGCGCTGGCCGTCGGCCGCGAACTGGAGTGGGACAGCGCCAGGGTCAATGTTAACGGCGGGGCGATAGCGCTCGGGCATCCGATCGGGGCTTCCGGTTGCCGTATTTTGGTCACGCTGCTGTATGAGATGCAGCGCCGTGAGGTCAACAAGGGGCTGGCGATGCTGTGCATCGGCGGCGGACTGGGCGTGGCGCTGGCGGTTGAGCGCGGCTGATAACCCAGGAGGAAACTATGCGTTCATCTGAGACTGTGGTGCTGGGCGCCGGGCTGATGGGGGTTGGCATCGCCACCCACTTTGCCCGCCACGGCCACGACGTCCTGCTGTATGACCCGGACTCGCAGCGGCTGGCGGAGGTTGCGGCGGTCGCGGGCAGTATTCTGGCGGAGCTGATCGAGGTTGGGCAGTTTGCGGCGGCAGAGCAGGCGACGGTGCTGGCACGTCTGAGCGTGACCGACGATCTGAACGATGTGGCCCGCGCCCGGCTGTTGATCGAGGCGATCCCCGAGCGCCTGGCGCTCAAGCACGCCTTGTACGAACAGCTGGAAGGGCTGATTGCCGACGATGCGGTGATCGCCAGCAACACCAGCGGTCTGCCGCCGGATGAGTTGGCGGTCAGAATGATCCATCCGCAGCGCCTGTTGATCGCCCATTTTTGGAATCCGCCGCACCTGATCCCGCTGGTGGAGATCGTACCCGGCAGTGCCACCGATCCCCGTTATCTGACCGCGGTGCAGGAATTACTCAGTAGCATGGCGCTGGAGGCGGTGCTGCTGGACCGTGCCGCACCGGGGTTCGTTGGCAACCGGCTGCAGTTTGCGCTGCTGCGCGAGGCGCTGCACATCGTGCAAAGCGGCATTGCCAGTCCGCAGGTGGTGGATCAGGTGATGCGCGCCTCGCTTGGGCGGCGTTACGCGATGGTCGGGCCGTTGGAGGCCGCCGATATGACCGGTCTGGAGACGGTGGCGGATATCGCCCGCCACTTGCTGCCGGAGCTGGCGACCGATGACAGCATGATGGCGCTGGTGGAAAGCCGGCTCCGCCAGGGCAACACTGGCCAACGCAGCGGCCAGGGATTTTATCACTGGGATGAAGCACGCAGGGAACGCATTCAACAGCGGCGGGCGCACCAACTGCGTTTTGCTCTGAAACCTTAACCGCACCCAACAACAATAATGAGTTGCTCAATATGGCTGGCGTGGTTCAGACATCAAGGGCAATAGGGAGTGATGATGAGCGTTCTGATTGCCCTGGCAGCACTGGGAGTCCTGATGCTGGCCGCCTATCGCGGCTACAGCGTTATTTTGTTTGCCCCGATCGCCGCGCTGGGCGCGGTGTTATTGACCGATCCCGGCGCGGTCGCCCCAACCTTCACCGGGCTGTTTATGGAAAAGATGGTCGGCTTCGTCAAACTCTACTTCCCGGTGTTTCTGCTGGGGGCGGTGTTTGGCAAACTGATTGAACTGTCCGGTTTTTCCCGCTCGATTGTGGCAGCGGCGATTAACATCCTCGGCCGTCGCCACGCTATCCCGGTGATTGTGCTGGTCTGTGCACTGCTGACCTACGGCGGCGTCTCGCTGTTTGTGGTGGCGTTCGCGGTCTATCCCTTCGCCGCCGAGCTGTTTCGCCAGAGCGGTATCCCCAAACGACTGATCCCGGCGACGGTGGCGCTCGGCGCGTTTTCCTTCACCATGGATGCGTTGCCCGGCACGCCACAGATCCAGAACATCATTCCGACCAGTTTTTTCGGCACCAATGCCTGGGCCGCGCCCTGGCTGGGGTTGATTGGCTCGCTGTTTATCATCGCGGTTGGCCTGTTTTATCTTGAACGCCAGCGCCGCAAGGCACAGGCACGGGGTGAAGGCTACGGCACCGAACTGCTCAACGAGCCTGAAACCCCGGACAACATCAATTTACCCAATCCGCTGATCGCCATTATGCCGTTGATCCTGGTGGGTTTACTGAACCTGGGCTTTACCCACTGGATCCCGCAGTGGTATGGCGTCAGCCACGAGTTGACCCTGCCGGGGTTGGCCAAGCCGATCACCACCGAGATCGGCAAGATCACCGCCATTTGGGCGGTGGAGGCGGCGTTGGTGTCGGGTATTCTGCTGGTGCTGATTTTTGGTTTCCGCAACGTTCGCGGACGGCTGGCGGAGGGCAGTAAAACGGCGGTCGGCGGGGCGATTTTGGCCGCGATGAACACCGCTTCGGAATACGGCTTTGGCGCAGTGATCGCGGCACTGCCGGGGTTTCTGGTGCTGTCGAAGGCGCTGGCAACCATTCCCAACCCGCTGGTGAACGAGGCGGTCAGCGTCACGCTGCTGGCGGGCATCACCGGTTCGGCCTCCGGCGGCATGAGTATCGCGCTGGCGGCCATGTCCGAATCATTTATCGCCGCCGCCCACGCCGCGAATATCCCACTGGAAGTGCTGCACCGGGTGGCCTCCATGGCCAGCGGTGGCATGGACACCTTGCCGCATAACGGTGCGGTGATCACCCTGCTGGCGATCACCGGTCTTAGCCATCGGCAGGCCTATGGCGGCATCTTCGCCATCACCCTGATTAAGAGCGCCGCAGTGCTGTTTGTGATTGGCGTGTTCTACCTGACCGGCATTGTTTAAAGGAGCAACAACATGAATTTACAAGGCAAAAGGGCACTGGTGACCGGTTCGACCAGCGGTATCGGCCTCGGGCTGGCCGCCAGCCTGGCGGCCGCGGGCGCCCAGGTGATCCTCAACGGTTTTGGCGAGGTGGGGCAGGCGAAGGCACATATCGCAGGTTTGGGCGCCGCGCCCGGCTACCACGACGCAGATCTCAGCGATCCGCAACAGATCGCCGATCTGATGCGTTATGTCGAGCTGGAGTTTGGTGGCACCGACATTCTGGTTAATAACGCCGGTATTCAGCATGTTTCACCCCTGGAGTCATTCCCGGCCGATAAATGGAACGCGATTATTGCGATTAATCTGTCGTCGGTGTTCCACACCAGCCGCCTGGCACTGCCGGGTATGCGAGAGCGCGGTTGGGGACGGATTATCAACGTTGCCTCGGTGCATGGGTTGGTGGCATCCAAAGACAAGGCGGCCTATGTGGCGGCCAAACACGGCGTGGTGGGGCTGACCAAAACCATCGCGCTGGAAACCGCGCGTAGCGCCATTACCTGCAATGCCATCTGTCCCGGTTGGGTGCTGACGCCGTTGGTGCAGCAGCAAATTGACCAACGGATTGCCGCCGGCACCGATCCACAGCAGGCGCGCAATGACCTGCTGGCGGAGAAACAGCCCTCGCTGGAGTTTGTGACGCCGGAGCAGTTGGGGGAACTGGCGCTGTTTCTGTGCAGCGACGCCGCAGTGCAGGTGCGCGGTGCCGCCTGGAATATGGATGGCGGCTGGTTGGCACAGTAACTTTGTGGCCGGTTTCGGTACTACATGACGATCCCGGCCCCTTGCGCCCGGTCCGCCGCGTTTTTCTCTGCCAGATAGCGCGCCGGCGGTTTACCCACCGCTTTTCTGAACATGGTGACAAAACCGCTGGCGCTTTCGTAGCCCAGATCCAGCGCCACCCGTTGCACGCTGTCACCCTGGGTCAGCCGTTGCAGCGCCAGCACCACGTGCAATTGTCGCCGCCAGTGGCCAAAGCTCATGCCCATTTGTTGTTGCAGAGTGCGGTTGAGCGAGCGTTCGCTCATGCCGATATGCTGCGCCCATTGGCCAAGTGTCGCCTTGTCCGCCGGGTTGGCCAGCAGCCGCTCTGTTAACTGGCGAATGCGCGCGTCATTGGAGACCGGCAGGTGCAGATTCTCAACCGGCGCCTTGACCAACTGATCCAACAATACGCCGGCCAATCGTCCTTCCGGGCCTTGTTGGTCGTACAGCTGTTCGAAAGCGCTGGCCTGGAACAGCAGTTCACGCAGCAGCGGGGACACCGCCAGCGTACAGCAGTGGGTCGGCAACCCGGCGATAGCATCCTGATCGACAAACAGGCAGTAGCACTCGCTGGCACTGGCCCCCTGGGCGTTATGCAGCACATTGCTGGGCATCCATAACGCACACTGTGGCGGCACCAGCCACAGACCGTTTTCCACCTCGCAGCGGATCATGCCGCGCACCGTATAAATCAGCTGTGCTTTGCGGTGCCGGTGATGGGTGATCTCCCAATCTTTATCAATGGTGGAACCCTGCACGGCAAAAATGGCACGCGGTACCTGATCGATATCGAAACGCGGCTCGGTGATAAAGGTCATGAGAATAATTCTCAGTTTGGCGTAATTGAAAAACATTATGTCCTGATTGTGCAATGTGGTCTAGCACCGCGACCGATACAGTGAGCGCTGGTTTTAGCACTCTCAGGAGATAAGGTGGCGCTATGTATCAACAACAGGTCATTACGGCACTGCTGGCCTGGATCGAGCAGAACCTCGACCAGCCGCTGACGCTCGACGATATTGCGGCCAAATCAGGCTATTCCAAATGGCACCTGCAGCGGTTATTCAAAGAGTTAACCGGCGAAATCCTGGGAACTTACGCCCGGCGCAGGCGGCTGACGGCCGCCGCACGCGAACTGCGGCTCACCAACCACGGCGTGGCCTTTATCGCCGACAAGTATCAGTTTGATTCCCAGCAGACTTTCACCCGCTGTTTCAAAAAGCAGTTCGGTATGCCGCCGGCCGGTTATCGCCGCAGTACCGACTGGTCAGGGCTGGGGATGCAGCCTCCGCTGCGGCTGATGGATGCGCCATTACCACAGGCGGAGATCATTACGCTGCCGGCAATGCAATTGATTGGCCACACCCAGCACCGCAGTTGTACGTTGGGGCAATTGCTGCATTCGAAAAACGAGCTGCGTCAGCATGCCTGGCGGCAGATGATGCCGAAGGAAGCCGAAACCTTGGCGGTGGTCTATGGCCTTACCAGTCTGGAGGCCGACAGCAGGCTACGCGGTAGGCAACGAATGGCTTATACCCTGGCGTTGGCGGACGAGCGGGCAGAAGGCGAACGGGTACTGATCGAGCAGGGCGACTACGCCAGCTTTACCTATCAGGGGCAGGTTGAAGAGTTACAAAACTTTATCGCCCGCCTGTATGACACCGCGATACCCATGATGAAAGCAATACGGCGGCCGGGTAAGGATATCGAGCGTTTTTATCCCGCGTTGGGGGGCGTTTGCAGCGCTGGAGGTACGGCGATCCGCTGCGAATATCTGATCCCTATCCGCCTGATGTCACCGCCAATCGCCGCGTTTTAGCGGCGGTTTTCACAGTTACTCCTCTTCGTGCCGCACCAGGTTACAAAAAAGTTCGATATTGCGCCGGTAATGTTTCACACTTAGGTCGATGTGCACATATAATGCGCATCCGGTCTTTCATGGCCGAAATAACCTATAACTGCCAGTGGCCATAACCTACACGAAGATGAAAATGAGCATTCGCGCGTTACTAACCCTGTTTACGGCACTGGTGGTATTCAGCCAAGCTGCCTTCGCCGTTGTCTATCCTTTACCTGCCAAAGACAGCCGTCTGGTGGGTGAGAACATCCAAATCACCGTACCGGAAGACAGCAAGCTGCCGCTGGAGAGCTTTGCCGCTCAATACCAGATGGGCCTGAGCAATATGCTGGAAGCCAACCCGGGTGTGGATCCGTTCCTGCCGAAGGCCGGCAGCACCCTGACCATCCCTCAGCAGTTGATCCTGCCTGACGCTCCGCGTGAAGGCATCATCATCAACAGCGCCGAGATGCGTCTGTACTACTACCCGAAAGGCACCAACACGGTAATCGTGCTGCCAATCGGTATCGGCCAGTTGGGTAAAGATACCCCTCTGAACTGGACCACTACGGTACAGCGCAAGAAAGACGGCCCAACCTGGACGCCAACCGCCAAGATGCGCGCAGAATACGCCGCTGACGGCGAGATCCTGCCAGCGGTATTCCCGGCCGGTCCTGACAACCCGATGGGGCTGTATGCGTTGTACGTTGGTCGTCTGTATGCGATCCACGGTACCAACGCCAACTTCGGTATCGGTCTGCGCGTGAGCCACGGCTGCGTGCGTCTGCGTGCTGACGACATCAAGTTCCTGTTCGATAACGTGCCGGTCGGGACTCGTGTGCAATTTATCAACGAGCCGATCAAAGTCAGCGTAGAGCCGGACGGTTCCCGTTACCTGGAAGTGCACAACCCGCTTTCCGCTAACGAAGAGCAGCTGAAGTCGAAAGACCCGGTGCCGTTGACCATCTCTGCGCCAGTAGGCAAAGTGATGATGGACCCAGCCGTTAACCAGAGCGAAGTGGACGCGGCAATGAAAGCCCGTTCCGGTATGCCGGTTAAAGTGAACTGATTAAATCAGTACTGCAAACAAGGCGCCTGCGGGCGTCTTTTTTTATGCCTGAAGAACACCGTTTTGCGCACATCGCCACAGTTATTTCTTTCTCATTACTTAAGCGACTCTAAAGACTCAGCGCTTTTAGCAAAAAACAATTTTTTCTGTTGCGCTAAACGGACATCGCGAAGATGTTGGTAGGCCAAACTGTCATTGGAAAGTGCATCACTAAGTGCTACATTTATTGCCGATAGGATATCAGCCGCCATGCGTACCTTTAAAACCAAGTGGTTTACGAAAAAAGCTTATGCTCATGGCATAACCGATGTGGTTTTGTGCGAAGCAATTCAGGATGTACAGAGAGGTTTAGCCATTGATTTAGGTGGCGGCGTATTCAAAAAACGTTTGAATTGTAATCGAGAACGGGCGCTGGTATTGGCAAAAAGCGGTAGTAGCTGGGTGTACACTTTCCTGTTTGCCAAGCAGAGTCAGCCCAGTATCAATAGGGCTGAGTTGCAGGCATTTCGAAAGTTGGCGACACAATATGGCTGTTTGAGCGCTGAGGCAATAGCTGCACTGATTGAGCAAAAAGAATGGGTGGAGATTTGTCATGAAGAATAATAAGACTGAGTTTCGTAGCCCCGCGTTTGAAGCCATTCACAGTGCTGCTCAGGGTCTGCAGCGCGTTGGGGCCATTTCACAAGAGACAATGCGTAGTTTTGATGAGTCCTGTCTGGTTCCGTTAGAGGCATTACAACCGCATCAGATTAAGGCGCTGCGTGAACAATTGCATCTGAGTCAGCCGGTTTTTGCCCGCTATTTGAATACCAGTCTGTCAACCATTCAAAAATGGGAGTCCGGAGCAAAGCTGCCGGGTGGCCCGTCATTAAAACTGCTTTCTCTGGTGCAAAAGCACGGTCTGAAGATCTTGCTATAAAGTGTCAGGATAATCACAAACTCCCTTCCTATGCATTAATCGCTATAAGTTCTCCTTCGTCATTATTCCATTAAAAATCATATCCAATTAACCAGTTATATAACCCCTCTGACCCGTTACTCGCTGGGAATATTCTCTCAAAATGTGTTCACTGTGAGAATAAGATCACACAAGCGTAACAAAAGGTAAACATAGGCTCTCTATATTGGCTGCTTTGCTTTTGGGAGGGAGTGCCATGCGTAACTGGAACGAGCCGAAGAAGAACAAAGCGCACATCGAACTGATCCCGATGATCGACGTGATGATGTTTTTGCTGGTGTTTTTTGTGTTGATTAGCCTGAATGTGATCCCGGCCCTCGGGCTGAAAACTCAGTTGCCGTCCGCCGGCAGTGCGCAGCAGTTGAAACCGCAGAAGAAGGCGATCATTACGCTGGGTGCCGAAGATCAACTGCAGCTCGACGGCCAGCCGTTGGCGCTGAGTGCGCTGGTCAGCACGCTAAAGCAACAGCAACAGGAAAACCAGACCACCACCATTATCGTCAACAGCGACAAGGGCGTCGCGGTAGAGCGGCTGGTGGCGGTGATGGATAACCTGCGTCAGGGCGGTTTTTACTCTGTCTCTATCGCCACACGGAAGCTGTGACATGTATCTGCTCTATCGTTCACGTCACCTTTTCAGTTGGTTACCGGCGCTGATCGTCGTCGGCTGCGTACTGTTTGCCAGCCAGCAGGCGGCGCTGAAAATTCAGCCGCGCTATGACGAAACCGCCATGGAATTGGCGTTGGTCGAGCCTGAACCTGCACCAGAACCTCAAGCGGAAACACCACCGGAGCCGCAACCCGAACCCCCGCCGCCAGAGCCGGAAGCGATCCCCGAACCGGTTGTGCCGGCACCGGAGCCGATTATCGAAGCCAAACCGGTGCCCAAACCACAGCCGAAACCCAAGCCCAAGCCAGTAAAAGAAAAAGCCAGGCCGGTGGAGAAGGCTAAACCTGTTGCGGCCCCTGCAGCGCCGAAGGCGCTGGTCAGCAAACCGGTGGCACAACCCGCTCCGGTCGCCCCGGCGGCGCCGAAAGTGAATGTGCAGGCAATCGAAAACGGTTATCTGCAGGCGCTGCGTCGTGAGCTGGAGCAGCGCAAGCGCTATCCAAGCGGGCGGCAGGCGTCACTTGAGCGGCCGCAGGGCAACGTCGAGGTCTGGCTGGAGGTCGATCGCAGCGGTCGGGTGCTCTCGTCCGGCATCGCCAATAAAGCGGCCAGCATGCTGCTCAACCGTGCGGCGCTAAGCAGTCTGCAAAGCATCAGCCAGGTGAAGCCGTTCCCAAGCGAGGCTTTCAACGGGCAAACAACAAAACGATTTTCAGCCACGTTCAATTATCAGGCGCCTTGACGCCTGGCATAACAGTTTGATTTTTATGGGAAGTGAACAATGAAATCTTTCAATCGATCTGGGCTTTATCTGGCGGTGATGTCGGCGATATTGCCGGGGGCGGCGCTGGCGGCGGACTCGACCGACGTCGGTACCATCAGCGTAAAAGGGCAGTCGCTGGGCGGCGGCATGATGGTGCAGGACGATAGCGCCAAGGGGCGATCGACCGTCACCAAAGAGGCAATGGATAAAATGCCGGCGGCGGCCAACGCCATCGACAAACTGAAATATACCCCGGGCCTGAACGTCAACAGCAACGACGCCAGCGGCCTGAGCGGCGTCGATTACACCATGCGCGGTATGAACTCCGATCAAATCGGCCTGTCGATGGACGGCATTCCGATTAACGATTCCGGCAACTACGCGGTTTACCCAAACCTGCTGGGCGACTCGGAAAACCTGGAGGAGGTGTTCGTCACCCAGGGTTCGTCTGAGGTGGATGGCCCGCATATCGGTTCCAGCGGTGGCAACATTGGTATGGTAACGCGCCGTCCGGCAAAAGATTTCGGTGGCTTCGTCAAACAGACGCTGGGCAGCAACAACCTGAGCAAAACCTTCGCCCGTCTGGAGACCGGTGAGTACAACGGCTTCAGCAACTGGATCTCCTACTCGCACACCGAGGCGAAAAAGTGGCGCGGGGAAGGGCGCGAGTACTCCAACAAGTTCGAAATGAACTCGTTGTATGAGGACGGCAACGGCAACAGCAGCAACCTGATCATGAAGTACAACCAGCAGAATAACGTCAACTACAACACCCTGAGCAAGGCGCAGTTTGAAAATGACGGCCGTTATACCGACTACGCCACCACGCCGGAGTACAACAGCAAGGGCCAGTTGAACAAGTACTACAAACTCAACCGCAACCCGTTTGACACCTTCACGTTGTCGTTCACCCAGAAGCTGCAACTGCGCGACAACCTGGCGTTGACTCTGCAACCCTATTACTACTGGGGTAATGGCGGCAGCTTCACCGGCCAGACCGCTTCGGTGTTGTCCAATACTTCGGATAAGGCCGGTCAGTACGATCTGAGCAATTTGCAGTCCAACACCTATTACCGCCCTTCCTGGACGCAAACCTGGCGGCCGGGCATTACTACCAAGCTGAAGTGGGACATCAACGATCAGCACAGCCTGGATATCGGCTACTGGTATGAACGTGCGCGCCAGTCGCAGACCCAGCCGTTTATCGGCATCAAGGACGACGGTAACCCGGAGCAACTCTCTGGCAAACCGGGCGGCAGCGATCAGGTGAAGGACGCCAATGGCAAAACCGTGCAGGGGCGCAACCAATACACCATCACCCCGGCGCAAAAAGTCTGGCTGCAGGACACCTGGTTCGCCACGCCGGACTGGACCTTTGTCGGCGGGCTGGCTTATCAGTACGTTGAGCGAAAAGGGGATAACAAGGGCAGCCTGTACAACGTGCCGGAAAAGCGTGATGCCAAATATCATGAGTTCCTGCCTAACTTCAGCGCCAGCTACAAGCTGAATCAGGAAAATCAGGTGTTCTACAACCTGACGCGCAACATGCGTACTCCGCCGAACTACGTGCTGTACAACGTGGGCGACTCGCTTAGTACCAAGCCGGAACTGAGCTGGAACCACGAGCTGGGCTGGCGTTTCCAGCAGGAAAATATGCTGATGAGTGCCACGCTGTTCTATATGCGCTACAGCGATCGTCAAATCTCCACCACCAACTCGTCCGGCGATTACGAGATGATGAACATCGGCAATGTGGAGAACAAAGGGCTGGAGCTGGAATGGAGCGGCCAGCTGCCGCATAACTTCAACTACTACACCTCGTACACCTACACCCAGTCCAGGCAGAAGAGCGACATTGTCAGCAACGGCGGCCAGCCGCTGCCGACCAGTGGCAAAGAGGTGCCGAACGTGCCGAAAAACCTGCTTAACATGACGTTGGGCTATGACGATGGCCTGTATTACAGCAGCGTCAGCGGCAAATACGTCAGTTCGTTCTACGGCGACCTGACTAACGACGAGAAGATCGGCGGCCGCACGGTGTTCGATCTGGCGGCGGGGGTGCATCTGCCGGTAGACAAGAAGATCGTCAAGAGCGCGGCGTTGCGTTTTGGTATCAGCAACCTGTTCGACAAGGAGTACCTGACATCGGTGCGCACCACCACCTTCAACGCAGCGCCGTATGGCGGCGTGAAGGCCAGTACGCCGTACTACAACGTCGGGGAAGAACGTACCTTCAGCGTATCGCTGGAAGCCACCTTTTAACCAATCCGAGATCTGAATGATGAATGCCAATTTAATGCACGACATTATTTTCTACGTGATGTACGCCGCACTGGCGATTGCGCTGGTGATCATTATCGAACGCGCGCTGTATTTCGCCTACACCCAGCGCCAGGCACGCCGACTGGAGCAGGCATTAACGCTGGACGTTCGCCGCACCGCCGATCTGCCGGATGAGCTGACCCAGCGCAACAGCCTGCCGTTGGCGGTAATTTCACCGGTGCTGGAGCAAAAGCACCGTGCCGGCGACCGTGAAGCGATCGGGGATTTGATCGACGCCCAGTACCTGCTGAGCAAGCCGCTGATGGCGCGTGGCCTGTGGCTGCTGGAAACCATCGTGACCGCCGCACCGCTGTTGGGGCTGCTGGGGACGGTGATGGGGATTATCGAAACCTTTAAGGCGCTGGCGGCCTCTGGGGTCTCCGAGCCGAGCCTGGTTTCTGCCGGGATGGGTACTGCGTTGTACGCCACCGGGCTGGGGATCGCCATCGCGTTGTTGTGCCTGGTGGGCAACAACTATCTGCAAAGCCGCATGGAACGCATTAACGAGCTGCTCAAAGTGCTGCTGATCCGCGCCGGTGCGCCAGCCAGCCGTCCGGAAAACGGCAACCGCGAGCAATGGGTTGACAGTGAGGCACCGCGCTATGCCTAATGGCCGTCAACCACGGCGGCCGCTGGGCCGCCTTTACACTGCGTTATGGGGTAGCTGCCTGTTGATGTTGAGCCAGAGTGCGACGGCGCGTTTTGATATTCCCGGCTACGAGCTGGTGTATACCGCGCCGGTGGAAACCGCGTTGCAGGCGGATGACCTGCGTAACACCGCGCAAGTGTGGCAGCAGATGTTCGATGCGGCGAAAACCCGCATCGATCTGGGCCAGTTCTACGTGGCGAACCAACAGGGTTCGCTGCTGGATGGCGTGCTGCAACACCTGAAGGCTGCGGGCGAACGCGGAGTGAAGATCCGTTTTCTGATGGAAGAGAAGGGCATCCGCATCTCTACCCCTGAGACGCTGGAGCAGCTTAAGGCGATCCCTAACCTGGAGCTGCGCATTATTCCTTATCAGCGGCTGAGCGGCGGTATTTTGCATGCCAAATACCTGCTGGTGGACGGTGAGCAGGCGTTTGTCGGCAGCCAGAACTTCGACTGGCGTGCGCTGGCGCATATCCATGAAACCGGGCTGCGCATCAGCGATGCCGGGGTGGTCGGGCAGATCCAGGCGATCTTCGAGCAGGATTGGCAAGCTCAGGCTTTGCTGGCGGCGGGTAAGCCGGTGCCGCAACGGCCTTACCAGCCAAAGGCCGCAACGCCGCAGGGTAACTATTTGGTCGCCAGTCCGCGTGCCTATAATCCGGCCGGGGTGATTGACTCGCAGGTGGAGTTGCCGCGCCTGCTGGCTACGGCCAAACAGCGAGTACGGGTGCAGGTGATGGACTATGCACCGTTGTCTTTTGGCCCAGACCACACCCGGCCTTATTACGCGACGATCGACAATGCCCTGCGCAGCGCTGCCGCCCGCGGCGTGCAGGTTGATCTGATGGTCGCCAACTGGAACACCAAAAAACCGGATATCGCCTGGCTGAAAAGCCTGGCGGTAGTGCCGAACGTGCAGGTGAGAATTGTCACTATTCCCCCGGCCAGCAGCGGCTTTATCCCGTTCGCCCGGGTGATCCACAGCAAAATCATGACCATTGACGGCGAAACGGCGTGGATCGGCACCAGCAACTGGACCGGCGGTTATCTGGATAACTCGCGCAATCTGGAGTTGGTGCTGCACAATCCGGCGATGAGCCAGCGGCTGGATATGCTCTACAGCCAGCTATGGGACAGCGTTTACGCCGAACCGATCAAGCTCGATTATGACTACCCGGCCCCCAAACCGGGTGGTGAGTCCTGACTGATACAGGGCGCGGCATGCCGCGCCTCTACTCTTATGCTCGCCAGCCGGCTTGTTCCAGCGCGGTCAGCAACTGCCCGGCACTTAGTCCTTCCGCCCGGTGGCCGTTACCGGAAATAGTATTGGCCGCCAGCAGGGCATTGATAATTGCCTCCTCCACCGCTTCGGCCGCCGCCGCAAACAGTTCGGAGATGTAATCGTTATTCACCATACGTAGTGGCGTGGTGAAGGCCCCTTTGTCGGCGTAGTCGGCTGGCGGCAGCCCGTCGTTGCCGGTGGCGAAGGCGATAAAAATATCACCGCTCGAATCTTCAGTACCGCCGCCGGTGCGCGCAATGCCGATGCTGGCGCGTTGGGCCAAACGCGTACATTGGTGTGGCAACAGCGGGGCGTCGGTGGCCAGCGTGACGACAATTGACCCCATGCCCGGATGTGGCAGTTGTGGGGTGAATGGCGAGTGAATATGCCCCAGATGGCGACCGACCGGATAGCCGCCAACCAGCAGCGACGTACGTTTGCCGTGGTTGGCCTGCACGATGGCCCCGACCGTCCAACCGCCACGGTCTGCAGGCAGACGACGGGATGCGGTGCCGATACCCCCCTTAAACTCATGGCAGATCATACCGCTGCCGCCGCCGACCGCACCTTCCTGTGGCAAACCGTTATGTGCTGCCTGCAGCGCCTGCCGTACATGCTCGGGCTTGACGTGAAAGCCGTTGATGTCGTTGAGCAGGCCGTCGAAGGTTTCCATCACCACCGGCATATTCCAGTACACCGCCTTATCGTCGGCGGGGAGCGTTTCGCGCTCCAGCGCGATCAGGCTGTCGCGCACCACGCCGACGCTGTGGGTGTTGGTAAAGGCAATGGGGCTGGTGAGCAGGCCGGCTTCACGGATCCACTCCAACCCGGTGGCGTCGCCGTTGCCGTTGAGTACGTGCACCCCGGCAAAGCAGGGGGATTGCCGGGCCTGACCGGCCCGTGGCTCGATCACCGTGACGCCGGTGTGTACGCTGCGGCCGTCGGCCAGATCGGCGTGGATGCTGGCGTGGCCGACGCGGACGCCGGGCACGTCGGTGATGGCGTTCAGCGGGCCGGCAACGCCGTGGCCGATTTTAATGCCCAAATCCTGAGCGCGCTGCGACATGGTTATTCTCCTTCAATTGAGGGTTCAACCAGCGGGACGGCCTGCCGGTTGCGCATGTAGCTCAGCACCACGTCGAGGACGCTGAGATTGCCTTTGAATTTATGTTCTGTCATGGCTTAACCCTGCCCGGATGGGAAACTGAAGCTGGCATATTGGGCATCGCTGGATGATGGCCAGCGCTGGGTGATGGTTTTGCGTTTGGTGTAAAAGCGCACCGCATCCGGGCCGTAGGCGTGCAGGTCACCGAACAGCGAGCGTTTCCAGCCGCCAAAGGAGTGGTAGGCCACCGGCACCGGCAGGGCGACGTTGATCCCCACCATGCCGACCTGTATATGGCTGGAGAAGTAGCGTGCCGCCTCGCCGTCGCGGGTGAACAGGCAGGTGCCGTTGCCGTATTCATGGGCATCAATCAGCGCCATCGCTTCTTTCAGCGAGCCGACTCGTACCAGACCCAGCACCGGGCCGAAGATCTCTTCCTGATAAATCCGCATGCCGGGCCGCACATGGTCAAACAGCGTCGGGCCGAGGAAATACCCCTGACTGAGTTGTCCACTGTCGTCCCGTACCTGCAGCTCGCGGCCGTCGACCACCAGGCTGGCTCCTTCTTCGACGCCCTGATCGATGTAGCTTTTCACCTTCTGATAATGCTGGTGGGTGACCAGCGGCCCCATATCGTTACGGTTGTCGCTACCGGCACCAATCCGCATGTTGGTCATTTGCTGCCGTAGCCCGGCGATCAGCGCGTCGGCGGTGTCATCCCCTACCGCCACCACCAGTGGGATCGCCATACAACGCTGCCCGCAGGAACCGAAAGCCGCCCCCATCAGCGCGCTGACGCTGCCGGCGATGTCGGCGTCCGGCAGCACTACCGCGTGATTTTTCGCCCCACCCAAGGCCTGTACTCGTTTGTTTTGGCCGCAACCGGTGTGATAAATATGCTCCGCTACCGGCGTTGATCCGACAAAACTCACCGCTTTAACGCGTGGGTCGTGCAACAGGGTTTCTACCGCCTCGCGGTCGCCATTGACCAGATTCAGCACTCCGGGCGGCAGCCCGGCCTCTGACGCCAGTTGGGCGATATACAGCGTGGAGGAGGGCACACGTTCTGAGGGTTTCAGCACAAAAGTGTTGCCGCAAACCACTGCCATCGGCCACATCCACAGCGGCACCATTGCCGGGAAGTTAAACGGCGTGATGCCTGCCACCACCCCCAGCGGCTGGAATTCGCTCCAGCTGTCGATACCCGGCCCGGCATCCTTGCTGTGTTCGCCTTTGAGCAACTCCGGTGCATAGCTGGCGTACTCAATATTTTCGATGCCGCGCTGCAGTTCGCCCATGGCGTCGCTGAGCACCTTGCCGTGCTCGGCGGTAATCAACTGACAGATGCGGTCGGCGTGCTGCTCCAGCAATGTTTTCAGGCGGATCATAATTCTGGCCCGCTTCAGCGGCGGGGTATCGCGCCAGGCCGGGTAGGCCTGCTCGGCCGCATCGATGGCGCTTGCTACCGTGGCCCGGTCGGCCAGCAACACTTCCTGTTGGGACTGTCCGGTCGCCGGATCGAATACCGGCTGGCTGCGGCTGCCGCCGAGGGCGGACTGACCGTTGATCCAATGTGCAATAGGCATGGCATTCGCTCCTGATTATTCTGTTGCGTTGATGGCGTCGCCCAGGGCGTTGATCAACGAATCGATCTGCGCCTCGCTACTGATAAACGGCGGTGCCAGCTGCAGGGTGTCGCCGCCGTAGCGAACATAAAAGCCTTTTTCCCAGCAGCGCATCGCCACTTCATACGGCCTGCGTGCCGCTTCCCCCGGTCGCGCCGCCAGCGTGATGCCGGCTGCCAGACCAAAGTTGCGAATGTCGGTGACGTGACGGCAACCCTGTAAACCGTGTACCGCCTGCTCGAAATAGGGCGCAAGTGCCTGCACCCGTTCAATCATCTGCTCGCGTTCAATGATATCCAGCGTCGCCAGCCCTACCGCACAGCTGACCGGGTGGGCGGAATAGGTGTAGCCGTGCGGGAACTCAAGCAAATACTCGGGTTCATCGGTGGTCATAAAGGCCTGATAAATCTCTGGCCGAACCACCACCGCGCCCATCGGCTGGGCGCCGTTGGTCACCTGTTTGGCGATATTCATGATGTCCGGCGTGACGCCAAAGGCTTCGGCCCCGGTCAGGGCACCGCAGCGACCGAAGGCGGTGATCACTTCGTCAAAAATCAGCAGGATATTGTGTTGAGTGCAGATCTCGCGGATGCGTTGCAGATAACCGACCGGTGGCACAATCACCCCGGCGGAACCGGAGAACGGCTCAATAATCACCGCGGCGATGGTTGAGGCGTCACGTAGCGTAATGATGCGGTTCAGCTCTTCCGCCAGTTCTGCGCCCTGTTCGGGCATACCGCGTGAAAAGGCGTTACCTGCCAGCAGGGTATGCGGCAGATGATCTGCTTCGGCGCTGGTGCCAAAGGCTTTCCGGTTGCCGGCGATGCCGCCCACCGCAATACCACCGAAGTTAACGCCGTGGTAACCCTTTTCGCGGCCGATAAAACAGGTTTTGCCTGCCTGACCCTTGGCGCGCCAGTAGGCACGGGCCATTTTTAACGAGGTGTCCGCCGCTTCAGAGCCGGAGCCGGTGAAAAACACATAGTCCAGCCCGGCAGGCGTCATGGCCTTAATCTTGTTGGCCAGTTCGAAAGATAATGCATGGCCAAACTGAAACGCCGGAGAATAATCCAGCCGAGAGAGTTGTCGGTAGGCCGCCTCGGCAATTTCCTGGCGGCCATGGCCCAACCCGCAGCACCATAACCCGGATAAACCGTCAAAAATTTTGCGGCCGTCCTGGCTGGTATAATAAACGCCTTCAGCATGGCTTATCATTCGCGGGTTGGCTTTAAAATTACGGTTACCGGTAAACGGCATCCAATGGGCTTCTAACCATTCAGGTTCGGGCTTATTTTCAGGGTGATTTAAATCAGCCATTTTTCCCTCCGGGCGGGAGAATAGGTAGGGTTAATAATCTGACGTGTTAATGAATTGTTGCTTCAAATTGACTATGTTCCGCTTCTTCACTAATGTGAATAATCAAATATCGAAACTTACTTAAGGTTTTATGCAAGTAAAAAAGCGTGCGATTTTAGGGCAGTTGTCGGATATGGATCTGCGCTTGCTGCGGGTGTTTAAGGTGGTGGTCGACTGTGGTGGCATGAGCGCCGCCGAACTGGAGCTGAATATCAGCCTGTCGACCATCAGCAAACACATTAAGGATCTGGAGCAACGGCTGGGGCTGACGCTGTGCCACCGCGGGCGCGAGGGGTTTGCGGTCACTGACGAAGGGCTGCTGATTTACCAGGAAACCATTAACCTGCTGGCGGCCACCGAGGCTTTTCGCCGTGGGGTGGATGACGTACACCAGCGCTTGGGTGGGCAACTGCACGTGGCGATATTTGACCATACCGTCAGCAACCCGCAGGCGCATATTGGCCGGGCGATTGCCTTATTTAGCGAGCAGGCGCCGGAAGTGTCTTTGCAAATGTATGTGGAGCCAATAAATACCATTGAGCGTGGCGTTATTGACGGACAATTTCAGATTGGCATTATTCCCATGCACCGCAGTGCGGAAAGTTTATCTTATAGTTCATTATTTAGTGAGAGGATGTTCTTATATTGCGGCGCGCAGCATGAATTATTTTCCGCCGATCATGAAATGCTGAATTGGGATCTGTTGCACAATTATGCCTTTGCCGGATTAGGTTATCACTCGCCGAATATGGAGCTGAGCCTGCAGCAGCATTTGCAGCGCAAGGCGACGGGCTTTGCCCAGGAATCTATCGCCACCTTAATCCTCTCCGGCAAGTACGTGGGTTTCCTGCCCGACCACTATGCGGCGTTTTTTGTCGCGCAGAATATGATGCGGGCGATCAAACCGGCGCTGTTTCGTTACCATTGCGAGTATTCCAGCGTGCTGCGGCGTTCACCCAGCCCACAGCGGGTGGTCAAGCTGTTCCACGAATGCCTGCTGGCGACCCATGGAACAGCGTGATCAATCATGCGGTAGGGTTTATGCCCTGCCAAAAGCCCACGAAAACCATGGTATAACCTCCTCGCAGGCGATTGAAATACAACCGGTTAACTGAGTGACACAGGGACATGAAAATGAACACGGGAAAAGTAAAACTCTTCTCTACCGCCAGAACCGAGGTCTATTGTTTGACGGAGCATTTCGTCCCGGCGATGCAGACCTTCTTGCTGAGCAATAAACAGAAATTTGCGCCTTTTGAGCCACTACGTACTGAGGACTATTATTCCCACGCCAGTATCAGCCAGCGCATTGCCGCATCCTGGCCCGATTATCAGGATAAGAAATGCCTGCTGTTGGTTTTCTCATTAAAGGGTTCGGATGAAATTGCAGGAAGCGTCAATTTTACCAACTTTGTCTACGGGGTTTTTCAGGCAGGCTATCTGGGATTCTCTCTGGATCAACAACATGAAGGACGAGGATTGATGTCTGAAGTGTTGGCAGCGGCCCTCGATTATGTCCATCAGCAGTATGGCTTACACCGTATTATGGCCAATCATCTGGCGGATAATCAGCGCAGCAAAAATACGCTGGCGAAACTGGGTTTTGTACAAGAAGGCTTTGCGCGGTCTTATCTGAAAATTAACGGAAAATGGCAGGACCATGTACTGAATTCGTATGTTTTTCCGGTGTGCGAGCAGGAATAATAATGGTGAGCAGCACCCGTCCTGGGTTTATTTGAAGCACGGACTTTTCAGGGGGGCGTTGCCTGCTCGAACTGGAAATATACCGCCGTTACCTGTGCGTAAAGAGGGTATTGCCGAGCAGGCATTCGGTGCAACTTGCCTTTGAAAGGCCGTTTACTGCTCTTTCTTCTTGCCAAAAATCTTGATCAGCACGCCGACCAGGATGCCGATGGCGATGCCGGTGAAAATCCAACTGACGATACCCATTTCCCATCTCCCGCTATTACTTTGATCGAATTATATAATTATTCGACGCGGAAAGCGCCTTCGATCATCTGCTGCCGCTGCGGCGCGCTGTAGTCGATCAGCGAGTTTTTGCTGTTGGATTTTGCCAGCGTTACCGCCAGTTCGTCGGCGGTGATCGGCAGGTCGTCCTGCCAGAAACTGGCGATGGCGTTGCGGGTAATAAAGTCGATCAGATAACGCTCAGGGCTGTCCTGTTGGTCGGGGAACAGGCGGGCGGCAAGTTCGGCCATCAGCGCTCGTTGCTGCGGTTGGTCGCTTTGCGCCAGCAGTTCGAGGAACGGCAACAGCAGGCGGCCGCAGACCTGGCCGTGGTGATAATCACGCAAGGCGCCTATCTCGCCGGCAATGCCGTGGATCACCCCCAGCCCGGCGGCGCTCAGCGTCAGCCCACCAAGGTAGGAAGCCTGCAAAATGTTCTCGCGCGCCTGGGCACTGCGGTTGAGCGTCGGCCAGGCGAGCAGGAAATGGCGAATGCCGGTCAGTGACATTTCACGCGTCATGGCGTTGGCGGTTTTGGACAAATAGGCTTCGAACAAATGGGTGAAGGCGTCGATGGCGCAGTAGGCCAGCACCTTGTCCGGCGCACCCTCCAGCAGTTGCGGGTCCAGAATGGCGGTATGTGGCACAAAGTTGTTATGCCGCAGCGAGGCTTTCACCTTGCTCAATTGAGTGTCGGTGATCACCGCATTTTGCGTGACTTCGCTGCCGGTACCGGCGGTAGTTGGAATGGCGATCAGCGGCAGCGTGGCTCCGCTGATTTTGGTATCGCCGATCTTTTCCATATAGCGCAGAGTCGGCAGCGGGTGCTCCACCAGGGCAGCGAACGCCTTGGCGGCATCCAGCACGCTGCCACCGCCGATGGCGACGACACGCTGGGCTTTTCCGCGCCAGCGTGCCACCCAGGCGTCAATCTCCTGCGGTGAGGCCTCGTGGCTGACGATCTCAGTGCCGATCAGCAGCGGCGTCAGCGCATCGGCCAGAGAAGAGTACACCGCGCCATTGAGGAATGAACGACAGCTAAACAGCAGCGTCGGCTGTGGTTCAGCGGTCAGTAGCGGGATCAGTTGGCTGATACTGCCGTGGCCGAACCAGGTATGGCGGTTGGCTATCGTCAGGCTGGTAGTCATGGTCTCTCCTTGGCGCGCGAAAACCCCAGCATAATCCAGCCTCTGCGGCTGAACCACTGCTTTTCACCGCCTGAAAGGCATTCCATTAATATATTAACCCTGCGTCGCTGAGCCAGACGGTAATAACCGGGTGAAGGTGTGATTTGTTTAACATGTAAACAATTGCGCTGTTGCATTTGGCGCTATTGAGTGTTTTCTATAACAAGCAGGCCACGGCGTAGCCGAAATAAAGTGATTGTTAATTTATTAATGATGGCGAGGCGAAGATGAATATTCAGGTCGAAAGATTATCAGCAGTGATCGATGCGGTAGCGACCCCGCGCTTCTATCCCAGCCTGCTGGCCTGGCTGGAAGGTTTCTTCGCCTTTGATAATGCCATTGTTTACGCCTTCGAACGCGGCCAGGCGCCGCGCTGTCTGATCAAAACCGAGAAAGAAAACAGTGACGCGGTCAATCAACTCTATCAGCAGGGCGCTTACCTGCAGGATCCGTTTTATCAGGCGCTGAACGGCGGGGGATGCGGCGAGGTATTGACCCTGCGCCAACTGGCGCCCTGTGGTTTTTATCATACGGATTATTACCGTAATTTTTATCGCAAGACCGGCTGGCATGACGAAGCCGGTGTGCTGCTGACGCTGACGACGGAGCACGGGTTGGGGGTGTTTTTTGGTTCGGCGCGCCAGTCGGTGGGAGTACGTTCCCCACAACTGGCGGACCTGCGTGATGCATTGACGCTGTTGAAAAGCGTCGCTCGCCTGCATGGCGAAGTGCGGGTTGCGCCTGCCACGCCAGATCGGGTAACGGACAGTGCCGTACAGGCACGTTATCTGTTGACGCCACGCGAGCGCGAGATTGTGGATCTGATCCTCGACGGCTGCGGCTCGCAGCAGATCGCCGACCGGCTGTTTATCAGTCTGGGTACGGTGAAAAACCACCGCAAGAACATCTACAGCAAGCTGGATATCGGCTCGCAGGCCGAACTGTTCAGCCTGCTGCTGGCCACGCCGCTGCGTCGCAGCGCCTGAGTGTTAATTATTTGTTGCGAATGTCCCTAAGGGGACATGGTGGCCGCCCGGCCGCTTGCCGATAATCCGATGACAGAGCAGGGCATCGGGAGTGCGGCAGTGAATAATAATATCGAATCCTTAACCTATTACGCGGCAACCAAAAAGTACGATCTGCGCTTCCCGACGCTGGAAGAAGATCTGGACGTTGACGTGGTGATCATCGGCGGTGGCTTCTCCGGCATCAACACCGCGCTGGAGCTGGCGGAACGGGGCATCACCAATATCGCTATTCTGGAAGGCCGCCATTTGGGCTACGGCGGCACCGGACGCAACGGCGGGCAGGTGATGGCCGGCATCGGCCACGATCTGGAGAAGATCAAACGTCACGTCGGCCCGGCCGGGTTGGAAACCATCTTCAAAATCAGCAATCTCGGCGCCGGGATCATTCGCGAACGCATCAAAAAATACCAAATCGATGCTGATTTCTGCTTTGGCTACGGCTACCTCGGCAGCAATGCGCGTCAGGAGAAAACCCTGCGCAGTTGGTTGAAGGAGTTTAAGGCGGTCTCGCCGAATGAAGAGATCGAGCTCTATACCGGTGCCGAGGTGAAGCAGGTGGTGGGATCGGACGCTTACACCTGCGCATTGAAACACATGGGCGGCGGCCACGTACATTCGCTCAATCTGCTACTGGGCGAGGCCCAGGCGTTGAGTGGCTACGGCGTGAAGATCTTTGAAAACAGCAGTGTGATTGACGTGGAGTATGGCCCGCGCATAAAAGTGCGTACCGCCATGGGGTCAGTGCGTGCCAACAAAATGCTGTGGGCATGCAACGGTTTTCTCAACGGCATGGAGCCGTTCATCTACAACAAAACCATTAATACCTATGCTTTCCAACTGGCGACCGAACCGCTGTCTGACGAGCTGATCCGCCAGATCAGCCCGATCCGCGGGGCCTACAGCGATATCCGCCCGGTGATTGATTATTACCGGGTGACCAACGAAAACCGCCTGCTGTTCGGTAGCGCTACCCGATTGATCGAATACATTCCGGCGGATCTCAAAGCCTGGAACCGCAACCTGATGCTGAAGGTGTTCCCCTATTTGCACGACGTCAAAATTGACCTGGCCTGGGGCGGGCCGCTGTGCTGCAGCGCCAACCTGTTCCCACAGATCGGTACCTTGCCGCAGCACGACAACGTGTTCTACGTGCAGGGTTATTCCGGCTTTGGCGTGACCCCGAGCCATATCGTTTGCAAGGTGTTGGCGGAGGGCATGAGTGAAGGATCCGATCGTTACGATCTGATGAGCTCGATCCCACACGTCAATATCTTCGGCAAGGACAAACTACGGCGGGTGATGACTACCGCCGGCAAGGTGTGGCACCAGACTTCCGGCTACTGGAAAGGCCGCCGCTAATTGTTACCTGAGGAGAGAGAAATGAAACCATTACTGCTTAAACAACCGCTGCCTGAACTGCTGGAAATTGGTAGCGTCAGCAACCTGGGCGCCACCGTGATCGCCGGTGAGCCGAACGTTGGCGTGGCGGGCATTTTTGGGGAACCGACCGATAACCTGAGCTGCGGTATCTTTAGCTGCACCCGTGGCACCTTCGTGATGGAGTATCCGTTTGCCGAGCATGCCACGGTGTGGGAAGGCACCGCGACCCTGACCGATGAGAACACCGGTCAATCCGTGCAGTATCAGGCCGGTGACTCGTGGTTTGTCGAGAAGGGAACCCCGGTGCGCTGGGAGATCACCTCCGATCGCTTTGTGAAACACTATCTGGCGATTGTCGAAGGCTAATCTCGAACTTTCCCCTCTTCGTTGGAGAGGGGATCCGCTACCCCAGCACCCGCTCAATAAAATCGCCGATCCGCCTTAATATCTGATCCTTGTTAGTCTCGTTAAAGCTTTCATGCCGCCCGCCCGGATTGATCATGACTTCAAAATCGTTGCCCTTCAGCAGGTTGATGGCGGTTTGCGATTGCGCCATTAGCACCAGCCGGTCGTCATCGCCGTGTATCCACAGCGTGGGCAGTGTGCCGAAGCCCGGCCCGGCGTTGATTTTAGCCAGCATTTGTTGCATGGCGTGCAACGTCGGGCGTTTGAATGGCCCATGCCATACCAGCGGGTCGGCCTGATAAGCCTCTCCCACCGCCGGGTCACGCGACAGGGTGGCGGTATCGAGCGGTTCGTCGGGGATCTTCGGCAATTCAAGCAGATCGGAGATCTGAGTTCTTTCGCCGATCAACGGGCCGGACAGCACCAGCGCACGTACGTTATCGCCATAACGCTGAACGTAACGGGTGGCAATCATGCCGCCCATGGAATGGCCGATGACCACCAGCGGCAGATCAGGGTGCAAAGCCTTAAAATGCTCAACTACGCGGTGAACGTCGTCGACCACGGCATCATAATCCTCAATCAATACGCGTTCGCCCTGCGACAACCCATGGCCAAGGTGGTCGGGGCCGAATACCCGTGCGCCCTGCGCCTCTAACGTGCGCGCCACGTACTGATAGCGGCCAAGATGTTCGCCGTACCCGTGTACCAATAGCGCCAGAAAGCGCGGCTGATCATGGCCCCAGTCATGCACGGCAATATCGCCCTGGCTGCCTTTGATAAAGCTTATTTTTTGTTCAGACATATTATTGTTCTCAACGGTAGGGTCATATTCAGCGTAGCGGCAAAGCCATAATTGCCAAGGGGCACAACGTGCTGTGCCCCGAAGAGACATTACAGTTTGAACTGCTGCGCCAGCCGGTCGATAGCCTGACGCTGGAACTGATTAAAGGCGTCGCGCGGCTGCTGTTGCTGGATAAAGGCCAGCAGCGGATCCTGCACTTCGGTGCGGATGCCGCTGAGCTGTTCCATCACCGCCAGGCCACAGAACGGCACGTAGGATTCGGCGTAACCCCCTTCGTGTACCATCACCAGTTTGCCGTTGCACAGACGATCGGCGGCGTCCTGCACCAAAGCCGTCATGCTGCGGAAACTGTCACTGTGCAACTGCATGCGCGCCAGCGGATCGAGCGCGTTGGCATCGTAGCCGCAGGCGACAATGATCAGCTCCGGCTGGAATTGCTCCAGCGCCGGGATGACAATTTGGCGCATGGCGTACAGATAACCGTCGTCACCGGCCCCGGCCAACAGCGGAATATTGATGTTATAGCCTTCGCCCGCACCGGCACCACGGTCTTGTTCACCGGAGTACCCGGCGGGGAAGCAGCCGTCCTGATGCAGCGACAGCGTCAACACGTCATCCCGCTGCCAGTAGATATGCTGGGTACCATTGCCGTGATGCACGTCCCAGTCGAGCACCGCGACTTTGCCCAGGCCGTATTTGGCCTTGGCACGTTCGATGGCGATCGGAATATTGGCCAAAAAGCAAAAGCCCATCGACTGGTCCGGCAGGCAGTGGTGGCCGGGTGGGCGCGACAGCGCATAGGCGTTTTCCAGCTCTCCCTGCAGTACCGCCTCGACGGCGGCGCAGGCCAGCCCGGCGGACAGTTTGGCTATTTCATAACTGCCCGGCCCCAGCGGAGCTTCCTCTCCCAGCATGCCGCCGCCGTTGTCGCTTAACTGTTTGAAACGTTGCAGATAGTTGGCGGGGTGAATGCGCAGCAGGTCTTCATCGGTCGCCAGCTCGGCGCTCAGCAGTGAGAGCTGGCGCGACAGGCCGGACACATCCATCAGGTTCTTCATCCGCCGTTTGGTCTCCGGCGACTCGGCATGGCCGGCCCCCGAAGGCGGTTGCACCCAGCCGCCGACCGGTAGCGTAGTGGCGTGCAGGCCGGTGCTATGCCAGAAGCAGCGTTCATCAAACAAGAAACCGGTTTTTCTTTTCACCTTATTACTCCTGTTAAACGGCGCGGCGTGCGCGCGGTGAAGCCAACAAAATCAACAGCAACGACAGCAGCGAGCAGCCCAGCGCCCCGGCCAGCAGTGCGTCGAAACCGCCGAAAGATTCAATCAGATAACCGGCCAGCGTCGGGCCAATCGCCATGCCACCGCCAATCACCAGATTGATGTTGTTCATCAACTTGCCGTTGTTATCCAGCCCGGCGACGCGAGCCAGAATAAACGGCAGTACAAAGGTCCAGGTGAACTTGAACAACACGGCGGCCACCGCAAAGCGCAATAGCAGGGGCTCACGAGTCAGCAGCGCGATACCGGCGATTAACAAGCCATAGCTCAGCCAAATCAGTCGATTACCCGCGTGCCGCCCTCTGATTAACGCCGCACCCCCGGCACCGGCGATGCCGAACAGCGTGGCCGCGGCCAGTATCTGTCCGCTATTGACCGGTGAAAGACCGGCGGCAGCAGCGATGCTGCCAATAAAGGTCCAGACCGCGCTCAGGCTGATGTAAAAAGTCAGTACCGCCAGCACGGCGAAGAGTTTACGAAACCAGGGGATTGCGGCGCACCGGGCGGCGGATTGTGCCGGGTGAAATCCGCTGGGGAAGGCAGCGATCAGAGGCAGGCAGCACAGCATGATGGCCGCCAGGATCAGATAAACCGCCATCAGGCCAAAATGGGCAAACAACGGCGGCAGCACCAGCAGCCCGATCGTCCCCAGCACCAGTTGGCCCAGCACCCACAGGGCATAGACCCGGCTGGGGTTGGCGGTGCCGGCGGCGCAGGTGATGCACAGGATCATCAGGGTGCCGCCTGCCAGCGAAGCGACAAAGCGCAACCCCAGCAGCAGGCTGAAATCGTTGACCCACGCCGAGGCCAGGTTACCGGCGATAAACACCCCTGCCGCCAGCGCTGCCACCCGACGCCAGTTAACGCGGCCAATCCACCACCAGGCGGGTAGCGTGGCCAGGCTCATCGCCCCCAGTTCGGTCGAAAACAGGTGGCCGACTTGTGCCGGGGTCAGCTGCCACTGGCTGGCCAGTTGTGCCGCTACCGCCGGTGCGGTCATCAGAATGCCCGGCGCAATGGCGGCAAAGATAATAATGGCGGTCAACAGCCGCGGCGGGCAGGGGAGAGCCGCCCCGGCTGCGGGTACGGAAACAGAATCACTGGACATAAAAATTATCTCCACCGGGCAAGTCTGGGTCAGATATATCCGCGGTACCCTGTTTTGGGCAGGCGGAAACCGCGCCATTAATGGCGAATAATTAACGCGTTTTATTTATCGGTCATAAGCCATTGCTATGGCTTAATTTATTAACCGTGAGCAATAAAGCTGCTGGCGACCAATTCGGTGCGATTGACCACTTCGGTTTTGGCAAAAATATTACGCATATGGGTTTTTACCGTGGACAGGGAAATACCCAATTTCAGCGCGATGCGTTTATTACTGGCCCCTTCGCGCACCATATTGACGATCTCTTGTTCCTTGGCGGTCAGCAATTGGGCCTCCCCCTCGGGCAACAGATCGCGGGTCGCCAGTTCAATCAGCGGCATCACCGCGCGCAGACGACCGCGTTCGAGTTCGGTAAACGGCGTATCGCGAATTAAAGACACCCCGGCGACAATGCGCTTGCGCTGGCGGATAAATATCTCTGTCATATCGCGCATATTATTGGGCAGCATAAAGTCATGATAATAATGGCGGTTATTGTTGATCGCCGCCGGGCTCATACCGACCATATTGATATCCTGCTGGTGGAAGTTGGCCGGTTTAAGCGGATCAATCTGCTGGAAATGATTCAAATACTGCTGATGGGTCTTATCGGAAATACCATGCAAAATATAATGGTCTGGCCGCAGATCCGAGTTCACCAAATAAAATACCCCGGCGGACACCGGGATCAGGTGCGCAATGGTGTTCAGGCAGCTAGTGATAAAGGCATCGGATGGTGCGGTGTGCATGATTCATTTCCCCCTTTACCCGTTCGCTCTGGAAGGTTCGGTCAATATATGAACGATACAAGCATAGTTGTAGCAATTTCGCAACACAATAAAAACATATTAACAACGTGAGCCGGATTGCAATAAAATACATAAATAACAAGGTGGCGGCCGGTGGTTGAAGACCCTGACGGTCCTTGGGGGTCAATATTTCATTAATATATTAACGAGTGCGCTGTATCCTTCCCGCTGAATTTACAGCGATTTCCCATTTAGAGTGACGTCCCCGCCACGAATCCTCCTTTTATCGCCCCGTTGAGCCGCCATTGGCGTCTCGTTCCTAAGAACGATAGACAAACGCAACCTCTCTTATTCCCCGGTGAAAACCGCTTCGATCCGGTTAAAACCATAACGGCTGACTGGGCGACCAGGGTAAGACGAAAAAACTATGGCTAGGTCTCGTTCTTAAGGACGATAGTCAGCATTTTCTTTTCCTCTCTATAGTGATATTGCCGCCACTGGCGACGCTACACCTGCAAATGCAACATCAGGGCAAAACGATAAAACTATAAGAGGAAATACCCATGAACCTGTCGTCGCGGCTTCACGCCCATCTTGAGCGGGGCAAGGTCGGATTCCCTACCACGCTGGCCAGTTCGGTCGGGGTGATTATGGCCAGTCCGGTGATCCTCACCGTCACCAGCGGTTTCGGTATCGGCGGTGATACGTTCGCGCTGGCAATGCTGATCGCCTTTATCATGATGCAGGCTCAGCTCACCACCTTCTCCGAGGCGGCGGCGATACTGCCGACTTCCGGCTCGGTATATGACTACATCGCCTGCGGCATGGGGCGCTTTTTTGCCATTACCGGCGCACTGTCGGCCTACCTGATCGTGCACATCTTTGCCGGTACCGCCGAAACCATTCTCTCCGGCATCATGGCGCTGGTGAATTTCGAGCACCTCAACACCCTGATGGAAACCCACAATGCCTCCTGGATGGTCGGGGTTGGGCTGGTGATTGTGTTCGGCATCCTCAACGCCTTCGGTATCGAGGCGTTCGGTAAGGCGGAAATCGTGCTGACCTTCGCCATGTGGAGCACGCTGGTGATCTTCGGCATTGCCGGGCTGTTGTCACCGCATGCGGTACCGCTGGAAGGCTGGTTCGGCAGCACGCTGAGCCTGAACGATCCGTTCGCGGTATTTAGCCTGATCGGTATGGCGATGTTTATGTTCGTCGGCTGCGAACTGGTCACGCCGATGGCGCCGGAGATCAAACGCTCCGCCAGCGTGATCCCGCGTGCCATGTCGCTGGGGCTATGCGGCGTGGCGGTTTGCATGGCGTTATACGGCGCCGCGCTCAGCCACCAGGTGGAAAACGTGCTGGTGGATGCCGCCAATGGCGTTCATCTGCTGGACACGCCGATGGCCATTCCGGCCTTTGCCGGCCAGGTGATGGGGGAATTCGGCAAATACTGGCTGGGCATCGGGCTGCTGCTGGCCGGGGCCGCGACCATCAATACGCTGATGGCGGCGGTGCCGCGTATTCTCTACGGCATGGCGCTGGATGGCGCGCTGCCGCGCATTTTCGCTTATCTGCATCCGCGTTTTAAAACCCCGGTGGTGGGGATCCTGGTGGCGGTGTTGATCCCCTGTGTGCACGCCTTCGCCATCCAGGGCGATCTCGACCGTATCATTCCGCTGGTGCTGGCGGCGGTGTGCGCCTGGGGCGTGGCCTACCTGCTGGTGACCTGCTCGGTGGTGATCCTGCGGATCCGCCGCCCGGATCTGCCGCGTGCCTACAAATCGCCCTGGTTCCCGCTGCCGCAAATCGTCTCCAGCGTCGGTATCGTGCTGGCGATTATCTATATCACTCCGCCAGGCATGAACCCGCGCGCGGTGTATATCCCTTTCAGCATCATGATTGGCCTGACAGCCGCTTACGCACTGTTTTGGACCCTGTGCGTACAGAAGGTCAACCCGTTCAAACCGGTGCCGGTTGAGCAGGTGCTGGAAACCGCTTTTGCCAAGGCAGAAAACGAGGAGGCGCAGTTTGATCGGCTTACTTCCCTCACTTAACCGCCTCTGGCAGCGTTCCCCGGCGGGCTATCAGCCGGGGGTGACCCTCAGCCGTCTGGCGAACAACCTGCAGCCCTACGCCTGCGAGCGCATTACGCCGTGTCTGCTGCGGCTGACGTTGCCACAGGGGCCGGTTGTCGACATCAGCGAACAGGTTAGCGCGCTGTTTATGGCACATATCGTCAGCCAGCGTTTTCAACGGCAGGGGGACTGTCGGCTGACAGAGCCGCTGACGCTGCGTATTACCGCCGGGGGATGGTTACGGCGAAGCGGTGTGGTTTATCGCGCCAGCTGGAATGACGCAACGGCGCAACGGGTGATAGCTGCCCTGCAGCGTTATCCGCAGATCGGCCAAACGCTGGAGCAACTTGATTTTCGTCGTATTCAACTGACGGTGGTTGCCGGTCGCTGGCGGTTGGAGATCGAACATTTTGCCGCTTCGGAAGTGGTCAGCCGTTTGCCCGCCGGTCGTCGCTATCTGCGGCTGGAACCGGAGCAACGGCGGTTGCTGCTCAGCAGCCTGCTGATGATCGGTCAATTGATGGAGAAAATCGATGAGTAGAGTGGTGGTGATTACCGGTGGCGGCACCGGCGTGGGGGCTGCCTGCGCCCGGTTATTGGCAGCCAATGGAGATCGGGTGTTTATCATCGGGCGCCGCCGTGAACCGCTGGCCGCACTGGCCGATGAGATTGGCGCTCAGGCGTTGGTCGGCGACGCCGCCAGCGGGGAGTGTTGGCAAAACCTGCTGCTGCCGGCCATTTTGCAACAGGCCGGGCGCATCGACTGCCTGATCGGCTGCGCCGGCGGCATGGGATTGGGGCGTATTACCGAGATCGGTGACGATGACTGGCGTCAGGCGCTGGACAGCAACCTTAACAGCGCCTTTGCCAGCGCCCGTGCCTGCCTGCCGGAGCTGGTGAAAAGCGGCGGCAACCTGCTGTTTGTCGCCTCTATTGCTTCACTGGCAGCCGGGCCGGAAGTCTGCGGCTATGTGACTGCCAAACATGCGCTGATCGGGCTGATGCGATCTATTGCCCGTGACTACGGCCCGCTGGGGGTGCGCGCCAACGCGGTGTGCCCTGGTTGGGTGACGACGCCGATGGCGGATGAAGAGATGCAGCCTTTGATGGCCGCGCACCAACTGACGCTGGAACAAGCCTACCAGCGGGTGTGCCGCGACGTGCCGTTACGCCGCCCGGCCAGTGCCGAAGAAATCGCCGGCATCTGCCGTTTTCTCTGTTCGGCAGAGGCGTCAATTATTACCGGCGCGGCGCTGGTGGCCGACGGCGGCTCAACCATTGTCGACGTGCCGACTTTGGCATTCACTTCCCTTTAAGGAGCAGCAAATGAGTACAGAAGCGATATTCATTCAGGTTGGCGCACTGGCGGAAGGCTTTGCGCCGCACAGCAATACGCTGGAACAGCAGCACGGCCTGAGCGGCACCACGCTGGCACTGCGCTTTGCCGACGGGGAAACGCTGAGCTGTCATTTCGTCGATCAGCAAACGCTGAGCTGGGGCGAGTACCGGGGCATCGCTTATCGCGCCACCAGCATTCGCCCCGGTATTCTGTTTATTGATTTTCTCGATCCCGCGCAGGACAACGCCAGTATTACGCTGGTGTGCGATCGCAATCAGGGCAATTTCACGGCGGTCTACGGCCAGCTGCCGGACGAACAGCAAACCCGTCTGGACGCCTTCAGCCGCGTCGAGCAGGGGTTGCCGCTGACGGCGGTCAATGCGGAGTTCCATTTTGGCACGCTGGATGATGCTACCGTTGCACCGCCGGATTTCACCGATGAGTTAATCGGCATGCGCAATATGTACACCTACAGCCCGACCGAACGCTACGAACATATCTACCTGAACGACAATTTTTATGCCTGGCAGTGTCTGGACGGGGTAGAGAAGGGGTTGGCGGATGTCGATCGTTGTCATTACGTGAAGGTGGCGGAAAAACTTTACCTGTTCGTGTGGCGCGAGAAGATCGTGCCGACGCTGGGCGTGGTGATGATTGATCTGCAGGGCATGCGCACCGACGGTAAGATCCTCGGTTATCAGGGAAACGATTTCAGCGCGCTGAGCAATTTTGCCGTGGGTGCTCATGCACAGGTGCTGAACACCACGCGTCATCCACAGGGCTAGACCGATGAAGACAACTTATGCGGCCGATGCCTTTAGCGGTCAGGTGGTGCTGGTGACCGGCGGCGCGCAGGGCATTGGGCTGGCGATTGTCAGCGCCTTTGCCCGGCTGGGGGCGACGGTGGTGATGGCGGATCTGCAACTGCAAAAGGCGCAGGATGCCGCCGAGACGCTGCAGCAGCAGGGCTGGCGGGTGCAGGCGATGGCCTGTGATTTGGCCGACCCTGGGCAAATAGCCGAACGGGTGGCGGCGGTGGGGCAGCAGCATCAGCGGCTGGATGTGGTGATTCACAACGCGGCCTACTTCCCGTTGACCCCTTTTGCCGAGATTGACGTGGTGCTGTTGCAACGCACGCTGAGCGTCAATCTGATGGCCCCGTTTTTTCTGGCACAGGCGGCGTTGCCGTGGATGCAGCGCCAGGGCGGCGGCAGCATTCTGGTGACCTCGTCGGTGACCGGGCCACGGGTGGCTTATCCGGGGCTGGCGCACTATGCCGCCTCTAAAGCCGGGGTGAACGGTTTTATTCGGGCGGCGGCGCTGGAGCTGGCGGCGGCGGGCATCCGGGTCAATGGCGTGGAGCCGGGGATGATCCGCACGCCGGCAATGGCCAATCTGGGGGGCGCGGCGGTCAATCAGGCGATTGCTGCAGCGGTACCGCTTGGGCGGCTGGGGGAGCCGGAAGACATCGCGGCGGCGATGGTGTTTCTCGCCTCTCCGGTGGCGGCCTATATCACCGGCCAAACGCTGGTGGTGGACGGCGGCGCATTACTCCCCGAGGCCCATCCGTAAGGGACGAACAGGTTCGTCCCGATTTATACGGGCGCAGCAGGCAGTGCCCCTACGGTTTTTTTGTTGGATGGGCGGTCACGTTGGCGGGCAGTTGGTCGCCAAGCCGGATCAGTTCGTCCAGCAGCGTCATCAGTTGGCCCATCTTCTGCTGTGAAAAGGCGGCTTCAATCTCCGCGTAGCCCTGTTCCACCTGATGGCGCGCCACTTCATACAGCTCCTGGCCCTGCTGGGTCAGCGATACATACAGCTTGCGCTGATCGTTAACCGGTTTCAGGCGGAAAATCAGCTTGTCGCGCTCCATGCGCGACAAAATGCCGGTCAGGCTGGGGCGCAGAATGCAGGTTTCTGCCGCCAATTCGTGGAACTCAATTGAACGGCTGTTGGCCAACACGCGAATGATGCGCCACTGCTGCTCGGTCAGATTATGGCTTTTCAGGATCGGGCGGAAAAACCCCATGGCGGTTTCACGCGCCTGCAGCAGGGCAATGGTCAAGGATTCATGCATAGATTTGGCCTTAGCTATCAAGGTGTTCGTTATTCCGGTACCGCACACAGGTAATGCCCGGTGCAGTCTGGATTTATTAATAACTTAATAGTAGCCAGGTTTACCTTGCCGGATAAAGCGAAAATGCACCTGCGGGTGGAAAAATCGCCTGAAAATGATTAATGCGTTGAATAATCACGCTAATGTTCACGGCTTGTGAATATTTTGTTATCACGATCACAAATCAATCCTCCCGCGTTGCGTAAAAGCTGAACAGCGTATAAAAGTAATCATTAACATATTAATGAATGCCGGTTGTCATGTTCTGTCATTGAAAGGAGTTTGCATGAAAGGCACCGTTTTTTCCGTCGCGTTGAACCACCGCAGCCAGATGGACGCCTGGGATCAGGCGTTTCATCAGCCACCTTATAAAACCCCGCCGAAGACCCCGGTGTGGTTTATCAAACCCCGCAATACCCACCTCGCCAACGGCGGGGCGATCCCGTTTCCTGCCGGCGAGCAAGTACAAAGCGGCGCCACGCTGGCGGTGGTGATTGGCAACACCGCCCGTAAAGTGCCGGTCGAGCGGGTAGCCGATTATCTGGCCGGCTATGCGCTGGCCAATGATGTCAGCCTGCCGGAAAGCAGTTTTTACCGCCCGGCGATCAAAGCGAAATGCCGCGATGGCTTCTGTCCCTTGGGGGATATCGGTCAACTGGCAACCAGCGACAGGCTGGAAATTATCACCGAAATCAACGGCGTGGAGCAGGACCGCTGGTCGACGGCCGATCTGGTGCGTTCGGTGCCGGAACTGATCGCCGCCATCAGCGATTTTATTACCCTGCAGCCGGGCGACGCGGTGCTGATCGGAACGCCGCACCAGCGGGTGGAGATCAAACCGGGGGATGAAGTGACGGTACGCGCCGCCGGTCTGCCGACCCTGACCAACCGCGTGACGCAGGCAGGAGGAGCATCATGAAACACGCCCGTATTCGCCATCACGGCCAAATCTTTAACGTCAGCGTTGACCAGCAACTGCGTGTCACCCTGCCGGACGGCAGCGTGCTCAATGAACTGGACGTCGAATGGTTGCCACCGGCGCAGGGCACGGTATTTGCCCTGGGCCTGAACTATGCCGACCATGCCAGCGAACTGGAATTCAAGGCGCCGGAAGAACCGCTGGTGTTCCTGAAAGCCCCCAACACCCTGACCGGGCATCGTCAGGTGTCGGTGCGCCCGGCTGACGTCGAGTATATGCACTACGAAGCCGAGCTGGTGGCGGTGATCGGCAAAACGGCACGCAACGTCAGCCGCGAGAACGCCATGGACTATGTAGCGGGTTACACCCTGTGTAACGACTACGCCATCCGCGACTATCTGGAAAATTATTACCGCCCGAACCTGCGGGTGAAAAGCCGCGACACCCTGACGCCGATTGGGCCGTACATCGTCGATCGCGATGATATCGCCGATCCGCACCGTCTGGCGCTCAGCACTTACGTCAACGGTGAGCTGCGCCAGCGCGGCAGCACCGGCGACATGATTTTTGATATCCCCTATTTGATCAGTTACCTGAGCGAATTTATGACGCTGCAGCCGGGCGACATGATCGCCACCGGCACGCCGAAAGGGTTGGCCGACGTGCAGCCGGGGGACGAAGTGGTGGTGGAGATCGAAGGCATTGGCCGTTTGGTTAACCACATCATCAGTGAAAAAGATTACGAGGAAAGCCTGCGATGAAAACCATCAACCATTGGATTAACGGTAAAAACGTAGCCAGCAAAGAGTACTTCACCACCACCAACCCGGCCAACGGTGAGGTGTTGGCGGAAGTAGCGTCCGGCGGTCAGCTGGAGATCGAACAGGCAGTGGCCGCCGCCAAAGCCGCCTTCCCGAAATGGGCCAATACGCCAATGAAAGAGCGTGCGCGCCTGATGCGCCGCCTGGGCGAACTGATCGACGAGAACGTGCCGCAGATCGCCGAGATGGAAACCGCCGATACCGGCCTGCCAATCCACCAAACCAAAAACGTGCTGATCCCGCGTGCCTCGCACAACTTTGAGTTCTTCGCCGAGATCTGTCAGCAGATGAATGGTCGCACCTACCCGGTGGACGACAAGATGCTCAACTACACGCTGATCCAGCCGGTCGGGGTGTGTGCACTGGTGTCGCCGTGGAACGTGCCTTTCATGACCGCCACCTGGAAAACCGCGCCCTGCCTGGCGCTGGGCAACACCGCGGTGCTGAAAATGTCCGAGCTGTCGCCGCTGACGGCCGATCGTCTGGGTGAACTGGCGCTGGAAGCCGGCATTCCGGCCGGGGTGCTCAACGTGGTGCAAGGTTACGGCGCTACCGCCGGGGATGCTCTGGTACGCCATAAAGACGTGCGTGCCGTGTCCTTTACTGGCGGCACCGCTACCGGTCGCCGGATTATTGAAAGTGCCGGGCTGAAGAAGTTTTCCATGGAGCTGGGCGGCAAATCGCCGGTGCTGATTTTTGAGGATGCCGACATCGAACGCGCGCTGGACGCCGCACTGTTCACCATTTTCTCGATCAACGGTGAACGCTGCACCGCCGGGTCGCGCATCTTTATTCAGGAGAGCATCTACCCGGAATTCGTCAAACGCTTCGCCGAGCGCGCCAACCGCCTGCGGGTGGGGGATCCACAAGACCCCAACACCCAGGTCGGGGCGTTGATCAGCCCGCAGCACTGGGAAAAAGTCTCCGGCTATATCCGTCTCGGGCTGGAAGAAGGGGCGACGCTATTGGCGGGTGGTCCGGATAAACCGGCCGGTCTTAGCCATGGTAACTTCCTGCGCCCGACGGTGCTGGCGGATGTCGACAACCGGATGCGCATTGCGCAGGAGGAGATTTTTGGGCCGGTGGCCTGCCTGCTGCCGTTCAAATCAGAAGAAGACGGCCTGCGTATGGCCAACGACGTGGAGTACGGCCTGGCGTCGTATATCTGGACGCAGGATGTGAGCAAGGTACTGCGTCTGGCTCGCAATATTGAAGCGGGCATGGTTTTCGTCAACACCCAAAACGTACGCGATCTGCGTCAGCCGTTTGGCGGCGTGAAATCGTCCGGCACCGGCCGTGAAGGCGGGGAATACAGTTTCGAAGTGTTCGCCGAGATGAAGAACGTGTGTATTTCCATGGGGGATCACCCGATCCCACGCTGGGGCGTCTAGGAGGGTTATATGGGCAAATTGGCTTTAGCAGCAAAGATCACTCATGTGCCGTCAATGTATCTGTCGGAAATGCCTGGAAAAAACCATGGTTGCCGCCAGGCGGCGATCGACGGCCATAAAGAGATCAGCGCGCGCTGCCGTGAAATGGGCGTCGACACCATTATTGTGTTCGACACCCACTGGCTGGTGAACAGCGCCTATCACATCAACTGCAGCCCGCATTTCGAAGGGTTGTATACCAGCAACGAACTGCCGCACTTCATCCGCGACATGACCTACGAATACGAAGGCAATCCGGCCCTGGGTCAGTTGATTGCCGTTGAAGCCTGCAAACTCGGGGTACGCGCCAAAGCGCATGAGATCCCAAGCCTGAAGCTGGAGTACGGCACGCTGGTGCCGATGCGCTACATGAACAGCGACAAACATTTCAAAGTGATCTCGATTTCGGCGTTTTGCACCGTGCATGACTTTGCCGACAGTCGCCTTCTGGGTGAGGCGATCAAAACCGCGATTGAGGAATACGACGGGACGGTGGCGGTATTGGCCAGCGGTTCGCTTTCACACCGTTTCATCGACGACCAGCGTGCCGAAGAAGGTATGAACAGCTACACCCGTCAGTTTGACCAGCAGATGGATGAACGGGTGGTCAAGCTGTGGGAAGAAGGGCGCTTTCGTGAGTTTTGCGAAATGCTGCCGGAGTACGCCGACTACTGCTACGGCGAGGGCAACATGCATGACACCGTGATGCTGCTCGGCCTGCTGGGCTGGGACAAATATGACGGCAAGGTGGAGTTTGTTACCCCACTGTTTGCCAGTTCAGGCACTGGGCAAGTCAACGCCATCTTCCCACTGTCGGCCGAAGCCTGAGGAGTCCCCATGCCCCATTTTTACGCTGAATGTACCGACAACATCCGCCATGAGGCGGATTTGCCCGCGCTGTTCGCCAGGGTCAATCAGGCACTGGCGGACACCGGTATTTTCCCCCTGGCCGGGGTGCGCAGCCGTGCCATCTGGCTCGATACCTGGCAGATGGCCGATGGCCAGCGGGATTACGCTTTCGTGCATATGACATTGAAGATCGGCCACGGCCGCAGTCTGGAAAGTCGTGAACAGGTGGGGGCGATGCTGTTCAGCCTGATCACCGAACACTTCGCCGAACTGATGGCCAGCCGCTATCTGGCGCTGTCGTTCACCATGGAAGAGTTGGATCCGGTGCTGAACTACAAGCAAAACAATGTCCACGCGCTATTTCGTAAAGAGTAAGGGGCCGTCCATGTTGAATAAAGAGCTGGTGAGCCGTGCCGTGCAGCGTTTGCATCAGGCGGAGCAGAACCGCGAGCAGATCCGCGCGCTGTCGCTGGATCATCCCGAGATCACTATTGAAGACGCTTACGCCATTCAGCGGCAGTGGGTAGCGCTGAAAATCGCCGAGGGCCGCACGCTGAAGGGCCATAAAATCGGCCTGACGTCACGCGCTATGCAGGTCAGTTCGCAAATCACGGAGCCGGATTTTGGCGCGCTGCTGGACGACATGTTTTTCAACGACGGTGGTGATATTCCGATCGATCGCTTTATCGTGCCGCGCGTCGAGGTTGAACTGGCATTTGTGCTGGCCAAACCGCTGCGCGGACCAAACTGCACGCTGTTCGACGTTTACAACGCTACCGATTACATCATCCCGGCTCTGGAAATCATCGATGCGCGCAGCCATAACGTCGATCCGGAAACTCAGCGCCCGCGCAAGGTGTTCGATACCATTTCCGATAACGCCGCCAATGCCGGCGTGGTGATGGGCGGCCGGCCGATCAAACCGGATGCGCTGGATCTGCGCTGGATCAGTGCGCTGCTGTACCGCAACGGCGTAATCGAAGAATCCGGTGTGGCGGCGGCGGTGTTGAACCATCCGGCCAACGGTGTGGCCTGGTTGGCCAATAAGCTGTTCCCGTACGACGTGGAGCTGGAAGCCGGACAGGTGATCCTCGGCGGCTCCTTTACCCGACCGGTAGCCGCACGACGTGGCGATACCTTCCATGCCGATTACGGCCCGGTGGGCTGCATTAGCTGCCGTTTTGTTTGATTTCCCCCCTCACCCTAACCCTCTCCCAGAGGGCGAGGGGATAGATCGAGTGGGATCGAGGCGGTTTACTCCCTTTCCATTGGGAGAGGGGATCGATCGAGCCGGTTTACGCCCTCTCCTTTGGGAGAGGGCCGGGGTGAGGGGAAAACACCAAGGAGAACATCATGTTAACCAACGCTTTCAAGCAGGCGCTGCAGGAAAAACGCCCGCAGATCGGCCTGTGGCTGGGGCTATGCAGTAGCTACAGTGCAGAACTGTTGGCCGGCTCCGGCTTTGATTGGCTGCTGATCGACGGCGAGCATGCGCCCAACAATGTCCAAACGGTGCTGGGCCAGTTGCAGGCGATTGCGCCTTATCCGAGCCAACCGGTGGTACGCCCGGCGTGGAACGACGCGGTGATGATTAAGCAACTGTTGGACGTCGGTGCCCAGACGCTGCTGATCCCAATGATTCAAAACGCCGAACAGGCGCGTGAAGCGGTGCGTGCCACCCGTTATCCGCCGCATGGGATACGCGGAGTCGGCAGTGCATTGGCGCGTGCGTCGCGCTGGAATAGGGTACCGGATTATCTGCAACAGGCCGATGCGCAGATGTGCGTATTGGTGCAGATCGAAACCCGCGAGGCGGTGAAAAACCTGGATGAGATCCTGCAGGTGGAAGGCGTCGACGGGGTGTTTATCGGCCCGGCGGATCTCAGTGCCGACATGGGTTATGCCGGTAATCCGCAACAACCGGAGGTGCAACGCACCATCGACGATGCCATTGCGCGCATCAGCGCTGCCGGCAAGGCGCCGGGCATTCTGACCGCCAATCCTGAGCTGGCGCAGCATTACCTGGCGTCCGGCGCGCTGTTTGTCGCGGTAGGGGTGGATACCACCCTGTTGGCGCGGGCGGCGGAGTCCCTGGCCGGTCGCTTTAAGCAGCAACAGCCTCCCGAGCAATCCCCGGGCGTTTATTAGGTTGCAGGACGCAATCTTACTGGAGACACCATGAGCAACGTCGATTCGCTGCCGCCGGTCAACCCGGCGCAGCAACATAAAGCGTTAACCGCCACCGAACAATCGGTGATTAAAAAGTTATTTCGGCGACTGATTATTTTCCTGTTTGTACTGTTTGTTTTCTCTTTCCTCGACCGCATCAATATCGGTTTCGCCGGGCTAACGATGGGCAAGGATCTCGGTCTCAGTTCGACCATGTTCGGTCTGGCAGCGACCCTGTTCTACGTCACCTACGTGATTTTCGGTATCCCGAGCAATATCATGCTGGGGATTGTCGGGGCGCGGCGCTGGATCGCCACCATCATGGTGCTGTGGGGCATCGCCTCAACCTGCACCCTGTTCGCCACCGGGCCAACCAGTCTGTATGTGCTGCGGATGATAGTCGGTATCACCGAGGCCGGCTTCCTGCCGGGTATTCTGGTGTATCTCACCTACTGGTTCCCGGCGTTTTACCGCGCCAGGGCCAACGCGCTGTTTATGATCGCCATGCCGGTGACCATGGCGATTGGCTCGCTGGTGTCCGGCTATATTCTGGCGCTGGACGGGTTGATGAACCTCAAGGGCTGGCAATGGCTGTTCCTGATAGAGGGCATTCCTTCGGTGCTGTTGGGCGTGGTGGTGTGGTTCTATCTGGACGATACCCCAGCCAAGGCCAAATGGCTGACCGACGAAGAAAAAACCAGTCTGAAAGCGATGATGGACGCCGACAAACTGCAGCTGGTGCAGCCCAATGGGCCAGGCAGCCACCGGGCGATGCAGCAGCGTAACCTGTGGCGGGAAATCTTCACGCCGATTGTGCTGATGTACACGCTGGCCTATTTCTGCCTGACCAATACCCTGAGCGCCATTAACATCTGGACGCCGCAGATCCTGCAGAGCTTCAACCAGGGCAGCAGCAACATTGTGATCGGCATTCTGGCGGCGATCCCGCAGATCTGCACCATCGCCGGGATGATCTGGTGGAGCAAACGCTCGGATAGGTTACAGGAGCGAAAACATCACACCGCACTGCCGTACCTGTTTGCCGCCGCCGGTTGGCTGCTGGCCTCGGCTACCGATCACAGCATGATCCAGCTGCTGGGGATAGTTATGGCGTCGGTAGGCTCGTTCACCGCTATGGCGATCTTCTGGACCACGCCGGATCAGTCGATCAGCCTGGAGGCGCGGGCGATCGGGATCGCGGTGATCAACGCCACCGGCAATATAGGTTCGGCGGTCAGCCCGCTATTGATCGGCTGGTTTAAGGATCTGACCGGTAGTTTTAACTCCGGGCTGTATTTCGTTGCGGGGCTGTTGATCCTGGGTGCGCTGATCGTCTGGCGTATTCCGATGCAGGGTTCGCGGCCGCGGGCCACGCCATAATGGGGATAGGTTACGGGCGCGGCATGTGGCGCCCCTTACCGGAGGAATGAGGTCAATAGATGCAGAAAAGTACCGGTTTTATCGCCAATATCGATATCTGCAAAGAGTACGATGCACGTTATGCCACCGATGAAGTGCATTACGAAACCTTTGCCGGGCTGGCGGCCTTTTTTGGTCGCGATATGCAGGTGCACTGGCACGACCGTTACTTCCAGGTGCACTTTCTGGAGACCGGCAAGATTGAGCTGCAGTTGGACTCACAGCACTATTCGGTGCAGGCGCCGCTGTTTATCCTCACGCCACCCTCGGTGCCGCATGCGTTCTTCACCGAGCCGGACAGCGACGGCCACGTGCTGACGGTACGTCAGGAGCTGATCTGGCCGCTGCTGGAACGGCTGTACCCCGGCAGCAACCTGGCGCTGGACATGCCGGGTATTTGCCTGTCGATGGCAGATGTGCCGCAAGAGCTGACGGCGCTCAGCCATTACTGGGCACTGATCCGCCGCGAATTCAGCCAGCGCCTGGCCGGTCGCGAACAGACGCTGGCGCTGCTGGCGCAGGCGGTGTTCACCCTGCTGTTACGCAATGCGTCGCTGGAGGACTCTGCCGCCAGTGGGGTGCGCGGCGAGCTGAAATTATTCCAACGTTTCAACAAGATGGTGGACGAACGCTTCCGCGATCACCTGCCGGTGCCGGACTATGCCCAGGCGCTGGGGGTCACCGAGTCACGGCTCAATGACCTGTGTCGGCGTTTCGCCAATCAGCCCCCCAAACGACTGATATTCGATCGCCTGCTGCGTGAAGCCAAACGTATGCTGCTGTTCAGTGCCTGCACGGTGCATGAAACCGCTTATAGCCTCGGTTTTAAGGATCCGGCTTATTTCGCCCGTTTTTTCAATCGGCTGGAAGGCTGTTCCCCTTCGAGCTACCGCGCCGCACAACACTCCCTTTCGTAAGCTGGATCACAGTTTGCAGCGATAGTGGCAAAGCTGCCTGAAAAGTACCGGCGATTGCCGCAAAAGTCTCTTCTCGAAATCGGCGTTGGGGGCTTCAATTAAGCAACCAAAAGAAAACATTATTTTAACAAGTGGCCGGATCCACGGCCCATAAAATGCCGATTACGAGGAAGACTTAAATGAAACCTGAAGACTTTCGTGCTGACAACAAACGCCCGTTCACCGGTGACGAATACCTGAAGAGCTTGCAGGACGGCCGCGAAATTTATATCTATGGCGAGCGGGTGAAGGACGTTACCACTCATCCGGCATTCCGCAACGCAGCGGCCTCGGTCGGCCAGTTGTACGACGCGTTGCACGATCCGGTTAGCCAGGACCGTCTGTGCTGGGGCACCGATACCGGCAGCGGCGGCTATACCCACAAATTCTTCCGTTACGCCCGCAGCCCGGATGAGTTGCGCCAGCAGCGTGACGCCATCGCCGACTGGTCGCGTCAGAGCTACGGCTGGATGGGACGCACCCCGGACTACAAGGCGGCCTTCGGATCTGCGTTGGGCGCTAACCCGGAGTTTTACGGCCAGTTCGCCGACAACGCGCGCCACTGGTACAAACGCATTCAGGAAACCGGTCTGTACTTTAACCACGCCATCGTCAACCCGCCGATCGACCGCCACAAGCCGGTCAACGAAGTGAAAGACGTATTTATTCAGGTGGAAAAGGAAACCGATGCCGGCATTATCGTCAGCGGTGCCAAGGTGGTGGCGACCAACTCGGCGCTGACCCACTACAACTTTATCGGCTTCGGTTCGGCCCAGGTGATGGGCGACAACCCGGACTTTGCGCTGATGTTTGTTGCACCGATGGACGCCGAAGGGGTGAAGTTGATCTCTCGCGCCTCTTATGAACTGGTCGCCGGTGCCACCGGATCGCCATTCGATTATCCGCTTTCGAGCCGTTTTGATGAGAACGATGCGATCCTGATTATGGATCATGTGTTGATCCCATGGGAAAACGTGCTGATCTACCGCGATTTCGATCGCTGCCGCCGCTGGAGCACCGAGGGTGGTTTCGCCCGGTTGTTCCCGCTGCAGGCCTGCGTTCGTCTGGCGGTGAAGATGGACTTTATTACCGCGCTGCTGCAAAAGAGCCTGGCCTGTACCGGCGTGCTGGAGTTCCGTGGCGTTCAGGCCGATCTCGGCGAAGTGGTGGCCTGGCGCAATCTGTTCTGGTCGCTGACCGACGCGATGTGCGCCGAGGCCACCAAGTGGGAAAACGGCGCCTATTTACCGGATTCCGCCGCGCTGCAGACTTATCGCGTGATGGCGCCGATGGCCTACGCCAAGGTGAAGAACATCATCGAAAAGAACGTCACCAGCGGCCTGATTTACCTGCCGTCCAGCGTGCGCGACATGAATAACCCGGAAATCGATAAATATCTGTCCCGCTATGTGCGCGGATCCAATGGGATGGATCACGTCGAGCGCATCAAGATCCTCAAACTGATGTGGGATGCGATCGGCAGTGAGTTCGGTGGCCGTCACGAACTGTACGAGATCAACTATGCCGGCAGTCAGGACGAGATCCGCCTGCAATGCCTGCGTCAGGCGCAGGGATCCGGCACCATGGGCAAGATGATGGAAATGGTCGACAAATGCCTGTCCGACTATGACCAGCACGGTTGGAAAGTGCCGCATCTGCATAATAATGACGATATTAATCAGTTGGATAAACTGCTTAAGTGAGCCGCGAGGAGGTTTGTATGTCTCAGGAAAATGAACACCGTCTGCTGTTTCGCGACGCCATGGCCAGCCTGTCTGCCGCGGTGAATATCGTCACCACCGATGGCCCGGCAGGACGTTGCGGTATTACCGCCACCGCGGTGTGCTCGGTGACCGATACGCCGCCGACGCTGCTGGTGTGCATTAACCGCAACAGCGCGATGAACCCGGTTTTCCAGGCCAATCAACGGCTGTGCGTCAACGTGTTGAATCATGAGCAGGAGCTGATGGCGCGCCACTTTGCCGGAATGACCGAGGTCAGTATGGAAGAGCGTTTCCGTCTGGATGACTGGCAGAGTGGCGCGCTGGGGCAACCGGTGTTGCGTAACACGCTGGCCAGCCTGGAAGGGGAGATCGAGCAGATCCAAAGCATCGGCACCCATCAGGTGTATCTGGTGCAGATCCGCCAGATCGTGGTCAGTGCGGCCGGTAACGGCCTGATCTACTTCAAGCGCAACTTCCATCCGGTGATGCACGAAAGGCTGGCTCTGGCCTGACCCTAATGGGCGCAGCTCACCGCTGCGCCCGACGATTTTAACTGAAGGAATTAACCGGGGCTTGAAGCATTAATCTGGAATAGATACCAACCCTAACGCTTGCTTTTTGTAGCTTTAAAGCTACACTGTGTCAGTGAAAACAATAGTTCATTACCTTACTGCCGATTGTAAAGACCCTTATCAGGAGTGGCTTAACTCGCTGAAAGATCCTATCGCAAAAGCAAAAATCACTACTCGAATTAACCGATTATCTGCCGGTAGCTTCGGCGATTGTAAACCTCTACGAGAAAGTGTTTGGGAGCTTCGAATAGATCAAGGGCCAGGATATCGGGTCTATTATGCTCAGATAGAAAATATCACGTTGTTGCTTTTGTCTGGGGGTGACAAACGCAAACAACAGGCAGATATTGAGAAAGCCATAGTTTATTTGAGAGATTATCAGTCGAGGTAATATATGAAATCCCGTGATCACGATGCGTCTGTTATTGAAATGATTCGTAATGATCGGGCCTTTGCAGCCGCGTATTTAAAAACAGCATTAGAAGAGCTTGATGAAGAGGGTGGGGAAACAGCGTTCCTCATCGCATTACGCCACATTGTTGAAGCCAATGGTGGAATGGCGTTTATTGCCGATAAGGCAGGTATATCCAGAGAAACGCTGTATCGCACCCTATCGCCTAAAGGGAACCCTACCTTAAAGACGATCACCCGTGTCGTGCATGCTTCTGGTATGAAGTTCAGTGCAATAGTTTGATTTTTAACATCAACTTTTATTCGCCGCCAAATCACTCACCAGTCGGTTCACCGGATCGCTCATGTTGGTGAACTTGCTCAACTCCGAGCGGGTCACCACCACAAATACCCCGACGTTTTTCTGCGGGATCATCGCCATATAGGTAATAAAGCCGCCGCCACCGCCGGTTTTCTGAATAATTCCCGGCAGTTCGCCGTTCGGTGCCATATACACCCAGCCCAATCCTAATGCGCTGGCTTCACCCGGCACGTCCATGCCTTTTAGCGAGACCAGATCGTTGCGTTGGAAGTACATGGTCTGTTCGCTGGCGGCGGTCGATTTACGTGAGCCAGAGACGTTGGAGGTAAGGAATTGCTGCATCCAGCGCTGCATGTCGCGCGGGGTGGAGTAAACGCCGCCGCTACCGGCCGCCGCTGTGGTGTCACGGCAGGCACTCGGGCCGGCGGAAGCCACCATCAGGCGTGAGCACTGTTCGGCACTTGGGGTGAGAGTGGTGTCGACCATGCCGAGCGGTGCGGTGATTTTTTCCTTCAGCAGCGCGGTGTAAGGTTTACCCGCCGCCCGCGACAGCGCATCTGCCAGCAGGTCGTACGCCAGGTTGGAATAAGAGGCGCGCACGCCCGGTGGCACCGTGACGTTAGCGTGCTCCAGCCATTGCCAGCGCTGTGCCTTGGTCGGCCAGGTAAAGACCGGCGTTTTAGGCGGCTTCTTGCCCGGCTGTTCACGCGGCAGGGCGCTGGTGTGGGTTGCCAGGTTCAGCAAAGTGATCGGCTGGCGTGTGTTATAGGCCGGGACGTAAGCACCCTGCGGGGCATATTTGCGCAGCGGATCGTTAAGCTTGACCCGGCCTTCCGCCGCCATCTTGACCATCACTTCACTGGTCATCAGCTTGGTGATTGAGGCAATGCGGATCAGCGAGTCCGGGCGCGGGCGCAGGTTATTGCCGGGTTTGGTATCACCAAAACTGCGGTTAACCACCTGGTTACCGTCGATCACCACCAGCGCCATACCGGTGGCACCGCTGTTGTAGAAAATATGTTCGGCATACTGGTCGACAATTTGCGAGGCCAGCTGCGGGGCGGCGGCCTGCACGGCCAGCGGGGCGGCACACAGGCTCAGCGCCAGCAATGAAGCGGAGAAAGAGTTCTTCAACGGTCGTTATCCATTTTAAAAGGCAGCAGGGAAAAGGCCTGGGCCGTGGCATGACACGGCGTAATAGGCTGTCAGTGTAATGTGCCTCGGCCCTGGCTGCATGTGGAAAAAAGAGCGGTTTGAAAAAAAAATTTCCGCCGCTCCGATGCTGCCCATTCGGCCTACTGTGCGCGAGTGAAAATGGCGATCACTTGGTCCAGATGGGCTTTCATCGCCTTGCGTGCGCCGCGCACGTCACGGGCTTCAATCGCCGCCAGAATAGCCCGGTGTTCCTGTTCGGAACGGTGCGGCATATCGTCCGGCGTATAGTTGCGTTGCAATACGCGGAACATGCTGCCGTAACGATGGCCGAGCAGGTGACCGATGACAAACGCGTAGGCCGGGTTGCCGCTGGCCTGAGCGATGCGGATATGGAATAGCCGATCGCCGGGATGGGTAGCCGAACCCGCGCGGTTATCGCGACAGTTTTGCTCGTAGGCATCGCGGATGCCTGCCAGCTCCTGATCGGTAGCGTGGCGCGCGGCCAGCGCGGCGGTTTCCGGTTCGATCAACAGGCGGGTTTGCAGCAGTGAGAACGGCGGCAGCTCGGCGTTAAAATCCAGCTCGATATTCAGCTCATCGTCGATTTCTGCCCACTGACCGCGCCCGGCCTGCGCCATCACCGGCTCCTGCGAAACCATGGTCGGCGTCTGTGCCCGGACAATCACCCCATTGCCGACTTTAACATCCACCAGACCAATCACTTCGAGCGCGATCAGCGCCTCACGCACAGAGGCGCGGCTGACCTGTAACTGCTGGGCCAGATCCCGCTCGGACGGCAGGCGGCTGCCCGGAGGAAATTCATTATTGTCGATAAGCCGCTTCAATTGGTCGGCTATCTGTCTGTAAATACGTGGGTTTTCCAGTCGGGTGATCGGCATTTTTGACCTTAGGCTGTTCGATTTTAAGTGATATTGCGCACAAATATGGCTCAAGCCGCTTGAGTAATGGTTAATCAAGTGTAAAAAATTGGTTAAACGGAAAGCTGTTTTGCCTGTGTCTCATAACATTCTCACCAAACCATAACGCGTAAAGCGTCTTTTGTCATGTTAAAGGCCTGACCTTTAACCGCCTTTAATGGCCTGACCATTAGGCCTTTAGGCCAAGGGAGCGAAAATGAATTTAAGTGGAAAACGCGTGCTGATCACCGCCGCTGGACAGGGTATCGGTTTCAGTACTGCCAGATTGTTTGCCGATGCGGGTGCCGAGGTGATCGCCACCGATATCAACACCGAACAGCTGCAGGGGCTGGCCGGAATTCAACCGATGACGCTAAACGTCACCGATCCTGCGGCGATCGCGGCGGCGGCGGAAACCCTCGGGCCGATCGACGTGCTGTTCAACTGTGCCGGTGTGGTGCACAGCGGTTCGATCCTCGAGTGCAGCGAGGAGCAGTGGGCATTCGCCCTCGATCTTAACGTGACGGCGATGTTCCGCATGATCCGCGCCTTCTTGCCCGGCATGCTGGCGCGCAAAAACGGTTCGATTATCAATATGTCGTCGGTCGCCTCCAGCGTGAAAGGGGTGCCGAACCGCTTCGCTTACAGCGCCACCAAGGCGGCGGTGATCGGCCTGACGCGGTCGGTAGCGGCGGATTACGTCACCCAGGGCATTCGTTGCAACGCCATTTGCCCCGGCACGGTGGAATCGCCGTCGCTGCGCCAGCGCATCGCCGAGCAGGCCCGTGAGCAGGGACGCAGCGAAGAAGAGGTGTATCAGGCGTTTGTTGCCCGCCAGCCGATTGGCCGCATTGGCACCACCGGCGAGATTGCCCAGTTGGCGCTGTATCTGGCGTCCGACGCCAGTTCCTATACCACAGGTACGGTGCAGATTATCGACGGCGGTTGGAGTAACTGAGGCCCTGGCCATCTACTTTCTTAGTGAGGATTGCATGAAACTTTTACGTTATGGCGCACCGGGGCAGGAACGTCCGGGGATATTGGACAATCAGGGTCAGATCCGTGACCTCTCGCAGCACATCGCCGATCTGAGTGGTGAAGCACTGCTGCCCGCCGCGTTGGACCAACTGCGCGCGCTGGACATCAACCAACTGCCGAAGGTGGCTGGACAGCCGCGTTTGGGGCCGTGCGTGGGCCACATCGGCAAGTTTATCTGTATTGGTCTCAATTACGCCGACCATGCGGCGGAAACCGGCGCGGCGATCCCCTCTGAACCAGTGGTGTTCAACAAGTGGACCAGCGCGGTGGTCGGGCCTAACGACGAGGTGCAGATCCCGCGTGACTCGCTTAAGACCGACTGGGAGGTGGAGCTGGGGGTGATCATTGGTCAGGGTGGGCGCTATATCAGCGAGCAGGACGCGATGCAGCACGTCGCCGGCTACTGCGTGATCAACGACGTCTCGGAGCGTGAGTTCCAAATCGAACGCGGCGGCACCTGGGACAAGGGCAAGGGGTGCGACACCTTTGGCCCTACCGGCCCCTGGCTGGTGACTGCCGATGAAATTGCCGATCCCCATAGCCTGAATCTGTGGCTGGAAGTGGACGGCAAACGCTATCAGGACGGCAATACCAGCACCATGATCTTCCGCATTCCACAAATTATCAGTTATTTGAGCCGCTTTATGAGTCTGCAACCGGGCGATGTGATCTCCACCGGTACGCCGCCGGGCGTCGGCATGGGGCAAAAGCCAACGCCGGTCTACCTGAAGGCCGGGCAGACGATGCGCCTGGGCATTGAGGGATTGGGTGAACAGTGTCAAACAACCGTACAAGCCTGATGGGGAGCATGCCATGACCACAATTACCGCACTGCGGGTTGAAGATATTCGCTTCCCCACCTCGCTGGCGCTGGACGGATCTGACGCGATGAATCCGGATCCGGACTATTCCGCCGCCTACGTGATCCTGGAGACCGATCGTGACGATCTGACCGGCCACGGGCTGACCTTTACCATCGGCCGCGGCAATGAGATCTGCTGTGCGGCGATCCGCGCGCTGGAGCATCAGATCGTCGGGGTTTCGTTGGAAGAGATCGCCGCCGATATGGGCGCCTTCTGGCGACGTTTTACCGGTGACAGCCAGTTACGCTGGATCGGCCCGGACAAGGGCGCGATCCACCTGGCGACCGGGGCGGTGATCAACGCGGTTTGGGATCTGTGGGCCAAGGCCGAGGGTAAACCGGTGTGGCGACTGGTGGCAGAGATGACTCCAGAGGAGCTGGTACGCTGCATCGATTTTCGCTACATCACTGACTGCATTACGCCGCAGGAAGCGCTTACCTTGCTCAGGCAGCGGGCGCACGGCAAGGAGCAGCGCCTGGAGCGGCTGCTGCAGGACGGGTATCCCTGCTACACCACTTCCGCCGGTTGGCTGGGTTACCCGGACGATAAGCTGCGCCGGTTGTGCCAGGAAGCGGTCGATGCCGGTTTCTCCTACCTGAAGCTGAAGGTCGGGCGCGATCTGGAAGATGATATTCGCCGGGTGCGCATTGCCCGCGAGGTGATCGGCCCCGATCGTCAACTGATGATCGACGCCAACCAGGTTTGGGAAGTCAACGACGCCATTCCCTGGGTGAAGCATCTGGCGTTCGCCAAACCCTGGTTTATCGAAGAACCGACCAGTCCGGACGACGTGGAAGGGCACCGTCGTATCCGCGAAGGGGTGCATCCGGTCAAGGTGGCCACCGGCGAGATGTGCCAAAACCGCATCCTGTTCAAGCAGTTCATTATGCGCGAAGCGATTGACGTGGTGCAGATCGACGCCTGTCGCCTGGGGGGCGTTAATGAAGTGCTGGCGGTGATGCTAATGGCGGCCAAATACAACCTGCCGGTGTGTCCGCATGCCGGTGGCGTGGGACTGTGCGAATACGTTCAACATCTGTCGATGATCGACTACCTGTGCATTGCCGGCACCCACGACGGCCGGGTGATCGAATACGTCGATCATCTGCATGAACATTTTGTCCATCCCTGTGAGGTTAAGGGGGCGGCCTATATGCCACCGCTCAATCCCGGATATTCGATCGAGATGCATGCGGCGTCGCTCGAACAGTACCGGTTCCGCGGTTGAACGGGAAACAAACCATGCTGCGCATCGATGCTCACCAACATTACTGGCATTACCAGCCGCAACGCTATCCGTGGATCAGCGAGCAGATGGCGGTGTTGCGACAGGATTTTGGCCCAAAGCAGCTCGAACCCCTGCTGCAACACCACGGTTTTGACGGCGCGCTGGTGGTGCAGGCACGGCAGTGCGAGCAGGAAACCCAAACGCTGCTGGCGCAGGTGCAGCAGAGCCGCGGCGTATGCGGGGTGGTGGGCTGGCTGGACATCACCGCGCCGCAGCTGCCGCAGCGGCTGGAGGCATGGCGGCAGCAGCCGCTGCTGCGCGGGTGGCGTCATTTGGTGCAAGACGAGCCGCAGCCGGATGCCTGGTTGGCGCTGCCGGAAGTGCGGCGCGGTATGCAGGCGTTACAGAGGCATGGTTACGTCTACGACATTCTGGTTACTCACCGGCATTTGTCGGCGGCGGCGCAGTTTGCCGCCGAACATGACGATTACTGGCTGGTGCTGGACCATCTTGGTAAACCGGATATCGCTCAGGGTGCAGAACATTGGGCACAGCAAATCAAACCGCTGGCGGCGTTGCCGCACGTGGTCTGCAAGCTTTCCGGGTTAATCACCGAAGCCCCCGGTGGGCATTGGCAGGCCTCACAGCTACTGCCGTTTTTTGAGGCGGCGCTGGAGGCGTTCGGCCCGCAACGGCTGATGTTCGGGTCCGACTGGCCGGTGTGCCTGCTGGCGGGTGATTACGGCCAGGTTTATCAACTGAATGAGCAGGCGATCGCCACGCTGAGTCCTTCGCAGCAGGCGGAGATTTGGGGTGGCACGGCATGCCGAATTTATGGGTTAACGGAGTCTGGTTATGGATCTGTATCTGAAAGATAAGGTGGTGATGGTTACCGGTGGCGGCTCCGGCATCGGTGCGGCGGTTTCCCAACTGCTGGCTGAAGAAGGGGCAATCCCGGTGATTGTCACTAACGCCATGCCTGAGGCCGAGTATCTGGCGCAGCTGCGTCGCTTGCAGCCACGGAGCACGGTGATCATCACCGATTTGTGTGAAGAACAGCAGTGTCGGCGGGCGGTGGCGCAAACGCAGGAAACCTTCGGCCGTATCGATGCATTGGTGAATAACGCTGGCGTTAACGATGGGGTAGGGCTGGAGGCCGGGCGTGAAGCCTTTGTCGGATCGCTGGAGAAAAACCTGATTCATTACTACCTGATGGCGCACCTGTGCCAGTCGGCGTTGCAAAGCAGCAAGGGGGCGATCGTCAATATCGCCTCCAAGACCGCACTCAGCGGGCAGGGCGGCACCAGTGGCTATACCGCCGCCAAGGGCGCGGTGCTGGCGTTGACACGCGAGTGGGCGGTGTCGCTGCGCCATGAAGGCGTGCGGGTGAATGCGGTGGTACCGGCGGAGGTGATCACGCCGCAGTATCAGCGCTGGATCAATACCTTCGAGCAGCCGGAGCAGCAGCTCGAGAAAATTACCGCGCGTATTCCTTTCGAACAGCGGATGACCACACCGCAGGAGATCGCCAACACCGTGGTATTTTTGATTTCATCGCGTTCGTCGCACACCACCGGGCAATGGCTGTCGGTGGACGGCGGGTATCTGCATCTTGACCGGGCTATCACATGAGTGGCGTGACGGGGACGGGGCAGCGCTTCTGCCAGGCGCTCGATCTGGTCGACTCACCGGCGTTGATCGAGGAATACCTGGCCTATCACCAACGCATCTGGCCAGAAATTGCCACTCATCTGCGTGAGCACGGCATCCTGGATATGGAGATTTACCGGCTGGGTACCCGGCTGTTCATGATTGTTGAAGTCAGTAGCGGATTCGATGCCGAGCGGTTTGACGCCGCCGGTTTGAGCAATCCCCACGTGCAGCGCTGGGAAGCCCTGATGTGGCACTACCAGGTGGCCACCCCCTGGACGCCGCAAGGCGAAAAATGGGTGGTGATGGAGCGGATATTCTCTTTGAAACAACAATAACTTACCCTACCGAGGATATATCAATGCTTGCTGAAAAAACTGCTGCCCCACCTCAGGTGGGCGCCAAGGCGACGGCCAATCTGCGCTGGGCTTTTATCTTGGTGACCAGCCTGTTCTTTATGTGGGGGCTGTCATATGGCCTGCTGGACGTATTAAATAAGCACTTTCAGGAAACGCTGCACGTGACCAAGGCGCAGTCGGGATTATTACAGGCGGCATATTTTGGCGCCTACTTCCTGGTGGCGCTGCCCGCCGGCTATTTTATGGATAAAAAAGGCTACAAAGCCGGCATTCTGATCGGACTGTGTCTGTATGCGCTCGGGGCATTGCTGTTTGTACCGGCGGCCTCCGCCAACAGTTTTGGCATGTTCCTGTTTGCGCTGTTTGTGATTGCCTGCGGGCTGGGTTGCCTGGAAACCGCCGCCAACCCTTACGCCACGGTATTGGGGGACGCAAAGGGGGCCGAACGGCGGCTGAACCTGTCCCAGTCGTTTAATGGGTTAGGGCAGTTTATCGGCCCGATGATCGGCGGCACGCTGTTTTTCTCCGCCACCCAGGGGGCGAGCAGCGGTGACCAGAGTGCGGTGAAGATGACCTATGTGGCGATCGCCGTGTTGGTACTGCTGATTGCCTTTTTGTTCAGCCGCACCCGGTTGCCGGACATCCGCGAGGAAGAGCAGCCGGAGCACGGTGAAATTGCTCAGGGGTTGTGGCAGCACAAGCACTTTGTTGGCGGGGTGATCACCCAGTTCTTCTACGTGGCGGCACAGGTCGGTGTTGGTGCGTTCTTTATTAACTATGCCACCGAACACTGGAGTGACGTTTCCAACCAAAGCGCGTCCTATTTGCTTTCTATCGCCATGATTTGCTTTATGGTCGGACGCTTCTTCAGCACCTGGCTGATGGGCAGGGTCAAACCGGCCACGCTGTTGATGGTTTACTCGTTGGTCAACATTGTGCTGTGCGGTGTCGTCATGCTCAGTATGGATGGCATCTCGGTGGTGGCGCTGATCGCCGTATTCTTCTTTATGTCTATTATGTTCCCGACCATTTTCGCCCTCGGGGTGAAAAACATGGGCAAACACACCAAGCGCGCCAGCTCCTTTATGATCATGGCGATCGTTGGCGGTGCCATCATGCCTTACTTTATGGGGGCGCTGGCGGACAGGTATAGCACGGCGTTGTCGTATTGCCTGCCGCTGCTGTGTTTTGCCGTGGTGTTTGCTTACGGCCTGCAGCAGCGACGCCGCTAAGCTCACAGCCCGCCGGCTCACACGGCGGCGGGTTGAACGTTTTGCGCCAGCTGAATATTATTGCGGCCGTTGTTTTTCGCCTGATATAACGCGGCGTCGGCCGCCCGGATCGCCGAGGCCACATCCAGCTTGTCCAACGCGGAGATCCCGGCACTGAGCGTGACCGTGGTGGTTTCAAACTGGTTAAAGCGATGGGGGATTTTGAGTTCCTGCACCCGCTGGCGCACCCGTTCAGCCACTTGGGTGGCGTAATCCTCATTCACGTTGGTCAACAGCACCAAAAACTCCTCTCCACCGTAACGCACCACGATATCGCGTGAACGTACCGAATCGCGGATGGCGATGGCGACCTGCACCAGCGCCTGGTCACCCATGGTATGGCCATAATTATCGTTATAAGCCTTGAAGTGATCGATATCGAGCAGCAGCACGAAATGGCAGTCTGACGCGGCCGCCGGCAACATATTGATTTTATTCTCCAGGCCACGACGGTTATAGAGCCCGGTTAAGGGATCGATCATGCTTAAATTGCTGAACCTGTCCCGTTCGTTATACAGATTAGCCACCAGGGTTTGGGTAAAGTGTTCGCTGCGTTTAAGCATCAGGTGATGGATAGAGAACGCGATAATCGGCAATACCGTGGTGAATACTATCCGCATGGTATTGTGCATGCCGTCCAGTAATAGAATGACTAATGCGGATGGAACGGCGTGCAGGCAGAAGGCGATAAAATTATCAGTTAAGGCAATGGCGCTGATAAAAAACATACTGAACAGGCTAATTAATAGAAAACTTTGGTTGTTCGGCGCACAGTGCTGACTTTTAAGGTAAATATGTGCCGCCCACAGCAGACCCAAGACGCAGGAAAATAGATTCAGTTTTTTGACGTATAACCGCGGAGACTGCAAGGTAAATAAAAATGCCGCCAGACAAAATAGCGGTATACCTAATAAAGGCAGGGTAAAAGCGGGTTTATTTTGAAACGGGACTAATAATGTAAATACGGAAGAGGCCGCGTTCATCAATAAAAATAAAAATAATGATAAGCGGTGTTTGCTGTTCAGCAGTTCCTGATAAGAACGCGCGTTCATGCGGAATTCACTCTTTACAATATCGATCTGTCGAAAAGGTAAGGTTGCGAAAAATTCTGTCGGTGGGAATTAAACACTCGCATTGTATGGTTGTAGATTGTGATTATTAACATGCGAATTAGACTAGGAATTTTCTTATGGCAAATTATCATTTTTCAACCGTTATGTCATCCGCGTTTGACCGTCGCGGCGAAAATGATGCGCAGTGAAAAAAAGTGGTATATGATATTGGTTCTCATTATCACTTGAAGGGTAGGGTTATCATGATTGCCGCCATGATTACCGCGTGTGGGCTGTGGGGCGTCAGTTGGTGCCTGGGTAGCCGTCTGGCCAGCGCCTGGGGCGTTTTGCTGCCCTGCGCCTTGTTGCCGTTACTGGCATTGATCAACCTGGATATGATGCAATTGCGCACGCTGATTGTGATTGCCATGCTGGCCACCCTGGTGATGCTGTTCAATAGCCGTTGGCGACACTACCTGCTGCTGCCTTCCTGCATGGCGCTGGCCGGTGGACTGGCGGCGATCGGTCTGAACTTCAATCTGGGCTGAAAACGCAAAAACCACGCTTTCGCGTGTTCTTCATTGTTTCGATTGGGGATTACTTTGGGGATATTACCGGAGAGAGTTATCGATTGGTGCGAAGAGAGGGACTTGAACCCTCACGTCCGTAAGAACACTAACACCTGAAGCTAGCGCGTCTACCAATTCCGCCACCTTCGCACAGCCGATATCTTTATTTTGCTTTCGATTTATATCACCAGCTTGGTGCGAAGAGAGGGACTTGAACCCTCACGTCCGTAAGAACACTAACACCTGAAGCTAGCGCGTCTACCAATTCCGCCACCTTCGCATTGATGCTGTGCAATATAAATCATGTGGTTATTTGGTGCGAAGAGAGGGACTTGAACCCTCACGTCCGTAAGGACACTAACACCTGAAGCTAGCGCGTCTACCAATTCCGCCACCTTCGCATTCCAAGAAACATTACCGGAGTAACGTACCACGGAGGCGAATTCTAGAGATTTTGGCGGGGACGTCAATAGTTATTTCCCCTGTTTGCGGGTGTTTGCTGGAAAAACGTCCGTTTTGGGCTGTTGATACTGTTCAAACAGCCAAATCAGCCAGTCAATCAATACCCTGACCCGCGGCGCAAGGAAACGGCCGGGGGGATACATGATGTAAATGGGCATCGGCGGCGGCGGGGTTTCCGCCAATACTTCGACTAATTCCCCTTTCTGCAGCCAGGGCGCCAGCGAGTAATGCGCCGCCTGTATCAGCCCCATGCCGGCGCGACAGCCGCTGGTGTAAGCATCGGCACCGCTGACGCTCAGCCTGGCGGGCAATTCGCGCAACTCCACTTTACCGTTGCGGCAAAACTCCAGCGGGTAATTACGGTTACTGGCGAGGGAAAAGTAGCCCACCGCCTGATGCTGCTGCAACTGGTCAATCGACTGGGGGACACCGAACGCGGCCAGATAGCCGGGAGAAGCACAGGTCAACTGTGGCAGCATGGCGATGCGTCGTGCCACCAGGCTGTCATCTTCGGTTTCCCAGGCGCGCAGCACGCAATCCACCCCCTCGCGCAGCAGATCAACATGAGTATCGTTGGCGCCCAACGCCAGAGTCAGATCCGGATAACGTTGGTAAAAGTCATCCAGAGCGGGGATCACGATTTCGCGCGCCAGCGAATGGGGCATATCAATGCGTACCTTGCCGGAGGGCTGCAGCTTATGGTGACTGAACAGCGTGTCTGCTTCTTCCAGCGCACCCAGCAACTGCACGCAGCGCTGATAATACAGCGTGCCTTCGCTGGTCACCTGCACCTGACGGGTGGTGCGGATCAGTAAGCGGACGCCGAGGCGCTGTTCAAGCCGTTTGAGGGCATTGCTGACCGTGGCACGAGGTAATTGTAAACGCTCGGCTGCCCGGCTGAAACTGCCCAGTTCGACGATGCGGGTGAAAATGCGCATGGCCTGGATCTGATCCATTTTGCCGCTCCGTATTGTTAGCGATTTTTGAACAGTGATGTGTAATCCGCATTATTTATCTTTTCAGGGTAAACAACCAGACTCTGTTGTACCAGCACTCCGCTGATGAAAACCGCATGAGGGCAACACAATGCAACAACGTCAATTAGGTCCCAATGGCCCGACCGTTTCTGCCCTGGGGCTGGGCTGCATGGGGATGAGTGATTTCTATTCGACGGCGCAGGACGAAAAAGAGGCCATCGCCACACTGCACCGGGCATTGGAACTGGGGGTGACTCTGCTCGATACCGCCGACATGTACGGCCCGCACACCAACGAACGGTTGATTGGTAAAGCGATCAAGGGCAAACGGCAGCAGGTCTTCCTGGCCACCAAATTTGGCATTCTGCGCGATCCGGCCGATCCCGACGCCCGGGGCGTCAGTAGTCGGCCGGAGTATATCCGTCGTTCGGTAGAAGGCAGCCTGCAACGGCTTGGGGTTGAGGTGATAGATCTTTATTACCAGCATCGCGTGGATCCAGAAGTGCCGATCGAAGAGGTGGTTGGCACCATGGCGGACCTGATTAGCGAAGGTAAAATCCGCTACATCGGGTTGAGCGAGGCTTCGGTCGCTACGCTGGAGCGTGCGCACAAGGTGCATCCGATAACCGCGTTGCAGACCGAGTATTCACTGTGGACGCGTGATGCCGAGCAAGGGGTATTGGCAGCCTGTGAGCGTCTGGGCATCGGCTTTGTTCCTTACAGCCCGTTAGGGAGAGGTTTTCTGACCGGAGCTATCCAACGGCCGGAAGATCTGGATGCCGACGACTTCCGCCGCAGCAACCCGCGTTTCCAGGGGGAAAACTTTGCCCGCAATCTGGAACTGGTGGCGAAAGTGACTGAATTGGCCAAACAGAAAGGCGTAGCGCCTTCACAGCTGGCATTGGCGTGGGTATTGGCGCAGGGCGAACATATTGTGCCGATCCCGGGGACCAAGCGCCGTCGTTATCTGGAAGAGAACATTGCGGCGGTCGAACTGACGCTGAGCCAGGCGGAACTGGCGGCGATTGAGGCGGTGTTTCCGTTGCAGGCGGCGGCAGGCGCACGCTATGGCGCAGAGTCGATGACCTATATCAACGGATAAAAAAAGGGCGCGGCGTGTGAACGCTGCGCCCTGATCCCCGCTATTTGCGGGCGGCGTTACTTATTTCTTCTTCTTGGCATCGCGTGGTGCACGGGCAACGGTTGCCTGGTACACCTTGAAGCGGCCGTTTTGCGCCAGCACTTCATGGCTGCCGAAGGTGGCGTCCAGAATGTCCGGGTAAGGCAGGAAGGCGTTGGCCACGATGCGCAGTTTACCGCCGACGCCTAAGTGCTTCAACGCTCCGCGGATCAGGGTTTCCGCCGCCGTCAGGCTGGTTTGCAGCCCATCATGGAACGGTGGGTTGGAGATGATCAGATCGAAACGGCCGGTAATGTCGGAATAGACGTTACTGACGATCACTTCACCTTCAATCCCGTTAGCGGCCAGCGTTGCGCGGCTGGATTCAATGGCTGCGGCGTTGACATCGCTGAGGGTCAGCTTCATTTTTGGCGACAGTTTGGACAGCACCGAGGCCATCACACCGGCACCACAACCCACGTCCAGCACTTTGCCTTTCATGTGTTTATCCAGCGTCGACAGCAGCAGTGAGCTACCGACATCCAGTCCGTCGCGGCTGAACACGCCCGGCAGGGTTTTCACTTCCAGATCGTGCAACTGATAGCTTTCCCACCAGTCTTCCAGGTTGAATTCGGTCTGGGTGTCCAGGCGACCGTGATACAGGCCACAGCGGCGGGCGCTGTCGATTTTCACCAGCGTGGCGTAGTCTTCCACCATCTGATCGGCGCTGCGCACACCGCTGCGGTTCTCACCGACCACGAACACGTCAGTGCCTACCGGCAGCAGTGCCAGAATGTTGCACAGCTGGAATTGCGCTTCCTGTTTGCTCTTCGGCCAGTAGTAGATCAGCGTATCGCACTCGGCGACGAACGCAGCGTCTACGGTCAGGCCGTACTGCACGTTGTCACCCATCGCCCGGTTCAGTAACTGCCAGTGATGGTATTGCTGGGTATGGACACGCACATCCGCGGCCTCAAATTGGGCCGGCAGGGCGTCCTGCAGGTCACCGGCGAACAGAACGCGGCGTTCGATAAACTCATCACTGTGGCGCAGCATGACTTCACTGGCGGGGGTTAATGCAGACATCAGGTTTTGGCTCCTAGAAATTAGACCGGGGATTATAGAGCTTTGTGGCGATATGTTCGACGGGTTTGTTGGCGCAGGCCGCGCGGGTTTGTTAGCATAGCGCGGCGCATGGCAGGCATGGCGCACCACAACGGGTAGATCCTGACAGGAATCGGCATGGCATCAAAACGCGACTGGCTGTTACAACAACTGGGTATTACGCAGTGGACATTGCGCCGCCCGGGCGTGTTGCAGGGCGAAGTAGCCGTCAGCCTGCCACCCGAGGTGCGTTTACTGGTCGTGGCGCAGGCCTTGCCTGAGCATAACGATCCGCTGTTTTGCGACGTGCTGCGCAGCCTGGGCCTGACCCCGGCTCAAACCTATGGCCTGACGCCGGATCAGGTGGCTATGTTGCCTGAGGATACCGAATGCAACAGTTGGCGGTTGGGCGTTGCGGAGCCGCTTGCGGTGGCCGGCGCGCAGCTATACAGCCCGGCACTGGCCGAGCTTTCTCTCGATGCGAGTGCCAAACGCGCACTCTGGCAGCAGATTTGTCATCATGAACAAGATTTCTACCCTGACCGCGGCCGACCTGGCCACAGCCTTCAAGATTGAGCAGGCCAGCCACGCCTTTCCCTGGACACAAGCTACCTTTGCCACTAATCAGGGCGATCGCTACCTTAACCTGAAACTGGAAGCCGACGGGCAGATGGCGGGTTTTGCCATCACCCAAATCGTGCTGGATGAAGCCACGCTGTTCAATATCGCCATTCATCCGGACTGGCAACGCCGGGGCTTTGGCCGTCAATTGCTGGAAGCGCTGATTGCACAGTTGGAGCCCCGCGGCGTGTTTACGCTGTGGCTGGAAGTGCGTGCCTCTAACCGTGCGGCCATCGCGCTGTACGAAGATCTCGGCTTTAATGAAGTGACCATCCGCCGTAACTACTACCCTGCAGCCCATGGACGTGAAGACGCGATAGTCATGGCACTGCCGCTGGCATAGCGAATATCTCGATCCTAACTTTCCCGCCGGGAAAAGCATTGATTGTCACCGGTGGGTAAATCAGCGAAAATGCCCGGCTATTATCTTTTATTTACCGCTTTGCCTGGCGCCGTGCGCGGCGCGTTCTGATGCTTTCGCAGGGCGGACTAACTGTAGAATCTGAAAAACATGTCTCCTAGTGAATTTGCCCGCGAAGTCTCGAAAAGAAGAACTTTCGCCATCATCTCGCACCCCGATGCCGGTAAAACCACCATTACCGAAAAGGTGTTGTTATTCGGACAGGCTATCCAGACCGCCGGTACGGTAAAGGGCCGCGGCTCAAATCAGCATGCCAAATCCGACTGGATGGAAATGGAAAAGCAGCGTGGGATCTCAATCACCACCTCGGTGATGCAGTTCCCGTACCGCGAATGTCTGGTTAACCTGCTGGACACCCCGGGGCACGAAGACTTCTCCGAAGATACCTATCGCACCCTGACCGCCGTCGACTGCTGTCTGATGGTGATCGACGCCGCCAAAGGGGTTGAGGATCGTACCCGCAAGCTGATGGAAGTTACCCGCCTGCGCGATACGCCGATCCTGACCTTTATGAACAAATTGGACCGCGATATCCGCGATCCGATGGAAGTGATGGATGAAGTGGAGCGTGAGCTGAAAATCGCCTGCTCACCTATCACCTGGCCTATCGGCTGCGGCAAGCTGTTTAAAGGGGTTTATCATCTGTACAAGGATGAAACCTATCTTTACCAGACCGGTAAAGGCCACACCATTCAGGAAGTGCGCATAGTCAAAGGGTTGGATAACCCGGAGCTGGATGCCGCCGTGGGTGAAGACCTGGCCGCGCAGCTGCGTGAAGAGCTGGAGCTGGTGCAGGGCGCATCCCACGAGTTCGATCATGAAGCTTTCCTGAGCGGTGATTTGACGCCGGTATTCTTCGGTACCGCTTTGGGTAACTTCGGTGTGGACCATATGCTTGACGGCCTGGTGGCCTGGGCTCCAGCGCCGATGCCGCGTCAAAGCAGCACCCGTGAAGTGGTAGCCGCAGAAGAGAAATTCAGCGGTTTCGTGTTCAAGATCCAGGCCAATATGGATCCTAAACACCGTGACCGAGTAGCCTTTATGCGTGTGGTCTCCGGACGCTACGAGAAAGGCATGAAGCTGCGCCAGGTGCGCACCGGTAAAGACGTGGTGATCTCCGACGCCCTGACCTTTATGGCGGGTGACCGTTCGCATGTTGAAGAGGCTTATCCGGGCGATATTATTGGTCTGCATAACCACGGCACCATTCAGATCGGCGATACCTTCACCCAGGGTGAAGATATGAAGTTCACCGGTATTCCGAACTTCGCGCCGGAGCTGTTCCGTCGCATTCGTCTGCGCGATCCGTTGAAGCAAAAACAGCTGCTGAAAGGCCTGGTGCAACTGTCCGAAGAAGGGGCGGTGCAGGTATTCCGTCCGATCGCCAGCAACGATTTGATCGTCGGCGCGGTCGGTGTGCTGCAGTTCGAAGTGGTGGTTGCACGCCTGAAAAGCGAATACAACGTCGAAGCCTTGTACGAGTCGGTCAACGTTTCGACCGCCCGTTGGGTGGAATGCAGCGACGTGAAGAAGTTTGAAGAGTTCAAGCGCAAGTGTGAGCTTAACCTGGCATTGGACGGCGGCGACAACCTGTCTTACATCGCGCCAACCATGGTTAACTTGAATATCACCCAGGAACGCTACCCTGAAGTGGTGTTCCGCAAAACACGCGAGCACTAACGGTAACGGAACAGCAGGGCGCCTTAGGGCGCCCTTAGTTTCTGGTGACAAAGTTGTCTTTGAAGCCGAGATACCCGGGCCTAGCGCACCGAGGGGCGCTCCGGCGGGCAAGCCGCTACGACCCCTTCGGCACGCTCTCCCTAATAACGTGCTTTGTCAGCAGTCTTAGGGCGCCCTGTGTTATATTGCTTCACCCCATTCTGCTAATTAATAAGTCTCCTTCATCTTTTCAGTCCCCCCGCAGCCGCCAGGATTTGCCCGGCAATACCTGCTTTTTCTGTCATATGGTCTATATTTAACAGGGCATAACCGAACCGTTAAGCGTAATTCACTGCGCTTTGTCTTAACGGTAGCGAGTTATTCTGCACTGTTGCCAATAAGAGACAGTGTGATGTTTTAGAAATCAATAACATAGCAATAACATTGATTTTACTGATAGATGTTGTCGTCAATAGGCGACAGTTTTTAGCCTAAAATGTAAGCGTTATTTATTTTGTTATTGATTTTAAATGGTTTTTTAAAATTGGCACGACCGTTGCAATACTCCTGATGTGGCAACAATCGTTTAGCGTGAATGTTTGAACGTATAGAAATCGTGAAGTATTACTGAGTGGGCCGCGTTATGGCGGCTGAAGGATCCTAACCATTTTGGATCCGCAACCAAAGGAAGAGATCGATGAAAAATACTAAATTTGCACAATCACTGATGGCTGTTGTTTTGGGTTCCGTTCTGGTTAGTGGCAGCGCGCTGGCTGAAGATACTCTGCTCAATAAAGCGTCAAGTGCCGCTGATAGCGCGGGTGCCAAAATCGATAGCTCCATGAAAAAAGTTGACGGCTACATGGATGACAGCGCAACAACGGCTAAAGTTAAAAGTGCGTTGGTCGATGACAAATCCATCGCCAGCTCTGATATCTCGGTGAAAACCGAAAAAGGCACCGTCACCCTGAGTGGTTTTGTCGGCAGCCAGGCGCAGGCCGAGCACGCGGTTGAAGTGGCCGGTAAAGTGGAAGGCGTCAAATCCGTCAGCGACAAGCTGCACGTGAAAGACGAAGGCAAACAGTCGATGAAGGCTTATGCCGGTGATACCGCGACCACCAGCGAACTGAAGGCCAAACTGCTGGCCGATGACATCGTCCCTTCGCGCAACGTGAAAGTAGAAACCACCGACGGTGTGGTGCAGCTTTCCGGTGAAGTGAAAACTCAGGCGCAGTCAGAGCGTGCAGAAAGCATTGCCAAGGCTATCGACGGTGTGAAAAGCGTTAAAAACGACCTGGTCGTTAAGCCATAAATTTTTTAGCAAGCGTAACAACAAGCACCAAATTCTGGGTTAGCCGTGAGGCTAGCCCAGGATGCACCATCAAAAAAAGAAACTGACCGGCAGTCTGGTGGCGCCCGAGAAGGGCACGGATTGCGATGCGTTTTTTCACTATGGTAAGGAGAAGCTTATGTTTCGTTGGGGCATTATCTTTTTAGTCATCGCATTGATTGCTGCAGCATTAGGTTTTGGTTCACTGGCGGGTACCGCCGCCTGGGCTGCAAAAATCGTCTTCGTCGTAGGGATCATTCTGTTCCTGGTCAGCCTGTTTACCGGTCGCCGACGCCCTTAGCTTTATCCTCAAAGTGTAACAAAGCTTAATCTGTTTTCTCGCAGTAGGGAGGTCAGTCATGAACAGCGACATCATCCTCGGACGCTGGAAACAGCTGAAGGGCCGGGTGTGTCAGAGGTTGGCGCAGTGGTCTGACAGCGACTGCATCTGGCTGATGGGCAGCAATGATTGCCTCTCTGGTGTACTGCAAGAGGATTACGGAAGAGAGCAAGACAAGGTATCCTCGGGTAAAACGTCTCACTGAGGATGCAGGGTTGGGATACAGAATACCCATCACGCTCGGCAATATCGAACCGCTGGCGTATAAACCTTACCGGCCCGGTAAAATGGCGCTGGTATGTGAAGGGGGCGGGCAGCGCGGCATTTTTACTGCCGGCGTGCTGGACGAGTTCCAGCGTGCCCGCTTTAATCCTTTTGATCTGATGATCGGCACTTCTGCCGGCGCGCAAAACCTCTCGGCTTTTATTTGTGGCCAGATGGGTTACGCGCGGCGGGTGATCACCCGCTACACCACTTCCGCTGAATTTTTTAACCCATTGCGCTTTGTGCGCGGTGGGCATCTTATCGATCTCGACTGGCTGCTCGATACCACGACCCAACAGCTGCCGCTGGCGATGGACGTTGCGGAAAAAAGCCTGGTTGATGGCCGTGAATTCCTGATGTGCGCCTGCCGCAGTGATGACTTCGAACCGACCTACCTGCCCGCGCAACGCGAAAGCTGGCTACCGGCCATTAAAGCATCCAGCGCCATCCCCGGTTTTTACCGCATGGGAGTGGAGTTGGACGGCGTCAGCTATCAGGATGGTGGCATCAGCGATGCGATCCCGGTTGAAGAAGCCTATCGCCGTGGCGCGGATACCATCGTGGTGATCCGCACCGTGCCGTCGCAGATGTACTACACGCCGCAGTGGATGAAACGCATGGAGCACTGGCTGAGCGAAAGCAGCCTGCAGCAGATGGTGCGCATCCTGCAACACCACGAGCAAAGTTACCACCGCATCCAGCAGTTTATTGAGAAGCCGCCCGGCGAGCTGCGCATCTTCGAGATTTTCCCGCCGAAGCCGTTGGCCAGTAATGCCCTGGGGAGTCGCGTCACGTCGCTCAATCAGGACTATCACCTGGGCCGTAAGTGCGGGCGCTACTTCCTGGCAACCGTCGGTCACTGGCTGGTAGAACAGGACAAACTGGACGGCATGAAGGTGAAAAAGGCGCTGTCACGTCGTTTGATCCAACCGGAGAACGTCATCATGCCTTCACCGATTATTACCGACATCAGTCACCCGCGCGATCTTGCCAACCCGTCGGAAGCCAAGCTGGCGGCGATGGACATTATTTTGCCGGGTGAAGTGCCACCGGGCGAGGGTGGCCTGCTGTGATGCACGACTTCACCGACACCCACTGCCACTTCGATTTCCCGCCGTTCAGCGGTCAAGAACGCGAAAGCCTGGCGTTGGCGGAGCAAGCGGGCGTGCGACGGATTATCGTGCCTACGGTGACCGCCGATCGTTTTGTGCGGGTATTGAAGTTGGCACGCGATTATCCACCGCTGTTTGCCGCCCTGGGGCTACACCCGCTGTATATTGCCGAGCACCATGAGCCGGAGCTGGAACAATTGGCGGGGTTCCTGGCCAGCCGACCGCCGAAGCTGGTGGCGGTGGGGGAGATTGGCCTCGATCTGTATATGGAAAACCCGCAGTTCGAGCGCCAACAGCAGGTGTTAACCGCGCAATTGAAGCTGGCAAAGCAATACGATTTGCCGGTGATCCTGCATTCGCGCCGCAGCCACGATCAGTTGGCGGCGATGCTGCGCCGCACCGAAGTACCTCGTCGCGGCGTGGTGCACGGCTTTGCCGGCAGTCTGTCGCAGGCGCAGGCGTTTATCCGCCTGGGATATTACATTGGCGTCGGTGGCACCATCAGCTATGAGCGGGCGCAGAAAACCCGTAATGTCATGGCCCAACTGCCGTTGACGTCGCTGCTGTTGGAAACCGATGCGCCCGACATGCCGCTGGCCGGTTACCAGGGGCAACCGAACCGCCCCGAGCGCGCTGCTGAAGTGTTCGCTGCTCTGTGCCAATTGCGCCCAGAGTCGGAGGAGATGATCGGCGCCCAATTACAGCGAAATACACGAGAGTTATTTTCAGTGTGATGGGTTTTTTTCCGGGAATTATATTTTCGTTATGGATGCTTTGCCATTTTTTCATTTTGTTTTTTACGTATTGTAATTGCCTTTCGAATAACAAGTTAATGACAATCAATAAATGACTCGATAATGGACTGAGTCTTATTTTTCAAATATGACATAATTCACAAAACAAAAGTGGATGCTATGTTTAACTAAGCGCGTCTGTCGTTTTTCATTCATATTTACCCTGTTATATTCAGACGGCAGGGCAGTTAATCTCCAATCATCAGGTATTACAATACACTTAACGCGTTTAAATAAAGGGTGATTCAAAAACCGCATATTGGATCAGGCTGTGCCCTACACATGGATTGAGGGAATATTACGTGAAAATATCAAAGTTTATCTTTCCACTAGTCACAGTGGCATTTTTTACCAGCGCCTCTGTTCAGGCTGTTGACCTTACGATATATCATACCAACGACTTGCATGCCAATGTGCTCCCTTTTAAAGCCCCTTATGTCAGCAAAGAAAAACCAGTGGGGGGATTCGCCAATATTGCCACTATCGTCAAACAGGCCAAAGCCAAAGATGATGGCGTCTTCTTCTTCTTCGATGCCGGGGATTTTTTTACCGGTCCTTATATCAGCACGCTAACGAAGGGTGAGGCTATCATTGATGTGATGAATCAAATGTCGTTTGATGCTGTTTCTATCGGTAATCATGAATTTGATCATGGTGTACCTAATATGATTCAGCAGATGAATAAGGCCACCTTTCCTGCGTTATTAGGCAACCTGTTCTATGAAAATAGCGATAAACCGGTGTGGGATAAACCCTGGGTTATTTTGGAGAAGGCCGGCGTTAAGGTTGGCGTGATTGGTTTGCATGGGAAATTCGCTTTCTACGATACGGTAAATAAAAATATGCGCAAGGGTGTCGAGATGCGCGACGAAGTGGAATACCTGAATAAATATCTTGGACAGATCCGCGACAAGGTAGACATTACCGTATTGTTAATTCATGAAGGCGTGCCGGCACGGCAATCCAGTTTTGGTGCGACGGACGTGAGTCGGCGGTTAAATAAAGACATTGAGTTGGCAAAGCAGGTGCAGGGGCTGGATATCATTATTACCGGTCATGCTCATGTGGGTACGCCGGAACCCATCAAGGTGAACAATACATTAATTGTTTCCACCGATGCCTATGGCATCGATCTGGGAAAACTGGTGCTGAATATTGACGATAAAAGTAAAAAGATCACCGGCTATAAAGGACGGCTAATCAATATTTACGCTGGCGATGTTGAACCCGATCGGGCAACGGCGGATAAGATCGCGCTATGGACGGATAAGCTGAAAGAGATCACTCAGCAGAAAATTGGTAAGGCCAGTGCAGAATTGACGCGCTCTTATGGTGAGTCTTCTCCCGTAGGCAATATGGTCGGTGATGCCTTTTTAGCCATGGATCCACGGGCGCAATTCGCCTTCGTCAACAGTGGCGGTTTGAGAAGTGAGCTGGCTCAGGGGGAAATTAAACTGGGCGATATTATCACCCTGTTTCCTTTCCCGGACGACTTGAGCTACATGGAAATCAACGGCAAACAGCTACGTTCGTTAATGAATCATGCGGCAAATCTGACCAATGGCATCCTGCAAGTCTCGAAGGGCATCGAGATGAAATACGATAGCCGCAAGCCGCTCAATCAGCGCATCGTCTCGTTAACGGTGCAGGGGCAGCCGCTCAAGGATGACGCCTGGTACCCGATTGTGGTGAATTCATTCCTGGCGACGGGCGGAGATGGGTTCAGCGCCTTTACCGAAGGGCGTAACATCAAGACGGTGGCCGGCAGCGGTGCGGCAGAAGCGGTGGTGGACTATATCAAGTCCCAACCGGAGATCTCTCCCAACGAGCAAAAACGGATTAAGGACGTGGCTCTGTAGCCAATTAGGTCGGTGAGCCAAGGTCATGCAGAGGGATTAAACCGTGATGCATGTCACGTACTTGTGTTTTCTCTTGCGTCTGGTTGTATATATTTGTGACATAAATCGGTGCGGGCGTTGTCCCGCTCCGTATAATCGCTCCCCGAAAACACTCATAAGCAACCCTCGCGGGACAACCGGACAGGGATGCATTTCTTTCTTTCGCAACAGGGATACTTTGCATGCAACTCATCATGAGCCTGGTCGGCATGGCGGCGCTGATCGCCATCGCCGTGCTGCTCTCCAGCAACCGCCGTGCGATTAAGTTTCGCACCGTGGGCTGGGCATTCTTTCTTCAGGTCGCCATCGGCGCACTGGTGCTGTATGTCCCGGTTGGCCGCAGCATTCTCGGCGGCATGTCGGCCGGCGTGGCCAACGTGATTGCCTACGGTAATCAAGGGATTTCATTTATCTTCGGCGGTCTGGTTTCCGACAAGATGTTTGAAGTCTTTGGCGGCGGCGGCTTTGTTTTTGCGCTGCGCGTCCTGCCGGTGATCGTCTTCTTCTCCTCGCTGATTGCGGTGCTTTACTACCTCGGCGTCATGCAACTGGTGATCCGCGTGCTGGGCGGCGGCGTGCAAAAATTGTTGGGTACCTCGCGGACAGAATCGCTGTCGGCTACCGCCAATATCTTTGTTGGCCAAACTGAAGCTCCGCTGGTGGTGCGTCCGTATATCGCCACCATGACCCAATCTGAGTTGTTCACCGTGATGTGTGGCGGCCTGGCCTCGGTGGCCGGTTCGGTGCTGGCAGGTTATGCCCAGATGGGCGTACCGCTGGAATACCTGATTGCGGCTTCGTTCATGGCCGCACCGGGTGGCCTGCTGTTTGCCAAGCTGATGGTGCCGGAAACCGAAAAAACCCACGACAGGGACGATGCAACGAAGTTGATCGCGGAAGAGGACCGCCCGGCCAACGTGATTGACGCAGCGGCTTCCGGTGCAGCTTCCGGCATGCAGTTGGCGCTGAACGTGGGCGCAATGCTGCTGGCGTTTATCGCGCTGATCGCCCTGTTGAACGGCATTCTCGGCGGTATTGGCGGCTGGTTCGACTATCCGCAGCTGTCGCTGGAGCTGATCCTCGGTTGGGTGTTCTCACCTATTGCCTTCCTGATCGGCGTGCCATGGCATGAAGCGATGACCGCCGGTTCGTTTATCGGCCAGAAGATCATCGTGAATGAATTTGTTGCCTACATGAACTTTGGTGCTTATTTGCGTCCGGACGACGTGGTGGCGGCAGAGGGGCTGCAGGTGCTGTCGACGCATACCAAGGCGATTATCTCCTTTGCCCTGTGCGGCTTTGCCAACCTGTCATCGGTGGCGATCCTGCTCGGTGGTCTGGGCAGCATGGCACCGAATCGTCGTCACGACATCGCACGTTTCGGTCTGAAAGCCGTGGCGGCGGGGACGCTCTCCAACCTGATGAGCGCGACCATCGCCGGGTTCTTCCTGGCGCTGTAATCCCCGGGCTGTTCTGCATAGGGCAACAGGCTCTATTGCAGGACAGCGCCTATACTTCTAACACGGGCACAGAATGCTGTGTCCGCTGTCTTTGCCCGTTTCTTTAGCGAATTTGTGAACGATATCGCGTTATTTTGTGATGGTCTTCACATATAATTCCGGTCTGTTACAGTGTTATTTCATATAGTGTGACTGTGAACGCGAATTGCCCCTGGCGATCGTGTTCAAATAGCTATTACTGACCCTGCGCGATGCGAAGGGTTATGTGCGGTGAGAAGGATCTCAGTTGCCGATGAGGGACCCGTTCCCCAGCGCTATCTTCAAGGAACCAAGTCCGCTCGCCAACACCCAGGTTCTCAGTTGGAGAGTTTTATGACCGAATTAACCGCAGCAGCGCAACGTGCGCTGACCTTAATGGATTTGACCACGCTGAACGATGATGACACCGATGAGAAAGTGATCGCGCTGTGTCGTCAGGCGAACAGCCCGGCCGGGCATACCGCGGCCATCTGCATTTACCCGCGCTTTATTCCGGCGGCGCGCAAGGCCCTGCGTGAGCAGGGGACGCCAGACATCCGCATTGCGACCGTCACCAACTTCCCGCATGGCAACGATGATATCGAGATCGCGCTGGCGGAAACCCGTGCGGCTATCGCTTACGGTGCCGATGAAGTGGACGTGGTGTTCCCATACCGCGCACTGATCGCCGGTAATGAGCAGGTCGGTTTTGAGCTGGTGAAACAGTGCAAACAGGCCTGTCTGGCCGCCAACGTGCTGCTGAAAGTGATCATCGAAACCGGTGAGCTCAAGCAGGCCAATCTGATCCGCAAGGCTTCGGAAATTGCCATCAATGCCGGCGCGGACTTTATCAAGACCTCAACCGGTAAAGTGCCTGTCAACGCGACGCTGGAAAGCGCCGAGCTGATGATGTCGGTGATCCGCGATATGGGCGTCGCCAAGACTGTGGGCTTCAAGCCGGCCGGCGGCGTGCGTACGGCGGAAGATGCACTGCATTACCTGCAACTTGCCGATCGTATTCTGGGTGAAGGCTGGGCCGATGCGCGCCATTTCCGCTTCGGGGCTTCCAGCCTGTTAGCCAGCCTGTTGGCGACGCTGGGCCACGGTGCCGAGCCGTCTGGCAGCGGTTACTGATCGATTCCGTCGGCAAGGCGCGATATGGCGTCTGCCTGCACTCTACATTAGCTAAAACAGGGGGATGCCTTGTTCCTGGCACAAGAAATTATTCGTAAAAAACGTGACGGTCAACCGTTGAGCGAAGCGGAAATCCGCTTTTTCATCAATGGTATCCGTGACAATGTGGTTTCTGAAGGGCAGATCGCGGCGCTGGCGATGACCATTTACTTCCACGATATGACCATGCCGGAGCGCGTGGCGCTCACCATGGCGATGCGTGATTCCGGCACCGTGCTGGACTGGAAAAGCCTGTCGCTGAACGGCCCGCTGGTCGACAAGCATTCTACCGGTGGCGTGGGCGACGTGACTTCGCTGATGCTCGGCCCAATGGTGGCGGCCTGTGGCGGCTACGTGCCGATGATCTCCGGCCGTGGCCTGGGGCATACCGGCGGTACGCTGGACAAGCTGGAAGCGATCCCGGGTTTTAATATTTTCCCGGACGACAATGCCTTCCGTAAGATTATTCAGGACGTGGGCGTGGCGATTATCGGCCAGACCAGCTCGCTGGCACCGGCGGACAAGCGCTTCTACGCAACCCGTGATATTACCGCCACGGTGGATTCTATCCCGCTGATCACCGCCTCAATTCTGGCGAAGAAGCTGGCGGAAGGGCTGGATGCGTTGGTGATGGACGTTAAAGTCGGTTCCGGTGCCTTTATGCCAACCTACGCATTGTCGGCCGATCTGGCACAGGCGATTGTGGGCGTGGCTAACGGCGCAGGCTGCAAAACCACCGCGTTGCTGACTGACATGAACCAGGTGCTGGCTTCCAGCGCCGGTAATGCGGTTGAAGTTCGCGAAGCGGTGCGCTTCCTGACCGGTGAATACCGTAACCCACGCCTGCTGGAAGTGACCATGGCACTGTGCGTGGAAATGCTGCTTTCCGGTGGCCTGGCGAAAGATGACGCCGATGCGCGTGCCAAACTGCAGGCGGTGCTGGACAATGGTAAAGCGGCGGAAGTGTTTGGTCGCATGGTGGCGGCGCAACAGGGCCCGACCGATTTCGTCGAGCGCTACGACAGCTACCTGCCGGCGGCCACCCTGAGTAAACCGGTTTACGCCGAAAAACAGGGTATCATCAGTGCGATGGATACCCGTGCGCTGGGCATGGCTGTGGTATCGCTGGGCGGCGGCCGTCGTCGCGCGACCGACAATATCGACTACAGCGTCGGCCTGACCGGCATGGCCCGTCTGGGCGATAAAGTCGATACCCAGCAGCCGCTGGCGGTGATCCACGCTAACGACGAAGAAAGCTGGCAGCAGGCGGCCGAAGAGGTGCGCAGTGCGATGGTGCTGAGTGACAAAGCGCCGGAAGTGACGCCAGTCGTTTATAAGCGTATCACTGAATAATTAACGAATCAGGAGTGGCAGCGGCGTTTTCGCTGTCGCCCACAGCGTGAGAACACGCAGGAGAGCATGATGAAACGCACATTTATTATGGTATTAGACTCATTCGGTATTGGCGCAAGTGAAGATGCGGCGAAATTTGGCGATCAGGGTTCCGATACTCTGGGCCACATTGCCGAGGTTTGTGCTCGCGGTGAAGCCAACGTGGGCCGTCAGGGCCCGTTGACCCTGCCTAACCTGAGCCGTCTGGGCCTGGGTAAAGCGGCGGAAGAATCCACCGGTACCTTCCCGCAGGGGCTGGACCGCAATGCGGATATCATTGGCGCCTATGCTCACGCCAGCGAACTCTCTTCCGGTAAGGATACGCCTTCAGGCCACTGGGAAATTGCCGGCGTGCCGGTATTGTTCGACTGGGGCTATTTCAGCGATGAGCACAACAGTTTCCCGCAGGAGCTGCTGGACAAGCTGGTTGAGCGCGCCAATCTGCCGGGTTACCTCGGCAACTGCCACTCTTCCGGCACCGTGATCCTCGACCAGTTGGGCGAAGAGCACATGAAAACCGGCAAACCGATTTTCTACACCTCTGCCGACTCGGTCTTCCAGATCGCCTGTCACGAAGAGACCTTCGGCCTGGACCGTCTGTATGAGCTGTGTGAAATCGCCCGTGAAGAACTGACCGAAGGCGGTTATAACATTGGCCGCGTGATCGCGCGTCCGTTCCTGGGCGACAAGCCGGGCAACTTCCAGCGTACCGGTAACCGTCATGACCTGGCAGTAGAGCCACCGGCGCCAACCGTGCTGAAAAAGCTGGTGGACGAGAAGGGCGGCGAAGTGGTGTCTATCGGTAAAATCGCCGATATCTACGCTAACGTGGGTATCACCAAAAAGGTCAAGGCGACCGGTATCGACGCGCTGTTCGACGCCACCCTGATCGAAATGGAAAAAGCCGGCGACAACACCATTGTGTTCACCAACTTCGTTGATTTTGACTCCTCTTACGGCCACCGCCGTGACGTTGCCGGCTATGCCGCCGCGCTGGAGTTGTTCGACCGTCGCCTGCCGGAGCTGCTGAAACTGGTTAAAGATGAAGACATCATTATCTTCACCGCTGACCACGGCTGTGACCCGACCTGGCCGGGCACCGACCACACCCGTGAACACATCCCGGTCCTGGTTTACGGCCCGAAAGTGAAGCCTGGCTCGCTGGGCCACCGTGAAACTTTCGCCGACATCGGCCAGACCGTTGCCAGCTACTTTGGCGTGTCGCCGATGGATTACGGCAAATCGATGTTCTAAGACTTTGTTAGTGCCGGGCGGTTGCCCGGCGTATTTTTTTATTCATGACGACGATTTAAAGGAAGACAATTATGGCTACGCCGCATATTAATGCTGAAATGGGTGATTTCGCTGACGTAGTACTGATGCCGGGCGATCCGCTGCGTGCAAAATACATCGCGGAAACTTTCCTGGAAGGCGCGGTGGAAGTGAACAACGTGCGTGGCATGCTGGGCTTCACCGGGACCTACAAAGGCCGCAAAATCTCCGTAATGGGTCACGGTATGGGTATCCCGTCCTGCTCCATTTATGCGCGTGAACTGATTGCCGAATTCGGCGTGAAGAAAATCATCCGTGTGGGTTCCTGCGGTGCGGTGCGTGACGACGTTAAACTGCGTGACGTGGTGATCGGCATGGGTGCTTGCACCGATTCCAAAGTGAACCGCATGCGTTTCAAGGATCATGACTACGCGGCAATCGCCGACTTTGACATGGTGCGTAACGCAGTAGACGCAGCGGCAGCGCAGGGTATTCCGGCGCGCGTAGGCAACATCTTCTCCGCTGACCTGTTCTACACGCCAGATCCGGACATGTTCCAGGTTATGAAGAAATACGGCATCCTGGGTGTGGAAATGGAAGCGGCCGGTATCTACGGTGTGGCGGCTGAGCTGTACGAAGAGTTTGGCTGTAAGGCACTGACCATTTGTACCGTTTCTGACCACATCCTGCGTCACGAAGCGACCACCGCGGCAGAACGTCAGACCACCTTTAACGAAATGATCGTTATCGCGCTGGAATCTGTACTGCTGGGCGACAAAGAGTAATATCCAGCGGGCGCAGCACCTTGCTGCGCCCCTGTAGCAATCTATTCACCTTTCCTAAATCATTTCCTGCAAATACTTTACCTGACAGCTAATTAGCGCTATTACTCTATTCATAAATCTATTCACGAATCTATTCATCTATGACGGGCATCGAGCAATTACTACGTAATGGCCCAGCGACATCTACAGCACTTACTGAAGCGCTGGGTATCAGTCAACCGACATTATCGCGCCGTATTCGCAATTTGGCAGGAAGCGTACTGGTGATGGGCAAAGGCCGGGCCACCCGCTATGCGTTGCTCAGAAGCGTGGCAGGTGAAGGGCAGTTTCCGCTGTATCAGGTGGATGAGCAGGGTAAGGCACATAAGTTTGCCACGCTTTATCCTGTCTATCCGGCTGAAGGATGCGCGGTACAAAATGAGCAAAATGGTGAATGGCAACTTTATGATGGTTTGCCTTGGTATCTGAACGATCTGCGGCCGATAGGTTTTCTTGGCCGGGCATGGGGGAAGGCGGTTTCTCAAGTATTGCGCCTGCCGGAAGATACTCTGCTTTGGAACGAAGAGCAGCGACTGTGGGCGCTTTGTCACTTTGGTGACGACATGAGCGGTAACCTGCTGCCTGGCAACGGCAGCTATCAACGCTGGCTGGTACATGACCTGGAGCCGGCAGTGCCGATGGCGGAAAAAACAGCCCGTTACGCAGAGCTGGCTGAGAAGGCGCTTGCAGGGGAACTGGTCGGGTCTTCTGCCGGTGGTGAGCAACCCAAGTTTATTGCTTATGCTGAACTGAGGGACGAGCGACAAGGTCATGTATTGGTTAAATTCAGTACGGCCCCGGAAAACCCCAATGCGCAGCGTTGGAGTGATTTGCTGATCGCAGAGTCACTGGCGTTACAGGTCGTGGCGGAAGCGGGGTTGCCTGCGGCACGAAGTGAAATCTTGTTGGGTGAAAATCAGCAGTGTTTTCTGGAAATTGAACGGTTCGATCGCATCGGCCCGTTTGGCCGGGTGGCGATGGTTTCACTCGAAGCATTAGATGCCGAGTTTAGCGGTAGCGGCAATGCCAATTGGGTTACGGCGGCGCAAGGGTTATTGCAGCATGGTGTGATAGACAACCCCACCTGTCAGAGAATGGCTCTGTATTGGGCATTCGGCAGGTTGATTGCCAATAGCGATATGCATCAGGGGAACTTGTCGTTTCTGCACCCCGAACAGCGGCCGGTGGTTTTAGCCCCTTTGTATGACATGTTGCCGATGGCATTTGCGCCAACCAGCAGCGGTAATATGCGCCATCAAGCGTTGGAAATCCGATTGGGTCATGAAGTCAGCGGTGCCGTTTGGCGGCAGGCGGAATTGATGGCGCTGGAGTTTTGGCAACGTGTGGCACGGCATACACTTATCAGCGAAGATTTTCGCGTTATCGCCGACCAGATGCTGGCACAGGTTCAGGGGCTGAACGAGCGTATTCAGCGAATGGCTTAAGAACCGCTCTCGGGCTTCTTCTCTTCTTCTTTATTCGCATCCGGCCGCGCGTCGTCATCGTCATTTTCTACCGTGTTACCTTCTTCCAATGGTGTATTGGCGGTCAGCAGGTACGGCGATTGCTGCCAGCGGCTGCGACGGTGTTGCAGTAGCGTACGCGCCAGAATAATGCCGATGGCCAGAGCCAGCAGGATCATCAGGCGCAGCAGGTTGGTGGTGTTATCCACCTGTTTGGATTCGGTCGCCAGTACGTGGGTATCCAGCGTGATGCGGATAAAGCCGATTGGGCCGTCTTTGCCCTGAATGGACTCGACCAGTTGATGATTGAAGTAGCTGCCGGCGCGTTTACCGTCGAGCGACAAACGATCGCGTATACTTATCTGTTCACCGGCGTGGGAAACCAACGTGCCGTCGAGCTGATAGACGCTGGCGTCCAGAATGCGGCTGCCCCCGGTGAGCTGTTTGAGGATGGCGTCGATGCGCTGGTTATCGACGTCGCTGTCGTCGTCCATCAGCGGTGCCAGGCTGGAGGCCACCTGTTTGGTCAGCGTTTGCGCCAGTTCTTCCACCTGTTCGGATCGCGCCAGTTGGTGACTCAGGCTAAAATAGGACGCGCCCTGCATCAACAGTACCAGCAAAGCCAGGCAAATCAGGATAATAGCGGTGCGGTGCAGGCGAAATTTCAGTTTAGCGCGAGCCATGCAGGTTCCTTGGGCATCTTGGACACTTTATGTTGCCAGAAGCAATGGCGATAGGATAGCTTGATGCGTCGTTTTATCATGCAGTGTTTTTTCAGGAGTTAAGGATGTCGAATAGTCTGACCTATTGCGATCTCCCGGCAGAGATCTCTCAATGGCCGGGTCTTCCCCTTTCGCTGAGCGGTGACGAAGTGATGCCGCTGGATTATCGGGCGGGTCATACCGGTTGGCTATTATATGGCAGAGAACTGAACAAAACGCGCATTACCGATTTCCAGCGCAAGCTGGGTGCGGCGATGGTGATTGTTACCGCCTGGTGCGTCGAGGACTATCAGGTGGTGCGTCTGGCTGGCACCCTGACGGCACGCGCCAAGCTGTTGGCGGCGGAGAGCGGCCTGGATGTGGCACCGCTTGGCAAAATTCCTCATTTGCGCACCCCTGGGCTGCTGGTGATGGATATGGACTCTACGGCGATAGAAATTGAATGCATCGACGAGATCGCCAAACTGGCAGGCGTCGGTGAGCAAGTGTCTGAAGTCACCGAACGTGCGATGCGGGGTGAACTGGATTTTACCGCCAGCCTGCGCCAACGCGTCGGCACGCTGAAAGGCGCCGATGCCAATATCCTCAAGCAGGTGCGCGATGAGCTGCCACTGATGCCTGGGCTGGTCAACCTGGTGCGCAAGCTGCAGGCGATGGACTGGCATGTGGCGATCGCTTCCGGCGGTTTCACCTATTATGCCGAGTACCTGCGCGATAAACTAAAATTGGTGGCGGTGGCGGCTAATGAGCTGGAAATTCGCGACGGCAAGCTGACCGGTGAAGTGCTGGGACCGATAGTCGATGCGCAGTTTAAAGCCGATACGCTGGTCGCACTGGCAGAAAAACTGGGTATTCCGCCGCAGCAAACCGTGGCCATCGGCGACGGTGCCAACGATTTAAAAATGATGCAGGTTGCCGGGTTGGGCATTGCCTATCACGCCAAACCGAAAGTCTATGAGAAGGCGCAGGTGTCGATTCGCCATGCTGACCTGATTGGCGTGCTGTGTGTACTGACCGGCAGCCTGAAACACGAAGTTCGCTAAAGTTGACCCTGATCCGGCGATAATGCCAGACAGCGGCAATGTGGTAAAAACAGAGGTAATACGTGGCAAAAGCAGCAAAACGGGCGTTTGTATGTAATGAGTGCGGGGCCGATTATCCGCGCTGGCAGGGGCAGTGCAGCGCTTGCCACGCCTGGAACAGCATTACAGAAGTGCGTCTGGCTGCGGTGTCTTCCTCTTCTCGCAATGAGCGCCTGAGCGGCTACGCCGGCGATGCCGGCATCAGCAAGGTGCAAAAGCTGTCGGACATCAGCCTGGATGAGCTACCGCGTTTCTCCACCGGTTTCCTTGAGTTTGACCGGGTGCTGGGGGGCGGGGTGGTGCCGGGCAGTGCGATCCTGATCGGCGGTAACCCTGGCGCCGGCAAGAGTACGCTGCTGTTGCAGGTGCTGTGCAAACTGTCCGAACAGATGAAAACCCTGTACGTCACCGGTGAAGAATCATTGCAGCAGGTCGCGATGCGCGCCCACCGTCTCGGCTTACCGACTGGCGGCCTGAATATGCTGTCGGAAACCAGTATCGAGCAGATCTGCCTGATTGCCGAGCAGGAACAGCCGAAACTGATGGTGATTGACTCCATCCAGGTGATGCACATGGCGGACATTCAGTCTTCGCCGGGCAGCGTAGCGCAGGTGCGTGAAACCGCCGCCTACCTGACGCGCTTCGCCAAGACGCGCGGTGTGGCGATTGTGATGGTGGGACACGTCACCAAAGACGGCTCTCTGGCCGGGCCGAAAGTTTTGGAACACTGTATTGACTGCTCGGTGCTGCTGGACGGCGACGCCGATTCGCGTTTTCGTACCCTGCGCAGCCACAAAAACCGCTTTGGTGCGGTGAATGAATTGGGCGTTTTCGCCATGACAGAGCAGGGCCTGCGTGAAGTCAGCAACCCATCGGCCATTTTCCTCAGCCGTGGCGATGAGGTCACTTCCGGCAGTTCGGTGATGGTGGTGTGGGAAGGAACGCGGCCGTTGCTGGTGGAAATTCAGGCGCTGGTGGATCATTCGATGATGTCCAATCCGCGCCGGGTGGCCGTGGGTCTGGAACAAAACCGATTGGCGATCCTGCTGGCGGTGCTGCATCGCCACGGCGGGCTGCAGATGTCGGATCAGGACGTGTTCGTCAACGTGGTTGGCGGGGTGAAAGTCAGTGAAACCAGCGCCGATCTGGCGTTGCTGATGTCGCTGGTGTCCAGCCTGCGCGATCGCCCGCTGCCAAACGATTTGGTGGTGTTTGGCGAAGTGGGGCTGGCGGGGGAGATCCGTCCGGTGCCGAGCGGCCAGGAACGTATTTCCGAAGCGGCGAAACACGGTTTCAAGCGGGCCATCGTGCCACATGCCAACGTACCCAAGAAACCACCGGCCAATATGCAGGTGTTCGGCGTGAAGAAACTGGCGGACGCATTGGACGTGCTGGAACAGTTTTATTAATTGCCACGCGGTGTGCAGATTATGCTATTTTGTTTAGCATATTAAACGGAGGGGCTATGCGGCAATTCGATTACCTGAAGGCGTCGATTAAGCAGAAGAGCTGCACTCTGCAGCAGGTGGCGGATGCCAGTGGCATGACCAAAGGCTATCTCAGCCAGTTACTGAACGACAAAATCAAAAGTCCGAGCGCCCAGAAACTGGAGGCGCTGCACCGCTACCTTGGCCTGGAATTTCCACGGCGTGAGAAAAAGGTCGGCGTGGTGTTTGGTAAATTTTACCCTCTGCACACCGGCCACATTTACCTGATCCAGCGCGCCTGCAGCCAGGTAGATGAGCTGCACGTGATCCTGTGTCACGACGAACCCCGCGACCGTGAGCTGTTCGAAAACAGTTCAATGTCGCAACAGCCGACGGTCAGCGATCGTCTGCGCTGGCTGCTGCAAACCTTCAAGTACCAGAAAAACATCCATATTCATTCCTTCGACGAACAGGGTATTGAACCCTATCCGCATGGCTGGAACGTCTGGAGCGATGGGGTGAAGGCTTTTCTGGAACAGAAAGCCATTGTGCCGAGCTTTATCTATTCCAGCGAAGCGCAGGATGCCCCGCGCTACCGTGAGCATCTGGGGATTGAAACCGTTCTGATTGATCCCGAACGTTCATTTATGAATATCAGCGGCCGCCAGATCCGTCAGGATCCCTTCCTTTATTGGGATTATATTCCAACCGAAGTGAAGCCGTTCTTTGTTCGTACCGTGGCGATCCTCGGCGGTGAGTCGAGCGGCAAATCGACGCTGGTGAATAAGCTGGCAAACATCTTTAACACCACCAGTGCCTGGGAATATGGCCGCGACTATGTGTTCTCGCACCTCGGTGGGGATGAGATGGCGTTGCAGTATTCCGACTACGACAAGATTGCTCTTGGGCAGGCGCAGTACGTCGACTTTGCGGTGAAGTACGCCAATAAAGTGGCCTTTATCGACACCGACTTCGTCACCACTCAGGCCTTTTGTAAAAAGTACGAAGGGCGCGAGCACCCCTTTGTGCAGGCGCTGATCGACGAGTACCGGTTTGATCTGGTGATCCTGCTGGAAAACAACACCCCCTGGGTGGCGGATGGCCTGCGCAGCCTGGGTAACCCCAAGGATCGCAAAGTGTTCCAGCATTTGTTGGAAGAGATGCTGCGGGCCAATAACATCGAGTATGTACACGTGGAGTCCAGCGACTATGACGAACGCTTCCTGCGCTGCGTTGAGCTGGTAAAACAACTGCTGGCGGCCGATGCCAGTCGGCTGCTCGGTGTTGCGGCGGTATAAGCCATCGGGGCGCAGCGTGCTGCGCCCCGTCTGTCATCAGTAAACAATCACCAGTTTGCCCTGCATATGCCCGTCGAGCAGTTTTTTATGCGCGGCGGTCAGGGTGTCGACCGTCAACCCCTGCAAGGTTTCGCTCAGGGTGGTACTCAATTTTCCTTCATCCAGCATTTGCGCCACTTGCTTGAGGATCTCACCCTGTTGGGCGATGTCCGGCGTGGTGAACATGCTGCGAGTAAACATCAACTCCCAATGCAAAGCGGCACTTTTCAACTTCAGCGCATTTTGGTCCAACGGCTGTGCATTTTCGACGATGGTACAGATATGGCCCATTGGCGCAATCAGATCGGAAATCGCTTTCCAGTGCCCGTCGGTGTCGTTCAGGCAAAGAATATAATCCACATTCTCAATGCCCTGCTGCGCCAGATTGGCTTTCAGATCGCGGTAGTCCACCACCAGATCGGCACCGCGCTCCCGGCACCAGGTCGCCGACTCGGGGCGTGATGCAGTCGCAATCACCTTCACCTGACTGCGCTGCGCGGCAAACGGGATCGCCAGCGAACCTACGCCGCCGGCACCGCCGATAATCAACAGGGTTTTACCGGGGGCGGCGTCCTGAATCTTCAGGTGTTCGAACAGCGCTTCCCAGGCGGTCAGGGCGGTCAGCGGCATGGCGGCGGCTTCAGCCCAGTTCAGACTTTGCGGCTTATGGGCGGTAATACGCGAGTCAATCAACTGATGGGTAGTGTTGCTGCCTGGGCGGGTGATATCACCGGCGTACCAGACTTCATCACCGGGTTTGAAACCGCTGACGCTGCTGCCCACTTCGACCACGATACCGCTGGCATCCCAACCGAGAATACGGGGCTGTTGCAGGCCACTTTTTTGCAGGCCGGCATGGACCTTGGTATCCACCGGGTTGACCGACACCGCTTTGACTTCAACCAATAAATCGTACTGACCTGGGGTGGGTTTTTCCGGGCTGATTGCAATGAAGTTGGCGGGGTTTTTCGGGTCTACGGCAATGGCTTTAATCGACATGACTGTGCTCCTTTCGAATGAATACCCTCAGTGTAGACCTGTTGGCAGTTGATGATAAGATGGACAATAACTAACTGAGTGTTCGTTTGAGGTGAACAATGAGGTTTAAACAGCTTCAGGATATGGCGTTGTTTGCGCTGGTGGCTGAATGTGGCAGCTATACCGCCGCCGCCAAACGGGCTGCCTTGCCAAAGTCCAGCGTCAGCCAGCGCATTAGTCAGTTGGAACAGACGCTGGGCCTGCGGCTGTTAAACCGCACCACCCGTCAGCTCAATCTGACCTTTGCCGGTGAACGCTATCTGGAACACTGCCAGGAGATGCTGTCCGCCGCCGAACGGGCCGATCTGGCGCTGCAACGGCTGCGTGATAACCCCAGTGGGCGGTTGCGCATCTCAACCCCCGCAGGGTTGGGGGCGACCTTGCTGGCGCGTCTGGCGGCGGATTTCCAGCGGCAATATCCGGATGTCTCGCTGGAGGTGTCGGTATCTGATGCCATGGTAGATATGGTGCAGGAGGGGTTTGATGCCGCGCTGCGAACCGGTAAGCCTCAGGATTCTTCACTGATTGGCCGTCGTTTGGGGCATGCGCCACGTTATTTGCTGGCGTCACCGGCCTATCTGGCGCAGTCCCCGCAGATTGTCGATCCGCAACAGTTGCAGCAGCACCGCTGTATTGCACACAGCTCCTGGCCGGTCTGGAGTCTGCGTCGGGGCGACGAGTATTTCCGTTGGCAGCTGCCGATGCGACATGTTACCGATAATCTGCTGTACGCGCGGGAATGTGCGATTGCTGGGGCAGGGATAACCCTCTTGCCGGCATTTCTTAGCCGTGAGGTGGTGGCGCAGAAGCAATTGGTGGAGGTATTGCCGGAATGGCAGGCGGAAGGCAATGAGCTGTATCTGGTTTATCCAAGCCGCAAGCTGAATTCACCGGCGCTGGCCTGTTTTATCGACGTGGTATTGCAACACCCGGTGTTTGACGATTATGCCCGCGAGCTGGCGTGGGAATAAAAAAAGCGCCGCAGGCGGCGCTTCAGACTACTGACAAAGCCCGTTATTAGGGAGAGCGTGCCGAAGGGGTCGTAGCGGCTTGCCCGCCGGAGTGCCCCTCGGTGCGCTAGGCCCGAGTATCTCGGTTTCAAAGACAACTCAGTCATCAAACTCAAGCGCCGCATGCGGCGCTTTCCGGGATTACTTGGCGATTCGCTTGTACTTGATACGGTGTGGTTCAAGCGCTTCGGCACCTAGCGTCCGTTTCTTGTACTCTTCGTATTCGGTAAAGTTACCTTCGAAGAATTCCACATTGCCTTCATCCTGATAATCCAGAATGTGGGTGGCGATGCGGTCAAGGAACCAACGGTCGTGCGAGATGACCATCGCACAGCCTGGGAATTCCAACAGGGCGTTTTCCAACGCGCGCAGGGTTTCGATATCCAGGTCGTTGGTCGGTTCATCGAGCAGCAATACGTTGCCGCCAACCTGCAGCAGCTTGGCCAGATGCAGACGACCACGCTCACCACCGGACAATTCGCCGACGCGTTTGCCCTGATCGACACCCTTGAAGTTGAAGCGGCCGACATAGGCACGGCTTGGCATTTCGGTGTTGCCGATACGCATGATGTCCTGGCCGCCGGAAACTTCTTCCCAAACGGTTTTGGAATTATCCATGCTGTCGCGGAACTGATCGACCGAGGCCAGTTTGACGGTGTCACCCAACACGATGCTGCCGGAATCAGGTTGTTCCTGGCCGGACATCATGCGGAACAGCGTAGACTTACCGGCGCCGTTCGGGCCGATAATGCCAACAATCGCGCCTTTCGGTACTGCAAAGGTCAGGTCATCAATCAGCACGCGGTCGCCGTAAGACTTACGCAGGTTACTGACTTCAACCACTTTATCGCCCAGGCGTGCGCCAGGTGGGATAAACAGTTCGTTGGTTTCGTTACGCTTTTGGTATTCGGTGCTGTTGAGCTCTTCAAAGCGAGCCAAACGGGCCTTGCCTTTGGACTGACGGCCTTTGGCGCCCTGACGAACCCACTCCAGCTCTTTCTCGATGGATTTGCGACGTGCGGCTTCGGAAGAGGCTTCCTGCGCCAGACGAGCGTCTTTTTGCTCCAGCCAGGAAGAGTAGTTGCCTTCCCATGGGATACCTTCGCCACGGTCCAGCTCGAGGATCCAGCCGGCCACGTTGTCGAGGAAGTAACGGTCGTGGGTAATGGCCACTACGGTGCCTTCGAAGTCATGCAGGAAGCGTTCCAGCCAGGCCACGGATTCGGCATCCAGGTGGTTGGTCGGTTCGTCCAGCAGCAGCATGTCCGGTTTTTCCAGCAGCAGGCGGCACAGAGCGACACGGCGACGTTCACCACCGGAAAGGTTGGCGATTTTCGCGTCCCACTCCGGCAGGCGCAGCGCATCGGCGGCACGCTCCAGCTGGGTGTTCAGGTTGTGGCCATCATGGGCCTGAATGATCTCTTCCAGGCGGCCCTGCTCAGCGGCCAGCTTGTCGAAATCGGCACCTTCTTCGGCGTACAGTGCGTACACTTCATCAAGGCGTTTCAGCGCACCGACCACTTCTGCCAGCGCCTCTTCGACCGACTCACGGACGGTATGCTCGAGGTTCAGCTGCGGTTCCTGCGGCAGGTAACCGATCTTAATCCCTTGTTGTGGGCGAGCTTCACCTTCGATATCGGTATCGATGCCGGCCATGATGCGCAACAGAGTGGATTTACCCGAGCCGTTCAGACCCAGCACACCAATTTTGGCGCCAGGGAAGAAGCTCAGCGAGATGTTTTTCAGGATGTGACGCTTCGGCGGAACCACTTTGCCGACGCGATGCATGGTATAGACGTATTGAGCCACGGTGCCTCTGCCTCTCTATATCAGTTTTTATAGGATGTCTGGCTGCGGAGTGTAGCCCGTTTCGAAAGCGGATCCCAGACATCACACAGCGATCGCTAAGTATAACCTTTTATGCGCCGGTGAAGGCGCATATTGGTTGCTTAAGGGGTGACGACTATCGCGACGCGGCGGTTTTCCGCCCGGCCGCTGGAGGTGCGGTTATCGGCCACCGGATCGCGTTTACCCATGCCGCGGGTTTCGATGTTGGCACGTGGAATGCCTACGCTGGCGAGCAGATCCGCCACGGCATTGGCGCGACGCAGAGAGAGCTGATCGTTATAGCTGTCTTCACCGTAATTATCCGTATGACCATCCAGACGGAACTGAGTGATACCGACGCTCATCAATGCGCGGCCCATTTTCTGTACCGTGTCGGTACTTTCCGGGTTCAACTTGCCGATGTTATTGCCAAACAGCACTTTGTCGGACAGGCCAAATTCCCAGCCGTTATCGGTCAGCTTGAATCCTTGCGACTGCAACAGGGCAATTTGCTCGGGCGTCAGGCCCTGAGGTTTGCTCTGGCAGCCGGCGAGGGCCAGCAGGGCGATAAACATCATCGCCAGCAGTGAAAAACGGTTTTTTAGTGTTTGCTGTATCATAATCAAAATCCCTAGTTTTATTTTTTAGCCGGGGCCTTATTTTTGTATTGCCAGCCGCCAGCCTCCGTTATAACGATGCTTTGCCTGGTACATCGCATCGTCAGCTTCGTGCAAGAGCCCCTGAGGCGTTACCGCATGCTCGGGGTAAAGTGCAATACCGATACTCAGAGAGGAAATCACCGCCTCATCGTTCGGTAAAATCACCGGTTGGGTCATGCAGTCGATAATGTTATCGGCAATCTGCAGGACATCTTCCGTAGTGTGGACCGGCGCCAACAATACGGCGAATTCATCACCTCCCAAACGTGCCACCAGATCGCTTTCACGCAGCTGCGCGCGAATGCGCCCGGCAATGGTAGTCAACACCACATCGCCTGCGGCATGGCCGTAACTGTCGTTAACTTCCTTGAAACGGTCACCGTCGATAAACAGCACCGCCAGTTTTTCGCTGGGTTTAATGTCCCCCAGCGCACGGCTCAGACGGCCCTCAAAGAAGGCGCGATTCGGCAAGCCGGTCAGGCTGTCGTGGGTGGCCCGGTGAGTCAGTGAGTCATTTTCCTGTTTCAGGTGTGCCTGCCAGGCTTCCAGCTCGTCAAGCAGGCCATTAAAGTCGCTGCTCAGCTCATGCAGTTCGGCAATCGGCGCCGACGGCACCCGCAGGCCAAAGGCGCGATCGCGACGTACCGCATGCGCGACATTGGCGATGTCATCCAGAGAACGGACAATGCCCACCAGCATGCGGCGGGAAAGCACCAGCGCACACAGGGTACTGAGCACCAGGCAGGCGATCATGCCGATCATGCCGCGCAACAGAAAGCGCAGCAGGCTGCCGCCGTGGCCCAGCAGCCAAACTTTGCCGACCTCTTTGCCTTCATGAGTAATCGGCAGGATCACCGGTTCCGGCAGCGCCCAGCGGGCCACGATTTGTTCCATACCGTGCAGCGGGCCATCTTCGGGGTGACGCCAGGTGGCGAGCACTTTGCCGCTGTTGTTCAGAATTCTGGCTTCCGATACCTCCTCTTTGGAGGCGATCAATACCAGCGCCTCACTTGCGGCGGTGCGGTCTTCAAACACCACGGCAGCTTCGACGGTATAGCTGATGGAGCGTGCAATCAGGTGCAGGTTATGGTTGGCATAAGCGCGCAGCGCAAACAGCGCGACCAGCGTCAGGAAAATCCCGGCGGTGCCGACGGCAATCAGCGCCAGCCCAAGATGCACCCGTTGCAGCACCCGGCCCAGCGTCGGGCGCGACTGACCCGATCGGTTCTTGCGCAACCACTTCATAGCGGCGGCACCGGTTTGCGTGCCAGTTGCAGCACGTTGGGGTGAACGCGTACGCCGCTGCGTGCCAGTGCATCTAGGTTCACTTTAAAGCTGGCCTCGTCCCCTTCGAACTGCAGACAAAATGCGTTGCCGGCAGAACACTCCGCATCGTTCTCGCTGATGCTGAGAATCGAATGACCGTTAATGCGCTGGATGAAATTCTGTTTCTGCCCGGCATTGATATTGCCTAAATAAATCACGTCACAGCCGGTGCTCAGCAATGGGCTGTCGAAAGCGATGCGCTCGGCTTTTATTGGCCTGGGCGCGCTAAGCAGGATGGGATCGAACAGTCCGTCGGCATATTGTGTCGGCGCCGTCACGCACAGTCGGATAGGGTTGGGTCCACTCGGCCAGCGGGCATAGCTGATGATGCCGACCACCACAGTGGTGACGGCATGGGTACGATTTTTATATGAATCGCCAGTCTCGGGGTGGGCCAAACCGGGAAATGCCAACAGAGCGAGTAGAAACAGCGATAACAGACGGCCGTTGTCCAGACGTGCGCAAAGGAAACTCATGAATGAGTTTTTTGCGCAGGTCACTAACAACGCGGCATTTTTTGCCATCTTCATCTGCTATTCCTGCCCACGTCCGCAGTACTGTTGCGGCAACATAACGATGAGAAGCCTGACCCGGTCGAAGGGATAATTGTCTTGCTGAAAACTGTCAATCGCACTGCCTGATGAACACTATCTAACCCATAATTGGCGCGGATTGTATTATAAGATATCCCTGTTGCGCGCTTTATGTGCCATTTTCTCGGAATTATCTTAGCCTTTTTTAATAGTATAAAAACGACCACCGGGGTTTGCCAGGCGTTTTCTGCAAAGTTGGCGCGCCAGGCCTGGGTTCTGGCGGTTTGCGCAACTTTTCTGCCCCTCGTTTTGAGTGCGAAATCCTGCGACGGCTAATAATTTCAAATGGCTTGGTTTTATATTGGCGGTGGGGATTAATAATCGCGGGTCCGACCGGTTTTTAGCGTTAGTCCAGGATGAAATGATTAAAACGGCAAAAATTGCCGCCGGCTTTAATTGATTTGTCAGCGAGGGTAAACCTTTTTTACCTGAAGCCCATCGTGACGATAAACTTCTTCTACAGTAGTGAATGGATAGGCGATCCTGCTGTCTATGATAGACGGCTGAGCGGGTTGCTCAGCGTCCCCCTTTTGCTCGGGCGTGCCGGATAGGCGTTATCCCACGACAGAGCGCGAAATACTCGGAGAGCCGGGTTCACCGATCCGTTGGCTGCTGACGTAGCGCGGCAACGGGCTGAAGCGGCTCTGGCAACACCATCAGCATTAGCGAGGAAAGAGTCAGTATGGTCAAGGTAGACAAGTGGCGGTTTTTGGCTGTGGGCCTATGCCTGACGGCATTTTCAAGCGCCGCATTGGCGGATTCCCTGGACGCTCAGCGTCAGCGCTACCTGCAGATCAAGCAGGCGTGGGACAGCAAACAGATGGACGTGGTGGCGCAACTGATGCCGACGCTGCGTGATTACCCGCTTTACCCTTATCTGGAATACCGTGAGCTGACGCAAGATCTCAGCCAGGTCGGATTCTCTGAGGTGAATGACTTTATCAAGCAGCATCCGACGCTGCCACCGGCCAAATCGTTGGCCCCGCGTTTTGTTAATGAACTGGCGCGGCGTGAAGACTGGCGTACCCTGCTGGCCTTCAGCCCGCAGGCACCGAAACCCATTGCTGCGCGTTGCAATTACTACTATGCCAAATGGGCCACTGGCGATCAGACCGCGGCCTGGAGCGGTGTCGACGACATCTGGATGAGCGGTAAATCGCTGCCGGGAGCCTGTGACAAGCTGTTCAGCGTCTGGCAGGGGGCCGGTAAACAAACGCCAACGGCTATTCTGGAACGTATGAAGCTGGCGTTGAAAGAGGGCAACAGTGGCCTGGTGAACAGCCTCTATCGCCAATTGCCGTCAGATTATCAGACCATGGGTGATGCCCTGGTGCGCCTGCAAAACGATCCTGCGACGGTTGAGTCCTTTGCCCGTAGCGTGGGGCCGACCGACTTTACCCGCGCAGCGACCGGCATCGCCTTCGAACGCCTGGCGCGTCAGGATGCGGAAAACGCCCGCGCGATGATCCCAACCCTCGTCCGGCTGCAGAAAATGAGCGACAGCGAGCGGCTGGGGCTGGAGGAAGCGGTGGCATGGCGCCTGATGGGCAGCGATGCGACCTTTGAACAGACCCAGTGGCGCGACAAGGTGATCCTGCGTAGCCAGTCACCGGCACTGCTGGAGCGCCGCGTGCGTATGGCGCTGGGGGCCGGCGATCGCCAGGGGGTGGCGACCTGGCTGGCGCGTCTGCCGACCGAGTCGCGTAATAAGGATGAATGGCGCTATTGGCGTGCGAGCATGTTACTGGACGAAGGCAAACGCAGCGAAGGGGAAGAGATCCTGCGTCGGCTGATGACCGAACGTGGCTTCTACCCGATGGTGGCGGCACAGAAACTGAATACGCCTTACCCGGTGATGGTGGCGGTAGCGGCAAAACCCCGCGCTTCATTAGTGGATGGCCCGGAAATTGCCCGGGTGCGCGAGTTGATGTACTGGAATATGGATAACCTGGCGCGCAGTGAGTGGACTTCCTTCGTGGCCAGTCGCAGCCGCCCGGAACAGGAAGCGCTGGCGCGTTATGCCTTCGAGCAGAAATGGGCCGATCTCAGCGTGCAGGCAACTATTGTCGGCAAAATGTGGGACCACCTTGAGGAACGTTTCCCGGTAGCCTGGCCGCAAGAGTTCCGCGCCGCGACCGATGACAAGGGGATAACGCCGAGTTATGCCATGGCGATTGCTCGTCAGGAGAGCGCCTGGAATCCGAAAGCACAGTCACCGGTAGGGGCCAGCGGCCTGATGCAGGTGATGCCACGTACCGCGCAGCATACCGTGCAGATGTACAATATTCCCGGTTACTCAAGCCCCAGCCAACTGCTTGATCCGCGCGTCAATATTACCATCGGCACCAGCTATCTGGAGTACGTTTACCAGCAATTTGGCCGCAATCGGATCCTGTCATCGGCGGCTTACAATGCCGGTCCGTCTCGGGTGAATACCTGGTTGGGTAACAGTGAAGGGCGGGTTGATGCCGTGGCATTTGTCGAAAGCATCCCGTTCTCGGAAACCCGTTCTTACGTGAAGAACGTGTTGGCATACGACGCATTTTATCGCTATCTCATGCATCGGCCGGCTAAAGTGCTGACCGACGCCGAGTGGCAGAGGCGTTATTGATTTTGACGTCGCTATGGTATGCTGCTGTACTAGTTAAATAGTATGGTGGCTTGCCATGACGCAATTATCGCTTAACGACCCGGCTCTTTCAGAACAAGGTAATGAGGATTGGCTGCGCTTTGTTGCGCTGCTGCAGAATTCGTTTGCCCAGGATCTGCATCAACCGTTGATGCAACTGTTGTTGACGCCGGACGAACGTACGGCTTTAGGCACAAGGGTACGGATTATCCAGGAATTGATGCGCGGTGAGATGAGCCAACGTGAGCTGAAGAATGAACTGGGGGCGGGGATTGCCACTATCACTCGCGGTTCGAACAGCCTGAAGGCAGCGACGCCTGCGCTGAAACAGTGGCTGGAACAGCAGTTGCTGGGCGATGCGCAGTAGCGCCGCGCCCACCGAAGGTTATTTCTGTGCCGCGTTGTTATGGTTCTGGTAGATCGGGTTGTGGAAAGGCACCAGCGCTAGCAGCAGAGCCTGATGGTAAACGCTGGTGCGGCTCAATCGCCCATCGGTAAAGATGCCAATAGCGCCACCCTGGCGTTTCACTTCGGCATTGCCGGTGATGGTTGCCATTTCACTGCCCAATTCGCGGCCGGCGCGAATTCCCTGTAAAATCGTCTCCGGCAGCATCAGGCTGGCTGAGCGCGATTCGCCACGGGTCTGTGGGTTTTCCACCGTCATCCAGGCGAAAGTCATATTCTCTTCGATTCCAGCCTCAACGCCGACCCAAAAGTCGGCCTCAGGGCGTACCTGCCGCGCTTCCATAACACGCTGGCGTGCACCGGTGCGGGTTTCGTGATTACCTATGGGTTGCAGTGAAACGCCACTGGCGACGTCGACCGATTCAATACGGCATTGGTCCTGGCCAAAAGTGTCCTCAAAGGCCAGTTGAATAGCCTTGATCTTTGCCGGGTTGGTAGTTGCAGCGACAACATGATACATAACGGGTTTGGCATCCTTAAGCTAAGAGCCTATTCACTACGTCAGGCGTTTGCGCAAGCGGCATCTGACGACGATAAACTCAGGTTTCACGCAGTATAACGGAAAAGCAAAATGTTACAGGTATACCTCGTTCGCCACGGCGAAACGGAGTGGAATGCGGCTCGCCGCATCCAGGGTCAGTCGGACAGCCCGTTAACCGCCAACGGTGAACATCAGGCTCGCCTGGTTGCCCAGCGCGTCAGCAAACAAGGCATCACACACGTGATTACCAGCGATCTGGGGCGTACCCGTCGCACTGCGCAAATCATCGCGGAGGCTTGCGGTTGCGAGGTGATAAACGACCCGCGTTTGCGTGAGTTGCATATGGGGGTGCTGGAAGAGCGCTTAATCGACAGTCTGACGCCGCAGGAAGAACAGTGGCGCAAGCAGATGGTCGATGGTACTGCCGATGGCCGTATCCCTCAAGGTGAGTCAATGAGCGAGTTGGGCGACCGGATGCGCGAGGCATTGGAAAGTTGCCTGATGTTGCCTGAAGGCAGCAAACCGCTGATTGTCAGCCATGGTATCGCTTTAGGCTGTCTGATCAGTACCGTGCTCGGGCTACCGGCCTATGCCGAGCGCCGCCTGCGTTTACGCAACTGTTCACTGTCGCGAGTCGATCATCAGCAGAGTCCCTGGTTGGCTTCTGGCTGGATCGTCGAAACGGCGGGCGATGTCACGCATCTGGACACGCCCGCGCTGGATGAACTGCAGCGTTAACGGCGGATCGGGATCAAATAGTCGCAGTTGATCTCGGTTGGCGGTTGGGGTGGCCGGCGGTCACCCTTGGGATAAAAGCGCTCAATATCGTGCCCTTTACGGCGCGTGAGTTTGAGTGCCGGCAGGCAAGTGCCATAGAGGGTCAGAATAAAGTCCTGCAGGCCAGAAGCCGGGCCTTCATAGCTGAACATCGCATACTCGCCACCTTGCAACACCAACGGCTGTCCGGCCTGAATTTTCGCCGGTACGTGATGCGGTTCCAGCGCCGTGGTGTACAGCACTTCCTGCTCGTCATCCTTTTCCTGACTCGGACGTGAATGGTGCAGCCCGTATAACACCGGCGGCAGCGACTCTGCTTCGCCCAGATACTGGCGCCAGAACTGTGAACGCAGCTCGGTACGATAGTTGGAAATTTGCTCCAGCGTACAGGAATAGCTCTGCGTCAGGCCAATCAAGTGCTGTTCCGGCATCGTGACAAACTCGGGTTGCGGCAGAGTAAAGGCGCCCAGGCGGATTGGCGGACAAATGCCGAATGAGTTCCAGTCTTCTGCACGGCGATACAGTGCCGGCGTTTGCGCAAACTGTTTTTTAAATGCGCGGGTAAATGTCTGCTGCGAGTCGAAGCGATACTGTAAGGCTATATCCAGAATAGGTCGGCTGGTTAAACGCAGCGCTACCGCAGCCTTGGATAATCTCCTTGCCCGGATATAAGCCCCGATGGCGTTACCGGTAATATCTTTAAACATCCGTTGTAAATGCCATTTAGAGTAACCTGCTTTGGCCGCCACATTGTCCAGTGACAAAGGTTGGTCCAAATGGCTTTCCAGCCAGCTAAGCAGATCACGAATAATACCGGCTTGATCCATAGATCTTCCTCGTAGAGCTTTAGGGTAGGAACCCGAACTGTTTATTCATTACGCTGGTGCTTGCGCTATCAGACCAATCCATGAGCCATTTTGCGTAGCACTCTTTCCTCTTGCCACTGTTGAGCAAGGGTTGGATAGGGGCACACCTTAAACGGGCGCAAAGATATAACGACGCCGCATAATAGCAATTTTTTTCCTCCGAGACTCTCAAAGATTTTTTTCACGCTCTGTGCTAAAAAGACCGGTGCGGACCAGAAAGATCCTTTTCTGTGACCTAAAACATAAACAATATTGATTGCCGGAACCCATTTTTAGGATTTAGCCTATTGGAGTTAAGTGAATGAAAAAAGGATGGTTATTTTTGTTTTGTTTAGTTTGCGCAACGGTGAATAGTGCGCAGGCAGAACAGGTTGGGTCGGTTGATACGGTATTTAAACTCTTTGGTCCGGACCATAAAATTGTGGTGGAAGCGTTCGACGATCCTGATGTTAAAAATGTAACTTGTTATATCAGCCGGGCAAAAACCGGGGGCATCAAAGGTGGGTTGGGATTAGCGGAAGATACTGCGGATGCCGCCATTTCTTGCCAGCAGGTTGGGCCGATTGAGCTGACTGATAAAATCAAAAATGGTAAGGCGGAAGGGACGGTCGTGTTCCAGAAGCGAACGTCGCTGGTGTTCAAGAAACTGCAGGTGGTGCGTTTCTACGATGCTAAACGTAATGCATTGATTTATCTTAGTTATTCAGACCGCGTGGTGGATGGTTCACCGAAGAATGCGCTGAGTGCAGTGCCGATCATCCCGTGGGGTGAGGCAAAATAAGATTTGGGGTTCTGCGGAACCCCAAATATTTTAACGCGGGAGGAGGCTTACTCTTCCAGATCGCCGCAGAAACGGTAACCTTCACCGTGAATAGTAGCGATGATTTCCGGCGTGTCCGGCGTCGATTCGAAGTGCTTGCGGATGCGACGGATGGTCACGTCCACGGTGCGGTCATGCGGCTTCAGCTCACGACCGGTCATCTTCTTGAGCAGTTCGCCACGGGATTGGATCTTGCCCGGGTTTTCGCAGAAGTGCAGCATGGCGCGGAATTCACTGCGTGGCAGTTTGTATTGCTCGCCCGCGGGGCTGATCAGTGAGCGGCTGTTGATGTCCAGCTCCCAACCGTTGAACTTATAGCTTTCAACCAGGCGACGTTCTTCGCCGACGCTTCCCAGGTTCATGGTGCGTGACAGCAGGTTACGTGCGCGAATGGTCAATTCACGCGGATTAAATGGCTTGGTGATGTAATCATCGGCGCCGATTTCCAGGCCGAGGATCTTGTCAACTTCGTTATCACGGCCGGTCAGGAACATCAGCGCAACGCTGGCCTGTTCGCGCAATTCACGCGCCAGCAGCAGGCCATTTTTGCCTGGCAGATTGATGTCCATGATAACCAGATTGATATCATTTTCAGACAGGATGTTGTGCATCTCTGCACCATCATTGGCTTCATGAACAACGTAGCCTTCCGCCTCGAAAATGCTCTTCAGGGTGTTACGAGTGACTAACTCGTCTTCGACAATCAGAATGTGCGGGGTCTGCATATATGCTACCTAAAATTGCCAACAAAATAGAAAATAGGAAGTACAGAAGTCTTTGTTTTCATAGCGGAGGGCAGAGATTAGCGCTCACGTTCCCTTCTACCAAACGACTAAAGTACGTAAACTCGTTCTTGATGCACTTTCCATCCCATGTCAACAAGATCGCTAGCTTGGTTGGGGCGCTATTCCTTACATCCCCAAAGGTGCCAAAACGGTGCATATCCTAACCGTATTAACAGCAATATAACAGTGCGCACCGAATTCATCACCCAACAAAACTAAGGTTTGTTGACATATATCAAATTCAATTGTAGCACGTTAACAGTTTTGTGAAAAACACTTACAGAAATGCCAGCTTAAGTCACAGAAGCCTAAATTCTGTGTACGATTCAGCATTGCGGCGCCTAATGAGGTAGAATTATTGACTTATTGATAAAAGGCTTCTTTTAACGCTTTGATTAATAAGCACAGTAAAACATAAGTAGCAATAATATGTATTACGAGCAATTTATCGGGGCAATAACCTATTTAGCTCTATCTACCCTCAATTTCGGGATTATTGTTGCGTAGATGTAAATATAATCAGACTATCCCAAACAGTCAAAAATACGCGATCTGTCGTTTAGTGGAGTATTGATGCAGCTTCATATTGTTTTAGTGGCTCCGGCGCGGCCGGAAAACGTCGGCGCTGCGGCGCGGGCAATGAAAACCATGGGTTTCACTTCGTTGCGCATTGTCGACAGCGAAGCACACCTGCAACCGGCGGCTCGCTGGGTGGCTCATGGGGCGGGGGATATCCTCGACGGCGTGCAGACTTTCGCCACTCTCGAGCAGGCGCTGGCGGACGTGGATTTCACCGTTGCTACCACTGCCCGCAGCCGCGCGCGTTTCCATTATTACTGTACGCCGCAGCAACTGTTGGGTCAGTTGAGTGAGCGCAGTCAGTGGGTGGGGCAGGCAGCGTTGGTGTTTGGCCGTGAAGATTCCGGCCTGACCAATGAAGAGCTGGAGTTGGCCGATTTGCTGACCGGTGTGCCGATGCAGGCAGATTACCCTTCGTTGAATCTCGGCCAGGCGGTGATGGTGTATTGCTATCAATTGTCGGAACTGATGAAGGTTAGCGCACCGCAGGAACCAGTGGCTAATGAGGGCCAGCTTAAAGCACTGCGTCAGCGTGCCGATGGTTTGCTGGGGGCATTGGGGGTGGGTGACGATCAAAAATTGCGCGATTGGCTGCACCAGCGGCTTGGTACTTTGCAGCAGCGCGATACGGCAATGTTGCATACTTTGCTGCATGACATCGAAAAAAAACTGACAAAGTGATACCCGTAAACATGGCTAATTAGGCAGTGTGATCCACTGCAAAACTGCCGTCTGTCTGTCTTTTTATCCTGCTATTTGGCTTTTCGACTGTCGCATTGCCCAGTTGCTGCATTGGGCAATAAACAAGCAAAAACAAGAAATAATTTGACTTGGGATAGCGATTGCTTTAACCAATAGAGGGGACAGAGTATTTAATGAGACAGACAGACAAAATGCGAAATATCAGCCTGAACACAACAATTATTACCACCACCGATACCACAGGTAACGGGGCGGGCTGACGCGTACAGGAAACAAAAGAAAAAAGCCCGCACCTAACCAGTGCGGGCTTTTTTTTCGGCTTAAATTCGGGAGAGACAAGAAATGCGAGTGCTGAAATTTGGCGGAACCTCGGTAGCGAATGCAGAACGTTTTCTGCGCGTCGCCGACATCATGGAAAGTAACGCACGTCAGGGACAGGTGGCCACGGTCTTGTCCGCTCCGGCTAAAATCACCAACCACCTGGTGGCGATGATTGATAAAACGGTAGCGGGGCAGGACATTCTGCCAAATATGAGCGATGCAGAACGCATCTTTGCCGACCTGCTGAGCGGTCTGGCACAGGCGTTGCCCGGCTTTGAATACGATCGTCTCAAGACGCTGGTCGACCAGGAGTTTTCCCAACTCAAACAGGTACTGCATGGCGTTGCGCTGCTGGGGCAATGCCCGGATAGCGTGAATGCGGCTATCATCTGCCGCGGTGAGAAGCTCTCTATCGCCATCATGGAAGGGGTGTTTCGCGCCAAAGGCTTCCCGGTTACGGTGATAAACCCGGTGGAGAAACTGCTGGCGCAGGGGCATTACCTGGAGTCCACGGTAGACATTGCCGAATCCACACTGCGCATCGCCGCCGCAGCAATCCCGGCGGATCACATCGTGCTGATGGCCGGATTCACCGCCGGTAACGATAAAGGGGAACTGGTGGTGCTGGGCCGTAACGGCTCCGACTACTCTGCTGCGGTGCTGGCTGCCTGCCTGCGCGCCGACTGCTGTGAGATCTGGACCGACGTCGACGGCGTTTATACCTGCGATCCTCGTACTGTGCCAGACGCCAGGTTGCTGAAATCGATGTCGTATCAGGAAGCTATGGAGCTTTCCTACTTCGGCGCCAGCGTGCTTCACCCCCGTACTATCGCTCCCATTGCCCAGTTCCAAATCCCTTGCCTGATCAAAAATACCGCCAACCCGCAGGCCCCAGGCACGCTGATTGGCGGCGAAAATCTGGATACCGATACCCCGGTGAAGGGCATCACCAATCTCAATAACATGGCGATGATCAACGTCTCCGGGCCAGGGATGAAGGGCATGGTCGGCATGGCCGCGCGCGTGTTTGCCGTGATGTCCCGTGCCGGTATCTCTGTGGTGCTGATCACCCAGTCCTCTTCCGAATACAGCATCAGCTTCTGCGTACCGCAGAGTGAGCTGCAGCGTGCTCGTCGCGCACTGGAAGACGAATTCTATCTTGAATTGAAAGATGGCCTGCTGGAGCCGCTGGACGTGATGGAGCAGTTGGCGATTATCTCGGTCGTCGGCGATGGCATGCGCACCCTGCGCGGGATTTCGGCCAGCTTCTTCTCCGCCCTGGCGCGCGCCAACATCAATATTGTCGCTATTGCCCAGGGGTCCTCCGAACGTTCCATCTCGGTGGTGGTCAGCAACGACTCGGCGACTACCGGGGTTCGCGTCTGCCACCAGATGCTGTTTAACACCGATCAGGTGATTGAAGTGTTTGTTATCGGCGTTGGCGGCGTCGGCGGTGCGTTGATCGAACAGATCTACCGTCAACAGCCGTGGCTGAAGCAAAAGCATATCGACCTGCGGGTGTGCGGCATTGCCAATTCACGCGCCATGTTGACCAACATACACGGTATCGCGCTGGATAGTTGGCGTGATGAACTGGCCGGTGCGCAGGAGCCATTCAACCTTGGCCGTCTGATCCGCCTGGTGAAGGAGTACCACCTGCTGAATCCGGTGATTGTCGATTGCACCTCCAGCCAGGCGGTTGCCGATCAATACGCCGATTTCCTGGCCGATGGTTTCCACGTGGTGACGCCGAACAAAAAGGCCAACACTTCGTCGATGAATTACTACCAACAACTGCGCACCGCCGCGGCCGGTTCACGTCGCAAGTTCCTGTACGACACCAACGTCGGTGCGGGGTTGCCGGTGATCGAAAACCTGCAAAACCTGCTGAACGCCGGTGATGAGCTGACGCGCTTCTCTGGCATTCTGTCCGGTTCGCTGTCGTTTATTTTCGGTAAGCTCGATGAGGGCATGTCGCTGTCGGCCGCGACCCTGGAGGCCAAAGCCAAGGGCTATACCGAGCCGGATCCGCGTGACGATCTTTCCGGTATGGATGTGGCGCGCAAGCTGCTGATCCTGGCGCGTGAGGCGGGTTACAAACTGGAGTTGGCCGATATCGAGGTTGAGTCGGTGCTGCCACCTTCCTTTGACGCTTCCGGCGACGTGGAAACCTTTATGGCGCGCCTGCCGGAGCTGGATAAAGAGTACGCCCGCAACGTGGCCAATGCCACCGAGCAGGGTAAGGTGCTGCGCTATGTCGGGGCGATCGAAAATGGCCGCTGTCAGGTGCGTATAGATGCGGTAGACGGTAACGATCCGTTGTATAAAGTGAAGAACGGCGAGAACGCCTTGGCTTTCTACAGCCGCTACTATCAGCCATTGCCACTGGTGCTGCGCGGCTACGGTGCCGGTAACGATGTGACCGCCGCAGGGGTATTTGCCGACCTGTTGCGCACACTGTCATGGAAGTTGGGAGTTTAATATGGTTAAGGTGTATGCGCCGGCCTCAATTGGTAACGTCAGCGTCGGTTTCGACGTTCTGGGTGCAGCGGTGTCGCCAATTGACGGTACCTTGCTGGGCGACTGCGTCAGTGTAGAGGCTGCCGAAACGTTCAGTTTGCAAAATGCCGGTCGCTTCGTCAGCAAGCTGCCGGACGATCCGAAAGAGAACATCGTTTACCAATGTTGGGAGCGCTTCTGCCAGGAAATCGGTCAGCAGATCCCGGTGGCGATGCGACTCGAGAAAAATATGCCTATCGGTTCAGGTCTGGGATCCAGTGCCTGCTCGGTGGTCGCCGGGTTGATGGCGATGAATGAGTTCTGCAACCGCCCGCTGGATAAAATGACGCTGCTGGGCCTGATGGGCGAGTTGGAAGGCCGCATCTCCGGCAGCGTGCATTACGATAACGTAGCGCCTTGCTACCTCGGCGGCCTGCAGTTGATGTTGGAAGAAGAAGGCTTCATCAGCCAGGAAGTGCCATGCTTTAAAGACTGGCTGTGGGTGATGGCCTATCCGGGCATCAAGGTATCCACCGCCGAAGCGCGTGCGATCCTGCCCGCGCAGTATCGTCGTCAGGACTGTATCAGCCACGGTCGCTATCTGGCGGGCTTTATCCATGCCTGCCATACCCAACAACCGCGCCTGGCCGCCAAACTGATGCAGGACGTGATTGCCGAGCCGTACCGCACCCGCCTGTTGCCGGGTTTTGCCGACGCACGCAAAGCCGCTCAGGATATCGGTGCTTTGGCTTGCGGTATTTCCGGTTCCGGCCCGACGCTGTTCGCCGTTTGTGATGACGGCGCAACGGCGCAACGCATGGCCGACTGGCTGACTAATCATTATCTGCAAAACGACGAAGGTTTTGTTCATATTTGCCGCCTGGATACCGCAGGCGCACGACTACTGGGATAACGCATGAAACTGTACAACCTTAAGGATCATAACGAGCAGGTCAGCTTCACACAGGCGATCAAACAGGGCCTGGGCAAACAGCAAGGGCTGTTTTTCCCGCTGGATCTACCGGAGTTTGAACTGACCGAAATTGACCATCTGCTGGAACAGGATTTTGTCACGCGCAGCAGCCGTATCCTGTCGGCATTTATTGGCGATGAAGTTTCTGAAGAAGCATTGCATAAGCGTGTGGCGGCGGCCTTTGAGTTTCCGGCACCGGTAGCGCAAGTTGAAGATGATATCGCCTGCCTGGAGTTGTTCCACGGCCCAACGCTGGCGTTTAAAGACTTCGGCGGCCGCTTTATGGCGCAAATGCTGGCGGAAGTGGCGGGCGATCAGCCGGTCACTATCCTGACCGCGACCTCCGGTGATACCGGCGCGGCGGTGGCCCATGCTTTCTATGGCCTGAAGAATGTGCGCGTGGTGATCCTGTATCCACAGGGCAAAATCAGCCCGCTGCAGGAAAAACTGTTCTGCACCCTGGGTGGCAATATCCATACCGTGGCGATTGACGGCGATTTTGACGCCTGCCAGGCATTGGTGAAGCAGGCATTTGACGATCAGGAATTGAAAGAAGCCCTGCACCTGAACTCGGCCAACTCGATTAACATCAGCCGCCTGCTGGCGCAGATTTGTTATTACTTCGAAGCGGTTGCGCAATTGCCACAGGAAGCACGCAACCAGTTGGTGATTTCGGTACCCAGCGGCAACTTCGGCGATCTGACCGCCGGGCTGCTGGCCAAGTCACTGGGCCTGCCGGTGAAGCGTTTTATCGCCGCGACCAATGCCAACGACACCGTACCGCGCTTCCTGACTAACGGTCAGTGGCAGCCTCATGCCACGGTGGCTACGCTGTCTAATGCGATGGATGTCAGCCAGCCGAACAACTGGCCACGGGTCGAAGAGCTGTTCCGCCGTAAGATTTGGCAGTTGAAAGAGCTGGGCCATGCCACGGTCAGTGACGAAACCACCAAAGACACTATGCGTGAACTGGCGAAGTTGGGTTATCTCTCCGAGCCGCACGCGGCGATTGCTTACCGTGCGTTGCGTGACCAGTTGCAGGAAGGGGAGTTTGGTCTGTTCCTCGGCACCGCACATCCGGCCAAATTCAAAGAGAGCGTCGAGGACATTCTCGGCCAGGAATTGCCACTGCCGAAGGCGCTGGCACTGCGTGCTGATTTGCCGCTGCTGTCTCACAACCTGCCCGCCGGTTTTGGCGAACTGCGCAAGTTCCTTATGGCCTTGCCAGCCTGATCCTCATGGCCACATAAAGCGAAAAGCCGTCCTTGCGACGGCTTTTTTATGGGCGGGAGTTTCACTGCTCTGGGCGTTTGAACACCAGCTCGTTACCTTGGGAATTGGCTTCGTCAAATGCGTAGCCTTCCAGATTGAAATCAAGCAGTTGTTCACGCTGCGTCAGGCGATTTTTGATGATAAAACGGCTCATCAGTCCGCGCGCCTTCTTGGCGTAGAAACTGATCACTTTGTATTTACCGTTTTTCTCGTCGAGGAACACCGGTTTAATCAGCTCGCCGTGCAGTTTAGCCGGTTTCACCGATTTGAAGTATTCGTCGGAAGCCAGGTTGACCACCACATCGTCACCTTGTTGTTCCAGCGCTTCATTAAGTTTTTTGGTGATTTGCTCGCCCCAGAAACTGTACAAATCCTTGCCCTTGGCATTGTCCAGTTTGATGCCCATCTCCAGACGGTAAGGCATCATCAGATCAAGCGGCCTTAGCACGCCGTACAGCCCGGACAGCATACGCAGATGCTGTTGGGCGAAATCAAAGTCATCTTCGCTGAAGTCCTGTGCGTGCAGGCCGGTATAAACGTCGCCTTTAAACGCCAGCAGGGCCTGGCGGGCATTGTCCGGGGTGAATTTCGGTTGCCAGTCGCCAAAGCGAGCGGCGTTCAGGCCGGCCAGTTTATCGCTGATGCCCATCAGCTTGGAGATTTGTACCGGCGTCAGATCGCGGCAGATTTTGATCAACTGCTTCGATTTATCCAGCAGTTCCGGCTGGGTGAAGCGTTCGGTTGCCAGTGGGCTTTCGTAATCAAGAGTTTTTGCAGGTGAAATAATAACGAGCATGGCCAGATCCTGTTTTTCCAAGAACCGCTACTGTAGCAAAAAGCGCGGGAAAAAGGGTCAATGGGTCTGATAGGCAGGGCGCGCGTTTGACGCGCCCGCAAAAATTAATTTTTGTCCCACACGCCCGGTTCAAGCTGAGATTTCAGCTCGGGGAAGCGGTTGGCGTCAAAAGTGGGCAATCTTCCCAGCGTTCGCTGACGGTGGTAATCGTTAGCCAATTTCAACGCAACGCGTGACAGCAGCAGGATCGCCGTCAGGTTGGTGATAGCCATCAACGCCATAGAGGTATCGGCCATTTTCCATACCACCGGCAATTCGGCCAACGCACCAAACATCACCATACCCAGTGCGGCGCAACGGAAAATCAACAGGCCGGCCGGGTGGTTGCGCTCCAGGAACACCAGATTGCTTTCGGCATAGGCGTAGTTGGCGATAATCGAGGTAAAGGCGAAGAAGAAAATGGCGATGGCGACAAACGGCGAGCCCCAACTGCCGACGGCAGCGGACAGCGCGCGCTGGGTCATGTCGATACCGCTGATGTTGTCCACCGGTTGATCCAATACGCCGGAGGATAGAATGATGGCGGCAGTTGCGCTACAAATCACGATAGTGTCGACAAACACCCCGAGCATCTGCACATAGCCCTGCGAGGCCGGATGCGGTGGGTAAGGTGAGGCGGAGGCCGCCGCATTGGGCGCAGAACCCATACCGGCTTCGTTGGAAAACAGGCCGCGCTGCACACCCTGAGTCATCGCCTGCGAAATACCGTAGCCGACGGCACCGGCCGCCGCTTCCTGCAGCCCGAAGGCGCTTTTCACCACCAGCGAGAGGATCGCCGGCATATGTTCAATGTTATGGCCAATTACCCACAGGGCCAGCAGTAAATAGGCTGCGGCCATCAGCGGCACCACCAGTTCGGCCACGCGGGCCACGGAACGAATGCCGCCGAAAATCACGATACCGCTCAGGACCACCAGGCCGATACCGACATACAGCGGTTTAACGTGGAAAGCGACGGCGGAAGCCTGGGCGATGGAGTTGGCCTGTACGGCGTTGAACACCAGGCCGAAGGCGATGATCAGGAAGATAGAGAACAGCACGCCCATCCAGCGCATGCCCAGCCCTTTCTCCATATAATAGGCCGGGCCGCCGCGGTAGTTACCCTGGTCGTCTTTGGTTTTGTAGAGCTGTGCCAGACTGCTTTCCACAAAGGAGGTGGCCATGCCGATAAAGGCCACTACCCACATCCAGAAGATAGCGCCGGGGCCACCGGCGGTGAGGGCAATGGCCACGCCGGTCAGGTTACCGGTACCGACGCGAGCGGCGAGGGTAGTACACAAGGCCTGAAAGGAGGAGATACCTGAGCTGTCGCTCTTGTTGCTGTTTTTCAGCAGCGAGAACATGTGGCCGAAATGGCGAACCTGGATAAAACGCGTGCGTAGGGTGAAATAAATACCGGTACCGAGTAGCAAATAAATCAGTACCGAACCCCACAAAATATTATTTATAAAATTTATCAGGTCCGTCACGGATCCCTCCTTGTTGAAATTTGTTGCGCACCGCGCCGTATCCACCGCGGGTGAAAATATATTGACTGAGTTTTTACAAGAGCTTAGCTGAAATCAGGCCGGTTCCGAGCAATTGAGACTTTTCTCAGATTTCGAAACCTATTGCATTAATTTTCGCGAATTTAACATAATTTATTCAAGCGATAGCACGTTATTGCCTTTTCATCAGCTCGGGAATGACGAAAGATAGCAGCGTAAACGGTTGCTCGCTCAAGGATAAAACCAGCACCGTCGGGGCGTGATTTTCCAGCCTTGCACCGGGCCTTGCGCATGTTATTATCAGGGCAGGGCATGGTTGAACGATGCCAAAAGTTCATGCACACACGATGAGATAATGCCAACATGACCGATAAATTAACTTCCCTGCGCCAACTGACTACCGTGGTTGCAGATACGGGCGATATCGCGGCTATGAAGCTGTATCAACCGCAAGATGCTACGACCAACCCTTCGCTGATCCTCAATGCAGCCCAAATTCCTGAATACCGCAAACTGATTGACGAAGCCATTGCCTGGGCACGCGAGCAGAGCAGCGATCGCGAACAGCAGATCGCCGATGCCGCCGACAAGCTGGCCGTTAACATTGGTCTGGAAATCCTGAAGCTGGTTCCAGGCCGCATCTCCACTGAAGTGGACGCTCGTCTGTCTTACGACACCGTAGCCAGCGTTGCCAAGGCCAAGCGCCTGATCAAACTGTACAACGATGCCGGCATCAGCAACGATCGCATCCTGATCAAACTGGCCTCTACCTGGCAGGGTATCCGCGCTGCGGAACAGCTGGAAAAAGAAGGCATCAACTGTAACCTGACGCTGCTGTTCTCCTTTGCTCAGGCCCGTGCCTGCGCCGAAGCCGGCGTTTACCTGATCTCTCCGTTTGTTGGCCGTATCCTCGACTGGTACAAAGCCAATGGCGACAAGAAAGAGTTCGCGCCAAACGAAGATCCAGGTGTGGTTTCCGTTACCGAGATCTACCAGTATTACAAACAGCACGGTTTCAAAACCGTGGTGATGGGCGCCAGCTTCCGTAACGTTGGCGAAATCATCGAACTGGCCGGTTGTGACCGCCTGACCATCGCGCCTGCATTGCTGAAAGAGCTGGCAGAGAGCGAAGGTACACTGGAGCGTAAACTGGCCTACACCGGCGAAGTGCAAGCGCGTCCTGCCGCTTTGACCGAGCCTGAGTTCTACTGGCAGCACAACCAGGATCCAATGGCAGTTGAGAAACTGACCGACGGTATCCGCAAGTTTGCCGTAGACCAGGGCAAGCTGGAAAAAATGATCGCCGATCTGCTGTAATTCCGGCAATCAGCGCAGAAAAAGGTGGCTTAGGCCGCCTTTTTTTATACCTGCAGATCCCGCAGGCAGGCAGACACTTTATACTCTCAGATTGAAAATAGGGCGGGAAGCGAACCCGTCCGAACCCCATCAGGCTGTAGAGGTTACGCATGGACATATTACGTATTGGTTTGGTTTCCGTTTCTGACCGCGCTTCCGGCGGCGTTTACCAGGACAAAGGGATACCGGCGCTGGAGGAATGGCTGACTGGCGCGCTGAGCACTCCGTTTAAGCTGGAGACCCGCCTGATCCCAGATGAGCAGACGTTGATCGAACAAACCCTGTGTGAGCTGGTGGATGAAATGGGCTGCCACCTGGTGCTGACCACCGGTGGTACCGGCCCCGCGCGCCGCGATGTGACACCTGACGCTACCTTGGCCATTGCCGATCGCGTGATGCCCGGCTTCGGCGAGCAAATGCGTCAAATCAGCCTACACTATGTGCCAACGGCCATTCTTTCACGTCAGGTGGGGGCAATCCGCAAGCAGGCATTGATCATCAACCTGCCGGGGCAACCCAAGTCGATCAAGGAAACGCTGGAAGGGGTTAAGGACGAGCAGGGCAAGGTGGTGGTGCATGGCATCTTCGCCAGCGTGCCGTACTGCATACAGTTGCTTGAGGGGCCCTATGTGGAAACCGAGGCGGCAGTGGTAGCAGCATTTCGTCCGAAGAATGCGCGTCGCGAGATAAACCTCTAAATTTCAGCCTTTTGTGAGATTAGCGCTAGCCGATCTGGTGTGAAAATAATTTGCCGTTATAGTAAGGATTCGTTTACAGAAAGCCGCTGGCTTTTATTTTCACAGTTTCCTCCGACGGTACCCTATGCCTCACGATAATAATCGCCGGTTAAACCGGCAAGACTACAAAACTCTGACGTTAGCTGCCCTGGGCGGTGCGCTGGAGTTCTATGATTTCATCATTTTTGTCTTCTTTGCGGCGGTGATGGGCGAGCTGTTTTTCCCGGCGGATATGCCGGAATGGCTACGTCAGGTGCAAACCTTCGGCATTTTTGCCGCTGGTTATCTGGCCCGCCCGCTGGGCGGCATTGTGATGGCGCACTTCGGCGATCTGGTCGGCCGCAAAAAAATGTTCAGCCTGAGTATTTTGCTGATGGCGCTGCCGACATTGGCGATGGGCCTGTTACCGACCTATGCCAGCATCGGCATTGCCGCACCGCTGTTGCTACTGCTGATGCGTGTGCTGCAAGGGGCGGCGATCGGCGGCGAGGTGCCGGGGGCCTGGGTATTTGTGGCTGAACACGTGCCGCGCCGGCGCATCGGTTTTGCCTGCGGCACGCTGACTGCCGGCCTGACCGTCGGCATCCTGCTGGGCTCGCTGGTGGCGACGGTAATCAACACCACGCTTAGTCAACAGACCATTATTGACGGTGGCTGGCGTATCCCGTTCCTGCTGGGCGGCATTTTCGGCCTGGTGGCGATGTACCTGCGCCGCTGGCTGCAGGAAACGCCGATCTTCATCGAGATGCAGGCGCGTAAGGCCCTGGCAGAAGAGCTGCCGTTGAAATCGGTGGTGCTCAATCATCGCAAGGAAGTGGTGGTGTCTATGCTGCTGACCTGGCTTTTGTCCGCCGGCATTGTGGTGGTGATCCTGATGACTCCGACCTACCTGCAAAAACAGTTTGGTATCGCCCCGGCGTTATCGTTGCAGGCCAATAGCATCGCTACCATCATGCTGATCGCCGGTTGCATCATCGCCGGCTTGTCGGCGGATCGCTTTGGCGCCAGCAAAACCTTTATCGTCGGCAGCCTGCTGCTGGCCGGTTGCAGTTGGCTATTTTATCGGACGGTGGGTGAACACCCGGAAATGTTGTTCGCCTGCTACGCGCTGGTGGGCTTCAGCGTAGGCGTAGTGGGCGCGGTCCCCTACGTGATGGTGCGGGCTTTTCCGGCGGAAGTGCGATTTACCGGGATTTCGTTCTCATATAATGTCGCATACGCCATTTTTGGCGGTTTAACCCCAATATTTGTGACGTTGATCATGAAGTTAACCCCGTTAGCGCCCGCTTACTATGTGCTGGCGCTGTCCGGCATCGGACTGCTGCTGGGGATTTATCTGCATCGCGATCTAAACAGCGAAACCAAGGCACAGCGCGCCGGTTCCTACAGCTGAAAAAAAAGCCCTGCAATCAACCGCAGGGCTTCTTGTTTCAGGCCAGTGGCGTTTATGCCACTGCCCGAATTGGTTCTACATTGTCGACTGTTGGCTCGCCAATCGGCAGCACCGTGCGGCCAAACTGCTCGTTGAGCACTTCCGCCATGGCCAGGTAAATGGCGCTGGCACCGCAGATAATGCCTTCGTAGCCGGCAAAGTTCAGCAGTGCAGGGTTGCCGGTGATGTTACCGATGGCCAGCAGAGCGAACAGCAGCGTCAGGCTGCCGAACACGAACTGCAGCACGCGGTTGGCGCGCAGAGTGCCGAAAAACATGAACAGCGTGAAGACGCCCCACAGTGCCAGGTAAATCCCCAGCACGCCGGCATCGGTCGGTTCCGCCAGACCCAGACGCGGCAGCAACAGCAACCCGACCAGGCTCAGCCAGAAGCTGCCGTAAGAGATAAAGGCCGTCATCCCGAAGGTGTTGCCTTTCTTGTATTCCAGCAGGCCGGCCATAATCTGGGCCAGTCCACCGAAGAAAATCCCCATGCTGATAATGGCGGAGTTCAATGGGAAAAAGCCCGCGTTGTGCAGGTTCAGCAAGACGGTGGTCATCCCGAAGCCCATCAGGCCGAGAGGGCCGGGATTCGCCAACTTGTTGGTGTGCATAAGTCCTCTGCAATAACAGAAAATTAACGGAAACAGTGAAGTAAATTCATATATGGTCTGAATGGCCGAAAAGTTGATAACTTCCATCAGAGCGCGCGGCATCATAATGATCCCCAGAACAGGAAACAATGATCTGAGTGACGATAAAAAAGAATTTTTTTTTGTCCTGCCCCTTGATGCTCGGTTGTATGACCCCATCTTATTTGCAACCGCAGTTGCTGACCGCGGCTAAGACTGAAATGTTGGGCAGTTGAAAAACAAAAAATTGCCCACATATAGGTTAGCAACCTGACCGAATATGAATTTATTAGTGGAGACGTTTAGATGGGCAAAATTATTGGTATCGACCTGGGTACTACCAACTCTTGTGTAGCAATTATGGATGGTGGTAAAGCGCGCGTGCTGGAGAACAGCGAAGGCGACCGTACTACACCTTCGATCATCGCATATACCCAGGATGGTGAAATTCTGGTTGGCCAACCTGCTAAGCGTCAGGCTGTTACCAACCCACAAAATACCCTGTTTGCGATTAAGCGCCTGATTGGCCGTCGCTTCCAGGATGAAGAAGCGCAGCGTGATAAAGACATCATGCCGTACAAAATTGTGGCTGCTGATAACGGCGACGCATGGGTTGAAGTGAAAGGCCAGCGTGTAGCACCTCCGCAGATCTCTGCTGAAGTGTTGAAGAAAATGAAGAAAACGGCTGAAGATTACCTGGGCGAACCAGTAACTGAAGCGGTTATCACCGTACCTGCATACTTCAACGATGCACAGCGTCAGGCGACCAAAGACGCCGGCCGTATCGCAGGTCTGGAAGTAAAACGTATCATCAACGAACCGACCGCTGCGGCCCTGGCTTACGGCCTGGACAAAGAAGTCGGCAACCGTACCATCGCGGTTTATGACCTGGGTGGCGGTACTTTCGATATCTCTATTATCGAAATCGACGAAGTTGACGGCGAAAAAACCTTCGAAGTTCTGGCAACCAACGGTGATACCCACCTGGGTGGTGAAGACTTCGACAGCCGCCTGATCAACTACCTGGTGGAAGAGTTCAAGAAAGAACAAGGTTTCGATCTGCGCAACGATCCGTTGGCGATGCAGCGTCTGAAAGAAGCCGCTGAGAAAGCGAAGATTGAACTGTCTTCTGCTCAGCAGACCGACGTTAACCTGCCGTACATCACTGCAGATGCGAGCGGTCCAAAGCACATGAACATCAAAGTGACCCGTGCAAAACTCGAGTCGCTGGTTGAGGATCTGGTTGCGCGTTCTATCGAGCCGCTGAAAGTAGCTCTGAAAGACGCAGGCCTGTCGGTTTCCGACATTCAGGACGTGATCCTGGTCGGTGGCCAGACCCGTATGCCAATGGTTCAGAAGAAAGTTGCTGACTTCTTCGGTAAAGAACCACGTAAAGACGTTAACCCGGACGAAGCCGTTGCGGTGGGTGCTGCGGTACAGGGCGGCGTGTTGGCCGGTGATGTGAAGGACGTTCTGCTGCTGGACGTTACCCCGCTGTCGCTGGGTATCGAAACCATGGGCAGCGTGATGACTCCGCTGATCACCAAAAACACCACTATCCCGACCAAGCACAGCCAGGTGTTCTCTACCGCTGAAGACAACCAGTCTGCGGTAACCATCCATGTGCTGCAGGGTGAGCGTAAACGCGCCAACGATAACAAGTCACTGGGCCAGTTCAACCTGGACGGCATCCAGGCTGCTGCACGCGGTATGGCGCAGATCGAAGTGACCTTCGACATCGACGCCGACGGTATTTTGCACGTGTCTGCCAAAGACAAGAATACTGGCCGTGAGCAGAAAATCACCATCAAGGCTTCTTCCGGTCTGAACGAAGAAGAAATCCAGAAAATGGTGCGTGATGCCGAAGTGAACGCCGAAGCGGACCGTAAGTTCGAAGAGCTGGTGCAGACCCGTAACCAGGCCGACCACCTGATCCACGGCACTCGTAAGCAGTTGGAAGAAGCGGGCGATAAACTGCCGGCGGAAGACAAAACGGCTATCGAAGCGGCGCTGAAAGATCTGGAAGTAGCGGTTAAAGGCGAAGATAAAGCCGAGATCGAAGCGAAGACCCAGGCTCTGGTGCAGGTTTCCGGCAAGCTGCTGGAAATGGCTCAGGCGCAGCAGGCTCAGCAAGGTGCTGATGCCGGTGCTGACAACGCGGCGCAGAAAGACGACGACGTGGTTGACGCTGAGTTCGAAGAAGTTAAAGACAAAAAATAATCGCCCTTAAGCGGGCACGGAACGGCCGAGAGGCCGTTACCGCAAACCAGCACGGGCGTCGAGGCAACTCTACGCCCGTGCACGCATGTTAAGGGTTACAGAAATAATGGCGAAGAAAGACTATTACGAGATTCTCGGCGTCTCCAAGACGGCGGAAGAGCGTGAGATCAAAAAGGCGTATAAACGTCTGGCGATGAAATTCCATCCTGACCGCAACCAGGAGCAAGACGCCGAAGCCAGGTTTAAAGAGATCAAGGAAGCCTACGAAATCCTGACTGACGCTCAAAAACGTGCGGCCTACGATCAATACGGCCATGCGGCCTTTGAACAAGGCGGTATGGGCGGCGGCGGCGGGTTTGGCGGCGGTGCTGAATTCAGCGATATCTTTGGCGACGTATTTGGCGACATCTTCGGTGGTGGCCGCCGTCAGCGCGCCAGCCGCGGTTCCGATCTGCGCTACAACATGGAGCTGTCCCTTGAGGAAGCGGTTCGTGGCGTGACCAAAGAGATCCGCATCCCAACGCTGGAAGAGTGTGGCGTTTGCCACGGCAGCGGCGCGAAGCCGGGCAGCTCGCCGGTGACCTGTCCAACCTGTCACGGGCAGGGCCAGGTGCAGATGCGCCAGGGCTTCTTTACCGTGCAGCAGGCCTGTCCGCACTGTCATGGTCGTGGTCAGATCATCAAAGACCCATGCAATAGCTGCCACGGCCATGGCCGGGTAGAGAAAGCCAAAACGCTGTCGGTGAAAATCCCGGCCGGCGTTGATACCGGTGACCGCATCCGCCTGGCGGGTGAGGGTGAAGCGGGTGAGCACGGCGCGCCGGCAGGCGATCTGTACGTTCAGGTTCAGGTGAAAGCGCACCCTATCTTCGAGCGCGAAGGCAATAACTTGTACTGTGAAGTGCCGATTAACTTCGCGATGGCGGCATTGGGCGGCGAGATTGAAGTCCCGACGCTGGATGGCCGTGTGAAGCTGAAGGTGCCGGCAGAGACTCAGACAGGCAAACTGTTCCGCATGCGCGGCAAGGGGGTCAAATCGGTACGTGGTGGCAGCCAGGGCGACCTGCTGTGCCGTGTGGTGGTAGAAACTCCGGTTAACCTGAACGACAAGCAGAAGCAATTGCTGAAGGAACTGGAAGAGAGCCTGGGTGGCCCTTCCGGTGATAAAAACAGCCCACGTTCGAAGAGCTTCTTCGACGGGGTGAAAAAGTTTTTTGATGACCTGACGCGCTAAGCTACTGTTTCCGTTAGCGTACTGCATAACCCCGGCGTCAAAACCGGGGTTTTTTCTAGCTTAACTTCCGCCAATAGCCCTGGTTAAAGTGTGATATAAATCGCTTATAGATCGGTTTTTACGATGTTTTAAGCATTTATAAACGTATTTTATCGAAGTGATTCGCCGTCTATACTCATTCCATTACTTTGTCTGCAGGGCCGTCTGTGCCTTGCGCTGCTCTGGAGAGACGTATTGTGACCAACATCATTCGTCAATTTTTACGTCAGGAAGCCGCGGGCGGCATTATCCTGATCGTAGCCGCGATTATCGCGTTGATCATGGCCAATACCCCAGCCCAGGGGATTTATCACGCCTTCCTCAATTTGCCTGTGATGGTGAAAGTGTCCTCACTGGAGATTGCCAAGCCACTGCTGTTGTGGATTAACGACGGCCTGATGGCGATCTTTTTCCTGGTGGTCGGGCTGGAGGTCAAGCGCGAGCTGATGCAAGGTTCATTGGCCGGGCGTGACAAGGCCGTGTTCCCGGCGATCGCCGCACTGGGCGGCATGCTGGCACCAGCATTGATTTACCTGATGTTCAACGGGGCGGACGAGGTTACTCGTCAGGGATGGGCGATCCCGGCGGCAACCGATATTGCCTTTGCCCTCGGGGTGATGGCGCTATTGGGTAACCGCGTGCCGACCAGCCTGAAGGTGTTCTTGTTGGCGCTGGCGATCATCGATGACCTGGGTGTCATCGTGATTATCGCACTGTTCTATACCCACGAAGTCTCGATGGCGGCATTGGGCGTGGCAGCAGCCTCTATTGCAGTGCTGGCGTTTATGAACTGGCGCGGGGTGGGCAAAACCTCGCTTTATATGATTGTCGGCCTGGTACTGTGGGTGGCTATCCTTAAGTCCGGGGTACATGCGACGCTGGCCGGGGTTATTATCGGCTTTATGATCCCGCTGAACGTGAAGAAAGGGTCGTCGCCGTCAGAGACGCTGGAGCATGAACTGCATCCGTGGGTGGCATTCCTGATACTGCCGCTGTTTGCCTTTGCCAACGCCGGGGTTTCATTACAAGGCGTGTCACTGAGCGGGCTGACCTCACTGTTGCCGGTGGGCATTGCGGCAGGCCTGTTTATCGGTAAGCCGTTGGGCATCTTCACCTTTAGCCTGCTGGCAGTGAAACTGGGTATTGCCAGGCTGCCTGAAGGAATTGGTTTCAAACAGGTGTTTGCCGTTTCCGTGCTCTGTGGTATTGGTTTCACCATGTCGATATTTATCGCTTCGCTGGCCTTTGGCGATGCGGATGTTGTTCTGAGCACCTATTCGCGACTGGGGATCCTGATTGGGTCAACCACGGCGGCGGTGGTCGGGTATGGTCTGTTACGCATGTCGTTACCACGAGTCAGATAACTCTTTTAGGGGATCCCCTGTTCGTGGGGACTCACTACAATACAATAGCTGGTCGGAGCTGCGCAGGATAAAATATGCGCAGCTTCGGCCATTCTGTTTGGGACGAATGCAGCAACAGGTTGTCTGAAACAGGGAAAGGACATTAGTCGCTCGTTATGGCCGCAGTTTTGCCATGACGGAATGTTAAGGAGAGCACCTCGTGAGGATGTCGCATATCAACTTTAATCACCTTTACTACTTCTGGCAGGTCTGCAAGGAAGGTTCGGTGGTCGGCGCCGCCGAAGCCTTGTTTCTGACACCCCAGACCATCACCGGCCAGATCAAAGCGTTGGAGGAGCGTTTGGACGGCAAGCTGTTCAAGCGTCAGGGGCGTGGGCTGGTGCCATCCGAATTGGGGCAACTGGTTTTTCGCTATGCCGACAAGATGTTTATGCTCAGCCAGGAAATGCTGGATATCGTTAATTACCGCAAGGAATCCAACCTGCTGTTTGACGTCGGGGTAGCGGATGCGTTGTCCAAACGTTTGGTGAGCCAGGTGCTGGAGACGGCGGTAGTGGTGGATAATGAGCAAATTCACCTGCGGTGCTTTGAGTCGACGCATGAGATGCTGCTGGAGCAGCTCAGTCAGCATAAGCTCGATATGATCCTTTCAGACTGCCCGGTGGATTCCAGCCAGCAGGAAGGGTTGTTTTCGCTCAAGCTGGGTGAATGCGGTATCAGCTTCTTCTGCCGCCAACCGGCACCGGATCTGCCGTTCCCCGCCTGTCTGGAACAGCGAAAACTGCTGATCCCGGGTCGGCGTTCAATGTTGGGCCGTAAACTGCTGAACTGGTTTAACACCCAGGGCATTCAGGTGGAGATACTGGGTGAGTTTGATGATGCGGCCCTGATGAAAACTTTTGGCATGTACCACAACGCGATCTTCGTTGCGCCGACGCTGTATGCGCAGGATACCTATAACGATGATGACGTGGTGGAGATTGGACGTATTGATAGCGTGCAGGAAGAGTACTACATCATCTTTGCCGAGCGCATGATCCAGCATCCGGCGGTACAGCGGGTGTGCAACAAGGACTTCTCTGCGTTGTTTGCTTACTAGACCGGGTATTGCAGACGTAAAAAAACCGGCCTGAGCCGGTTTTTTTTCAAGCAGACAACACGATGCTTATTACAAAGCGTTGATGCGCGCCGACAGGTTTGACTTATGGCGTGCAGCTTTGTTTTTGTGGATCAGGCCTTTAGCAGCCTTGCGGTCCACGATTGGTTTCATTACAGCGTAAGCAGCTTGCGCAGCTTCTTTGTCGCCAGTGGCGATAGCAGCTTCTACTTTCTTGATGTAGGTACGCATCATTGAGCGGCCGCTAGCGTTATGCTTACGACGCTTCTCAGACTGTACGGCGCGTTTCTTAGCTGACTTGATATTAGCCAAGGTACAACTCCCAAATATATTCTATTGAGGACAATTCGAAGGCCGAGGAATATGCCCTTTTGGCCTGCGTTTGTCAATGAATTTGTGCAAATAAGCGCCGTTTGTACGGGCGGCACTTGCTACGTTGTGATGGCGCAGGATTTTACCAGCTTCGGTCGTGGGAATACAGTGTTTCGCGAGAAAATTCACCAATGAGTTGGCGCATTGGCTGCAAGCTATTGGTCGTGGTCGATAATCAGCTTTCAATCGCCGGATAAACTGCGGTCAGGGCGTTTCACCTGCAGATTATCTCCGGTATGGTATGTCTATTACATAAAGGCACCAATCGCGGGTTAACCTTAACCGCTGTACAAGGTATAATCCGGCGATTTCCACTGTTTTGAGCCAGCTATGGAGCTAATTCGCGGCATTCACAATATCCGGGCACGCCACCATGGTTGCGTGCTCACCATCGGCAACTTTGACGGCGTACACCGCGGTCACCAGGCGTTGCTGGAGCAGCTGAAACAAGAGGGGCAACGCCTCGGGCTGCCAGTGATGGTCATGATCTTTGAGCCGCAGCCGCTGGAAATGTTTGCAGCGGACAAGGCACCGGCCCGTCTCACGCGTTTGCGTGACAAGGCCAAATACCTGGCGCAGGCGGGCGTTGACTACCTGTTGTGCGTCAAGTTCGACCCGCGTTTCGCTGCCAATACGGCGCAGGCATTTGTTGCCGAACTGCTGGTGGAGAAACTGGGCGTGAAATTCCTGATGGTCGGGGATGATTTTCGCTTTGGCGCGACTCGCCAGGGCGATTTTCCGCTATTGCAAAAAGCCGGGAAAGAATACGGTTTTGAAGTGATTAGCACGCCGACCTTCCGCGAGGGCGATCAACGCATCAGCAGCACCGCGATCCGCAATGCGCTGCGCGATGACGACCTGGCATTGGCTGAAACGCTGCTGGGCCATCCGTACAGTATTTCTGGTCGGGTGGTACACGGCGACGAACTGGGCCGTACCATCGGCTTTCCCACCGCCAACCTGCCACTGAAACGCCTGGTTGCCCCGGTGAAGGGAGTCTATGCGGTGGAAGTTTATGGCCTGGGGCCCCAGCCGCTCCCCGGCGTGGCCAATATTGGTACACGCCCAACCGTTGCCGGCGTGCGACAGCAGCTGGAAGTCCACCTGCTGGATGTCACAATGGATCTTTACGGGCGCCATCTAGACGTGGTGCTCCGCGCGAAATTGCGCAATGAACAGCGTTTTGCTTCGCTCGATGCGCTGAAGCAGCAAATCGCCAATGATGTGGTGACGGCCCGGAAGTTCTTCGGGCTACAGACACCGGTTTAATCTCTATAGCCGAAAACGGAACCGAGAATCTAATGAGTGACTACAAGAATACCCTGAACTTGCCGGAAACAGGGTTCCCGATGCGCGGCGATCTGGCCAAGCGTGAACCTGGCATGCTGCAACGTTGGTATGAACAGGATCTGTACGGGATGATTCGTACTGCCAAAAAGGGCAAGAAATCCTTCATTCTGCATGACGGCCCTCCGTATGCGAACGGCAGCATTCACATTGGTCACTCGGTTAACAAGATTCTCAAAGACATTATTATCAAGTCGAAAGGGATGTCCGGTTTCGACTCGCCTTACATTCCGGGTTGGGACTGCCACGGCCTGCCGATCGAACTGAAGGTCGAGCAACTGTACGGCAAGCCGGGTGAAAAACTCACCGCGGCAGAATTCCGTATCAAGTGTCGTGAGTACGCCGCCGAGCAGGTTGAAGGCCAGAAGAAAGACTTCATCCGCCTGGGCGTGCTGGGTGACTGGGATCGTCCGTACCTGACCATGGACTTCAAAACCGAAGCCAACATCATCCGCGCGCTGGGTAAAATCATCAGCAATGGTCATCTGCTGAAAGGCGCCAAGCCGGTGCACTGGTGTACCGATTGCCGTTCTTCCCTGGCGGAAGCGGAAGTGGAGTATTACGACAAAACTTCGCCGTCGATCGATGTGGCTTTCCACGCGGTTGACGCGGCTGCCGTGGCGACCAAATTTGGCGTAACCCGCTTCAACGGCCCGGTTTCTCTGGTCATCTGGACCACCACCCCGTGGACGCTGCCGGCTAACCGCGCCATCTCGCTGCACCCGGAATTTGCCTACCAGCTGGTACAGGTAGAAGGCCAGTGCCTGATCCTGGCGGCTGAGCTGGTGGAAAGCGTAATGAAACGCGCGGGCATTACCCATTGGGAAGTCCTGGGCAGTTGCAAAGGTGCCGATCTGGAGCTGATGCGTTTCGAACACCCGTTCATGGGCTTCGACGTACCGGCGATCATGGGTGAACACGTCACGCTGGATGCCGGTACCGGTGCGGTACACACCGCCGGTGGCCATGGCCCGGATGACTTTGTCATCAGCCAGAAATACGGTCTGGAAATCGCCAATCCGGTAGGGCCGAACGGCTGCTATCTGACCGGCACCCATCCACTGCTGGATGGCAAGTTTGTGTTCAAGGCCAACGATTTGATCGTTGAGCTGCTGCGCGAGAAAGGCGCATTGCTGCACGTGGAAAAACTGGTTCACAGCTACCCGTGCTGCTGGCGCCACAAAACGCCGATCATCTTCCGCGCGACCCCTCAATGGTTCATCAGCATGGATCAGAAAGGCCTGCGCAAGCAGTCGCTGGAAGAGATCAAAGGCGTGCAATGGATCCCTGAATGGGGCCAGGCGCGCATCGAAACCATGGTTGCCAACCGCCCGGACTGGTGTATTTCGCGTCAGCGTACCTGGGGCGTGCCAATGTCACTGTTTGTGCACAAAGACACCGAGCAACTGCACCCACGCAGCGTTGAGCTGATGGAAGAAGTGGCCAAGCGCGTTGAGCAGGACGGTATTCAGGCGTGGTGGGATCTGGACGCGGCCGACATTCTCGGTGCGGATGCTGCCGATTACGTGAAAGTACCAGACACCCTGGACGTCTGGTTCGACTCCGGTTCGACCCACTCTTCCGTGGTCGACGTTCGTCCCGAGTTCAATGGCCATGGCGCCGACATGTATCTGGAAGGCTCCGACCAACACCGCGGCTGGTTTATGTCATCACTGATGATCTCCACTGCGATGAAAGGCAAGGCACCGTATAAAGAAGTTCTGACCCACGGCTTCACCGTGGACGGTCAGGGCCGCAAGATGTCCAAGTCGATCGGCAATACCATCAGTCCACAAGACGTGATGAACAAGCTGGGTGGCGACATCCTGCGCCTGTGGGTCGCTTCTACCGACTACACCGGTGAAATTGCCGTGTCGGACGAGATCCTGAAACGCTCTGCCGATTCTTACCGCCGCATCCGTAACACCGCGCGCTTCCTGCTGGCCAACCTGAACGGGTTTGAGCCGAGCACCGACTGCGTGGCACCGGAAGAAATGGTAGTCCTGGATCGCTGGGCGGTGGGTCGTGCACTGGCGGCGCAGCAGGATATCGAAAAGGCTTACGCCAATTACGATTTCCATGAAGTGGTACAGCGTCTGATGCAGTTCTGTTCTGTTGAGATGGGCTCCTTCTATCTGGATATCATCAAGGACCGTCAGTACACCGCGAAGAGCGACAGCGTCGCCCGTCGTAGCTGCCAGACTGCCTTGTTCCATATCGCAGAAGCGCTGGTTCGCTGGATGGCACCGATCATGTCGTTCACTGCCGATGAAATCTGGGCCTTCCTGCCGGGCAAACGCGCGCAGTACGTATTCACTGAAGAGTGGTACGACGGCCTGTTCGGTCTGGCCGAAGGCGAAGGCATGAACGATAGCTTCTGGGCCGAGCTGCTTAAAGTTCGTGGCGAAGTGAACAAGGTGCTGGAACAGGCTCGTGCCGACAAACGTCTCGGCGGTTCTCTGGAAGCCGCGGTGACGCTGTATGCCGATAGTGAACTGGCTGAACGCCTCAACAGCCTGCAGGATGAACTGCGCTTTGTGCTGCTGACTTCCGGCGCGCGCGTTGCACCTCTGGCCGATGCGCCGGCAGATGCACAAGCTGCAGAGCTGGTGAAAGGCCTGAAAATTGCCTTCAGCACCGCAGAAGGTGAGAAGTGCCCGCGCTGCTGGCATTACACCACCGATATCGGCCTGGTGGCGGAGCACGCAGATCTCTGCGGCCGCTGTGTTGTCAACGTAGCCGGCGACGGCGAAAAGCGTAAGTTTGCCTGATGAGTAAACCTATTTGTTCGACCGGCTTGCGCTGGCTATGGCTGGTAGTGGTAGTGCTGGTGCTGGATTTTGCCAGCAAGCAGTGGATCCTCGGTAACTTCGTGCTGGGCCAGTCCCAGCCGCTGATCCCGTCGTTCAATCTGTTTTATGCGCGTAACTACGGTGCCGCATTCAGCTTCCTGGCCGATCACGGCGGTTGGCAGCGCTGGTTCTTCGCCGGTATTGCCGTCGCCATCGTGGCGGTGCTGCTGGTGATGATGTACCGCAGTTCGGCGCAGCAAAAACTGAACAACATTGCCTATGCATTTATCATCGGTGGAGCGCTCGGCAACCTGTTCGATCGCTTGTGGCACGGCTTCGTGGTCGATTTTATCGACTTCTATGTGGGCAACTGGCACTACCCGACCTTCAACCTGGCGGATAGTTTTATCTGCGTGGGGGCGGCGATGATCGTGCTGGAAGGCTTCTTGTCGCCGGCGAACAAAAGTGCAAAGAGCAAAGGTGAGTAATATGACGGCTCAGGTTAAGGGCGACAGCGAAGTATTGGTTCACTTCACGCTGAAACTGGAAGACGGAACGACGGCAGAGTCCACTCGTGGCAACGGTAAACCGGCGCTGTTTCGTCTGGGCGACGGCAGCCTGTCCGAGCCGCTGGAAGCGCAGTTACTCGGTCTGAAGGCGGGCGACAAGTGCGCCTTTACCCTGCAACCGGAAGCGGCGTTCGGCGAAGAGAACCCGGACCTGGTCCAGTTCTTCTCACGTCGTGACTTCACGGAAACCGGCGTACCGGACGCGGGCACCATCATGCTGTTTACCGCGGTCGACGGCAGCGAAATGCCGGGTGTGGTGCGCGAGGTGGCGGAAGATTCGATTACCGTTGATTTCAACCATCCGCTGGCGGGCCATCCGGTCACCTTCGATATTGAAGTGTTGGAGATCGATCCGCAGCAGGAGGAGACGCATGCAAATATTGCTGGCTAACCCACGCGGCTTTTGCGCCGGGGTTGATCGTGCGATCAGTATCGTTGAACGCGCGCTGGAAATTTACGGTGCGCCTATCTACGTGCGTCACGAAGTGGTGCATAACCGCTACGTGGTCGATAGCCTGCGTGAGCGTGGGGCGGTATTTATTGAGGAAATCACCGAAGTGCCGGACGGGTCGATTCTGATCTTCTCGGCGCACGGGGTTTCCCAGGCGGTAAGAGCAGAGGCTAAGGCGCGTGATTTAACCATGCTGTTTGACGCCACCTGCCCGTTGGTGACCAAGGTGCATATGGAGGTGGCGCGAGCCAGCCGCCGTGGCACCGAGGCGATCCTGATCGGCCACGCCGGTCACCCGGAAGTGGAAGGTACCATGGGCCAGTACAGCAACCCGAAGGGCGGCATGTACCTGGTGGAGTCACCGGACGACGTCTGGAAGCTGCAGGTGAAGGATGAAAGCAACCTGTGCTTTATGACGCAAACCACGCTGTCGGTGGACGACACTTCTGACGTGATTGATGCCCTGCGCAAGCGTTTCCCGAGTATTATCGGGCCGCGTAAGGACGACATCTGCTACGCTACCACCAACCGTCAGGAAGCGGTACGCAACCTGGCCGGGGATGCGGACGTGGTGCTGGTGGTGGGGTCGAAAAACTCCTCCAACTCCAATCGTCTGGCAGAACTGGCACAGCGTGTTGGCAAGCCGGCATACCTGATCGATTCCGCCGCTGACATTCAGGAAGCCTGGCTGAAGGACGCTCATAATATCGGCGTTACCGCAGGGGCTTCGGCACCTGATGTGTTGGTACAGGATGTTATCAGCCGCCTGAAAGCGCTGGGCGGTGTCAACGTGCAGGAAGTCAGCGGTCGTGAAGAGAACATCGTGTTCGAAGTACCGAAAGAGCTGCGGGTTGATATCAAACAGGTCGATTAATCAGCATCGGGCATAAATAAGATAACGGGGAGCTTCGGCTCTCCGTTTTGTTTTTAGGGATCGGTACCGGCAATGAAATTATTAAAAATGAACTTGAGGGATGACTGATTCAAATTTTCTGTTACTTAAAGTCAAATTTGTTCTGACAATTTGAATTAATGGCAGAGGGAATGATTATATAGACGGTGATAAAGTTATTAAGGTTAATATCATTAGGCTGCAATCTAAATAAACTCTGGTGCTGGTCAGCAACGGGCTGAAAGGTTAAATAACTAAATTAACTGGCGTTACAGATTATTCTTATTTTAAATGCGTAATTGTCCTACGGAATTTTGCTCTTTTTGCTGTAAATGGATTTTCATATGTTCAAGTAAACGACGGACCTTTAATGGTTGGCTGTCCCTGCGCGGCATAATGGCATAGCAACTAATATCCGGTAGGCGCCACTCTGGCAGTACCTCGACCAGCTCACCCCGGTTCAATTCCTTTTCAACATTGACGAAGAAATTACGGATGATCCCTTTATCGGCCAGCGCCAATTCTTTCATCGCCATGCCGTTATTGGTAAATAAACGTCCGGTCATGCGCAGCCGATGCTCGTCGCCATCAGGGTGGAGCAGGCGAACAAATTGTGGGTTCCCCAGCGGGGTAAAAGTGACCCATTGATGGTGTGTCAACGCCTGTGGCGTTTCTGGCATGCCGTGGTTGGCAAGGTAGGCTGGCGAGGCACACAGCACTTCCCGAAAGCGCCCCAGACGGGTGGAGACATAGCTGGAGTCAGCCATCACGCCACCGCGGATCGCCAGATCAATACGCTGGTTTATCAGGTCTATCTTTTCATCATGAATTTCCAGCCTCAGCGTGATGCGCGGGTGTTCGTCCAGGAAGCTTTGCAGTGCCGGCACCAGATAATGAGTGGCAAACTCCGTAGAGGTGGCGACGCGCAGTTCCCCGGTCAGTTCACCGCGTAGCGCGGCAATACGTTGTTGCCCGCGTTCGGCGGCATGGATCATCAACACGCAATCCTCATAAAAACACAGCCCGGCCTCGGTCAGGCTCAGTGAACGGGTAGAACGCAGAAGTAATTGAATGCCCAACTCGTTTTCCAGCAGGCGGATATGTTGGCTGACGGCGGAGGTTGTAATGCCTAATTCTTTGGCTGCCGTGCTGAATGCACCGCAATCGACAACTTTAGAAAAAATAGCCATGCGTTTTAGAATATTACTCATAGTTTGTTAAGTTCAACTTAACCAAGATTGTTAATTATAAGGGCTAATAATATAGCATTATCTCTTCTATATTGCCTGACGCAGATAAATCGCGAGGTAAGTCCGACTTCCCGTTCGGCCTCTCTCTTTTTGATAAGTCTTATTGCGTTTGCAAATAAGTTGCCTGCGCCACATCTGAACAGGAGTTAATTGTGGATAGTGCTCGCATTGAACAAATATCGTTAAAAATCCTTCATGAGCTATTGCAATATCGGCGTCGATTTCCGGGTGGGGAAAGTTCAAACGCTGAAGAGGAACAGGCAGTTTCTCTGGTGCAATTACCGCGTATTCGAGCATTTATTGAAAATGAGCAGCGCATTGAATTTGTCCTGCCTGCCTTCCCGACCAAATCACCCAATACTAATAAGGTGATCGGTGCACTGCCCGATATGGCCGAGCGACTGTCATTGATATTTCTTAATTCCCTCTGTCAGCGTATTCAGCTTTATTACCCGCCGGGTGCTCATATCATCATCTGCTCCGATGGCCACGTTTTCGGTGATTTAATCCGTGTCAGCGACGACGCGATCAACCGTTATCAGCATGAAATTGAAAACCTGCTGCACGAGGTGGGGGCGACTCATCTGAGCGTTTTCAATCTGGGTGACGTGGAAGGGCTGGCCGAGTATACCGACGACTATGACCTGCTGCGGCAGTTGCTGGTTGACGGCTATGCCGAGCCGGAGGAGACGATCAAACACCGGTTGATGCAGGACGAGCAGGGGTTACAGTTGTATCGCGCAATCACCCGATTCCTGTATGAAGACAGCCAACTACCGGGCTACAGCGGCTCCAATGCAGCGTTGCAGAAAGACGCCAAACAGCGCGCCTGTGGCGTGATCCAGCGCAGTTGGGCCTGGGGCAATTTGCTGGCCCAGCATTTCCCGCTGGCAATACGTTTGTCGATTCACCCACAGCCCGCCGACAGCCTGAAAATGGGTATCCACATGATGCCGACCAAAGACGACTGGCTGACTCCCTGGCATGGCGTGGCAGCCAACGTTAACGGACAGTTTGTGCTGATGAAGCGCAAAGACGCGCAGCAGCTGGCGGGTGAACTGGTGGCGATCCGCGGAACACCCAGCCATTACCTGGTTGAACAGCCACAGATGGCGTAATGCAGCATCTTGCGCCCGCCACTTTAACGGGCGTCTTTTAACGGCACGGTGGCCGTGTGAGCAGCAAATTCGATTCAAGGAGAGTGACCCATGGAAAATCAAACGCTGAACTGCCGCATTGAACTTAATACCCCTTTTGGCGCAGTGCTGACCCCGCAGTATCCTGGCCAATCTATTCGCGAACTGCCGGTGGCAGCGCTTCGTTCACTGGCCCAGCAGCATCACCTGCTGGTGCTGCGCGGCTTCGACTCTGGTTTTACCGATCCGCAGTTACTAACCCGCTATGCCGAAGGCTGGGGCGAAATCATGATGTGGCCGTTCGGAGCGGTGCTGGACGTGAAAGAGCATCCGGATGCCAAAGATCATATTTTCGACAGCAGCTATGTGCCGTTGCATTGGGATGGCATGTACAAGCCGACCATTCCGGAATTCCAGCTGTTCCATTGTGTGGCAGCACCTTCACAGGATGAAGGCGGCCGCACCACTTTTGTCGACACCACGTGCCTGCTGGCTAATGCCGATGAGTCTTTGTTGGCGCAGTGGCGGGAAGTGTCGATCTCTTATCGCATTAAGCAGGTGGTGCATTACGGCGGTGAGGTTCGTTCGCCGCTGGTAGTGGATCATCCGAACGGCAATGGGCAGATCATGCGCTACAACGAGCCGCCGACCGAAGGCAAAAAGTTCCTTAACCAGCACGCGCTGGAATATCACGGGGTGCCACAGGAGCAGCAGGAGGCATTTCATCAGATCCTGCAACAGCATCTCTACGATCCGCGTCATTATTACGCCCATCAATGGCAGCAGGGAGACGTGGTGATAGCGGATAACTTCTCGTTGTTACACGGGCGCGAAGGCTTTACCGCGCGTTCTGCTCGCCATTTGCAGCGGGTGCATATTCAGAGCAACCCGGTGTGCGCCAATCAGGCACTGAAGCCGGCCAACGCAGAGGTTTAATCCCTATGGCAAGTATTCTGATGACCGCAGTGGCCACGCCCGGCCACGTTTATCCGATGCTGAGCATTGCCCGGTACTTGATTGAGCAAGGGCATCAGGTGCGGGTGATGACCGGTGCGCTGTTTCGTCAACGTGCTGAGGCAGCAGGCGCGCAGTTTATCGCCTTTGATGAGCGGGTAGATTTCGACTATCGCTATCTTGAGCAGCACTTTCCCGAACGGGCTGCGCTACCCCCGGGCAATGCACAGATGGCACTGGCGCTGAAAGACTTCTTTGCCGCCCCGATCCCGTTGTTGGATCAGCAGTTACGCAGCGTGATGGCTGCCGAGACTCCTGATCTGTTGATCGTGGAAAACTGCTTTTATGGGGTGCTACCGTTGTTACAGAGGACGGATCGTCCACCGGTGATTGGCATTGGGGTAACGCCGTTGTCGTATTCCTCAAGGGATTCAATCTTCTATGGGCCGCGTATTCCTCCTGCGCTGTTGCCACGAGAGCTGCAGCGAGAGCAGTTGGTGGACGAAGACACTCGCGCGTTAATTGATGAGGTGCAACGGAGTTTTGATATTGCGATGGCACAATCTGGTGGCCGGCCGCTGCAACAGCCTTTTACCGATGCGTTGATTGGCGGCTGCGATCGCTTTTTGCAACTGGCCACTCCGGCGCTGGAGTATCAACGCGAAGATCTGCCGGACAGCGTGCGCTTTATCGGGCCGCTGCGCAGCACGGTGGCGGCGGTTGAAGCCACCGATGAATGGGACGAGGCCGACCTGCGGCCGTTGGTGATTGTTTCGCAGGGGACGCTGGCGAATGTCGATCTGCACCAGTTGATTGTCCCGACGCTGAAAGCACTGGCTGAATTGCCGGTACGGGTATTGGCGACCACTGGTGGGCGTGCCGTCGACCCACTGTTGGCGCTGTTACCCGCTAACGCCAGAGCGCGGGAGTTTATCTCTTTCGAACACTGGCTGCCGCAGGCGGCGCTGCTGATCACCAACGGTGGCTATGGCTCAATCAACTACGCCCTGGATCAGGGAGTACCATTGATTGTCGCTGGAACCGGCGAGGATAAACTCGAAGCCGCCGCCAGAGTGGTGGCCGCGGGCTGCGGCATTAGCCTGCATACCAGCACCCCGGATGAGGAGCAGTTGCGTCAGGCGGTGCAGCAAATTCTGGCGCAGCCGGCTTATCGGCAGCGTGCTGCGGTAGTGCAGGCCGATTACGCCCGTCATGATGCACTGATGGCAATCGCCGACGAGGTGGCTACGTTAACCTAGCCGGTTGAATGGTCTGTCGAACGGGGGGCTTTGGCTCCCCGCTTTTCTTTCAGTTAGTCGGGGTCTTCATCCTGCATGATGGCACTGCGTCCTCCGTCCATCACAATCGTGGTGCCTGCGATAAATCCCGCGTGTTCACTGGCGAGAAACAAACACAAATCACCGACTTCTTCAGGTGCTCCCAGGCGGCCGACCGGGTGCTTGTTAACGGTTCTTTCCCGCGCCAGTTTGGCATCTGGGTGACTATCGAACCAGGTTTGGTTGCCTTCGGTATCGATAAAACCAGGAGCAATCCCCAGAGTGCGGATCGCCGGACCCCACTCGATAGTCAGGCTTTGTACCAGGGAGAGTAGTGCCCGCTTGCTGATGTTATACGGCGCACAGCCCGGCAGGGTGGAAAATGCGTGGTTGGAGGTGATCACCAGGATCACGCCCCGGCTTTGGGTCAGGGCCGCACGGGCACATTTGGCCAGATACCAATGTGAGCGCAGATTGAGATTGAAGTTATGTGTCCAGTCTTCTTCTTCGCAATCAATACCTTTGAAAACGTTTTTACCGGCGTTGGAAACCACAATATCGATACGATGGAACCGTTGCTCAGCATTGGCGACAAAACGTTTGATCTCGGTGGTCTGCGTGACATCCACCGAGTCGTAGAAAAAATGTTGCGGGTACTCGCGCCGCAATTGCTGGGCATGGGGGGCTTTCTCCAGGGCTGGTTCGGCGCAACCCATAACGCTATCGCCGTTAGCGAGAAAGGCCTTGGTAATAGCCAGACCTATGCCCTGGCTGGCACCGGTGACGATCACCACTCGTCCGGATTTGTCGATAAGCATATAAACCTCGGCAAGGGCTGTTTTGCTAAAGAGAAAACTGGCCTAAAAACCGGTCGATCATCAGGTGATCGTCTGCGGTGAGTTGCCAGCCGGGGTGACGGCAGTAATCGGTGGCAATGATATTGCGCCGCTGCAGAATCGTCTTCTCAACCTGAATAATGTATTCGCAGTGGCTCATCCAGCGCTGAATGTAAGGCAAGAGTGCCTGATGCAGCCTTTGTGCCTGTTCAGCTTCACCGACTTGCCAGTGGTGATAAATGCGCAGGTATACCTCACTGAATGAACAGCCGGGCATCACGCCTTTGCCCCCCGCCGCCAGCATTGGCAACATATAAAGTCCGGCATAGCCGTTTAACACGCTGGCTTGCGGCGCCAGTTGCAGAAATTCTTTGGTGTAATCCACCGGCGGGTTGCACTCTATCTTAAACACCGCATGGGGGTAGCGTGCCGCCACGTCAGCCAATTGTTGAGGCGTGATCGGCAATCCGGTTTCACCCGGCGCGTATTGCACCATCACCGGGATGTCTACGGCATCCAGTACGGCAAAGATGTGCTGTTGGATCGCCTGCGGACTGGGCTGCAGGAAAAATGGCGGCAGCAGCATCAACGCGTCCGCCCCCAGTTGTTGATAATGACGAGCGCGTTTAACGGCGACTTCGCTGCTGTGATCGGTGACTGAGATCGCGCGGTACAGTGGGGCACCCGCCAGCGTGGCGATAAATATTTCCGCCAGCCGAGCGCGTTCGCGGTCGTCCAGTTTAGGGAACTCACTGGCGATACCAAACAGCGTCGTTCCCTGAACGCCGGTGGCGGCTAAATGCTCCAACAATCGCACAAAACTTTTCTCATCTATCTCGCCGTCAGCCCTAAACGGCATAGCGACAATAGGATTGACGCCGCAAATATCTGCGGCTTGATAACGGCTCATTATTCTTCCTCCCGGTCAGCCAGTACGGCACCCTGCGCGGCCGGCATTGCCCAGCGGCGATAAAGTCGCAGGAAACCGCGTGGCACTTCTTTATCCACCGGTTGCCAGTTTTTACGTCGCAGGATCAGTTCGCTCTCGCTGACATGCAGCGTTAGGGTACGAGCAGGAATATCGATGGAGATCGGGTCTCCGTTCTGCACCAGTGCCAGTTCGCCGCCCTCCACCGCCTCAGGTGAAATGTGGCCGACAAACAGCCCGCGGTTGGAACCGGAGAAACGACCATCGGTGATCAAGGCGCAACTGTCGGACAGGCCCATACCTTCCAGTGATTTCATCGGTTTATACATTTCCGGCATGCCGGGGCCGCCTTTAGGCCCTTCATAACGCAACACCAGGGCACTGCCCGGTTTAATCTGGCCGGACATAATGGCGTCGACCGATTCCTGCTCGCTGTTGAACACCACGGCGGGGCCACTAAAACGCATCAAATTTTCCGGCACGGCCGCAGGCTTCACCACGCAGCCGAGCGGCGACAGGTTGCCGTGCAGCACGGCAACGCCGGCTTCATTGCGCACCGGAATGGCCAGGGTGTGGATGACCTCAGGACGTCGGCTCGGCCGGGTCTTCGCCACTAGCTCAGCCTTGGTTTTGCCGGTGACGGTCAAGGCGTTAAGGTCGAGCAGTTTGGCAATCTCAACTTCGACCGCCGGTACGCCGCCCGCCTCCCAGAAATCAATCATGTCATGCTCGGAGGCCGGGTAGAGTGAGGCGACCAGTGGCACCTGATGGCTCAGTTCATCAAAGGCGGACAGCGGCAGATGCCCCAATTCCGCTTCGTAGTGAATGGCTTGCAGATGCAGAATGGCATTGGTGGAACCGCCGGTGGCCAACAGATAAACCATCGCATTGCGGATCGACGCCGCGGTGATGATCTGTCGCGCGTTGATGCCATTGAGCACCAGCGCCACCGCCTGGCGGCCGGTTTCGACAGCGCATTCGCGCCGCTCTGTTGACACCGCCGGCAGTGTGCTGCTACCCGGCAGGCTCATACCCAAAACTTCGCCGATACAGCACATGGTGTTAGCCGTACCGTACATGGTGCAGGAGCCGGGGCCGGGCTCGGCGATATTTTCGATATGAGCGAATTCCGCCTCATCGATTTCGCCGCGTTTTTTCCAGCCGATGGCTTCGGTGACGATGTTGCCGTCCCAGTGCTTGCCTTTATATTCCGCTGGATACATCGGCCCCCCGTTGACGATGATCGCCGGAACGTCCAGCCGTGCCGCCGCCATCAGCATGGCAGGCACAATTTTGTCGCAGGATCCCAGCAGTACCATGCCGTCGAAACGATGGGCGCGCATCATCACTTCAATTGAGGCGGTGATCACCTCGCGGGCGGCCAGGATGTAGCGCATGCCAAGATGTCCTTCGGCAATACCGTCGCAGGGGGCGATAGTGCCGAACACCATGCCGACACCGCCGGCTTCTTCAATGCCCTGTAACACCCTGGCCGTCAGTTCATTGAGGTTGACGTGGCCGGCGGTGGCATTGGTATAACTGTTGACCACGGCGATCACCGGGCGTCGCAGTTGTTCGTCGCTGTGGCCCATCGATTTATACAGCGCACGTTTCAGCGCACCGTCATCACCCTCGAGGATTGGGTTAAAATGCGCGCCGCAACTGCCGCCGCCACAGGTTCCACATCCGCTCATAATTAAAATCTCTCAGTGATATTTAAAGGGCCTTCGGTATCAGGCTGAGTCGCCTGATGCGGTTTGATCTTTGGGTTTATCAATCTGGCCGGAAGCATGAAGATCAACGGGGCGCACAGCAGCAGGAAGCCCGCCAAAATATACAGTCCACTGTCAGTCTGGCCGGTTTGGTCTTTCAGCCAGCCGAGTACCGTGGGGCCGAAGAACCCGGCGAGGTTGCCGACCGAATTCACCAGTGCGATACCGGCCGCCGCCGCAGTGCCGGAAAGCAATGCGCCCGGCAGGCTGATATAGGTGGGGATTAGCGCCAGGGTGCCGGACATGGCAACGCAGATCCAGGTCATCATCCAGAAGGTCGAGCCGCTGCAGTAAGCACTGAGGGTTAGCCCGATGCAGCCAATCACCGCCGGAATGGCAATATGCCAGCGCCGCTCCTGTTTCAGATCGGAATGACGGCTGTTCCATATCATAAACAACGCGCCAAACACGTAGGGCAGGGCCGCCAGCAGGCCGATTTGTAAATCGTCGCTGATGCCTGAGGTTTTGATGATGGAAGGTAGCCAGAAACTGATGCCGTAGTAGCCGACATTAAAACTGAAGAAAATCAATGCCAATAGCCAGACGTAGCGGTTAGCCAGCATCTCTTTCAGACTGTGAGCCGCTTTGCCGTTGGCCGCCCGGTCGCGGTTGGCCTGATCTTTAGCCAGATCGGCCTGCACCAGGTTTTTCTCTGCGGCAGTTAACCATTTGGCTTCGGCCACATTGTTATCCAGGTAACGCAACACCACAAAGGCCAGGAGTAAAGACGGGATTGCCTCAATCAGGAACAGCCACTGCCAGTTATGCAAGCCGCCGACGTTTTCAAACAGCTTGAGGATCAAACCTGAAAGCGGGCTGCCGATGATCACCGACAGCGGCGTGACCAGAATAAACAGCCCCAGAGTGCGGGCGGAACGCCATGAGGGAAACCACAGGGTTAAATAGAACACGATGCCAGGGAAGAAACCGGCTTCGGCCACGCCGAGCAGAAAGCGCAATACGTAAAAGCTGGTGGGGGTGGTGACAAACATCATGGCAGCTGACAGTACTGCCCAGGTCGCCATGATGCGGGCTATCCAGAATCGTGGCCCAAAGCGTTGCATCAGCAGATTGCTGGGCAACTCAAAAATAAAATAACCAATGAAGAAGATACCGGCGCCCAGGCCATAGACGGTATCGCTGAAGTTCAAAGCATCCTGCATATGCAGCTTGGCGAACCCGACGTTAACGCGGTCCAGGTAAGCGAAGAAATAACACAGGATCAAAAAAGGGATCAGGCGGCGTGTGATCTTACCGTAGACCTGTGTTTCAACGGCTTGCTTCACCGTCTGCTTTTCCGTCGTCAACTTCATGAGCGGTTCCTCAGATTTATTAGTCGGGTTATACCGGCGTATTCAAGGAGCGAACATCAGCCTTCGGCTGCGGTGATTTGCCGATGTGGCGCAGGGCAACACCGTTCATCAGGTTTTTTTCGATGTGTTCAAGCGAGATATTCTTGGTTTCTGGCACCAGCCATAACGTCAGCAAGATACAGAACAGGTTGAGCCCAGCATAAAGCCAGAAAGTACCGGCACTGCCGACGGTGTCGATCAGCGTCAGGAAGGTAGCGCCGATGATCATATTGGCCATCCAGTTGGCCATGGTGGAGCAGGTAACGCCAAAATCGCGTCCGGCCAGCGGTTGGATCTCGGAGCACAATACCCAAATCAAGGGGCCTGCACTCATGGCAAAGCCGGTGATGAAAATCAGCAGCACCATAACCGCTGCGTATTGTTCTGCTGGATTGCTGATGCCGGTGTGGAACATATAACCCAGGGTGCCCATGCAAATGGCCATCACACCGAAACCCAGCTTGAGCATTGGCTTGCGTCCCCAACGATCGACCAGCGCGATAGCGATAAAGGTAGCCAGCACGTTGGTCAACCCGGCGATCACGGTGCACCACATTTGTTCGCTGGTGGTGGAGAAACCGGCGATTTCAAAGATCTTCGGTGCGTAGTACATGATTATCGTCATGCCGGTGAACTGCTGCATAAATTGCAGCAAGATGCCAAGACAGGTGGAACGGCGGAAGTTGGCATTGTGGCGAAACAGTTGCCAGCCGCGTTGCTTCATTTGCAGACTTTCACGGATTTGGTCCAGTTCCACGCGGGCTTCATCATCCGAGTTACGTAGCAGCATGAGCACCTTTGAGGCCAGCTCGCTGCGGCCTTTCATGGCTAACCAGCGCGGACTTTCCGGCAGCGTCACCACGCCAATAAACAGGATGATGGCGGGGAATGTGATAATACCCAGCATCCAGCGCCAGTGACCTCCGGCGCTGAAGGCGGTGTCAGACAGGAAGGCCGCCAGAATGCCGATAGTAATCATCAATTGATAAAGCGAGATCATGCTGCCGCGAATTCGTTCCGGGGCGATTTCCGACAGGTACAGTGGAGCAGTGAACGACGCTACGCCGACGGCTAAACCCAGAATAAAGCGCGAAATAACCAACACTTCGAGATTAAGGGCAATGGCGCAACCGACAGAGCCGACGACAAACAACACGGCGCTCAACAACAGGCTTTTTTTACGGCCAAGGCGGGAAGACATCGGCCCGCTGCCCAGTGCCCCGAGTGCGGCACCGAGCATCATAATGCTGACCACGATTTCCTGCTGTTGGCTGGACAGGCTGAATTCGTGGGCCAGGAACGGCAATGCACCGGCGATTACCCCCATATCCAGGCCAAACAGCAGTCCTGCTAAGGCGGCGAGAAAGCAAACCTGCAGGGTTTGCCGGTTAGTTTTGGCGGGAACAGCGATTTTTTTCATAACAACACCTTTTTATTCAATGCGTTATTTTTTATGCGGAAAGCGCTGGCACCGAACTGTCGGTGAAGCCCGCCCCAGACGTAAGCCGTTCAGTTATTATTCATTCAGGTAATACAAAATTAGATATCTTGTAATACAAGAATGCTAAGGCCAAAAGCACTCGGGAACTGTGAGATTGATCGAAATTACAGCAAAGGAGGGTTTTTAGAGGATATGAGCGAACATTTCCGGCTGTTTATGCCAATTATTCTTTCTGGCCGCGTTGAGCAGAATGACACGCATGCATTGGCGCGCATTCTCCACCTGCTTGAAGCGAATAGCCTCCAGCAGCTGTTGGTGTTCTTCGACGGCTTTTTGGGCCAGGCGTACGTCCTCTTCCAGCGTTTGCTGAAAAGAGAGGGCCATTGCGGCGGACAGCGCACTGCCTAATGAATGTAAAAAGGGGTTATGGCTGGCACCCAGTAAAGCGAGATGAAATGCCATATCGCCCTGTTCGAACAGTTCGCGGCTGGCTTGTTGCTGCCCTTGCGCCATCAACTTGCAGGCATCTTCGAGCGCCGCCAAATCATGACCGGTGGCATTAACCGCCGCTAGCGCGGCGATATTGGGTTCAAAGATCAAACGAGTGACCATTAGCTGTTCAATCAACAACGGATCGAGGCTGTCTTCTGCCAGCCAGGCCAGAACATCGGTATCTAAAAAGCTCCACTGCTGGCGTGAGTTAACCGTACTGCGCTTCTTGGCCTGGATGGAAATCAGCCCTTTTGCGGCCAGCACCTGCAAGGCATTGCGTACCGAGGTGCGTGAAACCTCGTACTGCTGTGCCAGCTCATTTTCCCCCGGCAACGACAGCCCGGGCGGCAAGTCGCCCCTGATAATACGGCGTGCCAAATCTTGCGTCAGGGTTTCCGATAGGGTCGTGGGTGCGGTTTTCATCCGTGTGGCTCTCAGGCAATAAAGCGGCAGTTAAGGCATATACTAAGCTAAGCGGCTGATTGGTGGTACCCATGCCGGTTTTAGTGAATGAAATGAGGGTTTTTTCCTGCGATGTTTAGCCATTGAAATTGCATGATTATGTACAATCGGCAACAGACACTTTTAGGTCAATTGTTAACCCATTGACAGCATTGCTGATGAAATACGGGAGATATCATAATTTTCTAATTATGAAATGAATCCTCTGGCGGTGATAGGGCGAGGCAGTTACCCTGAACCGATAGCCTAATGGGATAGGCGTCAAATCAACAAGAGAGCAAGTATGACTGATTCATTAATCCGCATCGCGGTTGCGGGTTCCGGCGGCCGTATGGGCCGTCAATTGATCCAGGCGGTACAGCAGGCACCGGGTGTGGTGCTGGGGGCAGCGATATCGCGGCCAGGTTCAAGCCTGATCGGTACCGACGCCGGTGAACTGGCGGGCGTTGGCGCACTGGGCGTGACCGTTAGCGACAGTCTGGAAAAGGTGGCCGATGATTTCGATATTCTGATCGACTTCACCCGCCCGGAAAGCACTCTGGCCTATCTGGCTTTCTGCGTCGAGCATAAAAAAGCCATGGTGATTGGCACTACCGGCTTTGATGACGCCGGTAAAGACGCCATCCGTGCCGCCGGGCAGCAGATTGGGATCGTCTTTGCCGCCAACTTCAGCGTCGGCGTCAATCTGGTGCTGAAACTGTTGGAAAAAGCCGCTCAGGTGATGGGCGACTATACCGATATCGAAATTATTGAAGCGCATCATCGCCATAAAGTGGATGCCCCTTCGGGCACGGCGTTGGCAATGGGTGAGGCTATCGCTGGCGCATTGGGGCGCGATCTTAAAGAGTGCGCGGTATATGCGCGTGAAGGTTATACCGGTGAACGCGATCCGAAGAGCATTGGCTTTGCCACTGTTCGTGCAGGCGATATCGTGGGTGAGCATACCGCCATGTTTGCCGACATTGGCGAGCGGGTTGAGATCACCCATAAAGCCTCCAGCCGGATGACTTTTGCCAGCGGAGCGGTACGGGCGGCATCATGGTTACATAACCGTGATAAAGGGCTGTTTGATATGCGAGACGTGCTCAATCTTGACCAGTTATAATTGATTTATATACCATCGTGATGTGGTTGTGTTGATCATAATACTATGATTAGTGGACAATAATTTTATTGTCCTTTTTTTTAACACATAAAACATGAGTTATGCATTTATTTGTTTTCATAATGGTTTTTTTTATATGTTTTCATGTGTTTTTTAACCGGAATCTCCTGGTGGTGATGTTTTTTGCCCTGAATTTTGCCTTCATCATTGCGATTTTTTGTCATTCATCCCCGCAACCGTTTACCAACCCGAGTTTAGCGGTGTTTTTATGGCTGCTAACCCTATTAAACGTCGAGAAGTGCAAAAATAAGAGAAAAAATGGCGCTTTGGGTAGACAAGCGGAGCTCCCATCATTAGAATGCGCCCAATTTGCCAAAAATTGACCTTGAGGGCGGTTTTTGCATTGATTTAGATCGCGATATCTGAATTAATATGCAAATATTGTGATTGATTATTCCTTGGAGGGTGTTTTGATTAAGTCAGCGCTATTGGTTCTCGAAGACGGAACCCAATTCCACGGTCGGGCCATCGGGGCAGAGGGTACGGCAGTAGGAGAAGTGGTCTTCAATACGTCGATGACCGGTTATCAAGAAATCCTCACTGATCCTTCCTACTCCCGCCAGATCGTTACTCTTACTTATCCTCATATCGGCAATGTCGGCACCAATGCTGCTGACGAAGAATCCTCCGCAGTACACGCCCAAGGCCTCGTCATTCGCGACCTCCCACTGATTGCCAGCAACTACCGCAACGAAGAAGGCCTGTCTGACTACCTGAAGCGTCATAACATCGTGGCGATCGCCGATATTGATACCCGCAAGCTGACCCGTCTGCTGCGTGAGAAGGGTGCACAGAACGGTTGCATCATTGCTGCCGATACCCCGGATGCAGCCCTGGCCTTGGCCAAGGCCAAAGGTTTCCCGGGCCTGAAAGGCATGGATCTGGCGAAAGAAGTGACCACCCAGGAAGCTTACAGCTGGCAGCAAGGCAGCTGGACGCTGGAAGGCGAACTGCCGGAAGCCAAAGCGGCCTCCGAACTGCCGTTCCACGTGGTGGCTTACGACTTCGGCGCCAAGCGCAACATCCTGCGTATGCTGGTGGATCGCGGCTGCCGCCTGACGGTAGTGCCGGCACAGACCCCGGCAGATGAAGTGTTGAAGATGGATCCGGACGGCATTTTCCTGTCCAACGGCCCGGGTGACCCGGAGCCTTGTGATTACGCCATCACCGCCATCAAGCAGTTCCTGGAAACCGACATTCCGGTGTTTGGCATCTGCCTCGGCCACCAGTTGCTGGCACTGGCCAGCGGCGCGAAAACCGTGAAGATGAAGCTCGGCCACCACGGCGGCAACCACCCGGTAAAAGACCTGGATAAAGACTGCGTCATGATCACCGCACAGAACCATGGTTTTGCCGTGGACGAAAATAACCTGCCGGCGGAACTGCGCGTAACGCACAAATCCTTGTTTGACCACACGGTGCAGGGCATTCACCGCACCGACAAAGCGGCGTTCAGCTTCCAGGGCCACCCTGAAGCCAGCCCGGGCCCACACGATGCCGCGCCGCTGTTCGATCACTTTATCGAACTGATCGAGACTTACCGTTCTAACGCCAAATAATCAGGAGCAGTAAAAATGCCAAAACGTACAGACATAAAAAGCATCCTGATCCTCGGCGCTGGCCCGATTGTTATCGGCCAGGCGTGTGAGTTCGACTACTCGGGTGCTCAGGCGTGTAAAGCGCTGCGCGAAGAGGGTTACCGCGTTATTTTGGTGAACTCCAACCCGGCCACTATCATGACTGACCCGGAAATGGCCGATGCGACCTACATCGAGCCGATTCACTGGAAAGTAGTACGCAAAATCATCGAAAAAGAGCGCCCGGATGCCGTGCTGCCGACCATGGGCGGCCAAACCGCACTGAACTGCGCGCTGGAGCTGGAACGTCAGGGCGTGCTGGCCGAATTTGGCGTGACCATGATTGGCGCCACCGCTGATGCGATCGATAAAGCTGAAGACCGTCGCCGTTTCGACGTGGCGATGAAAAAAATCGGCCTGGACACCGCGCGCTCCGGTATCGCGCACAATATGGAAGAAGCGCTGGCGGTTGCCGCTGACGTTGGCTTCCCGTGCATCATCCGTCCTTCCTTTACCATGGGCGGCAGCGGCGGCGGCATCGCTTATAACCGCGAAGAGTTCGAAGAGATCTGCGAACGCGGCCTGGACTTGTCACCGACCAAAGAGCTGCTGATTGACGAGTCGCTGATTGGCTGGAAAGAGTACGAGATGGAGGTGGTGCGCGATAAGAATGATAACTGCATCATCGTCTGCTCGATTGAAAACTTCGACGCCATGGGCATCCATACCGGTGACTCCATCACCGTGGCCCCGGCGCAGACACTGACCGACAAAGAATACCAAATCATGCGTAACGCCTCGATGGCGGTGCTGCGTGAAATCGGCGTGGAAACCGGCGGCTCCAACGTGCAGTTCTCGGTTAACCCGAAAACCGGCCGCCTGATCGTTATCGAAATGAACCCGCGCGTGTCCCGCTCTTCGGCGCTGGCATCGAAAGCCACCGGCTTCCCGATTGCCAAAATCGCCGCCAAGCTGGCGGTGGGTTACACCCTCGACGAACTGATGAACGATATCACCGGTGGCCGTACGCCGGCCTCGTTTGAACCGTCCATCGACTACGTGGTAACCAAAATTCCTCGTTTCAACTTCGAGAAATTTGCCGGCGCCAACGACCGTCTGACCACCCAAATGAAATCCGTCGGCGAAGTGATGGCGATTGGTCGCACCCAGCAAGAGTCGCTGCAAAAAGCGCTGCGCGGTCTGGAAGTGGGCGCCACCGGTTTTGACCCTAAAGTAAGCCTGGACGACCCGGAAGCGCTGACCAAGATTCGCCGTGAACTGAAAGATGCCGGCTCTGACCGCATCTGGTACATCGCCGATGCCTTCCGCGCCGGCCTGTCGGTGGACGGCGTATTCAACCTGACCAACGTCGACCGCTGGTTCCTGGTGCAGATTGAAGAACTGGTACGCCTGGAAGAGCAGGTGGCCGAAACCGGCATTAACGGTTTAACGCAGGAGTTCCTGCGCACCCTGAAGCGTAAAGGCTTCGCCGATGCGCGTCTGGCTACCCTGGCCGGCGTTGCCGAAAGCGAAATCCGCAAGCTGCGCCACGGTTATGGGCTGCACCCGGTTTACAAGCGTGTGGATACCTGCGCGGCAGAATTCGCCACCGACACCGCTTACATGTACTCCACCTATGAAGAAGAGTGCGAGTCCAATCCGACCAACGACCGTCCGAAAATCATGGTACTGGGCGGCGGTCCGAACCGTATCGGCCAGGGCATCGAGTTCGACTACTGCTGTGTACACGCCTCGCTGGCGCTGCGCGAAGACGGTTACGAGACCATTATGGTCAACTGTAACCCGGAAACCGTGTCAACCGACTACGACACTTCCGACCGTCTGTACTTCGAGCCGGTCACGCTGGAAGACGTGCTGGAAATCGTGCGTATCGAGAAGCCGAAAGGCGTGATCGTGCAGTACGGTGGCCAGACCCCGCTGAAGCTGGCGCGTGAGCTGGAAGCCGCAGGCGTGCCGATTATCGGCACCAGCCCGGATGCGATTGACCGTGCGGAAGACCGCGAGCGTTTCCAACAGGCGGTACAGCGTCTTGGCCTGAAACAGCCGGCCAACGCCACCGTCGCCACCATCGAACAGGCGGTAGAAAAGGCTGCCGGTATCGGCTACCCGCTGGTGGTTCGTCCTTCCTACGTACTGGGCGGCCGCGCGATGGAAATCGTCTACGACGACATCGACCTGCGCCGTTACTTCCAGAACGCGGTCAGCGTCTCTAACGACGCGCCAGTGCTGCTGGACCGCTTCCTGGATGACGCGGTAGAAGTCGACGTCGATGCGATTTGCGACGGCGAGCGGGTGCTGATTGGCGGCATCATGGAACACATCGAACAGGCGGGCGTGCATTCCGGTGACTCCGCTTGCTCATTGCCGGCCTACACCCTGAGCAAAGAGATCCAGGACGTGATGCGTCAGCAGGTTGAGAAACTGGCGTTCGAGCTGCAGGTTCGTGGTCTGATGAACGTGCAGTTTGCGGTGAAGAACAACGAAGTCTACCTGATTGAAGTCAACCCACGTGCCGCGCGTACCGTGCCATTCGTCTCCAAGGCGACCGGCGTCCAGTTGGCCAAGGTGGCGGCACGCGTGATGGCAGGCAAAACGCTGGCCGAGCAGGGCGTAACGGAAGAAGTTATCCCGCCTTACTACTCGGTGAAAGAAGTGGTGTTGCCGTTCAACAAGTTCCCGGGCGTCGACCCGATTTTAGGGCCGGAAATGCGCTCTACCGGGGAAGTGATGGGCGTTGGCCGCACCTTCGCGGAAGCCTTCTCCAAGGCGATGCTCGGCAGCCAGTCAGGCATGAAGAAACAGGGCCGTGCACTGCTGTCGGTACGTGAAGGCGATAAAGCCCGGGTGGTGGATCTGGCGGCAAGCCTGCTGAAACAGGGCTTTGAACTGGATGCTACCCACGGGACCGCCGTGGTGCTGGGAGAGGCGGGGATTAACCCGCGCCTGGTCAACAAGGTGCATGAAGGCCGTCCGCACATTCAGGACCGTATCAAGAATGGCGAGTACACCTACATCGTTAACACCACGGCCGGTCGTCAGGCGATTGAGGACTCCAAGCTGATTCGCCGCAGTGCGCTGCAGTACAAGGTGCATTACGACACTACCCTGAACGGCGGCTTCGCCACCGCGATGGCGCTGAAGGCTGACCCGACCGAACAGGTCACTTCGGTGCAGGAGATGCACGCACGCATCGGTAAGTAATCTCCCCAGGCCGTAACATCGGGGCGCTGCAGTTCAATGCAGCGCCCTTTTTTTATCTCCTTCAGCCAATTTGTTGTCTCGCGTTAAAAATTTCCGCTATCAATCATTCAGCAAACTGTCACTCTGTGTGATTGGTATATGCTTGATATATTGGCAAGGAACGAAGGAACGACGACAACCATGATCCTGATAATTTACGCCCATCCTTATCCCCGGCATTCTCATGCCAACCACCGTCTGTTACAGGCGGTCAAGGATCTTCCCGAGGTGGAAGTCCGTTCGCTGTATGAGCTGTATCCCGATTTCAATATCGATATCAACGCCGAACAGCAAGCGCTGGAGCGTGCCGACCTGGTGGTGCTGCAGCATCCGATGCAGTGGTACAGCCAACCGCCGTTGCTGAAACTGTGGATCGACAAAGTGCTGGAACACGGCTGGGCTTACGGCCATGAAGGCGATGCCTTGGTGGGCAAAGATGTCCTGTGGGCGGTAACCAGCGGGGGGGATGAGCATCATTTCGAACTGGGTGATTACCCCAACTTTGCCGCTCTGGGGCAGCCGCTGCAGGCCACGGCGCTGTATTGCGGGATGAACTGGCAGCCCTATTTTGCCGTGCATAACACCTTTACCTGCAATGAACCGGCGCTGATTGCCGCCGGCGAGTCCTACCGGCGCCGGCTGGTGGATTACCTGATGGAACACAGTGAACCGGCGGAGCAGGGAGTAGAACATGGATAATCACCACATGATGATTGAGGGGCTGATCTATCTGGGATCGGCCGCGCTGTTCGTGCCGATCGCGGTGCGGCTGGGGTTGGGGTCGGTACTGGGTTATCTGATCGCCGGCTGTATTATTGGCCCCTGGGGGCTGAAACTGGTCTCTGATGCCGAGTCGATCCTCACCTTTGCCGAGATTGGTGTGGTGCTGATGCTGTTTATCATCGGGCTGGAGCTGGATCCGAAACGGCTGTGGACACTGCGTGCTTCGGTATTTGGCGGCGGCATTATCCAGATGGCCGCTTGTGGGCTGGCGCTGAGCGCCTTTTGCTATTTCCTCGGGCTGGACTGGAAGGTGGCGTTGCTGATTGGCCTGACGCTGGCGTTGTCCTCTACTGCGATAGCCATGCAGGCAATGAGTGAACGTAACCTGACACCCTCACCGATTGGTCGCAGCGCGTTTGCCGCCCTGTTATTCCAGGATATTGCGGCGATCCCGCTGGTGGCGATGATCCCATTGTTGGCCAGCAGCGGCGCCGTCACCACGTTAGCGACATTCGCCCTGTCGGCGGCCAAGGTCGTCGGCGCGCTGGTGATTGTGGTGCTGCTCGGCCGCTATGTGACCCGGCCGCTGTTGCACTTTGTCGCCCGCTCCGGCATGCGTGAAGTTTTTAGTGCCGTGGCGCTGTTCCTGGTGTTTGGCTTTGGCATCCTGCTGGAAATGGCCGGGCTGTCGATGGCGATGGGCGCCTTCCTTGCCGGGGTGATGCTGGCGAGTTCTGAATACCGTCATGCATTGGAAAGTGATATTCAGCCGTTCAAGGGCCTGCTGCTCGGGCTGTTCTTTATCGGTGTTGGCATGTCGATCGACTTCGGCACCCTGTTCCATCATCCGCTGTTGATTGCCTCGCTGCTGTTGGGTTTTATGCTGATCAAAGCGGCGCTGTTGTGGTTGATTGCTCCCTGGCTTGGCGTACCGAAACGCCAGCGCGGCATGTTCGCCATTTTATTAGGTCAGGGCAGTGAGTTTGCCTTCGTGATCTTCGGGGCCGCGCAGTTGGCCGGGGTATTGCCGCCGGAGTGGGCAAAATCCTTGACGCTGGCGGTGGCCTTGTCGATGGCGGTGACGCCGCTGTTGCTGGTGGTGGCTGCAAGGATTGAGAAAAACGCACCGAAAGATGAACGTCCGGCGGATGAAATCGATGATGAGAATGCCAGCGTCATCATTGCCGGATTTGGCCGTTTTGGCCAGATCGCCGGCCGTTTGCTGTTGGCCAATGGTGTGCATACCGTGGTACTGGATCACGATCCGGACCATATTGAAACGCTGCGCAAATTCGACACCAAGGTGTTTTATGGTGATGCCACCCGCGCCGATCTGCTGGAAGCCGCAGGCGCCGAGCATGCCAAGGTACTGATCAATGCTATCGATGATGTGGAGGCCAATCTGCAATTAACCGAACTGGCCAAGCGGCATTTCCCACACCTGAAAGTGGTGGCGCGCGCACGTGATGTTGACCACTGGTATCAGTTGCGCCAGTTAGGGGTGGAAAGTCCGGAACGTGAAACCTTTGAAAGCTCGTTGCGCATTGGTCGCGAAACGCTGGAACTGTTGGGGTTGGATGCTTACGAGGCACGTGAAAAAGCGGATACCTTCCGGCGCTACAACCTGAAAATGCTCGAGGAAACGCTGGAGAATTATCAGGATACCGAATTCCGTCTCGCGGGTCTGCAACGGGCCAAAGAGATGCTCAGTGCGGCTATCGAGCAGGATCAGAATCGGTTGGCACGGGTACAGCAGAGTGGCTGGCGTGGCAGTATTGACGGCAAGGCACCAGAGGATGAGGTAGTGGAAGCCAAGGGATAAACCCAGTGGGCGCAGCGCGGTGCTGCGCCCCATTCTAGAAGAGTTAGCTCAGTGCGACTTTGATGCCCAGGGCAATCAACATCCCGCCCAGCAATTTATCAACTATCTTCTGGGTCTTTTCCAGCCCGCGACGCACCGGGCCACTTTGGATCAGGAACACCAGCACCGGCCACCACAGGACGGACAGGCCAAGGATAATCCCCGCATACCACAGTTTTTCACCCAACCCGGAGTCGATCTGCAATACCTGAGTGAATACCGCCAGGAAGAACAGCGTGGCCTTCGGATTGAGCAGATTACACAGATAGCCCTGCACAAAGGCACTTTTCAGACTCACCTGCTGCTGTGGCACATTACTGACGTTCATTTTACTGCCGCCGCGTGACAACAGCGCCTGAATGCCAATCCAGACCAGATAGACCGCACCGGCGTATTTCAGCACGTTAAACAGCCATGGGGTGGTGGTGATCACTACCGCCAGTCCGGCAACGCAGTAAGACATATGGGTCGCGACGCCGCAGATCACGCCGAAAGCGGTCATCATGGCGGCCAGGCGCGGGTAGCGGGCGGCATTCTTGATCACCATGAAAAAATCCGGGCCGGGCGACAGCATACCCAGGGTAGCAATACCGGCAACGAACAGCGAAGTTTCAAGCATGATTTGACTCTCTGCACAAAAGGCCTAATTGCGCTGATAATAACGCCACTTCCCCTGATACGCATCAACCCAATGAGGTAATGTGTAGCACTATGATGAATATTCACTCACGGACGTGACGGAGCATAATGCATCAGGCAACCCCGACAGAAACGCCGGAGCTGAACCGGCAACAGCGTGAAATCACTCGTCTGTGTATTCAATGTGCCTTGCTGTTGTTACAGCACGGCGCCGAAAGCACGGTGGTGGAGCAGTTATCGACCCGTTTGGGGCTGGCGCTGGGGATGGACAGCGTGGAAAGCTCTATCTCGGCCAATGCGGTGGTGCTGACGACAATCAGTCACGGCGAATGCCTGACGACGACGCGCAAGAACGTCGATCGCGGCATCAATATGCAGATGGTGACCGAGGTACAGCATATCGTTATTTTGGCGGAACACCGGTTGGCGGACGCGCACGACGTGGCCCGACGCTTCGAGAAAATTCGCCCGCTGCGCTATCCGCGCTGGCTGGTGGTGCTAATGGTGGCGCTGTCCTGTGGCTGCTTTAGCGTGTTGAACGGCGGCGATCAGAAGGCGTTCGCCGTGACCTTTATCGCCAGTGGTCTGGCGATGAGCGTGCGCCAAATGCTGACCGCGCGCCACATGAATCCACTGATCAACTTTTGCCTGACGGCGTTTGTTGCCACCTCGGTTTCCGGCCTGTTGCTGCGGTTGCCGATGTTCAGTGAAACCTCCACCGTAGCGATGGCTGCCAGCGTGTTGCTGCTGGTGCCGGGCTTTCCGCTGATTAACGCGGTTGCGGACATGTTCAAAGGCCACATCAATACCGGGCTGGCGCGTTGGGCGATGGCCAGCCTGCTGACGCTGGCGACCTGCATTGGCGTGGTGATGGCAATGTCGCTGTGGGATCTGCGGGGGTGGTCATGAATCTGCTTTGGGCTTTGCTGCAGGACATGCTGCTGGCGGCGGTACCGGCGCTGGGTTTTGCCATGGTATTCAACGTCCCGGTGCGCGCACTGCGTTATTGTGCGTTGCTTGGCGCAGTAGGCCACGGTTCACGCATGCTGATGATGCACGCAGGAATGAACATCGAATGGGCCACGTTTTTGGCGGCGATTTTGATCGGCATGATCGGTATTTACTGGTCGCGCTGGCTGCTGGCACACCCGAAGGTGTTTACCGTGGCGGCAGTGATCCCGATGTTCCCGGGCATTTCGGCCTATACCGCGATGATCTCGGTGGTGGAAATTTCGCATTTGGGTTACAGCGAGGCGCTGATGGCCACCCTGATGAGCAACCTCCTCAAGGCCTGTTTTATCGTCGGCGCGTTATCGATCGGGCTGTCGTTACCCGGGTTGTGGCTGTACCGGAAACGCCCTGGCGTTTAAGCGTGACCAAGCCGGTAAAATTGATTATTAGATATACTGATAAGAGCTATCTTATATATTCATATTGCTTGATTAGCCTATCGACGGCAGTTGGGGCTTTACGTATAGTGTGAGCAATTTTGCTGCCTACACAGGGTTTAACAATGATTATCAGCCTGATCGCTGCCTTGGCGGCGGATCGCGTTATTGGCATGGAAAACGCCATGCCGTGGCACCTGCCGGCGGACTTAGCGTGGTTTAAACGTAACACGCTGAATAAACCGGTGATTATGGGCCGTAAAACTTTCGAGTCGATTGGTCGTCCATTGCCGGGCCGCCATAACATCGTGTTAAGCAGCCGCGCCGGCACCGATGCCGGGGTGACCTGGGCCACGTCTATCGACGAAGCGCTGGCCGCTGCCGGGGATGTGGAAGAAGTGATGGTGATCGGCGGTGGGCGTATCTACAGCCAATTCCTGGCGCGCGCCAATCGCATGTATCTGACGCATATCGATGCCGAAGTCGGTGGCGACGCCCATTTCCCTGACTATGAGCCGGATGAATGGGAAACGTCGTTCAGCGAGTTCCACGATGCTGACGAAGTGAATTCTCACAGCTATTGCTTCGAGATTTTAGAACACCGTTAATTCCCGGGCGTTAGTTGTATCTTCCTGAGGGCGCAAGAGATTGCGCCCTTTGTCGTTTCTGCGGCAAACCTCCGCCGACTTCTGATTGTAACATTTTCGTCACACTTCCTGATTAGTATGAAGCCCAACTCTGAGCGCCCGGCAACTCTGGTGAATCTTGACTGCGGCGCCATTTAAAAAAGGAAGCAATGCAATGACGAGCAAAATTGAGCCATTAGATGCCGACCGCCTGACCGATCCCACCCGTCGTAAACTGCTGCTGGGCAGCGCCGGAGCCGTAGGCCTGGCCGGTTTCCTCGGCGGCGGCATCTGGACGGTTTCCGCCGAAGCACTGGCCGAGGATTTACCGCCGAACAAGCTGCTGGGTTTCAAAGGCATTGCGGCCTCAACGGCCGATGAGGTGGTGATTGCACCGGGGTACCGTGCCGAGGTGCTGATCTCCTGGGGTGAGCCGCTGGTAGAGGGCGCTGCCGCTTTTGACCCGCAGGGTAACAACAGTGCCGCCGACCAGGAAAAGCAGTTCGGCGACAACAACGATGGTATGAGCTTCTTCCCGATTGATGATAATCACGGCGTGATGGCCATCAACAATGAATATGTTAACGAGCAGTATCTGTTTGCCCATGGCGGCAGCAAAGCCACCAGTCTGGAAGATGTGCGTAAATCGCAGGCCGCGCACGGTGTTTCTATCGTGGCAGTGAAGCGCGCCGGTGACAGCCAGCGTTGGGAAGTAGAGCGTCCGTCGCGCTATAACCGTCGTATTACGGCCAACACCGAGATGCAGTTCAGCGGCCCGGCCGCCGGTCATGCATTGCTGCAAACGGCAGCCGACCCGACCGGGCGCAAGGTACTGGGCACCTTCGGCAACTGTGCCAACGGTAAAACGCCCTGGGGGACTTATCTGACCTGCGAAGAGAACTTCGATACCTATTTCGGCACCCATCAGGCCGACTATAAGACCACGGCGGATCAAAAGCGCTATACGCTAAAAGTCAGCGAACCGGAGCGCAATTGGCCGGATTACGACGAGCGTTTTGACGTGGCGAAGAATCCGAATGAATTTAACCGTCATGGCTGGATCGTCGAAATCGACCCGATGAATCCAACTTCGACGCCAATCAAACACACGGCGCTGGGCCGCTTCAAACATGAAAATGCTGCGGTAACCGTTGCCAAGGATGGTCGCCTGGTGGTTTACATGGGCGACGATGAGCGCGGGGAACACATCTACAAGTACGTTTCCAAGGGTGTGGTGGACGTGGCTAACCCGGCCAATAACCGTAGTTTGCTGGACGAAGGCACGCTGTATGTGGCGCAGTTTGACGGTGATGCCGGCGGCACGCCGTTGAAAGGCACCGGCCGCTGGATTGCCCTGGAGTTCGGCAAAAATGGCCTGACGCCGGAAAACGGTTTCTGTGATGAGGCCGAAGTGTTGATCTTCGCCCGCAAGGCCGCGGCACAGGTGGGCGCCACCAAAATGGACCGTCCGGAATGGATCGCGGTCAACCCGCATGATGGTCGTGCCTACTGCACACTGACCAACAACAGCAAGCGCGGCGAAGAAGGCATGCCATTGAACGCGGCTAACCCGCGCCCGAACAATGTCTATGGCCAGATTATCCGTTGGGATGAGGGCGGCGATGCTACGGCGGCGTCATTCACCTGGGATATTTATGCGCTGTGCGGCAACCCGATTGCGCATCCGGAAGGGGTGAACCGCGGTACGCCAAATATCACGGCAGACAATACCTTTAACAGCCCGGACGGGTTGGGCTTTGATAAGTCCGGTCGCCTGTGGATCCTCACCGACGGTAAATACAGTAACAAGGGCGATTATGCCGGGCAGGGGAACAACCAGATGCTGGTGGGCGATCCACTCAGTGGCGAGATCCGCCGCTTTATGGTTGGGCCAAAGTCGTGTGAGCTGACCGGGATTACCTTCACGCCGGATTACAAGACGATGTTCGTCAACGTTCAGCATCCGGGGGAAGAAGGAGACTCTCATTTCCCGAACAATAGTCCGCGTCCGCGCTCGTCAGTATTGATGATTACGCGTGAAGACGGTGGAGTGATTGGGGCTTAAGAAGAAAACAGCGGGGCGGCATTGACCGCCCCGGCTTGATTATGACGCGGCCTGTTGGTGCACGCCGTCCAGCAGATCCCGGCGATTGGCAGGTTGGGTAAAGTACTGTTGGTCCTCCCAGCGCAGCATGGTCAGATCGCCTCCCCAGCAGCAGCCGGTATCGAGGCCAATAACGCCTGCCGGTGTACCTCTGCCTTCCAGTGATGCCCAGTGACCAAAGATAATGGTGTAATCGGCATCGACCAATCGTGGCAACTCAAACCAGGGTTTGAGCGGCGCAGGCGCGGTGCCTGGCGCATCTTTGCAGATCATGTCGAGCTGGCCATTCGGGAAGCAGTAACGCATGCGCGTCAGGGCATTGGTGCTGAAACGCAAGCGCGCCAGCCCACTCAGCTCCGGGCTCCAGTTGTTCGGCATATCGCCGTACATGGCATCGAGGAACAGTGGGTAGCTGTCGCTGCTCAGCACCGCTTCCACTTCACGGGCGCACAGTTGCGCGGTTTCAATGTCCCACTGCGGCGTGATACCGGCATGTGCCATCACCAGCTTGAGTTGTTCATCTACCTGCAATACCGGTTGGCGGCGCAGCCAGTTGATCAACTCGTCGGCGTCCGGGGCTTCCAACAGCGGGGTGATGCGGTCTTTGGGTTTGTTGCGGCTGATACCGGCGTAGACCGCCAGCAGGTGCAGGTCGTGGTTGCCCAACACCATGCGTACCGCAGGGCCGAGTGAACGCACGTAGCGCAATACATCCAGTGAACCGGGGCCGCGGGCGACCAAATCGCCGGTCAGCCACAGCTGGTCTTGCTGAGGATCGAAAGCCACCTGGGCCAATAGCGATTTCAGTTCATCAAAACAGCCATGAACGTCGCCGATAAGATATGTCGACATAATTAGTGAATCAGCGTTGGGATAGCTAAGCGGAACACCGGAATAGCGGTCTGGAACGGCTGACCCTGATGATCAACCATTTCGTAATGGCCTTCCATGGTACCCAATGGCGTTTCAAGGATCGCGCCGCTGGTGTATTGGAATTCTCCACCGGGCGGGATAAGCGGCTGTTCGCCGACGACGCCTTCGCCCTGAACTTCGGTCTGACGGCCATTGCTGTTGGTGATCAGCCAGTAGCGGCCCAGCAGTTGCACATTGAAACGCCCCAAATTGCGGATGGTGATGGTATAAGCGAAGACGTAACGTTCTTCCTCAGGTATCGACTGTGATTCCACATAGACACTTTGTACCTGAATACATACGCGGGGCGAATCAATCATGACCACTACTCCTTATTGCTGCGGCGCGGGATTGGCTGAAAGCCAGTTGGCCAGCTTACAGTATTGCGCCACAGAAATATTCTCTGCTCTCAGTATCGGATCGATACCCAACTCCGTCAGTTGCTCTGGGGTGAACAGGTCGCCCAGGCTGTTACGGACGGTTTTCCGGCGTTGGTTGAACGCCTGAGTGGTGATACGGCTCAGCATCCGCACGTCGCCTACCGGGTTCGGGTTCACCAGGTGTGGCACCAGACGCACCACGGCGGAATCCACTTTCGGTGCCGGGGTGAAGGAGGTCGGTGGCACTTCCAGCACCGGAATAACGTTGCAGTAGTACTGCGCCATTACGGTCAAACGCCCGTAGGCCTTGCTGTTCGGGCCGGCAACCAGGCGGTTAACCACTTCTTTCTGCAACATAAAGTGCATGTCGCGAATGGCCTGAGTATAGCTGAAAAGGTGGAACATCAGCGGCGTCGAAATGTTATACGGCAGGTTACCAAACACGCGCAGCGGCTGGCCAGCCTGTTCGGCCATTTCGGCAAAGTTCACCGTCATGGCATCTTGCTGGTGAATGGTCAGTTTGTCTTTCAGCTGTGGGTGATTTGCCAGGCGGGCCGCCAAATCGCGGTCCAGCTCAATCACCGTCATGCGATCCATGCGTGCGCCGACCGGCTCGGTCAGTGCGCCCAGGCCGGGACCGATTTCAACTACCGCTTCACCCGGCATCGGGTGAATGGCGGAGACAATGCTGTCGATGACAAACTGATCGGTTAAAAAGTTCTGTCCAAAGCGTTTGCGGGCAAAGTGCCCTTGGTGGACTTTATTATTCATTACAATTAATTATCATTTTAATGGCGAGATTCAAGGCCGTTTTAAAACTGCCTGCATCGGCGGTGCCGGTGCCGGCCAGTTCCAAAGCGGTACCGTGGTCGACCGAGGTACGGATAAAAGGCAAACCGAGGGTAATATTTACCGCCCGGCCGAACCCTTGGTATTTTAGCACCGGTAGACCCTGATCGTGATACATCGCCAGCACCGCATCGGCATGTTGCAGATACTTGGGCTGGAACAGGGTGTCTGCCGGCAGTGGGCCGATCAGAGTGATACCTTCAGCACGCAGCGCGTCGAGCGCCGGGATGATGGTATCTATCTCTTCACGTCCCATATGGCCGCCTTCCCCGGCATGCGGGTTCAAGCCACAGACGTAGATCTGCGGTTGGGCGAGGCCAAATTTGGTTTTCAGGTCGTGGTCGAGAATGCGGATGACTTCATGCAGGCTTTGCCGGGTGATAGCGCCAGGCACCGCCAGTAAGGGCAGGTGGGTGGTCGCCAGCGCCACGCGCAGCTCTTCGGTCGCCAACATCATCACCACGCGATCGCAACCGCTGCGATCGGCAAAGAATTCGGTATGGCCAATGAACGGCACGCCGGCGTCGTTGATGACGCCCTTGTTCACCGGGCCGGTGATCAGCGCGGCGAATTCACCGTTCAGACAACCGTCACAGGCACGCGCCAAGGTTTCTACCACGTAGGCACTGTTACCTACGTTCAACTCACCCGCTACTACCGGATGAGCGGTAGCGACCGGCAACACCGTCAAGGTACCCGCGCGCTGCGGCTGAGCAGGTTGCTGTGGCTGATAGGTGCGCAGTTGCAGCGGCAGGTCTAACTGCCGGGCGCGTTCAAGCAACAAGGCCGGATCCGCGCACACCACCAGTTCAACAGGCCAATCCTGTTGCGCCAGCGCTGCCACCAAATCCGGCCCAACCCCGGCAGGCTCGCCGGGGGTGATTACGATGCGATTATTGTTGTGCATTACCGTCAAGGATCTTCACGTAAGCCTGAGCACGTTGTTCCTGCATCCAGGTCTGCGCTTCTTCAGCAAACTTGCGGTTGAACAGCATGCGGTAAGCGCGATCTTTCTGCGCCGCATCGGTTTTGTCTACCTGACGCGTATCCAGCAACTGAATCAGGTGCCAGCCGAAGGAAGAATGCACCGGTTGGCTGACTTCGCCTTTACTCAGCTTCATCAACGCGTCACGGAAGGCCGGATCGTAGATGTCTGGAGAAGCCCAGCCCAGATCGCCGCCCTGCAATGCAGAACCTGGATCCTGAGAAAGCTGTTTGGCTTCGTCAGCAAACTTGGCGCGACCGCTCTTGATGGCTTCGGCCACCTCTTGCAACTTGGCACGTGCCTGATCGTCAGTCAGCACCACAGAAGGTTTCAGCAGAATGTGACGAGCGTGAACCTCGGTAACAGATACCGACTGGTTGGCACCACGGATATCATTCACTTTCAGGATGTGGAAGCCGACGCCGGAGCGGATTGGCCCAACCACATCGCCTTTTTTGGCGTTAACCAGTCTTTCGGCGAACAGGGTCGGGATCTCCTGCAGTTTGCCCCAGCCCATGTTGCCGCCTTTCAGCGCCTGGGAGTCGGCAGAGTAGGAGATTGCCAGCTTGCCGAAGTCGGCGCCGCCGTTGATTTCACCCATAAGTTTTTTAGCCAGCGCTTCCGCGTCGTCTACCTGCGCCTGCGACGGGTTTTCCGGCAGCGGGATCAGGATGTGGCTGATGTTCATTTCGGTATCGCTACCGTTTTGAGCGCCAACCTGGGCGGCCAGTGAGTCCACTTCCTGCGGCAGGATAGTGACGCGGCGGCGCACTTCATTGTTACGCACCTCAGAAATCAGCATTTCCTTGCGGATCTGCGAACGGTAGGTGTTGTAGTTCAGGCCTTCATACGCCAGACGGCTGCGCATCTGATCGATGCTCATTTTGTTCTGTGCGGCGATGTTGCCGATGGCTTTGTCCAGATCGGCGTCAGAAACGTTGATCCCCATTTTCTTGGCCATCTGCAGCTGGATGTTATCCATAATCAGACGCTCAAGGATCTGGTGACGAAGCGTTTTGTCATCCGGCAATTGCTGGCCGGCCTGCTGTGCATTGAGTTTCACCGACTGCAACAGGGTGCTTACGTCGCTCTCAAGGACCACGCCGTTATCCACGACGGCGGCGACTTTATCCACTTCTTGGGGTGCTGCGAACGCGGTATTGGCACAAACCACCAATCCGAGAATAAGCGTTCTCCAGTTCTTCATACATTTCCCATTATGTAATCCGCAAATGCGGGTTAAAGTTCTCGTTTTCAAAGTGTTACAAAGCATCAAAATGCACGCTGGTAAGGCAGAATGCCGGAACGCAACATTTCCGCGGAGCCCAGACTGTGATCGCTGCTCAGGCCACGCAGTTCGACGTTGAACGAAACTTTGTTGTCATAAACGCTGGTATTGTTGCTGCCATTCCAGTCGGTGATCTTACGCTCATAGCCCAAGGTCACTGCCCAGCAGCAGGTGTTGTACTTCACACCGAGCAACTGATCGGCGGACTGCTTGGCACGGGTGTCGTAGTAATAAGCCCCAACGACGGCCCAACGATCGGCGATTGGCCAACTGCCGGTGACGCCCACCTGCGAAATACCGTCCTGATAGGCCGGAACCTGCGTGGTGTTCAGTGCCGTTTCAATATACTCCGGCGTGGCGTAACGGTAGTTCAACTGCAGGACGCGTTCAGAATCCTGACGGTATTCCAGTACGCCGTTGCCCAATGAAACGCTATTAAGGCGCGTGTCATACTGCAGGCCGCCACGCAGGCCCCAACGATCGTCAATCTTCCAATAGGTGTCACCGGCCCAGGCCAGGCTGCCGGTATCATCATTGTTATCGTAGCCCGTGGTTTGGTCACCGGTACGGGAACGGCTGAAGTAGTAAATTTGACCCACGGAAGCGTTAAAACGTTCAATCAGCGCGTCATCATAAATTCGCGTGGTCAAACCGGTTGAAACACGGTTCTGTGAAGCGATGCGATCCAGGCCGCTGTAAGTACGGTCACGGAACAGACCGGAGTAGTCGGTTTGCAGCAGCGTGGTGTCGTAAGTGTAGATGTTGCTCTGGTCGCGATACGGCACATACAGGTACTGCATGCGCGGTTCCAGGGTCTGGGTATAGCCTTCGGACCAATCCATTGGGCGGTCGAATACCATCTTGCCGTCGACCTTGAACTGCGGCAACACGCGGTTGACCGAGTCTTCAAGACCTGGCGCATTGTTACCGGTACGGCTCTTGTAGTTGGCGGCAAAACCGTCTGGAATATCCTGCTGATAGTGGGTTGCCAGCAGTTTGGCTTCGGTGTTCAGACTGCCCCAGCCGTTGGTCAGCGGCAGGCTCAACGACGGTTCCATATGCAGACGAGTGGCGTCCGGGCTGTATGGGTTGACGCTGATGAACTTGGCCGCCTGGCCGTAAATGCGGAAATCGAACGGGCCGAGATCGTCTTTATAGTAGTTCAGGTCCAGCTGTGGCTGAACTTTATAAGAGTCGGATTGGCTGCGGTCAGTATCGTCGTAGATCTGGAACTGTTTGGAGCTTAACGTCGCGTCCCAGTTATCGATGGCGTAGCCGAGGCTGAATTTCTGCGTCGCATAGCCGTCGGTGGTGGAACCGTAGGTTGAATCCAGATCGGTAAAGTATTTGGAATCGCTGACCTTGGTGTAGTCGACGTTGAAGCGCCACACCTGGTCCATCACCCCATTGTGGTTCCAGTAGAACAACCAACGTTTACTGTCGTCAGGGTTGTCCTTGCTGTATTCCTTATCGTTCGGCAACCAGTCGAACTCCATCAGGCCCAGGCCCGGCTGCACCAGATAGCGGAATTCGTTCTGCAACTGCAGGCCGCGTCGGGACATGTAGTGCGGTGTGATGGTGGCGTCGAAGTTCGGCGCAATGTTCCAGTAATACGGCAGCATAAATTCAAAGCCATTGCTGCTGCCATATTTTGCGTTCGGGATCAGGAAACCGGAGCGACGTTTATCACCGACCGGCAATTGCAGGTACGGGCTGTAGAAAACCGGCACGCCGCCAATTTTAAAGCGGGCGTTCCAGATTTCCGCCACCTGCTCTTCGCGGTCGTGGATCACTTCGGTACCGACCACGCTCCAGCTGTCGTCGCCGGGCAGACAGGAGGTAAAGGTGCCGTTTTCCAAAATGGTATAACGGTTGGCGCCGCGCATCTTCATCTTGTCGGCATCGCCACGCCCCTGACGGCCTACCATCTGGTAGTCACCCTCATAAACGTCGGTATCTTTGTTGTTCAGGTTCGACCAGGCTTTCGGGCCTTTCAGCTTGATCTGATTGTCGCTGTAGTGCACGTCACCGGTAGCGGTCACGGTGCGCACCGGATCGGTCTGCCCCGGATTTTGCGTCTGGTTCAGTTCCACCTGTTTGGCGGTCAGGGTGCTGTTGCCTTGTTCAATATTCACGTTACCGGTGAACAGCGCACTTTTCGGATAGTCCGCGCGGGAGTCATCGGCGTGAATGGTGACAGGCAGGCTGTTGGGATCGCCGCTGACCAGCGGTTTATCATAAACAGGAACGCCAAGCATGCATTGCTCAGCAAGGTCAGCCAGAGCGTGCTGGCTGTAGAGTGCCGTCCAAATCAGTGTGGCCAGCAGTGTTGGGAAACTTTTTTTCATACGCGGTTTTGGTGTTCCGTCATCAGAGGCGTCATGTCCGGCAAACGGTCAGAGACTATATTACTCATCTGCGTTGCGCTAGTGTTAAATCCGGCCGTTTACTTGCGTCGTCGATAGGCGCAAAGATAAATGACAGGTATGATAATCCAAATCCTGAGAAAAATCGCCTTAACCCTTACCTAAGACGGAAGGGAGCAGTCGGCTTTCGGCATGATAATTGAGGAGTATATGCAGTATTGGGGAAAACTGCTCGGGGTCATCGTGGCCGTTTGGGCTGGCGCGGGATTCTGGGGTGTAGTTTTGGGGCTGATTGTCGGTCATATGATCGATACTGCGCGCAGCAATAAGCGTAGCCGGGGCTTTTTCTCCGGCCAGCAAACGCGGCAAACTCTGTTTTTCCGCACCACTTTTCAGGTGATGGGTCACCTGACCAAATCAAAAGGACGCGTTACCGAGGCGGATATTCAGATCGCCAGCCTGTTTATGGATCGTCTGCAACTGCACGGAGAAGCTCGAACCGCGGCGCAGCAGGCATTTCGTGAAGGCAAACAGAGTCAGTTTCCGCTGAGAGAAACGCTGCAGCAGTTCCGCAGCATTTGTTTCGGCCGTTTTGACCTGATTCGGATGTTTCTGGAAATTCAAATCCAGGCGGCATTCGCCGACGGTTCGCTGCATCCCAACGAGCGGCAGGTGCTGTATGTGATTGCTGAAGAACTGGGTATTTCGCGTGCGCAGTTCGATCAATTCCTCAGCATGATGGAAGGCGGGCGCCAGTTTGGCGGCGGTCAGCAGGGCGGTTATTCGCACGGCGGTTTCCAGCAGGCGCAACGTGGGCCAACGCTGGATGATGCTTGCAAAGTGCTGGGTGTCAGCAGTAGCGACGATGCCACCACCATCAAGCGCGCTTACCGCAAGCTGATGAGCGAGCACCATCCGGACAAGCTGGTGGCGAAAGGTTTACCGCCGCAAATGATGGAAATGGCCAAGCAGAAAGCGCAGGAAATTCAGGCAGCGTACGATCTGATCAAGCGTGAGAAAGGCTTCAAGTAAGTCTGATCCTGAATGCCAGATAAGGGCCCAGCATGCTGGGCCCGTCTTTAATCCCACTCAGAAATCCGGCTCGGCGCGAAAGTGCATGGGGGTCTGGAACGCCGGGTGGGTAATACGCAGTTCCTGGGCATGCAGCTGTAACCTGGGCGCCATGGCTTTGACTTCTGGCGGGGCGTAGAAACCGTCACCGAGGATTGGGTGGCCCAGCGCCAGCATATGCACGCGTAACTGATGCGAGCGGCCGGTAATCGGCATGAGTTTTACCCGCGTGCTGCCATCGGCGTCGCGTGACAGCACCAGATACTCGGTTTGCGCCGCTTTGCCCGTCTCGAAACACACCTTCTGCAACGGCCGGTTCGGCCAGTCACAAATCAGCGGTAAGTCCACCAGGCCTTCATCGTGCTCCAGATGGCCCGATACGCGGGCGATGTAAGATTTCTTCGGCTCGCGATCGCGGAACTGGCGTTTAAGCTCACGCTCTGCCGCCTTGTTCAGCGCCACCACAATCACACCGCTGGTCGCCATATCCAGGCGATGCACCGATTCTGCCGCCGGGTGATCCGCCAGGATGCGCGTCATCAGGCTGTCTTTATTTTCCGGGGCGCGGCCGGGTACCGACAACAGGCCACTCGGTTTGTTGACCACCATAATGTGCTCATCCTGATACAGAATATGCATCGGGCCTTGCGGGGGATTGTAGGGTTCCATCTAATTGGCTCCGCTGAAAGTGACAACAGGGGAACCGAAGTTCCCCTGTGCGCAGGTTACTGGTGAGTTACCACCACCAGACGGATAGCATCCAGACGCCATCCTGCTTCATTCAGGTTTACCAGCACCTGCTTGCGATTGAACTCCAGCGCTTCGACTTCGTCATCACGGATGTTCGGGTTGACCGCCTTCAGGGCTTCCAGACGCGCCAGCTCGGTGCTCAACTTGTCATCCGCTTCCTGTTTCGCCTGCTCTATCAATGCGCGTGCCTGCTCTTCAACCAGGCTTTCCGCCTGTTGCAGCATGGCATGCACATCCTGTTGCACCGCATTGACCAGTTTGCTGGAGGTATGGCGGTTAACCGCGTTCAACTGACGGTTGAAGCTTTCGAATTCAACCTGTGCCGCCAGATTGGTCCCTTTGCGGTCCATCAGCATACGGATTGGCGTCGGTGGCAGGAAGCGGGTCAGTTGCAGATGCTTCGGCGCCTGAGCTTCTACCACGTAGACCAGTTCGACCAGCAGGGTGCCGACAGGCAACGCTTTGTTTTTTAACAGGGAAACCGCACAGCTGCCGGTATCGCCGGACAGGATCAGATCCAGGCCGTTGCGGATAATCGGGTGTTCCCAACTGACGAACTGCGCATCTTCACGCGACAGTGCCTGTTCGCGATCGAAGGTCACGGTGCAGCCGTCCTGCGGCAGGCCCGGGAAGTCCGGTACCAGCATGTGGTCGGATGGCGTCAGGACAATCAGGTTATCGCTGCGATCGTCCTGGTTGATGCCGACGATATCGAACAGGTTAAGCGCAAAGCCCACCAGGTTGACGTCGTTGTCCTGATTGGCGATAGCCTCTGCCAGCGCCTGCGCTTTCTCGCCGCCGTTGGAGTGCATTTCCAGCAGGCGGTCACGGCCCTGCTCCAGTTGCACTTTCAGGTGGTCGTGCTGCTGACGGCAGTGGTGAATGAACTCATCCAGCCCTTCCTGCTCGGTCGGTGCCGCCAGGAAACCAATCAGCTGCTCGTAGCCGCTGTCATAAATGGTACGGCCGGTCGGGCAGGTGTGCTCGAAGGCATCCAGCCCTTCGTGGAACCAACGGCCCAGCACCGCCTGAGCGGTGTTTTCCAGATAAGGCACCATGATCTGAATGTCATGCATCTGGCCGATACGGTCCAGACGGCCGATACGCTGTTCCAGCAGGTCCGGGTTGAACGGCAGATCGAACATCACCAGGTGGCTGGCGAACTGGAAGTTACGGCCTTCTGAGCCAATCTCCGAGCACAGCAGCACCTGAGCGCCATCTTCTTCTGAGGCGAAGTAAGCGGCGGCACGGTCGCGTTCGATAATCGACAGGCCTTCGTGGAATACCGCGGCGCGGATCGCTTCACGTTCACGCAGCACTTGTTCAAGCTGCAGCGCGGTGGCGGCGTGGGCGCAGATCACCAGTACTTTCTCGTGGCGGTTGGCCACCAGGTAGTTCAGCAACCATTCAACGCGCGGATCGAAGTTCCACCAGGTGGCGTTCTCGCCTTCGAATTCCTGATAGATTTGCTCCGGATACAGCATATCGCGCGCGCGCGCCTCAACGGTTTTCTTCGCGCCCATGATGCCGGACACTTTAATCGCGGTCTGATACTGGGTCGGCAGCGGCAGTTTGATCTGGTGCAGGAAACGGTGCGGGAAGCCCTTGACGCCGTTACGGGTGTTACGGAACAGCACGCGGCTGGTGCCGTGGCGGTCCATCAGCATGGTGACCAGTTCCTGACGCGCCTGCTCACTGTTGTCGCTGTCGCTGTTGGCCGCTTTCAGCAGCGGTTCGATATCCTGCTCGTCGATCAGTTCGCCCAGCAGGTTCAGTTTGTCATCGGCCAGGCGTTCACCGCTCAGCAGCAGGGTGACGGCATCGGCCACCGGGCGATATTTTTGCTGTTCGGCGACAAAATCCTGGTAATCGTGGAAACGGTTCGGATCCAGCAGGCGCAAGCGGGCGAAGTGGCTTTGCTGGCCGAGCTGTTCCGGGGTGGCGGTCAGCAGCAGCACGCCGGGAATGTGCTCAGCCAGTTGTTCGATGACCTGATACTCGCGGCTTGGTGCCTCTTCGCTCCAGGCCAGATGGTGGGCTTCATCGACCACCAGCAGATCCCACTGGGCGTCGGCCAGCTCTTCCAGGCGCAGTTTGTTGCGACGGACGAAGTCCAGCGAGCAGATCACCAACTGTTCGGTTTCAAACGGGTTGCTGCTGTCGAGCTTGGCCTCGGAGTAACGGCTGTCGTCGAACAGCGAGAAATACAGGTTGAAGCGGCGCATCATTTCGACCAGCCACTGGTGCTGCAGGGTTTCCGGCACCACGATCAGTACGCGCTCGGCACGGCCTGCCAGCAATTGCTGGTGAATGATCATCCCGGCTTCGATGGTTTTACCCAAACCCACCTCATCTGCCAACAGCACGCGCGGCGCATGGCGCTGGCCGACTTCATAGGCGATATGTAACTGGTGCGGGATCAGGCTGGCGCGCATGCCGCGCAGGCCGGCAAATGGCAGGCGATACTGCTCGCTCTGGTATTTGCGCGCACGGAAACGCAGGGCGAAACGGTCCATACGGTCGATCTGGCCGGCAAACAGACGGTCCTGTGGCTTGCTGAAGGTCAGTTTGCTGTCCAGCAGCACTTCACGCATTGCCACACCGCTTTCCTGGGTATCCAGGCGGGTGCCAATATAGGTCAGCAAGCCGTTTTCCTCTTTGACCTCTTCCACCTGCAGCTCCCAACCTTCGTGGTTGCTGATGGTGTCGCCCGGGTTGAACATCACGCGGGTGATTGGCGAGTCATTTCTGGCATAGAGGCGGTTTTCGCCGGTGGCGGGGAAAAGCAGGGTAATCATGCGCGTATCCAGCGCCACGACGGTTCCCAGTCCTAATTCGCTTTCCGTGTCGCTGATCCAGCGTTGACCAAGTGTAAAAGGCATATATTGTCGGCTCGATTCTTTAAGTAAGTCTTGTTACCGGGCGAAAGGGCCGCGGCACCCGTATCAAACGTTGCTAATCCCGATTTATTTTAATATGGCGGGCAATAGCTATTCACCCCATGCATACATCGTGAGACGGCATGGGTGGAGTGTGGTCCAGAATTTGGGAAGGGCGCTATGGTAATGGAAGGCGGCGCGTTCGTCACCTGCAAAACCCGATGAATTTTTTTAACCCTTCGCAAAACCCGCAGAGTGGGCTGAATGCTAAAACAGGCCCATCTGCCCGGTCACCAGCGTAGTAAAATCGTCATGCAAAAATGGCAGTATAGCGTCTGCCACCGGTTCCAACTGGCGCTCCAGATAATGGGGGTAATCAATCGCCGACTGCTGGGTTTCCAGCGGTTCCGGCCCGGCCACGGTCATCACATAGCTGATCCAGCCGCCGTTCTGGTATTGCAGCGGTCGCCCCTGCTGACGATTATAGTCGTCGGCGATGCGGGCTGCGCGGACATGTGGTGGGACGTTGCGTTGATATTCGTCGAGCTTTCTGCGCAGGCGCTTGCGGTAGACCAGCCGATCGTCGAAATCGCCGTTAAGCGTTTGGCGAACGTATTCACGCACAAAATCCTGATACGGCTGGCGTTTGAAAATACGTTGGTAAAGCAGCTGCTGGAACTGCTGCGCCAGCGGGGTCCAGTCGGTGCGTACCGTTTCCAGCCCTTTGTACACCATCTCTTCGCTGCCGTCCGGTTTGGCGATCAGTCCGGCATAACGTTTTTTACTGCCCTGTTCGGCACCGCGAATGGTGGGCATCAGGAAACGTGAGTAATGGGTTTCGAACTCCAGTTCCAGCGCATTCTCCAACCCATACTGTTGTTGCAAATGCTGTTGCCACCATTGGTTCACCTGTTCAACCAATGTCCGGCCTATTTGCGCTGCCTGCTGCTCGTCATGCGGCTGTTTGAGCCAGACGAAGGTGGAGTCGGTATCGCCGTAGATCACCTGATAACCCTGAGCCTCGATCAGTTCGCGCGTCTGGCGCATGATCTCATGGCCGCGCAGGGTGATCGACGAGGCCAGACGGGGATCGAAGAAACGGCAACCGCTCGATCCCAATACGCCGTACAGCGCGTTCATGATGATCTTCAATGCCTGGGACAAGGCTTTGTTCTGCTGACGTTTGGCCGCTTCGCGGCCCTGCCAGATCTGCTCGACGATCGCCGGCAGGCAGTGTTTGCTGCGCGAGAAACGGGCATGGCGGAAACCGGGCACCGAATCGACATCGCCGGGGTGTTGCATGCCTTCAACCAGTCCGACCGGGTCGATCAGGAAGGTACGGATGATCGACGGGTACAGGCTCTTGTAATCGAGCACCAGCACCGAGTCATACAGGCCGGGCTGTGAATCCATCACAAAGCCGCCGGGGCTGTGCTCTTCCGGCTGCTCGCCAAGGTTGGGGGCGACAAAACCCAGCCGGTGCATGCGCGGCATATACAGATTGCTGAATGCGGCGACGGAACCGCCGCTGCGGTCGGCCGCCAATCCGGTCACCGTGGCGCGCTCCAGCAGGAAGGTCAGCAAATCGGTCTTGGCGAAGATTTGCGTCACCAGTTCGCAGTCTTTGAGGTTGTAGCGTGCCAGCGCTGGTTTATCTTCGGCGAAGCGCCGGTCGATTTCTGCCATTCGCTGGTAGGGATTGTCGATCGACTTGCCTTCGCCCAACAGCGTCTGCGACACATGTTCGAGGCTGAAAGAAGGGAAGTTCCAGGTGGCGGATTTCAGCGCCTCGATACCGTCGATTATCAACCGACCGGCAGCGGAGGCGAAAAAGTGGTTCTGTTTGAAGCCGTGTTCACGCCATTCGAGCAGGTTGCCACCGCGGCCCAGTTTTAGCGGAATTTGGTAACGCTCAGCGTGTTTTTGCAGCACCCGTAAATCGAACTGCACCAGGTTCCAGCCAATGATGGCATCGGGATCGTGCCGCTCCAGCCACTGATTCAGCCGTTCCAGCATTTGCGGGCGGCTGACGCAGTACTCCAGGTCAAAATCCAGCGCTTCATTGCCCCCGTTCGCCGGCCCGAGCATGTACACCTGGCGCTGACCGCAACCTTCCAGCGCGATCGAGTACAGCTCGCCGTGGGCGGTGGTTTCAATGTCCAGCGAGACCAGTTTCAAGGTCGGGCGGTATTCCGGTGCCGGTTTCATTTGCCCGTTGATCAACGGGCCATTGCCGTTGGCCTGGCCGCTGAACCAGACCGGTGCGGTGATAAAACGCTCCATCAGGTAGCGTTCCGGCGGGCGAATATCGGCCTCATAGAGGTTAACGCCGCCGTCTTTCAGCAGCCTTTCCAGTTTGATCAACTGACGATGCTGACGGCAATACAGCCCCAACACCGGGCGATGATGGAAATCGGTCAGCGGCAACGGTTTTAGCTCCCATTGCCGCTCTTCCCGCAGTAACAGCTCGGCGCGTTGGCGCTGTTCGGCCGGGATAAAGGCGACCGAAGTCTGCGGTGCCAGGCGAAGTTGCTGCGGGCCGCTGTCGGTCGCCAGCCAAAACTCCACCTCGGTGCCGGCGGGTGTATCACGCCAGTGGCGGGTGAGCAAGAAACCCTGTTGGAGTGACATCGCGCTGTTCCTGACAAGCTAAGCTATAAGGGAGAAGACATAAGTTATAGTATGGGTTTTTATACAGTAATTGTCCATTGCCGCACAGTTCTGCCAAAAACGCATACAATTCACCGGTTGACTCGTTCCCGGCCGCACCTGACAATCCCACGCCCACGCGCTTTGGATAACCAACAGAGGTTTAATGGAAGCCTATTTACAGCATTTGATTACCCAGTCTTTGGCTTTCACTCTGATGGTGGTCATGTTCGTCGCGTTTCTGGAATCTCTGGCGCTGGTAGGGCTGTTGCTGCCCGGTACGGTGATGATGGCCAGCATCGGCGCGCTGATCGGCAGTGGCCAGGTGGACTTCTATTATGCCTGGGCGGCGGGGATCGTCGGTTGCCTGCTGGGGGACTGGATCTCCTACTTTATCGGCCGCGCTTTCAAGGGGCCGCTGCACCGCTGGTCGTTCCTGAAAAAGAACAAGGCGATGCTCGACAAGACCGAGCACGCGCTGCATCAACATAGTATGGCAACCGTTTTGATTGGTCGTTTTGTCGGTCCGACGCGCCCGCTGGTGCCGATGGTGGCCGGAATGCTGGACTTGCCGCCGTACAAATTCGCATTGCCGAACATTATCGGCTGTATCACCTGGCCGCCGGTCTATTTCTTCCCGGGCATTCTGGCCGGCGTGGCCATCGACATTCCTGCCAGCGCCAACAGTGCCTTATTCAAATGGCTGCTGTTTGCCGTGGCGATGCTGATTTGGCTGGCCGCCTGGCTGAGCTGGCGCTGGTGGCGTGAAGGTAAACGCAGCAATGACCGCTTGAGCCGCTGGCTGTCGCCACTGCGGCTGCGGATAGCCTGCGTGTTGAGCTGGATCCTGGCGTTCGGCACCTTTTATTACCTGTCCCTGCAGCCGCTGATGCCGGTTTACCGGCATTTGCTGTGGAAGGTGCTGTCCGGTCAGTGACAAGGGGTTATTCGCCCCAGACTGTGACAAAGCCCGTTATTAGGGAGAGCGTGCCGAAGGGGTCGTAGCGGCTTGTCCGCCGGAGCGCCCCTCGGTGCGCTAGGCCCGGGTATCTCGGGTTCAAAGACAACTTTAGATTACTGGAAGAAGGCCTCCAACTGTTCAAACACCCGCACGTCCTCGCTGTGGCGTTTTACCTGCAGTACATCTTCGAGTTTTTCTACCTGGCTTATCATCTGCATCAGCCGCTGATCGTCCGCCACCAATAGCCAGATACGGCTCTGTTTGCCGTCTTTCAGCGGCAGACACAAAATACCCTCTACATTGAAGGCGCGGCGGGCAAACAGGCCGCACACGTGCGACATCACGCCGGGATGGTTACGTACCGTCAGTTCCAGGATCACCTGTGGATTATTCAATTGTTCTGACATGGCTTATTCTCCAATCATGTCGATGTTGGCGGCACCCGGCGGCACCATCGGGAAGACTTTTTCATTGATATCAATCAGCGCGTGGATCAGACAAGGACCAGGCCGTTGGATCGCCTCGGCCAGCGCGGCTTGCGGATCTTCTGCGGCGTTCAAATCACAGGTGTCCAGCCCGAAACCGGCGGCAATCTTGATAAAGTCGGTACGCTTGGGATAGGCGGCGGCAAAGATGCGCTGCTGGTAGAACAGCGTTTGCTGCTGATGCACCAGCCCCAACGCCTGGTTGTTCATCAGGATAATTTTCACGTCCAGATCATGCTCGACGGCGGTGGCCATTTCCTGAATGTTCATCATCAGGCTGCCGTCACCGGAGAAGCACAGTACCTTGCGCTGCGGTTCGGCCAGGGCTGCACCTATCGCTGCCGGCAGACCGAAGCCCATGGTGCCCAATCCGCCGGAGGTCAGCCACTGGCGCGGACGGCTCAGCGGGTAGGCCTGCGCCACCCACATCTGATGCTGGCCGACATCGGTGGTGATAATGGCGCTTTCATCCACGCAGCGCGCAGCAGCCAGCACCAGCCCATAGTGGCTCAGAGGATCTTCGGCATTCGGCATGCTGAACGGGAACTCGCGCTTCAGGCCGTTGACGGTCTCCAGCCATTCGCTGCGCGGCTGTGCCTCAATCTGTGGTAACAGCTGTTGCAATACCTGGCCAACGTCGGCGTGAATGGCAATGTTGGCCTGCTTGACCTTGCCCAGTTCGGCACGGTCGATATCCACGTGAATGATGGCGGCGTTCGGACAGAACTGTTCGGTTTTGCCAATCGCCCGATCGTCAAAGCGGGCACCCAGTACGATCAGCAGATCGGCCTCTTGCAGAATAAAGTTGGTGCTGCGTGCGGCATGCATCCCCAGCATACCCAGCGACAGCGGGTGCTGCACCGGCATGGCACCCAACGCCATCAGCGTCATGGTGGTCGGCAGGTTGGCGCGTTCCGCCAGCTCAATCGCCTGTTGGTAAGCATTGGCGCAAATGATGCCACCGCCCAGGTACAGCACCGGGCGTTTGGCCCGGTTGATCATCGCGGCGGCCTGCGCTACGGCTGCGGTCTCGAAGGCCGGTGCCGCGTCGGGAATAGCTATCGGCGGCAGTTCATCCAGAGTGATCACCGCGGTTTGCACGTCTTTCGGCACATCGATCCACACCGGGCCAGGGCGGCCGGATTCGGCAATACGGAACGCGTCGCAGATCACCTGCGGCAGTTCACGGATATCGCGAACCAAATGGTTGTGCTTAGTGATAGGAATCGAGATGCCGTAGGTATCAACTTCCTGGAAGGCGTCGGTACCGATCATCGAAGAGGGTACCTGGCCGGTGATACACACCAGCGGGATGGAATCGAGCTTGGCGTCGGCGATAGCGGTGACCAGGTTGGTGGCACCCGGCCCGCTGGAGGCGATACACACCGCCGCCTTGCCATTGGCGCGTGCCATGCCCTGTGCCATAAAGCCCGCGCCCTGTTCGTGGCGGGCCAGTACGTGATGAATGCGGGTGCTTTGGCTCAGTGCGTCATACAGCGGCAGTGCAGCGCCGCCGGGAATGCCGGCAACGGTGGTGATGCCCTGACGTTCCAACAGGTGGACGATCAACTGTGCGCCGGTGAAGCTGTTGCCTTGCTGTGGCGTGCCCGAAATTGCCATGTTCCTATCCTTTCTCAAGGCCGGTTCGCTTTTCTGGGCAGGGGACTGAAACTAAAAACCCCGCCCGGTTTGCGCCGGCGGGGTTTGGGAATCGATGCGTTGATTCGGACCCTACGGCGCATTGCCGACGACCACCACCACACGCACGACGACCATCACCGCGGCTGGTAGCGCGGTAACTAGTAGGGTCGAAGTCAGCGAGGATGCGATCACAAGGAACCTTATCATCAGTAAAAAAAGTCAGGTTTTTATAAAACCACAGGCGCAAAATTCACACAACAGGTTTATTTGCGCAGCATAAAAAACGCGCTGCAGATCACGGTTTGTGTGAAATGCCCAGCACCCTGGCTTCCGGTGCGCTGCCGTCCAGCAACGCCTGCGTTGGGCCGTCGTAAAAAATACGGCCATCGACCACCAGCAGGGTACGCGGGGCGATACGCGCGGCGTCATCCAGATTGTGCGATACCATCAGCAGCGTCAGGTTACGTTGGTCGCACACCTCTTGCAGCAGTTGCAGCATCTCATTGCGTAATGCCGGATCGAGCGCCGAAAAAGGTTCGTCGAGCAGCAGGATCGGCCGCTGGCGGATCAGACAGCGCGCCAAAGCGGCACGTTGGCGTTGGCCACCAGAAAGCTGGGACGGCAGACGCGACAGATGTTCTTCCAGTCCCACCTGGCGAGCAATTTGCGCTAATTGCTGCTTTTGATCGTTATTCAGCCGCAACCCCGGATCCAGACCCAGCCCGATATTCTGCTCTACCCTCAGGTGAGCAAACAGGTTGTTTTCCTGAAACAGCATCGAGACCGGGCGTTTGGCCGGTGGCGTGGCGGTGTGATCGCTGCCGTCGAGCCGCAACCTGCCGCTGGCAGCCGGCAGGAACCCGGCAATCAGGCTGAGCAGCGTGCTTTTGCCCGCGCCGCTGGGGCCAAGCACCGCAACACGTTCGCCAGGCGCAATGTGCAGGTCAAAGCGCATCGGCAGGTGTTCATACAGGTAGGTCAGTTTTTCAAGCTCTATCATGGCGGCCCGGTAAGCGTTCAATCAGGGTAAACAGCAGGAAGCACAACAGCAGCAACAACAGGGCGGTGACCGCGCCATCATTGCTGCGATAGGCACCGATCTGTTGATACAGGTAGTAAGGCAGAGTGCGGAAGTGCTCGTTGCCGAACAGGGCGACGACGCCGAAATCGCCAATCGACAGTACGCAGGCGAAGGCCAGCGCCTGGGCCAGTGGGCGGCGCAATGCTTTCAGTTCGATAAGCCGCAGCCGCTGCCAGCCGTGGATATCCAGCGACAGGCACAGTGGGTTGTAGCGTTCGGCCAGGTCGCGCATCGGGTTTTCCAGCACTTTCAGCGCGTAGGGCACCGCCATCAGTGCATTGGTAAGGATCACCAGCGCATACGGCGACTGCGGCAGCCCGACGGTGTCACTCAACAGCAGGAAGAAACCGGTCGCCAGCACGATGCCTGGCATTGCCAGGATCACCATGCCACTTAGCTCAAGTCGTTGGCCCCAGCGTAGCCGCTGTTGCAGCTTCAGCTCACGACTGCTCCACAGCAGCATCATGGTCAGTAGCACGCACAGTACGCCGGCACCGAGAGCAATGCGTAATGAGGTAAATAACGCCTGCCACAGCACAGGCTGTTGCAGCACGCTGACCAGGCTTTGGTTGGCACCGTCGGCAATCACCGCCAGCAGTGGGGGTAGCAGCAATAGCAGGGCGGCAGCGATCAGCAGAAAATCGCTAACGCGACGCCGCAGGTTGTCTTCCGGATTACGCCAGACTTGGGCGTGAGTATTGCCGACCGGCAATGCCTGGCTTAACCGCTGGCTGAGCACCACCAGCCCCAGGCAACAGGCCAGTTGGATCAGTGCCAATAACGCGGCACGGCTGAGATCGTAGTCGTAGCTGAGCGCCTGGTAGATCGCCAATTCGATGGTGGTGGCCTGCGGCCCGCCGCCCAGTGACAATACGGTGGCGAAACTGGCAAAGCACAGCATAAAGATCAGCGCACTGCTCGGCAGGATCTGGCGGCGTAGTGCCGGCCACTCGACAAAGCGGAACTGCTGCCGCCCGCTCATGCCAAGCTGCGCAGCCAGTTGACGCTGTTCGACCGGAATGTTTTCCAGCGCCTGTAACAGCAGGCGGGTCGCCAGCGGCAGGTTGAAGAACATATGGGCCAACAGAATGCCCTGCAGGCCATAGGGGGAGAAACTGTAGTTAATGCCGAGCCAACCGCATATTGCGGCCAGCCAGCCTTGTCGGCCATAAACACTGAGCAGACCGAACACCGCCACCAGTACCGGCAGCACCAGCGTCATGGCGCACAGCCGTAGCAGCAATTGGCGGCCAGGGAAACGGCGACGGAACAGCGCTCGCGCCAGCAGGATAGCGGGCAGCACCGAGATCAGTGCCGACAGCAACGCCTGCCAGAAGGTGAAACGCACCACGTGCCACAGGTAGCTGTCCTGCCACAGACCCTGCCAGTCGCTTTCGGGCGCGTGTCGCCACAGCGAACCCATCGCCAGTACGGCGATGGTCAGGATCAGACCGGAAGCCAGCAGCCCCGGCCATAGCCAGCGTGGGATCAGTGGCTGACGGCGGTTTGCCATGCCCGGATCCAGTTGCCGCGTTGTTTGGCCACTTCTTCAGCGCTGTATTGCAACGCGGTCTGCGGTACGGTCATTTGCTCAAACCCGGCCGGTAGCTGGGTTTTGATCACCGGATACATCCAGTTGCCGGTGGGAATGCTGTTCTGGAATGCCGGGGTCACCATAAATTGCATAAAGCGCTCTGCCAACTCCGGCTGTTTGCCGGCCTTGAGTTTGCCTGCCACCTCGACCTGCAGGTAGTGGCCTTCGCTGAAGTTAGCGGCGGCGTAGCTGTCTTTCTTTTCTTCAATCAGATGGTAGGCCGGAGAGGTGGTGTAGCTGAGTACCAGGTCGCCTTCGCCTTTCAGGAACAGGCCGTAAGCCTCACTCCAGCCCTTGGTCACGGTGACGGTTTTCTTTGCCAGCTTTTGCCAGGCTTCGGGAGCCTTGTCGCCATAGACTTTCTGCATCCACAACAGCAGGCCGAGGCCCGGCGTGCTGGTACGCGGATCTTCGTAAATCACCTTCCAGTTCTGGTCACTGTCGACCAGTTCCTGCAGGCTTTTGGGCGGGTTCTTCAGTTTTTCTTTGTTGTAAACGAAGGCAAAGTAGCCGTAGTCATAAGGCACGAAGGTTTTATCCTGCCAGCCGCCGGGCACGCTCAGCTTAGTGCTGTCGACGTCGCTTGGCGCAAATAAACCGGTTTGTTGCGCGGCCTGCAGCAAATTGTTGTCCAGCCCCAACACCACATCGGCGGCGCTGTTTTTTCCTTCCATGCGCAGGCGGTTAAGCAGCGAAACGCCGTCTTCCAGCGCGACAAACTTCAGCTCACAGTCGCACTGGGCTTCAAAGGCTTTTTTGACCGCCGGGCCAGGGCCCCAGTCGGCAGCGAAAGAATCATAGGTGTAGACCGTCAGTACCGGTTTGGCGAACACCGGTGCGGCGCACAACAACAGTAACAAGGGCAGGCTTTTTTTGACCACTTTGCACTCCTGAAAATTTAGGGGGGCAAGGGTATCTGAGGGGGCGAGCGGCGGCTGCCGGTTCGCTGGGCTCAAATCCCTCCGCCGGTATTGACCGGATCAGGTTCGACGGGTTTGTTCTCAGCAAAATCGGCACGCCGCATTTTGCACCCCGTTGAGACGGCGTCATTGTAAAGACTAACGGGCGTCGGTGAAAGGCGCTTATGCTTCCGGCGGCGCAAACCAGGCGGATTTAAAATCAAACCAGCCCAGGGTATTCATCCGTACGCCGCGCATGCTGCGCTGGCCGTGCAATTGCAACCAGTGGTGGAACAGCGGGTGTAACTGATGATTGCTGACCAGGCGCTGGCAAAAATCGGCCAGCGGCAGGCTATTGGCGCGCCACAACGCGGCATCCTCAGCGAGATCTTCGTTCATGCAGTGCTGCATCAGCGGCAGTTCATACAGGGTGGCGAACAGCGAGAACTCCAGCGGCAGATAGAAGTTGGCGCTGCCGAGCCACAGATCGCTGATGGCTTCGCCTTTATGCCAGGTGTCGTAATCCACGGCCTGGATCTTCAGCTTGATACCCTGCTGCGCCAGCAGGGGCTCGATCGCCAATTGAATGGCGTGAAACTCCGAGTGCTCGCTGTAGTAAGTCAACGTCAGCTCGGTCAACCCGTCCGGTTTGGGCAATTGTGCCAGTGCGCGGTTGTGATGCCAGCGCGGCAGAAGGCCGTAGGCCGGCGACCAATAGCGTTGATAGACCGGGCCGGCATTGCTCAGCAGCGCAATGGGGTTGATCAACTCGCACAGCCAACTGCGAATGGCCGGATCGGCCGCCAGTGGCGAACGCTGATCGAACAGCAGGAAATAACAGCCTTCTTCCAGCCGGCTTTCCAGTTCGTTTTTGCCGGTGTCGTCCGCCTGCAACTGGACGCCGGAATGCACCAGTTCTTCGGTCACTTCCGGCAGTACCCAGATATTCACCTCATCGATCAGCGCGCGGTAGCCAAAGTAATCGTCAAAGGCGTGGATTTTCATCTGGCTGCGGTGGTTGCGTACTACGCTATATGGTCCGGTGCCCACCGGGTGGCGCGAGAAGTCCGGCAGACTCTGCCATTCGCGCGGCAGGATCATCGCGGGCACGCTGCCCAGCAGCCACGGCAGCCAGTAATCGGGACTGTGCAAATGCACGTCGATCACATAAGGCGTCGGTGAGGTCACACGTTCAATATGGGAAAACAACGGCTGCGGCATCAATCGATTGAGCGAACTGATGACATCCTCCATTTCCAGCTCGCGCCCATGGTGAAAATGAATCGCCGGGCGGAGATAAAAACGCCAATGCAGCGGGGTCAAAGCTTGCCAGTGATGCGAAAGATCAGACTCCAGTTCCCCATTTTCCTCATTTATGCGCGTCAGGCCGCTGAAAATTTGCCGTGCCAGATGGGTTTCCGAGCGCCGCAGCGCCGACCCGGGCAGCAGGTTATACAACTGGCGATAGTAGAGCACCCGCAGGATGTGTTTCCCCTGACGAAAGCTGCGTCCCAGCTGCGATAGCAGCATTTGGCGCACCACGTTTTTATCGCCGACCAGTTGCACCAGTTGATCGATACGGTCTTGCTCCAGCAATTCCTCCGCCCGCTGCTGTTGCAGTGCCAGGCCGGTGTAGTGGAAGGTGAGCCGTGAACGCTTGCCGCGCCCGGACTCGGCCTGCCAGGTTAACCAGCCCTGGTGCTGCATGGCCCCCAATAGCGAACGCACGTGGCGGCGCGAACAGCTGAGCACTTCGGCCAGCTCCTGCAGGGTGGTTTCGGTCGGCTCGCCGTGGCAGCGCTGCCACAGGCGAATGAACTGCTGTTGCAATCTGGAGGTGGACATAAAAGAGGAACGCTCCGGCATCAACCCATCAATTTATCTTTCCCTATATTACGCCGATAATTTTCCTCAATGAAAGGGGGAGGGCGACGGATGAAAGTTTTCTTGTCAAAACAGTTCTATCAGCGCTATTTCAGCGCGGTGCGTCGCCAGCGGGCCGATTGGCTGGGGCTGGTGCCTGAACAGGCGCGGCTGGAGATGCTGGCCCACCTGACCCAGTGGGACATCCACTCCATGACGGATAAGCAATACCGTGAGCATCTGTGAGGCTCGGGTAGAAAAAGTTTCTGAGTAATGGTGTTGTTCACCAGCCAGTGGGGTCATACCCACTGGTTTTTTTATTCTCGGTCGCGGGGATATTCTTGCAATTTTGCCACCGTAGCCTAAGGTTCTGTCTTCCGCTTTAGGGTCAGGAACGAAGAGATGAAACGTCAGCGCTGGCTGCCACGCCGCTTTAATCCCGTCTTTGCCGCATTCCTGCTGATTGCCTTTCTTTCCGGCATTGCCGGCGCGCTTTTGGCGCCGACGCTGAGCCTGTTCCTGACCACCGAGGTTAAGGTACGGCCGCTGTGGGTTGGCCTGTTCTATACCGTCAACGCCATTGTCGGCATCGCGGTCAGTTTCTTGTTGGCCAAGCGTTCGGATACGCGCGGCGATCGTCGCAAGTTGATTTTGCTGTGCTGCCTGATGGCGGTCGGTAACTGCCTGCTGTTTGCCTTTAACCGTGACTACCTGACGCTGATCACCGCCGGGGTATTGCTGTCGGCAATTGCCAATACCGCGATGCCACAGATTTTTGCGCTGGCACGAGAATATGCAGACAGTTCGGCGCGCGAAGTGGTGATGTTCAGCTCGGTGATGCGTGCACAACTGTCGCTGGCCTGGGTGATTGGCCCGCCGCTGTCATTTACGCTGGCGCTGAACTACGGATTTACCTGGATGTTCATGATTGCCGCTGCGACCTTCGCGATTTGCGCATTGCTGGTGTGGTTTACCCTGCCTTCTGTGCCACGTGCGGAGCCGAGTAGTACGGAGCTGAACGCTACTGCTTCGGTTCCGATGGTCCCCGTCAGCGCCTGGCGCAACCGCGATGTACGTCGTTTGTTTATTGCGTCGATGCTGATGTGGACCTGCAATACCATGTATATCATCGATATGCCGCTGTATATCACCGCCGATTTGGGCCTGCCGGAAAACCTTGCCGGGCTGCTGATGGGCACGGCCGCCGGGCTGGAGATCCCGGCGATGTTGCTGGCGGGTTACTACGTCAAAAGGTTCGGCAAGCGCAATATGATGCTGTTCGCCGTGGCGGCCGGTATCCTGTTTTATGCCGGATTGGTGGTGTTTAAATTTAAGCTGGCGCTGATGGTATTACAGCTGTTCAACGCCATATTTATCGGCATCATCGCCGGTATTGGCATGCTCTATTTCCAGGACCTGATGCCGGGACGACCGGGGGCGGCGACCACGCTGTTTACCAACAGTATTTCCACCGGGGTGATCCTAGCCGGGGTGCTGCAGGGGGCGCTGGTGGAAAACCTGGGGCACTATGCGGTTTACTGGTTGGCGACTATCCTGGCAGTAGTGGCGCTGTGGATGAGTGCCCGCGTGCGGGAAGTGTGAGCTTAAACGTCACCAACCTTGACGCATGTCATTGAGAACATTACGCCCGCCCCCCAAGCTGAACGGACCCGGAACGCGATGAGCGCGTTCCCGCTCATCTTGCTGCCAAGATGCCGTTCCGTTTAGAAAAGTGGGTATGTTATGGATAAACTAACGCCGCTCAAGCCCGTCCCTTCTCTGTGTGCCGTCGCCGCTGCTTTACTCATCTGGTTTGTGATCCCGGTGCCTGAGGGCGTGGCACCCAATGCCTGGCATTTGCTGGCGCTGTTTATCGGTACCATCATCGCCATCATCGGTAAAGCCATGCCTATAGGTGCCGTTTCCATCGTGGCCATTGCACTGGTGGCGGTAACCGGCGTCACCAACCCCGACAAACCCGGTGCTGCGCTCAATGACGCGCTCAGCGGGTTCTCCAACCAGTTGATCTGGCTGATTGGTTTTTCGATCATGATCTCACTCAGCCTGAACAAAACCGGGCTGGGGGCGCGTATCGGTTATTACTTCATCTCGCTGTTTGGTAAAAAGACGCTGGGGATCGCCTATGCATTGACGCTGGCGGAAACCACCCTGGCGCCGGTGACCCCAAGTAACACCGCGCGTGGCGGCGGGATTATCCATCCGATTATGAAGTCGATTGCCGACAGCTTCGGCTCCAAACCCGAGCTCAATACCTCCGGCAAGATTGGCCGCTATCTGTCGTTGGTCAATTACAATATCAACCCGATCACTTCAGCGATGTTTATCACCGCTACCGCGCCGAACCCGTTGATCGTCAGCCTGATTGCCAAGGGCACTCATGGCAACTTCGAGCTGTCCTGGTCCATGTGGGCGGTGGCCGCACTGGTGCCTGGGCTGTGTTCGCTGATTGTCATGCCCTTGGTGATTTACCTGCTCTACCCGCCGGAGGTGAAAAGCACCCCGGACGCGCCGCGTTTCGCTCGTGAAAAGCTACAGGCCCTGGGGCCGGTAACGCTGCCGGAGAAAATCACGCTGGCGGTGTTTGCCCTGCTGTTGGTGCTGTGGGCTGGTATTCCGGCGATGATCTTCGGCCCGGCACTGGCGGTTAACCCAACCACGGCGGCGCTGATTGGTCTGGCGGTGCTGCTCGCGACCGGGGTATTGAGCTGGGAAGATGTGCTCAAGCACAAGGGGGCCTGGGACACGGTGGTGTGGTTCTCCGCGTTGGTGATGATGGCCAGCTTCCTCGGCAAGTTGGGGTTGATTGGTTGGCTGTCACAAACCGTGGGCAGTGGGATTGATCATATGGGAATGAGTTGGATTGGCGGCACCATCCTATTGACCCTTATCTATCTGTATTCGCATTACTTCTTTGCCAGCACCACCGCGCACGTTACCGCCATGTTTGCCGCGTTCTTTGCCGCCGGCATTGCACTGGGTGCTCCACCCGCGCTGCTGGGCTTGATCCTGGCGTTCTCTTCCTCGCTGATGATGTCGCTGACCCACTACGGTACCGGCACGGCACCGATTGTCTTTGGCTCCGGCTATGCGACCTTGGGTGAGTGGTGGAAAGCCGGCTTTGTGATGAGCGTGGTCAACCTGCTGATTTGGATATTGATTGGTGGGGCTTGGTGGAAGTGGCTGGGCTACTGGTAAGCGGTTATTAATAATAAAAAAACACCCGCCTGGCGGCGGGTGATTAATATCAGTTCAGAAAGGCGGGTTGCTGCGCCTCGTAGCGGGAAATATCCGCTTCGTGCTGCAGCGTCAGGCCGATACTGTCCAGCCCGTTAATCATGCAGTGACGGCGGAAGCTATCAATCTCGAACGGATAGCTTTTGCCACCGGCTTTGACCGTCTGGTTTTCCAAGTCAACTTCAAATTCAATGCCTTCATTGGCAGCCACCAGCTGGAACAGCGTTTCCACGTCCTGTTCGCTTAGCTTAACCGGCAGCAGCTGGTTATTGAGCGAGTTGCCGTAGAAGATATCGGCAAAGCTGGGGGCAATCACCACTCTAAAACCATAGTCGGTCAGCGCCCAGGGCGCATGCTCGCGTGATGAGCCGCAGCCGAAGTTTTCCCGGGCCAGCAAAATGCTGGCGCCTTTGTAGCGCGGTTTATTCAGGACAAACTCCGGGTTTGGCTGCTGGCCGGCATCGTCCAGAAAACGCCAGTCGTTAAACAGGTGCTTACCAAAACCGGTGCGCGTCACCTTCTGCAAAAACTGTTTTGGAATAATGGCATCGGTATCGACGTTCGCCGCATCCAAAGGCACCACTAAACCGGTATGTTGAGTAAATTTAGCCACGGTAGCCTTCCTTAGTGAATATCACGGATATCGGCGAAATGGCCGGCAATAGCGGCCGCAGCGGCCATTGCCGGGCTGACCAGGTGAGTACGCCCACCGCGGCCCTGACGCCCTTCAAAGTTACGGTTGCTGGTGGAGGCACAGCGTTCGCCGGGATTCAGGCGGTCGTTGTTCATCGCCAGACACATTGAGCAGCCCGGCAGGCGCCATTCAAAACCGGCATCGATAAAGATTTTATCCAGGCCTTCGGCTTCCGCCTGCGCTTTTACCGGGCCGGAGCCGGGTACCACGATGGCCTGAACACCGCTGGCAACCTTGCGGCCCTTGGCGATGGCAGCCGCTGCACGCAAGTCTTCAATGCGTGAGTTGGTGCAGGAACCGATAAAGACTTTGTCGATCGGCACTTCTGTCAGCTTGATGCCCGGTTTCAGGTCCATATAGGCCAGGGCTTTTTCGGCCGAGGCACGCTCACCCGGATCGCTGAACGACTCAGGGGCCGGGATGGTCTGGTTGACGGCGATAACCTGACCAGGGTTGGTTCCCCAGGTCACCTGTGGCGCGATGTCTTCAGCACGCAGGGTGACAACGGTATCGAACTTGGCATCGTCGTCGGATTTCAGCGTGCGCCAGTAGGCAACGGCCTGTTCCCAGTTGCTGCCGGTTGGCGCAAACTGACGGCCCTTCAGGTAATCAAAGGTGGTGTCGTCCGGCGCAACCAGCCCGGCTTTGGCACCCATTTCGATCGCCATGTTGCACAGCGTCATGCGGCCTTCCATGCTCAACGCCTGAATGGCCTTGCCGCAGAATTCCACTACGTGGCCGGTGCCGCCGGCGCTGCCGGTTTTGCCGATCACCGCCAGTACGATGTCTTTCGCCGTGATGCCTTCCGCGGCGTCGCCGGTCACTTCAATTTTCATGGTCTTGGCGCGGCCCTGCTTCAGGGTTTGGGTCGCCAACACGTGCTCCACTTCGGAGGTGCCGATACCAAACGCCAGCGAACCGAAAGCACCGTGAGTCGCGGTGTGGGAGTCGCCGCAGACGATGGTCATACCCGGCAGTGTCATGCCCTGCTCTGGGCCGATCACGTGTACGATGCCCTGGTATGGGTGGTTCAGGTCATACAGCAATACGCCAAACTCTTCGCAGTTCTTGATCAGTTCCTGCATCTGAATGCGTGCCATCTCGCCGCTGGCGTTGATGTCTTTGGTTTGGGTAGAGACGTTGTGGTCCATGGTGGCAAAAGTCTTGCCCGGCTGGCGCACTTTGCGGCCCATGGCGCGCAGGCCGTCGAATGCCTGAGGTGAAGTCACTTCGTGTACCAGGTGGCGATCGATATATAACAGCGGGGTTTCTTCCGGCGCTGAGTACACCACGTGGGCATCGTATAATTTCTGATATAAAGTTTTAGACATGTTATGCCCCCTGAGCGACAAAGCGGGCGATGATGTCACCCATTTCATCGGTGCTGATGGCTGGGCCGACACCGGCCAGATCGGCGGTACGGTAACCTTGTTCCAGTGCCTGATTGATGGCGTGCTCAACGGCGTCGGCCGCCTCCGTGGCGCCCAGGCTGTAACGCAGCAGCAGGGTGGCAGACAGGATCTGGGCGATTGGGTTGGCAATGCCTTTACCCGCGATATCCGGCGCTGAGCCACCGGCCGGTTCATACAGACCAAAGCCCTGTTCGTTCAGGCTGGCGGAAGGCAGCATGCCCATCGAACCGGTGATCATCGCACATTCGTCGGACAGAATGTCGCCGAACAGGTTGGAGCACAGCAGCACGTCGAACTGGGACGGGTCCTTGATCAACTGCATGGTGGCGTTGTCGATGTACATATGTGACAGCGACACGTCCGGGTAATCCTGGGCGACCTGATTAACCACTTCGCGCCACAAAATGGAGCTTTGCAGTACGTTGGCCTTATCAATCGAGGTCACTTTGTTACGACGCTTGCGGGCAGACTCAAAGGCGATGCGTGCAATACGCTCGATCTCGAAGCGGTGATACACCTCGGTATCGAAGGCGCGTTCCTGCATGCCCTGGCCTTCGCGGCCTTTAGGCTGGCCAAAGTAAATACCGCCGGTCAGTTCACGCACGCACAGAATATCGAAACCGCGTGCGGCGATATCGGCTCGCAGTGGGCAGAACTCTTCCAGCCCCTGATACAAACGGGCAGGGCGCAGGTTGCTGAACAGTTTGAAGTGTTTACGCAACGGCAGCAAAGCGCCACGTTCAGGCTGCTCTGCCGGCGGCAGGTGTTCCCACTTCGGGCCACCGACCGAGCCGAACAGGATGGCATCGGCCTGCTCGCAACCGGCGAGGGTAGCCGGAGGCAGCGGGCTGCCATGGCGATCGATGGCGATGCCACCGACGTCATACTCGGCTTCAGTGATGCGGATATCAAAGCGCTGACGCACTGCGTTCAACACTTTACGCGCCTGGGCCATTACTTCCGGGCCGATTCCGTCTCCGGGCAAGACGGCAATGTGGTAGGTCTTCGTCATGTTCACACCGTTTCCTGATTATTTTGATGTTTGCTTTGCTGCAGACGCTGTTTTTCTTTTTCTACCTGCTGGGAGCGCCAAATATTATTTAATACGTGAACCATCGCCTTGGCAGAGGATTCCACAATGTCTGTCGCCAGACCCACGCCGTGGAAGCGGCGGCCGTTGTAGGACACTACGATATCCACCTGGCCCAGTGCGTCACGGCCCTGGCCTTTGGCGGTTAACTGGTATTTCACCAGCTCGATCGGGTATCCGGTAATGCGGTTGATGGCCTGATAGACCGCGTCAACCGGCCCGTTGCCGGTGGCCGCTTCGGCTTTTTCTTCTTCGCCACAGATCAATTTCACCGATGCGGTGGCCATGATGCTGCTGCCTGACTGCACGCTGAAGTAGTCCAGGCTGAAATGCTCGGGTTCTTCCTGCTGCTTATTAATGAAGGCCAGAGCTTCCAGATCGTAATCGAATACCTGACCTTTCTTATCGGCCAGCTTCAGGAAGGCGGCGTACAGGTTGTCCAGGTTGTAGTCCTGTTCTTTGTAGCCCATCTCTTCCATACGGTGTTTCACTGCAGCGCGGCCGGAACGAGAGGTCAGGTTCAACTGCACATCTTTCAGACCTATGGTCTGCGGTGACATGATTTCGTAGTTTTCACGATTTTTCAGCACGCCGTCCTGATGAATGCCAGAAGAGTGGGCGAAGGCATTGGAACCGACGATAGCCTTGTTGGCCGGGATCGGCATGTTGCACAGCTGGCTGACGATTTGGCTGGTGCGGAAAATTTCCTGATGATTGATATTGGTGTGCACGTTCATGATGTCCTGGCGCACTTTGATCGCCATGATCACTTCTTCCAGCGAGGTATTGCCTGCGCGTTCACCAATGCCGTTCAAGGTGCCTTCGACCTGGCGAGCACCCGCCTGCACCGCGGCGATGGAGTTGCCGACCGCCATACCCAGGTCGTCGTGGCAGTGGACGGAGATAATGGCCTTATCGATATTCGGTACGCGGTCATACAGGGTGGTGATAATGCCACCAAACTGGTTCGGCGTGGTGTAGCCCACGGTATCCGGAATGTTAATGGTGGTGGCACCGGCGTTGATCGCGGCTTCTACCACGCGACACAGGTTATCGATTGGCGTACGGCCTGCGTCTTCACAGGAGAATTCTACGTCGTCGGTGTAATTACGGGCGCGTTTCACCGAGCGGATCGCCATCTCCAGCACTTCGTCGAACGAGCGCTTCAATTTTGATTCAATATGCAGGGTTGAGGTGGCCAGGAACACGTGAATACGGAAGGCTTCGGCTACGCGCAACGCTTCGGCTGCGACGTCGATATCTTTATCCACGCAACGGGCCAGGCCACATACGCGGCTGTTTTTAATCTGGCGCGCGATGGTTTGCACAGATTCAAAATCGCCCGGCGAGGAGACCGGGAAGCCGACTTCCATGACGTCGACACCCATTCTTTCCAGCGCCATCGCGATCTGAATCTTCTCTTTCACGCTCAGGCTGGCTTGCAGCGCTTGTTCACCATCACGCAGCGTTGTATCGAAAATAATGACTTGTTGGCTCATCAGGGTGGTTCCTTATCGTGTTTATTTCACGCTAAGCGGGTAAAAAAAAACCCGCGCAGTAGCGCGGGTTTGTTATGAGGTGGGCTGAATCAGCTCTGAACTGCGTCCACCGGCATACCGCGCAAACAAGATGCGTTAAGTAGTAGGCCTAGTAGACGGAAAGTAGAGTTCATGGCGGTTCAGCTCTCTAAAATAGTTTCGTTGCCTAATTTGATACGTTATTGGCTTGGTTATGTCAACACCTGATTGAAAATGAGGGTACTCCTTTACCTCCAGATTAACGGACTGGTGCCAGTAGAGGATAATTCGGTAAAAAATGCTATTGTCAGATAAAAAGTAAGGGGAGATTTGCGAGCCTGTTAGCATAAATTAAATGAATATATATCGCCGCAATTGCTTCTGATGTTGATTGGGTTAAAATTAAAGATGCAAAACTGCTGAAGGCGTGCTAGCCAAAGATTAAAATTGTGAGTTTTGTATTCTTGATATCAATATGTTGTTGTCAGTTATGTTTTTTATGAATTGTTCATAAGGCTGACTGGTGTTGGAAAACTATGGGCGTTAATGAATAGAGGGCGGTTATGCATGCTGTATTTAATCGTTTGATTAAATATAAACGGTAAATGATAGTGTGGTGATGGGCTACTACAATGGGTCTATTTTGATGGTGTGCGAGATGACTCTCTGTTAGAAAATAAACCCAGTGTGTATTAGAACAAAATCTTAACCATGTTTGTATATAGGATGATGCTTGAGCTTGGTTTTAAATGAACGGAGCGAGAGATAACTAATTCTACCGTGTGAAATCAAGATGGCGCTGTTTTGTCATTTTTATTACGCGTGGGGAATTATCTACACAGGACTTAGTGGAGTGGGATATGTCGGAATGTAATTCAGGAGTTGTTATCGATAAAGAAACCAGCGAACTGCATTTGCGCAGTGTCGATCTGAATTTGCTCACCGTGTTTGATGCCGTTATGCAGATGCAGAATATTACCCGGGCAGCGAGCTTTTTGGGGATGTCGCAGCCAGCGGTGAGCAACGCCGTTGCACGTTTAAAGCTGATGTTTAATGACGAGCTGTTCGTCCGCTGTGGGCGTGGGATCCAGCCTACGGTGCGGGCTAAGCAGCTGTTTGGCCCGGTTCGGCAGGCGTTACAGCTGGTGCAAAATGAGCTGCCCGGAGCGGAGTTTGAACCCTTTAGCAGTGAGCGAGCTTTCTCTATCGCCATTTGCAGTCCGCTTGATTTGCGTTTGGGGGCTACCATAATCAATCACATGAGGGAAATAGCGCCTCATACCCATTTGAAAATAAAGTCATATATAACCAATAACATCGATAACCAATTACGCTACCAGGAGGTTGAGTTCGTTGTTGGCTATGCCAGTTTTGAGTCTTCAGAGTTTAAAAGTATGGCGCTTTTTGATGACGAGCTGGTGCTGGTATTTTCCAGGAAGCATCCGAGGATAGAAAAATCCATTACGCCGGAACAAATCCTGGCGGAGCAACACGCGGTAGTTTCACTCGAGAGCTTTTATTCTTTCAGTAAGCCATACTATATAGATGAAATTATGCAACGAGTCGTGGCTCAACAATGTACTGATTTATACAGCGTACTGAATATAGTATCCAGTACTGACATGATTGCCATTGTTCCGGCCTGGCTGGCTCGACAGCAGGCTGAATCCTTAAAGCTGCGTTTTATTCCTTTACCCTGGAATGAAAACAAGGTGACCTGTTATCTGTCCTGGCATGAGTCGGCTGAACGGGATAAGGGACATCAATGGATGAAACTGATGCTTGGCCAGTCTGAGTTGACTGAATAAATCAGCCTATTATTACCCCCCGAGGTGGTGGTTTTCCATAGGGGGAATAATTTTCCCGTGCTTTGGTTAAGAATTATCTTGGGTTTATCTAAGATATATCTTGGCTTAACTGTGTTAAATTAACCGCTTCCGAAAGATTTCGATAGTTTCATTAAAAATTATCATTATAAAATTATGTGCTGAGATATTTATTACATCTGGTGTTTTTATCTGTTTCCATCGCTGCCTGTTGAACACCCATTTTGTGAGCTAAATAAAACCTTTTCATCACCCTTCTGTCCAACTGGAGGAGGCGGTGAAATTAACCTGAGTTTTAGCTCACACTTCTACGCTGAAATCTCTTTTCCCGCCGCCATGGAGTAGGTAGACTGCGCGAAAAAAAGTAAACACGTGTAAGCTGAGACGCAGAGCCAGATGTCCTGCTCAACGCTAACTGTTTGATTCATTTCAGGCTCAGGGCGCTATGATCAATAATCTGCTGCAATACCATTTAACTCACCGTATACAGCACCAAATTTCCCAGCGTGCCGATTGCACCGCTTTTCGCCAATGGTCTCCCAGTGGCGAAAGCCAACTGACCTGGCGACAGGTCGATACGCATATCAGCCGCATCGCCAGTGCGCTGTTGGCTTTGGGTACCGACGTGCAGGAACGTATCGCGATCTTTGCCAATAACTGCATGGCCTGGTCGCTGGCGGATTTGGCCGTGCTGCGGTTACGTGGGGTCAGCGTACCGCTGTATGCCACCAATACGCCGGCCCAGGCGGCTTTTATCATTAATGACGCCGATATCCGCATTTTGTTCGTTGGCGAGCAGGCTCAACTGGACGCCGCCATTGCGTTGCGCGGTGTCTGCCCTCAACTGATCCACATTATTGTATTTGATGATGACGCCGATCTGCGTGGCTGTGAGATAGCTCAGCACCTGAGCACCTTTGAGCGCGAAGCCGATCTGGCGGCGTTTGAATCGCAGTTACAGCAACGCATTGCCGATTGCTGCCTGGAGGATCTGTTCACGCTGATTTATACCTCCGGTACCACCGGCGAACCCAAAGGGGTGATGCTGGATTACCGTAACCTGGCGGCACAGCTTTATCTGCACGATGGGCGGCTGACGGTAAATGAAGAAGATGTCTCTCTCAGTTTCCTGCCGATGTCGCATGTGTTCGAACGTGCCTGGAGCTTCTTCATTATGCATTCCGGCGCGCAAAACGTGTTTTTGCCGAATACCGACTGGGTGCGTGAAGCCATGACGGCAGTACGTCCGACGCTGATGTGTGCGGTACCGCGTTTCTACGAAAAAATCTTCAGTGCGGTGCACGAGAAAGTTGCGCGTGCACCCTGGTTGCGTCGTGCCCTGTTTCATTGGGCGATTGTCTGTGGTGAACGCAAGTTTTTACAGGAACGTGCCGGCAAACCACTGGGCAAGCTGTTTGATCTTTCCCACCGCTGGGCCGACAAGCTGGTGCTGAGCAAATTACGCGGCATCCTCGGTGGGCGAGTGCGCTTCTTGCCGGCCGCCGGTGCCAAACTGGACGACAACGTCATTCTGTTTTTCCAGGCGATGGGCATTAACATCAAATATGGCTATGGCATGACCGAGACCTGCGCCACCGTTTCCTGCTGGGAAGAGGGCAATTTCCGCTTTGGCTCGATTGGTAAGCCGCTGCCGGGGATAGAGGTGCGTATTGGCGAGGAAAGTGAAATTCAGGTGCGTGGCCCGGTGGTGATGCGCGGTTATTTCAATAAGCCGCTGGAAACCGCCGCCTCCTTTACTGCAGATGGCTGGTTGAAGACCGGCGACGCCGGTGCCATAGATGAAGGGGGAAATCTGTTTATCACCGAGCGTCTTAAGGATCTGATGAAAACCTCCGGCGGCAAGTACATTGCCCCGCAGATGCTTGAAGGCACGCTGGCGCAAGACCGCTTTATCGAACAGGTGGCAATCATCGCGGATGCCCGCAAATTTGTCTCCGCCTTGATTGTGCCCAGTTTTGAGTCGCTGGAAGAATATGCCAAGTCCATCAACCTGAAATATCAGGATCGGCTTGAACTGCTGCGCCATAGCCATATTCTGGAAATGTTCGAAAGCCGTCTGCGCGAGATGCAAAAAGAGTTGGCGCGGTTCGAACAGGTGAAGAAATTTACTCTGTTGCCGGCGGCCTTTTCGATGGAGTTGGGTGAGCTGACGCCAACGCTAAAGCTGCGCCGTAAGGTGATTATGCAGCGCTACCAGAGTGAAATTGACTCGATGTACCAGGATAAGACTTAATCTTGTTGCCGGGGCAGATTATCCGGTTAAAAAATCAGCATCGTTCTTGCCTGATATAGTTCTGTAATTCTCCACCTGACTGAAACAATGCCTAGCCCGATTTGCCGGCGGCTAGTGCATTGTTTTTGTAAATCCCCGATCCCCAGCCCGTAGCCAGTAACCTTTCTGTTGTTGTGCCATTTTGCCGTTTGCCTGCCTTATCTTCTGACGTTATGTTAATGGGTTATAGTCAATCCATAAAAATTTTGGGGTATTGCCCCACAACAGGTGCCACGTTCCGGTGCCAGATAAGAATAAGTTAGCCTGGAGGCAAACCCATGGAGATGTTGTCAGGAGCCGAGATGGTCGTCCGATCGTTGATCGATCAAGGCGTTAAGCATGTATTCGGTTATCCGGGCGGGGCGGTACTCGATATCTACGACGCCCTGCATACGGTCGGAGGGATCGACCACATATTGGTGCGCCATGAGCAAGGTGCGGTGCATATGGCCGATGGCTATGCGCGTGCGACCGGTGAAGTGGGGGTGGTGCTGGTGACCTCTGGACCTGGAGCGACCAATGCGATCACCGGTATTGCAACCGCCTATATGGACTCCATTCCGATGGTGGTGCTTTCCGGTCAGGTTCCCAGCTCGCTGATTGGCTATGATGCCTTCCAGGAGTGCGACATGGTCGGGATTTCACGCCCGGTGGTGAAACACAGTTTCCTGGTCAAACGTACCGAAGATATTCCCGGCATATTGAAAAAGGCTTTTTACCTGGCCTCAACCGGTCGCCCTGGGCCGGTGGTGATCGATTTGCCGAAAGACATCGTGGGCCCGGCGGTGAGAATGCCTTACGCCTATCCGCAGGACGTGAGCATGCGTTCCTATAACCCGACGGTGCAAGGGCATCGCGGGCAGATCAAACGGGCACTGCACACCATTCTGACGGCCAAAAAACCTGTTATGTACGTTGGTGGCGGGGCGATCAACTCGGCCTGTGACGCAGAGCTGCTGGAACTGGCGGAGAAGCTGAATCTGCCTGTCACCTGTACCCTGATGGGGTTGGGGGCCTTCCCCGGCACGCATCGCCAGAGCGTGGGTATGCTCGGCATGCATGGCACTTATGAAGCCAACAAAACCATGCATAACTCTGACGTGATCTTTGCCGTCGGCGTGCGTTTTGACGATCGCACCACCAATAACCTGGCCAAATACTGCCCGAACGCTACCGTGCTGCATATCGACATTGATCCTACCTCAATTTCCAAGACGGTAGACGCCGATATTCCTATTGTCGGCGATGCCAAGCAGGTGTTGACCCAAATGCTGGAGCTGCTGGCGCAGGAAGATAAAGCGCAGGATCACGACGCGCTGCGCGACTGGTGGCAGGCTATCGAACAGTGGCGTGCGCGTGATTGCCTGGGTTACGACAAAAACAGCGGCACCATTAAGCCGCAGGCAGTGATCGAAACCCTGCATCGGCTGACCAGAGGGGACGCTTATGTCACTTCCGATGTCGGCCAGCACCAGATGTTCGCGGCACTCTACTATCCGTTCGACAAACCACGCCGTTGGATCAACTCCGGCGGATTGGGCACCATGGGCTTTGGTCTGCCGGCGGCGCTGGGCGTGAAGCTGGCTCTGCCTGATGAAACCGTGGTGTGTGTCACCGGCGACGGCAGCATCCAGATGAACATTCAGGAACTGTCCACCGCGCTGCAATACAACCTGCCGGTGATCGTGGTGAATCTTAACAACCGCTATCTGGGTATGGTGAAGCAGTGGCAGGACATGATTTATTCCGGCCGTCACTCCCAGTCTTATATGGATTCCCTGCCGGACTTCGTCAAACTGGCGGAGGCTTACGGCCACGTGGGCATTGCCATTCGCACGCCCGATGAACTGGAAAGCAAACTGGCTCAGGCGCTGGCCGAGAAAGAGCGCCTGGTATTTGTCGACGTGACCGTCGATGAGACCGAACATGTTTACCCAATGCAGATTCGTGGTGGAAGCATGGACGAAATGTGGTTAAGCAAAACGGAGAGGACCTGATCATGCGCCGTATTTTATCTGTATTGCTGGAAAATGAATCCGGTGCGTTATCGCGTGTGGTGGGTTTGTTCTCTCAGCGCGGTTACAACATTGAAAGCCTGACGGTAGCCCCGACCGACGATCCCACTTTGTCACGTATGACGATTCAAACCGTCGGCGATGAAAAGGTATTGGAGCAGATCGAAAAACAGCTGCATAAGCTGGTAGACGTGTTGCGCGTTAGCGAACTGGTGCAGGGTGCTCACGTTGAGCGTGAAATCATGCTGGTGAAGCTGCAGGCCAGCGGTTATGGCCGCGAAGAGGTGAAACGTTGCGCCGACATTTTCCGCGGTCAAATCGTTGACGTCACGGCCACGCTGTACACCGTTCAGCTGGCGGGCACCAGTGACAAGCTGGATGCATTCCTGAGTGCGGTGCGTGAAGTGGCCGAAATTGTTGAAGTGGCGCGTTCCGGCGTGGTCGGCGTGTCGCGCGGCGATAAAATCATGCGCTGAGGCGTGATATTGGCATAATCTGAGGGCGCGGCCAGGCTGCGCCCTTTGTTTTTCGGTGTTTTTTGCCCGTTTGCTGGCACCTTTCGGCAAAAGCGGTTGCTAGGCAGTGTTTTCTGCTGTTAGATCGCAGAGGCTGGATTGAATAACCGCACAGGATGCGATGGTTAATCCGAGCATGGTTTTCACTTCTATTTTCAGCGTCATTAAGGGGTTAACGTGAAACTGGATGAAATCGCGCGTCTCGCAGGCGTTTCGCGCACCACGGCCAGTTATGTCATCAACGGCAAGGCGAAGCAGTATCGTGTCAGCGATAAAACCGTCGAAAAAGTGATGGCCGTGGTCAGGGAGCACAACTATCACCCGAATGCCGTCGCGGCAGGGTTGCGCGCCGGGCGAACTCGTTCAATAGGTCTGGTGATACCGGATCTGGAAAACACCAGCTATACCCGCATTGCCAATTATCTGGAGCGTCAGGCCCGTCAACGCGGTTACCAGCTGTTGATTGCCTGTTCGGAAGATCAGCCGGATAACGAAATGCGTTGTATTGAGCATCTGCTGCAACGCCAGGTCGACGCGTTAATCGTTTCTACCGCCTTGCCGCCGGAGCATCCGTTCTATCAGCGCTGGGCCAATGATCCGCTGCCAATTATCGCACTGGATCGGGCGCTGGATCGCGAGCATTTCATCAGTGTGGTCGGGGCCGACCAAGAGGATTCTTTCGCACTGGCGCAGGAGCTTCGTACCTTCCCGGCGGAGTCGGTACTGTATCTGGGAGCGTTGCCGGAGCTTTCCGTCAGCTTCCTGCGTGAGCAGGGTTTCCGCGAAGCCTGGCAGGATGACGAACGACCTGTCGATTATCTGTATGCCAACAGCTATGAGCGTGAGGCGGCCGGCGTGTTGTTTGCCGAATGGCTGAAAACCCATCCTATGCCCCAGGCGCTGTTCACTACCTCATTCTCTTTGTTGCAAGGGGTGATGGATGTGACGCTGAAGCAACGTGGCCGTTTGCCGACCGATCTGGCCATCGCCACCTTCGGCGATCACGAGCTGTTGGACTTCCTTGAGTGTCCGGTTCTGGCGGTCGCTCAGCGCCATCGTGACGTGGCTGAGCGGGTGCTTGAACTGGTACTGGCCAGCCTGGATGAGCCGCGTAAACCCAAGCCGGGTCTGACGCGTATCCGCCGTAATTTGTTCCGCCGCGGCAGCCTTAGCCGGAAGTAAACCCAAACAGGAGCGCCCGTTGCGCTCCTGCTTCACACGTAGCCCGCTACCCTGAACAACCTTCTGCAGTATTCCAGAAAATAGCCATACACCACGCCCATCGCCATTGATACCACGGCATTGCTGGTCACCGCCGTGATGATTTGTTGCCCATCGGCGCCGACGCTCCATAAGATGGCGGCATAGACCGGTGATTGGAAACTGACGTAGGCCAACAAATCGGCCAGGTTACGCAGTAAAAAAGGTTGGCGTTGAAAGCGCCTGGCGACACGGATAAACAGATCGCGATAGCGCCCATAGGGCCAGGCGATCAGGATATTTACCGGGATCGACAGCAGGCGGGACGAGAGTGATTGTTGAAAGCTCATGCCGGACACCAGGATTTCTATCGCCATACCGGCGATGAAGCAGTACACCACCAGTGCAAAGGTATCGGCGGCGGCGCTGCGCCAGTGAGCAACAGGCGAAAGCATGATGCAATCTCCATGATTATTGGTTAATGTTCTGTTAAATTGTTACTTTTAAGGTGTTAAAACTAGTTTTTTATTCTTCTTGTAGTTTACACTTCTGCATTTAATTTACTAAGTAGCTGAATATTTTTATTTAAAGGCGTTGCGTGGTTTTTGTGCTGAGCTCAGGCTGAGGAATATGGCGCGAAGGGATTAAAAATGGATGAATTCAAACTATTCAATTAAAAACAATGAGTTGCATTATTTGTTGCGAACGGGCGATTTTTCACAGTAAAAATTGTGGGAATAAATGATGTAAGGAAATGAAACCATAATTGTAAACAGGTATTTTGAGAATAATCTTACTAAATTGATTTAAATAGAAATTAGCTCTGCTCGTAATATCCGAGTCATTTATTTTTTCAGCGCACTTATCACTGAGGCTTTAATTGAAGTAAAATAGCGGCCGGCCTGCAGCCTAATAAGCGTTGAGTGTTATTAACTCAATGGCTTAAGCCCTATTTCGGCTTTAGGGCGAGTTTGCGCCGAGCCTTGTCCGGTGCGGGTCGCACCGGGTTACAGGGATGTGATTGCCGAGCTAAAAAATGAGACATCGATTGCAGAAGGAAGTATTGAGTTAATTAATCGCCAATTTGTCAGGTTTTTAATCACGCTCTTTCCGCTTAGAAATTTCTCCCCGTTTATCATGATGTTAATTTTTAATCATCTAATAAATAGCGTTCCTTTCGCGAGCCAGCTCCCAAAATGACCGAAGAAATATTGCCAAAGCGCTGGCGCTCTGGCTTGACAAGGTTTTCATACCCTCCGTAAACTCCATTATGTGGGAATTTGTGGGGTAAAGTGGTGAAAACGGTCGTGGAGGGGTAGCTCAGGCATGTTCCGTGGAGCAACGATGGTTAATCTCGACAGCAAAGGGCGGCTTGCCGTACCCACCCGTTACCGGGAATTGCTGAACGAGCAATCGGAAGGCCAAATGGTTTGTACCATTGACCTCCACCAGCCCTGCCTACTGCTTTACCCACTACCCGAATGGGAAATTATTGAGCAAAAGTTATCCCGTCTGTCGAGTATGAATCCCGCCGAGCGCCGCGTTCAGCGTTTGCTGTTGGGACATGCCAGTGAGTGTCAGATGGATAGCGCCGGTCGGTTGCTGTTAGCGACAACGCTACGCCAACACGCCGGGCTTACCAAAGAAGTGATGCTGGTCGGGCAGTTCAACAAGTTTGAACTGTGGGATGAACAGACCTGGTATCAACAAGTCAAGGATGATATTGACGCAGAACAGTCGACTCAGGAACCGTTGTCTGAGCGGCTACAGGACTTGTCGCTATAAGCATGTTGGAAAATTATAAACACACCACCGTACTGTTGGATGAGGCAGTTAACGGCCTTAATATTCGCAGTAACGGCACATATATCGACGGTACTTTTGGCCGCGGTGGCCATTCGCGTCTGATTCTGTCCCAGTTGGGGCCGGAAGGACGTTTGCTGGCAATTGACCGCGACCCACAGGCGATTGCAGCCGCCAAGTCTATTGAAGATCCTCGTTTTAGCATCGTACACGGCCCCTTTTCAGATTTGTCACACTATGTGCGGGAACGCGAACTGGTGGGGCAGATTGACGGCATTTTACTCGATCTGGGCGTTTCGTCGCCGCAGTTGGATGACGCAGAGCGCGGTTTCTCCTTCATGCGTGACGGGCCGCTGGACATGCGTATGGATTCCTCAAGCGGTCAGTCAGCTTCCGAGTGGCTAATGAAAGCGGAAGCCGACGACATTGCCTGGGTGCTGAAAACCTTTGGCGAAGAGCGTTTCGCCAAGCGTATCGCTCGCGCCATCGTGGAAAGAAACCTGGTCGACCCGATGACTCGCACCAAACAGCTGGCCGATTTGATCGCCAACGCCAGCCCGTTCCGGGACAAGCACAAACACCCGGCAACCCGCAGTTTCCAGGCGATCCGCATCTACATCAACAGTGAGTTGGAAGAGATCGAACGTGCGCTGGACGGCGCGCTGGAAGTGCTGGCTCCACAGGGGCGCCTGTCGGTGATCAGTTTCCACTCGCTGGAAGACCGTATCGTTAAACGCTTTATTCGCCACCACAGCCGCGGCGCTCAGGTGCCGGCCGGTATTCCGCTGACCGAAGCGCAATTGCGCAGTATGGGCGGACGTACGCTGAAAGCGCTGGGCAAGATGATGCCTGGGGATGCCGAAGTGGCGGAAAACCCGCGCGCACGTAGCTCGGTGCTGCGTATTGCCGAGAGGATGCCCGCGTGATTGGTAATGAGCGTCACGGCCTGGTTGGGGTGATTGGCGGCGATCTGCTGCGTAACGCCAAGATCCCGTTGATTTTGCTGATTGCTTCGCTGGTGTCAGCGGTTTTTGTGGTGACTACCGCGCACCGCACCCGTTTGCTGACCGCCGAGCGCGAGCAGCTGGTTTTAGAGCGAGATGCTCTGGACATTGAGTGGCGCAACCTGATCCTGGAAGAGAATGCTCTTGGGGACCACAGTCGGGTAGAGCGCATCGCTACTGAAAAACTGCAGATGCAACATGTTGATCCATCGCAGGAAAATATCATCGTTAAACAATGAATGGTTTAACTGAAATCACTACACGGAGTAGAAAGGGAACGCATGAAAGCAGCACGGCCCGGTAAGTTGAAACGCCAGGAAGATCAGGCCAGCTTTGTAAGCTGGCGTTTTGCGTTGCTGTGCGGCTGTATTTTGCTGGCGTTGGTTGGGTTGATGCTGCGTGTGGCTTATCTGCAGGTGATTAATCCGGACCGCCTGGTGAAAGAAGGCGACATGCGTTCACTGCGCGTGCAGGAAGTGCCCACTTCGCGCGGCATGATCAGCGATCGCTCAGGGCGGCCGCTGGCGGTGAGCGTGCCGGTGAACGCCATTTGGGCCGACCCGAAAGAGCTCAATGAGCGCGGTGGCATAACGCTGGACAGCCGCTGGAAGGCACTGTCTGATGCGCTGAATATCCCGCTGGATCAGCTTTCTACACGCATTAACGCCAACCCGAAAGGGCGCTTTGTCTACCTGGCGCGCCAGGTGAATCCGGCGATTGGCGACTACATCCACAAGCTGAAACTGCCGGGCATTTACCTGCGTCAGGAGTCTCGCCGCTACTATCCGTCCGGCCAGGTGACCTCGCATATCATCGGCGTGACCAACATCGACGGTCAGGGGATTGAAGGCGTAGAGAAGAGCTTCGACCGCTGGCTGACCGGGCAACCGGGCGAAAGAACCGTACGTAAAGACCGCTTTGGCAGGGTGATCGAGGACATTTCTTCGGTCGACAGTCAGGCGGCGCATAACCTGGTGCTGAGCGTCGACGAACGTCTGCAGGCACTGGTTTATCGCGAACTGAACAACGCCGTGGCGTTCAACAAGGCTGAATCCGGTACCGCGGTACTGGTGGACGTGAACACCGGCGAAGTGTTGGCGATGGCCAACAGCCCGTCTTATAACCCGAACAATATGGCCGGTACGCCGAAAGAAACCATGCGTAACCGTGCTATCACCGATATTTTTGAACCCGGCTCCACCGTAAAACCTATGGTGGTCATGACGGCATTGCAGCACGGCATTGTGAAAGAAAACAGCGTGCTCAATACCGTCCCTTACCGTATCAACGGCAAGGAAATCAGGGACGTTGCGCGTTACGCGGAACTCTCCCTGACCGGGATCTTGCAGAAGTCGAGTAACGTCGGTGTTTCACGACTGGCGTTATCGATGCCGTCCTCAGCGTTAGTAGATACTTACTCTCGTTTTGGATTGGGAAAAGCGACCAATTTGGGGCTGGTCGGAGAAAGCAGTGGCATATACCCAAAAAAACAACGGTGGTCTGACATAGAGAGGGCCACCTTCTCTTTCGGCTATGGGCTAATGGTAACCCCGTTACAGTTAGCGCGAGTCTACGCCACGATCGGCAGCCTGGGCGTTTATCGCCCGCTGTCGATTACCAAAGTTGACCCACCGGTTGCCGGTGAGCGCGTCTTCCCTGAACCTCTGGTGCGCACCGTGGTGCACATGATGGAAAGCGTTGCCCTGCCGGGCGGCGGTGGGGTGAAAGCCGCGATCAAGGGCTACCGAATTGCCATCAAAACCGGTACCGCCAAAAAGGTGGGCCCGGACGGCAAATACGTCAACCGATACATCGCTTATACCGCCGGCGTTGCGCCGGCGAGTAATCCCCGTTTTGCTCTGGTGGTGGTCATCAATGACCCGCAGGGTGGGAAATACTACGGTGGTGCGATCTCCGCACCGGTATTTGGCGCCATCATGGGCGGCGTGTTGCGCACCATGAACGTCGAGCCGGACGCGTTGCCTACCGGTGAGAAAAGCGATTTTGTAATTAACAGAAAAGAGGGTTCAGGTGGCCGATCGTAATTTGCGCGACTTACTCGCTCCGTGGGTGCCAACGGCGCCCGGGCGCGCGCTGCGGGAAATGACATTAGACAGCCGTATTGCGGCTGCCGGGGATCTGTTTGTCGCCGTTGTTGGCCATCAGGCAGATGGACGCCGCTTTATTCCGCAGGCTATCGCGCAGGGCGTTGCCGCTGTGATTGCCGAAGCTGAAGGTCAGGCTGAAGACGGTACTATCACCGAAATGCACGGCGTGCCGGTGATTTATCTGAGCCAGCTCAATCAGCGCCTTTCCGCATTGGCCGGTCGTTTTTACCATGAGCCGGCAGAGCGTCTGCGTTTGGTCGGCGTCACCGGGACCAACGGCAAGACCACCACCACTCAACTGCTGGCACAGTGGGGCCAACTGTTGGGTGAAACCAGCGCAGTGATGGGCACCGTGGGCAACGGCCTGCTGGGCCAGGTATGCCCAACCGAGAATACCACCGGTTCTGCGGTGGATATTCAACACGTGCTAAATGAACTGGTTGATCAGGGCGCGACCCTTGCCGCGATGGAAGTCTCTTCCCACGGCCTGGTGCAACACCGTGTGGCGGCGTTGCCGTTTGCCGCTGCGGTATTTACCAACCTGAGCCGCGACCATCTGGATTACCACGGTGACATGGCCAATTACGAAGCGGCCAAGTGGTCGCTGTTCGCCGGTCACGAAGTGGGTCAGGCGATTATCAATGCCGATGATGAAGTCGGTCAGCGCTGGTTAAGCCAATTGCCGGATGCGGTGGCCGTTACCATGCAGGATAACCTGCAGCCAGGCTGCCATGGGCGCTGGCTGAAGACTACCGCGGTCAACTATCACGATAACGGCGCGACTATCCACTTCAGCTCAAGCTGGGGCGACGGCGAGATTGAAAGCCGTCTGATGGGAGCCTTCAACGTCAGCAATCTGCTGCTGGCACTGGCGACGCTGCTGTCGTTGGGTTACCCGCTGGCCAAATTGGTTGCCACCGGCAATCAGCTGCAGCCGGTCTGTGGCCGCATGGAAGTGTTCAACGCGCCGGGTAAACCGACGGTAGTGGTCGATTACGCCCACACCCCGGACGCATTGGAAAAAGCATTGGAAGCCGCGCGTCTGCACTGCCTGGGGCAGTTGTGGTGTGTGTTTGGCTGCGGCGGCGATCGTGACAAAGGCAAGCGCCCACTGATGGGCGGCATCGCAGAACAGTTCGCCGATCGCGTAGTAGTGACCGATGACAACCCTCGTACCGAAGAGCCGCAGGCGATTATCGCCGATATCCTTACCGGCCTGCTGGACGCCGGGCGCGCTCTGGTGATCCACGGTCGTGCGGAGGCGGTAACCAGCGCCATCATGCAAGCCAAAGAACAAGATGTGGTACTGGTGGCGGGTAAAGGCCACGAGGATTACCAACTGGTGGGGAATCGCCGTTTGGATTACTCCGATCGTACCACCGTAGCGCGTCTGCTGGGGGTAGTAGCATGATCCCTGTCTCCCTTCGGACACTGGCCGATGTATTGAGCGCTGAGTTGATCGGCGCCGATTGCCAAATCGTTGAGGTGACGACAGATACCCGTCAGGTAACCGCAGGCTGCCTGTTTGTGGCACTGAAAGGCGAGCGTTTCGACGCTCACGATTTTGCTGTTGATGCGATAGCCGCTGGCGCCGGGGCACTGCTGGTAAGTAAGCGCTTATTGGTGGAGGTTCCGCAACTGGTGGTAAAAGACACCCGTTTGGCGTTGGGACAGCTTGCTGCCTGGGTTCGCCAGCAGGTGCCGACCCGCGTAGTGGCGTTAACCGGTTCATCGGGCAAGACCTCGGTGAAGGAAATGGCCGCGGCCATTCTGCGTGAATGCGGTGAAGTGCTGTATACCGCCGGTAACTTCAACAACGATATCGGCGTGCCGCTGACGCTGTTGCGTTTGCAGCCACAGCATGACTTTGCCGTGATTGAACTGGGTGCCAACCATATTGGCGAAATTGCTTACACCACCGCTTTAACCCGTCCGCAAACCGCCCTGGTGAATAACCTGGCGGCCGCCCACCTGGAAGGCTTTGGCTCTTTGGCCGGCGTCGCTCAGGCGAAAGGCGAAATTTTTGCCGGTTTACCGGCTGACGGTGTGGCGATCCTCAACGCCGACAACAACGACTGGCCGCACTGGCAGAGCATGCTGGACGGCAAAACCGTGTGGCGCTTCTCGCCGCAGGCGTCGGAAGGCGTTGATTTCTTTGCCAGCGACGTGCAGGTGAACGGCAAGGGCACGCAGTTTAGGCTGCACAGTCCGTTCGGCACCGCAGAGATTGCACTGCCGTTGCCGGGGCGCCATAACGTAGCCAATGCGTTGGCCGCTGCGGCGCTGGCCATGTCGGCCGGAGCATCGCTTGAGGCGGTGCGTCAGGGGCTCAAGCAATTACAGGCGGTGCCGGGGCGTTTGTTCCCGATTGCACTTTCTGACCATCAGCTGCTGCTGGATGACAGCTATAACGCCAACGTCGGTTCAATGACTGCCGCCGCACAGGTATTGGCGGAAATGCCGGGCTACCGCGTGATGGTGGTGGGTGACATGGCAGAGTTGGGGGCAGAAGCCGAAGAGTGTCACCGTCAGGTGGGCGAAGCCGCCCGGTTGGCAGGGGTCGACAAAGTATTGGGTGTCGGTCCGTTAAGCCAGGTGCTGATTGAAGCTTCGGGTAATGGCGAACATTTTCAGGATAAGGCAGCAGTGATCGCGCGCGTGGCGGAATTACTGTCAGAACATGCGGTAATTACCGTGTTAATCAAGGGTTCACGTAGTGCCGCAATGGAGCAGGTAGTACGCGCGTTACAGGAGAAAGCACCATGTTAGTTTGGCTGGCCGAACATTTGGTCAAATATTATTCCGGCTTCAACGTCTTTTCCTACCTGACGTTCCGAGCCATTGTCAGCCTGCTGACCGCGCTGTTCCTCTCCTTGTGGATGGGGCCGCGGGTGATTAAACGCCTGCAGGAGATGTCCTTCGGCCAGGTGGTGCGTAACGACGGTCCAGAGTCGCATTTCAGCAAGCGCGGCACGCCGACCATGGGCGGCATCATGATCCTGACCTCCATCACCGTTTCGGTGCTGATGTGGGCCTATCCGTCCAACCCTTACGTGTGGTGCGTACTGTTCGTGCTGGTGGGCTACGGCATCGTCGGCTTCGTTGATGACTACCGCAAGGTGGTGCGCAAAGACACCAAGGGGCTGATTGCCCGCTGGAAATATTTCTGGCAGTCGGTGATTGCGCTGGTGGTTGCTTTCGCCATGTATGCCGTAGGAAAAGACACGCCAGCCACCGAGCTGGTTGTGCCGTTCTTTAAGGACATCATGCCGCAGCTGGGCCTGTTATACGTGCTATTGGCGTACTTTGTGATTGTCGGCACCAGCAACGCGGTCAACCTGACCGACGGTCTGGATGGCCTGGCAATTATGCCAACGGTGTTCGTGGCTGCGGGTTTTGCACTGGTGGCCTGGGCGACCGGTAACATGAACTTCGCCAACTACCTGCACATCCCGTATCTGCGTCACGCCGGTGAATTGGTGATTGTCTGTACTGCCATCGTGGGCGCCGGTCTGGGTTTCCTGTGGTTCAACACCTACCCGGCTCAGGTCTTCATGGGTGATGTTGGCTCACTGGCACTGGGCGGCGCGCTGGGCACTATCGCGGTGCTGCTGCGCCAAGAGTTTTTACTGTTGATTATGGGCGGCGTATTCGTGGTTGAAACGCTGTCGGTGATTTTGCAGGTGGGGTCGTTCAAGCTGCGCGGACAACGTATTTTCCGCATGGCACCGATTCACCACCACTATGAATTGAAGGGCTGGCCAGAGCCGCGCGTGATCGTGCGCTTCTGGATTATTTCGCTGATGCTGGTGCTGATTGGCCTGGCGACGCTGAAGGTGCGGTAATTATGGCGGATTATCAGGGTAAAAAGGTGGTCATCATCGGGCTGGGCCTTACCGGCCTGTCCTGTGTTGATTTCTTTATGGCGCGCGGCGTGACGCCACGCGTTATGGATACCCGCATCTCACCGCCAGGGCTGGACAAGCTGCCTGAAAGCGTTGAGCGTCATCTGGGCGATTTGAATCAGGACTGGCTGTTGGCGGCGGATTTGATCGTTGCCAGTCCGGGAATGGCGCTGGCTACCCCGGCATTAAGCACCGCTGCGGATGCCGGCGTGGAGATCGTCGGCGACGTCGAGCTGTTCTGCCGCGAAGCGCAGGCACCGATCGTAGCCATCACCGGCTCTAATGGCAAAAGCACCGTCACTACCCTGGTGGGTGAGATGGCGAAAGCGGCCGGTTGGGCGGTGGGCGTTGGCGGCAATATCGGCCTGCCTGCGCTGAGTTTGTTACGTCAGGAGTGCCAACTGTACGTGCTGGAGCTATCAAGCTTCCAACTGGAAACCACCTTCAGCCTGCATGCGGCCGCGGCGACCATTTTGAACGTCACAGAAGATCACATGGACCGCTACCCGTTTGGCCTGCAGCAGTACCGTGCAGCCAAACTGCGCGTTTATGAAAATGCCGAGGTCTGCGTGGTCAATGCGGATGACGCGCTGACCATGCCGGTTCGCGGCGCCGATAAGCGCTGCATCAGTTTCGGTGCCGATGTGGGCGACTACCATTTGAACCGTCAACTGGGCGAAACCTGGCTGCGCGTGCGTGGCGAGAAAATCCTCAATACTCGCGAGATGAAGCTGACCGGCCGTCACAACTACACCAATGCGCTGGCGGCGTTGGCATTGGCCGATGCGGTCAATATCCCGCGAGCCTCCAGTCTGAAAGCGCTGACCACCTTTACCGGCCTGGCACATCGCTTCCAACTGGCGTGGGAACATAACGGCGTACGCTGGATTAACGATTCCAAAGCCACCAACGTCGGCAGTACCGAAGCGGCGTTGAATGGTCTGCAGGTGGACGGCACTCTGCATCTGTTGCTGGGCGGCGACGGCAAGTCTGCCGACTTTTCCCCGCTGGCGCAGTATCTGCAGGGCGATAACGTCCGTCTTTACTGTTTTGGTCGTGATGGCGAACAACTGGCGCAGCTGCGGCCGGAGGTCGCTACGCTGACCGAGACCATGGAACAGGCGATGCAGGCGATAGCCGGTCGGGTGCAGTCCGGCGATATGGTGTTGCTGTCACCGGCATGCGCCAGCCTGGACCAGTTCCGTAATTTTGAAGTGCGCGGCGACGAGTTCGCCCGTCTGGCACAGGAGCTCGGCGGATGAGACTACGCTTGCCGAACTTCGGGCTGACCGAACTGTTTAAAAACTGGGTCGCGGGATCGCGTGATAACGACTCGGTCAATATGGTGTTGTACGATCGCACCTTACTGTGGCTGACCTTTGGGTTGGCCATTATCGGTTTTGTGATGGTGACCTCGGCATCGATGCCGATCGGTCAGCGTCTGGCGGACGATCCTTTCCTGTTCGCCAAGCGTGATGCGCTCTACCTCGCCTTGGCGTTCGGCCTGTCGATGGTGACGCTGCGCATTCCGATGGAAGTCTGGCAGCGCTACAGCAACATCATGCTGCTGATGTCGATTGTGATGCTGTTGATAGTATTGGTGGTCGGCAGCTCGGTAAACGGGGCATCGCGCTGGATCGCGCTGGGTCCGCTACGTATTCAGCCGGCAGAGCTGTCCAAGCTGTCGCTGTTCTGCTACCTGGCAAGTTATCTGGTGCGCAAGGTTGAAGAAGTGCGCTCCAACTTTTGGGGTTTCTGCAAGCCGATGGGTGTGATGGTGGTGCTGGCGGTATTGCTGCTGGCCCAGCCGGATCTGGGTACCGTGGTCGTGCTGTTCATTACCACGCTGGCGATGCTGTTCCTGGCCGGTGCCAAAATGTGGCAGTTCCTGGCGATTATCGGCTCCGGTGCTTTCGCGGTGGTGCTGTTGATCATTGCCGAACCTTACCGTATGCGCCGCGTGACGTCGTTCTGGAATCCATGGGCCGATCCGTTCGGCAGCGGCTACCAGTTGACCCAGTCGCTGATGGCCTTTGGACGCGGTGAGTTCTGGGGACAGGGGTTAGGGAACTCGGTACAGAAACTCGAGTATTTACCGGAAGCGCACACCGACTTTATCTTCTCGATTTTAGGCGAAGAACTGGGCTATATCGGTGTGGTTTTTGCATTGTTAATGGTATTCTGCGTCGCTTTTCGTGCTATGTCGATTGGCCGCCGTGCGCTGGAGCTTGATCAACGTTTTTCCGGCTTTTTGGCCTGCTCAATTGGCGTGTGGTTTAGCTTCCAGGCGTTGGTTAACGTCGGGGCGGCGGCAGGTATGTTGCCGACCAAAGGTCTGACGCTGCCATTGATAAGCTACGGCGGTTCAAGCCTGCTGATTATGTCGACGGCGATTGTGCTGTTATTGCGTATTGATTATGAAACGCGTCTGGCGAAAGCCCAGGCGTTTGTGAAGAGGTAAGGGATGAGCGGGAAACCTAAGCGTTTAATGGTGATGGCAGGCGGTACCGGTGGACATGTGTTCCCGGGACTGGCGGTCGCACATCATCTGATGGCGCAGGGCTGGCAGGTGCGCTGGCTCGGAACCGCAGACCGAATGGAAGCCGATCTGGTGCCAAAGCACGGGATCGAAATTGATTTCATCCGTATTTCCGGCCTGCGTGGCAAAGGGCTGAAGGCCCAGTTGAGCGCACCGTTGCGTATCTGGCACGCGGTACGCCAGGCGAAGGCAATCATGCGCAACTACCAGCCGGACGTGGTGCTGGGCATGGGCGGTTATGTTTCCGGCCCTGGCGGTTTGGCGGCATGGTTGTGCGGTATCCCGGTGGTATTGCACGAGCAAAATGGTATTGCCGGCCTGACCAACCGTTGGCTGGCGCGTATTGCCAAAACCGTGCTGCAGGCATTTCCTGGTGCGTTCCCGAACGCCGAGGTGGTGGGTAACCCGGTTCGTACCGACGTACTGGCATTACCGCTACCGGCAGAACGTTTGATTGGCCGTGAAGGGCCGATCCGCGTGTTGGTGATTGGCGGAAGTCAGGGGGCACGGGTACTGAATCAGACAGTTCCTGAAGTCGCGGCGAGATTGGGCGATAAAATAACGCTCTGGCATCAGGTAGGTAAAGGTGCACTGGAAAACGTGTTGCGCGACTACGAGAGGGTAGGGCAGACACAGCACAAGGTGGCCGAGTTTATTGATGACATGGCTGCCGCTTACTCCTGGGCTGATGTGGTGGTGTGCCGTTCCGGCGCGTTGACCGTCAGCGAGATTGCTGCCGCAGGCCTGCCCGCGATATTTGTGCCATTCCAGCACAAGGACCGTCAGCAATATTGGAATGCTCGTCCACTGGAAGAAGCCGGCGCGGCGAAGATTATCGAACAACCGCAGTTTAACGCCGATGTAGTGGCGGAACTGCTGGCCGGCTGGGATCGTCCAACGCTGTTGGCAATGGCTGAAAAGGCGCGCGCTGTCGCCATTCCGGATGCTACCGAGCGTGTGGCGGCGGAGCTGGTGCGGGTCGCCAAATAATTTGCAGGGGTTCGGTACGCCGGGCCTGAATTAAAGAATGTCATACAGGGGCCCGGTATGCCGGACCCGGATTAGAGAGAGTGATGAATACACAACAACTGGCGAAACTACGTACTATCGTGCCCGAGATGCGACGCGTCCGGCACATTCACTTTGTCGGCATCGGTGGCGCCGGCATGGGTGGTATCGCCGAAGTGTTGGCTAACGAAGGTTATCAAATCAGCGGTTCTGACCTGGCACCGAACCCGGTAACCCAACAGTTGAGCGCGCTCGGGGCGACGATTTACTTCCATCACCGCCCGGAAAACGTACTGGATGCCAGCGTAGTGGTGGTTTCTACCGCCATTTCCGCGGACAACCCAGAGCTTGTCGCCGCCCGTGAGGCGCGTATCCCGGTGATCCGTCGCGCAGAGATGCTGGCCGAACTGATGCGCTTCCGCCACGGTATCGCCGTTGCCGGTACGCACGGCAAGACCACCACCACGGCGATGGTGTCGAGCATTTATGCCGAAGCCGGCCTGGACCCGACCTTTGTCAACGGCGGGCTGGTGAAAGCGGCGGGTACCCATGCGCGTTTGGGTTCCAGCCGTTACCTGATTGCGGAAGCGGATGAGAGCGATGCGTCGTTCCTGCATTTGCAGCCGATGGTGGCGATAGTCACCAATATCGAAGCCGACCATATGGAGACCTACCAGGGCGACTTCGAAAATCTGAAGCAGACGTTTATTAACTTTTTGCACAACCTGCCGTTCTACGGTCGTGCGGTGATGTGTGTTGATGACCCGGTGGTGCGCGAACTGCTGCCACGCGTGGGCCGCCATATCACCACCTACGGTTTCAGTGATGATGCCGACGTACGCATCGAGAGCTATCGCCAGGTTGGGCCGCAGGGCCACTTTACGCTGAGCCGTCAGGACAAACCGTTAATGACGGTCACCCTGAATGCGCCGGGCCGTCACAACGCGTTAAACGCCGCGGCGGCAGTGGCAGTGGCAACAGAGGAAGGCATTGACGACGCAGATATCCTGCGTGCGCTGGCCGGCTTCCAGGGTACCGGTCGCCGTTTTGATTTCCTCGGCGAATTCCCGCTGGAGCCGGTCAACGGCAAAAGTGGCAGCGCGATGCTGGTGGATGACTATGGTCACCATCCGACTGAGGTTGACGCAACGCTGAAAGCGGCGCGTGCCGGTTGGCCGGACAAGCGTCTGGTGATGATTTTCCAGCCGCACCGTTACACCCGTACGCGCGATTTGTATGACGACTTCGCCAACGTGCTGTCGCAGGTGGACGTGCTGCTGATGCTGGACGTGTATTCGGCGGGTGAAACGGCAATCCCAGGGGCGGACAGCCGCTCACTGTGCCGGACTATCCGCAGCCGCGGCAAGCTGGATCCGATTCTGGTTTCCGATGCGGACACCGTGCCGGAAACCCTGGCGCAGCTGTTGCAGGCCGACGATTTAGTGCTGGTGCAGGGCGCCGGCAACGTGGGCAAAGTTGCCCGCAAACTGGCTGAGCTGAAGCTGCAGCCACAGAAAAAAGAGGAGGAACACCATGGCCGATAAAGTTGCCGTACTGCTGGGTGGCACCTCTGCTGAACGTGAAGTGTCATTGCAATCCGGCGCTGCCGTGCTGGCCGGGCTGCGTGAAGCCGGTATCGATGCCCACGGCATTGATATCCGTGACTTCCCGGTTACCCAGTTGAAAGAACACGGGTTTACCAAAGTCTTCATCGCATTGCACGGTCGCGGCGGCGAAGACGGCACCCTGCAAGGGATGCTGGAGTTCCTCGAGCTGCCTTATACCGGCAGCGGTGTGATGGCTTCGGCGCTGACCATGGACAAATGGCGCACCAAAATGGTGTGGCAGTCGATGGGCTTACCGGTGGCGCCTTATGTCGCGCTGAACCGCAAACAGTATGCTGGTGCAGAGAAAGCGGCGCTGCTTGCCCGCGTGGAAGCCCTGGGCCTGCCATTAATCGTCAAGCCGAGCCGTGAAGGTTCCAGCGTCGGCATGAGCAAAGTCACTGAACGTGACGCGCTCGAAGCGGCGTTGGAAGAAGGTTTTCGCCATGACGACGACGTGCTGGTCGAAAAGTGGTTGAGCGGCCCGGAATACACGGTAGCGATGTTGGGCGACCAGGTTCTGCCTTCGATCCGCATTCAACCGGCCGGCGTATTTTATGACTATCAGGCCAAGTACATTTCGGACGATACCCAGTATTTCTGTCCGAGTGGCCTGGGTGCGCAGCAGGAAGCCGAAATGGCTGCCCTGGCGTTACGCGCCTACCGTGGGCTGGACTGCAGCGGCTGGGGCCGCGTGGATGTGATGCAGGATAGCGATGGCAGCTTCTATCTGCTTGAGGTGAATACCTCGCCGGGCATGACCAGTCATAGCCTGGTGCCGATGGCAGCGCGCCAGTCTGGTTTAAGCTTCTCGCAGCTGGTAGCGAGAATTTTGGAGTTGGCCGACTGATATGTCGCAAGCTGCCCTGAATGCGCGTGAACGCGAGGTGGATAACAACCCGCGCCGCAGCAATGGAACCCAGTTGGCGGGAATGGTTTTCCTGCTGATGGTATTGGGAACGGTCCTGTGGAGTGGCTGGGCGGTGATTGGCTGGATGAAAGACGCCAGCCGCCTGCCGCTGTCACGACTGGTGGTAACCGGTGAACGCCATTACACCACCAACGACGATATTCGCCAGGCGATCCTGGCACTGGGATCGCCGGGTACTTTCATGACGCAGGATGTGGATATCATCCAGCAGCAGATTGAACGCCTGCCGTGGATCAAGCAGGCCAGCGTACGCAAGCAATGGCCGGACGAGCTGAAAATCCACCTGGTGGAATATGTCCCGGTGGCGCGCTGGAATGATTTGCACATGGTGGACGCCGAAGGCAAATCCTTCAGCGTGCCGGCAGAACGAATTGGCAAACAGAAGTTGCCGTTGCTTTATGGCCCGGAAGGGAGCGAACAGGATGTTCTGGACGGATATCGGACCATGAGCAACATGTTAGCGGCCAGCAAATATACGCTGAAAATGGCAGCCATGAGTGCTCGCCATTCCTGGCAGCTGGCTTTGGATAATGATGTTCGGCTGGAGCTGGGACGCGACGATCGCACCGGACGCCTGCAGCGCTTTATCGAGCTTTATCCGATATTGCAGCAGCAGGGGCAGGCAGAAAGCAAGCGAGTCAGCTACGTCGACTTACGCTATGAGGCCGGTGCATCGGTAGGTTGGGCCCCAGTGTTAATCGACCCGCAGGCAGCAGGCGATCAGCAAAACAGTAATCAGCAACAGAATCAGGCACAGGCAAAACAACAATGATCAAGTCGACGGACAGAAAACTGGTAGTTGGACTGGAGATCGGTACTGCAAAAGTCTCCGCATTGGTAGGGGAAGTTCTGCCCGATGGCATGGTCAACATTATCGGGGTGGGCAGCTGCCCGTCTCGCGGTATGGATAAGGGTGGCGTTAACGACCTGGAGTCGGTAGTGAAGTGCGTACAGCGCGCTATCGATCAGGCCGAACTGATGGCTGATTGTCAGATTTCTTCGGTTTACCTCGCATTATCGGGTAAACACATCAGCTGCCAGAACGAAATAGGGATGGTTCCTATTTCCGAAGAGGAAGTGACACAGGAAGATGTGGAGAACGTGGTGCATACCGCTAAATCGGTACGCGTCCGTGATGAACACCGCATCCTGCACGTCATCCCTCAGGAATACGCCATCGATTATCAGGAAGGCATCAAAAACCCGGTTGGGTTGTCCGGCGTGCGTATGCAAGCCAAGGTGCACCTGATCACCTGCCATAACGATATGGCAAAAAACATCGTCAAGGCAGTAGAACGTTGCGGTCTGAAAGTAGACCAACTTATTTTCGCCGGTCTGGCCGCCAGCTATGCGGTACTGACCGAAGATGAGCGCGAACTCGGCGTTTGTGTGGTGGATATCGGCGGCGGCACCATGGATATGGCGGTGTACACCGGCGGTGCGCTGCGCCACACCAAAGTGATCCCTTACGCCGGGAACGTGGTCACCAGCGATATCGCCTACGCCTTCGGCACACCGCCGACAGATGCGGAAGCGATCAAAGTTCGACACGGCTGTGCGCTTGGGTCGATTGTTAGCAAGGATGAAAGTGTAGAGGTGCCAAGCGTTGGGGGGCGTCCTCCTCGTAGTCTGCAAAGACAGACACTGGCTGAAGTTATCGAGCCACGCTACACCGAACTGTTGAATCTGGTTAACGATGAGATTTTGCAATTGCAGGAGCAACTGCGTCAGCAAGGGGTGAAGCATCATCTGGCAGCGGGTATTGTGCTGACCGGTGGCGCCGCCCAGATTGATGGCCTGGCAGCTTGTGCGCAACGGGTGTTCCATACCCAGGTACGCATCGGCCAACCCTTGAACATCACGGGTCTGACGGATTATGCGCAGGAGCCTTACTACTCTACGGCGGTAGGTCTGCTGCACTATGGAAAAGAGTCTCACCTGAGTGGTGAGGCAGAAGTAGAAAAACGCGCCTCGGTGGGCAATTGGTTTAAACGTATCAATAGCTGGCTGAGAAAAGAGTTTTAATGTTTCAACAAAGAGATCATGCTGAGTAATCTTTTTATGATCTCGCAGCGACAGGCACAAAACGGAGAGAAACTATGTTTGAACCAATGGAACTAACCAATGACGCGGTGATTAAAGTCATCGGCGTCGGCGGTGGCGGTGGCAACGCCGTTGAGCACATGGTGCGCGAGCGCATCGAAGGTGTTGAATTCTTCGCCGTTAATACAGACGCTCAGGCGCTTCGTAAAACGGCAGTTGGCCAAACCATCCAGATCGGTAGCGGTATTACCAAAGGTCTGGGTGCGGGCGCGAACCCTGAAGTGGGTCGCAATTCAGCGGAAGAAGACCGTGAAGCCTTGCGTGCCGCACTCGATGGTGCAGACATGGTCTTCATTGCAGCCGGCATGGGCGGCGGTACCGGTACCGGTGCAGCGCCAGTCGTCGCAGAAGTTGCTAAAGATCTGGGTATTCTGACAGTGGCCGTGGTTACCAAGCCTTTCAATTTCGAAGGCAAGAAACGCATGGCGTTCGCTGAGCAGGGTATTGCAGAGTTGTCCAAACATGTGGACTCACTGATCACTATCCCGAACGACAAGCTGTTGAAAGTTCTGGGTCGCGGTATTTCTCTGCTGGACGCGTTCGGCGCGGCCAACGACGTGCTCAAAGGCGCGGTGCAGGGTATTGCCGAACTGATCACCCGTCCGGGCCTGATGAACGTCGACTTCGCCGACGTGCGCACCGTAATGTCCGAAATGGGCTACGCGATGATGGGTTCCGGCGTTGCCTGTGGTGAAGACCGTGCTGAAGAAGCAGCGGAAATGGCGATCTCCAGCCCACTGCTGGAAGACATCGACCTGTCCGGCGCTCGCGGCGTTCTGGTCAACATCACCGCCGGTTTCGACCTGCGTTTGGATGAGTTCGAAACCGTGGGTAACACCATTCGTGCTTTCGCTTCCGACAATGCGACCGTAGTTATCGGTACCTCGCTGGACCCGGAAATGAACGACGAACTGCGCGTGACCGTGGTTGCGACCGGTATCGGCATGGACAAACGTCCGGAAATCACTCTGGTGACCAACAAACAGGCCAGCCAGCCAGTGATGGACCATCGCTACCAGCAGCACGGCATGTCGCCGTTGCCGCAGGAAGTGAAACCTGCCGCCAAGGTAGTAAACGATCCGACTGCGCAGCCTAATAAAGAGCCCGACTATCTCGATATTCCTGCCTTCCTGCGCAAGCAGGCAGACTAAGAATATCCTGAGAATTTGGAATCTCCGCTCTTTGTGCTAAACTGTCCCGCCGGCCATGCTGTATGCTTGGTCGGTAGGATTGATAACATTGCGAGATAAAACGATGATCAAACAACGGACATTAAAACGTATTGTTCAGGCGACTGGTGTCGGTTTACATACCGGCAAGAAAGTCACGCTGACAATGCGCCCCGCAGCGGCTAATACCGGGGTCATCTATCGTCGCACTGACTTGAATCCCCCGGTTGATTTTCCGGCTGATGCAAAATCCGTGCGTGATACCATGCTGTGCACCTGCCTGGTGAACGAGCATGACGTGCGTATTTCTACCGTTGAGCATCTTAATGCCGCGCTGGCTGGTTTGGGTATCGACAACATCGTTATCGAAGTTGACGCCGCCGAAATTCCTATCATGGACGGCAGTGCCAGCCCGTTCGTCTTCCTGTTGCTGGATGCCGGCATTGAAGAACTGAACTCTGCGAAGAAATTCCTGCGTCTGAAAGACACCGTGCGTGTTGAAGATGGCGATAAGTGGGCCGAGCTGTCCCCGCATAACGGGTTCCGCCTGGACTTCACCATCGACTTCAACCACCCGGCTATCGATGCCAGTACGCAACGCTACCGCCTTGATTTTTCTGCCGACTCGTTCGTGCGTCAAATCAGCCGTGCGCGCACCTTCGGTTTTATGCGTGACATCGAGTATTTACAGTCACGTGGCCTGGCCCTGGGTGGCAGCTTTGACTGCGCTATCGTGGTGGATGATTACCGCGTTCTGAACGAAGACGGCCTGCGCTTTGAAGACGAATTCGTACGCCACAAAATGCTGGACGCCATCGGCGACCTGTTCATGTGCGGCCATAACATCATTGGCGCGTTCACCGCGTACAAGTCTGGTCATGCGCTGAATAACAAACTGCTGCAAGCGGTTCTGGCGAAACAGGAAGCGTGGGAATTTGTCACCTTCCAGGACGAAGCCGAAATGCCTTTGGCATTCAAAGCCCCGTCCACCGTATTGGCATAAGCTGATACCACTGATTATTTATCACGACTGGTAGCGTTGGCACCTTCTCCGGCCAGCGATGCCAGTCGTTCCAATATCTTGCGCAGTTTTTCTGGGCTCCGGCTCGCCAATCCCCTTAATTCCTCAGCACTTTCCTGGCTCAGATGACGCATAGGCACCTTCTCCTGCGTATTTCCTGCCGTTTTTGCGGCGTTCTGCACAAGGTTGCTCCCTTTTGCCATCAAGGCCGGATTAATCCTGATGTCGATCGACGACAATGATGGTAGAATTTGCGCTCGTAGTGCAGATAGTAAAGCCGGTTGTTCGTAGCGTAGACGCATCATCCAGCTGGCATTTGCCGTTTCTAGCACTAAAATACCCTGTCGGAAATTTGCGACGCGGCACCAGGGATGCAGTTGAACCGGCAATACGCCTTTCACTGCACGGTTAAGCTTCAGCAGCGCCACTGCGCGTTGCTGGACGTTATGCAGCGGGCCTTTGTCTTCTGTGTTAGCGTCGTCAAACAGGGAATCTAATAATTGTGGACGGCTATCGCGCATAATGGGCTCCGGCGGATAATAAACTCGTGATCGGTATTCTAAATCGTTGGCGACAATTTGGCAGACGTTATTTCTGGCCCCATCTCCTGTTAGGGATGGTCGCGGCCACGCTTGGCGTACCTACAAATCTGTCCGGCACGCCCGATCAAGCCGCTCTGCCGAGCACCTCGTCCAGCCTGAACCGGCAAAATTCCGCCAGCGGTGCCTTTAATAGCCTGGCATTACTGCAGGAAGCGCATCGCCGCCCGACCTTCAGTGTCGATTATTGGCACCAGCATGCGCTTCGCACCGTCATTCGTCACCTTTCTTTTGCTCTTGCACCGCAGGCGGTTTTCGCGCGAGGGCAGGAAAGAGAAGCGGAAGCGACCGAACCCCCATTACAGGTAGCGCAACTGGCGCTGCTTTCTACTCTCAACGCGCTGCTGACGCATGAGCAAAAGCCGCCGACCATCATTCGTGATACCCACCATGCCGTGTTACCTGCCTTTGCGCAGCATCAGACAGGGTTATGGCTGGCACAGGTGCAGGGCATTCGCGCCGGACCCGCAGTCTTAAGCTGATTTCTTGCCCGTCGGGCGACAAAAAACCTAAAAATAACAGCAAATTGACGGCCTGTGTTGGCTGTCATGACAGAGATATCAAACATCATGTTAGTGAAATTATTGACCAAAGTTTTTGGTAGCCGTAACGATCGTACACTGCGTCGCATGCGTAAAGCGGTTGAACTGATCAATCAGATGGAACCGGACATGGAAAAACTGTCCGATGACGAACTGAAAGCCAAGACCAACGAGTTCCGCGCACGCCTGGAAAAGGGTGAAGTGCTGGAAAACCTGCTGCCGGAAGCCTTCGCCGTAGTGCGCGAATCAAGCAAGCGCGTGTTCGGCATGCGTCACTTCGACGTGCAGCTGCTGGGCGGTATGGTACTGAACGATCGCTGTATCGCAGAGATGCGTACCGGTGAAGGTAAAACCCTGACTGCAACCCTGCCGGCCTATCTGAACGCCCTGAGCGGCCGTGGCGTGCACGTGGTTACAGTGAACGACTATTTGGCACAGCGTGACGCCGAAAATAACCGCCCACTGTTCGAGTTCCTCGGCCTGAGCATCGGTATCAACCTGCCAGGTATGCCGGCACCGGCCAAGCGTGAAGCTTATGCCGCCGACATTACCTACGGTACCAACAACGAATACGGCTTTGACTACCTGCGCGACAACATGGCGTTCAGTCCGGAAGAGCGAGTTCAGCGCAAGCTGCACTATGCGTTGGTGGATGAGGTTGACTCCATCCTGATCGATGAAGCGCGTACTCCGTTGATCATCTCCGGTCCGGCTGAAGACAGCTCCGAGATGTACATCAGAGTTAACAAGCTGATCCCTCAGTTGATCCGTCAGGAAAAAGAAGATTCCGACTCCTTCCAGGGCGAAGGCCACTTCTCGGTTGACGAGAAAGCGCGCCAGGTGCACCTGACCGAACGCGGTCTGATCCTGATCGAAGAAATGCTGATGGAAGCCGGCATCATGGATGAAGGTGAGTCACTGTACTCACCGACCAACATCATGCTGATGCACCACGTGACCGCTGCGCTGCGTGCTCACGTGCTGTTTACCCGTGACGTTGACTACATCGTAAAAGACGGTGAAGTCATTATCGTTGACGAACACACCGGCCGTACCATGCAGGGGCGTCGCTGGTCTGATGGTCTGCATCAGGCGGTGGAAGCCAAAGAAGGCGTGGAAATCCAGAACGAGAACCAGACGCTGGCATCCATCACCTTCCAGAACTACTTCCGTCTGTACGAGAAGCTGGCGGGGATGACCGGTACCGCCGACACCGAAGCCTTTGAATTCAGCTCTATCTACAAGCTCGATACCATAGTGGTGCCGACAAACCGTCCGATGATCCGTAAGGACATGCCGGATCTGGTCTATATGACCGAGCTGGAGAAGATTGGCGCCATCATTGAAGATATCCGTGAACGTACCGTCAACGGACAGCCTGTGCTGGTGGGGACCATCTCGATTGAAAAATCCGAAGTGGTTTCCCGCGAACTGACCAAAGCCGGTATCGAACACAAGGTTCTGAACGCCAAATTCCACGCCATGGAAGCGGACATCGTGGCCCAGGCAGGCCAAAGCAGTGCGGTCACTATCGCCACCAACATGGCGGGTCGTGGTACCGATATCGTGCTGGGCGGCAGCTGGCAGGCCGAGATTGAACAGTTGGAAGACCCAACTGAAGAGCAAATTGCCGAAATCAAGGCAGCCTGGAAAATTCGCCATGATGCGGTACTGGCCGCAGGCGGCCTGCACATCATTGGTACCGAGCGTCATGAATCACGCCGTATCGATAACCAGTTGCGCGGCCGTTCAGGTCGTCAGGGTGATGCCGGTTCATCCCGCTTCTACCTGTCGATGGAAGATGCTCTGATGCGTATTTTCGCCTCGGATCGCGTTTCCAGCATGATGCGTAAACTGGGTATGAAAGAAGGTGAGGCCATTGAGCACCCATGGGTCACCAAGGCGATTGCCAATGCACAGCGCAAAGTGGAAAGCCGCAACTTTGACATTCGTAAGCAACTGCTGGAATACGATGACGTGGCCAACGACCAGCGTCGCGCTATCTACAGCCAGCGTAACGAACTGTTGGACGTGTCTGACGTTAGCGAAACCATCACCAGCATCCGTGAAGACGTGTTCAAGACCACTATCGACGGCTACATTCAGCCAGAATCGCTGGAAGAAGAGTGGGACATTGAGGGGCTGACAGAGCGCCTGAAAAACGACTTCGATCTGGATATGCCAATCGCCGAATGGTTGGACAAAGAGCCTCAGCTGCACGAAGAAACTCTGCGTGAGCGTATTCTGGAAAAGGCGAAAGAAGAGTACCAGCGTAAAGAAGAAGTGGTTGGCGTCGAGATGATGCGCAACTTCGAGAAGGGTGTGATGCTGCAGACACTGGATTCCCTGTGGAAAGAGCATCTGGCGGCGATGGACTACCTGCGTCAGGGCATCCATCTGCGTGGTTATGCGCAGAAAGATCCTAAGCAGGAGTACAAACGCGAGTCCTTCAACATGTTTGCCACCATGCTGGAATCGCTGAAGCATGAAGTCATCAGCGTACTGAGCAAGGTTCAGGTGCGGATGCCGGAAGAGGTTGAAGCGTTGGAGCTGCAGCGTCGTGAAGAAGCCGAGCGCCTGGCCAAGCAGCAACAGCTGAGCCACTATGAAGAAAATGCGCTGGTTACCGAGGATCCGAATGCGCCGGCAACGGCGGAACGTAAAGTAGGACGTAACGATCCTTGCCCATGCGGTTCCGGTAAAAAATACAAACAGTGCCACGGCCGTCTTCAGAGCTAAGCCCGGCAATGTTTAACCAATAAAACCCAGGGGTTCAGCGTGCTGAGCCCCTGTTTTTTTTGGGGTGAAGCCCGTGCCCCGATGGATCAATCAGGAGGATGCGATGAAACATCTGAACATCGCCGTTGGCATCATTCGAAACGCCCAGCAGGAAATCTTTATTACCCGGCGTGCCGCCGATTCGCATATGGCCGGTTTCTGGGAGTTTCCAGGCGGCAAGATTGAGCAGGGGGAGACGCCGGAGCAGGCGCTTAGCCGTGAACTGCAGGAAGAAACAGGCATTGAAACCAAGCGTGCAGAGCTATTGGAAGTGCTTGAACACCGGTTTAGCGATCGTATCGTGACGCTGAATTTTTATCTGGTGGAAGGTTGGGCAGGTGAGCCGTTTGGCCGTGAAGGTCAGCCAATGCGCTGGGTGAAACAGGCCGATTTACGGGAGGAGGAATTCCCGGAGGCCAATGTCAGTATTATCAAACTGTTGGTGGCACAGGCGAACGCTGCACAGTAAAACGAGCGGCCTGGCAGAAACCAGGCCGACAAAAGGCGATCGATCAACGATCGTCCTCCTCACTCCATTCTTCACTTTCCGACAGATCGCTGTTGCTGGGAATACGCTTCTCTTCATCGGCCCACTCGCCCAGATCGATTAACTGACAGCGTTTGCTGCAAAACGGGCGGAACGGGCTCACTTCACCCCAAACTACACCTTTGCCACAGGTTGGGCATTTCACTACGGTCGTCATATCTGTTCCTTACTCCCTTCCAACACGTGAAAGGTTTTTATGTCATTGGGTTAGCAACAGGCCAACTCAAAGGTTAATCGTTCCGGTACCACGCCAAGCTCACTGTCCAGCGGCAGGAAGCGGATCGCATAGCGCGTCTTATGGCCGGAAATCTGCGGATAAAGTTGGTGTGCCAGATTGATGCGCAAGCGCAACAGATCGGCGCCTTCCGCGTTATCCTGGAAGAAACCGTTCAAACTGATCTGATTGCGAAACTGCCCGGACTGACGGATCAGATCCAGCACCATGGTCAGCGCCTGGTTCAGTGGCTCCAACGTTTGCTGCCAGTTGGCTACGTCATCATCCCGTTCTTGCTGGGGCGCATGCATCCACATGTGCAGGGTCGGCAAGTCAAAGCTGCAACACCCGCCGGGGATGCTCAGGCGCTGACGCACCAGGCTAATCAGCCGGTCTTCACGCAGCGACTGGCCAAGACGCGGAGCCGACATCAATGCCGCCCCGCGCTGTTTCAACTGATTGCGCAACTGATCCACCAGCGACATGTCGACACCTGGCACATCGGCCCAGGCCAAAAGCTTTTGCTGCTGCCGTTCCAGCTCTTTCAGTAATTCTGTGCGCACTTCGCCGCGTTCCAGCACATCGAGCAGATCGGCGACGGTACGGAAGAAGGTCAGGGCAATGGCTGTTTCGCTCAATGCCCGCTGGCCGTGCAATTGCTGCAGTAAAAATTCCATACGCAACCAGGTACGCATTTTTTCATTCAACGGGTGTTCAAAAAGAACGCTTGGGGAAACATCACTCATTCAGTTTAATCCTGTCGGGTCGCTGATGCCGCCAGCTCAAGGTAACGGCGATGCAGTGCGGCAACCAATGGCTCTATCCCCTGAGCGGTGCCGCTATTATCAATTATGTCATCTGCAGCGGCCAGGCGCTGCTCGCGCGTGACCTGCGCGGACAGTATGTTCTGTGCCTGCTGACGGCTGATGCCGTCGCGGGCGATGGTTCTGGCCAACTGAGTCTCGCTGTCAACGTCGACCACCAGGACGCGATCGGCGCGTGCCTGCAGGTTGTTTTCAACCAGCAGGGGAACCACCCAAAGTGCATAAGGACTGGTCACTTGCGCCAGTTGGCATTGGGTTTCCTGATGAATCAGCGGGTGCAGTAGTTGGTTCAGCCAGCTCTTTTCATCCGGGTTACTGAAGATACGCTGACGGAGCGCAGCGCGGTTAAGCCTGCCATCAGGCTGCAACATTTCATTACCAAAACGTTTGGCGATAGCAGCCAGCGCCGGGGTGCCAGGTTCGACAACTTGCCTGGCGATAACGTCTGCATCGACCACCGTCACGCCATGGCGGGCAAAGGCGTCTGCCACGGTTGACTTACCGCTGCCGATACCCCCTGTCAACGCAACAATGTAGGCCATGGTAGGGAATGCACCTGATGTTCATAAAAAAATAATAGACGAATCATAAAGCGATCGCGCAGAAGTGCAAGTCAGCAGGCGGCGCTTGTTCGGCAGCTTGCGCTGTACGGTGATAAAAAATGCAGACGGAAAGAAAAAATGAGCGGGCGGTCACACTGCGTATTCGCAGGTAAATTTGTCGGATTGTAGCGTAAATAAAGGAGAATTCGCAGTCTTGTCCGGCGATTTTTAGCGCGTATGATAGCGTCACTGGAACTGGCATTAATCTACCGTCGCCTTTCAAGACATTGCGTTCTGCGATCCGTCGCCATAAACCAGGAAATCATAAGTCATGCGTATTGAAGAAGATTTGAAGTTAGGCTTTAAAGATGTGCTGATTCGCCCTAAGCGCTCCACGCTGAAAAGCCGTTCAGAAGTTGAACTGGAGCGTCAGTTTACCTTCAAACATTCTGGCCTGAGCTGGTCCGGCGTGCCGATTATCGCCGCCAACATGGACTCAGTCGGCACCTTCAGCATGGCAGAGGCACTGGCTTCCTTCGACGTACTCACCGCCGTACACAAACACTACACCCTTGAACAATGGGCCGCATTTGTGCAGCGCGTACCGGCATCGGTGCTGCGCCACGTTATGGTTTCAACCGGCACTTCAGAAGCTGATTTTGTGAAGATGCAACAAATTCTGGCCTTGTCGCCGGGGTTGAAGTTTATCTGTATCGACGTCGCCAACGGTTACTCAGAGCATTTTGTCGCCTTCTTGCAGAAAGCGCGTGAAGCCTGCCCGAACCATGTGATCTGTGCCGGTAACGTAGTCACTGGTGAAATGGTGGAAGAGTTGATCCTCTCCGGTGCCGATATCGTCAAAGTGGGTATTGGTCCTGGGTCAGTCTGCACCACCCGAGTGAAAACCGGTGTGGGTTATCCGCAGCTGTCTGCGGTGATCGAGTGCGCCGATGCGGCACACGGCCTTGGCGGTCAGATCGTCAGTGATGGCGGTTGTTCGGTACCGGGTGATGTAGCTAAAGCCTTTGGTGGCGGCGCAGATTTTGTCATGCTGGGTGGCATGCTGGCCGGTCATGACGAGTGCGAAGGCACAGTAGTGGAAGAGAACGGCGAGAAATTCATGCTGTTCTACGGTATGAGTTCCGAATCGGCGATGAAACGTCACGTCGGTGGTGTTGCCCAGTACCGTGCGGCAGAAGGCAAAACCGTCAAACTGCCACTGCGTGGCGAGGTTGAGTTTACCGTCCGTGATATTCTTGGTGGCCTGCGCTCCGCCTGTACTTATGTCGGTGCGGAACGTCTGAAAGAGCTGACCAAACGCACCACCTTTATCCGCGTAGCGGAGCAGGAAAACCGCGTATTCGGCAGTAACTAATCCGGCTCGCTTCAACCTGACCAAACCTTGGGCGCAGTTCAGTGCTGCACTCAAGGTTTTCCAGAACTTACCCCAAAACGTTCCCCAACTGGAATATCGGCAAATACATGGCGATCACCAGCGTGCCGACGATCCCGCCCACCACCAGCATCAAGATCGGTTCCAGCGTTTGCGCCAGCGTATCGGCCAACTCAAAAGTTTGCTGCTCATGCCACAGCGCCAGCTTGCCCAACAGCGTATCTAACGAGCCGGATTCTTCGCCCACCCGGACTAACTGCTGACAAAGCGGGGGGAAAAGTGCCTGTTCCCCCAACGCACTGTGGAAAGTCTGACCCTGCGCTATCTGGTGCTGCACCTTCTCCATCGCCTGTCGGTAAAACAGGTTGTCCACCGACAGCGCTGCGGCATTCAATCCTTCAACCAACGTGAGCCCGGCCTGCTGAGTCATGGCCAGAATGCGGAATATTTGGCTCAGGCAACCGCCTTTGATCAATTGAGCGATCAGCGGCAGGCGCAGTAATGCCGCCTGTTCGCGCCTGCGCCAGTGTGACTGTGGGTGCAATCTTCGAAAATAAGCAAATATTGTGCAACCCATCCCCGTCACCAGCCAGGGGCCGCCGTGGATCAACCAGGTAGACAGGTTCAGCAGCCCCTGGGTAAACCACGGCAGCGGCGCATTGAAGGACTGATAGACGCCGGCAAATTCCGGTAACACCATGACCAACATCAGAATACTCACCAACAGCGCCACTGCGCAGATAAACAAGGGATAACGCAGCGCCTTAACCACTTTCTTCTGCAATTTTTGCTGTGCTTCCTGCTGTTGGGCCAGTTGCAAACAGCACTGATCCAGGTGGCCGGTCAGTTCCCCAATGGCGATCAACTGGCGGTAGATCAGAGGAAAGATGGCATGTTGCCCGGCGATAACCTCGGAAAAGGGTTGGCCTTGCCGCACCTGTTCGCTGATGTCCCGCAGCAGACAGCGCCAGGCGGCAGACGGGTGTTCTGCCGCCAGCAATTGCAACCCGCTGACCAGCGGCAACCCGGCCTGCAGCAGGGTGGCAAGTTGGCGGGTGAACTGGATCAAGGGTTCTCCACGCCACTGACTGGGGGCAATGCGTTTCCCGCTGTTAATTTGGCAGGGTTGTAGCCCTTGTTCGATCAGCCAGTGGTTGACCAAATTCTTTTCGCTGCACATCAGTTCGCCCTGACGCAGTTGACCCTGAGGGTCAATCGCCTGCCAGAGGAAAAGGCGCAGCGCTTTCACGTTACCTCCTCACCGGCAATGATGCCAACAATGCGATATACCTCTTCCAGTGAAGTGACGCCTTGTGAAACCAGCGTTAACCCGGCTTGCAGCAGCGTTGTCTGCCCTTGCTGTTGGGCAATGTCGGCCAGTTCACCAGGGGCGGTGCTCCGTAACAGCCCGGCCTGCACCTCTGGGGTGATAGTCAGTAATTCATATACCCCGGTGCGGCCGTAGTAGCCGCTAAAGCAGTGTTCGCAACCATCAGCCTGCCAGGGCAGCAGGGGCGTGGCCCAAATGGCGGCAGGGAAGCGTACGGGCTGGCTTTGCTGATAGCGGCAGTGGCTGCAAAGTTTGCGCACCAGCCGCTGGGCTATCACCAGCTTCAGGCAGGCGGCAATCAGATAGCCGGGAATCCCCATATGGGTCAGGCGCGTCAGGGTTTCGCTGGTGGAGTTGGTGTGCAATGTGGATAGCACCAGATGGCCGGTTTGCGCGGCTTTAACCGCGATCTCTGCCGTTTCCCTGTCGCGGATTTCACCGATCATGATCACGTCCGGATCTTGTCGCAGTAAGGCGCGTAAAACGCGGGAAAAATCCAGGTCGGTTTTGGCATTAATTTGCGTCTGGTTAACGCCAAACAACGGGATCTCGATCGGATCCTCGACGCTGCATAAATTACTTTGCGCATCATTCAACTGACGCAGGCCGCTGTAAAGCGTCACGGTTTTACCACTGCCGGTCGGGCCGGTGACCAGGATCATACCCTGTGGACAGGACAATGCCGCGGCAAACTCCGCCAACGCCGGCGGATCCATTCCCAGCCGATCCAGCGGTAGCTCCTGGCGTTCGGTTTGCAGGACTCGCAGCACCACTTTTTCGCCGTGCAGCGTGGGCAGGGTGGCGATGCGCATCGAGTAACTGGCGTTATCCAATTGCACGCTGAGCTGGCCATCCTGTGGCAGGCGACGTTCGGCAATGTCCAACTGCCCCATGATCTTCAGCCGGGCGATGAGGCGAGCGGCGAGCGTGAATGGCGGTGAGGTTATCGCCTGCAGTACCCCGTCGATCCGCAGGCGGATACGTAGCGTCTGTTGGTAAGGCTCGAAATGAATATCCGAGGCACGCCGTTGAATGGCGATGCGCAGCGTCTGATTGATAAACTGCACAACGGGAGCGTCACTGTCGTCGTTTAATGAGGGTGTGTCAGGTTGTGTCTCCGGTGCTTCTTGCGGAGGGCGATCTCCTTGTATTTGACGTTGGTTAAGTTCCATTTCCAGCCGGGCGGCTGGCCACTGTTCCAGATGAATGCGCTTGCCGGTGGCGAAACGCAGCGCCGACAGCAGCGCCTCTGGCGCCTCCGTAGTCAGGGCTACATTCAGGCAGTACCGATCTTCGCTGAGCGCCAGTGCCTGATAACGGCGGCACAGCGCATGGATTTCGTCACTGATCGTCGTACTCATGGTGTTGGCGCCGTCGTGGTGGTGTCAAAACGGAAAACTTCCTGGCAGGTTTCCTGCAGATTGGCGTTGCTGCTGGTGCACTGACGTGTCCAGCGTGTCAGTCCGCTGGCGTTTTGGGTTGGGGTCAGTGCGACCGTCAGCCCTTGCAGCGTTTGCGTACCGGTCAGTGAGATCACGCCCTGGGTGACCTTGACTGCGCTGACGTAGCGTGAGGCATCACCGGCAGGGATACCTTGGCTGCCGGCATTACAGCCGGTTGGCGCACCAGTGTCGAGCACGCACAACTCAACGGCCAGTTTATACGGCGTCATGGTTTGCAGCATGTCGGTCATCGCTGCTTTTTGGATATAGCGCTGGTAGGCGGGAATGCCTATGGCGCTCAGGATGGCGATAATGGCGATCACCACCATCAGTTCGATTAGGGTAAAGCCGCGCTGTGTTTCCATCTGTTGTTGCCTCCGTGTGAATGTGGAAGCAAAGGTAAGCGTACAGGACGTGGGTTTCGAGCGGGTTATGGTCGTTTTTGGGCGCAGTTCCACAGCAATTTATCCGCATTGCAGAGGAAAGAAAAAAGATGGGGCGAGCTTCGCAATTCTGACGAGAAAATACCTCCCCGATGGACAGGGAGGCAGGGATGACGGAGTTTATTTAAAGCGCATCGACAGATCGAGCGCAGTCACGTGTTTGGTCAGGGCGCCAACAGAGATGTAGTCCACGCCGGTTTCGGCGAAGGTGCGCAGGGTTTCACTGGTCACGTTGCCTGAAACTTCCAGTTGGGCACGCCCCTGAGTTTGCGCCACGGCAGCACGCATCATCTCGACGCTGAAATTATCCAGCATGACGATGTCGGCACCGGCATCCAGCGCCTGCTGCAGTTCATCCAGCGATTCGACCTCCACCTCTACAGGCACGTCGGCATGCAGCCAGAAGGCTTTCTCGACCGCCTTTTTAATCGAACCGGAGGCAATGATGTGGTTTTCCTTGATCAGGAAGGCATCGGACAGCCCCAGGCGATGGTTACTGCCGCCGCCGCACAGCACGGCATATTTCAGCGCGGTGCGCAGCCCTGGCAGAGTTTTGCGGGTGTCCAGCAGGCGGGTTTGCGTGCCTTGCAACAGCGCCACGTAGCGGCTGACTTCGGTCGCTACGCCGGAAAGCGTCTGGACAAAATTCAGTGCGGTGCGCTCACCGGTCAACAATATCCGAGCCGGGCCGGTCAGTTTGCAGAGCGGCTGGTCTGGGACCAGGCTATCGCCGTCCGCCACCTGCCATTCCACTTTCACCTGGTTACCCAGTTGAATGAAGACTTCATTCAGCCAACGCTTACCACAAAAGATGCCGGGCTCGCGGGTAATAATGGTGGCTTCGGCCTGGGTGTCAGCCGGTAATAATTGCGCGGTAATATCGCGTTCGGCATCGACTTCACCACCCAGGTCTTCACGCAGCGCCTGGGCAACGGTATAGGGGATATCGCTTTCAATTCGTTCAAGAAGCTCGGTGCGGCGACTGTCGGCACTGTAGCGGCGTGTCGGCATAGAAAACTCCGAAATGGACGGTAAGATCGTAGGGGGAACATGCTACTCTGTTGCCATGATAAGTACCACCGCAGCGCGGTGGTTGCACCGCTAATCTGGTATTAATCCGATCCAGCGGCGATATTTGAGCGGGATTTTAATCTGGCATCTCTGGAACAACCCGGCAAGCCTGATGACGCTATGCTTGGAACAATGGAAAGGGAGAGGAGTCGCTAATGACGCTGTTTACGCTGTTACTGGTTCTGGCGTGGGAACGTTTGTTCAAGCTGGGTGAGCATTGGCAGTTGGACCATCGGCTGGAGGTGGTGTTTCATCGGCTGCATCGGTTCTCGCTGGCGCAGACGTTGCTGATGACCCTGGCCTGGATGGTGGTGGTCGGGGGCATTCTGTGGCTGTCTCAAGGGCTGTTTTTCGGCGTAGTGACGCTGTTGCTGTGGATTATCATTGATTTGCTGTGTGTGGGTGCGGGCATCAAGCGTAAACACTATCGCGCCTATCTGAAAGCGGCGCGGCAAGGGGATGCTCATGCCAGCGACCAGATGGCGGAGGAGCTGGCACTGATCCACGGTTTGCCGGTGGATTGCAGCGAAGAGCTGCGCCTGCGTGAACTGCAAAATGCGTTGCTGTGGATTAACTTCCGTTATTATCTGGCACCGCTGTTCTGGTTCGTGGTCTGCGGGCCTTATGGGCCGATTGCGCTGGCGGGCTACTCCTTCCTGCGTGCTTACCAGACCTGGTTGGCGCGCCATAATACCCCGCTGGAGCGTTCGCAGTCGGGCATCGATCATCTGTTGAACTGGCTGGACTGGATCCCGGTGCGTCTGGCCGGTGTGGCTTACGCCCTGTTTGGACATGGTGAGCGAGCACTGCCGGCATGGTTTGCATCGCTGGGCGATCTCCATTCTTCGCAGTATCAGGTGCTGACGCGGCTGGCACAGTTCTCACTGGCGCGTGACCCCCATATGGATCCGGTGCAGACCCCGCGGGCGGCGGTAACCCTGGCACGTAAGGTGACGATGATTATCGTGGTGGTGGTAGCCCTGCTGACGATTTACGGTACTTTGCTCTGACGGCGAAATTTGGAAATAAAAACGGGCGCTCAGCGCCCGTTTTTATTGGATAGCCGAAACTTACAGTTTGGCGAAGCAGCGGCGCGCGGCATCTATAGTGCGCTGAATGTCTTCTTTGCTGTGCGCAATGGACATAAAGCCGGCCTCGAAGGCAGAAGGCGCCAGATAAACCCCTTCCTCCAGCATCAGATGGAAGAAACGCTTGAAGCGTTCTACATCGCACTGCATCACGTCCTGATAACTGGTGACTGACGGCGCATCGGTAAAGAACAGGCCGAACATGCCGCCAACGTGGTTCACCACCAGCGCGACGTTTTCTTCTTTAGCCGCGTGCAGCAGGCCGGCAGCCAGCATATCGGTCAGTTCGGTCAGCGTCTGGTGGACACCGACCTGCGAAACTTCGGTCAGGCAGGCAAAGCCTGCCGCCATCGCAATCGGGTTACCGGACAGCGTGCCTGCCTGATAGACCGGGCCGGTTGGTGCCAGCGCTGCCATCACTTCACGACGGCCGCCGAATGCGCCAACAGGCATGCCGCCGCCGATGATTTTACCCAGACAGGTGAGGTCAGGCACCACATCGTAATAGGATTGTGCCCCGGCCAGCGCCACGCGGAAGCCGGTCATGACTTCGTCGATAATCAGCAGTGCGCCGTACTTGTCGCACAGTGCGCGCAGGCCCGGAAGGAATTCTGGCAGTGGCGGTACGCAGTTCATGTTACCGGCGACCGGTTCGACGATGATGCAGGCGATCTCGGAAGGGTACTGCTCAAATGCGGTGCGTACCGAGTCCAGATCGTTAAAGGTGCAGGTCAGGGTGTGCTTGGCAAAGTCAGCCGGCACACCTGGGGAGTTTGGCTGGCCCAGGGTCAGCGCGCCGGAACCGGCTTTCACCAGCAGGCAGTCCGCGTGGCCGTGGTAACAGCCTTCAAATTTGATGATTTTATCGCGGTTGGTGTAGCCGCGCGCCAGGCGAATGGCGCTCATGGTGGCTTCGGTCCCCGAGTTCACCATGCGCACCATATCCATGGTCGGCACCAGTTCGGTAACCAGCTCCGCCATTTTAACTTCCATCTCGGTAGGGGCGCCAAAGCTCAGGCCGCGCTGCGCCGCTTCGATGACCGCGTTGCGGATCGCCGGGTGGTTGTGCCCCAATACCATTGGGCCCCAGGAACCGACGTAGTCGATATAGGCTTTGCCGTCGACGTCGAACAGGTAAGCCCCGTCTGCCCGTTCGATAAACAGCGGCACACCGCCAACGCCGTTGAATGCACGCACCGGAGAGTTAACCCCGCCTGGGATTACCTGTTTTGCCTGGGCATACAGACTTTCGGACTTGCTGTGTAAGCTCATAAATCGGCTCCTGGATTCTGTTTTGAATGATTTGACCGCGCTATTCTAGTGAAGTGTTCGCCGATATGAAACGATCACAGTCAGATACCTATTTAGAGGGGCGGTCAGTCAGCGGGTAGGCTAGAATAATCAGCTGGCCTATTTGTATTACATTTGATTCCATTAATGAATAACCCATTATGACTGAATTACAGCAACAACCGCCGCTAGCGCGTGCTCCACGCCTGAAACGTAGCGACGCGGTGCGCCAGCTTATACGCCGGGATAAAACGCCGGTGGCGATCCTGTTGATGGCGGCACTGGTGGGAACCCTGGCGGGTTTGCTCGGCGTGGCCTTTGATAAAGCGGTGGATTGGGTGCAGCAACAGCGTTTGTCCGGGCTGGCACAGGTCGCCGATTATTGGATCCTGGTTTGGCCGCTGGCCTTTATTCTTTCCGCCGCGTTGGCGGTGTTGGGGTACTACCTGGTGCACCGTTTTGCCCCGGAGGCGGGCGGTTCGGGTATCCCGGAGATCGAAGGGGCGTTGGAAGAGTTGCGCCCGGTGCGCTGGTGGCGGGTGATCCCGGTGAAGTTTATCGGCGGCATGGGCACGCTGGGGGCAGGCATGGTGCTGGGGCGTGAAGGGCCTACGGTGCAAATGGGCGGCAATGTCGGGCGTATGGTGCTGGATATTTTCCGCCTGCGCGGTGCCGAAGCACGTCATTCGCTATTGGCTACCGGTGCGGCTGCCGGCCTTTCCGCCGCCTTCAACGCGCCGTTGGCGGGCATTTTGTTTATCATTGAAGAGATGCGTCCGCAGTTCCGCTATAACCTGATCTCGATTAAAGCGGTATTTATCGGCGTCATTATGTCGAGCGTGGTGTTCCAGCTGTTCAACGGCGAGGGTTCGGTGATCGCGGTGGGCAAGCTCTCTTCGGCACCGATTAACACCCTTTGGCTGTACTTGGTGCTGGGGGCGATCTTTGGTGCGGTGGGCGTGATGTTCAACGCGCTGATTTTCCGCACCCAGGACATGTTCGCTCGCCTGCACGGCGGCAAAATGCGTAAGGTTTTGCTGATAGGCGGATTGCTTGGCGGCATTTGCGGCATTCTGGGGCTGATCCAGCCGGAAGCGGCCGGCGGGGGTTTTGGGCTGATCCCGATCGCCGCGGCAGGTAACTACAGCGTCGGCATGCTGATGTTTATTTTTATTACCCGGGTGATCACCACGCTGTTATGTTTTGGCTCCGGCGCGCCGGGCGGGATTTTTGCGCCGATGCTGGCGCTGGGTACGCTGTTTGGCACCGCTTTTGGCCTGGCCGGTGCCCATCTGTTCCCAGCCTACGGTATCGAGGCCGGTACCTTTGCCATTGCCGGAATGGGCGCCCTGTTTGCTGCCACGGTGCGTGCGCCGCTGACCGGTATTGTGCTGGTGCTGGAAATGTCCGATAACTACCAGCTGATACTGCCAATGATTATTACCTGCCTGGGGGCTACCTTGGTAGCACAGTTCCTCGGCGGTAAGCCGTTGTATTCCTCAATATTGGCTCGTACCTTACAGCGGCAGGAAGCGCAGCAGGCGCGTGAAGCGGCAGATAAAACAGGTAAAGAAGATACAACAAATGCGGTGAATACTTGAACGCAACACTCAGGTATTAGATAATCAATAACATTAATCCGGCCGCCATTGTAGCGACCTGATGCAGAACAATGTTGGGAGTAAAGAGTATGAGTGATGAAACAGCACTGCCCCTGCAATTTACCGAGGCAGCAGCAAGCAAGGTTAAAGTCCTGATTGCTGATGAAGAAAATCCGGATCTGAAGTTGCGGGTTTATATTACCGGTGGCGGCTGCAGCGGATTCCAGTACGGCTTCACTTTTGACGACAAGGTCAACGATGGCGACATGACCATCGAGAAGCAGGGCGTTGCGCTGGTGGTAGACCCGATGAGCCTGCAATATCTGGTCGGCGGTTCGGTCGATTATACCGAAGGGCTGGAAGGCTCCCGCTTCGTGGTGACCAACCCGAACGCCAAAACCACCTGCGGCTGCGGATCCTCGTTCAGCGTCTGATCCTGCCTGCTGCAGTATAAAACCCGCCAACCTCACCGGTTTGCGGGTTTTTTTATCGCTACCATTCCACCGTGACCAGCTCCTGATGAGGATTATGTTCACCCTCGGTCAGCAACCGGCTGCGGGTGACTTTAGGCTGGGGATCGGCCGTACCGCCGCATTTTATCTGAGGCTCTGGGCCGTCAGTACGCACGCTGCACTTTGGGGTAATGGTCAGGCTGACACCGATTTGCCCGCTGGTGGCGCCGGCATAAACGAAAGGGCTGCACAGCAGCGCACTGAATAAAAACAGAATATTTTTCATCATTTGGGGAATAGCCATCCGTAAGCAATCACATAGTGGCTTATCGGCAAAAAGTTAATAAGATTTAACAGGGTGGGATAATAATTAACCTGGAGTTAAAAAGTTTATTACATTGTTTTCCCTGCATTTTTCAGGCAATGATAATAACACTTTGCTCATTAATTGGTCGAAAATTCTGTTTTGAAATGTGACAGCTTGATAAAGCTCCGCCCGAAACCGGGCGGAGGGTTTAGCGTTCGAGGATAAAGGCGGGAAGTTTCAGGTGCCAGCGAATGGCCGCCAGGCGGATCGCCAGCGTGATGCCCATGCCGAGCATCATCGCCTGTTGCAGCGGCATACCGAAGGTCGCATAGGCCGTAGCATGCACAATGCCGCCGATAATACAGGCGGTGGCGTAAATCTCAGTTCGCAGGATCATCGGAATTTCCCGCGCCAGCACATCGCGGATAATACCGCCGCCGACCCCGGTGATCACCCCCATGCAGATTGCCACCAGCGGACTGGCGTCGGCCGCAAAGGCTTTATTGACCCCGATGCCGACAAACACCGCCAGCCCAACGGCGTCCAGCACCGGCAAGATCCACTTGGGCAGACGACGCGGCTGGCGTACCAACAGCAGCGTCAGCACGCAGGTGATCATGGCGACCACCAGGTCGGTCGGATCTTTCACCCAGAATACCGGCCCGTTGGCTAACGCCATATCGCGGATGGTGCCGCCACCGACCGCCGTGACTACGCCGAGCACCAGTACGCCGAACGGATCCATCCGCAACTTGCCTGCCAACAACACGCCGGAGATGGCGAAAACCGCAGTGCCGAGAATATCCAGCCAAAACACCAGCATTAATGAATCTCCGCCAGTTGGCTGCACAGTTGCTGGGCCGCCAGCATGATGCGTGGGCCGGCGCGGTTGAACCAGTCGCCATTCACCGCAAGCACCGGTACCTGCAGTTGCGGCGCCCAGAAGGCTTTCACGCTGGCGATTTCTTTTTGGTCGCCGGTAATGACGATGGCCTGCGGTTGGCGGGCCAGTACCTGTTCGCGGCTGATTTGCGGCCACGGCATGCGGCTGTCGGCAAAGATGTTCTCTGCGCCGCACAACGACAACACCTGACTTTGCAACGTCGCGCCAGAGCTGGTGAACAGCGGCTGGGTGCCGAATTGCAGCAACACCCGTCGCGGCTGACTGTGCGGATATTTTGCTTTCAGCGCGGCAATTTGCTGACGGATCGCGTTCGCGGCCTGATGCGCTTGTTCTGGGTGTGGGCTGTATTGGGCCAGGTCATCCAGCCGCTGGGCGATGTCATCGATGGTGGTGGCATCGGCATAAAAGATCGGGATGCCAAAAGAGGCGATCTGATCCAGCACCCGTTGTGGATTGCCGCCGCGCCAGGCCAGGATCAGATCCGGCTTTAGCGCCAGCACCCGCTCCAGGTTGATGCCTTGCCAGGAAGCGACTTGCTCCAGCTTGCTGGCCGCCGGGGGATAATCGGAATAAGCGCTCACTGCCAGCAGGGTATCGCCCATGCCGGCAGCATAGGCAAGCTCGGTGGTGTTGGGTGCCAGGCTGATCACCCGTTGGGCGGCGCCGACGGGCAGCGCCATCCATAATGCCAGCAGCCACAGCAGGGCTGAAAAGCGTCGCGTCACATCAACCGCGCTTAGCCAGAGTCTGCAGCATGGCGTTGACCATCAGCGTAGATTGCTTGGCCGCCACGACAAGAAACTCGTCAAAGCTCATGTGCGATTCGCTGTCGGCCACGTCAGAGATAGCGCGCACTACCACAAACGGCGTGCCGAACAGGTGGCAGACGTGCCCGACTGCCGCGGCTTCCATTTCTACTGCCGCTACGTTCGGGAAGGTAGCGCGGATGCGTGCCAGTGGCTCTGCACCGTTAATGAAAGCATCACCGCTGCAAATCAGGCCGCGTACAGCGTTCAGGTTCAATTGCTTAATGCAGCTTTCGGCCAGCGCAATCAGCGCGTCGTCTGCCACAAACGCCGCCGGGCAGCCGGCCATTTGGCCTGGCTCGTAACCAAAGGCGGTCACGTCGGCATCGTGGTAGCGCACTTCTTCGGATACCACAATATCGCCGACCTTCAGCGTGCTGGCCAGGCCACCGGCGGAACCGGTATTGATCACCAGGTCCGGCTTGCAGTGTTCCAGCAGCAGGGTGGTACCCATGGCGGCAGAAACCTTACCGATGCCGGATTTGAGCAGCGCCACGTCAACACCGCCGATCTGGCCGGTATAGATTTCACAGCCCGCGCGTTGAAGGGTCTGACGGTTTTCAATTTGATCGCGCAGCAGGGTGACTTCCTGCTCCATTGCGCCGATGATGCCTACTTTCATAAATAACGCTCACTGATTGGGTGTGGGAATTTCGCCATAGTCTATCATGGCTCTCATAGAGAGATAATCCGTTGCATATGCCGTCGGGAATTGTTATCACGGGGGCAGGGTACAACGGCGGAGAAACAGATGTCCGGGATCGACTTTAAGCAGAAAATCAGCTTCCAGCGGCCATTCAGCAAGCCAATTGAAGCCGAGGAAGAATACGACATTGTCCGGCAGTTCGAGAGCGATCGCGGGCGCATAGTCAATTCCGCCGCGATTCGCCGTCTGCAGCAAAAAACCCAGGTGTTTCCTCTCGAGCGTAACGCCGCGGTCCGCAGTCGCCTGACGCACTCGATGGAAGTGCAACAGGTCGGAAGGCATATCGCCAAAGAGATCCTCAATCGTTTTAAACAGGACGGGCGAGTCGACGCTCTCGGCCTGACCAAACTGCTGGATCCTTTTGAAAGCATTGTCGAAATGGCCTGCCTGATGCACGACATCGGTAACCCGCCTTTTGGTCATTTTGGCGAGTCGGCGATCAACAACTGGTTTTCCCAGCGTCTCGATCCCGCCAGCTGCGGCAGCGAACCGGCCAGCAACGATCGCTGCCAGGTCAGCGCATTGCGTCTGCACGAAGGCGAGAGCGATCTTAACCGCCTGCGCAGCCGCATCCGTCACGACCTCAGCCATTTTGAAGGTAATGCCCAGGCGATCCGGCTGGTGCATACCCTGCTGAAGCTTAACCTGACCTACGCGCAGGTGGGCTGTATCCTGAAATATACCCGCCCGGCCTATTGGGCGAGTGACATTCCCGCCAGCCATAACTACCTGATGAAAAAACCGGGCTTTTATCTGGCGGAAGAGGCCTTTGTCGATCGCCTGCGGCGCGAGCTGAATATGGGCGAGTTCGACCGTTTCCCATTGACCTATATTATGGAAGCCGCTGACGATATTTCCTACTGCGTGGCCGATTTGGAAGATGCGGTGGAAAAAAACATTTTTACCGTCGAGCAGCTTTACCAGCATTTAACCCAGGAGTGGGGCGAAGTCACGCCTGGCGATTTGTTTGATAAAACCGTGGCCAGCGCTTTTCGCAAGATTGCGCACGGTGGTGCGCGGCGCAGTAGCGAAGATCAGTTCTTCATGTATTTACGGGTCTTTACCGTGGCGCGGTTGGTCCCGCATGCGGCGCAGCGTTTTATTGATAACCTGGAGGCGGTCTATCAGGGGAACTTTAATCAGGCGCTGCTGGAGGACTCCAGCCCGGCTTACCAATTACTGAAAATATTCAAGAATGTCGCGTTCAAACACGTGTTCAATCACCCCGAAGTGGAACAGCTGGAGCTGCAGGGCTACCGGGTGATCAGCGGCCTACTGGATATCTACAGCCCACTGTTGGCGATGCCGCTGGCGGACTTTACCCTGTTGGTGCAGGAAGACAGCCACCGAGCTTACCCGATCGAAACGCGTCTGTTTCATAAGCTTTCAACCAAGCATCGGCTGGCCTATATCGAAGCGATTGAAGGCCTGCAACATCTGTCACCCGAGCAGTTGGCGATCCGCGAGTATTATTTCCGTGCGCGGTTACTGCAGGATTATATCAGCGGCATGACCGATCTTTATGCCTATGACGAATACCGGCGATTAATGGCTGCGGAATAATTCATTCAGCTAATAAATATTATTTTAAGCACTTTGCCTGGTGCTACGGTCCTATTTGGAGTTTTGTAAAGACGGACAATATTTGTTTACTATTACCAATAACCTGCGCCGGAACTTAGCGGTATTAATAGGTTCTGATTATGCACAAAGACCGTAATACTTTCTGAACGACTTTATAAGAGACACACAGATGAAAAAAACCGCATTAGTTCTGAGCGCATTGGCATTCAGTATTGGTATGGCGATGGGTCCGATGACGGCCAGCGCCGCAGAAACCGCTTCTTCCAGCACTCAACAATTGCCAAGCCTGGCACCGATGCTGGAAAAAGTGATGCCTTCCGTGGTGAGCATTAATGTTGAAGGCAGCACCACGGTCAATACGGCGAAGATGCCGCCGCAGTTCCAACAGTTCTTCGGTGAAGACTCGCCGTTCTGCCAGGACGGTTCACCGTTCCAGGCTTCGCCGATGTGTCAGGGTGGCGAGCCGGGTGCACCGGGTCAGGGGACCCAGCAGAAATTCCAGGCGCTGGGCGCCGGGGTGGTGATTGATGCCGCTAAAGGCTACGTGGTGACCAACAATCACGTGGTGGATAACGCCAATAAAATTCAGGTCCAATTGAACGACGGCCGTAAATTTGACGCCAAGGTGATCGGCAAGGATCCACGCTCCGATATCGCGCTGATCCAACTGAAAGACTTTAAAAATCTGACGGCGATCAAAATGGCAGACTCCGAACAACTGCGAGTAGGTGATTACACCGTCGCGATCGGCAACCCGTATGGGCTGGGTGAAACCGCCACCTCCGGTATTGTTTCTGCACTGGGCCGCAGCGGCTTGAATATCGAAAACTACGAGAACTTCATCCAGACCGATGCGGCGATTAACCGCGGTAACTCCGGTGGTGCGTTGGTTAACCTGAACGGTGAACTGATCGGCATTAACACCGCCATTTTGGCACCGGACGGCGGCAACATCGGTATCGGCTTTGCCATCCCGAGCAACATGGTGAAAAACCTGACGGCGCAGATGGTCGAATATGGCCAGGTGAAACGCGGCGAATTGGGCATTATGGGCACCGAACTGAACTCTGAGCTGGCGAAAGCGATGAAAGTGGACGCGCAGCGCGGGGCCTTTGTCAGCCAGGTGATGCCGAAATCCTCTGCCGCCAAGGCGGGTATCAAGGCCGGTGATGTGATTGTTACCATGAACGGTAAAGCCATCTCCAGCTTCGCGTCGTTCCGTGCGGAAATCGGTACTTTGCCGGTCGGCAGCAAAATGTCGCTGGGCATTATCCGCGACGGCAAACCGGTGACCGTGGACGTCACGCTGGAGCAAAGCGCCCAGACTCAGGTTGAATCCGGCAATATCTACACCGGTATTGAAGGCGCCGAACTGAGCAATGGTCAGGCTGGCGCTCAGAAAGGCGTGAAGGTCGATAACGTCAAGGCCGGCAGCGCTGCCGCACGTATCGGCCTGAAAAAAGGCGACTTTATCCTTGGGGTTAACCAGCAGCCGATCCAGAACCTGGGCGAACTGCGTAAAATCCTCGACAGCAAACCGTCGGTACTGGCGCTGAATATCCTGCGCGGTGATACCACGCTGTATCTGCTGATGCAGTAAGGTTAACCAGCCAATCCTTGTGAACAAGGCACTCCACGACGGAGTGCCTTTTTGTTGCCTGTCGTATCAGGCCAGATGAGCGCGAGCCGCCTGGCTGACCAGCTCAATCTCATCCAACAGTTCCAGCCATTCCGGCTCCAGCTCGTCGTTGCTGACGCCCTGACGTAACTGCTGTTCAAGGTAGAAACACAGCTGTTTCAGGCGCGGTACGCCGCTGTAGCTGCAACTGCCGTGCAGCTTGTGGATCAAATCGAGAATGCCGTCATCCTGCGCGCCGTCCAGTATCGCTTGCACCCGTCCGCTGACCTGCGGCAGGAAATCGAGCAGCATCTGCAGCAGGTCATGCGCCAGATCGGGCTTGTTCGCCGCCTGACGCAACGCCAACGGCCAGTCGAGCGACAGCAGCGGTTGATTGACCGCAGTTTCCGGCTCCGGCTCGCCGCTGTAGTAACGCGCCAGTACGCGCGTCAGCATCGCTTCGTCAATCGGCTTGGCCAGATAGTCATCCATCCCGGCCTGCAACAAATGCTCGCGCTCGCCGCTGACCGCGTGGGCGGTGACGGCGACGATTGGCGTCGAATTGTGGTGCGGCAGTTGGCGGATCAACTCGCTGGTACGAATGCCGTCAATATTGGGCATCTGAATATCCATCAGGATCAAATCCAGCACGTTATCGCGCGCCAGCTGCAGCGCTTCTTCGCCGCTTTCGCACAGCAGGGTCTTTTCCACCTGCTCGGCCAGCAGAGTGCCAATCAGCTTCAGATTGGCCGGATTATCATCGACCGCCATCACCGTCAGCGGCAGGCGCTTATGTTCCGGCAGGGCGGCGAGGCGCGGCGGTGTTTCCATGCGCAGCAGCGGGAACAGACGGTTGCTGGTGATCGGCTTGATCAGGCAGCCGGCCGCACCCTGTTGTTTAAGTTGTTCGGCGTTGATTTGTGATTGGCAGGGCAGGGCCAGAATCACCCGGTCGGCGATTTTCAGCGCCGCCAGCAGTTTGCTTTCGTGCTGCGCCATATTCTCGCGGAACGGGATCGGTACCCCGACCAGCAGGAAGTCGTAATTTTTCTTCGGCAACTGGGCCAGCGTTGGCGAATGGGTGATCACCAAATGGGTGACGCTCAGCATATTCAGCGTCGCCTGCGCCGCCATCGGGTTGGCTTCGATATAGCCCAGGGTCTTGCCTTGCAGATCCGGCAGGTTCGACGGCAGCGACAGCATGCCCTCGTGCAGGTCGAGGGTAATGTGGAACCAGAAGGTCGAACCGCGGTTCAACTGGCTGTGGAAACAGATATCGCCGCCCATCTCTTTCACCAGCTTCTGGGTGATCACCAGCCCCAGGCCGGTTCCGCCGTGGCGGCGCGAAATGCTGGCATCCGCCTGACGGAACGCCTGGAACAGCTGTGACTGCTGCCGTTCTGAGATGCCAATGCCGGTGTCATGGATTTGTACTTCCAGCTCCATCTGGCGCTCTTGCTGGCCACGCAGCTCGACGCGGATATCGATGTTGCCGGTTTCGGTAAATTTGATCGCGTTGCCCAACAGGTTGGTAATGATCTGTTGCAGCCGCAAGGAGTCGCCAATCACCTGTTCCGGCACGTCGTTGTGCACGTCCAGCGTCAGCTCCAGCCCTTTCTCATGGGCGCTGGGCGCCAGCAGCACTATCACTTCGTCCAGCGTCTCGCGCAGCGCGAACGGGATATGCTCCAGCACCAGCTTGCCGGCCTCCAGCTTGGAGAAGTCCAGCACGTCGTTGATGATGGTCAGCAGGTTGTTGGCCGAGCGCTCGATGGTTTGCAGATAGTCGGTCTGGGTGACGCTCATTTCGGTTTTCAGCATCTGGCGGGTAAAACCGATCACGCCGTTGAGCGGGGTACGCAGCTCGTGCGACATGTTCGCCAGGAATTCGGATTTGATGCGCGCCGCTTCCTGGGCACGTTTTTTTGCCAGGTCCAGTTCGACGTTCTGGATCTCCATTTGCTCCAGCGTCTCGCGCAAATCGGAGGTCGCCTGATCAATATTCTGCTGCATCTCTTCGTGGTAGGCGGTGAGCGACATCGCCATCGAGTTAATGCCGTTCTTTAGCATGTGCAGTTCGCCGAGCATAAAGCCTTCGACGCGGCTGTCGAGCTGGCCGCGGCGAATGCGGTCAACGGTATTGACCATATTGCGGATCGGGCCGGTGACGTCGCGCATCAGGCGGTAAGCGAACAAAATGGCGATACACATGCACAGCAGCAGCAGCAGGGTAGAGACAAACACCTCTTTGTATTGCTGCAAACGAACCGATTGCAGATCCAGCTCGATCGCCACGTAGCCCAGGCGGTTGTCCTGCTGAGGATCGCTGCTGGCGGCCTGATCCGGATACTGGCTCTCCGCCAGGATCGGGGTGCGCAGGATCAGTGAGTCGCCACGCCGTGTCAGCATCAGATCGGTGGGGATGGGTACCCCTTTCGGCAACTGCAGTTGGGTAAAGTTGTGATGATAATTGGAGGTGACAAACAGATTATTCTGCGCGTCGAACACCGTAATCGAGCGCACGATATCTGAATGACGGCGGTGCAACAGGCTGACCAACTGCCTGACCGACTCGCGGCTGCGGAACGTCATGCCGTACTCGCTGGCCACCGCCAGCGGTTCGATAATACTGGCACCGGCGTCAACCAGCTGTTCCTGCAATTCATTGTAGCGATGCACTACGAAGAAGGTGCTGAGCAACAGACCAATCAACAGCGTTGGGGCCAGAATCAGGATCATCATGCGCGCCCGCAGGCTGTATTTGGTCATGGGTTTCCAAAGTGGGAAAATTGCCGGACAGACTCTACTTTAAATGAACCGGCGCTCGATCGACAAACTATGGTGCATTTCTTTATTCGGCATCCTGAGTGAGCGCCTCGAAAAACTGTGCGGTGAAACGCTGTATTATCAGGTCGACGGACTACGCTTAGACTGCCGTCCGTGTGACTTTATTCATATAAATAGCTTATTAAATCAGTTAATGGTGGGGCAGGCCCTTGAATGGTTCGCTATTCAACCCAATGATCGGGTATTGGATCTGTTCTGCGGTCAGGGCCTTTCTGTCCTGCCGTTGGCGCGACGCGCCGCTGGCATAGAGGTGTTGCCACACCGCGAGCGAATGGGCAATATAATGCACATAAGAATAGGCTGAGTTACGCTGGCTTCTTATCGTCTTGCGCGTGTGTGGATGTTGGAGCGGTTTTCGCATACGGGGCATCTTGAGTCAATGGCGCTGTTGATTAACGGTTTTGCGCCAGAGGTCGCTGCAAAGTAGGGAGAGGTTATGGTTGCGGTAAGAAGTGCACATCTGAACACGGCTGGCGAATTTGCTCTCGACGAGTGGATTGCCAGCTTGGGGCTACCTAACCCGCAGTCATGTGAGCGATTAGCCGCAACCTGGCGCTACTGTGAGCAACAGACTCAGAACCATCCCAACGCGTCGCTGTTACTGTGGCGCGGGCTGGAAATGGTGGAAATCCTCTCCACCCTGAGCATGGACAACGACAGCATGCGTGCTGCGCTGCTGTTCCCGTTGGTGGATGCCGGTATCGTGGATGAAGAAACCCTGACCGAAGCCTTCGGCAAGGGCATCACCTACCTGGTACATGGCGTACGCGATATGGACGCCATTCGCCAACTGAAAGCCACCCAAAACGATTCGATGGCCTCCGAACAGGTCGACAACGTGCGCCGCATGCTGTTGGCGATGGTGGAGGATTTCCGCTGCGTGGTGATCAAGCTGGCGGAGCGTATCGCCCACCTGCGTGAAGTGAAAGATGCGCCGGAAGACGAACGGGTACTGGCGGCCAAAGAGTGTTCGAATATTTATGCGCCACTGGCCAACCGTCTCGGTATCGGCCAACTGAAATGGGAGCTGGAAGATTTCTGCTTCCGTTATCTGCACCCGGATGAATACAAACGCATCGCCAAGCTGCTGCACGAGCGCCGCATCGACCGCGAACAGTTTATTGATGATTTCGTTGCCTCGCTGCGTAGCGCGATGGGGGACGAGGGCGTTAAGGCCGACATCTACGGCCGTCCAAAACATATCTACAGCATCTGGCGCAAGATGCAGAAGAAGGCGCTGGCGTTTGACGAGCTGTTTGACGTGCGCGCGGTGCGCGTGGTGGTCGAGCGCTTGCAGGACTGCTATGCGGCGCTGGGGATTGTGCATACCCACTTCCGCCATCTGCCGGATGAGTTCGATGACTATGTCGCCAACCCGAAACCCAACGGTTACCAGTCGATCCACACCGTAGTTCTGGGGCCACGCGGTAAAACGCTCGAGATCCAGATCCGTACCCGCCAGATGCATGAAGACGCCGAACTGGGCGTGGCCGCGCACTGGAAATACAAAGAGGGCGCGGTTGCGACGGTACGTTCCGGCTATGAAGAACGCATCGCCTGGCTGCGCAAACTGATCGCCTGGCAGGAAGAGATGGCGGACTCTGGCGAAATGCTCGACGAGGTTCGCAGCCAGGTGTTCGACGATCGGGTTTATGTGTTTACCCCGAAAGGCGACGTGGTGGATCTGCCGGCCGGCTCCACGCCGCTCGACTTTGCCTATCATATTCACAGTGACGTTGGTCACCGCTGCATCGGCGCCAAAATTGGCGGCCGTATCGTGCCCTTTACCTATCAGTTGCGGATGGGCGATCAGATTGAAATTATCACCCAGAAGCAGCCGAACCCAAGCCGCGACTGGCTGAACCCGAACCTGGGCTATGTCACCACCAGCCGCGGACGCTCCAAAATCCACAACTGGTTCCGCAAGCAGGATCGCGATAAGAACATCCTGGCCGGTCGCCAAATGCTGGACAACGAGCTGGAACACCTCGGCATCAGCCTGAAAGAGGCCGAGAAGCTGCTGATCCCGCGTTACAACATGAATTCGCTGGATGAGATCCTGGCGGCGATTGGCGGCGGGGACATTCGCCTGAATCAGATGGTGAACTTCCTGCAGGGCAAGTTCAACAAACCGAGTGCTGAGGAGCAGGATCGCGAAGCGTTACGCCAATTGGTTCAGCACAAAGCGCCGCCGGCAACGCGCAGCAAGGACAATGGCCGGGTGGTGGTGGAAGGGGTAGGTAACCTGATGCACCACATTGCCCGCTGCTGCCAGCCGATCCCGGGTGACGATATTATCGGCTTTATCACCCAGGGCCGCGGCATTTCGATCCACCGGGCAGACTGTGACCAACTGGTGGATTTGCAGTCACACGCGCCGGAACGCATCGTTGACGCGGTGTGGGGCGAGAGCTATTCCAGCGGATACTCGCTGGTGGTCCGCGTGATGGCCAACGATCGCAGCGGTCTGCTGCGCGACATCACCACCATTTTGGCCAACGAAAAGGTCAACGTGCTGGGCGTGGCCAGCCGCAGCGACACCAAAAAGCAGTTGGCGACCATCGATATGGACATTGAAATCTACAACCAGCAGGTGCTGGGCCGGGTATTGGCCAAGCTCAATCAACTGCCGGACGTGATTGATGCCAAACGACTGCACGGCAGTTAATTGCCTTTTGTCACACCGATGGTTGCTGTTGTCCTGGTTTATCCGGCCACGCGCTCCAGTTGGCCAACAACACCCGCGCGCGATCCGGTGCAAATCTGAAAAGATCCACCCCGCTGCACAACGCCAGCTTCTCCATCAGCCGCTGTTTTTGCAGGCTGATGGTTTTGATGCTTTTATGCTGCTCGCGGGCAATGCCGCCCACGGTTTTTCCCTGCAATAATCCCGCCAACACCCGGTGTTCGCGCGGGGTCAGCAAGTGCATCCGTTGGACGCAACCTTCCGGCAGCGGTGGGCTAAGCAATGCCCCAAGCGCATACAACATGGCATTGCTGGTCAACCCCAGTTTGTCCATCGCACGCTGTTTGTGGTTGCTGACGGTGCGGATATTGCGGTTCAGCCGCCAGGCAAGGGTGGTCAGATCCTGACCGTTCAATACCGCCTGCAGGATATGCAGCTCTTTCGGTGTCAATAACTCGGCCAGCGGTGGCGGTAGCATTACCGCCGTCACCGGTGCGTTGAGCGAAGCGCGGTCGTTGTGCGTCTCGGGTTGCTGTATCAGGCTGGTTTGTTGGCTCATCAGTCAAAGTCCACCTGTAAGGTGCCGGTGGCGGTAAATACCCCTTTCGGTGCCGGGAGGCCGTTGGTATTGACCGGCCAGGCTTGTAATTTTACCTCGGCGTTGCGGTTGTTGGCGGGATCCGGCAGGTTGAGCGACAGCGGCTCTTTGGTGCTGTTGGGGGTCAATACATTGCCCTGCGCGTTGGCCACCATCACGCCAATACCGGGTTTGTCGCTGGCGATGGCGCTGGGGAGGTCCGTGTCGGTCCGGCCCATCACCCGCAGCGATAATTTGGCGGTGTCGGTCAGCCCGAAGCAGCGGAAGGTGATGTTTTTCTCCACCGGCGCCACGGCGTCGGGCTTTTCCCCTTTGGTGCTAAAGTTGCGGCTGTTGATGGTGCCAAAATCAATGCTGATCACCTGCCCGGCATTGATTTCACAACCCTGGGGCACGGTGATCGAGCCGGAAATTGCCACTTCTGACATCGGTACATTGGCGTAATTGCCTGGGGTTCGGGTGGCATAAAGTGCCACTATTTTAGTTTTTGGTATGGTTAAGGAGGTAACAAATGGTTTGGTGATATATATGTCCAACCAACCTTCTGCACCTGAATTCCAATTATTAGTAATTACATCAGGGGAAATGGTTTCATATAGGCTATTGACTACATCATTAAATGGAGAGGATACATAGCCTTTCCCCCAAATATATATTCTCGCTGCCGCTGATAGATATTCATTTATTTTAAAAAACTGTTTTCCATCAATAATATCACCATGTGCAAGGTTGCTGGTTGCTCGAAAATAGGTATAACCTGCGGCAGGGGTGGAGGGCTTACAATAGCCTTGATAGTTCTTGCCTAGATCCCATTTATAAAAGTTATCCAGTTTAACTCCACCTTGATTATCATCGGGATTGGTCACGTTTTTAATAAAGGTTGTTTCATACTGATAGGGGGTGTTATTAATCGGGTAACATTCTCCCTGCCCTACGGTAGCGAATGCTGTTACGCTGGTTACCAGATAGCCGAGCAAGGGTAAGTAATAAATTGGTTTTGCTGCATATATCATAGACACTCCGCCTTCAGCAGGCTCACCGCCGTGTGCGCGGCCTGCTGTTCATCCAGTTGATAGTTGGCCACGCAGCGTGCATCGCCTGCGCCCCATTGTGCCGTCAGTTGCCCGCCGGCCGGCAGGCCGGACAGATAGACCTGGCCATTGTCACCCACGATACCGGCACCGCTGCCCGCACTCACCGTGGCGCCAAACGGCAGCGGCACGCCCCGGCGCGTCAGGGTGATTAACGCCCGGTAGCCCACCTGCGCCCTGAACGTCGCCCGTACCAGTGCGCCCTTGGTCGGCACCACCCGCGCCACGGTCTCTTCCAGCTCCACATGGCCGCCCAGCGTATTGGTGTCCAGCGCCACCCGGTTTTCCCGGTAATTGCTGGCATAGGGCACCACCGCATAGCCCCGCCAGTCGGTGCGCACCCCGGTGCTGTTTTCCACCCGCACGCCTGCCGCCCCCGGCGCGCTCACCAGCACGCTGGTGTCCCCCAACGGTTGGCTCAGCGTCACGCCGTTGGCATGCACCACCACGCCGCCGCTCAGGCCGTAGTTGACCTGTTGCCGACTGCCGCTGTAGTTGTACCCCAGCGTGCCATTGCCGTAGCCGCCCTGGTAGCTGAGCGACGCATTACCGTTGCCCCCGCCGCCGTGGTTGGCGTAGCCCTGCTGGAGATTCCAGCTCAGGTTGTTATCCGCCAGCAGGGTGCCGGAGACCCCGGCGTTTTGCTGCAGCCGGCCGTGCCGGTCGCTGTTGGCGCTGTAGTTGGCCCAGGTGCGGTTGTTGCCGTTGCCCGACAGCCAGCGCCCGAGCGGCAGCGACAGGTTCAGCGAGAACAGCTGTTCCCCGGCCCCGGCGCCCCAGCGGCTCTGGTTATAGTTCCAGGCCAGGCTGTAGCTGATGTCCCGCAGGCTGCCGCTGTAGCCCATTTGCAGCAGCCGGTCGGTGCGGTCGGTATGCCAGTAACTCTGCTGGCTGCCGGTAATAAACAGCGAACCGTTGCCGACCTGCTGTGACAGGTTGGCCTGCCATTTGCCGCGCTTGTTGTAATGGAGCTGCTCGGCATTCCAGCCGCTCAGGGACTGTGCCGCCTCGTCCAGCGTCAAAAAACCGGCGGTGGAATAGCGGTAACCCATCAGTTGCAGGTTGGTGCCCCAGTTATTGAGTACCTTGGCGTACAAGAAACGCAGCGACTGGCCCTGGCGTTTGCTGTCGTCCTGCAGGGTGCTGTTGGCCTGGGTGATGTCAAACGACAGCGCGCCCCAGTCGCCCAGGTTTTTCCCCACTCCCAGCGCGACGGACTGGTATTTGGCCGCCAGCTGGCTGCCGCCGTACAGCGTGATGCCGTAAGGCAAGCCCCACAGCCCCATCAACTGGCTGAAGCTGTCCTGACGCTGGTCGCCGCCGCTGCTGCGAAACTTGCCGGCGGTCAGGGCATAGCGCAGCCGCCCTTCACGTTGCAGCAGGGGCACCGAGGAATAGGGCACGCTGTAGCGGTTTTCACTGCCGTCGGCTTCGGTCACCACCACCAGCAGGTCGCCGCTCGACGAACTGGGGTAGAGGTCATCAATCACAAAGGCGCCCGGCGGCACGTAGCTCTGGTAGATTTCATAGCCGTTCTGGCGCACGCTCACCCGGGCATTGCTCTGGGCGATGCCCCGCACCACCGGGGCAAAGCCGCGCAGGCTGTCCGGCAGCATGCCGTCGTCCGAGGCCAGCTGCAGGCCACGAAACGGCAGGCTGTCGAACACATCGGACGGGGTGTTACCGTCGCCCACCGTCAGCTCGCTGCGTAATGCCACCACCGCCCGCGAGAGCGTGGTGCTGATGTGGCTCCAGCGGGTGCCCTGCTGTTGGCTGTAGTTCCACGCCGAGTAGTCGCGCAGGCGCCAGGCTCCCAGATTGACGCCGCTGCGCAGGTTGGCGTAATAGTTGCCGCTGTTGTTGCCCCCCCGTCGCTGTTGAGCTGGTTGCCGCCGCTGAGGCTGTAATTGAACAGGGCGGCGGGAATGCCGTTGTCCCACTGGCTGGGGGGAATGTAGCCGCGCGCATCGCGCAGCAGCGCCGCCTGCGGGAGACGGATGTCCAGCCGCTGGCGGCTGATGTCCGCCCGGCTGTCGGCCTGCGGAATGACCTGCGCCAGCGGGGTGCAGGCGTCGGGGTGTTGCGCGCTCAGGGCGGGAAATGCCGCGGTCCGCACCCCCAGTTTTTCCAGTTCGCCCCGCGTCAGGCAGGCCTGCAGCGTCTTGTCGCTGCCGGCGATAAACCGCAGGGGGCGGTTGCCCTGTAACTGCCCATTGAGGAATACGTCCACCCGGTAGGTGCCCGGCGGGGCCGTCAGCCCCTGCTCAAACGCCGATAAATCGGCCACCGTCTGCGGGTCCTCGCTCAAAAAGGCCGGGTCAAAATAGTACCCCGCCTGGGTCGTGCCTGCCGTCAGCAGCAGACCGGTCAACAAGGCATGTCGCTTCTTGCGTCTTGTCATGGGTCTCGTCCCTGTGTGTCTGTGGCTTCCCTGTGCCGCCGATGAGGCTCACCGGCAAAAAATGCGTGCGCTGTCGCGCGGATACCCTGAGGTATTACTGCAGAATGCCGCGCTGGGGTGCGGTGGTGGCGCCGTAGTCATTCAGGGTGCTGAAGCGCACCTCGCTGCCGGAAGGCGCACGGGTCTCCACCTGCAGGCTGCCCTGGGGCGGCACCATGACGTTCGCCAGGGTGTCGCTGCCGGCCTGCAGGTCGACCAGGGTCTGGTAGTACGGCGTGGGGTTACTGATGTGCAACTGTTTGCCCTGCCAGCGAAAACGCAGCTGTGCGGGGGCGTCTGCCACCCTGAGCGCCAACCCCTTTGGCCGCCAGAACAGTTTGATGCGGTTGACTATCGCCAGTTGCAGGACGTTTTCCTGCTGGGTTTTGTCCACCGACGGCACCGATTTCACGTTGACCCAAAACAGGCTTTCCCGGTCGGTGGGCAGCGGCGCGCCGGTAGATACAATGCGCAGGGTGTTTTCCTGATTCGGGTTAATCAGCACCAGCGGTGGCGTTACCAGCAGGTGTTGCGTCTTGTTACCGTCCGCGTCTTCCAGCCAGGACTGCAGCAGGTAGACCGCCTGACTGTCGGTGTTGACTATCGACAGCGAGACCTGTTTGTTGTCCGCCGGGTAAATCACCCGGGTGGCCCCCAGCGCCACGCCGCCGGCCTGTGCGCCAAAAGAGAGCAGGCCCAGCAATAGCCCGCCGATAACCATTTTGCCCATTGTCCGCTTGCACCATCCTGTGGTTGTCATGCAGGTCCTCTCTGTTGATGTGTTGCTTGTCATTGCGGAAAAAGCCCCTCGCCGACAGGCGGCGGGGGCGATATCACACTCAGGAATAGGTGACGGTGAAGGTGGCGGTGGCATTCGCCTGGCCGGCCTTCGGCGTGGTGCTGGTAGTGATGTAGTCGGCGGAGAAGTCCAGGCTGTTCTCACCTGCGTTCAGCGCGATGACGGGGGAAGCGTCCCCCAGGTCAATGGCCGTGCCGTTAGCGCCATAAATCTGCAGGCCGATACCCTGCGCCGAGCCGGCGCCGGTGCCGACCGACAGCACCTTGGTGTTGCCGACAGACGCGGTGCCTTTAAAGGTGATGGCGGCATTCTTTTGCGTGGTGGTGTCACAGGCGGTCAGCACGATTTTAAACGGCTGGGTGACATTGGCACGGGTGCCGGCGACATAGGTGGTGGTGGTGACCGGGGTGGTTGTTCCCGTCGTGGTGGAGGTGCCCATCGAACGCAGGGTAACCTGGCCCATCTGCACGGTGGAGTTGGTGCCGCCCTGTCCGGCGCTCACCGCACAGGCGGCGTCAACGACGGTGCCGACAAAGTTGAGCGTGCCGCCGGGGACGGTGGCGGCCATGGCAGTCGCGGCAAACAGCGAGGAGGCGAACAGGGAAGTGGCTAATAATGTTTTTTTCATTGATAAATTCCTTTCAATCTGTGTTCCACACATGGATATCCATTAACCCTTTGAAAAGGTTGTTCCTTTTGGCTTGGCTCGGCAGGTTTCCCGTTGGAAAAAAGGTAACATTTTGAGCCAAAGTGTTACATTTTACATATTGTTCTAAACGTCAGGCTAAAAAGGGGAATTGTCAGGATATAACACCAGGGACGGTGTTTTAATGATGTGTTTATCTGGGTGAATAGTGGCCAATGAACGGGGTGAATAAAAAAGATGCAGGGCGCTGGGCGAAACTGGGTTTTTATCAGGAAAGGAACGTTTTAACGGCGTGGGATATATCTTACTGATAATGTGATGTTTATTCGATGGATAAAAAAAATACGATGGCGGTATTGACTTCTTTTCGGGGAATTCTTAGTTTATGTGTCAGTTTGGCTCAAAGTGTTACATTTTTTTGGCTTTTTTCCTCCCATAAGTACCTGAATCTCCCGGCATTGGCGGCGGTATACAGCACCGTGTGCTGAATGTTGCGATGCCCCAGATAATCCTGAATCACCCGCGTATCAGCACCGTTATCCGCCAGCGCATAGCCACAGGCATGACGCAGCATGTGCGGGTGTGCCTCGACCTCCAGCCCGGCCCGCCGGCCATACTCACGCAACATACGAAAGATACGCTGGCGCGACAGGCGATAGCCCTTTTGTGACAGAAACAGCCAGTCCTGGTCGTCCAGGTTGCGGCAGGATTGGCGTTTTTTCAGCCAGCGCTGCAACAGGCGTTTCTCGGTGGCTTCCAGCGGGTGGGTGGTGGACAGGCCGTTTTTAAGGCGGCTGATGTAGAGGCAGCCGTCGTCCATGTCGAGGTCGGCGAGGCGCAACCCGGTGAGTTCGCTGACGCGACAGCCATGAATAAAACCCATCCAAATCAGGCAGGTGTCACGCTCGGGCGCCCGGCCGGCGGCGGCTTGCAGCAGCAGACGCCCGACTTCGCCCCGGGTGAGGTGTTTGCGGTGCTGTTGTGATTTGATCACGGTATTCTCCTCAAAAAGAAACGGCCGGCGGGTGCCGACCGTTGTCTGTCACAGACAGAGTGGGGGGAGTATAGCTTAACGTGGGCGCGCAATACCGGGCCAACGCAGGGATCGTTAAGCCGAATGGGATCTCTGGCGTACTTTATGGCATTCTTTGATTATTGGGTTTGGCGCTTCTTCAGATCGTTAAATATCATTATCTTGCCTATATTCAGAGATTTAAACATGACCTCATCGACTCCGTTACAACGCTTGCTGAATATCATGAGAACGCTGCGCGATCCGCAGGCCGGTTGCCCGTGGGACCGCAAGCAGACCTTTGCCACTATCGCCCCTTACACGCTGGAAGAAACCTATGAGGTGCTGGATGCCATAGAGCGTCAGGACTACGGCGATCTTCGTGACGAACTGGGTGACCTGCTGTTCCAGGTGGTGTTTTACGCCCAGATGGGCCAGGAGCAGGGGCTGTTTGACTTCGACGAGGTGTGCAATGCCATCAGCGACAAGCTGGAACGCCGTCATCCGCATATCTTTGGCGAAGCCGATGCAGCAGACAGTGAGGCCGTTGCGGCGCGCTGGGAGCAACTGAAGGCCGGTGAACGCGCCGAGAAAGAGCTGCATTCGGCGTTGGATGATATTCCGCAGGCGCTGCCGGCGTTGATGAAGGCGCATAAAATCCAAAAACGCTGTGCCTCGGTCGGTTTTGACTGGCACACCCTGGGGCCGGTGCTGGACAAGGTGTACGAAGAGATTGACGAAGTGATGCATGAAGCGCGGCAGGCGGTAGTCGACGAACAGAAGTTGGAAGAGGAAATCGGCGATTTGCTGTTCGCCACGGTGAATTTATCGCGTCATTTGGGCCACAAGGCAGAAAACGCGCTACAGGCCGCCAATCGCAAGTTCGAACGCCGTTTCCGTCAGGTGGAAGAAATTGTCAAACAGCGCGGGCTGCAGATGGGCGAAGCCACGCTGGAGCAGATGGAAGAGGCGTGGCAACAGGTTAAACGCCAGGAAAACTAATCAGCAGCAGTGCTGTCCTATGATTATCGCAATGTTGATCGGCGACAAGATTTACGCAAGCTGAAACGGTTAAGCTCAGGGTCATGGTTTGCTGAACTGTGGTCCGCCGACAGTAAAACGCCAACAAACTGAATTCTAAGGCGTTTTATTATCCCGAAAGGGCGGTAAATTGAATTTTTCTGTGCTAACTCATTGTTTTAAAAAGAGCGTTTCTAGCGGGCCGAAAGAGTAAACCCGGATGAACTCCCGAGGGGAAAAGAGATGATGGACAGTAAAACGATCGTTTGTAGGTCTGAAGAGGTTCGGGTATACTACTTTCCCGTCTTGGTTCTTCCATCGTCTTTAAACCTAAACTCTCAGGTTCAGCATGACAACTAATTATATTTTTGTGACCGGCGGGGTCGTATCCTCTCTGGGTAAAGGCATTGCCGCAGCCTCTCTGGCGGCTATTCTTGAAGCCCGTGGCCTCAACGTTACCATCATGAAACTGGACCCGTACATCAACGTGGATCCGGGCACCATGAGCCCGATTCAGCATGGGGAAGTTTTCGTCACCGAAGACGGCGCAGAAACCGATCTGGATTTGGGTCACTACGAGCGCTACATCCGTACCAAAATGTCGCGTCGCAACAACTTCACCACCGGTCGTATCTACTCCGACGTTCTGCGTAAAGAACGCCGTGGCGACTATCTGGGCGCAACCGTACAGGTTATTCCGCACATCACCAACGCGATCAAAGAGCGTATCCTCGAAGGTGGCGAAGGTCACGACGTGGTATTGGTGGAAGTTGGCGGTACCGTGGGCGATATCGAATCGCTGCCGTTCCTGGAAGCCATTCGTCAGATGGCCGTGGAAGTGGGCCGTGAGCACACCCTGTACATGCATCTGACGCTGGTGCCGTACCTGGCCGCTGCCGGTGAAGTGAAAACCAAACCTACCCAGCATTCCGTAAAAGAGCTGCTTTCCATCGGTATTCAGCCTGATGTGCTGATTTGCCGTTCCGATCGCGCCGTTCCTGCTAACGAACGTGCAAAAATCGCACTTTTCTGTAACGTGCCGGAAAAAGCGGTTATCTCCCTGAAAGACGTTGATTCTATTTATAAAATTCCAGGCCTCTTGAAATCTCAGGGGCTTGATGATTATATTTGTAAACGATTCAGCCTCAATGCGCCGGAAGCCAACCTGGCCGAATGGGAGCAGGTGATTTACGAAGAAGCCAATCCGGGCGGCGAAGTGACCATCGGTATGGTCGGCAAATATGTCGAACTGCCGGATGCCTATAAGTCGGTAATTGAAGCTTTGAAACACGGCGGCCTGAAAAATCGTCTGACCGTGAACATCAAGCTGATCGACTCGCAGGATGTGGAAACCCGCGGTGTAGAAGTGCTGAAAGGTCTGGATGCTATCCTGATCCCAGGCGGCTTCGGTTACCGTGGTGTGGAAGGCAAAGTGATGACCGCGCGTTACGCGCGTGAAAATAACATCCCTTACCTGGGCATCTGCCTGGGGATGCAGGTGGCACTGATGGAGTTCGCCCGCAACGTGGTGGGTATGGAGAACGCCAACTCTACCGAGTTTGTGCCAGACTGTAAGTACCCGGTGGTGGCGTTGATCACCGAGTGGCGCGACGAAGACGGCAACGTCGAAGTGCGTACTGAAGAAAGCGATTTGGGTGGCACGATGCGTGTCGGTGGCCAGCAATGCCACCTGACCGACAATAGCCTGGTGCGTCAGATGTACGGCGAACCGACCATTGTTGAACGTCATCGTCACCGTTATGAAGTTAACAACATGCTGTTGAAGCAGATCGAAGCCGCCGGGCTGTTGGTTGCCGGCCGTTCCGCAGACAACAAGCTGGTTGAGATTATCGAACTGCCGAATCACCCGTGGTTTGTAGCATGTCAGTTCCACCCGGAATTTACTTCGACGCCGCGTGATGGTCATCCGTTGTTCGCCGGCTTTGTGAAGGCCGCTGGTGAGTATCAGAAGCGCCAGGTGAAATAAAATATTTGGTAGGCGGCGCGCGGTGAGAACCGCGCGCTGTTTGTCTGGAGTTTTAGTTTAACTTGTACTGAGGAAAACCTAATGTCCAAAATCGTTAAAGTCATCGGTCGTGAAATCATCGACTCCCGCGGTAACCCGACTGTTGAAGCCGAAGTGCATCTGGAAGGCGGTTTCGTAGGTCTGGCTGCTGCGCCGTCAGGTGCTTCTACCGGTTCCCGTGAAGCACTGGAACTGCGTGACGGTGACAAGTCTCGTTTCCTGGGTAAAGGCGTACTGAAAGCCGTTGCTGCAGTAAATGGCCCGATTGCTCAGGCAGTACTGGGTAAAGATGCCAAAGACCAGGCTAACATCGACAAGATCATGATCGACCTGGACGGCACCGAAAACAAATCCCAGTTCGGCGCTAACGCCATTCTGGCGGTTTCTCTGGCTGCTGCCAAAGCGGCTGCGGCTTCCAAAGGTATGCCGCTGTATGAGCACATCGCTGAGCTGAACGGCACCCCAGGCAAATTCTCTATGCCACTGCCTATGATGAACATCATCAACGGCGGCGAGCACGCTGACAACAACGTCGATATTCAGGAATTTATGATTCAGCCGGTTGGCGCTAAATCCCTGAAAGAAGCCGTTCGCATCGGTTCTGAAGTTTTCCATCACCTGGCCAAAGTGCTGAAGGCCAAAGGCCTGAACACGGCTGTCGGTGACGAAGGCGGCTACGCACCAAACCTGGGTTCCAACGCTGAAGCGCTGGCGGTTATCGCTGAAGCGGTAAAAGCAGCAGGCTACGAGCTGGGCAAAGACGTGACCCTGGCAATGGACTGTGCGGCTTCCGAGTTCTACAAAGACGGTAAATACGTACTGGCCGGCGAAGGCAACAAAGCCTTCACTTCCGAAGAGTTCACTCACTTCCTGGAAGACCTGACCAAACAGTACCCAATCGTGTCCATCGAAGATGGCCTGGACGAATCTGACTGGGATGGTTTCGCATACCAGACCAAAGTGCTGGGCGACAAAATCCAGCTGGTGGGCGACGACCTGTTCGTTACCAACACCAAGATCCTGAAAGAAGGCATCGAGAAAGGCATCGCTAACTCCATCCTGATCAAATTCAACCAGATCGGTTCTCTGACCGAAACTCTGGCTGCTATCAAGATGGCGAAAGACGCAGGCTACACCGCGGTGATCTCTCACCGTTCAGGTGAAACCGAAGACGCAACTATCGCAGACCTCGCGGTAGGTACTGCGGCTGGCCAGATCAAAACCGGTTCCATGAGCCGTTCTGACCGCGTTGCCAAATACAACCAACTGATCCGTATCGAAGAAGCGCTGGGTTCACGCGCACCTTTCAATGGCCTGAAAGAAGTTAAAGGTCAGTAATAACGGTTTGATTCGTTGTTAAATAAAAACCCGCTGCGGCGGGTTTTTTTATAGGTGTTATTCACTTAACTATAATTACAGTCAGTTATAGTGTGTTATTTATTAGTGAGTTATTAATTTATTTTTTGTGGTTTTTAAGCCTATAATTTAATTATAATAATAAAATTCCTATTCATAAATTCCTTTTTAAATTGCTTTATATCTTTTAGTTACTAGACTGCCAGTAGGGCAGAGTGTTTATCCTCCGTCGTCCTGCCTCAGTTCGTTTCCCATAACATGGCTGCCGACCCGCAGGCCGGCTGGGCGAGGGTTTGATGCGAAACAGGATTGTGATTGTCGGTGGTGGCACTGGCGGGACTATATTGGCCAATTTACTGGCGGCGAAATTACACCGGGAGATATTGAATAATAAAGTTGAGTTATTAATGCTTTCGGACTCTCCGGTTCATTATTATAAACCCGCTTTTATGTACATAGCCTTCAACGCTTTTTTTAAGCAGGAGTTGACCCGCTCTCAACAAAGTCTGCTGCGCCCGGAAATAAAATTTATTGTCGATAAAGCCGAGCGTTTTGATTTATCCCAAAGGGTCATTCACTGTCAAAGTGGTAAACATTACTCCTATGATTTTCTGGTGTTTGCCACCGGCTGTGTGCCCTGGCCGGATCGTATCGACGGGCTGGCGCAGGCGGGCGATCATTTCTATCAATATCAGGCCGCCCGACAGCTGGCGCAAAAGCTGACAACGATTGAGAAAGGCCGAATCTTTATTACCGTCTCCTTCCCCGAAACGCCTAACGTGCCGCATCAGTGCGGCATTGCCCCGATAGAAACCACGCTGATGCTCGATGATTACCTGCGTCGACGCGGGGTGCGTAAGGCAATCGAAATTGTTTATACCTATCCCAGCGTCTCGCAGCTGCTGCGTAACTGCCTGTTTTTGCAACGCCCGACCGCCGAAGCCTTGCCCGGTATCTTCGCAGCGCGTGATATCCGTCATCAGCGTGGCTTTACTCTCAGCCGGGTGGACGCGCAGCAGAAAGTCGCTTACTCCGCCGAGGGAGAAGAACAGCCGTTCGATATTCTGATGGCCACGCCGCCGATCCGCGCCGTAGAAGCGGTGCGCAATACCGACCTCAGCGAGGGTAATAATGGCGAAGGCTGGCTGCCGACCGACCACCAGACATTACAGGTTTATGGTCAACAGGGGGTTTATGTCATCGGCGATACGGTGGATCTGCCGGTCAGCAAGGCCGGTGGCTCTTGCCACAATCAGGCACCGGTGATCGCCGACAATATCGTGGCTGAACTGCGACTGGGACAGACCGTCAGCCACTATGACGGCAAGGTGCAGGCGATCGCTCAAATGGGGCTACAGGCCGGTATGCCGCTGGTTTACGACTATCGCCACGATGTGCTGCCGACGCCGTCAAGCAAAGTGGGCGGCATGCTGCGCAACGGCTTTAATCGCGGGCTGTATTGGGCAACGGTACGCGGGCTGATTTAACGGAGAGCTTATGAACGCATCTGAACAAGCATCCCTGGCACCCTTGCTGGACAAGCTGCAGCCACTGCTGGCCGGTGGGCGGCTCGATAACGTGGTCGATTTATTGTCACTGCTGTCGGACCTGGTGGATATCGCCGATAACGCGCTGGTGGAAAAGTTGGCCGGCGTGTTTGAAGGCCTGGTGGCGGCAGGCTGGGAAGGGGGAATGGCGTTGAAGATGGCGCATACCGAGCTGCAGTCAGATCCGTCGTCCGCTAATTTTCGCTCGCTGTATGCCTTGCTGCGTCAGCCGGATACCTTGCTGGGTCTGATGCTGGTACTTCGCACCCTGCAAATCATCGGCCAGCGGGTACGCAGCAGCGCGTTACCGCCGGACGTTTAAGCGAAATCATTGGAATTGCTTTCACTCACTCAGGAAAGGAGTTGTCATGTCTGTCACATTTAGGCACGGTTTTGCCACACGTGCGATCCACCATGGCTACGATCCCCAGCAATATCTGGGAGCGCTCTGCCCGCCGGTGTTTATGAGTTCGACCTTTACCTTCCCGACGGCGGAATACGGCGGTGCCTGTTTTGCCGGTACTGAGCCAGGCTATTTTTATTCGCGTATTGCCAATCCGACGGTCAACCTGCTGGAACAGCGAATTGCCGATCTGGAGGGCGGGGAGGCGGCGGTGGCCTTTGCCTCCGGCATGGGCGCGATTACCGCCTGCTGCTGGACGCTGCTCAGTCCAGGGGATGAGCTGATCGTCGATGAAACCATTTATGGCTGCACTTTCAGCTATTTTCATCATGGGCTGGCGCGCTACGGCGTGAAAATCACCCACGTTGACCTGACCCGGCCGGAGCGGTTGGCGGCGGCGATAGGCCCGCGTACCCGGCTGGTGTATTGCGAAACGCCGGCTAACCCCAATATGCGCCTGGTCGATATTGCCGAAGTGGCCGAAATTGCCCACCGTCAGGGAGCGCTGCTGCTGGTGGATAACACCTATTGCACGCCATACCTGCAACGGCCGCTGGAGTTGGGGGCGGACATTGTGGTGCATTCCGCCACCAAATACATCGGCGGACACGGTGATTTACTGGCCGGTCTGGCGGTGACGCGTCAGGATCTGGCGCAGGACATTCGTTTGGTCGGGCTGAAGGACATGAACGGGGCGGTGCTGTCGGCGCAGGATGCCGCACTGTTGCTGCGTGGGCTGAAAACCTTGCCGTTGCGTATGGAACGCCACTGCGACAACGCTCAACGTCTGGCGGAAATGCTGGCGCAGCATTCGGCGGTGGAAAGGGTTTATTATCCCGGTCTGGAGAATTTCCCGCAGTATGCATTGGCGCAGCGGCAAATGGCGCGACCGGGCGGCATGCTGGCCTTTGAATTGAAAGGCGGTATGGCGGCGGGGATCCGCTTCCTCAATGGACTAGGCTTGATTCTGCGTGCGGTCAGCCTGGGGGATTGCGAGTCTCTGGCCCAGCACCCCGCCAGTATGACTCACTCGGCCTACAGCGCCGAGGAGCGGCAGCGCCACCATATCAGCGACGGTTTGGTGCGGCTGTCTGCCGGACTGGAAGATCCTGACGATCTGCAGGCGGATATCCGTCAGGCCTTGGCCCAGCGCTAAGCACGATGCCCCCGCCCAGAAGGCAGGGGCGGGGATTACAGCAGCGTCGGGGCAATCTCCGCCAGCGCCTGTTCATCCTGTAACAGTGCGGCGCTGCTGGCGATATCCGGTGCCAGCCAGCGGTCCTGATGATAAGGGGCCACTGTTTGCCGCAGCCGTTGCCAGGCACGTTGGGTGCCGTCGCCGAAACGGTGCTGCTGCAGGAACTCAAAGGCCTGTGCCGCCAGCAGGTATTCAATCGCCAGGATCTGGTTAACGTTGGCCAGCGCCTTATGCAGCCTTAGCGCCGCCCCGGTGCCCAGGCTGAGGTGATCTTCCTGCAGCGCCGAGGTCACATAATTATCCACCACGCAAGGCTGTGCCAGTTGGCGGTTCTCCGCGCACAGCGATGCCGCCACGTATTGAGCGATCATCATGCCTGAGTTCACCCCGGGCTCGCTGACCAGAAATGCCGGTAAGCCACTGACCAGTGGGTTAATCAGCCGATCAATGCGCCGTTCTGCGATACCACCCAGTTCGGCGATGGCAATCGCCAGCAGATCGGCGGCCATGGCCACAGACTCGCCGTGTGGGTTGGCCTGTGACATCACTCTATAGTTGTCCGGCGTGCCGAGCAGCAGGGGATTATCGCTATTGCCGTTCAGCTCGATTTCAATCTGCCGTTCTGCATGAGCAATTTGATCGCGGCAGGCACCGTGCACCTGCGGGATTGAACGGATGCTCAGCGCATCCTGGGTACGAATGCCCTTGCTGGCGGCAATCATCTCGCTGCCGTTCAATAACATCCGCAAATTACTGCCGACCCGTTGCATACCCGGGTGCGGTTTCAGTGCCAGGATTTCGCTGTCGAAGGCGGCGATCTGCCCACCCAGCGCTTCAAAGCTCATCGCCGCGAGCACGTCCGCCCAGCGGGCCAACCGCCAGGCATCGGCCAGCGCCAGGCAGCTCAATCCCGTCATGCACGGCGTGCCGTTGACCAGGCACAGACCATCTTTGGCGCCCAACTGTGGCGGCACAATACCTTCCTCCGCCAAAGCCTGGGCTGCGGTGACGAGTTGGCCACGGTAGCTGACTTCGCCCAGACCGAGCAGCGCGACGCCGACGTGTGCCATATGGGTCAGATAGCCGACCGACCCTTGCGACGGCACCCGCGGGGTAATCCCCCGGTTAAGCAGTGCCAGCAGCGCTTCTACTACCGGGCGTTGAATACCGGACTTACCCTGGCAATAGTTGACGATGGCGCAGCAGATAATGGCGCGGGTCTGCTCATCGCTCAGCGGTTCCCCTACGCCGCAGGCGTGACTCATCAGCGTGTTGCGGGACAGTTGCGCCAGCTGTTCGCCGTGCAGCGCCTGATTGCAAAGCGCCCCCAGGCCGGTATTGACGCCATAGGCACGTTGTTCACTGGCGACAATTTTCTGAACGATGGCCTGCGCATTGTCGATACGCGCCCAGGCAGCGTCTGACAGGTTGAGCGGTGCCTGATACCTGGCTACCGCCACCACGTCCTGCCAGCGCAACGGCAGGTTGTCGAGGGTGACCGAAATAGGGTAGTGCATATTGCTCTCCTCAGGCACGGGCCGCGATCATCGGGCGCGGTTTCTGTACGTTCTCATCCAGCGCCAGACGGCGTTGCACGAAGCGGTTAACATACTCATCGGCCGGGTTGTTAAGGATCTCCTGCGGCGTACCGACCTGGATCAGTTTGCCGTCTTTGAGGATCGCGATCCGGTTACCGATGCGCACGGCCTCGTCCAGATCGTGGGTGATAAACACCAGCGTCTTGTGCAGCTCTTTTTGCAGCGCCAGCAGTTGATCCTGCATTTCGGCGCGGATCAACGGATCGAGCGCGCTGAACGCTTCGTCCAGCAAAATGATATCGGTATCGGTGGCCAGCGCACGCGCCAGCCCGACGCGTTGACGCATGCCGCCGGAGAGTTGATGCGGGTAGGATTTTTCATAGCCCTTTAGCCCGACGGTGTTGATCCAATGCAGTGCGCGCTCCTGATACACTTCTTTTGTTTCACCGCGTACTTTCAATCCGTAGGCCACGTTGTCCAGCACCGTCTTGTGCGGCAGCAGGCCAAAGCTCTGGAACACCATGCTGATCTTGTGACGGCGGAAGTGCTCAAGCTGCTTTTCGTCGTAGCGCAGGATATCTTCGCCATCCACCAGGATCTGGCCGCTGGTGGGATCGATAAGCCGGTTGAAGTGGCGCACCAGGGTGGATTTACCCGATCCGGACAGGCCCATAATCACGAAGATCTCACCGGCTTCGATCGACATCGACAGATCGTGCACGCCGATCACGCAGTCCGTCGCGGCCTGAACTTCCTGCTTGGTTTTACCCTGCTGGCTCATTGCCAGCGCCGCCGCCGTTTTGTGGCCGAAGATCTTGTAGACGTTCTTGATTTCGATTTTGTTCATCGGGGTTACCTCGCAATGGCGGTGCGGCCATAAGCCTGGGTGATACGGTCAATGACTACGGCGAGAATAACGATCGCCAGACCTGCCTCCAGGCCCAGACCGACGTTCAGTGTCTGAATGCCCACCAGCACGTCTTCGCCCAGCCCGCGAGCACCGATCATCGAGGCCACAACCACCATTGACAGCGACATCATGGTGGTCTGGTTGATACCGGCCATAATGCTTGGCAGCGCCAGCGGCAACTGCACGCCGAACAGTTTCTGCCAGCGGTTGGCGCCAAAGGCAGTGACGGATTCCATCACTTCTTTGTCCACCTGGCGGATACCCAAATCGGTCAGGCGGATCAGCGGTGGCGTGGCGTAGATCACCGTCGCCAGAATTGCCGGCACCTTGCCCAGCCCGAACAGCATCAACACCGGGATCAGGTAGACGAAGCTCGGCATGGTTTGCATCACGTCCATCAGCGGCATCATTACGGCCCGTACGCGATCGCTACGCGCTGCCAATATGCCTTGCGGAATGCCGATAATCACCGCCAGCAGCGTGGCGACCAGCACCAGCGCCAGGGTTTGCATCAACTTGTCCCACATCCCTGCGGTACCGACCAGCAGCAACAGGCCGACGATCACCACCGTCGGCAGCCAACGGCGGGTGGCGTGCCAGGCCAGTAACCCGACCACGGCCAGCATCACCCACCATGGGGTGGCGCGCAGCAGGCTTTCGAGGTGGATCACCGCCCACAGCAAGGTGTCGGAGATCTTGCGGAACATATCGCCATAGTTGGTGACCAGCACGTCGACCCAGCGATTGATCCAATCGGCGATGGAGAAAGTAAAACGATCTGGAAACATAAGTATTTACCCCTGTCAGGCCCGAAGCGCACAGGCTCCGGGTTGGTGTTTACTGAATGCCAAAGCGATTACAAGGAGGCCTGAATTTTTTTCGCTGCGTCTTCGCTGACCCACTGTTTCCAGATTTCCGGGTGCTGCTTGAAGAACTCCAGCGCCAGCTTCTCTGAGCTGATGCGTTCCTTGCTCATGCGCGCCAGATTCTGGTTAATCAGATCAAGCGGCAGATTCACTTTTGACAACACCTGCACCAGTTCAGGTGCCTGCTGGTTAAACACGCTGGAAATACCGACCTTGATATGGATGTTCTTGTCCACGCCCGGTTCTTCCAGTTTCACCAGATCGAGCTGGCCCATGAGCGGGGTAGGTGACCAGTAGTAGAACAGAATAGGTTCGCCGCGGCGGTAGCTGGAGAGGATCGCGGTATCCAGTGCCGGGCCGGTGCCAGGGCGGAAGTTGGTGAACTTGTCGTCCAGCTTGAATTTTTTGAGGATCGCGGTGTTATCCAGTTCGCAGGTCCAGCCGGCCGGGCAGTTGTAAAAACGGCCTTTGTCCGGTTCTTCCTGATCGCGAAATACCTGCACATATTTGGCGAGATCCGGGATGCTTTTCAGATCCGGCGCCAGCGGTTTCAACTTGCGTTTGGCATCGCCTTCAATCACATAGCGCGGCACGTACCAGCCTTCAACCGCGCCGACAATCGGCGCACCGACGCTGACCGCTTTGCCGGCTTTCTCTGCCTTGTTCCAGACTTCGCTGCGGCCAATCCACTCTTCGGCGAACACCTGAATGTCGTTGGTGCCGATCGCCTGCTCCATGGTGATGGAGTTACCCGGCAGCGCGTCGGTTTTGCAGTCGTAGCCCTTTTGCAGCACATATTGCATGACGTCGGTCAGCAGCATGCCGCTTTCCCAGTTGAGTCCGGCGAATTTGACCGGCTTGCCGGATTCACACCAGCCAGCTGCACGCGCGGACAGGCTGCCTGTCATAAGTCCGAGCGCAATGAGCGGTATCCATAGTTTGTGTCGTGTTTGCATAGTGATACTCCACTGTAATGACGAAGAGCCCGGGAACGGCGGGCTCGTGAGATTAATACTGTGGTGAGGACGTGACGGGTGAACCCCCGCCTTTTTTACGTACCCACAACCAGTAAGCCAGGGTAAGGAAGGCCACCCACACCAGCCCGACGTACAGGGCAATGCGGCTGTCTTCGAAGTAACCGAGCAGGCCGATAACGAACAGCATAAATATCGTTGCCAGCGCTGGTGCGACCGGCCACCACGGCACCGGGAAGCTCAATTTGCTGACTTCTTGCGGCGTCAGCGTACGGCGCATGGCAATCTGCGATAGCAGGATCATCAGCCATACCCAGACGGTGGCGAAGGTGGCGATGGAAGCGATGATCATAAATACCTGTTTGGGGATCAGGTAATTGAGCACCACGCCCAGCAGCAGGGCGACTGACATCACCAACACCGTCATCCAGGGCACGCCATTGGAGGTCAGTTTGGAGAAGCTTTTCGGTGCCTGACCATCCTGCGCCATGCCGTACATCATGCGGCCTGCGCCGAAGATGTCGCTGTTAATGGCGGAAATGGCGGCGGTGATCACCACCACGTTAAGTACGTTGGCGGCCGAGCTGATGCCCAGATTGCTGAAAATCTCAACAAAGGGGCTGCCGTTCTGGCCGATGCTGTTCCACGGATAGATAGCCATCAGCACCAGCAGCGTCAGCACATAAAACAGCAAAATGCGGATCGGTACGGCATTGATCGCCTTCGGCAGTACCTTCGCGGGGTCTTTTGCCTCGCTGGCGGTAATGCCGATGATTTCAATGCCGCCAAAGGCGAACATCACTACCGCCAATGAAGCGACCACGCCGCCGATGCCGTTAGGCATAAAGCCGCCTTGCGCCCACAGATTGCTGATGCCGGTGGCGTGCTGAGCCTGGCCAAAACCAAACAGCATCACGGCACCGCCGCCGACTATCATCGCCACAATGGCAGCAACCTTGATCAACGACAGCCAGAACTCCATTTCGCCGAACACTTTCACGCTGCACAGATTGAGCGCACCGATAAACATGATAATGCTGAGTACCCACACCCATTGGGCGACGTCCGGGAACCACAGCCCCATATAAATGCCGAAGGCGGTCACGTCCGCCAGGGCGACAATCACCATTTCGAAGGTATAGGTCCAGCCGGTGAGGAAACCGGCCAGCGGGCCAAGATAATGGCTGGCGTAATGGCCGAACGAACCGGAAACCGGCTGATGCACCGCCATTTCCCCCAGCGCGCGCATCACCATAAAGACCGCCGCGCCGCCCACCAGATAGGCCAGCAGCACTGCAGGACCGGCCAGTTGGATCGCCCCGGCGGAGCCATAGAACAGCCCGGTGCCGATGGCGGAGCCGAGTGCCATAAAGCGGATATGTCGCGCGTTTAATCCGCGTCTGAGTTGTGGTGTTTCGTTATGCATGTTGCTTCCCGTCGAGTTTTTACGGCAGAACAGGCACGCGCTATCCGCACCGGGCGGATAGCGCCCGGTGGGACAGAACAAACTGCGTGGTAGGGTTTATTTATGCCTGGCTAGGCAGCAGCGCTGCAGGCATTAGCGAGGTCAGGTGACCGGCCGCCAACAGCAGGCTGGCGGCTTCAATGTCGGGGGCGAAGAAACGATCCTTGTCGTAGTAACTGACTTGCTCGCGCAGTGTGTGGCGGGCCTGCTCCAGGCTTTCGGTGGTTTTCAGCCCTTTACGCAGATCCAGCCCCTGACAGGCCGCCAGCCACTCGACGGCCAGAATACCGCGAACGTTATCCGCCATTTCCCACAGGCGACGACCGGCGGCCGGTGCCATGGAAACGTGGTCTTCCTGGTTGGCCGAGGTCGGAATGCTGTCGACGCTGGCCGGGTGCGCCAGCGCTTTGTTTTCGCTGGTCAGCGCCGCGGCGGTCACCTGGGCAATCATAAAGCCGGAGTTCACCCCGCCGTTGTCCACCAGGAAAGGTGGCAGCTGCGACATGTGTTTATCCATCATCAGCGAGATGCGGCGCTCGGACAGTGAACCGATTTCGGCAAACGCCAGCGCCAGATTGTCGGCGGCCATGGCGACCGGTTCGGCGTGGAAGTTACCGCCGGACAGCACATCACCTTGCTCTGCGAATACCAACGGGTTGTCGGACACCGCGTTGGCTTCAATTTCCAGCACTTCGGCGGCCTGGCGAATTTGCGTCAGGCAGGCGCCCATCACCTGTGGCTGGCAGCGCAGGGAGTACGGATCCTGCACTTTTTCACAATTGCGGTGTGAATCGGACACTTCGCTGCGCTCGCCCAGCAGATGGCGGTAAGCGGCGGCGGCGTCGATCTGACCACGCTGACCGCGCACGGCATGAATGCGCGCATCAAACGGGCTGCGTGAACCCAGAGCGGCTTCCACCGTCAGGCTACCGGTGACCGTTGCCGCGGCGTACAGATCTTCCACGTCAAACAAACCGCGCAGGGCAAAGGCAGCGGAAACTTGGGTGCCGTTCAGCAGTGCCAGACCTTCTTTGGCCGCCAGCGTCAGCGGTTTCAGGCCCGCTTTGGCCAGCGCTTCGGTGGCAGGCAGCCATTCGCCCTGATAACGGGCCTTGCCTTCACCCAGCAGCACCAGGCTCATGTGTGCCAGCGGTGCCAGGTCGCCGGAGGCGCCTACGGAGCCTTTCAGCGGGATATGCGGATAGACTTCGGCGTTGACCAGCGCCATCAGCGCCTCGATCACTTCCAGACGGATGCCGGAGAAGCCGCGCGACAGGCTATTGATTTTCAGCACCATAATCAGGCGCACCAGATTGTCGTCGGTGGGCGCACCGACACCGGCGGCATGCGACAGCACGATAGAACGCTGCAGATCTTCCAGATCTTCGCGGGCGATGCGGGTGGATGCCAGCAGGCCGAAACCGGTGTTAATGCCGTAGGTGGTACGGTTTTCCTCAACGATACGTTCAACGCAGGCAACGCTTTTCTGGATATCTGCGTAGGCGTTGTCGTCCAGAGTCAGGGTGACCGGGTGTTGATAAATTTCACGCAGTTGCGCCAGTGTCAGTTGGCCTGGGCGAATAGTCAGCGCTTTCATGCTTTGTCTCCTTGAGTCGCAGCCACCATCGGCAGGTTCAGACCTTGCTCGCGGGCGCATTCAATGGCGATGTCGTAACCGGCATCGGCGTGACGCATTACGCCGGTGGCCGGGTCATTATGTAATACGCGGGCGATGCGTTCTGCGGCTTCATCGGTGCCGTCACAAACGATAACCATACCGGAGTGTTGGGAGAAGCCCATGCCGACGCCACCGCCGTGGTGCAGGGAAACCCAGGTCGCGCCGCTGGCGGTATTGAGCAGGGCGTTGAGCAGCGGCCAGTCGGACACGGCGTCTGAGCCGTCTTTCATTGATTCGGTTTCACGGTTCGGGCTGGCAACCGAGCCGGAGTCCAGATGGTCACGGCCGATGACGATAGGTGCGGACAGCTCACCGCTGCGGACCATTTCGTTGAACGCCAGACCCAGTTTGGCGCGTTGGCCCAGACCGACCCAGCAGATACGTGCCGGCAGACCCTGGAAGCTGATGCGCTCGCGTGCCATATCCAGCCAGCGGTGCAGATGCTCGTCATCCGGGATCAATTCTTTAACCATGGCGTCGGTTTTGTAGATGTCTTGTGGATCGCCAGACAGTGCTGCCCAGCGGAACGGGCCAACGCCGCGGCAGAACAGAGGACGGATATAAGCCGGTACGAAGCCTGGGAAATCAAAGGCGTTGCTGACGCCCATTTCTTTCGCCATTTGGCGAATGTTGTTGCCATAGTCAAAGGTTGGCACGCCCATTTTCTGGAACGCCAGCATGGCTTCAACGTGTTCGGCCATTGACTGCTTGGCGGCGATAACCACCTGAGCGGGTTCGGTCAGCGCACGCTGACGGTATTCTTCCCAGCTCCAGCCCTTAGGCAGGTAGCCGTTCAGCGGATCGTGGGCGCTGGTCTGGTCGGTGACCATGTCCGGACGCACACCGCGGCGCACCAGTTCCGGCAGAACGTCCGCCGCGTTACCGCACAGGGCGATGGAGATGGCTTTGCCTTCAGCGGTGTATTTCTTGATGCGGGCCAGTGCGTCGTCCAGATCTTTGGCCTGTTCATCGACATAGCGGGTTTTCAGGCGGAAATCGATGCGGCTCTGCTGGCATTCGATGTTCAGTGAGCAAGCACCTGCCAGCGTGGCGGCCAGCGGCTGTGCGCCACCCATGCCACCCAGACCGGCGGTCAGTACCCAGCGGCCTTGCAGGCTGCCGTCATAATGCTGGCGACCCGCTTCGACGAAGGTCTCGTAGGTGCCCTGGACGATGCCCTGGCTGCCGATGTAGATCCAGCTGCCGGCGGTCATCTGGCCGTACATGGCCAGGCCTTTGGCATCCAGTTCGTTAAAGTGTTCCCAGGTTGCCCAATGAGGCACCAGGTTGGAGTTGGCGATCAGCACGCGTGGCGCGTTGCTGTGGGTTTTGAATACCCCAACCGGTTTGCCGGACTGCACCAGCAGGGTTTCGTCGTCTTCCAGGGTTTTCAGGGTAGCGACAATTTTGTCGTAGCAATCCCAGTCACGCGCGGCGCGGCCGATGCCGCCGTATACCACCAGCTCGTGCGGATTCTCCGCCACTTCAGGATCGAGGTTGTTCATCAGCATGCGCAACGGCGCTTCGGTCAGCCAGCTTTTTGCATTTAATTTTGTGCCGCGTGGCGCGCGTACTTCGACATTGCGAACTTTGTTATTTGCAGTCACAGCATTTTCCTCAAACAGTATTGGTGCAGAATCCCATAACGCGGTGGGGTGAATCACCACGCCATAACAATGCGTAGGGTTTATTAACATATACTTGTATGTACAAGCATATGCAACACCGACCAGTGGATGCCAAAAATGGCATAAGAGAAAGTTATTTTTGTTATTAATCAATATGATGTTGTTTAATCAGACGTTGTGGCCATTAGCTTGGCAGGGGAGAACAGTGAGCTATTCAACAAAAATGAATTAAAAATGGGTCAATTTTGCGCGTCAAATCACAATAAATTTACATACCTATTACAAGTTAGGCCCTGTGATAAAAAAGTCCTATATCTGAAAGCAAAACGCCCGCCAGAGGGCGGGCATTTGTCTTTATGCAGCAGGCTGTAATACCGCTCGACGGGTCATTTTGAATACCGTGGCGATAGCGGCGATCAACGCCGGCACGCACAGGAACATCAAAATACTCTGCACTTCCCACTGCATGGCCAGCAGCTGCGCTCCCATCATGGTTCCTGCCACGCCACCAAAGCGGCCGATGCCCTGCATCCAGGCAATGCCGGTTGCGCGACTGTGGGTGGGGTAGAAGGTCGCCGCCAGCGTTTGCAGGCCGGACTGCGCGCCGTTCATGGTAATCCCCATCAGGAAGATAAAGGTGCCCAGCAGCACGATATGGCTGTCCTCGGTGGCCATTGCCACGATCAGCAGTGCGGTAATGACAAAGCCGCTCGACACCACCTTATGGGCGTTCCAGCGATCCATCAGCCAGCCGGCCACCAGAATGCCAAGGGTGCCGCCGAAGGTGAACAGCGAGGTCAGGATCGCCGACTGCTCCAACTGATAGCCCAGCCCCTGCATCAGGATAGGCATCCAGCTCAGCAACACGTAATAAATTACCAGCCCCATAAAGTAGGTCAGCCACAGCATCAGCGTGCCGGTCAGATAAGGCCGGGTGAACAACAGGCCGACGCTGGTTTTCGACTGTGCCAGTTTCTCTTCATACAGATAGAAACGCGTGACGTTATCGAGATTTTGGCTGACAAAGCGCTGGGCAATGCGTTTGATTTTGATCGCGTCTTTGCCGCGGTTAACCATGTACTTGACCGATTCCGGCAGGAACAGGATCAACAATACCGTCAGCACCAGCGGAGCGATCGCTCCCAGCAACAGTACGCTGTGCCAGCCATAGGCCGGAATAAGCCATGACGAAATCGCTCCGCCGCCTGCGGCGCCCAGAGGGAAACCACAGTACATGGTGTTAATCGCCAATGAACGGCAGCGCTGCGGTGCATATTCGGAAATCAGCGTGATGGCGTTCGGCATTGCCGCTCCCAGCCCCAGACCGGTGAGAAAACGCCACAGCGTCAGGCTATTGAGTGAGCCGGCATAGGCGGTGGCCAGGCTTGAAAGACCGAAGAACAGGCATGAAAACACCAACACCCGTTTGCGACCGATACGGTCGGAGATCGGCCCGGCAACCAGTGCACCGAGTGACAGGCCCAACAGGGCGGCGCTCAGTACCGGGCCGAGATCCTGTTTCACAATACCCCAGTCTTTGGCGACCGAAGGGGCGATATACCCCATGGCCGCAGTGTCGAAGCCATCAATGGCCAGGATCAGGAATCCCAAAATGATTAAGGTCCAGTGAAACAGCGAGAATTTGCTGTCGTCGATGGCCTGCTGAATATTCAACTCGGTGGAATGAGCCATGGCACCCTCTAAACGCAGATGTGATTGTGGTGGATGAACCGCCGAAACTGGCGTCCGGCTTGTGCTTGCCTGTATATACATCTGCGTGCGAACGATTTATGTCAAATATATTTATCTTATACGTTAATTAAATGTTGTTTTTGCGAAGCAGATTACACCGTCAGTGCAAGGGACTGGTTCAGTAAACTAATTAAATGAAGCCGATAGCCGGTGAGATCGGCTGGCCGCCGAGCGCTGGATAAAATTTAATACAATTTCGCCCGTTTGGTCGCCGGGCCGGAATCTGCGATAATCCCTTTTTACCTTTCCAGATTGAGATACCGATGCAGTACCCGATTAATGAAATGTTCCAAACCTTGCAGGGCGAAGGCTTTTTTACCGGCGTTCCGGCCATTTTTATCCGCCTGCAGGGCTGCCCGGTAGGATGCAGCTGGTGCGATACCAAACATACCTGGGAAAAGGAAGCCAATCGGGAAGTTGATATGCAAAGGATTTTGGTGAAAACCGAAGAGAGCGACGCCTGGGGCAGCGCCAGCGCCGAGCAGTTACTGGCGGTCATTCGCCAACAAGGCTACACCGCGCGCCATGTGGTGATCACCGGCGGTGAACCCTGCATTTACGATCTGACTCCGCTGACTGAATTACTCGAAGAGCACGGCTACGGTTGCCAGATTGAAACCAGCGGCACTCACGAGATCCAATGCTCGGCGAAAACCTGGGTAACGGTTTCACCCAAGGTAAATATGCGCGGCGGCATGAAGGTGCTGAGCCAGGCTTTGCAGCGCGCTGATGAAGTGAAACATCCGGTCGGACGTGAGCGTGATATTGAAGCGCTGGATGCGCTGCTGGCGACGCTGCACGATGAGAAGCCGCGGATTATCGCGTTGCAGCCGATCAGTCAGAAGGAAGAGGCGACCCGCCTGTGTATTGAAACCTGCATTGCGCGCAACTGGCGCCTGTCGATGCAGACCCATAAGTATCTGAATATCGCATAAAATTCAGGGCGCCATAGGGCGCCCTTTCTTTAGCCTTTATACACGCATCCCGCGGTACAGGTTTCTTTCACCATCACCGCAGTCAGTTCCGGCAACTGGGGTTTAAGCTGCTGCCAAATCCAGGCGGCAAGGACTTCGCTGGTGGGATTTTCCAATCCTGGAATATCATTGAGATAATTGTGATCCAGGCGCTCCCAGATTGGGGAGAACACGGCTTTAAGCTCGGCGAAATCCATCACCCAACCGGTGTGTGCATCCACTTCACCGGTCACTTCCAGACGCACCATAAACGAATGCCCGTGCAGACGGCCGCATTTATGGCCCTCCGCTACGTTCGGCAAGCGGTGTGCGGCTTCAAACTGAAAATCTTTAAACAGCGTGGTTGCCATTATTACGGCCTCATTGACTCAAAAACCGCCGAAGTTTACCGGAAACGGAGCTTTCTTGCCATTTATACCGCTTTGGTCTACCGGTAGCGCTGTCAAAGTTGGCTTAACACTTTTTTTGTTTGGTCCTTGATAGACCTATCGGTTGGGGTTATGAGCGGTAAATGCGATTCATTCAATAAGCACCAAAAAAACGGTTTAATTTTCATGTGGATAAAAAAGTCCGCTTAGCGCTTTAAGCACTATCCGTTACCAGAAAAACAGCTTAGTCATTTTAGTTATTATTTATTGCTATCCCTTATTTAATCGTTGCCAATCGGCTGGGTAACCTTACAAACTCTCCTGATCTTTTCAGGACCGCAGACCGAACGAAAAAATAGCGGCTGACACTGGCGAGCACCTGGCTGGATAGGTGCCATGTATAGGAAATAAGTACTGCAATGACGACTCAGGCACCTCCAACATCTTTGCTCCCGCTGACGCCCGAACAGCTGGCGCGCCTGCAGGCGGCGATTGGTGAATATTCACCAACGCAGCTGGCGTGGCTGTCAGGTTATTTCTGGGGAATGGTTAATCAACAGCCTGGCAGCGTTGCCATTGCGCCGGTGGCTTCCGCTGCCGCCAGCATCACGGTGATCTCTGCTTCGCAGACTGGCAATGCACGTCGCCTGGCGGAACAGCTGCGCGACGATCTGTTGGCCGCCAAGCTGAGCGTCACCCTGGTGAATGCCGGTGACTACAAATTCAAGCAGATTGCCCAGGAACGCTTGCTGGTGATCGTCGCCTCCACACAGGGGGAAGGCGAGCCGGCGGAAGAGGCGGTTGCGCTGCATAAATTCCTGTTCTCAAAGAAAGCGCCCAAGCTTAACGAGACCGCGTTTGCGGTCTTTGGGCTGGGGGATACTTCCTACGAAAACTTCTGTCAGTCGGGCAAAGACTTCGACGGCAAGCTGGCCGAACTGGGTGCCGAGCGCCTGGTCGAGCGGGTGGATGCCGACGTGGAATATCAGGAACTGGCCACGGCCTGGCGTAAACAGGTAGTGGAAGTGCTGAAAGCCCGCGCGCCGGCGGAAAACGCCGCACCGTGCGTACTGGCCAGCGGCGCAGTTGATCTGCTCGATAGCAGCCCATACAGCAAAGAACAGCCGCTGACCGCGCAACTGGCGGTGAAGCAAAAAATTACCGGCCGTGCGTCAGATAAAGACGTACGCCATATCGAGATTGATCTGGGCGATTCGGGTCTGCGCTACCGACCGGGTGACGCGTTGGGCGTCTGGTTCGATAACGATCCTGCGCTGGTGGACGAACTGGTGCAACTGCTGTGGCTGAAAGGCGACGAGCCGGTAGAGGTCGAAGGTCAAACTCTGCCGCTGGCGCAAGCGTTGCGCAGCCATTTCGAATTGACGCAGAACACTACGCCGATCGTCGACAAATACGCGGCGCTGTCTCGCGACGAGAAACTGATTGGCTTACTGGCAGATAAAGCCGCGCTGCAGCATTACGCGCACAGCACGCCGATTGTCGACATGGTGCGTCAGGCACCGGCCGATCTCAATGCCGAACAGTTGATTGGCCTGTTGCGCCCTCTGACGCCGCGCCTGTACTCCATCGCCTCCTCGCAGGCTGAGAACGAAAACGAAGTGCACGTGACCGTCGGCGTGGTGCGCTACGACATTGACGGTCGTGCTCGTGCCGGTGGCGCTTCCAGCTTCCTGGCCGATCGCCTGGAAGAGGACGGTGATGTGCGGGTGTTCATCGAGCACAACGACAACTTCCGCCTGCCGGCCAACCCGGAAACGCCAGTGATCATGATTGGCCCTGGCACCGGCATTGCGCCGTTCCGCGCCTTTATGCAGCAACGTGACGCTGATGGTGCCGGCGGTAAGAATTGGCTGTTCTTCGGCAACCCGCACTTTACCGAAGATTTCCTGTATCAGGTCGAATGGCAGCGCTATGTGAAGGATGGCCTGCTGACTCGTATCGATCTGGCCTGGTCACGCGATCAACAACATAAAGTCTATGTTCAAGACAAACTGCGCGAACAGGGCGCGGAAGTGTGGCGTTGGATCCAGGAAGGCGCTCATATTTACGTCTGTGGCGATGCCAACCGCATGGCGAAGGACGTGGAAAACACATTACTGGAACTGGTGGCCGAGCACGGTGGTATGGATACCGAGCTGGCGGATGAATTTTTAAGTGAGCTGCGCCTTGAGCGCCGTTATCAGCGAGATGTTTACTGATGAGTGATAAACACCCGGGGCCTCTGGTGGTTGAAGGCAAATTGGCCGATGCCGAGCGTTTGAAGAAAGAAAGCAACTTCCTGCGCGGCACCATCGCTGAAGATTTGAAGGACGGTTTGACCGGTGGCTTCACCGGTGACAACTTCCTGCTGATCCGTTTTCACGGCATGTACCAGCAGGACGACCGTGATATTCGTGCCGAACGTGCCGAGCAAAAGCTGGAGCCGCGCCACGCGATGATGCTGCGCTGCCGTCTGCCGGGAGGGATTATCTCACCCCAACAGTGGCTGGGCATTGATAAGTTCGCGCAGGAAAGCACCCTGTACGGCAGCATTCGTATCACCAACCGCCAGACCTTCCAGTTCCATGGCATTTTGAAGGGCAACGTTAAGCCGGTTCACCAACTGCTGGGCCGCCTGGGGCTGGACGCGCTGGCTACCGCCAACGACGTTAACCGTAACGTGCTTTGTACTTCTAACCCGGTGGAGTCAGAACTGCATCAGGAAGCCTACGAGTGGGCGAAGAAGATTTCCGAACATCTGTTGCCGCGCACCCGTGCTTACGCGGAAGTGTGGCTGGATCAGGAAAAAGTGGCGACCACCGACGAAGAACCGATCCTCGGGGCTACCTATCTGCCGCGTAAGTTCAAAACCACGGTGGTGATCCCACCGCAGAATGATGTTGATCTGCACGCCAACGACATGAATTTTGTGGCGATCGCCAAAAACGGCAAGCTGGTGGGCTTCAACCTGCTGGTGGGCGGCGGTCTGTCGATTGAACATGGCAACAAGAAAACTTATGCGCGCCAGGCCAGCGAGTTCGGCTACATCCCGCTGGAGCACACGCTGGCAGTCGCCGAAGCGGTAGTGACCACCCAGCGCGACTGGGGTAATCGTACCGATCGTAAAAATGCCAAAACCAAATATACGCTGGAGCGCGTCGGGGTGGATACTTTCCGCGCCGAAGTAGAAAAACGGGCAGGCATCACTTTTGAGCCGATCCGCCCATACGAATTCACCGGTCGCGGCGATCGCATTGGTTGGGTGAAAGGTATTGATAACCAATGGCACCTGACGCTGTTTATTGAGAACGGTCGGTTATTGGATTATCCGGGGCGTCCGCTGAAAACCGGCGTTGCCGAGATCGCGCGGATCCACAAAGGGGATTTCCGCCTGACGGCCAACCAGAACCTGATCGTCGCCGGTGTGCCGGAAAGCGAGAAGGCGAAGATCGAAGCTCTGGCGCGAGATCATGGGCTGATCGACGATGGGGTCAGCGTACAGCGCCAAAACTCGATGGCTTGCGTATCCTTCCCGACCTGCCCATTGGCAATGGCGGAGGCCGAGCGTTTCCTGCCGGAGTTCGTCACCAAGGTGGAAGGGATCCTGCATCGGCACGGCGTGGGGGACGAGCACATAGTGCTGCGCATCACCGGCTGCCCGAATGGCTGTGGCCGCGCACTGCTGGCGGAGATTGGCCTGGTGGGTAAAGCGGTAGGTCGCTATAACCTGCATTTGGGCGGTAACCGGGAAGGCACGCGTATTCCGCGCATGTACCGAGAAAATATTAACGAAGAAGAAATTCTGCGAGAGATTGACCAACTGGTGGGCCGTTGGGCCACCGAGCGCACGGCAGGCGAAGGCTTTGGTGATTTCACCATCCGCGCCGGTGTGGTCAGGCCGGTGGTCGATCCGGCACAGGATTTCTGGGACTGACGGCATTTGGCCCCGCTGGTACAGGGGGCTGGATCTGCGCGGTATGATTCAAGCATCAGGAGGCAGGCAACATGGCTGAATTCAATCTGGCGGAGCTGAACGCGCTGCCCAAATCAGGGCAGGCGTTGGCACTGGCGGTGGTTAATGGTCAGTTGGAAACCCTTTCTGCCGAGCAACGTGTCGAATGGGCGCTGGAGCATTTGCCGGGCGAGTTTGTACTCTCTTCAAGTTTTGGTATTCAGGCGGCGGTGTGTTTGCATTTGGTGACCAGGATCAAGCCGGATATCCCGGTGATCCTCACCGATACCGGCTACCTGTTCCCGGAAACCTATCAGTTTATCGATCAGTTGGCTGACAAGTTGAAGTTGAACCTGCAGGTGTTTCGCGCCGAGCAGTCGCCTGCCTGGCAGGAGGCACGCTACGGCAAACTGTGGGAGCAGGGCGTTGAGGGCATTGAGAAATACAACCAAATCAACAAGGTTGAGCCGATGAATCGCGCGCTGGAAACCCTCGGCGGGCAGACCTGGTTCGCCGGCCTGCGTCGCGAACAATCGGGCAGTCGTGCTCACTTGCCGGTGTTGGCAGTGCAGCGCGGAGTGTTCAAGATCCTGCCGATTATCGACTGGGACAATCGAAAAATATATCAATACCTGACCGAGCACGGCCTGAGTTACCACCCGCTGTGGGAGCAAGGCTATCTGTCGGTAGGAGATACCCACACTACGCAGAAATGGGAACCGGGCATGAGCGAGGAAGAAACCCGCTTCTTCGGCCTGAAGCGTGAGTGCGGCCTGCACGAAGGCTAATGCCCTCTTTAAACTGACCAAGGGCTCAGCATTGGCTGGGCCCTTGGTGTTTCTGTGGGGGGATTACTTTTTCTTTGGCGCTTTAGGTGGATGCGCCTGCGCCAGCTCTTTGATCAACGGCAGCAGGATCTGCACGCTCTCGCGGCTGCGTTTATCGATCCGTCCTGGCAAATTACGCTCCAGGTATTGCAGATTATCGTACTGCGGGCGGTGCCAACTCATGCCCTGTGGGAAGTGCGGGCTGACGGCACGCTGCTGATAGCCGTCTTTCTTGCCCAGCGACCAGTTGGTGGCTTCGACGGATAGCACCGGAATACCGGCTTTATCAAACACTTCCTGATCGGAGCAGCAGCCGGTGCCCTTCGGATGCGCCTGGCTGCCTGGGTTAGTGGCGGCGGCAATGCCATAGCGGTGGGCGATGTCCAGTGCGCGATCGCGGCTCTGTTTCGCCAACTTGGGTGGCGTGTTGCGGCCGGCGTTGAAATACAGGCGATCGCCGGTGATCAGGCTGTCGAGGTTAATCACCAGCACAGTATTACGTTTTTCTTCCGGGCTCATACGTTGCAGATAGTTCTGCGCCCCCAATGAGCCGATTTCTTCGGCGCTGGTGGCAACAAAGCGCAAGCCATAAGCCGTGGGGATGTTCTTCAGGCGCTCTGCCAACTCCAGCATTACACCGATACCGGAGGCATTGTCATCGACGCCCTGTAGCGTCAGGCCGCCGAGGTTGTTATCCAGGTCGGCGTCGCTTTGTGGCGTATAGGTATCAAAATGCGCCACGATCAGAATTTGCTGCGGATTGCTGCCATTTTTAGCGGCGATCACCGAGCTGGCGGTAACATTATTCCAGTTCTTTTTACCGTCTTTACTGGTGTAGAGATAACGGGTATTGAAGCTGCGGATATCGCTCTGATAACCCATCTTGCTGAACTGCTGGTTTAGATAGTCTGCGGTGAGCAGTTCGGCCGGGCTGCCTGCCATACGGCCGGGGAAATAGGTAGCGATATGGCGGATTTGGTCAGCGGCGAATTTACCCATCGGGAGATCTTTCGCGGGCTGTGTGGCGGCAGAAACGCTGAAAACACCGCCGAGCACTGCCACCAGCAGGCCGGCCTTTAGATAAAAGCGGGAAAACATACCGAAAAATCCTTCTTTTTAATGTCGGTAATACCGATTCTTTTTGCGGCCCTCAGTATGAGACTCGGCGGCAGATTAAACAATTTCCACCGCTCTGAAATTTTAGCTGCAGAGGCAAAATTTCGGTGCTATGCGCAACTTGTTACCAAAGGCGATTTACATAAGGAAGTAGGATTGCTGCACCGGGAGATCGGTTTGGTTCATAAAGAGATGGCTAATTAAACTAAATGGATGATTAGTGCCATATGGGTGATTAGCACTCTATTAGCTGTAACTGGCCTGTGTATGACCGCCGCAAACCCTGACGCTGCGGCCTATATTCCATAAAAGAACTAGTCATTCCTTTTCGTCATTTCAGAGGCTAAATCTCAGCCCGTATAGTCACAGTATCTTTCTGCATATATGAAAAGGCTGTTGTGGACTATCTACCTATATTCGCCGACCTGAAACAACGCCCGGTGTTGGTCGTTGGCGGCGGTGAAGTGGCTGCGCGCAAAGTTGACCTTCTCCTGCGCGCCGGGGCTGAAATACGGATAGTTGCGCAGTCACTCTCACCGATACTCGAACAACTGCGTCAGCAGGGGCAGATCCACTGGTTGGGACAGGCTTTTGCCGCCCAGCAACTCGATGAGGTTTTCCTGGTGATTGCCGCTACCGATGACAGTGCGCTGAATGCCGAGGTATTTAGCGAGGCGGATAAACGCCGGGTGCTGGCCAACGTAGTGGACGATCAGCCGCGCTGTTCGTTCATCTTCCCGTCGATTATCGACCGTTCACCCTTGGTGGTCGCCGTCTCTTCCAGTGGTCAGGCTCCGGTGTTGGCACGCATGCTGCGTGAAAAACTTGAGGCCTTGTTGCCCGCCAGCCTGGGACAGATGGCTGAGGTCGCCGGGCGCTGGCGTGGTCAGGTGAAGCAACGGCTGAATGCCATTGGCGAACGCCGTCGCTTTTGGGAGAAAACCTTTGGCGGCCGCTTCGCAACGCTGGTGGCCAATGGCCAAACCGCCGAGGCGCAGCGGCAACTGGAGCAGGACTTAGAGCAGTTTGCACAGGGCAGCGAAGGCACTCAGGGCGAAATTGCCCTGGTGGGGGCCGGGCCGGGCGACGTGGGGTTACTGACCCTGCGCGGGCTGCAGGTGATGCAGCAGGCCGACGTAGTGCTGTACGACCATCTGGTTAGCGATGAAATTCTTGATTTGGTTCGTCGCGATGCCGAACGCATCTGCGTGGGCAAACGCGCCGGCGCACACTCGGTGATCCAGGAAGAAACCAACCGTCTGCTGGTGGAACTGGCACAGCAGGGCAAACGTGTGGTGCGGCTGAAGGGTGGCGATCCCTTTATCTTTGGCCGTGGTGGTGAAGAATTACAGGTGGCCGCCGCGGCGGGCATTCCCTTCCAGGTGGTACCGGGAGTAACGGCCGCCGCCGGGGCAACCGCCTATGCCGGCATCCCGCTGACGCACCGCGATCACGCACAGAGCGTTACCTTTATTACTGGCCACTGTCGCCCCGACGGCGATGGCCTGGACTGGGCCGATTTGGCGCGTGCGCGCCAGACTCTGGCTATCTACATGGGCACCATGAAGGCGGCGGATATCAGCCAGCGCCTGATAGCCCACGGCCGTGCGGCCACAACGCCGGTGGCGGTAATCAGCCGTGGCACCCGTGCGGACCAACTGGTGCAAACCGGTACGCTGCAACAACTCGAACAATTGGCTCAACAGGCACCGTTACCGGCGCTGCTGGTGATCGGCGAAGTGGTGGAATTACATCACCAAATCGCCTGGTTTGGGCATCAACCGCAGGCGGAAGGGGTATCACGCCCAGCCGTCGTGAATTTGGCTTAAGGATCTGTTATGGACGAAAAACGACTCACTCATTTGCGGCAATTGGAGGCGGAGAGTATCCATATCATCCGTGAAGTCGCCGCTGAATTCGGCAACCCGGTGATGCTCTATTCCATCGGCAAAGACTCTTCCGTGATGCTGCACCTGGCGCGCAAGGCCTTCTTCCCAGGCACGCTGCCGTTTCCACTGCTACACGTGGATACCGGCTGGAAATTCAGCGAGATGTACCAGTTCCGTGACCGCACCGCTAAGGAATACGGTTTTGAGCTGCTGGTACATAAAAATCCGGAAGGCGTGGCGATGGGCATCAACCCGTTCGTTCACGGCAGTGCCAAGCACACCGATATCATGAAAACCGAAGGTCTGAAGCAGGCGCTGAACAAATACGGTTTTGATGCCGCCTTTGGTGGCGCTCGCCGTGACGAAGAAAAGTCACGCGCCAAAGAGCGTATCTATTCTTTCCGCGACCGTTTCCACCGTTGGGATCCGAAGAACCAGCGCCCGGAGCTGTGGCACAACTACAACGGTCAGATCAACAAGGGCGAGAGCATCCGCGTGTTCCCGCTGTCGAACTGGACCGAGCTGGATATCTGGCAATACATTTTCCTGGAAAAAATCGACATCATTCCTTTGTACCTGGCGAAACCACGTCCGGTGGTAGAGCGTGACGGCATGCTGTTGATGGTGGACGACGATCGCATTGATCTGCAGCCGGGTGAAGTGATCAGCCAGCGCATGGTGCGCTTCCGCACCCTGGGTTGCTGGCCGCTGACCGGCGCGGTGGAGTCCGAAGCGCAAACGCTGCCGGAAATCATCGAAGAGATGTTGGTATCCACCACCAGTGAGCGCCAGGGACGGATGATCGATCGCGATCAGTCCGGCTCGATGGAGCTGAAAAAGCGTCAAGGGTATTTCTAAGGAGCCGCCGGATGAACACTATAGTTTCGCAAAACCAGGCAATTGCCCAACAAATCGCTGACCAGGGCGGGGTCGAGTCTTACCTGCACGCGCAGCAACATAAAAGCCTGTTACGGTTCCTGACCTGTGGCAGCGTCGACGACGGTAAAAGTACCCTGATCGGTCGTCTGCTGCACGATACCCGCCAGATCTACGAAGATCAGCTGTCCACGCTGCACAGTGACAGCAAGCGTATTGGCACCCAGGGCGAAAAGCTCGATCTGGCATTGCTGGTCGACGGCCTGCAGGCCGAGCGTGAGCAGGGCATCACCATTGACGTGGCCTATCGCTATTTCTCGACTGAAAAGCGCAAATTTATTATCGCCGATACCCCTGGGCATGAGCAGTACACCCGCAATATGGCGACCGGCGCCTCCACCTGCGATCTGGCAATTTTGCTGATTGACGCGCGTAAAGGGGTGCTGGATCAAACCCGCAGACACAGTTTTATTGCTACGTTGCTGGGCATTCGCCATTTGGTGGTGGCGGTCAACAAGATGGATCTGGTGAATTACCAAGAGTCGGTATTTGAGCAGTTCAAACAGGATTATCTGACCTTCGCTCAGCAGTTGCCAAACGATCTGGATATCAAGTTTGTCCCGCTGTCGGCACTGGACGGCGATAATGTGGCCAGCGAAAGCACCCATATGCCTTGGTACAACGGCCCTACGTTGTTACAGGTATTGGAAAGCGTGGATGTTGTCAGCGAGCGCGAAACGCAGCCGCTGCGCTTCCCGGTGCAATATGTTAACCGTCCGAACCTGGATTTCCGTGGCTATGCAGGCACCCTATCTGCCGGTGTGGTGCGCGTCGGCCAACGCGTGAAGGTATTGCCTTCCGGCGTGGAATCCACCGTTGCACGCATTGTCACCTTTGATGGTGATTTGCAGGAAGCGGTACCGGGTGAAGCGATCACCCTGGTGCTGAAGGATGAAGTGGATATCAGCCGCGGCGATTTGCTGGTTGATGCCGGGGAAACTCTGCAGGCGGCGCAAAGCGCACTGGTGGACGTGGTGTGGATGGCCGAGAAGCCGCTGTTACCGGGGCAGAGCTACGACATCAAGGTCGCTGGCAAAAAGACTCGAGCACGAGTGGAAGGTATTCGCCACCAGGTAGAAATCAACTCGCTGGCTCAGCATCAGGCGGATACCTTGCCGCTGAACGGCATTGGCCTGGTGGAACTGACCTTCGACGAACCTCTGGTGCTGGACAGCTATCAGCGTAATCATGACACCGGCGGATTTATCTTTATCGATCGCCTGAGCAATGTCACGGTTGGTGCCGGGCTGATCCGCGAAACCTTGCAGGACGCTCAGGCAGCCACTGGTGACTTTAGCGCATTCGAGCTGGAACTTAATGCTTTGGTGCGTAAACACTTCCCGCATTGGGGCGCACGCGACCTGATCGGGGGCAAGTAACGTGGCCGACGTAGAGCAACGACCCACCGGGCCGGATGATGACAACGTGGTCTGGCATCCGCATGCGGTAGCGCGTGCGGATCGCGAAGCCCGTAATGGCCATAAAGGCGTGGTGCTGTGGTTTACCGGGCTGTCCGGCTCGGGTAAATCCACCGTTGCCGGTGCGCTGGAGCAGGCGCTGCACGCCCTTGGCGTCAGCACCTATTTGCTGGATGGCGATAACGTGCGTCACGGCCTGTGCCGCGATCTGGGATTCTCAGATGACGATCGGCGCGAGAATATTCGCCGCGTGGGAGAAGTGTCCAAACTGATGGTAGATGCCGGGCTGGTGGTGCTGACCGCGTTTATTTCACCGCACCGCACAGAACGACAGATGGTGCGCGAACTGCTTGATGAAGAGCGCTTTATCGAGGTGTTTGTCGACACGCCGCTGGCGATTTGTGAGCAGCGGGATCCGAAGGGATTGTACAAAAAAGCCCGGGCTGGGGAACTGCGTAATTTCACCGGAATCGACTCGGTTTACGAGGCCCCGCAACGGCCGGATATTCACCTTGATGGCCAACAATTGGTAACAAATTTGATTGAGCAATTGTTAGACGTGCTGCGTGGTCGGGCTATTATCAAACCCTGAATTCAGAAAAGCGTGTGGCGTTTTTGCGCCATACGCTTTTTACGCTAAGCCCGCCGGAGAGCGTGCCGAATAACCAGGGATCACTATGCAAAATGTCTCGCCTATCTTGATTGACTCAAACCAGGAAAAAGAGGAACCCTCTTATTCTTTCCTGGGCGGCGTCTGCGGCTTTGTTTTCTACTGGCTGGCGTTCGCGGTGCCTTTTGTGGTCTACGGTTCCAACACGCTCTTCTTCCTGCTCTACACCTGGCCGTTCTTCCTGGCCCTGATGCCGGTATCGGTACTGATTGGCATCACGCTTAGCATGCTGTTGCGTGGTCGCCTGATCCTGACGCTGCTGCTGACCGGCGCTATCGTGCTGTGTCTGTTCTGGCTGGTATTCAGTTTTCTCACCGGCTGGTGAGAGAGTGGGCGCAGTTGCCTGCGCCCGAAGCATTGCAAAGCCGTGCCGAAGGTTACAAAACTTTGCTTAGAAAAGCCTGAGTGCGCGGGTTGGTCGGATTGCTGAAAATCTGCTGCGGTGTGCCTTCTTCCTGAATGATCCCCTGATCGATAAACAACACCCGATCGGCCACTTCACGGGCAAAGCCCATCTCGTGGGTCACCACCACCATGGTCATACCTTCGTGTGCCAATGACTTCATCACCGCCAGCACTTCGCCGACCAACTCGGGATCAAGTGCTGAGGTGGGTTCGTCGAACAACATGATTTTTGGCTCCATCGCCAGCGCCCGGGCAATGGCCACCCGTTGTTGCTGGCCGCCGGACAGGCTGCTGGGATAGGCGTCTATCTTGTCCAACAGACCCACTTTGCGTAACAGCGCTTCTGCACGCAGGATGGCGTCGGCACGCGACAGTTTTTTCACCCCCATCGGCGCCATAATGATGTTCTCCAGCACCGTCATATGCGGGAACAGATTAAAGCGCTGAAACACCATCCCCACGCTTTCACGCATTTTATTGAGATCGGTTTTCTGGCTGTGAATGGCGAAACCGTTGACCAGAACTTCGCCGCCGGAGAGCGTCTCCAGCGCGTTGATACAGCGCAGAAAGGTACTTTTGCCGGAACCGGACGGGCCAATGACGCAGACCACTTCGTTGGCCGCGATCTCGCAGGAGATACCACGCAGTACGTGGCTTTCGCCGAATTGTTTTTGCAGGTTATGTACGCGAATCACTTTTCCCGAACCTCTTTTCCATGTGTTGCACCATCAGCGAAAGCAGGAAGGTGAGGACCCAATAGACCAGCGAAATGGTCAGGTAAGGCTCCCAATAGGTGGCATAAGCGCCGGAAACCGTCCGGGCGGCATAGGCCAAATCGGCCAGACCGATGGCGGAGGCCAGTGAGGAATCCTTGACGATGGCAATGGCGTTATTGCCCAGCGGTGGCAGCATGCGACGGAATGCCTGCGGCAGGATCACTTTGCGCATGGTTTTGCCGTAGCCCATGCCCAGCGAGCGCGAAGCTTCCATCTGGCCGCGATCGATTGACTGAATACCGGCGCGGAAAATTTCCGAAACGTAGGCGCCGGCGTTGAGCGTAATCGCCACCACACAGGAGAGAAATGCGCCATAGTCGGAGCGCAATGCACGGGCGAAATCACTGCTCATCAGGCCGTTGGTGACCAGCAGGCCGTCACGCGGGTTAATAAACAGCGGCACCAGGGCGAAGTGCACCACCATGATCTGCACGAACAGCGGCGTGCCGCGGAAGGCGCTGATATAAATGCGCACCGGCCACTGTACGCCGTAATGCAGTATTGGTTTCCAGACTCCATGCGGCGCTTGCGCCAGACGGCCTAACCCCAGGAGCAGCCCCCAGGTGGTGCCCAGTATCACGCAGATAATGGTGCATTTGATGGTCATCCAGGCGCCTTCCATAAACAGCGGGGCATATTCCTGGATAATCTCCCAACGGAAATTCAATGGGTGTTCCTTCTCGGTATTCTCTCGATAGTGTTGCTCCGGAGCTCGTGCGAGCTCCGGTCACTTAAGGCTTATTCGGCAGGCAGTGTCGGAACGTTGCTGTCAAACCAGGTCTGGTAAATTTTGGCGTAGGTGCCGTCGGCGATGATTTTCTTCAGGCCGGCGTTGATTTTACCGCGTAGTTCATCGTTGCCTTTGGCAACAGCAATGCCGAAATACTGACGTTCGAATTTGGCGTCTGACACCAATTTGAACTCTTTTTCCGGGTGGGTTTTTATGTAGAACTTGGCTACGCCAACGTCGCCTACGGCTGCGCCGATGCCGTCTTCGTACAACTCCTGCAGCAGCAGCGGGGTATTGTCGAAACGTTTGATAGCGGTGCTGTTTTTACCCAGCACGTCGGATACCACGATGTCGCCGGTGCTGGAGTTCACCACGCCAACTTTCAGCGCTTTCAGCGCGGCAATAGAGTTCACTTGAGAGTCTTTGGGAACCACGATGGTCTGCTCCGCCGGGAAGTAAGGCGCAGAGAAATCAACCATTTGCTTGCGTTTATCGGTGATGGTGATGCCGGAAATAATGATGTCGCGATCGCCGGAGTTCAGCGTGGCAAAGATGCCTTCCCACGGTGTATTTACCAGCTTGACCTGGAAGCCTTCGGCCTTGGCGACGGCCTTGATGATATCAATATCAAAGCCTTCCAGCTGTTTGCTGCTGTTTTCGAATTCGAATGGACGATAGGTGCCGCCGGAGCCGACGACGTAAGTGGGTTCTGCCGCCAGAGCAGAAGCCGACAGGGTGGCGGCCAGGCAGGCGCCAATCAGAATTATGCGTTTTAACATCACTATCCCCGATAATTAAAAGTTATTCATTGGATTTATTTATGCACTATGTGTGCATAAAAATAACCTTCAATGAATAAAAATACAACTCCTACCTGATGGTGTGATTTTTAATGGTGATAAATATGCACTTTTCTATTGTGATTGGCGGAAGCGTTGGTGAAACTGCGGTGCAGCCAGTTTTTCTTGCTGCATAACCGATATAAACATTGAGTGAGGGAATGTGAAGCTGTCGATCGGTGACTTATCGGATGAAAGTGCTTTTTTTTGCCGCTTTCGGCGCGAATTTAGGTTATAAACTCAAGAAATTCTCATCCTACTCTGAATTTGGCGGTGAAATGCCGTTCCCAGTGTGGAGTCCAACGAAAAGTTGTGGGATGATTAGGCGGTTTTTCAGGGGGCGGAGATGGGAAAACTTACGCTGTTATTGCTGGCATTGCTCGGTTGGTTACAGTATTCACTGTGGCTGGGCAAAAATGGTGTTCACGATTACGTGCGGGTCAATGATGACGTTGCGGTCCAACAGGGCAGCAATGCTAAATTGAAAGCGCGTAACGATCAGCTGTTCGCCGAAATCGACGATTTGAACGGCGGTCAGGAAGCGATCGAAGAGCGTGCGCGCAATGAACTGAGCATGATCAAGCCCGGTGAGACTTTCTATCGTCTGGTTCCTGACCAATCCAGACGCAACGCGGCGTCCTCCTCGCAAAATAACCTACAAAAGTAACGCATGAATCACTCCGCAGGAACCTTTCCACCGGTGATTGCCGTCCTGCCCGCTGCCGGTATCGGCAGCCGTATGCAGGCGGATTGCCCGAAGCAGTATTTAACCATCGGCCACCAAACCATTCTCGAGCACGCGATCCATGCGCTATTGCGCCATCCGCGTATTCCGCAGGTGATTGTGGCGATCGGTCCCGATGACCAGCAGTTCCACCAGTTACCGATTGCCAAAGATCCCCGCGTGCGGGTCACCGTCGGCGGTCAGCAACGCGCCGATTCGGTGATGGCCGGGTTGCAACTGGCCGGCGAGGCCAAATGGGTGCTGGTACACGACGCGGCAAGGCCCTGCCTGCATGCCGAAGATCTGGAACGTTTGCTGGCGATCACCGAACACAGCGAGGTAGGGGGCATTTTGGCCGCGCCGGTGCGTGATACCATGAAACGTGCCGAACCTGGTCGCAGTACTATCTCACACACCGTTGAACGCCAGGATCTGTGGCATGCGTTAACTCCGCAACTGTTCCCGCTGGCGTTGCTCAAGCTCTGCCTGCAGCGAGCGATGGATGACGGTGCGACGGTCACCGATGAGGCTTCTGCCCTGGAGCATTGTGGCTATCATCCGCTGCTGGTCAGTGGACGCTCGGACAATATTAAAGTCACGCGCCCGGAAGATTTGGCGCTGGCGGCCTTTTACTTAACTCAGTTGGACAATTAAGGAGCGCATCATGCGTATCGGTCACGGTTTTGACGTACATAAATTTGGTGGCGAAGGGCCGCTGGTGATCGGTGGTGTTCGTATCCCTTATGAAAAAGGTTTGCTGGCTCACTCCGACGGTGACGTGGCGCTGCATGCGGCGACCGATGCTCTGTTGGGGGCGGCGGCGTTAGGGGATATCGGCAAGCTGTTCCCGGATACCGACCCGGCATTCAAAGGGGCCGACAGCCGCGTTCTGCTGCGTGAGGCCTGGAAACGCATCCGCGCCAAAGGCTATCGTCTGGGGAATCTGGATATCACCATTATTGCCCAGGCCCCTAAAATGGCGCCGCATATCCCGCAAATGCGCGTATTCCTGGCGGAAGATCTGCAATGCCATATGGACGACGTCAACGTTAAGGCTACCACCACCGAACAGCTCGGTTTCACCGGGCGCGGCGAGGGCATTGCCTGCGAAGCGGTTGCCTTGTTGATCAAGGAATAAACGCATGGATATGGCTAATCTGACCTGGCTGCATGGCCAGCCACAGAGCACCGGCGTGTTGAAAGCCAACCCGGAAGATTTTGTGGTGGTGGAAGACCTGGGCTTTGAGCCGGACGGCGAAGGCGAACATGTGCTGGTGAACATCCGCAAGAACGGCTGTAACACTCAGTTTGTCGCCGATTATTTGGCGCGCTTTGCCGGTATTCACGCCCGTTCTGTCAGTTACGCGGGTCTGAAAGATCGCCATGCGGTGACCGAACAATGGTTCTGCCTGCATCTACCGGGCAAAGAGACACCTGATTTTACTCAGTTTTCACTGGAAGGCTGCGAAGTGCTGGCTAGCGCCCGCCACCTGCGCAAAATGCGTATAGGCACGCTAAAAGGCAATGCTTTCACTCTGGTGCTGCGTCATATTTCCGACCGTCAGGATGTCGAACCGCGGCTGCAGGCGATTGCGGCCGGCGGCGTGCCAAACTATTTTGGCAGCCAGCGCTTTGGTCGCGGCGGTAATAACCTGGTGATGGCGCGCCGTTGGGCAAATGATGAAATCCGGGTTAAAGAACGCAGCAAGCGCAGTTTTTATCTTTCTGCCAGCCGCAGTGCGCTGTTTAATTTGATTGCCAGCCGACGCTTGGCCAACCAGCAACAACATACCGTGCTGGAAGGTGATGCCTTACAGCTCAGTGGGCGTGGCAGTTGGTTTGTCGCCAAGCCGGAAGAGCTGGAAGCGCTGCAACAGCGGCTGGATGCCGGCGAACTGATGATTACCGCTCCTTTGCCGGGTGACGGCGAACCCGGTACCGCCGGTGAAGCACTGAGTTTTGAACAGCAGTGCTTGCTGGAGCAACCGGAACTGATGGCGCTTTTAAAGCGTGAGCGTGTTGATCCGGCCCGCCGTGCGTTGCTGTTACAGCCAAAAAACATGCAGTGGGAATGGTGGGATGATGCCACCGTTGAACTGCGTTTTTGGCTGCCGGCCGGCAGTTTCGCCACCAGCGTGGTGCGCGAAATTATGCGGCAGGACAGTAGTGATGCGGATATTAGTGAGTAATAATTAAAAACCTGCTTATGCAGGTTTTTTTTCGTCTGGAGCATGACGACGTAACGAGGTGTGTTTGCCCAACTGCGGTTTTCGGTGCTAACACGAAGCCTGGAAGCAGCGCGAAAAATCGTCTTTTCCCTTGGTGACTGGACATGTCGGGGGGAGTAAACATAATATCTGCTGGTTAAGTCCCTCCTTTTGGGCGTTGATTTCGAGTATTTAAATACCAGGCCGCGTTAAAGGCGTTCTGATTGAGAGATAAAAAAGAAGACAATCTTTTATGCGGATATTGCTGAGTAATGACGACGGCGTGACCGCCCCGGGCATCCAGGTGCTGGCGGCGGCATTGAGAGAGTTCGCCGAAGTGCAAGTTGTAGCGCCCGATCGTAACCGCAGTGGTTCTTCCAATGCGCTGACGCTGGAATCTCCATTGCGCACCCTGACGATGCCCAATGGAGATATCGCCGTACAGCAGGGAACGCCGACAGACTGCGTGTATCTGGGAGTGAATGCCCTGATGCAGCCTGCGCCGGATATCGTGGTTTCCGGCATCAATGCGGGCCCCAATCTGGGCGATGACGTTATCTATTCCGGCACTGTGGCTGCTGCCATGGAAGGACGCCATTTGGGATTGCCTGCGCTGGCCGTGTCGTTGAACGGCCATCAGCATTATGCGACCGCCGCGGCGATCACCTGCCGGGTGCTGCGTGCGTTACAGCGCGAACCGTTGCGAACCGGTAAAATTCTGAATATCAACGTGCCGGATTTGCCGCTGGACCAGATTAAGGGCATTCGTGTGACCCGCTGTGGTAGTCGCCATCCGGCTGACAAAGTGTTCTGCCAACAAGATCCGCGTGGGCAAAATCTCTATTGGATTGGGCCGCCTGGTGATAAGTTTGATGCCGGGCCGGACACGGATTTCGCTGCGGTAGAACAGGGTTATGTGGCCATCACGCCACTGCAGGTGGATTTAACCGCTTATGCAGCCCAGGACGTGGTAAAAACGTGGTTAACCAAAGCAGGGGTTGGCGGGGAATGGTGAACAAGCGTATGCAAACATTGCTGACGCAGCTGCGTCAACAGGGGATCCGGGACGAACGGTTGCTACAGGCGATCGAAGCAGTGCCGCGTGAACGCTTTGTTGATGAGGCACTTGAACACAAGGCTTATGAGAATACTGCGTTACCTATTGGCTCCGGCCAAACTATCTCTCAACCTTATATGGTTGCACGCATGACCGAACTGCTGAATCTGACGCCAACCTCCAGAGTATTGGAGATCGGCACCGGTTCTGGCTATCAAACCGCTATCCTGGCGCATCTGGTACAGCATGTTTGTTCCGTTGAACGTATTAAGGGGCTGCAATGGCAGGCCAAGCGGCGGCTGAAACAACTTGATCTTCACAATGTTTCCACTCGTCATGGCGATGGCTGGCAGGGTTGGGCATCGCGAGGGCCGTTTGATGCCATCATTGTCACGGCAGCGCCGCCGGAGATCCCTCCGGCGCTGATGGAGCAGTTGGACGACGGTGGCATTCTGGTGTTACCTGTCGGTGAGCAGGCCCAAACTCTGAAGTATATTCGGCGACAGGGAAGCGAGTTTGTTATCGATACCGTCGAAGCGGTGCGTTTTGTTCCCCTGGTGAAGGGTGAACTGGCCTAGCGATTGTCTGAATTTTCGACAGGAAACGAAATCTGTTGCACTTTCATCACCTCCGGTTAATGTTTTAACGTTTCAATAAAACTAATTTTCAATACAATTGCCTTTCTGCGTAGTTGTCTTATGGTGCAGCAGCGCTAATGTGGTTAGCATTGGCGCGCTGTTTTGAGGCTCCGGCATGAGATTTCCTGACGTTCAGGGATCGGCCGTGGGCACCTTTCAGGGTAGAAATCGAGAGAATGTTAAAAGCTCAGCTACCATGTAAAGGGTATTTGGATATATCGCTGATATTGCTGTCATGGGGGAAGCATGAGCACGGGAAGCCCAATGATTACATTACGCCGGGTTGCGGTGTGTACGATGGTAAGTTTGTGGTTGGCAGGTTGTACGAACACTGAATCGACATCGGCCCCTATTAGTAGCGTGGACGGTGGCGGAGCCGCCGCATCCAGCAACGCTGGAGCGCAGGCTAACGCTGAAGGGCACATTGTTTACAACCGCAGTTACACTTCGATCCCCAAAGGGAGCTACAGCGGCAATACCTACACGGTTAAGCGCGGAGACACGCTGTTTTACATCGCCTGGATCACCGGAAACGATTACCGTGACCTGGCCCAGCGCAACAATATCCCTGAGCCATACAGCCTGAATGTGGGCCAAAGCATTCAGCTTGGTAATGGTTCCGCCAACGGAAACGGCGGTATGCTGGCGGCAACAGACGCGACCAGCGGTGGCGTTCCTAAGCCACCATCGACCTCTCAGATACAAACTGCAACGGTTGATTCTCCATCAACTAACGCGTATTCTGATAATTCGGGTAAACAGAATGTAGGTAAGATGTTACCTGCAGCAGGCGCAGTGGCGGCAACTACCGCAACAGCCCCTGTTACCGCACCGGTCGTTGCTCCACCAGTGAGCAGCACCGTCAGCAACAGCGCCCCAGTAAGTACCTGGAGATGGCCGACTGACGGTAAGATTATTGATAACTTTTCCTCATCAGAAGGTGGGAATAAAGGTGTCGATATCGCCGGGACTCGTGGGCAGCCTATCTTCGCTACCGCCGATGGTCGTGTAGTGTACGCAGGCAACGCTTTACGGGGTTACGGTAATCTAATCATCATCAAACACAATGATGATTACCTGAGCGCCTACGCTCACAACGACACAATGCTGGTCCGGGAACAACAAGAAGTGAAGGCGGGTCAAAAAATAGCCACCATGGGTAGCACCGGAACCAGTTCAGTACGTTTGCATTTTGAAATTCGTTACAAGGGGAAATCCGTAAACCCGCTGCGTTATCTTCCGCAGCGATAGATTGGGCAGAATACGCTGTATTCTGCTCGCGGTATCACGGGTAGGAGCAGCATATGAGCCAAAATACGCTGAAAGTTAACGAGTTACATGACGATGCGGATTTCGACGAGAACGCAACGGAAGCGGAATCATTCGACGAAAAAGCACTGGTTGAAGAAGAGGCCAGTGAGAGTGATCTAGCGGAAGAAGAGTTGTTGTCACAAGGCGTGACCCAACGCGTATTGGATGCGACGCAGCTCTATCTTGGCGAAATCGGTTATTCTCCGCTGCTGACCGCAGAGGAAGAAGTTTATTTTGCACGGCGTGCACTGCGCGGTGACGTGCCGTCCCGCCGCCGAATGATTGAAAGTAACCTGCGGTTGGTGGTGAAAATCGCCCGCCGTTACAGCAATCGCGGCCTGGCGCTGCTGGATCTGATTGAAGAGGGTAACCTCGGTCTGATCCGCGCAGTGGAAAAGTTTGACCCAGAACGCGGCTTCCGTTTCTCGACTTACGCAACCTGGTGGATCCGGCAGACGATTGAACGGGCGATCATGAACCAAACCCGTACTATCCGTTTGCCTATCCACATTGTTAAAGAACTGAATGTCTATTTGCGCACCGCGCGCGAGCTTTCTCATAAACTGGATCATGAGCCGAGCGCTGAAGAGATTGCAGAGCAACTCGACAAGCCGGTCGATGACGTCAGCCGTATGTTGCGCCTGAATGAACGTATCACTTCTGTCGATACGCCATTGGGTGGAGATTCGGAGAAAGCCTTGTTGGATATTCTGGCCGACGAGAAAGACAACGGACCGGAAGACACCACGCAAGACGATGACATGAAACAGAGCATCGTTAAATGGTTGTTCGAACTGAACGCCAAACAGCGTGAAGTGCTGGCGCGTCGTTTTGGCCTGCTGGGCTACGAAGCGGCAACGCTTGAAGATGTGGGTCGTGAAATTGGCCTGACTCGCGAGCGAGTACGTCAGATCCAGGTTGAAGGTTTACGCCGTCTGCGTGAAATTCTGCAAATGCAAGGCCTGAGCATTGAGGCACTGTTCCGCGAGTAACCCAGGCAGTTGAATCGCATCAAAATAAAAACGGTGAGCACTATGCTCACCGTTTTTTTATGCCTGCGGCCTGCGAAGGGTCAGACCATATTCTTCAGGCGATAAATCCACTCCAGCGCCTGACGAGGTGACAGTGAGTCCGGATCCAGTGCCTCGAGCGCTTCAACCGCCGGTGAGGTTTCCTCATTCAGCAGCGTCATCTGGGTGGCATCAACGGTACCCGTCGCGGTATGGCTGGATATCGCCTCCAGCTCGCGCAGTTTTTGGCGCGCGCGTTTGATCACCTCACGTGGCACGCCTGCCAGAGCGGCCACCGCCAGGCCATAGCTCTTGCTGGCGGCACCGTCCTGTACGCTGTGCATAAAGGCGATAGTGTCGCCGTGCTCCAGCGCGTCCAGATGCACGTTGACCACGCCTTCCATTTTCTCCGGCAGGGTGGTCAGCTCAAAGTAATGGGTGGCGAACAGCGTCATGGCTTTAATGCGGCTGGCCAGGTTCTCGGCGCAGGCCCAGGCCAGAGAGAGACCGTCGTAGGTTGAGGTACCGCGGCCAATTTCATCCATCAGCACCAGGCTGTTTTCGGTGGCATTGTGCAGGATATTGGCGGTTTCAGTCATCTCTACCATAAAGGTAGAACGGCCGGAGGCCAGATCGTCCGCCGCGCCCACGCGGGTAAAGATTCGGTCTACCGGGCCGATGACCGCCTTGCTCGCCGGCACGTAGCTGCCGATGTGTGCCATCAGTACGATCAGCGCCGTTTGGCGCATATAGGTACTTTTACCGCCCATATTAGGGCCAGTAATGATCAACATCCGCCGCTGAGGCGACAGCGATAGCGGGTTGGAAATAAACGGCTCGCTCAGTACCTGTTCGACCACCGGATGGCGGCCCTCAGTGATGCGAACACCGGGCTGTTCGCTGATGGTTGGGCAGGCGTAGTTGAGTGTTTCTGCACGTTCAGCCAGGTTGGCCAGCACGTCCAGCTCGGCCAATGCAGCGGCACTTTGCTGTAGATCGCCCAGGTGCGGCAACAGTAAATCGAACAACTCTTCGTACAGACCCTTCTCGATCGCCAGCGCTTTCCCTTTTGAAGTCAATACTTTGTCTTCATACTCTTTCAATTCGGGAATGATGTAGCGTTCGGCGTTTTTCAGCGTCTGACGGCGCACGTAGTGGATCGGTACCAGGTGGCTCTGCCCACGGCTGACTTGAATGTAATAGCCATGCACGCCATTGAAGCCGACCTTCAACGTATCCAGCCCCAGCTTTTCACGCTCGCGGATCTCAAGACGGTCGAGGTAGTCGGTGGCTCCATCGGCCAGTGCGCGCCATTCATCCAGCTCGCTATTGTAGCCGGGAGCGATAACGCCGCCGTCGCGTACCAATACCGGTGGGGCTTCGACCACTGCGCGTTCTAGCAAGTCTTGCAGCTCATCAAACTGACCGATCTGTGACAGTAGCTGTTGCACATACGGGGTTTCTACCCCTTTCAGTAACGCGTGGATATCCGGCAACTGTTGGAAAGCATGACGCATACGGGCCAGATCGCGTGGACGGGCACTGCGTAATGCCAGACGGGCCAATATGCGTTCCAGATCGCCTACCTGACGCAGCGAAGGTTGCAGGTCGCTATACAGATCCTGCAGGGAGCCGATCGCCTGCTGACGGTTATTCAATACCTTGATGTCACGGGTCGGCATATGCAGCCAGCGTTTAAGCATACGGCTACCCATCGCCGTCACGCTGCGGTCGAGGATGGCCGCCAGGGTATTTTCGCTGCCGCCGGACAGGTTCTGGGTCAGCTCAAGGTTACGCCGTGTGGCGGCATCCATGATAATGCCATCCTGCTGGCGCTCCATGGTGATGCCACGGATATGCGGTAATGAGGTGCGTTGAGTATCTTTAACATATTGCAGCAGACAACCGGCGGCGCGCAGTGCCTGATGGGCCTGTTCAACGCCGAAACCGGTCAGATCGCGGGTGCCGAACTGCAGATTCAGCTGTTGGCGCGCAGTCTCGGGTTCAAACTCCCACAGTGGGCGACGACGCAGGCCATGGCGCTGTTCAATCAGCGACATCTGTTCAAAGGTTTCGGGGTAAAGCAGCTCGGCAGGATTGGTGCGCTGCAACTCTGCCGCCATGGTTTCGATATCTGCCGGTTCGGCCACGCGGAAACGACCTGAGCTAATGTCCAGCGTGGCGTAGCCAAAGCCGCGTGCATCCTGCCAGATTGCCGCCAGCAGGTTGTCCTGACGTTCTTGCAGCAGGGCTTCGTCGGTGATGGTGCCTGGCGTGACGATGCGCACTACTTTGCGTTCCACCGGGCCTTTACTGGTGGCCGGATCGCCGATTTGTTCGCATAGGGCGACGGATTCACCGAGTTGCACCAGCTTGGCCAGATAGTTCTCGACCGCATGGTGAGGGACGCCGGCCATCGGAATGGGCTCGCCCGCTGAGGCACCGCGTTTGGTCAGCGAGATATCCAGCAGTTGGGAAGCGCGTTTGGCATCGTCATAGAACAGCTCGTAAAAGTCGCCCATGCGGTAGAACAGCAGGATCTCGGGGTGCTGTGCCTTGAGGCGCAGATACTGCTGCATCATTGGCGTGTGTGAATCGAGCTTATCGGTACTATTCATAAGATTACTGTTTCCAATCCATTGAATTTAAAGTTGGTTGTGATGTTGATTGTCATCATTAGGGTTCACGCCGCGGCACAAAAAAACCACTCGATAGAGCAGTGGTTGACGGCGGTAAGGATCAATAAGCCCTTAATACTGTCGCTATACTAGCCCAGCGGGCAATCGGCTGTCACAGGTAAAAATGGGAAGCTTTACGCAAAGTCGATTTGTAAGACGGGGGAGAGCGTTGCACAGGTTAATCTTGGGGGATACAGCGCTGCGTTGCAGATGTCATTAGTGGGCAATCAAAGCAGTGTGTTACTCCAATCAGGCGATCTGTCCCGAAGAGTAACCCAGCCCTGCCTGAGCCTGACCTGTCAAAGCCTGGCCCCCAAAACTTCTTCCATTTACCACTTCTTTTCCAACCCCCGGATCGTCATATCTTGCTGAAGCGCGCTAATCAAGGGCGAACGATTTTATGCTCATCAATCGACCGATGGATGACCCCGCGCACAGAATTATCCATAAATACTCCGCATGTTTATAACTTACTGTTTATAATTGTTATTTGTTTGTTTTTGACGAATTAGTTCAGTAATTTAAGGTTATTTGCGAGACAGGTCACACTATTTTTTTATGCGAAATGTGAAGAGGGTCAATCAGGAAGGTCAAGCAGAGACGGTTCTTGCTGGCGATGGCTTACCGATCCGCTTCACTGCCTCCGTATACTGTCTGTAACCAGGGCAAAGTAACGGAAATTTTCATAAGGAATGTGCGTGAGGCAATGGCTATTGCATCTGGCAAACAAATGACACGGGGCTTGTTTGATTATCTTGAGGGATTGGGTATGGAAAAGAAAAAAATCTATCTGTTTTGTTCTGCTGGTATGTCGACTTCCCTGCTGGTTTCAAAAATGAAAGCACAGGCCGAGAAGTACGAAGTGCCGGTGATCATTGCCGCCTATCCTGAGGCGTTGGCCGCAGAAAAGGGTGCCGAGGCAGATTTGATTCTGCTCGGGCCACAGATTGCCTACACGCTGGCCGAAGTGCAAAAGCAGTTACCCAACAAGCCCGTTGAAGTGATCGACTCTGCCTTATACGGCAAGCTCGATGGCCTGGGCGTGTTGAAGGCCGCAGTCGCCACCATAAAAAAAGCTAACCAATAAAGGGGTCTGCCGTGAATACGTTAATTGCCTCGTTGGAAAAGGTCATTCTGCCCTTTGCCGTGAAAATTGGTAAACAGCCCCATGTTAATGCCATCAAAAACGGGTTCATTCGCTTGATGCCGCTGACGTTGACCGGGGCGATGTTCGTTCTGATCAACAACGTGTTTCTTAGCTTCGGCGAAGGCTCGTTCTTCTTTTCAATGGGGGTGCGGCTGGATGCGTCTACCATTGAGACGTTGAATGGCCTGAAGGCCATCGGTGGCAGCGTTTATAACGGCACCCTGGGGATTATGTCCCTGATGACGCCCTTTTTTATCAGTATGGCTTTGGCTGAAGAGCGCAAAGTCGACCCGTTGGCCGCAGCGCTGCTGGCGGTTGCCGCCTTTATGACCGTGACCCCGTTCAGCGTCGGTGAGGCTTATGCCGTAGGTGCTAACTGGCTGGGTGGCGCCAACATCATTTCCGGTATGGTGATCGGCCTGGTGGTGGCGGAGATGTTCACCTTTGTGGTTCGCCGCAACTGGGTGATCAGCCTGCCGGACAGCGTACCTTCTTCAGTGTCACGTTCGTTCTCGGCCTTGATCCCCGGCTTTCTTATCCTGTCGATCATGGGCGTACTGGCCTATTGTCTGACGCTGTGGGGCACCAACTTCCACCAAATCATCATGGACAGCATCTCGGCACCGCTGGCAAAAATGGGCAGCGTAGTGGGCTGGGTGTATGTGATGTTCTCCTCTCTGCTGTGGTTCTTCGGGGTACATGGTTCAATGGCGTTGGCCGCATTGGACAGCGGTATCATGACGCCATTCGCACTGGAGAACGTCGAGCTGTATAACAAGTACGGTTCTGTCGAAGCCGCGGTGGCTGCGGGTAAAGAGTTCCACATGTGGGCGAAGCCGTTCGTTGACTCCTACATCTATCTGGGCGGGACGGGTTCGACGCTGGGGCTGATTATTGCCATCTTTATCGCTTCACGCCGTGAAGATTATCGTCAGGTCGCCAAGCTGGCGACGCCGTCGGGCATCTTCCAGATCAACGAACCCATCCTGTTTGGTCTGCCGGTGATTATGAACCCGGTGATGTTTATTCCGTTTATTCTGGTTCAGCCGGTACTGACGATTATTACCACGGTGGCTTATTACACCGGGCTGATCCCGCCAATCACCAATATTGCGCCATGGACCATGCCGGTGGGGCTGGGGGCGTTCTTCAACACTAACGGCAGTATCGTTGCCATGTTGCTGAGCTTCTTCAACCTGGGCGTCGCGACCTTGATTTACCTGCCGTTCGTGATGATCTCCAACAAGGCGCAGAGCCAGATTGATCAGGCAACGGAAAGCGAAGAAGACATCGCCAAAGCGTTGAAATTCTAACTGCAGTCTGGGGCAGCAATCCGCTGCCCCGGTTTTAGAGGGGCTTCTGATGAAATATCAATTTGCTGACGATTTCTGGTGGGGAAGCGCCACCTCGGCACCCCAGTCGGAAGGGGCTGCCGCACGGGATGGCAAAAGCCAGAACATCTTCGACTACTGGTATGAGATTGCACCAGAACGTTTTCATCATCAGGTCGGCCCGTCCGAGACCTCCACGTTTTATGACAACTTCCAGCAAGATATCCTGCTGTTAAAAAACCTTGGGCATAATACCTTCAGAACCTCTATCTCTTGGTCGCGGTTGATCCCGGATGGGGATGGCGAAGTGAATCCGAAAGCGGTGGCTTTCTATAATGCGCTGATCGACAGCCTGTTGGCTCAGGGCATCACGCCATTTATCAATCTTTACCATTTCGATATGCCGCTGTGTATGCAGCAACAGGGGGGCTGGGAAAGCCGGGCGGTGGTTGATGCCTACGCGCGTTATGCCAAAACCTGCTTCAGCCTGTTCGGTGACAGAGTCAGCCATTGGTTCACCTTTAATGAGCCGATTGTCCCGGTCGAAGCCGGGTATCTGAACGACCTGCATTATCCTTGTGTCATTGATTTCAAAAGGGCAATTACAGTGGCTTACCACAGCGTGTTGGCCCATGCCAAAGCGGTGAGCGAGTTCAGGGCGCTGGGGAACCAGGGTGCTATCGGCATTATTTTGAACCTGAGTCCGACCTATCCTCGTTCGGACAGCCAGGAAGATGGCGTGGCGGCTCACTATGCGGATCTGTTGCTGAATAAAAGCTTCCTCGATCCGGTGACCAAAGGGCGTTATCCGGACGATTTGGTGAATTTACTACGGGCCAATGATTTGTTGCCGCAGACAGCAGCGGAAGACGTGCAGCTGATTGCCGATGGGGTGGTGGATATTCTGGGCGTGAATTACTATCAACCGCGCAGGGTCAAAGCAAAAGAAGGTTATCAGGCCAGCGACCCGGTAACGATGCCGGAAGACCTGTTCAGCTATTACGCCATGCCGGGCCGCAAGATTAACCCGCACCGCGGCTGGGAAATCTATGAAAAAGGCCTGTATGACATCCTGATGGATCTGAAGGAAAACTACGGCAACATTCCCTGCTATATTTCAGAAAACGGTATGGGCGTGGAGGGCGAAGAGGCCTTCATCGGTGCCAGTGGGCGGGTAGAGGACGATTATCGAATCGACTTTATTCGTGACCATCTGAAATGGTTGCATCAGGCGTTGTCCGAGGGCTCCAACTGTAAGGGCTACCATCTATGGACCTTTATTGACTGCTGGTCCTGGCTCAATGCCTACAAGAATCGCTACGGGTTGGTCCGGCTGGAGCGGGATAGCCAGCAACGTACGATTAAAAAGAGCGGCTATTGGTTTGCCGAGACGGCCAGGCAAAACGGTTTTGATTAATGGGAGCGCGCGCGGTGTCTGACAACCTGGTTTCGCTGAATACCAACGACGTTAAGCTGATTCGGGAGCAGGATTTTTTTAACTGCAAAGATTTCCATCTGTTTATCTATAACAAGGTGGAGAGCGCCACCGGGCTGCATCAGCATGACTATTATGAATTCACTATCGTCCTGAGCGGCAAATGCTATCAGGAGATCAACGGTAAGCGGGTGCTGCTGGAGCGGGGGGACTTTGTGTTTATCCCCATTGGCTCGCGTCACCAGAGCTTCTATGAGTTCGGCGCCGCGAAAATCTTTAACGTGGCGGTCGGCAAGGTTTTCTTTGAAGAAAACTACCTGCAGCAGTTGCCTCGCTGCTTTGTCGCCTCTCAGGCCTATAGCCTGAAGAATGAGTTTCTGGCTTATATCGAGTCGGTGGTAGGTTCCCCACAATTCCGTGAGGATGATTTTGCCGAGTTTCTGGAAACGCTGACCTTTTATATCATCAGCCGCATTCGTCATTATAAAGAAGAGAGTGGCGAGGGGGATGATATACCTCAGTGGCTGAAGAACACCCTGGCCGGCATGCATGATAAAGCGATGTTTGGTGAAAAGGCGTTGCTCAATATGGTTGAGCTGTCGGGTAAAACCCAGGAGTACCTGACCCGGGCAATGCGGCGTTATTACCATAAAACGCCGATGCAGGTGATTAATGAAATCCGCATTAATTTCGCCAAAACCCAGCTTGAGGTCACCAACTATTCGGTCTCGGATATTGCTTTTGATTCGGGCTATGGCGACGTGAGCCTGTTTATTAAAAACTTTAAAAGACTCACTGAAGTGACGCCGGGTAATTACCGAAAAAAGTTCTACGGCCCTATTTAGGGCCGCTCCCGATAAGCATTAACGCCGATATTCCGAATACCTTTCAGGCCGCCAATAGCCTGATGAGATAAATTTCTTTGCTTAAGCGAAGGGGAATTGCCGTACCTGACGGACGGTATTCCCTTGCCAAAAATTTGTTAAATGGATGCCAAAATGGAAAAGTTACTGATAGTGAATGCTGACGATTTTGGTCTGAGCAAGGGCCAGAATTATGGCGTTATCGAGGCGTATCACTACGGGGTTGTCTCTTCAACCACTGCCATGGTCAATAGCGTGGATGTACACCATGCCGCCAGGCTCAGCCAGCTCTATTCCGGGCTGCAGATTGGCCTGCACTTTGTGCTGACCCACGGGAAGCCCCTGACTGCCATGTCGTCGCTGGTCAACGAACGTGGGGAATTGGGCAAGTGGTTATGGGAAAGGGCTGAGTCCGCGCAGTTGGATCTGGATGAAATTCACGACGAGTTGGTGAGTCAATATGACAAATTCGTCGCGGTGTTCGGTAAAGCGCCGACGCATATCGACAGCCATCATCACGTGCACATGTTGCCGCAGATTTATCCGCTGGTGGAGGCTTTTGCCAAGTCAAAATCCCTGCCGTTGCGCATAGGTCGCGAGGAGGTTGAACGGCAAGGCATTCCACTGAGCTATGGCCACAGCACCGAATGGTTTGATGCGGGCTTTTATGGTGAGGAAATATCCGAGGCGCTGTTTTTACAGGTGCTTGAGCGCACCGATCAACGCGGCGCCCGGTCGGTGGAGATGATGTGCCACCCGGCGTTTCTGGATAACACTATTTTGGCGAGCAAGTATTGCTATCCACGGCTGGCCGAAGTGGACGTGTTGACTTCGCCGGGGCTTAAAATCGCGATCGCGGAACGCGGTTACCGCCTGGGTTCTTTCCTCGATCTGTAACAGGTACAACCTGATATAAATATGGCCCGCTTAAAGCATCGAGTGGGCCTTCTTCAGCCCGGTATCCTCATCAGGATCGGCCCCCTGCGGGATGGCCGCTTCGGCTTCGTCTTCCCCCGACGTTTCACTGACCTGTGGTTCTACCGGATCAGGCGCCGCCTCCGGTGGTGGCATGGTGTCGTGGATTATCTGCTCATCGAAGGTTGGGTTCAGCGCCGGAGAAAGCGGGGAACTGGTCAGGCTGTCAGGCAGCGGAATATGTGGCAATGGCGCATCCTGCGCAAACTGCGACTCGTCCTGTTTTACCGTCCGACTGAAGCCCACCAGCAACACGCCGCAAAGCGAGAAGAAGGCATACAGAATATTGCCGCCTAACGGTTCAATCAGTGAACCGACCGCCAATGGGCCGATACTGGCACCGACACCGAAGGCCATCAGCAAACAGGCGGCGAGGGATACGCGCCGTTCCGGTTCGATCAAATCGTTCGCCAGGGCGACCACCAGCGGATACAGCGTGAACTGCAACATGCTGACGATAAAGCCCACCACCAGCAACACCGGAAAATCAATGTGCGGCACCAGCGCCAGCGGCAGGGAAGCGACGATCAATAAAATGGCGTTAATGCGCATCAGCAGCGTTCGGTTATAGCGGTCCGACAGCCAACTGAGTGGGAACTGCGCCACCAGCCCGGCGAAGATGGCTATCGCCATAAACAGGCCGGTTTGCTGGGTGGTCAGCGATTGCAGACTTGCGTACACCGGTGCCAAACCATAGAAAGATCCCACCACCATGCCGATCACCAGCGTGGTGGCCAGCACCTTGGGAATGGCCCCGATAAAGTAGCGCAGCTCCATAGGAGCTGGTGACATATGCCGTGCGTTGGTGCGGGTGGTAAGGGCGATAGGTACCAGGCAGAGTGCAAAGCACAGGGCGATCAGCAGCAGGGTGGTAATGCCGAGATTGCTCTGTAGCATTAACACCACCTGACCCAATGACATACCCAGATAGGTGGCCGCCATATAAAAGCCGAAAACCGTTCCGCGCTGATTGGATTCCGCCTGATCGTTCAGCCAGCTTTCCAGCACCATGAATTGACACATCATGCACATGCCGATAATCAGCCGCAGCACCACCCACACGGGGATATATTCAGTCAGGCCATGCCCCAACACCGCCGCGGTGATAATGCCGGCGCAGGAAACGTAGGCGCGGATATGGCCGACGCGGGCAATCAGAAAATGCCCGACCTTGCCGCCGATCACCAGGCCGATGTAGTTGGCGGCAATAATCGCGCCGATCAGCGCACCGGTCACGTGGATAGAGGTTAAACGCAGGGAGATGTAAGTGGTGAGCAACCCTGAACCCAGCAGCATCAGCAGGGTGGTGGTATACAACGGAAAGAAGACGCCTAACGTTTTTTTCACTCTATCATCCTAATCTTTTATCCTGGTTTGCCATGGGGTTGACCCTGCCGGCGGCAAAGGCAACCCGGTGAGATCCCTCGTGCAAAACACCGCCCGTTAACCCGGGCGTTACATTTGATACTAGCAGTTTGGTTTGCCGCTTAACACCGCCTCGCCTGCGAAGCGGCGCGCATTTGTGTCAACGCACGCTCGGGCAAGCTTGATAAATGCTACTATCGGGCGCATATACCTGATTCGCTAAGGAGAGGTTATGAGTGAAAATCAACTGCGTAAACTCAGCATTGCGGTGGGCGAAAAACTGAAGGCCAACGGCCAGTGGATCACCTGTGCGGAATCCTGCACCGGTGGCGGCATCGCCAAAGCCATCACCGACATTGCCGGGAGTTCTGCCTATTTCGATCGCGGCTTTGTCACCTACAGCAATACGGCGAAACATGAGTTGCTGGGCGTGGCGGAGGCGACTCTGACGGCCCATGGCGCAGTGAGCGAAGAGGTGGTGCGCGAGATGGCCCAGGGGGCGTTACACGCAGCACGTGCCAGCCTGGCGCTGTCGGTCAGCGGCATTGCCGGGCCGGACGGCGGCAGTGCGGAAAAACCGGTGGGCACCGTCTGGTTTGGCTTTGCCGACGGCTCTGGACGGGTACTGGCGCACAGGAAGCAATTTGCCGGCGATCGTGATGCCGTGCGGCTTCAGGCGACGATTTTTGCGCTGCAAACCGCGCTTGATGATTTTTTGTAAAATTAGGCTTGATACTGTATGACCATACAGTATAATTAGTGACATTTCCTGCACAACATACAATCAGTGGCAGTGTGGGGTAACACCGACATTGCGTAACGAAGGAGCAAAAATGGCTATTGATGAGAACAAGCAAAAGGCGCTAGCTGCGGCACTGGGCCAGATTGAGAAACAGTTCGGCAAAGGCTCCATCATGCGTCTGGGTGAAGACCGTTCTATGGACGTAGAAACGATCTCTACCGGCTCACTGTCACTGGACATCGCATTGGGTGCGGGCGGCCTGCCAATGGGTCGTATCGTTGAAATTTATGGCCCGGAGTCTTCCGGTAAAACTACCCTGACGCTGCAGGTTATCGCTGCGGCACAGCGCGAAGGTAAAACCTGTGCGTTTATCGATGCCGAGCATGCGCTGGATCCGATTTATGCGAAAAAGCTGGGTGTTGATATCGACAACCTGCTGTGTTCGCAGCCGGACACCGGTGAGCAAGCGCTGGAAATCTGTGATGCCTTGACCCGCTCTGGCGCGGTCGACGTGATCATCGTTGACTCCGTAGCGGCGCTGACGCCAAAAGCGGAAATCGAAGGTGAAATTGGTGACTCACACATGGGCCTGGCGGCGCGTATGATGAGCCAGGCGATGCGTAAGCTGGCCGGTAACCTGAAAAACGCCAACACGCTGCTGATCTTCATCAACCAGATCCGTATGAAAATCGGTGTGATGTTTGGTAACCCTGAAACCACCACCGGTGGTAACGCACTGAAATTCTACGCTTCTGTCCGTCTGGATATCCGCCGTATCGGCGCGGTTAAAGAAGGCGATGAAGTGGTCGGCAGCGAAACCCGCGTAAAAGTGGTAAAAAACAAAATCGCTGCGCCGTTCAAACAGGCCGAGTTCCAAATCCTGTACGGTGAAGGTATCAACAGCCGTGGCGAATTGGTCGATCTGGGCGTTAAGCACAAGATGATCGAGAAAGCCGGCGCCTGGTACAGCTACAACGGCGATAAAATCGGTCAGGGTAAGGCCAACGCCTGTAACTTCCTGAAAGAAAACCCGGCGGTTGCTGCCGAGTTGGATAAACGACTGCGTGACCTGCTGCTGCACAGCAACGGCGAACTGGTTGCTGCAACCAACGAAGGCTTCGACGACGAAGCTGAAACCAGCGAAGAGTTTTAATCGCTGCTGGCGTTCGTGGACATCGTTATAGGTTCACGAACGTCAACTAAATCAGGCTTGAAAAATGAATGACTTGCTAAGCCGCGCCATGCGCCTGCTGTCGCAACGCGATCATAGTGAAGCTGAACTGCGCCGCAAACTTGCGGCGCAGCCATTTATGGCGAAAGCCAGATTTGGCACCAAAACTCCCTCGTCCTCCGCTCCGCAGCCTGAAGAACCCGTCGACCCTGCCGTTATAGAACAGGTTATTGCCTATTGTTACCAGCATAACTGGCTGGACGATCAACGCTTTGCCCGCAGTTATATTGGTAGCCGCAGCCGTAAAGGCTATGGCGCGCAGCGGATCCGCTCCGAATTGATGCAAAAAGGTGTGGATAAGGAATTGACGCAGGCGGCGCTGGCGGACTGCGAGATTGACTGGTGTGAACAGGCCAAACAGGTGGCGCAGCGTAAATTTGGCGATCAACTGCCAACGGACTGGAAAGAGAAAGCCAAAGTGCAGCGTTATCTGCTCTATCGTGGCTTCTTCCAGGAAGAAATTCAGTCAATTTACCGTGATTTTGCGCAATGAACGCACACGGGGTTTTACTTCCCCTTGAAGAAAATTTATCTTATCCCCACTTTTTGTTCGTGAGCTAGGTGCCATCGTCAGGATGTCGCGTATCTTGCTCACGTGTCGTTATTCTAGCCTTTCCGGGAAAATTATGAGCAAGAGCACCGCTGAGATCCGTCAAGCGTTTCTCGATTTCTTTCATAGTAAGGGCCATCAGGTTGTAGCGAGCAGCTCCCTGGTGCCTGACAATGATCCGACATTGCTGTTTACCAATGCCGGCATGAACCAATTTAAAGATGTTTTCCTGGGGCTGGACAAGCGTGCCTATTCCCGAGCCACTACCTCACAGCGTTGTGTGCGTGCGGGCGGTAAGCATAACGATCTGGAGAACGTCGGTTATACCGCACGTCACCACACCTTCTTTGAAATGCTGGGCAACTTCAGCTTCGGCGATTATTTCAAACATGATGCCATCAGCTACGCATGGGAACTCTTGACCGGTGAAAACTGGTTCAACCTGCCGAAAGAAAGGCTGTGGGTGACCGTCTATGAAACCGATGACGAAGCCTTCGACATCTGGCAGCAGCAGATTGGTGTGCCGGCAGAACGTATTATCCGCATTGGCGACAATAAAGGCGGCGCCTTTGCCTCAGACAACTTCTGGCAGATGGGTGATACAGGTCCATGCGGCCCGTGCACCGAGATTTTCTACGATCACGGCGATCATATCTGGGGTGGCCCGCCGGGCAGCCCGGAAGAAGATGGCGATCGCTACATTGAGATCTGGAACCTCGTTTTCATGCAGTTCAACCGTCAATCCGACGGTACTATGCTGCCGCTGCCAAAACCTTCGGTAGATACCGGTATGGGGCTGGAGCGTATTGCCGCCGTATTGCAGCACGTGAACTCCAACTATGAAATCGACCTGTTCAGCAAGCTGATTACCGCCGTGGCCAAGGTGACCGGTGCCACAGATTTGGATAACAAATCCCTGCGCGTGATCGCCGACCACATTCGCTCTTGTGCTTTCCTGGTGTCAGACGGTGTTACACCGTCCAACGAAGGTCGTGGTTATGTTCTGCGCCGCATCATTCGCCGCGCCGTTCGCCATGGCAACATGCTGGGTGCGAAAGACACCTTCTTCTACAAGCTGGTTGCACCGTTGATCGAAGTGATGGGGCCGGCAGCCGACGAATTGAAGCGTCAGCAGTCACTGGTTGAGCAAGTGCTGAAAACCGAAGAAGATCAGTTTGCCCGCACTCTGGAACGTGGCTTGACGTTGCTGGACGAAGAGCTGGCCAACTTGCAGGGCGATACCCTGGATGGTGAAACCGCATTCCGTCTGTACGACACTTACGGTTTCCCGGTCGATCTGACGGCAGACGTGTGCCGTGAACGTGGTCTGAAAGTGGATGAAGCCGGTTTCGAGCAGGCAATGGAAGCACAACGGCGCCGTGCGCGTGAGTCCAGCGGCTTCGGCGCAGACTACAACAGCATGATCCGTGTTGATGGTGCCAGCCAATTCAGCGGTTATGACCACGAGCAACAGCAGTCCACCGTGACCGCGCTGTTCCGTGATGGTCAGCCGGTGAACGAGATCCACGCCGGTGAAGAGGCCGTGGTGGTACTGGACGAGACTCCGTTCTACGGTGAGTCCGGTGGTCAGGTTGGCGATAAGGGCGTGCTGAAAGCTGCCAATGCTGATTTTGAAGTGAGCGACACCCAGAAATACGGTCAGGCTATTGGCCATCAGGGCAAGCTGTCCCACGGCTCGCTGAAGGTGAACGACCGCGTTGACGCGCAGATCGACACCGTGCGACGCAACCGCATTCGTCTGAACCACTCCGCAACCCACCTGCTGCACGCTGCACTGCGCCAGACGCTGGGTGAGCACGTGGCGCAGAAAGGCTCGTTGGTTAACGATAAATACCTGCGTTTCGACTTCTCGCATTTTGAAGCGATGAAGCCGGAGCAAATTCGCACCGTGGAAGACTTGGTGAACCAACAGATTCGTCGTAACCTGCCGGTGCAGACCGAGGTTATGGCGCTGGATGATGCCAAAGAGAAGGGCGCTATGGCGCTGTTCGGTGAGAAGTACGACGACAACGTGCGCGTACTGACCATGGGCGACTTCTCGACCGAACTGTGTGGCGGCACCCATGCCAGCCGTACCGGTGACATCGGCCTGTTCCGCATTCTGAGCGAGTCTGGTACCGCCGCAGGTATCCGCCGTATTGAAGCGGTAACCGGTGATGGCGCGATTGCTACCTTGCATCAGCAAAACGATCTGCTACAGGACGTTGCTCATCTGGTTAAGGGTGACAGCAATAACCTGACGGACAAAGTGCGTGCGGTGCTCGATCGTACCCGCGCATTGGAAAAAGAGCTGCAGCAGTTGAAGGACCAGCAGGCGGCACAAGAAAGTGCTTCGTTGTCCAGCAAGGCGAAAATGGTTAACGGTGTACAGCTGTTAGTCAGCCAACTGGATAACGTTGAGGCCAAAATGCTGCGTACTATGGTTGATGATCTTAAAAATCAACTGGGTTCCGCGATTATCGTGCTGGCCACCACGGCGGATGATAAGGTGAGCCTGATTGCCGGCGTGACCAAAGATCTGACCGACCGGGTAAAAGCCGGCGAGCTGATCGGTAACGTAGCGCAGCAGGTTGGCGGTAAAGGGGGCGGACGCCCTGATATGGCGCAGGCCGGGGGAACGGATGTCAGCGCCCTGCCAGCGGCATTAGACAGCGTAGAAGCCTGGGTGGCCTCGAAACTGTGAATATAAATAAATAGCACTTACAAACGCCATAACTCATTACTGATTATGGCGTTTTTAACCTGTGCTAACACAATTTGGTTACAATTACGGGAACAAAGTTTTTCAGGTCGGCTAAACTTATCATTATCTGAGGTGAGACCAAGTCTGCTTACACTTATTGTGGATTACATGACTTACGTTTTCGCAGCATATGATGGATAATGACGGGGAAACTGAGAGACCCGACTCTTTTAATCTTTCAAGGAGCAAAGAATGTTAATTCTGACTCGTCGAGTTGGTGAAACCCTCATGATTGGCGATGAGGTCACTGTCACAGTGTTAGGGGTCAAGGGCAACCAGGTTCGTATTGGTGTGAATGCCCCCAAAGAGGTGTCAGTTCACCGCGAAGAAATCTATCAGCGCATTCAGGCAGAGAAGTCTCAACCGACGACTTACTGATTTCGATGCAGCGTCTCGTTGCTCAGCGAGACGCTACTGAGCTTTTTTGTGCCCCCCACAGACTATCCTCTGACTTACCCTGTTAAATCTTCCTGCAGCTCCTCCCACTTTGTTTGCTGATTCACTGTTATTGTCTGTTGATAAAACAATCTTTTTGACGTGAAATCGCCCATGTTGAGTGTGAATTGTGCAAACGCACATGAGATGGGAAAAATTGTTTGACTTAAAAGTCGGAGAAAGTAATATGTGCGCCACGCAGTGCCGATGAGCTTCTCCAAAGCAAGTTAGGCACAATTCGCAAGAAGCGTATGGTGAGGTGGCCGAGAGGCTGAAGGCGCTCCCCTGCTAAGGGAGTATGCGGTCAAAAGCTGCATCCGGGGTTCGAATCCCCGCCTCACCGCCATTTGCATCCATAGCTCAGCTGGATAGAGTACTCGGCTACGAACCGAGCGGTCGGAGGTTCGAATCCTCCTGGATGCACCATATTTTGCAGTATGGTGGGGTAGTAACAACGTACCATACGGTATCAAAAAAGAATTCCTGTGCATCCATAGCTCAGCTGGATAGAGTACTCGGCTACGAACCGAGCGGTCGGAGGTTCGAATCCTCCTGGATGCACCATTCTTTCTGTCAAACTTGTTTCTTCAAGCAGACAAACCAAAAATAGTAATGCATCCATAGCTCAGCTGGATAGAGTACTCGGCTACGAACCGAGCGGTCGGAGGTTCGAATCCTCCTGGATGCACCATCTAAGAAAAACCCGCCTTGGCGGGTTTTTCGCTTTCTGGCATTCGGCGATACGCTGCTGTAATCCCATCATCTTTCCTCTTGTGCACAGCACATTCCGCTATTACGCGATCAGCGACAACCTTCCGGCTTTACGCTAAAGTAGTTTTCTTTCCTCAACGATCATGGAGTAACGATGTACGACCGCTATCAGGGTCTTATTTTCGACATGGACGGCACCATTCTCGATACCGAGCCGACGCACCGAAAGGCGTGGCGTGAAGTGTTGTCCCGTTACGGTATGACGTTTGATGAGCCCGCGGTGATGGCGTTGAGCGGTTCTCCGACCTGGCATATTGCCCAGGCGATTATTGCCAGCCATCAGGCCGATCTCGATCCCCATCAGTTGGCTGCAGAGAAAACCCGAGCGGTAGAGATTATGCTGCTGGACAGCGTGCGCCCCTTGCCGCTGATTGAGGTGGTGAAGGCCTACCATGGCCGCCGTCCAATGGCGGTGGGTACCGGTAGTGAGCATCGCATGGCGGAAACTCTGCTGCGCCATCTGGGCCTGTTCCACTGCTTTGATGCGATCGTGGGTGCCGATGATGTGCAGCGTCACAAGCCGGAACCGGACACCTTCCTGCGCTGTGCCGAACTGATTGGCGTACCGCCGGAGAAATGCGTAGTGTTTGAAGACGCAGATTTCGGCATCCAGGCGGCGAAAAGCGCCAATATGGCGGTGGTAGACGTTCGTACGCTGTGAGTAGTACGCTGGCGGTGATGTCGTTATTCGGCGGCAGCTTTCTCAGTGCGACGTTGTTGCCGGGAAATTCAGAAATTATTTTGGTTGCCTTGCTGACCAACAGCCGTGTCTCACCGGAGTTACTGGTGCTGGCCGCGACGTTGGGCAATACGCTCGGTGGGCTGACCAATGTCATTATCGGGCGCCTGTTACCGGTGTTGAAACCACAGCGAGGGCTGGATACAGCGCTTGGGTGGATGCAACGCTTTGGCCCGGCTGCGCTGTTGCTCAGTTGGGTACCGGTAGTGGGCGATTTGTTGTGCGTGTTGGCAGGCTGGCTGCGCATGCCCTGGGGCCCTGTTGCGCTATTTCTGTGTATCGGAAAGGCGCTGCGTTACATCATTTTGACTATGATAACGCTACAGGGAATGGCCTGGTGGCATTAACGACGTGAATATAACTCAATATTCTCTCGGGTGCAGATTCAGTATGCTTACGAGTTCTTGTTTTTAGAAGCGGGAGGTCAATTTGATCCCGGACGTATCCCAGGCGCTTTCTTGGTTGGAAGCCCATCCCCATGCATTAAAAGGCATTCGTCGCGGCATTGAGCGTGAAACGCTGCGTGTCACCGAAGACGGAAAGCTTGCAACAACCGGGCATCCGGAAAAATTGGGGGCGGCATTAACGCACCACTGGATAACCACAGACTTTGCCGAGGCGCTGTTAGAATTTATTACGCCGGTTGACGACAACCTCGATCACCTGCTGACGTTCTTGCGTGATATTCATCGTCACGTGGCGCGTAATCTGGGTGAGGAGCGCATGTGGCCGCTCAGCATGCCGTGCTTTATTGAAGCCGAGCAGGACATTGAACTGGCGCAGTTCGGCTCGTCGAATATTGGCCGCATGAAGACGTTATACCGTGAAGGGTTGAAGAACCGTTACGGCGCGCTGATGCAGACCATTTCCGGCGTGCACTACAACTTCTCCCTGCCGCTGGAGTTCTGGCAGGCATGGGCCGGCGTTAAAGACGCAGAAAGCGGTAAGGAACAGATTTCAGCGGGCTATTTCCGTCTGATCCGCAACTATTATCGTTTTGGCTGGGTGATCCCGTATCTGTTCGGCGCATCGCCGGCGATCTGTTCCTCGTTCCTCAAAGGGCGCGAGACCGCGTTGCCGTTTGAGCGTACAGAACAGGGTATGTGTTATCTGCCGTATGCCACTTCGCTACGCTTGAGTGACCTGGGTTACACCAATAAATCACAAAGCAATCTGGGCATTACCTTTAACGATCTGCAAAGTTATGTTGAAGGCCTGAAGCGGGCGATTGTTACGCCTTCGGAAGAGTTTGCCAAATTAGGTGTGAAAGATGGCGATCGTCATCTGCAGTTGAACAGTAACGTGCTGCAGATCGAAAACGAACTCTATGCACCAATCCGGCCGAAGCGGGTGACTAAAAGCGGTGAGACACCGTCAGATGCGCTGCTGCGCGGCGGTATCGAATACATCGAAGTTCGCTCGCTGGACATCAACCCGTTCTCGCCAATCGGTGTGGATGCGGTACAGGCACGTTTCCTGGACCTGTTCCTGATATGGTGTGTGTTGGCCGATGCGCCAGAGATGAGCAGTGATGAATTGCTCTGCACGCGCAAAAACTGGAACCGGGTGATCCTCGAAGGGCGTAAACCGGGACAGACCATTGGCATAGGTTGCGATGACAGCCGTGAGCCATTGGCAAAAGTAGGCAAAGCCTTGTTCGATGATTTGCGCCGCGTGGCGGAAGTGTTGGATAGCGAAGCCGGCGATCGCCAGTATCAGCAGGTGTGTGACGAACTGGTCGCAGCGTTTGACGATCCGGAACTGACGTTCTCGGCCCGTATCCTGAAAGCGATGAAGGAAGAGGGCACCGGTCGTGTGGGCCTGCAGTTAGCTGAGCAATACCGTCAGATGCTGATTGAAGAGCCGTTGGAAATCCTGACTGAAGCCGAATTGGCGAAGGAGCAGGAAGCCTCATGGCAGCGCCAACGTAACGTAGAAGCCAGTGATACGCTAAGCTTTGAAGAGTTCCTGAAGCTGCATGGCGGGAGCTGAAAAAGAAAAAGGCCACATCAATGTGGCCAAATATGCATCTCTGATGACAGGGATGATGATAACAAATGCGCGTCTTTCACATATTCAGACTCGCTGAGTTAGAAAAGGTTTCCTGGATAGATAAAAAAGTTTCGAAATAAATACTCTTTTACGAGGAGGTAACGAAATGCCACTGCTGGATAGCTTCACCGTAGACCATACCCGCATGGCAGCCCCGGCTGTCCGCGTTGCGAAAACCATGAAAACTCCTCATGGCGATACCATCACCGTATTCGATCTGCGTTTTTGCCGCCCGAATCTGGAAGTGATGCCTGAGCGTGGCATCCATACGCTGGAACACCTGTTTGCCGGTTTTATGCGTGACCATCTGAATGGCCAGGGCGTTGAGATTATCGATATCTCCCCGATGGGATGCCGTACCGGCTTCTACATGAGCCTGATTGGCGTGCCGGAAGAGCAGCGAGTTGCCGATGCCTGGAAAGCTGCGATGAGTGACGTGCTGAAAGTGACCGATCAGCGTAAAATTCCTGAGCTGAATGAGTTCCAGTGCGGTACTTACCACATGCACTCACTGGAAGAAGCGCAGGAAATCGCCAAGCACATCCTTGACCACGACGTGGTAGTGAACCACAACGAAGAGCTGGCGCTGCCGAAAGAGAAGCTGCAGGAACTGCACATCTAGTTCGTCACCGGGCTACAGCGATAAAAAAAGACGCGATGTTCGCGTCTTTTTTCCTTTCTGGTGGGCGGTCAGTGTTGTTGAACGCTCGATTGCAGCGATTTTATCGGCGTGACCCGCACCTGTTTGATCATGTTGTCCTGCACGTCGAGGATGTCGACGTCGTAATGGCCAACCCGAACCCGGGTGCCCACCTCAGGGATCTCCTCAAGCTCCTCCAGCAGCATGCCGTTAATGGTGCGTGCATCGGTGGCCGGCAGCGTCCAGTTGAATGCCTTGTTTAACTCGCGCACGTTGGCGGTACCGTCGATCAGGACCGAACCGTCGCTTTGTGGATTGACCTCTTCCGCCAGCGTTGGCGACATGGAGGTGGTGAAATCACCGACGATTTCTTCCAGGATATCTTCGACCGTCACCAGCCCCTGAATATCACCGTACTCGTCCACCACGATGCTGACTTTCTCTTTGTTGCGCTGGAATTTCACCAGTTGGACGTTAAGCGGCGTGCCTTCAGGCACGTAGTAAATCTCGTCGGCGGCGCGCAGCAGGTTCTCTTTGTTGAACTCTTTCTTCTCGGTCATCAGGCGGTAGGCTTCACGCACCCGCAGCATACCGATAGCATCGTCCAGTGAGCCGCGATACAGCACGATGCGACCGTGCGGCGAGTGGGTGAGCTGACGCATGATCGACTTCCAGTCGTCGTTGACATCGATGCCGACGATCTCGTTGCGGGGCACCATGATGTCGTCAACCGTTACCTTCTCCAGATCCAGCACGGAAATCAACATGTCCTGATTGCGGCGAGAAATCTGTGAGTGGGATTCATTAACGATGGTGCGCAACTCATCCTTGCTGACGGCATCGCTGACCCGCACGTTGGTGTGGATGCCGAACAGGCGCAAGACCAGCGTGGTGATGCCATTAAGCAGCCATACCAGCGGAAACATCACCTTCTGCAGTGGTGCCAGCAGAACGCTGCTGGGGAAGGCGATGCGCTCCGGATATAACGCAGCGAAGGTTTTCGGCAACACTTCGGCGAACAGCAGCACGGCAAAGGTCAGGATACCGGTGGCGATGGCTACGCCGAAATCGCCATATAGGCGCATACCGACAATGGTTGCCAGCGCCGAGGCGAGAATGTTGACCAGATTATTGCCGATCAGCACCAGGCCAATCAGACGATCCGGTTTTTGCAGCAGTTTTTCGACCCGGCGGGCAGAGCGGTTGCCCTGCTTGGAGAGATGACGGAGACGATAGCGGTTTAGCGTCATCATGCCGGTTTCGGATGCTGAGAAGTAAGCGGAAACCACGATCATAACCACCAGGATAATGATCAGGGTTCCTGTCGAAACGTGCTCCAACGCGGTATTCCTTATGTATGGAGAAAGATAGCCTGAGGGCTTAGCGAACCATCACTTGCTGGATCAGACGGCTGCCGAAGTAGGCCAGCGTTAGCAGAAAGGCGCCGGCAAAGCTGAACCACACGACACGGCGGCCACGCCAGCCTTCATGGTAATGGCCCCACAGCAAAACGATATAGACAAACCATGCCATGATCGACAGCACGGCCTTGTGCACGTTTTCTTTGCTGAACAGGTTATCCATATACAGCAGGCCGGTGCATAACGTGAGCGTGAGCAACACGACACCGATCTGGGTGATGTGGAACATTTTGCGTTCGATGCTCATCAGCGGTGGCATGTCGGCGCTGAACGACAGCTTTTTGTTTTTCAGCAGGTAGTCCAGCCAGGCCAGTTGCAGCGCATACAGCGCGGCAATAATCAGCGTAGCGTAGGAGAACAGCGCCAGGCCAATATGCACCATCAGTTCCGGACTGGCTTCAAGATGGGTAATGAACTCACCCGGCATAAAGCTGGCGAAGGCCAGATTGATCATCGCGAAGCTATAAACAATCGGCAGCAGGAACCAGCCGCGGTCGCGCGAGGCAACAAAGGTCATGACCGAACAGATGATCAGGCTGACTATCGAACCGATGTTCAGCAAGCTGAGATTTTGTCCGGCGCTAACGTCAAAAATACGCTGCTGCAGTGCGATGGCGTGGCAAACCAGTGCCACCACCGCCGAGACGAGAGCAAGCCGACGGTATGCGCTGTTCTTCCGCAACAAGCTGGGAATAATCAGTCCAAGGCTGAGCAGGTAGGCGATCAAAGCCACAATGGAGAAAACTGGCATAGCGTTTAATTTTGCTTCGGCGTGGTGAATTGGATTGTCAGTATAGCGTCGTGCGCGTCCCACTCCAACCGATCTCCAACGCTGAGGCAGAGATCCTCTTAGCTTCGTGTTATAATCGCCGCAATTATGTCGCCAGAGCGGCCTGTCATTACACGTTGAGCAAGAGACGATGTTTGAAAATTTAACCGATCGTTTGTCGCGCACCCTGCGCAATATCAGCGGCCGTGGGCGGCTGACCGAAGAAAATATCAAGGAAACCCTGCGTGAAGTGCGCATGGCATTGCTGGAAGCGGACGTTGCGCTGCCGGTGGTGCGGGACTTTATCAATCGCGTAAAAGAAAGCGCGGTTGGCCATGAAGTCAACAAAAGCCTGACGCCGGGGCAAGAGTTTGTAAAAATCGTCAAGAGCGAACTGATTTCCGCGATGGGCGAAGTGAACACCGAGCTGAACCTGGCGGCACAGCCGCCGGCAGTGGTGCTGATGGCGGGCCTGCAGGGCGCCGGTAAAACCACCAGCGTCGCCAAGCTCGGCAAGTTCCTGAAAGAAAAACAGAAGAAAAAAGTGTTGGTGGTTTCCGCTGACGTTTATCGCCCCGCGGCGATCAAACAGTTGGAAACGCTGGCGGAAAGCGTCGGCATCGACTTCTTCCCGTCCGATGTTAAAGACAAGCCGATCGACATCGTTAACCGTGCACTGCAACAGGCCAAGCTGAAATTCTACGATGTTCTGATCGTCGATACCGCCGGCCGTTTGCACGTTGACGAAGCGATGATGGATGAGATCAAACAGGTGCACGCGGCGATCAAGCCGGTGGAAACCCTGTTTGTGGTCGACGCCATGACCGGCCAGGATGCGGCCAACACCGCCAAGGCCTTTAACGAGGCGCTGCCGCTGACCGGCGTGGTGCTGACCAAGGTCGATGGTGATGCGCGCGGCGGTGCTGCGCTGTCCATCCGTCACATTACCGGCAAACCGATTAAGTTCCTCGGCGTGGGCGAGAAAACCGAAGCGCTGGAGCCATTCCATCCGGACCGCGTGGCGTCACGCATTCTCGGCATGGGCGACGTACTGTCGCTGATCGAAGATATCGAAAGCAAAGTTGACCGCGAACAGGCGGAAAAACTGGCTAACAAGCTGAAAAAGGGCGACGGTTTCGATCTGACCGACTTCCTGGAGCAGCTCAAGCAGATGCGTAACATGGGCGGTATGGCCAGCATGCTGAGCAAACTGCCCGGCGCCGGCCAACTGCCGGACAATGTAAAATCGCAGATGGACGACAAGGTTTTGGTGCGCATGGAGGCGATGATCAACTCGATGACGCTGAAAGAGCGCGCCAAACCGGAAATCATCAAAGGTTCGCGCAAGCGTCGTATTGCGGTGGGTTCCGGCATGCAGGTGCAGGATGTTAACCGCTTGTTAAAGCAGTTCGACGACATGCAACGCATGATGAAAAAGATGAAGAAAGGCGGAATGGCGAAGATGATGCGCGGCATGAAAGGTATGATGCCGCCGGGCTTCCCTGGCCGCTGACAGCCGCTTGCCCTCTGGGGTGAGCCTGTTTAAGCATTTGCCGTTCGCGGTGAAAACCGCCCGAAATATTACTGGCGAAAAAAAGTAGTTGACGACGATCTACGCTTTCGATTGCTTTTTGCGCCAAAATGAGTAAAATTTTCGGGCTTTTTATATTGCAACCGGGCCCCGTTCCCTCAATGGGGCCCGGCTGTTTTATTAACTAAAGAGGATGTTATGGTAACAATTCGTTTGGCACGTGGCGGCGCAAAAAAGCGTCCGTTCTATCAAGTAGTAGTGACCGACAGCCGCAATGCTCGTGATGGTCGTTTCATCGAGCGTGTAGGTTTCTTCAACCCAATCGCATCTGGTCAGGCTGAAGCACTGCGTCTGGACCTGGATCGCATTGAGCACTGGGTTGGTCTGGGTGCTACCGTTTCTGATCGCGTTCATGCGCTGATCAAAGACGCTAAGAAAGCAGCTTAATCTGTCGCGGTGGTGGCAATGAGCAAGCAACTCAAACCGGTAGCACCTAAGCAGCCGATTGTACTCGGTAAGATGGGGTCTACTTACGGCATCCGTGGTTGGCTCAGAGTGTTTTCATCCACCGAGAACGCCGAAAGCATATTTGACTATCAGCCCTGGTTAATCCAGCGCTCTGGTCAGTGGCAGTTTGTCGAGTTGGAAGACTGGAAACGCCACAGTCAGGATCTGATCATCAAGGTCAAAGGCATTGACGATCGGGATGCTGCGAATTTACTGACCAATTGCGAAATTGTCGTAGATTCCGAGCAGTTGCCTCCGCTGGAAGGCGATGATTACTACTGGAAAGACCTTATGGGCTGCCAGGTAGTCACCACTTCCGGATACGAACTGGGTAAAGTCATCGATATGATGGAAACCGGTTCTAACGACGTCATGGTCGTGCGGGCAAACCTGAAAGATGCATTCGGTATGAAGGAGCGGTTGGTCCCGTTTCTTCATGGGCAGGTTATCAAGAAAGTCGATCTCACTGCTCGCGTGATTGAAGCAGATTGGGATCCTGGTTTTTGACCTCCGAATTAAACGGTCGAAACAAGTGGAATGACAGTATGGGGATTGGCTTGTGTTCATTGGTATTGTAAGCCTGTTTCCTGAGATGTTCCGCGCGATCACCGATTACGGGGTGACTGGCCGGGCAGTAAAAAATGGCCTGCTGAGCGTGCAGTGTTGGAGTCCACGTGACTTCACCTACGACCGGCATCGTACCGTGGACGATCGCCCTTATGGCGGCGGCCCGGGAATGCTGATGATGGTGCAACCCTTGCGGGAAGCCATTCATGCAGCAAAAGCAGCGGCAGGCGAGGGAGCAAAGGTGATTTATCTGTCACCTCAGGGGCGCAAGCTGGATCAAACCGGCGTGTGCGAACTGGCGGCCAACCCGAAGATGATTCTGGTGTGCGGTCGTTATGAAGGGGTAGACGAGCGCGTAATCCAAACCGAAATTGATGAAGAATGGTCAATCGGCGATTACGTCCTCAGCGGCGGGGAACTGCCGGCAATGACCCTGATTGATTCAGTCGCCCGCTTTATACCGGGTGTGCTGGGCCATCAGGCTTCAGCAGAAGAGGATTCTTTTGCCGATGGATTGCTGGACTGCCCGCACTATACCCGTCCTGAGGTGTTGGAAGGGATGGAGGTTCCGCCAGTTCTACTGTCGGGCAACCATGCCGAGATACGTCGCTGGCGCTTAAAGCAGTCGCTGGGCCGTACCTGGCTTAGAAGACCTGAACTTCTGGAAAGCCTAGCTCTGACTGACGAGCAAGCGGTGTTGCTGGCTGAGTTCCAACGGGAACATCAGACCAAGCAGCAGGACTATGAAGGGAACGTCTGAGCAATTGGCTCGACGGGACCGATATATCAGTTTACCTAGGGTAAGAGACATATTATGAGCAACATTATTAAGCAAATTGAACAAGAGCAGATGAAGCAAGACGTACCTGCATTCCGTCCGGGTGATTCCGTGGAAGTTAAGGTATGGGTCGTTGAAGGTAGCAAAAAACGTCTGCAGGCATTCGAGGGCGTGGTTATCGCTATCCGTAACCGCGGTCTGCACTCTGCATTCACTGTTCGTAAGATTTCCAACGGCGAAGGTGTTGAGCGTGTATTCCAGACTCACTCACCAGTAATTGACAGCATTGCTGTTAAACGTCGTGGTGCCGTTCGTAAAGCCAAACTGTACTATCTGCGTGAGCGTACTGGTAAGTCTGCTCGTATCAAAGAGCGTCTGAACCGCGTCGGCTAACGCTGCATCCAAAAGTTAATAACTATGAAGGGGTTGGCAATATGCCGACCCCTTTTTTTATGCTTAAAATCTGTTGATTGCATTTGCAAGATTTTGTTTTCGGAAAAGTAGGTTTCCGTAGATATAAAAAAGCCTGCGGTGGCAGGCTCTTTGCGTTACAGCGCGGCGGCGCGCGGCTTGGCTTTTTCCGGGTGCGGCTGAGCCGGAATAATATCGCCAGGCTTCACAATCACCCGCGCGACGGACTCATGCGTGGCAAAGGTGCAGCTACAGTTAATGTTCTGGCATTGGTGGTAGCGCTCTTTGGTCGCTTCACTCAGGTAGCGACTGGAGCGAGTATGGGCCACGCTACCGCAAAGTGGACAGTGCATCATAGTTGAATCCCTCTTTCGACTGCATCAAGTTATATGACTTATAATAGCTCAATAACTTGCAAAAACAAGATTAGATTTTCGAAAGCGAGATTAATTTTCTTTGGTAGTGATCTCAACACCCTCAATGTAGACGTTAAGTTCCAGATTACTGAAGAAGCCACTGTTGCTTAAGGTATGAGTGATCTTATTAACCACCCACAGTTGCTGATCGATAGCTTCCTTAAAACCATAAACTCGGATGGGAGTCTCAGGGAACAGATCTGGCTGTCCGGTGGCCAGGCTGATACTAAAGGTTGCGATCCCTCTTTGTAATTGCTCAAACAGTGACTGAGCTGCCCGCATGGCGGTTTCTTTATCACGATAGATTTTTGCAATGTGGTAGACCTGCTTTTCTTTACCGACCATGTAGCTACTGGTTTGCTGTGGCGCGGTAGCTATTTTGTCAGCGAATTTGGCGGCAGGATGCCGGGATGTACTGGCGTTTGCCTGCGGGATTTCCCGCTCTACTTGTACGCTGCTGTTGGCTCGATCCGGATGTTCGGTATTCAGCCAACTGGCGCTGACACCGGTGTAACCGCCGCGATCTTTCAGTTCAAAACGGTGAGTGTCGCCGTCACTGCGGGTCAGTGTTTTTATTGGGTTTGGCTCGCCACGCGGGCTGCGACCAAACCCGGGTTTGATAAACTGCAGGCGCTGGTATTTGATAGTCACTCGTGCACTATTTACCAAGGCTAACCGGGAAAGAAATTGAACATCGGTCTCATTGGTTTGGTCGATATGCGCAATCTTTATTGCAGCCAACTCATCGCTCAAATAGGGTTCGTTCAGCCCATTACGCGTTGAAATTTGTTGCACGATTTCGCCAAAGGTCTTGTCTGAATAAGACTCGCTGCGGGATTCGTTCAGTGAGCCGCGAAAATCAACGCTACGAGCTGTGATTGAGATGAGATCGGGAGCGCCAGAGTGGATGATAGTATCGACAATAAACTTGCCCTGGCCAACCAGCGCCGAGTTATTCCAGCCAAGAAACAACTCCAGAATGGCTCCCCGGCTGGGCAGGGACATCAGGCCATCGCTGTCGTCCAGATTAACGGTCAATTGATCGGCGCTCAGGCCGCCATTATCTACCATGTTTAACGAGATCAGCCGCTGACGGACATCGTTGGTAATGTCTTTATCCGCCAGCGTCAGGATAAAGTCGGGGGCCGGTTTGGCCCCCATGGGCTGATAAACATCGGCGATCATAATGACATTCCCGTCGCTTTTTGCGCTTTCGCCAACAGGTCGCCAGCCTGGTGACGCAAATCACCGAACATGGCATGTAGCGATTCATCCACGCGTTTTAATGTGATGGTGAAGGAAATTTGGCGTGGTTGGCCGTTAGCGAAAAATTCTTTGCTGTCTTGAGTGATTTTCTCGATCACAAACATGCCGTAAATGGTGCCGCTGCCTTCGATAAGCGGCCAGGCACGCCCCTGTTCGGCCATGGTTTGCAGGGCAAGTAAAGAAAGCCTACCTCCGGTTAGCTCAGGCATCAGTTGTCCGCTTAAGGTGATAGTTTCACCATCCACCCCCAGAAATTGAGCGCTTGGTCTTTGGCCGACGCGGCTTCCTGTTGGCCAGCGATAGCTCAACTGACGGTTCATAGCTTGGTAGGGCAGGGTGCGTAACATAAATACGAACAGTCCCAGTGTTAGCATCATTAGTCTGGCTCCTTATACCTGCGCATAAGCGCTGAGGTGCTGATTACGGCGAGTATTTTCGATGTCCATCATGGCTGAACGGACTACGCGTTCCATTTCGTCACGCGTAGTTCCCTCCGGTACGTTGATAGAGACGTTATTGGTCCGTACGCTGTTATCTGAAAGGTTAGGGGGAGCGGTTGGGCGAACGGCACGATAGTTTTCGTTGCCCAAGCTCAGCACGCCACCGCTGGGGGAGAGGCTACTGTCATATTTTTCCGAGGTTGGATCGCTTTTTTCATTGCTAAACCATCCAATGGCCGAATCAATGATGCCTCGCGCCCTGCCGATTAAGCCAATCAACTGGTTAAGCGCATCGCCGGGCAGCCTGAATGCCCAAACCAGCCATTCGCCCAGCATTTTTCCGTAAGCCGCTGCGGTGTTCAGTTCTTCCTGAGTGCTTTTTATCGGTGTCAATAATTGCATAAACCAGTTATAGACCGGTTTTAACTTGTCCATGACGCTGTTGAAGGCTGTAATCACTGGAGAAAATGCATCACCAATAGGACCCATTGCCGTACTGAAACTTTCCGCGACTCCACCGATAAAGGCGCTAATCGGTTCCCAATATTTATAGATTAAGGCGGCTCCTCCGACGATCGCTGCGACTACGGCGACAATGGGCAGGCTGAGGGTAGCAAAGACTCCGGCTATCATGCCGCCAACGGAAGTGAATACGGTGCCCAGTAGACCCGCACCGGCCATCAGCATGTTAATGGCGCTCAGCGCCGGCACGATAAAGGTACCTATGGCTGACAGGCCGCCAATCAGTGCAGTGATTGCAATGGCAACGGTCATCAGGCTATTGGCTAACGTAGGGTTTTCTTTTGACCATTGGCCCAGGGTGTTGAGCCAGCCGGTCGCGATTTGTGTGAGTTGGCGCAGAGATGAATTCTGGCCGTCGAAAAGATCTATGCGAATGCTGTCCCAGTTGGCGAACAGTTTCTTGATATCGCCATCCAGATTATCCCCCCGTACGGTGACCATCGCCTGAGCCGCGCCATCGACGTTTCCCAGGCTGTGCCCTTGTGGGGCCAACTGTGCGGCGGTTTGCTCCAGGCTCTGTCCACTCTGGAGGGCTGCCGGTGCGGCTGTCCGTATTTTTTTATCGAACTCATCAAGGCTCCACTGATAGCTGCTGCTGGCTTTGGCCATTATATCGGCGATATTTCCAGCCTGATCGGCCGGCAGCTGAAACGCCTGCTGGATACCCGATAGAGCTTTTACTGCCTCCTCGATGCTGCTGCCGCTGGCCTTGGCCAGATTCAGTGCTGCGGGGGCCGCAGCCAAAACTTCCTGAGGGTTGTAGCCAGCGGCGGCCAGAGCGGATTGCGTTTCAGCGACCTCCTGCGGGGACTGTCCCTTGGACACCCTGCCGGTTGCCTGCTGGCGCAGGGCTGTTAACCGGTGGTCGTCTTTGTTTAATCCCAACTGCGCCTGCATACCGGACATCTGCTTTTCAAACTTCATACCCGGTGCCAGCAAATCTTTACCCGTATTGAAGGCAGTACCTGCCAGTCCCAACCCCTTTGAAGCAACATCGCGAATCTTTCCAATTCCGTTCTGTCGGGTTTGAAAATCACCAAGCACTTTTGTGCGTCTTTGCTGACGCAGTTTTTGGCGGACACCTTGTTGGCGGCTAAGAAGGTTTTGGGCGGTCTCTGAATTTTCTTGTGAGCGTTGCTGGGCGCCGGTTAAATTGGCGGTATCAATCCCTTTGCCCTGGAGCTGTTTTTCCAGATGGCCTTGCTGGAGCGATAAAATGGCTCCACGGGCCTTTTGCACGACGTGATTGAGATTCGCCTGCTGCGTTGTTTCAATATCTTTGGGGGAAGATAAAAACGTGGGCAAAGCCATACGGGTATTTTGAATCGCATCAAGCTCAATCAGTACGTCGGCTTGCGCCGCTTTTATCTTCAGTAATTGGGTTAGTTGAGTCTGTTTTTTTTGTTCTGTTTTTAGCCGCTTTTGCTGGTTGCGGATGCTGGTGTCCGCGTTTGCCAACGTTTTTTTGCTGCCGCTGCTACTCATCTGTATTTACTCCACTACGTTGAAGGGCCTTATAGCGCCATTCCATCAGCTCTGTCAGCGTCATGCCGTTCATCTCTGATGGCGGCCAGTGAAAAATCACTGCGATGTCCGCCATCAGATCGTCCACGGTCAGAACGGGGTCGATGTTTACTCGGCCGATTTCGGTGACAAAAAACCGATCACCTGTCCGGCCAGCGCGATCAGGTCCGGCAGCTCCAGGCGTGCACACTCTTCCTTGGTCAGGTTCGGGTAGGTGACGCGCGGCAGGATGGTGATCAGGGCGTCGACGTCGGCGTTGGCCAGTGCCGCCAGACCAATACCGCGCAGGCTGCCTGCATTCGGTTTGGTGACCTGTACTTCACGGATCTCGCTGTCACCGCGTTTGATCGGGGTTTCCAGCATTACGGTATTTTCTGGGGATGCATTCAGTTCCATGGGGGTATCCAATTATTGTCAGGGAAACAGGGCCAGCACCAAGGCTGGCCATTGAGGTGATGAATTACAGGCCGATAGCGCGGCGGTGGGCCGCCAGCAGATCCACACCGTCGACTTTTTCAATCATGTTGACGGTATCGATCTCGATCAGCTCTTTGCCGTCGATGCTCAGTTTGAAGTAGGTACAGTCGGTAGAAACCTTGGTCTCGGTGTCTTCGCCTTGTTTGAAGTCACCGCTGTCGATTTCTTTGTGGCGACCGCGCATCACGACTTCGAGTGCCGATACTTCACCGGTGTCGTCACGCTGGAAAGAACCGGTAAAGCGCAACGGTACCGCGTCGACGCGGCCCCACTGTTTCAGCACCAGCTCATCGATGCCGCCCATGGTCCATTCGACTACCAGCGCATCGTCATCCAGACCGAAGTCCACCGAGGCTGCGCCGCTCATGCCGCCGCCGCGGAATTTTTCCAGCTTACGGGTCAGTTTTGGCAGGGTCATGGCCGAGACCACACCCATGTAGTTGAAGCCGTCGTTAAACAGGTTCAGATATTTCAGTTTTTTTGGCAGTGCCATTATTCAGGTCTCCTTAGCTGTTCACGGACGCGGCGAAGTTCGCCAGGTAACGGTCGGTGATGCGCTGGCGCAGGGTTAAATCTTCCAGCGGCGGTACCGGGGTGTAGTCGTAATCGATAAACAGTTTGCCGGCCTTCAGGGTTTCTTTATCGTTGGCGCTTTCGTCGTACCAGCAGTCGCCGTCAATGATCAGTCCGGCGGATTTCAGCTCGCGGAACTTGGCTTTGATGCCGTCGATCATGTCGCGGATCAGCGTTGGCGTAACTGGGCGGTCAACTGCCCACAGATGAGCTTCGGCCATGGTGTCAGCCAATACCTGCGCGGTACGGGTATAGTTTTCGAACTGGAATAATGGATCGTCGGAACAGGTGCGTGAGCCCCAAAACTTGAAGCCATCTTTGCGGATCAGGGTGGTGACGCAGGCTTCGTTCAACAGGTCAGCGTCGGTGCCGACGGTTTGCAGATCCCAAAATACGCTGGCTGAAATACCGCTGACGCCGTTGACGCCGACGTTGGACAAGGTTTTATGCCAGCCAGTCTCCTGGTCAATCTTGGCGCGCAGACCCAGTGCACGAGCGGTGGCGTATGCGATGTCGCTGCTGTTGGTGGTGGTGTTCCAGTTAACAAAATCTGGCCAGATCAACATCAGTTCGCGTTGGCTAAAGCCTGCGCGGTACTTGATGGCGTCGGAGACGGTCTTGCAGCCGTAAGCGCTGATATAACCAAAGGCACGCAGTTGTTGGCAGATACCGGCCAGTGCGGTTGCTACCTCCAGGTTGTCGTGGCCTGGCACACCCAGGATACGTGGCTTCACACCCAGTTCGGCCTGTGCCGCCAGCAAGGCTTTCATGCCGGTGTATTTACCGTTTTCATCGGCGCCGCCAATGATATTGGAGGTGGTTTCGGCCTCGTCTTTGCCTTCTGCCACACGTACCACGACGGTGACCGGTTTGGCCTGCTCGGCAATCGCCAGCAGCGAGCGTGTCAGGGTGCCATTTTTGCCGGCCTTGCCACTGGCGGCCAGAACGTCAGTGATCAACACCGGAGTGTTGAGAGGGAACAGGCTGGCATCGGCATCTTCTGCAGTACAAACCATGCCAATAATCGCCGTCGAGACGGTGGAAATTACGCGGGTGCCTTCATTGATTTCGAGGACACGCACGCCGTGGTGATAATCACCCATAGCATTACTCCGTTTGTGGTTGGTAACAACAGAATGCCCTTCGCGATGGGGCCGCGCATCTCATTGGGTATGTATGAGAACTGGTACAACAGCAGGAAAATCAAGATAAAAAAACGCCCCGGGCGGGGCGTTGAAGGTGCGATTATTGTGGCGGCTGCGGCCAGTCGATGTCTGGGGCCAAGCCTGGATCGACTCTGCTGAGCATCACCCTATATAGCATCCAGGTTTTCAGATGTTCAAGTTCACCTGGAGTGGCAATATTGAGGTCGGCAGCATCCTTTAGAGGTGCAATTTCTTTCGCCGCCTGGTTCAGCAAAGTATCTTTTTCATATTTTGCCTGAATTTTTAATTGCTCAGCGGTATAAGTTCGCGGTTCTATCTCTTTCCCATTGAATTGCCAGTCTAGTCCCTTAATCGGGAGTGGGAATTTATCCGGAATATCACTGGCTGAAATTTCAGCGACAAATGCATCAATGGGCCATAAGCTAGATGCATCGTAACTGGCGCTATGTATAATTCCGCTACTATCGAAAACTATTTTCAGTGTTTTTTCATTGAAGTGATGTTGCACGTCATACCAATCATCTCCGTTTTTGTCTTTCATAAACAATATATTTGAACTTCCTGAAAGGATTGCCTGAGGTGTGCCTTTCTCAGGTTTATAAGTAAAAAATGGGCCGAGATTTTTCATGCGTAAGCCACCGTATACCAGTTGTTGTTAATGTGTTTTTGCAACATGCGATAATACATATACCCAAGTTGATTTCCTTCATTACCGTTGCCGCCGGTTATTACCGCTCCTGAAGGGGCCTCAGTCATATTGCCATCGGTGAGAATAGTTCCTCGACTAGCCAGGCGAATGTCACGCACATAGCTTCTGTCAAGATAATTATTTAAATAGCCTCCCCAGATGCTGCCATTAATATTACCGTCTGTTTGAAACGTCGCTCCTGCAGCGAAGACTGCGCCATTAGCACGAAACTCACCGTTGTTGCGGAAAGTGAACCAACCATCAGCTCCGCCATTAGCTACATGAAAGCCAAATTCGTGATAACTGCCAACCTTTTCGTAATGGTAAATGTCGGTAAGCAGATCCCCTTGGCCTTGAAGGCGAAAACCATTGGTTTGTCGATTACCGTCAGCGTAAGTTATATTCCCTCGTTTGTGAATAAATTCAGAATTATAGAGAATAGTGGGGCCGTTAATATTTGTAGCGCCACCAAACCAAACATCGCCGGTTACACTCAACTTTCCATTAACATAATATTCTGAACCGTGGAAAGACAATATCCCTTTATTGTCATTAACTAATCTGGTGTCAAAATTACCGGTGCTATTATCATAGTGAAAATCTATATATGGAGTAGAACCGTAAAGTTCCACACTAGCCTTGGCTGTAAGTCCACCTGAGATAGTGGTTGAGCCATTCACTGATAATGACGGAGTGGTCAGCCCAGATTTTGTTTCGATGGAGCCATTCACCGTCAGGCCACCGGTAATGGTATCGCCGCTCTGTTTGACAAATTTGCCGTCGGCATCGGCCTTATTGTAGGCCCCAACATCCGCCGCCGTAGGTTTAAAACCCGTGTGAAAAAATGTATAAGGCTTACCGGCTACCAGCGTTTGTGGGTTGGTTTGCGAGATAATAATGGAGGGAACATTACTACCACCCAATAATACGGCATTAGGGTAGGTTTGGTTCCCGAGCATGACCATATTGTTTTGCGCGCCGGCAGCGTCCAGGCCGTAGATACCCGTTTTATAACTCATTCTTACCAAACCGGTGATATCACCCCCACTCAGTGGCAGACGTTTTTTGACCTCGTCATTAACCGCTTTCACCGCTTTTGGCGTCGCTGCCAGAACTTCGTTGTTGCTGTTGCTGTCGCTGCTCAGTTGGGTGAAGCCTTTGGCCAGCAGGGTGGCATCCGGGTGGTTACGTGAACGGGCATGTTCGGCGATAGCCGCATCCAGCGTATCGCGGGAAACCAGCACGGCGGTTTTGTCTGCCACAATCACCGCGCTGGCGTCACCTTTGACCAGCAGGACCATGCGCACTACCTGAGTACGACCGGCACCTTCGGCCAGCAATGGCTTGTAAGTGTCTGGTGTATTAGCCACGGCCACCAGTACGCCATTTTTATCGTACAACCCCAATTCACGGATCCACCAGCCACCGGTATCTTCCGGGATCACCTGCTCGGCGATCACCTGGTTGCTGCTGTCGGCGTTAACCTGCAGGGAATTGAGCACCGCCCGGCGTTTTTCATTCACCAGCTTGGTTTGGCTTTCGCTGGGCAGAGTGGCTGAGCCACCGCCATCGCCGACCGCCATCTGGGTGATCTCCAGCTTCTGGCCGGTTGCCGCGGCGTTAGCCAGCAGCGCTTTACCCTGATCGGTGAGCAGGGCGCGATATTTTGCTGTCATGTCGTTGCTCTCTTTTGTTTGTCGGCCAGGTCATTCAGGCCGTTCTTGTACATCACATACAGGCTCAATCCGCGCAGGATTTCACCCGACCAAAAACCGAAGAACATCCCGTTGTCCGTGCCGGGACGTGGTGCCGGTGACCAGGCGCCATCCATCACATCCCCAGTGGCGAGATAATTCTTCTGTAACTCTGTAACGCATTGTTCGATAAAATGTTCGGTGCCGGTAATCTCACTGCCGGCCATTTTTGTCAGCACGGCGCCAGCCAACCACAGGCCGCACATATGGCCTGTAAAATCATGTTTGTTGGGCTGCGGGATACCCGTCATCGGGAAATCGGTCGGTGTAATACCGCCTGAGTCCTGGGTAAAGCCGATCAGCCAGCGCAGCCAGTTTTCGACATAGCTGACCAATTTGGCCGGCGGTGTTTTACCCGCCAGTGTCAGCTCATGCCAGGCGCGTGCAGCGCCAAAGAAAGCTCGCGGCTGATAACCAGACCAGGCGGTGCCATCGCCCCAGTGATACATGGTCCAGCTGTCCGCATTGCCATAGCTCAGGTTGTCCCAGCGATTCCAGATATAAGCGGAAGCTCCTGGCCCCAATACGCCAAACTGCTGCTGGTACCATTGCTGTGACTGCCACAGGAATTCGGTCATGTTGTTCAGCATCAGGCCGTCGGGATCGGCGTCGGCATGCACGAAAATAAAGGGGTATTGGTAGCCTGGATAAGGCATGCCGTGCCAGCCGTCGAACTGTTGGCTGTCTGCCTGATAGATATTGGAAAAGGGGATCACGCCGGGCGTGCAGAACAGGCTGTCCTGACGATGGCCCAGCAGGGTGCAATCCCCCAAAAGCGCGGTATAAGGATTTTCCGCCTGTAACGTGACGCGATATTTGATGGTGTAACCGTCGTCGGCGTTGAAGGTTGGCGGAATATCATTCAGTACGTAGTAGCTGAAGTTAGCGTTCGCTACATTGCCGTCTTGCAGGATAGTGACCTGATCCACCGTGCTGAAATCAGGACGGGCAGGTTTCTCATCGCCATCCTGATGGTCTGGCTGATAGCCGCTCAGCACCGCAGCAGTCGGGTCAAAGGTTGCCAACTTCCATTTACCCTCGGTGGCGGGCAGCATCCAGTACCAGCGCCATTTATCGTCGTCCTCAAGCCGCAGATTGAAGTCGGCATCAGCACGATAAACCAGTTGGTTTACCGGAAAACGTTCCTCGGCGGTCAGCCAGGCGCCGATCACCATGCCAGCGTCATCGTTGGGGTAGCTGGCATTGATCACCGTTGCGCTGCGCCTATCGTAAACCTGTTCTTCAAACCGGCTGCCGATCACGCAACCGCCGTAATCGGTCACCGCACGCAGGTCGGCCAGCAGATAATCGCTACCATCTTTACGGGACAATGCCGCCAGACTGGTGAGTGGGATATCGTAAGTTTTTACCTGCGTTTGGGTGGACTGCGGCAGACCGATGCCCCAGTCGGTGGTTTGTTTTGCATCCTTTTCCACTGCTATGGCCAATTGCAACCGGCAGGAAATAGGCTGGTTCTGGTCATCAACGCCGCCGAAACTGGTGCGTACTTTCGATTGGTTGTTGATGCGGAACCACACGGATTGCTGTTCCAGTGACTGCTGTGACGCAATTTCTTTGCGCAGGGTGATCATGCCATCGGCATTGCGTGCATAGCTGACGGGCGCACCGGCAGGATATGACCAGTCGTAGGAGATGCCGTCGGTGAAGGGAGTATTGGCATGCAAACTCTGGCGGAAGAACTTATCCTGCGCGTCAATATCGGTGTATTCCATTGCGGTGAATTCAACGCTTTTCCAGGCATTGAAATAGCGTTGCTCGCCGGTGATTTTGTGCAGCAGGTGACAGGCATCGGCAAACCATAGCTCGGCGTCTGCCGCATTACCCATGGCATTGTGCGGGACCGGCACGTGCAGCGGACGATTGTGCTGAGCCTGATTACGTTCAATCATGACGCCGCCGTGCTCGACGGGCTGACGATTGGCGAAGTTCAGCTTATGACTGCCACTGAGCGTGTCATCTTTCAGTTGAACGGTACCAAACTGCGCGGCGGGCAGACCCTGGGCCAGAATGTCACCGTCGGCGCTAATCTGATAACCCTGCCAGTTAATGATCCACGCCACGTCGTAACGCTTGCCGTCACTGCTCCAGTCCACGTTGCCGGCGGCGTCAACCGCACGCACCTGCGCATTGATGGCGTCCCAGGCCAGGGTGCCGTCAAAGGCGAAGGTGGCGATATCCAGATATTCTCCCCAGTAAGGCGCGCCCTGCGGGATCTGCGTTTTGCCTTTAATGAAGGTCATGGGGACGCCTTTGAAACCGCTGTGCGTCGGATCTTTACTGTCTACCGGCCAGTTGGCCGGCACCGGCTCCTTGGCGTTGACGATCCAGTTGGCTACCCAACGCTGAGGGGTTTTCGGGATGGGGGCGCCGTCGTAAAAATGAGTCACATAAGCATCGAAACAGGCAATGGCCTGATCCAGATACTTCTGTTGTTGGGTCGCCAAAAAGGCATGGGCATAGCCGAGAATTTGCAACGCCTGCCCCTCGGTGGTGGCATCATTGGGCAATCCCGCCATGCGTGAAAGCTCTCGTTCATGGCGTGAGTCGGCCAGAACATGTTCTGAGTTGAGAACAAAATGTTGTTGGGTCGAATCCAGGGTGGTACCGGTATTACGTTGTAAAAACTGATAGTGGCCCTCCAGCATTTGACGGGCGAACTCGACATAATCCGGATATACCGTGGTTATCTCGGCGTCGTAATGACCACCGGCCACCTCGATATTGCCTGCGGCCTCCAGGTTCAGCGCCAGGCCGGTCAAGTGGCGGCTGACCGGTTTGGCGTCGGCGATCATCCGTTCCATTTCCAGGTACATTTCTTCGGTGATGCCATTTTCCAGCACGCCGATATCCAGTGAAAAGGTGCCGGGTTCCGCGTTGGTTTCCCACCATTCACGCAGTTTTATCAGATAGCCCAAGGGCTCGACCACGCGGCGGATGGCGCCGATAGTGCCTTTATGGCGATGCACGAAGAAGGCAGAGGAGACGACGTTGCGTTTGGTTTCTTCCGTCCAGCCCTCATCCCAGTGATCGACCGAAAACGCCCAGGCCAGATACGGCAGCAGGTTGACCGGGCAGGTGGCCGGGTTCCACAACTCCCGCAGCGGTACCGGCATCGTGGCCAGCTCGGCGCAGGCGGCCGCCGCAGCGACCTCCAGCGGTGAAGAGCCGACCGGCAGCAGACGGTTACTCATCGGAGCCTCCGACGGTCAGAAGATAACTGGCGCAGTACGACGCCTGGGTTTTATCCAGCACGATATCGGCCTGCGGGCTTTTCAGTTCCACCCGTTGCACCCCTTCGGCGTGCAGAGCGGCGTAAATTGCCGACAGACGGATATCACGCCCCAGACGGTGTTGGGCGCTGATGTAGCTTTTTAACTTGGCTTCGGCGGCGCGGCGGATAGGTTCTGCTTCCGGACCAGGGTAGAGGTAGAGCAGCGCATCGATATTGTAATTGACGATAGTGGCGGAGCGGACGGTGACCCGATCCGCCACCGGGCGCACGTCTTCATCGTTTAGCGCTTTATCGACAATTGCCACCAGCTCGGCGCTGGCGGTGCCATCACCTTCACGCGACAGCACCGAAATCAGTACGTTGGCCGGGCTGGGACTGGTGGCGGAAACGTCGGCCACCCGGCCATCGGCGGAACGACCGTGGTATTCGTAGGAACCGCTGGAGCCGGCCACGCTCAGCCCTTCGAATGCCTGCTGGATGCGAACGCGGAAATCGCTGTCGGACTCCATAATCGCCGCTACCGGCGGAATGACCGTATTGTCAGGCTGCTGGACCACCAGGCGTTCAACCTGGAAGTTAGCGCCAAGCTGATCGAGATCGCTGCCACCGGCATAGCCGAGCATCACCGCCTGAGCGGCCTCATTGATGCGCTGGCGCAGGATCAGTTCGCGGTATGCGTTTTCCTGCAGCAGTTTGACGATCGGTTCCGACTCCAGCGTCAGCGTGCGTGCAATGGCTTCACGCTGTTCTTCCGGGTAAAGGGAAATCAGCGTGGCCTTGCGATCGGCCAGCAGCGACTCGTAGTCGAGGGGATCCACCACCGTGGGGGCGGGTAATAAGCTCAGGTCAATGGTTGCCATGGTGTCAGCTCACAGAAACAGAAAGAGAAAAGGTATCCGGCGTATCGATACGGTTGCCGGTAATGTCGACCACCATTTTTCCGTCGATGGTAGTGTTAAAGGTGATGCCACTAAGTTGAATGCGCGGCTCCCACTGCAGCAGCGCGCTGTAGCAGGCGGCCATAATCTGCAGCCGCAGCACGTCGTTTTGCGGCTGATCCAGCAGCTCGGACAGCAGCGAACCGTAATTGCGGCGCATGATGCGTGAGCCGATTGGGGTGATCAGAATGTCGCTCACTGACTGACGGATATGTTCAATGTCGGTGATCGCGCGGCCTGAGCCGCGATTCATGCCAAGATATTTCGCGTTATTCATGCTGGTTTATCCGTTTGGCCTCCGCCGTTTTGCACGCCGCCGTGGGTGTGGCTATGTACCACCACGCCGTTAGAACTGATGCTACCGCCGGAGTGGTTGAGATCGCCGGTCATCGAGCCGCCCTGCCGGATGGCGATGGTGCCGGTGGTTAATAGCTGGGTGCATTCCACCTCGGGGGCATCCAGCGTGATCTTGCTCGTTGCACGACAGGTGATGGCCGGTGCAGTGACGCTTACCTGCTCTGTGGCTTCAATGGTGGCGCTTTTGATCCCCATGACTTTCAGTGCCCCCTCTGCCGGTTCGTATTCGATTACCGCGCCGTCAGGGAAGGTGATGTGTGCCGCCTGAGCCGAGGTTGACGGCGCGGGATGGGCATCGGAAAAAATGCCGGGGAGCACGAAGGCGGTATCAAGCTCGCCCCCCAGCGACAGCACCAGTACCTGTTCGCCTACGCTGGGTGCCCACCAGCAGCGAGCGTCACCGGCTCGGCCGGTTAGCCAGTTAAGCCAGTCGGTGAGGTTGCCACCGGTGGCAACGCGACAGCGCCCGCGTTCGAGGTCGAGCTCACTGATGGTGCCGATGCGTATCAGGTTGCGCACCAGGCGCTGAATATCGAAGTTGTCTGTGTTCATTTGTTAAGAATGCCGCCGTATAAGGGGGGCGACAACGCGGCGGCGTTTAGCTGACGCCAGCACAACCGAAGCCGTCCCCAGGGTCAGTTTATGGCTGCTGAAATTGGCTGATCAGCTCGCCGTGCAGGTAAACACGGGTGAAGCGAATGACGTTTTCCGGCTCCGGCGGCTCGGCCAGAGGGGTGATATGCAGTGCACCTTCGCGCTGTTCTACCTGGATGCGCTCGGTCAATTGCAACTGAAGATCAAGCTGGCCGGCGGTGCTGACGTCGCGTTTAAAGGCAAAACCGTTTTTACGTTTATCCGGGTTGGCGAGAATGTCGGGCTGGTGACTGCGCAACCAGGCCAAGACAGTGACCATCACCAGGTCTTCTTCGGTTGTCTGGTCGCTCAGCGTCAGATTGAGCTGGTATTGGTATTCGAATGACAGCGAAGGGCCTAATGTCGAGACCACGCGGCCATTATCCAGGCTGATGCGTAGCTTATCGGGGTGCGTCTGTAGGTCTGGCAGAGCGGTGGTCAGCGCAGTACGCAACTGCTCGGGTTTTAGCATGATGTCTCTCCTTGAGTGGTTGAAGCGATGCAGCCAGGATCAGCGCTGAATACCCTGCAGGCACAGAGCACGTTCGGCATGACGACGGCGCTCCAGCCCCTGGCTTTTAACGCCCTTGACATAGATCCAGCGCGGTAGCTGATCGCAAGCCGCCTGCCATTGTTGGCGTTTGATAAAGGTGGCCAATGTGGAATTGCAGGCAGCGCTGACGCCAACGTTAAAGGCAAAGGCGCTGACTGCGTCGTAAACCGGCTGCGGCATCTCTACGGCCATGCAGCGTGCGATGCCGAGCTCGACGGTGCGGACATCCTCGATCAGATTGGCCGCTGCCTGACGTTCGTCGATGACGGAGCCGGATTTCACACCGGCGGTATGGCCGATGCCGTTGGTCCATATCCCGGCACTGCACTGGTAGGGGGAGAGTCTGCAGCCTTCGAAATCGGCAATCAGGCGCAATCCCTGTTCAGAGGTGTGCAGGGTATTGAACTGTGGCAGCAGGGCGGCGAGGGCCAGAATAGCCGCCACGCTGCAGCGTTTAGCGAGTGAGCTCATCGTAGACTCCGCGTTTCAGACCGTTTTTTTTTAACGATTTCAACAGCTGGTAACTTTTACGCCGGTAGTACCAATTCACTGCGAAAGTACCGACACCGACCGCAGCGCCGACCAAGAGGGCAATGTCCTGTGTGGAATGTCGCCCCATCCAGGCCAGACAGGCCGCCGTGAGGTAGGCAAGCGTTGAGGTGAGTTTTTCCATCGCTTAGTCCCACAGTTTGACGGTTTCTCGTTGAGCGGCCGCCGGCAGATCCGGCAGTTCTACCGGATGACCGTGGGGGAGTAGCGGGCCTGCCTCGGCCAGATCGCGATTAGCGAGATAGACCTGCTCTACCAGACGCTGAGTGCTGCTGTAATAGCGCCAGCAAATCGCGTCGATGGTGTCGCCTTGTTGTGCATAAATTTTCATCATTACGCTCCTGCGTGGGGGAAAATGCGGTAGGCGTGGAGGCCCTGGATATGCGCCAGTTTCCCGTAGCGGGCAGACGTCGGCAACGCGATGGGGTTGTGGATGGGCTGGCACAACCGAAGGGAGAAAATGCCGAACGCAGAAACGAAAACACCCGCCGGCGGCGGGTGTTGGAAAAGGGGGGGAGTGCAAGCTGGGACTGGTTTAACGAGAGTCTTGTCCGTCAGCCGGGTAAAATATTTCTTGATAATCATTGTCTGGCAACACCTGGCTGGCCAGATCCGAAATCAGCGACATGGCGATCAGAAATTCGGCGGCACTGCACTGCGCGGCCTGCGAAACATCGGCGATGAACTGGATGCGGGACAGTGTTAGCTGTTGTTTATCCATAATTTCCACTGTTCTTGCCCTCTCTTAAGTATACTGTTTATTTATACAGTATTAAGCAAAACGCTAAAGGCGTCAATGATTGGATTTATCATTTGTGCAGTAAAAATGGGCCCAGTCATTGATTAGCGGAAATTGTACAAGTTGTCCGTCAAAGCTGATTTTCCCTCCTCTTGCTAATACTTCCAACTGCCAGCGCTGCGGAACGATGCCTGTCTGCCGAAGATCGCGGGCAATAGTCAGGCAATACTGCTGTTGTGCTGGAGTCAGACGTGCGGAGGGCGCCGGTTTTGGGACGTTAAAGGAGGAGGATCCACAGTTATTGGCAGAACTCCAAGGTGTCGCAGGTTCGCGGTTTTTAGCGACGATGCGCCATTGTAGCGTACGGGTCCGGTACACCCGATCAGGGCCCAGATGGGGGACATAAATACCGACCACCTTTTGCACTCGTTCGTCATAGCTGTTCAGCGTGGGCGCATCATCACGCGCTACGCGCACCCACTGCCGGCTGCGCGGCACGTTAGCACCGCCCTGAGCATTGATATAACCGGCAAAATCTCCCGTATCGGCGGCGGCGCGTACGGCTTCGGTTCGCGCATCGAACTGCTGCGTCAGGCTTTGCCCACGAATGCGACGGCACTCGCGATATGCGCCTATGCTGGGCAAACCAAAAGGATGAAACTGCGGAATACGCCAGGTGCTGGCCCAGGCGCTGACGGCATTGGCGGTTTCACTCAGCGGGCTACCGGTCTCATGATCGAGTTCTTCCTCCAGTGCATAGCCATCGAGATTCTTGGCAATGTATTTGGCCATGTAAGCGGTCGCTCCCCCTCGATTCAGGTGCTTATACTGGAGACGATTCTCTTGCGCTCCGGGTTCCCCGGCATCTTGCTGCAGTGCATAACGAAGCAGAATATCGATCACCGGTTGACGGTGATTATTGGGAGTAAACAGCATCAGGTGCCAATGCGGTGTGCCGTCGTGATGCGGTTCCACCACGCGAACACCGTAGACCTGCAACTGGCGATCTTTGAAAGCAGTGCGCATTTTACTCCATTGTTTCACCAGGTAGCGTTGGCCGTCTTTGGGGGTAAAATCTTCGCAGTCCCAGCGGTGATTAAAGCGTGACTTACCGCGGTCGCCGGCAGTGCGCGTGGGATGAAAACGGGAAGGGATAGTCAGGGTGACAAACAGGCCGATGTGGCTGCTGCGCGCGGCGTAGGTTTCAATGCCTGCGAGGGTATTCATTAGCTCCATACGGCGGATCGCCGGGTTGGCAATGCTGCCGAGCACTTTCTCCATCAGATCGATACGCTCCCCGGTAACGGTATTTTCCAAATCGCAGCGGCGAAGATAATCCAGATTTGACTGGCGTCGCGCCTTCACGTCACGAATGGCCTGACGGCTGGCATAGGGTGATGTGTTGCGGCTGACGTTGCCAATGGCGATCAGCAGCGCTTCGCGCCACTGCATACGTTGCATCTTCAGGCGCCGCAGCCACCAACGATCGCTGGTCAGTCTCGACAGTGCCGCTACCGCGCGGTGGCTGTCCAGCAACCCCTTGCGATAACAGTACCAGTGCATGGGCTGAATATTGAAAGCGCGTGCCATACCGGCAATCTGGCCATACAACCGCGATTGAATTTCGTCCCGCAGCAGGACAGAAGAGTCTCCCGCATGCCTGGTCAGTAGGGTGTCGCTCTCGCTTTGATAAAGCGCCAGTAACTGGCCGGCGATACGTTTTGCCAACTGTTCCAGCGCCTTGTCACCCAACGTGGGCAAAGCATTATAGTTGTCGGACTCACTACCAAAGCGCATCGAGGCCTGCCGATTCAGAGCAAATTTATCATTCACTTGCTGAATACGCGGCCATATACGACGTTCGAAAACCAACACCAAATAGTGCCAGGCAGCCTTCGAACCTTGTTGACTCAACAGATGTTGGTGGCGCTCGGTAAACTGTATACGCAGATAATAAGGTAGAGAATTGACGCGCCGCAGCGCGGCTTGCCACTGGCGTAACCGATCGCGGTTTAGCGTGGGGTCGCGGCCAATGGCTGGCCGCGGGGCATTCCAGGGATAGGCACCTTCAAATGAGGCTGAAGGCGGGGGGCCAATAAGGCCGGGGGAAGCTGGCATCGTATTAACGCCGGATAAAGTGACGTTGCTGAGCCTCTGAGATCTCCTGGCAGGCCACGCAGCGGCTTACGCCGGGAATAGCGCGGCGTCGTACCTCCGGGATCTCCCCGTCACAGTCTGTGCAAAACTGCGCAGAGGCTTGGGTGACTACGGGCCTGGCGTGCGCGATTTGCTTTTCGAGCATCAGCGCCTGGCGTTCTTGCGCCATATCAATGGTGTCAGCCATGGTGTGTTCTCCAGATAGGGTAAATTTGGGCCGAACGACATCCGGCGGGTTGCACGCCAGAAGTTGCAGAACGGCTATTTTTTCTGATTCAGCAGGCAATCCTCTTCGCTGATATAGCGCGGCAGTGATTTGCCCAGTTCAATGAATGCATTGAGTGCAGCGACAATTTTCTGTCGCTGGGGATAACTCATCTCGTGGAACTGCAGCATCACGTGACGCTCGGTCAGGCCTGCATGAAAGCAGAGCGTGTGACGTAGATGCAGCGGTGCCGTGTTGTAGATCTCCTCGGCCTGATTTTTATATTGGGCGAATAGCGTGCGGCGGATTTCAGCGATACGCCGTAGGCCGATAGCCCGTTGCTCTTCACTCGCCAACAGCATGGCAACCTCCCTGGATGCTAAGTGATATATGGGCTTGCAAAAGCGAGGCTGATCTCGGTTCGGATCACCGTTACCCTGTGTGCAACGTGCCTGCTTACCGTTAACCAATGGCAGCATAACTTGCTATTGGACTACCGCGATGTTTGCATTTTCATCAATCATGTCGCATCATCTTAACTAAAGTGACATTGAAGCCGTTTGTGAAACTTTCTTGCGGCACTTTAGATCGCAAAATGCGACTTGTAAATGCAAATTTTGATTTTAATCGGTGATGATATGCGTGAAGAGACTGTGAACGATAACGCCTCAGTAGGCGCAGTGATTGAAAGGATCCTTTCATCTTATGGCGTTGGCACGCAGAAAGAGCTGAGTGAAATCCTGGGGATAGCTCCTAACAACATCAGCAGTTGGCAGCAACGTGGCAGTGTGCCTGGCTATGTGATCATCAGCTGCGCGCTGGCTACGGGCGCGGATTTGGCCTGGCTTATGACCGGGGAGCTTGCAAAAGCAAAAAACGAACGTAAACCGATTCAACCCGCGCAGGGAAAAGCGCTTTACGATCGGGTTCTGGCCTCTGGCGGTAAAGGTGTGCTGCGCCGCATCCTCGACGCCTATGGTTTCAGTCTGCAAAAAGAGCTGGGAGATTTACTGGGTATTTCGTCGGGCACCATGAGCACCTGGGTTCGTCGTAATTATTTCCCTGGGGATATCGTGGTGACTTGCGCTCTGGATACCGGCGTTTCTCTGTTGTGGCTGGCAACCGGACAGGGGGAAATGGGCAGTGGCAGCACGGTGGTGACGGTACCTACTGGCGGGCAAGCGCTGCCGAAATACCGGCTCGTCGCCGGGCAGTTGAAAGATGCGGGAGAATGGTTTGCGGACAGTTCGCTGATCCCGGCAGGGGTAGCGCAACCGGCCTACGTTGACGGCGGTCGGTTATCCTGGCTGGTGGATTTGGCAGTGACGCACATTGCCAATGGCCGTTGGCTGATCGATATCGACGGCAATATCGACGTCTATGATATTGCGCGTTTGCCGGGTAATCAGGTTCAGGTCAGTGGGGGAAATGCTGACTTCCAGTGCTCCACTGATGCGCTGAAAGCCTTGGGCATGGTCTGGTTGACTCTGACGCCTCAGGCATAAAAAAAGCCCATCGATGATGGGCTTGGTCGTATAAGAAATGCGGAACCGAAAAGATTACAGACCGTACACCAGGCTGATGGAAGTGGTGGTGTCGGTGTTCTTCGGTGCTGACGCTGGCGGCTTGCTGTTGTAAGTCACGTTATAAGCCAGACGCAGTGCGAACCTTTCGTTAATCGCGACGCTTAGCGCGGTTTCGGAGTTCAAGGTGGTTTCTTCGTTAGCCAGTGCGGAAACACCTTCGGAGAACTTGGTATTGTCGGTCAACTGATACGAATAGTTGGCTGCGCCGTAAGCCAGCGCTTTGGTGGAGCGACCACCGCCATGATATTCATCGTGACGTACGCCGGGACCAAATTCAACGCGCAGGTCGCTGAGCGGCCCGTTGAGGATTTGGCGACCATAACCGCCGGTCAGCGTGGAACGGGAGTCATAACCGTTGAAGCGGTCACTAAGCCAACTTGCCTGACCGAACAGGTAGTTGCGATCGGACAGGTTATAACGGGTACGACCACCGGCCTGATACTTTTCAGACGAGCGCACGTTAGAGGAGGTGGTGTTGTTGGCGGCTCCCCACAGGCTGTAGGCGGCATCGCTGTTGAACCAGGTCATGCTGGTGTTGGCCAGCAGGGTCGAGCTTTGTGAGTTACCAGACTGCGAGTTGTAGCCGGCCTGGACGTTGCCTTCAAACGGCTTTTTAGCGGTGGCCGGATCGTCCATCGCGGTGAAAAGCGTATTGTCGGCAAGGGCTGAAACACTGGTGAAAGTCGTTAAGCAGCTAATGAACAGCGGAATAGCGCGGCGAGCGCGTAAAGAGAGCATTTTGGATCCAGTTGTTAAGAGTGATTATAAGTGATGTCAGTCACATTATATCGGTTCGTCATGGCGACCAAAATAGCTACGATTAGCTTAAGTTTTTAATTTCTCATCCTTACTTATTCACTTTTCTTCTACTTAATTAACCCCTTCCTGCGGCATATCATGCTGAGTATCCTTAGCGTTTGGCTGGGTTTTGGCTAAGGTTGTCGCCGGGTGGCAACAGCGGGTGGGCAGCCGTGCTCGATAATCTGGATGAGACTGAGAGCTGTATCGCGGCCTGATGCATTGTTGTGGAAAACATGGTGTATATTTTAATTTACACTTTGTGGTGATGATTCCGATTCTTAAAGCTTAAAGGGGATATACGATAACCTTGATTGGGTTTGTTTATTTTTTTTGTAAATCATATGATTACTAGTTGTTTGTTGTCTCTTTTAATATGGATTTTCAAGAGGGTTTGTCAGTGGTAATTTTTTATTTACAGATATCGGATTGAAAACTTTACATCACATGGTATGGTAAGGACCTGAAACGCTCAAGGTTGTATTAACGCTTACGCATAACGGCAAACGACAGGAATAGCATCATGCAAAAAGACGCGCTCAATAACGTTCATATCAGTGCAGAACAAATTCTGATCACTCCGGAAGAACTGAAGAACCAGTTCCCGCTCAGCGCCAGCGATGAAAATGAAATCGCTACCGCGCGCAAAACCATCGCCGATATTTTGCAGGGGCGCGATCATCGCCTGCTGGTGGTGTGCGGACCCTGTTCTATCCACGACCCGGATGCTGCCCTGGATTACGCCCGTCATTTGAAAACCCTGTCGGCTGAATTGAGCGATCAGCTGTATATCGTTATGCGCGTCTATTTTGAAAAACCACGCACCACCGTTGGCTGGAAAGGCCTGATCAACGATCCGTACATGGACGGTTCGTTTGATGTTGAAGCCGGTTTGCACATCGCGCGTCGTCTGTTGCTGGATCTGGTAGGTATGGGTCTGCCGTTGGCCACCGAAGCCTTGGATCCGAACAGCCCGCAATACCTGGGTGACCTGTTCAGCTGGTCAGCGATTGGTGCGCGTACCACAGAATCGCAGACTCACCGCGAGATGGCTTCAGGCTTGTCGATGCCGGTGGGCTTCAAAAACGGCACCGACGGCAGCCTGGGGACGGCAATCAACGCGATGCGGGCCGCGGCGATGCCACACCGTTTTGTCGGCATCAACCAGGCAGGGCAAGTGTGCCTGCTGCAAACGCAGGGTAACCCGGATGGGCACGTGATCCTTCGCGGTGGTAAAACGCCGAACTACAGTGCCGAAGACGTTGCGGCCTGTGAAAAACAGATGCAGGACGCGGGACTCCACCCGTCCTTGATGATAGATTGCAGCCATGGCAACTCGAATAAAGACTATCGCCGTCAGCCGACGGTTGCCGAGTCCGTGGTAGAGCAGATTAAAGCGGGTAACCGTTCGATCACCGGCATCATGCTGGAAAGCCACCTGCACGAAGGCAGCCAGTCTTCTGAGCAACCGCGTGCAGATATGCGTTACGGGGTTTCTGTTACTGACGCCTGCATTAACTGGGAGAGTACCCAGACGCTGTTGCGCCATATGCACCAGGAACTCGGCACTGCGCTGACGGCACGTACTGGAGAGTAGTAAGTTATGGTGGCTGAACTGACCGCGTTGCGCGATCAAATCGACGAAGTGGATAAGGCGCTGCTGGAGCTGCTGGCGAAACGCCTGCAGCTGGTGGCAGAAGTGGGTGAGGTTAAGAGCCACCACGGGTTACCGGTGTATGTTCCCGAGCGTGAGGCGGCAATGTTGGCCTCACGGCGTCAAGAGGCAGAGAATCTGGGTGTACCGCCCGATCTGATTGAAGATGTACTGCGCCGGGTAATGCGCGAGTCTTATGTCAGCGAGAACGACAAAGGCTTTAAAACCCTGAACCCACAGCTGCGTCCGATTGTCATCATTGGCGGTAACGGCCAAATGGGACGGTTGTTTAATCGCCTGCTGACGCTGTCCGGCTACCAGGTCAAGGTATTGGATCAGCAAGACTGGCCGCAGGCCGATGCTTTGCTGGCAGACGCCGGAATGGTGATTGTCAGCGTGCCGATTCACGTGACCGAGCAGGTGATTGAAAGATTACCTCCGCTGCCGGCAGACTGTATCCTGGTCGATCTGGCGTCGGTAAAAAATCGCCCACTAAATGCCATGTTGGCAGCGCACTCTGGCCCGGTGGTGGGTCTGCATCCGATGTTTGGTCCGGACGTAGGCAGCGTGGCCAAGCAGGTGGTGGTCTATTGCGATGGCCGCGAGCCGCAAGCCTATCAATGGTTGCTGGAGCAACTGCAGGTATGGGGCGCGCGTTTGCACCGTATCAGCGCGGTTGAGCACGATCAGAATATGGCCTTCATTCAGGCGCTGCGCCATTTTGCCACTTTTGCCTATGGTCTGCATTTGGCGGAAGAAAACGTTCAGTTGGAACAGTTGCTGGCACTCTCTTCACCAATCTACCGGTTGGAGCTGGCAATGGTCGGGCGGCTGTTTGCGCAGGATCCGCAGTTGTACGCAGATATCATCATGTCGTCGGAAGAGAACATTGCGCTAATCAAACGTTACTATCAGCGTTTCGGCGAGGCGATCAAACTGCTGGAACAGGGTGATAAACAGGCGTTTATCCAGAGTTTCCAAAAGGTCGAGCATTGGTTTGGCGACTACGCGCAGCGTTTCCTGGTGGAAAGCCGTTCGTTGTTGCGTCAGGCGAACGACAGTCGACAGTAAAATATCTGGGTTCGGCAATGCCGAACCCTTTTTTATCTCATTCAGGATGGATTGACCGGCACCACGTTGTCGCTGGGGTAGCAGCCCAACACCTTCAGCGAGCGAGTTATCGGCGTCAGATCCCTCAATGCTTTCTGCATTGATTCAGAACGCAGGTTAGCCTGCACATCGATATAAAACATTTCCTCCCACGGATTGCCGTTAATCGGGCGAGATTCCAGTTTGGTCATGATGATACCGTTTTCGCGCAGCACCAGCAGCGCTTCAACCAGTGCACCAGACTGCTGCCCGGTGGCCATGATCAGCGTGGTTTTAGCCGGCACTTGCTCGGAGACGTCGATAGCCTTACGCGCCAGCACGATGAAGCGGGTGATGTTTTGCTGTTGATTGGCCAGATTGTGCTCCAGCACCTGCAGGCCATACAGTGCCCCGCCAGCTTCGCTGCCCAGCGCTGCGGCTTTTGGCGAGTTCAATTTGGCGACCTTTTCCATCGCTGCGGCAGTGCTTTCACAATATTCGATTTTCCAGTGTGGGTAGCGGTTAATGAACTGGCTGCATTGCTGGAACGGCTGCGGGTGGCTATACACGGTTTCAATCTGGGCAAGATCGGTATCGCTGGCTACCAGGACGCAGTGATCGATTGGGTTGGTCAGTTCGCCGACGATCGACAGGCTGGTGTGCTGCAGCAGATCGTAGACATCGTTAATCGAACCTGAGCTGGTATTTTCGATCGGCAGAATGGCGTAATCCGCCTGGCCGGTTTCGACCTGGGTAAATATGTCCTGGAATTTCTGGCAACCGCACTCGATCAACTGGTCGAAATGACGAGCAGCGTATTGGCGTGCGGCCAGGTGTGAATAAGAGCCTTTCGGGCCGAGGAAAGCGATGCGGGCTGAATGCTGACTGACTTGATTGAGTTGGTTTTGCAGTAACGACTGCTGGGTTAATACCGAGTCTTCGATAATTAGCTGGAACAGGCGAGTGACGTAGAACCCGTCCAGATCGTAGGGTTTGGCGGCGGCGATCAGGGCGTCCAGCAGGTCGCGCTCACGCTCTTTATCCCGAATAGGACGATGAGAGTGCAGCTTGGTTTTCCCTACCTCTACCGCCAGCTCACGGCGTTCTGCCAGCAGGGACAGCAGTTTCAGATCCAGTGCGCTGATGCGTTCGCGCAGCACGAGTAACGGGTTGTCAGTCATAATCAGCTTCTGCCTTATATTTTTTATACGTCGTAAATAGCCATAAAAAAAGCCCCCTGATTTCAGGAGGCTTTGCTGTTCGTCTTCGCATTCTTTATCACACGACGAAACGCCTCCCAATCAGGGGAAGGTAAAAAAGAATGCGAAGAAAAACGGTTTACGGAGCATGGGTTATCCAGAGTATGCGTGAGACAGGTTTTAAAGTAACCGCAGGCCTTTATCTCGTCAATAAAAAAACCAGACAAAAAACGCGCCCTCAGGCGCGTTTGATGTGAAACAGCCGCTAAACGGTTATTCCTGTTCCGGTTCGACTTCCGGAATGATGTCCTTCACGCTGGTCGCGGCACGGCGTGCTTCGCCTTTGTGCTGCACCTTATTCAACTGGCGTTCCAGCTTGGCGATCAGATCGTTAACGGCGGTGTACATGTCTTCATGTTTAGCGCTGGCGACCAGCGGGCCGTTAGGGGTAGTAATGGTGGCGTCGGCAACAAACCCTTTCGGTTCTTTGGATAAGACGATATGTGGGTTAATCAGTTGGGCCTGCCATTTTTCCAGTTTGGTGAGACGGTCTTCGACGTGACTGCGGATTGCGGGAGTGATATCCATTTGTTTGCTGGTAATGTTCAATGTCATATAACTTACCTCTCTGTCTTTCCGTCTTGGATGGATCCAGCATACCCCGCTTTTTGCTTAAATGCGTGATGAAAATCACGTATTTTTGTCACTTTTTGCAAAGTTAGTTCAATCTGTGATTCAGCATTTGAATTGGCTATCTAACGCTTGAGTCTTGTGAGCGGAACGCGCATTATTGAAAGGATAAGCGGTGGGGCAGACTTGCTAACATCGTGTTTTTGCTTGGGTATTTATCCAGTTCTGGCTAAGTTCGCAGCAAATGAAAACGGCAGCCAAGGCTGCCGTTTTGTTTTTCTGCCGTTGCCAATTCGGTTATGCCGGGTTGGCGGCAATCACTTTGGCCACTTTGTCGGCCTGACCGTTCAGTTGCAACTGCTTATACGCATTTTCCATCAGCGGCAGCGCGTCGCGCGTTGCTTTGGTATCCGGATATTCACGTAGCATCTGTTCGGCGCGATTAACGACCGCGACGTAGGCACCGCGTTTAGTGTAGTATTCCACCACCGAAAGCTCATACTTGGCCAGGCGGTCTTTCAGATACACCAGACGCTTGTTGGCATCGGTCACATACTGGCTGTTCGGGTACTGCTGAATCAGCTGGCTGAAATCGCGAAACGCAGCGCGAGCATGCTGTGGATCGCGGTCTGAACGATCGACCCCGAAGAAGCCTTGCAATGCACTGTCATCCAACGCCATATCGGTCAGACCACGCATGTACATCACGTAGTCGATGTTCGGGTGCGTAGGGTTCAGACGCATGAAACGATCGATAGACGCCTGAGCCAGTGGTAAATCGGCAGATTTGTAGTAGGCATAAATCAGGTCCAACTGAACCTGCTGAGAGTACGGCCCGAAAGGATAGCGGTTATCTAACGCTTCGAGTTGCGTAATCGCGCCCTTAAAGTTACCGTCCTGCAGTTTTTGCTGGGCAGTAGCATAGATTTCCGAAGGTGGGTTGTCGGGAACCGCATCCTTGGATGTGGAGCAACCTGCCAGCGCCAGGCTCAACGTGGCTGCCGCCACCAGATATTTCATACGCGTCATGACGTTTTGATTATCCTCAGGGTGTTATTCCGGGAGACTGTCCGTTAAGCTCCCGACAAAGACCAGTTACAATAGCACATTATATTAAACGGCATCGCCGTGAAAACCCAACGTTAACGAAGAAGCTGCATATGGCACAACAAGTACAACTCACCGCAACGGTGGCCGAATCTCAACTCGGACAACGTTTAGATCAGGCTTTGGCCGAATTGTTCCCTGATTATTCACGATCTCGCATAAAAGATTGGATCCTGGACAATCGGGTACAGGTTAATGGCAAAACGATAAACAAACCGAAAGAGAAGGTACTGGGGGGAGAGACGGTCGCCATTGATGCACAGATAGAAGAAGACGCCCGTTGGGAACCGCAGGACATCGCGCTGAATATCGTCTACGAAGACAGTGACATTCTGGTCATCAACAAGCCACGCGACCTGGTCGTGCACCCTGGCGCCGGCAACCCGGATGGCACGGTGCTCAATGCGTTGCTGCACTACTATCCTGAAATTGCCGATGTGCCGCGTGCCGGCATCGTGCACCGTCTGGACAAGGACACTACCGGTTTGATGGTCGTGGCCAAAACCGTTCCGGCGCAAACCCGACTGGTAGAAGCGCTGCAGGCGCGGGATATTACCCGTGAATATGAAGCGGTCGCCATTGGCACCATGACCGCCGGCGGTACTGTCGAAGAGCCAATTTCGCGCCATTCGACCAAGCGCACCCATATGGCAGTGCACCCGATGGGTAAACCCGCGGTGACGCATTACCGTATTATGGAGCACTTCCGTGCGCACACGCGCCTGCGTCTGCGTCTGGAAACCGGCCGTACTCACCAGATCCGTGTGCATATGTCACATATCAACCATCCGTTGGTGGGGGATCAGCTGTACGGTGGCCGTCCGCGTCCGCCAAAAGGTGCGTCGGATGCATTTATTGCCACGCTGCGCGGTTTCGATCGCCAGGCACTGCACGCTACCATGCTGCGTTTATATCATCCAATCAGCGGTATCCAGATGGAGTGGCACGCGCCGCTGCCTCAGGATATGGTCGATTTGATTAACGCGCTGAAAGCCGATACCGAAGAATTTAAAGATCAGATGAACTGGTAATGGATTCGCTTATCCTGCCCGATTGGCCGTTGCCTGCTGGGGTAAAAGCCTGCAGCACGACCCGTCACGGCGGCATCAGTTTACCGCCGTATGACTCGCTCAACCTCGGAACCCACGTGGGTGATGATGCGCGGGCGGTGGCGGATAACCGCCAACGGCTGGTGGAGGGTGCCGGCCTGCCGCAGATGCCAGTCTGGCTGGATCAAATCCATGGTACCCGTGTAGTGCGGCTGGATGGGCAAACGCCAGCCGACCTGCAAGCGGATGCCGTTTACAGTAATGTTCCGGGGCAAGTGTGTGCCGTGATGACGGCGGATTGCTTGCCGGTGCTGTTTTGCTCGCAGGCCGGTGATGAAGTTGCTGCAGCCCATGCCGGTTGGCGTGGGCTGTGCAATGGCGTGCTGGAACAAACTCTGGCTGCTTTTGCTGCTGAACCGGGTCGCATCAGCGCCTGGCTCGGCCCGGCGATTGGCCCGCAACAGTTTGAGGTAGGGCCAGAGGTCCGTGCGGCATTTATTGCTGTGGATGACGCAGCGGCGGCAGCATTCACCCCCCAGGGTGATAAATTCCTGGCCGATATCTATTTATTGGCTCGTCAGCGCCTGCAACGCGCAGGCATTCACGCCATCTACGGTGGCGATCGCTGCACGGTGAGCGAAATCAGTCATTTTTTCTCCTATCGTCGCGATGGAATAACCGGACGTCTGGCAAGTTTAATCTGGCTGATATAACCTATTGAATTAGGACGGTCCAAAGACGCATGATGTAGTACCGAAAATATACAGTCGAAATAACCTTGAATTTTTGAGGGATGACCTCATTTAATCTCCAGTAGCAATTTCGACCCATCTTGGAGGTGTTATGCGTCTGGATCGTCTTACTAACAAATTCCAGCTTGCCCTCGCCGATGCCCAATCTTTAGCCCTTGGGCGCGACAACCAGTTTATTGAACCGTTACATCTGATGAGCGCTCTGCTCAATCAGGACGGGGGCACGGTTCGTCCACTCTTAACTTCTGCCGGTATCGATGCAGGGCGCGTGCGCACTGAAATCGAACAGGCACTGTCTCGTCAGCCTCAAGTCGAAGGTACCGGTGGTGATGTTCAACCGTCCCATGAACTGGTGCGTGTCCTTAACCTGTGCGACAAGCTGGCGCAAAAGCGGGCGGACAAATTCATTTCTTCCGAACTCTTTGTACTGGCGGTGCTTGAGGATCGTGGAACATTGACCGATCTGTTGAAAGCGGCCGGTGCGACAACCGATAAAATCAGCAAGGCTATTGAGCAAATGCGAGGTGGAGACAGCGTGGAAGATCAGGGTGCTGAAGACCAACGTCAGGCATTGAAGAAATACACTATTGATCTGACCGAACGTGCCGAGCAGGGCAAGCTTGACCCGGTTATCGGCCGTGACGAAGAGATCCGTCGCACCATTCAGGTGCTGCAACGTCGTACCAAAAACAACCCGGTGTTGATCGGCGAGCCTGGCGTGGGTAAAACCGCCATCGTCGAAGGTTTGGCGCAACGCATCATTAATGGTGAAGTCCCGGAAGGCCTAAAGCATAAACGAGTGCTGTCCCTCGATATGGGGGCGCTGATTGCCGGGGCCAAGTACCGCGGTGAGTTTGAAGAGCGTCTGAAAGCGGTGCTGAGCGATCTGTCCAAACAGGAAGGCAGCGTCATTCTGTTTATTGATGAACTGCACACTATGGTCGGCGCGGGTAAAGCCGATGGCGCAATGGATGCCGGCAATATGTTGAAACCGGCGCTGGCACGTGGGGAACTGCACTGCGTCGGTGCCACCACGCTGGACGAATATCGCCAGTATATAGAGAAGGACGCGGCGCTCGAACGTCGTTTCCAGAAAGTCTATGTGGCGGAACCCAGCGTTGAAGACACCATCGCTATCCTGCGAGGCCTGAAAGAACGTTATGAACTGCATCACCATGTGCAGATCACTGACCCGGCGATTGTTGCGGCAGCGACCTTGTCACACCGCTATATCTCCGATCGTCAATTGCCGGATAAGGCTATTGACCTGATCGATGAGGCGGCGTCCAGCATCCGTATGCAGATGGACTCCAAGCCGGAATCGCTCGATCGTCTGGAGCGCCGCATTATTCAGCTTAAGCTGGAGCAACAGGCGCTGAGTAAAGAGTCGGACGACGCCAGCAAGAAACGTCTGGAAATGCTTAGCGGTGAGCTGGAGCAGAAAGAGCGTGAATATTCAGAGCTGGAAGAAGAGTGGAAAGCGGAAAAAGCCTCACTCTCCGGTACGCAGAATATCAAAGCGGAACTTGAGCAGGCCAAGATAACCCTGGAGCAGGCGCGCCGCGTCGGCGATCTGGGGCGGATGTCGGAACTGCAGTACGGCAAGATCCCAGAGTTGGAAAAACAGCTTGCTGCCGCCACGCTGGCCGAAGGCAAAACCATGAAGCTGTTGCGTAACCGGGTGACCGACGCAGAAATTGCCGAAGTGTTGGCGCGAGCTACCGGTATTCCTGTTGCCAGAATGCTGGAAGGCGAGCGTGACAAGCTGTTGCGCCTGGAGCAGGAGCTGCATTCTCGGGTGATTGGCCAGGATGAAGCCGTGAGCGCGGTATCTAACGCCATTCGCCGTAGCCGAGCTGGGCTTTCAGATCCAAACCGTCCAATCGGTTCGTTCCTGTTCCTCGGTCCGACCGGGGTGGGGAAAACCGAACTCTGTAAGGCGCTGGCCTCGTTCCTGTTCGACAGTGACGATGCCATGGTGCGTATCGATATGTCCGAGTTTATGGAAAAACATTCGGTATCGCGGCTGGTGGGTGCGCCTCCGGGCTATGTCGGGTATGAAGAGGGCGGTTATCTGACCGAGGCGGTACGTCGTCGACCTTATTCAGTGATCCTGCTGGATGAAGTTGAGAAGGCGCACCCGGATGTGTTCAACATTCTGCTGCAGGTCTTGGACGATGGGCGACTGACCGATGGTCAGGGACGTACCGTTGATTTCCGTAATACCGTGGTGATCATGACTTCTAACCTGGGGTCCGATCTGATCCAGGAACACTTCGGTCAGATGAACTATGCGCAGATGAAGGAATCGGTGATGGAAATGGTCACGCATCATTTCCGTCCGGAATTCATCAACCGTATAGATGAGGTGGTAGTGTTCCACCCACTCGGCCAGAAACACATTGCCGAGATCGCCAAGATTCAGTTGGCGCGTCTGTACAAACGTCTGGAAGAGCGTGGTTACGAAGTCACTATGACCGAACCGGCGTTGGAACTGCTGGGCAAAACTGGTTTCGACCCTGTATATGGTGCGCGTCCATTGAAACGCGCTATCCAGCAGGAGATCGAAAACCCATTGGCGCAGCAAATCCTTTCCGGCAAGTTGATTCCGGGCAAACCGGTGACGCTGGATGTAGAAGACGAACATATCGTCGCCAAACAGTAACGGCTATCTATAGTCATTGTGATAAAAGGGAGCGGGCGACCGCTCCCTTTTCTTTATCTGTTTTCATTGCTCTTAGAGAGTTTTCCGGGCTAACGGCCTTAAAACATCACTTTTCCGGCTAATAAATATCCTAAAAGACCTTTATTGGTTGTTATTTGGACGCTTGAAAAGTTTTTTGCATTTAGGGGTTGCGGCCTTCTGAGAACTCCCTATAATGCGCCTCCACTGACCGGGAACAACGACTCCTCTAACGAGAACCAAGTCGCCCAGTCGGAAAGAGAAAAGCGAAATAAACGCTTGACTCTTCGGGTGAAAAGCGTAATATACGCCACCTCGAGATAGCAAGCTACGGCGGCTAACTCACTGCTCTTTAACAATTTATCAGACAATCTGTGTGGGCACTCCACAAGGCGATATCCAGAACCTTCGGGTTCGAAAAAATATCAAGTCTTGAAGAGTGACCAAGCAATAAGTTGTTTCGTTGGCTTGTCCAACTGAACGACTATTACGAAAGTTAATTTTCGAGCATCGCTTCACGAGTTGAAGCAAATCAAGCTTTTAATTGAAGAGTTTGATCATGGCTCAGATTGAACGCTGGCGGCAGGCCTAACACATGCAAGTCGAGCGGTAGCACAAGAGAGCTTGCTCTCTGGGTGACGAGCGGCGGACGGGTGAGTAATGTCTGGGAAACTGCCTGATGGAGGGGGATAACTACTGGAAACGGTAGCTAATACCGCATAACGTCTTCGGACCAAAGTGGGGGACCTTCGGGCCTCACGCCATCAGATGTGCCCAGATGGGATTAGCTAGTAGGTGGGGTAATGGCTCACCTAGGCGACGATCCCTAGCTGGTCTGAGAGGATGACCAGCCACACTGGAACTGAGACACGGTCCAGACTCCTACGGGAGGCAGCAGTGGGGAATATTGCACAATGGGCGCAAGCCTGATGCAGCCATGCCGCGTGTGTGAAGAAGGCCTTCGGGTTGTAAAGCACTTTCAGCGAGGAGGAAGGGTAGTGTGTTAATAGCACATTGCATTGACGTTACTCGCAGAAGAAGCACCGGCTAACTCCGTGCCAGCAGCCGCGGTAATACGGAGGGTGCAAGCGTTAATCGGAATTACTGGGCGTAAAGCGCACGCAGGCGGTTTGTTAAGTCAGATGTGAAATCCCCGCGCTTAACGTGGGAACTGCATTTGAAACTGGCAAGCTAGAGTCTTGTAGAGGGGGGTAGAATTCCAGGTGTAGCGGTGAAATGCGTAGAGATCTGGAGGAATACCGGTGGCGAAGGCGGCCCCCTGGACAAAGACTGACGCTCAGGTGCGAAAGCGTGGGGAGCAAACAGGATTAGATACCCTGGTAGTCCACGCTGTAAACGATGTCGACTTGGAGGTTGTGCCCTTGAGGCGTGGCTTCCGGAGCTAACGCGTTAAGTCGACCGCCTGGGGAGTACGGCCGCAAGGTTAAAACTCAAATGAATTGACGGGGGCCCGCACAAGCGGTGGAGCATGTGGTTTAATTCGATGCAACGCGAAGAACCTTACCTACTCTTGACATCCAGAGAATTCGCTAGAGATAGCTTAGTGCCTTCGGGAACTCTGAGACAGGTGCTGCATGGCTGTCGTCAGCTCGTGTTGTGAAATGTTGGGTTAAGTCCCGCAACGAGCGCAACCCTTATCCTTTGTTGCCAGCGCGTAATGGCGGGAACTCAAAGGAGACTGCCGGTGATAAACCGGAGGAAGGTGGGGATGACGTCAAGTCATCATGGCCCTTACGAGTAGGGCTACACACGTGCTACAATGGCGTATACAAAGAGAAGCGAACTCGCGAGAGCCAGCGGACCTCATAAAGTACGTCGTAGTCCGGATCGGAGTCTGCAACTCGACTCCGTGAAGTCGGAATCGCTAGTAATCGTAGATCAGAATGCTACGGTGAATACGTTCCCGGGCCTTGTACACACCGCCCGTCACACCATGGGAGTGGGTTGCAAAAGAAGTAGGTAGCTTAACCTTCGGGAGGGCGCTTACCACTTTGTGATTCATGACTGGGGTGAAGTCGTAACAAGGTAACCGTAGGGGAACCTGCGGTTGGATCACCTCCTTACCTAATGATATTGATTGCGTGAAGTGCTCACACAGATTGTCTGATAGAAAAGTAATGAGCAAAAGCGCTACCTGTTGATGTAATGAGTCTCTGACTCATGCTGATACGAACCGATTAAGACGAGAGTCTAATCGGAATTTCGTGTCCCCATCGTCTAGAGGCCTAGGACACTGCCCTTTCACGGCTGTAACAGGGGTTCGAATCCCCTTGGGGACGCCATTCCGATAATGAGTGAAAGACATTATCACCGGTGCTTGCTGCACCGAAAACATCTTAAAGATGACTTTAACGAGTCGTGTTTAAGATATTGCTCTTTAACAATCTGGAACAAGCTGAAAATTGAAACATGACAGCTGAAACTTACTCCTCCGTAGAAGTACTGGAGTAAGGAGTACCCTGTCATAGAGTCTCTCAAATGTAGCAGCGCGAAAGTGGAAACACTTTTGGGTTGTGAGGTTAAGTGACTAAGCGTACACGGTGGATGCCTAGGCAGTCAGAGGCGATGAAGGGCGTGTTAATCTGCGATAAGCGTCGGTAAGGTGATATAAACCGTTATAACCGGCGATACCCGAATGGGGAAACCCAGTGCAATTCGTTGCACTATCATACGATGAATACATAGTCGTATGAGGCGAACCGGGGGAACTGAAACATCTAAGTACCCCGAGGAAAAGAAATCAACCGAGATTCCCCCAGTAGCGGCGAGCGAACGGGGAGGAGCCCAGAACCTGAATCAGTTCTTGTGTTAGTGGAAGCGTCTGGAAAGTCGCACAGTAAAGGGTGATAGTCCCGTACACTAAAATGCATTAATTGTGAGTTCGATGAGTAGGGCGGGACACGTGACATCCTGTCTGAATATGGGGGGACCATCCTCCAAGGCTAAATACTCCTGACTGACCGATAGTGAACCAGTACCGTGAGGGAAAGGCGAAAAGAACCCCGGCGAGGGGAGTGAAATAGAACCTGAAACCGTGTACGTACAAGCAGTGGGAGCCTACTAGTTGGGTGACTGCGTACCTTTTGTATAATGGGTCAGCGACTTATATTTTGTAGCAAGGTTAACCGTATAGGGGAGCCGTAGGGAAACCGAGTCTTAACTGGGCGAATAGTTGCAAGGTATAGACCCGAAACCCGGTGATCTAGCCATGGGCAGGTTGAAGGTTGGGTAACACTAACTGGAGGACCGAACCGACTAATGTTGAAAAATTAGCGGATGACTTGTGGCTGGGGGTGAAAGGCCAATCAAACCGGGAGATAGCTGGTTCTCCCCGAAAGCTATTTAGGTAGCGCCTCGTGAACTCATCTTCGGGGGTAGAGCACTGTTTCGGCTAGGGGGCCATCCCGGCTTACCAAACCGATGCAAACTCCGAATACCGAAGAATGTTATCACGGGAGACACACGGCGGGTGCTAACGTCCGTCGTGAAGAGGGAAACAACCCAGACCGCCAGCTAAGGTCCCAAAGTCATGGTTAAGTGGGAAACGATGTGGGAAGGCATAGACAGCCAGGATGTTGGCTTAGAAGCAGCCATCATTTAAAGAAAGCGTAATAGCTCACTGGTCGAGTCGGCCTGCGCGGAAGATGTAACGGGGGCTAAACCATGCACCGAAGCTGCGGCAGCGACGCTTAGGCGTTGTTGGGTAGGGGAGCGTTCTGTAAGCCGTTGAAGGTGGTCTGTGAGGATTGCTGGAGGTATCAGAAGTGCGAATGCTGACATAAGTAACGATAAAGCGGGTGAAAAACCCGCTCGCCGGAAGACCAAGGGTTCCTGTCCAACGTTAATCGGGGCAGGGTGAGTCGACCCCTAAGGCGAGGCCGAAAGGCGTAGTCGATGGGAAACAGGTTAATATTCCTGTACTCGGTGTTACTGCGAAGGGGGGACGGAGAAGGCTAGGCTAGCCGGGCGACGGTTGTCCCGGTTTAAGCGTGTAGGGGGAGTGACCTGGTAAATCCGGTTGCTTATTCAACCCTGAGGCGTGATGACGATGCACTACGGTGCAGAAGTAGTTGATGCCAAGCTTCCAGGAAAAGCCTCTAAGCATCAGGTAACACAGAATCGTACCCCAAACCGACACAGGTGGTCAGGTAGAGAATACCAAGGCGCTTGAGAGAACTCGGGTGAAGGAACTAGGCAAAATGGTGCCGTAACTTCGGGAGAAGGCACGCTGGCGCGTAGGTGAAGAGACTTGCTCTCGGAGCCGAAGCCAGTCGCAGATACCAGCTGGCTGCAACTGTTTAATAAAAACACAGCACTGTGCAAACACGAAAGTGGACGTATACGGTGTGACGCCTGCCCGGTGCTGGAAGGTTAATTGATGGGGTCAGCCGCAAGGCGAAGCTCTTGATCGAAGCCCCAGTAAACGGCGGCCGTAACTATAACGGTCCTAAGGTAGCGAAATTCCTTGTCGGGTAAGTTCCGACCTGCACGAATGGCGTAATGATGGCCAGGCTGTCTCCACCCGAGACTCAGTGAAATTGAACTCGCTGTGAAGATGCAGTGTACCCGCGGCAAGACGGAAAGACCCCGTGAACCTTTACTATAGCTTGACACTGAACATTGAGCCTTGATGTGTAGGATAGGTGGGAGGCTTTGAAGCGTGGACGCCAGTCTGCGTGGAGCCAACCTTGAAATACCACCCTTTAATGTTTGATGTTCTAACTCGGCCCCGTAATCCGGGGTGAGGACAGTGTCTGGTGGGTAGTTTGACTGGGGCGGTCTCCTCCCAAAGAGTAACGGAGGAGCACGAAGGTTAGCTAATCACGGTCGGACATCGTGAGGTTAGTGCAAAGGCATAAGCTAGCTTGACTGCGAGAGTGACGGCTCGAGCAGGTACGAAAGTAGGTCTTAGTGATCCGGTGGTTCTGAATGGAAGGGCCATCGCTCAACGGATAAAAGGTACTCCGGGGATAACAGGCTGATACCGCCCAAGAGTTCATATCGACGGCGGTGTTTGGCACCTCGATGTCGGCTCATCACATCCTGGGGCTGAAGTAGGTCCCAAGGGTATGGCTGTTCGCCATTTAAAGTGGTACGCGAGCTGGGTTTAGAACGTCGTGAGACAGTTCGGTCCCTATCTGCCGTGGGCGTTGGAAGATTGAGAGGGGTTGCTCCTAGTACGAGAGGACCGGAGTGAACGCACCACTGGTGTTCGGGTTGTCATGCCAATGGCATTGCCCGGTAGCTAAGTGCGGAAAAGATAAGCGCTGAAAGCATCTAAGCGCGAAACTTGCCTCGAGATGAGTCTTCCCTGGGAACTTGATTCCCCTGAAGGAACGTTTAAGACTAAGACGTTGATAGGCTGGGTGTGTAAGTGCAGCGATGCATTGAGCTAACCAGTACTAATGATCCGTGAGACTTAACCTTACAACACCAAAAGTGTTTTGATTTGAGAGATTTTCAGCGCGTTCCGAGATTGGTTCTGGTGGTCATGGAAATGACGGCTGGAATGAAACAGAATTTGCCTGGCGGCAATAGCGCGGTGGTCCCACCTGACCCCATGCCGAACTCAGAAGTGAAACGCCGTAGCGCCGATGGTAGTGTGGGGTCTCCCCATGCGAGAGTAGGACACTGCCAGGCATCAATTAAACGTTATCGGTTTGACACCCGGTAATGAGCAGGATCGCCAAGCGCGATTTTGCCACATCGAAAGATGTAACGTGAAAGAACCGGTGGAGCGGTAGTTCAGTTGGTTAGAATACCTGCCTGTCACGCAGGGGGTCGCGGGTTCGAGCCCCGTCCGTTCCGCCACTAATTTGATAAGCCCTGAGTCTCTGACTCAGGGCTTTTTCATATGTAAAATTCAACAAAATTAAATATTGCAGCGTGTTTTATGCGGTGAAAATCAGTTCTGATAAATAATTATCTGAATTGAATGCCAATATAAAGAATAATATACCCGGCAGTAGGAACCCTGCCGGGTAATAAGTTTGGTGATTACTTAATATTCTGGCGGGCAAGTTCCAACTGAATATCCTTATTCAGGTTGGCCACCCAGCGATTATAGTTTGGATGAATCTTTCCGTCTTTGGCATCCATATTACCGCTAGTAATATAGTTAATCTGATAACTATTTGTATTGTAAGTGATACGTATATCTGCGCTGTGGCCACGTAGCAAAATCTTGCCATCGATCACGCCATCTGCGGTAGGGTTCATAATCCAGCCGCGGTTCAAGCCGGCGGAGAGGATCGCCTGGCGTACCTGTGCATTACTGTGGCTACCTGCAATGTTTTGGCTGACGTTTTTAACCGGAGCCGTGCCAGCGCAACCGGTAACCAGCATAGCGGCGAATACGCCAGTTAAAATGAGCTTAAATGGTTTCATACTCTTGTCCATGAGTGTTGGTAAATAAGAAAGGTATTAATCATGCAGAGGAAGTGATGCATGACGCTCCTTGATTAAGATACTCTCATCGGAAAAATTCGACAAATATTGCTGTTTTTTATCGTGATAACACCCTTTTTTCTCAAGTCTCATCAGGTTATGTCGATAAGTAAGCCTAATCGTTTAATCGGATATTCCGTGAAAAAATAGGAATTTTGGGAATGCATTCTGGGGTTAGATATAATAAATTTACCCACGGAATTTTTCTGACCGGTAATCCCCTTAATGGCGGGCGACATGAATATACTCAGTTGGTGGGCAATGGCTCCCGATCGTGGAACGCGTGATGCATGGCGCCAATGGGCTACGGATAATGCATTTACCGCTGAATACTCGGGGGGATTACCCGGTTGTTCTCATATCCCCATGATGTCGCTGCGTCGAATGAGTATCGGAACGCGCCTGGCGGTAGAAAGCGGGTTGATCTTATTGAATGATTACCCGGCGGATATGGCAATTTTTACCAGTCGTCATGGCGAGTTGGAGCGGACGCACAAAATTCTCCAGCACTTGCATCAGCAGCAACCCTTATCGCCAACGGATTTTGCCATGTCGGTACACAACACGGCGGCGGGATGGTTGACTATTATGGCGAAGAATATTTTGCCGACCACTTCACTGGCCGCTGGCGAAGACAGCTTTCAGCAGGGGATGATTGAAGCCCAGGCCGTATTGGCCACGGGCAGTGCGGAACGGGTGTTATTAATCGATTTCGACGGGATCGTACCGGAGGTTTACCGGCCTTTCGCGCCGGAAAATTCGGTTCCCTATGCTGTCGCCCTGCTGCTCGAAAGCGGTGGCACGCTGCAATGTCAGGCAACAACGGCCGAACAGGTGAACCACCAGGAGCCGCAAGGCCTGTCGTTTTTAAGGGGGTGGCTGGGCGCTGATGATGAATTCACGGTGCCGGGCCAGCGGCACGACTGGTTGTGGAAACGCTGATGGCGACAACGATCTCTGCCCAAACGGCTCCCGAACGATCCTCATGGCTTAATCGTTGTTGGAGAGTGGTGGCAACGGGCTTTTGCTTTTCGCTATTTGGTTTGGGTGGCCTGCTACTGTCTGGCGTCTGGTTTAATCTGATGCGCCTGGTGGTGCGAGATCCCGCACGCCGCAGCCGGTTAACGCAGAACTCAATCCGTCACAGTTTCCGTTTCTTCCTGGCAACGACACGTTTTTTCGGCGTGTTGGATTATCATTTCGACAATGTAGAACGCTTTAGTGAGGATCGCGGTTGCCTGGTGATCGCCAACCATCCCAGCCTGTTGGATTATGTGCTCCTGGCATCACAAATGCCGCGCTGTGACTGCATCGTCAAAGAGGCCTTGCTGGAAAATGTATTTGTCAGCGGGGTGATCAAAGCGGCGGGATATTTGGCGAATGCGCAGTCGGATATTCTTTTGGAACAATGTCGCCAACGTCTGGCCAGCGGAGGGACCATCCTGATCTTCCCGGAAGGTACCCGTACCACGCCGGGTAAGGCGCTTACCTTGCAACGGGGGGCGGCCAATATTGCGCTGCGGGGGCAATGTGATATCCGGGTAGTGCATATCCACTGCCATCCCCCCATGCTGACGAAGCAGGGCAAATGGTATAAGATCCCGGCGATAAAACCGCAGTTCCATATCACCGTTCAGGATAAGATCGACGCCCGCGCATTCATTCATGCAAATGACGTTTCTCCCGCCCTTGCGGCAAGAAGATTAACCCAGCATTTAACTGACGCCTTACAGTCAGAACCTATAAATAATGAGATATAGCGGAATGAATTTATTGAGCACCGAAATCAAGCAATTGATCATTGATACGCTCAATCTTGAAGGTATGACACCGGAGGAGATTGACGCCGAGGCACCGCTGTTTGGTGATGGACTGGGTCTGGATTCCATTGATGCATTGGAATTGGGCCTGGCATTAAAGAACCGTTATGGCGTGGTGCTGTCGGCTGAAAGCCAGGATATGCGCCAACATTTTTATTCCGTGGAAACGCTGGCAAAGTTTGTTTCTGCACAGCGTAGCAAATAAGGGGTTTTCATGGATAAGCAAGAAATTTACCTGCAGATTCAGGCGTTGCTGGTCAAACTGTTTGAACTTGATACTGATGATATCAAGCCCGAGTCCCGCCTGTACGAAGAACTGGAGCTGGACAGCATTGATGCGGTGGATCTGGTGGTGCATCTGCAAAAAACAACCGGCAAGAAGATCAAGCCGGAAATGTTCAAGTCGGTGCGCACCGTGCAAGACGTAGTTGATGCCATTGATGAGTTGCTCAAGTCAGACGGTTAAGGCCACTGCGTTAAGGTGAAAACGTCCCCTTGGATAAACCCGATGTTGCGACTGTTGCAGGCTGTAACCTGGCTGGTGCTGCTGCTTTACCCGCTGGCGGTCTGGTTTGGTTTGGCGCGTTGGGGTACCACCGTTCTGGCGCCGCTGCTGGTGGCAGTCTTTACCTTACGGCTGATACTGCTGCGCGGTAAACTTCGTCAGCAAATATGGTTGGGCAAGGCCCTGGCTATGGTCGGCATCTTGTTGGCGCTTGCCAGTTGGGCGCTGAAGCAAAGTCATTGGCTGTTGTATTACCCGGTCTTGGTTAACGCATTACTGCTGTTGCTGTTTGCATATTCGCTGTTTGCGCCACCCACCGTGGTGGAGCGATTGGCGCGTATAACCGAGCCACAGCTGGATACCGCTGGCGTGGCTTATACTCGCAAGGTGACTCAGGTCTGGTGCGGGTTCTTTATTGTTAACGGTGCGATAGCGCTGGCAACCTGTCTGTCCGGGGATATCACACTCTGGACGCTGTATAACGGCGGCATCAGCTACCTGCTGATGGGGGCATTAATGGGTATTGAATGGATAGTCAGGAAAAGGCTCAGGCGCGTCTGAGTTTGCCGATGAGCCAATGGCTCAGCGTGGAGCGTAATGATGGAGTGATTGTTGCCTGGCGTGGCGCTCAGGCATTTTGTCTCGGTCAATTTCGCCGGGATGTCTCCGCATTGGTTGCACAGCTGGCAGGCAGGGAAGAGCAGCGTTGGGCGCTGTGTTTTGATGATAGCTATCGTTTCGCCATTGCGTTGTTGGCCTCTTTGTATGCCAACAGGGTACCGGTAATTTTTGGTCATCAGCGCGAAGCTATCCTCAAAGAGCAGCGGGCAGATTTCGACGCACTGCTAACTGATTTACCCCTCAATCTTGGTGTACCGGTTTTGCCGGTACCAGAAGGGGGCAGTACGGAGATAGCACTGCCCGCCTGGCCCCAGGATCCTCGTTTTATCCTTTATACTTCCGGCTCGACCGGCCAACCACAGGCCGTGACCAAGTCCGTTGCCTGCATGGATCGTGAAAGCGAACTGTTGGCCGCAAGCTGGAAAGATGTCTTTCAGGGTTGCAGCGTGATCGCGTCGGTCTCTCATCAGCATATGTATGGCCTGAGCTTCCGCTTGTTCCTGCCACTGGCTTTTGGCCTGCCGTTCGATGCGCAGTTAACGCAGTATCACGAACAGTTGATTGCCCGTCACCAGGGGCGACGTTTGGTGTTTGTCAGCAGCCCAGCCTGGCTTAAGCGTTTGGATAACCACCTGGCACTGGCAGAGTGCGTTGAGGTATTTTCCGCCGGCGGCCCGCTCTCTTACGCGGAAGCTAACTTGTCGCAGCAGGCATTGGGTGTATTGCCGCTGGAAATTTACGGCACAACGGAAACCGGCTCGCTGGCATGGCGCAAGCAAGTTCGAGAAGCCTCCCTGTGGCGGCTGTTTGCCGGAGTGACACTAACGGCAAATCCAGATCACAGCATGAATGTTGCGTCGCCACTGATACCCGATACCGGTGAACTTACTCTAAGCGATATTATTCAGCTTGCGCCAGATGGTCGGCAATTTCAGTTAAACGGCCGGGCCGACCGCATTATCAAGCTGGAAGAAAAGCGTCTGTCGCTGACCGAAGTCGAGCGCCGGCTGGTTTCCCTGCCGGAGGTCGCCGATGCTGCCGTGCTAACGCAGCAGCAAACAGGGCGCACAGTATTAGTAGCAGCGATAGTGTTGTCACCCTATGGCAAAAGCCAACGACAAAAATTGTCAGAAGGGGTGTTAACCCGCGAACTGCATCAGGCGTTGCGGGGCTGGCTGGAGCCGGTGGCCCTGCCGCGCCGTTGGCGTATTATCGATGCTATCCCTCTGAATCCGCAGGGCAAGCGCGCTTATGCTGAACTACAGGAGCTGTTTTTATGATGCAACCTGAGGTGCTGCAACAGCAGGTGAGCGACGCTACCCATGCCAGTCTGCTACTGCGTTTGCCTGCCGAACTGTTTTGGTTTCGTGGCCATTTTCCTGAGCATCCGATCCTGCCGGGAGTCACACAGCTGAACTGGGTGATGCAGTATGCTCGTCAATTGCTGGCTATCGAGGCCGGGTTCAAAGGGATCGACGTGGTGAAATTTCAACAGCCCTTGCTGCCGGAGCAAAGCGTGTTATTGCAGCTTGAATGGCAGCCGGCACGGCATAAACTGTTGTTCAGCTACCGCGTGGGTGAGGCGACCGCCAGCAGCGGCAAGATCTCATTATGTCAGTGAAGCCTCCCTTTACTCCCTGCATTGTTATCCCCTGTTTCAATCACGGACAGATGATGGCCGCAGTGCTGACCAGGTTAGCCGATTATGGCCTGCCATGCCTGATAGTGGACGATGGCAGCGATGCCAGCACTGCCGAAGAGCTACAGCGCCTGGCTGCTGACCGGCCATGGGTCAGGTTGATGCGGTTGGATAAAAACCAGGGGAAAGGCGCGGCGGTGATCGCCGGCCTGCAACTGGCGCAGCGACAGGGCTACAGCCACGCTTTACAGGTGGATGCCGACGGTCAGCATCAACTGAGCGATATTCCGGCAATGATTGACGAAGCCCGCGCTCATCCGGACTGTCTGATTTCCGGCCGCCCCATTTACGACAGCTCAGTGCCAAAAGCACGCCTGTATGGCCGCTATGTCACCCATGTCTGGGTGTGGATAGAAACCCTGTCGCTGTCGCTGAAAGACAGCATGTGCGGTTTCCGCGTTTACCCGGTGGCTGCGACGCTGGCATTAACAACACGCCATCCGCTCGGCAAACGGATGGATTTCGATACCGAAGTGATGGTCAGACTGTACTGGCAGGGCGTGCCCAGCCGTTTTATGCCGACGCGCGTGACCTATCCGGCTGACGGCGTTTCTCATTTTGATGCACTACGCGATAACCTGCGCATCTCCTGGATGCATACCCGTTTGTTCCTCGGTATGTTGCCGCGTATTCCTCGTCTGCTGCGCCAACGTCGACGTGCTGCCAGTTCACAACACTGGTCGGCAACCCCAGAACGCCATGGCCTGTGGGGTATCCGGCTGATGTTAAAAGTCTACCGACTGTTTGGCCGCCGGGTATTTCAATTATTGTTGTATCCGGTGATCGGTTATTTCTGGCTGACTGGGCGCAGCCAGCGTGAGGCATCACGCGGCTACCTGCAACGCCTGCGGCAATTCGCCGAGCAACAGCAACAGCCACTGCCTGCACCGCTCAACAGCTTCAGTCACTTTATGAGATTTGGTGATGCTATGCTCGACAAGCTGGCGAGCTGGCGAGGGGAGCTCAATGACATACGGCTGGTGGATCGCACGCGCTGTGAGAAGCAGATAGCGTCCGGCAAAGGCACGCTGATTCTGGCTTCACACCTGGGGGATATCGAGTCTTGCCGCGCACTGGGCGAGCTGGATTCTGGCGTAAGGGTGAATGCCCTGGTGTTTACCGAGCACGCCGAACGCTTCAATCAGGTGATGAAAGAGGTGAATCCGCGTGCCAATCTGAATCTGATCCAGGTGACGTCGTTGGGGCCAGAAACGGCCATGCGCCTGCAAGATAAATTGGATGCCGGTGAATGGGTGGCGATCGTCGGCGATCGTACCTCGGCGGGCAAGCATCAGCGGGGTGAGCAACCGCGCGTGGTGTGGAGCCGCTTCCTTGGCCAACCGGCACCCTTTCCTCAGGGGCCATTTGTCCTGGCTGCCGCGCTGCGCTGCCCGGTATTTCTGATGTTCGGCCTCAAGCAACAGGGGCGTCTTAACGTTTATTTCGAACCCTTCGCCGATCCGCTGTTATTACCCCGTCAGCAGCGCCAACAGGCGTTGCAAGATGCGGTGGACAGTTATGCCGCGCGGCTGGAGCACTATTGCCTGCTGGCACCGCTCGACTGGTTTAATTTTTTCGATTTCTGGCAGTTGGCGGCACAGCCGCCAGTGCAACAGGGGCCTGAGACATGAAGCTAAAAGACGACCCGCGATTTTCCGTCAGCATTGAAATCGCAATCCCTTTCCATGATACCGATGCCATGGGCGTGGTCTGGCACGGCAACTACTTCCGTTATTTCGAAGTCGCGCGTGAAGCGCTACTCAAACAGTTTAATTACGGTTATCGGCAGATGCAGGCTTCGGGCTATGTTTGGCCGATCGTGGATACGCGAGTGAAATACATCGCGCCAGTGCTGTTTGAACAACGGATCATCGTCTGTGCCGAGCTGGAAGAGTATGAAAACCGCCTGCGCATTGGCTACCGCATTCTGGATGCAGAGAGCGGCAAAACCACCACCCGCGGTCATACCATTCAGGTAGCGGTAGACGCTGACAGCAAAGAAATGTGTTTTGCCTCACCGCAGGTGCTGCTGGACAACATTGAGGGGGCGCAATGAAGTACGGGTTATTGTTTCTTATCACCTTTTTCAGCCTGAGCGTCCAGGCGGTCACGCTGCCGGAGCTGCAACAGCGCTTTAGCCAACAGCCGGTGCTGCGCGCCGAGTTCGAACAGCAGCGCAGCATCAGCGGTATGGCGAAACCCTTAAAATCCAGCGGTGAGCTGCTGATTTCACAACAAAAAGGGTTATGGTGGGCACAGCAGAAACCCTTCCCACTGACCTTGCTGCTGGATGATAAGCGTATGGTGCAAACTCTGGCCGGTCAGCCGCCGCAGGTGGTGACGGCAGAAAACAATCCGCAGATGTTCCAGTTCAACCACTTGCTGACCGCATTATTCCACGCCGACAGCCAAGCACTGGAACAAAACTTTGCTTTGCAGTTCAGCGACTTGGGTAATAACCAATGGCGGCTGGTGCTGACACCAAAAACCACGCCACTCGACAAGCTGTTCAGGCGCATCACCCTCAACGGCGGGGATTTCCTGGAAACCATTGATATCGATGACATGCAAAGTGACGCGACCCATATCCGCTTCTTTAACCAGCGTACGGCACCGCAGACGCTGACCGCCGAGGAGCAACAGCGTTTTGCGTCCTGAACTGCACCGGCGGCTGGCGTTCGGTTGGCTGGCGATTTGCCTGTTGCTGTTGGCGGCACTGTGCTGGCTGTTGCCGCGCAGCCAGATCAACAGCAGCGTATTGGCGTTATTACCGAAGCAGCAACTGGTGGGCGTGCCGGATGAACTGGCCGAAGGTTTCAGCCGTCGGCTCGATCGGCAACTGATGTGGTTGGTCAGCCCGCCGCCGGGTACGGACAACACTGCGGTGAGCTGGTGGTGGCAGCAATTGCGCCAGATGCCTGAGCTACAGCAGGTGGGCGGGCCTATGGATGCGCAACGTCAGCAGCAGTGGGGGCGTTTTTTCTACCAGCACCGCAATGTGCTGCTGGATGACACCACCCGGCAGCGTTTGCAGCAGGGCGCGGACGTGCAAAGTCAGTGGATCCTCGGGCAACTCTATTCTGCCTTCGCCGGGGTCAGCGGCAAGGAACTGGCTAACGATCCGCTAATGCTGGTGCGAGCCTCGCAGTTGGCTCAGCAGCAAAACGGTGGTCTGCTGAGCTTGTCCAATGGTTGGCTGGTGGCGCGTGATGCACAGGGCCGCAGTTGGTATCTGCTGCACGCCGAGTTGAGCGCATCTTCTTATGACATCAGCAGTGCCCGGCGCACGGTGGACAAACTGAGCGCGATGCAACAGCAACTGCAGCAGCGCTGGCCGGGGGCAGAGGTACTCAACCGCGGTACGCTGTTTTACAGCAACTACGCCAGCCAACAGGCCGAGCGAGATATTTCGACTATTGGCCTGGCGTCGGTAGTTGGCGTGTTCTTATTGGTGTTGTTGATGTTCCGTTCGCCATTGCCTCTGCTGTTGTGCGGGTTATCCGTGGGGATGGGAGCCCTGGCGGGTACTGTCGCCACGCTATTGGCTTTTGGCGAAATACATTTGATGACGCTGGTGTTGAGCATCAGCATTGTCGGCATTTCGGCCGATTACACGCTCTATTTCCTGACCGAACGTATGGTACACGGTGACCAGTCAACGCCACTGGCCAGCTTGCAGAAGCTGTTGCCAGCGTTGTTGATGGCATTGCTGACCACCGTGGTTGCCTATCTGGCACTATTGATTGCTCCCTTCCCGGGCCTGCAACAGCTGGCGGTGTTTGCCGCTGCCGGGCTAAGCGCCGCTTGCATCACCGTAATTTGTTGGTACCCACGTTTGTCGCGTCGGCTGCCGGTGCGTCCGGCACCGGGGCTACGGCTGATCCTGGGCTGGCTGCATGCCTGGCGCCATCGGCGTTTGCTGCGCTACGGGTTGCCCACCGCGGTGTTGTTACTGGTGGTGGCTGGTTTCAGCCAGTTGAAGGTGGATGACGATATTGGCCAATTGCAGGCGTTGCCTGCGGGGCTGCAGCAGCAAGAGCAGCGCATCGCTGCGCTGACCGGGCAGCATAACGATCAGAAATGGTTGGTGGTGTACGGCGAAAATACCGAGCAGTTGTTGCAGCGTATCGAGCTATTGCAGCCCAGGCTGGCACAGGCAAAACGGCAGGGCGTGCTGGCGGATTATCGCCTGTTACCTCTGCCTTCGCTTCAGCGCCAACAGCAGAACATCGCCCTGTTACAACGGGTGGCACCACAGGTGATGACGCAATTACAACAGGCGGATCTGGCCCTGAAAGCCCCTGACTTAACCCCGGACTGGGTGCTGCCGGAGCAGTGGCTGGGCAGCGTGGTCAGTGAGGGTTGGCGGCTACTGTGGTTGTCTCTGCCCGATGGGCGCAGTGCGGCGCTGGTCCCGGTCAACGGCGTGCAGAACAGCGCGGCGATGCAGGCCCTGGCCGAACAGGTACCGGGCACCGGTTGGATCGACCGTAAAACCGAATTCAGCGAACTCTTTGGCCACTACCGGCTGTATCTTTCGTATCTGCTGATGCTGTCGGTGGCGGCGATCGCACTGATTTATCTGTGGCGTTTTGGCCTGCGACACGGTCTGCGCTGCATGGTGCCGACGCTGCTGTCACTGGGCAGCGGCATTGCGGTATTGGCGCTGAGCGGCCATACGCTGAACCTGTTCTCGCTGTTGGCACTGGTGCTGGTATTGGGGATCGGCATTAACTATACGCTGTTCTTTACTAATCCCCGGGGCACGCCGACCACCTCGATGTTTGCCATCTTTATGGCGGTACTCACCACCCAACTGACCTTTGGCATGTTGGTGCTGAGTCATACTCAGGCCATCAGCAGTTTTGGCATCGTATTGAGCAGCGGTATCGCCGTGGCCTTTCTGTTGGCACCACTGACATTAGCAACCAGAAGAAAAAGAGGAAAAGCCTGATGCGCGGCTTACGAATCTCGCTGTTAATACTGGCCACCCTGCTGGTCGGCTGTGCCGGTTCGCAGAAGGCAACCCTGCCGCAGGCGTGGCTGAAACCCGGTACGCGGGTGACATTACCGGCTCCGACGCTGGCGCAACCCTTCAGCCAGCAGCAACTGTTGACCGCCGAAGTGAAAGGGCAGCAGCATTCGATGTTGGTGTTGCTCAACGCCGACGGCCAGCGCCTGCAACTGGTGGGCATGTCGCCGCTCGGTATCCGGTTATTCAACCTGACCTACGATCGTCAGGGGATCCACACCGAACAGCTGATCAAAGTGGGCGAATTGCCACCCGCCAGCCAGGTGTTGGCCGACATCATGCTGAGTTACTGGCCGCTGGCTGACTGGCAGCCTTTGTTGCCCGCCGGGTGGCGACTTGAGGATCAGCCGCAGATGCGCCGGCTGTATGACGATCGCGGGACGATCATCAGCGAAATCCGTTACCAGCAGGCCGACGGCCGGCGCGAACCGCAGTCGATTGCCCAATCCGCCTTCCACTATCGCATCGCTATTCAGAATCTGGGGAGCGAATAATGGTTTACTTCTCTGCCGTAGGGATGGTGAATGCGTTGGGCAACAGCCTGTCGCAGATTGCGGAAAATCTGGCGCTTGGCGTGTCGCCCGGCATGCAGCAGCAGACGCAGTGGCTGCTGGGCGGGGAAACTTCCTGGTTCGGTAACGTACAGGGCGAACTGCCCACTATTCCTGAACCTCTCAAACGCCATAACTCGCGCAATAACCGCCTGCTGTTGGCGGCGCTGGCGCAGATCGACACGCCAGTGCGCGCAGCCATCGCCCGCTACGGTGCGGATCGCGTCGCGGTGATTATGGGCACCAGCACCTCCGGTATCCATGAAGGCGAGCTGGCGCTGCAACAGTATCAGGCAGGGCAGTGGCCGCAGGGCTATGACTATCGGCAGCAGGAGCTGGGCGATCCGGGTTTGTTTCTTAGCGCTTTTCTCGCGACCCGTGGTCCGGCCTATACCCTGTCTACGGCCTGTTCTTCCAGCGCACGGGCCATCATCAGCGGTAAGCGGCTGATCGACGCCGGGCTGGTGGATGCGGCGATTGTTGGCGGTGCCGACAGCCTGTGCCAAATGCCCATTAACGGTTTCAACAGCCTGGAATCACTGTCCGCGCAACGTTGCACGCCATTTGCGGCCGAGCGCAGTGGCATTAATATCGGCGAGGCAGCGGCGTTGATGCTGTTAACGCGGGAGCCGGCAGCGGTAGCGCTGTTGGGGGTTGGCGAATCATCTGATGCCTGGCATATGTCAGCACCGCATCCCGCCGGTGAGGGCGCCGAGCGGGCCATCAACATGGCGCTGCGGCAGGCCGGTCTCAATGCCGGACAAATTGGTTATATTAATCTGCACGGTACGGCTACGCGGCTGAACGATCAGGTTGAAGCGCAGGTGGTAAATCGGCTGTTTGGCCCCCAGACGCCGTGCAGTTCTACCAAACATCTCACTGGCCACACGCTGGGCGCGGCCGGTGCGGTGGAGGCGGCGTTGAGCTGGCTATTGTTGACTCAGCCATTGCCGCTGCCGCAGCAAGATTTCAGCCGCGGGCCGCGCGATGCCGAACTGGCAACGATCGGTCTGGTTTGCCAGCCACAATTGCTGGGGCAGCGTGCGATTTTGTCCAATTCGTTTGCCTTTGGCGGTAACAATGCTTGTCTGCTGCTGGGGGACGCCCGATGATTCATTATCACGCCGCCGAATACTATCTGCCCCATGCCTCTCCAATGGTGCTGCTGGAGCAGGTGCTTGAAGTGGGGGAAGAACATGCCCGATGCGCCGTCATGGTGAATAGCGACGGCGTGCTGGCACCGTTTCTTGACGCGCAAGGCGCACTGCCGGGTTGGTATGGTATTGAGCTGATGGCGCAGGCAATCGGGGTCTGGAGCGGCTGGCATGCTTGTCAGAGCGCTCAGTCGCCACAGTTGGGCATGCTGCTGGGCGGGCGGGCGATTCACTGCGAGTTACCGGCTTTTCCTGCCGGCAGTAAACTGTTGGTTAGCGTGCAGCAACTGTTAAAAGATGAAAAGCTGGCCAGTTTTGAGTGTGAAATCAGTATCGATAATGTGCGCATCGCACAGGGCAGGCTGAACACTTACCAGCCTGATCAACAAGAAATCATTCAATTGACGACCTTAAGGGGAGACGCATGATGCGTTCCGTTTTAGTCACCGGCGCCAGTAAAGGGATCGGTCAGGCTATTGCCTGCCGCCTGGCTGCCGATGGCTTTTTGATAGCCGTTCACTACCACAGCGATAAGACCGGGGCCGAACACACACTGCAGCAGATTATCAGCGCCGGTGGGCAAGGGCGGCTGATTCAGTTTGATATCAGCCATCGCAGCCAGTGCCGTGAGGTGCTGGAGCAGGATATTGAAACCCACGGCGCCTATTATGGCGTGGTGAACAATGCCGGTATTACCCGCGATGGCGCTTTCCCTGCGCTGAGTGAAGATGACTGGGATGGCGTGATCCATACCAATCTCGACAGCTTCTACAACGTACTGCACCCCTGCGTGATGCCGATGATTGGCCTGCGCAAGGGGGGGCGGATCGTCGCGCTGTCGTCGGTTTCCGGCGTGATGGGTAACCGTGGGCAGGTCAACTACAGTGCGGCCAAAGCAGGGGTGATTGGTGCCTGCAAGGCACTGGCGATTGAGCTGGCGAAACGCAAAATCACCGTTAACTGCATTGCGCCTGGGCTGATTGACACCGGCATGATCGACATGGAGCCGGCGGCGCTGGATGAAGCGATGCGCGTTATTCCGCTCAAACGCATGGGCTCGGCGGAAGAGGTGGCCGGGCTGGCCAGCTATCTGATGTCGGATATCGCCGGCTATGTGACGCGGCAGGTCATTTCCATTAATGGAGGAATGGTATGACACAACGAGTGGTAGTTACCGGCATGGCAGGCGTGACCGCGTTTGGCAATAGCTGGGCAGACGTATCCAGCCGCCTGCAGCAGGGCAAGAATGCGGTGCGTTATATGACGCAGTGGGAAGAGTATCAGGGGCTGAATACCCACCTTGGCGCGCCGGTCGAGAATTTCGTGTTGCCGGAGCACTATACCCGCAAGCGCATTCGTTCGATGGGGCGGGTTTCACTGTTGGCCACCCGCGCCACCGAACTGGCACTTGAGCAGGCTGGGTTACTGGGGGAGGCGGTACTGACCAATGGTGAGACCGGTATCGCCTACGGTTCATCGACCGGTAGTACCAAGCCGGTCAGCGAGTTCGCCACCATGTTAACCGAGAAGCACACCGGCAATATTACCGGCACCACCTATGTGCAAATGATGCCTCATACCGCGGCGGTGAACACGGGCCTGTTCTTCGGTCTGCGCGGTAGGGTGATCCCGACCTCCAGCGCCTGCACCTCGGGCAGTCAGGCAATTGGCTACGCTTACGAGAGCATTCGCCACGGCTATCAGACAGTGATGGTGGCGGGCGGTGCCGAAGAGCTGTGCCCTTCAGAGGCGGCGGTATTCGACACGCTGTTTGCCACCAGTCAGCAGAACGATCATCCGGAGCTTTCGCCACGTCCGTTTGACTGTCAACGTGACGGACTGGTGATTGGCGAAGGCGCCGGGACGCTGATCCTGGAGTCGTTGGAGCACGCGTTGGCGCGTGGTGCCACCATTTATGGCGAGATTATCGGCTTCGCCACCAACTGCGATGCGGCTCATATTACCCAGCCGCAGCAGGAAACCATGCAAATCTGCATGCAGCAGGCGCTGAAGGCCACCGGACTGGCGAGCAGCGATATTGGTTATATTAGTGCCCACGGCACGGCGACCGATCGTGGTGATATCGCAGAAAGTCAGGCAACGGCAGCGATCTTCGGCAATAGCACGCCGATTTCATCATTAAAAAGTTATTTTGGTCATACGCTGGGGGCCTGCGGCGCACTGGAGGCCTGGATGGCGCTGGAAATGATGCGTGAAGGCCGCTTTGCGCCGACCATTAACCTCAGTGAGCCGGACAGCGCCTGTGGCGATCTGGACTACATCATGGGCGGCTATCGTCAGATTGAGACCGAGTTTGTGCAATCAAACAACTTCGCGTTTGGTGGCATCAATACCTCACTGATCCTGCGCCGCTGGTCGTAATTTTGCGTTGCCGGGGTGCTCACCCCGGCAATTATTGCCGTTTAATCAAAAGTCTTATGCACAATAGGGCGTTTTTGATCAACAAAACAGTTGCCATAATCCTCCCATATCGCTTCAACATCCTAATGAGAGAATAAAATTATGAGCATCCCTGCATTTGGTTTAGGTACCTTCCGTCTTCAGGATCAGGTCGTCATCGACTCGGTCAGCACGGCGCTGGAGCTGGGGTATCGCGCCATTGATACTGCACAAATCTACGAAAATGAAGCTGCGGTGGGCCAGGCGATTGCTGCCAGCGGTGTGCCACGTGACGAGCTGTTTATCACCACCAAAATCTGGATCGCCAATCTGGCGAAGGGCAAGCTGATCCCAAGCCTGCGGGAGAGCCTGAGCAAACTGCAAACCAGCTATGTTGACCTGACTCTGATCCACTGGCCTTCGCCGAATGACGAAGTCTCGGTGGCCGAGTTTATGACTGAGCTGGCGGAAGCCAAAAAACTGGGCCTGACCCGCCAGATTGGGGTCTCCAACTTCACTCTGGATCTGATGCAACAGGCGATTGATGCCGTGGGTAGCGATCAGATCGCCACTAACCAAATCGAGCTGTCGCCATATCTGCAGAACCGCAAAGTGGTGGAATTTGCCCAGCAGCATGGCATCGCCATCACTTCCTATATGACGCTGGCCTATGGGCAGGCACTGCAGGATGAGACCATCAAGGCCATCGCGGCACGCCGCCATGCTACTCCGGCGCAGGTTATCCTGGCCTGGGCGCTGCAATTGGGTTACGCGGTGATCCCATCATCAACCAAGCGTGAAAACCTGGCGAGCAACCTGTTGGCGCAACAGCTAACGTTGACCGCCGAGGAAATGGCGGAAATCGCCAAATTGGAAAACAATGGCCGTTTGGTCAGCCCGGAAGGTCTGGCACCTAACTGGGATTGATTTTCGATGGCATACGCATTGAGGCGCCCAAACGGGCGCTTTTTTATTGCGCCAATCGCTCACTGATAAAATCGATAAAGCTGCGCAGGCGATTGCTAACTGCACTGTCGCTGTAATACACCGCGTTAACGGGCATTGCTACCGGCAGGGTTTCTTCAACCAAAATCGGCACCAGATCGCCGCGCTCGATATCGGCATCAATCATAAAATTCGACAGGCAAGCAATACCGTTGCCGTGCAGACACAGATGACGCTGGGTTTCCCCACTGTTGGTGGTCAGGCCAGGTGTAATTTCCAACTGGCGGCCATCAGCACAGGCCAGTGGCCAGCGGTTGAGGCTGGGCAAATCGTTAAAACCAATGCAGCTATGCTGCTCTAATTCTTCTACCTTTTGCGGCGTACCGTACTGTGCCAAATAGGCGGGGGAGGCCAGCACACGCCGGTAGCTGGTCATCAGCTTGCGCGCCTTGAGGCTGGAGTCGGTCAGCTCACCGACGCGAATGGCGATATCCACCTTGCGCTCAATCAGATTGATAAAGTTCTCCGACGACACCAGCGACAACGACATTTCCGGATACAGTGTCCGAAACTCCGCCACCAGCGGGGTCAATACGTGCAGCACCACCGGAGTGGCGGCATCGACGCGTAGTAGTCCCTGCGGACGCTGACGGCTTTCCATCAGCGCATTCTCTGCCGCAGCCATATCACTCAGTACCTTCTGTACCTGACGGAAATAGTTTTCCCCTTCCTGCGTCAGACTGATCTGGCGCGTAGTGCGGTTGAGTAACGTTACGCCCAACTTGGCCTCCAGCTTCTTGACCGTGCGGCTGACCACCGAATTGGCCTGATCAAGTTGTTCTGCTGCCCGGCTGAAGCTGCCGCTTTCCACCACGGTGACGAAGGTAATTAACTCATCAGAGTTCGCTTTCACTGTTGCTCCATTGGCAAAATTAATTTGATATTTTGAGCATTTTTATCATTTAAGCACGGGTCGATAATAGCCGCCATCAACCTGAATGCTATTTGGAGTAAAAAGATGCCTCTCGCATTACTTGCATTGACCATTAGTGCCTTTGCTATCGGCACCACGGAGTTTGTGATTGTCGGACTTATCCCGACTATCGCAGAACAGTTGGGGGTGACCGTACCGTCAGCCGGGCTGCTGGTAACCATTTATGCTATCGGCGTGGCTATTGGTGCACCGGTGCTGACAGCCTTAACCGGTCGCGTGCCGCGCAAGTTGTTGCTGATCAGCCTGATGGTGCTGTTCACTCTCGGTAACTTATTGGCCTGGCAGTCGCCTGGCTATGGGACGCTGGTGGTGGCCCGCTTGTTGACCGGCCTGGCCCACGGGGTCTTCTTCTCAATCGGTTCGACTATTGCTACCGGCCTGGTCGCGAAAGAGAAGGCCGCTTCGGCGATCGCCATCATGTTTGGTGGCCTGACCGTGGCGCTGGTGACAGGGGTGCCATTGGGGACCTTTATCGGTCAGCACTTTGGCTGGCGTGAAACCTTCCTGGCAGTATCACTGATTGGTGTAATAGCCACCGTAGCCAGCGCTATTTTGGTGCCAAACAACATTAAAAATCAGGCCAGCGCCAGCATTAAGGAACAGTTTAAAGTGCTGACCCATCTTCGCCTGTTGCTGATTTACGCCATTACTGCACTGGGTTACGGCGGCGTGTTCACGACTTTCACCTTCCTGGCTCCGATGATGCAGGAGTTGGCGGGCTTTTCTGCTCCGGCAGTCAGCTGGATCCTGCTGGCCTACGGCATTGCGGTGGCGATAGGTAACATCTGGGGTGGCAAACTGGCGGATCGTCACGGGGCGGTACGCGCACTCAGCTTTATTTTTGCCGCGCTGGCCGTTCTGCTGCTGGTGTTCCAATTCACCGCCAGCCACAGCATTGCCGCGTTGCTGACGGTGATCGTCATGGGAGTGTTTGCCTTTGGTAATGTTCCGGGGCTGCAGGTGTATGTGGTACAGAAAGCCGAACAGTACACGCCGAACGCGGTGGATGTGGCCTCCGGCCTGAACATTGCGGCTTTTAACGTAGGTATTGCCCTTGGTTCGGTGATTGGTGGGCAAACGGTAGCCACTTTGGGGTTGGCACAAACTCCGTGGATTGGTGCTTTGATCGTGCTGGTGGCTCTATTATTGGTTAGCCTAAGTGGACGGTTGGATAAGAAATATCGGCCGCAATTAGCCTAAACCTCCTCACGCTCTCTTCTCTGGCCCGTATTTTGCGGGCCTTTTCGCATTTATGATACGGCGCCGCCAACCTTTACACACATATACTGTCAGAAGATTGAAATCCCTGTACCACGCCCCTATAACTGAAAGGGTATAACCCCTAAAAGCCATGCCGTCAGCCGAGGGCAGGCGTATAATCAATTCATTGTTGGCGGGAATGTCACTGCCAGTTTTATCCTAATGGGAAATAGGCGAATAGCGTGCCGAAACGAACTTATGCAATGAGGTATGTTGCAGGTCAGCCAGTTGAGCGAATTTTCCCTGGCGCCATCAACCAACCGCTGCCGCCTGGGGCTGCATTGCCCACGTCCGGTGCATTACGGGTGATGGTGTGGAACATCTTTAAACAGCAGCGGGCAGATTGGCTTTCGGTGCTGAAAAGTTATGGCAAGGATGCGCAACTGGTGCTGTTGCAGGAGGCGCAAACCACGCCTGAGCTGGTGAGCTTTGCCACGTCAAACTATCTGGCTGCCGATCAGGTGCCGGCATTCGTGTTGCCTCAGCATCCTTCCGGCGTAATGACGCTGGCGGCGGCGCATCCGGTCTATTGTTGCCCACTGCGTGAACGTGAGCCATTGCTGCGGCTGGCCAAGTCGGCGCTGATTACCGTCTACCCGTTGTTTAACGGCCAGCTATTGATGGTAGTGAATATCCATGCGGTGAATTTCAGCCTGGGCGTGGATGTCTACAGTAAGCAACTGGGACCGATTGGTGAGCAGATTGCCAATCACCAGGGGCCGGTGATCATGGCCGGGGATTTTAATGCCTGGAGTCGTAAGCGAATTAATGCGCTATACCAGTTTGCCAGTGATATGGCGCTGCGTGAGGTGAACTTTACCGACGATCACCGCCGCAAGGCGTTTGGCCGCCCGCTGGACTTCGTGTTTTATCGCAACATGGGGGTGGCAGAGGCTTCGGTGCTGGTGACCAGCGCATCGGATCATAATCCGCTGCTGGTGGAGTTTCACCCTGAAGCCGACAAGCCGCATTGGTAATATTCGCACCATATTCAGACAATAAAAAAGCACCCCGAAGGGTGCTTTTTTTGTGCCGAAAATTTAGGTATCCGGCGACGTTTTATCGCTGACAAACAGGGTCAATTTCAGACCCGGCTGCAGGTTGCTGTTGGCTTTGGCAAGCGTTGAGTTCCAACGCATCACGTCGTTAATATCGACGCCGTGACGACGTGCAATACTGGCGAGCGAATCACCTTTACGAACCTGATAGGTGATGCTGCTGTTACTGCCGGTATTGCTGGCCACTTGCAGGGTTTGCCCAACTTTTAGCGTGCTCTTGGCGCGCAAATTGTTCCAACTCTGCAAATCGCTGGACTTGATATTCAACCGCTTGGCAATGCCCGATACCGTGTCGCCGGAGCGCACTTTATACGAACTGCCACCAGACAGGCCGCTGTTCTTCGCCAACTGAGTGGTTGGCTGAGTCACTGCGATCTGGCCATCGGCCAACGAGTCTTTCAGCTGATCGGCATGACCTTTGGGAACCATAATATAATGGGGCCCGTTGGGTGCCGTAACGCCTTTTTTGTAGCCTGGGTTATAAGCCTTCATCTTGGTCAGTGAAAGCCCAGCCATCTCAGCCGCCTGAGTTAACTGTATTTGCTGACCAACATCAATACGCGCCAGTGCACGGGTGTTATCAGTCTTAGGCAGATTGATACCGTACTTCTTGCTGTTTTTAATGATGTCGCTCAGCGCCAGCATTTTCGGGACATAAATTGACGTTTCACGCGGAAGCGACAATGCCCAGAAATTGGTTGGCTTACCCTGGCGTTTATTCGCCTTAACCGCCTGCATGACACGGCCTTCACCACTGTTATAAGCGGCAATGGTCAGTAACCAGTCACCGTTAAACATGCGGTTCAAATACTGCATCATATCAAGCGCAGCAGTCGTCGAGGCCACGACATCGCGTCGCCCGTCATACCACTGGTTGTTTTTCAAACCATAATTCCGACCCGTTTGCGGCACGATTTGCCATAGCCCTGCGGCGTTGGCACTTGACGTGGCGTGGGGGTCAAAAGCGCTCTCCACTATGGGTAGCAGTACCAGTTCCATCGGCATATTGCGTTTCTTAATCTGCCCGACTATCCAGTACATGTACGGCTCTGCCCGTAATGTTACATCGTGGAGATAGCTCTTACTTTTTAGGTACTTTCTTTTTTGATCACGGATCCGGGAATTTTCCGGAACCTCCATCTTCAGCTCGTCGCTAATGAAGTTCCACAGGTTCTGTTGCGCGGCACCACTATTGTTATCTAGCCACCGCGCCGAGCTCGCTCGACCATTCGCTGTGTACTCTCCTGCTTCACCTTCTTGACCTGCCGAAGACAAACTCTGTGCATGCTGTTCTGGGGCCGGTGCGTCCTGCCTGGACGACTGGCACCCCACTAGCAAGACTGAGGCGAGAAATATCGCTTTAGCCTTCATGTGTGTGTCAATGTAGTTGCTTAAAAGACGAGCAATCATACTTTGCTTCGCCAAACAACACAACTAAAAGCTCAGAAGTTGTCTTTACGCAGGCGTAATTCGGAAAAAACCGAATGAAGATGCTCTGGTGGCGTATGAAAGCCTAATTCTCTTTGTAAATCAGTATCATGGCAGCGTAAAAATAGGTTAATTTTACGCTCTAATTGTAGCGTCGTGGGTACGCTGGATTGGCCTTTTGCCCGTAACGCCTCAACTTGTTGCTGATATGTTTCAATGTGTCGATCTTTCGGCAAAATAGCTCGCGCAAACTTAAGATTTGAAAGCGTATATTCATGCGCGCAACAAATTAAGGTGTTATCGGGAAGTTGCGCGAGCTGTTGAAATGAGTTGAACATTTGCTCTGCGGTTCCTTCAAAAAGCCTTCCGCAGCCGGCAGAGAAAATAGTGTCTCCGCAGAACAGATAAGGTGCGCTATAGAATGCCACATGGCCCAAGGTATGTCCGGGAACCGCGATTGTGGCGAATTCCTGGCCGTTAATTTCGATGGTTTCGCCATCATGAACGATGTGGTTGGCTCCCTTGTCGGCAGTTTCCTGCGGCCCATAGACTTTTAGCCCGGAATAACGCGCCACAATTTGCGCTACGCCGCCAACGTGATCGTGATGATGATGGGTAAGCACAATGGCGTCAGGCGTCAGATTCAGGCGATCCAGCGTTTCCAATACCGGCTGCGCTTCACCGGGATCGACAATAATGCAATGCCCCTGCTGGTTATCCAATAACCAAATGTAATTGTCCTGGAAGGCGGGAATGCTGATAAGATTCATGTTGGACCTCTCGTTGGCAACGGCTTGAAAGAAGATAATAAATCATGAAACCAGCCCATACTCTACAAAAGCTCACCGGCCCACAGTCCTGGGCAGAGTTGCCGTGGGGAGAATACTATCGTGAGGCGCTCGAGCGGCAGTTGCAACCCTGGTGGTCGAAGCTGTTTGGTTTCCACCTGTTAAAGCTCGGTAATCTCAGTGCCAGTCTGGCGACCGACAAATGCGCCATTTCTCATCAGGTAAATGTAGCCCTGGAAGGGCAGAACCTGCAGGTGATCGCGGATGCCTATCAGCTCCCCTTTGCTGCCAAATCGGTGGATGCCTGCCTGTTGGCGCATACGCTGTCCTATGCTGACGACCCGCACCGCATGCTGCGAGAGGTGGATCGCGTGTTGATCGACGACGGCTGGCTGGTGATCAGCAGCTTCAATCCGTTCAGTTTATTGGGGCTGGGTAAGCTGGTGCCAGGGTTACGTCACCGTCAACCTTATGCTAGTCGGATGTTCACCCAGATGCGTCTGCTGGACTGGCTGAGCCTGCTTAATTATGAAGTACTGCATCAGTCGCGTTTTCACGTGTTGCCGTGGCAGCGTAAAGGCGGGAAGTTTTTATGCACCCATTTGCCGGCATTGGGCTGCATGAGCGTGATTGTGGCGCGTAAACGCACCTTGCCGCTGACGCCAACGCCGATGAAATTCGGTGCGAGAAAACCTGCTCTCAGCCGCGCCGTCGGCGCGACCAAGAGTTATCGCAAACTGCCTTAACTTTCCGGTTTGTAACCGACATCATCCTGGGTTGGATTGCCGGCCGCATCACGCGCCAGCACGTCGCAGCGTTCGTTTTCCGGATGGCCGGCGTGGCCCTTGACCCATTCCCATTTAACCGTATGGCGTTGAATGGCCAAATCCAACCGCTGCCATAAATCGACATTCTTGACCGGTTTTTTGTCGGCCGTTTTCCAGCCGCGCTTTTTCCAGTTGTGGATCCAGGTGGTAATGCCCTGGCGTACATACTGGCTGTCGGTGCTCAGGGTCACTTCGCAGGGCGTAGTCAGAGCTTCCAGCGCGACAATCGCCGCCATCATCTCCATGCGGTTGTTGGTGGTCAGGCGGAAGCCCGCGCTGAAGGTTTTTTCCGTCTGCTTATAGCGCAGTATTGCACCATAACCACCGGGGCCCGGGTTGCCAAGGCAGGAGCCGTCGGTGAAAATTTCTACCTGTTTGAGCATCTCTGGTAGACTCTTCCTATCAGTTTTATAAAAGCCAAGTCTGACATAAACAAGCGCTGCGAGCACTGCAATATGATCTCTACAACCACCAGACAGATTGTCCTCGATACCGAAACCACCGGTATGAACAAACTCGGGGTGCATTACGAAGGCCACCGCATCATTGAAATTGGCGCGCTGGAAGTGATTAACCGCCGCCCAACCGGTCGTCACTACCATGTTTACATCAAGCCGGATCGGCTGGTGGATCCTGAGGCCTATGGGGTTCACGGCATCAGCGATGAGTTCCTGGCGGATAAACCGACCTTTGCCCAAATTGCCGATGAGTTTATCGACTTTATCCGCGGCGGCGAGTTAGTCATCCATAACGCGGCGTTCGACATCGGCTTTATGGATCACGAATTCCGCATGTTGCAGCAGGGCATCCCGAAGACCGATACCTTCTGTACCATCACCGACAGCCTGTTAATGGCGCGCCGCCTGTTCCCCGGCAAGCGTAACAACCTCGATGCGTTATGCAGCCGTTACGAGATAGACAACAGCAAGCGTACGCTGCACGGCGCCTTGCTCGATGCCGAGATCCTGGCGGAAGTCTATCTGGCGATGACCGGTGGTCAAACCTCGATGGCCTTCCAGATGGAAGGCGATACGCAAAATAGCAATTCAACGCAGGACATTCAGCGCATTGTGCGCCCGGCGACGACGATGAAAGTCGTCTATGCCAGCGATGAAGAAGTGGTGGCCCACGAAGCGCGTCTGGATTTAGTGGCGAAAAAGGGCGGCAGTTGCCTGTGGCGTACCGAAGTGGAATAACGGCGTTTTAATCCGGGCCGATAATCTTTCGGCCCGGTTAGCTGAAAAACTGTGCAAACGGTTCATTTGGTAAGAAAAAGGCATTGACGCCATAGTGGCTCAACCGTAATATGCGCCTCGTTCCTCTCGAAAGAGAAGAACGGCGCGGAGCGGTAGTTCAGTTGGTTAGAATACCTGCCTGTCACGCAGGGGGTCGCGGGTTCGAGCCCCGTCCGTTCCGCCAACATTAAGAAGCCCTGAGTTAGCAATAACTCAGGGCTTCGTTGTTTTTAATCTTTGCTTAATTCCGCCTTGGCAAAGGTTACCGCCTGATTGGCTGCCCATTCGCGACGGGCAATGATCCGATAACATCCCCCACCCAGTGCCGCCCCGATAAACCAACTGAAGTTCGCCACCTGATGCAGACTTGGCGTAAAACTGATCGCCAACCCGATCACCACTGACGGCACCAGCGCCCAAATCGCATTCGGATTGAACCCATTCTTGTACCAGTAACGGCCGTTTGGTGTGGCGTTATACAAATCGTCGACGTGCAATTCACCGCGCTTGATGATGTAAAAGTCGACCAACAGAATACCGAACAGCGGGCCGATAAAGGCAGCCAATACGTCCAGCGTGTAATGAATCAGTTCAGGTGACTGGAACAGGTTCCACGGTGTCAGCAGGAATGAGCCGACGGCGGCGATCATCCCGCCGGTGCGGAAGCTGATCTTCTGCGGCGAGCAGTTGGAAAAGTCAAACGCCGGTGAGACAAAGTTGGCCACAATATTGATGCCGATAGTGGCGACAATCATGGTTAGCAAACCCAGGGCGACGGCAATATCGCTGTCGAGACGGGTAACGGTTTCGATCGGGTCGGTGATCAGTTGCCCAAACAGCGGAAGCGTGCCGGAAACGATCACCACGGTCACTAATGAGAACAGCAGATAGTTGAACGGCAAGCCCCAACGGTTACCGCGCTGCACTTCGGCAAAGCTTTTGCCGTAGCGGGTAAAGTCGCCGAAGTTAAGCAGCGGGCCGGAGAAGTAGGACACCACCAGCGCGGTCGCGGTCAGCATCAGCCAGCCCTGTTCGCCGGCGCTCAGGTTTTTGCTCGACAGCGTGAGGGAAAGGTTGGAGAAACCGACGCGATAAACAATCCAGCCCGCCAGCGCAAACATCACCAGGTAAACCGCCGGTCCGGCGATATCGATAAAACGCTTGATTGCCTGCATACCGTGCCAAAACACCATCGCCTGCAACAGCCACATGGTGATGTAACAACCCCAGCCAAGCTGCGACAGCCCGAGGAAATGCGGCTGGGTCATCGGTTCCAGCGACGGGAAGAATTTCAGCAGCGTCAGCATCAACGCGTTGGAGGCCAGATAGGTTTGGATGCCGTACCAGGCGAAGGCGATCATGCCGCGGATCACCGCCGGAATATTGGCGCCGAACACGCCAAACGCCTGACGGCTTAATACGGCGTAGGGCACGCCGCCGAGTTGGCTGGGCTTAGCCACCAGGTTTGCGCAAAACTGCACGATGCAAATCCCTACCAGCAGACAAATCAAAACCTGCCAACTCGACAGGCCGAGGGCGAAAAAGCTGGCGGCCACCACATAGCCGCCCATGCTGTGTACATCGGACATCCAGAAAGAAAATATGTTGTACCAGCTCCAGTTCTGGTCACGCGTGGGCGCCAGATCGTCGTTGCACAGCTTGGGACTGTAGTTTTCATTAGGGTTTGGCATAAATCGTGCTCCTCTCAAGAACGTCACCCGGATGTTGTTATCTGTTTTTTGGCAAAGATTGCTGAGAGGGCATTTGCAGGATCCAGGCCAGACTGCTCTTTTTTGTATACAAAATATCTAATTCTTGTATACGATTTGACGATTAAAGGGGACGGGGAGCAGAAAAATGATCGGTACAGCGATCGACACCAACGCCGTGTGGCATGGGCACCAGGCCAGTTATTTCATTGAAGATAAAGACGATTGCATTTACAACTCGCTGGTGAAAGCCATCGTTGAACATCGGTTGCTGCCCGGCAGCAAATTGCCGGAAGAAGCGTTGGCGGAGACTTTTGGCGTCAGCCGAACCGGCATCCGGCGGGTGCTGCAGCGCCTTGCCGCAGTGCAACTGGTCACTCAACTGCCCAAACGTGGTGCACAGGTCGCCACGCCGGGACAGGACGAAGCGGCGAATGTTTTCCAGACGAGAAAAATGCTGGAGTGCGCCAACCTGCCGCAGGTGGTTACCCACTGCAAAGAAGAGCATTTGCTGGCGATGGCAGAGCTAGTGGCGCAGGAACAGCAGGCGCACCGCGATCAGGACGGCGCGGCGGCGATCCGCCTGTCCGCCGCGTTTCACGTTCAATTGCAAGCGATCGCCGGTAATCAGGTGCTGACCGAGATGGTTTCGCTGCTCACATTGCGTTCATCGTTGGTGATAGCCGTTTACGGCTCGCCCTGGCAGCAGGGTTGTCGTTGCCACGACCACGGTGATCTGCTGGGGCTGTTGCGCGACAAAGACAGTGTGGCGCTGGCGGATCATATGGCCCGCCATTTTGACGACATCGTGGCCAACCTGCGGTTTGATCATAGTGCAAATGAAACGCCGGATTTTGCCCGGATATTTGCCGAATCCGGCTCGAGGGAACCGCTATGACCGCTGGCTGCATCATTCAGGTCATCAATCCGAATACCAGCCGGGCAATGACGGAAACCATTGCTGCCGCTGCCCGTTCGGTGGCCGCGCCGGGTACCAAGATCCTGGCGGTTTGCCCACAGGAAGGGGTGCCGTCAATAGAAGGGCATTTTGACGAAGCCATTGCTGCGATCGGCGTATTGCAGCAGGTGAAGTTGGGCCGAGAAGCGGGGGTCAGCGGCCATGTCATCGCCTGTTTCGGCGATCCGGGCCTGCTGGCGGCGCGGGAGTTGGCAAACCGGCCGGTGATTGGCATCGCCGAGGCGGCAATGCATATGGCGACGCTGGTGGCGACGCGTTTTTCCATCGTCACCACGCTGCCGCGTACGTTGGTTATCGCACGACATTTACTGCATCAATATGGTTTTGAGCGACACTGCGCCGCGTTGCATGCGATCGACCTGCCGGTGTTGGCGCTGGAGGACGGCAGCGGTCTGGCGCAACAAAAGGTACGTGAACAGTGCATCCAGGCAAAACAACAGGACGGCAGCGGGGCGATTGTGCTCGGTTGTGGCGGCATGGCGGATTTGGCGCGTGAACTGACGCTGGAGCTGGGGATCCCGGTGATCGACGGTGTCAGCGCCGCGGTGAAAATGATCGAGTCGTTGAATGCCCTTGGTCTGAGCACCAGCAAACACGGCGATCTGGACTTTCCGCGGGCAAAACCCTTGTCCGGTATGTTTGGCAGTTTTAGCGGGTAATCAGTAAAGGGAAACAGCGATGGGTGAGTTCCAGTTCAATCAAGATTATCCCCGAGATTTAATCGGCTACGGTGGCCGTCCGCCGCACGCAGGTTGGCTTGGTCAGGCGCGAATCGCGGTGCAGTTTGTTCTCAATTACGAAGAGGGCGCGGAAAATAACGTGCTGCACGGCGACGCCGGTTCTGAACAATTTCTTTCCGATATCATTGGTGCTGCCAGTTATCCCGAACGCCATATGTCGATGGATTCCTTGTACGAATATGGTTCACGTGCTGGTTTCTGGCGCATTCATCATGAGTTTCAGCGCCGTGGTCTGCCGTTGACGGTGTTTGGCGTGGCAATGGCACTAGCGCGTAATCCGTTGGTGGTTGAAGCGATTAAAAACGCCGATTACGACGTAGTCAGCCACGGTTGGCGCTGGATCCACTATCAACATATGGATGAAGCGACCGAACGGCAGCATATGCAGCAGGCCATCACAGTACTGCGCGATCTGTTCGGCAAGGCGCCGCTCGGCTGGTATACCGGTCGCGATAGCCCGAATACTCGTCGGTTGGTGGTGGAACAAGGGGGTTTACTGTACGACAGCGACTATTACGGTGACGACCTGCCGTTCTGGACCGAGGTGCAGTGCGCCAATGGTGAGAAGAAACCGCATTTGATCGTGCCTTATACGCTAGAGGCTAACGACATGCGTTTCGCTTCGCCGCAGGGGTTTAACACCGGCGAGCAGTTCTTTACCTATCTTAAAGACAGTTTTGACGTGCTGTACGCCGAAGGGGCAGAGTCGCCGAAGATGCTGTCGATCGGCATGCATTGTCGCTTGCTGGGGCGTCCTGGCAAGTTTCGCGCATTGCAGCGCTTTCTGGATTATATCGAGCAACACGATCGGGTTTGGGTATGCCGGCGGCAGGATATCGCTGAGCACTGGGTAGCGCAGCACCCGTTCAAGAAATGAAAAAAGGGCCGAAGTGGCCCTGGATTTTCATGCCACCGAAAGGGTTCGATGACCAACGGGATCCTGGCTCGGCCTGACGATAATTTCAATGTCATAGCCAAGGCGGTTGAGGCAATCCATCAGCTTTTTTTCCGACATATTGAAAAACTTACCGTTATACAGCGCGGAGACGCGTGCCTGCGGCAGGTTCATACGTTTGCCGGCTTCAGCCTGATTGAGGCCTAATTGTTTGATGGTATTGATGATCTGGATAGCGAGATCGGCTTTAAGTCGCAGATTGTCGGCATCAGGCAGATTTAAATCGGCAAAAATGTTATCCGAGCCGAGCTCAAAATCATTTTCGTCAAACTTTGCCATTTTTCATGTCCTCATAAACCTGTTTGGCTCTATTAAGGCGAGACTTGATGAGTTCAATATCCGCTTTGGGTGTCGCCACGCCTGTTTTGGATTATTACACAACTGATATAAAGCGGCAATGTGGGAAGGAAGATAGGGCGGAGTGACCTCCGCCCGAAGGATCAGAACAGTACGGAGTAGTTCAGACCAAAGGTGCGGCCACGGCCTTTATAGCTGTAAAGCTCTGGTGAGCCGTAGGTTGGGCTATAAAGGATCGGTGCGCGCTGGCCCCAGACGGTGGTGTATTCCTTGTCCAGCAGGTTCTCTACGCTAAAGCTGAGTTTACCCACCGGCAGGGCATAGCTGCCGAGGAAATCGATGGTGTTGTAGCCATCAATTTTGCGGCCCTGAGTGGAGCCGACCTTGGTGTAATCACCGTCATCCGAGACGTCGAAGCTCTGCTGTGACTGCAGGCGCAGGTTCCAGTCGCCCGGTGCCCAGCCGACATAGGCGGTGACTTTCGATGGGCTGGCCGTGTCCACCAACAGTTTTTTCCACTCGCCGTTGACCTTGGTCTCGGATCGAATGAAGTTGAAGTTGGTGCCCGCGCTCCAGTCACTGTCTTCGAAGAAGTAATCGACCGCGCCTTCCACCCCGTAGATACGACGCTTATCCGAATTGACGTTGATGGTCATATCGGTTTTGTTGATCGAAATGCTCTTATCAGACAGCGAGTAGTAGCCGGCGATCTGCGTACGCAGGTTGTCACCGGTATAGCGCCAGCCGAGCTCATAAGAGTTAACCTTAATGCCTTCCAGCTTGGAATCGCCGACGTTGACGCTTTTGTTCAACTGATAGTGGCCGTTGTTCAGCGAATAAGTGCCGTTGCCGTAATATTTGCCCGGATCCGGGATCTCGTAGCCCTGCGAGAAGTTGACCCAGGTCTGTTGGCGTTCGGTCAGGTGCGCCAGCAGGCCGGCGTTGAACAGGGCGTTGTTATAGTCGGTTTTCCCACCTGGGATCGCGTCCGCTGAGGTCGCGCCGCCGGTGGCGATGGCCTGCTGTTGGTTATAGCCAACAAAGTCATCAATCTTGTTTTCAGTGTACTGATAACGCACACCGCCGCTAAGGGTAAAGATAGGGTTGATATCGTAACTGGCCTGCATGAAGGTGGCCAGATTGCTGGTGGTGTAGCCTGGGTAACGCCCGGTGTTATAGGCGTTTTGCAAGTCCATGCCGCCGGACTGTTGCGCCTTGGCCAGATCGAAGAACTGCTGGTTGGAATTGAAAGTTTCATGCTCGGCGTCGATGCCGTAGGTCAGCGTCAGGGCGTCGATCGGTTTGCTGTTCAGCGTCAGCTTGCCGCCGTAAAAATCGGTTTTCTGCTGCGAGGCACCGATGCTGCTGACGTAGTAGTCCGGCGCTTTGCCCGCCAGCGTCGGGAACGGATAGAAGGTCAGCGACTCATCGCGATAATAAACCTGCGCCACCAGATCCTGCCCGAGGAAATCGGTGTTGGAGTATTGCAGGTTGATCAGGTGACGTTCAGTGCCAGGAATTCGATCCGAATTCAGGTTGCCGCTGTTATAAGCTTTGGCGCTGCCGGTCACCGCGGAGAAATTCTCCCCCAGGAACAGGCCGTGGTCGCCGTCGGACTGGCTTTTGTAATACTGGGTGGTCAGTTGCAGCTGCTGGTGATCGTCGATATTAATGGTGCCGGTACCCATCACGTCGAGGCGATCGGAATATTGCAGGCCAGTCTGGGTATTGTCGATCAAGACTTCATTGCCCTTGCCGTCGTACCAGCCGCCGTAGCGCTGGTAAGAGACCGACAGGCGGCCCGAGGCATTATCGTTGCCGCCGCTGACCGCCGCCGCCACGTTTTCGTCGTGGTCGTTATGGCCGCCAAAGCCGGTTTTGCCGCCGATCTGCAGCTCAACCTGCTGCTCTTTCTGGCCTTTTTTGGTGACGATGTTGATCAAACCGCCGGTGCTGCCGCCGCCGTACAGCGAGGTGGCACCGGAGATCACTTCAATGTGGTCGATATTAAACGGGTCGATCGAATCCAACTGGCGGCTGTCGCTGCGTGAAGAGTTCAAACGCACGCCGTCGATCATCACCATCATTGAACGGCCACGCAGGTTCATGCCGTAGTTGGTTCGGCCCTGACCGCTGACGTCCATCCCCGGGATCAACTGTGCCAGCATGTCCTTGATCTCTTTGCCGCCCTGTACCTGTTGCTCAATTTCCTGGCTCTCAATCACCCAGGTGGTCTGCGCCATTTCTGCTACGGTACGGTGCGCACGGCTGGCGGAAACCACCATTTGCTCTTCGCTTTTTTGTTCTTCTGCCCAGGCTGCTGCTGGTGCGATCATCGCCAGCAGACAAGGATTTAATACCCAGAGGTGTTTGCGCTTCATCATTATTAACCTGTGTTTCCCATCATTGGTGTGTATACCCGTCATCTTTCAAGCTGCAGCGTTGTTACCTGCACTAACTCACCCCAGTTACTTACTAAAGTAAGCGCCTAGGGATGAGTTAGCTGGCCGCCTAGCTGCAACTTGAAAGCTATAAGGTAGAGTTAAAACTCGGTGTAATTGAGCATGGCGTGTGTCGCTCGGGCTGGGGTGCCCGGTTGCTGGCTGCGCCATTGGATCACCGCCGGGGTGGACGTTAAATCGAACTGGTCGCGTCCTAAAGCCCGGTTGAGAATACGAGCCGAACGCCAGGCCATCAGGCTGAGCTGGGGTTCGGCGATGCCGTGACTGTGCATACCGGCGTTCACCGCAAACAGGCAATTTTCGCTGGGGCCTTGCCACTCCAGGGTGAAGTCGGGGGCTACGCGGTACTGGTCATCGGCGGTGGTTAACAGACGGTCCGCCAGCGGTTCAAGGAACGCCGGACGATCCTGCTGATAGCCGGTGGCGAAGATCACCACATCGGTATCGAAGGTTTCTTTGCCCTGATCGAGATGATGGTGGGTCACTAACTGCCAGCCGTTGCCTGCGGCCTGGATCGCCGCCAGCGAGCGGCTGGGTAACAGGTGCGCCCAGGGCTTTTCGCGCAGCACTTCAAACTGGTGGTACATCGCCCGGTAAATCGCTAACAGCGAGTCGCTGGTGATGCCGTCAGAGGTCATCTTCTGCTCGGTCAGCATGCGCTGTTTGGCGCTGTCGTTCAGGCCATAGAAACTGTCAACGTAGTCCGGGGTGAAGTACTCGTTGGCGAAAGCGGCTTCATCCAGGGCGTTATAGTTGTTGCGACGCGAGATCCAGTTCAACTGCGCCGGCTGGCCCCACTCGGCGCGGAAGATGTTCAGGAACAGATCGGCACCGCTCTGGCCGCCGCCGACGATGGTGACGCGCTTGCCGGTCAGATCCGGGTTACGCAACGTCATCTCGCTGGCATGGAAGCAGCGATCGTTTTGTTCGGTAACGCAGCCCGGCAGCTTGATGCGTTTACCGATGCCCAGACAGACGTGGCGTGCCCGATAGGTGGCGCGCTGGGTGGTGACGACAAATTGCCGCTGCTGGTCGTCAAAATCCACGCTTTGAATGTCCTGGCTAAACTCGAGCGACTTCAGGCCATTGGCGGCCCAGTCGAGGTAGTCGGCAAACTCTTCGCGCGACACCGTGCGCAGCTCGGTGGTCAGGAAACGGTAAAATTTCTTCCGTTTCACCAGATAGTTAATAAAGCTGTAGGGATTGGTCGGCGATACCGCGCTGACCAGATCCTTGAGGAAACTGGTCTGCATATGGCAATCCGGCACCATCATGCCGGGGTGCCAGGAAAAGTGCGGTTTGCGCTCGAGAAATTTACTGTTAAAACCGGCAACTTCACTGCCGAGAGCGGCAATGCTGAGGTTGAACGGACCTACGCCAATGCCGATGAAATCCAGGGGCTGATTCATTGGGCAAACTCCTTGGTGACCAGGTAAAGAGGGTTATCCAGATCCTGCAGATAGTTTGGCAACATACGGCTGCCGCCATCCTGCTCCGAGTAGGTGAGTTTCACCGGGTTGAGCACTACGCGAATGATTTGTGGTTTAAACAGATCAAACAGGGCAAAACGTTCCGCCATCTCCGGGTGCCGTGCCATATAGCCTTCCAGCACCTGCGCCAGCAGCTGATAGAAACGGGCTTCACTGACTCCGCAGGCCTGCATCAGCGGTGAGATAAAGCGCAACACGGTGACGAAATGCCCGGTTTGCAAGTCATGGATCAGGTAATCGGCGGAGAGACGCACGGTGACGTCTTTCACCACTGTTGGCAGCGTCGCCGCTTCGGGGAAGTCCTTATCCACCAGGCGCATATCTCCCTGGAAGTCTTTAAGCAGCACGCGTTGCGGCACGTGGTCTTTCATCACCAGCGTGATGTTCTGCCCGTGGGCGATCAGCGCCACGCCGTAGCGGCACATCAGGTGATACATCGGCAACACCACCACGCTGAACATCTGTTGCAGCCAGGCTTCAGCGCTCAGGCCGGAACGAGCAATATAAGCGGCGATCAGCGGCTGGCCATGGTTGTCGGTTTCCATCAGCGTCGCCATCAAAATGGCTTGCTCACCCTCCTGCAGATAGCAAGAAGGGTTCTCACGCCAGATCACGCCAAGCATTTCCTGATAGCGGTAGGGGGCTTTGGCCAGGGATGCGTAGGTTGGGTGGGTCATATAACCCGCCGCCGGTTCACCCAGTATTTCGGCGCCGCTGGCGCGCAGCGTGCTGTCTTCGGAAAAGATCTGCTGCAGCCAGCGGGAAGCGGCCGGTCCGGCGCTGATGTACTTGCCCGGAATACCGCGATAACACGAGGTGTTGTAAATGGTCAGCGGTAGCTTGATGTCGAAGGCGGAGCGGCGGCTGATATTGGTCAGGGTACGCAACGATTGCTGTGCCAAATAGTTGTCACCAAATTCCCCCAACTCCACCAGTTCACCTTCGGCCAACTGCGGCAGGAAGTGCAGCGCGATCTTTTGCTGCCACTGCCACGGATGCAGGGGCACCGGGATCCAGTCATGGGTCAGTTTCAGCTCGCGCCAGCGGTGGTCGAAGCGCTGGCGTTCGGCGCTGTCCATGGCGCTATCGAGCAACTGGGTCAGCGGATATGCTTCATCAGCACACCAGACGAAGCTACCACGCTTGGCCGCCACCCAGTGCAGGCGGAACTGGCTCTGGTATTCCGGGGCATACTGTTGCAGCGCGGTCAGGCCCCAACCACGACGACCTTTATTAAAGATAAACTTGGGATGTCCGGCCAGCAGGCATTGCAGTGCATCGGCGTCCAGTGCGATCAGATCCTGCGCACTCATACCGTGACGGGCAGACAGCAACTGCATATCGCCGCGCAACGTGGCGTACAGGTCTTCCAGATGTTCTGCGACCTGCGCATCGTCCATCTTCAACACCTGTGCCAGCTGGCGCAGCGTTTGGTCGGCGGCTAACGGCGATTGATCGCAGGCCAGGGTAGCCGGATCGATGTGCAGCCAGCCCCAGATGCCGCGTTCGGCGCTGAAGCGGTAGTGGACGTCGCCCAGCGTAATGTGCCATTGCCCGTCGTGATGTTCGGCCTGCAGTGCGCGCTCGTATTCCAGCTCGGCGAGGATCTTGGCGATCATCTGGCGGTTAACGCGCTGCCAGTCGGCGTAATCTGGCGTCATCATACGCAGGTCTCCTGGAAGAATTCGGCACGCTGATTCACTATCAAACGCGAACGCTTATGTGGGAAATCAAACTCTTTAAGGGTGTGATAACCGGCGGCAGGCAGGTGACGGAACAGGCGTTGGTTGTCGGCACGCGGCTCGGCGACCACTCGCGTGGTGCGAGGCTCATCCAGGTACAAATAATGCGTCAGGCCGCGCAGCCAACTGCGGATGTACTGCGCACCGCGGCAGTCTTCTTCACCCACCAGCATGTGCAGCCCACGATCGAAGGGTTGCCAGCGATAGTGGCGGCCAATGCGGTCCTCCGGCGCCCAATAAACTTCGAAATAGCCGAACGGGCGATCGTCAAAGCAACCCAGCAGCGGGTAGCAGTAGCTGGAGTCCAGTTGACGCTGCAGGTAGGCGGCCTGGGTTTCGAGCGGGCCGCTCATTTCCCAGAAGGCGTCAACGCGCGGTGAATTCATCCAGCGGGTGAACTGTTCGGCGTCGCGTTCCACTTCCGGCAGGCGGAAACTGAGGGTTTTCTTCAACTGCGGATCGTAGCGGCGGTACACCTCACCGTTGGGACGAGCCGGGCGCTGCGGGTACCACAGGCTGCGTTCGGCGTCATACTGCATCTGGCCGGAGGCGCGGTTGCGTTCAGCCATCAGCCACAGCGGCAATTGATAAAAGGTTTCGCGTGCCAGATAGTCACCGCTAGCCAACGCGAACAGCACCTGCGCCTGCGGTTCTTCACGCCATTGCGCGTAAGGCAGCGTGACACCGCTGAGCTGCGGCGCGGCCACCAGTAACTGGTCTAACGCTTGAACCAGCCAGCCCTGTGGCAGTGGGCCCGGGTAGTGCAGCACGGCGCTACCGTCGAGACCGAGGCCAAGCTGCAACTCCCGTTCCAGCCGTTCGCAGCGAAAACCGCTGCCGGCATGCATCAGTTTGGCGTGCGGCATCATTGGGCGGCTCCCTGGCGCAGCGGGTTAACGAAATCAAAGTAAATCACCGCCGGATCAACGATGGTGTTTTCGTTATGATCGTGCAGGTAACAGAAGAAGTTGCCTTTACAGTTCCAGTGGCTGCTGTCGAGCACGTAGTCCAGGCACAGAGTGTTTTTGGCGTTGGCGCGCAGGCCGCTCAGTGCGTCGCGTACCCGGGCCATCAATGCCTCTTCGCTGTCGAAACCGGCCGCAGCCAGTGCGGCGGTGACGGCCAGGCTGGAGTTCACCAGCAGGTAGTAAGGGAAGTAGCGCAGCAACTGTTGCTCGCTGAAGCGGTTTTCCGCATCGGCTTCGCCAATTTCTTCCAGCCAGGGGCCGGCGTCACGGGTAAAACCACTGCCCTGACAGTCGCGATACAGCATGCCGATCGGCAGGTCCTGCTGCATCTCTACCAGAATGTTTTGCTGGTGAGCCAGCAGCACCAGCCCGTAATCGGCTTCGGTACTGAACAGCGGCAGCAACACCTGTTGGCAGTAGGCATCCAGCCAGGTGTGGGCGGCTTGTCGCAACGGCAGATTCAGGCGGCTGGCCAAACGGCGTACCGCCGCAGCCAGCAGGCTGTCGCCGCCATCCGGCGCGGCCTGGGTCAGCGTCACCAACACGTTGGTCTGGTTTTGCGGCTGGTCGAACAGCAGGTTATCGCGCAGCGCCATCAGGCTTTCTTCCTGGACGGTGCCGTCTGCCGAACGAAGACCGGCCCAGCCGTCTTCCTGCATTACGCGGAAGGTCGGATAGCGCGCCTGCAACTGTTGCCAGCGCGGGGTTTGCGCCAGACGCGCCAGGCGGATCCCGCGCTTCACTTCTTTTACCGACAGGGTGCGCACCGAGTTGGTCAGGCGCACGCTGAGGGAGAATTTGATCATGTCACGGTTACTGGCGCTGTAAAGCGAGCGCGAAGAACTGGTAGGCAGCCAGCGTTCGCCGGCTTCGCCCAGATCCTGCAGCAGTCCCTGGGCCACCAGATCCTGGCACCAGCTCTGTGTCAGCAAATGGTCGGCCTGCCACGGATGCATCGGTAGCAGCCAGACGTTATCGCTAAAGTGTGCCAACAGCTGTGGGGCACTTTCGGCGGCAAAACGTTGCAGGCGCTGCTGCAGCGTCAGATTCAGGCTGTCGCCGCACAGTTGGCGTTTATCGACGGCAAACCAACGCAGCGGGAAGCTGGCGGCAAAATCTGGCAGATAGCGGTGCGCCTGCTGATGGTTGAATGGCTCATGAGACTTCGGTGCCGGGTGAAAGGCGTGACCGACCAGCAGCCCCTGTTCCGCCTGGGCGAAGTTCAGCGGCTTGTCGCGCAGCGCAGGCCAGTCCAGACGAATATTGATCGCCTGCTGGGTATTTTCATGACTTTCCAGTACACGCTGGCGGAAACGGGCCACCACGTCATCGGACAATTCGCCTTTCACCGCCGGTTTTTCCAACAGCAAGGAGATAAGCTGTTCCACGCTCAGCGCAACCCCTGCACCGTCATCCTGCTGATACAGATAAGCGGGGAACAGGTACTGGTGATGATGAGTAGGGGAGGTATGGCGTAAAGCGATGCGAATAGCCTGAGAAGGCGAAAGTGGAATGTGCAGTTGCGGATACTGTTGGTGGCTGGCCGCCGGAACGATTTGCCAGTCCCGGGTTTCACGCATCAATGCGTTGAGAAAACATTGTGCAGCCACGTCGGTCGTCGCGGTTTCAAACTGGATTGTCATGATCCCATTTCACTGTTGAATCAATTGAGAATGATTCTTATATCAATAATATTTATTGTTATCAATCATCCTATGATACAATTTTTCAATGAATTGAACATAACCTTATAATTTTATTAACGGTAAATTTACGTTTGATGCATATTTCTTCTCCCCCTAAATCACCGACAATTGGGAATACGTCTCCTTCCAACTGGCCACTGGCGCTTTGTGCCGGGTTGTTGGGCATCGGGCAAAACGGCCTGCTGGTGGCATTGCCGGTATTGGTCAGCATGACTCATCTTTCGCTTTCCGTCTGGGCCGGATTACTCACGCTCGGCTCAATGCTGTTTCTGGTCGGCTCTCCGTGGTGGGGCAAGCAGTCCGAAATTCGCGGCTGCAAGTTTGTGGTCACCATGGCGTTAGCAGGGTATTTGTTCAGTTTTGCCTTGCTGGCACTGGCGGTTTGGGGGCTGGCGGCAGGCTGGCTTTCGCCGATGACGGGATTAGGTGCGCTGATCGTGGCACGGATTATCTATGGCTTGACGGTGTCCGGCATGGTGCCTGCCAGTCAGACCTGGGCCCTGCAGCGGGCCGGTTATGAGCAACGTATGTCGGCGCTGGCGACCATCAGCTCCGGGCTGAGCTGCGGGCGGCTGCTTGGACCCCTGTGCGCCGCGTTGGCGTTGTCGATTCATCCGATGGCACCGCTGTGGCTGATGGCGCTTGCGCCATTAATCGCCCTGCTGGTGATATGCCGCCAGCATAACGATCCCCCTTTGCCACCGGTGGCCCATCAGCAAAACCGACTGCGCCTCAATATGGTGCCTTATTTGTTGTGCGCGGTGCTGTTGGCGGCTTCGGTCAGCCTGATGCAACTCGGGTTGGCGCCGCATTTGAGCCGTTTATTCAGCCACTCTGCCACCAGCGTTAGCCATCATGTGGCGGTGCTGTTGAGCGTAGCGGCGGGTTGTACCCTGTTGGCACAGTTTCTGGTGGTGCGCCCACAGCGCTTTAGCGCGTCACAACTGCTGCTGCTTGCTGCGGTATTGATGGTGGTCGGATTGGGCCTGATGTGCGCTGAGCCGCTGGCGTTGTTCTATGCCGGTTGTGCGTTGGCTTCCTTTGGCGCGGCTATGGCGACACCGGGCTACCAGCTATTGTTGAATGATAAATTGTCCACCGGCAAAGGGTCGGGAGCCATCGCCACCAGCCACACGCTGGGTTACGGTCTGAGCGCGCTGATGGTGCCGGTGGTGGCCAGGTTTTATGGTGAGTCGCAGCTGATTGCGGCGGCTCTGACGATGGCGGTCCTGTTGGGCGGTATCAGCGGCTGGCTGTGGTGCCAGCACCGTGTCAGGGTAAATTCTGCGGGAGAGTAACAGCTATGTCCGGCGCATCAAGCTACAGAGTTTTTGATATCACACTGAAAGTAAAAGAAAACGTATCGCCTTCCTTACTGCGCTGCGTTTTCGAAGGACCGGACGTCCACCGCATGAAGCTGGAGGCGCCGGATCAGCGCATCAAACTGTTGTTCCCGGCCGAGAATGGCCAACTTTCCTGTCTGGAAAATAGCGACGACTGGTATCGTCATTATATGGCGATACCCAAAGAACAGCGCCCGGTGATGCGTACTTACACGCTGCGCGCATTGCGCAGTGAACAGAATCAGATGGACGTCGAGTTTGTGTTGCATGGCGTCAACGGCCCGGCTTCCGCCTGGGCGACCGAGGCCAAACCGGGTGATACCCTGCAGGTGGTTGCGCCCAATGCCGATTTTGACGGCGACAGCGGCGGTTATGAATGGGTACCGCCAAGCGCATTGCAACAGGCACTGCTGATCGCCGATGAAACTGCGGTGCCGGCGGCAGTGGGTATTTTGGAACAGCTGGCGCAGCAGGCCAATCCACCAAGAGTGCAGGCGTTCTTTGAAGTGCCGGTCGCGGGTGACTGCCTGAATATGGATCGCTTCCCGTTTGCCGAGGTGTATTGGTTACCGCGTGACGTGGGGCATCAGCAGATGCACGGCACCTTGCTGGTGGAATCGGTACGCCAGCGGGTGAATATTCCAGCGTCGGCGCGTACGCAGTCACAGTCGCTGACCGAAAACAGCCTGGGTGGCGACCTGCTGTGGGAACGGGCCGAAGGGGCGAAAAGCTTCTACGCCTGGGTCGCGGCGGAGTCTTCAGCGGTGAAGGCGTTGCGCCGTTACCTGATTGGCGAACGCGATTTGGACCGTTCCACCGTGAATTTTATGGCCTATTGGTGTTGAGTTAAAGGGCGCGAGGCTCGCGCCCTAAGCCTTATCCCATCAAACTCACATGCGCAGCCACAATGCGCCAGCCGCAGGGCAGTTTGACCCAGGTTTGCATCTGCCGGCCGACACTGTCGCTGCCGGGGCGACGGAATTCGGTGCTGGCGACCGCCATATCATCACCGTAGGTGGTGATAACGGTGTTTTCCAGTACGCGATCCAGCCCTTTTGATGGCCGCTGTTGGCGGAAGTCGCGGATCTGTTCAATACCGTACAAATTCTCCGTGGCACCGTAACGGACGGTGCGCCCATCGTGCCAAAACAGTTCGTCCAATACGTCAATATCATTGCCAGTCAGCGCCTGTTCGTAACGATAAAAGGCGGCGTTCACTTCTGCCAGCACTGCCGGCCGATCGATATATTCACTCTTCATTAGTTAATCCTGTTTCCCTGGTAAAACACAGGTAGCTACGCCGCGTTGTTCCAGCGCATAGGCGGCTCGCAGTGCCAGATCTTCACGCCATGGCGGTGCGATAAGCTGCAGGCCGATCGGTAGCCCCGCCGCGGTTTTCAGCGGCACCGTCACCACCGGCAGGCCGAGAAAGGAGATCGGCTGTGTCAGCATGCCCATACCGGCGCGGATCGGCAGGTCGGTGCCGTTGATACGTAGGGTTTCCTGACCAATGACCGTCGCGGCGCACGGTGTGGCCGGGGCGATCAGAATGTCCCAGTGTTCAAACAGCGGCAATACCTGCTGCTGGAAATGGGTGCGGAAACGTTGTGCCTGCAGGTACCAGGCGGAGGGCAGCATGGCCCCGGCAAGCAGCCGCTCGCGCGACAGCGGTTCAAAGCGCTCGGGTTGGCTGCGCAACTGCGGCAGATACTGGTTACCTCCCTCGGCGGCGGTGAGAATAAACGCCGCCGAACGCGCCAGTTCAACCTGGGGCAGTTCGACTTCGGCGACGGCCTCCAGCGCCTGAGCGACCTGCTGCACCGCCGCTTTGGCGTCTTCATTGCACCATTGCTGGAAATAGCCGGCCAGCACCGCGCAACGTAACCCTTGTTGGCCACGCGGCAGCAGCGACTCGGTTTGGGTGATCGGTTTTTCCGCCTGGAAGCGGTCTTCGATATCGGTGCCCTGCATCACGTCATACACCGCGGCCAGATCGCGTACCCGCCGGGCAAAGGGGCCGACATGATCCAGACTGGCGACAAACGGCTGGCTGCCGCTGCGCGACAGGCGGCCAAAGGTCGGCTTCAGCCCGAAGATGCCGCACAGCGAAGAGGGCACGCGTATTGAGCCGTTGGTATCGCTGCCGAGTGAAAATGTTACCAGCCCGGCGGCGACCGCAGCTGCTGAACCCCCAGAGGAGCCCCCGGCAATACGCGTGGTGTCGTGTGGGTTACGCGTCGCGCCGTAGTGGCTGTTTTCGGTGGTGAAACCGTAGGCATAGGCGTCCATATTCAGCATGCCGGAGAGCAGCGCGCCCTGTGCCGCCAGCCGGTTGACCACCCAGGCGTCTTGTTTGGCGGGGGGGTTATCGCAAAACAGGCTGGCACCGGCCAGGGTGGTTTCCCCGGTGACATCGAACAGATTTTTCACCGCATAAGGAATGGCCGCCAGGCTGGGTAGCGCTTGCCCTTTGGCACGGGCACGATCGAGATTGTCGGCCTCCGTCAGCATACGTTCACGGGTGATGTGGGTATAGGCGTTAAGCGAAGGGTTTTGGGTGTCGATATTGTCCAGCGTTTGCTGGGCAACCTCGCGGGCGGAAATCGCACCTTGCTGCAGGGCGGCGCGGATCTCGGCGATCGACAGTGCGCTGATTGGATTCATGCTCGATATACCCCGGCAATTTCCAGACGCTGATCGAGCGGCAGGGCCATCAGCGGCTCTGCCATTGCGGCGATGCGGTTGAATTGGATCAGCAGTTCCTGGCGGCGCACGTCATTGAGCTCCAGGGCCAGTATGTTTTCCATCTGGCTGATATAAGCCGCCCAGTCGGTGGCAGGTGGATGGTTCATGGGGATCCCCTTATTGAAAGTGCGGCTAGAAGCCGGCGGCGCTGCCGTTGCTGCGTGGATCAAAAGCGCCTTCGAGCATGCCGTTAGTATGGCGAACAATGGCGCCGGCGTGGCCGACCGCCTCGCTGAAATCCGCTAAAAGTTCTACCTCGTGGCCGCGTTGACGCAGGTAGGCCAGGGTTTCCTGACTAAAACGCCCCTCCAGTTTTAATGAGTCGGAGCTTTCGCCCCAGGTGCGGCCGAGCAGCCAGCGCGGCGCGCTGATTGCCTGTTGTAGCGGCAGCCCCTGCACCACATGGCGGATAAACACCGCTGCCTGGGTCTGCGGCTGGCCGTCACCGCCCATCGAGCCGTATACAAGGGTACGCCCGTCATACAGGCGTGCGGCTGCCGGGTTCAAGGTGTGGAAAGGTTGTTTACCCGGCGCCAATGCCAGCAGGTGCGCGGCATCCAGACTGAAAGACGCGCCACGGTTTTGCCACAGCACGCCACTTTGCGGCAGTACCACGCCGCTGCCAAATTCGTGATAGATACTTTGAATAAAGGACACCGCCAGACCGCTGCTGTCCATCACCCCCATCCACACGGTATCACCCGGCCCTTTGCCTTTGCCCCAGGGGGCGGCCTGTTCAGGATCGATGCGCCTGGCCAGCGCGTCCAGGTGTTCGGCAGTCAACAATGCCTGTGGATCCTGCGTCATTTGACGCGGATCGGTGATGAATTGGTCACGCAGGCCGAAAGCCAGTTTGGTAGCCTCGACGATGCCATGTACCACCGCGCCTTCGCTGCGGCTGGCAAGTGGCAGACGGTCGGTCAGCCCGAGGATCGCCAGTGACACCAGGCCCTGAGTCGGTGGCGTCAGGTTAAAGATCTCACCTTTCTGATGCTCCAGCCGCAGCGGCGTGCGGCGGCGCGGCCGATAATCCGCCAGATCCTGCGCAGTAAGCGGCATGCCTAGCCTGGCCATATCCGCCGCCATGCTCTCTGCCAATCGGCCGCGATAGAAGCTGTCCAACCCCTGTTCGGCCAGGGTAATCAGAGTCTCCGCCAACTGTGGCTGGCAGAAACGCTGTCCGGCGTGAGGAATTTCACCGTGCGGCAGGTAGGTGCGGGCAAAATGCTCCCGATCTGCCAGCTCATGATATTTGCTGCGGGTAGCCGCCTCCTGCGAGGCGGTGACCGGAATACCGTCTGCAGCGTAGCGAATCGCATCAGCCAGCAGGCGTGGCAACGGCAACTGCTGGCCGCCCAGTTCAGCGGAGTAATCCAGCGCTTCCTGCCAGCCCCCGACGGTACCGGCGACGGTCAGCGCGGCTTTTGGCCCCCGATGGGGAATGTGACTTTCCCCGGCGTAAAAATCCAGCGTGGCCAGCGATCCGGCTGCGCCGCTGGCGTCGATGGCCAACGGATCACCCTGCGGCGGCACGATCAGCCAGAACCCATCGCCACCCAGGCCGTTCATGTGTGGGTAGACCACGGCGATGGTAGCGGCGGCGGCGACCATGGCTTCAATCGCGTTGCCGCCTTTGCGCAGTATCGCCAGTGCGCTTTCGCTGGCGAGGTGGTGCGGCGTGACGGCCATGCCCAATGGCGCGGTGTTGCTGTTAATCATTTCTTGGCCCTTGTTTGAGGTCAGCATCTGCCTCAAACACAAGCAAGAGACGTTCCATGTTTTCCGCCAGGACAATAATCGCTTGCCAGCGGGTGGATTGGCCGTGCTATGTTCCGCTGAAACAAAGGTTACAGCAGGAGTAGCAATGCAGCAGATTGATGAACGCCTGCGCGGGGAATATCCGCAGCTCACGCCGCAGGAACAGCGGGTGGCCGATTTTATTTTCGATCACTTCGATGACCTGATCAGCTACAACAGCGCCGAGTTGGCGCGGCTGAGCGGGGTATCCAAAGCCACCGTCAGCCGCTTGTTCAAACGCCTGGGTTATCCGAGCTACCGCGCGATGCGTGACGAATTGCGCACTCTGCGCCAGAGCGGTATGCCGCTGACCGATAACCGTGACGCGGTGCAGGGCAATACCCTGTTGGCGCGCCACTACAAGCAGGAAATGGCTAACCTTACCCAGTGGGTGAACCATATTGATGCCGAGCAGTTCAACGCAGTGATTGCTGCTTTGGTGCAGGCGCGGCGGGTGGTGTTGATGGGGTTTCGCAACAGCTATCCGGTGGCGATGCACCTGCGCCAGCAGCTGATGCAGGTGCGTGAGCAGGTGTTACTGGTGCCGCAGCCGGGTCAGACACTGGCGGAAGAGCTGGTGAGTCTGTCCCCGCGAGATGTAGCTATAGTGGTGGCGTTTCGCCGCCGACCGCGCCAGGTGCGGGCGTTGTTGACGCAGTTGCAGGTTCAGCAGGTACCGACACTGCTGGTGTGTGAACCTCAGGCACAGGCGCTAATCCCGCTGGCGAACTGGCATCTGGCGGCACCGCTCGACAGCGTTTCCGCCTTTGACAGCTATTCCGCCGCCATGAGTCTGGCCAACCTGCTCAGCAATGCTCTGCTGCACGAGACGTTGGCGCAAGGGCGGCAACGAATTCACCAAATTGCCGATCTGTATATGGGGCTGGATGAGCTGGAGCAGCGCTGAGCCCAGCGCCATTTTGGTGCTTTCGCACTTTGATGGTGCGCAATTTGCTCACTTTATTCATTCACCCTGTCATTACGTTGGCAGGGAAATTCCCATCTTAACCCCCTAACTTAGCGACACTAATGGCAAACGTTCCCGACGCCGCTTATTGGCACATTAGTTGCAGAGTGATGATCAAAGAATCTTTTGTTTCATCATTTCACCATCGGGGATAGTCTATGAACTTCAAGAAAATCGGCGTAGTGGCATTAGGTGCAGTGCTGTTGATGGCTCAGGCCGCTTCGGTGATGGCGGATCAACTGCAGGAAATCCAGCAGCGCGGCGTGTTGCGGGTAGCGGTACCCCAGGACTTCCCGCCGTTCGGCTCCGTGGGCACCGATCTGCAGCCACAGGGTTATGACATCGATATGGCGCAGTATCTGGCCGACAAAATGAAACTTAAGTTGCAGCTGGTGCCGGTCACCAGCGCCAACCGCGTGCCTTATCTGCAGACCAACAAGGTTGATTTGGTGATTTCCAGCCTGGGCAAAAACGCGGAACGCGAGAAGGCAATCGCCTTCAGCCGCACCTATGCGCCGTTCTTCCTGGGCGTATTTGGTCCGAAAGAGTCGGTGCTGGCGGACGCCACGCAGCTGAATGGTAAAACCATCGGCGTGACGCGCGGTGCGGTGGAAGACATGGTGCTGAGCGACACCGCGCCAAAGGGCACGCAGATCAAGCGCTATGAAGACAATAACACCACGCTGTCGGCCTATCTGTCCGGTCAGGTGCAATACATCGCTACCGGCAATCTGGTGGTGAGCGCCATAGCACGGCAGAACCCGAGCAAGGCACCGGTGGCCAAATTTATGCTGAAAGATTCACCCTGCTATGTGGGGCTGCGTCTGGGTGAACCGGCGTTGCAAGCGAAAGTGGACCAACTGATTGAACAGGCATTGAAGGATAACACCCTTAATGGTCTGTCCGAGAAATGGCTCAAAGCGCCGCTGCCTGCCGACTTCGGCGCATAACGGGGGCGCCTGATGACCTATCAGCTGAACTTTCCCGCCCTGTGGCCTTACCTGCCCGAGTTGCTGGCCGGTTTGTTGACCACCATTGAGTTGACGGCTCTGGCCACGTTGATCGGGGTGGCGCTGGGGATTTGCGGTGCGGCGATCCGCAGCGGCAAGGCTAACCTGGTTAGTCGCGTTTGGGGCATTTACGTTGAGGTGGTACGCAACACGCCGTTCGTGGTGCAACTGTTCTTCATCGTCTTCGGCCTGCCGAGCCTGGGCTGGAAACTGACCGCCGGGCAGGCGGCGCTGCTGGCGATGGTGATTAACCTGGGGGCCTACAGTACCGAGATTATTCGTGCCGGTATTCAGGTGACGCCGAAAGGCCAGTGGGAGGCCGGCAGGGTGCTGGGGCTCAGCCGTAGCCAGACGTTTTTGCGCATCGTGCTGCCACCGTCGCTGCAGCGGATTTATCCGGCGTTGGTCAGCCAGTGCATTATCGTCATGCTGGGGTCATCGGTGGTGTCGCAGGTGTCGTTCGAAGAGTTGACCTTCGCCGCCAACCTGATCCAGTCGCGCACCTTCCTCAGTTTTGAGGTGTATCTGGTGACGGCGCTGTTTTACCTGTTGTTATCGATACTGATGCGCCAGCTGTTGCTGGCCGCCGGACGCCGTTTTCTGGGGAGCCAGGGCTGATGCTGACTTTTACCGACTGGGACATTGTGCGCAACCTGCTGCTGGCGGCACGCTGGACCTTACTGCTGTCGCTGACGGCGTTTTTTGGTGGCACCCTGGTGACGCTGCCGCTGTTATTGCTGCGCCTGAGCAAGCGTAAGTGGGCGCTGCGGTTTGTTCGCGGTTATTCCGAGCTGTTTCAGGGCACGCCGCTGCTGATGCAGCTGTTCCTGGCCTTTTTTGGACTGGCACTGTTCGGCATTGATGTGAGCCCCTGGACCGCGGCCGCGTTGGCGCTGACGTTATTCACCAGCGCTTTTCTGGTGGATATCTGGTCCGGCAGCATCGCCGCACTGCCGAAAGGCCAGTGGGAAGCGTCGCGCTGTCTGGGGCTGAGTTTTGGCCAGACGTTAGTGCGGGTCATTGTGCCGCAGGCCGTGCGCATCGCCATTGCACCTACCGTCGGCTTTTCGGTTCAGGTGATCAAGGGGACCGCATTGGCGTCGATCATCGGTTTCGTCGAACTGACCAAGGCCGGCACTATGCTGAACAACGTCACTTATCAACCCTTTAAAGTTTTTGGTCTGGTCGCGCTGGGCTATTTCCTGATGTGTTATCCGCTGTCGCGCTACAGTCATTATCTGGAGAAGAAATTCCATGCCGCTCATCACAATTAATCAGGTTCAAAAATATTACGGTCAGAACCATGTACTGAAGGGCGTGGATCTGGATATCGATATGGGTCAGGTGATTTCGATCATCGGCCGTAGCGGCTCCGGCAAAAGTACATTGTTACGCTGCATCAACGGGTTGGAAGGTTATCAGGAAGGCAGTATCAAACTGGGCGGTATGACGGTGACCGATCGCGATTCGCAGGCGCGTGAAATCAGCCGTTCCATTGGCATGGTATTCCAGAACTTCAATTTATTCCCGCACATGACCGCGCTGGAGAACGTGATGCTGGCGCCGCGTCGGGTGCTGAAGAAAAGCCCGGCCGAATGCCGCGAACTGGCGGAAGAGATGTTGAACAAGGTCGGGTTGGCTGAGCGCATGCATTACTCACCGGCTAACCTTTCCGGCGGCCAGCAGCAACGGGTGGCGATTGCCCGGGCGCTGGCGATGAACCCGAAAGTGTTGCTGTGTGACGAAATTACCTCGGCGCTGGATCCTGAACTGGTGGGCGAAGTACTGAAAGTGCTGGAACAGCTGGCCAAAGAGGGCATGACGCTGATCCTGGTGACCCATGAAATGAACTTTGCCCGCGAGGTCGGCGACCGGGTGGTGTTTATGCATCAGGGCAAGGTATGGGAGCAGGGCGATAGCCGCACGCTGTTCGCCAATCCGCAAACGCAGGAATTAAAACAATTTATTGCTTCGGTCCGCGGTTTGTCTGAGAACTGATGCCATCAAATCTATTAAGTTATTAAGCTGGTAAGGAATTAATATGTTAGATATCACCCAATTCGATCAGATTAATCCACCCGCCCGCCTGTTGATGGGGCCGGGGCCGATCAACGCGGATCCACGCGTGCTGCGTGCCATGTCGAGCCAGTTGATTGGTCAGTACGATCCGGCGATGACCGGTTACATGAATCAGGTCATGGAACTGTACCGCGCATTGTTCCGCACCGAAAACCGCTGGACCCTGCTGATAGACGGCACTTCTCGCTCCGGTATAGAAGCGATGCTGGTCTCTTCCATTCGTCCAGGTGACAAGGTGCTGGTGCCGGTATTTGGTCGTTTTGGCCATCTATTGTGTGAGATAGCCCGCCGCTGCCGCGCCGAAGTCCACACCATAGAGGTGCCCTGGGGGGAAGTGTTCAGCGCCGACCAGATTGAAGATGCCATTAAGAAAGTACGCCCGCGCCTGCTGTTGACGGTGCAAGGCGATACCTCCACCACCATGCTGCAGCCGCTGGAGCAACTGGGTGATATCTGTCGCCGTCACGGCGTGCTGTTTTACACCGATGCCACCGCCTCTTTTGGCGGTAACCCGCTGGAGACCGACGCCTGGGGATTGGATGCGGTTTCCGCCGGTCTGCAGAAGTGCCTGGGCGGCCCATCGGGCAGTTCGCCGGTCACGCTCAGCCCGCAGTTTGAAGAGATTGTCCGCCGTCGCAAATGCGTGGAGCAGGGTATTCGCACCCTCGATCACGCCGATGGTGACGACGAGATGATCTACTCCAACTATTTCGATCTCGGCATGATCATGGATTACTGGGGCCCGGAGCGCCTGAACCACCATACCGAAGCCACCAGCATGCTGTTTGCCGCGCGCGAGTGCGCCAGAGTTATCCTGGAAGAAGGGCTGGATAACGCCATCGCCCGGCATAAGCTGCACGGTGCGGCGATGTTGGCCGGCATTCAGGGCATGGGGCTGGAAGTCTTCGGCGATTTGGATAACCGAATGAATAACGTGCTCGGCGTGGTGATCCCGCAGCAGGTTCATGGCGAGCAGGTACGCCAGATGATGCTGAACGACTTCGCCATTGAGATCGGCACTTCGTTCGGTCCGCTACAGGGAAAAATCTGGCGCATCGGCACCATGGGCTATAACGCGCGTAAAGACTGCGTACTGCAGACGCTGACTGCACTGGAGGCGGTGTTGAACCGGTTGGGTTTCGCCAGCAAACAGGGCGAAGCGCTGCAGGCGGCATGGAATACCTACGACGACGGCAGCCGTTGATGGCCGCGCTGTTAACCGCCCAGGAGGCGGAGCAGGCCGCGGCTCGGGTGATGGCACGCTGCGATGCGCTGGCGGCGATCAGCGCCACGCCGGGCCAGTTGACGCGGGTCTACCTGTCGCCGGAACATCAGCGAGCCAACCAACTGGTCGGCGACTGGATGCGCACTATCGGGATGAAGGTTTGGCAGGACAGCGTCGGCAATCTCTGCGGCCGCTATGAAGGCCAAACGCCCAATGCCCCCGCACTGCTGCTCGGTTCGCATCTGGATACGGTACGCAACGCCGGGCGCTATGACGGCATGCTCGGCGTGTTGACCGCGCTGGAAGTGGTGGCGCATTTACATCGGCAGCAGCGGCGTTTGCCGGTGGCGGTCGAGGTGATTGGCTTTGCCGATGAAGAGGGCACACGCTTTAGTATCGCCCTGTTAGGCAGCCGGGGCATTAGCGGGCAGTGGCCGACCGACTGGTTGGATCGCACCGATGCCGACGGCATCAGCGTGGCACAGGCGTTACGTGAGTTTGGGCTGGATCCGGCAGCCGTCGGTGAAGCGCGACGCGCGCAAAGTGATATTTGCGGCTATCTGGAATTGCATATTGAACAGGGGCCTTGTCTGGAGGCCGCCGATCTGGCTTTGGGGGTAGTGACGGCCATTAACGGTGCCCGTCGGCTTAACTGTACCTTTACCGGCCAGGCTGGGCATGCCGGTACCGTGCCGATGGGGCAACGCAAAGATGCATTGGCGGCGGCGGCGGAATGGATGGTGGCGGTAGAAGCGATCACCTCGGCCAGCGATCGGCATCTGGTGGCGACCGTCGGCCGAATTGAAAGTCTTCCGGGGGCGGTGAATGTGATCCCCGGTGAGGTCAGGCTGTCGCTGGACGTGCGTGGGCCGGAAGATGGCCCGCTGGCGGCGTTGCTGACGCAGCTGCTGGAACAGGCGCAGGCGATCTGTACCCGTCGGGGGCTGAGTTTTGACAGTGAAGAGTTTTACCGCATAAATGCAACGGCTTGTGATGCAAATTTGCAACAACGCTGGCAGCAGGGCGTGATGGCGGTTCAGGGGCGCAGCATGGCGTTGCCGAGCGGCGCCGGGCATGATGCGATTGCCGTAGCGGCCTGTTGGCCGGTGGGTATGCTGTTTGTCCGCTGCGATCGCGGTATCAGCCACCATCCGGCCGAAGCCGTCAGCCAGTCCGATGTGGCGCTGGCGATCCAGGCTTACTGCCATACGGTTGGCGGTTGGGAGGAGGGCTGATGAGTCTGCAGCGATTTAATCAGTTACCGGAGGCGCAAGCGGAGCTGTTACTGCGGCCCTGCGTGGATATTGCGGCCTGGATTGCGGCGGTGGTGGTAGCGCGGCCATTCAGTAGTGTTGATGCAGCGCTGGCGGTGGCCTGGCAAGCGGCGTTGCGTTGGCAACCGGAAGAGGTCAGCCAGGCACTGGCCCAGCACCCGCGTATCGGCGAAGGTGCCAAAGGCCAGGGGCAAGAGGCGCGGTTTTCGCAGCGTGAACAAGCGGCGGTCAATGCGCAGGATGCAGAGCTGAGCGAAGCGCTGCGGGTCGGCAATCGACGCTATGAACAGCAATTTGGTCAGGTATTTTTGATCCGTGCCGCCGGTCGCGACGGCCAGAGCATTCTGCGCGAGTTGCAACGGCGATTGAATAACAGTGCGGAACAGGAACGGCGGGAAACGGCGGAACAACTGCGTGAAATCACGATGCTGCGTTTTAAGGAGCTACTGAGCGATGAGTAATATCAGCACCCATATTCTGGACACCTCACTCGGTAAGCCCGCTGCGGGCGTGCGGGTGTGGTTGGAACACGAACAGGACGGGTTATGGCGAACCCTGGCAGAAAGCCAGACCGATGCTGACGGCCGCGCGGGTGATCTAACCTCTGACAGTCTGCTTGCCGGACATTACCGCCTGGCTGCCGATCTCGGCGCTTACTTTACCCGTGACCTGCGTGAAACGCTGTACGCCACGGCAATTATCGATTTCGTTATTCAGGATGCGGCGCAGCATTACCATTTACCGCTGCTCATCAGCCCATATTCCTACTCGACCTACCGGGGCAGTTAGACGCTCGTCAGAAGTTACGGGTGCAGCGAACCGCACCCGCAATGATTAATCGTGGCGCAGGAAGCTGTCGGCATCACGCCAGGCCGGGAAGGCGCTGCGGTAGCTTTGCAGGTTTTCCAGCGACAGTTCGGCGTCCAGCCGTGCGGCGGCACCGGGTTCCAGCTGGGCCAGTGTTTCCCCCTGCGGGCTGAGGATTAGGCTGTCACCGCTGTAGTTCAGGCCGTTACCGTCTTCGCCGACGCGGTTACAACCGGCCACATATACCTGATTCTCGATGGCGCGAGCGGCCAACAGCGTTTGCCAGTGTTTACTGCGCGGGGCCGGCCAGTTGGCAACGTACAGCGCCAGATCGTAATCCTGCTGATAGCGTGACCACACCGGGAAGCGCAGGTCGTAGCAGATCTGCGGCAGAATGCGCCAGCCGCGCCACTCGAAAATTTCACGTTTTTTGCCTGCCTGATAGTGCAGGTGCTCACCGGCCATGCGGAACAGGTGGCGCTTATCATAGGCATGCACCCGGCCGTTCGGCTCCACCAGCAGGAAACGGTTAACCGCGCCTTCGGCGGTTTTCAGCGCTACGCTGCCGCCGACCAGAGCGTTACTTTTGCTCGCCCAACCGTGCAGCCAGTCGACAACCTGTTGTTCCGGCAGTGCGCTTTCTCCGGCATCCATGGCAAAACCGGTGGTAAACATCTCCGGCAGTACAATCAAATCGCGGCCGCTTAATGGCGCCAACAGCTCATCAAAATACCGCAGGTTGGCTTCGCCATCACGCCAAACCAGGGGTTGCTGCAACAGGGTAATTTTTAAAGTCGACATAACCGCTCCGCAGCCGCATCCAGCGTGGCATCCTGTTTAGCGAAGCACAGCCGGATCAATTTATGGGGGAAAGGATCGGCACAGAAGACCGACAGCGGGATCGCCGCCACGCCTACGTGCTCGGTTAACCAATGGCAGAACGCCACGTCGTCCAAATCGGAAACGGCGCTGTAATCTGCCAGTAAGAAGTATGTACCTTCGCAGGGCAAAATTTCCAGTCGACTGCTGGACAGTGCCTGCACAAAACGATCGCGCTTGGCGCGGTAAAATGCCGGCAGCTGTTGCCAGTGTTCAGGCTCGCTGCGCAGCATATCCGCCAGCGCCAACTGGGCCGGGGTATTGACCGAGAAGGTCAGGTACTGATGCACCTTGCGCACTTCCGCGCTCAGCGCTGCCGGGGCCACACAGTAACCCACTTTCCAGCCGGTCATGTGGAAGGTCTTGCCGAAAGAGGACACTGCGATGGCGCGCTGGCGCAGCTGCGGGTGAGCCAGGACGCTGGTGTGGCCGCCCCTGGCGAAACAAATGTGTTCGTAGACTTCATCACTCAGCACGTAGATTTCGCGATCGCTAATGGCGTGCCACAGTTGCTGCATATCTTCCGCCTGCCAGGCAGTAGCAGAAGGATTGTGCGGCGTATTGAGGATCACCAGCCGGGTGCGTGGTGACAGCAACTCGCCGAACTGTTGCCAGTCGACGCTGAACGCCGGGGGCTGCAGCGCAATGCGTTTTAGCGTGCCACCGGATAGGGTCACCGCCGGCGCATAGCTGTCGTAGCTGGGATCAAAACAGACAACTTCATCACCGGGGCGCACCAGGGCGCTGATGGCGGCGAACAGTGCCTCGGTGGCACCCGCCGTGATGGTGACTTCGTTAGTGGCGTCCGGTAGCCAGCCGTACAGAGCCGCGGTTTTCTCGGCGATGGCTTCGCGCAGTGGGGCAACGCCGGTCATCGGAGCATATTGGTTCGCCCCCTGGCTGACATGCCAGGCCAGACGTTCTTTCAGGTAGTCCGGGCCATCGAAATCGGGGAAGCCCTGCGACAGGTTGATTGCCTGATGCTGCGCCGCCAGCGCGCTCATCTGGGTGAAAATGGTGGTGCCCAGCGCGGGTAGTTTACTTTCGGGGATCAGTGCTGAAGTGCTCATCGTAGGCTAATACTCCTGGCGCTTATGTTGCCGTCAATATAACACGATGTTAGTATTTGGCAATCAAGACGCTTAGATGGCTAAATGAAGAAAAAGTCTTGCCCTTAATCAAATCATTCTAGACATCATTTGCTTATAACCTACAGGTCAAAAAATGTTAATGACAGAGAATCAGCAACTTAAAGCGTTATTGTCGGCCTGTCACTGGGTTGGTGAAAAGGGCTGGTGCCCGGCGACCGGTGGCAATATGTCGCTGCGTCTCGATGACCAACATTGTCTGGTCACCGAATCCGGCAAGGATAAGGGCAGCCTGACCGAAACTGACTTCCTGCTGGTGGAGACCGCCAGCAACCATGTGCCGAGCGGCCGCACGCCATCTGCGGAAACCGGTCTGCATACCCTTATTTATCGTTTGTACCCGCAGATTGGCGCGGTACTGCATACTCATTCGGTGAATGCGACCGTGCTGTCGCGGGTTGAACGCAGCGATGGGCTGGTGTTGCAGGGCTATGAGATGCAAAAATCACTCGGTGGGCAGACTACGCATCTGGACAGCGTGGTGATCCCGATTTTCGATAACGATCAGGATATCTCGCGATTAGCGGCGCGGGTGGCGGCCCATGCCGAAGCTACACCGTTGCAGTACGGTTTTCTGGTGCGTGGCCACGGTCTGTATTGCTGGGGTCGCCAGGTCGCGGAAGCTCGTCGTCATCTTGAAGGGCTGGAATTCCTGTTCCAGTGCGAACTGCAACGCCGTTTACTGGAGGCCAAATGATCCGCGCCATCGTTACCGACATTGAAGGTACCACCAGCGATATCCGTTTCGTTCATCAGGTGCTGTTCCCTTACGCACGTGAACGCCTGGCCACCTTTCTCCGTCTTCACGCTGAAGATGCCGAAGTCGCCGCGCCACTGACCGCTTTACGCCAGGAGCTTGACCAACCGCAGGCGGATATTGAGCAACTGATTGCTGCGCTGTACCGCTTTATGGACGAAGACCGCAAATCCACCGCGCTGAAGGCGCTGCAAGGTATCATCTGGCGCAGTGGTTATCAGAACGGCGATTTTCGCGGACATTTGTACCCTGAAGTAGCCGGGCAGTTAGCCGCCTGGCAGCAGCAGGGGCTGAAGCTGTACGTCTATTCTTCCGGCTCGGTAGAGGCGCAAAAGCTGCTGTTCGGCTACAGCGATGCCGGGGATCTGCAGCCATTGTTCAGCGGTTATTTCGATACTCACGTCGGTGCCAAGCGTGAAACCGCTTCGTACCTTAATATCGCGGGTAAAATCGGTATTGCAGCTGATGAACTGTTATTTCTTTCCGACATTCATCAAGAGCTGGACGCCGCGCGTGCCGCTGGTTGGCATACCTGCCAACTGATCCGCGATGAAGCCGATAGCCAAAGCCAGCATCCGCAGGTTAACCGTTTTGATCAAATCGATTTAGGGGAGTTTGCCTCATGAGTGGATTGACCATTTTCAGCGATCAAGAGCCGCAGCAGCCGCTGTGGCAGAGCCGTGACGCGCAGGCCATTGGGCAGCAACTGGCGCAAATCGGCGTACGTTTTGAACGCTGGCAGGCGGATCGTGAACTGGGTGAAAACCCGGATCCGGCCGTCGTGATCGCCGCCTATCAGCATCAGATCGACCGGCTGGTGGCAGAGAAGGGCTACCAGAGTTGGGATGTGATCAGCATGCGTCCGGATAATGCCCAGCGCGAAGTGTTGCGCAGCAAGTTTCTGTCCGAGCATACCCACGGCGAAGATGAAGTGCGTTTCTTTGTCGAGGGGGCCGGGCTGTTCTGCCTGCATCTGGATGGCAAGATCTTCCAGATCCTGTGTGAGAAGAACGATCTGATCTCGGTGCCGGCCAATACCCGTCATTGGTTCGATATGGGTTCAGCACCGAATTTCACTGCGATCCGCGTGTTTGATAACCCGGAAGGCTGGGTGGCGCATTTCACCGGCGATAACATCGCCGATGCCTACCCGCGTCTCGACTGAGCGCTATAACGCGGGCGTTAACCCAACGCCCGCTGAAAAATCCCTTCACTAACCTGCTGTGGCGTGATCACGCCGCTGTCGAAGACCCAACCGCTAATCAATGCCGCCGGTGTCACGTCGAACGCCGGGTTATAAACCGGGGCATCGACAGGTGCCCACTGACATGAGCCAAAGCTGCCGGTGACACCGGTCACTTCAACTGCGGCCCGTTGTTCAATCGGGATCGCAGCCCCGTTCGGGCAATGCGGATCCTGAGTGGTGTGCGGTGCGGCGACGTAGAATGGAATGCGGTGATAGTGCGCCAGTACCGCCAGGCTATAGGTGCCAATCTTGTTGGCGACGTCACCGTTGGCAGCGATGCGATCGGCCCCCACCCATACGGCGTCTACCTGGCCCTGCGCCATCAGACTGGCCGCCATGGAGTCACAAATCAATCGGTAGGGGATACCCAGTTCACCCAGCTCCCAGGCGGTCAGCCGGCCGCCCTGCAATAGCGGACGCGTTTCATCGACCCACACCTGCTGTACCTTGCCCTGTTGATGAGCACGCAACAGTACGCCGATAGCGGTACCGATACCGGCGGTAGCCAGGCCCCCGGTATTGCAGTGGGTCAGCAGGCGGCTGCCGGGTTTCACCAGCTCGGCACCGTGATCGGCAATGCGATCGCACAATTTTCGGTCTTCCTCCACCAACCGCTGCGCTTCTTCCACCATCGCAGGTACCCATTGCGGCTGTGCCAATGCCAGCTTCATGCGATCCAGATTATTCATCAGGTTGACTGCCGTCGGCCGTGAGGCACGCAGAGTGATTAGTGCCTTTTCCAGTTCCTTACGCGGCACGCCGCGCTCTGCCAGCAAGGCCAATAACAGACTGGCAGACAGGCCGATAAGCGGTGCCCCCCGAACTCGCAGGGTAAGGATATGATCGACCAGTTCTTCCACGCTGTCGCAGCTGCGCCACTGTTTTTCCTGCGGTAAAGCCTGCTGATCGAGGATCAAAAGTCGGTTGTCACTCAAGGTCAAACTGGTGGTGTTAAGCGCTTGCATTGGCGGTTAATTCCTTGTTGCGTAGTTATTGCATCTGGAAAGCTATTCTGCCAACATGACTTCCGGATGTATAGACGTCCAAATGCTTTTACGTCTAAAAAATATAATCGCTGGGTCAGTGAGAAAGATTAAAGGGGTTGGGGATGTCACATTATCGTACGTTTACTGCTGCTGATGCCGTTGAATATGCTCGTCAATACGGGCAGTTAGCCGATCCACAGGCGTTGGTAAGCGCTGACGAGATTGGTGACGGCAATCTGAACCTGGTGTTCAAGATCCGCGATCGTGACGGCGTTAGCCGGGTGATTGTAAAGCAGGCGCTGCCGTATGTACGTTGTGTGGGCGAATCCTGGCCGCTAACGCTTGATCGGGCGCGCATTGAAGCGGAAACCCTGTTGATTCACGGCGGTTTTTGCCCAAGGCATACGGTAAAGGTACTCCATCACGATGCCGAATTGGCGGTGATGGTGCAGGAAGATCTTTCGGATCATCACATCTGGCGCAGCGAATTGGTCAAGGGCCACTATTACCCCTTGGCGGCAGGGCAACTGGCAGAATATTTGGCGCAAACCCTGTTCCATACTTCCGACTTTTATCAGACCGCGCAGGAGAAAAAAGCGGAGGTCAGCCGTTTTAGTAACCCCGAACTGTGCCAGATCACCGAAGATCTGTTCTTTACCGATCCCTATATCGACCATGAGCGCAATCAGTTTGATCCGGCGCTGTTGCCGCAGGTGCTTGAACTGCGTGACGATGCAGCGCTGAGACTGGCGGTCGCCGGGCTGAAGCATCGTTTCCTGAGCAAGGCGGAAGCGCTGTTGCATGGGGATATTCACAGCGGTTCGGTTTTTGTTGCGGAAGGTAAGCTGAAGGCGATCGACGCCGAGTTCGGCTTCTATGGCCCGATCGGTTTTGACGTCGGTACCGCGCTGGGTAATCTGTTATTGAATTACTGCGGTCTACCGGGCCTGTTCGGGCCGCGCGACGCCGCTGCCGGGCGTGAGCAACGTCTGCAGGATGTGCGCGAGCTGTGGTTGATTTTCGCCGATCGCTTCCTGGCATTGTGCCACCAACAGACCCGCGAAGCGGCACTGGCGGTGCCGGGTTATGCCGAACAGTTCCTGCAGCAGGTGTGGACAGATGCCGTCGGCTACTGCGGCAGTGAGTTGATCCGCCGTACTATCGGTCTGGCGCACGTTGCCGATCTGGACAGTATCGGTGACGCCGAGATGCGTGCCGAATGTCAGCGCAACGCTTTGGGGTTGGGTCGAGCGTTGATTGTGAATGCGCCCCAGATTGAGCATATCGATGCGTTGTTGGCGCGTATTCGCCAGAACGGTTAAATCTCCTGGATACCGTGAAAAAAGGGTGCTCATGGATCCGTCGTCAACAACCAACAGGCGGGGCGAACCCCGCCGTTGGGTTGCCTTACCCTTCGGTTTCGTAAGCCAAAATGGCGGCTACCTCCGTGTCTCCCAGTGTGATGCGCAGTTCACATAGCGAACCGCGGGTGATCCACATCAGCGCTATCAGCGTGATACAGATAATCATCAGCCTTAGAACGACCCGTTCTTGCTGCATTTTTGACCTCCTTATCCTTGCCTTGCGGCGGGGAAGAGGCTAACCTGACGTTGTTGAGACGTTCAGAGTGGCCTCGGGTTGATTACATCGACTCGGGGCCTTTCTCTTTCTATCCGTTACCGATACAAGGCTCCGGACAGAAAGATCCAGAGCACCCACCCGCAGTCTATCCGATTATCCCCGAGGTTAAATTAGCCGTTCTGGCAACGTTGCGGAGCACCGCGCAGTTTTGAACGGAATGCCGGTGAAAGGGGTCGATGATGCAAATCCGTAAGTCTGGCTGAGGGGAAGGGTGCTCATGGATCCGTCGTCAACAACCAACAGGCGGGGCGAACCCCGCCGTTGGGTTGCCTTACCCTTCGGTTTCGTAAGCCAAAATGGCGGCTACCTCCGTGTCTCCCAGTGTGATGCGCAGTTCACATAGCGAACCACGGGTGATCCACATCAGCGCTATCAGCGTGATGCAGATAATCATCAGCCTCAGAACGACCCGTTCTTGCTGCATTTTTGACCTCCTTATCCTTGCCTTGCGGCGGGGAAGAGGCTAACCTGACGTTGCTAGACGTTCAGAGTGGCCTCGGGTTGATAATATCGACTCGGGGCCTTTCTCTTTCTATCTGTTACCAAGGCTCCGGACAGAAAGATCCAGAGCACCCATTCGCAGTCTATCCGATTATCCCCGGGGTTAAATTAGCCGTTCTGGCAACGTTGCGGAGCACTGCGCATTTTTAAGCAGAAATAGAAAAGGGGCGATGATTATCGCCCCTGGGTAAGTCAGTTTTTTGCAGTTACGCGGCTTCGGTGTGTTTCAGGCGCTTATCCTGCTTGAGCGGCTTTTCCGGCTTACTGGCCGCCAGCGCATCCGGCTCGAAGTCATCCACGTTGATGGAACGCAGACGGCTCTCCTCGGCTTTCACCAGGATCTTCGCCTCGTCGGCGCTGATCTTGCCTTCTTCCAGTGCACGTTGTGCCAGACGATCCAGTCGAGTGAACGGCAGATTCTTGCCGGCCGCCTTGCACAGACGGTCGTGAATCGGTTCGGCGGCGATCACGTCAGACAGTGCGGCTTCCAGCAGGCCTACCGGGTTATGCTCGCTGGGTGTCAGATACTGGCCACGGCCCAGACGGCTACGGGTAGCAGACGGCTGTTGGATGATCTTGGCCAATTGGTGATCCAGACGGTCAGACGGTGCAGTATGGACACGGCCTAACGGGAAGACGACCAGGCGCATCACTCCGGCGATAAAGCGGTTCGGGAAGTTGCGCAGCAGGTCATCCAGTGCCTGTTCTGCCTGATGCAGACTGTCCTGTACGGCCCAATGTACCAGCGGCAAATCTTCTTTCTGACGGCCTTCATCTTCAAAACGTTTCAGTGCCGCAGAAGCCAGATACATTTGGCTGAGGATATCTCCCAGACGGGCGGAGATACGCTCACGGCGCTTCAGGCTGCCACCCAGCACGCCCATGGAAACGTCTGACAACAGCGCCAGGTTAGCGCTCAGGCGGTTCAACTGTTGATAGTAACGACGAGTCGCGTCTTTGGTTGGTGTGCTGCTGGTGCGACCGTTAGTCAGGCCCAGCCAGAAGCTGCGCACCTTGTTGCTGCCCACGTGGCCCAGATGACCGAACAGCAATTTGTCATAGGCGTTCAGGTCGTTCTTCTGCGCTGCAGCCATTTCGTCCAGCACGTAAGGATGGCAGCGGATAGCCCCCTGACCGAAGATCATCATGGTACGAGTCAGGATATTGGCGCCTTCTACCGTGATGGCGATAGGCGCGCCCTGATAGGCTCGGGCCAGGAAGTTGGATTTACCCAGCATGATGCCTTTACCGCCGGCGATATCCATTGCATCAATGATTGCCTGCTGGCCGCGATGGGTACAGTGGTATTTCACGATGGCCGACAGCACGGCCGGTTTCTCGCCCAGCATCAGGCCGCTGGTGATAAGCGTAGCCGCGGCATCCATCACGTAGGTGTTACCGGCGATACGCGCCAGTGGCTCTTCGATACCTTCCATCTTGCCGATTGAGAGCTTGAACTGACGGCGGATATGGGCGTATGCCCCAATCGCCAGTGCCATGGACTTCACGCTACCGGTCGAGTTGGAAGGCAGGGTGATGCCACGGCCTACCGACAGGCACTCAACCAGCATACGCCAGCCCTGACCGGCCATTTTTGGCCCGCCGATGATGTAGTCAATAGGGACGAACACGTCATTACCGCGGGTTGGGCCATTTTGGAACGGCACGTTCAGCGGGAAGTGACGGTTACCGATTTCAACACCTGGGGTGCTGGTTGGGATTAGCGCACAGGTGATGCCCGGTGATTCGTTATCGCCCAGCAGGTGATTCGGGTCATACAGTTTGAACGCCAGGCCCAGCACGGTCGCAACCGGTGCCAGCGTGATATAGCGTTTGTTCCAGGTCAGGCGCATGCCCAGCACCTGTTCGCCTTGCCACTCGCCCATGCAGACGGTGCCGACGTCCGGAATGGCCCCGGCATCGGAACCGGCTTCCGGGCTGGTCAGGGCGAAACAAGGGATCTCGTCGCCGCGCGCCAGGCCTGGCAGGTAATGGTTTTTCTGTTCGTCAGTACCGTAATGCTGCAGCAGTTCACCGGGGCCGAGGGAGTTTGGCACGCCGACGGTGATGGCCAGAATACCGGAAACACCGGACAGTTTTTGCAGCACGCGCGCCTGAGCATAAGGAGAGAAGTCCAGGCCGCCGTATTCTTTTTTGATGATCATCGCGAAGAAGCGGTGTTCTTTCAGGTATGCCCACAGCTCCGGCGGCAAATCGGCCAGCTCGTGGGTGATTTGGAAGTCGTTGGCCATGCGGCAGGCTTCTTCCACCGGGCCGTCGATGAACGCTTGCTCTTCGGCGGTCAGCTGCGGTTTCGGGTAGTTATGCAGCTTGTTCCAGTCCGGCGTACCGCGGAACAGATCGCCTTCCCACCAAGTGGTCCCGGCTTCGATCGCTTCCTTTTCGGTGGTGGACATTGGCGGCATCACCTTGCGGAATGCGCGCAGCGCCGGGGCGGACAGCATTGAACGGCGCAATGAGGTGACGTTCAACGGCAGCAGGATAATCGCCAGCGGCAGCAGCATCCAGAAGCTCCACAGGCCGATAGCGCCCATGGCGGCGGTGTACGCCAGAAGAATAAGGCTACTGAGGGTGAGGTTCACTCGGTGATAAAACACCACACCAATGAGTGCCAGCAAAACAACAATACTAAGAACCATCATAAGAAGCTCCAAAGTGGCAAGAGGTCTGACCTGTTGTGTGTATGTAATAGGTTTTAGTACAACCCCATATTTTTATCAATGCATTTACAGTTTAATTACAACTTAAGTCACAAACTGACCGCATCAATCATCAAAAACCTCATCGCTGCCTCAACCGGGCTGCTGTTTGACTGACAATGCTTCTCGGTTTTTCCCCGATCCGTTACACTGCGGAGCGGAAGATTGACGATAACAAGAGGTTCCTCATGTACCACGACCTTATTCGCAGTGAACTGAACGAAGCGGCCGATACCCTGGCGAAATTTATCAATGACGACGCCAATATCGACGCTATCCAACGCGCAGCAGTGCTGCTGGCCGATTCCTTTAAAGCCGGCGGGAAAGTCATTTCTTGCGGTAACGGTGGCTCCCACTGTGACGCGATGCACTTTGCCGAAGAGTTGACCGGCCGCTACCGTGAAAACCGTCCGGGTTATCCGGCGATTGCTATTTCCGACGTTAGCCACTTGTCTTGCGTCAGCAACGACTTTGGTTACGAGTATGTGTTTTCACGCTATGTGGAAGCGGTAGGTCGTGAAGGCGACGTCTTGCTGGGCATTTCCACCTCCGGCAATTCCGGCAACATTATTAAAGCCATCGAAGCTGCGCGCGCCAAAGGGATGAAAGTGATCACCCTGACCGGCAAAGACGGCGGCAAAATGGCCGGTTCTGCCGATGTGGAAATCCGCGTACCACACTTCGGTTACGCAGACCGCATTCAGGAAATTCATATCAAAGCGATCCACATCTTGATTCAGCTGATTGAAAAAGAGATGGTTAAGGCTTAACGGCTTTAGGGGGCATATTGCCCCCGTTAATAATGCACCGGGGTGCGGCAGGTCGCGCCCTAATAAACGGTGTCAGTGTGGTTAAGGAGTGCTGGCGATGTGTGAACTGCTCGGGATGAGCGCAAACGTACCGACCGATATTTGCTTTAGCTTTACCGGGCTGGTTCAGCGCGGTGGCCGTACCGGGCCACATAAAGATGGTTGGGGCATTACCTTCTACGAAGGGAACGGTTGCCGCACGTTTAAGGATCCCCAGCCGAGTTTCGACTCGCCGATTGCCCGTCTGGTGCAGGAATACCCGATCAAATCCTGCGCGGTGGTGTCGCATATCCGTCAGGCCAATCGTGGTGAAGTGGCGCTGGAAAATACCCATCCCTTTACCCGTGAACTGTGGGGCCGTAACTGGACCTATGCGCACAATGGCCAGTTGAAAGGCTACCGTCAGTTGGAAACCGGCACTTTCCGTCCGGTGGGCCAGACTGACAGCGAATACGCTTTCTGCTGGCTGCTGCATCAGCTTTCCCTGAAATATCCGCGCACCCCGAGCCGCTGGCCGCCGGTTTTCCGTTATATCGCTTTGCTGGCGGATCAACTGCGTCAGAAGGGGGTATTCAATATGTTGCTGTCGGATGGGCGCTTTGTGATGGCTTATTGTTCGACCAACCTGTACTGGATCACGCGTCGCGCGCCGTTTGGCAAAGCCACGCTGCTCGATCAGGACGTAGAGATTGATTTTCAGCAGCAGACCACGCCTAACGATGTGGTCACGGTGATTGCTACCCAGCCGCTGACGGCGAATGAAACCTGGCACAAGATTGCGCCAGGTGAATTCGCACTATTTCACTTCGGTGAGCGGCTTGGTCTGAGCGAAGGGATTGGTACTGACAGTGGGAGCCGTGGTTGACGCATACTGCGTCATCTGGCCGCTGCTCAGCACGGGCTGACCCAACACGTACTGGCCATTGGCTACGCTGACCATCGGCGGCTGGTGGTTTTTGACGAAGTAGTCATAACCCGGCTTCAGCTGGCGCCAGAAGGCGATGTAGCTGGAGGAGCTGTGGCGTTTCAGGTTCTTGTCGGTCATGCGGAACGGATAGATACTGATATCAATCCGGCTCTGGCCGTAAGCAAACGCGGCTTCGACGTAGCGATAAATCTCATCCATATAGGTGTTGGTCATTGCATAACACCCAATAGATTTACATTCACCGTGGATCATCAGATAAGCGCCGGAATAACCCTGTGATTTATCGTAATCATTCGGGAAGCCGATATTGATGGCTCGATAATACTTACTGTCGGGTTTCAGATGACGCGCGTCGACGCTATAAAAGCCTTCCGGACTCTTAAAGTCACCTTCACGGCGTTTCGGGCCGAGGCCGCCGGAGAAATTACAGATTTGGAAAGAGTTCACCAGACGGAATTCGTTGCCCATTTTGGCATACAATTCCAGCGTGCGTTCCTCTTTGAAGATCTGAATATAGACCGGTGACCCTACTAATTGCTGCTTAACTACCGGAACCTCGGGAACCTGCTCGCTGGCGCTGCAGGCCGTGATCATCGGCATAGAAAAAAGCATCGCAAACAACAACGCGATTTTGCTCATTATTATTCCTGCTTATATTTATCTGCTGGCTCAATGCACTTGGCCAACATGCCACTGATTATTGTTTTACGGTCTTAAAACACCGTCAGATTACCAGTGTGTTCTTTTTTAGCAATATGTGTTGTGTATAAAAAAACTACAAACTTCGATAAAAGTGAATCGACAGGCAGATTTTAACGATTAGTGGGGCGAAACAGCCGAAATTTAATTGTGTTTGCTTGACTCAGGTCACTGCCTGACGCAGAAAAATGTTGTGAAAAATGTTAATATTCCGCCTCGAATTAGCGCGCAAAAAATGGACGCAGGAGTTAATCAAGGGAATGTACGTTACCCCATTTTGTCAGTGCGAAAGATTTCATGTTGAGCGTGATGCCGTTTCGCTCAACCCAGAGGCTGCCGAAGCGGCCTCATCATCCAGGCATCGTCAGCACCAGCCTCTGGGGCCGGTAAGACGTGTGAAACTAACCAACATCGTATAAATCCTATGATTAAAATCAGAAAAGGGTTAGATCTGCCCATTGCCGGAGCTCCGGCTCAGGCGATTCAGGACGGCCCAATCATTCAGCATGTCGCCCTGCTTGGGGAAGATTATGTCGGAATGCGCCCGTCTATGCTGGTGCAGGAAGGCGAGAGCGTTAAGAAAGGCCAGGCGCTGTTCGAAGATAAAAAGACCCCCGGGGTTTTCTTCACCGCACCCGCCAGTGGCCGCATTCTTTCGATCAACCGCGGTGAACGGCGCGTATTGCAGTCGGTAGTTATCGCCGTTGAAAATGGCGGCGATGAGCAACTGGAGTTTGCTCATTATCCGGTTGCCGAACTGGCGATGCTGCCGCGGGAACAGGTTGAAAGCGAATTACTCGCCAGCGGTCTGTGGACTGCGCTACGTACCCGCCCATTCAGTAAAACGCCTGCACCGGGTAGCACTCCACGTGCCATTTTTGTTACCGCCATGGACAGCCAGCCGCTGGCTGCCGATCCGCAGGTGATCATCGCCGAGCAGTTGGCAGCGTTCAACGCCGGACTTGCGGTATTGGCCAGGCTGACCGACGGCAAGGTGCACGTTTGCCATGCCGCGGGCGCGAACCTGGGCAAACAACCCGATGCGCAGGTGACCTATAACGAATTCGCCGGTCCACATCCTGCCGGGTTGGTGGGCACCCATATTCATTTCCTCGAGCCGGTCAGTTTGAAAAAAACCGTCTGGCATATCGGCTATCAGGATGCGATCGCCATCGGCACCTTGTTCACCACCGGCAAACTCGATACCCGTCGGGTGGTGGCACTGGCCGGCCCGCAGGTGGAACAGCCGGTGTTGCTGCGCACCCGGTTGGGTGCCAGCATCGACGAACTGACCGCCGGGCGTCTGAAAGCCGGTGAGAACCGGGTGATTTCCGGTTCGGTGCTGAGCGGCACCCACGTTGCCGGGCCGAATGCTTACCTCGGCCGTTTCCATTCGCTGGTTTCCGTACTGCAGGAAGGGCGCGATAAAGAGTTATTCGGTTGGATCGCCCCATCACCGGATAAATTTTCCATCACCCGTACTACGCTGGGCCATTTCCTGAAGAACAAACTGTTCGCCTTCTCGACTACCACCCACGGCGGTGAGCGTGCAATGGTGCCGATTGGCAACTACGAGCGGGTGATGCCGCTGGATATCCTGCCGACCCTGCTGCTGCGCGACCTGCTGGCGGGCGACAGCGACAGCGCACAGGCGTTGGGCTGTCTGGAGCTGGATGAAGAAGATCTGGCGCTGTGCACCTTCGTTTGCCCCGGCAAGTATGAATACGCTCCGGTGCTGCGCGATGTGCTGACCAAGATTGAGCAGGAAGGATAACCGATGGGCCTGAAGAATTTTTTTGAAAAAATCGAGCATCACTTCACACCGGGCGGCAAGCTGGAAAAGTGGTATCCGCTGTTTGAAGCGACTACCACGGTGTTCTATACCCCTGGTTTGGTGACGCGCGGGGCTTCGCACGTGCGCGATGCCATCGACCTGAAACGTATGATGATCCTGGTGTGGCTGGCGGTATTCCCGGCGATGTTCTGGGGCATGTACAACGTCGGCCAACAGGCCATTCCGGCATTGCACCACCTTTACAGTGGCGATCAACTGCAGCAGGTGCTGGCGGGGGATTGGCACTATCGGTTGGCACAATGGCTGGGGGCATCGCTGGCGGCGGACGCGGGCTGGATCAGCAAAATGGTGCTGGGCGCCTGCTATTTCCTGCCGATTTACGCCGTGGTGTTCCTGGTCGGTGGTTTCTGGGAGGTGTTGTTCGCGGTCATTCGCAAGCATGAGATCAACGAAGGCTTCTTCGTCACCTCAATCCTGTTTGCACTGATTGTGCCGCCCACGCTGCCGCTGTGGCAGGCCGCGCTGGGGATCACCTTCGGCGTAGTGGTGGCGAAAGAGATATTTGGCGGTACCGGACGCAACTTCCTTAATCCGGCCTTGGCTGGGCGTGCGTTCCTGTTCTTTGCTTATCCGGCGCAGATTTCCGGTGACCTGGTGTGGACCTCCGCCGACGGTTTCTCTGGCGCGACGCCGCTGGCACAGTGGAGCGCGGGCGGGGCACACAGCCTGAGCAACGTGGCTACCGGCCAGTCCATCAGTTGGATGGATGCGTTCCTCGGCAACATTCCCGGCTCGGTGGGTGAAGTCTCCACGCTGATGATCCTGCTCGGCGGAGCGATAATCCTGTTTGGCCGCGTAGCTTCCTGGCGCATTGTCGCCGGCGTGATGCTCGGCATGATGGCTACCGCCTTCCTGTTCAACAGTATCGGCTCTACCACCAACCCGCTGTTTGCCATGCCTTGGTACTGGCACCTGGTGTTGGGCGGCTTCGCCTTCGGCATGATCTTTATGGCTACCGATCCGGTTTCCGCCTCGTTCACCAACAAGGGGAAGTGGTGGTACGGCATTTTGATTGGCGTGATGTGCGTGCTGATCCGGGTGGTCAATCCGGCCTATCCGGAAGGCATGATGCTGGCGATCCTGTTCGCCAACCTGTTCGCACCGCTGTTCGATTACCTGGTGGTGCAGGCCAACATCAAGCGGAGAAAAGCCCGTGGCGAATGAATCTAAAAACGACAGCATCGGTAAAACGCTGCTGGTGGTACTGCTGCTGTGCCTGGTGTGTTCTGTGGTGGTGGCGGGTTCCGCCGTCGGCCTGAAGTCCAAACAGCAAGAACAGAAGTTGCTCGACAAACAGCGCAATATTCTCGACGTGGCCGGTTTGCTGCAGCCGAAAATGGAAGGCGAGCAGGTCAAGACGCTGTTCACCCAACGTATCGAACCACGTCTGCTGGATTTGAACAGCGGTGAATTTGTTGCGGGTAACGCGACGGCGTTCGATCTGCCCGCAGCCCTGCGTGATAACGCCAAAAGCGTAGCGCTACCGGCGGCTGACGATCCGGCCGGCATCAAGCGTCGCAGCAACCAGGCGGAAATCTACCTGGTGCGCGACGACAGCGGGGCGGTCAACAAAATCGTGCTGCCGGTCTACGGTACCGGCCTGTGGTCGATGATGTATGCCTTTGTGGCGCTGGATAACGACGGCAACACGGTGAAGGGCATCACTTACTACCAGCAAGGGGAAACTCCGGGGCTGGGTGGTGAGGTCGAAAATGCCGGTTGGCGTCAGCAGTGGATCGGTAAAAAGCTGTTTGATGACAGCGGCAAACCGGCGATCCGCGTGGTGAAAGGCGGGGCGCGTCAGGGGGATGAGCATGGGGTGGACGGCTTGTCCGGTGCCACGCTGACCTCCAACGGCGTGCAGCATACTTTTGACTTCTGGTTGGGCGAGCACGGCTTTGGCCCGTTCCTGCAAAAAGTTCGTGAAGGAGCGCTGAAAAATGGCTGATTCCAAAGAGATTAAACGGGTCCTTTTAGGACCGTTGTTCGACAACAACCCGATTGCCTTGCAGGTGCTGGGTGTCTGTTCTGCGCTGGCGGTGACCACCAAGCTGGAAACGGCGGTGGTGATGACCATCGCAGTAACGCTGGTCACCGCGTTCTCCAGCTTCTTTATTTCGTTGATCCGCCACCATATCCCGAACAGCGTGCGCATCATCGTGCAGATGGCGATTATCGCCTCGTTGGTGATTGTGGTCGATCAGTTGCTGCGCGCCTATGCGTTCGAGATATCCAAGCAGCTGTCGGTGTTTGTCGGCCTGATCATCACCAACTGTATCGTGATGGGGCGTGCCGAAGCCTATGCCATGAAATCGCCACCGATCGAGAGTTTTATGGACGGTATCGGCAACGGCTTGGGCTACGGGGTGATCCTGGTGTTGGTCGGTTTCCTGCGTGAGCTGTTCGGTTCCGGCAAGCTGTTTGGCATTCCGGTGCTGGAAACGGTGCAGAACGGCGGCTGGTATCAACCGAACGGCCTGTTCCTGCTGGCACCGAGCGCGTTCTTTATCATCGGCCTGCTGATTTGGGCGCTACGCAGCCTGAAACCAGCGCAGATCGAAAAGGAGTAATGGCCGATGGAACATTATATCAGCCTGTTTGTACGCGCGGTGTTCGTTGAGAACATGGCGTTGGCGTTCTTCCTGGGGATGTGTACCTTCCTGGCGGTATCGAAGAAGGTATCGACTGCCTTTGGTTTGGGCATCGCGGTGACCCTGGTGCTCGGGATCTCCGTGCCGGTGAACAACCTGGTCTACAACCTGATCCTGCGCGACGGCGCGCTGGTGGAAGGTGTTGATCTGAGCTTCCTCAACTTCATTACCTTTATCGGCGTGATTGCGGCGCTGGTGCAGATTCTGGAGATGATCCTCGATCGCTTCTTCCCGTCGCTGTACAACGCACTCGGCATTTTCCTGCCGCTTATCACCGTGAACTGCGCCATCTTCGGCGGCGTGTCCTTCATGGTGCAACGTGACTACAACTTCGCTGAATCAGTGGTGTACGGATTCGGCTCCGGCACCGGCTGGATGTTGGCGATTGTCGCGATGGCGGGGATCCGCGAAAAACTCAAGTATGCCAATGTCCCCGCAGGGTTGCGCGGCCTGGGCATTACCTTTATCACCACCGGGCTGATGGCGTTGGGCTTTATGTCCTTCTCCGGTGTTCAGTTGTAAAGGCGGGAAGAATTTATGGAAATTATTTTAGGCGTCGCGATGTTTACCGGCATCGTTATGGTGTTGGTGTTGCTCATCCTGTTCGCCAAATCCAGGCTGGTGAACACCGGTGACATTGCGGTAGAAGTTAACGGCGATCTCGACAAGAGCTTTACCGCTCCCGCGGGTGACAAGCTGCTGAACATGCTCTCCAGCCAGGGGATCTTCGTTTCGTCCGCCTGCGGTGGCGGCGGCTCTTGCGGCCAGTGCCGGGTGGTGATCAAAGAGGGCGGCGGCGATATCCTGCCGACCGAACTGTCGCACATCAACAAGCGTGAAGCGAAAGAGGGCTGCCGACTGGCTTGTCAGGTGAACGTGAAACAGAACCTGAAAATCGAGCTGCCGGAAGAGATCTTCGGGGTGAAAAAGTGGGAGTGCGAGGTTATCTCCAATGATAACAAAGCCACTTTTATCAAAGAGCTGAAGCTGAAAATCCCTGATGGGGAAGACGTGCCGTTCCGCGCCGGGGGGTTTATCCAGATCGAAGCGCCTGCACACGATATCAGCTATGCCGATTTTGACGTGCCTGACGAGTACCGTGGCGACTGGGACAAGTTCAACCTGTTCCGCTACCGCTCGGTAGTGAATGAAACCACGGTACGTGCCTACTCGATGGCCAACTACCCGGACGAAAAGGGCATTATTATGCTCAACGTGCGCATCGCCACGCCCCCACCGCGCGATCCTGACGTACCGCCGGGCATCATGTCCTCTTATATCTGGTCGTTAAAGGCCGGGGACAAGGTGACGATCTCCGGGCCGTTCGGCGAGTTCTTTGCCAAGGACACCGACGCGGAAATGATCTTTATCGGCGGCGGTGCCGGTATGGCACCGATGCGTTCGCACATCTTTGACCAGCTCAATCGCCTGAAGTCGAAGCGTAAAATCACCTTCTGGTACGGCGCGCGTTCACTGCGTGAGATGTTCTACGAGGAAGATTTCAACCAACTGCAGGCAGAGAACGAGAACTTTACCTGGCATGTGGCGCTTTCCGATCCGCAGCCTGAGGATAACTGGACGGGTTACACCGGCTTTATCCATAATGTTCTGTTGGAGAACTATCTGCGGAACCATCCGGCCCCGGAAGACTGTGAGTTTTACATGTGCGGTCCGCCAATGATGAACGCTGCGGTGATCAAGATGCTGAAAGACCTGGGCGTCGAAGACGAAAATATCATGCTTGATGACTTTGGTGGCTAAATGCGCGCATGGGCAATGAAGGGGTTGATGACGACGGTGGCGCTCAGCGCCATCCTGTTATTGACCGGCTGCGGACCGGAGCAGGTCAATCTCGATGGCAAAACCATGGGGACATCGTATTCAGTTCGCTACGTCACCGGTGATGACACGCCGTCTGCCGCCAAAATACAGGCGGAGATCGACAAGCGGCTGGAGTTGGTGAATGACCAGATGTCCACCTACCGTCCAGGCTCTGAACTGAGCCGCTTCAACGCCAGTCGCGCTGTTGATAAACCCTTCCCGGTATCGGCAGCAACCACCGAGGTGGTGCTGGAAGCGCTGCGCATTAACCGCGTCACCGACGGCGCGCTGGACGTGACCGTCGGGCCGCTGGTTAATCTGTGGGGCTTCGGCCCGGAAGGGCGGCCGGACAAGGTGCCGAGCGCTGCCGAACTGGAGCGCCGCCGCGCCTGGACCGGTATCGACAAGCTTTCGGTGCAGGGCAATGCATTGGTAAAGAGCATTCCTGAGCTGTATGTCGATCTCTCCTCGATCGCCAAGGGCTACGGGGTGGATGTGATTGCCCAGTATCTGCAATCGCAGCAGGTTAAGAACTACATGGTGGATATTGGCGGTGAGGTCCGTACTCGTGGCCACAACGGTGAGAAAAAACCGTGGCGTATCGCCATTGAACGGCCGACGGCCGGCATGGAGCAGAAGGCGCAACTGGTGATCCAGCCGGGCGAGATGTCGATCGCCACCTCGGGGGATTATCGCAACTACTTCGAACAGGACGGCGTGCGTTATTCGCACACCATAGATCCGGTTACTGGCAAGCCGATCCATCATCATCTGGTGTCGGTTACGGTGCTGAGCCCGACCTGTATGGCCGCCGATGGTCTGTCGACCGGGTTGAACGTATTGGGGCCGGAGCGCGGCATGGCGTTGGCGAACCTGATGGGGATCCCGGTGTTCATGATTGTGAAAACCGCCAAAGGTTTTGAAGAGCGCTACTCCGAAGCGTTCAAACCCTATTTGAACAAGAGCTTGTGAGGTCGCTATGTTGACAGTATTTGTCGCCAGCTTTGTGTTGTTTCTGCTGATTGTCGGCGGGATGTCGTTGGGGTACGTGTTCAAGCGTAAAAGCCTGCAAGGCAGCTGCGGCGGGATCACGGCGTTGGGGATGGATAAAGTCTGTGACTGTCCAGAACCCTGCGATGCGCGTAAAAAGCGTCTGGAGAAAGAGGCGTTGCGCCAGCAACAGTTGGAAAAACACCGGATTATCTGAATAACTGGGGCGCATACAGCGCCCCTTTTTACAGCGTTTTAAATCGGTTATTTGGCCTTGGCAAACTCTCTGGCTTCAGCCGGTGAGTTAACCATAACCCCGTCTACACCCAGCGCCAGCGCCTGCTGGTATTCAGCCGGGGTGTTGATGCCGAACAGAATGATGTGCGCCGGGCCTTGCGAACGGAAGCAGTCGATCGATTCTTTATCCCAGGTCAGAAACGCCTTGGAGCGCCCTTCACCCAGGGTAAATTTCTCCACCACTTCCACTTCTCTTTTCAGTTCCAGTCCGTACCAGCGCGGTTGCTGATGGTCTGGCTTCAGCTCACACAGATGCGACAGGCTGATATTCGCCAGCAGGTCGCGGGTTTCATCGCGGGTTTCAAAACGTTTGATCGTGGGCGGCAACGCCTGCAGATATTTGGCATCAGTGGAGTACACGCGGGTACGGTTCAGGCTGTTGGTTTTTTCCAGCGTTGCCAGCAGGGCTTTGCCGAACTGGGCCGGGTCTGCGTCTGGGGATTTGATATCCAGATAGAAGTTAACCTTGGGGAAGGCATTGAGGATCTCATCCAAACGTGGAATGCCAATGCCTTTACCCCGGAACGGATGGGTTTCACCTTTGGCAAATGACCAACCGGCGTCAACTTTCGCCAGTTGCGCAGCGGTAAAGGCGGAAACCAATCCCTGCCGATCGGTTAGCGCTTTCAGATCCGAAGGGCGGTAAAGCACGATCACGCCGTCTTTGGATTCCTGCAGGGTGATCCAGATGGCGTCGGCGCCGTTTTTCAGTGCGGTTTCAATGGCGACGCGGGTATTTTCAGGAGCGTCGGCGGTTCCACCACGGTGAGCGATAATGGCGGGAGCGGCGGTAGCAGCAAGGGATATCAGGGATAAGGCTGAGGCTAGCAAATAGACCGATAATGTTTTCATGTAGGGCACCATCCTGTGCGTAGAGTTATTGTTGTCAGTAACTGTGGCGACTAATTTGCCACAGTGTACTATTGAAAAATTACGCTTTTTTAACAAGTCGAAGATAATTGGGTGAAAGCCTGTTTTCTCCGAGTAGAGCCGAGGCTTGAGCTTTCCATTGTTGCCTGTATACTTATACAGTGTTATTGGAGGCGCGATGCGTAAAATCATTCATGTCGATATGGACTGCTTCTTCGCGGCGGTAGAAATGCGCGACGATCCCAGCCTGCGCGATATTCCGTTGGCGATCGGTGGCAGTGCCGACCGGCGTGGGGTGATCAGCACCGCCAACTATCCTGCACGCCGCTATGGTGTGCACAGTGCGATGTCGACGGCGATGGCGCTCAAGCTTTGCCCGCACCTTAAGCTGCTGCCCGGGCGCATGGCGGCGTATAAGGAAGCCTCGCAGCATATCCGCGAAATCTTCGCCCGCTACACCCCGCTGATTGAACCGCTGTCGCTGGATGAAGCCTATCTGGACGTGACCGACTGCCGCCAGTGCAACGGCTCGGCGACGTTGATCGCCGAGCAAATCCGCCAGACTATCTCCGATGAACTCAACCTTACCGCTTCTGCCGGTATCGCGCCGATCAAGTTCCTCGCCAAAATTGCCTCAGAGTTGAATAAGCCGAACGGACAATACGTCATCACCCCGGCGCAGGTGCCGGCTTTTTTACAGCAGTTACCGCTGAGTAAAATCCCCGGCGTGGGCAAAGTGACCGCCAAACGGCTGGAAGAAGTGGGGCTGATCACCTGCGCCGACGTACAGCAGTACGATTTGGCGGCGCTGTTAAAGCGCTTCGGCAAGTTTGGCCGGGTGCTGTGGGAGCGTTGTCAGGGGATCGATCTGCGTGAGGTTTCGCCAGAGCGGTTGCGTAAATCGGTGGGGGTGGAGCGCACGCTGGCGGAAGATATCCATGACTGGGAAGACTGCGAAGCGTTGATTGTCGACAAACTCTATCCCGAGCTGGAACTGCGGTTGCGTAAGGTGAAACCGGATCTGCACATCGCCCGGCAGGGGGTAAAACTGAAGTTTCAGGATTTCCAGCAAACGACGCAGGAACATGTTTGGCCGGTACTGAATAAAGACGATTTAATCAACGTGGCACGGCAGGTATGGCGTGAGCGGCGCGAAGGGCGCGGGGTGCGACTGGTCGGGTTGCACGTGACGCTGCTGGATCCGCAACTGGAGCGGCAACTGCTGCTACCCTGGGAATAACAAGGGCGCAATTCAAGTTTGCGCCCTTGGCTTAATCACTAAGTCATCTGTAATATTTTACGCGCGCTCTGGGATAGCCTTCAGCAGTGCGGTCAGCAACTTCCAGTACAGGCCCACGCTTTCGATATGCACCTGCTCATCCGGCGAGTGTGGCCCGGTGATGGTTGGCCCAATCGACACCATATCCATGTTTGGGTACGGTTTTTTGAACAGACCGCATTCCAGACCGGCGTGGATCACCATGATGTTCGGCGTCTTGTTGAACAGATCCTGATAAATCTCGCGCACCAGATGCATTACCGGTGAGTCTGCGTCCGGCTGCCAGCCTGGGTAGCCGCCTTTGGGTGCCACTTTGGCGTTGGCCAACTGACCCAGAGCGGTCAGCATGCCGACCACGTAGTCTTTACCGCTGTCGATCAACGAGCGGATCAGGCAGATGATTTCTGCTTCGCTGTCGCTGGTGGTGACCACGCCCACGTTCAGTGAGGTTTCCACCACGCCTTTCACCGCGTCGCTCATGCGGATCACACCGTTTGGCGTGCCATTGAGCAGCGCTACAAAACGCTGTTGGCTATCGCTGGTCATCGCCTGCGAGGTGCTGGTGACAGGCTCCAGCAAGACGGTAATGTTCTTCTCTTTGGCAGCCAGCTCGTTTTGCAGGGTAGCCAGGAACGCCTGGCTCAGCGCTTTCAGCGCATCGGCTTTCTCGGCCGGCACGGCAACCACCGCAGAGGCTTCACGCGGAATAGCATTGCGCAGCGTACCGCCGTTCAGATCCAGCAGGCGCAGGTTCAGCTCAGCGGTATGATCAAACAGGAAGCGTGCCAGCAGTTTGTTGGCGTTGCCCAGCCCAACGTGGATATCCGCGCCAGAGTGGCCGCCTTTCAGGCCTTTGATCGTCAGCTTCAGGGTCTGATAACCGGCAGGCACGGCTTCGCGCTGCAGTGGCAGGGTGGTGATGAAATCAATACCGCCGGCGCAACCCATGTAGATCTCGCCTTCCTCTTCTGAGTCGGTGTTGATCAGGATATCCGCTTGCAGCCAGTTAGCCTGCAGGCCAAATGCACCGTCCATACCGGCTTCTTCGGTCATGGTCAACAGCACTTCCAGCGGGCCGTGTTCGACGCTGTCGTCGGCCAGCACGGCCAGCGCGGAGGCCATGCCGATGCCGTTGTCGGCACCCAGCGTGGTGCCGCGCGCCTTGATCCACTCACCGTCGATGTACGGCTGAATCGGATCCTTGGTGAAGTCGTGCACGGTGTCGTTATTTTTCTGCGGCACCATATCCAGGTGCGCCTGCAGGGCGACCGGCTTGCGGTTTTCCATGCCTTTGGTGGCCGGCTTACGCAGCAGGATGTTGCCTACATGGTCACGCTCGGCGTGCAGGTTTTTCTCTTTGGCCCACTCGAGGATGTGCTGTGCCAGCGCTTCTTCATGATAAGAAGGATGCGGAATAGAGCAGATTTTGGCAAAAATATCCCACAGCGGCTGTGGCGAAAGTTGAGACAATTCAGACACTATAAGTCTCCTGTAACAGCATTCTCGGCAGTGCGGGAATGCCGCTCGGTTAGGGTTAGGGGCATCTGTGCGGCTTTGGCACGATCTCCAGAGAATATCACTTTATTCCGGGCGGTGCCCGTCCCGTATTGTGCTGTTTAAGCGCTTGATCACACTAGTTTGGTTGGTCGTTGCTCATTTATTCAGCATCAATCACCAGACGAAATACTTATGAATTCCAAGGTACAACTGGCATTTGATGCGGTCAGTCTTTATAATCTCGCGCAACCTTTTTTCCCCTGATTACTGAGTAAGCCGCACCACTGCTGGCTGGGACACCATTCTATGAGCGAAAAATACGTTGTTACCTGGGACATGCTGCAAATGCAAGCGCGCAAACTGGCTCACCGCCTGCTGCCTGCTGACCAATGGACGGGCATTATTGCCGTAAGCCGCGGCGGTCTGGTACCGGCTGCCTTACTGGCGCGTGAGCTGGGTATTCGCCACGTGGATACCGTCTGCATCTCCAGCTATGACCATGACAACCAACGCGAAATGAAAGTGCTCAAGCGCGCTGAAGGCGACGGTGAAGGCTTTATCGTTATCGACGATCTGGTGGATACCGGCGGCACCGCGAAAGCGATCCGTGAAATGTACCCGAAAGCGCACTTCGTCACTATCTTTGCCAAGCCGGCAGGTCGCCCGCTGGTAGACGATTATGTGGTTGATATCCCACAGGATACCTGGATCGAGCAGCCATGGGACATGGCGGTGACCTTCGTGCCACCGATCGGCGGTCGTTAAGTTCGCCACGCCGATTTGCCAAAACGCCCGGTTCCGCCGGGCGTTTGCATTTCTGATTTCCGCCCCACAGATCCGCTTCAAGTATGACGGGTTTATCGCTCCAGACTTAGGTACACTACCTCCAGTTGATTAGGCTGTTTGCGGCCTATTACCAGATTTACGGAGGCTGTTGTTACCATGGCACAAGCCAACCTTTCTGAAATCCTGTTCAAACCCTCATTTAAGCACCCTGAGACCTCAACTCTGGTACTGCGCGCGCGCAGTAAAATCAGTGCTGAACTGCATTCCACGCTGGAAGGCAATACCGTCAGCAATTGGTACCGCATGCTCAACCCGCTGTTGTGGGCCTGGCGCGGTGTCGATCCCATTGAAATCAACGAAGTGCTGGCCCGTATTGCCGTTGCGGATGTGGAACACACCAACGACAAATGGCTGGATACCGTGGTCGGTTACCGCAATGGCAACTGGATCTACGAATGGGTGCATCAGGGCATGCTTTGGCAGCAGCGAGCGCTGGAACAGCAGGATCCGCTGACCGGCGGCCAGTATTGGCTCAACGCCGCCAACTTTTACAGCATTGCCGGCTACCCGCATCTGAAAGGTGACGAGTTGGCCGAGCAGGCGGAGGCGTTGTCCAACCGGGCTTACGAAGAGGCCGCGCTATTACTGCCGTACCAGTTGAAAGAGCTGGAGTTTCGCATTGAAGGTGGCAGCAGCATCACCGGCTTCCTGCATTTGCCGGAGAAGGGCGAAGCGCCATTCCCGACGGTACTGATGTGCGGCAGCCTGGATACCCTGCAGACCGACTATCACCGCCTTTTCCGCGATTATCTGGCACCGCAGGGCATCGCCATGCTGACCATTGATATGCCTTCCATCGGTTCTTCTTACAAGTGGAAACTGACGCAAGATTCCAGCTTCCTGCATCAGCAGGTGCTGACCCAGTTAACCACAGTGCCCTGGATTGACCATCAGCGCGTCACCGCGTTTGGTTTCCGCTTTGGTGCCAATGTGGCGGTGCGTCTGGCCTATCTGGAGCCACAGCGGCTGCGTGGCGTGGCCTGCCTGGGGCCGGTGGTGCATCGCCTGCTGTGCGACAGCAGCACCCAGAAGCACGTACCGGACATGTATATGGACGTGCTGGCCAGCCGGATGGGCATGGCCAACGCTTCGGATCATGTGCTGAAGGTCGAGTTGAACAGCTATTCGCTGAAAACCCAGGGGCTGTTGGGCCGCCGTTGCCCGACGCCGATGCTGGCCGGCTACTGGGAGCAGGATCCGCTCAGCCCGAAAGAAGAGTCGCAGCTGATCGTTTCGTCCTCGATGGACGGCAAACTGATCGCTATACCGCGCAAGCCGGTGTACAGCAGTTTCCACAAGGCGCTGCTGCAAATGTCCCATTGGATGAAAGATAAAATGCGTTAATTAGTTGCTAAATTTTAACAGTTTGTTAAAAAGAATGGTCTACATTGAGGAGCTTAAGAATGACGTTACCGAGTGGTCACCCTAAAAGCCGACTAATGAAACGTTTCGCCAGCTTGGGGCCGTATCTGCGTGAAGGGCAATGTGAGAACGACCGTTTTTTCTTTGATTGTTTAGCCGTCTGCGTCAATGTTAAGCCTGCTCCAGAGCTGCGAGAGTTTTGGGGTTGGTGGATCGAACTGCATGCTGAAGATACGCGTTTTACCTATTCGTATCAGTTTGGCCTGTTTGATAAGAAAGGGCAGTGGACGCCGGAAAAGATTAAGGATACTGAAGTCAAAACCAAGCTGGAAACCACCCTGCGTGATTTCCATCGTCGCCTGGGCGAACTGCTGGCCACCATGGAGCTGACGCTTGAACCCGCCGCTGATTTCAAAGAAAAACTGATTAAACTTTCCGCCTGACCCCGTTTGACCGCAAGTATTCTGCTGATTTCGCGTTGTGCCTGTTGGCATAACGCGTCTCTCCTGTTACAAAGTCCCTAGTATTATTCTTCTCATCTTACACGGCAGAAACACTATGAACGGCAGCCAGACACTGGTTGTGAAATTGGGCACCAGCGTGTTGACCGGCGGATCGCTGCGTCTTAACCGTGCCCATATTGTCGAACTGGTTCGCCAGTGCGCACAACAGCATGCAGCGGGTCACCGCATCGTTATCGTCACCTCCGGCGCGATTGCCGCCGGGCGCGAACATTTGGGTTACCCCGAACTCCCCGCCACCATCGCCTCCAAGCAGTTGCTGGCGGCGGTCGGGCAGAGCCGGTTGATCCAACTGTGGGAGCAACTGTTCTCCATTTATGGCATCCACGTCGGGCAGATGTTGCTGACGCGTGCCGATCTGGAAGACCGCGAACGCTTCCTCAATGCGCGTGACACCATGACGGCGTTGCTGGACAACCGTATCGTGCCGGTAATCAATGAGAACGACGCGGTAGCGACCGCAGAAATCAAGGTAGGCGACAACGACAACCTGTCGGCGCTGGCGGCAATCCTGGCCGGGGCCGACAAACTGTTGTTGCTGACCGATCAGCAGGGGCTGTACACCGCCGACCCACGTAACAACCCGCAGGCAGAGCTGATCCGTGAAGTGCACGGCATCGACGACGCCTTGCGCGCCATCGCCGGCGACAGCGTTTCTGGCCTGGGCACCGGCGGCATGGGCACCAAGCTGCAAGCCGCCGACGTGGCCTGCCGCGCCGGTATCGACGTAATCATCGCCGCCGGCAGCAAGCCGGGCGTGGTGGCTGACGTGATTGAAGGCAAACCGGTGGGCACCCGTTTCCACGCGCTGGAAACCCCGCTGGAAAACCGCAAACGCTGGATCTTCGGCGCCCCCCCGGCCGGTGAGATCACCGTCGACGACGGTGCGGTCGACGCCATTATGGCGCGCGGCAGCTCACTGCTGCCGAAGGGCATCCGCGAGGTGAAAGGCGATTTCTCCCGTGGCGAAGTGATCCGCATCCGCAACCTGACGGGGCGCGATCTGGCGCACGGCGTCAGCCGTTATAACAGCGACGCGATGCGCATGATTGCCGGTCACCACTCGCAGGAAATCAGCGAAATTCTCGGTTATGAATACGGCCCGGTGGCAGTTCACCGCGACGATATGATTGTCAGCTAAGGAGTGAGCATGCTCGAGCAGATGGGGAAGGCCGCCAAGCAGGCCTCCTGGCAACTGGCGGTGCTGAGCACGGCGAAGAAAAACCAGGTGCTGTCGGTGATTGCCGACAAACTGGAAGCCGAAAGCGAAGTGATTTTACAGGCTAACGAACAGGACATGGAGCAGGCACGCGCCAGCGGAATGAGCGAAGCGCTGCTCGATCGCCTGTTACTGACCCCGGCACGCCTGGCGGCGATCGCCAACGACGTGCGTCAGGTATGCCGCCTGAACGACCCGGTCGGCCACGTATTGGACGGCAGCCTGCTGGACAGCGGGCTGAAGCTGGAACGCCGCCGGGTGCCGCTCGGCGTGATTGGCGTGATTTATGAAGCACGGCCCAACGTCACCATCGACGTCGCCAGCCTGTGCCTGAAAACCGGCAACGCGGTGATCCTGCGTGGCGGTAAAGAAACCCACCACACCAATCAGGCGACGGTGAAGGTGATCCAGCAGGCGCTGGAACAGTGCGGCCTGCCGGCTGCGGCGGTACAGGCGATTGAAAGCCCGGATCGCGCACTGGTGAATGAATTGCTGCGCCTGGATCGCTACGTCGACATGCTGATCCCACGCGGCGGTGCTGGTCTGCATAAATTGTGCCGCGAACAGTCAACCATCCCGGTGATCACCGGCGGTATCGGCGTTTGCCACACCTATGTTGATGACAGCGTTGATTTCGACAAAGCACTGACGGTGATCGAGAACGCCAAAATTCAACGCCCAAGCGCCTGTAACTCGCTGGAGACGCTGCTGGTGAACCGCAACATCGCCGCAGAGTTCTTGCCAGCACTGAGCAGCAGAATGGCGGCGGTCGGTGTCACCCTGCACGCAGCGGAGAACGCCATGCCACTGCTGCAAGACGGCCCGGCAACGGTGGTGGCGGTAGCGGCGGAAGATTACGACGATGAATGGCTGTCGTTGGATTTGAACGTGGCGCTGGTGGATGACATCGATCAGGCCATCGACCATATTCGCACCCACGGCACCAGCCACTCCGACGCGATCCTCACCCGTTCACTGAGCAGCGCCGAGCACTTCGTGCGTGCGGTGGATTCAAGCGCGGTGTACGTCAACGCCAGCACCCGCTTCACCGACGGCGGCCAGTTCGGCCTTGGCGCAGAAGTGGCCGTCAGCACCCAGAAATTGCACGCCCGTGGCCCAATGGGCCTGGATGCTCTGACCACCTACAAATGGATCGGCTACGGTGATGATTTGGTTCGTAGCTAAGCTTTGGTTCGGTGTTTCAAAAATGCAGGGGCGCAGTTCATTGGACTGTGCCCTAAATGTATCGGAATAGTAGAGTATATTATTTTTAAGCCTCGGTAATATATGTTGTGTTGACAGTTGCGCTATTGATATTAAAGTTAGGTTAATATATTTGACCGATGATGATATTGTGGGTTGTAAATTAAGTTTCACTGTGTATGAAATTAGGTGTTTATATTTATAATAGGCAACAAGAAAATAAAATGGACTGAAAATGCGTATTGATAATTTATTGAAGAATGAAATACCTATTGTTACTTTAATCACAGCATTATGCTATGGAATAGCATACTTGTTTCAGTGGGGGTATTCTTCATATTTTGGATATCCAACTGAGTTTATATATATTGACATAAATACTATGTTGAAAACATTGTTTTGGTTATTAGGGTTTGGTGTTATTGCTGCCACTCTTTTGACTGGGCAATACATAGCTTTGAAAAACGGGAGACGATTGGTTGCTCTTGCGGTTGGATTTCTTATTTTAATTTTTGCATATCTAATTGTTTTTGGATTTGAAAACCCATTAAAGTTACTTGACTCAGATTCTACGATCACACTTGGTGAAATTTCTAATATAGCATACTTGCCGATTAATCTTGCTATTACCGTTAACGCTTACTTGCAAACAAGAATGTATCTTGTAGAGGCTGAAGAACAAGGCGGCGATAATGAACATATCTTGAGTATGAGAAAACGAGAGTTATGGTCTCGTTCGATATTATTAGTTTTAACTGTTTTCACTTCGGCGATTTTCTTTTACTCTGCTGGTAAAATAGCCGCTTATAAAAGTACTCGTATCTACGAGTCTGATACTAATCCAAGTGCTTTCCTATTAAATGTTTATAACAATAAGTTTGTTACAGGGCGATGTTCAAAAAATGGAGTTTCGTTTAATTATAGTGAAGATTCGACTAAGTATACTTATGTTAGAGTTTCAGACGCAAAGAGAATTCAAGAAATAAAAAAATGTTTTGAAATGCAAAGGGTAAAATATTAATGGTTGTTTTTTGTCTTATATGTTGTTTATTGCAATTAATTATTTTTAGGTTTCTTTTTATGAGAATAAACCCATGTAACAGAATAGTTCAACAACCGATCATCTATTTAGAGTAAATTTCGTTTCAATAGTTATTTATATTTATTGAAAGGCTAAGTTTGATTAAATAATATTTGACACTGTATGAAATAGAACACCACATAACATTAAGCAATATATTTTCAGTAAATATGGTGTTGATTCAAATGTTAACGCTTTTTCAGCCACGGCAGCATGCGCACCAGCGCATTGTCCTTAACGATATAGTGATGGAACAGCGCGGCGGCGGCATGCAGCCCAATCAGCCAATAACCGAAGGCCGCCAGCGTCTTGTGCCAGCCGATAATCATCCGCGCCTGCGGCCGATCGGCGACCTCGGCAAAAGGCATCGGCAGGCCAAACAGAAACCACTCTTTACCGCCCAGATAGCGGGAATAAACCCCCAACACTGGCAGCGTCAGCAGCAACAGATAAATCAGGCTGTGCACCAGATGCGCCGCGCCGGTTTGCCATTTAGCCGGTTTCGGGCTGATGGCAGGGCTGGTGTGGCGCCAGCGCAGGAATAGACGGGCGATCATCAATACAAACACCGTCACCCCACAGCTGAAGTGGGTCACCACCAACACGTACCATAACGGGGTGCCCGGTATGGTAAATCCTCTTAGCTCAATCGTCGTGCAGGTGATGATCAGCAGGATCGCCACCAGCCAGTGCAGACGGATCTGCATCGGCATATAAGAGTTCTGCACCGGGTTGCCTTTGAATGTTAAATCACAGTGCTGATGAGAGTAACCAAATGTTACAGAGGAGGAAAGCGCCGGATGTGAAAATCATCCGGCGCGTGTAGTGACTCAGTTGGCCTTGGCTTTGGCGAAGTCACTGCCGTTAACGTCAACCACATAGCCGCTGACGTTGCTGCGGGTGGCGTAGAACACCTTGCCGTTAGCCAATGGCAGCAGGGGGAGCTGTTTGGCAAAAATCACCTGCGCCTGCTGGTAAAGCTTGGCGCGTTCGGCCGGGGCGCTGACCGAAATTGCCTGCTGGATCAGCTTGTCATAGCTGCTGTCGCACCAACGGGCCGCATTGGCACCGGTCTGCACGCCGGCGCAGTTGAGCAGCGTGGCGAAGTTGTCCGGGTCGCCGTTATCCGACATCCAGCCGTACAACGCGCTCTGCTGTTCCCCTTTGCGCAGCCCGGCCAGGTACTGGCCCCATTCCCAGGTGACGATTTTGGCCTTCACGCCCACTTTCGCCCAGTCGTTTTGGATCATCTGGGCGATGCGGCGTGAGTTAGGGTTGTAAGGGCGGGCTACCGGCATCGACCAGATATCGGTCTCAAAGCCTTTTTCCAGCCCGGCCTGTTTCAGCAGTTCACGCGCTTTGTCCGGGTTGTAAGCGTATTCCGGCAGCTTGTCGTTGTAGCCCAGCATGCCCGGCGGCAGTATCGAGTTGGCCGTGTTGCCACTTTCTTTAAACACCGCCGCGACGATGGCCTTTTTGTCCACCGCGTAGCTCAGCGCCTGGCGCACCAGCACGTTATCAAACGGCTTCTTCTGGGTATTGAATGCCAGATAGCCGACGTTCAGGCCGTCGATACTGTGCAGCTGCAGGTTTTTGTCGCTCTTGATGGCGTCAAACTGTTCCGCCAGCGGGGCAGGGATAATCTGGCACTCGTTGGTTTTCAGCTTCGCCAGCCGGGTTTCCGGGTTTGGCGTGATGGAGAAGATCAGGTGCTTGCTGGCCACTTCGCCCTGCCAGTAATGCGGGTTGGCGATGTAGCGGATCAGCGAGTCCTGCTTGTACTGCTGCAGTGCGAACGGACCGGTACCGATCGGCCAGTTATCGACGTTCTCCGGCGTGCCTTTTTTCAGCATGGCATCGGCATATTCAGCGGAAAGGATCGAAGCGAAGTCCATGGTCCAGTCCGCCAGGAAGGCGGCGTTAGGCTGGCTCAGCGTAAAGCGCACGTGGTCGTTATCCACCGCCTCCACTTTGGTGATCAGTTTGTCCAGCCCGGTGTCGGTAAAGTACTCGTAGTTGCCGCCGGACACCTTGTGATACGGATTATTGGCATCTTTTTGGCGCATCACGGTGAACACCACGTCCTCGGCGTTGAAGTCACGCGTTGGGGTGAAGAACTTGTTGCTGTTGAATTTCACGCCCTTGCGCAGCGTAAAGGTGTAGGTCTTGCCGTCCGGGCTGATGGTCCACTCGGTCGCCAGTGAGGGAGCGGGGGTTTTATCGCTTTCACGCAGCGTCAGCAGGCGGTTGTACAACACCTGCGAGGTGGCGATAAAGGTGGTTCCGGAGCTCGATAGCTGCGGGTTGAAAGACTCCGGCGAGGCCACGGTGCAGTAGACCAGGGTATCGCTGGCGGCCAGGGCATGGCCCGCCGTCAACAGGCCGGTTCCTGCCAATAACAAACCCACAGTGCTTGGTTTTAAACGCATAAAATGGATGGCTCCCTCAGGTTAATTGAGGACACTGCCGCCGCATTGGCATTCAGGCAGCCCTCAAATTAAATATAAGTGATTGATAGCAGATATGGGAACTGGGGGATGAGAGTTCTCTCCCGATCTGTTGCTTCGTCATGCGCCGGTTGGTCAGGCAAGTTTGCGGTATGAACAGGTTGTTCTATATTCATGAAAATGATAATAAGTGTTATTATCATTTTCATTTGTAACTGAATCGAAACATCTTCAGTGCGCTGTGGCCGTTGTTTTTAGTGGTCCACGCCGTCTCGTTTTTACCTGAACCAGGGAGGTCAGGCACGCCAACCACAATAAGCAGGAACACGCCGGGCAGTCTGCCAACGGGTCGCCCAGCCGTGCCCAGCATTCATCCCGCTTTGGCCGCTATCAAACGTAATTTGCGGCGGCGAGGTTTTGGCTTGTGTTGTTTCAACATTTGTTTATGGCTTTTCAAAGGTAGGTAACATGTCGGGAACTGTTTTAGCTACTGAATGGCTGCCGCTGACACCGGCGCAGTTAGACTTCTGGGACGAATTTACCTTGCACCCCAGGCAGCCCTTTTCCACCGTCGCCCACGTCACCGAACTCCGTGGCGCGGTGGATGGGCTGGCGCTGGCTCGGGCAATCACGCTCACCATGGCGGAAACGCAGGCGTTTGCCTTACGGCTTAGCGCCGGTACTGGCGATAGCCCGCCGCTGCAGCGTTACGACCCTCAATCGGTGCCGCCCTTGCAGCAAATTGATCTGCAGGCGCAGTCCGATCCTTATCAGGCGGCGATGCGGCTGATGCAGGCGGATGTCGAACGACCAATAGATTTACGCAGCGAACCGGTGGCGGCCGTATGGCTGATCAAACTGGATCCGTCGCGCTACGTCTGGTATCTGCGTACTCATCATATTGTGATCGATGGCTTCGGTATGGCGTTGGTCGAACACCGCTGCGCCACGCTATACGCGCATTTCCTTGGCAACGGCGCAGTGGGGCAGGCTCTGGGCAGCTTCAGCGCTTTCCAGCATCATGAACTGGCCTATGCCGCTTCTGAACGTTGCTCAAAGGATCGGTTTTTTTGGCAGAACTATCTGCCGCCGTCGCAGACCTTGCCGACGGTGCGCAAAGGCGGCCGGGAGTACGGCGTGAAATGCCTGAGCACCAGCACGGCTCTGCCGGAAGAGATTTCGCTGCGGTTGCGTGAGCTGTCGGAACGCAGCGGTATTGGCTGGCCCGATCTGCTGCTGGCACTGTCCGCCGCCTGGCTGTTCTTTACCTTACCGCCGTTGCCGCATGATAAAGGCGATACGCGCACCCTATGGATGCCGGTGATGAATCGCCGCAGCAGCCAGGCGACCAATACTCCGGCGCTGGCGGTCAATACGCTGCCGTTGTTGGTATCACTGCACGGGGAGGAGACGCTGGGGCGTTTTCTGTCGGACATGGCGCAGAGGCTGCGCGAGCTGCGCAGTCACGCCGGTTATCGCTTGCGGCAGATTGCTGCCGATCGCGGCGTGACGCCGGCTTCGCGTTTGTTTATCTCCCCGTTTATTAACGTCCAGCCGTTTGATCCGGCCGGTTTCAGCGGTTGCACCAGCACGCGTCGGGTACTGGCCGGCGGATCTGGCGACGGCGCTAACCTGACTTTCCGTGGCCGCACCGATGCCGGCGATCTGTATCTGGATATTGATATTTACGTGCAGCAGTTCCCCACGGCAGGAGTTGCCGACTATGGCAATGCCCTGCAGGAGTTTTTACTGCGTGCGTTGCAGGAAGAGGCGTTGGAAACAGCGGTCGGTGAACTGGTGGCGGTGCCCGCTTGAAAAAATCGGGCAGGGTTTGACCCTGCCCGCGGTGATATCCCGCTTAACGCGCCAGCAGCGCTGCGACCTCCCGGGCATTTTTGCAGGGGATCAGCAGCGTGGGTGGCAGACGGGTGCCGAAGGCGTCGTTGAGCTGCGCGGCCACCTGCCGAATGTGCGGCAGTTTCAGCCCCATGCTGATAAAGGCGGTTTCATCTCCCCATTCCGGGCGCGGCGTTGCGCCGATGGTCTGCAAATAGATAGCTAAAATCTTGCCGCTATTGGCCGGTGCTGCGCCTGGCAACGGTGCGGCGCAGGCGTTTAACCCCGGTGCCGCCCGTTCGGCGCTGAAGGCGGCGCGGATGCGGTGGCGGTCTGTCTTGCCATTGCCCGAAAGCGGCAGCGCTTCGGCGTGGATAAAGCGCGTCGGGATATGGGTGCAGGGCAGATAACCGGTTGAGAACGCGCGGATCGCTGCCAGCGACAATGGTTCGCCGTTGTGAGTGAGGTACATCGCCCCGAGCGTGGCTTCGCCGTTATCTCCGCCGGGGTAATCCACCACCACGATGTCGAGGATCGCCTCGTGTCCACGCAAGACGTCTTCAATCTCCGGCAGCGAGACGCGCACCCCACGGATTTTCACGTAGCCGTTCACCCGGCTGGCGAACAGGATATTGCCATCGGCACGATAGTAACCCTGGTCGCCAGTGCGGAAGGCGCGCAGCGGTTGGCCGTCTGGCCCCTCCAGCGTGACGAAATCATGCTGTTTTAAATCACCGTCTTCCAGATAACCCAATGCCAGATTCACCCCGGCAGTGTGGATGCGGCCGACCACACCGGCCGGGCAGTGGCTGCCGTCGTCATGGCAAATAAAATACTGGTTGGCCGGCAATGGCTGGCCATAGGGCACGGTTCCGGTGTCCTGCGGTGCTATCGGGTGCCAGATGCTCCAGATGGTGGTTTCGGTTGGCCCGCCGAGCGAGAACAGGCTGATATCCGGGCGCAGGCCACGCAATTGCTGCACCGTGGCCGGTTTGATGTAGTCGCCGCCCTGAGCCACCAGCCGCAGCGAACGCAGGCTGTCTTCGGTTTTACAGGTCAGCAGCATCTCCAAAATGGCCGGTACCGAACACCACAGGCTGACGCGATGGCGCTCCACCAGTTGGTTCCAGCTGATGGCGTCTTTTTCCTGATGCGGTGCCGGTAACACCAGGGTCGCACCGGCGCTGAGCGAGCCGAACAGATCAAACATCGACATATCATGGTGCGGTGGCGTGACCGAGATCATCACGTCATCGGCGGTGACCGCCCAGCGTTGCAGGGTCTGGCCGATAACGTTAGCGGTGGCGCGGTTGTTGAGCACCACGCACTTCGGCTTGCCGGTGGTACCGGAGGTATACAGGTAATAACTGGCCTCGCTGCTGGCGCTGCGCTCGGTCAGCGTCTGGCGGTCCGGCAATGCTGCGTGGCTTGCTGACGGGGCGAGCAGCGCTGCCGGTGTTACCCCGTTCGGTGTTTCCAGTTCACCACGCTGAACCACCAGGTCCGGCCGACAGTTGGTCAGCAGATAAGCGGTGCGCTCCGGCGGCGAGTTAATGTCGATCGGCACCCAGATAATCCCCAACAGCGCACAGGCCAGCGAGATAGTGACATGCTCCGGGCTACGCGCCAGATACAGCGCCAATACGCTGCCAGGCCCCAGACCACGCTGTTGCAGGTTGGCCATTACCGCGGCGACCTGTTCGCCTAGTTGCGGGTAAGTCAGGGTTTGTTGATCGCAGATCAGCGCCGGTCGTGGCTGCGGATCGTTAAACAGTCGTTCCGCCAACTGAGCAAGATAAGGGGAGGCACTGAATGCCGCCTCGTCGTGGTTATGGCGGTAATGCTGATAATCGATAAATTGCGCCGGGGCAATTTCCAGATCACCGTCCCGGCACATCAGCATCACCCGGCGCTGCAACGCGCCCAGCATCGCCTGCACCTGCTCGCCATCCAGCGCTTGCTCGGCATAGTCAACGCACAGCAGCAGGTTTTTGTCGGCATCCTGCGTCAGCCGGATATCAATCGCCACCTGCGGCGTCTGGGTTACGCCGTCAAAATAACGCACTGGTGCATGGGCCGGCAGTGTCTCCCAGCCCAGACAGTTGGTGAGGATCACCGGCAGCGCAGGAGATCCCTGACTGTGGCTTTGTAGCTGCCGCGCCAGATCAACGCCGGAAAACGTCAGGTGGTCGAGCGCGCCCAGCACGTCGTCTTGCAGCGCCTGCGCGCGGCTGACAAAGCTGCCGCCAAGGCGGGTATAACGCACCGCCACGAAGGTGGAAGCGTTACTGAGTGAGCCATCCGCCGCTGGAAATGCCACCGGCACCCCAACGCAAAGCTCGCCGTCGGTGGTCCATTGCGCCAGCGTATCGAGGATCAGCGCCGAAAGGCTGCTGTTGCGCAGCAGGGCATGGGCGGACCCCAGGCGTGAAAACTGTTTCAGTACCTCGCGCGGCAGGGTCAGGTTGGCACGGCGGTAACGCGAAGATTTGATATTGGCCAGCGGAGTGCGCCACGGCAACGCCGACGGGGTGGTAATGTCCTGCAGCTTGGCCTGCCAGTAGGCGGCGTCGGCCTGACGCTGCTCTGCCGTGGCGATGGCCGGTGGGCTGGTGGGGGCGATGGGCGGCAGCGTGGCGTCGTCAAACAGCCGGGCGATCACGCTGGAGATGCCCTGACCGTCGAGAATTAGCGCGTCGAAGCTGGTGAAAATCACACTGTCGTAAGGGTTGCCTGCCTCGTCCTGCATCTCTGGCAATTGAATGGCGACAATACGCCACAGCGGCTGCGCGGGATCGTGGCGCTGGTGCGAATATTGCTCGCGAAGGTCGGCCAGACGTTGTTGTGCAGCCTGATGATCGAGCGCCCGCAGATCCTGTCGATCCAGGTTCAGCGTGGCTTCCGGCCGAACATGCTGAGTAAAGCGCTGGGGATCGATGCAGGTGCGAAGCGCCGCGTAATGTTGTACCAGCTCCCTCAGCCGGGCTTCCAGCCGTGCCAAATCCAGCCGCAGGCCGTGATATTCGCGAAAGTCGTGCATTGCCACGCCGCCGAGCGGCCATTGTTCGCTGCGGCCGAGCAGATAAGCCTGCTGCAGCGTGGTTAATGGTGTCTCCATGGTATTTCCCTATTGTCGCTAACCAACGAAAAGAATGCGGAGCGCGTGAGGCTACGCGCCCGTCACTGATATCAGGCTTTGGGTGTCAGTACCTTCAGCAGCATTTGCGCCCCCTCGGCGGCGTTGGGCGCCTGCCGGCAGATCAGCGCAGCAAGGGCCGCCGGGGATGGATTAGCCGCTACGTCCGCCGGGGTCAGCGCCACCGACAGATATTTGTTAACCACCGCCAGTAATGCCGGCAGCCCGTCCTGCGGCAATGGCAGGGCGTTGATGTCGTCGTCATCACTCAGTCTGGCGTCCGGCACCACGCGTGCCAGCAAACGATGCAGCAGTTGGCGCACTGGCATTTGGCGGGCCAATGCCGCTGTGGAACACTCTGCCAGCCACTGCGCCAGCGGCAGATTGAAGCTGCCCGGTTGGTTGGCGGCCTGTTTCAGCAAGGCGCCATAGGTGGCAAACAACTGTGGCAGCAGCCCATCCGGGAAGGCATCCAGGCGCACGTCCCAGTTGATCAGAATGCCGCCGTTGGCGTGCGCCACCTGGGCATCCAGCGCCACCTGCGGTCCCTGGGAAATCACCCATTCCAGCGGACCAAAGGTGCGGGTGACATTGTCTGAGAACAGCGCTTTGCCGCGAATGCCGAAACCGGCGGTAAATACCACCGGCGAGGGCTGCATGCTGCCCTGCAGGCGCGACAGATCGCGCATCACGCTGACGCCCGGATAGTCGGCATGGGCGATCAATTCTGCCAACTGCGACATCAGGCGTCGGCAGAAGGCGGGCAGGTTTTCTGCCGGATCCAGCTCCACGCCGAGCAGCACCAAATTGGAGAAGTCACCAATCAGGTTGTCGACGTTTTCTTCGGCACGATGGAACAGCGGTACGTTCAGCCGAAAGCGCGACAGCCTCCAGCCGTGGCCGACGGTGACGGCGAACAGCGCTAAAAACAACGATGAAAGCGTGATGCGGTGCGCTTTGGCGACTTGCTCCAGGGCTTTGGTTTCTGTGGCGCTCAGTTGCAGCGCCAGCCGATCGCTACGGCAGCGATCCGGGGTACGCAGCAGGTGCGGTGCGGGCGGCAACTGGGTTAGCCGCTCACGCCACCAGGCCTGCGCGCGGGTGCGGTGTGCCTGAAGCTCGGTGTCAGCTTGCTGCCGTTCCAGATAGTCAAAGTAGGCAATGCCATTGTCGCTCGGTGCAGCCGGGCATTGATGATAAAAGCGCGCCAAATCCTCCATCAGCACGCGAAAGCTCATGGCATCACCGGCAATCATATCCAAATCGACATGCAACCTGCTGTGGCCACCCGGCAGCAGGCTGAGGCTGATATCACAGGGGATACCCTGTTCCAGCGGCAGCATTTGGCTGCTTTTCGCCAGCCGTTTTTCGGCAAGCCTGTGGGTAACATCGGCAGTGTCCGCGTGGCTAAAATCGTCCAGATGCAGGCCATGTTGCGGGCCGCAGGGGGCGATAGTTTGTTGGCCATCGGCGGTGACCTGCAGGCGTAACATGGGGTGATGCAGGTAAAGAAGGGCAACGGCCTGTCTCAGTCGTTCGACATCCAGGTCGCAGCAGTTAAATTCCGCATACAGGTGGGCACTGACGCCTCCCAGTGGCGCTGCGGATTGCCGGCCCACCCAGTAGGCGGCCTGCATCGTAGTCAAGGCTTTCATCGGGTTTCCATCAAGATTGAGAGACTGTAAGAATATATTGCAATGTTAATGGGAATGAAAATTATTACTATTAATATTTATGGTGATAACGCAGAGGAATAATGTGGTTAATGCTGGATGGTACTCAGGGGGATAAATTATTAACTCTGATATGGTTATGTTTTATATTCATTTTAAATGAAATTATTGTTTTTTTAGTGATGTGAATCTTTTGCTTTACCGATCTCCTTTCTGATTGTTTTCCCTGGTATTCATTCACTCAAGTGATAATGATTTGCATTAAAATATGTAAAATATTATCATTATTAACAATTCTTTACGTTTCCAGACAAAAATCAGCCTCTACCCGCTGCGTATCGGGGGTGGGGCGTTTGTCTGCGGCAAGGATATGCAACAGCAAGGTCAGGAAGGCCGCAATGCCATTGTCAGTGTGAAAAGCAGCGTCGTTACCTATGTGAAAACAATTAAATTTTTGTGCATCTGGGATGAAAGGAGAATACATCTATGAGCAAGCATTCAGCGGCTCAAAGGCATAAAATCGTAGGAAACAAGGAAAAAGCAGGCTTACAGGTCATCGGGGCATTTTCCTCACTCTTTCTGGGTCTTTGCTCTCTGTTTGTCGGCAGCGTTAACGCCGCCGCCGTGGACGAGAAAGTTCAGGAAACCGCAGACAGCAAACATAACGACAACTGGCAGGACTCCGAGAGCCTGCTGGTCACCGGCGAAAAAATCAAACGCAGCATTTTTGATACCGGCTCCAGCGTGCAAGTGTTCGACAGCGAACGTATTGCCTCTATGCCCAATGCGTTGCAGGTCCCTGATTTACTGAGGATGACTGCCAACGTCATGGATGTGGGCATCGGTAACGACCTTCCGACCGTGCGCGGTATCGATGGCTCCGGCCCGAATACCGGTGCCAATGCCTTCCTCAGCGGCACCCGCCCACGTCTCAATCTGTCATTGGATGGGCGTTCATTAACCTATAACGAGCAGGCCTACGGCCCGCAGTCGCTGTGGGATCTGGATCGCGTAGAAGTCTTCCTCGGGCCGCAGAGCTATATTCAGGGGCGCAACGCCATTGCCGGCGCCATCGTGATGGCCAGTAAGGATCCGACCTTTGACTGGGAAAGTGCCTTCAAGGGGGGCGCGGGCAACCAGCATTCTTCACAACTGTCCGCCATGGTCTCCGGCCCGCTGGTGGAAGACCAACTGGCGTTCCGCATCAGCGTCGATCGTCAGCGCCGCCGTAGTGACGTCGACCTGCCCGCCTATGAACCGGTGGGCGATCCGCGCGAGGTTGAAGCCACTACCGCCCGTGCCAAACTGTTGTTCAACCCGGCAGGCATGCGCGAGTTGACCACCAAGCTGACCTTTAACCATTTTGGCAGCACCTCACCGCAAAACGAGAGCCTCAACCCGTTGGTTCACCCGACCAGCCTGCGTCACGATCCGCGCCGTGCGGTATTTAAAAGCAACACCAACAGCGGCGTCTGGGATCTGGCCTGGGAGCAATCCGACAGCCTGACGCTGGAAAACCGGGTGATCTACACCGACTTCAATATCAACCGTCCTACCGCTTATGCCTTGCCGTACGCCGATATCGGCGGCAAAGAGGTGCATGTGGAGCCGGTGGCGCGCTTTGGCGGGCCGGGCAGCCGCCTGCACGGGCTGGCGGGGTTGCGTTACTTCCATGCCAAGCAGGATGAGTTCGTTAACATTTTCGGTGGTTCCACCTTCAAGGATAAAACCGACACCAATTCGGTGTTTGCCGAACTGACCTATGCCATCACGCCACAGGTGGACCTTACCGCCGCCAGCCGCCTGGAGCGAGAGCACCGTCAGCGTACCGGTGGCAGCAAGGCCGTACGTATCGACTTCGACGAAACCTACGACGTGTTCCTGCCGAAGCTGGATCTGGCCTGGAAACCGACGGATACCCAGACCTACGGCGCCAAGGTGGCGCGGGGTTATAACGCCGGTGGCGCGGGCATCACTATCGGCACGCCGGTGGTCAACTACACCTACGGTTCCGAGTATGTCTGGAACTATGAGCTCTACACTCGTCACCACCTGAAAGACGCCAACGTCATTCTGACCAGCAACATTTTCTACAACGACTACAAGGATATGCAGCTGCCGTACTCCCTGGGGCCAAACTCATCGGTGATCCGCAATGCCGACAAGGTGGAAACCTACGGTGCGGAGATGGGGGCGACCTGGCAGCCGCGCTGGGACTTCGAGCTGTTCACTAACGTTGGCCTGTTGAAGACCAAAATCAAGAAGTTCTCGGGCAGCGGCGTCGATGGGCACGAACTGGCGCGTGCGCCGGCTTATACCGCCAACATGGGCGCCAAGTACCAACTGATGGCCGGGTTGGAACTGAGCGGCAACGTGGCGTTCTCGGACTCCTACTACTCGCAGTACGACAACGACTCACGCGGGCGCATCGGTTCTTACTGGTCGGCGAATACCCAACTGGCGTACACCTTCGCCTATGGGCGCGCCACCCTGTATGCACAGAACCTGTTTGACTCTGAGCGTCGCGTGATGGTCAGCGGCAACGACGTGTACACGGCGACTCAACAGCGCCCGCGCATGATTGGCGCGGCACTTGAACTGACATTCTGATGCGGTAGCAGCCAGTCTGCACAAGGGGCGTACCAACGCCCCTTTTCATGACTCGCGTTCCCCGATGTTCCGGCGTGGCCGGGCGCAAGGAGATAGAGCAGTGAGCGGTTATTTTGACAATATTCTTAGCGATGACGAAGCCCAGCGTTTGGATCTGGCGTTCCAGACGCTGGGTGCGCGGGCGGCGGATGCCTCTCAACCCTTGAGTGAAGCGGAAGAGCTGGCGTGGTTCATGCACCAGCAGCGGGGCGATGGCAGCAGCCAGCAGGCAATGGCCTGGCGTCTGGGCGGCGAGCCGGATATCGGCCGTTTGGTTAGCGCGCTGGAAGCCCTGACGCGGCTGATGCCTGAACTGGACGTTCGTTATGACTTCGATGACGAACAGGGCTTACGCAAACTGCGCGGTAGCGCGACGCTAAACCCGGTGAGCATTCAGGCGGTGCTGGACGAACGACAGGCGGTTAGCCGTTTGCTGCAGGCGCAGGCCGCTCCTCTCGAACTGGCGCGAGAAGCACCGATACGTTTCCTGCTGTTCACCGGCACCGGTGCGGTATTAGGCGTGGTGGCGCACGATATTTTGGCGGAAACGCTGTCCTGTCGGCAATTATTGACCATGCTGTCGGCGCTGTATAACGGCATTGAGCCGACGCCGAGTTTTGCCATCATTCCTCCGGTGGCGACCCTGGCGGAAGCCAGCGAACTGGTGCTGCCGTGGCCGCGTCAGGCGACGGCCCTGCGCGATTACCAGACATCCGTCCCTCAGGATGAGCTACTGGCTCAGGCCGGGGTGCGTATAGCGACTCGCGTAGCGCGCAAAATCTTGCCGGCTGCAGACAACCCGGCGACGCTGCTGGCGGCGATTGCCGTGCGTTTTGGGCGCTTTATCAGCGCCCAGTCCGGCGGACAATCGGTGCAACTGAGTGTGCCGCAGGGCGATGCGCAGCAGGCGAGCGGTCTGGACGCCTGGATGAGCACTGCACAACTCAAACGTCTGACCCTGGGGCCTGTGGATCCTGAGGCGGAAACTCGCCTGCTGACACAGCAAACGGCGGAACGGGCTAATCCCCAACTGGCCCAACTGTTGGTGACCTGGCTGGCAGACTCGTCGGTGGCGTTGCAGCTTGACGGTGTCAGCGCCGAACGACTGTTGCTGCCACCACTGCATACGCCGTTTGAAATGGTGCTGGCCCTGAGCCTGCCGGATCCGGACTCGGTGGTGCTGGAACTGGTTACTGATCCCCGTTTAACCCCACATGCCGCGCCTTTCCTGCTGGAGCAGTTTGTTGCTTTCCTCGCCGGACGGTTAATAACCACGGCGCTGCTTCCTGCCGCTGAGCAGCCGTCAACCTTGCAAGAGAGCGTTTTGGCGACTCAAGACGCGCAAGCAGAAAATGCCGAGATTACCCAACTGATCCTGGCGGAATTCCGTGACGCGCTGGTCGCACCGGAGATGACCGCCGATGAAGATTTCTTCGATCGCGGCGGGCACTCGCTGGTGGCTACCCGGGTTATCGGCCGCCTGCTCAGCCTGCACCGCATCGAACTCAACATTAACGATCTGTTCAGCCACGCGACCGCCCGTGGATTGTCGGCTTACGCCAAACGTCAGGCAGTGGCGGAACCGAGCGCACCGCAACTTGCCGCGCAAACACAGGGGGAGGCGGTTCAGGCGCCGTTGTCTCTGGCGCAGCACTCCTTGTGGAAGGTCTACGAGGCCTTCGGCCACGACGAAATCTTCAATCTGCCATTCGCCATCTGTTTCCTTGATCCGGTGGATGAAACCGCGCTGCGTCAGGCGTTTATCGACGTGATGACCCGCCACAGCGTATTGCGTTCGCTGTTTATCGACCGCGACGGCGAGGTATATCAACAGGTGGTGCCAGCCGCTGACCTGCTGGATTACGGCTGGTTTTATTTCTCCGATGAAACACCGGCCGGTAATGCCAGTGAGTTGTTGGCCAGGGCGGGGGATCACCGCTTTGATCTGACCGCCGAGCTGCCGCTGCGCGCGACCTTCCTGCGGGATGCCGCCACCGGTCAGCAGTTGCTTTCGCTGCTGTTCCACCATGTGGTACTCGACGAGTGGTCGCTGAACCTGATGATGGACGAATTGGGGGTTGCCTATAGCCAGCGCGTGGCGGGGCAAGCGCCGCAGTGGAAAAGTGCCGTGCCGCAGTTTCACGCCTTTGCCCGGCAGCAGCAGGCGGGCGGCGTAGTACAGCAGCACCTGGATTACTGGCTGGATAACCTGCGCGACGCGCCGGTCGGTCAGCCGTTGTTCCAGCAGCAACCTTCGCACCATCCTGCGGTACCGGCCGACGCCGACGTTGACGGCGGCTGGCTGGAGTTTGACGTCGACCCGGCGGTGGCCGATGGGCTGTACGCGCAGGCCAGAAAGAACAACGCCTCACTGTTCAACGTGGTCTACGCCGGGATTACCTCGGCCCTGCGCCTGCTCGGTGGCCCGGCGGATCTGCTGGTGGGCACTTCCACCTCTGGCCGTAACGACGCCGAGTTTTTCGACACCATCGGCTACTTCACCACTGTGGTGGTGCACCGGGTACGTTTCGCCGAACAGTTGACGGTGGCGGGCCTGATTGATCAGGTTAAAAACACCATCAACGGTTCCATGCCCTACACCGATATCCCCATCGATCTGGTGGAAGAAGGGCTGTTTGGCGTTGATGCCGATCGCAAGAATCACATGTTCGAAGTGTTCATTCAGATCCACAGCCGCATCAAGTTGAATGGGGCATTCACCCTGCAGGATGGCCGCAGGGTGGCCTACCGTCAGGTAGAGCCGGAGAAAACCGCATCGCTGCTCGGTTTACAGTTTGAAGTGATGGAAGAAAATCTCGATGGCGCGAAATCCCTGCGCGTGATGATGACCTACCGCACCGATCACTACACCGCGCAACAGGCTGAGCTGATTGCCGGCAGCATTCAGCACGTGTTTTCACATTTTGCCCAGTTGGCCGACGGGGATATGCCGCTGGCAGCCCTGCCGCCGGTACCACGGCAATGACACTGTTCACCCTAACTGACTTTATTACTTTCATGGAGATAAACGGATGTCTGGAACTTTAGGAACACCCCGCGCTTTATTGTCATTGTTGATCGCCACGTCGTTGGTGGTGGCCGGTGCGGCACAGGCCCGTGATGCCGGTATTAAGCCAGAAGATATCAAGCGTCAGCCTTTATCGTCGGCGGTGGTGGAAATGGCCTTCAGCCCAAGCCAGCAGGCACTGTTTGTCAGTGCGCCGGACTGGAAGGAAGAGGCGAAATCCCGCGTGCTGCGTCTGGATCCGGCCACGCTGGCGGTGCAGGCGGAGATCCCGCTGCAGGTGAAGGGCTTCGGCGTGGCGCTGGATGATGCCGGGCATCGGCTCTATCTGACACAAGGTTTCAACGGCTCGGTCGGCGTGGTCGACACCACCACTAACCGAGCACTGGCCAGCATCCCGGTGACCGAAAAGAGCATGCTGGAAAAAACCTACAAAGACGCCGGTATCAGCGGTAAACGACTGGAGTTTTTGCTCGAAGAGCTTAAGCGCTTCAAGATAACCGAAGACTATCAATACCGTATCCGCGAGGTGAAATATGACGCGCAGACCGGTCGCCTGTTCCTGCCGGGGCTGGGCTTCGGGGTGGATAGCGTGCTGTTTGTGGTCGACACCAAAACCAAAAAACTGGAGAAAATGATCCCAGGGTTTGGCTACAACGCGGTAGGGATCACCCTCGACGAAAAAGGACGGCGCGTATTTGTCTCTAACATGCAGGGACAGTTGATCACCCTGAATGCCGACACGCTGGCGATCACCTCCACCAAAGAGATCCAGGCGGATCAGTTGCTGAATCTGGTGTATGACGGCAAGAACAACCGTTTGTTAGGCGTGGATCAGGGGATCGATCGCGATAACTATCGCAACACTCATCTGGAGCGCGACTACGTGAAGCGCAGCAGTGGTCACCGGGTGTTTGCACTGGACGCGGACAGCGGCAAGGTATTGGCCAGCGAACTGACCGATGAAGTGCCGATCGGTCTGCTGCTGGACGATCGTAATCAGCGGGTGTACGTCGCCAACCGCAATGGGGTCCGTGTCGACCACGGCGCGGGTACGTTAACGGTGTTCGATTCGAAGACCCTCAAACGCCTGCAAACGCTGGATTTGCCACCGCACCCTAACAGCCTGGCACTGGATACCAGTAACAATGTGCTGTTCGTGACGGTGAAAAATGACGGTGCCAGCACCAAGGCCGGTAAACCGGAAAGCGTGGTGCGTATTCAACTGCCGAAAAACTAGTTTTATCCTGCTGCGTCAGTGAAGGCTGACGCAGCGTATTTCTGCCCGACCTCAATACGCCGCCAGCTCATGCATACACATTCTGTGCTTCTTCACGGCCAACGCAATTGATCCCCACTGCAACGCAGATCTACACTGCTGGACGGAAGGCATCGCCATTCCCCCCGATATTTGATCAGCCAAATACCTCCATTAAGGGCTTCCCATGAATCATTTTCGACCCGTTGCACTGGAACATGCCAGCCGTTTACTTAACCATGGCCCGACGGTGTTGATCACCAGCAGAAGTCAGGATGGCGCACGGCGCAATGTGATGGCGGCCGCTTGGTCGATGCCGGTTGAATTTACGCCGCCGCGAATTGCCATTGTGGTCGACAAGGCGGCGCATTCCCGACAAATGATCGAAGAGAGCGGGGTGTTTGGTATTTGCATTCCGGCTGCGATGTTTATCGACACCACCTATGCGGTGGGCAATATCTCGGGGCAGGAGGTGGAGGATAAGTTTTCCCGTTTCAATATTGCCACGATCTCCAGTGCGACGTTGAATGTCCCCTTGATAGAACAGGGCTGCGTGGCCTGGCTGGAGTGCCGTCTGTTACCGGAGAGTGGCGCTCAGCAGAAATATGACACCTGTTTCGGCGAAGTGGTCGCCGCTGCCGCAGATGAACGGGTATTTCAGGGTGGCCGCTGGAACTTTACCGACGCCGATCCGCAGTTGCACACCATTCATCATCTGGGGGCCGGCAATTTTATTCGCAGCGGCGATACCCTGCGGGCAAAAAGCCTATAAATAATTTTCAGCCACTCACACCCGCGGTAAGCACGTGGGTGTGAGTTTTCCGCATTTGAATCATCGCTGACTCAGTCACCGGCATTAATTGTGGTGAGCGGGGCGAGCCTCTGGCGCACGTTTTTCTGGCGTTTTTTTATATGGTTTCTTGTGCGCTTGTTTATTGTGATGTGATTTTGGTTGCATTTTATTGCTGTGCGGCTTTTTATTATTTTGATGAACTACCGGCCTGTCATTATATTTATTAACCGGTGCTGCAGCGAATACCGATGTGCAATTTAGCGCCATTACGGCGGTAATAATGAGTATCAGTTTTTTCATTATGATGTCCTGATTTATTTCAGTGGTGTTTTCGGTCAGCCCCAGACAAGGGGCTGACTCCTTAACGTGGGCCGTTAAAATGATAGCCAGGGCCACCGCGCCCACCGCCGCCACCACCGCCTGGAGGCGGGAATATACAGCCGGAAAGCATTGCGCTAATCGCCAGCGTGCTGATGAACATCATAATACGATGCATAATATAACCTTTAATCTCTAAATTAAGATGGCTAGTATCATCTTCCGCCGTTGGTATTAGCAATATGGAAAGAGTAGGCAAACCGAAAAGGTTCTGTAAGTAAGAATATTCTAATCTGGGTGTGACCTATTACGGTAGTAGGAGGGGTTAATATCCCGCCCTGAGCATTTCATCTCGCAATAAATCGATTATCGCCGGCTCTATGTCAGGGAATTGCCGCGTAATATCGTTTATGGCTTCCTCGACGGAAGGCGCGACAAAGGTACCGGAGAAGGGCAGCAGAGGAAGGCTGGCATCGCTGTCCGGGAATTCACCGCTGATGGTGCCGGTGATCATGCCCGCTCTCTTTTCCGCAGTGAAATCGTATTCGCCAATATTCTTATTAATGGGTGTCATTTTAACCTCGGTATACAATTTCCTGATGCAGCTACGCACCGGTCAACGCCTTCTTTTAAGCATAGTGCCTGGGTCGGAGAACACCACTGACCCTCTGGATCAGACCTTTGATATGAGTCAATTCCACATAAACATAAGGTAATAAAACCTGGCCTTGAACCGATAATTTGATTATAAACACCGGCGTTAGGGACAATGTTCTCATCTGAATTGGAGTAGTTATGTTGGCTAAAGTTAATCGTCTGCTTGCCGGTGCGTTACTGGTGTTATTGCTGCCTGCCGTTGCTGCGGCGGCGGATTACCGCGCGGGCGAGCAATATACTCGTCTGGATAAGCCGGTGGCGTCGGCCCCTGCGGTAGTGGAGTTTTTCTCTTTCTATTGCGGCCCGTGCTATCAGTTTGCCGAGACTTACCATGTGGGCAGCACCGTCAGCCAGGCATTGCCTGCGGGCACCAAACTGACCAAATACCACGTTGGCCTGATGGGCAAACTGGGGAATGAGCTGACCGAGGCCTGGTCGGTGGCGATGGTGATGGGCATTGAGGACAAAATCGAAGGCATGCTGTTCGACGAGCTGCAAAAGAAGCGTGCCATCAACAGTGAACAGGATATTCAGCGGGTGTTTGCCGCTGCCGGTGTTGATGCGGCCACCTATGAAAATGCGCGTCACAGCCTGCTGGTGAAGGGCATGATCGCCAAACAGAATGAAGCGGTCAAAGCGCTGGACGTGCGCGCCACTCCATCGTTTTATGTTTCCGGCAAGTACAAGATCGACAATGCCGGAATGGCGAGCCAAAGCGTTGACGGCTATGCCAAAGAGTACGCCGCCGTAGTCCACTATCTGCTGACCACCCAGCCTTAATTTCTGAGGGTGCAGGGGCTTCCCCTGTGCCTTATTCTTCGATTGTTGTGCCAGCTACCAGTGGACGCGCTACGCTAACCCCACCTTGTTGTCGTCGATATAGTTGTGACTCCTTCGCAGGCGTTAAATGACCTCTGCCACTGACATCCTGGAGCCCTCTATGCCATTACCTTCATCGAGCACCATTTACTATGTTGCCACTCTGCATGACGTCGCGTTAAACACCAGTAATACCGAAGAGATTGTTGTAACGGACAGCTATACCGGCGGTCGGTTTATCAAGCAAGTCACTAGCCCGACGGTAGATCGTTGGGATGTCGACGGCGTAATGCTTATTAAAGACGCCAATAACGTTATATGGGAGCGAGTTTTTGAAGACTGCGTCGATCCTGAGTGGTGGGGAGCCCGACCATTTTACCGTAATAAATCCGGTAACTTTGTAAACGATGGTTATGACAGTGCCCCGGCATTTAGCAGCATGCTGGCCTGGTTGGTTGGTACTGTGGGTACAGCGCCGGGTGGCACCTATATCAACTGGACTCCTAAACCGGCAGGCGTGCGCTTTAAAGGTAATCGTCAATATGGTTTCGGCTCTACCGTTATTTGGAACACTCGTATTAATTTGTACGCTAACGGTGGCGCTATTTTTGCCAACGAAGGTTTTAACCAGGATGTGAACAATCCGAAAGCCCTGTTGCAGTTGTACAACGGAAAAAATCGGCCGACCATTGAATGCACGCTAGAAAAACTGGAAATGTATTCATGCAGTCCAAACCGTATCGACAGCAGCACCATTAACCTGGGTGTGACAGGGATGCTGTTTGAAGGTGAAGGTGTCGCGGGGGATTTCCGTTTTTGTCGATGTGTTGTTCGCGAGGCAAAATTCTACCATTTCCATACGGCTCCAGCGGTCAGATACGGCGCGCGCGCCTATTTGATCCGTTTCTATGACTGTTATTTCTCGCAAAACTCAGGTGGGGATGTTTATTACCCGGCAGGTATCGCCGACGCCGGGGAGAACTTCAGCTATACCAACTGCACTTTTGGCAATGGAGGCGTTCTGAATCTGGAAGGTGGTGCGCATAACTTTGTCAACTGCTCTGTCGATTATCAAAAGTTCGGTTTTATGATTAAGAATGCCCGGGTATGTATGCTCGGTGGTCATATGGAAATTAACAGTAATATCACCGACAGCCGTGTGGTGATTACCGGTACCGGCAGTTTTAGCGCTGTTGGCACCAAGTTTTACGGTACTACCAATGTCCCTATCACTGCACCTTCCTACTTCGATGCCCAACAATACCACAGCAAAGTGATCCTGCAGGACTGCGAGTTTGAGAACACTTTTGGGCACAGCAGCTTGTTATCCGGGGAGGGGCAGTTAAGAACTCAGGGATGCTTTATGGTTAACCAAAATCAATGCCCCGTGTTACAGCCCTTAACCTCGAAAAACAATAAAATGCTGAAGTTGCAAACGGCAGAGCAAGTGACCTCTTATTTGGCCACTTTATACGGTTATGCATTTACCGCCGCAAGTTATCTGGTACAAACCGTTTATCCGCCTGCCGGTTCTGCTTTTAGCGGTAAGGTCATTGAGATCAGAAAAACGGCCGATACTGCCGGTAGCCAACGAATTGCCATCCCGATGGCGATGGAGTCTGGCAAGGTACCTTATTGCCGAGTGCAGGTAATGGGATCGGTAGACTTCACTACTACCGCCGGTTATGCATTTTCCGGGGAGGGGATCCGCAGTGTGACCGCACCGGTCGGCTATTATTTCTCTAACGTTAAGGATACCTGGAACTTCGGTACGGTCAATGTGACCACCGCGCCAACTACGGCAATCAACATGTTCGGTAACGCCAGCGATTTCAATGTAGGCAGCGGGCAAGCGCCGCGTAATATTGCTGATGGTAGCCAGCAATGGCTGTTGTTCTATATCGATCTGACTAACTTGCCGACCGGTGCATCATTATATATCGGTAATATCAACTTTAACGTTTTATGATCCAGCTTGTCTGGCAAACCCGGCTACGGCCGGGTTTTTCGTATCGGGTGGCGCAAGACGCAATCTGTGATCTCGGCGCCAGATCCCGGCTCCGGCATTGCTTGTATGTTATCGGGTTGTTATGTTGATTTTCTGTTCAACGCCGACAGCGTTTGTCGCTGATGTGTGAAGGGGTAAAGCATGGCAATTTCCGCGCAGGTCAGGGAGGCCGGTTTCGAGGAGTGGTTGGCGAAAATCAACTCCGCCTGCGGCCGCTTTTGCGCCAGGACATTGGGGCCTGGCTTTAGCGGGGCTATGCAGGAATTCCGTGCCCACGCGCTGCGCCTGAGCGTGGTGGATGCCGCTCAAACCCGGTTGTATCGTACCCAACAGGAGATTGCCCGTAGCGACGGTTCGCACTTTTTCACGGTATTTCAGCTACGTGGCAGCTCATTGATGGAGCAGGGCGATCGGCAGGCGGTGTTGTCCGCCGGTGACGTCACGCTAATCGACGCTTCGCGCACCAGCAGCTTTACCTTTCAACAAGACTCCCGCCAAATTTCATTGCTGATGCCGCGCAGCTATCTTGAGCAGTCTGCGTCCGATGTACAGTGCGTGCGGCGGCTGGATGCACAAAGCAGCGTGGTGCGCCTTAGCCGGCAACTGGTGCTGGGATGCATGCAAGACACACAGATGAGCGCTCCAGAGAGTGAGGCGATATTGAACGCGGTTGCGACGCTGTTGCGTCCGGCGCTGGTCGATCGCGTGGTGGGGGAAGACAGCCCTCCACGCAGCTTCAGCCGTACGCTGGCGTTTATCGATACGCATATTCAGTCGCCGCAGTTACGGCCGGAGTGGATCGCCGATGAGCTTGGCGTTTCGGTGCGCAGTCTGTATCGGATGTTTGCTCGTCAGGGGCTGGTGGTGGCGCAATATATCAAGCACCGCCGCCTGGACTTGTGCGCACAGGCGTTACGCAGCGCGCCGGAGCGACAGAAACTGGCCACTATCGGTTATGACTGGGGTTTTGCCGATCACAGCCACTTTTCCACCGCCTTCAAAAGCCGTTTTGGCGTTTCGCCGAGCGAATATCGCAAGCAGTATCAATAGCGCCTTCTGCGGCGCTATTGATGATGAAGGCGCTCTTTAGTAACGAATGCACACCGATTTGGATTCGGTATAGGCATCCAGCCAGTCCGGGCCGAAGTCGCGGCCGCTACCCGATTGTTTAAAGCCGCCAAAAGGCATGTTGGCGTCGATCAACGTATGGGTGTTGACCCAGACCGTACCGGCCTGAATGCGTGGCGTATAAGCCATTGCTGCCTGCAGGCTGGTGGTCCACAGGCTGGCGGTCAGGCCGTAATCGGTGTCGTTGGCTTTGCTCAGCGCTTCTTCGACGTCCGCCACCCGGATCAGATTCACCACCGGGCCAAACACTTCTTCGCGTGCCAGATTCAACTGATCATCCGGGTTAATTACCAGCGTCGGCGGAATATAGAACCCTTGCGAGTCCGGCCCGGCTGCGCCGCTGATCAGTTCCGCATGCTTGGATCTGGCGTCGTCCAGATAGGCCGCCACTTTATTCCGGTGATCGCTGGAGACCAGTGGGTTGATCTGCGCATTGGCATCCATGCCCGGCCCGACGGTCAGTGACTTCACCGCCTGCTCGAACCCGGCAACCAGGCTGTCGTAGATCGGTGCTTCAATATAAATCCGTGAGCTGGCGGCGCACACCTGGCCCTGATTGAGGAAACTGCCCGCCATCAGGCCTTCGATAACCTGTTGTTGATCGGCGTCTTTCAGCACGATGGCCGGGTTTTTACCGCCCAGCTCCAGCGTGACGCGGGTCAGGCGATCTGCCGCCGCCCGCGCGATGCCTTTACCCACCGGTGTGGAGCCGGTGAAGCTCACTTTGGCGATCAACGGGTGTTCGGTCAGTGCCTTGCCACAGCCGGTGCCTTTGCCGGTTACCACGTTAAATACGCCCGGCGGAATACCGGCCTCGGTAGCCAGTTCGGCCATGCGCAGCAGGGTGAGCGGGGTGGTTTCAGACGGTTTGATGACGATAGAGCAGCCCGCCGCCAACGCCGGCATCACCTTCCACATGCCGATCATTAGCGGGAAGTTCCACGGCACGATACCGGCCACCACGCCAATCGGCTCTTTACGGGTGTACACCTGATATTTGGCGCCCGGCGGCATCGGGATTGACACGTCCAGGGTTTGGCCGGTGATTTTGGTGGTCAGCCCGGCGGTGTAGCGCATCCAGTTCAGCGTGCAGCCGACCTCGAACATGCGGGCAATATTGATAGACTTACCCTGTTCCAGCGTTTCCAACTGGGCCAGCTCTTCGGTGTGTTGTTCAAGCAGGTCGGCATAGCGCAGTAGAATGCGCTCGCGCTCGGCGGGTAAACGTTGTGCCCAGACTCCGGAGGTGAAAGCCTGGTGGGCAGACTGTACGGCACGCGCGACGTCCTGTGCGTTGGCGTCGGCGGTGGAGGAAATTTGTCTTCCGTCAGCGGGGTTAAATACCGCCAACCGATGTTCGGCACTGGACTCGCACCATTGGCCGTCAATATACAGCCCATGATGACGATCGAGAAAACGCGAAACGCTGTCCATCACTGCTAGGGTGTTGTCAGGCATACGCCCTCCTGTCAGACAAAAAAGGTCGCTATCATTAACCTTAAAAGTCTACAGCAGGCCCAGCGGCAGGACTTTTGTCTGCCTGACAATCGGTTTGCTCTGCGTGACATAACGGCTGAATGAGTCAGCCGTTAATCGGCAGGATCAGGAGCTGAGGGTCGCCAGGCGGGTGGCGAAGCCGAGGAACAGCAGGCCAATCAGACCATTGCCCAGTTTTGCCAGGCCTTTCTTGTGGTTAAAGAAGTGCGCCAGCATCGCGCCGGAAAAGATCAGCGTGGTCATGTAGATAAAACTGACCGATTCGAGGATCAACGCCAGAATGGTGAACGACAGACCGGTATGGGCATAGTTGAAATCGATAAACTGTACGAAGAACGACACATAAAACAGGATCGCTTTCGGATTGGTCAGGCTGAGCGTCAGCGATTTGCGCAGAATGCTGTGGCTGCCTTCAATCTGTTGATGCTGCTCGGCATTTTTCTGGATAAAGGTGGCGTAGAGAATCTTGGCACCCAGGAACAGCAGGTAAATTGCGCCGAGAAAACGCACCAGGGTAAACAGAAACGGCGTGGTGCGGATCAGCGAGGCCACGCCAATGTAGGCGCAGAAAATCAGGATTGCATCACCGATAAACACGCCCAGTGCGGCGGTATAGCCGGCCCGCACACCGCGTGTTACGCCGGTTTTCAACACATACAACGTATTCGGGCCCGGCAGGATGATGATAAAAATCACCCCGGCCAGATAGGTCCAAAGATTCAGGACGCCAAAACTTTCTAACACAATAACCTCTCCATGCGCGGAACTGACAGCCAATAACACTGGCTACACCCGTAGCCGGGCGCGATCCTAACGCCGCGGGGGCGGGTTGGCAACGTAATAAACTTCATGTTGATTGCCGTATTTCGCCATCAGTTACGCGCAGGCAGACAGGGGTTATGGCTTACGTGCCAGCAGCGTGGCGAAACGCAGCGAAATGCGATTACCGGCGGCATCGGTTTTGTGCAGTTGGCCAACGTCCTCGTTGTACTTAAGCACTTCCCACCCGGCGTAATAGTCTTTCAACTCACCCGGTTTAAAAGTGAATGGGAAGGGCAGGCTGCAAGGGTAATCCGGGGTATCCATCGCCGCGACGATCAGGTTGTAACCGCCGTCGACGGTACTGTCCTGCATGTTTTTCACCAGCCGCGGGATCTGCGCCGGGTTGAGGAACATCAACACCACGGTGGAAAGGATAAAGTCGTATTCGCCGCTGAAAGTATAAGTATTGAGATCCTGCACGCTGGCGCGAATGTGCGACAAACCTTCGCTATCGATGATGCCGTTGAGGTTATCGATCGACGGGCCGTGTTTGTCCCAGGCGGTGACGTCGAAGCCTTTCAGGTTGAGATAAAGCGAGTTGCGCCCGCCGCCACAGCCCAAATCCAGCGTCTTGCCGGGTGCGATCTGCTGTACGGCCTCAATCACTTCGGAGTGGGTACGCGTCAGTTGGTATTTCTTGTGATAGTAATCTTCCGGCGAGCAATAGAAAGCCAGTTGGCAGGTCATATCATCGGAGAATGAAACGATGCGGTGCCATTGCTGTGGCTCGATAAACGGCGGTTGGCTCTCGGGGCTGAACTGCCAGGTTTCGGTGGTTTCGCCCTGTTCGTTCATCAGTGCGAAGGTTAATGTCCCGCTCAGTAGCCTGAGTTTGGCCCAGGTGCCGCTCTGGGTGTTGTGCTTTTGCTGGAAGCTCTCTGGCAGCGTGGTGCTGTTCCACTCCGGCAGGGTTTTATAACAAAGCAGTTGGTTCATCTATCACTCCTTGGGTTCTGCGTTGCCGCATTACGATTCTATATGTTGCATATAAAATACATGTTTAAGGTCGCTTTGAACATGCCTGAGATCATCAAAGTGCATTTTCCTGGTGGCCGTACGAGAGGATTGGCATATTTAAACTGGATCACGGTCCCAGCCTGGGCTAACGTCAGTGCAGTTTATGCTAAAAGATCAGGGAAAAGATGCTAATTCGCCATTTTATCAAGCCATTGAGCCTGGGTGCACTGTTGGTGCTGGCCGGTTGTAGCACCAAAACCACGACCACTACGCCGGTGCAACATCCGGCAGACGTCAAAGCCCAACTGGTGCGGTTAATGCCGGCCAACACCGCAGACCGACAGGGGTGGGCCACCGATATCACCGCCGCTTTTGCCGCGCAGGGTATTGAACCCAGCGACCAGAACCTGTGTTCGGTGCTGGCCGTCACCGAGCAGGAGTCGACCTTCCAGGCCAACCCGCCAGTGCCGGGGCTGCCAAAAATCGCCTGGAAAGAGATCGACCGCCGCGCTGACCAGTTGCATATTCCCAACTTCCTGGTGCATACCGCCCTGATGATCAAATCACCAAACGGCAAGAGCTACAGCGAGCGGCTCGATAAGGTGCGCACCGAAAAAGATCTGAGCGATATCTTTGATGACATGATTAATTCGGTGCCGATGGGGCAAAAACTGTTTGGCAGCCTCAATCCGGTGCATACCGCCGGGCCGATGCAGGTGAGTATTGCCTTCGCCGAAGCCCATGCCAAAGGCTATCCGTACCCGATTGACGGCACCATCCGCCGCGAAGTATTCAGTCGTCGTGGCGGCATGTATTTCGGTATCGCTCACCTGTTGGGCTATCCGGCCAACTACAGCCAACCGATTTACCGCTTTGCCGACTTCAATGCTGGTTGGTACGCCAGCCGCAACGCGGCCTTCCAGAGCGCAGTCAGCCGCACGTCGGGCATTCCGTTGGCGCTGGACGGCGATTTGATTAACTACGGTACCGATAAGCCGGGCACCACCGAGCTGGCGGTACGCACCCTCGGCAAGCGGTTGGACATGAGCGACTCGTCGATTCGTCGGGCGCTGGAGAAGGGCGATTTGCCTGAGTTTGCCGACACCGACCTGTATGAGCGAGTCTATGCCCTGGCGGAGAAATCCACCGGCAAGAAACTGCCACGGGAAATGCTGCCGGGCATTCAACTGGAAAGCCCGAAAATCACCCGCAAGTTGACCACCGCCTGGTTTGCCAAACGGGTGGATGAGCGGCGCCAACGTTGCATGACCCGCGCCTCGGCGGGTTAAACCTGTGGGGTGCTGATAAATGCAGGATGCCGCTCGGCCTGGGCGGCAAATGCCGCCAGCGTCGGATGATTATCGGCGCTAATCAATTCGGGCAACATGAGTTGAGTGAAGCTCCAGGCCACCGCCACGCTGACCTCAGCGCTGCCGATCACCGCGAGTGCAGTGCCGGCTCGCACCAACTGTTTTTCCAGTTCGGCATAGGCTGCCAGCAACTGGCCCTGAACGCGATCCAACCAGGGCTGATGCTGTTTCTCCTGCGGCCGTAACTGTTGTTCATAAACGATTTGCACCGTTTTTTCGCAGGCGGCCAGCGCCAGGCCATTGAGTTGCAGGGCATAGAGTCGCGCAGTACCCTCAGTCGGCAGCAGAGCCTTACCGCTGGGGGCGATGCCGGCGGCGTATTCCAGGATCAGTGAGGAGTCCATCAGGATTTGATCGTCGGCCAGTACCAGCGTCGGGGCTTTCACCACCGGGTTAATGGTTTTGAATTGCTCAAAACCGCTGAATACCGAAATTGCGCGGTGCTCAAACTCGATCTCCAATAATTTCAGACAAATAGCTACCCGGCGTACGTAGGGTGAATCCAGCATGCCAATCAGTTGCATCATGTTCTCCAGAGCCTATTCGCCCGATTTAAGTGAATGAATAAACGTCACCAGCCGTTGGGCTACCGTTTCCGGCGCGTCTTCCATTAAAAAATGGCCCGCCTGAGGGATCACCTGCAGCCTGGCACCGGGAATATCGCCCTGCAAACGATAGGCGTAACTGACCGGTTGCCACTCATCGTTCTCACCCCACAGGATTTGCACCGGCAGACGTAGCTCAGGCAGGCGCTGGGCGAAGTCTTCAGTATAGCGCGCGTCGTAATGGGCGATTTGATGTTGATAAAATGCCGGTTGACCGACCACGCCGACGATCGGTGCCAGATAGTGCTGTAATAGCTCTCCGGACATCCGCGATTTGTTGAACACCGCCATTTTCAGTTGGCGAGCCAGGGTTTGCTCATGCTGTGAGGCGTCCATGACGGCGTACTGATGATAATTATCGCGGATGCCGCGCCAGCTTGGCGAAGGCCAGGAATCATAACTGCAAATATCCGCGATGGTCAGCGAGCGAAAGCGCCGGGAGTGCCCAAACGCTGCGCGTAGCGACAATGCGCCGCCAATATCGTGACCAAACACGTGGGTGGACTCCAGTTGCCAATGGTCCAGCAGGTCGATCAGTACATCTGCCTGTGCAGCAATTGAAGTGTCAGCCGACAATGGGCGTTCTGATGCGCCGTAACCCAATAAATCGTAGATATGGACTCTAAAGCCTGCCGCCGTCAGGCTGGGCAGCAAATCCCGCCAGATGATTGAGTGGGCAGGGGTGCCGTGTACCAATACCAGGGGGTTGCCGGTGCCATGTATGCCGGTGGCAATACGATGGCCATTGACAATAACCTGCTGATTAAGCACCGATGTTAAGCCGTTCATGTTGATTATCCGGTTGCCGTGTTGTACACAAACCATACTCATCGTCTTCCTATGACGCCAATGACAAGTTATGGTGATTAAATCCAATTTTTGTCATGGCCTGCTTATGAATCAGCGTTTATCCATTGATGCATTGCGAGCGCTATTAAGCGTTATCGATACCGGTAGCATGACGCGTGCGGCGCAACAGCTAAATCTCAGCCAGTCGGCGGTAAGTTGGAAAATCAAACGGTTGGAGGAACAGTTGGGGCGCACGCTGGTCAATCGTCAAGGCATGACGTTGACTGCCACAGCGGATGGCGAGGCACTGTTGTCGCATGGACGGCAGATTCTGCAGGCTCACGATCGGGCACTGGCGCATTTTTCTCCTTCATTATTGCAGGGGAAGGTGCGTTTTGGTGCCACGGAACAGATGTCTTTACCTCAGTTGGCTGCCCTGCTGGCGGCATTCACTCACCAACATCCACAGGTGGATGTGCAACTGGTCATTGAGCAAAGCCAGGTGTTGCGTAATGCACTGGAGCATGGAGCGCTGGATCTGGTGCTACACCAACAGTTTTGCGATGCACTGAGCGCAGAAGATGTGGTGCTGGCAACGGAGCGTATTCACTGGTGTGTACCACCGGGTTGGCGCTATCAGCCTGGAGACAGGGTGAAACTGGTCAGTTACGGACCGGACTGTTTTTACCGCCGATTGGCTGAAGAGCGCCTGAGCGCCGCGGGTATTGCTTATAAGGTGTCGGTGGAGTGTCCGTCGGTAGCGGGGATGCTGGCGGCCATCTCTGCCGGAATGGGCATTGGTCTGCTCAATCAGCAGTCTGTCGATCAGCGAGTACAGATCGAGGCCAACTTTGAGCGCAGTCTGCCTTTGCCACCCGTAGCGCATGCGTTACGTCTGGGGGCCAGGCGGCACCACCCATTACTGCAAACCTTGCAGCAGCAGGTGGTGCAAGCTCTGGGTAAATCCGCCGTTACCTGAGCAACGGCTGATGGAGCTAAGCGCGGCGCGGGTTGGTCAGGCCGAAGTTAAAGTTATTGCAGCGGTTGCAGAACTCCTTCATCACCGGCGGTGTGTCCATCATCGGCACCTTAATTTCGATAAAGGTCAATTGATCCTGTCGTGAGGCGTGCTCCAGCGCCAACTCCAGCTGTTGGGTGGTTTCTACCGCCACGCAAAACGGTGTCGCCTGGGTGTTGAGCACGGCAGGCAGTTTGGCGTAGTCCCACGGCCCAATATCGTTGTACGACGAATTTTCGCCGAGAATGTAACGCTCGATGGTGTAACCGTCGTTATTAATCAGGAAGATAATCGGCTTCTGATCGTAACGCAGCAGGGTGGAAACTTCCTGCGCGGTAAGCTGGAACGAGCCATCGCCAATAAACAGCAGGTGTCGCCGTTCCGGTGCAGCCATCATGGTACCCAGCAGCGCCGGTAAGGTATAACCGATCGAGCCCCAAATCGGCTGATTGACCACCTGGACGCCGTCCGGCATCCGCATGCCGCCAATCGCCGCGCCCGAGGTGCCGTTTTCTACCACCAGCACGTCATCGGCCCGAATAAAGCGCTGCAGGCGCTGCCATAAATAAGCCTGATCGATTGGGGTTTCGCTCGGCGTCGGTAGCCGATGGCGCGCTTCGGGTAGCACGGCCGGCTGATGATCTGCCACGCCTTCACCCAATGCCAGCAGCGCCTGTAGCAGGTCTGTCGTCGCCACTGCCGGATAAGAAGTCTCTCCCAGCTTCACTGAAAACGGCTGAATATCGATTTGCGCGTCGGACGGGATGCGATGCGAGAAATAGCCGGTGGTGGAGTCCACCAACCGTACGCCGAAGCTCAGCACGCAGTCTGAGTGCGCCATGTGTTCATAGAGTTCGGGGCGTGACAGATTACCGCTGTAACCGCCGATCCAGCCCGGCGTGGTTTCAGGAATAATGCATTTGGCCGTCGGCATGTTGGTGAGCGGGATGGCGAATTTATGCGCCACGTCGATCACCAATTGTTGTAGCTGAAAGCGGTCCACCATTTGGTCGACCAGAATAATCGGTTTTTTTGCCAGTTTTAGCCGCGCAAGCAACGCCATTGCCGCCAGTTGAACATTATATTTGTCGCTGGCGGGTAATTGTGGTGGTACCACCGCCTGAGTGATTTCAATTTCTACATCACAAATATCAGAAGGTAATTGCAAATAAACCGGTTTCTTTTCCGTCCAGGCGCGGGAAATAACGCGGGGAATTTCCACAGCCGCATTTTCCGGCGTAATTAATGCCTGGGCGACGGTGAATTGTTTAAAACAGTTCATCACGTTATCAAAGTTACCGTCCGCCAGCGTGTGGTGCAGCAGCAGGTGATTTTTCATGGCATGCAGCGGCGGGGTACCGGACAGGCAGACCACCGGGGCCGATTCGGCGTAGGCACCGGCAATGCCGGACAGTGCGGCCAGGTCGCCGACGCCATAGGTAGTGATTAGCGCTCCGGCGCCTTTTAGCCGTGCATAGCCATCGGCTGCGTAGGAGGCATTGAGTTCATTACAGTTGCCAATGAACTCCAGCTTGTCATCCTGTTCAATCAGTTCCAGCAGCGCCAGATTATAGTCGCCGGGTACGCCATAAATACGATCGATGTTCAGGGTGCGGAGCTGTTGCAGGATAAAGGCTCCAATAGTGATTTTCATGTATTTCTCCGGATTTCTTATCTTTCTTTTATCAGGCAGAGAACGGCAAAGTTAATTGCCGGTGATGTTGTGTCGCGAACCATGAAATAACGCTGAACCCGTATGAGCAGGGCTTCGCTGGTTAGCTTTAACAATTATTTAAACTATCGGCTTGTTCAAGTTGCGGTGGTGGTGTCGGGAGCAGGTGGCTTGTATTCGGGGGTTTACGTTGTGACTAATCAGCATTAAATATAGGGCTATTGTTGTTGGTATTTTTCATTGAATGTAATAGATATGTAAAATTTGGCGTATGTAGCCAGATCATGGGGCGCTGGTTGAACGTTCGGTACTTTTGCCTGCGGGTTAAATTGCTGCCTGCCATCCACCCGTTATCGACGACATTGGCCTCTATTGCAGCGATGTAACCCGATATTTACAGCGGCGCTGCCCGACGGGGGCCTGAGCTGGATGGGATCGCCGATATAACGGGTTTTCAGTCCCGATTAAAAACGTGACCGCCGTTACATTTGCTTGCCGGTCGGCAGTAAACATTTCGCTACACCCAGAGTAGAAAAGAAGTTTTCCCACAGGTTTTATAACCGCCAGAACCTGCCGTCGTGGCGGGGCGATTGCGGAGTTTTCTGACAGACGCTGCCCTGAGGGAAGGGTAGCCTGAGCGCCCAAAATCGGCTCTCGCCCCTGATGACGGCTAAACTTAACCAAGTGACAACGAGGGGGGAGAAACAGGCTGGATAAATAAGATACAGCTTGATATTGATTAGGTGATGGGTAAAAATCCCCGGCCTTATTTTTTACAGGAGTTTGATAATGCTTTTTAAACGGACCATTTTGGCTTGCACAGTGGCGCTGCTATTTCCTGCACTACCTTCTTACGCTGAGGTTGGTGCAGAAAATGGCAATTCCGCGCAGGCTGAAAAACCGGGCCTGTGGCAGCGTTTCACCAGTAACGTGGCCGAAACCTGGAACAACTCTCCGAATAAAGATCTCTATGTGCCGGCAATTACCTGGCACAACCGCCTGACTTACAGCCAGGAAAAAATCGACTCGTACAACGAGCGGCCGTGGGGCGGTGGCTATGGCATCTCGCGTTACGACAGCGACGGCGACTGGCATGGCCTCTATATGATGGTATTCAAGGATTCGTTCAATAAGTGGGAACCGATCGGCGGTTACGCTTATGAGAAGATCTGGCGGCCGCTGGAGGACAAGGATTTCCGTCTTGGCCTGGGCTTTACCGCCAGCATCACCGCGCGTGATAACTGGAATTACATCCCTATTCCGGCACCCTTGCCGTTGGCCTCTATCGGTTACAAACAACTGACCTTCCAGGCCACCTATATTCCCGGCACCTACAATAACGGGAACGTGTTCTTTGGCTGGTTCCGCTGGCAGTTCTAATCACCGGCGGGTCGTTCGATCTGCCCCCTGTTGCTGATTATTCAGCAAAAAAATTACCTCAATTCCGAAAAAATCGCGGCATTGTCAGTTAAAAGGAACTTGTCGCCGGTGGTGGCGTCCGAAGATGTGACCCAGCGCATTGCGCTTATTGCACCGGATAGGCCCGCCTGATTTCCCCTGCCGTACAGGGCAATGGAAGCAGGCAGGAATGGCGAGATAACAGGAGTTTTACCCTAATGAACACCAAGCAACGTTTACTGCTGGCACTGACATTGACCACCACTATGACCTGTGGCGCGGCTCAGGCTGCCGGACTGATGGATTCTCTCAGCAGCGCCGCCGGTGAGCTGAGCAAGTCAGGCGACAGCACTGGCGGCACGTCACTGTCTTCACTAACCGGCCTGTTGAACGGCGGTGATAAAGCGCTGAGTTCCAACAGCATGACCAATGCCGCCGGCATCCTGCAGTACTGTGTGAAAAACAACGTACTGTCAGGCAACAGCACTGAAGCGGTACAGGACAAGTTGTTGAGTAAGCTGGGTATCAGCAGCCCTGAGAACGCCAAGAGCCAGGACTACCAGCAAGGGCTGGGCGGTCTGCTGCAAACCGGCGAAGGCAAGAGCCTGGATCTGAACAGCCTGGGTACCTCGCAAATTACCGAAAAAGTGAAGCAAAAGGCCTGCGATCTGGTACTGAAGCAGGGCGCATCCTTTATTTCCTGATAGCGTAAACGGCGGTTAACAACAGTTACCGCCGTTTTAATTTGTATAAGCTGAAAACATGAAAAAAATTCTGATGATCTCGCTGTTCGCAGGGATGGCGATGCTACAGGGCTGCACCATGAACTCCAACGATGCGCCACCCCCACCTAAAATGAAACCGATCGGCATGGCCAATCCGGCAGACGTTTATTGCACCGAGATTGGCGGCAAATTGAATGCCAAACAAAATGCCAACGGCCAGTATTCCACCTGTACCCTGCCTGATGGCCAGGAAATTGAAAGCTGGGAACTGTTTCGCCGCGATCACCCGGTGAAGAAATAAGCGCTCGGGTTAAAACTCACGATCGCTGATCGGCTGTAGCCGCACGCTGCCGTCCGTTTGCGGGGTTAGCGGCAGCCGCCAATTCTGCTGGCTGTTGAGGGTGAAAGGCCGGGAGCGGAAGTTACAGCCGCTTTTGATATTTCTGACCTTCAGGACATACTCGCCGGCCGGATTGGTTTTGAGATGGAAACTGCCGGCCGCGGGAATAAACACTTCGGCCAGCTGTTGCGGCTGGCCGGGCGTTTCCAGTTTGACCAACACCGGAAAATCGTTGTTTTGATTATCCAGCGTCAGTTGCTGCAGGCGCCCGTTGGCCTGGTGTTCCGCCTGGTGCAAGAAACCGGCTGAGGTTGGCCAGGGTTGTCCTGCATTGTCATGCAGGGGGCCACCGCACTGTTCACGTGCCTCGCGCAGCGGCATTTCACGCTGAATAGCCCGGTTGTAATCAGTGGGGATGACCGAGACAAACTCATCGTCATTTTGATGAGCGCGCAGATAGCGCTTGGCGCTGAACACCCCAACGGCGATCAGCATAAAGAAGATAAAAATCGTCAGGCGACTCCTGAAAATTCCCCCAAACAGCCTGCCCGGCAATTGAAACAGCCACTTCACCACTTTTGACAGCATCTTTTTCCCTTAGCGCCCAAGCCGTTACGTTCTGCGGTAACGTTGCTTGCCTCAGTATAGTCAAATCATTCGGGCTGAGGAGAGCGTCTGATGAAATTCCCGTGCTTACCCGATCCCTTCTTCCAGCAACAGCAGCAGTAAATGCCCACCACGACGGCAACCACAAAACCCACCAGCCCAGCCCCGCTTTCGAATTATTTGTACGTTTATGCACATTTGTGTACATTTATGATCACTTGTTCGCCACCGAGAGACAGAATGTCCAAACTGCTCCCCAACCAACGCCATGAAGCGATCCTGACCCTGCTGCAGCAACAGGGGCAGGTGCTGGCGGTCGAAATGGCCGAGCGCCTGAACACCACCGAAGCCACCATTCGGCGCGACCTGCGCCAGTTGGCGGCTCAGAACCTGTGTAAGCGCATTTACGGCGGCGCACTGGCACCGACACCGGCAACCGGACCGATCGAGGCACGACTGCATTTGAGCGGTGATGAGAAGCAGGCGCTGGCGTTGGCCGCACTGGCGTTGATCAAGCAGGATCAGGTGATTTTCCTCGATGCCGGCAGCACCCACCTTTACCTGGCCGATTTGTTGCCCTCTGACCAAGGGCTGACAGTGGTGACCAATTCACTGAGTATCGCCGTCAAAATGCTGGAAAGGCCGGGGATCCGCACTATTTTAATCGGCGGTGAGCTGGATGCCGACATCGGTGGTTGCGTGGACGCTAAAGCGGTGCAGGAAATTGACGGTTTTTATTTCGACATCGCCTTTACCGGCATCTGTGCCTATGAGCCGGGCAGCGGTTTTTCGGCGCTGAATTATCAGGATGCCCAGTTCAAGAAACGCCTGCTGACGCGTTGCGGTAACGTGGCGGTGCTCTGTACCGGCGACAAACTTAATACCTATGCCCCTTACAGTTTCCTCGATGCCAGCCGGGTTGATTATTTGGTAACGCCTCCCGGCCAGCACCCACAGCTCGAACAGCAGGTGACCCACAGCGGTGGCAAGGTGTTGTACAGCGATTCCCCTATTGGAGAGTGAAATGAAAATAGCCCATGTTGCCCTGTGGACCCGTGATATTGATGCGCAGGTGGCGTTCTGGCAGCGTTACTTCAACGGCGTGGCCGGAGAATTGTACGTCAGCAAGAATCGCCCGGGGTTTGTTTCCCGTTTTGTCAGCCTGGCTAGCGGCCCAACGCTGGAGATTATGAGTTTGCCGGAGTTGCTGCCAACGGAGCAGGCCAATGAACGAGTCGGTTGGGCACATATTGCGCTGTCGGTCGGCGACGAGGGCCTGGTCGATCAACTGGCGCAGCGTGCGCAGCAGGAGGGGATCCTGCAAGCGCCGCCACGCTGGACCGGCGATGGTTTTTACGAAGCGATCATCCGCGATCCGGACGGCAACGCCATCGAAATCACCGGCTGATCACTCTTCTTCGATAGTCGCGAACTGCTGCGCCAGATAGTCGAGCAGCAGCCGTACCGCTGGCAATAGCCCACGGCGTGACGGGTAAACCGCATGCACCACGCCGCCCTGTGGCTGCCAGCCGGGTAACAGTTGCACCAGCTCGCCACGCAACATGTCGTCGCGCATCATCATCGACGGCAGTTGCACAATACCGGCGCCGGCAATCGCCGCGGTACGCAACATCAGCATATCGTCGGTAACCAGCCGTGGCCTGTGTTCCCATTCCACTTTTTCGCCGTCCGGCCCGGTCAATTGCCACAGGTGTTGTGCGCGCGCAGGCCCGAGATCGAGCGTGGGATACTTATGCAGATCCTCCGGTCGTTGCACCGGGCCGAGGGTGCGCACCAGTGCCGGGCTGGCGGCGATACACCAGGTGCGCTGCGCCAGGATCTTCAGCACCAGATCGCTGTCTTCCAGCGGCGGTGGCCGCACGCGGATCGCCAGATCCAGGCCTTCCCCCACCACATCTACCCGGCGGTTGGTGGCATCCAGGTGCACCGTGACTTTCGGGTAATCGGCCATAAAGGCCGCCACCATGCTGCCGACACGGGTATGCAGGATCGCCACCGGGCAGGACATGCGCACCGTGCCGCAGGGTTCGGCGCGGGTTTGTTCGATCGCCTGCTGCGCCGCATCGGCCTCCACCAGCATCGCCTTGCAGTGTGCATAGTAGTTCTGGCCGACGTCGGTGACGGAGAAACGCCGCGTTGAGCGTTGGATCAGGCGCACGCCCAGGCGTTCTTCCAACAGTGCCACACGGCGGCTCAGTTTTGACTTGGGAATACCCAGCGCACGACTGGCGGGGGCGAATCCCTGGTGATCGACCACGGCGGCGAAGTAAAACAGATCGTTCAAATCAGTGAACATCGTCTGTCCTTATCGTTCCATTTATAGAACGCTGAGTGTACATCTTGCCTACTACTGCAGCAAATGGCGTTGGATTAAACTTCTGGCATCAACCTAAGGTCGTGAGACCTGAAACAGGAGTTCAAGATGAAAAAGATCCTCGGTATTTACAACAGCCCTGAAGCCCACTGGGTCGGCAACGGCTTCCTGGTGAATTCGCTGTTCTCCTATAACGATCTGGGGGCGGAAATGAGCCCGTTCCTGCTGTTGGATCACGCGGCACCAACCAAGTTCCGCTCTGCATCCGGCACCCGTGGCGTTGGCCAGCACCCGCATCGCGGGTTTGAAACGGTGACCATCGTCTATCAGGGGGAAGTCGAGCATCGCGATTCCACCGGCAGCGGCGGGGTGATTGGCCCTGGTGACGTGCAGTGGATGACTGCCGCCTCGGGTATTTTGCATGAAGAGTTCCATTCACGGGACTTCTCGCGCAACGGCGGCACCATGGAAATGGTGCAGTTGTGGGTAAACCTGCCGGCCAAGGACAAAATGGCTGAGCCGGGTTACCAGACGCTGCTGAATGCGGATATCCCGGTGGTTCCACTGGCGGATGGCGCAGGGCAGGTTCGGGTGATTGCCGGTAGCTTCGGCGACGCAGCAGGCCCGGCACGCACCTTCAGCCCGCTGAATGTCTGGGACATGAAGCTGAACGCCGGTCACACCACCACGCTGACGGTGAAAGAAGGCCATACGCTGGCGCTGGTGATACTGCACGGTGCCATTCATGTTAACGGCGAGGAAGTGGTGCGCGAAACCCAAATGGTCAGGTTTGACCGTGCGGGGGATTCAGTCACTATCGAAGCCAATAACGATGTCAGCTTGCTGGTTCTGAGCGGCGAGCCGATCGACGAGCCTATCGTCGGTTATGGCCCGTTCGTGATGAACAGCGACGCTGAAATCCAGCAGGCTTTCCAGGACTTCAACGGCGGCAAGTTCGGCAGCATGGCAGCTGAACACCAGGCTGGCTAAGCACTGATCCACACTTCAGAACCGATCCGGAAAAACAGCTCCGGATCCGGTTCTACACTTTAAGACAATCTCTGCGCTCTGGCCTTATCGGCCAAGGGCAACTTTAGCCGCAACAATCAAAACCCCACAGGAGTAAACCATGACTGCAAATTACAAACGCCTCGACAAGGATCAGGCCGCCGTATTGCTGGTGGATCATCAGGCAGGGCTGCTTTCACTGGTACGAGATATCGATCCCGATCGTTTTAAAAACAACGTACTGGCATTGGGTGATTTAGCGAAGTATTTCAACCTGCCGACCATTCTGACCACCAGTTTTGAAGATGGCCCCAACGGCCCGCTGGTGCCTGAGCTTAAAGCTCAATTCCCCGATGCGCCCTTTATTCCTCGCCCTGGACAGATCAATGCCTGGGACAACGATGACTTCGTCAAGGCAGTGAAAGCCACCGGTCGTAAACAATTGATTATCGCCGGGGTAGTTACCGAAGTGTGCGTGGCCTTCCCGGCGCTGTCTGCTCTCAGTGAGGGTTTTGAGGTGTTTGTGGTCACCGACGCTTCCGGTACCTTTAACGAACTGACTCGTCAATCGGCCTGGAGCCGGATGGAAGCCGAAGGCGCGCAGTTGATGACCTGGTTCGGCGTTGCCTGTGAGTTGCACCGTGACTGGCGTAACGATGTGGAAGGACTGGGGGCGCTGTTTGCCAATCATATCCCTGATTACCGTAACCTGATGACCAGTTACAGCACGCTGACCAGCGGCAAGTAATTTCTCTGGAGCGCAGCTTCTGGCTGTGCTCCATTTGATTTTAATCAGACGGAGTGATATTGGTTGACTGAACAATTTTAGTAGATAAATCCATCTGTTATACCCATCTTCTTGCCGTTTACCTCGTTCTGTCCCACCAGAGAAATACAAAATATATAAAAGCGAGATACTGAAATTTAATTGTGATTGCAATTATTTAATTTCTATAAGTTTTCTTCTGGTTATGAATGCTGAGCGATTATTTTTGAACTATGTATTAATATTGAATTGATGCCTTTGATCAAAGCTTGCTTGTTCTGCTATATATTTAATGTTTAAGGTTAATATTATTTTATTCAATAAATAAACTCAGCCAGTTGCTGATACGGTAACGTTGGTGAAATTAGTAAACCTTTCTGTAGGTATGACTTTAAGAAATGACCAATTTCTAACACAGCAAGAGGGATGTTTGATGAATGCATTCAGAGACAAGCTTAAAGCACATGTACATCATGTCGCTGCGGTAGGCCAGCATTGCAACACGGAAGAAACAACAAAGCAGGCATTAATTTTACCATTATTGGAAATTCTTGGTTTTCACCCTTATGACCCCACTAAAGTAAAAGCAGAATATGGCGCTGATTTCCCAGGGGTTAAAGTGGGAGAGCGGGTTGATTATTCTCTTTTCTGTCATGCCGTACCTGTCATGTTTATTGAGGCGAAATCCTTCAGTCAAAACTTAACAAACCACAGCCCACAGCTATCTCGTTACTTTAATGCCACCCCAGAAGTCACCGTATCAGCAATCACCAACGGCAAGGAATGGCGGTTCTTTACCGATCTAAAAGATAAAAATATTATGGATGATACGCCCTTCCTTAAGATAGATTTTAATGATTTGAATGACTCTGATATTGAACAGCTTTATAGGTTTAGACACGATCAATTTCAGCCGGAAGCGTTGAGAACCTTGGCTGAAGAAAGCATTTATCTGACTTCATTTACCAAGACCATCAGTGCCAGCCTAAGAGATGTGGACGTGGATTTTGTCAGATATGTGGCGAATCGATCTAACGTCCAACGTCAACTTAACCAGCGTTTTCTTGAGACGATCACCCCTTTGGTGCGCCTGGCCGTGGAGAAAGCGGTTAGTGCAATGGTTGTTTCAGGGTTGTCTGTGACTTCTGAAAATAAAGCGCCGTCTGAAGAGTTTGGTGACGTTAAGAAAAGCAACGAAATCGATCCGCTAGCGCCGATTATTGACCCAGAAAACAGTAAGATAGTTACCACTTTTGCTGAGCGGGCTTTATTTGAAAATGTGGCAATGATCCTGGGTGAAAGTGCAGATTTAACAGCAAAAGATACGGAAAGTTATTTCAGTATTTTGGTTCAGGGGAAGACTACCCGATGGGTGCTACGCTATTTCGACAATAAGCAAAGACCTACCGTATTACTCCCTTTGGAAATCAATGAAGAGAGACATGCCGAAATTATCCGAGCGGGTTTAGAACTTGCGGCTGGAGGGCATATTATTATTGACCGACCTGAGAATATCTTGCGGCTAACAGGTCTGATTATCGACTCCTACCATTATTGTATTGATGATGAAAACTTCAGACAGAAGAAAAAAACGCAGTCGTAAAAATGGTTAGGCTGAATGCCTTCCATATTGTACAGCCGTGTGTTCTCAACAAAAGTTTCTTCATGATCTTTACATAATCCTTAAGCTTTCATCACGTTAGCGCTGGTATGTAAGCAAAGATCATCGGGGGTGAAAAGGTCGTGAAAAGCGACTTTCTCATGGGCCGGGGGCGGAGTAGGTTAAATCCAATCCCGGCAAATGAGGTCAATAACATGAAAAATACCGTCAAATTACTGGCACTGCCTTTTCTGGCTGGCGTGACGCTGTTCAGCGTCAGTGCGCTTTCCGCTCCGGCTCCGGCCGATAAAAATGCCTCACCGCCGCCTGAGCAAGGCTTCCGCTTGCCGCCGTTCCCTGGCGGGCATATGCCCAAACCGGGTTTCTGCCACGGGGGCGAGCTATTTTGCGCGACTTCCGCCAGTGATAATCCAACTGAAACCATCAATAAGCTAACGTCGGTGATCCCGGCCGGCAGTGCCAAACATTATGAGGTGCGTATCTCTGTGGTGGCATTACCGGATAACCCTCCGGCCCCGCCTGCGCCTTAAACGGGCCTGCTGGCACTGAGGGGAAATGCGCGTTAGTCTGGTGGCAACCCCTCAGGAGGCAGGATGAATCGGCCAGGACTCCCCCCTTATCTGCAACCCGGTGATCGGGTGCTGTTATTCGATGGTGAATGTAATCTGTGCCACGGGCTGGTGCGATTTTTGATCCGTGCCGATCGGCAAGGCAAGATCATGCTGGCCACGGTGCAATCCGAGGAAGGGCAGGCCATTCTGCGCTGGCTGGCGTTACCTACCGATCGTTTTGACTCCATTGTTTACCTGGCACAGGGCCAGCATTGGCTGCGCTCGGCGGCGTTCTTTCAGGCACTGCGGCAGCTTGGCTGGCCATTTCGCCTGCTGGCGTTGGCTCGCTTTCTGCCGCAACGGCTGGCGGATGCGTTATACAATGCGGTGGCGCGTAACCGCTATCGGCTGTTTGGTCGCAACGACGGCAGCGCCTTGCCTGGGCTTGAGCTGCCGGAGCGCTATCTGCATCGTCGTGGCGAATAAACTCGCTGAGCTTTACGCTTCTTTACCCTTTAATCGATTGAAATATCAGCGTTCCGGCCCCATATAATGGAACGTTCAGCCAATCGGGAGAGAGTATGGGAATCAGTGAAGAAGAGCACATCCGCCGTTTAAGTCAGGAAAAGAATACGATGGGGAATACGGCGAAATGGGTAGCGATTGTTTCTGCCATTTACTTTGCCCTGATGGTGTTTTACGGCCATCCGATCGGCGTACTGACCATGTCCGGGCTGATTTTTATCGTATCCACCACCACCTGGCTGAAGAAACGCCAGAAGGTGAAGTCCTACCGCCGGGAACTGGCGAAAATCAACGACGAACCTCCGGTTCAGTAGCCCTGATAGTCCCTGCGCGTGATGCTGTAGACCAGGCTGGGCGTATCGCCGGGCACGTCATCGAGGGTATCAACACGACGTAAACCTGCTTTTTCCAGCACGCGGCACGAGGCCCGATTTTTTTCACGAACAATCGCGGAAATTTCTGCCAGCCGTAGCTGTTCGAAACCATATTCCAGCGCGGCTTGTGCCAGTTCCGTAGCCAATCCTCGGCCCCAAACCTGTGTGTCAAAACGATAGCCCAGATTCACCGTACGTTGGGCCCCCAGCGGCCGCCAGGAAATCCCGCCAAATCCAATAATCCACTCCGGCCGTTCATGCAGCGCAATCGCCCAGGAACCATAGCCGTGCTGCCGCCAGCTTTCGATCCGCTCCGACAACGCTTGCTGTGCCAACTGCTCATTGGCGACAGGCCCGGCGGGGTTAAAGCGTTGCGTTTCCGGATCGCCAAAAATAGCGTAAAAGCGGGCAACATCGTCGGCTACCGGCGGACGCATCAGCATGCGGGCGCTGACAAAAGGGGGAGTTGAGGGAATTTGCGGCATGGTTTCTCGTCACTTGCGGTCATTGGCAAGGGTTAACTGTAGACCAGGATGCGGGGAACAAGAAACATTAAACCCCTCCCCGGACGGAGAGGGGGCGGCATCAGATAAACGAATCGTCGTCGCTGTAGTCGTCATCAGAGAAGTCGGTGTTATCATCGTTTTGATAATCCGCGTTCTGGAAACCGTTGTCCTGATTGAGGAAGCGACTATCGCCACCGTTGAAGGTGTCCAGGTTGTTGGAAGCGTCGAAATTGCTCATCGCGCTGTCATCCACCGGCGTTGCCGGGGTCTCGTCGATAATGTTCACAATCTCTTGCGGTTGCGAGTGACGGAACATGCCGGTCAGCATATCGGCCAATACCACCCCGCCTGCCACGCCGGCAGCGGTCTGCAATGCCCCACCAAGGAACCCACCGGCGCGTGAAGGTGCTGCCTGTTGTGGCTGGCTGTAAGCCGGTTGCTGCTGTTGCTGAGCATAGCCCGGCTGTGTCTGATTGTTCCACGCCGCATTATTTTGCTGTTGTGCCTGATACTGCTCGCGCGGGCTTGGCGTGCTGCGGTTACCGCCGCCGAACAGCCCGGCCAGAAAGCCGCCGCTGCTTGGCTGGCTGGCGTTATTTTGCTGCTGTTGGGCTAGTTGGCCCTCCAGATCTTTCACCCGCTGATCCAACTGTTTGAGCGCCGCTTCCTGAATGATCATCGCCTGCGCCATGTAATAGGGCGCGGAAGGCTGTTCACGGATGTGCTGGTTGATTTGCTGCTCTGCCTGGAGATCCCTCTGGCCCGTCTTGGTCTCGGCTTCTTTCAAGCGGCCAAACAGACCATCGATAAGACGTTGTTCTTCGGATTGCATAGGATTACCTCAAGGAGATGAATAACGTTACTGGATGATGGATATCATCGGTAGCTATCACCCTAGCGCGTTTATATGAACCAATAAATAAATGGCAGGTAAACCTGTTTATGAATTTGTTACCAGTTACGGCAGAGGGATCAGCATCACCAGCTTCAACCCGCTATTTTCCGCCGGGTTAAACGTCAGTTGCCGATAGCGCAATGTCCCCTGTTGCAAGTGGGTAAACGCACGCTCGCCACCTTCTCGTGCCAGCACGTCCTGCTGTTTCCACCAGTGGTTAAAGGCCTCACTGTTGTGCGTCATGTTACGCACGAAAGCACGCATTTCTTCCGTGTTCTGATGGTGACTGGTTTCGGCCCGAAACTCGGCGACCACGCGTCGCGCGCGGTCATCCCAGTCGCTGACCAGGGTTTTGGCCAACGGATGGAAGAACATAAAGTGCAACAGGTTGGGGGTAGCGGCCTGACCCAGCCAACCGCTGAACAGGCTTTCCGCCTGCGGGTTCCAGGCAACGACATTCCAGGTGATATCCAGCAGGTAGCAAGGCCCCGTTACCTGGTGAACGCTTTGCAACACGGCGCTATTCGCCGTTTCCTGATGCTGCTCCTGTTCGGGATCGGCTACCCGAGCCAGGGTAAACAGGTAGTGACGTTCGGCTGCTCCCAACCGTAGCGCTTTGGCAATGCGTGCCAGCGTATGGGGGGATATGGAAACTTCGCGCCCCTGTTCGATCCAGGTATACCAGGTGGCGCTGATACCGCTGATTTGTGCCAGCTCTTCACGGCGCAGGCCGCTGGTGCGACGGCGTGGGGCGCTGGGTAAACCCAACATTTCCGGTGTGATGCGTTCCCGGTGCGCACGCAGGAAGGCCCCCAGGGCTTTAGGGCCGGATAAGGCTTCTGATTGCATAGACTGGTACCTCATGATACTAGGATAACTGCTTATATTGTACCCGTATAATAAGCCAATTATAGTCATTGAAAGCCATCCGGCACAGGCGCAAGCCATACAATAAAGGGAGCACCTATGAGCATCAGCAATAGCCATAAAAATGCGGTCGACCGCCAGTTTGGTGAGCAGGCCAGCGCCTACCTGACCAGTGCAGTGCATGCACAGGGAAAGGATTTACAGCGGCTGGCACGACTGCTGGAACCCCATGCCAACGCCAAATTACTGGATCTGGGTTGTGGCGCAGGGCATGCCAGCTTTACTGCTGCGGCTAAAGTGGCGCAGGTGGTGGCCTATGATTTATCGGCGCAGATGTTGGATGTGGTAAGCCAGGCGGCGCAGGATAAAGGTTTCAACAACATTCAGGTGCAGCAGGGCGTGGCAGAATCGCTGCCGTTTGACGATGCCAGCTTTGATGTGGTGATCAGCCGTTACTCGGCGCACCACTGGCATGACGTCGGTCAGGCGCTGCGCGAAGTTCGCCGGGTATTGAAACCGGGCGGCAGGGCCATCTTTATGGATGTGGTTGCACCGGGGCATCCGCTGTTGGATATCTATCTGCAAACCGTAGAGGTACTGCGTGATACTTCACATGTGCGCAATTACGCACCAGGTGAATGGCTGAGTCTGCTGACAGAGTCTGGATTGTTGGTTCGGGAGGTGACGTCGGATCGGCTTTATCTGGAGTTCAGCAGTTGGGTGGAGCGCATGCGTACGCCAGAACATTTCGTCACTGCGATTCGCGCGTTGCAACAGGGACTCTCTGAAGATGTGCTGCAGCATTTTGCCATCGAGCCGGACGGTTCATTCACCAGCGACATTATGATGTTTGAAGTCGTCAGAGGTTAAATAATTCAGGGCAGCCGATATACCCTTCATTTTCCCGATGGCAAGCGGAAACACGTGGGATATAGCGGCTGCCCTGACAGAATATTGCCAGGTAAGAAATTACTTCTTGTCTTCCAGCAGGCAGCGATAAATCAGGCCGCCGATAACACCGCCCACTAATGGCACCAGCCAGAATACCCATAGTTGTTGCAATGCCCAGGTTCCCTGGAATATTGCTACGCCGGTACTACGCGCCGGGTTAACGGAAGTATTGGTAACCGGAATACTGATCAGGTGGATCAGGGTTAACGTCAAACCAATGGCCAATGGAGCAAAGCCCGCAGGCGCACGTTTATCTGTGACACCATGAATAACGATCAGGAAGAATGCGGTCAGGACTAATTCGATTACGATTGCGGACTGCAGAGAATAGCCGCCCGGTGAGTGTTCACCGTAACCGTTGGAGGCAAAGCCGCCGCCGGTAGCGTCAAAACCTGCCTTGCCGCTGGCGATCAAATACAACACCGCCGCTGCAGCAATCCCGCCAATAACCTGAGCAATCACATAGGGGATCACGTCTTTAGCGGCGAAACGGCCGCCGGCAAACAATCCCACGGTAATCGCCGGGTTAAAGTGCCCGCCAGAAATATGGCCAACGGCATAAGCCATGGTGACCACGGTCAAACCAAAAGCGAGCGCGACACCAAGAAAACCAATACCCAGCTGTGGAAATGCCGCTGCTAATACTGCGCTACCACAACCACCGAACACCAACCAAAATGTGCCAAAAAATTCGGCAAAAAGTCGCTTTGACATAGACTCCATCCTACGGAAAATACTAACGGGCGTTAGCACTAAAAACTATAGAACACCTTTTTCAATTAATGCAGGTTTCTATCAGGATTATTCTTAATGAACCTTGAATAACGACAGATATTAAATCCCTGCCAATTAACTTTGTCTATGCGAATGCGGCTATATATGTGGCTTTGCAGTGCGTTTGCTGGTTTTTTTATCGCTGTTATAAGAATTTACCCTAAGCTTAAGCGGTATAGGTATTTCTGGCGGAAAATAGCCATGGCTATTTTCGATTTCTCATATGATTTTTCCATTGAGTTTATCAGGGTTAATTGTTAATTCCTATTTGCTATATTTAATTTTCACGAAAATTCAGGGCATTAGGTCTGTCTTGTCATCAAATCGTCATGCAGGACTAATACCTTAGCAAGCTGCCAACTTCATCCCCTTAACTCTGAGCCATAACCATGAAAATAAAATCGGTTTCGCTGTTAATCAGTTCGTTGTTCCCTCTGTTTTCTTATGCCGCCACCGACGTTGAGGTGGCGCGCTACGTGGTTAGCTTTCCCGGCGGCGAACATGTGAGCTATCAAGGCGCATTCGCCAGGAATTTCCCACAGGGGTTGCCTGTAGGCATTGGTTCGGGCCTGGTATTCAATGGCCGTGAAGGCCAGGATCTGCTGCTGACCACCCTGACCGATCGCGGCCCCAATGCTGACGCACCAGCGGTGGGTGAACAGGAAGCTAAAATTTTTGCCAACCCGGAGTTTGTTCCGTTGTTGATGGATATTCGCGTCGGCGGCGGCAAGGCCGTTGCCGGCAATTCACGCCCGTTGCATGACCAGCAAGGGCCGATCAGCGGGTTGCCGCTGCCGGCGGGCCTGATTGGTTCCACCAACGAAGTGGCGCTGAGCGATACGCTGAAAACCTTGCAGGGCGATCGGCGCGGGCTGGATACCGAAGGTATCACTGCGGACGGCAAGGGCGGTTACTGGTTGTGTGACGAATACGGCCCTTTCCTGATCCATATCGACAGCCAGGGCAAAATCCTTGCCAAATATGGCCCAACGGCGGAACAGGGCGAGCAGGCGGTGGCCGGTGGGTTGCCGAATATCATCAAGTGGCGCCAGCCGAATCGCGGCTTTGAGGGCATTACCCGGATGCCGGACGGACGGATTTTAGCGGCGGTACAGAGCACGCTCGACGTTGAGGGTAAAAGCAAGAACAAGGCGCAGTTCACCCGTCTGGTCAGTTTTGATCCCGCCAGCGGTAAAACGGCGATGTACGGCTATCCGATCGATATCGACAGCTATAAAAAGGCCAAAGACGCCAAGGTCGGCGACATTGTGGCGGTCGATGATCAGCACATCCTGTTGGTTGAGCAGGGCAGCGACAAAGACAAGCAGATGATCAACAAGATCTACCTGGTTGATCTCAGCCAGGCAACCGACCTGACGAATTTTGACGGCAAGGGCAAGGCGTTGGAATTTGACGATGCGAAAGATCTCGCCAAACGTGGCGTGAAATTGGCCCAGAAGCGTGAAGTGGTGGATCTGCGCAAATTGGGCTGGCAGCAGGAGAAAGTGGAAGGTTTGTCGTTGATTGACGATCGCACATTAGTCGTCATCAACGATAATGACTTTGGTCTGCAGGCCAAGCTGGTAGACGCGCAACCGGAAGGGAAGAAAATCGGCGATTATCAGTTGGATCAACAGGGCAAGCTGAGCCTGGATGGCAAAACCGTCTCGACCCGTATCGAATTGCAGCCGCTGGAAAAACCGGAGTCGCTCAGCGAACTCTGGGTCTTGACGTTGCCGCAATCGCTGAAGTAAACATCACGGCCGGGGGCGAGGCCCCCGGTCTTTCTTCCTTATATGATAGCGTCGCGGTTAGCCTGTGACGCTTTGCCACGCGAGATGCTTTCCCATACCGCCACGGCCACCATAATCAGCGTGGTCAGGCCGTTCACCATCAATAAATCTGTGAGATAGGCAATCGGTGCCAGCACCGCCAGCGCGATCAGCCCCAGTAAGTGCGACAGCGGGAAACGGCGATACACCAGTCTCTTGTACAGCGCATTGGCGAGCAGATAAATTGCCGGGCCCAGCAGTAGCACCGCTGCCGTCACGTTATTGATGTGGCCGTCAGGGTGGGCGATCACCAGTTCATTGGCGACGGCGCAGACGATGATCGCACCCACCAGTACCACATGGACATAATGGAAATAGGCACCCAACTGGCCAGGGTTTGCTGCCTGACTGATGGCATGGCTGCCGGCTTTGCTGCTGGTATCGAAATAAACCCACCACATCGCCAGACTGCCGAGAAAGGCCACCACTGACGCAATCAGCACCGGCGCTGTCCAGGACTCCATTTCGCTGAGGGTGGAACCGGTGATCAGAATGGTTTCCCCCAGTGCCACAATGACAAACAGTTGGCAGCGCTCTGCCAGGTGATGGCCTTCAATCGTCCATTCGCTGCTGCTGTCGGAACGGCCAAGCACCGGTAAGCGGAAACCGAACATCGGCGAAACGTATTCACACAGGACCGCCACGGCCCACAGCAGCAGTCGATGGTTGCCCTCCGTCAGGCCACCGAGGATCCAGAAAATCGCCGAGATGCACATCCAGCCGAGAATGCGCTGGAAGTTTTGTTTTAGCGGATGGTGGGCCGGTAATAGATTCAGGACTACCAGTGAACGGCCAACCTGGATTGCCACGTAAAATAGTGCGAACGTCAGTCCTCGTTCACCAAATGCCTGCGGCAGCGCGGATGAGGCGAACAACCCCAATAGCATGATGGCGAACAGCAGGATGCGAATCGGGCGAGTATCCGGGTTAAACCAGTTAGTGACCCAGGCCGTGTATTGCCACGCCAACCAGACGGCGAACCATAACAACAGGGTTTCCAGCGCACCGGTTAACGTCAGATGGTGCAGCAGATAGTGGGAAAGTTGGGTAACGGCAAAAACGTAGATCAGATCGAACAACAGTTCCGAGAAAGAAACCGAGGCCCCATGGCCATCGCGTACACGTAGTAAGGTTTGTGACATAGAGAGTCCTTCCAAAATGGTAACCTTCAGCAATAGCGTAGTTCAGCCACCTGCGGGTGGGAGAGAAATCTTAAAAGTGAGGTTTTTATCTTTTGATTGACCAAACGGACTTTTAATTGTCATCCGCCGGGAGTAGAGTCGCTGTGTAGACCGCTATTATTCCCTGTAAGACATATCTGCACTCACCTTCTCCTTATTTTCGTCACAATGATTGATGTTCTTTACATTGGATTACGTCCATTTTCACTGCCTGGCGGATAATTAACTCCACTGATACGACGAAATAAACAAAAACACCTGGAGTTAATCATGAAACTATTACCTGGCATCGCAGCAGTTCTGTTGGCAGCCGCTTCGTTTTCTTCTTTTGCAGCGCCGCTGTCATCGGTAAAACAGGTCAATACTGAACAAGCCAGTGGCCTGCAGAGCCTTGGCGTAGTATCGGTTTCCGGTGTCAGTGGTTCACCGGCTGATGCGGTTCACGCGCTGAAAGAAAAAGCTCAGGCCGATGGCGCCAGCCACCTGCGTATTATTGGGCTGGACACCCCGGGGGATTCCAGCAACTGGCGTGGTAATGCGGAAATTTACCGGTAATTATCAGGCAGTAAATTAAAATCGGTCACTTAAATAAGTGGCCGATAAAATAAACGGTTGTGGATAATAATCTGACCGGCAAGGCCATTATTGGCTAACCCGATGATCATTATCCGCAGCCGTTTTTTTTCGGTTGTCAGTTGCATTTTATTACAACTGTGTCGGTGGTTTTAGGACACATGTTAATGAATACTTAAGGAATTGAGTTCAGATTGGTGGCTACTCAACCTAAGGAGGCCCCAATGTTAAATGCGACACGGCTGCAACTGAAGAACCACTTTTCCTATCTCCAGCAGTTTATGGCTTCGCCACGCACCATTGGCACCCTGGCGCCTTCTTCCCCCTGGCTGTGCCAGGCGATGCTCAATCAGATTGAATGGACAGGCGCATTGTCGATCGCGGAGCTGGGTGCAGCGGACGGCGTGCTGACCAAGCGCATATTGGGGCGCATGCGCGCCGATGCTTCGCTGGAAGCTTTTGAAATTCAATCAAACTTTGTCCATCAATTGCGGAAAATCGACGATCGCCGCCTGCAGGTAATGGACCGGTCGGCGGAACAGATGGCTCGCGATTATGACGTGGTGTTCTCCTGCCTGCCGCTGCTGTCCATTCCGCTTAAAATCAGCATCCGTATTTTGCAGCAGGCGCAGCAGTGCCTGCGTGCACGCAATGGCACGCTGGTACTGTTCCAGTACAGTCACCTGTCGGAAAAATTACTGTCCCGCTACTTCCACTGGAAACGACTGCGGGTAGTGCGTAACTTCCCGCCGGCGCTGGTGTACGTCTGTACTCCGCGTTAGCTAAAGCCTTTTCTCCATCACCACCACCTGGCCATCATATTGCTGCCGACGTTCGATAGTTTGCCAGCCCCAACCCGTATATAGCGGCTCTGATTTATCAGTGATCAGGTGCAATACGGGATGGTTGCGTTGGCGTGCCAGTTGGACAATGGCGGCCTCCAGGCGCTGTGCAATGCCCTGACGGCGATGGTCAGGATGAACAAACACCCCAGCCAGCCAGGGGGAAAGGTCCATCCGGTGATGATCGTCACTCGGCCACAGGCTGGCCATGCCCAGCGGGCGTCCGTCTTCAATCATCAACAAGGTGGTGTAGTCTTCACTCGGTTGCGCACATTGGGCAAAGCGTTGACGCGTGCGTTCCAGAGAACCGCCGCGCTGCGAACCCCATTGGCCAAAGGCCCATGCGGCACAAACGTCGCTAAACTCTGGGCACTCGGTCAGTGGAATAATCTGTTGAGTCATCTCCGCCCCTCCTTTTAATTATCGGCCAATCTGGCTCACCCGCTAGCGGATTATCGACCGCTTTTTTAACTTAATAAAACCGCATTTATAGCGGTTTTGCACGCATCAGTGACGAAACTGCGTAATTCAGCGGATTTGACTCGCTCTTTGCTTGTTGTGATTGAAAGTGCTAATGAGAGTGATTATCATGCGCGCATATTTTGGCTAATCCGGCTCACTGATGCGCAATTCCCTCATTTTTCTGCTGCTTTCCCTGCTGTTCGGCTTTTTTGGCGTTCAGGCAAAAATGGTCACTGACATTACGGGGCGTCAGGTTGAGGTGCCGGACAATCCGCAGCGTATTGTGCTGGGCGAGAGCCGCATGTTGTATACCCTGGCGCTGCTCGAACCGGGAAACCCCGCCCAACGTATCGTTGGCTGGCCGGAAGATATGGCGCGTTTCGATGCGCAAAGCTGGCAACTCTATACGCAGAAATTTCCGCAGATCAAAGCGATCCCCTCTATCAGCAAGGGCAATTTCCGCCAGGTAAATATTGAAAACCTGATCCGCTTGAAGCCGGACTTAGTGATCCTCGCGCGCTATGCGCGGGAAGAGGGTGACAGTGATTTATTGCTGAGTGCGTTGAGCAAGGCCGGCATTGCGGTGATCTACGTCGATTTACGGGTCGATCTGCTGAATAACACCGTGCCTAGCGTCCGCCTGTTGGGCGAAGTGCTTAACCGTCAGCAGCGCGCAGAGCAGTTCATCAACTTCTATCAACAGCATATGGCGGTGATCCAGCAGCGGCTGGCCGGTTATCAGGGGCCGAAACCCAAGGTGATGTTGCACCTGCACCTCGGGCGGCGCGAAACCTGCTGCACCACGGCGGCCCATGGCAACCTCGGTGACTTGCTGACCTTTGCCGGCGGCGACAATATTGCCAACGCCAGCATCAAAGGCGTCTACGGTGAGCTGAACCCGGAAACCATTCTGACCGCCAATCCTGACATCTACATCGCCACCGGCATGGCCGGGCCGCAGGGCAAGCATTTTTCCGATCTGCGCCTTGGGCCGCTGGTCACCCAGCAGGAAGCCGATGAGAGCTTTAGCCGGGTGATGCAAAAACAACCGATGCTCGCCAACCTGAAAGCCATAAAAAATCACCAGGCCTGGAGCATATGGCACAACTTTTATCTCAGCCCTTATCACGTTGTCGCGGTTGAGATGTTCGCCAAAACCTTCTATCCGGATCTGTTTGCAGACATCAACCCGCAGCAGACCTTTAAGCAGTTATATCAACAATTTTTGCCGTTACCTTTTTCAGGGACCTATTGGAGTCAGTTAAATAATGAATAACACCCAACGTGGCTGGTGGTGTGCACTGCCTCTGGCGGCCTGCGCCTCTGTACCGGCGATCGGTGCCGACAAAACCGCAGAGAAGGGGGAAACCCTGCTGGTGGTTGGCCAGGCGCAGGCCGATGGCGTACAAAGCTATCAGCCGCTGACCAGCGTGACCGGCACCCGCACGGAAACCAGCCTGCTGGACGTGCCGCAGGCTATCGATGTGGTGCCGCAGCAGGTGATTACCGATCAGGCGGTCAGCAGCCTGGATGAGGCGCTGTATAACGTCAGCGGCATCACCCAGGCGAATACGTTGGGGGGAACTCAGGACGCGGTGATGAAACGTGGCTTTGGCGATAACCGCGACGGCTCAATTCTGCGCGATGGCGTGCGCTCGGTGCAGGCACGCAACTTTACCCCAACCACCGAACGGGTTGAGGTGCTGAAAGGCCCGGCCTCGATGTTGTACGGCATGGGTGAACCGGGCGGGATGATCAATATGATCACCAAAAAGCCGCAGTTGCAGCAGCATACCCATGTGGAAGGCTGGGGCAGCAGCTTCAAGGGCGGTGGCGGCCAGTTGGACGTTACCGGGCCGCTGGGGACTTCAGGATTCGCCTATCGGATGATTGTCGATCACGACGAGACCGACTACTGGCGTAACTTTGGCCGCAACCGCCAAACGGTGATTGCGCCGTCGCTGATGTGGTTCGGCGAGAGCACCACGGTGCGCGTTGCCTACGAGCATATGGAGTATTTGGTGTCGTTCGATCGCGGTACCATCATCGATTCGCGAACCGGCAAACCGGTGAATACGCCGCGCGATCGTCGCTTCGACGAAAGCTATAACGCCACGCGCGGCGATCAGGACAGCGTTACCCTGCAGGTTGATCAGGTGTTGAACGAGAGCTGGAAAAGCTCACTGACCTACGCCTACAGTCGCAACAGCTACAGCGACAACCAGGCACGTGCGTTGGCTCTGGATCCTGAAACCGGCGTGCTGTCGCGCCAGGCCGACTCCACCGCCCATGCGGTCAGCCATGCCAACGCGGTGCAGTTGACGCTCAACGGTGACGTCGACTGGGGCAGCATCAACCACCAAATGCTGTTCGGCTTTGATTTTGAAGATAATCGCACCTATCGCGGCAATATGATCCGCGGCAAGAAGAACAGTGATTTCAATATCTACAACCCTGTTTACGGCCAGATGCCCACCTCGAACGCCGTCAGCGCCAAAGACAGCGATCAGCGTGAAAACCTCACCAGCTACGGCTGGTTTATGCAGGACTCCGTGCAGCTGACCGATAAATGGCTGGTGATGGGCGGACTGCGTTACGACGCCTTTGACGTGTTTGCCGGCAAAGGGCGGCCGTTTGTCACCAATACCGACAGCTCCGATGGCAAACTGGTGCCCCGCGCCGGGGTGGTCTACAAGTTGACGCCGTATGTGTCGCTGTACAGCAGCTATACCGAGTCTTTCAAACCAAACTCTTCCATCGCCAGCCAGATTGGTTCGCTACCGCCGGAACAGGGCAAGGCCTGGGAAATGGGCAGCAAGGTTGAGTTGCCGAACGGTGTCACCGGGACCCTGGCCTTGTTCGATATCACCAAACGCAACGTGATGGTCAGCGAACTGGTGAATGGCGAAACCGTGACCCGCACCGCCGGGCGCGTGCGCTCGCAAGGGGTGGAGCTGGATGTCGCAGGCAATATTACCGACTCGCTGAGCCTGATCGGTTCTTATGCCTATACCGATGCGCGGGTGGTGGACGACCCGGACAACAAGGGCAAGGAAATGACCAACGTGGCGCGCCACACGGCTTCACTGTTCCTGACGCAGGATTTGGGTTCCCCAGGGCTATACAGCGGAGACAACCTGCGCATGGGAGCCGGTGCGCGTTATGTGGGCCGCCGCCCTGGCGATGCTGCCAACAGTTTTAATCTTGATAATTACACCGTCGCCGATGCCTTCGCCGCTTACATCATGCCGGTCAATGGCTACCGGGTGAAATGGCAGTTGAACGTGAAGAACCTGTTCGACAAAACCTATTATCCTTCCAGCGGCGGCAATTTGCGTGTGGCGGTGGGGGAACCACGTGAAGTGGTGCTGCGTGCCAGCGTCGACTTCTAATTTGGTGGGCTGGGAAGCCAGTCCGGCGGCGGGTATCTGCCGTCGGATAAATCTGGTTAAATAGCCGGCCTGTTGTTAAGGAGGATCCGATGAGCCTGAAAATTCGTTTGGCGCAACTGCAGGATATTGCTCAACTGATCGCCGTCGAACGCTCGGCTGCGCAGTTATTTCATCAACAACCGGCCTGGGCTTTTATTGCCGAAGGCCCGGTGATGGATGCGCAGCAGCATACTGATTTTATTCAGCGGCGGCAGGAATGGCTGGCGGAAAGCACCGCGGGTGAGGCGGCCGGGTTTATCGCGGTGATGGCGCAACAGCAGGATTGGCATATCGCTGAACTGTCGGTTGCCGCCAACTGGCAACGTCAGGGCATTGGACGTCGGTTGATTGCCGAGGTCGCAGCACAGGGCGGGTTGCAGGGGGCGCAGCGCCTGACGCTGACCACCTTTATTGATGTGCCCTGGAATGCACCCTATTACCAACGGCTGGGTTTCCGGCCGATAGCCCCTGAGCGGCTCAGTGCATCATTGAGCTCTCGGTTGGCGCAGGAGGTGGCGGATGGCTTCGCCGTCGGCAGTCGCTGTGCCATGGAATTTACACTATCGTAAATATTGAAATACAGAGTGATGGCGGTATGATGCAGCAACCACGCCATCGCAGGATTTAGCACGCCGGGTTCTGGCGAGCAAATGCACTCAAGTCACCGTATAAGGGACAACCCGTAATGACACAAACCATTTTCATGGTAGGCGCGCGCGGAGCCGGTAAAACCACGGTGGGCAGCGCACTGGCGCTGGCGCTGGGCTATCAATTCATCGATACCGATCTGTTTATGCAGCAGACCACGCAGATGAGCGTGGCGGAAATGGTCGAACAAGAAGGCTGGCTGGGATTTCGCCGCCGTGAAAGCATTGCTCTGCAAACGGTCACTCAACCGTCAACTGTAGTTGCCACTGGTGGTGGTGCGATCCTGGCGGAGGAGAACCGCCGCTTTATGCGTCAGCACGGCAAGGTCATCTATCTGCGTTCACCCGCCGAAGTGTTGGCACAGCGGTTGGAAGAGTACCCGCAAGATACACAGCGCCCTACGCTGACCGGCCGTCCGATTGCCGAAGAAATGCTGGAGGTGCTGGCCGCGCGTGAAGCGCTGTATCAGGAGGCCGCTCACTACGTGATGGACGGCACCGGTGGCCCGCAACAGGTGGTTGAGCAGATCCTCTCCGCCCTGCAGTTGGAAACGGTAAAATAAGCTCTCTCTTGGGGCACCGTCAATTGCGCCTGGCGGCTGCCTCGTTTTTCTCCCGAACATGAGTCTCGCGATGAACAAAATACAACCCCGGTGTGGTACCAAAACGCTGACGGAAAGCGGCAATGTAGGCGCTGACATTGTCATAACCGCAGTCGCCGGCAATCTGATTGACGGCTTCACCGCGTGACAATGGCTCCAGCGAACGGAGCACCCGGGCCTGCTGGCGCCAGCGGGCGAAAGTCACGCCGGTTTCGCTGATGAAATGCCGGCTCAGGGTGCGGACGCTCAGCCCGGCCCAGGCGGCCCATTCACTCTGGCTGCGTTCGCTGGCCGGCTCATTGAGTAACGCACGGGCGATTTTCAGCAGTCGTGCGTCCTGCGGCAGAGGCAGTTGTAACGGAGTATTTTCCTGCGCGCACATCTCATCGAGCAATACCTGTAGTAGTCGCCGTTGCGGCGCGTTCAGTCTTTGGCCTGCGAATTGTGCAAGGCGTTCCACCAACGCCAAAATCAACCCGGAAGCCGTGCTCAAATGAGGTTGTTTCGGCAGATCTGCACATAGGGATCCAGGCAGATACAGGCTCCAGCCGGCGACGTTGCCACAGGCCAATGCCTGGTGCGCGCAGTTCGCTGGCAGCCAGCCGATACTGCCGGCGGTCATTGCCCATTGTTGCTCCTGAGTTTCCAGCGCAATCATGCCGTGGGTTAATAAATAGAGCTGTCCGCGGGTATGTTGATGCCAGGGCGTTAAGTGCTTTTTTTCATGCCACAGTCGTTCGCTTTGCAGGATCATCTTGATTGGCCGATTTACCGTATTGAATGTCCAGTTGCGGTTATTATGCCATTCTCTGCCTGATCTATGATCTCCTCAACGTTTAATTTTGGAGATAAAAATGAGCCTGCAAACCCCAACCGCCCTGGTGCTCGAGGCCCTGCAACGGGTCGTCGCGGCACCACAACACCAGCCGCTGCTGATTGCTGAGTTTTTCAGTGAAGATTACCTCCAGCAGGTGGACGGCAACACGCTGGATTACGCCCACTTCATGCAGCATATGGCGTTACTGAAACAACTCACCCGCAGCATGACGCTGGAGATAGTCGCCGTAGCCGGGCAGGGGGATTCGGTACTGACCCACCACCAGGTTCGGGTGGAAAAGCGTGACGGAAGCCGCAGCCTGGTTAAGGTATTGGCACATTTCACCGTGCGTGACGGCAAGATCTGCGCCTGCGATGAGCTGACGCAGCTGCTGGAAGGCGAACACGGCGATCGCGATTTGGGGTCACGCGTGTCGGTATAGATACCGCTGCTATACTTAAACTTGTGGAATCACACGGGAGATCAGCATGCGCGAAAATAACCGACCTGGCTATCCGAGAACTGCCCGAGTGGTCGCCGTTGACCGGGGCGATCCAAGCTTGCATATGCACCGTTTTGAGGTGCGCACCGATGATATTGAGCCCAATACGCTACTCAGTGAGCATCCTACCGAGCAGGAAGCGCTCGATGCCAAGCATCGTTATGAAGATCCGGCGCTGGAAGATTAAATAATATCCCTCTGAAACCGGCATCAGGCCGGTTTCTTGTTTTGGCCGCCATAAATGCATTAGATCAGGCCTAGAGTAATCCCTGTACTCTTAAGCAGAGTAACTCATGGGTATTTTTTATGCCGAGTTTATCCATCGCCGTTCGTCTTTGTGTATATATCGTTTTGACATTAACCCCTCTCTGGCGTGCCAGCGTTGCTATGGGCATTCCTTTTAGCGTGGCCAATACTACTTGCCGTTCTTTTTCTGTCAGTATTGTCAGCGGCATGTTTTTTTTCGTTGGTTGTTCTTTTTTTTGTATCATCCAGGAAAAGAGCTCGTTCAATAATACGGAAGTTGGCTGAAGAATACTGAATGTGGCAGGTGAATCCATTTTTATTGCCAGACTGCGGCTATGCATCGTTCTGGGATCGATTAATAATGCTGGATAACAATTTTGAGCGCGGTATACGCGTCGGTACAGCAACGAAAGATTGTGCAAAAAGGGTAAGTTCTTGGTGCTGGCATGAAACAATATAAAATCATGTTCTTCTTCTATGTTTTTTATGAATTCAATGGGGGATGAGTAAGAACGGAAATGTTCAACATGAGGAACCAATAAATCGCTCAACCCATAACAAGTTAATTTACAGTTGCTAATTATAGACAGTCGGCATCGTATCCTATGATTGCTATCATGAAGTGTGTTTTTTAATTCATTGTCAGAATTTAATTTTTCATTCATTTTCTTGGTTATTATTTGTTTTGGTGAATTGCGAATTAAAACAATTATCGTGATTTTTTTATATCAGGTAAAAGACTTATTTGCGCATTATTTTTAAGGGATCTCAGGTGATTACCTGATATCTGTAACGTTGTCATGCAGATAATATTCCATGCTGTTCTGATGTGTGTTTTTAAACTTTAGTTTAGGTGGTATTTATAAAGTGTTATGCATCAGGAAATATTAATTAAATGTAAATGGGATCAGAATAGCATGGTTATTGATGTTGTAGTGCCAGTTTTTAATCAAATGGAAAAAACGACCATTTTTGTAAATTCACTGGCTGATCAAATTGAGAGTAGATTGATTATCGTTGATAACGGAAGTGATGAAGATATGCAGTTGTATCTCAATAGCCTTGACGCAACTTTGATCACAAATGAATTCAATATCGGATATACCAAGGGAATGAATCAGGGACTATTACAGGTGGAAAATGATTGTGTTCTTTTTGCCAATAATGACGTAATACTTCCAGCTAACGTACTACAACGTATGCTGGAACATTTAAATAAATATGACATAATAGCCCCATTAACCAATATGGCTTCAGTACCAGATGATGGTGAAAATCCACTACTGATTGGTTTTGATCCGCTGGTCGACGATCTGGAAAAATTTAGTGAAGCTATTTATGTTAAGAACCATATGCGTTCTATATCAATTTCCAGTGCTTATGGCCATTGTTTATTGATGAAGCGTGAGGTTTTAGAAAAAGTTGGGTTATTGGATGAATCTTTTGAGTCTGGTTATCATACTGATGATGATTTTTGTCGTAGAGCGCTAGAATTTAATTTTAAAATAGGGCTGGCACTTGATTGTTTTGTTTTCCATTTCTGCCACTCAACCTTTTCCTCTTTGGGTATCGACTCTAAAAGTGAGATAAAAAAATCTAAACTTATTTTTGAGGGAAAATTCAAATGATTTTTATCGAAGGATTACCCTGTGCCGGAAAAAGTTTATTGGTTAATGCTCTGGCAGAACAGGGCGATTCAGTTTGTTTCGAGTTAGGAAAGGTACTCAGTAGGGAGGATTTTCCTGGTAATGGAAAATCCCTTGATGAGGTAGAGAGAATTAATAATTGGTTTATAAGTAGGGAGGCGGAAAGGATGAATGATAATAAATTAATTTTCTACGATCGCTCTTACTTTACACATCTTTGTTATGCCTATGCTTACAGCCGATGGGCATCACTTGATATTTTTGAGTCGACAGTCAGGATGTATGCAGACAAGATCGCAGATGGCAGTTTACCCAAACCAGAATGTGTAATTTATGTCGACATTAGCAGTGTAGAGTCTATTGTTAGACAGAAAAAAAAGATTGCCAATCGTATAACTAAGGGGTTGCCTGAGTTTTGGCGCTGTGAGAGTTTCTTGAATGACACTCTCTATGCTTACCAACATTTATTCACATCGATTATCGGAATTCCGCTGCTTGTTATTGACGCTAAATTAAAAACGGAAGAAAAGGTTAGTCAATTGAAACAATGGCTTGTGAACTGTCCAGGTTCGCAGAATGGGAATGTTGATTGTAATGTTTTTATTGATAAAGTCAGATGTGGAGAAAAATGATGGTTTTAATTGTTGGCTTTGTTTTTATATCGGTCTGCACTCTTCTTATTATCAATATCCGGCAGTACAGTAACATAAAAAAGAGTAGGGAGTTTATTGCTGATGAATCTAGGAATTTATTGCTTGCAAAAAAAACAAACCGAATTGTTATTTTGATTCCTGTTATGGATGAGTGTTCTGTTATCGATGGGACGACAAAGTATTTCAAACAAATTTTGGCATCCTATCCTAAGAGTATGTTGGTATTTGTGACTACTCAAAAAGAAGGGGACAGAAATAAAAATAAAACATATAAAAAAATACAGCCATATTTATCAGAGGAGGTTTTAATTATTCATTATCCATTTACTACGGGTAACAAAGCTAGTCAGATAAACTACGCCGTAAGGCGTTTAAATTCCATGTTAAATACTGATGATATTGAAACATATTATGGGGTTTTTGACGCGGACTCACGACCCGATCCACGTGGACTGAATTATGTCTCCCAAGATGTTCACAGGGAGGAAATCTATCAAATGCCGCCAGTCTATTCGACAAATTTCAATGAGCTATCTCTTCTGGGAAAGGCATCCGCGATCTTCCAAACTCGGTGGATGATGAGTCATGAATTACCAGCCTTATTGAAAAATTACCGTAAGCAAAAACCGATTCTTTTATCTTATTGTATCGGACATGGTTTGTTTATTCGAAGACAGTACCTTGAAAATAATCCTTTTCCTACAGAAACAGTAACGGAAGACTTGTTATTTGGTTATAAGGCTGTTTTGGGTAAAGTTTATGTAAAGCCTTTACCTTATTTTGATTATTGTTCGTCTGTTCCCCGGTTAGCTATAGCGGTGCGACAATCTGCTCGTTGGCATGCGGGAGATTTATCTTCAATAATGATATTGATGCGTTCCAGATCTAAAGTGAAAAATAAAAAACGTTTTCTTTTACTAGGGAAGCGTGTTTTTCAGATGTTGCAATGGCCTTTTGGTCCGATATTAACTATTTTAGCAATAGGAATATCATTTTCTTTTGAATGGTGGCCAGCTGTTGTTCTCATGCTGGTGTTGACTTATTGGTACGTGGTGTTATTACACAAACCAATACTTGATGTTTTTTTTAAAGCTAATGCTAGTTCATCAAGTATTTATATTGCGCTTTTAATAAAAAGCTTTATTAACTGTGTTGGCGCTGTTTATAGTTATTTTTTAATGGCTAATCCAAAAGTTGATTTGTGGTTTAAAACTCCAAGAGAGTGATTTGTTTTAGAACAAAGAGCGATTGTTATCGGTGTTGTTCTGAAATTTTATTTAGTAAGTGGTGATTATATGAGTGATAAAAAAGAATTTTCAGATAACTCCTCCTTAAAAAAGACATTTTCATTTGTTTTTAGGCAATGGGCCGAGAGGCCGTGGCGGATAGGGACGATTGTAGTAATAGCGATGCTCTCTGCGTTAAGCGATATTCTCATGCCATTATTTGCTGCTGATTTTGTCAACGTATTGACTGCGGGAGATAGTCCAACGACAGCTTTTTACATGATGATTGGATTGGGCGTGTCCGGTGTTTTTTTACGCCAATGCCTTAATGTAAATATTGCATCATTGACGCTGACGATGATGAGTTTAGCCGGGGGGCGTGCTTTTAAGCAAATACAGTCATTTACTACTGATTGGCATGCGAATGGTTTCGCCGGCTCGACGGTTAGACAAATAACTCGTGGCATGTGGGCTTTGGTCTCCTTTAATGAAACACTATTGGCAGGCTTGTTACCTATTGGAGTTATGTTGATCGGCAGTACTATTACTGTAGGGTTACATTGGCCTGTCGCTGGCGGTGTTTTTGCCGTAGGAGTGGCTTTATTTAGCGTGGTGACCGTGATTCTGACAGTGCTTTATGTTGCACCCGTTGCACGTAAGGGCAACGCCTGGGACAGCCGCATCGGCGGAGCCTTGGCCGATGCTTTAAGCTGTAATGCAGTAGTAAAAGCATTTGGTGCAGAAGTACGAGAAGAAGAGAGGCTCTCAAAGATCATGGCCCTTTGGCGTCACCACACTTCGTGGGCCTGGATGCGCAGCAATGTTAACGGCGGTGTACAAGACTTAATGCTGGTTGCATTGCAAACCATGATACTGGGGCTGTTATTGCTACTGTGGAAGCGCGGTCTGATTAATGTCGGGGACATCACATTTATGCTGACGACCCTTTTTATGTTGCAAGGTTATCTGCGGCGGATAGGGAGCAATTTTCGTCATCTCCAACGGTCGGTGAATGAGTTGGAGGCATTGGTTGGATTCGAATATTCCCCTACTGAACAATCCGAACAATATGCGGCTGTACATGCGGAGATTAAACGCGGTGAGATTTGTTTTTCTGAGGTGAATTTCAGTTACTGTGCTGCTGATTCAGTACCTCTTTATCAACATCTTAGTGTGATGATTACGCCTGGTGAGCGGGTTGGTCTGGTCGGATATTCAGGGTCGGGGAAATCGACGTTCGTTAGGTTGATCCAGCGACTCTATGAGATTCAAAGTGGGAAAATAACTATTGATGGCCAAGATATCGCTCAAATGCAATTGGCTTCCTTGCGAAGTCAAATCGCCATCGTTCCTCAGGAACCGCTATTATTCCACCGTTCTCTAGCTGAAAATATTGCTTATGCCAAGCCAGATGCTAGCCATGATGAAATAGTGACTGCGGCGAAGTTAGCTGGAATTCACGAGTTAATTAGCCACTTACCCGAAGGGTATGAGACGCAAGTGGGTGAGCGTGGAGTCAAATTATCAGGGGGAGAGCGTCAGCGCGTGGCAATAGCGCGCGCTTTCCTGTTGGATGCACCTTTATTGATTCTTGATGAAGCCACCTCAAGTTTAGACAGTGAAAGTGAAACTCACATACAACAGTCAATGGATATGCTGATGCTCAACAGAACTACTTTGGTGATTGCTCATCGTCTTTCCACTTTATCCAAGATGGATAGAATCTTGGTTTTCGATAATGGTCGGATTGTTGAGCAAGGTTCTCATGACAAACTCATACTACAGCATGGCGGACTTTATAAAAAATTATTTGAATATCAGAAATTTGTGGATAAATAGAATTCGTATTCTTGGTTTTTTTAATTAAAATGCGCGTTAATTTTTAATTTAAATATAATTTATATCTAATCATAATTGGTTGATTGTGGGAGGTACATTATGAATGGTCAAATAAATAATGGATTGACGGTCTCTCCATTTGAGTATCAACAACTAAAACGTTTGGGGTTATCTCTTATTGAAAAAACGTCTGATAAATGGCCAGTTATATTTATCGGTGTCGGACGTACACCTACACCATTGATGGCTTTTATTGAGTGTTACTTAGGGTCTGACCAAATAGTTATATTACCACTTAGTGGTTTTCGTCATAATTACCCTGGTGAAAATATTTCATTATTAAGAGATCCACTTTCCAGAGACCAAATGATTGCACTTGGTGATCACTTCCAGAGGTTTATTTCTGATGTAAAGTTAAAGAGAAAATCCCATTGGGTAGTAGTCGATTTTGTTGACTCGGGGGCTTCTCTGGCCGCAGCAACTGAGTATCTTCGACATTATTTACGACAAAATGGGATCCCTGATGGCCACATTTGTGCAGCTGCACTGCGTGCTACGGATTTGCCAGATTGTTTCACTACTGCCATGAAACAATTAAGTCTGGAATATATGGATTTCCCTATTCACGAAAGTACAGTTGAGAGAACTGATAAAATATTTAGGTTGGGACGCGGGGACTACTATGATCTCATCGCTCCTGTTAAACGAGCATTTAAAATATCTGAAGGCCACCTCACTCAAATGTTGGTCGAAAATAAAACAGATTATTATGATTATATGCGACAGATTGCCGAATATATGATTGAGGATGCCGAAATAGAAAATCCGATTTCCGGAATTGTGCAGACGCGATTTAACGACTCCTACAGTGTTGAAAAAAAATGTCAATTTTCCTCTGACGCCAGGGCGTTACACCGTCAGTATAATAGTTTTCCTGCTCATGTAAGAAGTCAATTGCATGATTGTGTTATTAACTATTTTTTTACCACGGGTGAAACACTGGAAGTCATTGTACGGGAAAGGCATGGGAGAGTATCTGAGTTAGTTAACAATCTTGCTGATTTTCTGGCCAAGCTTCATTGGGCAGAACCTATTATTATTAAAGACTATGAAAAAATATGTGCAGTAAGACAATTAGAACGCCGTCAGGAAATCAATGAGAACACCCATGGCTATTTTACGAGGATTCACGGAGACTTGCATTTACGAAATATACTTATGGCGCCTAATTATGAATTAGTGTTTATTGATAGAATGAGGCAGTGCGGGGATATGATGTATGATTTTCCCTTCATTCTTTCTTTGCTCTGTTTTGAACGTATATATAATGACGGGTATTTTCATTCGCTCGTGGTCGGTTTCTTTCAAGTATATGAGCAGTATGTTGATGATATAGATAATTTTTATAGAGCATTCCTGGTTAATTTTATTAACTATGCTCAAATAGCACATGCTACTTATATGAAATCTACCCCACCATTTGAAGAGTGGGTTAAAGCCGCTGGTTTATCAATGTCGGCATCTTATTATAATGATTTTAAGACTTTTTTACTGAATGATTTTTAGCTGACGGTAAGTTTTATTATTCATTTCAATTGTTTTTTATTTTATGATTACTGGGTATTTTTATGAGTAAAACCTTAAATATTACGACTGCTATTTTTTTTATTGTGTTAATTCCTGATATCCTATTTGCCCATGAAAATAGTCAGGGCTCAGCTCGGAATTCTTTTTTATCCGATCCTCAGGCACCTGATAGTTTGTCGATTTTGCCTTTGCCGCCACGGAGTGACAGCATAGCATTTTTAATGGATAAAGCCGCATATGAACAAGGCCGAAGTCTGACGGGAACCGACAGATGGCACCAGGCCATTGCCGATGCTAATTTATCGGATGATAATATCGGGAAACCTTTTGAGAAAGCGCTAGGGGTCGATATTTCTCCATCAGAAACACCAGCGACTTATCAGTTGTTAAAAAAAATTCGAATAGATGCCGGGCGGTTCGCTACAGCATCGGCCAAGCGTTATTATATGCGGCCAAGACCTTTTATGTTTTTCAATTCGCATACTTGCACTCCTGAAGATGAAGTCAAACTTCGAATGAATGGTTCCTACCCTTCAGGGCATACTACTTTAGGATGGACAACAGCATTAGTGCTGGCCGAAATAAGACCGGAAAGACAAAATCTTCTTTTACAGCGTGGCTATGAGTTTGGCCAAAGCAGAGTAATTTGTGGCGCACACTGGCAGAGCGATGTAGATGCCGGGCGAATTATGGGCGCAGCAGTGTTTGCTCGCTTGAACGCTGATGCTCAGTTTATCATAGAGTTGAACGACGCGAAGAAGGAAATCACCTCCAAGACTGTGGATCTCCCTGGTACTGAGTAAGTTTTCTGCGCACTGAGCCATAACGCTAGATGAGTTTATCTGGCGTTATGTATTATTCGTTCACTAGCTAATGTTACTATCGTGTTGCACTGTACTGTGCGCGTGGTGAGACTTGCTTGGATTATTGTGAATTAAGAAATTTATTATTATCCTTGAATAAGGTGACTTTCATCGCAAGTTGCCAACGGCATATTTATAAATACCTGAGTCGTTTACCCTTCGTATGAATTCCACGTATAATTATTCGCTATAATATCCCTCGCGCAATAGTCTGCCTTTATATTATGAGCTTGCTATCATTTTCAATGAAAGTGATGTGATAAGGTTCCCTTGGTCTAACTCATTAGTATTTTACACAGATGGGGGGATATTACTTATATTTCATCAAGTAACGTTGATTGAGCGTTAGGCATGCCCACAATGGATTTGGGTAACTTTATCCCTTCATAAAAAATATGCCCTGTCTTACAGGGGTGAAAAAATGAGAATACATTCGTCACTGGTGTTTCGTCTTACTGTTTTTTTATCAATAAGTTTGTTTTTTATCTGGTTGGTTTCTGTTGTAACTACCGTATTTTTTTCGTTGAATAATGCTCATCAGCACGTTATGGACGAACTATCAAACTTAGCGAACTTGCGAGCAGAGCTAAGTAATCATCGGTTTGTTGGTGGAGAAAAAGATGCACATGATCTTGCCAGGCGCTACGATATTTTCTATGAAAATCATGAGTATGAAAAAAGTGTGCCGTCAAAGAATGACAGTAGGTTTCTGCCCATGAATAGCAATGTCTGTTATCTAGATCGAACAATTAGTCAGGATAACTGGTTTATTCAGGCTTACGGTGCCGCAGGGCAAACATACTATCTGGATAGCTTCATTTTCAAACGCTCGCAAGGAATATCCATTTATCCACCGGAGAAGATAGCTGGTGATTATTTCGCCAAGCGCCGATTGGAGTTGGCTAATTTTCAATCAGAGCCGACCCACGACAATATCTATTGGGGAAAACCAGAATATATCTCAGGTAGCGGCTGGAGCATTTCAGTGGCGGCGAGTGACAAGACTGGTGGATTGGTAGGGTATGCGATCAAACTAGATGATCTATTATCCTATGGTCAGACGGTCACTGACTTTGATATCGATATCTGGTTGGATCAGCAGCAACAAATTTTGCCCTTCTTTCATGGAAAATATCCTGCGGAAGAAGAGGCTAACATTCTAAAAGCGCTGAAAGATATTCAATTGAAGGACGGATGGCAGCAGATTCCAGGCTATCAGGTTTTACGTACTCAACTCAAAGGACCTGGCTGGCAGCAATTAGTGATTTACCCTAACAGAGGGATGTTCGAAGAAATTGCAGAACAGGCCAGGACGCAATTGCCTTTTGCTTTGGGCATTCTGTTGTTAATCACTCTGGCGCTGTTTGGAATGTTACGCTGCTATCTGGCGCGGCCACTTTGGCAATTTGTTGATGTGATTTGCAAAACAAGCCCTGAGAATTTTTACCCACGGCTACTTGAGAATCGACAGGACGAACTTGGTCAAATCGCGGTTGCCTACAATCGACTTTTGGACACTCTGAATCAGCAGTATGCCACTTTGGAGAAAAAGGTGGCGGAAAGAACGCGGGCACTGACGAAAGCAAAGCAGCAGGCCGAATTAGCGAACAAGCGTAAGAGTCGGCACTTAACAGCAATCAGCCATGAATTACGAACCCCTCTAAACGGCATTTTGGGAGCGCTTGAGCTGTTAAAAGCCGGTGGCATAGATAAACAACAATTGTGGCTTGCTGACACCGCACATCAATGTACCCGGACTTTACTTGGCATCATCAATAAATTGCTCGATTTCTCCCGTATAGAGGCTGGGCAAATTGAGTTGCAGTGCGCCCCTTGTCAATTGTTCCCCATCCTTGATCAAGCTATGTTGACTGTCCAGGGAATGGCGCAGAGCAAAGGATTGGCGCTGAAAGTACACTTGGCTGAAAATGTGCCAAACCATGTTTCGTTGGATGCACTTCGCGTTCAGCAAATTTTGGTCAATTTACTAGGTAATGCCTGTAAATTCACCGATCAAGGTGGTATTTCGTTGACGGCAGAACGAACGGGTAACACCCTTGTTCTTACTGTTGACGACAGCGGGTGTGGGGTATCTGAGGAAAATATCAACGCGGTATTCGTTCCTTTCTATCAGGTGCAGGCACATGCACAAGGGACTGGTTTGGGGCTCACGATAGCGTCCAATTTGGCCAAGATGATGGGAGGACAACTGGTTTTTAACAGCATTTTAGGGCAGGGAAGCCGGGTGGTGTTCAAGCTGCCACTGGCAGAGTTCAGTGTGCCTGAACCCTTGCGGGGGGGGATTTTTGCGCCCGTAGCATTGCATCCGCAGTTGATGGCATGGGGGGTATCGTGCCTGACTGGAGATCCTTCTGACGAGCTGTCCAATAGTGACCTGCAGTTTTTACCAGGTCGTCTGAACGAGATAACCAAACGTTTGTTGGTAGGAATTACCCCGTCTGTTAAGGATGTCGTCCCCCTTCAACCTTGGCGCATGCGTGTCTTACTGGTGGACGATATTTTAACTAATCGCGAAATTATCGGAGAAATGCTCAAGCGTTTGGGGCAGCAGGTTTACCTGGCCGAAAATCGGGAACAGGCATTGCAGCTGGGTCAGCTTTATCGTTTTGATTTGGTTCTGATGGATATATTGCTGTCGGGCAGTGATGGCCTGGAGATCACCCGTTTATGGCGGAATGACGCCCAAGTGCAGGACGCCGATTGCATGATTGTTGCTCTGTCGGCTAACACCAAGACCGAAGAAAAAGAACGCGCCATACATGCGGGAATGAATGACTACCTTTCTAAGCCGGTGACTCTAAGCGATCTTTCACAAATGCTGGAGCTCACTGCCGAGTATCAATTAAGACGCAATATCACTCTAATCCTTCAAAAGGATCCCGGGGAGCCCATGCTCCCTATGGCAGTATCACCGGTACGAAATAAAGTCTGCGACGAGTTATTTCGGTTGTTGGACGGTGCTGAGCAGCACGATTATCAGCGGGAGTCGATGAACAGGCTTTTACATACGATGAAAGGCTTATGTGGGCAAGCTGGGCTGCAAACGGCGGTAGATCTTATTGTTGAAATGGAGTTTCAGATGCTCGGCGGTTTAATACCGCAACAAAAGACGCTCTTCCTTCTGCGTCAGTTGATCCATAGCCTGTCGGATTCACATTTTGAGCATCAATAGTGACCGTTTTTCTGCGAGGTTTAATATTAATATGAACTCATACCGCGTGTTAATAGTTGATGATCATCAGTTGATTATTCACGGCGTGAAGAATCTTCTTTCGGCGTACCCTCGTTACCAGGTCGTGGGGCAGATTGAAGATGGCCTTTCCATATATGCCGCCTGTCGCGAATTTACACCGGATATCGTCATTCTCGATCTGGGCTTGCCGGGACTGAGCGGCTTGGATGTCATACCTCAACTTTGCCAGCGTTGGCCTGCCTTGCGAATACTTGTACTCACCGCAACACAGGACGAATTGACAGCCAGCCGAGTGATACGTGCCGGTGCTATGGGATATGTGCTAAAAACCAGCTCGCAAATGGTTTTGTTGAGTGCAATAACCAGCGTGGCTGCTGGAAAACAGTATCTCGATCCTTGTTTGAATCAGTTTGCCATTGCCGATTTGGGTCGTGAGCTAAAAAATCTCACTTTGCTCACTTGCCGCGAACATCAGGTTCTTCAACTGATCAGTGAAGGTAACGCTAATCGCAATATTGCTGAACTACTGAATATTAGCATTAAAACGGTTGAGACTCATCGCCTGAATACTATGCGCAAGCTTAAAGCGCACAAGGTAACTGAACTACTTAAGTCTGCGCATCGGCTTGGGCTGTTAAGTTAATAGGGTGGTATTTATTTAATTGATTCAAAAGAAGATAAAATGTACTGAAATGGCCGAGTTTTCTTTGCTTGCCAGTATTTTGCCTTTTTATCCAGAACGGCAGGCTGACGGTCAACCGCTTGGCAGCGTTTTACTCTGCGCCACGATCGCATTTCGCGAGAAAAACCAGTGACAGATCAACCGCAATCCCCCAATATGGATTTCCCATAAAGTTGATTACGCGGGTGTCAGTCTATGCTGAAAGTAAACGAGTATTTTGCCGGAAAAGTGAAGTCTATCGGTTTCGATAGTAGCAGCATCGGCCTTACCAGCGTCGGTGTCATGGAAGAGGGAGAGTACACCTTCACCACCGCCCTGCCGGAAGAAATGACCGTGATTACCGGCGCGTTGAAAGTGTTGCTGCCGGGCTCGCCGGACTGGCAGGTGTTTATGCCGGGTGAGAAGTTCTTCGTACCGGCACACAGTGAGTTCAACCTGCAGGTGGCCGACGCGACCGCCTATCTGTGCCGTTATTTAAGTAAATAACCCATACCCTTCTTACTTGAAGCTGCAGCGTTGTTGGCTGCGTGCGCTCACCCCAGTCACTTACTTGAGTAAGCTCCTGGGGATTCCCGCACTTGCCGCCTAGCTGCAACTCCAATTAATTTGGGTATGCTATCTGTGTTGCAACGCTACTCATGTGGAACAAAGGCGCAGCGATTTGCGCCTTTGTGTCCTTAACGCTGGGCTTCGCCACCCAGGGCTTCGATGGTGTTCTTGATTAACGCCGCCAGTTCGCTGGTCATCAGGATAAAGTCGGCGTCAAAACGCTGGGCGAAGTCGTCACGATCGATATCGTCGTTCTGCTCGCGCAGCGTATCGGCGAACTTCAAACGCTTCAGCGAACCGTCGTCTGCCAGCACCAGTTGAATGCGCTCCTGCCAGTCCACCGCCAGCTTGGTCACCAGCTTGCCGGCTTCGATATGTACCGCAATCTCATCGCTGATCAGGTTCTGTTTCTTGCAGCGGATCACGCCGCCGTCTTCCAGAATTGCCTTCAACTCTGCTTCGTCCTGAATGATAAAGCCGGCCGGCAGCTCGCCAGAGCGTACCCACTCGGTCAGCGTCAGTTCGATCGGGCTTTCCATGGTCAAGGGCACTACCGGCAGTGAACCCAGGCTTTTGCGCAGCAGCGCCAGAGTGTCTTCCGCGCGTTTGGCGCTGGCGGCATCAACCATAATCAGGTCATTAACCGTGTCGATCCACATAAAAGTCTGATTAAAGCGGCTAAAGGCGCGTGGCAACAGGCTGTGCAGCACTTCGTCTTTCAGCGCGTCTTTCTCGGTTTTCTTCAGCTTACGGTGTTGTTCACCTTCCAGGCGTTCAATCTTGGCCTGCAGCTCTTGTTTGATGACCGGCGACGGCAGGATTTTCTCTTCCTTGCGCGCGCAAATAACGATCTGGCCATTAACCGCGTGCGTCAGTGACTCGCTGTGGGAACCCATCGGAGAAACCCAGCCGGTTTTCGCCATGTCCTGGCTGCCGCACGGGGTGAAAGCAAAAGCGCTGAGTTGTTTTTCCATTTCATCCGCGTTTAACGCCACTTCGCGGCTCAAACGGTAAACCATCAAATTCTTAAACCACAGCATAATGTTATCCCTGGCTGGGCGTGCATCTGGCACGCTTATTCATCAAAAGCAGGGCGGCATAATAACGAATCAGGGGCGAAAAATCGCCTCATTCCCTCCGAATTGCGTCAGCGGCCGCGTTTGAGCGGCGTGCCCGTTGCAGTGCCAACGCCAGTTGCCGCTGGCTGAAAGGCTTGCGCAGCAGTTCAACGTTGGGCAGTGTGTCTTCGTGGTGACGGCGTATATCCTGACCGCTGATCAGCAGCGCGGTAAGGCGCGGATTAATCTCTCGCGCCAGCCCAATCACCTGCACGCCGTCCAGTTCGCCCGGCAGCATCAGGTCACTGACCAGCACCCCAATATCCGGCGTCTGGCGCAGCAGCGCCAGCGCTTCATGGCTGTCTGCGCAGTCCAGCGTCAGGTAGCCGAGCTGATGCAGGTGTTCGCACAGCGTATGGCGCACGTCGTTTTCATCTTCCAGCACCAACACCAGACTGTCGGTGCCGTCGCTTTCTTCGAGCGGCAGGGGCGGTGCTTGGGCGATTGCCGGTGCCGGGGCGCGCGGCAGTTGCAGACGCACCAGAGTGCCTTCGCCCGGTGCGGTTTCAATCTGCACCCGGCCGCCGGACTGGCGAACAAAGCCGTAAACCATCGACAGCCCCAGCCCGCTGCCGCTGCCCACTGCCTTGGTGGTGAAGAAAGGTTCGAACACCTGCGCTTTCACTTCCTCCGACATGCCGCAGCCGGTGTCGATCACCTCCAGCGCCACCATGTCCTGTTTCTTGCCACCGCTGCGCACCACTCGTTGGTTGTAGATACGGATCTTGACCACGCCGCTGCGGCCATCCATGGCATCCCGGGCGTTGACTACCAGGTTGATCAGCGCGTTTTCCAACTGATTGGCATCCACCCACGCCAGCCAGCCGGGTCGCTGAGTCTCAATGCTTAGCGACAACGTCGTAGGCAGTGAATGACGCAGCAACTCCTGCAGGTTTTCTACCAGCGTCTGTAGCGTGATGGCCTGCGGATGCAACGCCTGTTTACGCGAAAATGCCAGCAGCCGTTGGGTGAGCTGTGCACCACGTTCGGCGGCCTTCAGAGCCCGGGCAATGCGCTGTTCGGTTTGGGCGTCCTGAGTCTGTTGGGTGGTCAGTTCCAGGCTGCCGATAATCACCGCCAGCAGGTTGTTAAAATCATGCGCCAGGCCGCCGGTGAGCTGACCGACCGCCTTCATTTTCTGGCTGTGCAGCAGCGCCTCTTCCAGCGCTTTGCGCTCGGTACGCTCCAACACCACGTTGACCACCCCACGGTTCGGTACCGGACTGAAGCGCAGCTCGACGGTGCGGCCGTCGCTCAGGCGAAGTTCCTGCGGCTGCGGCAGTTCACTGGACAGGTTGGCCAGCACCGCTTCCCAGCGCTGACCCGCCGGGGGCGTCACGTGTTGCAGCAGTTCACGGTAGTGTTGGCCCCGGTGCAACTGGTGTTCGTTTAGCCCCAGCAGCAGCGGATATTGCGGGTTCCATACCACCAGTTGGCCGTCGTTATCAAACAGCGCAAAGCCGTCGCGCATTGCCAGAAAGGTGGTTTCCAGCTGGGTGCTTTTCTCTTTCAACAGGCGAGAAGTTTGCTCTAACGAGGCGGTATTGCGAGCAAAGACGTTGAATGCCCGCGCCAAATCGCCCAGTTCGTCACGGCGCTGCAGCGCAGGCACACTGACGTCACGTTCGCCGCGCGCCAGCCGCGTCATGGCGCCGGCGATCGCCGTCAGGTTCGATCCCAGATTACGGTAGATATACCACCCGGCGAAGCCGGTAATCACCAGCGCCAGCAGCGCGAACAGGCCGATAAACCAGCTGATGGAGCTGAGTTCGCGATGGGTTTGATGGGTGCGCAGCTCCGACTCGTCCGCCACCTTCTGTACGTAGAGATTGATGTCGTCATTGAGCATCGCTACTAAGGCTTTGATATGGTAGGTGTAATAGGCCAGGGCCAGATCGCTTTGCTCCAGCTCCAGCGTTTCTGGCAGCAGGCGTTGTTCGCTGTCGCGGAACTGGCGCATTTTCTCGTCGACCAAGGCATCCGGGCTGTGCTGCGGCCAGTAGGCCATCACGCTGTCGAGTTGCTGGGCGGCGGCCTTGGGCGTCGGGGTTTGAATGGCGATCGCCAGCAGCCGGTCGATCTGGCTCAGCAGCGGCAGCGAGGGCGGGTTCTGATTATTACGTTGGTTGAGACTGGCAATATGCCGCAGCGTGCTCTGCGCCTGATACAGCCCACTGAGCAGGATATTGCGTTGCAGATGCCGTGCGTGACCGAGATCCAGCATGCGGGTCACGCTGGTTTCCAATGCGTTGCTGCGGCTGATGATGCGTTGAACCAGCTCCGGCTCGCTATGTGCCAGCGGAGCGTCCGCCAGTCGGCTGAGCGAGGCCTGCAGCGCCAGCTGGGTTTGCTTCAGCCGGGCTGACTCGCTCTGATACTCCAGCGCACCCACCACCTGCGATAGCCGAATGGCGGCGGTCGCCACGTTCGAAGTATCCCGGCTCAGCGCCATGCTGCCGTTCATCTCATTTAGCGTTTGCGCCTGAACTTGTTCCTGCAGCTTGCCCGCATGGTTAAAGCCGACGATCGCCACGCCGCTGACCATCAGCGTCACCGCCACCACCAACAGGTTGAACATCAGCAGGCGCCCACGTGCACCGGCAAGGAAAGGCAGTCTGCGCATTGGATCCCCCGTAACTGACTGTCCGCATTATAAATCCCCGTCCCATTAACAATATGACAAAGATGAACGACCGCTGACATTTTGCATTTATTTAGGCGTGGTTAACTGCACTCAATCCGAACCGCAACCCGAGGTATGACGATGAGCGCGACCCCGATCCTGGAAATGCACAACATCGCCAAGAGTTTTGGTCAGTTTTACGCGCTGAAGGGCGTCAACCTGACGGTTTATAGCGGTGAGATCCACGCGCTGATGGGTGAAAACGGCGCGGGTAAAAGCACCTTAATGAAAATATTGGCCGGCGCTTATATCGCCAGCAGCGGGGAAATTTTTATCGATGGGCAGCCATTTGCCATTAAAGGGCCAAAAGATGCCCTGGCGGCGGGCATCACGCTGATTTACCAGGAAATGAATCTGGCACCGAATCTGACGGTGGCGGAGAACATTTTTCTGGGCAGCGAGATCCAGCGCGGCGGCCTGGTGAAGCGCCAGCAGATGTTGCTGGAAGCACAGAAAGTCATCGATCGTTTGGGCGCGCAGTTCAGCGCCGGCGATCGGGTGATGAAATTAACCATTGCCGAACAGCAGCAGGTGGAAATCGCCCGCGCGTTGCACCGCAACAGCCGCATCCTGGTGATGGACGAACCGACGGCGGCGCTGTCTTCGCGTGAGACGCATCGGCTGTTTGAGTTGATCAAGCGACTGCGCGATGAGGGGATGGCGATCATTTACATCAGCCACCGCATGGCGGAAGTCTACGAGCTGTCGGATCGCGTTAGCGTGCTGCGCGACGGCCAGTACGTTGGCAGCCTGATGCGCGACAAACTGTCCGCCAGCGAATTGGTACGCATGATGGTGGGTCGCCCGTTGAGCGATCTGTTCAACAAGGAGCAGGGCATTGCGGTGGGCGAACCGCGCCTTACGCTGCATGGCCTGACCGACGGCAAGAAGGTGAAACCGGTCAGCCTGCAGGTGCGTGCCGGTGAGATCGTCGGCCTGGCCGGGCTGGTGGGCGCCGGCCGCTCCGAACTGGCGCAGCTGATTTTCGGCGTGCGCAAGTCCAGCGGCGGTACGGTGGAAATTGACGGTAAGCCGGTCAATATCCGTTCACCGCGTGACGCCATTGCGCTGGGCATCGGTTTTCTCACCGAAAACCGCAAAGAGCAGGGCCTGTTTCTCGATCTGGCAGCGCATGAAAATATCGTGATGGCGACGCTGGAGCGTGACGGCCGTTATGGCCTGCTGAATCGGCGTAAGGCTCAGAGTATTTCCAGCGACGCCATCGGCCTGCTGAATATCCGCGTGCCGCATGCTCAGGTACGGGCCGGTGGGTTGTCCGGCGGCAACCAACAGAAGCTGCTGATTTCACGCTGGGTGGCGATCGGCCCGCGTATTCTGATCCTCGATGAGCCCACTCGCGGCGTTGACGTGGGTGCCAAAAGCGAAATTTATCGCATCATGAGTCAGATGGCGCAGCAGGGAGTGGCGATCCTGATGATCTCCAGTGAACTGCCCGAGGTGGTTGGCATGAGTGACCGGGTTTATGTGATGCACGAAGGCAGTATTGCCGGGGAATTGAGCGGCACCGAGATCAGCCAGGAGAGCATCATGACGCTGGCCACCGGCGTCGAACCCGCCCTGGAGGCGGCCAGCCATGAATAATTCTATCCCTACGCTCAAGGAGCCTGTCATGACTTCGAACCCGCTGCCACCCGCCGCAAAAAATCCCACGCTGAAACGGGCATTGTTGGGCGATATGATGCAAACCGTCGGCATTTTGCCGATATTGATCCTGATCGTCGCCGTTTTCGGCTTTGTCGCACCGAATTTCTTTACCGACGCCAACCTGCTGAATATTGCCCGGCAGGCGTCGATTAACATCGTGCTGGCGGCGGGTATGACCTTCATCATCCTGACCGGCGGTATCGATCTTTCTGTTGGCTCGATGCTGGGCACCACGGCGGTGGTGGCGATGGCGGTTTCACTGATGCCGGGCCTGGCCGGGCTGTCTATCCCACTGGCGCTGCTGGCCGGTTTGGGTATGGGATTGTTTAACGGTTTTCTGGTGGCCTACGCCGGTTTACCACCGTTTATTGTCACGCTAGGGACCTATACCGCACTGCGCGGCGCGGCTTATCTGCTGGCCGACGGCACCACCATCATCAATTCCGATATCAGTTTCGAATGGATCGGCAACTCGTATCTGGGGCCGATCCCCTGGTTGGTAATTATCGCCTTTGCCGTGATCGCGCTGTGCTGGTTCATTCTGCGCCGCACTACGCTGGGAGTTCATATCTACGCGGTGGGTGGCAACATGCAGGCGGCACGCCTGACCGGGATTAAGGTCGGTGCGGTGCTGCTGTTCGTCTACGGCATGAGCGGTTTGCTGTCAGGGTTGGGGGGAATAATGAGTGCCTCACGGTTGTACAGCGCCAACGGCAACCTCGGCATGGGCTATGAGCTGGATGCGATTGCCGCGGTGATCCTCGGCGGCACCAGCTTTGTCGGCGGCATTGGCACCATTACCGGCACGCTGGTGGGGGCGCTGATTATCGCCACTTTGAACAACGGCATGACGCTGATGGGCGTCTCATACTTCTGGCAATTGGTGATCAAAGGGGCGGTGATCATCATAGCTGTGCTAATCGACAAATATCGCACCCGCAACTACCAACACTAACTTACCCGGTGTCTTTCAAGCTGCGGGGTGAGTGATAAAGAAAGGTCGGCGCCCACCGGGGCAGGTTTTCGTAGATCGGAAAATAATGAGGAAAACACTATGCGTTTCAAACCATTGATTACCGCTTTGCTGGTTACTGCCGCGCTCGGCAGTGCCTCGTTGGTGCAGGCAAAAGAGTTGAAATCGATTGGGGTGACGGTGGGCGATTTGGCCAACCCGTTCTTTGTCCAGATCACCAAGGGTGCAGAAATGAAGGCGCGCGAGTTGGCCGGCGATAAGGTCAACGTGACGCTGGTGTCGAGCGGTTACGATCTTGGCCAGCAGGTGGCGCAGATCGATAACTTTATCGCTGCCAAGGTCGATATGATCATCCTGAACGCCGCGGATTCCAAGGGTATCGGCCCGGCGGTAAAACGCGCCAAGGATGCCGGTATCGTGGTAGTGGCGGTTGACGTGGCGGCCGAAGGTGCCGATGCCACCATCACCTCGGATAACACCCAGGCCGGCGCGATGGCCTGTAAATACATCAGCGATCGCCTGAAAGAGAAGGGCAACGTGGTGATCATCAACGGGCCACCGGTGTCCGCGGTACAAAACCGGGTCGAAGGCTGCATGACCGAGTTGAAGAAACACCCGGAGATCAAACTGCTGTCTTATAACCAGAATGCCAAGGGCAGCCGTGAAGGTGGGCTGGAGATCATGACCGCGCTGTTGGCGGCCAATCCGAAGATCGACGGCGTGTTTGCGATTAACGATCCTACGGCGATCGGCGCCGATCTGGCGGCCAAACAGGCGCAGCGCAGCGAGTTCTTTATCGTTGGCGTGGATGGATCGCCGGACGGGGAAGAGGCGCTCAAGCGCGGCGGGAAATCGCTGTTTGTCGCGACGCCGGCGCAGGATCCTCAGGTGATGGCGGCCAAGGCGGTCGAGATCGGTTACGACATTCTGCAGGGTAAACCTGCGCCAACCGCGCCGGTGCTGATCCCGGTAACCATGATCGATAAAAACAATATCGGCAGCTACAAAGGCTGGACGGTGAAATAACCTGTTATCGGCGGGGCCTGCCAGACTGGGCCCCTCATTCCTCTACCGCTTGCGGAGGTACCATGAACCGTTCCGCCGTGAATCAAATTCTGCAGCAAACCCAACACTTTTTTGCCCGTTTTGACGTCCAGCTGCCGCCCTTCGCCCATTTTAGCCCCTCGGTCTGGCAGCAGCTCGATCGCCAGCCGTGGCAGGAGGTGTTTGACCTGAAACTGGGTTGGGACGTCACGGCGTTCGGCGACGATGATTTTGCCCGCAAGGGGCTAACGCTGTTTACCCTGCGCAACGGTTCACCCGGCGGACAGCCTTACGCCAAAGGTTATGCGGAGAAAATCATGCATTGCCGCGAAGCTCAGGTGACGCCAATGCATTTCCACTGGCGTAAACGGGAAGACATTATTAACCGCGGCGGCGGCAACCTGATCGTTGAACTGCACAACGCAGACTCTCGGGAAGGGCTGGCCGAGACCGCCGTGACCGTGACGCTGGATGGCTGTCGACAGACCCACGCCGCCGGTTCGCGCCTGCGCCTGGCGCCGGGAGAAAGCATCTGTCTCACGCCGGGTATCTATCACAGTTTCTGGGGCGAAGAGGGCTTCGGAGACGTTTTGGTAGGGGAAGTCTCGACGGTAAACGATGACGATAACGACAACCGTTTCCTGCAGCCGCTCAGCCGCTTTAGCCAGATTGAAGAGGACCAGCCACCGCAGTGGTTGCTGTGTCATGAATATTTGCGCTTTATCGCTTAAGGAGAACCAGCATGGCATTAATTTCATTGGCGCAGGGGTTGGCGCAGGCTCGCCAACACGGCTATGCGCTGGGCGCATTCAACGTGCTCGACAGCCATTTCCTGCGCGCGTTGTTCGCTGCGGCGCAGGCGGCGCGTTCGCCGTTTATTATCAATATTGCCGAAGTGCACTTTAAGTACGTCTCGCTGGAGTCCCTGGTGGCGGCGATTAAAAGTGAAGTGGCGCAGCATGATATCCCGGTGGTGTTGAATTTGGATCATGGCCTGCATTTCGAGGCGGTGGTGCAGGCGCTGCGGCTGGGATTCAGCTCGGTGATGTTCGACGGTTCCGGCCTGAGCTACGAAGAGAACGTGCGTCAGACGCAGGAGGTGGTGCGCATGTGTCACGCGGTCGGCGTCTCGGTTGAGGCTGAGCTGGGTGCGGTCGGCGGTGACGAAGGCGGCGCGCTGTACGGCGAGGCTGACAGCAATAAATTTACCGACCCGCAGCGAGCACGTGAATTTGTCGAATTGACCGGCATTGATGCGCTGGCGGTGGCGATTGGCAATGCGCACGGCAAATATAAAGGCGAGCCGAAGCTCGATTTTGAACGGCTGGCGGCTATCCAGCAGCAGGCGGGGATCCCGCTGGTGCTGCACGGCGGTTCCGGCATTAGCGATGCTGATTTCAAACGCGCCATTGGCCTGGGAATTCACAAAATCAATTTCTATACCGGCATGTCTCAGGCGGCGCTGGGGGCGGTGGAGCAGCGGATAACGCAACGCCACGCGATTTACGATGAATTCGCCGAAGTGTTGCTGGCGGTGGAGCAGTCGATCAGCGAAGTGGTGCAGCAGCAAATGCATATTTTCGGCAGCGCCGGGCGGTTGTGATGACCCGGCGTGGCATTGTTTCGGCCGGCAATATGCTGGTGGATCATGTGCATCAAATTGCGCACTGGCCGCAGCCGGGCTGGTTGGTCGAGATAGAACATAGCCAACGCGCTACCGGCGGCGCTCCGCTTAATGTGTTGCTGACGCTGGCACGCATGGAGACCGGGTTACCGCTGGCGGCGCTCGGGTTGATCGGCTGCGACGCAGACGGTGACTATATCCTGCAGATGCTGGCGCAGCACCGGGTCGACAGTGGCCTGGTCAGACGTAGCGAAACGGCGATGACCGCCATGTCGCAGGTGATGACCGAACCGGGCGGGCAACGGACGTTTTTTCACGCGCCGGGGGCCAACCGGCAGTTGGATCTGGCCGATTTCGACCAACTGCACACTGAACATAAAATTTTCCATCTGGGTTATCTGCTGCTGCTCGACAGCCTGGATCGCCCGGATGAGGAATTCGGCACCCGCAGCGCCCGCCTGCTGGCGCAAATGCAGCAGCGTGGTTATCAAACTTCATTGGATTTGGTGTCGCGCCAGGGCGATCCGCACTATCGACCGCTGGTGCTACCGGCGCTGCGTTGGCTGGATTATCTGGTGATCAACGAGCTGGAGGGCGGTGAGTTTACCGGGCTGGCATTGCGTGCGGCCAATGGCGCGGTGCAACCGCAGTTGATGGCCGAGGCCGCAGAACAGCTATTGCTGGCCGGTGTGCGGCGGCGAGTGGTGATCCACTGCCCGGAAGGTGCATATGGGCTGGAGAAAGGCGGTGAAGCGCGCTGGCAACCGTCGTGGCAGGTTGGCGAAACTGAAATCGTCGGCAGCGTTGGTGCCGGGGATGCCTTCTGCGCCGGGGTGCTGTACGCCAGCCATGAAAACTGGCCTTTGGCCGAGACGCTGCAATTGGCGCATGCCTGTGCGCGGTTCAATCTACTGTGCGCCAACGCGATCGATGGCGCACGCCCCTTGTCGGAACTGCAGGATTATATCAGGCGGCAGCCACCGGCTGGCTGACGTCGGCGGCGAAAACATAGCCCAGCCCGCGAATGGTGCGGATCAACTCGGGTTGATGCGGGTTGATCTCGATCTTGCGTCGCAGCCGCATGATCAGCACGTCGATGGTGCGATCGAACACCTCCAGCGTTTCGCTGTGGGTCAGCTCAAGCAGGCGATCGCGGGTCAGTACTTTGCGCGCGTGCTGTACCAGCGCCAGCAGCAGGCCGTATTCGCCCTGGGTCAGATCGACCGGTTGTCGCTGCGGGTTGTGTAGGGTGCAGCGGGCAGTATCCAGGCACCAGCCGTTGAACTGCCAGCCTTCGGGTTTGTTCCGACCAGCGGTGGCCGGCTCCAGCGCCAGCGCACCGGTACGGCGTAACACCGCCTTGGCGCGGGCGACCACCACGCGTGGGTTAAAGGGTTTGGCAATGTAGTCGTCGGCCCCCATTTCCAGACCGACCACCACGTCGGACTCGGACCCCAGACCGGTCAGCATCACCACCGGCAGATCCGGGCGCAGACGGTGGATCTGCTGCAACACCAGCAGGCCGTTGGTGTCCGGCAGGATCAGATCAAGCAGCACCAGCGCAATATCCGGTTGCTGGCTGAGTAAGGTTAACGCCTCGCTGCCCCGGTGGCAGGCATGCACGCTAAACACATGCTCGTTGAGGACGTCGCAAAGTAGATCACAAATGGCGGGGTCGTCGTCGACGATCAATATGGCAGGTTTCATCGCTGCTCTCCGGATTTTATGATGCGGAAAATGTTATCAATAAGTTAACTGATTAAATGCAGTGTACCCGATGGCTAATTAATAATCGGTAGCGGGTGCGAATCCGATGCAGAAATTGCCATCACCGTCACACTCGGCGCTGATTGAGTGATCCTGGCAACTGAATATATTAGGCTGTGGCAACGTTGTTGTGCATTGAGGAGAAAAATCGTGCGCATTGGTATCGACCTGGGTGGCACCAAAATTGAAGTGATCGCGTTGGCCAACGATGGGCAGGAACTGTTCCGCCATCGCATCGCCACGCCGCGCCATGATTATCAGCAAACGCTGGATGCGATTACCGGTCTGGTGAAATTGGCAGAAGAAAATACCGGCCAGCAAGGCTCGGTCGGCGTCGGCATTCCCGGCACGCTGTCGCCCTATACCGGGCTGGTCAAAAACGCCAACTCGGTCTGGCTCAACGGCCAACCGCTGGATAAAGACCTGTCGGCGATGCTGGCCCGTGAAGTGCGTATTGCCAACGATGCCAACTGCCTGGCAGTGTCGGAAGCCACCGATGGTGCAGCGGCCGGCAAGCAAACCGTATTTGCGGTGATTATTGGCACCGGTTGTGGCGCCGGGGTGGCGATTAACGGCCAGGCGCACTCGGGGGGTAATGGCATCTCTGGCGAGTGGGGGCATAACCCGCTGCCGTGGCTGGATGATGACGAGCTGCGTTTTCGCGCAGAGGTTCCCTGTTATTGCGGTAAGCAGGGGTGTATTGAAACCTTTATCTCCGGCACCGGCTTTGCCACCGACTATGCACGCCTGAGCGGCAATCCGCTAAAAGGTCATGAAATCATGACGTTGGTGGCACAAGGGGATGCGGTGGCGGAGCAGGCCATCAGCCGTTACGAGCTGCGGCTGGCGAAATCGCTGGCGCATGTGATCAATATTTTTGATCCGGACATAGTGGTGCTGGGCGGGGGGATGAGCAACGTGGATCGGTTGTACCAGCGGGTGCCGCAGTTGGTGAAATCCTGGGTGTTCGGTGGCGAATGCGAAACCCCGATCCGCAAGGCGGTTCACGGCGATTCCAGCGGCGTGCGCGGCGCGGCGTGGCTGTGGCCGCAACTTTAATTACCGTTGCAAAAAAGCGCGGGCCTGCTCGCGCTTTAATCAATCCACTGTACAAAAACTGGACTCCCCTCTATGCTTTAGCTAACTTAGCTAAGGAGATCGCGTATGCCTATTCAGGCCAATATGCACGAAGCCAAATCCAACCTGAGCCAACTGGCGGATAAAGCCGTACAGGGAGAGACCGTGATTATAGCGAAAGCAGGGAAGCCTTATGTTCAGCTGGTGGCCATCAAGGGGCAAACCCGCAAACCGGGTGCTGCAAGGGGCCAATTCACCGTACCGGACAATTTTAATGATGGCGATGCAGACATCACCGCACTGTTTGAGGGCGACGAGTGAAACGTCTGCTGCTGGATACCCATGTGCTGTTGTGGTGGTTGATAGACGATCCCAGCCTGGGGGAGAACGCTAGAAGGCAGATCGCCGATCCCGGCAACGTGGTGTATGTCAGCGCGGCCAGCATTTGGGAGATTTCGATTAAGCGTGCGCAGGGCAAGCTGACGCTGCCGGAGGATATCTTCGAGATAATTGAGGCAGAAGATTTTTTGCCGTTGCCGATGGCGGCCTTTCACGGTCAGCAGGCGGGCCAGTTGCCGCCGCATCATCAGGATCCTTTTGATCGCATGCTGATCGCCCAGGCGCAGGCCGAAGGGCTGACGTTGGTTTCCGCCGACGCCGCTTTTCCGCAGTATGGCATCCGGGTGTTTGACGCCCGGTGCTAAAGCGGGTTAACCCTGGGGTTCACTAGGCACAGGCTCCCTTTCGCCGGTGCTGCAACCCTCTTTCTCAATCAGAGCTGGGTTATTCCAGCCGGAACTGCGGCTCCAGCCGGCTGATGCCGAGCCCGTTGACCTTTTTCACCTTAATTTGTACCGGGATCCGTTCTTTCATGGCTTCCACGTGGCTGATCACACCAATGGTTTTCCCGGAGGCGTTCAGGCTGTCGAGCGTATCCAGCGCGGTATCCAGGGTTTCCGCATCCAGCGTGCCAAAGCCTTCGTCGAGGAACAGCGAGTCGATACTGGTCTTGTGACTGACCAGGTCAGACAGCGCCAGTGCCAGCGCCAGGCTCACCAGGAAGCTTTCACCGCCGGACAGGGTGCGGGTATCGCGCAGCGCGTCCGCCTGCCAGGTATCCACTACCTGTAGCTCCAGCGCATCGCTGGTTTTTCGTTGCAACAAATAGCGCCCGTGCAGCCGTCCCAACTGGTTATTGGCCAGATACACCAGGTGATCGAGCGTCAGCCCCTGGGCAAACTTACGGAATTTATCCCCTTCTTTGGAGCCGATAAGCTGATTGAGATAGCTCCAGTCGTCGTACTGGCTCTGGCTCTGGCTGATTTGCTCAAACAGCGACTGCTGATTGATGCGGCGGGCAGTGTCGCTTTCTAATTGATTGCGCACTTCGCCCTGGCGTAGCTGCAAGGTTTTTAACTGCTGCGCCAGCGCTGCCAGACTCTGGCTCTGGGCATGGGGATCGGTCTGATGCTCATCCAGCCCTTCGGGACGCTGTTGCAACTGCTGTTTCAGGCTGTCAACGGCCTGTGCCAGCAGGGCGCTGGCTTCAACCTGGCGTTGTTGCAGCTGTTCTTTGCGCTGTTGCAGCTGTCGGCGCTGGTCGTCATCCAACAGTGCGGCGCTGAAGCTGGCTTCGTCGCTGAATTCACTGGCGGCCAACGCCTGTAGCCACACTTGTTCCGCCTGTTGCAGCCGCTCGGTCTGTTGCAGCAGTTGCTGTTGTAACCCGGCCAACTGGCCGCTCAGCCGATCGCGTTGCTCCTGGGCTTTCTGCCACTGTTCGGCCGCCTGCTGGCTGGCCTGCTCGCAGGCCGTTTGCCGGGCGCGTAACTGTTCGCGCACCTGGGTGATTTGCTGTTCGCCAAACAGGGCCAGACGCTGCGAACGTTGCTCGCCAAGGACTCGTTCGCCGTCCTGCCACTGTTGCTGCAGCCGCTGCTGTTGCAACTGGGCCTCTGCGTGGCTTTTCTCCAGCAGGATGAAACGCTCGTCCAGCCGTGCTTTCTCTTGGTGCGCCTGCTGCTGTTGCGTTTGCAGTGTGGCCAATTGGTCTTTGGCCTGCTGCACGGCGTGCGACGCCTGTTCGTGCAGCAGCAGGGCGGCCTGACCCTGACGTTCTTCGTTGTCGCAGGCGTTCAGCCATTGGCTCAGGCGGTCGGCGTCTTGCAGGGTAAAGTCAAATACCAGCGGTGTACTGAGGGTTTGCCACTGCTGCAGGTGAGTAGCCAACTGTTGCTCGTCTTGCGTGATGAGCTGCTGTTGGCGCTGTTGCTGTTCTTTCAGGCTTTCGCAACGGGTGCGCAGTTCGGTGCCCTGAGTATACAAAGCCTCGGTTGTGGCGCGCATCTGGGCCAGGCGCAATGCGGTTTCAGAAGGTTTTACCGCCTGATACTGCTCAATGGCCGGGTGGCTGCAGGAGCCGCACAGCGGACAGGGTTCACCGGTTTGCAGGCGGGCGCGCTCGGCTTCCAGGCTGACGATGCGCTGTTCCAGCTCGAGGGCTTTCTCCACGTCTGTCTGGTGGGCTTTTTGCTGTTTATACTGCTGCCGCGTCTCTTCGAGCTGTTTTTCATGTTCGCCGAGTTGCGTCTGGCGGGCGGCAAACTCCTTGCGCTGCTGCTCCAGACGTTCGCTGACCTGGCTAAACAGGGAAGACAGGGTAAATAACTGCTGGCGTACCGGGCGCAGCTCGGCCAGTTCGGTCTGGCGCTGGCGCAGTGTCATCAGGGGCGACTGGGCTTCCAGCGTATTTTGCTGTTTTTGCTGCGCCGTCAGCGCGGCGGTGAGGCCGTTAAGTTTTTCCTGATGCTGCCCGGCCTGTGCGGTCAACTGGCTTCGCTGAACCTCGAGTTGTTCCAGCGCTGTTTTTTGCTGGGCATACTGCTGTGCAGCGCTATCGCACGCCTGTTGCAGATCGGCCTGCGTTTTCTGTAACTGGGCAATCTGGTGATCGAGCGGGACGACTTGCTCGTCGATCAGCCGCTGTTGCGTCTGCTGATGTTCAACATGCGCCTGCAGTTGCGCACGGGCCTGCTCCACCGCCTGTTGCAACGGCGCCATCTGGGCTAGCTGTTGCTCTTGCTGTTGCGTTAATTGGCTTATCTGCTGTTGCAGCGCCTGCTGATCGTTGCGGCAGCGGTTACGTTCATTCAGCAACGGCCGCAGTTTTTCTGCCGGCTCGCTGCGCGCCAACTGCTGCAGTTGCGGTGCGGCCGCCGCCTGTTCTTGTTGTGCCGCGTTCAGTTGACGTTGGTATTCCTGTTGTTTTTGTTGTGTTTGTTGCCACTGCTGCAACCAGTTCAGCGCCTGCTGCTGCTGGTGGGCCTGTTCGCCAAGGGTATTTTCCTGCGTTCCCAGCTCAATTAATTGGTTTTCAAGCTGCTGACGCTGTTCGTCATTGAGCAGTTCAATGCCGCTGGCGCGTTGATGCAGCGCATCCAAATCGGCCCTGGCCTGCTTATGCTGTTCGAAAACTCGCTCGGAAAGCTGGCCGTAGATCTCGGTGCCGGTCAGTTCTTCCAGCAGTTCGGCACGATCGTTGGCATCGGCATTGAGGAAGGCGGCGAACTGCCCCTGGGATAACATCATCGATTTGGTGAAGCGGCCGAAGTCCAACCCGGTGATCGCGGCGGTCATATCTAGCTTGTCGCGTACCTTGTCCGCCAGAATTTTTCCGTCTTCACGCAGCGCCAGCTCCACTTTAGGTGCCTGCAGGTTGCCGTCCGGGGCATTTTTGGCGCGGCGCTGGCTCCAGAAGGCGCGATAGCCGACCCCTTTAACTTCAAATTCGACCTCCGCAAGCGATTCGGCGGTGTGGCGCGTCATCAGCTCGTTCTGGCTCGGCGTGACGTTAAGGCGCGGCGTCTGGTGGTACAACGCCAGACAAATGGCGTCCAGAAGGGTGGTTTTGCCCGCGCCGGTAGGCCCGGTGATGGCGAATAACCCATTGCTGGCAAAGGGCTCGGCGGTAAAATCGATCTTCCATTCGCCCTGCAGGGAATTGAGGTTTTTTAATCTCAGGCTGAGGATTTTCATTGGCTCGGCTCCTGGTCGTTGTGCCGCACGGACTCGACCACCTGCTGGAACATTTGGCTCATTCGTTGCCGACGTTCTTCGGCCATTTCAGGCTCCTGCGCCAGCCGCCGTTCGAACACCTCGTTGACGCTCAGTTCATTGAGCGTTTCCTTGTCCTGCTGTTCAATGGCCTGGCGCCGCTGTTCTTTGCTGCGGCGCAACAGCACCACTTCTACCGGCAGTTGATCGGCCAGTAACTGGATGCGGCGCTGAATGTCGCTAAGGTAGTCCTGTGTTGCCACTTCAATGTCCAGCCACACCGGTAGTTCACCCTGATAATCGGCGAACTGCTGCAATTGTTGTTCGATCTGCGCCAAATCACCCTTGATAAGCTGCATCGGTTGGAAGCTGGGGATCTCCAGCGCAGTGACCTGTTGCAGAGCGCCCGCGCTGAAATCCACCATAAACACGCTTTTGGCTTTGCCCAACTCGTCAAAACTGAGTGGGATCGGCGAGCCGCTGTAGCGAATATGTTCGGATTTGGCGACGTTCTGCGCGCGGTGTATATGCCCCAGCGCGATGTAGTCGGCCGGCGGGAAGGCCTGGGCCGGGAAGGCGTCCAGCGTGCCAATGTAGATATCGCGCACCGAATCGGAGGTGGTGACGCCCACGGTGGTCAGGTGGCCGGTGGCAACAATCGGCAGTGGCAAGCCCAGCGCATCGCGACGCGCACAGGCCGCTTGGTACAGCCTTTGATAATGGTCGGCGATAGCCTCTTGCAGCGCCTGCTGTTTTTGCACTCCGGAGTCGCCGGCTCGGCTGGTGAGCAGATCGCGTGGGCGCAGGAAAGGGATGGCACAAAGTACCGCACCCGGCTGACCATCGCGCTGATTCAGCACCAGAATTTGCTGTTCGGTTTCGCTCTGTGCGTTGGCAATCACGGTGGTATTCAGGCAGGAAAGCAATTCACGCGATTCATTCAAGGTTGCCACGGAGTCGTGGTTACCGCCCAGCACCACCAACTGGCAGCCGGTGCGCTGCAGATCCACCACGAATCGGTTATACAGCTCACGGGCATAACTTGGCGGCGAGCCGGTATCGAACAGGTCCCCGGCGACGATCAGCGCATCCACCTGCTGTTGTTCGATCTGTTCGATCAGCCAGCGCAGAAAAGCCTGATGTTCGGCGGCGCGGCTTTTGGTGAGAAAATACTGGCCAAGATGCCAGTCAGAGGTGTGGATCAGGCGCATGACACTCCCGGGGCGATAGAGTAATGGCAGGGATTATAAAGGGAATATGATGTTTCTGTATTATTAGAAATAATCGCTATGCTTACTGCCTATGACACCCGGTTTATTTCATGGCTATTTATTTCATAAATCTGTCACAAAACTGACGCATAATGGCGCCCGCAATCAACTGTGATCGCTAACACATTGGCAGGATTGACGATGGCAAGACGCATACTGGTGGTGGAAGACGAAGCGCCGATCCGTGAGATGGTGTGCTTTGTGTTGGAACAGAATGGTTACCAACCGTTGGAAGCTGAGGATTATGACAGCGCAGTGACGCGCCTGTCTGAGCCGTTCCCTGATTTAGTGTTGCTCGACTGGATGTTACCCGGAGGTTCCGGCATTCAGTTTATTAAACATATGAAGCGTGAAGCGATGACCCGCGATATTCCGGTGATGATGCTGACCGCACGCGGTGAAGAAGAAGACCGTGTCCGTGGGCTGGAGGTCGGGGCGGATGATTACATCACCAAACCCTTCTCGCCGAAGGAGCTGGTGGCGCGCATCAAGGCGGTAATGCGCCGCATTTCACCGATGGCGGTGGAAGAAGTGATTGAAATGCAAGGGCTGAGCCTGGATCCTTCTTCACACCGGGTGATGGCCAACGAGCAGGCGCTGGATATGGGGCCGACCGAGTTCAAATTGCTGCACTTCTTTATGACTCATCCAGAGCGTGTTTATAGCCGCGAACAGTTGCTTAATCACGTCTGGGGCACTAACGTTTATGTGGAAGACCGCACCGTTGACGTGCATATCCGTCGGCTCCGTAAGGCGTTAGAGACCAGTGGTCATGACAAAATGGTTCAAACCGTTCGGGGCACCGGCTACCGATTCTCAACGCGCTACTGATCGCGACGCGCTGGAGAATATGCCGTGCTAGAACGTCTATCCTGGAAGAGGCTGGCCCTGGAGCTGGCCCTTTTCTGCTTGCCTGCCTTGTTGCTGGGGCTGATTTTCGGTTATCTGCCCTGGTTGCTGCTGGCCTCCGTGCTGGCGGCGCTGGTATGGAATTTCTACAACCAACTCAAACTTTCCCACTGGCTGTGGGTTGACCGCAGCATGACGCCGCCACCCGGGCGCTGGAGCTGGGAGCCGCTGTTTTACGGCCTGTACCAGATGCAGCAGCGTAATCGCCGTCGGCGGCGTGAACTGGCGCTGTTGATCAAACGCTTCCGCAGCGGCGCGGAATCGCTGCCCGATGCGGTGGTGATGACTACCGTCGAAGGCAATATCTTTTGGTGTAACGGTTTGGCGCAGCATCTGCTGGGTTTCCGCTGGCCGGAAGACAATGGTCAGCACATCCTTAACCTGCTGCGTTATCCGGAGTTCAGCCACTATTTGCAACAGCAGGAGTTCACCCGGCCGTTGACGCTGCAGTTGAACAATGAGCACTACGTCGAATTCCGCGTGATGCCTTATTCCGAAGGGCAATTACTGATGGTGGCGCGTGACGTCACCCAAATGCGCCAGCTGGAAGGCGCGCGACGCAACTTCTTCGCCAACGTCAGCCACGAGCTGCGTACCCCGCTCACGGTGTTGCAGGGCTACCTGGAGATGATGAGCGACGAAGAGCTGGATGGCTCGCTGCGCGGCAAAGCGCTGGGCACCATGCAAGAGCAGACCCGGCGTATGGATGGGCTGGTCAAACAGCTGCTGACGCTGTCGCGGATTGAGGCGGCGCCTAACGTCGAGATGAACGAACGGGTCGATATCCCGCTGATGTTGCGGGTGTTGCAACGCGAAGCGCAGTCGTTGAGCGGCGGCAACCATGAGATTAGCTTCCGGGTGAACGAACAGCTCAAGGTGTTCGGCAACGACGACCAACTGCGCAGCGCGGTATCAAACCTGGTGTACAACGCCGTCAATCACACGCCAAAGGGCACCAATATTGAAGTGAGCTGGCAACAGACGCCAAGCGGCGCGCAGTTCCAGGTCAGTGATAATGGGCCGGGCATCGCCGCCGAGCATATTCCGCGCCTGACCGAACGTTTCTATCGCGTCGACAAGGCCCGTTCACGCCAGACCGGCGGCAGTGGGCTGGGGCTGGCGATCGTCAAGCATGCGCTCAGCCACCATGACGCGCGGCTGGAGATCCTCAGTGAGCAGGGCATCGGCACCCGATTCATCTTTACCTTGCCTAACCGGTTGATTGTTCCCGCAGCTTTATCAGAGAATGCGGTGAAAAATTAACGCGCGAGAGGCTGGTATGATCCGAATGACCCGAGGGCTGTTGCTTTGCCTGGCGCTGCTGGTGAGCCGTGGCGCATTAGCGCAGCCGGACGGCATGCTGTCCGGCAACCTGTCGAGCGTCGGTTCCGATACGCTGGCGAATCTGATGGCGCTGTGGGCACAGGACTTCAGCCAGCATTATCCCAACGTTAATTTGCAGATCCAGGCCGCGGGCTCCTCAACTGCGCCGACCGCTTTGGCTGCGGGGGCCGCGCAGTTGGGGCCGATGAGCCGACCGATGAAGGCGGCGGAAGTGTCGGCATTTGAACACCGCTATGGCTATGCGCCGCTGGCAGTGCCGGTCGCCGTCGATGCGCTGGTGGTGTTGGTACATCAGGACAACCCGCTGCGCGGTCTTAATCTGCAGCAGCTAGACCGAATTTTCTCCGCTACCCTGCGCTGTGGCGAAAACCAGCCGGTGACGCGCTGGGGTGAACTGGGGTTGAACGGCGATTGGCAGCAGCGTGCGCTGCAACGCTTTGGGCGTAATTCGGCATCCGGCACCTACGGCTATTTCAAACTGCGTGCGCTGTGTGGCGGTGACTTTATGCCACGGGTCAATGAACTGCCCGGTTCTGCCTCGGTGGTGCAGGCGGTGGCCGGTTCACTGAACAGTATCGGTTACGCCAGCATTGGTTTTCGCGCCAGTGGTGTGCGGCTGTTGCCCCTGGCCGAGTCCGGCGAAAACTATGTCACCCCCAACGACGTCAACGTGCGCAACGGTAGCTACCCGCTGTCGCGCTATCTGTATATTTACATTAACAAAGCGCCCAACCAGCCGTTGGAGCCGCTGACCGCCGCATTTCTCGATCGCGTCCTGTCCGACACCGGACAAAACCTGGTGAACCATGACGGCTATCTGCCGCTGCCTTCTGCTACTTTGCAGAAAACCCGCCAGGCGTTGGGTCTGCAATAAATTTCCCTCGGGGCGTTGATTCGCCCTCAACATGAATTTCTCTCACTACCAATGAAAATTCTTCTATTGCTGCCCTGCAGTGGGTATGACAGCATGCTCTCTATCCTTTTTAGACGTCTGGATGTCCATAATAACCTGACGTAATAATTCAAACTGTCAATTACTGAGGTAAAGGCCCGATCTTTTACCTGCTACCGGGAGTCATAATATGTGCGATTGCAACCACGCTTTTCACGCTGACGTTGTCGGCAGTCTGTTGCGCCCCGCAGCGCTGAAAACCGCTCGCCAACAGTTTCAACAAGGCGATATTGACGCTACTGAGCTGCGGGCGGTTGAGGATCAGCAGATCCGTCTGGCGGTGGCCAAACAGCAAGGGCTCGGCCTGGCGGTGGTGACTGACGGCGAATTCCGCCGGGCGTGGTGGCATTTTGATTTTCTGGAAGGGCTGGACGGCGTGGAAGGCTATGACGCGGAACAGGGGATCCAGTTCAACGGCGTGCAAACCCGAGCGCGCAGCATCAAGGTGGTCGGTAAGCTGGGCTTTAACCCGCAGCATCCGATGCTGGCAGATTTCCGCTTCCTGAAGGCGATCGCCGGTGATACGGTGCCGAAAATGACTATTCCAAGCCCGAGCGTGCTGCACTTTCGCGGTGGGCGCAAGGCCATAGACAGTCAGGTCTACCCGGATCTGAACGCCTATTTCGACGATCTGGCCCAAACCTATCGCGATGCGATCAAGGCATTTTATGATGCCGGTTGCCGCTATCTGCAGCTTGATGACACCGTCTGGGCTTATCTGTGTTCAGACGAACAACGCCGGCAGATCCGCGAGCGCGGAGAGGATCCGGATCGCCTGGCGCGTATTTATGCCGATGTGTTGAATGCGGCGATCGCCGACAAGCCGGACGATCTGACCATTGGGTTGCACGTTTGCCGCGGCAACTTCCGCTCCACCTGGATCTCCGAGGGCGGCTATGAGCCGGTGGCGGAGATCCTGTTCGGTCAGGTGAATATCGACGCCTTCTTCCTGGAGTATGACAATGAGCGGTCCGGCGGGTTTGAGCCGCTGCGCTTTATTAAGCCAGGTAAACAGCAGGTGGTGCTGGGGCTGATCACCACCAAAAACGGCGAGCTGGAGAATCCTGAACAGGTGAAACAGCGTCTTGAGGAGGCCGCGCAGTTTGTCGACCACAGCCAACTTTGCCTCAGTACCCAGTGCGGTTTTGCCTCGACTGAAGAGGGCAACAGCCTGAGTGAGTCACAGCAGTGGAATAAACTGCAAAGCGTGGTGAATATTGCCCGGCAGGTTTGGTAACGGCGAAAAACCCGTTCAGACTGCGCGAAAACTGGCTGTTTATTGGCGTTTTCGCGCGGTCATTAGCCAAAGCCTTCACGTTTTGTGAATCTGTCGCTTAAAAATTATACAAATCATGTATTGTATATTTATTGATAGCCACTATGATCGACTGGCCCCGAAAGATTATCTGGTCTATAACTCTGCTTTTTGTCATGCGTCTTGCCTTTCAACGCTATAAACGTTTAACTTAGCCCCCGTTGTCGGACTAAACCTCCATTTATAACTCCTAAAACTCTGCCCATCATCATGAGTGGTCACTTTCGAATAAGGACAAAACGCCGGACGTTATGCGTTTTCTGCTCTTATTTGGTCTCGTGATGAAATGGCAAGCCGGCAACCGGGTGGGGCATAACGCCACCACGTATCGGACACTTTTTTTCATTTGAACAGGCAACACGACATCGTATGAGTCATCGTTTAACGTCAAAAGATATTATTGCACTGGGTTTTATGACCTTTGCCTTATTCGTCGGTGCCGGGAATATCATTTTCCCGCCGATGGTCGGTTTACAGTCCGGTGAACACGTCTGGACTGCAGCTATCGGCTTCCTGATCACTGCCGTCGGTCTACCGGTGATGACGGTGATCGCGCTGGCTCGTGTCGGTGGCGGCATTGACGCCCTGAGCACGCCAATTGGTCGTCGCGCCGGTCTGCTGCTGGCGACCGTCTGCTATCTGGCCGTTGGCCCGTTGTTTGCCACCCCGCGCACCGCGACCGTCTCCTTCGAAGTGGGCATTGCACCGCTGACCGGTGACGGTGCCATGCCGCTGTTTATTTACAGCCTAGTGTATTTCGCACTGGTGATCGGCATCTCTTTGTATCCGGGCCGCTTGCTCGATACCGTTGGCCACGTACTGGCACCGCTGAAAATTGTTGCGCTGGGCGCGTTGGGTATTGCCGCGCTGGCCTGGCCTGCGGGTACGCCAATTCCGGCCACCGAGGTCTATCAGAACGTTCCATTCTCTACCGGCTTCGTTAACGGCTATCTGACCATGGATACGCTGGGCGCGCTGGTCTTCGGCATCGTCATTGTTAACGCTGCGCGTTCCCGCGGCGTGAAGGATGCCAAATTGCTGACGCGTTACACCATTCTGGCGGGCCTGATCGCCGGTGTCGGTTTGACGCTGGTTTACCTGAGCCTGTTCAAGCTGGGTTCCGGCAGCGGTGTGCTGGTACCGGACGCTACCAACGGCGCGGTGATCTTGCATGCTTATGTACAGAACACCTTCGGTGGGTTGGGCAGCTTCTTCCTGGCCGCGCTGATCTTTATCGCCTGTATGGTGACTGCGGTTGGCCTGACCTGCGCCTGTGCCGAGTTCTTTGCCCAATACCTGCCGTTCTCTTACAAGACGCTGGTGTTCATTTTGGGTCTGTTCTCGATGCTGGTTTCCAACCTGGGCCTGAGCCATCTGATCCAGATCTCTATCCCGGTACTGACCGCGATTTATCCGCCGTGTATCGTGCTGGTGGTGCTGAGTTTCACTCAGCGCTGGTGGAACAGCGCGCCGCGTATCATCGCGCCGGTGATGTTAGTCAGCCTGTTGTTTGGTATCCTTGACGCGGTGAAAGCGTCCACCTTCCAGCACTTCCTGCCGGAGTGGACCAATCACCTGCCATTGGCGGATCAAGGGTTGGCATGGTTGCCGCCGTCGCTGCTGATGCTGGTGCTGGTCGCAATTTATGACCGGGTTTGTTCGCGCTCCGAAGTGACCGCGCACTCCTAATTCCCCGGCTAAATTTTGGGCCACGGACTTGTCCGTGGCTTTTTTACGTTTAAAAAACACGGGTTATCTTCATGCAACAACAGTCACCCGCCGCTCCTGCGGCCAATAAGCTGAAACGCGGTCTTAGTACGCGTCACATTCGCTTTATGGCTCTTGGCTCGGCTATCGGCACCGGTCTGTTCTACGGTTCGGCGGACGCCATTAAAATGGCCGGCCCGAGCGTTTTGCTGGCCTACCTGATTGGCGGTATTGTCGCCTTTATCATCATGCGCGCGCTGGGCGAGATGTCGGTCAACAACCCGCAGGCCAGTTCGTTTTCACGCTACGCGCAGGACTACCTTGGCCCGATGGCCGGCTATATCACCGGTTGGACCTACTGTTTTGAAATCCTGATTGTCGCGATTGCCGACGTGACGGCGTTCGGTATCTATATGGGGATTTGGTTCCCAGAGGTGCCGCATTGGATTTGGGTGCTGAGCGTGGTGCTGGTGATTGGCGCCATCAACCTGATGAGCGTGAAGGTGTTCGGTGAGCTGGAGTTTTGGTTCTCGTTCTTCAAAGTGGCCACCATCATCATCATGATTGCTGCCGGTATCGGCATCATCATCTGGGGGATTGGCAACGGCGGGCAGCCGACCGGTATCCATAACCTGTGGTCTAATGGCGGCTTCTTCAGTAACGGGTTTATCGGCATGATCCTGTCGCTGCAGTTGGTGATGTTTGCCTACGGCGGCATCGAAATTATCGGTATCACCGCCGGTGAAGCCAAAGATCCGAAAAGCTCGATTCCCAAGGCCATTAACTCGGTGCCGTGGCGTATTCTGGTGTTCTACGTCGGTACGCTGTTTGTCATCATGTCTATCTACCCGTGGAACCAGGTGGGCACCAATGGCAGCCCGTTCGTGCTGACCTTCCAGCACATGGGAATTACCGTGGCGGCAGGTATCCTTAACTTTGTGGTGATCACCGCATCATTGTCTGCGATTAACAGCGACGTGTTTGGCGTTGGTCGCATGCTGCACGGCATGGCTGAACAGGGCCACGCGCCGAAGATATTCAGCAAGGTCTCCAAACGCGGTATTCCGTGGGTCACTGTGGTGGTGATGATGCTGGCGCTGCTGCTGGCGGTGTATCTCAACTACATCATGCCGGAAAACGTGTTCCTGGTGATTGCCTCCCTGGCGACCTTCGCCACCGTGTGGGTGTGGATCATGATCCTGTTCTCGCAGATTGCCTTCCGTCGCAGCCTGAGCAAAGATCAGGTGAAAAACTTGGCCTTCCCGCTGCGTGGCGGCGTGTTTACCTCGGTGGTGGCGATCATCTTCCTGGTGTTTATCATCGGTCTGATCGGCTACTTCCCAACCACCCGCGTATCGCTGTACGCCGGTCTGGTCTGGGTGGTGGTACTGCTGGCGGGCTACTACTTCAAGCTCAACCACCAGAAGAAGCTGGCGGTGCTGGCGCAGCAGCAGGATTGAAAATGAAAACACCGGCCATGCGCCGGTGTTTTTTTAATGCTTTTCCTCTGGCTCATCGTCCCCGGAGGAGCGAGCTTCGATGCGCAGGCTGCTGTCGTTCAGCCGTTCTTCCTTCCCTTCTCCTGCTGCGCGCGCCAGCATCTCGCGGATATCCTGCATATTGCTGCTCAGGGCGCTAAGCGCTGGCTGCAAGGTCCGACTCATATGGCTTTCGTCCAGTGAAGCGCTGTGCAGGCAGCCAATAAACAGCAGCGTGGCCAGCAGGGTAAACAGCCGGTGGCGTAATGATTTCAGCAATCCTCTTTTCCTTCTGCGGGCGATAATCAACGCATTAACGCGGTTTTTATGCCGAAAGAGAAGCGAACCGAGACATCCGTTGCCCCTGGGTTGAGAGTCATTACCGGCAGAAACAGTTACGTCAACCTGCGTCAGGAAAGGTCGGGCGCCTGGTGCATCTGGCTGAGCATGCTGCGCATATCGTTGCCGGTTGGCGTTTGATGTACCCGCAGGTCGAATTCGTTAATCACCGCCAGAATATGGTCGAAGATATCCGATTGAATACTTTCGTATTCCGCCCAGACCGTGGTGTTGGTGAAGGCGTAAATCTCCAGCGGCAGGCCCTCCGGCATTGGTGCTAATTGGCGCACCATCAGCGTCATATTCTGATGAATATTCGGGTGGGCGCGCAGGTACGCCACCAGATAAGCGCGCAGCGTGCCAAGGTTGGTCAGGCGGCGGCCGTTGAGGGGGGAACTGAGATCTACGGCAATCTGCTGGTTATGTTGGCTTAACTCCTGCGTTTTATCGTTCAGATAGCGTTGCAGCAGCGGGTTGCGGTTCAGCCGCTGCTGTTCTTCATCCGACAAAAAATGCACGCTGGTGGTGTCGATATTGATGCTGCGCTTGATGCGACGCCCGCCGGATTCCGACATGGAGCGCCAGTTTTTAAAAGAGTCGGAGATCAGCGCGTAGGTCGGGATGGTGGTGACGGTGTTATCCCAGTTGCGCACTTTTACCGTGGTCAGGCCGATGTCGGTGACCGCACCGTCTGCGCCGTATTTCGGCATTTCCAGCCAGTCGCCGATGCTAAGCATATCGTTGGCGGAAAGCTGAATACCGGCTACCAGACCGAGGATCGGGTCTTTGAACACCAACATCAGCACCGCGGTCATCGCCCCCAGGCCGCTGAGCAGCAGCAAGGGTGATTTACCCATCAGCAAGGAGACGATCATGATGCCGATCAGGATGGCGGCTACCAGCTTCAGCCCCTGGAAAATACCACGCAGCGGCAACTGGTTTGAAATCGGGCTTTGGCGCAGCATCGCCAACAGCGTATCCAGCAGGGAAAACAATGACAGCAGGGCGAAGCCCATGATCCACACCTGGGCGGCGGTGACGATAACCGCCTGCGTCTGGCCACCGGCGTGCAGCCACAGCACCGCCTGCAGATTAATGATCACCCCCTGCAATAACAACGCCATACGCTGGAACAGCTTGTATTGGGTGATTGCCTGTTGCCATACGCGTTGCGATTGCTGGCCACGGCGCTGGATTGCCCTCAGCACTACGCGGTGCAGCACCAGATGGATCACCACCGAAATCAGGACGATCAGCCCCAGCACCATCAGCAGAGACATCACCCCGCTAAATTCCAGCCCGAACTTCTCCAGCCACAGGGTTATCTGTTGTTGCATTGCCGCTCCTTAAAAAATGTGCAAAAAATATCCAATAGACTCAAAACACGTTAGCCTAATGGCTGCGGGCCACAATGTGCGTCTTTTTACCCTTTTTTACATAGGCTTGCCGCTGACCGACTATCTCCACCCCCCGGCTCCTCCCCGAGTTTACCGACCAAAGAGGAGGGGGACTGGCACTCAACGTGGCATTGTTCGTGGCATTGAATAACGTCGTCGATTTCGTTTTGTACAGCAGGAGGAAAGTCATGCTTAACGCCTGGCATCAACCGGTCCCGCCCTTCGTGGTGAAGAAGGGGCAACGTCTTGATATCACGCTGTGGTTACAGGGTGATGATGTGCCCGAACGGGTGTTTTTACGCGCCGAGCCGGATAATGAAGAATGGTTGCTGACGATGAAAGTGCAGCATATTGACGGGCTGCATCGCTATCAGGCCAGTTTGACGCTCAATGAGGGTGAGCCGACCCGCCGTTACTGCTTCAAGCTGGTTTGGGCCGCCAGTCAGCAATGGTTCGGCCCCCAGGGTTGGTCGCTGACGCCGCCGGGGCAACTGGCGCAGTTTGCTGTCGACGTGCCCGACCGCAGCCCGGCCTGGGTGGCGGATCAGGTTTTCTATCAAATTTTCCCCGATCGCTTCTCCAGTAGCGGGGGGGAACACGGCATTCAGAGCGGCAGCTATCGTCATCATGCGGCCGGTTGTGATGTTGTGCGTCAGGATTGGCACCATCCGCTGGAAGACCGGCATGCTGCGTCCACCTTCTACGGTGGCGATCTGGATGGCATCAGCCAAAAACTGCCTTATCTACAGCAGCTGGGCGTGACGGCGCTGTATCTGAATCCGATTTTCACCGCGCCCAGCGTACATAAATACGATACCGAAGATTATTACCAGGTCGATCCCTATTTCGGCGGCAACGCCGCCCTGCAGCGTTTGCGAGTGAGTACTCACAAGGTGGGGATGAAACTGGTGCTGGACGGGGTGTTTAACCATACCGGCGATTCGCATCCGTGGTTTGACCGCCACCAGCAAGGGGACAACGGCGCTTGCCATCACCCCGATTCACCTTACCGTGGCTGGTTCAATTTCTACCCCGATGGCCGCGCACTCGACTGGAAAGGGAATGCCAGCCTGCCGAAGCTTAACTTCGCTGAACCGCAGGTAGCGGAAGCGATTTATCGCGGTGACGCCAGTGTGGTGCGTCACTGGTTACGGCCGCCGTACAACATTGACGGTTGGCGGCTGGATGTGGTGCACATGCTGGGTGAGAACGGGGGCGCAACCGGCAATTTGCAGCATCTGGCGGGCATTTATCAGGCGGTTAAACAGGAAAACCCGCAGGCCTACGTGCTGGGCGAGCATTTTGGCGACGCGCGTCGCTGGCTGCATGCCGGCGTGGAAGATGCGGCAATGAATTACATGGGCTTTGCCCTGCCGGTGCGGGGGTTCCTCGCCGGGCTGGACGTGGCGCACCACCCGGTGCAGCTGGATGCGGCGGACTGCGCCCAGTGGATGGACGGTTATCGGGCCGGGCTGCCGCATGGCCGTCAGTTGATTCAGTTCAACCAGCTCGACAGCCATGACACTGCACGTTTTCTGACGCTATTACAGGGCAATCAGGCGCGGATGCGCATGGCGGCGGTGTGGCTGATGAGCTGGATAGGCGTACCCTGCCTATATTATGGCGACGAGATTGGTCTGGATGGGGCCAACGACCCGTTCTGCCGCAAGCCTTTTCCGTGGGATGAAAGCCAGTGGGATCAGAACCTGTTGGCCCTGTACCAGCGCATGGCGGCGCTGCGCAAACAGAGTCTGGCGCTGCGTCGCGGCGGTTGTCAGGTGCTGCATGCCGCCGCTGAAACGCTGGTGTTTGTGCGTATTTACCAACAGGAACAGGTGTTGGTGGCGTTACAGCGTGACGGTAACGGCAGCGTGACCCTGCCACACAGCCCGTTGCTGGCCGCAGGCCAATGGCAACGGCTGGAAGGCGACGGCGAGTTGCATGACGGGCAAAACGCGATCTCGCTGCAACTGGGTGAAGAGTCGGTAAGCCTGTGGCGGCTAACAGGCTAATCTGGCCAGGTTCCCCTTAAAAAACCTGTCCCCAGTTGGCCAACAGTGTCTGCGCCTGGCCGGGCGCAGACCTGAACAAGTCTACCGCACTGCATAACCTCAGTTTCTCCATCAGCCGCTGCTTTTGCAGGCTGATGGTTTTGATGCTTTTATGCTGCTCGCGGGCAATCGCGCCCACCGTTTTACCCTGCAACAGGCCAGCCAGTACCCGATGCTCCCGCGGCGAGAGCGACTGCATTTGCTGAGGGGAGGCCTGCGGCAAGGGCGGACTCAGCAGGGCGGCCAGCGCATACAGCATGGCGTTGTTGTTCAGGCCCAGTTTTTCCATCGCCCGTTGCTTGTGGTTGCTGACGGTGCGGATATTGCGGTTACGCCGTTGGGCAATGGTAGTCAGGTCCTGCCCGTTGAGCAGGGCCTGCAGCACCAGGCGTTCGTTCGGCGTTAATTTCTCTGCCAGATGCGGGGGCAACAATACGGGGGGGCGTGGGGCGATATTGGTTAACGGCATGGGCGTCTCCTGCAGGCAATGACTGCGTTAATTGCTGTACAAAATGGTGAAGGTGGCACTGGCATTGGCGCTGCCGGCGGTCACGGTATCGCTGATGGCGATATAACGGGCGGTGAAGGCCAGCGATGAAACACTGCCGGCACCGCCCTGGATCGCCATGGCCGCCGAGGGCTGCCCAAACCGCAGTACGGTCGCCCCGGCATCCTGCAATTGAATGCCGACGCCGCCGGCAACGCCGGTTCCCGCCGTCAGCGCCAATACGCTGGTGTCACCGCTGACGGCGCTGCCGTCAAACCGCACCTGTACCTGGCTGATTTCCGCCGGGCAGTTTTTCAGCCGCAGGGTAAAGCGGGTGGCCGAGGCGGTGCTGCCCTTGCCCGCCAGGGCGCTTTGCGACAGGGTGCCGAGCGGCACGTTCAGCGGATTGACCTCCGGCTGACAGGCGGACGAGAGTATCCGCCCGGTCACGTTGATGCTGGCGCTGTCGGCCAGAGCGGCGGCAGGCAGCAGCAACGCCAGCCCGGCCGCCATCAGGGGCTTGAAAAGGGTCATGCGTTTCTCCCGGTTTACTGGTAGGTGATATTCAGGGTGGCACTGCTGTTGGCCAGCCCGGCGCCGATGGCGGTTTTGGTCTGGTAATAGCGCGCGCTGAACGGCAGGGTTTCCTGACCGCCGGCGGAGGTTTTCAGCAGGATATTGTTGTTGAGTTTGAGCGGCACGCTGCCGTACAGCAGTTGCACCCCGACGCCGCTGGCGGTGCCGCTCTGCCCGGCGTTGGTCAGGGCCAGCACGCTGGTGTCGGTGGTGTCTGCGTTTTGGGTGCCGGCCAGCGCGACGTTGATATTGGCATCCTTGTCGCAGCTCAGGCCCAGATTGAAGGTTTTATCGCCGGCGGTGGTGGTGATGCCGGTGAATTGGGTGGCGGAGACATCACCCAAGGGGACGCTGATGCTGGTGTTAGTGAGGGAGCAGGCGACTTTTGTGACGGTGCCGGTGATAGTGATGGGGATTTCGGTGGTCCAGCTCGTCGGGATGTTGCCAGCATTACCACTTATCAGCGCGCCGACTTTACCAGTCAATGGACCACTGTCCAGCATGCCTGTTTTATATAGCTGAATTTGGGGAATTAAAGGCCAGTTAGGGTTGAGGGCAGCTACGGCACTAGTGGCCATAACCCAGGTGTCGGTAGAACCATAAAAACCCTTACCACCGATCCATACGGAATTTTTGTCAACACCAAGAATGTATCCGATGCCGGATATATTGCTCGCAAAAACCCTCTTTACCCCATCAATATTGTTATTTGCGTAAGCACCATAGGTTTTGACTCCAACACCAACGTTGCTATCCGGGTTTATGCAGTTGTAGCCGCTGCGGGTTCCTTGCAGCACGCCTGTTAACGCGGATAAATTTGGTGTATCTCTCTGCACAATAATTGTGCCTAAATCTATCGTGGCCGAACTGGTTATCGGCGTACAGGTCCATGCTCGCCCCGGCTGGCTATACAATGCTGCCAATATAGTGCCGCTCACCAGGCTCAGCGTCTTCAGGCCATGTGTTGTTGCCATTGTCAGCCTTCTCTTTTCTATTGGATCTTTCATCCACACACCTCATTAATCTGCACTACGCCACCCGGCTGGGGCGCTGTTGGCAAGCGGTAATTAACCCGGCAGGCGCCGCCGCTGCCGTTGCCCCATTTCACCCGCAGGCTGCCGCTGTCGGGCAAGCCGCTCAGGTACACCTGGCCCGCGTCGCCGACGATGCTGGCCTGGGCCGCGTTTTGCTCGGCCGTACTCACCGTGGCACCAAAGGGCACCGGGCGGCCATCGGCCTGGGTTAAGGTCATCAGTACCCGTGCGCCCACTTTGGCCGTAAAGGTGGCGCGCACCAGCGCACCCCGCGTCGGGGTGACCCGCTGGCTGTTCTGTTCAATCTCCGCGTCCGTCGGCAGCGTTTCCGGGTTCAGCGCCACGTTGCCATTGCGGTACGGCGTCAGGTAGGGCACCAGCGCGTAGCCACGGTAGTCGGTGCGTACCCCGGTCTGGTTGCTCACGCTCACCCCCGGCGCACCCGGTGCCGCCACCAGCGCGGCGGTTTCCCCCAGCGGCTGGCCCAGCGTAATGCCGTTCTGGTGCGCCACCACGCTGCCCTGCAGCCCGTAGTTCAGCCGCCGGTTGTCTTTGTCATAGCCGTAACCGGCAGTCACTTCGCCGTAGGTGCTGCGGTAGTCCAGATTGCTGTTGCCGCCGTAGCCCTGACCGCGACTGCCGTAGGTCTGCTGCACGCCCCAGCTCAGGCTGTTGTCCGGCAGTGCCACGCCGCTCAGCCCCAGGTTGTGGCTGGTTGCGCCGCCTTTGGTGCTGTTGAGGCCGTAGTTGACCCAGGCGTTGTTGTTGTCCCACAGGTTGAGCGGCACGTTGAGGTTCAGCGCTATCTGCTGGTCGTTACTGCGGGTGGTACCCTGGGTGTTGCGGTTGTAGTTCCAGTTGACGCCGTAACTGATGCCGCGCCAGCTGTTGCTGTAACCCAGCCCCAGTGACGCCAGGCTGCGCTCGCTGTTCCAGTAGTCTTCCCGCACCGCGCTCAGCGACAGGCTGCCCGCCTGCGGCCCCAGCTGCTGGTTCATGCTCAGCTCGGCCCGGTTGCGCCGCCGTTCGTTCTGCCAGAGAGGGCTGGCATTGCTGCGCCAGCCGTCCAGCACTTCCGCCAGCGAATAGAACCCGGCGGTGGAGTAACGGTAACCGGCGATGGCGAAGTTGGTGCCGGTCTGCACCAGATTTTTGCTGTAGCGTACCCGCCAGGACTGGCCGGTGGCGCTGTCTTTGTCTTTCGGTTGGCTGCGCGACTGCGTCATGTCCACGGAAAACGCGCCCCACTCACCGAGGTTGTTGCCCAGCCCCAGCGCCGCCGACTGGTAGTGTTGCGCCGCCTGCACGCCGCCGTACAGGGTGGTGTTCCACGGCAGGCCGTAAATCGCGGTGCCCTGCACCAGGGCGCTTTTATCCACGCTGCGGTCATAGCTGCGGTACTGGCCGCCGGTCAGGCTGTATTTGAGCCGGCCTTCCCGCTGCAGCACCGGCAGTGAGGCGAAGGGCACCACCAATTGTTGTTCGCTGCCGTCCGCTTCCTTGATGGTGACCTGCAGGTCGCCGCTGCCGCCGGTGGGGTACATGTCGTTAATCACGAAGGCACCGGGGGCGACAAAGGTGCGGTAGATTTCATAGCCGTTCTGGCGCACCACCACCTGGGCATTGGTGCGGGCGATACCGCGCACCACCGGGGCGTAACCGCGCAGGCTGTCGGGCAGCATCTCGTCGTCCGAGGCTATCTGCACGCCGCGAAAGGGCACGGCGTCAAACACCTCGGCCGGGGCATTGCTGTCGCCCAGGGTCAGCTGGCTTTGCAGGCCAATCAGGTTGCGCTGGGCGTAGGTGTAGACCGTGTCCCACTTGTCCTGGCCGTCGCTGCTGCGGCTCCAGGTGGTGTAGTTGCGCAAGCGCCAGGGGCCGGCGTTCAGGCCGGGGCGCAGGTTGGCGAACTGGCTGTTGCTGTCGCCGCCCTGACCGCTGCCGCGGGCGGTGGTGTTGGCGCCGGTCAGGCTGTAATTGAGTATCAGCGCCGGGATACCCTCGTCCCATTGTGACGACGGCACATAACCGCGCGGTTGCGGCGTCATGGCCGCCTGGGGAATGCTCAGCACCAGCTGCTGCTGACTGAAACGCAGCTGCGCCGAGGCCTGGGGAATGGCGGCCAGATTGGCGCAGTCGCTGCCTGCGCTGCCGAGCGCCGGGAACAGGGCGGTACGGACCCCCCAGCCGGCCAGGTCGGCCAGGCTCAGGCAGGGTTGCAGGCCGCCCGGCGCGGCGCTGAAAGTGACCATCCGGGTCTCGGTCAGGCGTTCGTTGAGCAGGATATCTACCCGATAGGTGCCGGGGGGCTGCCCGCCGGCGTCTTCAAAGACCGACAGGTCGGTCTGGCTCTGGCGGGCGTCGCCCTGCTCCAGCAGGGCCGGGTTGAAGTAGTCCCGCCCCTGTGCCGCCGGCGACAACGCCAGCGCGGTCAGTATCATCATCCTCAGCGGGTTTATGCCTGTCGTCCGTTGTTGCTGCATCGCATGCTCCTTGCTTGCGTCGCCGTAACCGGTTAACCGGCCACGGTGCCTTTCAGCCATTGCCCCGCGCCGCCGAAGTCGTTCAGCAGCCGCCAGCTGACTTCACGTCCGTCGCCCGGCAGGGTCAGGGTCGCACTGCTGAACGGGGCCACGTAGGTGGCGTCTTTCACCGGCAGGCCATTGACCTTGATACCCTGAAAGTTCATGTAAAACGGCGTGGGGTTGCTGACTTCCAGCTTGCCCGCCACCCGGCGCCAGGTCAGTTGACCGCCGACGCTTTCCGGCTGGCGGCCGCTCAGGGCCTGCGGGCGGAAAATCAGTTTGATGCGCGTCTTGATGGCGATTTGCAGGGTGTTGTCCTGGCGCACGGCCGAGGGGATGGCTTTGACATTCAGCCAGTACAGCGTTTCCCGGTCTTCGGGCAGGGCGCCGCCGACCCGCACCACGCGCAGGACGTTTTGCTGCCCCCCGTCGAGGCGAAACAGCGGCGGGGTCAGGATAAAGGGGGCCTTGCTCTCGTCGGTCCGGGCGGTTTCGACCCAGGACTGGATAAGGTAAGGCGAGGCGTCCGGGTTGCTGACGGTCAGGGAGCTCTCTTTTTTGTCACCCTCGTAGACCAGGCGGGTGGCGCCGACCACCACGCCGGCCTGAGTCGGCAGGCTGGTCGTCAACACGCCGGCAATCAGCGTGGCGGTCATCAGAACGCGGCGATAGCGTGCAGTGAGCCGATAGGTCATGGCATTGTCTCCGGCAGGAAAAGGGGCAGCAGTCGCTGCCGCCCCAGAGGGGTATTAGTTGTAGTTGATGGTGAAGCTGGCGGTGGCGTTGGCTGTCCCTGCGACCACCGTCGCGGCGGTGGCAATGTAGCGGGCGGTGAAGTCCAGGTCGTTGGTGACGTCTTTGGTGGTATCTGTGGCATCGCCGAGCGCCAGGGTGTAGCTGGTCGAGTTGGTGGCCAGCGGCAGCACTGCGCCGCTCTTGTCGGAGAGCTGGATACCGACGCCGGTGGCGACACCGGTGCCGCTGGTCAGGGCCAGCACCTTATCGTCACCGCCGGCGGCGATACCGTCAAATTTCACGGTGGCGGTAGTGGCGGCAGGACAGGTTTTCAGTTTCAGGCTGAACTTGGAAGCGGCACTGGTGCTGCCGGCGCCGGAGAAGGATTTGGTGCTGATTTTCCCCATTGGGACGGCCAGGGTGGTGGAACCGCCCATATCGACCGTACAGGCGTCGGCGGTGATGGAGCCGGTGAAGTTGACGGTACCGTCTGCCGCCAGGGCAGAAGAGAGGGAGAAAGCGGTGGTGGCGAGCAGTGCCGTGGCGAGTAGTGTCTTTTTCATTGATAAATTCCTTTCAACATGTGTTCCACACATAAAAATCCATTAACCCTTTGAAAAGGTTGTTCCTTTTGGTTTGGCCCGACGCGTTTTTCGTTGGAAAAAAGGTAACATTTTGAGCCAAAGTGTTACATTTTACATATTGTTCTAAACGTCAGGCTAAGAAGGGGGATTGTCAGGAGATAACACCAGGGACGGTGTTTTAATGATGTGTTTATCTGGGTGAATAGTGGTCAATGAACGAGGTGAATAAAAAACACACTGGGTGCTGGGCGAAACCGGGTTTTTATCAGGAAAGGAACGTTTTAACGGCGCGGGATATATCTTACTGATAATGTGATGTTTATTCGATGGATAAAAAAAATACGACGGCGGTATTGACTTCTTTTCGGGGAATTCTTAGTTTATGTGTCAGTTTGGCTCAAAGTGTTACATTTTTTCGGCTTTTTTCCTCCCATAAGTACCTGAATCTCCCGGCATTGGCGGCGGTATACAGCACCGTGTGCTGAATGTTGCGATGCCCCAGATAATCCTGAATCACCCGCGTATCGGCGCCGTTATCCGCCAGCGCATAGCCACAGGCATGACGCAGCATGTGCGGATGCGCCTCGACCTCCAGCCCGGCCCGACGGCCATACTCACGCAACATACGAAAGATACGCTGACGCGACAGGCGATGGCCCTTTTGTGACAGAAACAGCCAGTCCTGGTCGTCCAGGTTGCGGCAGAACTGGCGTTTTTCCAGCCAACGTTGCAACAGGTGTTTCTCGGTGGCTTCCAGCGGGTGGGTGGTGGACAGGCCGTTTTTAAGGCGGCTGATGTAGAGGCAGCCGTCGTCCATGTCGAGGTCGGCGAGGCGCAGGCCGGTGAGTTCGCTGACGCGACAGCCATGAATGAAGCCCATCCAGATCAGGCAGGTATCACGCTCGGGCGCCCGGCCGGCGGCGGCTTGCAGCAGCAGACGCCCGACTTCACCCCGGGTGAGGTGTTTGCGGTGCTGTTGTGATTTGATCACGGTATTCTCCTCAAAAAGAAACGGCCGGCGGGTGCCGACCGTGGTCTGTCACAGACAGAGTGGGGGGAGTATAGCCTAACGCTGGCACGCAATACCGAGCCAACGCAGGGATCATCAATAACCTACGGCGGAGCCGGCCGGGCGACGAACGTCATTGGCGCCGTACAGGTAGCCTTCGCGCACTCTGCCGGAAACCGCGGAGTCATTGCCGGAGTTGGCCGGGCTGACGCCTGCGGCGCCTGGCAGGCCGACCAGAATCAGTTCGGCGGCGCCCCATGGCGTTTGCTCAACCATCTTGTAGCCCATACCGCTGAGGATTTTCAGCGAATCGGCAGAAACTCCGCGCTGTTCGTAGTAAACCTCATCCGGTAACCACTGATGGTGGATACGCGGTGCGTCTACGGCCTCCTGCGGCGCCATACCGTGGTCGATCACGTTCAGTGCAGTCTGCAGCGTGATGGTGATGATGCGCGATCCGCCCGGCGAGCCGAGAACCATAAAGATTTTATTGTCCTTGGTCACCAGTGTCGGGCTCATCGACGATAGTGGGCGCTTACCGGGGGCTATGCTGTTGGCAGTGCCTTGCACCAGCCCATAGAGGTTTTTCTCCCCGACCTTGACGGTAAAGTCGTCCATTTCATCGTTGAGGAAGAAGCCGGTGCCTGGCGCAATCACCACCGCGCCAAAGCGACCGTTGACAGTATAGGTGGTGGAAACGGCGTTACCCTGATGATCGACAATCGAATAATGGGTGGTTTCCGGTTTTTCGTGGGGTTCCATACCGGGCTGCACGTTCTCCGACGGCGTGGCCTTGTCCGCGACGATTTTCTTGCGGATTTCCTCGGCATAGCTTTTGCTGACCAATCTGTCGATCGGGTTCTTGATGAACTCTGGGTCACCGAGGTAGGTATTACGGTCCATATAGGCGTGGCGCATAGCTTCGGTCATGGTGTGAATGGCCGCCGCCGAGTTAAAGCCCATGCTTTTCAGGTCGTAGCCTTCGACCACGTTAAGAATTTCGCACAATGTGACGCCGCCGGAGCTTGGCGGGGGAGCAGAAACAAATTTATAGCCGCGATAGCTGCAGGTAATCGGCGGGGTTTCGGTGACTTGGTAATTGGCGAAATCGGCTGCCGTCAGGATGCCGCCGCCCTGTTTGGCTGCCGCCTCTACCGCCTGGGGTATTTTGCCTTTATAGAAGGCGTCCGGGCCTTCTTTGGCGATGGCCGCCAGCGTATTGGCCAGGTCGCTCTGCACCAGACGATCGCCCGGTTGCAACGGCGTGCCGTCCGGGCGCAGGAAGATTCGGGCAGATTCCGGATCCTGTTTAAAGCGTGCGATGGTGGTATCAAGGATATCGGTATCGGCGCGGGTCAGCACAAAGCCCTCGCGTGCCAGTTTGATTGCCGGCTCCATGACCTGCTCGCGGCTCAGTTTGCCGTATTTTTTGCGTGCGGTTTCCATGCCCAGCACGGTGCCCGGCACGCCCGCAGCCAGATAGCCGTACAGACTGGCGCCTTTCTTCACGTTGCCGGCGGCATCCAGATACATGTTGGCGCTGGCCGCTGCCGGCGCGGTTTCGCGGAAGTTGATAAAGGTGTCGGTGCCATCGGCCAGGTGCACCGTCATAAAGCCGCCACCGCCGATATTACCGCAGCACGGGTTGACCACCGCCTGCGCATAACCCACGGCTACGGCCGCATCGACGGCGTTGCCGCCCAGCTTCAGGATATCCACGCCGACCTGCGAGGCCAGATGTTGCGATGTCACCACCATGCCGTTTTTGGCTTCGACCGCCGGATTGGAGGCGGCATACAGGCTGCTGCTGACCAGCAGCGCCGCCATGGTCAGCGGCTTGCTCCATTTTTGTAAAAACATAGTTATTCCTACCCTGTCAGTTTTCTTATTGTGTTTGGCTTGCCCCTCCTGCCGTGCAAAGAGCGGGCCAGCGTTATTGATACTAGCCAGAGTTAAGGGATTGTGCGGAAAATAGCCGGGGAAATGTGAGCGGAAACAAGCAAATGAAGCACGTAATCGGGGCGATGTGCCCTAAAAAAGGGCAAAAAAAACCGGCCGCGAGGGCCGGTTGATACACTTGCAGGCTGAAATTACAGCTTGGAAGCGTTCTCAGACAGGTATTTAGCCACGCCGTCCGGAGATGCGCCCATACCTGCTTTGCCTTTTTCCCACTGAGCCGGGCACACTTCGCCGTGTTGCTCATGGAATTGCAGCGCGTCAACGGTACGGATCATTTCGTCGATGTTACGGCCGATTGGCAGGTCGTTAACAACCTGAGCGCGAACCACACCGTCTTTGTCGATCAGGAAAGAACCACGCAGGGCAACGCCTGCTTCTGGGTGCTCGATGCCATAAGCTTTCTGAATTTCACGCTTAATGTCAGCAACCATTGCGTATTTCACTTCCCCGATGCCGCCATTCTCGACAGGGGTTTTACGCCATGCGTTGTGGACAAATTCTGAGTCGAATGAAACGCCAACCACTTCAACGCCACGCTTCTGGAATTCTTCATAGCGGTGATCGAATGCGATCAGCTCAGAAGGACATACGAAGGTGAAGTCCATCGGCCAGAAGAACAGGACGGCTGGTTTGCCGTTCAGGTGCTTCTTGAAGTTGAAGTTTTCTACGATTTCGCCACTGCCAAGTACGGCAGCTGCAGTGAAGTCAGGGGCTTGACGAGTTACCAGGACCATAATTACTCCTGTAATAGGTGTTAAGGGGTTGATGTAAAAGCAAAGGCCAGTATAGGGGCCACGACTTGGCGAATAAAGGGTAAAAGACCAATCAATGAGATAGCTTTCACCTATCAAAGTCGGTGATTAAATTTAGCAGGTTTTAAAAATAACCTTTTCCCATAAAAGGGCAAGGCTTAAAAAGCAATTTCTTGTAAAGCATCGCATTTTCAAAGGCTTTGGCTTGACCTTACAGCTGCTTGTCTTTGGCCTGCTGCATCATCTTTGGGTAAAACTGCCAGAATTGTGTTTCAAGCTGATGATAGTTGCGCTCCACGTCGGCGAAGGAGCCGGCCAATGCGGCCAGACGCGGACGACGGCTGGCCATGCCTGCCAGCACGTTACCGATAAACGGCAGTTCGGCGTAGCGCTCCAGCCAGCGCTCCGGCCATATATAGCCGTTCAGATTCTGAAAGCGTGGCGGCGTCAGCGGCAAATGCGGCAGGATTTGGCTCTGGGCTTGCTGGGTAAAACCCGGCAGGCTGAGGGAGGGTTCCAGCTGTTGCCAGTGACGTGCCAGAAAGTGATCCCACACCACGTCGAGCGTTATGGGGGCCACGCGTCGGTGTTCTTCAGAGAAATAGGCGCGGCAGGCTCTTACCTGCGGCAGGTTGTCGGTCAGTACATCGACGCGACGGTGCATCATAATGCCGGCCACCACGGCGGGATCGTACTCGCCGGCAGGGTTGCCGCGCACGAAGTCGGCCAACAGATTGCCCAGCAACGAGCTTTCCGCCAGTGAGGCTAAATGGAGATGAGCGAGATAATTCATCCGGCAACTATACCTGAAGTCATGCAAATCCTCCTTATTTCTTGCCGCTGACCGCCCGCAGCTTTAGACTAGGCCGCCTGTTTTTTACCAACCAGTCCTATATTGAAGAAGTGAATAGCCATGCGCGTCGCCGATTTTTCGTTTGAACTTCCCGAGTCCCTGATTGCCCACTATCCCCAGCCTGAACGCAGCGGTTGCCGTTTGCTGCAGTTGGACGGGCCGAGCGGGGAGCTTAAGCATGGCGTATTCACCGATCTGCTGGATAACCTGGAAGCCGGCGATCTGCTGGTGTTCAACAATACCCGGGTGATCCCGGCACGCATGTTTGGCCGCAAGGTCAGCGGTGGCAAGATTGAAGTGTTGGTCGAGCGCGTGCTGGACGACCATCGGGTATTGGCGCACGTCCGTGCCTCGAAGGCCCCGAAACCGGGCACCGACCTGCTGCTGGGCGACGACGAAAGCATCGCCGCGACGATGGTCGCGCGCCACGATACGCTGTTCGAACTGCGCTTCAACGACGAGCGCGACGTCTTTACTATCCTTAATGCCGTTGGCCATATGCCGCTGCCGCCGTATATCGATCGTCCGGACGAAGACGCCGACCGCGAACTTTATCAGACGGTCTACAGCGAAAAACCGGGCGCGGTAGCTGCACCAACCGCCGGGCTGCATTTCGACGAGCCGCTGTTGGCTGCGCTGCGCGAGAAGGGCATCGAGATGGCGTTTGTCACCCTGCACGTGGGCGCGGGCACCTTCCAGCCGGTGCGGGTGGAAACCATCGAAGAGCACGTCATGCATGCCGAATACGCAGAGGTGCCGCAAGAGGTGGTTGACGCCGTATTGGCCTGCAAAGCGCGCGGCAAGCGCGTGGTGGCTGTCGGCACCACCTCGGTGCGTTCACTTGAAAGTGCCGCCAACGCCAGCAAAGAGGCATTGATTGCGCCGTTCTTCGACGACACCAGCATCTTTATCTTCCCGGGTTACCACTATCAGGTGGTTGACGCACTGGTGACCAATTTCCACCTGCCGGAGTCGACGCTGATTATGCTGGTTTCCGCCTTTGCCGGTTATAAAAACACCATGCATGCCTATCAGCAGGCGGTGGCCGAGCAGTACCGTTTCTTTAGCTATGGCGATGCGATGTTCATCAGCCGTAACCCGCAGGCGGAGCAAGAGTCCGTCGGCGCCTGATTTCCTGGGCTGCGCATCTGGCGCAACCCTGTTTTAACGACATCAGACTGTTTCTCTGATGCTGGAGGCTTTGTGAAGTACGAATTAGACACAACCGATGGCCGCGCTCGCCGTGGCCGCCTGATCTTTGAACGTGGCGTGGTGGAAACCCCAGCCTTTATGCCGGTCGGCACCTACGGCACGGTAAAGGGCATGACGCCGGAAGAAGTGAAAGAGACCGGTGCGCAGATCCTGCTGGGCAACACCTTCCACCTGTGGCTGCGCCCAGGGCAGGAGATCATGAAGCTGCATGGCGATCTGCATGATTTCATGCAGTGGCATGGCCCGATCCTCACCGATTCCGGCGGCTTCCAGGTGTTCAGCCTGGGCGCGATGCGCAAGATTAAAGAGGAAGGCGTACATTTCCGTAACCCGATTAACGGCGATAAAGTGTTCCTCAGCCCGGAAAAATCGATGGAAATCCAGTATGACCTGGGGTCTGACATCGTGATGATCTTCGACGAATGTACGCCGTATCCGGCAGACTGGGACTACGCCAAGAGCTCGATGGAAATGTCTCTGCGCTGGGCGCAGCGCAGCCGTCAGCGTTTTGACGAACTGAATAACAAGAACGCTTTATTCGGCATTATTCAGGGCGGTGTTTACGAAGATTTACGTGATGTATCAGTAAAAGGGCTGGTGGATATCGGTTTTGATGGTTACGCTGTGGGCGGCTTGGCAGTAGGTGAGCCAAAAGAGGATATGCATCGCATTCTTGAACATGTTTGCCCGCAAATTCCGGAAGATAAGCCACGTTACCTGATGGGCGTTGGCAAACCGGAAGATCTGGTTGAAGGCGTGCGTCGCGGTATCGATATGTTCGACTGCGTGATGCCAACACGTAATGCCCGTAACGGCCATCTGTTCGTGACTGACGGTGTGGTAAAAATCCGTAATGCCAAGCACAAGGATGATACTTCTCCGCTGGATAAAGACTGTGATTGCTACACGTGTCGCAATTACAGCCGCGCCTACTTGCATCATCTCGATCGTTGCAACGAAATACTCGGTGCCCGATTGAACACCATTCATAACCTGCGTCACTACCAACGCCTGATGGCGGGTTTACGCGAGGCCATTGAACAGGGTAAATTAGAGCTGTTTGTTGCGGATTTCTACGGTCGGATCGGTAAACCGGTTCCACCTTTAAACGCTTGAATTAATAATTGATAACTTAATGAGGGAATTTCAATGAGCTTTTTCATTTCTGACGCCGTCGCATCCGCAGGAGCTCCGTCTCAGGGAAGCCCGTACTCTCTGATCATTATGCTGGTGGTTTTTGGCCTGATTTTCTATTTCATGATCCTGCGTCCACAGCAGAAACGCGCTAAAGAGCACAAGAAACTGATGGACTCGATCGGCAAGGGTGATGAAGTGCTGACCACCGGTGGCCTGATTGGTCGCGTGACCAAAGTGGCTGACACCGGCATCATCGCTATTGCGCTGAACGACACCACGGAAGTGATGATCAAGCGTGACTTCGTGGCGGCCGTTCTGCCGAAAGGTACCATGAAGGCCCTGTAATTTTGTTTTCCCGAAGGGAATTGCCGTGCTAAACCGTTATCCTTTGTGGAAGTATCTGATGCTGATCGTAGTGATCATCATCGGTCTGCTTTATGCGCTTCCCAACCTCTATGGTGAGGATCCGGCTGTACAGATCACTGGCGCGCGCGGTGTCGCCGCCAGTGAAACTACGCTGGACCAAGTCCGTACCGTATTAGAAAAAGACAAGATCGCGAGCAAGTCGATTGCGCTGGAAAATGGCGCCATCCTGGCTCGCTTTAGCAATCCTGATATTCAGCTGCGCGCGCGTGAAGCCTTAATGGCGGAGCTGGGCGACAAGTTCGTGGTGGCGCTGAACCTGGCCCCGGCCACGCCGGCCTGGTTGGCCATGCTGGGCGCCGAACCGATGAAACTCGGTCTGGACCTGCGCGGTGGCGTGCACTTCCTGATGGAAGTGGACATGGACACTGCGCTGAGCAAGCTGCAGGAACAGACCATGGACACCCTGCGCAGCGAGCTGCGTGAAAAGGGCATTCCTTATGCGTCTATCCGCAAGCTGGACAACAACGGCGTGGAAGTGCGTTTCCGTGACGATGCTGCCCGCGATCAGGCCATCAGCTACCTTGGCCCACGCCAACGTGACATGGTGTTCTCTGCCAACGGCACCAACACCCTGAAAGCCAACCTGACGGATGCCCGCCTGAGCGAAGCGCGTGAGTATGCGGTGCAGCAGAACATCACTATCCTGCGTAACCGTGTTAACCAGCTCGGCGTTGCCGAACCGCTGGTACAACGCCAGGGTTCTGACCGCATCGTGGTCGAACTGCCAGGTATTCAGGATACCGCACGTGCCAAAGAGATCCTGGGTGCTACCGCGACGCTGGAATTCCGTCTGGTTAACACCAATGCGGATACCACTGCGGCAGCCAATGGCCGCGTGCCGGGTGATTCCGAAGTAAAAGACACCCGCGAAGGCCAGCCGGTTGTGCTGTACAAGCGCGTGATCCTGACCGGTGACCACATTACCGACTCCACCTCCAGTACCGACGAATACAACCAGCCTCAGGTTAATATCTCGCTGGACAGTGCCGGCGGTACCGCGATGTCCAACTTCACCAAGGACAATATCGGCAAGCCGATGGCGACCCTGTTTGTGGAGTACAAGGACAGCGGCAAGAAAGACGCTAACGGCCGTGCAGTCCTGGTGAAACAGGAAGAAGTGATCAACGTGGCGAACATTCAGTCGCGTCTGGGCAACAGCTTCCGTATTACCGGCATCGGCAACCCGAACGAAGCACGTCAGCTCTCGCTGCTGCTGCGCGCCGGTGCGCTGATTGCGCCTATCCAGATCGTGGAAGAGCGGACAATCGGTCCGACCCTGGGGCAACAGAATATCACCCAAGGTCTGGAAGCCTGCTTGTGGGGCCTGGTGGCATCCATCGTGTTTATGGTGGTTTGGTACCGTAAGTTCGGCATGATCGCTACCACGGCGCTGGTCGCCAACCTGGTGCTGATTGTCGGCGTGATGTCCCTGTTGCCGGGGGCGACGCTGACCATGCCGGGTATTGCCGGTATCGTGCTGACGCTGGCGGTGGCGGTCGACGCCAACGTACTGATCAATGAACGTATCAAGGAAGAGCTGAAGAACGGACGTTCCGTTCAGCAGGCGATCCATGAAGGCTATAAAGGCGCGTTCTCCAGTATCGTTGATGCCAACATCACCACCCTGATCACCGCGATTATTCTGTACGCAGTGGGCACCGGTTCGATCAAAGGCTTTGCGATTACCACCGCAATCGGTGTGGCGACGTCCATGTTCACCGCGATTGTCGGTACCCGTGCCATCGTCAACCTGCTTTACGGCGGCAAACGCATTAACAAGCTGTCTATCTGAGGAGTGCGTTGTGGCACAGGATTATACTGTTGAACAACTCAACTACGGCCGTAAAGTCTATGACTTTATGCGCTGGGATTACGTGGCCTTCGGCATCTCGCTGTTGCTGCTGATCGCGTCAATCGCCATTATGTCGGTGCGTGGTTTTAACTGGGGTCTGGACTTCACTGGCGGTACCGTCATTGAAATCAGCCTGGAACAACCGGCCAACCTCGATCTGATGCGCGATACGCTGGAAAAAGCCGGGTTCCAGGACCCGATTATTCAGAACTTTGGCAGCAGCCGTGACGTGATGGTGCGTATGCCACCGGCGATCGGCACCGCAGGCCAGGAACTGGGTAACAAAGTCATCAGCGTGATTAACGACTCGGTCGATAAAAACGCCACGGTGAAGAGGATTGAGTTCGTCGGCCCGAGCGTGGGCACCGAACTGGCGCAAAACGGCGGCATGGCGCTGCTGGTAGCGCTGATCTGTATTCTGATTTACGTCGGTTTCCGCTTCGAATGGCGCCTGGCGCTGGGGGCGGTTATCGCGTTGGCGCACGACGTGGTCATCACTCTGGGCGTGCTGTCGTTGTTCCATATCGAGATTGACCTGACTATCGTCGCATCATTGATGTCGGTTATCGGTTACTCGTTGAACGACAGCATCGTGGTTTCCGACCGTATTCGTGAGAACTTCCGCAAGATCCGCCGCGGCACGCCTTACGAAATCATGAACGTGTCGTTGACCCAGACGCTGAGCCGTACCTTGATGACCTCCGGTACCACCCTGATGGTGGTTCTGATGCTGTACATCTTCGGCGGCGCGATGCTGCACGGCTTCTCTCTGGCTATGCTGATTGGTGTGTCTATCGGTACCATATCCTCTATCTACGTGGCGTCCGCGCTGGCGTTGAAACTGGGTATGAAACGCGAACACATGCTGCAGCAGAAAGTGGAAAAAGAGGGCGCAGATCAGCCTTCGATTATGCCGTGATTTGCCCGTGAGTTGAAATACGATGCCGGTCGGCTTACCCCGACCGGCATTTTTTTGCCTACAGGCGACTAACCCCGCTCTCTGAGGGTTCGGTTAACGTCAGTTGATTGAGTGAATTCACCAGCTCCGCCAGGCTGGCGGCCTGCATTTTTTCCATCACTCTGGCCCGATGCACTTCAACGGTACGCACCGCGATAAAGTGACGATCGGCGATCAGTTTATTGGTCATTCCGGCGGCCACGGCGCGGGCTATTTCACGCTCACGCGGCGTCAGCGCACTGAAACGCTGCTGTAGCTGATGGCGTTCCAACCGGTTTTGAGAATGGGCGATCCCGCGATCCAGCGCTTCGATCAGCGGCGCGGCGGCAATCGGTTTTTGCAGGAAATCCACGGCCCCCAGCTTCATCTCCGTCACGGCCATGGCAATATCACCGTGACCGGTGACGATCACCACCGCCAGGGTACTTTCCTGCCGACGCAGTTGTTGATGAACCTGTTGCCCGTCCATGCCCGGCATACGAATATCCAGCATCACCACACCGCATTGATAAAGACTGACCTGGTCGACGAACTTTTGGCTGTCGTGCCAGATCTGCACCCGATAGTTCAGCCCCTCGAGTAAAAAGCGGCAGGCGTCGGTAACGGCTAAATCGTCATCGACCAGATGTATTAACGCCATGGCAGGTTTCCTGTTGGATCACGGGGAAGTACAGGGTCACGCGCAACCCTTGCTGTTGAGAAGCGGAAAAATAGTTTTCCAGTGTCAGATCGCCGCCCTGGTGCTTCAGCAACCGCTGGCAGATCACCAGCCCCAAGCCGAGGCCTTCCGGTTTGCTGCTGCGAAACGGGACGAACGGCAGCGTCAGCTGCTCGGCGTTCAGGCCGCCGCCGTCGTCCTCAACGATCAACCGTTGCTGATGTTGGTCGACTTCCAGCCGCAGAGTGATTTGTTGGGCACCTGCTTGCAGGCTGTTACTCAGCAAATTAGTGAGCACTTGCTCCAACAACGTCGTCTGGCTATACAACTGGCTTTGGGCCGGGATGGCCAGGGTCATGCGGCACAGCGGATACTGTTGTTCTATTTGCATCAGTTTAATCAGGTGTTCCACCAGCGGACGCAACAGCAGGGGGCGTGTGCTTTCATGGTGCGGCGTTTTGCTGGCCCAGCGTCGCAAATTGACAATGCTTTCCGCACCACGCTGCGCCTGCTGGCCAATTTGTTCGAGGATCGGCAGCAACTCGTGCTGTCGATCGCTGCGCTCAAGACGAATACGGCAGCCCTCCGCATAGTGCCGGATCGCCGCCAGCGGCTGGTTAAGCTCATGAGCAAAGCCGGACGCCATTTCGCCCAGAGTGCTGAGACGTTGTGCCTGAGCCAGCGCGGTTTCTCTGGCGCGCAGCGTCTGATGCATCTGTTCGAGTTGGCGTCCGCGACGGCGCACCAGATGGCCGATCCACAGGTGGTTAGCGCCGAGCAACAGCATCCCCCCGAAGATGCCACCGAGCAACAGCAGGTGTTGCTGTGCCCAAAGGGTCACCTCCTGCCAGAGTGAGCGTTGGCTTGGGTGGATATTCAAATCGCGCAGTAGCTGATTAACCTGGCGGGATGACGCCGGGGCGCCCCAAACCGGCAGGCCGGGAGCGTTCATCTGCAGTAACTGGCGGGTTAACTCATCTGCCAGCCGATCCGGGACGTGGTTCAGGGCGGCAAATGACCAGTTGGGATACAGCTCGGTGCTGGTCAGGCAGGGCTGGCCACTGTGTTTTGCCAACAGGGTGCGGTAATCACTGGCCTGCAGCAACCTTTCTGCCTGCATTTTTTCCAGCAGGCAAACCGGCACAATCACCGCATCCAGCGCCCGATCGCGCAGCTGATAAAGCAGGGCATCCGCCGGGTAACCGCTGAAATGCAGTTGCAAGTCTTTCTCCGGGTCGAGGCCCGCGCCAAGCAGTTCTTTATATCCCAGCAGGTAGCCGCCAAAGGCGTCCGCGGCGACGGCACCGACCTTTTTACCAACTAACTGGCTGGCCGTAGTGGTTGGGCTGTCGTGGCGCACCAGTATGACGCTGCCGACCACGTTGCCTGAGGCCTGCTGCGGCTGTTGGGAAGAACGCAGCGAAACCAGCCAGCGCAGCGGGTAGCGGTTATCCAACTGGACATATTGGGCCGGGTTGGTGAGCAAAAAGTCCACGCGTTCATTACGGACCGCCTCATCCATACCGGCCAGGCTTAGCGGCGACAGTTGGAAGTGATCGCCGGGAAACTGGCGATTAAGGTGATCGACCAAGGGTTGCCACTGGGCCAGTGCATGCGCGTCGCCGCGCAGCGCCAGCACCGCGATGGTCCATTGCCCCGCCCAGGAAGCGTTTAACCAACCCCCCAGCAACAAGATTAGCGCTGCTCTTTTCACCTCTTCTCCACTTTTATGATCTGCATCACCGGGTTGAATTGTCCTGGATCAAGCCGCCGTGGGGAATGTGGTAAACCACAATATTGGCGGTCGGTCGCTGTTTTTACACTCCTTTGTATCAGTTCCCCGGCGGATACTTATTGGGAGAAATCAATGGACAGTGGGAAACGGCAGTTTTTACAACGACTCGGTGCATTGACTGCCGGCGCAGCTCTGGTGCCGCTGGCGCAGTCAGGCTGGCAGTTGCAGCCGGCTCGGCGGGAAGGTGACAGCAAAAAGCGCATGGCGATGTTGATTGACCTGCGCCGCTGCATTGGCTGTCAGGCCTGCACCGTTAGCTGTGCGGTGGAAAACCGGCTACCGCAGGGGCAATTTCGCACCAGCGTACTGCAATATCAGGTCAGCCTGACGGGGCAGGACTCGACCACCAACGTGCTGCTGCCACGGTTGTGCAACCACTGTGACAATCCGCCTTGCGTGCCGGTCTGCCCGGTGCAGGCGACTTTCCAGCGTCAGGACGGCATTGTGGTTGTCGACAATACCCGCTGCGTCGGCTGTGCCTATTGCGTGCAGGCCTGCCCTTATGAGGCTAGGTTTATCAACCATGAAACCCAGACCGCCGACAAGTGTACTTTCTGCGTGCATCGGCTGGATGCCGGGCTGTTGCCCGCCTGCGTCGAGTCCTGTGTCGGTGGTGCGCGAATGATTGGCGATCTTAACGATCGGCAAGGTGCATTAAGGCGGGCTCTGGATGAGCATCAGGCACAGCTCAAGGTACTGAAACCCGAACAGGGGACACATCCTCAGGTGTTCTATCTGGGGCTTGATGAGGCATTTGTCAGTCACGTCCGGGGACAACCGGCACTGTGGCAGGAGGTGCATCCATGATCCGCGAAATTATGGCTCGCCCGCAGGAGATCGCCTGGTTGCCCTGGGCGGTGCAGTATTTTTTCTTTATTGGCCTGGCATGCGGCAGCATCATGATTGCCGTCTGGCTGCGCTGGCGCGACTCGCAGCATACATCCCGGCTGGAGCTGGCCGCCGTCTCACTGGCGGTGGTGAGCGGCACCGTAGCGCCGATGGCCCTAAGCGCGGACTTACATCAACCCGCCCGCATCTGGCATTTCTACGCCTACTTTACCCCCTGGTCGTGGATGTCGCTCGGCTCGCTATTTTTACCGCTGTTTACCCTGCTGGTGGTCAGCTATTTCGTTCTGCTGCTGCGTGGGCAGTTGCGAGCGAAGACCTTGCCGTTCTGGGCGCGCTGGCTGCAGTTGCGCCCGACATGGCGTGAAGAAAAATGGCTGAGTTGGGTAGCGTTGGCCACTTTACTGTCTGCGGTCAGTATCCTGTTTTATACCGGACGCGAAGTTTCGGTGCTGCGGGCGCAGCCGCTGTGGTTCAGCCTTTGGTTACCCTGGCTGCTGTTGCTTACCGCCATGCAGGCCGTCCCGCCGCTGTTGGCCTGTTGGTTGCGCCAGGAGCCGCAATGGCAGCCGCGTCTGGCTCGCTATCAGGCCGCCAGCCTGCTGCTGTTGTGCCTCTCCGGTCTTGGCTGGTGGCTGGATGGCAGCACTTCTTCCGTCGCGTTGCGCTCGCTTTCGACTCAGGGGGCGGTCTGGCAGTGGGCCGGTATCGCCTTTGTCGCCCTGACCCTGTTGCTGTTGGCGCTGGCGTGGCGTACCTGCCATCGGCCGTTGGGCACCAAAGGGCTACTGGTGCAATCTACCGCGGCGTTGCTGCTGTGCTGGGGCGTGCGCTGGATGTTGCTGATGCAAACTCAGACGCTGCCCAAGTTCAACGTATTGACCAATCCCTATGTGTTACCGCTCGGTAGCGAAGGGCTGTTGGCGATCCTGGGCACCCTGGGTTTATGGATAGCTTTAATTATTGGAATTCGTGAATTACAGCATGGGCTGATGGAGAAAAAACACTATGGCTAAGTCAACGCGGCGTCAGTGGTTAAAAGGCGGGCTCGCCCTGGGTGGATTGGCAGTGTTTGGTGCCAGTTACAGCGAGATGGTGCAGAAAGTGTTTACCGGCCTGCGTGACGGCAGCAGTGGCAAGTTGACGCTCGACCGGATCAGCGCCAACTCGCTGCCGACAGAGGGCCATCGGCACCCGGAAGGTTGGCAGGCCAATCCGCAGCAGGCGGTGTCCATGACCCAGTGTTTTGGTTGCTGGACGCTGTGCGGCTTGCGGGTCAGGGTGGATCGCGACAGTAATCAGATTTTGCGCGTGGCGGGTAACCCATATCATCCATTGTCTCATGACCATCATTTTCCCTATTCTTTGCCGGTGAGTGACGCGCTCAACCGCCTGGGGGGCGACGAGGGCCTGGAGCAGCGCTCGACGGCTTGTGCCCGCGGAGCGACCTTGCTGGAAGGGCTGACCAGCCCTTATCGCGTGCTGGAACCGATGAAGCGGGTAGGGCCACGCGGCAGCGGGCAGTGGCAACGCATCAGTTTTGAACAGTTGATCCATGAAGTGGTCGAGGGCGGCGATCTGTTTGGTGAGGGGCCGGTTGAGGGGCTGCGGGCGATCCGCGATCTCGAAACGCCGCTCGATCCTGAGCAACCTTCGCTGGGGCCAAAGGCCAATCAGTTACTGGTCACTAATGCCGGTGATGAAGGGCGGGACGCTTTTATCAAACGCTTTGCGCAAAACGCCTTTGGGACACGTAATTTCGGCCATCACGGCGCTTATTGCGGGCTGGCTTACCGTGCGGGATCCGGGGCGTTAATGGGGGATTTGGAAACTAATGCGCACGTTAAACCGGATTGGGACAATTTGCGCTTTGGCTTGTTCCTCGGCACTTCGCCGGCACAGTCCGGCAACCCATTTAAACGTCAGGGGCGTCAGTTGGCCAACGCCCGTCTGCGTGATGAATTCCGGTATGTGGTGGTGGCACCGGCGCTGCCGTTGACCACTACGCTGGCCAACGATCACAACCGTTGGGTGCCGGTGTTACCGGGCACCGATTCCGCGCTGGTGATGGGCATGATCCGTTGGATCATCGAACAGGAGCGTTATAACGCCGACTACCTGGCGCTGCCCGGCGAGACGGCTATGCAGGCGGCCGGTGAAAAGAGCTGGACCAATGCCACACATCTGGTGGTGATGAATGACGATCATCCGTTGTGCGGCCAGTTTTTGCGCCAGGTACATTTGGACGGCGGTACAACCGGAGAGGCCGAAAGCCCGCCTTTGGTCTGGGATACGCAGCGGGCTGAACCGGTGTCGGCTAACCAGGCGCTACAGGGCGCGTTGCGGGTGGAGCAACAGCTGCGGCTGGCCGACGGTTCACAGGTCCAGGTTCGTTCGAGCTTTCTCTGTCTGCAGCGGGCGGCTGAGCGCTTCACGCTGGCTGAGTACAGTACTCGTTGTGGCGTCAGTGCCGAGACCATTGCGGCGTTAGCCAAAGAGTTTACTTCCTATCAGCGGCAAGCGGCGGTGATCGCCCATGGCGGCATGATGAGCGGCAACGGTTTCTATAACAGTTGGGCGGTGATGATGCTCAATGCGCTGATCGGTAACCTGAATCTTAAGGGCGGCGTCTCGGTCGGTGGCGGTAAGTTCAAAGAGTTTGCCGATGGGCCGCGCTATAACCTGAAGACATTTCCCGGCATGGTGAAACCGAAAGGGCTGGTGCTGTCGCGTAGCAAACAGGCGTACGAACAATCGGACGAATATCGCCGCAAGATTGAGCAGGGTGAAAAACCTTACCCGGCGCGCGGCCCCTGGTACCCGTTTGTCGCGGGCCAGTTCACCGAGCAATTGGCCCCGGCGCTGATGGGATATCCCTATCCGCTAAAAGCCTGGATCAGCCATATGGGTAACCCGCTGTACGGGGTTGCCGGTCTGCGAGAGGTGGTCGAAAGCCGGTTGAAAGATCCCTGGCAACTGCCGCTGTTTATCGCGATAGATGCCTTTATTAACGAAACCAGTGCGTTGGCGGATTACATCGTGCCGGACACTCACAACTTCGAAAGCTGGGGTTTTACCGCCCCCTGGTCCGGTGTGATGGTGCGGGCGAGTACTGCGCGCTGGCCGATTGTCCCGTCGCGTACCGCGACTACGGCCGATGGGCAGCCGGTAGCGCTGGAAAGCTTTGTTATTGCTTTATCGAAGGCTATGGGGCTGCCGGGGTTTGGTGAGGATGCCCTGCAAGATGCGCAGGGTAATGCTTTTGGATTACACAATGCCGAAGATTATTATCTGCGAGCTGCGGCCAACGTGGCTTTTGCCGGCGAGCCGGTGCCGGAAGCGACGGAAAGCGAGCTGCGGCTGACCGGTGTTGATCGCCTGCAACCCGCTCTGGATAAGGTGCTGAAAGCGGATGAACGGTTGCGGGTCGGCTATATGCTGGCACGGGGTGGGCGTTTTGCACCTTATGAGCAGGCCTGGCGAGGCAATGAAACCGGGCCGCAGTGGAAAAAAGGGCTGAATATCTGGAATGAAGAGGTGGCGCGCCATCGCCATGCCATGACCGGAGAGCGTTATAGCGGCTGTCCGACCTATTATCCGTCGCGTTTTGCCGACGGTTCCGATGTTGGGGATCACTATCCGCCAGAGGCATGGCCGTTCCGTTTGATGTCGTTCAAGTCGCATCTGATGAGCAGCTCTACGGCGCCGATCAATCGCCTGCGTGCAGTGAAACCGGTCAACCTGGTGGCGCTCAATCCGGCCGATGGTGAGCGTTATGGACTACAACATGGCGATCGGGTGCAGTTGCAAACCCCTGGTGGCAGCGTTGAGGCGCAGATCAGCTTGCTCGACGGCGTGATGCCGGGTGTGATTGCTATTGAGCACGGTTATGGCCATCGCGAAATGGGGGCGCGTGCGCACCTACTGGATGGTCAGCCACTGGCTGCCGATGCGCGCATTGCCGCCGGAATCAACTTAAACGACCTTGGGTTGCCGGATCCGACCAGAGAAATCAGCAATAGCTGGCTGGATTGGGTCAGTGGGGCGTCGGTGCGCCAGGGGTTACCGGCAAGGCTGCAACGGCTGGGTTAAGCAGGTGGCCCACTTTCTCTAAGGGGGGGGGAACGTGGGCCTGGCCTGGTTAGTTTTGTGCGGCGGCTGCCGTTGTGGGTTCTACGCTGTGCAGTCGCACATAGCCCAGTTGATCCGGTGTCAGGCCGCTGAAACGCAGCTCAAAACTGTATTCCGTTTTGGGCAGCAATGAGTCCTGGCTCACGATCGGCTGCGAAAGTGCTTCAGCCGTCAGTGGTTTGCCGGTGGTCGCATCCAATTGGCCCCATTCGACAATGGCCTTGAACGCCGGCAGGGAGGCCTGCGATAGCGTGCGAACGTGCAGCATGGCCTGGGTGCCGTTAGCCTCGCTTTTTACGTGGCTGAGTGACACGCTCAGTTCACCGAGACTGCTTTGCAAACGTGGGGCGTTATTGGCTGCCGGCAGCAGATAGACGCCGCTGGTGGAGTTCTTGTTCAACTGGTTTTGCTGTTCCAGCGCCGTGGCCTGGTTAGTCAGGGTGGTTAATTGCTGATTTAGCTCAACCACCTGATTACGCAGCTTGGGCACTTCGCGAGTTTGCGCGCAGCCTGCCAGCAGCACCAGTGTGCTGAGCAGGAAAATCTTGGGGTAACGGGTTGTCATGGCGGGGATTTCCTATTCAACTTCTCCTGTTATCAGCTTAGTCCGCCTGATGGGGAAAGTCATGTTCATTGTCCTTCCGGGGCGTCGTTCATAGGGGCGCTCCGCAACAAATAGCCGACGGCCTTTGTTGTAACCGTACTTCGGGGTAAACTGTTCTTAACTATGAAAACGTTTATCAGGACGTGTTATGCATTGCCCTTTCTGCGCCGCCGTTGATACCAAAGTCATTGATTCCCGCCTGGTGGGTGATGGTTCGCAGGTGCGCCGTCGCCGCCAATGTTTGGTTTGTAATGAACGCTTCACCACCTTTGAAGTGGCTGAACTGGTGATGCCACGGGTAATCAAAAGCGATGAAGTGCGTGAGCCATTCAACGAAGACAAGCTGCGTCGCGGCATGCTGAAGGCGTTGGAAAAACGCCCGGTCAGCTCCGACGACGTGGAGAACGCGATCAACCACATTAAATCCCAGTTGCGCGCCACCGGCGAGCGTGAAGTCCCGACCAAACTGGTCGGTAACCTGGTGATGGACGCGCTGAAAAAGTTGGATAAAGTGGCCTATATTCGCTTTGCCTCGGTTTACCGCAGCTTTGAAGATATCCGCGAATTCGGCGAAGAGATCGCCCGTCTGCAGGACTAAAGGGGCTTTGATGCATAACGACGAGTTTTATATGGCTCGCGCCTTTGAGCTGGCGCGACTGGGGCGTTTTACTACCGCACCGAATCCCAATGTCGGCTGCGTTATCGTGCGCGATGGCGAAATCGTCGGCGAGGGTTTCCATCTGCGCGCCGGTGAACCGCATGCGGAAGTTCATGCGCTGCGCATGGCGGGTGAAAAGGCGCGCGGTGCCACCGCTTATGTCACGCTGGAACCCTGTAGCCACCACGGCCGCACGCCGCCCTGTGCCGATGCGTTGGTCGCCGCCGGCGTAGCCCGTGTGGTGGCGGCGATGCAGGATCCCAACCCGGAAGTTGCCGGACGTGGCCTGTATAAACTGCAGCAGGCGGGGCTGGATGTGCGCCACGGTTTGATGCTGGCCGAAGCTGAATCGGTGAACCTGGGTTTCCTCAAACGGATGCGCACCGGTTTCCCTTATGTGCAACTGAAGCTCGGCGCCTCACTCGATGGCCGCACGGCGATGGCTTCCGGCGAAAGCCAATGGATCACTTCACCACAGGCACGTCAGGATGTTCAGCGTCTGCGAGCGCAAAGCGCCGCTATTCTCAGCACCAGTGCTACCGTATTGGCTGACGATCCGTCACTGACGGTGCGCTGGGATGAACTGGACGCCGAAACGCAAAGCATTTACCCGCGTGAAAACCTGCGTCAACCGTTGCGCATTATTCTGGATAGCCAAAATCGCGTCACCCCACAGCATCGGGTGGTACAACAACCGGGGCAAACCTGGCTGGCGCGCCTGCAGCCGGATGAGCAAATTTGGCCGCAGGATGTCGAGCAACTGACCTTCCCGGCACACGGCGGTGGCGTTGATCTGGTGGTGATGATGATGCAACTGGCGAAACGCCAGGTGAATTCCATCTGGGTCGAAGCGGGCGCGCAGTTGGCCGGTGCCTTGTTGCAGGCCGGGCTGGTCGATGAGCTCATTTTGTATATCGCGCCAAAACTGTTGGGTGATAATGGCCGCGGTTTGTGCCATTTGCCGGGCCTTGAACACCTGACCAATGCACCGGAATTCGTCTTCAGCGAAGTGCGGCAAATCGGCCCTGATTTGCGGCTGCGGCTGAAAGCAAAATACTGATTTTAAAACCTGCGTGCCGGGTCGGCTGTCGTTTTACAAAACCGCCGCGCAGGCAGATAAAGAATGTGATAGAATCCGCCCCCCTGCGGGGTATTGAACCCATTTTTAAGGAAAGCCCATGAAAGTTATCGAAGGTGTTGTTGCTACTCCAAATGCCCGTGTGGCGATTGCAATTGCACGTTTTAACAATTTCATCAATGACAGCCTGCTGCAAGGTGCTATCGACGCACTCAAGCGCATTGGCCAGGTTGCTGACGACAACATCACCGTTGTCTGGGTCCCGGGCGCTTACGAGTTGCCGTTGACTGCACGCGTGCTGGCTAACACCGGCAAATACGATGCAGTGATCGCACTGGGCACCGTTATCCGTGGGGGCACCGCGCACTTCGAATATGTCGCGGGCGAAGCCAGCTCCGGCCTGGGCAGTGTTTCTCTGAACACTGAAATCCCGGTTGCCTTTGGCGTGCTGACGACCGAAAGCATCGAACAGGCTATCGAGCGTGCCGGCACCAAAGCGGGCAACAAGGGCGCTGAAGCGGCTCTGACCGCACTTGAAATGATTAATGTTATCAAAGCTATTAAAGCCTGAATTTAGTTAAGGGGAATTCCGTGAAACCTGCTGCTCGTCGCCGCGCTCGTGAGTGCGCTGTTCAAGCGCTTTACTCTTGGCAGTTGTCTAAAAATGACATTGCCGATGTTGAACACCAGTTCCTGTCGGAGCAAGATGTCAAAGATGTAGACATCGTCTATTTTCGGGAGCTGCTGTCCGGCGTGGCGGTGAATGCAGGTCTGCTGGATAGCCTGATGGCACCTGTCCTGTCGCGTCAGCTCGAAGAGCTGGGCCAGGTAGAAAGAGCCGTTCTGCGTATTGCGCTGTATGAGCTGAAAATGCGTGAGGATGTGCCTTACAAGGTGGCAATTAACGAGGCGATCGAGCTGGCGAAAACCTTCGGCGCTGAAGACAGCCACAAGTTTGTGAATGGCGTGCTGGATAAAGTGGCACCAAGCATTCGCAAGAAAAAATAAAAAATTAAGGCCGGTATCCCCGGCCTTAATTTCTTCTATTGGAATATCGACCATGGCATGTGGCGAATTTGACCTCATTGCCCGCTATTTTGACCGGTTTAAGAGTCTGCGCCGGGATGTACAGTTGGGCATTGGAGATGACTGCGCACTTCTGACAGTGGCAGAAAAACAGCTTTTGGCCGTCAGTACCGACACTCTCGTTTCGGGCGTTCACTTCCTGGCGGATATCGATCCCGCCGATCTCGGCTACAAAGCACTGGCAGTTAACCTGAGCGACCTGGCAGCCATGGGCGCCGATCCCGCCTGGCTTTCACTGGCGTTAACCCTGCCGGAGGTGAATGAACCCTGGCTGAAGGCGTTCAGCGATAGCCTGTTCGAACAACTTAATTATTACGGTATGCAATTGATTGGCGGTGATACCACACGCGGCCCGTTAAGCATGACGTTAACCATTCACGGCCTGATCCCGGCCGGGCGGGCATTGACCCGCAGCGGTGCGCGTATCGGCGACTGGATCTACACCACAGGTACGCTGGGTGACAGCGCCGCCGGTCTGGCGGTGCTGCAGGAACGTTTGCAGGTAGCGGACGCCGAGGCACGCAATTACCTGATTGGCCGTCATCTGCGGCCTCAGCCACGGGTATTGCAGGGGCAGGCACTGCGCGATCTGGCCAGTTCGGCGATTGATATTTCCGACGGCCTGATTTCTGACCTGAAACATGTGCTGAAAGCCTCTGAATGCGGTGCGCGCATCAATCTCGATGAGCTGCCGTTGTCGCAGGCGTTAAGCAGCCATACGGATGCCGATCAGGCGCTGCGTTGGGCATTGACCGGTGGTGAAGATTACGAACTCTGCTTCACCGTACCGGAAATCAACCGTGGTGCACTGGAGGTGGCGTTAAGCCATCTGGGCGCTGACTATACCTGTATTGGTCAGATTGGCCCGCTTTCCGAAGGCATCAAATTCTACCGCAGCGATGAAGTGGTGGAACTGCCGTGGCACGGTTTCGATCATTTCAGCGAAGGGCAGGCGTAACATGGATGAAGCTAAACGCCGCTTGCGGATGAGTAATCCGTGGCACCTGCTGGCCACCGGCTTCGGTAGCGGTTTGTCGCCGGTGATGCCGGGCACCATGGGTTCACTGGCGGCGATCCCCTTCTGGCTGCTGTTGATCCAACTGCCATGGCAACTGTATTCGCTGTTGGTGATGTTCAGCATTTGTATTGGCGTCTACCTGTGCCATCAGACCGCCAAAGATATGAAGGTGCACGATCACGGCAGCATCGTCTGGGACGAGTTTGTCGGCATGTGGATCACGCTGATGGCACTGCCGGTCAACGACTGGCAGTGGGTTGCGGCAGGTTTCGTGATTTTCCGTATTTTGGATATCTGGAAGCCATGGCCGATCCGCTGGTTTGATCGCAATGTGCACGGTGGCATGGGGATCATGGTCGACGATATCGTCGCCGGGGTCCTTTCCGCCGGTATCATCTACCTGATTGGTCACCATTGGCCGCTTGGGTTGTTCTGATTTTGAGGGCGCAGTTCAATGCTGCGCCCCTGAACTCTCCAGGTTATTCAAATCCTGTCACATGGTGCGGCACATAAGCCGTTTCCAGCTCGGCAATCTCTTCCGGTGTTAACTCAAGATCGACGGCGGCGACGGCGTCTTCCAGATGGTCATGGCGTGACGCACCGATAATCGGCGCGCTGACGACAGGCTTGCTCAACAGCCACGCCAGTGCGATTTGCGCACGGGGCACACCGCGTTCTTCGGCAATACTGGCCACGCGTTCGGCAATGATGGCGTCGATGCCTTCGGTTTCATCGTACAGATTTTTACCGACCTGATCGGAGACCAGACGCGCAGTGGTTTCCCCCCAGGGGCGGGTTAAGCGACCCCGCGCCAACGGGCTCCAGGGCAGCACGGCAATGCCTTCGGCAGCGCACAGCGGTAACATCTCACGCTCTTCTTCACGCTGGATCAGGTTGTACTGGTTCTGCATGCTGACGAAGCGCGTCCAGCCGTGCAGATCGGCGGTGTACAGCGCCTTGGCGAACTGCCAGGCGTACATTGACGATGCGCCGATGTAGCGTGCCTTACCGGCTTTCACCACATCGTGCAGCGCTTCGAGCGTTTCTTCCAGCGGCGTTTCATAATCCCAGCGATGGATCTGCAACAGATCAACGTAGTCGGTGCCCAGCCGCTTGAGACTGTCGTCGATGGATTGCATGATTTTGGCGCGCGACAGTCCCTGCTGCAGATTACTCAGGGGGAAATAGACTTTGGTGGCGATCACTACCTGGTCACGGCGGGCATAATCGCGCAGTGCCTGGCCGACGATCTCTTCACTGCTGCCGTCTGAGTAGCTGTTGGCGGTGTCAAAGAAGTTGATGCCGGCATCCAGCGCCTGTTTCAGCAGCGGTCGGCTGCTTTCCTCCGGTAACGTCCAGGCATGGTTGCCACGGCTGGGTTCGCCGTAGGTCATGCAGCCCAGACAGATACGTGAGACGTTCAGGTCGGTGTTACCCAGTTTCAGATACTTCATGCTTGCCTCCCGGTGTCAGCACAGAACTTTAACTGTAGCGGATTTTCGGGTGACAGAAATAAAAACGCCCCCGCAAAGCGGAGGCGTCGATCGAGCGGGCGCTACGGTTATTGCGCCAGCCAGACCTCAATTTGCCGCTGGATGCCGGCGGCGTCCAGGCCGAGATCGCTACGGACTTCTTCCTGGCTACCCTGGGAGACAAAGAAGTCCGGCAGGCCGATATTCAGCACCGGTACCACACGGCGCCTGGCCATCAGCAACTCGTTCACGCCGCTGCCGGCACCGCCCATAATGGCGTTTTCTTCCAGCGTGACCAGTGCGTCGTGGCTGGCTGCCAGCTCCAGTATCAGCTGTTCGTCCAGTGGCTTCACAAAGCGCATATCCACCAGCGTTGCGTTGAGCGTTTCCGCTACCTGCGCGGCTTCCGGCAGCAACGTGCCGAAATTCAGGATCGCCAGCTTTTCACCTTCACGACGGACAAGGCCTTTGCCGATCGGCAGAGAGTTGAGAGGTTCCAGCGGTGCACCGGTACCATTGCCACGTGGATAACGCACGGCGCTTGGGCCTTCGTTATAGTGATAGCCGGTGTACAGCATCTGACGGCACTCATTCTCATCACTTGGCGTCATGATCACCATGGTCGGGATGCAACGCATAAATGACAGATCAAAGGCTCCCTGGTGAGTCTGGCCGTCAGCGCCGACAATACCGCCGCGATCGATGGCAAACATCACCGGCAGCTTTTGAATGGCGACGTCGTGGATCAACTGATCGTAAGCGCGCTGCAGGAAGGTGGAATAAATTGCTACCACCGGCTTATAACCGCCAATGGCCAGACCGGCGGCGAAGGTCACCGCGTGCTGTTCGGCAATCGCCACGTCAAAATATTGCTGCGGATAGTCGCGAGAGAACTGCACCATGCCCGAGCCTTCACGCATGGCCGGGGTGATGGCCATCAGCGAGCTGTCCTTGGCGGCGGTTTCACACAGCCAGTCGCCAAAAACTTTTGAATAAGTTGGCAGGCCGCCAGCGCTTTTCGGCAGGGTACCGCTGGCCGGATCAAATTTTGGCACCGCGTGGAAGCTGATCGGGTCTTTTTCCGCCGGGGCGTAACCACGGCCTTTTTTGGTCATGATGTGCAGCAGTTGCGGGCCTTTCAGGTCACGCATGTTTTTCAGCGTGGCAACCAGCCCCTGGACATCGTGGCCGTCGACCGGGCCAATATAGTTAAAGCCCAGCTCTTCGAACAGCGTGCCCGGTACCACCATGCCTTTCAGGTGTTCTTCGGTGCGTTTGACCAGCTCTTTAATCGGCGGCAGGCCGGACAGCACTTTTTTACCGCCTTCGCGCAGGGTGGAGTAAAGCTTGCCGGACAGCAGCTGCGCCAGATGGTTGTTCAGCGCGCCGACGTTTTCCGAAATCGACATTTCGTTATCGTTCAGCACCACCAGCATATCCGGGTCGATGTCACCGGCGTGGTTCATGGCTTCAAACGCCATGCCGGCAGTGATCGCGCCATCGCCGATCACGCAGACGGTACGGCGATTTTTGCCTTCACGCGCAGCGGCTACCGCCATGCCAAGACCGGCACTGATCGAGGTGGAAGAATGACCGACCGACAGGACGTCGTATTCACTTTCTGCCCGCCACGGGAAAGGGTGCAGGCCATTTTTCTGGCGGATGGTGGCGATTTTGTCGCGACGACCGGTCAGAATCTTATGTGGGTAGGCCTGGTGGCCAACGTCCCATACCAGATGATCGAAGGGGGTTTGGTAAACATAGTGCAATGCCACCGTCAGTTCGACGGTACCCAGCCCGGAGGCAAAGTGGCCGCTGGAGCGGCTGACGCTGTCCAGCAGGTATTGCCGAAGTTCGTCACACAGCTTCGGTAGGCTCTCTTTTGGCAGCGAACGGAGTTCATCCGGATTTTCCGCTAGCGCCAAGGTCGGGTATTTGGCTATATCAAGACTCATTCGATACTCATATCAGAGGAGTTAACGTCACACGTTAATTGTCGCGTTCAATAATGAAGCTGGCTAACGCTCGCAATGGCGCTGTGTTATAAGATTGTGCTGCCAAAGTGTCTAATGCAGCTAAAGCTTCCTGATAGAGATCCCACGCTTTTGCTTTCGCGCTGTCAAGCCCGAGCAAAGCTGGATAGGTGCTCTTTCCGTGTTGCTGGTCCGCCCCCTGGCGTTTACCGATTTTTTCGGTTTCGCCGACCACGTCCAAAATATCATCCTGTACCTGGAACGCCAGGCCAATCGCAGCGGCGTAGCGATCAAGCTGCACCAGTGCGGCGCGGCCAGGCTCACCGGCGGCTAATGCCCCAAGGCGAACGGCTGCGCGAATCAAGGCGCCGGTTTTGTGTCGATGGATTTGCTCCAGCGCTTCCAGACCAATCTGCCGGTCTTCGGCTTCCAGATCCAGCGACTGGCCGCCACACATGCCGGCAACGCCGCTGGCGGTTGCCAGTTCGGACACCATCGCCAGCCGGTCGCGCAGTGCCACGTCGGGCATCTCGGCATCGGCCAGAATGGAAAATGCCAGCGTCTGCAGGGCATCGCCGGCCAAAATGGCGTTGGCCTCACCAAATTTGATGTGGCAGGTCGGCTGACCGCGACGCAGATCGTCGTCGTCCATCGCCGGCAGATCGTCATGGATCAAAGAATAGGCGTGAATGCATTCTACCGCAGCGGCGGGCGCATCCAAATTATTCAGTGATACGCCAAACATCTGTCCGGTGGTGTACACCAGGAACGGACGCAGACGTTTACCGCCCAGCAGCGCGCCGTGACGCATTGCCGCCACCATGTTGCCATCATTGAACGGCAGTGGCGCGATAAAATTAAGCAGCGTGCGGTCGGCCCGCTGGCGTAAAGCCTGCAACTGGTCAGAAAAGGCGGTCTGTTGGACAGTCTCGGACATGGTGATTACTCGGCATCCGGTGTGAAAGGCGTCAGCGCGGCATCATCGGCGCTGTCGTTAAGCAAAATTTGTACGCGTTGCTCCGCCTGCTGCAGTTTCTGCTGGCCCTGGCGTGCCAACTGTACGCCGCGTTCGAACTCATTGAGCGCGTCTTCCAGCGGTAACTCACCCGATTCCAGACGCGTGACGATGCTTTCCAACTCGCTAAGGGAGCTTTCAAAGCTGACGCTTTGCTCTGTACTGTCTGATTGTGCAGGTTTTTTTGGCATAATTTTCTTTTTACATCATCATGTGAACAGTGGCGCCAGAGCCTATCTTAGCGGGTCTTGATTGGCAAATCATGGCGCACATGTGTGGTTTTGTGCACCGAGCCCCACCAGATAGTGGTATACTCGGCGCCGCAAATGCGATTGATAAAACATTCGGCAGCCCCGTTGGTTTTATCAATCGCATATACATTGTAAATCCTTTTCCCTCGTAATTCTGACAATAAAGACCGCCATGAAGTTTATCATTAAATTGTTCCCGGAAATCACCATCAAGAGCCAATCTGTGCGCTTGCGCTTTATCAAGATCCTCTCGACCAGTATTCGCAACGTCCTGAAGCAGTATGATGAAACACTGGCGGTTGTCCGTCACTGGGATCATATCGAAGTTCGCGCCAAAGATGAAAACCAGCGGCCGGTGATTGCCGACGCGCTGACGCGCATTCCCGGTATCCACCACATTCTGGAAGTGGAAGACCGCGACTATACCGATATCCACCATATTTTCGAGCAGACGCTGGAAGCCTACCGCGAGCAACTGGAAGGCAAGACCTTCTGCGTGCGCGTTAAGCGCCGCGGCAAGCAGGACTTCAATTCGCAGGACGTGGAGCGTTACGTCGGTGGCGGTCTGAACCAGCATATTGAAAGCGCGCGCGTTAAGCTGTCGCATCCGCAGGTGACGGTTAACCTGGAAATCGAAAACGACAAGCTGATGCTGGTGAAAGCCCGCCGCGAAGGCATCGGCGGCTACCCGGTAGGCACCCAGGAAGACGTGCTGTCGCTGATTTCCGGTGGTTTCGACTCGGGTGTTTCCAGCTATATGCTGATGCGCCGCGGTTGCCGCGTGCATTATTGCTTCTTCAATCTGGGTGGCGCGGCGCATGAAATTGGCGTGCGTCAGGTAGCTCACTACCTGTGGAACCGCTTTGCCAGTTCGCACAAGGTGCGCTTTATCGCTATCGATTTTGAACCTGTGGTTGGCGAGATCCTGGAAAAGATCGAAGACGGCCAGATGGGCGTGGTGCTCAAGCGCATGATGGTGCGTGCCGCTTCGCAGATTGCCGAACGTTATGGCGTGCAGGCGCTGGTGACCGGTGAAGCGCTGGGGCAGGTATCCAGCCAGACGCTGACTAACCTGCGCCTGATCGACAACGCGTCCGATACGCTGATCCTGCGTCCGCTGATCTCCCACGATAAAGAGCACATCATCAAAGTGGCGCGTGAGATCGGCACCGAGGACTTCGCCAAGACCATGCCGGAGTACTGCGGTGTGATCTCGAAAAGCCCGACGGTGAAGGCGATTAAAGCCAAGATCGAAGAAGAAGAAGGGCACTTTGATTTCAGCATTCTTGACCGTGTGGTCAGCGAAGCCAAGAACGTGGATATTCGCACCATCGCCGAGCAGACTCAGGAGCAGGTTACCGAAGTCGAAACCGTGGCGGAGTTCGATGCTGACCAGGTGATTCTGGATATTCGTTCTAACGACGAGCAGGAAGATAAGCCGCTAAAGCTGGAGCAGGTCGAGGTGAAACCGCTGCCGTTCTACAAGCTCAGCACCCAGTTTGGCGATTTGGATCAGAGCAAAACCTACCTGCTGTACTGTGAGCGCGGCGTAATGAGCCGCCTGCAGGCGCTATATTTGCTGGAGCAAGGCTTCACCAATGTTAAGGTTTACCGCCCGTAAGTCATTTAGGGGGCGCACTGCCGCCCCCGTGATTTAATCGCGAAAATCGTACATTCCAGGTATCAATACCAGCTGAGCGGCGATCTCCGCCGCTTTGGCTTTCCCCAGTAGTAAATCAATCAGCTTCAGCGCAAACTCCATTGAAGTTCCCGGCCCCTGGCTGGTGAGCAGGTTAACGCGCGGATCGAACACCACACGTTTTTCTATCCATTTGTCGGCCGGGATCTGTTCTTTCAGCCCCGGGAACCCGGTCATATTGCCAATGGGGAACAGATCGTGGTGTTGCAGCACCAGCGCCGGTGCTGCGCAGATGGCGGCGACGATATTGCCCTGCAGGTGCATCTGACGCACTTTCTCCACCAGCAGCGGGCTGTCGCGGAAGCACTCGGCACCTTTCAGGCCACCGGGCAGCACAATGGCGTCGAAAGGCTCGCCCACAATCGACACCAGCGGTGCATCGGCCAGCAGTTTTACCCCGCGTGAACAGACGATAGTCAGGTCGCCATCGCCGGCTACGCTGGCGGTGGTGACTTTAACGCCCGCCCGCACCAGCAAATCTATCGTGGTGACGGCTTCGATTTCTTCGCTACCAGGTGCCAGGCAGACCAGCGCCGATACGCTCATATTCATTTTCCTTTCGCTTAATCAATTCAAACAGACGTGCGTTCTCTGGCAGAGTCACGCCGTGGCTACGCGCGCGGCGCAGCAGGTAACCGGTAATGTAGTCGATTTCGGTGTGTCGCTGGGTGCGGATATCCTGCAGCATTGAAGAGACGTTGTCCGCAGTGCTTTGGATCACTTCCATGACGTACTGCAGCAAGCCCTCGCATGAGGTGTGGTAGCCCTCCATTTCCATCACGCTGGAGACCTCGCGGCAGATAAGCTCGATTTGTTCGGGATAGCGTTGCAGATCGCCATTACGGCAATTATACAGCGCCGTGAGCGGGTTGATCACGCAGTTGACCGCCAGCTTGCGCCAGTTCGCCGAAGCGATATTATTGTGCCAGGCGACGTCAGGCATGGCCTCGTGCAGCACTTCTGCCAGGTGGCTCAGTGATTGCGCCGCCGGGGAGGTCGGGCCGATATGGGTGGTGCCACTGGCGACATGGATAATAGTGCTGCCGTCATGACGCGCAGCATGGGTAGTGGTGCCCTGCAGTATCGGTTGGTTGTTCGGCGGCAGTTCATCCTGGGTGCCCATGCCGTTATGCAGCAGCAGGATCGCGCAGCGTGGGTTCAACTTTGGCAGCAGCGTGCTGACCGCACTCGATACCTGCCAGGCTTTCAAGGTGACCAGCAGCAGTTCGCTCTGGGCTAAATGTTCGGGGTCGTTAGTGGGTAAATTACGGTTGAACGAAGCGCCTTGCGGCTCAATAACGTTCACTGCGCAGAAGGGTTGTGGCACCCGTAGCCATCCCTGTACATCGTGACCCTGCTGATAAAGCCGGGAGAGCCACAGTTGTCCGAGCGCGCCGCAACCAAGAATAGTTATTTTCATCCAGACTCCTTGGGGTAACGGGAATATCGCTCAATGACTGTCTTATAATTATAGACTTTTCTGCTGTTCGGCGGCTTATCCGCCGGTAGCTTCAGCAGATTTTGCCTGAGACGCTAAAGCGGTTATCATGCTCGGCATCGAAATCGCCTATCTCAATAGGCTCTCATTCAGGAGGAAGAAGTATGCCATCTTTCGACATTGTTTCCGAAATTGATATGCAGGAAGTGCGTAACGCCGTCGAGAACGCCACGCGCGATCTGGGCACCCGTTGGGATTTCCGCAACGTGCCGGCCAGCTTTGAGCTGAACGAAAAAGACGAAAGCATTAAAGTTGCCAGTGAATCTGATTTCCAGGTGCAACAGTTGCTCGATATTCTGCGTGAAAAGCTCAGCAAGCGCAGCATTGAAGGCAGCGCACTCGAGATCCCGGAAGAAATGACTCACAGCGGTAAAACCTACAGCGTGGATGCCAAGCTGAAGCAGGGGATTGAAAGCGCCCAGGCGAAGAAACTCGTCAAGCTGATCAAAGACAGCAAGCTGAAGGTCCAGGTACAGATTCAGGGCGATGAAGTGCGGGTGACCGGCAAATCACGCGACGATCTGCAGGGCGTGATGGCGCTGGTGCGCGGTGCCGATCTCGGACAGCCGTTCCAGTTCAAGAACTTCCGCGATTAAGGTTTTTGCGAAGGTGACGATCTTGAAGGGCCAGCTTGCTGGCCCTTGGGTTAGATGACAAAGTTGTCTTTGAGCCTGAGATACTCGGGCCTAGCGCACCGAGGGGCACTCCGGCGGGCAAGCCGCTACGACCCCTTCGGCACGCTCTCCCTAATAATGGGCTTTGTCAGCCGTCTGAAGGGCCAGCTTGCTGGCCCTTTTCTTTACAGTGAATTCACCAGCGCTTCCAATTGGACTCGGTTGGTTTGTTTGGTATCGACCTTCACGTAGGCGCTGCGCTCTTCCGGCACCACTATCGCTTCCGCCACGCCCGGTTGGGCTTTCAGGCGGCTTTCCAGTGCCGAATCCTTCACGGCCAGTTCCGACAGCGTAATACGCAGGCTGCTGACGTAAGGCGGTTCTTGCATGGTGCTGCTGACCAAAAACCAGATTGCCGCCAACACCGCCCCGGCGATAAACACCAGTCCCGCGCCCTGCAGGCCATACAGCAAGCCACCCAGGCTGCCACCGATCGCCACGCCGATAAACTGGCTGGTGGAGTAAACCCCCATCGCCGTACCTTTGTAGCCGGCCGGAGACTCTTTGCTGATCAGCGAAGGCAGAATGGCTTCCATGACGTTAAACGCCATAAAGAACAGTTGCACGCCGGCAATGATGCCCCACAGGTGCGCGCCGGACAGCCACAGCAGCGCTTCCGCGCAGAACAACACCGCTACGCAACCCATAAAGACCTGCTTCATGCGGCGCTTCTTCTCGGCATAAATGATAAAGGGCACCACGGCAGCAAAAGAAACCAGCATGGTGACCAGATAGACAATCCAGTGTTCGCTCGGCGCCAGACCGGCTTTTTCCATCGCCAGCGGCAACGCCACGAAGCTGGACATCAGCAGGATATGCAGACACATGATGCCGAAATTGAGCTTCAACAGCCGGGAGTTGCTCAGCACCTTGCTGAAGCTGCCGCGTACGATGCTCGATTCCCGGTTCAGCACGTGGTGGCTGGCCGAAGGAACCACCGCCAGAGTGATCACGATGCCGGCTAATGCCAGCACGGCAATCATCCAAAACAGCGCATGCAGGCCAAAGGCGTGGGTAACGATCGGGCCGACCACCATGGCAATAGCGAAGGTAATACCGAAGCTGACGCCGATAAACGCCATTGCCTTGGTACGATTCTGTTCCCGGGTCAGGTCGGACAGCAGTGCCATCACTGCCGCGGCGATAGCGCCGGAGCCCTGTAATGCCCGGCCGAGGATCACCCCCCAGATGGAGTCGGTCGCGGCGGCAATGACACTGCCCAGCGCAAAGATCAGCAGCCCGCCGACAATCAACGGTTTACGGCCGATACGATCGGATATCAGGCCGAAGGGGATCTGAAACACCGCCTGCGCCAGGCCATAAATACCGATGGCGATACCGATCAGCGTTTCGCTGGCGCCGTTCAACGCCATACCGTAGGTGGTCAGTACCGGCAACACCATAAACATGCCCAGCATGCGCAGTGAGAATACCGTGCCTAATCCCCAGGTCGCTCGTCTCTCCAGCGGGGTCATTGCATTATCGTTCATTAAAACCTCATTAAAAGCCATTCCGTCAGGCTATCGGTGATAACGCCTGAGGGGATAGCTTCTGTGAAAGAAGCGTCATTTTAGTGTGAAGGGCAGGGGGGGTAAATCTAATGTTGTTTAACAGATATTACAGTTCGTCGGCTTTTGGGCGAGACAAATAAAATGGGCCGCTAAAGCGGCCCATTCACAGACGATTTGGCTTACCAGACGTACGTCATCAACGCTTCCGGCGCGGCTGTTGCGCTGAAGTCGATAGACATCATTACGCTCAGCGAAGTGATAGCAACAATCGAGAACACAAACAGCTTGCGTGCCCAAACGCTGTCATTTTCGGTTTTGTAACCACGCAGTGCCATGCCCAGCCACCATACGCTCACCGCCGCAGCGACAATCAGGTATTTGTAGCCGGCGTAGCCGCCCAGGGTCAACATCAGGGTGGCAATCATAAACGCCACAATGTAGACCGTGATGTGGTTCTTCGCCACCGAAATGCCTTTCACTACCGGCAGGACCGGAATGTTGGCTGCCTGGTAATCTTTAAAGCGGAAGATGGCAATCGCATAGGAATGCGGCATCTGCCACAGGCTAAAGATAGCCAGCAGGATCAACGCGCCGGCATCGAACTCGTTGGTGACTGCGCAATAACCGATAACCGGTGGCGCAGCGCCCGACAGGCTGCCGATCAGCGTGCCATAGACCGAGTGGCGTTTCATGTACAGGCTATAAACACCGACATAAACCACAAAGCCCATCACCGCCAGCCACATGGCCAGCGGGTTGGCACCGATATACAGCAACGCAAAGCCCGCAATACCCAGAGCGGTAGCATAAACCAGGCTTACACTCGGCGCGATCAGGCCCTTAACCAGCACCCGATTCTTCGTTCTCTCCATTTTCTTGTCGATGTCGCGGTCAATGTAGTTGTTAAATACACAGCCCGAAGCGACAACCAACGAGACCCCCACCAGGGTGGCGAGAAACAGGGGATAGTCGATGCTCCCTTTAGAGGCGAGCAGGAATCCCCCGACGACAGAAATTAAATTGCCGAAAATAATTCCTGGTTTAGTTACTTGCAGGTATTGCTTAATCATCACGTCCAGCTCTGCTCTTAATCGACCATCATATTGATGTTGAGGTTGTACATAATCCAGAGTGAACCCACAACAACGATACCGATGATCATAGCGGTGAACAGCAATGCCACCAGGTTCCAGCGCTCTTCCGATGAGGTATTCATGTGCAGGAAGTAAATCAGATGAACAACAACCTGAATCACCGCCATGCCGACTACAACCGCCAGGATAGTTGAATGAGAGGCGGTGCCGCTCATCACCATCGCAAATGGAATCACCGTCAGGATGATCGACAGAATAAAGCCGATCAGATAGGTCTTGACGCTACCGTGGCTTGCGCCGCCGTGAGAAGTTTCATGGGATGAATGACTCATGACATAACCCCCAGCAGGTAAACAACGGTGAATACGCAGATCCAAACCACGTCCAGGAAGTGCCAGAACAGGCTCAGGCACATCAGACGGGTTTTATTGGTTGAAGTCAGGCCGCGCTTGCTGACCTGAATCATCATGATAACGATCCAAACCAGACCGGTAGTCACGTGCAGACCGTGGGTAGCAACCAGTGCGAAGAAGCCGGACAGGAACGCGCTGCGATCCGGACCATAGCCTTCAACGATCAGGTGATGGAATTCATAGATTTCCATCGCTACGAAGCCCAGACCAAACAGGAAGGTCAGGAACAGCCAGGTATTAACGCTGCCAACCTTGCCTTTGTTCATGCCGATCATCGCCATACCGTAGGTGATGGAGCTGAACAACAGCAGGAAGGTTTCAACCAGAACAAACTTCAGATCGAAGATGTCTTTGCCAGAGGGACCGCCAGCGGTCCCGTTCACCAGTACTGCATAAGTCGCGAACAAGCTCGCAAACAAAATACAGTCGCTCATCAGGTAGATCCAGAATCCGAAGACTTTGGTCTCACCTGCGTCGTGGTGCCCATGCTCTGCATGGGCTGCGTCATGGTTAGTCAGAGTATCAGTTGACATGTTTCACGCCTGCTTTGCTGATTTGTTCATAGTGTTGGTTTTCAATGCGCTCGATTTCATCAACCTGCACATAGTAATCAACATCTTCATCGAAGCTCTTGGCAATCCAGGTCACGATCATACCTACGAAGGCAGCGATCGCCATCCACCAGATGTCCCAGATCATCGCGAAACCAAATACCAGGCTGAAGCCAGCAATAATCACACCGGCGCCGGTATTTTTCGGCATATGAATCGGTTCGTATTTCGCCGGTTTCTTATAAGCGTTGCCTTTTTCTTTCATGTCCCAGAATTCATCACGGTCATGAATCTGCGGCACTACGGCAAAGTTATAGAACGGCGGTGGAGACGAAGTAGACCACTCCAGCGTACGAGCGCCCCATGGGTCACCGGTCAGATCACGGTTCTGCTCACGGTCACGCACACTGACGTAAATCTGAATCAGTTGGCACAGGATACCGCAGGCAATCAGAGCCGCGCCGCCAGCCGCTACCAGCAGCAGTGGGTGGAACTCTGGGTTGATGTTCTGGCTGATACGACGAGTCATACCCATAAAGCCCAGAGCATACAGTGGCATAAAGGCCACGAAGAAACCGATGATCCAGAACCAGAACGCACGGATACCCCAGGTCTCGTTCAGCGTGAAGCCGAAGGATTTAGGGAACCAGTAGGTCAGGCCGGCGAAGCAACCAAACACCACACCACCGATAATCACGTTATGGAAGTGGGCAATCAGGAACAGACTGTTGTGCAGCACGAAGTTCGCGCCCGGTACTGCCAGCAGAACGCCGGTCATCCCACCCACGGAGAAGGTGATGATGAAGCCGATGGTCCACAGCATTGCGGAGTTGAGCTGAATGCGGCCCTGGTACATGGTGAACAGCCAGTTGAAGATTTTCACCCCGGTAGGGATGGAAATGATCATGGTGGCGATACCGAAGAAGGCGTTAACGTTCGCGCCGGACCCCATGGTAAAGAAGTGGTGCAGCCATACGATGAACGACAGAACGGTAATCGCGATGGTTGCCCATACCAGTGAGGTATAGCCGAACAGGCGTTTTCTTGAGAAGGTCGCGGTGACTTCAGAGAACACACCAAACACTGGCAGAACCAGGATATACACCTCTGGGTGACCCCAGGCCCAAATCAGGTTGATGTACATCATCATGTTGCCGCCCATATCATTGGTAAAGAAATGGAAGCCCAGGTAGCGATCCAGGGTCAGCAACGCGATGGTAACAGTCAGAATTGGGAAAGAAACGATGATCAGGACGTTAGTACACAGCGCCGCCCAGGTGAACACCGGCATCTTCATCAGAGGCATGCCAGGAGCACGCATCTTCATGATGGTGGCGAAGAAGTTCACACCGGTCAACAGGGTACCCAGACCGGAAATCTGCAGACTCCAGATCCAGTAATCGACCCCGACGCCAGGACTGTATTCCTTACCCGACAGCGGCGGATACGCCAGCCAACCGGTCTGCGCAAACTCACCCACCCCCAGAGAGATGTTGATCAGGACGACACCCACCACGAAGAACCAGAAGCTCAGGGAGTTCAGGAACGGGAAGGCAACGTCGCGCGCACCGATTTGCAAGGGTACAACCACGTTCATCAGGCCGACCACGAAAGGCATCGCCATGAAGAAGATCATGATTACGCCGTGGGCGGTAAAGATCTGGTCGTAGTGGTGCGGCGGCAGGAATCCGGCCTCGCCGGCGGACGCAAGCGCCTGCTGGCTACGCATCATGATGGCATCGGCAAAACCACGCAGCAACATAACCATTGCCACGATGATGTACATGATACCAATTTTCTTATGGTCGACCGAAGTCAGCCAATCGCTCCATAGCCATTTCCACTTGCCGAAATAGGTTATCAGAGCCAGCAGAGCCAGACCCCCGATAACAATTGCAGCAACGGTGACCATGATGATCGGTTCGTGGTACGGAACCGCATCAATCGTTAATTTTCCCAACATCAGTTATTCCTCGGCTCCGGCGTGAGCTGCATGTTCACCCATGTCCATACCCTGGCTCATGTCCATACCTTCGTGCGTGGTAGCGCCCTTGTGCATGTTCATGTCGCCCATAAATTTGCCAATAGTTTCTTTGAACAAATTCGGTTTGACACTGGAGAAGTACTCAACCGGGTTATTTTCACTCGGCTCTGCCAGTTTGTTAAAGTCGCTGGTGGCGTTAAGGTTAGTCGGCGATGCTTTCACCTTGGCAACCCACTGATCAAAGTCGCCTTCGGTTGGGGTGACAATGGCGGTGAACTTCATGCCGGAGAACCCGCGACCGCTGAAGCTGCTGGAAATACCGTCGTATTTGCCTGCTTCATTGCCGATCAGGTGCAGTTTGGTCTGCATCCCGGCCATCGCATAAATCTGCCCACCTAACTGAGGGATAAAGAACGAGTTCATTACCGAGTTAGAGGTGATTTTGAATTCAACTGGAACGTCTTTCGGGAAAGCCAGTTCATTAACCGTTGCGATGCCTTGTTCCGGGTAGATAAACAGCCATTTCCAGTCGAGCGATACCACTTCGATAGTCATCGGCTTCTTGTCAGTGACAATCGGCTTGAACGGATCGAGTTCGTGGGTGGTCTTCCAGGTTATGGTGCCAAGGATGGCGATGATAATGATAGGAATGGTCCAGACGACCGCTTCGATTTTGTTGGAATGTGACCAGTTCGGACTGTATTTGGCATCTTTGTTGGAAGCACGGTACTTCCAGGCAAAGGCGAACGCCATAAAGATAACTGGTATCACCACGATCAGCATTAATGCGATAGCAGTGATAATCAGTGTCCGTTGCTCAACACCAATTGCTCCTTTGGGATTCATCAATACCATATTGCAACCACTGAGCATTACAGTGGAGGCAATTAATGACAACATCCCAATACTTTTATTGTATTTCTTAAGTCTCATCTAACGACCTCAATTACAAAGGCTCTATTGTCGTTTCATGTGTGCGGGCATTTTACGGGAAGGTTGCAGTACTGTAAACATGCTTAAGGGAGTGTCAGCGCCTTGTTGACACTTTCTGTTAAGGGGGTCACAGATGTCACGTTGCGTGACAATTTACTAATGGCAACAAAGCGTTGGCACGCTGAATCGTGCCGGGCAATTCGTATGTTAAGGAAAACTAAAGGTATGATGAATCCAGCAGGTAAAAACGCTTTTTGGAAATACGAATGAAAGGTTTATTTAATGTAAAAGAATTGTGTCTTAAAGGTGAATTTAATTTTATTTCCCGAGCGCTACACTCGGATAAAAAAATAATTTGGACGGGAATTATATTTTTTAACTAAATAAATACATCACACTGATGCATTTTTGCCGACCGGTGTTACCACCGGCCGACGATATCAGGCCAACCGGGTACGCCGCAACGCCAGATAGTCCAACAGGCTGCCCATGACAATGCCCACCAGGCTCAGCGCTGCACCCATCTGCAGTAACCGATCGGCCAGGTTTGGCAAGGCGCTCCAGTCGAGTGCATTGGTGATAAGCAGAATCAACCACAGGCCCAGCAATGAGCAACCCAGGGTCAGCATACGCAACGCCCAGCGGTAAAATTGCCGGAATTCGGTGCGCGGCATGAAGTTATCCGTGCGCTGGGTATATTCCAGCGTCTGTCGACACAGGCGCAGCAGCAACAGACCGGGCAGGGCCGCGGCAATCGAGAATAAATAGAACAGCGGCCAGCCGTGCGCTTCAACAAACCAGCCGGCAATCGGGCCAACATAGACGCGGCCGACGGCGGATAACGCCGACAGCAGGGCAAACTGGGTGGCGGAAAATGATTTGTTGCACAGCGTCATCAGCAGCGCGACGAAGGCGGCGGTGCCCATGCCGCCGCACAGGTTTTCCAGGAAGATAGCGCTGCCCATCGTCATGATGTTTTTATCGGTCACGGCCAGTATCCAGTAACCGAGATTAGAGACCGCCTGCAGGATGCCGAACAGCATCAGGGCGCGGAACAGGCTGAGGCGTTGCATCAGCACGCCGCCAAACAGCGCCCCGACGATAGTGGCGAACAGGCCGAGAGTTTTGTTCACCAGCCCCACTTCCCCGGCATCGAACCCAACGCCGCGGATCAGGAAGGTGGTGCTCAGGCTGCCGGCAAAGGCATCGCCCATTTTGTACATCACAATCAGCAGTAGAATCAGCCAGGCATTGTTACGCGCGAAGAAATCACGCAACGGGGCGACTACCGCCTGTTCCATGGTACGCGGTGCCGGAATGCTGTCGTCCGGTTCCGGTGCCAGCAAAGTAGCGGCGATGCCGATCAGCATCAGTCCGGCCATCAGCCAGTAGGTTGACTGCCAACCGAAGTAACGATCCGCCAGCCACAACGCCAGCCCGCCGGACACCAGCATCGCCAGGCGGTAGCCCAGAACCGAAACGGCGGCACCGGTGCCGCGTTCTTCAGCGCTCAACAGATCGGTTTTATAGGCATCGAAAACAATATCCTGCGACGCAGAACAGAACGCCACCAATACCGCCAATGCTGCCAGCCACCACAGATGCTGTGTCGGTTGCATAAAGCCCATCGCCACAATCGATACTACCAGCAGCACCTGGCTGATCAGCAGCCAGCCGCGTCGGCGACCGAGGAATGGCGGGGTATAGCGGTCCATAAAGGGTGACCACAGGAATTTGAACACATAGGCCTGACCGACCAGCGAAAAAATGCCGATGGTTTTCAGATCGATGCCTTCGACGGTCATCCAGGCTTGCAGCGTGCCGGAGGTCAGTGCCAGTGGCAGACCCGAGGCAAAGCCCAGCAGCAGCAGGATCGCGGAGTTACGCTGGGTGAAGAGGTTCAGATAGTGTTTCGACATGAGTTCCCTGTCTGCACCGCCCGACTGTCCGGGCGGTGCAAGGCGTTCGCGGATTAACGCGCGTTTTGCTTGATAAAGTCGTTGACGCTGGTGTCCTGCGCCATATCGGCAATAACGTCACCCAACACGCTATTGACCGCGTTAGTAATTTTATCGTTGGTTGCCGTGAAGGCGCCCTGGACGTTATAAGTTGAGCGGTAGTTTTTCACCTGCTTATTGCCGTTTTTCGCCTGAGCGATGATCGAGATATCGGCCTTGGTGGTGATGTTGTAGCGCAGGTTGCCTTCGGAGACGTCTGCGTACAGGTTATTCACCACGATTTGCAGATCAACGGCGCCGTCGGCACCGATCATATAGCCGCGTGCGCCCATTTGTTTCTCTAACACTTCCTGCAGCAAGAAGCGCAGGTCGCGTGATGGCGTCAGCGTCACGAGCTGGCCGTCGCGGTTAACTTTGGCCAGGGCCTGATCTTTGCGCTGATCCGCGCCGTTAATGCTGATGGTGACGCCTTGCAGAGTCGGGTCCTGCTGCGGCAATACGATCTTTGGAGTCACGTTCAGGGTGTTGCTGCTGGTAGCACAGCCGGCCAGCAGCAGTGCGGCCAACAGTGGAAGGCAAAGTTTCTTTAACATAGTTACTGTCTCATTCTCGATGGATTTTAAGCTGCCCAATCCCAATATAGAGAGGCTGGCTTGAGCAAGCTTTCTGTAATAATCAGAGCGGGATAGCCAACAACAAATTGTCGACATCATAGCATCGCCGCCGGCCGGAGGAAGCGCAGAACGCACCGGAGTGACAAATTTTTACCTGCCGTTGATAAAAACATGCTTTTTTGACCGTCTCAATCAGAAAAACCTCAAGCGGCGGCGGATGTTGGCCGTTTTTTGTCCGCAAAGAAGAGAAATTTACCTGCGCAATGGTCTAAAAGGGGAGAAAGAGGCTAATATTGAAATAGATGGGGACGGTCCTCTGCCGGTGTAGTAAGGAGATCCTATGATTCGCGAGCAAATAGAAGCAAAGTTAAGGGCGGCATTTGAGCCCGCGTATCTGGAAGTCGTTGATGAAAGCTATCGTCATAACGTTCCGGCGGGTTCAGAAAGTCATTTCAAGGTGGTGTTGGTCAGCGATCGCTTCGTTGGCGAACGTTTCCTGACGCGGCATCGCTCGATTTACGGCGTCCTGTCGGAAGAGTTATCCGATGGTGTACATGCGCTGGCGTTGCACACTTATACCCTGAAAGAGTGGGAAGGGCTGCAGGATACCGTGCCGGCTTCCCCCCCTTGTCGTGGTGCCGGAACCTTGGCCTGACGGCTAAATTTGCGGTATCAGTGGAACTTTGACCACGATTTGGGGTATTACTACAGACGAATTTTGGAACGGCCTGCGGGCCGTTTCTGTTTTTGACGACGACACAGCCGATGCGCAATGCAGCCAAGGCCGGGTCGGCTTCGGCGGCCTTTTGGCGATCAAATCGGCAAAAGTGTGAGTTTTAGCGCGCCGCCGCTGCCTTGCTTTCCTCGACTCGCTCCGCTTGCGCCGCTATAATGTCGCGTCTTATTTTTCCGGAATGGTTTCGGGACACTTCTGTCATCAGGAAACTCGGTTCTGTAATGTAGCCGTCCTGGTTCTTCGAACGGAGTTGACCGAGCACTGTGATTTTTTTGAGGTAACAAGATGCAAGTTTCAGTAGAAACCACTCAAGGCCTTGGGCGCCGTCTCTCTATTACTGTACCCGCTGATACAATCAAGCAGGCTATTAAAAAAGAGCTGATCAACGCTGCAAAAAGCGTTCGTATCGATGGCTTCCGTAAAGGCCATGTACCGATGAACATCGTTGAGCAACGTTATGGCGCTTCCGTTCGTCAAGACGTACTGGGCGATGCGATGCAACGCAGCTTCGTTGATGCGATCATCAAAGAAAAGATCAATCCGGCTGGCGCACCAAACTACGTGCCAGGCGAGTACAAAGAAGGTGAAGACTTCACTTTCGCCGTTGAGTTCGAAGTGTATCCAGAAGTTGAGCTGAAAGGCCTGGACGGCATCGAAGTTGAGAAGCCGGTGGTTGAAGTTAACGACGCTGACGTTGACACCATGCTGGACACCCTGCGCAAGCAGCAGGCGACCTGGAAAGAAACCGATCGCGCAGCTCAGGCTGAAGACCGTGTGACCGTTGACTTCTCTGGTTCTATCGACGGTGAAGAGTTTGAAGGCGGCAAAGCCTCTGACTTCGTACTGGCTATGGGCCAGGGCCGCATGATCCCAGGCTTCGAAGAAGGTCTGGTCGGTCATAAAGCCGGTGAAGAGTTCACCATCGACGTTAACTTCCCAGAAGATTACCACGCTGAAAATCTGAAGGGCAAAGCGGCTAAGTTCGCTATCGTTCTGAAGAAAGTGGAAGAGCGTGAACTGCCAGAGCTGACTGAAGAATTCATCAAACGTTTCGGCGTGGCTGATGGTTCTACCGAAGGCCTGCGTGCTGAAGTGCGTAAAAACATGGAGCGCGAGCTGAAAGGCGCAGTGCGTAACCGCATCAAGACTCAGGCAATCGACGGCCTGGTCAGCGCTAACGAAATCGACGTTCCTGCTGCGCTGATCGACGGCGAAGTTGACGTTCTGCGCCGTCAGGCTGCACAGCGTTTCGGCGGCAACGAGAAGCAAGCGCTGGAACTGCCACGCGAACTGTTCGAAGAGCAGGCCAAGCGTCGCGTAGTTGTCGGTCTGCTGCTGGGCGAAGTGATCAGCACCAACGATCTGAAAGCTGACGAAGAGCGCGTTAAAACGCTGATCGAAGAAATGGCTTCCGCTTACGAAGATCCAAGTGAAGTTGTTGAGTTCTACAGCAAAAACAAAGAGCTGATGAACAACATGCGCAACGTTGCTCTGGAAGAACAAGCGGTTGAAGCCCTGCTGGCAAAAGCGAAAGTGACTGAGAAAGCCACTACCTTCAGCGAGCTGATGAACCAGACTCAACAGGCGTAATGTCTGTACGCCAGAGCGCAACTTGTTGCGCTCTCAGGGCCGGCTTGCCGGCTCTGGCGTTAAAAAAGCCCGTAACCTTCGGTTGCGGGCTTTTCTTTTTGCCACGTTGCTGATTAATCTCAGGTTAAGCGTGACAATATGCACTATATTTACACTGTTGCTCTTGGCACAGTCTGGCATGATGGTTATCACCTGCAGTCAGGGTGTGCAGGATAACCGCTAAAAATACTCTGCCGGGCTTGAAATTCTGTCTGTGGCCCCAATCTGTAAAAAGTACATATATAAGCGATTTGCCAGAGTGCGCGGGATAAAAAAACCGTCGGGTACGTGTGGCGTGGGTCGAATGCTTGAGCATAGTCATCATGACCGTTCTCAAGTAGAATCGGTGTAATAGGGTGTAACCCTGGCCGCCAAGGCAATTTCTATTAGGAGACGGTAATGTCATACAGTGGCGAACGAGATCAATTTGCACCTAACATGGCCCTGGTGCCGATGGTGGTAGAGCAGACTTCACGCGGGGAGCGTTCTTACGACATCTATTCCCGCCTGCTGAAAGAGCGCATTATTTTCCTGACCGGCCAGGTCGAAGATCACATGGCCAACCTGATTGTGGCGCAGATGCTGTTCCTCGAAGCAGAAAGCCCGGAAAAAGACATTTTCCTCTACATCAACTCCCCGGGTGGCGTGATCACCGCAGGCATGTCAATCTATGACACCATGAAGTTCATCAAGCCGGACGTCAGCACCATTTGTATGGGCCAGGCGTGCTCGATGGGCTCCTTCCTGCTGACTGCGGGTGCCAAGGGCAAACGTTTCTGTCTGCCGAATTCACGTGTGATGATCCACCAGCCGCTGGGCGGCTATCAGGGCCAGGCGACGGATATCGAAATCCATGCGCGTGAAATCCTGAAGGTGAAGGCGCGTATGAATGAGCTGATGGCAGAACACACCGGCCAGACACTGGAGCAGATCGAACGCGATACCGAGCGCGATCGCTTTATGACCGCGGAAGAAGCGGTAGAATACGGTCTGGTTGACGGCATTCTGACGCACCGCAAGTAACACCACGCGGCTGGCGAGGTAATTGTGCGAGCCGATAGACTATAGTAATCAGAGCGGGCGTGGCTCGCTCTGGTGAGCATTATCGGCATTCCTGGTATGAATTCGGGGCGCACGGCCGCCGTGATTTTCCTGCGGGACAAAGACTAAAGAAGAGGTTTACTGATGACAGATAAGCGCAAAGACGGTTCAGGAAAGCTGCTGTACTGCTCTTTCTGCGGCAAAAGCCAGCATGAAGTGCGTAAGCTGATTGCCGGTCCGTCAGTGTATATCTGCGATGAATGTGTTGACCTGTGTAACGACATTATTCGCGAAGAGATTAAAGAAGTTTCACCGCATCGTGAGCGCAGCGCGCTGCCGACGCCGCATGAGATCCGCCACCACCTGGATGACTACGTCATCGGTCAGGAACCGGCGAAGAAAGTGCTGGCGGTAGCGGTGTATAACCACTACAAACGCCTGCGCAACGGCGATACCAGCAACGGTATCGAGTTGGGCAAAAGCAACATTCTGCTGATTGGTCCTACCGGTAGTGGTAAAACCTTGCTGGCGGAAACGCTGGCACGCTTCCTGGATGTGCCTTTCACCATGGCCGATGCCACCACGCTGACCGAAGCCGGTTATGTGGGTGAGGACGTGGAGAATATTATCCAGAAGCTGCTGCAGAAATGTGACTACGACGTGCAGAAAGCCCAGCGCGGCATCGTCTATATCGATGAAATCGATAAAATTTCTCGTAAGTCAGACAACCCGTCCATTACCCGTGACGTTTCGGGTGAGGGCGTGCAGCAGGCGCTGTTGAAGCTGATCGAAGGCACTATTGCTGCCGTTCCTCCTCAGGGGGGCCGCAAGCATCCGCAGCAGGAATTCCTGCAGGTTGATACCTCGAAAATCCTGTTTATCTGCGGCGGTGCATTTGCCGGCCTGGATAAAGTGATCGGTCAGCGTGTTAATACCGGTTCCGGTATTGGTTTTGGCGCCACCGTGAAGGGTGAGTCTGAGAAAGCGACCGAAGGCGAACTGCTGCTGCAGGCTGAACCGGAAGATCTGATCAAGTTTGGCCTGATCCCTGAATTCATCGGTCGTCTGCCGGTCGTGGCCACGCTGAGTGAGCTGAGCGAAGATGCGCTGATCCAGATCCTGAAAGAGCCGAAAAATGCCCTGACCAAGCAGTATCAGGCATTGTTCAATCTGGAAGGTGTGGAGCTGGAATTCCGTGAAGAAGCACTGAACGCCATCGCCAGAAAGGCGATGAAACGCAAAACCGGTGCACGTGGCCTGCGTTCTATCGTGGAAGGCGCGCTGCTGGACACCATGTATGACCTGCCTTCAATGGACAGCGTCGACAAAGTGGTGATCGACGAGTCGGTCATCGCCGGCCAGTCCAAACCGTTGCTGATTTACGGCAAACCGGAAGCACAGGCTTCAGGCGAATAATTCGCCAGTCAAACCAGAAAGTTAATGTCAAAATGGGGGATTTTATCCCCCATTTTTATTTCCTGCGTTCTTGCCGTTGAATGTAAGAGATTCATCCCCATATACTCATTAACCAGATTTTATGAAACGTTTGATGCTTGCGTCTCATGAGATTCCCCCTCAACCTGGCGGAAGTTAAACTTAAGAGAGAGCTCTATGAACCCTGAGCGTTCCGAACGCATTGAAATCCCCGTGTTGCCGTTGCGCGACGTGGTGGTTTATCCGCACATGGTGATCCCGTTATTTGTTGGCCGGGAAAAATCGATTCGGTGCCTCGAAGCAGCAATGGATCACGATAAAAAGATCATGCTGGTGGCACAGAAAGAGGCCTCAACGGATGAACCTGGCATTAATGATTTGTTCTCAGTCGGCACGGTAGCGTCGATCCTGCAAATGCTGAAATTGCCTGATGGCACGGTAAAAGTGCTGGTCGAAGGCCTGCAGCGGGCGCGTATTACTACGCTTTCCGACAGCGGCGAGCATTTTGCTGCCCAGGCAGAATATCTTGAGTCACCCGCGATTGACGAGCGTGAACAAGAAGTGCTGGTACGCACTGCAATCAATCAGTTTGAAGGCTACATCAAACTGAACAAGAAAATTCCACCGGAGGTGCTGACGTCATTGAACAGCATCGACGATGCTGCGCGCCTGGCGGATACCATCGCCGCGCACATGCCGCTGAAGCTCAGCGACAAGCAGTCGGTACTGGAGATGTTCGATATCACCGAACGTCTTGAATATCTGATGGCGATGATGGAATCGGAAATCGACCTGCTGCAGGTTGAGAAACGCATCCGCAATCGCGTCAAAAAACAGATGGAAAAAAGTCAGCGCGAGTACTATCTGAATGAGCAGATGAAGGCGATTCAGAAAGAACTGGGCGAGATGGACGATGCGCCGGACGAGCATGAAGCGCTGAAGCGCAAGATCGAAGCGGCGAAAATGCCGAAAGACGCGCGTGAAAAAACCGAAGCGGAACTGCAAAAGCTGAAAATGATGTCGCCAATGTCTGCGGAAGCAACCGTGGTGCGCGGCTACATCGATTGGATGCTGCAGGTGCCGTGGAATGCACGCAGCAAGGTTAAAAAAGACCTGCTCAAGGCGCAGGAAGTGCTCGATATCGATCACTACGGCCTGGAGCGCGTCAAAGACCGTATTCTTGAGTATCTCGCAGTACAGAGCCGCGTAAGCAAAATCAAAGGGCCGATCCTGTGTCTGGTAGGGCCTCCTGGCGTGGGTAAAACCTCGTTGGGCCAGTCGATCGCTAAAGCGACCGGCCGCCAGTATGTGCGTATGGCGTTGGGTGGCGTGCGTGACGAAGCGGAAATCCGTGGTCACCGCCGTACCTATATCGGTTCAATGCCGGGCAAACTGATCCAGAAAATGGCCAAGGTTGGGGTGAAAAACCCGCTGTTCCTGCTCGATGAGATCGACAAGATGTCTTCCGACATGCGTGGCGATCCGGCCTCTGCACTGCTTGAGGTGTTGGATCCGGAACAGAACGTGGCGTTTAACGATCACTATCTGGAAGTGGATTACGATCTGTCCGACGTGATGTTCGTGGCGACTTCGAACTCGATGAACATTCCTGCGCCGTTGCTGGATCGTATGGAAGTGATCCGTCTGTCTGGCTATACCGAGGACGAGAAACTCAATATTGCCAAGCAGCACCTGTTGCCGAAGCAGCTTGAGCGTAACGCCCTGAAAAAAGGTGAACTGACGGTCGACGACAGCGCCATTACCGGTATTATCCGCTTCTACACCCGTGAAGCTGGGGTGCGTAGCCTGGAGCGCGAAATCTCCAAGCTGTGCCGTAAGGCGGTGAAAACGCTGCTGATGGACAAGAAGCTCAAGCATATCGAAATCAACGGCGACAACCTGAAGGATTACCTGGGCGTACAGCGTGTTGACTACGGCCGTGCGGATACCGAAAACCGGGTGGGTGAAGTTACCGGCCTGGCGTGGACGGAAGTGGGTGGCGATCTGCTGACCATTGAAACCGCCTGCGTACCGGGCAAAGGTAAGCTGACCTACACCGGTTCGCTCGGTGAAGTGATGCAGGAATCTATCCAGGCTGCACTGACCGTGGTGCGTGCGCGCGCGGATAAATTGGGGATTAACCCTGATTTTTACGAGAAGCGTGACATCCACGTGCACGTGCCGGAAGGCGCTACACCTAAGGATGGCCCAAGCGCTGGTATTGCGATGTGCACCGCGCTGGTTTCCTGCCTGACGGGCAACCCGGTTCGTGCCGATGTGGCGATGACCGGTGAGATCACGTTGCGTGGTCAGGTTCTGCCGATTGGTGGCCTGAAAGAGAAACTGTTGGCGGCGCATCGCGGCGGTATCAAAACCGTGCTGATCCCGTATGAAAACAAGCGCGATCTGGAAGAGATCCCGGCCAATGTTATTGCCGATCTGGTTATTCATCCGGTGCAGCGAATTGATGAAGTTTTGGACCTTGCGTTGCTCAATCCGGCCTTCGGTGCACTGCCGGTAGCGGCAAAATAGTGATGTATCGCAAAAACCATTGATAAAACTTATGCTGGCAAGTCATTTCGGACTTGCCAGTCTTTTTTTGTACCGCTAAGTTAGACAGCTGTCGGCCCGCGTTTTGTCACGCTTACGGTGGCTTGCCAAGGCACGATGGGATTGATATAACAGCTGCGCTGTCGCAACCGTAGGGATTTTTCGGTGCGACGATTGAATTCTAGAGGGGATGATAGAGTGAATAAGTCACAACTGATCGACAAAATTGCCGCAGGTGCTGATATTTCCAAAGCGGCAGCTGGACGTGCTTTAGATGCAGTGATTGCATCTGTTACTGACTCCTTGAAGGAAGGGGATGACGTGGCCCTGGTGGGTTTCGGTTCCTTCACCGTGCGTGAACGTTCGGCCCGTACCGGTCGTAACCCGCAAACCGGTAAAGAGATCAAAATCGCGGCAGCCAAAGTTCCGGCCTTCCGTGCAGGGAAAGCGCTGAAAGACGCAGTAAACTGATTGTTTGCGTCTAACCGTTTAGCGTTACAGGGCTTTGTAATAAACAATCACCTGACGCAACGGTGCTGGTAAGGTAAGATATAAGGCGCATCAGATTGATGCGCTTTTTTTATTTTTGTCGCAGGGAACGCGCCTGCACAAGGGTGTTTTTAATCCACATCACAGCGGAGTGTTGTCACACTATGATGGACAATTTACGCGCGGCAGCTAATCACGTCGTGCTCAAAATCATCCTGGGCTTGATCATTTTGTCATTTCTTTTGACAGGGGTGGTCAGCTATCAGGGGAGTGCCGGTGATTATGCAGCGAAGGTCAATGGCCAGGTGATCGAGCGTGCTCAGCTGGAACAGGCTTTCCAAAGCGAACGCAGCCGCATGCAGCAACAGTTGGGTGACCAGTTCTCCGCACTGGCGGGCAACGAAGGCTATATGCAGCAGATGCGCCATCAGGCACTGTCACAGCTGATCGACAACATGCTGTTGGACCAATATGCCAAGAAATTAGGCCTGAGCGTCAGTGACGATCAGGTGAAAGAAGCTATCCGTAAAGCACCTTACTTCCAGACAAACGGCCAGTTCGATAACGCGAAATATCTCGATCTGATTAGCCGCATGGGTTACACCGCCGATAACTTTGCACAATCAATGCGTCAGCAGTTGGTTAACCAGCAGGTGATCCAGGCCTTTGGCGGATCGGGCTTCATTCTGCCTGTCGAAGCTCAGGACATGACGGCACTGGTGCTGCAACAGCGCGATGTACGCTTGGCTACGCTGGATCTGAAAGCGTTGCAGGCCAAGCAGACCGTGACCGACGACGAGCTGAAAGACTACTACAGCCAGAACAAGAACAGCTTTATTGCGCCAGAACAGGTCAAAGTAAGCTATATCCCAATGGACGCCGCTGCTATGCAAGACAAGGTGACGGTAGCCGACGCGGATATCAGCGCCTATTACGACCAGCACAAAAGCAGTTACGGCCAGCCTGAACGCAAGAACTACAGCGTGATCCAGCTGAAAACCGAGGCGGAAGCCAACGCGGTACTGGATGAACTGAAGAAAGGCGGCGATTTTGCCACCCTGGCGAAAGACAAATCCACCGACATCATTTCACGCCGTACCGGCGGTGAACTGGGCTGGCTGGAGCCGGACACCACTGCAGACGAACTCAAGCAGGCTAACCTGACCGAAAAAGGCCAGCTTTCCGGCGTCGTGAAGTCTTCAGTAGGCTATCTGGTGATCCGTCTCAACGACATCGAACCGGAAAAAGTGAAGCCGTTGAGCGAAGTGCGTGACGCTATCGCCAAGCAGGTTAAGCAGGAGAAAGCGGTAGACGCTTATTACGCACTGCAACAGAAGGTGAGTGAAGCGGCTACCAGCGATAACGAGTCTCTGGCATCGGCCGAAGAGGCCGCCGGCGTGAAAGCGGCGAATACCGACTGGTTTACCCGCGACAACATTCCGGCAGCGCTGAACTTCAAACCGGTCATTCAGTCGATTTTCGATGGTTCCCTGATTGGTGAAGGTGGCTCTCCGGGCAGCAACTCCGACGTGATCACCGTTGATGGCGACCGTGCCTTCGTGATCCGCGTGTCTGGCCACAAGCCAGAGGGCATTGAGCCGTTCGACCAGGTGAAAGATCGCGTGGCAGAACTGGTCAAGCGCAACAAAGCGGAACAGGAAGCCAAACTGCAGGGCGAGAAGCTGCTGGTTGAGCTGAAGCAGGGTAAGGGCGACGAGGCGATGAAAGCCGCCGGCCTGAGCTTTGGCAGCGTACAGAAGATGGCGCGTGCGCCGGAAGACAGCCAACTGGTGCAGAGCGTGTTCGCGCTGCCGCATCCGCAGGAAGGCAAGCCGGTTTATGGCATGTCTCAGGACCGTCAGGACAACGTGGTACTGATTGCACTGGATGCCGTGAAGCCAGGCACCTTGCCGGCTGAAGAAATGAAAACCTTCGTCAGCAAGATGGAAGAAGGTGCGACTGGCGTGTCCTTTGACTCTCTGCTGGCCAGCCTGCGCAAAGAAGCCAAGATCACCATGGGTGCCGCTGAACAGCAGCAACCTCAGTAAAGCGCCGCAGTTTTCTGCAACGCAATGTAATCCTCAAAGGCCGCTTTCGCGGCCTTTTCCATATCTGAAATCCGCCAATTGCTGAAGTTTCTTCGCTGCGGCAAGGTGAGCTTGCTGTTACACACAAGGAGGATACAGCATGCAACCTACAGAAATAAAAGCGGTAAATGAGAGTGGTTTTAACTTCAAAGCCTTGCTGACCGTAGCACTGCTCTGCCTGACCGGGCCATCTTTGGCCGCGGAAGAAAAAGCGCTTACCGGGCAACCGGTGCTATCCGTAACGGCGGCTAATGCCGGGCAGGGTGCAGAGGCCGTGGCGGCTGCCAATGATGAAGCATCGGTCAGTATCAATCAGGCCGATGCCGAACAGCTGGCCAGCATACTCAAGGGAGTTGGATTAAAAAAAGCGGAGAGCATTGTGCGCTACCGCGAGCAGAATGGCCCCTTTACGCAGATTGAGCAGCTTCAGGAAGTACCGGGCATTGGGCCAGCACTGTTTGAAAGGAATCGCGCGCGGCTCAAAATGTGATTTCGATCACGGCTGTGTGGCAAAGTGATAATGCAGCCCTTTTTCCTCTGCTACATTTTACAGGTCTTACCAGTTTGGCATCTTGACCAAATGGGTGAAGGAGTCGCTTGCGGCTCCTTCTTTCTGTAATCACCAGGCAGGAGCGGCTGTTACCTATGCACCAGACCTTTATCAAAGTCCGTGGTTATCATCTTGATGTTTATCAGCACGTGAACAACGCCCGCTATCTGGAGTTTCTGGAGGAGGCGCGATGGGATTGGCTGGAGAACCAGGAAGGCTTCCGCTGGATGACGGAAAACAACATCGCCTTTATCGTGGTGAACATCAACATTAACTATCGCACCCCTGCGGTATTGGGCGACAAGTTACGCATTGACAGCCAGATGGTACAACTAAACGGCAAAAGCGGCGTGTTGAGCCAGAAGGTCTCGCAGGATGCCAGCGGGGCTCCGGTAGCGGATGCACTGCTGACCTTTGTTTGTGTCGATCTGAAAACCCAGCGGGCATTGCCGATCGAAGGGCAACTGCGCGAACACCTGCAGGTGCTCACGCCGCTTGAAGATAGGTAAAGCAACGAGCGGCAACCTGTGCCGCCGTTATTCAATCAGACCAGCCCGGTCTTTTGCTTCAGGCTCGCCATCACTTCGGCCTTGTTGATTTGGTACTGCTGCAGGCCGTTGGCGCGCAGATGACAGGCCGCACATTCACCGCAGCCATTGCCTTTGATGCCGTTGTAGCAGGTCAGAGTGTCCTGCTGCACCAGCTCCAGCTGATGGTAGTAATCTGCCAGTGCCCAGGTTTCTGCCTTGTTCAGCCACATCAAAGGGGTTTCAAAGCGGATATCGCGGGCGATGCCCAGTACTATCGCCTGGTTCAGCGCTTTGACAAACTCGTCGCGACAGTCTGGGTAGCCGGAGAAGTCGGTTTCACACACGCCGGTGATCACCGCTTCAGCTTCGACCTGATAGGCATAAATCGCCGCCAGCGTCAGGAACAGAATGTTGCGCCCCGGCACAAAGGTGCTCGGTAACCCATTGCTCTGCGTGCTGTCGTAGGCGGGAACCGGAATGTTGTCACGGGTCAGGCTGCTGATCGCCAGCTCATTGAGCAGGCCTACGTCCAACAGCTTATGCGCCTTGGCCCCCAGGGCCACCGACAGTTCCTGAGCCACCTCAATTTCGGCGCGATGACGCTGGCCGTAGTCAAAGGTGACGCAGTGAACTTCATCATACTGTTTCAATGCCTGAATCAAGCAGGTCGTGGAATCTTGTCCACCGCTGAAAACGACAACCGCGCGCTTCATAAAATAACCTCAATTTATTGCTGAGACCCTACCCGATACACATTCGGGCGGTAAGATAAAAATGCGTTGCGGCAGCAATGGTAGCAGAAATGGTGGCATACCGCTGGGCCGGGCAAATTCAGTCGGTTGATGGAGGCGTGGTATTTTCTACCGGCGGTGGCAGCCAGGCCTGACAGAAATCGAACCAACCGTGGGCCGTCAGGGTGACGCCATGAATGCGCGGCGGCGCGCTGATTTGATACTGATAGTGAAACAGCGGAGTGATGATCGCCGCCGCCATAAGCTGCTGATAATAGTCTTTCAATTGCTGGTAACGCGTTTGCTGCGCCGGGAGCTGCTGGATCTGTTGCAGCGTTTGTTGCTGGTGCTGCCAGCGGGCGTCGGGCAGGATACCGCGCCACAGCGTATCTTGCCGTAGCCAGCTTTCCAGCGTGGCCTCCGGTGACTCTCCAATCAAATTATCCGCCAGCAGCAGGTCGGCCTGTTCGATTTGTTCGGCGCTTTGCCAGCGTTTACCTGCGTAGTAGCGCAACTCCAGCTCGCAGCCGTGTTGCGCCAACAGTTGCTGCAAGGCCACCGTGACCGTCTCCAGCTCCACCGGGGGCCGATACAACAGCGTCAATTTAGCGGGCAGGGCAATATCCTCAGCGGCCTGATGTTGTGGAATTGCCCAGCCGGGCAGCATCTCACGACTGGGGGTGATGACGCTGTTGGGCACCGGCAGATTGGCCAACAGGCCGGATTGCTGGATCAGCATCAGCAGTTTTTTTCCCTGAGCCTCGCTGAGCACGCCGTGCTTCAAATTTACCGCCAGATAGCACCAACCCAGACTCATGCTGCGCTGTACCGGCCGCGCTAATGCTATCTCTTCCTGCTGACCGAGGGTAATGCGTACCGGATGCTGGCAACTGGTATAAGCCTCACCGGTGTTCAACTCGGGTGTGATCCAATACTCGATGCTCTCAAGAAAAGGATGTTGCAAATGGTAAAACGGGTGTTGCTCCAGCCGGACCAGGTGAGGTTGGTTCAGCGTCAGCTTAAACGGGCCGGCTCCCATGCCCGAAGCCTCCGGATGGGTCAGCAGACAAGGCAACTCCGCCAGCCGGTGCGCCAGCCAGTAGTCCGGACACTGTAAATCAAACTGCAGGCACAGCGCATGGGGAAGGCTGATAGCGGCAACGTTGGCCAGGCTCGGTTGGCTGCGAGGATGGTGCTGCAGTTTTCCCAGCGTTTGCAGCAGTTGCTGGCCGGTCAGCGGCTCACCGTTGTGCCAGCGCAATTGGCTGCGTAGAAAGAACTGCCAGCGCAGGCCGTCATGGCTGATTTGCCAATGATGGGCCAGGTCAGATTGCGGCTCGGGATTACCGGTAATAAAGCGAGTCAGGCCGGCATGCAGGGTGGCGACCAAATGCTGTTCGGCGCGGCCGGTCAGAGTCAACGGATCCAGCGATTCGAGCGTGCGGTAGTAGGGGATACGCAGCGTTGGGCTGCCTGCTTGCCATTGCCCCCCAAGATGTGGGCTGAGCAGCTCCTGCAAATGTTGCGGATCCAACTGCGCCATTTCCAGCGCCCCCTGATGATCGCCTTCCTTCAGCAACCTTTGCAGATGGGCTGCACGTAGCTCATCCGGCGTTTTCAGGCAGTGCAGGTGCGCACGTTTACCGCGCCCGGGCTGTGACTGCCAGTTCAGCCAGCCCTGATCCTGCAGTTGTTGCACCAGCGTGCGGGCATGGCGTTCGCTGCAATAGAACATCGCCGCCAGCTCGCCAACGGTAATGGCGACCGGCGTGCCACCGAGCTGCTGGTACAGGCGTTGATACTGGCTGAGGCGGTGGGTCAGGCGCATGATGGAAATCCGGAACAGTTTTCCAGAATTGTTCACTATTACTTCCGTAAATACCATCCCATACTGCACGGACTGTAATCGCGTTCACATTCACGAGGTTTTTATGTATCGCCTGGCGGCTTTTGATATGGATGGCACTTTGTTGACACCGGATCACCGGGTCGGGCCGGAGACTCTGGCGGTGCTAAAGCAACTTGTTGAACGGGAGATGGTGGTGACTTTCGCCACCGGGCGCCACTACCTTGATGCACAGCCGATCATGGCGCAGCTGGGCCTGCAGGGTTATCTGATTACCGGCAACGGTACGCGGGTCTATGACGACCGGGGGCAGCAACTGCAGGCTACCGATTTGCCGGCCGATATTGCCGAAGAGGTGCTGCATACTCACTGGCGTACCGACGCCAGCATGCACGTGTTCCGTGATGAAGGCTGGATGACCGAGTTTGCGGTGCCGGAAGAAATGTTGCAGGCCCACCACCTGAGTGGCTTCCATTATCAGCTTACCGAACTGCGGCGTTTACCGGCTTTCGGCAACAGCAAGGTTTGTTTTGCCGGGCCGCATGAGGAACTGCTGAAACTTCAGGTGCAGCTGCGCCGGCACTTTGCTGCGCGGGTTGATCTCTGTTTCTCGGCCTATGAATGCCTGGAGGTCTTGCCACTGGGCTGCAACAAGGGCTCGGCGCTGGATATGCTGAGCCGCCATCTGGGGCTGAAGATGGCGGACTGTATGGCGTTTGGTGATGCGATGAACGACAAGGAAATGCTGGCGACGGTAGGGCACGGGGTGGTAATGGGCAACGCCCTGCCACAGCTGAAGTCGCTATTGCCACAGCTACAGGTTATCGGCCACTGCGAACAGCAGGCAGTGGCCCACTATTTGCAACATTGGCTGCGTTCACCCTACCTCACCTATTCCCCCGAATTATGAGGCTTTATTGGCAGCCGGCCGGGTAGACTTACCCGGCTTTTTTTCCTCTGAACCTGCTGATTACAAATCTGCCAACTGCGCCAGATAAGGCGTCAGATCACCGATATTGTTTCTGACCCATTCCGGGTTGTAATAGGTGTCCAGGTAGCGCTCACCGCTGTCGCACAGCAGAGTCACAATCGAACCCTGCTCGCCGTTTTCCCGCATTTGCTTCGCCAACTGCAGCGCACCCCACACGTTGGTGCCGGTGGATGCCCCTACCTTGCGTCCGAGCACCGTTTCCAGCCAGTGGATAGTGGCGACGCTGGCGGCATCCGGCACGCGGATCATGCTGTCGACTACCGACGGAATAAAGGATGGCTCGGCGCGTGGGCGGCCAATGCCCTCGATACGGCTGCCGCAACTGCCGATAAGGGGGCGGTCATGCTGGTGGAAGCAATCATAGAACACCGAGTTTTCCGGATCGACCACCGTCAGGCGGGTGTCGTGCCCCTGATAGCGGATATAGCGGCCCAGGGTCGCAGAGGTACCGCCGGTGCCGGCGCTCATTACGATATGCTTGGGTACCGGGAAAGGTTCGCGTTCCATCTGGCGGAAGATGCTGTCGGCGATGTTGTTGTTGCCGCGCCAGTCGGTGGCCCGTTCAGCGTAGGTGAACTGATCCATATAGTGGCCGTTCAGCTCTTTCGCCAACTGCTCGGAGACGGCGTAAATTTGCGCCGCATGGTCGACGAAGTGACAGCGACCGCCGTAGAACGCGATCTGCTCAACCTTGCGGCGTGCGGTACAGGAAGGCATGACGGCAATAAACGGCAGGCCAATCAGCCGGGCGAAGTAAGCTTCGGATACCGCGGTACTGCCGGAGGAGGCCTCGATAATCGTAGTGTTTTCGGTGATCCAGCCGTTACACAGACCATACAAAAACAGTGAACGCGCCAGCCGGTGCTTCAGGCTGCCGGTCGGGTGAGTGCTTTCATCTTTCAGGTACAGGCAGATGCCGGGAAATTCCGGCAGGTTCAGGCGGATCAGGTGAGTATCGGCGGAGCGTTGAAAATCCGCTTCTATTTCACCAATAGCATATTTTACCCAAGAATTTGTCATCATCTGGCCTCAGAATAGGGGGCTTGTTTGTTGCATAATATAGCCTGCAGCGAGGAAAAAAGGATTGCCATTTTTCCTGTTTAATCGCCTAATGAGAGAAAATTATTCTCCTGGTTGACGATATGTTAGATAAAACAGACCGTAAATTACTGTGCATGCTGCAGCAGGACTGTACGCAACCGCTGCAGGTGTTGGCCGACGCGGTCAATCTGACGTCAACACCCTGCTGGAAAAGGCTCAAGCGGCTGGAAGAAGAAGGTTATATCCGTGGGCGAGTCGCGCTGCTGGATAACGAAAAGCTCGGCCTGGGCCTGACGGCATTTGTGCTGATCAAAACCCAGCAGCACAGCAGCGAGTGGTATCAACAGTTCGTGCAACTGACCAAGCAGATGCCGGAGGTGCTGGCCTTCTATCGCATGGCGGGAGAGTACGATTACCTGATGCAGGTGGAAGTGGCGGATATGAAGAGTTACGACAGCTTCTACAAGCGCCTGGTGAACGGCGTGCCGGGGCTGATCGACGTCACTTCCAGCTTCGCGATGGAAAAAATCAAATACACCACCGCACTGCCGGTTCCTGAGTGAAAAGTTCACCAAATTGGCAAAGTAACGGTGGTATCCTACTCTGCTGAGGCAGAAAGAGAGAAAAAACCATTACATCCTGGAATAAAACTGCGTGAGACTATTTGCTCAAATCGGCTGGTATTTCCGCCGCGAGTGGCGCCGCTACCTCGGGGCGGTGGTGCTGCTGATCATCATTGCCATACTGCAACTGTTGCCGCCCAAGCTGGTGGGGATCATTGTGGATGGCGTCACCGAAAAACAGATGTCCGGCGGCGTATTAATGGCGTGGCTGGGGCTGATGCTCGGCACTGCCGTGGTGGTCTACCTGCTGCGCTATGTGTGGCGGGTTCTGCTGTTTGGTGCATCCTATCAGCTAGCCGTGGAGCTGCGTGAAAACTTCTACCGCCAGCTTAGCCGTCAGAATCCGGCCTTCTATCTGCGCCACCGTACCGGCGATCTGATGGCGCGCGCCACCAATGATGTCGACCGGGTGGTTTTCGCCGCCGGTGAAGGGGTGCTGACGCTGGTGGATTCACTGGTGATGGGATTAGCGGTGCTGGTGGTGATGAGTACCCAAATTAGCTGGCAGCTGACCCTGCTGTCGCTGATCCCCATGCCGATCATGGCGATCGTCATCAAGTACTACGGCGACCAGTTACACCAGCGTTTTAAATCGGCGCAGGCGGCGTTCTCCAGCCTGAACGATCAGGCGCAGGAAAGCATGACCAGTATCCGCATGATCAAGGCGTTTGGGCTGGAAGATCATCAGTCTAATCAGTTTGCCGAAGTGGCTGCCCAGACCGGGGCCAAAAACATGCACGTAGCGCGGGTGGATGCCCGTTTCGACCCGACGATTTATATCGCCATCGGTACCGCCAATCTGCTGGCTATCGGCGGCGGCAGCTGGATGGTGGTGAACGGTACTCTGACACTGGGCCAACTGACCAGCTTTGTGATGTACCTCGGCCTGATGATTTGGCCAATGTTGGCGCTGGCCTGGATGTTCAACATCGTTGAACGCGGCAGCGCGGCCTATAGCCGTATCCGCAGCCTGCTGGATGAAGCGCCGGCAGTGACGGACGGCGATCAAGCCTTGCCGGCAGGGCGTGGCAATCTGGCAATCGACATTCGCGCATTTCACTATCCGGGCAATACCCACCCGGCGCTGCATGATGTGGTGCTGAAGCTGGAGCCGGGGCAAATGCTCGGCCTGTGCGGCCCGACCGGTGCCGGTAAATCGACGCTGCTGTCACTGATCCAGCGCCAATTTGATGTTGATGACGGCCAGATCAGCTATCAGGGGCTGCCGCTGACCCAGGTGAAACTCGACGACTGGCGTTCGCGGTTGTCCGTGGTCAGCCAGACACCGTTTTTGTTCTCTGACAGCGTGGCGAACAATATCGCGCTCGGCAACCCAGGGGCGACGCAGGAACAGATTGAGCGTGCGGCCCGCCTGGCCAGCGTGCACGAGGATATTTTGCGCCTGCCGCAGGGCTATGAAACCGAGGTGGGCGAGCGTGGCGTGATGCTTTCCGGTGGTCAGAAACAGCGTATTTCCATCGCCCGCGCCCTGTTGCTGGACGCGGAAATCCTGATCCTCGACGACGCGTTGTCGGCGGTGGATGGCCGTACCGAACACCAGATCCTGCATAACCTGCGCAGCTGGGGGCAAAACCGCACGGTGATTATCAGTGCGCACCGGCTTTCGGCATTGACTGAAGCCAGCGAGATTTTGGTGATCCAGCACGGCGGCGTGGCACAGCGTGGTGAACATGCGTCACTGGCGGCCCAACCGGGCTGGTATCGCGATATGTACCGCTATCAGCAACTGGAAGCGGCGCTGGACGAGGCACCGGAAAGCGGCGAGGAGATACTAGCCAATGAATAAGATGCAAAAGCTGTGGCCGACGCTGAAACGGTTGCTGGCTTATGGATCGCCGTACCGCAAACCCTTGGGGCTGGCGGTGTTGATGCTGTGGGTCGCGGCGGCGGCGGAAGTCGCCGGACCGATCCTGGTCAGCTACTTTATCGATAACTACGTTGCCAAAGGGCAGTTGCCGCTGACTATCGTCTGCGGGCTGGCGGCGGCCTATATCCTGCTGGAGCTGTTGGCGGCGGCGCTGCACTATTTCCAGGCGTTGCTGTTCAATCAGGCGGCGGTCGGGGTGGTTCAACGTCTGCGAACGGACGTGATGGATGCCGCATTACGCCAGCCGCTGAGCGCTTTTGATACTCAGCCGGTCGGGCAGTTGATCTCCCGGGTGACCAATGACACCGAGGTGATCAAAGATCTGTACGTGATGGTGGTGTCTACGGTGCTGAAAAGCGCTGCGCTGATTGGTGCTATGCTGGTGGCCATGTTCAGCCTCGACTGGCGCATGGCGCTGGTGGCGATCTGCATCTTCCCGGCGGTATTCGTGGTGATGGGCATTTACCAATACTACAGCATCCCTATTGTACGCCGGGTGCGTAGCTATCTGGCCGACATCAACGACGGTTTTAACGAAGTGATTAACGGCATGGGCGTGATCCAGCAGTTCCGCCAGCAGATCCGCTTCGGCGAGCGCATGAGCGCTGCCAGCCGTTCCCACTATACCGCGCGTATGCAAACGCTGCGGTTGGACGGTTTCCTGCTGCGTCCGCTGCTCAGCCTGTTTTCGGCGCTGGTGTTGTGCGGCCTGCTGATGCTGTTCGGTTTCAGCGGCGAAGGGGCGATCGGCGTCGGTGTGCTGTATGCCTTTATCAACTATCTGGGGCGTTTGAATGAGCCGTTGATTGAGTTGACGTCGCAGCAGTCGATTTTGCAGCAGGCGGTGGTGGCCGGTGAGCGTATTTTCGAACTGATGGATCGCCGCCAGCAGAGCTACGGGACGGATGCTCGTCTGCTGGAGAGCGGCCGTATTGATATTGACGACCTGAGTTTTTCCTACCGTGATGACAAAAAGGTGCTGCAGCATATTTCGCTGTCGGTGCCTTCACGCGGCTTCGTGGCGCTGGTCGGCCATACCGGCAGCGGCAAGAGCACGCTGGCCAATCTGCTGATGGGCTATTACCCGGTCGATCAGGGGGAAGTGCGTCTCGACGGACGGCCTCTGTCCAGCCTTTCGCACGCTACCCTGCGGCAGGGCATCGCTATGGTGCAGCAGGATCCGGTGGTGATTGCCGAATCGGTACTGGCCAACGTCACTCTGGGGCGCAATATCAGTGAAGAGGCGGTCTGGCAGGCATTGGAAAGGGTGCAACTGGCTGAGTTGGTTCGCTCTTTCCCTGAAGGCATTCACACGCGGCTGGGCGAGCAGGGTAATAACCTGTCGGTGGGTCAGAAGCAGCTATTGGCGATGGCCAGGGTACTGGTACAGGCACCGAAGATCCTGATCCTCGACGAAGCCACCGCCAACATTGACTCGGGTACGGAACAAGCTATTCAGCGGGCGCTGAGTTTGATCCGCGAGCACACCACGCTGGTAGTGATCGCTCACCGTTTGTCGACCATTGTTGATGCCGATTCGATTCTGGTGTTGCACCGTGGTCAGGCGGTCGAGCAGGGTAACCATCAGCAACTGCTGGCGCAGCAGGGGCGTTACTACCAGATGTATCAGCTACAACTGGTGGGTGAAGAGCTGGCAGCCGCCAACCGCGAAGAAACACAAACTGCATGATCTATGAGGCCGCTTGAGCGGCCTCTTTCTTTTCCCGCCACGCACCATAAACAGGCATCGCTGCGTTTTAAATCCCTTTCTCTGCACTTTTTCGACGCGTCACGCACCAAAATAGTGCGCAATATTTAATCAATTCCCTGTGCGATAGCCTGCCATTGGCTCGCGGCGTTGCGTTACGCCCCAGCCTGGTCGGTTAATTGGCTGAATTAGCGTACCAATCCATTTATGGCATAGCCTTTGCTTTATAAGACTCGTACCAGGGGTGAGTTTGGGCTTAATTCGTGGAGGGGCAATATGAAGCTGGTGACCGTGGTGATTAAACCATTCAAGCTGGAGGACGTGCGTGAAGCCCTATCCTCTGTGGGTATTCAGGGGCTGACCGTAAGCGAAGTAAAAGGCTTTGGTCGCCAGAAGGGGCATGCTGAGCTCTATCGTGGAGCCGAATACAGCGTCAACTTCTTACCTAAGGTAAAAATCGACATCGCTATCGCCGACGATCAGTTGGACGAAGTGGTCGATGTTATCAGTAAAGCGGCCTACACCGGCAAAATCGGTGATGGCAAAATTTTCGTTGCCGAATTGCAACGTGTCATTCGCATTCGTACCGGCGAAACAGACGAAGCAGCACTGTAATCACTGGCTCAGTAAAGTAATGGGGATGGATTGATAATGAAAAAACTTTTATCCATGTTGGGCCTGAGTACGGTAACCATGGTTCCTTCTTTGGCACTGGCCGCTCCGGCGGTCGCAGACAAGGCGGATAACGCCTTCATGATGATTTGCACCGCTTTGGTGCTGTTCATGACCCTGCCGGGTGTCGCTCTGTTTTACGGTGGTTTGCTGCGTTCCAAAAACGTGCTCTCCATGTTGACCCAGGTCACCGTTACCTTTGCCTTGGTCTGTGTGCTGTGGGTGCTTTATGGCTACAGCCTGGCTTTCAGCGAAGGTAACGCCTTCTTCGGCGGTTTCCAGACGGCGATGCTCAAAGGCATTGGCATCGACAGCGTCACCGGGACCTTTAGCCAGATGATCCACGTGGCGTTCCAGTGTTCGTTCGCCTGTATTACCGTTGCGCTGGTGGTGGGCGGCTTTGCCGAGCGTATCCGCTTCTCTGCGGTGGTGATCTTCGCAGCCATCTGGTTCACCATTTCTTACCTGCCGATTGCCCACATGGTGTGGGGCGGCGGCTTCCTGGCCGCTGACGGCGCGTTGGACTTTGCCGGCGGTACTGTCGTGCACATCAACGCAGCGAGTGCCGGTCTGGTTGGCGCTTACCTGCTGGGTAAGCGTGCCGGTTTCGGTAAGGAAGCTTTCAAACCGCACAACCTGCCCATGGTGTTTACCGGGGCTTCCATCCTGTATATCGGCTGGTTCGGCTTTAACGCCGGTTCTGCCAGCGCGGCTAACGGCATTGCGGCCCTGGCGTTCCTGAATACCGTGGTGGCGACTGCCGGCGCGATCCTCTCCTGGACCTTTGCCGAGTGGATTGTTCGTGGCAAGCCTTCCCTGTTGGGCGCCTGTTCCGGCATGATCGCCGGGCTGGTTGCCATCACGCCGGCTGCAGGCACCGTGGGTATTGGCGGGGCGTTGATTATCGGCCTGATTGGCGGTATTGCCGGTCTGTGGGGCGTGGTCACGCTGAAGAAATGGCTGAAGGTAGATGATACCTGTGACGTGTTCGGTGTACATGGCGTGTGCGGTATTGTCGGTTGCCTGCTGACTGGGGTGTTTACCTCTGCCTCGTTGGGCGGTACTGGGTACGCCGAGGGCGTCACCATGGGCCATCAGGTGTGGATCCAGTTGTTAAGCGTAGTGATCACGTTGGTGTGGTCTGGTGTTGCTGCCTTTATCGCCTTTAAAGTGGCGGGGGCCATCGTCGGGCTGCGCGTCCCGGAAGAGCAGGAACGCGAAGGTCTGGATGTCAACAGCCATGGCGAGAGTGCCTATAACCAATAAGCCTTGAAGAAGGGCAGTGCGCTAAAATAACTCGAAAAATAATGATGATGCAAAAAGGGCGATGTCACCATCGCCCTTTTGTTTTGGCCTGCGTTTATCAGGCTTCGCGCTGGCGGATCACGCCTTCCTGTACCGTGGTGGCAACCAATACGCCGTCACGGGTATAGAATTGACCGCGTACAAATCCACGGGCGCCGGAGGCGGACGTGCTTTCCACCACGTACAGCAGCCAGTCATCCAGGCGGAATGGGCGGTGGAACCACATTGAGTGATCGATGGTTGCCACCTGCATGCCCGGCTCCAGGAAACCGACGCCGTGCGGCTGCAGCGCCGTCGGCAGGAAGTTGAAGTCAGACGCATAACCCAGCAGGTACTGATGGATGCGCAGATCGTCCGGCATGGTGCCGTTGGCGCGGAACCATACGTAGCGGTGCGGTTCTTCCACACTGCCTTTCAGCGGATTGTGGAATTTGACCGGACGCATCTCAATTGGTTTCTGGCCGATAAACTTCTCACGCACCTTGTCCGGCAGCATATGCGACAGCTTCTGGGCAATGTCTGACTCAGACATCAGCCCTTCTGGCGGCGGCACGTCCGGCATGGTGTTCTGGTGTTCAAAGCCTTCTTCCGGACTTTGGAAAGAGGCGGTCATGTAGAAAATCGGTTTACCGTGCTGAATGGCGCTGACGCGACGGGCGCTGAAGCTGTTGCCGTCGCGCAGGATTTCCACGTCATAGATAATCGGCTTGCTGCTGTCGCCCGGACGCAGGAAATAGCTGTGGAACGAGTGGACGCTGCGCTCGGCAGGCACCGTTTGCTTGGCGGCGTACAGTGCCTGGCCCACCACCTGGCCGCCGAAGACCTGGCGTAATCCCAGATCTTCACTTTGGCCGCGGAACAGCCCTTCTTCAATTTTCTCCAGATCCAGCAGATCGAGGAGGTTTTGCAGTGCCTGGCTCATAAAGTTACTACCCTTTTAATAATCATTTTGCGCAGTGTGCGGAATATCACGGTAAGACGTCAATATATTGCGTTATGGCACAGAGAAAATTGACTGAATGCTGAGCGTTATTAGAGGGCTAAGTGATTAATAGGCAGGACTAAATGGATTTTTCAGTGTTTTGTGCTAAGTTTAATAGGTGCGGTGGTGAAAGCCACCAACATGTTGATAATAAAAAAGGAGAGCGATCCATGAAACTCTGGCAAATCGTAGGTGGAGCAGCTGCATTGACCCTCACCCTGGCGGGCTGTGCCCAAAAGAGTGCGAATGTGCCTGTACCAACAACGGGAAACCCGGCGATTGCGCAAACGCAGATTCAGGGCCCAGCGGTGACTGGCTCGGTTAACATTCGCCAGCGCATCGCGCTGCCACCGGATGCAGTACTGACCGTCACGCTCTCTGATGCCTCGCTGGCGGATGCTCCGTCTAAAGTCATTGCCCAGCGTGCGGTTCGCACCGAGGGTAAACAGGCACCGTTTAATTTTGTCCTGCCGTACAACCCGGCCGATATTCAGCCTAATGCACGCATCATCCTGAGTGCGGCAATTACGGTAAATGGGCAGATGACCTTTATTACCGATACGATCCAGGAAGTGGTAAACCGTAACGGCACCCGTGCTGACCTGGTAATGGTCCCGGTGCAGGGCGTTGCGGTTCAGGCAGCCCCGGCAACCATGCCGTAAGCTGGCAGCACTGAAAGAGTAAACCTTCAACAGCCTTTGCGCTTCGGCCAAAGGCTGTTTTGTTTATTACCAGCGCCAGCCGTAAACCAGCAGATCCACCGTGCTGTGCGTGCCGAAGATAATCCCCTCCGCAAGCAACGCCTGTCGCTGGCGCTGGAAGTCCTCTCCCTGCTGTGAAATTTGGCCGTGCCGGTTAATCACCCGATGCCAGGGCAGGCTGCTACCTTCGGGCAGGCGCCTTAATACGCCGCCGACCTGACGTGCGGCGCGTGGTGAACCGGCCAGCCGCGCTACTTCGCCATAGGTCGTGACCTTGCCATAGGGAATAGCGGCTATCACGTGGAACACGCGTTGGCTGAATGAGGCATCTTCTGGCTCCATTTCTGTTTTCCTGCTGCGGCAAAAACCAAGGATGAAAGTGTGCCACAGTCGAGGTGGGTAAGAAAACAGCGGTTGGCCCCGGTTGGCTTGCTATTTGGCTGGTCATCACCGATAATGCCCACCGCTTCAGAGTACAGAAGCCGTCAATGGGGGCCCTGTTGGTTCTCCCGCAACACTAACTTGTGAACTCGGTCAGATCCGGAAGGAAGCAGCCGTAGCAGGTGACGTGTGTGCCGGGATGTAGCTGGCAGGGCCTCCACCAATTTCTGCCTCTCATTGCTTTTTCTTACCATCCTCTCAAGTACTTCTTCAGCGCCCAATAAAGTAAAAATCAACATAGAAAAGTAGGGCTCCAGAAACGGGTGATGAACTGCTGGAAAATATCTGGATACCAAAGCAGGGCGGGAGCATGGCAATGCGGCGTGCGGATTTCCGATATGTTCGGATTTACCCTGCGACGTAGAAAGCCGCAGGGTATGAGGGTTACGGAGTTACAATGTTGAACCAGAATTCAAAGTTATCCATGTAGCCTAACATTTCGTCCATTTTCGCCCCGTTCCCCGTTACCTTCACTTCTCCCTTATCTTCCGCTTGTTTTAGCGTTTCCTCCTTGAGGATGATTTTATTCAATGTGTCACGGTTAAGGGTGAGGGTGGCATCGGCATCTTTGGCTTCGGCATTGGCGGTGTGGTTTAGCACGCCGTTTTCCAGTTCCAGTTTGTACTTGCCGCCATCGCTACCAAGATCGATGTTAAACACGGCCTTGGCCTTGCCGGCCTTTTCTCCGTTGATATGCACCGCCAGGAAGTCAAAGAACATTTCCGGCGTCATCGCTCGAACGGTATCCGGGCTGGCGGTATTCGGGGTTGGCCCTTTCACCACGCCGTTGCGCAGTTCCTGAGCGCCGGTGAGGTAGAAGTTACGCCATGGGCCAGATTCAGCCTGATAGCCCAGTTGTTCCAGGGCGTCAGCTTCAAGATTACGCGCGTCCTGATTATTCGGATCGGCAAAGACTATTTTACTGACAACCTGAGCGACCCAACGATAGTTGCCCTGATCAAAGTCGGTTTTGGCTTTCTTGAGGATCGCATCGGCACCGCCCATGTAATCGACGAATTTCTTCGCGGCTTCTTCCGGTGGCAGTTCATCCAGCGTGGCAGGATTGCCATCAAACCAGCCCAGATAGAGCACATAAGTCGCTTTAACATCATGGCTCACCGAACCGTAATAACCCCGGTTGGCCCAGGTTTTCGCCAGGCTGTCCGGTAGTTTGAACTTCGCTGCTATTTCATCACGGGTCAGACCCTCATTCGCCATGCGAAGGGTCTGGTCATTAATATAACGGTAAAGATCGCGCTGGCTCTTGAGCAGGTTAACGACGTTCTCGTTACCCCAGGTTGGCCAGTGGTGCTGAGCCATGATGATTTCCGCTTTGTCACCCCAGCGAACTATCGCTTCGTTAATATATTTTGACCAAGGGAGGGGTTCGCGGATTTTTGCGCCACGCAGGGAATAAGTATTATGCAGCGTATGGGTCACATCTTCTGCCGCTTCGATGAGTTTCTTCTCTTCGATAAACCACAGCATTTCTGATGGTGCTTCAGAGCCTGGCGCCAGCATGAAATCATAGGTAAGGCCGTCGATGACCTCTTTTTGGCCATCTTTCTCTATGATGTGGGTTGGGGCAATCAGGGTGACGGTACCCGCCGAAGTGGTGGTGCCCAACCCCGCACCCACCTGGCCTTTGGCATCCGGTTTCAACAGATTGCCGTACATATAGCTGGCGCGGCGGCTCATGACGTTACCCGCCATGATGTTTTCTGCCACGGCGGCCTCCATAAAGCCGGCGGGGGCATAAACCTTCACTTTGCCAGACTTGACATCGGCTTCATCGACTACACCTCGCACACCACCATAATGGTCTACGTGGCTATGAGTGTAGATAATAGCGACAACGGGCTTTTTACCTCGATTTTTATAATAGAGATCCATACCCACTTTGGCGGTCTCTGCCGAAACCAAAGGGTCAACCACGGTAACGCCTTCTTTCCCCTCAATGATGGTCATATTGGAGAGATCCAGGTTACGGATCTGGTAAACACCATCCGTGACCTCAAACAGGCCGCTGATGTTAATCAACTGCGACTGGCGCCACAGGCTTGGGTTCACGGTATCCGGCGATTTTTCGCCTTCCTTGATGAAGGCATACTGTTGGGGATTCCAGATGACATTGCCTTTTTCACCTTTGATAATTTCGGTGGGCAAGGCAGCTATGAAACCTTTATGTGCGTTGGCAAAATCGGTGTTATCTGAGAAGGGGAGCTGATCGTACAGTGCATCATTGGCTTGTTTGGTTGCGGAGGCTGCTTCTTTCGGCGCAACTTCAGCCCAGGATGAAATAGCAAAGCCGGATAGCATTCCCGCTAACGCCAGCCCTCTCATGATTGGTGTTAATTTCATTAGGATCCCCGTTGGTTGTTAGATGGAGAATGATGAGTAACAGTGATTTCCCTTGTAACGATTTGTAACTCAAGTATTAAATGTAATAGATGATTGAGATTCGGCAAGTTTAAATAAACAAAGTGTTGTGCTTAGGCAAAATAGCGTTGGTTTTTATATCAGGAATGGGGTTTTAGTTTGGCCGGTTTTGGTTTTGTAATGTAATCATTTAAAATCAAATAGTTATTATTTTTGTTGATCTGATTTTACGTTTTTATGGGTTTATGTATTATTTGGAGTGGTTGATGGGATTTTTCGTAAAAGAAGTGTTTTTATATCGGTTATCTCCCTGTGTGGTCTATTTTACAGGGCGACAGAGAATATATTTCTGTACTCGAGTTATTAAAGTGGTGCGCTGACAGAATATCAGTGCACCACTTTTAGATCAGTGCCTGACCAGCGTGGCAAAATAGTACGCCAGTGGGATCGCCAACAGATACAACCCGGCGGGTACTTCGCGCCATTGACCGGCAATCACCTTGATAATGATATAAAACAGCAATCCACCAGCGATACCGGTACCAAAGCTGTTGGCGATCAGGGTGATCATTACCATCATCAGTACCGGCAGGCCGTCGGTGAAGTTGGCCAAATCAACTTTGCGTAGTCCGCTGAACATATTCAGACCGATCAAAATCAGCGCCGGGGCGGTGGCTTCTTTCGGGATCATCAGCGCAATCGGTGTGAACAGCAGCATCAGCAAAAACATCACCGCAGCGGCCAAGGCGGTTAGCCCGGTTTTTCCACCGGCTTCTGCCGCCGCAGAGGATTCAATCAGGGCGGTGGCGGCAGGAATACCGACTATAGGGCCAAGCGCGGCGGCGATAGAGTCCACCATAAAGGGCCGGTTGATGTGCGGCATATTGCCGTGTTCGTCCAGCAGGCCGGCTTCACCGCCTACGGCCAGCGTGGTGCCCATGGTGGAGAAAAACTCCGAGGCGAAAAAGACGAACAAATAGGGCAGGAAGGCGATATTCAGTGCACCGATAAGGTCAACATGGCCAAGCACCGGGGCCAATGAATGCGGCATCGCCACCAGGCTGGTTGGCAGATGGGTGACGCCGAACGGGATGCCGACCAGAGTAGCGAACAGGATGGCCCACAAAATAGCCCCGGGAATACGCCGGGCCTGCAGGGCGATTGCCAGGAACAGGCCGCATAGGGCGATCAATGCACCGGGCGCGGTGAAGTCACCCAGCATCAACGCATTGGACTTTGCGTTGGCCAGCACCAGCCCGGCATTGCGGAACCCCAGTATTGCCACGAACAGCCCGATAGAGGCCGTCAGCCCCAGCTTGATCGATTGCGGTACCGAACGGGTGACCACCTCACGTAGCCCGAGCCGCGTCAGGGCGAAAAACAAAATACCGGACCAACAGGCGATACCCAAGCCAATCTGCCAACTGATGCCTTCACTGCCTGCCAGCGTTACGCCGACCAGCACAGAACCACCAATGCCTGGCCCGACGATAAACGGCAGGTTGCCGTAAAACGCCATCAGCAGGCTACCCAGCACGAAAACCAGAATGGTACCGGTCGTCACTGCTCCTTTATCCATGCCGCCGACGGCTAACAATCCGGGGATCACCACCAGCAGATAAGCGGCCGCCAAAAAGCCGGTAATCCCGGCCAGACATTCGGTTTTAACCGTGCTTTGCCGTGCATGCAGTTGAAAACGTCGTTGCAGCCAGCCCCCTGGTGTTGGAGCAGATGCAGGTACTGAATTTTCAGCCATTTAAATTCTCTCCGTCGTTACCCGTCGTATTTCAAGCCGCAACTTGAAATCCATAGGATAAATATCGTTATTATGATTATTTTTATACCGGGGTTTCCCAGCAGGCGATCAGCGGATCGACAATCTGGCGTGTTGAGCCGTCGGTCAGGCCGAGATCGGTCAGGTGCGGCCCGGCGTTACACGCCAGGCAGGTGCCTTCAATCGCCTTGAAAACCCGGTAAGGCGGCTCCCAGTCGGCGATTCGTGCGCTCAAATCGCGCAGGTTTTTGAACTGTTGTGCCAGCTCTGCTGCGGGCAAGTCAGAGAGCATACCGGCAATCGGCATTGCCACCTGCGCCAGAATTTCCCCGTTTTGACTCAGGGCCATGCCGCCGCCACTGGCAATCAGGGCGTTGGCGGCCAGCGCCATGTCGGCGGCATCACGACCCAGCACTACCAGATTATGTGAGTCATGTGAGTAGCTGGTGGCAATGGCACCCCGCAACTCACCCCAGCCCTCCAGCAATGCCAGTTGCGGTGTGGCCTGATGGCGGCCATGGCGGTGCTGCACCCAGATCAGGCTAAAGCCTTGCGGGATCTGCACTTCGCCGTTACGCACTTCGACCGTGGTCTCGTTCCACTGGGTAAAACGCGCGCCCTTTATGTGGCGCAGAGTGGCTTTGCCGTGACGGATCGCCGGAACCTTCAATACAAAGTCCCCGGCAGCCAAAGGTTGCAGCCGCAGGGTGTCACGCGGTGCCGCCACGTTAGGGTTGGCGTTGAGCGGCTTTTGCATCTTGCCTTGCTGTGCAGTCAATTTACCCGCGACGTAGACCTGTTGCGCTCTAAGCTGAGTCAGCGAATCAAACACCACCAGATCGGCAACGCGGCCTGCGGCAATCAGCCCGAGATCGTTGCGCTGCAAACGAATGGCGGCATTGAGCGTGGCCATCCGCAGCACGTCGGTCGCCGGCAGGCCTTGTTCGATCAACATATTGAGTAACGCTACTATGCCGCCTTTTTCCAGCAGCATATCTGGCGGGACATCATCGGTGCAGACGGTGATTTGTGAGGACAGGTGCGGCAGCGTTTTCAGCGCCGCGACAATCTCCGGCAGCAGATAAGGGTGGGAACCTCTGATTTCCAGCGTCAGACCGGCGCGTAATTTCTCCAGCGCATCGGCTCCGGAGGTCAGCTCATGGTCGGAGGTGACTCCCGCCGCCAGATAGGCCTGCAGGTCGGCGCCGCTCAGCCCGCGTGCATGGCCTTCGATCAATTTGCCGCTATTAAGCCCGGCATTGAGAATTTCCAGCATGCGTTCGCTGCCATTCAACACGCCGTGCATGTCCATGACCTCGGCGACGCCGCCGACTTCTGGCCACGCCAGCATGGTTTCCATTTCCTGGCCGGCAAAATCGGCACCGGACATTTCCAGCCCCGGAGTGGAGGGGACGCTTGAAGGGGCTGCACAGATCACTCTGAGTGGCAGGTCGCGGCTGGCGTCTACCGCATAACGCACACCGGCAACGCCGAGCACGTTGGCCAACTCGTGCGGATCCCAGAAAATGGTGGTGGTGCCTTGGGCGACGACGATCTCGGCATAGCGTTCTGGTGGCAGGTGTGAGCTTTCAACATGCACGTGGGTGTCGATCAGTCCTGGGCTCAGATAAGCACCGGCCAAGTCCTGCGTCTGCAAGGCTTCGGTCAGGGTGCCGCAGGGATGGACGCTGGCGATCAGTGCGCCGACGATGCCGACGTCGACGTTACGGACTTCGCCGGTTGCCATGTCAATTAACGCGGCGTTGGTCAGCAGCAAATCAAAGGGAAGTTGGCCCAATGCGGCCTTCACCGCACGCTGGCGTTCGCCCGTGCTGATGCAATGAGTGGTCATGGTAATTACCCGGCATGATGACAGGGTTGTTACTCTAGGGGGGCGGACTGGCTTTGCACAGATGATTTAATTTATCGCCTGATAAGAAACGTTTATGCTGTCGCAAACGTTTACTTTTTAGCGGACGGAAAGCTGACATGTCTGAACCCTGGCGCCGATTACCCGCGCTTTCTCTAAAGCAGATCCAATATTTCGTCACCCTGGCGCAGCTACGGCATTTTACCGATACCGCGAACCGTCTGGCGATCAGCCAACCGGCATTGAGCAGCGCATTACGGCAGATAGAGACGGTGCTGGGTGGCAAGCTGGTGAACCGTACCGCTTCAGCAGTGACGCTGACTGAACAGGGCGCAGCTATCTTGCCGCATGCCGAACGACTGCTGAATGTGGCGCAGGCGGCTTTTGATGATATGCAGCGCATCATGCTGGCAGGCGGGGATGGTACTGTACGTATCGGGCTGGTGCCCTCGGTCAGCGGGCTGTTGTTTCCGGCCGTGCCGCAATTGCTGGCGGCAAATTTTCCGCGTTTGCGGATAGAATTTCACGATCAAACCAATGACTCATTGTTATTGCAATTAGAGAACGGGTTGATCGATTTTGGCATTGGCGCGCTCGACAGTTCGGTGCCGGAATCGCTGGAGATATATCCGTTGCAGGAGGATCCGTTCGTGGTGGTTATGCGCCGTGACGATCCGCTGGCTGAATCTCATCATCTGCCATGGCGTCAATTAACCCGACGAGATATCGCGGTTTTCTCCAAGGGGAATATCAGTCGGTTGGTTTTGGCGCTGGCAGAAAGCCATCGTCTGAATTTAACCGCCCGATTCCAGGTGGATTTTTTGGAGACGTTATATGGTTTGGTGCGTTCGAAATTGGCGGTGGCTATTCTACCGCAACTTTATACCACACATTTGAACGATGATGAATTAACCGTGGTTCAACTACAGCAACCAATGCTTAGCCGCACCGTGGCGTTAATGCGCAGCGCGCATCGGAACCATCCGGCGTTAATTGAGGATTGTTTCCAATTGTTATTACAGGATTTTCAACAACGAATGAAAGTGCAGTAAGTCAATGAGAAAAATGGGGAGATAGAGGTAACATTGAGGCCGACGAATGTATCGGCTCAACGCGTTTTTAGCCCGGATTATCTTACGAATTTCCAAACGGCAGTAGGGATTTTATCGTAGAGTTTATTCATGGTGAGCTCAGCCAGGCGGTGGTCGGCTGCAGAGTAAAACAGCTCCAGTTCGTCATCTGAAAGCTCATACTTGTTTTTTTCAATAACGCGTTCCAGTGTTTCGATCGTGGTGCATTTACGTAAACGCATCAGATAATCAATTTTAGTCATGATAACCTTTGGTGTTATAAACCGTCGAATAGAATAATTTGGGGATAATTATCCCCTAAGTTTTCATTGTCGTACAGATGTCCTCTCCTGAGAACATTCTGAATAATCGCGCCTTGGTTTTCTGCCAACGACGCAGATCGGAATCATTTATACCGTAACTGCTGAACAGCGTGTAGGTATCATCGAGGTACTCTTCGACGAGTTCCGATAAATCACTTTCGTCCATGTATTTAATTTTATAACTCATCACAAACGAAGCAATATGTTCGATCAACTCATTAAGCTGGAGGTTGACGGAAGACGTCGGATCGTTCACCCAGCCATGATGGCTGTCGCCCAGCGTGGCGATACCTTCATCATACAGGTTTTCACACAAGAATTTCAGCTGAGCAATATCGTGCCTTTTAGGCGAATACTCATCCATATCATCCCCTCCGTAAGTCTTAATTTCGGTGTTGATAACACTCTGTGAGTAAGCTGATTTACATCATGGACAGAGGTAGCTTAAAGATGATGATAAAATAAACTTCCCGTATAATGAATATAAATCATTTCTTCGCATCTGGCCTGCTGTTATTACGTAAACTTACAATTCATCTGCGGTAGATGGGCGGGAGTTATCAATGAGGTCAAAGATAAGTCCCGCTTCGGTCAGGCTGAAAGTGACGCTGTCGCTGATGTATTCCTCTGCGCTGATATCCAGACAGGCATTGAAAATTGTCCATTTATAGCGGTAACTCATTGAATACTGGCTGCTGCTCAATTCCTGAATATCAAGTATTTCTAATGAACCTTCAGCATAACGCGCGCTTTCCGAATAAAAACTCAGGCCGCTGGTCAATGCTGGCACTAACTCTGATATTTTTTCGTTAATCACTTTCTTTAGTTTTTTAACAGAAAGTGCTTCAGTCATTGTGTCGCAGCTAAGAGTGACTTGCATATAATGCCTGGCAGTATAGCGTTCCTATCTATTAATCTTACTCCTTTTTTATCAATTCGTCGGTAAACTTTTCGTTAGCAGCCGGTTTTTTTACAGAATCTCAACGTTGTTTATCGATTAATAACCCTGATATTTCTCGGTATATCCCGGAAGAGGTAGCGCTGACGTTGTCAAAGCGGTGAATTGCCAGCGAAAGTAGCGCATTCCTTGTTACGTTCAGTTGCATTATTCGTTGACTGAGAGCTTGAGTCAGTGAAATGCTTGTGATGTTATAATATAACATTTAACTTTCCTTCCGTCTGGCCATGAAACTGACATCCACACCGCAAGATGGTGCCATACCGTCCTTGAGTTCATTGTTTACCGCCTCTGCCCGGTTGCGCTGTGGCATCGCCATTTTATTGCTGGCGATACTCTGGGCAGGCATCTACTGGGCGGCGGCACTGCCATGATTACCTTACAACAGGCTGTCGTGGGCTACGGTAGTATCCCGCTTTTTCCGCCGCTCAGCGGTCACTTCACTGCCGGCTCTTTGACCGCCGTCGTCGGTGTGAACGGTGCTGGCAAGTCAACACTATTGAAAACGTTGGCCGGGCTTTTGCCTCTGCAAAGTGGGAGCCTGTCTTTTAGCGGAAATAAATTACCGCGTATGGCTTATTTACCGCAGCAGGCCGAGTTGGATCGCCAATTCCCAATGCTGGTCAGCGATCTGGTGGCGATGGGCAGTTGGCCGCAGATCGGTATGTTTCGAGGGCTAAATAAGCGAGCTGCGCAGCAGATAGCCGAGGCGCTGGATACCCTGGGGATGACTCCGATGGCCCGCAGCCCGGTCGGTGAGCTTTCCGGTGGCCAACTGCAGCGGGTACTGTTTGCTCGAATGTTGGTTCAGCAGGCGCCGCTGATTTTACTGGATGAACCTTTTACCGGTATCGACAGCGCCACTATCCGGCTATTGCTGCAAGTGATCGCTCAGTTGCATCGACAAGGCAAGACGGTCATCGCGGTGTTGCATGACATGTCGATGGTGGCGAACCATTTCCCACAGGCCTTATTATTGACGCCACAGTGTTGCCACTGGGGGGCGGCAGATCGGGTACTGGAACACATTCCAGCGTTGAATATTGCCAGCTCGCCGCTGTGTCGAATGGCGGTGACGCAATGATGTTAGTTGATCTCCTTGTCGATCCCTTTGCCTCGTTCGGTTTTATGCGCCGTGCGCTGGTGGCTTGCTTTGCCCTGTCGCTCAGCGCAGCACCGTTGGGCGTTTTTCTGCTGTTGCGGCGCATGAGTTTGGTCGGCGATGCGCTGTCCCATGCTGTTTTGCCCGGTGCAGCGATAGGCTATCTGATTTCCGGTATGTCGATGGTGGCGATGGGCGTCGGTGGCTTTATTGCCGGGCTGGCGGTGGCCATGCTATCCGGGCTGGTCAGCCGGCGAACGCCGCTGAAAGAGGATGCCAGTTTCGCCGGTTTTTACCTGGGGTCACTGGCGCTGGGCGTCACTTTAGTCTCGCTGCGTGGTTCCAGCGTTGATTTGCTGCATGTGCTATTCGGTTCGATTCTGGCGGTGGATATTCATGCGATTGTGATGGTGGGGGCGATAGCCAGCTTGTCGCTGCTGGCATTGGCCGCACTGTACCGTGCCCTGGTGATTGAATCTTTCGATGCCACCTTTTTACGCGTCAGCGCACCGCGCTGGCTGGCGCTGATACATGGATTGTTCCTGGCGTTGGTGGTGGTCAATCTGGTCGCTGGTTTCCAGATCCTCGGCACATTGATGTCGGTCGGGCTGATGATGCTTCCCGCCGCCAGCGCGCGCTTTTGGGCGCGTAATTTGCCGCATACGTTGGCGGTGGCTATGGGTATCGGCATGCTTTCAAGCCTTATCGGGTTGGAATGGTCGTACTACGCGTCATTGCCTGCAGGGCCGGCGATCGTGCTCAGTGCCAGCGTGATTTTCTTTGGGTCAATTTTGTTTGGGACGCGTGGGGGGATTTATTCCCTGGCGCGCCGTTGAGAAGTGCCAAGTGCAAGGAGAAAGTATGAAACGTTTACCTATATCGCTGGCAGTCGCTGCTCTGCTGTCCAGCCCATTGGCTATGGCGAAGACGGTTGACGCTGTCGCCAGTTTTTCTATCCTCGGCGACATCGTCAAGCAGGTGGGGGGAGAACATGTCAATGTCTCTACGCTGGTGGGGCCGGACGGCGACCCGCACAGCTTCGAACCTTCACCGAAAGACAGCAAGCTATTGTCGCAGGCTGACGTGGTGTTCGTCAGTGGCCTGGGCCTGGAAGGGTGGATCGATCGCCTGGTCAGTGCCTCGGGTTACAAAGGGCAGGTGATTACCGCATCGCAGGGGATCAACTCGCGTCAGATGAATGAAGACGGCAAAGAGGTCACCGATCCTCATGCCTGGAACAGCATGAAGAATGGCGTGCAGTACGCCACCAACGTGATGAACGCGCTGATTGCCGCAGATCCTGAAGATGCCAACTATTTCCGTCAGCGCGGCGCGGAGTATATCCAGCAGCTGCAGAAGTTGGATCTGTGGGCCAAAACGCAGTTTGCCGCAGTGCCGCAACAAAAACGCAAGGTGCTGACCAGTCACGATGCTTTTGGCTACTTTGGTCAAGAATATGGCGTCACCTTCCTTGCCCCGGTCGGCTTCTCTACCGAGGCTGAGGCGAGTGCCAGCGACGTGGCCGGGCTGATCAAACAGATCAAGCAGGAGAAGGTTAATGCCTACTTTATTGAGAACCAAACCGATCCGCGCCTGGTGAAGCAAATTGCCGCCGCCACCGGTGCCAAGGCAGGGGGGGAACTGTATCCGGAAGCCTTATCCAAAGCTAATGGTCCAGCGGCCACTTACGTGCAGGCATTTGAGCACAATGTCGATACTCTACTCGGCAGCATGAAATAACGGATTCGCCCTGTCTGTCAGGCAGGGCATTTTTGGTGTTTCAGCTTTCTCCATAAAAAAAGCCCCGTTGAGCAGCAACGGGGCTTTGCGACAGACAGATGGCACTGCTTTACTTAGCGCTTTTTCTTACGTCCCTGTACCGCTTTGAAGCGTGGGTTAGTTTTACAAATCACATAGATACGGCCTTTACGGCGCACGACCTTGCAATCCGGATGGCGGTTCTTCGCCGAACGCAATGAACTCAAAACCTGCATGTGGATCCCCTGTTACTTATTGCCGGTAAAGAAGCGGCCAAAACGTTGCTGGAAGCGCGCAGTGCTGCCTTCTTTAGAGAACTCTTTCTGCTTGCCGGTGTAATACGGGTGCGAAGCGGAAGAGACGTCGAGAGTGACATACGGCCAGCTTTCACCTTCAAGCTCAATGGTGCGATCGGTGTTAATGGTCGAACCCACCTTAAAGTAGGTATCGGCACTGAGGTCGTGGAACACCACGGTACGGTAGTTTGGGTGGATGCCTGCTTTCATGATGCGCTCCAATGTAATGTTATACTATAACAATAATTATGCGCCGCACGGCAAGGCGGATCAAGTACAAAATGCATCTGCCGATAAATTAATGAGAGTGGTTTGCATTAAGCCGATGAAGCCAAAGAAAAAGGCCGCATAAGCGGCCTTTGTATTCAGGGGGAAGCAGTCACTGAGTTATCAGTGATGATCAACCGGGTGGCTGTGTTCCACATCTTCGGACTTCTTGCTGAAGCGGCGGCGAACCACCACGAAGAAGACCGGAACGAAGAAGATGGCCAGCACGGTCGCGGTAATCATCCCGCCCATAACGCCGGTACCTACCGCGTTCTGTGCGCCGGAGCCTGCACCGCTGCTGATAACCAGCGGCAGAACCCCGAGGATGAATGCCAGAGAAGTCATCAGAATTGGACGCAGACGCATACGCACCGCCTCCAACGTGGCTTCTATCAGACCCTTGCCTTCTTTATCCATCAGGTCCTTGGCGAATTCCACAATCAATATGGCGTTCTTCGCCGACAGACCTATGGTGGTCAACAGCCCCACCTGGAAGTAAACGTCGTTGTTAAGGCCGCGCATGGTGGCCGCCAGCAACGCACCGATAACCCCCAGTGGCAGAACCAGCATGACCGAGAACGGAATTGACCAGCTCTCGTACAATGCTGCCAGACACAGGAACACCACCAGAATCGAGATGGCATACAGTGCTGGAGCCTGGTTACCGGACAGACGTTCCTGATAGGACATACCGGTCCAGTCGTAACCAATGCCGCTCGGCAGCTTGGAGGCCAGTTCTTCCATCAGGTTCATGGCTTCACCGGTACTCTTGCCTGGCGTTGCCTGACCCAGGATTTCCATGGAAGGCAGACCGTTATAACGTTCCAGACGCGGTGAACCGTATTCCCATTTCGCCGAGGAGAAGGCGGAGAATGGAACCATCTGGCCGCTGGTGCCGCGGACAAACCATTTATTGATATCTTCCGGCAACATACGGAACGGCGCATCAGCCTGTACGTACACTTTCTTCACACGACCACGATCGATGAAGTCGTTAACGTAAGAGCCACCCAACGCGGTGCTCAGCGTACTGTTAATGGTGGTGATGCTAACGCCCAGAGCCTTGGCTTTTTCCTGGTCGATAATCAGTTTGAACTGCGGCGTATCTTCCAGACCGTTAGGGCGCATGCCCACCAGCATGTCCGGATGCTTGGCAGCCATGCCCAGCAACTGGTTACGTGCTTCGGTCAGTTTTTCATGCCCCAGGCCACCCTGGTCAATCAACTGGAAGTCAAAACCGGTCGCGGTACCCAGTTCGATAATCGCCGGCAGGTTGAACGGGAATACCAGGCCATCTTTGATTTGCGAGAACGCGCCCATTGCGCGGCCTGCAATCGCCGGGACCTTATTCTCTTCACCTTTACGTTCAGACCAGTCTTTCAGGCTGACGAATGACAAACCGTTGTTCTGACCGTTACCGTTAAAGCCGAAGCCCGCAACGGTAAACACCGAAACCACGTTGTCTTTTTCTTTGGTCATGAAGTAGTCGGTGACTTCTTCCAGAACCTTAGAGGTACGAGCTTCGGTAGCACCCGCAGGCAACTGCACCATGGTCAGCAAAATACCCTGGTCTTCGTCCGGCAGGAACGAGGAAGGCAAGCGCAGGAACAGCAGCGCCATGCCGACAACGATCAGCAGGTAGATCACCAGATAACGACCGGTGCTGCGCAGAATGTTGGCTACGCTGTCGGTGTAGTGATGGGTGCTCTTTTCGAACATGCGGTTAAACCAACCGAAGAAGCCGGTTTTAACCCCGTGGTCGCCTTTCGCTACGGGTTTCAACAAGGTGGCGCACAGTGCAGGCGTCAGAATCAACGCTACCAGTACCGACAGCGCCATCGCAGAAACGATGGTGATGGAGAACTGACGGTAGATAGCACCGGTCGAGCCGCCGAAGAACGCCATAGGGACGAATACCGCCGACAAAACCATGGCAATACCGACCAACGCGCCCTGGATCTGCTCCATCGATTTCTTGGTGGCTTCCTTCGGCGGCAGTCCCTCTTCGGACATTACACGCTCGACGTTCTCTACCACCACGATGGCATCATCCACCAACAAGCCTATCGCCAGCACCATGCCGAACATCGTCAGGGTGTTTATCGAGAAGCCGAAGGCCGCCAGAATGGCAAAGGTCCCCAGCAACACCACCGGTACCGCAATGGTTGGGATCAGGGTTGCGCGGAAGTTTTGCAGGAACAAATACATCACCAGGAATACCAGGATGATGGCTTCGATCAGCGTTTTCACCACTTCGTTAATCGAAATTTTAACGAACGGCGTGGTGTCGTACGGATAAACCACTTTCATCCCTTGCGGGAAGAAAGGCTGCATTTTGGTCAGCGCGTCTTTCACACCTTGTGCGGTGTTCAGGGCGTTGGCACCGGTAGCCAGTTTGATACCCAGGCCTGCCGCCGGTTTACCGTTATAACGTGCGGTTACCGCATAGGTTTCCGCACCGCGCTCAATGTGCGCCACATCGCTCAGGCGAACCTGAGAACCGTCGGCATTAACCTTCAGCAGAATTTTACCGAACTCTTCAGGCGAGGTCAGACGGGTCTGCGCGATGATCGAGGCGTTAAGCTGTTGGCCCGGTACCGGTGGCATCCCACCCAGTTGCCCTGCGGCGATCTGGTTGTTCTGCTCGGAGATGGCCGACGTCACATCGGTAGTGGTCAGCTGGAAGTTATTCAGCTTGTTAGGATCCAACCAGACACGCATCGCATACTGGGCACCAAACAGCTGCACCTCACCCACGCCGGATGAACGACTGATTGGGTCCTTGATGTTAGAGGCCACATAGTCCGCGATATCGTCCTGAGTCATGTTCGGATCATCGGAAATGAAGCCGGCCACCATCAGGAAGCTGCTGCTGGATTTTTCAACGCTCAACCCTTGCTGCTGCACTTCTTGCGGCAGTAAAGGCGTAGCCAATGACAGTTTGTTCTGAACCTGAACCTGAGCGATGTCAGGATCGGTGCCGGAATCAAACGTCAATGTAATGGTTACGCTACCAGAGGAATCACTGGTGGAGGACATGTACATCAGATTATCGATACCGTTCATGTTCTGTTCGATAATCTGAGTCACGGTATCCTGCACCGTTTTTGCATCCGCACCTGGATAGTTTGCGGTAATACTGACCGCCGGTGGTGCAATAGTTGGATACTGCGCAATCGGCAGTTTCATTATTGACAACACACCCGCCAACATGACGATGATGGCGATTACCCAGGCGAAAATAGGGCGATCTATAAAGAACTTAGCCATGTCTTACCGGCTCCTTTTTATGACTTCTGCGCTTCAGACTGCGGCTGCTTTTGCGCCTGAGTGTCAACTTCCTGCACTTTTACCTGAGCGCCTGGGCGGGCTTTCATCAGGCCGGTGACAATCACGCGGTCGCCGGCTTTCAAGCCGTCGGTAACCAGCCATTTGTCGCCGATTGCCAGATCCGCTTTCAACGTGCGCATTTCGACTTTATCGTCAGCGCCCACCACCATCGCGGTAGCTTCGCCACGTGGGTTACGTGTCACACCCTGCTGCGGCACCAGCAATGCATCGTTACGCACGCCTTCGTCCAGACGGGCGCGGACGAACATGCCCGGCAGCAGCGTATCGTTCGGGTTAGGGAACACGGCGCGAATGGTGATGGAACCGGTGGTTTCATCCACGGTGACGTCAGAGAACTCCAGCGTACCTTCCTGGGCGTATTGCGCACCGTTTTCCAGCAGCAGTTTCACCTTGGCCTTGCCGTTTTCCTGTTTCAGCGCACCGCTGGCCAGTTCTTGTTTCAGGCGCAGGAAATCGTTGCTCGACTGAGTGACGTCGACATACATCGGATCGAGTTGCTGCACGGTGGACAGTGCAGTGGTTTGACCGTTCGTGACCAGCGCGCCTTCAGTCACGGCAGATTTGCCGATGCGACCGGAGATCGGTGAAGTCACTTTGGTGTAAGCCAGGTTGATGCGCGCGGTTTCCACTGCGGCTTTAGAGGCCACGACCGCGGCTTCTGCCTGTTGCAGGTTGGAAACGGCTGTATCGTAATCCTGCTTGCTGATGTAGCTGGTACCCAGCAAGGGTTTGTAGCGGTTGACCGTTACGCGCGCGATAGAAGCGCTGGCCTGTGCTTTGGCCAGGTCGCCTTTGGCGCTGTCATAGCTTGCCTGATAGGTAGCAGGATCAATCTGATACAGGGAAGTACCTGCCTTGATATCACTGCCTTCAACAAAGTTGCGTTTCAGGATAATACCGCTGACCTGAGGGCGAACTTCGGCGATACGATACGCAGCGGTGCGGCCAGGAAGATCGGTAGTCATATTGAGAGGCTCGGCCTTCAAAGTCACTACACCCACTTCGGGAGCCGGTGGATGGGCGCCTTGCTGTTGGGTTTCTTTATCGTTACATCCTGTAAGCATTAAGCTGCCTGAAAGCATCAGAACTGCCGCCAGAGGCGTTAACCCTCTGTTTTTGTTCATAGAAAAACCTCAAGTGTCCGATTTCAAAATGATCAATGGATCACAAGCTTTAAAACCCATTGCTGCGTTAATTATATGTGCGTGCTATGGTACATACATACGCGAATGTATGTAAATCACACTCCCCCGAAAAAACAACGTCATGGCACGAAAAACCAAACAGCAGGCGCTAGAAACTCGACAGCACATACTTGATGCTGCGGTGCAAGAATTTTCTGAACGTGGCGTTTCTGCAACGTCACTGACAGATATTGCCACTGCTGCCGGAGTTACGCGTGGTGCAATTTATTGGCACTTCAAGAACAAGGTAGACCTGTTTAATGAAGTTTGGGAATTATCAGAGTCAAAAATTGGTGATCTGGAACTAGAGTATCAGGCAAAGTTCCCCGAGAATCCACTGCGTATTTTACGGGAAATTCTGATTTACATTCTGACGGCTACGGTCGATGACAGCCGCCGACGAGCGCTGATGGAAATCGTTTTCCACAAGTGCGAATTCGTCGGTGAGATGATGCCGCTGCATGAGGCGCGTAAAGTCTTGTACCTGGCAGGTTATGAACGTATTGAGTCGGTGCTGCGTGACTGTATGGCCCATGGCCAACTGCCCGTTGATTTGCACACCCGCCGCGCGGCAATTATCCTGCATGCTTATATTACCGGCCTGATGGAGAATTGGCTGTTTATGCCGGAGAGCTTTGATCTGAAAGCCGAAGCGACGGCGCTGATCGACTCCTTCCTCGAAATGGTTCAATTCAGTCCCGCCTTACGAATCAAGCCGGAAGAACTGGCGACGCAGCCACACAGCGTCGAAATCCATCCTTTATAGGAGATACACCATGTCATCCGTAGTGTTGATTGCCAATGGCGCCGCCTATGGCCACGAATCCCTGTTTAACGCCCTGCGTCTGGCCATTACCCTGAAAGAGCAGCAAAGCGATCTCGACCTGAAACTGTTTCTGATGTCCGATGCGGTGGTGGCCGGGCTGGCAGGCCAACAGCCGCGCGAAGGTTACCATTTGCAGCAGATGCTGGAAATTCTCACTGCGCAACAGGTGCCGGTGAGGCTGTGCAAGACCTGCGCCGACGCACGTGGCGTGAGCCAATTGCCACTGGCGGATGGGGTAGAGATCGGAACCCTGATCGAGTTGGCGCAGTGGACGCTGGCGGCAGGAAAAGTGCTGACGTTCTGATCCTGCGACATCTGTACATCACCAGCAATGCTTTTCTTATTCTTTGGCTATCTGCGATCGTGATAATCTTTAGGCTTCTTTATTATTGATTCGAAGCCAAATCATGCATCGCAGGTTAGCTAAAGGTTCTTTTCTGGCGTTCCCCTCGTTCCTGAGTGTGGGCCTTTCCCGCACCCTTGCCCTGTTTTTACTGATCGCGGTTTGTGCGGTGTGCCAACCTGCGGCCTATGCGTCCCTGAATGGCGACCTGCCGTCCCGTAGCGAAATTCAAAGCCAGATTGAAGCCTTGAACAAGCAAAAGACGCTGACCCCGGTCAATAAGCTCACCCAACAAGATTTGGCCCGCACGCTTGAGCTGCTGGACGCGATTGAACGCACCAAACAGGACGGCGCTCAGCTTAAGCAACAGTTGCAACTGGCGCCGGGCAAATTACGTCAGGTAACCGCCGATCTCGATGCACTCAAGACGCCGGTAGATGGCACGGCCGCCAGGGCCGAACTGCTGCAGCTTTCGCTGCGCCAGTTGGAAACCCGCCTTTATCAAACCCTCGACGACCTGCAGACTGCGCAGGAAAACCTGTCGACCTATAACAGCCAGCTGGTTTCACTGCAGACCCAGCCGGAGCGGGTGCAGAGCAGCATGTACACCGCTTCGCAGCGTCTGCAGGAGATCCGTAACCAAATCAACGATCAGACGCCGGGCCAAAACTCACTGCGCGACAGCCAGCTAGTGATGCTGGCAACCGAACAGACGTTGCTCAATGCGCAAATTGATCTGCAGCGCAAAAGCCTGGAAGCCAACACCACCCTGCAAGATTTGCTGCAGAAACAGCGCGACTACACCACCGGGCATATTGATGCGCTGGATCACAGCGTGCAGTTGCTGCAAGAAGTGGTCAACAGCAAGCGCCTGACGCTGTCGGAAAAAACTGCCAAAGAGGCGCAGAACCCGGAAGATGCCACGGACATTCAGCACGATCAATTAGTCAGTAAAGAGCTGGATGTTAACCGCCAGCTCAGCCAACGGCTGATTGCTGCCACCGAAGAGAGCAACGTGCTGTTCCAGCAGAATATTCGGGTGAAGAACTGGCTCGATCGTGGCCTGCAGGCGGAACGTAATCTGAAAGAACAGATCCAGGTGCTCAAAGGCAGTCTGGTCCTGTCACGCATTTTGTATCAGCAGCAACAGAGCCTGCCGCAGGGGACGCTGGTGGCAGACATGGGCACGCGCATCGCCGATCTGCGTCTGGAACAGTTTGATATCAACCAGCAGCGCGACGACCTGTTCAAAGGCGACGATTACATCAATAAGCTGGTTGCCGACAGCAAAGAAAAAGCCAGTGCGGACGTGCTGGACGCTTTAAACGAAATCGTCGATATGCGGCGTGAGTTGCTGGATCAGTTGAACAAACAGCTTAGCAATCAGTTGGCGCAGTCGATCAATCTGCAGATCAACCAGCAGCAGTTGACCAGCGTTAACAGCTCGCTGCGGGATACGCTGACCCAGCAGATTTTCTGGGTTAACAGTAACAAACCGGTTGATTTGGCGTGGTTGAAAGCTCTGCCGGGGGCGGTCAGAGATCAGCTTGCCACCCTCGATTTCAAATTAGACCTTGGAAAAATAGTGCAGGGCGGTTTGAATTCGCTGGTGGTGCTGATCCCGCTGTTGCTGTTGCTCGGCCTGTTACGCTGGCGCTACAAGCTGATCGACAGCCATTTGCAACGGTTGGCCAACGATGTCGGGCAGTTAAAGCGCGATGGCCAACTGCACACACCCAAAGCCATCTTACTGACCTTGCTGAAGGTCGTTCCCGGCTCGGCGCTGCTGCTGGGGGCGGGGTTCTGGGGGGATCGTGCCGAAATTGGCCTCAGTGATTTCATTTGGGCGCTGTCGCAGCAGCTGGCGCTATTTTGGCTGATTTTCGGCTTCACCTACCGCATGCTGGCAGTCGGCGGCGTTTGTGAGCGGCACTTTAATTTTGCCCCTGAGCTTTGTGCGCATTACCGCCGTCAGACGGTGCGCCTGGGCCTGGCGCTGCTGCCGTTAATCTTCTGGTCGGTGCTGGGTGAGAAAGCGCCGCTGCGGCTGGTGGAAGACGTGATCGGCCAGGTGGTGGTCATGCTGACGCTGGCACTGCTGACCGTGCTGGTGTTCCCGATGTGCCGTGACAGTTGGCGAGAGAAGGGTTCGCACGCGGTGCGATTGGTGATTGTTACCGCGATTGCCGCCACGCCGTTGATCCTGCTTGGGCTGATGTTTGCCGGTTACTTCTACACCACGCTGCGGCTGGCCGGCCGCTGGATCGACAGTTTGTACCTGTTTTTCCTGTGGAATATTGTATATCTGACCGCGATCCGTGGGTTGAGCGTCGCGGCGCGCCGTCTGGCCTACCGCCGTGCGCTGGCCCGTCGCCAGAGCCTGGCGAAAGAGAAAGAGGGTGCCGAAGGGCTGGAACCGGTTGAGGAACCTCCTTTGGCGCTCGATCAAATCAACCAGCAGTCGCTGCGTCTGACCACCATGGCGCTGTTTATTATCTTCGCCAGCGCTTTTTATGCCATTTGGTCCGATCTGGTGACGGTGATCTCGTATCTGGACAGCATCACGTTATGGCATTACACCTCTACCGTTGCCGGCAGCAGCGTGGCGCAGGCGGTAACGCTGGGCAACATGATGGTAGCGATAGCGGCGGTTATCGTCGCCTACGTCATGACTCGCAACCTGCCTGGTTTACTGGAGGTGGTGGTGTTGTCGCGGTTGCAGTTACGGCAGGGCACCTCTTACGCCGTTACCACCATACTGACCTATCTGATTACCACCGTTGGGGCAGTGACCGCACTGGGATCGCTGGGCGTATCCTGGGATAAGCTGCAGTGGTTGGCGGCCGGTTTGACCGTCGGGCTGGGCTTCGGTTTACAGGAGATTTTCGCCAACTTTGTCTCCGGTCTGATTATCCTGTTTGAACGGCCGATCCGTATCGGCGATACCATTACTATCGGCAGTTTCTCAGGCTCGGTCAGCAAAATCCGCATTCGTGCCACTACCATCACCGACTTTGACCGCAAAGAAGTGATCATCCCTAACAAGGCGTTTGTTACCGAGCGGTTGATCAACTGGTCGCTGTCAGACACCATCACCCGCGTATTGATCAAGGTTGGCGTAGCCTACGGATCTGATCTGGACAAGGTGAAAGCGGTGCTGTTGCAGGCGGCGCGTGATAACCCGCGGGTGATGACCGATCCCGAACCGCAGGTGTTCTTCCTTAATTTCGGCGCCAGCACGCTGGATCACGAACTGCGCCTTTATGTGCGTGAGTTGCGTGACCGCAGCTATACCGTTGACGAACTGAACCGCTCGATCGAACGCCTGTGCCGTGAGAACGATATCAATATCGCCTTCAACCAGCTTGAGGTGTATTTGCACAATCAGCAGGGCAACGAGGTGCAGGAAGTGAAACGGACATTATCGCCGGATGAAGGCGGTACGTCGGCAGGATGATAATGGAATGAGAAGCAAGGGTTCAGCGCAGGCTGAACCCTTTTTACTGGCCGACAGGCAGGTAAGGGGAGGTTACACCGTTGCGCTGCAACTTTTCCTGGTAGTCCCGTTTGACAATATCCAGCGCCGCCAGCGCGGTGGCCGGATCGATCTCATTGCATTCCAGCAGGTAAATCAGGTCTACCGCCAGTTGCAATTCTGCTGAGGCATTTTCTAGAGACATAAAACCCACGTTTAAATTGAGATGAATGAGTGATGCTTCGCTTCGGCTGAGTATAGTGAACAAGATCCGCGGAGGGGAAGAATCATTAAAATATTGTGATAAATCTTCAAAAACCGTTTTCTTTACGTTCAATACTGCGCTCGATTCGCGCCAACGCCTGGCGGCAACGCATCAATCGGCCTTCCAGCGCCGCCAGCTCATGCTGCAGTTTTTGCTGCGCTGCCAGCGTGGTCTGTCTGCCCAACAGGCTTTCCCGATCCTGGATCATCGAAATAATCCGACGCTCATAATCCTGATGCTCAGCCAGCTTATGGTACAAATCGGCCGCCACGACTTCCTTGGGCTGATTTTTCCGGCGCAGTGCCTGGGTCGCCAATTCGCGCTGCAGGGCGGTGATCTGCGCCACCAGTCTCTCGGCCAGAAAGGCCACCTGGGTGGTGCGGCTGTCGTTGGCTGCGGTCTGCAACTGGGCGAAGTTCTTTTGTACTTCTGTCAGGTAATCGCGCAGCCGGGTGCCGCGGTTGGAAAATAACGCAGCGTCAAAGCGTGCCTGAGGGATCGGTGCGTCGCCTTGCGGTGTGATTTCGCCGGCTAACACCGTGATCTGTTGTTCTAACACTTGTAAAAGACGCTGAGTACTCACGTTGGCTCCATGACGAGGATAGTGGGCTCAGCTTGCACGCGTTCACACCGTGAAACAAGCGCTGTACGCATATTCCGGCCGCTGCGACTGGTGACGCTGGGGAGGCTGGTGATAAAGTGACGTCAGACAGATTGATGGACAAGGATCCCCATGACGCGTTGGTTATTGATAATCCTCGGTTGGCTGGCGGTGGTGCTGGCGACGCTGGGCGTGGTATTGCCGCTGTTGCCCACCACGCCCTTTTTGCTGCTGGCCGCCTGGTGCTTTGCCCGTTCGTCGCCGCGATTTCACGCCTGGTTGCTGTACCGTTCATGGTTTGGCTCTTATCTGCGCCATTGGCAACAGCACCGCGCCCTGCCGCCGGGGACCAAATGGAAGGCCGTATTGATGATTGTGCTGACGTTTGCGGTTTCGCTGTGGTTGGTGAAGCTTTGGTGGGTGCGCGGCTTACTGTTAGTGATGCTGGCCGTTCTGCTGATCTTTATGTCACGGCTGCCGGTTGTTGACCTGCCACAACAAAAACAGCGCTGATCGCACACCGTCGGTTGCATTTGTCCGCCAGTTTGCATAAATTTGACCGTTTTCGTGTGCGGGTTAAGATGACCTGCGCGCAAGTCATCAGGCAGTTTTATCAGGCAACAATTATGACCGCTACTGCGCAGCAGCTTCAGTTTATTAAAGACAGTATCAAAACCATCCCGGATTACCCTAAGCCGGGCATACTGTTCCGTGACGTCACCAGCCTGCTGGAAAATCCGCTGGCCTACGCCGCCAGCATTGAATTGCTGGTTGAGCGTTTCCGCGAAGCGGGCGTCACCAAAGTGGTTGGCACCGAAGCGCGCGGCTTCCTGTTTGGCGCCCCGGTTGCGTTGGCGCTGGGCGTGGGTTTTGTACCGGTGCGCAAACCGGGCAAGCTGCCGCGTGCCACCCTCAGCGAAAGCTATGAGCTGGAATACGGCACCGACAAGTTGGAAATCCACACCGATGCTATCAGCGCCGGTGATAAAGTGCTGGTGGTGGACGATCTGCTGGCAACCGGCGGTACCATCGAAGCCACAGCAAAACTGATCCGCCGTCTGGGTGGTGAAGTGACAGACGCCGCCTTCATTATCAATCTGCCGGATCTCGGCGGTGAAGCGCGTTTAAACACCCTGGGTATTGAATGCTACAGCCTGGTCAACTTCTCCGGCCACTGATCTGCATTACCACAACGGCCTCGCGGATCGCCGCGGGGCTGTGTTAGCATGACCCTCCAGATTACTCGACTTTTCCGGTATTAATGAGCTATCAGGTTCTAGCCCGTAAGTGGCGCCCTCAAACGTTTGCAGATGTGGTCGGACAGGAACATGTCCTGACGGCACTGGCTAACGGCCTCTCGCTGGGGCGGATCCATCACGCCTATCTGTTCTCAGGTACGCGCGGCGTGGGTAAAACCACCATTGCGCGCCTGCTGGCCAAAGGCCTGAACTGTGAAACCGGCATCACCGCCACGCCGTGCGGTCAATGTGATAACTGCCGCGAGATTGAGCAGGGGCGTTTTGTCGATCTTATCGAGATCGACGCCGCGTCCAGAACCAAGGTGGAAGATACCCGCGATCTGCTGGATAACGTCCAGTACGCTCCCGCCCGCGGCCGCTTCAAGGTTTACCTGATTGACGAAGTGCACATGCTCTCGCGTCACAGCTTCAATGCGCTGTTGAAAACGCTGGAAGAGCCGCCTTCGCACGTCAAATTCCTGTTGGCAACCACCGACCCGCAAAAGTTGCCGGTAACCATTTTGTCCCGCTGTCTGCAATTTCATCTGAAGGCGCTGGACGTCGATCAGATCCGCAGCCAGTTGGAAACGGTGCTGCAGGCAGAACAGATCACCAGCGATCAGCGTGCGTTGCAGCTATTGGCGCGTGCCGCCGATGGCAGCATGCGTGATGCTCTGAGCCTCACTGACCAGGCGATTGCCATGGGACAGGGGCAGGTGACTACCGCCACCGTCAGCCAAATGCTGGGCACGCTTGACGATGAACAGCCGCTGGCCATTCTCGAAGCGCTGGTCAGTGCCGATGGCGAAAAGGTGATGGCCCAGGTCGCGCAGGCCGCTTCGCGCGGTGTCGATTGGGAAAATCTGCTGATCGAGACGCTGGCATTGCTGCACCGCATTGCGATGGTGCAGTTGCTGCCGTCGGTGTTGGATAATCATTACGCCGCCATTGAACAGCGGCTGCGTGAGCTGGCGCGTACCTTGCCGCCGACTGACGTACAGCTCTATTACCAAACGCTGTTGGTTGGCCGCAAAGAGCTGGCCTTTGCGCCGGATCGCCGCATGGGGGTTGAAATGACCCTGCTGCGCGCGCTGGCGTTTCATCCGAAGGCTATGATCCCCGAGCCGGTAGCCATGGTGCAGACCGCACCGGTACAGATGGCTCAGCCGCAGGTTCAAGCGGCCCAGGCGCCACAGTTTCAGGACGCACCGCCGCCGTTAGGGCAGGTTGCGCCGCAGAACAGCCAGCAAGCGAATTTACCGGACGCCACCGCGCAATTATTAAAGGCGCGTACCCAACTGCTGAGGCAGCAGGGAGCATCCACAACAAAAAAGAGTGAACCGGCGGCGCCTGGAAAAGCGCGGCCGGCGAACTCGGCACTGGAGCGATTGGCTTCCGTGACTGAGCGCAGCCAGCAGCGCCAGGCGGAAAAGATCGTGCAGGAAAAACCGGCCAAGCCGGAGGCTTATCGCTGGCGCGCACTGACCGAGCCGGAGGCCGAACCGGAGCCGCTGGCTACGCCGAAAGCGTTGCGCACCGCGCTCGAGCATGAGAAAACGCCCGAGCTGTCGGCCAAACTGGTGGTTGAATCGCTGGAACGCGACGCCTGGGCGGCGGAAATCGATAAGCTTAAAATCCCAAAACTGGTGCAGCAACTGGCATTAAACGCGGTTAAACAACAGTTGGAACCCGGTAAGATTTGTCTTCACCTGCGGTCTTCGCAGCGTCACCTGAATTCGCCTTCGGCGCAGAAGGTCCTGACCGATGCGCTCAGCGAGCTGTACGGTAGCCCGGTTGAGTTGACCGTGGTGGAAGACGATAATCCGGCGGAGCGGACTCCGCTGGAGTGGCGACAAGCCATTTATGAAGAAAAACTGGCGCAGGCGCGCCAGTCGATCGTTACGGATACCCATATTCAGACTTTGCGCCGTTTCTTCGACGCGGACCTGGATGAAGAGAGTATTCGCCCCATTTAAACGCTGCGTAAAGTGCGCGGCCCTAGCGACGAGAGACGACTATGTTTGGTAAAGGCGGTCTGGGCAACCTGATGAAGCAAGCCCAGCAAATGCAAGAAAAAATGCAGCAGATGCAGGAAGAAGTCGCCAAATTGGAAGTGACTGGCGAATCCGGTGCCGGCCTGGTGAAAGTCACCATCAATGGCGCGCACAACTGCCGTCGTGTGGAGATCGATCCGAGCCTGATGGAAGACGATAAAGATATGCTGGAAGACCTGATCGCTGCTGCGATCAACGACGCCGCACGTCGTATCGACGAAACCCAGAAAGAGAAAATGGCGTCTGTGTCCAATGGCATGCAACTGCCACCTGGCTTTAAGATGCCGTTCTGATGCAAACCAGCCCGCTCCTTGAAACATTGATGGAGGCGTTGCGTTGCCTGCCGGGCGTTGGCCCAAAGTCAGCGCAGCGCATGGCATTCCAACTGTTGCAGCGCGATCGCAGCGGTGGCATGCGTTTGGCGCAGGCGCTGACCCGCGCCATGTCGGAAATCGGCCACTGTGCCGATTGCCGCACCTTCACCGAGCAGGATATCTGCACCATCTGCGCCAATCCGCGCCGTCAACAAAACGGCCAGATCTGCGTGGTGGAAAGCCCGGCTGATATTCACGCCATCGAGCAGACCGGCCAGTTCGCCGGGCGCTACTTTGTGTTGATGGGCCACCTGTCGCCGATGGACGGCATTGGCCCAGGCGATATCGGTCTGGATCGGCTGGAGCAACGGCTGGAAAAAGAAAGCGTTACCGAAGTGATCCTGGCGACCAACCCGACGGTGGAAGGTGACGCAACCGCCAACTACATCGCCGAGATGTGTGGCCAGTATGGCGTAGTGGCCAGCCGCATTGCCCACGGCGTGCCGGTGGGTGGCGAGCTGGAGATGGTCGACGGCACCACGCTGTCGCATTCCCTGGCCGGTCGCCACGTTATCAAGTTCTGATGCTTAGCGGGGCCATCACGGCCCCGTTACTTTGCCAAAAAAATTCCCCCAGTCGCTTGAAAAACAATGCTCTGACCCCCACTTGATCCTCATTGTCCGATTTTGGTAGCTATATCTTTGAGGTAATCAATGAGTATGAAAGGTCAAGAAACCCGTGGTTTCCAGTCTGAAGTAAAACAACTGCTTCATTTGATGATTCATTCGCTGTACTCCAATAAAGAAATTTTCCTGCGCGAGCTGATCTCCAACGCCTCAGACGCCGCCGACAAGCTGCGTTTCCGCGCGCTGTCCGCGCCAGAGCTGTATGAAGGCGACGGCGAGCTGCGTGTGCGTCTTTCCTTCGATAAAGACCAGCGTACGCTGACCATTGCCGACAACGGCATTGGCATGAACCGCGAAGAAGTAATTGAAAACCTGGGCACCATTGCAAAATCAGGGACTAAAGCCTTCCTGGAGTCTATCGGCTCCGATCAGGCCAAAGACAGCCAATTGATCGGCCAGTTCGGCGTGGGCTTCTACTCCGCGTTCATCGTGGCGGATAAAGTCACCGTGTGTACCCGCGCAGCCGGTGCAGCCGCCGATCAGGGCGTGTTCTGGGAGTCCGTCGGTGAGGGCGATTACACCATTGCCGACGTCAGTAAAGAAGATCGCGGTACCGAAATCACCCTGCATCTGCGCGAAGGCGAAGATGAATACCTCGACGCCTGGCGTCTGCGTTCGGTGATCGGTAAATACTCCGACCACATCGCACTGCCGGTTGAGATTGAAACCAAAAACGAAGAAGACGGCACCGTCACCTGGGAAAAAATCAACAAGGCGCAGGCCCTGTGGACCCGCAGCAAGGCCGACGTCACCGACGAAGAATACAAAGAGTTCTACAAACACATTGCTCACGACTTTACCGATCCGCTGAGCTGGAGCCACAACCGGGTGGAAGGCAAGCAGGAATACACCAGCCTGCTGTATATCCCGGCCCAGGCCCCGTGGGACATGTGGAACCGCGATCACAAGCACGGCCTGAAACTGTATGTTCAGCGCGTGTTTATCATGGACGACGCTGAGCAGTTCATGCCGAACTACCTGCGTTTCGTGCGTGGCCTGATAGATTCCAACGATCTGCCGCTGAACGTCTCGCGTGAAATTCTGCAAGACAGCCGTGTGACGCAAAACCTGCGTGGCGCGCTGACCAAACGTGTGCTGCAGATGCTGGAAAAACTGGCCAAAGACGACGCGGAAGGCTACCAGAAGTTCTGGCAGCAGTTCGGTCTGGTGTTGAAAGAAGGCCCGGCGGAAGACGCGAACAATAAAGAAACCATCGCCAAATTGCTGCGTTTCGCCTCTACCCAGAGTGACAGCTCGGCGCAGACGGTTTCTCTGGAAGAGTACGTTGGCCGCATGGCGGAAGGGCAGGAGAAGATTTATTACATCACTGCCGACAGCTATGCCGCCGCCAAGAGCAGCCCGCACCTGGAGCTGTTCCGCAAGAAAGGCATCGAAGTATTGCTGCTTTCTGACCGTATCGATGAATGGATGATGAGCTACCTGACCGAGTTTGACGGCAAGCCGTTCCAGTCGGTCAGCAAGGCGGACGACGCGCTGGACAAACTGGCGGATGAAACCGAAGAGCAGAAGGCCGCTGAGAAGCAGCTGGAGCCGTTTGTTGACCGCGTGAAGACTCTGCTGGGCGATCGTGTGAAGGATGTGCGTCTGACGCACCGCCTGACCGACACACCGGCTATCGTCATCACCGACGCCGATGAAATGAGCACCCAGATGGCAAAACTGTTTGCCGCTGCGGGCCAGGAAGCACCGGCCGTGAAATACATTTTCGAACTGAATCCGGAGCATGCGCTGGTCAAACGCGCATCCGATGTGGGCGATAACGAACAATTCGCCGAATGGATTGACCTGTTATTGGATCAGGCGCTGCTGGCCGAACGCGGCGCGCTGGAAGACCCAAATCAGTTTATCCGCCGCATGAATAAGCTGTTGTCCGCATAATTTCGACCTTATACGCCTCTGACCTAAAGGTTGGAGGCGTTTTTTTTTGCTTTTCTCACTGATTTTCAGCGTTTTACCCTCTTTTTTGCCCTTTCTGCTCCGCAATCGATTTCCTCGCGTACCTTGAGCCAGCCCCCCCTGAAATGGTATGGTTGAGCGTTTTCGCAATTTTATAAAAACTACATAGCAAGGGGATTTACGCAATGCGTATCATTCTGCTGGGCGCTCCGGGCGCTGGTAAAGGTACTCAGGCTCAATTCATCATGGAGAAATACGGTATTCCGCAAATCTCTACTGGTGATATGTTGCGCGCAGCCGTGAAGGCCGGCAGTGAACTGGGCAAGCAGGCGAAAGAAATCATGGATGCCGGCAAGCTGGTAACCGATGAACTGGTCATTGCACTGGTTAAAGAACGCATCACCCAGGAAGACTGCCGTAACGGCTTCCTGCTGGACGGTTTCCCACGCACTATTCCACAGGCTGACGCGATGAAAGAAGCCGGCATCAACGTGGATTATGTGCTGGAATTCGACGTGCCGGACGAACTGATCGTTGATCGCATCGTTGGTCGCCGCGTGCATGCGCCATCTGGCCGCGTGTACCACGTTAAATTCAATCCGCCGAAGGTGGAAGGCAAAGACGACGCAACCGGCGAAGACCTGACGACCCGTAAAGACGATCAGGAAGAAACCGTGCGCAAACGTCTGGTTGAATATCACCAGATGACGGCACCGTTGATTTCCTACTACAGCAAAGAAGCTGCAGCAGGCAACACCCAATACCGTAAAATCGACGGCACCCGTAAAGTGACCGAAGTGAGCGCTGAACTGGCGACCATCCTCGGCTGATCGGTTTTTCATTGCGGTGTATAGCGCCAGGCCTTATCGGTCTGGCGTTTTTTTTGCTATTTTCCAGCCGAACTGTGATCGCCGTGGCTTGTTGAGCCAGTGCGCATTAATCACCCGCGATAAATAACGTATAACTGCCTCCATAAAAACCCATGAGGACTCTCCTGATGCTCAGATCCACCAATTTGCTGGCAGAATCCACCGCGCGCCAGATCGTGCAGCGGGCGATGGGCATCATCAATCATTCCGTCAACGTTATGGACAGCAACGGTGTCATCATTGCCTCCGGTAATCCCTCACGCCTGTTCCAGCGCCATGAGGGCGCGGTGCTGGCGCTAACCGAGAACCGGGTAGTGGAAATTGATGCGGTGACCGCAGCGCATCTTAAAGGGGTACGGCCAGGCATTAACCTGCCATTTAGCTTTCGTAGCCAGCAGGTGGGGGTGATCGGCATTTCCGGCGAACCCACCCAGGTGCGCGCCTATGCCGAACTGGTAAAAATGGCGGCTGAGCTGATGGTGGAGCAGGCGGCATTATTGAGCCAAAACCAGTGGGAAAAGCGTTATCGCGAGGAGCTGGCGAATCAGTTGTTGCAGCCGCAGCCGGCATCGGCCTCACTGGAGGCGATGGCTGCCTATCTGGGTCTGGATCTGCAACTGCCGCGTATCGTCTGGATCCTGGAGTTACAGGATCCCCAGCCGAATTTATTGCGTGAACTGCTGGCGGAACTGGAACACACCCAGCGTGAGGCGCTGCTCGCCATCACCGGCCTCAACGAAATGGTCCTGCTGCGGCCCGCCAGTCTGGTGCAGGGGGAATGGAGTTTGAAACAGGAGCGCAAACAGGCACAGCAGTTGCAAAGCCAGCTCCAGTCGCGTTTCAACCTGCGTTTGATTATCGGTGGCTTCTTTAGCGGTGAGGCGGGGCTGCACCGTTCTAACCTGACCGCCCGCGCCACCCAGGCGATGGCGCAGCGGTTGAAACTGCGCCACAAGACGCTGTTCTACCAAGATTACCCGCTGCCGTCATTGCTGTGCGATTTGGGCGAAGACTGGCGTGCGCAGGAGCTTTCACGCCCCTGGCAGATCCTGGGGGCCAGTGATGAAAAAGGCGTACTGCGCAGCACCCTGCGGCACTATTTTTCGCGGAATTGTGATCAGACGCAGACCGCCACTGAGTTGCATATTCACGTCAATACCCTGCGCTATCGCCTGCAGCGCATTGAGGCGATTACCGGATTGAAAATCAATCAGTTAACTGATGCTTTGCAGTTATACATCGGCATGCTGATGCACCATTGAGTTGTGTAAAACCACAACTTTCCGGCGTGCCGGCCGGTGCGTTTTTGTGGCTTCCTCTCACGCTAATGTTCGGCGCTCAGGATATGTTTTCCCCACACCAACAACGGGGAAAACAATAATGACAACGGTATCCACATTGGGGGCGCTGGTGGCATTGGTCGTCGCTATCGTTCTGATTTTACGCAAGGTTCCGCCAGCCTACGGCATGATTGCCGGTGCGCTGGCCGGTGGGCTATGTGGCGGCGCCGATCTGGTACAGACCGTGACGCTGATGATCACCGGTGCTCAGGGCATCACCAACGCCGTGATGCGCATTCTGGCCGCGGGGGTATTGGCCGGGGTGCTGATTGAGTCCGGCGCGGCGCACACCATTGCTGAAACCATTGTCCGCAAGGTTGGGGAAACCCGTGCGCTGCTGGCGCTGGCGATAGCTACACTGATCCTTACGGCGGTTGGGGTATTTATCGACGTGGCGGTGATCACCGTAGCGCCGATCGCTCTCTCCATTGCCCAGAAGGCCGGGATCTCTCGCGGTGCCATCCTGTTGGCGATGATCGGTGGCGGCAAGGCCGGTAACGTGATGTCACCCAACCCGAACACCATTGCGGCTGCCGATAACTTCCACGTGCCGCTGACCTCGGTAATGATGGCCGGCATCGTGCCTGGCCTGTGTGGGCTGGTGGTGGCCTATCTGCTGGCCCGGCGCTTGAGCAACAAGGGTGACAAGGTGCTGGCAGAGGAACTGACGCAGCATGCTGAAGGTTCTCGCCCAGGTTTTGCGGCGGCGATCAGCGCGCCGTTGGTTGCCATTGTGCTGTTGTCGCTGCGGCCGATCGCCGGTATCGCCGTCGATCCGCTGATTGCGTTACCGGCCGGCGGATTGGTGGGAGCGTTATTGATGGGACGCATTCGCCAGTGTAATCAGTTTATGGTTTCTGGCCTGAGCCGCATGGCGCCGGTGGCGATTATGCTGCTCGGCACGGGGACGCTGGCGGGCATTATCGCCAACTCGGCGCTGAAGGACGCATTGATTAACGGATTGACCCACACCGGTATGCCGGCCTGGCTGCTGGCCCCGCTGTCCGGCGCATTGATGTCGATGGCGACCGCTTCCACCACCGCCGGTACCGCCGTGGCATCCGGCGTATTCAGCAGCACCTTGCTGGAGCTGGGCGTCAGCGGGTTGGCGGGGGCGGCGATGATCCATGCCGGGGCCACGGTGCTGGATCACCTGCCACACGGCAGTTTCTTCCACGCCACCGGCGGCAGCGTCAATATGGTGGTGCATCAACGGCTGAAATTACTGCCGTATGAAACCCTGATAGGCTTCACCATTGCCGCCGTCTCGGCGTTGATGTTTGGCGTATTTAATCTGGCAGGATAAGGAATACTGATGAAAACGCTGAAAAAAGTGGTAATTGCCCCGGATTCGTTTAAAGAGAGCCTGAGTGCGATGGCGGTGGCTGAGGCCATCGAGCGCGGATTCCGCCAGATTTACCCGCAGGTGCAGTATGTAAAATTGCCGATGGCGGACGGCGGCGAAGGCACGGTGGATTCGATGGTGGCGGCCACCGGCGGAGAAATCGTCAGGGTTGAGGTCACCGGCCCGTTGGGCCAGCCAGTCTCTGCCTTTTACGGCTTGCTGGGGGAGGGGGAAACTGCCGTTATCGAGATGGCGGCCGCTTCCGGTCTGCATTTGGCGCCCAAGGGACAGCGCGATCCGCGTATTACCACCAGTTACGGTACCGGTGAACTGATCCTGGCGGCGCTGGAACGCGGCGTGAAGACGATTATTCTGGGTATCGGCGGGAGTGCCACCAACGACGGGGGGGCCGGTATGATGCAGGCGCTGGGGGCCAGGCTGCTGGATGACCAACAGCAACCGCTGCCGCCGGGTGGCGCGGCACTGGCCCGGTTAGCGCAAATTGATCTTTCAGCGGTAGACCCACGCCTGCAGCTGGTGAGCGTAACGGCTGCCTGTGACGTGGATAACCCGTTATGTGGCCCTCATGGGGCTTCGGCGGTGTTTGGCCCGCAGAAGGGAGCCACGCCGGAGATGGTGACGCAGTTGGATGCGGCACTAAGCCATTTCGGCAGTTTGCTGCAGCAGGCCACCGGCCGCGAGGTGCTTAACGCACCGGGCGCCGGTGCAGCGGGCGGAATGGGGGCGGCCTTGCTCGGCATGCTCAACGCTCGCTTACGGCCGGGAATTGAGATCGTGATTGAAACTTTGCGGCTGGAAGAGGCGCTTCGCGACGCCGATCTGGTGATCACCGGAGAGGGGCGACTGGACAGCCAGTCGATCCACGGCAAAACGCCGATTGGCGTGGCAAGGGTTGCCAAACGCCATGGCTTGCCGGTGATCGGCATCGCCGGCAGCCTGTCGAAAGATTATCAGGTGGTACACCAGCATGGCATTGACGCTGCTTTTTCGGTGCTTGACCGTGTCGTCACGCTGGAAGAAGCCCTGACTGACGCGGCCGATAATCTTGAGGTCACGGCCCGCAATGTGGCGGCGGTCTGGAAACTGGCGCAATCCTGAGGTTCATACCTTTTACCTGTTGCTGATATCGGTTCCGATGAGGCGCTTTTCCGTTACAATGGGCGCCATTAATTGACGTTAACCCCCTGACCCAGAACGGGGGGTTAGCTTGCAAGGAACCAAGGGGAACTGTGATGAAGCAAGAGAAACACGGAGTATTGCTGGTGAACCTGGGCACGCCGGATGCTCCGACCTCGTCGGCGGTAAAACGCTATCTAAAGGAATTCCTCAGTGACGACCGCGTGGTGGATACGGCCCCGCTGATTTGGTGGCCGATCCTCAACGGCGCCATCTTGCCGATCCGTTCGCCGCGGGTTGCCAAGTTGTATCAGTCGGTATGGATGGACGAAGGTTCTCCGCTGCTGGTTTACAGCCGCCGCCAGCAGCGCGCGTTGGCCGCACGTATGCCCAACACGCCGGTTGAACTGGGTATGAGCTACGGCTCCCCAAGCCTGGCCGAGGCGATTGACAAGCTGCTGGCGCAAGGCGTGACCGATCTGGTGGTGTTGCCGCTGTACCCGCAATACTCCTGCTCGACCAGCGCCGCGGTATGGGACGGAGTGGCCCGGATACTGAAAGGCTACCGTCGCCTGCCGTCAGTCAGCTTTATCCGCGACTATGCCGAGCATCCGGCCTACATTGCTGCGCTGCGCCAAAGTGTTGAGCATTCGTTTGCCGAACATGGTCAGCCGGATCGGCTGGTGTTGTCATTCCATGGCATTCCCAAGCGCTATGTGCGTCTCGGCGACGATTATCCGCAGCGTTGCGAAGACACGTTACGAGCTCTGACTGCCACGTTACCGTTGGCACCGGAGCGGGTGATGATGACTTATCAGTCGCGCTTTGGTCGTGAGCCCTGGCTGACGCCTTATACCGACGAGACCCTCAAAGGCCTGCCGGCTCAGGGCGTTAAACATATTCAGCTTATCTGCCCCGGTTTCTCGGCGGACTGCCTGGAAACGCTGGAGGAGATCAAAGAGCAAAACCGCGAGATCTTCCTTAAGGCCGGCGGTGAGAAGTTCGAGTACATTTCAGCGCTCAACGACGAGCTGGCGCACATTGATATGATGCAGCAACTGGTGGCACAGCGCTTCTGATCCTCAGAACGCAAAATGGTGACGGCCATCATCAATCGGGCAGGAATGTGCTAACATTCTCTGCCTGTTAACTGCCACTGCCGCCAATTAAATGAAATTTCCTGGTAAACGTAAGTCCAAACACTATTTTCCGGTGAACGCCCGCGATCCGCTCTTGCAGCAGGCTCAGCCCGAAAATGAAATCAGCACCTCTTATGTCGTCGGTATTGACCAGACGCTGGTGGATATCGAAGCCAAAGTGGACGACAGCTTCGTCCAGCGCTATGGCCTGAGTCTGGGGCATTCTCTGGTGATCGAGGATGACGTCGCCGAGGCGCTATATCAGGAATTGATCGACAACAATTTAATCACCCATCAGTTTGCCGGCGGTACCATCGGCAATACTTTGCACAACTATTCAGTGCTGGCGGATGACCGTTCGGTGCTGCTCGGCGTGATGTGCAGCAATATCAAGATTGGCAGCTACGCCTACCGCTATCTGTGCAATACCTCCAGCCGTACCGATCTTAACCACCTGCAGGCGGTTGACGGTGCTATTGGTCGCTGCTTCACGCTGATCGGTGAAAGCGGTGAGCGCACCTTCGCCATCAGCCCAGGGCAGATGAATCAACTGCGGCCGGAAAGCGTGACGGAAGAGGTGATTGCCGGTGCCTCGGCATTGGTGCTGACGTCCTATCTGGTGCGTTGCAAGGAAGGTGAGCCGATGCCGGCGGCGACCATGCAGGCGATCGAGTTTGCCAAAAAGCACGATGTACCGGTGGTACTGACGCTGGGCACCAAGTACGTGATCGCCGACAACCCGCAGTGGTGGCGCGATTTCCTGAAACAGCACGTTTCTATTCTGGCGATGAACGAAGATGAAGCGCTGGAGCTGACCGGGCTGAGCGATCCGCTGACCGCTTCTGACATGGCGCTGGAATGGGTCGATCTGGTGTTGTGTACCGCCGGGCCAAGTGGTTTGTATATGGCGGGTTACACCGAAGAGGCCAATAAGCGCGAAACTCAGCATCCGCTGTTGCCGGGGCATATTGCCGAATTCAACCGCTATGAGTTCAGCCGCGCGATGCGTCGTGAAAGCTGCGAGAACCCGTTCCGCATCTATTCGCACATTGCACCCTATATGGGCGGGCCGGAAAAAATCATGAACACCAACGGTGCCGGTGATGGGGCGCTGTCAGCGCTGCTGCATGATATTGCCGCCAACGGTTTTCACCGTAATAACGTGCCGAACTCCAGCAAGCACGTTCGCAGTTACCTGACTTACTCCTCGCTGGCGCAGGTGTGTAAATATGCCAACCGCGTCAGCTATCAGGTACTGAACCAGCATTCACCGCGTCTGACGCGCGGCCTGCCGGAACGAGAGGACAGCCTGGAAGAGTCTTACTGGGAACGGTAAAAACAAAAAGGTCCGGCTCGCCGGACCTCAGACTACTGACAAAGCCCGTTATTAGGGAGAGCGTGCCGAAGGGGTCGTAGCAGCTTTAGCTGCCGGAGCGCCCCTCGGTGCGCTAGGCCCGGGTATCTCGGATTCAAAGACGACTTTGTTATATCGAATGACCGATCAAATCGGGCAGCCGCCCATTTTCTCTTCTTCAGTCAGCGTATCCAACTTAAGGATATTCAGCATGCTGTTGGCGATTTCCCGTTCTCCCATCACCACCTGATTCGCCCCACGATCTGAGATATAGGATACTTCGTCATCGTAATGCGCCCGGGCGATAATCTCGATGTTGGGCCGCTTGGTTCGCGCAGAGGCTACGATCTCACCGGCCTCGTAACCATTTGGGATGGTCAACAACAGCCAGCGCGCGCAGTCTAGCCGTGCCAGATCCATCACTTCCGGATTGGCGGCGTTGCCCAGCACCGTTTTAATGCCCTGTTCACGCAATGCTTCAACCCGTGGCCGTGAGTTTTCGATCACCACCAGCGGAATACCGGCTTCGGCCAGCTTGGCCCCCAGCAGACTGCCGACGCGGCCATAGCCGACCACCAAAGCGTGGTTGCACATATCGACCGGGATCTGCTTCTCGTCCTCTACCGCTTCTTCCAGGATTTGGTCTTCTATGGTCTCGGTCTTGGCCAGATAACGTTCGAGCAGGGTGAACAGCAGCGGGTTAAGCATGATCGACAAAATAGCCCCGGCCAGCACCAGATTACGGCCATGCTCCGACATCATGCCCAGCGTGATCCCAAGCCCTGCCAGGATGAAGGCAAACTCGCCAATCTGCGCCAGGCTGGCGGAGATGGTCAGCGCGGTGCGTTTGGAGTGGCCGAACATTTTCACCAGCAGGAATGCGGCCGCCGATTTACCGAACACGATAATCGCCAGCGTTGCCAGCACCGCCAGAGGCTCGTTGATCAGGATCATCGGATCAAACAGCATGCCGACCGAGACAAAGAACAGTACGGCGAAGGCATCGCGCAGCGGTAAGGTGTCGTGGGCCGCTCGATGGCTCAGCTCAGACTCATTGAGCACCATACCGGCGAAGAATGCCCCCAGGGCAAAGGAAACATCGAACAGTTTCACTGCGCCATAGGCAATACCCAGTGCCAATGCCAACACCGCCAGGGTAAAGAGTTCACGTGAACCGGTACTGGCGGTTTTCGCCAGGATCCACGGCACCAGGCGACGGCCAACCACAATCATCAGCGCAATAAAGGCGATGACTTTACCAATGGTCACTGCCAACTCAATCAGTAACTGGCCGCTGCTGGCGTTATTATTGCCCAGCATATTGCCGAACGCCGGCAGCAATACCAGCGTCAGCACCATCGCCAGGTCTTCTACGATCAGCCAGCCGATGGCGATTTGCCCACGCTGACTATCAATCAACTGACGCTCTTCCAGTGCACGCAGCAGTACCACGGTACTGGCGGTGGATAAGCAAAGCCCGAACACCAGACCGGAAATCAAATCCCAGCCGAGCAGTTTCGATAGCCCCATACCCAGCAAGGTGGCAACGGCAATCTGGGCCACGGCACCGGGAATGGCGATATGTTTTACTGCGAGGAGGTCTTTAAGAGAGAAGTGGAGGCCAACACCAAACATCAACAAAATCACGCCGATTTCCGCCAGTTCCGGAGCCAGCGAGGTGTCGGCAACAAAACCGGGGGTAAAAGGGCCGGCGAGCACGCCTGCGGCAAGGTACCCGACCAGCGGGGAGATGCGCAGGCGATTCGCCAGCATACCGAGGAGGAAGGCGAGGACCAAGCCTCCGACAATGGTGGTGATTAACGGTGTTGAATTATGCATCCAGACTCCTTCTAGCTATGCATTGCAGCAGAGGGGAATCGCAACAGAGTTACGAAAAGATACATTTAGTTTATTGCATTTGTTCGCGACGTGCTTAGCTAAATATAGCTATTTTGCGAAAAAGCAGAGGATTCCGCTTTTGGTGTGCCAATGAGGAGATTTAACACTTAATAAGCCAAATAATATGGATTTGTGTGGGGGATGACCCGGTTTGGCGATGAATTCAAACCGGGCTTGTAGCAGGGTTATTGTGAGTTATGGTCCATATTGGGCAGCAATGCGGTAATAATGCCGATCAGTGGCAGGAAAGCACAGATTTGGTAGACCAGCTCGATACTGGTCAAATCTGCGACATAACCAAGAACTGCCGCACCTAATCCGCCCATGCCAAAAGCAAAACCGAAGAATAAACCGGAAACCATGCCCACTTTGCCTGGGATCAGTTCCTGAGCGTAAACCAGAATGGCAGAAAACGCCGAAGCGAGTATTACCCCTATAAACACCGTTAAAATGCCGGTCCAATACAGAGATGCATAGGGTAAAACAAGCGTAAATGGCGCTGCACCAAGGATGGAGCCCCAAATAACACGTTTTCGACCTATCTTGTCGCCAAGAGGCCCGCCGATAATGGTGCCTGCGGCTACGGCGAACAGGAAGGCGAACAGATGAAATTGGGCGTTTTGCACTGAAACACCGAACTTGTGCATCAGATAAAAGGTGTAATAACTGCTAATGCTGGCCAGATAGAAGTATTTGGAGAAAATCAGCACCAGCAGGATGCCAATGGCATAGGTAACCGTACGTTTCGGCAGCGGTTTCACCAAAGAGGCCGTTTTAGGCTGGCCTTTTGTTGCCCGATGCTGTTGTTGATACCATTTACTGACCTGCAATAGCACCACAATCGCCAGCAGCGCAGCCAGGGAGAACCAGGCGACGTTACCCTTGCCGTAAGGCGCGATAATCAGCGCCGCCAGCAATGGCCCGAGGGAACTGCCAAAGTTACCGCCCACCTGGAACAGTGACTGTGCCAGGCCATGTCGGCCACCGGAAGCCATCCGCGCCACACGGGAGGATTCAGGATGGAATACCGAAGAGCCGGTACCGACCAATGCCGCCGCCAACAGCACCAGCGGGAAGGTATTGGCCACGGACAGCAGCAGCAGTCCGCACAGGGTAAAACCCATGCCGATGGGCAGCGAATACGGCTGTGGATGTTTATCCGTGTAGTAACCAATCAGCGGCTGCAATAAGGACGCCGTGAGCTGGTAGGTCAGAGTAATCATGCCGATCTGCACGAAGCTGAGGCTGAAGTCAGCCTGCAGGATCGGGTAAATCGCCAGGATCAGCGATTGAATCATGTCGTTGAGCAGGTGAGAGACGCTGATGGCACCGAGAATCGAGAAAGCAGTCCCTTTAACCGCACTGCCCTTGGCCTGTGGCAGGGCGGTTTCGCTACGGTCGGTCATTTTATTATTAGCCTGGTAAGTTTTAGAGGACAGAGCAGATATCTTAGGCAAGATGTTCAATATTTACCATATCCGACATAATTTGACGCACATCGCAAAAATTTGAAATTAGTTGCCTTTGTTTCGCGCTACAATTTCGACCATCTCAAAAAAGCAGTTAAATATCATATGGAGTTCCGCCATGCGCTTTTCGTTAAAGACCACCGCATGCGCTTTGGCCGTGTCCCTGACTTTCCTGTCGGGAGCCGCCAGCGCCTGGGAAAAGGATAAGACCTACAACATCACCATTTTGCATACCAACGATCACCACGGCCATTTCTGGCAGAACGACCACGGTGAATATGGTCTGGGCGCACAAAAAACGCTGGTGGACAGCATTCGCCAGGAGGTCGCGGCCAAGGGCGGCAGCCTGTTGCTGCTGTCGGGCGGTGATATTAATACCGGCGTACCGGAATCCGATCTGCAGGATGCCGAGCCGGACTTCCGCGGCATGAATCTGGTGGGCTATGACGCGATGGCGATCGGCAACCATGAATTCGACAATCCGCTCAGCGTGTTGCGCCAGCAGGAGAAGTGGGCCACTTTCCCGCTGCTGTCGGCCAACATCTATCAGAAAAGCACCCAGCAGCGCCTGTTCAAACCCTATGCCTTGTTCGATAAACAGGGCATCAAGATCGCGGTGATCGGCCTGACTACCGATGACACCTCCAAGATTGGCAACCCGGAATATTTCACCGACATTGAGTTCCACGTGCCGGCGCAGGAAGCCAAACAGGTGGTGGAGCAACTGCGCAAGGAAGAGAAACCTGACGTGATCATCGCCGCGACCCACATGGGCCATTACGATGACGGCAACCACGGCTCCAATGCACCCGGTGACGTAGAAATGGCGCGCAGCCTGCCTGCCGGCTATCTGGATATGATCGTCGGTGGCCACTCGCAGGATCCGGTTTGTATGGCCGGTGAAAACCACAAGCAGGTGGATTATGTGCCGGGCACCCTGTGCTCGCCGGATCGTCAGAACGGCACCTGGATCGTGCAGGCGCATGAGTGGGGCAAGTACGTGGGCCGTGCCGATTTCCAGTTCCGTAACGGTGAACTGAAGCTGGTGCATTATCAGCTGATCCCGGTCAATCTGAAGAAAAAGGTGGAGAAAGCCGACGGCACCAGCGAGCGCGTCTATTACACCCAGCAGATCGCGGAAGATGCGTCGATGATGAAACTGCTGACGCCGTTCCAGGAAAAGGGCAAGGCGCAGCTGGACGTTAAAATTGGCAGCGTCAACGGCAAGCTGGAAGGCGATCGCAGCAAGGTGCGCTTTGTTCAGACCAACCTGTCACGCGTGCTGCTGGCAGCGCAGATGGAACGTGCCGAGGCCGACTTTGCCGTAATGAGCGGGGGCGGGGTACGTGACTCGATTGAAGCCGGTGACATTACCTATAAAAACGTGCTGAAGGTACAGCCGTTTGGCAACACGCTGGTCTACGTCGAAATGAAAGGCAGCGAGGTGGAGAAATACCTGGCGGTGGTGGCCAATATGAAAGTGGATTCCGGCGCCTACGCGCAGTTTGCCAACGTCAGCCTGACGGCGGACGGCAAGCAGGGCGTCAGCAATGTCAAAATCAAAGGCGAGCCGCTGCAGGCGGATAAAACTTACCGTATGGCCACGCTGAACTTCAATGCGCTGGGCGGTGACGGTTATCCGAAGCTGGATACTTTGCCAAGCTACGTCAACACCGGCTTTATCGATGCCGAAGTACTGAAACAGTATATCGAGAAACATTCTCCGCTGGATGCGGCGGCCTATGAGCCGAAGGGCGAGATTGTTTATCAGTAAGTGGTGGCAGGGGAGCCGCAAGGCTCCCCTGACTTTTCAATCGCGCTTGGCGATATCGGCGAAGCTGCCGGCCAGCAGCCGACAAAGATCCTCTGCCGCCAGCTCAATGTCCAGCCCGCGTTTGCCGCCGGAGACGTAAATGGTGGCGAACTGCTGTGCCGGGCTGTCAATCACCGTAGGCAGGCGCTTTTTTTGCCCCAGCGGGCTGATGCCGCCCACCAGATAACCGGTGACGCGCTGCGCCAGTACGGGATCGGCCATTTCGGCCTTTTTCGCCCCCAGTGCGCGGGCAACCTTCTTCAAATCCAATTGGCCAGCAACCGGCGTGACGGCCACCGCCAGATGTTTGGCATCGCCGTTCAGCGCCACCAGCAGCGTTTTATAGACGCGGTCGGCATCCAGTCCGAGCTTTTTCACCGCTTCATCACCGAAATTGGTTTCGGCACTGTCGTGATGATAGGAATGAAGGGTAAAGGCGACTTTTTGTTTCTCTAGCAGGATCACGGCGGGTGTCATTTGTTTTCCTATTTCTCCCACTGCTCAAGGTTGCAACGGGATGCAACAAAATTACAAAAATATAACGGTAACAGCAACCTGAGCAACGGCAGCGTAATGCGGGTTGCCAAGATGTTCACTCGGTTGCTACCCTGTCTATTGTAACCGTTAACAGGGTTACAATGCGTATAACTACAATACAAGAAATTCCTCTTTGACTGGCCAGTAGCGATATTGGCCACTTTTTTACTGCCCCTGCAGCATTGCCGGCAGATTATCCTCGCCGTACAGATGCAGCGCACCCACCGCTACCACGTAGTTACCGGCCGGTAACGCCTCCAGTTTTTGTCGCCAATCGCGATTGCGTTGATGCATCAGCACGTCGTAAAGATCGGCACTGAAAGTGGCTGGCAGGGTTTCCAACATACCGCTGGGTTTCGCGTCCAGCCACCAGCTCACCATGGTTTGCAGCAGCCGTGCGTTGGTATGCCAGTGTTCCAGCGTATCACGCAGCAGGGCCATGCCCCCTTCCGGTAACTGCTCCAGCATCGCCATTTGCTGCTGCGCGCCTTCCAGCTCAATCACCTTTTTATGCTGTGCTCTGGCCGCTTGCAGCAGTTGATAATCCACCCCGTATTCAGCGCGCAACCCCAAACGCTGAGCCTGGCGGGCCTGCATCATTAGCGCCACCTGCCAGCCGGGCAGGGTTGAAAAGGTTGCTGCATCGGTGCTCAGTTCCTGACACAGCGTCAGTAACTGCTGAAATTCGGGTTCAGAGAGACGTTGATCAAGTTCTGCTTGCTGTTCTATATGGTCAAACGGCGAGGCGGAGCCGGTAATATCGGCTTCAACAATCAAGGCATCTGCCTGCTTGAGGCGTGCGGCCAGTTTGGCCGGCAGCGGAGACATATCTACCGTACCCATATGAATGCTGCCGACCAGATGGAACTGACGATCGCCAGGCAGTCGAATATCCAGCGCCGGATAGGCGTAGGTCATGGGAGAGATCAGACCGAGAAAGGCGGCGATGCGGCGTAACAGTTGACCCATACAGCGTGGCTCCTGAATAACTTGTTCGCCTTTCAGCTTGAAAGGTGAGGGGCGTAACATTTACCCCATGCTAAACGCTATCAGGCAGACAAGAAAGTCTGAAGAGTGAAGGAATTATCCCAAAGAAAAAAGGGCGCATTGATGTGCGCCCCGTGGTCTTGGCTCGGCCTATGGGGAGGTTAGGCAAGGGTGGCTTGATAACCGGCCTGTTCCACCGCGTTAATCAGCATTTGTGGCGCGACATCGCCGGTCACTTTGGCGCTATCAAGGGCGACTTCCACGGCGCTAACGCCAGGCACGGCTTCTAAAGCTTTACGTGTGCTACCAACACAATGCATGCAGGTCAGCCCCTGCAATGCCAGTACGGTAATTTGTGACATGGTTCGATTCCTCTCAAGAACGGTGTTTAAAGGTTGACCGCTTTGCCTGTTTTCACTAAGAATGAAGGATAAACCTTCCAGCAAGGGGAAGGTCAAGGAGTGAAAATGAATATTAGCGACGTAGCGAAAAAAACCGGTTTAACCAGCAAGGCCATTCGCTTTTATGAAGAGAAAGGGCTGGTGACTGCGCCGATCCGTACCGACAACGGCTATCGCAGCTACAGCCCGAAGCACATCGAAGAACTGACGCTGCTGCGCCAGGCACGGCAGGTGGGATTTAATCTGGATGAATGTCGCGAGCTGGTGGCGCTGTTTAACGATCCGGCCCGCCACAGCGCCGATGTGAAAGCGCGCACGCTGCAAAAAGTGGCGGATATTGAAAAGCACATCGCCGAACTCGGTGAGATGCGCCAGCGTTTGGTGGCGCTGGCAGATCAATGCCCGGGTGATGACGGAGCCGAGTGCCCAATCATTAACAACCTGGCGGGCTGTTGCCATAAGCATTAACGGGCAATGGCGCGGATCACCAAAGTTATGCCTTCGACGGCAATGACTTCTACTTCGGTGCCCACCGCCAGGTCTTCACTGGCCTGCGCGCGCCAGCTGCTGTCGCCGATGTTAATACGGCCCATACCGTTGTGCATGGGTTCGGTCAGCGTAGCGCGGGTGCCAATCAACTGACGATTGCGTTGGTTCAGCACCTGCGAACCACTGGAAGCCGCTGCCGGGCGCTGGCGTAGCCAGTACCACCACAGGTAGGCCACCACCACGGTCAGTACGGCAAAAATCACCCCCTGCCACTCCCAGGCCAGCTGCGGCAGCAGCCAGACGATGGCGCCGACCACCACCGCCGATACGCCACTCCATAACAGGTAGCCGCTGGCCCCGAGCATTTCTGCCGCCAGCAGCAGCCCGCCAAGGGAAAGCCAAAACCAGTGCGGGTTTGCTGCAATTTGTTCGAGCATGATTACTTGCCTTTGTTGTCTTTCAACAGTTCGGCAATGCCACCAATGGAACCGAGCAGGCTGCTGGCGTCCAGCGGCATCATGATGACTTTACTGTTGTTGGCAGAGCCGATTTTTTGCAGCGCATCGGTGTATTTTTGTGCCACAAAGTAGTTCACCGCCTGGATATTACCGCTGGCGATAGCGTCGGAAACCAGTTGAGTGGCTCGCGCTTCCGCTTCAGCGGCACGTTCACGGGCTTCGGCCTGCAGGAACGCCGACTGACGTTCACCTTCCGCCTTGAGGATTTGCGACTGTTTGTCACCTTCGGCACGCAGGATGGCAGCCTGACGCACACCTTCGGCCTCCAGAATATCCGCACGCTTGGTTCGCTCGGCCTTCATCTGGGCGTTCATTGCCGAGATTAACTCTGCCGGTGGACGTACGTCACGGATCTCGATACGGGTGATTTTAATGCCCCACGGATTGGTGGCTTCGTCGACGATATGCAGCAGGCGGCTGTTGATGCTGTCACGCTGCGAGAGAATTTCGTCCAGCTCCATGGAGCCGAGCACGGTACGGAAGTTGGTCATGGTCAGGTTGACGATCGCCAGTTCCAGATTGCTGACTTCATAAGCGGCACGTGCCGGATCGACGACCTGGATAAAACACACCGCATCGATGGCCACGTTGGCGTTGTCGCGCGAGATAATTTCCTGCGAAGGAATATCCAGCACCTGCTCCATCATATTAATTTTTCTGCCGATGCGGTCCATAAACGGCACCACCAGGTTTAAACCGGGCATCAGCGTTTTGGTGTAGCGGCCGAAGCGTTCCACCGTCCATTGGAACCCCTGGGGAACAATTTTGACGCCGGCGAATACGATGATCAGTGCGACGACAATCACGATGGGAATAAGGGTAAACATGGCAAACCTCCTGTCAGACATATGTAAACAGATATTACGCCAGCTAGAGTGCAAAGACTAATATACCCGTCATCTTTCAAGTTGCAGCGTTGTTAGCTGCACTAGCATTAACATTCCAAATTGGCATGTTTCCAATAATTTTAATTCATTTCATGACGTTGTCCGTCTTGGCTAGAGTAAAAAGCATTGCCGCTTTTCACTTCGAATATTTGTCATTTTTATTTGCGACTATGCTTTTTGAAATGACATTTCTCCAAGGATTGTTATGGACTCAATCAGTGTTGATGAACTCGCCCCAAAAAAAGATCGTTGGTATCGCATTGTGGAGGAATTACTGTCCGCTGCCGGTATTGCCATCAATGGCAACCGTGCCTGCGATATCAAGGTACACAACCCGGCGTTGTTTAAACGTATTTTGCAGGAGGGGTCGCTGGGGTTCGGTGAAAGCTACATGGACGGCTGGTGGGACTGCGAGCGGTTGGACGCATTATTTACCCGCGTCCTGCAGGCCGGCGTTGATGAACGCTTGCCAAAAAATCTGAGCGACATTGCGCGCATCGCCTATACCCGGCTGTTCAACCTTCAGTCACGCAAACGCGCCTGGCAGGTGGGTAAAGAACATTACGATATCGGCAACGATCTGTTCCGTGCCATGCTCGATCCCTATATGCAATATTCCTGCGGTTACTGGAAAGAGGCCGATACGCTGGAGCAGGCGCAGTTGGCCAAGCTGAAAATGATCTGCGAGAAACTGCAGTTGAAACCGGGCATGTCGTTGCTGGATATCGGCTGTGGCTGGGGTGGGCTGGCGCAGTATGCCGCGGAAAACTACGGCGTAACAGTGCATGGTGTGACCATTTCCGCCGAGCAGCAAAAACTGGCGCAGGAGCGCTGCGCCGGTCTTGAGGTCGAAATTGTGCTGCAGGATTACCGTGACTTGAACCGCCAGTTTGATCGTATTGTTTCAGTCGGCATGTTTGAACACGTGGGGCCGAAAAACTACGACACTTACTTCCGTGTTGCCGCGCGTAATCTTAAGCCCGACGGTTTGTTCCTGCTGCACACCATTGGCGCCAACCAAACCAATCTTCACGTCGATGCCTGGATAAACAAGTATATCTTCCCCAATGGCTGTCTGCCTTCGGTGCGCCATATTGCCCAAGCCAGCGAAGGGCGCTTTGTGATGGAGGATTGGCACAATATCGGCGCCGATTACGATCGCACGCTGATGGCCTGGTATGAGAATTTCAAACAGGCGTGGCCGATGCTGTCCGAGGGCTATTCTGAACGTTTCGAACGGATGTTTACCTATTACCTGAACGCCTGCGCCGGAGCATTCCGCTCGCGTGATATTCAACTGTGGCAGGTGTTGTTCAGCCCGAAAGGCGTTGAAGGTGGGGCACGGGTTTACCGTTGAGAAGGGAGGGGCGCAGCGGACTACGCCCCGAACTATCAGTACAACAGCGAATACAGCTGGCGGCGGTATTTGGCGGCCAGCGCATCGCCGGTGCCCAGTGCGGCCAGAATATCCATCAATGTTTTACGCGCGCTGCCGTTGGCGGCGGCGAGATCTTTCTTCAGATGCCCGATCAACAGCTCCAGCGCTTCTTCATTGCGCCCAACCTGATGCAGTTGCAGCGCCAGCTGCACGGCTAAATCGACGTTCTCCGGCTGTTGATCTACCTGCTGTTGCAACAGCTGAATTTCCGGCGTGTCGGCGGCCTGTTTCAGCAGTTCAATCTGCGCCAGCAGGCCCTGATAACGGGTATCTTTATCCTGCAACGGAATGGTCGCCAGCACGGCTTCGGCTTCTTCAGTGCGGTTCAGCGCGATCTGGGTTTCCGCCAGCGTCAAACCGATATCACTGCGTTGCTGGCTCGCTTGCCAGGCGTCTTTCAACAGCGGCAGTGCTTCTGCCGCATTGCCTTCGGCCAACAGCTCGGTCGCCTGCGCCAGTTTCAGATCTTCTTCCTTCGGCAGGAAACGCTGCAGGAATTCACGGATCATTTCTTCCGGCTGCGGGCCCTGGAAACCGTCGACCGGCTGGCCGTCTTTGAACAGATATACCGTCGGCAGCGAGCGCAGGCCGAATTGAGCGGCGATGGCCTGCTCGGCGTCACAATCCACTTTTGCCAACAGGAACTGGCCGGCATATTCCGCCGCCAGCTTATCGAGTATCGGGGTGAGTTGCAGACAGTGTTGGCTGCGATCCGACCAGAAGTAGAACACCACCGACATGGACATTGACTGTTCCAGCGTCTGGTGCAGGTTTGTTTCGTTAATATCAACAACAGCTTGAGCTAGCATGTAATTTTCTCTCTGATCTTGCGGAGCCATTGGCTTTTAGATGGGGGCGGGACGGCATTCTTCAACCCCGGCCAGCCAAATTAACCGTTGCTGCGTAACACCCAGTCCAGACAGCGGCCGGGCAGGATGCGGCGTAATACGCTGAGCGCGTGCGCCAGCAGGGTCACCGGATACCGCAGCTTGGCCCTTGGGCTTTCCAGCGCGTGGCGCAGTTTGGGCAAAATGGCTTCCGGCGGTAGTGTGAGGCGTTTGGCAATGCCGGGGTTGTGCACCGGTTTATCGCTCTGCGCCTGATTAACGTTCTGGGTAAAGTGGGTGGTGAGCGGGCCGGGTTCTATCAGGCTGACCTGAATGCCCGTGCCGTGCAGCTCCATCCGCAGCGCGTCGGACCAGGCTTCCAGCGCAAACTTGCTGGCAGCATAGGCACCGCGCCCGGCACTGGACACCAGCCCCATCACCGAACTGGTCTGAATAATACGCCCCTCGCCGTGCGGCAGCATCGCCGGCAACAGCAGCTGGGTTAATTGATGGGTGCCGAACAGATTGGTGGCGAATTGGCGTTCCAACTGCTGCCGCGAAATGCTGCTCAGCGGGCCGTAAACGCCAAAACCGCCGTTGTTGAACAGGCCATACAGGCGGCCGCCGGTCAGTTCGATCACCTGTGCGGCAGCGCGTTCGACGCTGTCACTGTCGTCCAGATCCAGCTCAATGCCTTCCAGCCCAAGCTGACGCATATTTTCAACGTCCTGCGGCTTGCGACAGGCGGCCAGCACCCGGTAGCCACGGTTACGCAGATCCTGCGCGGCAATCAATCCAATCCCGCTGGAACAGCCGGTTATCAATACTGCTTTTTGCATAACTTTACCTAGTGTACAACCCTATTTAGTTAGACTCATGTTTTACTAGAGGTTCCAGGCGTTCCGCCATCCAGGTGGCGATAAACGGTTGGGCATCCTTATTGGGATGCAATCCGTCATCCTGCATCCATTCCGCTTTCACCACCACCTGTTCCATATAGAACGGCAGCAGTGGAATGTCGAATTGTTTGGCAAGCTGCGGGTAAATCGCACTGAAGGCCTCGGTATAGCGGCGGCCATAGTTGGGCGGAATACGGATTTGCATCAGCAGCGGCTGCGCGCCGGCTTGTTGTACCAGCGTGATGATTTGGCTGAGGTCGCGTTGCAGATCCTGCGCCGGGAAACCGCGCAGACCGTCGTTGGCACCCAGTTCAATCAGTACCCAGCGTGGCTGATGTTGTTTCAGCAGCTCGGGCAGACGTGCCAGCCCCTGAGCGGCGGTATCGCCACTGATGCTGGCGTTGACCAGTTGCGGGTCATCCGGTTTTTTCTGCCATTGGTCGGCCAGCAGCGTCGGCCAGGCTTGCGCTACCGGCAAGCGGTAACCGGCGCTTAAACTGTCGCCTAATATCAATAAGGTATCGGCGGCGACAGCGCGTAAACTGAATAATCCCAACAGCAAAAGGAAGGGAAGATGCCAGCGGAAAACGTTCTTGAAGTTCATCATCTTAGTAAACACGTTGGTCAGGGTGAGCATCAGCTCTCCATCCTTACCGGAGTCGAGCTGGTTGTCAAACCCGCGCAGACAATTGCCCTGATTGGCGAGTCCGGCTCGGGCAAGTCAACGCTGCTGGGGATCCTCGCCGGGTTGGACGACGGCAGTGAAGGGGAGGTGCATTTGTTGGGCGAGTCACTGACCGCGCTGGATGAAGAGGGTCGCGCCGCGCTTCGCGCCAAAAATGTCGGTTTTGTTTTTCAATCCTTTATGTTGGTACCGACGCTCAATGCGCTGGAAAACGTCCAGTTACCGGCGTTGCTGCGTGGGGAAAGCGATCGCCAGAGCCGCGAACAGGCGGTGCAGCTGCTGGAGCAACTTGGGCTGGGCAAGCGTCTTGACCACTTGCCGGCGCAGCTTTCCGGCGGTGAGCAGCAGCGCGTAGCATTGGCGCGGGCGTTCAGTGGCCGACCACGGGTGCTGTTTGCCGATGAACCCACCGGCAACCTCGATCGCCAGACCGGCGAACGCATCGCCGATTTACTGTTTTCCCTCAACCGCGATTTCTCCACTACGTTAATCCTGGTCACTCATGACGAAACCCTGGCGGCTCGCTGCCAGCGTCGGCTGCGCCTGCGTGAAGGCCAGCTGTGGGAGGAAGCATGATCTGGCGCTGGTTTTGGCGTGAGTGGCGCTCACCGTCACTGCTGATCGTCTGGCTGGCGCTGACGCTGTCGATGGCCTGCGTATTGGCATTGGGCAGTATCAGCGATCGTATGGACAAAGGTCTGAGCCAGCAGAGCCGCGATTTTATTGCCGGCGATCGGGTACTGCGCAGCGCCCGGCCGGTGCCGGAAGGCTGGCTGCTGGACGCGCAACAACAGGGGCTGAAAGTCAGTCGACAGTTGTCGTTCACCACCATGACCTATGCCGGCGATCGGCCCCAGTTGGCAGACGTGAAGGCCACCGATCTTGCCTATCCGCTGTACGGCAAGCTGGAGACCCGCCCGGCCAACGTCAAACTGACGCCGGGGAGCGTGCTGGTGGCACCACGTTTGTTGGCGTTGTTGAACGTGAAGGTCGGTGACAGGCTGGACGTGGGCGATACCAGCCTGCGCATTGCCGGTGAAATTATTCAGGAGCCGGATTCCGGCTTTAACCCCTTCCAGACGGCACCGCGCATCATGATCAATCTGGCGGACGTGGACAAAACCGGGGCGGTGCAGCCGGGCAGCCGTCTGACCTACCGTTATATGTTTGCCGGGGCTACGGAGGATATCCAGCGGTACGAAGATCGCCTGACGCCACAGCTTGGCCCCGATCAGCGCTGGTTTGGCTTGCAGGAGTCCGGTAGTGCATTGGGTAAATCGTTGCAACGCTCGCAGCAGTTCCTGTTGCTGTCGGCGCTGCTGACCTTGCTGCTGTCGATTGCCGCCGTCGCGGTGGCGATGAGCCATTATTGCCGCAGCCGTTATGACTTGATCGCGGTGTTGAAAACTCTGGGGGCTGGCCGCAGCGCATTGCGTAAGTTGATTGTCGGCCAGTGGCTGGCGGTAATTCTGCTGGCCGCCGTCGGAGGGGGCATTATCGGGCTGGGGTTTGAAGCGCTGTTGATCCGCCTGCTGGCACCGGTGCTGCCGGCGGAACTGCCAGCCGCCGGGGCCTGGCCGTGGCTGTGGGCGGTCGGCGCATTGCTGATGATTTCTCTGTTGGTGGGGCTGCGGCCGTACCGGCAGTTACTGGCGACCCAGCCGCTGCGGGTGCTGCGCCGCGATGTGGTGGCCAACGTTTGGCCGCTGCGTTATTTCCTGCCGGTGACGGCGGTGATTGTGGTGGCGCTGTTGACGGCGTTGATGGGGGCCAGCACGCTACTGTGGTCGATCCTCGCCGGTATTCTGGTGCTGGCGCTGCTGTTGGGCGCTATCGGCTGGGGCAGCCTGTTATTGCTGCGGCGAATTACGCTGAAGAATCTGGCACTGCGACTGGCGGTTAACCGTCTGCTGCATCAACCCTGGGTCACGGTCAGCCAACTGGCGGCTTTCTCGCTGTCGTTTATGCTGCTGGCGTTACTGCTGGTGCTGCGTGGCGATCTGCTTGAGCGTTGGCAGCAGCAACTGCCACCGGACAGCCCGAATTACTTCCTGCTGAACATGACTGAGGCGCAGGTGCCACAGGTGAAAACCTTCCTGCAACAGCATCAAATTAAACCGGAAACCTACTATCCCATTGTCCGCGTACGCCTGACCGAGATTAACCAGCAGGTGGCGACCGAACGGGTGCATGAGGACGATCCGGGCGGCGAGGCGGTGAATCGTGAGCTGAACCTGACCTGGCTGGCAGAGCTGCCGGCGCACAATCCATTGCTGGCAGGCAGTTGGCCGCCGAAAGCCGGCGAGGTGTCGATGGATCAGGGCATTGCCGGACGACTCAAGATCAAACTGGGTGATACGCTGACCTTCAGCGGCGATACCCAGTCGTTCAGCGCCAGGGTCACCAGCCTGCGCCAGGTGGATTGGGAAAGCCTGAAACCGAACTTTTACTTCATCTTCCCGCCGGGTGCGCTGGATGGCCAGCCGCAAACCTGGCTCACCAGTTTCCGTTACGACGGGGACGGACAGATGCTGACCCAGCTTAATCGCCAGTTCCCGACGCTCAGCCTGCTGGATATAGGTTCGATCCTCAAACAGGTGGGCGGTGTGCTGCAGCAGGTGAGCCGCGCGCTGGAAGTGATGGTGGTGCTGGTGGTGCTCTGCGGCGGTTTGTTGCTGATGGCGCAGGTGCAGGTGGGTATGCGTCAGCGGCGTCAGGAACTGGTGGTGTACCGTACGCTCGGCGCCGGCAAGCGCCTGTTGCGCAGCACGCTGTGGTGTGAGTTTGCCCTGCTGGGGCTGGTGGCGGGCATTGCCGCCGCGGTGGGGGCAGAAGCGGCACTGTGGTTGCTGCAAAGCCAGGTATTTGACTTCCCATGGGCGCCAACACCGGTGCTGTGGTGGGCATTGCCGCTACTCAGTGCGTTGTTGCTGTCGCTGTGCGGTGGTTGGCTGGGCGTGCGCTTGCTGCGCGGGCAGGCGCTGTTCCGCAGTTACGACGGTTAACTCACATATCAAGCTGGCCCAGGTTATTGGGCCAGCCGAACAACGATCGCTATTTCCCTCTTATCTGACCTTCGCTTCCCCCCAATCACCAGTCTTTTATCCACGGCGTTCGGACGTTTGTGGTGTGATATCGATTACATTTAATTGAGGGTTATTAAAATGGATACCCTGCGATATGGTAATAAGATGTTGCGGTTGTCTTCATTTTAAAGCAGTGAATGAGATTATTATCTTTCTTAATCAAGGGTTTTTTACTGTTTTGTGGTGATCCTGCTTTTATACTGATTAAGATAAAGTCGTGTAATCGTTTCCACTAATGTGATCACACTCACTTACCTCTGACGGATTGCCTCCTATCATAACGGCAACTTAAGAACGTTATCGATTGGAGGCAGTATGAGTACTACCGTCAAAGTGTCGGCGGCTGAGAATAGCCAAAGCAATGCAGGCATGACTTTCTTCGTCTGTTTTTTGGCCGCACTGGCCGGGCTGCTGTTTGGTCTGGATATCGGCGTTATTGCGGGGGCTCTGCCGTTTATCACCGATTCGTTTCATATGACCAGTTCCCAGCAGGAGTGGGTGGTCAGCTCAATGATGTTTGGCGCTGCGGTCGGTGCCGTGGGCAGTGGTTGGATGAATTTCCGCATCGGGCGTAAATACAGCCTGATGATTGGCGCCGTGCTGTTCGTGTTGGGATCCTTATGCTCAGCGGCAGCGCCTAACGTTGAAGTCTTGTTGGTGTCGCGCATTCTGCTCGGACTGGCGGTGGGTGTCGCATCCTATACGGCGCCCATTTACCTGTCTGAAATCGCGCCGGAAAAAATTCGCGGCAGCATGATTTCCATGTACCAGCTGATGATTACCATCGGCATCCTGGCGGCTTATCTGTCGGATACCGCGTTCAGTTACACCGGTGCCTGGCGCTGGATGCTGGGGGTGATCACCATTCCTGCCGTGCTGCTGCTGGTTGGGGTGTTCTTCCTGCCTGATAGCCCACGCTGGTTGGCTTCGCGTAACCGCCATGAGCAGGCACGTCAGGTATTGGAGAAACTGCGTGACAGCAGCGCCCAGGCGCAACATGAACTGAATGAAATTCGTGAGAGCCTCAAGCTGAAACAGAGCGGCTGGTCGCTGTTTAAAGACAATAAAAACTTCCGCCGTGCCGTTTTTCTCGGCGTATTGCTGCAGGTGATGCAACAGTTCACCGGTATGAACGTCATCATGTATTACGCGCCGAAGATTTTTGGTCTGGCGGGTTTTGCCAGTACCGCACAGCAGATGTGGGGTACGGTGATCGTTGGCCTGGTGAACGTGCTGGCCACCTTTATCGCCATTGGGCTGGTTGACCGCTGGGGCCGTAAACCGACGCTGACGCTGGGCTTTATCGTCATGGCGGTGGGCATGGGGGCCCTGGGGATAATGATGCATGTGGGGATGAGTTCGCCTGCCGAGCAATACTTCGCTGTTATCATGTTGCTGATGTTTATTGTCGGTTTTGCCATGAGCGCCGGCCCACTGATTTGGGTGCTGTGTTCTGAGATCCAACCGCTGAAAGGCCGTGACTTTGGTATCACCTGTTCCACTGCCACCAACTGGATCGCCAACATGATCGTCGGGGCGACCTTCCTGACCATGCTTAATTCTCTGGGCAGCGCCTACACTTTCTGGGTCTACGCGGCGCTCAACCTGGTGTTTATCTTCATCACGCTGGCGTTGATCCCGGAAACCAAAAATATCTCTCTGGAACATATCGAACGCAATCTGATGGCCGGTAAACCGTTACGTAACATTGGTTCACGCTGAGCGGTAAGCCAGGCACGCGAGGCCCGCTGATACGGCGGGCTTTCGCTCCTGACACTGATTAAGGGGAAATTATGTCTATTCTGGTGACCGGCGGCGCCGGCTACATTGGTTCACATACGGTGCTGGCTTTGCTGGAACGTGGTGAAGATGTGGTGGTGCTGGATAATTTGATCAACGCGTCAGAAGAGTCTTTGCGCCGCGTGGAGCAACTGACAGGCAGGGCCGCGACGTTTTATCGGGGAGATGTACAGGATGCCGGCTGCCTGAAGCGCATCTTTGAGGAAAACAACGTTACCTCGGTGATCCACTTTGCCGGCCTGAAGGCGGTGGGGGAGTCGACCCAAAAACCGCTGGAGTACTATCAGAATAACGTGGCCGGTACCTTGGTGCTGCTGGAGGCGATGCGCGAGGCGGGAGTTCATCAGTTTATCTTCAGCTCTTCCGCCACGGTGTACGGCGAACATGCGCCGGTACCTTACCGGGAAGATATGCCGATTGGCGGCACTACCAGCCCTTACGGCACCTCCAAATGGATGGTGGAGCAGGTCCTGCAGGACTTTGCCAGGGCTGAACCGGCATTTTCGATTATCGCGCTGCGCTACTTCAACCCGGTAGGCGCGCATGAGTCGGGCCTGATTGGCGAAGACCCGAGTGGCATCCCCAATAATCTGCTGCCTTATATCGCACAGGTGGCCATTGGTCAGCGGGAAACTCTGAGCGTGTTTGGCGGCGACTATCCAACCAAAGACGGTACGGGCGTGCGCGACTACATTCACGTGATGGATGTGGCGCAGGGCCATCTGGCGGCGATGGATCATTTAGCGCAGATTGCCGGGTTTAAAGCCTATAACCTGGGCTCCGGGGTCGGTTATTCGGTGCTGGAAATGGTGCGGGCGTTTGAAAAAGCCTCGGGCGTGACCATTCCTTATCAGATTTTACCGCGCCGTGCGGGCGACCTGCCTGCCTTTTGGGCCGATGCCGGGTTGGCAAAACAGGAACTGGGCTGGCAAGTGCAGCGCGGGCTTGACGTGATGATGCGCGATACCTGGAACTGGCAAAGCAAAAATCCGCAGGGCTATCGCCGCTAGCTTTCATCGGCAATAAATAAAAAAGGGTTCAGCTCCATGAGTTGAACCCTTTGTTTTTGGTACGGGGAAACGTTTAAGCCAGCTTTTGCTGCGCCCAGGCCAGACCGCTTTGGTATTCGCTCGGCAGCAGCGGTGCCAGTGCCTGCAAGGTCTGCAGCAGCGCAGCGGCGTCAGGATCGTTCAGGTTCAGGTGCCCGACCTTGCGACCTTCGCGCACCTCTTTCTCATACCAGTGCAGATGCACCAGCGGTAACGCCAGCCACTGCTGATTCACTGCGGTGCCAATCAGGTTGACCATCACCGACGGCGTGCTTACTACCGGTTTTGGCAGCGGCAGGGCGAGAATAGCGCGCAGATGCAGTTCGAACTGGCTGATAGACGCGCCGTTCTGCGTCCAGTGGCCACTGTTGTGTACCCGGGGGGCCAGCTCGTTAATCAACAGGCGATCGCCAACGATAAAGCACTCCATCGCCATTACGCCGACGTAGTTCAGCTCATCAAGGATGGCCGTCAGCATTTGCTCCGCCTGCCGTTGCAGGCCAGGGTTGGGCTGCGGCAGCGCCACGCTGGTGCGCAGAATGCCTTCTTCATGCAGGTTATGGGTCAGCGGATAGAACACCGACTGGCCGTCATGCCCGCGTGCGCCGACCAGCGACACCTCACCGGAGAAGTTAATCCCTTGCTCGACGATACATTCGCCATAGGCATCGGCCGGCAATTCGGCCTCTTGCCCTGGGCGTAAACGCCATTGACCGCGGCCGTCGTAACCGCCAACGCGACGTTTGACGATCGCCAGTTCACCCAGAGTCGCGAACACCTGCGGCCATTCGGCGGCGTCAGCCAGCAGTTGCCACGGCGCGGTAGCCAGGCCAAGCTGATCGAGCAACTGTTTTTGCGTCAGGCGATCTGCCAGACGCGGAAAAATATCACGGTTGACGAAGCTGTTGTGGGTTGCCAGTTCGCGCGTCAGCGCGGTTTCCGGCCAGCGTTCGATTTCGGCGGTGATCACGCTGTTCTGGTAGGGCACGGCTTCCGGTTCGGCGTCGAGGCCTACCGGGTACACGGCGATGCCCAGCGGTTCACCGGCCTGGCGTAGCATGCGCCCTAACTGGCCGTTGCCCAGTACGCAAACCGGCTTCATGCTTCCTCCCGCGGATCCGGGTGGTTCAGCACCTCGTCAGTTTGTGCCTGCCGCCAGTCGGCGAGGCGTTGTGCCAGCGCGGCGTCGTGCAGCGCCAGAATTTGTGCCGCCAGCAGGGCAGCATTGGCGGCACCGGCTTTGCCGATGGCCAGCGTACCCACTGGAATACCGCGCGGCATTTGCACGATCGAATACAGGCTGTCTACACCGCTCAGTGCGGCGCTTTGCACCGGAACACCCAGCACCGGAACCAGCGTTTTCGCCGCCAGCATGCCCGGCAGATGCGCAGCACCGCCTGCACCGGCAATGATCACGTCAAAGCCATTATCAGTTGCCTGCTCGGCAAAGCTGAACAGCTTGTCTGGCGTGCGATGAGCGGAAACGACTTCGACATGGAACGGGACATCGAGCGAGGTCAGGACTTCGGCGGCAAACTGCATGGTGGCCCAGTCACTTTTCGATCCCATTACAATTGCGATTTTAACCCCAGCGTGGGTGGCTGAAGCGGCGTTGGCTCCCATGGGTGTAAGGCTCCTGTATTGTACAAACGACGGCCGGTTGCCTGCGGCGGGAGGCCGAATGAGGGCACAGAGCATACCATGAGCGCACGGCGAGGAAAACGGTTGCGTCGCCGGTTTTCATTGCCAAAAGCGTGAATTTTTTTACCTGTGCGACAAGTCAGGAACTTAGAACGGGAATTGGATCAGCTCGACGGCGTCGGCACTGACTTTGATCATGGAGCCTTCAACGTGCCAGGCTCCCAGCACCACGCGGTGGGCCTTGCCGTTGCTCAATGCCAATTCATGCACCGCCGGACGGTGAGTGTGGCCGTGGATCATCCAGTGAACCTTGTGGCGCAGCATCGCCTGCTCAACCGCCTGTGGGTTGACGTCCATAATAGAGTCCGACTTGTACTGGTTACTCTGCTGGCTGCGGGCACGCATTTTGGCCGCGATCTTAAGACGCCAGCGCAGCGGCATGGCCAGAAACAGTTTTTGGATCAGCGGATTGTGTACCTTGCGGCGAAACTGTTGGTAGGCCTGATCGTCGGTACACAGCGTGTCGCCATGCAGGATCAGGATTTTTCGGCCATACAGCTCCAGCACCTGCTCTTCCGGCAGCAGTTGCATACCGCTGGCACGGGCAAAGCGTTTGCCGACCAGAAAATCACGGTTGCCGTGGATAAAGTAGCAGGGCACGCCAGCCTGTTGCAGCGCCTTCAGTGCCGCAGCGATTTCGCCGTGCAATGGCTCGGGATCGTCATCGCCGATCCAGGCTTCAAACAGGTCGCCAAGAATGTACAGGGCGTCGGCGTGAATGGCATCTTGCCGCAAAAAACGCAGAAAACCGGCAGTGATTGCCGGTTCCTGTGCGCTTAAATGCAGATCTGCGATGAACAGCGTGTTCATGCAGCCGCGATTACTCGCTGACGGTAACGCTAGTGACGATGACGTCTTCTACCGGTACGTCCTGGTGCATGCCGCTACGGCCGGTTTTCACCGCTTTGATCTTGTTAACCACGTCCATGCCTTCAACCACTTCAGCAAATACGCAGTAGCCCCAGCCCTGCGCGTTTTCGCCGCGGAAGTTCAGGAAGTCGTTGTCTGCCACGTTGATGAAGAACTGTGCGGTCGCAGAGTGTGGATCGTTGGTGCGAGCCATTGCCAGGGTACCGATGGTGTTTTTCAGACCGTTGTTGGCTTCGTTCTTGATAGTCGCTTTGGTGTCTTTCTGGGTCATGCCTGGCTCAAAACCGCCGCCCTGAACCATAAAGCCATTGATAACACGGTGGAAAATGGTGTTATTGTAGAAACCTTCACGGCAGTAGTTCAGGAAGTTTTCAACGGTAACCGGCGCTTTGTCAGCAAAGGTGTTGATAACGATATCGCCGTGATTAGTGTGGAAAGTAACCATAGTTTTAGTCCTAACAAGATGAATTGAGATGTCACAAGGATCGAGTGAACAATCAGACCGCCGTTATAACATATCTCCTTTAATCAGTCAGCAGCGGGTAAACCGCACGCTGGCTGTGGTAAAACGATAATTGTTATATTATAACACTAGTGGCGATCGCTGATTTCTCACCGTTTTCCACCTCTCAGCTTAGCAAAGCGCGGCCTTAACCTTGCATTAGATCAGGCTTCGGGTTTCAATACGCTGCTGGGTGAATCGCCTAATTACTATTTTTGTTATCACGCACACCACGGAATGTCCCGATGCTAAAGATTTTTAATACCCTGAGTCGTCAAAAAGAGGAATTTAAGCCCATTCATGCCGGTAAAGTTGGCATGTACGTGTGCGGGGTAACCATCTATGACCTGTGTCATATCGGCCACGGGCGTACCTTTGTTGCTTTCGACGTCGTCGCGCGTTATTTGCGTTACCTCGGCTATTCGCTGAACTACGTGCGTAACGTTACCGACGTTGACGATAAAATTATCCGCCGTGCAACAGAGAATGGCGAAAGCTGCGATCAACTGACCACGCGCATGCTGGCAGAGATGCACGCCGACTTCGATTCTCTGCTGATTGAACGTCCGGACATCGAACCGCGCGCCACTCAGCATATTGCCGAGATCGTTGAGATCACCCAACGCCTGATCGATCGCGATCATGCCTACGTGGCCAGCAACGGCGATGTGATGTTCTCTATCGACAGCGATCCGCAATACGGCTTGTTGTCACGCCAGGATCTGGATCAGCTGCAGGCCGGTGCGCGGGTAGAAATCGATGATGTAAAACGCAACCCGATGGATTTCGTGCTGTGGAAGATGTCCAAGCCGGGCGAACCTAGTTGGGAATCGCCATGGGGCGCAGGCCGTCCGGGCTGGCACATTGAATGTTCTGCGATGAACTGCAAGCAGTTGGGCACCCATTTTGACATCCACGGCGGCGGTTCCGATCTGATGTTCCCGCATCACGAGAACGAAATTGCCCAGTCTAGCTGTGCGCACGACGGCCCGTACGTCAACTACTGGATGCACTCCGGTATGGTGATGATCGACAAAGAAAAAATGTCGAAATCGTTGGATAACTTCTTCACCATCCGCGACGTGCTGGGTTACTACGACGCCGAAACCGTGCGTTACTTCCTGATGTCTGGCCACTATCGCAGCCAACTGAACTACAGCGAAGAGAACCTGAAACAGGCGCGTACCGCACTGGAGCGTTTGTACACCGCGCTGCGCGGTACCGACGTTAACGCTCAACCGGCCGGTGGCGAAGTGTTTGAAGCTCGCTTCCGCGAAGCCATGGATGACGACTTCAATACCCCGGAAGCTTATTCGGCGCTGTTTGATTTGGCACGCGAGGTTAACCGCCTGAAAGCGGAAGATCTGACTGCAGCCAACGGCCTGGCGGCGGAACTGCGTAAGCTGGCGAAGGTGCTGGGCTTGTTGCAGCAAGAACCGGAACTGTTCCTGCAGGGCGGCGCACAGGCGGACGACGGTGAAGTGGCGGAGATCGAGGCACTGATCAAACAGCGCAATGACGCGCGCAAAGCCAAAGATTGGGCGCTGGCGGATGCCGCGCGTGACCGTTTGAACGAGATGAACATTGTGCTGGAAGATGGTCCGCAGGGAACCACCTGGCGCCGTAAGTAATTCGCTTTAGGCTGAAAAGCAAAAAAGGCGCTGAGGGTTAACTCAGCGCCTTTTTTATGGAGCACGGCTTATGGCTTAACTACAACCTTGCCGCCATTAAACTCCACCACCTGATCGGCGACGATTTTGCAGCGCTTGCGCGTTTCTACTTTGCCGTTTACTTTCACCTGCCCATCGGCGATGACTTCTTTGGCGGCACCGCCACTTTCACACCAGCCCTGGAACTTGAGCAGGTCGCACAGTTCGACGTGCGGGTGATTATCCAGATTAAAAGTTTCCATACTGCCTTACTTATTTAGGTTGAACGTCGTGATAAACCTCGCAGGCCTGCAAGGTATTTTGGATCAGTGTAGCAACGGTCATTGGGCCAACGCCACCCGGAACCGGAGTAATATAGGCCGCGCGTTCACTGGCGGCATCGAATTCTACGTCGCCGACTACTTTACCACTTTCAAGACGGTTAATGCCGACATCCACCACGATCGCGCCCGGCTTGATCCAATCACCCGGAATAAAGCCCGGTTTACCGACCGCGACGATCAGCAGATCGGCATTTTCAACGTGATGACGCAGGTTCTTGGTGAAACGGTGGGTCACGGTGGTGGTGCAACCGGCCAGCAGCAGCTCCATGCTCATCGGGCGGCCAACGATGTTGGACGCGCCAACTACAACGGCATTCAGGCCATAGGTATCGATGTTGTAACGCTCGAGCAGGGTCACGATGCCGCGTGGGGTACATGGGCGCAGTTTAGGCGAGCGTTGGCACAGACGGCCGACGTTGTAAGGGTGGAAACCGTCAACGTCTTTATCCGGATGAATACGTTCCAGCACTTTGACGTTATCGATGCCGGCAGGCAGTGGCAACTGCACCAGGATGCCGTCGATCTCGCCGTCGGCATTCAGCCGGTCGATCAGCGCCAGCAATTCGGCCTCACTGGTGGTGGCAGGCAAATCGTAGGAGCGAGAGAGGAAACCCACCTCATCACAGGCGCGGCGCTTGCTGGCGACGTAAATCTGTGAGGCCGGGTTCTCGCCAACCAGCACGACTGCCAGGCCCGGCGCGCGTTTGCCGGCGGCCAGACGTTGTTTAACTTGCTCAGCCACTTCGTTTCTAACCTGCTGCGCAATCGTTTTACCATCAATAATCTTTGCTGACATCAGTGAGGAAATCCATCAATTAAGAAAAGCGGGGATGGCGCTATTTTGTCAGAAGCGGAGCGCGCTGTCAGGCGCTGAATCGTGTTCGACGCTGTTTGCCGGGGGAGATTTACGCTTTTTTTATGCCAACAGAATGATCCTCTACGCCTTTTTTACCTTGCGCTACTTAAGCTGTGGCTATTCACACTGCGGTATTCGCGCCAGCCGCAGGCGCTAACGGAGCCACAATCATGATGATCATCACTCGGCTACACCCATGGCATCAGCAGATTGCCAGCCCGATTAACCCGCCCAAACACGTGGGCGAAACGGTGTTCGACTCATCAATGCACCCGGCGGACGTGGCGCAGTTGATGGTGTTTCATCAGCTCGCGGAACATAAAACACCGCCATCCTGGCGAGCACGCCTGCGTGCGCTGTGCCGGAGGTTGCACGTATGAGATATATCAGAGGGATTGGTTTTATGCTGCTGGCGTGGATGCCAATGGGTCATGCCTCGTTGAATGCCACGCCGGTCAGCGCCGCACTAAACCAACCGTTGGCGACCGCCTGCAACCTGCTGACTACCGAGCATGCCGACTGGGGAAATATCAATGCGGTGGTGCGCTCGGCCCGCATTTGTCTGCAGCGCCCGGCAGGGCAACAGCAATCGGAACGGCTCCCCGAACAGGCCGAATCCGGCCTGGTTCACTACAGCGGGAGTCTGTTGCCGGAGCTAATACAAGGGAAATAAAGACGTTTTGCCGAGGGACGGCGGCAGCAATGGCTGAAAAATCACCATAAAGCACGGCTGACGCCGTAACGTCATGAAAAGGCATTGACTCAGTAACCCCTGACCGTATAATCGCACTCCGCAACTCCGGTTGCCGCATCCCAATGCGCCCTTAGCTCAGTTGGATAGAGCAACGGCCTTCTAAGCCGTAGGTCACAGGTTCGAGCCCTGTAGGGCGTACCATTTTTACTTCTCCCAATACCTATTCAAATCTACTAATCCCCATTCTGCCTAGTAAATTAAAGGATCTTGTTATTCCTACGTCTGTTGCCACCTATTGAAGTCTACGCTCAAGTGGGGGGGCATTTGGGGGGTATTCGCAGGTTCAATAAAGTGAAATACCCCCGCATGAAGCTCAATGCCAGGAAAGTCGATACTGTCAAGCTGAAGGATAAACCTTACAATCTCTCTGATGGCGGTGGGCTTTATTCCTCGCTGATCCATTTGTATGTCTCCTCGTCGAAACACATGAGGGACATCCTATGAATCAGCACAACAACACCCGACTTTTCCGCTTACCACAAGTTCTAGAAATAACGGGATTTGATAAAGCCTGGATCTATTGCCTGCTCGGTGAAGGGCGGTTTCTTGTGCCTAAAAAAATTGGTATTCGTGCTATGGAATTTCTCGAAAGTAAAATTGATAAGGGGATTAAGTTAACAATAAATTTTCAAGGAGTAACACCGATTAAATTAAATTTTAATGCGGAAGTAGACGTTTATTTTAAAGGGTTTGATGTGTATTTTTAAGCTACATGCAAGCATAATATTATTAACTTAGTGGTGCTATACCAATGAATTTATTTCTGGGGGGAGTACAGCTGCATCATTGTTGCACACAATTAACTTTAAATTGAAATTATATCTATTTTAATTATTTAAAATGAAGTTTTATGTGTCAGGTAATACGTTTATCAATCCAAACTATTGCAGAAAACTAGGATTGTTGTAGCATCATAAAAATGGGTTTAATTTCTTGATATATAATTATTTCATGCCGTTATTATTGGCTTGGTTGGGTACTAGTAATGTGGCAAAGAAAAATTAAAAAAGAACAGTGTTCAGAGTGGGTTATTCGCAGTGTCCTTTACTGGATAACTGCATACACACGTTGGAGGCTTGATGAGAATGAGCTGAACTGGGTTATCACATTTGATGTTTTTACCGAAGAGAGCCAGTTCGAGTTTGAGCGGTTGCTGAATGACTATAAGCTCAGGGAGTCCCTTCAAAGGCAAACCGGCCAAGTTAGGGCATCGATCATAGATAACGTATTGAGTAGTATTGACAAGAGGTTAGCGGAATGAAACTCATGCCGTTCAACTTCGACCGGATAAACGATGATACGGTTTTTCTAAGTAACCTGGCTGGGTTTCATCAGTTCCTCTCTGAGGAAAATTTTTCGCAGCTTGTCGGACTCTCCGTTCCAGATGATCCGACTCTTACTGATGCTCTTGAGAGTAAGCTCTTTATCTCTGGGGATGATGAACAGGCGTTTACTGCTTCTGTTTTGAGTTCGGGTTTTGCAAAGCGGATTATGAGTGATTTGGCATTAAATCCAATCTTTATGATTGTTCCAACACTGAGGTGCGATCACACCTGTAAATATTGTCAGGTGAGCCGTGCTGCTGTTGGTGCAAAGAACTATGATCTCGATCCCACTCTTATCCCAGTAATCGTAAATAAGATCAAAAAACTATCAGAGCCACCGTACAAAATTGAAGTGCAAGGTGGTGAGCCTCTCCTGCGCTTTGACCTAGTAAAACTACTCTATGAGCAGTGTGAAGAGAGCTTGGGTGTAGATGCTTTCGAAATGGTGATTGCGACAAGCCTTTCGTTGCTAGAGTCATCAATCCTAACTTGGGTGAAAGAACGTAATATCACCTTTTCGGTATCATTGGATGGTAGTGAAACTATCCACAATAAGAACCGTGTCTTGACTCACGATGAGTCGTATTCAAAAGCGGTGGATGGGATTCAGCGGATTAAGGACGATTTGGGTAAGAGTCGAGTTTCTACGGTAACGACCGTAACGAAAGAACTTATTAAAAGTCCATCTTCTATCATCGATGCACACTTGGTATTGGGGTTGACAGATCTTTTTGTCAGGCCTGTAAGCCCGTATGGTTTTGCACATAAAGACAATTTTTCATTTTCTATGGATGAGTACTTTGGATTTTATGAAAAACTCATAGAAGACATTGTAGAACATAACAAAAATGGAATACCCGTTGTTGAGCATTCGGCAGCGATACATCTGAAACGGATCTTCAATCCAGGTTTTAGCGGTTATGCCGATCTGAAATCCCCCAGTGGCGTTGTTCTGAACTGTATCCTCTTTAACTATGACGGTCGGGTATATGGAAGCGATGAAAGCCGTATGCTCCAGAAAGTGAACAGCGATGTTGATTTCAGTGCTGGGGAGATCGCCAACATGTCATTTTCAAAAAGCGACTACTATCGAACAGTTTTGGCTTCGTCATTCAATTTCGCCTTACCTGGATGCGATACTTGTGCTTATCAGCCTTTCTGCGGCTCAGATCCTTGCCAAAACATCAGTATGCAAGGAGAACCTGTTGGAGACAGGAGCAAATCAACATTTTGCCAATACCATAAAGGGATGTTCCGATTTCTGATAGACAAACTGGCAAAAGGTGGAGAAGTGGCTGATATATTGAGAGGGTGGGTTTATGTCTGACGTCATCAGGAACGATATTTTCAGATATGAGAGCGAAGATGATGTCCCACCGGGCTTCTATCGGTTATGTAAACAAACGCCAGTGAATCCAGAGTTTTATCTGCCTAACCTACTGGTAAGGGAAAAATTTCAGGAAGAGAGCATACTTCCTTGCTATAGCGCTTACATTGAGAATCGAGGTCTTTTCAACGCAATTGATGATGGGGACATTGCTGTTGTTAATAATGGTAATATGCTCAGAGTGATCCTGTCTCGTCGGGCTAATCATAATACTGTCTTGGTGACTGAAAGGTGCAATAACCTTTGCTTATTCTGTTCACAGCCCCCCAAAAAAGCGAATGACGATTGGTTGCTGACTCAATCCGCGTTAGCGATTGCAGCATTCAATCTTGATGGTGTCGTAGGCGTTAGTGGTGGTGAGCCATTACTATATGGTGATGATTTTTTAGATTTTCTTGATTTCATAGCTGAAAATTCACCTGAAACATCACTACATGTACTCACTAATGGTAGAGCATTTGCAGATGGCAATTTTGCCAGGCAAGTGAAACAACGATGCGATCAATTGAAAATTACGTTCGGTGTTCCTTTGTATTCCTCTAGACAATCCATCCATGACCATCTTGTAGGGAGTGATGGAGCCTTCAAAGAAACGGTTTGCGGGTTGATTAATGCAGGGAACTTGGGTATCAATATTGAATTGCGGATAATACCAACAAAATCCAACTATCGTGATCTACCTAACATAATAGAGTATGTTAGCCGTGTTTTCTCCAACATAAATCAAATATCAATTATGGGATTGGAGTCAATAGGATGGGCAAGAAAAAACTGGCAAGAGATAGCCATAGAACATAATGATAGTGCTAATTATTTATCGGCGGCAGTTGAGGTAGCATCCAGAGCTAGGTTAGATATATTGTTCTTTAATTATCCACTCTGTCATCTACCCAATGCTTTATGGGATTATTCGGTGCAATCGATTTCAGATTGGAAGAATTACTATCCTAAAGAGTGTGACGTTTGTACTGAAAAAAATAATTGTGCCGGATATTTTAGCTCTTCAAAAGGACGATTTCATCAAGATCCGAGACCAATACTATGAAAAAATTTAACTTCGCAGCATTACTTCCTGGGTTTTTAGCTCTAAACAATTCTGTGTGGGCAAGTGATTCGGCTATGGATATAGGGGACATCTCTAATATGTCTCTGAAAGATCACGATCTGATCTTGGCTCCTCTAAATACTGACATCCCGTTCTACATTGCAGGGCATCGTAGTCATAGCTCCCACAGAAGCCACAGTTCACATCGCTCGTCTTCAGGTGGCGGCTACTATAGTTCGCCATATTATCCAAAGACGACAAGCTCACCATCAACTACTCGCAGCGGAACATCTTCGTCATCAAATTTGAATTCAGGAACATCCTCGTCTGTGCGTTCGCTTCGTTCGAATAATTCTGATACCACTTCAACCACCAATTCTGTGGACTCTACCGGAGCTAATCGTGCAACTGATGGCCTGACTTCTGATTCTGAAAAACGTAGGCGTCTAATCATGCGAGTGCAGTTTGCCTTACTTGATAAAGGGTTCTACAACGGGAACATCGACGGAATAATGGGACCTTCAACACGAACTGCCATAAAGAATTATCGTGTTGAAAATGGTTTACCCATTCAGGCAAGGGAAACGCTTGATACGCAATTATTGAACTCGTTGAATATCTTGGCTCGCTAAAAGAAGGTTGGTAGCTATAGCATGCTCACAGTTATTGATGGTCAGTAGTGTTCATTATTGTTCTGAACCGCCGCGTAGCTTAGGCTGCCTCGAGCGGGAAGCGGAATTTAGCGGGCGGAGCGCTCTCTAAAAGAGAATGGGCCGGTTAAGCGGGATGCTTACAGTGGCATTGTTGCCAAAGGCGTTAAAGTTACTGATAAAGGAATTTAATGTCAACCTCGAACGTTTTTCTGAATATTTAAAGACTGAAGGACTAACGGATAAAATAGCGCCTGCAATAGCAGCCGAGACTATTTTACGCTCCAGTATTACCTGGGGAATTGTTTTGAATACATTACCGGTAGTGTGCGTCATTATTTTATAACCAGAATGGGGACTCACAGGGGCGCCGACCTCAGCCGACCATAGACCCAAAAAGTGCCCCGACGCCTGATGAAACACCCATTGCCAGGGCGCTCCAGAAAGTAATGCGAATAATACCGGGAAGTATCGGTGCCCCACCGGCCCTGGCGGCAATCCCGCCCAGAATGGCCAAAGAAATTAATGCGGAAAGGGCAATGGCGGCGATCGCCGACTGGGCCGGGACAATCGCGGCCACCAATAAAGGCAATATGGCTCCCGTCGAGAAACTTGCTGCAGAAGTCAGAGCAGCCTGCAAGGGGCGGGCTGTGGTAATTTCTGAAATGCCCAATTCCTCGCGCGCATGAGCTGCCAAAGCATCATGGCTCATCAGTTTTGCTGCCACTTGTTTCGCCAGCGCGGCGTCCAGACCACGATGGACATAAATTGAGGTTAACTCGCGAAATTCCCCCTGAAAATCGGCATCCAGCTCGGCCTGTTCTTCCGCCAGGGCTGCTTTCTCGGTGTCTGCCTGAGAAGACACGGAAACATATTCACCGGTTGCCATCGACATCGCACCAGCGACCAAACCGGCAATGCCGGTTAATAGAATACTTTGGTGAGTGACATTGGCGGATGCTACCCCCAACAGCAGGCTTGCGGTAGAAACGATGCCATCGTTAGCGCCAAGGACCGCCGCTCTGAGCCAGCCTATTTTCTCTATGCTGTGTCGTTCTCTGTGCATCACGCCGCTCCCATATTTTATCCTGTCGATTCAACCGGTCTGCTTTGCGGAACTCCGGCTGGTTTATCAGCGAGCAAAGTTCGGAAATTTTAGTTTAGCCTGCATCTGGCCGATGCCCGTAAAGTGGATGCTTTGCCGGGAGGTTTCACTGACTTTTACCTATTGATTGAGTCACCATTTACTTGATCTCGGCAATGATGACGCGGCGTCTCCACATTTTTATTATCTGCTACTGCATGGGTGGATGCTGTTGTTTGGCGATAGCATTCTGGCGGTGCAATCCCTCAGCATGCTGTTTGGCGTCGTTACGGTGGCGCTGGTAATCAAACTAACCCGTTGGTTGGCCAATGAAAGGGCAGCGTTGCTGGCCGGTGGCCGGTGGCCTGATGGCAATGATGCCGATGGCGGTGCGCTACAGTCAGGAAGCGCGCATGTATGCGCTGATGGGGACGTTGGCTGGATCCCACAAGTGGTATTGTGCGATCTGCCCGCCATGTTCTGGCGTTTTTTAACCGGAGATGACGGCCGGAATTATTACTGGGGTATTTTCCTGTTGCTGCCGGCATTCTTCTTTGGGTTATCTGCTTTGCTGTTGGTTTCTTGTGGGGTAGAAAACAAATTCAAGCTATTGCAGCTCAGTGGTGTATTTGTCCCGGTCTTACTGCTGTTTGCGGTTTCCTGGCGAATGCCTCTGTTTGTTGATCGCTATTTTTTTTGCTGCGTAAGGTATCCCAATCATTTTGGCGATCCTGATTGCAGAAAGTAAAAGTAAGCTGCGTGGGGTTTCGCTGCTGGTGTTTTTTAGTCTGCTGTTCAACAGTGGGTTACGTGATGATTATTTATCGGATAAAGATCAGTTTAGGGGATGGTGCACCATATCAACAGTGGCTATCAGCCTGGCGATGCCGTTGTTGTCAGCAACATGTTCAATTATCTGAGCTATGTCTATTACAACAAAAAAACTACCGCGCGTTGTTATATACCCAGATAAAACCTAATGGTATTTCCGGTAAACCCAATGCCTATGGATTTGGGACGTTCTTCCACGATCGGGCGGCGCAAACCTACGTCGATAATCTCAAAGTTCTGTCCTTGAACCATCGCCGGGTATGGTTGGTCAGCGGAGGAGATTTCAATCAGAATTTTGGTCGCTCACCCTTGGGGTGGTTAATACCCGTACCTTTAAAAGTGGTGGGTTTGAATCGCGCCTGTTTGTGGTTCACCCCGCCAGATAAGTGGATGCCGCCAGTGCACGTATCCGCTCTCAGACTCCAGTCGTTGCTCAACGCTAGTGATGTGTGGCGTGGTATAAAGAACCGGCCCTGTAGCTCAGGGCAGTCAGTTTCTGATTGATATCACTTCTATAAGAATCCACCGTAAAAATCTGATTAGTCATTCCTCCTATAGGTAAAATTCTGCACATGATGCAAAATGCACCGTCAAGAAATATTACAAGCTGTTAGCTATCCTCATAATTTTGAAAGATGAGTATTATATATGTCTTCTACTGCAAGGACTTTTCGGCATGACATCAACGGGCTTCGCGCCTGGGCTGTAATCGCTGTTGTTCTCTTCCACTTTGGCATACCTGGTTTCGCTGGCGGTTTTGTCGGGGTGGATGTCTTCTTTGTTATTTCTGGTTTTCTGATGACGCAGATTATCGTCACTGGGTTGGAAACCGGTAAATTCTCAATTTGGCGGTTCTATCTGGCCCGCGCCCGTAGAATTATCCCTGCACTGCTGGCTTTGTGTTTGACTCTGCTTGTTCTTGGTTGGTTTTTCCTCACTACGGTAGATTACAGTACGCTTTCAAAGCATGTTTTAGTCGCGGTTCTATTTATTTCAAACGTAAAGTTCTGGAAAGAATCGGGTTATTTCGATGCTGCATCTCATGAAAAGTGGTTGCTTCATACCTGGTCCCTATCTGTTGAATGGCAGTTCTATATCATTCTCCCCATTATCTTGCTGATTATGTGGAGATTTTGGAAAGCTGGCGGGATAAAATTCACGATCTTCGCTGGGTTTATTCTCTCGTTTTCCCTTGCCTGTTATTTATCAATCAAATTGCCTTCTGCCGCGTTTTTCTTATTGCCAACGCGGGCCTGGGAGATGCTGGGCGGTGGTGCTGTATGGTGGCTGACCCGCAACGCGAAATTTTCCAAGAACCAAGAAAAGCTGATGGAACTAGTGGGTTTCATCATGATTACTTTTGCGATTGTATTTTTCACACCTAAGCTTGCCTGGCCGGGCATTTATGCATTGGTTCCGGTTGGGGGAGCAATGCTGGTGCTTGCTGCTGGCAGGCAAGGCTCTATCTTTACGTCAAATTATGTTGCAGAGCGTGTTGGGGTTTCTTCTTACTCTATCTACCTTTGGCATTGGCCGATTGTGGTCTTTCTGGCGTACAACAATACTGCCGGATTATGGACATGGATGATTGTCGGGCTCATTTTAAGCGTCATTTTGGGTGAGTTGTCGTTGAGGTTGATTGAAAACCCTACGCGTAAAGGATTATCCAGACAAACTGCATGGGGTAATGTGTTCACTATCGCTGCCTGCATGATGATTATTGGTGTTGCATCCGTCGCGATGTTTAAATTTAATTATCCTGATAGAGTTCCGGCAAAGATTGACCTTATCGCTAACGAGAGCCTTAATTCCAATCCAAGCCGGGTGGGCTGTTTTGCCATATCGGGTACAACCTCTCCCGGGTGCGTTTTTGGTGGTAGCAAGATTAAGGCAATACTCGTTGGCGACAGCCATGCAAATGCCATGACTACTGCGGTGGAAGCTGCATTACCGAGTAAAAACGATGGGGTCTTAAATCTGACTTATGCTGGTTGCCCAACAATTTATCGGGCAAAAACTGTCCCTGGTGAAGCAACAGATAATCAAGACTGCTATGGGTTCAATCAATGGCAGCGGAAAAAACTGGCTGGTCTTGATAAATCGATCCCCATCGTCATCGTTAACAGGACTTCGGTTTATGCATTTGGGCGCCAGATTGTCGCAGAAAGAATGAATACCCCGATAGTTTATTTTTCCACCGTATACCAGACGCCAACGCCTGAGTTTTTGGCTGAATTTAAGGCATCTCTGATAGATAGTGCCTGTGAACTGGCGGCTGAGCACCCTGTCTTTATGGTCAGGCCGATGCCTGAAATGACATCTAATGTGTCAAAAACCATATCCAGAGCAATGATGCTTGGTAAAGAGGCTCCACACATTTACCTTTCTGAAAGTGATTATATGAAGCGTCACTCATTTGTGTGGGAGGCTCAGGACGAAGCAGCAGCAAAATGCGGCGTGAAGATCCTGAATCCATTGCCGCTACTTTGTAAAAATGGCAAGTGCGAAAGCACTCATGATGGTCGTCCTATCTATTATGATGATAATCATGTCAGTGAGTACGGTAATAAATTATTAGTTCCGATGTTCCAGAAGATGTTTTAACGTTAATTCGAAGTTGATTTTGCGTTGGCGCTGAGGTTTGTGTTAAAAATCAGCGCTGACGCACTTTCGCACTAAAGGCGGTGAGGCGTTGCTGGCACTACTTTTCGTCAGGAAGGAAATAGTGGCCGCATTTAGGGCAAATCAGGGTGATGTTTTTACGCACTTTGCGGCTATTTTGTTCAAACATGTGAGCGCATTCTGGACACTTCACTTTTACCGTTGTGCTGCTGAACATCTTAAGGGCATCAAAGATAGACATATCTTTCACCGGGTAGATGTAGGGAACCTCATTCTACCATTCGGTATTGGCAATAGCCCTTTATTGATTGTTTATTAATCATTTTTGTGAGCGCGACGCGAGGATTATGGTGGTCTGAAGTAAGGAAGTACGCGGTAAAAATGTCACATTTCCATCCGGCGTTACATCTGCCGGAGCAAACTTACTCAGGGATGACAGTTCTATACATTGAGATTGATAGTGTAGTCCTACCCGATGATGTTGTGTGTTATCCATTCCCTGTAGTGTATTACCCCATCCCTGTTAAGTTTATCCCGCCTTGAGCGGGATTTTTTTTATCTGCGCTCAATCGTCAAACCGCCAAACATGATATCGCGCGTAACCTGTAGCGCCAGAAAATCATGGGGGAAACCCAGTTCAATGGCGCTTACCGTATCCAGACGCCGCCACTGCTCTTCTGTCAGCCTGACCTCCAGCGCTCCCAGGTTATCTTCCAGTTGTGCCAACGTGCGTGCACCTATGATTGGGGCCGTCACTGCCGGGTTGCGCAGCGTCCAGGCTAGGGCTACCTGAGAAGGGCTAAAATCCGTCTCCCTGGCCAGCGTCAATACCGTTTCGGCAATGGTAATATTGCGCTCGGTCAGCATACCCTTGTCGCGAACCATGGCACGTCGGGTACCGTTCTCTTCCGCCTGCACCTGCAAATCCTGGCGACTGTATTTTCCGCTCAATATGCCACCGGACAGCGGTGACCATGGAATGACGCCAAGGCCCAGCTCTTGCGCCATCGGTATCAGTTCTCGCTCCACGGTACGTTCCAACAGGCTGTATTCAATCTGCAGGCCAATCAACGGTGACCAACCGCGTAAATCCGCCAGTGTCTGCATTCTGGCGGCCTGCCAGGCGGGCAGATCCGAAACGGCCAGATATAACACTTTGCCGGCACGCACCAGATCGTCCATGGCACGCATGATCTCCTCCGCCGGGGTGGTTGCGTCCCAGGCGTGCAGATACAGCAGGTCGATATAATCGGTTTTCAGGCGTCTGAGGCTTTCTTCCACCGAGCGCACCATGCTTTTACGGTGGTTACCGCCAGAGTTTGGGTTATCGGGCTGCATGGGGAGCGTGTATTTGGTGGCGATCACCAGACGGTCGCGGCGTCCGGTGGCGAATTCTCCAATAAATCGTTCGGAACTGCCTTCGGTATAGCGGTTGGCGGTATCAATAAAATTGCCGCCACGTTCTACATAAACGTCGAACAGCCGACGAGCTTCTGCTTGTTCTGCGCCCCAGCCCCAATCGGTGCCGAAGGTCATGGTGCCGAGTGCCAGCGGCGAAACGCGCAGGCCAGAGCGGCCAAGCAGGCGGTAATGGTTCAGGGCCAGTGATGTCAGCATGGGGTATTTCCTCTGTGGTTTTGTTCAAGCATAGGCCCCACCGGGAGTGTAATGAATACGCTATAATCTTCATGAATTATTAAGTAAAGAGGGCATAATGAGAGGAAGTGACTTCGCGGAATTACGCGCTTTTGCCGTCATTGTTGAGCATGGCAGCTTTACCCGTGCCGCAGCGCAATTGGGCATCTCCGCCTCAGCGCTTAGCCAGACGCAGCGCAATCTGGAAACCCGGTTGGGCGTGCGTCTGCTGAATCGCACCACGCGAAGTGTCGCGCTAACCCAAGCGGGGGAGTTGCTGTTGGCGCGTTTGTCACCGGCAATGGCCGAGATTGAGGCCGCCGTGACGCAGACCGCCGCGCTGCGTTTACAGCCTGCGGGTACCCTACGGCTTAACGCCTCCGGCCTGGCGGCGATCCATTACTTGGCTCCGCTGTTGGCCCCGTTCAATGCGCATTATCCCGATATTGTTGTGGATCTGAGCGTGGAGGATCGGCTGGTGGATATGGTGGCCGCGGGTTTTGACGCGGGTGTGCGGCTGCATGAGCGGCTGGAGAAGGATATGGTGGCCGTCGCGCTGGGGGGCGAGCAACGAATGTGCGTGGTAGCCTCGCCAGCTTATTTGGCGCGTTATGGCACGCCGCAAACCCCCGATGCGCTACGTCAGCACCGCTGCCTGAATACTCGCTGGCCAACCAATGGCAGTATTTATCGTTGGGAATTCGAGCGCGGTGGTGAAAAGTTGGAAATCGCGGTGGAGGGGCCGTTGATTGTGGATGAACCGCAGGTGCTGGTGCGTGCCGCTGTGGATGGATTGGGGATTGCCAATCTGTTTGAGAGTCAGGTGGCAGAGGCATTGAACGACGGCCGATTGCTGCCGTTGCTGGTGGCCTGGACGCCACCGTTTCCCGGTTTCTATCTTTATTACCCCGCCAACCGGCAAATGCCGCGGCCGCTGCGCGCGTTTATTGATTTCGCCCGGCAGCAGAGCCCACAGGCCATTGGCGCATGAATACCGCCCGGTTTTTTTGAATAACTTTGTCAGATAAATTTGGTATTCACCCCAGGGTCAGTTGATTAGATTGGATAAGAATATCCTCGGGTGCCGTCGGCACTCTACTGCAACGATCTGGGAGTTCCTAATGGCGAAGACAGTGGTTATTTTTCATTCCGGCTACGGCCACACCGAGCGTTTGGCAAAGGTTGTTGCCGAAGGTGCGGCAGCGGAACTGATCGCTATCGATCAGGAAGGCAATATCAGCGATGAAGCCTGGCAGAAACTCGATGAGGCGGATGCCATTATCTTTGGTTCGCCGACCTATATGGGTGGCCCATCCTGGCAATTCAAAAAGTTTGCCGATGCCAGTTCTAAAGCCTGGTTTGGCCGTAAATGGCAGGACAAGGTTTTCGGTGGGTTCACCAACAGCGCCAGCCTGAACGGTGATAAGCAGGTTACGCTGATCGCTCTACAAACTCTGGCCTCGCAGCATGGCGGCCTGTGGGTCAGCCTGGGGCTGATGCCCGCGAATACCAAGTCGGCGCAGCGTACCGATATAAACAACCTGGGCGGTTCGGTGGGGCTGCTGGTGCAAACGCCCGCCGACGCCGGTGTGGATGAAATGCTGTCGGGTGATTTGGAAACCGCCAGCCTTTACGGCCAGCGCGTGGCGGGCTTTGCTGCCAAACTGGCTTAATAGCCATTCCCCTTGCGCTCATTTTTTCTACACAATTACAGCGTAAAGTGGGGAATGTTATTAGCCTGCTTGGGCTAACACTGCATTTCGTACAAACATTCCCGGTTCCTAGACCGGGTTTTTTGTTGCCTCTAATTGCATGTCGAACATGACTTGCCGGGAAATAATAGCCGGCAGACCAGTTTTGGGCGGCAAGTAAAATACCCTTTATATAATTATGGCCTTTGCGTGGTGCTGATGAGTGCTGCTTTACGCTATGCTATTAGATATCCTTGAATATTATTTTCGCAAGGATGAAAATTCGTTTCATCATGAAGCATCTCGTTGACAACTTGAGTTAAGAACATTCCGTTAAATAAAAGTGAATGTATCTTTGTGATTGATCTGCCTGTATTTTTTAAGTCTGCCTCTGGTTTTTATGTCATTTTCATTATGCCGGGCGAGGGAATATGCATAGAGTTGCTCTGGTTATTATAAATATATGGGTAAGGCGATGAACGCCAGAATAAGCGACAAACATGGCTTGCCTGTGGCTATCCAGCTGATTACGCTTTTTCTGCTGGCATTTTTGCTTTCCCTGCTGGGTATTTTTACCCGCCCAATAGGATCGCTTTCGCTGTTTTGGCCGGTGAATGCGATTTTACTCGGTCTGCTATTACGCAAACCCGCCTATGCCAGTCCGACCGGTTGGCTGGCTATCTATATTGGGATGATCGCCGCAGATTTGGCCAACGGTGAGAGTCTGTCGCTGGCGATGTGGTTGAACGCCTGCAATATGTCGCTGATTGCTACCGGTTACGGCGTGATGTCGCTGCTGCCAAAGTCGCAACGCCGGATGGGTAAACCCCAGACTATCCTTTATATGTTTACCGCCAGCCTGAGTAGCGCGGCGGTGGCGTCGACCTTATCGATACTGCGTAATGACAGCCTGTACAACAACACGGCCGTTATCGCCTGGTTAGCCTGGTTCAGCGAGCAGTTCTCGACCAATCTGCTGTTGTTGCCGGTGCTGCTGGCGGCACCGCGTCTCAAACAGCTGTTGCGTATGCAGATCAACTGGCAACTGCGTGCCGGTATGCCGCTGCTGGCGTTGCTGTTTTCACTGGTGTTCAGTGTGTATATCGGCGGCCCGGGGGCGATTGCCTTCCCCATTCCTGCACTGCTGTGGTGTGCGGTTCGTTACCAACTGTTCACGGTGACCTTATTGACGCTGCTGACCGGCATGACCGAAATCAGCAGTATTTCCGCCAACCTGATGCTGTATGAAACGCCGAACAACCACATTGCCTTCCTCGACACGCTGATGTCAGCCCGTTTGGGGATCGCCATGCTGGTGATGGGGCCACTGATCCTTGCCAGTTCAATTGCTGTTAACCGCAAGCTGATGCGGCGGCTGGAGCACAGCGCCAATCACGATTTTCTGACTGGCGTATTGGCGCGTAATGCATTGACGCGCAAGGCTGGCGAATTGCTGGAGCACAAACATAAAGCGAAAGAGGCGGTGTCGCTGCTGCTGATCGATATCGACCATTTTAAGCAGATTAATGATACCCATGGGCATCTGGTGGGCGATCAGGTACTGGCTTCATTCGCCCATATTGTGCGGCGCGAGTTGCGGCACGATCAGCTGTTTGGCCGTTTGGGTGGGGAAGAGTTTGCCATTATGCTGCCGCGGGCGCTGGCGGCGCAGGGGGTGGCACTGGCAGAGCATTTGCGGCAATTGGTACAAAAAGCCGATTTGCTCCCCACTGGCAAGGTGCCGTTGAACATCACTATCAGCGTTGGCGTCGCCAGTCTGGGGATGAACGAAGTTAAATCGCTGGAACAGTTAATGAATATGGCAGATATCGCGCTTTATCGCGCCAAGTCGCAGGGGCGTAACCGGGTGGAGTCGTTTAACGCGGTAAGTGGCAACAGCGTTGGCCACATCATGTTTAAATAAGGGTTTCAGTTCTGCTTGGGTTCAAACTCGGTACCGCAGTTTGGGCAGATAAGCAGGACATTTTGCCGCAGCGTCGCGCATTTTTGGGTGGTGACGTAAGCACATTTGGGGCAGGCGATTTGGGTGGAGCGGTTGATAAAGCCTTTAACACTGCTGGTATCAGACATAATAAAATGGCCTGTGTCAGGTGAAAACCCACGCTAACACAGGTGGTATCAAATTGCTTAGAATGTTTTATACCCGTCGCCTTTCAAGCTGCAGCGTTGTTACCTGCACTATCTCCCCCCAGTTACTTACTGAAGTAAGCGCCTGGGGATGAGCTAGCTGGTCGCCTAGCTGTGCTGTACAGGGATGTACAAATGCCGCGAGCGCATGGACGCGCCAGAGCGGCCAACTCGAAATTCATAGGGTATATGCGGCTGGCGGTGGTTGTGATTACAGGCTTTTCAGCACTTTCAGGGTTTCATCCATGTCGATCTCATGTTCTGAGAAGGTATGGGTGTCGTTCTGGAAGGTGGTGATGGTCAGCATGCGCAGCGTCTGCATGGTTTGCGGCGCTTCTTCTGACTGCGGGCGAATGCGGTTCATCAACAGGCCGACCGACAGCACGGTATTTTCTTTATCCACGTCCGCTTTCACCGGCACTTCTTTGGTGAAGGTGTTGAAGGATTTAATGCTGGTGATCTTGATTCTTTCGTTGGCGATGATGATGTACTTGCTCGACGCCAGCACCTTGACCGCAAACGCCGATGGGCCTTTGGTGTTGTTGGTCGGTTCGAAAGTCACCGCCGCGTTTTTCTTAATCAGCTCCGGGTTCTGCACTTTAATCACGTGAAAATAACGATTTTCCCCGTTCTCATCGGTAATAAAGCCGAAGCCTTTGTCTTCAAAAAAAGTCGTTATCTTGCCGTTCATCATCATTCTCATAAAGTCGCTCAATACAGTGCATATGATAGCGCGGAATGCCTTGCAGTGACAGATTGCGTGCCCGGCATTTGATAATGCGATTACGGCATTTAGCGGGGTTGTCGCCACATGCTATTTTCTTTCTGACTTTATTTATTTCTGAAAGGGACAACCGATGGGCATTAAACGGCTAAACCATGCGGTGCTGTATGTCAGCGATGTGCAGCAGAGCGCGGATTTTTATCATCAGGTACTGGGATTTAAGCTCAAGCCCTCGGGCAGCCCCGAGAAAGCGGTGTTTACCCAGGCGGCCGATTCGGATAACGATCACGATCTGGCGCTGTTCAGCAAGAACCTGGGGCAGCAGCGGGCCGGAGTGTTTCGCGCCAACGGTGAGCCACCGGCGGAAAACGAGCCGCCGGCCGGGTTGTACCATTTGGCCTGGGAGGTCGACAGCCTGGACGAACTTGAGCGCATTCGCGACCAGTTGGCGCAGCGCGGCATTCTTGGGCTGGAAGAAGATCATGGCGTGCACAAAAGCATCTATGGGCACGATCCGGATGGGTTACTGTTTGAAGTGACCTGGTTTATTCCTCCCGAGCTACTGACCGAACAGGATCGTAATCAGCGTGGCATCAAACCGCTGGATTTTACCGCTGAAAAACGCCGTTTCGCATTGCTCTAACAGAGCGGGGCGCCGCTGACGCCCCGCTGATCACAGCACTTTATTGAGGAAGTTGATGGTGCGAGGGTGTTGCGGGTGGTTCAGTACCCGACGAGCATCGCCCTGTTCGACGATTTGCCCATCGACCATAAAGACAATCTGATCGGCTGCCTCACGGGCAAAGCCAATTTCATGGGTGACCACCACCAGCGTTACGCCAAGATCTGCCAGCCCCTTGATGACGTCCAATACTTCACCGACCAGCTCTGGATCGAGCGCCGAGGTCGGCTCATCAAACAAAATCACCTTCGGGTTCAGCGCCAGCGCGCGGGCAATGGCGATGCGCTGCTGTTGCCCGCCGGACAGATGGCGCGGGTAGGCGTCTGCCTTGTGGCGCAGGCCGACGGTATCGAGCAGTTGATAAGCCACCTCTTTGGCCTCGGCCCGCGAGTAAATTTTATGCACTATCGGGGCTTCAATGATGTTCTCCAGTACCGTCAGGTGAGGGAACAGGTTGAAGTTCTGGAACACATAGCCGACGTTGATACGCTGCTTGAGAATGGCGTTCTCTTTTAGCTCATACAGCTTGTCACCTTTGCGCCGGTAGCCGACATAGTCGCCGTCGATGCGGATAAAGCCTTCATCGACCCGCTCCAGGTGGTTGATGGCCCGCAGCAGGGTGGACTTGCCGGAACCGGAAGGGCCGAGGATCACCGTGACGGTGCCCGGTTGCAGCGTCAGGCTGACGTCGTCCAGCGCCTTGTGTTTACCGAAAAATTTGCTGACGTTGCTGATTTCAATCAGGCCGCGCGCTGGTACTGGCACGATGCTGTGTACCGCCGCTTCGCGCAGGGCATAATAATCAATGGCTTCGGACATGGGATCCTCCTAACGTTTTAACCAGCCGGCCAGTTTCTGCCATGGCGTTGGCGGCAGTTCGCGCACTGCGCCACGGGCGAAATAGCGCTCGATGTAATACTGAATGACCGACAGTGCGGTGGTGATGAACAGGTACCAGACGGTGGCGACCATCAGCAGCGGTATCACCTGCTGGGTGCGGTTGTAGATCACCTGAATGGTATAAAACAGCTCCGGCAGCGCCAGCACGTAGACAATCGAAGTGCCCTTCGCCAGGCTGATAATTTCATTGAAGCCGGTTGGAATGATCGAGCGCAGCGCCTGGGGCAAAATAATGCGGAAAGTGCGGCGATAGCCCGGCAGCCCCAGTGCCGCAGCCGCTTCATGCTGGCCGTACTCGACCCCGATAATACCGCCGCGGATGATTTCTGCGGTATAGGCCGACTGCACCAGCGTCAGCCCCAGCACCGCCACCGAGAACTGGCTGAGGATATCGATGGTCGGATAGCTGGCGAACACCAGCGAGGTAAAGGGGATACCCAGTGAGATGGAGTCGTACAGATAAGAGAAGTTATACAGAACGATCAGCACCAGGATCAGCGGCAGCGAGCGGAACAGCCAGATATAACCCCACGCCAGCGAAGCCAACAGGTAGGAGCGAGATAACCGCGCCAGGGCCAGCAGCGTACCGAAGATGATACTGAACAGCGTGCCGAGCAGCGTCAGCAGCAGAGTTTGTCCCAGACCCGACAGCACCGCCGGGGCAAAGAACCATTCGGCGAATACCCCCCATTCCCAGCGTTCGTTGGTCGCCACAGACTGGAGGATCGCCGCCAGAATAAACACCGAGAACAACGCACCTGCCAGCCGCAGCGGGTAACGTGCGGGAACCACTTTTAAGACTTCTTGTTTGGGCATCACTACTCTCCTGAAACAGATAAAAGGGTGAAGAAGGGGGCATGTCCCCTAGGCAATCTTCCTTTCCGGTGCGCAACAGAATGCGTCCGCTGTTATCAGGCTTTTGCGAAATGGCAGCCGGCCATCGTAAGGGGGGCGGCTGTAAACTTCAGTATCGACGCTGGTATCGAACTGCGGCTGGTAGCCGTTGCTCAAATACAAGCCCACCGCCTCTGGCTGGCGAAAGCCGGTGGTCAGGTAGAGCTGACGATAACCCTGTTGCTGCGCCAGCGTTTCCAGTTGCTGCAATACTTGTTGTGCCAGGCCCTGGCGGCGTAAATCGGTTCGTGTCCATATGCGTTTCAGCTCGGCAGTTTGCGGATCGTAGCGTTTGAAGGCCCCCATGGCGATCGGCTCCCCGGCGCGTAACAGCACGATAAAGGCGCCTTGCGGCGGGGCGTACAAATCCAGCGCTTCCTGTTCCTGGTCACCAAAATAGTCGCCGTAGCGTTGGCGATATTCACCGAATAGCCCTGCGATCACCGGCTGGACCAGAGGATCGCTTGGCAGCGTTTGGATAAAAACGTCGTTTGCCATCTGTATGCTCCTAATCGCCCAGATCGTTACGTTGGCTGGGCAGGACGCTAAAGGTTGTTCGCATAGCGGATATCCCTGAGAAATTATTGTTGTTATTGAGTGAATTGATTGGCAGGCAGCTTGAGGCCCAGGTGGTCGCGCAGCGTGTCACCGCTGTAATCGCTGCGGAACAGGCCGCGCTGCTGCAGGATCGGCACTACGCGATCGACAAAGTGGCCGAATGAATTTGGCGTGCCGCCGCTGATGATGAAACCGTCGGCCGCCTGGGTGTCGAACCAGTTTTGCAGGCCGTCCGCCACCGCTTCCGGCGTGCCGCCAAAGACCGGGCGAGGTGAGGCGGCTTCCAGCGCGACTTCCCGTAGCGTCAGATTGCGTTCACGGGCATTGCGCTTGATGGCGTCGGTGGTGCTGCGGAAGCTGTTTTGACCCAGTTCACCGACGTCCGGGAAGGGTTCATCGAGCGGATGACGGGCGAAATCATAGTGCTCGAAATAGCGGCCAAGGTAGTTGAGTGCGTTTTCGATACTGACCAGGCGGGCGGTTTCCCAATACTGACGCTCCACGTCTTCATTGTCGTCACCGACAATCACGCTGACGCCCTGAAAAATCCGCAGGTCATCCGGTTCACGGCCCTGCTCAACCAACTGTTTTTTAACGTCCTGATAAAACGCCTGTGCCTGTTGCTGGCTCTCATGGTGGGTGAAAATGGCGTCGGCGTGTTTGGCTGCCAATTGCTTGCCGTCCTCCGAGGCGCCGGCCTGGAACAGAATGGGCCGCCCTTGTGGCGTGCGACCAATATTCAGCGGCCCCTGCACAGAGAAGAACTCGCCCTGGTGATTCAGGGTATGCAGTTTACCGGCGCTGAAAAATTCACCGCTGTTCTTGTTCCGCACAAAAGCGTCGCTTTCCCACGAGTCCCACAATCCTTTGGTGACGTCGAGGTATTCACTGGCAATGCGGTAGCGCAGGCTGTGCTCCGGATGTTCGGTGCGGGAGAAATTTTTTGCTGACCCTTCCAGCGGCGAGGTCACCACGTTCCAGCCGGCCCGGCCTTTGCTGAGGTGATCCAGGCTGGCGAACTGGCGCGCAACGGTAAAAGGATCGCTGTACGAAGTGGATAAGGTGCCCACCAGCCCGATTTTATCGGTGGCGGCGGACAGTGCGGCGAGCAGGGTTAAGGGTTCAAAACGATTGAGAAAATGGGGAATGGATTTCTCATTGATATATAAGCCGTCGGCCACAAACACGAAATCCAATTTACCCTGTTCGGCTTTTTTTGCCGTGGCAATATTAAAATCGAGGTTAATACTGGCATCGGCAGTGGCGTCCGGATGTCGCCAGGCAGACATATTTCCCGATGCGCCATGCAAAATGGCGCCAAGGCGCAATTGTCGTTGTTCTTTCGCACTGTTGCTCATTGCTTTCACCCTGTTAAGTGCCGGTGTGGCGCTATCTTTAGAGCCCCACTATTGACGAGCACCATCAGGATGTAAAACAACAAAACAGCATATTCTAATGTTGAAATCGGCAAATATAACCGAGGGGGAAATAATAACTCGCAGCGCAGAATATACCGCGCCGCGAATAATAATCGAGGGAGTTCTAAGCCTTGCTGGTGGCTTTTTCCGGTGTGGTGACTAATTGCTGCAGCGTGCGCTCAGCCAACAGTTCGAAATATTGCGAGGCCGGGAAAATCGCCTGTTCATCCGGGTTGAAGCGCGGGTGATGCAGGCCAAATTCACTTGCCGAGCCAATACTGACAAAGACGCCCGGCACGTGGTGCAGATAAAGCGCAAAGTCTTCCCCGCCCATCTGTAGCTCAGCCTCTTCCACCCGGTAACCGGCTTCGGCGGCGACGGTTTTACTGAAGGCTGCCCAGCGTGCGTCATTGACTACCGCCGGTGGGCCTGCCTGCCAGCGTAGTTCCGCTTGTGCGCCAAGGGATGCGGCGACGCCGTTAATCACCTGGCGAATTTTATCCGGTACCTGGCGACGAACCTTATCGCTATGGGTCCGTACCGTGCCCTCCAGCTCTACGGTCTGTGGCAGAACATTCCAGGTGTTACCGCCCTCAATGCGCGTGACGCTCACCACCAACGACTCCAGCGAACTGAAGCTGCGGCTGGGCAGGGTTTGCAGCGCGTTGACAATCTGGCTGGCGGTGACGATGGTGTCCACCCCTTGCTCCGGTTTGGCGGCGTGCGCCCCCTTGCCGGTGATCAGAATCTGGAAGCGATCGACGTTGGCGTAAAACGCCCCGGCGCGGGTGGCAAAGGTGCCGGTCGGCAGCTCCGGCGCGTTGTGCAGACCGAATACCGCCGCCACGTTATCCAGTGCTCCGGCGTCGATCAGGTGTTGGGCGCCGTTGAAGGTTTCCTCCGCCGGCTGGAAGAAAATGCGTACCGTACCGGGCAGGGTAGCTTCGCGTGCTTTCAACAAATGTGCCGCGCCCAGCATCACCGAGGTATGAAAATCATGTCCGCAGGCGTGCATCACGCCGCTGTTTTGCGAACTGAACGGCACGCCGGAAATTTCCTCAATCGGCAGGGCGTCAATATCCCCGCGCAGCGCAATGACAGGCCCCTTGCCACTGCCGATTTCAGCCACCACGCCGGTCTTCAGCGCCAGCGGCAGAATACGGATACCGGCCTCTTCCAGCCAGCGGGTCAGGCGGGCGGTAGTGGCGAACTCGTGGTTGGACAGCTCAGGGTTCTGATGCAGTTCACGGCGGTAGGCGACGATTTTTTCGGCCAGTTGGCTGGTCATAGTCTTGGCTCACAGTGGTTAGTAAGCTCTAACCCTAGTGCAGGGCGGCCGGAAGCAAAAAGACTATCTGGTTATATTTCATAGCGATTTTGTCTGCATCACGCCGGCAAGGCAGGCTGACGGCGGGTGAAACAGGCGTTCGACCGCTGTTCGCCGGAGTTTGAAGAGGATTGGACTACCTGCAGAGACAATGGCAAGGGGGGCAAGCGATTTACACCGAAGGACACGGATTTTTTCACTCTTTATCGATTTTATGTGATCCAGGTTGTGGACAAAATCCCGTCTAATTGCTGTACTGTATTGGACACATGTTTAGTGTCTTTCATTCACGTTAAAGGTAAGTTTGATGTCTAAGATTAAAGGTAGCGTTAAGTGGTTTAATGAATCCAAAGGCTTCGGCTTCATTACTCCGGAAGATGGTAGCAAGGACGTTTTCGTTCACTTCTCTGCCATCGCTAGCAATGGTTTCAAAACTCTTGCTGAAGGCCAGCGTGTAGAATTTGAAATCACGAACGGTGCCAAAGGCCCATCTGCTGCTAACGTTATCGCTATCTAATGCTACAGCCGAAATTCTTAAAACCCGCTCACTGAGCGGGTTTTTTATTGCCTTTTTCCCGTCGCTTTATGCCTGCGTTTTGCGTACCAGCAGTTTAAACAGCGTGATGGCGACGGCGTAACAGCCGACAATGGTCAGTGCCATTGATACGCTGGAAGTGCCACCCAGCCCCGTCAAGGGCACGCTACAGGCACCGAGTGCGAACATGCTCACGCCAATCAGCGCAGAGGCGCTGCCCGCCTTGTCGCCCTGGCTTTGCATCGCCAATGATGATGCCGTCGGGCCGACAATACCGATTACGGCCACCGAGAAGAACAGCGGTACCATCAACAGTGCCAGCGGCGCGTGCAGGCTGGCTGCCAACAGTAACAGCAGAGAAGAAACCGCCGCCAGGGTTAATCCGCCTTTCAATACCTTCCTTTCACCAAAATGTATGCTCAGGCGGCTGGCGATCTGCGCGGAAATAATCAGTCCGACGCCGTTGATGGCGAAGCACAGGCTGAACATCTGTGGGCTGAGGCCATAAATCTGCTGCAGCACGAAAGGCGAAGCGCCGATATAGGCGAACATCCCGGCCATCACAAAACCTTGCGTCAGACACAGGCCCATAAACTGACGCTGGGTCAGCAATCCGCCCAGTGACCGCAACATGGCAAAAATACCGCCCTGGCTGCGGCGTTCGGCAGGCAATGACTCATCTAACTTCAGGCTGGCGAGCGTGAACAGCAGCACGGCAATGGCCGCCAGTACGCCGAAAATCCCGCGCCAGTCCATAAACTGCAGCATGGCGCCACCCAACACCGGCGCAATGATCGGCGCCAGGCCGTTGACCAACATCAGCAGGGCAAAGAAACGCGTCAGTTCGTGTCCGGAATAAAGGTCACGGGCGATAGCGCGAGAAATGACGGCACCGCCGGCACCGGCCAGCCCTTGCAACAGACGGGCAATCAGCAACTGATCGATATTGGGGGCCAGGGCGCACCACAGCGAGGCGGCCAGCAATAGCGTCAGCGACAGTAACAGCGGGCGCATACGGCCGAGCTTGTCGCTGTAGGGGCCAAAAATCAGCTGGCCGACGCCCAAACCGAGCAGGCCGGCGGTCAGGCTGAGCTGCGCGGTAGCGGTAGAGGTGTTCAGATCGCCGGCCATTTCCGGCAGGGCGGGCAGGTAGAGGTCGATGCACAGCGGCCCCAGTGAGGCTAGCAGGCCAAGCACGAGCGCGTACACCAGACGTTGTCTGGCGAGTTGTCTGGTCATAAGGATTAAGGTTTCCTGAACAGGTGAGAGATAGCTTGTTGGTATAGGCCGTTCAGCAGGCTGACGTCGGCTTTTTGTGTGGTCAGTATGCGGTAACCGGTGCCTTCGCTTAATACGGCGATAAACTCTACTCTGGCGGCGATTTCCTGCTCGCTGAAGTGAGGATAGATCCGCCGCAGGTTTTGACAAACATGGTGGAATAACCGCGTTTCGGCATCGCTGAGCATTTTGGCCACTATCGGGTTACGTGTGGCCTCGGCGGTGACCTCCAGCATCAGCATATGGTCGGTTTCGCTTTCACCGGGCTGTTGAAACAGGGTGCGCGCCGCCAGGGTACCGGCGATCAGGTTGATGTGATCGCCAAGATCTTCCAGTCGCCGCATTTTACTGGCGATGATACGGTTAACGATCTCTTCGATGATCGCATCTTTATTGTCGAAGTAGCGGTAGATCTGACCGACGCTAAGCTGAGAACTCTGCGCGATTTCCGCCATGCTGGCGGCGTGAAAACCGTGCTGACGAAAACAGAGTTTTGCGGCGTCGACAATCTGATCGCGGCGGGCCTGTGCTTTGGCCTGCCTGCTGTCGCTGGTGGATATCATGTCCCGATCCTTTGCCAAGTGAAATGCGGTTCGCTTTCTGGGTGCGAACGTTCATTCTCAATTGTAATGCAACAATGGCAATTGGCAAGAGCGCAACGGTAAAGATGGTTTTTGCAGGTGCGGACTTCAGGCGAACAGATAAACCCTGATGAAGGCACCAACAATCAGCAGGCACAGCAGGGTGGCGGTCACTTCAGCGGGTGTTTTTGGCAGGCTAAACATCTGAGTTCTCATCCAGTGGGGGTACTGGATGAGATTATGCTCAGGGCAGATTAAGGAAACATTAAGACGCCGAAATTAAATTATTGGCCGTTAATCCACACCACCAGCATAAACGCCAGCAGGGTCATCACCAGCGAGCCGGCCAAATTAAGCAGCATATTGGCCAACGCCCACATGAAACGCCCATCTTGCAGCAAATACACTACCTCCAGAGAGAAGGTGGAAAAGGTGGTTAACCCGCCGCAAAAACCGGTGGTGATCAGCAACTTCCAGGTGGGATCCAGGTGCGTCAAACGGGTGAAGATGGCGATAGCCAAACCGATAATAAAGCCGCCCAGCAGATTGACTGTCAGCGTCCCCAACGGGATGTACGCGTTAAGCGGATTCATCTTCATGCTTATGGCCCAGCGCAGAACGCTACCCATACCGCCGCCAATAAAAACTGCCAGTAAAGAACTCAACATGGTCGAAAATGCCTTTCATTAAATGGGGGACAAGCTCAGAAAGGTTCAGGCGCAATGCTACGCACCTCTCCGAGAGGTTACGTAGACATCATCAGCCCGTGAAGGCGGTTAAGGAGGAATGTCATCTCCGTCGTTCGACGCCGCTGTTTGCCGCGCAGACGGGATCTTACACCCGGCGCTGCCTATTTTGTAGTATAAAAAGTGACTGGAAACTGAAATTGTTCCTCTGGTCTCAGTGGCCGGGTACGGCCAGCTCCAGGCGGTTGCGACCGTTGTTCTTCGCCCGGTACAGCGCGTTGTCGGCGGCTTTTAACCAGTCCAGATAGCCGCTCATGTCGCCGTGATAATCCGCAATGCCGGCGCTGATGTTCAGCCGTAACTGCGGCGCTTCGCGGAAAACAATCTCGTTCAACCGTTCCTGAATGCGCAACAGCGCTATGCTGGCCTGTTCGGCACTGGTGTTGGGCAACACGGCCCCAAATTCGTCGCCACCGTAGCGTCCGACAATATCCACGGCGCGCAAACCGATTAGCAATTCCTCTGCCAGTACCGCCAGCGCCTCGTCACCCAGCGCATGGCCGAAGGTGTCGTTAATGGTTTTAAAGCGGTCGATATCCATCAGGATCAGCGTCGCGCTGTGCTGATAGCGGCGGCAGCTGTCAAATTGGTGATGCAGCAAATGTTCCCAATGGCGGCGGTTGTACAGTCCGGTCAGGCCGTCGCGCATGCTGATGCGCAACAACTCCTGTTTTTTTTCCGCCAGCCGTTTGGCGGTGCGGTAGGTCACTAATCCCAATAGGATAGGGTAGAAATAGATCATCGGCAGGCACAGATAGATCTGCAGCGGTGTGCTTTGCGGTTGGCAAGGGAAGCCCAGCAGAGCGCTGATTGCCAGGGCGCTGAGTACCTGTACCGCCAACCCTTTAAAGAACAGAGATTTGCCGGCAGAAGCCATGTTATTCATGCCCATCATCGACAGGATAACGACTGACGGTAAGGCATTGAATGCCATCATGGCTACCCACAGCCCGCCGAAAAACGAATCGATCAGCAGGTTGCGAATTTCAGCCTTGAAGGGCATGGCGGAACGGCGCGCCCATTGGTAGGCAAGGTGTGGCCAGATAAAACCGTGGAAAATCAGCAGGCCCCAGACCCAGTATGAGGTTTTTTGCGTATAGAATACTGAGAACACGCAGATAAAACCGATCCCCAGGCCGACGACACGTGGCAGATAAGTGCGTCTGGCGAAGCTAAGGCCGGAACGTCTGGTATCAATCACTGATGGCGTATACATCCGGCAACTCCATGATGAGCAGGGGAACAGCGTATCATGCGGGTTAAAAACTCAGAATAGTCTGAAGCGTAACCAGCCGATTTAAAGTTGCATATTGGCGTGGATCTTACTCTGTTACATGTTGCTGTTGTTTTGAATCTGGGAAAGTAGGTAAATATCCTCAGGCAAGGTTTTTTCTCGCTGCGTTCGCAGCGCTATATGAATAAGAAGGTGAGTATGGAAGGGATCAGTATTACCAAACTTCTGGTGATTGCGGTGTTGATCATCTTGCTGTTCGGTACCAGCAAACTGCGTACTTTGGGCGCGGACTTGGGTGCTGCGCTGAAGGGTTTCAAAAAGGCGGTGGGTGACGATACGACTCCGCCAGCGGCAAATACGGCAGAAAGTCAGTCCAACCCGCAGAGCGTCGAAAAGAAAGACGTTTAATTCCGCTTTCTGACGGGCAATAAAAAACGGATGCCGCAAGGTCATCCGTTTTTTGCCGTGTCTGTCACTTTAATGGTAACAATCCATTACCAGAATTACTTCACTTCCATCCCTTTTGCCTGCAAATCGGCATGGTAGGAAGAACGGACAAACGGACCGCAAGCAGCATGGGTGAAGCCCATCGCCATCGCTTCTTCTTTCATCTCATCGAACTCGGCCGGGCTGACGTAGCGCTGTACCGGCAGGTGATGGCGACTAGGCTGCAGGTACTGGCCCAGAGTCAGCATGGTGACGCCATGGCGACGCAGATCGCGCATCACTTCAACGATTTCCGCATTGGTTTCACCCAGACCGACCATCAGGCCAGACTTGGTTGGGATGTGCGGATGCGCCTCTTTAAACCGCTCCAGCAGCTTCAATGACCACTCGTAGTTAGCGCCCGGACGAACCTGACGGTAGACGCGTGGTACGTTTTCCAGATTGTGGTTGAACACATCCGGTGGCGTTTCGGTCAGGATTTCCAGCGCGCGATCCATACGGCCGCGGAAGTCCGGTACCAGCGTTTCAATCTTGATGGTCGGGTTTTTAGCGCGGATAGCCGCGATGCAGTCGGCAAAGTGCTGGGCACCACCGTCACGCAGGTCATCGCGGTCAACCGAGGTGATCACTACGTAACGCAGACCCATATCGGCGATGGTCTGAGCCAGTTTTTCCGGCTCGTTGGCATCTGGTGCCACCGGGCGGCCGTGGGCCACGTCGCAGAATGGGCAGCGGCGGGTACAGATGGCACCGAGGATCATAAAGGTGGCGGTGCCGTGGTTGAAGCACTCAGACAGGTTCGGACAGGAAGCTTCTTCGCACACCGAATGCAGACCGTTTTTACGCATTGCGGCTTTAATGCCCTGAATGCGCGTAGAGTCGGCAGGAAGTTTTATTTTCATCCACTCGGGTTTACGTAACAGCTCCTGCCGTTCTGTGACCACCGTTTTTACCGGGATCAACGCCATTTTGTCTGCATCGCGGTATTTGACGCCGCGTTCCATCTGAATTGGTTTACTCATAATCGTGCAGGTTCCAGTTACGAAGCTCGACCTTCGGGTAGCCGAGTAAATGAACAAATTCCTGTACCAGGACTGGGTGTACGTCTTCTATGCCAACACTGGGCACCAGCGCGCTGACCTGCGCCATCTGCATACCGGCGTAACCGCAAGGGTTGATACGCTGGAAGGGGGTGAGATCCATGGCCACATTCAGGGCCAGGCCGTGGAATGAACTGCCTTTACGGATCCGCAAACCCAACGAACAGATTTTTTGCTCCCCCACATAAACACCGGGTGCATCCGGACGGGCACGCGATTCAATGTGAAAGTGGGCGAGGGTATTAATAACGGTATCTTCGATAGCCGTGACCAGTTGGCGAACGCCAACCTTGTTGCGTTTCAGATCGACCATCACATACATCACCTGCTGGCCCGGCCCGTGATAGGTCACCTGGCCACCGCGATCGCTCTGGACAACCGGAATATCGCCCGGCATCAACAGATGCTCGGCTTTACCGGCCTGGCCCTGGGTAAACACGGGCTGATGCTGAACCAGCCACAGCTCATCGGGCGTGGTTTCGGTGCGGCGATCGGTGAAGTTGTGCATGGCTTGGGATACAGGCTCATAGGGCTGCAACCCCAGCTGACGCAAAATGATCTTGTCTGGTTGCAAAAGAGTCATCGTCAGGTTACAGAAGTGGTGTCGCCATTATACCGGGCGCTCTGGCCGGCGACCAGCGTTTCACTGACCAAAAATGCGCAACCCGGGCAGAGGATGCTCTGGCCCGGGCTGAAAAGCAGGGTTTTGTGCTGTAATTACAGAACCATGCGGACAATTTCAATGTTGCCCAACTCATCATATAAGGTTTCCACCTGATCGATATGGGTGGCGGTGATGGTGATGGACACGGAGTGGTAATTGCCTTTGCTGCTAGGTTTAACCTGTGGGTTGTAATCCCCGGGAGCATGGCGCTGCACCACTTCAACCACCTGGTCCACCAGCTCGGGTTGTGCCAGGCCCATTACTTTGTAGGTAAATGAGCAAGGGAATTCGAGCAGTTCGTTCAGTTTAGTTTTCATGTGCGCTCCAGAGTGCGGCTATCGGTATAGCGATTCTATAAATTATAACTCCCGCCGGAGCGGGAGTTAATGTTAATCAGTATATGGGGGCGATTTCGCCCATTTCAACTGTTAACCGAACCAGTGGTGGAACATCAGTTTGATGTAATCCACGATACGGCTGAAGAAACCGCCTTCTTTCACTTCGTTCATCACCACCAGTGGGCGCTGATCGATGGTTTTGCCATCGAGCTGGAAGTTGATGCTGCCGACAACCTGGTTTTTCGCCAGTGGTGCATGAATTTCCGGCGTGTTCAGCACGTAGCTGGCTTTGAGATCTTTCATCCGGCCGCGTGGGATGGTCAGGTAAACGTCTTTGTCTACGCCCAACTCAACGCGATCCGCATCGCCGAACCAGACGGGTTCAGACGCAAACTCTTTGCCCACTTTCAGTGGCGCAACGGTTTCGAAGAAGCGGAAGCCCCAGGTCAGCAGTTTCTTGCTCTCGGTTTCACGGCCTTTATAAGTACGACCGCCCAACACCGCAGAGATCAGACGCATCTGGCCTTCGGTCGCAGAAGCGACCAGGTTGTAGCCTGCCGCATCGGTATGACCGGTTTTGATGCCGTCCACGTTCAGGCTGGTATCCCACAGCAGACCGTTACGGTTCATCTGGCGGATATTGTTGAAGGTGAACTCTTTTTCTTTATAAATCGCATATTCGTCCGGCACGTCGCGGATCAGCGCCTGGCCGATCAACGCCATATCGCGCGCCGAACTGTACTGACCCTGTGCATCCAGGCCGTGTACCGTCTGGAAGTGGGTATTCTGCAGGCCCAGCTTGCTGACGTAGGTGTTCATCAGGTTAACGAACGCGTCCTGGCTGCCGGCTACGTAGTCGGCCATCGCCACGCAGGCGTCATTACCGGACTGCAGGTTGATGCCGCGGGTCAGCTTGGAGACCGGTACGCGGTCGCCTGGCTTGAGGAACATCAGCGAAGAACCCTTGAATACCGGGTTGCCGGTAGCCCAGGCGTCTTGCCCCACGGTAACCATGTCTTCCTGGCCGATTTTACCTGCTTTCAGCGCCTGGCCGATGACGTAACTGGTCATCATTTTGGTCAGACTGGCTGGATCGCGGCGGGCATCGGCGTTCATTTCCGCCAAAACTTTACCGGAGTTGTAATCAATCAGGACGTAGGATTCCGCATCGATTTGCGGTACCCCTGGGATCATGGTCTTGATATTAACGTCATCGGCATGCGCAACGGAGGTTGCACTCATCGCGATAACGGTGCCGAGCGCTATGCTCTTGATTAAGCGAAAAGAAGTTACTTGTTTCATGATCGAGACTACAACATCCATGAGGGTAAAATTAAAAACGAGCCACACTATAACAGATGAGATCCCGGCAGGCATTAGCCAATGCTCTGACTAATCGCGCTTTATTGGCTTTAGCTGAAAGAAAATGTTTCAGCTAAAGGAACGCTTATCAACCGCGTTCGCCTGCCGGATATTTGTTTTAAGGTGCGGCAGTGACAAAAGATTGTTGCTGCGCTTCGCTGGCCAGACGTTGCTGCAGTTCGGCGGCTTGCTGACGGCTGCTGAACGGGCCCAGCTGTACGCGATAGACGCTGCCGCTGGCGGCCACTTTACCCGGTACGCCAAACTTTTGGCTCAGGCTTTGTTGCCAGCTCTGCGCGCGTTCGGCACTGCTCAGTGCGCCGACCTGCACCACGTAGCTACCACCAGCAGAAGCATTGGCGGCAACGGCGGCGGAGGCCGCGACCGGTGCGGCAATGGCTGCGGCACTGACGGCAGCTTCAGGCTCTGAGCCTTCCAGCACGCCGGCCGGTACGGCGCTTGGCGCACCCAGGAACCCGCTGCGGCTATTGCCGGTGGTAGCGGCCGGGGCGTTGTCGCCGGTGTTCAAACTGCTGTTGTCAATCGGGTGCACTGCGGCACCGTTGGGGACCGGGACATCCTGTTGCACCGGGGTTCCCATGTTGCTGGAGCCGAGTTCCGGACGTGCGGGCAGGGCGTAGCTTTGTTTGGCAACGGTAGTACCAATGGTGCCAGGGCCGCTCAGAGTGCCGTCCGGGGCCACGTTGATGAAATCAACCTTGACCTTGGTGTTGTTGGACAGGTTCAGGCGGTCGGCGACGGCTTTCGACAAATCGATAATGCGGCCCTGGGTGTAAGGCCCGCGATCGTTCACTCGCACGACCAGTTGGCGGCCATTGGCCAGGTTGGTCACACGTACGTAGCTTGGGATCGGCAGCGTTGGGTGCGCGGCGGTTAACCCATTAGGATCGAACTGTTCCCCCAGCGCGGTGGTATTGCCCCGGGCTTCTTCACCGTAGGAGCTGGCCAGACCGGTCTGCGAGAAGTTCTGCGGATCCTTGACGATGCGGTAAGTGTCGCCATTAACCTTATAATCCTGCATATTATTAGGGTTATAGGGTTCATATTGAGGTTCAACGCCACCGATCTCCACCACGGGGCCGTTATACGGCTGCTGCGGTGGCGCTTGCTGTTCCGTGGTCGGGGCGGTACAGGCGGAAAGTAATACCGCGACAACGCCGACCCAAAGCCATTCCTTACGCATTACTCACCCCTTATAAACTCTTGGACATCATTTTTCGATGCGTGTGGATCGACATGATAATGCCGAACCCAGCCATAAGCACAATCAGCGCCGAACCCCCGTAACTGACCAGAGGCAAAGGTACGCCAACTACCGGCAAAATGCCACTGACCATACCAATGTTAACAAACACATAAACGAACAAAATCAGCATCAGGCCGCCGACCATCACCCGACCAAAGGTGGTTTGCGCCTTGGCGGCGATCATCAATCCACGAATGATAACCAGCAGGTACAGCGCCAGCAGCACCAGTACCCCAATCAGCCCCAGCTCTTCGGCCAGGACCGCGAAGATAAAGTCCGTGTGGCGCTCAGGCAGGAATTCCAGCTGTGACTGCGTGCCGTGCAGCCAGCCCTTACCGGACAGGCCACCTGAGCCGATGGCGATTTTCGACTGAATAATATGGTAACCGGCACCGAGTGGGTCGGTTTCCGGATCCAGCAGCATCATCACGCGGTCGCGCTGATAGCCGTGCATCAGGAAGAACCACAGCACCGGGATAAAGGCCGCCAGCAGCACGGCGGCTACGGCGATCAGCTTCCAGCTCATGCCGGACAGGAACAGCACGAACAGGCCGGAGGCGGCAATCAGAATCGAAGTCCCCAGATCGGGCTGCGCGGCGACCAGCAGGGTCGGCAGGAAAATCAACACCAGCGCAATCGCGGTATTCTTTAGCGAAGGCGGGCAAACGTCACGGTTCATAAAGCGCGCCACCATTAGCGGCACGGCGATTTTAGCGATCTCGGACGGCTGGAAACGCACGAAGCCAAGATCCAGCCAGCGCTGCGCGCCTTTACTGATCTGGCCGAAAGCGTCTACCAGTATCAGCAGGATCACGCAGAAAATATATAAATACGGCGCCCAGCTTTCATAGACCCGCGGTGGGATTTGCGCCATGACGGCCATCACTATCAGCCCCATGACAATCTGGCCGATCTTGCGCTCCATCATGCCAATATCCTGACCGCTGGCGCTCCACATCACGAACGCGCTGTAGACCAGCAGGGCCAGAATTAATAGCAGGAATGTGGGGTCGATATGGATTTTGGTCCAGATCGAGCCCTTTTGTTGGCTTTCAGTCATGTTCTACCTTAATCACCCTCTACGCCTGGTGGCAGTGGGGCTTCAGATGGTAATTGCGTATTGTTGTCGCCCAGCAAAATATGGTCGAGGATCTGACGGGTGATTGTCCCGACCGCCGGACCGGAGCCGCCGTTTTCCAGAATGATGGCGACCGATACCGTTGGATTGTTGAACGGAGCAAAGGCGGTCATCAATTTATGGTCACGCAGGTGTTCCGCCAGTTTGTGGGCGTTGTAGGTTTCGTAGCCGAATACCTGTGCGGTACCCGATTTCGCCGCGGCTTTGTAAGGTGCATCCGAGAAGTACTTACGTGCCGTCCCGTTCGGACGGTTGGCTACACCATACATGCCGTCTTTGGCAATTTCCCAGAAGCCTGAATGAATATCGCCGATCTGCTTGCTCTCTTCCTGGGTGAAGGGCACCAGCGCACCATTGATTCTGGTGCTCTGCAGCAGGTGTGGCGTTTTGACGTTGCCGTCGTTAATCAGCGTGGTCAGTGCCTTGGCCATCTGGATCGGCGTTGCCGTCCAGTAGCCCTGGCCGATGCCCACCGGAATGGTGTCTCCCTGATACCAGGGTTTTTTATAGCGCTTGAATTTCCAGTCGCGGGTCGGCATCAGGCCGGAACGTTCTTCGGACAGATCGATACCGGTATAATCGCCGTAACCGAACTTGGTCAGCCAGGTCGACAGGCGATCGATACCCATGTCGTAGGCGACCTGATAGAAGAAGGTATCCGCTGACTCTTCCAGCGCTTTGGTGACGTTCAGGCGGCCGTGGCCCCATTTTTTCCAGTCGCGGAAGCGTTTTTCCGAGCCGGGCAATTGCCACCAGCCGGGATCGAACAGGCTGGTGTTTTTGGTGATCACCCCGGCACTGAGCGCCGAGACGGCAATGTAGGGTTTAACCGTAGACGCCGGTGGATATAACCCCTGCGTGGCGCGGTTAATCAACGGCCGGTTCGGATCGTTGAGCAGCCCCTGGTAATCTTTACTGGAGATGCCATCAACGAACAGGTTCGGATCATAGCTGGGGTTAGAGACCATCGCCAGAATGCCGCCGGTGCGCGGATCGCTCACCACCACCGCCGCACGGCTGCCGACCAGCAACTGCTCGATATAGCGTTGCAGGTTGAGATCCAGCGTCAGGTAAACGTCCTGACCGGCGGAAGGGGGTTGTTCATGCAGTTGGCGGATCACCCGGCCGCGGTTGTTGACTTCAACCTCTTCGTAGCCGGTTTTGCCATGCAGGGTTTCTTCGTAATAGCGTTCGATGCCCAGCTTGCCGATATCGTGAGTGGCGGCGTAGTTGGCCAGCTTGCCGTCTTTATCCAGACGTTCGACGTCGCGGTCGTTGATTTTCGATACGTAGCCGATGACATGGGTCAGAGCGGAGCCATAAGGATAGTAGCGACGTTGGTAGCCTTTGACCTCGACGCCGGGGAAGCGGAACTGGTTAACCGCAAAACGTGCCACCTGGACTTCGTTCAGGGCGGTTTTCACCGGAATGGAGACGAAGCGGCGTGAGCGTTTGCGCTCTTTCTCGAAGTTGGTGATGTCTTCGTCGGTCAGATCGACCACCGGACGCAGTGCCTGTAGCGTGGCCTTCAGGTCATCGACCTTTTCCGGCATCAGCTCCAGTTGATAAATGGTGCGATTGAGCGCCAACGGGGTGCCGTTGCGATCGTAGATAATGCCGCGGCTGGGCGCGATAGGCACCAGTTTTATGCGGTTTTCGTTGGAGCGGGTACGGTAATCCTCAAAGCGGACGATTTGCAGGTTATACAGATTGGCGATGAGGGTGCCGGTCAGCACCAGGATGACCAGGAACGCCACCAGGGCGCGGCGTACAAACAGGGCGGATTCAGCCGTATAGTCGCGAAAAGGGTTACGTTCTATTTTCATCCCGCTGCTTTATTTCACTCTGTCACGGTTACCACCGGTTATTCCCGGTGGTAAGGATGATTTGTTGTAATACTCCAGGCGCGATAGAGGCTTTCAGCCACCAGGACGCGCACTAAAGGATGCGGCAATGTCAAAGGTGAGAGCGACCAACTTTGTTCGGCTGCGGCCTTGCACGCCGGGGCCAGCCCTTCCGGGCCACCAATCAGCAGGCTGACGTTGCGGCCGTCCTGCTTCCAGCGTTCGAGCTGCTGCGCCAACTGCGGCGTTTCCCACGGCGTACCGGGGATATCCAGCGTGACAATGCGATTGCCTTTGCCTACCGCCGCCAGCATCTGTTCGCCTTCCTTTTCCAGAATGCGTTTGATATCGGCATTCTTGCCGCGCTTGCCCGCCGGGATTTCGGTCAGCTCAAACGGCATGTCTTTCGGAAAACGGTGCAGATAATCCATAAAGCCGGTCTGCACCCAGTCTGGCATTTTAGTGCCGACAGCGACCAGTTGCAGTTTCACCGCTTAGCTCCAGAGTTTTTCCAGCTCATACAGACGACGGCTTTCTTCTTGCATCACGTGGACGATCACTTCGCCCAAATCAACCACTATCCAGTCGGAAGCTTCCTGGCCTTTCATGCCATAGAGTTCCATGCCCGCAGAACGGGATTCTTGCACCACGTGGTTGGCGATCGACATCACGTGACGGGTAGAGGTACCGGTGCAGATGATCATGTAATCGGTGATGCTGGATTTACCCTGGACATCCAGAGCGATAATGTCTTGGCCTTTCAGGTCATCAATTTTATCGATGACGAAATCTTGGAGCGCTTTACCTTGCAAAGGTTCCCCCTCGGGAGTGTTCTGTTCATTCGACTGCGGCGGGCAACTGCCCGTTTTGCGGCCTGAATCAATGATAAGTCGGCAGGATGCCGCTGAAAGCCAGCTGGTGACTGCCCGGCCAGCTAAGGTTTCCGGGGTTTTCAGCGAATACCTGAAAAATAGCGGCGCAGTATATCATGCGGCTCTCGCTAGCGATATAAACCCTGTAACTCGATATAGCGTTGTACCGAACGCGGTAACAGGTCGTCACAGTTGAGGCCCTGGTGGCGACGCTGACGGATTTCCGTGGCTGAAATTTCCAGCTGCGGCGTATCGGCCAGGTAGATATAGCCCTGTGGCTGCCGGCTGAGCAGCGCGGCATCGGTCACCTGATGCTGTTCCAGCCACTGTTGCAGTTCCGGCGTGTCCATTCGGTCATTGTAGCCCGGACGGGCCAGCACCAGCAGGTGGCAAGTATCCAGCAGCGACTGCCAGCGGTGCCACTTGTGCAGCGTCAGCAGCGAATCCTGGCCAATGATAAACGCCAGCGGCAATGCAGCGCCACGTTCTTTACGAATGGCTTCCAGCGTCTCTATGGTATAGGAGGGCGTGGTGCGGTGCAGTTCGCGATCGTCAACCGCAAACAGCGAGTTGCCGGCGATCGCCAGTTCAACCATCTTCAACCGTTGCTGTGCGTTAGCCTCGGGCTGAGGGCGGTGTGGCGGCACATGATTCGGCAACAGCGTCACCCGGTTCAGGCCTACCTCCGCCGCCAGCGCTTCCACCGGGCGCAGATGGCCGTAATGGATTGGGTCAAAGGTGCCGCCAAACAGGGCGTGCAGGACGGTGGTGTCTTGCGAATTAGTGGGCATCGGAAAAACTCGTGGCCAGAGGTTTGCCGCACAGCAGCATCGACAGGGTTTCCAGTTCCGACCAGACCGACTGGCCGTAATCCTGCTTAAGGGTGATTTCAATCTGCGCCAGCAGATGAACCGCTTGCCGCAACTCGGCACCGGATAACCGCTGCAATGCCTGGGTGACCAGGTTACGGCGGTTTTGCCAGACCTTGTACTGGTCGAACAGCGTACGCAGCGGCACTGACGCCATGCGTCGTTGCAGGTTCAGCAATTGCAGCAATTCGCGTTGCAGGGTGCGCAGCAGGATCACCGGTTCGACATCTTCCTGCTGCATTTGCTGCAGGATATGCCAGGCGCGTTTGCTCTTACCCGCCAGCAGGGCGTCCAGCCAATGGAATGGCGTGAAGTGCGCGGCGTCATTGACCGCCAGCTCGACACGCGGCAGCGTGAGCTTGCCATCCGGATGCAATAACGACAGTCGTTCCAGCGCCTGCGACAGCGCCAGCAGGTTGCCTTCGTAGCAGTAACACAGCAACTGATTAGCCGCGTCGTCCAGTTCCAGCTTCATGGTTTTGGCGCGCTGGGCTACCCAGCGGGGTAACTGCGCCTGCTCCGGTGTCTGGCAACTGACGTAAGCGCCATGCGGGCTGAGCGCCTTGAACCAGGCGCTGTTTTCCTGAGCTTTGGTGAGGCGTGGCCCACGCAGCATCAGCAAAATATCGTCATGCAGCAGAGCAGCCAGCTTGATCAACTGTTCGCCTATCGGGGCGGTCGGCCCGTTTTCAGGGAAGATCAGCAACAGCGTCTGACGGCTGGCGAACAGACTCATCGCCTGACAGATGCTGAAAATGGCGTCCCAGTCGGTATGGGCATCAAGCGAAATGCTGTAGTGCTCGGTGAACTGGTGTTGCTGTGCCGTTTGGCGGATCAGATCCTGACTTTCCTGCAACAGCAGCGGTTCATTGCCACTCAATAAATAACAAGCGCGCAGCCCCTCTCGGAGCTGCGCGGCAAGTTGTTCAGGGTAAATACGGATCATTGATCTACGCGACTGGCCGCTTTTTCACCGGCCGCAGCGGCTTTCTGCTGCGTTTCTTCTTCCGCCGCGTGCACCGTCAGCAGTTTACGCACCAGTTGCTGGGCGGCCTGCTCACGCATTTCCTGACGAATGATTTCCTGTTCGGAATCTTTTGCCAGTGCGGTCAGCGGGTTATCGAAGAACGAACGGAAGACTTTTACGTTCAGCGGATACAGATCGTGACCCGGGATCAACACCTGTGCCTGGACCGTCAGCACCATTTGGTACTCAGCGGTTTTACCGTCCTGGAAGATAGAGGCGGTATCCTGGCTTTCGGTGGCGCCAATGATGCGCAGGGAAGGGAGATCCTTACGTTTTGCATCTTTGACAATGGTCACGTCGCTCAGACGTAATTGCTCACGCACCGAACGGGTCAGCGGACCATAAGGGTCTGAGCTGTCCAGAATCAGCGTTTTCATTTCCGAGGGTACCTGCGTGGTGCCACGCAGGTGAAAACCGCAGCCGGCGGTGACCAGCACCGCCAACCCCAGCAACAGCGTCAGAATACGTTGTCGCACAATTCCTCCTTGTGTTAACCCACAACCAGGTTAAGCAATTTGCCCGGAACATAGATCACTTTACGAACCGTAACCCCGTCCAGATATTTAGCGACCAGATGTTCCTCAGCGGCGCGCGCACGCACCTGTTCTTCGGTTGCATCAGCTGCCACAGTAATTTTAGCGCGGACCTTGCCGTTGACCTGTACTACCACCAGCTTGGAGTCTTCGACCATCGCCTGTTCGTCGGCTTGCGGCCAGGCTGCGGTGTCCACATCGCCTTCACCGCCCAATGCCTGCCACAGTGAGAAGCACACGTGCGGGGTGAACGGATACAGCATGCGGACCACTGCCAGCAGGGCTTCCTGCAGCAGAGCGCGATCCTGCTCGCTTTCCTGCGGAGCACGGGCCAGCTTGTTCATCAGCTCCATCACGGCGGCAATGGCGGTGTTGAAGGTCTGACGACGGCCGATATCATCGGTCACTTTGGCGATGGTTTTGTGCAGATCGCGGCGCAGTGCCTTCTGGTCTTCGTTCAGCGTTGCCACGTTCAGCGGCTGTACGGCACCTTTTCCCAGGTGTTCGTAGGCCAGTTTCCACACGCGTTTCAGGAAGCGGTTCGCCCCTTCCACGCCGGATTCCTGCCATTCCAGCGTCATTTCTGCCGGCGAAGCGAACATCATGAACAGACGCACGGTATCCGCACCGTATTTCTCAACCATCACCTGCGGGTCGATGCCGTTGTTTTTCGACTTCGACATTTTGCTCATGCCAGCATAGACCAGTTCACGACCTTGTGGATCGGTGGCTTTGATAATGCGGCCTTTGTCATCGCGCTCAACGATGGCGTCGGCTGGGGAAACCCAGACGCGTTCGCCGCTGTTGCCGCTGTAATAGAAGGCGTCTGCCAGCACCATGCCCTGACACAGCAGGCGTTTTGCCGGCTCGTCGGAATCGACCAGGCCCGCGTCACGCAACAGCTTGTGGAAGAAGCGGAAGTACATCAGGTGCATGATGGCGTGTTCGATACCACCGACATACTGATCGACCGGCAGCCAGTAGTTGGCGGCGGCCGGATCCAGCATGCCCTTGTCGTACTGCGGGCAGGTGTAGCGTGCGTAGTACCAGGAAGACTCCATAAAGGTGTCGAAGGTGTCGGTTTCACGCAGCGCCGGTTGGCCGTTAACGGTGGTTTTTGCCCACTCGGGATCGGCTTTGATCGGGCTGGTGATGCCGTCCATCACCACGTCTTCCGGCAGGATCACCGGCAGTTGGTCTTCCGGGGTCGGCATTACGGTGCCGTCTTCCAGCGTGACCATTGGGATTGGCGCACCCCAGTAACGTTGACGGGAAACCCCCCAGTCGCGCAGACGGTAGTTAACCTTGCGCTGGCCGACGCCTTTGGCGACCAGTTTGTCGGCAATGGCGTTGAAACCGTCCTGGTGGTCCAAACCGTCAAACTCGCCGGAATTGAACAGCGTGCCTTTCTCGGTCATGGCTTCGGCCTGGACATCCGGTTGGCTGCCATCGAGCGCCAGCACTACCGGTTTGATCGGCAAACCGTATTTGGTGGCGAACTCCCAGTCACGCTGGTCGTGAGCCGGAACCGCCATTACCGCGCCGGTGCCGTATTCCATCAGCACGAAGTTGGCGACCCAAACCGGCACTTGCTCGCCGGACAGCGGGTGGATGGCGAACAGGCCGGTTGGCATGCCTTTCTTCTCCATCGTTGCCATTTCGGCTTCGGCCACTTTGGTGTTGCGGCATTCTTCGATAAATTCAGCCAGCGCCGGGTTGTTCACCGCGCCTTGTTGCGCCAATGGGTGACCCGCGGCAACGGCCACGTAGGTCGCACCCATAAAGGTGTCTGGACGGGTGGTATAAACGGTCAGTTTCTCGTCGCTGCCCGCCACGTCAAAGGTGATATCCACCCCTTCGGAACGGCCAATCCAGTTACGCTGCATGGTTTTCACCTGCTCTGGCCAGCTTTCCAGCGTATCGAGATCGTTCAACAGTTGATCAGCGTAATCGGTGATTTTGATAAACCACTGTGGGATTTCTTTACGCTCGACCTTGGTGTCGCAGCGCCAGCAGCAGCCGTCGATAACCTGTTCGTTGGCCAGCACGGTCAGATCGTGCGGACACCAGTTGACCGCAGAGGTCTTCTTGTAGACCAGGCCTTTTTCGTACAGCTTGGTGAAGAACCACTGTTCCCAACGGTAGTAATCCGGATCGCAGGTAGCGATCTCGCGATCCCAGTCGTAGCCGAAGCCCAGCAGTTTTAGCTGGTTCTTCATGTATTCGATGTTGTCGTAGGTCCACGGGGCCGGAGCGGTGTTGTTTTTAACCGCGGCGCCTTCCGCCGGCAGGCCGAACGCATCCCAGCCGATCGGCTGTAGTACGTTTTTGCCCAGCATGCGCTGGTAGCGCGAGATCACGTCGCCGATAGTGTAGTTACGAACGTGCCCCATGTGCAGACGGCCTGATGGGTATGGCAGCATGGATAGGCAGTAATACTTTTCCTTGCTCGCGTCTTCGGTAACCTTGAAAGTCTGCTTCTCTTGCCAGTGAAGCTGTACGTTCGATTCTATGTCTTCTGGACGGTATTGCTCTTGCATGGCGGCTGGTGGTCCTGTAGGTGTAAAACAGCTACATCCGTAGCATTCTGTTGAGTACTTATAGATCCGCATAGCATAGCTGATAAGACCTCTCGGCAACAACACCAAGCGCCCGACTCGGCGTATTTAAAAAATCCCCGCCATGATATGACTCACATCTTGAGGATCCCGTGCCTTGCCAAGTGACATCAGCAATTTACGGCTAAAATGATAAGGGATACGTTAAGAGGTAAGCCCCGTCACGTAAGTTCATCGAGGAGAGATTATGAACAAGGTTGCTCAGTACTACCGCGAATTGGTGGCATCTCTGACCGAACGCCTGAAAAATGGCGAGCGTGATATTGATTCACTGGTGGCGAGCGCTGAAAAACGGCTGAACGAAGCCGGTGAGCTGACGCGCGATGAAGTGGAGCAGGTGACCCTGGCGGTACGGCGCGATCTGGAAGAGTTTGCACGCAGTTACCAGGAAAGCCGGGAAGAATTTACCGACAGCGTTTTTATGCGAGTGATTAAAGAGAGCCTGTGGCAGGAACTGGCGGACATTACCGACAAAACCCAGTTGGAATGGCGCGAGGTTTTCAAGGACGTCAGCCACCATGGCGTTTACCACAGCGGTGAGGTGGTCGGCCTGGGGAATCTGGTGTGCGAGCAGTGTCATCATCATTTGGCGTTTTACACGCCGGAAGTGTTGCCGCTATGCCCGAAATGTGGCCATGACCAGTTTCAGCGTCGGCCTTTCGAACCTTGAGTTTTCCCGCACCCTGGCCTTTTCCTGTGCGGAAAGGGCCGGGGCAGGGAGATCGTGATTAACCGAACAGTTTTTTCATCAGGTTACTGAGGAAACCGCCGCCGGCCGGCGCTGTGGCCAGTTCAGGCTGGTTTGCGAGGGCGGCGTATACCGTCGCAGGCACTTTCTGCGCAACCGCTATGCGACTGTCCTGCGTTGCTTTTTCTGCCGCTTCTGGCCCGTAAGCAAAACCTTCCGCCAACACGAACTCCACGTCAGTAATACCGATGAACCCCAGGAACAGCTTCAGGTAAGGCGTGATCAGGTCGGTTGGTGTCTCGGCATGGATACCGCCGCGGCTGGAGATCACAATCGCTTTTTTACCGGTGACCAGGCCTTCGGAACCCTCGGAGGTATAACGGAAGGTTTGGCCGGCACGCGCGACCAGGTCGAAATAGATTTTCAACTGGGTCGGAATATTGAAGTTGTACATTGGGGCGCTGATGATAATGGTGTCGTGCGATTTCAGCTCGGCAATCAGCTCATCGGAAAGCGCCAGCGTTTTTTGCTGATGTGGCGTTAAGGGCTTATCACCGGCGCTAAAGCCGCCAATCACTTCACCATCCAGCTCCGGCAGGGTTGGGTTGGCCAGATCGCGGAAGGTAAAGTTGTCGCTTGGGTGTGCTTCACGCCACTGTTGAACAAAAAAATCGACTAATTTTCCAGACTGGGAGTAATCGCCCAGGATACTTGATTTCAGGACCAGTATACGACTCATGCGGATATCTCCAGGCTTGCTCTAAGGTTGTCAGCGTTTGCTGTGCGTTTAAAGCATCTTAGAGGCAAGCCTGGGCCAGTGATAGCGTAAAAATTCGCTGAGTTAAATCAAAAAAACTGAATGCTGACTATGTTGGTGTCCCAGCGGGTCAGTAACGCGCGACGCGTTCGGCCAGCAGATTGATAAACCCTTCACGATCGATATCGGTCAGCACTTCCACGTTGGCCGCTTTGCCGTTTTGTCCGAAGATATCCACCACCGTCATCCCCTGGGTGTACTCTCCTTTGGTCTCTACACCGACCCAGCGTTCGATACTGCCAAACAGCCGTGGTGCCAACAGCCAGGCGATGGTGCAGGGGTCGTGCATCGCGGCACCGGGCAACCCGCGCGGGTGGCTGAGATACAGCGGCAGGTAGAAGTCGAGCATTTCTGCTACCGCCTGCGCGACCGGGTTGTCAATCTGGCGGATTCGTTCGATATCCTGCGGCAGCACCAGCGCCTGATGGGTGACGTTCAGACCTGCCATGGTCAGCGGCACGCCGGATTTGAGCACCATCTCGGCGGCTTCCGGGTCGACGAAAATATTAAACTCCGCCACCGGGGTGGTGTTGCCGGCGTTCATGCCGCCGCCCATAAAGACGATACGCTCGATGTTGCCTTTCAGCTCAGGGTGTTGAGCCAGCAGCAGGGCGATATTGGTCATCGGACCGGTAACCACCAGAGTGATGGGTTGCGGGCTGCTGCGCAGCAGGCTGGCGATCAGTTCGACGGCGCTTTGTTTGACCGGCTTGATGGTGGGCGTTGGCAGATGGGTATTGCCCATGCCGGTTTTGCCATGCACATAGTCGGCAATCACCAGCTCACGCATTAGCGGGGCCGCGGCACCGGCGGCGACAGGAATGTCTTCGCGTTTCATCAGCGTCAGCAGCCCGAGCGCGTTATGCAGGGTTTTCTCCGGCGTCTGGTTACCGGCAGAGGTCGTAATGGCTTTCACTTCAAGTTCCGGTGAACTCAGTGCCATAGCAAGGGCAATGGCGTCGTCGAGGCCGGGATCGCAATCGATAATGATAGGGCGAGGCATGTGGATCTCCCTGGTTGTGTTCCGAGCATCGGATCAAAACCAGGGAGAAACAAGCGCTTTTAGTGCCGGGAGAGGGGAGATGCGCCCCGAAAGGAGCGCATCAGATAAATCAGTGCAGGATTTTTGCCAGGAAGTCTTTGGCACGCTCAGACTCGGGGTTGTTGAAGAAGTCGTCTTTATTGCGGTCTTCGACAATTTTGCCTTCATCCATAAAGATCACCCGGTTGGCGACCTTGCGGGCAAAGCCCATTTCGTGGGTCACCACCATCATGGTCATGCCTTCGTTTGCCAGTTCGACCATCACGTCGAGCACTTCGTTGATCATTTCCGGATCGAGCGCCGAGGTGGGTTCATCGAACAGCATGGCGATAGGATCCATGCATAGCGCACGGGCGATAGCCACACGCTGCTGCTGGCCACCGGAAAGCTGGCCGGGGAACTTGTTGGCATGAGCGGTCAGGCCGACGCGCTCCAGTAACTTCAGGCCTTTCTCGCGTGAGGCGGCTTTATCGCGCTTGAGCACTTTTACCTGTGCCAGCGTCAGGTTGTCGATGATCGACAGGTGCGGGAACAGCTCAAAGTGTTGGAACACCATGCCGACCTTGGAACGCAGCTGAGCCAGGTTGGTTTTCTTGTTGTTGACCGGGGTCCCGTTCACCAGGATATCGCCCTGCTGGATCGGCTCCAGGCCGTTGACGGTTTTGATCAGGGTAGATTTTCCCGAGCCTGAAGGACCGCAGACTACCACCACCTCACCTTTTTTGACTTCGGTGGTGCAATCGGTCAGAACCTGAAAGTGACCGTACCACTTAGAAACATTTTTCAGGGATATCATCAAACAGTCCTTTTCTTCAAATAGCTTACCAGCGCCGAGGCGGCGAGACTGATAACAAAGTAGACAAAGCCGGCGAACAGGATCATTTCAACCTGGGTGCCGTCGCGCTCGCCGATGGTTGAGGCGGTACGGAAGAAGTCAGCCAGGCTCAGTACGTAGACCAGAGAAGTATCCTGGAACAGTACGATGCCCTGAGTCAGCAGCAGTGGCACCATGGCGCGGAACGCCTGCGGCAAAATAACCAGTTTCATTGACTGCCAGTGGCTCATGCCCAGCGCCAGCGCGGCGGAAGACTGGCCGCGCGAGATGCTGATAATACCGGCGCGGATGATTTCCGAGTAATAGGCCGCTTCAAACAGGGAAAAGGCTACCATAGCCGAGATCAGGCGAATATCGGTTTTCGGCGACAGCCCCAGAACTTGTTGTAATAAGCTTGGAACCACCAGATAGAACCACAGCAGCACCATCACCAGCGGCACTGAACGGAACAGGTTGACGTACAGCGCGGCAAACCAGCTGATGGGCTTGAATGGCGACAGACGCATGACGGCCAGAATGGTGCCCCAGAGGATACCGAAGACGATAGCGGTCACGGTGATCTTCAGCGTGATCAACAGACCTTGCAGCAGGTAAGGGAAGCTTGGGACAATTGATGCCCAGTCAAATTCGTACATTATTTACTCCCCAGATTGCCGGGCAACTGCACTTTTCGCTCTACCAGTCGCATAAACAGCATGATCACGGCGTTGATGGCGATGTAGGCCAACGTAATCGCGGTAAAGGATTCATAGGCATGCGCGGAGTAATCCAGCAGTTTGCCGGCCTGCGCAGCCATGTCGACCAGCCCGATGGTGGAAGCGATGGCGGAGTTTTTCACCAGGTTAAGCATTTCCGAGGTCATCGGCGGCACAATCACCCGATAGGCGTTCGGCAACAGCACGTAGCGATAGGTTTGCGGCAGCGTCAGGCCCATGGCCAGTCCGGCGGCTCTTTGACCGCGTGGCAGTGACTGAATGGCCGCGCGGACCTGTTCACATACGCGGGCGGCGGTAAACAGCCCCAGGCACAGCATCGAGGAAACGAAGAACTGCACGTTAGGATCGAGTTCGGTTTTGAACCACATGCCGATATTGGCCGGCAGCAGTTCCGGGATCACCAGATACCAGGTAAAGAATTGCACGATCAGCGGCACGTTACGGAACAGTTCGACGTAACAGGTACCGAGGGTGGAAAGAAAGCGGTTGGGTACGGTACGCAAAATACCGAATAGCGAACCGACAAAGAAAGCGATAATCCATGCACAGACGGAGAGGGCTACCGTGACCTGAAAGCCGGACCAAATCCAGCCGAGGTAAGTGGTATTCCCAAACGGGGCCTGCTGCAGGAAGATACCCCAGTTCCAATCTATTGACATAACAAACTCCGTTAAGCGGGCGCAGAGCGCCTAAAGATTGATGACTATTCACGCCGAAAGTACCGCGGCCAGTCGGGCTGACCTGTCTGTGCGGCATCGGTGGTGCGTTAAGGGGAAAATGCGGGAGGGGAACGGCCTCCCGCATTCCTGTCTGTCCCAGCCATCAACAAGACCAGGTTACCCTGGACTTTGTTTTATTAGTTCAGTGCTTTGTCGTTAGGCTCTTTGAACAGTTGCTTCATGTCGTCTGACAGTTCGAAGTTCATGTTGAGGTTCTTCGGTGGGATTGGCTGTTTGAACCACTTATCAAACCATTTTGCCGCTTCGCCTGAAGTCTGGGCCTGAGCGATGGTGTCATCGACCAGTTTTTTGAACTCAGGATCCTCTTTACGCAGCATACAGCCGTAGGCCTCTTTCGACTGCGGTGTGCCGAGGATTTCCCATTGGTCCGGCTTCTTGGCTTTCGCGCGTTCACCGGCCAGCAGGGCGTCATCCATCATAAAGGCGACTGCTCGGCCACTTTCCAGGGTGCGGAATGAATCACCGTGGTCTTTGGCGCTGATGATGCGCATGTTCATCTTGCCGCTGTCATTGAGTTTATTGAGCAGCACTTCCGAAGTGGTGCCGGAGGTGACTACGACCGGTTTGCCAGCCAAATCTTTGAAATCTTTAACGTCAGAGCCTTTTTTCACCAGCAGGCGGGTACCGACCACGAAGATGGTGTCGGAGAAGGCGGCCTGTTTCTGGCGCTCAAGGTTATTGGTGGTCGAGCCGCACTCGAAGTCAAAGGTACCGTTTTGCAGCAGCGGAATACGGTTCTGTGAGGTGATCGGCAGCATTTTGACCTGCAGATCCGGGGCGTTCAGTTTTTTCTTAACTGCTTCAACGATTTGGTTGGAGTAGTCCTGGGAGTAGCCCACCACTTTCTGCTGGTTGTCGTAGTAGGAGAACGGCACTGACGATTCGCGGTGGCCGACAACGATCACGCCGTTGTCTTTGATTTTCTTCAGCGTACCGGTCAGTTCTTCCGCATGGGCTACGTTAGCCGCCGTACCGATCAGCAGTAACGATAACGCCAATTTACGCATTTGCATGGTCCAACTCCTTTGCTGTTGTGGTGGCTCAAATTCAAAGAGCATCAGATTCTAAATGGAGATTTATTGCTCAAGTATAAAGATAGTCTTAGAACAGATAACCGTTAGAAAATAGCCGATTGTGAACAGATTGAAACTAAAATGTTTCTTTTTTTGAGACGCCACGCGCACCAAATTAATGCAACAAAACCCCAATGCACCTTGATGGTGCCAGTGATGCTCTCGAGTTGTGCGCAAATACGACGAAACGGCAGCAAAAGTAAATCGGCTCTAAATCACGGAGTAAGTAAAGCAAGGAGTGTGCCAGAAGCGTTGATTTGGCAATGATTTTTGACAGGGAGGGAAAAACAACGGGGCGCGCCGATGGCCACGCCCCGGGGGATTATTTACGACGCATGCCGAGGAACAGCGCCAGGCCGCCGAGCAGCAAGGTGATTATCCACAATGGCGTGGCGCCAAAGCGGGCATAAGGCGTAATGCCGGTGGTGGGGGTCATTTTCACCTCCAGCACCTTGCGAGTGAACTGCGGGATCTCTGCAATCACTTCACCGTTAGCATCCACTGCGGCTGTCACGCCGTTGTTGGTGCTGCGCAACAGAGGTCTGCCCAACTCAAGTGCACGCATGCGCGCCATCTGGAAGTGCTGCCACGGGCCGATGGAATGACCGAACCAGGCATCGTTGGAGATGGTCAGCAGGAAGTTGGTGTCCGGGCGGAAGTTATCGCGCACCTGCTGGCCGAGGACAATTTCATAACAAATCGCCGCTGTCAGGTTATAGCCCTTCACGCTGAGCTGGGGCTGGACGTAATCGCCGCGGCTGAAAGAGGACATCGGCAGGTCGAAGAAGGGGGCCAGTGGACGCAGCAGGGTTTCCAACGGAACAAACTCGCCGAACGGCACCAGATGGTGCTTGTTGTAGCGGTCTTTGGCCGGATAAACGTATGGCGTCGGTTCACCCAACACGATGGCGCTGTTGTAGATTTGCTGGCCCTGTGGGGTGGCACGAACGTCAACAATGCCGGTGATCAGGCTACTGTTTTTGGCGCGCATCAGGTCGTCCATCATGGTCAGGAAGCCGTTCTGGCTGGCTTCGTAATCCGGGATGGCGGACTCCGGCCAAATGATGATCGGCGCTTTGCCCATATAAGGACGGGTTTCATCCAGATAGGTTTGCAGCGTACTGACCAGCGCTTTCGGGTCCCACTTCATCGACTGAGCGATATTGCCCTGCACCATAGCGACGTTGACCGCCTTGTCCGGCTGAGGGGTATACCAGTGCAACTGGCGCAGCGGCCACGGCAACAGCAGCAGTGCAACCGCCACCACCGCCGGCGTGATGCGACGTTGATTGACGGCATACACCAGCAACCCGGCAATCGCCATCAGCATAAAGGTAATGGTATCTACCCCCAGCAGTGGCGCCACGCCTTTCAACGGGCCGTTGAGTTGGCTGTAGCCAAATTGCAGCCAGGGGAAGCCGGTCAGCACCCAGCCGCGTAAAAACTCGGTGACCTGCCACAGCACCGGCGCAGCAATGGCCAGGCGATACCAACTGGTGGTTGGCCAAAGGCGTGCCAGCAAGCCGGCGAACAGCCCGGTATACAGAGACAGATAGGCGGCGAGCAGCGCCACCAGGAAGATATTGACGGAGAACGGCATGCCACCGAAGTCGGCGATACTGACGTAAACCCAGTTGATCCCGCTACCAAACAGGCCAAAGCCCCAGCAGAAGCCGAGCAGGGCGGACTGTTTGGTGGTGCGGTTCAGGGTCACGGCCAGCAGGCCAACCAGGGAGACAATGGCCGCCGGCCAGATATCGTAAGGGGAAAACGCCAGCGTGCCACTGGCACCAGTCAACAGCGCCAGCAGGGCGCGAACCCACTGGCGATCAAGGTAAGAGGCTTTAGCCATGTTCGATTTATTCTTCCAGTTTCGGTTGCGGAGAATCGTCCGGAATTTTTACATGAACCTGGATGATACGTCGACTGTCGGCCATCGCAACTTTAAATAGGTAACCTTCGATTTCAATGGTTTCCCCACGTGCAGGCAGGTGGCCGAAGGCTTGCATGACCAGGCCACCGATGGTGTCGACCTCGTCGTCGCTGAAGTGGGTGCCAAAGGCTTCGTTGAAGTCTTCAATCGGCGCCAGTGCGCGCACGGTATACATATGACGGCTGAGCTGGCGGATATCCAGGTCGTCCTCGTCGTCATACTCGTCTTCAATTTCGCCGACAATCAGTTCCAGAATGTCTTCGATGGTGACCAGGCCGGACACGCCGCCGAATTCGTCAATGACAATCGCCATGTGATAACGCTGGGAGCGGAACTCCTTCAGCATCCGGTCGACCCGCTTGCTTTCCGGCACCACCACTGCGGTGCGCAGCACCTTGTCGATGCTGAATTCCTCGGACTCTGCGCGCATAAACGGCAGCAGATCCTTGGCCATCAGAATGCCTTCGATGTGATCTTTATCTTCGCTGATCACCGGGAAGCGCGAGTGGGCGGATTCAATAATCACGTCCAGGCACTCTTCCAGCGTTTGGTTACGCTTGAGCGTCACCATCTGGGAGCGCGGGATCATGATGTCGCGCACGCGCTGCTCGGCGATATCCATCACGCCTTCCAGCATGTCTCGGGTATCGGGATCGATCAGGTCGTTTTGCTCGGAATCACGGATCAGCTCTACCAGATCGCCACGGTTTTTAGGTTCGCCGTGGAACAGCTGGTTAAGGATAAGAGTAAAGAACCCCTTCTTGGGACTGGGGCTGTCATTGCTTTGTGAATGGTCGTCGCTCATGGCGTTTTAGTTAATATCACTCATGTCAGAGTTAGGGGAGTCAGCGACAGCCCCATACAGGGGCTGCGGGGAAATCAGCTGACGTCAGAGGGGGTCTTTTTCCGCCAGGTACGGGTCCGGGTAACCCAGTCCGTGCATGATTTCGGTTTCCAAAGACTCCATTTCTTCGGCTTCATCGTCTTCGATGTGGTCATACCCTAGCAGATGAAGGCTGCCATGGACAACCATATGCGCCCAGTGGGCCTCCAGCGCCTTGTCTTGCTCAGCGGCTTCCCGTTCAACCACCTGACGGCAGATGATCAGATCGCCAAGCAGCGGCAGCTCGATACCCGGGGGAGCTTCGAACGGAAATGACAACACGTTGGTCGGTTTGTCCATGCCACGATAGGTCAGGTTCAGTTCATTGCTTTCGGCTTCATCCACCAGGCGAATGGTGACCTCCGCTTCTTCCTGAAACTGCGGCAGCACGCCTTCCAGCCAGCGCTGGAAGGTGGCTTCGTCCGGCAGGCCACTGTTATCTGCACAGGCCAGCTGCAGATCCAAAATCACCTGACTCATGGTGTCTCCTGCTCGGAGGCGAGGGTCGCCTCGCGTTTACGTTGTTCGGCAATGGCGTCTTTGCGCTTTTGTTCGGCGGCTTCCCAGGCTTCATAGGCGATGACCACGCGGGCCACCACCGGATGACGTACCACGTCTTCACTATGGAAGAAGTTGAAGCTCAGCTCTTCGACATCCGACAGCACTTCCACAGCATGGCGCAGGCCGGATTTTTGGTTGCGCGGCAGGTCTATCTGCGTCACGTCACCGGTAATCACTGCCTTTGAATTGAAGCCGATGCGCGTCAGGAACATTTTCATCTGTTCGATGGTGGTGTTCTGGCTCTCATCAAGAATGATAAATGCATCGTTCAGAGTACGACCGCGCATATAGGCCAGGGGTGCCACTTCAATCACGTTACGTTCAATCAGTTTCTCCACGCGCTCAAAGCCCAGCATTTCAAACAGGGCGTCGTACAGCGGGCGCAGGTAAGGATCGACCTTTTGGCTCAGATCTCCCGGCAGGAAGCCCAGTTTCTCACCGGCCTCGACCGCAGGGCGGGTCAGCATGATGCGACGAATTTCCTGACGTTCCAGCGCGTCTACCGCAGCGGCAACCGCCAGATAGGTTTTGCCGGTACCGGCCGGGCCAATACCGAAGGTAATATCATGGTCGAGAATATTGGCGATGTACTGCGCTTGGTTCGGCGTGCGTGGTTTAACCATGCCGCGTTTGGTTTTGATGGTGACCGCTTTGCCGTAATCCGGCACGCTGTCGGCAACCTGTTCCAACACCCGGCTTTCTTTGATCGCCAGATGGATCTGTTCCGGGTCAATATCCGGGATCACGCCGCGGATGGGCGAGGTGTCCACATACAGGTGGCGCAGGATATCGGCGGCGGCAACCACGCACAGGTTTTTGCCAACCAGCTTGAAACGGTTATCGCGGCGGTTGATTTCAATGCCCAACCGGCGTTCGAGTTGTTTGATATTGTCATCAAACGGGCCGCACAGGCTGAGCAATCGCTGATTGTCTGCCGGCTCTAACAAAATTTCTTGTGTTGCGACGTTCAAACTATTCCTCAAGGCTCATATCGGGCCTGGTTGATTTTCGGTACGCGCATTCAGGGCAAACCCTGAGGTTCTCTACCCTGAATTATTCATGGTGCGACGCATGGGCGCAAGTTTACCCATGATCTATCTGTGCGTCGGCGCTGAATTTCAAGGGCAGGGGGAGGAAAAACGCGGCCAAAACAGCCGCGTAATGACTTGAGAATGGAAGCTGGGATCAGTTCTTTTTCACGAACTCGGACTTCAGTTTCATTTGGCCAAAGCCATCAATTTTGCAGTCGATGTTGTGGTCGCCTTCCACCAGGCGAATGTTTTTCACCTTGGTGCCAATTTTCAGCATCGAAGAGCTGCCTTTGACCTTCAGATCTTTTACCACGGTCACGGCATCGCCGTCGGCCAGCAGGTTGCCGTTGGCATCTTTGACAATCAGCGCATCGCTGTCTTCCGCCGGGGCGCTGTCGCTCCACTCATGGGCGCACTCAGGACAGATAAACAGATTGTTGTCCTGATAAGTGTATTCGGAATTGCACTTCGGGCAGTGTGGGAGTTGCATGCTATGTCGCCTCTTCAATCAAAAAAATAAAAAAAAGAAAATTGCCGGGCGCATGGCCCGACAGAGAAATAATAAGGATCATCGTTATCGTGGCGGCGGCAAGCGCGGCCGCCACGGTTAGCGCCAGGCTAAAACAGCGTCAGGGCTGGTAAATGCCGACACCCAGCGCATTCTCTTTGCGGGTACGGGCGATCACCGACTGCGGGGATTCATGTACGCGCAGATCCATCTGCTGTTCGGTACGCACTACTGCACCACGTAGTGAGTTGGTCAGGACTTCGGTGATTTCCACATCCACGAACTGGCCAATCATATCCGGCGTGCCTTCAAAGTTTACCATGCGGTTGCAGGCGGTACGCCCCGCCAGCTCCATCACGCTTTTACGTGAGGTGCCTTCCACCAGAATGCGCTGAACGGTACCGAGCATCCGGCGGCTGAACTGCAGCACCTGCTGGTTGATGCGATCCTGCAGGATATACAGGCGCTGTTTCTTTTCGTCTTCGCTGACGTCGTCCACCATATCGGCCGCCGGGGTACCTGGGCGTGACGAGTAGATAAAGCTGAAGCTGGTGTCGAAGTTGATCTCGGCAATCAGGTTCATGGTCTGTTCGAAGTCGGCCTGGGTTTCCCCTGGGAAGCCGATAATAAAATCAGAGCTGAGCTGAATGTCCGGCCGCGCCTTGCGCAGTTTGCGAATGATCGCTTTGTATTCCAGTGCGGTGTGCGCGCGCTTCATCATGGTCAGTATGCGGTCTGAACCGCTCTGTACCGGCAGATGCAGGAAACTGACCAACTCCGGCGTGTCTTCGTATACCGCAATAATATCGTCGGTGAATTCAATCGGATGGCTGGTGGTGTAGCGGATGCGGTCGATGCCGTCAATGGCCGCCACCAGGCGCAACAGTTCGGCAAAGGAGCAGATGCCGCCGTCGTAGGTTGCCCCGCGGTAGGCATTGACGTTCTGGCCGAGCAGGTTGACTTCACGCACGCCTTGCGCCGCCAGTTGGGCGACTTCAAACAGCACGTCGTCGCTTGGGCGGCTGACTTCTTCTCCGCGGGTATAAGGCACCACGCAGAAGGTACAGTATTTGTTGCAGCCTTCCATGATGGAGACAAAGGCGGTCGGGCCTTCTGCACGGGGTTCCGGCAAGCGGTCGAACTTTTCGATCTCCGGGAAGCTGATATCGACGATTGGGCTGCGGGTGCCCTGCACGTGATTGAGCATTTCCGGCAGGCGGTGCAGGGTTTGCGGCCCAAACACCACGTCGACACAGGGCGCACGGCTACGGATGTGTTCACCTTCCTGCGAGGCCACGCAGCCCCCCACGCCGATAATCAGCGCCGGGTTCTTTTCTTTCAGCAGCCTCCAGCGGCCCAACATGGCGAAAACTTTTTCCTGCGCTTTCTCGCGGATCGAGCAGGTATTGAGCAGCAGCACGTCCGCTTCTTCAGCGTTGTCGGTCCATTGATAACCGTGCGTGCTTCCCAGTAAGTCCGCCATTTTTGATGAATCATATTCATTCATCTGGCAGCCCCAGGTTTTGATATGTAGTTTTTTGGTCATTGACTTGCCATTACTCAGTGCGGAGCGAAAGTTGCGATACGCGACATGCAGGGCGCTATTGTAAACATTTGACGCCGTTGTGACCAGCGCGGGGAAAACGGCATGCGACCTGAAGCCAAATTAAAAATCCGTTACACTGATGCCAAACGCCATGCCGGTGGGGATGGCGATAATTAACCAAGAAAAAATAGCCAACAATATGAACACTTCTCAAAAACGGTATGACGCGGTGGTGGTAGGCGGTGGCATGGTTGGCGCGGCCGCCGCGCTGGGGCTGGCGCAGGCCGGTTGGTCGGTGGCATTGCTGGAACATCAGGCGCCGCAAGCGTTTGATGCGCAAAGCCCGCCGGACTTGCGTATTTCCGCGATTGGCTGCACCTCGGTAGGGTTGCTCAAACAGCTCGGTGCCTGGCCGGCGGTGCAAGCGATGCGCACCGCACCGTACCGCCGTTTGGAAACCTGGGAGTGGGCGTCGGCACGGGTGGCGTTTGACGCCGCTTCACTCGGCCTGCCGGAGCTGGGCTTTATGGTGGAAAACCGCATTTTGCAACTGGCGCTGTGGCAGCAACTCGAGCAGTGCGACAATCTGACGCTCTATTGCCCCGCCAGGCTGCGTTCGCTGCAGCGGGGCGATGACCATTGGCAAGTGACACTGGACTCTTCTGAGACGCTTCAGGCGCGTCTGGTGGTCGGGGCTGACGGGGCCAACTCGCAGGTGCGCAATTTGGCGGCTATCGGCACCAGTGGCTGGCAGTACCGTCAGTCCTGCATGCTGATCACCGTTGAGACCGATGCGCCGCAGCAGGATGTAACCTGGCAGCAATTTTTCCCTTCGGGCCCACGCGCTTTCCTGCCGCTGTATGATCAATGGGCCTCGCTGGTGTGGTACGACAGCCCGCAGCGTATTCGTCAGTTGCAGGCGATGCCGCCGGCGCAGCTTGAGCGCGAAATCGCTGAGGCGTTTCCTGCACGTTTGGGAACGGTGAAAGTGCATGCCGCCGGATCTTTCCCGCTGGCGCGTCGCCACGCACAGCGCTATGTGTTACCGGGGCTGGCGTTGCTCGGTGACGCGGCGCACACCATTAATCCGTTAGCCGGGCAGGGCGTGAACCTGGGATATCGCGATGTGGACGCCTTGCTGGCGGTTTTGAGTGAAGCGCGGGAACAGGGTGAGGACTGGAGCAGCGAAGCGGTGCTGATGCGCTATCAGCGTCGTCGCCGTACCGATAATCTGCTGATGCAAAGTGGCATGGACCTGTTTTACACCGCCTTTAGCAATAATCTGGCACCGTTAAGCGTGGCACGCAATCTTGCGTTGATGGCGGCACAACGGGCGGGCAAGCTAAAGGAAAATGCGTTGAAGTACGCGCTGGGTTTATAACCTGAACGGGTTCAGCTTGCTGGGCCCGGTCATTTGCCGAATGACAGACAGCAAAAAGCCCGCCGAAGCGGGCTTTTCTAAATGTGGCTGGGGTGCCAGGATTCGAACCTGGGTATGCTGGTATCAGAAACCAGAGCCTTACCGCTTGGCGACACCCCAATTGTAAAACAGTAAAATATGGTGGCTACGACGGGATTTGAACCTGTGACCCCATCATTATGAGTGATGTGCTCTAACCAGCTGAGCTACGTAGCCATTTTTGATATTTTACTTTAAAAGTCAATGATGTTGATGGCTGGGGTACCTGGATTCGAACCAGGGAATGCTGGTATCAAAAACCAGTGCCTTACCGCTTGGCGATACCCCATCAACAAATTTTCAACTTCTTCTTACTGCATCCAACCATTTAAAAAATGGCTGGGGTACCTGGATTCGAACCAGGGAATGCTGGTATCAAAAACCAGTGCCTTACCGCTTGGCGATACCCCATCTGATGCCTGCAACCCGATGATAAGAAATGGTGCGGGAGGCGAGACTTGAACTCGCACACCTTGCGGCGCTAGAACCTAAATCTAGTGCGTCTACCAATTTCGCCACTCCCGCAAAAAAAAGATGGTGGCTACGACGGGATTTGAACCTGTGACCCCATCATTATGAGTGATGTGCTCTAACCAGCTGAGCTACGTAGCCATCTTTTTTCGCGCAACCTTCATCGGCGTTGCGGGGCGCATTATGCGTATATGGCCGTTTTGCGTCAACAAGTTTTTTCCCGAAAAAGCGACCGGATGTGTTGTTTGTCTGGGTTGTGAACAGTATGGCGATAAAATCATCAATTCAGACAATTAATGGTTGAAAACATCAACAAAAAGGCGGACCCGAAGGTCCGCCCAGGGAATAAAACGTCCGGCGATTATTTATAGGCGGACTGGTGAACGCCGACTGCACGACCAGAAGGATCGTCCATCTTTTTGAACGACTCATCCCATTCGATGGCTTTCGCTGAGGAGCAGGCCACTGACGGGCCGCCAGGCACGCACTCGGCCGCGCTTGGCAGTGGGAACAGCTCTTCGAAGATTTCGCGATACAGGTAGCCTTCCTTGGAGCTCGGCGTGTTGTACGGGAAGCGGAAACGTGCGGTTTCGAGCTGTTGATCGCTGATCTGCTTGGCAGCGACTTCTTTCAAGGTGTCGATCCAGCTGTAGCCAACGCCGTCGGAGAACTGCTCTTTCTGGCGCCAGGCCACGCTGGCCGGCAGATAGGACTCAAAACATTCACGCAGGATATGTTTTTCCATTTTGCCATTGCCGCACATTTTGTCTTTCGGGTTGATGCGCATCGCCACGTCGAGGAATTTTTTATCCAGGAACGGCACGCGGGCTTCCACACCCCAGGCGGACATCGCCTTGTTGGCGCGCGCACAGTCAAACATATGCAACGCCAGCAGTTTACGCACGGTTTCGTCGTGGAACTCACGGGCATCCGGTGCCTTATGGAAGTACAGGTAACCGCCGAACACTTCGTCCGCACCTTCACCAGACAGCACCATCTTGATGCCCATCGCCTTGATCTTGCGTGACATCAGGTACATCGGGGTCGAGGCGCGAATGGTGGTGACGTCATAGGTTTCGATGTGATAAATCACGTCGCGAATGGCGTCCAGACCTTCCTGCACGGTGAAATGAATTTCGTGGTGTACGGTGCCCAGGTGGTTAGCCACTTCCTGCGCAGCGCGCAGATCCGGTGAACCTTCCAGGCCGACGGCGAAGGAGTGCAGTTGTGGCCACCAGGCTTCGCTGCGCTCTTGATCTTCCACACGGCGCGCGGCGTACTTTTTGGTAATGGCGGAGATCACCGAAGAGTCCAGACCGCCAGACAGCAGCACGCCATACGGCACGTCGGACATCAGGTGGCTTTTCACCGAGTCTTCCAGTGCGTTGCGCAGGGCGTTGGCGTCGGTGACGTTGTCTTTAACCGCGTCGTAATCGAACCAGTCACGCTGGTAATATTCGCGGATCTCACCGTCCTGGCTCCACAGGTAGCTGCCCGCCGGGAATTCTTTGATGGTACGGCAAACCGGTACCAGCGCTTTCATTTCAGAAGCCACGTACAGGTTGCCGAATTCATCATGCCCCATGTACAGCGGGATAATGCCCAAATGGTCGCGGCCAATCAGGTAGGCGTCTTTCTCGGAGTCGTACAGGGCAAAGGCGAACATCCCTTGCAGGTCGTCGAGGAAGTCGGTGCCTTTTTCCTGATACAGCGCCAGGATCACCTCACAGTCGGAACCGGTCTGGAACTCATAGCGATCGCTAAGTTGCTGGCGCAGCGCCTGGTGGTTATAAATTTCACCGTTTACCGCCAGAACGTGGGTGTGCGCAGCGTTGTACAGCGGTTGGGCGCCATTATTGACGTCGACAATCGACAGGCGCTCATGCACCAGAATGGCTTTATCGCTGGCGTAAACGCCGGACCAGTCCGGGCCGCGATGGCGCATCAGACGGGACAGCTCCAGCGCTTTCTTACGCAGTTCAACGGGATCGGACTTCAGATCGAGCACACCGAAAATAGAACACATATACCGACTCTCCTAACGACTTTTTTAGACTGTGATGTTGTTTTGGTTGTTATAGGCAGCATGGTTGGCTCATCAGCGATGGCGCGGTTTTGCTGCGTTGTGTTTATGAAAATGCGTCAAAAGCGGCAGGGGATGCAAGCGTTTTAGCGCTACGCCGAAAAATAGTTGTTTGGGATAGGGTTAATATTAGCGAATGTTCAGTTAATGGAGGTTTAAATTAACGAATGTGCAATTTTTTACTGAATAGATGAGTTGCCGGACAGTTTTTCCGGCAACTCATTGCCGCTTATCAGGCGGTCAACTGCCACAGGGTGAAGGCCGCATCCGGCGTCCAGCCTGCGTTAGAGGTGTGGGCCTGAAGACAGGTGTACTTCTTGCCTTTATAGGTCACTACATCGCCGGCCTTATAGCTGTGGTTGTTCTGCCACTCGCCTGGGGTAGGATCGGGCGGTGTGCCGCCGTCTGCGGTTTTCACCGCCAGCGCACTGCTCGGCAGTGAGGTACTGCCCTGGTTATCGGTGGCGGTAACGAAGTAGCTGTATTGCGTTGCCGGAGTCAGGCCGCTTTCTTGCAGCGACAGGCCGCCGGTCTGGCCGATAGCGCTACCGTTACGGTAAACCGTATATTGGCTAACCGGATTGACGCTGCTGGAAGCCGTCCAGTTCAACGTCAAAGACGTTGCAGCGATCGCCGTGGCGTTCAATGCCGTTGGCGCGTCAGGCTTTCCCGGTTGCGGAATGACCCCTCCCTGGATCAGGGCTGCGTAACGTGTTTTGAACTCCCAGTTATATGCCACGCCGGCTTTGCTCCGGCCATTGTCCCAGTTTACCGACCAGGTCATCAGGCCCTTGATCGACAAACCTTTGGCGTCAAGACGTGCGAAGGCGTTATAGACCGCCATCTTGTCGACCACATAACCGGTGGCGGCAGCGTCATTGTTGGTTGGCAGACCGATAACGAATTTGGACGCCGGGATTTTGCTATAGCCACGGGTGCCGGTAACCAGGCTTTCGGTCAGGTAATACAGGAAGTCTTCTTTCATGGCGTCGTTATTCTGGGTGATCCAGGCGCCTTTACCGCCGTTGGCTTCATCAACCCAGATGCCGTCACCACCCTGATTATAATATTGCGGCGCGATAAAATCGTAATAGCCTTCGAGCGCGGTAATATAATCCAGGTAAGTACCGTTGGTGCGTAAATAAGGGAATTCTGGTGCCATGCTGACAATAAAGTTTTTACCTTCGGCCGCATAGTGCGATTTTACTTTTTTCAGTGCAACCGGCAACACGGTTTTATTATTGGCTGCGCCAATAGCGGCCTGTTCCAGATCGATATCCAACCCATCGAAGCCATAAGTTTCCACCAGGCGGATAATCTCGTTGGCCAGCTTGTCTTCGTCGCCGGTTTTCAATTCGATATGCGCGTCTGCACCACCCAGTGAAATCAGCACTGCGCGGCCCTGGCTATTGAGCACGCCAACCTGACGGCGGAACTCGGCATCAGACAGGTTGTAAGGCTTGAAGGTTGGGATGCCTTCGCCTTTCATAAAGGCCACCGCGACCACGTTATATTCGGCCGGAATGTCGGTCAGATTCATATTGGCAAATTGGCCTTGCTGATAGCCGTCGCTGGCACCGGCGGCCCAGTTGTGCCAAAAACCCATCATGATTTTTTTATTGGTCATATCCGGCATGATAGCGGCGTCATCTGCTGCTTGTGCATTGATAATATTATTGGTGCTCATGGGAACCTCGTTATTGTAGGTAAGATTATTTCCACTGACCGTCAATGTTTATTCTTGACGGGGCGTGAATATATAGTGCGACTTTTTAACGAGGTCGGGGTGAAACCTTTGGTGGGCAATAATAAATTTAATTCAAGATGGTAAAATTAAACGGTGGCCGTAATGGCCACCGCAGAGATTAGAAAATATTGATATCGGCGACGGACGGGAAGATATAGCTCGGGCGGAACGGCATGGTCTCGACATCGTTCAGCGTCGAGACGCCGGACAGCACCAAGACGGTTTCCAGACCCGCCTGGAAGCCCGCCAGGATATCGGTGCGCAGGTTATCACCGACGATCACCGTTTCTTCCGAATGCCCCTGCATTTTGTTCAGTGCGGCGCGGATAATCCACGGGCTTGGTTTGCCAACGTAAAATGGTTTGCGGCCGGTGATTTTCTCGATTGGGGCGCACAGCGCACCGCAGGCCGGAACAAAGCCATGGCCGTGGGTATCCGGGTTGGTAGCAATAAAGCGCGCGCCGTTATTCACGAAGTAGGCGGCCTTGTGCATCATGTCCCAGTTGTAGGAGCGGGTTTCGCCGACGATAACGAAGTCCGGGTTGATGTCGGTAATGGTGAAACCGGCTTTATACAGTTCATGAATCAGCGCGCCTTCACCGACCACATAGGCTTTTTTGCCTTCCTGGCGGCGCAGGAAATCGGCGGTGGCCATCGCGGAGGTATAAAACGCGCTTTCCGGCACTTCCAGTCCGGCGGCGGCGAAGCGGTTCGCCAGATCTTGCGCGGTCTGTGACGGATAGTTGGTCAACACTACCAGCGGCATGCCCTGTTCCTGAATGCGAGCGAGGAAAAGATCGGCGCCGGGCACCGGCGTGTTGTCATGCAGCAGCACGCCGTCGATATCACATATAACGTTTTTGATTGTCATTGTTGCTGTTTCTCATGATTTGCGGCAGGCAAAACGCGAAGATAGCACACCTGCCTGAAGCGGCGGATCAGCTTTCCAGCAATCGCTGCAATAGCACGCCGTTGAGCATCGCTCGTTTGGCCAGGGCGAAAGCGCCGATCGCCGAGCGATGATTGAGTTCGGAGGTGACCACCGGCAGATTTTTGCGGAAGTCCTTCAGCACCTGAGTATTGATGCAGCTTTGGATCGCCGGCAACAACACTTTTTCCGCCTCGGTAATTTCGCCGGCGATCACTACTTTCTGTGGATTGAACAGGTTGATGGCGATCGCCACGGCTTTGCCGAGGTAGCGACCAACGTGTTCGATCACTTCGCTGGCCAGCAGATCACCGCGGTTGGCGGCCTTGCAGATGGCGGAGATGCTACAGTCGTCGAGGGTCAGCTTGCTGGGGTAGCCCTGGGTCAGCAACTGGCGTACACGGTGTTCAATCGCGGCGTTGGCGGCGACGGTTTCCAGACAGCCGAAGTTGCCGCAGTGACAGCGTTCGCCCAATGGGTCAATTTGAATATGGCCGATTTCACCGACGTTGCCGTTGTTGCCCAGGAAAATCTGACCGTTGACGATAATACCGGCACCGGTGCCACGGTGCAGGCGCACCAGAATAGAGTCTTCGCAGTCGCGGGTGGCACCAAAGTAATGCTCTGCCAACGCCAGGCTGCGGATGTCGTGGCCAACAAAGCTGGTGACGTTAAAACGTTGCTGCAGGTTGTCGACTAGCGCCCAGTTGTTGACGCTGATATGCGGCATATAACGCACTACGCCCAGCGCCGGGTCAACCAGGCCTGGCAGGATCACCGCGATGGCGATCAGCTCACGCAGCTTGCGCTGATAGTTTTCGATAAACTGGGCAATGGCGATAAACAGCGCGTTTTCCAGTGTCTCCTGGGTGCGTTCCGGCAACGGGTAGTGTTCTTCACCGAGCGACTTGCCGCTCATATCGTACAGGGTGATGGTAGCGTCGTGACGACCGAGGCGCACGGCCACGGTGTGGAAATGCCGGGTTTCGGAGACAATGGAAATGGCGCGGCGGCCGCCGGTAGAGGCTTGCTGATCGACTTCTTTGATCAGCCCGCGCTCCAACAGCTGGCGAGTAATTTTAGTGACGCTGGCGGGCGCTAGCTGGCTCAGTTCGGCTATTTGAATGCGCGAAATCGGACCCTGTTGGTCGATCAGGCGGTAAACCGCTGCGCCGTTGAGTTGCTTGACTAAGTCAACGTTCCCTATCTGTGCCTGTCCGCCAGTACTCATCAATAATTTTACTCGCTGTTCATTAAATTAAACCTCGTTACCGTTAACGAGCGTTTTGGTGATTTTAAAATCACGGGTAAAGGCAGTCAGGTTCGCCACTTTACCGGGCTCGATAGTGCCTAAACGGTGGTCCACGCCGATAGCGCGCGCCGGATACAGCGTTGCCATGCGCAGTGCTTCGTCCAATGCAATACCGACATGCTCAACGCTGTTTTTTAACGCGTCAATCATGGTCAGCGCTGAGCCGCTCAGGGTGCCGTTTTCGTCCACGCACAGCCCATCACGATAGTATATTGTTTTACCGGCAAAAATAAATTGGTCGATATCGGCACCTGCCGGCGCGGTGGCGTCGGTGACCAGCACCAATTTATCACCTTTCATGCGTTTGGCGTTACGGATACTCGCCCAGGCTACGTGATGGCCGTCGGCGATAATCCCGGTATAGACCTCCGGCGTGTCGAAAATCGCGCCCATCAGCCCTGGTTCACGCCCGGTGATATACGGCATGGCGTTATACAGGTGAGTGGCGAAGGTGATACCGGCGGCAAAACCGATACGGGCCTGATCGTAGGTGGCGTTCGAGTGACCGGCGGACACCACGATGCCTGCTTCGGTCAATTGCTTGATAAAGTGCGGCTCCACCATTTCCGGCGCCAGCGTGACCTTGGTGATCACATCGGCATTGGCGCACAGATAGTCGATCATCTCGCTGGTCGGTTTGCGGATAAACGCCGGGTTATGGGTGCCTTTCTTCAGTGGGCTAAGGTACGGCCCTTCCAGATGCAGGCCAAGCGCCTGATTGGGATGTTTCTTCAGATAAGCGCGCATCACTTCGATGCTGTGCTTCATAAATTCGTCGCTGCTGGTGATCAGCGTCGGCAGATAACTGGTACAGCCGGATTTTTCGTTGGCACGCTGCATGATCTCCAGCGTCTGTTCCGAAATGGCCTCCAGCGAGTCGTTAAATTGCACGCCGCCACAGCCGTTAAGCTGCACGTCGATCAAACCGGGGGCCAGGATAGCGCCACCCAGATCGCGCGTTTCAATGCCGGCCGGCAGTTCAGCCAGCGGGCAAACTCGTTCAATCAGCCCATCAGCGATAATAACTGCGTGGTCGTCAAGTACGTCGTGGCCGGTATAAATACGGCCGTGGGTTAAAGCGAACATCGTAGCCCCCTGCAAGAATTAAAGACTCTTAACGCTTTCCGCTTCTAACTCGCGGAAATATTTAACGGTTTTGACTTTCAGTTCCATGGTGGATGGCTCGTCGCACACCACAACGGCCTTGGCATGCAACTGCAGGCAACTGATGGTCCACATGTGGTTGATATTGCCTTCCACTGCGGCTTCCAGCGCCTGTGCCTTGGCATGGCCGGTCACCAGAATCATCACTTCTTCTGCATCAAGCAGCGTGCCCACGCCCACGGTCAGGGCAAATTTAGGCACCAGGCTGACATCACCGCCGAAGAAGCGGGAGTTGGCGATACGGGTATCTTCAGTCAGGGTTTTGATGCGAGTACGGGATGCCAGCGATGAAGCCGGTTCGTTAAACGCGATATGACCGTCGATGCCAACGCCACCCATGAACAGGTTGATCTTGCCGTAGGATTTGATTTTCGCTTCGTACTGGCGGCACTCGGCGTCAACGTCCGGCGCATTACCATTCAGCAGGTTGATATTTTCACTTGGGATATCAACGTGATCAAAGAAATTACGGTACATGAAGGTATGATAGCTTTCCGGGTGTTCCTGCGGCAGGCCAACGTATTCGTCCATGTTGAAAGTCACCACATGCTTAAAGCTTACTTCACCTGCTTTGTGCATCGCAATCAGATGTTTGTAGGCTTCCAGCGGGGTACCGCCGGTTGGCAGGCCGAGCACAAACGGACGCTCCGCAGTAGGCTTGAATGCGTTGATGCGCTGGACGATATGGCGGGCGGCCCATTTGCCGACTTGTGCAGTATCTTTCAGTGGGATAAGTCTCATCTAACACCTCTTGGGGTAAGTAAACTAAAGCTATACTGGTTCGAGCCTGAACGAGAGTCTTAAGCCTAACCCAGCTTTATGATTCTCACGTGATGTCTCAGGTCCAATGATTTTTTTAATGATAAAATAAGTTTTGTGTGATGGCTAGCAATGTGGCAGCTTAAGACTGCTTTTTGGTGATGTAAATCACAAAAAAGGAGGTTTTAATTTGCGATACGAAATAATTTTTTTACACTCCACGTGTTGTCGTTCGTCCAGAGTTAATCGCAGTGTGTGATGGCGCTTGCGTAAAATATGATAAAGCTCATTAAAGGGCATTAGGGGGAATATTAAGGTGAACATACTCGGCTTTTTCCAAAGATTGGGCAGGTCGTTACAACTGCCAATCGCAGTACTGCCCGTTGCGGCGCTTTTGCTACGCTTCGGCCAGCCTGATTTACTGAATATTTCATTCATCGCACAGGCCGGTGGATCAATCTTCGATAACCTGGCGTTAATCTTTGCTATCGGTGTGGCGGCAACCTGGTCGAAAGACAATGCCGGTTCAGCCGCATTGGCGGGCGCGGTGGGTTACTTCATCCTGACCAAGGCGATGGTCACCATTAACCCGGCGATCAATATGGGTGTGCTGGCGGGTATCATTACCGGCCTGGTGGGCGGTGCGGTCTATAACCGCTGGTCCGGCATCAAACTGCCCGAGTTCCTCTCCTTCTTCGGCGGCAAGCGTTTCGTCCCAATCGCTACCGGCTTTTTCTGTTTAATCCTTGCTGCCATCTTTGGTTATATCTGGCCACCGGTACAAAATGCGATCCACGCAGGCGGTGAATGGATTGTTTCGATGGGCGCTATCGGTTCCGGTATTTTCGGCTTCGTTAACCGTCTGCTGATCCCAACCGGTCTGCATCAGGTTCTGAACACCATTGCCTGGTTCCAGATTGGTGAGTTTACCAACGCTGCCGGTACCATCTTCCATGGCGACATCAACCGCTTCTACGCGGGTGACGGTACTGCCGGGATGTTCATGTCAGGCTTCTTCCCGATCATGATGTTCGGTTTGCCGGGTGCGGCATTGGCCATGTACTTCGCTGCGCCGAAAGAACGTCGCCCAATGGTTGGCGGTATGCTGCTGTCCGTTGCGCTGACCGCATTCCTGACCGGTGTGACCGAGCCGCTTGAATTCCTGTTCATGTTCCTGGCTCCGCTGCTGTATCTGGTCCACGCCATTTTGACCGGTATCAGCCTGTTTGTAGCCACCTTGCTGGGTATTCACGCCGGGTTCTCCTTCTCTGCAGGTGCCATCGACTATGTGCTGATGTACAACCTGCCGGCTGCGAGCAAGAACGTCTGGATGCTGGTGTTGATGGGTCTGGTCGCCTTCGCGGTGTACTTCGTCCTGTTCTCCGTCATTATCCGTGCATTCAACCTGAAAACCCCGGGCCGTGAAGATGCGTCTGACGATGTCGTCGCACCTGAAGCCAACAGCAATACCGATGAAGGCCTGCGCGCACTGTCCCGCAGCTATATTGGTGCCATCGGCGGTTCTGACAACCTGACCGGCATTGATGCCTGTATCACCCGTTTACGCCTGACCGTTAAAGACTCTTCTAAAGTGCTGGATGCCAGCTGTAAACGCCTGGGTGCATCAGGCGTGGTGAAACTGAACAAGCAAACTGTTCAGGTTATCGTGGGTTCTAAAGCCGAAGCCATTGCTGACGGCATGCGTGCGGTGATTGCTGCCGGCCCGGTGCCTGCGGCAGAAGTGGCACCGGCTCCAGGCGTGGCTACAGTTAAATCGCAGGCAGTGCCTAATACGCCGAAGGTGGCCTTCGAGTCGCTGGTGGCCCCGGTGACCGGTGAAGTCGTGGTCCTGGATCAGGTGCCTGACGAAGCCTTTGCCAGCAAAGCAGTAGGCGACGGCCTGGCGATTCGCCCGACCGACAAAACCGTAGTAGCTCCGGCAGATGGCACCATCGTGAAAATCTTCAACACCAACCACGCTTTCTGTCTGGAAACCGACAAGGGCGCGGAGATTGTGGTGCACATGGGGATCGACACCGTGGCATTGAACGGTCAGGGCTTCAAACGTCTGGTTGAAGAGGGGGCTGAGGTGAAAGCCGGCCAGCCAATCCTTGAATTGGATCTGGAGTTCCTGAACGCCAATGCCCGCTCGATGATAAGCCCGGTAGTGGTCAGCAACTCTGACGATTACGCTGGCCTGACGGCGCTGGCGACCGGTTCTGTAGTAGCCGGCCAGACCAAACTGTTCGAGATCCAGAAATAAACCGTTTTACCTGAGTAGTACCCGGGGTGTTTAACGAGTCATGACGGAACGCACCCTACCTTTGGCGGGAAGAGAGCAATCTCTTCCCGCTTTTTTATGGGCAGCGGTTGTCCGGTCAGGGTGCCTTGACCTGTTGTGGTGCAATGCTCCGCATTTTTCGTGAAACAAACGGTTGTTTCCGGGCGTGGCTTGTTGGAACATAGGCGGTTATGAGTAGCGCTTTGCATTGAGGAATAGTGAAATGAGTGAGGCTGAAGCCCGCCCAACCAATTTTATCCGTCAGATCGTTGATGAAGATCTGGCGTCCGGGAAACACAAGTCAGTCCATACCCGTTTCCCGCCGGAGCCAAATGGCTATCTGCATATCGGCCATGCGAAATCCATCTGCCTGAATTTCGGTATCGCTCGTGATTACCAGGGCCAATGCAACCTGCGTTTTGATGACACCAACCCGGTGAAAGAAGACATCGAGTTCGTTGAGTCAATCAAACATGACGTCGAGTGGCTGGGCTTTGAGTGGAGCGGCAACGTTCGTTACTCCTCGGATTACTTCGATCAACTGCACAACTATGCGGTGGAGCTGATCAACAAGGGCCTGGCTTACGTCGACGAACTGTCGCCTGAGCAAATCCGTGAATATCGCGGCAGCCTGACTGCGCCGGGTAAAGACAGCCCGTACCGTGGCCGCAGCGTGGAAGAGAACCTGGCGCTGTTTGAAAAAATGCGTAACGGTGAATTCGCCGAAGGGACCGCTTGCCTGCGTGCCAAGATTGACATGGCTTCCTCGTTTATCGTGATGCGCGATCCTGTGTTGTACCGTATCAAATTTGCAGAACACCACCAGACCGGCAATAAATGGTGCATCTACCCGATGTACGATTTCACCCACTGCATTTCCGATGCGCTGGAAGGGATCACCCATTCGCTGTGTACGCTGGAGTTCCAGGACAACCGCCGTCTGTATGACTGGGTGCTGGATAACATCACCATCCCTTGTCATCCGCGTCAGTACGAGTTCTCGCGTCTGAATCTTGAGTACGCCATCATGTCGAAGCGCAAGCTGAACCTGTTGGTGACCGAGAAAATCGTTGAGGGTTGGGATGACCCGCGTATGCCGACCGTTTCCGGCCTGCGTCGCCGTGGTTATACCGCTGCGTCAATCCGCGAATTCTGCCAGCGTATCGGCGTGACCAAGCAGGATAACAACGTCGAAATGATGGCGCTTGAGGCCTGTATTCGTGAAGAGCTGAACGAGAACGCACCACGTGCGATGGCCGTGCTGGATCCGGTGAAGGTAGTCATTGAAAACCTGACCACCGGCGTGGAAATGGTGACCATGCCTAACCACCCGAGCAAGCCGGAAATGGGCAGCCGTGAAGTGCCATTCAGCCGTGATATTTATATCGATCGCGCCGACTTCCGTGAAGAAGCCAACAAGCAGTACAAGCGCCTGGTGCTGGGTAAAGAAGTTCGCCTGCGCAATGCATACGTGATCAAGGCGGAACGCATTGAGAAAGACGCTGAAGGTGAAATCACCACTATTTTCTGCAGCTACGATCCAGATACCTTGAGCAAGGATCCTGCCGATGGCCGCAAGGTGAAAGGCGTGATCCACTGGGTGTCAGCCGAGCATGCGTTGCCGGCGGAAATTCGCGTGTATGACCGTCTGTTCAGCGTGCCAAATCCGGCGGCGGCAGAGGACTTCCTCACCACCATTAACCCGGAGTCACTGGTTATCAAGCACGGCTTTGTTGAGCCAAGTCTGGCGGCCGCACAGCCGGAAAAAGCCTACCAGTTCGAACGTGAAGGTTATTTCTGTGCTGACAACCGTCACTCTTCGGCCGAGCATCTGGTGTTTAACCGCACCGTGGGCCTGCGCGATACCTGGGCTAAAATTGGCGCCTGAGTGCTGATCAAAAGCTAATGCGATAAAGCGCAACTTCGGTTGCGCTTTTTTTTGTCCGCCAGCCCGGTTTTTCTCCCCCGTTAATGCTTTTAATTCCTCAATCTATTTTTAATTTTTTATCGAAGGGTTGTTATCAGCAATTTCTTGATAAAAATCATTAGTCATATAACATTGCCTTATATATTCGTGATGCGAATTAATGTCATTTAGAGAGCGCTCTCATGTTTTTTCTTTTGGCTGACCTTTTTGCTTAGGCTGAAACCATTAATCGTCTCTGATTGACCTGATATTAATTTTTATTCTGATTTTATTGAATTTTTTATTCGACAGCCTCTTTGCGTAGCCACGTAACATAATCTCATCGATATGTGCTCTTTGTCATACTTTGACAAATCTCTCTCATAATTCATTTGATAATTCGCGTCGCGAAAAATAGTCTGTCTGTAGCAATAAGTGCTGTGGGATTTTAACCCGTCAGCAATATTTTTTACCCGATTGGGTTTTTTATTAGCGGTCGTGCAGGGCAGTGGTGAACACGGGCGACTGCAACTTTTAAAGTTAAGTCAAAGAGGAATTTCATTATGGGTACGCACGGTGCTCAGCGTAAAACGCTGGCGCTCGCAGTCGCGGGTGCGCTGTTGGGAACAGGGTTTGCCATGGCCCCTGAGGCGAAAGCCGCAGGATTTATCGATGATTCCACGATGACCGGCGGTGTGTATTACTGGCAGCGTGAACGTGACCGTAAAGATCTCAACCCGACCAGTGACGATTACAATAAATACACTACCAACCTGTCACACTCGACCGCCAACCTGAGCCTGGATTTCGCCTCGGGCTATGCCTGGGACATGTTCGGTTTGGATGTGGGAGCCTTTACCGCCATTGAGCTGGCCGAATCCAGCGCCAGCGGTCACCCGAATGAAATCGCATTTTCCTCCAAAAACCGTACCTATGATGAAGACTACTCCGGCGATAAAGGCGGCATCAGCCTGTACAAGGCCGCCGGTAAATTCAAGTATGGCCCCGTCTGGGCACGCGCCGGTTATATCCAGCCAAGCGGGCAAACGCTGATTGCCCCACACTGGAGTTTTATGCCGGGTACCTACCGGGGCGCTGAAGCGGGAGCAAACTTTGATTACGGCGATGCCGGTGCTTTGAGTTTCTCCTACATGTGGACAGATAAATACAAAGCGCCATGGCATATCGAAATGGATGATTTCCGCCAGAACGATAAAACCACCGGCGTTTCTTATTTGCACTCACTGGGTGCCAAGTACGATTTTAAAAATGACCTGGTGTTGGAGGCCGCTTTTGGTCAGGCCGAAGGTTATGTGAATCAGTACTTCACCAAGGCATCTTACAAATTCGATCTGGTGGGCAACCCGCTGACCACCAGCTACCAGTTCTATGGTACCGAAGATCGCATCAGCGACAAGAACGACCCAAACAGCATTTACGACGGCCTGGCCTGGCTGCAGGCGCTGACCTTCGGTTACACCACTGGTCAGTTCAACTGGCGCCTTGAAGGGACCATGGTCAAGGCCGAGGGCAACCAGGGCTACTTCCTGCAACGTATGACCCCAACTTACGCCTCCTCCAACGGTCGTCTCGACGTCTGGTGGGATAACCGTTCCGACTTCAACGCCAACGGCGAAAAAGCGGTTTACGCCGGGGTAATGTACGACCTGAGCAACTGGAACCTGCCGGGCATGGCGGTGGGCGGTTCTTACGTTTACGCCTGGGATGCCAAGCCAAGCACCAACCCGATGTACGACCAGAGCCAGCGCCTGAAAGAGAGCGCCTGGAGCCTGGACGCGTTGTACACCATTCAGGAAGGTCGCGCCAAAGGCACCTTGCTGAAACTGCACTACACCCAGTATGACAACCACACCAACATCCCAAGCTGGGGTGGCGGTTACGGCAACATCTTCCAGGATGAGAAAGACGTCAAATTCATGGTTATCGCGCCATTTACCATTTTCTGATGCGTTCCCCGGCGGCAGCGCCGGGGACAGCGTTTTTGAAACTTAACGGGAATATAACGATGAAAAAAATCATGCTGATGTTAGCCGCGGTCGTCACGTTGAGCGCCTGCGCACAGCCAACCGCACCACCGGAAGATGCCAAGCTGAAACAGGCCTACAGCGCCTGCATTAATACCGCAGAAGGCTCACCGGAAAAACTGCAGTCGTGCCAGGCGGTGCTGAACGTGCTGAAACAAGAGAAGCAACACCAGCAGTTTGCCGAAAAAGAAACGGTGCGGGTGATGGATTATCAGAACTGCATTCAGGCGGTTCACAGTGGTAACGGTCAGGCTTATGACGCCCAGTGCGGCAAAATTTGGCAAGAGATCCACGATAACAATAATTAAGGATGATGTTAAAAATGAACAAATTCAAATTGAGTACGCTTGCCGCATTAACGGCAACCGTTGGATTATTTGGCAGCGCGGGGAATGCGCTGGCCAATCAGCCGCTGGTGGATCAACTGAGCCAGTTAAAATTGAATTTGAAAATGGTCGATAACCGGGCCGCCGACAGCGGCCTGGATTGCGGTAAATTGGGTGCCGACTGGGCGGCCTGCAACAAGGTGTTGATCCGCCTGACCAACGATCATCAGGAGATCAAAGGTCACGACTGGGCGATTTACTTCCACAGCGCCCGTCAGACCATGCGGGTGGATAACGAGCAGTTCAAAATAGCTCATTTGACCGGTGACTTGTACAAACTGGAACCTACCGATAAATTTACCGGCTTCCCGGCCGGTCAAACGGTTGAGATCCCGATTATTGCCGAATATTGGCAACTGTTTAAAACCGACTTCGTACCACGTTGGTACGCCACCTCTGGCGATGCCAAGCCAAAAATTCTGGTCAACACCGATACCGAAGATCTCAGCCAGTTTGTGACCCCCTTTAGTGGCGATCAATGGAAGCGCATCAAGGATGACAACAATATCCTGATGACTCCGGCCTCCCGCTTTACCAAAAACGCCGAGTTGAAAACCTTGCCTGCAGTTTCGCTGCGCGGCCAGATCGTACCGACGCCGTTGCAAGTGAAAGTACATCCACAAGATGTGAGTCTGAACAACGGCGTGGCGCTGGAGCTGAGTGCGCTGGCCAAACCGGCAGCGGACGCCGCCATTCAACGTTTTGCATTGTTGGGCATAACCCATAACGCGGCGGGCTACCCGATTAAAACCGATATTCAGCCGGGTAAATTTAAAGGTGAACTGGCCGTGCCGGGAGCCTATGAGCTGAAAATTGGCAATAAGGAAGCGCGAATTATTGGCTTCGATCAGGCCGGGGTGTTCTATGGCCTGCAGTCTATTCTGTCGCTGGTTCCGACCGACGGCAGCGCTAAAATCGCCACTCTGGAGGCCAGGGATGCACCACGCTTCCAGTACCGCGGCATCTTCCTCGATGTAGCACGTAACTTCCATCAGAAAGATGCGGTACTGCGTTTACTCGATCAGATGGCGGCTTATAAGCTCAACAAATTCCACTTCCATCTTAGCGACGACGAAGGCTGGCGTATTGCCATCCCAGGCTTGCCTGAACTGACCGAAGTCGGGGGCCGGCGTTGTCATGACCTGAGCGAAACTACCTGCCTGCTGCCACAGTACGGCCAGGGGCCTGAGGTGTATGGCGGGTTCTTCTCGCGTCAGGATTACATCGAGATCATTAAATACGCCCAGGCGCGTCAGATTGAAGTGATCCCGGAAATCGATATGCCGGCACATGCCCGTGCCGCCGTGGTCTCGATGGAGGCCCGCTATAAAAAGCTGCATGCCGCCGGTAAAGAGCAGCAGGCCAATGAGTTCCGCCTGGTGGATCCGACCGATACTTCCAATACCACCTCGGTGCAGTATTTTAACCGTCAAAGTTACCTTAACCCTTGCCTGGATTCGTCCAAGCGCTTTGTCGATAAGGTGATTGGTGAAATTGCCCAGATGCATAAAGAGGCCGGGCAGCCTCTGCGCACCTGGCACTTTGGCGGCGACGAAGCGAAAAACATTCGCCTGGGGGCAGGCTATACCGACCTTACCAAGCCAGAAGCAGGCAAAGGCATCATCGATCAGAGCAAAGAAGATAAGCCTTGGGCGAAATCCCAGGTGTGCCAAAAGATGATCAAAGACGGCAAAGTCGCCGATATGGAACATCTGCCAAGCTACTTTGGCGTGGAAGTCAGTCAACTGGTGAAAGCGCATGGCATCGACAGAATGCAGGCCTGGCAGGACGGCCTGAAAGATGCGAAAAACGCCAAGGCCTTCGCCACTCAACGCGTTGGGGTGAACTTCTGGGATACCCTGTATTGGGGCGGTTTTGATAGTGCCAATGACTGGGCGAACAAAGGCTACGAAGTGATCCTCTCCAACCCGGATTACGTCTATATGGATTTCCCGTATGAGGTGAACCCGGACGAGCGTGGTTATTACTGGGGGACTCGTTTCAGCGACGAGCAGAAAATGTTTAGCTTCGCGCCGAACAACCTGCCGCAGAACGCCGAAACCTCGGTTGACCGCGATGGCAATCACTTTACCGCCAAGAGCGACAAGCCGTGGCCGGGTGCTTACGGCATTTCTGCCCAAATGTGGAGTGAAACTCAGCGTACCGACGAGCAAATGGAATACATGATCTTCCCACGTTCATTGTCGGTGGCCGAGCGTGCATGGCACCGGGCCGGCTGGGAGCAGGATTATCAGGCGGGGCGTGAATATAAAGGCGGCGAAACCCACTTTATCGACAGCAAAAAACTGGACCGCGACTGGCTGCGCTTTGCCAATATCCTCGGTCAGCGAGAGTTGGCGAAACTGGACAAGGGCGGCGTGAGTTATCGGCTGCCGGTACCGGGCGCCCGCGTGATGGGGGGCAAGCTGGAGGCCAATATCTCGTTGCCGGGTCTGGGCATTGAGTATTCAACCGACGGCGGTAAGCAATGGCAGCGCTACGACGCCAAGGCTAAACCTGGGGTCAGCGGCGAGGTGCTGGTCCGTGCGGTCAGTCCGGACGGCAAGCGTTATAGCCGCGCTGAGAAAGTGTAAATCATAAACCACGGCCCGTCTGTTCGCAGGCGGGCCGTTATTGATCGTTAACAGCAGCGACCGGTGGTAATCAGCGATGAATTCGATACGGCTGACCTTTATGGTCGTTGCTTTTTTTTCCGGCATTGCCGGGGCGCTGCAAATACCGACCCTGAGCCTGTTCCTCACCACCGAGGTGCGGGTGACGTCATTATGGGTCGGTTTTTTTTATGCAGTAAACGCCGGGGTCGGCATTATTGTCAGTTTTTTGCTGGCGAAAAAATCAGATCGCCAGCGCGACCGGCGCCATTTGATTTTAATCTGTTATTTATTGGCGGCGGGAAACTGTCTGTTATTTGCTTTTAATCGCAATTACCTGACGTTAATTACCGCGGGCGTGCTGCTAACCGCCATCGCCAATACGGCGATACCGCAATTATTCGCTCTGGCGCGTGAGTACGGGGAGCGGTCATCGCAAAACGTCGCTATGTTCAGCGCCATCATGCGCGCCCAACTTTCGCTGGCCTGGGTTTTTGGCCCACCATTGGCTTTTATGCTGGTGGTGAATTATGGCTTCACGGCCATGTTTATGTTTGCTGCCGGCATATTCTTGCTGGTCACGCTGCTGGCCTGGTGGATATTACCCGAGGTCACCCGCCCGCCTGTGGGTAATGAAATCGCCATACCGCAAAAAACGGTCTTCGATAAAGACGTTAGCCGGTTGTTTTTCGCCTCGGTATTGATGTGGACCTGCAGCGCCATGTATCTGATTGATGTGCCGTTGTATATCACTGCCGAGTTGGGTTTGCCGCAAAGTCTGACCGGCTGGATGATGGGCGTCGCCGCCGCGATCGAAATCCCCATCATGATCCTGGTAGGGCGCTACGTAAACCGGGTGGGCAAGCGCCTGATGATGGCGGGGGCGATGGTGGCCGGCATACTGTTTTATGCCGGGATGCTGTGGTTTACCTCGGCCGCCGGGTTACTGGTCTGGCAGCTGTTCAACGCGATATTTATCGGCATTATTGCCACAGTCGGCATGCTGTATTTCCAGGATTTAATGCCGGAACGGGCGGGCATGGCCACCACTTTATTCACCAACAGTATTTCTACCGGTGTGATCCTGGCCGGAATATTACAAGGGATCCTGACCGAATACGGGCCGCATTCCTCCGTTTATCTGTTAGCCATATTACTGCTTTGTATTGCTTTACCTGTCGGTTTTAAAACCCGGGAAGTTTAGGTGGTTTCTGAGTGAATCGTTTATTTTTAAGCATAAACAAGGAAATATAATGGCTATATTGGTGACGGGCGGCGCCGGTTATATCGGCTCGCATACGGTGTTGGCGCTGTTGGAAAGGGGGGAGGAAGTTGTCGTACTGGACAACCTGTCCAACAGTTCGTCAGAGTCTTTGTTTCGGGTCGAGCGATTAACCGGTAAAAAAGTGAATTTTTATCATGGGGATATTCAGCAACACCATTTGTTGGATCATATCTTTCGTCAGCATGATATTCATGCGGTTATTCATCTTGCGGGTTTGAAATCGGTCAGGGAATCTACCGAAGAGCCGCTGAAATATTATCAAAATAATATTTCCGGCTCATTGATCGTACTGGACAGAATGCGCCATGCCGGCGTTAAGCAATTTATTTTCAGCTCTTCGGCCACCGTTTATGGACCGGCGGAATATACCCCTCTGACGGAGAATTGCCGTGTTGGGCAGACCACTAATCCTTATGGAACTTCCAAGCTGATTGTCGAGCAGATCCTGGCGGAGTTCGCTTCCACGGCCCCGCAGATGGCGATCACCGCGCTGCGTTATTTTAATCCGGCCGGGGCGCACGAGTCCGGCTTGATTGGTGAGGATCCCGCCGGCATTCCCAATAATCTTCTGGCTTATCTGGCGCAGGTGGCTATTGGCAAACTCGCGGTGTTGCCGGTGTATGGCAACGACTACCCTACCAGCGATGGTACCGGGGTACGTGATTACATTCACGTTATGGATTTGGCCGAAGGGCATTTGAAAGCGCTGGATAACCTGCAGCCAGGTTTTAACGTCTATAACCTGGGCACTGGCAAAGGCTACTCGGTGCTGGAGATTATTCGGGCGTTTGAACGTGCCTGTGGCTTCAAAATCGCCTACCAATTTAATCCCCGGCGTGCGGGAGATATTGCCGAGTGTTGGTCCGACCCATCGTTGGCGGCAGAAAAGCTGGGCTGGCAAGCTAAACGCAGTCTGGAAAAAATGGTGTGTGATGCCTGGTCATGGCAAAGCAAAAATCCGCAGGGTTACAGCCGCTGTGCAACGATGCCATCGATAAGGATGCTGGCCGATGAAGCTTAACGACGGGCATTTGGGTGTTCTGCAGGATGATCTGTTCCGGGCAGAATACGAAGCGCGGATCAGCGAGCTGAAGTTTGAGTTCGTTAAATATCAGCGCCAGACTTCACCGGCACGGCTGGAAAGTTTTCAGCGCGGTGTCGCTCAACTGCGCGAGTGGCGGGCAGCGCACGGGCATTTATTCAATGCCGACCGCTGTTCTTCGTTGTTCTGCGTGCCCACTCGTCCGCTGGTTGCGAGTGAAAAACGGCTGCACCGTATCTGGTTGGGGGGCGCTATCCCTGACGATGCCAGAGAGGTTATCTCCCAGTGGGGCGACGCGCAGCAGGTGGTGGCTAGCGTCGAGACGAATGACTGGGTCGGCATGTTATGGGTTTGGGACGCGCAGCAACTGGCAAGGGATACGTGTTTCATCCCCGTACCGGTGATAAAAGGCGGCTACCTGGGGGAGTATGATGCCGGTAATCATCGCCTGCAGGTGCATTCGCTGAGCGAGCTGGCGCAAAAAAGGGTCGGCGACAACCTGGGCTTTATCCATCAACTGCACGATAAGCGTTATTACGCCACGCTTTCCGACTACTTCCGTTTTCTGATTTTGATCGAGATGGGGGGACTGTACATGGATATCGATACCATTCCCCACCGATCGGCGACGCTGTTTTTGACCAAGCCAGAATTACCGGATTATCTTCAGTTTCTGCCCGCAGGGGAAGTCAGCCATGTTAGCTGGTTGAATCTGTTTCTCGATGAAACCGGCATGATTATCAGCCGCAAAGGAGATATCTCGCTGTGCCGGATGTTGGCAGGGTTGGATCAGATCTATGCGGCGCAAAGCGGTGAAGTGCCGGACAAGAATTCGGTTTATGAGCGGAAATTGTTTGATCCCTTTTATCAGCTGTGGAGTCGCCACATAGGCCGGTCCTTCCTCAGTCACGACCGCTTCTGTCAGGATTATGGCGTCCATTATGATGCGCATCCACAGGCAGTCACCTGTGGTATCCGTGGTATGCGTCTGTTGGAAGATGTGATCACCAATGAGCGGCTACCGCTGTCGCAGGAGGAACAGTTTAGCTACCAGCAATGCGTCAGCCGCCTGGAACAGCTGGATTGGCAGCTCGAACAGCCGCTGGATCTGGCTCGTTATGCGGAAATATTTACCGTCGATGAAGTGCCGCGTATGGCCTATCCAGCGCAGATCCGTTCCGATATCGACCATTACCACTATTATTCCGTGCTTTCCCATGACCGCACGCTTGATCGGGTAAACCAGCTATTTGGCGAGTACCTGATCGCCGATAACCGGCGGCAGATTACGGCGGGTAATTACTGGTGTCCGACTGCTGGAATAGGGGAAGCGGTGCTGCCGGAGCCGGGCGGGGCATTGCATTTTCTACCAGGACGACAGGCGAGTGAAGCCGATAAAACCCGCATGGCGAAGCTGATTTTTAGTACCAGTTACCTTGAGTACTGTTCTGTTGGCAACCGGGCCGGACTGGATCTGGTGTCGTTACAGCAGGCACAAAATATTGAGCCTTATCTGGGGTTGATCACGGTGGCTTACGACCGGCGTGGAGAGTTTGTCGGCTTTTTCAACGCGGCCACCGTTAGCGAACTGTATGGCATAGAAGCGGACTACCTTTATCGCGATGAAATGAGGTCGCTTGATGAGGCATACGATCGCTTTGTGCAAAGCCAGTGCGTTGCTGACGATTATTTTATCTGCAGTCTGGCAATTGAGAGCCAATTCCGCGGGCAAGGGCATTTTAATCAGATGTTTGCCCTGATAAAGCAGCGGGCAGATCGGCAACAGGCGAAAAATATCGTGCTGTGCGTATGGCAAAGCAGTGAGGCCAGCCAAATTTATCTGAACAAAGGGTTCCGTGTCCGTGGTGTGTTCGATCAGGCCTGGTCGTTATTTTTTGATCGGCTGCTGTTTCTTGAGTATGAGCTGTGAAGAGGTTTGCCCACCCGCGTGTCGGCGGGTGAGTTGACGGTGAAGTGAGTGTAAGTGGGAAGCGAGAGAGAAGTGCCGCTGCAATTGTTGTATTTCAAGCTGTGAACTTTCCCCGGACCTGTCCGGGGATTTTTTTATCTGTTAGTCACCGGGCTATGGGCATAAAAAAACCGCCATGAAGGCGGTTCTTAATGCTGGTTGAGGGCATTATTTTTTATCGTGCAGAGTTTCGTCTTCGCGGCAGTCACCAATTGCACAGTGGCCGTACAGGTACAGACTGTGATTGCTGAGTTTGATGCCGTGCTGTTTGGCGATATCACGCTGACGAGCTTCGATAGATTCATCGCTGAATTCGATCACTTTGCCGCAGTCCAGGCAAATCAGGTGATCGTGGTGATGCTGCTGGGTCAGTTCGAACACGGACTTGCCGCCTTCGAAATTGTGACGGGTCACAATGCCGGCATCATCAAATTGGTTCAGTACGCGGTAAACCGTAGCCAGGCCAATTTCTTCGCCCATATCTATCAGTTTTTTGTACAGATCTTCCGCACTGACGTGATGGCATTCCGGATTTTGCAGTACTTCCAGGATTTTGAGTCGCGGAAGCGTGACTTTTAAGCCGGCCTTCTTCAATGCGGTGTTGTTGTCAGTCATGCGGATTCAGTCCTGTTACTATGCTAATCAAGTTGAGGCGTTCTCGCCTGTGGCATCGGTCGGCACAAAGAGTTAATTGCGTCTCATTATAGAACCGGTTGACCTAAATAGAAACCGCCGGTTGTTAACAAAGATATAATTGCACTATTGCATGTTACACACGCAACGTCTTGATGGGCGGGATAAACCGATAACTCAGTTTACCTTGACGATGTGGGAAGTTACAAATATGTATCTTCGATTGCAGTAATCAGTACTGCCAATGATGGCCCTGCTGGCAACACTATGCACTTTGCAGGGCTTTTGTTCAACCTTTGGCGTTAGCCGACGATCTCGGCCAGGCTCAGCTCTTCGACGATTTGTTTTACCCAACCTTCAACACGCTCATTGGTCAGTTCAGGTTGACGGTCTTCGTCAATCGCCAGGCCAATGAAGTGGCTGTCGCTTGCCAAACCTTTCGAGGCTTCGAAATGATAGCCTTTGGTTGGCCAGTGGCCGACTATGGCAGCGCCACGCGGTTCAATGATGTCGCGGATGGTGCCCATCGCATCACAGAAATATTCTGCGTAGTCTTCCTGATCGCCGCAGCCAAACAGGGCTACCAGCTTGCCGTTGAAGTCGATGTCTTCCAGCGTTGGGAAGAAGTCATCCCAGTCACACTGGGCTTCGCCGTAGTACCAGGTTGGAATACCGAGCAACAAAATGTCGAAGCCTTCCAGGTCTTCTTTGCTGCTTTTGGCGATGTCGTGAATTTCGCACACATCGTCACCGAACTGTTGCTTAAGAATTTTCTGGATCATCTTGGCAATGTTTTCGGTATTGCCAGTGTCGCTGCCAAAGAAAATGCCTACATTAGCCATATCGCGTATAACCTTTAAATTCAATAAATTGCATTACACGATGTTAGCGCTGACCACGATAACACCGATTAAAATGATGCCATGGCAAGGGGAGCCCTCACCGGTAATTGCGTATCATGCCAGAAATTTACCCCGGGGTTTTATCACGTTTATGCGATACCGGGTGGAATAAAATGATGTTGATCGGGCGTCATCCTTAACGCCGCGCCGCATGTGCGGCTGCAATGATCAATGTTCTGGCTGGTCGTCCGCCAGTTGTGCCAACAGCATTTGCTCAATAAGCTCGCTGCGGCTGATGTTCCGCTGTTCCGCCAGTTTGTTCAGAGCGTCCACCGCATCCGCGTTGATCTTCAGTTCCACACGCCGTAAGCCACGGACTTTATCGCGTCGAAGCTGATTACGCTTATTGATTCTAAGCTGTTCATCTCGGGATAGCGGGTTGGTTTTCGGGCGCCCCGGACGGCGTTCATCTGCGAACAGATCCAGCGTCGTGCGATCCGTTTGTTCTTTTGCCATAGGTAGCGGTACTGCAAGGGAGTTTGCATCTAAAAGCGCGTAGACGCTTCTGGATGGTTCGGTTAACACACTTCGGGCCAATAAACCCTAACCCAAATTCACCCCCAGCCAGGCGTTAATCAACACGCTCGACACGGCGGCAAAATTATAGCGCGCCATATTACCCCAGCAGGTGGAGCAACGACAATGCTTAACTGAGCCGAAAACGTGCTAAGCCGTTATCTTTAGCGCGTTTTTTCACCAGATGATTGTTTTGGGCGGCTCTACGCATCAGGCTAAAGGGCTGGTCGACTCAGGCTTCGCCGAGAAAACGGTGAATTGCGCGCAGCACCGCCTCCGGTTTTTCCGCATGAACCCAGTGCCCGGTGCCGGCGACCACATGCGCGCGAGCCTGCGGGAACTGGCGGGCAATATCTGCGCGGTAGCTGTCCTGCACGTAGGGCGACAGACCACCACGAATGAATAATGTGGGATGCGGCCAGGCGGGAACCTCCTGCCAGCCGGTGATGTTTTCGTATTGTTCGATCAGCACCGGCAGGTTAAAGCGCCATTCGCCCTGGTGGAAGGATTTCAGCAGGAACTGGATCACTCCTTCTTCCTTCAGGTAATCGCGCATCAGTTCTGCCGCCCGCTGGCGTTGGGTGATACCGGCCGCACTTACGGCTTGTAAGGCGACAAAAATCTCGTCGTGGCGACGGGTTTGATAATCCACCGGTGCCACGTCAATAACGATCAGTTTTTCCACTCGCTCAGGTGCGATTGCCGTCAGCGCCATCGCTGCTTTGCCGCCCATCGAGTGGCCGATCACAATGACCTTGTCCAACTGCAAATCATCCAGCAGCGCCAACAGATCCTTTGCCATTTTCGGGTAGGTCATCACCTCTGAACGTGGCGATAGGCCGTGGTTGCGCAGATCGACTTTAATCACGCTGTGCTGTTGGTTGAGATCGCGCGCCAGTACGCCCAGATTGTCCAGATTGCCAAACAGCCCGTGGATCAGGACAACCGGCAGAGCGTCGGACTCGCAGGCCAGCAGTTGATAATGTAATTTCATGGCGAAGTTCATACTGAGTGAGATTCAGATTAGGGTATCATGATTAAAACACACGATGAATAACGCGGATTTTTCATGGTAAGGTGATGGGTTAGCAGAGCCGATGCCAGGCAGGCTTTAGGTAATTATCTGCTTTTGCCGTGTTGAGGCACATTGTGATGTTCGCATCTGCGCTTTTAACCTTATAATCCCATGGCTTGAATGCAGGATCTGGCTTCAGGTTCTAAGTAGAAAAAAACAGTACTGGATAAAGATGAAAACTATTGAAGTCGACGAAGAGCTCTACCGTTATATTGCCAGCCACACGCAACATATTGGTGAGAGCGCGTCCGATATTTTGCGCCGCATGTTGAAATTTACCGCAGGTCAGCCGTTACGTGCGATGCCGGCTGCCAGTGCTCAGAGCGCTGAACAGGATAAAATTGTTGCCGCGTCGCGCCCGCGCGATCGCGTACGTGCCGTGCGTGAGCTGCTGTTGTCGGATGAATATGCCGAGCAGAACAAAGCGGTGAACCGTTTTATGCTGGTACTTTCCACCCTGTATACCCTCGACGCGGCCGGTTTTGCCACGGCGACCGAGGCGTTACATGGACGTACCCGCACCTATTTTGCCGGCGATCAGCAAACCCTGCTGGCGAACGGAACGCACACCAAACCAAAGCACGTTCCGGGCACGCCTTACTGGGTGATCACCAATACCAATACCGGTCGTAAACGCAGCATGGTGGAACACATCATGCAGGCTATGCAGTTCCCAGCGGAACTGACAGAAAAAGTTTGCGGCACTATCTAATTTAGCGAACAGCCCGTCATGGTGGCCGTGAGCGACATATTGCCAGGCCGCAGGACAGGGATGAGGGAGATATGTCGATGGCGAATAATCCACGTGCCGGGCAGCCGGCTCAGCAAAGCGATTTGATCAACGTAGCCCAGCTGACGTCGCAGTACTATGTACTGCAACCTGAAGCCGGCAATGCAGCACACGCGGTGAAGTTCGGTACTTCGGGCCATCGCGGCAGCGCTCTGCGCCATAGCTTTAATGAAAACCATATTCTCGCTATTGCGCAGGCGATTGCGGAAGTCCGCCATCAGCAAGGGGTAACCGGCCCATGCTACGTGGGCAAAGACACTCATGCGCTGTCTGAGCCTGCCTTTATTTCTGTGCTGGAAGTGTTGACCGCCAATGGCGTCGATGTTGTCGTGCAGGAAAATAATGGCTTCACGCCAACCCCTGCGGTATCCCATGCCATTTTGTGCCATAACCGCAACGGTGGGGCATTGGCCGACGGCATCGTTATTACCCCGTCTCACAATCCCCCGGAAGACGGTGGCATCAAATATAACCCGACCAACGGCGGCCCGGCCGACACCAATCTGACCTCGGTAATTGAAAAGCGCGCCAATGAACTGCTGTCTTTGCAGCTGCAAGGCGTTCAGCGTCAGTCATTGGACAAGGCCTGGAACAGCGGCCGCGTGCACGCACAAGATCTGGTGCAGCCGTACGTCGAAGGGTTGGTGGATATTGTCGATATGCCTGCTATCCAGCGTGCCGGCCTGAAGTTGGGCGTCGATCCGCTTGGCGGTTCCGGCATTGCCTACTGGCAGCGTATTGCCGAGCATTACAAGCTGGATCTGACGCTGGTGAACGACTCTATCGATCAGACCTTCCGCTTTATGCACCTGGACCACGACGGCGTGATCCGAATGGACTGTTCGTCAGTGCCGGCGATGGGGGGGTTGCTGGCGCTGCGTGACAAGTTCGATCTGGCGTTCGCCAACGACCCGGATTACGACCGCCACGGCATTGTTACGCCGAAAGGCCTGATGAACCCGAACCATTATCTGGCGGTATCCATCAACTACCTGTTCCAGCATCGTCCACAGTGGGGCGCCGATGTGGCGGTGGGCAAAACGCTGGTTTCCAGTGCAATGATTGACCGCGTGGTCGCCTCTCTGGGCCGTAAACTGGTGGAAGTGCCAGTGGGCTTCAAATGGTTTGTCGATGGCTTGTACGATGGCAGCCTGGGCTTTGGTGGCGAAGAGAGCGCTGGGGCATCCTTCCTGCGTTTCAACGGCAAACCTTGGTCTACCGATAAAGACGGCATGATTATGTGTCTGTTGGCGGCGGAAATCACCGCAGTCACCGGTGAAAACCCACAAAATCACTACGAAGATCTGGCCAAACGCTTTGGCGCACCGAGCTACAACCGCATTCAGGCGCCGGCAACCTCAGCGCAGAAAGCCGCGTTGTCCAAGCTGTCACCGGAAATGGTCAAGGCCGATACCCTGGCGGGTGATCCGATCACCGCACGTCTGACCGCAGCACCGGGCAATGGCGCAGCCATTGGCGGCCTGAAAGTGATGACTGACAATGGCTGGTTCGCAGCGCGTCCTTCCGGTACCGAAGAGGCTTACAAGATTTATTGTGAGAGCTTCCTGGGGGCCGAACATCGCGAAAAGATCGAGCACGAAGCGGTCGAAATCGTCAGCGCAGTGCTGGCTTCCGCCAAGTAAGTTTTCCCCACTCCCGATGAAAGCGCTGTTTTTACAGCGCTTTTTTTATGCCTGCAATTTAGATATATCTATTTTACGAACAGCGCTTGCGCATTTAGATATATCGATCTAGATTAGCTATATCGAAGTCGTTTAGATATATCTAAACCACCTCGTCAACTAACTATCTATTGAGAGGTATAGCTATGTTTCACCGTTTAGATTCACACCGTCGTCACGGCGGTCACCCTGAGCACGAAGAAGGGCACTGTCATCATCATCGCCGCCGCGGCGGACGTCATCACTTTGGCGGCGATCACGGCGAAGAGCATGGCCGGGGCGGACGCGGCGGTCGTGGTGGCCGTCAGCGTATGTTTGAACATGGGGACCTGCGGTTGGTGCTGTTGGCGCTGGTGGCACGCAAACCGAGCCACGGTTATGAACTGATCAAGGCCATTGATGAGGCTTCTTCCGGCCTGTACGTGCCAAGCCCAGGGGTGATTTACCCGACCCTGACGCTGTTGGAAGAGCAGGATTTCCTCGAGCCTGTCACCAGCAGCAACGGCCGCAAAAGTTATCAGATCACCGAACTGGGGCAGAATGAGTTGCAAAAGCACCAGGCCGTTGTCGACGTGATCCTGGCCCGTTTGGCCGGTGCCGATCGCGGTCATCATCATCACGGCAATCTGGCAGAGGGCATCTCTGATGCCATGAACCGCCTGCGCAGTTTGCTACGTGGCAACGTGATGCGTGCCGATCTTTCACCGCAGCAGGTTGAGAACATTAATGCGGCGCTGCTGACCGCCGTGGCGGCGATTGAAAGCGAAATGAACATTACCCCGACGGCACAGGAGAATGAATAATGCCAGGCCACCGTTTCCGCATCACCGTTGAAGCCCTGAGCGATCGCAAAGGCGAGCCGGTAGAGAAAGCGCCACTGAGTTTTGAAGTAGAAAACCACGACGACATTCTTGGAATAGTTGAGCGCATCAAAGCGCGTGAAGATCTGAACTTTGGCGAGAACAACAGTGCGGCCTTTGCCGTTGGCCTTAAGCTGTTTTCCGAAGTGATGATCGAAAACCGCAAGCATCCGGTATTTGCACCGCTGCGCGAAGCGTTCAAGGAATTTATGATAGGGTTGAAGAAAGGCCCACAACAGTAGGGGCGCCGCATGCTGCGCCCGTTAACTTCAAGGCATAAAGCGGTAACCGACGCCGGTTTCGGTCAGCAAGTGTTTTGGCCGGGCCGGGTCGGCCTCCAGTTTCTGCCGCAGATGGCCCATATAAATTCGCAGATAATGGCTGTGTTCGACGTAGTTCGGCCCCCACACGTGGCTAAGAAGCTGCCGCTGGGTTAACACCTTGCCGGAGTTGGCCAGCAACTCGGCCAGCAGTCGAAACTCTATTGGCGTCAGATGCAAATCTTCCCCCTGGCGCAGCACCCGGCGATTAATCAGATCTACGGTGATTTCTGAGAAGCTGACCAACGGGCTTTCCTGCAGGCTACCGGAATGACGTCGCAACGCGACCCGCACGCGCGCCAGCAATTCGCCAATACCAAATGGCTTGCTGAGATAGTCATCCGCCCCGGCGTCCAGCGCGGCGATTTTGTCTTCCTCAGCGTTGCGTGCCGACAACACGATGACCGGAATGGCGCTCCATTGGCGTAAATCGCGGATATAGTTAAGCCCGTCGCCGTCCGGCAACCCCAAATCGAGAATAATCAGATCCGGTTTACGCGTGCCGGCTTCAATCAGCCCGCGTTGCAGCGTTTCGCTTTCAAACACCCGCAGGCCTTCACTTTCCAGGGCGGTACGGACGAAACGCCGGATCTCTTTTTCATCTTCAACAATCAGAATATTGGTTGGCGTGTTGCTCACAAGACTCCCGGGACTTGATTAAAGATCAAAGGCTTCGCTGTCTATTTCTGGTGGTTTCTCCAGCGGTAGCACAAAGCGGAAACTGGCACCGCCGTTGGCACCGTTTTCGGCCCAGATACGGCCACCGTGCACTTCAATAATGGCACGGCAAATTGCTAACCCCAAACCCACGCCGGGGATCGCCGACTCTTTATTGCCGCGAGAAAACTTATCGAAAATAAGCTGCATTTTCCCTTCGGGAATGCCCGGCCCATCGTCCCAGACTTCGACTTCCAGCCACTCTGGCAGAGTATGGGCACGAATACCGATAGTAGCATCGTAGCCGGCATATTTATTGGCATTTTCCAACAGGTTAGTGAACACGCGCTCCAGCAGGCTGCCGTCGCAATTAACCAATACCAGCTCCGCCGGTAGCTCAACCTTGATTTGATGCTGAGTCATCAGCGGCTCCAGCATATGCAGCGATGCGCCGACGATCTCTTCCAGCGATTGCCACTCTTTACGCAGATTAAAACCCCCGGATTGAATGCGCGCCATATCCAGCAGGTTGTTCACCAGCCGGGTGGTGCTCAGCACCTGCTGGCGGATCTGACTGGCCTGGGTTGCATGGTTGGAGCCTTCCGCCGCCAGATCGAGCGTCAGAATTTCTGCCTGACCGAACAGCACCGTCAGCGGAGTGCGTAAATCGTGGGACAGCGCCGCCAGCAGCGAGTTGCGCAGTTGTTCGCGTTCGGCGTCCAACTTGGCTTCCTCGGCGCTGCGCGCCAAATGCAAGCGTTCCAGCGCGCTGGCAATCAATACCGCAAAAGTCTGTAGCAGCCGCTGTTGTTCCGGCACCATCAGCTGACGCAGGTTGCTGGGCTCGATGGCCAACAGGCCAAAGGTTTGTTTCGACGTGGCTAACGGCAACAGTTGATAGGGAACGCCGGGCAGGGTATCGGTACCGGCTCCGGCCGGCATGCCCTTGTCGAAACTCCAGCGCGCAATAGCCTCATCTACCGACAGCAGTCCGCCGGTTTCCCCGACCATTTGCTGCAGCTTGCCGTCTTCCTGTGGCAGCAGCAGCACGGTTTTGGCCTGGAAACTGCTGGAGAGGAAGTGGCGGCTGGTTTTGGCGATGTCTTCGGTGGTCAGCGCCTGGCTCAGCCCACGGGAGATCTCATACAGATGACGAGCCCGCTGCTCGCGGTAGCGCGCCACCCGCGCCTGATAACGTACGCCGGCGGTCAGGTTACCGATAGTGATGCCGACCGTCAGCATCACGCCGAAGGTCAGCAGATATTGCATATCGCTGACGGCAAACGACCATTCCGGCTGGACGAAAAACAGGTCAAAACTGGCGACGTTGATCACCGCCGCCAGCACCGACGGCCAGCGGCCGAAGAACAGCGCGACAATGGCCACGCCAAGCAGGTAAACCATCACCAGATTGGCCTGATCGAAGCCCGGCAGCAGCCACTGGGACAGCAGAGTGATCAGGGCGCAGAGTGCGACGGCGACGGCACAGCCACGCAGTTGCATACGCCATTTCTCGCCAAAGTTGCGGCTGTCGTGTTCTTTGCCTGGCTGCGGGGGGCTGTCGTTTTCCAGCGCGACAATCACCAGATCGAGGTCCGGACCCAACTTGCCGAGGCGATCGGCAAAGCTGCCGCGTAGTTTCCAGCGCTGTTCGCTGCGACGACCGATAATGATTTTGCCCAGGTTGTGCTCACGGGCGTAACGCAGCACCGCGCGTTCTTCGTCAGGTTCGGACAGGGTGGCGGTTTCGGCCCCCAACTCCTGCGCCAGCCGCAGCGCTCGCAAAATTGCCCGGCGCTGGCTCTCCGGTAAACGGTGCAATTTGGGCGTTTCGACATAGACTGCGTGCCAGTGGCAGCCCAGCCGGGCCGCCAGACGGGCGGCGATACGCACCAGTTTTTCGTTGCCGCTGTTATGGCCGACGCACAACAGGATACTGTCGCGGGTATGCCACACGCGTTCACGCCCCTGAGTGTCGCGGAAGGCGCGCATCTGGTCATCGACCCGATCGGCGGTGCGGCGTAATGCCAGTTCGCGCAGGGCAATCAGATTGCCCTTACGGAAAAAGTGCTCGATGGCACGTTCGGCCTGACCGGGGATATACACCTTGCCTTCATTCAGACGCTGGCGCAGATCGTCCGGCGGCAGGTCAACCAGCACCACCTCGGTGGCTTCGTCGAACACGTGATCGGGCACGGTTTCACGTACCCGTACCCCGGTCACGCCGCCGACCACGTCGTTCAGGCTTTCCAGATGTTGTACGTTGACGGTGGTCAGCACGTCGATACCGGCATCCAGCAGCTCTTCGACATCCTGCCAGCGCTTCGGATGGCGTGAGCCATGGGCGTTGCTGTGCGCCAACTCGTCCATCAGGATCAATGCCGGGTGACGAGCCAATGCGGCGTCGAGATCAAACTCCTGCACCATTCTGCCGCGATACTGAATGCGCTTTTGCGCCAGCAAATCCAGCCCGCCCAGCAGCGCGGCGGTTTCGCTGCGGCCATGGGTTTCCACTACGCCGACCAGCACGTTCAGCCCCTGGGCACGCAGCCGCTGGGCTTCCTGCAGCATGGCGTAGGTTTTGCCTACCCCGGCGCAAGCGCCGAAGAACACCTTCAGGCGGCCACGGGGCTTTTCATTGGCCAGCGCCAGCAGGCTATCAGGGTCGGGGCGCTGTTGTTCCTCTTCCACCATCGGAGTTCCTTTTTGCAGCAACGTAAAGCGGGTCCGGCACGCCGGACCCGTTACTTATCCTTTAACACGCGGGGCATTATTTCAATGCGTCGAGTGCCAGATTCAATTTCAGCACGTTCACCACCGACTCACCCATAAAGTTGGGGGTGGCCTGATCGGTGCTTTCATCAATCAGTTTGGCGATTTTTTCCGGTGCCAGTTGGCGCGCCGCAGCCACCCGCGCCACTTGATACTGTGCCGCCGCAAGAGAGATCTGCGGATCCAGACCGCTACCGGACGCGGTCAGCAGATCGACCGGGATCGGGCCTTTCATCGCCGGATTAGCCTGGCGCAGCTGTGCCGCACGCTCGGCAATGGCTTTATCCAGCGCCGGGTTGGTGGCGGCCAAATTGCTACCGGCAGACGCCATGGCATTATAGGCCGAATCAGCGGTGGCAGAAGGGCGGCCCCAGAAATACTCGGGTTTGGTAAAGTTTTGGCCGATTAACGCCGAACCTACCACTTTGTCGCCCTGGTACAGCAGCGAGCCGTTGGCCGCGCCGGAGAACAACAGCTGCGACAGCCCGGTGGTCAGCAGCGGGTAGGCGATACCGGTAATCAACGTCAGCAGGATCAACATCACCAGTGAAGGTCGTAAATAAGACATTTTCATTTCCTCTTAATGATTAACCGGCGATATGCAGCGCGACCAGGAGCAGGTCGATCAGCTTGATACCGACAAAGGGCACCAGCAGACCGCCCACGCCATAAAGCCACAGGTTACGACGCAGCAGCGCAGCGGCGCTCATTGGCTTGTAACTCACCCCTTTCAGCGCCAGCGGGATCAGGAACACGATCACCAGGGCGTTGAAAATAACCGCCGACATAATGGCGGAAGCGGGGGAGTGCAGATGCATCACATTCAGCGCGTTTAACTGCGGATAGGTTGCCGCGAACGCCGCCGGGATGATGGCGAAATACTTGGCCACGTCGTTGGCAATACTGAACGTGGTCAGCGAGCCGCGCGTCATCAGCATCTGTTTACCGATATGCACCACTTCAATCAGCTTGGTCGGGTTGGAGTCCAGATCGACCATGTTGCCCGCCTCTTTGGCGGCCTGGGTACCCGAGTTCATCGCCACCGCCACGTCGGCCTGTGCCAGCGCCGGGGCGTCGTTGGTGCCGTCGCCGGTCATCGCCACCAGACGGCCTTCAGCCTGGTATTGGCGGATCAACGCCAGCTTGGCTTCCGGCGTCGCTTCCGACAGGAAGTCATCCACCCCGGCTTCGGCGGCAATGGCGGCAGCGGTCAGTGGGTTATCGCCGGTGATCATCACCGTTTTGATGCCCATTTTGCGCAGTTCGACAAAGCGTTCTTTGATACCGCCTTTGACGATATCCTTCAGCGCCACCACCCCCAGCACCCGTGGCCCTTCTGCCACCACCAGCGGCGTACCACCGGTGCGTGCCACGCTGGCCACCAGGTCGTCTACCGCCTGCGGGAAGTGACCCTGATTGGATTCTACGTGACGGCGAATGGCATCCACTGCGCCTTTACGGATCATGCGGTCCTGCACGTTGACGCCGCTCATGCGCGTCTGGGCAGAGAAGGGCACGAAGGTAGCGTTCAACGCCTGCAGGTCACGTTCGCGCAGGTTAAAGCGCTGTTTGGCCAGTACGACAATGCTGCGGCCTTCCGGCGTTTCATCCGCCAGCGAAGACAGCTGCGCGGCGTCGGCCAGTTCCTGTTCTTTCACTCCCGGCGCCGGCAGAAATTCGGATGCCTGACGGTTACCCAGCGTGATGGTGCCGGTCTTATCCAGCAGCAGTACATCCACGTCACCGGCGGCTTCCACCGCACGGCCACTGGTGGCAATGACGTTGGCGCCCAGCATCCGGCTCATCCCGGCCACGCCGATGGCGGACAGCAGACCACCGATGGTGGTAGGGATCAGGCAGACCAGCAGGGCCACCAATACGGTGATACTGACCACCGAACCGCCGTTGGCGGCGTCAACGCTGTATTGCGAGAACGGGAACAGCGTAGCGGTCGCCAGCACGAACACCAGGGTTAGCGCCACCAGCAGAATGGTCAGCGCCACCTCGTTCGGGGTTTTGCGGCGTTTGGCGCCTTCCACCATGGCAATCATCCGATCAAGGAAGGTTTCGCCCGGGTTGACGCTACACTGCACTACCAGCCAGTCGGACAGCACGCGGGTACCGCCGGTGACCGATGAGAAGTCGCCGCCGGACTCACGGATCACCGGTGCGGACTCACCGGTAATGGCGCTTTCATCCACCGATGCACCGCCTTCCAGCACTTCGCCGTCGCAGGGAATGGTGTCACCGGCCTCGACCAGCACCACGTCCCCCTTGCGCAGGCTCTCGGCGGAGACTTTCTCGGTGGCGCCCTCACGGCGCGGTCCGGCCAGTTTCTTCGCCCAACTGGTTTTCTTGGTGCCTCTCAGGCTTTCCGCCTGAGCTTTGCTGCGCCCTTCGGCCAGCGCTTCGGCAAAGTTGGCGAACAGCACGGTGAACCACAGCCACATGGCAATGCTGCCGGTAAAGGCGGCGCTGCCGTCGGTCTGTTTGGCGAGGATCGCCAGCCAGATGGCCGTGGTCAGAATGCTGCCGATATACACCACGAACATCACCGGGTTACGCCACTGGGTACGCGGATCCAGCTTTTTCAGCGCATCGATCAGCGCGGTACGGACCAGTGCCGGTTCAAACAGCGCGCGTTGTTTGCGAGTCATCTTTTATTCTCTCTCTATGACGTCGATTATTTGGTCAGCCAAAGTTGCAAATGCTCAGCCACCGGTCCCAGCGCCAGCGCAGGCACGAAGGTTAATGCGCCCACCAGCAGTACGGTGCCGACCAGCAGGCCGATAAACAACGGCCCGTAGGTTGGCAAGGTACCGTTGCCCGCAGGCTGGCGTTTCTTGGCGCACAGCGAACCGGCAATTGCCAGCACCGGCAGGATCACCCCGAAGCGGCCGACGAACATGGCAAAGGCCAACAGCAGGTTGTAGAACGGCGTGTTGACGCTCAGCCCACCAAAGGCGCTGCCGTTGTTATTGGCGGCGGAGGACAGGGCATACAGCACTTCGCTGAAACCGTGCGCACCCGGGTTAAGAATGCCGGCGCGGCCTACGTCGGTAGAGATGGCCAGTGCGCTGCCCAGCAACACCAGGGTCGGCGTGACCAGGATCGCCAGCGCGGTCATTTTCATGTCATAGACGTCGATTTTTTTGCCCAGATATTCCGGGGTACGCCCAATCATCAACCCGGCGATAAACACCGTCAGCAGCACGAACAGCAGCATGCCGTACAGGCCGGAACCGACGCCGCCGAACACCACTTCACCAATCTGCATCAGCCACATGGGCACCATGCCGCCCAGCGCGGTGAAGGAGTCATGCATGGCGTTGACGGCCCCACAGGACGCTGCGGTGGTGACCACCGAGAACATGCTGGTGGCGAGAATGCCAAAGCGCGATTCCTTGCCTTCCATATTGATGTTGCTGGCACTGCCCAGCTCGCTCAGATGCGGATTACCGGCCAGCTCGGCGTACATCACCACTACGACGGCCACCACGAAGATCAGTGACATCGCCCAGATCAGCGCATGGCCCTGACGGTTCTCACCGGCCACCTGGCCGAAGGAAAAGCACAGCGCACAAGGGATCAGGAAGATCGCCAACATCTGCACAAAGTTGGTCAGTACGGTCGGGTTTTCGAACGGATGAGCCGAGTTGACGCCGAAGAAGCCGCCGCCGTTGGTGCCGAGCATCTTGATCGCTTCCTGAGAGGCAACCGGCCCCATTGGCAGCGTCTGCTGCGCGCCTTCCAGCGTGCTGATATGCAGGTAAGGCAGGAAGTTTTGCAGCGTGCCCTGGTTGACGAAGAACAGCGCGATCAGCAGCGAGATCGGCAGCAACACGTACAGCGTTATACGGAACACGTCGATCCAGGCATTACCTATGGTGGCGCTGGAACGGCGGGTGAAGGCACGGATCAGTGCAAAGGCCACGGCGATACCGGTAGCGGCAGACAGGAAGTTCTGCACTGCCAGCCCGGCCATCTGGCTGAGGTAGCTGAGGGTGCTTTCACCGCTGTAGGCCTGCCAGTTGGTGTTGGTGACAAAGCTGACGGCAGTATTGAACGCCAGATCCCATGACAGGCCGGGGAAGCCCTGCGGGTTTAGCGGCAACGAGCCTTGCGCCATCAGCAGCGCAAACAGCAGCGCCAGGCCGAGCAGGTTGAACCACAAGATTGCCAGCGCGTACTGCCACCAGTTCATTTCAGCGGTGGTATTGCCACAGCAACGCCAGACGGCGGCCTCCACCCGACGCAGCGCGGGTAAAGGTTCACCTTCGATCAGGCGCGCCAGGAAACTGCCTAACGGCCGGGCCAGCAGCAAAAGCACCAGCATAAAGCTGGCAATCAATAAAAAGGCTGAAGCTGCCATCAGAAATCCTCCGCATTGAACAGGGCATAAACCAGATAGCCCAACAGCAGCAGGACCAACAGCGCACCACCAATAACGCTGATACTCACAGGACACCTCCAGAGGTGTAGTTTTTGATAGAGCGAGTGTAGGGAGGGCGGTAGAAAGAAGATGAAAAAATAGCGCTGGCCGGTGTAAAAAAAGTATAAAAATGGCTGAAATTACAGCAGAAAATGGCTTTTTAGCCTCGATTTTGGGGGGCGTAGCGTAGTTGGACTCCTGTTTGGGGGCGTGAAGATGAAGGTTTGCGTAAACAGGGTGTAAATAACCACAATGTAACCGATGGTTAGTTAATTATTAACTTGTGTGTAACAAAATTACGTGATGACGCATTTAATTGCGATTTTTTGACCAGTTTAGTGGTCGGATGAGTAGTAAACTTTCATCAATTGCGCTAAAATTTTGTCCAGTTACCAAATCATCCCGTTTTAATGGTTTACGCCAGTGCTGTTTGCAAGACAAATCAACGGCCGGGCGTTTTTAAGGAGGTTCGCATGTCTATCTACCCAGCTTATTCATTGCATCGGATTCTCCTGCGTCGCAGCGCAGTGATCCTGGCAGGTGTGTTGGCTTTACCGGTAATGCTTTTCCGCAGTGACCGTGCTCGTTTTTACAGCTATTTGCACCGCGTCTGGTCAAAAACCAGCGATAAACCGGTCTGGCTGCAGCAGGCGGAACTGGCGGCCTGCGATTTCTACTGATTGCCGCCGCTGTCCCCTGAAACCCTCGCTTCGCAGCGGGGGTTTTTTTATGGGCGCGGTTCGGTCATTGTGTTGGTAAGGTTCGTCCTGAGAGGGAAATTCCTCTACACTTTTAACATCATCCAACGCTGCGGGAGCCCATGATGAGTGACAAAATTCCGGTCGGGATCAGCGCCTGCCTGCTGGGTGAAAAGGTGCGTTTTGACGGCGGCCATAAACGGCTGGCCTTCGCGGTGGAACAACTGGCGCCCTATGTGCGGTTTGAGGCGATTTGCCCGGAAATGGCGATCGGCCTGTCGACCCCGCGCCCGGCGCTGCGGTTGATCAAAAAACAACATCATGTCGCCCTGCGTTACAGCAATGACGACAGCATCGATGTGACCGACCAGATGCAGCAGTTTTCCACCCAGCGTATTGCTGCTTTGCAGCATCTGTGCGGCTACATTGTCTGCGCTAATTCGCCAAGCTGCGGCATGGAACGGGTACGGCTGTATGATGAGAGCGGTGCAGGCGCGCGTAAAAGCGGCGTCGGGTTGTTCACCGCCGAACTGCAGCGCCAAATGCCCTGGCTGCCGGTGGAAGAAGACGGACGCCTGAATGACGCAACGCTGCGGGAAAACTTTGTCGAACGCGTTTATGCCTTGTATGAGTTGAACATGCTGTGGCGCAAGGGGCTGACTCGTGGTGGGCTGATCGCCTTCCACAGCCGTTATAAGCTGTCGCTGCTGGCGCACTCACAGCCGGAATACCGCGAACTGGGGCGCTTTGTGGCTGATGTGGATAAATGGGAGTCGCTGGAGGCGTTCGCCATTGAATACCGCAGCCGTCTGATGAGACTGTTGGCGCACAAGGCGACGCGCCGCAACCATACCAACGTGCTGATGCACGTACAGGGTTATTTTCGCAGTCACCTGAGTTCCGCGCAGCGTCAGGAACTGGCGCAGTTGATCGACCGCTATCGGCAGGGTGTGCAGCCGCTGTTGGCGCCGATTACTCTGCTCAAACATTACATGGCCGAATACCCCGATCGCTATCTGGCCGATCAGCGTTATTTCGAGCCCTATCCCGAGGCGTTGCGCCTGCGTTATGGCCATTAATTGACAAGGAGTTTTATGACCACGCATCTGGTCTGGTTGCGTAACGATCTGCGTATTACCGACAACAAAGCGTTGCATGCCGCTTGCAGCGATCCCGACGCCCGCGTGCTGGCGGTGTTTATCGCCACCCCGCAACAATGGCGACAGCACGAAATGGCCCCCCGCCAGGCTGCATTTATCCATGCCAACCTGCTGCAGGTGCAGCAGGCTCTTGCCGAACGCGGCATTCCGCTTGGCTACCACCAGTGTGATGATTTTGCCGCCGCGGTTGACTGGCTGACGGCGTATTGCGCGCAGCAGCAGGTGGATAGGCTGTTTTACAATCGCCAGTATGAAATCAATGAGCGCCAGCGCGACCAACGGCTGGAACAGCGTTTGTCCGGGCAGGCGATTTGCCAGAGTTTTGATGACAGCCTGCTGTTACCGCCGGGTAGCGTGCAGACCGGTAGCGGCGAAATGTACAAAATCTACACGCCGTTTCGTAAAGCCTTTATCCAGCGTCTGACTGAATCCGACATTCAATCCTTGCCTGCGCCTAAACCACGGGCAGGCGGCGCATTACCGGTAACCGCTATCCCAGAGGCATTTGATTATCCGCCGGCAGAGCCGAACGAGGATTTCCCCGCCGGGGAAGAAGCGGCGCTACAGCGGCTACGCAGCTTTTGCCGTGAGCAGGTGCAGGATTACCTCGAGCAGCGGGATTTACCCGCCATTGCCGGGACCAGCAGCCTGTCGCCTTATCTGGCGATGGGCGTGTTGTCGCCGCGCCAATGTTTTAACCGCCTGCGGGCTGAATGTCCGCAGCTGCTGGAAAATCATGACAGCGGTGCCTTCGGCTGGCTCAATGAGCTGATCTGGCGCGAGTTTTATCGGCATTTGATGGTGGCCTATCCCGCGTTATGCAAGCACCGTCCCTTTATCGAATGGACGGATAGGGTACGCTGGCAGGATAACCAAGAACGGTTGCAGGCCTGGCAGCAGGGCGTGACCGGTTATCCGATTGTCGATGCAGCCATGCGCCAATTGAATACCACTGGCTGGATGCACAACCGATTACGCATGATCAGCGCCAGCTTTCTGGTGAAAGACTTGTTGATCGACTGGCGTGCCGGTGAAAGCTATTTCATGTCACAGTTATTGGATGGCGATCTGGCGGCCAATAATGGCGGTTGGCAGTGGGCGGCCTCAACCGGCACCGACGCTGCGCCGTACTTCCGCATTTTTAATCCGACCACTCAGGGCGAACGTTTTGATCCGCAAGGCACTTTTATCCGTAAATGGTTGCCCGAGCTGGCGGATGTACCGGACAATGCTATTCATCAACCCCATCGCTGGGCGGAACAACAGCAGCGCGTGCTGGATTATCCGCTGCCGATTGTCGACCACAAACAGGCGCGGCTGGAGACGCTGGCGGCCTTTGAAGTGGCGAAGCGCGGGGAATATTAAGGCAACAGCAAGGAGCAAAATAATGATGAAAAAGGTGCTGGCCCTGTGCCTGAGCGGCTATTGCGCCCTGGCGCAGGCCGGCTTTGACGTGGTGGCGCTGGGCGTGGACGGCGGCGTGGGGGGCGGCAATCTGACCTCCTACCTGATCCGCAGCGACAATCAGACGCAGTATCTGGCGCTGGATGCCGGCTCACTGCTACCGGGCATCGCCAAGGGGCTGGAAAAGGGCAGTTTCCCGCAGGTCACCCCTGAACTGGCTGCGCCTTATACCCCGCAGGGCTATATCTTCCGCCAGTTAATCGGCGCTTACTTTATCAGCCATGGTCATCTGGACCACGTGGCCGGGCTGATTATCGGTTCGCCGGAAGACAGTAAAAAGAATATCTATGCCCAGGTCGATACCATTTTGACCCTGCGTAATCATTATTTTAACTGGAAGGCCTGGCCTAACTTCACTGATTCCGGCAACGGTTCGCGACTGGGGACTTACCGGTTGCAAACGGTACGGCCACAGCAGCGCGTGACTCTGGGCATGACTGGTTTGAGTGGCGTGATGTATCCGCTCAGTCATGACCGCTACCCTTCTTCGATGTTGCTGGTGTCCGATCGCAGCGGCTCTTTCGCCTATTTTGGTGATACCGGAGCGGACGCACTTGAGCAGTCGCGCAATCTCGATAGCGCCTGGCGTGCGCTGGGGCCGTTGATTGAGCAGAAAAAGTTGAAAGGGATGATTATCGAAACCTCCTATCCCAATGAGGTGGAAGATAAAAACCTGTATGGCCACCTGACGCCGGCGTGGCTGCAAAAAGAGTTGAAGAATCTGACTCAGTACAGCGGCGGCGAAGGCTCGCTGAAAGATTTCCCGGTGGTGATCAGCCATATCAAGCCCAGCCTGAAGCAGGGCGAAGACGTGCGCGCGACCATTAAACAGCAGTTGGAACAGGGTAACAGCCTGGGCGTAAAATATATCCTGATGGAACAGGGCGACCGGCAGACATTTTGAATTAAAGAGAGAACTCTATGCGTAACCTCGATCTGGAACAGTTGATCAACACAGAACTGAACACCGCCGCGTTTCAGGATTACGGGCCGAATGGCCTGCAGGTGGAAGGGCGAGCGCACGTGCAGCGTATCGTCACCGGCGTGACCGCCTGTCAGGCGCTGCTGGATGCGGCAGTGGCACATCAGGCGGACGCCATTGTGGTGCATCACGGCTATTTCTGGAAAAACGAAGCGCCTTCGGTGCGTGGTATGAAGCGCAACCGGCTGAAAACGCTGCTGAGTAATGATATCAACCTGTACGCTTATCATCTGCCGCTGGACGCGCATCCGGTGCTGGGTAACAACGCGCAGTTGGCACATTTGCTCGGGATCCGGGTGATTGGCGAAGTGGAGCCGCTGGTGCCGCACGGCGAATTCGAGCAGCCATTGACCGGTATTGAACTGCAACAGCGCATCGAGAGCCGTCTGGGCCGTGCGGTGTTGCACTGCGGCGATAACGCACCGGCGCATATCCGCCGTGTAGCCTGGTGCACCGGCGGCGGTCAGGGCTTTATCGACAGCGCCGCACGCTTTGGCGTTGATGCCTTTATCAGCGGTGAAGTTTCTGAGCAAACTATCCACAGCGCGCGAGAAATGGGTATTCACTTCTTTGCCGCCGGGCACCATGCCACTGAGCGCGGTGGCGTTAAGGCGCTCGGTGAATGGCTGACCCAACAGCATGGCTTTGACGTGACCTTTATTGACATCCCCAATCCCGCCTGATTATCCCCCAGGATCCAGCCCGGCTTTTACCGTGGCTGAATCCTTTTAATAGCCTAATCCCTTATTTTCTCAAAGGTTGTTCTATTGACAGCCAGAGCGTCGTCGCGCATAACTGTTGTGTTTTCATCGCGATAATAATAAGGAGAAAAGGGTGCAACGAGCACGATGTTACCTATTAGGTGAAAGAGCGGTAGTGCTTGAGCTGTCGCCACCGGTGACGCTGCCGAGCCAGCAGCGGATCTGGGCGCTGGCCGAAAAACTGAATCATCATCCCGATGTGCGTGAAGTGATACCGGGCATGAACAATCTTACGTTGCTGCTGCATACGCCGCAGGCCGACGCAGAACAAATGCTGACGCTGTTGCAACGGGGCTGGGACAGCAAGGAAATCCTGGTGCCGGAATCGCGCCAGGTGGATATTCCGGTGATCTATGGGGGTCAGGACGGCCCCGACCTGGATGAAGTGGCACGCCACACCGGCATGACGCCGCAGCAGGTTGTGGAATGCCACTCCTCGGCGGCCTACGTGGTCTATTTCCTCGGTTTTCAGCCCGGTTTTTCTTACATGGGCGGCATGCCGGAAAAGTTGGCGACGCCGCGCCGCGCTGAACCGCGCTTGTCGGTGGCGGCAGGCTCCGTTGGCATCGGCGGCAGCCAGACCGGGATTTATCCGCTGGTCACCCCCGGTGGCTGGCAGTTGATTGGCCGTACTCCTTTGGCGCTGTTTAATCCCTATGAAATGCCGCCAACCTTGCTGCGCCCCGGTGATAGCGTGCGGTTTGTGCCGCAGAAGGAGGGCGTATGCTGAAGATCTTGCGTGCGGGCATTTACACCACGGTGCAGGATCTGGGCCGTAACGGTTTCCGTCGTTTGGGCGTCAGCCAGGGCGGGGCGCTCGATGAACCTGCGCTGAGGATCGCCAACCTGCTGGTGGGTAATGCTGCCAATGCCGCCGGGCTGGAAATCACTCTCGGGCAATTTAGCGCCGAATTTACTCAGTCAGGTTGGATCGCTCTGACCGGTGCCGGTTGTGATGCGCAACTCGATGGCAAACCGCTGTGGACCGGCTGGCGCTATCCGGTCAATGCGGGCCAACAGCTGATACTGAAAACGCCAAAACGCGGTATGCGCACCTATCTGGCGATCAGTGGCGGCATCGCGGTAGCGGAAATGCTCGGCTCGCGAAGCACCGATAACAAAGCCGCTTTTGGTGGGCTGGAAGGGCGTAATCTGCGGGATGGCGACAGCCTGCCGCTGGGGCAAAGTCATTCATTGCCAAAGCAGAGTTTTGGTGTGAAGCAACCGCTGTTCAATAACCGCATCCGTGCGTTGCCGGGGCCGGAATATGATGAGTTCAGCGAAGAGGCGAAAGAGGCTTTCTGGCGCACAGCCTGGCAACTGAGCCCGCAGAGTAACCGCATGGGTTATCGTCTGCACGGCAGCCATGCGTTAAACCGCACCACTGACCGCGAAATGTTATCGCACGGCCTGTTACCGGGGGTGGTGCAGGTACCGCATAACGGCCAACCAATTGTGCTGATGGCCGATGCACAGACGACCGGCGGTTACCCGCGTATTGCCTGCGTGATCGAGGCCGATCTCTACCATTTGGCGCAGATCCGCCTGGGCGAGGCCATCCACTTTGTTACCTGTACTTTGGCCGAGGCGCAACGCGCCAGGGTCGAGCAGGAGCACTTTATCCAACAGATTGCCTGGGGGTTAGATGATCGTTGATTTAAATGCCGATCTCGGCGAGGGCTGCGCCAACGATCAGGCGCTGCTGCAACTGGTCAGCTCGGCCAATATTGCCTGCGGTTTCCACGCCGGGGATGCGCAAACCATGCGGCAATCGGTGCGTTGGGCACTCCAGTACGGCGTAGCTATTGGTGCGCACCCGAGTTTTCCCGATCGCGAGAACTTTGGCCGTACCCGTATGCAGCTACCAGCGGAAACGGTCTATGCCCAGGTGGTATATCAACTGGGTGCATTGGCCGCGATCGCCCGTGCCGAAGGCGGGGTGATGGTCCACGTCAAGCCGCACGGCATGCTGTATAACCAGGCGGCTGTGGAGCCGGAATTGGCGCAGGCTATCGCCCGGGCGGTTAAAGCGGTCGATCCGACGCTGCGGCTGGTGGGGCTGGCGGGCAGTGAGCTGATCCGCGCCGGTGAAGAGCAAGGATTGGTAACGCGGCAGGAAGTGTTCGCCGATCGCGGCTACCAGGCCGACGGCACATTGGTACCGCGTGGTCAGCCGGGGGCGTTGATTACCAGCGACGAACTGGCACTGGCGCAAACGCTGGAAATGGTGCGTCATCATCGGGTTCGTACCCTGAGCGGCACCTGGGCCGCCGTTCAGGCCGAAACCGTCTGCCTGCACGGCGACGGTGAACATGCGCTGGAATATGCGCGCACGCTGCGCGAACGTTTTGCCGTGGAAGGCATCAGCGTCAGCGCTCAGTAAGGCAGTACATACACAACACACAACACAACAAAAACTATTAGAAATTACCGAGGGAATACTATGGAACAGGCCGTTAACCTTTGGCCACTGATTGGCATCGCCGCCATCGTGGTTGGATTTGTTTTACGCTTTAACCCTGTGCTGGTGGTGATTGCCGCCGGCATTATCACCGGGCTGGCAGCGCTGATGCCGCTGGATACGATCCTGGAAAAACTGGGTGAAGGCTTCCTCAATACCCGTAACCTGCCGCTGATCCTGCTGCTGCCATTGGCAGTAATAGGTCTGCTGGAACGTCACGGGCTAAAAGAGCGTGCGCAGGCGTGGATCGCCAAGATCAAAAGTGCCACCGCCGGCCGCTTGCTGATCGTCTATCTGTTCGTGCGTGAAATTACCGCTGCCATGGGGCTGACCAGCCTGGGGGGGCATCCGCAAATGGTGCGCCCACTGTTGGCACCGATGGCCGAAGGGGCAGCGGAAAACCGTTACGGCGAGCTGCCGGAGCGTACGCGCCACCGCCTGCGGGCGATGTCTGCCGCCACGGATAACGTTGGGTTGTTCTTTGGCGAAGATATTTTTGTCGCCTTCGGCGCGATCATCTTCATGCACAACTTTATGCTGGAATCCGGCGGCATCCAGACCGAACCGCTGCATATCGCCTTGTGGGGCATTCCTACCGCCATCTTTGCCTTCCTGATCCATGCATTCCGGCTTTACCGGATGGATAAACAGCTCAGTGCCGAACTTTCGCAGCTCAACCAGGCGGCGCTGCAGGCCAAAGGAGATGTCCAATGACTTTCCAACAACAATATCTTTACTGGCTGGCGGGCGTGGTGCTGTTGATCGTGGCGGTGATGTCTTTCCGCGATCGCGCCAACCCGCGCCGCGTCGCCACGGGTCTGTTCTGGGCGCTGTACGGCCTGATTTTCCTGGTCGGTGACTGGACCTATAGCCTGTTGGGCGACGTGCTGGGTGAGGGTAGCAATGAGAAACGCATGCTGCATATCATCGTCGGTGTGGTGGTGGTGATCATGGCGTTGATCGCCGGTTTCGGCGGCGTACGTCTGGGCAGCTATCACCAACGTACCCCACAGCAACGTGAAGAGAGCGCCAAACGCCTGGGCAACCGGCTGTTTATTCCTGCGCTGGCGATCCCGGTGGTAACGGTGGTTGGCGTGCTGTTGTTCAATAATATTCCGGCGCTGCAAACCGCGGTCTTCGGCAGCGGCAACCACGCCACCCTGATTACCCTGTTCTCGATGACCGTCGGCTGTTTGCTTGGTCTGGTTATCGCGGTGAAAATGACCCACGAAAAAGCGCTACAGCCGATTCAGGAAGCGCGTCGCCTGCTGGATTCTATCGGTTGGGCATTTATTCTGCCGCAAATCCTCGCCACGCTGGGCCTGCTGTTTACCACTGCCGGTGTCGGCACGGCCATTTCTCATCTGACCCAGGAGTATCTGGCGGTCGATAACCGCTTTATCGCAGTGGCGGTTTATGCCATCGGCATGGCGCTGTTGACCATGATTATGGGCAACGCCTTTGCGGCTTTCCCTATCGTCACCGCCGGTATTGGTATCCCGATCCTGGTGTTGCAGCACGGCGGTAATCCGGCGGTAATGGCGGCCATCGGCATGTTTTCCGGCTATTGCGGCACGCTGATGACGCCAATGGCTGCTAACTTTAATATTGTACCGGCGGCGTTGCTGGAATTGCCGGACAAGAATGCGGTGATCAAGGCGCAGATCCCGACCGGGGTGCTGCTGCTGTTGGTCAACGTATTCCTGCTTTATTTCCTGATGTTCCTGTAAGGAGAACGCATGCAAAAGGTATTGATCACGGGCTTTGAGCCCTTTGGCGGCGAACGCGTTAATCCTTCGTGGGAAGTGGTAAAGCAACTCAATGATATGGAACTGGCCGGTGCGCGCATTATTGCACGCCAACTGCCCTGCGTGTTTGGTACGGCGCTGGAAGCCCTGAATGCGGCGATTGATGAAGTGCAGCCGGTGATGGTGTTGGCGATCGGCCAGGCCGGAGGACGTACCGATATCACCATCGAACGGGTGGCGATCAACGTCGATGATGCCCGTATCCCCGATAATCAGGGGCAGCAACCGATCGACGAACCTATCGTTAAAAGCGGCCCGGCGGCCTATTTCAGCACGCTGCCGATCAAGGCGATGGTCGACTCGATGCGCGAAGCGGGTATTCCCGCCTCGGTATCGCAAACGGCCGGTACCTACGTCTGCAACCATGTGATGTACGGTCTGTTGCACCGTTTAAACAGCCAGCAGGCAATCAAGGGCGGGTTTATTCATATTCCTTATCTGCCTGAACAGGCTGCCGCACACCCTGGCGCACCGAGTATGGCGGCGACCACGGTATTGTTCGCCCTGGAACTGGCCATTTCTATTGCGTTACAGGTTGAACACGACCTGAAAGTAGTCGGTGGCGCGACGCATTAATCGCAGTTATTCCCCGGTGCGGCCTGCTGCACCGGGGTCCATTCAGGAGTTTTCATATGCCGGAAGGACCGGAAATTCGCCGGGCGGCGGATGCACTGGCGGCGGCGGTGATCGACCAGCCGCTGACCGAAGTCGGTTTTGCCTTTCCCCAGCTTAAACATTACCGCGACCGGTTAATTGGCGAGCGTATTATCGCTATTGAACCACGGGGTAAGGCACTGCTGACCCATTTTTCCAATGGTCTGACGCTGTATAGCCATAACCAGTTGTATGGCGTGTGGAAAGTGGTTAAAGCAGGGGAGACGCCGGAAACCAAACGGGATCTGCGCGTGCGGCTGGAAACGGCAGATCGGGCGATTTTGCTGTACAGCGCCTCGGAGATTACCGTCGGGCCGCGCGAGGAAATTGAGCAGCATCCGTTCTTGCAACGTATCGGCCCCGACGTACTGGATATGACGTTAACGGTGGCCGCGGTGGAGCAACGGCTGCTGTCACCGGCGTTTCGCCGCAGGCAACTGGGCGGCATGTTGCTCGATCAGGCGTTTCTCGCCGGGTTGGGCAACTACCTGCGGGCCGAGATCCTCTGGCAGGCAGAGCTGGCCCCCCAGCATAAGCCACAGGATCTGGCGCCGGAAACCTTGCAGCGCTTGGCGGAGGCGTTGCTGGCGGTACCGCGCTTGTCTTATCAGACGCGTGGGCAGGTGGATGAGAACCGCCATCATGGCGCGTTGTTCAGCTTTAAGGTGTTCCACCGCAGTGGTGAACCTTGCGAGCGTTGTGGTGCGATGATCGAACGTACGACGCTGTCTTCAAGGCCCTTTTATTGGTGCCCAGGTTGCCAGAAATAGGTTATTCAATGTTTCCCCTCACCCCGACCCTCTCCCCAGGGAGAGGGCAAAAAAAAACGCCGTCCTGGGGGGCGGCGTCTTGCTGCAATACGTAGGGTAAAGCGGCGTTATTTGTTTTTCACTTGGGACTTGAAGTCACGCTCGGCATAGCCGGTGTACAACTGACGCGGACGGGCAATCTTGATGCCTTCGTCATGCATTTCGTTCCAGTGTGCAATCCAGCCAATGGTACGGGCGATGGCAAAGATAACGGTGAACATGGAAGAAGGGATCCCCATCGCCTTCAGGATGATGCCTGAATAGAAGTCGACGTTCGGATACAGTTTCTTCTCGATGAAGTACGGGTCGTTCAGCGCGATGTGTTCCAGCTCCATCGCCACTTGCAACAGGTTGTCGTCCTTCTTGTTCAGTTCTTTCAGCACTTCGTGACAGGTTTCGCGCATCACGGTGGCGCGTGGATCGTAGTTCTTGTACACGCGGTGGCCGAAGCCCATCAGACGGAACGAGTCGTTCTTGTCCTTGGCACGCTTGATGAACTCAGGAATGTGCTCAACGGTTTTGATCTCTTCCAGCATCTTCAGTGCGGCTTCGTTGGCGCCGCCGTGTGCCGGGCCCCACAGTGAAGCGATACCGGCAGCGATACAGGCAAACGGGTTAGCGCCTGAAGAACCTGCGGTACGTACGGTAGAAGTGGAAGCATTTTGCTCGTGATCGGCGTGCAGGATCAGGATGCGATCCATTGCGCGTTCCAGCACCGGGTTCACCACGTATTCTTCGCACGGGGTGGCGAACATCATATGCAGGAAGTTACCGGCATAGGACAGATCGTTGCGTGGATAAACGAACGGCTGACCCAGTGAATATTTGTAACACATGGCCGCCACGGTAGGCATTTTGGACAGCAGCCGGAACGCGGTGATCTCGCGGTGACGCTCGTTGTTGACGTCCAGTGCATCGTGGTAGAACGCCGCCAGGGCGCCGGTCACGCCGCACAGCACCGCCATTGGGTGTGAGTCACGACGGAAGCCACGGAACAGATGGGTGATCTGATCGTGGATCATGGTGTGACGGGTCACGGTGGTTTTGAAGGTCTCGAACTCTTCTGCGGTCGGCGTTTCGCCGTACAGCAGGATGTAGCACACTTCCAGATAGGAAGACTCTTTCGCCAGCTGTTCGATCGGGAAGCCGCGGTGCAGCAATACGCCTTTGTCACCGTCGATAAAAGTGATTTTGGATTCGCAGGAAGCGGTAGAGGTAAAGCCGGGATCAAACGTGAAATAACCTTTGGAGCCCAGGGCGCGGACATCAAGGACATCGGGGCCCAGTGTCGGGGTTAATACGCCCAGTTCGATTGGAGCTTCACCATCGTTAATGGTTAGCGTCGCTTTCTTATCAGTCATTTACAGTCTCCTTTGCGCCTTATTTTAAAAACCTCTAACAACTGAAATACCTTAATTCTCCTCAGGTTGCCCGCAAAAAATGGAGCGGACGCTAACTCTGTGAGCGACTGCGCAAATGCGCGGGTAGGGTACAGAGTGCTAACCAGGCGAACGAGGTGGGTGACCAGTTGTTAACGATTCATCGGAATTCGTTATGTTCTGTTAATCTTACCTACGACGTGTTCGGGGGTGGTTGAACCTATCCCAATAAACTGTTTTATATGCCTTATTTGTTCTCGTCTGCGGTGATGGGCTGCAAACGTGACCGGCAAAAACCGCCATTGGGATAGGTTCTTTCAAATACACTGTTGCATATCCTGAACATCGGGGGAAGTGTATCTGCTGACCTATTGCGCATCATAGGGCCGTTTGTGCCCCTATATGTAATGGAATTGTTGATCTCTTGTCAAATCAGATAATTAATTTTATGCTAATTGTGAAATCCGTGATCTAAATCACTGTTCGGGGGAAATGTTACCAAAGGGATTGTATGGGAATTGTAATCAGAATGTGATCCTCCTATACTGCCGCCAGGTCTCCGGGATACCCTGAAGTAGGAGCACCCAGCGTTATAACTACGCGCCGTTTAAGCACAGAGGATGTTGTTGTTTGAGCGCGTGACGTGTGAGGGTTTTGGCTCTTAACGCTGTCTGATCCCCGCCCAGGCCGGAGGAAGGAAAATAATAAGAGCTGTGTGGGCAAAAACGTGAAAAAACAAAGACCTGTCAACCTGGATCTGCAAACGATTCAGTTTCCCGTAACTGCGATAGCGTCCATCTTACACCGAGTCTCTGGCGTAATTACCTTCGTTGCCGTGGGTATCCTCCTCTGGCTGCTGGGCCTGTCACTCTCTTCCCAAGAGGGTTTCATGCAGGCTGCTGCCATCATGAATAGCTTCGTTGTCAAATTCATATTCTGGGGCATCCTCACTGCGCTGGCCTATCACATTTGCGGTGGCATTCGCCATTTGTTAATGGATTTTGGCTATATCGAAGAGAGTTTAGCCGCCGGTACCCGTTCTGCCCAAGTGGCAATCGGTCTGACCGTCGTGCTGTCAGTTCTGGCTGGAGTCCTCGTATGGTAAACAATGTTTCTGCATTAGGACGCAACGGCGTACACGATTGGTTGTTACTGCGTGCTTCCGCTATCGTCATCACCCTGTATGTTCTGTATATCCTGGGCTTCTTTGTCACGGCTCCGGATCTCACCTACGAAATCTGGCGCGGCTTCTTCGCCACTTCTATTACGAAAGTGTTCACGCTGCTGACGCTGCTGTCGATTCTGGCTCATGCCTGGATCGGGTTGTGGCAGGTGCTGACGGATTACGTCAAGCCGGTAGCGGTACGTCTGGTGTTGCAACTGGCGATCGTTGTCGTGTTGCTGGTCTATTTACTGTACGGAACAATCGTAGTGTGGGGTGCGTAAGATGAAACTGCCGGTCAGAGAGTTTGATGCTGTAGTTATCGGTGCAGGCGGCGCAGGTATGCGCGCGGCACTGCAAATTTCTCAAGCGGGTTCTTCTTGTGCCCTGCTGTCCAAAGTATTCCCGACCCGTTCCCATACCGTGTCTGCACAGGGCGGCATTACCGTAGCCCTGGGTAATAACCACGAAGATAACTGGGAATGGCATATGTATGACACGGTGAAAGGTTCCGATTATATCGGTGACCAGGACGCCATTGAGTATATGTGTAAAACCGGCCCGGAAGCAGTTCTGGAGCTGGAGCATATGGGGCTGCCGTTCTCCCGTACCGACGATGGCCGCATCTATCAGCGCCCATTCGGCGGCCAGTCACTGAATTTCGGTGGCGAGCAGGCAGCACGTACCGCTGCGGCGGCTGACCGTACCGGTCACGCCCTGCTGCACACCCTGTATCAACAGAACCTGAAAAATCACACCACTATCTTCTCCGAGTGGTATGCGCTGGATCTGGTGAAAAACCAGGATGGCGCAGTGGTCGGCACCACGGCTATCTGCATTGAAACCGGTGAAGTGGTTTACTTCAAAGCCAAAGCCACCGTGCTGGCGACCGGCGGTGCAGGCCGTATTTACCAGTCCACCACCAACGCCCATATCAACACCGGTGACGGTGTCGGCATGGCGCTGCGTGCCGGCGTGCCGGTGCAGGACATGGAAATGTGGCAGTTCCACCCGACCGGCATCGCCGGTGCCGGGGTTCTGGTGACCGAAGGTTGTCGTGGTGAAGGCGGTTATCTGCTGAACAAACACGGTGAGCGTTTCATGGAGCGCTATGCGCCGAACGCCAAAGACCTGGCGGGCCGTGATGTGGTAGCCCGTTCGATCATGATTGAAATCCGCGAAGGCCGTGGCTGTGACGGTCCGTGGGGCCCGCACGTTAAGCTGAAGCTGGATCACCTGGGTAAAGAAGTGCTGGAATCCCGCCTGCCGGGCATTCTGGAACTGTCGCGCACCTTCGCGCACGTCGACCCAGTGAAAGAGCCTATCCCGGTTATCCCAACCTGCCACTATATGATGGGCGGTATTCCGACCAAAGTGACCGGCCAGGCGTTGACCGTGAATGAGAAAGGCGAAGACGTAGTGATCCCTGGGCTGTTCGCCGTGGGCGAAATTGCCTGCGTATCGGTGCACGGCGCCAACCGTCTGGGCGGCAACTCGCTGCTGGATCTGGTGGTGTTCGGTCGTGCCGCCGGCATGCATCTGCAGGAATCTATCCTCGAGCAGGGCGCCAGCCGTGAAGCGAGCGAATCCGATGTAGAAGCGTCGCTGGATCGTCTGAACCGCTGGAACAACACCCGTTCAGGTGAAGATCCGGTTGAAATCCGCAAGGCGCTGCAAGCCTGTATGCAACACAACTTCTCGGTATTCCGTGAAGGTGATGCGATGGCGAAAGGGCTGGAAGAACTGAAAGAGATCCGTGAACGTCTGAAGAACGCACGTCTGGACGATACCTCCAGCGAATTCAACACCCAGCGCATCGAATGCCTGGAGTTGGATAACCTGATGGAGACCGCGTTTTCCACCGCCGTGTCGGCCAACTTCCGTACCGAGAGCCGTGGCGCGCATAGCCGCTTCGACTTCCCGGAACGTGATGATGCCAACTGGCTGTGTCACTCGCTGTATCAGCCGCAATCGGAAAGCATGACGCGTCGTGAAGTGAACATGCAACCGAAGCTGCGCCCGGCATTCCCGCCGAAAGTGCGTTCTTACTAATTGCGGAGATCGATTGATGAAACTCGAATTTTCAATTTATCGCTACAATCCGGATGTTGACGATGCTCCGCACATGCAGGATTACAGCCTGGAAGCGGAAGAAGGTCGCGACATGATGTTGCTGGATGCGTTGATCCAGCTGAAAGAAAAAGATCCAAGCCTGTCGTTCCGTCGTTCATGCCGTGAAGGCGTTTGTGGTTCCGATGGGATCAACATGAACGGTAAAAACGGCCTGGCCTGTATCACTCCGGTGTCGTCGCTGACCAAAGGCAATAAAAAGATTGTGATCCGTCCGTTGCCGGGCTTGCCGGTAGTGCGCGATCTGGTGGTCGATATGGGTCAGTTCTATACCCAGTATGAAAAGATCAAGCCCTTCCTGCAGAACGACGGCAAGAACCCGCCGGCGCGTGAGCACCTGCAATCGCCGGAAGAGCGTGCCAAGCTCGATGGTCTGTACGAGTGCATTTTATGCGCTTGTTGTTCGACCTCTTGCCCGTCATTCTGGTGGAATCCTGACAAGTTTATCGGCCCGGCTGGCCTGTTGGCGGCGTACCGCTTCCTGATTGACAGCCGTGACACGGAAACGGAAGAACGTTTAGACGATCTGGACGACGCTTTCAGTGTTTTCCGCTGCCATAGCATTATGAATTGTGTCAGTGTATGCCCTAAGGGCTTGAATCCGACCCGTGCAATCGGTCATATCAAGTCTATGCTGCTGCAACGCGGCGCATAAGTGGAATGAGATGCTGCGCCGGGCAGTTTCCGGCGCACATCACAAAGGAGGGAGCCTCTAAAAACTGACCCGCGGCTGCGGCGCTAAGCAGCCTGGTTCGCCCGCCGGTTTTTAGAGGTTCCTTGTAAGGGACCGCAAGGTCCATAGCAGAACGTACCGAGCCTTTCTTTTGGCTAAAAGTACGTCGAGTGAACCGTTTCTACGGCAAACCGTATCCATCACGGTAATTATGTTAACCACGGCGAAAACTAAAGCTTCAAAGCTTAAGGGATCATGATGCAGAACGGCGCAATGAAGGCCTGGCTGGATTCCTCCTATCTGGCGGGCGCGAACCAGTCTTACATAGAACAGCTCTATGAAGACTTCTTAACCGATCCGGGCTCCGTTGAAGATAGCTGGCGTTCCATTTTTCAACAGCTACCAACCGCGGGTGTAAAACCCGATCAGCTTCACTCTCAAACGCGTGACTACTTCCGCCGCCTGGCGAAAGACTCCGCGCGTTACAACACCACCATCAACGATCCAGACACCGACGCCAAACAGGTCAAGGTACTGCAGCTGATTAACGCCTTCCGTTTCCGCGGACATCAGCATGCCAACCTCGATCCGCTCGGTCTGTGGCAGCGTGAGCAAGTTCCTGACCTTGAACCCGCCTACCACAACCTGACCGAAGCCGACTTCCAGGAAACCTTCAACGTGGGTTCTTTCGCCATCGGCAAAGAAACCATGAAGCTGGGCGACCTGTACGCTGCGCTGAAGCAGACCTACTGCGGCTCGATCGGTGCGGAATACATGCACATCACCAATACCGAAGAGAAACGCTGGATCCAACAGCGTATTGAATCGGTAGTGGGGCACGCCAGCTTTACCCATGACGAGAAGCGCCGTTTCCTGAACGAGCTGACCGCAGCGGAAGGTCTGGAACGCTACCTCGGCGCCAAATTCCCAGGAGCAAAACGCTTCTCGCTGGAAGGTGGCGATGCGCTGGTGCCAATGCTTAAAGAGATGGTGCGCCACGCCGGTAAGAACGGCACGCGCGAAGTGGTGTTGGGCATGGCCCACCGCGGCCGTCTGAACGTGTTGATCAACGTGCTGGGTAAAAAACCTGCCGACCTGTTCGACGAGTTTGCCGGCAAGCATAAAGAACACCTCGGCACCGGTGACGTGAAATATCACCAGGGCTTCTCCTCCGACGTAGAAACCGAAGGCGGCATGGTTCACCTGGCGCTGGCGTTTAACCCGTCGCACCTGGAGATCGTCAGCCCGGTAGTTATGGGTTCTGTACGTGCCCGTCGTGACCGTCTGGACGAAGCGCGCAGCAACATGGTACTGCCAATCACCATCCACGGTGATGCCGCCATTACCGGCCAGGGCGTGGTTCAGGAAACGCTGAACATGTCGCAGGCTCGCGGTTACGAAGTGGGCGGCACGGTACGTATCGTGATCAACAACCAGGTTGGTTTCACCACTTCCAACCCGCTGGATGCGCGTTCTACCGAATACTGTACTGACATCGCCAAGATGGTGCAGTCGCCGATCTTCCACGTCAATGCTGACGATCCGGAAGCGGTGGCCTTTGTTACCCGTCTGGCGTTGGATTTCCGTAACACCTTCAAACGTGACGTGATGATCGATCTGGTCTGCTACCGTCGCCACGGGCATAACGAGGCCGATGAGCCAAGTGCAACCCAGCCGGTGATGTACCAGAAGATCAAGAAACACCCAACGCCACGCAAGATTTATGCTGACGTGCTGACCGAACAAAAAGTCGCCAGCCTGGAAGATGCCACGGAAATGGTCAACCTGTACCGTGATGCACTCGACCGCGGCGATTGCGTGGTTGAAGAATGGCGTCCGATGAACCTGCACTCCTTTACCTGGTCGCCGTACCTCAACCACGAGTGGGACGAAGAGTACCCAAGCAAGGTTGAAATGAAGCGCCTGCAGGAACTGGCCCGTCGCATCAGCACCGCGCCGGAAGCTATTGAAATGCAGTCACGCGTAGCGAAAATCTACGGTGACCGCGCAGAGATGGCTGCAGGCAATAAAGCGTTCGACTGGGGCGCGGCGGAAACGCTGGCTTATGCCACCCTGGTTGACGAAGGCATTCCAATCCGCCTATCCGGTGAAGATGCCGGTCGCGGTACCTTCTTCCACCGTCATGCGGTAGTGCACAACCAGAAAAACGGTTCGGTCTACGTGCCACTGGCCAATGTCCACAGCGGGCAGGGCGAGTTCAAAGTTTGGGACTCCGTACTGTCTGAAGAAGCCGTTCTGGCGTTCGAATATGGCTATGCCACCGCAGAACCTCGCACCCTGACCATCTGGGAAGCGCAGTTCGGTGACTTCGCCAACGGCGCTCAGGTGGTGATCGACCAGTTCATCAGCTCCGGCGAGCAGAAATGGGGCCGTATGTGTGGCCTGGTGATGCTGCTGCCGCACGGTTACGAAGGCCAGGGTCCAGAGCACTCCTCTGCGCGTCTGGAACGTTACCTGCAACTGTGTGCCGAGCAGAATATGCAGGTGTGCATCCCGTCTACCCCGGCACAGGTTTACCACATGCTGCGTCGTCAGGCGCTGCGCGGTATGCGCCGTCCGTTGGTGGTGATGTCACCGAAATCTCTGCTGCGTCACCCGCTGGCGACTTCGTCTCTGGATGAGCTGGCTAACGGCACCTTCCTGCCGGCGATTGGCGAAATTGACGATCTGGATCCGAAAGCGGTCAAACGTGTGGTGCTGTGCTCCGGTAAGGTCTATTACGATCTGCTGGAACAGCGTCGCAAGAACGACCAGAAAGACGTGGCCATCGTACGTATCGAGCAACTGTACCCGTTCCCGCATCAGGCCCTTCAGGCGGTGCTGGAGAAGTATGCTCACGTGCATGATTTCGTCTGGTGTCAGGAAGAGCCGCTGAACCAGGGTGCCTGGTACTGCAGCCAACACAACTTCCGTGAAGTGGTGCCGTTCGGGGCTTCTTTACGTTACGCCGGACGTCCAGCCTCTGCCTCTCCGGCAGTGGGTTATATGTCCGTACACCAGAAGCAGCAACAGGCTCTGGTTAATGACGCGCTGAATATTGTTAAAGATTAAGGGAAAGCTAAATGAGTAGCGTAGATATTCTGGTTCCTGACCTTCCTGAATCGGTTGCCGATGCGACCGTCGCCACCTGGCACAAGAAACCAGGTGACAGCGTCCAGCGTGACGAAGTTCTGGTTGAAATCGAAACTGACAAAGTGGTGCTGGAAGTTCCGGCCAGCGAAGCAGGCATTCTGGATGCGATCGTGGAAGAAGAGGGCGCAACCGTGCTTTCTCGCCAGATCCTTGGCCGTATTCGTCCGGGCGACAGCTCTGGCAAGCCGACCGAAGAAAAAAGCCAGGCTAAAGAAGCCACTCCAGCCCAGCGCGCAACCGCCAGCCTGGAAGAAGAGAGCAACGACGCACTCAGCCCGGCTATCCGCCGCCTGATTGCCGAACATGACCTCGATGCAGCTGCCATCAAAGGCAGCGGCGTGGGTGGCCGAATCACCCGCGAAGACGTGGAAGCGCACCTGGCCAACGGCAAGAAAGCCGACAAGCCGGCCGCCGTTGAAGCCGCTCCGCAGCCTGCTCTGAGCGGCCGCAGCGAGAAGCGTGTTCCTATGACCCGTCTGCGCAAGCGCGTGGCCGAGCGTCTGTTGGAAGCGAAGAACAGCACTGCGATGCTGACGACCTTCAACGAAATCAACATGCAGCCGATCATGGATATGCGCAAGCAGTACGGTGAAGCCTTCGAAAAACGCCACGGTGTACGTCTGGGCTTCATGTCCTTCTACATCAAGGCGGTGGTTGAAGCGCTGAAACGCTTCCCGGAAGTGAACGCTTCTATCGACGGCACCGACGTGGTGTACCACAACTATTTCGATATCAGCATTGCGGTATCTACTCCTCGTGGCCTGGTGACCCCGGTGCTGCGCGATGTAGACAGCATGAGCATGGCGGACATCGAGAAGAAAATCAAAGAGCTGGCAGTCAAAGGCCGTGATGGCAAACTGACTGTGGAAGAGCTGACCGGCGGTAACTTCACCATTACCAACGGCGGCGTATTCGGTTCACTGATGTCTACCCCGATCATCAACCCACCGCAGAGCGCCATCCTGGGCATGCACGCCATTAAAGATCGCCCAATGGCGGTCAAAGGCCAGGTTGTGATCCTGCCGATGATGTATCTGGCACTGTCTTATGACCATCGCCTGATCGACGGTAAAGAATCCGTGGGTTACCTGGTGACGGTTAAAGAGATGCTGGAAGATCCGGCTCGTCTGCTGCTGGACGTATAACCCTGATGGGCGCGGTACGCCCACACTCTGTGCTATGTGGCCGACTAAAGTCATGCGGTTTTCCGCCAAAATGGCTCGGCTAAAACCTTCAGAACTGAATGGATAGAACATCATGAATTTACACGAATATCAGGCAAAACAGCTGTTTGCTCGGTATGGTATGCCGGCACCAACCGGTTATGCCTGTACCACACCGCGTGAAGCGGAAGAAGCCGCATCCAAAATCGGCTCCGGCCCGTGGGTGGTTAAATGTCAGGTTCATGCTGGCGGTCGCGGTAAAGCTGGCGGCGTTAAAGTGGTTAACAGCAAGGAAGACATCCGTGCTTTCGCTGAAGCCTGGCTGGGCAAGCGTCTGGTGACCTACCAGACTGACGCACTGGGCCAACCGGTTCACCAGATCCTGGTAGAAGCGGCGACCGACATCGATAAAGAACTGTATCTGGGTGCGGTTGTTGACCGTGCCAGCCGTCGCGTGGTGTTCATGGCATCCACCGAGGGTGGCGTTGAAATCGAGAAAGTTGCGGAAGAAACCCCGGAACTGATCCACAAAATGACCATCGATCCACTGGCAGGCCCACAGCCTTTCCAGGGCCGTGAACTGGCTTTCAAACTGGGTCTGACCGGTAAGCAAGTCGGCCAGTTCGCCAAAATCTTCATGGGTCTGGCGACCTTGTTCCTGGAACGTGACCTGGCCATGGTTGAGATCAACCCGCTGGTGGTGACCAAGCAGGGCGATCTGATCTGTCTGGACGGCAAACTGGGCGCTGACGGCAACGCCCTGTTCCGCCAGCCTGAGCTGCGTGAAATGCGCGACCTTTCTCAGGAAGATGAGCGTGAATCCCGTGCGGCACAGTGGGAGCTGAACTATGTTGCTCTCGACGGCAACATCGGTTGCATGGTGAACGGCGCAGGCCTGGCGATGGGTACCATGGACATCGTTAAACTGCACGGCGGCGAACCCGCCAACTTCCTCGATGTGGGCGGCGGCGCAACCAAAGAGCGCGTGACCGAAGCCTTCAAAATCATCCTGTCTGATGACAAGGTGAAAGCGGTTCTGGTTAACATTTTTGGTGGTATCGTGCGTTGCGACCTGATCGCTGACGGTATCATTGGCGCAGTAGCCGAAGTGGGCGTTAACGTCCCGGTGGTGGTGCGTCTGGAAGGGAATAACGCCGAGCTGGGCGCCAAGAAACTGGCGGACAGCGGTCTGAATATCATTGCTGCGACCAGCCTGACTGATGCGGCTCAGCAAGTTGTTGCGGCAGTGGGGAGCAAATAATGTCCATTTTAATCGATAAAAACACCAAAGTAATTTGCCAGGGCTTCACCGGTAGCCAGGGGACTTTCCACTCCGAGCAAGCTATCGCTTACGGTACCAAAATGGTCGGTGGCGTAACGCCGGGCAAAGGCGGTACCGAGCATCTGGGCCTGCCGGTGTTCAACACCGTGCGTGAAGCCGTAGAAGCGACCGGCGCTACCGCGTCCGTTATCTATGTACCGGCTCCGTTCTGCAAAGACTCCATTCTGGAAGCAATCGATGCAGGCATCAAACTGATCATCACCATCACCGAAGGCATCCCGACGCTGGATATGCTGACCGTGAAAGTGAAGCTGGATGAAGCTGGCGTGCGCATGATTGGCCCGAACTGCCCAGGTGTTATCACCCCGGGCGAGTGCAAAATCGGCATCATGCCTGGCCACATCCACCTGCCGGGTAAAGTGGGTATCGTTTCCCGCTCTGGCACCCTGACCTACGAAGCGGTAAAACAAACTACCGATACCGGTCTGGGCCAGTCTACCTGTGTGGGTATCGGCGGTGACCCGATCCCAGGCTCCAACTTCATCGATATCCTGAAACTGTTCCAGGAAGATCCGCAGACTGAAGCGATCGTCATGATCGGTGAGATCGGCGGTAGCGCTGAAGAAGAAGCGGCAGCCTATATCAAAGAGCACGTGACCAAGCCAGTGGTTGGCTATATCGCGGGTGTTACCGCGCCTAAAGGCAAACGTATGGGCCATGCCGGCGCCATCATTGCCGGCGGCAAAGGGACTGCAGACGAGAAGTTTGCGGCGCTGGAAGCGGCAGGGGTTAAAACCGTGCGCAGCCTGGCTGACATCGGCGAGGCAGTCAAAGCGGTTCTGAACCGCTAATTTACCTGCGGTAGTCCGTGTTCAAGCAGGGTCAGACCAAGCGTCTGGCCCTGTTTTTTTTTGCCTGTCGGAGGGCTGGCCGGGCATCAATGTGGTCGTGGTGGGGATTAGCGGCGTCAATTAAGCGGGAAAGGGGCTGGGGCAGGCGTATTTAAGCGCTGCTTTATCGATAATAATTCTTTTTATTGCCTATAATTATCAGAGTAAAAAAATAAGCTAAGCTTGTCCTATTGGTAGGTTAATAAACGTTAACATCATTCACACTCAAGACTTCATTTAAATACAGCTAGCCATTAAATATCACATCTATTTAACACAAAAAGTACCTACATAGACTACGAAACCATTGTGTAACATAACCACAAGATAATTATGAGAAATTGTGAGCTGAATCTGGAAATAAAATCCCGATAGGCTTAAATTGTTTCAGATCAAATTACGCCTGAATACCTCTTTGGGGGAAAATTTGACCTGTAACCCAAAGTCTAACCCACATCACGTAAAAACCTATTTATTGTGTGGGATTGGGCGAGTATCATCCATGCTGAATATGGATGATTGATCTTGTTGCATTTGTTACCCGTTGTCGGTTTTCAGTGGTGTGTTTTGTGCACTGGCCAGTAGTCAGGCCCGCGTCGAATGCATGGTTGAAAGCGGAGAGGCTGGATCAAATTTTTGTTGTGTTTAAGGGCATTCACTGCGGGGCGTTACCGGTAGCTTCACCCGAAGTCATATCGATAACCGCATGTCGGAGTCTTCCTGCGAGGAGCAAGGAGTCAAGATGTTTGATATTGTCGAACTGTCGCGCTTACAGTTTGCTTTAACGGCGATGTACCACTTCTTATTTGTCCCATTAACGCTGGGTATGGCGTTCTTGCTGGCAATTATGGAAACGGTATATGTACTGTCAGGCAAGCAAATCTATAAAGATATGACCAAATTCTGGGGCAAGTTATTTGCAATTAACTTTGCCCTGGGTGTGGCCACCGGTTTGACCATGGAGTTCCAGTTCGGGACTAACTGGTCATATTTCTCCCACTACGTCGGTGATATTTTCGGGGCCCCGCTGGCCATCGAAGGTCTGATGGCGTTCTTCCTTGAATCGACGCTGGTCGGCCTGTTCTTCTTCGGCTGGGATCGTCTGGGCAAGGTGCAGCACATGGCCGTTACCTGGCTGGTGGCACTGGGCTCAAACTTCTCTGCGCTGTGGATCCTGGTCGCCAACGGTTGGATGCAAAACCCGATCGCCTCGGATTTCAACTTCGAAACCATGCGTATGGAGATGCTCAGCTTCTCCGAACTGGTGCTCAACCCGGTTGCACAGGTGAAGTTCGTGCATACCGTGGCCGCCGGCTACACCTGTGGCGCGATGTTCGTTCTGGGTATCAGCTCTTACTACCTGTTGAAAGGCCGCGACCTCGCCTTTGCCAAACGCTCCTTCGCTATTGCCGCCAGCTTCGGTATGGCTGCCGTGCTGTCCGTTATCGTTCTGGGTGATGAATCCGGCTACGAAATGGGCGACGTGCAGAAAACCAAACTGGCCGCCATCGAAGCCGAGTGGGACACGCAACCGGCACCGGCTTCCTTTACCCTGTTCGGTATTCCGAATCAGGATAAAATGGAAAACTTCTACTCGATCCAAATCCCTTACGCGCTTGGCCTTATTGCTACCCGCTCAACAGATACCCAGGTCACCGGCCTGAAAGATCTGATGGCGCAGCATGAAGTGCGTATCCGCAACGGGATGAAAGCCTATGGGCTGTTGGAAGAGCTGCGCAGCGGCAATACTGACCCGGCGGTACGCACCGAGTTCAATAAAGCCAAGCAGGACCTGGGCTACGGCTTACTGTTGAAGCGTTATACCCAGAACGTCACCGACGCGACGGAAACGCAGATCCAGCAGGCAACCAAAGACTCGATCCCACGCGTAGCACCGCTGTACTTCGCCTTCCGTATCATGGTGGCCTGTGGCGTGCTGATGCTGTTGATCATCGGTCTGTCGTTCTGGAGCGTGATCCGCAACCGTGTCGGCCAGAGAAAATGGCTGCACCGTGCGGCGCTGTATGGCCTGCCGCTGCCGTGGATCGCGATCGAAGCCGGCTGGTTTGTGGCTGAATACGGTCGTCAGCCTTGGGCGATTGGTGAGGTGCTGCCGACTGCGGTCGCCAACTCTTCACTGACTGCAGGCGACATTCTGTTCTCGATGGGGCTGATTTGCGGCTTGTACACCCTGTTCCTGGTGGCTGAAATGTACCTGATGTTCAAATTTGCACGTCTGGGTCCAAGCAGCCTGAAAACTGGCCGCTACCACTTTGAACAACCGACTGCCGCCGTGCAGGAAGCGCGCTAAACAGGAGTCCACGTATGTTTGATTATGAAGTACTGCGATTTATCTGGTGGGTCCTGATTGGCGTACTGCTGATCGGTTTCGCCGTCACCGACGGTTTCGACATGGGGGTCGGCATCCTGGTGCGCATTATCGGTAAAACCGATACCGAGCGCCGGGTGATGATCAACTCCATCGCACCACACTGGGACGGTAACCAGGTGTGGCTGATCACTGCCGGTGGTGCACTGTTCGCCGCCTGGCCGATGGTCTATGCGGCGGCGTTCTCCGGTTTCTATGTTGCCATGATCCTGGTGCTGTCAGCCTTGTTCTTCCGCCCGGTCGGTTTTGACTACCGCTCGAAGCTGGAGAGCAGCCGCTGGCGCAACATGTGGGACTGGGGCATCTTTATCGGCAGCTTCGTGCCTGCGGTGGTATTCGGCGTGGCGTTCGGCAACCTGTTGCAGGGCGTGCCGTTCCACATGGATGAATACATGCGTCTGTTCTACACCGGCAACTTCTTCCAACTGCTCAATCCGTTTGGTCTGTTGGCGGGCGTGGTCAGTTTGACCATGCTGGTGACCCAGGGGGCAACTTACCTGCAGATGCGTACCAGCGGTGAAATTCACCTGCGTGCTCGCGCTGCGGCGCAGATCTCCACGTTGGTGATGGCGGTATTCTTCCTGTTGGGCGGCATCTGGCTGGTCAAAGGCATCGACGGTTATGTGATTACCTCGACGCTGAACACCATGGCGGAGTCTAACCCGATGCGTAAAGAAGTGGCTCATCAGGCCGGTGCCTGGTTGATCAACTTCAACAAGTATCCGCTGCTGTGGGCACTGCCTGCACTGGGCGTGGTGCTGCCGCTGTTCACGGTGCTGTTCTCGCGCTTGTCGAAAGACGCGCTGGCGTTCGTGACCTCGTCGCTGACCATTGCCTGTGTGATCCTGACCGCCGGGGTGACCATGTTCCCGTTCGTGATGCCGTCAAGCACCGTGCCTAACATCAGCCTGACCATGTGGGACGCCACCTCCAGCCTGTTGACGCTGCAAGTGATGACCGTTGTCGCGGCGATCTTCGTGCCTATCGTTCTGGCGTACACCAGCTGGTCGTACTACAAAATGTTCGGCCGTCTCGACAAGAACTTCATCGAGAACAACAAGCATTCGCTGTATTAAGGATAGGGAGCTAAACCATGTGGTATTTTGCCTGGATTCTCGGAACGCTTCTTGCCTGTGCCTTCGGCATCATCACGGCGCTGGCGCTTGAGCACCACGAAGATTCAAAAGCACAGCAAGACGATAAGTGATGAGTTTGTCACTGACTGACAAGCTGTACGCTATCACCGACAAGGGCCCGGTCCGGGCCCTTTCACTGGTGCTGGCGTTGATTTTGGCGGGCTGTATTTTCTGGGATCCGACCCGCTTTGCGGCGAAGACCAGCTCGCTGGAGATTTGGGAAGGGCTGCTGCTTATTTGGGCAGTCTGTGCCGGGGTGGTTCATGGGGTCGGGTTTCGACCGCAACGCACCCTGTGGCGAGCTTTTTTTGCGCCACTTCCGGCAATTGTGATCCTGGCCGCAGGATTACTTTACGTTTCTTTATAATCTCCGCTATACCCCCAAGTTATGGGCCATCGCGGCCCATAATTATTTTCGTTCCCATCTTGTAACCCATTCCCAACCCGATCCGTCTTGCGTATAGTAGCACCGTTAAATTGCATTGCTGGGAAGTAGAGTGAGTAATACGTTGTTTCGATGGCCGGTTCGCGTTTACTACGAAGATACCGATGCCAGTGGTGTGGTCTATCACGCCCGCTATGTGGCTTTTTTTGAAAGAGCGCGCACCGAGATGCTGCGTCATCATAACTTTCATCAACAGCAGCTGCTCAGTGAAAATGTCGCCTTCGCTGTCCGGCGCATGACGGTTGATTATCTGCTTCCTGCTCGTCTTGACGACCAGCTGGAAGTCCAGAGTGAAATCACCTCAATGCGCGGGGCTTCTCTTACGTTTGCTCAACGCATTGTCAATTCTGACGGAACTCTTTTGAGTCAGGCCGACGTGTTGATTGCATGTATTGATCCACACCAAATGAAGCCGATAGCGCTTCCTAAGTCTATTGTCGCGGAGTTTAAGCAGTGAATGAGATGAACATCCTAGATTTATTCTTGAAGGCCAGCCTGCTGGTTAAGCTTATCATGTTGATTTTGATATGCTTCTCAGTGGCCTCCTGGGCGATCATCATCCAGCGTACCCGCATCCTTAATGCGGCCACGCGTGACGCCGAAGCCTTTGAAGACAAATTCTGGTCCGGTATTGAGCTTTCCCGTTTGTATCAGGAAAGCCAGGCACGTCGCGATAGCCTGACCGGCTCAGAGCAAATTTTCCACTCTGGTTTCAAAGAGTTCGCTCGTTTGCACCGCGCTAATAACCATGCGCCGGAATCGGTGATCGAAGGTGCGTCACGTGCCATGCGTATCTCGATGAACCGCGAACTGGAAACGCTGGAAAACCACATTCCTTTCCTCGGCACCGTGGGTTCGATCAGTCCGTATATCGGCCTGTTCGGCACCGTGTGGGGGATTATGCACGCCTTTATCGCACTGGGTGCGGTGAAACAGGCCACGCTGCAAATGGTAGCACCGGGTATCGCCGAAGCACTGATCGCAACCGCCATCGGTCTGTTCGCCGCTATCCCGGCCGTTATGGCCTATAACCGCCTCAACCAGCGCGTCAACAAGCTTGAGCAGAATTACGACAACTTTATGGAAGAGTTCACCGCTATTCTGCATCGTCAGGCCTTCTCCAGCGACAGCAAATAAGTAGGAGGTAGCATGGCGAGAGTTCGTGGACGTAATCGGCGCGAGCTGAAGTCCGAAATTAACATCGTTCCGTTGCTCGACGTGTTGCTGGTGCTGTTGCTGATCTTTATGGCAACCGCACCGATCATCACCCAGAGCGTTGAGGTTGATCTGCCGGACGCCACCGATTCCAAAGCGGTTTCCAGCAGTGATAATCCACCGGTGATCCTCGAGGTTTCCGGCGTGGGCCAATACACCATGGTGGTGGATCACGACCGCATGGAACTGTTGCCGCCGGAGCAGGTTGCAGCCGAAGCCAAGTCGCGTTTGGCGGCCAACCCCAAGACGGTCTTTTTGATCGGTGGGGCGAAGGAAGTTCCGTACGATGAGATTATCAAGGCATTGAATATTCTCCATCAGGCGGGCGTCACTTCCGTGGGGCTGATGACCCAGCCAATTTGACCCTAAGGTCAGTGGCAACCCGGTTCCTGCGCTGCGGTGCAGGAACCCCGTATAAGCAACACCAGTTTTTGGGAATCTATTTTGGTAAAGGCAACTGAGCAAAACGATAAGCTGAACCGCGCCGTTATTGTTTCGGTCGTTCTGCACTTTGTATTGATTGCCCTGCTGATTTGGGGCTCGCTGCAAGAAAACGTCGAAATGAGTGCCGGCGGTGGCGGCGACGGTTCGGTCGTCGGTGCAGTGATGGTCGATCCCGGGGCAGTGGTGGAGCAGTACAACCGCCAGCAACAGCAGAGTAACGACGCGCAGCGTGCTGAAAAGCAGCGCCAGAAAAAAGCGGAGCAACAGGCCGAAGAACTTCAGCAGAAGCAGGCGGCGGAACAACAGCGCCTGAAAGAGCTGGAGAAAGAGCGTTTGACCGCGCAGGAAAAAGCGGCCCAGGACGCGAAAGAACAGGCTGAACAGCAAAAGCAGGCCGCAGAGCAACAAAAGCAGGCAGCTGAACAGCAAAAAGTGGCCGAGAACGCCGCGGCGAAAGCCAAAGAACAACAGAAAGTAGCGGAAGCCGCTGCCGCCAAGGCCAAGGCCGAAGCGGATAAAGTCGCCAAAGCACAGGCCGACGCGCAGAAGAAAGCCGAGTCTGAAGCCAAGAAAGAAGCTGCCGCCGCGGCTACCGCCAAGAAACAGGCGGAAGAAGCGAAGAAAGCCGCTGCTGCTGAAGCTGCAGAGAAAAAAGCCGCTGCCGACGCCGAGAAGAAGGCTGCCGCAGAAGCTGAAAAGGCTGAGAAAAAAGCGGCTGCTGATGCCGAGAAGAAAGCGGCCGCAGAGGCGGAGAAAAAGGCTGCTGCTGCTGAAAAGGCCGCAGCCAAGAAAGCCGCAGATGCCAAGAAGAAAGCGGCCGCTGCAGCTGCGAATCAGTCTTCAGAGGTTGACGAACTGTTTGGTGGCCTGGCGGACGGTAAAAACGCGCCGAAAGGCGGCGGCAAGCAGAAGGGTGACGGTAAACCGGCCGGTCAGGGCAATGCCAAGACTGCGGGTGCCAGTGGTGCTGATTTGGCCAGCTACGGTAACCAGATAAAAAATGCGGTGCAGAATAAGTTCTATGATTGGGACTCATACAAGGGACGTACTTGTACATTGAGAATTAATATGGCTCCTGATGGTTTCGTGATTGGTGTGAAAGTTGAGGGCGGCGATCCAGCACTTTGCCAAGCAGCTGCTGCGGCAGCTCGGCAGGCGAAAATGCCTAAGCCACCAAGTAAAGAGGTTTACGAGGCATTTAAAAATGCTCCAATTGATTTTAATCCTCGGTAATGACTTCTCAGGCAGTATATGAGGTGTTTAAGAATGCTCCCCTTACGTTTAAGCCACAATAATGGTTGTTTTAGCTGAGACATATCGCAGGGATGTACTAAGGTAACCAACAGGGATTATGTAGTTTTGTTTGAGTTGGTTTGTTAAAATTCTGCTAATTTATCGCAGGCATTCCGCCTGGATAAGGGAGATGAGATGAAGCAGGCATTTCGAGTAGCGCTAGGTTTTTTAATACTGTGGGCATCCGTTCTTCACGCGGAAGTTCGCATTGAAATCACCCAAGGGGTCGACTCCGCTCGTCCGATTGGCGTGGTGCCGTTTAAATGGGCGGGCCCAGGCACGCCTCCGGAAGATATTGGCAAAATTGTCGGCGCAGACCTGCGCAACAGCGGCAAATTCAACCCAATTGACGTGGCGCGTATGCCGCAGCAACCTACCACCGCGTCTGAAGTGACGCCGGCGGCCTGGACTGCATTGGGCATTGACGCGGTCGTGGTCGGCCAGGTGCAACCTGGTGCAGACGGCGGCTACCTGATCTCTTATCAACTGGTGGACACTTCGGGCTCACCAGGCACCGTTCTGGCGCAGAACCAGTATAAAGTGACCAAACAATGGTTGCGTTATTCTGCTCACACCGCCAGTGACGAAGTGTTTGAGAAGCTGACCGGTATCAAGGGCGCATTCCGTACCCGTATCGCTTACGTAGTGCAGACCAACGGTGGGAAATTCCCGTATGAGCTGCGCGTAGCGGATTACGACGGCTACAACCAGTTTACGGTACATCGTTCACCAGAACCGCTGATGTCCCCGGCCTGGTCGCCGGACGGCAGCAAACTGGCGTACGTCACCTTTGAAAGCGGCCGTTCTGCGCTGGTTGTGCAGACCCTGGCTAACGGTGCTATCCGTCAGATCGCTTCGTTCCCGCGTCACAACGGTGCGCCGGCGTTCTCACCGGACGGCAGCCGCCTGGCGTTTGCGCTGTCTAAAAGCGGTAGCCTGAACCTGTACGTGATGAATCTTGGCTCTGGCCAGATCACCCAAATCACCGACGGGCGCAGCAACAATACCGAACCGACCTGGTTCCCGGATGGGCAGTCTCTGGCCTATACCTCCGATCAGGGCGGCAGACCACAGATTTATAAAGTCAGTGCCAGTGGCGGTGCGTCACAGCGTCTGACATGGGAAGGCTCTCAGAATCAGGATTCTGAAGTCAGCTCTGATGGTAAATTCCTGGTGATGGTGAGCTCTAACAGTGGTGCTCAGCATATCGCCAAACAAGATCTCGGATCGGGGGCGGTTCAAGTTTTGACCGGCACCTTCCTGGACGAAACGCCTAGTATTGCGCCAAATGGCACCATGGTGATCTATAGCTCCACGCAAGGTATGGGCTCCGTGCTGCAACTGGTATCGACTGATGGGCGTTTTAAAGCGCGTCTTCCGGCAACTGATGGACAGGTCAAATTCCCTGCCTGGTCGCCGTATCTGTGATGCATGTGTAAATATGTATGGCAAACTATAAAAGGATTAAAGAAATGCAACTGAACAAAGTGCTGAAAGGGCTTCTGCTGGCACTGCCAGTTCTGGCTGTAGCGGCTTGTAGTTCTAACAAAAGCGCAAACAACGACCAATCTGGTATGGGCGCTGGCGCTGGCACTGGTACAGAAAATGGCAGCAGCAACCTGTCTTCTGAAGAACAAGCTCGTCTGCAGATGCAAGAACTGCAGAAGAACAACATTGTTTACTTCGGCCTGGACAAGTATGACGTGAGCTCTGAGTTCGCTCAGATGCTGGACGCGCACGCTGCATTCCTGCGTAACAACCCGTCTTACAAAGTGACCGTTGAAGGCCACGCGGATGAACGCGGTACGCCGGAATACAACATTGCCCTGGGTGAGCGTCGTTCTAACTCAGTCAAAATGTACCTGCAAGGTAAAGGCGTTTCTGCTGACCAGATCTCTATCGTTTCTTACGGTAAAGAAAAACCAGCAGTACTGGGCCACGACGAAGCGGCTTATGCTAAAAACCGTCGTGCAGTTCTGGTTTACTAAGAGAATCGCATGAACAGTAACTTCAGACGTCACTTGTTGAGTCTGTCGTTACTGGTTGGCGTAGCGGTCCCATGGGCCGCTACTGCCCAAGCGCCAATCAGTAATGTCGGCTCCGGCTCGGTCGAAGACCGTGTCACCTCACTTGAGCGCATCAGCAATGCTCAGGGCCAGCTTTTAAACCAACTCCAGCAACAACTCTCTGACAACCAGCGCGATATTGACTCTCTCCGCGGGCAAATCCAGGAAAACCAATATCAACTGAATCAGGTTGTTGAACGCCAAAAGCAGATCTATCAACAGATGGATAGCATCAGCCAGGGCGGCGCTCAGAGCTCCGCTGCTGCAGCGGGTGCCGCAGGTGGGGCAGCAGCGGCTGCGTCCACTGACGGCGCTGAGAGCGCCTCTGCGGGCGCTACAGCCGCAGCGCCGGCCAGTACGGGTGATGAAAACAGCGACTACAACGCCGCTGTTTCATTGGCGCTGGAAAAAAAGCAGTATGACCAGGCTATTTCCGCTTTTCAGTCCTTCGTAAAACAGTACCCAAAATCAACTTACCAGCCCAACGCCAACTATTGGCTCGGCCAGTTGTTCTACAACAAGGGTAAGAAAGATGATGCGGCTTACTATTATGCGGTGGTGGTGAAGAATTACGCAAAATCACCTAAGGCACCGGACGCAATGTACAAGGTAGGTATCATCATGCAGGAAAAAGGGCAGGCCGATAAAGCCAAAGCCGTGTTCCAGCAGGTGATTAAACAATACCCAACCAGTGCTGCGGCCAAACAGGCGAAAAGTCGAGTAGCAGGTTAGTCAGTAAAAAAATGAGCCCAGAAGTTAGTCGATTTGACCGATTTCTGGGCTCATTCGTGTGAAGAACAAGCAGTTGAACCTGTTGTTTATAAATTTAGGTTGCGCTGCCAAGATAAATTAGTAATATATGCCGCCGTTGCCAAGACATCTTGCAAGATGTTAAAGCAGCAAGGAAATTGGGTCGTTAGCTCAGTTGGTAGAGCAGTTGACTTTTAATCAATTGGTCGCAGGTTCGAATCCCGCACGACCCACCAATTTCTGAAGTAGTAGCAGTAACCACACTAGTGGGTGATTAGCTCAGTTGGTAGAGCATCTCCTTTACACGGAGGGGGTCGGCGGTTCGAGCCCGTCATCACCCACCACTGCTGTGGGCCGTTAGCTCAGTTGGTAGAGCAGTTGACTTTTAATCAATTGGTCGCAGGTTCGAATCCCGCACGGCCCACCATTTCAGAATGGTTTTTCCGCAATACGAGCTTCGGTTTTGTATTGGTTGTTCAGCAGTAAACCACGTCAGTGGGCCGTTAGCTCAGTTGGTAGAGCAGTTGACTTTTAATCAATTGGTCGCAGGTTCGAATCCCGCACGGCCCACCATTATTGCAGCGAGTTCCTCTCCTGCTTACGCGGTTCAGCAGTATCCCCTCAGTGGGCCGTTAGCTCAGTTGGTAGAGCAGTTGACTTTTAATCAATTGGTCGCAGGTTCGAATCCCGCACGGCCCACCATTTCAAAGAGTACCTCAGCACTTTTCCCAAAACTTGAGCATTGCATAACGCACGAACCGTGTGGGTGAGAAGCTACGTTCAGGTTCGAGCATCGCGCAGCGATACGACAACGCATAGCGTTGCCCGTAGGGTGAGGCCAAAGGCCGAATCAATCCCGCACGTTACATCTCAGTCGCTTCAAAACAGTACACCGCGCTACTCTTTAGCCGAGTAATCCCGCAGGGTATCCCCGGTTTGCCCCCAGCATCTTCAATCCGTTTTATCCGTTTATCTCTTTTAGTACCTGGTTGTACCTGGAACCCTCTCTTTCTTTGCATTTTATCCTTTCAAATTTTTAATGAATTAAACACCTTCCGCGCAAATATAAAATATCAGCGGACTTTTCGCACAAATAAAGGTATTTTGTTTAGTATATAAAACGAAGGGGGTTGCGATGGGGTGATACCCGGGCAGCAGACACCCAGCCTAGCACAGAGATTGCAGCGATGAGTGAAATGTTTGATGTTAATGCGGCGGTGTACCCGTTCCCGCCCAAGCCGGTACCGCTGGACGACGCGCAGAAGGCGTTTTACCGCGAGAAGATTAAAATCCTGCTCAAGCAGCGTAATGCGGTGATGGTAGCCCATTACTATACCGATCCGGAGATCCAGGCGCTGGCGGAAGAAACCGGTGGCTGCGTGGCGGACTCGCTGGAGATGGCGCGCTTTGGCAGCAATCATCCGGCTTCGACCCTGCTGGTTGCCGGGGTGCGTTTTATGGGGGAAACCGCCAAGATCCTCAGCCCCGAAAAACGGGTGCTGATGCCGACGCTGAACGCGGAGTGCTCGCTGGATCTCGGTTGCCCGGAAGAAGAATTCAATGCCTTTTGCGACAGCCACCCGGACAGAACCGTGGTGGTCTACGCTAATACCTCAGCGGCGGTAAAAGCGCGGGCGGACTGGGTGGTCACCTCCAGTATCGCCGTTGAACTGATTGAACATCTCGACAGCCTGGGTGAGAAAATCATCTGGGCGCCGGATCGCCATCTGGGGAGCTATGTGCAAAAGCAAACCGGTGCAGATATGCTGTGCTGGCAGGGTGCCTGTATCGTCCATGACGAGTTTAAAACCCAGGCCCTGATGCGGATGAAGGCCTTATACCCGAACGCGGCGATACTGGTGCATCCGGAGTCACCACAGGCGGTGGTCAGCCTGGCCGATGCGGTAGGCTCAACCAGCCAATTGATTCAGGCGGCGAAAACGCTGCCTAATTCGCAGCTGATTGTTGCCACCGATCGCGGTATTTTTTATAAGATGCAACAGGCCTGCCCGGACAAAGAGTTGTTCGAAGCGCCAACCGCCGGGGAAGGTGCCACCTGTCGCAGCTGCGCACACTGCCCGTGGATGGCGATGAATGGCCTGAAGGCTATCGCCGATGGGCTGGAGCACGGCGGTGTTCTGCATGAGATCCATGTCGATGCCGCGTTGCGTCAGAAGGCGCTGATCCCGCTGAACCGGATGTTGGATTTCGCCGCTGAGTTAAGGGTGCAAGTTAAAGGGAACGCTTAACCATTTAATAAGGAAAATAAAATGAGCTTTTTCAGTACCAGCAATATCCTGGTGCATATCCCGCTGGGAGCGGGGGGCTACGATCTGTCATGGATTGAGGCTATCGGCACCCTGTTTGGCCTGCTGTGCATTTGGTATGCCAGCAAAGAGAAAATTATCAATTACCTGTTCGGCCTGATTAACGTCACGCTGTTTGCGGTGATTTTCTTTCAAATCCAGCTTTACGCCAGCCTGCTGCTGCAGCTGTTCTTTTTTGTCGCCAATATTTACGGCTGGTACGCCTGGAGCCGTCAGACTCAGGATAACCAGGCCGAGCTGAAGATACGTTGGCTGTCACTGCCGAAGGCGCTGAGCTGGGCGGCGGTGTGCGTTATCGGCATAGCCTTGATGACGTTCAATATTGACCGCGTGTTTGCCTGGTTGACGCAGGCAGCGGTGGCAGTGATGCAGGGGCTTGGTTTGAGCGTGCAAATGCCGCAGCTGCAGCCGGATGCCTTCCCATTCTGGGATTCGACCATGATGGTGTTGTCGATCGTGGCGATGATCCTGATGACGCGCAAGTACGTGGAAAACTGGCTGTTGTGGATAGTGATTGACGTGATCAGCGTGGCGATATTCGCCTACCAGGGCGTTTATGCCATGGCGCTGGAATACGTGATCTTGACGTTGATTGCGCTGAACGGCTCCTGGCTGTGGATCAAAAGCGCCGGCAACAACCAATCGCGGCCATTATCTTCTGCACCATAACATAACTGGGGCGCCGAATAAGGCGCCCCAGTGGATTCTAGTGATGATGTCCCACATGTGAATGTGAGTGGTCACTCGGCTCGGGGGCCCGGTTAATCCCACAGTCGGGTGTATCGCAGTGCTGATATTCCATCTGAATGGTTACGTGACCAATCCGATAGTGCTCCAGCAGATAGGCCTGAATACGGCGCAGCAAACCATCATGGTCGTGCGGCGGTATCACCTGCGCATGCAGCGTCATCAACTTTTGTTCACCAATCTGCCACACATGGACGTGATGAATATTGCGCACTTCCGGAATATTCAGGCACAGGTCCTTTTGCAACTTGTTGATGTCCACCTCCTGCGGCGTGCCTTCCAGCAGCTCATGGAAACTCTCTTTCAGCAGTCGCCAGGCGCTGCGAATCACCAGACAAGACACCAGCACTGACAATATCGGGTCAATCGGCGTCCAGCCAGTGGTCAGGATCACAATGGCGGCGGCGATGGCACCCACCGACCCCAGTAAATCCCCCAGCACATGCAATGCGGCAGCGCGCACATTGATATTCTTCTCTTCGCTACCCCGGTGCAGTAGCCAGAAGGCGAACAGGTTGGCCAGCAGCCCCGCTATGGCGATAATCAGCATTGGCGTACCCATCACCGGCTGTGGCTCGAAGAAACGCCGTATCGCCTCCCACAGGATGAATACCACGATCACCAACAGCGCGGCGGCGTTGAGGAAGGCCGCCAGGGTGGTCAGACGCAGATAACCGAAGGTGTGGCGCGCATTGGGCTTACGCTGTGAGAAGTGGACGGCCATCAAGGCCACCAGCAGTGCGGCGGCGTCGGTGAGCATATGGCCGGCATCCGCCAGCAGCGCCAGTGAGCCTGAAATTAACCCGCCGGCCACTTCGGCGACCATAAAGACCGCGGTGACTAAAAAAGCGGTCAGTAGGCGTTTACTATTACTGTCTTTTGGCTGGTGTACGTGTGGGGCGTCCGACATTATTCTTCCTTATCCATAGCAAAATACGACTCGTCAGTGCTGACCAGATTATCCAGTTCTATCAGGATCTGTTCCACTAACGTACTCAATTCAGTATAGGCGGCCTGAATGAATGTTCCTTCACGACCGCTGTCCGCCAGTTGTTGGCACAGGCTGGCCGCTGCAGGCAGTTGTAGCATCAGCAGGCTGCCCTTGATGCGATGCGCGGTTTGCGCCAGGGTTGGCCAGTCCTGATTCTGTGCCGCCTGCTCAAGCCGTTGCCGGTCCTGCCGCAGCGTCGCCTGCAGCGTTGTTGCCAAACGCAGGATCATCGGTCGCTCATTACCGGCCATATCAACCAGGGTTTGCTGCAGGTCAGTAAGGACTAACTGCCGCTCCAGCGCCTGGGGTTGCTGCGGTAGCGTCTGGGCTATTGCGGCCAGAGCAATTGGCTTGGTTAAAAAGCGATCTATCGCCACCAGGCCCGGCGGGATGCGGGTAAATTCCTGCACGTCGGCCGAGCAGAGAATGATCTGGCAGGCCGGGCGCTGATGGCGTTGCTCGTCGCGGCGTATCAGCCTCGCCAGCGTCAGGCCGTCCGGACGCGGCATATTGTAATCGATAAACAGCAGGTCGAACGGCTGCCGACGGTGGGCCTTCAACAGCTTATGGCCCTGCTCGAATAACGTCGGCTGCAGGCCGAAGTGGCGCAGTTGCCGCTCCATCAACAGCAGGTTGGTGGGGTGATCGTCGATCAGGGCTACGCGCAGGGTTGGCGGCGGCAGAATGAGTGGTGTGTCGGCCTGCTGAGTCGTGGGATCGACAGCGACCTGGCTTACCGGCACGGACAGTGTCACCTGAGTGCCGAGGCCGGGTTGCGATTGCAACGCAATTCGACCGCCCATTTGTTCGATAATCTCTTTACAGATAGACAGCCCCAACCCGGTCCCCTGAACGGATACGCGCTGTGCACCGCGTGCGCGATAGAACGGTTGGAACAGTTTATCTATCTCATCGGCGGCGATACCACAGCCGCTGTCGGCCACCGTCAGCCACAGTTCCCCCTGCGGTGGAACCTGCTCATGCCAACCGATATTCACCTGAATAGTGCCGTGTGGCGTGAACTTAATTGCATTGTTTATCAGATTGTTAGCCACCTGAAGTAAACGCTCACCATCAATGAGAGCAGCGGCGGGCAGGTTGTCGGCCGCACTGACGTTTAGCGTCACCGGGCGTTCGCCGATCAGCGGTTGATACAGGGCGTTGATGTGGGCTATCCAGGGTTGCAGCGCCACGCTCCGGGCGACCAGCGTCAACGAACCGGTTTCCAGCCGCGCGTGATCTTGCAGGTCATTGAGCAGGTTAAGCAAAGACGACGCCGAACTGTAAATCACCGGTAAGCCCTCCGGCGTCGGCTGGCGTTTCAGTTCCAGTTCCAGCAGGCCAAGAATGGCGTGCATTGGCGTACGCAGTTCATGGCTGACGGTGGCCAGGAACTTGCTCTTCATGCGGTTCTCGGCTTCGGCATGCTGACGAGCCTGCTCGATGACCTCACGCTCACGTTTTTCCCTACGCTGCAGGATGAAGCGCCGCAGGGTCAGCCCCAGCAGCAGCAGGATCGCTGCCGCCAACAGCGCCAGCAGCCAGGTGGTTTGCGGCTGCATGCGGTTTTCATTTACGGCATCAATCAGGTTGCTGCGATCGACAATCCATTCATCGCGCAGCGATTGCAGCGTTTCGGACGGGATCTGCATCAGATTCTTATCGAGGATAGCCAGCAGCAGTGGCTGATCCTGCCGCACGCCGAATGCTACCGGGTAGGCGATGTTATTGGCCGCGAACGCCAGTTTTATCGCGCCGGAATAACGTGACAGGGCGACAAAGTTTGCCGAGATCACATTATCCACCAGCGCATCCAGCTGGCCGTTGGCCAGGGCGTCATACATGGCCTTGCCGTCGGTAAAACGGATCAACTCTTCGTTGGCCGGCACCAGACTTTGTGCCAGGTCGCCCTGCAGCACGCCGATGCGTTTACCGGCCAAATCGCTCCAGGTGGAAATGCCGTTGGCCTGCTGACCGACATAAACCCCCCACAGTGAACGGTGGATCGGCATGCTGGCGCTATAGCGGGCTTTAACGCCGCGAGCCAAAGGCAGGGCGGTACGGAAACTGGCCTGTCCGGATTGCACCAATTGGTCGGCCTGCTCGGGGTTGCGCGCCCAGAGCGGCATAAAGCGTAGCCCGGTGTTCTGCGCGATGATATTCAGAATGTCGATTGCGTATCCACGCGCCTGCCCGCCGGAACCCCGGTAGGCGAACGGAAAATTATTCTCGATGGCGGCGTAATAAACGGTGGGATGGGTCGCCACCCAGTGTTTTTCCATCTGGGTCAGATCGGCATTGCCGGTATCGAGATAGCTGGGGATCTTCTTGCTCCAGCGTCTCTGAATGGCGTTCATAAACTCCATCGGGGTATCGGCGATGGCCAGGTTGAGGGTGTCGATCAGCGTCGGGTTGGCGGAGGCGAATACGAATGACAGATTCCCGAGGTTGATGGTACTTTCAATCTGATAAAGCTGGCCGAGCTGTAACTGGTCAATGATAAAACTGGCGCTGGCTTCGTCGGCAATAAAGTAGTCGCTGCTGCCGTTGAGCAAGGCATACACCGCCTGCAGGTTGTTGTCATAACGCTGCACGTGAGAGGACACCGCCTGCAACGCTTGACCGGCCTGCATATCGGTCAGGGTGCTGATAGCCACCCGCGCGTTGGCGGAATTGAGCATCACCTGGCGGTCATTGCTGCGATCCCGCAGCACACGCAGATTACTGACGTAATAAGGCTGCGAAATTTTCAGGCCGTGCAGGGCTTCGTTTTGCGGAATGCCGTACACCAGATCGATAGTCCCGTCATGCAGCGCCTGCTCTAGCTGCGCCAGATCGGCAAAGCCGTAAATCTGAAAGTGAATGCCGGTAACCTGCTGAACATAACCAAGATAGTCGGCGTTCAAGCCGTACAAATCGTCATCCACAATGATGTTATAGGGGCTGGTATTTTCACTGATGATGCCGACACGCAACGTGGTATCGCGCCAGGGGTTTTTCTCACTGGCGATCAGCATATCGAGCGGGATATTCAGGTTGCTGACCAACCGATAACTCACCGGCTGCGCTGCCTGTGTGACGTTGCCGAGGCTCAGCAGCAGGGTTAACAGCAACAGGACTCCACGCATCATGGCGTCAGCTCTTTAAACACCGCCACCAGCTCCAGCAGGTTACTGGCGCCAGTCTTGCGCAAAATATTCTTCTTGTGGGTGCTGACGGTTTTGTTGCTGATGCTCAGCATCTCGGCAATTTGCAGGTTGGACAACCCTTTACTGAGCAGCCCGAGAATCTGCAGTTCTTTTGGCGTCAGCAGCGAGCCTTCTGTCGGCTGGGCTTCTTCTGCCATCGCGGCGGTGGGAAAGCTCAGTTCCCCGCCCAGCACGGTTTCAATCGCCAGCACCAGTTGTTCCAGTCGGCTGCCCTTGTGAACAAAGCCGTTGGCACCGGCCGCATAGGCCATACGGGCATAAATCTCTTCTTCCTGGGCGGTATAAATCAGGATCGACTGCTGCGGGTAATGGCGGCGAATCTTTTTCAGCAGCTGCAGGCCGTCTACCTGCGGCAGGCCGATATCGAGGATCACCAGTGCAAAGTCGGCTGCGGCCAACTGGGCCAGCGCCTGTACGTCATCCTCTACCGCCTGTAGAACATAGGAGCGGGAAGACTTGATTAGCGCCGCTTCCAGTGCGACATGAACCACCGGGTGGTCATCAACTAATAACAATGAGGGCATGGCTTGGCTCGAGTAACGGATCCTGGCCGTTAGCATAACCAAAAAGGAGCCACTGTGCTCTGCTGATGAAACAGCACAATCTACTGTTAATCAGGACGTTCATTCTGCAGGCGGCAAAGGTGATTTACAGCGTTATCCTCACAGGCTAAATTGGTCAGATCTACGCTCTGCGAAATAACGCCTCTCGATACCGAATGGAAAAGTGATGAATTACCTAAATGACGATTTACGTATTAAAGAAATTAAGGAACTCCTGCCACCGGTGGCCCTGTTAGAAAAGTTTCCGGCCACTGAACGCGCAGCAGAGACGGTGTCACAGGCACGCAATGCCATTCATCAGATCCTTCGTGGCAGCGACGATCGCCTGCTGGTGGTGATCGGCCCTTGCTCGATCCACGATACCAAAGCCGCTAAAGAGTACGCCGGTCGCCTGCTGGCGCTGCGTCAGGAACTGAGCGGTGAGCTGGAAGTGGTGATGCGCGTTTATTTTGAAAAACCGCGTACTACCGTGGGCTGGAAGGGTTTGATCAACGATCCGCAGATGGATAATAGCTTCCAGATCAACGACGGCCTGCGTTTGGCGCGTAAGCTGCTGCTGGATATCAATGATTCTGGCCTGCCGGCTGCCGGCGAATTCCTCGACATGATCACCCCGCAGTATCTGGCAGATCTGATGAGCTGGGGCGCTATTGGCGCACGCACCACGGAATCTCAGGTGCACCGCGAACTGTCTTCCGGCCTGTCTTGCCCGGTTGGCTTCAAAAACGGCACCGACGGCACCATTAAGGTGGCGATTGATGCCATCAACGCCGCCAGCGCGCCGCACTGTTTCCTGTCGGTAACCAAATGGGGCCACTCGGCCATTGTTAACACCAGCGGTAACGGCGACTGTCACATCATTCTGCGCGGCGGCAAAGAGCCGAACTACAGTGCGGCACACGTGAAACAAGTCAAAGAAGGCCTGGTTAAAGCGGGTCTGCCTGCACAGGTGATGATCGATTTTAGCCACGCCAACAGCAGCAAGCAGTTCAAAAAGCAGCTGGAAGTGAACGCAGACGTCTGCCAACAGATTGCCGGCGGTGAAAAGGCGATTATGGGCGTGATGATCGAAAGCCATCTGGTGGAAGGTAACCAGAATCTGGAAAGCGGCGATCCGCTGGTTTACGGCAAGAGCGTCACCGACGCCTGCATCGGCTGGTCAGACACCGAAACTGTACTGCGTGAACTGGCGGAAGCAGTGAAAGTGCGTCGCAACAAGTAAAGCCCCACTTTGCGCCATAAAAAAAGCCCTCGGCCAAAAACCGGGGGCTTTTTAGATCAACGGGTGAAGATTACTTCGCTTTACCCTGGTTTGCCACGGCGGCCGCTTTAGCAGCGATCTCGTCGGCATTGCCCAGGTAGTAACGTTTGATTGGCTTGAAGTTCTCGTCGAACTCATACACCAACGGCACGCCGGTTGGGATGTTCAGTTCGAGGATCTCGTCTTCGCTCAGGTTATCCAGGTATTTCACCAGCGCACGCAGGGAGTTGCCGTGAGCAGCAACGATAACGCGCTCGCCGCTTTTGATACGTGGCAGGATTTCTTCATCCCAGTAAGGGATCACGCGATCGATGGTCAGCGCCAGGCTTTCGGTCAGCGGCAGCTCTTGCTCGGTCAGCGCGGAGTAACGTGGGTCGTGGCCTGGGTAGCGCTCGTCATCTTTGGTCAGCTCTGGTGGGGTTACGGCAAAACCGCGACGCCATTGCTTAACCTGCTCGTCACCGTATTTTTCTGCGGTTTCAGCCTTGTTCAGACCCTGCAACGCGCCGTAGTGACGTTCGTTCAGTTTCCAGGATTTTTCAGTCGGCAGCCAGGCTTGATCCAGTTCGTCCAGAATGTTCCACAGGGTGTGGATAGCACGCTTGAGTACGGAAGTGTAAGCAAAGTCAAAAGCGAAACCTTCGTTTTTCAACAGTTCGCCAGCAGCTTTCGCTTCGGTGCGGCCTTTCTCAGACAAATCAACATCATACCAACCGGTGAAGCGGTTTTCGTTGTTCCACTGGCTTTCGCCGTGACGCACCAGAACCAGCTTAGTTACAGCCATAGCTTAACTCCTTAATAATCTGACATTTCAATGATAACGAAAATCATTATATTGCCGCGGCCGGTGGCTCGGCAATCGATAGTGTTTAACCATAGCCAATTTCTTGCCGCAAAGTAAGTGCTGTGCCGAGGAAAAGCTGAATCGTTCAGGCGGGCGCAGATAGGGAAGGCAGCACGGCTAAAGGGAATTCAGCCGTGCCGTAGGAGCAGGGGATCAGGCCGATTTTTTCAGGCAAGTGCTCATGAAGGTTTTACGTGCGTCGCCAGTCAGGTTTTTGGTCTTGGCGTCGGCGTTACAGGTTTTCATTTTCTGCTGCTGCGGGGTTAAGGTTTTGGTCGCAGCGGTGCCTTCGGATTTCAGGCAGGTGCTCATAAAGGTGGAGCGGTCCGCGCCTTTCAGCGCTTTGCCAGAGGCCTGTTGATTACAATCGGTCATGCGTTTCTGCTGTGCAGCCTGCGCCGGTGACGGGGTTTTTGCTGCAGTTTCGGCAGCCATCAGGTTGGTGCTCAGCAGTAAACCCGCCAGTAATGGAAGTGCAGTAATCAGACGCATAGGTGTTCCTTCAGCTATTGACCGGCCGGGGTGGCCGAAATTTGTGATTTTACACAAGGTGTTGTGCTTATCACCGTAGCCTGATTCTAGTGTGCACTTTGGAATAAGGAAAGGCAGCGGCCTGCGGCGCGGAGGGGTAAAAAGGTAAGCATTTATAACAAACGGCCCCCTGCCGCTTGGCAAGGGGCGTGGCGGGTCAAATAGGATAAAACTGATAATGGGTGGCGCTGAGATATTGCTGCCCCGGCTGCAACCAACAGTCGGGCTGCGGCCATTCCGGATGGTTAGGGCTGTCTGGCAAAAACTCGCTTTCCAGCGCTACCCCGGCGTAATTGGCATAGCTGCCGCCATCACGTGCCGGGGTGCCGCCCAGATAATTGCCGCTGTAGAGTTGCAACGCCGGTGCGCTGGTGAACACGCTCATTTGCACCTGGCCATCGGCCGACCACAGGTGAGCCGCCGGGCAATCCAGTGCGCCACAGGTACGGTGCAGCAGATAGGCGTGGTCGTAGCCTTTTACCCGTTGCTGGTCGCGATCGCTCAAAAAATCCTGCAGCAGGGTTTTCGGCTGGCGGAAGTCCATGCCACTGCCTTCTACCGGGGTTAGGGAGGCGCTGGGGATACCCTCGCTGTCGACCGGCAGATAGCGGTCGGCAAACAGTTGCAGCCGCTGGTGACGGGCATCGGTGCCGGCCCCGTCCAGGTTGAAGTAGGCGTGATTGGTCAGGTTGACCGGGCAGGCGCTGTCGGTCCGCGCCTGATAGCTGATTTCCAGGCGATTATCGGCGGTGAGGCGGTAGTTGACCTGCACGTCGAGGTTACCGGGAAACCCCTGGTCGCCGTCTGGCGAATGCAGCGCGTAACTCACCTGCTGTTCATCCTGCTGAACAATCCGCCAGCGACGGGTGTTGAAGCCCTCCGGCCCACCGTGTAACTGGTGTTCCCCCTGATTGGCCACCAGCGGATGCGGCTTGCCATCAATCAACAGGCTGGCGTTAGCGATGCGGTTGGCATAGCGGCCGACGGTAGCCCCCAGGTAGGCTGCCTGCTGCAGGTAATCTGCCGGTGTTTGGCAACCCAGCAGCAGTTCACGCGTTTTGCCTGACTTCAGCGGCAGTACGGCGGAAAGCCAGGTAGCGCCCCAATCCATCAGCGTGACGGTCATCCCGCCGGCGTTTTTCAACTGGGTTAACTGATAAGGCTGGCCGTCCGGTGCCAGCGTCTGGCTGTTGCTTAGCATGTACCGGCCCCCTCTGACGCTTTGCAGACGTAAAAGGTTTCTTTCAGCCCGTTGGTCTGCAACGGATATTCGCGTGCCACGGCTGCGCGAACCGGTTCCACCAGCGCCAGCGGCATCAAGGCTACGATGCAGCCACCAAAGCCGCCACCGGTCATGCGCACACCGCCGCGATCGCCGATAACCGATTTAACGATCTCTACCAGCCGGTCAATCGGCGGTACGGTAATTTCAAAGTCATCGCGCATTGAGGCGTGTGACTCTGCCATCAATTTTCCCATCAGTTTCATATCACCGGCGGCCAGCGCATCGGCTGCGGCCAGGGTTCGATCGTTTTCGCTGATCACGTGGCGCGCTCGTTTGGCGACGATCGGATCCAGTTCATGCTGGATCGGGAAAAACAGATCCGGGCTGACGTCGCGCAGCGCCTTGACGCCGAAGAAGCGTGCGGCCTCTTCACACTGCTCGCGACGAGTGTTGTATTCGCTGTCCACCAACCCGCGCTTCACATTGGAATTGATGATCACCACGGCAACATCTTCCGGGACTGATACCGCCCGGGTCTCCAATGTGCGGCAATCGATCAGCAACGCATGGTCTTTTTCACCGAGTGCGGAAATCAACTGATCCATAATCCCGCAGTTGCAGCCGACGAACTGGTTTTCCGCTTCCTGACCATTGAGCGCCAGTGCTACGCCATCCAGCGGCAGGGCATACAGCGCCTGCATGGCCTGGCCAACGGCAACTTCCAGCGAGGCAGAAGAACTGAGACCGGCGCCCTGCGGCACATTACCGGAAATCACCAGATCCGCGCCGCCAAAGTCGGCATTACGCTGCTGCAGGTGTTTGATCACTCCGCGTACATAATCGGACCAACGTTGATCCGGATGGCTGACGATCGGGCTGTCGAGAGAGAATTGATCCTGCTGACCTTCGTAATCGGCGGCGATCACCCGGATCTGACGGTCGTCGCGTTTGGCGCAGGCGATCACCGTCTGATAGTCAATGGCGCACGGCAGCACAAAACCGTCGTTATAGTCGGTGTGTTCGCCGATCAAATTCACCCGGCCAGGGGCCTGAATAGTCAGCGTGGGCGCGTAGCCAAAACGTTCGGTAAACAGGGTGTGGGTAAGGTTCTTCAAACTCATTTTTTGGCTCCGGCTTCACGGTAATGAATATCGCTAACGGCACGCAGACGTTCTGCGGCCTGTTCTGCGGTCAAATCACGCTGGGTTTCCGCCAGCAACTCATAACCCACCATAAATTTACGCACCGTGGCGGAACGCAGCAGTGGCGGATAGAAATGGGCATGCAGCTGCCAGTGGCGGTTATCCGCATCATTGAACGGCGCGCCGTGCCAGCCCATGGAGTAGGGGAAGGAACATTGGAAAAGGTTGTCGTAACGGCTGGTGAGCTTTTTCAGTGCCAGCGCCAAATCGCTGCTCTGTGCGGCGTCAAGATCGGTAATGCGTTGCACTGCGGTTTTCGGCAGTAACAGCGTCTCAAACGGCCAGGCGGCCCAGTAGGGGACGACCGCCAGCCAGTGTTCGGTTTCCACCACCGTGCGGCTGCCGTCAGCCTGTTCGCGCTGCACGTAGTCCAGCAGCATTGAGGATTGGTGCTGCTGGAAATACTCGCGCTGCAGGCGATCTTCATGTTCAGCTTCATTGGGCAGGAAACTGTTGGCCCAAACCTGGCCATGCGGATGCGGGTTGGAGCAGCCCATCGCCGCGCCTTTATTTTCAAATACCTGCACCCACGGATAGCGGCGTCCCAGGTCGGCGGTCTGTTCCTGCCAGGCGGCGATCACGCTTTCCAGGGCCGGCAGCGTTAGCTCCGGCAGGGTTTTGCTGTGATCGGGGGAGAAGCAGATCACCCGGCTGGTGCCGCGTGCGCTCTGGCAACGCATTAAGGGATCCTGACTCTCCGGCGCTAGCGGGGTGTCCGTCATCAGCGCGGCAAAGTCATTGGTGAACACATAGGTGTTTTGATAATCCGGGTTCTTATCACCGGTGACGCGGGTATTCCCCGGGCAGAGGAAGCAGTCCGGATCGTGCTGCGGCAGTGTTTCAAGCTGTGCGGCTTCCTGCTGGCCCTGCCAGGGACGTTTGGCGCGGTGCGGTGATACCAATACCCATTGACCGGTCAGCGGGTTGTAGCGGCGATGGGGATGATCGATGGGATTAAAATCCGTCATGACGGTTCCTTTTTCTTGGTCGCTGCGGCTGTGTGTAATCGCTTTCACCTACCGATAACGCCCATTTGACTCATGTAAATGGATAACTATGGCCAAAAATATAGCATGTCCTTTGGAGTAAAAAGGTGATCCAGAGCGAAAAATGGAATCGTTTACACGGCGTGACACAAGCAAGAATACCGCTAGAACGGCAGGGGAAAGAAAGCAGGAAAAGTAACAATCAGGGGCGAGTGATAGCGTTTTCAGCGGCATAACCGGCAGGGATTTGCCTGCCGGTTCTGAGGATCAGGGGTGTTGGTACAGCGGGTAAGTGAACAGCAGCAGATGGGTCAGATTAAGCCCGAAGTGGAACAGAATCGGCACCCACAGGCGGCCGCTCCACATCCACGCCAGACCGTAAATCAGCCCGGCAAGCGTAGCGAAAGCCACCATCAGCATACCGCCGGCCAGGTGCGCTGCGCCGAAGATCAGTGCGGCGATAATCAATGCCGGCCAGGCCCCTAACCACTGGCTGAGACGTTGCTGCAGATAGCCACGGAACAGCGCTTCTTCGGCCATACAGACAAAGAACAGGTTGGCCATGATAAACGCCAGGATCCAGGCTGGGGCATGCAATTCAATCTTCAGGCCGCCGAGCGCCACCGCCAACAGCAGCAAGGCCGGGACGCTGATAATCAGCGCGATCCAACCGGGTTTGTTAGCGCTTTTACCGGTTTGCGCCGTAAACAACGTAGGCAAACAGGCAAACAGCAGGAAAGGCACCAGCGCCTTGTCGAAGTTGTAATACATGGTGAACGGCGCGCTCAACGGGCCGGCTTTATCACCGTCAATCATCAACTGGTTATGGAACCCCGGCACCCAATGCAGGAATAACGCCACACAGCTTGCAACCACCAGTACTTCGAGTGCAACCGCCAGATTGCGCTGAGCACGAAAATGGTGTCGCAATCCTGCAAGAGCGACAATACCTAATAAACACGCCAGGCTGAGCGGGGTCAGTACTCCATGGTACATCCCCATTCCTGCCGATGCGGCCAAAATTACCCAGGCAATAAGCCGGTTAAATGGCAAAAAGAATAACGCCGTAGCCAGTACGCCCCACATAACTATGTCCCTTTAAAATATGCACACGGTGCCCATTACCGAAGGCAATCATTGCTTTATCGGTGTGCTGATGATCGGTGAGTTGGGCACTATTTTGGATAGTAGCACAGTGAAATGACAGTAAAGGTCGGTGCAGTGGGTGAAATAGTGCGTTCAGCCCTTCATCCAGGCCGATGAACGAGTGATTTCCGCCAGATTCTGCAGAATATCCAGGCTCTGCTGGTGCATCTCCAGAGTTGGTGCGGCGCACAAGTCCTGCAAGATGCTGACCTGAAAACCGGCGTCGTGCGCCTGTCTGGCGGTGCTCTCGATTGCCAGCGGGGTACTGACGCCGCCCAGCAACAAATGATGGCAGTGATGCTGCTGCAGCCAGGCTAACAAATTGTTACCGGCAAAGGCGCAAACTCCGTTCTTTTCGAACTGAAAATCCGCAGGTAATACCTGCAAATCCTGCTCCCACTGGCAACCGGCACTGCTTAAACGCAGCGCGCCGATCTGTTTTAGGTGGTTGAACAGCGGAGAGTGGGCGGGAATATCGTGATAGTCATCGGCAAAACCGACGCGTACCCAAATCACCGGAATTTTGCGTACCCGAGCGTAAGCCGCAGCGGCATTGGTGTTGGCAATCAGATTTTGCGCGATCACCTGTTCACGGCAATGATTTGCACGCCCTTTGGGGCCAATCAAATCGTCGATAAGATCGATAATAATCAGTGCGGCGGACATAGTGTCTCCAGAAACGAATCCTTTCCCCTTATGATAAAAGGCCAAATGTGATGTGTTACCGGGGAAGTGTTGCCGGATATGTCATCGGATGAGTGGCAAAGCCCCCCATCCGGATTTTTCAGTTCAGCGTATCGTGCTGGTAACGGTAGCCGTCGCCGTCAGGCACAAAGCTCAGGCGGTGGGTAATACTCTGTGGCGCGTCCTCTGCATGGTGCGAAACAAACAACAGCTGGGTTGCGCCCTGACCGATCAACACGTCGACAAAACGGCGTACCAGTTGGCGATTGAGCGGATCCAGCCCCTGTAGCGGTTCGTCGAGGATCAGCAGCGCCGGGTGCTTGACCAGTGCGCGGGCAATCAATGCCAACCGCTGCTGCCCCCAGGACAGACTATGGAACGGGGCTTCTCCCTTTGAGCCACCCAGCCCCAGCAGTGCCAGCCATTGGTCGGCCAATTGCCGCTGGCGATCGGACACCGCCTGATAAATGCCAATCGAATCGAAGAAACCGGACAGGATCACGGTACGTACGCTGGCACTGACGCGGTAGTCCAGGTGCAGGCTGCTGCTGACGTAGCCGATATGGCGTTTGATATCCCAGATGGTTTCCCCGCTGCCGCGACGGCGGCCGAACAGGGTGAGATCGTTACTGTACCCTTGGGGATGATCGCCGGTGATCAGGCTGAGCAGGGTGGATTTACCGGCGCCGTTCGGGCCGACGATCTGCCAGTGCTCGCCGGGGTTAACCTGCCAGTCGAGATGATTGAGGATCGGTTGATCGTTATAACTGACCACGCCATCACGCAGGATGATTAATGGTTGGTCTGCCGGCAGCGTGGTTTTTTGCGCGGGATCTTCGGTTTCCGGCAGCGCCAGACCATCCAGGTTTTCACTGTGTGCTAGTTGAGCGACCAGTGCGTCGGCCATCACCTGCTGCCGGGTTCCCTGGCTTGCCAAAGTACAGTCCGCCAATACACCCACCTGACGGATAAAGTCCGGCACCTCGTCAAAACGGTTGAGTACCAGCACCAGGGTATAGCCATGCCCTGAAAGGTCGCTCAGCAGCGCAGCCAATTGGGCGCGTGAATTGACATCCAGCCCGTCAAAAGGCTCATCGAGGATCAGCAGGTCGGGTTGCGACATCAGCGCCCGACACAGCAAGGTTTTGCGTGTTTCGCCGGTAGAAAGATATTTGAAGCGACGTGACAACAGCGGGGTGATGCCGAACTGTTCGGCCAATTGCGCGCAGCGGGCTGGGTCCTTGAGCTCTTCCTGAATGATTTCCGCCACGGTGCGGCCGGTATCTTCTTCGCCAGGGCTAAGCAGGTCGGTATTGTTGCGTTGCCATTCGTCGCTGACCAGTTTTTGCAACTGTTCGAAAGAGATACGTACCGCATGGCGGAAATCACTTCGCCGCTCGCCGCTCAATAACACCAGCTCATTGGCCAGTGCGCGAGCCAGCGCAGATTTACCGCTGCCGTTGGCGCCGACAAAGGCCCAGCTGTCGCCGGCCTGAATATCCAGCGCATCCAGCGTCAGGGTGCGGGTATCGCTTAAGCGGAATGAACCTTGCGAAATGTGCAACGACGACATCACCTGTTCCTTTTTATGCAATTATTTTGTTTAGAAATAGGCGCATTGCAGGGTGATGTCAATCGGCAAAAATGCAACGTTACGTTGCGTTTAACACAACGTGGCGACAATCACCCGATCGGCGTTGAACAAGGCATACACCGTACTGCCGGGCTGCAGTTTAAGCTGCTGTAGTTCTGCGTTGGTTATGGTAGCGCACAGGGTTTCGCCCCCGGTGAGCGTGACCAAAACTTCGCTGTGATCGGCACCTGGCTGGATGCTGGCCACTACGCCTGCCAGCGAGTTGTCTGCCGCGCCGGCCAGTGCCGGATCGGTGTTCAGCTTTACCCACGGGGCTTTAATCAGCGCCAGCACTTCCTTACCGGGCGAGAGCTGCAGGCGATCGGCGCTTTGTTGGGTAATAGCTGCACTGAGGCGGGTTTTGCCGTCGTTCAGTAAAATATCCAGATGTTGCTGCACTTGCTGATGGTCGCGTTCGATCACCGTACCGAAAAATTGGTTGCGCGCGCTGGTTTGCAGCGAAAAACGTGAGATGGCCGCCAGCAGGCTGTCGAGTGGCAGGTTGTCTTGCTGCAGTACGTCGAAGGCTTTTTGCTGGATCTGCCCCAGCAGGTCGTAAAGCTGGATCAGCCGTTCACCATAATGGGTTACCTGAGCACCGCCGCCACCTTTGCCGCCGGTAGCGCGCTCCACCACCGTTTGCTCCGCCAACTGGTTCATTTCGTTAATCGCATCCCAGGCGCTCTTATAGCTGATGCCTGCCAGTTTAGCCCCCTGACTGATGGAGCCGGTGTGTCGGACCTGCTTAAGCAGCGCGATACGGCGCGGATCGGCGAACAGTTTTTGCTGGAGTTTTAGAGTAAGAAGAATTTCGGCCTGCATAACACGTCCTGTCGGCTGCAAAAGGGTTATTGTCGCTGATTTGTGGCGAAAGCGCCAAATGATGCGTCGCCAACCGTGATAGGCGCGGTTACACAGGGACAATAAAAACTGGCGCCTGATTATTGATACGTTATAACATAACAAAAAATACAATGACGGTCTTCGGCCGTGCCGGGTTTTTATTTCACCACAGGGATGCTGTAAATGAGTGCTGCACGTCGACGTTTCGTCACGCCCAAAAAACCACCTTATTATTTGGCCTCGGCTTTGTTTTTCAGCCTGTCGGGTACCGTACAGGCCAGCGCAGACTGCAATAAAACCGGAAACTCACCGCGCTGCGAAGACAGCGTTACCGTTGAGGCATCAACACAGCCGCAAAACCCCTATGGCGGGTTAAATGCCGTCACCCAGACGGCTTCACGCCTGGGCTTGACCCGCCAGGAAACGCCGCGCAGTGTCGATGTTATCAGCCAGCAGGCTATTGAGCAGCGTGGGGACCGGACGCTGGCCGAAGTGGTTGAGCATGCGCCCGGTATGTCAGGAGTGGCCTCGCCGACGCTCAGCAATGACTTTTCGCTCCGTGGTTTTCGGCCGGTATCCTGGTTGTATAACGGTGTCGAAACCCCCGGTAGTACCCTCCAGTTAGCGGACCCATCCCACTACGACGGCGTAGAAGTTCTACATGGCCCTGGCTCGGTGCTGAATGGCCTGAGCGCCGCCGGCGGCAGCGTCAATCTGATCTCGCGCCAGCCGACCTTCAGCCGTCAGCCCGTTGAGCTCGACTACGGACTGTCGAGTTACAACAGCCAGCGCCTGCACTTTGGCTCCGGGGGAACGCTGTTGGATGACGTGGCGGCTTATCGGCTGGATGTTAGCGGTAGCGACAGCGGCACCAACGTGCAATATGAGCGCGACAAACAGAAACGGGTGTCCGGCGCCTTGCTGCTTAAGCTGACAGAGAATGCCTGGCTGACGTTGAGCCTGGATCGCATGCTCAACCGCACCATCAATCCTTACTACGGCACGCCGCTGGTGGAAGGGCAGATTGCCCGAGAGTTGCGCGATATTAACTACAACAACCTGACCGACAGCCGGATCCAGAGCAACGCGACCTCGTTCCAGGCCAGTCTGGATTGGTTCACCACGCCGGAAATCGAGTTGCATAACCAGTTCTACTACTACAGCGGTTTTCGTGAGTGGCGCAATGTAGAACGCTTTCGAGCCTCGGCGGCGACTCAGCCCGGTTACGTCAACCGCGATTCTTTCGGGGCATTGGCCCACGATGATGACCTGATCGGCAACCGCAGCTCCCTGGTGTTCGACCGGCCGCTGGGCGGTTTTGACAACCGGCTGGTGGTTGGCGTTGATGTGAGCAAACGGCGCTTTCAGTACTACTCCAACGGTTTTCCCGGCTCTGAAGAGGTGCCTTTGCTGGCTCCGGTCAGAGAAGATTTTTCACAGGGAACGGACCGCCAGCGCACCCCGGTTCGCCACGTCACGCAAAACCAGTACGCTGGATTTCTGGAAGACCGTTTTAGCCTGACCGACCGCTTAACCCTGCTGGGGCAGCTACGTTACAACCATATGCAGATGGATTGGCATTTCCAGAGCCCACAAGAGGAAACCCATGAGCACACCTACGTCTTCAGTGTCTGGAGCCTGGGCCCCAGCTACGCGTTAACCGACAATCTCAATATCTATGCCAACTACACCACCGGCCAGGAGCCTGGCAACGACCTGTTCTTTTTAAGCCCGGCGCAAACCAGCCTGCCGCTCACCCGGGTACGCCAATGGGAAATCGGTGCCAAGGGGCAGTTTTGGGATAACAAGGGAGAGGCCACGCTGGCACTGTACGAGCTGCGCAAGGACAACCTGTTCGTGCCCAATGCGCAGCAGCCGGATAAGCTGAATGCGGTCGGGCGACAAACTTCGCGCGGCGTAGAGTTAAGCCTGATGCTACGTCCCAGCTGGCAATGGGAGCTGGCTGCCAATGCGGCCTATACCCACGCCCGCTATGATGAATATCGCGGTGGTAGCCCGGTAGGCAGCTATAACGGTAACCGTCCGGCTTACATCCCCGACTGGACCGCTAACCTTACCGCACGTTACAAACCGACCCAGCAACTGGGGCTCACGTCATCGCTGCGCTACGTGGGCAGCAGTTATAACGACGATGCCAACCAACGCAAAATGCCGGCCTATACCACGCTAGATCTGGCTGCAGACTACCAGCTCACGCCGGTGATCGACGTGGGGGTACGCATCAGAAACGCCACCAATCAACTCTATGCTTACCAGCGGACCTACCCGGATCAGGTGCTGATTGCGCCGTCGCGGACTTATGAAAGCTTTATTTCGGTGAGGTTCTGATAGCGCCATGCAGCCGATAATTCACCTGCTGCTGGTACTGGGGCTGCTGTTTAGTGCGCTGGTGCAGGCCGGGGCTGTTGTGTTCAACAACTGTGGCCAACAACACCATTACCCGGCGGTACCGAAACGTATACTGGTGTACGCCAACCCCGCGCTGGAAAACCTGCTGGCTCTGGGGTTGGCTCAGCGCATTGTCGGGGTTATCGGCTATGACTATGCGCGGGATACGGCTCCTTCACCGACGCCAGCGGGATGGGGCAAGGTACTGAGCCAACTGTCGGCCACTGCGCCACCGTCGGCGGAGCCCTTGCTGTTGTTGAACCCGGATTTTATCTATTCGGCTAGCTATTACTGGTTCAACAGCCCGGAAACGCCCAGCCGCGATCGGCTGGCAGAGTGGGGGATCGCCACCTATCTCTCGCCTAATGTCTGCGGGGGTCAGCAAAGTGCTGCAAGCTCATCGGCCAGTTTTAACGGCATTTTTGCCGAACTGCGGGATATCGCCCGCATTTTTGATGTTTCCCGCGACGCCGAAACCTTAATTCAGCAGCTGCAAATTCAACTGCGCGATCTGGGGCAGCAGGCGGCATCGCTCCCTCATCGACGAATACTCTGGTGGTATGCCGACACTCAAACCCCTTATGTGGCGGGATGTTGCGGCGCACCGGCATTGCTGACCAAGCAGGTGGGCAGCGAAAACCTGTTTGGCGACCTGCCCGAGCTTTGGCCCACCGTTTCCTGGGAAACCATTGCTGCCCGCGATCCCGACCTGATTGTGCTTGGCGATTTGCCTCGTGGCGGGCTCGGCGATAGCGCAAAAGACAAAATCCATTTTTTAGAGCATCACCCACTGACCGCCACCCTGCGTGCCGTGCGGCAAAAAAACTATGTGATTTTGCCCGGCTATGACCTGGATCCCTCAGCCCGCACGGTTGCGTCCTTGCACCGTTTAATAACGGGTCTGCAGCAGCAGGCTTTACGTTTACCCACTCCTAATAAGGAACCCTGATATGTCCTCGTTATCATTCTCTTCACTGCTGACCTCGTGGGATCAACAACAGGGCGCTTACATTGCCGAGCGGGAGGCGCGTTTCAATGCCCAGCTCGACGTGCTGGAGCTCTCGGTGGGCCAGGATTTTCAGGTGCTGGATCTGGCCTGTGGGCCAGGTTCGCTTAGCCTGCGAATTCTTCAGCGCTTTCCACAGGCCAGAGTAACGGCGGTGGATCTCGATCCGTTATTGCTGGCTATTGCGCGGGGTGCACTGGCGCAATACGGTGACAGGATCCGTATCATTCAGGCCGATCTTACCGATCCCGCTTGTCTTTCATCGCTCGACGATCCGGCACCGCAGGCGGTGGTTTCCAGCACTGCGCTGCACTGGCTCATGCCGGAGCATTTGGGGGTTTTGTACCGCAATATCGCTGAACTGTTGCCTGACGGCGGCATTTTTCTGAACGCCGATCATCAGCGTTACGATCATCGGCACCTGCGCAGTAAAGCGTTGGCTGAACGGCACGACGAACAGACGCAACAACGGGCCTGGCAGAACGGTGTTGAGGATTGGGATCGGTGGTTTGCCAAAGTGCAGCAGTTGCCGGAGCTGGCGCAATATCGACAAGCGCGCGAGAACCTGTTTGCCGGGCGGCCGATCCCCCCGGCGACCGCGCTGGACTTTCAGGTTGCCAGCTTGATGCAGGCGGGTTTCACCGAGGCGGGGCCGGTCTGGCAGTTGCTGGATGACTACGTGATTGCAGGCTGGAAATAGCATGGACGGGTCTGTACGCCGCCATTTTACTCTGCTGCCGGGGCGCTCCGGGGGCTGGCTGTTATTGCTGATCCTGGCGTTGCCGCTGTTTTTGCTGGGCGCTTCGCTGTACGGACCGGCACCAATATCGCTGCATGACGCGTGGCATATTTTATCTGACCCCGGTGGCGCTAATGCCCAGGAAAACACCGAGGTTTATCAACGAATCATTTGGTCACTGAGAATGCCGAGAGCCTTACTGGCGGCGGTGGCGGGTGCCGGGCTGGCACTGGCCGGCACTATTCTGCAGTCACTGACGCGTAACCCGTTGGCCGATCCCTGGGTGCTGGGGATTTCCTCTGGGGCCGGGGTGGGGGCGGTGTTGGTTCTGGTGTTGGGACTGGGTGGTGGCCTGCTGTCGGTACCTGGTGGGGCGTTTCTCGGGGCGGCCGGGGCATTTGCGCTGGTTTTGCTGCTTGCCGGGCGTTCCCTGCAGGCGGAATCAACGCTGTTTATTCTGGCCGGGGTGGCTGTCACGCAGTTGCTTTCAGCCCTGACCTCGCTGATTACCCTGTGGCAGGCGGATGCCAATGCCACCCGCGGCGTGATGTTCTGGCTGTTGGGATCCTTCAGTGACGCTCGCTGGCCGCAGGTTGGTTTGGTTGCGCTGCTGCTGGTGCTGGCGTTGCTGGTTTGCTGGATGAGAGCGGGGGAGCTGGATGCCCTGGCCTTCGGCGGCCTGACGGCAGCCTCTTTGGGGGTGGCGGTGGCACCGCTGAAGCTGTTGTTGTATGCCATCACTATGGCGCTGACTGCCGTTATTGTCGCGTTCAGCGGCGCGGTGGGGTTTATCGGCCTGACGGTGCCGCATGTCGCCAGGCTGTTGGTTGGGCCACGCCATCGGGTACTGCTGCCGGCCAGCGCATTGTGCGGCGCACTGTTTGCCGTAGCGGCAGATACCCTGGCCAGAACCCTGTTCGCGCCGCGTGAGCTGCCGGTGGGGGTATTGACGGCATTGTTGGGCGTACCGGTTTTTCTGGCATTGCTGTATCGGAAAATAAACGCATGACGGCTGAAAAGGGTTTACCGGGGCTGCGTGCCGAACGGTTGGGCTGGTCTACACCGGAGAAAAGGATATTGGATAACCTTAGCTTCCATGCCCGTTCCGGCGAAATTACCGGCGTGCTTGGCGTCAACGGCAGCGGAAAATCCACCTTACTTAAACTGTTGGCGGGATTGATCCCTCCGGCGCACGGGCGGGTTTATCTGCAAGATACCGACATTGCCAGCCTGCCAGGGCGTGAACGCGCCAAAAGTATGACTTTCCTCGAACAGTCCGGGCCGGGTGCGTTTGCTATACAGGTTAAAGACGTGGTGCTGCTCGGGCGTCTGGTTTACGCCAGCCGCTGGACGGGGTTTAGTGCAGAAGACTACCGCATTGCCGGGCTGGCGATGGAGCAAGTGGGCATTTCGCGGCTTGCCGAACGGGAATGGCATCAATTGTCCGGTGGCGAGCAACAGCGGGTTCATTTGGCGCGGGCACTGGCACAGCAAACCCCGTGGTTGCTGCTGGATGAGCCTGCCAATCATCTTGATATTGCTCACCAGCAACAGTTTATGGCCTTACTGCGACGTCTGGGCATCAGCGTGGTGGTGTCACTGCACGACCTGAATTTGGCGGCCTGTTACTGCGACCGTCTGATGCTGTTAAAGCAGGGGAATATGCACGCATTTGGCTCACCGAGGGAGGTGTTGACGCCGGAGGTTATTGACCAGGTATATGGTGTGGAGGCTCGGCTGGCGACGGTCGAGAAGTATGTTGCACCACTGATCTATTACCCTGCCCAATAGTGTTCATTGATCGTAAGGATTAGACAGTTCGGCACAAATGGCACGTTTGGCCGGTTACAAATTTCGTACGGTCTTTAAAATAACCACGTTTTAGTGTGTATTTTGGTTTAAAGTAAAGATTACGTGGCGGTGTTCATTACCGCTCAATGGCAGTTAAGTGAGGCTACCATGATGGAATTATTGATAAGTTTGCTGTTCGCCGTAGTGATGGTGCCGATTGTCATGGCCATCATCCTCGGTTTGATCTACGGTTTGGGTGAGGTGTTCAACGTCTTCTCCAAAGTGGGTCATTCTAAAGAGAACCGCACCTAGCACCACCTTTCCTCTATTAATACCCTATAGCTTTCAAGTTGCAGCTAGGCGGCCAGCTTGCTCATCCCCAGGCGCTTACTCGAGTAAGTTACTGGGGGGAGCAAGTGCAGATAACAACGCTGCAGCTTGAAAGATGACGGGTATATACCCGCCGGCATCGTTCGGTGGGTATTTCTCAAGTTATCTCCCACCGTGCCGATAAACCGCATGACAAGCTTCTGCGTGACGTTATATTATTTTTTATATAACGAAGAGTGATAATGCACGTTAACTTGCGGAGAAAACAATGAAACAGCAATGGACCAAGTGGGTCGGCGGTATCGTATTGATGTCCGGTATGGTTATGCAGGCTTCTGCGGCGGAAAAAGTGACCGTTTTTGCGGCAGCGTCGTTGACTAATGCCTTGCAGGACATCGCGACCCAGTATCAGAAGGGCAAGGATGTTCAGGTCGTTTCTTCATTCGCTTCCTCTTCCACGCTGGCACGCCAGATAGAGCAGGGCGCTCCGGCCGATTTGTTCATCTCCGCCGATCAGCAGTGGATGGATTATGCCATCGACAAACAGCAGATGGTTAAAGATACCCGCTATACCTTATTGGGTAACGAATTGGTGCTGATCGCCGCCAAAGATGCCAAACAGGCTAAAATCACGCTCGATAAGCAGACAGACTGGACGAAATTACTCAATGGCGGCCGGCTGTCGGTGGGCGACCCGGATCACGTACCGGCCGGTATCTACGCCAAGGAAGCACTGCAAAATCTGGGGGCCTGGGCTGCCCTGGAGCCTAAACTGGCGCGTGCCAACAACGTACGCAGTGCCATGACGCTGGTAGAGCGTGGTGAAGCGCCGCTGGGCATTGTTTATGGCTCAGACGCGGTGGCCAGTGATAAAGTCAGCGTAGTGGCTATTTTCCCGGAAGACAGCCACAAACCGGTTGAATACCCGATGGCCATCGTTAAAGGCCATCAGACACCGGCCGTCAGCGCGTTCTACAGCTACCTGAAGAGCCCGGAAGCGGCGGCTATTTTCAAACATTATGGATTCTCCCCGCGTAAATGATTTTGAGCGAGTACGAGTGGCAAGCGGTTGAGCTGAGCCTGAAAGTGTCCTGCGTGGCGGTGGTGTTCAGCTTACCTTTTGGCATTCTGATGGCCTGGGTATTGGTCCGCTGTCAGTTTCCCGGCAAATCGCTGCTGGACGGTATTATTCACCTGCCGCTGGTGCTGCCGCCGGTGGTGGTGGGCTATTTATTGCTGATCTCCATGGGGCGGCGCGGCGCGGTCGGTGAATGGCTGTACCACTGGTTCGGTTTCAGTTTCAGCTTTAGCTGGCGCGGTGCAGCCCTGGCTTCCGCAGTGATGGCGTTTCCGCTGATGGTACGCGCCATCCGGCTGGCGCTGGAGGCGGTAGATACCCGTCTGGAACAGGCTGCCCGTACTCTTGGCGCCAACCCATGGCGGGTGTTTTTCACCATTACCTTGCCGCTTTCGTTACCGGGATTGATCGTCGGCGTGGTGCTGGGTTTTGCCCGTTCGCTGGGTGAGTTCGGCGCCACCATTACCTTTGTTTCCAATATTCCCGGCGAGACGCGTACCATCCCGTCGGCAATGTATACCCTGATTGAAACGCCGGGGGCGGAATCCGCCGCCGCACGCCTGTGCGTGATTGCTATTGTGCTGTCACTGGTTTCACTGATGGTTTCCGAGTGGCTGGCCCGCTGGGGACGCAAACGGATGGGCGTATAAATGTTGGAGCTGGATTTTTCCCAATGCCTTGGCGACCTGAACCTCAATGTGCGCGCCGATCTGCCTGCTCAGGGCATTACCGCGATTTTTGGCCTGTCCGGCGCCGGTAAAACCTCCCTAATCAACGCCATCGGCGGCCTGACGCGCTTGCAACAGGGGCGGATCGTGCTCAATGGCCGCACGCTGGTGGATACCGAACGTGGCCTGTGCCTGCCGCCGGAAAAACGTCGTATTGGCTATGTGTTTCAGGACGCGCGTCTGTTCCCGCATTACCGGGTGCGCGGTAACCTGCAATACGGTATGGCGGCTGAGATGCGCGCGCAGTTTGACAGTATTGTCGAGCTGCTGGGCATCGGTCCGTTGCTTAATCGTCTGCCGTTGACGCTGTCCGGCGGTGAAAAACAGCGGGTGGCGATTGGTCGAGCCCTGCTGACCGCGCCGGAGTTGCTGTTGATGGACGAGCCGCTGGCCTCGCTGGACCTGCCGCGCAAGCGCGAGCTGTTGCCCTATCTGGAACGGTTGGCGCAGGACGTTAATATCCCCATTCTCTACGTCAGCCACAGCATGGACGAAATTCTGCGCCTGGCGGAGCAGGTGATGGTGCTGGATAACGGCCAGGTGAGGGCGTTCGGCGGGCTGGAGGAGGTGTGGGCCAGCAGCGCGTTGCGGCCCTGGTTGCAGCGAGAGGATCAAAGCAGCGTGCTGCGCGTCAGCGTGATTGAACATCACCCGCGTTATGCGATGACGGCGTTGGCGTTGGGCGACCAACGTTTGTGGGTCAGCGGCGTCGACGCCGCCCTGGGTGCCCAACTGCGTATCCGCATCAACGCGGCCGATGTTTCGCTGGTATTGCAGCCGCCGGTCAACAGCAGTATCCGCAACGTCTTGCCGGCCAGGGTGACCGAGTGCCTGGAGGTTGACGGGCAGGTGGAGGTGAAACTGGCGGTAGGAGAAAGCGTACTCTGGGCGCGTATTACGCCGTGGGCACGAGACGAACTGGCGATCCGGCCGGGGCAGTGGCTGTATGCGCAGGTTAAAAGCGTGTCGATCAGCCGCGAGGCGCGTTGAATTCGGCCCTCCCGGCAGGGAGGGCAATGGCATTACTGACCCAAAACTCGAGTGTGAATGACTTCGGCAATGCCCGGCTGCAGGTGATCGGCAATCACCAGATCGGCGCGTTGTTTGATGGCGTCATCGGCGTTGCCCATGGCGACACCCAGGCCAACCGCTTCCAGCATGCTGAGATCGTTGTAGTTATCCCCGAAGGCCACCACCTGGCTCATGCTTAAACCCTGTGACTCCACCCATTGCTGCAGGCGTTTCCCCTTGCTGTTGCCGCCTTTGGCAATATCGACCTGATCGTGCCACGACCATTCGCAGGCCAGCCCCAGCTCTTTTTCTACCGTTTCGGCGAAGCGGCGCAGTGCAGGAATATCGGCGTGCGAGGTGGCGAACTTCCAGATTGACTGCGCCTCATCGGCTGCCTGAGCCAGGCTGTTGACCTGCAACAGCGTTGGGCGTTGCGCCGGCGGCAGGGTTTCGGCCCAGGCCAATGAACGGGTGACGTGGCCGCTCGGCTCCTGATACAGCATGGCGTCGTCCACGTACATCAGGCCATGAATGTCGCTTTGTTTCAGCATCTGCAACACCAGCTTGGCCTGAGCTTTTTCCAGCGGATCGGCCGCCAGCACTTTTTTCTGCTGGAAGTCATACAAATAGGTGCCGTTACAGCAGATTGCCGGAGTGTCTATCTCCAGCGCCTGATAGAACGGGTGGATTGCCACATGATGGCGACCGGTGACTACCACTACTTTGACGCCGGCGGCACGCGCCTGGGCCAGGGCTGCCAGCGACTGCGGTAAAATGCGTTTTTGGTTGTCCAGCAAGGTGCCATCCAGATCGAGGGCAATGACGCGGTAGCTCATAGGGATCTCATTATAGTTAGCAACAAAATTAAACCGATGGTACACCGGATAAGCAACGGATAAAACCGCACAGATTTCATCTGCAACGCGTCACGGATGTGAGGTAAGCTAGGGGAAACCGAAAAACCTGAAACCGGTTTCTCTTTTACCCTATGCAAGGAGAATTCATGAAGCAAATCGTTTATGTCGCCAGCCCGGAAAGCCAACAAATTCACGTGTGGCAGTTAAGCGACGCGGGTGCGTTAGAGTTGCTGCAGACCGTCGAGGCCCCGGGCCAGGTGCAACCGATGGCGATCCACCCGGACAGAACGCATCTGTACGTGGGTGTGCGCCCGGCTTTCGGTATTGTCAGCTACCGCATTGAGGCGGACGGCACACTGCAACAGGCCGGTATGGCGCCGCTGCCAGGCAGCCCAACCCATATTTCTACCGATTTGCAGGGGCGCTATCTGTTTTCCGCTTCTTACAGCGGCAACTGTGCCAGCGTCAGCCCTATCGGTCATGACGGCGTGGTGGTAGCGCCTATTCAGCAGATCGACGGTTTGACCGCGCCGCACTCGGCCAATATCGACCCGACCAATCAACTGTTGCTGGTGCCTTGTCTGAAAGAAGATCGCATCCGCCTGTTTAATCTGGATCTGCAAGGTGAACTGACGCCGCACGCTCAGGAAGCCGTGACGACGGCCAGCGGCGCAGGCCCGCGTCATATGGCATTCCACCATAACGACAAATATGCATACTGCGTGAATGAGCTCGATGGCACGGTAGACGTGTTCGCCATCAGCGAAAACGGCGGTAAATATACTCTGGTGCAAACGCTGGATATCATGCCGGCCGATTTCAACGGTACCCGCTGGGCGGCGGATATTCATATCACGCCGAACGGCCGCTTCCTGTACACCAGTGACCGTACCGCCAGTATCCTGACTATTTTCAGCGTGTCCGAAGATGGCAGTACCTTGTCGGTGGTCGGTTATCATCCGACCGAAGAGCAGCCGCGCGGCTTCAATATCGACCACAGCGGCCGCTTTGTGATTTCGTCCGGCCAGAAGTCCGGTCATATCGGGGTGTATGAGATTGATCAGGCCAGCGGCGAGCTGACCACGCTGGCAAGGTACCCGGTGGGTAAAGGCCCGATGTGGGTAACCATCCTGGCTAAATAAAACCTGGGGGCGAATACATTCGCCCCTTAGTTTGCCAAAAAATCAGCTGTACTTCACCGTCAGCGTAGCGCTGCCGAGGCTATGGAAGTGCACGTTAAAACCAACCAGTGCGCCGCTGGAGCCTTCGTCCACCTCAATGCTTGCTACATCCAGCGCATGCACGGTGAAGTGATAGCGGTGGCTTTCGCCCTGCGGTGGGGCCGCGCCGCCGTAACCGGCAGAACCAAAATCGGTGCGGGTCTGGATTGCCCCAGCCGGTAAGCCGCCTTTGCCGGAGCCAGCGCCCGGCGGAAGTTCACGCGTTGCCGCCGGGATATTGGCGACCACCCAGTGCCACCAGCCGGAGCCGGTCGGGGCATCGGGATCGTAAACTGAAATCACAAAGCTCTTGGTGCCTTCCGGCACGCCATCCCAGGCCAGATGCGGTGACAGATTATCGCCGTGATAACCCATGCCGTTAAATACCTGTCGTTCCGGCATTTTTGCGCCGTCCTGCAACTCATTGCTGTACAAACGAAAAGTCATGCTGACTCCCTGTTGTCGATAAAAGCAGAACCCTAAGCTAGACCGTTTTGCTGCAACAATACAAGCAGCATTGTATCTCGCCAGCAGCGTCATCTATGAGTTACCATCGTTAACGTCGAGGTTACATTCGCGACATCAATCATTCACAGCCCGATATAAAGTAAACATGATTTCATTCAAAAAACGCACGCCGTGGTTTGGCTGGCTGCGCCGCTGGGCCAGGGGCATCAAGCGCGACATTTATGCACTCTGGCTGGCGGCCCGGGACCGGCGCACGCCCTGGTATGCCAAATTGGTCGCCCTGCTGGTGGCGGGTTATGCGGTGTCGCCGATAGATTTAATCCCGGATTTTGTTCCGGTATTGGGCTATCTGGACGATGTGATTATCGTGCCGCTGGGCATCATGCTGGCGGTGCGGCTGATCCCCAAACCGCTGATGGTGGAGTTTCGTGAGAAAGCGCAACGGCGCATTGATAATCCAACCGGCCGGATGGCGGCGGTGATGATCATTTTGCTGTGGGTGGGGTGCCTGGTGTGGCTGGCCCGTTATCTGGACCAGCATTGGTAAGCAATTACTCTACTGCGGCCGCTACGGCGGCGGTCAACCGGCTGAGCTGTTCAGGTTCAATAATATACGGCGGCATCAAATAAATCAGTTTGCCGAAGGGCCGGATCCACACGCCGCGCTCGACAAAACCACGCTGTAGCTGCGCCACATCCACCGATTCGCGCATTTCTACTACGCCAATCGCCCCCAGTACTCTCACATCCGCCACTTTTGGCAGCGCCTTCAGCGGTAATAACTGCTGTTTCAGCTGGCTTTCGATAGCGGCGACCTGCTGCTGCCAGTGGTTTTCCGCCAACAGCGACAGGCTGGCGTTGGCCACCGCACAGGCCAGCGGGTTGCCCATAAAGGTTGGTCCGTGCATAAAGCAACCGGCGGCCCCGTTGCTGATGGTTTCCGCCACGTGGCGCGTGGTCAGGGTGGCGGATAGCGTCATATAGCCGCCGGTCAGCGCTTTGCCCAGACACAGAATATCCGGCACCACGTCGGCATGTTCACAGGCAAACAGCTTGCCAGTGCGACCGAAACCGGTGGCGATCTCGTCGGCGATCAGCAGCACCTGATGACGATCGCACAGCTCACGCACCCGCTTGAGATAGGTCGGGTGGTAGATGCGCATGCCGCCTGCGCCCTGGACTACCGGCTCCAGGATCACCGCAGCCACTTCTCCGGCATGCTGCTCCAGCAGCGCGGCGAACGGCGCAATATCATTTTCATCCCAGACCTGGTCGAAACCGCACTGCGGCGCGGTGGCGAACAGGTGCGGCGCCAGATAACCCTGATAAAGGCTGTGCATCGAATTGTCCGGATCGCACACCGACATCGCGCCAAATGTATCGCCGTGATAACCGTGGCGCAGGGTCAGAATGCGTTGTCGCCTTTCCCCGCGAGCCTGCCAGTATTGCAACGCCATCTTCAGCGACACCTCTACCGCCACCGAGCCGGAATCCGCCAGGAACACGCATTGCAACGCCTCCGGTGTCATTGCCACCAGACGGCGGCACAGGGCAATGGCCGCAGGATGGGTAATGCCGCCGAACATCACGTGCGACATCTTTTCCAACTGTTGCGTGGCAGCCTGGTTCAGTTGCGGGTGGTTATAGCCGTGAATAGCCGCCCACCAGGAGGACATGCCGTCAACCAGACGTCGGCCATCGGCCAGCTGCAGCTCAACGCCGTTGGCGGCTTCTACCGGGTAACAGGGCAGCGGGTGGCTCATGGAAGTGTACGGGTGCCAGATATGGCGTTGATCGAACTCAAGGTCAGAGGCAGTGATAGACATGCTTGTAAACCAAATCATATTCGTAATGGTTGACAGTATATCCACAATATCTAAACTGACGACACTTTTTTCATTTTGGAGACGCCGTGATGGCCGATCGCATTCACTGGACAGTGGGTCTTGCCCAGACCCTGTTTGATAAACCTTTGCTCGAATTGTTATTTGAAGCCCAGACGGTTCACCGTCAGCACTTTGACCCGCGTCAGGTACAGGTGAGCACGCTGTTATCAATCAAGACCGGCGCATGCCCGGAAGACTGCAAGTATTGCCCGCAAAGCTCGCGCTATAAAACCGGCCTGGAGTCGGAGCGACTGATGCAGGTGGAGCAGGTGCTGGAATCGGCACGTAAGGCCAAGGCGAATGGATCGACCCGTTTCTGCATGGGGGCGGCGTGGAAAAACCCGCACGAGCGCGATATGCCTTACCTGCAGCAGATGGTGCAAGGGGTGAAGGCGATGGGCATGGAAACCTGCATGACGCTGGGCACGCTGGATGGCACGCAGGCAGAACGGTTGGCGGATGCCGGGCTGGATTACTACAACCATAACCTGGACACCTCGCCGGAATTCTACGGCAATATCATCACCACTCGCAGCTATCAGGAACGTCTGGATACCCTGGGTAAAGTGCGCGGCGCGGGCATTAAAGTCTGTTCCGGCGGCATTGTCGGGCTGGGCGAAACGGTGCGTGACCGCGCCGGGCTGCTGGTGCAGTTGGCCAATCTGCCGACGCCACCGGAGAGCGTGCCGATCAACATGCTGGTGAAGGTCAAAGGCACGCCGCTGGCCGATAACGAAGACGTCGATCCGTTTGACTTCATCCGCACCATTGCGGTGGCACGCATCATGATGCCGGCTTCTTACGTGCGTCTTTCCGCCGGCCGTGAGCAGATGAACGAGCAAACTCAGGCGATGTGCTTTATGGCCGGTGCCAACTCGATCTTCTATGGCTGTAAACTGCTGACTACGCCAAACCCGGAAGAAGACAAAGATCTGCAACTGTTCCGCAAACTGGGCCTGAACCCGCAGCAGACCGAAACCGAGCACGGCGACAACCAGCAGCAACAGGCGCTGGCTGCGCAGTTGATGCAGGCGGATACCGCTGAGTTTTACAACGCGGCACTGTAATGAGCTGGCAACAACGCATTGAACAAGCGCTGGAGGAGCGGCAACAGAGCGCCGCTTACCGCCGCCGTCAGGTGAATCAGGGCGGCAATGGCCGCCATATTCAGCTTAATGGCGAGCATTACCTGAATTTCTCCGGCAATGACTACCTTGGCCTGAGCCAGGAGCCACAGGTGATCGCCGCCTGGCAGCAGGGCGCGCAGCAGTATGGGGTCGGTAGCGGTGGCTCTGGCCACGTTACCGGTTTTTCTACGGCACATCAGGTGCTGGAACAGCAACTGGCGGACTGGCTTGGCTACCCGCGCGCGTTGCTGTTTATCTCGGGTTATGCCGCCAACCAGGCGCTGCTGGCGGCTCTGATGCAGGCCGAAGATCGCATTTTAGCCGACCGGCTCAGCCATGCTTCTTTACTGGAGGCGGCTGCCCACTCACCGGCCCAGTTGCGTCGTTTTCGTCATAATCAGCCCCAGGCGCTGGCTGATTTGCTTGCCAAACCCTGCGACGGCCAAATGTTGGCGGTGACCGAAGGGGTATTCAGCATGGACGGCGACAGTGCGCCACTGGCGGAGCTGCATCGTTTGACCCGCGCGGCAGGGGCCTGGCTGATGGTCGATGATGCCCACGGTATCGGCGTGCACGGCGAGCAGGGGCGCGGCAGTTGCTGGCAGCAGGGCGTACGGCCCGAACTGTTGGTGGTCACTTTCGGCAAAGCCTTTGGCCTCAGCGGTGCCGCAGTGTTGTGTGATGACTCTACCGCCGAATATTTGCTGCAGTTTGCCCGCCATTTGATTTACAGCACCGCGATGCCACCGGCACAGGCCAGCGCATTGCAGGCAGCGTTGCATTGCATCCGGCAGGGTGACGAATTACGTGCCCGGCTGCAGGATAACATTCAGCGTTTCCGCCAGGGAGCGGCCCAGTTGTCGCTGACCCTGACGGAGTCGGTGACCGCCATTCAACCTTTGCTGGTGGGCGATAACCAACGAGCGCTAGATCTGGCGCAAAACCTGCGCGAACAGGGTCTGTGGGTGAACGCCATTCGCCCGCCAACGGTGCCACCGGGTGGTGCGCGCCTGCGTATTACCCTGACGGCGGCGCATCAACCGCAGGATATCGATCGTCTGCTGGAGGTATTGCATGACGTCAGCATTTGAACCGTTCAATAAGCAGGCGGTGGCCTCGGCCTTCAGCCGTGCCGCTGGCAGCTATGATGCGGCGGCGGTGCTGCAGCGTGATGTTGGTGAGCGCTTGCTGGGGATGGGACGGGATCAGCGGGGTGAACAACTGCTCGATGCTGGCTGTGGTACCGGTCACTTTAGCCGCCGCTGGCGTGAACTCGGCAAACAGGTTACCGCACTGGATCTGGCTCCCGGCATGCTGGCGTTTGCCCGTCAGCAGCAGGCGGCGGATCATTATCTGCTGGGGGATATCGAAAATGTGCCCTTGCCCGACGCCGCCGTGGATATCTGCTTCAGCAGCCTGGTGGTGCAATGGTGTAGCGACCTGCCACGCGCGCTGGCGGAGCTATACCGGGTTACCCGCCCCGGCGGTGTGATCCTGTTTTCTACGCTGGCACAAGGATCGCTGGGCGAACTGGGCGACGCCTGGCAGCAGGTGGACGGCGAACGTCATGTGAATGATTTTCTGCCGCTGGCGCAGATTAGCGCAGCCTGCGCCGACTATCGGCACCAGTTGGAAGTGGAGTGGCAAACCTTGAATTACCCGGATGTGATGGCGCTGATGCGATCGCTCAAGGGGATCGGGGCGACCCATTTGCACCAGGGGCGTGATGCCGGGCTGCTGTCGCGCCGACGGCTTGCGGCCTTGCAGGCGGCTTACCCTTGTCGGCGCGGGCAATTCCCGCTCAGTTATCATCTGGTTTATGGAGTGATTTATCGTGATTAAGCGTTGGTTTGTCACCGGTACCGATACCGAAGTGGGCAAAACCGTGGCCAGCAGCGCCTTGTTGCAGGCGGCGAATATGGCGGGTTACCGCACTGCCGGTTACAAGCCGGTGGCCTCCGGCAGTGAGATGACCGCCGAAGGGTTGCGTAACGGTGATGCGTTGGCGTTACAGGCTAACGGTTCAGTTGCGCTAAGTTACCAGGAAGTAAACCCTTACGTTTTCGCCGAACCGACCTCGCCGCATATTGTCAGCGCCGATGAAGGGCGGCCGATCGAACTGGCCCGGCTTTCCGCCGGATTACGCCACCTGGAACAGAAGGCCGACTGGCTGCTGGTCGAAGGCGCCGGAGGCTGGTTTACGCCGCTTTCTGAGCAGCATACCTTTGCCGACTGGGTACAGCAGGAGCAACTGCCGGTGATTTTGGTGGTGGGCATCAAACTGGGTTGCATTAACCATGCGCTGCTGACTGCGCAGGCTGTCAAACAGGCGGGGTTGTCGTTGGTCGGTTGGATCGCCAATGACGTTAGCCCACCGGGCCGCCGTCATCAGGAATATCTGACCACGCTGCGCCGCATGCTGCCAGCGCCATTGCTGGGAGAGATCCCCCATCTGGCCGAACCCGAACGGCAGGCTTTGGGGCACTATCTGGATTTGAGTGTTTTATCCCTTTGAGCGTTAAATCCTCCGTCCACGGACTCACCGTGGACGGAGATAACCTGACTTGCTATTTTACATGGCGGTGATGCAAGCATTGTCGAAGTAAAGTACCCCGTTTTTCGCTAAGGCGTACAAATTGAAAGACAAAATGACATGGGTTGCCCAAACCGGCACTTTTCGTCGGTTGGCGTTAAAACGGTATTCCTTAAACTCGGCATAATCACTGGCATTGAGAGTGCCATCCCAGGCGGCCACATCTGATTTAGCGACGATCGATACGCCGTTACTTTCCGCCTCCTGAATACAGGCATAGCGCAGCGAGGCGAATAAATTCCCTGATCCCCCATTCAACGTTTTCAGGGTAAAACAGGCTCCCAACTGTTCATATTGCGATACCGGAACCACTACCCGCACTCCGGCACTGGAGTTGGTATTTCCCAGTTTGGTCACTTTTAGCGCATTGCTGCCATTAACGCCTGCGCCGGCCTCAATAGTCAGGGTAATGGCGTCCGAGATAAAGGGGTTGCTAACGTTTCCACCGGAAACTTCCCAACCTATCGGCTTGGTCGTAAACGAGAAATTACCGTCTTTAAGCTTGTTATTATTGGCGGTGGTCAAAGTTTGAATGCCTTTGCCGCCACCGCCGCCATCCAGCCGACTGTTTTTAATCACAAAGTCGCCGGTACCGCCAAAATAACGGCCGGTCGCTGTTCGCACCCCATAGAACTTAACGTTGTCTACGATAATTCCGCTACTGCCTGCTTCGGCGTAAAAACAGTAGTCTTGGGCCAGAGTGGTTTGCAGCGTAATGATCTCCCCACCCTGAAGGAGTAATGACGCATTCTGGTTGGCGCTACAGCGGAAGGGGAAATCAGAGAGTGGGCTATTACTATTACCGAACTCAATATGGCAGCCGTGCAACTCAACGCTTCCAGCTTCTACATTTACAATCGCACCCGCATAATCTATTGATGTGCCGAAGAAACGAAATGCGCCATTTTGGTTCTGATTGCCGATAGCCAATCCCTGAGAGTTGCCAATAGTGCCACCGAAGAAGTTGATCCCTTCCCCAAAGTTATGATCGATAGGATCTTTATCACCTGTTTGTGATGGTGGCACATTAGTGGTTTTAGCGGCTGGCATATGTACGCACTCATAGCAACGGACGATCTCACAGCCATAGTGATGCCCAATGTACGCGTTGGTGCCAAAATACATGCCGTAATAGAAACCGGAAATATATACGTTATTAACGGAAAAATTTCCCAACAGGCTTTCCGGTGATTGGAACACTATCCCATCTATAAAGTTATATGCTGTCTTTTGACCGGGCACTTCAGACTGAGTTGCCCCAATCCCCTTGACGGTAAAGTTCTTTAAGATTGGTGCAGGGCGAATGGGGATCCCGATATCCAGTGTTTCAGCCGACGTATAGCAGCGCAGGAAGTAGTTGTGGTCGTTTTCAGTCCCGTTGGGGATATTGGTGGTGATATTTACACCGTTGCCGTCAATATAAACGTAGCCGACATCGATATCGGTCTTGGGAGCCGTCCACACCTCAAACGGCGCGGTGAATTTTACAATTGTTGGTCTTTTTAATGTGCCTGTAATAAAGGTTTGTGCCTTGAGCAGCTCATCGCGAGATTTGACGTAAATCCCCTCAACATCAAGACGATCTTGCAAAGTCCAGATCTTCCCGTTCAGGTCGCTATATTGGATAAATTTTGCATCGTTATCGGCCATGGTCTATCCCTCAGTTCAAGTTAACGGTTGTGAAAACCCGTTGAATATGGAGGGAGCGTTTGGTCATTTCCAACAAACGGAGTTTGGTCTTCGCTGATACAACACAAGGCGAAATGAGTGGTGCGGTTCTGAAGGCGTTAGTCTGGGATAAGCCATGAGAGGGGTGTGCAATATTGCACACCCCTGCCAGTCACACTGCCAGATAGGCATTAATCAATTCCTCGTCCAACTGTTCGAGCGTGCCATCGGCTACGCTGCGCCCTTGATCCATCAGGCAAAAACGGTCCGCCACCCGACGAACAAACGGCAGCTTGTGTTCCACCAGCAGGATGGTCATACCCAGTTCGCGGTTGAGTTTGCGGATCACGTTGCCGATATCGGCCGCGATCGTGGGCTGTACACCGCTGGTGGGCTCATCGAGGATCAGCAACTCTGGCTCCAGCACCAGGGCGCGACCAATCGCCAGTTGCTGCTGCTCACCGTCGCACAAATCGCCGGCTCTGCGGCTGCGCATCTCTCGCAGGTTGGGGAACAGGTTATAAATCAAAGGCGGAATGCGGCGGTTTTTATCGCGGCCGGCCATCAGCGCTACCTGCAGGTTTTCCTCTACGCTGAGCTGCGAAAAGATTTGCCGCCCTTGCGGAACATAGCTGATCCCCAGCGCAGTGCGGGTTTCCACCGGTTGCTGCAGCAGGTTTTGTGGCGGTTCATCCGCCAACTGCCAGGTCATGCTGCCGCTGACCACCGGCAAATGGCCCATGATGCAGTTCACCAGCGTGGTCTTGCCCACGCCGTTACGGCCGATAAGCACCGTGCACTGGCCGCGCGGCAATTCCAGATTGATGTCCCACAGGGTATGGGTTTGCCCGTAAAACTGATTCACTGACCTTAAACTCAACATCCGGCATTCTCCTCAAAGAATCGTATTCCACTCCTTACCACCGTTTTCACGGTAGCGGTTTCTTTCCCGAGTGTTTTAATGTCCAGAATAAAATGCTGAATGACTGCCTTTTACCAGGCAGTTTAAATTCGGGTAAAACAAGTGATACATAGGCAAAAATCGCAGTTATTGTCGGCTTGTCCGCGCTCTCTGGTCTTTATCAAGTAAAGAGCGGTTGTTTTACTTCCGTCTGTCCGCTAAATGACAGCGGATAATTCCGCCATTACATCCCGGATATTTATCCCGATCGTACTTTTGCCACCCAAGGATAATGCAAGCCTTGGGCCAACTTTATAAAACCGTTAAAAACAGGATTGTTATTGCCTTGTTAACGGTTTTTCGCGCCAGGACAGGGCTGGCGGACCAAGTGAAAATAGAGGGGAAAGTTAACGCGGACGATTTTTGCACTCTTCCAGTGCTGCGAAGAATGCTTATGGTGCAAACTATTTCGTCGGTTGTAGCAAGATGCATCAGGTGACGGCAGCAATGAGATAAATCCGTTTTTGGCAATGGGGCTTTTTAGCATTAATCGGCATAACCAAAGCGATATTATTGTGAAAAAATAACTAAAAAAGTCATCTTGGCGGACAGAAACGGCAAAAAGCGCTCTTTCTGCAACTCCCAGCCGGGGCGGGGTGGTGAGAGTTATCCACCATTCCTGTGGATAACCTTGTGCATTAGATTGAGAAAACCGGTTTAAAGCGAGAGCGGACGCGGGTTGTGTTCGCTTTGTCCGCAATCTCGTCTTTTTTGTAAAGTCATTAATTATCAATATTTTAACTAAAATCAAGCGGCCAATCTATTGATGAAGTCTCTATGTATGATTTTTGGCCGCAGTGCTATCAATAAGTTAATTCGTGACGGATTTTGGGGATAAATCTGTTATTGACAATAAAAATGTCACGCGGCTGTAACCCCGACGGTGCATTCAGCCTGATTTGACGCACGCTAAAGCGACGAATCGCTTGAAGCTGGTTTTATATCCAGTATCATGGGCACTGGCAAAAATCGCCGGGGCTTTCCATAATTAGAGGCCATCAATTGAGCATTAGCTCAATGGCCGCCTGAGCGCGCACATCTCCACAGGGTAGCCGAGTCCATGAGTAAAGTTTTCAAACTGCATTCCGAATTCAAACCGGCCGGCGATCAGCCGCAGGCCATCAGCAAGCTGGAAGAGGGCCTGGAAGACGGCCTGGCACACCAGACGCTGCTGGGCGTTACCGGGTCGGGCAAGACATTTACCGTCGCCAATGTGATAGCCGATTTGAACCGGCCCACCATGGTGCTGGCACCTAACAAAACGCTGGCGGCGCAGCTGTACGGCGAGATGAAAGAGTTCTTTCCCGAGAATGCGGTCGAGTATTTTGTGTCTTACTACGACTACTACCAACCGGAAGCCTACGTACCCAGCTCCGACACCTTTATCGAAAAAGACGCTGCGGTGAACGAACACATCGAGCAGATGCGTCTTTCCGCGACCAAAGCATTGCTGGAGCGGCGCGATGTGATCGTGGTGGCGTCGGTCTCGGCGATCTACGGTCTGGGCGATCCTGATCTGTATCTGAAGATGATGCTGCACCTGACCAAGGGCATGATCATCGATCAGCGTTCGATCCTGCGTCGTTTGGCGGAGCTGCAATATGCCCGTAACGATCAGGCCTTCCAGCGCGCGACCTTCCGCGTACGTGGCGAGGTGATCGACGTCTTCCCGGCAGAGTCGGACGAGCTGGCACTGCGTATTGAACTGTTTGATGAGGAGGTCGAGCGGCTTTCGCTGTTTGATCCTTTGACCGGGCAGATCGAACAGGTGGTCCAGCGTTTTACCATTTATCCGAAGTCGCACTACGTGACGCCGCGCGAGCGGATCCTGCAGGCGATGGAAGAGATCAAAGTGGATCTGGCCGAACGGCGCAAGGTGCTGTTGGCCAATAACAAGCTGCTGGAAGAACAGCGCCTGACGCAGCGCACCCAGTTTGATCTGGAGATGATGAACGAACTGGGCTACTGCTCCGGCATTGAAAACTACTCGCGCTACCTGTCCGGGCGTAAAGAGGGCGAGCCACCGCCGACGCTGTTTGATTATTTACCGGCGGATGGCCTGCTGGTGGTCGATGAATCCCACGTCACCATTCCGCAAATCGGCGCTATGTACAAGGGCGACCGTTCGCGTAAAGAGACGCTGGTAGAATACGGTTTCCGCCTGCCGTCGGCGCTGGACAACCGCCCGATGCGTTTTGAAGAGTTCGAAGCGTTGGCCCCACAGACGATCTACGTGTCTGCCACGCCGGGCAAATATGAGCTGGAGAAGTCCGGCGACGATATTATCGATCAGGTGGTGCGCCCTACCGGCTTGCTGGATCCACTAATAGAAGTCAGGCCGGTGACCACCCAGGTGGATGACCTGCTGTCTGAAATTCGCAAGCGGGTGGCAATCAACGAACGCGTACTGGTCACTACCCTGACCAAACGCATGGCGGAAGATCTGACCGAATATCTCGAAGAGCACGGCGAGCGGGTACGCTATCTGCACTCGGACATTGATACCGTGGAAAGGGTCGAAATCATTCGTGACCTGCGCCTGGGCGAGTTTGACGTGCTGGTGGGTATCAACCTGTTGCGTGAGGGGCTGGACATGCCTGAGGTGTCGCTGGTGGCGATTCTGGACGCAGATAAAGAAGGCTTCCTGCGTTCCGAACGTTCGCTAATCCAGACCATTGGCCGTGCGGCGCGTAACCTCAATGGTAAAGCGATCCTCTACGGTGACAGAATTACCGACTCGATGGCCAGGGCGATAAGCGAGACCGAACGTCGTCGCGCCAAACAGCAGGCGTTCAACGAAGAAAATGGCATCGTGCCGCAGGGCCTGAACAAGAAAGTTTCCGATGTTCTGCAGTTGGGTAAACCGGGTAACCGTGGCAAGGGTCGAGGGAAGGGCAAGGCGGCGGAAAACGCCGCGCAATATCAACACCTCACGCCAAAAGCCCTGGATCAAAAAATCCGCGAGCTGGAAGCGCAGATGTATACCCACGCACAGAATCTGGAGTTCGAGTTGGCGGCAGGCTTGCGTGATGAGATCCACCAGCTGCGCGAGCAGTTTATCGCTATTTCGTGACCGGTTGGGGCGCCGCCAGGGGTGGCGCTGCCAAACATAAAATCCTTGTCGCCTCCGCCAAAGCTGATTATGGTGTGCGGCCAATTGACAACTACGAGCCGCAGACCATGACCGAACACCAGTCCAAAGACCCGATGCACGGCGTCACTCTGGAACAACTTTTAAATAAACTGGTGGAGAGCTACGGCTGGTCAGGGCTGGCTGAACGCATTCGCATCAACTGTTTCAGCAGCGATCCCAGCATTAAATCCAGCCTGAAGTTTCTGCGCCGCACGCCGTGGGCGCGCAAGCAGGTGGAAGATCTTTATATCGATATGGTCGAGAAGGCCGCCAGCGATAACCCGTGGTTGCGCGGCGGCCAGTAAAGCCTTAACCGCGGGCACCCAACTCGATCAAAGCCTGATCCAGCGCCTGGCGCAGCAACTGACGGTCGTGGCGGTAAGGGATATCCGTCGCTTCCAGCGGTTGTTTAATCACCACCCGATCCTGTACTTCGCTGGCATCTACCGTCGGCCCAACAATCAGCGCGTCGATCATCCGGCGGCCAATTTTCTCTTCCATCAGCTCCAGCTTGTTTTTCAGCGTCAAGGCGGCTGCCGCGACGCTTAGCTCACGCCCCAGATTGCCGATATAAATCATATTGGCACTGCTGCGGCGCAAGGCTTGAGTCAGGTCATCGAGCAGCAGCAGCGGCATCAGGCTGGTCAGGAAGCTACCTGGCCCAATCAGGATCACGTCGGCCTGTGCGATGGCATCCAGCGCTTCGCGTGTCGCGTTGACGCGCGGTGACAGCATCAGTTCCTGCGGCATGTCAGTCAGTTGATCGACGTTCACTTCACCATAGACGTGGTTGCCTTCATGGTCGTGTGCCATCAAATCCACCGGCTGCTCAGACATCGGGATCAGCGCCGCGTCGACCTTCAGCAAGCTGCGTACCAGATTGATCGCCTCCAGTGGGCGCACGCTGAGATGATCCAACGCCTTCAACATCAGGTTACCGAGGTTATGCCCCGAAAGTTCGCCATTGCCGCTAAAGCGGTACTCGAACATCGCCGAGGCCACGCTCGGTTCGGTGATCAACTGATTCAGGCAGTTACGGGTATCGCCCCAGGCAATGCCGCCTTCCGAGCGGCGAATACGGCCAGTGGAACCGCCGTTATCGGTGGTGGTGACAATACCGGTTAAACGGGATCCTAAAGACGACAGGGAAGACATCACGCGGCCAAGACCATGACCACCACCTAATGCCACCACCCGATCGAGATCGGCCAGGGTACGATTACGCATAAATTTCCTTACAAAGGGGCTTAACTGCCCGCATAAAGTAGCGGATTTGGCGTAAAAACGCGAAAAAGAGTGTGATTTGCGTGATTCCGGTCAATTCGTCTGCGTAAAGGACGTTTATCATGGTTTACCCGATTCAGAAGCGCATAAAAACGCTGTATACACAATTATATAGCGAAATTGGGCGTTGGCTATCGCCTTTGTTTAGCGCTAGAATTCTGGAGAAAACCACGGTTTCGTTCCGGCTACTCAGGCAGCGGGAACTGAAACCAAAACTCCTAGCCTCTGGGCCTACGTTGTTCTTGAGAACAATATGGCGCTTGGGCCGTGGCGAAGTCAGCCACCAGGGTGCAGAGCGGAAACGCTCGCATCTCCCGACTTTGGAAGGTGTTATGGTGCCGCAACTCATTGATGCTTATGAGCGCAAATTCTATTACTTGCGCCTGTCGATCACCGACGTGTGTAACTTCCGTTGCACCTATTGTTTGCCGGATGGCTATCGCCCTAACGGCAGCCCGAAAACCTTCTTGTCGCTCGATGAGATCCGACGTGTCAGCCGTGCCTTCGCCGAGCTGGGCACCGAAAAGGTGCGCCTGACCGGCGGTGAGCCTTCGCTGCGTCGCGATTTTACCGAGATCATTGCCGCCGTGCGTGAAAATCCGGCCGTTCGCCAGCTTGCCGTGACCACCAATGGCTACCGCCTGGCGCGCGACGTTGCCGGCTGGCGTGACGCCGGCCTGACGGCGATCAACGTCAGCGTCGACAGTCTGGACCCCCGTCAATTTCACGCCATTACCGGCCAGGACAAATTCCGCCAGGTGATGGAGGGCATCGACGCCGCCTTTACCGCCGGGTTCAGCAAGGTCAAGGTCAACGCGGTGCTGATGCGTGACGTTAACCATCAGCAACTGGGCGCTTTCCTGCACTGGATAAAAGACCGTCCGATCCAACTGCGTTTTATCGAGCTGATGGAAACCGGTGAGGGTGGCGACTTGTTCCGCAAACACCACGTGTCTGGCGAAGTGATCCGTTCGCAACTGGAACAGCAGGGTTGGCAACTGCAACCGCGCGGCCGCAGCGACGGCCCGGCGCAGGTGTTTAGCCACCCGGATTACCAGGGTGAAGTGGGTTTAATCATGCCGTACGAAAAAGATTTCTGTGCCAGCTGCAACCGGCTGCGGGTTTCCGCCATCGGTAATCTGCACCTGTGCCTGTTCGGTGAGCAGGGTATTAACCTGCGCGATCTGCTGATGAATGACGGCCAGCTTGAAGAGTTGAAGGATCGCATTCAGGGCGGGCTTCGGACCAAAAAGCAGACCCACTTCCTGCATCAGGGCAACAGTGGCATCACGCAGAATTTGTCGTTTATCGGCGGATAAATTTTTCCAATTGCACGGGAGCAAGCAATGAGTCATGCCAGCAGTGAATTCATTCCGGCGCATATCGCTATTCTGACCGTTTCGGACAGTCGCGGTGAAGCGGAAGACACCTCGGGCCAGTATCTGCAGGAAGCGGCGCTTGAGGCCGGGCATCAGGTGGTGGATCGCGCCATCGTCAAAGACGATAAATATCAAATCCGCGCGCGAGTCTCCGCGTGGATCGCCGACGAGCAGGTTCAGGCCGTGCTGATCACCGGGGGCACCGGTTTTACCGCCAGGGACAACACCCCGGAAGCGCTGCTGCCGCTGTTCGATCGTGAAGTGGAAGGGTTCGGCGAACTGTTCCGTATGGTGTCCTATGAAGAGATTGGTACTGCTACTATTCAGTCGCGCGCATTGGCCGGAATGGCCAATCAGACGGTGATTTTTGCCATGCCTGGCTCGACTCGTGCCTGCCGCACCGCCTGGGAACGCATTATTGAAGAGCAGTTGGACGCGCGTCACCGCCCGTGCAACTTCCTGCCACATTTGAAGAAATAAAAACTATGACGCAGCTGACTCACATTAACGCCGCGGGCGAAGCCCATATGGTCGACGTTTCCGCCAAGGCAGAGACGGTGCGCGAGGCGCGCGCCGAGGCCTTTGTTGAAATGTTGCCGACCACGCTGGCGATGATTATCGAGGGTAGCCATCACAAGGGTGATGTGTTTGCCACGGCGCGCATTGCCGGTATTCAGGCGGCGAAACGCACCTGGGAGCTGATCCCGCTGTGTCACCCGCTGATGCTGAGCAAGGTCGAGGTGCAATTGGAAGCGCAGCCGGAACACAGCCGGGTGCGGATTGAAACCTGCTGCCGGCTGACCGGCAAGACCGGCGTCGAAATGGAAGCCTTGACCGCCGCTTCGGTGGCCGCATTGACCATTTACGACATGTGCAAGGCGGTACAAAAAGACATGGTGATCGGCCCGGTGCGGCTGCTGGCGAAAAGCGGCGGTAAATCCGGTGATTTTAAGGTGGAACTATGATTAACATTCTGTTTTTTGCCCAGGTACGCGAGCTGGTTGGCACCGGCGATCTGTCGATGCCGGCGGATTATCCAACGGTAGAGGCGCTGCGTAAGGCGCTGTGCGCACGTGGCGATCGCTGGGCGCTGGCGCTGGAGTCAGGCAAGTTGCTGACGGCGGTAAACCAATCCCTGGTGGCCGCCGAACATCCGCTGCGTGCCGGTGATGAAGTCGCTTTCTTTCCACCGGTAACCGGGGGTTAATGGTGGAAAATACCCGTATCCGCGTGGGGGAAGCGCCGTTCAACGTCGGCGAAGAATACCAGTGGCTGGCGCAGTGCGACGATGACGGTGCCGTGGTGACCTTTACCGGCAAGGTACGTAACCATAATCTGGGCGATAACGTCAGTGCGCTGACGCTGGAACACTACCCGGGCATGACCGAAAAAGCGTTGACGGAAATCGTGGACGAAGCACGCAGCCGCTGGCCATTGCAGCGCGCGACGGTGATCCACCGCGTGGGTGAGCTGTTCCCTGGCGATGAGATTGTGTTTGTCGGCGTGACCAGCGCCCACCGCAGCATGGCGTTTGAGGCCAGCGAGTTCATCATGGACTACCTGAAAACCCGCGCCCCGTTCTGGAAGCGCGAAGCCGTTGGCCAGGGCGACCGCTGGGTTGACGCACGCGACAGCGATCGTCAGGCGGCGGAACGCTGGCATAAAATCATTAAGTGATCTGTACACCCTATGAATTTCAAGCTGTAGCTAGGCGGCCAGCTCACTCATTCCCAGGCGCTTACTTGAGTAAGTAACTGGGGTGAGTGAGTGCAGGTAACAACGCTACAGTTTGAAAGGCGACGGGTGTAAACAGCAGAAACAAATCAATACCTTTGCCGCTTTGCCATTATATTTTCTGTGATACGCTTATAGCAGGCCGAGTCTCGCAAAATGGGACTCAAATCTTGTTCCACACGCAAAAGGTAACCGTCATGGACCGATATCCACGCTCTAATGGTTCAATCGTCGAACGTGCCAACAGCGGCATTCAGGCTTATATGGCGCAGGTATACGGCTGGATGACCTGTGGCATGCTGTTGACGGCGTTTGTATCCTGGTACGCGGCCAACACGCCCGCGATCCTTAACTTTATCTTCTCCAGCCAGATCACCTTCTTCGGTCTGATTATCGCGCAGCTGGGTCTGGTGTTCGTGATTTCCGGCATGGTCAATCGTCTCAGTGGCACGGTCGCCACCTCGCTGTTTATGTTGTATTCGGCGCTGACCGGGTTGACGCTTTCCAGCATTTTCATCGCCTATACCTACAGCTCGATCGCCAGTACCTTCGTGGTAACCGCCGGTATGTTTGGTGCGATGAGCCTGTACGGCTACACCACCAAGCGTGACCTGAGCGGTTTCGGCAGCATGCTGTTCATGGCGCTGATCGGGATAGTGCTGGCTTCGCTGGTCAACATCTGGCTGAAAAGCTCCGCGCTGATGTGGGCGATTACCTATATCGGGGTGGTGGTGTTTGTTGGCCTGACGGCGTATGACACCCAAAAACTGAAAGCGATGGGCGAACAGTTGAACGCCGATGACAAAGACAGTTTCCGCAAGTACGCCATCGTTGGCGCGCTGACGCTGTACCTTGATTTCATCAACCTGTTCCTGATGTTGCTGCGTATTTTCGGCAACCGCAGATAAGAATCTATATGACTTGTAGGGGCTCAGCATGCTGAGCCCTTTTTTTATGCAATTTTACGGCGGAACATGGCGTAAGCGGCGCTGCCGGTGGTGGCGGTGATCGCCAGTAACGGCCACAGGCTATGCCAGATGATGCCGAAGCTGGCGTCCTTCAGGTAGATCTGTTTGGTGATGTCGGTGAAGTGGCGGATGGGATTCACCCAGGTGAGGTTTTGCAGCCACACCGGCATATTTTCTACCGGCGAGACATAGCCGGAAAGCAGGATCGCCGGCATCATAAACACGAAAACGCCGATAAACGCCTGTTGCTGAGTGGCGCACAGCGACGAAATCAGCAGGCCGAACCCGACCAAAGACAGCCCGTAAATCAGCATGGTGCCATAGAACAGCAGCAGCGAACCGGCGAACGGGATCTGATAGATAAAGATACCAATCAACAACACGATGCTGGCCTGGAAGGTAGCGACGATCAGCGCCGGTACCGCCTTGCCGATAAAAATCTGCCAGGTGGTCAACGGTGACACCAGCAACTGTTCCAGCGTGCCCTGTTCGCGCTCTCGCGCTACCGACAACGAGGTGACAATCAGCACACCGATAGTGGTGATCATGGCGATCAGCGACGGCACCACGAACCACTTGTAATCCAGATTCGGGTTATACCAGTTGCGTATTACCAGTTCGCTGTTGTTGGGTTTGGCCCGATCGCCGATCAGCTCATTCTGATAGTCCTGCACAATTTGCTGCACGTAGTTGGCGGCGATTTGCGCGCTGTTGGAGTTGCGTCCGTCAAGCAACAGTTGCAGCGGGGCGGTATTGCCGCTCGCGATATCACGCGAGAACTGGGCCGGGAAGCGGATCAGCAGCAGCGCTTTTTGGTTGTCGATGGTGGTTTGAATCTCTTGTGGGCTGCGCAACAGCAGCACATGCGAGAAGGCCTTGGCTTTGGCAAAGCGCTGGGTCAGTTCGACCGAGGCATGGCCGCTGTCTTCGCTGTACACCGCGATGGTGGCGTTGGTCACCTCCAGCGTGGCGGCGAACGGGAACAGCAGCACCTGCAGGATAACCGGCATAATCAGGATGGCACGGGTCTGCGGATCGCGCAGCAGCGACTGCATTTCTTTTATGATTAACGTCCAGAGACGGTGAAACATCGTCTTTCCCCTTAATCCAGCCGCCGCTGGGTTTTCCAGGCCGTCAGGCCGATAAACACCACCGCCGAAGCGATCAGGAACAGCAGGTTAATCATCAGCACCGTACCGACGTTGCCCGCCAGGAACAGCGTTTGCAGCGTGCTGACGAAATAGCGTGCCGGAATGATATAGGTTATGGCGCGTACGATGGCCGGCATGCTGTCGATCTGGAAGATAAAGCCGGACAGCATGATCGATGGCAGAAAAGCGGCGTTGAGTGCCACCATCGCCGCGTTAAACTGGTTGCGAGTAATGGTAGAAATCAGCAGCCCCATGCCGAGCGTACTGGCCAGGAACAGGCTGCTGATAACGAATAAAATCAGCAGCGAACCGCGATAGGGCACGCCGAGCACCCACACCGATACCGCCATGCATAACACCATGGCGATCATGCCGAGGAAATAGTAGGGCACCAGTTTGGACAGCAGCAGCTCAGTACGCGTCACCTGGGTGGAAAGTAGTGCCTCCATGGTGCCGCGCTCCCACTCGCGTGCGATCACCAAAGAGGTGAGGATAGCGCCGATCACCGTCATGATAATGGTGATAGCGCCGGGAATGATGTAGTGCCGGCTGATGGCCGCCGGGTTGAACCAATAGCGCATCTGCACGTCGATTAAGGGTTTTTCCTCGCGCCCGCGGTCGGTGGCGCGCTGTTGTTGCCACACTTGCCACACCCCCTGGGTATAGCCCTGAACAAAGTTGGCGGTATTCGGCTCGCTGCCGTCGGTGATAATTTGAATCGGTGCGCTGTCGTGCGGCCGCGCCATACGTTGGGCAAAATCGTTGGGGATCACCACCAGCCCACGGATGCGTCCGGCCTGCATCAGTTGGATCAACTGCTGACGGTTGTCGCTGATGGTCGGCTCGATGTAGGGTGAACCGGTAAAAGCATTGGCCAAGTCACGCGCCTCTTCGCTCTGCTGCTCCATCAGGATGCCCAGCCGCAGCTTGCTGGAGTCCAGATTGATGCCGTAGCCAAAGATAAACAGCAGCATCAGGGGAATGACGAAGGCGATCAGCCCGCTGCTTGGATCGCGCAGAATTTGCCGCGTTTCTTTCAGGCACAGCGCGCGCAGCCGTCGCCAGGAAAAACCACTGTCGTCGCGGGTGGCGGTTTGACTGTTCATGCTTTTTCCTCCTGATCGTAACCCTGCACCAGTTCGATAAACGCCTGTTCCATTGATGGATTGGGGTTATCGCTGCTGGCGACCTGATGCTTGAGATCGTCCGGGGTCCCGGCGGCGATAATTTTGCCGCGATACACCAGCCCGATGCGGTCACAGTATTCCGCCTCGTCCATAAAGTGGGTGGTGACCATCACCGTCACGCCTTTATCCACCATGCCGTTGATATGCAGCCAAAATTCGCGCCGGGTCAGGGGATCGACGCCCGAGGTCGGTTCGTCGAGAAACAGAATATCCGGCTCGTGCATCAGTGCGCAGGCCAGCGCCAGCCGCTGTTTGAAGCCCAGTGGCAGCGAGTCCGGCGTCTGATTGAGGATCGGGCCAAAGTTGAAGGCGTTGGACATCTCGCTGATTTTATCGCGCTGTGCCTTGCCGCTCAGGCCATAAACGCCGGAGAAAAACTTCAGGTTTTGTGCCACCGTCAGGTTGCCGTACAGCGAGAATTTCTGCGCCATATAACCCAAATGCTGGCGCGCCTTGCCGGAGCTGGTTTTCAAATCCATACCCAGCACCAGCGCCTTGCCTTCGGTGGGCACCAGCAACCCGCACATCATTTTAAAGGTGGTGGATTTACCGGCACCGTTCGGGCCGAGCAGGCCGAAAATCTCCCCGCGCTGCACTTTGAAGTCCACGTGGTCGGTGGCGGCAAAGTCGCCGAATTTCTTGGTCAGCCCTTGCGCTTCGATCACCGTTTCCGTGCTTTCTCCCTCGACGGTCGGCATGATCTCCGCCAGCGCCGATTTACTGTTTGGCCCGCCGCCGAGCAGATCGATAAACGCATCTTCAAAGCGCGGTTCCGCTTCGCTCAGTTCGGCATCCGGCAGATCCAATGCCTGCAGTAGCTGGCGATGATCTTCGCCTTGTTTGAGGATCAGCCGCAGGTATTTCCCCTGAATCACGCCGTCGGTGACCGCCGGCAGGCAGATCGCCCGTTGCAGCAGGGCGCGGTGGCTACCGGCCGGTGGCGCGATCAGCACCGTGCGCCCGGCCATTCTCTGAGTAAGATCTTTCGGTGCGCCGCTGAACAGCAGTTCCCCTTCGTTAAGCAGCAGCACTTCGCGGCACTGTTCGGCTTCGTCCAGATAAGAGGTGCTCCACAGGATCAGCATGCCGTCGTTGGCCAGTTCATGCACCATGCGCCACAGCTCGCGACGCGAGATAGGATCGACGCCGACCCCCGGCTCATCCAGCAACAGCACCTGCGGTTGCCCGACCAGCGTACAGGCCAGCCCGAGTTTTTGCTTCATTCCGCCGGAAAGTTTGCCTGCCAGCCTGGTGGTGAAACGGGTGAGATCGGTGAATGTCAGCAAGCGATCGAACGTCTGCTTGCGGAGATCGCCGGTGACGCCGCGCAGATCGGCGTACAGCGTCAGGTTTTCCATCACCGTCAGATCTTCATACAGACCAAACTTTTGCGGCATGTAGCCGAGAATGGCATGCAATTGACGATCCTGAGCGATCGGATCCAACCCGGCGACGCGCAGGGTACCGCTGCTGGGTTTGAGCAGCCCGGCCAGCATCCGCAGCAGGGTGGTTTTACCGGCACCGTCCGGGCCAACCAGCCCGGTGACCGCGCCGCTGGTCAGCCGGGTAGTCAGGCTGGCGACCGCCGGTTTTGCCAGTGACGGGAAACGCTTTTCCAACGCCTCAAGCTCAATGACCTGTTCCATCACCGCTCCCTCAAGGTTGGGCAAAGCGAACGGTGACCGGCATCCCCTGGCGCAGCGCGTCATCGGCGTCGGTCACTATCACCCGCAGGCGGTACACCAGGTCGGTACGCAGGTCCGGGGTTTCGACGCTCTTCGGAGTGAATTCAGCGGTCGGCGAGACAAAGCCGATTTTGCCGTGATACGGCTTGTCTGGCCGGCCGTCGGTGTAGATTTCCAGTTCGGTGCCTGGCGTCGCTTTACTCAGACTGGTTTCATTCACATAGGCACGCACCCACACCGGACGGGTCAGCGACAAAGTGAACACCGTGCCACCGGCACCGAGCATGGTGCCCGGCTCGACCGCACGCGTCAGCACCGTGCCGGCGGACGGGGAAACTAAAGTGGTGTCGTGCAGGTTAAGCTGGGCCTGAGCCAGTGCGGCTTCGCTTTGCGCCAGATTGGCTTTGGCCTCTTCTATTTCTTGCGGACGATTACCGCTCAGGTATTGCGCCAGCTTGTCTTTCGACGCCTGCAGGTTGGCCTGCGCCTGATTGCGTGAGGTGCGGGCATCTTCCAGTGCGTCGGCAGAGGTGGCATTTTTCGCCCACAGGCCCTGTTGGCGCTTCAGGAAGCTATCGGCATAGCTAAAGGCGGACAGGCGCTGCGCCATTTCCGAACGTACCTGGGCTATTTCTTCGGCGCGGTAACCGGCCATCAGCAGCGCCAACTTGGCTTTGGCACTGCCGACGTTAGCCTGCGCCTGCTGCAGCGCGTTGATGTAGGGCGCGTCGTCCAGTTTGCCGAGCAATTGCCCCGATTGCAGGGTATCGCCTTCATCCACCGTCAGCGACGCCAGCCGCCCATCGACGCGGAAGCCCAAATTCACCGTGCGAATATCCACGTTACCGTACAGCGTCAGCGGTTTATCCTGATGCTGTTGGTAATACCAGACCCCGTAAACGGCCGCGGCGATCAGCACAACAACCGCCACCAAAAAGGCACTGCGTTTTTTATTCATAATTCTCCCTGCCTGAATTTATACCCGTCATCTTTCAAGTTGCAGCGTTGTTACCTGCTTACAAGGCCCATCCATGGTCCTTGCCCTTTCAGGGCCGCTGCAAGCAGCGTTCAAATCTGTTCCCGACAGATTTGTCGCTCACCCCAGTTACTTACTTGAGTAAGCGCCTGGGGATGAGCGAGCTGGCCGCCTAGCTGCAACTTGAAAGCTATAGGGTATACGCGCCATAGCGTTGGCGCAGCCCATTAACCAGAATCTCAATGTGTTCAGCCAGTACTTCGCTGATTTGTTCCGCCTCGGCAGTGTCGATCTGCTGCCAACCGGCCTGTCGGCGAACGGTTTCCCGCGCCACGCGAAACGACAACACTTCGCCGATCAGCGCGTGGGTATGCAGCACAATTTTGGTCGACTGCGGATCGATGCCGGTGTAGGCCGCCAGCAGGCGGCACAGCTTGTTATGCAGCGGCGCCACCACCTGTTGGTGGATCAGCGGATAGGCATCGGTGGGGGAGAGCTGCTCGCGCGACATGATTTTGCTCAGGTTCAGCGTCTGTGGTTGAGTCATCAAATCGCTGAACGCCAGCAGGCCACGTTTCAGATGTTCGAGGTAGTGTTCCGGCAGACGTTCGGCTTCCGGGAGTTGCCAGAAGCGGTCAATCTCTTCGGCCAGCGGGCGAAACGCCTGCTGGATAAAATCGGCAATCCATTGTGCGACGGCCAGATACAGGCCCTCTTTTGAATTGAAGTAGTAGGTGATGGCGGCGATGTTGTGCCCGGCACGCTGGGCAATATCGCGGGTGGTGGCACCCTGAATGCCGTATTCACCGAACATTTCGATGGCGGCGGCGATCAACTGCTGACGCGCTTGCTCGCCCCGTGCCCGGCCGGCAGTCTGATTATTTGGCATTATTGATGGCGCTCATAAAAGTTAATCAATCATATGATTAACTTTATGCCAGATTGCATGAAATGCAATCAGTAACCGCGGTTTATTTAAGGGTATCTTTTCGGATTTGGCTGAATTGTCGGCATATTGTGCTCTGCGTCACTTAATTTACGTTTTCTTGTTCGACTTCTGCTACACTCGCCCGCTTGGTGCACTGCAGTTTGTGCCAATCCCTCGTGGTCATGCAAAATGTCCCGTCTGATAATCCTCCCAGGAAACTGCACCGAACACTGTTAGGTTAGGGGGGATCTGGAGTTTTTCTCTTTATGTCATTTGAAACCCTCGGCTTAAGTGCTGAAATTCTGCGCGCTGTTGAAGAACAGGGCTATCGCGAACCTACGCCAATTCAGCGCCAGGCTATTCCTGTCGTATTGGAAGGTCGTGACCTGATGGCCAGCGCCCAGACCGGTACCGGTAAAACCGCTGGCTTTACCCTGCCGCTGCTACAGCTGCTGAGTAAGCATGACCATGCGGTCAAAGGTCGCCGTCCGGTACGTGCGTTGATCCTGACGCCTACCCGTGAACTGGCTGCGCAGATCGGCGAAAACGTCGAATCCTACAGCAAATACCTGCGCCTGCGTTCGCTGGTGGTATTTGGTGGCGTGAGCATCAACCCGCAGATGATGAAACTGCGCGGCGGCGTCGACGTGCTGGTGGCAACACCGGGTCGCCTGCTGGATCTGGAACACCAGCGCGCGGTTGACCTGTCCAAAATTGAAATTCTGGTGCTGGACGAAGCAGACCGCATGCTGGATATGGGCTTTATCCATGATATCCGCCGCGTGCTGGCCAAGCTGCCTGCCAAGCGTCAGAACCTGCTGTTCTCTGCAACCTTCTCCGACGACATCAAAGGGCTGGCCAACAAACTGTTGCACAACCCGGCATCGGTTGAAGTGGCGCGCCGCAACACCGCGTCCGAGCAGATTGAGCAAAGCGTGCACTTCGTTGACAAGAAGCGTAAGCGGGAACTGCTGTCCCAGATGATCGGCGAAGGTGACTGGAAGCAAGTCTTGGTGTTTAACCGCACCAAACACGGCGCCAACCACCTGGCTGAACAACTGAACAAAGACGGCATCACTGCCGCGGCTATCCACGGCAACAAAAGCCAGGGCGCTCGTACCCGCGCACTGGCCGATTTTAAAGACGGCAAAATTCGCGTATTGGTCGCTACCGACATCGCGGCACGCGGTCTGGACATCGACCAGTTGCCACACGTGGTGAACTACGAGTTGCCTAACGTGCCGGAAGACTACGTACACCGCATCGGCCGTACCGGTCGTGCTGAACGTACCGGTGAGGCGATCTCGCTGGTGTGCGTGGATGAACACAAACTGCTGCGTGATATCGAACGCCTGCTCAAACGTGAGATCCCGCGTATTGCTCTGCCGGGCTATGAGCCGGATCCGAGCATCAAGGCCGAGCCGATCATCAACGGCCGTCAGGCTGGCGGGCGCGGTGCGCCACGCGGCAACGGCGGTGGTCAACGCTCCGGTAACGGTGGCGGCCAGCGCAGTGGCAACGGTGGCGGCAATGGCGGTCAGCGTGAAAACCGCGGTGGCGGCAGTGCGCGTCCGCAGGGTGATGGCAAGCCGCGTTCAGGTGCTCCGCGCCGTCCGCGCAGCCGCCCGGCTGAGTAAATTGCGCTGTTGTCAGCCGTCAGAGGCCACCTTTAGGGTGGCCTTTTTTATTGGCAAAAATCAGCGCATCTCAAGTTCCGGTACCACCGACATGCCAACGCGCAGCCGCGCCAGTTCCGGCTGGTTGGGTTCCAGCAGGATCTTCACCGGCAGGCGTTGCACCACTTTGGTGTAGTTGCCGGTGGCGTTATCGGCGCTGATGGCGACAAAGGTCGAGCCAGTGGCCGGGGCGATGCTGTCAACGTGGCCGCGCAGCGTCACGCCGGGCAGCGCATCGACGGTGATGGATACCGGCTGGCCGGCAGACACGTTGGCTAACTGGGTTTCCAGGAAGTTGGCGACCACGTAGCTCTGTTCTAACGGCACCACCGCCAGCAGCCGCGTACCGGCGGAGACCCAGGCACCCTGGCGTACCGCCCGCTGGCCGACGCTGCCGGCAATCGGCGCAATAATCTGGGTATAGGAAAGATTCAGACGCGCCTGATCAACGCTGGCCTGCGAGGCGGCAATATTCGCTTCGGCCTGTTTGCGACTGGCCTGCAACACCCCGACTTCTTTACGTGCCGAAACCACCGCCGCCTGATTCTGCTTTAGCTGTGCGGCGGCGGTCTGCATCACGGAGGCCGATTTCTGCTGCTCATCAGCGGTGGCAGTACCGGTTTTCAGCAACCGGCGATAGCGATCGGCGTTCTGCCCGGCGTAGTTGAGCGTGGCCTGGCTGGCGCTGACGCCGGCTTCCTGCTGGGCAATATTGGCCTGCTGTTGATCCAGCTGCGCCTGAATACTGGACAATTTGGCCTGGCTAATCTGCAGATTGGCCTGAGCCGTTTCCAGCGCCACGCGGTAATCCCGATCGTCGAGGGTGGCCAGCACCTCACCGGCTTTTACCTGCTGGTTGTCACTGACGTTGACGCTGCGGATATAGCCGGAAATCTTGGGGGCCACCAGCGTGTAATCGGCGCTCACGACTGCATCATCGGTACGCAAATGGTGGCGATTGAGCGATGAGCGGACAAAAAAAGCAATCGCCAGCAGGATTAACAGCAGCAACGCCAGGGTTAAGGTTCGTTTTGCAGGGGTGAAGCTCATGGTTATGATCCTGATGTTTTTGGAACTAGAGGTAAAAGCGTTTGCGGCGGATAGACACGCTTCGGCAACCAGGCGGTCAGCAACACCAACAGCAGTGCACAGCCAATAATCAGCAGGTAGGCGTCACTGATACTGAGGATCACCGCCTGATGCTTCACCAGCGTCGAAAAATGCCCGAGATTTTCCGCTGAACTGACCGAGCCGTCCGGTAACAGCGGCATAGCTCCGCTGGCGTGTTCTGAGCTCTCTGCCGTCATCAGCCACGGGCGATTACCCAGCCGGTCAACCAGCACATGAGAGTGAAATTGCTCCCGGTGGCTAATAAAATTCTCAACCAGGCTGCCCGCCGCCACGGCGGAAAAACCGCGCACGGTGTTAAACATTGCCGAGGCAAAAGGCCCTTCCGGTGGCAGGATCACGCTGGTAGAGGTCATTAACACCGGTAAAATCATCATCGGTTGGCCAAATGCCTGCAGGCCTTGGATTAGCCAGAAGTTTTCTCGTGCCCAATCGTCGGTCAATTGCATTCCCAGCAGGCAGGAGACGGCGATTAGCGCGGCACCGATAGTCAGCACCCAACGGGCGTCTATCCAACGCAGGTTCAACAGGGCGGCGATGAAAGGGGCTATCACCAACTGCGGCAGGCCGACGGCTAACGCCAGCGGCGCAAATTGTACGGTGCGAAAACCCTCCACCTGCGAAAAGTAAAACGACGGCAGCATTGAGCCTGACAGCGCCAGCAGCAGCACGCCAGCCAGCGTCAGCAGGCTATAAGAAAGATTGATGCGCCGCAGTAATTGCAGTTTTAACAGCGGCAACGGATGGAACCATTCGTTGATTAAAAACGTCATCAGCAGCGCGATCGACACCGGCAACATCAGGCTAATCAAGGGTGAATTGAACCAGTCGAGTCGCTCACCCTGAGTTAGCGAAAGGATCAACAGCGCAATACCGCTACAACCGGTCAGCATGCCGAACAGATCGATCTGGCGGAAACGCTCCAGCCGCAAGGGATCCTGCGGCAACCCCCAGCCGATCAGTAAGGAGGCTATCAGACACAGCGGGATCGCCTGCCAAAAGACAAACTGCCAACCCAGACTGTCGGTCCACAGCGCCGCCAGCGGTGCCGCGACATTGGGGCCAAAGGTGGCGGTGAGCGCATAGGCGGCCAGCCCGTAAAGTTTGATGGTCGGGGGCAGAAAACGCAGCGCCACCGTCATCAGCAACGGCGGCAATGCCCCGCCAAACAGGCCTTGCACCACCCGCAGAGCAATAAACAGCGTGGGATCAGCAGTTAACGGCTGGAGTACGCCGACGGCGGCAAAACCGCCGATCATCACCAGGGCGAAACGGCGTAGCGAAAAGGTCACGGCAAACCAGGGGGCCACCATCATGGCCGACACTTCCGCGGCCTGATAGGCCGAGGTGATCCAGCTCCCCTGGTCGAAACCGATACCGATAGCCGCGCGGATATCCGCCAGCGCCAAATCACTGATGCGATCATTGAGTCCTGAGGTCAGGGCGGCAATCAGCACACCCACCAACCCCACAGCCAGACGCAGGGTAAAAGGATGCGGCGCAGCGACGGCAGGCGCAGGCTGAGCATTCATAGTATGACTCCAGAAACGAAACTTACGATGCACTGTATTGCATAGCGATACATTGTGACGCATGCTACATTGTGATGCACTGTATTGCAATGTGGTACATCGTGCCGCCTGACCGGAAAAAATGTTACAGTGTGGTCAAAAGCAAGGAAAAGAGCCTTCCATGTCCGAACCCTCAACATGTTGTGATGATGAAAAAGCCGGCGGTATTCAGGTCATTACCCGTGCGGCTAAAATCCTCGATGCGCTGGGCGCCAAGCCCAATGGCATGAGCCTGGGCGAAATAGCGCTGGCGGTCGATCTGCCGCGTTCCACCGTGCAACGTATCGTCAACGCGCTGGACTCCGTGCAATTGGTGCGCGGTGGTGCCGGTGGTGTGCGTCTGGGGCCGTCGTTGCTGCGGCTGATTGCCAGCGTACATACCGAAATGGTGTCGATTGCGACCCCCTGGTTGCAGGCGTTATGTGACGCCACCGGCGAGACGGTATCGCTGGGGCGCGCCAGCGGTTTGCAACTGGCGGTAGTGCACTACATTGTGGCGGATCGTGAGCTGCGAGTGGTGCCACGCATCGGCATGAATCTGCCGCTGTACAGCACCTCCGGCGGGCGAGCGTTGCTGGCGTTGAACAGCGACGATGCGGCCCGGGATTTACTGGGTGAGGCCTATAGGGCCGTGACGGATCTGACGGTGCGTGATTTTCCGGCACTGCTGCAGCACCTGACCGAAATACGCCGTACCGGCCTGTCCTTCGATCGGGAAGAAACATTGGAAGGCGTCTCTACCATGGCGGTGGCTATCGACACCATTCTGGGGCGTTTCTCCATCAGTCTGTTAGTGCCCAGCACCCGTTTGGCCAAGAATGAAGCTCGCTTCCGCGAGGAGATCCTTAAGTGTAAAGACGCGTTGATCGATGAGATTGGCAAGGTGGCGTCGCGAGATTAACCGGAGAAGATAATGAAAACGCTGTTGGTTGCGGTTGATAATTCCGCTAATGCCCGTAAGGTCATTTCACTGGCTGGCGAACAGGCGTTGGCGCAACAGGCGGCGCTAGTGGTGCTTTGTTGTGTCGATCTTAGCTATTCCATGACGGGGCCGTTTGAAATTGAACCGGGTGAAGATCCGGCAGATTTCGGTTGCGCGCAGGATGAACAACAGGCCGCCGCGACCGTGGTGCACCGGGCACTGAGCGAACTGCAGGCGGCAGGGGTCAATGCGCGTGGGCGGGTGGTGGCCGGTGAACCGGCAGAAACCATAGTTGCCCAGGCTAAAGAGCTGAATGCGACAATGATTATTATGGGGCGACGCCATCTTTCCCCCTTTAGACGTTTGTTAAATGGGTCGCACAGCGCCCTGGTGATTGAGAATGCCGATTGCCCGGTGCTGGTTGACGTGCGTGCCGACTGACTTTGCCTAATCCCGGAGCCGAAGATGAAACTAAAATGTGCCATTCTTGATGATTATCAGCAGGTCGCGCTCAGCATGGCCGACTGGTCTGCCCTCGGCGATCGGGTTGAGGTGTTCAGCATCGGTCAGCATTTTAGTGATGAAGCGGAACTGGCCGTGCATCTGCAGGACTGCGATATTTTGGTGATTATGCGTGAACGCACGCCAATCACCGCCACGCTGCTGGCGCGTTTGCCTCAGTTAAAACTGTTGATCACCTCGGGCATGCGCAATGCCTCTATTGATTTGGCGGCGGCGGCACAGCGCGGGGTTATTGTCAGCGGTACCGCCAGCGGCTCTGCCGCACCGATGGAGCTAAGCTGGGCACTGTTGCTCGGGCTGGCGAAGCATATGGTGCCGGAAAGCGTCGGCCTGCGTAATAACGGCCCCTGGCAGCAAGCGGTTGGCGTGACCCTGCAGGGCAAGACGCTGGGCCTGCTGGGGTTGGGCAAGATTGGTAGCCAAATGGCGGTGGTGGCGCAGGCGTTTGGTATGCGGGTGCTGGCCTGGAGTCAAAACCTGACGGCAGAAAGGGCCGCCGAGGTGGGGGTGACGCTGGCAGCATCCAAACAGGCGCTGTTTGAACAGAGCGACTTTGTTTCGGTTCATCTGGTGCTCAGTGAGCGTAGCCGTGGGCTGGTGGGCCGGCCAGAGCTGCAGGCGATGAAGAAAACCGCTTATCTGATCAATACCTCGCGTGCGGCGATTGTCGATCGCAACGCGTTGATTGACGCATTGCAGCAAGGGCAGATCGCCGGTGCCGGGCTGGACGTGTTTGAGGTTGAACCCTTGCCGAGTGACGACATCTTCCGCCAACTGCCCAACGTGTTGGCGACGCCGCATCTGGGTTATGTGGCCGACAGCAACTATCAAATCTATTTCCGCGAAGCGATCGAAAACATTGAGGCGTTTATCGCCGGTGTTCCGCTGCGTCAATTGGCGTAGCGCGGTTTTATTCCCCCAGATGCTTGTCTGCTGCGGGCATTCCCCCGTATCATTGCGCGTCTTTTTTAGCAGGGGTGAACATGCGCGTATTATTGGCTCCGATGGAGGGCGTTCTCGATTCTTTGGTGCGTGAGCTGCTCACCGAAGTGAACGACTACGACCTGTGCATCACCGAATTCCTGCGCGTGGTTGATCAACTGCTGCCTGCCAAGTCTTTCTACCGCCTGTGCCCTGAACTGCACCACGCCAGCCGTACGCCGTCCGGCACCCTGGTGCGTATCCAATTGCTCGGTCAATACCCGCAGTGGCTGGCAGAAAACGCCGCTCGCGCGGTGGAACTGGGTTCTTACGGTGTCGATCTTAACTGCGGTTGCCCGTCCAAGCTGGTTAACGGCAGCGGCGGTGGGGCGACGCTGCTCAAAGACCCGGAGCTGATTTACCAGGGCGCCAAAGCCATGCGTGCAGCGGTACCTGCCCATTTGCCGGTAACGGTAAAAATACGCTTGGGCTGGGACAGCGACAGCCGCAGTTTTGAAATCGCCGACGCGGTACAACAGGCGGGTGCCACCGAGCTGGCGGTGCATGGCCGTACCAAAGAGGACGGGTACAAGGCCGAGCGCATTAACTGGGCGGCGATTGGCGAGATCCGCAAGCGGCTGACCATTCCGGTGATCGCCAACGGCGAAATCTGGGACTACCAAAGCGCACAAGACTGCCTGCAAACCACAGGCTGTGATGCGGTGATGCTGGGGCGCGGCGCATTAAACGTGCCGAACCTAAGCCGGGTGGTGAAATACAACGAACCGCGCATGCCGTGGCCGCAGGTGGTGCAACTGCTGCAAAAATACGTTCACCTGGAAAAACAGGGCGACACCGGCCTGTATCACGTGGCGCGGATTAAACAGTGGCTGGGGTATTTGCGCAAAGAGTATGCCGAGGCCACCGAGTTGTTCGGCGAAGTGCGTGCGCTGACCAACTCGAAGGACATTGCCCGGGTGATCTGCCGCTAAAATGAGAAAACGGTGGGTTACCCCGGCGATAACCCGCGCTAATTTATATCTTTGATAGAAATAATTATTCTTTTGCACAAATAAGATGCGGAGTATTAATGCTTTTTATCAAAATCGCATTATCTTTTAAGTGCGCTATTTCTATATGAAACTCAACGCCAGGTGATTCGGGCAAGATATCCCTTGACCAGATGTCTTCTGGGGTCGTGTCTATGGAGTGTTTGACTACTTTGGTTATTTTCATGGCTTTAACCTTATTGGTTTCATTAGGCGAAAGCGAGAAGTAGCTGCTTCTGGAGAGCCAGTAGCTATGTTCTTTCGTCTTAACGGTGCCCATGATGTTGAAAAACCCCTCCGTATCATCCGTTAGAAAAAAATTCAACCGTCCTACAAATGAGATGAAGTCGTTATCTTTTTCTATCAGAAGTTGGTATTGCGATGTGCATTTAAACGGTTCGTCGGCGCGAATGGGCAATGAGAAAAACACTAAAAACAAAATAGCATTAAAGGTTATGAGTATCTTTTTCATTTTAATGCGTTTCTCTGTATTTTGAGGTTTAAGCAGTTGTCGTAATGGTTTTCGTTGTTTTTACTGCAAACTGAAATCAGCATTACTCTTTGTAATTTGCTATAAAATTTGTCTTCTGAGTAAAAAACGTCCTTCTCACTGCTTACACAATCAATCTTTTTATCATTAAGCACGTCTGTTACTTTTTTTATATTGCTGGTATCTATTTCAGCATGGCCAATAACGTAAATTTCACAGTTACTCAACTCAGACACCTTGGTGTAGGGGGCGTAATTATGGTGTTCTTTATACCTGGATATCAGTATTGCTATCAGTAATGCACCCACGGCCAACACTATAAAGACGGTGATTTTTTTGTTTTTTGTAAATGAGCGAAGGTAAAAGCGTTTTTTTGAACCCTCTTTTTCAATCATTTTGTCTTCTACTTCTACTTCTACTTCTACTTCTACTTCGTTATAGGGGCTGTTTCCCTGGTTGTCCATCGGTTCTGAGGGCAGCAACATGGCTTCTGCAAGAACAATATCACCTTCAAAGCGAAATCCCAGTTTAGGAATTGTCACGATAATTTCATTCACTAGCCCAAAAAGCGCGAATGCCTTACGCAGTTCGCTGATGTAATTATTTAAACCGGCATTAGAGGCGGTGAAACCATAGGTGGACCATACCCTTTCCAGGAGGTCATTCCGGGTAATATTTTTTTTGTTGTTCTGTATTAGTTCCAACAACAATCGGCTTGCCGGTTTAGTCAGTTTGGTGACGGCCTGGTTATTCTCGTAAAGAAACAATGTCAATTCGTCAGAGTTAAAAACAACGATTTTATTTATTATGTATTTCATATTTATAAGTTTTATGTTGATGAGCAGGTGTTGTTGTTAGCAGACATCCTATCGCAGATTGTTTTCTTTTCAAGAAAAATCTCATTGTCACCATAAGAAAATTCCAGTGGAGCTAATTTATTATTTTCATTCTGGTGCAATAATCTTGTTGCTGTCATTGACTTGATAATTTTTGGTGTAAAAATATAATTTATTTGTGCTTTTTGGTTTTTAATGTCGTAAATTAATTATTATTTAGTTTATTTTGCTGTTTAATTTCTGGTGGGGGTATCATTTTCACATCGCCAAAACAGGGGGCTAGCAAGATTCTCTGTAGTGGCGAAGGTGAACAAATAAAGGGTGGCTGCGTAAGCACAAGGACTCTTTCTTTATTAAATTAATTGTATATATGGAATTAACACAATGAAACTGAACAAAATCATGCTGGCTGCGGTAATGACTCTGGGTACGATTTCTATGGCTAACGCGGCTAACCAGGGTGGCGGCTCCGTAACTTTTAAAGGCTCAATCATTGATGCACCATGCTCTATTGAACCAGGTAGCCTGGATCAAACCGTGAAACTGGGCGATATCGCTTCTGTTCAGTTGAAAAACGGCGGCAAGTCTACGCCGCAGGATATCCTGATCAAGTTGGTTGGCTGTGATGTAGAAACTGCTAAAGATGTGACCACGACCTTCAGCGGTACCGAGTCTGAAGCCGTTCCTGGTCTGTTGGCTATGAAAGGTTCTGCACGTGGTGCCAGCATCGCCATCAACGACATCGACGGTAAACTGCTGCCGCTGACCAAAGCCAGCAAGGCACAAAAAATTGAAGACGGCCAGGCGACCCTGCGCTTCAGCGCCCACCTGCAGGGCGACGGTGCTTCTGCTGCCATCACCCCGGGCGAATTCAACTCTGTTGCTGACTTTACCCTGGCGTATCAATAAGCCCACGGCGATTAATTCGCACAGTTAATTGCATGCGGGGCAACCCGCATGCTGCTTATTAACTTGTTATGTGGGGAGAGGGTATGCATTCACAGCATGGCAAAAGGATATTGCACAGTGCGGTGTTAGTTAATCTGTTGTTGTGTTCCTCTTTGGCGCACGCCGCCAATCAGGGGCGTGGCGAAGTGACCGTGAACGGCAGAATTATCGCCTCCGCCTGCGCCATTGATACCGAAAGCCTTGATCAAACCATTATCATGGCGACATTGCCCGTCAGCCAGATTATTCGTGACGGCCAGGGCGAGTTGCATGAGTTCAATATTAAACTGGTGAATTGCACGTTGGAGAGATTCAACCCTGCGCTGGATGACTGGCGATATTTTGCCGTGACATTTGATGGCAGAGAAGATGCCGGGTTATTTGGTATTGACGGAAACGCCAAGGGCATTGCCCTGCAAATATCCGATAAGCGGGGGAATGTCGCCGCACCGGGTATGCCTATGGAAAAAAATGAATTACAACCCGGCACCATGGAATTTAATTATGGCCTGCGGTTGATGGGCAATAATCAGGTAATGAAGGCCGGGAGTTATTACTCCACCGTGCGCTTTAAAATGGATTACTACTAAACCTGTCTGAACGTTGTCACTGCGAATTAAATAATTATTGATAAGGGTCTGCGGATGTCAACTACTCCGTCATATGGCTGTATAGGGAAAATACGACCGCGAATTCTTGGGCTGTTGATCTCATTTATTCTGGCGGGGAATGCTGCCTGCGCCGCAGCTGCTGATATTGAATTCAATACCGACGTACTGGATGTGACGGATCGCGCCAATATTGACCTGGAGCAGTTTTCTCGCGGCAACTTTATTATGCCCGGCGATTATCTGTTTGCCGTGCACATTAATAAACAGACATTAACCGACCAGCCGGTGGCGTTTTACCCGCCGGATGACGATGCCAAAGGCAGTGAAGCCTGTATTACGCCGCAGTTGGTTGAACAACTGGGGTTAAAAGAATCTGCATTACTGAAATTGACCTGGTGGCACCAAAACCAGTGTCTGGATCCCCATAGCCTGGAGGGGATGGAAGTGCGCGGCGATTTAGGCGCGGCGGCACTGTACCTGAATATTCCGCAGGCGTACCTGGAATACACCGCAGAAAACTGGGACCCGCCGTCGCGCTGGGACGAAGGTATTCCCGGTCTGCTGTTTGATTACAACCTGAATGCGCAGAGTCAGCGCCAGCAAAAGCAGGGCACGCAGAGTTATAACCTCAGCGGCAACGGCACGGTGGGCGGCAATCTGGGGGCCTGGAGGCTGCGGGCTGACTGGCAATCGCGGCTGGATCGCCAGGGCGGTTCCGGTGAGCCGACCCGCACCAGCTGGGACTGGAGCCGTTACTACGCCTACCGCGCACTGCCAACGCTGGGCGCCAGGCTGACGATGGGTGAGGACTACTTAAATTCCGACATCTTCGACAGTTTCCGCTTCGCCGGTGCCAGCCTGGTGACCGACGACAACATGTTGCCGCCTAACCTGCGCGGCTATGCGCCGGAGGTGACGGGGATAGCACGCAGCAATGCGAAAGTCATAATCCGCCAGCAAGGACGCGTGCTGTATGAAACCCAGGTGGCGGCGGGGCCGTTCCGTATTCAGGACATCAACGACGCGGTCAGCGGCCAGCTGGACGTGCGGGTGGAAGAGCAGGACGGCAGCGTGCAGGAGTTCAAGATGGACACCGCCAGCATCCCGTACCTGACCCGACCGGGCTCGGTGCGTTACAAAGTAGCGGCCGGTCGGCCGGCGGACTGGCAGCACCACAGCGACGGGCCGATGTTCGGCACCGGCGAGTTTTCCTGGGGCGTGAGCAACGGCTGGTCGCTGTACGGCGGCGGCGTGGCGGGCGGCGATTACAACGCGCTGGCGCTGGGGGTGGGGCGTGACCTGATGATGTTTGGCGCGCTGTCTTTTGACGCCACTCAGTCGCGCGCCAACCTGCCGCAACAGGGCACGCTGAGCGGCGGTTCATACCGCCTGAGCTATTCCAAGCGCTTTGACGACTACGACAGCCAGGTGACCTTTGCCGGCTACCGCTTCTCGGAGCGTAACTATATGTCGATGGGCGAATACCTGGATGCCCGTCGCGACGGCACGCGAACCAACAGCAGCAAGGAGATGTACACCATCACCTTTAACCAGCAGTTCCGTGACCTGGGGTTGAGTGCCTACCTCAATTACAACCACCAGACCTACTGGGACCGGCCGCCGAACGACCGTTACAACCTGACGCTGTCGCGCTATTTCGATCTGGGGCGTTTCCGGAATATCAGCCTGTCGCTGACCGGCTATCGCAATAAATATAACGGCACCAACGACGACGGCATGTACCTGTCGCTGTCGCTGCCGTGGGGTAGCAACGGCTCGCTGAGTTACAGCGGCAGCTACAACCGCAACGATAACACCCATCAGGTGGGGTATTACGACCGGCTCAATGAGCGCGATACCTATCAGGTGAGCACCGGCACTGCGCGCAGCGGCGCGACCGCCAGCGGCTACTACAGCCACAGTGGCGATCTCAGCCAGGTGAACGCCAGCGCCAGCTACCAGGCCGGCCAGTACAGCTCGCTGGGGCTGTCGATGCAGGGCGGCGCGACCGCCACCCTGAGAGGGGCGGCGTTGCACCGCAGCAGCATCAGTGGGGGCACCCGCATGTTGCTGGATACCGACGGCGTGCCGGGGATCCCGATCCGCGGTTACAGCTCACCGACCCTGAGCAACGCCTTTGGCAAAGCGGTGGTGGTGGACGTCGGCAGTTACTACCGCAACCAGTTCAGTATCGATCTGAACGCGTTGCCGGAAAACGCCGACGTCAGCCAGAGCGTGGCGCAAGCCACCCTGACCGAAGGTGCCATCGGCTACCGACGTTTTGAGGTGATCGCCGGCGAGAAGGCGATGGCGGTCGTGCGGCTGGCGGATGGATCTGCCCCGCCGTTTGGCGCCACGGTGCGCAACGGCAAGCGGCAGGAGGTGGGCATTATCAATGACAACGGCGAAGTGTACCTGAGCGGCATTAATGCCGGGGAAGCGATGAGCGTGAGCTGGGGCGGCGCGGAGCAGTGTGGCTTTGCCCTGCCGCAGACGCTGTCGCCGAGCGAATTAACCAATCTGTTACTGCCTTGCGGCCCGGTGGCCAACGGCAAGGCGTTAAACACTGTTAAAGAGTAGAGATCAATGAAAACCAATAATCTAGTGACATTAATTGCCGGCGGCCTGGCAGGCCTGCTGTGCGCCCAACAGGCAACGGCCGCCATCGCGCTGGACCGCACCCGGGTGATTTTCAGCGGCGGCGATAAGTCGGTGAGCATGAGCATCAGCAACGAGAACAAGCAGTTGCCTTACCTGGCGCAGGGCTGGATCGAAGACGCCAACGGCAAAAAGATCACCAGCCCGTTGACGGTATTACCGCCGGTACAGCGCCTGGAGCCGGGGGCCAAAAGCCAGGTGAAAGTGCAGGGGTTGCCGGCCGCCAATACGCTGCCGCAGGACCGCGAAACGCTGTTCTACTTCAACCTGCGCGAGATCCCGCCGAAGAGCGACAAACCCAACACGCTGCAACTGGCGCTGCAAACCCGCATCAAGCTGTTCTACCGGCCGAAGGCGATTGCGATAGCCAACCCGGAAGCCAGCGCGCCGTGGCAGGAAAAACTGACCCTGACCAAACAGGGTGACAGCTACCAGGTGAATAACCCGACGCCGTATTACGTGACGCTGGTTGACGCCAGCAGCAAAAAAGACGGTGTCAGCGCGCCGGGCTTCGAACCCTTGATGGTGGCGCCCAAGGGCAGTGCGCCGCTGAAGGTCGCCGCCTCTGCTCTGGGGAATACGCCGGTACTGACCTACGTCAACGACTACGGCGGCCGCCCACAGCTGAGTTTTAACTGTAACGGCGCGAGCTGCCAGGCGGTGGCGGGCAGCAAATAAGGCTCACTGAAAAACAGGTGGATAAGCGATGCGAACAAAATCCCGGCGATGGAACGGCGGCGGTTACCACCGCCATGAATGGTTGTATGCCCTGGTGATTACCGCGGCGGCGTTGATGGTGCCATTGTGCGTCTGCGCAATGTTATGGCTGCTGCCGTCAGCCATCGCGGCGAATAACTGGCAGGTGGAAGGCGCCCATGGCGTGCTGCATGTACGCGGCGAACTGACCGAAAGCGCCTGTCGGCTGGAGATGGCGAGCGCGTATCAGACGGTTTGGCTGGGCAATACCGCTACGGCGCAACTGGCGAGGGCGGGCGATCGCGGTGCGCCAGTGAGCGTGCAATTGCAGCTGCGCGACTGCCTGCGGAGCCCGGCCGTCAACCGGGATCAGCGTACCGGCAACCTGTTATGGAGCACCCAGCAGCCGGCGGTGTCGGTCAGTTTTATCGCCCCGGCGGATGCTGACAACCCGGAACTGGTGAAGGTGCACGGCGCTTCCGGGCTGGCGTTGCGCATTAGTGATGAGCGCGGGGGGGATATCCGCCTTGGTAGCCGGGGTGCGCCGTTGGCCCTGGCCGTGGGACAGAACGCGCTGAACTACCGAATTACGCCGGAACGCACCCGCGCGCCGTTGCTGTCCGGTGCTTATGCGGCGGTGGTGGATTTCCAGCTCAGCTATGACTAAGAGAATAGGCATGAAGGCAAAATTTAGACGGTGTTTGCCCTGCTGTGGGCTGGCGGCGTTGGTGCTGTTGTACGGCCCGCAGGTGCAGGCGGTCACTACGATCAAGGTGACGGTGACCATCCTCGCGCCACCGCCCTGTGTGATTAACAACAATAACCTGATCGAAGTGAATTTTGGTAACGACGTCATGACCACCCGCATCGACGGCAACTACAAGAAACAGCCGGTGGTGTATTCGGTGGAGTGCAAAAACGCGCCGAACAATGCGATGAAACTGCAAATTCAGGGTACCGGCGCCGGCTTTGACACTGACGTGCTGAAAACCAACAAGGATGATTTGGGGATAGCGCTGTTGCGCAACGGCAATCGGCAGCCGATCAACACCTGGGTGAATTTTACCTACCCCAATATGCCAAAGTTTGAGGCGGTGCCAGTCAAGCAGGCCGGGGCGACGTTGAGTGGCGGCGTATTCTCCGCCGGGGCGACCATGAAGGTGGAGTATCAGTGAAAGGGGCTGAGGCAATGGCGCGATATGGCAGCATTTTTCTGTTAATGGCCCTCGGCGGCCCGGCGACGGCGGCGGACAACATGCGTTTTTCCGGCACCCTGATCGAACCGCCGCCGTGCACCATCAACGACGGTGGCGAGGTGGATGTCGATTTCGGCAACCGGGTCGGGGTCACCAAGGTGGATGGCGTTAACTACCTGCAACCGGTGAACTACCGGATCACCTGCGGCCCCGGTGCAGGGGCATGGAGCATGACGCTGGCAGTGGTCGGCACCCCGGCGGATTACGACGAGGCGGCGATCGAGAGCAATGTGGACGATCTGGCTATCCGCCTGCTGCAAAACGGCAAGCGGTTTACGTTGAATCAACCGATCCCGATCAAGTTAAACGCGCCGCCAACGCTTGCGGCGGTGCCGGTCAAACGGCCGGGCGCAGCGCTGAAAGAAGGGGCGTTTGAAGCCACGGCCACTCTGCTGGCGGTGTACCAATGAGGCGGAGAATAAGCATGGGGAATAAAGCAGGCTGGTGCGCAACGGCGGCGCTGCTGCTGTGCAGTTCGCCAGTTATGGCGGCAGACAACATGCGGCTGCATGGCGCGCTGGTGGCCGAACCCTGCGTGATCCCGCCGGGCGATGAAACGGTGGTGCTGGATTTTGACACGGTAATCGACAAGTACCTGTATCTGAACACCCGCACCCACGGCCAAGCGTTCAAGCTGCATCTGGCGCAGTGCGATCTCAGCCTGGGCAAAACGGTCAGGGTGACCTTCAGCGGTAATGAAAGCGCGGCGCTGCCGGGGCTGCTGGCACTGAACGGTGCCAGCCAGGCCAGTGGCATCGCCATCGGCATGGAAACCCCGCAGGGCGAGCCGTTGCCCATTAACCAGCAAGGCAAGGCGCAGGCATTGGTCAGCGGAGCCAATACCCTGACGGCGCATGCCTATGTGCAGGGTGAACCGGACGCGTTAAAGCATAAAACCATTGAACGCGGGCCGTTCAGCGCGGTAGTGACCTTTAGTCTGGAATATGAATAACAGTGCAGCGGCATGGCAAGCCGCCTGGTGCTGGCTGTGCCAACGTCGCCGTCATGCGCCGCCCAATGCGGATATCTGGCATTTGCGCTTTCACTGGGCGCAGCAGGACGACCGGCTGTATCAGCAACTGCAAAGTGGGGATTACCGGCTGGCACCGATGCAGGTATTGCGGCGTGGTAGCCGCAGTTGGGTGCAGTGGTGCGCGCAGGATGCGCTGATATTGAAGTGGGCTGCGCTGCTGGCGGAGCCCCTGCTGCCAAAACCTGCCCGTTGCATGCACTTGCGCGGGCATGGCGGTAGCGTGGTTTCGGTGGCGGAAGTGCGGGAAGCCCTGGCCGGCGGAGAATACGCTTTTGTCTACAGAACGGACATTCGTGGTTACTACCGGCATATCCGTAAGCAGCAGGTGATCAATCAGCTGAAATGGCATGTGGCCGACCCGGTGTTGTTTGATGTGATTCAGCAATACGTGCATTACAGCGTAGAAGACGGCGGTGAGTTTTATACCCCACCCAGCGGCATCTGCCGGGGTTGTGCGCTGAGCCCGCTGATTGGCGGCAGCTTGTTGCACCACGTTGACAGCTATTTTAATGCGCAGGAAGGAACCTTTTATGCAAGATACATGGATGATTTTCTGGTGCTTACCCGCACCCGCTGGCAACTGCGGCGCTGTGTTAAACGGCTGCACGAATTTTTTAACCTGGGGGGCTTTGAAGCTCACCCTGATAAAACACAATTGGGAAGGATTGAACATGGCTTTGACTGGCTCGGGGTATGGTTTACCCCCTCGGGGGCCACCATAGCGCCCAGAGCGCTGGAAAACCATCGTGCACGACGCGCGCGGCTTTACGAGCAAGGTCGCAGGCAGAAGCTGTCATCGACAGAGACTGAGTTGCGAGTGCGAACGTACGAGGCACGGTGGACATTATGGGCAGAGCGTATGTTGAAACCAGTATGTAGTACTGGCGAAACGGCTTAAACGCCCGTCAATTCTTAGATCATATGATCTGTTATTCGGAATTAAAGAAAATGTCCGTTACCTTAAGACGAATCGCCTCGATCGCCGCCTTGTACCTCGTCGGGACGACCCTCATATGCCCGCCCGTTCATGCTGGGGACGCCACAGCCGAAGGTCACTGGGACGCAACTCTGGGACGCGCGGTTCTGAAGAAACTGAAATGGGACGGCATCCCAACGCCAGGCAATCTGGGGGGAAGCGTGAACGTATGCATCGCGCTGTCGTTGGACGGCTGGACATACCCTAACCTGGTCAAACCCATCGAGCAACCCTGCTTCATGGGTACAAACATGGTTCTAGACCCGAAAAGAGCGGCAAGCTTGATAGACATATTTATACAATCCTATCTCGTCGAATCGCCGTTTTATTGGTATGTCGTGCCCGACCCGAAATTGCCCAGCGCGGTGCAGGTCGTCGCGCGCGGTAAAACCGACGGGTTTTACACACAGATAATACATATAACAAAATGGCACGGGCTTCCCAAGCCGACTTCATGTAGCCTAACAGCGGGTGCCATAGACCTCGGGTCCGTACGCCCCGATGAGACCAACACCGCCGGGACCACCTTGACTATCAAATGCAACGCGGACACTGGTGTGACCGTGACGGTTGGGGCGCGGGACGGGGGCGCGGAAGTTGCATACACCCCGGGCGGCAGCGTTCGCATGAGCTTTGCCGAGAGCGCGGGCGGCGGGTCGAACGTTTACCGTGTGCACGCCAATAAGAATCAGTCCATTGATGCGACCGTGAGAGCAACCACCGTCCCTGGGTCTGCCGCTCCGGGGACGTACACCGCGTCTGCGGTCGTAACCGCCGAACTGCAGTGACAAAAGATTCTGTTTCATAACTGCATGCGGTCCGGCTTGTCCTATCCGGGGGCTACCTCCATCCTGCGTACGACATCGCTCGCAGGCATCCGAGCCCCAGCGCGCGAAGCCTTGATGCGAACGCGCGGGGCGGGTCCTCCACTGCAAGGGGCTATGCGTTGGGATCCGGCGGCCTGCCACGCGCGCGACGCGGTCACCGTGAATAACCTGTACGTCGTTTTATCAAATAGAGGGAATCTGCAGAGCAGTTCCCACACCCTCGGGGTGCTCAGCCCCCCCCCCCAAAATAATGCTCAAAAAATTCGACCGTTAGTGCCCACCGCTTTTCTCACAATCCAATGAATCATGGTTCCTTGAGTGGGAGTGTTACGGGACGCTGGACATTGCGGGATGAGGGACCTCCACCACGCATGCGTCGGGATATGTGGCGCAGGGGTTCTGGGCGGAACACGTATTGGGCAAACATTGGAGGGGGGGGGACTATTTACCTGACTTCTTGGGGATGGGGGAATCCTTGGAGATAGTCGTTCCTGCCGTAACCAATCATCTGGACGGCGACCCTCATGCTGATGGATATCTGCTCCAACTTAGTGTTATTGGTAACGATAATAATTTATGATATTTCAGGATGTTTATGATATTCGATCGTATTTTTTTCTTATTTATATTTTTGCTTTTTATTCCGCTGGCGATATATATCCCCAACCCCGGCGGGAGTGGATTGTCGCTGCCATTTAATTTTCTGGTCTACGGCGGCACGGCTCTATTAATGGGGGTTTGCTGGCGGGCAACACTGCTGTGCCGAATTGTGATAACGCCGACCTGTCGCACAATAATAGCCGCCTGTTTGCTGTTGGCGCTGCCAGTTATATTTACCCGGCCCGAATGGCAAAGCGCCGCCGTTTGGCGGCTGGCTGGTTTATTTGCCGGGGCAGCGTTCTATTTCACCTGGCTGCAGGTGCGCATGACCGCACGCCAGCGCCATGCGGTGTTGTATTTGATTTTATCGGCGGCGGTGGTTCAGACGTTAATCGTGCTGTTGCAGCTGTTTGCTCCAGCAATTGCACAATCCTGGATCCCATCCGGCAGCTCGCGCGCCTTCGGCATATTCCAGCAGCCTAACGTGCTGGCGAGTTTTATCGCCACCGGGTTGGCGCTGGCGTTGGCGGCGTATGTGCTGCCTGGCTTCCAGCGACTGGATCCGCGAGTAGAACGCTGGCGTCGCCGCGCCCTGGCCTTGGCGCTGGTGCTGCTGCCGATGGTGTTAGTGTGGGCGCAATCCCGCACCGGCTGGCTGGCGGGTGCCCTGGTGCTGGGGTTGTTTATCCTGTGTTTTTGCCGCCGTTATCCGCAGGCTGTCGCCATTGCCTCACTGCTGGTTGCCGGCGGTACCGTGGCGGCGGTGCTGGTGCTGTGGTGGGGGAGTGAGTTGGGCGGTGCGTTGCGCTACGCCAGCCATGCCGGCTCCAACCATGCGCGCTACACCATGCTGCGCGATACGCTGGCGATGATCGCCGAAAAGCCGCTGCTTGGCTGGGGCTACGGCGGTTTTGAGTACAGTTTTCAGCATTTTCGCATTAACCAAACCCCGCCCACGGCGGTGACCGAAATCGCCCGTCATCCGCATAACGAATTGCTGCTGTGGTGGGTGGAAGGGGGCGTGGTCGCGCTGCTGGGTACGCTGCTCTTGGTGCGGGCGGGCATCAAACTGCTGGCCCACGCCCGCTGGCGCGACAAGCGGGCCTTTGCCTGCGGTAAATCATCGGCGGGTGAGGCGCTGGCTCTATGCGTGGCGCTGCTGCCGATTGCATTGCATAGCCAAACCGAATACCCGTTTTACCTGTCGGCACTGCACTGGCTGGTGTTCCTGTTGTTGCTGGCAATGCTCGATCGACTGGTCAGTCCGCGCCTTGGCACCGGCTGTGGGTTAAAACGCTGGCGACTGCCGATGCTGACTCTGTCACTGGTGGCGATTTTCGTGATGGCTACCGGGTTTTACAGCGGGCGGGTATTGACCCAGGCGGAGCGCGGCGGGTTGCAGGATATGCGGCAGGTGGACGCCTTGCCGGACTGGGTAAGCTGGATGCATGACGATCGCCTGCAGTTTGATCGCCAGTTGGCGGGCTTGCTCGCCTTTAACCGAACGCGTGACGAGCAGCGGCTGGAAACCTATGCCCAATGGGCGCAGCGTTATCTGAATCACCGCATTGATAAAAACGTTTACGCCAACCTGTTGGTTATCTTGTATCAACAGCAACAATATGTTCGGGCTGATGAACTGCGGTACGAGGCGGCGTTATTGTTTCCTCATGACAGGCGGTTTGCGCGCTCAAGCTTTTGACGGAAATGGGTATAAAGCACTGTCTATTCCAGAAACTTTTTTTACTCTTTAGCGTATTGGCCGAAATGAAAAAAATATTATTGATGAGTCAATGCCAGTTCACCAGGCTGGCATTAAAGGCCGTTTTTGAAAATAAAACAGGCTATGAAATGGCGTTTATTGGGCCGGATTATTTTAGCAGGGGTAATATTGGTCAGGCGATAGTGTTAATTCATATTACAGATGACGACTACCCAACTATTTTACCCTTGCTAAGGAACTCTCATGTTTATGGACATCGGGATATCATCTTCATTGCGCAAAAGCGGGTTATCGCAATCATGGAGTATTTATCCATGAAAACGCTTAGGTTTATTGAGGAGGAGGCGAGCGTTGAGGTGTTTGAGCGCGAAGTCATAGAGGGAGAGGCGTTTTCTGGCATTGAAGGGAAACGCGAGATTTTATCTTTTATAGAATATAACGTTCTGAAACTTACCTTGTCAGGCTTGAGTCCAACGGCAATTGCCTGCAGAACAAGCAAGAGCATAAAAACCATCAGCAGCCAAAAAATCAACGCGCTGAAGAAGTTGGGTTTAGATAATACGCCCTATTCTTTGGTTAAGCTGTCTAAGTTATTTAATTAATTTTATACCGAAAGTCTGCTGTCTGAATGGCGGCGGATCGAATTTTATTATTTAAGGATATGAGTATGTTAAGAAATCAATGGGTGACGCAAAAATCTCGTGAAATGGCGCTGCACTATATTGCACACGCCGGGGTAGTGTATTCACCGGAAGAATTTATAAAAAAAGTGAGTGAAATGGAAAACGTGTTTGCGCGCATTTTACTAGCTGAACAGAATGGAAAGCCTGGCGCATAACCTGAACACTCTTCATCTGTAGCACTATTAGGCGCCGCTATTTAGCGGATGAAGCGCTTCATCCGCCACGGTGATATTCTCAACTTTCCAGATCAATACCAAAATAACGCATCAGAGCTGCACGCCGTTCGTCTTCGGAATGCAGCGTCGATTCATGGCGTTGGTGATCTTCGGTGATAATCAGTTTGTTCTCGCTGATAGTCACCCGACCATTTTCCGTTGGCCGCGAACACACCAGCCGCTGGGTAAAATGCGACTGCGGCGAGGTGCTGTGGTAGTGGCACATGCCGTCGAACTCACTTGGCTCACGGGCTTGCAGGGTAAAGCGGTACAGGGTTTTGGCATGCGAGCGATTATCGCCGTTTCTGCGTTCCAGGTAATAGGTCTCGCCTTCCTGCTCTAAATGGAAGGTGCCGCTGGTCTGCGGTTGCTGCTCGGTGGTGGTGATCTTCAGCGGCGTCAGGAACGAATCACCAAACCCCACGTCCACCAGATACGGTTGATCCAGCTCCACCATCAGCGCCATATGGTCGAAGGGCGCGCCGAAGCTGCCGTCGCGCGCGCGGATTTCGCCGGAAATAAACTGTACGTTAAAGCCGATGTCTTTCAACAGCGCGGCAAACAGCCGGTTCAGCTCATAGCAAAAGCCGCCGCGGTTGCGTTCGACAATTTTATTGAACAGCGCCGGTTCCTCCAGATGAATCCCCTGGCGATAAATAATGCTCAGGTTCTCAAAGGGCACGCTCAGCATATGGCAGCGGTGTAACTGTTGCAGCGTCAGGAGGTCGGGCTTGGGGATGCCTGCGAATCCAATATGTTGCAGGTAGCGTTGTCTGTCCACGGTGTGTCTCGCAGCAAAAAAATTGATTATAAAATAGTTGGATTTTTCACTGCTGTGGGCGCAATACGTGCTGCGTTAGAACGCCGGGGGTTGGTCTGCCGCCTGCAGCAGCAGATTCACCCAGCGGCGGGTGGTGGCGCTAACGAACGCGCTGTCCGCCCAGCACAGGCGGTAGTGGTAGGCGGCGGGCAGTTGTCGGTCGTCGCCAAAGACCCGAACCAGCTTGCCGGTGGCCAGGGCATCCTGCGCGACTGCCAGGCTGCCGAGTACGATGCCGTTACCTTCTATCGCTTCCTGCAGGGCATGGCCGACGCTGTTAAAGGTGAGAATACCGCGCGGTGCCGGGGTGCCTTCGCCAAAGGCGGCGAACCAGTCTTGCCAGCCGGCGACACCCATCTTCTGCCCATCCTTCCACGGCGAGTGGATCAACTGCGACAGCGCCAAATCGGTGGCCGTGATGTGACGAGGGTGCGCGGCAAGAAAGGCCGGGCTGGCTAACGGCGCGAAGGCATCGGCGAGCAGCTCGCGGGAGTGCGGCGGCGGGTTGGTCGTTGGGCTGTAACGGATGGCGATGTCTGCTTCACCGCTGGCCAGATCGCGCAGGCTTTCGTTGGCGTCCAGCACCAACGAAACATCAGGATCGGCACGGCGTAGTGCCGGTAGTCGTGCGGCCAGCCAGTGGCTGGCAATGCCCAGCGTGCAGGTCAGCTTCAGCGTTTGTTGTTGCTCTGGCCGGACGCGATCGCTGGCTTTTTGCAGCAACGTCAGTGCGCGGGTCACGTCGATGGCCAGTTGTTTGCCGGTGTCGTTTAGCGCCACCGCGTTCCCCTTGCGGTGAAACAGCTCGACGCCCAGCTCATTTTCCAAATGACGTATCTGGCGGCTGACCGCCCCCAGCGTGACGTTCAACTCTTCCGCCGCCTCGGTAAAACTGGCGCAGCGCGCCGCCACCTCGAAAGTGTGCAAGGCTTTCAGGGAGGGCAGGCGAGGTTGAGCGTTCAGCTTGAGTTTCATTCAACCATATTGCCAATCTATCGATGTTCCACAAGTGATTTTTTGCTTACTTTTAGGGCAAATATTCGACGGGAGTATCGCGTGGACATTGTGATGGGGCTGGCTGCCGCACTGTGCTGGGGCGGCACGGATTTTTTGGTCAGTATCAACGCCCGATCGGTGGGGGTGCGCAGGGCGGTTTTTTTTTCGCAGGCGATTGGCTTTGTGATTTTTACTGCCTTATTACCGGCAACGGCGGTTCCTGTCTTTGCGACTTCCGGCGTGGTTTGGGGGCTGGCATTGCTGGCCGCTGCCCTGATCGTAGGCGGTTCATTGGCGCTGTCGCAGGCCTTCGCTATTGGCAAGGCGGCGATGGTGGCCCCTCTGGTCACCAGCTACGGTGCGGTTACCACGCTATTGTCGTGGCTAAGTGGCGAACCTTTGGCGGGGCTTACCCTGACGGGGCTGATTATTTGTGTGCTGGGGGTGATGCTGACTGCTGTCAGCCCTGATCGGCAGCCGGAAAACTCTTCGTCGACCTTACCGGGGATAGGCTTCGCGCTGATCGCCGCATGCTGTTATGGCACCGGTTTTTGGCTGCAGGGGAAATACACGCTGCCGGTACTGGGGCCGAGTGTCAGCCTGTGGCTCGGCTATACGCTCGGGCTGACGGCTCTGCTGGCGCTGAGCACTAACCGGCGTGCGTTGGTGGCACGTCCAGGCTTGCGGCAGGGCGGGCTGTTGCTGGCTGCCAGTTTGCTCAACCTGGGTGGCTTTAGTGCCTTTGCCGTAGGGGCCGGTGGCGGATCGGTGGCGGTGGTAACGGTGCTTAGCACCCTGTCTGGCGGTATTGCCGCGTTGCTGGGCACTTTGCTGCTGCGTGAGCGCCTTGCCGTCATACAGTGGTTGGGTGTGTTAACGGTATTGGCCGGTGCCGTGGTGCTGCATTGGCATTAAGTTCCAGGCTCAGTCAATAAGTCCTTACTCCAGCGTGCCGGGGTGCATATTTTTCTGCATCCAGTTGCGTAATGACACGACATCGGGGCGATCGGCAGTGTCTTCCAGCGTCACCAGATAATAATTCGCGCCGGGTAAAGACAGCTCGAACGGTGCCACCAGCATTTTGCGTTTTATCAAATCCTCTGCCAGCAACTTACTGGCAATAACCACCCCTTGCCCTGCAACGGCGGCCTGCAGCGCATGGGTTTCATCGCTGAAATACAGGCCTCTTGATATATTCAGATTCTCCGGCCCGTAACCTTGCTGCCAGTGTTTCCAGTCAGGGTTTTCGGCAGGAACATGCCTGTTCTCGACGTGAAACAGCGTCGTGCGGTGCAGGTCGCTCAGGGTATTCAAGGCCAGTGCCGGGCTGGCAACCACGATAAACCGATCCTCATACAGCAAGGTACTGTGAAGGCCCATTTCAGCGGTTTCACGATAACGTATGGCTACGTCGACGGTTCGTTGCGTTAAGTCGACGCTTTGCACGCTGGTATGCAGGTGTAAATCAATCTCGGGAAATTGCGCCTTAAAGCTTTCAAGGCGTAGCACCAGCCAATTGGTCAAAAAGTTCGAGGTGGTGGTGATGGTCAGCGCCGGAGGTTGTCTGGCCTGATCAATTTTTTTTACCGACTCTTCCAGGGCGGTAAAGGCGGATTGCGTGCCCGTATACAGCAAGTGTCCGGCCTCGGTCAGTTTCACCCCCTGCGCGTTGCGTTCGAACACGCGGCATTCCAGCACGGATTCAATCAAACGGATTTGATGGCTGACAGCGGTAGCGCTGACATTCAGTTGCCCGGCAGCCTGCTTGAAGCTAAGGCAATCGGCAACCGCATGGAAGGCGCGCAGTGCGCCCAGCGGCGGTAAACGGGAAGATTTCATGATGAGTTATTTTCATCCATGGGTGAAAACTCTGACTTTGATTGCCTGATTATATATGCGATAGGCTCAACATACCTCCTTGTAAGGATGAAATAAATTTTCTATCGCCGCTTTTATATAGTGAGGATCATTATGAGCACGTCTCCTTTATCCGTCCCTTTTGCCGCGTCTGCGCAACAGCAGGCGCAAACCAATGCCGGTATTCTTTTAGTCAGTGGGCTGGTAGCGCAAGTTGCACTGTTACTGAAACTCTATGCGCTGGAGAACCCGCTGCTGCTGATCGCTTTGCTGGCCTGCTTGAGTATTGCCTTTGTTTTGGCCGTATTTTTAATGCAGCTGAAAGTGTTCCAGAGCAAAAGTCGCCTGAGCCTGGTACGCCATGGGTTTGTCATCAGTGCCGTCGGCACCTTGCTGCTGATCCTGGTATTGCATGGTCTGCCAAACGACCTGCAGCTGTTTTCGTCAATGGCCATTTGCGGCTTGGGTCAGGGAATGGTTTACAGCGCCGCGATACGTCGAGGCACCCACAACGACGGCCATGGACTGCGCCGACGCGCACTGCTGATTGCAGGGAGTATCCTCGCGGTTGCGGCTGTCCTGCTGATCCAATCGAGTTTTAGCGGAATAACGGGTTTTCCCTACGCTTTTGCCATGTTGATTGACCTGTCGCTACTTGCGGCCCTGTACGTAAGGGTGGTCGAGCTGGAGAGCTAGCCGTTGATGTGACTAACCGGTCGCCGGATATAGGTCAAAGGATTGAGCGAGCGCAGGTGCATCTGCAATACGGTGCCACGACGGAAGAAGTAGTTGAGGAGGGTCAGCGACAACAATTCGGTCAGCAGGGTGCTGTAGGCCGCGCCCATCATGCCGTATTGGCGGATCAGGCAGTATGACAGCGGAATATTGATGATAAATACCAGGAACATCTTCTTCGACAAGAAGCCGTAGCCGGAGAAAATCACAATGTATTTGTAGGCCAGGGTGCCCAGGGCGGAAAGCAGGGTGGCAACCGCCAACACCCCCATCGCCGGGTAAGCCGCTAAATACTGCTCGCCGTACAGCAGCACAATCACCGGTTTGCCGAGCAAAAAGATGCCGGCGACGATCGCGGCGGCAATCGCCAGCACCAGCCCATTGAGTTTGGCGGCGGTGCGCATGGCGTCATCACGTTGATAAGCGAATATTTTAGCGAAAAACGAGGTGATCACCGCATCGGTGACAAACATCCAGGCGGTGGCCAGCGTAATGGCAACGGAGTAAATTCCCAGCGCTTCGGCGGAGACGAACCACATCAGGAACAACTGTGCCAGCCGGGTGTAGATGGCGATGGAGACATTGGAAACCGCCAGGGGCAGGCCGCTGGCGAGCAGATAGCGCACGTATTTGCGGCGAACGCGCCCTGGTGCGGCAAAGCGCGGATTACGGCGGTGATAGATATGGTGGCGGATCAGGTAGGGGATCAAATAAACCATCACGATAGGGATCGCCAGGTAATACAGGTGCAGATCAAAATAAACGATCAGATAACGCACCAGCAGCGCACTGCCCAGCCCGCTGACGTTGGCCAGCGTATTGAAGCGCGATTCCAGCCGGGCATCATGATAGATGGTGAAAACGTCCCTGAGTGAGAAGAAGCTGGCGACAAAGGTGGCGGCGCAAAAGTAGAAGGTAATGAAATCTTCCCGTAGCCCGGTGTAAATCAATATTGCCGCAGAGAACAGCACAAAGCAGCCCTGACGCAGCCGGTTGGTGGAAAACATCAATGCCGTTCCCGAGGCCGGGTTGCGGCTAATCCGCTTGAACAGCACGGTATCAGAGCCCAGCAGCGCCAGCGTTTGAGTAATGGCGAAAATCGCGGTGGCAAAGGTGATTTTACCAAAGCTTTCCGGGCCGATATATCTCGCCATATAGGCAGTGATAAAAATGACGCCAAGGATAGACACCATTTTTTCGGATATCATCCAAAACGCATTTCTCACGATATTGATATCTATGAATTTTAATTTCATGGGGACTTTCCCTGTCGCACCTTATAATAAGAATCATCCGATTATTTCCTTACCCTCTGTAAGGAATGACCCACAGGGTTTTATAATTAAGATGCAATAACCGGAATGTCAGCAGCATTTATCCCTATGCTAGATTCATGGAAGAAAGAGAAGAATGAGAAAACTCGCAAAACGACTCTATCGGGCCGCGCCCGATTTTATCTATTATCAAGTCAGCCACTATCTTGCCCATGGCGCCTGGATTAACTTCAAATCCCCCAAGACATTTTCAGAGAAAATTTATCGGCGTATGCGCTATCCATGCCATGATTTCAGTATGTTAGCGGACAAGGTGGCAGTCAGAGACTATATTTCACAGCGGGTATCGGAAAAGTACCTAACCCCCATCATTATGATTAGCGATAATTTTACCGAAAAAGATTACCTTTCATTGCCTCAATCTTTTGTTATCAAAACCAATAATGCTTCGCAACAGGTCAAGATAGTCAAAGATAAAAACGAAGTTACTTTTGACGATATTGCGAAGATTCTTAATGAATGGTCTGAAATAACCTATTGGAAAAGGTTTCGCGAAAAACACTACGACAACATCCCGCAGAAAATTATCGTCGAACAGCTATTGGATATAGAAACGGCAGGTGAATTGATTGACTACAAGGTGCATGTTTTTAACGGCCAGCATGCTTATTTATTCGTAGAGCTGTTACGTGGCGGGCCTGAGCCGACTTCACTGGAGTTTTTGGACGAGCATGCGCATCACTGTTTCTTTACCCAGGCGGATATCCCGCAGGTCAATACTCTGTATGAAAAACCGGCGTTCTGGGATGAAATGATCCGGGTGGCGAAAGCCGTTGCGGCAGATTTGGACTATTGCCGCGTCGACTTCTATCTCACCCGCGAGCAAATCTACATTGGTGAACTGACGCTGACTCCCGGTGCGGGCAACGAGGTTTACCTGCCGCGTGCGACCAACCTGTTGCTGGGCGAGATGATGTCCAAAGCCGGGTAGTAGCTGCTGCAGCCTTTAGCGGTCACTGTCCACTGGCGCGATGCTTTGCAACCATCTTAGAAACTCCGCCGCTTTGGGTTTGTCCAGCGTGCGTTGCGGATAAACCAGGTAGTAGGGCTTGCTGAGCGGCAGTGCCGGTTCTGCCAGCGGCACCAGCGTCCCTCTGGCCAGTTCGCGCTGGATCAGCCGTTGCTGGCCGAGCAAAATGCCGTGGCCCTCGACCGCGGCGTCAATCGCCAGTGAGGTCAGGTTATAGGTCAGGCCACGCCGCTGTGGCGGCGGCAACCCGGCGGCGCTGAACCAGTCATGCCAGCCTGGCAGGAACTGACTTTCCTTGCCCCAATCCACATGGATCAGCGGCCGTTGGGTCCAGTCGCCGCCGGCCTGCAATTGCGGGCTGCAAACCGGCTGCACGCAGTCCTGAAACAGCCGCACTTTTTCCAACAGCGGGTAGTCCTGATCGCCAAAACACAGGGCAAAGTCCGCCGCGGAAGCGGCGAAATCGACTTCGGCATGGGTGGCGTGCAGGCGGATATCCACCTGTGGATGCCGGGCCAGCCAATCGCCGATCGCCGGGTTCAGCCATTTTGACGCCAATGCCGGCAAGGCGAATACCGTCAGCGTTTCCTTGCCCCGCTGGCGATCGACATGCTGTTGTGCCACGCGCAACGTTTCGAAGGCCTGTTGCACGTAGGCCAGGTAGTCCGCTCCCTGCTCGGTCAGCGTCACGCCGCTTTTAGCGCGGATAAACAGCACAATACCCAGCTGCTGCTCAAGCTGGCGGATCTGTTGGCTGACGGCGGCGGCGGTCAATGCCAGGTGGTCTGCCGCTTTGGCCAGGCTGCCGGTGCGGGCGGCGGTTTCAAACGCCAGAATGGCGTTCAGTTTGGGCAGCCGGGGACGGGAAGTTGGGCTCATGGCGCTTATCGCTAAGAAATGGTTAGCTCATCCTTAACGTATTTTTGTTATTACGGCAATCCGGCATTCGCTACAGTGGGTTATCCGGCCGCTATGCCTAAGGAGTCTCTGATGCAGCCACTTGCTCATATCGTTGATTTAACCGCCAACCCGATTGGTGATCCGGCCTTTCGGGCGCAATGCAAAACTACGCTGGATACGGCGGGCGCGCTGGTGCTGCCGGGCTTTCTGACGGCGGCGGCGCTGGCGACTATCCGTCTGGAAGGGGCGGAGCACAGCCATGCGGCGTTTTATGCCGCCAGCAAGCATAACGTCTATCTCAGGCCGCAGGATGAAACGCTGCCGGCCGATCATGCACGCAACCGGCTGGTGGTCTCGTCCAAGGGCTGCATTACCGATGAGGAGATCCCACCGCAATCACCGCTGCGTGCACTGTATGATGCGCAGCCGTTCCGCGATTTTCTCTGCGCGGTGCTGGAAGAACAGTGTCTGTATCCCTACGCCGATCGCCTGTCGTCGATCAATCTGCACTATGCCCATCGCGGGCAGGAACTGGGTTGGCATTTCGATAACTCGTCGTTCGCCATCACGCTGTTGATCCAGAAACCGCAGGCCGGTGGACGCTTTGAATATGTGGAAAACCTGCGCGATGCCGACCGCGGCGAGATGAATTACGCCGGAGTTTCCCAGGTGCTCGACGGTGAACGAGCGGTGAAGCCGTTGGCGATGGAAGAGGGGGATTTGGTGCTGTTCCGTGGCCGCAACGCCATGCATCGGGTCACGCCGACCGAAGGTGACATCACCCGCATGCTGGTGGTGCTGGCTTATAATGCACAACCGGATATCGCGCTGTCGGAAAGCGCCAGAATGACCTTTTACGGCCGGGTGTAAGGAGAATAAAACTGCCCCGGTTGGGGCAGTTTAAAAACTCAGTGATGGGCTTCTTCGTGCGCCTGTTGTTCCAGTTTCACTTCCTGCGCGCGCTTGCGCAGGCCAAACCAGCCCAGCACCAGCAGCACGACCAGCACAGGAATGGTTGCGATGGTCCAGGTGCCGTTCGGGTAGTCAAACGCCATCATGACCACCACCGCCAGCAGGAACGCCAACGTCAGCCAGGAGGTGACCGGTGCGCCAGGCATCTTGAAGGTAACCGGCTTGGCACGGCCTTCACGCACCGCCTTACGCAGACGCATCTGGCAGACGATGATAAATGCCCAGGAGCTGATAATGCCCAGCGAAGCGATGTTCAGCACTATTTCAAACACCTGTGAAGGTACCAGATAGTTCAATACCACCCCGATCACGTAGATACCGCAGGTCACCAGGATCCCGGCGTAAGGCACCTGCTGGCCGCTCATCCTGGCCATAAATTTCGGCGCCGAGCCACCCATCGACAGCGAACGCAGAATACGGCCGGTGGAGTACAGGCCCGAGTTCAGGCTGGAGAGCGCGGCAGTTAACACCACGATGTTCATGATGGTGCCGATATAGGGCACGCCCAGCTTGCTGAAGAAGGTGACGAACGGGCTTTGGCCCGCCTGGTAGGCGTTCCACGGCAGCAGCAACACCAGCAGCACCACCGAACCAACGTAGAACAGGCCGATGCGCCAAATAACGCTGTTGATAGCCTTCGGCAGCATTTTGGCCGGATCCTTGCACTCGCCGGCGGCGGTGCCGATCAGCTCAATCCCGGCAAAGGCGAAGATCACCCCTTGTACCAGCACCAACGCAGGCAGCAGGCCATGCGGGAACATGCCGCCGTTTTCGGTAATCAGGTGCAGGCCGGTGGTGTTGCCCGCCACTGGAGTGCCGGTGCCGAGCAACACCACGCCGACCACCAGGAACAGCGCGATGGCGACCACTTTGATCAGGGCGAACCAGAACTCCATTTCGGCGAACCACTTCACGCCGATCATGTTCATGGTGGCGACCACCCCGAGGGCGCAGAGGGCAAACAACCACTGCGGCACATCGGCAAAGGTACCCCAATAGTGCATATACAGCGCTACCGCCGTGATATCGACGATACCGGTCATCGCCCAGTTGAGGAAATACATCCAGCCGGCGACGTAAGAGGCTTTTTCACCGAGGAACTCACGGGCGTAAGAAACAAAGCTGCCGCTGGTAGGGCGGTGTAAAACCAGTTCGCCCAATGCCCGCAGAATGAAGAAAGAGAAGATACCGCAGACCAGATACACCAGCGCCAGCGCCGGCCCTGCCAGTTCCAGCCGGCCGCCGGTGCCGAGGAACAGGCCGGTACCTATTGAACCGCCGATGGCGATCATTTGAATCTGCCGGTTGCCCATGCTTTTGTGATAACCGGATTCGTGGGAGTCTAACCATCGTCTTCTGGCTGCATGTTGCTCATGCGCCGATTTTTTTTGTGATTGCATCGTTCGTCCTGTTTTACCCGTCTGTAAAATTATCCTGCTCCAGCTTCGGAGCAAACGATTGCTACTACCAACCGTGATGAGAATGAGGTCATGGCATCATTCTGTTGTTTATACCCGTCGTGTTTCGATCTTCAGCAATGAAATTCATAGCGTATATTATATGAACAGCTGCCGTTAAATAACGGCGAGGCATGCTACCTTTTCTCTGGAAATGTGGCAAAAAATCCTGCGTATAAATCGTGAACAAGTGTGTTTATTTTTTGTTCCATATACAAAAGAACATATTATTCAATAAGATGGTTGATTTTATCAAGACGGAAATAACGAGTAATAAAAGGTGATGAAAATCACAGAATAATAATTACCGTGCAAACTACAGGGGATTTTGCTTATTTATTCGCGATGAGAAAAAAGGTGGGGTAATAAACTTCACTTCGCCTGCGGCGATATTGCCACAGGCGAGGAACATCATGGGAAGGGGGCGATTTTAGGCTGATTCCCCGACCGGCAAGGCCGACGCAGGCAAACCGAATATTTTGTCGAACGCCCAGTTAAACACAAAGGTGTAGCACGGGATAATGACGATCAGCGCCATATCCAGCAGCAGCGCCTGCCACAGCGTAATTCCCATCCACCAGGCGATCAGCGGGATCAGGTACATCACCAGCGTCAGCTGAAAGCCTATGGCATGCAAAATACGACGCTTGAGCGTACGGCCACGCGTTGCCTGGCGGCTTTCCCATAGCTCAAACAGTGAGTTATAGATGAAGTTCCAGCTGACTGCGATGGTGGTGATGATCACCGCCAGCGGCCCGGTACTGCTGGGGGCGGTGCCGGAAAGCAATGCCAGCCCGAGTGCGGAGATCGCCATACCGATAATTTCATAGGCGGTGACATACACCAGTTTGCGTTTAACGCCTTGCATTACTCATCTCCTGACTGATTTTTGGCTTGGTGGTCGGGTGACCTTTTGCCGTCTGACGAGTAAGATACCGTCAATCATATTGATAGAAAAAGTCAGGAGCTGTCAGTTTTGCTGACAGGTGATGCAATGAACTTTTCCAGCGATAACATTGAGCTGTTTCTGGCGGTACTGGATCGCGGGTCGTTTTCCGCTGCTGCCCGCTCGCTGCGGCGTGTCCCTTCGGCGGTCAGCATGGGCATCGCCAACATGGAGGCGGAACTGGGGTTTCAGTTGTTTGATCGCTCACACCGGGAACCGTTGCCCACCCCGCTGGCGTTGGCACTGGCGCCGCATGCGCGGCTGATCGCCGATCAGCTAAAACAACTACAGAACCACGCCATCGAATTATCCCAAGGGCTGGAAAGCACTCTGTCGGTCGGTGTCGCCTCGGACATCAACAGCAGCGGCCTGTTGGCTGCGGTCAAAACGCTGGCGGAACGCTACCCGTTGCTGAATATCGAAGTGCTGACCGCCCCGCAGGACGACGTGTTGCATATGCTGCATCAGGGCAGGATTGGCGTTGCTCTGGCGTTCGGTGGGCTCAATATCAACAGCCAGGAGCAGTTCCACTTTGTCGGTGCTGAATCACTGGTTGCTACGCTCTCACCTTCGCACCCGGCGCTGAACTGGGCGGCAGGCGAGCTGTTTCTCGAAGATCTGGTTAACGTACGGCAGATTATGGTGGCCAGCCGCGATTTGCAGATTACCGATTTGCGGCCGCAGGTGGCGGAATCCTACTGGCGTACCGACAGCCTGCCGATGGCGCTGAGCATGGTGGAGGCCGGTTTGGGCTGGGGCAATTTCCCGCTGTCGTTGACCGCGCCCTTGTTGGCGCAGCAACGGCTGGTCAGGCTGAAATTCAAAAACACCAAAAACGAACTGCGCCTGCCGATGCACCTGATCTGGCTGAAAAACAGGCCGCTGGAGAAGGCCGCCCATGAACTGGTGGCGTTAATGCGGGACAGGCCGCAAGCGGAGTAATCCCAGGGCCTAAACCGATAACGCTAGTCGGCATGGCGGCGACGCCACCAAAATCGCAGCAGCAAGATGACGGCGATCACCAGTGCGCAGAACAGCACGCTGGTCAGCCGTTTGTCGAAGCCCGAGATAAACCGGGCGATAGCTTCACCGCCGAAATAGCCCAGCAACACAAAGATCGTCGCCCACAGGATAGCGCCCAGAATATTCAACGGGACAAAGCGCGACGGCGGCAGCTTGCTGGCACCGATTAGCACCGGGCCAATTATGCGAAAGCCATACATAAATCGCACGCCAATCACGAACAACATCGGGTGGCGGGCAATCAGCTTTCTGGCGCGTTCAATGCGCTTTTCCTGGCTCTTCATGCGTGAAATTACCTTTCCGCCGAAGCGCCGACCGAGGAAATACAGGATCTGATCCCCTAGTGTGCCCCCCAATGCCACCACCGCAATCACCCAGGGCAGATGCAGTAACCCCTGGTGCGCCGCAATCCCCCCCAGCAGAGTGATGGTTTCGCCTTCGGCCAGGCAGCCGATAAAAAGCGCCCAGTAGCCGTAATCCGTAATGTAGTGGGCCAAATCCGCCATTCCGATCCCCTATGTCTTTAATACATAAGGGTCAGTATACTCTCTGTCAGTCAGCCGCGCCCTGTCGGCGCGACGCAGCCGTAGAGGAGCAACAGATGTATCAGGATTTTGAGAGCGAACTGGACTGGGCGATGCGCCATATGCCACGCACCCGGGCGGCGGTAGCGGCGTTACCGGATTTAAGCGGCGTGCGGCTGGCGTGCAATATGCATCTGGATCTGAAAATGGCACCGCTGGTGGCTGGCCTGCTGGACAAGGGCGCGGCGATTTATCTGACCACCTGCAACCCGACCACGGTACAGGATGACGTGGTGGCCTGGCTGGAGCGCCGCGGAGCACAGGCTCACGCCTGGCGTGATATGAGCGACGCCGACTGGTCGGCATCGTTCGACCGCGCATTGGCCTGGGGGCCGACCCACCTGTGCGAAATGGGGGCGGATTTGACCACCCGTCTGCATCAGTCAGTTGATGGCCCGCAAATTATCGCCGGGCTGGAGGCCACCGGTTCCGGCATCAGTAGGTTGAACGGCATGGCACCGCGCTATCCGATCTTCAACTGGGATGACCTGCCGGTAAAAGAAGGGCTGCATAACCGCCATATGGTCGGCCTGACCGCCTGGCACACTTTCTTCCAGACCACCCATTTGACGCTGCATGAAAAATGCGTGCTGGTGATAGGTTATGGCCTGGTTGGGCAGGGCGTCGCGGCGGCGGCGAAAGCCTACGGCGGGCAGGTGATCGTGGCAGAAATCGATCCGGCGAGGGCGCTGCAGGCACGCTATGACGGCTGGGCGGTACTCGATCTTGCCAGTGCGGTGAGCCAGGCCGATGTGATTGCTACCGCTACAGGGGCGAAAAACGTGCTGTCGGCGCGGCATCTGCAGCAGGCGAAGGACGGGGTGTTTATTCTTAATGTGGGTCATGTGACGGCGGAAATTGACGTTGGCTTCCTGCAAAATCTGCCGCACAGCGAGCCTATGCCGTTTGTAAACGCCTACCAACTGGAAGATAAAACCCTGTATTTACTGGCCAACGGCTCGATGTTCAACCTGACGGCGGGCTACGGTGACAGTCTGAATGCCTTTGACGTGACGCTGGCGGTGATGGCGGCGGGCATTGGTCATATTGTCGGTGACGGTGCCCGGCAGCAGCCTGGTTTATATCTGTTGCCGCAGTCGGCCTGGCAGCCGGCGCTGTAACTTTTCTCTCGCGGGCGCTTATCCCAGAGCGCTCGCGGTTTGCGCAATTTTCTGTTCGACAGAATTTGTCACAAATCGGCTTGCATAATCCCAGTGCCAACTTCAGATCCCTCACATATAATTCGGCCAAATAAGACCTTCATCTTCTTCGTCACAGAGTAATGCATGTGAAAATACGTGTTTTGGTACTAACCCTGCTCGCTTTGCAGGCAGGAGCAGGCATCGCGCCGCGCGCGCTAGCCAGCGAAAATAACGCGATAACCCGTGCCGCCGAGCCTGAACTGGCTTCCGGCAGTGCCATGGTGGTGGATATGCAGACCCACAAGGTGATGTATGCGCGTAACCCGGATGAAGTGGTGCCGATCGCTTCGATCACCAAGCTGATGACCGCGATGGTCACGTTGGACGCCCATCTGCCGCTGGATGAAATGTTGTCGGTGGACATACATCAGACGCCGGAGATGAAAGGGGTCTACTCGCGCGTTCGTCTGAACAGTGAAATCAGCCGTAAAGATATGCTGCTATTGGCATTGATGTCGTCGGAAAACCGTGCGGCCGCCAGTCTGGCGCATCATTATCCGGGCGGTTACGGCGCCTTTATCAAAGCGATGAATGCCAAAGCCAAATCCCTGGGGATGACCAACACGCGTTACGTGGAGCCGACCGGGCTGTCGATTCATAACGTTTCGACCGCACGCGACCTGACCAAGCTGTTGATTGCCACCAAGCAATATCCGCTGATTGGCCAGCTCAGCACCACTACCGAACGCATGGCGAGTTTTAAGGATCCGAACTACACGCTGCCGTTCCGCAACACCAACCATCTGGTATATAACCAGAAATGGAATATCCAGTTGACCAAGACCGGCTTTACCAACGAAGCGGGGCACTGCCTGGCGATGCGTACCATGATCGGTAGCCGTTCGGTCTCGCTGGTGGTGCTGGACGCCTTTGGCAAGTACACCCATTTCGCCGATGCCAACCGCCTGCGCACCTGGATCGAAACCGGTAAGGTGACGCCGATCCCTGCGGCGGCCCGTGATTACCGCCGTCAGAAAGATGCCCGTTTGGCGAAGAACGAAACCGAATAACCCGCTCTGCGGCCTGCGGAGTTTTTCTGCAGGCCGCGTCTCTCCCTAAAGCCGCCTTGTCCTTGCCGTCAGCAACATCTCCAATTACCTTGGGTAGAGCCGCGGTGCTAATCCATCCGCTATCATTAATGAATACTCTATCGTCGTGAGGACAGCATCCCATGAGCAAGGTTTCCACTTTTGTCATGTTCCAGGGTAATGCCCATGCCCAACAGGCTATTGATCTTTATAGTGAGTTGTTCGCCGGTTTCAAGGTTCAGCAGGTGCAACATTATGATGACAGTAATGATGGGCCACTGCGTATCAGGCAGGCGTTCATCGACTTCGATCGACAGAGTCTGGTATTTACCGATAGCCCAATCAGCCATGATTTCAGCTTCACCCCGGCAATATCCCTGTTTGTTAATCTGGCCAATGAAGCTGAACTTGACCGGGTTTTCACCCGTCTGGCAGAAGGCGGCAAGGTGCTGATGCCGATTGATGATTATGGCTTCAGCGCGCGCTTCGGTTGGCTAAACGATCGATTCGGTTTGTCCTGGCAGCTTAATGTACCGGCAGGGGATGTGGTTTGATCAGGATAAAAGCCTCGGGGTTTATTATTAATTTTAAAATTAAATCAATATTAACCCGAGGCATATTGTTGGTGTTTATGGCATTGCAGAAATATTATCGAACTTGAAGGCAAAGTTAGGGTTAAACAAGCCGCCATCCAAAGTGACGCTGGTTTCCCAGATACAGGCATTGGTTCCCGGGGCAAATTTTCCGGAAAAGGTCACTTTGTCACCTATTTTAAGTTTTTCGGCTGCAATGTTTTGCGGTAGCGTATTCTCCAGCTTACCTGATGATGTCGGTATTTTGGCCGATTGAACGGTTATGTGGTCGGCGAGTTTTATCCGTATGAAATCATCTTCATGGCCATTAATTTGGCTGCTTTCCACCTGACCGACCCACTGTTTAATGGGTTGGCCATTCAGCGTTTGGCAGATTGCATTATCACGAGCTAATTTTGTATTAGCGCGGTACACATTATTATGCGTTGTGTTCGCTTTGGTCGCTGCACTGTTTACGACATTAATGAATTGTTTTTCAACTCCGGGAATAACATTGTCCTGAGCAAAAACATGGCATGAAAATAACAATGTCGAGACAGTGATTAAAACTATTCTTTTTATCATCATACATCCTTGAATTCTGGTTCATTAGGGTGGTTTATCTATAGCCCACCTTTTTTGTTTTCGCCACGCGATCATTGCATTCTTCGGCTATTGAACAGGGTGAAGGCGAAAGTCGCCAACAGCAGTGCCGTGCCGGCAATCATCGGGCAATGTTCAAGGTGAACCGGGTTGTATCCTTGGTTGAACGCCCAGCCATAGGTTTCGACGGCGGAACCAAATCCCATCGCCGCAGTGGCAATAACGCTCAACAAGCCAATGATCAGGGCCAGTGTTCGGATCGTTGTTTTACAGAACATAAGTCATCCTCTTTTGGGCTGAGTCAATTTTCCCCATCGAGTCTGGCGTGTTGTTCTGACTGCAGACGAGGGGGCAGGTAATTTGTCTGCCTCTATTGAAACAGTAACGAGGCCAGGCTTCACCGAGAATGAGGTCCGATTTTGGACTGTGGATCCTAATAAAATGCCTCTGCCTGACCATCAGAATGGATATTTGGGCACAGTTGCCGCTATGCTAAACAGGTGACAACCGATGAATATGAAAAGGATGAACCGCTTTGGCCGGAAGTAGCTTACTGACGTTAATCGACGATATCGCCTCACTGCTGGACGATGTCTCGCTGATGACCAAAATGGCGGCGAAAAAAACCGCCGGGGTACTGGGGGACGATCTGGCGCTGAATGCGCAACAGGTTTCCGGGGTAAAGGCCGATCGCGAGCTGCCGGTGGTGTGGAGCGTGGCCAAAGGGTCGTTTATCAACAAGGCGATCCTGGTGCCGCTGGCGTTGCTGATCAGTGCATTCGCCCCTTGGGCAATTACGCCGCTGTTGATGGTGGGCGGTGCCTACCTGTGCTACGAAGGCTTTGAGAAGGTGTTTCATAGCCTGACTCACAAAAAGCAGGCCGGGGAGGATAACTCAGAAGCGCTGGACGCCAACGAAGACGTGGCGGCCTACGAACAACGCAAAGTGAAGGGAGCAATACGGACTGACTTTGTGCTGTCCGCCGAGATTATTGCCATTACGCTGGGCACCGTGGCGGGAGCGACCTTCAGCCAGCAGGTGATCGTGCTGTGCGGCATCGCGCTGGTGATGACGGTGGGGGTTTACGGCATTGTGGCCGGCATCGTCAAACTTGACGATCTGGGGCTGTATCTGAGCCGTAAAAGCAGCGCGTTAGCCCGTTCTGTCGGTAGCGGCATCGTCAGCGCCGCGCCTTACCTGATGAAGACCCTGTCGGTGGTCGGTACCATCGCCATGTTTATGGTCGGTGGCGGTATCCTGACCCACGGGCTGCCGCCGGTGCATCATCTGTTTGAGGACTGGGCGTCCTATGCCACCGTGGTGCCGACCTTCGGCCAGATCTTGCAGGGGGTTATTCCTGCTTTGCTCAACGTGGTGTTTGGCCTGATTGCCGGCGGCGTGGTGCTGCTGGTGGTTTCGGCTCTCGGTGCCATTCGTGGCCGTTTAAAAGCCTGATAATTTCACCGGGTGCATCTTCTGCACCCGGTTTATCCATTGTGCGGCAGCCCATCACTACCTTCGCCCAGGGTGCGTTGCATTATGTGGGTGTCGCGCCACTCGCCCAATTTAAAACCCACCGCCCTGAGCGTGCCTACGCTGCTAAACCCCAGTTTCTTATGCAAGGCCAGCGAACCCTGATTCTCTTTGGCATTGCCAACGGTAGCCAGCATTTGACGCCAAGGGCCAAGTTCGCAGCGTGCGATCAGTGCGGACAACAACGCTTTACCGATACCTTTCCCTTGCTGACCCTCGGCGATATAGACGGAGTTTTCCACAGTAAACCGGTAGGCCGGGCGCGGTCGATAAGGCGTGGCATAGCAATAGCCCACCACGAGATCGGCTTGCTTGGCGATCAGCCAGGGTAAACCCGCTTCCTGTACCTTGCTGAGACGCTGCTGCATTTCTTCCAGCGTCGGTGGCGTTTCTTCAAACGACGCCGCGCCGTACAACACATGATGGGTGTAAATCTGTTGCACGGCGGCCATGTCGTCTGCCGTGGCATCGGTGAGCATTAACGGGGCGGAAAGGGTCATAACGGTTCCTGTTTACCTTGAAAATCATAAGATAAGCACATTATGCGCCGCGCCCGCCGACAAGATAAATTGGGCTTTCTTATGCTGAATATAAGAAAAATTTATGGTCTTGCCATCTGGGTTTGTCATGCACCGCGCATCAACTGCGCCACCGCCTGCTGCAGATAGCTCAACAGTGGCGGGGTCAGCCAGGTGCCCTCAGTCAGCGTGGGTTCCCGTTCCATCGCCTGGCGAATTTTCATCTGGGTTGCAGGATCGGTACCGGCATAGGACTGGAACAGCTCAAGCCATTGCGCCGCCAGCTGTTTCGCCTGCCCTGACTCCGGTGGTACGCCGTCATTCAGCGCCTGGTGGAACCGGGCGATCAGCGCCGGCCATTCCTGCAAGCGGGTAAAATAGTGTTGGCGCACATGGGCGTATTCCTCCTCCGACAGGTATTTTTGATAAATTGATAACTTGGTTTCGGCAAAGGCCCGGGTCACGTAGTCGGTCATCGCCGGGGTGATGCCGGTTTGTTCGCGCATGGAGGGTTCGTCGGCATGCATGGCGTTAAGCCGGGTGAGAAACGCCGGGTTGCCAGCGGTATCGCGTTCCAGCATCTGCATCCAGCGCCGGGCCAGAGTCTGCGCCTCCAATGCTTGCGGCGTGACGCCGCTGTCGATCAACTGGCGCATGCTAGCGACCAGATTGCCCCATTGCTGATTGCGCATGGGATCGGCCTGATAGAAAGGCAATTGCGCCAGCTCGTCTGCGGTAAAATATTTGTCGTACATGGTCATTAACTCCAATGTCGTCAGCCAGTCGTTCAGTTCCGGCTCATCTCCGGCGGTGAGTTGTGCATGCATCTGTTGCAAACGATCGCGCAGTGCGGCTGTCTGGGACAGTTGCTGCTCCAGCATGGCAATTTGCTGCTCAATCACCGTCGTTAGCATCATCCCCGAACGTGCCAGAATTGCCCCGATCTCCGCCAGCGGGATCCCCATTCGGCGCAGCGCCTGAATATGGTGCAAGCGGCTAATATCAGCCCGATTATATAAACGATAGCCGGCATCGGAACGCGCAGAAGGAACCAGCAAACCAATGCTGTCGTAATAATGTAGCGTCCTGACGGTGATGCCGGAACGGCGGGCCAGTTCGCCAACTTTCAATAACATGTGGTGTACTCCTCCCTTGTGCGTGCAGGAATACTAAAGCCTGACGTGGCGTGAGGGTCAATAGGGGGGGATATTTTCGGGGGGAAGCTCTGAATGGCAAAAGCCCAGCGCTATGACTGGGCTTTGCGGATCCCTTAAAGGGAAGGTATAGCATAGGGCCTTTTTCGGCTACGGCAGCAGTGTTGCCCGATTTGTTTGTTTTGTCAACACATTGGGTGTTATATCGGCAGCAGGGTTCGCGCATTAATTGATTTGATTACCGCTCGTTGTATCTCGGCAACCAGGTCACGGTGTAAACATTGAACGAGAAATCCGCGTTGTTTACGCGGCCTGCTCAGGCGTTGGCGGCTCACCTGTTGCACCAAATCGCCCTTGGCCCAACGCGTTTGTGGGGGAAAGAACCGCATATCTTCAATGACTGCATCGGCGATCTCAATATGCATACCCAGATTAAGTTTGTTTATATCTTTGGTGGTCGACAGAGGTACAACGATACAGGCGTTACCATTGATTTTGCCATTGAGTACGACGATAAGTCGATTCTTCACCATTTCTGGTGGAATACGGCCATTATAAAAATGAGGCAGGTAATAATGAGTCTGTTGCCAGGCCGGAGAAAGGTATTGGTAGGAGTCTATGGGAGGAGAAGATTAAAAATGCGAGCTCCTACGCAAGAGCTCGCAAACAACCTGCTGAGTTACCAGCCTTTTACCGCGCCGCCATTAAAGATTTTCTCGGCGGCCTTGGCGACTTCATCCGACTCGTAGGCCTTGATGAAGTTTTGCACGTTCGGCGCATCCTTGTTGTCTTCACGCGTCACGATGATGTTGGTGTACGGCGAATTTTTGTCTTCGATAAAGATGCCGTCTTTGGTTGGCGTCAGACCGGTCTGGTTGATGTAAGTGGTGCTGATGACGGCGATGGTGACTTTAGGGTCATCGAGCACCTGCGGCAGCTGTGCGCCCTCCAGTTCCATAATCTTGTAGTTATGCGGGTTGGCGCTGATATCCAGCGAGGTTGGCAGCAGCCCTTTGCCCGGTTTCAGCGTGATCAGGCCGGTTTTCTCCAGCAGCAGCAGTGCGCGGCCGAGGTTGGTGGGATCCAGCGGGATGGCAATCACCGCACCGTCCTGCAGTTCTTTCAGTGATTTGATTTTTTTCGAATAGCCGGCCATCGGGAATACGAAGGTATTGCCCACGGCCACCAGCTTGTAGCCGTGATCTTTATTCTGCTGTTCGAGGAACGGCCGGTGCTGGAAGACGTTGGCGTCCAGTTCGCCTTTGTCGGTGGCGTCGTTGGGCAGCAGCGAACCGCTGAAGCCGACCAGTTCAACCTCCAGACCGTACTTCTCTTTGGCCACCTGTTTGGCCACCTCCGCCACGTCTTGCTCTGCACCATTGATGACCCCGACCTTGATATGATTCTGATCGGTTTTTTGGTCGCAGCCTTGTAGCGCCAGTACGGCGGCGAAGGCCGCCAGCAGTGGGGTATAACGCCAGTTTTTGGACATCGACTTCTCCCTGAAAAAAACAATGAAATCAGTTGGTTTTGTGCTGCTAGCTAAGCCTGAACCCGTGGGGAAGTCAAACACCTGCTCAGCACAAAGGCTTCTAACTAATAACAGGAAGTTTTAGCGCACCTTTATTTGGCGCGAAATACCACGATGCCCGGCGTGGCCAGCACGTAATCCATAAAGGGCGAGTCCACCACCTGCATATTTTCTTTGCGTGAAGAGGCGTTACGCAGCACCGGGCCGTTTTCGGTCATGATATAGATGCCGGTATGGGTGACGTCCAGCCCGGCCAAATGGGTATAAATGCCGATGTAATCGCCGGTGCGCAACTGGGCCAGTACCTTGTCGTCAATAAAATCGCTGGGCAGGTAGGTGATACTGCGCTGAACGTTTTTCAGCCCCGGCAGATAGCTGCTGCCGTCTGACTTTTGGTTCAGGTTTTTCACCAGCGTTACGGTATGCGGGCTGAGTGTGGCGGTGATATCAGTGACGTTGGTTTTGGCCTGGTGTGACCAATCGCTAAAGAAATGCTTGCGTTGCAGGAAGCTGATTTCGCCACTGGCATAACGGATATGGGTCAGCCGCTGGACAAAATCTGCCTGGCTGCTCGCCTGGCGCAGGGCATCGACGTAATCGATATAGGTAAAACAGTCCAAACCACGGAAGTCGATCACCAGTTTTTCCGGCGTATTCTGCGAGCCAATCAGCATGTTGGCCACATAAGGCGTACCGAGGAAGGGGCGGGACAGCAGATCGATCATCTGGCCGCTATCCTGCTGCTGCTCTGTTGGCGCGGCGGCACGCAAGGCGAGAAGCTGATTGAGTTTGTTTAACGTCTGGTTATCCATGCTGGCCTTGAGATCTGCGGGTGGGGTAATTATGGGTTCAGGCGTTTGCCCAACGGGAATTTTATCTGCACAGCCGCTGAGCGCAATAGCCAATATCAATGAAACAACCTTGTACATTTTCCCCTCCGATGGTTTTGGCACGTGATGGCGAAAATGATAACAGCTCTCACTATCGCCTGGAGGGGCAATGCTTAAACATAGCCTCAACGTTCGGTTAACACTTAATAACCGATTTCACTGTTGAACGGCAGGTACCAGAACAGGGCGATTTCGTGATCGGCGATGTCCGGTTGGGCGCGATACAGCAGGTGGTCGATACCGCCAAGGATAAAACCAAAGTGCTGATAACAGTGGCAGGCGGGCAGATTGGTGTTTTGCGTTTCCAGCATCAGCCCGGCGGTTTCGTGGCGTTGCGCCCAGTGCCGGGCGGTTTCCAGCAATGCACTGGCAACCCCCAGGCGGCGCACGTGGGCGCTGACCACGATTTCTTCAATCAGCGCATAGCCGTTCCAGTTATTGCTCAGCGTGATATGGCCGACCGGCTCGCCGCGATGACGGGCCAGAAAGGTGTCGCTTTCATCGTTGACGAACGGGGCCAGCGGGTAGTTCTTGCGAAAGGGGGTAACCGGCAGCAATGGCCAACTGTCGACCGGCGCATCAAAAACCGGCTGGGCGTAGTGGGCGATGTGAAAGCTAAAGTCGCAACTGGTCAGGTAGCCGTCGGGTAAACGGCTGACCGGGGCAATTTGGATCGCCTGGCTCATGGTGCAAGCTCCCTCAGCAAACGCGCCGGGTTACCGGCATAGATCCCTTTACGGGTGATGTTTTTGGTGACCACCGAACCGGCACCGATCACCGCACCGCTGCAAATTTCCACCGCCAGCACCGTGGCGCCGGAGCCGATGGAAACACTATCGCCAATTTGCGTGCGGCCCCAGCTGGCTGCATCGGCATTGGGCGCGCCATCTTTAAACAGATCGTTGGCAAAGGTGACGTTGTGGCCGATAAAGCAGTCCGTGCCAATAGTGACATATTCACAGATAAAACTGTGTGACTGAATTTTGCTGCGGGCGCCAATGCTGACGTTTTTTTGGATCTCGACAAAGGGTCCGACGAACACCCCATCGCCGAGTCGGCAGCCATACAGATTGCAGGGCTGGACCAGGGTGACATTTTGGCCGGCGTCGACATCGACAATACCGGCCTGAAGAACACGAATGGCGGATGACATGACATTCCTCACGGCAGTGACGCAGGGGGGAATTATAAAACAAACCGTCGCCACGTCTGTGCTTTCCGAACGTTTTTTCAGCGAAAGACTATAATTAGTACAGGGGAGAGAGCCCCGTGGCCGCAATCCTCGTACGGGTAGCAATCCGTCAGAGGGGTAAATTCGTTCGCCGAGCGCGACCTACGGCGATGGAGGAGGTGTCTCATGGTTAGTCATGTTTGGGGACTTCTGGCGCATCCAAGCACCGAGTTCGAACAGATCAAAAGCGAGAATGAAAGCGTCTCGCACCTTTACACCCATCATGTACTGCTGCTGGCGTTGATACCGGTTGTCTGCGCCTTTATCGGTACCACCCAACTGGGCTGGCTCTCCGGCGAAGGACAGGCTATCCGGCTCGACATGTTCACCGCATCTTATACCGCGGTGGCTTTCTACCTGCTGATGTTGGCGGGTGTGGCGATCATGGGGAAAGTGATCCACTGGATGGCACGGCGTTATGAAGTGCGTCCGAGTCTGCATCGCTGCATGGTGTTTGCCGGCTATATTGCTACCCCAATGTTCCTTAGCGGTATCGTGGCGCTGTATCCCGTCGTGTGGCTGTGCCTGTTTGTCGGCGTGATTGGCCTGTGCTATTCGGGCTATCTGCTGAATCTGGGTATCCCGCACTTCCTGAATATCGACAGTAAAGAAGGGTTTATCTTCTCCAGCTCTACCTTTGCCATTGGCATCTTGCTGCTTGAGCTGCTGCTGGGGGTAACGGTATTGCTGTGGGGGTATGGTTCCTGGTTATTCTAAACTCTGTTTTGATATTGCCCCTCACGCCGCTCTGGCGTGGGGGGCTTTTGCTTTTTAGGCCTGACGAAGTTAATTGTCGGCCCAGTTTTTCCGCTTGCTGGTTTTGCCCAGGCCCGGATTAAAGCTGTTGGTCGGGTCGGCGCTGCGGTAGAACGCCTGCAGGTCGGGCTTGGCCGGGTACAGGTGGCCGACGTTATGTTCCGCCGGGTACTCTGCGCCGCGCTGGTCGAGGATCGCCAGCATTTTCTCTTTCAATGCGTGGCTGTCGACGCCTTTTTTCACCACATAATCCTGATGGAATACGTGGCACATAAAGTGGCCGTAATACAGCTTGTGCACCAGCTGGCTGTCGATTTCCGGCGGCAGGGTTTCGAACCAGTCGGTGTCGTTACGGCGCAACGCGATATCCAACGCCAGAATATCTTCTACCTTGTCGGCATGCACCGCATGGTAACGCACGGCGGCACCGGCGGCGGCAAAGCGGTGCAGGAAGGCTTTCTTGCCCTCGTCCGGGGTACAGGTGAAAAACTCGCCGTTGGCCTGGGCAAAGTACTGTTTCAGGTACTGCTGCGCTTCTTCAACGCCCGGACCGGCCATTTTCAGTAGCAGGTGATGTTCAAAGCGTTCGCGGTAGTCTTTCATCCGTTTCGGCAGGTGGCTGGGGGCCAGATGGCTCAGGCCTTGCATCAGCCGGTCGGTCAGGTTGTGCGGCAGTAATGGCAGCTTGTTAAGGCTGGCATCCATACGGCCTTTCAGGGTGAAGAAGCTTGGCATCTGGTCGGTGCCGAGCTTGTCGATCATCATAAAGGTATCTTTGCCGTACACTTCGGCAATATCAAAAATATCCCGGTGCATATACTCACCGGCCACCGGCAGGTTGTCGAACTGGCTCAGCATATGGCGGCGCAGTTCGGTCAACACGGCGGTATCGTTGGTACCGATATAAAATACCTGTTCCTTGCCTTCTTTCTCGAAGGTGTCCAACCGTACCGCAAACACCGCCAGCTTGCCGGCGCAGCCGGAGGCCTCGTACAGGCGGCGCTTGTCGGCATTAAACCGGGAAGGCGTATCGGCATCGACGTCGCGCACCCGGCTGGCATATTCGTTATCGGAAGCACGCAGTTCGCCATGCTCGACATCCTCCGGCCGGTAGTCGCCTTTCTCTAAGCGAGTGAGGATCTCCTCCGGTGTATCGCCGAGGTTAATCCCCAAATGGTTTACCAGCCGCAGTTGGCCGTCTTCCCCCAACTGGGCGTACAGTGCCATCTCGGTGTAGGCCGGGCCGCGCTTGACCAACGAACCGCCGGAGTTATTACACACGCCACCGATCACCGACGCACCGATACAGGAGGAGCCGATAACCGAATGCGGCTCGCGGCCATAAGGTTTGAGCAATTTTTCCAGCTGATTGAGGGTGCTGCCGGGGAAACCGACCACCTGTTTACCGTTATCCAGCACCTGCACGTGGTTGAGTCGCAGGGTGCTGATAATGACGACATCGCGGTCATAGTCGTTGCCGCTGGGGGTTGAACCTTCGGTCAGGCCGGTGTTGGCCGCCTGCATGATGACAATTTTGTCAGCAGCGACGCAGGCCTCCAGCAGTTGCCAGAGCTGCAACAGGCTGGTCGGAAACACCACCGCCAGTGCCTGGCCAACGCCGGAGCGGAAGCCTTTGCGGTAGCGTTCGGTACTGCGTTCGCCGGTCAGCAACTGTGGGCCGCCGACGATGCTTTTCAACTGATTGAGGAATGCCTGGTTGGGCTGTGTCATGCCGATCTCCCTTCGAATATACCCGTCATCTTTCAAGCTGCAGCGTTGTTATCTGCACTCGCTCACCCCAGTTACTTACTCGAGTAAGCGCCTGGGGATGAGCGAGTTGGCCGCCTAGCTGCAACTTGAAAGCTATAGGGTATGAATTGAATTACTAACTTATTAGGCTGCTAGCCTGGTGGCTTAATAACGCTCTGCAAAACCGGCCTGGCGTTCTTCGTCCCGCAGCGTCAGGATCTCCACGCCGTCGGCGGTGACTGCCACGGTGTGTTCCCATTGGGCCGAAAGTTTCTTGTCGCGCGTTACCACCGTCCAACCGTCTTTCTTCTGTTTAATCCGGTGGTCGCCCTGGTTAATCATCGGTTCGATGGTAAACACCATGCCTTCCTGCAACACCATACCGGTTCCCGGTTGGCCAAAGTGCAGCACCGCCGGCTCTTCGTGCATATCCCGGCCGATACCGTGACCGCAGTACTCACGCACAATACTGTAGCCGGCCTGTTCGGCGTGCTGCTGAATTGCATGGCCGATATCACCCAGCGTCGCCCCCGGTTTTACTGCCCGGATGCCTTGCCACAACGACTCATACACGTTGTTCACCAGGCGCTTGGCGACCGGCGTGGTCTGGCCGATGCAGTACATCTTGCTGGAGTCGGCAATGTAGCCGTCGTTTTCCAGCGTAATATCGACGTTAACAATCATGCCGGAACGCAAGATTTTGCTGACCGACGGAATGCCGTGGCAGATAACGTCGTCGATCGACGTATTGAGCACATAAGGGAAATCGTACTGCCCTTTGCTGGCCGGGCGCGATTTCAGCTCATTGACAATAAAGGCCTCGGCGCGGTCGTTGATCTCCATGGTGGAGATGCCCTCGACAATCACCTGATCGAGCATAGCAAACACCTGCGCCAGTAGGGCGCCAGAGTGACGCATTTTGGCAATCTGTTCCGGCGTTTTGATCACAATCTCTTTCACCCGACAATCTCCTTCAACGTCAGCGCGTTATCTTTCATCATTTTTTTTACCAGTTGGGGATAGGTCAGTTCCGGATGGAACTCCGCCAACATGCCAATCTTGATCCAGTATTCCGCCTGCGCGTTGATCGAACGCGTCATCGTCAGGCTGGCGAGGCGCAGATCGTCATGCAGCGCGTCAGAAATTTTCACAATGCCCATCGTCTGTTCCATTAGTGATTTATATACGGAGTGTATATGGTTTGGATGCTGCAAATTTTGCTTTCTGTGGCATGGGAATATTCTTGGTCACAATGATTGTCGCCGCCCGGCAATGCGTTTATTGTGATAAACGACTTTTTTGCACTGATTTTTCAGAAGGATTTAGGGCGTGAGCAAATTACGTGTTGGGGTGATCTTTGGCGGTAAATCGGCGGAGCATGAAGTTTCGCTGCAGTCGGCAAAAAATATTGTGGATGCAATCGACAAAGAGAAGTTTGACGTCACGCTGCTGGGGATCGACAAGCAGGGGCAATGGCACATTAACGATGCGTCCAATTACCTGCTGAATGCGGAAAACCCGGCGCTGATCGCGCTGAACCGCTCAAATAAAAATGTGGCGCTGATCCCCGGTCAGGAGAAACAGCAGCTGATCGAGTCGGGCAGCCAGGGCGCACTGGGCCAGTTGGATGTGATATTCCCGATCGTACACGGCACATTGGGTGAGGACGGTTCGCTGCAGGGGCTGTTGCGAATGGCTAATCTGCCGTTCGTCGGTGCCGGCGTGTTGGGGTCGGCGGTCAGCATGGATAAAGACGTGACCAAACGCCTGCTGCGTGATGCCGGGCTGGCGATAGCGCCGTTTGTGACGCTGACCCGCAGCAACCGCGCCAAATTCGATTTTGAGCAGCTTAGCGAACGTCTGGGGCTGCCGCTGTTTGTTAAACCGGCCAACCAGGGCTCTTCGGTAGGGGTCAGCAAGGTACAGGATCGCGCCGGTTTTGAAGCTGCGGTGGCGCTGGCGTTCAGCTTCGATCATAAGGTGCTGGTGGAGTCGGCGATTGTCGGTCGTGAAATAGAATGCGCGGTATTGGGCAACGACGAACCTCAGGCCAGCCTGTGCGGCGAAATCGTGCTGAGTGACGCCTTCTACTCTTACGACACCAAATACATCAATGAGCAGGGTGCTCAGGTGATAGTGCCGGCGGCGATAGAACCGGAGGTGAGCGATAAAATCCGCGACGTGGCGCTAAAAGCCTTTCGGGCGCTGGAGTGTTTCGGGCTGGCGCGCGTCGATGTATTTCTGACGCCGGACAACAACGTGGTGATCAACGAAATCAACACGCTGCCAGGCTTTACCAATATCAGCATGTATCCCAAACTGTGGGCCGCCAGCGGTGTCAGCTACAGCCAATTGATCACTCGCCTGATTGAGCTGGCGATGGAACGCCATCAGCAGGATCGCGCTTTGAACAGCTCGGTGTTTGACCGGTAAGCGGGCATAAAAAAAGAACCAGGTTGGTGGCCTGGTTCTTCTATTATCGGCTCTAAAAGAGAGCTGTGTCGCACATACTTGTCATCCTTTTTTCAGTGTACCCGGTGTTTTGTTTGATTACAAACCGCTCAGTCTGTTTTATAGTCAATGGCGATGACAGGTGTGTCGGAGTAGTACAAGGCGGGTGGTGAATCACAAACGATTTCCATTGGTCCCGACTGGATACGGGTGGTGCCGTCCGGTTTGCTCCCACCCAAAGGTGTGCTGCATGTACTTCAAGAGCTGAGTTAACCACTCAGCTCTTTTTTGAAGCTGGTTTCTTACTTCACCGTCACGTCAATATCGCCAAAATACTTCTTCGCCAGCTCGCTCACGGTGCCTTGCTGCTTCACTTTGACGATCGCCTCATTCAGTTTTTTCTTCAGCGCGTCATCACCCTTACGCAGGCCGAAGGCAATGCCCTCACCGAGGATTTTGTCGTCGCTGACCGCATCACCGACAAAGGCGAAACCCTTACCGTCCGGGTGCGCCAGGAAACCGCTTTGGCCCGACGGTGCCATGACCAGCGTTGCGTCGAGCCGCCCGGCGGTCAGGTCAAGATAAGCCTGATTCTGATCCTGATAGGACACCACGTCTACACCCTGCGGCGCCCAGTGGGCCTTGGCGTAGGTTTCCTGAATCGAGCCTTGCAGCACGCCGACATGCTTGCCTGCCAGCGAGGTGGCGTTTGGCAACAGACCGCTGTCGGCCTTGGCGATCAGGCGATTTGGCACCTGATAGATTGAATCGGTAAAGTCTATTGCCTGACGACGCTGGTCGGTGACGTTCATCGCCGAATTGATGGCGTCGAACTTGCGTGCCTTCAGCGCCGGGATCAGGCTGTCGAACGAGGTCTCGACCCAACTGCATTTTAACTGGGCGGCGGCACACACCGCGTTGCCCAGATCGATATCAAAACCTTCCAGCTTGCCGCTGGCCGATTTGGATTCGAACGGTGGGTACAGCGCTTCCAGCCCGAAGCGCAGGGTGTTTTCCGCCGCCAGCGTGGAACCGGCGGCCAGCAGGCAGCCTGCGGCGATCAACGTTTTCAGTGATTTCATAGTTGGAGCCCTTTTCCCATGGTCAAAGCAAAAATAAATTTCTTATACCTGACACAGACGGCGTGCGCCCTCCAGCAGGGTCTCATTGTCTTTTGCAAAACTCAGTCGAATGATGCCGGTGTTGGTGCCGTCGCTGTAAAACGCCGACAGCGGGATCGTCGCAACTTTGGCTTCGCGGATCAGGCGCACCGCAAAATCGTTGTCGCTTTCGTTACTGAAACCGCTAAAGCGGGCCAGCATAAAGAAACTGCCACGGCTGGGCAGTAATTCAAAGCGCGAATCCTGCAGCGCGCTCGCCAGTAAATCACGCTTTTGTTGATAGAAGTCTGCCAGACCCAGATAACTTTGCGGATTGCCCAGCGCCTCGGCGAAGGCGTACTGCATCGGCGTATCGGCGGAGAACACCATAAACTGATGCACCTTGCGGATCTCGTCCATCAACGCTGCCGGCGCCATGCAGTAGCCGACACGCCAGCCGGTCACGTGATAGGTTTTGCCAAACGACGACACAATCACGCTGCGTTCTGCCAACTGTGGGTGGCGCGCCATGCTGTGGTGGATATCGCCGTCGAACACCACGTGTTCATAAACCTCGTCGGACAGGATGACGATATCGGTGTTGCGCGTCAGGGCGGTCAGCCGTTCGATGTCATGCTCGCCAAACACGCTGCCGGTCGGGTTGTGCGGACTGTTGACGATGATCATCCGCGTTTTGCTGTTGATGGCGGCGGCGACTTCGTCCCAGTCAATATGCAGATCCTGCAGCGACAGTTTGATGGCGACCGGCGTAGCGCCTTGCAGACGTACAATCGGCGCATAGCTGTCGAACGCCGGTTCGAAATAAATCACCTCATCGCCCGGATGCACCAGTGCGCTGATGGCGGAATACAATCCTTCACTGGCACTGGCAATCACCGTGATTTCTTCGTCGGCGTCATAGCGTGCGCCATACAAACGTTCAACTTTATCCGCCAGCGCGGTGCGTAATGCCGCCACGCCGCTCATCGGCGCGTACTGGTTATGACCGTTGCGCATGGCTTGCGCCACCGCTTCAACCAACTGCGGTTCACAGGCGAAGTTCGGTGCGCCCTGCGACAGGTTCAACGCCTGATGTTCGGCGCTAAGCTGGCCGATAACGGTGAAAATAGTGGTGCCGACGTCCGGCAACTTCGAGCGGTGTGAGCAGGCGCTCTGCATGAGTGGCTCCAGGGAAATGGGGGAGATATCGCTTGATTAAGCATCACGGAGGGTGGGCCAACAAGGGAAAGTTTGTCATACTCGCCATGCACAGAGATCATGGCTGTTATCTTCTGCTCATCGCCACGGGCGCAGCATGCAGCGCCCCTACCATGCGGGATCGCCGTAGGGGACGCATATATTCGTCCCGACCATTTTCTGGCATCTAAAGGAGCTAACTATGTCGTTATCCTTACCTTCGCTCGACGTGTTGAAAACCTTTGTGGTGGTGGCCCAGCGGCTTAATTTCACCCATGCAGCCCAGAGCCTGCATCTGACGCAGGGCGCCGTCAGTCGGCAGATCCTCGGGCTGGAACAGCAACTGGGTTACCCGTTGTTCAGCCGGCGGGCACGCGGCCTGACGCTGACCCCGCAGGGCGCGATGTTGCTGGTGCCGGTACAGCAGGCGCTGGGGCAACTGGACGAGGCACTGGCTCGGGTTGGGGCGCAACCGGGCACTCTGCGCATCAAGTGCCCGACCTGCGCCATGCGTTGGGTGCTGCCGCGCATTATCCGGCTGCAAAATGAACGGCCGGAAATGCATATTGAGCTAACCGCCTCGGTGTCGCACGGGCTGGATTTTGGCGCCGAACATTTTGATGCCGCGGTGGTATTCGGTCAGCCACAGGGCAAAAAATTGCGGGTGCATCACCTGTTCGATGAAATTCTTACGCCGGTCTGCACGCCGTCTTACCTGCCGGATTTGTCACGCCCCCTGACCCCGGCCGATCTGGCGGATAAAACCCTGCTGCACCCCACGCGCGATCGCCGCGATTGGTTACTGTGGTTGAAGGCGGTGGGGCAGGAGGCGTTGCCATCCGGCAAGGCGCAGCATTTCGATACGCTGGATCTGGCGATGAGTGCCGCGCTGCAAGGCTTTGGCATCGCCATCGGCGACCTGTGTCTGCTGGAGGAAGATATCCAGGCGCAGCGTATCGTCACGCCGTTCCCGCTCAGCGTGGCCAGCGGCGCAGCCTATTATTTGGTCTATCCTGAACGGGCGGTGGTGCCGCAGGCATTAACCGAACTGGTCAATTTCCTCAGCGATGAAGCGGCGCAAAGCCGTAGCCGGCTGCAAAATTATCGAGCAGCCTCCGCTAACAGCTTGTAACTTTTAACATTACAAATTATTTCTGCGCCGAAAAGGAGTATGGCACACTGCCTTTTCACATTGATAAATCATCTCCGTCGCCGCCTGCGGCGGGAACATGCCTGAGATTAAAAAATATGAAATGGCTTTGTGTGGTGAGTATGTTGTCCGGTCTGGCCATCAGCCCGGTTTTTGCGCAGGAAAGCGCCGTGATCCAGGGCGTTAATGCCCAGCAGCGCGACGCCTTTGTCAGCAACCTGATGAAACAGATGACGCTGGAAGAAAAAATCGGCCAGTTGCGCTTAATCAGCGTCGGGCCGGATAACCCGAAAGAGGCGATCCGCGACGGCATCAGCAAGGGGCAGATTGGCGCCATCTTCAATACCGTCACCCGGCCGGATATTCGCGCCATGCAGGATCAGGCGATGCAGCTCAGCCGCCTGAAAATTCCGTTGTTCTTTGCCTACGACGTGGTGCACGGCCAACGCACCGTGTTCCCGATCAGCCTTGGGCTGGCGGCCAGTTTTGATCTCGAAGCCATCGCCCTCAGTGGCCGGGTATCGGCGCAGGAGGCCAGCGACGACGGCCTGAACATGACCTTCTCGCCGATGGTTGATATCACCCGCGATCCGCGCTGGGGCCGGGTTTCGGAAGGCTTCGGCGAAGATACCTGGCTGGTGTCCAAAATCGCCAAAGTGATGGTGGATGCCTACCAGAATGGCGATCCTTCCAAGCCTGGCGCAATCATGGCCAGCGTGAAGCACTTCGCGCTGTACGGTGCCACCGAGGGTGGCCGCGATTACAATACCGTCGATATGAGTCCACTGAGAATGTACCAGGACTACCTGCCGCCTTATAAGGCCGCGGTTGACGCCGGCAGCGGTGGGGTGATGGTCTCGCTCAACTCGATAAACGGCATTCCGGCTACCGCTAACCCCTGGTTGCTGAAAGATTTGCTGCGCGACCAGTGGGGCTTCAAGGGCATCACCATCAGTGACCACGGTGCGATTAAAGAGTTGATCAAACACGGCGTGGCCGCAGATGCGCGCGATGCGGTGCGCCTGGCGATTACCTCCGGCGTCGATATGAGCATGAGCGACGAATATTACGACCAATACCTGCCGGGGCTGGTGAAGGACGGGCTGGTATCGGAAAGTGACATCGACCGTGCCTGTCGCGACGTGCTGAATACCAAATATGATATGGGCCTGTTTAAAGACCCTTACACCCACTTGGGGCCGGTCGGTTCCGATCCGCAGGACACTAACGCCGAAAGCCGTTTGCATCGTGCCGAAGCGCGCGTAGTTGCGCGTAAAACCATGGTGCTGTTGAAGAATGACAAGCAGACGCTGCCGCTCAGCAAGCAGGCGACCATTGCGCTGGTCGGGCCGATGGCCGACAGCCAGCGTGATGTGATGGGCAGTTGGTCGGCGGCCGGGGTGATTAAACAGTCGGTCACCCTGCGTGAGGGTCTGGAACGTGCGGTGGGCGACAAGGCTAAAATCCTCTACGCCAAGGGCGCCAACGTCACTCAGGACAAGAGCATTATCAACTATCTGAATGAATATGAGCCGGCGGTAGTGTTTGATACCCGCTCGCCACAGCAGATGATTGACGAAGCGGTGCAGGCGGCGAAGAAAGCCGACGTAGTGGTGGCGGTGGTGGGGGAATCGCAGGGCATGGCTCACGAGGCTTCCAGCCGCGCCGACATTACCATTCCACAAAGCCAACGTGATCTGATCGCCGCGCTGAAAGCAACCGGCAAACCGCTGGTGCTGGTGCTGATGAATGGCCGACCGCTGGCGCTGAGCTGGGAAAGTCAGCAGGCGGATGCGATGCTGGAAACCTGGTACAGCGGCACCGAGGGCGGCAATGCGGTGGCCGACGTACTGTTTGGCGACTACAACCCGTCGGGCAAGCTGCCGATGACCTTCCCGCGTTCTGTCGGGCAGATCCCGATGTACTACAACCACCTGAATACCGGCCGTCCGTTCGGCAAGGAAAACCCGGGCAAGTACACCTCCCGCTACTTCGACTCACCGAACGGCCCGCTGTATCCGTTTGGTTATGGCCTGAGCTACACCAGCTTTAGCCTGTCGGATCTGAAACTCTCCAGCCCGACGATGGCGCGCAACGGCAAGATCACTGCCAGCGTCACGCTCAAGAACACCGGTAAATATGATGGTGCCACCGTGGTGCAGTTGTATCTGCAGGACGTGACCGCTTCGGTCAGCCGCCCGGTGAAAGAGCTGCGTAACTTTAAAAAGGTGATGCTGAAAGCGGGGCAGGCGCAGAAGGTGGAGTTGCCTATTACCGAAGAGGATCTCAAGTTCTATAACGCCAGCCTGAAATGGGGCGCGGAACCGGGCAAGTTTAATGTGTTTGTCGGCCTGGATTCCGACGACGTACAGGCGCAGAGCTTTACGCTGAAGTAATATCTGATGACCCTCTCTCGCTACCGCGGGGGAGGGTTTTGTTGGCGTGCAAGGCCAACACTTCTTGTTTATCTCCCCTCATTTCCTCAATCGTTGATCCCGCTGATTGTTTCGCCATGACTATCGCTATATCATTTTGTATATAACGATAACTCACCGGAAATCCCCATGTTGAAACGCTTCCCATGGCTGTTGCTGCTTTTTGTCCTTTTCTCTTGTGCCGCGCAGGCGGATCGTCAGGTGACTGACCAACTCAACCGACAGGTCACGCTGCCCGATACCATCACCCGCGCGGTGGTGTTGCAACACCAGACGCTGAACCTGCTGGTGCAGCTCGATGCTCTGCCGCAGGTGGTTGGCGTGCTCAGCAGTTGGAAGAAGCAACTGGGCCCGAATTATCTGCGCCTGGCACCTGGGTTGGCGAACATGCCGATGCCGGGCGATCTTACCTCGGTAAATATCGAAAGTTTGCTTAGCCTGCATCCACAGGTGGTGTTTGTCGCCAACTATGCGCCGCCGGAAATGATTGCCCAGATTGAAAGGGCCGGTATCCCGGTGGTGGCCATTTCACTGCGCCGCGAGGCGGCGGATCAGGCGGGGAAAATGAACCCGGTGCTGAAAGATGAAGATCAGGCTTATAACCTGGGCTTGCAGGATGGCATTCGCCTGATCGCCAGCGTAATGGGCCACCAGCCACAGGCCGAGGCGCTGATCCAGGACGTGTTCCAGCAGCGGGCGCTGGTGACGGACCGGCTGCGCGACCTGCCGGAGGATCAGCGGGTGCGGGTCTACATGGCTAACCCGGACTTAACCACCTACGGGTCGGGTAAATACACCGGGCTGATGATGCAGCATGCCGGGGCGCTCAACGTGGCGGCGAAGGAGATTAAAGGTTTTAAGCAGGTGTCGATTGAGGACGTGCTGAAGTGGAACCCGGCGGTGATTTTCGTACAGGAGCGCTACCCCGAGGTGGTGGAGCAAATCCTCAATTCGCCGCAGTGGCAGGGGATTGATGCGGTGAAAAATAAGCGCGTCTATCTGATGCCGGAATACGCCAAGGCCTGGGGTTACCCGATGCCGGAAGCGCTGGCGCTGGGCGAATTATGGATGGCTAAAAAGCTTTATCCGCAGCGGTTCAGCGACGTTAATTTGCAACAGCGAGTGGATGCCTACTACCGGCAGTATTACCGCAGTAGCTGCTGCCAGAGTGAGCCATGAGGCTGGGCTGGCTTATCCTGCTGACGTTGCTCTGCGCATTGCTGTCATTGGGCATTGGTCGCTACCCGGTATCGGCGACTCACAGCGTGATGATCCTGCTGGAGCCGCTGACCGGTCCGCACGGTGGCATTGATGAGGTACAACGTCAGGTGATCCTCGGGGTGCGCGTGCCCAGGGTGTTGCTGGCGATGGGTGCCGGGGCGGCGTTGGCCCTGTGCGGCGCGGCGTTGCAGGGCGTGTTTCGCAACCCGCTGGTGGATCCGCATATTATCGGCGTCTCCTCCGGTGCGGCATTTGGCGGTACGCTGGCGATATTACTCAGCCTGCCGATGGTGGCGCTGTTGCTGTCCGCTTTCGTGTTTGGCATGGCGGCCCTGCTGCTGATTTTTGCCATTACCAGCGCTATCGCCCGGCGCAATATTCTGTCGCTGGTGCTGGCCGGCGTGATCCTCAGCGGCTTTTTCTCCGCCTGCGTCAGCCTGCTGCAATATCTGGCCGATACCGAAGAGAAACTGCCGAGCATCGTGTTCTGGCTGTTAGGCAGTTTCGCGACCGCCGACGATAACAAACTGTTGATGCTGTTCCTGCCGTTGCTGCTGGCCGGTGGGTTACTGATGGCGTTGCGCTGGCGTATTAATTTGTTGTCGCTGGGAGATGAGGACGCCGCAGGATTGGGCATCAACGTCGAACGAACCCGCTGGCTGATTTTGACGCTGTGTGCCGCCATTGTCGCGGCACAGGTGGCGGTCAGTGGCAGCATAGGCTGGGTCGGGTTGGTGATACCGCATGTTGCCCGGTTGCTGGTCGGCCCGGATCATCGTCGCCTGCTGCCTGCCTCAATGTGCCTTGGTGCGCTGTATATGGTGTTGATAGACGATTTGGCGCGTACCCTGAGCAGCAGCGAAATCCCATTGGGGATCCTGACTGCGCTGATTGGTGCGCCGCTGTTTGCGTTGCTGTTGCGCCGGGCGCAACTGAGAGGTTGGCATGGCTGAGACGCTATTGACGGTCAGGGATTTGAGCTTTGGCTGGCCCGGTCAGGCCCCGTTGTTTAACCGGTTGGATCTGCAGTTACAGCGCGGTGAGGTGCTGGCGGTGCTTGGCCCCAACGGGCGTGGCAAGAGCACTTTGATGCAGTTGCTGCTCGGCACCTTGCCCCTGCAGCAGGGGGAGGTTGAACGTGGCAAGGGTATCGGCTTTGTGCCACAGCATTTCAGCGCTCCCTTTGCTTATCGGGTGCTGGATATTGTGCTGATGGGGCGGGCACGTTACGTGGGTCTGTTCCGTACCCCGTCGGCGGAGGATCACCGATTGGCGAAAGAGGCGCTGCATTCGCTGGATATGCTGGGCTTTGCCGATCGCGAATTTGGCAGCCTGTCCGGCGGGCAACGGCAATTGGTATTAATAGCCCGCGCACTGGCGATGAGCTGCGAGGTGTTGATGTTGGACGAGCCGACCTCGGCATTGGATTTACATCATCAGGACCGGGTGTTGAGCCTGATCTCGCAGCTGGCGCGGGAGCGGCAGATGGCGGTGATGTTCTCTACCCATCAGCCCAACCACGCTCACGCAGTGGCCGATCGCGCCCTGTTGTTAGGGGCCGCAGGACAACATCAGGTTGGGCCTTGTGCCAGGGTGCTGACGGCCGAAAGCCTGTCGCCGCTGTTCGATTTAACGATTGAGCGGGTAGCATTGCAAATTGACGGTCGGCAGTTCGAAACCCTGGTGCCCTTGTATCGCAGCCAACGGGAGCGTGGATGTGAGTAATATTTTATTGTTCGCCGCAGGCAGCCTGCGCGGGGCATTGGGTCCGTTGCTGGCCGCGTTTCAGGTGCAAACCGGTGCAGCGGTGGAGACGGTATTTGGCCCGGCGGGCCTGTTGCGCCAGCGAATCGAAACCGGGGAGCGACCGCATATTTTCGCTTCGGCCAATCTGGCGCATCCGCAACGATTGGTGGATTTGCGCTTATCGTCACAGGTGCAACTTTTTGCCCGGAATAGGCTGTGCGCCACGGTACGAAACATTGCCGGGTTAACGGATCGTCCCTTACTGGAAGTGCTGCGGGACTCACGGTGGCGGGTGGCGACGTCAACGCCGGGCGCTGACCCTTCCGGCGACTATGCGCAGCAACTGTTCGAGCGTATTGAGCTGTTGGCACCGGGGCAGGGCGTCGCTTTGCAGCAGCGGGCTTTGGCGTTGGTAGGCGGGCCCGACTCCGTGCCGCTGCCGCCGCATCGACTGGCGGCAGAGTACCTGCTCAATAGCGGCCAGGCGGATATTTTCCTCGGCTATGCCAGCTATGGTGCAGCGTTGGCGTGCTATCCCGAATTGTTGGTGCGCCAGTTACCCACGCCACTGGCGATAGAAGCGGACTATGGCCTGTGCCTGCTGGATGTGCGAGCGCAGCCCTTGGCCGAATTTATTCTGGCGGAGCAGGGGCAGGGGATACTGAGGGAACAGGGCTTTTTACCTGCCAACAGAATAGGTTAGTAGCTTATCAAGTTGGCAGGTTGTGAGGCTATTACAGTTTTTTCAGCAGTTGCAGCAGGTGGTCTTCGCTCTTCTCGGCCAGGCCGTCGATCGCCAGCTTGATAATGTCGGAGCGGGTAATGCGCACCACGCCGTTTCGTGCTGCCTGCACAATGATTTCATCAATGGCGTCGACGTGGTTATCGGTCAGGCTGACCGAAATAGCTTTATAAGTGCGTTTGCGGCCCTGCGGTTTGGCTTCCGGCGCGGGGGCCAGCAAGGTGTGGGAAGTGGCGCTGTTGATGAATTCGTCTTCCGACATACGCTGGCTTGGGGTGCGTTTTTTCACAGGATCACCTCCTTCACCAGGCTTTCGATTTCCGCCTGCGCTTTTAGGTTATTCGCCTCATGCACGGTGATGGCTTCGCCCCAGGCATCGCGGTAAATCTTGCGGTCGCACAGACGGTTACTGACCAGCTGCAACTCCGGATATTCGCTCAACACCTGCGCCGCTTCGTTAGCTTCATTAATAAAGATATTGGTCGGGCACATGTTCAGCACAATGAAGCCTTTCACTTTCTCGTTATATTCCTGCGCGGTGGCAAACATTTCCGACAGATAACCGACGGTGTCCAGATCCATCTGTGATGGGCGCAGGGGGGAGAGGAACAGATCGGCGGCCAGCAGACCGGAACGCAGCTCGGCGCTGTCACGGCCGGCGGTATCGACAATCACGTAATCGTAATGGCGATCCAGCTCCAACAGCGTCTCTTTGATTTTGCCCGAGGCAGCCACCACCGGGATATGCGGCAGGCCTTCGACATTCTGGCGGTCGTTGTACCAGGTCATGATTGATTTCTGATCGTCAGCATCAACGATGATGGCAGTTTTGCCCTGTTTGAGGATCAGATATCCGGCGATATTGACCGCCTTGGTCGATTTCCCTACGCCACCTTTTTGCGAGCCAATCAAAACAATCATGCTGCCATCTCTCAAGTTATTAAGTTGATAGCTTATTAAGTTAACAACTTATTGGGTTGGTAATTAAACAGGTTAACAATAACAACGCTTGAACAATATGCACCAACGACGGCGGCTTGCCAAGCCAGTATGCGGTTAACTTTACAGCTTATTTTGCTGCTAACTTAGTAGCTGGGTAAGTAGGAATGCTCTGGGAAGTGGCTGCGCGGAGAGAGTTTTTTTAATTTAGCAGCTTAATAAGTTATTAAGCTGCTAATGATGATTGAGCGGCAAAGGTTACTTTTTCAACATCGACTTCAGATTGGCGAACGGGTTATGGGTGGCTACCCCGACGTCTTTTTGCGCGTCTTCACCGGCAATCACCGTGGAGCCGTACTGATCGGCTTCGGTGTATTTGGAGTGCTCATGATCGTGGCAATACAGGCACAGCATTTCCCAGTTACTGCCGTCTTCCGGGTTGTTGCTGTGGTCGTGATCGATATGGTGGACCGTCAGTTCACGCAGGTTGGAGTAAACAAACTCGCGCGAGCAACGCCCGCAGACCCAGGGGAAGATTTTCAATGCTTTTTCGCGGTAGCCGGTCTCCAGCCTCGCGTAGTTTTTGGGGATATATGCCATGGTGTGTGCCCGTCGGGTGATAACAATAATACGCTAAATAATACCACAACGTGCCGGGTTACAGCGTGCGGCACATCACCGTCACGTCTTCGCCACAAACCTCCCGCAACTCAACCGGTTGCCAGCCCAGTTTTTGATACAGCAACTGTTGATCGGGAGTGTAGAGATACAATTCGGCGATTTGTTGCTGGCGGCAGTGGGCGACGCAGTGATCGATCAGGCGGCGAGCCACCCCCTGACCGCGGTGCTGGGGGGAAGTAAAGACTTCACCCAGCCAGAACTTTCGCTCCGGTTTATCCGCCAATTCGTAAACGATCAGGCTGGCAGTGCCGAGGATCTCTTGTTGCGGCGACAGAGCCAACAGCGCCATGCCAGGGTGCTGCGGTTCGCAACGCTGTTCAAGACGCCGGCTGATTTTTTCGCGGCAGCTCCACGGGGGAAAATCCTGCCACTCCTGATGCAGTAATGCAGCCAGTTCATCAATGCGCTGGCGATACGCAGATAGTTGTTCAATATGCATGATTCGGTTCGTTTTTTGCCCAATGACAGCCAACTATAGCGGCAGTTTTCGCTTATTTGAAGGTCTCGATCGCCCAATCGATAAACACGCGCATCTTGGCGCTAAGATGGCGGTTGGAGGGATAGACCACGTACATCTGTTCCGAGGGCGGTTGCCAGTCGTGCAGCAGGCTGACCAGTTCGCCGTTGTCCAGATGCGGCTGCGCCATAAAGCGGAAGGTCTGGATCATGCCCAGCCCGGCCAATGCCGCCGCCAGCAGCGCATTGCTCTCGTTGACGCTGACGTGGTAGCGGTGCTGGATATCAATCTCTTTGCCCCGATCGACAAAGTGCAGCGGCTGGATGCGATCGTTCAGCGCATGGCGGTAGTGCGCCAACGGATAACCCTGTTCCAGATCGCACGGGTGTTGCGGCGTGCCGTGGCGCGCCAGATAGGCTGGGGTGGCGCAGGTGACCCATTCAAGTTCGAACAGCCGGCGGGCAATCAGGCTGGAATCGGCCAGCGGGCCGCTGCGGATCACGCAGTCGGCGCTGTCGTTAATCAAGTCGATCAGTCGGTCGCCTACGCCCAGGTCAATTTGGATTTGCGGGTAGCGCGCAATAAAGTCCGGCAGCGCCGGCAGCAGCAGTTGGCGTGCGGTGGATCCGCCGACATCAATCCGCAGCACGCCCTGCGGCGCACTCTGCGACTCGGTCATGCTGCCTTCCATCTGTTCCAGTTCCGCCAGCCACTTTACCGTCCGCTGGTAATAGCATTCGCCCTCGGCGGTGACCGACACGCTGCGGGTGGTGCGCTGAAACAGCTTGGTTTGCAGATGATCTTCCAAACTCTGGATAAGCTTGGTGACGGTGGCCTTGGGCATCCGCAGTGAATCTGCGGCGCGGGTGAAACCGCCGGTTTCCACCACGCGGTTAAACACCCGGATAGCGAGTAAATGATGATCCATAGCGCTCTCAGTGCAAAACCCCGGCAGAGGCCGGGGTGTGTTTCTGTAGATAAATAATGGTTATGACTGTTTAACGCCAATCATGCCGGAACGCAAGGTCAGGCCGAAAACCAGCGCGGCGGACAGCGTGAGTGCGCCGCCAAACAGCATGGCGCTGCTGACGCCTTGCCAGTCGACCACTTCACCACCCAGTAGCGCACCGGAGGCCAGCGCAATCTGGATCACGCAGACCAGCAGTGCCTGACCGGCTTCCGGTGCCTGTGGCACGGCGGCGAACATCCAGTTGGTGGCGCAGACCGGCACGGCGCCAAACGCCAACCCCCACACCATCACCATCAGCGTGGCACCGGCGATACCGCTAAGGAACGGCGAGACAATCAGGATAGCGGCCAACATGGCGGTGATCAGGATAAAGGTGGCACGCAGGCTGCGTTCGGCCAGTCGTTCACCCAGGAAGGTGCCCAGCAGGCCAATGGCACCGTAGGCCAGCAGTTGCAGTGATATCGCCGACGGGCTGAGGACAAACACCTGTTGCAGCAGCGGTTTCAGGTAGGTATAGGCGGCAAAATGGCCGATAAACAACAGCACGATGGCAATCAGCCCGGTACGTGCCATCGGCAGGCGCAGCGGTAACAGCAGATCGCGTGCGGTGACCGGGCGAGTAGGGGGGACCGAGGTCAAAAGGCGCAGTTGCGCCAGCAACACCCCGACGGCCAGCACCGCGCTGCCAAAGAAGGCGGCACGCCAGCCGAACAGGTCACCAATCAAGGCCCCGGCAGGGACGCCGCATACGGCACCCACCGAAATACCGCTGAGGATCAGCGCGGTGGCGCGTCCCTGGCTGGCTTCCGGCACCAGATGGCGGCCATAGTTGGCGGCGAAAGCCCAAAAGCCGCCGACGCAGATACCCAGTAACACGCGGCCCAGCAGCATCATGGGGAAGTTAACCGCCAGTGCGGAAACCAGATTGGAGATGGCCAGCAGTACGCTCAGCGCCAGCATCAGCAGGCGACGATCGAGCCGACCGGCTGCCAGGCTCAGTGCCGGTGCGGCGATCGCCGCGATAATGCCGGGCACGGTCACCATCAGGCCGGCTCTGCCGGTGCTGACATCCAGCGACGGCGCGATGTTGGTTAGCAGGCCGATCGGCAGAAACTCGGTGGTGACCATCACAAAGCAGGCGACCGTCAGTGAGAAAATCGCCAGCCAGGCTGATGGTGCAGGTTTATCATTATTATTCAGCATAATACCGCTCGTCCCAGTTCAAGGTGTAAACCGCGCTCAGGGCGCGGAGTGACAGAGATCACAATTTACGCAGGCATTGGCGGCGGATAAATCCGTTTGCGGTAGTTACACTGTTTCTGTGGGGGAATAATCACGCGAGGCAAGCATAGCGGCGGTTGGCAGCCAATCGGCCGGTAAAATGCTTAATTGGCATAAGCTTATGTGATGGGCACAGCAGGCTGTGCCCAAACCAGATTCACAATCCCGGCGCCTTCCACATCGAAGTGGTCAGGCCATGGTCTACCAGAGTTAGCTGGTCGGCATAGACCTGCTGCCAGGTTTCTTTTTGTCGTTGGTACAGCTGATGATTGGCCATATCCGGCTGATACTCAAGCTCCCAGCGCACCAGTTGCTCGCCGGTTTGTGCCAGCGACTCATATAGCCCGGCTCCCACGCCGGCAGCAATCGCACAGCCCAGCGCAGTGGCTTCTTTCACCACCGGCACGCGCACCGTCAGGCCAGTCACGTCGCTGAGAATTTGGCTCCACAGCTTACCCTTCGAACCACCGCCGGCGAACACCAGTGAACGTGCCTGTACGCCGGAAAAACGGGCGATCTGCTCCAGATTGCAAGCCGAAACAATCGCGGCGTTCTCTTCCAGGGCACGAAACAGCGTTTGTTTGTTGCAGCGTTCCGGGTCGAGCGACAGATTGATAAACGAAGGCGCGGCGTGGTACCAGGTTTTGAAATGCATGGCATCGGAGAAGATTGGCATCACTCCGTAGGCCCCTGGGGGGACACGTGCAGCCATCTCTTCCATCAGGCTGTAGGCATCCACTCCCAGCCGTTCTGCCATCAGTTTTTCTTCGGCGCAGAAGGCATCGCGGAACCAGCGCATGGTCAATCCGGTGAAGAAGCTGATCGACTCTGCTTGCGCCATACCCGGGATCACATGCGGATTGATACGGATGTTCATCTCCGGATCGGTGGCCGGCTCCGGCAGATTGACGATTTGTTGCCAGAAGGTACCCCCCAATACCGCAGTTTGCCCGGCATGCACCACCCCCAACCCAAGGCTACCCAGTTGCACATCGCCGCCGCCCATCACTACCGGCGTACCGCGCAGCAGGCCACTTTGTTGGGCCGCCTGTTCGGTGACGTGTCCCAGTACAGTGCCGGTTTCTTTCACCGGTGACAGCATATCGGCGCGTAGCCCGGCCATGTCGAGCAACGCTGGTCGCCAGTCACGGCTGACCAAATCCAGCATGCCGGTAGTCCCGGCGTTGGAAGGATCGACCGCCAGTTCACCGCTCAGCATGTTCGCCAGCCAGTCACTGATCATGGTCAGCGTCGCAGCCTGACGGTAAATATCCGGCCGGTGATGCGCCAACCACAGCAGGCGCGGCATGGCGCTTAACGCCAACGTTTGGCCCGAATATTGGTAAACCTCACGTTCGAAATTATGGTTATGCAGCTCTTTCAGCTCGCTGACCTCCTCGCTGGCACGCGCGTCAACGTTGGCGCAGGCCCAGATCGGCGTGCCGTCGCGATCGTAAAGCACTATGCCCTCGCGCATCGAGCAACAGGCGATGGAACGGATCGCCTGGCCGGAAATACCGGCGTTTTGCAGCGCCTGGCGAATGCACTGGCAGGTCAGTTGCCAGTTATGGGCCAGGTCAAACTCCATCGAGCCGGGCACCCCCGGCACCGCCAGATGCCGCCATTCCGCCTGGCCCTGAGCGATCTGATTGCCTGCTAGACTGAAGATGACCGCGCGAATGCTACCGGTACCTGCGTCCAGCGCCATCAAATAGTTATCCATAGCTCACACTCTCTGGGGTTGGGATCTTAACTATAGATGGCCTGTACTTTGTACTGATGAGGGAAACGGCGAGGCCGGCAGGATTTGTGAACTGTGCTGCAAAATTGCCGTTGCGGGGGGTAAATCAGCGGGAATAAACCTATGGTTGGAAAGCTATAGGGTATAGACCTTCAAGGTGAAACAAGGAGCCACCATGCACGTCACTCTGGTAGAAATTAACGTTAAACAGGACAAAATCGACGAGTTTATTGAGGTCTTCCGCGCCAATCATCTGGGCGCGATCGAAGAGCCGGGCAATCTGCGTTTTGACGTGTTGCAGGATGAAACCATCCCGACGCGTTTTTATATCTATGAAGCCTACCGGGACGAGCAGGCCGTCGCCGCCCACAAAAAGACGCCGCACTATCTGCAATGCGTGGAAAAACTGGAGGCGTTGATGACCGGGCCGCGCAAGAAAACCAGCTTTATCGGCCTGATGCCGGGTTAGGCCAGTACGCCAGGGTAATTTTATTCAATACATTGCTTACTCTGGCCGTCAGTCTGGCATCTGTGAACTCTTTCTCAGGTGCCCGTAATGAATATTTATCTTTCGATGGCCGCTTTTGCGCTGGCCTCCTCCATCACCCCCGGCCCGGTCAATATCGTGGCGCTGAGCGCCGGGGCGCAATTTGGTTTTAACGCTACCCTGCGGCATGTTTTTGGTGCCACGCTGGGTTTTACCCTGCTATTGATTCTGATTGGGCTGGGGCTGCACCAGTTACTGACGCTGTGGCCGGTGCTGACTCAGGTGATCCAGTGGGCAGGTATCGCGTTTTTACTGTTTTTGGCTTATCAACTGGCCTTTGACGACGGACGGCTGGGCAATGGCAGCCCGTCGCAAGCGCCTTCGTTCTGGTATGGCGCCTTGTTGCAGTGGCTGAACCCTAAAGCCTGGTTGGCATCGGTGGCCAGTCTGGGGGCGTTTGTCGCCGACGGTGACCGCTTGCTGTTATGGCAGTTCGCGGTGATTTATTTTGTCATCTGCTATGCCTCGGTGGCCTGCTGGGCCTACACCGGCGCGATGCTGAGCGGGGTATTGCAACAGGCTCGCAATGTGCAGCGTTTTAATCGTTTGATGGCGTTGCTGTTGGCGGCCAGTGCCTGCTATCTGCTGGCCGACGGCGTTTAGCGCGGGTTTTGGTACTGGCCGGGGGTGGCAGCCAGTAGCAGTTTGAAGGTGCGTTGAAAGTGCGCCTGATCGGCAAAGCCGCTTTCGCTGGCAACCGCGGCGATCGGATAGCCCCGTTTCAGCAGACGATGGCCGAACTGAATGCGCTGATTGACCAGGTAGGCGTGCGGCGTCATGCCGTAACGTCGCTTAAAGGCGCGAATCAAGTAAGAGGGTGAGAGCGCTGCCGCCTGGCAGATGGCTTCCAGCGTCAGTGGTTGAGTGCAATGTTGGCTGATAAAGGTCGCCGCCGCCTTGAGTCTCGGATGCTCGGCTTCGGCGGCAGGCAGGCGAACATCGTCCTGACAGATTTGTAGCTCGGTAAAGTATTCCACCAGGGCGATTTGTTTTTCCAACTGGCAGTGCTGCGGGTCGATCAAAAGGGAATAAAGCCGGTTCAGGCCATTGAACAGGGCAGGGTCACGGCTGATGACCTGATCAAATGGGATAAAACCACCGTCGCCACCGGCAATCTCTTGCTGCAGTTTACCCAGCCAGGTGGCATCAATATAAAACATGATGTATGACCAGCGCTGGTCGCCGATGGGGTTGCAGGCGTGGGCCTGCTGCGGGTTAATGATCACCACGTCGCCGGTACTGACCTGCCGCTGTTGGTGGCCGTTAATATAAATGCTGGTACCGCCGGTGATAGCACCGATGGAGAAAATTTCATGGCTATGCAGGGCGTAACAAACTTTGCGGCCATCTTCAATGGCGCGAGCTTCCACAAAAGGGAGCTGCGGATCACGCCAGAATTGCGGCGCGGTAGCGGTCATGAGCTTTCCTTTCAGAGACGACAGGGCTAGCTTGTTATAGCGTAAAATGAGCGTGGGGGGGAATGCGGATGATGATTTTTAATGTGTTTGGCTGTCTTCAGGATTGAATAAGCCCCGGCCACGCAGAGATGACCGGGGGGCTTTTAATCTTCTTCGTTACGGGCCATCAACTGGCGTTGGTGCTCTTCGCTGGCTGCCTGGATTTCCTCCAGCACTGAACCGACATCGGCGTGTTTGTTGCTTTCGACAAACTTGCCGGTCAACACGCTGGCCGGCGTCAGGTTACCTTCCTGATACAGCGCCCAAATCTCTTTGGCGTATTTGCTGCCCAGCAGTTCCGGCGCGTACTGGCCGTAAAAATGCGACATGTTGTTGATATCACGTTCGAACATGCTTTTGGCGTGGTTGTTGGCTGCGGCATCCACCACCTGTGGCAGATCGATAATCACCGGCCCATCTTTGTCCATCAACACGTTGAACTCCGACAAGTCACCATGTACCAGACCGGCACACAGCATGCGCACTGCGTAATTCATCATCAGTGCGTGATCGGCCCGTGCCTGTTCCGGCGTCAGGGTAACATCGCTCAGACGTGGAGCTACCAGGCCTTCTTCGTCGGTGATCAGTTCCATCAGCAGCACGCCATCGAGACAGATATCCGGTTGCGGCACACGCACGCCCGCTTTGGCGAGCAGGTACAGCGCGTCGACCTCGGTGTTCTGCCAGGCTTCTTCCTGCTGCTGGCGACCGAATTTCGACCCTTTGCTCATGGCACGCGCATCGCGGCTGTTACGCACCTTGCGGCCTTCCTGATAGTTCACTGCCTGCTTGAAGTTACGCTTGTCTGCTTCTTTGTAAACTTTGGCGCAGCGGATCTCTTCGCCGCAGCGCACGATAAAGACGTCGGCTTCTTTGCCACTTTTCAAACGGCGAATGACGTCGTCGATTAAACCATCATCTACCAATGGCTGGAGTCGTTTTGGAATTTTCATGCAGCCTTGTACCCTATTTAGGCTCCGGTGTGAATGGTTTGCTAAGGTGTTACCTCAATTTAGACCCGAAAGGCAAAATTTAGTTTGCCGCCGCTGCGATACATGATCGCAGCGGCGCACCCGCTACAGGGTTTCTGCCAGTACCCAAACGCTGACGCTGCCGCCGTTAACCGGGAAAGTGGCGTTCCCCTGTTCGTCGGTGGTGACCTCATCCTGACGGTTACCGAGCAGGTCGCGCCAGTTTTTATGTGCCAGTTCAGTGCCCAGCGAAACCGCTTTGCCACTTTCAGCCCCGTTGGTGAGCACCACTACGCAACCAGGGGCGTCGGCGGTACCGCTGCGGCTGAAGGCCACGCAGTTTTTATCATCAAAATAATCGGTTTGCACGCCGTTGGCAAAGCGTTGTCGTGCCTGAATCAACTTTTCCAGCTCAGGGATGACCGGCATATCAATCTGGTATTCCTGGCCGTCGCTGCCTTTATCTTTATAGCTGGCACCGTACAGGTCAGGATAGAACACGCAGGGCACGCCTTGTTCGCGCAACAGGATCAGGGCGTAGGCCAGCGGCTTGAACCAGGGTTCGACCGGTGCTTCCAGCGATTGTAACGGCTGCGTGTCGTGGTTGGCGACCAGCGTGACCGAATGGGCCGGATCGGCCGCGGTCAGGGTATCGGTGAAAATCTGCGCCATGTCGAACCCGTCTCCCTGTTTCGATGCCTGATGAAACTTCAGGTGCAAGGCTACGTCGAACAGCATCACTTTGCCCTCGACCAGGTCAATATACTGTTGCAACGCGGCCAAATCGTGCGACCAGTATTCGGCGACAATAAACAGATCGCGTTGCGCGCTGTCGCGCACGTGGTCAGCCCACTCTTTAAAGAACCAGGCCGGAATGTGTTTGGCTGCGTCCAACCGGAAGCCATCGCAGGGCAGGGTTTCCAGCAGCCAGCGCGCCCAGTATTTCAGCTCTTCCACCACCGCCGGGTTGCGGAATTCGACGTCCGCCCCCATCAGATAATCGTAGTTGCCTTTCTCATCACCGACCTGATCGTTCCAGCCGTCGTCACCGTAGTCATTGGCGATTTTGAACACGCCTTTTTCATCGGGCTGCTCAACGTAATCAACCCCGCCAAAGCATTTGTAATCCCAAATGAATTTGGAATAGGTGCCTTGTCTGCCGGGGAAAGTGAAGCGGGTGTAGGCCAGGGCGTCGAAGCCCTGGTCATTAATATCGTTGCGGTTGTTGGCATCCGCCTTGTAGACGTGCACCTGTTCTTTTTCGTCGGCACCTAGCTTATGGTTGAAAACCACGTCATAAATCACCCGTACGCCATTGTCGCGTAGCGTAGTCACGGCGTTTGCCAACGCTTCTTTGTCGCCGTATTTGGTGGCGCGGCTGCCTTTTTGGTCGAACTCGCCCAGATCGAACAGATCATAGCTGTCGTAACCCACCGAATAGCCGCCGGAAGCCCCCTTATAAGCGGGGGGCAGCCACAGATCGGTGATGCCCAACTGCGCAATTTGCGCGGCGCGTTCGGCTGCCTCTGGCCATAACTGACCGCCATCCGGGTAATACCAATGGAAAAACTGCAGCAAGGTAGTTTTTTTCGTCATGAGCAAGCCGCCCTATTTGCCAGAGAGAGGTGCAGAATGAGCGGTGGCCCACCCCATACCGTTACAGCATGGGCTAGTTTTGGCAAAAGGGAAACTCGGTTTGGGCGCTTGGTTGCAGAGATAGAACTTTAGGTATGTGTAACAAAAAGTAACTTAATGCCGACGTAAGTGCCGGTATCGGGCACGAAATAGTCCATTAAAATACAAGGCATTGCCCAGGTTTGTTATTCATCGGTTGGCGGAGCTTCCCGATCGCCTGTTTTTTGACTGATTTATCGTTCGCTCATCCTGGGTTAATTGATTTTTTATTTCATGAGTTGGTTATTTTTCGGAATTTAACTCCGGTTGATTTACCTGGTTGGTGCCAAGGTTCTGTTTGATCAGGATTTATCCCTTATCAAAGATCCGCTATGGTAGTGGGAATTTAGATAACACTATCAACTAAGTGCGGGGTTTTGCTGCTCACGCAGACAGGGAGATTGACTATGAACATCAGAGATTTCAGGGCGTTGTCACGTAATTTGGTCAGAGAGTTGGGCATGTTGAATAAACAAAGTAACGGGACCCGTTTTTCGCCGTTGCAGATCCACATTCTGATTGAGGTCAATGGATTGCCGCTGGGCATTACCGAACTGGCGGCCCGACTGTGCATCGATAAGGCCAGCGCCAGTCGGGCGGTACGCAGCCTGGTTGCCGCAGGCATGGTTGAAGCGGTGGATTATCCGCATGACAAACGGCATAACCTGAATCAACTGACCAAGTTGGGACGCAAAACGCTGGCGGCAATTGAAGCCAACGCCGACGGTTTTATGCAAGACGCGTTGGCGCAGCTGGACGACGATGAATTGGCCGCAACGACAGCGGCAATGAAAAAGATGACTGCGGCATTACGCAGCGCACGCAAGCAGCGCGATGCCGCTTTGCTGGTACGCCCGATAACCCAGAGTGATGACGCCGCGATGGCCGGCATTATTTGTAGCGTATTTCGCGAGTACGCTATGGATAAAATGGAAGGCGTCAGTCTGCATGATCCCGATCTGGATCGCCTGACCGGTGTTTACCAGGATAACGGCGGTAAGTATTGGGTACTGGAACAACATGGGGAGGTGGTGGGGGGCGTAGGCATTGCACCTCTGAAGGGGGGAGATGCCGGATACTGTGAATTGCAAAAACTGTTTTTTAAACCCTGTGTACGGGGGTTGGGAATGGCGCGCTATATGGTAGTGCAGGCGCTGAAAGCAGCACGTGCGGCGGGGTTCCGTTACTGCTATCTGGAAACCACCGAGCAACTCAAAGAAGCGCTGGGGTTATATCATGCGCTGGGTTTCACTTTGCTGACGGAAAAGCGTGGCAATACCGGCCACCACGGCTGCGATATCTATATGCTGAAAGATTTGCAAAACGACTGAATACTACTTGTGGAGCAGAACGATTTTCGGCGGGGCAATAAAACAAAAGGCGGCCAGGGCCGCCTCTTTGCACAATTGCTGATTCGGCAATTAATTGTAGATGATCGCAGTACCGTGCAACTTGTTGTCACCGGTAGTTGAGATGATCTGGAATGATTTGGCGCCGGCTTCATCCGCTTTGGCAGCCAGTTTGTTTTCCAGGCTGGTCAGGTCGGAAGCCCCGCTAACGGTAACCACACCGGCTTTTTGCAGATTGGCCGGCTGGGCGTTAACCAGATCGGCGGCGAAACTACCGAATGAAGCAGAAGCCAGTGCGATGGCGGCGATGGTGATTTTCAGGTTTTTCATAGTCTTATTTCCTATCTTGGTATTCTGTACAAAGTTTTTTATTGGGGTCGTTAAATTAATTAACGATCGATAATTTAATGTTAGACGCCACTTCGGCGCTTTGCAACTATTTTTTTAGTGTTCGTTAATTAATTTTTTTGTTCTAGTCGTTAACCGGAGGAGTAACGTTCACTACCAGCCGGGTAATTGACGATTAACTTATTGTTATTGATAGATTACCGCGGTGCCATGCAGTTGATTGTTGCCACCGGCACCAATGATGCGGAATGATTTTGCACCGGCTGCATCTGCTTTGGCTGCCAAATCGGCTTCCAGCGAGCTGATATCGGAAGCACCGCTGACGGTGATCACGCCGAGTTTTTGCTGATCTGCCGGTTGGTTGTGAACCAGGTCAGCGGCGAAGCTACCGAAAGAAGCAGAGGCCAATGCAATGGCGGCAAGAGTAATTTTTAAGTTTTTCATGATGTTAATTCCTATATCAGAAGCGTAAACTGGGTTGGTTAATCTTTGTCGTCATAATTACTTAACGATCGATAACTAAATGTTAATCGCTTCTCGACGGCAGCGCAATATTTTTTTATAATGATCGTTAATTTAATTGCCAAGCCCTGCTGCGGAGCGGGATAAGAGAGGGTCTATGAGTATCAATGAAGAAGTCTGCGCCAAAAAAACGCGTGGCAGACCGAAGCAGTTTGATCGCGACCGTGCGCTGGACAGCGCGCTCGATCTGTTCTGGCGGCACGGTTATGACTCTACGTCGCTGGCCGATCTGGTAGAAGTCACCGGTGCCAAAGCGCCAACGCTGTACGCCGAGTTCGGTAACAAGGAAGGGCTGTTCCGCGCGGCGGTGGAGCGATATCTGCAAAAATACACCACCTGCACCAATCAATTGTTGGAGCGGGATTTGCCGATAGCGGAAATCGTTGAGGCCTACGTTCGCTCTTCAGCGGAGGTGTTTACCGATCCGGATACGCCGTCCGGCTGCTTTATGGTCTGTGCCTCTGCGGCGCTGTCTTCGTCTTCCGATGAAGTGGCCGAGATGCTGCGTAAAAAACATCATTCGAATGAAGCCAGCCTGAGAGCCTGTTTTGACCGCAAGGTACAGCAGGGGGAGTTATTGGCGAAAACCGATACCGCGCTGTTGGCGAAATATATCGTCTGTACCATTGAAGGGATGTCGGTTCAGGCTCGTGAAGGGGCCAGCCGCGAGGATTTGTTCAATCTGCTCGATGCATTGATGCTGGTTTGGCCGCGGCTGAGTCAGGTGGGTAATAAGGTCTAGGGAAGGGCACTCGCCAGGAAATCAGGCCGCATTGCTGCGGCCTGATTGGGCATTACTGGTTAACCGGGATCACCGCGCCCTGGTATTTTTGACGGATGAAGTCCTGAATCGCCTTGGAGTGCAGCACTTTCACCAGCGCTACGATTTCCGGCTTGTTCACGTCGGCCTTATGCACGGTGATAATGTTGGCATACGGGTTGTTTTCACCGCTTTCGACCGCGATCGGGTCTTTGGTCGGGTTCAGTCCGGCATCGATGGCGTAGTTGGCGTTAATCACCACCGCGTCGCCTTCATCGTTGTTGTACATCTGCGGCAGTAGCGCGCCTTCCACGTTCGCCAGGAACTTCAGGTGTTTCGGGTTTTCCACCACGTCAGAAATGCGAGCATCGACCTTGCTCACGCCCGGTTTCAGCTTAATTACGCCTTCCTTTTCAAAGATAGACAGAATGCGTCCTTCTTCCGCCACGGCATCACGCATGATGATTTTGCCGTTGTCCGGCAGATCTTTCAGGCTTTTATATTTCTTGGAGTAAATGCCGATCGGCTCGATATGGATGGCCCCGGCGCTGACAAAGTCGTAACTCTTATCGCCTGCATGGTCCTTCAGCACCGAATTCAGGTAGGGCACGTGCTGGAAATAGTTGGCGTCAATATCGTGACTGGCCAGCGCGGTGTTCGGCAGGATGTAGTCCTGGAAAGGTTTGATCACCAGATCGATGCCTTCCTTCGCCAGAATCGGCTTGGCCTGTTCGAGGATCTCCGCGTGCGGCACGTTGGACGCGCCAACCACCAGTTTAGTTTCCGCGGCGGCGCCAAAGGAGCTCAACGCGGTCAGTGAGGCGAAAGCCAGCATCATTATTTGCTTTTTCATCATCATTATTCCCTGGTTATTTATCGTTTATCGAGCGTTGTTGTAATGGTGTCGCCGATGAACTGGATAACGAAAACGATCAGCAGGATCGTCAGCGTCGCCACCAGCGTCACGTCACCGTGATTGCGTTGAAAACCTTCCAGATAGGCCAGATTGCCCAGCCCGCCAGCGCCGATCACTCCGGCCATGGCGGTGTAGCTCACCAGTGCTATCAGGGTGACGGTAATTCCGGAAACCAGCGCCGGGGAAGACTCCGGCAGCAGCACGCGGAAAATAATGGTGCTGGTTTTGGCCCCCATGGAACGTGCCGCCTCTATGACTCCCTTGTCCACCTCGCGCAGGCCAATTTCAACCAGCCGGGCGTAGAAGGGCGCGGCGCCGACAATCAGCGCCGGCAGCGCGGCATCGGCCCCCAAAATGGTGCCGATCAGCGTCTTGGTGAACGGGATCAGCAGCACGATCAGAATGATGAAGGGGATGGAGCGGAATACGTTGACCAGCACTGAAATCAGCGAATAGACGGCGCGGTTTTGCAACAGTTGGCCGCGAGAGGTCAGAAACAGCAGTACGCCCAGTACGATGCCAAGCACCAACGTGGCCAACCCGGCGATGCCGGTCATGTACAGGGTTTCCCAGGTGGCGTTCAGCAACTGGTCAATACGCAAATGAGGGAACCATGACTCAATCATGTTTAATCACCTCAACGGCGATTTGTTGTTCTCTCAATAATTTCAGCATGCTGTCGATTTGCAGGTTGTTGCCTTCGACGTGGATATACAGCTCGCCAAAGGAGCCGTTCAGCGTCTGGCTGATTTTGCCGTGCAGAATGTTAATGCTCACCTTGTAGCGCAGGATCACGTCGGAAATCACCGCCTGATGGGTTTGCACTCCGACAAAGGTCAGCTTGAAAATTGCGCCCGGCAGATGCTGAGCCAGTAAAGGGTTAAAGTTTTCCTCGGTTTCCTGATATTGCGAAACCTGTTTAACGAACTGCTGGGTAATCGGCTGCTGCGGCCGGGTGAAAACATCGATCACCGGGCCTTCTTCGACGATGCGGCCGTTTTCCATCACCGCCACGCGGTGGCAAATTTTGCGCACTACGTGCATCTCGTGGGTGATCAGCACGATGGTCAGGTTCAGTTTGCGGTTGATATCCAGCAGCAGATCCAAAATCGAGTCGGTGGTCTGGGGATCGAGCGCTGAGGTGGCCTCATCACACAGTAACACCCCAGGGTTATTGGCCAGGGCGCGGGCGATGCCGACGCGCTGTTTCTGTCCGCCGCTAAGCTGCGAAGGATAAGCATCCTCACGCCCCTGCAGGCCAACCAGTGCGATAAGCTCGGCCACGCGTGGGTTTATTTGCGCTTTGGGCACGCCGGCTATTTGCATCGAGAAGGCAATATTCTGGCTGACGGTGCGTGACCACAGCAGGTTGAAATGCTGAAACACCATGCTGATTTTCAGGCGTGCCTGGCGTAACTGGTCGCCCCTGGCTCCGGCGATATTGAACCCCTCGACCTGAATGTTGCCGCTGGTGGGTGCCTCCAGCCCGTTAAGCAAACGGATCAGGGTGCTTTTACCCGCTCCGCTGTAGCCGATAATGCCGTAGATTTGCCCGGCTTCAACGGCCAGACTGACATCATCCACCGCGACGACGCGGCCCTGTGCACTGTCAAAAGTTTTGCAAACGTTCGAAAGAACGATCATAGCGAAGTTGATCCTTATTAATACGTCACAGAATTCCGCCCAGGGTGCGTAACGCCAGGCAGTGTTCGGCTTCCTGGAATAAGGGCAGGCGGGATGTCTGTTGCTGGTGAATACAGGGCAATCCTACCGGGGGTTTATAGTGACAGGAAGAATATAGATTCTATTAGATATTCTTATTTGATATATAAAGTGATGAGCAGAGGTGATGGTGAAACCGCGGCCAACGGGGCTTTGGCCGCTTTATTGCATTTAACGCTTGTCGAGCTTCATGTGCAGCAGCGGGAAAGGATTGCCCTGACCGTCAAGTGCCGAACGGCCGGTAATTTCAAAACCGTAGTGGCGGTAAAAACCGCTGGCCTGCGGGTTCTGTTCATTAACATCCAACTGCAACTCATCATGCAGCGATTCGGCGTGGGCCAGCAGCGCTCTGCCGACGCCTTTGCCACGTTGCTCCGCATCGATAAACAGCATTTCTACTTTATTGCCGCTTAGCCCGATAAAACCGCAGGGATGACCGGGCCGGTCTTCCGCAACCCAAACGTCAACCGCCGGCAAATAGTCGTTAAGCACCAACGGGTAGAGTTGGGCGATATTCTCTTCGTTGAGAAAATGGTGGGTGGCGCGTACCGAACGCTGCCAAATCTCCGCCAGTTGCGCATTGTCTTGTGCTGCACGTGCTCGGATAGTGATCATGGAAACTCCTGTGTTGATTTACTTATTTTAAACGCGGCCCCAGAGTCTGGCGACGGTCAGGGCGATAAAAGCTTCCAGCTTGGGTGACTGCCGTCGTTCGGGCAGATAGACCAGATGCATTGGCCGCGATAGCGGTGAATAATCCGGCAGCACCCGGACCAATCGGCCGCTGGCAATATCTTCATCCAGCAGCATGCAGGCATGCAGCGCGATGCCGAAACCGGCCAGCACCGCCCGACGTACCCCTTCGCCAGAGTCCATCCGCAGCCGCGGCCTGACCGGCACGCTGACTTCCCCTTGTGGCCCCTGCAAGCGCCAGAAATGGTTGCCGTCCCACTGACTAAAACCAAAGCAGCTGTGTGCGCTGAGTTGCTCCGGCTGGGTTGGCACACCCTGCTGGGCCAGATAGTCCGGTGAGGCGGCCAGCGTCATGCGGTAATCGGGCAGGGCGCGGGCCACCAGGCCATCGTCTGCCACCGGCCCGATGCGAAACGCCGCCTCGTAGCCTTCTTCAATCAAGTCTACCTTGCGGTCCGACAGCACCACTTCCGCTTCTACCTCCGGGTGCCGCTGCAGGAACTCGGTGAGGATCGGCGTCAGTACGCGGTTGCCGAAAGTGACGGGGGCACTGATGCGCAGCAGGCCGCTGGGGGAGCTCAATAGCGCCCGGGCACTAGCTTCGGCGGCATCGGCGTCAGCTAACAGACGGCGGCAACGTTCGTAGAACACTCGCCCGGTCTCGGTCAGCCCCTGTCTGCGGGTAGTACGGTTCAGCAGCGGCGCATTCAGCCGTTGCTCCAGGTAGCGGATGTGTTTGCCGACCATGGTCGGGGAGATTGCCATCTCCTCGGCGGCGGCAACGAAGCTGCCTTTTTCCACCACCCGCACAAACACCGCCATGCTGGTTAATCGGTCCATTATAAACCCCTGGTGTTTTCTGAATGCTCTGTGGGCCACTTCTCCTGATTATAGCGCTTTGCGATAATCATTCTATCGACCGTCAGTGTGTTATTGGCGGAAACTTTTCGGAGCAGCAACATGCACGCATTAGCATTTGAACATTTTGGCGGGCCGGACGTGCTCGAATACCTTGAGCTGCCGACGCCAGCGGTACCGGCGGGTGCGGTGCAGGTGCGCATGGGGGCCGCCGGGCTGAATTTCGCTGATATCTACCGCCGCAAGGGCAATTACGTGCTGCACGGCAACCCGCCACATATCGGCGGTTACGAAGGTGTGGGAACCATTATCGCCGTGGGCGAAGGGGTTGATGGCTGGCAGTTGGGGGAGCGAATTGGTTTCGCTGATGTCCCATTCTGCCACGCCACGCGAATCAACGTGCCGGTGGAGCATGCACTGCGGCTGCCACAGGCACTGAGCGACGTCGAAGCAGCTTCAATTTTGTTGCAGGGGCTAACGGCGCAGTACCTGATTAATGACAGCGTGCAGGTGAAAGCGGGCGATCGTGCTTTAGTGCATGCAGCGGCGGGCGGTGTCGGACAAATTCTGACGCGTATGCTGGCGGCGCGTGGCGCACAGGTTTACGCCGTGGTGTCTTCGGCGTACAAACAGCAGATCGCACTGAACAACGGCGCAGCGGCAGCTTTCACTTATCAGCAGGATTGGGTCGCGCAAATTGCCGTGCTGACCGACGGTGGCGTTGAGTACGGTTTTGACTCGGTGGGCATCACGCTGCAACAGAGCATCGACGCGCTGCGTCCCGGCGGTCGGGTGGTCACTTTCGGCATGGCAGGTGGCGAGACACCCGCTATTTCCGCCTACGACCTGATGATGGATTCCAAAGGCGTGGTCGGTGGCGACCTCTGGACCTACCTTAATAGCGCCGGGGCAAGGAGAGAAAGAGCCGAGCGTCTGTTCAGTAGTTGGCAGAACGGCGAGTTTGCCGTGCCCCATATCGAAACCTTCCCGCTCAGTGAAGGGGCGGCCGCTCACCGCCGGCTGGAGGATCGCAGCTTTGCCGGCAAGATTGTGCTGCTGGGCGATCTCGACCCGCAGAGTTAAAAGCGGCCTTCCGCTGCATGTTACACTGGCCGCCAGGCGATAATGGGGGTCAGTCAGGATGGAAGTGATACGTGCAGCGATAGAAAAACAGGTGATCGGCCTGACCGGGCTGGCGCTTGGCGATGTCGATTTTGAAAACCCGCCGGGCGATCCGGGCCTGTATGGGCCGCAGTCGGTCATTTGGCAGGTACACAGTGATTTCACCACCATGCTGTGCGGGGGCGTCAGTGCCTTACTGCTGCAGATGCTGCACCCGTTGGCGCTGGCCGGCGTCTGGGATCATTCCAATTTCCGCGACGATATGCTCGGCCGCCTGCGCCGCACCAGCCAGTTTGTCTCCGTCACCACCTTTGGCCCCACCGCCGAGGCTGAACGGCTGATCGCCAAAGTCAAAGCCATTCACCTGCGGGTCAACGGCGTCAGCAGCGACGGCAGGCCTTATGCCGCCAGCGATCCTGACTTGCTCACCTGGGTGCACGTGGTGGAAAGCAGCTGCTTTTTAGCCAGCCATTTACGCTACCGCAATCCGCATCTTTCCCGCGAACAGCAGGACGGCTATTACCGTGAGACGGCGCGAGTCGCCGCTGCACTGGGGGCACGCGATATCCCCATCTCTTGCGCGGCGGTCGAGGATTACCTGCAGCGCATGCGGTCACAGTTGGTGTGCGATGAGCGCACGCAGGAAGTGGCTCGTATTCTGTTGGCGGCCCCGGCACCGAGCGTGCTGGCACGACCTTTTGGCATATTGGTGATGCAGGCGGGCATAGATCTGCTACCGGAGTGGGCGCAGCAGCAGTTTGGTTTTTCTCCCGGCGTCCTGCGGCAAAAACTGGTGCGCGCCGGTGTCGGTGGCGTAGGTAAAGTGTTGCGAGCCTCGATGCGCAACGGCTCCTATCAACGTGCACTACGGCGAATTGGCCGACCAGTCTGAACCCGCGCACGCTATAATTCTTACCAATAACCCAATGTTTAGGGACACTTTTGAGACTTTTACGGGTGATCCGACCGCTAATGCGCTTTACACTGGGCGAAAGCCAATTTCCATTTTATTTAGCGTGCAGCGTTATTCTGCGCCTTGACCCTATTTGAGGTTATATGAACGAGTCACAGGTACTTGCTGAAGTCAGTAATGAGAACCAGACGCTGGTGGCGGTGGTTCAGCAAGATAGTCGGGCTGCCTATTTTTATATTTATCCTTCAGAAGAAAATAGCGAACGTTTTCAGGTGCGCGCCTGCTGGCTGCGTAACCTGGCGGCCGCGCCGCAGCAGGAAGACAGTGCGGCATTGGCACTGGGACAGCCACCGATGCTGGCCGCCGAGTTTTGCCGCAATCTGGAGGGTGAAGCGCCACTGAACCCGGAAGGGCTGATGGTAGTCTGGACGGAAAGCGACGACGGTGCGGCGCTGTGGTATTACGGCCAACTGCTGGCGGTGATCCCCGGCTGGAGCCTGTATATTGACCACTCGGTGTGCTATTCCGCCAGTTGCATCAAGGAAAGTCCATTGGCTTATCCGCTGGGATCCGCCTCCACCAATACCCAGTATGCGCTGGCGGAAAACACCCGCCAGTTCTGGCGCAGTTGGCAGCGGGAAGAGGGTAACCCATGGCCAAAAATGCAGAACGACTATCAGGCGATTTACGATCAGCATTTTGGCCCTTCGGTGAAATACTACGCGATCGATCAGGGCAAGTGGCCACCAATGGCCATCACCCAACATGAGCGCGACGGCATCTACTATTTTCTCACCATGGGCGTCAGTATCCGCCCAATGCCGTGGGTAGAGATCCTGTTCAACGACGACGCTTCCCATTACCGCCGCATGGAAATGGGCATCGCCATCGACGGGCAGTACATGACCGAAGAGAACGCGGTGCAGATGGCCAGCGCACTGGCCGGGTTCGCCCATGCGCCATGGGCTAAGATTACCTGGTTTGGCGAAGGTCATACTCTGGAATCTGAGGTGGCACCACAGGGTTATGAGGGCTACGTGCTTTCCTCGTCGTTTTACCCGTATAGCGAGCACCTGAACCTGCCAAAACAGTATGGCGACCCGGTGAATATCTTCTGGGCCAGCCCGGTATTTGAGGCCGAGCGTCTGCTGGCGCACGCGACACCGAATGGTGGTCACGATCTGGTGAATAAGTTACGTGAGCAGGGCGTTGACCATATCTTCCGTCCGCGCCAACCGCTATGCTGATCGCCGATTAAATTCACGGGAGTTATCATGACGTCCGCTCTGTTAATTATTGATGTGCAGCAAGGGTTATTTACGCCGCCGCCGGCCGATGCCGAAGCGACGATTGATCGCATTAACAGTTTGAGCACTGCTGCCCGTCGGGCTGGAGTACCGGTGATTTTTATCCAGCACCAGACTCCGGACGATGAGCTGGCGCACGGCAGCGATGCCTGGCAGATTGACGGCCGTTTGCAAGTTAAAGACGGCGATCATCGGGTGGAGAAAACCACGCCGGACTCCTTCCTGCGGACCGGACTGGGGCCGTTGCTGGTGGCTAACGCTGTTTCGCACCTGGTGGTTTGCGGCTACTCCAGCGAGTTTTGTGTCGACACCACCACTCGTCGTGCCGCCGGGTTAGGCTATCCGGTGACGCTGGCCGCCGACGCCCATACCAGTCATGACAAAGCCCACGCTACTGGCTTGCAGATCCGCGCCCATCACAACGCCACACTATCGAATATTGAAAGCTACGGCGTGTTGATCAACGCGCTGCCGACGGCGGAAATTCACTTCTGATCGCCAGATAAAAAACGGGCCCGATATATGCGTTGGGCCCGCTAACGTTATTTCAATCCCGCCCTGCGTGCTGCCACTTTGGCCAGCTCTGTTTTCTTAACCGACCCGCGCACCGCCGTTAATCGAGGTGATGGTTCCGGTGACGAACGAGGCTTCTTTTGACGCCAACCACAGTGCGGCGCTGGCGATGTCTTCCACCCGGCCGGTGCGGCCCATCGGCGTTTCAGCGGCAATGGCGTCAATGCGGTCCTGCGGTAGCCCGGCGCCGAAGAAGCGAGTATCGGCGATAAACCCCGGCGCAATGGCGTTGACGGTAATCCCCAACTCGCCAAGTTCGCGTGCCAGACTGAGGGTAAAACCCTGCACCCCGGCTTTGGCGGCGGAATAACCTAATGCACCCGCGCTGCCGCTGCCGCATTGGGCGGCAATTGAGCTCAGATTAATGATGCGGCCGCCCGGTTTGCTCAGGTGTGGCAACATCGCCAGGGTAAACAGGAAGGTACTTTTCAGGTTCCCTTCGATCACCGCGTCCCATTCTTGTTCGGCCTGCGCCAACGGCGTATCGGCGGCAATTACCCGGGTAAATCCGGCGTTGTTAATCAGGACATCCACCGTGCCGAGATCGGCTGCCAACTGGGCGACGACGTCTTCCACCGGCCCACGGCGGCTCAGGTCCGCCGAATAGTAGCGGGTAGCGGGGCCAATTTGCTGCGCCGCCTGCTGCAGGCGTTGCGGGTCGCGCGCCACGATGGCGATTCGGTAATCCTGTTGCGCCAGTTGTTGAGCGATGGCCAGCCCAATACCGCTGGAACCGCCGGTAACAATCGCTGTACGTTGCGTCATAACTGTTCTCCTTTCTCGCCGGGTGCACCGGAATGGCGCAGCACTGTGCGGTCGGGAAAGTATTGGCTTTTGCTATTGATACATCCAATACTCTATTTATGCTTTCAAAATACGAAAAAGGTATTGCGTGATTGAACTACGCCAACTGCGGCAATTTGTTGCCGTCGCGGAAGAAATGAGCTTTCACCGCGCCGCCGAGCGCTTGCATATGGCACAACCCCCGCTGACTGCCGCTATCCGAAAGATTGAGCAGGAGCTGGGCGTGCTGCTGCTGGAGCGCGGCAACCGCGTCACCAGGATCACCGAAGCAGGGCAAGTGTTTCTGATTGAGGCGCGGCGAACGCTGGCGCAGTTTGAGCGCACCCTCGGCAATACCCGCCGTGCGGCACGTGGTCTGACCGAATCGCTGCGCCTGACCTTCGTCGACAGCACGGTAAACGCTCTGTTGCCGGGCATCCTGCGGCAGTTTCGTCAGGCGCATCCACAGGCGGAGTTTCATTTGCAGGAGGCGACGACCGCCGAGCAATTGATCGCCCTGCGCGATGACCGCGCCGACATTGGCATGGTGGTGCTGCCGGTAACGCCGCAAGAGGGCTTGCAGATCTTGCCTTTCCTGTTCGATCGCATGGTGTTGGCATTGCCGGAAAACCACCCGCTGGCGACGCAGCAGCAAGTGACGTTGAGCAGCCTGGCCGATCAACCCTGGGTGCTGTTTCCGGCGCATTACGGCCCCGGTATGCACACGGCGATCCTGCAGGCCTGTGCGGTGGCGGGATTCAGTCCGCGTATCGTGCAGGAGGCACGGCAGATGCAGACCATCGGCGGGCTGGTGGCGGGCGGTGTGGGGATCGCGTTGATGCCGGCCCTGTTTGCAAGACTGCAATCCCCCGGCGTGGTGTTCCGCGAACTGAGCGGCACAGGCAGCCCGGTAGCCTATACGCTGGCGCTGGCGTGGCGCACGGCTTCACCGCTGACTGACGCTTTTTGTCGTATTGCCGCTGAACAGGCGCTGAATTTGGCAACCAGCGGTGATTGACAACACCCATACTGGGGGATAACTTAAAAGCATGAATATACCGATGCAAACCACACTCAATCAGTCCTGGTGGCGCCTCTTCTGAAGGCGGCACGGGTATTCACACCTCTTTTCAATGCCGCCGGTTCTGGCGGCATTTTTATTGCGTTGATCCGGCGGTGTATTTACTTTCAGGAGCAAGGCAATGAGCTATACCATTCTGACCGGCGATCGTCCCACCGGCTCCCTGCATTTGGGTCACTACGTCGGATCACTGCGCCAGCGCGTTGAGCTGCAACAACACCATCAGCAAACGGTGTTGGTGGCGGACCTGCAGGGGCTGACCGATAACGGCAACAACCCGCAAAAAATCAGCACCAACGTGCTTAATCTGGTCGCCGACTATCTGGCGGTCGGTATCTGCCCGCAGAAGACCACGATTTGCCTGCAATCCGCGCTGCCTGCGTTGGCTGAGTTGACCATGTATTATCTCAACCTGGTCAGCGTGGCGCGGCTGGAACGCAATCCGACGGTGAAAAGTGAAATCATCGAAAAAGACTTTTCCCGCAGTCTGCCGGCCGGCTTTCTGGTCTACCCGGTCAGTCAGGCGGCGGACATTACCGCCTTTGGTGCCACTCACGTGCCGGTCGGCGACGACCAATTGCCGATGCTGGAGCAAACCAACGAGATTGTGCGGCGTTTCAATCACATTGTCGGCCGACAAGTCTTGACGGAGTGCCAGCCATTGTTAAGTCACGTCAGCCGTCTGCCGGGCCTGGACGGGCAGGGCAAGATGTCGAAGTCACGCGGTAACACCATCACCCTGGGCGCCGACGCCGATCGGGTGCATAAGGCGGTGATGAGCATGTTTACCGATCCGGGCCACCTGAATATCAACGATCCCGGCCGGGTGGAGGGCAACATGGTGTTCACCTATCTGGATGCTTTCTGCGAGGACGCTGCGCTGGTGGCGGATCTGAAGGCGCACTATCGCCGTGGTGGGTTGGGCGACATGAAAATCAAACGCCTGTTGGAAGATTGCCTGCAAAGCCTGCTGGAGCCGATCCGCACGCGTCGGGCGCAATACCTGGCCGACAAGGGCGAGCTGTTGCGCATTCTGCGTCAGGGGACCCAACGCGCCGACCAGGTCAGTCGGCAAACGCTGGGGCAGGTGAAGGCCGCATTGGGGCTGGATTTCTTTACCCTCAATTGAGTGCCAGCCCCTCTGTTGGGTGAGCGTCAGGCGGCGCTGTCAACGATCGGGTGTTTAACCACGAAGATATACGACAGCGCGCCGATGACGGTAAAGCAGGAGCAGAGGGTAAGGGCCAGGCTGAAAGAGTGGGTGGTATCCAGGATCCAACCGGTGACCACTGGCGCGAATGAGGCAAAGATAAAGCTGGCGAAGTTTTGAATGCTGCCGACCGAAGCGGTCATGCGTGAATTCACCGCCACGTGGATCAGGCCCCAGCAGGAGGTCCCCGCAAAGTGAATGCAAAACAGCGCCATGCCGATCAACAATACCGCGCTGTAGGTGGTGGTGGCCTGAGGGACCACGGCAGTAAAGGAAGCGGACAGTAACATACCGGCGACGATGCAAATTTTGCGGCTTTTCAGTGGTGCCATGCCGCGACGTACCAAAAAGTCGGTGACGAAGCCGTTCGACAACATGCCGGCGGCGCCAAACAGGAACGGAATGGCACTCAGCAGCCCGGTACTTTTCAGATCCAGATGGTAAGTGGTCTGCAGATAACCCGGCAGCCAGGCCAGGTACAGCCAGGCGGTGTAGTTAATACCGCTGAAGCCAATCATCATGCCCCACATGGTACGGTTCCTGAATAGCGCACGCCACTCGCGAAAGTTCATCGGTTCAGGTCGGGCGCTGACGCTACCGGCATTCAAATAGGCCTGTTCCTGAGCGCTCAGGCTGACGTCCTGTCGGTTGCGGTACAGCATGTACCAGCCGATGGACAGTGCGATACCCAATACGCCGATGGTGATAAACATGCCGCGCCAACCGAAGGCCAGCATCATGGCGGTGAGGATCGGTGGGCTAATCGCCAGCCCGATGGTCGAAGCGGCATTAAAAATACCCATCGGCATGCCGCGATCCTTGATATTGAACCAGTCGTTGATCACCTTTACGCCGCACGGGTTCATGGGGGCTTCGCCAATTCCCAGCCCGATACGTACCCAGATAAATTGGGTAAAGCTGTGGATCATGCCGGACAGCGTCTGGAATACCGACCAGACAAACATGCCGATCCCCAGCATGATGCGTGGACCTTTACGATCCAGCAGCAGGCCGCAGGGCAATTGGGCGATGCCATAGGCCAGGGAGAATGCCGACAGCAACAAGCCGATTTCGGTACCGCTCAGCCCCATTTCTTGCCGGATGGTGGAGTTCGCCACCGAGAGCGAACTGCGGTCGAGAAAGTTGATTATGGCTGCCAAAAATAACAACAACATGGCCGTGGTTTGAATTTTTTTAATTCTGGCCGAACGAACCAGCATTCCCTCCGGCGGCATCGGAATTATGTGATCGGAATAGGGTTCACCCTGTTCCTTCCCGGTATTAATCGTATGACTTCTTTCCATTTCATCCTCCAGAATTTCGCATTAATAATATTTATTATTCCGGGTATTCCCCTGGGTGGTGTCTTAATGAAGGTATTAGCAGGTGGTCGGCAGTAAGCCTAGAGGGCGAAATATTTTAGGCGGTGGGTTTTGTTACGGTTCCGTGCGACAGCCAGTATTTTGCTGCTTTTTATCGGTTTTAAATGACGGCAGGGTGTTTTTTATCGATAAAAAACACCCTGTGGCTCAGGCGATGGTCTGATTGAGTGAGCGGATCATCGACTGTTTGGCGGTATCCAAATGGCGGTGCAGCGCGTTGATGGCTTCCTGATCGTTACGGCAAATAAGCGCGCTGAGAATGGTCATGTGTTCTTCAATGGCAATGATATTACGCTGTTTAAGATCGGTCTCATCCCACTGATAATGGAAGTGGAAAATCACCGAAATGATCTCCAGCGACTGATTGAAAAAAGGGTTATTGGCGGCGGAAAGGATCAGCAGGTGGAAGTCGCGATCCAACTGGGAAAACAGGCGATAATTGTCGCTGATGTCTTCCCGTAATTGGCGGTGGCGGCTCAGCAGTTCCCTGGCCTGCAGCCAGCGTGGGTCATGCGCCGGCAGATTGATAAAGTGGGACAGGGCGTGCGTTTCCAGCATCTGGCGCAGCTCGAACAGTTGTTCGGCATAACGCTGGTCAAACTGCTTCATACGCCATTGCCCGCGCTTGCTGCTTTCGATCAGATTGTAACGGCTGAAGTGCAGCAGAAATTCCCGCACCACCACCGGGCTTACATTGACCGCGCGCGCCAGTTGCAGCTCGCTGAAGCTGTCCCCGGCGCGCAGCTGTTTCTGATTAATCATCTGGTAGAACGCTTTTTCGAACCTTTTTCCCTGCTCGTCCAGGGAAGGGCTTTGGCAGTCGAAACCGTCTTCCGGCTGTGGCTGGCGTAAAATCACATAGTCGTCGCCGACCTTTTCCAGCACGCCGCGTTGGAACAAATGCGTCAACGTATGGCGCACCGTGGTGCGGCTGATATTGTACATTTCGGCCAATGCGGCCTGGGAGGGCAGCGGCGAGCACAGGTGGTTATTATTGATACCGTCAATCATCTGGTTAACCACATTGTGGCGCAGGTTCTGGGTTCTGCTCATGCGAGCCTCGGCTGTTTTTTATCTATTTAAAACCAATTTAAAGCGGTTTATTTTGTACTGCTTCACAGATCTCGCTTCCGACTTCATGCCTGGCGGCGCTTTTATTTAATAACTCTTCCCATAAATAAAGGGGAGGTTATAAAAAAATGAAAGTATTAGTTCTCGAGCAACCAACGAAATTAATTTATCAGCAGCGTCCGGCACCTATTCCTGCGCAGGCCGAAGCGGTGATCAAAATGATTACCGTGGGCATTTGCGGCACGGATATTCACGCCTGGTCCGGTCAGCAACCTTTCTTTAGTTATCCGCGGGTCCTGGGCCATGAAATATGCGGCGAAATTGTCAGTCTCGGCAGTCAGACGGCCGGCTGGCAGGTAGGGCAGCGCGTGACGGTGATGCCCTATCTTGCCTGCCATCATTGCGGTGCCTGCCAGAGTGGCAAAACCAACTGCTGCGAGAATATTTCGGTGATTGGCGTACATCAGGACGGCGGCTTTTGCGAGTATCTCAGCGTGCCGGTCAGCAACCTGCTGGCGGTGGACGACGTGGCGCCAGAGGCCGCGGCCCTGATTGAGCCGTTTGCCATCAGCGCTCATGCGGTTCGCCGTGCGGCCATAGCGCCGGACGATCCGCTATTGGTGGTGGGGGCCGGGCCCATCGGCCTGGGCGTGGCGGCGATCGCCAAGGCTGACGGGGCGCAGGTGGTGGTGGTTGATACCAGCGCCGAACGGCGGCGGCATGTCGAGCAGGTGCTGCAACTGCCGACGCTCGACCCGCAGGACGGGCAGTTTGAAGCCCAACTGCGTGGCCAGTTTGGCGGTATGTTGGCGGCGAAAGTGATCGACGCCACCGGCAGCCGACAGGCGATGAACAATGCCGTCAACCTGATCCGTCACGGCGGCAGCATCGTTTTTGTTGGGCTGTTCAAGGGGGATTTGCAATTCTCGGACCCCGAGTTCCATAAAAAAGAAACCACCCTGATGGGCAGTCGCAATGCGACCGAAGAGGATTTCGCCAAGGTCGGCCGTTTGATGGCGGCAGGGGCGATCACCGCCCGGATGATGCTGTCCCACCAGTTCGACTTCGACAGCCTGGCGCAGCATTATGAAGAACAGGTGATCAATAACCAGCAGCTGATTAAAGGCCTTATTCGCTTTTAACCCCGGCGGGAAATGACGGCATTCGTCATTTCCCGGCCATAAAACCATCATCCCGTTGTCACAAAGTTATTCGTTAATAGGTGCCCATAATGATTAGCCACTGAAACCAGAGAAATCATATGGGTCAGGCACAGTTAAAACTAGCAACCACCGACTTTCCAGGGCAACAACCGCTATCCTCCCGCAAGGTGTTATCGGTAAAAGGCTTGGGCAAAGCTTATAAATCACAGCAACGAGTGCTGGACGATATCAATTTCGACCTGCACGTTGGCGAATTCGTGGCGGTGATCGGCCGTTCCGGCGCCGGTAAATCTACTCTGCTGCACACCCTGAACGGCACCATTCCTTCGAGCTGCGGCGAGATGCTGCACTTTGAAGATGACGGTGTGGCACAGGACATCGCACAACTGAGCGCCCGCCAAATGCGCCAGTGGCGTGCCCGTTGCGGCATGATCTTCCAGGACTTCTGCCTGGTACCACGGTTGGACGTGATAACCAACGTGCTGTTGGGTCGTCTGAGCCACACTTCTACCCTGAAATCCTTCTTCAAACTGTTTGATGACGCCGACCGCGCCCGCGCCATCGAACTGTTGCAATGGCTCAATATGCTGCCGCATGCGTTGCAGCGCGCCGAGAACCTGTCCGGTGGTCAGATGCAGCGCGTGGCGATTTGCCGTGCGCTGATGCAAAACCCCAAAATTCTGCTGGCCGATGAGCCGGTGGCATCACTCGATCCGAAAAACACCCGTCGCATTATGGATGCGCTGCAAAAAGTCAGTGAAAACGACATTGCGGTGATGGTGAATCTGCACTCGGTCGAACTGGTGAAAGAATATTGCACCCGGGTGATTGGTATTGCCCAGGGCAAAATTGTGTTTGACGGTCATCCGTCGCAACTGAACGAACGGATACTGCACCAGCTGTATGGCGAGGAAGCCAATCAAATCCATTGAGTATTTCTTCACTTTTACCTTTACACACAAGGCAGCGTAATGAAAAAAGTATTGAGTCTGACCACCCTGATGGCCGGCGCGATGATGGTATTTAACGCTACTGCAGCGGACGCACCCAAAGTATTGAATCTGGGTATTCTCGGTGGGCAAAACGCCACCCAGCAAATTGGTGATAACCAATGCGTTAAACAGTTCCTGGACAAGGAGCTTGGCGTTGACACCAAACTGCGTAACTCCTCCGACTATTCCGGCGTCATTCAGGGCCTGTTGGGCGGCAAGATCGACCTGGTGTTGAGCATGTCGCCGTCGTCGTTTGCCTCGGTGTACATCAAGGATCCGAAAGCGGTGGATATCGTCGGCATCGCGGTTGATGACGTCGACCAATCCCGTGGTTACCACTCGGTGGTGATCGTTAAAGCCGGTAGTCCATATAAAAAGCTGGAAGACCTGAAAGGCAAGGCCGTGGGCTTCGCCGATCCGGATTCTACCTCCGGCTTCCTGATCCCGAACCAGGAATTCAAGAAACTGTTTGGCGGCACGGTAGACAACAAATACAACAATACTTTCTCCAGCGTGACCTTCTCCGGTGGCCATGAGCAGGACGTTCTCGGCGTGTTGAACGGTCAGTTTGAAGGTGCAGTGACCTGGGCGTCGATGATCGGCGACTACAACACCGGTTATACCAGCGGCGCGTTCACCCGCATGATCCGTATGGATCACCCGGACCTGATGAAACAGATCCGCATTATCTGGCAGTCGCCGCTAATCCCGAACGGTCCAATCCTGGTGAGCAACGCGCTGCCGGCAGAGTTTAAAGCCAAAGTCGTCACCGCGATCAAGAAGCTGGATAAGGACGATCACCAGTGCTTTATCAAAGCGATGGGCGGTAAACAGCACATCGGCGAGACCACCCTGGCGGAATACCAGAACATCATCGATATGAAGCGTGAGCTGACCAAAGGCGACCGTTAATCATCGGATTACGTCCTGATCGATCCAAAGGGGTTCAGCGTGCTGAACCCCTTGTTCCATAAGATGGAAATCTATTTTGAATAAAGATTTTGCGCACTATTACCAGCAGGTTCGCAGCAAGCAAAAACGCGAGACGCTGATCTGGTCGCTCGGTCTGGTGGCGCTCTACCTGGGCGCCGGCAATATCGCCGAGTTCAACCTGCACACCGTGTGGCTGTCGATCCCTCATTTCTTTGATTATCTGGCAGAAACCATCCCGACCTTACACTGGCGCTTACTGTTCGCTGACGGGCACACCGAGGGGTCATTGGCCTACTGGGGTTACCGGCTGAACATTCAACTGCCGCTGATCTGGGAAACGCTGCAACTGGCGCTGGCGGCGACCCTTCTTTCGGTGCTGGTGGCGGGCGTTCTGGCGTTTCTGGCGGCCAACAACACCCACAGCCCGGCAACGTTGCGCATGGCGATCCGCACGCTGGTAGCCTTTTTACGCACCATGCCGGAGCTGGCGTGGGCGGTGATGTTCGTGATGGCGTTCGGTATCGGGGCCATTCCGGGCTTTCTGGCATTGGCGCTGCACACCATTGGCAGCCTGACCAAACTGTTTTATGAGTCGATTGAAACCGCCTCCAACAAGCCGGTGCGCGGGCTGACGGCCTGCGGAGCGACACCGTTACAGCGCATGCGTTTTGGCATGTGGCCACAGGTGAAACCGGTGTTTCTTTCGTACAGTTTTATGCGCCTGGAAATCAACTTCCGCCAGTCGACCATTCTGGGGTTGGTGGGGGCGGGCGGTATTGGTCAGGAGCTGATGACCAATATCAAGCTCGATCGCTACGATCAGGTCAGCATGACGTTGCTGCTGATTATCCTGGTAGTTTCGCTGCTGGATTACACCTCAGGTGAATTGCGCAAACGCGTCGTGGAGGGGAAAAAATGATAACGGCACCCACTATTTCGACGGAAAAGCTGCAAACGCTCAAACAGCAGCACCCGGAAATCTTCTCACAGCAACGCCGCTACCTGCGCACCATCGGCATTGTGGCAGCGGCTATCGCACTGTATTACCTGTTCTTCTTCCAGTTCTTTGGCATAGCCTGGCCGCAGTTTATTAACGGCTGTCATCAGCTTGGTCGTTATTTCATGCGTATGTTTGTCTGGCATGATTTCGTTAACTGGCCGTTTATGTACTACTTCCAGCAGATATTTATCACCATCGGCATCGTGTTTGCCGGCACCATTACCGCTTCGTTGATTGCCTTGCCGCTGTCGTTCTTTGCCGCACGCAACGTGATGTCGACGCCGTTGTTGCGACCGATTTCGGTGCTGGTGCGCCGTTTGCTGGATATCCTGCGCGGTATTGACATGGCCATTTGGGGGCTGATTTTCGTTCGTGCCGTTGGCATGGGGCCGTTGGCCGGGGTATTGGCTATTGTCATGCAGGACGTCGGGCTACTCGGCAAACTCTATGCCGAAGGGCATGAAGCGGTGGATAAATCCCCGAGCCGCGGTCTGACGGCGGTCGGTGCCAACGGCCTGCAAAAGCACCGTTACGGTATCTTTACCCAGTCGTTCCCCACTTTTCTGGCGCTCAGCCTGTACCAGATTGAATCCAACACCCGTTCTGCGGCGGTGCTGGGCTTTGTCGGTGCCGGCGGTATCGGCCTGGTGTATGCGGAGAACATGCGGCTGTGGAACTGGGACGTGGTGATGTTTATCACCCTGATCCTGGTGGTGGTAGTGATGATAATGGATAAAGTGTCATCCATCCTGCGCAATAAATACATTATTGGCGAAGACATCCCGCTGTATCAGCAAAAAAGCCAAATCGATTGAGAAACCCCGCTCTGATCCCTATACTGCCGCACATATTCAAGGCGTAGCAGTATAGGGTATTACAATGTGCGCGCCTTCCGGTTTACAAGCTAAAGGCAATTCTATGATCAACAATGACGTGCTGCGCAGCGTGCGCTACATGCTGGGTATCAACGACGCGAAAATGGTTGAGATTATCAAGCTGGATAATTTCGACGTTGCGGTCTCGGCAATGAGCACTTACGTCATCAAGGAAGGCGAGCCGGGGTTCGAAAACTGCCCTGACGAAGTGATGGCGCACTTCCTGAACGGTCTGGTGTTCTTCAAGCGCGGTAAGGACGACAAGTTCCCGGCGCCGGAAGTGGAACTGCCAATCACCAATAATCTGGTGTTGAAAAAGCTGCGTGTAGCCTTCGAGTTGAAAGATACCGACATGCACCAGATCTTCACCGCCGTGGAATTCCGCATTTCCAAGCCGGAACTGAGCGCGCTGTTCCGCAAAGAAGGCACCAAAAACTTCCGTCCTTGTGGCGATCAGATGCTGCGTTATTTCCTCAAAGGGTTAGCGCAGCGCCTGCGTGCATAAGTCACGCCGCTCTTTATGGCACCGGCTTTCCAACGCCAACATTCTGTTGGCGTTGCTCTACCAGCGATGTTAATCCATCAGTGCCGTTAGGCGGAGCAGGTAAACGAAACCTGCACGCTGCCAAAAAATCAAACTCAAATCTTATCCATTAGCGCCTCAAAAACGGCTCCAATTCTCACCGTTATCATTAGCAACCACTTTCGGTGCGGCTATCGCCTGTGGCTGAACGCGGACCCCGGCGGGCGCGTTTGTGGCGAGTTTGAAAAGGGAGACGGTTTGATTCAAGTGATTGGCCTGATCTTCCAGCGCACTGGCGGCCGAAGCCGATTGTTCGACCAGCGCGGCGTTCTGCTGGGTCACCTTATCCATTTCGTTAACTGCCTGCGCAATTTGTGCAATTCCACGGCTCTGCTCTTCAGAAGCACTTGAGATCTCTTGCATGGTTTCCGTTACCTGACCGATGGCGGTAACAATTTCCGTCATGGCTCCGCTCACGTTTTCCACCAGATCGTTGCCCTGATCGACACGCAGCACCGATGTATCAATCAGCGTTTTAATCTCTTTAGCCGCCTGAGCGCTGCGCTGCGCAAGGTTACGCACTTCGCCGGCGACAACGGCAAAGCCGCGGCCTTGTTCACCAGCGCGAGCCGCTTCCACCGCGGCATTCAGTGCCAAAATATTGGTTTGGAAGGCGATGCCGTCGATGACGCTGGTGATATCACCAATTTTGCGTGAGCTATCGGCGATATCGCTCATGGTTATGACCATTTTGCGCGTGATCTCACCACCGTTGATCGCACTTTGCGAAGCGCGTTTCACCAATGAGGTGGCGGCCGCGGCGCTGTCTGCGTTGTTTTTCACCGTAGCAGAAAGTTGCTCCATGCTGGCCGCCGTTTCTTCCAGCGAACTCGCCTGTTCTTCTGTGCGGCTTGAAAGGTCGTTGTTACCTGCTGCAATTTCCTGCACGCCGGTATAAATGTTTTGCGTTCCTGCACGGACGGTGCAGACGGTATTAGCCAGCTCATTACGCATATTGACGAGACCGTTAATCAGTCGACCTATTTCGTTATTTCCACCGGCATTAATTTCAATATCCAAATTCCTGTTCGAAATTTCGGCCTGATAGTCGATAATTTGGTTTATCTTGTTCAGCACATATTTTCTGATCCACACCAGAACCGCACCGGTCAGCAGAATAAAGATGAAAATGAATGCGAGCGATAAAGGTACCATTTGGCGATAGCTGGTCTGTGCCGCAGCGGCTGCTGGAGTAATAATATCGTTGGCAACGTAGGCCGAAGTATCGTCAAGCGCGGACATAAAATACGTTGCTGAGCTATTGTGCATAATTGACTGGAAACGGGTGATATCGCCATCTTCCAGGCTGATAATTAATTGAAGCAGATCGCCGCGCGCTTTTTCATACAGATTTTTGACGTTCTTGGTGCGCTCGTTTTCACTCTGGTCAGACAGCGATAGCCGATAAAATTTTTCCATCAGTTTATCCACCTCTGCGAGGCGCTGACGAAGTTCACCAAGGGACTTTTTGGTATCGTTACTTTGCGGCTGCGTGGTGAGCATCAGTGCGTCTTTAAGCACTTCTTCGCGGAGTTCGGTAACGGAAGCGTAGGCATTATCCATTGCCATGATTTGATGAAAGCCGGAGGATATTTGTGTAAGGCGGTTATTGGTACCGGAGGCATCCAGAATGCTCCACGCGCCGGAGAATATCTGAATAATACAGAACAGGGTTAAAATCCCCATTAATCCGTGGGAGATTTTTAATCGTTCAAACATAGTACAACCTGAAATTTCAATGAGATGCCAGTGCGGCAAATAGCATTTTTTTGCCGCGAGAAGTGCTGTTTGTTTTCGGCAGGCTGCGCTAAAACTTTAGCGATTAATTTTTGTTTGAGGTTGATGCGATATTATCGGTGTTTTTAACTTTACGTTTTTAATTCAAACACAAATATAACATGTTCTGGTTCCTGTGTTACAAAGGTCATTGATAACGTAACAGTGTTCCTTGTGCTAAAGAGAATGTATTTTCCCGTTGCTATTTTATGCCGCCTGTTATCAGAGTGTGATGTTCGGTGAGCGTAAATTTAAGGAAGGTGGGTTATACAGTTACGGAAATATCATCTCAGTTGAAAAACAAATTACTGATTATGTCGCCCAAGCCAAGCCACTTAATCAATGGGATCTGCGTTCCAAACTGTATTTGCCAGTTCAGTCGTATTGCCGATTTCCGGTTATGGCGCCGGGTTTATCCCCGGCGCCGTTTTAGCTTAGATATTGCGTACCAGAATGTTGCTCGGTGGGTGCAGACTGATGTTGATCTGTTTATCCGCCGCCGTTTGGCGGTATTCGTTGAGCATGGCGCGGATATCATCGTCCAGATAATTAATCCCCTCGCAATCGATAATCACCGTGCTGTTGTGCTCAATCTGCCCCAGCAAATGCTTCAACCGCATCTTATTGAGGAAGGTCAGGTTTTGCTGGCACTGCAGCAGGTAATGGTCGTCGTAGCGGGTCAGCCGCAGGGCGTGACGGTTACTTTGATACAGGCTCCACAGCAGCTGCGCGACCAGGCCGATGGCAATACCCGCCAGCATGCCAAACGCCAGAATGCCGCCGAGGGTGGCGGCAAAGGGGACGAACTGTTGCAGTCCCTGACGCCACAGAGTGATAAAAATACGCGGGTGCGCCAGCTTAAAACCGGTGTAGATCAGGATTGCAGCCAGACTGGCTAATGGAATGCTGTTGAGCAGTTCGGCAAACAGCAAGGCGCTGAGCAACAACAGCACGCCATGCAGTAGAATAGATACCCGGCTGCGCGCACCGGCCTGCACGTTGGCAGAGCTACGTACAATGACGGCGGTAATCGGCAGGCCGCCCAGCAGCCCACTAATGCAGTTCCCCACCCCCTGCGCGCGCAATTCTTTATCGGGTGACGGTTCCGGCATCATCGGCGCCATCTTTTTCAACGCTTCCTGGCTCAGCAGGGTTTCCAGACTGGCAACAATCGCCAGAGTTATGGCTACCAGATAGACCGCCGGGTTACGCCATGCCTGCCAGTTGGGCAGCGAAAATTGCCCTTGCAGCGCTTCAACGCTATCGACCGCCGGTAATTCAATTCGTGGCAGCGTGCCGATGGCGGGCCAAATCTTCTGGCCCAGCCAGACAAACAGACAACCCCACAGCACAGCGACCAGCGGGCCAGGCAATGCCGTCAGTCGCAGGCGCTGTTTGAGCGATGACTTCCCCCAAAAAACAATCAGTAGCAGTGCACCCAGCGTAAGCATGACCGCCGCTGGGGCAATATCCCCACGCAGTTGCTCGGTGGAAGTTTTTTCACTCAGACCATGCCCGGACGGATAACCCATTGCCAGCGGCAACTGTTGCAGGATCAGTAAAATGCCGATGGCGGCCAACATGCCGTGGATCACGGCTCCGGGGATCAGTGCTGCCAGTTTGCCGCCGCGCAGCAGGCCGAAAGCCAGTTGCAGTATGCCGGCCAATAGCAGGGCGAATAAGAAGGTGGAAAAGTCGCCCAGCGTCAACATGGCACCGGTGACAATGGTCACCAGTCCGGCGGCCGGGCCGCTGACCGAAAAGGGGGAAGGGCTGAGCAGGGTGACGACTATACCGCCGATCACTCCGGTCAATAGGCCCACGAACGGCGGGACACCGCTGGCTTGCGCAATGCCCAGACTGAGCGGCAGGGCGACCAGAAACACCACCAGCCCGGCGGGCAGGTCAAAACGTAGATCGGCACGATTCATGTCATCCTCCCGGCAGCGTTGCGCTGTTCCAGTACGTTTAAAAATCCGGTATGCATGTCGTAAATGCAGCCGACCAGCGTCAACCCGGCATTGTGTCGCCAGGCGCGTTGTATTAACTGCGTTTTGCTGAGGGTATTGAGCTGGAGCTGTACGTTGGCGTGGGCTGCTTTATTCAGGTCGTCGTCATGGGTATCGGTCTCAGCCGGCAAATGTGGCATCAGTTTGGTACGCAGCGAATTGAGACGGCGTGTGAGTGAGTCCTTACTGGGGGTGTTACGGCTGCTCAGGGCCGCCTGGATCCCACCGCAACCGTAATGCCCGCAAATCACGATGGCCCCGACCTCCAGATGTTCGACCGCGTATTGCACCACGCTCATCAAATTATCATCCTGCTCTTCGACCACGTTGGCGATATTGCGGTGTACAAACAGCTCGCCGGGTTGTGCACGCACAATAGTTTCGGCGGGAACCCGGCTGTCGGAGCAGCCAATCCACAGAATGTGCGGTTTCTGCGCCTGTGCCAACTGCGGGAAGAAATTGGGATCGCGGGATTGTTGCTGAGTTGCCCAACTGCGGTTTTTTACCAGCAGATGATTAATCGATGTCATGAAAGCTCCTTGGGTCAGGGGATTTGGCAGCGAGAAAGTTCGGCGCTGACGTGCAGGCCGTCGCCACTAGCAAAAAACTCCTGTCCAAGGTTAGTCCAATCACTTTGCCAATGATAAGCAGTGTTTGTGTAAAGTTTTCTATATTAAGGTGGTCGGGTTGATGGCAAGGCCTTTTAATTCCATTATGTTATAAATATATAACCGCTATTTATTGGTTTTTAATTCTGTCTCGTTGATTTTTGTTGGTATTTAATTATTGTTTTTGGTCAATAATTTAATTCATTATTCTTTTGTGTTTTTGTGTGAATAATCAGACAATCACATTGTTTAGTAACTAAATAATTTATTATATCCACAGGCTAATGATTTCTGATTAATCGTAAATGGGTATTCCATTATACGCATGGAATTTAGGGTTAATTAATGAGATCCATTTTGGCATATCGCCATAATGCTATTTAGTGCACCTTTTTTGTTCGCCATTTGCCCACGGCTGGTGCAGGTTTTTGCCGTTTTACTATAAGTTTTTCTTATATTTTATTGAAATCAGCCGATTAAAAATTGGCACGCCGGTTGCTCTATGAATCCCATCTTGTGTACCAGATGGAATTTTGCCAATGACTCAGTCCGTTAGCCTACGCGGTTTCACCCTCAGCGAATGGCAGCATCATTATCATACCCACCCGGCCGGCGAGCGCATGGCCTGCGTGCGTGCCACGCTGGTTGCCTTGCTGGCCAATTTGCCAGCGGATGACAATGCCTGGCTGTACCTTGCCAGCGCTCAACAACTGGAGGGGCAGTACCAACAACTGGCCCAACGGCTTGAAGCCGTCGCCGGGGACATCAGCCGCCTGCCGCTGTTTGGTGTGCCTTTTGCGGTTAAAGACAATATCGATGTCGGCGGCTGGCCGACTACCGCCGCCTGCCCGGAGTTTGCCTATCAGGCGACGGCAGATGCAGCCGTCGTCGCCAATCTGCGCGCCGCCGGTGCGCTGGTGATCGGTAAAACCAATCTCGATCAGTTCGCTACTGGCCTGGTCGGCACCCGTTCGCCGCACGGCGCAGTGGTGAACAGTTTCGACAGTCGCTATGTCAGCGGCGGCTCCAGCTCCGGCTCGGCCTCGGTGGTGGCGCGTGGTCTGACGCCGTTCTCATTGGGAACCGATACCGCCGGTTCAGGGCGCGTCCCGGCCGGATTCAACAATATTGTCGGCCTGAAACCGACCAAGGGCTGGCTGTCGAACCGTGGCGTGGTACCCGCCTGTCGGCTCAATGACACGGTGTCGGTATTCGCCCTGACGGTGGCAGACGCTGCGCTGGTGGCCGAACTGGCCGGCGGCTATGACGCTGCCGATGCCTATTCCCGCATCAATCCCCATACCGCCCCGGCGAGTCTTCCCGCGGCCCCCCGCTTTGCAGTACCGGCGCAGCTCGAATTTTTCGGCGATACCCAGGCCGAGCAGGCATTTCAACGGGCGCTGGAGCAGTTGCAAGGCTGCGGCGTAACGCTGGAAACCCTCGATTTTACCCCGTTCCGCGTTCTGGCGGATCAGCTCTATTACGGCCCCTGGGTGGCGGAACGCACCGTGGCGGTCGAGAAGATATTGAGTACCAACCCACAGGCAATTAATCCGGTGGTGCGCGGCATCGTCAATAACGGCCTGAAGTACAGCGCCTGTGACGCCTACAAAGCGGAATATCTGCGTGCCGAGCTGGCGCGGCAGATTGAACAACGGCTGGCTCCCTTCGACGCACTGGTGGTGCCGACCTCACCGACCATTCGCACACTGGCGGAAATGGAGCAGGAGCCGGTGTTGTTCAACTCGCAGTTTGGCACCTACACCAATTTCACCAACCTGGCCGATCTGAGCGCGCTGGCACTGCCTGCGCCGATGCGCGACGACGGCCTGCCTGCCGGTATCACGCTGGTTGCTCCGGCCTGGCACGATCGGGCGCTGGCGGCCTTCGGTCTGCGCTGGCAACAGGCTCAGGCTCTGCCGTTGGGCGCGACCGGCCGCGCGCTACCGCCGCTGAATTCTCTGACGCCGTCGGCTCAGCACGTGCAGGTAGCGGTAGTCGGCGCTCACCTCAGCGGGATGCCGCTGAATTTCCAGCTCACTCAGCGTGCCGCGATTTTGCTGGAGCAAACCACCACCGCGCCGTGCTACCGGCTGTACGCGCTGGCCAATACCCAGCCGCCAAAACCAGGGCTGGCCAAAACCGAGCAGGGGGCCGCGATCCGCGTGGAACTGTGGGAGATCCCGCTGGCGCGTTTTGGCGAATTGGTGGCGGAGATCCCGGCGCCGCTGGGTATCGGCACGCTGTTACTGGCGGATGGTCGCCGGGTGAAAGGCTTTATCTGCGAACCCTGGGCGCTGCAGGGTGCCACGGATATCACTGAATTTGGCGGCTGGCGCAATTATGTCGCCAGCCTGAAGGGGGCTTGATCATGTTTTCTACCGTACTGATTGCCAACCGTGGCGAAATTGCCTGCCGCGCCATCCGCACCCTGAAACGCCTGGGAGTGACCAGCGTGGCGGTTTATTCTGACGCCGACCGCAATGCACCGCACGTCACCGCAGCCGATTTGGCGGTGTCGCTGGGCGGTGAAAAACCCAGCGACAGCTACCTGAGTATCGACAAGATCCTGGCGGCGGCGGCAGAAACCGGCGCGCAGGCGATCTACCCCGGCTACGGGTTCCTTTCCGAGAGCGCTGAGTTTGCCGACGCCTGCGAAGCGGCGGGCATCGCTTTTATCGGCCCGACGGCGGCACAAATTCGCGAGTTCGGCCTGAAACACCGGGCGCGTGAGCTGGCGGCGCTGGCGCAGGTGCCGATGACGCCGGGCACCGGCCTGCTGGACAGCGTTGAGCAGGCGGTCAACGCCGCCAGACAGATTGGCTATCCGGTGATGCTGAAAAGCACCGCCGGGGGTGGCGGTATCGGCCTGACGCGCTGCGATGACGAAGCCGCCCTGCGTGAAGCCTACGACAGCGTGAAACGGCTGGGTGAGCAGTTCTTCCGCGATTCTGGGGCCTTTATCGAGCGCTTTGTCGATCAGGCCCGTCATGTCGAAGTGCAGATCTTTGGTGATGGCCAGGGCTGGGTGGTGGCCCTCGGCGAACGCGATTGCTCATTGCAGCGCCGCAACCAGAAAGTGGTGGAAGAGACCCCGGCACCGAACCTGCCGACGGCCACCCGTCAGGCGCTGCATCAGGCGGCGGTGGCACTGGGGGCGTCGGTTAATTATCGCAGCGCCGGTACCGTGGAGTTTATCTACGACGGCGCGCGTGACGAATTTTATTTCCTCGAAGTGAACACCCGTCTGCAGGTGGAGCATCCGGTGACTGAAAGTGTGACCGGGCTGGATCTGATCGAATGCATGCTGCAGGTGGCGGCGGGGGATGCGCTGGACTGGGCGGCGCTGCAACGCCCACCGCAGGGGGCATCGATTGAGGTGCGTATTTATGCTGAAGATCCGCTGAAGAACTTCCAGCCCAGCCCGGGCGTATTGACCGAGGTGCATTTCCCTGATGGGGTACGGGTGGACGGTTGGGTCGCCACCGGCAGTGAAGTGTCGGCATTTTACGACCCGATGATCGCCAAGTTGATTGTTCACGGCGAGGATCGCCGACAGGCGCTGGAGAAAATGCGCCTGGCGCTGGATGCCACCCGGCTGCACGGCATCGCGACGAATCTGGATTACCTGCGGCAGGTGATTGCCACCGCAGAGTTCCAGACCGGTAGCGTGTGGACCCGCATGCTGGACAGTTTCCGCTTCCAGCCCAGCAGTATCGAAGTGCTGCAACCGGGCACTTACAGCAGCGTGCAGGATTATCCCGGCCGCGTCGGCTATTGGGATATTGGCGTGCCGCCGTCCGGGCCGATGGACGACTTTGCTTTCCGGCTGGCCAACCGCATTGTCGGCAATCATCCCAGCGCCGCCGGACTGGAGTTTACCCTGCAGGGGCCAACCTTGCGTTTCCATTGCGACGCCACTATTGCGCTGACCGGTGCGGACTGCCCGGCAGATTTGGATGGCGAAGCGCTAAATTACTGGCAGCCGGTGGCGGTTCGGGCCGGGCAGGTACTGACGATGGGCCGCGCCCGGCACGGATGCCGCACCTATCTGGCGGTGCGCAATGGTTTTGACGTGCCGGTGTATCTGGGCAGCCGTTCGACCTTTGCCCTGGGGCAGTTTGGCGGTCACGCCGGACGGACCCTGCGGGTAGCGGATATGCTGGCGGTGTCGCAACCAGCATTGGCCGCGACCACCACGCCGGCACCGATTGCCGCGCCGCAGGCGATGGATGAAAGCCTGATCCCAGAGTACGGCAATCTGTGGAACATCGGCGTGCTGTATGGGCCGCATGGCGCACCGGACTTCTTTACCCCGGAGTCGATCGACAGTTTCTTTGCCACCGAATGGCAGGTGCATTACAACTCCAATCGGTTGGGGGTGCGCCTGTCCGGGCCAAAACCGGAGTGGGCGCGGCAGGACGGCGGCGAGGCAGGGCTGCATCCGTCCAACGTACATGACTGCGAATACGCCATCGGTGCCATTAACTTCACCGGCGACTTCCCGGTGATCCTCACCCGTGACGGCCCGAGCCTCGGTGGTTTCGTCTGCCCGGTGACCATCGCCAGGGCCGAGCTGTGGAAGGTCGGCCAGGTGAAACCAGGCGATCGCATTCGCTTCCATCCGATTGGTTTCAAACAGGCGCAATCGCTGGAACAGGCGCAGCTTGGCAGTATCGAAGCGCTGGCGGCGGTGAAGGCCATCACCTTGCCGGCACCGGATCTGACGCCGGGTGCCACGGTTTCTGCCGCTATCCTGGCGGCACTGCCGGCGACCGACAGCCGCCCGGCAGTGGTCTATCGCCAGGCCGGTGACGGCTACATTTTGCTGGAATATGGCGACAACGTGCTCAGTCTGGCGCTGCGACTACGCATTCATCTGCTGATGCAGTCGCTCAAGCAGGACGCGATCCCCGGCGTCGAGGAGCTGGCACCCGGCGTGCGATCGCTGCAGATCCGCTATGACAGCCGCGTTCTGGGCCAGGCCGATTTATTGGCGCGCTTGCTGGCACGCGAACAGGCATTGGGCGATGTCAGCCAACTGAAGGTGCCGACGCGCACGGTTTACCTGCCAATGGCGTTTGAAGATTCTGCCACTCTGGGGGCGGTGGAACGCTATCAACAGACGGTGCGTTCGTCCGCGCCCTGGCTACCAAACAACGTCGATTTTATTCAACGTATCAACGGGCTCAGCACGCGTGAGCAGGTGCGCGACATCATTTTTGATGCCAGTTACCTGATCCTCGGGCTGGGCGATGTTTACCTCGGCGCACCCTGCGCGGTACCGATTGACCCGCGTCACCGGCTACTCAGTTCCAAATATAACCCGGCCCGCACCCATACCGCCGAAGGCACGGTCGGCATCGGCGGCATGTACATGTGCATCTATGGCATGGACTCACCGGGGGGCTACCAGTTGGTCGGCCGCACGCTGCCGATCTGGAACAAATTCCTCAAGAATCCGCAGTTCAGCGCCGGTGAGCCCTGGCTGCTGCACTTCTTTGATCAGGTGCGTTTCTATCCGGTCAGCGAACAGGAGCTGGATGAGCAGCGCGAGGCGTTCCGCGAAGGGCGCGCGCAGGTCCGTATTGAGAACAGCGAGTTTGATTTTGCCGAATACAGCCGTTTCCTGGCGGACAACGCCGAAGATATCAGTGCCTTCCAGCAGCGCCAACAGCAGGCGTTCAGCCATGAAGTGACGCGCTGGCAGGAAGAGGAGGGCGAAGCCGAGGCCCAGTTGCTGCCGCCACAGGATGATGAAGAAGAGGTTGATGGTTATCTGGTCAGCGCCGACCTGAACGGCAGCGTGTGGAAGATCCTGGTGACGCCAGGGCAGCAGGTCGAAGCCGGCCAGCCGTTGATCGTGGTGGAGGCAATGAAAATGGAGCTGGCGGTCACCGCGCCGCGCGCCGGGATCATCAAACGCATCAGTTGTCAGCAGGGGCGGCCGGTCGGGCCGGGCGACGCCCTGCTGTGGCTAGAGCACGCCAGTTAACCCTGTTTAATCGTCGGGGCGCGGCAGGCTGCACCCGCAGAGAGGAATGCGATGCAAATCACCAATAACCGCAACAAGGCGCGGCCGGAGGGGCTGGCGGAGCGCATCTACCTGCAGCTCAAGGACGATATTTTTGATTTTCAGCTGCTGCCGGGCGATCGCTTTAGCGAAAACGAAGTGGCGCTGCGCATGGACGTCAGCCGCACGCCGGTACGTCAGGCTTTGTTTTGGCTGGAGCGCGAGGGGTATGTCGAAGTGCATTTCCGCAGCGGTTGGCAGGTGCGACCGTTCGATTTTGCCTACTTCGAGGAGCTGTATGACCTGCGCATCGTGCTGGAGTGTGAGGCGGTTAAACGGCTGTGCGCACGGCCAATGGATGAAATGCCGTTGCCACTGGAGGCGCTCGGCAGTTTCTGGATCGACGAGCCACGGTTGGAAGACGGCAAAACCGTTTCGCTGCACGACGAACAGTTCCATATGGCGCTGGTGGCGGCGGCGGGCAACGGCGAAATGGCACGCATTCATCGCGACCTGACCGAGAAAATTCGCATCATTCGTCGGCTGGACTTCACCCAGGGCAGCCGGGTGGAGGCGACCTATAACGAACACGCCGCCATTTTGCGGGCGATCCTGCAACAGCAAACCGGGGAGGCGCAAACGCTGCTCAGTAACCATATTGCCGTCAGTAAGGCTGAGGTCAGAAAAATAACCCTGCATATGTTGCATCAAGCACGCCTCCAGCTACCAGACAGTCCTACGTGAGTTTTTCTGAACCTGTTTTCCAACACACATCAGGAGTTTGAACTATGCAACGTCGTCACTTTATAAAAGCTTTCGCGCTGTCTGCCAGCATGGTCGGTATGGGGATCGCCTGGAGCGTGCAGGCCGCCGATACCATCAAGGTCGGCATCCTGAGTTCGCTGTCCGGCACCATGGCTATTTCTGAAACGCCGCTCAAGGATGTGGCACTGATGACCATTGATGACATCAATGCCAAGGGCGGCGTATTGGGTAAAAAACTCGAGCCGGTGGTGGTGGATCCGGCCTCTAACTGGCCGCTGTTCGCCGAAAAGGCGCGTCAGTTGCTGAGCCAGGACAAGGTGGCGGCGGTGTTTGGCTGCTGGACTTCGGTATCGCGTAAATCCGTGTTGCCGGTGTTTGAAGAGTTGAACGGTTTGCTGTTCTACCCGGTGCAATACGAGGGGGAGGAGATGTCGCCCAATGTGTTCTATACCGGTGCGGCCCCTAACCAGCAGGCGATCCCGGCGGTGGAATACCTGCTGAGCGAAGACGGTGGATCGGCGAAACGCTTCTTCCTGCTGGGCACTGACTACGTTTATCCGCGTACCACCAACAAGATCCTGCGCGCCTTCCTGCACTCGAAAGGCATTCAGGATAAAGACATCGAAGAGGTCTATACGCCGTTTGGTTACAGCGACTACCAGACCATTGTCGCCAACATCAAGAAATTCTCTGCCGGTGGCAAAACGGCGGTGATCTCCACCATCAACGGTGATTCCAACGTCCCCTTCTACAAAGAGCTGGCCAATCAGGGCATCAAGGCCACCGACGTGCCGGTGATCGCCTTCTCGGTAGGGGAAGAAGAGCTGCGCGGCATCGACACCAAACCGCTGGTGGGTAACCTGGCGGCCTGGAACTACTTCGAGTCGGTGGATAACCCGACCAACAAGCAGTTCGTCAGCGAATGGCGCGCTTATGCCAAGGCGCACAACCTGCCGAACTATGCCACCGCCGTGACCAATGACCCGATGGAAGCCACCTATGTCGGCATCCACATGTGGGCGCAGGCGGTCGAGAAGGCCGGTACCACTGACGTTGATAAGGTTCGTGCGGCGATGGCCGGGCAGACCTTCGCCGCGCCGTCGGGCTTTACCCTGACTATGGATGCTACCAACCATCACCTGCACAAACCGGTGATGATTGGCGAGATTGAAGGCAACGGCCAGTTCAACGTGGTGTGGCAAACCGATGCTCCGGTACGCGCCCAGCCGTGGAGCCCGTACATTGCCGGCAACGACAAAAAGTCGGAAAGCCCGGTAAAAGGCGGCAAGTAATGCCCAGCCCCCGTTACGGCGGGGGCTGACTGAGCCATGCCCTATTGCGACGAGACATCTGTTGACTGCTCCCCGCCCTGAAGGACGGGGATTCCCACTTCAACGAGCCGAACCTAAGCCGCGTACTGCGATTCAGGATTTACAGGCTCTCCGTGGGCTAACACTGCCAGCCCGGCAGCTTTGATATTACGGGCCGCGTTAATGTCGCGATCATGAGGTTCTCCGCACTCAGGGCAAACCCACTGACGTACATCAAGAGGCATTTTCTTCATGGTGAAGCCGCAACAATTACAGCGTTTGGAACTTGGGAAATATGGGTCGATAGCGACAATGCTACGTCCCGCCCATTCCCCCTTGTACTGTAGCTGGCGAACCAGTTCGCCCCAGCCAGCGTCTGCTATCGCTTTAGACAGCTTCGGGTTGCGGATCATGTTTTTCACTTTAAGAGATTCAACGCAGACAACTTGGTTTTCGTTAATCAGTCTGCGGGATAACTGGTGCAGGTTATCCAGACGGCAATCGGCAATTTTGGCGTGGAGTTTTGCCACCTTTAAGCGGGCTTTGGCGCGATTCTTTGAGCCTTTGGCCTTTTTGCTTAAACGGCGCTGGAGTAGCGCCAGGCGTGCCGCGTATTTAGCCGTGTGGCGAGGATTGCCGGACTTGAATCCGCTATCGGTGACGAACAAATCTTTTAAGCCCACATCAATGCCGACTGTTTTAGCCGTCATCGGCAGTGATACAGGTTCAAACTCGCAAAGGCAGGACACAAAGAATCGTCCTGCAGCGTCTCTGGAAATTGTAATGGTTGACGGTGTAGAGGGTAATTCACGGCTCCAGCGGATGTTTAACGGCACTTTGCTTTTTGCCATGTACAAATTGCCGTCACGATATTTGAAGGCACTGGAAGTCAGTTCTGCGGCCTGTTTATGGCGCTTGCTTTTGAATACCGGGTACGCAGCACGACCCGCGAAAAAGTTCGCAAAAGCAGATTGTTGGTGGCGTAGAGACTGCTGCAGGGGAACGCAGGAAACCTCGTTAAGCCATGTGTATTCAGGCTCTTTTTTGAGGGCCGTAAGACGAGCGTTGGCCTGTAGATAACCAATTTTTTCCTTTCGCTCGTTGTACGCATCGGTGCGCCAGCGGAGGATTGAATTGTAGACGAAACGGACACAACCGAACGTCTGAGCTAAAAGCGCAGACTGTTCAGGTGTTGGGTAAAACCGGTATTTATATGCCCGCTTCATGTATCACACTTTAAAGGAGAATATGTGGAATGCAAAATGACGTTAGCCTGAAAACCGTCCTCTTTTCTCCCCGGCCTGAAGGCCGAGGTTTCCCGGAGGCATTCTGATGAAACTTTTATCTTTAAGCCATCTCAGGCATCTGTGGTTATTGCTGTGCTGCCTGCCCATGTTCGCGCAGGCGGGGCCGGCCGATGATTTTGCTGCGGCCAACCGTACGCAGCAGGCCAAATTATTGCAGGCGTGGGCGAGCGCGCCGGACGCTGCGCGTTTGCCGTTACTGCAGGCGTTAAAGCAGGAAAACCTGGTGATCGACGAGGCCAAACATGCCTTTATCCAGCAGGGCGATCGCTATCAGCCACTGGAGGGTAGCGCTGCCCCGGTCGGTACGCCGAAGAAGCTTTGGCTGAATAACCGGCTGCGGATCCTGATTGCCAACGCGTTGTCGGCACAGCAGCTGGTCAGTGAAGATCCGGCGCTGCGTTTACAGGCGGCGCAGGCCCTGCAGCAGGAGGCGAAAAACAGCCAGTTACCGCTGTTGACCCAGCGCCTGGCGCAGGAAAAAGACGACCGGGTGCATGAGGCGCTCCGCATCGCGCTGGCCAATCTGCAACTGGGCGACGCCGATGCCAAAGTGCGTCTCAATGCGGTGCGGCTGCTCGGCAGTTCGGGGGCAGCGGAAACCCAGACGCGGCTGCAGGCGATGACCGACGCCGCTCATGAACCGGACGCCGCCGTGCGAGCCGAGGCGTTGAAAAGCCTGACCAGCGTGAAACACCGGCTGATGATCGGCGATCTGATTGGCCAGGCGTTTACCGGCCTGTCGCTTGGCTCGATCCTGCTATTGGCGGCGCTTGGGTTGGCGATCACCTACGGCCTGCTGGGGGTGATCAACATGGCGCACGGCGAAATGCTGATGCTCGGTGCCTACTCGGCCTATCTGGTGCAGGGGCTGTTTCAGCAGTTTGCACCGCAGTGGCTGGCACTGTATCCGCTGGTGGCGTTGCCGGTGGCGTTTGGCATCACCGCCTGCATAGGTATGGCGCTGGAGCGGACGGTGATCCGCCATCTGTATGGGCGGCCGCTGGAAACCCTGCTGGCGACCTGGGGCATCAGCCTGGTGCTGATCCAATGTGTTCGGGGGCTATTCGGCGCGCAAAACGTGGAGGTTGCCAACCCGGCCTGGCTGTCGGGCGGCATTCAGTTACTGCCCAATCTGGTGCTGCCGTGGAACCGGATCGCGGTGATCCTGTTTGTGGTGCTGGTACTGGTGCTCACCTGGTTGCTGCTGAACAAAACCCGCCTGGGTATGAACGTGCGTGCCGTGACGCAAAATCGCGCCATGGCCGCCTGCTGCGGCGTACCCACCGGCCGCGTCGATATGCTGGCGTTCGGCCTGGGTTCCGGCATTGCCGGGCTGGGCGGAGTGGCGTTGTCGCAGCTGGGCAACGTCGGGCCGGAGCTGGGCCAGGGTTATATCATCGACTCGTTCCTGGTAGTGGTGCTCGGCGGCGTTGGCCAACTGGCCGGGACCGTGGTGGCGGCCTTTGGCCTGGGTATTCTTAACAAAATCCTTGAACCGCAGATTGGGGCCGTGCTGGGTAAAATCCTGATCCTGGCGCTGATCGTGTTGTTTATTCAAAAACGTCCTCAGGGACTGTTCGCCTTCAAGGGCAGGGTGATTGACTGATGAGCCAACCATTGACTGTAACCGGCCTGCAGAAGGCACCCCGACTGGCGCTGGGCATCGGCGGGCTGGCGTTGCTGGTACTGCTGATCATGCCGTTTCTGGCATTGTTGCCGGCAGACCATCCACTGGCGATCTCCACTTACACCCTGACGCTGGTGGGTAAAATCTTGTGTTATGCGGTAGTGGCGGTGGCGCTTGATCTGGTATGGGGTTACGCCGGGCTGCTGTCGTTGGGGCACGGGCTGTTTTTCGCCCTCGGCGGCTACGCCATGGGCATGTACCTGATGCGCCAGGCGGCGGGCGATGGCCTGCCGGCGTTTATGTCGTTTCTTTCGTGGAATGAATTGCCGTGGTTCTGGAGCGGCACCCAGTACTTCGCCTGGGCGCTGTGTTTGATCGTGTTGGTGCCCGGCGTGCTGGCCTTTGTCTTCGGTTACTTCGCCTTCCGCTCAAAGATCAAAGGGGTGTATTTCTCCATCATGACTCAGGCGTTGACCTACGCCGGTATGCTGCTGTTCTTTCGTAACGAAACCGGCTTTGGTGGTAACAATGGCTTTACCGGTTTCACCACCCTGCTGGGCTTTCCGATCACCGCGACCGGCACGCGGGTGGCGCTGTTCGTGACGACGGTGCTGCTGCTGGCCGTCAGTCTGGCAATCGGCTTTGCTCTGGCACGCAGCAAATTCGGTCGGGTGCTGACGGCGGTGCGCGATGCGGAAAACCGCCTGACGTTCTGCGGCTACGATCCGAAAGGCTTCAAACTGTTTGTCTGGACGCTATCGGCGGTGCTGTGCGGGCTGGCCGGGGCGCTGTATGTGCCGCAGGTGGGCATTATCAACCCGGGCGAAATGTCGCCGACCAACTCGATCGAAGCCGCCATCTGGGTGGCGCTCGGCGGACGCGGCACGCTGGTGGGGCCGCTGCTGGGGGCGGGTATCGTCAACGGCGCCAAGAGCTGGTTCACCATGGCCATTCCGGAATACTGGCAGTTCTTTCTTGGCCTGATGTTTATCGTCGTTACGCTGTTCCTGCCGAAAGGGGTTATCGGCCTGCTGCGCAGAGGGAAATCACAATGAATTCGCTGCAAATGACCGACGAACTGTTCACCCAGCCGCTACCGGCCGATAAATATCGCCAGCAAACCGATCCGGTGCTGCTGCTCGACAAGATCAACGTCAGTTTTGACGGTTTTCGTGCACTGAGCGATCTGTCGTTGCAGATCGGTGTGGGTGAACTGCGCTGCGTGATCGGGCCAAACGGCGCGGGGAAAACCACGCTGATGGATGTGATCACCGGCAAAACCCGGCCGGACAGCGGCAGGGTGTTTTACGATCAAACCGTCGATCTGACCGCGCTGGATCCGATGCAGATCGCCCAGGTCGGCATCGGTCGCAAGTTCCAAAAGCCCACGGTGTTTGAGGCGCTGACGGTGTTCGAAAATCTGGAGATCGCCCAGAAAACTCAGAAGTCGGTATGGGCCTGCCTGCGCGCCAAACTGAGCAGCGAACAACGCGACCGTATCGATGAAATGCTGAAAACCCTGCGGCTGGGCCATGAACGCTATCGTCCCGCCGGGCTGCTGTCCCACGGGCAAAAACAGTTTCTCGAAATTGGCATGCTATTGGTGCAGGAACCGCACCTGCTGCTGCTCGATGAACCGGCGGCCGGTATGACCGACGCGGAAACCGAGTACACCGCCGAACTGTTCCGCTCGCTGGCGGGCAAGCATTCGCTGATGGTGGTGGAGCACGACATGGGGTTTGTCGAAACCATTGCCGACCACGTCACGGTGCTGCATCAGGGCCAGGTGTTGGCGGAAGGCTCATTGGCGCAGGTACAGGCCGACGAGCAGGTGATCGAAGTGTATTTAGGGCGCTAGGAGCAGCTATGTTGCAAGTGAATGAACTGAATCAATATTACGGTGGCAGCCACATTTTGCGCGGCCTGTCGTTTGAAGCTCATATCGGCGAAGTGACCTGCCTGTTGGGGCGCAACGGCGTGGGGAAAACCACGTTGCTCAAATGCCTGATGGGGTTGATCCCGGCCAAAAGCGGCGGCATCAGTTGGCAGGGGGAAAGCCTTAACGGCAGAAAACCACACCAACGGGTGCAGGCCGGGGTGGCCTATGTGCCGCAGGGGCGTGAGATCTTTGGTCGCCTGACGGTGGAAGAAAATCTGCTGATGGGGCTGGCACGTTTTTCAGGCAGCCAGGCGCGCAAGGTACCGGATCATATCTATGAACTGTTCCCGGTGCTGTTGCAGATGAAAGATCGGCGCGGCGGCGATCTCTCCGGTGGCCAACAACAGCAGTTGGCGATTGGGCGTGCGCTGGCCTGCCGACCGCAGCTGTTGATCCTTGATGAGCCGACGGAGGGGATCCAACCTTCGGTGATCAAAGAGATCGGTGCAGTGATCAAACAGTTGGCGGCCCAGGGGGATATGGCGATCCTGCTGGTGGAACAGTTTTATGATTTTGCCGCCGAGCTGGCGGACCGCTATCTGGTGATGTCGCGCGGCAGTATCATCCAGCGCGGTGCAGGCAGCGCGATGGAGCAAGACGGCGTGCGCGGGCTGGTGGCGATATAAGGCTCAATAAGGCTGGGCAGTGAAAGGGCAATGATTCTCAGAACACTTTGTTGGGTGGAACGGTAGTGGCCGTTTAGCTACCCTGAGTTAAACTGCTGCAATACAAGGAATCCAGGGTTATACATCACCATAAATTAGGGATAATTATGAACGAAATCACTATGTCACGTCTGGGTTGTATCGTCCTGTCACTGTTCCCGGCTCTTTGGGGGATCTTCAGTCTGCTGAACAATACCGCCGATTTTTTCGGAACTGCCCAACATGCCGTGGCCCCGCTGCTGGCCATGCAGGATACCTATCAGGTTCCTGGATTAATGTGGCGTGCTATCAGCGTTGAATGGGCCGGGCAGGTTGGGCTGGCGATGATCACTTTGCTGGAGTCTGTGGCCGGCATCGCCGCGGGCTTTGGCGTGGTGCTGATGTTGAAACATCTGGGCCATTCTTACGCGGCTTTTGCCAGGGGGAAAGCCTGGGCCATGCTGGGCGCGCTCTGTGCGATCGCGGTATGGGGCCTCGGTTTTATGGTAGTCGCAGGCGACTGGTTTATGGCCTGGCAGGCAAAGGAACACCCGCTGGCGGTGCAACTGGGTGCGATGCTGTACATGGTGCCCAATACGCTGGCGCTGATATTTCTGATGCTGCAACGCGACGTCCGCTAACCGATAAAGCCGCAGGATTTTTTAAGAAAACTGCGGTGTCATGTGAAAAATGTGGTGGTGATCTACGCCGAAAATCGCAGCTTTAATAACCTGTTTGCCAATTTCCCTGGGGTAGTAAAAGCGATGGCGGCGCGCTGGAGTTTCCGGGCTAGCGGTTACAGCGGTTTTGACATATACCAGATGCCGATGGAACCCTGGGCGCTGGTGTAGCAGGTTTCACCGCAAATACTCAGCCCCTGGCGTTGGTAAAAACGCTGGGCGCTGGTATTGCGCTGCAACACTTCCAGCCACAGCGTTTGTTGCTTACGTTCGATCGCCCGTTGCTGTACGTGCTCAAAAAAGTGCTGGCCATAACCCTGGCCGGCATATTCCGGCAGGAAATAGATTTTCTGCAGTTCGGCACCGCTTGTTTGAGTCGGCGCCAGCAGGCTGTTGAAATTCAGCCGTGCGTAGCCCACCAAATTGTCATTTTCATAAGCCAGTAGCCAGCACACGTCCGCGTCCCGCAGCGTCTGTTCCAATGCCTCAACCGCAAAATCTTGCGCCAGAAAAGCGTCCAACTCCTCTTTATGGTGCCAAAGTTCGCCAAAATGGGCCTGATAGCTGCGAATACCCACATCACGAACCTGCGCTAAATCACCGCTCAAAGCCTGGCGGATACTGAACATAGGGACCTCTTGGTAAGAAATGAGAAACGGCGGCCAACCTGAAAGGGAACCACCACTGGTGAAGATTTAGACAACCCAATGCATACGAGATATACTCAATATACGCAATATCTGCATGCCGGAGGAAGTATGACACTCAAACAGCAAACCCATCGTCGTCAGGGACATCGTACTGTTATGCAAATGCTTACTGCCGATCAGCTGCAACAGCTTAAGCCAAGTAAGCCTTCGGCGCGATTTTTGGTGATTGAAATTGATCCCGATGCTCATACCACCGATTCGGATCGTAACAATGACGCCGGCAATAGCGCCCTGAGAAAAAAGCTTACCGACATGATCAATGATCCTGCAGTAGATCCCAAAGCGGCGATGCAAATGCTGGAGATTGCCTGGGATAGGGTCGCCAAGTCTGCAACAGGGAAGATACCGGCGGCCCGAGTGGATGTCGATAACGCTATGCCTGCCGCCAGTATCTTTGCCGGTTTTCCCGAGTTTCAGGCCCGCAATGAAGAAAGGAAACAGGACTTTCGCCAGTACCTTCTGGCAGATGCCAACTGGCTGACATCAACCGAACTCTCTGACCGGGCAGGTTTTAAAAATCGCAACCGTAGCGCAGGCCCAAACGGTTGGAAGCAACGCGGGAAGATTTTTGCGATCAACGTTGAGGGGCACGACCGCTATCCGGCTTATGCATTGGATGAAGCTTACCAGCCGCTAAAAATCCTCAAAGACATATTGACCGTTTTTGGCGACAGCACCAGCGCCTGGTCGATTGCGAGCTGGATGGGCACGGCCAATAGCTGGTTGGAGGGTAAAAAACCCAAAGATCTGATGAAGCAAGATCCTGCTGCGGTGTTACATGCCGCTCTTATAGAAAAGGCGGGAGCTCAGCATGGATGATGACTTACTGCCACCGGTAGGAAAGGTCAATATTAACAAGCACATTGTTAAGGCAGGGACGCCGCTCTATCGTATTCATCGAGAAAAGTACGCTGGCGATGCTTTTAATAATAACCTTGGGGGCGATGCACGATTTAGCCCGATTATTGATCAATACAGTAACGTGATCGCCACTATTTATGCCGGTGATAATACCAAGGTGGCGTTGTGTGAAGTCCCTTTGCACGATGTCGATTTCACAAAACAATATGTTGGGTTCAACGTCAGACGACTTTCGGGTTTGGTCCATACCGAACTGGTAGTGAATGTTGAGTTGCAACTCGCTGCATTAGATCAACCTGGCCTGGCCAAGATGAGAGCGTCTAAAAAGGTGGCGCATTGCGATGCTGCCCACTATCAGGTTACGCGCAAGTGGGCTGAAGCTATTTATGAGCAACATCAAGATATTCAGGGGCTGATTTGGCCGTCAAAACAACATCCCGGTAATGCCTATGTTTTGTTTGGCGACCGTTTGAATGGAAACGAGTTATCTATTACTGCTAAAACGGTATCAGTAACAGATAAAAGTGTTTTAATACATTTGTTTGAACTGGCGGATAAAATGGGTATTACCCTGCTGGAAGATGATTAATGTATCGATTCCGCCCATTACGTATTTTTGACTGCAGAAAACCCTCACTCAGCAAGATGTTTCGGCGATTCCCGCCGGAATCCCAGTCCGATAATCCGACCAAATAAGCGTGGCAGCCAGCGGCTGTTACCGACGCGGGTCATCAGACTGGATCCGCTGCCACCTCGGCGTTTTTTCGGCCTGCGCTGGCTCATTTTTATTTGCAGAAACTGGGTGGCTTTGGTGGGGAAATTACGGCGTTTTTGCACGCGTAACAGGTGTTTGAGCTGCAAACTGTGGCTGCGTAACGGAGGGATAATCACGTTGGCGGTAGCAACCGCATCCTGAATCGCCAGATTCACCCCGACGCCGCCAATCGGCGACATGGCGTGTGCGGCGTCGCCAATGCACAGCACGCCCGGTTTGGCCCATTGATCCAGTCGATCGATACGAATGCTTAATAATTTCACCTGATCCCAACTGAGGATCTCCTGCAGGCGGTGGTCCTGGAAGGGGGCGACCTCGGCGAGATGCAGCAAAAACTTTTCCAGCCCATCCTGTTGGATCGCCTCGAAGCTGCCCTTGTCGACTGAATAGCCACACTGCCAGTATTCGCCCCGGTCGATCATGATGAAGTTTTGTTTTGGCCCGGTATGCCCCATCGACCAGGCTGGATCGCCGGGTTTTTTAGCGATCTTCATCCACAGCACATCGCGCGGCGAACCAAAACTGTGACTGCTGAGTGCCGCCTGTTCGCGTACCACCGAGTTACGTCCGTCAGTGCCGATTACCAGTTGGCAGCGGACGCGGATTGGACCCTCCGGCGTATCTGCCAGCACCCCGCAGACCTGGCCGCGATCGTACAATAACTGGTGTATCTTCGCCGATTTGATCAGGCTGAACGCAGGAAAGGCGGCGGCTTTTTCCGCCAGAAAGTTAAGGAACTCCCACTGCGGCATAAAGGCGATAAATTTGCAGCGCGTCGGTAGGTGGGTGAAGTCCGCAAGCGTAATATCACGCCCGGCGATTTCAGCATGCAGCGTTTCTGCGCGCTGGTGCGGCAGTGCCAGCAACTCCTCCAGCAGGCCAAGCTGATGCATGATTTCCAACGTTGAAGGGTGAATGGTATCGCCGCGAAAGTCGCGCAGGAAATCGGCGTGCTTTTCCAGCACTATGACCTCTATCCCCGCCCGGGCCAGCAGATAGCCGAGCATCAGCCCGGCGGGGCCGCCGCCAACGATGCAGCAAGCGGTGGTGTAAGGTGTGATCGGTGGCTGTGACATAGCGGTTGGCCTTAAGGATCCGCATCCTGCCGATCCTGATTGAAAACTCAATGTTGATAATGATTATCAATATCAAGTCAGGCTGTCAACCCGCGGCGCTGTGTGGTCAAAGGGGGTGGAAAGGTGGCCAATACGGTAACACTGGGCGTTTGGTGCGATCTCTGTCGGTAGTGCTTGCCATAAATCCAGCCGTACTAACTGCCATAAGGTAGGGTCAAACGCAACGATGCTGGCCAGAGCACCGGGAGCCACCCACTGTCGTTGTTGCAGTACGTTCAGATCGCTATAGGGCGCAATCGGCCATGTTTGGCGAGTGGCGCAGGTAGCTTGAGAGAGTCGCAGGCGGTCAAAATGCGTCACCCAGGGCAGCCATTGCCTGACTTGTGGCCAGCCAAAGGCCCGGCTGAGGCCTTTAAAACCTTCACCGATCAGAAAGTCACTCATGCCGGCGCTGCTGTTCCACAGATAAAATGGTGCGTACAGATTTTCCTCGCTGTACTCCCCTTTCTGTGCGTAGAGATAGGCTTTAATCAGCAACTGTGGGGCATTGTCCAGCAGATGGCCGAAACGGCTGATGCGATCCTGAATAATAGCCATATCGTAATCGGCGGGCAGGGTGAAACTGTATTGCATGGCAAGCATGGTGATTCTCCTGAAAGCGATTGACCGGCTGAGCATGACACGCCATCTTTGTGAGTAATATCGGCATTATTTTGACTGATGGTTCTTAAAAACGGGATGGTTAGTATGGGGCGAGTCACCTTCGATCTTGACGATCTGCGCAGTTACGTGACAGGCATTGAGCTGGGCAGTTTCGCTAAAGCGGCAGAGCGGCTGGGGCGATCCACCTCGGCGGTCAGCGCGCATCTGAAAAAGCTGGAACAGCAGGTTGGCAGCCCCATCCTGCGTAAGTCCGGGCGCGGCATGGTAATGACCGAAGCCGGCGAAACGCTGTTGGGCTACGCACGTCGCTTGCTGGAGCTCAATGATGAGGCCGCGACCGCAGTGCGCGGCTTGGATCTACAGGGCATTGTGCGGTTAGGGCTACAGGAGGACTTCGGTGAAACCTTTTTGCCACAGGTCTTGGGCAGTTTTGCCCGAGCGCATCCGCGCGTGCGTATCGAAGCGCGTATTGCCCGTAATGCTGAACTGATCGAGTGGGTGTTGAAAGGACAACTGGATCTGTCGCTGGCGTGGGACGGTGGTATTAGCACGCCGTTTTATCAGGCGCTGGGGCAACGGCAGATGCACTGGATCGCCTCCCCGCATTTTGAACTGACCTCCTGGCGCCAGGGGGATGAACCTCTGCCGCTGGTGATGTTTGATGCCCCTTGTCTGATGCGCAGCGCCGCGACTCAGGCGCTGGATCGTGCCGGTATTGCCTGGCGTGTCGTCTTCACCAGTCGCAGCCTGAATGGCGTATGGGCGGCGGTCAGCGCCGGATTGGGGGTAACGGTGCGTACCGACGCCGGGTTGCCGGCGGGGCTGTCCCTTTTGCCACCCGACGCTTTGCCGGCGCTAAACCCGTTAGCTGTGGTGCTGCACCGTGCCGAAGAAAACCCCTCGGCGGCGATCCAGCGTCTGGCGCAGATCGTCGCCGATCGGATCAACAGCTAGTCCTGCTCGATCGGCTGTTTACCGCTTAACGCACCCCATTCGGTCCAGGCACCGTCATACAGTTTCACCTGCGGTGCACCGAGTGACAGCAGGCCGAAAGCCAGCACCGCTGCCGTGACGCCGGAGCCGCAGCTGGTGATGATGGGTCCGTCGAGACTCACGCCCTTGTCGCTGAAGGTTTGCTTCAGTGCTTCCAGCGATTTGAAACGGCCGTTTTCCAGCAGTTCGCCGTAAGGAATATTGATACTGCCGGGAATATGGCCGCGGTGCAGACCGGGGCGCGGTTCTGGTGCTTCGGCGTAAAAACGCGGTGCGGCGCGCGCATCAAGGATTTGCACTTCGCTGTTCAGCGCCTGTTCCACCTGCTGCAGATTGACTACCGCGTCCGCATTAAAGCGGGCGTTGAAGGTTTGCGGCGTGCGCTGAGCCGCGCCGGTAACCAGCGGTTGGCCCAGAGCTGTCCAGCCGTTCAGGCCTTCGTCCAACACATAAACCTGCTGCGCGCCAAAGTTGCGGAAGGTCCACCAACCGCGCGGGGCCGAGAACTGGTTGCCTTCGTCATAAAACACGATGGTCTGTTGTTCGCTGATGCCCAATTTACCCACCGCCGCACTGAATTCCTCTGCCGTCGGCAGCATATGCGGCAACGTGGTGTTTTTATCCGCGACGTCATCGATGTCAAAATACACCGCGCCGGGGATATGGCCGCGTTCAAATTCGGCGAGCATGTCTTTTTTCGGCACCTGGCCGACCGGGGACATCCTGACATCAACCACTACCAGGTTTTCATCGTTGATATGCTGCGCAAGCCATTGCGGAGTAACCAGAAACGGAGAGTTCATCGTTATTATTCGCCTGTGGTGAAAACGGTTTTTCACTATACCTTAAATAATTGGCGTTGCCTCGGCGTTCAGGGGGGCGACAATGGCGGCCAAAGCCCGATGTGCAGCTTCATCGATTGTGCCTTCTGCCCCGGTTGCCACATTCTCCGCCAACAGCGCCTGCAGGCCAACCAACCAGTCATAGATATAAAACGCGGTATTTCTCGCCGGGGTCGGTGCCAGTTTGGTTAACCGTTGCTGGCTACTCCAGTCCACGGCGGGCTGCGGTGGAGGGGTAAATATGGGTTGGCCGTGATTGATTCGGCTGGCGGGGCGTAACCTCGCCTCGCGCTGCTGGAAACCCAACCAGGTGACGAAATCTCCCAATATCGCTAACGCCTGGCTGACCTGCCTGTCTTCAGCCTGTTCAGGCAGTGCTCCGGCAGACAATGCGCGCTCCAGTGATTCGGCAATTTCCAGGCGGCAGGCGGCGGTGATTAACGCGTCGACCAGCATCTCCAGATGCTGCTTGCCGACACCCAGCAATGTCAGCAGTTGGTTATTGTCCGGCAGGCTGCGCAGATGGTTTATCCAATCGGCAAATACCCGCTGGGCAAACGAATCATTGTTTTGCCCGATGGGGGCCACGCAGGCCATATCTCCCTCGTCAAACAGATCGATCTCAACATCAAACGCCGGGGCAGCGACCACCGGCGCGGACAAGTTACTGTGTTGGCTATACAACTGGCGCAGGGTATCGCACTGCGGCAGCAGCCACTCGAGCAGTTCACCGTGTATTCCTGCCTGTGCCTGCAATTTGCGCAGTAACTGTTGGGTGCGCTGCTGCGTTAACGGCGTGTCCGCGGCGTGCAGCCAGTTGCCGAGCAGGCTCTCAGTCAGTTCGCGTTGCAGTTCCTGCTGTTGTTCAAGGATGCGATCCTGCTTCAATGTCGGGGACGCCTGCGTCGCCAACCAAGCCACCATGCGCTGGCAGTCGCTTTCATCGATCGCCAGCAGGGTGGCCCAACTTTCGCCCGGTTCGCCGACATAGCGTTGAACGGCGTCGTCGGGGCGCGGTTTCCCTTCCTGACGTGAGTCGAACGCGGTGATTGCCCAGATTAAACCCGGTTTGCGGCGGCTGCGTAGTTCCACGGTTTCCCCCTGGGTTTGTCTGACCCAGTAGGCCAGCGCGTTGCCCGTACGGCCGGCATCTTGTGGCGTAAGGGACGCATCGCTTACCAGCAACAGACTGGCATGCAGGCCGTCGGCAGCAAGAGTCAGCAGGTTGGCGCGTTTTGCCTGCTGCATGCGCTGTATCAGCCCAGCACCCGGGCATGGGGTGGCGGCCGGCAGGTCTAGCAGCTCGATGTTGTTCGGTAACCCGACGTTTCCCCTCGCTGGCAAGGTTGTCGTGACCGAGGCCGCCAACCACGCCAGATCGGCCAGCGCGATCGCTACCTCGACGCCATTTTCTGTCAGCACGGTCAGCTTCTCCCCGGCCGATGCATGGATTGCCTGAGCATGAGCAATCCCCTCATCCTGGCTCAATACCTGCTGGGGAGCATACAGGCGCTCGCAGTGGCTCAGGGCGTGCAGGGTATGCGCCAACTGGCGATAACAACTTGTCAGTGCCGGGTCCTCGCCCCAAAGCGGTGCGAACAGCCTGGCACGGTCGTCAACGCTCAAATAGGGTGCCAGTGAGATGGCATGTGGCCAGAAGTGCCTCGCCAGCGGCGTTTGCCATTTACCGCCCTGATGACCAAGGTGGTCCCACAGCGCCACCATCGCGTTGCTGTCCAGCCCGCCGATCGCCATCGGTTGGCGGAGACGCTCCAGTGCGTGCGAATGTGCGGCCATGGCACCGGCATTCCAATCCGGATGAAAACCGCCCATCAATGCGCTGCCGATCATCATGGCAACCAACTGCGCCTCATCCAGCAGGGAAACGGCAACAGGGTAAGACGCAGGATTTTGGGTGTCACAACAGCTGTAGCGTACCGCCAGCGTGGCATCTTGGGTCAATAGCCTGGCACCGGGTGCCAGTGCGGCCAACAAGTGGGCCTTGGCCGCGGCGTTATGACCATAGAGGCCGATGGCCAGAGGCTGGTGCATAGCGCTGTCCAGCAGCCTGGCCCGGTTGTAGCTGCGGCGCAGACGGACAGTCAGGTTATCGGCTTCCCGGTTTAGCCGAGTGGACTGCTGCCGGGTGGCCGCCACCCAGTCAATCGCCTGCGCAATGCTGTTTTCAAGGCTGTTTATCGGCTCGGGCCGGCTGGAGGTGATAGGTTTCATTGCTGATAAATGCTCCCGCTGTCAATCCAATAATGGGTTGCGCCAGAGGCGCTGGCAGCCAAGGTATTGAGTTTTAGTTGCAGGCTATCTGCGGGCACCGGCGTGCCGTCGGCCAGGCGGGCTTCGGCAATGCTGACGCCTTCGGCTCCTTGCTCATCATTGCCGGTGATGGCCAAACGCAGGCTGATGACCGCATCGCCAGCCAGTTTGCGCGCCAGAGCGGCATCGGTAATGGTCAGGGTGTAGAGCGGCGATGCCGGCCAGCGTGGGTTATCCAACTGACGGAATCCCAGACGCAGCGGGCCACGTAGCTGGAAATAGCTGTCGGGATCCAGCGCAAAGTCTGCGCAGTCCAGATCGATATCGCGATAGTAGACATTATCGTCTGCCAGCATGTTATTGCTGTCCAGCATGCCCAGATGACGAATCGTGGAATAGGGTTGGAAGTCGCCGACGTTAAAATAAAAACTCTCCAGCCGCAGGTCGATAGCCAACAGGCACAGCATGGCGCCCACGGCGGCGGTTGACTTGGGATTGTCAATGCGCCCGCCTTGGTTAAACGGGTACCAACTGCGGGTGTGATAACCCTCAAGCGGCAAAATTCGGCTGGCGGGCAAGGGTTGCAGGTGGCGCAACAGCGCCTGAATGCCCGGGAAACAGGCAGGGCGGCCGGTGAGTAACAACACATCGCAGCTATACAACGCCACCACTTCGCACAATAGGCGCAGGCAGTGACTGATGCCGATCCGATCGGACAGGAAAGCGGCATGCACGGCACCCAGCCGGATGACCAGCGGGGTCTGCAGAATGTCGAAGGCGGCGTTGCCGGATCCGCGCTGAACCTCATCGTTGATAAATGCCAGTACCTGCAAGGTGGGCATCTGTGGCAGCAGTTCGCCCAGCGTGGCGGCGATTTCTGCGTGGCTGTCCAGCGGATCGTAATCCTCATAGGCACTAAGTAGCGCACGCCCCGCGGGCATGAAAATCTGCAGCGTGGCCTGCTGGCGCAGGGTGGAAAACCCATCCATACGCCCCTGGTTGCCAAACAGCTTGTCCATGGTCGCCGCTGTGGCGCTGACTCCGGCCTGTTCGAACGCCTGTTGTACGGCGGGCAAGATAAATTGCCCGATGACATCCAGCAAAATGTCGTCGCCGGCGAGCTTAAATCCTTCACGGAACAACAGACGCGGATTGATTTTGATGTTGTTGCCTACGCCATCATCCAGCCGGTATTGAGTAATCGCCAGATCGGTAGTGCCGCCGCCGATATCGATTGAAGCGATACGCAGTGATTTTCCCGGTTGTTCTCCCGGTACTGGCGGTTGGTCCGGCCTGGCCATGGCGGCGAAAAAGGCATCGGTGCGGCCGGCAAAGTTAACCTGAGTTTCGTTATACAGATAAACCATCTGGCCGCAGGTGGCTTCGTCCCATTCCATATGCACCAGTGGCACCGGCATACGGGCTTGCTCAGCGCTGAACGGGGCATCCAGCGGGTGCCAGCCCATGGCTTTCCATATCAGGCCAATCGCCTCCTGCATGCGGCGGCGGAAAATTTCACGCTCCGGCTTGGGCATCGCCGAAGGCAAAGTCAGGATGATGGTACGCAGACGCCGTGGGGCCGCAGTGTTCGGCATCCTGGTGCGTTGGGCTGCGCTGTTGATTTGCATCAGTGCCTGCGTCAGCAGCTCGGTCAGCATCAGGGCCATGACCGCGCTACGGCTATAGTGGGCGGCAAAAACCGGCAACCGCTCTTCTACCGGCAGCGCAGACAGGGGGACACCCTCGTCGTTGAGCAGTGAGCTTAATGGCGCGGCGGCAGCCATGGGTTCTTGTTGGCTGTTAAAACGCCAGCCGGGCGCATAGCGTTCTTCGTCCCACAGGTAACGGCGTGGGCTGGAAATGCCGGTGGTGCCTTCGGTACCTTCCCGCCGCAGTGCCAGTTGCGCGGCTTCCCGGCCCACGCGGACGAAGGAAGGCCAGACAAAGGCATCATCACGCCCGCTTTGGTATGAGAGGTGGGGTTTGCCAAATGACGCCTGGGCAAACTCTACCCGGCTTTCAAACAACTCGTTGTAAACGCAATGCGGCGCAGACAGCGAACGTAACTGCAGTTCATTAGTCTGTTTCAGGCCATTATTTTCTTGCGGATGATCTTCGACCATCACCCCGCAGGTGTGCGAATTGCCGACATCCAAAATCAGATCTACGTTGATCGCGGGCTGTTGCGGCGTCTCCCCGATGATTTTTATCTGCGGCAGCGTTAATTGGCTGCCGAGCAGGTTCAACAGGTTGAGGTAGTGCGCCTGATATTCGAAGGTTTTCAGCCCGGCGTTAATTTCCATTTCGCTGCGTAGTTCCAGGCTGCTCGCGGATTGGCTAAAGACTTCACGTAGCCAACTGTCTACCCAGGTCAGATCAAGAAACTCGCCCAGCTCATGGTTTTGATGGCCCAGCGAGAAGCCGATCCCGGTATTGATATCGCTTTCGCCTGGGGCGAGTGTCTCCTGGCCTGCGGCGGCGAGCCGGGTATCAAAGGCCAGGACCACCCGCAGCAGGTTGCCGTCCTGGTCGGGGCTATCGAGTAACAGCGTCTGCATGCGGGCCCAGTTATCCGGCCCTGATAAAAATACCCCTGATGAAGTACAACGAAAGAAAGGCAGCGGCAGCCAGGTTTTATTCAGCAGTTGCAGCGATTGTTGCAGAGAATGGCTGAACTCCGGCCGAACCACTTCAGCACTTTGCCCCGGTTGGGCGGGCAACAGGTATTTGCCACTGTCGGCATCCCATTGCAGGCGCAGTAGCGGGCCGCTGGCGGTCTGGCGAACAAACTTGCCCGGAAACTCATCATCCAGAACCGGCGTCAGGGCGAAGTCCAAAAATTGAATGCCACTATCCTGAACCAGCGTCATGCTGCGTGGGTAATCGGTTAGAGGGGCCAGCATTATTTACTCTCGCGCTTTAACATCATGGGATAGAGGGTATCTGTATCGTAGCGGCCGCTGCATGTTGCCGGGCCGGTTTCATTTTGCGTACAGGTAATTTCCGGCATTTGGTAGCGGCTGCCGTCGCTGCAGCGTGCTTTGGTGCGACTGTTAATCACCAGATTGCCGGACTGCATCAGCCCGGCTTCGATCGGCACCCGGCAGGTGATGCCATCACCGTAAGTAATGCTTGCAGTGCCTTTGCCTTCCTTGATGCGGTATTGCAGGCTGGGACGTTTACCGGTTGGCAGATCTTTGAGTGCCACAGTGGCACGCCATTTACCGTTCAGAAAACGAACTGAACCGGCTTTGACCGAGTCGGCGGGTAGCACCAGCGCATGTTTGTCCGCCGGTGGCATGACAACAGGGAGCGGAGCGGGTGGCATCAGCGTCGCCGGTGCTAACGGCAGTTGCAGTTTGAATGCGGGTGCTACAGCGCGTTGCGCCGACGCCGGTGACGGTGCGACAACAGGCTCAGCAAGTGGAGCGCTTGGGCGGTTCAGCCAGGTAACCAGCAGGGCAATCAGCATCAGCACAGGCAACATCCAGCGATAGTGGCGCCATTGGCGAGGTGCTTGCACCGGCGTAGTTGCAGCAGGCGGCTTAATCACCGGCTCCGGTACGGGTTTGGCTGTAGGAATAACCGCCGGACGCGGCGCGGCAGCGATAGGCGTCGGTTTTTCTTCTTCGGCCGGACGCAGGCATGCCAGCGGGTCATCCTGACACTGAGCCGTCGGCTTGATAAAGCCCCAGAAGGTCAATACCGGTTTGCCATCGACCAGATAAATATGGTTTGGGTCGGGGAATTGCATTGCCCTGGCCAGCAATGCGCCAAACAGACGGTGGCTGGGGTGTGGGTTGGTCTGTGTCTGTGCGACCAGATCACGAAATGTCGCCAGACTTTGTTCCAGCAACTGCACGGCCTGTGCGCGTTGGGCATCACTCGCTGCCAGCCAGGAAGTCACTTTGCCCGGAAAAGGGGAATACCAGTCAATGCGGGTACCCGTTTCGTTCGGCTGCGGGACAGCCAGGCAGTCGGCGGCCTGTTGCTGTTGGCGAATGCGCAATGTTTCTCGCAATTGCAGTGCGCAGGCGTAAACCGGTTGCCCATTTTCGCCCAATGCAAGCACATCATCTAAACTGCCACTGCGTAAAAAGGGTTTCACCACGGCAAAAAACCTTGTCCTGTTCGGCTAAACAAATAATCGGCCATGGTAACCCGTGACCATAAGGGTCAAACGGGTAAGGACAGATGTAAAATGCCGTTCTTTAAGAGGTTCAAGATGTCACAAATTGATGACTCATACTTTGGCGGCGCGAAAATCGCGCTGTTGTGCGGTAACCACTTGCTTACCTACCAGCGTGATGACAAGGCGGATATTCCCTGGCCGGGCTGCTGGGATTTGCCGGGAGGTGGGCGCGAAGGGGATGAGACGCCGCTGCAATGCGTGCAGAGGGAAACGCTGGAAGAGTTCGGTTTGCAGATTGACGCACAGCAGGTGAGTTTACGGCAGCGTTACCAAGGGATTTTCCCCGGCTACCCGCCGACCTGGTTTATGCTGGGCCACATCACGCCGGAGCAGATAGCCGCCATTTGCTTTGGCGAAGAAGGGCAGCGTTGGCAGATGATGGCCATCGAGCGCTTTATTGATCATCCACAGGGTATTTCGCACCTGCAGCAACGGTTGGCGCAGCATCTGCAGCGCTAGGTCTGTTCCACCGCTTCAATCCGGGCGATCAGCGCGTCGATCTGACGGTCGGAAAACACTTCAATGCCATTTTGGCGCAGCAGTTCGGCGGTGACGCCGCTGCCGGGTTTGGTTTGACCGCTGAAAGAGCCGTCGTAGATAAACTGGCTGCCGCAGGATGGGCTGCCGTCGGTGAGCAGGGCAAAGCGGCAGTCGTGCCGTTGTGCGGTCTCCAGCGCCAGATGGGCGCCGAGCAGATAGCCGGCGGTGACGTCACCGCCGCTGACTTCAATCACTCTTGCCCGTTGGGCCAGTACCGTGGCGCCTTCAGCGGCTCGCGTGATTTCTGCCGAGGGACGTGGGGTGGAAAAACCGGCGGCCAGCTCCGGGCAGCAAACCACCAGACGGCCTTCGCGCTGCCAGCGCAGCAACGTGGCGTTGAGCAAAGGTTTGTCGGAAGCGTTGTAGCGAACTTTAAAACCGGCCAGGCAGGCGCTGAATAAAATCTTTGACGGCATGAAGTCTGTCTCTGTCACAGTGGCGAAAGCGTGGGGCAGGCGGCCCACGCGCGCGGCTTTAACATAGCAGAATCATCCCGCCGATGGCAGCGCCAGACGATTGATCTCTGCCGGTTCGATGATCCGCAGCGCCGTTTCGTGGCGTGCCACTGCCAGCATCGCCAGCCCGACGCGTTCGGTAGTGGTGACCTGCTGGGGGAACAGCCGAAGCGCGCCAAACCACAGCGGTTTAAATAACCGATACAGCAGATCATACAGCCGGGTTCTGGAGCGGATGCCGTGCAGCGGCACGATAGCGCCGGGACGGAACATCACGGCGTGGAAAGGCAGTGCCAGCAAGGCGTTCTCGGTTGCGCCCTTGACCCTGGCCCACATGCTGCGGCCTTGTTCGCTGCTGTCGGTGCCGACGCCGGAAACATAAATAAAGGTCATCGCCGGGTTCAGCCGCGCAAGCGGACGGGCGACGGCCAGCGTCAGGTCGTAAGTCAGGGTGCGGTAACGCGCTTCGTTCATGCCGGCCGAGGAGACGCCAAGGCAGAAAAAGCAGGCGTCGTAACCTGCAAGCTGTGCCTCTATGGCAGATAAGTCACTCAGGTCGGGCAGCGTCAACTGCCTTAATTTGGCATGATTCTGCACCAGCGCGCTGCGGCCGACGCTGAGGACTTCCGTTACCTGCGGGTCACGCAGGCATTCGCGCAGCGCGCCCTGGCCAACCATACCGCTGGAGCCCAATATAATGACTTTCATGCTCTGTTCTCCCTGGGGCCGGTAAGGCGTTGGTTGCGCCAGCGGTTTGGCGTTTGCGCTTCCCACTGCATAAAGGCGCGGCTGAACGAATTCAATTCTTCAAATCCGAGTACGAAGGCGATCTCCCCCAGCTCCAGACTGGTTTCTGCCAGCAGTTGGCAGGCGGTACGGTGGCGGGTTTTATCCAGCAATTGCTGGTAGCTGTAACCGTGCTGTTGCAAGCGACGCTGCAGGGTGCGCGGACTGACATACAGCTCGGCGGCCACGCTGTTAACGCTCGGACGCTGGCCGCGCATGCTGCGGCCCAGGATCGCCATCACCTGGTTCGGCAGACTGTCGCCCTGCAATGATCTGGCCAGTTCGACCTCCAGCCCCGGTAGCAGCACCGTCAGCATGTCCTGATTGTAGGTGATAAAGGGTTGGTGCATCAGCGCACGGTCAAATACCAACACATCCAGCGGGGCATTGAAATGCACCGGGCAACCGAAGTAGTGCGACAGCGGTGAGGAGGGATCCGGTCGCCGGGTCAGTTCGATAGCCCGTGGGTGTATCGCCTGACCGGTGCCACGGCGGCACAGGGTAATAATCGAGGCAAACATGGCATCAATCAGCAATTCCGGCGCATGGCTTTTGGCCATGGTCCAGCGGGTGTGCAGGCGGATACTGTCGCCATCCTCTACCAGCATCAGTTCTTCCGGACACAGCAGACGTTTGTACCGGGCAACCTTTTGCAATGCGTCGCCGAGGCTGGCGGAGTGCAGCGCAGCGACCGAAGCAATATCATAATGCTCTGATGGCACCTCGCCGCCCAGACGCAGGCCGAAGCTGGCGTCGCTCACCTGGGCGAGGGCACGCCAGATATCGAAAAACTGCCGGGTGGACAGCTTGACCTTCTCATGTCGCTCGCTGAGTAACCCTTCAGGCAAGCCGGCCAACTGGCCGACCCGTTCGATATCCACACCCAGCGTCCTCAGACGGGCCGACAGGGCGCTGGGCAGGGCTATCTGATCGCTGCTCATTGTTACTCCTTTTGATTTACCGGTTATCGACGAGCCAGCCCAGACCGCGTGAACTGCCAGTGATTAACCACACCTGAGATTGCGACATAAAACCTTCCTTACCTGTTCATGGGGTGAGGTTTCACTCTAGAAGGTTAGACGCTGTGCGGATAATCCGATCCCGCCAACTGTTAATCCGATTGCGCCAATGTGTTTTCGAACGTCAGCATTAACTGTTGGATGGTTGCGCCGACCCGCAATACCGCTTGTTCAATCTCGGGCATCAGTTTAGGTGCATAGGCATAATTGATGCGCAGGCAGTTACGGTACTTGCCGGAGGCGGAAAAAATACTGCCGACCGCGATCTGTACACCCTGTTGTTCCAGATAACGGTTCAGCCGCAAGGTATCGAACTCTTCATCCAGCTCAATCCACAGCATAAAGCCACCCCGTGGTTGGCTGACGCGGGTACCGGGCGGAAAATATTTCATAATCCAATCGGTCATCACGTCGCGGTTTTGTTGGTAGCGGGAACGCATACGCCGCAGGTGTTGCAGGTAGTGGCCGTGACGAATAAATTCGGCAATCGCCAGCTGCGGCTGGGTAGCCGTGGAGCCGGTACCGATATATTTCATGTGCAGCACGCGCTCCAGATAACGCCCGGGGGCGATCCAACCGATGCGCAGACCGGGTGCCAGCGTTTTTGAAAAGGAGCTGCACAGCAGCACCCGGCCGTCTTCGTCGAAGGATTTGATGGTGCGTGGGCGAGGATATTGATAGGTGATATCCCCATACACGTCATCTTCAATGATCGTCACGTCAAAGCGCTGTGCCAGCGTCAGCAAACGCTTTTTACGCGCCTCCGGCATGATGTAACCCAGCGGGTTATTGCAGTTGGGGGTTAACAGGATGGTTTTGACCGGCCACTGTTCCAGCGCCAATTCCAGCGCCTCCAGGCTGATGCCGGTCAGCGGATCTGTGGGGATCTCCAGCGCTCTCATGCCCAAGCCTTTCAAGGTCTGCATGGTGCCGTGAAAACAGGGGGAATCAACCGCCACAATATCCCCTGGTTGGCATACGGCGCGCAGCCCGGCGGACAGCGCTTCGTGACAACCGGTGGTGATCACCAGCTGGTCGGCATCAATCTGGCAACCGGAATCCAGCAGCAGGCGGGCGATTTGCTCACGCAACCCCAGCACGCCCTGAATGCTGTCGTAATGTAGGCTACGCAGATCGCCGTGGCGGCCCGTGTGCCCCAGCGCCTTCATCAGGGGTTTCAGCGTGGGTTCGCTGATATCCGGCATGCCTCGGCCCAGTTGGATCAGGTCTTCGCGCGGCTTGTTGCGGATCAACTCCAGTACCTGCTCCCACTGCGAAATATCCACCGGTCGTTGCACCGGGCGGGTCACGGTGGGCAGTTCGGCCAAAGTCCGCCGCGTCTGCACAAAATAACCCGACTTCGGCCGCGCCTCTACCAGTTGTCTCTCTTCCAGCAGACGGTAAGCCTGCTGCACCGTGCTGATGCTGACGCCGTGTTCCTGGCTTAGCATGCGCACCGAAGGCAGGCGATCGCCTGCCGGGTAAAGCCCCTGTTCTATGCGTTGGCTGAGGATCGCGGCCAGCGTGGCGTAGCGTGTCATACAGATGCCTCAAATAAGAGTGAATGAGGAAAAGACCGGTACAGATGAAGTTAAATTAGACCATTCAGATAGGCGGAGACAGCTTTTGTATGGAAAAAATACTGCCGGCTTGAATCTGTATTGTTTTTCGCCTGTGCAGCATCATCAACCTCAGGCTAAATCGAAGGAGATTGAATGATGACTGTTCTTGTTGGCGACGTACCCGCACCCCGTCAGAACCGATTAATTCTCCTTGGGCGACTTTATTGGCAGCGTTATCTTACCCGCCAATCCTTGTTGTTGTTGGATGACGTGCAGTTGGCGGATATAGGCCTGACACGGACACAGGCATGGCGGGAAGGGCGCAAGCCTTTCTGGCGAGGCTAAACACGGATGGTGATTTTTTAGAATAAAAAATTCATTTACACCCGCTGGGTTGGTTTATGCCTGCCCGGCCTTTTATCGTTTCATCCAAGCCTGCAAGCTTTTATGAAGGCTATCACGAATATCATCTTTATTTTGTCCCCTACTTGTTATTGAAATTTATATTCCATATAAACATTTATCAGATGGTGTGTTTCATTGTGCGCACTGGCAGGTTATGGGATCGGTAACGGGGGAGGGGAGTAATGAAACAGGTTCGCGTTGGTTTAATTGGCACCGGCTACATTGGGCGCTGCCACGCTATTGCTTATGCGCAGGCAGCCACGGTATTCCCACTAAAAGGGGAACTGGTGCTGGAAATGCTGGCGGAGGTGACGCCGGAGCTGGCGCAACAGCGCGCCGCAGAATTTGGTTTCTCGCGTTCGACCGGTGACTGGCGTCAACTGGTGGCCGATCCGTCGATAGACGTGGTGGATATCTGCGCCCCCAACTTCCTGCATAAAGAAATGGCGTTGGAGGCGATCCGCCACGGCAAACATGTCTATTCTGAAAAACCGCTGGCGCTGGATGCCAAAGACGCCGCCGAAATGGTGCAGGCTGCCCGCGCCAAAGGCGTCAAAACGCTGGTGGGCTTCAACTATATGAAGAACCCGACCAGCCAGTTGGCGCGTGAAATTATTGCCAATGGCGAGATAGGCGAAGTGGTGCATTTCTACGGTACCCACAACGAGGATTATCTCGCCGACCCGCGTACACCGATCGACTGGCACTGCCGCAAGGCCACGGCCGGGTTGGGGGCGCTGGGCGATCTGGCGGCGCACATCGTGAATATGGCGCACTATCTGGTGGGGGACATTGTTGCCGTCTCCGGCGATATGCAGACCATCATTAAACAGCGTCCGGATGCGAAAGACCCTACGCTGATGCATCAGGTGGAAAATGAAGATCAGGCCAGTGCGCTGGTACGCTTTGCCGGCGGGGCGATGGGCACCATCGAAACCTCACGTATTGCCTGCGGGCGCAAAATGGGGCTGACCTATGTGGTCACCGGCACCAAGGGCACGCTGAGTTACACCCAGGAGCGGATGGCGGAACTGAAGCTGTATCGTCACGATGAACCGGCAGAACGCCAGGGCTTTAAAACCCTGTTGGTGGGGCCAAAGCACCCGGATTACGCCGCCTTTTGTATTAGCGCCGGGCATGGCATCGGTTTTAACGATCAGAAAACGGTAGAGATCCGTGACCTGGTCAACGGCATTGCCGCCGGTGACCCTATGTGGCCAGACTTTGAAGAAGGCAGGAAAGTCTCCTGCGTGCTGGATGCGATTGCCGCTTCCGCCGAACAGCGCCGCTGGCTGGAAATCAATCGCGACTGAGGCGAGGGGCTTTGGTGCCCACAAGTTGAGAACGTCACAACCTATTGACTTGCCAAGCTAGTAACTTAATAACTAAATAAGTTGCTGGCCGGCTGTGGCGTGGACAGCGGGAACCCTACTGTGGGCAGCGGGCTTCATGACGAAGCCCGTTTTACTTAACGCGGCTGGAAGTCTTCTGCATCCACATCGTAGCCCGACGGCTCCCAGCGAATTGACAACAGCGCAATCAGCCCGGCGAGCGGGGCAATGGCAATCACCCAAAAAACGCCGGTACCCAACGCGGCGGACAGCACCGGGAACAAGAACAGTGACAGGGTCGAACTGGAACGCATCAGCGTTTGGTTGAAGCCGACACCTACCCCACGCAGCGAGGTGGGGTAACTGAGCGAGGCGAAGGTCATACTGTGCGACCCCGGCCCGAATCCCTGGCCCAGCAGGAACAGCGCCAACATACCGATGGAGACCGCCGCCTCTGTGCCGCTGTCCGGCCGACCAATCAGCGCCAACCCCAACAGCGCCGCCAGTTGAAAAGCGTAGCCCAGCACCGTCATCTTCCACGCGCCGTACGTCGGCACCAGTCGCACTGCAATTAGCCCGCCGACAAAGGCGAACAACAGGTTCAACGCCAGCGATACCAGAATCGTGCTGAGCATCGACTGCGCCAGAAAACTCGATAGGATCACCGGCAACCCGAATGCCACGGCGTTATAGGCGAACGACGAGGCGACGGCGATAACGGTGGCCAGTACCGTGCGCCGCAGATAAACCCCTTGCAGCAGCGTGCCGTAGTTGCGCCATGAGGCACGCCGCGCCTGCATCGGTTTACCTCGTTCGGCATCTTTCGCCACCACGGCGTTGATATTATAGGAACGGCGTAAAATGGCAGCAGCGCCGTCGAGGTCGCCCTGATTGGCGGCCCAAACTGGAGATTCGCTCATATATCGACTGCGAATGGCGATGATCACCAGCGCCGGAACGGCTCCGAAGCCGAGGATTAGCCGCCACAGCCAGTCGGTGTGGCTCTCTGGCAGTACCGCATACAGCAGCAACACCAGCAAATAAGAGATACTGATTGCGGCATACCAGGTGGGGCACCACATGGCGATACGTGCTGCTTTATTGCCACGACCTGACAGTTTGGAAAATTCGGCCAAAAACGCCATGGCCACCGGTAAATCGATGCCGACTCCCAGCCCCATTACAAAACGCGCGCCGCCCAGCACCCACTCGTTGGGGGCAAAGGCGCAGGCGAATGCGGCTATCACGAAGAAGAACATATCGGCCATAAATACCCGGTAACGGCCGATTTTATCGGTCAGGTAGCCGCCAATAAATGCACCGATAATCGCGCCGAAGGTAATGGCAGAGGCGATCAATCCGGTGCCGGTTGGCGACAGATTGAATTCGCGCGCCACATCTTTGATGCCGAAAGCCAGTGCACCCAGATCGTAGGCGTCGAGAAAGACGCCGCCGAGTGCAATCGCTACGACAATGCGGGCATTGTTGCTTTTGGCTGCACCGCCATTGACCAGCGTGGAGACGTCGGCAGCGCTGCGCAGGGTGACGACTTCACCGGTCGGTAAATCAGTATTCCCTACCGAATTAGCGGCGTCAGAGGCCGCAATATAACTGGACATGATATTTCTACTTAATAAGCAAAAATCTGAGCATAACGGCGGGTAACAGGCGCTCACCAATTCTTTCTGGTTATAAGCATACAACCCAAGGTTGTTGAAAAATCATCATGTTAAGGGCTGTTTAACTATTCATTCAGTGTGGGTTAGTGAAGGAGTCACGTCACTTTTATCATTCAGCCCACCACTGCCTGGGTTGGCGTAAGGGGCGCAGCATTGAACGGGGAAAACGACAACGATTTCTCGAACGGAAAGCATCGCCGCACCGCGCTTTAATTAGGTAACGAATACCTCTTGGCGGCACGGTGTCACCCCAGAACGCGATGAAAAACCGCCGATCCTGAGAAAGTTTCATCGTGGTGTCGCCGGCCGTTGATGCAACTAGCTGATTTTTAACTTTGCTATGCCGCTTTCGTTATTTTGAGCGCTCCTGCCGCTCGCTGATACTGAGCCAAATCTCAAACAGCGAGCCGCGCAATGTCTTCTCCAAAAAGCCACAGTCACTATTTGCATCCTGCCCAACGCCATTGGATACAGCAGCTTGGCCAGCGTTGGTACTGGCGGCTGGAGCTGCCGACCTGGGGCATTATGGCGGCAGTTTACGGCGGTTGGTTTGGCGTGGTGCAGTACTGGCAGACGCTGGGGCCGTGGCTGGGCACGCCATTGCTAATCCTGCTGACCACCTGGTATATGTCGCTGCAACACGAACTGATCCACGGTCATCCCACGCGCTGGCCGCGGCTTAATCAGTTATTTGGCCTGCTGCCGTTGGCGGTGTGGTATCCCTACGGGCTGTATCGCGACTCGCATCTTCAGCACCACCGCAATGAACATCTGACCGTTCCGCATGAAGATCCCGAAAGCTATTACTTCAGCCAGGCGCAGTGGCAGCGTTTCCCTCGGCTGTACCCGTTGTTGGCCAGAGTGCGCAATACGCTGAGCGGACGCATACTGTTTGGCCCGGCGCTGGATATTGTCGCCACCGGGGTTAATGCGGCCAAAGCGATTGCCGCCGGTGAATTACGCACTCTGACGATGTGGCTGGTGCATTTGCTGCTGCTGGCGGGGGTATTGAGCTGGCTACAACAGCACGGCATTGGCGTGGCGTTTTACCTGCTGGCCATCAGCTATCCGGCGTTGGCACTGACCAAGGTGAGATCGTTTTTTGAGCATCGTGCCGTTGAAGCTCCGCAGGCACGTTCTATTATTAATGAGGCAGCCTGGCCGTGGCGGCTGCTGTTTCTTAATCTGAACTATCATTTAGTTCACCATGATCTCCCCGGCTTACCGTGGTACGGTTTACGGCAGGTGTATCTGGCGGAGCGTGATGAATACCGGCAGCGCAGCCAGGGATTTGTGGTGGCAGGCTATGGCCAGTGGGTAAGTGAATACGCGTTTACCCCGGTTGCCGTTGAGGTTCATCCGTTTAATGCCGGCGTGCTGCCAGGGGAAATTGAGGGCGAAAATGAAGCCTGGCCGGCGGAGACATTTATTGTGCGATGGAAGCGCGCTTCGCAGGATTTTCCAATCGATCTGGCCAAATAGCCGGAAAATACACAACAAGAGGAAAAAGTATGGCAATCACCCCATCACGTGGTCGCGCTCTGGCTTTGGCGCTGAGTTTGCTTGCCGCGAGCGTCGGCGTGGCGCAGGCCGCCGACACGGTGCGCGTTGGTTCTAAAATCGATACCGAAGGCTCATTGCTCGGCAACATTATCGTGCAGGTGCTGGAGTCCAACGGCATCAAAACCACCAATAAATTACAGCTTGGTACCACCAAGGTACTGCGCGGGGCGATCACCTCCGGCGAAATTGACGTCTACCCGGAATACACCGGCAACGGCGCATTTTTCTTCTCTGATGAAAAAGACCCGGCGTGGAAAAACGCCCAGGCCGGTTTTGAAAAGGTGAAGAAGCTCGATTATGACAAGAACAAAATTGTCTGGCTGGATGCGGCTCCGGCCAACAACACCTGGACCATTGCTATCCGTCAGGACGTGGCGGAGACCAATCACCTGAAAACGCTGGCCGATTTGGGCAAGTGGATCAACGGCGGCGGCAAGTTCAAGCTGGCAGCCTCGGCGGAGTTTATCGAACGCCCGGATGCGCTGCCTGCGTTCCAGAACGCTTACGGCTTTAAGCTGAACCAGGACCAGTTGCTGTCACTGGCCGGCGGTGACACGGCGGTGACCATCAAGGCGGCGGCGGAGCAAACTTCTGGCGTCAACGCGGCCATGGCCTACGGTACCGATGGCCCGGTGGCGGCGCTGGGGCTGGTAACGCTGGAAGATCCAAAAGGGGTACAGCCGATTTACGCACCGGCACCGATTATCCGCGAGGCAACGCTGAAACAGCATGCCAACATCGCCGAACTGCTGAAGCCGGTATTTGCAACACTTGATGGCCCAACGCTGCAAAAACTCAATGCGCAGATTGCAGTGGAAGGGCAGGACGCCAAACAGGTGGCGGCCGCCTATCTGAAAGATAAAGGGTTGGTTAAGGGGTAACGCCGCTGGCCCCCGTTGGGGGCCAAAATGGAGCTGGAGAGTTTCTTTGATTATTGCCGTAAAAAACCGCGTATTACTGACGCTGCTTATTCTGTTGCTGCTGGCCGCATTTGGCCTGCCGTTTCTCAGCTATGCCCCCAATCGCCTGCTGTCGGGCAAGAGCATTTCCCTGATTTCCCTGTTGCACGGCCCGGCGCTGTGGCTGCTGGTGCCCATGCTGGTGCTGGCGGTACTCAGCCTGTTGGCACCGGTCAGGCGCAATGCGTTGCTTACCGCGTTGACGGCTTCGGTGTTGCTGGCATTGACCTTCTGGTTGAGTGGGCACGCGGCCCAACAGTTGGCGTCGGAGGGATCCAGACTGGCACGCACTTCCTGGGGCAGTGGCTGCTGGTTGATACTGGCGCTGAGCCTGCTGATGGCCGCCGACGCCCTGACCCGCGTTACCGCCTCGCATTTGTGGCGCATTCTGGGCAACCTGCTGGTCGTGCTGCCTGCGCTGGTGCTGTTGTTTAGCCATCAGCTGGATCAGCTTTCGCTGCTGAAAGAGTATTACAACCGGCAGGACGTATTTGACGCCGCACTGTTGCAGCACTTGACCATCTTGCTGGCCACGCTGGTGCCGGCGTTGGTGATTGGCATTCCACTCGGGGTGCTGTGCTTTCGCTCTGAGCGCTTACAAACACCGATATTTTCTACACTGAACATTATCCAGACCGTGCCGTCGATTGCGCTGTTCGGCTTGCTGATCGCGCCATTAGCCGGGCTGGCGAAGGCGCTGCCCTGGCTGGCAGAACACGGCGTCAGCGGTATTGGCATGGCTCCGGCGATTGTCGCCCTGGTGTTGTATGCGCTGTTACCTTTGGTGCGCAGCGTAGTGGCCGGATTACAGAGCGTGCCGGCCAGCGTGATTGAATCCGCCAGTGGCATGGGGCTGACGCGTGGGCAGATTTTCTTGCGCGTGCAGCTGCCATTGGCGTTGCCGTTGTTCCTGACTGGCGTGCGCATTTTGGCGGTGCAGACCGTCGGCATGGCGGTGGTGGCGGCGCTGATTGGTGCCGGAGGTTTTGGTGCCATCGTTTTCCAGGGCCTGCTCAGCAGCGCGCTGGATCTGGTGCTGCTGGGGGTGATCCCGGTGATCGTGATGGCGGTAATCGTCGATTCGCTGTTTAAATTTTTGGTTTCAATTTTGGAAGTGTCACGCCGATGATTCAGTTTAATCAGGTCAGCAAGATTTTTCAGGGCAAACCGGCGGTGGACGATCTTACGCTGCGGATTGCCAAGGGCGAATTTGCCGTGTTGATCGGCACCTCTGGCTCAGGGAAATCCACCACGTTAAAAATGATCAACCGACTGATCGAGCACGATCAGGGCAAAATTTACTTTGCCGATGAAGAGATCCAGAAGTTCAAACCGCAGGATCTGCGCCGCCGTATGGGGTACGCCATTCAGTCGATCGGCCTGTTCCCGCACTGGACGGTGGAAGAGAACATTGCCACCGTGCCGCAACTGCTGAAATGGCCGCGTGCGCGCATTCGCGATCGGGTGACCGAGTTGCTGGAGCTGCTGCATCTGGAGCCGGATTTGTTCCGCCGTCGATACCCGCACCAGCTTTCTGGTGGGCAGCAGCAGCGGGTTGGGGTGGCGCGTGCGTTGGCCGCCGACCCAGAAGTGCTGTTGATGGACGAGCCTTTTGGCGCACTGGATCCGGTGACCCGTGCGGCACTGCAGACAGAAATTGCACGTATCCACCATCTTTCCGGACGCACCATCGTACTGGTGACGCACGACATTGATGAAGCGCTGGCACTGGCGGACCGCATCGTGCTGCTCGATCAGGGCCGCATCGTGCAACAGGGCACGCCGCTGGAACTGTTGACCGCACCGGCCAACGATTTTGTGCGTGATTTCTTTGGCCGTAGCGATCGCGGTATCAAGCTGCTGTCGCTGGAAACGGTAGCGCAACGGGTGCGGCCTGGCCATGTGGAAGGGGAACCTATTGCCGCCGCCATGAGCCTGCGCGAAGCGCTGTCGGTGTTTGTGGCACGCGGCTGCGAATGTTTGCCGGTGACGGGTGAACAGGGCGAAGCGCTCGGCGTGCTGCATTTCAGCGATCTGATTGTCCAAAAGGCGCTGTCATGAGTGCGCTTCGGGCCATGCGCTGGCTGCGCGATCCGCTGCCCTGGACCTTTGCCCTGTTGCTGGCACTGGTGTTTGGCATGAATCATTTACATGGCCTGTTTGCCGCCTGGTTTCCCGAACTGGAGCGACCGGTGTATCAGCAGGACAGCTTTATCTCACTGGTGTGGGCGCATCTGTTGCTGGTGGCAGTTTCCAGCCTGGTTGCCGTGGTGATTGGCGTCAGCGCCGGCGTCGCTGTAACGCGCCGCGCCGGTAAGGAGTTCCGCTCATTGGTGGAAACCCTGGTGGCGGTGGGGCAGACATTTCCGCCGGTGGCGGTACTGGCGATCGCAGTGCCGGTGATGGGCTTTAGTGAGCAGCCGGCGATCATCGCGCTGGTGCTGTACGGTTTACTGCCGATTTTGCAGGGCACGCTGGCGGGGATTGAGTCGGTGCCCAGCGCCACCCGCGAGATTGCGCAGGGAGTCGGGATGAATCCCCGGCAGATCCTGTGGCGCGTCGAACTGCCGCTGGCGGCGCCGGTGATCGTCGCCGGCATTCGTACCTCGGTGATCATCAATATTGGTACAGCGGCGATAGCTTCTACCGTGGGTACCAAAACCCTGGGATCGCCGATTATTATTGGCCTGAGTGGCTTTAATACTGCCTACGTCATCCAGGGCGCGGTGGTGGTGGCCCTGTTGGCGATCATTACCGATATGCTGTTTGAGCGCTGGGTACGCCATCTCACCGCCTGGCGTCAGCAGGCGCTGGTCACTTCTTCTTCTGCCGGATAAGGGAACATGATGCAGGTATCTTTACCGATGTACGGCGTGACACATCAACCGGCGGAAGCCTTCTGGCAGGTGCTGCGCGGCAAGTTGTTGCAACTGGGATTACCGCACGCGCCCGAGTCGCTCAGTTGGCCACAGGATCTGGCACAGCACTGGCAGCGCGATGACTTGTTGCTCAGCCAAACCTGCGGCTATCCGCTGGCCATCAGCCTGCCGCAGGTGCAACTGGTTGGCACCTATCATTATCGCGTTGAGGGTTGCGCAGGGCCGGAGTACAGCAGTTGGTTGGTGGTACGCGATGATGAGCCCGGCGAACGGCTGGAGGATTTCCGCGGCCGGGTTGCGGCCTATAACAGTTCCGACTCGCAGTCAGGCCATAACAGCCTGCGGGCGTTGATTGCCCCCCTGGCTCAGGAGGGAAAATTCTTCCGCGCCGCCATTGCCTCTGGTGCGCATTATCAGTCGATTAAGCTGATCCAGAATCGGCAGGCGGATATTGCTGCCGTTGACTGTGTCAGTCTGGAACTGTTGAAACGGGCACAGCCACAGGCGCTGGCAGGGCTAAAAATTATTGGGCGAACGGCCAGCGTACCGGGGTTGCCGCTGATTACCTCGCGACAAACCCCGCCGGAACAGCTGGAGATACTGCGCGCCGGGGCCAGGGCGATGCTGGGTGAAGCGGTGAGCGATAGCCTGTTGATCGATGATTTCAGCCTGGTGCCGCGTTCGGCATACCAAAAAATAGCCGTTCTGGAACAACAGGCCGCCGCGCTTGGGGTGACGTCGCTGTAAGCTTACAGCCGCCCACCACCGTCAATATCGATGATGCTGCCGGTGATAAAGCCGTTTTCCATCGCCAGCAAATAACCCGCTGCCACCTCTGCCGCCTGGCCAACACGCCCAGCCGGTAGCCCGGCACCGATCTTGGTAAACATCGCCTGACGCTGTTCGGCGCTCATGGCGTCGTAAGCTTCGGTGACCGTAACGCCAGGGCTCACCACATTAACCCGCCGCGGTGCCAACTCTTTTGCCAACTGCTTGCCGATGGCCTCCAGTGCCGCATTGATACCGGTTTTAATCAGCTGGCCACTGAGGTATTTCCGCGACAGCTGGCCGGAGGTCAGGGTGATGGAACCCTGTGGCGCCAGGGTAGGCAATGCCGCCTGAATGGCGCGCAGGGCGCCCCACAGTTTGACGTCGAAGTTGGCCTGCGCTTCATCAAAATCGGTTTCCGCCAGCAGTCTGGCTTGTACCAGCGGCCCTGCAGTGAAGACCAGATGATTGAACTCGCCGACTTCGGCAAACAGCGCACGCAGTGAGCTTTCATCGGTCACGTCAGCCTGCATCACCCGCATGTTACCGCTACCGTCGGCAGGCTGATAGTGCTGCATGCTGCCGACGCGGCGGGAGGCCAACACCACATTGGCCCCGCGTTCTATCGCGGCATAAGCCACTGCCGCACCAATGCCGCTGTTACCGCCGAGTATCACCAGTTTTTGCCGGTTCAGGGAAGAAGAAGGAATAGTCATGATAGCGCCTCAATTTCAGTGAGTTTCAGTGCTATCTATCATTCCTGATTGAAAATCCGTGAGCAATTGGCCTAAATGGCAAACACTTGTTAAATTATTTTAATAATAGATGCGCGTTCAGGCCGCACTAAAACGAGCATTCAGTTTCCGATCAACAATGATCTCGAAGTCGGTAAACAAGGCTTTGGGTCTGACTGTTCGGCCATATTTTTCGAGTGTAACCAAACCGTGGCCGCTAAGCGTTTTCAACGTGGTAGAAAGGTTGCTTAATTGCCGATCGGAGAGCTCAGCCAACTGACTCAGGGTCTCCGGTTTTTCAGTATCAATCAGCCGCAGCAGGGCGATGTTCTCATTGCTGAGCACCTGAGCCAAAGCAATCATCGAGGTGAACCAGATTAGCGGTTCACACTCCGGTGGCTGATATTCACCTTTTGCAATCGCCAGGATCCGTTTACGGATCAACTCTTCAGGCATTACGCCAATCAGTGCTTTCATCTTCAACCTCGGTTTTCTCTCTTGCTTATTACTTCATCGATTCTAGTGAAAAAGTCTTCCACCAACTGAAACGCGGAATGGAACTCATAGGGAGAGCCTTTATCCGTAGGAGTCTGGTGCTGGTGGTCATAAAGTACTCTGCCCGAAAATTTCCCTTTTCGAGGGGCTTTAATTGCATGGGCATTGTCGATGCCAAACACCCGGGTGTTGTATTTATCGTGTAACGTCAGGTTGTAGCGTATGCCATGGGGAATAAATGCCGTTTTGGTGACCTTCCAGGCTTCTATTTTTCACCAGTATCCATCTTCACAGCTGACCCGGGTGCCATGAAGGCTAAGGATGTAGTCCAGTCCATTGTTTTCATCCATCTTGGTGCTCCATAAAGTTATGACCTAAACATAACTAATGGTTGATTTATGGTCAATGTTAATTCATGGCGGAATGCCTATGGCGCGGTAAGATAGGGGAAATTTGCAGATTTTATCCAGCCGCAGGAATAACCCATGACATCCTTTATCGACCTCGAAGTGTTTGTCCGGACGGTGGAAGGCGGCAGCTTTTCAGCGGCGGCGCGTGCGTTGGATATGACGCCGGCGGCGGCCAGCATTGCGATAAAAAGGCTGGAACAGCGCCTGGGGGTACGGCTGCTGGTGCGTTCTACCCGTAGCTTGCGCCTGACGGAAGAAGGGCAGCGCTATCTCGACAGTGCCCGGTTGGCCTTGGGGGCGCTGGCGGAGGGCGAGCAGGCGATACGCGAGAAATATCAGGGGCTGTCCGGCGTGCTGCAGATCTCCGCACCCTCGGATTTTGGCCGCAACCTGTTGCTGGGCTGGCTTGATGAATTCAAACGGCAACACCCGCATATCCAGTTGCAGTTACTTATTAATGACCGCCATGCCGATCTGTTTCGTGAACCGGTGGATATTGCGCTGCGCTTTGGTCAACTGGCGGACTCTTCGCTGGTGGCGCTACCGATCCTGCCGCAGCACCGACGGTTGATTTGCGCCAGTCCGACTTATCTGCAGCAACATGGCACGCCGCAAACGCCAGCCGAACTTGCTCAGCACAGCATTCTGATTTATCAACCCAGTGGGCACAGGCAGGCGGAATGGCGGTTTTGGCGAGGCGATGAATTGACGGAGGTGCCGCTGACTGGCCGCTACTTTACCGATGACGGTGAAGTAGCGCGTCGCTGGGCGCTGGCCGGGCACGGGATTGTCCGTAAATCAGCCATTGATGTGGTGGCGGATATTCAGGCCGGGCGTTTGGTGACGCTGCTGCCGGAGTGGCAAAGCGACGCGGTGCCCATCAGCCTGGTTTGTCCACATCGTTCGCAGGTGTCGGAGCGCATCAGGTTACTACAGCGCTTTTTACAGCAGCGCTGTCAGGTCTGGATGGCGTATCACTTGGTCTGAATGCTGGCTGACGGGGTAGCGCTGGCAGCGGCTTCGCTGGAGGTGGTGGTTTCTTCGCTTGGCGTGGTGGAGCGGGTGTACATATTCAGCCCGGCCAGGAAGACGCCGCCGAGTGAACCAAAGGCACACAGAAAGATAACGATAATGAACGATTTTTTAAGCATTGGGATAATTTCGCAGGTTGCCCGGAACAGCGGGAATTATAGTCTCTTCAACGGACGAAACAAGAATCGTTTTGAATGGCGGCCCGCAGACCGCCATTTTGGTCACTCTTTAATGCTGCCGACCGGCTGAACTTTGGTCGGACGCGCAAACAGGAATTTGCCCAGGGTCACCAGCACCACCGCCGCGACGATAATCACCAGTGCTGCCCATTCACGCGGTGCCAGCGATTCGCCGGCAAAGCCGATGCCGAGCAATACCGCTACCACCGGATTGACGTAGGCATAGCTGGTTGCCACCGCCGGGCGCACGTTTTTCAGCAAAAACATATAGGCGCTAATCGCCAGCATCGAACCGAAGACAATTAGATAACCCAGTGCGAAGAAGCCTTTGGCGCTGGGCATTTGCGTCAAACGCTCACCGCTGAGCTGGCTGACGACCAGCAACACCACACCGGCCACCAGCATTTCCGCCGCCCCGGCCATTGGCCCGGCCGGCAGAGAAATGCGCGATCCCAGTACCGAACCAAAGGCCCAACTGGCGGAGGCCAGCAGGATCAGCAGTGCGCCGGTAGGGTTGCCGACCAGATTATTGCCGGTGTTCAGCAGCACGATCCCCACCAGTCCCAGCCCGATACCTGCCCACTCCAGCCTGGTATTGCGCATGCCCCACAGCAGGCTGAAACACAGGGTGAACAGCGGCACCGTCGCCACCATTACGGCGGCAATGCCGGAAGGCACGTGCTGATGCTCTGCCACGGTCACCAGGCCGTTACCCACCGCCAGCAGCAAAATGCCAATGGTGCCGGCAGCCAGCCACTGTTTTGCCGTCGGCAATGCGTGGCCGCGCAGTGCTAAAAAGCCAAACAGCACTATGCCGGCGACCAGAAAGCGGATGCCGGCCATCATCAGCGGCGGCCAGCTCTCTACGCCCAGGCGAATAACGAAGTAGGTCGAACCCCAGACAATATATAACGTGAACAGCGCCCCGATTAACGGCAGGACGTTACGGCTACTTTGGCTCAGCATGGATTTTAATTCTGCAGGGAAGGTTATTATTAGAGGACTCAGTAAACCCGATCGGGCAGAGGATAAGCAACGCTTTTCAGTACTTTTTTAAGCGAACAATGGGCTGGCTTCCGGTGGTGACTCATCGGATGACGCCAGCCTGTGGGCTGCCTTGTGTCGGGCGTTGGTTACAGCAGTGAAATACGGTAGGCACAGCGGCGCGCACCGGCCAGAATATGCTCTGAGCGTTCAACCTGAGCCTGCAGCACCTCGGTAAAAACACTCAGTTCCGCGCGGCAGAACCCCTGACAAACGGTGGCGGCGGCGCAAATAGGGCAGTGGTTTTCTACCAGCAGAAAAGAACCGTCTTCCTGCAGGCGCGATTCGGCCATGTAGCCTTCGCGACAACGGATCGCCGTCAGGCGCGCTACGCGTTCCTGCAAATCGGTGGCGCCGACCATCGCCTGCTTGTAGTTAATGCGCGTTTCCTGCTCGCGGGTGTCGATCAACAGTTCGATGGCCTGTTCGCCCAGTTTGTCGCGAACGGTGCGCAGCAGTTGTACCGTCAGTTCGGAATGGGTATCCGGAAAACGTGCATTGCCTGCGGCAGTCAGGTGCCAGAGCTGCACCGGTCGGCCGACGCCACGGGTTTCCGCCACGGCTTCAACCAGCCCCTCTTTCGCCAGCTTGACGAACTGCTGGCGCGCGGCCTCGCCGGTGGTACCAAGGACTTTTCCTGCATCAGACGCTTGCTGTGGGCCGCGGGTTTTCAATAGTGTCAGCAAACGGTCACTGACCGATTGTGCGGGGGTACCGCCATTTTCCAAGTTTATTCTTGACATATTTCTCCGCCTCGCCCTACTCTTATTCCAAGATAATTCTTGTTAAATTTAACGCAATATCACTCTTAACTCAATGCCATTCCTCTGAAAACAGGACGACAACTGTGATAACCAACGATGATAGCCGCTGGGCCGATCTATTTTCCGGCAAAAATGGTGCCAGTGCGATCGCGCTCTCACTCGGCGTAGCGCTGCATGCAATCAATATTCTGGTCGCTACCACCATTCTGCCCTCGGTGGTGCAGGATATCGGCGGGCTGAGTCTGTATGCCTGGAATACGACGCTGTTTGTGGTGGCGTCGATTCTGGGTTCGGCATTATCGGCTCGTTTACTCAGCGGTTACGGGGCTCGCAGTGCCTACGTGGTGGCGTCACTGTTCTTTATTGCCGGGGCGATGCTGTGCGCGCTGGCGCCGTCAATGCCGGTGATGCTCCTCGGCCGAACCGTGCAGGGCTTCGGCGGCGGGCTGATTTTCGCGCTTTCGTACGCCATGATCAATCTGGTATTTGAGCAAAAGCTCTGGCCGCGGGCGATGGCGCTGATCTCGGCAATGTGGGGCATCGCGACCCTGGTAGGGCCGGCGGTGGGCGGCATTTTTGCCGAACTGAATGCCTGGCGCTGGGCCTTTGGCATCCTGTTGCCGGTGATGGTGCTGTACGCCGGGTTTACCTTCCTGATCCTGCCAAAAGGCAAACCGCAGCAACAGGCGGCACCGCTACCGCTGGCTCAGTTGCTGTTGTTGGCGACGGCGGTAATGGTGGTGTCCGCCGGTAGCCTGGCGGACAGCGCGTGGGTCAATCTTGGCGGCATTGCGTTGGCCGTGCTGATGATGGCCTGGCTGATACAGCGTGAAGCGCACTCCCGCGCCCGATTGCTGCCGAAGGGGGCTTTGCGCCGCGGTTCGCCGCTGGCCTCGTTGTATATCACCGTGTCTTTACTGGTGGTGGGCATGACCAGTGAAATCTTCGTGCCTTATTTCCTGCAAACGCTGCACGGCCAGTCCCCGCTGATTTCCGGTTATATTGCGGCCACCATGGCTGCGGGGTGGACCTTATCGGAAATCCTCAGTTCCGGCTGGCGCAGTGCGGGCATCCGCCGGGCCATCGTCAGCGGGCCGATGTTGGTGTTGGTGGGGCTACTGGCATTGGGCCTGCTGATGCCGATACCTTCTGGCGGCCATTGGGCAGGGCTGACGCCGATTGTGATTGCGCTGACGCTGGTGGGCTTTGGTATTGGTTTCGGCTGGCCGCATCTGTTGACGCGTATTCTGCAGGTTTCGCCTGAGGCCGATAAGGATATTGCCGGGGCGTCGATCACCACGGTGCAACTGTTTGCGACCGCCTTTGGGGCTGCGTTGGCCGGGATGATTGCTAACCTGGCCGGATTGAATGTGCCGGGTGGTGCGCAGGGTGCAGCCTCCGCTGCTCGCTGGCTGTTCCTGCTGTTTGCATTGGCGCCGCTGCTGGCGGTGTTCAGTGCCTGGCGTTGCGCGGCGATCGCACCGCCGGTTGCCGACAGCGACAAGCAGGTACCAGAGTCGTCGGCTCTACCGTCATAACAGCGAAAGACTTTTCGCCAAGTTGTAGTGCCAGTTAAAAATCTGGTTGACGAATCCCGTATTTGAGATTATTTCTCTTATATGGGATTTTTTGTATCAGAGACTTAATCATGGATAACGGATTGGAAAGTGCCGATCTCAGACTGGCGCAGCGACTGTCTGATTTACGCCAGCAGCAGGGCTGGTCGCTGGAGGAATTGGCGCAGCAAACCGGCATCAGCCGGGCGACGTTGTCGCGGGTCGAACGCGCTGAAACCAGCCCGACCGCTTCATTGTTAAACAAACTGTGCTCGGCCTATGGGTTGACCATGTCGCGGCTGCTGAGCGAGGTCGAGGACGAGCCGCCGGAGTTGCTGCATCGTGAGCAGCAGACGGTATGGGTGGATCGCGCAAGCGGTTTTCATCGCCGTTCGGTATCACCGCCTGCTGCCTTGTATAAGGCCGAGTTTATTGAATGCACACTCGAGGCCGGGGCGGTGATTGCCTATGACGCGCCCGCGATACATGCGCTTGAGCACCATTTGTGGCTGCTGGCAGGGCGGCTCGAACTGACGCTGGAGGGGCGCACCTTCCAGCTTGAGCCGGGTGACTGCCTGCGTTATCGGCTGTTCGGCGCTTCAAAATTTCATGCCTCCGGCCCTGAGCCGGCCCACTACACCCTTGTTATCAGCAGGCCTTAATCATGATTGAGATACAGCAACTGAATGCCGAAGCTGCACAAAACGCGATCCCGGAACTGGCCGAAATGCTGCAAGCCAGCGTCTCCCAGGGGGCGAGCATTGGTTTTATCATGCCGTTCACATTAGAGCAGGCGCAGGCGTTCTGGCGTGGCCTGCTACCGGCGATTGAGCGTGGGGAAAGGTTGCTGCTGGTGGCATACGATGCCGGGCGCGTGGTGGGTACGGTACAACTGCTACTGGCGATGCCGGACAACGGCCGCCACCGGGCTGAGGTGCTAAAACTGATGGTGCACCCGGACGCTCGCCGCCGGGGTATTGCCCGTAGCCTGATGTTGCAGGTGCAGCAAAGTGCACTTGAGCAGCATCGGCATTTATTGGTGCTCGATACCCTGACCGGCGATACGGCGGAGGGCATGTATCGCCTGTTGGGTTTTCAACTGGCGGGTAGCATTCCGCAATACGCCCTCGCCAGCAACGGCAGTGCGCTGGATGCCACCAGTTATATGTATAAGTTGCTGTAACTTTCCCCGTCGTCCGTAGGGGCGAATACCGGGGTCCCTACAAGATTAGCGGGTGAGCAGGGATTACTGCCCGTTCCAGGCCTTGATAGCCTGTTGGCGGATGTGCAGTTTTTGCTCCGGCGTCAGCTTGTTATAGTCCGGCGCCATGCCACTTTCCCAGTCGCCGTACAGCGGGTTCGGCAGCACGATGTATTCGGTGCCGAATTTGCTTTGGTTGTCGGCGACAAACGCGCGGCGCTGTGCGTTATCCTTGTGGTAGGTCGCGGCCCCGAAGTCGTTCAGGTTGTCACCGGCGTAGACCACAATATCGTAACCCGCGTTTTTGATGGCGTCGAAGCGTGGCTGCTTGTTGGAGGTATCACCACTGAGCAGCACGGTTTTTTCCGACATGCCGGTAAAGCCCAGCTTCTGCATATTGGCCACCGTGGCGGCGTATTCAGACTGCTTGCGGTTGGAAACGTAGAACATGGTGCCCTGATGGCTGTTGACGTATCGGGCAAATTGCACGGCACCCGGAACCGCACCGGCTTGCTCTACCTGCGACCATTTGGCCCAGGTGGCTGCGGCGAAAGGCTGGCCCTGCTGCGCCTGCCAGCCGGAATACGGGCTGTTGTCCAGCATGGTTTCGTCCAGATCCACCACCACGGCTTTCTTTTTGCCCGGCGTGGCCCTGGCCTGATCAAAGGCCAGTTTGGCGCTGTTGAACGCCTGGTGCGACAGCGCCTGATATTCTCCGGACTGCTGGAACCAGTTCAGTGCCAGCACGGACTGATCTGCCAGGCGCTGCTGGGCCTGCAGATCGGTTTTTGGCGGTTGCGCGCAGCCGACCAGAGTCAGTAGCGCCATGCCGATCGCCGTGCCAAGGGCCATTTTCTGCTTATTTATTCCTGCCATAAATGAATCACTCTCTGCTTGTTATTGTGGTGTGCCTAAGGTCATCGTCATTTCAAACTGGCGTAACGCGTCCTGCTGCCAGCCGAGCCTGGCGAAGAAGGGGGCAGCCACTTCGGGAACGTAAACGTTGGCCGTCAGCGGTAGCGGCGCGAATTTCGTCTGTAACGCGGCCAGCATCGTCCGGGCATGGCCCTGGAAACGGTGCTGCGGCGGGACGTAAATCATGCGTAAAAAGCACTTATCCGCGCCGACCTGCACCACTGCATAGGCCTGGTGTTGTCCCAGGGCAAAGGCATAGGGCTTGCCGGGCAGTTTGAACAGCGATTCCGGGGCGATTAGCCAAGGCAGGTCGGTGGCGCCATCGGCAATCAGGCGGTGGGAGACGAACAGCGGATCGACCTCTTGCAGTTCTGCAACTTCGGTGGCTATCTGCGGGCCGGCCAGATGGCCGGTCAGCGTGCGGACGATTTGCAGCCCAGCCTGATGGTACAACGCAATCGCGGGGTCATTGCCTTCGATCACCTCCAGCGACAGCTGGCGGTCACCGCGCTCACGCGTATCGGCGACAATGCGTTTCATCAGCGCTTTTCCCAACCCTTTACCACGCATTTCCGGTCGGATGGACAGCGCCGATACCCGGCTGTGCAAACCACGGCGGCTAATCAACGCCAGCGCCACCGGTTGCTGTTGGTGCGTAACGACAATGCTGTCATTCAGGCTAAGGTCTTCGGCGCCAAAGCGGCGGGCGAAGGTGGCACCGTCAATGACGAAACGCACGATGTAGTTTTCAAAACAATGACAGAGGATCTGCGCCAGCTCGTCACTGCTGTAGCGCAACGCTGAGTGGTATTCGAATGGGGAAGTGTTTGGCATAGGTCATCCAGGTTGATTTGCGCAACATATAGATGTAGACCCGTTTGTTTTGTAAGGCAAGTTTCCTGATGCGGCGATGAGAGGCGAAGAGCGGTCAGGGCACCAAATGAAAAAACCGGGCGTTGCCGCCCGGCGAAGTGACTCTGGGTATCAAGTGAAGCTAAGGTTTGCAGTGGTGGTTATTTCATCACATCAGAACTGGTAGGTCAGAGCGACGGCGATGACGTTGTCGTCTTTCAGGCCCAGCTTGTTGCCGCTGTCGAGTTGGTTGATTTTATAATCGACGTAGGTCGACATGTTCTTGTTGAAATAGTAATAAGCGCCAACGTCGATATATTTCACCAGGTCGGCGTCGCCGATGCCTTCAATATCTTTGCCTTTCTGCTGAACATAACCCAGCGATGGGCGCAGACCGAAGTCGAATTGATATTGCGCAACCAATTCCAGACCTTCCGCCTTATTAGCAAAGCCGCTAACGGAGGTGGAAGTATTATTGATGGCCGCGGTGCCGGAAATAGGGGCGATATTACGGCTTTGCGAGTAGGTCGCTGCCAAATAAACGTCGTTATTGTCGTATTTCAGGCCGCCGGCCCAGATATCCGCTTTATCGCCTTTACCGAAGGTGCCTGCTTTTTGGCCGGCGGTACGGTTGGAAGAGGCGTAGGCAGCACCGACGCTCAGGCCGTCGATGATTTCATAGCTGGAAGACAGGCCCCAGCCGTCGCCATTCGCCTTGCTGTTGGCGCGGCCGTCGTTTTCGTTTTTGCCCTGGTACTGAACCGCGAATTTCAGACCTTCAACCAGGCCGAAGAAGTCGTTGTTACGGTAGGTGGCTACGCCGTTGGTACGGCCGTTCATAAAGTTGTCGGTCTTGACGTAGGCATCATCACCGAACTCAGGCAGCATATCCGTCCAGGCGCCGACGTCATAGATGATGCCGTAGTTGCGGCCGTAGTCGAATGAACCGATATCTTTATATTTCAGCCCGGCGAAGCCCAGACGAGTCTTGGTGTCTTTTGCGCTGTCGGATTCAGAATGGTTAGCTGAAATTTGATATTCCCACTGGCCATAACCAGTCAGCATATCGTTAATTTGAGTAGCGCCTTTAAAACCGATACGCACATAGGTTTTATCGCCATCATTACCGGCATCGTCAGAGAAATAGTGCAGTGCTTTTACGCGGCCGTAAAAATCAAGTTTGTTACCGTCTTTATTATAGATTTCTGCTGCCTGTGCTGTCTGCGCAATTAAAAGTGCCGGAATAATAACGGCCAGAAGATTACGTTTCATGATTTACCCTGCTTTATTCGATTGAAAGACGCTTATCATCAGTTGTACTGCTGTTTTACTGTGCCGCCCGTTTTGTTTGCAGCGCAGGTTTTTTACCGTAGTTATGTGATCTATTTATGACAAAATATTCATTTCCATGTCGAACGATTAAAAAAGTTGCGGAAAGAATGAATTTCTTCCTCGGACAACTGTCGGTTGTCGGTTTATCGCTAACAATGTAGTTCCAGGTTTCTGGAGGAATCATGTGTGTGATTTATGCATCGGGCTACCTTGCGCGCCGTTACTCTGTTTTAACCATCCTGTTTTTGTGGACCTTCAATATCAAAAATCCCGATTTTTACCTGCCGTGATTGCGGGTAGTTTCAGGCTATTGGTAAATCGACAGGAGAAAATGATGCAACCTTCCCAACAGGCCGGGCAGCAGGCGTTCGGCGACATCGCCCCCAAGCTGGCGCAACTGAGCGACAGCGTATTATTCGACGACGTGTGGCAGCGGCCAATACTGACTTCGCGTGAGCGTAGCCTGATCACCGTGGCGGCGTTGGTGGCGCTCAACCGCGTGGAGCAATTGCCGTTTCATCTGCAACTGGCCCAGCGCAATGGCGTGAACGTTGAACAGCTTGCCGAATTAATCACTCATCTGGCGTTCTATGCCGGCTGGCCTGCGGCGGCCTCTGCCGTGGTGCGCCTGCGTGAACTGAAACAGGAGTAGTCTTATGCCATTCAGCCGCATCGCTTTGCACCAGGGTAAATCAGCTCAATACCTGAAAACCCTGTCTGACAGTCTGCATCAGGCGCTGGTCGAAACCTTCAATGTCCCGGCAGCCGATAAGTTTCAGGCCATCGATCAATATCGCCCCGGCGAATTGATTTACGATCGAGACTATCTTGGCGGCCCGCGTTCAGCGGACTATGTGCTGTTCTACATCACCATAGGACGTCCGCGTGATACCGCCACCAAGCAGCGTTTTTATCAACGGCTGGCGGCGTTGCTGGCGGAGAATCTCCAGTTGCGTCCGCAAGATGTGATGGTGGTGATCACCACCACTCAATTGGATGAGTGGTCGTTCAGTGCGGGACGCGCCTCAATGATTGAAGGCCAGGCTGACGTGGCCGACGGTCTGTGGGACAATAGCGCCATCATTTCGTAGAGATATAGAGTTGAATGGCGCTCTCCCCCGCAGTTAAAGATCAGATTGGCCAGTGGTACAAAGCCCTGCAGCAACAAATACCGGATTTTATTTCCCGTGCACCGCAACGGCAGATGATCGCCGAAGTGGCAAAAACGCTGGCCGGTGATTACCCGCGCCATCTGGCGATTGAGGCGCCGACCGGCGTAGGCAAAACCTTGTCGTACCTGATCCCGGGGATCGCCGTCGGCCGCGCAGAGAGTAAACCTCTGGTGGTCAGCACCGCCAATGTGGCGCTGCAGGATCAGATCTACAGCAAGGATTTGCCGCTGCTGAAGAAGATCATTCCCGATCTGAAATTTACCGGTGCCTTTGGCCGCGGGCGCTATGTTTGCCCGCGTAACCTGGCGGCGCTCTGCACTGACGTCAGCGAGCAGGGCGACCTGATGCTGTTTCTGGGTGACGAACTTGCGCCTTCGAGCGGTGAAGAACAGGCGCTGTGTCAAAAACTGAGCAAGGCGCTTAGCCGCCATGAGTGGGACGGGCTGCGTGACCATTATCAATTGTCGATTGACGATCCGCTGTGGATCAAGCTCAGTACCGATAAAGCCAACTGCCTGGGCCGTAACTGCCATTACATTCGTGAATGCCCGTTTTATATCGCGCGTAAAGAGATTGAAACCGCCGACGTGGTGGTGGCTAATCATGCGTTGGTGATGGCGGCGCTGGAAACCGAGTCGGTACTGCCGAACCCGAAAGAGCTGCTGCTGGTGCTGGACGAAGGGCATCATCTGCCGGAGGTGGCGCGTGACGCGCTGGAGATTGAAGGCGAAATCACCGCACTGTCGACCAACCTGCAGTTGGACATGATCGTGCGCCAGGTTGAGCTGTGCATGACGCAATACCGGCCGAAAAGCCCGCCGGGGTTGGCAAACGACGAACGCCTGAAGAACCACTGTGAAGAACTGCGCGAACTGATCCAAATCTTCGAGCATCAGGTCAGCGCCTATCTGCCGACCGATACGGTCATCGCCGAACATCGATTTGAAATGGGGGAACTGCCGACGGAGATGGTAGAAACCTGCGCACGATTATTCAAGCTTACCGACGCCTTGCGCGGGCTGGCGGAGTTTATCGTCAACGATCTCAGCGAACAGACCGGCAAGCACGACATTGTGCGGCTGCACCGCTCCATCATTCAGATGAGCCGCACCCTGGGCTATCTGGAGGCGATGAGTAAACTGTGGCGGCTGGCTGCGCTGGATAAATCCTCTAACGCACCGATCTCCAAATGGGTCACGCGCGATCTGCGTGATAACGTGACCCACCTGTACCTGCATTGTGTGGGCATTCGCGTCAGCGATCAGTTGGAAAAGCTGCTGTGGCGCAAGGTACCGCACGTGGTGATCACCTCGGCGACGCTGCGCTCGCTGAACAGCTTTGCACGCCTGCAGGAAATGAGCGGGTTAAGTGAAAAGGCCGGCGATCGCTTTGAATCCCTGTCTTCACCGTTTAATCATGTGGAACAGGGCAAGATTGTTATTCCGAATATGCGCTTTGAGCCGTCGATGGCCAATGAGGCCGAACATCTGGAAGAGATGGCGCGCTTTTTCCGCGCGGAGCAGGCCACTGGCAAGCACAAGGGGATGCTGATCCTGTTCAGCAGCCACCGGGCGATGCAGACCTTCCTCAGCTATGTGACCGATCTGCGCCTGATGCTGCTGGTACAGGGCGATCAGCCGCGCTATCGGCTGGTGGAAGAACACCGTAAACGGGTCGAAAAGGGCACGGCCAGCGTGTTAATCGGCCTGCAGTCGTTTGCCGAAGGGCTGGATCTGAAAGGTGAGCTGCTGACCCAGGTGCATATCCACAAGATTGCCTTCCCGCCCATCGATAGCCCGGTGATCCTGACCGAGGGGGAATGGCTAAAATCGCTGAAGCGTTATCCGTTTGAAGTGCAGAGCCTGCCAAGCGCCTCGTTCAACCTGATCCAGCAGGTGGGGCGACTGATCCGCAGTAATGAATGCCACGGCGAGATCGTGATTTACGATCGCCGTCTGCTGACCAAAAGCTACGGTTCGCGTTTGCTGGCGTCACTGCCGGTATTTCCTATCGAACAGCGCGAAGTGCCGGAGGCCGACAAGGCACACCTGGCTGCCATTAAATCTGTCGCTGCGGCGGAGAAAAAAGACAAAAAGCGCAAGAGTCCGTTCACCCGCCGACGTACGCGTTAATCAAAGCAGCGGGGGCAGGCGGCGCTTCACCGGCGTGGTTTTGACGATGGAAGTGTTGCTCTGCGCGCGTTCGGCCAGTCGATCGAGGATCTGGTCGAGTTGCTCCATCGAGTGCGCCACCAACCGCACGATAAAACAGTCCTCGCCGGTCACCTTGTCACACTCAATCACCTCCGGGATATCCTGGATCAACTGTTCGACCTTCTTGAGCATGCCCGGCAGCGGTTTGATGCGCACCAGCGACTGAAAAGCGTAGCCCAATGCCTGTAAATTGACGTTCAGGGTATAACCCTGGATCACACCATTTTCTTCCAGCCGCCGCAGGCGCTCTGAAGTACTGGGTGAAGACAGCCCGGCTCTGGCGCTGAGCGTTTTCAGTGACACCCGTGCGTCCTCCGCCAGCAGGGTCAGGATTTGGCGATCGATATCATCCATAAGTTCCTCATTAGGTTAATTTGGATTTATGCCTTAAATAAAAAGGCAGTTAAGCACGTTGACCTTTTTTATGCCATAGAAACCGGCACGAGAAAGTCGCAAGCTAAGCGTATTGAGTTATCCTGAGGAAACAACGATGAACGCAGAGATAAAACGCGGCTCGCTGGAGATGATTGCCGCGATGCTGATTTCCGGCACCATTGGTTGGTTTGTGCTGATGTCGGGCCAATCGGTAGTGAACGTGGTGTTCTGGCGCTGTGCGGTGGGGGCGCTGGTACTGCTGGGCATTTGCGCGGCGCTGGGCCAACTGCGGCGAGACAGTTTGACCCGTACCACGCTATTGGTGGCGATTGCCGGTGGCATTGCGCTGGTGATCAACTGGCTGCTGCTGTTTGCTGCTTATTCTTATGCGTCGATCTCCATTGCTACCGCGCTGTACAACACGCAGCCGTTTATGCTGGTGGCGCTGGGCGCGTTGTTCCTCGGTGAGAAACTGACTGCCCGTAAACTGTTATGGCTGGTGCTGGCGTTTATCGGCATGATGCTGGTGGTGTTGGCGCAGCCGAAGCAGGCTGGCGGACAGAACAACTACCTGATGGGTATTCTGCTGGCGCTGGGGGCGGCGTTTTTCTATGCCCTGATGGCGCTGGCCGCCAAACGGCTGAAAGGAACGCCGCCGCACCTGATTGCGCTGATCCAGGTGACGGTTGGCGTAGTGATGCTGCTGCCGCTGGTGGATTTCCATGCATCGGCCAATGCCGGGCAATGGGGCATACTGCTGACGCTCGGGGTATTGCACACCGGGTTCATGTACGTGTTGCTGTACGGCGCGATCCAAAAGCTGCCGACCAACCTGATCGGCTCGCTGTCGTTTATTTATCCGATTGCCGCCATGCTGGTAGACCGGCTGGCGTTTGGCCATCGCTTGGTGGCGCTGCAGTTTGCCGGTGCGGCCATTATCCTGCTGGCAGCCGCAGGCATGAACCTGCTGGGTGAGCGCCGCGTGCGGCTAACGCCTACGCCAGGCGGCAAGCAGGCACCTGAACAGTGACAGTGCTGGAAAACGGCTGCGGCAGAGCTATGATAAAGCCTGTTTCCCGCTACGGTGTACCAGGTGATTTATGGTTGATGCTTCCACACTTTTGTTGTTTTCCGGTGCCTGTCTGGCGCTGACGGTTACCCCCGGTCCGGATATGCTGCTGATTGCTTCGCGCAGTGTCAGTCAGGGGCGCCGCGCGGGTTTCGCGTCGCTGGCGGGGATCCAGCTCGGCACCTATTGCCACGCTTTGGCGGCAGCGTTAGGTTTGTCACAACTGTTCGTCGCGGTGCCGCTGGCCTATGACGCGGTGCGTATGTTAGGGGCGGCCTATTTGCTGTATCTGGCCTGGAAAACGCTGCGAACCGGCAGCAGTTTGCAGGCTTCCACCGGGTTAGCGGCGGTACCTGCCATGCGGATTTTTCGGCAGGGGCTGTTTACCAATATCCTCAATCCCAAAATGGCGCTGTTCGTTCTGGCATTGTTCCCGCAGTTTATCGATCCTCAGGCAGGTTCGTTGGTGGTGCAAATGCTGTTACTGGCGACCGTGCTGAACCTTGTGGGACTGCTGATTAACGGCGGGTTGATTATGGCGGTCAGCAGTATGAAAAGTCGCTTTGTTGGCCGTCGCTTCAGTGCGCGTTGGCCAAACTACCTGCTGAGTGGCGTGTTTGCCGGGCTGGCTTGCAAACTGATTTTTGACAGTCGTAAATAGCCTTACTCGTGCAACAACGCCTCAAACGCCGCGCTGGCCGGGCATTGCGCCAGCGCGCTGTACATCACCAGGCGTAAATGATTTTCCTCATCGACAATGAACGAAGCATGTTCAAAAGTCACCTGGCCGACCTCCGGCACCTTGAAAGTACGCTGCCCCTGGCAACGACCGTGAATATCATGCTGTTGCCACAGTTGGCGGAACTGCGGCGAAACCTGCTCCAGTGCCTGCACCCGTTGCTGCATGACGGCGTCTTCCGGGGCGCGGGCGTAGTCGCGGCGAAAGCTGGCCAGAACCTGAGGCGCCTGTGCCTGCCATTCCACCAGGCGCTGGTTGAGTTGCGGGTCGGCGAACAGCATCCACAGCATGTTGCGCTGCTCCGCCGGGCGATCGCCGATGGCGAACAGCAAATCCGCCGCCGGGTTCCAGGCGATGATGTCCCAGCTCAGGTTCATGACGTAAGCCGGCCGCAGTTGCAGGTCGTCCAGCAGGCGGCGCACCAGCGGCGAAACCTGACACCACTGATGACCGACCGGTACCGGCGGGCGCTGATGCGCCAGCAAAAACAGATGGTAACGCCCGGTCGCGTCCAGCTTCAGCACCCGTGCCAGATTCTCCAGAAAATCCACCGAGGCGTTGATTTCCCGGCCCTGTTCCAGCCAGGTATACCAGGTGAGACCCACGCCTGCCAGAGCGGCCACTTCTTCCCGCCGCAGCCCTGGAGTCCTGCGCCGGGCGCCACTCGGCAGACCTACCGCCTGCGGCGATAATTTCTCACGCTTTTGACGCAGAAAATCCGCCAGATCCTGGCGGGTTCGGTTGAGGGTACGCGGTGGCATAGTGGCTGTCCTGTTGCTGTTAGTAATAGTATAACTGGCTATATAGTAACAGTTTAAGACATGTTCCATACTGCCGCCATCCCAATCTCTGGAGGTTATTATGGAACAGTCATTAGCGGCGGACGGTCGTCGTCTGTCGGGGTTGCCGGTGTTGTTGCTGGGTGGTTTTGTCACGGTGTTCGACCTGTTTGTGGTGAACGTGGCAGCGCCGGTGATCCAGCAACAATTCGCCGCTGATTTTGCCGGCCTGGGTCTGATTATTGCCGGTTATGAGCTGGCATTCGGCGTGTTACTGATTGCCGGTGGACGGTTGGGCGATCGCTTTGGTCGTCGTCGCATGTTCAGTCTCGGCATGTTGGGCTTTACGTTAACGTCTGCGCTGTGTGGCTTGGCGACCTCCCTGAGCATGTTGATCGTAGCGCGTTTTTTGCAGGGGGCGACGGCGGCGCTGTTGTTCCCGCAGATCTATGCGTTATTGCGGGTGTTGTACAGCCCGCAGCAGCGGCGGCGGGCCTTTGCCTGGCTGGGCATGACGCTGGGGCTGGCGGCGATTTTGGGTCAGATTTTCGGTGGCTTTATTATCGAAGCCGATATCTTCGGCAGCGGTTGGCGAATGATTTTTCTGATCAATCTGCCGATGGGAGCGCTGGCCATGCTGGCGGCGCGGCGTATTCCCGAATCACGCCTCGAACAGGCGCAGCGGCTGGATGGCGTTGGCCTGCTGTTGGCGGCAACCGGGCTGTTGTTGCTACTGGTTCCGCTGCTGGAAGGGTCGTCGCGTGGCTGGCCCTGGTGGGTGTTGCCTACGCTGGCGCTGGGCGTAGCGGTACTGTGGGCCTTTATCCGCTGGGAACGGCGGTTGGCGCAGCGTGCGGGGGACGCGGTACTGGATCCGGCATTGTTGCGGCAGGGGAGTTTTACCCCGGGCGTGGCAGTGGTGTTGGCGATTTACTCTACCGCCTCTTCGTTTTTTCTGTGTTTTACCCTGTTGTTGCAGGCGGGCATTGGCCTGACGCCGTTTCAGGCCGGCAGCCTGTTTGCACCCGCCAGCGTGGCTTTTATGCTGGCCTCATTGCTGGCACCGACGCTGGTACAGCGCTGGGGCAACGGCGTGCTGGCGCTTGGCGTGGTGATTTACGCCACCGGGGTGGCACTGTTGGTGGCGCAGGTGCTGTGGGGCGCGGCGCTGGTTCAGCCACTGTGGCTGTTGCCGGGGCTGGTGACCTTGGGCTTTGGTCAGGCATTGAGTATGACGCCGCTGCTTAACCTGGTGCTCGGACTGGCAAAAGAACAACAGGCGGGGATGGCGGCCGGGGTGATTTCCACCGTGCAACAGGTGGGTGGGGCGTTGGGGATTGCCGCCAGCGGCGCGTTTTTTGTTCCCTTGTTGGCGGGCGGCGCGGGCGCAGAGGGTTATGGGCGGGCGTTTGCCGGGGCCATGGTTTACAACCTGCTGGCGATGGCCGTTGCCCTGGTGTTGCTGAGGTGGATCATCCAACAACAGCGCAAAGTGGATCTTCAGTAAACCGGTAGTGGGTGGTATTGCTATTTATCCACCCGATAACGTTGAAGGATGCCTGACGCCATGTACCAACCCGCCTCATTTCGCGATGACCGTCTGGAAAGTCAAATTGCTCTGGTACGTGCCCACCCGCTGGGCATGTTAATCAGCCACGGTGAACAGGGACTGGTAGCGGACCCGCTGCCGTTTTTGATTGACGCCGATGAGCAGGGCAACATTGTGTTGCGGGCGCACCTGTCCCGCACCAATCCCCATTGGTCCTTGCTACAGACCCTGCCGGAGTGCCTGGTAGTGTTTCAGGGGCGTGAGGGCTATGTCTCGCCGGGCTGGTATGAAACCAAGCGTCAGACCGGCAAGGCGGTGCCGACCTGGAATTACAGCGTGGTGCAACTGCGCGGTGTGCCGCGGGTAACGGAGGACGCGGGCTGGTTGCGACAACAGTTGGACGGGTTGACGGCGTTGCAGGAAGGCCGCCAGCCTGAACCCTGGCATATCGACGATGCTCCGGCCAATTATATCGCTGCGCAGATCAGGGGCATTGTCGGTATCGAGATCGCCGTGACTCACCGCGAAGGCAAATGGAAGATGAGCCAGAACCGCAACGCCGAAGATGTCGAGGGGGTGATCGCCGCGCTGCGAGCCGGTGATGCTGACCAGCAGCAACTGGCAGATGAGGTTGAGCGGCGGCGTGGATAAGGTATGCTGGCTCCAGACTGAATCAGGGGAAAGCAGACCATGGATTACACCAAAATCATTAAAGAGATCGGCCGTGGCAAGAACCATGCGCGCGATCTGGATCGGGAAACCGCCTTTCAGCTCTATCAAAAGATGCTGGCCGATGAGGTTGGCGAATTGGAACTGGGCGGCATCCTGATTGCCATGCGGATTAAAGGCGAAGCCGAAGAGGAAATGCTCGGCTTTTATCAGGCGATGCAACAGCAGGTGATCCGCCTGCAGGCTCCGTCTGGGCGACCGATGCCGGTAGTGTTGCCGAGCTATAACGGCGCGCGCAAACAGGCGAACCTGACGCCGCTACTGGCGCTGTTGCTCAAACGCGTCGGTCTGCCGGTGGTGGTACATGGCGTGCTCGATGACAGCACCCGCGTCACCAGCGCCGAAACCTTCCAGGCGTTGGGCCTGCCCTGGTCGCAAGATGTTGCTCATGCGCAGCAGCGCCTGGATGCAGGTGAAGTCGTGTTTATCCCGGTTTCCACCTTGTCTGCCCCTCTGGAGCGTCAACTTGGCCTGCGCTGGCGCATGGGGGTGCGTAACAGCGCCCATACCCTGGCCAAACTGGCCACCCCGTTTGCCGAGCAGGATGTGCTGCGTATTGCCAGCGTGTCGCACCCGGAATACGTCGGCCGTGTGGCCTCGTTTTTCCGCCAAATCGGCGCTCGTGGGCTACTGATGCACGGTACCGAAGGCGAGGCCTATGCCAACCCGCAGCGATGCCCGCAGATCCATTACATGGTTAACGGCGAGCAGCAGGTGCTGCTGGAACGACCGGCGCAGGATGAAACTCCCGAGCTGCCGGCGGCAAAAGATGCCGAGACGACCGCGCGCTGGACTGAACGTTGCCTGGCGGGTGAGGTGGCGATCCCGCTGGCGATCCAACGCCAGATTGCCTGCTGCCTGCTGGCCGCCGGTGAGGTTGACACCCTGGAACAGGGTTTGGAACGTTTACGCAGCGCGTAAATCCCTTGGCTATACTGGAACACTTCGCTATTCGGCTGAAAGGATGGTTATGCAACAGGCTCTCGATTACTTCAATCAATTGAATCAGGATTATCTTGAGGTTCACCGCACCAAAGAAGATCTGTTCTGGCACAACTATATGGGCACCGGTGGTGACGATGTTTCAGCACGTTTTTCGGCGGCGGAAAGCGCTTATAAACGCTTTATCGCCGAACCGCGTCGATTGGCGGAAATTCGCCGGTTGCTGGCTGGGCTTGAAGTTCTGCCGCAGGATGCACAGCGCGATGCGCTGCAACATGGGCTGAATGGCTGGCTGCGTTTCTTTGACTGTAACGCCATTGAAGATGCCGAGGCTCAGACGCTGCTGGATCAGATCATCAGTGCCGAGGCGGACTTGTATACCCGACGCAAGGCCAACCCGGTCAGCCATCTGAATGCCGCCGGGCAGCGGGTGAACGCCTCGCTCGGTGAGTTGCTGACCAACCAGGCCACTAATGAAAACGAAGACTACCGCCGCAGTTCGCAGAATGCGCTGCGTGAGCTGGAGCAATGGCTGTTGCACAACGGTTTGCCGGAGCTGATTAGTCTGCGTAACCGCTTTGCGCGCCAGATGGGTTTTCGCAACTATTTCGACTACAAGGTCAATAAAACCGAGCGCATGACGCCGGAGCAGTTATTCACCATTCTGGACCGTTTTGAACAGCAAACCCGCGATGCCAATTCACGCAGTCTGCAACAGCTGGCGGCGCAGAAGGGCGAGCAGGCGCTGCAACCCTGGAACATCCGTTTTGCCAGCGCCGGTGACGTGACCCGACAACTGGATCCTTACTTCCCGTTTGCCCAGTCGCTGGAGCGTTGGATCAACAGCTTCAAACGGTTGCACATCGGTTTTCGAGGCGCGCAGATGGATCTCGATCTGTTGGTGCGTCAGGGCAAGTATGAAAACGGCTTTATGCACGGTCCGGTACCGCCGTTTATCCAGCAGGGGAAATGGCTGCCGGCGCGGATTAACTTCACCAGCCTGGCGCAGCCGGATCAGGTGGGCAGTGGCGCTCATGGGCTCAATACGCTGTTCCACGAGGGCGGGCATGCCGCGCACTTTGCCAATATCTGCCAGAACGCGCCCTGCTTCTCGCAGGAGTTCCCGCCGACCTCAATGGCCTATGCGGAAACCCAGTCGATGTTCTGTGACAGCCTGCTGGACGACGCCGATTGGCTGAAACGCTATGCGAAAAACGCTGCCGGTGAGCCGGTGCCGGATACATTGATTGAGGCCAGTATTGCGGCACGCCAGCCGATGCGTGCGTTCAATGAACGTCATATTCTGCTGGTGCCTTACTTTGAGTGGGCGCTGTATCAGTGGGATGAGCAACAGCTGACACCAGAGGCGATTACCGCACTGGCGCGCGAGGTTGAGCACAAAATTCTGGGCATTAGCGGCAGCCCGCGTCCGACGCTGGCGATCCCGCATTTGTTGTCGCTGGAGTCGGCCTGTTCCTATCAGGGGTATCTGCTGGCACTGATGGCGGTCGAACAGACGCGCCATTTCTTCTTGCAGCGTGACGGCTATCTTACCGATAACCCGGCGATTGGCCCGGATCTGGCGCATCACTACTGGCTACCGGGTAACGGTGTCAGCCATGATGAGACGCTACGCAGCCTGACCGGCGAAGGCTTTAACCCGGACTATCTGGCGCAGGCCTGTAACCAGACAGTGGCGCAGGCGTGGCAGGATGCTCAGCAGACCATCGCTGCTGCCGCTGCCCGGCCGCAACCGGCGGCGGACTTCGACCTGGCGGCGCATATCCGCGTGGTGGATGGCGAGCAGGTGCTGGCGGATAACGCCGAGAGCGATGAAAAGATGTGCCGTGACTTCGCCGCAGCGATTAACGCACGTCTGGCCTGAAACCGCTGAACAAGCCCGCCGCGTGTCTGCACCGGCGGGCTTTTTATCACCACCCGTGAGCGATCAGCGCTTCTGCGCATCCGGGCGGGTCATGTCGAAACGGTGCTGTTCCGAGATGCCATAGTAGGCGCTCGGCCCACCGGCACGCAGAATAGGTTCGGCGGCGGCAGTCTGATAGATGCCGTGTTCGTCCAGCAGCGCCGGATCGATATGCACCGCCACCACTTCCCCCAACACCAGCCAGGTATCCACCTTGTCACCCGCGGCGCTTTGCAATTGAATGCACTGCGACAGGCGGCATTCAAAGTTAACCGGGCTTTCCGCTACGCGTTCGGCCTTCACCAAGCGGCTGGGCAGCGGTGTCACGCCGGCAAAGGCAAATTCATCTTCACCGCGCGCCAGGCTGGCGGAACTGTTATTCATGGCATTGGCCAGTGGACGCGTCGCCAGATTCCAGACAAATTCCCCGGTTTCAACGATGTTCGCCACGCTGTCTTTCCAGCCGCTGCTGGCGAAGCCGATGATCGGCGGACGATAATTGAAGCAATTAAAAAAACTGTAGGGTGCCAGGTTGCGTTGGCCGGTGACGCTGACCGAGGAAATCCAGCCTATCGGGCGCGGGCCGACAATGGAGTTCAACGGATCGTGCGGCAAACCATGGCCGGCGGCGGGTTCATAGTAATAACGGGACTCACTGCTCATAGGTGGCCTGAGATAGGGGAAACAGAGCTAATATTTTGACGTGTTTCCCGCCGCCTGCAAGTTTGTCTTCGCTTTATGGTATCTTACGCGCCAGAAATACCTTTAAGAGAGCCCGTCACGGTGGAAAAAAAGAAAAGCTTCCCGCAGCAGAAAAGCGGACTGCACCCGCGTAACCGTCATCGCTCACGCTATGACTTTCCGGCGCTGATCGCCAGCTGCCCGGCGTTGGAGCCGTTCGTCAAGCCGAACGCCTGGGGGGATATCTCGGTAGATTTTGCCGATCCGGCGGCGGTTAAAATGCTCAACCGTGCGTTGCTGCAACACTTCTATGGTATCGAGCACTGGGATATTCCCGCCGATTACCTGTGCCCGCCAATCCCGGGGCGCGCCGATTACCTGCACCATCTGGCCGATCTGCTGGCGACCAGCAACGACGGTGAGATCCCGCGTGGCAAAGGCGTGGCGATCCTTGACGTGGGGATTGGTGCCAACTGCATTTATCCGATCGTAGGCCTGCGCGAATACGGCTGGCGTTTTACCGGTTCAGAGATTGACCCGGTGTCGCTCAATTCGGCCAAAATGATCGTCGAAATGAACCCGACGTTAAGAAACAGCGTGCGCCTGCGCCTGCAAAAACAGCCGGAGTTTATCTTTAACGGCATCATCGGTGTGGCAGAGAAGTTTGACGCTACGCTGTGCAACCCGCCATTCCACGGCTCCGAGCAGGAAGCGCAGGCCAGCACCCGCCGCAAACTGCACAAGTTGGGCAAGGGCGAAGTGGCCGACAAGCCGGTACAGAACTTTGGCGGCAAGAATAACGAACTGTGGTGTGAAGGCGGCGAAGAAGCCTTCGTGCGTAAAATGGTCGAAGAAAGCGTCAGCAAGGCGCAGAACTGCCTGTGGTTCACTTCTTTGATATCCAAACACACCACTTTGCCGTCGATTTATCACGCGGCGAAGTTGGCCGGGGTGGCGGAAGTGCGCACTATCGAGATGGCGCAGGGGCAAAAGATCAGCCGCTTTGTCGCCTGGACCTTCCATGACGCCGAGCAGCAGGCCGCCTGGGCGGCAGAACGCTGGCGCTAATTTCGGAGTTTGCACAGATTTTTGCCGGTATGGGAGGCAGCTCCCATACCGACTTTAGGCTTGACACCCTTTCTTGACATATCCCATTAAGGTTCCTTAACTGTAGCCATACCAATAATAGCTATCCCAGCAGTGTGCATCGTCTCTCTCCATGCAGTTGGAGACAGGTTGCGGCACTGATGTGCCGTATCTTTCATTCGACACATTAGTGGGAGTTATTATGATTCCTTTATCTACGCAACAAGAAGTCGGCGCTCTGATCATCGGGATTTTTGGACGTCTGCCGACGGTTTCTGAAATTGACTATTACGACAGTCAATTTGATATCAGCAGCCAGCCACCGGCTTACATGGCCAGTATTTTAATGAGTCAGCCTGATGCCGACTGGATGAACGGCCAGAGCGAATACGATATTCTCACCTCAGTCTACCTTTCGGTTTATAACGCCTACCCCGACCCGGATTATATCAACGAGCTGCTTACGCAGGGCCATTTCAATAGCGCGATCGCCAGTGTGGTCATCAGTCTTTTTAATTATCTGGGGGACGATCCGGCTATCCTCGCGCAGCGTGACGCATTGGATCAAAGGATTGCCGAAGGGCTATTCCCGTCCGTTGCCGATGATGCTGTCGGAGGGGCCGCTGATGCCATCGCCATGTTCTACCTACTGAAAGCCCCTTGGCTGACTGACGAAATCAATTCTTATGGCCGTCAGCTTAATCAGGGGGCCGACCTGGGCGTTCTGGCGCAGGAAAAAATAGAGACGTTGCCAATAAATAATCTTTCGGACGGCGATTTTATTTTGCAGTTGTTCGAACAGGGTTTTGAGCGCCCGCCAACGGCGTCTGAGTTGACCGATTATCAAAATCAACTGGCGGAAGGGGCGACGCGTGGCGATCTGCTGGTTGCCATGATTGAGCAATTACGTGGCGAAGTGGCACCGGAAGATCAGGTTGCGCAGCAGCATTTCAATGATGCCGGTTATCAATATCCGTCGGGGGAACTGCCTGCCACGGTTTATTTGGAGCAAGTGGCAGCGCTGTTTCGCGCTATTCCTGAACGGAGTATTGATGCCGCGTCACTGGAAACCTGGAGCAAAACTCTGGCTTCCGGCACCCTGAGTTATCCGGAGTTGGTCGCTGCCCTGTTGGCAACCCCCGAGTTTCAGGGACAGATTGGTGATTTGCAGGGGGATGCTTTTATTCAACACGTGTATCAGGCCGTTCATGGCAGAGCCGCGGATGAGCAGCAACTGGCGCATTATCGGACTTTGGGTGACGACAAGGGGGTGATTACGCAGGCGGTAGTTGAGGATCTGATGACTAACGACGTCACTGGCGGAGTGACTCAGAGTGAGCAATGGGCGTTTGCCCGTGAGATTGGCCAAAGCCTGGCCTATAAAACCACGGCTTCACTTGGCACTAGCGAAGAGGGTGGAAATGCTTACGGGACGGTAAACACCCATGTCGGACACTCGCTGAGCAACGCGGAAACTGCCGTACTGTTCCGGGTTTTCCTCAATGCAGATAAGGATGTCTCTGTGGATCTGAGCTATGCCTCCCAGCTTTCCTATTTGACTATCAATGGGGGTGGGGCTGCGGCCATTCAGTTGCATCATAACCCGAACGTTAAATATGGCGTGGCGGTGACCGTAAATAACGCCAACGTCACTCTCGACGGTACCTACGGTAGCGATCAGGTACAGTTAATGGCGCTGGCCGATGTGGCTGCCGCCAGCGGGAATTTTAATCTCAATGAGGGCAATGACAGCCTGTTATGGGCCGGGAACTCCACTGGAGGGGCAAACCATGTCGGTTGGGCGCTGAGAGCCGACGGCGGTGCGGGCATGGACATCCTGTCTGCTAACCTGATCGTCAAACTCACTTCTACACTCGATCTTTGGGGAATGCGTGTCAGCACGGTGAGCAGCAACGCTGCCAACTTCAGCCATTTTGAACAGCTCAACCTGGCTGGTTATATCGGCCAGGCTGAAGCGACTCTGAATAAGGTCAGTTGGAGTGGGATTAAGACAGAAAAACTGGCGACTGAAGCCCACGTTTTTGACTATGGCGTGCTAAATGGTCACGCGACGGTAGAGGGCACTCGGGGTGGGTATGTCGTCCAGGATCGGGCTGCGAACGATCTGGGTAGCGGGGGACTGTTGCTTTCCGATCGGGCGGATAATGTCAAAGTGATTAACGCTAATGCGAATGCTGCACGGCTTGAAATCAGCAGCGTGGGCGATCAGGCGGACAGCCGCCTCGAAATCGATTTTCTGGCGAATGCCACTCACCGCGTCGATCTGTTATTTTCCGGCAGCGGAAACGTCGGGTCTTTGGCGCTGGATTCTCACGGCAGTGAAAATCCGCTGGAGCTGATTGCCATCAATGCCACGGGTTGGGGGCGTAGCGCACTGACGTTGACCGGCAGCAATGACCAGGTGCATGACATTGTGCTTTCGGGGCGAGCGAGCTTTAACCTGACGTTGGAGGAGGGCTACCACAACGTGGGGCTGATTGACGCTTCCGCCTTTGCCGGTAATGCGTTCACCCTGAATTCGGCCCATGGCGGCAGCGGAAACGGTACGCTGATCCAGATGCTGGATTTACTGCCGCTCAGCGGTGCCAGCCAGGCCAAATTGGATCCGTTATTGGCCGAATTGGGGCTGGTGGGTGAGCAACTGTTAGTCAAAGGTGGAGGGGGCAATGACCAGTTCAACATCAAGGGAGATACCACGCTAATCGCAGGTGCAGGGCAGAACAGCGTAACTCTGCAATCAAGCACGGCGGCTTCCGGCGTCACACTCAAGGGTTTTTCACTGCAGCAAGACAGCATTACTGACGTTTTGTCCGGAGTGTGCTTATCCCATGATGCCGGAGGTCGCTCATTAGCGGATTACGGCACCAGCGACGGCCAAAATATCGAAGCCCGGATTGGTGTGCTGGGGGATGAACAGATGGGCAGCGCCAGCCAACTGCTGGCGGCACTGCTGGATCTGGGCAGACCGGGGGCTCTCAGCGCTAAGGTGGGGGTGAGCAGCGTATTGGCCGATCAAAACAGCAGTTATATTATTGTCGACAATAACGACGATCACCGGCTGGATGCGGCTGACAGCGTGATCCTGCTGTTGGGCCAGGATCACCAGATGTTGCTCAGTGAGCTGCGCTATCTCCCACCGGAGGTTACTATCACCGCTACGGCATCGACGGAGGAATTACTGGTCGCCTGAGTCTTGACTGTCGTATTAATGTCCGCAGGCGCCGGTTATTTAACCGGCGCCAATAATACTTCGCGTTTTCCTTTCAATTTCTTCAACTTGCGTTATTCTCAATGCGGTTACCATAATAAAAATCCTGATTTAATTATTTATTCAAAAATTAATAGTTACTTTACTGAATTGATATATTTATCCCGGTTAGCGTTATCTGTCTGGAGAATTAGGCCTGCCTGTTTCTCTGGTTGATGTGCGCCTGCGTGTGGGCGCGGCGTGCGTAAAAATAAAATGAGAAGCCATTGTTCGCTAAATCATCTGCCAGAAGGATTTTTACCCTATGCTGTTACGATTCAGTCAGTTAAATACCCACAGCCGTGCGGAATTGAACGCGATAGAAAATGCCGTTGCCATGATTGTATTTAAACCCGACGGCACCGTGCTGCGAGCCAATGATTTATTTCTGCAAACTATGGGATTCCAGCGCCAGGAAGTGATCGGCCAACATCACCGTATTTTTTGTGACCCGCAATATGTTACGAGTACGGCATACCGTAAGCACTGGGAAATGTTAAATCATGGCAAGCCGATTACCGACAATATAAAGCGCATTCGCAAAGACGGTGAAGTTGTATGGCTGCAGGGTACCTATACCCCGGTATTGAGCAAGCAGGGGCGGGTGATAGAGATCGTCAAGATTGCCAGCGTGGTGACCGAACGCATTACCCAGGCACAGGAACATCAAAGTTTACTGGCAGCGTTAAATCGATCTATGGCGATGATCACTTTCAACGCACAGGGAAAGATCCTCGACGCGAACGACAATATGTTGAATCTGATGGGTTATCGGCTGGAGGAGGCGCGCGGACAGTCGCATGCGGTGCTCTGCCCGCCAGAATTTGCCGCCTCTGACGATTACCGTCAGCACTGGCAGCGTTTGGCTCGCGGTGAGTTTATTACCGGGCGTTTTGAGCGGGTAAACCGTCGTGGGGAGCGAGTCTGGCTGGAGGCCAGTTATAACCCAATCCTCAACGAAGATGGGCGGCTGGTGAAAGTGGTGAAGATTGCCCAGGACATTACCCGGCTGATGATCCAGCAGCAGCACGAGGAAGAGATGGTACGCAATGCGCACCATCTTTCTTTGGATACCGACAGAACCGCGGCGCAGGGGGCGGTGATCGTGCAGCAGGCGGTGGCGGGTATGCAGCAGGTGGAAGCGGCCGCACGCGATACTTCCGCCGTGGTCAGCGAACTGGGCAAAGGGTCACAGCAAATTGGTGCCATGGTGGAGTCAATCCGTAAAATTGCTTCTCAAACCAATTTGCTGGCAATCAATGCTTCTATTGAGGCCGCGCACGCGGGGGAACACGGGCGCGGTTTTGCCGTGGTCGCCAACGAAGTGCGTACTCTGGCAGAACAGTCCCGCCAGGCGGCGACAGAAATCGAAAGGATTACCAAAGCGATTCAACAGGGCGTGGCAGCGGCGATTGCCGGAATGGCGGTTTGTGTGGAGCAAGCGGGCGGTGGCGTTGCCCTGACGCATGATGCCGGTGAGGTGATCAATCAGGTGAATGTGGGCATGCAAGACGTGGTGAAACTTATGCAGACATTTGCCTCGGTAAAACAGCCAGAAGCGCTGCACTGAGGCCGCTGGCGCTAGCCCCAACTGGCAGGGTTAGCGCCTTTTCCCATTCAACTCATTTTGTTGCCGGGGGTTCTGAGCCAGGAGCATAAGAAAGCTGCATGGCCTGTTGTGGCATGGCGATATCGGCCTGGTCAAAATGCATTTTTACCAGGCGATCGAGCGCGTACTGCACCACCCACTGTTTCAACGCCTGGGTGCGAACGGTGACCCGGGTGGTGAAGGAACGGTCACCCAGCGCGACCACGCCGTTGAATACCGGTTCGCCGACCAGAAAATGTTTCACCTGATCGTCTTGTTTCAATGCATCAACGGCCTGATGCAGCACTTGATGGACATGATCGATGTCTTCGTCGCGGCTAACGCTGTAATTGGCTCGGTAGACGCCAAATTCGCGGGCATAGTTGGCCAGCGTGGTGATCGAAGAAAAGGGAACTATGTGATACACGCCGTAGTCGTCCCGCAGACCGATTGAACGGATGGTCATGCGCTCCACCGTGCCGGTAATACCGCTGACGGTGACATATTCGCCGGTATTCATGCCGTTTTCGAACTGGATGAATACCCCGGTAATCACATCTTTCACCAGCGTTTGCGCCCCAAAGCTGATAGCCAGCCCCAGTGCTCCGGCACCGGCCAGCAGGGGCGCAATGTTAATCCCCACCTGTGACAGCACAATCATGATGGTAATGGTGCTGATCACTATCGCCAGTACGTTACGAAACAGCGTCAATAAGGTACGTTCACGCGCGCTCGGGCGAATACCGTTGCTCAGTTCCAATGCCAGGCGGTGTTCGATAATGCTGGCCATCAGCGTCCAGCTGAACACGGCAATCACCACAATCAGCAGGATATGCACCAGCCCGCCAATGATTTTCTCGCCGTTTTCGCTGCCGGCCCACTGGTACAAATTGATCAGATGCCAGGCATCAAACAGCAGCAGCGTCACCGCCAACACCACTATCACCCGCAGTATTTTCAACCCATTGGGAATATAGGAGTTAATGCGTCGTTCCAGCATTGGGTAGCGTCGGTTGACGTCTTCCGGCAGTGAGATTCGTCGGAAAATCCAACGGGTCAGCATGCCGGAAAGCAGGGCGCCGAGGCCAACGACCACCAGGCTTTTCACCGTCGCGGTCATCATAAAGCGCAGGCTGTTGCCAATATCAAACTGCGACAGAGCAAATAACACCAGGAAATAGGCGATCGCCAGCAGGTGCCAGACGTGGCCCAGACCGCGCAAAATAATGCTGAAAAATGCCATGGATCGTTCGGCCAGCAGGTTAATTTGCCGTTGTATCGGTTTGCGGTTACGCAGGATCAGTGCCACCGCATACAGCGTCAGGGCCAGCATGATAATCAGATTGGCGGCCGCCGCAGCCGGATAGCTGATTTGCGTCGCCACTACCGGCACCACCACCATCAGACCGTAGCCAATCAGGCCGCTCAGCCAGGCGAGACGCTGGTTCCAGTAGTGGGCGCTGGCATCGCTAAACGGGAAGGGGCGCAGATAATCGAAGTTGGGCGAGAAAATCAGCCGCAGTATCGCCTTGAAGAATTCGATAACCGCAAAGGCGCTAAGAAACAGGGTTTGCAAACGCAGGATGGTCGCGCTGTCGGCATTAACATGGCGCGCAAACAGGTTGCCCGCCGCCAGCGCCAGCAGCAATACCAGCAGATCGACGGCGAAAGCGCCGAGGATGGCCGTCGGCAATTTATACCACGGCCCCTGCTGCAATTTGGCGTTGTGTCCCCAACTGCCCATGCGTTTGTACAGCGGGTGGATCAGCCGACGGATCAGATGGAAGATGGCGAAGGTCACCGCGACCGTCAGCAGAAAGTAGCCCAGGGCGCGGAAAAAACTGTCGGGATTAAAACTGCGTTTTGGCCCCGAGTCGATCAGCTTTTGCAGCGAGTTTAGCCTTTGGTTAACGCTGCTGATGCCCCCTTGTGCCAGATTACTCAGATTGTCGCTCAGCGACTCTGGCGTTTCTGACGCTTCTGTTTTCGGCGGGCCGTTGGCAGATTGATCTGCTGCCTGTCTGAGGTGGCCGATCAGCGCGGCGCGGGCCTTATCGTCTTGCAGAATATCCGCCAGTGCGGCGTAAGAGGCTTTTTGCTGTTGGCTTTGGTCAACGGGGGCGGTTTTCTGCGCGGATTGCGCCATCGCCAATGGGGAAACTGTGCAGGCTATCAGCAGCAGTAACAGGGGAAACCAGCGTTCTCGCAGATGAGAACCTAATCGGGAGTATGCGGTTGCGGGCATTTATCCTCTCTTGGGGCTCTGTAAATCGGCGGATTAAAGACAAATGTTAATAAAAACAAGCAATATAGTAGGAAATGATACGAGACGGGGAGTGGGAACGCGTGCTAAATAGAAACGGCGAGCGCTGAGTGCGCCCGCCGTTGAACAGGATAAATCAGGAAACGTGCTGCAGGAACTCTTTCAAACGCGGGCTTGGTGGGTTGTTGATCAACTCGTGAGGGTTGCCGTCTTCCGCAATCCGTCCCTTATCAATAAAGATCAGCCGTGACGCCACTTTTTCGGCAAAGCCGACTTCGTGGGTGACGATCACCATGGTCATGCCTTCTTCCGCCAGATCCTGCATCACCTTCAGCACTTCATGGCGCAGTTCCGGATCAAGCGCAGAGGTTGGCTCATCGAACAGCATCATTTTCGGCTTCACCGCCAGCGCACGGGCGATAGCCACGCGCTGTTGCTGGCCACCGGAAAGCTCTGAAGGATAGTGATGCGCACGTTCAGCCAGGCCAACTTTGGCCAGCAGGTCGCGTGCCAGCTTTTCCGCATCCGACTTTTTCAGTCCGCGCACGCGGATAGGGCCAAAGGCGACGTTTTCCAACGCGGTCAGGTGTGGGAACAGGTAAAACTGTTGGAACACCATGCCGGCTTCCTGACGGATCAACCGATCGTCAACCTTGGGATCGTTAGCTTTCAGCCCGTCGACGATCAGATCGCCGCTGGTGATCTCTTCGAGCTTGTTGATGCAACGCAGCAGCGTAGATTTACCGGAGCCGGAAGGCCCGATAATCACCACCACTTCACCCTGGTTAATTTTCAGGTCGATGTTGTGCAGCACCTGGGTTTGCCCAAAATGCTTGGAGACGTTTTTAAATTCAATCACAGGATTTTCATCCTTCTTTCCAGACGACGCAGCACGAAGCTCAGCACCAGGGTAATAATCAGATAAATAACCGCCACGGCGCTCCAGATTTCCAGCGCGCGGAAGTTACCGGCAATAATCTCCTGCCCCTGACGGGTCAGTTCCGCCACGCCGATCACGATAAACAGCGAGGTGTCCTTAATGCTGATGATCCACTGGTTACCCAGCGGTGGCAGCATGCGGCGCAGCGCCAGCGGCATAATGACATAACGGATGGTTTCACGGCGTGACAGGCCTAATGCCAGGCCGGCCTCGCGGAAGCCGCTATGAATCGACAGCACGGCACCACGGGTAATTTCCGCAATATAGGCCCCGGAGTTGATCATGATGGTGACCACCGCCGCGCTGAAAGGATCGATGCGTAAATCGCTGAACGCCATCGGCAGGGCGAAGTAGATAAACATCACCTGCACCACGATTGGTGTACCGCGAATAACTTCGATGAATACCAGCGCCACGTGGTTGGCGATCCAACCGCCGTAGGTACGGGCAAAGCCGGCAACCAGGCCGATGATCAGGCCGCCAATCAGACCGAGGACCGAAATCCACAGGGTCATTTTGGCGCCTTCTAACAGGATGGGGATGGCGGGCCAGATGGCGCTCCAGTCGAACTGCATGGTGTTTTCTCCCGGTGATCCCAAACGTGGGAATCAGATACAACAAAGCGCAGGGGCTAAGACACCACCCCTGTGCTCAAGTGAATCAGTGACTGACTTCATCCGTTATTTAGGTTCGGTACCGAACCATTTTTTGTAGATTTCGTTATAGGTGCCGTTGTCGCGCAGCGTTTTCAGCGCGCCATTGACCTTCACGCGCAGCTCGTCACTGCCTTTCGGGAAGGCGATGCCGTATTGCTGAGCTTCCAGTGATTCACCCACGGTTTTGAACTTGCCGGCGCCGGCAGTTTTGATGAAGTACAGGATGTTTGGCGTGTCGTGCAGTACCGCATCTGCACGCTTGGTGCCCAGTTCCATATAGGCGTTATCGATGTTCGGGAACTGACGCAGGTCTTTGGTTTTGATGTGTTGTTTGGCGTAATCAACGGAACCGGTGCCGCTCTTCACCGCCACCACTTTACCGTTCAGATCGTCAATGCCCTTGATGTTGTTGTCGTTGGCATTAACCATCACCAGCAGGCCGCTTTTGTAGTAGCCGTCGGAGAATTCGATGGCTTTTTTACGTTCTTCGGTAATGGTGATACCGGCCAGCGCCAGATCGATGTTTTTGGTTTGCAGTGCCGGGATGATGCCGCTGAAATCCATTGGTTTCAGGGTGTAATCCAGTTTCAGTTCTTTGGCGATAGCGGCCCACAGGTCGATATCGAAGCCGACATATTTGTCGCCTTGCTTGAACTCAAAGGGAACGAATGCGGTATCGGTAGCGACGACCAGTTTGTCTGCTGCGTGGGAGCTAACGGCAAAGGCCAGCGAAAGGGCGGCCAGGGAGACTTTAAAAATTGACTTCATGAGAGGAATTTCCTGTACAGGTTGCGGATTACCCATTTTTTATATTGCAGTTGGTGCCATGAAAGAATCGTGCCATCTTTTCAACTACTATAAAAACAAAGAGTTGTGGTGTGATGTTGTGTTTGAAGATCGAATTATTATTTTCATGCACCAAATTGAGGCCCCAAAATGGTGCTCTGGGTTGCCTGTTGGTGCACTGGCCTATCATTAACCAAATAACGGGGCTGAAACAACCGATAGTTAACAGTTTCGCTTCAATACTGATAACTAACTCTAACTTTTGTGCCGCAAGGCTGTTGCATCTGGTGCAGGAGTGTTCACTGAAAGGGCTTTGGGGTGGCACGTTGTTAACGCAGCTGGCTGTCTTTGCTGCCGCGGCGGTTATATAAGCTGCTCGCCGCCTGTTTTTTATCCAGCTCGGTTTGGCAGGCCAGGCAATAGCGCACGCCTTTCAGCGCTTGCCGACGGGCTAAAGGAATTTCTTCTCCGCATTCCTGGCAATAATGCTCGCTTTCACCCCGGCCCAGCGCCTGTCTGGCACGCTGTACGGCGTCATCCACGGTGGAGTCGATTTGATCTTGCACGGCACCTTCTGCCGCCCATCCGCTTGCCATAGTCACCTCACTATCGTGGCGAAGCTCATCGCCTGTTTTATCTACTATGGGCTGTTTTTTGAGCAATTCAAGCCACGTGAAAAGAAAAACAGGCCGGGGCGAAAGCCCACAGCCTGCTGAGTCCCGCGATGCGGGCCGTTTTGATTGGTACTATCGGGTTTATTCGATGTTGGACTCGATAAACCACAGGAACTTGTCCAGATCGCGGGATGCGGCAGTGAACATATCCGCGGTATCTTCATCCGCCACTTCAGTAATGGCCTTGCGAATGTCATTGGCCACGGCACCGTAACGATCGGCCAGCGCTTTCAGATGTTCCTGCACGCTGTGGATATTGGTCGGATAGCTTTTCAATGGGGTCTTATCGTTCACAACCTGCACGGTGCCCAAGGCGACGCCGCCCAACTGTACGATGCGTTCAGCAAAAGTATCCTGATGATCGATGATGGCCGTACGGAACCCGTCCAGCATTTCATGAACGGCAATAAAGTTGGCGCCGCGCATGTTCCAGTGGGCCTGTTTGGTGATCAACGACAGATCGATAAACTGGATAACCTGGCGGTTCAGCGCCTTGATGGCGTCCAGCTTGGTTTTTTCGTCCATGTCATTGCGAGTGTAAAGCAGCTCAGAAGATTTCGTTTTAACCAGTTTAGCGGTACTCATATCAGATCTCCTCTTGTTGTGACGTAGTCCTATTTTGGTACGGGATTAATTATAGCAATGATATGAATTTTTTCAGGCCGAAAATGGCTATTGGATAAATAGGGAGTAACGAATTGAAAATGATAAATAATAAGAGTAACTTAACGAGTATAAATTGGTTTTTATTTAAGGTATTGATTTTTATTGCTTTTAATTTTTTTGTGTTTTACTGGCTGTTTGCGGATGTAATAATTTATAAATGTAATTTATTACTTTGTTCACTTTTATTTTATTCGGATGAATCTGTTTTTAAATTTAAGCTCCAGTGCTGCAGCTCTCAATAGAGTGACGAGAGAGCCGGCCGAATCGACCGGCTCACCGGTCACAGCAACAGGGTGTAATGCATCTTGACCACCGCTTTTTTGATCGGCATCGGCGTATTCAACTGGCATCCGACCTGATGCGGTTCATGAGGGAAAAAGATGGCGTACATGCCCGGAAACATCGTCAGCGTCTGGCGATGACGGATGATGTCCAACAGTTGCAGATCCTGAGCTTCATCATAGGGCAATTCGCTTTGCCAGTCCCCCAGCATGCCGTAATCAATACGTTCTTCACCGCTGATTAACAGATGTATTTCGGCATATTCCTGATGCAGCACTGCACGTCGCGTTTCAGCCAACCCGGTGGTTAGCGTCATCACTTCCATAAAAATTTTTTCACCGTCAATCTCATGCCGGCCCAGTGCCAGCTCAGGCAGATCGTATTGACGAAGGGCGGTGAGGGTTTCATTCAGTATCGGTGACAGCCCACGGCCATAGCGTGGGTTAAACAGAGTGTTATAAATCACTTTAATTCTCCATGTGTTGAACCCTGTCGGGTTCGTTTCCATAAAAACGTGGGGATATTGCGCGGAAAAGTATGCCTGTTTGCCATTGTGAAAACAGTTAACCCGCCTGCATTCCGCTTTTGGCAAATGCAGGCGTAGCGATCCTCAGGACAGCTTTTCGATTTGCGGTTTTGGCTTGATGGTTAGGGTGGCGCCCATCGAGGCCGCGATGATCGCTGCCAGTGCCAGCCATTGCACCGTTGTCAGGTGTTCATTAAGGAATAACATGCCGGAAAGGGCTGCCAGTGCAGGCTCCAGGCTCATCAGGGTGCCGAAGGTGCGCGCCGGAATTTTCGGCAATGCAATAATTTCCAGGGAATAGGGTAGCGCCGTAGACAAAATGGCTACAGCTAATGCAATGGGCAGGATGTCGACATTCAGCAACGCGCTGCCGGTTTGCCAGGCACCTATCGGGCAGAACACCACGGCGGCGATCAGGGAACCTACTGCCACGGTGCCGGGGCCATGGTCACCACCTGCTTTTTGGCCGCAGATAATATAGACCGCCCAACAGGCACCGGCACCCAACGCACAGGCCGCTCCAATGGGATCGATACTGCCCATGTCATGACCCAGCGGTAACAGGAACCATAATCCGGCAATCGCCAATGCGACCCATAGAAAGTCGATCGGACGGCGTGACGAGAACATGGCGACCGCCAGCGGCCCGGTGAACTCCAGGGCGACAGCGATGCCCAGCGGCAGGGTGCGCAAAGAAAGATAAAACAGATAATTCATCGCGCCCAGCGTTAGGCCGTAGATAAACAGTGGCAGACGGCTGCCTGCGGCGAAACGCATGCGCCATGGGCGGAAGATAATGAACAGGATCAGCGTGCCGATACTCAGGCGCAGCGTGGTGATGCCTTCAGCGCCGACCAGCGGGAAAAGGCTTTTAGCCAGTGAGGCACCGGTCTGAATCGACACCATGGCAATAATTAATAAACAGACAGGCACCAGCGTGGAAGACGCTTTAGCGGTTGCAGACGAGGACATCCTTAAGAGCCTTTTATGGGTTTCCCACTACCAGGGAAGACCGTCGATATTCGGATGATGGCAGTGTAAATGAAATGAGGTAAATGTGTCTGAGAAAAGCGTTCGCAACGGAGAAAAGCGCCAGATTTAGGACGGCCGACTAGGTTTTATGCTCAAAAAGTGCGCTTTTTTTAAGAATCATCTGGATTTTAAATAGGTGATTATTGTCACAGAAACGCGTAGAATACGGCTCGAAAATAGAGCGAAAAGAAGAAGATACACTGTTCTTGAAATCTAATGTTACACGATATAAAGCATTAGACACTCATTTTAAGGCAGAGTTTCACGCTAATTTTTGTTATATTTTCAATGCATGAACAAATGGATTTACTTAAAAATATAACGCGTTTGAGGTGGTTATGAAAAAAATTGCATGTCTTTCCGCAGTAGCAGCCTGTGTATTAGCAGTAACCGCAGGTACCGCATTCGCTGGCCAGAGCACCGTATCCGCAGGCTATGCGCAGGGTGATCTCCAAGGCGTTGCCAACAAAGCCGACGGTTTCAACCTGAAGTACCGTTACGAGTTCGACAACAACCCACTGGGTGTGATCGGTTCCTTTACCCACGTGGAAAAGAACGGTTCTGAGAACGGTTACTACGGTAAAGCTCAGTACAACTCTATCACTGCTGGTCCAGCTTACCGCTTCAACGACTGGGCAAGCATCTACGGTGTAGTTGGTGTTGGCTACGGCAAAAACATCGACAACGCCCAAAACGGTTCTGACCGTAACGGCAGCAGCGACTACGGCTTCACCTACGGTGCTGGCCTGCAGTTCAACCCAATCCAGGACGTAGCTCTGGACGTGGGTTACGAGCAGAGCCGTATCCGCAGCGTTGACGTTGGCATCTGGAGCGTTGGCGTAGGCTACCGTTTCTAAGATTTCTCCACGCCTACGGGTGTGAGCGTGTGGTGCAATTGGCCGCATCAGATAAAAATCCGCCCTCGGGCGGATTTTTTTTGCCTGTCATTCGGCGCGGGTGGCTACTTACCCAGTTTCTGTGCCGGCTCTGACGAAAAGCGTGCGCTGCGGGCATCTCGCTCATAGCCCTGTGGCTGGGTGAGAATACCGTACAGCGCGGGCCGACGGCCGTGGATCCAGCGGCGTCCGGTACTGAGCGGGATCAGCGACAGATCAAGTTCCGCCGTGACCATCTGATTTTCCGCCGCCCAGGTTTCCGCCAAAATACGGCCATACGGGTCGAGGATCATCGCATTGCCGGTGCGGACCTCGTCGTCATCGCGCCCCACACCATTGCTGAACAGAACAAAAAGGCCATTGTCATGAGCGCGAGCCGGTAACCAGCGCAACAGCCAGCCGCGGCCATGTTCGCCACGAAATGCTGCCTCTATCGCCGCCGGATTTGTCTGCCGCTGCTGCCAGACTTCCAACGGTATTGGCTTCATACCATGCGGGCTACGGGAATGGGTGCCGCCCGTTTGATGCGGAGCCAGCAGGACTTCAGCCCCCAGCAAAGCGGTCGCACGCACGTTCTCTACCAGGTTATTGTCCCAGCAGATCAATACTCCCATCCGAACCCCCCATGGGGTGTCAAACACGGTGAAGCTGTCGCCGCTGGCTATCGCCGGGTGCTCAAAGGCATGCAGTTTTCGGTGTACGTGAAGCTTGCCGTCGGGCAGGCAAACCGCGTAGGCATTGTAATATTTGCCGTCTTCACCCTGTTCGATGAGCCCAACACCGATCGCCATGTTGTAGCGCTCCGCCAGTGGACGAATACGCGCCAACGAAGGGCTGGTGGCAATGGGTTCGGCCAGCGCGCCAATTTCGCCGGCGCTGAGGTGTCGCACGTGCCAATAGCCGGTAATGCACATCTCCGGGAAGGTCAGCAGCTGGATTTGTTCGGCGGCGGCGCGAGTGATAAAGCCCTCGATCACCGACAGGTTGTAATTTTTATCGTTGGCGCGATGCTGGAACTGCACCGTCGCGGCGCGCAGAGAGTTTGTCATAAGGTTACCTTTGGTCGTTGTCTGGCGTTGATTACAGCAAAGCTATTGATTACTGTATAATCAATTAAATTCTTAATTTGATAACCAAACGGAATGGATATTCGACAACTGCGCGCCTTTGTGGTGCTGGCTGAACAGGGCAATTATCACCTGGCGGCAGAACGGCTGTGTATCACCCAGCCGGCACTGAGCAAACAGATCCAGGCGCTGGAAGCGCTGCTGGGTGCCCGGTTGTTTAACCGTGGTCGCCAGGGGGCACAGCTCACCGCCAGCGGACAGCGACTCTACCCCGAGGCACAGGCGCTGGTGGGGCAGCATTTACAGTTTCAACAGCGTGCTTTGAGGATCGTGCAAGGCGAGGCGGGGCGGTTGGCAATTGGATTCGGGCTGTCCAGTTTTCACCTGGCACCGCAACTGGTTGCCGCCTTCCGCCAGCGTTTTCCCGAGGTTGCCGTGGGGCTGGAGGATTTGCCTTCGGAGCGGCAGTATCAATTGTTATTGCAAGGAGAGCTGCAGGTGGGGTTCGTGCGGTTGCCGGTCAGCAAACCGCTGCGGGCCAGTGCGCTGCTGAGCGATCGGTTGGTGCTGGCGGCACCCGCAGCGTTGGCGCTGAAGGCGGAGGCGATCATCGGGCAATTCAACACCCTGCCGCTGCTGCAGCTGACGCCAAAACGCGGACGCGGCCTGAGCGAACAGTCGCTGCGTTTTATTGCCGCCCATCAACTGGTGCCGAATGTGGTGCAACAGGCGGGGGATATCCAGACGCTGTTGGCGTTGGTTGCCGCCGGCATTGGCGTCGCCCTGTTGCCGCACAGCGTCAGCCATATTATTCCGGCGGGTATCGATATTCTGCCGCTCAGCGGTGAACAGACCGAGTGGCAGGTCGGCATTGCCTGGAACCCGCAGCAGGCTGATGCGCTGCGGGATAATTTTATCCAGGTTGCGTTGGCCGCGGCGTCGGTGCGTTAACCGCCCGGTTTACAACGGGCAGTGCATTACCAGTATCGGGTTCTGATGGTATTCGCTGCGGTGGCTTTCACTAAAACCGACCTTCTTCGCCAGCGCCACTGAAGGCTGGTTTTCCGGTGAAATGATACAGACCGCCTTATCGCCCGGTAAATGCTCTTTTCCCCAGGCCAGGGCCGCACGCAACGCTTCGGTGGCATAGCCTTTGCCCTGCGCCGATGTCACTAATGTCCAGCCCATTTCCGGGGCGTCGAGCGCCGGGGTGATATGCCGCTGGAAGTCAGAAAAGCCGATGCCACCGAGGTAAGCGCCGCTGACTTTATCGCGCACCGCCCAGTACCCATAACCTAATAGCGCCCAGTGTCCCACGTAACGCATCAGTCGGCCCCAGGAGTCTTCCCGATCTCTCGGCGTGCCGCCGATATAGCGCACCACTTCAGGATCGGCCCACATGGCGGCCAATGAGTCAAAGTCGTCCAGCGTATGGGCATCCAGGCGTAAACGTTCGGTAAGCAACTGCGGGGCGGTGGTGATAAGGGGCATTATTTTTTTCCTGCACAGAGCCAAAAGGGTCTGTGCAGTATGCCAGAGAAATTACACCGCCAGCCACAGCAACCCGGTGAACAGAAAGTCGCTGAGGCCATCAGCCCATCGCAACGTGTGGGGCGGTTGCGCAGAAAACTAAATTCCGCTGAACCAGTTATAGCCCTGATCTTCCCAGTAACCGCCGGGGTTGGTATCGCTGACAAAAATGGCGGCGATATGTTTGGCGTTCTTGAACCCCAGCTTGGTTGGCATTCGTAGCCGCAGCGGATAGCCGTAATCCGCCGGCAGCGCCTTGCCACCGAATTCCAGTGCCAGGATGGTTTGTGGATGCAGCGCGGTGGCCATATCGATGCTGGAGTAATAGCGGTCCGCGCATTTGAAGCCAACATAGCGGGCGTTCAGATCGGCCCCAACATGCTGCAGGAAGTCGCGCAGCGGCACGCCGCCCCATTGGCCGATGGCGCTCCAACCTTCGATACAGATCAAGCGGGTTATCTGGCTCTGCTGCGGTAGGCGCTGCAGCTGTTCCAGCGTCCAGGGCATCTTTTTCTCAACTTTGCCGGATACTTCCAGCCGATAACTGGCGAGGTCCACTTCCGGGACGTTGTACTCAGGGTAAAATGCGTTGAACGGGAACGGATGAGTGATCTGCTCCGGGAGATAGGTCTGTGCCAACTTTTGACCGTTGAACAGCCAGGCCTGCACCCGATCGTTCCAGCGCGACATCGCCCACAGCGCCTTATCTACCTGGTCGCCATCCTGCAGATTGCATCCGGTCAACATGGCGATACCGCCCAACGTCAGACCGGAACGCAGCATCAGGCGGCGTTGCAGATTGACCAGCTGTTTCTTCTGGTCCGGTTCCAGCGCCGGTGCTGCAGGGCGCTGTTTTTTATCATTCATGTTTGCCACCCGTAATCATTGCCCATAGGGTACGCGGCACGAGAATCACCATCAGCAGGTGAATCACCACAAATAAGCCAATGCCGAACATGGCGTAAAAGTGAACGTAACGTGCGGTGTCAAAACCGCCGAACAGGCTCACCAGCCCTTGTAATTGTACTGGCTTCCAGATAGCCAGCCCCGAGAGCACCAACAGCAACCCCAGCACCAGCACGCCGAGGTACATCAGCTTTTGTATCGCGTTATAACGACCGTGCTGATGTTTTAGCCGCAGGGTCAGTGCCAGCCAGATCTCACGTTGTAGCGCGCCGAAGCGTAGCGGCAGCAGATCTCGCCGAAAATGGCCGCTGAACAGGCTCCACAACAGGTAGCATAACGCGTTGCCGGCTAGCAGCCACATCACCGCCAGATGCCAGGCAATTGCCCCGCCCAGCCAGCCGCCAAGCGTTACCTGTGGCGGAAAGCGGAAGTCAAACAGCGGGGAAGCGTTGTAGATTTCCAAGCCGCTCATAAACATGCAGACCATGGCGAACAGGTTAATCCAATGGGTGATGCGGACCGGCCAGCGATGCACTTGTTGCAGCGCGTTGCTTTTCATCATGCACTCCAGAATTACATCGGCGGAACGGTGCCGTCTTTGCCGGCGGAAATGTAGACGGCGACGCGTTCGCCCTTATCGTCAATCGCAGAGAACAGGATAATATGTGTACCTGGTGTCAGCAGGCTGCGGTCGCCGGGATCCAGAGTGACGATCGGCACATCTTCCGGTACGTTAACGATTCTTTGCTGATTGCCATAGGTCACAGTCAAAGTGCGTCCATTGGATTTCACCAGCTTGCCGACGGTGCCATTGGTCATGGTTCCCGTTTTACCGGTGGCGGACTCCCAGGCCGATTGCCCTTCACCGATACCGCGCAGGCTGGCGTCGAAAACGTGCACTTCCAGCGCTTTCAGGCTGCCGTCCGGCTGTGGTATAGCGGCGGTGCCGATAAAACTGTCCGCTTTGATGTCGTCCAGCGTGGCTTTAGAAACGCTCAGCACCCGGGTCTTGTCGTTAAGCTTAACGCTGATCTTTTCTCCTTTACGGTCGGTGACCTGCAGGCTGCTGTCGGTCGCCTGAACGATGGTACCGCGCAATGGGGCAATGCTCTTATCCGGCGCCTGAGCGGCAGTGGCAGCTCCGCTACACAGCATCAGGGTTGACAGCAGTAAACCGGCAAAACGATGACGGGTAATCATAATGTTCTCCTTTGTTTAGGTTGCTGGATAAGCATGGTTGCAAAACAGGGACAGCAACATGTCCGTTTGATGACATTTATGTCATCAAATATGTCCGCCGCTCAAGACTATTATTCAGCGCTAATATAGTGACGCAGGGTATTATTGGCGCAAATGTATTCGTAACCATTTACTTTCATTTCCCCCCATTATTGTCTCTATAACCCCCGAATCAAAAGATTAATCCTGTCGTAAATTGCGTCTATTTTACGCTTTACCCTTTGATTTTTGGTTAAATATAGTGTCATCAAAAATTATGCATTATTATTTTTTCATTAAAAATGCTTGCATTAAATGAGCGGGAAGGATTTTTAGCTTAAAGGCGATAATTTACAAAACAAAAAACTAACTTTAAGAACTTTTACATATAAATATATCAATGGTTGTGATGTTTGTATAATCTTTGGTTATGGTTTATGAGAAAAATCTTATATCGAAAACAGTAAGGCGAGAAACATCCATTCTGTGGCGTTAATTGATTTTCATTGCGATTGGAGACTGGAATTACTGATTAACCTGATTAAATATTGCTTAATATTTTATTAACATTTAACGACGGCGATAAATAATCACTAGAGTGACCTCTAAAAAATGAAATATAGATTAAACGATCACATCATTTTTGATGTGGATACGGGCACCCTGAGCCTAACGGAGTTCTCTGATGACCCCATATCTATTTCCAATCCTTCAAAGCGACTACTGCTGCTATTGATTACCCATCATGGTGAGGCAGTTGGCCGGGAAGTGATATTCAAGAAGGTTTGGGACGATTATGGCATGGTTTCTGGTAACAATAATCTTAACCAGTGCGTGAGCAAGCTACGTCGGGTAATTAAAAACCTGGGCATTGAGGAAGAGGTGATCGCCACCGTACCCAAGGTCGGTTTTATGCTGCGCTATGAAATAATAGTTGAACATTGTGACGGGCCGGAAAACAGCTTCACCGACGAAGAAACGTCTGTTATTCCGCATGCCTCTGTTCAACCGGAAATAGCATCATCGGCCGGAAAGCCGGGGGGCGTCGGGACAGTGTATGCCGGCTATTCCCGACGTTGGTGGACGATAGCCGGCATCGTCGCTCTGGGGGTGATTATGCTGGTGGTGGCGATTAGCTGTTACCTCACCGGCTCGGTTTCCCGGCAGGAGATTTATTTGGGTAAGGCCAACAGCTGTAAGGTTTTCATGTCGATGCCCGGCGCTGCGGTTGCCGTCAGTGCCGGCCTGAGTCGTGACATTCTGGCCTATGCTGCCCCGCAGACGGCAGAGTGCAGCGGCGACGAGTTCTTGTTGGTGGTGCGTAGTAACCAGGTGCGCTCCTACATTTCCGGTATTTCCCGGCTATTTTTCCTGCGTTGTCGCATTTTGCGTGAGCACAGGGTCGAAATTTGTTCTGGTCTTGAAAGCGACAAAGCAGCAATTATCAATTAATCATTACTCGGTGTCAGGATGAACACCACCCCGGGGGAAAGGAATATGCCGCCAATATTATCACCTTGATATTAATAACTTAAGCTTTGCCTTTTGGCTACTAATGCAGCATTTCCGCCTCAATCGCTATTTTTATACCTAAATTACGGTAATAGATTATGACGAATATTCCTTTCAAAGAGGCTATTCTCTTTTTTGAACCCAATCCCTGGGTAAGAAAAGGATTACGGGCACTTATTGAACCCGAGCCAACGCGTTACCAATTTGTCTACAGCATCAGAGAAATAGAGGCTGTGCTGAAGGAGAATGAGAAACAAATCCTCATTATGGAGTTGTATAATGAAAGTGAGAATTTGTATGATGTATTACGCTTCATTCTGACGATTAATGATTTCTGGCCGAAGACACCGCTGATCATATTTACTGAAGTGACTAACGCCAGCATACTGGCGATGCTGTCGGCAGAGACGCATTTATCCCTGGTGGCAAAAGGCGATCCGCTGGATTGTCTGCTCGAAGCCGTTGCCGTTGCCGACACGGGAGTGGGGTTTCGCAGCCCGGGTATTCAGGCGGCGCTGACCCAGCCCGTGGAGCCTCTTTCACGCAGCGAATGGCTTATACTGGCGATGATGATTACCGACAGCGATCCGCGGCGCATCGCCCGTGTCACCCATCGTAGTTACAAAACGGTGAGTACCCATAAGTTGAATATCATGCGCAAACTTGGCCTTAATCAGGCAGGGTTTATGCGTCTGATTCTGGCTTTCCGCATTCAGCATCCTGCCTGAAAATCAACCGTCGGTCCGTCTTGTTACCAGTCAGATCGGCGGCTTAATAAAACTTCCTCAGATCGCTTATTTTTCTCGCCACTTACCATTTCGCCAGAATTGATTTAGATCAATTTAAATATCCTACAAAAATAATTCAAATGACCGCATTTACGCCTGGCGTAATTGAGCATTTCATATGCTGTTTTGGCCGTTTTATTGGCATGGAAAATAATAGGGATTTTGTTCTTGCTGTGGGCATGCTCTGGGTTTTAAAGCTTAAATTTGGTTGGTTAGACGTTAATTGTGGAATTAAAATCTAAATATTTAGGTGTTGGTAGTTAATGGTTCTTTTTTGATTTGATGCGGTTACTCTCCTTCTCGTCAAGCAGACTGGCTAAAGCAGGTCACGCTAATGGACGCACAATCATATTTAAAGTTGAAGGGAGTTTTACCATGAAGAAAATTACACTGGCACTGGCAATCATTTCAGCCTTCGCTGCGGTTAGCACTGCACAAGCCGCCGACGTCACCGCTCAGGCGTTGGCCACCTGGTCTGCTACCGCAAAGAAAGACACCACCAGCAAACTGGTTGTTACCCCTATCGGCAGCCTGTCCTTCAACTACGCGGAAGGCATCAAGGGCTTTAACAGCCAGAAAGGTCTGTTTGACGTGACTGTGGAAGGGGATGCCACCGCTACCGCATTCAAACTGACTTCCAAACTGGTTTCCAACACCCTGACTCAGCTCGACACCTCTGGTTCTACCCTGAACGTGGGTGTGAACTACAACGGCGAGGCCGTAGAGAAAACCGCTGAGACCACCATGATTGATACCTCTGCCGGCATTCTGGGTGGCAACCTGAGCGCGCTGTCTAACGCCTATAACAAGGCCGTTCGTACCAGCGCACAGGATCAGTTCACCTTCACCATCATTGGTGCCACCTCTGACGGCACCACCGCAGTGACTGATTTTAGCACCTTGCCGGAAGGGATCTGGAGCGGTGATGTGAGCGTTGAGTTCAACGCCACCTGGACCGCTTAATCCCCTGAGTGACCGCTGTAAAACAGGGGGGTAACCCCCTGTTATTCACCGCTACTGAAGAACGCTACTGGAATACCGTCATGAAACCTTTCTCTCTCGCCGCCCTCCTGCTGTTATCGCTGTCTTACCCTGTTTTCGCGCTTGATGTCGGTGAGATCAGTTCGTTCATGCACAGCGATAGCGCGCGTCTGAGTAAAGAAATCAAGAACACCACCGACAGTGGTCGCCTGGTGAACATCAAAATCGAGCGTATCTCCAGCCCATTGGAGTCCGGAACGGTGGTACCGATGGGCAGTAAAGACGAAATGTTGCTATCACCGGCCAGCCTGATATTGCCGGCCAACGCCAGCGATGTGATTCGCTTTTATTACAAAGGGCCAACTGATGGCCAGGAGCGCTACTACCGCATCGTCTGGTTCGATCAGGCACTGAGCGACGTGGGGCAAAACTCGGCCAAGCGCAATGCCGTCGCGACCACCTCTGCACGAATCGGCACCATTTTGGTGGTGGCACCCCGGCAGGATCAATTCAATTACCAGTTTGCCGCCGGCCAGATCAAAAACACCGGCAACGCCACTTTCAAGGTGGTGGCCTACGGCAACTGTCGTAACAAGAAAGACGGCAATGACTGCAAGGAAAACTATTTCGTGATGCCGGGCAAGGCGCGGGGGTTCAGCAAAGTAGACGTCAACGACAAGAAAGGTCGCGTGGCGTTATGGCATGGCGACCAGTTTATCCCGGTGAAATAGAGCAGCTTGTCTGCAATGAAACGGAATGCACCACATTAAAGCAAGGAGTGGCATGTGAAGGCTGTGCTGTTGAAAACGCTGCTGGCCGGCGGGGTGATGGCGATCCCTGCGGTGTTGCTACCGGGGCAGGCGGCGATCGCTGCCGGGCTGACCCAAATTGACGGTGTGTTGATCCCGCAGACCTTCAGCCTGGCGCTGCGCGAAGGCATGAGTATTCCACTGCTGCTGCACTTTGAAAAAAACAGCGGTGTAAAAGATGACAGCCGCATTGGGCACGCTTTTTTATATCTGGATAACGATCGGCTGAAAATCCGCCAGATCACGCTGGAAGACGGGGACGATGGCACGCCGCTGACCGCAGAGACCATCAGGCAATTGCAGGCGTTGCAGGAGGCTAAGTTTGACCAGCAACAGCGCATTGCGCTGACGGATGACGCCTGGCTGGCGCTGGATTTCCGCCAGCTTAATTTGCAGCTGGTGGTGAAGGAGGCGGCGATGGGAACCCTGTTGCGTGCTCGCTCCAGCGACATCGGCGTTTCCAGCGTGGATGCCGTCAGCAGTACGCTGGATTATAACCTCGGGGTTTATGATAACCGCACCCGGGCCAGCGAGGGCAATACCTCCAGCTACCTGTCGCTCAACAGCGTCACTGCCCTGCGTGAGCATCATGTGGAAGTTAATGGTTCCGTTTATGGCATCGGCAGCGGCGATGAGAACGCCACGCTGTATAAGGCGATGTACGAACGTGATTTCGCCGGCCGTCGCTTTGCCGCCGGCATGCTGGACAGCTGGAACCTACAGTCGCTGGGGCCGGTCACTACCATCAACTCCAGCAAGATCTATGGTCTGTCTTATGGTAACCGCGCCAACTCCACCGTATTTGATAACAGCCAATCGCTGACGCCGATCGTGGCGTTCTTCCCCTCTGCGGGGGAAGTGCATCTGTCGCGCGAGGGACGACTGTTGAGCGTGCAGAACTTTGCCATGGGCAACCATGAGGTGGATACCGGCAACTTGCCTTACGGCATTTATGACGTTGAGGTTGAGGTGGTGGTCAACGGTCGGGTGGTGGATAAACGCATGCAGCGGGTGAACAAGCTGTTCAGCCCCAACCGCGGCGCCAATGCACCGCTGGCCTGGCAATTTTGGGGCGGGATGATCCGTATGGATGACTGGCGCGGTGATGATCAACGCCAGCGGCAGGCCAAGGATTCTTACCTGATCGGCGCGTCGGCCACCGGTAACCTGCAGACGCTGAACTGGGCGCTGTCCGGTTACTCGTTTGACAGCAACGCGGTGGGTGAAAGCCGTATCAGCGTGCCACTCAGTCAGTCGATTCAGTTCAACGTGCAGAACATGGTGGCATCTGACCATTCCTGGAGCCTGGTCAACAGCGTCAGTGCCGCGCTGCCCGGCGGTTTCAGCAGCCTGTGGGTCAATCAGGAAAAAACGGTGATCGGCGACAAACTGCTGCAAAACGATGCGCATAACCGCGCCATCGGCGGCACGATGAATTTTGGCGCGCTTTGGTCACCGTTGGGGAGTTTAAGCCTCAGTTATAACGACGATAAAAAGAACGGCAGTCACTATTACAACGCTGATTATTACCAAAATATTTTCACCGGTCGTTTTGGCACGCTTGGCGTGCGTGCCGGCGTACAGCGCTACAACAACGGTGGCTACAGTTCGAATACCGGTAAATACATCGCACTCGATTTCTCACTGCCGATGGGCAACTGGCTCAGCGCCGGGGTTTCAAACCAGAACGGCTATACCACTGCCAACCTGGCTGCGCGTAAAGACATTCAAGACGGGCCCATCCGCACCCTGGGTGCCAATCTGTCACGGGCGATCTCCGGTGACACCAAGGGCGACAACAGTATGAACGGGGGGGCCTATGCGCGCTTTGACACCAAATATTCCGCCGGTACGGTCAACGTCAGTAGCTCTGCCGACGGTTACGTTAACACCAGCCTGACCGCCAGCGGCAGCGTCGGCTGGCAGGGGCGTGATATTGCGGCCAGCGGCAGAAATGAGGGCAATGCGGGCATCATCTTTAACACCGGCATTGAAAATGGCGGCATGCTGACCGCCCGGGTTGATGGCCGGACGGTCAAGCTGACCGGCAATAAAAACTATGTGCCGTTGTCGCCGTATGGCCAGTACGAAGTTGAGTTGATGAACAATAAAAACTCGGCGGAAAGCTTCGACATCGTCACCAGGCGCAAGAGCAAGTTAACGCTGTATCCGGGCAACGTGGCGGTGATCACGCCGGAAATTAAACAGATGGTGACGGTATTTGGCCGCATCAAGGCGGAAGACGGCACACTGCTGGCCAACGCCTATATCAAAAACCATATCGGCCGCACCCGCACCGATGAAAAAGGTGAGTTCATTATGGACGTCGATAAGAAGTTCCCGGTGATCGACTTTACCTACAGGGGTAACCAGAGCTGTGAAGTGAGTCTGGACCTGAGTAAGGCACAGGGGGCGATATGGGTCGGCGACGTGATTTGTAGCGGACTGCAAACCTACGCGGGTAACCTGCAGACAGGAGAGACGATCAATGAAGGCTAAGTTTACGCTGCTGCTGATGCTGTGGGTTACCTTGCCGCTGCGCGCGGCGGTGAGCGTCACCAACTGGCCGGATGCCGCGACGATGAAGTTCGTGTTTGTCGAGAATAACGCCGATGACAACTTTTTTGTTACGCCGGCCGGTGGGCTGGATCCGCGCATGACCGGCGCCAACAAGTGGACTGGGCTAAAATACGGCGGCTCCGGCACCATCTATCAACAAAGCCTCGGCTATGTGGATAACGGCTACAATACCGGCCTGTCAGCCAACAATCGTTTTGACATGTGGCTGGAAAATACGCCGATCAAGAACCCGTTTCTCGGGCTGCGCTGCATTAACTGGTATGGCGGCTGCAATATGGATACCAGCCTGATTTTGCCGCAGGCTACCGACGAGAAAGGCTTTTACGGTGCGGTGGTGACTTCGGGTGGGGCTAAATGGATGCATGGCATGATGTCGCCGAGTTTCTATCAATACTTGCAGCAAATGGCCCCAGGCAGCGCATTCAGCATGCAGATTAATGCCTGCCAAACCGCGGATGTCTACGATGCCAGTAGCGGGGGGCGCTGTCAGAATCAGAGCAGAGGTAGCTGGTATAAACGCACCGTAACCCACAGCAAGGCGGCGCATCTGCGTTTTATCAACACCAACGCGGTGTCGGAAGTGTTTGTTAACAGTGATGGCGTACCGATCATCGGTGAGGGCAATGCCGACTGTAAAAACCAGACTATCGGCTCGCGCTCCGGTATCACCTGTAAAATGGTCAGTTACGATCTGCAGACCGACGGCAGCGTCAGCAATACCTCGATTCACGTGTTCCCGGCGATCAACCATGCGGCGTTAACGTCGGCGACCAACGCCGCCGATTTACAGTTCAGCCTGGATGGCAATAGCTGGAAAAACACCTCGGGAACCGGCAGCTATTACACCTTTAATCAACTGAAGAGCAGTAATGTGATTTACGTGTTCTTCGCCAGCAACTTTTTCAAGCAAATGGTGAAACTGGGGATTTCCGACAGCGGCACTCGTGACCTGATTAACTTCCGCTTCCAGAACACCACCTCACCCGAGTCTGGCTGGTACGAGTTTTCCACCTCCAACCAGTTGATTATCAAACCGCGTGATTTCAGCATCAGCATCATCTCCGACGATTACGATAACCAGCCACATCGCGAAGGTTACGTCGGCCCGGCGGAGCCTTCGCTGGAGTTTGGTTATATCGTCACCACCAGCGGCAAGACCGCCGCCGACCAGGTGCGGGTAATGGCCACCGGCCCAACGCAGGTGATCAACGGGATTAATTACTGCATTTTTTCCTCGGCGGATAACCAAAGTCAGGTGCCTTTCCCGGCCATGCTCAGTATCACTACCAGCACCAACGGCCAACAAAGCTATGACACAGGCTGCGACGGACAGTGGCATGACATGACCAATGCGTTATGGAGCAGCACGCCGTGGAATGACATCTCCGGTGAGGTCGGGGTGCTGAACAAAACCCGGGTCAAGTTCAGCATCCCGATGAATAACCCGATCTCATTGAAAACGGTCGCGGGTAACGGCTGGTATGGCGACGTTAGCGCCGCCGGGGAGATCCACGTTGAAGCCACCTGGCGCAACATTAACTAGGAACAACCCATGAGAAGCTGGCTGTTCTGGCTGCTGTGTTGGCCATTTGGCGCGACGGCGATAAACGTCGGCACCCTGACGTTTGCGATGGATCAGGATCAATCGTTCACCGCCAAGCGGGTGCTGAACAACAACCGCAGCGCGCGTATTTATCAGGTGACTGTGCGCGCCATCGACAGACCGGGGGAGAAAGAAACACGCAGCCGCCCGGCGGACGGTGAACTGCTGTTTGCCCCGCGCCAGCTGCAACTGCAGGCCGGGCAGGGCGAATATTACAAGTTCTTCTACCGTGGCCCGCAGGACGATCGCGAGCGTTATTACCGGGTATCATTTCGCGAAATCCCGACCCGCCTTTTCGACCCGGCGCAGCGTCAAACCAGCGCTGTCAATCTGGAGCCGATAGTGGTGATGGACACCATTTTGGTGGTGCGCCCACGCCAGAGTAATTTCGCCTATCGGTTGGATCCGCAGCGTGGCACTCTCACCAATACCGGCAACACCTACTTCAAGTTCCTGCTCAAACCCGGTTGTGACAGTACCGACGAGGAGGGGATCACCGAATACCTGCGTCCCGGTGATACGTTGACCCATGCCGGTATTAGGCTGAAAGGGCAGAAATTTGTTATTTATAACGACAAATTTATCAGCGTCGATAAAAGCTGCATTAACTAACGCAGCGGGATCGAAAAGCGGAAACAGGCACCGGTTTGCGGCCGCTCGACCAGTTGGATATCGCTGTCGTGCAGCAGCAAGATACGTCGCACGATCATCAATCCCAGCCCGCTGGCATGGCGGTGGGCGTTGCTCAGAATCGAAGGGCGCACAAACAAATCGGCGCGTAGTTCTTGCGGGATGCCCGGGCCGCTGTCATTAACCTGCACCAATACCTTGCCTGCCTGTTGCCACAGGCGCACCTCAATCTCACCGCCCTGCGGCGTGTGACGAATGGCGTTATCCAGCAGGTTGGTCAGTACCCGCTCAATCATACAGACATCGGCAAACACCAACGGAATGCCGGGGGTAATATCCGCCAGCAGCCTTTGCTGGCGAGCCTCTGCCGCCAATTCGAACTTCTGGAACACGTCCTGCACCAATTCGCTGAGTGAGAACGGCTCCTTCTGAGGTTTCACCACGCCATATTCCAGTCGCGCCAGTTCGAAAAGTTCCTGCGCCAATCGGCCGACCTTACGGCTCTGTGCCAGTGCAATCTCCAGATAGCGTTGGCGATCGTTGTCGCTCAGGCTGGCCGATTTAACCGACAAGGTTTCCAGGTAGCCGTGCAACGACGTCAGGGGAGTGCGCAGATCGTGCGAGATATTGGCGATGAACTCACGGCGTTGCTGATCCTGCTGCGAAAGTGTCTGCCACTGCTCGGCAATACGTTGCGCCATGCTGCGGAACGCTTGCTGCAGTCGGATGACTTCATCGCGACCGCCGCTGTCGGCCGGCAGTGCCGCATAGGCTTGTACCGCCGCGATGCCACCGCTGTCCAGCTCACTGACCTGGCGTGTCAGACGGCGGATAGGTCGGGTCACCCAATAAAACGCAAAACCACCGGCCACCAGACTGAACAGCACCATCAGGCCCGAGGTCCACAGCGCCATGGAGACCGCGGAGTTGTGCAAGGCATGACTGGCTAACGCATCGTAATCCTCACCCAGCAAAACCACGTACAGGTAGCCCTCAACCTGACCGTTGACCTTCAGGGGCGCGGCGCTGAACACTTTTTTGGCATCCGGATTACGCGGGTCATCGCCGTACACCGGCATATTTGCACCATTGAAGAGCGCCTGCAGCGGCAGCAGATCGACCTTCTGACGTTTCAGGTGACCGGCCGGTGCGGCGTTGCCGATAATCTCGCCCTGCTTATCGAGCAGATAAACCTCAACGCTGGGATTCACCGCCATTAATTGATCGAACAGGTTTTGCACCGATTTTGCGTTCGGCCCGTTCTGCTCCAACAGCGGGTTACTGTCGGCAATGTGCTGCGCCAGATTACCGGACAACCGTTGGATCACCGCCTGGCTGTACTGGGTGCTGCTGCGCACCTGCATCCAGCCGAAAATGGCGCAGCTGATCACCATCAACAGAGCGAAGATCAGGGTCAGGCGTTGCGTTAGCGTAAGATTTTTCATGGTTTACTCTTGCGGCACAGCCGCGAATTTATAGCCCATGCCCCATACGGTGAGGATGCGCTCGGGTTTCGCCGGGTTGGTTTCGATCTTGATACGCAGCCGGTTGATGTGTGTATTCACGGTGTGCTCGTAGCCTTCGTGCTGATAACCCCACACCTGATTGAGCAGGCTGAGGCGGGAAAACACCTTGCCGGGGTGTTTGGCAAAAAAATACAGCAGGTCAAATTCGCGCGGCGTCAGATCGACATTCTGTTGGTTCAAATGCACTTCTCGGGCAATAGGGTCGATGGTTAAACCGTCAAAGTTCAGGGTGCCTGCGTCCAACCGCAGGTTGCGGCTCATCGCCTCCTGGCGGCGAAACAGCGCCTTGACCCTGGCCACCAGTTCCAGCATCGAGAAGGGCTTGGCGAGGTAGTCGTCCGCGCCCAGTTCCAATCCCAAAACTCGGTGTACCTCGCTGGAGCGCGCGCTGGTAATAATGATTGGCGTGTAGCGCGTCATATTGCGGGCGCGGCGGCAAATCTCCAGCCCGTCAATGCCCGGCAGCATCAAGTCGAGGATCAGTGCGTCCCAGCCACCCTGTTCCAGCATCGCCATGCCCAGATTGCCATCGGCGGCATGGCTGATGTCATAGCCTTCATCGCGCAGATGTAATTGCAGCAGCTCAGCGATGTTGCCGTCGTCCTCAACGATTAAAATTTTCTTTGGCTTTTCCACTCTTCTCACCGCTATTGCCAGACCTGATTGAAGTCTACACAACCCTCAGTGCCGGAGTTATCACATTTTATTTAACTTTGCGTGAGGTCTTGGGGAACAAATCAGGCGGATACTCAGCGCATCGAAACGCCCCCCTAAGGAAAGCCTCATGGTCATGTCCATTACACCGGAGAAACCGGTGCTGATCCATCCGCTGTGGCTGCGCCTGACGCACTGGCTGAATGTGCTGGCGATGCTGATTATGGTCACCAGCGGCTGGCGCATCTACAACGCTTCACCGTTGTTTAACTTCAGTTTTATCAATGAGCTGACGCTGGGCGGTTGGTTGGGTGGCGCGTTGCAGTGGCACTTTGCCGGCATGTGGCTGTTTGGCATTAACGGTCTGTGTTATCTGCTGATTAATATTTTCAGTGGCCGGCTGAAACGCAAATTCTGGCCGCTCAGCCCGAAAGCCTTGCTCGGCGATTTGCTGGCGGCGCTGCGGGGCAAGCTCGGCCATAACGATTTACGCCATTACAACATGGTGCAGCGGGCAGCCTATCTGTTTGTGATGGTGGCGGGCGTGGTGATGGTGCTTTCCGGCCTGGTGCTGTGGAAGTCGGTGCAATTTCCACTGTTGCGTGAACTGCTCGGTGGTTATGAAGCGGCGCGTTATATCCACTTTTTCGCCATGTCGGGGCTGGTGGGTTTTGTAGTGGTGCATCTGGTGATGGTGGCGTTGGTGCCACGCACGCTGTTAGCCATGCTGCGTGGACGTTAAGGAGAGTCTGATGAAAGCACAGAAACAGCCAATAAGCCTCAGTGAAGGGCAAGAGATCGTCAGAGAGGCGCAGCAACTGCTGGCACGCAAGCTGGAGTCCTCTTCGCGGCGGCGCTTCCTGCGCAACGGGCTGACGCTGGGGGGGATTGCCATGCTCACCGGGTGTGACATCAGCGACAACACCAATGTCGAACAGGCGCTGAGCCGCATCTCACGCTTTAACGATCGGGTACAGGGCTGGCTGTTCAATGCCGACCATCTGGCACCGGTGTATGCCGAGTCGATGATCACTCGTCCGTTCCCGTTCAACGCGTTTTATGCCGAGGAGCAGGCACCGGAGATCAATGGCGACGACTACCGGCTGGAGGTCAACGGACTGGTGCTGAATAAGCAGCCCTGGACGCTGCCGCAATTGCACAAGATGACGCAAATCAGTCAGGTGACGCGCCATATCTGCGTAGAGGGTTGGAGTGCGATCGGCAAATGGGGCGGAGTGCCGTTCGCGGAATTTCTCCAGGCGATCGGTGCGGACCTGAACGCCAAATATGTCAGTTTCAAATGCGCCGACGATTACTACACCAGTATCGATATGGCCACGGCGCTGCATCCACAAACCATTATGGCGCTGACCTACGACGGCCAGATCTTGCCGCGAAAATACGGCTATCCGATGAAGCTGCGTATGCCGACCAAGCTCGGCTACAAGAATCCGAAACATATTCAGGTGATTGAAGTCACCAACCGCTTTCCCGGCGGTTACTGGGAAGATCAAGGTTACAACTGGTTTGGCGGCAGCTAAAGGCGGCCACAACTATCCCCGGCACACAGGTGCTTTTTAAATGAGAGAAGGAAATACCATGAAAAAGTTATTCGCAGTGATGATGTGCAGCGCGTTGATGTTGGGTTCTATCGGTGCCAATGCTGCAGACAGCATGAGCAAAGACGCGATGAAAAAGGACAATATGGGCCAGATGTCTCATGACGGCATGGCTAAAGACGGCATGAAAAAAGACGCCATGAAGAAAGATTGCATGGGCAAGGATTGCATGAAGAAAGACAGCATGAGTAAGGATGCGATGAAACATGACGGCATGAAAAAAGACAGCATGAAGAAAGATGAAATGAAAAAAGATGCCATGGGGAAATAAGTGGCTCAGCCTACCCTGAACACCAAAGGCCACGTAATGTGGCCTTTGGTGTTTAACAGCGGATTAGTGCTTACATATCCGGGAAGGTCAGGGTGTTACCCGGTGCCTCGCGGTGGATGTGCACAAAGTTCAGGTGTTTCTCGTACTGATCGAGGATATCGCCGATCACCTGTTCCTTGCTGTAGTCCATCAGGTCATTGCCCTGGGTGCCTTCCATCAGGAAGGTTTCCAGCCGGTAGTAGTGCGACTTGCCGGAGCGGGCGCGATAGGTAAAGCCCGGCACCGAGTAACGCTGCGGCCAGATCTGATAGATAAAGTTCTGCTCCTCGCCTAAATGCACCAGCAACTCCAGATGGTTTAAACGCTCATCTTCGGTTGGCGGCACTTCACTGAACTCCACTTTGGCACCGCGCAATTCCAGCTCACGCGCCACTTCCTGCATCGCCGGCCGACAGCGGGTATCCATCATTTTCTGTGTGTATTGGCTGCCCGGATAATTCATTACCCGCGACAGGCGCTGTTTCCAGTTCAGCACGTCATTGCTGGACACCGGCATTGGCGCATTGGTGTTCAGCGCGCTGGCCTTGCGGTAGTCCTCCACCCGTAGCGATTTATATAGCCCGGCCATCACGAAGAAGATCACAAAACTGAACGGCAGGCCCATGATCACCGTGGTTTTCTGCAGGGCAGGCACGCCGTCGGTCATCAACATACCTATGGTCAGCAGGCCAATCGCTACCGACCAGAAAATACGCAGCCAGTTAGGGGCGTCATTGTTGATATCGCTCAGGCGTGAGGTGAAGTTACCCAGCACCAGCGAGCCTGAATCCGCCGAGGTGACGTAGAACAGCAGCCCGGTGATGGTTGCCACCGAAGCGCTGAAGGTAAAGCCCGGATACTGTGCCAGCAGGCTGTAGAACCCCCGTTCCGGGTACTGCATCACTTCCTGCGCGAAGGCGGCGTTGCCGTGAATAATCTGGTACAGCGCGCTGTTACCGAAGATTGACAGCCACAGCAGGGTAAACACGAACGGAATAATCAGCGTGCCGACCACAAACTGGCGAATGGTACGCCCGCGTGAAATTCGCGCCAGGAACAGGCCGACAAACGGCGCCCAGGCGACCCACCAGGCCCAGAAGAATAGGGTCCAGTTGTTCATCCATTCCACCGGGCGATCGAAGGCGAAACTGTTGAGCGTCATGCCCATAAAGCGGTTGACGTAATCACCAACGTTAAGCACCAGCGCATTGAGCAGGAACTCGGTATCGCCGAAGAACAGCACGAATAAAATCAGCCCCAGTGCCAACAGCACGTTGAGCTCGGACAGAATACGGATGCCCTTATTGACGCCGGAAGTCACCGAAATGGTGGCCATGATCACCGAAAGCAGGATCAGCGCGGCCTGAACCGTCAGGTTTTCCGGTATGTGGAACAGCACTTTCAGGCCATAGTTCAACTGCACTACGCCAATACCGAGCGTGGTGGCGATACCGAAGATGGTACCCAGCACCGCGGCGATATCTACGCTGTGGCCAATCGGGCCATTGATGCGTTTACCGAAAATCGGGTACAGGGCGGAGCGGATGGTCAGCGGCAGGTTATAGCGGTAGCTGAAGTAGCCGAGGGCGATACCCATCAACGCATACATCGACCAGCCGGTCAGGCCGTAGTGGAACAGCGTCCAGACCATTGCCTGGCGTGCGGCTTCCAGCGTCTGACCCTGACCCTCCGGCGGCATCATATATTGTGTCACCGGTTCGGCGACCGAGAAGAACATCAGATCGATGCCGATACCAGCGGCGAACAGCATCGCCGCCCAGCTCATCAGGCTGAATTCGGGTTTTGATTGTTCAGGCCCGAGCTTGATCGAACCAAAGCGCGAAGCGGCGATAAACACCACAAATACGATGTACAGGGTGGCGGCCAGCAGATAGTACCAGCCGAAGGTGGTTGAAACCCAATTCAGGGTGCGGGTGATCCATCGCCCGGAGAAATCGGTAAAAAAGATGGTCATCAGCGAGAAGGCCAAAATCAGCCCTGCCGAGGTAAAGAAAACCACAGGATTAAGGCCATCCTTTTGCGGTTTTGAGGAGGTTTCGCGTGTTGTCATCGTCTTCCTCTGTTTTTTAACAACTGAGTAAAATCGTGCCCACACACCAGCCTGAACGACACGCGGGTGTCGCCCGGAAACAGTGCGGATAAGAACGCCGCGACAATCACTATTGCTTGCCAAAGATTGCCGCTTTGCTTGTTTACGAAGCGGAAAATCGCTTCGTGGTGGGAACCGCTTACAGACACTGATTTTGGTCAGATTCGTTAAATACCTCACAAAAATCAGCCAGTTCCACAACCGAAAAATACATATTTATAACCAATCGGCAATAAAATATATTCAATTTTTATTGAACGTTCAATCAAAAAAAAGTTTAATAGTTAGCATGAAGACCAAGTTCAGCAGGCGGAAAGGCAGTGAAATTCCGCCGCTGAGACGAGGCCGAAGTCGGTTTTGTGAGAGTCGAATTATGCCAAAGGTAGGGATGCAGCCGATCAGAAGGCAGCAGTTGATAGATGCCACGCTGGCCGCAGTTAATGAAGTTGGAATGCATGATGCCACCATTGCGCAGATAGCGCGGCGGGCGGGGGTTTCCAACGGCATCATCAGCCACTATTTCAAGGACAAGAACGGCCTGCTGGAGGCCACGATGCGCTATTTGATTAGCCATCTGGGCGAAGCGGTGAAGCTAAGGCTGCAGGCGCTGAGCGACCACAGCCCGGCATCGCGGCTGCAGGCGATCGTCGCCGGCAACTTCGACGACAGCCAGATCAACAGCGCGGCGATGAAAACCTGGTTGGCCTTTTGGGCCAGCAGTCTGCATCAGCCGCAGCTCAATCGGCTGCAGCAGGTGAATGGTCGTCGTCTGTATTCCAACCTGTGCGCTGAATTTAGCCGGGTGTTACCGCAGGCGGAGGCACGGCTGGCAGCCAAAGGGCTGGCGGCGTTGATCGACGGCCTGTGGTTGCGCAGCGCGTTGCGCGGTGCGGCATTTAATCAGGCGCAGGCGATAGCGCTCACTACCGATTACATTACGTTTCAACTCCGGGGGCACACGCCACCCTGAGGACAACCCAAGGAGAACCTATGTCCCGTTTTGGCTTACAGAAGCTCTATATTAATGGCGCCTATGTAGACAGTACCGATGGAAAAACCTTCAACGCAGTGAACCCGGCGAACGGCGAAGTCCTTGCCGAAATCCAGTCCGCCAGCGCTGAAGACGTCAACCGTGCGGTGGCCAGCGCAGCCAGCGGACAGAAGGTGTGGGCGGCAATGACGGCGATGGCGCGTTCTCGCATTTTGCGTCGTGCAGTAGATATCCTGCGCGAACGTAACGACGAACTGGCCGCGCTGGAAACGCTGGATACCGGCAAGGCGATGTCAGAAACCACGGCGGTAGATATTGTCACCGGTGCCGACGTGCTGGAGTATTACGCTGGCCTGATCCCGTCCATCGAGGGGCAGCAGATCCCGCTGCGCGATACCTCCTTTGTTTATACCCGCCGCGAACCCTTGGGTGTGGTGGCCGGTATTGGCGCCTGGAACTACCCGATTCAAATCGCCTTATGGAAGTCTGCGCCCGCATTGGCGGCAGGCAACGCCATGATTTTCAAACCCAGTGAAGTGACTTCTTTGACGGCGCTGAAACTGGCAGAGATCTACACCGAAGCGGGCCTGCCGGACGGCGTATTCAACGTGGTCACCGGCAGCGGCGCAGAAGTGGGCCAGTACCTGACCGATCATCCAGGTATCGCCAAGGTGTCGTTCACCGGCGGAGTGAAAACCGGCAAGAAAGTGATGGCTAATGCCTCCGGCTCGACGCTGAAAGAAGTCACCATGGAACTGGGTGGGAAATCGCCGCTGATTATCTTTGACGACGCCGATTTGGATCGCGCCGCTGATATCGCCATGATGGCCAACTTCTACAGTTCCGGCCAGGTGTGCACCAACGGCACCCGCGTATTTGTTCCCGCAGCGTTGCAGGCACAATTTGAAGCCAAAATCCTCGAGCGTGTAAAACGTATCCGTCTGGGCGACCCTACCGATCCGCAAACCAATTTTGGTCCGCTGGTTAGCTTCGCGCATATGGAATCGGTGCTGCGCTTTATCGAAAGCGGCAAGAACAGCGGTGCGCGTCTGCTGTGCGGTGGCGAGCGTGTCACTGAAGGTGAATTTGCCAAGGGCGCTTATGTGGCGCCGACGGTGTTTACCGATTGTCGTGACGAGATGGAAATTGTGCGCGAAGAGATCTTCGGGCCGGTCATGAGCATCCTCAGCTATCAAAGTGAAGAGGAAGTAGTACGCCGCGCCAACGACACCACCTTCGGCCTGGCCGCAGGTGTCGTGACCAATGATCTGACCCGCGCCCATCGGGTGATCCACCAGTTGGAAGCCGGCATTTGCTGGATTAATACCTGGGGCGAATCGGCGGCGGAAATGCCGGTTGGCGGTTACAAGCAGTCTGGCGTCGGCCGAGAAAACGGCCTGATGACGCTGGAGCACTACACCCAGATCAAATCAGTGCAGGTCGAGTTAGGCGAATACGCCTCCATATTTTAATTATCCCCGTCGTCTTTCAAGCTACAGCGTTGTTGGCTGCGAGCGCAGACCCCAGTCACTTACTTGAGTAAGCTCCTGGGGCTCTGCGCCCTTGCCGCCTAGCTGTAACTCGAAATCCATAGGGGATATATCCTTTTTTGCATCCAAAACTGCCTTGGTTTATTCAGCATGCTGACCTTCAGGCCATTTGCATTATTAAGGCATACAAATATTAAGGGGATAATCGATGGAATACGATTACATCATTATCGGGGCCGGCTCGGCCGGTAACGTATTAGCCACCCGTTTAACCGAAGACGCTGACGTCAGCGTGCTGCTGCTGGAAGCCGGCGGCCCGGACTATCGGATGGATTTTCGCACTCAGATGCCGGCGGCGTTGGCTTTCCCGCTGCAGGGGCGCCGTTACAACTGGGCCTATGAAACCGACCCTGAGCCGCACATGAACAATCGCCGCATGGAATGTGGTCGTGGTAAGGGACTGGGCGGTTCGTCGCTGATAAACGGCATGTGCTACATCCGCGGCAACGCGATGGATTTCGATAACTGGGCGAAGGCACCGGGTCTGGAAGACTGGAGCTACCTGGATTGTCTGCCGTATTTCCGCAAGGCGGAAACCCGCGATATCGGGCCGAACGATTTTCACGGCGGTGATGGCCCGGTCAGCGTTACCACGCCGAAAGCCGGTAACAACGAATTATTCCACGCGATGGTGGAGGCCGGCGTTCAGGCAGGCTACCCGCGTACCGAGGATCTGAACGGCTACCAGCAGGAAGGCTTCGGCCCGATGGATCGCACCGTCACGCCGAAAGGTCGTCGTGCCAGCACCGCTCGCGGTTATCTGGATCAGGCGCGTTCTCGCCCTAATTTGAAGATTGTGACCCACGCGCTGACCGATCGCATCCGCTTCGACGGCAAGCGGGCGGTGGGCGTTGACTACTTGCAGGGGGAAGCAAAGGATGTCACCAGTGCCCGTGCGCGTCGGGAAGTGCTGCTGTGCGCCGGGGCGATCGCCTCGCCACAGATCCTGCAGCGCTCCGGCGTGGGGCCGGCCGCCTTGTTGAACCGTCTGGATATTGATCTGGTACACGAACTGCCGGGTGTGGGTGAAAACCTGCAAGACCATCTGGAAATGTACCTGCAGTACGCCTGTAAAAAACCGGTATCGCTGTACCCGGCGCTGCAATGGTTTAACCAGCCTAAAATCGGTGCGGAATGGCTATTCAATGGCAGCGGTATTGGTGCCAGTAACCAGTTTGAAGCCGGTGGTTTTATCCGCAGCCGTGAAGAGTTTGCCTGGCCGAACATTCAGTATCATTTCCTGCCGGTAGCAATTAACTACAACGGCAGTAATGCGGTGAAAGAGCACGGTTTCCAGGCACACGTCGGTTCGATGCGCTCCCCGAGCCGTGGCCGGGTGCAGGTCAAATCCAAAGATCCGCGCCAGCACCCGAGCATCTTGTTCAACTATATGGCGACCGAGCAGGACTGGCAGGAGTTCCGCGATGCCATCCGCATCACGCGTGAAATCATGGCGCAGCCGGCGTTGGATGAATACCGTGGTCGTGAGATAAGCCCAGGGCCGGAAGTGCAGACCGACGAGCAGTTGGACGCTTTTGTTCGTGAACATGCCGAAACCGCCTTCCATCCTTCCTGCTCATGCAAAATGGGTGAAGACGAAATGGCGGTGGTGGATGGTCAGGGCCGGGTGCACGGCCTGGAAGGGCTGCGGGTGGTGGATGCGTCAATTATGCCGTTGATCATTACCGGTAATCTGAATGCCACCACTATCATGATCGCCGAGAAAATCGCCGACCGTATCCGCCAACGCACGGCGCTGCCGCGCAGCACTGCAGAATACTTCGTGGCCGGTAACGCCCCGGCGCGTAAACAGTAACCAACATGTCCTCTCGCCACCGAGGGGGAGGGCTGCTGTAGCAAGCAACCCCCTCTCCAAAGTCCTTCCCTGAGGCGAGGGGACAATCCACCGCTTAAACCGGCAGGGCGATCGCCTGATCGAAACTGTTTGGTGTCGCCATACGCCACATGCGCGCATAGAAATCGCTTTCAATCTCTTTTTGCAACAGCGCCCCAGGTTTCAGGTAGTAATAGATGTCGGCATAGACCTTGATTTCCGTTGAGGTAATGCGGCGCAGCATATGGTGTGAAGTCAGCTGTTCCGGGCGGCTGACCCCGGCCGCTGCCAACATTTCCGCCAGCGCTTTCACCGTGTTCTGGTGAAAATGGTAGACGCGCTCCGCCTTGTTTGGCACCACCAGCGCTTTCTGTCGCAGCGGATCCTGGGTGGCGACGCCGGTCGGGCAGTGGTTGGTGTGGCAACTCTGCGATTGAATGCAGCCTACGGCGAACATAAAGCCGCGCGCTGAATTCACCCAGTCGGCACCCAGTACCAATACGCTGGCGATGTCGAAGGCGCTGATAATCTTGCCGCTGGCGCCTATTTTGATTTGGTCACGCAATCCACAGCCAACCAGAGTGTTATGTACGAACAACAGCCCTTCGCGCAGTGGCATGCCCATATAGTTGGACAACTCCAGCGGAGCCGCCCCGGTGCCGCCTTCTTTGCCGTCCACCACGATAAAATCCGGCAATATTTGGGTCTGCAACATGGCCTTGGCGATGGCGACAAACTCCCAGGGGTGGCCGATACACAGTTTGAAGCCCACGGGTTTGCCACCAGACAGCTCGCGCAACTGCTGGATGAAGTGCATCATTTCTACTGGGGTGCTAAAGGCACTGTGTGAGGCTGGTGAAATGCAGTCGATCCCTTCTGGTACACCACGCGTCGCGGCAATTTCCGCATCCACTTTTTTCGCCGGCAGAATGCCGCCATGGCCCGGCTTGGCACCCTGACTGAGTTTGATTTCAATCATTTTGACCTGCGGGTTTTTAGCCTGCTCGGCAAAGCGCTGCGGATCAAAATGGCCATCGCTGGTGCGGCAACCAAAATAGCCGCTTCCCAGTTCCCACACCAGATCGCCGCCGTTCTCACGGTGATAGCGGCTGATGCTGCCCTCACCGGTGTCATGATAAAAATTGCCCTTGGCCGCGCCTAGATTGAGGGCACGAATGGCATTGGCCGACAGCGCGCCGAAACTCATGGCGGAGATATTGAAGATAGAGGCGGAGTAGGGCTGGCTGCAGCCGGGGCCGCCGATAGCCACGCGGAAGCTGGTCGGATCGGATACCGCTACCGGACACATGGAATGGCCGATGCATTCATAGCCGGTTTGATAGACGTCCAACTGAGTGCCGAAGGGTTTGTCACCCATTTCGTTTTTGGCGCGGCGATAGACCAGCGTGCGTTGAGTACGGGAAAACGGGATCTGAGCGTTATCTTCTTCCAATAAATACTGGCGTATTTCCGGGCGGATAAATTCGAAGAAGAAGCGCAGGCGGCCGATGATGGGGTAGTTGCGGCAGATGGCGTGGCGCTGCTGGGTCAAATCGTAAATCCCCAGTGCGCTCAGCCCGCCAAAAATGATCGCCGGCAGCCAAAACCAGGGGTGGTGCGACAACAGTACCAATGATGTCAGCGTCAACAAGAGACTCAACACAAAGCAGGTATAACGGCTGAATAAGGACGACTTCATAACATCTCCTGATGTTTTTTTGATTTTGATCCAGACGACATGACTCACGGGAAATTTCCGTGGTTGGATCCTAACCAATAGGCAGGAGTGTTATGTGGCTGTTACTGCTTTATCGCTTATTGTTACATTTATTTAACGTAACGAGCGAAATACAGGCCACCGGGCGGCGGCCTGAAGAGTTACTTACTGGCGACGAAGATGGTGCTCATGCTGCGCAAACGCAGTTTTTTCATCGCACTGTACTTCTGAGAAAAAATGGTTTTGGGGTGAGTGCCGCGTTTTTGGGCAATGTGCAGCAGGCTATCGCCACGCAGCAAATTGAAAATAACGTCACTTTCCGCTGGGCTGAGCTCCCGGGTTTTCTGCATTTTTATCCCGCCCGGCTCTTTGCTTTCCAACAGGGTTTGTATCTTTTCCTGTAGTGAATAAAGAGGGATACGGGTAGAGACCAGCTCAACGGAAATGCCCAGAATCGACAACAGTTTCACTACGCGCTCATCGTCATAAAACACCAGCAGGCGTGTTTTTGAGTTGTATTGCTGATGCAAAGACACCAGGCTTTCAATGACATTGACGCTTTGTTCCAGATTTTGTGAGGTGAAAATCAGCGCGATGTCGTGCTTGATTATTTTCTCCGCCTTGGCGCCACCGTGCATAAAATCCGAAAACAGTCTGATATCGTACTTGCCGTAATGTTTTTTCAGTAATACCGAAAGGCCGACATAGCTGTACTTACACTCACTAATAACAAGGACATTGTTTTTAGACATAATGGCAAACACCCATAATGAGTTAAAAGTATTCAGCTGTAAGAAGCGAGTTCAAATCCTTGATGTCGGATTCCTTCCACAGCTTTCCCTGCAGTGCGTAATATGGCATTTCGTCCAGCCATTTTTTATGTTCGGGAGTTTCTACTCCTTCGATAATCACCTTGTAATGATTAAGGTGAAAAAAGCGCAATAAAGCGCGCATTAAACCTTCACCGCCGGACTTTTTCATAAAGTCCCATAGTAAAAAACGGTCCAATTTAACGAAGCGAAATTGACTGTTATACAATGCGGAAAAACCCGCATAGCCAGAACCAAAATCATCGAGCCAAAATGAATAACTCTTGAGAGAGGGATCGCCGTGGACGCGATCCTTTACCAATCGGGTTGAGTTCTCGCTGATTTCAAAATGAATACAGCGAGTAGCGTTAATTCTTTCTGAAAAATGGCTATTAGCCAAAGACCTCAGCGAATGATCGTCCACATTTAATGTGGCTATAACCTGATTTTTACGAAACCAGTGATTATATTTTTCTATCAGACTGACCTGCTCTAACAGAATCTCAATCCGGGTGGCGCTATCAGCAGAGCGAAAGAACTGTTCAGGAGAGAAATGTGCATATTCACTATTAAAAGTGAATCGTGACAGGCACTCAACGGCCAGCAATTGTCCGGATTTTGCGAACATTGGCTGGAAAACATAATTAATTCCGTTATTTTGCTCTCTAAAAGAACTGTGCATTCCTCAATCCTTTGATTGATATACAAATAGCTGTTTTATAACGAAAATAAAATAAAATCAGTCTGTTTATGGGTAAGAATCTTATTTAATGCAGTCAGGAAGAGCAATGCCGCTTACAGACCATTAAACGTGCAATTTGTTGCGAAGTCTAAATCACTCAAAAGGTAACAAAGTGTAAATATTTAGAATAATGTGCTGTTAATCAGGCCTTAAGTCAAAATGTCCAACTACAGGGCTTTCCCAAACACAGATTATTCCTATTCGATTAAATCGTCAACATCGATCGATAGGTATTTGTTGATAGTTTATTCCTATCAAGAGAGGGCTTATGAATGTTTTAAACGATTTAACAATAAGAATGCGCTTAGTCTATATTTCGTCCGGCAATGGGTTCATCGAGGCAACATTCCTTTTAAGCAAGGAGTGCTATCGCTGAGTGTATGCTCAGTGCCGGGTCGGTATATATTTATCTGTCACTGAATCGATTATTTTATTGTTTTTCTATGGAGCTGGAAATGAAAAAAGTATTATTGCCTTTGGCCGCGCTGGTATTGTCTGCTACTGCTTATAACGCTACTGCTGCAAGCGGTAACGTTAAATTCACCGGTGAAATCGTACAGTCTACCTGTAAAGTAGTTGATAAAGACCAGAATAAAGAAGTTTACCTGGGTAAATATCCTACTACCGCATTCCCAACTTCTGGTTCTACCAGCGGTGCTAAAGCTTTCGATATTAGCCTGGAGAAATGTGAAGCAGGTAACTACACCCTGCGTTTCGACGGTAACACCCCAGCTGGCCACCCAGAGCTGTTGGCTGTAACTGGCGGCGCTAACGGCGTTGGCGTTGAAATCCTGGATAACAACGGCGCAACTCTGCCAATCTCTCAGGAAGTTGCTACTCCAGCTACCGTTTCTGTTGCTGCTGATGGCGACAACCCAGGTTCTGCGACTTTCAACCTGCGCGCTCGTTATAAATCTTACCAGGATCTGGTAACTGCGGGTCAGGCAAACTCTAACGCTACCTTCACCATCGAATACAAATAATTTAATTCGCTGGCAGGATAGATAGAGCTATTGGCCATGGACGGCTAAATTCTGAGAGTTGAGATATTCCGATGAAAAAAGTGCTTTCTTGTATTTTACTCGCGTTTTCCGTTAATGCTTTTGCCGGCATTCAAGTTGATTCAACGCGCGTAATTTATAACAGCGGAAGTAAATCCGCATCGCTCTCAATCAGCAATGACAGCGACGACACCTATATGGTGCAAACCTGGCTGGATACTGGTGACTCAAGCCAGATGCCGAAGAATTTACCGATCGTGGTCACTCCACCTATTTTAAAACTGGCTGCCAAGAAAGACGCCATTCTGCGTTTTATCTATTCCGGCAGCGGGTTACCGCAGGACAGAGAAAGTCTGCTCTGGGTAAACGTACAGGAAATACCGCCAACGCCTAAGCAAGATAACGTACTGCAGGTGGCGATCCGTACCCGAATCAAACTGTTCTACCGTCCTGAGGCCTTGAAGGCCAACCTGCAACAGCAGGCTGAAGCGCTGAAATGGCAGCGCCAGGGCGGCAATCTGGTGGTCACCAACAACGGTCCGCTGTATGTGACGCTGGGCGTTCTGACGCTGAAAAGCGGTGGCAAGAGCTGGAAAGTGAATGCCGATATGGTGAAACCGCAAGATAGCCTGAAAATTGCTCTGCCACAGGGCGCGCAGTCGGCCGGCAGTATGTCGTTTACCTATATCAACGATTACGGCGGCCACACCGAGATTAAGAACGTTGCATTAAATTGATTTAAGCCCTTCAAGGAATGAACAAGAAATGGCACATAAAAGAATAACAACCCTCACGCCAAAACGTTTGGTCAGGCTGATTAATGGTGTAATTTATTTTTCTGCGGTGCCATTTTCATTCTCTCATATGGCCATGGCGGAGGAGCAGTTCAACACCTCCTTCATCCATGGCGACGACAACATTGCCCAGGTGGCAGCGTTGTCCAGCGGCGATGATATCTTGCCAGGCAAATATCCGTTTGATATTTACCTGAATGGTCAGCGTATCGATCACCGCGAAATCGAATTCAAAAAAGATACCAAAGACACGCCGGTAATGCCTTGCCTGACAGCGCAGGATTACCAGGATTACGGCGTTAAACTGCCAGGCGATATGAAAACCGAAGGTGCCGCGCAGTGTTATGCGCTGTCACAGCAAATCTCGGGTGCCAAGCTGAGCTATGACGCCGCTATACAGCGTATGGATCTGGAAGTGCCGCAGGTGTTTCTGGAGCCGCGTCCGCAAGGGGCTATTTCGCCGAAGGTTTACGATCGCGGGATTAACGCCGGCTTCGTTAACTATAACTTCAGCGGCAACCACAATAATTACAGCAATAACGCCAACGATAAAACATCAGACTATTACTTCCTGAGCCTGAACAACGGTCTTAACATTGGTAATTGGCGTTTGCGCAATAACTCGACGCTGAACCAGCAGTCGGGTGCCGGTACTCATTGGAATACCGTTTCGAGCTGGGCAGAAACTGACATTGTTTCCCTGCGTAGCCGCATGGTGATTGGCCAGACCAACACCAACAACAACGTGTTCGACAGCATCCAGTTCCGCGGCGTGCAGATTTCCAGCGCCAACGACATGCTGCCGGAAAGCCAGCGCGGCTATGCGCCGGTAGTGCGTGGCGTGGCGTCGACCAACGCCCGCGTCGAGATCCGCCAAAACGGCTACACCATATACAGCACCAACGTGCCGCCTGGCCCGTTTGCGCTGACGGATATTTTCCCAAGTACCCTGAGCGGTAACCTGAACGTAACGGTCATTGAGGCCAACGGTTCGAGAACCACTTTCGTGGTGCCATTCTCTTCCGTGCCGAACATGCTGCGTGAAGGGATCTGGGACTATCAGATGACTGCCGGTAAGTATCATGACGGCACGACCAAATACCAGCCAAAATTTGTGCAAGGTACCTTGTCCCACGGTATGGGGTATGACATTACGCCTTACGGCGGTGTGCTGGTGGCAGAAAACTACCGTTCTGCGGTGCTGGGTATGGGTAAAAACATGGGTGTTTGGGGGGCGGTTTCTTTTGACATGTCCTATTCCGACACCAACCTGGTCAACGGTGATGACAAGCAGGGTGAGAGCTTCCGCTTCCTGTATTCCAAGTCGCTCAACGACTGGGGTACTGAATTCCAGATCGCCGGCTACCGTTATTCGACCTCCGGCTACTATGATTTCTCAGATGCGGTTGCGGAACGCGATCGCTATGAAAACGGCTACTACCGCAATGATTACTACGATGAAAATGACCGTAATCAGGGTGTACCTGACTGGGCTGAATCACGTCGTCGGACTTATTACACCAGCAAGTTCAACAATAAACGCCAGCGTGTAGAATTGTCGATCAATCAGCGCATCGCCGGTAACTCAACGCTGTATACCAACGTCAGCAACCAGTCATACTGGGGCGGCTCTGGCCAGGATCGTACGGTTCAAACCGGCTTTAACAGCAGCTATAAAAACATCAGCTACGGCGTGTTCTATCAAGACAGCCGCAGCAACTACGGTTATAAAGATCGCAGTATTAACATGACTGTATCTATTCCGTTCAGCTTCTTCAGCAGAGACTCCTCTGATATGACGGCCAGCTTCAACGCCGGGCACAGCAAGCAGAGCGGTAATACCTATAGCGCCGGCCTGAGCGGTACCGCATTGGACGATAACCGTCTGAACTACGCGGTGCAGAGCGGTCACGATCGTTACGCTGGGCAAACCACCTCGGCTAACGTGGGTTATCAGGGCAGCATGGGTACGGTGAATGCCGGTTACAGCTACAGCAATGATTACCAGCAGTCTTCGTTGGGCGTATCGGGCGGTATCGTGGCGCACTCCGGTGGTGTGACGTTGACTCAGCCATTACAGAACACTTTCGTGCTGGTTGAAGCCAAAGACGCCAAAGGCGTTCGTCTGGAAAACCAACCGGGTGTGGCTATTGACCGCTTTGGTTACGCGGTGATGACTTCTGCGTCGCCATACCGTCACAACCGTGTGGCGCTGCGTACCGAAGATATCGGCAACGGCCTGGATATCCCGATGGCAGCCCGTGATGTGGTACCGACATACGGCGCAATTACCCGCGTGAAGTTTGAAACGCATACCGGTCAAAGCCTGCTGGTACACAGCAAAATGTTGGACGGCGGCGTACCGCCAATCGGCGCCAACGTGTTCAGCGCTGACGGCAAGAACAACGGTACCGTAGGTACCAATGGGGATATTTATATCTCCGGGGCATCCGCAGGGGATCGCCTGTTGGTTAAATGGGGCAGCGATGCCGGCGACAGTTGCTCGTTAGTGGTGCCGGAACTGAAATCGGCGACCGAACAGCTGATGGGCTATCAGGAACTTTCGCTGACCTGCGGAAAACCGTAAAAGGAATGGATATGTCTTCTTTGTTGTTAAAACACAAAAAACTCGGGCTGGCGGCAGGGCTGCTGGTCACACTGGGGACGTTCTCGCAGAGCAGCTTTGCGCTGTCTTGTAAGCAGAATGGCAACATTCGTCAGGATATCGTGCTGGATAAAGCGATTAAGGTATCAACGGCCAATACTGCCCCTGGGGCATTGCTGTGGCGTTCACAGACCTTTACTTCGACTTTCCAATGTGTGGATGACTGGAATAACCCGCGCGGGGAAAACGCTTACCTGTATTGGGATCCCCAGGCTCGCATGGGCCAGATCCATAACTCGATTGAAGTTGGCGTGACTTACAACAGCATTGATATAAAACCGGTGAAAAACGCCAAACAAGACGTGGGGCCAGGGACTGAATGTCGTCGCTCAGGTAATACCTGCCTTCGTCCGGCCAGGTCGCTGACGGTGACAGTTTCCTATGCCATTTACATTAAGGCGACGGGCAAGGCACCTCCGGCGGGTGGCAAGATCAATGACAACAATGCTTATTCGGTATTTCAGGTGGATGGGGTTGGTGGTCTGAACGGCACGCCTAACAGTAACTTTAACGCCTATATTTCCGGGTTGGGCAATATCCAGTTTATCTCCTGTAACCCGAAAATCACCGTGGTGGCTAACAACGGTTCTACCGTAAACTTTGGCACCATACCGCGTCAAAATGCGGTGGCCGGCAAAATCGAAAAGCAGGTGCCATTCTCGGTTAGCGCAAATATGTCGGATCCAACCACGGGGCAGGACTGTAAAGGCGAAACCCTGCAGGCCAGTTTCAGCACGACTTATCCATTGCAGGATAACAGTCTGATTATGCCAACCAGCAACAGCGGTTTCGGTATTTTGATTTCGCAGGCAGCAACGCCAAACACGCCGATCATGATGAACTCCCCGGTTGATCTGGGCCTGGTCAACGGTACCATCGTTGAAAAGAATTTTTTGGCTAGTCTGAAATGGCTGAATACCAATCCACAGGTTGGGCCATTCACCGCATCGGCAAATATCGACGTCACCTTTAAGTAAGAGCTGGCAGTTAAAAAAAAGGGGTTCAGCGCAGGCTGAACCCCTTTTTTTAATGCATATTTATCTCAGTGCTGGCCAACCCAGTTGGTGCAGACCCCGTCCAGAGATTTACCCGCATACCACAGATGCACGCCCGGCGACTCATGGCGATGTCCGTTCAGCGGTTCGATAGCCTGCGGGCGCATTTCTGCGACATCCCAGCGGGTAGTGCGGCGATACACCGCCGGCGTTTTGCCGAACTGTTTTTTGAACGCGCGTGAAAATGACGGTTGGGAATCAAAATGGAACTGCAGGGCGATGTCGAGAATAGGACGAGGGCTTGAACGCAGCGCCTGTGCCGCCTGCGAAAGACGACGCTCGCGGATATAGCTACCCAGCGCGTGGCCGGTGGTGCTGCGGAACATCCTTTGCAAGTGCCATTTGGAGTAGCCTGACTTGGCTGCCACGTTGTCTAACAGCAAGGGTTGATCCAGATGATTTTCAATCCAGTCCAGCAAATCGTGAATGATATTGACGCGATCCATGTTTGAGTTCTCCCGCAGTACGACATTCAGGTCAGTGTAGGTAAGAGTAATTATCCAAGCTTGTGCTTTGATAATAGGCCGCAACACCGGGTTACGCAAGTGTTAACTAGGGTGCTAAAGGTGGCTAAAAGTGCTCTTACCGTCGCGGAGAAATTAAAAAGGCCGCACGAGGCGGCCTTAAAGCGAGTAGGGAAACGGCTATCAGTTGGTTTCCGGCTTCACTTCGATATAGTCCAACTGCAACACGCTGCTGGTGTAGCCGCGGATCTTGTTGGTCATTTCAATATCGCCGTTCAGCTTGTGGCCGTAAGACGGAATGATCTCTTTCAGCTTGCTCTGCCATTCCGGCGTCGCCACTTTATCTTTGAACACGGTTTCCATCAGGTGCAGCATGATTGGTGCGGCAGTAGATGCGCCCGGGGATGCACCCAGCAGGGCGGCAATGCTGCCATCTTTAGCGCTGACCACTTCGGTACCAAACTGCAGCAGGCCACCTTTTTCATCGTCTTTCTTGATGATTTGCACGCGTTGGCCGGCAGTCCACAGCTTCCAGTCAGCCTGTTTGGCTTCAGGGAAATACTCTTTCAGCGCGGCGAAACGGTCGTCGTCGTTCATCATCAACTGGCCCACCAGGTATTTCACCAGGTCGAAATTATCCAGGCCGACGTGGGTCATTGGCATCAGGTTGGAAGTGCTCAGGGAATGCAGCAGATCAAACAGTGAACCGTTTTTCAGGAACTTGCCGGAGAAGGTAGCGAACGGCCCGAACAGCAGAACGCGTTTGCCATCCAGCATGCGGGTATCCAGGTGCGGAACCGACATCGGTGGTGAACCTACGCTGGCCAGGCCATAAACCTTGGCCAGATGCTGGTTGGCGATTTCCGGGTTGGTGGTCACCAGGAACTGACCGCCGACCGGGAAGGCGCCGTAACCTTCGGCTTCAGGAATGCCGGTTTTTTGCAGCAGCGTCAGTGAAGCACCGCCCGCGCCGATAAACACGAACTTGGCGTTAACGGTGGTTTCTTTACCGTCACGGGTCAGATCGGCCACGGTTACACGCCAGGTATTGTCGTCGTTGCGTTTGATATCGCGCACTTCATGGCTCAGGTTCAGCTTGAAGTTTGGATTTTTGGTCAGCGTATCCACCAGTTGGTGGGTGATCGCGCCAAAGTTAACGTCGGTGCCCAGCGGCATGCGGGTAGCGGCAATTTTTTGCTTCGGATCGCGACCGTCCATGACCAGCGGTGCCCACTGTTTAATCTGGTTGGCGTCCTCTGAGTACTCCATACCACGGAACAGGGTGCTGTGCTGCAGCGCCGCATAGCGTTTGCGCAGGAAGTTGACGTTATCGTCACCCCAAACAAAACTCATGTGCGGCACGCTGTTGATAAAGGATTTTGGATCTTTCAGGACGTTATTTTTAACCTGATAAGACCAGAATTGACGAGAGATTTCAAAAGACTCGTTCACCACCACGGCTTTGCTGATATCAATGCTGCCGTCTTTTTTTTCTGGGGTGTAGTTCATTTCGGCGAAGGCGGAGTGGCCGGTGCCGGCGTTATTCCAGCCGTTGGAGCTTTCTTCCGCTACGCCATTCATGCGTTCATACATGTCGATGGACCAGTTTGGCTCCAGCTCATGCAGGTAAGTCCCCAAAGTGGCGCTCATGATGCCGCCGCCGATCAGAACCACATCAACGGTCTTATTCTCTTCTGCTGCTGCCTGATGCGTGACGCCAAACAGGTTCAGACAGAAAATAAGGACGAGTATTTTTCTCATTAAATCAATTCTCTTGTATGTAAATTCTACTCATTGCAGGTGAAAGAATTTATCGGGAGGTACCCTGGAAAAAAGTGAAATCAACCCGCCCGGCAAAACCGGATTGCAGTGATAATGTCTTTTTGTTAATCATTTTTTAACGAAAAGTGGATTATTACAGGCTGCCTGGGGACAGATTGTTCAACTCTGGTTACTGAGGGGATATTATTGTTTGCAATATTGTTAAAAACTACTTTTGTAATTAAAAAAAGCGGATTAAAGGCAGGAATAATTCATTTGTTATTTTTATCTAAATATAACCGCTATATTTAAAGGGTTTAATTGCCGCGGATTTAAACGATATTCAGCTATCACACAATATTTATAGAACAATTGCAAATGTCCTCGGTAACAAAAAGAAAATGGCCGCCGCGCAGGGCGACCATTAACAGGTTAACGCGCTTGCCAAACTCCGCTGGGGAGGGTGTCGGCGATGTAAGTGCTGAAATCGCGCGGTGCACGTCCGAGACTACGCTGGACATCATCGGTCAATGACGCGTTGCGTCCATCCAGCACCGTGCTGAATAGATACTCCAGCAGCGTGACCATTTCCGCCGGCAGTTGCGCCTCGCGCAGGTATCCGACGTAATCTGCCACCGGCACCTGCTGATAGTGGATCTCACGCCCAGCGGCGGCGGCAATCTCGCCAATGGCCTGTTCAAAGGTCATCAGACGCGGGCCGGTCAATTCATAATGCGTATTGCTGTGGCCGGGCTGGGTGAGGGCGGCAACCGCAACATCGGCAATATCTTCCGCATCAATAAAAGGTTCTGGGATCTCGCCCGGTGGCAAATAGACTGCGCCGTTTAGCAATTCATCAAGAATAAAACTCTCGCTGAAGTTTTGCATAAACCAACTGGCGCGCAATATCGTCCAGTCTGCCCCACTGCGTTCAACCACCTCTTCCGCCTGACGGGCCTCGTCTTCGCCGCGTCCGCTGAGCAACACTATTTTTTGCACGCCGCCAGTTACCGCCTGTCGGCAAAAACGTTCAACGATTTCGGTGGCGCCCGGAACGGCCAGGTCGGGTTGAAAGCTGAGATAAAGTTTCTCCACATCCTGCAAGGCAGGTTGCCAGGTGGTGCTGTCCTGCCAGTCGAAAGGGATGGCGGCACTACGATGTCCGGCGCGTACCGGCATGCCCTGCTGTTGTAAACGTGCTGCCACACGGCTACCGGTTTTTCCGGTAGCGCCTAAAACCAGAATGGGTGAACCCTTTTCGTTGCTGCTCATAGCGTCGCTCCAAATGTGAGTGTTACTCATGTTTTGTAAATATGATAAACCCTCGTATTATTGTCAAGGCGGTTTTTGTTCAAAGGACGATGCATGATGAATGATAAGCAAAAAAATATTGCCGCCCTGCGGCGTAAACCCAGCCAGACGCGTAGCCGTGAGAAGGTGAAGCTGATCCTGGACTGCGCAACTGCGCTGATAGCCCAGCAGGGCAGTGACGCGATGCGTATGAGTGAGGTGGCGCAAAATGCCGGTATTTCGATAGGAGCGCTGTACCAGTACTTCCCGGATAAAACCGCTATCGTGCGTGTGCTGGCGCAACGTTATAACCAGGAGGCGCGTGAATGCATCGAGCAAGGCTTGATTCAGGTGCAGACGTTACCGCAGTTGATCGAGGCTTTTAACTGCCTGATTGACGAATATTACGCCTTGTTTATGGCTGAGCCGGTGATGCGGGATATCTGGGCGGCGACCCAGGCCAATAAAACGCTGCGTGAAGAAGAAGTGGCGGAAAGCCGGTTGAACGGTGCATTGCTGGCAGCGACAATACGCCGGTTACGGCCGCAGTCGGACCCGGCGGCGGTGGAAAATGCCGCTTTCCTGTTGATGCATTTGGGGGAAGCGACCATGCGACTGGCGGTGAGTACCGGCCCGGATGAGGGCCGCGATCTGGTCGCGAGCTATAAGCAAATGGCGGCCAGGATGCTGGCGGAAGCCTAGAGGCGCTCTTGCTCCCGTGTCTGACACCACTCTTCTTGCAGCAGGGCATAAATCAATTCATCGCCCCATTCGCCGTTGAAACGATCGTTTTGCCGCAGGTGCGCCTCTTTACGCATTCCCAGGCGTTCGACCACGCCGATCGAACCCTGGTTGGCGGCATCAAGGCGGGCAAATATGCGATGAAAACCCGATTCGGCAAACCCGCGATCCAGTACCGATTTTACGGCCTCCGCGGCATAGCCCTTTCCGGCGTACGCCGGGTTGAAAATGTAGCCAATCTCCCCCTGCAATGCTGCGCCGTTGGCCAGTTTTAGCAATACTTCACCGATCAACTCTCCACTGTCTTTCAAGGTAACGGCACAATAAAGTATGTCGCCGTCCTCAGTGAAGCGCGAGGTTATCGCCTGGGAAAACAGGGAGGTCAACTGTGCTTCGTCCGGTGTGGGTGCGTACAGATAGCGATAGACCTCAGGCAGGTAGTGATAAGCCGCGTAAGCGTCGAGATCGGCAGGCGTAAAGCGGCGTAGGTGCAGACGTTCGGTGGTAAAGGGCAGGCTAATCAAATGCAAGTGCTCATCCTTGTTTTGGCTGGGTTTACATTGGTTTCTCAACGGGGGGCAGAGAATTATTGCGGTAAGTACGAGCTCTTCAAGATAGCAGTTTTGGGCTAAGCGGTGAAAACCCTATTCATCACTTGCAAGAGCAGGGACGAATAGGGTCGGCTTAATCAGTTACCAGGTTATTAACTTACTTAATCGCCATCGCATCACGCATGGTATAGAACAGATCCGTCTGATCGGTCAGGCCAACCACGTTGGCGGCATGTGGGCCGTAAGCTGCCACCCGCAATTGAGTCCCGGTGTGCCCCTGCGAATCTTCTTCTGAATTGCCGTAGCTGATGGTCATCGGTGCGCCATCTTTGGTGGTCAGCGTTTGCGTCAGGCCTGGGGCCTTGGCGTCGGCGGCGATAATCTGGCTGGAATGGGCATGGTCGGCGGTGACTATCACCAGGGTGTTGCCATCTGCGCGGGCGAATGCCAGGGCTTTCTGAACCGCTTCATCCAGATCGACAGTTTCACCAAACTGGCCGCACGGGTTGGCAGCATGATCCTGTTTGTCGATCGACGCGCCTTCAATCTGCAGGAAGAAGCCGTTTTGGTTGGTTTTCAGCAGGTCGATGGCTTTTTCAGTCATCGCCGCCAGCGTCGGGATATCCGCAGTGCGTGCCGGATTATTTTCACAGGTCACCGCAGGCTGGTCGATATTGCCGTGATAAGTGGCTTTCGGCCCTTGCCAGCGCACTGGCATATTACCGGCAGCAAACAGCCCGAGCAGCGGTTTTTGCTGATTGGCCACGCTGACGGCGTTCAGGGCATCGAGGTTTTCGACCCACTGATAACCCAGAGCGGCTGCCTGTTCTTTCAGCGATTTTCCCTGCCATTCGCCGCTTTTTGCCAGCTGATTAAAGGATTTTTCCCCACCGCCCAGCGTGACGTCGGCGCGAGCCTTCAGCAACTGCTCACTGATGGAGCCACGGCCGCCGTTTTCCAGCGCGTTGGTGGCACATTTTTCGCTGGTTTCTTCTGGGCCGTAACATTTGCGCGAGGTGACATGGGAAATTTGCGCCGCCGGCGTGGCGTCCTGCAGCTCGGCGGTGGACACATTCCCGGTGGCCTTACCCGCGGCCTTGGCGATTTCCAGCAGTGTTGGCTGGTCTTTGCCGTTGACGTCAACGCCCAGTGCGCCGTTATAGGTTTTTACACCGGTTGACCATGCGGTCGCCGAGGCGGCGGAGTCGGTGACGTAATCCGGTTTGTGGGTTTTCTTGTCCAGTGAGTAATGGGTGTATTGACCGGTCAGCGGCAGGGCATCAATGCCTTTAAAATAGCCGCCCGCCCCTTCGGCGTAGTTACGCGCCGAGGTGATTTCCGAATCACCCATGCCATCGCCGATCAATAAAATCACGTTTTTGACCGTTTTGTCAGACAAAGAAGCCTTCAACGCGGCCGTTTGATCGCCACTCAACCGGCGTGCGCCACCGGGCTCCACGATGTTGCCGCGTGCCGCTCGTTCGTAAAGGCTGGCGGTATTGACCGGGGTTTCATCGGCGAAGGCGGCGGAACAGAGTAAGGCGGATAACACGGCGCCGGCGATCAAAGAAACTGGCTGCAGCATGGGAAAGCTCCTTGTCGTAATAAAAAAATATAAATAGCATCAGTTTGTTACGCAGGGAGAGTAGTGCAGAGGTGTGACACTTTTATGACGGTAATTGGGGGTAAAAGGATAGCCGGGCGGCTATCCCAGGCTATCCATTATTCGCTGCGGGCGGGAATATTCAGGCCGCGTTGTACTGCCGGACGGGCCAGACCGCGCTCCAGCCATTGTCCTACCCGCGGGAAACTATCGAACTCGACCAACTCACGGGCTTCATAAAAGCCGATCAGGTTACGTACCCAGCCCAGCAATGAAATATCGGCGATGCTGTAATCCTGCCCCATGATCCAGTCACGGCCTTCAAGCCGGGTTTCCAGCACGCCGAGCAGGCGTTTGGATTCATTTTTATAGCGTTCCAGCGGACGTTTATCCTCATATTCGCGACCGGCGAATTTGTGGAAGAAGCCGACTTGACCGAACATCGGGCCCACCGCCGCCATCTGGAAAAATACCCACTGGATGGTTTCGTAGCGCAGGGCAGGATCCTGCGGCAGGAATTTGCCGCTTTTTTCCGCCAGGTACAGCAGGATAGCGCCGGATTCAAACAGCGCCAGCGGCTTACCGTCCGGGCCGTTGGGATCGATGATCGAGGGGATCTTGCCGTTCGGGTTTAGTGACAGAAATTCCGGCGTCCAGGTTTCGTTGTTGCCGATATCGATCAGGTGCGGTTCATAAGCCAGACCTATTTCTTCCAGCATGATGGAGACCTTGACACCGTTGGGCGTTGGCAATGAGTAAAGTTGTAGTCTTTCCGGGTGCTGAGCGGGCCAGCGTTTGACGATCGGAAATTGGGTTTGGTCGAGCATGACGAGTCCTCAGGTTGACGGTTTGCGTATTGAGTATTGCACCAAAACTAACCTGTTGTGAGGTTAAACCGTGAGGTCAAAATGTGCTTTCAGCGCTTTCTTCCCGGCGGCAATTAGACGAAGCATGGCAACAGGGTTAACGTTAGGATAGGTGATATCCCTCTGACAGGAGCTTCCTATGATTGCCGTTATTTTTGAATTGCAGGCCGCCGACGGCCAGCGCGAAACCTATCTTGAATTGGCGGCCGAATTGAAGCCGCTGTTGGCAGAAATTGACGGGTTTATTTCGATTGAACGCTTCCAAAGCCTGGCCGATCCGCAGCGGCTGCTGTCACTGTCTTTTTGGCGTGATGAAGCCGCAGTGCAGCAGTGGCGGAACATCGAACAGCACCGCGCCGCACAAAAGCGTGGTCGCCATGGGGTGTTGGCACAGTACCGCCTGCGGGTCGCGGAGGTGGTACGGGATTATGGTCTGGATCAGCGGGATCAGGTGCCGCAGGACAGCCGCGGCTATCACGCCGATTGACAGCCCCTGGGGTTTATCTTATTGATAACAGATGAACAGAAACCGTTTTGCATTCGCGCAGATTATTATCACCATTCACAGAGTGGTGGGATAGCGCGTCTGTTTTAAGCGAAACCCCGCCAGTCAGGCGGGGCAAAAGGTCCTCCGACTGGCAATATCCCCAGGAGGCACTTATGAAGAACCATCCCCCCGCCGTTTTACACTTGATGTGCGGTAAAGCCGGTTCCGGCAAGTCGACGTTGGCGAAGAACCTTTCGCAGCAATCCCACACATTGTTACTGGCTGAAGACAGTTGGCTGGCGACATTGTATGAACAGCAGATGACGACTCTGCAAGACTACGTGCGTTATTCAGCCCGACTGCGCCAAGCGTTGAGTGAGCATATTGTACAACTGTTGGGTCATGGGCTGTCGGTGGTGTTGGATTTTCCGATGAATACGCCCGATCGGCGGCTGTGGGCAAGGCAATTAGCCGAGCTGGCTGGCGTTGAGCACTGTCTGCACTTTTTGGATGTTAGTGATGCGCAGTGCAAGAGCCGGATAAAGATCAGAAATGAGCAGGGCGACCATCCCTTTACGTTAAGCGAAGAGACATTCGATCTGCTTACTCAGTATTTTGTTCCCCCCTCAGAAGAAGAGTGTTTGGCCGTTATCCGCTATTCCTGAGCATCCCGTAATAAGGCAGGCCTTTATTTGGGCGCTGCCTTGGTTAGCTTTATTCTGTAGCGTCAAATGCAGGGTGGAAGGCGACCGTGCCCTGAGGTAGCCTGCCGCCGCCGAATGGCAGCACCTGGAAAAAGCGGTATCCAAATAAATAAGGATGAAATAGGCCGAGCATAAACCCGGCCGACAAAAATGATTAGCGGTTATCCAATTGCGCGCGTACGGCCTTAAGTCCGTCGATAGTGACGCGATAAGGGCGTCCCTGCCGGGAAAGGATCAGGCGCTTGGTTTTGAGCTTGGTGAAGACGGCCAGGGAGCAATCGGCCAGACCTAACCCTTCGCGGGTCAAGCATTGAGCGTGGGTCACACGCCCCGCGTCATCACGGGTGAATGCGATATAGCCGCCTTTGGCCAACACGTGCAGCACGCGTTGTTCCGCTTTGGAAATGTTCATGTTGGAAAATCCTGCAGTAAACCCAGATACGCGCATCCCCACGCAAATGCGTGTCGGATACGTCAGAACCTCCAGCCAAAATGGCAAGGAAGTGACTATCGGGTTGCTACAATCTCCAACATACAGGCCTCGGGTAGTGATAAACGCCAGAAAGGCGTTAAAGCGCAGTTAATTTAGCCAAGGATTATGAGGTTGTCAATTTGCCGACGGCGGTAAAGCCATCGGCAATCGGGTTATCAGAAAGGTTTGGTCGGCAGGTACTTACCGTCGAGGGTGATCACCGCGCGTTCGCCACCGTCTGGATCCGGCACTTTTTTGATATCCAGTTTGAAGTTGATCGCGCTGATAATGCCGTCGCCAAACTGCTCATGCACCAGGGCTTTCAGCGTGGAGCCGTAGATTTGCACCATTTCGTAGAAACGATAAATGGTCGGGTCGGTCGGCACGCCGCCGGGGATGCTGCCGCGCAGCGGAATGGTTTGTAGCAGGCGTATCGCATCTTCATCCAGATCCAGCTTCTCTGCCACCACGCGGGCGGCCTGTTCCGGCAGCGGATGCTGGCCCAGCAGGGCGGCGGTGACGAACGCCAGACTCAGGCCAGTACCCTGGTTAATCGCTTCGAAGGTCAGGTTTTTGCGGATCTTGGCCATCATAATGGTGTCAGTCAGGGTTTCGCGCGGGGATGAGTAGTGCAGTGACTGAGTCATATTGTTTCCTTATAAATGAAATTAAAAGCGAGATACGGCAGGGGTTGCCGTGACCTCAGGATTGGTTGCCAGCGGAATAAAGCGGCGGGTTTCGCCATCCAGCGCTTCAATGCCGCCGCTGGCGATGTCATACACCCAACCGTGCAGCTTCAACCGGCCTTGTTCAAGCGCCAGTGCCACCGACGGGTGGGTCTTGATATTGTTCAGCTGTGCGATGACGTTCTCACGCACCATCGAACTGACTTTCTCACTTTCGGATGCATGCTGATAAGCCTGATTGACCACCTTGGCGGAGTCGGCATAGCGCAGCCAGTTAGCCACGGTCGGCATATGTTGCAGACACTGGCAGGTGGCGATGGCGGTCATTGCGCCACAGTCGGAATGCCCGCAGATCACGATATCTTCAACGCCGAGTGCAGAGACGGCATATTCTACTGATGCGGAGACGCCACCCGGCTCCGGGCCGAACGAAGGCACGATATTGCCGGCATTGCGGATCACAAACAGGTCGCCCGGTTCGCGCTGGGTAATCAGTTCCGGTACCAGGCGGCTGTCGGAACAGGAGATAAACAGGGTGCGTGGGCTCTGCTGGGTCGCCAGCCGCTGGAACAGTGCCGTGCGTTCGACAAATGCCTCACGCTGGAACTTCAAAAAGCCTTCAATAACCTCTTTCATACTGTCTCCATCTGGGTGCTGTTAAGCGATGGACGTATCTTGCGCCGCTCTGGCTATAGGGTCTAAGACCTATTTATAATGATCACTATAGGAATTACTAATAGTAGGGGCGCTATGCTGTTGCGACATATTCGTTATTTTCTGGCCGTTGCCGAGCAGGGCAACTTCACCCGCGCTGCCGAAGTGCTGCACGTTTCGCAGCCCACGCTGTCACAGCAAATCAAACAGCTGGAGGAGACGCTGGGTACGCCGCTGTTGGATCGCAGTGGCCGTACCGTGCGCCTGACCGATGCCGGTGCGGCCTGGATGCGCTATGCCCGCCTGGCATTGCAGGATCTGGACGAAGGTGCGCGCGCGATCCATGACGTGGCGACGCTGGAGCGCGGCAATCTGAGGCTGGCAATGACGCCGACCTTTAGCGCCTATCTGGTTGGCCCGGTTATCGATGCCTTTTATCGGCGTTATTCGGGGATATCGCTAAGTATTCAAGAAATGACTCAGGACAGAATCGAGGCGTTGCTGGCGGAGGATCAGTTGGATTTAGGCATTGCTTTTGGCCAGGCGCAGTCGCCAGATATCGAGGCGAAAGATCTGTTTAGTGAATCGTTGAATATGGTGGTTGGCGCAGATCATCTTTTGGCCCAACGGCAACATCCTTTGACGGCGGGGGAGCTTGAACGGCAACCCCTGGCTTTGCTGAGCGAAGATTTTGCTACCCGTCAGTTCATCGACGGTTATTGTCGCCAGCAGAGTATCTGCCCATGGGTGGCGGTAGAAGCCAATGCGATTGGTGCTATCCTCGAGATTGTGCGCCGTGGTCAGCTTGCCACCATTCTACCGGCGGCGATCGCCCAGGCGGATCCGCAGTTGCGGTCGGTACAACTTGCCGTTGCCCTGCCAGCGCGTCGGGCGGTATTACTGCAACGCAAAAGCGCTTACCGCAGCGCAGCATCGCAGGCGTTTGTTGCGGTTTTACATCAGCAGGCTTTTATGTCGACAGATGCCAACCCGGTATAAAACCGCTTGAATAGAGAAATTTTTATGAAAATGATTTTGCGCGTTGTGACTTTGTTTGTTGTTTCTTTCTGTTCCCTCTCTGGCTACGCCGCTGAGCAAAGCCGCGAACAGACAGAAAATGTTTTATCCAAAGTCAGCGATTTCTCTTTGGGAATGAATGGGTTTGTTGGCATTGGCAGCGTTGGCGAGACCGAGCTAATAAGAATCCTAACCTATCAGGATGCGGGGGAGATTTTCTTGCGTATTGCCAAAAATCCGCAGGCAACGCCAGAAGCCAAACTTTATGCTGCCTGTGGCTTAAAAAAGCTAAATAACAATAACGGTGAAGCCGATTTCGCCCAAGAGTGGGATAAACCGGTTTCGGTATTGAAAGGGGATATTTTAAGGACAGAAAAGTTTAAAGAGGTCTATTTCAATATCTTAAAACATGGCTGCTGGTGAATGTATTAATTCCCCTTCAATCCGCAGGATGGGATTTACTTAGCGTCTGGCTTTTTCTGCCACCGCACCATTGCTCAAATTGTCACCAAAACTTCCCGCGATCTCTTATCCCCGTTATGGCATAATGCGCGCCAAATCACATTCCTAATGATATGAAGAGCGAGCGCTGTGTTAAGCACTAACAACATTACTATGCAGTTTGGCAGTAAGCCGCTGTTTGAAAACATCTCTGTAAAATTTGGTGGCGGTAACCGCTATGGTTTGATCGGGGCCAACGGCTGCGGCAAATCCACCTTTATGAAAATCCTGGGCGGCGATCTGGTACCGAGCGGCGGCAACGTGTTCCTCGATCCGAACGAGCGTCTGGGTAAACTGCGTCAGGACCAGTTTGCTTTTGAGCAATACAGCGTGCTGGACACCGTTATCATGGGCCACCATGAGCTGTGGGCAGTGAAAGAAGAGCGTGACCGTATTTACGCTATGGCCGAAATGAGCGAAGAAGACGGCTATAAAGTGGCCGATCTGGAAGTGGCTTACGGCGAAATGGACGGTTACACCGCCGAAGCGCGTGCCGGCGAGCTGCTGCTCGGTGTTGGCATCCCGGTCGAACAGCATTATGGCCCGATGAGCGAAATCGCGCCGGGCTTCAAGCTGCGTGTGTTGCTGGCGCAGGCCCTGTTCTCCGATCCGGAAATCCTGCTGCTCGACGAACCAACCAACAACCTGGACATCGATACCATTCGCTGGCTGGAGCAGGTGCTTAACGAGCGTAACAGCACCATGGTTATCATTTCGCACGACCGTCACTTCCTGAACATGGTGTGTACTCACATGGCGGATCTGGACTACGGCGAACTGCGCGTGTATCCGGGCAACTATGACGAATACATGACGGCGGCCACGCAATCGCGTGAACGTCTGATGGCGGATAACGCCAAGAAGAAGGCACAGATTAACGAATTGCAGTCGTTTGTCAGCCGCTTCAGCGCTAACGCCTCCAAATCCAAACAGGCGACTTCACGTGCCCGCCAGATAGACAAGATCCAGCTGGAAGAAGTGAAGGCTTCAAGCCGTCAGAACCCGTTCATCCGTTTCGATCAGGACAAAAAACTGTTCCGTAACGCGCTGGAAGTGGAAGCGCTGACCAAAGGTTTCGACAACGGTCCACTGTTCAGCAAGCTCAACCTGATGGTTGAAGTGGGCGAGAAAGTGGCGGTGCTGGGCCCGAACGGTGTCGGTAAGTCTACCTTGCTGAAAACCCTGGTTGGCGATGCACAGCCGGACAGCGGCAGCGTGAAATGGTCTGAAAACGCCAAGATTGGTTACTACGCGCAGGATCACGAATACGAGTTCGATGACACCCTGACGGTATTCGACTGGATGAGCCAGTGGAAGCAGGAAAAAGACGACGAGCAGGCCGTTCGCAGCGTGCTGGGTCGTTTGCTGTTCAGCCAGGACGACATCAAGAAGAAAGTTAAGGTGCTGTCTGGTGGTGAAAAGGGCCGTATGCTGTTCGGCAAGCTGATGATGCAGCGCCCTAACATCCTGATTATGGATGAACCGACTAACCACCTGGATATGGAATCCATCGAGTCGCTGAACATGGCGTTGGAAATGTACGAAGGCACCCTGATCTTCGTTTCCCACGACCGTGAGTTCGTTAGCTCGCTGGCGACCCGCGTACTGGAAATGACACCGACCAAGGTTATCGACTTTACCGGCAACTACGAAGACTATCTGCGTAGCCAGGGTATCGTGTAACTTCTGTTACGGCATTAAAAAGGCGGGAGCGAATATTCCCGCCTTTTTTGTGTCTGCTATTCCCCGCCACACACTTCGCACTGCGGATCCTTCGGCAGCTTCATCTCACGGAACTGCATGGTCATGGCGTCAAACATCAGCAGTTTGCCGGTGAGCGGCTGCCCGTATTGCGTCAGCAGTTTGATGGCCTCGATAGCCTGCAGAGTGCCGATGGTACCCACCAGCGGTGCCATCACACCGGCCTCGACGCAGGTCAGGGCGTTATCACCGAATAACCGGCTCAGACAGCGGTAGCAAGGTTCATTGGCCTGGTAAGTGAAGACGCTGAGTTGCCCTTCCATACGGATCGCCGCGCCGGACACCAGCGGTTTGCGCTGCGCATGGCACAGGCGGTTGAGCAGATCGCGCGTTGCCACGTTGTCGGTACAGTCCAGCACCAGATCGTTGGCGGCAATCTGTGCCGCCATCTGTTCATCGTCCAGTTGCCTGTCAACGGCATCAATATGGATATGCGGATTGATGGCGCTCAGTTCGATACGCGCCGAATCAACCTTCGCCATGCCAATGCGCGCGTCGCGGTGCAGGATCTGGCGTTGCAGGTTGGAGAGCGAAACGGTGTCGAAATCAACCAGCGTCAGATGACCCACCCCTGCGGCAGCCAAATAGGGCGCGGCGGCGCAACCCAAACCGCCCAGGCCAACAATCATTACCCGTGCGGCTTTCAACTTTTCCTGACCGTCGAAGTCGAAACCGCGCAGGATAATCTGGCGGTTATAGCGCAATGTTTCGGCATCGGTTAATTCCGGCAGCATGCTTAGCTCCTCAGCAGGGCGTTGAAAGGCTGAATTTCCACCTTTTCACCCACTGCTACGGAACCGCGATCGCGCTCCAGTACGATAAAACAGTTACCCTGGCTGAATGAACTGAACACGTGCGAGCCTTGATGGCCGGTGCTGCTGACTTCCAACTCGCCATGGGCGTTACTGCTGAATACGCCGCGCTGGAAGTCGAGACGGCCCGGTGCTTTCTTCAACGGCGTCAATGCGCGCGCTTGCAGACGCGGTGGCAACTGCCAGTCGCTGTGGCCGGCCAGTTTTGCCAGCAGCGGTTGCACCAGTTGGTAGAAGGTCAGGGCGGCAGAAACCGGGTTGCCCGGCAGGCCGCAGAACCAGGCGTGTTTCAGCTTGCCGAAGGCAAAAGGCTTACCCGGTTTGATCGCCAGCTTCCAGAAGCTGACTTCGCCCAGTTCATCCAGCATCTGCTTGGTGTAGTCGGCTTCACCGACCGAAACGCCACCGCTGCTGATCACCACGTCGGCCTGACTGTCCGCCTGCTCGAAAGCGGCGCGCAGCGCTTCTTGATTGTCGCGGATAATGCCCAGATCGATCACCTCGCAGCCCAGCTGTTCCAGCATCAGGCGCACCGCAAAGCGATTGGTATCGTAGATTTGCCCGGCCTGCAACGGCTGGCCGACCGGTTGTAATTCGTCGCCGGTAGAGAACACCGCGACTTTCAGTTTGCGCATCACCTGGACTTCGGCAACGCCGAGCGAGGCCAGCAGCGGCAATTGCGCGGCACCCAGCCTGATGCCTGCGGCTAACACGCCTGCGCCCTGGCGAATATCTTCCCCGGCCAGACGAATATTTTGCCCGGCCTGTACTTCGGCCGTAAAGCGCACGCCTGCATCACTCAGCTCGGCCTGTTCCTGCATGATCACCGCTTCGGCGCCAACCGGGACAGGGGCGCCGGTCATAATGCGTATGCAGGTATTGGCCGGCCAGTTGCCATCAAATGGCGCACCGGCAAAGGCTTTGCCCGCCACCGGCAACGGCGCATTGGCTTGCAAATCTGCCAGGCGCACGGCGTAACCGTCCATAGCCGAATTGGCGAACGGCGGCACGTCAATCGGCGAAATGACCGATGCGGCGGTAATGCGGCCTGCGGCGGCGGTCAGGGCAATGGATTCGGTCTGCTGCAGGGGGGAGAGCTGGCTGAGCATCTTCTCCAGCGCCTGCTCCAGGGAAATGAGATCGGAAGTATGGCAATGATCCATCGGGGGAACTCCGTAATCAGGGTGCGCGATAAATAGCGGCAATGTGGGGGTATTATGAAGGATGCTATGCTGATGTAAACAACAGGAGGCAGTGATGCACAGACAGGTATTAGACTTTTGGTTTGACGAGATCGAACCGGCTTTGTGGTTCAAAAAGGATGATGAATTCGATCGCCTGCTGCATACGCGCTTTGGCCAGATCTGGCAGGCCGCCGCCGCCGGGGAGTTGGCGCACTGGCGAGAAACCATTGAGGGGCGACTGGCGGAGGTGATTGTGCTCGACCAGTTCAGCCGCAACCTGTTCCGTGGCACGCCGCGTTCATTTGCCAGCGATTGCATGGCGCTGGTATTGGCGCAAGAAGCGATCCGCAGCGGGCAGTGTGAGCAACTCAGTAAGGAACAACGGGGCTTTCTCTATTTGCCGTTTATGCATTCGGAATCGGTGTTGATCCATCAGCAGGCGCTGGCGTTGTATACCGAGCTGGATAATGGCGACCAGTTGGAGTTTGAATTGCGGCATAAGGCCATTATTGACCGTTTTGGCCGCTACCCGCACCGTAATGCGATATTAGGTCGTGTCTCAACCGCGGAAGAAGAGGCATTTCTGTTGCTGCCGGGTTCCGGGTTCTAAATATTATCATCTGCGTTCAGCCTGCTAAAAAACAGCAGGTTGAACCTGTGAAAGTTAAATGTTCAGAGCTATCGGTTATTTCTCAGGATAATAGTTGTCTATCCCCTCGCTGCTTTTACCAAAAATCCCAATCGTTATTTATGGCTTTTTTATGCTGTTATAACTCTCTGTTTTTATTCCATTAAGCTATTTCAATGTGCGAAATAATCTAAGCGAACTACGCTGAATGCTGAGCGTTGACTTAATGCTTTACATAGAATGCAGGGCTAAATATAGTCGGGAAAAGAAAAAATAATTAATTATCAGCCCGGAAGGGTACGGGATTAACACAGGGTGTCAGGCATATGAGCAAACCAGTGATTGCCATTCATGGCGGCGCGGGCGCAATTACCCGCTCGGCGCTGAGTGCGGAAAAGGAACAGGAGTATATCCAGGCGTTATCCGGCATTGTTGCCGCAGGTCAGCAGATCCTGGCCCAGGGCGGCAACGCATTGGATGCGGTGACCGAAGCCGTGCGCTTGCTGGAGGAGTGCCCGTTGTTTAATGCCGGCAAAGGCTCGGTGTTTACTCATCAGGGTACCCATGAGCTGGACGCCTGCGTGATGGACGGGCGCACCTGTGATGCCGGTGCGGTGGCGGGCGTCAGCCGGATACGCAACCCGATACTGGCCGCACGCGCGGTGCTGGAAAACAGCCAGCATGTGTTGTTTGCCGGTGAGGGGGCGGAGAAGTTCGCCGCGGCCCACGGTCTTGAAATGGTGACCCCCGATTTCTTCTTTACCCAACAACGTTTTGACCAATTGCACCGCGCCCAGGCGGAGCAGGGCCGAGTATTGCTCGATCACGATGGCGCTGAGCCGATCGATCCCGACAGGAAGTTTGGTACCGTCGGCGCGGTGGCTCTGGATGCTTTGGGCAATTTGGCGGCGGCGACATCGACCGGTGGCATGACCAACAAACAGGCCGGTCGGGTGGGCGATACCCCGATCATCGGCGCCGGCTGTTATGCCAACAATGCCACCGTGGCGGTGTCCAGCACCGGTACCGGCGAAATATTCATGCGTGGCGTATCGGCTTATGACGTTTCCGCGCTGATGGAATACGCCGGCCTCAGCCTGCAGCAGGCCAGCGACCGGGTGGTAATGGAAAAACTGCTGGCGATGGGCGGTAGCGGCGGCATGATTGCCATCGACAGCCAGGGCAACGTGGCGCTGCCGTTTAACAGCGAGGGGATGTACCGCGGTTTTGGTTATGTCGGCGATGCGCCGTCCGTAGGGATTTATACCCTATAGCTTTCAAGTTGCAGCGAGCGCAGATAACAACGCTGCAACTTGAAAGATGACGGGTATACCGCTAACCGATCGCCAGGAGGGTGTATGACCGATGCCTTAATGCCGCTTGCGGCCGACGCCGGGCTATTATTGCCGCCGCAGCGCGTGCTGTCGGTGCGCGATCTGAGCGTCCAATTTCAACAACAGGGCGAGACCCTGGATGCGGTGCGCAACCTGTCATTCGATCTCGATCGCGGCGAGACGCTGGCGATCGTCGGTGAATCCGGTTCGGGCAAGTCTGTCACTTCTCTGGCATTGATGCGGCTGGTCGAACAGGGCGGTGGCAACATCGTCAGCGGTACCATGTCTTTTCGTCGGCGTAACGGCGAGGTGCTCGATTTGGCTCGAGCCCATCAGGGTACGCTACGCAGGGTGCGCGGCGCCGATATGGCGATGATCTTTCAGGAGCCGATGACCTCGCTGAACCCGGTGTTTCCGGTGGGCGAGCAGATCGCCGAATCTCTGCGCCTGCACCAGGCGATGGACCATCGGGCGGCCAAACAGGCCGCCTTGCAGATGCTTGATCTGGTGCGCATTCCTGAAGCCAAAGACGTGCTTAACCGCTATCCGCATCAGCTGTCTGGCGGTATGCGCCAGCGAGTGATGATCGCCATGGCACTGTCTTGCAAGCCGGCGCTATTGATTGCCGACGAACCTACTACCGCATTGGACGTCACCATTCAGGCGCAGATCCTGCAGCTCATCCGCGTGCTGCAGCAGGAAATGCAGATGGGGGTGATTTTCATCACCCACGACATGGGCGTGGTGGCAGAAATTGCCGACCGGGTATTGGTGATGCGTCAGGGTGAACGGGTGGAGCAGGGGCCGGTGCGCGAGCTGTTTGCCTCCCCGCAACAGGCCTATACCCAGGCACTGCTGGCCGCGGTACCAAAACTCGGTTCGATGGCGACCCAGGACTTTCCGGCCAAATTCCCGCTGCCGAACGGTGCGGACAATGGCGGGCCGCAGGATACCGTCCCGCCCGGTGCGGCGCCGATCCTGCGGGTGGAGAATTTGGTGACGCGCTTTGATCTGCGTAGCGGCATCCTCAACCGGGTTACCCGCCGGGTGCACGCGGTGGAAAACGTCAGTTTTGACCTCTACCCCGGCGAAACTTTGGGGCTGGTGGGGGAATCCGGCTGCGGCAAGTCCACCACTGGTCGTTCCTTGCTGAAGCTGGTGGATAGCCAGCGCGGCACCATTACCTTTGACGGCCGCCAGATTAATCAGTTGAAAGGCCCGGCGTTGCAGCACCTGCGGCGGGATATCCAGTTTATCTTTCAGGATCCTTACGCTTCGCTCGACCCGCGTCTGACCGTCGGCTTTTCGATTATGGAGCCCTTGCTGGTGCATAACGTGGCGCGCGGCAAGGCGGCGCAAGAGCGGGTCGATTGGCTGCTGGAACGCGTCGGGCTGAAACCCGAACACGCACGTCGTTACCCGCATGAGTTTTCCGGCGGGCAGCGGCAGCGTATCTGCATTGCGCGCGCCCTGGCACTCAATCCTAAAGTGGTGATCGCCGACGAATCGGTGTCGGCGCTCGACGTGTCGATTCAGGCGCAAATCGTTAATCTGCTGCTCGATTTACAGCGGGAGCTTGGCATTGCCTTTCTGTTTATTTCCCATGATATGGCGGTGGTGGAGCGCATCAGTCATCGCGTTGCGGTGATGTACCTTGGGCAGATTGTCGAAATTGGCCCGCGCCACGCCGTGTTTGATAACCCGCAGCATGCCTACACCCGCAAGCTGATGGCGGCCGTGCCGGTGGCCGATCCGTCCCATGCGCATAAACGCCAGCCGCTGCTGGTCGATGAAATTCCCAGCCCGATCCGTGCGCTGGGCGATGAACCCGTTACCGCACCGCTGGTGCAGGTTGGCCCCGGGCACTTTGTTGCCCGTCATCCGATCGCCGGTGCCTTTTAATGACCTCAGGAGATGCAAGCACCATGAAGCACACATTCAAACGTAAGGCATTGGCGGCCGTCGTGCTGTTGGCGGCAGTGGGCGCAGGCCCGGCCTGGGCGGCGAAAGATGTGGTGATCGCCGTCGCATCCAACTTCACCACGCTTGACCCCTATGATGCCAACGACACGCTGTCGCAGGCCGTGGCCAAATCTTTCTATCAGGGCCTGTTCGGTTTCGACAAGGACATGAAGCTGGTGAACGTGCTGGCAGACAGCTATGAGGTGAGTCCGGATGGCCTGACTTACACCGTCAAACTGCATCCGGGGGTGAAATTCCATGACGGTACCGAGTTTAACGCCGAAGCGGTGAAGGTGAACCTGGATCGCGCCAGCAACCCGGACAACCACCTCAAACGTTACAACCTGTTCAAAATGATCGATAAAACCGAGGTGGTGGATGCTACCACGGTGAAAATCGTGCTGAAAGCGCCATTCTCGGCGTTTATCAACAACCTGGCGCACCCGGCGGCGGTGATCATTTCCCCGGCGGCGCTAAAGCAGTACGGCAAAGAGATTGGTTTCCATCCGGTGGGCACCGGCCCTTATCAGTTTGTGACCTGGAACCAGACCGATTTCGTTAAGGTGAAGAAGTTTGACGGCTATTGGAAGCCGGGATTACCGAAGCTCGACAGCATCACCTGGCGCCCGATCGTCGATAACAATACCCGTGCGGCGATGCTGCAGACCGGCGAGGCCACTTTTGCCTTCCCGATCCCTTATGAGCAGGCCAAGGTGCTGGAAGGTAATGCCAAGCTTGATCTGGTGGCTGCGCCGTCGATTCTGCAACGCTATATCAGCCTGAATGTCACCCAGAAGCCGTTTGATAACCTGAAAGTACGCCAGGCGCTGAACTACGCCATCAACAAAGATGCGCTGATCAAGGTAGCGTTCGCCGGCTACGCGGTACCGGCAGAAGGCCCGGTGCCGCCGGCGATTGACTTCGCCACGAGTTATAAGCCCTGGCCATACGATCCGGCCAAAGCGCGCGAACTGCTGAAAGAGGCCGGTTATCCGAACGGTTTCACTACCACTTTATGGTCGTCCCATAACCACAGTACCGCGCAGAAAGTGCTGCAGTTTGCCCAACAGCAGTTGGCGCAGGTTGGGGTGAAAGTAACACTGACCGCGATGGATGCCGGTCAGCGTGCGGCACAGGTTGAAAGCGTTGGGGTGAAAGACACCGGTGTGCGCATGTTCTATACCGGTTGGTCCGCGTCGACCGGCGAGGCGGACTGGGCGCTGTCACCGCTGTTCTCTACTCAGGCGGCACCTCCCAAGCAGTTCAACACCGCGTTCTACAGTAACCCGCAGGTGGACAAGGATCTGACCGGCGCGCTGGCGACTACCGATCGCGCCGAAAAGCAGAAGTTGTATAAGGACGCGCAGGATCGCATCTGGGCCGATGCGCCATGGATCTTCCTGGCAACCGAACGCCTGCTGTCGGCCAATAACAAGCAGCTGAGCGGTTTCTATGTGATGCCGGATACCTCGTTCAACTTTGATAACGCTGACCTTAAATAAGGCGCCAATCCCCGCTCTCACTGAGGGCGGGGTGAGGGGATTCACCCGAGATGCTTAATTATTTTCTGAAACGGCTGCTGGGCCTGATCCCGACGCTGCTGATTGTCGCGGTGCTGGTGTTTTTGTTTGTCCATCTGCTGCCCGGCGATCCGGCACGGTTGGCGGCGGGGCCGGAGGCCGACGAGGCGGTAGTGCAACTGGTGCGTAAGGATCTGGGGCTCGACAAGCCGCTACCGCAGCAGTTCGTGCATTTTTTTGTCAATGCGCTGCAGGGGGATTTTGGCACCTCGATGGTCTCCAAACGGCCGGTAAGCGAAGAGATTAGCTCGCGCTTTCTGCCGACCCTGTGGCTGACGCTGACCAGCATGCTGTGGGCGACGCTCTTCGGTATGGGCATCGGCATGTTGTCTGCCGTTTGGCGCAACCGCTGGCCGGACCGCATTGGTATGGCGCTGGCGGTCTCCGGCATTTCATTCCCCGCTTTTGCGCTGGGTATGCTGCTGATGCAGGTGTTCTCGGTCAATCTGGGCTGGTTACCGACGGTGGGCGCCGACAGCTGGCGGCATTATATTTTGCCCTCCATCACGCTGGGGGCGGCGGTTGCAGCGGTGATGGCGCGTTTTACCCGTGCCTCGTTCGTTGAGGTGCTGCAGGAAGACTATATGCGCACCGCGCGAGCCAAGGGCGTGCCGGAAACCCTGGTGGTGGTGAAGCATGGCCTGCGCAATGCGATGATCCCGGTGGTCACCATGATGGGGCTACAGTTCGGCTTTTTGCTCGGCGGCTCGATCGTGGTGGAAAAGGTCTTCAACTGGCCAGGGCTGGGCAGGCTGCTGGTCGACTCGGTGGAGATGCGCGACTATCCGGTGATCCAGGCCGAGGTTTTGCTGTTCTCGCTGGAGTTTATTCTGATTAACCTGTTGGTGGACCTGCTGTATGCGGCAATTAACCCGGCGATACGCTACAAATGAGGACGCGGGATGATTAAGCATTGGCGACGCAACGCCGCAATGAAGGCGATGCCGACGATTAACCCTAACGCGGTGCGCACACCGTGGCATGAGTTCTGGCGGCGGTTCCGCCAGCAACGGGTGGCGCTGGTCGCCGGGTTGTTGGTGCTGTTGCTGGTGGTTGCCGCGTTATTGGCACCTTACCTGGTGCCGTTTGATGCGGAAAACTACTTTGATTATGACCGCCTGAACGAAGGCCCTTCGCTGGTGCACTGGTTGGGGGTAGATTCCCTTGGGCGAGATATTTTCAGCCGCATTCTGATGGGCGCTCGTATTTCGCTGGCCGCCGGGGTGTTCTCGGTGCTGGTCGGCGGGCTGATCGGCACGCTGCTGGGCCTGTTGGCCGGTTATTATGAGGGCTGGTGGGACCGTATCACCATGCGTATCTGTGACGTGCTGTTTGCCTTTCCCGGTATTTTATTGGCGATTGGCGTGGTGGCGATTATGGGCAGCGGTATGTCCAACGTGATCATTGCGGTGGCGATTTTCAGCATTCCGGCGTTTGCCCGGCTGGTGCGCGGCAATACGCTGGTATTGAAGCACCTGACCTATATCGAGTCGGCGCGCAGCATCGGGGCTTCCGACTGGACCATCATCCTGCGACATATACTGCCGGGGACGATTTCGTCGATTGTGGTGTATTTTACCATGCGTATCGGCACCTCGATCATTACCGCCGCCAGCCTGTCATTCCTCGGGCTGGGTGCACAGCCACCCACGCCGGAGTGGGGGGCGATGCTCAATGAGGCTCGAGCGGATATGGTGATGGCGCCGCACGTGGCGATTTTCCCCAGTCTGGCAATATTCATCACCGTACTGGCGTTCAACCTGCTGGGCGATGGGCTGCGCGACGCGCTGGATCCGAAATTAAAAGGATAGAATAAAGTAAAATTAATAGCGGTTAATATGCGGAGTGTTAATCGTTTAATTAACTGTGACATATTAACGTATTCGATAAATCAACCGAATACGTTAATGTAATTATTATTCTTGTCTATCACTATAATTAATGGTTATTTTTATTTTATTTGCAATGGGGTGATGTTACCTTGTTTTTCTTGGTGTTATTATAATTTTCACATGGACGTGCAAATGAAAGACTGCATTTTTATAGCCCTTTGGATATTTATTTCATTCTCTTTAATCGAGTATTCATCACTGCTAATTATGAAACCATGTAATAGTTATGTGGATGTTGCAATCGCGGTGATTACAGTGATCGGCACCAAAGCCTTATTAACCTGGTTTGAAGATGTTTATTATTGGTTCACTGGACGAGAGCGTTAACTGAGTGTGTTATCCGTTCAATAAGCCGTGTTGCTTGCACGAAGGCTATTGTGGGAGGTACTGATGCCAGTAAAACAACGAACGACGCAAAGCGTTACCATGACGGTAGAACGCAGCTTGTTGAGCCGTGCACGTGAGGCGGGTATTAACCTCAGTGCTACGCTGAACGCTGCTTTGGATGCCGAATTGCGTCAGCATGAGATGAGAAAATGGAAGGAAGATAACCGAGAGGCCATTGAGGCGCTGAACCGTTTTCATGATGAACATGGCTGTTTCAGTGACGAGTACAGGACGTTTTAGCGATGCAATTTACGGTATACGCCAACACAGGGAAAAGCGTTGTTTACCCGCTGTTGCTTGATGTACAAGCGATATCATCGGGCAATTAAATCGTCGAGTCGTGATCCCGTTATTGCCCATTGAAAAGTTTCCGGGTAGCACTCGCCCGGAACGTTTGATCCCTTTGGTCAGGCTGGTGGATGACAAGGAGTACGCCGTTATGACACATGAGATGGCAAGTATTCCCGTTCGGGCCTTGGGTGCTGAATTTTGCGATGCTACCCAATACTGGACCGAGGTTAAAGCCGCAATAGATTTTCTTCTCGACGGTATCTGATTAAATCCGGGCGGGGTAACCGCCCGGATTTATCGATCAGCGGAACAGATGTTCGGCGTGGAAGCGCAGGTGGTCTTCGATAAAGCTGGCGATGGTGAAGTAGCTGTGATCGTAACCTGGCTGGATGCGCAGGGTTAGCGGCCAGTCGCGCTGGCGCGCCAGTTCGGCCAGCTTCGCCGGTTGCAGTTGATCCGCCAGGAACTGATCGTCATCACCCTGATCCACCAGCACCGGCATTTTTTCCGCGCCGTTGGCCAGCAGGTGGCAACTGTCATACTGCAGCCACTGGCTTTCATCATTGCCCAAATAGGCGGCAAAGGCTTTACGTCCCCATGGAACCTGACAGGGGTTAACGATGGGCGCAAAGGCCGACACCGAGCGGAAACGCTGCGGATTGCGAAACGCCATTACCAGTGCGCCGTGGCCGCCCATTGAGTGACCGAAGATCGACTGGCGATCGCTGACGCTGAAGTGCTGATTAATCAGCGCCGGTAACTCGTCGCTGATGTAATCATACATGCGAAAGTGCTTGTCCCACGGCGCCTGGGTGGCGTTCAAATAAAAACCGGCACCCTGGCCCAGGTCATAGCCTTCATCATTGGGCACATCGTCGCCACGCGGGCTGGTATCGGCCATCACCAGCACCAACCCCAGCTCGGCGGCGATACGCTGCGCGCCGGCCTTCAGCGTGAAGTTTTCATCATTGCAGGTCAGCCCCGACAGCCAGTACAGCACTGGCGGCGGGTTATCATCGCGCGGGGGCGGCAGATAGATGCTGAAAGTCATGTTGCAATTCAGGCTCTGCGCCGCATGGCGATAACGCTGTTGCCAGCCGCCGAACATACGGTGCTCTTCGAGAAGTTCTAATGACAAGGTCATCTCTGCCTCCTGGCTTATTTTTTGTCGAAGTGAATAACGGAACGGATGGATTTGCCTTCGTGCATCAAATCGAACGCTTCGTTAATCTGCTCCAGCCCCATGGTGTGGGTAATAAAGTCATTTAGCGCGAACTCGCCGTCCATATAACGCTGGACGATGCCCGGCAGTTGCGAACGGCCCTTCACGCCACCAAAGGCGGAACCGCGCCATACGCGACCGGTCACCAGTTGGAACGGACGGGTAGAAATTTCCTGACCGGCACCGGCAACGCCGATAATCACCGATTCGCCCCAGCCTTTGTGGCAGCATTCCAGCGCCGAGCGCATCACGTTGACGTTGCCGATACATTCGAAGGAGAAATCAACGCCGCCGTCGGTCAGTTCGACGATCACGTCTTGAATAGGTTTATCGTAGTCTTTCGGGTTAATCAGGTCGGTGGCACCCAGCTTGCGCGCCAGGTCGAACTTGCTGGTGTTGATATCGATGCCGATGATGCGGCCTGCACCCGCCATCTGTGCGCCGATGATTGCCGACAGACCGATGCCGCCGAGGCCGAAGATGGCCACGGTATCGCCTTTTTGCACTTTGGCGGTGTTGATTACCGCGCCCATGCCGGTGGTGACGCCGCAGCCCAGCAGGCAGACTTCTTCCAGCGGGGCTTCTTTACTTATTTTTGCCAGTGAGATTTCCGGCACTACGGTGTATTCGGAGAAGGTGGAAGTGCCCATGTAGTGGAAGATAGGCTTACCGTCTTTGAAGAAACGGGTGGTGCCATCCGGCATCAGGCCTTTGCCCTGGGTAGCACGGATCGCCTGACACAGGTTGGTTTTGCCGGATTTACAGAATTTGCACTCGCCGCATTCCGGCGTGTACAACGGGATCACGTGATCGCCAACCGCTACGCTGGTTACGCCTTCACCGATGGCTTCTACCACGCCGCCGCCTTCATGGCCGAGGATCGCCGGGAATACGCCTTCAGGATCGGCACCGGACAGGGTGTAGGCGTCGGTATGGCAGACGCCGGTGGCGACGATCCGCACCAGCACTTCGCCTTTTTGCGGCGGCATCAGATCCACTTCTTCGATTTTCAGCGGCTGGTTCGGGCCCCAGGCAACGGCGGCACGGGTTTTGATCATTTCCATCATAGTCTCCAGTGGTCTATTTTTAATCAGGCTATGTCGATAGCATTGGGTAAATCGCAGGCAGTATTTTCAACCGAGAGGGTTTCTGCCTGTTCAATAATTAATTCTTTCAGGGCGCGAACGTTCGGGCCGAAGGCATCACGCCGCCACAGTAACCAGGTGGCGGTTTGGGCGATGTCGTCCGGAAGAGTATGCACTTTTACCCGTTCATGGCCCGGCAGCAGGCTCAGCACCGAATGCGGGATCATCGCCAGCCCGGCGCCGCTGGCGACGCAGGCCAGCATGGCGTGGTAAGACTGGATTTCCATCACCTGGCCCGGCAATACGCCTTCGCGCTTGAACCAGGACTCCAGCCGCAGGCGGTAAGAGCAACTGGCGCGGAAGGCAAACAGCGTTTCGCCCTTGGCGTCTTTGGCGCTATGGATCGGCAGGTGATCGAGGCATGAGATCACCACCATATGTTCGGGGAAAGCGATACAGCCATTGAGTTCGTCATACTGTACCGGCCCATCGACCAGTGCCGCCGCCAGCGTACCGGCGCGTACCCGTTCGGTGATCTCGCCGGAGGTACCGGTGGTCAGCGACAGTGACACCTGTGAGAAACGTTGGTGATAGGCTGCCAGTAACGTTGGCAAGCGGGTGGCGGCGGTGCTTTCCATCGAACCTATGGCGAAGTTACCTGCCGGCTCGCCGGCATGGGTGATGCTCATCGCTTCTTCACTCAGGGCCAGAATGCGGTTGGCGTAGCAGAGAAAGTTATGGCCCATCGGCGAAAGGCGCAGGCGCTGTTTTTCGCGGATGAACAGATCGGTGCCCAGTTCCTGTTCGAGCTGACGCAGGCGGGTGGTCAGATTCGAAGGTACGCGGTGCAACTGCTCGGCGGCACGGGCGACGGAGCCGGTTTCGGCGACGCTGCAGAACATGCGGAGCTGGGTGAGATCCATTGTCTTCTCTTTTCGTGATGAACTTGATGAGTATTATTCAGTTTTTGTGAGTGTAATACTGCGGCATGATACTGGCAACTTTCTTTTAACAGTCTGGATACTCTACATGGCCTTAAGAATTGCCCTGAGTGGTTTTATTGCATTGATCGTAGCCATGGGAATTGGTCGCTTCGCCTTTACCCCACAGGTACCGCTGATGATTGCCGAGCACCAGTTCACTCTGACCGGGGCCGGACTGGTGGCGGCCATTAACTACCTGGGTTATCTGTGTGGCGCCTATGACGCGATGCGTGCCAACCGACATGTTGAACGTCGGCTGTGGCTGGGGGTGTGGGGGGCGGTAATCTTGACCTTGCTTTCGGCCTGGGTGCAGGGCGAATGGTGGCACGGTGCCGTGCGTTTCCTGATTGGTTGGGCCAGCGGCTGGGCGATGGTGCTGGTGGCGGCCTGGACCAACGAACGGCTGGCTCACTATGGCCGGCCGGCGCTCAGTGCGGCGGTCTTCGCCGGGCCGGGTGCCGGGATTTTTATCAGCGGCATGCTGGCGGTAGGCATTCACAGCCTGGCGCTGACGGCGTCTCAGGCCTGGCTGGTGTATGGCGTGTTGGCGCTGGTGTTGATTGGCGCAATCAGCATTAACCTGCCTAAGGCCGGTGAATTGCATCGTCCTGATGTGGCACCGGAGCCTCTGCTGTTGACTCCGGCGCTGAAGCGGCTGGTATTGAGCTACAGCCTGGCGGGTTTTGGCTATATTCTGCCGGCCACCTTTCTGTCGCAAATGGCCGCCGCACGTTTTCCCGGTAGCGTGTTCGCGCAATTTGTCTGGCCTGTCTTCGGCGGTGCGGCGGTGCTGGGGATTGTCATTGGCATCCTGACCCGTCACAAGCTGACCACCCAAACGCGTCTGGCCATGACTCTGTGGGTACAGGCATTGGGGGTCTTGAGTGCGGAAATCGTGCCTGGGGTGGCCGGACTGGCTTTGGGGGCATTGTTGACCGGTGGTGGTTTCCTCAGCGTGGTGCAGCTGTCGATCCAGCACGGCAGGGAACTGGCACCTAATCATGCGCGTTACATGGCGGGACTGTTGACCACCGGCTATGCGATTGGTCAGTTGGTCGGCCCGACGCTGTCGGCGCTATCCACTGCCTTGACCCATCGGTTGGAACCGGCGTTATATGTCGCCGTGGTGGCGCTGATCGTTGCCGGCCTGCTGGTGGTGAATACCCCGACGCGCGAGCTGGCACGAAAACCGACGGCGCTGTGATTAAATTCCGTACAAAAAACGTGGAATAGCCGCAGCGGGCCTGATTGTGCTAAATGCGAATATTTCACCTGCTGATGAAGCACAATCGCTGGATAATCCCCTCACTCTCATCTAGAGTGGGGTCAAAATCTTGACCGGGTTCACGTTACCAATGACGGAAACCTCTGCCGTCAGGAGAGTATGCAATTCACCAGTCTGCTCGGTAAAGCAGCCGGATTGGCGAGTTCAGGTCCGTTGGAGAGATGAAATGACATCATTAAGTAAAGAAGCTGTTCTGGTTCATGCGGCGCTCGAAGAGCGTGGCCTGGAAACCCCGTTGCGTGGTGAAGTGCTGGATCGCGAGACGCGCAAGCGCCGTATTAAAGAGCACATGACGGAAATCATGCAGCTGCTTAATCTCGATCTGTCCGACGATAGCCTGGCGGAAACCCCGCATCGCATTGCCAAGATGTATGTCGATGAAATTTTCTCCGGCCTGGACTACGCGAATTTCCCAAAAATTACCGTCATCGAAAACAAGATGAAGGTAGATGAAATGGTGACGGTGCGCGACATTACCCTGACCAGCACCTGTGAGCACCATTTCGTGACAATCGACGGTAAAGCGACCGTGGCTTACATTCCGAAAGATGCGGTGATCGGCCTGTCGAAAATCAACCGTATCGTGCAATTTTTCTCCCAGCGCCCACAGGTGCAGGAGCGTCTGACTCAACAGATCCTGGTGGCATTGCAAACCCTGCTGGGCACCAATAACGTGGCAGTATCGATTGATGCGGTCCATTATTGTGTTAAGGCGCGTGGTATCCGTGACGCGACCAGCGCCACCACCACCACCTCGCTGGGTGGGCTGTTCAAGTCCAGCCAGAACACCCGTCAGGAATTCCTGCGTGCGGTGCGACATCACCAGGGGTGATACGGGGTTAACGAATAAGAACAGGCGCCTGCGGGCGCCTTTTTAATGGCCGGAATACAGCGATAAAATAATGAGCAACCCTTCGACCACACCGCTGCCGCGCATCGCCACTCTGGACTGTGTGCGCGGTATCGCCATCCTTGGCATTCTGCTGCTGAATATCAGCGCCTTTGGCCTGCCGAAGGCGGCCTACCTGAATCCTGCCTATCTGGGGCTGCCATCATCGCGTGACGCCTGGACCTGGGCGCTGTTGGATATTTTCGCCCAGGCCAAGTTTCTGGCGATGTTTGCCTTATTGTTTGGTGCCGGCTTGCAGATGCTGCTGCGGCGCGGCAAGGGCTGGATACGTGCGCGACTGTCGTGGTTGGTGCTGTTTGGTTTGGCGCATGCCATTTTCCTTTGGGGCGGCGATATCCTGTTGGCCTATGGCCTGATCGGGCTGGTGTGCTGGCGGATGATCCGCGATGCCAAAGAAACCTATCAGCTATTGAAAACCGGCGTAGTGCTCTACCTGATCGGCGTCGGGGTTCTGCTGTTGCTGGGCTTTATCTCGCACGGTGAGCCGGGCGGTTTCTGGCAGCCCGGCGTGGCGGAACTGCAGTATGAAAAATTTTGGAAGCTGCAGGGCGGTATGGAGGCTTGGCGTAGCCGTACCGATCTGCTCTCGTCCAGCCTGTTGGCGATTGGTGCGCAATACGGCTGGGAGTTGGCGGGGCTGATGCTGTTTGGTGCCGGACTGATGCGCAGCGGTTGGCTGCGTGGCACCTATTCGCCGGGTTACTATCGCCGTCAGGCTGCCTGGCTGATACCGCTTTCATTGCTGATCCAACTGCCGGCGGTGGCGTTGCAATGGCATCTTCACTGGGACTACCGCTGGAGCGGCTTTTTATTGCAGGTACCGCGCGAACTGGGCGCTCCGCTGCAGGCCATGGGCTATCTGGCACTGTGTTACGGTTTCTGGCCGACGCTGTCGCGGCTGCGCATTGGGCATTGGTTGACTCAGATTGGGCGCATGGCGCTGAGCAATTACCTGCTGCAAACGCTGATCTGTACCACGCTGTTCTATCGCTTTGGCCTGTATCAACAGTTCGACCGCCTGCAACTGCTGGCGTTTGTGCCGCTGGTCTGGTTGGCTAACCTGTTGTTTTCTAACCTGTGGTTGCGTTACTTCGCCCAGGGGCCGGTGGAATGGCTATGGCGCAAACTGACCTCTCTGGCCGCCGGTAACACGGAGCCTAAGGGAGTGAATTGAGATCTGGCGCAGGTAGGTTAAAAAAATGTATGTAAACGTTTTCTTTCCTGTGACGGGATTCACGCAGAGGAGGATGACAAACGGGGTAGGATAGCGCCACTGTCAACTACCCCGACCTCAGGATTTTTCATGACCTCTGTTCACCCAACCACCATTCGCGACGTGGCGAAGCGTGCGGGCGTGTCCGTGGCGACCGTTTCCCGCGTGCTGAACCACAGCGCCCTGACCAGTAAAGAGACGCGTGAACAGGTGCTTAAGGCGGTGGCTGAACTGGGTTATCGGCCCAACGCCAATGCACAGGCACTGGCCACCCAGAGCAGCGATACCCTCGGGGTGGTGGTGATGGACGTCTCCGATCCTTTCTTTGGTGCGCTGGTGAAAGCGGTAGACACCGTAGCGCAGCAACACCACAAATATTTGCTGATCGGCAACAGTTATCATCAGGCAGACAAAGAGCGTCACGCTATCGAAGTGCTGATTCGCCAGCGCTGTAATGCCTTGATTGTGCATGCAAAAGCGCTGTGTGATGCCGAATTGATGACTTTCCTCGACCAGGTGCCGGGCATGGTGTTGATCAACCGTATCATTACCGGCTATGAGCATCGCTGCGTTGGCCTGGACAACGTCAGCGGCGCGGAGATGGCAATGCGTTTGCTGCTGTCGCAGGGGCATCAGCGCATTGGCTATCTGGGCTCCAACCACCCGATAGAAGACGGGCCGCTGCGCCAGCAGGGCTATACGCAGGCGATGGCTGCGGCTGGATTGGTTACGCCGGACAATTGGCGTGCCTATGGTTCGCCGGATTTGCAGGGTGGGGAAGCGGCAATGGTCGAGTTACTCGGGCGTAACCTGCATTTGAGCGCGGTGTTTGCTTACAACGATGCCATGGCCGCCGGTGCCATGGCGGTGCTGAAAGAAAACGCTATCACAGTACCGCAAAATTTCTCGCTGGTGGGGTTCGATGATATCCCCATTGCACGCTATACCAGCCCCAAGCTCACCACGGTGCGTTATCCCATTGTAACCATGGCGACGCTGGCCACCGAGTTGGCCCTGCTGGGTGCGGCAGGGCGGCTGGAGCCGCAGGACCGCCATTTGTTTATGCCCACTCTGGTACGCCGCCATTCTGTGGCTCCGTGGCAAATTGAGGCAGCGGTCACTCTCTGAACATTTAATCTTGTGTAACCGTTTTCAATCTGTGAGAAAATTCACAGATTATTAACATCACGCCGTCTATGCTCTAGTCGTTTTCCAGCGCAAAGGCACTTGCCGCTGCTGTTCTTTACCTCGCGCTGGCACCACACTTTTCAGGAATAACATGATTCACGGATGACAGGGAAACTGCCAGGCCCGGTTGTGCATTCGCCACCGGTTACCTTTGGCCTAACACCGAGCAAGACCCTACATAAACCGGAGACACACAATGAATAAGAAGGTTTTCACCCTGGCCGCGACGGCCGCAGCCATGATGTTTGGCGCCGCAGCACATGCAGATACCCGTATTGGCGTCACAATTTATAAATATGACGACAACTTTATGTCGGTGGTACGCAAGGCTATCGAGAAAGACGCCAAGGCCTCTCCGGACGTCACCTTGCTGATGAATGACTCGCAGAATGACCAATCCAAACAAAACGATCAGATTGACGTGCTGATCGCCAAGGGCGTTAAAGCACTGGCCATCAACCTGGTTGACCCGGCAGCCGCCCCGGTGGTGATTGATAAGGCGCGCGCAAACGATATCCCTATCGTGTTCTACAACAAAGAGCCTTCCCGTAAAGCGCTGGACAGCTATGACAAAGCTTATTACGTGGGGACCGACTCTAAAGAGTCCGGTGTGATCCAGGGCAAACTGATCGAGAAGCACTGGAAGGCTAACCCGAACTGGGATCTGAACAAAGATGGTCAGATTCAGTATGTGTTGCTCAAAGGTGAGCCAGGCCACCCGGATGCTGAAGCGCGTACCACCTACGTGACTAAAACGCTGAACGACGACGGTATCAAGACGCAAGCATTGCAGATGGACACCGCAATGTGGGACACCGCCCAGGCCAAAGATAAGATGGATGCCTGGCTGTCCGGCCCTAATGCCAACAAAATAGAAGTGGTGATTGCCAACAACGATGCGATGGCAATGGGCGCGGTAGAAGCGCTGAAAGCGCATAACAAATCCAGCATTCCGGTATTCGGTGTGGATGCGTTGCCAGAAGCGCTGGCGATGGTGAAATCCGGCGCTATGGCAGGGACAGTACTGAACGATGCCGACAATCAGGCTAAAGCCACTTTCGAACTGGCGAAAAACCTGGCTGCGGGCAAACCGGCCGCCGATGGCACCCAATATAAGATTGAAAATAAAGTGGTGCGCATTGCTTACGTTGGCGTAGATAAAGACAACCTGTCTCAGTTTATTAAGTAAGTTCTGAATGACCCCGCCTGAGGTGCGCTGCCCAGCGCCAACACCAGGAAAGCCGCAGGCGGGGAAATTTATTCTTCAAATCACAGCCTATACCCGATGAATTTCAAGTTGCAGCTAGCCATGCTGAGTCTTGAAAGGCGACGGGTAACATAGCCAGGTGTATTTATGGCCGACAGCCCACGCGAATTTCTGCTGGAAATGACCGATATCAGTAAGTCATTTCCCGGCGTCAAGGCATTGGATAATGTGAATCTGCGCGTTCGTCCGCACTCCATTCATGCATTAATGGGGGAGAACGGCGCGGGGAAATCGACATTATTAAAATGCCTGTTCGGCATTTATAAAAAAGATGCCGGCAGTATTATTTTTCAGGGCCAGGAAATTGACTTCAAAAGCTCCAAAGAGGCGCTGGAACACGGTGTTTCAATGGTGCATCAGGAGTTGAACCTGGTGTTGCAGCGTACCGTGATGGATAACATGTGGTTGGGACGCTACCCGACCAAGGGCATGTTTGTCGATCAGGACAAAATGTTGAAGGACACCCAGGCGATATTCGACGAGCTGGATATTGATATCAACCCACGGGATAAAGTGGGCACGTTATCGGTATCGCAGATGCAGATGATCGAAATTGCCAAGGCTTTCTCCTACGACGCCAAGATTGTGATTATGGATGAGCCAACCTCTTCGCTGACGGAAAAAGAGGTGAATCATCTGTTCACCATTATCCGTAAGCTGAAAGAGCGCGGCTGCGGCATCGTCTATATTTCGCACAAAATGGAAGAGATTTTCCAACTGTGCGACGAAATCACCATCCTGCGCGATGGCCAGTGGATCGCCACCCAGCCGCTGGAAGGGCTGGATATGGACAAGATCATTTCGATGATGGTGGGGCGATCGCTCAGCCAGCGTTTCCCCGATCGGCAAAATACGCCGGGCGAGGTGATCCTGGAGGTGAAGGGCCTGACCTCAATGCGCCAGCCTTCGATTCGCGATATCTCCTTCGATCTGCATCAGGGTGAGATCCTCGGCATTGCCGGATTGGTGGGGGCCAAGCGTACCGATATTCTGGAGACGCTGTTCGGCATCCGCGAAAAAATTGCGGGCACCATCAAGCTGCACGGCAAGGCCATCAACAACCACAGCGCCAATGAAGCGATTAACCACGGTTTTGCTCTGGTGACGGAAGAGCGCCGTTCCACCGGGATTTACGCTTATCTGGATGTCGGTTTTAACTCGCTGATCTCCAATATCCGTAACTATAAAAATAAAATCGGCCTGCTGGATAATGCCCGAATGAAAAGCGACACCCAATGGGTGATCGATGCCATGCGGGTCAAGACCCCGGGTCATCATACCAACATCGGCTCGCTGTCCGGCGGTAACCAGCAGAAGGTGATCATCGGCCGTTGGCTGCTGACCCAACCGGAAATATTGATGCTGGATGAACCGACGCGCGGTATTGACGTTGGCGCCAAATTCGAAATTTATCAGTTGATGACCGAACTGGCGAAGAAGGGCAAGGGGATCATTATTGTCTCGTCTGAAATGCCGGAGCTTTTGGGAATTACCGACAGAATACTGGTGATGAGTAATGGTCAGGTTGCGGGCATCGTTAATACCAAACAGACCTCGCAAAATGAAATTTTACGTCTCGCATCCCTGCACCTTTAAGGATCAGAATTATGAACGCGCTGAATAAGAAAACTTTGTTCACCTATTTTAAGGAAGGTGGCATTTACGTGGTATTGCTGGTGCTGCTGGCAATTATTATTATCCAGGATCCGACTTTCCTCAGCTTAATGAACCTGAGCAACATTCTGACGCAGTCTTCGGTGCGCATTATTATTGCACTGGGTGTGGCAGGGCTGATTGTTACCCAGGGGACGGACCTGTCCGCCGGGCGTCAGGTTGGGTTGGCGGCGGTGATCGCGGCGACGTTGTTGCAGTCGATGGATAACGTCAACAAGGTGTTTCCGCATATGGAAACCTGGTCGATTCCGTTGGTGATCCTGCTGGTGTGTGCCGTGGGCGCGGTGATTGGTCTGGTGAACGGTTTGATCATCGCCTATCTGAACGTGACGCCGTTTATTACCACTTTGGGTACCATGATTATCGTGTACGGCATTAACTCGCTGTATTACGACTCTGTTGGTGCATCGCCAGTGGCGGGGTTTGATCCCAAGTTCTCCACCTTTGCTCAGGGGTTCCTGCGCTTTGGCGACTTTAAGCTGTCGTACATTACCTTCTACGCCATTATTGCGATTATTTTTGTCTGGATCCTGTGGAATAAAACCCGCTTCGGCAAAAACATCTTCGCCATCGGTGGCAACCCTGAGGCGGCAAAGGTTTCCGGCGTGAACGTGCCGTTGAACCTGATCATGATTTATGCGCTGTCTGGCGTGTTCTATGCGTTTGGCGGCTTGTTGGAAGCGGGCCGTATCGGCAGTGCTACCAACAACCTCGGCTTTATGTATGAGTTGGATGCGATTGCTGCCTGCGTGGTCGGTGGGGTGTCCTTTGCCGGTGGGGTCGGTACGGTATTGGGAGTGGTGACCGGGGTGATCATCTTCACCGTCATCAACTACGGCCTGACCTACATTGGTGTTAACCCTTACTGGCAGTACATCATCAAGGGCGGCATCATTATCTTCGCGGTAGCGCTGGATTCACTGAAGTACGCCAAGAAGAAGTAAAAGTCTCTGCGAAAAAACGGCCAGCAAATGCTGTAATGCCGGTCAGTTAAGCAAAGTTCTGAATAAGAATGTACGATGTTGTTTAAGTGGGCGTCTCCCTCTCCCAAGGGAGAGGGCCGGGGTGAGGGGCTTTTGCGTTGGTTTGTATCCCCTCACCCTAACCCTCTCCCAAAGGAGAGGGAACAATATCACCTTAACTTACAAGCATTACTGCCCTGGCCGCCTTTTGTTTTATTAAGGGGCAATTAAGGCTGTTTGGCCTTTTGCTTTTCCGCTTCCAGCTTGTGTTCCAGCTCGACCAATTGTTCCGGTGATACCGCCGGATACCCCTGGGCGTCCTCCGGGATGGTGTGCATGGCGGAGATCGGGATCAGCGGGCCGAGGAAGCGCGGTTCACGTTTGAGGATGTACAAATCGGTCAGCGCGCCAAGGCGGGCGAAGATCTCGCGCACACGCACTGTCATCATATCTTTTGGTGAGGGTACCGCGTAGCACTGCGCCTGGATCCCCATATGCAGCGCGATAAACAGCGCACGTTCACAGTGGAAGCGTTGGGTGATGATGATAAAGTCGTTGGTGTCGAACACCTTGCGGGTACGTACGATCGAATCCAGGGTGCGGAACCCGGCGTAATCCAGCACGATATCGCTGGGCGCCACGCCGGCGGCGATTAAATCGCGGCGCATGGTCATGGGTTCGTTGTAGCTTTGCTGGGCATTGTCACCGCTCAGTAGCAGGTATTTAACTTTGCCGCTGTTGTAGGCGTTGATCGCCCCCTGAATGCGGTAGCGGTAATATTGGTTGATCACGCCGGTACGGTAATATTTGGCGGTACCCAGTACTACGCCGACCTGGCGATGGGGCAGCCCTTGCAGTTCGTCATAGACGAAAGGTGCCGTTTTCCAGCTGATCCAACGATCGAGCGCGATAGCCGAGAGCATCAGCAATGCAGCGATGACAAACAAGCCGATTATCAGGCGTTTCCACATGTTATTGCCTTACGCGCACCGTGGCCAAAAAAGATGGTTCAAGGCTACTTTACCTGACTACTTGAAGCAAGCTTGTCCCCCTTCTGGCACGCATTGCGCCGCATTTTTAGGCGTTTTCGGCCATAAAAAAAGTCCGGCGAGCCGGACTTTATCATCTTGCTTGTGCAAATCAGAAAGAGGTGCGCTTGTAGCTGCGGTATTGCGGGCGCCAGAAGTTGTGTTCGATGGCTTTCGACAGCGCTTCTTCAGAAGTGACTACCGCCATTCCCTGCAGTTGAGCCGCTTTACCCACTTCCATCGCGATGCATTTTGACACGCCCTGAATATCGTCAATATCCGGTAACAGTGCGCCATGCCCGTCGGTGGCCAGCGGCGAACACTCGGCCAGTGCCCGGCTGGCGGCCATCAGCATCGCGTCCGTTACACGGGTCGCGCCAGAGGCTAACACACCCAGACCAATCCCCGGGAAGATATAGGAGTTGTTGCATTGGGCAATCGGGATCTGTTGCTCTTTATAGTGTACCGGTGCGAACGGGCTGCCGGTGGCGACCAGCGCAGCGCCTTCGGTCCAGTTGATGATGTCTTCCGGGCGGGCTTCCACGCGTGAAGTCGGGTTGGACAGCGGCATTACGATCGGCCGCGGGCAATGCTTGTGCATTTCGCGGATCAGTTCTTCGGTGAACAGACCCGGCTGGCCGGAAACGCCGATCAAAATGGTGGGCTTGGCGTTACGTACTACGTCCAACAGCGAGATGGCATCGCTTTGGGTCTGCCATGCGGTCAGGTTTTCGCTTTTTTGCACCAGCTTGCTTTGGAAATCGAGCAGGTTAGGCAGTTTGTCGGTCAGCAGACCAAAACGGTCAACCATGAACACGCGGGCGCGCGCTTCGTCTTCGCTCAGACCTTCGGATTTCATCTGGGCGATAATTTGCTCGGCAATGCCGCAGCCGGCGGAACCGGCACCCAGGAAGGTCACGGTTTGGTCACGCAATTGGCTGCCCGCAGCGCGGCTGGCGGCAATCAGGCTACCCAGCGTAACCGCTGCGGTACCCTGAATATCGTCGTTAAAGCAGCAGATTTCGTCACGATAGCGGTTCAGCAGCGGAGTCGCGTTGTTCTGAGCGAAATCCTCGAACTGCAACAGCACGTTAGGCCAGCGGCGTTTCACCGCCTGAATAAACTCTTCAACGAAAGCGTGGTATTCATCACCGGAAATGCGTGGATGACGCCACCCCATATACAGCGGATCGTTCAGGCGCTGTGGGTTGTTGGTACCCACGTCCAGCACTACCGGCAGGGTATAGGCCGGGCTGATACCACCGCAGGCGGTATACAGCGAAAGCTTGCCGATAGGAATGCCCATGCCGCCAATGCCCTGGTCGCCCAGGCCGAGAATACGTTCGCCGTCGGTGACGACAATCACTTTGACGTTTTGTTTGGTGGCGTTTTGCAGCATGTCGTCAATGCGATCGCGGTTCGGGTAGGAGATAAACAACCCGCGTGCCCGGCGGTAAATATCGGAGAAGTGCTCGCAGGCCTCACCCACCGTTGGCGTGTAGATGATCGGCATCATTTCGCTCAGGTGGGAGTCCAGCAGGCGGTAGAACAGGGTTTCGTTGGTGTCCTGAATGTTGCGCAGGTAAATGTGCTTATCGCTGTCGTTTTTGAAATCCTGATATTGGCGATAGGCGCGCTCAGCCTGTTCTTCAATGGTTTCCACCGCGTCGGGCAACAAGCCTTGCAGGTTGAAATGGTTGCGCTCTTCTTCGGTGAAGGCACTGCCTTTATTCAGCAGTGGGAATTCCAACAGGATCGGGCCGGCATAAGGGATGTAGAGAGGGCGTTTGCTTTCGTATTCAAGTTCCATGACTTTTGCTCTTCAACGTATCGGATAACTTTATAAGGGTGATCCTAAAAGATCGGCGAAATATGTACAGCAATTGTTATCGGATCATGAGGTAAATTGGCGTAATTATCGACGATCAAATCCTAATTTAACTAAAGAAAGTGTTTTAAGACGTGAATGCCATTGTATTTGGCTGGCGGGGCTGTTAACAGCGGTGCCGGGCGGCACCGCCAGGGTCAGGATCAGAAAGTAATGCGGCTGACATTTTGGCAGCCCAGGGCAGCCAGCGTGGCACGGGTAGCATCCCATTGGGTGAGAATGGCACTTTCTGGCTCAGCCAGCACGGCGCGTTTTACTTTCTGACAGTCGTCGCCGGAAACATTCATCAGAATCAGCGCGGCCTGCAGGGGCGGCAGACTTGGGTTGAAGGCGGCGTTTTCCGCATAACGGCCAGTGTAGACTGTGCCGTCTTCAGCCTCGAGTGCGACGCCGCTGTGGGCGTTGCTGTAGGGCGCGTGGCTCTGATTGGCAGCGGCCAGCGCTGCTTTTTCCAGTTCGTCAGTCAGCGCCAGTTGGAAACCATGATCGACCTGGTCCATCAGCAGCGTAGTGATATCCAGGTCTTTCGGGCCGAAGGAGTCCGGCAGGTAATCGCCAAGCGTTGCCGGTTCACGGCCGGGCAGACGAATTTTAAGGCTGACGCCGCTGTTCAGTTCGTTCATAAACTGACGGCAGTGGCCGCAAGGCGTGTAGTTAACGGTGATGGAGGCCAGGGCGGGTTCACCGCGCAGCCAGGCGTGGGTCACCGCACACTGTTCCGCATGAATGGTTTGTTGCATCGGAGCGCCGCTGAATTCCATATTGGCACCAAAATACAGATTGCCGCTCTGCCCACGGGCAATGGCACCGACATAAAATTGTGAGATTGGCGCTAACGAGCAGGCCGCCGCCAGTGGCAGCAGAGCGAATGCCAGAGCATCATCATCCAGCCCGCAGCGCTGCTTGATCGCGTCCACTTGTTCCGCCTTGAGCATGGCCGGGAAATCAGGCGCATCAATATAAGACTGCAGGGCGGATTGCAAGGTGGCGGGCAGTTCGCCAAAAGCGGTTTGAAAACGCGGGTGCATAGAAACTCTCTCTACAGGTTAACGGGATAACATTCTAGGCAGCCTTGCGTGAATAAAGTGTGATGTAAATCTCTTTATTGATGAAATCAATGCAATGAAAAGCATAATTGCGAGATGTATCGCAGGTTTTAACCGTTTTAACTGAACATATGCAGCAGTACCGGGAACAGGAAAGGGGCCAGCAGCGAGGTAATGATCCCGCAGATCACCAACGCCAAAGAGCCGAATGCCCCTTCCTGATAGTCCATTTCCGCGCAACGAGCCGTGCCCAGTGCATGAGATGCGGTACCCATGGCCAAACCTCTCGCCGAGCGAGTGGTGATTTTCAATAGTTTAAATAATGTATGCCCGAATACTGCGCCGAGAATACCGACGAAGATTACGCAGACGGCGCTGATTGCCGGGATGCCGCCGAGCGATTCCGCCACTGCCATGGCGATAGGGGTCGTAACCGATTTGGGCATAATGGAAGCGGCAATTTCCGGAGTCGCCCCCATCAATAAAGCGATGGCACCGCCGCTGATCATGGCCGTCATACTGCCGATAAAGCAGATGGCGATAATGGATTTCCAACGGGCGCGGATCTGGTGCAGCTGTTCATACAGCGGGTAGGCCAGCGCGACGACGGCGGGCTGCAATAAGTCATTGAGGATTTTGCTGCCCTGAAAATAGCGTTCATAAGGGATGCCGGTCAGTAACAGCAGGGGAATGATCACCGCCATGGATACCAGCAGCGGGTTCAGCAGCGGCATGTTCAACCACTGCGCCAGCTTGCGTGCGGCAAAGTAGACTGCCAGCGTTAACGGCAATGACCACCAGATTTCATGGATCATTTTTCACCTTCCGCGGCATCCGGTTTGCCGACGATGCGACGCTCCCGGTGGAAATAATGCGAAGTGTAACCCACCACCACCAGCACCATCAGGGTGCTGATAATGCAGGAAACCACCAGCGGGCCGAGGTGATCAAGGATCTGGTCATAGTATTTCATTACGCCAACGCCGATGGGCACAAACAACAGCACCATATAGCGGATCAGCAGATGACAGCCGGGTTTTACCCACCTGGCCGGCATAATTTGCGTGGAGAGCAGGGCGAACAGCAGCAGCATGCCGATAATGCTGCCGGGAATGGCGATCGGCAGCAGCGCCGCAATTGCATTGCCGGCGAATAAGCAAAGGTAGATAAGGACAATTGCCCTCAGGTATTTCCAGCACAGAGTGAATAGCTTGGCCATAACTTAATCCCGTTTAACCGATGCATTCATCATACAATTAAACTGTGACCTCCGCCACAAATCACACCATGAATTCTCTCTATGGCTGCCATGCCTGTCAGGCAGGTTGACAGCCGTAGTTAAGCCCGGTGCGCCTTTATTTTGTACTGATGATGCCTGCGCGGTATTGCTGCTTTTGTGCCAGGCGATGGCCGAGGAAAAAGAATAGCAGGCTGAACAATGCGGCAGCAATCAGCATCACAAACATCATTTGCGGTGCGGCATAGCTGAGTATAAAACCGCACAGCACCGGGTTGATGGCACCGCCCAAAGCGCTGAGGTTTTGCACACCGTAGTAACTGCCTTTCAGATGCTGTGGGGCGATAAAGTCGATAAACATATACTCCACCGGGATCACGATAATTTCCCCCAGGGTAAATATCGCCATAGCTATGGCCCACAACCAGAGTGATTGCCCGGCCAGGCTAAAACCGATCAGCCCCAGAATGAAAAACACGGTGCCCAGCGCCAGCCAGCGCAGCATGTTTTCCTGCCGCATGCCCCGGCTCAGTAAATACTGCAGCGCGATGACGATGCAGGCATTAACAATCATCACCGCCCCAATGACCTGATAGGCAAACTCGGCGTTGGAAACCAGAATCAGGTATTGCGATAAATACCCGGTGAACTGGCCAAAAACCACCGCGCCAAGCGTACTGCCGAGAGTAAAGTAAATCAGCCGGTGGTCGTTGCGCAGAATGGTCAGCGTCTGGCGGAAATTGGGCGGCGCAGAGGGCACGGCCTCAGTCGCTGCCGGCGGCGTAGTGCGTTGTCGGTGCAGGCTAAAACTCAATGCCGTCACTGTGAATAAAGCCAATCCGCCGGAAAGGTAGAAGGGTAACAATGGGTTCAGCCCTGCCACCATCACCCCCAGTGATGAGCCCACCGCCCAGCCAACGTTCACCAGCGTGTAGTTGATTGAAAAGGCTTTGATACGTTGTGCAACCGGTAGCCAGTCGGCAAAACAGGCCTTGATGGTGATGCCCAGGACCGAATAGGCGGTATGCAGGATAGCCAATACCACGATGATCCCACCCGGACGCGGGATCCACGGAATAGCGAAAAAACTTAGGGCGAACAGTAAAATGGCCGTCAGGATCAAGGTGTTTTTGTTGAACTTGTCGACCAGGTAACCGCCATACAGACTGGCGAAAATACCGATCATCAGGCTGATGCCCAAAATAATACCGACGCTTTTCGGCAGCAGGTGGAAATGCCCGGTGAGATAGATGGTAATGAACGGTAGCGTGACGCCACGCCCAATGGTCAATACCAGCGAGCTGGCCAGCAATGTGTTGATCAGCGGTGGGAATCCCTTCATGTCAGACCTGTTTATGCATACAGTAATTAAACCCGTATGGATAAGATAGCTTATTTTGGCCGATTTTGTCGTTGTCGCAAGGAATGAAATTTAATAAAAAGGGCCGAGCAAGCTCGACCCTTGGAGGCAGTAAAAACCGGTGTTATTTCACCTGCATCCCTGGCTGTGCGCCGCTGTCCGGGCTAAGCAGGAAGATTTCTTTTCCGCCTGGGCCGGCTGCCATCACCATGCCTTCGGAGATACCGAAGCGCATTTTGCGAGGCGCAAGGTTGGCAACCATGATGGTCAGGCGGCCTTCCAGCGCTTTCGGGTCCGGATAAGCGGAACGAATGCCGGAGAAGATCTGGCGTGTTTCGCCACCCAGCTCCAACTGCAGCTTCAACAGCTTGTCCGAACCTTCGACAAAATCGGCACTCTTAATCAAGGCAATACGCATATCAACCTTGGCGAAATCGTCAAAGGTAATGGTGTCCTGAATCGGATCCTCAGCCAGTGGGCCGGTGACCACTTTAGCCGCCACCATGTCTTCTTTCGAGGCGCTGACCATCTCATTGACCTTGTCCAGATCGATACGGTTGAACAGGGCTTTGAATGGATTAACCTGATGGCCCAGCAACGGCTGCTGGATGCTGTCCCAGCTCAGTTCACAATTAAGGAAGGCTTCGGTGCGTTCAGTCAGCGACGGCATTACCGGTTTCAGGTAGGTCATCAGGACGCGGAACAGGTTGATGCCCATTGAGCAAATGGCTTGTAAATCCGCATCGCGGCCTTCCTGTTTGGCCACTACCCACGGCGCTTGTTCATCCACATAGCGGTTTGCCAGATCGGCCAGCGCCATGATTTCGCGAATTGCCCGGCCGGACTCACGGCTGGCATAGGCCTCGGCGATGCTTTGCGCTGCATCAACGAAGGTTTGGTACAGCGCCGGATCGGCCAGCTTGTCGGCCAGTTGACCACCAAAACGCTTGCTGATAAAGCCGGCGTTGCGCGAAGCCAGGTTCACTACCTTGTTCACGATGTCGGCGTTTACCCGCTGCACGAAATCTTCCAGATTCAGGTCGATATCGTCGATGCGTGAAGACAACTTGGCGGCGTAGTAGTAACGCAGGCAATCGGCATCCAGGTGTTGCAGATAGGTACCGGCCTTGATAAAGGTGCCGCGAGATTTGGACATCTTGGCGCCGTTTACCGTTACGTAGCCATGTACGAACAGGTTGGTCGGTTTGCGGAAGTTACTGCCTTCCAGCATTGCCGGCCAGAACAGGCTGTGGAAATAAACGATGTCCTTGCCGATAAAGTGATACAGCTCGGTGGTGGAGTCCTTGCGCCAGAACTCGTCAAAGTCCAGATCGCCACGCTTGTCGCACAGGTTTTTGAATGAACCCATGTAGCCGATTGGCGCATCCAGCCAGACATAGAAGTATTTACCTGGCGCATCCGGGATTTCAAAGCCGAAATACGGCGCATCGCGAGAGATATCCCACTGTTGCAGACCGGATTCAAACCACTCCTGCATCTTGTTCGCGACCTGCTCTTGCAGCGCGCCGGAACGTGTCCAGGCCTGCAACATTTCGCTGAACGACGGCAGATCAAAGAAGAAGTGCTCGGAATCACGCAATACCGGCGTCGCACCGGAAACCACGGATTTCGGATCGATCAGCTCGGTCGGGCTGTAGGTTGCGCCACAGACTTCGCAGTTATCGCCGTATTGATCCGGTGATTTGCATTTCGGGCAGGTGCCTTTGACGAAGCGGTCAGGCAGGAACATGCCTTTTTCCGGGTCGTACAGCTGAGAAATGGTACGGTTCTTGATGAAACCGTTTTCTTTCAGGCGGCCGTAAATCAGGTTCGACAGCTCACGGTTCTCATCGCTATGGGTTGAATGATAGTTATCATAGCTGATGCCAAAACCGGCGAAATCCTGTTGGTGCTCCTGGCTCATTTCCGCGATCATTTCTTCCGGCTTGATGCCCAACTGCTGAGCTTTCAGCATGATCGGCGTGCCGTGCGCGTCGTCCGCGCAGATGAAATGAACCTCGTTGCCGCGCATTCGTTGGTAACGAACCCAGATGTCTGCCTGGATGTGCTCGAGCATGTGGCCGAGATGGATGGAACCATTTGCGTACGGCAGCGCGCACGTCACCAATAATTTTTTCGCGACTTGAGGCATAGTGAGAACTTGGTTTCTGTAATGAATAAAAAGGGTCTTTGATGTTACCCGATCGCGCTCGCCACGGCTAGGGTGGTTTCTTTATACAGACATGCGCCGACTGGCCTGCAGTTCTGATATGCTTAGCGAGAAGCTATCCATTCAAAATCAAGGAGCCGGGATGAGCACAAAATCCCCCGAGCAGACCAACCCCGAAGTTCTGCGTGCCCTGGTGACCGGTGTACTGGCCGCCTTTGAACACCCGACGTTAAAAAATAATCTGACCGCGCTGAAGGCCATTCACCACTGCGCGTTGTTGGATCATGTGTTGCACATTGAACTGATTATGCCATTCGCCTGGCAGAGCGGTTTTGAGGTGCTGAAAGACAGCGTCAGTGCAGAATTACTGCGCGTGACCGGCGCTGAGGCGATCGACTGGAAACTGAAGCATGACATTACCACTTTGAAACGCGCCAACGATCAGGCCGGCATCAAAGGCGTGCGTAATATTATCGCCATCAGTTCCGGCAAGGGCGGGGTGGGTAAATCCACCACGGCGGTTAACCTGGCGTTGGCGCTGGCTGCGGAAGGGGCCAAGGTTGGCATTTTGGACGCCGACATTTATGGCCCGTCGATCCCGAATATGCTGGGCACCGAGAACGAGCGTCCAACCTCGCCGGACGGGCAACACATGGCACCGATCCTGGCGCACGGTCTGGCAACCAACTCTATTGGTTATCTGGTGACCGACGATAATGCCATGGTGTGGCGTGGCCCGATGGCCAGTAAGGCGTTAATGCAATTGTTGCAGGATACGTTGTGGCCGGATCTGGACTATCTGGTGCTGGATATGCCACCGGGCACCGGTGATATTCAGTTGACGCTGTCGCAAAACATTCCGGTTACCGGAGCTTTGGTGGTCACCACGCCGCAGGATATCGCGCTGCTTGATGCTGCCAAGGGCATTGTGATGTTTGAGAAGGTTCATGTGCCGGTACTGGGCATTGTGGAGAATATGAGTGTGCATATTTGCAGCAACTGCGGACACCACGAACCCATTTTCGGTACCGGTGGGGCGGAGAAGTTGGTGAAGAAATACCATAGCCGCCTGCTGGGGCAATTGCCGCTGCATATTTCACTGCGCGAAGATTTGGATCGTGGCGAGCCGACGGTGATAAGCCGCCCGGACAGTGAATTTGCCGAGCTGTATCGCCAGCTTGCCGGTCGCGTTGCCGCGCAGATGTATTGGCAGGGCGAAGCTATTCCAACGGAAATCTCTTTCCGCGCCTTGTAAGTAATTTAACGCCAGCCAGAAAATAACCCCGGACATATACCGGGGTTTTGTTTATGGAGTCGTAAGATGTTTGTGCAGATCCGCGCGGGTGTAAGGGCGTTCGATATGCGCCAGAGCGGTGGCTATATGTTCCAACAGGCCCTGCGTCGGTGCCGGTTGCCGGTTGCCCATCAGAGCGAGCGGTAAAGCCAGTGCGCAGATGATCCGTAACCAGGAAAGCTGCGGGCGCGGCTTGCCTCGTTGTAACCACAGGAACAGCGTGCTGGCCAGATAACCCAACACCAGTCCACTCACCACTTCCGAAGGCGAATGCACCTGAATGGCCAGGCGTGATAGCCCGATAGTGAGGGGCAACACCAAACCTGCCACCAGCGCCATACTGCGAACCGCATGCGAAAAACGCCCGGTAAGCGTCCAGAGGAACACCGGCCAGATACTGGCCGCCAGCGCAGAGTGGCCACTAAAGCCGGTAAAGTCATAGCTTTCAATGCCAATGCCCCAGCCCATAAAGGCCAGTTTGGAGGCACATACTACGCCGCCGGCACCGCCGAAAATTAGCGCCCATTGCCAACCTGCAGTTCGGGTGGCTGGTGGCACGACTAATACGACAAAGAGAATCAATGAGCACGGCAGCAGTAACATACTGTCGCCAAAAAATGTCAGAAAATACCAGTCCAGCACGTCGGTCTCCGGTGAAATAAGGCATCCCAATTGTCAGGATTATCATCAAGTCACCGAGTTTACCCCGGCATGCCAGATAGCCCTAGAAGCAATCATCTGAAAATCGTGGCAGACCAATCCGACGAAATAACCCGATATAGCGGCCTGGCGGTGACAATATAGTCTGGCGCTAAGGGCACTAACTCCCTATAATTGACGCGTTTTAGTTCCCCCCCTTCACACTACGAAATCAGGTCTTCAATTTTATGACTGACAAGCCGCATCAGTGCGTCATTATTGGTATAGCTGGCGCATCTGCCTCCGGAAAAAGCCTTATCGCCAGTACGTTGTATCGTGAACTTCGCGATCAGGTTGGCGATGAACATATCGGCGTTATTCCTGAAGACAGTTACTACAAAGACCAGACTCACTTGACCATGGAAGAAAGGGTCAAGACAAACTATGACCACCCAAGCGCCATGGACCACAACCTGCTGTTTCAGCATCTGCAGATGCTGAAATCGGGCAAGGCGATAGAGTTACCCTTGTACAGTTACACCGAGCACACGCGTAAGAAAGAGACCATTCACCTGGAACCGAAAAAGGTGATTATTCTTGAGGGGATCCTGCTGTTAACGGATATCCGTCTGCGTCAGGAAATGAATTTCTCGATCTTTGTTGATACGCCGCTGGATATTTGCCTGATGCGCCGTATGAAGCGTGATGTGAATGAACGTGGCCGCTCGATGGATTCGGTAATGGCGCAATATCAGAAAACCGTCCGTCCGATGTTCCTGCAGTTTATCGATCCTTCCAAACAATACGCCGACATTATCGTCCCACGCGGGGGTAAAAACCGCATTGCGATCGATATTCTGAAAGCCAAAATCAGCCAGTTCTTTGAATAATGCCGTTCAATGGCCGGAAAACCCGTGTTTCCGGCCGGCGGGCAACTATTTACGCCGCGGCGTAGACCTTTCGCCCGTTGTGTGGCAATTTTTGTTTTAGTGACACGCCTTGATGGAGATGAATAAATGAGACTGTGCGACCGTGATATAGAAGCCTGGCTGGATTGTGAAAAACTGGTGATTTCACCGCGTCCGCCGATTGAGCGTATTAACGGGGCCACAGTGGATGTCCGTTTAGGCAATCAGTTTCGCGTTTTTCGTGGCCATACCGCAGCCTTTATCGACCTTAGCGGGCCGAAAGATGAAGTCAGTGCCGCGTTGGATCGCGTGATGAGTGATGAAATCGTTCTGCCGGAAGGAGAGGCCTTCTTCCTGCATCCGGGGGAATTGGCGCTGGCGGTTACGCTCGAATCGGTCACGCTGCCAAACGATCTGGTCGGTTGGCTGGACGGCCGTTCCTCTCTGGCGCGTCTTGGATTGATGGTTCATGTTACCGCACACCGTATCGATCCAGGTTGGCAGGGCCGAATTGTCCTGGAGTTCTATAATTCAGGTAAGCTGCCGCTGGCATTACGCCCAGGCATGCTGATCGGCGCACTGAGTTTTGAACCGCTGTCCGGGCCGGCAGCGCGTCCTTACAATAGCCGCCAGGATGCAAAATACCGCGATCAGCAGGGCGCAGTCGCCAGCCGAATCGACAAGGACTAACAGCGCAGGAAGCACGGTCGGTGTGGCGCTGACAAGAGGATGGCATGAGAAGATTACTGACGACTTTGGTGATTTTACTGGTGGTGCTGGTGGCGGGAATGTCTGCGCTGGTACTGTTGGTTAATCCGAATGATTTTCGCGCCTATATGGTCACGAAGGTCGAACAAAAGAGTGGTTATCATCTGACGCTGGATGGCGATCTGCGTTGGCATATCTGGCCACAGCTCAGCATTCTGGCCGGTCGTATGACGCTGACTGCACCCGGGGCCAAAGCGCCGGTGGTGAGTGCGGATAATATGCGCCTTGATGTCAAACTGCTGCCGTTGTTGTCGCATCAGCTGTTTGTTAAACAGGTGATGCTGAAAAACGCCGTCATCCGCCTTACCCCCGACAGTGAAGAACAAAATCAACCGGATGCGCCTATCGCCCCTGCGGGCCATGCCGAAGAGTCGATAGATACGCCGTGGAAATTTGATATCGATAATCTGCGGGTAGTGGACAGCCTGTTGATCTGGCAACGTGCCAATAACGAACAGATCAACGTTCGCGATATCAACCTTACACTGCAACAAAATGCCAAACGTCAGGCGCAAATGGAGCTTTCCAGTCGGGTGAACCGCAATCAGCGCGATTTGACCTTCAACCTGGCAGCGGATATCGATCTGCAGCAATATCCGCGACGAATTGCTGCCAATGTCACCCAGTTCAGTTACCAACTGGAAGGTGCAGACATCCTGGCCGGTGGTATTAAAGGCGACGGCAGCGCTAACGTGGTATATCAACAAACGCCGCAGCAACTCGCATTAAGCCAACTGAGCCTGGGGGTCAATGACAGCACCTTTAGCGGTGATGCCAGTATCCAGTTCGGTGAGATACCGGCCTATACGCTTAACCTGACGTCTACTGCGGTGAATTTTGATGCGTTTAGCGGCTGGCAGTCCAGTAGTTCCCAAGTATCGCAAGTACAGAACGTCACCTCTTCGCCGGTCATTGCCAGTCAAATGGATGACCCGCAGCAAAATCTTGAGGTGCTGCGCGAGTTTAACGCACAGCTCAATTTGAGCGTGGATCAACTCACCTACCGCGGCATGAATATTTCCCATCTTTCGACCCAGGCAGAAAACCGCCAGGGTCTGTTAACGCTGCATTCGTTCTCCGGGCAAGTAGCCGGTGGTGACTTCGCTTTACCAGGCACCCTGGACGCGCGTGGCCGCAGACCGGTGATTACCGTGCAGCCGCTAGTGAAGCAGGTTGAACTTGGTACCGTTCTGAAAGCGTTCGATATGCCGCAAGTATTGACCGGAAAGTTAAGCATGCAAGGGGACTTAACCGGCGATCGTCTGACGTCACAGTCTTTTGAACGCCGTTGGCAGGGCACTGCCCAGTTGGCGATGCAGGACGCGCAGTTGCACGGTCTGAATATTCAGCAGTTGATTCAGCAGGCCGTAGCGCGTAATGACAGTAGCGTGCGTGGACAGGATGATTACCAGCGTTATACCGAAGTGAAACAACTGTCGGCTAAAGCCAGCCTGAACCAGGGTACGGTAAAAATCACCGAGCTGGCTGCCGATTCCTCACTGCTGAACCTGAACGGCGGCGGTACGGTGGACATGCCGGGCAAACAGTGCGATATGCAACTTAACGTTCGCGTAACTGGCGGTTGGAAAGGGCGTGACGATCTGATTGAGCAACTGCAGAAAACGCCGATCCCACTGCGGGTTTACGGCCCGTGGAACCAGCTCAACTATCAATTGCAGGTCGATCAGATCTTGCGTAAAACGCTGCAGAACCGGGCAAAGGATGCGCTGAACAAGTGGGCCGATAAAAACAAGGATTCGCGCGAAGGCCAGGATCTTAAAAAACTGCTCGATAAGCTTTAATCTTTGAGAGTGCAGGCCAGGCGGTGGCCTGCACTCTCAGTAAACCTCGCCAGAGTATTTCCCTCTCCCAATAATTTCCTCCCGTAACTTTGACGGATATCATGACGTCTGTGCCTGAGTTTGTGCAGAGTGTGCGCAGTTAAGCGATTTATACGCTTTGGTACGGTCAAAAACGAAAATGATAAGTTGAGGGAATATGATAGAGCTTCTGATCGGGGCCGTCGTCGCAGCAGGCGTTGGCCGTTACATCATCAAAGGTTACTCCGCCACTGGCGTATTGATGGTGGGCGGCCTGTTACTGTTGGCCATCAGTGCCCTGATGGGCAAAAGTTTGTTGCCTGCCAGTGCCACATCTACCGGATGGCGCGCGACCGACATCATTGAATACGTCAAAATTCTGCTGATGAGCCGTGGTGGCGATCTTGGCATGATGATTATGATGCTGTGCGGATTTGCGGCTTATATGACGCACATTGGCGCCAATGATGTGGTGGTCAAGCTGGCATCCCGTCCGCTGCAAATGATCAATTCCCCCTACCTTTTGATGGTAGCGGCCTATTTTGTTGCCTGTCTGATGTCACTGGCCGTCTCCTCTGCTACTGGCCTGGGCGTATTGCTGATGGCTACGCTCTTCCCGCTGATGGTCAACGTGGGTATCAGCCGTGGTGCGGCAGCGGCGATTTGTGCTTCACCCGCGGCGATTATTCTGGCACCAACCTCGGGTGACGTGGTGCTGGCCGCCAAGGCGGCGGAAATGCCATTGGTTGATTTCGCCTTTAAAACTACGTTACCCATCTCGATTGCGGCGATTGTCTGCATGGCGGTTGCGCATTTCTTTTGGCAGCGTTACCTCGACAAGAAGGCCAATGAACAGCATCACATTATGGATGTGAGTGAAATCACCACTCATGCGCCGGGGTTCTACGCGGTGCTGCCGTTTACCCCTATCCTTGGCGTGCTGGTGTTTGATGGTAAATGGGGGCCGGAACTGCATATCATCACCGTGTTGGTTGGCTGTATGCTGCTGGCGGCGGTAATTGAATTCCTGCGCAGCTTCAGTGCCAAGCAGGTATTTAGCGGTCTGGAAGTTGCTTATCGTGGTATGGCGGATGCTTTTGCCAGCGTAGTGATGCTGCTGGTAGCTGCTGGCGTGTTCGCCCAGGGGCTGAGCACCGTCGGGTTTATCAGCGGGCTGATCAGCCTGGCGCAGTCATTCGGTACCGGCGGTATCATCATGATGCTGGTGCTGGTGGTGATTACCATGCTGGCGGCGATGACCACCGGTTCAGGCAACGCTCCGTTCTATGCTTTCGTAGAGCTGATTCCCAAACTGGCGGCGCAGATGGGGGTTAATCCGGCGTATCTGGTGATCCCGATGCTGCAGGCTTCGAATCTGGGACGTACTCTGTCGCCGGTTTCTGGGGTGGTGGTGGCAGTGTCCGGTATGGCAAAAATCTCGCCTTTTGAAGTGGTGAAACGCACTTCGGTACCGGTGATTGTTGGGTTGATCGTGGTGATTGTGGCGACGGAGTTACTGGTTCCCCAGCATTTGTGATAGCGGCCGGGCGATGCCCGGCCCCGGTTTAAACCTCGTAGTCTGGTTCTGGTACCAACAACGGGGTGATTTTTACCTTCAAAATGCGGTGGCTACTGACTTCCAGCGGTTCAAACAGGTAGTCACCGATCCGCAACTGTTCACCTTCCTGGGGAATGCGCTGGCTGTGTTCCATCAGCAGGCCGGCCAACGTGTGGTACTCACGCTTGTCTTCCAGCGGTAAAGGCAGATACAACACCAGATCCTCCAGCGGCATATAACCGTTGGCGGTCCAGCTTCCGTCATCATTTTGCATAATGTCATGCCGGGCATCGACTTCCTCTCCGGCTTCCGGCAGGTTGCCTGCAATGGTTTCCATCACATCAGTCAGCGTGACTATCCCTTCAACCGAGCCGAATTCGTCTACGACAAAGGCAAAATGTGTCTGCGCCTGGCGAAATTGTTCCAGGGCGCTCAGCAGAGTCAACTGCTCGGGAAAAATCAGTGGCTGCAGTACCAACGCACGTAAATCGAGTGGTGCCTGGGTTAACTGCTGCTTCAGCACGTCAATGGTATGAATGACACCGAGGGGTTCATCGCTGGCGCTATCTTCCACCACCACAATGCGCGTATGCTGATTTTTCTCCAGCAATTGGGTCAACTTTTCCTGCGGATCATTCAACTCGAGATATTCCACGTCATGGCGGGAGGTCATGATGCTGCTCACCGTGCGCTGCGCCATGCCCAGCACGCGTTCTATCATATGGCGTTCCTGCTGGTTGAAAATCTCGCCGTTTTCATTGCCGCTATCGGCCAACAGGTTGGCCGATTGGTTGTCGATTTCCGCTTCTTCGTGCTTGCCACTCAACATGCGCAGCACGGCTTCTGCGGTACGTTCGCGTAGGGGGCGTGCTGTCGAAAGGAAACGGCGGCGGTTGAACTGCGACAGTTGGTTCAAGGCTTCAATCATCACTGAGAAACCAATAGCAGCGTACAGATAACCTTTCGGAATGTGGTAGCCAAAGCCTTCGGCAACCAGACTGAAACCGATCATCAGCAGGAAGCTCAGACACAGGATGACAATCGTTGGGTGGGCGTTGACGAAGCGCGTTAGCGGTTTGCTGGCCAGTAACATCAGTCCGATAGCGATACACACCGCGAGCATCATGACTGCCAGGTGATCGACCATGCCGACGGCGGTGATCACCGAGTCGAGCGAGAAGACCGCATCCAGCACCACGATTTGTGCCACCACTGGCCAGAAGCGGGCGCCTTTGCGCTGGCCCTGTTGCTCTTCATCTTTACCCTCAAGTCGCTCGTTGAGCTCCATGGTGGCTTTGAACAGCAGGAAAATACCCCCAACCAGCATTATCAGATCGCGGCCGCTGAAGGGGTGTCCGCCGGCAAAAAACAACGGTTGAGTCAGTGTCGCCAACCATGAGATGGAGGCCAACAGCGCCAGGCGCATCAGCAATGCCAGCATTAAACCTACAATGCGGGCTTTATCTCTTTGATGCTTTGGTAATTTTTCCGCCAGGATGGCGATAAAGATAAGGTTGTCTATACCCAGAACGATTTCCAGCACGACCAGAGTGGCCAGGCCGGCCCAAATTGTTGGATCTGCGATCCATTCCATACGCCCAATTTCACCTGTAAGTTCGACGGCTTATGCCGCACACGAATGATGGGTGCTGGGCCAGGAAAATTCAACATTAAAACTGGGGGAGTTGCCTGTGAAAGGAAAAAACCAAGCAAAAGGAATGCATAAAAATTCATCCATGCAGGAGGGGATCAGAATGTGACACCAGGAGAAATGGGGGATTTTCTGAAAAGGAAGTCAGTTTCCGGCATATGGGGGTAGACGTTTGTTGATAAAAGCAGCGTAAATATAATTTCTAAAAATCAAACCGTTATGGATTTCATCGACTGCTACACTTTGCTGAGTCTACCCCTGTGGGTAGTCTTATTCTGAAAAGGGTACCCAATAGGTATCTTAGGCTTGTATCGATAGGGCAATAGTATAAGAATCTTAGCCATATAAACATTTACAAGTATCATCGTTTGGTTATAAGGACGTATTTATTTTGTTTTATTTGTGATCTAACTATCGCTTAGCAAAAGAGTACGTCCCTCGATATACATTAAAACGTGACTGAGCCTGGTCGCCTATAGAGAACGATGACAGTACATTGGTAGCTGAAAGCCAAGGGCGGTAGCGTGTCTCAATTATCCCGTTTCCGACTTCATGAGCGACTTGGTTCCGCTACGTAATAATTATTGAATGTGGATGAAAAACATGCAAAAAAGATTAAAGGCTGTCATTCCCGTAGCAGGTCTGGGAACCCGTATGTTGCCGGCGACAAAAGCCATCCCTAAAGAAATGTTGCCTGTGGTCGATAAGCCACTTATCCAATACATCGTTAATGAATGTGTTGCCGCTGGGATTAAAGATATTGTTCTGGTAACTCACTCTTCTAAAAATGCGATTGAGAACCACTTCGATACCTCTTTTGAGCTTGAAGCGGTACTGGAATCACGAGTCAAACGCCAGTTGCTGGAAGAAGTACAGAGTATTTGTCCTTCAGATGTGACAGTAATGCAAGTACGCCAGGGACAAGCTAAAGGTCTGGGTCACGCGGTTCTGTGCGCTAAACCAATGGTCGGCGATGATCCTTTTGTTGTGTTGTTACCCGATGTGTTGCTGGATGACTCAACTGCCGATCTGCGTAAAGAAAACCTGGCTAAAATGATTCAACGTTTCACTGATACCGGTTTTAGCCAGATCATGGTGGAACCGGTACCGGAACAGGATGTTTCGAAATACGGCGTCGTTGATTGTGGTGGTGCGGCGTTATCAGCAGGTGAGAGTACCCCGATGACCGCCGTGGTGGAAAAACCGGCCCTGGAAGATGCACCTTCAAATCTGGCGGTGGTTGGCCGTTATGTTTTGTCTGCGGATATTTGGCCGCTGCTGGAAAAAACCTTACCGGGTGCCGGCGATGAAATCCAGTTGACCGATGCCATTGCTGCCTTGATGGGGCAGGAAACCGTAGAGGCTTTTCATATGAGCGGAAAATCGCATGACTGCGGCGATAAGTTGGGTTATATGAAGGCATTCGTACAATACGGACTGCGCCACGCCTCCGAAGGCGAAGATTTTACCCAGTGGCTAAAACAAACGCTGAACAGCAAGTAAGAGTTACGGCTGAGAAGACGATCATAAGATATCAAGAGGATTACCATGACCAAGTTAAAAGCTGTCATTCCCGTTGCAGGTCTGGGTATGCGTATGCTGCCTGCAACCAAGGCTATTCCAAAGGAAATGTTGCCGATCGTTGATAAGCCGCTGATTCAATACATTGTCAATGAGTGTGTCGCTGCGGGGATCAAAGAGATCATCCTGGTGACGCATTCATCCAAGAATGCAATCGAAAACCATTTTGATACCTCCTTCGAGTTGGAAGCGATGCTTGAAGCGCGCGTTAAGCGCCAGTTGCTCGATGAAGTGCAATCTATTACACCGAAAGGCGTAACGCTAATGCATATTCGTCAGGGGCAGCCAAAAGGCTTGGGGCATGCGGTGCTTTGTGCCAAGCCGCTGGTAGGGGACTCACCTTTTGTAGTTCTGTTGCCGGATGTCTTGCTTGACGACGCCAAAGCCGACCTGAAGAAAGACAACCTGCCGCATATGATTAGTCGCTTTGAACAGACGGGTTTGAGCCAGGTGCTGGTTCAGGCTGCGGATGAGCATGTTTTACACGACTACTCGGTAGTTGAATGTGAAGCTAACAAGCTGCAGCCTGGTGAAAGCTCGCGTATGACTTCTATTATCGAAAAGCCGGGTCGTGAAGTTCAGTTGAAGTCCAACTACTCAGCGGTAGGGCGTTATGTTCTCTCCGCTGATATCTGGCCTATTCTTGAAAAAATAGAGCCGGGTGCGTGGGGGCGCATACAATTGACTGATGCCATTGCTGAACTATTGAAACAGCAACCGGTGGAAGCTACCGAGCTAGTTGGTGAGTCGTTTAACTGCGGTGAAAAACTAGGTTATCTGCGTGCATTTGTTACTTATGGCCTGCGTCACCCCACCCAAGGCAAGGCATTTCGCGAGTGGGCAGAAAAATTGTCATTCTAGGATCTATGCGATATTTTGGTATCTGGCAGCAAGTTCAGTAGCTGCCATGGCAATTTGCCACACCCATTGAATCTTAGGTAATTTCACTGATTCATTTTTTATATTAGTATACATTCTATTACAGGCTGTCTTACCGTTTGGCCTGCACGGTTTTTCTTTGTGAATCAGGTTGTGAAGTCTTAGCAACCTTCTGTTTTGTAAGGGTAATTACCGTTGGTGCTTGTAGGAAGTCGCCAGTGCGAGCATAAGCTGAATACTTTACTTCGTTAATAATAATATCTTTGTATTCATCAACAGCAGATAAACGTTAAAGATTTATTGCAACAGGTTTTCCTCCGTTTCAGGACGGGAACATAAACCGAGGCATTTTGGTAAGGTTACAGAGACGCAGCCATGGTCGGCTAGCATTGTAGCTTTGCAGATACATTTACTTTGAAAGTGATGATAATTTGATGGCAAAACGACAATTGAAAATGATACCGCTGTTGATATCAATCAGCGTAATCAGTGGTTGTACTGTGTTTCCAGGAACCCACCTTTCTACAAGCGGTAAAGATGTTGTAAAACAAGAGGATGCTGATTTTGATATTGATCAGTTAGTCAATATCTATCCGATGACACCCAAATTGTTAGATTCTCTCCGCCCGGCAAGAGTGGTTGCTCAGCCTAATGGTCCGCTGGATGCCTCGCTGCTAACTTATGAATATCGGATCGGAGTGGGTGATGTGCTCAACGTCACCGTTTGGGATCACCCAGAGTTAACCACACCAGCAGGCCAATACCGTAGCGCCAGTGACACCGGTAACTGGGTACATTCTGATGGTACTATTTTCTATCCTTATATCGGGAAAGTGAATGTGGCGGGTAAAACAGTTACCCAAATTCGCGATCAAATAGCCTCCCGATTGGCCCAGTACATCGAAAGTCCACAGGTTGACGTGAATATCGCTGCTTTCCGCTCTCAGAAAGCCTATGTGACCGGAGAAGTCGCCAAATCGGGGCAGCAAGCCATCACCAACGTACCTTTGACCGTGATGGATGCTATCAATGCCGCTGGTGGTCTGACGGAAAATGCAGATTGGCGTAATATTGTCCTTACCCACAATGGGAAAGAGCAGAGTCTGTCGCTGCAGAAACTGATGCAAAATGGCGATCTCACTCAAAACCGTCTGCTCTATCCTGGAGACATTCTTTATATTCCACGTAACGACGATCTGAAAGTGTTTGTGATGGGGGAAGTCAAAACCCCAGCGACGCTCAAAATGGATCGCAGCGGTATGACATTGACGGAGGCATTAGGTACTACTCAAGGTGTTTCTCAAACCAGCGCCGACTCTACGGGGATATTTGTTATTCGTCCTCTGCATGGCACACAGGGCAAGAAGTTGGCTAGTATCTATCAGTTGGACATGTCGGATGCTACGGCGATGGTGATGGGCACTGAGTTCCAGCTGCAACCCTACGACATTGTTTATGTAACCGCCGCTCCGGTTGCTCGTTGGAATCGCTTGGTATCTCAGTTAGTACCAACTATCGACGGTTTCAACAACCTGACCGAAGGTGTTTTGCGTATTCGTAATTGGCCGTAGAGGAATACGTCATGTTTGATTCTGTTTTGGTCGTATGTGTAGGCAATATTTGCCGTTCTCCTACGGGGGAGCGGCTTTTGAAACAACAATTGCCGCACAAAAGAATTGCTTCTGCTGGTATCGGCGCCCTGGTTGGTAAAGCTGCAGATGGCGCTGCTGTGACGGTGGCAGAGGCAAATGGTCTTTCTTTGGACAACCATGTTGCGCAGCAATTAACCAAGGAAATGTGTCGTGATTACTCATTGATACTGGTAATGGAAAAAAATCATATTGAAGCGGTGTGCCGCTTAGCTCCTGAAGTTAGGGGGAAAACGATGCTTTTTGCCCATTGGTTAGGTCAGACCGAAGTTCCAGATCCATACAAGAAGAGCCACGAAGCGTTCGAGTTCGTTTACAACCTTCTGGCGGAAGCTGCGCAGAAATGGGCAAAAGCATTAAATCGTTAACCAGAGATGACAATGATTGATAATAGCAAATTGGGTCCCACAGCGGGCGCAAGTAATGATGAGATTGATTTGGGTCGGCTACTGGGGACTTTATTAGATCACCGTTGGCTAATTATAGGGGTTACGACATTATTTGCCGTTATCGGCATTGTCTATTCTCTTTTCGCAACACCGGTTTATCAATCTGATGCATTAGTTCAGGTTGAACAAAGTTCTGGGAATTCAATCCTTAATAACCTTTCCGAAATGCTACCGTCAGGCCAACCTGGTTCAGCTGCCGAAATAGAGCTAATCAAATCCCGTATGGTTCTGGGAAAGACGGTTAAAGATCTGAATTTGAACACGGTAGTTGAACAAAAGTATTTTCCTCTTTTCGGCCAAGGCTGGAATCGTTTGATTGGGAATGAGCCTGGTAGAATTGCACTGTCGCGCCTGTCTATTCCACATGGCTGGAATGAAAAAGACATTGAATTAGAAGTTATTGACAAAAATAACTTCGTTTTGATTGTGGATGGCGATGAACTCTTTAAAGGAAAAACGGGGGAGTTGGTCAAACAGAAAGGCGTCACTATGCTGGTCAGTGAAATTGATGCTGAACCGGGCACAGTTTTTAGCGTTTCGCAACGTAGTGATTTGATGACCATCAACAGTATTCTTTCTGCTTTGACCGTTGAAGACAAAGGGAAGGATACCGGCGTTCTGGCATTAACCTTACTTGGTAACGACCCCGAATTAGTAGGCAAAACACTCGATAGTATCTCAAAGAACTATTTGCTGCAGAACGTTGAGCGGAAGTCGGAAGAAGCGGCCAAGAGCCTCGATTTCTTGAAAGAACAATTGCCACAGGTCAAAGGTTCATTGGAGGTTGCTGAAGATAAGCTGAATAAGTTCCGCCAGGATAATGACTCTGTCGATCTGTCCCTTGAAGCTAAATCTATGCTGGATACTGTAGTTTCCGTCGAGTCCCAATTAAATGAGTTGACCTTCAAAGAAGCTGAGATTTCGAAGCTTTACACCAAAGAGCACCCAGCATACCGTGCGTTGATGGAAAAGCGCGGAACACTGGAAGGTGAGCGTGAAAAGATCAACAAACGCATTAGTGTTATGCCAAAAACTCAGCAAGAAATCTTGCGCCTGACCCGTGATGTTGATGCTGGCAAAGAAATTTATATGCAGCTTCTGAACAAACAGCAGGAGTTGAGTATCACCAAAGCCAGTACCGTAGGTAATGTACGCATTGTCGATCCTGCAGTCACTCAGCCAAAACCAGTTCAACCTCGTAAGACATTGATTGTACTTATTTGTGTAGTCTTGGGCGGGATGCTTTCTGTGGGTATCGTGATGCTTAAAACTATGCTGCATCATGGCATCGAGAATCCAGATGAGCTGGAACAACGTGGCATCAACGTTTACGCCAGCATTCCGTTGTCCGAGTGGCAACAGAAGAAAGACCGGGAAATATTATTACGTACTCACCGAAAATCTAATGCGCGAGCGAATTCTTTGCTTGCTGTTGGTAATCCGGCCGACTTGGCAATTGAGGCTGTACGAAGCCTGCGTACAAGCTTGCATTTTGCGATGATGGAAGCAAAAAACAACGTATTAATGATTTCTGGGGCCAGCCCAAATATCGGTAAAACGTTTGTTAGTATCAACCTGGCGGCAGTGATCGCTCAGGCAGGTCAGCGAGTGTTGGTTATCGATGCTGATATGCGTAAGGGCTATTCACATAGTTTGCTTGATACCAGTTGGCAAAATGGGCTCTCGGATATACTTTCCGGCAAGATTGATGCCAGTAATGCTGTTCGTCCGACGCAGATTGGCGGAATGGACTTTATTCCACGTGGTCAGATCCCACCTAACCCATCAGAACTGCTGATGCACAGTCGTTTTACTGAATTGGTAGAGTGGGCGAACAAGAACTATGATTTGGTACTAATTGATACACCACCGATTCTTGCTGTAACAGATGCTGCGATTATCGGTCATCATGTAGGTACCGCACTGATGATCGCACGCTTTGGTATGAATACCGTCAAAGAAATCGAGATCAGCGTACGCCGGTTCGATCAGAATGGGATCGAAATCAAAGGTATCATTCTCAACGCCGTTGAACGTCGTGCCAGCAGTTATTACGGTAGCTACGGTTACTATCAGTACGAGTACAAGTCTGCTAGTAAAGACGCATAAGTCTGTAACAACTATCTAAAAGAGGTTATAAATAGTTTATAACCTCGCTTCTATCCGAACTGCTTAATATTACTGAGCAGCAATGCCTGAAAAAAACCGGCTATTATGAATATATTAATTGTTAATACATTATATGCACCTTTTAAAGTTGGCGGTGCGGAAGTGTCAGTACAACTTTTGGCTGAGGCGCTGGTTTCTAAAGGGGATAGAGTTCGCGTTGTTTGTCTCCATGATGAAAAAAACAGAAAACAGACGGAATTGAACGGTGTAGAAGTAGTTTACCTCCCGCTAAAAAATTTGTATTGGCCGTTCAATAATGTACAAAAAGGGAAAGTTCAAAAGATTCTCTGGCACTTAATTGACAACTTTAATCCAATGATGGGTAAAATTTTTGAACAAGAGTTGGATGATTTCAACCCCGATATTGTTCATACCAATAATATTAGCGGTTTTTCAGTTGCAATTTGGGATGCTGTAAAAAATAAGAAGATTAAACTGGTTCATACTGCCCGCGATTATTACTTGTTGCACCACAACTGTACTTTATTCCAATCTGGAAAGAATATGGATGTAAAGTCTACAAAAATAAAACTAGCCTCTATAATAAAAAAATCAAAAAGTAAAAATATAGATAGTTTTGTAGGTATCAGTAAATATATTTCAGCGCTACACCGTGATAATGGATTTGCACAGAACGCAGTTCATCAGCATATTTATAATCCAATTAAAAATATTTACATTGACAATGAACCTTCTACAGTAATTCGTGTTGGATTTATCGGTCGTTTAACTGAAGATAAAGGTTTCAGCGCCTTCTGTGATAAAGCGCAGGAGATGACGATACCCAATGAAGTTGAGTTTTTTGCTGCCGGGCGTTTAGCCTCCTCAATTGAGGGTGACCACTTAAAAGCAAAGGCAGAACGCGCTGGCGTTCATTTACTCGGTTTCGTACCGGTTGAATCATTTTTAGCAACAGTAGATATGATTTATTTACCGACGATGTGGAATGAACCCTTTGGTCGTGTTGTAGCTGAAACCGCCTCTGCAGGAAAGCATGTCTTTACTTCTTACGCTGGTGGTGTAGCGGAAGTGGCTGAATATTATGAAAATGTTTATGAGCTGGATGAGTTCACGCTTGAGAAGTTAAGAACACTAAAAAGTCACCATGTTGAAGCACTTGATGTGAACCCTTTTGATGTAGGGCAGTTGGCTGCTGATTATAAAGAGGTTTATAAAAACTAAAATGGGATTATCATCAAAAAAAATCGTCGACTACTTTGTAATTACATACCTGATGGTTCTTTCTATCAGTGGTGTGTTGAACATTATTGCCCATAATACGACGCGTTTTTTATTAATCTATAAAGATATCTACTCTCTGATATTACCGGCTTTTTTACTTCTATACCTGGTGGCTAACAAAGCTAGATTGGGGCCTGGTTTCCGCAACTATCTGTTGTTATTTATTGGGATGGTAATGTTATCTTTGAGTTATGTATTGATATCTATACTCAATAATAACTTTAAAATTGGTAACATTGTCACTCAATTCCGTTTTGAATTATTTACCTACAGTTCATTACTGGTAGCTGCTTTTCTTGTTTGTTTAGAACGCGAACACCGGATGCAGTTGCTGTTTAAAATAATTAAAGTCTATATTGTCGTCACAGTTATCAACTCTATCTTCGCTATTTTGGAAAGTTTCTTTTCCGGGATACTTTATGCTGTTGCAGGGGTAAACCCAGGCCTACAATTTACACAGGTAGGCAAAGACAATGGTTTGATTTTACGATCTGCCAGTGGATTTTTTAGGGCCATTGGACTCTTTAGTGGGCCATTTACTTTAGCTGAGTTTTTGTTCTTCGGTCTGATATTAAGCCCGTTTGTGAGTAACAAGCATAGATTCAAATATATTATTATTGTCACTGCTGGCATTGTTTGTTCTACATCTAAAACGGCTATGATTATGGCTGTTATCTATTTTGGTTATCTTTTTATACGTCGTTTTTTACCGCTGAAATTAAGTTTGGCGAGTGTGGCGATGGTTTGTATAGTATTACTGACATTCTTTTATATCACCATGACGGATCTGGGTGTATATAAATCACTTTATTCTAGCGATAATAACTATGCAGAACAAAGTATATTGGCAAGGATTCTCTTAATAGAGGACGTCCGGCATAGTGATACATATTCTATATTGACTGGTGCAGGCTATGGTCTTAATGGCAACGCCGCAACCGGAGATATTGCAGCAATACCACTTGATAGTATTTATATTTTCTTGTTATCGAATTATGGTGGCATAGGAATATTTATTTTCTTGCTGGCATCTTCAATGATTTTACTAAGATTATACATGAAGGTCTGTCGTGGATACTTTTTCCCTGGCGTGTTTCTTTATTGGATGATCTCTATTTCGATTAATTTCGTATATAATAATCCAATTACAAACTATCCGGGCTATATTTTCTCAATAATCATTTCTGCATTGCTTCTGTCCTTCCGGAAGGATGAGTTTTATAAAGTGGCTGATGCCAAACAACTCCACGAGAAAATACGTTAAGTTTATATTGTAAAATGGTATCGTCATTGAGGTATTTATGGTTTTTATTAACGCAAGATTCCTTACTCAGGAACTTACAGGTGTACAACGTTTTGCAGAGCAAATCAGCTTAGCATTGCAAGAAATTAGAGATGATGTTGTCTTTATTTCTCCAGGTGATATTAAAAATAAAAAAATTGCTGATCTACTTAATGTAAAAGTCATCGGTAATAGAGCAGGGCACCAGTGGGAGCAGCGAGATCTTCCCGTCTTCTTAAAAAAAAATGGAAGCCCCTTGCTCGTCAATCTTGGGAATACAGCACCTTTATGGTATAAAAACAAGATTGTTACTCATCATGATATCACCTATAAAAAATTTCCAGAAAGTTATTCTCGGAAATTCAGACTAATGTATAATTTGCTAATTCCAGTAATGCTGAAGAATAGTCGCGCATTATTGACTGTGAGCGAGTTCTCCAAAAAAGAAATCACAACTGCTTATAATTATGATCCTCAAAAAACATTTGTGATATCTAATGCAGTATCAGAAATATTTACTCGCAGAGAAACAGAAAGTAATTTTGTAGATGAACCATTTTTATTATCGGTTTCGTCCCCAAATTATCATAAGAATTTTCATGGGCTATTAGCCGCTTTCTCTGTCATATCAAAAAACTCAGACATCAAACTGAAGATTATTGGTGGCAAGAATAAGAATTTCTCAGGCATTGACTTTTCTGCTAACGGCGAAATTGACATGACTAATGTTGAGTTTTTAGGCCGTGTTACTGATGAAGAGTTAGTTAGTATTTATCAAAGTGCTCTGGCATTTGTATTCCCTTCATTATATGAAGGATTCGGTATACCTCCGCTTGAGGCGCAGGCTTGTGGTTGTCCGGTTGTATCATCAAACCAGGCTTCATTACCTGAGGTGTTGGCGGAAAGTGCATTATATTTTGATCCTTATAACCATAAAGATATGGTCAATGCTCTCGATAAGATTGTTCATGATGAACAATTACGCGATGAATTAAAGAACGCCGGATACAATAATATCAAAAATTATTCTTGGCATGAATCGGCTAAAAGATTAGACGATATTATCAATAAGTTGTGATGATGTTTTAAACTAATTAGGTTCTTGGAAATAATTAATTTGTCCTAACGCATTCGAAATTTTTCTCAATGGTTGTGTGAAAAATGAGTAATCTTGTTAAAAATATATTCTATTTGGTTACGGAAAAATTCGCGACGACATTTATTCTTTTGCTTTCTAATGTTATTGTTATACGTTACCTGGGCGTTGAGGATTTTGGTAAGCTCGCAATTTTTCAACTTTATTATTTACTGGCGGTTACAGTATCTGAGTTTGGGATTCGTAGGGTCTATTCATCACTAAAGTCTCCAGGCCGTGAAGCATTAATATTTAATCAAGCATTTAATATAAAGCTAGCGAGCTCTCTTTTCTTTTTTATTGTTGCTTTCTTATATTTGTATATCAGTAATTATGATATAAAATTTTATGCACTTTTATTGGCATTTGTAGCTTCACCATTTGAGATATTCACCTATCATTTTGAAGCGAATTTAAAGAATGCAACTCTGGTGAAAATTAGAGTTACTGTTTCTCTCCTTATGGCATTATTGAGAATTTTGCTCTGTTTTACAGGTGAGAATAACTTAATTTATATTATGCTGACATATGCATTCAGTAATCTCATAATTAACTTGCTTTGTGTATTTGCTACCCGCAAGCATAAAATGAAAATTACCAGAGTGAGAAGTCGGCTTTACCGTTCAGTTATCAGAAAGCATCTGTTCAGTCGCTCACTGTTTTTCTGGATATCAGTAGTTATTGTTCAGTTAAATATGCGAACTGACCAATTTATGTTATCACTTTTGGCTGGTACGGCTAGTGTGGGTATTTATGCGGGCGCATATAAATTAGTAGAGCAACTTCTCACCATACCTTCGTTGTTGGCTGGAGTTTTTCTTCCTTACATCAGTAAAAGTCAGTCCTTAGACAAAGAAAAGTACCTTGAGAACCTTTATCTGTACGGTCTGCTTGCCAGCATTCCTATCAGTTTGCTACTGGCATTTTCCGCCCCGTGGTTAATTCCATTTTTACTGGGTAAAGAGTTCAGTGCATCAGTTCCTGTTTTTGCTGTATTGATGCTTTCATTGCCAGTGCTAGTTATCGTTAACCTCAGTGGCTTATATTACAGTATATTTAAACTCGAACGTTTTGCTATTATACGAAACGCGTTTGGTCTGCTTTTGAGTATCTGTCTTAACTATTTCTTTATAAAAAACTATGGCGCTACTGGCGCTGCAGTTTCCGTGATTATCAGCTACAGTTGTGTTGCCTTTATTATCGAATGGGTTACACCTCAAACACGGAAAAATGCAAATATTAAGCTTAAGGTCTTAATAGATCTTTTAAAACTAAATACTTATCAGGAATTAATTGTTAATGTTAAAGCTAAACTTTTCAAAAAATGACAAATTAAGAGCGCGAGTTTTTTGGTGGGAGCCGAAGGACGGCATCCATAATGCTGGTGACCATTTGGCAAAAGTCATTGTTGAGCAAATGTTGACTCTTAAAGACAAAGGTATCCTTGATAAGAGTAATGCAAAGAACAAATTGCTTTCCATTGGTTCAGTTATGCACTTTGCCAACACTGGGGATTGTGTTTGGGGGACCGGAATTAATGGGAAGATCAGTCATGAGCAAATGAAGTTCAGCAATCTTGATGTGCGTGCTGTACGAGGACCACTAACCCGTGAACTATTGCAAAAGCGTGGTATCTCGGTTCCTGAAGTGTATGGCGATCCAGCATTGCTATTGCCTACTTTTTTCAGTAAAGAACTTCTGACTGATGAATCCTTAAAGCGTGAGATGATCATTATTCCTCATATGAATGAAGATTTTAAAAAATATGAGAAGTACGTAGATGTTCTCTGTTCACCACGGCAAGGTGCATTGGCCTTCACCCAGGCTATTGTGAATAGTAAATTTGTAATTTCCAGCTCTTTGCACGGTGTTATTATTGCTGAGGCGTACGGAATCCCTGCGATTTTCCTTGATGGTAACAGCGGCGAATCCAAGTTCAAGTATGATGATTACTATTTTGGTACGGGAAGAAAAGAATATCCTATTGCTGCTACGATTGAAGAGGCTTTGTCAATGACTCCAGCAAAGCCTATTGATATGCCGACAGTTTCTAAGCGTCTCTTCAAAGCATTCCCATACGATCTCTGGTAATTAATTCGCATCCGTCGATAGCTTATGTTGGCGGTGCTAAATAAAGTTGGTTGTGAAATGAAGATAGCATATTATCCGGAAAACACTGGAACCAATGATTACAGTAACAGATTTAAACATATCCTTTCTCAATTTGGTGAAGTAGAGGGCGTTTCGTTCAAAAGCATTGTTAAGCGCTTCACTAAATTTAAATTTCATAGATATGATGTGATTTTTATCAACTGGCTTGATTCTGGCATTATCGATAATCAAGGTAAGGTAAGAAATTCCTTGATGGTAAAGGCAATCCTGAAAATAATACTCTTCAAGATAGTGGCGAAAAAAGTTATTTATGTTCGTCATAATTTATACCCTCACGGAACTCAAATTGAAGATAGCTCTCGGGCTAAGCGTTATGCGGATTTCTTAATGAAAATATCTGGAATGGGCGTAGTCCATTCACCAGTCGCGGCTACTGTTGATATGCATTATATTCCTCATCCTTTGTATAAAACCGATAATGAATTTATACAAGGAGAGTTATTGAGTGATGATAAGAAGGATAGTTTTGTATTCTTTGGGCGAATCAACAAATATAAAAAGCTGGAAGAGCTAATTACAAAATTCCCTTTGGACAAAAAATTAATCATTGCTGGTAGCTATGATGATGAAAGCTATGTTGAGAAGTTAAAAAGTATTTCGTCCGATAATATATCAATCCTTGCTGGTTATATTGATGATGTTACTGCAGAGAAATTAATTTCATCATCACAAGGATTAATTATTTGTCATGCAGACCCAGACATGATTGTCAGCGGAAGCTTTTTCTATGCATTGTCTGTAAAAAGTCGGATCATTTGTGTGGAAACTGATTTCCTCCGTTGGGCAAACAATATTTTCGGTGATAATGTGGTTGTTTGTTTCAAAGATATCGATGACCTACGTGATAAAATTAGTTCATTGCCTCCAGTGAAGGAGTTTGATCATGATGTTGTTAAATTAATTAAAGATAATTTTGGGCAGGTTGTTATCACTGAGAAAATTAAATCATTAATTTAATATGTATTGTGATTTTTTATTTTAGAATATGCTGGGAGAGGGTATGCCTGAACAGAAATTGAATGTAGGTGTTGTAGCTGATTGGCTAGTAACCTATGCTGGCGCAGAGCGCGTAATAAAAGAATTTATTGATATATACCCAGACTCCACTCTTTATTCTGTAGTCGATTTCTTATCTGATGCCGCCAGGCAGCAGATTCACAACAAGCATGCAAAAACTACTTTCATACAAAAATTGCCTAAGGCTAAAACCAGTTATCAGAAATATTTGCCACTGATGCCTTTGGCTATAGAGCAACTGGATGTTTCTTCCCATGACGTTGTTTTGTCGAGCAGTCATGCTGTTGCGAAAGGTGTCTTGACAGGGCCAGATCAATTACATATTAGTTACGTACATTCACCGATTCGTTATGCTTGGGATTTACAACATCAGTACCTTCGTGAAGCAAATCTTATGAAGGGGATAAAAGGTAAGTTGGCAAAGTGGTTGTTGCACAAAATTCGGATGTGGGATTACCGCACTGCTAATGGAGTTGATCACTTTATTGCAAATTCGCATTTTATCGCTCGCCGAATCAAAAAGGTTTATGGGCGGGAAGCCGATGTGATTTACCCGCCAGTTGATGTTGACCGATTTTTATTGAATGAAAATAAAGATGATTTTTATTTCACAGCATCCCGTATGGTTCCCTATAAACGTATGGATCTTATCGTTGAGGCGTTTAGCGCTATGCCAGATAAGAAACTCATCGTGATTGGTGATGGCTCTGAGATGGCCAAGATTAAGTCTAAAGCTGGGAAAAATGTTGAGATCCTGGGTTATCAAAGTAATGAAGTGTTGCAGGATCATATGTCGCGAGCCAAGGCCTTTGTTTTCGCCGCGGAAGAGGACTTTGGTATCACGCCGGTTGAGGCTCAGGCGTGTGGAACACCGGTAATCACTTTTGGTAAAGGGGGGGCGTTGGAAACCGTTCGTCCATATGGGGTGGATAATCCAACCGGTATTTTCTTCTTTGAACAAAATGTCCCTTCTTTGGTGGCTGCAGTGCAGCAGTTTGAAAAAATTCAAGACGAAATCAGCCCCGTTGATTGCCGTACGCAGGCATGCAAATTTTCTGCAGAGCGTTTTCGGGCCGAATTGGCTGAGTATATAAATGTCAAATGGCATGAGTTTAATACGGCCAAAACCATAAAATACTGATTGGTGAGATTTATCATGAGTAATATTTATCCTGTTATTATGGCTGGCGGCACCGGAAGCCGTTTATGGCCTCTTTCCAGAGAGTTATTCCCTAAACAATTTTTAACGTTGTGTAGCGAGTTTTCTATGCTGCAAACTACGGTGAATCGTCTGGATGGCTTAGAGATATCCAATCCTCTCGTTATTTGTAATGAAGAACACCGTTTCATTGTTGCTGAACAACTGCGTCAGATTACTCGCTTATCGCACAACATTATTTTGGAACCAGTAGGCCGTAATACTGCACCTGCTATAGCGTTAGCCGCTTTGCAAGCAACTGGCAATGGAGAGGATCCTCTATTGTTGGTTCTGGCTGCAGATCATGTTATTCAAGATGAGAAGACGTTCCGTGATGCTGTTCTTCAGGCGGTTCCATATGCAGACAAGGGTATGCTGGCTACTTTCGGTATTGTCCCTACGGGCCCGGAAACTGGCTATGGTTACATCCATAAGGGTGAAAGCATTGACGGTTCGGTAACTTGCCAGGTGTCACGCTTTGTAGAAAAACCGAATCTGGCTACAGCGCAGGAATATATTAAAAGCGGAGACTATTTGTGGAATAGCGGCATGTTCTTGTTCAAAGCCAGTCGTTATCTTGAAGAGTTAAATAAATATCGTCCGGATATTCTTGCTGCTTGCCGTCAGGCGTTACAACATACCTCTCCTGATCTGGATTTTGTCCGTGTTGATCGCGAAGCGTTTATCGCTTGTCCGGACGAGTCTATTGACTATGCAGTTATGGAACAAACGGCAGATGCGGTTGTAGTTCCCCTGGATGCTGGTTGGAGCGATGTTGGCTCATGGTCAGCACTATGGGAAATTAGTGAAAAAGATCAGGCAGGTAACACTACTTTTGGTGATGTGATACAGCACGATTGCTCAAATAACTATATCAGGGCTGAGCACAAATTAGTGGCGACCGTAGGTGTTGATAACCTGGTAGTGGTTGAGACCAAAGATGCTGTTTTGATCGCTAATAAGGATAAAGTGCAGGACGTTAAGGAGATTGTAAATCATCTGAAACGTAGCAAGCGTTCTGAAAGTAAACAACATCGTGAAGTGTATCGCCCTTGGGGGAAACACGATGCAATTGCGCAGGGGGATCGTTTCCAGGTACGGAAAATAACGGTCAAACCTGGTGAGAAGTTATCTCTGCAAATGCATCATCATCGCTCCGAACACTGGGTCGTCGTCTCTGGAACGGCGAAAGTGTTCAAGAACGGTACCGTTCAATTCGTGGGTGAAAACGAATCTATTTACATTCCATTAGGCGTCGAACACTCTTTGGAAAATCCAGGGAAAATTGCGTTGGACCTCATTGAAATCCAATCGGGTTCCTATTTGAGCGAAGATGATATTGTTCGATTTGATAATAATGGAAAGTACGATTAACTGCTTTACGTCTCAATTATTAGAACGTAAATGTGTAACATCTTTGGTAAGGATTTTCAGATGGCTCAAACTTTAACCTGTTTTAAAGCATACGACATTCGTGGTCGATTAGGCGAAGAGCTGAACGCAGATATTGCCTATCGTATCGGTCGTGCATATGGCGAATTTTTAAAGCCTAAAGAAGTTGTGGTGGGCGGCGATGTACGTTTAACCAGTGAGGAATTGAAACTTGCACTGGCCGATGGCCTGCGTGACGCTGGTGTTGATGTGCTTGATATCGGACTAAGCGGTACTGAAGAGATTTATTTCGCTACTTTTCATTTAGGTATTGATGGCGGAATCGAAGTTACTGCTAGCCATAATCCTATGGATTACAATGGCATGAAACTGGTGAGTAGCCAGGCGAAACCCATCAGTGGTGATACTGGATTACGCGATATTCAAAAGCTGGCTGAAGAGAACCGTTTTACTCCGGTTGCCCCTGACACTCGCGGTACTTATCGACAAATATCTATTGAAGAAGCTTATGTCGAGCATTTGCTTGGCTACGTTGATATTAAGAATCTGAAACCGCTAAAACTTGTTATCAATTCCGGCAACGGTGCTGCAGGGCATGTGATTGATGCTATTGAGGCACGGTTTAAAAACTTGAATGTTCCTGTCGAATTTATCAAGGTACATCACCTGCCCGATGGTAACTTCCCAAATGGTATCCCAAATCCTCTACTGCCTGAATGTCGGGAAGATACAGCACAAGCTGTACGTAAGCATAAAGCAGATATGGGGATCGCGTTCGATGGTGATTTCGATCGCTGCTTTCTGTTCGATGAGAACGGGGGCTTCATTGAGGGCTATTATATTGTAGGTCTATTGGCTGCCGCGTTCCTGGAAAAAGAAGCCGGTGCTAAAATCATTCACGATCCACGTTTGAGTTGGAACACTATTGACGTAGTTGCCGCTAGTGGTGGGGTGCCAGTAATGTCAAAAACTGGCCATGCCTTTATCAAGGAACGCATGCGTAAAGAAGATGCGGTTTATGGTGGGGAAATGAGTGCCCATCACTATTTCCGTGAGTTCTCTTACTGTGACAGTGGGATGATCCCGTGGTTACTGGTTGCAGAACTGGTTTGCCTCAAAAATTTGACACTTGGGCAACTTGTTAAAGATCGTATGTCTGCATATCCTGCTTCTGGTGAGATCAACAGCCAGTTACAAGACCCTCAATCGGCGATCAAAAAGGTATTGGATCGTTATCAACCTGATGCCTTATTGTTCGATCAAACCGATGGTATCAGCCTTGAGTTTGCAGACTGGCGTTTTAACCTTCGCAGTTCCAATACAGAACCAGTGGTGCGCCTCAACGTTGAATCGCGGGCAAACCCATTATTGATGAAGCAGAAAACAGAAGAGATCCTTGCCTTACTACGCAGTTAAACTCTGTAATTACGCTATATTGAAAGCCTGGGCCATGAACTGCCCAGGTTTTATAGGAATATAGTTTGCAGAGAAAACTAACAAAAGGCATCTATACTATGATAGTGAATAGGCCGTTATCTATGAATGGTTTCCGTCGTGGGAGTTTTCATACCAATGCATCCCTGACATCAATGTTGCAACGATTTTCAGATATTTTTATCGTTTTCTGCGGGCTTTACTTATCCTGCCTTATGTCTGGTACCCGATTCTCAATGCAACACTGGGTCATGGTGTTAACTTCAATTGTTATTTTCCAGATGATAGGTGGTATTACTGATTTTTATCGTTCTTGGCGCGGTGTTCGTGCAGGATTAGAAATTCAGCTGATTTTGCAAAACTGGACGATAAGCTTATTGTTGACTTCTGGCGCTGTTGCTTTTGTTAACGATTTTAGTAACGAATATATCGTTTATATCCAGTGGTATCTGCTTGTTTGCTGCGGATTGGTGATCACACGTAGTACTATCCGCTTGATGCTGAGCTATATGCGTAATTTGGGGTTTAACACTCGCAATGTAGCTATTATGGGATCAATGCCGGTTGGTATTCGTTTAGCGGAAACTTTACGTGATGCACACTGGATGGGGTTTCGCGTTCTGGGAATTTATGATGATAGCAAAGAACCATTAAACGCTCTGGTTGAACGACGTGGTAATTTGGCACAACTTATTGAAGATGCAAAATGCGGTCGTATTGACCGTATTTATATTGCTATGTCGATGGAGCAAGAGAAATTAATAAAAGATACGGTTTCTGAGCTTTCAGATACCACATGCTCGGTAATGTTGATTCCTGACATTTTCACTTTTAATATTTTACAGTCACGCTCAGAGGAAATCAATGGTGTGCCGGTGGTATCATTGTTTGATACACCTATGAGCGGCGTTAATCAGGTCATTAAGCGTGTAGAGGATATTGTCCTTTCAATACTTATTCTTCTGTTTATTTCTCCTGTGTTATTGCTTATTTCTGCCATGGTGAAGTTCACTTCTCATGGTCCCGTGATTTTCAAACAACGTCGATATGGCATGGACGGGAAAGCAATAGAAGTATGGAAGTTCCGTTCAATGAAAGTTATGGAGAATGGTGATAAGGTCATTCAGGCAACAAAAGGCGATGTCAGGATTACGCCTGTCGGTGCTTTCCTTCGCCGTACATCTTTAGATGAGTTACCTCAATTTATTAACGTACTGAAAGGGGACATGTCAATTGTTGGGCCTCGTCCTCATGCCGTTGCGCATAATGAACAGTATCGCAAGTTAATTAAAGGTTATATGCTCCGTCACAAAATGAAACCTGGTATTACCGGTTGGGCTCAGATAAATGGTTGGCGTGGCGAGACGGATACATTAGATAAAATGGAAAAACGCGTTGAATTTGACCTTGATTATATCCGTAACTGGAGTGTTTGGTTAGACGTGAAAATTGTTTTCCTGACAATATTTAAAGGATTTATCAGTAAAACAGCCTATTAGTTTTCTGATGAGTATACATCAATGCCTGGCTCCTTAGTTTTTAAAACTCATGAGTAGTACTTTTTTATTCAGGAGGTTAAGTTGATATTTCAGCCAAACACGGGTCATTGTCTTTCTGGCCGTTATACCAGGATGGTTAAAGCATTGGCAGCAGCAGGTATCATGCTGTTGGGATCCTACCAGGGTGCTAATGCTTTTGAGATTGGGGTGAATGTTCATTTACGGAACTACCCTAAGCCGACAGATAATTATCTTACCCTCATTAAAGATTATGGGTTTACGTCATTTCGAACTGGTTTCCTGTGGGGAATGGTTGAAAGGACATCTGGCGATTTCAAAGTTGTCGGACCTCTTATCAAGGAAGATGATGCATTCCAGCAAGGCGTTTCCAAATATGGATTGAATTCATTACTTATTCTTGCCTATGGTAATGCCGCTTACAATGTTCCTGATTATCCAACCACTCCTGAAGCCATCGACGGGTTTGCCAACTATGCTTATTGGACCGCCAAGCGCTACAAGGGAAAAGTAAAATACTATGAGGTTTGGAATGAGTGGACCGTGGGGACTGGGCTGAAGAAGAAAACAGGGGTTCCTCCTCCTGAGGTTTTTGCACAATTAGTGAAGAAAACATCGGCTGCTATTAAACGTGCTGACCCCAATGCGATTGTGATGGCGGGTTCTCTTAATCCTTTGGGGCAACGAGGTATTAGCTGGTTTGATAAGTTAATGGAATTAGGGATACTGAATGATATCGATGCTATATCACTGCATCCTTATTCGTATCGTAATGAAGATATGGCGTTAAGAAACCCCGAGGATAATCTAGCCGGCATTGATAAGTTTGAAGCCAGAGTAAGAGCATTCTCCAAAAAAACAGTTCCTTTATATATTACTGAGATGGGGGTCCCAACATATAATGGACCTGGTGGTTTGAGTAATGCCGCTGCCGCTCAATATATCGTAAAATATACTATGTTGGCAAAATCTCGGCCCTATATCAAAGGGGTGTGGTGGTACGATCTTATTGACGACGGCGATAATCCAAAAATAAATGAACATCGATTTGGTTTGTTGGACAGAAAGGAGAAACCGAAAGCGGCGGCATTAGCTTATGAAAAGATCTCCAAAGTTGCACGCGATTATAGCGTGAGTGATTATAAGGTATCTGCTGATGGAGTGATTAGCATTGCACTTAAAGGGCAAGGTAATCAGTATGCGATGCTGTCTTGGCAGAAGTCCAAGGTCGCGCAATCTTCAGAGCAACCAAGTGGTTTGAGATCTTTAATGAGTAGTGTAACAGGGCAGTCACCAGCAAAGCCTGATGTAAATCCTCTCGTTGAGATGAATAACCAGAAAATGACATTACAGGGTGATACTCCTGTATTAGTCTTGTCTGATAAGCCTATAGCTGTGCCAACACGTTGACATTTATTTTTTTAATTAGGTGTTACTATTTTGTTCTTCATTCTATTTTATTGTTTTTTTAAATATGACCGAGAAGCACTTTGCTCACAATCAGGTGGTTTCTATGCAGGTTATTGAAAAATTGCAAACCGCCGCTGATAATAAAACTCCCGCTCGTCTGGATTATGTTGACTCGATACGAGGAATCGCGGCAATTAGTGTTGTTATTGCTCATTTTCTGGTGCCTATCTACGGGTACGATAAATTTATTTTTTCCCATGTGTTTGATATCGGGAAAATAGGTGTTGTGTTATTTTTTATTATCAGCGGATTTATCATACCTTTTAGTTTTAAACGGGAAAATGGTGGGGTGCAGGCATTCTTTATCTCCCGATTTTTTAGGCTTTATCCCGGTTATTGGTTTTCATTATTATTGTATTTGGTTGTGTCTTACGCTTTGGGTATACATTTCCCATGGCAGCAGATCTTTGCCAATATTACGATGTTCCAGACAGCATTGCGTGTGAAAGATATTGTGGGTGTTTATTGGACTCTCTTTATCGAACTGGTTTTTTATTTCATGTGCGTATGTTCATTCATTTTGGGCCTGCTTAATAAAGTCAGGTTTAACTTCATATCTTCCCTTGTAATGCTGGTTGTTGCCTTGGCTTTAGCCATTGCCCGACGCAAGTTGGATGAAGAGTTTCCTGTCGCCTTGCCTTTGGCTCTCTCATTGATGATGTTTGGTGGTTTATGGCGCTCATATCTACTTGATGGCGATTTAATTGCCAAAAAACTGGCTACGTACTATATCGCTGTTTATGTCTGTGTGATTCCAATAGTGAGTTTCTTTTCTTATGGAACTGAACCTGGTCATACAATGCGTTATACAGTGACATATTATCTTAGCATGTTAATTTTTATCGCTTTGACGACTCGTTTTAGGATCCATAACAAGTTTATGGTTTGGCTGGGGGTGATCAGTTACTCAGTTTATCTTATTCATCCAAGTTTATTGATAGTTTACGAACATTTCACTGCTGATTTTTCTAACTTCAGTCGATATCTGCTGGGAAGCATCGGTGTTCTTCTGACGCTGCCTGCGTCATATTTGGTGTATAGATTTATCGAGCTGCCCTCTATCAATCTTGGGCGTCGTGTAAAGTCTAGCATGATTAAAGTAGCTCAACTTTGATTCCATTCGTTGTGAAGTATTCTGGATAGTTGGGTAGATGATAATATCAAAAAGCACCGTCGTATTTCTTTGCGATGGTGCTTTTTTTTTGCCAACTTTCTGGTTTTTATGTTTTATTTCAATACGTTATTTCTTTTTTGTCATGCTAAATAATTTGTTGAGTCGAAAAGTTTGCCACTTCGCCCATTCACTCTATCTTAAGCCGTCAACGACTTCGTGTTGTCCTTGTCAATATACCCACCCTTTTTGTATGGTTTTTGCGTTTACTTGGAGTCGCTAACCCTATCGCTAACTATTCATATTTTGAATATGTGGTTTTTTATTTGCGACTTTTAGTAATGTTAAAAATCCTTGCTTACCATGATGTTAACGTCTATACCGATCTTTTTATTCGAAGTAATAATAATCTCATGTCTTATCTTGACAGAACCTGCTTTCAGCTACTTTACTAATTTTATAACTATGGGCGCTTAAAGGAGTTATTTAAATAGGTTTAATTTCATTGCTATTAATTCAGTGTTGAGTCTATGTGCAAGCCCAAACCTCTTTTAAGTCAGTGGCTAAGTTAGCATTACTGGTATTCAAGAGTTGTATGGGATCTATTTTTTACCTTAATTTTACTTAGGTTAGGAGTTTTTTATGGCTTCTTTAGTATCTCAGCATCAGGCAGCAGCTATCTTTTACTCGGTATTGGGACGTACACCTTCTTTGACCGAGATCGATACTTATGGGCAACAACTTCAAACTGGTGCCAAAACGCCTGCACAGCTAGCACAAGCGTTTATTAGCTCTTCGTCAGGGGCAGCACTGTACGGCGGGAAAACTGATTCGGAAATTTTGCAAATTATTTATACCCGTGAGCATGGCGCTGCGGCTACAGGTCAGCAACTGACAGATTATCTGGCGGCTAACGGTTTGAGCTCTGCCGTTTCTAATGTAGTCAATGAGTTACTTAATTATTCTGGCAGCGATTCGACGTTGCTGTCTCAGCAAGCTGCATTTGAAAATAAAATCGATACGCTACTGTACCCTTCAACGGCGACTAGCGCTTTGGGGCAGGGGGCATCGGATATTCAGGCAATTTTGTATGTGGTCGGTTCTACCGCCACTGCTGATGCAGTGAACTATTTCGGGGCAAAAATCAATGCTGGCATGACTCTGACTCAGGCTGCAGCGGCGAACATCAGCGGCCGTACTTATCTAACTTCGCTGACTGATGACGCGTTTATCGCGCGTCTTTTCCAATTCGGTTATGAGCGTGCACCTACGTCTGCTGAGGCTTCAAGCTATCTTTCTTTGTTGCAGGGTGGCGCTACTCGTGCTGATGTGTTGGTAGATATTATTCAAGCCTTAAGAGGTTCTGTTGGTGCTGGGGATCAAACCGCTCAGCAACACTTTAACAGCGCTACAACCGTCTACCAGGCAGGGCATCTTCCTGGATTGTCGTACCAGGAGCAGGTAGCCGCCGTTTATCTGGGAGTTGCCGAACGTGGTGTTGATGCATCGGGTCTGGATACCTGGAGCAAACAAATGGCTGCCGGTACCTCCTACAGTACTTTGATTGGCAAGTTGGTTGGTTCTGCCGAATTCCAACGCAAAGGTGGTCAACTGACTGGCGATGACTTCATTCAGCATGTTTTCAGTGCTGTGCATGGTGTCGCGGCGACAGCTGGGCAATTGGCAACATATAGTGCTCTTGGAAGCGATAAATCATTAATTACTCAAGCGATTATCAACGATCTGCGTACGTCGACGGCGACCGATGCTGCCACCGTAACCCAGCAACACGGTTTTGAATTTGATATCGGTACCAGCCTGTTGTACAAAACTGCGGCATCACTGACGACCACTGCGGCTGGCGGTAATGCCACCGGCACCGTTAATACTGGAGCTTCACACCAGATTAGCAATGCCGAAACTGCGGTATTGACTGATGTTCAGCTTGCCGCTAACGCAGCCAGTGTTGTTAACCTGAAGTTCGCCGATCATCTGGCGAATCTGACCATTAACGGCACCAGCGCGGCGACGGTTAACCTGTCTGACAACGGTGTTAACCCGGGTGTCGATATTACCGTCAATAACGGCAACGTTATTCTGAATGCCAGTTCGGGTGCAGATGATGTCCTGGTCACCGCTACGGCAGCTGTTGCTACCGCTACTGGTGATTTTAATCTGGGGGCAGGTAATGACTCACTGAAATGGTTGGGTAATGCGGCGGTTGGCGGTGCTAACACCGTGGGCGCTGGCATTTCTGGCAACGGCGGCGATGGCATTGATACCATTTCGGCCAACTTCATTACCAAAAACGTGGTGATGTCAGGTAACACGATTGTTCGCACCGCGACGATTACCAGCAATGCTTCGCAGTTCACCAATTTTGAGAAAATTGACCTGGCAGGCTACATCGGCAAAGCAACGGTTAACACTGGCTCCACCGCGGCAAACCACACCTTTGACTTTGGCTTGTTAACCGGTAATGCAGTTTCTGAATCCAGCACTACCGGTTTGACCAACAACGTCGTTCAGGCTGCCACCTCCAACATTGGCTCACAAGGTTTTGTGTTGTCTGGCTTGGCCGAAGCAGTGAAAGTGATTAATGCTGCCGGCGGTAACTCCGCGCAGTTGGAAGTGACCGGTAATGCGACGGCGGCAAGCAGCGTGGAAATTACTTTCCTGCAGAATGCCACTAACCACTTTAACGTCACTTTCGATGCCGTTAGCTCAACCGATGTGAATGCCGGCTCTCTGGCACTGAACAGCAGCAGCAGCCTGTTGTTGCCAACGGCACTGAGCACACTGAACATTGCGTCTGGCGGTACCGGTAGTTTTGACAATATCTTGTCACTGACTGGCACAAATGCTCAGGTACAGAACATTGCTGTTACAGGCGATCACTTACTGGATCTGACTGTGGGCAGTGGTTTTAGCAACGTGCGTGATATTAACGCATCTGCTAATACTGGTGGTTTGGATCTGAACTCAAACCATGCCGGTACCGGTGACGGTATCATCGTTCAGTTGCTGAACATTCTGCCACTGAGTGCGGTCACCACGGCGCTGTTGGCACCAGTACTGACCACCTTGGGTCTGAACGGTTATCAACTGACTGTTGAGGGTACCGGGACTACGGATAGCTTCAACGTTCTGGGTAACACCACCTTGGCCGGTGGCAACGGTGTGAATACTTATGAACTGAAGTCCAGTACCACTCAGGCCGGTGTTACCATTACCGACTTTGACAGCACCAAAGACAAGATTGTTGACGCAGCCTCTGCTTTAACCATCTCTGGTGACACCAGCGGCACCGCGGTGGCGGATTACGGCACCCGTGCTTCCGATACTCTGGATGCGCTGCTGGGGACTCTGGTTGGTGGCCTGACCAACGGCGTTATCGGCCTGTTGGGCGGTATCCTCGGTCTCGGTAGCAGCAACGCATTGACGGCTAAAGTGGGTGTGGCGTCAGTGGTGTTCGGCGGTACAGGTGATAACGCCAGCTCTTATGTGATTATTGATAACAACGATAACCACACATTGGATGCCAACGACAGCGTGGTTTACCTGACTGGGCAAAACCATCAGCAACTGTTGGATACTCTGCATTACGCGTGATTGTAAACTCAGTAGAGAAATAGTTTCCATGGAAACTGTTAGTCATTAAATAATACGGGGAGGTTAACCTCCCCGTATTTTATTTTGTGATCGGGGTCATCGTCTTTAACTTATTCTTTCTAACAATAATTCCCCTGCGTTTTTTATGCCATTTATCTTTTTGTTTTCGCTGGTTTTGCTGGGTTTGAGCTACAAAGTTTTTTTTGTGTGCCGCCTTGCCGATATCTGCTTTCTCTACCTATAGTTAAAAAAAAGTATCTGCAGTCTCGAGCATGTTTGAGGGGGCTTCTTTAGGATTTTCTTTATTTTTAATTTTTTTTAAGAATTTCCTTAGAAGAAATCAATGCGGATTGGACTGACAGTGCACATGATGTAAGGGCAGAAAGTGAATCAATTTATACCGCGTAATGAAATTGCGGATGTTATACGGACACGCAGTAAAATCTTCTGGACCGTTGGCATATTCACCGCATTTATAAATTTATTAATGTTAGTTCCCTCTGTCTATATGTTGCAGGTCTACGACAGGGTACTTCCTTCACGTAATGAAATCACTTTGCTGATGTTAACGCTGATTATGCTGGGAATGTTCGGCATGATGGCGCTTCTTGAGTATGTCCGTAGCATGGTTGTAATCCGTATCGGCAGTCAGTTGGATATGCGATTAAACACCCGTGTTTACACCGCGGCCTATGAATCCAATCTGAAAAATGGCTCTTCCGACGCAGGGCAGATGCTGGGTGATTTGACCACCGTACGGCAGTTCCTGACCGGTAGCGCATTGTTTGCGTTCTTCGATGCGCCCTGGTTCCCGATTTACCTGCTGGTGATTTTCCTGTTTAACCCCTGGTTGGGATTATTCGCTCTGGTTGGCTCACTGTTGTTGGTTGCGTTGGCGGTGGTCAACGAAATGGTTTCCAAGAAACCTTTGGGAGAAGCCAGCAAGTTATCGATCATGTCCAGCAGTTTGGCGAGTACCAATTTGCGTAATGCCGAAGTGATCGAGGCATTGGGCATGCTACCTAATCTAAAGCGCCGCTGGTTCGGTTTGCATCAGAGATTTCTGAATAGCCAACGTGTCGCCAGCGAGCGTGCCACTACCGTTACCTCCATAACCAAGTTTGTTCGTCTTTCTTTGCAATCCCTGGTGCTGGGACTGGGTGGCTGGTTGGCGATAGATGGCCATATTACCCCCGGCATGATGATTGCCGGTTCTATCCTGATGGGACGTACACTGGCACCTATCGAACAGGTGATCAACGTTTGGAAGAGCTGGAGCTCTGCCAAGCTCTCCTATCAGCGCCTGGTGAAATTACTGGATAAACATCCGCCACGCGGTATGGGTATGTCTTTGCCGCGGCCGGAAGGGGTCATCTCTGTTGAAGGTGTCACTGCCACGCCTCCGGGCTCCAAAGGCGATGCGGTATTACATAATGTCAGCTTCGCGATCCAGCCGGGGGACGTACTGGGGATTATCGGGCCAAGCGCTTCCGGCAAGTCCACGTTGGCGCGTTTGTTGGTAGGTATCTGGCCGGTCAGCGAAGGTATTGTGCGGCTTGATAATGCCGACATTTACCAATGGAACAAAGACGAACTGGGGCCCTACATCGGTTATCTGCCGCAGGATATCGAACTGTTCGCCGGCAGCATTGCCGAGAACATCGCTCGTTTTAACGACATCGATTCTGAGAAAGTGATTGAAGCCGCCAAGTTGGCCGGAGTCCATGAGCTGATCCTGCGTTTTCCTAATGGCTATGATTCGATCATTGGCAATGGTGGGGCGGGATTATCCGGCGGACAGAAGCAGCGTATTGGCCTGGCCCGTGCGCTGTATGGCGATCCTTCCCTGATCGTATTGGATGAACCCAATTCCAATCTGGATGATGCCGGTGAAAAAGCGCTGAATCAGGCGATCCTGTTCCTTAAACAGCGTAATAAAACGGTGATCCTGATTACCCATCGAACCAATCTGTTGTCAATGACTACCAAGCTGCTGCTGTTAGTGAACGGTACCGTCAATGCGTTTGGCCCAACTCAGCAGGTGCTGCAAGCGTTGGCCAATGCGCAGAAGGCGCAAACGCCACAGCAGGCGGTGCGCGCAGTCAACTCCGAGCCGGACGAAGGCAATATTCCAAAAACTCAAATTAATTAAGCTGTGTACTTGCCGGGCGGCGCCAAAATGCCGCCTGCAGTCAAAGGAGTTGGTATGTCTACGCACATTGGCGAGCCGCAAGACTCGTATTCAGAACAGATCCCACAGGATGAACGGCGTTTCACCCGCATGGGATGGTTAGTGGTTGGGATTGGCCTGTTTGGCTTCTTCGCCTGGGCTGCGTTTGCACCTTTGGATAAAGGGGTCGCGTCACCAGGTTCGGTGACCGTTTCCGGTAATCGTAAAACCGTACAGGCCCCGGCCAGCGGCATCATCAAAAGTATCACGGTTAAAGAAGGCGACAAGGTTAAAGCGGGCGAGGTGCTGGTGCAGTTGAGCCAGGTTCAGGCCCAGGCACAGGTTGACTCGCTTCGTGACCAATATTACACCACGCTTGCCAGCGAAGGGCGTTTGCTGGCTGAACGTGATGGATTAAGCAAAGTCACTTTTTCTCCTGTTTTTGAAACCATCCAGGCTCAGCCGCGGGTCGCTGAGATCATCGCATTGCAAACGCAGTTATTCTCTTCCCGTCGCATAGGGCTACAAAGCGAAGTTGACGGCTATAAACAGTCAATGGACGGCATGCGTTTCCAACTGAAGGGCCTGCAGGACTCAAGGGTCAACAAGCAAATCCAGCTTTCCAGCCTGCGCGAACAGATGAACAGCATGAAGCAACTGGCGGCGGACGGTTATTTACCGCGTAACCGTTATCTGGAGGTACAGCGTCAGTTTGCGGAAGTGAACAGCAGTATCGATGAAACCGTTGGGCGAATTGGCCAGGTACAAAAACAGTTGCAGGAGTCTCAGCAGCGAATCGACCAACGCTTTGCCGACTATCAACGCGAAGTCAGAACTCAGTTGGCACAAACGCAGATGGATGCCAGCGAGTTTAGAAACAAGCTGGAAATGGCGAATTTTGACCTCGGCAACACCGCCATCACCTCACCGGTGGATGGGACTGTCGTTGGGTTAAATATCTTTACTCAGGGGGGCGTCGTGGGAGCGGGTGACCACCTGATGGACGTTGTACCCAGTCAGGCTACATTGGTGGTGGATTCACGCCTCAAGGTAGAGCTGATTGATAAAGTGTACAACGGGTTGCCGGTGGATTTGATGTTTACCGCCTTCAACCAAAACAAGACCCCGAAAATACCGGGGACGGTGACTTTGGTTTCTGCCGACCGTCTGGTCGACAAGGCCAATGGCGAACCCTACTACCAAATGCAGGTCACGGTTTCGCCCGAGGGCATGAAATTGCTCAGTGGCGAAGACATCAAACCGGGGATGCCTGTTGAGGTGTTTGTGAAGACCGGCTCGCGCTCACTGTTGAGTTATCTGTTTAAACCTATTTTGGATCGCGCTCATACTTCATTAACCGAGGAATAATTTTGATTCAATTTAAACGACAGGTTGCTGGCCTTGCTATCAGTACCCTCTTGTTTGCGATAGCTGCGCCGGTTCATTCGATAGGGATTATAGACGCATATTCGCTGGCACTTGAAAAAGATCCGACCTTTAGGGCGGCTATAAAAGAGAAAGAGGCGGGAGACGAAAACGAAAACATCGGCAGGGCGGGGCTGCTGCCGAAGGTATCGCTTAATTACCAGAACTCACCGAGAAACTGGCAAACGCAAAAGTACCCACAAAGCGATTTCTTTGGCAACGTCACTGAAACCACCAAGCGGCAGCAGTACCGCAGCTATTCCAGCTCGGTAACGCTGACGCAACCGCTGTTCGATTACGAGGCTTATGCACGCTACAAGGCTGGCGTGGCGCAGACCCTGATGTCTGATGAGCGCTACCGCAGTAAGTTTCTCGACTTGGCTGTACGGGTGATCTCCGCCTATGTGGAAGTGGCTTACTCCAAGGACCAAATCGCTTTAGCCTCAGCGCAAAAAGCAGCCTATAAAGAACAGTTGTCGCTGAACGATCGTTTAATGAGCGCGGGTGAGGGCACCATTACCGACGTTTCCGAGACTCAGGCGCGCTACAGCCTGGCAGAGGCGCAGGAAATTGAGGCGCGTGATGCGCTGGATGCGGCTCAGCGCGAGCTGGAAGTCATTATTGGTATGCCACTCAATCAGCTCGATGACGTACAGCTGCTACGCCCTGGCAAATTCCAGGTGGCGCCGTTGATCCCATCAAAGTTTGAAGAGTGGCAAAAAATTGCCCTCGAGAATAATCCGATGTTGGCGGCCTCTCGCCACGGGGTTGATGCGGCGAAATATGAAGTGGAGAGAAATCGTGCCGGTTTTATGCCGCAGGTGCAGCTCTACGCCTCGCATTCTGAGAATGACTCCAGCAGCGATAATACGGTTAACCAAAAATATCGCACTGACAGTATTGGCGTGCAGGTGAGTATGCCGATCTACGCCGGCGGTGGGGTTTCGGCATCGACTCGCCAGGCGGCATCACGATACGGGCAGGCGATGTACGAAATGGATGCGCAGGTGGGCACTACGCTTAACGATCTGCGCAAACAGTATAATTTGTGCATTAGCAGCCGTGCCAAATTGGCGGCTTACGAGCTGGCGGTGAAGTCGGCGACCACTCAGGTAACGGCAACACGCCAGAGCGTGCTGGCGGGGCAGCGTGTCAACGTCGATGTGCTCAATGCTGAGCAACAGTTGTACAGTGCCCAACGTGATCTGGCCTCGGCCAAGTACACCTACATAAAATCCTGGATTACGTTGCTGAGTGATTCGGGAACGCTGGATGAAAGTGATGTTAAGCGCGTGGCGCAGTATTTTTCCATGAGCCGCTGAACAGATAGTTACACACATCATGACTATTTATCTGAAAGAGCAGCCTTGAGCTGCTCTTTTTTGTCTCAATACGTTATGTTTGCGGACAGCAACGCCATTGGATTGCTGTGGATGAAGGTTGAGAGCCGCTTTGACTGCTCTGACGTTTTGGCGATAAGTCGAGTAAGTTGTATCATGTCTGCCGGCATTGATATCTGGTTTGGCATTTTTCTCCTGATTTTTTGAACCAATAGATTATTTTTAACCAGTGAGGATCCTCCAGTAAGGCTGGGGAAGAGGGGTTGATATGGCGATTTTAGTCACCGGCGGAGCCGGTTATATCGGTTCTCATACCGTTCTGGCTTTACTGGAGCGCGATGAGGATGTGGTGGTATTGGATAACCTGTCGAACTCTTCGGAAGAGTCTTTGCATCGTGTAGAAAAGTTAGCGGGCAAAGCGGCTGTGTTTTACCAGGGTGATATTCAGGATGGTGAATGCCTGAAGCGCATTTTCGACGCTCATGCGATAGATTCGGTTATCCATTTTGCCGGCCTGAAAGCGGTAGGGGAGTCGACACGCAAGCCACTTGAGTACTATCAAAACAATGTTGCCGGTACGCTGGTGTTACTGAATGAAATGCGCCGTGCAGGTGTTCACCAATTTATCTTTAGCTCTTCCGCCACGGTTTATGGCGCTAACTCTCCTGTGCCCTATGTGGAAACTACACCTATCGGTGGAACAACCAGCCCATATGGGACCTCCAAATTGATGGTAGAGCAGGTTTTGCAGGATTTTGCCAAGGCTGAGCCCCAGTTTTCCATTATTGCCCTGCGTTACTTCAATCCGGTCGGTGCGCATGAGTCAGGTTTGATTGGTGAAGATCCAAATGGTATCCCAAACAATCTGTTGCCCTATATCTCTCAGGTAGCAATTGGCAAACTGGATAAGTTGGGCATTTTCGGTGGCGATTACCCAACTGAAGATGGCACCGGTGAACGTGATTACATCCATGTGATGGATCTGGCCGAAGGGCATTTGATGGCGATGGATCATCTGAATAAAGTCGAAGGCTTCAAAGCATACAATCTGGGGGCAGGAGTAGGGCATTCGGTTTTGGCAATGGTGCAGGCTTTTGAAAAGGCTTCTGGCGTGAAGATACCATATCAGATCTTACCGCGTCGTGACGGAGATCTACCGGCCTTCTGGGCTGACGCGAATCTTGCCCGTGAGGAGCTGGGTTGGGAAGTGCGGCGCGGTATCGATGAAATGATGCGCGATACCTGGAATTGGCAGAAGAAGAACCCTACTGGATACCAGTGCTAAACCTGCGAGAGTGTTCATGGTTTCATGTTGCACTGGGCCCCGAAATTTTTGCAATGTGGGTAAACAATTCATTATAAATTGTAACGACCCTCTTTTCATGTGAAGGATTGAACGGAGTTTTTTTTTTGTTTTTTATCATTAAAACAATATGTTGTGTGAAGTTGTACGTGGCGAAATACTGTTGCTCAATGTGTTTTTTTACGTGACAATGTCGGATGTTTTTGCAAATTGTGCTAGTCTCTCAAACCTTCGCAGGCCAGATATTATTTGCATCATACGTACGTGAGTTTGTTTAAGGTTCATTCATAAAAACCTTAAAATGGAAGTATAAACTCAGTGATATCGCGTGTTCATAAGAATAATTCGTGGTCTCTGGGTAAAAGTTTTTGTGAGTAGGTTCCTAATGAAAGTGATAGAGACGCAGGTTGCAGGTGTAAAGCTAATTGAACCCAAAGTTTTCGGTGATCACCGCGGCTTTTTTATGGAAACATTTCAACGAGATCGGTATCGGGAGTTACTTGGAATCGATGCTGAGTTTGTCCAAGATAACCATTCCCGTTCATCGAGTGGTGTACTACGTGGTTTGCATTTCCAAACCGCAAAACCACAAGGTAAACTGGTGAGGGTTGTGCGCGGTGAAGTTTATGACGTTGTGGTCGACATCCGTCCTGACTCGCCGAGCTTCAAGAAATGGGTCGGGGTCTATCTGTCTGAAGACAACAAGCACCAGCTTTGGGTACCACCGGGCTTGGCTCATGGTTTTGTAGTAGTTTCAGACTCTGCTGATTTTGAATATAAATGTACCGATTATTATGATCCGAGTAATGAGGGATGCCTGCTTTGGAACGATCCTGACGTAGGTGTAGAATGGCCAGTCAGCGAACCACTGCTGTCGCCGAAGGATTTGCAGGGAAAACTTTTCAGAGAGCTTTTTTAATGCGCGTACTTTTGACCGGTGCTGCGGGGCAACTAGGCCGGTGTTTTATCGACCGTCTCCCTGCTGATTGGACCCTGTTGGCGACCGACAGTCAGCAATTGGATATCACCGATCCTGCCGCTGTATCAACTGTGGTTGAGCAGTTTAAGCCCGATGCTATAGTCAATGCTGCTGCTTATACGGCGGTGGATAAGGCGGAATCGGAACCTGAAAGAGCTAGGGCGATTAATGCAGACGGGCCTGGTTTTTTGGCCGCTGCTGCGGCGAAACTGAACATCCATTTTGTACATATATCGACCGATTACGTTTTTGATGGTGCTGCGTCAGAGCCGTACTGTGAAAATACCCCCTGTTCGCCAAAAAGTGTCTATGGTCAAACTAAACTTGATGGTGAGCATGCTGCCTTGAATGCTAATCCTAAGACTGTGGTGATAAGAACAGCTTGGGTCTTCAGCGAATATGGTAACAACTTTGTGAAAACCATGTTGCGCGTAGGTGCGCAGCGTGGTGAGCTTGGGGTGGTGAGCGATCAGTATGGTTGCCCTACCTATGCTGGTGACATCGCGGCAGCAGTTATCGCGATGCTATCAAAAGCGCAGGTACCTCATGGTATCTATCATTTCTGTGGTGATAGTGCGGTTTCCTGGTTCGATTTCGCACAATCAATTTTCGAAGAAGCGCAAGCCAGTTCACTGTACCCGCACCAGGTGAAAGTTAATCCTATTGCCAGTAATGAATACCCGACGCCTGCATCCCGGCCTGCTTACTCGATTCTAAGCACCGATAAGATTTGCGCTTTGGATCTTAGGCCAAGCCCATGGAAACAGCAGCTTAAAACTGTTCTCCATAAGATATTATCGCAGTAATGATCCTTCAATTTGATGAGATTAAAGGGGATAATACTATCCCCTTTAATGTTTCTGTTTATAGGTCATTCGTGCCCCTCGTCCCGATCGGTGCTGGGCCTTATAGCCACCCTAATAGCATGACTTTTTGTTACTGCAATAAACCTGGGTTGAGGAATTAGATACAGCATGTCTGTAGAACAAGAAAGATTTCAGATAGTTGCGTCTATCGTTTTATTTAACCACAGCTATGAGCAAGTGGAAGACACGCTGACTTCGCTCCTCAACGAGCAATGCGTTGGCAAAATTGTTTTAATCAACAATGGCGGGTCTGATTGGGCTGCTTCACTGGGTAATGAGCGAATAAGTTATATTCATTCTGCGGTAAACGGTGGTTTTGGTCATGGTCACAATTTGTCCATGAAGAGGTATCTCGAGAGTTGCGACTATTTTCTTATCTGTAATCCAGATATCAGTTTTGACGTAGGTGCGTTGGCGCAGTTACATCATTTTGCCTGCGAGGGCGGGCACCAGTTCGTTTCCCCACGTATACGTTATAGCGATAGCCGCTTTCAATACAGTTGTAGGCTGCTGCCATCTCCAGCAAATCTTTTCCTCCGTCGCTTCCTGCCTAAATGGGGCGCGAGGATCGATGTTGACTACGAATTACAGAAAGCCGACTACAACAAAACTTTTGCGGTTCCTTCGGTTTCCGGTTGTTTTATGTTGCTGAAATCCGAATTGTTGAGCCAGCTAGGTGGTTTTGATGAGCGATATTTTATGTATCTGGAGGATGTGGATCTTTGTCGCCGAGCTTTGAAGTTGACGGATATTATTTATTATTCGGGAACGACAATCACACATGTGTTCGGTAAGGGGTCATATAAAAGTTTGATTTTACTAAGATATCATATTCATTCAGCCATATTGTACTTTAACAAGTGGGGTTGGTTTTTTGACCGTGAACGCTGCCATTACAACCAAAAGTACTTAAAAACGATCCCAATGACCTCTGTGCACGATGGTCTCTAAGGCCTGGCTGTAAACATTAAGTTGAACCTAAGGTATTGATTATGTTTGTTAATATTAATTATGGGCGCAGGGTGTGCGTTGCTGATAGCACTATGGAGGCTGGCAAATGAATAATCCCCATAAAAAAATGCCGTTGACTCCGTTTGCGCTGGTACGCGCATTATGGGGATTCAAGTCACTAATTTTGCAAATGACCAAGAGAGAAGTCGTTGGCCGATACAAAGGATCAACGATGGGGCTGGCTTGGTCGTTTTTAAACCCTCTATTTATGTTGGTTGTCTACACTTTTGTATTTTCTGTAGTTTTTAAAGCCCGCTGGTCAGTGGGGGGCGATGAGAGCCGTACGCAGTTTGCCGTCATTTTGTTTGTCGGTATGATCGTTCATGGTTTTTTTGCTGAAGTGATCAACCGCGCGCCGCAAATCATTTTGGGTAACACGAACTATGTCAAAAAGGTGGTATTTCCATTGGAAACGCTACCGGTGATTGGTCTCTGTGCTGCGTTGTTCCATACGTTGATTAGCCTGGTAGTTTTGTTGTGCGCCTTTTTCATTTTTAACGGTTTCCTGCATTGGACGGTGGTATTTATACCGCTGGTATTTTTACCGTTAGTGATTTTTTGCCTAGGGTTGGGGTGGATCCTGGCCTCCCTTGGCGTCTTTATCCGTGATGTGAGCCAGACGACGGTGATTATCACCACGGTAATGATGTTTTTGTCTCCGGTCTTCTTCCCGGTTACCGCACTGCCGGAAAAATACCGTATCTGGATCATGCTCAATCCGCTGACTTTTATTATCGAACAAGCTCGTAGTGTGTTGATTTGGGGACGTTTTCCTGATTGGCAAGGGTTGGTGATATATACGTTGGCCGCAACCATAGTGGCTTGGCTGGGTTATGTATTCTTCCAGAAAACCAGAAAGGGGTTTGCCGATGTCCTCTAATGAAATTGCAATTGAAGTCAAAGGATTAAGCAAATGCTATCAGATTTACGATCGTCCACGTGACCGCCTGAAGCAATTTTTTGCACCTAAATTGCAGCGAGCTGTCCGCCGCGAGTCTCGACGTTACTTTCGCGAGTTTTGGGCACTGAGAGATGTCTCCTTCAGCATAAATAAAGGGGAAACTGTTGGAATTATCGGGCGTAATGGCGCTGGAAAATCAACCCTGCTGCAAATGATTTGTGGCACTTTAACTCCGACGGAAGGTGAGATTCAGGTTAACGGTCGGATTGCCGCTCTGCTGGAACTGGGAGCTGGATTCAATCCGGAATTCACCGGCCGTGACAACGTCTATCTCAATGGCTCTGTTTTGGGATTTTCGCGTGAGCAGATTGACGCGCGATTTCAGGAAATTATTGATTTTGCAGATATTGGCGAGTTTATTGATCAACCCGTAAAAACCTACTCCAGTGGGATGTATGTCCGTTTGGCATTTGCTGTTCAGGCCTGTGTTGATCCAGAGATATTGATCGTCGATGAGGCGTTGGCCGTAGGCGATATCGGATTCCAATATAAGTGCTATAAACGTATGGAAGCGCTACGTGCCAAAGGGGTAACTATTATTATGGTTACCCATTCCACCGGCAGTATTCTTGAGTATGCCGATCGCTGTCTGGTAATGAACGACGGGCAGCTGGTCGGAGATACGCATGACGTATTGGCAGCGGTTCTCGCTTATGAAAAAGGCATGTTGCTGACTCAGGCCGCTCCAAAAGAAAAACGTCAACATGTCGATGGCTCTGCCGTCAAGGATGTGGCGACGCTTCAGGCTATTCAGTCAGAACAGACCAATATTGAAGTCGGGGAGAAGCGTTTTGGCACTGCGCGTGCCATTATCGAAAATCTGCAGATCTATAAAGCGGATGGCACCCCACTGTCAGAAAAACCATTGGTACGAGCTGGGGAAGAGTTGACTTTTGACTATACCTTGTTGTCATCAGAGCTTATTGAGGACATAGCGCTTGGTGTATCAATTTCCAAAGCGCAAGGGGGCGATATTTGGGGTGACAGCAATATCGGTGCCGGCGTTCCGATCACTCTGAAACCCGGTGAGCAGCATATCGTTTATAAGGTCAAGTTGCCGATAAATTCCGGTGACTACCTGGTGCACTGTGGATTGGCTCGGGTTGGCAAAGGGGAGCGGGAAGAGCTTGACCAGCGTCGTCCGATGATGAGGTTGAAGTTTTGGTCATCGCGCGAGTTGGGTGGTGTCATTCATGCTCCGGTACAAATTTCGCTGGAGGAGGAGTAACGCTATGCTGGCTGTTTTTTTACCGCCTTATTCTTTCCGAGGTGTCAAAGCGCCTTACCTGTGGGTGTTTTATCGCCTGCTTAGTACCTTAAAGGAAAAAAGTCTCTTTATTACTGGTAGCGATTACCTGCGAGATCCGCTTGAGTGGCGTGAACAAGGGCGCTGGGAATTCGACGACCCCACGATGCGCAACTTGGGTTATTCGCTGCCGAGCCAAGATACGTTCAACCAGCATAAATTCAGCCTGCTTGATGAAGAACTGTTCAATCGTTTATTGAATGATTATCACCATAATCCAATGGCAGCATTCCAAGCATTTCTAACGCAGAGCATACCAGAGTTGGAAGCTGAGCTGCGTAGAGTATTACTGGATAAGAAAAAACTTGGAATTAAGGCGATACTCAGTATCTGCAATTGCCCGTCACTGGAAAATGTAGCACAGGAATTGTCGATCCCCGTGATCCACTTTGAAGTGGGGCCTCTACGTGCACCAATGTATGTGGGAACCGGCTATATTGATTTCAGCGGTGTGAATGGGAATACTGAGGCGCAGACACGTTACCTAAGGGTGGCGCAAGATTGCAAAGTTCAGCTACCTATGGGTGAGTTGCACCGATTTTTTGCTCAGGTATTACTGCCGCAGAAAGGCGATGCTGAATTTGATATTGGGTTGGTCATGCAGGTCGAAGATGATTCGAACATCATTGCCTATAGTAACGGTTTTAATAACTTATCATTGTTGTCCTATGCACAAACTTTGTGTCCTAGCGACAACCTGCTGATTCGAGTTCACCCCGGCAGTCGTTTTCAACTGCAAAATGTGCAATCTGAAATTGATCATTCACCTAATAGCCTTGAGTTTCTGCATCGTTGTCGGAGAGTAGTGACAATAAACTCAAGCGTTGGGTTGGAAGGCCTGTTGCTGGGAAGTGAGGTTCAGATACTGGGTGATAGCTCTTACAGTTTTATCAACGATGTGGTCGATGAATCTGAGCGCGCCAACAGAATGGCATTCTATCTGTTTGCTTATCTCGTGCCATTTGATCTGATATTCGATACGGACTATCTACATTTTCGTCTGTCTGAACCAGCGGAAATAGACATAGTGCGTTATCATTTAAATTATTATTCAGCTGGGGCTGACGAATTGACAAGCATGAAAGGGATGACTATCGGTGAGCTGATCTCTGACCGTGTTAAGCGTGATAACGACGTTCGTGCAGAGATTTTTCGTGTTATTGATCAGCAAAAACAAAGTATTGAAGAAAAACACCAGTTGATTGAGTCTTTGGAGCATCAACTGCAGCAGAGAAAAACACAGTTGCGGATGCAGTTGGAGGAGAACCTGCACCTGCAAGAGTCGTTGCTGCAAAAGCAGCGACAGCATGAAGATGCATTATTGCAGTTGAAAGTCGTCGAAGAAGATAAACGCGCTGAAGAACTGGAACAGGAGCTTGAGGCATTACAGGCAGAAGTTGGAAGTAAAACGCATGAAATTTATGAGTTGCATTCTGCTCTAAGCCAAAAAGAAGGTGTTCTGGAGCAGCAACATTCTGTAATGGCCCGGATGCGCAATAGCTTGTCATGGAAGCTAACTATGCCGGTAAGGATGGTGGGCCGCGCAGTACGTGGTGAATTTGGTGTTATACGCGACTTTACCCGCCACTATTTTACGCATCAGTTTGCAGGCAATCGCTCCTTAACCGCCAAGATCTGGCACGCGTTCCGAAGCCACCCACAGCCTTATCGTGCATTGGGACGCAAGGCAAAAACAGCCTTCGGCCTGGTGGGTAAAGGACAGTTTTCCGAATTGAAATCCAGCCTGCGACGGGCCGCGCAAAATACTGCGGATGCACCGATGCCACTGACGCATATTGATACCCAGCATGTGGTAATTCTTGCCTCCAGACACACTCTGTATGTCGCTCATCGAGTGCAAAAGTCACTGACCGATATCGGATTAGGGGTAACCATAATCCATGCTTATTCCTCAGTGTCCGACAGCGGACAAATGCATATCGTTATTTGTCCGCAAATGTTCCCTGAGTTACCGAAGAACTTCGTGGCATTCCAAATGGAACAGTCAATTAACCCTCGTTGGTTTACGACTGAGTATTTTGCCATTCTGGAGCGTGCAATTGCTGTCTTTGATTACTCGTTGACCAATATCGAATACCTGCTTCAGCATGGTGTGCCGTATCAAAAGCTGTTCTATATGCCCGTATCGTCTTATGAGAATTATGCTGAGCATTTGAGCCAAACTGGCTATAAATTGCAGCCGGTTAACGATGAAAAACCGATTGATGTTCTGTTCTATGGCGATCCTAACTGTGAACGCCGCCAAGATTATCTGCGCCAGCTAAGTCAGCGTTTCAATGTCCATATTGCCTCAGAGGTATTTGGCCAAGATTTGACCCGACTGGTACAGCGTGCGAAATTGATCGTCAATATTCATTATTATGAAGATGCCTTGTTGGAGACTACGCGGCTGTATGAAACGTTGTCACTCGGCACACCTATTGTCAGCGAAACAAGTTCTGATATTCAGTATCATAGTAACTTGGGGAACGTAATCGATTTTGCGCCGGTGGGCGACATTGATGCAATGGCTGATAAAATTGAGCGTCTGTTGTCTGATGACAACTTCTATGCGCGTCGCCGTCAGGATATAGCTGATTTTACTCGTTTGGATACGCAGTTTGACACTTACTTCAAACGTTATTTACTGGCTAACGATCTCATTGACTTCCAGGTTTACAAAAATAGTGTCGACTTTATTCCGCACAATGAGGTGGATATTCCTAAGCTGTGTTTGTCACTGACTGAAACTCCTGTACGTAAACAGGCATTTCTTAGTAAACCGACACATGGCTTCCAGGTGGTTGAAGGTGTCCGCCATCGTATTGGCTGGATTGGTTGCGGCATGAGCTATAAGTATATGCTGTCGACATTAGCCGATCGCAAAACTGAAATGGCGATAATTTGCGAAGATGACGTGTTATTCCCGGCTGATTTTGACATTCGGCTCGAGAAGGTCGTTGGGCATTTACGGGCAACCAAGTGGGATTGGCATGTGTTTGCCGGCATTATTGCGCATTTGCACGATGACACCAGAATTCTGGCGGTAAAAGAAATCGACGGTATCGAATATGTCTACATCAACCGCATGACTAGCATGGTAATGAACATTTATTCCCGCCGTGGCATTGAACTTATCAGTCAGTGGGATGAGAAAAACATCGACTCCCAGAACAACACTATCGATCGCTATCTTGAGTCAGCTCCAGGATTGACTGTGGTGACGACATTGCCATTTATGGTTGGTTACGCTGAAGATCAATATTCAACGTTGTGGGGTTTTGTTAATACACAATACACCGACATGATACGCAACAGTGAACTCATGCTGGCTGAGAAGGTCAAGATATTCAAGGCGCGACAGGCCGAAACTACCGGCTCATAAATATGCTTTTATCAGGCCGATAGGTAAAAATCGACCGGCCAGTTTACTGGCCGGTTTTTTTCTTATGAGCTCAGATAGCTGAAAGTTTTAGGCTACAATTCAATCTCTTGAAACTCAATATGTGACCTATCGCACCAATCACTACCCACGCGGCAGCTTCCTGAGTTAACATGTGTGCCACATCACAAAACCTGTTGGCCACAGTTGTTAACAGGGTCATCCTCAGACAGGAGTTCTTCAATGTCCAAGCAACAAATCGGCGTTGTCGGCATGGCGGTAATGGGCCGCAATCTGGCACTGAACATCGAAAGCCGTGGTTACACCGTTTCGATCTTTAACCGTTCAGGCGATAAAACTGATGAAGTTATTGCCGAGAATCCAGGTAAAAACCTGGTGCCGCACTATACCGTCGAAGAGTTCGTTGAATCGCTGGAAAAACCGCGCCGCATCTTGCTGATGGTGAAAGCGGGTGAAGCGACTGACAAGACCATTGCTTCCCTGACTCCGCACCTGGATAAAGGTGACATCCTGATCGACGGTGGCAACACCTACTATCAGGACACCATCCGTCGTAACCGCGAACTGTCTGATCAAGGCTTCAACTTCATCGGTACCGGCGTTTCCGGTGGTGAAGAGGGCGCGCTGAAAGGGCCTTCAATCATGCCTGGCGGTCAGAAAGAAGCTTACGAGCTGGTGGCGCCAATCCTGAAGAAAATCGCTGCGGTAGCGGAAGGCGAGCCTTGCGTGACCTATATCGGCGCTGACGGTGCCGGTCACTATGTGAAGATGGTACACAACGGTATCGAGTACGGCGACATGCAGCTGATTGCAGAAGCTTACTCCCTGTTAAAACAGGCGTTGAATCTGAGCAACGAACAGCTGGCTGAAACTTTTGCCGAGTGGAACAAGGGCGAACTGAACAGCTACCTGATCGACATCACCAAAGATATCTTCACCAAGAAAGATGAAGAAGGTAAATACCTGGTTGATGTGATCCTGGACGAAGCTGCCAACAAAGGCACCGGCAAATGGACCAGCCAGAGCTCTCTGGATCTGGGCGAGCCGCTGTCACTGATCACTGAGTCAGTGTTCGCTCGCTACCTGTCCTCACTGAAAGACCAGCGTGTGGCTGCATCTAAAGTGCTGACCGGTCCTAAAGCGACCCCAGTGAGCGGTGACAAGGCTGAATTCATTGAGAAAGTGCGCCGTGCACTGTACCTGGGCAAAATCGTTTCTTATGCGCAGGGCTTCTCTCAATTGAAGGCCGCTTCCAAAGAAAACAACTGGGATCTGCACTACGGCGATATTGCCAAGATCTTCCGCGCCGGTTGTATCATCCGCGCACAGTTCCTGCAGAAAATCACCGACGCTTATGCACACGACGCGGATATCGCTAACCTGCTGCTGGCGCCATACTTCAAGCAGATTGCTGATGAATACCAGCAGGCGCTGCGTGACGTGGTGTCCTACGCGGTGCAAAACGGCATCCCTACGCCGACCTTCTCTGCGGCGATTGCCTACTACGACAGCTACCGTTCAGCGGTTCTGCCTGCCAACCTGATCCAGGCGCAGCGCGACTACTTCGGTGCTCACACCTACAAACGTATCGACAAAGAAGGCGTGTTCCATACCGAATGGATGGAATAATCCCGACGTTTGAAGCATAAAAAAGCCGCCGAGGTTAACGCCCGGCGGCTTTTTTTTGCCTGAAAAACAGGGTTATTTCTGGTGCCGCTCGCGCAACCGGCCAATCACTTTGCTCAAGTCCAAATCCTGATCCTGCAGCAACACCAACAGGTGATAAATCAGATCAGAAGCTTCGTTGGTCAATTCTTCGCGGTCATTCACCGTAGCGGCCAGTGCGGTCTCCACGCCTTCTTCCCCGACTTTCTGCGCGATACGCTTGGTGCCACTGGCGTACAGGCTGGCAGTGTAAGAGCTGTCAGGGCTGGCCGTCTTGCGTTCTGCCAGCAGTTGTTCCAGCTGATACAGAAAACCCCAATCGCTGCTGGCCGGGTGGAAGCAACTGGTGTTACCCAGGTGGCAGGTGGGGCCTATTGGATTGGCCAGAATCAACAGCGTGTCGTTGTCGCAGTCCGGGGTGATGCTGACTACGTTAAGGAAGTGGCCAGAGCTTTCGCCCTTGGTCCACAGGCGCTGTTTGGTGCGTGAGAAAAAGGTAACCTTGCCGCTCTGTTCGGTCACGGCCAGCGCTTCCTGATTCATATAGCCGAGCATCAGCACTTCGCCGGATACGGCATGCTGGACGATCACCGGCAGCAAGCGATCCGTTTTTTCCCAGTCCAGCTGGTTTCTTTGTTGTTCTGTTAACACAGGCGGATCTCCACACCTTGTTCGGACAAGAACCTTTTCAGGTCACCGATATTAATGATTTGTTTGTGGAACACCGAAGCGGCCAGTGCGCCATCGACATCGGCATCGCGGAAGGCTTCCAGGAAGTGCTCCATGGTGCCAGCGCCGCCGGAGGCGATTAATGGCACTTTGCACACTTCGCGCACCAGGCGCAGCTGTTCCAAATCGTAACCGTTACGCACGCCGTCCTGATTCATCATATTCAGCACAATTTCGCCGGCGCCGCGCTTCTGCACTTCTTTCACCCAATCCAGGGTTTCCCACTCAGTAACGCGGGTGCGGCTTTCGTCTCCGGTATACTGGTTAACGTGATACTTGCCGGTTTCGGCTTCGAACCAGGTATCAATACCGACCACAATGCACTGTACGCCAAAGCGATCCGCCAGGCGGCTAATCAGCGTCGGGTCGGCCAGCGCCGGGGAGTTGATGGAAATCTTGTCGGCGCCAAAAGACAGGATCTGGCTGGCGTCTTCCGGGCTTTTAATTCCACCGGCGACGCAGAAGGGGATATCAATCACCTCAGCCACGCGTGATACCCAGCTTTTATCTACCACCCGGCCATCGCTTGACGCGGTGATATCGTAAAACACCAGTTCATCTGCGCCTTCCTGCGCATAGCGCTGCGCCAGCGGCACGATGTCGCCGATAATTTCATGGTTGCGGAACTGCACGCCTTTCACTACCTGCCCGTCTTTAACATCCAGGCACGGGATTATCCGTTTTGCCAGCATGCGATCGCCTCCTCAACGCTAAACTTACCTTCCAGCAGGGCACGCCCCACAATCACACCCTCAACGCCACTGCCGCGCAACTGGGCGATATCATCCAGATTACCGATACCGCCAGAGGCCTGGAAGGCGATCTGCGGGTATCGTTGGCTGATTTCCTGATACAGCGCCACGTTGGAACCGGCCAATGTCCCGTCACGGGAAATATCGGTGCACAGCACGTGTTTGAGGCCATAAGGCAAGAACTGCTCAACCACCTGTTCCAGCGTGGCATCCGAGTTTTCCTGCCAGCCGCTGATGGCCACGCGTTTGGTGCCGTCTGCGTCAATGCGCACGTCCAGCGCCAGCACCATGGCATCGGCGCCGTAGCGTTCGAACCAGCCCTGTACCAGCTGCGGCTGTTTTACCGCGGTGGAGCCGATCACCACGCGGGTTGCGCCGGCCTCCAGCAGGGCAGCGACGTCCTGCTCATTGCGAATGCCGCCGCCAACCTGTACCGGTACGTTAACTCCCGCCAGCAGCTTGCGCAGCAGGGGGATTTGGCGCGCGGTCGGGTCTTTCGCGCCGGTCAGGTCGACCAGATGCAGCACCTGTGCGCCCTGTTGCTGATAGTCCTGCAGGCGTAACAATGGATCGTTACCGTAGTCGCGCTGCTGGCCGTAATCGCCCTGATGCAGACGCACCACGTTGCCGTCGATCAAATCCAAAGCCGGAATAATCATGCTGCCTACATCTCCAGAAAGTTTTTCAACAGTTGCGCACCGGCCGCGCCAGATCGCTCTGGATGAAACTGCACGCCGAAGAAATTGTCTTTTTGCACGGCGGCGGTAAAGGGCTCGCCGTAATTCGCCTGGGCGATGGTGCTTGGGCATATCGGCATCGCATAGCTGTGAACGAAGTAGAAGTAGGCACCGTCTTCGATGCCGCGGAACAGGTGATGACCCGCCTGCGCAGACACCTGATTCCAGCCCATGTGCGGCAACGGCAGGCCGAAGTCGGTCATCTGGGTTACCGGAGTATCGATAATGCCCAGCGTGTCGATGCCGCCGTTCTCTTCGCTGCTTTTTGCCAGCAACTGCATGCCGAGGCAAATCCCCAGCACCGGTTGGGTACAGGCCTTGATCAACTCAATCAGCTCGCGTTGTTCCAGTTGATCCATCGCCGCCTGCGCGGTGCCAACCCCTGGCAGAAAAAGCTTGTCGGCGCGCAGTACGATCTCCGGGTCACGGCTCACTTCCGGGCGGTAGCCCAAACGCTGCACCGCGTAGGTGACGGAGGCCAGGTTAGCGCAGCCGGTGTCCAGAATCACCACGTCCATCACAGCACTCCTTTCGAGCTCGGGAGGGTGTTGCCCTCAACGCGGATCGCCTGGCGCAGCGTGCGGCCAAACACTTTGAACAGGCTTTCGACACGGTGGTGGTCGTTTTTGCCCTTGGTTTTCAGGTGCAGGGTGCAGCCCATGGTGTAGGACAGCGAACGGAAGAAGTGCTCGACCATTTCGGTGCTCAGATCGCCGACGCGCTGATAGTTGAATTCCGCTTTGTATTCCAGGTGTGGGCGGCCGGAAATATCCAGCGCACAGCGTGCCAGGCACTCGTCCATCGGCAGCACAAAGCCGAAACGTGCGATGCCGCGCTTATCGCCCAGCGCCTTGTTCAGCGCTTCACCGAGCGCCAGGCCGGTGTCTTCCACCGTGTGGTGATCGTCGATATACAGATCGCCTTTGACGTTGATATCCATGCGGAAACCGCCGTGGGTGGCAATCTGATCCAGCATGTGGTCGAAGAAGCCCACGCCGGTCTTGATCTTGCTGCCGCCTTCGCGATCCAGCCAGACGTTGACGTCAATCTGCGTTTCCTTGGTCACGCGGTTAACCTGTGCATGGCGATCGCGCTGGGTCAGTTGGCGAGTAATTTCTTTCCAACCCAGAGAGCCACGCTGATAGCGCAACCCCTGAATACCCATATTCTCAGCCAGTTGCACGTCGGTCGGACGATCGCCTATCACGTAGCTGTGAACGGTATCCATCACGCCGGGTTCCAGATAACCTTTGACCAGCGCGGTCCTCGGCTTGCGGCAGTCACAGTTGTCCGCCGGCAGGTGCGGGCAGATCAGAATATCTTCAAAATGAATACCCTGTGAGCTGAGGATCTGCATCATCAGGTTATGCGGCGGATCGAAGGTTTCCTGTGGGAAACTGGCGGTGCCGAGGCCATCCTGGTTGGTGATCATCACCAGTTGATAACCCGCCTGCTGCAGCTCCAGCAGGCAAGGGATCACGTCCGGCTCCAGCGCCAGTTTATCCAGGCGGTCGACCTGGAAATCTTCTGGTGGTTCAGCAATCAGCGTGCCGTCACGGTCAATAAAGAGGAATTTCTGGCTCACATTGGCTCCTGGCGAGTCTTGGTTGCACCGGGCAGGGCAGACAGCACATCAACCACGCGCTGGCATTCTTCACGGGTGCCTATGGTGATGCGCAGGCAGCCGGATAACCCCGGTTGTTTATTTTGGTCTCTTAAGATGATGCCCTGATCCCACAAGGTTTTAAACACATTACTGGAGGCAGTGAATCGTGCCAGCAGGTAATTGCTGTCGCTGGTGAAAACCTGTTCAACGCAGGCGCAGTTTTGCAGCGCCTGCAGCAGCCAACTACGGTTGGCAGCAATCTCGGTAACCCGTTGGCGCATGATGCGGATCCCCTCGGTGCTGAGCGCCTGAGCGGCGATATCGGCGACCGGAGTGGAGAGCGGGTAAGGGGCGATCACCTTCAGCAGCAGAGCGATTAAATCTTCATTGCCGAGGGTAAAACCGCAGCGCAACCCAGCCAGCGCAAAGGCCTTGGACAGGGTGCGCAAGATAGCCAGGTGCGGATAGTCATTTAGCCAGCCGGCGACGCTGGCCTGTGGGCAGAATTCAATATAGGCCTCGTCGACCGCAACGATCGCCTTGCCCTTGGCCATTTCCAGCAGGCTGCGTAGATCGTTGGCATCGATCAGGTTACCCGTCGGGTTGTTGGGGCTGCAGACGTAAATTAGTTTTACGTTGTCCAGGCTGTCGGCGATGGCCGGCAAATCCAGCTGCCAGTCCTGTTTGGCCGCCACGGTACGACGCTCCACGCCAAAGGTTTCGGCGCTGACGGCATACATGCCGTAGGTCGGCGGGCAGAACAGGATGGCGTCTTTTCCCGGCTCGCAGAATGCGCGGATCAGCAGTTCGATACCTTCGTCTGCCCCACGACTGACCAGCACCTGTTCCTTTTTAACCCCGGCGTACTCGGCGTAGCGTTCGATCACCAGTGCCGGTTGGCACTCCGGGTAACGGTTAAAGGTTTGAGCGGTCAGTTGGAACTCTGGGGCGATCGGGTATTCGTTGGCGTTCAACCACACGTCGCCGTTGCCACCCAGGCGGCGTGCCGACTGATAAGGGGTCAGATCGCGAACGTTGGTGCGTGCCAGATTTTCAATGCTCATGCTTGCTCCTTCAGGGCGGCAACGCGCAGGGTCACGGCGTTTTTGTGGGCAATCAACTGCTCGGCGGCGGCCAGGGTTTCAATGGTGGCGGCCAGGTTCATAAAGCCCTGCGGCGTCAGCTCTTGTACCGTCATGCGCTTTTGGAAGTCCGCCAGCCCCAAACTGGAGCAGGTGGCGGTGTAACCATAGGTTGGCAGCACGTGGTTGGTGCCGGACGCATAGTCACCGGCGGACTCCGGTGACCAGTCGCCAAGGAATACCGAACCGGCGCTGGTGATGCTGTCGACCAGAGCGCGGGCGTCGCGGGTCTGAATGATCAGGTGTTCCGGGCCATACTGATTGCTGATGGCCACGCATTCGGCCAAATCTTTGGTGACAATCAGTCGACTACTGGCCAGCGCCTGACGTGCAGTCTCGGCGCGGGGTAATTGTGCCAGTTGCTGTTCTACAGCATCACGTACCGCCTGCGCCATCGCGGCTTCCGGTGTCAACAAAATCACCTGCGAATCCGGGCCGTGCTCCGCCTGCGACAGCAGGTCCGAGGCGACGAATGCCGGAGTGGCACCGGCGTCGGCGATCACCAGCACTTCGGAAGGGCCGGCCGGCATATCGATGGCGGCGCCGTCCAGTCGTTGGCTGACCTGGCGTTTGGCTTCGGTGACAAAGGCATTGCCCGGCCCGAAGATTTTTGCCACGCGCGGTACGGAATCGGTACCGAATGCCATAGCGGCGATCGCCTGAGCACCGCCAACCTGAAACACCTCTTCCACTCCGCACAGTTGCGCGGCATACAGAATTTCATCGGCAATCGGCGGCGGTGAACACAGCACTACGCGGCGGCAACCGGCGATGTGTGCCGGTGTCGCCAGCATCAGCACCGTAGAAAACAGCGGGGCAGAACCGCCGGGAATATATAGCCCAACCGAGTCGATCGGGCGGGTTACCTGCTGGCAACGCACACCCGGCTGGGTTTCTACATCAACCGGCGGCAGTTTTTGCGCATTGTGGAAGGTTTCCACGTTGGCGACTGCAATTGCCATTGCCTGCTTGATCTCATCACCCAGACGCGCGCTGGCAGCCGTTATTTGCTCTGCGGTGACGCGCAGTGCGCCAACTTCGGTTTTATCAAATTTGGCGCTGTATTCGCGCAGCGCCTGATCGCCATTGGCCTTCACGTTGTCGAGGATTTCGCTCACCGTGCGGGTGATGCTGTCCGAGGCGGAGATCGCCGGACGCATCAGCAGTGCCGTGCGCTGTTCGGCGCTGCAGTCTGCCCAGTTGACCAGAGTATTAAAGTTCGACATGGCCTTACTCCATCATCTTCTCAATAGGCAATACCAGAATCGAGCTGGCACCGAGCGCTTTCAGTTTTTCCATGGTTTCCCAGAACAGGGTTTCGCTACTGACCATGTGCATGGCTACGCGGTTCTGTGCCCCGGCCAATGGCAGAATGGTCGGGCGTTCGGCACCCGGCAGCAGCGCGACGATTTCGTCCAGACGCTCGCTCGGCGCGTGCAGCATGATGTACTTGGATTCACGCGCCTGGATCACGCCCTGAATACGGGTCATCAGACGGTCGATTAATTGCTGTTTGGCTTCCGGCATTTCGCCATCGCGTTGGATAAGGCAGGCTTTCGAGCGGTAAATCACTTCAACTTCACGCAGCCCATTGGCTTCCAGCGTGGCGCCGGTGGAGACCAGGTCACAGATGGCGTCGGCCAAACCGGCACGTGGAGCGACTTCAACCGAACCGTTCAGCAAACAGGATTTGAAGCGCACGCCCTGTTTGTCGAGATATTGCTTGAGCAGGTGTGGATAAGAGGTGGCGATGCGGGCATCTTGCAGGCTTTGCGGGCCGGTGTATTCACTGTCGAGCGAGGTGGCCAGCGACAGGCGGCAACCGCCGAAATCCAGGCGACGCAGGGTGAAATAACGTGGGTCTTCGCCTTGAGCGCGGCGGGTGAGCAGCTCTTCTTCCAGCACGTTCTCACCGATAATACCCAGGTCGACCACGCCATCCATCACCAGGCCCGGGATGTCGTCATCACGGACGCGCAGGATATCGATCGGCATATTCTCTGCGAAGGCGATCAGGCGTTGTTGCTGCAGGTTGATTTTGATACCGCAGCGCGCCAGCAATTCCTGAGACTCATCACTCAGGCGGCCCGATTTCTGCATTGCTATCCGTAAACGTGTTTTATCCAGCATGGTAACCTCTGTTTAATCTGTAATTTTATGAATTTATTATGAAAATTATTTTATCTGTCTGTCCGGAGCCAAAAAAAAACCCTCGGAAGAAATCTTCCGAGGGCTCTCTCTTGCATTCTGCGCGCCACTGGAAGATTAAAAAACCGTCTTCCAGCACACATCGCCTGAAAGACTAGTCAGGGTGATGGTGATGATGGTGGCTGAACTGAATGCGTGTCATGGTGTTTTCTCTGTATAAAGTCGCTACAAACTCAATTGCTAATTAACCTAAACTATCCACTGTCTTTCACGCAACTCTTTTTTCTCGTCATAAATTTAATTTATTGAAACAGGATGAATTATTAGCAAGACGCGACTTTACCTAAGCTTAAGGTCGGTGGATTGAATCACTACGCCGACTGGCGTAGCCTTAATGGGCAAAGCGTTGCAGTCTTCAAGAGAGGAAGCTGATGAAAAAGGTAGCCATTATTGGCCTGGGTTGGTTGGGTATGCCGCTGGCTCTGTCGCTGATGAGCCGTGGGTTTGACGTTGTTGGCAGTAAAACCACGCCGGATGGCGTCGAGGCCGCACGGATGAGCGGGATCGAATGCTATCAGCTGGAACTGACGCCGGAACTGATTTGCGAGCCGGAGGATCTGGAGGCGCTGCTGCGCGTCGATGCGCTGGTGATAACACTCCCAGCCCGCCGCACCGTCGAAGGCAGCGAAAACTATTTTAATGCGGTGCGCATGCTGGTGGACAGCGCGATGGCCTTCGGTGTGCCGCGCATTCTGTTTACCAGTTCAACCTCGGTGTACGGGGAAACCACTGGCACGGTACGCGAAGATTCGCCGCTGAAGCCGGTTTCACCTTCCGGCCTGGTGCTGGCAGAGCTGGAGCGTTGGCTGCATGAACTGCCGAACACCTCGGTGGATATTTTGCGTCTGGCGGGGCTGGTGGGGGGCGATCGCCATCCCGGGCGTTTCCTGGCGGGCAAAGTCGATGTCAAAGGCGGTTCGCAAGGAGTCAATCTGGTGCATCAGGACGACGTGATCGGCGCGATCCAACTGTTGCTGAAACTGCCGAAAGGCGGCCACGTTTATAACCTGTGCGCCCCGGCCCATCCCACCAAGCGTGAGTTCTACCCGGCTCTGGCTGAACAGTTAAATCTGTCGCCGCCGCAGTTTGCCGCCGAAACGGAGCAGGGCGGTCGTCTGGTGGACGGCAGCCGTATCTGCAATGAACTGGGGTTTGAATATCAGTACCCGGATCCGGCGCGTATGCCGGTCAATTAAGCGAGTGAAGATGCCCTGCCAAATGTGGGGCATTTTTTTATGCTTTCGCACGCTGGTTACTGCATCAACACCATAGCGGCTGAAATCTCTCCGGCGCGCTGCAAATCCTCCAGCAATGCGCTCAGTGCCTCCTTCGGCAACCCCGGCCGGGTCACCAGACTCAATGCCGCCTGATAAGACAGCGCTTGCCCCCCTAACTGTTTCAATACGCCTTGCTCTACCCAACGCGCAGCGTAATGGGTGGGCAGGTAACCGAGATACTCGCCGCTGAGCACCAAATGGGCGACTCCTTCCATATGATGGGCGACGGCGCCGAGATTTAACGGTGCCAGCGGACAAAGTTGCTGTGCCAACAAATAGCCGCGTTTAACCCAGCGTGCATTTTCAATCTGTTCACGCCCCGGTTGCTCCAGCGAAAACAGCGGATGATCGCTGCTGCAATAAACCGCCTGCGTCTCTGCTATCCAGGGCTGATACTGCAACTCGTCCAACTGCTGACCGAAATAACCGATGCCCAAATCGAGTTGCTGATTCAGCAACCCCTGTTCTATTTCGCCGGGGGCGCAAATGCGGCACTGTAACTGCACATCCTGGTGTCGGCGTTGAAATTGTTTGATGGCATGGCTGAAGGGATTGCCCGGCAGCGACACCAGATTATCCACCAGACCAATCTGCAAATCACCGGTCAGTAGCCCGTTCAGCGACTGACTGACGCGGGTGAAATCACGCGCGGCGTTGAACAGGGTGCGGCAGGCGATCAGCATGCGTTCGCCTTTCGGCGTCAGCATAAAACCGGATCGGCCTCGCTGACAGAGGCGAAATCCCAGCCGGGTTTCCAGGGTGGCGAGATGGGTGCTGATGGTCGACTGGTTCATCAGCAACGTTTCCTGGGCGGCGCTGACGCCATGGGCTTCGGCGACGGCGACGAAGACCCGCAGCAGCCGCAGATCAATATCGCTTAGGTTGGTGAGCATCCTTTCCTCCGCAGTAATAGCGCGAAATTAACCATTTCATAACATCCCCAAAGTGAAGCTGGCGGCCGTAAAACTGTCTTTTTATGGCATGAATGTTAAATAAAATCCAATGCTTCAATGTGTTAACAAACATCGGTGTTTTCAATACTTACATCCCAAAGATGGAATGGTAGCCCTGTCAGGGGGCGGGTAGCCTGTGTTTGTTATCCAAATGTTGAAATTATCTGACAGCCGAATAAGGAAAGATCATGCTGAATCAACCCCAGAGTGGCAATGATATGCCGCGTTTTGCCGGTATCCCTACCATGATGCGTCTGCCCGTTGCCGACGATGCGCGGGGGCTGAATGCGGCCTTCGTCGGTATTCCCCTCGATATTGGTACCTCAAACCGCAGTGGCACGCGCTACGGGCCGCGGCAAATCCGCCAGGAATCGGTGATGATCCGCCCATACAACATGGGCACCGCTGCCGCACCTTTTGAACGGCTGCAGGTGGCCGACCTGGGGGATATCGCCATCAATCCTTACAGCCTGGAAGACAGCGTTCGTCGCATTGAGTTGGCCTATAACGGCATTCTGGCCCACGGCTGCATTCCACTGACGCTGGGGGGCGATCACACGCTGACGTTACCAGTGCTGCGCGCCATGGCCAGCCGATATGGCCCGGTCGGCTTGATTCACGTAGATGCTCACTCAGACACCAACGAAGAGATGTTTGGTGAAAAGTTGGCACACGGAACAACTTTCCGGCGAGCCTTTGAAGAGGGGCTATTGCAGCCACAACGGGTCATTCAGATTGGCCTGCGCGGCAGCGGCTATGAGGCTGATGATTTCGATTGGTCGCGTAAGCAGGGGTTCCGCGTGGTACCGGCAGAAGCCTGCTGGTACCGCTCTTTGGCACCGCTGATGGAGGAAGTGCGCGAGCAGATGGGTAATGCGCCGGTTTATCTCAGTTTCGACATCGACGGCCTGGATCCGGCATTTGCACCGGGCACCGGCACGCCGGAGGTCGGTGGGCTGTCGGTCTGGCAGGGCCTGGAAATTGTCAGAGGCTGCCGGGGGCTGAACCTGGTCGGCAGCGACGTGGTGGAGGTTTCGCCGCCTTACGATCGTTCCGGCAACACCGCGCTACTGGCGGCCAATCTGTTGTTTGAAATGCTGTGTGTACTGCCGTCGCGATAAGGCGACCGATAACCCGATCGGCGGAGCCGTTGCGCCTGATACCGAATAATAACAAGCATGCGGAGTGACCGATGAATCTCGACCTGCTGGTAGTGGTGTTTTACTTTTTGGTGATAGGGGCGGTGGGTTGGCTTGGCGTTCGCCGGGCCACCACCAAGGAAGATTATCTGGTGGCCGGCCGTAATCTGGGGCCCTGTTTGTACCTGGGCACGCTGTCCGCCGTGGTGCTTGGCGGGGCGTCGACCATTGGCAGCGTTAAGCTGGGTTACACCTACGGGATCTCGGGCGTGTGGCTGTGTGGTGCGCTGGGGGCGGGGATTGTGGTGTTGAGCCTGGTGTTGGCCAAACCCTTGCTCAAGCTAAAGCTCTACACCGTCAGCCAGGTGCTGGCGCGGCGCTATCATCCGGCTGCCAGGGTCACCAGCGGTGCCATTATGCTGGCTTATGACCTGATGGTGGCCGTGACCTCGATTATTGCTATCGGCAGTGTGATGCAGGTGATGTTTGATTTGTCGTTCACCGCATCGATTCTGCTCGGCGGCGGTTTGGTAGTGCTTTATTCCACGCTGGGCGGCATGTGGTCGTTGACGCTAACCGACATCATCCAGTTTATCATCATGACCGTCGGCATGATGCTGGTGTTGATGCCGATGAGCATCGTCAAGGCGGGTGGCTGGGCGGCGTTCAGTCAACTGTTGCCGGACAGCTACTACCAGCTGTCGTCGATCGGGCTTGATACCATCCTGGTGTTCTTCCTGATCTACTTCTTCGGCATTCTGATTGGTCAGGATATCTGGCAGCGGGTATTTACCGCCCGCAGCACCAATATTGCTCGCTATGCCGGGTTGGGGGCTGGGGTGTACTGCGTGCTGTATGGGGTGGCCGGTGCTCTGATTGGCATGGCCGGCAAGTTGGTACTGCCGCAACTGACCAATACCGACGGCGCCTTTGCCGCCATTGCTCAGGCGGTGCTGCCGCCGGGCGTTAGCGGGCTGGTGGCTGCGGCGGCGTTGGCGGCGCTGATGTCGACGGCCAGTGCCTGTTTGTTGGCATCGTCAACCATCGCGCTGGAAGATGTATTGCCGGCTATCCGCAAGCGACCCTCCGGTGGGCTGGCGGCCGGGAGATTCACGACGTTTGTCATGGGTTGCATTATGTTGGGGCTGGCGTTCGTGGTGCGCGACGTGATGATGGCGCTAACACTGGCCTATAACCTGTTGGTGGGCGGAATGTTGATCCCGCTGATCGGTGCGATTTTCTGGCAACGCGCCACCAGCACCGGTGCTATCGCCAGCATGCTGACCGGCAGTCTGAGCGTATTGGTGCTGATGTATTATCACGGCATTGAGGCCAACAGCCCAATCTACGGGGGTCTGTTGGCGGGCGGGGCGGCCTTTCTGATTGGCAGCCTGCTGACCCGACCAGGCCCGCTGCCGCAGGTTCAGCCCGAGTAAAGGGTAAAAACGGGGCTGTCGTGCGCAGCCCCAGTGCCGCTTACAGCCAGCCGGATCTCTTCAGTTTTTGATACAGGAAGAAGCAGCCGACGCCGGTCACCCCGAGGATGGTGTGATAGGCCCAGGGGAATTTCAGTTCCGGCATATTGGCGAAGTTCATGCCGTACAGGCTGAATATTACCGTTGGGATCGCCAGGATCGCCCCCCAGCCCGCCAGTCGTTTTACCACTTCGTTCTGTTTAACCGTGACCAGCGCCAGATTGACGTGCATGGCGTTAGTCAGCATTTCGCGCATATCGTCGATGTTGCTGACCACCTGGCGCGCATGGTCCTGCACGTCGCGTACATAAGCGCGCAGCTCTTTCGGGATCACCTCTTCATGCAGGCGAATCAGTTGATTGCAGATTTCGTCCATCGGCATCGCGGCATTGCGCAGTGCCAGCAGGTGACGGCGCAGGGTATAGACGTTCTCAATGGCGGCCTGATCAAACTCCGATTTAAACATGTTGGCTTCGATGCCTTCGATGGTCTGCTCGAACTTCGCCACCACGGTACGGTAGTTATCCACCACAAAGTCCAGCACCGAATACAAGGCAAAACCCGGCCCACGGCACATTTGCCTGTGGTTTTCCTCGGCTTTGGCGCGGATCGGCGCATAGCTGGGTGATGCGCCGTGGCGCACTGAAACCAGGAAGTTTTTGCCGACGAAGAAGTGTGTTTCGCCGTATTCGACTTCGCCCTGACCCCACTGCGCGGTTTTGACCACGATAAACAGTGAATCGCCGTAGGCTTCCAGCTTGGGCCGCTGGTGGGCGCAAAGCGCATCCTCAATCGCCAGATCGTGCAGGCCAAACTCCTCCTGCACCTTGCGCATAAAGGCGTCTTCCGGCTGCCACAACCCGAGCCAGACGAAGGTGTCCGGCTGTTTGACCACCTCGCTGATATCATCAATGGTCACTTCACCCAGCCGTTGACCGGCCTTGTACGCCACGCAATTCACAACCATGGTTGCGGTTTCCATCAAGCCACCTGCTATTCAAAAAGAGTTTTGGTGAGAACGTAACATTCGTGCTCTACCGGATAATTCTGCAGCGTCATCTGTAGTTGGTAACCGAGTTTCTCGTAGAAGGGGCGCGCCTGAAAGCTGAAGGTATCCAGGCGAACATAACGACAACCCCGCGCCCTGGCTTCCTGTTCCGCCGCCAGCACCACCTTGCGACCTAACCCGCTGCCGCGCTGCGAATCATCCACCCACAGCCATTCCACGCTCAACCAGTTGCCCCAGGTTTCACCGGTCAGGCCTGCGACCACCCGACCGGCTTCATCCTGGCTATAGACGGCAAGGGGTTTGCGTTGGGTAGGGTCAATATACGGGCTATTATGGGCCCGCAAACCCAAACGGATCACGTTGAGGGTTTCTTCGTCAGGTATCTCGGTAACGGTGATGTTCATGTTTCCTCCTTGGTGAACCCTTAACTTAAGCACAGTCCGTGGAAAAGGCAACATGTTGAAATTTAATATAAACATGGGGTCAGCACGCTGGGCGCGTTAGGGGCGGCGGGCCAGATGACTTCAGGGGGATGTGCCGGCAACTGGCGGAGAAATAATAGCGCCCCGGCAGGGGCGCAGAAAACTCAGGTTAACTCACTCATGACGCCACGCTGATAGGCCGGGCGTTCGGTTAGTTGCTGATACCAACGTTCCATGTTCGGGCGGGGTTGGCGCTCAATCGGCATAGAGAACCAGGCGTAAGCAAAGCTGCCGAGCGGGATGTCACCGATACCGAACGACTCGCCGGAAAGATAAGGCTGGCGGCCCAGGGTTTCTTCCACGATGTCGAAGTGCTTTTCCAGCGCGGCGATCGCCGCTTCAATCTTGGCCATGTCGCGCAGTTCCGGCTTGGTGCGCACCAGGCCCCAGAACACTACGCTAAAGTGGCTGACAATGGTGGAGGTGGTCCAGTCCATCCATTTCTCAGCGCTGGCGCGTGCCTGCAGATCCTGCGGGTAGAACGGCTCGCTGCCAAATTTTGCCGCCAGATAGCGCACTATGGTGTTGGATTCCCACAGAACGAAGTCATCGTCCTGCAGCAACGGCACCAGGCCGTTCGGGTTTAATGAACGGTAGAGCTCATCGTTCACTTTGCCAAAGGCGCCACCGGCATTGATATGGCTGTAGTTCAGCTCCAGTTCTGCGGCGCACCACAGCACTTTTCTGACGTTGTTCGAATTTTCACGACCCCAAATGGTCAGCATAGAACGCCTCTTTATACGGGTGAATTAACCTAAGCTGTTATTCGTACGCCACAATTGAGCCGTTGTCACACCGGAAGGCATTTTTTGCCGACCGGGCGGCACATTCAGCGCTCCCAGCGGCAAATCTCCCAGCCGTGCTCCACCGCCAGCGCGTTGAGCTCTCTGTCCGGATTAATCACCGTGGCGCTGTCGACATATTCCAACATCGCCTTGTCGTTGAGTGAGTCGCTGTAACCGTGGCTGTGCTCGAAGCTCAACTCCGGGTGTTCAGCCAGCCACTTCTTCAGGCGAGTTACCTTGCCCTGTTGGTAGGTCATGGTGCCGTAAGTGTTACCGGTGAAGCGGCCGTCTTGCACCTCAACGCCAATCGCCAGTGCGTCGTCGGCACCCAACTGTGCGGCAATCGGCGCGACCAGATGTTCGCCGGTGGCGGAAATCACCAAAATGCAGTCACCGCGCTCGCGGTGCCACAGCAGTCGTTCACGGGCGGCGGGGTAGACACGCGGCAGAATATCGCGGCGGATATAACGCTGCACCCAACCGGCCACCGTCTGGGTGTTCAGGCCGGCCAACGGGGCCAGCGTGGCCTGCATGTAATCCTCCATCGACAGCTTGCCCTGATAATAGAGCTGCATCAGCTGCTGTTCCTGCTGTTCCAGTTCCGCCGGCGCAAACCCCTCGGTGACTAACCAGCGCATCCACAGGCTGGCGCTGTCATCATCAATCAGGGTTTCATCCAGGTCGAATAAGGCTAAATCCATCAGTATTTCTCCAGCAGGCAGGGAGTTAAATGGGGGTGTATACAGAATAGCGGATAGCGTAAGCCGCCAGCCAGTGGCGGCAAACAAATTGCGCAGAGCATAAGAAACCTTGATGACAGTTTTGCGACGCTTTGTTGAATCTTTGCATAACTTAGAACGCAACAATATTGGCTGGCGTCTCTGGCGGGGTGGTAACTATAGGGCTAATGCACTGGCCATCCAGGAGTTAACGATGCTGATCATTCGCCTTTATAGCGGTCCGGTTTTTATCGGAGATGAAGAGGAACAGGATAATGACGCCACCACTGACGTTGAAGACGCTGCCGCAACTGAGTCTTTCGCAGCTTGACGGCGACCGGCGACAGCGGCAGGCATTTCTTGATGGGTTGCGTGAGGCCGCCCGTGATGTAGGTTTTTTCTATCTGCGCGGACACGGCGTGGATAACAGGTTGAATGCACAACTGCAGCAGCATGCCAGGCAGTTTTTTGCGCTGCCGGAAGCGGACAAGCTGGCGGTGCAGATGGTGCATTCGCCGCATTTCCGCGGTTATAACCGAGCGGCGGCCGAACTGACGCGCGGACAGCCGGACTGGCGTGAACAGTTCGATATCGGCGCGGAGCGTCCTGCGTTGCAACTGGCCAATGAGACTCCGCGTTGGGCACGTTTGCAGGGGCCGAACCAATGGCCTGAGGCGTTGCCCGCACTCAAACCGTTACTGTTGCAGTGGCAGCAGGCGATGACCGCCATGTCGCTGCGACTGTTGCGCGCCTTCGCGCTGGCGCTTTCGTTGCCGGAGCAGGCATTTGACTCGCTCTACGGCGATAAACCCAATGAACATATCAAACTGATCCGTTACCCGGGGCGTGATGCTACCGACAGCGGGCAAGGGGTGGGCGCCCATAAAGACTCCGGTTTTCTCAGTTTTTTGCTGCAGGACCGGCAGAAAGGTCTGCAGGTTGAAGTTGACGAAGGGCGCTGGGTTGACGCCGAACCGCTTGAAGAAAGCTTTGTGGTCAACATCGGTGAACTGCTGGAGTTGGCAACCAACGGCTATCTGCGTGCCACGGTGCACCGGGTAGAGACACCGCCGGCAGGCAGCGAGCGCCTGTCGATTGCCTTCTTCCTCGGGGCACGGCTGGACGCCGTGGTGCCGCTGTATCAGCTCCCTGCGCATTTGGCGGCCGAGGCGCGTGGTCCAGCCAGCGATCCGCATAATCCACTGTTGCGTGACGTGGGCTTTAACTACCTGAAAGGACGCATCCGCTCTCATCCCGACGTGGCGCAGCGCTATTACCAGGACGTTGTCGCCTAATGGTAGGGGCGCCGCATGCAGCGCCCAATGGGTTAAATCGGGTCGAACATGTTCGACCCCTACGGTTTTACATCAGGGCTGCGATTACTCCGCCAGCGCCTGCTGCAAATCGGCGATCAGATCATCCGCATCCTCAATGCCTACCGACAGACGCAGTAACTGTGGCGTGATGCCGGTTTTTAGCCGCTGCTCCAGCGGGATCGACGCATGAGTCATGCTGAACGGTTGGCTAATCAGGCTTTCCACGCCGCCCAGGCTTTCTGCCAGGGTGAACAGTTTTGAACGTTTGATCACCCGACGGGCAAAGGCATCGTCACCTTTCAGGCGTACCGAAATCATGCCGCCGAAACTGCTCATCTGCTTCGCCGCCAGCGCGTGTTGCGGATGGCTCGGCAGGCCCGGATAGTAGACTTCTTCAACCTGCGGTTGGCTTTCCAGCCACTGGGCGATGCGCAAGGCGCTATTACTGTGACGCTCCATGCGCAGCGCCAGCGTGCGAATACCGCGCAGCGTCAGGAAACTGCTGAACGGATCGAGAATGCCACCTACCGCGTTTTGCAGGAAGCCCAGCTGTTCGGCCAACTCCGGGTTATTCCCTACCGCGGCCACACCGGCCACCACGTCGGAATGGCCATTGAGGTATTTGGTGGCGGAATGCACCACCACGTCAAAGCCGAGTTCCAGCGGACGTTGAATATAAGGTGAGGCGAAGGTGTTGTCCGCCACGCTGATTAAATCGTGTTTTTTGGCGATCGCCGCGATCGCACTCAAGTCCGCCAGCTTCAACAGCGGATTGGTCGGCGTTTCCACCCAGATCATTTTGGTATCCGGTTCGATCGCCTGCTCCAGTGCGGTAATGTCCGCCGGTGAAACATAGGTCACACGCAATCCGGCGGTGCGGCTACGCACCTTTTCCAGCAGGCGATAGGTCCCGCCGTACAGGTCGTCAACCGCCACCAGGTGGCTGCCCTGATCGAGCAGCTCCAGCACCGTCGAGCAGGCCGCCAGGCCAGAAGCAAAAGCGTAGCCGCGGCTGCCGCCTTCCAGTTCGGCGATGGCACTCTCCAACGCGGTACGTGTTGGGTTGGCGCTGCGCGAATATTCATAGCCGGTATGTTCCCCCGGTGCCGGTTGGGCATAGGTGGAGGTGGCATAAATGGCCGGCATCACTGCGCCGGTAGCGTCCGGGGTATAACCGGCGTGAACGGTCAACGTATCAAACTTGGCCATACAATCATCCTTATTAACGTAATTTTTGGCGCCAGGCGTTAAGTACGTCTGTGCGGGTAATCAGACCGAGGAAACGCTCACCGTCAAGCACCACCGCCACGTGGCCATGGTTGAAGGTGGCGAGCAAATCCTGATAGCTGGCTTCCTTTTGCAAGGTTTTGACCGAAGGGGTCATGGCGCGGGAGGCCGGCAGGCTGAAATGTTTGGCGTCCGCCTGCACGGCATTCAGCAGATCCCACTCGTCGATCAGACCGATCACCCGATCGCCCTCCAGCACCGGCAACTGCGAAATGTCATACAGCCGCATGCGGGCATGGACGATCGCCAGAGTATCTTCCGATGCCACCGACACTGCCGCGCCCTCGTCATGGCGGTAGGCGATCAGATCGCGCAGATCGCCATGCTGCGGTTTACTCAACAGGCCCTGTTCCAGCATCCAGTGATCGTTATACATTTTAGACAGGTACTTGTTGCCGCTGTCGCACACGAAGGTGACCACCCGTTTCGGTTCCGTCTGCGCCTGGCAATAGCGCAGCGCGGCGGCCAACAGGGTGCCGGTAGACGAGCCGGCCAGCACACCCTCTTTACGCAGCAGGTCGCGTGCGGTGGTAAAGGCCTCGGCATCACCGATGCGGTAGGCGTTGCGCACCTGGTTGAAATCGCTTAACGGCGGGACGAAATCCTCACCTATGCCTTCCACCAGCCAACTGCCGGCCTCGCCTATCTGGCCGTTATCGAGATAATCCGCCAGGATCGAACCGGCCGGGTCAGCCAGCACAAATTCGGTCTGCGGCGATACTTCGGCAAAATAGTGGCTAAGACCGCCCAGCGTGCCACCGGAGCCGACACCGACCACGATAGCATCCACCTGATGCTCCATCTGTTGCCACAGTTCCGGGGCGGTGGTGCGGGAATGGGCCGCCGGATTGGCAGGGTTGTTAAACTGATCGATATAGAACGCGCCGGGCGTCTCGCTCGCCAGGCGTTTGGCGTAGTCCTGATAGTAAGCCGGGTGGCCCTTGCCCACGTCGGAACGGGTCAGCAAAACTTCCACACCCAGCGCACGCAAATGGAAAATCTTCTCCCGGCTCATTTTGTCCGGTACCACCAGCAGCAGTTTATATCCCTTCAGGGCGGCCACCAGCGCCAGCCCCAGGCCGGTATTGCCGGCGGTGGCTTCAATGATGGTGCCGCCGGGCTGCAGGCTGCCGTCACGCTCCGCCTGTTCGATCATCGATAGTGCCACGCGGTCCTTGATCGAACCGCCGGGGTTTTGATTCTCCAGTTTGACGAACAGCCGACAGGGGCCGGTATCGAACCCGGTCAGTTCCAGCATCGGAGTGTTGCCGATCATATCGATGACGGAATGAGGTATGGCCATGGGGTGTCTCCAAAATAATGCGGTTTAAAAGCCGTTATATGGATGATAGCTCTGCCAATAAGCGCATTAAAAAGAACAAATAACCGTTCAATATGCATTTTTGGAATATATTAATCTTATTTGGACGTATGGAGGCGCAGATGTTCAGCAGTTTAGATGTGCAGCCGTTTAGCGGTGAGTAGTATAAAAAAAACACTTACGGCTGGCTTTTTATCCAAATTACGCGTAACAGCGTACAGTTATGTAAAAATGATGAAAATTCATGCTAAACCCTGCAAAAATAAGATGAATCTAATAAACTCACAGCAAGGGCATTTTCGGTGCGCCGCTCACCCGTCATGGGGCCGCAGGGAGTTTGCGGTTGGTAAATGCGTGCCGGGCCACTCTCGCTGGTTGGCTGAAAACGTGAATATGTTTGAAAGTTAACGCTATTTCAATGATTTGAATGGATACTCTGGCGACGTCATGATGAAAAGAAACTTACCTAGCACTCTGAAAAAATTAACTTTTAGCGTCAGCATACTGTTGCTGGCCGTACCTGTTGTTCAGGCGGCCGAAGCGCCGGCCGCGCCACAGGTTGACGCCAAGGCCTACGTGCTGATGGATTACAACAGCGGAAAAATCCTGGCGGAAGGCAATGCCGACACCCGTCTTGACCCCGCCAGCCTGACCAAGATCATGTCCAGCTATGTGATCGGCCAGGCGATCAAGGCCGGCAAGATTAAACCTGAGGATATGGTGACCGTGGGTAAGGACGCCTGGGCAACCGGCAACCCGGCGCTGCGCGGCTCCTCGTTGATGTTTATCAAGCCGGGCGATCAGGTGCCGGTAATGGAACTGAACAAGGGCATCGTTATTCAGTCGGGTAATGATGCCAGCATCGCGTTGGCTGATTATGTCGCGGGCAGTCAGGATTCGTTTGTTGGCTTGATGAACAACTACGCCAAATCCCTGGGCCTGCAGAATACCCATTTCCTGACGGTGCACGGCCTGGATGCGGAAGGGCAGTACAGCACCGCACGCGATATGGCGCTGCTCGGCCAGGCACTGATCCGCGATGTGCCGGATGAGTACGCATTGCACAAAGAAAAAGAGTTCACCTTCAATAAAATTCGTCAGGTTAACCGCAACCGTCTGTTGTGGAGCACCAACCTGAGCGTCGATGGCATCAAAACCGGTTATACCGGTGGCGCCGGGCATAACCTGGTGGCCTCCGCTACCGACGGGCCAATGCGTTTGATTTCGGTAGTGCTGGGGGCGCCAAGCGACCGTATCCGCTTTAGTGAAAGTGAAAAACTGCTGACCTGGGGTTTCCGCTTCTACGAAACCGCCACACCAATTAAAACTGACAAGCCGTTTGTGACCCAGAAAGTGTGGTTTGGCGACGTCGGCGAAGTGCCATTGGGCGTAGCGAAAGACGCAGCCGTCACCATCCCGAAAGGGCAGATGAAAAACCTGAAGGCCAGTTACAAGCTGAACCAGCCGACGCTGGAAGCCCCGTTGGCAAAAAATCAGGTGGTCGGCACCATTGATTTCCAGCTTGACGGTAAAACCATTGAACAGTATCCGCTGGTGGCGATGCAGGAAGTGAAAGAAGGTAACTTCTTCAGCCGCATCTGGGACATGGTGATGATGAAGCTGACCCAGTGGTTCGGTAGCGTGTTTGGTTAAGGGTTACAGCAATAAGCTTTAAGAAGAGGGCGCCGTCATTGATGATTGCGCCCTCATTTTTTATCAGTTACAGGCCACTACCTTGATCGCCAATCCCCCTTGCGATGTCTCGCGGTACTTGGCGTTCATGTCTTTGCCCGTCTCATACATGGTTTCGATCACCTTATCCAGGCACACGCGCGGCTCACTGGTGCGGCGCAGCGCCATACGTGCGGCATTGACCGCCTTCACCGCGGAAATTGCGTTACGTTCGATACAGGGTACCTGAACCTGACCGGCCAGCGGATCGCAGGTTAGCCCCAGGTGGTGCTCCATGGCGATCTCCGCCGCGATACAAACCTGTGCCGGGCTGCCGCCCATCAATTCTGCCAACCCTGCTGCGGCCATTGAGCAGGCGACGCCCACCTCGCCCTGACAGCCCACTTCGGCACCGGAGATTGAAGCGTTCATTTTGTACAGCGCACCGATCACACCGGACGTCAGGAAATAACGGCTGTAGGAATTGGGGTTTACCGGGCGAATAAACTGGTCGTAATAGGCCAGCACCGCCGGGATGATGCCGCAGGCGCCGTTGGTCGGGGCGGTGACCACACGGCCACCGGCAGCATTTTCTTCGTTAACGGCAAAGGCGAACATGTTGATCCAGTCGACCACGTTCATCGGATCGATATTGTTCTTGTCACCGGTCACCAACAGGCGGCGTAGGGCGGCAGCGCGACGCTGAACCTTCATCGGGCCGGGCAACAGGCCTTCGGTGTTCATACCGCGTTCGATGCCGGCGCGCATCACCTGCCAGACGTCGGCGAAGTGCGCGTCGATCTCGGCCTTGCTGTGCAGCGCCAATTCGTTTTGCATCACCAGGCCGGATAGCGACAAACCGGCGTCTTTACAGTGTTGCTGCAAGTCTCGCGCCGAGTTGAACGGGAAGGGGACCTGAACCGGATTGGCCGCAGCCAGGCCGAAGTTTTCTTCATCGACGATAAAACCGCCGCCGGTAGAGTAATAGGTTTTGCTGTGTAGCAGTTGTTCACCGGCGAAGGCGCTGATGCGCATGCCGTTTTCGTGCAGCGGTAAATTATCGCTGTTGAAATTCATGCTGGTTTGCAGCGGGAAATCCACTTCGTGGTGGCCCTTGGCCAGCAACAGGCGGCCGCGTTGTTCAACGTCGCGGATAAAACCGGCGATACCGTCGATATCAACATCGTGCGGTAGGTTACCCGCCAGGCCCATGATAATGGCAATATCGGTGTGGTGACCTTTGCCGGTCAGCGACAGCGAACCGTAGACGTCCACCACCACGCGAGTGGTATCCATCAACTGCTGGCTGGCAATCAATTCATCGACAAACAGCTTGCCGGCTTTCATCGGGCCGACGGTGTGGGAGCTGGATGGGCCAATACCAATTTTGAAAATATCGAAAACGCTGACCATGGTCTCGCCTCCTTCTTCAGGTGTTAGGCGTTAATGCAGGAAAGGGGGCCGTGCTGAAAAGCCGGCGCAAGGTAGCGCCGGCTGGGCTTGATTAGAAGCTGTACAGGATTGCGGAGATGGCGATCAGGCCCATCACTACCACGAACACGTTACTGATGTGGCCGCTGTATTTGCGCATGGCCGGCACTTTACGGATAGCGTACATCGGCATCAGGAACAGCAGCATGGCGATGATTGGGCCACCCATATTCTCGATCATGCCGAGGATGCTTGGGTTCAGGGTCGCAACAATCCAGGTAGTCACCAGCATAAACAGGGCGGTGATACGGTTCAGTTTGTTGGTGCTGATGGTTTTACCGCGGCTTTTCATCGACTTGGCAATCAGACCATTAAAGCCTTCACGTGCACCCAGATAGTGACCGAGGAACGATTTGGTGATGGCGATAAAGGCGATAACCGGTGCGATGTAGGCAATCATCGGGTTATTAAAGTGGTTAGCCAGGTAAGACAGAATGGAGATGTTCTGCGCCTTGGCTTCCGCCAGGTTTTCCGGCGACAGGCTCAGCACGCAGCTGAACACGAAGAACATTACGGTCAACACCATCATGATGTGAGCGAAGCCCAGAATGCGGGAGCATTTCTTCTCGGCTTCTTCCTGACCGTACTCTTCACGCTTGGCTACGGCAAAGGCAGAGATGATTGGTGAGTGGTTGAAGGAGAACACCATCACCGGGATCGCCAGCCACAGGGTGATAACCAGACCATGACCCATACCCGTGCCTGCGCCGGACAGAGAAACGTTATCGAAGATGGCGGTGGTCCAGTTCGGGATCAGGTACACAGCCAGCAGCATCAATACGGCGACAAACGGGAACACCAGGATACTCATGGTCTTCACGATAGCCTGCTCGCCGAAACGCACGATGGTCATCAGGCCGACAATCAGGATCAACGACAAAATGGCACGTGGCGGCGAAGCCATCCCCAGTTGGTGGGTAATGAAGCTGTCGACAGTGTTGGTGATGGCGACGCTGTAAACCAACAGAATGGGGTAAATGGCAAAGAAGTAGAGCAGGGTGATCAGCTTACCGGCGCTGATACCAAAGTGTTCTTCAACGACTTCGGTGATGTCTTCACCGGCGTTTTTGCCGGAAAGAACGAAGCGGCACAGGCCACGGTGCGCAAAGAAGGTCATCGGGAACGCAATGATGGCCATGATGATCAGGGGGATCAAACCACCGATACCGGCGTTGATTGGCAGGAACAAAACGCCCGCGCCAATCGCGGTGCCATACAGGCCCAACATCCACATGGTGTCGGTTTTACGCCAGGTACTGGTAGAGCCAGAAGCCGCAGAGGCTATAGTGCCGGTCTGTGTAGTGTCCATAAATATCTCCGAAGTGAACACGCTAATTTAAAATTAAAGGCAAAACTTAAGGTTAAATCCGAATGACGCAATATCAGATGGCGGCATCGGTAAGAATCAGATGTTGCTTGCGGGGATGGTTGGCGTCCCCCTGGTTGTTTAATCGTCTAATTACCCTTGGCAGTTGTGCCGGATAACTAATCAAATGATATTTAGCCTATATAGGGCGTCGTATCGGGACTGCTGCCGGAAGGTCATTGCCTGCCGATTTTCGTTGGCGGCAAGATAACGATTTACAGTAGAAACAACCGTGATCATGCTCTCAAATGCGTAATGTGTGCGGCTAAATGCGTTTATATTGGTTTTTAATGCATATGTTGCGCGCTTGTGTAAGATTTCATGCTGAAAACGCTCTCATCAATGTTTCAGGGTTTATCTGGTATGAGCAATCTGTAACCAGATAAAACGCTGCCGTTGTCAGCAAGTCGAGCAATATATTTTAAGCGAGAGTTTGGATCTAGCTAAAAACCCGGATTAAGCGGTTTTAGTGACGCAGATCACATTGCGATTTAAAGCGAAATTTGTCTTAAAATATTGTTTTTATTTTATTTATTTTGAATATCCAGCTAATAACGTGGGTAAACTAGTTAAGTGAATAGCGGATGGAATTGCTTAATCATTCATCATATAAATAAGCTGGGTTGGTTATATTTAAAGCGCGTTAGTTGCGTAATTGTTGATATTTATCGCGCGGACGCTACTGCGATTTATCATATAAAAGCGTTGTTATGCAGAGTGAAAAAGTAATATTGCGTAAGATTTATCTGCGCAGAAGGAATAAGCCTGCAAAACTGTTTCAATTTATTAACCTGCTTTCGGGTAGGGATAATAAAATAATCGAATCAATTGCACGTTATTTGTCCGAAGTCTTGCCGGGATAGAAGGGGGGGGGAAGAGCACCGCCGACCGGGGTCGACGACAGGGGAGCAGATTAAAAACGAATGGCGATCGCGTTTTCGCTGAAAAACTCCGCAAACTCGGGGTCAGGCTGGCGATCGGTGATCACCCGGTCGAATTGAGTCAATGGCCCGATGCAGGCGGGTTTGGTTTTGCCGAATTTACTGTGATCGGCCACCAGGATTTTTTGCTGTGACATCGTTATCGCCCGGTGCTTCATCTCCAGTTCATCAAAGTTAAAGCAGGTTGCGCCATGCTGCAGGCTCAAACCGGCGGCGGAGATAAAGGCGATATTGGGGCAGATATGATCCAGCTCGCTGTGGCGGCCGACGGCGGTGAATATATAGTTGTTCGGCTTGAATTCGCCGCCGCACAGGATCACCTTGCAGTTCGGTTTGTCCTGTAACGCCAGGAAGGTATTAAGTGAGTGGCAGACCGCAGTGAAGTCCAGATCGTCAGCGATCGCGTCGATGATCGCCGGCGTAGTGGTGCCGCAGTCGAAAAATACGGTGTCGTTTTCGCTGATAAGCTGCGCGGCGAGCAGGCCGATACGGCGTTTTTCCGTGACCTGCTTGGCTTTTTGGTCGGAAACAAAATAGTGGGTCACGCCGTTACTGCGCGGATCGGCCACCACGTAACCGCCCAGCAGAACCACGGCCGCCGGTTCTGCGCTAAGATCGCGGCGAATGGTCATTTCTGACACGCCCAACAGGACGGCGGCTTCTTTTAAGTGGATCTTGTCAGAGCGCTTTAACGCCTGGACTAATCGATTGAGACGTTCTTCGCGCCGCGTTTCCATCTGTCTGTCTTCCCACAGGGTTAAGAAAGTTTCATCAGGGCTGAACACACAAATGCGGGGTAATAGCGGCCCAGCCATCGGCTGAACTTATTACCCCGCATCAGATTATCACGGCGTGCGCCCGGTACCCAGACGCCTCAGGTTATCAGTAGCTGCCGGCAGCGGCCTGATCACCGGAAACGATTGCTACGCCAGAGCTGGTGCCGATACGCGTTGCACCTGCTTTGATCATCTTCTCGGCGGTTGCGCGATCGCGCACGGCGCCGGATGCTTTAACGCCCATCTCACTGCCCACCGTCGCGCGCATCAGTTTGACGTGCTCTTCACGAGCACCGCCGGTGCTGAAGCCGGTAGAGGTTTTAACGAAGGCCACATCGAGTTCGCGACACATTTCACAAACCTGAACGATCTGCGCATCGCTGAGCAGGCAGGTTTCCAATATTACCTTCAACGGGATCGCCGCGCAAACCTCGCGCACTGCGGCGATGTCGGCTTTAACTTCATCCAGCAGGCCGCTTTTCAGCCAACCCACGTTGATCACCATGTCAATTTCCTGCGCGCCGGCAGCAATTGCCGCTTTAGCTTCGAAAGCTTTGGTTACCGTCAGGCCGGCACCCAGCGGGAAACCAATCACCGAGCAGATTTTCACTTCGCTTTCTTGCAGCAGGTGCGCAGCCAATGGCACGTAACCAGAGTTAACGCAGACGGCGTAGAAGTTGTGTTGTTGCGCTTCTTCACACAGTTTGGCGATTTGCTCTTCAGTGGCATCCATCGCCAGCAGGGTGTGATCGACATAGCGGGCGTAATCAATGTTTTCGGTAGTCATCTCGATTCCTTATTAAGGTTTTATCAAAGCAGGATGTGAGTAATGTTAGAATAATAACATTTAACTGGCGGCAAACATAGTGATGTTTAAAAATGAATGCCAGATCATCGTTTTTTGGCTGTTTAACGTATAACATGGGGTGAGATAAATGTTATTTAAGTAACATTTTAGGCGTTGGTCGCGGGATAACTCGCGTGAACACCCAGGGGAAAAGTATGGATATGATAATAAATTTGGCGCCAGAACAGTTCGGAGCGCAACCGTATGAAGTTTTCCGCAATGCGGATTTTGTAGTCACCGCTTTTAACTGTGAAGCCGCAGGGCCGATGCTGACGCTGGCAAACCGCCGTGGCTCACTGCGAGTATTGCCTTACCGCGCGCTGACGATTTGGGATGCCGATTTTGATGGTTACTCGTTGAAGTCGGGCCGTCGCAGTGTCAAAACTCTCGGGGGCAAGCCGGACGGCAGTGTTGCCTTTCATTCCCCCTGGTCACCTCAGGGTGGCTCATTCTTAGACATGCAGCTTGTCTGGTTGCAGGTTGAGGGTGATACGCTGGCGCTGTACGGCCGTGGGGAATCTGCCCATCAACATTGTCGGTTGCGTCCGGCGGTCCGTTTGACGGCGGACAGTGCTCAATTCTCCATTGATATGCAAATCACCAACCTTGCCGACCGCCCCCTGCCGCTAAGTTATGTTTGCCAGCTTAACTACGGCTGTATTCCCGCAGCGGTGTTCAGGCAGAACCTGCCGACGCCGGCGCTGACGCCACCGGGGAGCATCACCGAAGAAAGGCTACAGTGCTCGGACGATTTGTCACTGTATGTTGATCAGGCCGAGTTCTATATGTTGGCGTCGAAGGGGAGGCGATATGTTACGCGTTTCGCCACCGAGCAGTTCAATTATGGCCTGCGCCGCATTACACAGCAGGGAAATCAGCGCCTGTTCAGGTTCATTCAGCCAGCCACCTGTAGTCCGCAAGGGCAAAGTGAACACTCGAGAATGATGATCGGGGCGGGGAAAACGCGTGAGTTCTGCGTGACTACCGGGGTGGTGTGATAGCCGGGGCGATGCCGCCCCGGCCAAAATACAGGCTTACTCTTTCACCCAGCCCTTGCGGATCGGGAAGGCGAACAGGAAGCGGTACAGGCGCGTCAGCTTGTCGGCGAAGCTATCGCCAAACAGGTTCCAGACCAATTGAGCAAACAGGCAACCGACCAGGCCGAGCAGGAAGCCACCTACCATATCCAGCGGCCAGTGTACGCCCAGATAGACGCGCGACCAGGCAATGCCGGCCGCGACAGCCAGCAATAAAATGCCTGACCAGACCCGGTGCCAGAACAAAAAGGCCAGAGCGAAAGTGAAGATGGCGGTACCGTGATCGCTGGGGAAGGAGCTGTCCGGCGCATGGGCCAGGAAAGTATAACCGACACCGGCCACAAACGGCCGTTCGTGCGGCAGCAGCATGCCAATGGTCGCGGAGGCAAGCATGGCGAACAGCAGAGCAATTGTCGTCTTGGCCACCACTTGACGCTGCGACACCAGTTGATTCTGCGGCCCCCACAGCCATAGCCCAACGATCAGCATAGGTACGATAGCGATCAGATCGCGCGCCAAAAAGGTGGCGGTATCAATCAACCACTCGGGGGACGCCGGGGTCGCGTTGATCCAGGCGAAAAGAAGATAATTCAATTGCTCCATAATATTTACCTCGTCTTGCGGCGGAGATACCCGCTCACCATCCAATAAACAGCCAGTTGGCTGAGCCAAACCCACCAACCCGCCCACAGGTTATGGGTAAAAAAATGTGCGCCGCGCATCACCTGACCAAAACCCATCAGCATGCCGAGCGCAATACCGCCGAACCAGCACCAGTAGGCCAGGCGCGGGCGTTGCGGATAAAACAGGAAAAACAGCGCCATCACCGCAAAACCGCTGGAGGCATGACCACCAGGGAAGCAACGGCCCGGCCCGGGCTCTGTCGGAATGGTGCCGAACAGCGGGTAGGACATCGCCTTGCCGCCGTATTCGATCAAATCCCATGGGCAGGAATGTGCGCTGGTGGCTTTAAGGATGCCGACCACCAATGGGCCAATGCCGATCAGCAACATGCTGACGATCATGCGCGGGTTACGGCGGTAAATGCCCCAAAACAGCGCCAGCACCGCACCGGTAATAACGCCAATTTTCAGCAGGCGATGGTTAATCAGGTCCAGCCAGCGATCGTTCTGCCAGGGGAAATGTCCGCTGGTGGCATCGAACCAGTAATTGCTGACAGCCCAGTCCAATTGTTCGTTTCGCGACAGCCAAAGGAACAGCAAGCCACTGACTACCAATCCCAAAACCTGCCAACGGTAAAAGGATGCCGGCAGGGAGTAAAGGGCGTTAGTCTTAATTTGGGGTGTTGTTGAGGATTGATTTAATGAAGGTTTTGGGTTCACGCGCAGGCTCGGTGACATTAACGGATGTTGCCACTGTAATAATTCTGTCTTAAGAAAACCTTAATGCCCAGAGTACCGAGCTTAAGAAAGCAATAGGCGGATTATTGGCTTTCGGCTAAGGTAATCGTTTGCTTTTTATTGGAATGATGTGGTGATGACAAGAAAATTGAATTTGGCGCTGTTGGCAGCCTGTAGTGCGGTTTTTTCCCCTTTGGTATCAGCGCAGGTTACCGGGCCGATTGTGGTGCAGGGCGCGATGCCGGTAGAGGCAGAACGTTTTGCCCAACGCCTGGAAAACCCGCGTGAAGAGCAGATTGGCGGTTGGCGTTTCTGGCGCGGCACGGTGGATGGCTATCCGGTGGTGGTGTCAGAAACCCTGAAAGGCATGTCGAATGCAGCGGCCGCGACGGCTATTGCCGCAACCCAATTTCATCCGGTAGCAATTATCAATCAGGGAACTGCCGGTGGCCACGACCCGGCGCTGAAGGTGTACGACATCGTATTGGGCAAGTATTCGGTCAGCCTAGGCGCGTTTAAAACACCGAAGAAGGCGGCGGGGGAAGGCAGTGACTCGCGACAATGGCAGCCGATGGATTTACTGGCTTCGAAAGGCAGTGCCGGTGAAGATAAAAATGCCCACAGCATCCGTCAGTTTCCGGCTGACGCCAAACTGTTGGCGATAGCTGAAAGTGTGAAGAGTGGCTATACCCAGGGCAAGGTGGTTGAAGGGGTTATTGGTTCCGCCGATGTGTGGAACAGTGAACTGGACCGTATTGGTTACTTCCACGAAAACTATCATACCTCGGTTGAAGAGATGGAGACCGCCTCCGCCGCGCAGATCGCCGCTTCCTTCAATATTCCCTTTGTCGGCATCCGCGTGCTGTCCAACAATATTACCAATCAGGGTAAATACGATCCGCAGACTGGCCTGGCGTGCCAGGATTATGTCTATCAGGTGGTGAAAGCTTATATCGCCAAAAACGCAACTCGTTAATGATTTATCCTAATTAATGGCCATTGGTGGGTTATTGCCACTGGCCATTGTATATTGTAAAGAAGATTAAACTACTGGCGAGCTTGCCGGTAGTGTATTAGCTTATGCCCGGAGCATTTAATAAATTGTAGGGATATAAACATGAACAAGGCATCCGTTGTATTTTCCGGCCTGCTGATGGCCGTTTCCGCCAGCGCCATTGCTGCTACCTCGTCCGAAGACACCGATATCAGCAAGCAGCCGCTGGAAAAGGTCGCTCCTTACCCGAAAGCCGAAAAGGGCATGAGCCGCCAGGTGATTTACCTGCCGAAGCAGGAACACGAAGAGAATTTCAAGGTTGAATTGCTGATTGGCAAAACGCTGGAAGTGGACTGTAACCGCCACATGATTGGCGGCACGCTGGAAACCAAAACCCTTTCCGGTTGGGGTTACGACTACCTGGTAGTGGAAAAACTGTCTGAGCCGGCTTCCACCATGATGGCTTGCCCGGACAATACCAAACAGCAGAAATTTATCGCTGCCAACCTGGGTGACGCTGCCATGCAACGTTACAACAGCCGCCTGCCAATCGTGGTCTACGCACCGAAAGACGTGGAAGTGAAATACCGCGTGTGGAAAGCCGAAGACACCGTCAGCAAGGCAGAACAGAAGTAATACCGATGCGTGCTAACCATTAGCACGGCTAAGTGATTACCCGAAAATGAACCCGTCTGGAGAGTGCATTGCGCCGTTGGCCATTGCCCCTCGGACGGGTTTTTTTGTTTATCGCACCCTGGCGTGAAGCAATAGAAAACGGCAGTAAAAGTCTGTAGTTTGACGTGTATTCCGATAAAGGCTGCAGGATTAAAATCTCAGCTTTATATGCGCAACAATAAAATTCACCTGACTGGGCAAAAATGACAAAATTAATTGAATTTACCGCCATTACTGAAGCAGCAGAACGGCTCAATGGGAAAGTTATTCGCACCGCCACTATTCCAGCACCGAAACTGACTGAAAAACTACAGAGGCCGGTTTTCCTGAAACTTGAAAATACTCAGTTGGGGGGCTCTTTTAAAGCCAGGGGCGTGCTTAACAAATTTTTGAGCCTGGCGGATAATGTTAAAGATAACCGGTTTGTGGCGGTGAGCGGCGGTAATTTTGGCATTGCGATAGCCGAGGCGGCGAAGATCTTTGGGGCTGATGTCACTATTATTATGCCGCAAAGTGCCCCGGCAACCGCCATCGACCGGGTGGGTGAACTGGGCAGCTCTGTTATCGTGGAATCTGATGTTCACGCTGCGTTTGAGCGGGCCAAGGCCTTGGCTGACCAGGGATACGTAGTCATTGATGATTGCAACGACTCGCTGATCGCCGAAGGACACGGAACCCTGGCACTGGAGTTCATTGCCGACTGTCCGGAACTTACCGACGTCCTGGTTGCGGTGGGCGGCGGCGGTATGCTGGCTGGTGTGGCTACTGCGCTAAAAGCCATAAAGCCAGAGATGAGAGTTTGGGGGGTTGAAACCTCTGGGGCAAGTTCGATGCACCAGGCATTGTGCGCCGGCAAACCGGTGAACATTGAGGTGACTTCAATTATCTCTACCCTCGGCGTGCCTGTCATTGATGAAATGATGCTGGCCCATGCTCAAGCTTATATCGAGGAAGTGGTTGTGGTATCGGATAAGGCAGCGGTAGAGGGAATGGTGGCCTTTGGCGAAGATGCAAAATTATGGGTTGAACTGGCGTCCGGGACGCTGATACCTGCGGCTATGGCCATTGCCCCCAAGCTTCCCGCTAACGCCGTCATTGGGATGGTAGTGTGCGGTGGAAATATCTCCCATCAGGACATGTCGAAATGGGTTAGCTACTCGCAAACCCTGTGATTTTTCTCCTGCGGAGTTTATTCAGGCAATAAAAAACCCGCTAGTCTTGAACCTAAATAGGCGGGACTAACGGGCTCCACAAAATGGGGACATCAAAGAAAAGCAGTGGCACTAATTAAGACTACCCCCCGAAAGGAAAGTTCTCACCGGGGATAAAAATTTCAAAATATTTTTGCCACTGATTCATCTTTATTGCTTATCGGTTAGCCGATGATCCCCGGCCACAACACCACTATCAACGAGCCTGCCAGGGTTAACAATACGTTAGCTATGGCGTAGGTCCCGGCATAACCCAGCGCAGGAATGTTACTGCGCGCAGTATCGCTGATAATTTCCATTGCCGGCGCGCAGGTTCGGGCCCCCATAATCGCGCCGAACAGCAGGGCGCGGTTCATGCGCAGCACGTAGGCACCGAACAGGAAGCAAATCACTACCGGCACCAGGCTGACGATTAACCCGGCGATCAGCATCTGGCCGCCAACGGCTCCCAGACTGTTACCGATACCGGCACCGGCGCTCAGACCGACACCGGCCATAAACACCATCAGGCCGAACTCTTTGACCATGTTCAGCGCACCCTGCGGAATGTAACCGAAGGTCGGGTGGTTGGCGCGCAGGAAGCCGAGCATGATGCCGGCCATCAGCAAACCGGCGGCGTTACCGATGCCGAACGAGAAATTGCTGAACTGAATGGTGATCTGGCCTATCAATAACCCGATAATAAAGAAGGCGCAGAATGCCAGCAGGTCGGTCACCTGGCTGTGGATCGAGATAAAGCCAATCTTCTCCGCCACGCTTTTCACCCGGCGGGCGTCACCGCTGACCTGCAGCACATCGCCTTTATTGAGCACAATGCTGTCGTCGATAGGCATTTCAATCTGGCTGCGGATCACCCGGTTGAGGAAGCAGCCGTGATCGGTCAGCTTCAACTGGCTCAGGCGTTTATTCACCGCATTGCTGTTTTTAACCACGATCTCTTCGGTGACGATGCGCATATCCAGCAGGTCGCGGTCGAAGACTTCTTTGCCGTTGCGGAAGCTGGGGTCCAGTCGTGCATGGGCATCGGGATAGCCGACCAGGGAAATTTCATCGCCCACCTGCAATACCGCGTCACCGTCCGGGTTGGCCAAAATGCCGTTACGACGGATACGTTCGATATAGCAACCGGTCTGGCGATAGATACCCAGCTCACGCAGATTTTTGCCATCGGCCCAGGCTACCAGCTCGGGGCCAACGCGATAGGCGCGGATGACCGGCAGGTAAACCTTGCGTTGGCTGTCGGTGTCCAGGCCGCGTTCGCGGGCAATCTGTTGGGCGGAGGTGGAGAGGTCCTGGTGTTGCAGCTTGGGCAGGTAGCGCGCGCCGAAAATCAGGCTCACCAAACCAATCAGGTAGGTCAGGGCGTAGCCGAGGCTCAGATGATCCTGCGCTGCCAGCAGTGCCGGGCCATTGGTGATGGTATTACGTAGCGTATCACCGGCGCCGACCAGAACCGGGGTCGAGGTCATTGAGCCCGCGAGCATACCGGCGGTCAGGCCGATATCCCAATGGAACAGTTTGCCCAGACCGATGGCAATCACCATCGCGGAACCGACCATCACCAGCGCCAGCATCAGGTAATTTTTGCCGTCGCGGAAAAATATCGAGAAAAAGTTCGGTCCGGCTTCCACGCCAACGCAGAAAATAAACAGCATAAAGCCGAGGTTCAGCGCTTCTGTGTTAATGGCGAAGTGTTGTTGGCCGAGCAACAGCGAAACCACCAAAACACCAATGGAATTACCGAGTTGAACGGAGCCCAGACGGACTTTACCGAGGCACAGCCCCAGCGCGAGTACCACGAACAGTAACAGGATGTAGTTACCGTTTAACAAACTAGCGACGTTTATGTTCACGTAGGATAACTTATTGTTTACCAGTAAGTGCTTGATATAGATAAATATAAGATATAAATTCAGTCAAAAAGCGACTTCATAAATAACTAACCAGCGAAAGGCGATTCGAAGCATCGATCGGCGGCGTTTATTCTAGTCGCTATGGCGCGTGACAGCCAGCATAAAGCTGGGTTCATGCCCTGCCGAAAGCATTTAACTCTCTTTAGGCCAAGGAAAAAGTTCAGTTTAGCGTTGTCGGTTTACGACAAGGCGTCACCGGCATTGTGGCATGGCTGATTTCTACGGTGTGGTAATGAGGTTAAAGGGGGAGGAGGCATGGCGAGTGAACGGTATTGGTGGGGAATATTAAGCTGTTTTCTGCTGTTCAGCCTGGTGTATCTCGGTCAGCAGAGTGGGGCATTTGGCAGCACGGATCATGAACACCGGGGGGAGACCGGCCTGTTGCTGTTTGTGATACCCGGCGTGGTCGCGAGCTACTTATCGAGCAAAAAACGCATTCTCTGCCCGCTACTGGGGGCGTTGTATGCGTTGCCGCTGTGTCTGATCATCCGCCATTTCTGGCTAACGCCGTCTGCCTCGGTGTGGCAGGAATTGGCTTATGCCACCAGCGCGGTGTTCTGGTGCATGTTCGGGGCGTTGCTGGCTTTGTTTGCGCGCGGCCTGTTGCAGGCCTACCGGCAGTGTCATCGTGGCTAACGGAAAATAAAAAAAGGCGCTATGAGCGCCTTTTTCTCGTTCTGCCTGAGTCTTACTGGAACAGATTCAGGTTTTCTTTGGCATAAGCTTCGAAATCGGTGCAGCCGCCGATGTGTTTCTCATCGAGGAAAATCTGCGGTACGGTTTCTACCGGCTTGCCGACGGTTTTTTCCAGGTCGGCCTTGGTGATGCCTTCAGCGTGGATATCAACATAACGGAAGTTGAAATCGTCACGTTCTTCAGTCAGTTTTTCCGCCAACTCTTTCGCACGGACACAATAAGGACAGCCTGGGCGCCCGAAGATAACTGCAAACATGCAACACTCCTTAGATTGATATTCAATAATTTAATCGCAACTGCAATGACATTCTGTCGGTCGAAAAAGACTTAAGCCTGAACATTACCCGCATTGATGGCGCTTACTATGCCCGTTGGGTCGGCGAAAAAAAAGCAGGAATTACCTGTTAATTTGATTCATGTAACCGATTAAGCCGCCGGGGCTGTCGCCGCCGATGGGAATTCACTACACTGGAGGCAGAGCTTCTGGAGAAGAAAATATGCGTTCATTCGGTGACTTACCGCGTACCGTGCTGGTTTTGGAAGGGCTGGGCATGCTGTTGTTGGTGCTGGCTTATCTAAGTATACATAGCCACGTTCAATTACCCGGCTGGTTGGCATCACAGCAGGCGGCGGTGGGAATGATCTTCCTCGGCGTGGCGCTGATGGTGCCGGCGGCGGCATTTCTGGTTTGGCGGGTGGTGCAGGGATTTGGCCCATTGATGCGCGGTGGTCAGCCGCCGCAGAACGATCGGCGCAAGCCAGATACGCCTGAAGATAAAAACGACAGTGAGCCGCGTGCCTGAATAATGGCCACCGGAGACATACCTGCCAGACAGGGGCTTGCCTTTTTGGGGTGACGAGTGAAAATTGCCATTCTTTCGCGCGATGGAACGTTGTACTCATGTAAACGCTTGGTGGAGGCGGCGGAACAGCGCGGCCACAGCATCGAGGTTATCGATCCACTCTCTTGCTATATGAACATCAACCCGGCCGCGCCGACTATCCACTACCGCGGCCGCCAATTGGAGCGTTACGACGCGGTGATCCCGCGCATCGGCTCCGCCATGACCTTTTATGGCACTGCAGTGCTGCGCCAGTTTGAACTGTTGGGCAGTTATCCGCTTAATGAGTCGGTGGCGATCACTCGTGCGCGCGACAAGCTGCGTTCGCTGCAGTTGCTGGCACGGCAGGGGATCGATTTGCCGATCACCGGTTTTGCCCATTCGCCCGACGACACCGGTGATTTGATCGAACTGGTTGGCGGTGCGCCGCTGGTGGTCAAACTGGTGGAAGGCACGCAGGGCATTGGCGTAGTACTGGCGGAAACTCGCCAGGCGGCAGAAAGCGTGATTGATGCCTTTCGTGGCCTGAACGCTCATATTTTGGTGCAAGAATATATTCGCGAGGCGCAGGGCAGTGATGTGCGCTGCCTGGTGGTGGGGAGTAAGGTAGTCGCAGCCATTGAGCGCCAGGCCAAACCCGGGGAGTTTCGTTCCAATCTGCACCGGGGTGGTACCGCCCGCAAGGTAAGCATCACTGCCAAAGAGCGGGCGATTGCGGTCAAGGCCGCCACCACACTGGGGCTGGATGTCGCCGGGGTGGATATCCTGCGTGCGGCCCGTGGCCCGCTGGTGATGGAGGTTAATGCTTCACCGGGGTTGGAAGGGGTGGAAAGCACCACCGGGTTGGATATCGCCGGCAGGATGATCGAGTATATCGAGCAGCGCGGCAGGCCGGGTTTCAGGTTGAAATCTGGCGGATAAGTTTGCCGTAAAAAATTCGCCTTTCTGTGGCTGGAGTTGCGGCTTTTTATCGACCATATTTACCCTAATAGCGAATTAAGCCGCATTGATCGTGGCGTAGTGGGGCAATATTCCGTAAGCTATGCGCCTTTTCGCGTTTTGAATATTGTGAGGCTGGTATTATGGATTCACTCATTGTCCCTGATTTGGCGTTGTTGCGACGCTGGCTGGATCAATCGGGCATTTCATTCTTTGAGTGCGATTCCTGTCAGGCGCTGCACCTGCCGCACATGCAAAATTTTGATGGCGTGTTTGATGCCAAGCTCGATCTGGTCGACAACGTGATCCTGTTCTCCGCCCTGGCCGAAGTGAAGCCGACCGCACTGATCCCGCTGGTGGCCGATCTTAGCCAGATCAACGCCAGTTCGCTGACCATCAAGGCGTTTGTTGATATTCAGGACGACAATCTGCCGAAGTTGATTGTTTGCCAGTCGCTGAGCATTGCCGTTGGCATCACGCTGGAGCAGTTCACCCACTTTATGCAGCAGGGCGAAGAGCAAATCTCGATGGTGATCCTCGAGGCGCGGGCGAACGATCTGCTGTTTATGGGTGACGAAGAAGATAACACGGCTGCCGCTGACCGCCTGCCAATGCTGCACTGATCCCCACTGTACATGATGCGTGCCGTCCCTCTGGCGGCATGCTGCCGTTATTCCCTTCCGCAATAATATATTCTGTGTTTTACCCTTTGCTGCCAGATATTCCTCTTCGTTTCTGCCATTAATGGCGTATCACATACAGACAAACTGCATAAAAAATCGATAAAAGCCGGTTTTATCCCCGGAGGCTGGTGCGTTTTGGCAACAGCGGTTATGCTGCTGATTCTGCTAAGGGCTTGCGATTCCCCTGGTGACCATGCGGGCTGGGCAACTGAAAAAGGTGTATGCAATCAACTGCATAGACATTCAATCCGCGGTTGCAACGATTGCGCTCGATCAGGAAAGGTTTTGTATCGTTTGGCGGTACAAGTTCAATTCTATGATTCACCCCTGTTTTGGAGGAAGTTACGGATGGTCACCCTACGTAAAAAGTGGTTATCGGGTGTGGTTGCCGGCCTGCTGATGGCAGCAAGCGTCACGGCGTCAGCCGAGGAAAAAACGCTGCACATCTATAACTGGTCCGACTATATTGCGCCGGACACCTTAGCCAAATTCCAGAAAGAAACCGGCATTAAAGTGGTGTACGACGTTTTTGACTCCAACGAAGTGTTGGAAGGCAAACTGATGGCGGGCAGCACCGGTTATGATTTGGTCGTTCCTTCATCCAATTTCCTTGAGCGTCAGTCGAAGGCCGGCATTTTCGAGCCGCTCGACAAGAGCAAGATGCCGAACTACAAAAACCTTGATCCCGAGATGCTGCAACTGGTGGCGCACAATGACAAGGACAACAAGTACGGTATCCCTTATCTGATGGTGACCACCGGCATCGGCTATAACGTCGACAAGGTGAAGGCGGTACTGGGCAAAGACGCACCGGTTGACAGCTGGGATCTGATCCTCAAACCGGAAAATCTCGAGAAGTTGAAAAGCTGCGGTGTTTCCTTCCTGGATGCGCCAAGTGAGGTCTATGCCACCGTGCTGCACTACCTGGGCAAGGATCCCAACAGCACCAACGCGGCAGATTACACCGGTGCGGCCAACGATCTGTTGCTCAAGCTGCGGCCGAACATCCGTTATTTCCACTCTTCCCAGTACATCAACGATTTGGCAAACGGTGATATCTGCGTAGCGATCGGCTGGTCCGGCGACGTGATGCAGGCGGCCAATCGCGCCAAAGAAGCGAAGAACGGTGTGAACGTGGCCTATGCGATCCCGAAAGAGGGGGCGCTCACTTATTTTGACATGTTCGCCATGCCGGCGGATGCCAAAAACAAGGACGCTGCCTACCAGTTCCTGAACTTCCTGATGAAGCCTGATGTCATGGCGGGGATCAGTAACTTTGTGTATTACGCCAACGCGGTGAAGGACTCTACACCGCTGGTCAATGCCGAAGTCCGCAACAATCCGAACGTGTACCCACCGGCCGATCTGCGCGCCAAGCTGTTTACGCTGAACGTGCAGTCGCCGAAGCTGGATCGTGTGATTACCCGCGCCTGGACTAAAGTTAAAAGCGGACGCTAATACTCAGAGGGCGGCCGTTGGGCCGGTTTCAGGGTTGTTTTGACCGGCAGGCGGGTGCTCCCCGCCTGCATTGCCATTTTGGGCCATGGCAATCGCCGTGGTTTTTTGTACTGTTTGCACCGGAGAGCACCCCGATTGAACGACGTCATCCCTCGTCCTCAAGCCAAGTCGCAGAAGGTCTTCACCCCTCTGCTGGAAATCCGTAACCTCACCAAAACCTTTGACGGCCAAAACGCGGTCGAAGACGTCAGCCTGACCATCTATAAGGGCGAAATATTCGCTTTGCTGGGGCCATCTGGCTGCGGGAAGTCGACGCTGTTGCGCATGCTGGCCGGTTTTGAACAGCCGACGGAAGGGCAGATTGTGCTCGATGGGCAGGATATGTCGCATGTGCCGCCTTACCAGCGGCCGATCAATATGATGTTCCAGTCCTACGCGCTGTTCCCGCACATGACGGTAGAGCAAAACATCGCCTTCGGTCTGAAACAGGACAAAATGCCGCGTGCGGAAATCGCCGATCGGGTAGCGGAAATGCTGTCGCTGGTGCACATGCAGGAATTCGCCAAGCGTAAACCGCATCAGCTATCCGGTGGCCAACGCCAGCGGGTGGCACTGGCACGCAGCCTGGCCAAACGGCCGAAACTGCTGCTGCTGGATGAGCCGATGGGCGCATTGGATAAAAAACTGCGTGACCGCATGCAACTGGAAGTGACGGATATTCTTGAGCGGGTTGGCGTGACCTGCGTAATGGTCACCCATGACCAGGAAGAGGCGATGACCATGGCAGGGCGCATTGCCATCATGAACCGTGGCAAATTTGTACAGATCGGCGAACCGGAAGAGATCTACGAGCATCCGAACAGCCGTTTCAGCGCTGAATTTATCGGCTCGGTGAACGTTTTTGATTGTGTGCTGCAAGAGCGCCATGACGATGGTTTGATCCTGCAAAGTCCCGGTTTGCGCCATGCGATTAAGGTGGACTCCGACGCCTCGGTAGTGGACGGCGTGCCGATCCAGGTCGCCCTGCGGCCGGAAAAAATCATGCTGTGCGAAGAGGTTCCGCAGGACGGTTGCAACTTTGCGGTTGGGGAAGTGGCACATATCGCCTACCTCGGCGACCTGTCTATCTACCATGTGAAGTTGCTCAGCGGCCAGATTATTAGCGCCCAATTGCAAAACGGTCACCGTTTCCGCAAAGGGATGCCGACCTGGGGCGACGAAGTGCGCCTGTGCTGGGAAGCCGACAGCTGTGTCGTGTTGACGGTGTGAGTCGAGAAGGTGAGGAATAATCATTATGACAATGCTTGCTGAACACACACCGCCGGAACCACCGGCCAAAGGGCCCGGCCCGTTAAAAGCCTTTTTCCAGCGCCTGCAGATGGCCCATGGCCGCAAGCTGGTGATCGCGGTACCGCTGCTGTGGTTGACGCTGCTGTTCCTGCTGCCGTTCCTGATCGTGTTCAAGATCAGCCTGGCGGAACTGGCGTTGGCGGTCCCGCCCTACACTGACCTGATGAGCTGGGCAGAGGGTAAGCTGGACATCGCGCTCAATTTTGCCAACTACCTGCAACTGACCGACGATCCGCTGTATATAGACGCTTATCTGCAATCGCTGCAGGTGGCGGCGGTATCGACGGTTTGCTGTCTGGTCATCGGCTATCCGCTGGCCTGGGCGGTGGCGCACAGCAAATCCTCAACCCGCAATATTTTGCTGTTGTTGGTGATCCTGCCGTCGTGGACCTCGTTCCTGATCCGCGTTTACGCCTGGATGGGCATTCTGAAAAATAACGGCATCCTCAATAACTTCTTGTTATGGACCGGGGTGATCGATCAGCCGTTGGTGATCCTGCACACCAATCTGGCGGTGTATATCGGCGTGGTGTACTCCTACCTGCCGTTTATGGTGCTGCCGATTTATACCGCGCTGACGCGGTTGGACTATTCATTGGTGGAGGCGTCGCTGGATCTGGGGGCTAAACCGTTGAAAACCTTTTTCAGCGTGATTATGCCGCTGACCCGCGGCGGGATTATTGCCGGTTCGATGCTGGTGTTTATCCCGGCGGTCGGCGAGTTTGTGATCCCGGAACTGCTGGGCGGGCCGGACAGTATTATGATCGGCAGGGTACTGTGGCAGGAGTTCTTTAATAACCGTGACTGGCCAGTAGCCTCGGCAGTGGCCACCGTCATGCTGCTGCTGTTGATCGTACCGATTCTCTGGTTCCACAAGCACCAGAACAAGGAAATAGGGGGGCAGGGATGAACAACTTGCCGGTAGTGCGCTCGCCGTGGCGTATCGCTATTTTGGTAGTGGGTTTCACCTTCTTGTATGCGCCGATGCTGATGCTGGTGATCTACTCGTTCAACAGTTCCAAACTGGTGACGGTGTGGGCCGGTTGGTCCACGCGCTGGTATACCGAGTTGTTCCATGATTCGGCGATGATCAGCGCCGTCGGGCTCAGCCTGACTATCGCCGCCGCCTCGGCGACCGCCGCGGTGGTGCTGGGGGCGATTGCGGCAGTGGTGATGGTCCGTTTTGGCCGTTTTCGTGGTTCAACCGGTTTTGCCTTTATGCTGACGGCACCGCTGGTTATGCCGGATGTGATCACCGGCCTGTCGTTGCTGCTGCTGTTTGTGGCGATGGGGCATGCCTTTGGTTGGCCGTCGGAACGGGGGATGTTTACCATCTGGCTGGCGCACGTCACTTTCTGTACTGCCTATGTTTCGGTGGTGATCAGCTCGCGCCTGCGTGAGTTGGATCGCTCTATCGAAGAAGCGGCGATGGATCTGGGCGCGACACCGTTGAAAGTGTTTTTCGTGATCACTCTGCCGATGATTGCACCGGCGCTGATCGCCGGTTGGATGCTGGCCTTTACCCTGTCGCTGGATGACCTGGTGATTGCCAGTTTCGTCGCCGGGCCGGGCGCGACCACCTTGCCGATGTTGGTGTTCTCCAGCGTACGTATGGGGGTTAATCCGGAAATTAACGCCCTGGCGAGTTTGATCCTGCTGGTGGTCGGCGTTATCGGCCTGATTGCATGGTGGTTTATGGCGCGCTCGGAAAAACAGCGATCGCGCGAATTACAAAAGGCTGCCCGTAGCTGAGTCTGATTAAACCTGCTATTTTTGCAATTATTGGTATTGCAATTGATTACCTGACTTTATATATGCCGCCTGAATAGGTTAATGCTGGTCACTTAAGTTGATATTGTTCCCTCTCCCGCTGGAGAGGGAAACGCCCACTTAAACGCGTCGTGCATCCTTAACCTGAACAGGTGGCGTTTTGTTGCGGAACATGGACATGTCAGACATGCTGAAAAGCAGGCAGGGAATAAGAATGAATTCAGATGCGCCAGTGCCGGTGATGGTAGCCGGAACGGCGATGGTGGCTATCAAGTGCATCAGCGTGCTGTTGCTGTTGGGGGAACTGGGGGTCGATGGCGCTCAGGAGTTCGTCAGCACCAGCGCACAGGCCTGGGATTCCACCCTGATCTTTCTGGCTGGCCTGTTATTACTGTGCCTGCAAATCAGTTGCGGTTTTGCGGTGATGCGTGGCCGCAACTGGGGGCGTTGGGGTTTTGTGGCCTGCCAATGCCTGGTGGTTGGTTATCTGCTGTTGGCCACCATTGGCAGTTTTCTGCCGGAGGTCTTTACCGTTGAAGGTGAAACCAGCGGCCAAATCTTGCACATGCTGATCCTGCAAAAAATCCCCGATGTCGTCATTCTGGCGTTATTGTTTGTTCCCGCTACCAGCCGCCGTTATTTCGCTGTGCGCAATTGAGATTTTAACGGCGTAGAGTGATAAACTCTGCGCCCTTAATTATTCACCCCGAACTCAGGGTTATCTTCATGCATTGCGCTTTGTATACGGCGGGCACCTGCCGTTCCTGTCAGTGGTTGGAAAAGCCGTACCCGCAGCAACTGACGGACAAACAGCATCATCTGCAATCACTGCTGAGCGACCGAGACGTTGCGCAGTGGCTAGAGCCGATCGCCGGCGAGCAGAGCGCATTTCGCAATAAAGCCAAAATGGTAGTCAGCGGCAGCGTAGAGCGTCCGCTACTGGGCATGCTGCATCGTGATGGCACGGCGGTGGATCTGAGCGCCTGTCCACTGTATCCCGCCAGTTTCTCGCCGATGTTTGATGTGCTGAAAAGTTTTATCGCCCGCGCCGGCCTGACGCCCTACAACGTGGCGCGTAAACGTGGCGAACTGAAGTACCTGTTACTGACTGAAAGTACTCACAGTGGTGGCGTAATGCTGCGCTTTGTACTTCGTTCAGACAACAAGCTGGCGCAGCTGCGTGCCGCACTGCCGTGGCTGCAACAGCAGTTGCCGCAGCTCAGGGTGATTTCCGCCAATATTCAGCCGGTACATATGGCGATTATGGAAGGGGAGCGCGAGATCCCGCTGACCGAGCAACAGGCGCTGGAAGAGCAATTTAACCAGGTGCCGTTGTATATCCGCCCGCAAAGTTTCTTCCAGACCAATCCGCAGGTGGCCGCCGAGCTTTACGCCACCGCCCGTGACTGGGTGCGGGCACTGGCTATCGACAGTATGTGGGATCTGTTCTGCGGTGTGGGTGGGTTTGGCCTGCATTGCGCGCTACCGGAAACACGCCTGACCGGCATCGAAATTAGCGCCGAGGCGATTGCCTGCGCGCGCCAATCGGCGAAAACTCTGGGTTTGCAACACGTCGATTTCCAGGCGCTGGATTCTACCCGGTTCGCTACCGCCGAAGGCAGCGTGCCGCAACTGGTGCTGGTTAATCCGCCGCGACGGGGTATTGGCAAGGCACTGTGCGACTATCTGAACCAGATGGCACCGGGCTATATTCTCTATTCGAGCTGCAACGCCGAGAGCATGGCGAAAGACATTGAGATGTTGCCGGATTACCGCATCGAGCGCGTACAGCTGTTTGATATGTTCCCGCACACCGCCCATTACGAAGTACTGACGCTGCTGGTTCGGCAGTAACCAAGGATTAAAGTTATACTGAACCCACTAGCGAGGGGAAAACATGAAAAAGCACCAGCCGCAGAGACAATCCGGTAAGCCGTCGTCAGAGCGCATTGCACGTGCCGTAGCCACTTCCACGGCCATTGAAACCGGGCAGGCGTCAACACAGGTGGCGGCTACATTGGCCGAAAAACGCGAAAAATACGCTTATCTTCATCTGGCACTTTAGCCAGCTGTCAGTGCCTGTTTAACCCATTCCTGCATAGGTTGGTAATCCATCAGCATCCCATGATGAATGGCGGCGATATACTGCGGCCGATTGTTTTCCCAACAGCCATAATCCAAAGGTTCAAACCCCGCTTGAACCGCCATCACGTCCGATAATAAACGCGCCAACCGACCATTTCCCTCGCGAAAAGGATGGATCAGTATCAGTTCGATATGGGTAATGGCGATAGCTTCAATTAATGCGGCTTCATCCAAATCGGCGCAGGGGGTATAGCGATCAAGGCAGTTTGACTGAAATTGACCCATCAGCTTAACGATTTGCGCCGCCGGTGTGAACATAAAGCCGTCCTTACTGATATTGACCGAGCGGTCGTGGCCAGCCCAGTCATAGACATTGCCCAACCAGCGGTGATGCCATTGCCTGAGCATGGCCAGGGTAATCCTGCCCTGAGGGAAGTCAGCGCCTAAAACGGAGTGATATAATTTCTCCAGCAGCACCAATTCAACATCGTTGATATCTTCCACGCGAACTATACCCAGTTTATTGAGCAGTACTTCCTGGCGTTCACCGTCGGCAAATTGCCCCTGTGAGTTTGAAACATCGTATTTGCTCATCATCATCGCCACCTGTAAGTGGGTTGCTTTATGAACAGAATAGACTACAGAGATAAGTGTGGGGCGTGGTACTCCACGCCCTGAACCGCTGTTACTGCGGGAACCACTTGTCGTTAATGGCTTTGTAGGTGCCGTCGGCCTTAATGGCGTCCAGCGCGCTGTTGAGCTTGGCCAGTAGTGCCTGATTGTCCGGCCGTACCGCAATACCCAGACCGGTACCGAAGTATTGTGCATCGGTAACGTGTTCACCGACCGGAGCCAACTGAGGATTGTTCTTCAGCCACTCATTGACCACGGCGGTATCACCGAATACGCCGTCAATACGGCCATTTTTCAACTCGAGAATGGCGTTCTGATAGCTGTCGTAAGAGACGGTGTTAATCTCCGGGTGCTTGTCCTGCATATATTTCTGGTGGGTGGTGCCGTTCTCCATGCCAACCTTTTTCCCTTTCAGATCCGCCAGCGAACTGAATTTGCCTTTTTCGGCAATCACAATTGCCGAGTTGGCATAATAGGGCTGAGTGAAGGCAACTTGCTTGCTGCGCTCTGGCGTGATGTCCATACCGGAGATCACCGCGTCGTATTTCTTGAATTTAAGCGCGGCGATCAGGCTGTCGAACGCCTGGTTGGTGAAGGTACATTCGGCCTTCATTTGTTTGCACAGCGCGTTAGCCAGATCGATATCAAAACCCACGATCTTGTTGTTGGCATCCAGCGACTCAAACGGCGGGTAGGTAGCGGAAGCGGCGAAACGAATGGTCTCGGCTGCGCTGGCGTTAAAGGCGATGCCTGCTAATACCGTGGCGGCCAGCAATAGTTTTTTCATGCTTAAAGCTCCTGTCTGCAAGACTGCGTGTTTTTATCTCGTCACCGCTTGATTTTACTGACAATAACCCAGAGGTTTTGGCGGCTGTCGGTCGGTGTAAACCCTGCCATTTAATGAATTAATATGCAATATAAATGATTAAAAATTTGTTCTGGATGTAAAAAAGCCCCACACGATGGCAGGGCTTGGAGAGTATCGCTCTACTGACTCAGTTGCGACGTTCAAACGCCAATGCACGGCGTTCGACCAGACGCATCAGCAGCGTCAGCAAGCCGTTGACGCACAGATACACCAGTCCGGCAGCGCCAAACACCATCACGTCGTAGGTACGGCCATACATCAGCTGGCTGTAGCCCATGACTTCCATCAGGGTGATGGTATAGGCCAGCGAGGTACTTTTGAACACCAGTACCACTTCGTTGGAGTAAGACGACAGCGCACGCTTGAAGGCGAATGGCAGCAGGATACGCAGCGACTGCGAACGCGACATGCCGAGTGCTTCACAAGATTGCCACTGACCGGCCGGTATCGCCCGTACCGCACCGTAAAACAGTTGGGTGGTATAGGCGGCACTGTTCAGCGCCAATGCGATCATCGCACACAGCCACGGCTGCGACAGCAAGTTCCATAACCACGGATACTCGCGGATCGCCGGGAACTGACCGGGGCCGTAGTAGATCAGGAAGATCTGCACCAGCAGCGGCGTACCGGTGAACAGGGTGATATAGATTTTTACCAGCGGCGTCAGGATCGGCGTTTTCAGCGTCAGGATCACCGTCAGCACCAGTGACAGCACCAGCGCCACGATCAGCGCGGTGATGGTCAGCGTCAGGCTGGTGTGCAGCCCTTTGATAATTTCCGGCAAGAACTCAAACATCAGGCTGGCCCCCGCTCAAAACGCGTGGTGCGCAGTTCGATGCGTTTAATGATGTACTGACTGATCAGGGTGACCACCAGGTAAATCGCCGCCGCTATCACGTACCAGGTAAAAGGCTCCTGGGTGCGGGTGGCAATGCTTTTGGTTTGCAGCATCAGATCGTTAACGCTGATCAGTGACACCAGCGCGGTATCTTTCAGTAACACCAACCATTGGTTGCCAAGACCGGGTAGCGCGTGACGCCACATCTGCGGCATGATCAGGCGGAAGAAAATTGCCGCGGTGCTCATCCCCAGTGCCTGGCCGGATTCCCATTGCCCCTGCGGCACGGCCTTCAGCGCGCCACGCAGCGTTTGCGACGCATAGGCTGAATAGAGCAGGGCGAGAGCAATGACGCCGCACAGGAACGGGCTGACTTCAAAGTTATCAATCGCCAGTTGGATCGGCAGTTGGAACAGACCAAGGTTCAGGGTGAAGCCATCAGACAGCATCAACAACAGCTGCGATGAGCCGAAATAGATGAACAGCACCACCAGAATTTCCGGCAGGCCGCGCAACAGAGTGACCCAGGCGGTGCCGAGCCAGCTAACCACTTTCCAGCGTGATGACTCCCAGACGGCAAACAGCATCGCCAGGATCAGCCCAAGGATAAGGGCACAAACGGCAAGGCCGACGGTCATCCCGGCGGCGCTTGCTAAAGGTTGGATTTCATTCATCAGAGTTGATTACTGCTGGAACCATTTTTTGTAGATGGTTTCGTAAGTCCCATCCTGTTTGATCTTGTCCAGAGCGGCATTGAATTTGCCCTGCAGATCGGTATTTTTCTGGCGAACGGCAATGCCCAGGCCGGTACCGAAGTAGTCTTTATCGGTCACTTTGTCGCCCACGGCGGCCAGTGCCGCGTTTTGTTTCAGCCATTCGTTGACCACCGCAGTGTCACCGAATACCGCATCAACGCGGCCATTTTTCAGATCCAGAATGGCGTTCTGATAGCTGTCGTAAGGCACGGTGGTGATTTCCGGATGCTTATCGGTCAGGTATTTCTGATGGGTGGTGCCGTTCTGCACGCCCACTTTCTTGCCTTTCAGCGCAGCGACGTCAGCCACTTTGCCTTTCTGGGCAACAAACAGCGCGGAGTTGTCGTAATACGGCTTGGTAAACAGCACCTGCTTTTCACGCTCAGGCGTGATGTCCATACCGGCCATCACCGCGTCGAAGCGCTTGAACTTCAGGCTTGGGATCAGGCTGTCAAAGGCCTGATTGGTGAAGGTACACTCGGCCTGGATCTCTTTACACAGCGCATTGGCCAGATCGACATCAAAGCCCTGGATCTTGTTGCCGGCGTCAATAAATTCAAATGGAGGATAAGAAGCTTCGGTAGCGAAACGGATGGTTTCGGCTGCAGAGGCGGAAACGCTGATGCCGGCCAGAACGGCGGCGATTATTAGTTTTTTCATCGCAAACTCCCCAAATTACAGCAAGTAAAATTGTTAGTGTGATAAGTAATTGGCAAACTCGGTGGTCTGTGGACTCTTGAAGTGGCTGGCATCGCCTTGTTCCACTACGTGGCCGTTTTCCATGTACACCACGCGGCTGGCGGTTTTACGCGCCACTTCCACCTCGTGGGTCACGATCACCTGGGTGATCCCGGTGCCGGCCAATTCGCGAATGATGCTGACGATTTGGGCGGTGATCTCAGGATCCAATGCGGCGGTCGGTTCATCAAACAGCAATACCTGCGGTTCCATCATCAGCGCACGGGCAATGGCCACACGCTGTTGCTGGCCACCGGATAGGTGCAGCGGGAAACGATCGGCAAAGTCGGTCAGGCGCAGGCGTTTGAGCAGCTTGTCGGCACGCTCCATCGCCTGAGCCTTGGTCAGGCCCAGCACGCGGCAAGGCGCTTCGATCAGGTTTTGCACCACGGTGAGGTGAGGCCAGAGATTGTATTGCTGGAATACCATGCCGACGTTCTGCCGCAGCTCGCGAATGGCTTTTTCGCCCGGAGCCTGCTTAAAGTCGAATTGATTACCGGCGATCTGCAACTGGCCCGAACGCGGCATTTCCAACAGGTTCAACACCCGCAATAACGAGCTTTTCCCCGCGCCGCTTGGACCCAGCAGCACTAAGGTTTCCCCTGCTGGGCAATCCAGCGTGATGTCAAACAGCGCCTGATGTGCGCCGTAATAGCAATTGATACCGTTAAGTTGAATGCTCATGCGCCAGAATTGAATAGATATTGATGCCGCGAATGTTAACTTCCACAGAATACTTATGCAATCTTTGTGCGTTAAAATTTATTACTGCGCGGCAGAATAGTAAAAGAATAGCACAAGATACCGCGAGTCAGGTTCGAAGGGGGGATTTGTCGTGCATGCTGTGAGGCAGGTAGCGAAATTTCTCAAATTGAACAAATATTGCGCGTAATCAAGGTATTTATCTAACTACCGGTACCCAGGGGTACCGGTAGTTGGTTGGCTTACTGGTTTTCCAATACCTGACGCAGCGTACCGCTGGCAGCGTGCGGTGGCACGTTCAGATAGCGGATATCGTCCACGACCCAACAGGTGCCTTCGCGCACCATCAGCACTTCATCCTGCCAGTTGACTGCGCTGCCACCGTCTTTCTGGTAGCTGAGTTGAACGCGCAACGGGATATTTTTGGCATCAGTATTAGGAATGGTCGACGCGCTGGCGACGGTGGCGCTGGTCGGCCCATTAGCATTGCCGGTGAACAGATCGCCGGTGACCTGATGTTTGCCCGGATTCTGGTTAGCAGTAACCAGATCCTGGTACAGCACTTTACTCAGGTAAGGCTGCAATTGCGCCAGACGGTTGCTGTCCGGCAGGGTAGTACCGGCACCTTGTTGCAGGCGCAAATCGTAAAATTTCTGGGCCACCGCATCCGGGCCGCCTTCCACACAACCGCCGGTACGGGTGCCAATATCCTTGAATGCCGGTTCAACGGTGGTGCAGGCACTCAGTAACAGCGCTAAGGGAAAAACAGCCGCAATCGTTTTTGTTTTCATCTCATTACCTTATGTGAAAGTCTCTACCATGAAGACCACTAGCCTACAGTATAAATGCGATTTCTGGCCTTGCATTCGTAGTGCGTGCCATTTCAATACAGAACATAATGCTAAAACGATGGTCAGATAAATGCCATGAATCAATCAGCAAGGAGTTTTGATGCAGCTTTCAACCACCCCGACCCTGGAAGGGTTTACCATTACCGAGTACTGCGGCGTTGTCACCGGCGAGGCTATTTTGGGTGCCAATATTTTCCGTGATTTCTTTGCCGGCGTGCGTGACATCGTCGGCGGCCGTTCCGGGGCCTATGAGAAAGAGCTGCGTAAAGCGCGTCTGATCGCCTTCAAGGAACTGGAAGAGCAGGCAAAAGAGTTGGGCGCCAACGCAGTGGTCGGTATTGATATCGATTATGAAACCGTGGGTAAAGACAGCAGCATGCTGATGGTGACCGTCAGCGGCACTGCAGTGAAAGTCAGCCGTTAATCCCTTCTCTCACGCCCCGGTAATCTCCGGGGCGTCATATCATTAATCGGCCCTGCGGGATTCAATTCTTAATGGCCGGCGTTCCTGCTGCCTGGCTGCGGGGGCCGGGCGATGCTCTGTCTGTATCCGTTGCTGATGGAAAGGGTTCCGTGGGGTATCAGACCGCTGCTGAACCGGCTGCGGGCGGGAAACCGGGGCTACGGGCGCGCTACGAACCACCGGTTTAGTGGCTGCGGGTCGAGCCACTTGCTGTACGGCATAAGGTGCGGTTGTGCGTTGTTGAGGCTGCTGCGTTAGCCGTTTTTCTGTTTGCTGAACCGGCGTTGCTGATTTTCGCGTTTGCGGCGGTACCGCTGCGGGTGCCGTAGAGGTGAATTTCGGCAGGGTCATTTGCGGCTGAGCATGGGCCGAGGGTGTCACTGCACGGGGGGCGGCTACCGTTCCCGTATGGGTAAAGTTCGGTGTAGTCATTGGCTGGCGTGTATTCATCGCGGCTGCCTGTTGGGCAAAATGGGGTTGCTGCATCGTGTTAACGTTCGGAGCCGGACGGGCCGTCGGTGCGGCAATACGTGGCGCCTGAACCACCGGCGTGTTGCGGTAGTTATTCACGGTGTTGCTACGGTTTACATTATTAAATTGATTGATATTGGTGACGCGGTTAATCACCGTGGTGGAATGCGAGATATAGGGCGCATTGTTGTAGACCACCGGTTGACGCCGATTATTCCAGTGCACATCCCAGCTATGCCAGTCGTCATGATGGTTTTCATTAATCAATGCACCGACCACGATCCCGACGCCAAAGCTGATCACTCCTGCCGCCACCATATCGCCGCTGCTATAGCCGGGAGCACTTTGATATTGGTAGCTCGGGTAGGCCGGTACCGGTGCGCCATAGGCTACCCAGGGGTCGTAACGCGGTACATAGACCACATTCGGCTGGCTGGGCTCAATCACAATGGTTTGGGCCGGGGCAGCCACTACGGTTTGCGGGTAGGGCTGCTGTTCAACGTATTGCGTGGCCGGGGTGACTATCACCTTTTGCTGCGGCGAGGTTTTCAGCGTGCCTTGGGTGGCGGCGCGTTGACGCATCACCTGAATGGCATTCATCACGTCGGTGGGATCGTTGAGATAGGCACTGCCCAGTTCCGTGGTCCAGGGGATATTTTTAGCCATTTGGTCCAGCACGTCAGGAAATTGCACTAATCCACGCACGCTCGGGTCCCAGGGCTGAGCGTCGGCGGCCGTGGTGAGCGCCGCCGGTTGCAGGCCACGATTCTGTGCCAGCCAGTTATCCGCCGTGCTAATTTGGTCAGGATAACCCGCGCCGGCCAATACTTGCGCTAATAGTTTGTCAGGAAAAAGCGCCACCGGGCTGACCAACTGGTACAGTTGATCGGCGCTCAACGGCGTGTAAGCCGGCGCTGTCGCGGGGGATGTGGCCACCGCCGGAGATGTCGCTGCAGGCGGCGCGGCCCCCATGGCGTTGGCCACTGTTTTTTGGTCACAACTGCTGAGCGGCAGCACGGCGATACAGATCAGCCATGAGAGGTAGCTTGGCTTGAACATGAGTGACTCACTTATATCAGCGCAGGTAATATGATTAGCCTAACAGCTGAAGTGCAATCTGCCAGTCCAGCGCAATACTCGCTTGCACATCAGGCTGATCTGTCATCATTTATTGATTACAATGATTATTGGATACAGATTAATCAATCCGGGTTACAAATTCGGCGTAGCTAACACAGGAGGGATTCGTGAAAATTTGGCCAGGGATATTTGCCGTGGCGCTGCTCGCAGGCTGCCAAAGCATGCCGCAGAACACTATCGTCGATCATGGTGGCTATCAGCTAGAAACGCTGCATCAGGCCCAGGGCGCAGACCAGCGCATTCGTTTTCTGGTGATGCATTACACCGCCGAAGACTTCCACTCCTCATTGAAAACCCTGACGGATGAACACGTTAGTGCACATTATCTGTTACCGGCGCACCCGCCGTTGGCTCAGGGCAAACCGGTGGCATTTCAACTGGTGCCGGAAGCTCTGCGAGCATGGCATGCGGGGGCCAGCAGTTGGCGCGGCAGAACCAACCTCAATGACACCTCGATCGGTATTGAGATCGTCAATCGCGGGTTCAACCAAACCCTGCTGTTTACCCACTGGCAGCCCTATACGCCACAGCAAATTGCCCTGTTGATCCCACTGAGCCGCGATATTATTCAGCGCTACGGCATTCAGCCGATGGACGTGGTGGGGCACAGCGACATTGCACCGCAGCGCAAGCAGGATCCCGGTCCGTTATTCCCCTGGCAGCAACTGGCGCAGGCGGGCATAGGTGCCTGGCCGGATGAGGGGCAGGTGCAGAAATTCTTGGCCGGGCGGGATAAACATGCCGAAGTGCCGCTGGCACCGTTGATGGCCAAGCTGGCGAGTTACGGTTATGGCATGGATGCGCGCTGGGATGTTCGGCAGCAGAAAAATGTATTGGCGGCGTTTCAGATGCATTTCCGGCCCAGCGATTATCGCGGTGAGCCGGATGCGGAGAGTGAGGCGATTGTCGACGCGCTGTTGCTGAAATACGGAGCCGCCCGTTAATTACAGGCCGTGCAGCTTGCCGTGATCCTTCAGCCAGCGGGCGGTACGCGAGATACCTTCATCCAGCGAAATAATTGGCCGGTAGTCCAGTTCTTGCTGGGCGCGTGTGGTGTCCAGCGTCAGATCAAAATTGAGCTTGGCGACGCCATAGTGCGTCAGTACCGGCTCTTTTTCACTTTTGCTGCCGAGCTTTTCCATGCCACGCGCCATCATGTCGAGCATTGGGTAGGGTACCGAGCGGATCCGACACTTCATGCCCAACTCGTCAATCAACTGCTGCACCACGCTGCGTAGCTGACGCGGCTGCTGGTTGGTGATGTTATAGGCGCGGCCCGACGGGGTATTTTCTTTCTGGGTCGCCAGCCACATGGCATGCACTGCGTTTTCCAGATAGGTCATGTCCACCAGCGCGGCACCGCCGCGTGGCAGCAGCAGGTTGCCATAGCGTTTGATCATCTGTAACAGACGCGGCAGCATCACCTTGTCGTGCGGACCGAATAACCCCTGAGGGCGCAGGATGGTGAAGTGGGTCTGCGGGTTGGACAGCGCCAACTGTTGGATCACCTGTTCACCGGCGGCCTTGCTGCGGGCAAACTCGTTGGCGTAGCGTACAGGGCGGAAGTCTTCGGTAACATTGCGATGGTGATGATAGTCGAAGTAAACCGCTGGCGAAGAGATATGGATAAACTGCGAAACGCCGTAGGCCGCCGCCCATTCGCCCAGGCGACGGGTGGCGCGCACGTTGGCCAGTTCAAAGGCTTCTTCGGTGCCCCAGGGGGAAGTGAAACTGGAGCAGTGCCACAGCACGTCCACATCGGCCAGCATGGCCTTGGCCTGCGATGAGATCAGATTGGTGAGATCGGCATGAATGAATTCCGCACCCATTTTTTCCAGCAGACTGCCCATCGCCTGGTTGCGACCAGTGGCGCGCACTTTAATGCCCTGACGGCGCAGATATTCAACGGCGTTACGGCCTAACCCACTGGTTGCACCGGTGACCAATACCTTCATAACGAACTCTATTCTCACCAAAAATCAGAATGCTGACGGCCTTCAGCGGCGCTCCAGCAAATAAGATGCCATTCTTCCGTTATTTCGTGCTCTATGCAATCGGAAAGGGCCTAACCGCAGCAGCAAAGTGTGCGGTTGATCGACAATTGAGCATCTGGATGCCGCCTGTTACGGCTGATTGCGCGGGTGTTCTTCGGCCAGCCTGGCAATACGCCGGGCCATACCGCGAAAAATAAACAGATGAGCGGGCATCATGGCGAACCAATACAGCAGCCCGCTAAACCCGGCGGGGTGCCACCAGGCCCGTACGTCCAGGGTACGATGGTCGCCGTGATCCTTGATGGTGAAAGCGAGGCGGCCCAGGCCGGGGGCTTTCATGCCAAACAGCAGTGCCAATAGCCGCTGTGGTTTGAGGGTGATCACCTTCCAGCCGTCGACGACGTCGCCAACCTCCAGCGTGTCGCGCTGCGGACGGCCATAAACCACGCGATTGCCAATCATATCGTCCATACGTGCGCGGATCTGCCACAGGATATTGGCGTAAAAATAGCCCTCTTTGCCCCCCAGTTGCTGCACCGTATGCCACAGGGCCTGGCTGGATGCCTGGGTTTCTATCGAGCAACCCGCCTGCTTCGGATAAAAACCATAGCCCGGCCGCCAGCGCGCCCGCGCTTCCGGGTCGTAGCCCCAGTCGGCGGAATCGACCACTTCTTCTTCGCGTTGCAGGGTGGCCGTCACCGCCTGATCGAAGGTTTGCAGCGTCTGCGGGATTAACGCCTGTAACGGTTTACCGTCGGCGGGCAGATCGTGGTTCAACCCCTGGATCAGCGCGTTGGCGATAGACGTGGGCACCGAAGTGATCATGCTGATAAACCATACCGAGATAAAGCGGGTCGGCAGCGGGATCGGGATCAGCCAGCGTTTCTTGCCGCTGATGGCGATAAAGCGTTCAAACATGGTCTGGTAGCTGATGTACTCCGGGCCGGCGACGTCAAAAATGCGGTTTTCTTCCGCCGGATGTGCCAGCAGATCGGCCAGATACACCAGCAGGTTTTCCAACGCCACCGGTGAAGATTTGGAACGTACCCAGCGCGGCGGCGTAAGCACCGGCAGGTTGTAAACCATATCGCGCATGATTTCGAACGCGGCCGAGCCGGGGCCGACAATAATACTGGCTCTTAGCTCGGTGACGGGAACACCGCTCTGACGCAGGATCTCCCCGGTCAGCTTGCGTGCCACCAGATGTGGCGAGCTGTCGCCCTCGGGTTGTAATGCGCCGAGAAAAATGACCTGTTTGACGCTGGAACTACGCAGCGCATCACGCAGGTTTTCAGCGGCCTGGCGTTCCTTTTCAATAAAATCATCGCCGTCGCCCATACCGTGGATCAGATAATAAACCGCGTCGATCTCCCACAGCGCGGCGGCCAGGGTTTCCGGCCGGTAAACGTCGACATATTGGCAGTTAACCTGCGGCCAGTGCTGTTCCTGCAGCCATTCGATACGACGTGCGGCGGCGGTAATGTGATGTCCCTGTTCAATCAGGTGGGGGATCAGGTTTTGGCCGATATAGCCGCTGGCCCCAAGAACCAGTACGCGTTGAGCTGTCATTAGCGCCGCCTTTGCGGTGAAAGTCTGTTTAGCATAGTCACAGGATGCCAAACTCGTGGTTTAAATGCACTTTTTGTGTGGTTATGCGGGCATTGCATCCGCTGACGGGGGGCGTCACACTACCCGCCGTTTGTCTGCGTTAAGCCGGAAGATATGAAACTCAATGCTGTTTGTTATGCCCTGTTGGGACTGGCGCTGATCGCCAGTTTGTTTTTCTTGCATCCGATCTGGATGTGGTGGTTGTTGGCTAACCTGCTGACGCTGGTGGTCTACGGTGCGGATAAGTTTGCTGCACGCAGAAGCTGGCAGCGGGTGCCGGAAAGCACGCTGCTGGTGTTCGGGCTGGTGGGCGGTTGGATGGGAGCGATAGTTGCGCAGCAGGTCTTTCGCCATAAAACCCAGAAACAGCCGTTCAAAACCTGGTTTATCGTCAGCGTGGTGCTGAATATTGTGGCGACGCTGGCGATTTGGTACTGGGTTTATGGCCGCTGGATACTCTGAATGCGGGGCGCGTTGACGCCCCATACAGACAAGCACTCAGGCGTGCTGCCTGAGGAACTGCTGCCATAAATCGACCACCTGCTGCAAATCCTGACGGCTGACGTCAAGGTGGGTCAGAATGCGCGTCAGTGGCCCGCTGCTGATCAGCACGCCGCGCTCACGCATCCAGGGACCCAGCCTGGCCGCCAGCTCTGGTGACTGGCGCAGGTACAGCACGTTGGTTTGCGCGCCCGGTTCAACGATCTCAACGCCAATCTGTTGCAGTTGTTGTTCCAGCCATTTGGCATTGTCGTGATCTTCACGCAGGCGTTCGACATTGTGCTCCAGCGCATAGAGACCGGCCGCCGCCAGAATACCGGCCTGCCGCAGGCCACCGCCGGTCATTTTACGCCAGCGCAGGGCCTGCTGGATAAAGGCTTCGCTGCCGCACAGCAACGAACCCACCGGCGCGCCCAGCCCTTTCGACAGGCAAATGGTGAAGGTGTCGCAGTACTGCACAATCTCTTTCAACGGCACATTTAGCGCGACGGCGGCGTTAAAGATACGTGCGCCGTCGATGTGTAACGCCAGTTGATGCTCGCGGCTGAATTGCCAGGCCTGCTGCAGGTACGCCAAGGGCAGCACACGGCCGCTGATGGTGTTTTCCAGGCTCAGCAGGCGCGTTTTGGCAAAGTGGATATCGTCGGGTTTGATGGCCGCCGCGACCTTATCGAGCGGCAGGGTGCCGTCCGGGTTAGCTTCAATCGGCTGTGGCTGGATGCTGCCGAGCACCGCCGCGCCGCCGGCCTCGTATTTATAGTTATGCGCCTGCTGGCCGACAATGTACTCGTCACCGCGCTGGCAATGGCTCAGCAACGCCACCAGGTTGGCCTGAGTGCCGCTTGGCAAGAACAGCGCCGCCTCTTTACCGGACAGACGGACCGCTTCTGCCTCCAGAGCGTTGACCGTGGGGTCATCGCCGTAAACATCATCACCCACTTCTGCCTGGGCCATGGCCTCGCGCATCGCGGCGCTGGGGCGGGTCACGGTGTCACTGCGTAGATCGATAAGCATAAAAATCCTTTTCCCCTTCATCTTTCAAGCCGCAGCGTTGTTGGCTGCAACTTGAAATTTGTTGGAGATAGTTTTAGCTGAAAGAGGACACGATTATTAACGCAACCAGTTGGTTTTTGCCAGCTCGACCACTTCGTCACCGCGGCCGTTGATAATGGCGCGCAGCATATACAGGCTAAAGCCCTTGGCCTGCTCGAATTTGATCTGCGGCGGCATCGCCAGTTCCTGTTTGGCGGTGACGACGTCCAGCAGTGCCGGGCCGGGATGCGCCAGCATTTCCTGCAGCGCCCCATCCAAATCAGAAGCTTTCTCCACGCGAATGCCTTTGATGCCGGCGGCGTTGGCAATGGCCGCAAAATCAGGATTGTGCAGATCGGTGCCGTCAGTCAGGTAGCCACCGGCCTTCATTTCCATCGCCACGAAGCCCAGTACGCTGTTGTTGAAAATCACAATCTTGACCGGCAGTTTCAGTTGGGCCAGCGACAGGAAATCACCCATCAGCATGGTGAAGCCACCGTCGCCGCACATGGCGATCACCTGTTTGCCCGGTTCGGTGGCCTGTGCGCCAATCGCCTGTGGCATGGCGTTCGCCATCGAGCCATGATTGAACGACCCGAGCAGGCGGCGTTTGCCGTTCATCTTCAGATAACGAGCGGCCCACACCGTTGGCGTACCGACGTCGCAGGTGAAGATGGCGTCATCGCTGGCGTATTGGCTGAGCTGTTGCGCCAGGTACTGCGGGTGAATCGGCTGATCGTCATTGGCCGTCGCCAGCCCGTCGAGATCCTTGCGCGCAGTGCGGTAGTGCTCCAGCGCCTTGTCGAGGAACGCACGGTCGCTTTTGGGTTCTATCTGCGGCAACAGGGCGGTAAGGGTGGTATGGATATCCCCCACCAGCGCCATATTGACCGGGCAGTGTGCGCCGATGCTGCCGGGGTTGATGTCTATCTGAATGATATTGGCATTGGTCGGATAGAAGGCACGGTACGGGAACTGGGTACCGAGCAATACCAGGGTGTCGGCGTTCATCATGGCGTGGTAGCCGGAAGAGAAACCGATCAGGCCGGTCATGCCGACGCTGTAGGGGTTGTCCCATTCGATATGCTCTTTACCGCGCAGTGCATGAACCACCGGAGCCTGCAACAGTTCGGCCAACTTGACCACTTCGTCATGGGAGCCGGCGCAACCGCTGCCGCACATCAGCGTAATGTTCTTCGCCTTGTTCAGGGTCTCCGCCAGCCTGTTCAGTTCGCTCATTGGCGGTTGCACCAGCGGCAGTGCCGGGGTGTGCCACACCATGCTGGCGTCTTCCGGTGCCATCCGCAGCGCCACGTCGCCCGGCAGGACGATCACCGACACGCCGCGATTGAGGATCGCCTTGCGCATGGCGATTTCCAGTACCCGGGGCAACTGTTCCGGGTTAGAGACCAGTTCACAGTAGTGGCTGCATTCGCGGAACAGTTCTTGCGGGTGGGTTTCCTGGAAATAGCCACTGCCGATCTCGCTGGAGGGAATGTGTGCGGCAATCGCCAACACCGGCACATGATTGCGGTGGCAGTCGAACAGACCGTTAATCAGATGCAGGTTACCGGGGCCGCAGGAGCCGGCACAGACCGCCAACTGACCGGTCAACTGGGCTTCTGCTCCGGCGGCAAAGGCGGCGACCTCTTCATGGCGGGTTCCCAGCCATTCGATGGTGCCCATACGGTGCAGGCTGTCGCTGAGGCCGTTGAGCGAATCGCCGGTGACGCCCCAAATGCGTTTCACACCGGCCTGTTCCAGAGTTTTGGCGATCAGTGTGGCTATAGTTTGCTTCATAATTCCCCCAAGCGTTGTAAAGGTCCCTTTATCTTTCAAACCACAGCGTGTGCCGCCTGGCCGTGACTTGAAATCTATTGGGTATGACTTATCAGTCTTTCTCAAATAAACGCAGTAACGAACATGGAACCGGGAAAGTGTAGAAGGGGAAGGTAAAGCCTGCTTGCCGATAAATGCCCCATCGTGGCCGACGGGGCAGAAAGCATCAGGCGAGGGTGACGTCACCTTGCAGTTGGCAACTGCAGGCCAGCACATAGCCCTGGGCGATTTCAGCCGCAGTCAGAGTCATGCTGCTGGTGGTGGTGTAGTCACCTTCGAGGATGCGGGTTTTGCATGAGCCACACACCCCAGCGCGGCAGGCGGCGTTGACCGGCAGCGCGTGGGCTTCCATTGCCGCCAGCAATGTGCTGCCGACCGGTACGCGGAACTCACGCAGCGGGCGGGCGGTGCGCAAGGTTAATCCTTCGCCCTGTTCGCCATCGGTGGCTGCCGGGGTATGGAACTGCTCTTTATGGAAACGGTCGGCCGCTACGCCCAGCTGCAGGCAAAGCCGTTCTGCCTGAGCCATATAGGGGGCCGGGCCGCAGGTCATCACGGTGCGCTCAGTGATATCCGGCGCCGCCTGGCGCAGCACTTCGGCACTGATTCGCCCATTGAGATAGCCCGGTTGAATGTCCTGTTCGGCCATCAGCGTCAGTCGCAGTTTCGGGTGCGTGGCGCATAACTCGCGCCATTGCTCGGCAAAAATGGTATCGGCGGGAGTGCGTACGTTAAAGATCACTGCGATATCACAGGCCGGGCGATTGGCCACCAGCCAGCGACACATGGAGATGATCGGCGTTACGCCGCAGCCGGCCGCCAGCATCAGGTAACGATCGGCCGGATGTTGTTCACAGCTGAACTCGCCTTGCGCATCGGACAGCCACAGCGTGTTGCCGGGTTTGACTTCGCCGGTTAACCAGCGCGAACCCACGCCGTCCGGCAGGCAACGTACACTGATGCTGAGAAAACGGCTCTGGCCGGGCGAAGAGGAGAGCGTATAGGCGCGCAGAGTGTCTTCGCGATTACGGATACTGACCAGCGCAAACTGACCGGGTTGATAAGGGTAAAAAACATCGCAGATCAGGTTGAGCGTCCAGACGTCGGCGGTTTCCTGCTGGATCGAATGCACCTGCATGCGGTTGGGGCAAAGTGGGCTGGGTTGGGTCATTGGGCACCTCAAAAGCAAAGGGGCCGACATCTGCGGCCCCGAGAAACAGCAGCATTAGCCGAGCAGGGCTTGCAGATCCTGATCTACGGTGGTGATCGGGCGCATACCGAATTTTTCGTTCAGGATCGCCATCAGGTTGTCGGTCAGGAAGCCCGGCGCGGTTGGCCCGGTAACAATGTTTTTAACCCCCAATGACAACAGCGTCAGCAGGATGACAATCGCCTTTTGCTCAAACCACGACAGCACCAGGCTCAGTGGCAGTTCGTTGACCGAGCAACCGAGGGTGTCGGCGAGTTTGACCGCCAGCATGATGGCGGAATAGGCGTCGTTACACTGACCGACGTCCAACAGGCGTGGCAAGCCTTCCAGGGTACCGAAATCCAGCTTGTTGAAGCGGTATTTGCCGCAGGCCAGCGTCATGATCAGGCAGTCTTGTGGAACGCTGCGGGCGAAGTCGGTGAAATAGCTGCGCTCATCGCGGCTACCGTCACAGCCGCCGACCAAAAAGACGTGACGCAGTTTCTTTTGTGACACCAGGTCGATCACCGTATCGGCGGCGTTGAGCAGCGTCTGGCGGCCAAAGCCGACGGTGATCATATGTTCGATTTCGCTATAGGGGAAACCACTCATGCCCTGTGCCTGAGCGATCACCTGGCTGAAATCGTCCCCTTCCAGATGGTTAACGCCCGGCCAACCGACGATGCTGCGCGTCCAGATACGATCGCCATAGTTACCGACATTGGGATCGATAATGCAGTTAGAGGTCATCAGGATCGGGCCGGGGAATTTGGCGAACTCGGTCTGCTGGTTCTGCCAGCCGCTGCCGTAGTTGCCCACCAGATGCTTGAATTTTTTCAGTTCCGGGTAGCCGTGCGCCGGCAGCATTTCACCGTGGGTGTAAACGTTCACGTCCTGGCCTTCGGTTTGCTCGAGCAACATGCGCAGATCTTTCAGATCATGGCCGGAGATCAGAATGGCTTTGCCTGCCACCGGACGCACGTTCACCGCACTTGGCACCGGATCGCCGTAAGCCTGAGTCTCACCGTGATCGAGGATCGCCATCACGTTGAAGTTCATTTTGCCGATACCCATGGCGTTGTTCAGCAGGGTATCCACGTCGCGCGGCTGGGTGCCGAGCCAGGCCATAAAGGCGTGGTAGTCGGCGTAGATCTGGTCATCGGACTGGCCCAGTACGTGAGCGTGCTCCATATAGGCCGCGGCGCCTTTCAGGCCGTACAGGCACAGCATGCGCAGGCCGTGTACGTCGTCGCCGACCTCGGCTTTATCGGTATTGAGGGCAAACTGCGCGGCCTGCTGTAGCAGCGAAGGCATATCATCGCCGGCCAGCTGCAGACTGGCCAATGGGTGTTCGACATGGACGCTGGCGTCCAGCAGACGGCAACGGGTGGCCAGAGATTCGCGCAGGGCGATGGTTTCGCGTGCGTAACCGATAATACGATCTGAATCGAAGTTGACGTTGGTCAGGGTAGAGAAGAAAGCACGCGGGGCGAAGCTGTCGATATCATGATCGACTATCCCGAGCGCCCTGGCTTGCAGCGCCCAGGCGGAAAGCCCCTGTAACGCCGCAACTAACAGGTCCTGCAGGTCGGAGGTTTCCGCCGTTTTGCCGCACATACCCTGAGCATAAGAGCAGCCGTTGCCTGCCGGGGTACGGATAGTTTGTTCACATTGCACACAAAACATAATCGCTTCCTTTTTAAAGTTGCATTTATAATGCTTGTTTATGAGCATAGATCGGCAACCGGGGCTTAAAAAGGCTTTTGTGATGCTACCAAGGGCAAGTTTGATTTAGCGCAATTTTACCGTGCGGATGGGAATTATTACGCTTCTCCGGGGGCGAACCCCCGGAGAAGGGTCAAGAGAACAGGGCGATCAGTACCGGTGCCAGCAGGCTGAGCAGAAAGCCATGCACGATGGCCGGTGGCACTATCTCCATCCCCCCGCTGCGTTGCAGCACCGGCAGGGTAAAGTCCATGGAGGTGGCGCCGCACAGACCCAGCGCTGACGAGCGGCTACGACGTACCAGGGTCGGGATTAGCACTATGGCTACCAGTTCACGCGCCAGATCGTTAAAGAAGGCCGCGCTGCCTAATACCGGGCCATAGGCGTCGGTGATTAAAATGCCGGAAAGCGAATACCAGCCAAAACCGGACGCCATGGCCAGCCCGGCCTTAATCGGCAGCCCCAGCAGCTGTGCTGCCAGCGCACCGCCGGCCAGTGAACTTATCACCACCACCACGGCGACTATCATGCCTCGTCGGTTAAGCACTATTTGGCGTAGCGTCATGCCGCTGTTGCGCAGCTGGATGCCCACCAGCAGCAGCAGGAAGATCAAGGCGTATTCGCTGCCTTTGTTGGCAAACTGCAGCCATTGCCACTGCGTCAGGCCGAGCAGGAAACCGCCGAGCACCACGCCGCAAAGCTTGAGCGATTCGAGCGCCATATGCAGGCGGGAGGGCAGTTTTTCCTGTTTATGGCTGTTGTGCCACGGCATTTTGTGTTCCAGCAGTGCCAGCATCAGCAAACTGGCGGCGAGAATGCACAGGAAAAACACCGAAGCATACTGGAATATCAACACCAGGTTGCTGCTCAGGTCCTCCAGAAACGCCAGGCTGATACCCATGAAAAACAGGATCACGTAGACCATCCAGCTCAGCAGGCGGTTGATGGTTTGCAGTAAAGTCCGGCTACGTAGCGCAATGAGGTAACCGGCAATCAGCGGTAACAGAATAATCAGCAGTCCTGAATACATGGTGAAGCTTGCGTCCTTTGTTCTGAGGGCGGCGCCTGGATGAGCGGCGAGGCTCCACACGCTAACCAAAACCACGTCCGGAGTAAAGCGGCAGATTTGACGTCGTCCGCTTGACCTGCAAGGGGTTTTTTGACCATGCTCTGAGGAGGCCACCCCATTAAGGACGGTGACCGCGCGCACGGGAGGCGACAGATGTTCTTAGAGCGAATCGAGATTGTAGGTTTCCGCGGCATTAACCGGCTGTCACTGATGCTGGACGACAACACGCTGCTGCTCGGCGAAAATGCCTGGGGTAAATCCAGCCTGCTTGACGCGCTGACCCTGCTGTTGGCACCGGAACCCAAGCTGTACCGTTTTGAAGCGCACGATTTCCATTTCCCGCCGGGTGAGGAAGAGGCCAAAGATCGGCACCTGCAGGTGGTATTTACCTTCTGCGAGAAAGATATCGGCCATGCTCATCTACCGCGTTACCGCCACCTGTCGCCGTTATGGGTCAAGGGCGGGGATAACCTGAACCGCATTTATTATCGCTGCGAAGGTGAACTGGCCGATGACGGCACGGTTTGCACCTGGCGCGGTTTCCTGGATGCCGACGGTAATCCGATGCAGTTGCACCATATTGAGCAACTGGCACACGCCATTATCCGTATCCACCCGGTACTGCGCCTGCGCGACGCGCGTTTTATCCGCCGCCTACGGCCCAGCACGTTAAATGATGAACATCCGGCCGATAACAAGGCGCTGGCCCAGCAGTTGGATCAACTGATGCGTGAGCTGGTGCGCAACCCGCAAAAGTTGACCAACGCCGAGCTGCGACAGGGGCTGGCGGCTATGCAGCAACTGTTGGAACACTACTTTGCCGAGCAGGGGTCACAGGTGACGCGGCCACGCCGAAAACGCCTGGATCAAGATCAGGATCAGCAGGCATGGCGCTCCCTGGACAGCATCAACCGTATGGTGGCCGAACCCAATAGTCGCAGCATGCGTCTTATTTTACTGGGCATGTTTTCTACGCTGTTACAGGCCAAGGGCAGCGTCAAATTGGATCCGCATGCCCGGCCGCTGCTGCTGGTGGAGGATCCGGAAACGCGCCTGCATCCGATCATGCTTTCGGTAGCCTGGGGGTTGCTTAACCAACTGCCGCTGCAGCGCATCACCACCACTAACTCCAGCGAACTGGTCTCCCTGGTGCCGGTTGAGCACGTTTGTCGGTTGGTGCGTGAGTCGGGACGGGTGGCCACTTATCGTCTTGGGCCGCGCGGGCTGGGGCCGGAAGATGGGCGACGCATTTCTTTTCATATTCGTTTTAACCGGCCGTCGTCGCTGTTCGCCCGTTGTTGGCTGCTGGTAGAAGGCGAAACCGAAGTCTGGCTGCTCAACGAGCTGGCTCGCCAGTGCGGTTATCATTTTGAGGCGGAAGGGGTACGGGTGATCGAATTCGCCCAGTGCGGCCTGAAGCCGCTGCTGAGGTTCGCCCGGCGTATGGGCATTGAGTGGCATGCGTTGGTGGATGGCGATGAGGCAGGGCGCAAATACGCCGGCACCGTCCGCGGCATGCTGGATAACCATGAGGATAACGAGCGTGACCGGCTGACCGCGTTACCAGCACCGGATATGGAACACTTTATGTTCCGTGAAGGTTTCAGCCCGGTCTATTACCGGGTCGCCTCCGTGCCGAGCAATGCTCAGATGCCGGTACGCAAGGTGATCCTCAAGGCAGTGCATCACTCGTCGAAGCCCGATCTGGCCATTGAGGTGGCGATGCAAGCGGGCGAGTGGGGCACGGACTCGGTGCCGCCATTGCTGAAAAAAATGTTCTCACGCGTGATCTGGCTGGCGCGCGGCCGGGCCGACTAGGCCCCGGCAAAACGGGGTTGGTTGCTGAAATGCTCGGCCATCCCCTGTTCCAGCTCGTCCAGCAGTTGATAGCGGCGGCGAGATTCTGCACGTTTTTTGCTGGCCACCTCATCGATCGGTTTACGGGCGATCTGCTCCGGCAACAGGAAATAGCCGCTTTCCAGCATCTTGCCGCCCATTGATGTCCAGAATTGATCGTAATCGGCATGCAGTTGGTCTTTCTTTTTACTGTGATAGCGCCAGTTTTGATAGATATGGGTAGCGTTGCCGACCGCCACAATTTGCTGGATGCCCAAATGGCGCGCCAGAGTACAAATCCCTTCCAGCACCAGCCGTTTTGGGAACAACCCGTGACACTCTTTGGTGGCCTGCTGTATTTCGGCGTGCGGCACCTGGTGATTGGCTCCCTGCAACCCCCCGATAAACAGCGTGGGCTGTTGCTGATAGTGCATCAATGCAAAGGTGATTTCCGCCAGCATAATCCCGTTGCCATTACGCAGCAGTAGGGTGGCTTCCCCTTCCTTATTCAGATGATCGATGGCTGCCAGCTCCAGTGAAATGGCGGCACCACTCTTGCCGCAGGCGCGGGTCAGCAAAAAGGGCTTGTTCAGATGACCGAGCAGCATTTTCATCGGCATGCGTTGCTTGCTGAGATCGTAATGATCGCGCAGGGCGAACAGACTCTCGATTTTGCTCATGTTCGCCGCCAGATACGGGCGATGCAGCTTGCACGGCAGATTGGGCTGCGCCTTCAGGATCTCATCCAGCAAAGGGTTGGATGCCAGCGTATTGAGCAGAGCGCTGGTGGTCGGCCAGCGAAATAATGAACGGCCGATAAACTTCAGGCGAAATGATGTTTTCTTCCAGGCTTTGCTGGGTGCCTTGTCGCCATTGGCCAGCGCCGTCATCAATTGCCAGCCGTTAAGCGGGCGTGCAGATACGAGTGGATAGCTGAGCTGAGACATGATGAAATCCTTGGCTGTGTTGAATGGCGCTATTTCACCAAGCCTTCACTAAACGGGAGTTCAATGCAGAATGTAACCAAGGGTGTCTCCACATTGTGTTGAACCAAGGTTTAGTTATTCATCATCGTGCGTGATAATTTAGCTCCGCTGCCGCTGTTGGCAGCATGAATTGCAACAGGCAGGAACCTATTTTGACGTGGTTTAAAGGACATAAGCGACGCTGGGTCATGGCGCTAATCGTACTGGTGGCGATCGTGGCGATGGCGGCCTGGCACTTCAGCCACCCGGCCCCGACTCCATTTAAAACGGTGAAGGTGGTCAAGGGCGATCTACAGCAAAACGTACTGGCAACCGGCCAGCTTGACGCGGTACGCAAGGTTGACGTGGGTGCGCAGGTGAGTGGGCAGTTGGAAAGCCTGTATGTCGAGATCGGCGATCGGGTTAAAAAAGGCCAGTTGCTTGGGGTAATTGATCCGCAACAGGCGCAAAACAGCATCCGTGAGGGTGAGGCGACGTTGCGTGAGCTGCACGCCCAGTTGCAACAGGCGCAGGCTGAGCAACAGCTGGCGGCGGTAACGCTGCAGCGTAATCAGGCGTTGGCCAAACTGCAGGCGGTGTCACGCCAGGATCTGGATCAGGCGGCGACACAGTTGGCGGTGAAGAAGGCGCAGGTGGGGACCATTCAGGCGCAGATCGCCAGGAATCAGGCCAGCCTGGATACCGCCAAGATCAATCTGGCGTTTACCCGTATAGAAGCACCGATGGACGGTGACGTGGTGCAAATCACCACGCTGCAGGGCCAGACGGTGATAGCCGCGCAGCAGGCTCCGAACATTTTGACGCTGGCGGATCTCAGCACCATGCTGGTGAAGGCTCAGGTGTCGGAAGCGGACGTCATCAGCCTCAAGCCGGGCCAAAAAGCCTGGTTTACCGTGTTGGGCGATCCTAACCGACGCTTTGACGGCGTGCTGAAAGATATTCAGCCAACGCCGGAAAAGGTCAATAACGCCATCTTTTACTATGCGCGTTTTGAAGTGCCCAATCCCGAGGGATTATTGCGACTGCAGATGACGGCGCAGGTGCATATTCAACTGGCGGGCGTCAATCAGGTGCAGGTCATTCCTCTGGCAGCGTTGGGCGATCAAATTGCTGATAATCGCTACCATGTTTCGATATTGAAACAGGGCAAGGAGGAAAAGCGCGAGGTGGCCATTGGCCTGCGAAATAATATCGACGTGCAAATTCTCAGCGGATTGAACATTGGCGATGAAGTGATTGTCAGCCGCGGCGGCGCGGAGGCTCTCTGATGGCCGCGCTGTTGGAACTGAGCGGCATCAGCCGCAGCTATCAGTCGGGCGACCAGACCGTAGCGGTGTTGAAGGACGTGAGCCTGAGCATCAATGCCGGTGAAATGGTGGCGATTATGGGAGCCTCCGGCTCCGGCAAGTCGACGCTGATGAATATTCTCGGCTGTCTGGATAAGCCCAGCGCCGGCGTTTATCGGGTGGCCGGACAGGACGTGGCGACGCTGGATGGGGATGCGCTGGCCCGGTTGCGGCGTGAGCATTTCGGCTTCATCTTCCAGCGTTATCATTTACTGCCTCATCTGAGCGCGGCGCATAACGTTGAGGTCCCGGCGGTGTATGCCGGACTGGGTAAGGCAGCGCGGCGCGAGCGTGCGATTGCGCTGTTACAGCGTTTGGGGCTGGGTGAACGCGTTGGCTACCGGCCAAGCCAGCTTTCCGGCGGCCAGCAGCAGCGGGTCAGTATTGCCCGTGCGCTGATGAACGGGGGGCAGGTGATCCTGGCGGATGAGCCGACCGGTGCCCTCGATAGCCATTCTGGCGAGGAGGTGATGACCATCCTCAAGCAACTGCGTGAGCAGGGGCATACGGTGATTATCGTCACTCACGATCCGGCGGTGGCCCAGCAGGCTGAGCGGATCATTGAAATTCGCGACGGAGAGATTATTGCCGATTCACGCCCGGAACGGCAGAGCAACCCGAACGCCAAACCGCTGGAGATGGTGGCACCGGCGCCGTCCTGGCAGCAAACGACCGGCCGTTTTCGTGAGGCATTGGTGATGGCCTGGCGAGCGATGGCGGCAAGTAAAATGCGCACCGCGCTGACCATGTTGGGCATTATTATCGGCATTGCCTCGGTGGTGTCGATCCTGGTGATCGGCGACGCCGCCAAACAGATGGTACTGGCGGATATCAAGTCCATCGGCACCAATACGGTCGACATTTACCCCGGCAAGGACTTCGGCGACGACGATCCGACCTTCCGCCAGGCACTGAAATACGACGATCTTGAGGCACTGCGCGAGCAGCCTTATGTCAATGCACTGTCACCCACGATTGCCAGCAGCATGCGGTTGCGCTTGGGTAACGTCGATGTGGCGGCCAATGTTACCGGGGTCAGCGAACAGTTTTTCCGCGTCTACGGCATGACCTTTACCCAGGGCGTCGGTATCGATCAACTGCAGGTGCAATCGCAGTCGCAAACGGTGGTCATCGACGCCAATACTCAGCGCCGGCTATTCCCCAATATAAAGGACGTGGTCGGTCAGGTGATCCTGGTGGGCAATATGCCGGCGACGGTGGTTGGCGTGGCGAAGGAGAAACAGTCGATGTTCGGCAGCAGCAAGACGCTGAACGTCTGGGTACCCTACAGCACCATGGCCAACCGGCTGATGGGTAACGTCTATTTTGATTCGATCACGGTACGTATTCGCGAGGGCTACAATAGCCAGGAAGCGGAGCAGAAGTTGACGCGTTTGCTGACGCTGCGCCATGGCAAGAAAGACATCTTCACCTATAACATGGACAGCCTGGTTCAGACCGCAGAAAAAACCACGCGCACGCTGCAGCTATTTCTGACGTTGGTGGCGGTGATTTCACTGGTGGTTGGCGGCATTGGCGTGATGAACATCATGCTGGTGTCGGTGACGGAGCGCACTCGCGAGATCGGCATTCGTATGGCGGTCGGCGCTCGCTCCGGGGACGTGCTGCAGCAGTTTCTGATTGAAGCGGTACTGGTGTGCCTGGTGGGTGGTGCCCTGGGCATTACGCTGTCGTTTGCCATCGGCCTGCTGGTGCAACTGGTGCTACCGGGCTGGCAGATCAGTTTCCCTCCGGCTGCGTTGTTGAGTGCGTTTGTCTGTTCTACCGCCATTGGCGTGGTGTTTGGCTATTTGCCGGCACGCAGCGCAGCGCGGCTTAACCCGATTGACGCTCTGGCTCGCGAATAGCCTGGCCTGCCCTATTGAAATTCATAGGGCATAATAAAAAATGCCAGTCATACGGCGGCTGGCATTTTTTTTCGGTGTTTCAGACTGACTGGGTGGAAGCGTTTAGGCCAACGCCTCGCTTTCCACTGGCACAATAAGACTCGCATGATTCCCTTTTGGCCCCTGGTGCACGTCAAAACTGACCTGTTGGCCAGCTTTTAGCGTCCGGTACCCATCCATCTTAATCGTAGAATAGTGGGCGAATATGTCTTCGCCACCGCCTTCAGGACAAATAAACCCAAACCCTTTGGCGTTGTTGAACCATTTAACAGTACCCGTCTCCATGCTTTTACATCCCTCGCAACGCAATTTTTAGGTGAGATGAATAACTGAATTCGCACCCGCCAGTGGCAGGCGGCAGATGAGCCTGAAAGTGGTTAAAACACCACCAGCCCATGAATTTACACTCTAGAGCAAATGATTATCACGTCAAGGGATCGGCTTTTGTCGGCAGCGAGCAGTTCATCAAAGTTTGAAGCAGGTAACGCTATTGACATTGTTTGGTAACAATTCGTCAGAGATATTTGCGCACGTTCCAGTGCGGCGGGATGCTGGCGAAGATGATAAAATAGTATGGATACCCCACTTTGAATAACCGGAACCTGTCCCCATATAAAAGGACAGAGCAGAGAAGATGAGCAGCGATGGGCAATAACAACGATTGGCTAAATTTTGAACACTTGGCCGAAGAAAAACAAATCGATGCGGTAAAACCGCCGTCTATGTATAAAGTTATACTTAACAACGACGATTACACACCGATGGAATTTGTGATTGACGTTCTGCAAAAGTTCTTTTCTTATGATATTGAACGCGCAACGCAACTGATGCTCACGGTCCACTATCAAGGCAAGGCGATCTGCGGTGTATTTACCGCCGAGGTGGCGGAAACCAAAGTCGTGCATGTGAACCGTTATGCCAGGGAGAACGAGCATCCGTTGCTTTGTACGCTGGAAAAAGCCTGAATAAGGCAATCTATTGGGGAGGTGCTTATGCTCAATCAAGAACTGGAACTCAGTCTCAACATGGCTTTCGCCAGAGCGCGTGAGCACAGACACGAGTTTATGACCGTGGAGCACCTGTTGCTGGCGTTACTCAGCAACCCTGCCGCGCGGGAAGCGCTTGAGGCATGTACGGTGGACCTGGCCGCATTACGCCAGGAACTCGAAGCCTTTATCGAACAAACCACGCCGACGCTGCCCGCCAGCGAAGAAGAGCGCGACACTCAGCCGACGCTCAGCTTCCAGCGCGTACTGCAGCGTGCGGTATTCCATGTACAATCTTCCGGCCGCAGCGAAGTCAGCGGCGCCAACGTGCTGGTGGCAATTTTCAGCGAGCAGGAGTCGCAGGCGGCTTACCTGCTGCGCAAACACGACGTCAGTCGTCTTGACGTAGTGAACTTCATTTCACATGGCACACGTAAAGACGAGCCGGGCCAAACGCCGAATGCGGAAAACCCGGTGAATGAAGAGCAGTCCGGAGGGGAAGACCGTATGGAAAACTTCACCACCAACCTCAACCAACTGGCCCGGGTGGGCGGTATCGATCCCTTGATTGGCCGTGGTCCTGAGCTGGAGCGTGCCATTCAGGTGTTGTGCCGTCGCCGCAAGAATAACCCGCTGTTAGTGGGTGAGTCCGGCGTGGGTAAAACCGCGATTGCCGAAGGGCTGGCCTGGCGCATCGTGCAGGGCGACGTCCCGGAAGTGATGGCGGACTGTACGCTGTATTCGCTGGATATAGGATCGTTGCTGGCCGGTACCAAATACCGTGGCGATTTCGAGAAACGCTTCAAGGCCCTGCTGAAACAGTTGGAGCAGGACAAGAACAGCATCCTGTTTATCGATGAGATCCACACCATCATCGGTGCCGGAGCGGCTTCCGGTGGGCAGGTAGATGCCGCCAACCTGATCAAACCGCTGCTTTCCAGCGGCAAGATCCGGGTCATAGGTTCGACCACCTATCAGGAATTCAGCAACATCTTTGAAAAAGATCGCGCCTTGGCCCGTCGCTTCCAGAAAATCGACATTATCGAGCCGACGCCGGAAGAGACCATTCAGATCATCAACGGCCTGAAAACCAAGTACGAAGCGCACCACGATGTGCGTTATACCGCGAAAGCGGTGCGTGCCGCGGTTGAGCTGTCGGTGAAATACATCAACGACCGTCATCTGCCGGATAAGGCTATCGACGTGATCGACGAGGCGGGGGCTCGCAGCCGATTGATGCCGGTCAGCAAGCGCAAGAAAACCGTTAACGTTTCCGACATTGAGTCGGTGGTGGCGCGTATCGCACGTATCCCGGAAAAAACCGTGTCGGCGAGCGATCGCGATGTGTTGAGAAGCCTGGGTGACCGTCTGAAAATGCTGGTATTTGGCCAGGATCAGGCGATTGAAGCGCTGACCGAGGCAATCAAGATGAGCCGTGCGGGTCTGGGCCACGATCGCAAGCCTGTCGGTTCCTTCCTGTTTGCCGGGCCAACCGGGGTCGGGAAAACCGAGGTTACGGTACAGTTGGCGAAGGCGATGGATATCAAACTGCTGCGCTTTGACATGTCCGAATATATGGAACGTCATACCGTTAGCCGTCTGATTGGCGCGCCTCCGGGCTATGTCGGTTACGACCAGGGTGGTCTGCTGACCGACGCGGTGCTCAAGCATCCGCACTCGGTCGTGCTGCTCGATGAAATCGAGAAGGCGCATCCGGACGTGTTCAACCTGCTGCTGCAGGTGATGGACAACGGGACCCTGACCGACAACAACGGCCGTAAGGCGGACTTCCGCAACGTGATCCTGGTGATGACCACCAACGCCGGGGTGCGCGAGACAGAACGTAAATCGATCGGCCTGGTCCAGCAGGACAACAGCACCGACGCGATGGAAGAGATCAAAAAAGTGTTCACGCCGGAATTCCGTAACCGTCTGGACAATATTCTTTGGTTCAACCATCTGTCGACCGAGGTGATCCAGCAGGTTGTCGATAAGTTTATCGTCGAACTGCAGGCGCAGCTGGATGCGAAGGGCGTGTCGCTGGAAGTGAGTGACGAAGCGCGTGACTGGCTGTCAGTGAAAGGCTACGACCGTGCGATGGGCGCTCGTCCAATGGCGCGTGTGATGCAGGAAAACCTGAAGAAACCGCTGGCTAACGAACTGCTGTTCGGCTCGCTGGTGGACGGCGGCTCGGTGAAGGTCGAGTTGGACAAGGAAAACCAGAAACTGACTTATCAATTTATCAGCGCGTCAATGCGCAAGGCGGACGAAGGTGCGGTGCACTAAGTCTGGGGTCAGATTCAGATAAAGAAAAAGCGATGCTTTGGCATCGCTTTTTTTATGGGTGAAAATCATCACCACAACAGAAATGATTGAGCCCTCTCAGTTTACCTGCGCACCTGCAACTCGATGTTGAACGTTGCTACGGGGGTAAACGGAAAGGGCTCCGGAGGCATTACATCCTCGGTGCCGCCATCGGCTGGCGACGAGTGAGCCGATTAACGGCTACGGAAGACAATGCGGCCTTTGCTCAGGTCGTACGGGGTCAGCTCTACAGTGACTTTGTCGCCCGTCAGGATGCGGATGTAGTTCTTGCGCATTTTACCGGAGATATGTGCGGTTACCACGTGCCCGTTTTCTAATTCAACGCGGAACATGGTGTTCGGCAGCGTATCAAGAACGGTGCCCTGCATTTCAATATTGTCTTCTTTGGCCATCGAATCCTCTAGGTCTAACTACCTTAGTTTTTAACCGGCAAGATAATGCCGAAAAACCCACATTATGTAAAGAAGTGTCGGTGAACATTGCACCGTTTCCGCAAAATTAGTTTGTTGGGGAGGGTGGTTCAACCTGCTGTGGGGGTAACACTTGCGGTGCCCAGCATTCTGGCGCTAATGGCTTGCGCTGAAGTTGGCTGAGCTGCTGCAAAAATTGTCTTCGGGGGATCTCTTTCGCTCCCAGCGTGGCAGTGTGAGCGTTAAGCACCTGACAGTCAATCAATTCTCCGCCATAAGCGGCAAAATGGCGGCAAAAAGTCATCAGGGCGCACTTGGAAGCGTTGGTGGTACGGCTAAACATGGATTCGCCGCAAAACAGCGCGCCCTGAGCCACGCCGTACATGCCGCCGACCAGTTCGTTGTCCTGCCATACCTCGATCGAATGGGCGAAGCCAAGGCGGTGCAGATGCAAATAGGCGCGCTGTACTTCCGGGCCAATCCAGGTGCCTTCTTCCGGTCGATCGGCGCAGGCGGCGATCACCGCCGTAAAGTCGTGATTCAGCGTCACCCGAAAGGGGTTACTGCGCAGAAAGCGTTTCAGACTGCGGCTGATATGGCGCTCGGCCGGGAACAGCACCGCGCGTGGGTCCGGCGACCACCACAGAATGGCTTCCCCTGGTGAAAACCAGGGGAAAATGCCGCGCTCATAGGCGGCCAGCAAGCGCGGCGCGGTTAAATCACCGCCAATCGCCAGCAGACCGTTAGGATCGCGCAGCGCGCCCTCAGGTGAGGGGAACGCCAGTGAATGCGGTGACAGCTTAACTATGCGCATAAAAGGTCTCAGCGTCCTCTACAGGCCATTTTACAGCGGTATGCCACTGATGCGTTGGCGGAACCGGGCATAACGCCCCTGTTGACGCATCAGGGTGAGATGATCGCCTTGCTCGACAATTTGGCCGCCGTCCATCACGCAGATACGGTCCAGGTGTTCCAGCCCATACAGACGGTGGGTCACCAGGATCAGCGTTTTACCCCGGCAGTGCCGGCGCAGCAGCGCCAGGATCTGCTGTTCGGTTTCGGCGTCCAGGCCTTCGGTCGGTTCATCGAGCAACAACAACGGCGCCTGATGCAACAGCGCACGGGCAATGCCCAGACGGCGCTGCTCACCGCCGGAAAGCTGGCGACCGCCATCTCCCAGCCAGGCGTTCAGCCCTTCGTTGTCCAGCAGCTTGTCCAGGCCGACCTGCTGCAATACTTCGCGCAATTGTTCATCGGTCGCTGCAGGCGCGGCGATGCGCAGGTTTTCGCGCAGCGTATCGCTGAAAATATGCACCCGCTGGCTGACCACGGTAGTCATCTGGCGCAGCGTGGTTTCATCGTAAGCACTCAGTGGCTGGCCATTGAGCAGCACCTGGCCGCTGTCGGCGTTCCAGGCGCGGGTTAGCAACTGCAGCAGGGTCGATTTGCCACAGCCGGTACGCCCGAGCAGCGCAATGTGTTCACCGGCAGCAATCTCCAGAGAGACATCCTGCAATACCGGCAGCGGCTGGTCGGGGTAAGTGAAGGTGAGTTGCTGCAGGCTCAGTGTGGCAAGGTTCTCGGTCGCCGGACCATGGGCCGGGAAGGTCACTTCCGGCTGTCGGTCGATGACCTGCTTCACCCGCGTGGCGGAAGCGATCACCTGACCCAGATGCTGGAAAGCACCGGCAACCGGCATCAGCGCTTCAAATGAGGCCAGCGCGGCAAACACGAACAGCGCAATCAGCGCACCGGGTTGGCTGTCGCCGCCGATTCCGGCCGCGGTGAGCCACAGCATCAAAGTGACCGTCAGGCCACTGGCCAAAATCATCAGCGCCTGTGCCATGCCACCCAGAGAAGCCTGTTGCCATTGACGGCGCTGCCAGCGCTGCTCGGTGGCATCCAGACGGGTACGAAAGCTTTCAACGGCACCGAACACCACCAGTTCGGCCTGGCCCTGCAGCCAGGCGGTCAAATCGGTACGGTACTGACCGCGCAGTGCGGTCAACTGACCGCCAATCGGCTTACCTGCACGATAAAACACCGGTGGCACTAACAGCAGTAACAACAGCAGAATGCCGCCCAGTGTCAGGGCCAGCGTTGTGTCCAGCCAGCTCAGGCCATAGGTCACCACCACAATCACCGCGGCGGCGCTGACCAGCGGCGAGATCACCCGCAGGTATAAATGATCCAGCGTATCGACATCCGCCACCAGGCGATTAAGCAGATCGGCCTGGCGGAAGCGAGCAATGCCGCCCGGCGACAGCGGCAGGATCTTTTTAAAGGTAAATACCCGCAGATGGGACAGCACGCGGAAAGTGGCATCGTGGCTGACCACGCGTTCGGCGTAGCGCCCGGCGGTGCGGAAAATGGCGGCGCCCCGCACACCGGCAGCAGGCAGCATGTAGTTGAAGGTAAACAGACCCGCCAGCCCGGCGAGGGCAGAGGCGGCAAGGAACCAGCCGGACAGCGCCAGCAGGCCGATGCTGGCCAGCAGCGTGACGATGGCCAGCACGATGCCTAAACAAATCAGCAGGCTGTGACGACGGTATAGCGCCAGAAACGGCAGCAAAACGCGCATAATTAGAGATCCCCGCTGCGGTGTGCGATCAGATTGGCAAACAGGCCAGGTTGAGCACTCAGCGTGGCGTAATCGCCTTGCTGAACGATCTGCCCGCCTTCCATCACCCAAATCTGGTCGTAATTTTCGGTATCTTCCAACTGGTGGGTGACCAGCAGGGTGGTTTGCTGGTGCGAGGCGACATTCAGCGCCTGCATCACCCGCCGTTCACTGTGGGCGTCAAGACTGGCGGCCGGTTCATCCAGCAGCAGCAAACGACGCGGACTGATCAGCGCCCGGGCTACGGCCACGCGTTGAGCCTGGCCGACGGATAAACGGGCGGCGTTATCGCCCACCTCAGTCTCTAATCCCTGCGGCAGATGCGGCAGTATCTCGCCGACGTAGGCTTGCTCCACCGCCTGTTGCAACTGATCTTCGCTGGCCTGCGGGTTCCCCAGCAGAATGTTGGCCCGCAGCGTCTGAGCCGGCAGGTGCGGGTTCTGACCTACCCAGCCAAGCTGCTGACGCCAGCCTTCGGCCGCCAACTCGCGCAGTTCGGTTCCATTGACGGTTAATGAACCGCGATAGGGCAGAAAGCCGAGCAGCAGATTCAGCAGCGAGCTTTTACCGGCACCGCTTAACCCGACCAGGGCAATACGCTGGTTCGCCGGCAGGGTGAAACTCAGTGGGCCGGCCAGCAGCACGCCATTCGGTGACAGGATCTCCAAATCCTGCGCCTGTAGTTCCAATGGCGCATCGGTATCAAGCCGTTGCGTGCCGCTGCCCATTTGCTCGCCTTCGGCGCTGAGGAAGGTTTCCAGCGCTTCAGCTGCGCCCACCGCCTGTGCCTTGGCGTGGTAGAAGGCCCCCAGGTCACGCAGTGGCTGGAAGAACTCCGGCGCCAGGATCAGCACCAGAAAACCGGCGAACAGCGTAACGCCGGTGCCGTAACTGCCAAAATTAAGTTCGCCAAGGAAAGAGAAACCAAAATAGACCGCCACCACGGCGATGGAGATAGAGGCAAAGAACTCCAATACGGCCGATGATAGAAACGCCAACCGCAGCACTTCCATGGTGCGGCTGCGGAAGTCCTCGGACGATTTGGCGATCTGCGCGGTTTCTGCTTCAGCCCGGTTGAACAGGCGCAGCGTATCCAGCCCGCGCAGGCGGTCGAGGAAATTACCGCTCAGCCGTGCCAACGCCACAAAGTTACGACGGTTGGCATCGGCGGCACCCATACCGACCAGCGCCATAAACATCGGGATCAGCGGGGCGGTGGTCAACAGGATCAGACCGGCAGCCCAGTTTATCGGGAAGACGGTAATCAGGATCAGCACCGGGATAAACACCGCCAGGTACATCTGCGGCAGATAGCGGGAGTAGTAATCCTGCATATCTTCGATTTGTTCGACGATGATGCTGGCCCAACTGCCGGCCGGCTTGCCCTGGATCCAGGCCGGGCCGAGCTGTTGCAGTTTATCCAACACCTGTTGGCGCATACGCTGGCGGATCACCTGCCCGCAGATAAAACCGACGCGCTCACGTAACCAACTCAACACCGCTCGCAGTGCGAAGGTGGCAGCCAACCAGATAAACGAGGGGAGCAGTTGTTCACGCGGGGCGTGTTCGATAATCAGGGCGTGGAGCAGGGCGGCCAACAGCCATGCCTGTGCGACAATCAAAATGCCGCTTATCAGCCCCAACAACATGGAAAGGCGCAACCAACGCTGCGCCAGGGTGCTCTGAGTTTTGAGCCAACGGGTTAACTGTTGCTGTCTGGTTTTTTTCATCAGTTTTTAGTCTGCGTCGCCGGTGCCTGTGGTTACAGGTAAGGTTAACGTACTGTTAAAAAAAGTGTTTGCCCCAACCTGAAGCGAACAAGTGAAGGCCAATGTTACCTCTTCACCCGGCAGACTGAAAATAATAAAGCGGTCAAATAGCGGTATAACAGAAGGGGGCTCCCGGGTTATTCCACCTCCTGACTTGCTGCTTCCGCGGCCAGGGCGGTTTGTACGGATCCGCGGCGGGCGATCAACGCCATATAACGGGTTAACGATGGCCAGTCTTTTAGTTCGATGGAAAACTGGGACATCCAACGCAGCACGGTAAATAAATAGGCATCCGCTACGCTAAAACAATCACCCAGCAGGAAAGGTTGTTCGTTCAGCGCCTGGGCAAGGTAATCGAGGCGGCGACGCAGTTTGTCGCGAAACAGCGTTTTGGTCGCTTCCGGCAGTGCCGAGTTGAACAACGGACTGGAACCCGAGTGGATCTCGCTGGTAATGAAGTTCAGCCATTCCTGTAAACGCACCCGTTCGAAAGACTCGCCAGGTGGGGCCAGTGCGGCGTCGGGGCGCAGGTCTGCCAAATATTGCACGATGGCAGCACCTTCGGTAATCACCCGCCCGTCATCCAGCATCAGGGCGGCGACGTATCCTTTGGGATTCACCTGAAAAAAGTCCCGGCCGTCGGCGCTGCGTTTGGTGCGGTTATTGACTCGGATCAGTTCGAACGGCAATCCCAGCTCGCGTAAAACAATGTGTGGGGAGAGCGAACAGGTCTCGGGTGCAAAGTAGAGTTTCATGGCAGTTCCTGCGCTAAGAAGCGAAATTGCTTGAACGTCAGAATGCCGTCGGCGCTGCCCACTGAATAATTAAAATATCAGAAACCTGTTATCAGCTCAGCTACTGACGGGCAGGTGCTGCCGTAGATATTGCAGCAGGGTCTGTACCGGCGCTGAAGCCGCGCTGCCAAACGAACAGACCAGGCCAAAATGACGATAAAGCGGCGTAGCCAAAGGCAATGCGCAAATACCTGAGAGATCGGTCGGTATCACCGAGGCTGGAATCAACGATACACCGGCGTCTTCCCGAACCAGCGTCAGGGCGGTGTTCCAGTCACTGACGGTGATACGTACATCGGTTAATACCAACCCGGCCTGCTGTGCCAACAGTTGCGCATTGAGATTGCAGCCGCCGGTAGCCAGCACAAACGGCTGTTTGGCCAGTGTGCTGAACTCCACCGGTTGCCGCCCCCTGGCCAGTGGATGATGACTGGCGGTCACGGCCAGCCACAGGTCTTGCCCCAATGGGTAGCTTTGCCGTTCTCTATTTGGGTTCAACACCACACCGACGTCGGCGGTTTCCAGTGCCAACCAGTTTTCCACTTCCTGGTCGGTACCTTCCAATTGAACCAGTTCAATCGCAGGATAGCGACGGCGGAATTTACGTAATAACGGCGGCAGTAACAGGGAGAATGCGGAGGGGAAACTGGCCAGGCGAATCTTTCCGGCGTGCGCGCTTTGTGCCCGCTGCGCGTAGTGTTGGATTGCCTCCAGCTCGGCCAGCATGGTGCGGGCGTGAACGACAATTTGTTCACCACTCTGGGTAAGCACAACGCTGTGCGGCAGGCGAACCAACAGCAAGGTATTCAGCGCATCTTCCAACTGAGCGATGGCCTGGCTGGCGGCGGATTGGGTCATGCCGCATTGGCTTGCCGCCTGGGTGATTTTACCGCTGTCGGCTACCGCAACCAATAAACGCCAATGGAGAAGATTGTGCATCGAATCACCGTCCGACTTAACTTACAGGAACAAAAAAAGCGGCTGTGATAGCCGCTTTTCAAAATGACAGTGTGTGGTTACAGCACTTCTGCGCCGGCAATGCCGTCCAGATAACGCTCAGCGTCCAGCGCTGCCATACAACCGGTCCCGGCAGAGGTGATCGCCTGGCGGTAGATGTGGTCCATCACGTCGCCGGCGGCGAACACGCCTGGAATGGTGGTCTGGGTGGCATTACCGTGAATACCGGACTGCACCTTGATGTAGCCGTTTTCCAGTTCCAGCTGACCACCGAAAATGCTGGTGTTCGGGCTGTGGCCTATGGCGATAAACACGCCGGCCAGTTCAAGTTCCTGCGTTTGGTCTTCCGCTTTGGTACTACGGATACGTACGCCGGTAACGCCCATTTGATCGCCCAGCACTTCGTCCAGAGTGTGGTCGGTGTGCAGCACGATGTTGCCGTTTTTCACTTTCTCCATCAGCCGGTTGATCAGGATCTTTTCTGAACGGAAGCTGTCACGGCGGTGAATCAGGTGAACTTCGGCCGCGATGTTGGACAAATACAACGCTTCTTCCACGGCAGTGTTGCCACCACCGACCACCGCGACTTTCTGATTACGGTAGAAGAAACCGTCACAGGTGGCACAGGCAGACACGCCCTTGCCTTTGAAAGCTTCTTCGCTAGGCAGGCCAAGGTAACGGGCCGATGCGCCAGTGGCGATAATCAGTGCATCACAGGTGTATTCGCCGCTGTCACCAAACAGGCGGAACGGACGGTTCTGCAGGTCAACGCTGTTGATGTGGTCAAACACAATCTCTGTCTGGAATTTTTCAGCATGCTCGCGCATACGCTCCATCAGCGCCGGGCCGGTCAGGCCTTCGGCATCACCCGGCCAGTTTTCCACTTCGGTGGTGGTGGTCAACTGACCCCCTTGCTCCATACCGGTAATCAATACCGGGCTCAGGTTGGCGCGCGCTGCGTAAACTGCGGCGGTATAACCCGCCGGGCCGGAGCCCAGGATCAATAATTTGCTGTGTTTAGCCGTGCCCATGAATACCCTCTTTTCCCACAATGGCGGACAATGGATCCGATTGTAGGGAAAACGCAGCATTAAAAAAAGCGTCAGGGGATGTTGTTAACGATTTGTTTGATAGCCTTTCCCTATTAATTATTAAATTGCTGCTAAAGTGAGCGTAAAATGCAGCAATTTAACTTATGGAAGCCACTCACCGCCGCTCCCTGCGCCATTGACTGGAAACAGCCCATTAAGCGGCTTTGGGGGCCTTGACTGCGGGCTTTTCAAGCCAGCGATTCATAACTAAAAACGGGGTGCTAACTTTTCATGACGGTACGTTCTTCTGATTTTGCTTCTTTTACTTTGACAATCCGCTGCGCATTTGCGAAAACATCATAGGAAGAAGAAATTATCCCTGTCCCTACAGTAAATCGTACGTATTTACAGCGTTGGTGCGGAATTTTGCGCCGTTGCTGAAGCTGCGTGTGGCAGGTGAGGGGACACCGTGCATGCGGGGGGTAATTCTTCTTGCGATAACGTCATTTAAAAACCCGGTGCAGGGATGACAGACAGGCTGCGCAAGGGGTGATGATGGTAGTGAAGCATATGACAGGCATTGGGTCTTCGCTTGGAACGAACCCTTACACATTGACGTTGGTTGGGGTGTGGCAAGTGCAGGGAAGAAAATAAGAGAGACAATAATAATGGCAGACAATAAGAAACGCCCGGGTAAAGATCTCGACCGTATCGACCGCAACATCCTGAACGAACTGCAGAAGGATGGGCGTATTTCGAACGTTGAGCTTTCCAAGCGCGTGGGGTTATCCCCAACCCCATGTTTAGAACGTGTGCGCCGCCTCGAGCGCCAGGGTTTTATTCATGGTTATACCGCTTTGCTCAACCCGCATTATCTGGATGCGTCCCTGCTGGTCTTCGTAGAAATCACGTTGAACCGCGGTGCGCCGGATGTGTTTGAGCAATTCAACTCGGCAGTACAGAAACTTGAAGAAATTCAGGAGTGTCATCTGGTGTCCGGTGATTTCGACTATCTGTTGAAAACCCGCGTGCCGGATATGTCGGCTTACCGTAAGTTGCTCGGTGAAACCTTGCTGCGTCTGCCGGGGGTTAACGACACCCGTACGTACGTGGTAATGGAAGAAGTGAAACAGAGTAACCGTCTGGTTATCAAAACACGGTAGGGTGCAGGTGCAAAACCTGATTAAATTGGTTACACTCCTGTTTATTCATACAGTTTCGGCGCCGGGGAAGCTTCTCGGCGCTGTTGCTATGTCAGCTAACAGGAACCTGGAGAGCCTTTCTTGAGCCAGGAATATACAGAAGATAAAGAAGTTACCTTGAGAAAACTCAGCAGCGGCCGCCGTTTGCTCGAAGCTGTGTTGATTGTGGTAGCCATTTTTGCCATTTACCTCATGGCTGCCTTGGCCAGTTTTAATCCATCTGACCCAAGCTGGTCGCAGACCGCGTGGCATGAGCCAATTCATAACCTGGGCGGTGGCGTCGGGGCCTGGATGGCCGACACATTGTTCTTCACCTTCGGGGTACTCGCCTATGCGATACCGCCGATCATGCTGGTGTTGTGCTGGGCGGCTTATCGTCAGCGCGGCGGCGGCGAATACATCGACTATTTTGCGCTTTCACTGCGCCTGATCGGCACGTTGGCGCTGGTGCTCACTTCGTGTGGCCTGGCGGCATTGAATGTCGACGATCTCTATTACTTCGCCTCCGGCGGTGTGATCGGCAGTTTGCTGAGCAACGCCATGTTGCCGTGGTTCAACGGCATTGGTGCCACCCTGGGGCTGCTGTGCGTTTGGGCTGCGGGGCTGACACTGTTTACCGGCTGGTCCTGGCTGGTGATCGCCGAGCGTATCGGCGGCGTGGTGCTGGGGACGGCGACCTTTATGACCAACCGTTCACGCCGTGAAGAGCGTTATCACGACGATGACGACCGCTACGTCGAAGAGCAACCCGAATCTGCAGACAAGGAAGCCGCGCTTGCTGCGGCTACCACGGCGACGGCGGCCAATGCAGCGGAAGATGACGTATTGTTCTCTGCGCCTTCGGTCACGGAAACCGCGAAAATGGCGGACGAAGATCCGTTGCTCAGCGGCCTGCGGGCTCATGATGACGAAGATGCGGATATCGTACCGGTTGCGCCAGCGCCAGCCAGCGCACCTGCCACAGCGGCACCTGTTGTCGCTCAGGCACCGTCGGTTACTGCGGCACCGGCGGCTCCGGCCTCGGTGAACCAGCATCCGATGAGCGCGGTAGCGGAAAACACCGCGCCGCCGCTGTACTCGTTTGAAATCCCTGAAGAGACGCCAACGCCGAAGACGACGCGCCCGGTCGACCCTTACCGGGATGACGATGAGCCGCGTATGGGGAATTGGGATGCTCCGGCCGTATCGCCGTCGCACGACCGCTCTCCATTTGATTTCTCTGCCGCACAACGTGATCATGTTGATGTCAGTGCTCCGGCCGGTTTCAGTGCCGCCGAGCCTGCCGTTTCACCGTTTGGCAGCGCGAAACCTCAGGCGCCCGCCGCAGCGACGGCAATTGCCGGTGCTGTTGCCGCCAATACCTTTATGCCGGCCTTTACCGCCACCAGTGACGCGAACTCGCAGGTGAAACAAGGCCTCGGCCCTGAATTGCCGCGCCCGAACCCGGTACGTATTCCGACCCGGCGTGAACTGGCTTCCTACGGCATCAAGCTGCCTTCGCAGCGTATGGCCGAACAGGAACAACGCACCCGTGAGGACGACGAGCCATTGCAACAGGCTGATAATCTTTCGCAAGATCAAGATGATGAAGCCCTGCAGGAAGCAGCCTTGCGCCAGGCGTTTGCCGAGCAGCAAAACCAGCGTTACGGCGGGGAGCCTGAGGCGGATAATCTGGATGATGAAGCTGCTCTGCAGGAGGCCGCGCTGCGTCAGGCGTTTGCCGACCAGCAAAGCCAGCGCTATGGCCAGCCAACCGCCGCGCCATCGGTGGCGCCAACTACGCCGGTAGATACCCGCAATGCGTTCGGCTTCTCACCGATGGATGATTTGGTTGATGATGGCCCGGTTGAGCCACTGTTCACCCTGTCGCCGCAGATGGAAGAACGTATTGAGCTGCAAAGCGAGCGTGAAGATGATGTGCCGTTCGGTCAGTTTGAGCCAGCCGCGCCGGCTCAGCCTCAGACCCCGCCGGTACAGCCGTATCAGCCTGCTTATCAACCACCGCAGCAGCAACCGGTCGTGCAGCAACAGCCGCCTGCCTATCAGCAACCTGTGGCGCAACCGGAGCCTGCCGCTGTGCAGCAGCCGGCGATGGACAGCCTGATCCACCCGTTCCTGATGCGTAACGAAATGCCGTTGCAAAAACCGACCACGCCGTTGCCGACGCTGGATTTGCTGACCGAAGCCCCGAAAGAGGTGGAGCCGGTGGATTCCTTCGCGTTGGAACAAAAGGCGCGTTTGGTGGAAGCCAGCCTGGCCGATTACCGGGTGAAAGCCGACGTGGTAGATATTTTGCCTGGCCCGGTCATCACCCGCTTCGAGCTGGATTTGGCTCCGGGCGTCAAGGCTGCGCGTATTTCCAACCTGTCGCGCGACCTGGCGCGTTCACTGTCAACCTCGGCGGTACGTGTGGTTGAAGTGATCCCCGGCAAGCCTTACGTCGGGTTGGAACTGCCTAACGTCAAACGTCAGACGGTGTATCTGCGTGAAGTGCTGGACTGCCCGGCGTTCCGCGATAATCCGTCGCCGCTGGCGATCGTCCTGGGTAAAGACATTTCCGGCGAGCCGGTGGTGGCCGACCTGGCGAAGATGCCGCATCTGTTGGTGGCGGGTACCACCGGTTCCGGTAAATCGGTTGGGGTCAATGCCATGATCCTGAGCATCTTGTATAAGGCCACGCCGAAAGAGGTGCGCTTTATCATGATCGACCCGAAAATGCTGGAACTGTCGGTATATGAAGGCATTCCGCACCTGTTGACGGATGTGGTAACCGACATGAAAGACGCCGCTAACGCCCTGCGTTGGTGTGTTGCCGAGATGGAGCGTCGCTACAAGCTGATGTCTGCACTGGGCGTGCGTAATTTGGCCGGTTATAACGAGCGCGTCGATCAGGCGGAAGCCATGGGGCGTCCGATCCCGGATCCGTTCTGGAAACCGACCGACAGCATGGACATGACGCCGCCGGTACTGGAGAAAGAGCCTTATATCGTGGTGATGGTCGACGAGTTTGCCGATCTCATCATGACGGTCGGTAAAAAGGTTGAGGAATTGATCGCTCGTCTGGCGCAGAAAGCGCGTGCGGCGGGGATCCACCTGGTGCTGGCAACCCAGCGTCCGTCGGTGGATGTGATCACTGGCCTGATCAAGGCCAACATCCCGACCCGTATCGCCTTTACCGTGTCCAGCAAGATTGACTCCCGTACTATCCTCGATCAGGGCGGAGCTGAATCCCTGTTGGGGATGGGTGACATGCTGTATCTGGCCCCTAACTCCTCGATTCCGGTCCGTGTGCATGGTGCATTTGTGCGCGATCAGGAAGTGCATGCGGTGGTTAAGGATTGGAAAGCGCGTGAGCGACCTCAATATAAAGAGGGTATCCTCAGCGCCGGTGACGACGGTGAGGGTGGAACTGGCGGCGGTCTGGACGGTGACGAAGAGCTGGATCCGCTGTTTGATCAGGCGGTGGAGTTTGTGGTGGATAAACGCCGTGCCTCTATCTCCGGCGTACAGCGCCAGTTCCGCATCGGTTATAACCGCGCCGCGCGTATCATCGAACAGATGGAAGCGCAGGGCATCGTCAGTGAGCAAGGGCACAACGGCAACCGCGAGGTGCTGGCACCGCCGCGGCATGACTGATGAAGTTTTAATCGTTGTTATATAATCATAAAAGGGCCGCTTAGCGGCCCTTGTGCAAAGAAGCGTAAACCCATCGGCTTCTCGGAACATTGGCCTATCTGCCGGCGAATGGCTTCGGGTAGAGTGAAGGTGTTGGGGTTCATTTGACCCGCACGGCACCGCCTTGCGGTTAACGCATTTCATAAGGTATCTGGAATAATGAAAAAACTGTTAGTTGCCTGTTGTCTGCTTTCGGGATTCGCTTCCACCTCCGTGCTGGCCGACGCCGCGCAGGATTTGCAAAGTCGCCTGGCGAAAGTGAACAGTTTCCACGCCAGCTTCTCCCAGACCGTGACCAGCAGCGATGGCGCTGCGGTACAGCAGGGTGAAGGTGAACTTTGGGTGAAACGTCCCAACCTGTTTAACTGGCACATGACCTCGCCGGATGAGAGCGTGCTGGTATCAGACGGTCAGACCCTGTGGTTCTACAACCCCTTTGTTGAGCAGGTGACCGCCACCTGGCTGAAAAATGCCACCGGCAATACGCCGTTTATGCTGATCACCCGCAATAACGCCAATGACTGGAAACAGTACAATGTTAAACAGAAGGGTAATGATTTCGAGCTGACGCCAAAATCCAGCAGCGGCAACCTGAAACAGTTCGCCATTAGCGTGGATAACAGCGGCACTATTCGCAGTTTTGCCGCGGTTGAGCAGGACGGCCAGCGCAGCTCTTACACGCTGAAAAGCCAGCAGAATGTTGCTGCCGATGCCGGCAAATTTAAATTTACCCCGCCGAAGGGGGTGACGCTGGACGACCAGCGCCAGTGAGGTCCGCGTGAGTAATATGTCGCTCGATTTTTCCCAGAATGAATTCCAGCCGTTGGCCGCGCGGATGCGGCCGACCACGCTGGCACAGTATATCGGCCAGCAACATCTGCTGGCCGCCGGCAAGCCTTTGCCGCGTGCAATCGAGGCGGGGCAACTGCATTCGATGATTCTGTGGGGGCCACCGGGCACCGGGAAAACGACGCTGGCAGAATTGATCGGTCGTTATGGTCAGGCGGACGTCGAGCGTATTTCTGCCGTCACGTCCGGGATCAAAGAGATCCGCGAGGCGATCGAGCGTGCACGCCAAAACCGTGACGCCGGTCGCCGCACTATCCTGTTTGTCGATGAGGTCCATCGCTTCAACAAAAGCCAGCAGGATGCCTTCCTGCCGCACATTGAAGACGGCACCATCACCTTTATCGGCGCCACCACCGAAAACCCGTCTTTTGAGCTTAACTCGGCGCTGTTGTCACGGGCCCGTGTTTATTTGCTGAAGGCACTGACTGCCGAAGATATCAGCCAGGTGCTGGATCAGGCGATGCAGGACAGCAGCCGGGGCTTTGGCGGCCAGAATATCGAACTGCCGGAAGAGACGCGCCGCATGTTGTCGGAGCTGGTTGGCGGCGACGCTCGTCGGGCGCTGAACAGCCTGGAGATGATGGCGGACATGGCGGAGATCAACGCCAAAGGCATTCGCGTGTTGACGCCGGAATTACTGAAAGAGGTCTCTGGCGAACGCAGTGCGCGTTTCGATAATAAAGGCGACCGCTTTTACGATCTGATCTCGGCGCTGCATAAATCGGTGCGTGGTTCAGCGCCGGATGCTGCGTTGTACTGGTATGCACGTATTATTACCGCCGGGGGCGATCCACTGTATGTGGCGCGCCGGTTGCTTGCGATTGCTTCTGAAGATGTGGGGAATGCCGATCCGCGTGGCATGCAGGTAGCCATTGCGGCCTGGGACTGCTTTACCCGCGTCGGCCCGGCGGAAGGCGAAAGGGCGATTGCTCAGGCTATCGTCTATTTGGCCTGCGCGCCAAAAAGCAACGCGGTTTACACGGCCTTCAAAGCGGCAATACGTGATGCCAAAGAGATGGCTGATTATGATGTACCCGAGCATCTGCGCAATGCGCCAACCAAGCTGATGAAGGAAATGGGGCTGGGTGCAGAATATCGTTACGCTCACGATGAGCCCAATGCCTATGCCGCCGGTGAGGATTACTTCCCACCCGAAATGGCCAGGACGCGTTACTATCATCCAACCACGCGCGGGCTGGAAGGTAAAATTGGCGAAAAGCTGGCATGGCTGGCTGAGCAGGATCAAAATAGCCAGACAAAACGCTACCGCTAGCGTTGCCGTTGCGGTAAGGTTAGCGGGTATCACTCTTCCTTTATACGGCTATAAATTCAGCCGAATAAAACATCAAATTTTCTTTCAATAACAATAAGCACAGGATTAGCATGCTCGATCCCAATCTGCTGCGTAATGAGCTAGACGCAGTCGCCGTCAAACTGGCTCGCCGAGGCTTTAAACTCGATCTGGATCTGCTGCGTTCTCAAGAAGAGCGTCGCAAAGTTCTGCAGGTAGAAACCGAAACGCTGCAGGCAGAACGTAACTCCCGATCGAAATCCATCGGCGCGGCTAAAGCGCGCGGGGAAGACATTGAGCCGCTGCGTCGCGAAGTAAACGAACTGGGTGACAAGCTGGACACGGCCAAGGCCGCGCTGGATCAGCTGCAGGCTGAAATCCGTGACTATGCGTTGGCGATCCCGAACCTGCCTGACGATGAAGTACCAGACGGTAAAGACGACAGCGATAACCTGGAAGTCAGCCGCTGGGGCGAGCCGCGTCAGTATGATTTCGCGGTACGCGATCACGTCGATCTGGGCGAAATGGCCGGTGGTCTGGATTTTGCCGCTGCGGTAAAACTGACCGGTTCACGCTTTGTGGTGATGAAAGGGCAAATTGCCCGCATGCACCGCGCGTTGTCCCAGTTCATGCTGGATCTGCATACCGAACAACACGGCTACCAGGAAACTTACGTTCCTTACCTGGTTAACCATGCCACACTGTTCGGTACCGGCCAGTTGCCGAAATTTGGTGAGGACCTGTTCCACACCAAACCGCTGGAAGAAGAATCCGACAGCAGCAACTACGCACTGATCCCAACCGCAGAAGTGCCATTGACCAACCTGGTGCGCGACGAGATCCTGGAAGAGGAATCTCTGCCGCTGAAGATGACTGCGCATACGCCTTGTTTCCGTGCCGAAGCCGGTTCTTATGGCCGTGACACCCGTGGTTTGATCCGCATGCACCAGTTCGACAAAGTTGAGATGGTGCAGATCGTCCGTCCGGAAGACTCGATGGCTACGCTGGAAGAGCTGACCGGTCATGCAGAGAAAGTGCTGCAGTTGCTGAACCTGCCATACCGCAAAATGTTGCTGTGTACCGGTGACATGGGCGCAGGCTCGTGCAAGACCTACGATCTGGAAGTGTGGCTGCCGGCGCAGGACACTTACCGTGAGATCTCATCCTGCTCCAACATGTGGGATTACCAGGCACGCCGCATGCAGGCCCGTTGCCGCAGCAAAACCGAGAAGAAGCCGCGCCTGGTGCATACGCTGAACGGTTCTGGTCTGGCGGTAGGTCGTACGCTGGTGGCAGTGCTGGAAAACTACCAGCAGGCTGATGGCCGTATTCAGGTTCCTGAAGTATTACGCCCATATATGGGTGGCCTGGAATATATCGGTTAACTAGTTAGTTATGTTACGAAAAGCGCCTGCGGGCGCTTTTTTTATAAGAAAATTATTACCCCTCTGTTCGAAAGCATTTTTTCTTTCAGATACTTCCCCCGCTTTATTGATAGCAGACAAAGTTCACTACTCACTTCTGAGTAATATCCCTTCATAGAGGAGGGTTTTTGTTCAGGCTCATCAACAGACACCGAATCTGTCTCCTCTGTTCGCCGCCTTGAGTCAAGGGCATGACGTTTATCAATACCAGGGTAAAACGTGGAGTGAGTTATGTCGGAAAACAAAACAAACCGTCAGGAGTCTGGGGGATTCAGTCGTCGCACGTTGGTAAAATCCAGCGGTATCGTCGGGTTGGCGCTGGCCGTCGGTGGCATAGCATTGCCATTTAGTCGCCGCGCGTTAGCGGTTTCAATTAGCGAAAGTGTGCTGCAAGCCTCGCAGGATAAAGGGGTCTGGGGTGCCTGTTCGGTTAACTGTGGCAGTCGTTGCCCCTTGCGTTTACACGTGCGCGACGACGAAGTGTATTGGGTCGAAACCGATAACACCGGTCTGGATGAATACGGCGACCATCAGGTTCGGGCCTGTTTACGCGGCCGCTCTATTCGTCGCCGTATGAACCATCCTGACCGCTTGAATTATCCCATGAAACGCGTCGGTAAGCGCGGCGAGGGTAAGTTCAAACGTATCAGTTGGGACGAAGCTTATGACGCCATCGCCAACAATCTGAAGCGTATTGTCGAACAGTACGGCAACGAAGCGGTATATATCAATTACACCTCGGGTATTGTCGGCGGCAATATTACCCGCTCATCGCCAAATGCCTCGCTGGTCGCCCGTCTGATGAATTGCTATGGCGGTTACCTTAGCCAATATGGTACTTACAGCACCGCGCAAATCGCCTGCGCCATGCCTTACACCTATGGCAGCAATCTGGGCAACAGTACTTCGGATATTGAAAACAGCAAACTGGTGGTGATGTTTGGTAACAACCCGGCCGAGACGCGAATGAGCGGGGGCGGCATCACTTATTATCTGGAGCAGGCGCGTGAACGTTCCAATGCGCGGATGATTGTTATCGACCCACGTTATACCGATACCGCCGCCGGGCGTGAGGATGAATGGATCCCGATTCGCCCAGGTACGGATGCGGCATTAGTGGCTGGATTGGCGCACGTGTTGATCAGCGAAAACCTGGTCGATCAGCCGTTTCTGGATCGGTATTGCGTTGGCTACGACGAAAAAACCTTACCCGCCGACGCCCCGACAAATGGCCACTACAAAGCTTACATTCTTGGGTTGGGTGACGATGGCGTCGAGAAAACGCCGCAGTGGGCGGCGAAAATTACCGGTATTCCGGCAGCGCGCATTATCAAACTGGCGCGCGAAATCGGCAGCGCCAAACCGGCCTATATCTGCCAGGGCTGGGGGCCTCAGCGGCAGGCCAATGGTGAACTGACCTCGCGGGCCATCGCCATGCTGCCGATCCTGACCGGCAATGTCGGCATTAATGGCGGCAACAGCGGCGCGCGTGAATCAACCTATACCATTACCATTGAGCGTATGCCGGTATTGACCAACCCGGTCAAAGCGCAGATCTCCTGCTTTAGCTGGACCGATGCCATTGTACGAGGCCCGGAGATGACCGCCAGGCGTGATGGGGTGCGTGGCCAGGAAAAACTGAACGTGCCGATCAAGTTCATCTGGAACTATGCCGGTAACACCATCACCAATCAGCACTCTGACATCAATAAAACGCACGATATTTTGCAGGACGATTCTCAGTGCGAAATGATCGTGGTGATTGAGAACTTTATGACCTCGTCGGCGAAATATGCCGATATTCTGCTGCCGGACCTGATGACGGTTGAACAGGAAGATATCATTCCCAACGACTATGCCGGCAACATGGGGTATCTGATCTTTATTCAACCTGCCACCGCCGCCAAATTTGAACGTAAGGGCATTTATGAAGTGCTGAGTGAAGTGGCGCGCCGTTTAGGGCCAGAAGTACATCAGAAATTCACCGAAGGGCGTACCCAGGCGCAGTGGCTGCAGCATTTATACGCCAAAATGCAGGCGCGGGATCCGCTGCTGCCGGGTTATGAAGCGTTGCGCAGCATGGGGATCTACAAGCGTAAAGATCCCAATGACCATTTCGTGGCTTACAAAAATTTCCGTCAGGATCCCGAAGCGAACCCATTAAAAACACCGTCCGGCAAGATAGAGATCTATTCCAGCAGGTTGGCCGAGATCGCCAACGACTGGCAACTGGAGAAAGACGAAACCATAAGCCCGTTACCGGTTTATGCCTCTACCTTTGAAGGTTGGGACGATCCGCTGCGTAACACCTACCCGCTGCAAATGTTTGGCTTCCACTACAAGGCCCGCACCCATTCCTCGTACGGCAATATCGATGTTCTGCAGGCGGCTTGCCGCCAGGAGGTGTGGATCAATCCATTGGATGCTCACTCTCGGGGCATCATCGCCGGCGACCAGGTGCGGGTATTCAATGGGCGTGGTGAGGTCCGTGTCGAAGCCAAGGTGACGCCGCGCATCATGCCGGGTGTGGTCGCTATGGGGCAGGGAGCCTGGCATCAGGCCAATATGAGTGGCGATCGGGTCGACCACGGTGCCTGCATGAATACCCTGACCACCCACCGGCCTTCGCCGTTGGCCAAGGGGAATCCGCAGCATACCAATCTGATCCAAATCGAAAAGGTATAAGGGGTAGCCAATGACTCAGCAATATGGATTCTTTATCGATTCAAGTCGTTGCACCGGCTGCAAAACCTGCGAACTGGCCTGCAAAGACTATAAAAACCTGACGCCTGACGTCAGTTTCCGCCGCATCTATGAATATGCCGGAGGTGATTGGCAACAGGATGGCGAAGGCTGGCAACAAAACGTGTTTGCCTATTACTTGTCGATCGCCTGCAACCATTGTGAAGATCCTGCCTGCACCAAAGTGTGCCCGACCGGTGCGATGCACAAACGGGAGGACGGTTTTGTGGTGGTGAATGAAGAGGTGTGCATTGGATGCCGCTATTGCCATATGGCCTGCCCGTACGGCGCACCACAATACAATGCAGCCAAAGGACACATGACCAAGTGCGATGGTTGCCATGAACGGGTGGCGGAGGGCAACAAGCCTATTTGCGTGGAGTCCTGTCCGCTACGGGCACTGGACTTTGGCCCAATCGAACAATTACGGCAGCAGCATGGCACCCTGGCACAGATGGCTCCGCTGCCGGCGGCGCATTTTACCCGGCCGAGCATAGTGCTGAAACCCAATGCCAATAGCCGGCCATGTGGCGATACCACGGGCTATTTGGCCAATCCGAAGGAGGTTTAATATGGGCATGGGATGGCATGAATGGCCGCTGATGCTGTTTACCGTATTGGGGCAATCAGTGGTGGGAGCGACCTTGGTCATGGCGGGGGCGGTGATCGGTGGCAATCTGAACGAACAGCAGGGCCGGGCAGTTCATCGCTCAATGTTCTGTTTGTGGTTGCTGATGGGCATCGCTTTTGTCGCTTCTACGCTACACCTTGGGTCACCGTTACGCGCGTTCAACTCGTTAAACCGCGTTGGCGCTTCGGCGTTGAGCAACGAAATTGCCAGTGGCGCGTTGTTCTTTGCCGTCGGTGGTTTTTATTGGCTGCTGGCGATACTGGGCAGAATGCCACCGGCGTTGGGTAAAGTGTGGCTGTGGGTGACCATGGTTCTGGGCGTGGTCTTTGTTTACGCCATGACGCGGGTGTATCAAATCGATACTGTGCCAACCTGGCATAACGGTTACACTACGCTGAACTTTTTCCTGACGACGCTGATCTGCGGGCCGTTGCTGGGCGTTTTATTGCTGCGTGCGGCTGGATTAGCGGTATCAGCCCGCTATTCACTGGCTATTCTTAGCGTGGTGGCACTGTTGGCAAGCCTGTGTGCAGTGATGATGCAAGGCTATGAGTTGGCCAGTATCAATAGCTCGGTACAGCAGGCCTCCATGCTGATCCCGCAATATGGCCAGTTAATGGTTGGGCGGCTGGTGTTGGTGGTGTCAGGTTTAGGCTGTTGGATTTGCCCACTGTTGCGCCGGGGTAACGCGAGCGTGATGGGGATGGTTTTAGGTTTGATTTTGGTTATCGCCGGTGAGTTGGTAGGCCGTGGTGTGTTCTACGGCCTGCATATGACCGTTGGCATGGCGGTAGCCGGTTAATATTGTAGTCAGGCACAGTTCGCTGTGCCCTTAATAGGATCCTTGATTTATGACGCTTGAAAATATCGCTTTAACGGGCCGGGTGCTGGGTGTGTTGTTGTATGCACCGCCAGAAAGTGAAGACGGTCAACAATTGTTGGCAACCTTGTCTGAATCTGAGTGGGTCAAAGAGTGGCCGTATGGCGACGCCGAGCAGTTGCAGACGGCGGCAGCACTGATTGCCACCGGCATTGAAGATGAACAAGAGGAGTCGTTGGCAGAGGCTTACCAACGTCTGTTTGTCGGGCCTGACACCTTACCGGCTCCGTTATGGGGTTCGGTGTATCTGGACAAAGAGAACGTGCTGTTTGGCAATTCCACTTTGCGTCTGCGCAGGTGGTTGCGTTCCAATGGTATCGACGCGCAACACGATCGCAATGAGCCGGAAGATCACATCGGTACTTTGTTGATGATGGTGGCATGGTTGGCCGAAGAGCGTCAGGGCGGGTTGGTGGAGCAATTGCTGACCAAACATTTGCTGCCTTGGGCACCGCGCTATCTGGAATTGCTGCAGGCGAATGCGCAACATCCTTTCTATCAGGGGCTGGCTCAATTGGCGCAGATCACTCTGAGCGCCTGGGCTACCGAATGCTCTGCTGAAGTTGAATCTTTAGAACTGCATTTCTGATACAAAGGAACGGCCGCCAAAGCTGGCGGCCGTTCCTGGTTTACCCTCCACGTCGAGCCATAAAAGGGCTGGTTATCGCCAGTGCCTCACCTCCTCTGTTCCATCATCAATTCCCCGAATGTTTAAGTTTAATGAATTATTAAATCAATCTTAACATTCCATTGACATGCTTTATCGATGGGTGTAGTTTTTTTTGCGGATTATATGAGTAAAAGCTTCTTGGCATCGTTCTTAGGCTTTGCTGTACAAGGATTGTAAAATCACCTTAGTGGTTTTTTAATGCGCAGGTTACACATTATGATAGGCAATTTTAAAAATATTTTTATCGCTATACTTAGCGGTTTTTTTCTTACCTTAATGTTTCAAGCCAACAGCGCTCTGTCTGAACAAACCTCTTCTGTCGTCGCCTCTTGGGTGGCTCACGGTATTGGCATGTTGAGTTCATTGCTGCTTATTCTATTATTTGTTAAAAAAAATCCTCAGGAATCGAATAATAAACCACAGAAACGATCCTGGTGGCTCTATCTTGGCGGCATTCCCGGAGCCTTTACCGTCATTTTGGCTACGATGGCAATTAACGGTGGCATTCCTCTTTCCAGCACAATTTCTCTTGGCCTGGTTGGGCAATTATTATTCGGGTTTGTCTCAGATCACTTTGGTTTATTCGGCTCACAAAAACGAAAAATGACTCGCAGTAGCCTTTATATCTCTGCTCTGATTATTTCCGGCTGTTTTCTTATTATCTATAGCCTTTAGGGAGCGATGACGTGGATACGCTTATTTTTATTGCCCTGTTAAACGGGATGATTATTAGCTCTGCCAGGGTTATTAATGGCCAACTGAGTGCCTCTATTGGCGCATTTCGCACCTCCTTATGGAATCACTCGGTGGGGTTCTTATTTCTGACCCTGTTGGTGGCGGCGTTTTACTGGCAACAGCTAGGGCAGTTCCATTGGGCTCAAGTTCCGGCCTATGCCTGGGTTGGTGGCGGGTGTGGCGCACTGTTCGTGGCAACCAGCAGCTACGTGTTCCCCAAAATGGGGGCGCTAAATACTTCGGTATTAATTATTGGCGGTCAGATGTTCTCGGCCGTGCTGTTTGATGTGATTAATCAAGGTGGACGCAGTCATCTCATTCAGCTATTGGGAGTGGCATTGATCACCATTGGGATCATCCTATCGACACTCGAGAAATATCATCATGATAAATGAACTGTTAGATGATCAGCGATACGACATAGAGTTTAACGGGCATCTCACCAATCATGTTAAACATGCCGTTATCGCCTTGTCTGGGTTGGGCGTGCCTGAGGAGCGTATCGCTTGGTATTACCGGCGCTATGCCGCCATGACGCCTTACGGCATGGGGTTGGAGCCACCAAGAAAAGCCAGGTACCAGATTGATAGTGCGAACTGGCGTAGCCTGCGGGGCAAACGAAGCAGCTTTAGCGCCTATTGCGACTTTTTCCGGCAGCAGATACGTGAGCAGGGACGTGAACAGGTGCTTGCCAGCTACCTGCCGGAACTGATTGACGGTTGGGTGGGCTCGTTGACGCACGGCACCATTCATCTGGGTTGGGCGTTGCTGGCCGAGCATGAGGTGATGATCGTCGAAGGCTTGGCCTATATGGCCTATTCGTACGTACCCTGCCATCATCGACGCTCCCAATATGACCCACGTCTTGGGGAGTCAAGGGTCTTTGACTCTGTGCTACGTTTGGCGAACTGCTGGCAGCAACGGCGGGAAGAGATGCTGGCCTGGCAGAGCGCGGTTATTGAAACGCCGGCTGAGGAAATCAAGGCGCGTATCCATCCTGAATTACAGCGTTCCGGCCTGCAATATCGCATCGCCTGCGTATTGGAACAGGGCCATGAGGAGATTTATCGCCAGCCGGAGTGGCTGATGCAACAAAGCCTCGAGCAGGTGTGGGCGCAATTCTATCAGACGGTCACATTAATCTACCTGACCACACCGGGGAATTTTCTGCTGCTGCACCTGTTGACGTCTTTGTTGGCCATGGAACAAATCGCCAGGCATTTACCCGAGCAAGAGGCGCGCGACGTGCTTTGCAGCTACTGGGTCGGGATGCAGTGCATGTTGTTTGCTACCGATAGTTTGGCTCACCCCGATAAGTTACAATCTCTCCAGCATCTTTATGCCGATGAATATGACGATATCCGCGATCCGCTATGGGAACGCGAGTGGCGGCAGCTCACCGCGCGAGCCGTGGAGGAGGAAGAGGAGCATAACCCAAAACTGGTTTATGTGATGAAACTGCTATGGTTGCGCACCAAATGCACCTTGTACCGCGCCACTGCACACCAGTTCACCACAACTCCCCAATTGCCGCCGTCGTTTGAGCATGCACCTAACCTGGAGTGAGAGGTCAACAGAGTGAATAACCGTCCTGCTACAAAATTTATTGATAAATTAGGCTGGGTATATATTCAGGATAAAAAAGTCCTGATGGCTCGTTCGTATAACAAGACGACGTTTTATATTCCTGGCGGCAAACGGGAAATCGGAGAGAGCGATCGCGAGGCGCTTACCCGAGAAATTAAAGAAGAACTTTCCGTTGATTTAATTAATGACAGTATTATTTCATTGGGTGAATTCCATGGGCAGGCCGATGGTAAACCCGCTGACGTGATGGTGAAAATACATTGTTTTACTGCCGACTTTATTGGTGAAGTCAAAGCCAGTGCCGAAATAGAAGAAGTTTCCTGGTTGACCCATGCGGACTGCCATCTCTGTTCCGAAGCGGCGGTAAAAGTATTGAGCGAGTTAAAGGAAAGGCATCTTATCGACTGATTATTCCCTGTTGATATTGATAAGTTACAGACTGACTTTTATTTTTAATCGATATAAGCCTTCCTTTCACCTAACCCGGTGAAGGGCGGTGCTTATACATCTATTACTCTGTTAAAAGAACAAGGTTATGAAACTTTCTAATATTCATCTGTTGGCCCCAAGTCATTATCTTACTTATTTGCACACCCAAATCCGTAATAAGCAGGCGGAGCACGCCTGCTTCGAATATTATAGCGATCAACTGCTGCGACAACTGCTGGTGCAGGTTGCCGCCTTACTGCCGTATGAAAAAAATGAGGTGATTACGCCCATTGGCGAAACCTATGCGGGGCTAAAACTTGCCCGTGGTATTTGCGGTGTTTCGGTTATCCGTGCCGGGGAAAGTTTTGAAGGCGAGTATCGCAGAATGTTTAGCGGCCAGCCGATAGGCAAAATACTTATTCAACGCAATCCGCAAAGCAAGCTACCCAAATACTTCTACTCACATTTCCCCGACGATATTGCCGAACGCGCCGTGTTGTTATTTGAACCTATGCTGGCCACGGGCGGTTCGCTGATCATGGCAATCGAAACTCTGTTGGAGCAAGGCGTGCCGCTGGAAAATATCTATGTTGTTAATGTATTGGCATCGCCGGTGGGGGTCGAACGTTTGTTTGCCCGTTTCCCTGACATCCAACTGGTGACCTCATCCATTGAACAGGGACTCTCGGATCAGGCCTTTATGAAACCGGGGATCGGCGACTTTGGTGACCGATATTTTGGTACCCGGCACGGGTAATTAAACTCTACAAAGGAAAAAGACATGCCGCACGTGAAAATTCAGCACTTTCCGCAGGTACTTTCCCAAACTGCCAAGAATGCACTGGCAGAGGAGATAACGCGGGCTATTACGCAAGCATTACAGTGCGATGCCGGCGTCGTCTCCATTGCAATAGAGCCGGTATCTGCCGATGACTGGCAGGCGCAGGTTTATCGCCCGGAAATAGAAAATAAAAAAGACTGTTTAATTAAAGTCCCTAATTACTGACCCTCAAGAAGGTGACATCTATGAAATCTGAACTCAGAGTCATTATGTTTGACCTTGACGGCACCCTGTTTGATACGGCGAGAGCGATAGTCTCCGCCTTTCGTGCCACCTTTCAACAACTGCAATTACCACAGCCGGCCGAGGATGAGCTGATTCGTGAAACGATAGGCCTGCCGTTGGAGCGTGCCTTTGCCCAATTGCTGTCTCAGGAGGTCGATAGCCGGACAGTAACCGACTGTGTGGCGGAGTATCAACGGCAGTTTCAGACGCTGATTTTACCCATGGCGGCATCGCTGTTATTTCCTGGCGTCGCTGCGGGCCTGCAACAGTTGAAAGGAGCGGGTTTTCATCTGGCGGTGACCACCAATAAGTTCGCACGCAGTGCAAATTCGCTATTGGCGGCGGCGGGCATTGCCCCATTGTTTGATGTGGTGGTTTGCGCTGACCAGGTAACGGAGAAAAAACCGGCGCCGGAGTCTGGCAACAAAATCCTGGATCACTATCAGGTCAGGGCGATCGATGCGGTGATGGTGGGGGATACTACGCACGACATATTGATGGCTCATCAGGTTGGCTGTCAGGTGATCGCGGTGGATTATGGTATTCAAAATCGTCAGGTACTGGCCGCGGCCGAGCCCAGCATTATTGTAAGCTCTTTTGCCGCCGTGGTTGACTGGTGCCGTCACAGAGACGTTAGTCGCGCAGCAGCAGGCTAGCAACAGCAAAAGAAATACGGGTTATTCAGGGCCGCAGACAGCGCTATTTCTTAATGGTGAAAGTTTACGGGCGATAAATATCGCCATGCTTACGCCGATAACGCCATTAGCGCCATGACAAATAAATAGATCCAAAGGATATGGGCAAAAGTCGCTCAGGCTCATGCCTGCGAAAAAAATGACGTCAGTTGTCATCTGCCAACTGGCAACTATTAACTCTGAAAGAGGGTGAATGCCGAAAAGCTGCATGGATAACGACAGTAATGACAACGACAGATATCCCCTAATTGTATAAGGCCGGCATTTTCCCTGCATGGGGAGTGTTGCTAAAGCACGTCGTCATTACAACCCTACCGGGATCCTGGCAAATGTGAGGCGTTCATAGAGTAAAAATGGATATTTCGGCGGGACTATTTGAACAGTTGGCTCAACACTACAGCCAGCAACCCGAAGCCATTGCGGTACAAGACGCGGACAGCGTACTGAGTTATCGCGACTTCTGCCATCATGTTTTTAGTATTTCCTCCTGTTTGCGGCAGTGGATTAACACTGACAGAGTCTGTATCGGTTTATTCTGCGAGCCTTCTACTACTCTGGTAAGCGGTGCCTGGGGTATTTTGGCCAGCGGTTATGCTTATTTGCCGTTGGCGCCAGAATATCCCGATGAGCGGTTGCGTTATATGATTGCCGACTCAGAGGTAAAAGTTATTCTTTGCCAATATCATCTCAAAGAAAAATTGCAAACGCTGATCGGGCCAGGTGTCACGATTATTACCGACAATGATATCCCTTATCTTTCGGATTTGCCCAAAGCGGTTTTTGACATTGCTGATTCTTCCGACGCCGCGCGACTGGCTTATGTGATTTACACCTCAGGCAGTTCGGGCAAACCGAAAGGCGTAATGGTCAGTTACCCTAATATTTCTCGTCATATGCATTACCTGTCCCATCGTTTTGCTTTTGGCGCACAGAGTAAGATTTTGCAGAAAACGCCCATGAGCTTTGATGCGGCGCAGTGGGAGATCCTGGCGCCGGCGATGGGATGTTCGCTGGTGATAGCACCGAAGGATTGCTACCGCGATCCGGATATGATGGTGGCGACCTTGCTGCGTCATCAAATCACCAGCCTGCAATGCGTACCGACGCTGCTGCAAGCGCTGGTCGAGCAGCCACTGTTGCAGGATTGCCAGGCGTTAACGCAGGTCTTTTGCGGTGGCGAAATATTGACGCGCAATCTGGCAAAGCAATTCTTTCAGTGCCTGCCGCAAGCTCGCCTGATCAACCTGTATGGCCCAACGGAATGTACCATCAATGCGTCGGTGCATGAGGTTGAGAAAGAGGGTCTGGAACAGTCACCGGACGCCGTTTCGATAGGGCGGCCGGTGGAGGATACCGCGTTTTATGTGCTTGATGCGCACCGTCAGCCGGTGGCCGAGGGTGAAAAAGGCGAGCTGTACATCTCCGGTGTGCAGGTGGCCAATGGCTATTTGCTGCGTCCCGAGTTGACGGCTGAACGGTTTCTGACGAATCCATTTAACTCTGCGGCGGAACATGCGCGCATGTATCGCACTGGCGATGTGGTTTACCGGGATAGCCTCGGCAGCTATCACTTTGCCGGCCGGGCAGATAACCAGATTAAACTGCGCGGTTACCGTATCGAGCTCGATGAAATTCGCCTGGCGATTGAGCGTCACCTCTGGGTGAAAAGGGCGGCGGTAATGGTCAATGAAGACGAGCGAACGCATTATCAAAACCTGATCGCCTGCGTCGAGTTGGACTCACAGCATGCGGCGCTGATGGATCAGGGAGTCCACGGCGAGCATCATCAGTCGAAGGCCAGCAGGCAACAGGTCAAGGCGCAGCTGTCCAATGCGGGGTGCCGCAGCGAGGACGAGTGCCGGGCATTGCCCGCGATCGCGCTTGCCGGCGCACAGGCTACGGCGCAGCAAAACTATCGGGCTTTCAGCCGCAAAAGTTACCGTTTCTTTGAAGGGACGACGCGGGTTACCGAGGCGCAATTATTGTCAATTCTGGGGCGCAGCCCGCGTGCCATGTTGGCGAGCGATCTGCAAGCGCTGTCGGTGGAGGATTTTGGCGCGCTGCTGCGTAACTTTGGCCAGTTCGCCAGTGAAAAACGATTGTTGCCCAAATACGCCTACGCATCGCCGGGGGCGCTGTATTCGGTTCAGATGTATCTCGAGCTTCACCGAATGTTTGGCTGGCCGGCGGGGATCTACTATTACCACCCTGTAAACCACCGTTTGTATTGCGTATGCGAACTGCCTGAACAGGCAACGGGCAGCCTTGAAATCCACTTTATCGGCAAACGCGCGGCTATCGATCAGGTTTATCAGAACAATATTCAGGAGGTTCTGGAGATGGAGGCCGGTCATATGTTGGGGCTGTTCGATGAACTGCTGCCAGAATATGGCCTGCAGGCAGCCTCCGGCGCCCAGCCGGGGGCGTTGCCACAGTGGTATGACGGCGCCGCAACTGACTATTATTTTGGCGACTTTCGCATTCAGCCCGCCAATATGGAGGCTGCTGTCGACCACCCAGAGTTTTTTGTCCAGGTTCATGCGCAGGGCGTCGCCGATATGTCACCTGGGCTGTACCACTATCGCCAGGGCTCGCTGCATTTTATGGATGAGGAGATCCTGGCACGTCATCACGTTATCGCTATCAACCAGCAAGTCTATCAGCGTGCGGGTTTTGGCATCATGCTGGTGAACAACCATGCTGATGCTCAGGGGCATTACATTATGCTGGGGCGTGCGCTGCATCGTCTGCAAGCCAATCCGCTGGGGCTGGGGATGATGTCGGCCGGCTATAGCTCGAAAAGCGGGCACGACTTGCCTGCTGCAAAGGCGATGCGGACGCTGTTGACCCGCCACGGGTTGCCGATGCAGAGCTGTTATTTCTGTATCGGCGGCCCGCTCAGCCAGTCGCAGCTGTGTCATGACGGCATGGATGAGGATCGGGTGCATATGCAAGGGCCAACTGAAATGCTGAAAGCCGATTTAGCCGCGCAGTTACCACAATACATGATCCCGAACCGCGTGCTGGTCATGGACAAGCTACCGCTGATGGCCAACGGTAAGGTCGACCAACAAACGCTTAATCGTATGTATGCTTGCCAACTGAATACCGAAAAGCCAATTGTGGTGCCGGAGGGCGAATTACAACAGCGTTTGGCCGAAATCTGGTGCCGGGTCATGAAGTGGGAAAGGGTCTCTGCGGACGATGATTTCTTTGAGAGCGGGGGTAACTCACTCACCGCAGTCATGTTTATCAACCAGGTCAACAAAGCACTCGATATTAAATTGCCGATGCAGATCCTGTTCCAAACGCCGAACATCGTTGCTTTGGCCGACTGGATAGAACGCAATGCCTATCTCGCGCCACAGCTGTCGCGCTTGGTGCCCTTTAATCGACAGCAGGCACCGGCGATTTTTTGCTGGCCAGGTCTGGGAGGCTATCCGCTAAGTCTGAAAGCGCTGGGAGAGAGTCTGAGCCAGGCGCGTGCCTTTTATGGCGTGCAGGCGCTGGGCATTAACGAAGGGGAGCTGCCACTAGAGTCCATTCAGCAGATGGCGGCGGCAGATATCGCGCAAATCCGACGCTTGCAACCCCAGGGGCCCTATACGTTGTGGGGATACTCCTTCGGCGCACGCGTGGCTTTCGAGGCTGCCTACCAGTTGGAGGCCGAAGGGCTGGTGGTGGAGGAGCTGTACCTGATTGCTCCCGGTTCGCCGAAAACGCAATTTGACCGAGAGCAAGAGGGTAACCAGCAGGTCAGCTTCACCAATCCGGTGTTTGTGGCGATTTTATTTTCCGTTTTTGCCCGCCAGGTGGAAGGGCCATTGCTTGAACGCTGTCTGGCAGAGTGCCGTGAAGAGGGGGACTTTGTGCGTTTTATTTGCCGCTGTTTCCCACAGCTTCAGGTGGAACTGGTGGTGCGGATCATTGAGATCGTCAAGCAAACCTATGCCTTCGGCTATAACTTCGAGGAACTGCAGCAACGCCAGGTTCGGGCGCCGGTGACCGTTATTAAAGCGGCCGGTGACCATTATTCCCAACTTGAAAATTCACCGGCCCTGCTGGCCAATCCGCCGCGGGTGATCTCGCTGGCGGTGGACCATTACCAACTGCTGCTGCCTGAAGGTGTCGCGCAACTGCAAGCGGCCCTGTTTCCCTCTGTTTCCGTTAATGTGATAAGTGAGTCATGATGCAAGCTAATTTACTGCCTTTGGTTATTCATCCTGAAGTGAAAGCCGCCCTGGAAAGTCGCCACGCGGTGGTTGCGCTGGAATCAAACGTCATTACCCACGGGCTGAACTATCCTGCCAATGTGGAGACTGCGCTGGCGGTGGAGGCGGCAGTCCGCCGCAGCGGCGCGGTTCCTGCGACCATTGGTATCTGCGATGGCGAAATTTTGGTGGGCATGCATCGCGAACAGATCGAACGTTTCGCCACCACGCCTGGCATTGCGAAAGTATCCAGCAACAATTTGCCTTTTGTGCTGGCGCAAAAAGGCATGGGGGCCACTACGGTGGCTTCGTCGCTGATGTTGGCCGAACTGGCCGGTATTGGTTTCTTTGCCTCTGCGGGCATTGGTGGTGTGCATCGCGGGGGAGAAGACAGCATGGATATCTCTTCCGATTTGATCCAATTTACCCGCACTAATGTGACGGTGGTGTGCGCAGGAGCCAAAAATATCCTCGATATCGGGCGTACGCTGGAGTTTCTGGAAACCCAGTGCGTTCCCGTGGTGACCTATCAGACGGACGATTTCCCGGCCTTCTATTGTCGCAGTAGCGGCTATCGCAGTCCGCAACGGCTGGACAGCCTGGAGGAGATTGCCCAGGCGATTGATATTAACCACGCATTGCCGGGCAGTGCGGCGATGGTGGTGGCAGCACCGACCAAACCGGAGGATGCGATTGACAGCCGTGACGTTCAGGCAGCGATCCAGGCCGCCATCGAGAATGCGGCCGCCGAAGGCGTAACTGGCAGCCAGGTAACCAAATTCATTATGAAAGCGGTTGAGCAGGCGACCCAAGGGCGTTCGGCCATGGCCAATGCGGCAGTATTGGTGAACACCGCCGAAATTGCGGGTCAGTTGGCTATGGTTTATCACCGGTCGCGCTAAGAAAAGCCGGCGTTGCCCTCAGGGAAGGGGGCACGCCGGAACCCGATTGGCGCATGCCTTAAGCGGTCATTGGGGGGCACTTTCCTGATGATGTTACCCTGCACTAGGGTGACAAAAAACAAATCGTGCGATCCACTGATAAGAGCTGATTGACTTTTTTATCGCCAGTGGCATGATGCGCGCACTCTCATTGCGCGTTCGGTTTCAATCTCACTATGTCCGCATATTCCCGGCCAGTGCTCCTGCTGCTCTGTGGCCTGTTGTTGCTCACGGTTTCTATTGCCGTATTGAATACGTTAGTTCCTCTTTGGTTAACCCATGCTCAGTTGTCAACCGGGCAGGTGGGAATGGTAAGTTCCTCTTACTTTACCGGCAATCTGTTTGGCACGCTGATGGCGGGCAAACTGATCCAGCGCATTGGGTTTACCCGCAGTTATCACCTTGCCTGCGTGGTGTTCGCCGTGGCGACCGCCGGTATGGCGTTGTCGCTCGATTTTTGGAGTTGGATGGGCTGGCGTTTCTTTGCCGGTATCGGCTGCGCCTGGATTTGGGTGATTGTTGAGAGCGCCTTATTGCGCAGCGGAAACCTTACCAACCGTGGCCAACTGCTGGCGGCCTATATGATGGTTTACTACCTGGGAACGGTGGTCGGCCAACTGTTGCTGAGTATGGTGTCTACCGAACTGTTGAACGTAGTGCCCTGGGTGACGGCCATTGTGATCAGCGCCATGTTGCCGATGTTGTTTGCCCGGGTTAACAGCCAGCACGATGAACCTCAACACGCCGCGGTTTGGCCGATGCTGAAACGCCGCAGTGCGCGGTTGGGCATCAATGGCTGTATTATCTCCGGTATTGTTCTCGGCTCGTTGTATGGCCTGATGCCGCTGTATTTATCCCATCAGGGGATGAGCGATGCCAACGTCGGTTACTGGATGGCATTACTGGTCAGTTCAGGCATTGTCGGCCAGTGGCCGGTAGGGCGCCTGGCTGATCGCTATGGGCGCCTGCTGGTGTTGCGTATTCAGGTATTCGTGGTGATCCTCGCCAGCGTGGCGATGCTCAGTCACTCTGCCATGGCACCGGCGCTATTCATTCTCGGCTGTGCCGGGTTTACCCTGTACCCGGTTGCGATGTCCTGGGCCTGTGAGAAAGCGATGCCTCATGAGCTGGTGGCGATGAATCAGGCACTGTTGATGAGTTACACCATCGGCAGCTTGCTCGGCCCGTCGATGACGGCGCTGCTGATGCAAAATTATTCCGACCAATCGCTGTTTGTGATGATCGCCGCAGTAGCCCTGGTCTATCTGATGATGCTGCTGAAAAAGCCGGACCCGCAACACACCCCGCTGGCTGCCGCCTGAGCATAAAAAACCCGGCCATAGCGCGCCGGGTTTTTTGTTGTAGCCAAGGCCTCAGTACATCACTTTGTGGCCGTAGCTTTCCAGAATGCCTTTGACGCGTTCCATGGTGTCCGCTTTCGGCGGATGGACGCCGTCCAGCTTGTACTCTTCCCCCATCGCCACCCACTTATGCTTGCCCAGTTCGTGATAAGGCAGCAGTTCGATTTTCTCGATGTTGGTCATATCCTTGGTGAATTCGCCCAACAGGTGCGTCGACTTGTCATCATCTGACCAACCCGGCACCACGACGTAACGGATCCAGGTGCGCTGATTGCGTTTCGCCAAATAGCGAGCGAACTCCAGCGTGCGGTGGTTGGAAACGCCGACCAGATTTTGGTGAATGTCGTCGTTCATCTGTTTGAGATCCAGCATGACCAGATCGGTGGCGTCCAGCAGTTCGTCGATCACCGGATCGTAACGGCGGACAAAACCGTTGGTGTCCAGACAGGTGTTGATACCTTCTTCGTGACAGGCGCGGAACCAGTCGCGGACGAACTCGGCCTGCAGAATCGCTTCGCCGCCGGAAGCGGTAACGCCGCCGCCGGAAGCGTTCATAAAGTGGCGATAAGAGACGGCGTCTTTCATCAGCTCTTCCACGGTGACTTCTTTCCCGCCGTGGGTATCCCAGGTATCACGGTTGTGGCAATACAGGCAGCGCATCAGGCAGCCCTGGAAGAAAACGATAAAGCGGATCCCTGGGCCGTCTACGGTGCCACAGGATTCGAAGGAGTGGATGCGACCTTTCACTGACATTGCGGGGTTTTCTCCAATATTGACTGTCAAACGCAGTCTAAAAGTAGGCTTGTAACCGCCAGACAGGGATCAGCGATGCAGCAAGCGGGCAGGGCCCGGCGACTGGGGTGGAACGATTCCTGTTGGCCGGTTATTACGCCGGTTAACTGTTTTGCCGGATAGCCATTCTATTGAGTATAGCCATCTGGCAAAACAGACTCGCGCTGAGTCAGGGGAGTGCATTTATTAAAAAGGCCGGAAAGATCCGGCCCCGGGTTTCAGCTTAACCACCGGGCGGGAAACCCCGCCCGGATGGGGCACTTACATCGACTGAGTGAAAGTACGGGTAATTACGTCTTGCTGTTGTTCTTTGGTCAGCGAGTTGAAGCGAACGGCATAACCGGATACGCGGATGGTCAGCTGAGGATATTTCTCAGGGTTTTCCATCGCGTCCAGCAGCATTTCACGGTTCATCACGTTAACGTTGAGGTGCTGGCCACCTTCGATAGAGGCTTCGTGGTGGAAGTAACCGTCCATCAGACCTGCCAGGTTGGCTTTACGCACGTCGTCATCTTTACCCAGCGCGTTTGGCACGATGGAGAAGGTGTAGGAGATCCCGTCTTTCGCATAGGCAAACGGCAGTTTGGCTACGGAGGTCAGGGACGCTACGGCACCTTTCTGGTCACGGCCGTGCATTGGGTTGGCACCTGGACCGAATGGAGCGCCTGCACGGCGGCCATCTGGGGTGTTACCGGTTTTCTTGCCGTAAACCACGTTAGAGGTGATGGTCAGTACAGACTGAGTCGCTACTGCATTACGGTAGGTGCGCAGTTTCTGAATTTTCTTCATGAAACGTTCTACCAGGTCGCAGGCGATGTCATCTACGCGAGCATCGTTGTTACCGAACTGCGGGTATTCACCTTCGATTTTGAAGTCTACGGCCAGGCCGTCTTCGTCACGGATGGTGGACACTTTAGCGTACTTGATAGCAGACAGGGAGTCAGCCGCCACCGACAGACCGGCGATGCCGCAAGCCATGGTGCGATAAACGTCACGGTCATGCAGCGCCATCAGTGCAGCTTCATAGCTGTACTTGTCGTGCATGTAGTGAATGATGTTCAGCGCGGTCACGTACTGCTTGGCCAGCCAATCCATAAAGTGGTCCATGCGTTCCATGACTTTGTCATAGTCCAGCACGGTATCCATCATTGGCGCTTCTTTCGGGCCAACCTGGATTTTCATTTTTTCATCAACGCCGCCGTTGATGGCGTACAACATGGTTTTCGCCAGGTTGGCACGGGCACCGAAGAACTGCATTTGTTTGCCGACAATCATCGGACTGACGCAACAGGCGATGGCATAGTCATCGTTGTTGAAATCAGGACGCATCAGATCGTCGTTTTCATACTGTACGGAGGAGGTGTCGATAGACACTTTCGCAGCGTATTTTTTGAAGTTCAACGGCAGTTTTTCAGACCACAGGATGGTCATGTTCGGTTCCGGAGACGGCCCCATGGTGTACAGGGTGTTCAGGAAACGGAAGCTGTTTTTGGTGACCAGGGTACGGCCGTCAACGCCCATACCTGCCAGGGACTCAGTCGCCCAGATTGGGTCACCGGAGAACAGTTCATCATACTCAGGGGTACGCAGGAAGCGAACCATACGCAGTTTCATCACCAGGTGGTCAATCAGTTCCTGCGCCTGTTCTTCGTTCAGTTTGCCCGCTTCGATGTCGCGTTGGATAAACACGTCAAGGAAGGTGGACACGCGGCCGAAGGACATGGCTGCGCCGTTCTGGGATTTCACTGCAGCCAGGTAGCCGAAGTAGGTCCACTGTACGGCTTCTTGCGCGGTGGTAGCCGGGCCAGAGATATCGCAGCCGTATTTGGCCGCCATTTCTTTGATTTGACCCAGAGCGCGATGCTGTTCAGCAATTTCTTCACGCAGCTGGATGGTCATTTCCAGATCTTCGCCGTTTTCCAGCTTGGTCTGCAGTGACTTGAACTGGTTCAGCTTGTCGGCCATCAGGAAATCGATGCCGTACAGGGCTACGCGACGGTAGTCACCGATGATGCGGCCACGGCCGTATGCATCTGGCAGACCGGTCAGCACGCCGGATTTACGGCAGTTCAGAATGTCTTTGGTGTAAACATCGAATACGCCCTGGTTGTGGGTTTTGCGGTATTCGGTGAACACTTTTTTCAGCTGTGGATCCAGTTCGCGGCCATAGACCTTACAAGAACCTTCCACCATTTTGATGCCGCCGAATGGGATCAGCGCGCGTTTCAGTGGTGCATCAGTCTGCAAACCAACGATGGTTTCCAGCTCTTTGGCAATGTAGCCTGCGTCGTGCGAAGTGATGGTAGCTGCAACGTTGGTGTCGAAATCAACTGGCGCATGGGTGCGGTTTTCCAGTTTGATCCCTTCCATAACCTTGTCCCACAGGGTGGAAGTGGCCTGAGTTGCGCCGGCCAGGAAGGATTCGTCACCCTCGTAAGGAGTGTAGTTTTTCTGGATGAAGTCACGAACGTTGACTTCATTCTGCCAGTCACCCTTACTGAAACCTTCCCAAGCTTTGGCTAACTTCTCGTTAAGTTCGGTCATTATACACCTACCTTTATTTGTGGAGTTCTAACTCGGCGCGCGGTAACTAACAGCTTAGTGCTGTTGTTCACCACCACGCAGATAAATTACCCAGTAAGTCAACCCAACCAGCAGGCCGCCACCAATGATGTTGCCAATGGTGACCGGGATCAGGTTGTCGATGATAAAGTTGCTTACGGTCAGATGAGCAAACTGCTCAGGTGTTGCCCCTACGGCTTGCCAGAATTCTGGCGTGGCGAAGTTTTTAACCACGATACCCATAGGGATCATAAACATGTTGGCGATGCTGTGTTCAAAACCGCTGGCGACAAACATGCCGACCGGCAGGATCATGGCGAACATTTTGTCCATCAGGCTGCGGCCGGAGTAGCTCATCCACACCGCCAGGCAGACCATCAGGTTAGCCAAAATGCCGAGGCAGACGGCCTCAACAAAGGTGTGATGCAGCTTGTGATCCGCGGTTTGCAGGACGTTCAGGCCCCACTGACCGTTGGCGACCATGTGCTCGCCAGAGAACCAGATGAGTGCCACAAAGAACAGTGCGCCAATCAGGTTGCCAATATAGACATTCAGCCAGTTGGCGCCCAGTTGGCACCAGCTGATGCGGCCGCTGGCCTTGGCAATGACAATCAGCACGGTGGAGGTGAACAGGTCGGCGCCCGAAACTACCACCAGCATTAACCCCAGAGAGAAACAGATGCCGCCGACCAGTTTTGCCAGGCCGAAAGGCACACCGGCAGTGCCGGTAGTCGCAGTGATATAAAACACGAATGCGATTGAAATAAAGACGCCGGCAGTGATCGCCAAATAAAACGTTTTCAGCGGATGCTTGGTGGCTTTATACACACCTGCATCTTCAGCGATTTTCGCCGTTGCTGCAGGTAATATCAGATCGAAGGGGTTGTCAGCTTTCACACTAACTCTCGCTTTTAAGGGTTAAAACAACGCAATAAGATACTAACAAAGCAGTATAGGGTAAAAATTGATTTGGATCATAAGGCGAGAAACTAAAGCAGCCAAAAACCAGATAAATCGCAAGGTTTATTGAGTTAAGTTATTGAATTTAATGATAAAACTATTTTTTAATGTTTGCAAATAATTTTGAAAAGACGGTTGTGGCAGCCTCGATAAGGTTAAATTTTAACGCATTTTGTCACTTTTCAGGTGGTAGGGTTTAATTATCGGTTAATTATTATTTCACCAGTCAGTAACAATTGCCGTTTTATTTGTCTTGTTTGCCGATAAGTGCGTAATGAGTCGAAAAAAATAAACAGAAAACTCGCTTATTTAACCGCCAAAATAAGAGGGTGGTATTTTTGAACAGAGACTTTGAGGTTTAGCGCCGGCAGAGATCCACCGGCGCAAAAGGTACTGAGATTATGCCTGTGCCCAATAACGGCGCTTGGCGTTCTGCAGTTTTTCGTAGGCCGCTAACAGAGCCTGATGAGCCGGCAAGGCTTTCAGACTGCTATCGACCGCGAACAGGCCGTTAAAGCGCTCTTCGCCGCTGATGGCCGCAGAGGCAGCATCCACCGCTTCCTGACCGTACATTTTCACGAAGGCCGCGTAGTACTGCGCCGGATCGCGTTCTGGCTCTTGCGTCAGCAACAGCAGGGTTTGCAGGCAACGGTAGTAGTTGCTGCGTGCCGGGCTCAACACCGAAGCGTTGAAGTCCTGCGTCCATTCGGCCCAGATCAGCGCCTGATCCATATCGCCGCCGGCCAGCGCCAGCATTGATTTCAGCTCGCCCACGCGCAGGGTATTCCAGGCGTTGTCTTTACCGGTGGCAATACCCAACAGCTCACGCACGCGGGTGAAATCGTCCAGGCCTTCGTCGTCAAAGCGTTCAATCAGCGCCAGATATTCTTGTGGCTCCCACTCACTGCCCGGCAGCGCCAGCAGAAGATCTCGCAGATGTGCACCCATGCTGTTGTTAGCCAGCAGCAGGTCTTCTGCAGGATAGATGTCTGACATGCCCGGCACTATGATACGGCAGGCGTACACGTCCAGATGCTCGTAGTCGGCGATGTACACTTCCGCGCCTTCTTTATCGAAGATGCTCATCAACGTGGCGAACTCTTCCTGCGTACTGCCGCTGAAGCTCCAGTCGACAAACGGGTAATCCGCATCCTGCTTGAACATATCCCAGGAGATCAAACCGCTGGAATCGATAAAGTGGGTTTCCAGGTTGGTGTGTTCCGCCACTTCTTCGTCGTCGAAGGTTGGCGCGGTGAACACGTCCAGATCCTTCAGACTGCGGCCCTGCAGCAGTTCAGTGACGGTACGCTCAAGCGCCACGCCAAAATCAGGGTGGGCACCAAACGAGGCGAAACAGGTGCCGTTAGCCGGGTTGAACAGCACAACGCAGATCACCGGATAGTTGCCGCCCAGTGAGGCGTCGTAGGACAGGATAGGGAAACCTTCTTCTTCCAGCTTGGCGATGGCTTCCACCACGCCCGGATAGCGGTTCAATACTTCCGCCGGGATCTCCGGCAGGCTGATGGATTCGGCGATGATGCGGTTTTTCACATAGCGCTCGAACACCTCAGACAAGCCCTGCACGCGAGCTTCGTTGGCGGTGTTGCCGGCAGACATGCCATTGGACACATAAAGGTTACCGATGATGTTCATCGGGATATAAACCGTCTGCTGGTCTGACTGACGGGAAAACGGCAGGGCGCAAATGCCACGATCGCCATTACCGGACTGCAGATCGATCAGATCGCTGGCGTTAACATCCTGATCCGGATTGTAGAATGCATGCAGACGTTCATCGAGAATACCGGCCGGCAGCGAATCATCGGCCGGGATCGGGAACCATTTCTCGTTCGGGTAATGCACGAAATCGCCTTCGGCAATCTGCTTGCCCAGATAGAAGTCGGCAAAGAAATAGTTGGTAGAAAGGCGTTCGAAGTATTCGCCCAAAGCGGAAGCCAGCGCAGCTTTCTTGCTGGCGCCTTTACCGTTGGTGAAGCACAGCGGGCAATCGCGATCGCGGATGTGGACCGACCATACGTGCGGCACCGGGTTCAGCCAGGAGGCCTCTTCGATATTAAAACCCAGATCGCTTAATTTCTGTTGGAAACGGGCGATAGAGTCTTCCAGCGCGGCATCTTTGCCAGGGATAAAAGTTTGCGTCATTGTCTTCACTTTTTGAGCGTACTAAAAACGCGCAATGATACGGGGTTTTACGCCCAAGCTCCACGTATTCCTAAATCGGTGGCAAAGTCACAGTTTTTTTGAGGATAAGGGCCATAATTCAGCGGGTTATCTATCATGGAGAAACCTAATGAAATCAGTGAAACTCAGCGTTGTAGCGTTACTGCTGGCGGGGGCAAGCGGTTCTGCGTTGGCATTGCCCACCATTACCCTGTTGGCGACCGGCGGCACCATTGCCGGTGGCGGCGAGTCGGCGACAAAATCCAACTATACGGCGGGCAAACTGGGCGTTGATGCTCTGGTGAATGCCGTACCGGAGCTGAAAAACGTCGCCAATATCCAGGGTGAGCAGGTGGTAAACATCGGTTCGCAGGATATGAATGATGAGGTTTGGCTGAAGCTGGCGAAGAAAATCAACGCCGACTGCGCTAAAACCGACGGTTTTGTTATCACCCATGGCACCGACACGCTGGAAGAAACCGCCTACTTTCTTGATCTGACGGTTAAATGTGACAAACCGGTGGTGATTGTCGGGGCCATGCGCCCGGCCACGGCGATGAGCGCCGACGGTCCGTTTAATCTGTATAACGCCGTGGTGACGGCGGCAGATTCGCAATCGGCCAAACGCGGGGTGCTGGTGGCGATGAACGACAGCGTGCTGGACGGGCGTGATGTGACAAAAACCAACACCACATCGGTACAGACTTTCCAGTCGCCCAACTTTGGCCCGCTTGGCTATATCCATAATGGCAAGGTTGACTATCAGCGTTCACCGCAGCGCAAGCACACCACGGATACGCCGTTTGACGTCTCCGGTCTGACTGAGTTGCCCAAAGTCGGCATTATCTATAATTATGCCAACGCCTCCGATGCGCCTGCCAAGGCATTGATTGCCGAAGGTTATCAGGGCATCGTCAGTGCCGGTGTCGGAAACGGTAACCTGTACAAAACGGTGTTTGACACACTGGCTACGGCCGCCCATAACGGCGTCGCCGTGGTGCGTTCTTCCAGAGTGCCCACCGGGGCGACTACCGAGGATGCCGAAGTGGATGACGCCAAATTTGGCTTTGTTGCCGCAGGCACGTTAAACCCGCAGAAAGCGCGGATCCTGCTGCAATTGGCGCTGACGCAGACCAAAGACGCCAAACAAATTCAGCAGATGTTTAATCAATACTGAGTGCCTTTTCTTCATTCGGGGGCCTGCGCGGCCCCCAGCCATGTCGGCTGAATACAGCATAAAAAACCGCGTTAACCCACTGAATTGGCCGCTGTCACAGCGTTTTATTGCAAAAATTACCGGTGATTTGGCAGAGCCTGTTATTGCAGGGATAACGCGTTTCCCGGCGGCGGGCGAATAACCATTGCAGGCAGGGGGCGCGAGTGATAAAACCGATGGGTTAGTTCGGGCGTATTTCGGTAGGCCAGTTTCATTGGCGAATAGTGAATGTGGTGAGGGGAAATGACTCAGGTTTATAATTTTAGCTCTGGTCCGGCCATGTTGCCGGTTGAAGTTTTGCGTCGTGCGGAACAGGAGCTGTGCAACTGGCACGGTCTTGGCACCTCGGTGATGGAAATCAGCCATCGCAGTAAAGAGTTTATCGAAGTTGCTCAGCAGTCCGAACAGGACCTGCGCGATCTGCTGAAAATCCCCTCCAATTATAAAGTCCTGTTCTGCCACGGCGGTGCCCGCGCACAGTTTGCCGCGCTGCCGCTGAACCTGCTGGGTGACAAAACTACCGCGGACTATATCGACGGCGGTTATTGGGCGCACAGTGCTATCACCGAAGCGCAAAAATACTGCACGCCAAACGCCATCGACGTGAAAACTTCCGTCGACGGCCTGCTCGGCATCAAACCGATGAAAGAGTGGCAGTTGAGCGACGACGCGGCCTACGTGCACTATTGCCCTAATGAAACCATCGACGGCGTGGCTATCGATGAATTACCTGATTTTGGCGATAAAGTCGTGATCGGCGATTACTCTTCTACCATTTTATCTGGTCCGCTGGACGTCAGTCGTTTTGGCGTGATTTATGCCGGCGCCCAGAAAAACATTGGCCCGGCCGGCCTGACGCTGGTGATTGTGCGTGAAGATCTGCTGGGTAAGGCGCGCCGCGAAGTGCCGTCGATCCTCGATTACACCGTGCTGGCCGAAAACGACTCGATGTTCAACACGCCGCCGACCTTTGCCTGGTATCTGTCCGGGCTGGTGTTCAAATGGCTGAAAGAGCAGGGTGGTCTGGTAGAGATGCACAAACGCAATCAGGCCAAGGCCGAACTGCTGTATGCGACTATTGATAAGTCTGATTTTTACCGCAGCCGGGTGGCGCTTGCCAACCGTTCCTGGATGAACGTGCCTTTCCAGTTGGCGGATCCCGCGCTGGACAAGGTGTTTCTCAGCGAAGCTGAAGCCATTGGCTTGCAGGCGTTGAAAGGCCATCGAGTGGTTGGCGGTATGCGCGCTTCTATTTACAATGCCATGCCGTTGGCTGGCGTGAAGACATTAACCGACTTTATGGTCGACTTCGAACGTCGTCACGGTTAAGCCGGGTAGCCTGCCTTGAGCGGGCCGCCTTCGCTGTTGTCCTTTTTGAATTAAAGCGGCTCCGGCATTTTCCCGGGGCCGTTTCGTTTATCAGATTTTGGAGATTTTTGTTCACATGGTGGATTCCCTGACGTTACAACCGGTTGCCCTGGTCAATGGCACCGTCAACTTACCCGGCTCCAAGAGCGTATCCAACCGTGCTCTGTTGCTGGCTGCGCTGGCGGAGGGAACGACAACGCTGACTAACCTGCTGGACAGCGACGATGTGCGCCATATGTTAAATGCGCTGCAGGCGCTGGGCGTGAGCTATCAGCTGTCAGACGATCGCACCACCTGTAAAGTGGACGGTGTGGGCGGCCCGTTGGTGGCCAGCAAGCCGCTTGAACTGTTCCTCGGCAATGCCGGTACCGCGATGCGCCCATTGGCAGCCGCTCTGTGCCTGGGCAGCAACGATGTGGTGCTGACCGGCGAACCGCGCATGAAAGAGCGTCCGATCGGTCATCTGGTCGATGCTCTGCGTCAGGGCGGCGCACAGATTGATTACCTGGAACAGACTGATTATCCGCCATTGCGTCTGCGCGGTGGTTTCCGCGGCGGCGATGTCACCGTCGATGGCAGCGTTTCCAGCCAGTTTCTGACCGCATTGCTGATGACGGCCCCTTTGGCAGAACAGGACACCCATATCCATATCAAGGGCGAACTGGTTTCCAAGCCGTACATTGATATCACGCTGCACCTGATGCGTACTTTCGGCGTCGAGGTTAGCCACGACAACTACCGCGTGTTCCACATTAATGGTCGCCAGACCTACCGTTCTCCGGGTGACTATCTGGTCGAGGGCGATGCTTCTTCCGCCTCTTACTTCCTGGCGGCAGCCGCGATTAAAGGCGGCACCGTACGCGTAACCGGCATCGGCAAGAAAAGTGTTCAGGGCGATACCAAGTTCGCCGATGTTCTGGAGAAAATGGGCGCGCGCATTACCTGGGGTGATGATTATATCGAATGCAGCCGCGGTGAATTGCGCGGCATCGACATGGATATGAACCATATTCCTGATGCGGCGATGACCATTGCGACCGCGGCCCTGTTTGCCGAAGGCCCAACCACCATTCGCAACATTTATAACTGGCGGGTGAAAGAGACCGATCGGCTGGCTGCGATGGCGACAGAGTTGCGTAAAGTGGGCGCTGAGGTAGATGAAGGCGAGGACTATATCCACGTAGTCCCACCGGCCAAGCTGAAGTTTGCCGATATAGGCACCTACAACGATCACCGTATGGCGATGTGCTTCTCGCTGGTGGCGTTGTCTGATACGCCGGTGACCATTCTTGATCCTAAATGTACCGCGAAAACCTTCCCGGACTATTTCGAACAGTTGGCGCGCATCAGCCAATTGGCGTGATCCGCAGTCAGATACTTTCTTTTAAGGCCCTTGATTGGGCCTTTATTGTTTTTAACGCCCGTAGCCTGGATCCGTCCGCTATACTTTTGCGCGGTCATACGCTTATTTTCAACAACCAGACAGTTCCAGGGTAACAGTTCGTCGTTTGGCAGCGTATAATGCGCCACCGTGACTGCCCCGATTGGGCGGGCGGCAGGGACGGTTTTAATTATGCTTTCGCATTGTGCTGGCGGCAGGTTATGTCCCTGTGAGGTTTTCTACCTGAAGGAGAGAGAAATGACGGCTACAGCCCCAGTGATAACCGTTGATGGACCAAGTGGCGCAGGCAAAGGTACCTTGTGCAAGGCGCTCGCCGAATCCCTTGGTTGGCGTTTGCTTGACTCAGGCGCGATTTATCGCGTACTGGCGTTGGCAGCGCTGCATCATCAGGTTGATATCACGTCTGAGGAGGCGCTGGTTCCACTGGCCGCACATCTCGATGTTCGCTTTATTGCCCAGGATGGCAAACTGCAGGTTATTTTGGAAGGTGAGGATGTCAGCAATGAAATCCGCACTGAAACCGTCGGCAATACCGCTTCACAGGCTGCGGCTTTCCCGCGTGTGCGTGAAGCCCTGTTGCGCCGCCAGCGGGCATTCCGTGAGGCCCCTGGCCTGATTGCCGATGGCCGCGACATGGGCACTGTGGTGTTCCCCGATGCGCCGGTCAAGATTTTCCTGGACGCCAGTTCTGAGGAGCGTGCGCACCGCCGCATGCTACAGTTGCAGGAAAAGGGCTTTAATGTTAACTTTGAACGTCTTTTAGCCGAGATAAAGGAACGGGATGACCGTGACCGTAATCGGCCTATCGCGCCACTGGTGCCTGCTTCTGACGCCCTCGTGCTGGATTCAACCAGCATGTCGATTGACGAAGTCATCCAGCGTGCGTTGACTTATGCACATGAAGTTTTAGCGTTGCCGCAGCAGTAAGCGCGGCGGCGTTATTGGCTTTTTGTCATATTTGTCATGGTAGTATCGAACTATATCGGGTAAAATTTTACCCCTGTAACCTAAACCCTGTCGGCATGGAGCCAATGGCGGGGTATGTGAAACAACCCCATTCGGCGGGATGCTAAATGGACGTTAAACTATAGAACCCTGAAGATTAAACATGACTGAATCTTTCGCTCAACTCTTTGAAGAATCCCTGAAAACAATCGAAACCCGTCCGGGTTCCATCGTTCGTGGCGTTGTAGTTGCTATCGACAAAGACGTAGTACTGGTTGACGCCGGTCTGAAATCTGAGTCTGCCATCCCGGCTGAGCAATTCAAAAACGCACAGGGCGAGCTGGAAATCCAGGTAGGCGACGAAGTTGATGTTGCGCTGGACGCTGTTGAAGATGGCTTCGGTGAAACTCTGCTGTCCCGTGAGAAAGCTAAGCGTCACGAAGCTTGGATCACGCTGGAAAAAGCTTACGAAGAAGCTGAAACTGTCGTCGGTGTTATCAACGGCAAAGTTAAGGGTGGCTTCACTGTAGAGCTGAATGGTATTCGTGCGTTCCTGCCAGGTTCCCTGGTTGACGTGCGTCCAGTACGTGACACTCTGCACCTGGAAGGCAAAGAGCTTGAGTTCAAAGTCATCAAGCTGGACCAGAAACGCAACAACGTTGTAGTTTCTCGCCGTGCGGTTATCGAATCAGAGAACAGTGCAGAACGTGATCAACTGCTGGAAAACCTGCAGGAAGGCATGGAAGTTAAAGGTATCGTTAAGAACCTCACTGACTACGGTGCATTCGTTGATCTGGGCGGCGTAGACGGCCTGCTGCACATCACTGACATGGCTTGGAAACGCGTTAAGCATCCGAGCGAAATCGTCAACGTTGGCGACGAAATCACTGTTAAAGTGCTGAAGTTCGACCGCGAGCGTACTCGTGTTTCCCTGGGCCTGAAGCAACTGGGCGAAGATCCATGGGTTGCTATCGCGAAACGTTACCCAGAAGGCACCAAGCTGACTGGTCGTGTAACCAACCTGACTGATTACGGCTGCTTCGTGGAAATCGAAGAAGGCGTTGAAGGTCTGGTACACGTTTCTGAAATGGATTGGACCAACAAAAACATCCATCCGTCCAAAGTTGTTAACGTGGGCGATGTAGTGGAAGTTATGGTTCTGGACATCGATGAAGAACGTCGTCGTATCTCCCTGGGTCTGAAGCAGTGCAAAAACAACCCATGGCAGCAGTTTGCAGAAACCCACAACAAGGGCGACCGCGTTGAAGGTAAAATCAAGTCTATCACTGACTTCGGTATCTTCATCGGCCTGGACGGCGGCATCGACGGCCTGGTTCACCTGTCTGACATCTCCTGGAACGTTGCAGGCGAAGAAGCAGTTCGTGAATACAAGAAAGGCGACGAAATCGCAGCGGTTGTTCTGCAGGTTGACGCAGAGCGCGAGCGTATCTCCCTGGGCGTGAAGCAACTGGCTGAAGACCCGTTCAATAACTACCTGTCTATGAACAAGAAAGGTACTATTGTTACTGGTAAAGTCACTGCAGTTGACGCCAAAGGTGCTACAGTTGAATTAGCAGGCGGCGTAGAAGGTTACCTGCGTGCTTCTGAAGCCTCTCGCGACCGCATTGAAGATGCAACTCTGGTTCTGAATGTGGGTGACGACGTTGAAGCTAAATTCACCGGCGTTGACCGTAAGAACCGCGTAGTAAGCCTGTCCGTACGTGCTAAGGACGAAGCTGACGAGAAAGATGCAATCGCTACTGTTAACAGCAGCAGCAAGCAAGAAGAAAGCAACTTCTCTAACGCAATGGCTGAAGCTTTCAAAGCGGCTAAAGGCGAGTAATGACGGGGGGCGGTTTTTGACCGCCCCGATACGGTAGTTTAGCTGCAAAGCTTGGAGGAACTATGACCAAGTCTGAACTTATTGAAAGACTTGCTGGCCAGCAATCTCATGTACCGGCGAAAGCCGTTGAGGATGCAGTGAAAGAGATGCTAGAACATATGGCTGCTACGTTAGCCGATGGGGAACGCATCGAGATCCGCGGATTCGGCAGTTTTTCTCTTCACTACCGTGCTCCGCGTGTGGGCCGCAACCCGAAAACTGGTGATAAAGTTGAGTTGGACGGCAAGTACGTTCCTCACTTCAAGCCAGGCAAAGAGCTGCGTGACCGTGCCAATATCTATGGCTAGTCACTGACTACCCATAGAGTTGTTGCTTGTAAAGAAATATAAAACGGTGCCTTAGGGCGCCGTTTTTTTTGCCTGTTATTTACTGGCGCGGTCTCGGCGCTTCTTGCGAGCTACGCCGCAGCATGCGGTTGGCCGCGGTAACGACCGCTATTATTGTGCGAAGAGGATCGCGTACTGTCAGATTGCAGATGGTGAGTATTGGCCAATGCGTAAACAATCCCGTTAAGTTGGCAGCCTGGATTGCTGCCTTATAGCGGGAGAACACCTATCAAAACCTCGTTGGATTTGGCGGCAAGTGCGGTTATCTGCGGCATTTTCCCGTTGCTCATCATGCCGTACTTACCCGATGTGCGCATCGCTCTGTGGGTGACCTTACCCGTTTGTCTCTGCCTGTGGGGGAGGGGCTGCGCAGGCCGATTCATGGCATGGGGGGCTTTGGGTTTTCTTTGGGCGGTATTCTCTGCTGGGACTCTGGTGAATCAAATCAATCGTCTGAGCCAGGGCCCGGTGGTGAGCGCCGTGGTTCAGGTTAGCAGTATTGCACTGGCTGGCGCGACACGAAAGCAGACGGTTATGCGTATCGAACGGCTCAATGGTCGATGGCTGGTACCTTCCATCGCTTTCTCGACTCTCTGGAAGCCCAAAGATCGCTCCTTGTGTGCCGGGCAACGTTGGCAGTTGCAACTGCGCTTGAGGCCGATACACGGCAATCTTAATGAAGGGGGTTTTGACCGCCAGCGTTGGGCCATGTCGCAGCGTCAACCGCTAACGGCGCAGGTGAAGAGCGCTGTAATCCTGGAACAAAACTGTGGTTGGCGGCAGAGGATGATCGCGCATGCCGAGAACAATATTGGCACTCTTCGATATAAAACGGTGCTGCTCGCGTTGGCATTTGGTGAGAGAGCCGCGCTGGAACCGGCGTTAAGAACCTTGATGTTGAAAACCGGTATTGCTCACCTGATGGCTATTTCTGGGCTGCATGTGGCGATGGTGGCCATTTTGATTTGGGGTGTGCTGCGGGCTATGCAATTTTTTTTGCCGGCAAAGCTGATTGGCTACCGCTTTCCGCTGATCGTCAGTTGGCTCGGTGCCTTAGGGTACGTTTGGTTGGCTGGCGCTCATCCACCGGCGCTAAGAACGGGGTTGGCGCTGACATTGTGGATGCTGTTACGTATACGCGGCATCCATTGCTCCTCCTGGCAAATCTGGTTGTGGTGCGTTGGCTTAATTCTGGTTTGCGATCCCCTGGCGGTACTATCCGACAGCTTCTGGCTCTCGGCCACTGCAGTATTCTGCCTGATTTTCTGGTTTGAATGGGTGCCGTTAAATCCCCGTTTTCGTTCGGGATGGCACTGGGCGCCATTGCGCTGGCTGCATATCCAGCTTGGCATTACGCTGCTATTGCTGCCCATGCAGGCCGGACTGTTTCATGGCCTGACACTTGGCTCCATACCGGCCAATCTTTGGGCGGTACCCCTGGTTTCACTGATAACGGTGCCGTTAATCCTGCTGGCGGTGGTGGCTGGTATTTTCCCAATGTTGAGTGCGGGACTATGGCGGTTGGCGGATTTTACGTTGGCAGGGGTTTTTGCCCCATTACATTATCTGCAAATAGGTTGGGTTGCTCTCGGTGCCGCGTCGTTGGCTGTCAGTCTTGCCGGTTGGTTACTGGTGATTTTTTGGCGTTTCCGCTGGTGGCTGCGTTATGCAACGGCGCTGGCAACTTTGGCACTGTGTTGCGTTCTGTGGCGTGAAAGAGAAGCCCAATACCGTTGGCGTGTAGACATGCTGGACGTTGGGCATGGCCTGGCTATGGTGATCGAAAAGAACGGCCGGGCAATATTGTATGACACCGGCCCACGCTGGGGTACCGGTAGTGCTGCCGGTCGGAATATTTTGCCATTTCTTAACTGGCGAGGATTACCTGTGGAAGAAATTATTCTCAGTCACGATCATCTGGATCATATCGGTGGTCTTGAAGAGATACAGCGTGCATTCCCACAAGCCAGGGTAAGGAGTCCACGTCTCAATGCCGGCCACTTACCCTGCGTGGCGGGAGAGCGTTGGCAATGGCAATCACTTCAGTTTCAAGTGCTGTGGCCACCAAAGGCGGTAAAATTGGCGGGGAATGATGATTCATGCGTCATCCGTATCGATGATGGTAAATATAGTTTGTTGCTGACGGGGGATGCAGAAAAAAGGACGGAGGCACAGTTGGTTAGATATCAACGCCCTTCATTGAGCGCTACTGTGTTACAGGTGCCGCATCATGGCAGTAAAACCTCGTCTACCCCGCCTTTTTTGCGTGCGGTAGCGCCGAAAGCGGCAATAGCTTCGGCATCACGTTACAATAAATGGCGATTACCTGCGGTTAAAGTGGTCGCCAGATATCTGGAAAATGACATCCTATGGCACGATACTTCGCGTTCCGGTCAGTTATCTGTACTTTTTTTCGACAACGATTGGCAAATTAATGGCTTTCGTGAACAATTAATGCCCCGTTGGTACCATCAGCGGTTTGGCGTAGAGGGTGATAATGAGTAAAATAGGCCGCTATTTCTTCCGATGCTGGTATTTGCATGATGAATGATAAAGATCTCTCCACCTGGCAGACTTTCCGTCGCCTCTGGCCGATGATCACACCTTTTAAGACCGGGCTGATCGTGGCGGCTATTGCGTTGGTACTGAACGCGGCCAGCGACGCCTTTATGTTGTCTTTGCTTAAACCTTTATTGGATGACGGTTTTGGGAAAACGGAAAGCAGCATTCTGCTGTGGATGCCATTGGCGGTAATTGGCCTGATGGTGGTGCGTGGCGCGACTGGCTTTGTCTCCAGCTACTGCATTTCATGGGTATCCGGCATGGTGGTGATGCATATGCGTCGCCGGCTGTTCGGCCATATGATGAGAATGCCGGTATCGTTCTTCGATCAGCAGTCTACCGGGACCTTGCTGTCGCGAATCACCTATGATTCCGAACAGGTAGCGTCATCGTCTTCCAGCGCGCTGGTGACCGTGGTGCGTGAAGGGGCGTCGATAATCGCGCTGTTCACCATGATGTTCTACTACAGCTGGCAACTGTCGGTGATCCTGATCGTTCTGGCACCTATTGTCTCTATTGCTATCCGCATCGTTTCCAAACGCTTCCGTAATATCAGCAAAAACATGCAGAACACCATGGGGCAGGTGACGACCAGCGCAGAGCAGATGCTGAAAGGCCATAAGGAAGTGCTGATTTTTGGTGGCCAGCAGGTTGAAACCGATCGCTTCAACTCAGTCAGCAACCGCATGCGCCAGCAGGGCATGAAACTGGTTTCCGCATCCTCGATCTCTGACCCTATTATCCAGCTTATCGCTTCGCTGGCACTGGCTTTCGTGCTGTATGCCGCCAGTTTCCCAAGCGTGATGGCTACTCTCACCGCCGGTACCATCACCGTGGTGTTCTCTTCGATGATCGCCCTGATGCGTCCGCTGAAATCACTGACCAACGTTAATGCCCAGTTCCAGCGTGGGATGGCGGCGTGCCAGACTCTGTTCTCGATCCTGGATATGGAGCAGGAAAAAGATACCGGGACCCGTGAAGTTGCACGAGCCAAGGGCGATATCGAATTCCGTAACGTCACTTTCTACTACCCAGGGAAAGAAACGCCTGCGCTGCGTGATATCAATCTGAGTATTTCAGAAGGTAAAACGGTGGCGCTGGTGGGCCGTTCCGGCTCGGGCAAGTCAACCATCGCCAATCTGCTGACCCGTTTCTATGATGTCCAGGAAGGCGAGATCCTGATGGATGGTCACGATCTGCGCGAATACACTCTGGCATCACTGCGTGATCAGGTGGCCCTGGTTTCACAAAACGTGCATTTGTTCAATGACACTATCGCCAACAACATCGCTTACGCGCGTGAAGAACGCTATAGCCGCGAAGAGATAGAGAAGGCTGCGCGCATGGCCTATGCCATGGACTTCATTGAAAAAATGGAGAACGGCCTGGATACGGTGATCGGTGAGAACGGGGTGATGCTGTCCGGTGGTCAACGCCAGCGTATCGCTATTGCTCGCGCCTTGCTGCGTGACTGCCCGATACTGATCCTCGATGAAGCCACCTCGGCACTGGACACCGAATCGGAACGTGCGATTCAGGCGGCGCTGGATGAATTACAGAAAAACCGTACTTCCCTGGTGATTGCGCACCGTCTGTCGACCATTGAGAAGGCTGATGAAATCCTGGTGGTTGAGGATGGTCGTATCGTTGAGCGTGGCGAACATGCTGCATTGCTCGAAAAGCAGGGGGCTTATGCCCAGCTTCATCGCATGCAGTTTGGTCAATAATGATCGAGCGCATCTGGTCAGGCAGTTCGCTGGTTTATTTGCTGTTGTTGCCGCTGTCCTGGTTGTATGGCCTGGTCAGCGGTCTGATTCGGCTCAGCTACCGTTGCGGCCTGCGTAAAAGCTGGCGCGCACCGGTACCGGTCGTGGTGGTGGGGAACCTCACTGCCGGCGGCAACGGCAAAACTCCGATGGTGATCTGGTTGGTGGAACAGTTGCAGCAGCGTGGATACCGGGTGGGCGTGGTTTCTCGCGGTTATGGTGGTAAAGCAGAGGCTTATCCACTGTTACTAAACGCTGACACTACCACCCAGCAGGCAGGTGATGAGCCGGTGCTGATTTATCAGCGTACCGCTGCGCCAGTGGCCATCTCACCAAAGCGTTCTGAAGCGGTACAAGCGCTGCTTAAGCAGCAGCCACTTGACGTGGTGATTACCGATGACGGCCTGCAGCATTACGCTTTACAGCGTGATTTTGAACTGGTGGTGATCGATGGCGTTCGCCGCTTTGGCAATGGCTGGTGGCTGCCGGCAGGGCCGATGCGCGAACGTGCTTCGCGGCTGAATAGCGTTGACGCCCTGATTGCCAACGGGGGTGTGGCTCAGCCTGGTGAAATCGCCATGCGGTTGCAGGCGCGCGACGCAGTAAATGTTGCCAGCGGTGAGCGCCGGCCGGCAGTTGAACTGCCACATGTGGTGGCAATGGCCGGAATAGGCCATCCCCCGCGCTTCTTCGCCACATTGGAAAAACTGGGTGTAGCGGTCGAAAAGGAAGTGGCGTTTGCCGACCATCAGGAATATCAGCATGGCCCATTGGCGGCGCTGGTATCTTCAGAGCAAACGTTATTGATGACCGAGAAAGACGCGGTTAAATGCCGCGCTTTTGCTCAGCCCAACTGGTGGTATTTACCCGTTGATGCGGTACTTCCCCCCGATCAGGCTGAGCAGTTGCTGCACAATATTGAAGCGCTGTTGACAAAATAATTCAGACTGCCAGCGCGTGAAGCCCCAGTGCTCGCGCGCAGGCGTCTATCGAACGCTGCTGCGTTTGCTGATACAACGCCAATTCATCGATCACTTCTGCCCCCAACGCCAGTTCAAATGCCGCCCTGCTTGAGGCAGCGTTGTACTGCGTGTGACCGCTGTCGCCCAAATTCGATTGGAAAATGCCTGCGGCACTGACCGGCAGAAAATCCTCATAGACCAGCGGCTGAAAGCGGATGTATTCCTGGGCGATCAGCTGTTCCAGCGTGCTGTGTTGATCCAGGGTTTCTTTAGCCGCCAGCCCACACTCGGTCGGAAAATAGCGGAACCAGGCCAGCTGTTGCTCACGCAGGGTGGCATAGTCATCTGGAAACGCCTGGAAGTTTTCCGCCAGTAACTGATTGTAGCGTTCAGCATTTTTTTCGCTCGGCGGTGCCTGCAATGCGTCGTTGGTAGCCTGTAGCAGGCGATCGTACAGTGCACGGCCTTTGGTTGTCAGCGCGACACCGCGCTGTTCAATTTCGCCGAAGCGTGCAGTGTGGTGCCCGGCAACGGCGCTACCGTCATGCTCAACAAAGTCGACGTTTTCTTCCAGCGCCTTGAAACTGGTCTGGCGCAACAGAATGGGGCGGCGGCGTGGCGGCGGGCCTTCAATCACGGCTTTGGGGGTGATACCCCGGCCGGGCATGGCCTTTTGGACACGGTCGATATCGAGAGTGCGTGGCGTCAGATGGTTGATATGCGGGCCTTTAAAGGCCACTACGTCGGCGATCAGACGGTGCTGATCGTGCAACTGCTGATATTCGGCTGCGCTAACCGTCGCCCGACTGTGCCAGCGGAAGGTTTCCAGCGCCTGTTCGACAAATTCATCAGCCTGACTGTCGTCCAGTCCGCCCTGAGCTTCTTGCAGTACAATCAGTTCAAGTGCCCGCTCAGTAAAGATGTGGCGACGAGCCAACAGGCGTTGCGCCAGCTCACGCAGCTCAGGGTTTTCAATCAGTTCCAGCCGCAATAAAGAGGTGAATACTCGGAATGGACTGATTTGCAGCGCATCCTCATGTTCTGCCCGAAATGCGGTAGAGTGAACCGGAACCCCGGCCACGGCCAGATCGTAATAGCCTACCGGTGACATACCCATCACGTTAAACAGCCGTCGCAGAGTGGAGAGTTCCTCTGCGGTGCCCACCCGAATGGCCCCGTGGCGCTCCATGGCCAGTCGTTCGACTTCGCCGGTAATTTGTAATTGATGAGCCAATGCGGCATCTTCGCGCAGGACCTGTCGGTTGGTTTCCGCCACCAGTTCGAGCAAATCGCCATACAGAGGTACCTCTTTCTGGTACATATCTGACATGGCGTGGGAGAATCTGGCGCGGATTTCATTCGGTGAGACGAACTGCTGGGCGGTCATGCGCATAGCTCCTTTATTCAGTATTATCTGAAAAATATCATTCTTGGCGGCAAACGTGCTGGTTGAGAGGCCATTCGCCTTGTTTTCACCTCAAGTTTAGCTAGGTCGATTAGGTTTTGTTATAGCCAGGCCAAGCATATTAGATTTTTATGCGTTAGCTCTCATTTGAACAGCGAATAACGGAAAATACGGCCATCCAGAAGGCAATGCCGCTAAGAGGTTTACGTAAAAAAAGATAAATTAATTCATTAGCAATCATGGATATAAAAGTAAATGTGGCGAAATGGTAAAAACAGGACAATAAACCTCTTGTGCAAAAGACAGATTTATGAGTAAATGCAAGTCGGCCTGTGATGCAGACCTATTTATGTTCGAGTTTAGAATTAAGCAGTTCCTCCAAAAACGTTATCATCTGATTCCGCTTCAAAGACGAACCTTCTAAGTACCTCCCATAAGTAATGTTTCCAAGAACAGCCAAAATTGCCTTATGGCAGGTTTTGTATATATTTAAAAGGTAAATAAGTAATGTCTAAGAAAACGGGTCAAGTGAAGTGGTTCAATGAAAGCAAAGGTTTTGGTTTTATTGAACAGAACGACGGTGGTAAAGATGTATTCGTACACTTCTCCGCAATCGCGACCGACGGTTTCAAAACTTTGGCTGAAGGCCAGCGTGTTGAGTACACCGTAGAAGACAGCCCGCGCGGGCCGGCTGCCGCCAACGTTGTTGCTCTGTAAATAAACAGGGAATAACGTAAAGAGAACTTAATACAACCATGATGAAGCGTTTGCGCTGAATCATTGCGGAAGATATTAAGTTCAACAAGCCCGCCATAGTGCGGGTTTTTTATTTTTTGCTCACGAGAGGTTTGTTACGAAAAACTTTAGGATGGGCTGGTAGCGTCCAACAATAATAAAAATGACGTTGTTAAGGATGCTCAAGTAAAAGGATATAAGTTATGTTTAAAAATACTGTGTTACAAATGGGCCGTGTGAAATGGTTTGATCAGGCTGCAGGCTATGGTTTTATTTCACCGGTAGATGGTAGCGACGAAATCTATGTAAGCCGTCGTTCTATCGCCAATACTAAAAATAAGTCGTTAAACGAAGGTCAGAACGTTGAGTTCTCGATCTATCGCAGCTCCCACGGGCTGTCAGCGGCAGACGTTATCGCGTTCTGACCCACCCCCTTCCTCGCCAGTGCCGGTGCCGCCACCCCAAGCACTGGCGAAGATAAATTCCCCGATATCCACTATTATCAAGCGATTGCTCAATCACTTCGGATATCAGGATGAACACCCCGGTTATTTCTCTTACTGCCGCCCGTGCGATCCACCTTGCCGCACAGGGGCTGCTATCCCCAATGAAGCGCAAAGCCAGGCCCGACGATGTGGTTGCCGCTATTGGGCGTATGGGTTTACTGCAAATCGATACCATCAGCGTGGTTGCACGCAGCCCCTACCTGGTCCTGTTCAGTCGCCTGGGTGACTACCAGCCGGAATGGCTGGAACAGGCATTGGCTGGCCGCCAGTTATTTGAGTACTGGGCGCACGAGGCCTGCTTTTTACCCATTGAGGATTTTGGCCTGCTGCGTCACCGAATGCTGCAGCCGCAGGGTATGGGCTGGAAGTACTCCGAAGAGTGGATGCAGGAACATCAGGCGGCGATAAATGCCCTGTTGCAACATATTGAAACTGCTGGGCCGGTGCGCTCGGCGGATTTCAGCGCCGAGAAGAAGGGCAACAGTGGCTGGTGGGATTGGAAGCCGGAAAAACGCCATCTCGAAATCCTGTTCACCGCCGGTAAATTGATGGTAGCCGAACGGCGCAATTTCCATCGCGTTTACGATTTGACGGAAAGATTATTACCTCACTGGGATGATAGCCGGGATGTATTACCTGTCGATGATGCACGACAGGAAATGCTAAGGCGCAGCTGTTGTTTCCTGGGGATCTTCAGAGCCGAATGGCTGGCGGATTACTACCGTTTGAAGCGAGTGGCGCCAAAAGCGCTACTGACGTCGTTACAACAGCAGGGCGAAGTGCTGCCCGTGCGGATCGACGGTCTGGACGGGGAATTTTACGTGCACCATTCGCTGGCGGCAGAGTTGCAACTGGCAGAACAAGGAGCGTTAAAATCCAGCGTGACCACTTTGCTTTCTCCGTTCGATCCGGTGGTTTGGGATCGCCGCCGTGCGTTGGAATTATTCAATTTTGATTACCGGTTGGAATGCTACACGCCGAAAGAAAAACGGCAGTATGGTTACTTTACGCTGCCGGTGTTGCAACGCGGTGAGTTGATTGGCCGCATCGATGCAAAAATGCATCGTCGGCAGGGTATTTTCGAAATCATCAGTTTCCACCCACAGGCCAAGGTTCGCTTTGGTAAGCAACGCGTACAGGATATTCGGCAGGCAATAACCCGCAGTGCAAAATGGCACGGTGCGTCACAGGTTATTTTGGGGGATATTCCGGCGGTGCTGGCCCTTGAGTGGGGAACTGGCTGGCAAGTGGAATAACGAACGGCGTTGTCGGCTTGGGTAAAACGAATGTTCAGCGCCGCTCGTTACAAGGGGGCCTCAGTTGCTGTAGTTGGCAAACAGGGCGATGATTTTATGAAGACGTTTGATCATGAGAATGTCTTTTTTTGTGACTTGCATCACAAAATTCTACGCCTGCGCCGGGGGCAATTCAATCCCCCTGGCAGATAAAAATGCCGCGACAAAACAGCCGGTGATTAACCTGGTGCATAGCGTTATGCTATCCTCACGCACTTTCCTGACGTTAAATCTCCACCCTGGAGGAAGCATGGATCACCGTTTACTCGAAATCGTTGCCTGCCCGGTCTGCACCGGTAAGCTTTATTTCAATAAAGAAAACCAGGAATTGGTCTGCAAAGTGGATGGCCTGGCCTATCCGTTGCGTGACGGCATTCCCGTGCTGTTGGAAAATGAAGCGCGAGCGCTGTCATTGGATGAGAAACACGCATGAGTTTTATCGCAATTATTCCAGCCCGTTATGCATCAACCCGTTTACCGGGTAAACCGCTGGCCGATATCCACGGCAAGCCGATGGTGGTGCATGTTATGGAACGTGCACGCGAGTCAGGCGCCAGCCGCGTTATTGTCGCGACCGATCACCCGGCGGTGGCCGAAGCGGTCAAAGCGGCAGGCGGTGAAGTCTGCATGACCCGGGCCGATCACAATTCCGGCACCGAGCGCTTGGCAGAGGTGATCGAGCATTATGGTTTCGCTGATGACGAAATCATCGTTAACGTTCAGGGTGATGAGCCACTGATCCCACCGGTGATTGTGCGTCAGGTGGCTGAAAATCTGGCGGGCAGCCAGGCCGGAATGGCCACCCTGGCGGTGCCTATCGAAAGCGCAGAAGAAGCTTTTAACCCCAATGCGGTCAAAGTGGTGATGGATGCACAGGGTTATGCGCTCTATTTCTCACGCGCCACCATTCCATGGGATCGCGAACGCTTTGCCCAATCGAAAGAAAGCATCGGCGACAGCCTGTTGCGTCACATAGGTATTTACGCCTATCGCGCCGGTTTTGTTCGCCGTTACGTTACCTGGGCGCCAAGTCAGCTGGAGCAAATTGAGCTGCTGGAACAGTTGCGGGTGCTGTGGTACGGCGAAAAAATCCACGTGGCGGTTGCCAAGGCAATGCCGACCGTGGGTGTCGATACGCAAGAAGATTTGCAGCGCGTGCGCGACAGTATCAAAGGCTGAGCATTGAATGCCGGCGCGTCACGCAACGCGCCGGCAATATGATTTCCCTTCTTAATATCCACATTTTGTTGATCTGCGTTGAAGAATTTTTCTGTTCAGCGTTCGATGATGTCAGCGTCTCCTCTATTTCTCTTGAGGCTTTTCCCTTATGGAGCAGTTACGCGCCGAACTGAGTATTGTGCTGGGTGAGTCCATCAGCCGGTTGGAACGCGTCAGCGAACAACCTTATGCCCACATGTATTCACTGTATGACCAACAGGGCCACGCGATCCCGCTGATGGCGAAAAGCTTTGTCTGCCAGGGCATCGCCCAACAAGAAGCTTACAAGCTGTCGATGCTGTCACGTGAAGGGGATATTCGCCTGCCGACGGTGTATGGCGTGGTCTATACCCACCAGGCACCCTATAAAGAAATCTTGTTGATCGAGCGCTTGCGCGGCGTATCCGTAGAGGCGCCGACGCGCACGCCGAACCGTTGGAATACGCTGATGGAGCAGATTGTCGATGGCGTATTGGCCTGGCACCGTATTGACAGTCATGGCTGCGTGGGCACGGTAGACAGCACCCAGGAGAACGACTGGTTCTGTTGGTATCAACAACGGGTCGAAGTGCTATGGTCAACCTTGGGTAATCTCAACTCGCCGCTGCTGACGATGGATGATCGCCGCTTGTTGTATCGCACCCGTGAAGCATTGACCCACTTTTTTGTCGGCTTCGACGATCCTTGCGTATTGGTGCACGGTAACTTGTCGCTGCGCAGTATGTTGAAAGATCCGAAAAGCGATCAACTCTTGGCGATGCTCAACCCCGGAATGATGCTGTGGGCACCGCGTGAATATGAGTTATTCAGGTTATGTGAAGCGGGAATGCCGAGCCAGTTGCTGTTTTATTATTTGCAACGTGCGCCGGTAGCGGAGTCCTTCCTGATGCGGCGTTGGTTGTATGTGGTATGGGAAGCGGTAGGGCGGTTGATTCATACCGGCAAACTGGAGCGGCAGCCGTTTGATTATGCGTCCAAACAACTGCTGCCCTGGATTACCGGTTAACGCCGATCAGTCGACAGATACTTCATCGGAGCCTTTCAGCCGTTGCCACAGGCTGCCCAGCGTTTCATACCAGGCCCGCTCGCTGTGGCCGAGGAACATCGCCGAAGGCACCACCCGATCCCAGATATTCAATCGTGAACTGATGGCCAACTGATTGGCCGGCGCCGGGATCGGGTGCAGCCCCTTGGCTTCAAAGAAGCGCATGGCGCGCGGTAAATGGTTGGCTGAAGTCACCAGAATAAACGGCTGCTGGCCGACCAGCTTCGACACCTGCAATGCCTCCTGCTCGGTATCCAACGGGCGATCCAACAGCACGATATCACTGCGGGGGACTCCCAGGCTTTCCGCCACCTGCGCCGCGGTTGCCGCGTTACTCAGGGTTTTGGGACTCCCGGCGCCGGTAAACACCATTTTCGCCCCTGGATGGGCGAGATATAAGCGCACACCTTCCGTGACTCGCGGCAGGCTATTGCCGATCAGATTGGAACTGGGCGCCCAATCCGGATTAAAGGTATAGCCGCCGCCCAGCACCACGATATAATTCACCGGGTCATTGCCACGATAGGTGACATACTCAGATTCTATCGGGCGCAGTAATCTGTCGGCCACCGGCTGCAGGCTGAAAAGCAGTAAAAACAGCCAGCTCAGCGTGAAAATGACCTTGCCGCTTTTTTGCCAACGGGTGAACCACAGCAGTAACAGCGCCAGTCCCATCAGCAGCAACAGCGCGGGCAACGGCATTAAAATGGCACCAATGAACTTTTTCAGGTTAAACAGCATCAAAAATCAGGTCCTTTTGGGCGAAAAAACGACATCCGGGCACAATCAGGCCGCAAGAAGATTCATTCTAAGCCAGTCTGTGCCAAAATAGCAGGTTTGAATGGGCTGGTACTTTGCCCCCAGCCGGATAAGATCAGCGGAGCCGTTGTCCATGCAGGATCGCAATTTTGACGATATTGCTGAAAAGTTTGCGCGTAATATTTACGGCACCACCAAAGGGAAAATCCGCCAGGCTGTGGTTTGGCAGGATCTGACCACGCTGTTGGCCCAGTTGCCGCAGCGGCCGCTGCGCATTCTGGATGCCGGCGGTGGCGAAGGCCATATGGCCTGCCAATTGGCAGAATTAGGACATCAGGTGTTGTTGTGCGATCTTTCTGGTGAGATGATCCAACGCGCCGCGTTGCTGGCTGAGCAGAAAGGTGTGAGCCAGAACATGCAATTCATACAAAGTTCAGCCCAGGATATTGGTCAACACTTGGAACAGCCGGTTGATCTGATATTGTTCCATGCGGTGCTTGAATGGATCGCCGAACCTGAGGCTGCGCTGCAGGCGTTATTTAATTGCCTGTTGCCGGGTGGCGCACTGTCATTGATGTTCTTTAACGCCAATGGCCTCTTGATGCGTAACGTGGTGTTGGGTAATTTCCAACTGGTGAACCCAGAGGTCAGAAGACGCAGAAAGCGTTCGCTGTCGCCGCAGTACCCGCATAGTCCACCGCAGGTGTACGGCTGGCTGGAACAGTTGGGCATGCGTATCAGCGGGAAAACCGGCGTGCGGGTGTTCCACGATTATCTGCAGAGCAGGCAGTTACAGACACAAAAATTTGAAGAGTTACTGGCGCTTGAACAGCACTATTGCCGGCAGGAGCCGTACGTGAGTTTGGGGCGCTATATTCACGTCATGGCGCATAAACCAAACCTGAAGGACGAACTATGAGTGAATTTTCCCAGACAGTACCCGAACTGGTCGCCTGGGCACGGAAAAATGATTTCTCTATTTCGCTCCCTACGGAGCGTCTCGCGTTTTTGCTTGCTATCGCCACTTTGAACGGCGAGCGGCTGGACGGCGAGATGAGCGAAGGTGAGCTGGTTGATGCATTTCGCCATGTCAGCAAGGGTTTCGAACAGACGCATGAAACGGTGGCCGTGCGCGCCAACAATGCGATTAACGACATGGTGCGCCAGCGCCTGTTAAACCGTTTTATCAGCGAACTGGCGGACGGTAACGCGATTTACCGTCTGACGCCGCTGGGCATAGGTATTACCGATTACTATATCCGTCAGCGCGAATTCTCCACGCTGCGTTTGTCGATGCAGTTGTCAATTGTGGCGCAGGAACTCAAACGCGCCGCCGACGCCGCCGATGAGGGCGGTGACGATTTCCACTGGCACCGCAACGTGTTTGCACCGCTGAAATATTCGGTGGCGGAAATATTCGACAGTATCGATTTGACCCAGCGAATTATGGATGAACAACAGCAGGGCGTGAAGGATGACATCGCAGCGCTGCTGAACAAAGACTGGCGTGCGGCGATCTCCAGCTGTGAGATGCTGCTGTCCGAAACCTCGGGTACTCTGCGTGAACTGCAGGATACGCTGGAGGCGGCGGGCGATAAACTGCAGGCCAACCTGTTGCGAATTCAGGATGCCACGCTGGGTGGCGCGGAACTGGGCTTTATCGACAAACTGGTGTTCGATCTGCAAAGCAAGCTCGACCGCATTATCAGTTGGGGCCAGCAGGCGATTGACCTGTGGATTGGCTACGACCGCCACGTGCATAAATTTATCCGTACCGCGATCGACATGGACAAGAACCGGGTGTTCGCCCAGCGTTTGCGTCAGTCGGTGCAAAACTATTTCGACAACCCGTGGACACTGACCCATGCCAATGCCGACCGTCTGCTGGATATGCGAGACGAAGAACTGGCGCTGCGCAGCGAGGAAGTGACCGGGGAACTGCCGCCGGATCTGGAGTTCGAAGAGTTCAGCGAAATCCGTGAGCAACTGGCGGCAATGATCGAACAGGCACTGAAGATTTATCAGGAACAACAGATGCCGCTCAATTTAGGGGCGGTAATGCGCGATTATCTGGCGCAATATCCGCGTGCTCGTCATTTCGATGTGGCACGTTTAGTGGTCGACCAGGCAGTGCGCCTTGGTGTGGCTGAAGCAGATTTTTCAGGGTTGCCGGCACAGTGGCAGGCAATCAATGATTACGGAGCCAAGGTCCAGGCCCATGTCATCGACAAATATTGAACAAATAATGCCAGTCAAGCTGGCCAAGGCATTGTCTAACGCGCTGTTCCCGGCGCTGGACAGCCAACTGCGTGCGGGTCGTCACATCGGTATCGATGAACTGGACAACCACGCCTTCTTAATGGATTTCCAGGATGAACTGGAAGAATTCTACACCCGCTACAGCGTAGAGCTGATCCGCGCGCCTGAAGGATTCTTCTATCTGCGTCCACGCTCTACCACGCTGATCCCGCGTTCGGTACTGTCCGAGCTGGATATGATGGTGGGGAAAATCCTGTGCTATCTGTATCTCAGCCCGGAACGTCTGGCGCATGAGGGCATTTTCAGCCATCAGGAGCTGTACGACGAGCTGCTGAGCCTGGCGGATGAGAGCAAATTGCTGAAGTTCGTTAATCAGCGTTCTACCGGCTCGGATCTCGATCGCCAGAAGCTGCATGAAAAAGTACGTACTTCACTGAACCGTCTGCGTCGTTTGGGCATGGTCTATTTCATGGGCAACGACAGCAGCAAGTTCCGTATTACCGAGGCGGTGTTCCGCTTTGGCGCCGATGTGCGCAGCGGCGACGATCCGCGTGAAGCGCAGTTGCGTATGATCCGCGACGGCGAAGCAATGCCGGTTGAAAACAGCCTGTTGCTGAATGATGAGAGCGATGCGGAAGACTCGCCGCTTGATACCACACCGGACAGTGCAGAGGATGAACAGGAATGATTGAACGCGGTAAATTTCGCTCGCTGACGCTGGTTAACTGGAACGGCTTCTTTGCCCGCACCTTTGATCTCGATGAGCTGGTGACTACGCTCTCCGGCGGTAACGGGGCAGGGAAATCCACCACCATGGCGGCCTTCGTCACTGCGCTGATCCCCGATTTGACGCTGTTGCACTTTCGTAACACCACCGAAGCCGGTGCCACCAGTGGCTCTCGCGACAAGGGCCTGCACGGTAAACTGCGCGCCGGGGTGTGTTATTCGACCCTCGACGTGCTCAACTCGCGCCACCAACGCGTGGTAGTTGGTGTTCGTCTGCAGCAGGTTGCCGGCCGTGACCGCAAGGTGGACATCAAGCCGTTCGTTATCCAGGGCCTGCCGACGGCGGTGCAGCCGACGGAACTGCTGACCCAAACGGTGGGCGAGCGCCAGGCACGCGTGCTGTCGCTGCAGGAACTGAAAGATCGCGTTGAAGAGATGGAAGGGGTGCAGTTCAAGCAGTTTAACTCCATCACCGATTACCACTCATTAATGTTCGATCTGGGCGTGATCCCTAAACGCCTGCGTTCATCGTCCGATCGCAGCAAGTTCTATCGTCTGATTGAAGCCTCGCTGTACGGCGGTATCTCCAGCGCCATCACCCGCTCGCTGCGCGACTACCTGTTGCCGGAAAACAGCGGCGTGCGCAAGGCATTCCAGGATATGGAAGCGGCGCTGCGTGAAAACCGCATGACGCTCGAAGCGATCCGCGTGACTCAATCCGACCGCGACCTGTTCAAACATTTGATTTCCGAGGCCACCTCTTACGTGGCGGCGGACTACATGCGTCATGCCAATGAGCGGCGCATTCATCTGGACGGGGCACTGGCGCTGCGCAACGATCTGCTGGGCAGTCGCAAACAGTTGGCCGCCGAGCAATACCGTCATGTGGAAATGGCGCGTGAACTGGCGGAGCAGAGCGGTGCGGAATCCGATCTGGAAACCGATTATCAGGCCGCCAGCGATCACCTGAATCTGGTTCAAACGGCGATGCGTCAGCAGGAAAAGATCGAGCGTTATGAAGGCGATCTGGAAGAGCTGACCTACCGACTGGAAGAACAGAATGAAGTGGTTGCGGAGGCCAGCGAACAGCAGGCCGAAAACGAAGCGCGTGCCGAGGCAGCCGAACTGGAAGTGGATGAGCTGAAAAGCCAACTCGCCGACTACCAGCAGGCGCTCGACGTGCAGCAGACCCGCGCCATTCAATATCAGCAGGCGTTGCAGGCACTGGATCGCGCACGCACGTTGTGTCAACTGCCAGAACTGACCGCCGAAAATGCCGAACACTGGCTGGATACTTTCCAGGCGCGCGAGCAGGAAGCGACAGAAGCACTGCTGATGCTCGAGCAAAAACTTAGCGTGGCCGACGCCGCGCACGGCCAGTTTGAACAGGCATATCAGCTGGTGGGTAAAATCGCCGGTCAGGTCAGCCGCAGTGAAGCCTGGCAGTGCGCGCGCGAATTGCTGCGCGACTGGCCATCACAGCAACACCTTGCCGAACGCGTGCAACCTTTGCGTATGCGCCTGAGCGAGCTGGAACAGCGTCTGCGCTCCCAGCAGGATGCCGAGCGTCTGTTGCAGGAATTCTGTAAGCGCCATGGCCAGCAGTATCAGCCGGACGAACTTGATGCCCTGCAACAAGAGCTGGAAGAGCGTCTGGAATCGCTGTCGCAGGGTGTCAGCGATGCCGGCGAACGTCGGATGGAAATGCGCCAGGAGCTGGAGCAAATTCAGCAACGCATCCGCGAACTGACTACCCGCGCCCCTATTTGGTTGGCAGCGCAGGATGCTCTGAGCCAGCTTGGTGAGCAGAGTGGCGAAGCGCTTGAAAGCAGCCAGCAGGTGACGGAGTACATGCAGCAACTGCTGGAGCGCGAACGTGAAACTACCGTTGAGCGTGACGAAGTGGCTGCCGGTAAACGTGCCGTTGAAGCGCAAATTGAACGTCTCAGCCAGCCTGGCGGCGCCGAAGATCAGCGTCTGGTCACGCTGGCCGAACGTTTTGGTGGCGTGCTGCTGTCTGAAATCTACGACGACGTCACCATCGACGATGCACCGTACTTCTCCGCCTTGTACGGCCCGTCGCGCCACGCCATTGTGGTGCCGGATCTGTCGCTGGTACGCGAGATGCTGGAAGGGTTGGAAGACTGTCCGGAAGATCTCTATCTGATCGAGGGGGATCCGCAGTCGTTCGATGACAGCGTATTCGCCGTCGAAGAACAAGACCGCGCGGTGTTGGTTAAAACTGCCGAACGCCAGTGGCGTTACTCGCGTTACCCGGCTGTGCCGTTGTTTGGCCGTGCCGCACGTGAGAATCGCCTGGAAATATTACATGCCGAGCGGGAAAAGTTGGCAGAGCGTTATGCCACCCTGTCGTTCGACGTGCAGAAAACCCAGCGTTCGCACCAGGCCTTCAGCCGCTTTATCGGTAACCATCTGGCGGTAGCCTTTGACGCCGATCCGGAAGCGGAGATCCGTGGTCTCAATACCCGCCGTGGTGAAATCGAGCGCGCGCTGAATAACCATGAAGCGCAGAACCAGCAGCAGCGCCAGCAATACGATCAGGCGAAAGAGGGCATTTCTGCACTTAACCGTCTGACACCGCTGGTTTCATTGCTAAACGATGAAACCCTGCAGGATCGGGTGGAAGAAATCCGTGAGGAGCTGGAAGAGGCGCAGGATGCCGCGCGTCATATTCAGCAGCACGGCGTTTCCCTGACCAAGCTGGAGCCGCTGCTGTCGGTGCTGCAGAGCGATCCGCAGCAGCATGAGCAGTTGCAACAGGATTACACCCAGGCGCAGAGCGTGCAGCGTCAGGCCAAGCAGCAGGCGTTTGCCCTGATTGAAGTGGTGCAGCGTCGCGCACACTTCAGCTATACCGACTCTGCCGGTATGCAAAATGCCAATAACGATCTTAACGACAAGCTGCGCCAGCGTCTGGAGCATGCGGAAGCGGAACGTACCCGTGCCCGTGAGCAGTTGCGCCAGTATCAGACCCAGTTTACCCAGTACAGCCAGGTGCTGGCATCGCTGAAAAGCTCGTATGACGCCAAACGCGACATGCTCAAAGAGCTGAGTCAGGAACTGGTAGACATCGGTGTGCAGGCGGATGCCAATGCCGAAGCCCGTGCGCGCACCCGTCGTGATGAATTGCATGCGGGCCTGAGTACCAACCGCGCACGTCGTAACCAACTGGAAAAACAGCTGACCTTCTGTGAAGCAGAAATGGACAGTCTGCAGAAGAAACTGCGCAAGCTGGAGCGCGACTATTATCAGCTGCGTGAGCAGGTGGTCACCGCCAAAGCAGGTTGGTGCGCCGTGATGCGCCTGGTGAAAGACAATGGCGTTGAACGTCGTCTGCACCGCCGCGAACTGGCCTATATGGACGGTGACGAGCTGCGCTCAATGTCGGATAAGGCGCTCGGTGCGCTGCGTCTGGCGGTGTCGGATAACGAACATCTGCGCGATGTGCTGCGCCTGTCGGAAGATCCCAAGCGCCCGGAACGCAAAATTCAGTTCTATATTGCGGTCTATCAGCATCTGCGCGAGCGTATTCGTCAGGATATCATTCGTACCGACGACCCGGTTGAGGCCATCGAACAGATGGAGATCGAACTGGGCCGCCTGACCGAAGAGTTGACCGCGCGTGAGCAGAAACTGGCAATCAGTTCCAAGAGCGTGGCGAACATCATTCGCAAAACCATCCAGCGCGAACAGAACCGTATTCGCATGCTCAACCAGGGCCTGCAGGCGGTTTCCTTCGGGCAGGTGAAGAGCGTGCGATTGAACGTCAACGTGCGTGAAGCGCATGCGACGCTGCTGGATGTGCTTTCCGAGCAACAGGAACAGCATCAGGACCTGTTCAACAGCAACCGACTGACCTTCTCGGAGGCCTTGGCCAAGCTGTATCAGCGTCTGAACCCGCAGATTGACATGGGGCAACGCACGCCACAGACCATCGGCGAAGAGCTGCTGGATTACCGCAACTACCTGGAGCTGGAAGTGGAAGTCTTCCGCGGCTCGGACGGTTGGCTGCGTGCCGAGAGTGGCGCGTTGTCTACCGGGGAAGCGATCGGTACCGGGATGTCGATTCTGGTTATGGTGGTACAGAGCTGGGAAGAAGAGTCTCGCCGCCTGCGCGGTAAAGATATCTCCCCATGCCGCCTGCTGTTCCTCGATGAAGCGGCGCGACTGGATGCCAAATCCATCGCCACGCTGTTCGAGCTGTGCGATCGTCTGGAAATGCAGTTGATCATTGCGGCACCGGAAAATATCAGCCCGGAAAAAGGCACGACTTATAAGCTGGTGCGTAAAGTGTTCCAGAATCATGAACATGTACACGTAGTGGGGCTGCGCGGTTTTGCCAATGAGCCGCCGGTTCTGGGTATTACTGCGGCAGAAACGCCGTAAACGCAAAAAAAGCCCGCTAATAATCTGAAAATAGCCGCCCTGGGGTGGCTATTTTTTTGTGCGGGAGGATGATAGTCCTGCTTTTTTCTGTGCCGAAAACCGGGTAGCCTGATGAAATAACAGTTATTCATAGGCAGCAAAGGGCAAAATGGCTTTTCTATTCGTATACTGAAACTAATAAGTTGTCTTGGTTATATTTTTTGTGAGCATACAGGGGGCAATGGATGTTGCTTAGAAATGGAAACACTGTGCGGCGTCTGGCGTTAAGTTGCGCAATCGCATGTGGTCTTGCGTCGTCATTACCCGTATGGGCAACCGTTCCTGCGTTTCCGGTGGCGTCATCCGGCATGTCAGTTGCGCAAAGCCGTTCGGAACTGCTTGCGGCATTGCCGAAGGGCATTACACCCTATTATCTTTCGACGCTGGCTCCTTTGTACGCGGCGAACCGGATGCAATTGATGTGGCAGGATCGCGAAGCGGTTCAGCAATTTCAGCAGCAACTGGCCGAATTGGCGATGTCCGGCGTACAGCCGCAGTTTACCCAATGGGTGAAGCTGTTGACCAACCCGGCGATTACCGACGTGGCGCGCGATGTGGTGCTGTCTGATGCGATGCTGGGCTATTTACAGTTTGTTTCGTCCATCGGTGCCAACGGTAATAATTGGCTGTACAGCAACATTCCCTACAAGCTTGGTCTGCCACCCAATACGGTGATTAACCAGTGGCAATTGGCGTTGCGTCAGGGCAAGACTCTGGCTTATGTCAATACGCTGGCGCCGCAGCACCCGCAATACGCCAAGATGCATCAGGCCCTGCGGGATATGCTGGCCGATGGCCGTCCATGGCCGCAAATGGCCAATGGCCCAAGCCTGCGTCCGGATCAACTGAGTAGTGATATTCCAGCCTTGCGTGAGATCCTGGCCCGTAACGGCATGCTGACGCCTTCTACGGCACCGGTGGAAGTGCAGGATCCCCCTGCGGTATTGACCGGTTCGCGTAATGAGCCTGACGACGGTGGCCTGTCGGTCGATGAAGAAAAAAGTCGTGACAGTCAGAGTGCCGTTGTCAGCCCGGCCGCCGCCCCGGTGAAAGATCTCGTCCCAACGCCGCAATCGCCTTTTTCGCAGCAGTCAGAAAGCCCGGTGACCGTTACTGATAATCGCTATACTCCCGACCTGGTGGAGGGCGTTAAGCGTTTCCAGAAATGGCAGGGTCTGAGTGCTGACGGCGTCATTGGCGTGCGCACTCGCGAGTGGCTTAACGTAACGCCGCAAATACGAGCCTCGTTGTTGGCGCTGAATATCCAGCGGTTACGCATACTACCCGGCCATGTCGATACCGGTATTATGGTTAACATTCCTAACTACTCGTTGACCTACTACCAAAACGGCAATGAAGTGCTTTCCTCTCGGGTGATCGTGGGTCGGCCTAGCCGCAAGACGCCGTTGATGAGCAGCGCATTGAATAATGTGGTGGTGAACCCGCCGTGGAACGTACCTACTACGCTGGTGCGTGAAGATATCGTGCCGAAGGCGATGCGTGACGGCAGCTACTTCCAGAAGCATGGCTATACCGTGCTCTCGGGGTGGAGCAACGATGCCGAAGTGATTAATCCGGCAATGATCGACTGGAGTATGATTTCGCCTCGTAATTTCCCGTATCGGATCCGTCAGGCTCCGGGGGCGACCAACTCATTGGGCCGTTTTAAATTCAACATGCCGAGTTCGGACGCTATCTATCTGCACGACACGCCCAACCATAATCTGTTCCAGAAAGACATCCGCGCCTTAAGTTCCGGCTGTGTTCGGGTCAACAAGGCATCGGATTTGGCGAATATGTTGCTGCAGGATGCCGGTTGGAACAACACCCGTGTTTCTTCCACCTTGAAACAGGGTAATACCACCTTCGTCAATATCCGCCAGCATATTCCGGTTAAATTGTATTATTTAACCGCCTGGGTCTCTGATGATGGAAAACCACAATTCCGCACAGATATTTACAATTATGATGACACGGTGAGATCGGGCGCACAAATTTTGGCTCAGGCCGAAAAATTAATGCAATAAATGCAGTAATTATAAATAAATAACGGTCAGAATATCGGGCCATGTTGCAGGCACTCATTGCGTGAGTGCCTGCAAACCGCGGGACATCACGGGTTGACTCAGCCAGTGTGGGCGGTTATGGTTCGGGCAGTGCGCTGTTTTGTGCATATATTTTGATATTCTTGCCGGGTTTAACAGAAACATGGACAAAATTGATCATCATCGCCGTAAATGGCTGGCGTTAGGTAGCGCCGCTGTGGGCATAGCGCTGCTCCCTGGGCAAGCCTTTGCCAGTCTTTCTACTTCGCGCCCGCGTATTCTGGTTGTAAATAATATGCATACGGGCGAATCGCTTAAAGCCGAATTCTTCGACGGTAAGGGATATAATAAAGACGAATTAGTCCGTCTTAATCATCTCTTCCGTGATTATCGTGCCAATAAGGTCAAGTCGATCGATCCTCGTCTGTTCGATCATCTCTACCGTCTGCAAGGTCTGTTGGGCACCAACAAGCCGGTGCAGTTGGTTTCTGGTTATCGTTCCCTGGATACCAACAATGAGCTGCGTGCACGCAGTCGCGGTGTGGCCAAGCACAGCTACCACACCAAAGGCCAGGCGATGGACTTCCATATCGAAGGCATCCAACTGAGTAATATCCGTAAAGCGGCGTTAAAAATGAGCGCCGGTGGTGTAGGATATTACCCACGTAGCAACTTCGTACACATCGATACCGGCCCGGTGCGGACCTGGTAATCGCTGTGCACCACAAGTGAGTAGCGCCAGCCCGGCAGGGTGTGGCGCCGTTGTCGTTGGAGCCTTATGAAATACCACATTATTCCCGTTACCGCTTTTAGTCAGAACTGCAGTCTGATCTGGTGTGAGAGCACCCAGCAGGCGGCGTTGGTCGATCCCGGCGGTGAACCTGAAAAACTGAAGGCCGAAATAGCCAGGCAGGGCGTAACCGTTACGCAGATCCTGCTGACGCATGGTCATCTCGATCACGTTGGCGCGGCCGCTGAGTTGGCAGAGTTTTATCAGGTACCGATCTACGGCCCGGATAAGAGAGATGCCTTCTGGCTCGATGGCCTACCTGCGCAGAGCCGCATGTTTGGGCTGGAAGAGTGCGCACCGCTGACGCCAACTCAGTGGCTGGAAGAAGGGGACAGCGTGCAGGTGGGCGAAATGACGCTCAAGGTGCTGCATTGCCCTGGTCATACTCCTGGCCATATCGTGTTTATTAATGATCAGGCGCGATTGGCGCTGGTGGGCGACGTGCTGTTTAACGGCGGTGTCGGGCGCAGTGATTTTCCACAAGGCGATCACCAGGCGTTGATTAACTCGATCCGCACCAAGTTATTGCCGCAGGGTGATGACATGGCGTTTATCCCAGGTCATGGGCCAATGTCGACCTTCGGTCAAGAACGTGAAACCAACCCGTTCCTGCGTGAAGAGCCGGCCATCTGGTAAGTTATTTCCGGCAGAAATAACTAAGGGGCGCTTGAGCGCCCCTTTTGCTATGTGTCGCGCGACGGTTTTACAGCACGGCGACGATGGCTTCGCACAGCGGCGCCATATTGTCTGGTGTCATGCCGGCAACGTTAACGCGGCCGGAGTTAACGGCGTAGACGCCAAATTCCTCACGCAGACGCAGAACCTGTTCTTTGGTCAGCCCGCTGAATGAGAACATGCCGTTCTGATTGATGATAAAGCTGAAGTCCTGCTCAGCACCTTTCTCCTGCAGGGTATTCACAAACAGCTGACGCATGCGGTGAATACGTTGACGCATATCAGTCAGTTCCTGCTCCCACAGCGCACGCAACGCATCGTCACCCAGGATGGTTGCCACAATGGCAGCACCGTGTGACGGTGGGTTGGAGTAGTTGGCGCGGATAGCCGCTTTCACCTGGCTGAAGGCACGGTCGGCGGTTTCTGCATCAGCAGCAACGACGGTACAGGCACCCACGCGTTCGTTGTAAAGACCGAAGTTCTTCGAGTAAGAACTGGCGACGATCAGTTCCTGATGCTTGGCGGCAAAAATACGCAGGCCCTGAGCATCTTCTTCCAGACCATTCGCAAAGCCCTGGTACGCGAAGTCGAACAGTGGCAACCAACCGTTAGCCACAGACAGCTCGGCCAATTGTGCCCACTGCTCAGCCGTTGGGTCGATGCCGGTTGGGTTATGGCAGCAACCGTGGAACAGCACCACATCGCCGGCCTGAGCCTGTTTCAGGCTGTGGAGCAGGCCGTCGAAGTCCAGCGCATGATTGGCTGCATCATAGTAGGCGTATTCCAGCACTTCCAGACCGACCGCACCAAACACGTTGTTGTGGTTTGGCCAACTTGGGTTGCTGATCCAGATGCGTTTCGCGCTGGTCTGATTGGCGATGAAGTCAGCTGCTACTCGCAGGCCGCCGGTGCCACCAGGAGTTTGTGCGGTGCGCGCACGCTTGTCGGCAATAATTGGGCTTTGTTTGCCGAACAGCAGCTCTTGCGTGCAGTTGGCGAATGCCGGAATACCTTCAATGCCGAGATAGTTTTTGGTGGTCTCATTTTCCAGCAGATATTGCTCAGCTTTTTTAACGCTGGTCAGCACCGGGGTTTTACCGGTTTCATCTTTATAAACGCCAATCCCCAGGTTGATTTTGTTAGGGCGGGCGTCAGCGCGGAAAATGTCGGTCAGACCCAGGATCGGATCGGCAGGTGCAGCAGTGATTTTTTCAAACATGTCAGGTGCTTCCATGGCTTGGAGTTAAGCAGACAGAAGCATCAGGGTAGCGCCAGTTATGCCCTTTGCCAACCGTTTGCGAGAAAAACACCTCGATCTTGTGAAGGACGCATATTCAGCATAAAAAATGAGGGGGAAGGGGGATTTGGCAGGATAAAAATTTAGGGGGACGCAAAAACAAAAACAGGGCCGAAGCCCTGTTTTTTAACTTAGTCGACGGTGAACCGCCGTTAAGTGAGACAACTTAGAACTGGTAAACCAGGCCAACACCAACGATGTCGTCGGTAGCAGTGCCAGTGGCTTTGGTGAATTCGTTGTCATCCAGCAGGTTGATTTTGTAATCAACGTAGGTGGACATGTTTTTGTTGAAGTAGTAAGTGGTACCAACAGAAACATATTTAACCAGGTCGGCATCGCCGCCGCCGAAGCTAGAACCGTGATTGGTACGGCCAGCCAGGTTTTTACCTTTAGACTGCAGGTAAGAAACTTCTGGACGCAGACCGAAATCGAACTGGTACTGTGCAGTCACTTCGAAGTTCTGAGTTTTGTTAGCGATACCGGCATCAAAATCACCATATGGTGTCATGTTGCGGGTTTCTGAGTACATGGTTGCCAGGTAGACGTTGTTCGCGTCGTATTTAGCACCCACGGTCCACGCATCAGCTTTGTCGCCACCAGCGGTGGAGTTGTTGGTCTGCGCATCAGTACGATCAGATGATGCGTATGCAGCACCGAAGCTGATGCCTTCGCCGATGTCATAAGTAGAAGACAGGCCCCAACCGTCGCCGTTTTGTTTCTTCAGAGCACGGCCGTCGTTTTCGTTCTTACCCTGGTACTGAACAGCGAAGTTCAGACCGTCAACCAGACCGAAGAAGTTGTTGTTACGGTAAGTAGCAACGCCGTTGGTACGGCCAGTCATGAAGTTGTCGGTGTAGGTGTAAGTATCGCCACCGAACTCTGGCAGCATATCTGTCCAGCCTTCCACGTCGTACAGTACGCCGTAGTTACGGCCGTAGTCGAATGAACCGTAGTCAGCAAATTTCAGACCCGCGAAGCCCAGACGAGTCTTGGTGCCTTCGGTGCCTTGAGACTCAGCGTGGTTAGCCTGAACGTTGTATTCCCACTGGCCGTAACCGGTCAGTTGGTCAGTAATCTGGGTTTCACCTTTGAAGCCGAAACGAACATAGGTCTGATCGCCATCATTACCTTTGTCGTCTGAGAAGTAGTGCAGACCGTCAACTTTACCGTACAGATCCAGTTTGTTGCCGTCTTTGTTGTAGATTTCAGCAGCGTTTGCTGCACCAGCTGCTAACAGAGCCGGGATTACCACTGCAAGAATGTTGCGCTTCATCATTATATTACCCTCATTGGTGTTATTCGGACACCTTTGCCACTGCCGCCAATAATTCTTTTGGAACTATTGTTGATAGATTGGTGTCGTCCTGTGTCTGCACGCAGTGTTCCATTCACGGGCGGGTTAATCTAGAACGAAAATGCTACCAATGTCGTAATGAGGTATCAGAATGAAAGCATTTGTAACAAAAAGTAATATTCAGGGAACTTTGTGACGCGCGTCAATATTAAAAAATGCGAAAGGCCAGCAAAGCTGGCCTTGGTTTTGTAACTAAATTAATTAGAAAATGTATTATCTGATTAATTAAAAGGTTGCATTACGTGGAGTCCGCGGGAACGGAATGACATCACGCACGTTTTGCACGCCGGTGACATAGGCGATTAAACGCTCAAAGCCCAAACCGAAACCGGCGTGAGGAACGGTGCCGTAACGACGCAGGTCGCGATACCACCAGTAGTCTTCTTTATTCAGCCCCATGGCTTCCAGACGCTGATCCAGTACGTCCAGACGTTCTTCACGCTGAGCACCGCCGATGATTTCACCAATGCCCGGAGCCAGAACGTCCATTGCGGCAACGGTTTTACCGTCATCGTTCATACGCATATAGAAAGCTTTGATGTCTTTCGGGTAGTTTTTCACTACTACCGGCGCTTTGAAGTGTTTCTCGGCCAAATAACGCTCATGTTCGGAAGACAGGTCGATACCCCAGGAAACCGGGTTTTCGAAAGTCTGACCTGAGGCGATCAGGATTTCCACCGCTTCGGTGTAATCAACCTGAGCAAAGTCAGAAGTAACAAAACGCTGCAGGCGATCGATAGCATCTTTGTCTACGCGCTCGGCGAAGAACTGCATGTCATCCATACGCTCGTTCAATACGGCTTGGAATACATACTTCAGCATTTTTTCCGCCAACTCGGCGATGTCTTCGAGATCGGCAAACGCCACTTCCGGTTCGATCATCCAAAACTCCGCCAGGTGGCGGCTGGTGTTGGAGTTCTCGGCGCGGAAAGTGGGGCCGAAAGTGTAAATTTTCGACAGCGCACAGGCATAGGTCTCGCCGTTCAACTGGCCGGAAACGGTCAGGAAGGCTTCTTTGCCGAAAAAGTCCTGGCTGAAATCGACTGCACCTTTATCGGTACGCGGCAGATTTTCCAGATCCAGAGTTGAAACGCGGAACATTTCACCGGCACCTTCGGTATCGGAGGCGGTGATCAGCGGGGTGGAAACCCAGAAGAAGCCGTTCTCGTGATAGAAGCGGTGAATGGCCTGTGCCAGCGTATGACGTACGCGGGCAACGGCACCGATCAGATTGGTGCGTGGGCGCAGGTGAGCCACTTCGCGCAGGTATTCGATGCTGTGACGTTTGGCCGCCATCGGGTAGGTGTCCGGATCGTCAACCCAGCCAACCACTTTAATCGCGGTTGCCTGCAGTTCGAAACTCTGACCTTCGCCCGGAGATGCCACCACAACGCCGGTGACTTCAATGGAACAGCCCGTGGTCAGATGCAGCACTTCATCCTGATAATTCGGCAGAGAATTATTAACGACGGCCTGTAACGGATCAAAGCAGGAACCGTCATAGACGGCCAGGAAGGAGATACCAGCTTTAGAATCTCTCCGGGTACGCACCCAACCGCGTACGGTGACTTCACTGTCAACCGCAGCACGGCCTTGCAGTACGTCGACTACAGGCACTACGCTCATAGATTTCTCTCTTTAATAATTTGGTTTAGAAATAGCTTATAACCCAAGAATATGGGGATGTTGCTATGTTACTTGCCGCGGTGCAGAGCACAAGTAGAAATCGCCGGATTGGTGCAACATTTCTTGGGGCTGGGCGAAAAGGGAACAACGAGAAGGACTATATAAAGAAGGAAAAGCCGGCGTGAGGTCTTCAGCCGGCTTTTTAACGTTTATCGGGCAGGGGGACTAGCTCGCTTTTTTTACCAGCGGCAGATCGAAGGCTTTGCGTAACGCTTTTACAAAGGCCTGATCCTGACAGATGGTTTTACCCGGGCTGTCGGAGAGTTTAGCCACCGGTTTGCCTTTGCATTCGACCAGTTTGATAACGATATTCAGCGGTTTAACCCCGGGAATATCGCAGGTCAGACGCGTACCTATACCGAACACCAGGTTGACGCGTTGGTAGAAGTGGCGGTAAAGCGCCAGTGCTTTGTCCAGATCCAGGTTATCGGAGAACACCAGAGTTTTGCTCATCGGATCAATCCCCAGCTTCTGGAAATGCGCGATGGCTTTTTCGCCCCATTCGAACGGATCGCCTGAGTCATGGCGCAGGCCCTGATAGCGTTGGGCAAACTGCGGGCCGAAATCACGCAGGAAGGCATCCATGGTGATGCAGTCGGTCAGTGCAATACCAAGCTGATCCGGGTATTCATCCAGCCAGGCCTGCAGTGCCGCCCGCTGGCTGTTGGCCAACACCGGGCTTATCTGCTGATGAGCCTGGAACCATTCATGAGCCTGGGTACCAACCGGTGCAAGATCCAACTGGTGCGCCAGATCGTAGTTGCTGGTCCCCACCAGATACGGGAATTCGTTTTTCAGCGTGCTGACGATTGCCTGCTGCACAGCCTGTGAAAAACGGCGGCGGGTGCCGAAGTCCATCAGCTTGAAGCGAGAAATATCCACATCGCTACTCATGGCTTTAAACTGTGCGAGCTTGTTGCGCAAATGGGCTACCGCCATCTCTGGCGTGACATCCGGTGAGCGGTGACGGTGCACCACTTCGCTGATTACCGCCAGCAGTGGGACTTCCCACATGATCACTTCGCGCCACGGGCCGGCAATGCGAATATGCAGCTTGCCCGCGTGGTTCTCGATCTGGACCTGTTGCGGATCGTAGCGGAAATCGCGCAGCCAGTTCAGGTAATCCTCACGGAAGAAGGGTAGCCCTGAGAGATAGTCGAACTCAGCGTCTGTCAGCGCCAACTGGCTCATCAGTGCGATTTGCGCACCAATTTCGTCGGCATATTCGCCAAGCAGCTCGTCACCACGGCAGCGGAATTCCGCCGCCACGCTGATAGCGGGATAGCGATGAAACACTGCTTGCTGCATATGAAGCTTGTAGGCATCAGTATCAAGCAGTGATGTCAAAATCGGGGAGGCGTATTGAGTCATAGCGCGTTACTGCATCCTCGTCAGGCGCGTGTCCAAATCCGGATAATCAAAAAAAGTGGGGGGAGTATACCCGGATTATCCTGTTATTGAAGCTGCATCACACCACAATTCATCGGAGCGGGTCGAGGATTAAACGTGCCTTTATGCTGGCTTGCCATCAGGATGGCGGCAGAAAAGCCAGATAAGCCTGTAAGGTGAATGACTTAGGCTAATTAGTCATAAAAATTATAATGTTAATTATTTTAAACAACAATTCAGATAAAACCGGTCGGGGTGTAAATGCCGATCCGGTCCTTACCGTTATTTTTACTGAAATAGAGCGCTTCATCCGCCTGTTTGATCGCCGTTGGCAACAGCCGGATGTCGCTCACCTGGGCAATGCCACAGCTGGTGGTGAAGCAAACCTTTTGCCCATCGGCTATTGTCAGGGTTAATTGGTGGGTTCGCTCGCGTAGCTTGGACATCACTTCGCGTGCATTCTCCAGCGTACAGTTCCCGAGGATCACGGCGAATTCCTCACCGCCATAGCGACAGAAAATATCACTGGAGCGGAAGGTGCTCTGCAGCAGTTTACCGAAGGCGACCAACACCAGATCGCCGACATGGTGGCCGTAGCTATCATTGAGATTTTTGAAGTTATCAATATCAATCAGGCAGAAGGCCAGCGGGTAGCTGCTGGCGGCCAGCGATTCGCACTCGCGGAAAAATTTGCGCCGGTTATAGATGTTGGTCAAGGGGTCAAGGAATGAAGAGGCTTCCAGCTCTTTGATCAGCAAGTGTTTTTCGTTTTCCAGCGTTACCTTTTCCAACTGATACTGTTTGAGTTGTTTAATGGCATCGCTGATGGCCATTAACTCCTGGCCGTAAAACACCTCATTAGGCACTATGTTCATATTCCCGCGCGACAGCCGAAAAATATTATTATGCGTTTTCGTTAACCAGCGGCTGATATTTGAACAGTAAACCAGCGTTGGCAGAAAAATAAACAGGGCGATCAGGCCACCCAGGGAAATCATGCCGTAAATGGCGGTCTGGCTGTTATAGATCTTATGCTGAGAGGCGGCGATCTCCATTTCAAAACTACGCTGGAAAAGCCGTTGTGAAAGCTCTGTCAGGTTTTTAACGTACTGATAAATCGAACTGGCGGGATAGAGGCTGTGAGTATCGACGGCAGTATAGAGTCCGTTGGTAATCTGGCCGATCTTTTTGGTCGATATTTGCTCAAGAATATCATTCACCAGGAACGTGGTTTGCACATCGTTATAGCTCAGCTTCATAAATATCAGCCGGGCGCTTAAAGAACTTAATACTCCGGTGAGCTGAACGGCTTTCAAATAAGCGACTTTACGCTCCAACGGGTTGATATTGACATCGATAACCTGATCGATAAGTTCGGTGACGGACAGGTTCAGCCGGTTATTCAGCCGTACGGCTTCCAGAAACAGAAATGAATCGGCATCGACCATGCGGTTGTCGTAGCTATAGCGGTAATAGCTTTTGCTGGCCTGAGAAATGTAGTAGGCACTGTTGATATTAAACAGGTTGGCATTGGCATCGGTAACGAGCGAAAGCTGCAGATTGTCACTATTGAGCAATTGTTCCATCAGGTTGAGCATGGAGAGTGCAGCGATTTTTTGCCGAATGCCAAGCTGTTGCGAGATATCACTGTCAATATGGGGGCGAAAGCGGGCAATTTTCTCCCGAGCTATTCGATCCGCTTCCTGCCATTGCTGCGAAGTAATATGAGGATCGACCAGGCTCAGGCGTTTCAGACGGTGCGCCAATAAGGTGGCCTGAAAAGCCTCTGAAATCTGTTTGGCGCGGGTAATTTTGTACAGGTTAAGCTGGTTGTCGCGATAGCCGGTTTCGGCCTCGACCAACTCGTCGGAAATGAACAGGGCGAAAGAGGACATCAGGGCAAAGGTAAAAAAATAGATCAGATATTTTACTTTCATACGCACCGCGCGTCCTTGAGCCAGATTTGCTAATTATATCATTGAGTCTCCCAGGCTGTCTTAACTATACCCAGCGAGCGGCTGCGGGCAGAAAAGTGCTGCTGCGCCGCCGCTGTTTGCCCATGAGCGCTGAAAAAACCGTACTTTTCACCCGCTTTCTGAAGCTTGAGCAGGCGTGTAAACTGAAGAGGGTTTTTTAGCATTAAATGCTGATTTTTATGCTGCATCAGGTCAAGGCACCTGACTGGGTGGGCAATTCGTCGACAATATTAGGATCCACCTCCGATTTCTCCGCACTGGTGGCCCGGCATCTCTGGGTTTTTTTTGTAGCTGTGATACAGTTTATTTACAATCAGGCTCATCGAAATTTCTGCTCTTTCCCCACGGCGAAATAACCTCAAGATGAAAGCCTGGCACCTGTAACTCACTGAGACGTCAAAGGGTTTTTATGATACAACAGCCACAGGCGAAATATCGCCACGATTATCGTGCACCAGATTACACCATCACTGACATTGACCTGGATTTTGAGCTGGACTCAGAGACCACTCGCGTCACTGCCGTCAGCAAGATTAAACGCCAGGGCGCAGCCGACGCGGCACTGGTACTGAACGGTGAAGACCTTACGCTGGTGAGTATTGAGATCGACGGCCAGCCATGGACTGCCTATCAGTTGCAGGATAACAAGCTGGTTATCGAGAAATTGCCAGCACAATTTACCATGACCATCGTCAATGATATTCACCCGGCGAAAAACACCGCGCTGGAAGGCTTGTACCTGTCCGGTGAGGCGCTGTGTACTCAATGTGAGGCCGAAGGATTCCGCCATATTACCTATTATCTGGATCGCCCGGACGTACTGGCCCGCTTTAGCACCCGCATTGTGGCTGACAAGGCTCGTTACCCGTTCCTGTTGTCAAACGGTAACCGCGTAGGCCAGGGAGAGCTGGAAGACGGACGTCACTGGGTGCAGTGGCAAGATCCGTTCCCAAAACCTTGTTACCTGTTTGCGCTGGTGGCCGGTGATTTTGACGTGTTGCGCGACAGTTTCACCACCCGCTCCGGGCGTGAAGTGGCGCTGGAGCTGTTCGTTGACCGTGGCAACCTGGATCGCGCCGATTGGGCGATGACCTCGCTGAAGAATTCGATGAAATGGGACGAAACCCGTTTCGGACTTGAGTACGATCTCGACATTTATATGATCGTCGCGGTCGACTTCTTCAACATGGGGGCGATGGAGAATAAAGGGTTAAATATTTTTAACTCCAAATACGTGCTGGCAAAAGCCGAAACCGCCACCGACAAAGATTATCTGAATATTGAAGCGGTGATTGGCCACGAATACTTCCACAACTGGACCGGCAACCGTGTGACCTGCCGCGACTGGTTCCAGCTCAGCCTGAAAGAAGGGCTGACGGTGTTCCGCGATCAGGAGTTCAGTTCTGATCTGGGTTCACGTCCGGTTAACCGCATCGATAACGTGCGCGTGATGCGCGGTGCGCAGTTCGCCGAAGACGCCAGCCCGATGGCGCACGCCATTCGTCCGGACAAAGTGATCGAAATGAACAACTTCTACACCCTGACGGTGTATGAGAAAGGATCCGAAGTGATCCGCATGCTGCACACGCTGCTGGGTGAAGAGCAGTTCCAGAAAGGCATCCAGCTGTATTTCGAGCGTCATGACGGTAGCGCGGCCACCTGCGATGATTTCGTTCAGGCGATGGAGGATGCATCCAACGTTGATTTGTCGTTGTTCCGTCGCTGGTACAGCCAGTCCGGCACGCCATTGCTCACCGTGCGCGATGAATACGATGCCGAGCAGCAGCAGTATCGCCTGCACGTTAGCCAGAAGACCGAACCGACCGCCGATCAGCCGCAGAAATTGCCACTGCATATTCCGCTGGATATCGAACTGTACGACGCACAAGGCAATGTGATTGCTCTGCAGAAAGACGGCTCAGCGGTCAATAACGTCTTGAACATTACCGAAGCGGAGCAGACCTTCGTGTTCGACGGCGTGGCGCACAAGCCGGTACCGTCCCTGCTGCGCGAGTTCTCTGCGCCGGTGAAGCTGGATTATCCGTACAGCGATCAGCAATTGACCTTCCTGATGAAGCATGCGCGCAATGAATTTGCCCGCTGGGATGCGGCACAGAGCCTGCTGGCCACCTATATCAAACTGAACGTTGCCAAACATCAGCAGAAACAACCGTTGTCGCTGCCATTACACGTTGCTGATGCGTTCCGCGCCGTGCTGTTGGACGAAACGCTGGATCCGGCATTAGCCGCGCAAATCCTGACGTTGCCATCGGAAGGTGAAATTGCCGAACTGTTCGCGACCATCGATCCCGAAGCGATCGCTGCGGTGCACGAAGCGATCGTCCGTTGCCTGGCCAAGGAAATGGCCGACGAGTGGCTGGCGGTTTATAACGCCAATAAAACCGACGGTTACCGGGTGGAACACGCTGACATCGCCAAACGTTCGCTGCGCAATGTGTGCCTGGGCTATCTGGCCTTTGGCGATGAAGCACTGGCCGACCGATTGGTGTCCGAGCAGTATCGCCAGGCAGACAATATGACCGACTCACTGGCGGCTCTGGCGGCGGCGGTAGCGGCACAGTTGCCTTGCCGCGATGCGCTGTTAACGGCATTCGATGAGCGCTGGCATCAGGATGGTTTGGTGATGGACAAGTGGTTCGTGTTGCAGGCGACCAGCCCGGCGGCGGACGTGTTGACCAAGGTGCGTAGCTTGCTGAAACACCGTTCATTCAGCCTGAGCAATCCCAACCGTACGCGTTCGTTGATCGGTGGTTTCGCTTCTGCCAACCCGGCGGCGTTCCACGCGGCAGACGGCAGTGGTTATCAGTTCCTGGCGGAGATCCTCAGCGATCTGAACCAGCGCAACCCGCAAATTGCCGCACGCCTGATTGAGCCGCTGATTCGTTTGAAACGCTATGATGCTTCACGTCAGGCGTTGATGCGCAAAGCACTTGAGCAGTTGAAGGGGCTGGAGAACCTGTCCGGCGACCTGTTCGAAAAGATCACCAAAGCGCTCGACGCGTAAACCGAACAAGGGACGGCATGCCGTCCCTTTTTTAATTCGCGACCCGGCGCGAAGTTTCAGCCAACGGCGGCGGTGACAGTACCCGGTCCAGCACTTCGGCTTCCAGCTCTGCCAGCCTGGCAGATCCCTTACGGCGTGGACGCGGCAGGTCAATGGTCAAATCCAACCCGATACGCCCTTCCTCAATCAAAATCACCCGATCCGCCAGCGCAATGGCTTCACTGACGTCGTGCGTCACCAGCAGTACGGTAAAACCATGCTGTTGCCATAGCCCTTCGATAAGGCCCTGCATTTCAATCCGCGTTAACGCGTCCAGCGCGCCCAAGGGCTCATCCAGCAGCAACAGGCGTGGACGGTGGATCAGTGCGCGAGCCAGTGCTACCCGCTGCTTTTGCCCGCCGGACAAGGCTGCCGGCCACTCATTGGCACGATCGGCCAACCCAACGGTTTTCAGCGCTTGCAATGCATCGGCTCGCCAATTACCCCGCAGGCCGAGGCCGACATTGTCGATCACCTTTTTCCACGGCAGCAGGCGGGCGTCCTGAAACATCAGGCGAGTCTCGTTCCTGGCATTGGCGAGTGGCGCATTGCCGCTTAATAACGCGCCGCTGCTGGCATTCTCCAGCCCGGCCATCAGACGCAGCAGCGTGCTTTTGCCGCAACCGCTGCGACCAACCACGGCGACGAACTGGCCGGCGCTGATGCGTAACTGGATATTGTCGAGTACCCTGCGGTTACCGTATTGCTTGGCAATGGATTCCAGCGTGACTGGAGTCCCTTGGGGAATACGCGCGGGAGTTGTCATAGCGCTTCTCCTTGCTTGAGTTGATAGGCCGGATGCCAGCGCAGCCAGACGCGCTCCAGCAATTGGGCGCTGACGTCCGCCAGCTTGCCGAGCAGGGCGTACAACACAATCGCCACCACCACTACGTCGGTCTGCAGGAATTCACGGGCGTTCATCGCCAGGTAGCCAATCCCCGAATTGGCGGAAATGGTTTCGGCCACGATCAGTGTCAGCCACATAAAGCCCAATGCAAAACGCACGCCGACCATGATAGAGGGCAGGGCGCCGGGTAAAACCACCTGGGCGAATAACTGGAAACCGCTCAGGCCGTAGCTGCGTGCCATTTCAAGCAGGCCCCGATCGATATTCTTGATACCGTGATAGGTATTGAGATAGATAGGGAACAGGGTGCCCAATGCCACCAGAAAAATCTTGGCGGACTCATCGATACCAAACCACAGGATCACCAGCGGGATTAATGCCAGATGCGGTACGTTACGGATCATCTGTACGGAACTGTCCAGCAGGCGTTCGCCCCAGCGTGACAGGCCGGTGATAAAGCCCAGCGCCAGCCCGATGCTGCCGCCAATGCTAAAACCGATCAACGCGCGCCAACTGCTGATGGTCAGGTGTTGCCACAGCTCGCCGCTCTTGGTCAGGGACCAGAAAGCGGTCACTACGGCGCTCGGCGCCGGCAGAATGCGGTTCGACAGCCAGCCCGCTTCCACGGATATTTGCCAGACTGCCACCAGCGCTACCGGCAATGCCCAGGGGGCCAACCGGTACAAGATTCGTTGTGTGCCGTTTGCCATAGTGCGGCTCCTCAGCTTTGCGATGCTTTTTGTGGAATATAAATATTGGCCACCACTTCGCCCTGTGCTTTGGTGGGTCGGCGTGGCGCGGGCGCTTGGTTTTCCACCAGATCAAGATGTGGGAACAGCAGTTCGCCAACGCGATAGGCCTCTTCCAGATGCGGGTAACCGGACAAAATAAAGGTGTCGATGCCCAGATCGGCGTATTCCTGCATACGCGCTGCCACCGTCGGGCCATCGCCCACCAGCGCGGTTCCGGCACCGCCACGCACCAAACCCACCCCGGCCCACAGATTGGGGCTGATCTCCAGATTGTCTTTCTTGCCGCCGTGCAATGCCGCCATTCGTTGTTGCCCTACGGAGTCAAACCGGGCGAAGGCCTGCTGGGCATCGGCGATGGTCTTTTCATCCAGATTGGCAATCAGCCGGTCGGCAGCTCGCCAGGCTTCTTCGGTGGTTTCGCGCACGATGACGTGCAGGCGGATACCGAAACGCACCTGGCGACCTTTGGCTGCGGCCTTGGCGCGTACCTCGGCAATTTTTTCTTTTACCTGCGCCGGCGGCTCGCCCCAGGTGAGGTACATTTCAACCTGATCGGCAGCCAGATCCTGCGCAGCGGCGGAGGATCCGCCAAAGTAGAGCGGTGGACGTGGCTGTTGCACCGGTGGGTACAGCAGTTTTGCGCCCTTTACCTGAATATGTTTACCGTTAAAGTCGACGGTTTCTCCTTCCAGCACCTTGCGCCAGATATGGGTGAACTCCGCCGAGGCCTCGTAGCGTTCTTCGTGATTCAGGTGCAGACCTTCCGCCGCCAATTCATCAGGATCGCCGCCGGTAACCAGATTAAACAGTGCCCGGCCATTGGAAAGACGATCCAGCGTCGCTGCCTGGCGTGCCGCCAGAGTGGGCGAAATAATGCCGGGGCGCAGGGCTACCAGGAATTTCAGTCGTTGGGTGACCGGGATCAGCGAAGCGGCCACCAGCCAGGAGTCTTCACAGGAGCGGCCGGTAGGGATCAGCACGCCACCAAAACCCAATCGATCGGCCGCCTGGGCGATTTGCTGCAAATAACCGTAATCGACGCTGCGGGCCCCTTCAGTACTGCCAAGATAGTGACCGTCACCGTGGGTGGGTAAAAACCAAAATACGTTCAGGCTCATCGTCAGTTCTCCTAAATTATTGTGCGCTTGGGTGCCAGATGCGTTGCGAAATATCGACTTTTACCGGCACCAGGCGGTTGGCATAAAACAGATCGGCCGTTTGCTGCTGAGCGGCTATGGTGTGCGCATCCAGAGGTTTGATTGCGGTGGGCGGGCGGTGATCCAAATAGGTCGAAATCACTTTCTCCGGCAGGCCCATGGCATTGGCCAGCAGCGTGACGCTTTGCGCACGGTCGCTTAGGGTCAGCGCATCAGCCTGGGTCAGCGTATCGAGCACCTGTTGAATAAAGGGTCCATTGGCCTCGGTATAAGTTCGCACCGCCAGATAGAAGGAGCCGGTTTGATTCAAATCGGTACCGTCACCCAGTACCCGCACGCCGCCCTGCAACAAGGCCGCGGAATAGTAGGGATCCCAAATTGTCCAGGCATCGACATTGCCCTGCTGGAAGGCGGCGCGGGCATCGGCCGGGGTCAGATAGACGGGCTGAATATCGGTGAATTTCAGCCCGGCTTTTTGCAATGAGCGCAGCAGCAGATTGTGGGAGCTGGAGCCTTTCTGGAAGGCCACCTTGTGGCCCTTTAGCTCCGCGACGGTTTTGATCGGGCTGTTTTCTGGCACCAGGATCACTTCTGCCTTGGGTTTTGGTGGCTCTACGCCGACATACAGCAGGTCCGCTCCGGCGGCCTGGGCGAAGATCGGCGGAATATCGCCGGTACTGCCCAGATCGATACTGCCGACGTTCAGCGCTTCAAGCATTTGCGGGCCGGCGGGGAATTCGATCCAACTGATTTTGGTGTTGGGAAAACGCTGTTCCAACAGCCGATGGGTTTTTGCCAGTACCAGACTGACCGATCCCTTTTGGTAACCAATGCGAAACTGCGCCGGATCCTGTGCGCTGGCGGCATTGGTCCAGGCCAATGAGAGGATGCCTGCCAATGCGCTGGTGCCCAGCCAACGGCCCAGTGAAGAAAGTCGTTTCATGTTTATTTCCTTATATGCTGTGCCGTCAGGCGGTTTGGCGGGCCAACAGGGAAGGGGAGAGCTTGGCTCTCGGCGGCTTGCGGCGGCCCAACGCCAGATAAAAGCTTTCCAGGGCTTCTTCCAGTCGGCCAGCCAGATTTTCGGCCAGGGTGACCTCTTCCCCGTCCAGCACCACCTGACTGTCATCGGCAAATACCCCGTGCAGCACTTCCTGCGCTTTCAGCGCCGCCAGAACCGGCTTGAGGGCGTAGTCCACTGCCAACATATGGCCAATGGAACCGCCGGTGGCCAGCGGCAATACCACCTTATGATCCAGCGCACGCTCTGGCAGCAGATCCAGCAGGGTCTTCAGCGCGCCGGAAAACGAAGCCTTATACACCGGTGTCGAGACCAGCAGGCCATCTGCCTGTGCCAGTTGCTCGGTAAAGGCTTTGATCGCCGGGCTGTTAAAATTGGCATACAGTAAATCTTCGGCATCAAAATCATGCAGGGTATAGGAGATCACCTCTACGCCTTGCTGCTGCAACCAGTTTTTACTCACAGAAAGCAGTGCCGCCGAGCGTGATGGGATGCGAGGGCTGCCGGCCAGTGATATAACGCGCATTACCACTCCTTATAACTAAAAGTTAGGTTTAATCATGAAATTGTCGAGAAGTGTTTTAAACCTATCAGTAATAAGGGGAGTTACTTAAATCTCATTTTTCGATTTTGTTATGCGCAAATGCGGATTGGCGGCGGTTTTGGCTCAGAAGGGGGAAAACGATTGCGTAAAAAACGCTTTTTTTTGCTTTTAATCAATTCCAATTGGTCAGGGGATACCGGATAATACGCCCCCGGTTTGCAACCGGGAAATCAGGAGAGTACATGTACTACCCCCTCATCAGAAAAGCGTTGTTCCAGCTCGATCCCGAGCGTGCGCATGAATTGACTTTTCAACAGCTTCGCCGTGTCACCGGTACCCCGTTAGAATTCCTTATTCGTCAGTCTGTGCCGACCAAACCGGTAAGCTGCATGGGGCTCTCTTTTAAAAACCCTTTGGGCTTGGCCGCCGGTCTGGATAAAGACGGCGAGTGTATCGATGCGTTTGGCGCTATGGGTTTTGGTTTTGTCGAAGTCGGCACCGTGACGCCGCGGCCGCAGTCGGGCAATGACAAACCGCGCCTGTTCCGTATTGTGGAAGCCGAAGGCCTGATCAACCGCATGGGCTTTAATAACCAGGGTGTGGATAATCTGGTTGAAAACGTTAAGAAATCCCATTTCGGCGGTATTCTGGGGATTAATATCGGCAAGAATAAAGACACCCCGGTTGAGCAAGGAAAAGACGATTATCTAATCTGCATGGATAAAGTTTATCCGTATGCCGGTTATATCGCGATTAACATTTCGTCACCTAATACCCCAGGATTACGATCCTTACAGTATGGCGAAGCGTTGGACGATCTGCTGGCCGCGATTAAAAATAAGCAGCAGGAATTACATGAGCGTCATCACAAATATGTACCGGTAGCAGTAAAGATCGCACCGGATCTTTCTGAAGAAGAATTGATCCAAATAGCCGACAGCCTGGTGCGTCATAATATAGATGGCGTGATCGCGACCAATACCACGCTGGATCGTAAATTGATCCAGGGGCTGAATTATTGTGAGCAAATGGGGGGCCTGAGTGGTCGTCCGCTGCAGGCGAGCAGCACCGAAGTGATCCGTCGTTTGTCACTTGAGCTGCAAGGGCGCTTGCCGATTATCGGCGTTGGCGGAATTGATTCCCTGATGGCGGCGCGGGAAAAAATGGCGGCAGGGGCTTCACTGGTGCAAATTTATTCCGGATTTATCTTCAAGGGTCCACGCCTGATTAAAGATATCGTTAACTACATCTAATATTTTTCCTTTCATTTTCCGCCGGGGGTTTATTTATTCCCCCGGCTCGTCTATATTTTGTCCACTAGCATAAATATCGTTCGCGGAATTATCCGATGTTTAAGCGACTTTAGTGGTGATAAAATCACCTTTTGGGGTAAATATTGCGTGGCATGGGCAGCGAGAAGGATAAGAGATGAAGATAAAACCTGACGATAATTGGCGTTGGTATTTTGACGCTGAACACGATCGGCTAATGCTGGATTTAGCCAATGGGATGATCTTTCGCTCGCGTTTCCCGGCCAAAATGTTAACCCCGGATGCCTTCGATGAATGCTCTTTCTGTGTCGATGACGCCGCGCTTTATTTTAATTATGAAGAGCAGTGCAAACAGATAAAGCTCAGCCACGAGCAGCGTGCTGAACTGGTATTAAATGCCTTGGTGGCTTATCGCTTTCTGAAACCGCTGATGCCGAAGAGCTGGCATTTCTCGCAGCAGCATTACCCGTTGCAGCCGAAGAACGGCGAACTGGCCGCGGTTAAGGTGATGGAAAGCGGTATTGAAGCCCGCCTGCTGGTGGTGGAAGCCGGCGATAACGCCAGCCTGTGCCTGCTGGCGCAGAACCAGCTTTCACTGGCCGGCCGTACCATGGTGCTGGGCGATGCCATCAAAGTGATGCACGATCGCCTGAAACCCTGCGCGCAGGATGAAGCCTCAGCCCCGGCTTACGACAGGGCGATGTAAGGCCGATTACGCCAGCGTCAAATCGCTTTTGGGAATACAGCTGCAGCAAAGAATGGTGCCATTGTTGGCCACCGCACTTTTCTTCAGCGGTGCCACTTCGCCATTGACCAAGGTTATGCGACAACTCCCGCAAATTCCCGCACGGCATGAATAAGGCACCCGGAGCCCTTGCTGTTCCAACTGCTCCAGCAAGATCTGCTGATTGTTGCCGGTAAACACCGTTCCCGCGTAATCAATAGTGACGTTCTGCGCACTGTCCTGCGGTGCCTGCACGCTTTCCACCACTTTACCTGCGCCATAAGGGCGTGGCGGCTTGGTGGATAACACTTCAACGGCATCGCCAACGCGGATAATGCCGCTATTGCGCGCCACCATATTCTGGCCAAAATCGACATCGCCATTATCGGCGGTGCGGAATTTCTGCAGGGTACTCAGCGGTTCGCCGCTCGGGTGTTTGCGCCCACGTTCGATACTGACGGTGGTCAGTACGCAGCGGCTGCAAGGTTTCACCAGGTCAAACATCACGTCACCGACGCGGATCACCTGCCAGCCATCTTCTGCCCAGGCGCTGGCGCCGGTCACCACCAGATTCGGGCGAAACTGTTCCAGCTTGATGCTGCCGGGGCAACGCTGTTGCAGGTCGTTGAACGAGGCTTCGTTAATTAGCAGGTAGGGATAACCGTCGGCGAAGGACAGGGGGATTTCCGGGTGTTTTTTAACGCGACGGGTCAGCTCCGGGCCGAGCCAACGCAATTGTACGTCACGCTGGAAATAACCGCTCAGCCAGCTATTAATTGCCTGCGGTGCAATCAGGGCGGTGAAATGGTTACCCCAGACTTCGGTCGGTTGCGCTTCGGCGGCGAAATCGCTAAAGCGGATGGCGGCACTTTCTCCGTCGGGCGCGGTCAGGAACAGGCCGTCTGCCAGCAGTGCCGGAGTGAATAACACCATCTGCGGATATTGCCGCGCAGTAATAAAGGTGCCATCCGGCTCGGTGATCATAAAAGTGCGATCGAAAGCCAGGCCACTACTGGAAACCTGGGCGTGAGAAAGCTGCAAACCCCGAAGCGATTTAACCGGATGAACGTAAAGTTTGGCTAGCGTAATCACCCTTGTCTCCGCGCGATTAGTAAATAGAAGGGAGCAACTTTATGACAAGCGGTCTGGATTAGCTATAATGCGCAACAATTTTCTTTTTGGTGATAAGTACGATATGAACTCTCTGTTTGCCAGCACGGCGCGTGGACTGGAAGAACTGTTAAAAAGCGAACTCGAAGCGCTGGGCGCTCACGCCTGTAAAGTCGTACAGGGTGGGGTACATTTTCAGGGTGACGATCGTCTTCTGTACCAAAGCTTGCTGTGGAGCCGTTTGGCCTCACGTATTTTGCTGCCGTTGAATGAATTCCGCGTACACAGCGATCTGGATTTGTACCTGGGCGTACAGGCGATCGACTGGACGAGCATTTTTGGTGTGGATAAAACTTTCGCCGTTCACTTCAGTGGCGTTAACGAAGAGATCCGCAACAGCCAGTATGGCGCACTGAAGGTCAAGGACGCCATTGTCGACAGTTTTACCCGCAAGATTGAACAACGCCCGACGGTAGCGAAGCAGCAGCCGGACATTCGCGTCAATGTATTCCTGCAGCGCGATATGGCCAGCGTAGCGCTGGATCTGAGCGGTGAAGGCCTGCACCAGCGTGGTTATCGTGATCTGACCGGACAGGCACCGCTGAAAGAAAGCCTGGCAGCGGCGATTGTACAGCGTTCTGGCTGGCAGCCGGGCACGCCAATGCTGGATCCAATGTGTGGTTCGGGTACCCTGCTGATCGAAGCGGCGATGATTGCTTCCGATCGCGCACCTGGCCTGCATCGTCAACACTGGGGCTTTACCGCCTGGAATGGTCACAACGTCGATCTGTGGCGTGAAGTGATCACCGAAGCGCAGGTACGCGCCCGTCGCGGCCTGCAGGAAACCACCTCGCGTTTCTTCGGCTCTGATATCGATCGCCGGGTGATTGAAATGGCGCGCGGCAACGCCCGTCGTGCCGGCGTCGCTGAACTGATTACCTTTAACGTCAACGACGTAGCCAAACTGACCAACCCGCTGCCGGAAGGCCCGACGGGAACTGTAGTCTGCAACCCGCCATACGGCGAGCGTCTGGAAAGCGAACCGGCGTTGATTGCCTTGCATAATATGCTGGGTCGTATCATGAAAAGCGCTTTTGGTGGCTGGCAGTTGTCACTGTTCAGCGCCTCACCGGAGCTGTTGAGCTGCCTGCAACTGCGTGCCGAGCGCCAGTTCAAGGCAAAAAATGGCCCGTTGGACTGTGTGCAGAAAAATTACCAACTGGCAGAAAACCCGCTGGGTGCCGGTGGCGTACAGGTGGCGGAAGATTTTGCCAACCGTCTGCGCAAAAACCTGAAGAAGCTCGACAAGTGGGCCAAACAGCAGGGCATTGAGTGCTACCGCCTGTACGATGCTGACCTGCCGGAATATAACGTGGCGGTGGATCGCTACGGCAGCAAAGTCGTGGTGCAGGAATATGCGCCGCCGAAAACCATTGATGCTCAGAAGGCTCGTCAACGCCTGTTCGACGTGATCAACGCCACGTTGGCGGTGCTGGAATTGCCGTCCAACCAGTTGATCCTGAAAACCCGCGAACGCCAGAAAGGTAAAAACCAGTACGAAAAACTGGCGCAGAAGGGCGAATTCCTGCTGGTGGAAGAGTTTAACGCCAAGCTGTGGGTTAACCTGACTGACTATCTCGATACCGGTCTGTTCCTCGACCACCGTATTGCCCGCCGCATGTTGGGGGAGATGAGCAAAGGTAAAGACTTCCTCAACCTGTTTGCCTATACCGGCACCGCCAGCGTGCATGCCGGGCTGGGTGGGGCGCGCAGCACCACGACGGTGGATATGTCGCGCACCTATCTGGAATGGGCAGAGAAAAACCTGCGGGTTAACGGCCTGACCGGCAAACAGCACAGATTGATCCATGCGGATTGCCTGTCGTGGATGCAAAATGCCGACGAACAATTCGATGTGATCTTTATCGATCCGCCGACCTTCTCCAACTCCAAGCGGATGGAGAACACTTTTGACGTTCAGCGCGATCACCTGGCGCTGATGCAAGATTTGAAACGGTTACTGCGTCGTAACGGGACCATCATGTTCTCGAACAACAAGCGCGGTTTCCAGATGGATATGGCTGGCCTGAGCGCATTGGGTCTGGTGGCGAAAGAAATTACCGCCCAGACACAGTCGCAGGACTTTGCCCGTAACCGTCAAATTCATAACTGCTGGCTGCTTACCCATGCCGGCGAAGGAAAATAATTACTATGTCGTTAATTAGCATGTCCGGTGCCTGGCTGTCCTTCAGCGATGCACCACTTTTAGACAACACCGAAATTCATATTGAAGACAACGAACGCGTTTGTCTGGTTGGGCGCAATGGCGCCGGTAAATCCACGCTGTTGAAGATCCTCGGCAAAGAAATTCCATTGGATGATGGCCGGGTGATTTACGAGCAGGATCTGATTGTGGCGCGCCTGCAACAGGATCCCCCGCGCAATATCGGCGGTACGGTGTTTGATTTCGTGGCCGAAGGCGTCGCCGAGCAGGCGGAACACCTGAAAGCCTACCACGCGATTTCGCACCTGGTGGAAACCGACCCAAGCGAAAGAAACCTGACGCGCATGGCGCAGATTATGGAGATCCTCGATCATCAGGGCCTGTGGCAGCTCGATAGCCGCATCAGCGAAGTGCTGTTGCAGTTGGGCCTGAATGGGGATGCGGAACTTTCCTCGCTCTCCGGCGGCTGGCTGCGTAAAGCGGCACTGGGCCGAGCGCTGGTCAGTTCTCCGCGCGTACTGTTGCTCGACGAACCGACCAACCACCTGGATATTTCAACCATCGACTGGCTGGAAGGCTTCCTGAAAGAGTTTCAGGGCAGCATTGTGTTCATTTCCCACGACCGTTCCTTTATCCGCAATATGGCGACGCGCATTGTCGATCTCGATCGCGGCAAGCTGGTGTCCTGGCCGGGCAACTACGATTTATACCTGCTGAGCAAAGAAGAAGCGCTGCGGGTGGAAGAGCTGCAAAATGCTGAATTTGACCGCAAGCTGGCGCAGGAAGAAGTGTGGATCCGTCAGGGCATCAAGGCGCGCCGTACCCGTAACGAAGGCCGCGTTCGTGCGCTGAAGGCGTTGCGTAACGAGCGATCCGAACGCCGTGAAGTGATGGGCACCGCCAAAATGCAGGTGGAAGAAGCGGTACGCTCGGGCAAGATCGTGTTTGAGATGGAAGACGTTAACTATCAGGTTGGCGGCAAAGTGTTGGTACGTAATTTCTCCGCCCAGGTGCAGCGTGGCGACAAAATTGCGTTGGTTGGTCCGAACGGTTGCGGCAAGACTACGCTGCTGAAACTGATGCTCAGCCAGTTGAAAGCCGACAGCGGCCGTGTGCACTGCGGGACCAAGCTGGAAGTGGCCTACTTCGACCAGCACCGTGCGGATCTGGATCCGGAGCGCACGGTCATGGACAACCTGGCGGAAGGTAAGCAGGAAGTATTGGTCAACGGCCGTTCACGCCACGTATTGGGTTATCTGCAGGACTTCCTGTTCCACCCTAAACGGGCGATGACGCCGGTGAAAGCCTTGTCGGGCGGTGAGCGTAATCGTCTGTTGCTGGCCAAACTGTTCCTGAAGCCTAGTAACTTATTGATCCTCGATGAACCTACCAACGACCTGGATGTTGAAACGCTGGAGTTGCTGGAAGAGCTGATCGACGGCTACCAGGGCACCGTGATGTTGGTCAGCCACGATCGTCAGTTCGTTGATAACTCGGTGACCGAATGCTGGATCTTTGAAGGCAACGGTGAGATCAGCACCTTCGTTGGCGGTTATTACGACGCGCATCATCAACGCGCGACGGCTAAACCGATCCGCCAGGTAACGGCTGAACAGAACAAGCCCGTAGCAGAAAAAAAGGCTGAACAGCCAAAGAAAACAGCGGCTAAACTGAGCTATAACCTGCTACGTGAGCTGGAGCAGTTGCCGCAACGCCTTGAACAACTGGAAGCGGAAATTACGGCGCTGCAGGCACAAATGAGCGATGCTGATTTCTTCACGCGTCCTCACAGTGAAACGCAACAGGTGCTGACGGCGCTGGCTACGGCCGAAGGGGCACTGGAAGAAGCCTTCGCCCGTTGGGAAGAGTTGGAAGCGATGAAAAACGGCTAACCGTTGAGAATACCGCCCGCGCGCTGCTGCGGGCGGTATTGCCGTACCGGTGAGCAACGTTGTTAAGGAGGAATATGGTGTGTTCCCACGAGAATCACGAGCAGCACAGCCATGCAACGCACGCGAAGCAGCAACAGGACAATCTGATGCTGTGCCCGCAGTGCGACATGCTGGTGGCATTGCCGCCGCTGGCATATGGTTCAAAAGCGGTATGCCCGCGTTGTAAGACTACCCTCAGCTCCCGCTGGGAGGAACCGCGCAAGCGGCCGATCGGCTACGCCCTCAGCGCCTTGTTTATGCTGGTGCTGGCGAATATTTTCCCGTTTATCAACATGCGCGTTGCCGGCCTTGGTAACGAAATCAAACTGATCCAAATCCCGCAGGTGATGGTGGCAGAAGACTATGCCAGCATGGCCACGCTGTTTATGGTGTTTGTTCAACTGATCCCGGCATTTTGCATGGTGGCGATCATTTTGCTGTGCGCCAAAGTCCCTATCACCACCGGTTTGAAAGAGTGGATGGCCAAAATGCTGTTCCAGTTTAAAACCTGGTGCATGGTGGAGATTTTCCTGGCCGGGGTGCTGGTCAGCTTCGTTAAGCTGATGGCTTATGGTGATATTGGCGTCGGCAGCAGCTTTGTGCCGTACTGCCTGTTTTGCCTGCTGCAGGTGCGCGCTTTCCAGTGTGTCGATCGTCGCTGGCTGTGGAATGACATTGAACCCGCACCGCGCCTTGATCGTCCGATGGAAGTCGGGCGTACCGGGCTGCGTCAGGGGCTGCGTTCCTGCCAGTGTTGCACGGCCATTTTACCGGCGGAACTGACCCAGTGCCCGCGCTGCCATTCCCGTGGCTACGTGCGCCGTCGGCACAGTCTGCAATGGACGTTGGCGCTGCTGCTCACTTCTATCCTGCTGTATATTCCGGCAAACCTGATGCCGATTATGGTTACCGAAGCATTGGGCAACAAGCTCACTTCTACTATCATGGCCGGGGTGATCCTGCTGTGGGGAGAAGGATCTTACCCGGTGGCGATGGTGATCTTCATCGCCAGTATTATGGTGCCTTCGCTAAAAATGTTGGCGATTGGCTGGCTGTGTTGGGACGCTAACGGTACCGGCAAGGCACGGGCCGACAGCGAGCGAATGCATCTGATTTATGAAGTGGTTGAATTTGTTGGCCGCTGGTCAATGATTGACGTGTTTGTGATTGCCGTGCTTTCGGCATTGGTACGGATGGGACAATTGATGAGCATTTATCCTGACATTGGCGCACTGCTGTTCGCTATGGTGGTGATCCTCACTATGTTTGCAGCCATGACGTTTGATCCCCGGTTAACCTGGGATCGCGTAAACGAAACAATAAAAAAGGAGCCGCAAGGTGACGGAAAATAATCATAGCGTCGCGGACGTCGAGAAGATCAAACGCTGGTCACCAGTGTGGATCATCCCGATTGTCACCGCACTGATCGGCGCCTGGATCCTGTTTTACCATTTCAGCCATCAGGGGCCGGTGGTCACTCTGGTTACCACCACCGCAGAAGGGCTGGAGGCGGGTAAAACCAAAATCAAAAGCCGTAGCGTTGACGTCGGGGTCGTGGAAACGGTGACCCTGAGCGAAGACTTGAGCAAGGTGCTGGTCGAGGCGCGCCTTAACACCGGCATGGAGAAGCTGTTGCGTCAGGACTCAGCCTTCTGGGTAGTGAAGCCGCAGATTGGCCGCGGCGGCGTTTCCGGATTGGGGACGCTGCTTTCCGGTGCCTATATCGAACTGCAGCCGGGCAACAAAGGCAAGGCAGGCAAGGGCGACTACCAACTGCTGGACGCACCGCCGTTAGCCTCTCCGGACGCTAAAGGGTTACGCATTGTGCTGGACAGTGAAAGATCCGGACAGTTAAATGCCGGCGATCCTGTGTTGTTCCGCGGCTATCGCGTTGGCTCGGTGGAGACCAGTTATTTTGATCCCAAGATGCGTGCCATGCGTTACCAATTATTTATCTCCGCACCTTACGATCAGTTGGTGACCAGTAACGTACGTTTCTGGAAAGACAGCGGTGTGGCGTTCGATATGTCGGCGCAGGGGATGAGGGTGGAAATGGGCTCGTTGGCGACCTTGTTCAGCGGCGGCGTCAGCTTCGACGTGCCGGACGGCTGGGATCGCGGTGAACTGGCGCAACCGAAAGCAGAGTACCACCTGTTCGACAACCAGCGCAGCATTCAGGATTCGCTGTATACCGTGCATAAAGACTACCTGCTGTTCTTCGCCGATTCGGTTCGCGGGCTGCAGCCTGGTGCGCCGGTGGAATTCCGCGGCATCCGTCTGGGTACCGTTGGCCAGGTACCGTTCTACAAAAAAGGCATGATACAGCGTCTGGACAACGACTACCGGATCCCGGTGCTGATCCGCATCGAACCGGATCGCTTCCAGAAACAGTTGGGTGGCAACTTCGACTTTGAGAGTCATTTGAAAGACGCTGAGTCGCGTGGCATGCGTGCCTCTTTGAAATCCGCTAACCTGCTAACGGGGTCGCTGTATATCGATCTGGATTTCTATCCGCAAGAGAAACCTTATAAAGGGCCACGTGAGCTGTTTGGTTACCGACTGATGCCAACCACCAGCGGCGGCCTGGCGCAGATCCAGCAGAAACTGATGCAGACGCTGGATAAAATCAACTCGATGCCGCTGAATCCGATGATCAACGAAGCGACCAAAACGTTGGCTGAAAGTCAGAAAACGATGAAGTCGACACAGCAGACCATGCAATCGTTGAATGACATCATCGCCAGCAAAGAGATGAAGGCGTTGCCGCAGGATATGCAAAAAACCTTGCAGGAACTGAACCGCAGCATGAAAGGGTTCCAGCCTGGTTCTCCGGCCTACAACAAGATGGTCGGCGATATGCAACGTCTTGATCAGGTCTTGCGTGAACTGCAGCCGGTGCTGCGCACCCTGAACGAAAAGAGCAACGCGCTGGTATTTGAAGCCGCGGGCAGTAACGATCCTCAGCCGAAGAAGGCCAATAAATGATGAAATGGATCCCGGTAGCCCTGGCGCTGTTACTCAGCGCCTGTAGCAGTACTCCACAGAAGACCTACTATCAATTGCCGGCATTGGGCTCGCCGGCACAGGTCAGCGGTAGCACGACGTCGCGCCAGCTTTGGCTGGAGCACGTTAGCGTGGCGGATTATCTGGCGCAGAGCGGTGTGGTTTACCAGACCAATGACGTGCAGTATGTGATTGCCCAGAACAACCTGTGGGCCAGCCCGCTGGATCAACAGTTGCAGCAGACGCTGGTCACTAACCTGAGCAGCGCGCTGCCGGGTTGGGTGGTGTCCTCGCAGCCGATGAGCAGCGAACAGGATGTGCTCAACGTCACCATCAGTGGTTTCCACGGCCGCTTTGACGGCAAGGCGATCATTCGCGGCGAGTGGGTGCTGAACCATCAGGGCAATTTGACCAAACGCCCATTCAGCCTGGAGCTTAAACAGGGTGAAGACGGCTACGATGCCTTGGTGCGGACGTTGGCTCAGGGCTGGCAACAAGAAGCCCAGGATATTGCTGCGCAAGCCGGTCGTTTTTAGAAATAATTTGTATTAAATCGGTCTAACCCCTTGCGGCGAGAAATATTGGGATTTCTCGTCGCAAGGGGTTTTTATTTTATTTCAATAAGTTAGCTTCTTTCCTATCTATCAGCCACTTAGCAAATTCTGCGTGCGTAGCTCACAAATATGACATTGGCGTGAATTTTGCGCATTGATCTTCGCTCCATTTAGCGCTATTGCTTAAACGTGGCTGCACAAAAAGCAGCCATTGTTTTCTTTCCAACTGACCAAAAAGTGAGGGAAACGAGGCATGAAGAGACAGAAACGCGATCGTCTGGAAAGGGCGCATTCGAAAGGTTATCAGGCAGGTATTTTAGGACATCCGAAGGATTATTGTCCCTATAAAACGACTGTGGAAAGCCGGTCTCAATGGCTGGGAGGTTGGCGAGAAGCCATGGAAGACAGGGCTGTGACCGCTTAAGCGGCTCCCTGTCAAATAAAAGGAACAACCTCCGCCCAGCGCGGAGGTTTGTGTTTAATGGGTATTACCCCTGCCAGCGTTTCAACAAGATACTCGCATTCACACCACCAAAACCAAAGCCGTTCGACAGTGCGTAGCTTATGGCCATGGGTTCCGCTTTATTCGCGACCAGGTGCAGCCCCTCTGCAGCCGGATCCGGACTTTCCAAATTCAGCGTGGCGGGTGCAATCTGGTCACGCAGCGCCAGTGCGGTAAAGATGGTTTCCAGCCCGCCGGCGGCACCGAGTAAATGACCGGTTGCTGATTTGGTTGAGGTAACCGCTACGCTGCCGTTCGTGCCGAACAGATGCTTAATGGCGTTAATTTCGCCCAAATCCCCTACCGGTGTGGATGTCGCATGCGCGTTCAGGTGTTGAACTTGCTCCGGTGCTACGCCAGCCTGTTTGAGGGCAATCTTCATGGCACGGTAGGCACCGTCACCATCCTCGGCCCCCGAAGTCATGTGGTAGGCATCTGCGCTGGTGCCATAACCGACAATTTCAGCCAGCGGTGTTGCCCCACGGGCCAGCGCATGCTCCAGTGTCTCAATCACCAGCATGCCGGCACCTTCACCCATAACAAACCCGTTGCGTGCACTGTCAAAAGGCCGTGAGGCTGTTGCGGCGGCGTCTGCAGGCGTTGTGGACATGGCACGCGCCGCTGCAAAACCCCCAAGGCTGACGGTGTCGATAGCCGCTTCCGTACCGCCACACAGCGCGATATCCGCTTCATCGTTACGAATCATACGTACGGCATCGCCAATGGCCTGTACGCCTGCGGCACAGGCCGTCACGGGGGCGCCAATAGGGCCCTTGAACTGATGTTTAATCGATACGTGACCGGCAGCCAGATTAACCAGGAACGAAGGGATGGTGAAAGGCGACAGGCGTTTGGCACCACGGCTGTCGGTGGTGCGTACCGCATGGGCGATAGCCGGGAAGCCGCCAATGCCGGAAGCGATCACGGTTGCGGTGCGTTCCTGCTTGTCTTCAGTGTCTGCTACCCAACCTGCCTGGCGGATAGCCTCATCGGCCGCTGCCATGGCGAGCAGGATAAAGCGGTCCATTTTCTTCTGGTCTTTTGGTGCCACCGAAAGGTCGGGATCGAAACCCGCCTCGGGATCCTGTTCCAAAGTGGGCACCTGACCACCGATTTTCACCTGCAGGTCTGCGACGATCTCTTCTGGCAGCGGACGAATGCCGGACTGGCCGTTCAGCAGACGCTGCCAGATAGCCTCTACGCCGCATCCCAGTGGCGAAACGGCGCCCATGCCGGTAATGACTATACGACGAGTGTTCATAGTGACTCCTTGGATGATTCAGTGGGGAATGCAGAAAGGTTCTGCAGCATCAGGGCCGCGCGCTGGCGCATGCCGTCGGTCGCTGCCGGCCCTGGGGCTAAAGTAATATTATGCAGCGCAATGGGCTGCTGGGTAATGCTGTCGATCAGTTGCACGCGTATGGGTTGCCCGGTACGACGATCGACCAGTTCAGCACTGATGCCGTCTTCGGCCAGGTGGGTATTCCCCCAGTGAAACAGGGCTGCAAGCACCGGGAAAAAATCTTTGCCGCGTTCAGTGAGCAAGTACTGGTAGCGTACCGGTCGTGTTTGATAGCGTTGTTTATGCAGTATGCCGCTTTCTACCAGATACTTCAGGCGACGGGTCAATATGGTGGGCGAAAGTCCAAGGCTCTGCTGGAACTCATCAAACCGGGACAAACCATGAAACGCATCGCGAAGTATCAGGATGCTCCACCATTCCCCGACGCGGTCCAGTGAGCGAGCTACCGGGCATGGCATGTTATCAAAACGAGTTTTTTGCATGGCATACCTCCTGGTTACTACAATTATTGTAGTTACTGTTTAGCCGCTATGGACGCAACGATTAAAAGATAACTAAGGGAAATAAACGGCGACCCGGAAGGCCGCCGTGATTGCGGTTAGAACGCCGCAGTGTCCTTGAACAGGCCCACTTTCAGATCGCTGGCGGTGTAAATGACCTGACCATCGACCAGGACTTCACCATCAGCCACACCCATAATCAGTTTACGGATGATCACACGCTTGAAGTTAATGCGGTAGGTGACTTTCTTCGCGGTAGGTAGAACCTGGCCGGTGAATTTAACTTCACCCACGCCCAGCGCACGACCTTTACCTTCGCCGCCCAGCCAGCCGAGGTAGAAACCTACCAACTGCCACATGGCATCCAGACCCAGGCAGCCTGGCATCACCGGATCGCCGATAAAGTGGCAACCAAAGAACCATAGGTCTGGATTAATATCCAGTTCCGCTTCCACATAACCCTTGTTGTGGGTACCACCGTCTTCGGTCATTTTGACCACGCGGTCCATCATCAACATGTTACCTGCCGGCAACGGCGGGCCACCAGCGCCAAACAGTTCGCCACGGCCGGATGCTTCGAGGTCTTCTTTCGTATAGGAGTCGCGTTTTTCTACCATGTTCTCAGTAAACCTTATTTTATTGAAGGGCGCAGATTAGCTTACACGTGTACGCTGAACAAGTCCGATCAGCCGTGGTTGAACCAGATACTTGAGGATAGCTCCATTTGTTCATAAGGAAAACATAATGAACACAATGAGTTACTCGTGTGGTGCGACCAGTTCTTGTCTGTCACTATCTGTAAGTCCGTCACAAGGTATCACAACAGGGTCACAAGTGGCACTTTCGGTCCCTTACCTGTATCGGAAGCGCTCAGGTATCTATCAGGTGCGTTATCGCCGGGTAGGTTCAACGCATGATACCATTACAGTTTCTATGAGAACCTCCAACCGGAATACAGCGATGAAACAACAGGGAATCTACAACAGCGCTATTAAGACGTTCATCGTTAATCATCCCGATGCTGAGTGGGAGGAAATGAGGGAATATCTCAGAGAGCTGGCTGATTCCTTGCTGACTGACAAGCCGGAAAACTTTTGGGATGGTGTAGAAGTATCCGTCATAGATGAAAGCCGTGAGGCGTTAATCGACCTCGTGTCTAATTCTGCGTTGTCTGTTACTCAACATAAGGCCGTCATTCAGGCTCAAGAGATTCTGTCTGCTGCACAAGAGCGCCTTCTGGGTGATGGGCGGCCTTTATTGGCGGCTTTAGATTCCTTGAAAAGTGATACCGCCGCTATTGCCCCTGATGTTAATCCAGCAAATCTGAGAGTTGCCCAAGGTGTTAGCCCGGTAGAATCGACACAGCAGCATATCAAAGTGCTGACGTTCGACGAGTTGTACCAGAAGTTCCTCGACGAGACTTCAATCAACATGGCTAAGGCTACTATTTCAGACCACAACACAATCCGCAGACGCCTGAGTGAATATATCGGCTATCTGAACATGCTGACTTACACACGCGACGACATTACAGAGCTTAGAACTTGCCTGATGGAGTCCGGTAATTATGCCGATGCGTCCATCAATAAGATTCTCCAGAAGCTGTCTGCGGTGGTCAATTGGGGGTTAAATAATGGTCTTGTCCAATATGACTACACCAAAGGTTTGAAACTCAAAGGCGCTAAAAGCAAACGCAGGGCATTTACTGATGATGAAATGAATCAGCTGATTGATGCCTTACCAACCGATAAAGAGCTTACCTTGGCTCAACAGTGGGCTATTCGTGTCGGTATGATTACCGGTGCGCGTATCGGTGAAATCTTGCAGTTGACCAAAGCGGATATTAAAGAGACACCGGAGGGAATTACTTACGCTGAAATCAACTTGAAAAGCGGTAAGACCCTAAAGAACGCTGCCAGTGTCCGCTGTGTCCCGTTGACCGATGGTGCTCAGGGATTCTCTCTTGAGAAATTCAAGGTGTGGCTGGAGCGTCAACGCGATGGAGAGTCATTATTTAAAGAGGATGCCTTGACCCATATCGATCTCAATGCATTCGTTAAGCGGCACACAACAGATTCTGGTGAGGTTTCTTTCCACTCGTTGCGGCACTACATGGCGACCAGAGCGAGGGCTAAGGGACTCACTGAGGCCGATATTGGTGGGGTTCTTGGTCATGCGTCCGGAGAGATAACCTTTGGGCTTTATGGTGCGACTGTGAGTGTCGTTAGGTCTGCTGAGGTTTTGCAGGCAGTCTTTCTTTGAGCTGTAAATATTGATGGTTAAAACTATAAAAGGATAATCTGATGACTACACCTTATGAACCTGCTGAATACAGAAAGGATGCTTTCAATTGTCCGATTTGTAATGCATATGCAAAACAAGATTGGCATGACTTGAAGTTTAATCGATGGGGGGGGTATGAAGATTCTGATATGGAGATGACAGTATGTAGCTGCTGTGAGGGTAGGTCATACTGGAATAATGAGAAGTTGATTCTGCCTGTTACAACAAACATTGAAATGCCAAATCATGATATGCCGGATGATTGTAAAGCTGACTACATGGAGGCCAGGAGCATTGTCAACTTGTCCCCCAAGGGTGCCGCGGCGTTATTACGCTTATGCCTACAACGGCTCATGAAGCATCTCAAGGAACCCGGCAAGAACATAAATGAAGACATTAAGAACTTGGTGGCGAAGGGGTTACCTGAGAGAATCCAACAAGCTGCTGATATATGTCGCATTGTGGGGAATCAAGCAGTTCACCCGGGAGAGATAAATCTTGATGAAGACCCCAACCTTACACACAGCCTCTTTAAGCTGGTCAACATTATCGTTGATGACCGCATAACGAGACCGAGAGAAATCGAAGAGATGTTCAAAGCGTTACCGGAAGGGCAGCGTAAAGGCATTGAGCAGCGAGACAAGCAGTCAGGAAAGTAATGACCTTATGTATAGGGAGGAGTGAAAAAATTCAACTTACTGATTAACATAGTAAAATTAATACGACTCGCTATTGAGGAGGACACACTTCTCCTTGCTTTAACTTTGAGGGTTCCAGAAGCGCCAAAGCGGAGACGGGAGTCCTCATCACAAGGTTAACTATTCGCTGGCTACCGGTTGACCATTGATCAAAAAACCTTCAGTCGCTGTAAGTTCACTGGAGGTTTTCGCCTATTGTCAAGGGGAAATTAATGCGACTCACTATTGGGAGGGACGAAAATTATTTCTTACTGTACCCACCTATCGATGACGCAGTTAGCGCTGCTGAACCATTCACTGCCTACTTTCAGGCTTAACACTAACCGTAACTTATCGCATCCTTTCGGGGCGGGATGACCAATATATAGACACCAAGCGAATTCGTAATGTTTGCTTCCTGTGTGCTCTATGGTCAGTCGATAAGTGAATAGCAAAGATATGAAGACCGTTATTATTTTAATCTGGTCTATCATCCCTACAGGGGCTAACTTAAAGATACTTAAAGACCCTAAGAAACTTAAAGATAACTTAAAGTTTAAAAGTATTGATTTAATAAAAAGATTAATACTCTTAGTGGAAACTTTATGTACAACTTAGCTTATGGATGGTAATCATATTTCATTCCATCCCTCTATGAGTAAATACTCCATGCATCACCGAGAGGATATATGGTCTCACTGCTAACGCTGTAGGATGGGAAACGTGCAGTGCCTGCTGTCAGAATTTAATAGGACTCACTAATGGGAGTACACACACAATCCTGTGAGGAGACCATTTGTCATAGAGCCTAACCTGTGCGAACGCTCAGTCTCATTACTACTTTCTGTCCATCTCAAAGTAGGTATCAATTCATTCATGAGCACAGGCATGTACTGAGCGGCAACCGTGCCAAGTGATCTCCTCACAGGAATATGTGAAGAATAGTAGGGTAAATTCCAGTAGCCTCTGAAACGATATAGAGACGTCACGCTGTGGAACTCTCCCCTTTATATTAGCGTCACCCTGTCCTCCAAAATGGAAAACCGTTTATTCACGCTGTGACGAACTTACTGGGCTGAAATCTAAGCTCAGTGAAGAATCCATTAGGAGAGCTATAAACGAGCTGTCCTCTGAGCGGTATCTTTTCAATTTGAAAAAATACAAAGAGGTGAGCGTGTCTCCGCAAAGACACATTCTATTAATCGAAAGTCATTCTGTTTGCATCCTGTTGTCCTGCTGGTCTCCCTTTGGTTGGGGACTTTCGTAGGCCGGTAGGGTGCGGCTTCAGGGTGCAAACAAAAAGGAAACAACCAAATGAGCATTCAAACTATTAACGCTAATGCAGTAATCATCATCGACGGTCGTCACTTCAAGGCCAACGAGTCCGGAATGTGGAACCTTACTGACATCTGGAAGACACTCGGCTTGCCTAACAATAAGCTGCCTTCTCAGTGGCGTGGCAAGGTAACAAAGAGACTCGCCGACATGCAAAAAATGCACGTCGAGAAGATTGGTATTGAAAGCATAACCTATGCCGACAAACAGGCCACCCTCAAGTATGCCGGTTGGGTCTCAGATGATTTTGAAGATATGGTCTATGCAGCATTCGAAGCTGTCTTAGCAATACCAGAAGTTGCCGCTGTGGTGGCTAACAAAATGGTTGAGCTTGGTCACATCGCTGAGGCAGAACAGCTTGAGCGCCTAACCAACGCTGACCGTGACTATGCACATGAGCAGATGAAGCAATGGCGCGACAAGACAACCAATCAGGCACGCGCTAAGGCAGTAATGGCCGGGCACCTGACGTTAACACAAGCTAAGAATCAAGGACTATCAGGCGTCTGGCTGCGTCGCTGTGTGGAAGCGCTGAGCGCTCAAGGAGGTGACATATGTGTCAGCTAACTGAAATCACGCAGGTCATCAAGAGCAATGCTGAGAAGCCGAGCGGCTGGAAGTTCGACCCAAAGACGACGTTCGGCCGTTACTACATGCAAGCCCTCGAGCTGACCGTGGGCGAACTCAAAGAGCAACTGTTTGATCTGCTTGACCCTGAGGTGTTTTACACCAAGTGGACTCTCCGGGTAGCCGCAGCGTTTGTCATACAGGAACGTAAAGCCACCAACACCAAGTAAGACCATCTTTAACTAACTACCCCCCCTTTGAATTGAACCGACTGATGCGGAGAGACGCCGCAGGATGCCTTTGTGCGCCTGTGGTCGACCGATACGTTCACTTTCTAATACACCCAAAGAAGGAGAACAAACTATGTCTATTTCATTCCGCAAGCTGGATTTGTCCGTGTCTGCTGACGGCACTACTGTGATGCTGTTCGATCAAGAGATGAGCACCAAGTATTTCACTGAAATTGTGGCTACTACCATGCTGAATAGCACTGGCAGCGACGAAGCCAAGAGCAACAAGATTCTTAACGCCATTCATGCAGCAGGTCTGAACGCTGGTGACTACGGCAAATACAGCCAGTGGTGGGCACGCAGTAATCAAGCTGCACGTGAAAAAGCCGAGCATGACCGCCGAGAAGTGCAGAAGAATCTTGAGCGCATTAAGGCCATGAACGCAACACCTGAAGAAATCAGAGCCGAGGCTAACCGCAAGCGGGAACGCGAGGAGCGCATGGTCAAACTGTATGGCCGCAAGGGACACGAATTCGGGCTGTGAGGCCTCTCACTTTAAGTGCATCAATGCGAGAACGCTGAGGGAACTCCTTGGCGTTACGTAGGCACCATTCACCACATTCATTTCAAAAGGAGTACCACATTATGAGCAACTCAATTGTCAAAACTAACAACACCACCAACGCTATCACCTCTGAAAAGGTAGTGGGGCTGACCGCTCTGCGCCGTCACCTGATGTCGCCTGATGGCACTGCGATTCCTAACTCTGTGTTCGGCACCGATGTGTCCCGTGTTGAGTTTATCAATATGGCAGACGGCACCGGTCAGACCATGAACGTTGGATATACTGACCGCTCCGGTCGTCCAATGGCTTTCGGCAATGACGTACACGACTATGTGCAGGCTCTTGAAGAGTCACTCGACGCCACCTTCAACGATGGTGAGTTTGCTGCGGTAATGCAAGAGCATATCTTCCCATCCGAGTTCCGCCCTTTTGGTACACAACCGACCCCGCTTAATGTGCAATTGCTGGAAGACCGCACCGTTACCTTTAACCCTGCTGGTAAATTAGACCGCTCCAAGCTGCCAACTGGCAAAGCTATTGCAGGCTCCCCAGTGATGGTCTCCCCGGTACTGCATGGTGACGACAAGACTGAGACGGGTATTCTGTGCTCCGTGGCTACTCAGGTGTCAGACTTTGACATGATGGGCGGTTGGACTGAAGGTTCCCTACGTCAAACTGTGGGTAACATGCAGCATCAATTCTGCCGTGTACTGGCTGGCAATGTCGCTAAGGTGCTGGCGAAGACTCCCGACCTTGTGACCATTCCCGCGGGTGACCTGAGTGTTAAACCTAAAGATGCCGCCGAAGACTTGCTGGACGCATTGGCAATCAACCTGCCTGTACATCTGGGTGCAACTCTGGACGCCTATGCCTTGCTGGTGCCTGAGAAACTGGAAGCCGTATTAGAACGTGCTGCTCAACGAGCTGGTCATGAGGACGCCTCGGAACTGTTCGGCTGCACAATCATGGGTTACTTAGGTGAGGATACTGGTGTTTATCTGCTGCCTAAAGGCTTCGCTATGTTGTCTTTCCGTTCGACCAAGGAAGGCGACACCGTGAAGATTAACATTACACGTGAGCCTAACAGCGCTGGATACAGTGTAGAAATGATTGCTGTTCTGGACGTCATGGCAACAGGTACTGTCAAAGTGAAACAAGGTGAGTTCGATAAGGTAGCAACCGCTGAATTTCCTGTGGTGCACCGTCTGACCTTCGCTAAGTCTGACACCAAGCCCACCGCCAAGTAATAGCCATAGATAACCCCTCAAGTGTCTTAATGATACTGAGGGGTTATTTCTGCAATTGATAGGTTTTGGCGATCAATGTCACCATGCCGATAGACTTAACCACAAGGAGGCCCATATGGTCACCACTTACATTGACCTCAGGGAAGCCTTGTTGATTCTGTCAGTCTTCCTATGGATGCTGGACAGATTGTGAACCGTGGGTATCCCTTTAAGAATCCTACAGAAAAATCTGAGTGCCTATCCTATATATCTTTTCCGAGCATTTCCCCCCATATGGCCCTAAGAGTTGGTCCCAAAGAGGCGATAAGGAAGGTCACAACTGGGTCACAAAAGGAGTCACAAAGCCCTTGACGATTCCCTCAGAACCCAGTCATGATGCGGCTCTCACCGCTATTCTCAGTTGTGGTTGAACCAGTTGAGCCAACGAAGCGGCCATGGCCAGCGCCGGCGTTCCTGCGGATTCACCTGTGCTATCCGTTCCTGAATGGCAGCTAACAGGTTCGGTTGCTGTTCATCAGAGTAGGGGTAACCGGTGAGTAATGGCAAGGCTTCCGCAGCGCTATTGACGGCCCACAGATGGAACTGTCCCTCGCGCACCGCATCGACCACGTCCTGATGCAGACACAGATGGCGCACATTGGTGGCGGGCAGAATAATGCCCTGTTTGCCGGTCAAACCCCGACGTTGGCAAACTTCAAAAAAGCCTTCGATTTTTTCGTTAACGCCGCCAATCGGCTGCACATTACCGAATTGGTCGACAGAACCGGTTACTGCAATCTGCTGGGTAATTGGCTGTAGCGACAGTGCGCTGATGAGCGCGCACAGCTCAGCCAATGAGGCGCTGTCACCGTCCACTTCGCCATAAGATTGTTCAAACACGATCGAAGCAGAGAAGGGCAGCGGTTGGTCCAGTTCCAGTTCGGAAATCAGGAACGCCTGCATAATCATCATGCCCTTGGCATGCAGATTGCCGCCAAGCTCGGCCTTGCGCTCAACGTCGGTGAATTCACCATCGCCAAGATGTACGACACAGCTGATACGGGAGGGTTCACCGAAACTGCGCGGATGGCCAGGGTATTCCAGCACCGACAGGCCATTGATCTGACCGACGACTTCGCCTTCGGTTTCAATCAGGATTTGGCCCAGCTCAATTTCATCCTGCATCCGTTCGGCAAGATAGCTTTCACGCCACTCGCGCGCATTCAGCGCGGCTTCAAATGCTTTGGCAGTGATGCTTTCTTCTTCGACGTACAGTGCGGCTTCGGAAAGTTGTTGGCCGAGCCACAGTGGGGACAGCGGCAGGTTGCCCTGATCGCCGCTGTGACGTACTGCCTGTATCATCAGCGGGTACCAGGCATCGGCTGCCAGCGGTGGCAGTTGTTGCTCTTCGATGAGGCTATTGACGTAGCCACACCATTGCACCATGTCATCGATTTCGGTGAGTTGCAGATCTTCCTCGTATTCACCGTAGACTGACTGCTCACTCAGCTCCGGTTCAATATCATGGAAATCGGCAAGGCCGTGACGATCGCCTACCACAATCAACCGCAATTCCAGCGGCATGGCTGGAATGGTAATTGGCAATGGGCGTGTCTCATCCGGGGAAACCCAGTGGAACTGACGTTGGGTGATCATCTGCTTCAAACGCAGCCACAGCAGCGGCTGAGCCAGCAGAGAACGCGCAGACAGGATCAGTACACCACCGTTGGCCTGATGCACCAGGCCGGGCTGCAGGTTGATTTCACCATTGTGGATCCGAACGCAGCCAAACAGCTGTTCAGGTTCAACCCACTCTTGATACACGCAGGCACCCCCGGCGGCAAAGGGTTCATCACCCTGGCTGGCGGGTTCTACGCTGACCTTGCTGCCCTGGATCACATAGTGACTGCCCTTGAACGCGGTGTTCTGCGGCTGCAGTTGTTCAACTGCCTGGGCGATCAGCGCCAGATACTCACGCGTTTCTTGCGCTTTCAACAACATGAAACGCGGTGGTGACTGTGGATGGCAAAACAGCGTCAGTGCGTTTTCCAGCCGAGGCTGAATAGAGGCAAAGGACACGGGGGCCAACTGCGCGGCGGTATCAAATATCGCTTGATAAGGCGTAACGTCCGGCAACAGTGATTGCCATTCAAGTCGGTTATTGGTCAAAGTGTTAGATGCAATCGTCAAAAAGGGAAAGGGCGATTATACAAGAATAACGGCAGCTTGATAGATGCAGAGTTACAGTTGATGTCAGGGAGTTTGACATCGAGCGATGACTGTGCAAAAAACAGTCTAAAACGGGGTGTAATTGCCGGGGAAATTCGGCGTAAAGCTGTTATGCTTAATAAAGTTACGCGGTCACTGAAGAGCTCACGATGAAATATCAGCAACTGGAAAATCTGGAGAGCGGTTGGAAATGGAAGTACCTGGTGAAAAAGCACCGGGAAGGGGAAGCTATTACCCGCCACATTGAAAACAGCGTTGCTCAGGAAGCCATTGACGAGCTGCTGAAGCTGGAAAATGAGCCGGTAAAAGTGCTGACGTGGATTAGCCACCATATGAATCCGGAACTGGATAACCGGATGAAGCAAACTATCCGCGCACGGCGTAAACGTCATTTTAACGCAGAACACCAACATACGCGTAAAAAATCTATCGATCTGGAGTTTCTGGTTTGGCAGCGTTTGGCCGCGCTGGCCCGTCGCCGTGGGGTGACTCTATCAGAAACAGTGGTGCAGTTGATCGAAGATGCGGAACGTAAAGAGAAGTATGCCAGCCAGATGTCATCATTGAAGCAAGATTTAAAAGCTATTCTCGGTAAAGACAAAGAATAAACCCGCTAGCCAGCCAGTTACCTGTAAGGGAAGTGGCTCTTTGTTGCTTACACCATTTGATTTAGTCGAAAAAAAACCCCGCATTGCGGGGTTTTTTACTAAGAGTGGTAGCTTAGCCTTGTGGCTGAGTTACAACGTCTTTGATACCTTTAACTTCGATCTCTACGCGACGATCTGGTGCCAGGCAAGCGATCTGTGCTTTAGTAGCACGACCAGCTTTGTAGCCACAGGTGTTGCCAGTGACGGAATCAGCTTCGCCCATACCACGTGCAGAGATTTTTTCTGAAGGGATACCTTTAGATACCAGGTAATCAACAACGCTTTGTGCGCGTTTTTCAGACAGTTTCTGGTTGTACTGGTCAGAACCAACGGCGTCGGTGTAACCCAGAACTACAGCAGAACCATCTTTAGGATCCATTGCGCTCAGCTGAGTGTACAGCTGGTCAAGAGCCTGTTGGCCTTCTGCTTTCAGGGTAGATTTGTTGAAGTTGAACAGCACGTCAGACTTCAGAGTGAAACGCTTGGTTTCAACAACTGGAGCCGGAGCTGGAGCTGGTGCTGGAGCAACAACATCATCCTGACCGAAACGGTAAGAAACACCCAGGCTCAGCATGGTGTTGTCTGGACGTGCGCCGACAGTACCTGCATCACCGATGTTGCTAACGAATTGGTAGTCCAGGCGGGTAGCCCAGTTTTTGGTCAGTGCGTATTCAACACCAACTGCTGCCAACGGAGAAACGCCAGTGTCGTGATCGCTCAGACGAGTGCCGTTACCGTAGTTAGCTTTGGAATCTGCACGCCATACCATGCCGCCCAGACGAGTGTAGATGTCCAGATCGTCCATGATTGGGTAGCTCAGTTTAGCGGCCAGTTGAACGCCCTGCGCTTTGAAAGCACCGTTGTTCACGCTGCCTTTGTAAGGCATACGGCCAAGCCAGTCATAGCCCAGCTCGAAGCCCAGGTATTGGTTCGCCTGGTAACCCAGGAACGCGCCAGCACCCAGTTGATCTTTATGGGTCGGACCATTGCCGATACCATTCTGGTAACCGTTGCCGTAGAAACCAGTGTCATGGTACTGGGACCAGCCCAGTTTAGCACCAGTGTACCAGGTATTATCTTTTGGGGCGGCTTGCGCTACGGTAGCGAAACCAGCCAGTGCCACTGCTAATGCGATAGCTGTCTTTTTCATTTTGCGCCTCGTTATCATCCAAATAGGCAATGAGCTTTAAAGCTGTTTTAAGCCCTTGGTTAAATTCCTTCGCCAAGGTTTGAGCCCTCGTTTGTTACTCTGCCAGTTTATCTGGCGTTATAGAGCAACCTTGGCGATGTAAAGTCTACAACGTGGCGCGAAAGTTACAAGTGTGATGTGATAAAGCTCTAAAAAAAAACGCAGAAATATACATATTTACTAACATTAACCGGGAAAAAAACGAACATTTTAACCCTGATTTTGGGCCGCGGAACCGCAGCCACACTAGCTTTGTCCCTGATCCCATAAAGGTTCCCTTGCAGGGAGATGAAAATGATGGGAAAAATCCTAAATTTACTTAATGATACAAAGAAGAGTGAATTTTTAGGGTGGAACAGTGTCCGTGAACCGGGTTTATGTCACGTTGAGGACGCATAATGAACCCATAAGCGTTACCTAATTCTGCCGCACGCCTTAATTTTAGACGATCTTCTTCTGTAAGATCGGGCAGCCATCCAAGTACTACACTGTAGTTACCCGTCAGCAGCGCTTTTTCCATCGCTTCAACCGTGTCCAGCGAGTTAATTTGGCTCAGCTGCACCACTTTTCCAACCGGCAAGCCGGATTGTTGTAGCCATAACTTACTCAGTTTTTGCTGAGGCGTCAGCCATAACAACCAGCGTGACTGCATACCCAACTGCTGCAGCAGAGGCAACAATAATTGTACCACTGCGGGCTGATGCTCGTTGTAAACAAGTTCACTGATAAGGCCATTCTCTTTGCCGGCATTCGTGCTCTCTGCAGCATTACTCACCGCAAAAGAGGTGTGGCTGAAATGGGTATTGTAGAGTGATTGAGTACGCATAAAGTATCCCGCCCGTAGTGTCACTGTATGTTTATACAGTACATCCAGTTGTGATTAAGATCAACTCAAATCTTCGTAGTACCTCGCATAATTGCGATCATTTTTCATACACCGGACGTTTGTGATTGGCATGACTGCAGATAGTGCGTATTTTTCTAATTACTTGTTCACGTTACTTTTATTTCATTGATGTGGGGAATGATAGAACACTAATCTACACAAGGAGAACGCTATGAAAGGGACATCAAGTGGAAGGATCGTGCAGGCCAAAGCGTATTTTTACGCATTAGGCGGCATTACTACACGCTCGCAATTTGGCGGTTATGGGCTGCTGGCCGATGGCGTCATGTTCGCTGTGATTGCAGAAGGGGAGCTGTATCTTCGTGCGACGGATAGCCTGGAGCCTACTTTTCGGTCTCGCGGAATGGTTAATATGGTGTACTCCAAACGAGGGGTACCTATTACCATGCGTTATTACTGGGTTGATGAAACGCTGTGGCGCGACAGGAGGGAACTTGTGGGGTTAGCCTGGCAGGCTATTCGGGAAGCGCGCCGGGAACTCAAGGTTAAAACGGATAACCAGGGACGGCTGAAAACCTTGCCGAACATCGACATCAATATGGAACGGTTACTTTGGCGGGCGGGCATTCATAATGTTTATGATTTGCGCCTGAACGGTGCCAAACGCAGTTATCTTCGAATGTTGCAACAGCAACGCAATTTAGGATTGCGGGTACTGCTTTCTCTGGGAGGGGCTATCGCCGGCTATCATCATGCCGCTTTACCCTCGGAAATGCGCAGTGAGCTGACGAATTGGTTTGAACGTACCATGTCGTTACTTAGTCACGGACATAATCCGGGAGTCCGGGGCCTGATAAAAGGCCCCGGGTGATCAAACCGATTTTCCGATTTGCGCATTCAGCATAGTAAGCTCCGGCAGCAACTCGATGACCAACCCAATTTGCTGCAACACCAATTGATCTTTGCTTTCCGGCTCCGGCGCAGCGTGCACAATTCGTTCAGCCAGGCTTTCCAACGCCTGAGTGATGCGCCGGTCGTCGAGTTCTTCCTGGTGCAGGGCACCATCGACATAACAAACTGCATCATTTAACAGGTCCAGCGTAGCGGGGTTATTCAGACGCTCACGATGTGCACCCAACGCAGAGATATAACTCAACAAGGTGTGGTTTAAACACAACAGGCGGAAGGCGGCTTCCTGAACTTCTTTATTTGCTTTTGGATCGGCAGACATATTTGATATCACCGAAGCCAGCTCCGCATCACTGTTGTGTGCATCCCGGCGAGCGATACGATAAGGGAGGCCGTTGTCTTTACCCTGATGATATTGCACCAGAATGGCATCCAGATAACGGCAGTTGGCGTTCAGCGTTTTACTGACAACTGCCGGTAATTGGCGGAATTTCCAGTCTGGCCAGATAAAACTGACTGCCGCCCAGGCGATGGCACATCCCAGAATCGTGTCATAAACCCGAGGCGCGGCCACTTCAAAACCCTCACCCAGCAAGTTAAAGCACAGCAATACCAGCAGGGTGATAAACATGGTGGCATGTGCGTATTGCACGGTTCGAAAGGCGAAGAACAGAACGCCGCTGATGACGATCAGCACCATCTGGCCTTCCAGAGAGGGCACAAAATAGAGGATCGGCAGGCCAACAAGAATGCCGGCCAGCGTGCCGATAATTCGAAGCGCCAGCCTGCGGCGCGTGGCATTGTAATTGGGTTGGCAGACAAACAGGCTGGTTAACAGGATCCAATAACCGTGCTGCATGCCGGTAAACTGAATAAAGGCGTAGCCCACGCACAGTACCACTGACATACGGATGGCATGACGGAACAAGGCAGACTGAGGTGTCAGATGGCGGCTGATACGCAGGCGGATATCGCTCCAGCCGGTGAGCCGGTCATCCGACAGACTATTCTCTTCCGCCAGGCCACTGGCCAGTGCCTGCTCGGACTCAATATTTGCCAGTTGGGCGTCAATCGCGCGCAAATTTTTCAACAGGTGCGAGAGTGCTTTGGTCAGCTCACGGTTTTCCGGGGTGATGGCAATGCGAGTTAGTGCTTCTTCAATACGGCCAAAGACCGGTTCGAAACGAAGATTGTGCTGATACTTTTGCCGCAGCAAAATCGACTGCGCCAACTGCTGACAGGCGCGAGCCTGCATGCTGAGCAAGCGTTGGAAACGAAACAGAATATCACTGTGACGAAACTGTCGACTCAGTGCCTGATATTGAACGTGGGAGGAACTGGCGCGCTCATGGATATCCTGGGCGACGAAATAATAATGCAGCGTGCGGCGGGTACCGCGTTGCCCCCGATCGCCTTTTAGCCGCGTCAGCAATGAAACTTTGGTCTGGTTAAGAATGGTCACCAGAGCGCTATTGGCCATGGCAACGTCCATCCACGGCAGGTCGGCATCATGCTCGACGTCGGGGTCAAACAGGTTGGCTTTGGCATCCAGATAACTTGCCAATTGATTGTAACAACGCGCCAGATTTTCCTGCAGAGGTCGGATAGGAAAGATCAGGTGGCCAATCAGCGTCAGCAGGTTGTACCACAGGGCACCAAGGATCAGCAGCGTCGGCTGTTGATACCAGGCGTCATACATTGAGGTGCCGAGCATGGTATAGACCGCGATCAGCAAGGCACCAAATGCAATGGTGGCGTAACGTTGCCCCAGGGCACCCAGCAAAATAAAACCGCAGGTGGAGGCGGTGAGGCCAAGAGCGAACAGCCACGGATAAGGAAACAGCAGCTCAATGGAGGCGGAAGCAACCAAAAAACACACCAGTGTGATCAACAGATTGCGTAGCCTGCCAGCCAGGCGATCATCCAGATCGGTCAACGCCGCTGCCACCACCCCCAGAGTCAGGGGAATGGTGAGCTTGGGAATGGCTAACCACCAGGGTACGGCGGCCGCACCAGCCAGTGCAATGAAGATGCGCAGATCATAAAGCAGATTGCTGTTGTAGGCATAACGGCGTATTGCTGGTGCAAAAGAGAGCACGAAAAACTCCTCAGGCGGAGAAAAAATTAACGCTGCTGATACTGACGTCGGGCATTTTCAGTTCTGGCCTGTTGCGCCATTTCAACGGATACCACTCGTCGCCCGACCGGCCACAGGGCAATGGCGGCGATTTTGAAATTGGCTATACCCACAGGGATGCCAATAATCGTTACACACTGCACAATCCCGGCGGCAATATGCGACAGGCACAGCCACCAGCCGAACAGGATCAGCCAGATAATGTTCAGCAGTGAACCACTGGCGGAAAGCAGTGCATTGCTTTTTTCCGGGTACAATTCATTAACGTGAATGGCTTCGTTACCGAATGGCAGTAACGACAGCTTGGTGATTTCCCAGCAGGAGCGGGTTAGCGGCAGGGTGATGATCAGCACCACGCTAAACACCGTTGCGACCAGCCAGCCAAGGGTGGTGAAAAAACCGCCTAACACAAAATTAAGAATATTCAGTACAGTACGCATAGTCGTCATTCTGCTCTAATGATGGTCAAACCGCGATGCGGTGCGTTTGCTATCAAAACGCAAAATCTATTCTACCCTTTTTTTAGCGCTAGAGTGCCACTGCTTATCGCAGGTAAACTGGCAGATATCCGTTATTTAATCTCAACATAGTCATGGCGCGACGATATGGAACTTAAAGCGACATCGCTGGGGAAACACCTGGCTCAGCATCCTTACAACCGTGTGCGGTTGCTGCACGCCGGTGTCGAGGTGAGCGGTGAGAAGCATGAATATCTTATTCCTTTCAATCAGTTGATTCATGTCCGGTGTAAGCGGGGCATTGTCTGGGGCGAGCTGGAGTTTGAGCTGCCGGAGGAGAAAGTGGTGCGCCTGCATGGTACCGAATGGCAGGAAACCCAGCGCTTCTATCACTATCTCCAGCAGGCCTGGCAACAGTGGAGCGCCGAAATGAGCGAAGTTAGCGCCGGCGTGTTGCAGCAACAGGTTGAACATATCCAGCGTATTGAACAGCAGGATAAGTGGTTTAAAAAATCCGAACTGGGCAAGCTGCAGCAACAAATTCGCGAGTCTTTCGGTGCCTTACCTATGCCGGTGGCGCGACTGGAGCAATTTGACAATTGTCGGGATGATTTTCTCCTTTGTCAGCAATGGCTGCAGCATGGGTTGCAAAGTGTCGGGCAGCGTAATCAGCAGTGGACCGAACGAATGCTGGAGAGCTACCACGACTTCTTCCAGAACATCGAAACTTCCCCGCTGAACGACTCACAAAGCCGCGCAGTAGTTAATGGCGAAGATTCAGTGTTGGTGCTGGCCGGGGCCGGCAGTGGGAAAACCTCGGTGTTGGTGGCGCGAGCCGGTTGGCTGCTGCGTCGCCAGGAGGCTGAACCGGGGCAAATACTGTTGTTGGCGTTTGGCCGTCAGGCGGCGGAAGAGATGAACGAGCGCATTCAGGAGCGCCTGGGCAGCGTGGCGATCCAGGCCAAAACCTTCCACGCATTGGCACTGCAGATTATCCAGCAGGGCAACCGCAAGGTACCGGCGATCAGTAAGCTGGAAACCGACAGTAAGGCTCGAAGAGCTTTGTTGATAACCCATTGGCAGCAACAATGTGCAGAAAAAAAAGCACAGGCTAAAGGTTGGCGCCAGTGGTTGCTCGAAGAACTGGAATGGGAAGTGCCGGAAGGTGATTTTTGGCAGGATAAACGCCTGGCAGAACGGTTGGCTGGCCGACTGGAACGTTGGCTGGGGTTGATGCGAATGCACGGCGGTAGCCAGGCGGAAATGATCGAACAGGCGGATGAAGAGGTCCGTGACCTGTTTTCAAAACGTATCCGGCTGATGGCACCGTTGCTCAAGGCATGGAAAGGCGCACTGAAAGATGAGGGGGCAGTAGACTTCTCTGGCCTGATCCATCAGGCGGTCAATATTCTGGAGAAAGGGCGTTTTGTCAGCCCGTGGAAACATATCCTGGTCGATGAGTTTCAGGATATCTCACCGCAACGGGCGCAACTGCTGGCGGCGCTACGTAAACAAAACAAACAGACTTGTCTGTTTGCCGTGGGTGATGACTGGCAGGCCATTTACCGTTTCAGCGGGGCTGAACTGACGCTGACAACAGCATTTGCCGAGAACTTTGGCGAAGGGGCACAATGTGCGCTCGACACCACTTACCGTTTCAATGAGCGTATTGGTGAGGTGGCAAACCGCTTTGTACAGCAGAACCCGCACCAGTTGAAGAAACCGCTGAACAGCCTGAGCAAAGGCAACAAGAAATCGGTGGTTCTGCTGGCGCATGAACAACTCGAAAATTTGTTGGATAAGCTCAGTGGCTATGCCAAGCCCGAAGAGCGGATTCTGGTGTTGGCACGTTACCATCATCTGAAGCCGCAGGCGTTGTCAAAAGCGGCAACCCGCTGGCCTAAACTGACCATCGAGTTTATGACCATCCACGCCAGCAAAGGGCAGCAGGCCGAGTACGTGATTATCGCCGGTTTGCACCAGGGAAACGACGGTTTTCCTGCGGTCGCACGTGAGTCGATATTAGAAGACGTTCTGTTGCCGCAGCCGGAAGACTTCCCGGATGCCGAGGAGCGGCGACTGCTGTATGTGGCGTTAACTCGCGCCAAGCATCAGGTGTGGTTATTGCAGGATCGCGAGCGCCCGTCGGTGTTCGTTGAACAACTGCAGGATCTCGGCGTACCCTCGCAGAAGAAACCCTAAACCCAATGCCTGGCGGAAACCAGGCCGTGATGGTTACTTCAGACGGTCCTGCAAGTAGCGCTGGTAGTCAGGGATGGCGATTTCTACTTCGCTTTTGAACAGCGAAGAGTCAATCAGGAAGTCTGCGGTGGAGCGGTTGGTGGCGACGGGAATATTCCATACCGTCGCCAGGCGCAGCAGGGCTTTCACATCCGGATCGTGGGGCACCGCGTTCAATGGATCCCAGAAGAAGATCAACATATCGATTTTGCCCTCGGCGATCAGCGCCCCCACCTGCTGGTCGCCCCCCATAGGTCCGCTCAGCATGCTATTTACCGGAATACCGCTGGCTTGCTGGATCAGGTTGCCGGTGGTTCCGGTGGCATAAAGTTGGTGTTGTTCCAGCACGGACTTATTGTCTTCAACCCATGCCAGCAGGGCTTGTTTACGGTGATCGTGCGCCACCAGCGCAATGTGTTTGCGCGCGGCGATAGTGCGGGTAGTAAATTCCATCTGGAGTTCCTTCGCTAATCGGGTGATGTGCGACAGATTACTGAAACTGTTTTTCACTGCCTAGCGTTTACACCTGAAAATGCGAAGAAAACGCGCCTTTAAATAAAAGGCGTCATCAATCTTGCTTAACGCACTGCCTGTTTATTTGCCCAATGAAGAAAACGTTTCTGCGTTTCTTTGTCTGCCTGCTGGAACCAGTATTGCAGCATTTGCTCGGAAACGTTTTCACCTTTCAGTGTCACTGTGGGGGAGTTTAAAGCGGCATTCGCCAGCGGTGAGCCGGGTGTGGAGGCGCGAACATGGGTGAACGCCGGTACGGAAGCCGGGTGCTTCTGACTGTTGTAATCCGCCATCAGCTTTTCCAGATCGATGTTAAGCGTGATGTCGTCGGGGCGTAATACGTCGTGTTTCATGGCCAACGCATTGCCGTTCTTATCAATCACCTGATAATTGAACGTTTTATCAAAACGCTGGCCATCCCGGACATTTTCAATACGCGGCAGCTCAATGGCTACGGAACTGACATTTTGCGTATTGAAGGTGGCGATCAGTGGAGGTGAAGTATAGACAGTTTGTTCGTTTTGCCCTGAGCGTACAGATTTGGCCACTTTAAATAGTAATTGATGTTGTCCGCCATCCAGCTCCAGGCTGTCAGCGCCTTTTAACAACGAACCTGTCATTTTCTTGCCGTCGACCACCAGCAGGTCGATGTCAGGAGAGAGTTTCAGGGTCGTAGCCACGGCAGGCATGCTGATACCGATGCTGAGCAGCGCCGCAACCATCAGACCAAATTTCATTGTTATCTCCTTATAAGCGCATCGCTATTAGTGTTGAACACGCCATAGATTGTGTCAAAGTTTTTCAGTATTGCGTTTTTTGGTTACAAATATACACATTTATATTTATTTTGACACCATTTAACCCGGCAGAGGCTGGCAGTGACAGCATCAGACCGCAAAAGTCGCCGGGAGTTTCCGTGACTCTGGGTTTAGCCGATTTAAGGTCAGTGGGTTACACTCGAAACAGGGAAATCCCCCGTCGATAATTGGGAGCGGAAAATGCAAGACATCGATATTGCCGGCCTGCTGCAGCAGGTGAAAACCATTGCGCTGGTGGGCGCCAGTGATAATCCGGCGCGGCCGAGTTTTGGCGTGATGGCCTATCTGCTTGCTCAGGGATATCAGGTTACGCCGGTCAGCCCAAAACTGGCGGGGCAAACCTTGCTGGGCCAGCAGGCCTATGCCACGTTGAAGGATATCCCGCACCCGGTGGACATGGTTGACGTGTTCCGTAATTCAGAAGCGGCATATGCGGTTGCGCAAGAGGCCATTGCGATTGGTGCCAAAGTATTGTGGCTGCAAATCGGCGTCATTAATGAGCAGGCCGCGGCATTGGCAAACGAGGCGGGGCTGAAGGTAGTGATGGATCGCTGCCCTAAAATCGAAATTCCGCGTTTGGGGCTGGAGCACTGAGTAAAAAGCCTGGCATGGTGCCAGGCTTTTATCCGTTGTTTCTCAGGCCTGGCGCATCAGTTGCGCAGGCGTGGAGCTTGTAGCTGGTGGCGGATAGACTCCGCCAACTCGTCCAGCGAAGGTTGTTCAGGATGAGCTTCCTGGGCTTCCCCATCTAACTGCGCTTCTGCAAGATAGGTATGCACCGGCTGGCCTTCTTCGTCTTCCATCACCACGTGGTACCAAGGGGCGAAACGTAAATCGGTATTTGCCGCTATTTCATCAGCCTTAGGCTGTTCCATCGAGTATTCAGGGTCGATATCAATCACCACCCCCAAGTACCCCAGCAGCTTATGCCGAACCTGTTGTCCGATACCGAATTTGCTGGCAATCATGATGACCTCCTGAGAAACAATGCCTTACTCTCTATATGAGGGCAAAACAGCGTATTTCAAGTTACATCACCCGACACGCAAACCCTTTCAAATACAGCCCTTCAGGATAAGTCGCGATAACCGGGTGATCGGCAGCCTGACGATACTGCTCTATAAATTGTACATCACGCCCGGCATCTACAGCGGCATCGGCCAAAATTTTCTGGAATAAATCGGTTGGCATCAGACCGGAACAGGAGAAGCTGAGCAAAATGCCGCCTGGGTTCAGCAGCTGCAGCGCCAACATATTGATATCTTTGTAACCGCGGCAAGCACCGGCCAGTTGGTTCTTGTTTTCGACGAACTTCGGCGGATCCATAATGATCAGGTCGAATTTTTCACCCTGCGTGCGGTAAGCGCGCAGCAGTTGGAACACGTCGTCACGGACAAATTCGGCTTTGCTCAGGTCTAACTGGTTTAGTTCGACGTTCTGTTTGGCGATATCCAATGCGGCTTGCGACGTATCAACGCTGATCACCTGAGTACAACCGCCCATCAGGGCCGACACGGCGAAGGCACCGGTATAGGAGAAGCAGTTAAGCACGCGGCGGCCGGCGGAATAGTTACGTGCGGCCAGACGGCTGTCGCGCTGGTCGAGGTAAAAACCGGTCTTATGGCCTTGCTGAATATCCACCAGCAGCTTCATGCCATGTTCGGTGATAGGCAGCAGAGCAGGGGGCAGATCGCCGACGACCTGACCCTGAGCCAAGGGTAAACCTTCTTTTTTACGTACCGCGACGTCTGAACGATCATAGATGGCACATTCCGGGTAACAATGCTGCAAAGCGGTAATCAACGCGGCACGCTGATATTCAGCGCCGGCGGACAGCAACTGCAACACCAGGAAGTTCTGGAAGCGATCGATAGTAATGCCCGGCATACCGTCGGATTCGCCGGCGATCAGACGGTAACCGTCCAGCCCATCACGTTTGGCAACCCAATCACGCCAGCTTTGCGCCTGTTGTAAACGGCGGATGAAGAATTCGATGTTAATCTCTTCGTCCGGCAAAAAGGTCCAGACGCGGGCGCGGATTTGCGACTCTGGTGAGTAGGCTCCGCGCGCCAGCCATTTACCCTGGGCGTCGTGAATATCGATGGTTTCGCCAGAAAGGGCTTTACCTTCAACACGTTGAACAGCGCCGGAAAACACCCATGGGTGGCGACGGAGTAAGGACTTTTCACGTCCTTTGGCGAGAAACAGGCGTACGGTCATAATTAAGAATGCTGCCAGCTAGATAAAATGAGTGGCGTCGCCGTGCAGATGCACAGGCAATACCATATACGAAAGTCGATAAGGGGCCGATTATGACACAAGTTTGCATTGCTGCGTATGTCTATGGCGTGGTGCAAGGGGTGGGGTTTCGTTACAACACTCAGCATCAGGCGACGGCGTTGGGGTTAAGCGGCTACGCGCGTAATCTTGATGACGGTAGCGTTGAAGTACTGGCCTGCGGCGAACAACCGCAGGTGGACAAGCTGGTGGAATGGCTGAAAAATGGCGGCCCGCGTAGTGCACGGGTCGATCGCGTGCTGGTGGAGCCGCGAGGCGCGGCCGATTTTCAAGGCTTCAGCATTCGCTATTAGCGTTTCAGATACATTTTACCGGTTTCGGCAGCCCGGCTATTTTGGTTGCCTGTTTGGCCGGGCCTTTGGGGAATAAACGGTAGAGATAGCGGCTGTTGCCTTTCTCTTCGCCGTACTTTTGTGCCATGGCCTTGACCAGCATGCGGATCGCCGGGGAAGTATTAAATTCCAGGTAAAAGCCGCGTACGAAACGCACCACTTCCCAATGTGCTTCGGTCAGCGTTATCTCTTCCTGTGCGGCTAGCAGTGGTGCCAGGGCTTCATGCCAATCGGTGCTGTTTTTCAGGTAACCTTGTGCGTCAGTTTCAATAACCTGACCTTGATACTCCAACATACTGCCTCGGTAATGGATAATTCAGAACGGCCGTCAGTTTAGCAAACTTTTGTCGCTGCAAAAAATAAAGCCCCGCCGGAGCGGGGCCTTGGGTCTTTCTCAGGCGTTAAATCAGTTGCTGCGCGCGAAGCCCAGAATGCTTAACAGGCTGATGAACATGTTGTACAGCGATACATACAGGCTAACGGTAGCGCGGATGTAGTTGGTTTCACCGCCGTGGATAATGTTGCTGGTTTCCCACAGGATGGCACCGGCGGAGAACAGGATAAACAGCGCGCTAATGGCCAGATGCAGGGCAGGGATCTGCAGGAACAGGTTGGCGATGACCGCAACCAGCAGTACCACAAAACCGGCCATCATCATCCCGGACAGGAACGACATATCCTTGCGGGTAGTCAGCACGTAGGCTGAACAGCAGAAGAACACCACCGCGGTGCCACCCAGCGCCAGCATGATCAGGTCACCGGCTCCGGTATTAATGAATGAACTGAGGATCGGCCCCAGGGCATAGCCCATAAAACCGGTCAGTGCGAAGGCCGCCAGAATACCGGCCGGGCTGTTTGCCAGCTTATGGGTCAGGAACATCAGCCCATAGAAACCGACCAACATCAGCAACAGGCCCGGTGCCGGTAGCCCCAGCATGGTGCTGGCGGTAGCGGTAAGTGCCGAGAATGCCAGCGTCAGCGAAAGCAGAAAGTAGGTGTTACGCAGAACCTTATGCGTGCTCAGTAACGAGTCGCGTGAGGAGGATGAGACGACAATGCGGTCCATAATGATCTCTCTTATCAGGTCATCACAAAATTAGTGACGATGATAGGCAGCGCAAGCGTTTGATTAAAGTTTGTTTACCAATCTTTACCCTTAGTTATCATTGTTGCAACCTTGAGCCGGAGTTGGCGCTTTATTCAACGCTTACTCGCCAAATGCTGTTTTTTCGCTCGGTTGAACGGTTATGGGCTTTACAAGCGGATCGGCTATGTTTATAGTTCGGCTCGTTGCGGAGGGGTGGCCGAGTGGCTGAAGGCAACGGTCTTGAAAACCGTCGACGGGAAACCGTTCCAGAGTTCGAATCTCTGCTCCTCCGCCATAAATTATGACCCCGTGCTCTTTGAGCGCGGGGTTTTTTTATTTTGTTTTCCCCTCGGTATGTCATCCAGCATGCGAATTCCGCTGGTTTGCGCTGGTAGCCCTGAGAATACATCGGACAGGTTACGCAGCTTCTCCCAGGCAACGTGCACGTTGCCTACCCCAACCCACGAGAGCACATCATTGAAGGCGATCGGTTCACTGCCATCAACTGAAACAGAAAACGTCCTCCGGGTTGTACAACCAATGATTTCTTCTCGAACTCCACTCTGCGAAAATAAGTAAATATCATTTAAGTGAAAGGCAAAGGTCTTGCTAGCGAGGCGGGCCGTTATCTTTTTGCTTGTTCAGTCATGCGCGGCCTCGCATTTTTTTTAAAAATTATAAAATCAGACTTTTCTCGCAAGGCGGTTGAAATTCACCCAACACTGACCTTAAGTCTAATTGATCATTTACCGCACACCCTTATCCCATGCGGTTTGTGGTATCTTTCTGCGAAAGTTCTTATAAATCAATTTGATGATCTTTTATTGTTAAATTTCCTGACTGTAATTATTTGTTACAAAATTCAATTTCCAATCATGCCGTTAACATTTTTAAACTCCAATCAATAGGTAATATTCTGAAATCATCACTTTTCAGATAAAGACCTGAAAGTACTGTGTCATGCTCGCTAGTGAATGGAATGCGCTCGCTTTTGACCCCAGTTTTGATTTGTGCCGGATGGCACGAGCAGGGATGTTGTTTTGGCAAGATAAGCATTTCTTATTAATTGCTCAGTGGCATTGACCATTTCTATCATTCCATAGAACAGGGACAGCCATGTCTAACTCCTATCAGTCCGAGATCCCCAAAGCTCGCGTCAACATAAAACTCGATCTGCACACTGGTGGTGCTCAGAAGAAAACCGAATTGCCCCTTAAGCTGATGGTGGTGGGGGATTACAGCAATGGTGCCGAGCAACGCCCGCTGTCTGAGCGTGAAAAGGTCAACGTTAATAAAAACAATTTTGACAGCGTGTTGGCAGAATTCTCTCCCTCCATAAATCTTTCCGTTGAAAACACCCTGGCCGGTGACAGTAGCGAAGAGAACGTCAGCCTGACTTTCCGTGAGATGAACGATTTCACACCGGAGCAGGTAGCCCGCCAGATCCCCCAGCTTAAAGCCATGCTTGCCATGCGCAATCTTCTCCGTGACCTGAAAGCCAACCTGTTGGATAACCAGGCTTTCCGCAAAGAGCTGGAAAAAATCTTGCTCGACCCAGCGCTTAGCGCTGAACTGCGCAGTGAGCTGTCTGCTCTGGCACCGAAGCAAGCATAACGGTCGCGATGTTTAACGGATTAACGAAGAGAAAATGCTGATGTCTGTAAAAAATGAGAATACCGCTGGCGGTGAGAGCGTGGTGCTGGAGCGTCCGGAAGCGAGCAGCGTGTATGCTTCCCTGTTTGAAAAAATCAATCTGAGTCCGGTCTCTGAGCTGAGTGCGCTGGATATCTGGCAGGATAACCAGGCAATGTCTGATGCCACGGCTGACGAGCGTCTGACGGCCGGTATGCAGGTCTTTCTGGAGTGCCTGAGCAAGGCGGGCTCCAGGGTCGAAAAGCTGGACAGAACCCTGATTGACCACCACATCGCGGAGCTGGATTATCAGATTAGCCGCCAACTGGATGCGGTCATGCACCATGAGGCATTCCAGTCGGTAGAATCCCTGTGGCGCGGGGTGAAGTCGCTGGTCGACAAAACCGACTTCCGTCAGAACGTCAAAATCGAGCTGCTTGATCTGTCGAAAGACGATTTGCGTCAGGATTTTGAAGACGCGCCGGAGATTATTCAGAGCGGATTATACCAGCACACATATACCGCAGAATACGATTCTCCGGGTGGAGAGCCGATTGCCGCGCTGATTTCTGCCTACGAGTTTGATGCCTCTGCGCAGGATGTTGCCCTGTTGCGCAACATTTCGAAAGTGTCTGCTGCAGCACATATGCCGTTTATCGGCTCTGCTGGCCCGAAATTCTTCCTCAAAGACAATATGGAAGACGTGGCGGCGATTAAAGATATCGGCAACTACTTCGATCGTGCCGAATACATCAAGTGGAAATCCTTCCGCGAGACGGATGACTCCCGCTATATCGGCCTGGTGATGCCGCGTGTACTGGGCCGCCTGCCGTACGGTCCGGACACCGTGCCGGTGCGCAGCTTCAACTACGTCGAAGAAGTGAAAGGCCCGGATCACGACAAATATCTGTGGACCAACGCCTCGTTTGCGTTTGCCGCCAACATGGTGCGCAGCTTCATCAACAACGGCTGGTGTGTACAAATCCGTGGCCCGCAGGCCGGTGGTGCCGTTCAGGATCTGCCTATCCATCTGTACGATCTGGGCACCGGCAATCAGGTGAAGATCCCGAGTGAGGTGATGATCCCGGAAACCCGCGAATTTGAATTCGCCAACCTCGGCTTTATCCCGCTGTCGTACTACAAGAATCGTGATTATTCCTGTTTCTTCTCCGCCAACTCCACCCAGAAACCGGCGCTGTATGACACCGCCGATGCGACGGCCAACAGCCGCATCAACGCGCGTCTGCCGTATATCTTCCTGCTGTCGCGTATAGCGCATTACCTGAAGCTTATTCAGCGTGAAAATATCGGTACCACCAAGGACCGCCGCTTGCTGGAACTGGAACTCAATACCTGGGTGCGTAGCCTGGTGACAGAAATGACCGATCCAGGCGATGACCTGCAGGCGTCTCACCCGCTGCGTGATGCGAAAGTGACAGTAGAAGATATCGAGGATAACCCGGGCTTCTTCCGCGTGAAGCTGTATGCCGTACCGCACTTCCAGGTGGAAGGGATGGACGTGAATCTTTCGCTGGTTTCCCAGATGCCAAAAGCGAAAGCCTAATAAGGCAGGAAGCCGATGAAAACGGAACAACCGTTATGGGGCAGGGGCATCATGATCTCTCCCCAGCATTTCCAGCAACAGGCTGCGTATGCGGCCTGGTCTGCGGAATGCATTGCCCGAATGGGACTCAATCACCCCTGGGGAATGATTGAGTCTGCCTTTGAACCGGACGCACTGAAACTCGGTCGTCTGCAGGCCCGTAAGCTGCATGTCCGTTTCCCGGATGGGACACTTATCGATACAGATAATGCCGATGCGCTGCCGCCGGTTCTGTCACTGGACAGCGAATCGCATGATGTGGTGGTGCTACTGGCGCTGCCCCTGCTGCGGGCGAATGGCGGCAACTGCCTGCAACCTGATGAGGTGGCCGATCGTCCGGTGCGTTACCGTCAGCGTTGGCGGGACGTGCGTAACCAGCTTGGCGAAGACACCCGCCAGATAGCGGTGATGCAGCCGGAACTGACGCTGCGCTTTGCCCATCAGAATAACGGTGATTATCTGACCTGCCCGGTGGCCCGTCTGCAGCAGGATTTGCAGGGCGTCTGGCGGATTGATGACAGTTTTCTCCCGCCGCTGCTGACCGTACAGAGCAGCCGCTGGTTGGCGACCCAACTCGAACAGCTGATGACCCAACTGCGCGCCCGTCTGATCCGTTTGATGGCCATGCGCCGCGAAAGCAATGAGCGGATGGCGGATTTTGCGGTGGCTGACGTATCCCTGTTCTGGCTGCTGAATGCCCTCAACAGTGCTGAGCCGGTGCTGGGCCAGTTCCAGCGCAATCTGCAGAGTCCGGCAGAACGCCTTCATACCGAACTGTCCCGCCTGGCCGGCAGTTTGCTGACCTTCTCCCTGGAACATCAGGTGAGTGCGATACCGGCCTATCAGCACGAGCAACTGAATGCCGTTTTCCCACCGCTGTTTAATCTACTGAGCGATTTGCTGGAAGCGAGCCTGCCGTCACGGGTGGTGTCAATTGAGCTTGAGCACGATAAGCGGCTGCACTTCTGGCAGGCACGTCTGCACGATCCCCGTCTGCGTGAAGGTGCCGACTACTACCTGTCGGTACGCTCCCCGATGCCGGTGGCGCAGCTGCAGGAGCAGTTCCCGCGTCAGTGCAAAGTGGGAAGCCCGGATCATGTCAGGGGTATCGTGAATTCCTCACGCGTCGGGGTTCCGCTGACACCGCTGCGCCATGTGCCAGCGGCCATTCCACTGCGTCTGGAGAACCAATATTTCAGCCTCGATGTCTCCCATCCCCTGGCAACTGACATGCTCGACAGCGGCAACTGCATGTTTTATGTCCCGGGTATGCTTGGTGAGCCGGAGCTTGAACTCTTTGCGGTGCTGAGAACATGAGTGAACGTCAACGCGGGACAGCCGCGTCCATTGATATTGATGCCCTGCTGCAAGACACCTGGCTACAGGTCGTCAGCCTGCGCCACGGCCCGAAATTCCAGGACGGGGAAGGACGCAAACTGTGGGAGCACTGCATTACTGATGTCGAGCATGTACAGCGTGAGCTGAAAGCGAGCGAACTCGATGAGGCCAGCTGTCAGCATATTCTCACTGCACAGTGTGCGCTGCTCGACGAGGCGGTCAAAGGTCGCGGTGTGGAAGATGATGCCTGCGTACAGTGGTATGACATTCCGCTGCAGGGGCATTTCCTCGGCACCATGGATGCCGGTGACACCCTGTGCGATCGGATGCGCGATGTGCTGCGTGAACCGGCTCCAGACCAGGCTGTCGTGACCTGCTTTCAGCGGGTCATGATGCTGGGATTCCTCGGCAGTTTCCGCTCACTGAACGACCCGGAGCGCCAGAAACTCGTCAGCGCACTCAGTGAACATGTCCCGACCATCAGCTATCCACAAGCCCATCCTGTACTGGCGGAAAGCCGTGCCGGGCGGGGAATGGGGGGATGGCTGGCGTCATGGTCCGTGCGTATTGGCCTGAGCGTGATTGTGGTCGCCGCCCTGTGGTGGGGGCTGAACCACTGGCTAGATCAGATGCTGTTGACCCAGTTGCCGGGAGCCGTGAAATGAGTCCTGCACAACAGCGTGGGCTTGCGCTGTGGGCCGTCCTGCTGAGTGCAGTGGTCTGCCTGGTTTTTCTGCCTGCATCCCGGCTGGTGTCCGCTCTTGTTTTTCTGGTTGTTCTGGGGCTGATTGCGGCGTCCTGGTACGTCGCCAGCCGTCGTGTTCAGCGCGACGTCACCCTGAGTCTGCAAGCTCTCCCTGAGGCGGCATATCGCCACCCGGTGGTGTTGGTCTGCGGCGATCTGTCGTTGGCCTGGCCGCATCAGTCACCGGTACTCACTGTTACTCAGGGGTGTTGGATCCGGGTGGAAGACCACCAGAACCTGGAGCAGGTGGCCCGACAGGTACTGTGGCAGCGCCCTGACTGGGGGCGTCAGCTGTCGGTGATGGTCAGTGTCTGCCCGCAGAAACACGCTGACTGCGAAGCACTGACCAGCCGCCTGCTGACTCTGCGCTGGAAAATCAGCCAGTTGCGTAAGGATACCGGGCATTCCGTGCCGCTGGTTCTGAATGGTCAGGTCGGTAGCGCGATAACGAATGACCTGCTCTGGCAGGCGGCGATCCCGGGGGAAGGGGTGAGGGTCTGGCGGGAGTCTTCAGCACCGAGCTCTATCGCCGCATGGGTCACTACCGGCGGAACGCCAGCAATGCAGCAACAGGTGCTGATGAACAGCCTGATGAGCTGGTTCCATCAGCACGTCAACGCCGTCTTTTTGGATGAGAACCCCGATGTTCAGGCCATTGCACCTACAGCGGTGCTGTGGGGAATGGGACCTATCCTTGCCGGGAGCCTGGCGTCATCGGCCTGGACGGCGTGGTTGTCGCGTCACACCGCGATGCAGCAGGTGACGGGTTGGCAGCCGGTGGGGACGGACAGCTCGGTGATATCACCATTCCCGGATTTCGTCCTGCCGCTGCTGCCGGAAGGGCGAGGATTAACCTCGCGGGGGCGTGCCTGGCGCTGTGCACTCGGGATCTTCACACTGGCGGCCATTGCGGCGCTGCTCAGCAGTGGCTGGAACAATCGCCAGCTGCTGCACTGCGTAAGCTTCGATATTGCCCGGTATGACCATATCCCGATAGATGATTACGGTCCGAAAACCGATGCCGTCGCGGTCCTGCGAGAGGATGCCGCACAGCTGGATGACCAGGCGCGTAATGGCGTACCGGCCCGGATGAGCCTCGGCCTGTATCAGGGCGAGCGTCTGCGTATGCCGCTGTTGGATGCGATCCGCTCGTATGTTCCGCCGCCACTGCCGTCCAAACCTCAACCGAAGCCGGCTCCGAAAATTGTGCGGCTCGACAGCATGTCGCTGTTCGATTCCGGTAAATACGCGCTGAAGGCGGGCTCCACCAAAATGCTCATTAACTCCCTGGTGGGCATCAAAGCCAAGCCGGGCTGGCTGATTGTGGTGGCAGGCCACACGGATAACACCGGCAATCCAGCACTCAATCAGACGCTTTCCCAGAAACGTGCCGCAGCAGTACGCGATTGGATGCGTGATACCGGCGATGTGCCGGAAAGTTGTTTTGCGGTGCAGGGCTATGGCGAAAGTCGGCCGGTTGCCACCAATGACACTCCGGAAGGCCGTGCGCTTAACCGGCGTGTCGAAATCAGTCTGGTACCTCAGGCAGATGCCTGCCGGATACCGGGCAACACCCTGACGTCATCACTGGATGGTGACGTATCAAAAAACGAAATGGAGAAGTAAACCATGGCAATTCCAGTTTATCTTTGGCTGAAAGACGACGGCGGCGCGGACATTAAAGGATCTGTAGATGTTAAAGACCGCGAAGGCAGCATTGAAGTGGTGGCGCAGCAACACAACCTGTATATCCCGACCGATAACAACACCGGCAAGCTGACCGGCACACGTATCCATACCCCGTTCCTGTTCACCAAGGAAATCGACTCTTCCAGCCCGTATTTGTACAAGGCAGTGACCACCGGTCAGACCCTGAAATCGGCTGAATTCAAGTGGTACAAAATCAACGACGCCGGTCAGGAAGTGGAGTACTTCAACACCAAGCTGGAAAACGTGAAGGTGGTGAAGGTGAATCCGGTCATGCATGACGTGAAAGACCCGGCGTACGAGAAACACAACCACCTCGAACAGCTTGAGCTGCGTTACGAAAAAATCACCTGGACCTACAAAGACGGCAACATCATTCATTCCGATTCCTGGAACGAACGCGCCACGGCGTAAGCCTGATGCGGGCAGGTTTTCCTGTCCGCAGTTTTTTGCTGAGTGTCTGCCGTGCGGGCACTCAGCAAAGAAAAACACAATCTGCCCGCCTGACCTTATGCGCTTTAGGTTCCTTTTACAGGAAATAGCGATGGGCGGTAGCGTGCCAGGGAACCGATAAAGAGAGAGAATTATGGAAAATTCAGCCGCCTTGTTACGTCGCCTTAATCCTTACTGTGCCCGTGCGTTAGAAGGTGCAGCATGCCTGTGTCAGACCCGCGCCCACGCCGAAATTTTACCCGAACACTGGCTGCTGAAATTGCTGGAGCAGGGCGAAGGTGACCTGACGGTGCTGGCGCGCCGTTATGAGTGGGATATGGACGCTCTGTGGCAGGATTTACTCGGCTGGCTGGATAACCTGCCGCGTTCCGTGCGCAGCCGTCCTCAGTTGTCAGGCGCCATTGAATCCTTGTTGAAACAGGCGTGGATGTTTGCCTCGCTTGAAGGCAGCGAACACATCCGTAGTGTGCATTTGTTGGCCGCAATGATAGAAATGCCCAAAATGCTGCGCTGTGATGGCGTGTGGCTGCTGCTGACGCTGGGGCAGAGCCAGCTTGAGCGTCTGCGCCCGTTGCTGGACGCACAATCGGACGAGCGTGAGGACGTTCAGCAGGAAGAAGCGCTGGCACAGACGCACGGTGGAGACGTTGAATTCGTCGGCCGTCCGGTCGGTGCAGAGATAAAAGAAGGTGAACTCAATCCTGCGCTCCAGAACGCACTGGATAAGTTCACGCTTGATGTCACCGCTAAAGCGAAAGAGGGCAACATTGACCCGGTCTTTGGCCGCGATACCGAAATCCGCCAGATGGTGGATATTCTCTCAAGACGTCGCAAGAACAACCCGATTCTGGTCGGCGAACCGGGTGTGGGTAAAACGGCGCTGGTGGAAGGGCTGGCTCTGCGCATTGCCGAAGGAAATGTTCCTGAATCACTGAAAACCGTCAGTCTGCGCACCCTCGACCTGGGCCTGTTGCAGGCGGGGGCCGGCGTAAAAGGTGAGTTTGAGCAGCGCCTGAAAAACGTTATCGACGCCGTGCAGCAGTCGCCAACACCCGTTCTGCTGTTTATCGACGAAGCACACACCATTATCGGTGCGGGCAATCAGGCGGGCGGTGCCGATGCCGCCAACCTGCTCAAACCCGCGTTGGCTCGCGGTGAGTTACGCACTATCGCTGCCACCACATGGAGCGAATACAAACAGTATTTTGAACGTGATGCCGCGCTGGAGCGTCGCTTTCAGATGGTTAAGGTCGACGAGCCGGACGACGACACGGCCTGCCTGATGCTCAGAGGCCTGAAATCCCGTTATGCCGAACATCACGGCGTGCATATCACCGATGACGCAGTTAAGGCCGCAGTCACGCTCTCTCGCCGTTACCTGACCGGCCGTCAATTGCCGGACAAGGCGGTTGACCTGCTCGACACCGCAAGCGCCCGCGTGCGCATGAGCCTCGAAACCGTGCCTGAAGAAATTACCCGTCTGAAAGCGCAGCGGATTGCACTGGTTCTGGAAGAGCAGGCCTTACTGGAAGATATCGCTGTCGGCGGTCATTCCCATGGTGAGCGGTTGGCCGGGATTGAAAAATTGTGCCTTGCGCTGGATGCGGATATCGGCACGCTAGATCAACGTTTTAGCGAAGAAAAAGCACTGGCAGAGCAACTGATGGCTTGTCGTCAGGCTTCTCATTCTGAGGGCTGCAGCCGCCAGGCGGACGTCCACGACCTGCAGCAACAGCTGAAAAACCTGCAACGGGATGAGGCGTTGATTCAGGTGGATGTGGACACCCGAACCGTGGCCAACGTGATTGCCGACTGGACCGGTGTCCCGCTCTCTTCATTGATGAAAGACGAGCAGACTGAACTGTTGAGTCTGGAAGCCGAAATCGGCAAACGCGTTGTAGGCCAGAATGTGGCGCTCAGCGCCTTTGCGCAGCGCCTGCGCGCCGCCAAAACCGGCCTGACCTCGGAGAATGGTCCGCAGGGCGTGTTCCTGCTGGTCGGCCCGAGCGGCACGGGTAAAACCGAAACCGCACTCACGCTGGCCGATGTGCTGTACGGCGGTGAGAAATCGCTTATCACTATCAATCTGTCCGAATACCAGGAGCCGCATACCGTTTCCCAGTTGAAGGGCTCGCCACCGGGCTACGTCGGTTACGGTCAGGGCGGCATTCTGACCGAAGCGGTGCGTAAACGTCCCTACAGCGTGGTGCTGCTCGACGAGGTGGAGAAAGCGCACCGCGACGTGATGAACCTGTTCTATCAGGTGTTTGACCGGGGCTTTATGCGTGACGGCGAAGGGCGCGAAATTGATTTCCGTAACACCGTGATCCTGATGACCTCCAACCTCGGCAGCGACCCCATCATGCAACGGCTGGATGAACAGCCAGAAGCCACCGAAGGCGATTTGCACGAACTGCTGCACCCAATATTGCGTGACCACTTCCAGCCCGCGCTGCTGGCCCGTTTCCAGACGGTGATTTACCGCCCGCTGAGTGAGCCTGCGATGCGCATCATTGTTGAAATGAAACTCGGACAGGTCAGCAAACGCCTGCACCGTCACTATGGCCTGACCACGCATATTGACGAAAGTCTTTTCGATGCTCTGACCGCCGCCTGCCTGTTGCCGGATACCGGCGCACGTAACGTCGACAGCCTGCTCAATCAGCAAATTTTGCCGGTGCTGAGCCAGCAGTTGCTGACTCGCATGGCTGCAAAACAGAAACCGCGGTCGTTACGTCTTGGCTGGAGTGAGGAAGAGGGCATAGGGCTGGAGTTTGACCCTACACAAGGAGAGCGCGTATGAGCACCAGTCTCCCAATAAGATTCAGCCATAACCACCACCTGCTGGCGATAAAAGGAGGTGAGTCAGAACTTGATGTGCTGGCGTTTGAAGGCAACGAGGCCCTGAGCAAGCCGTTCAGCTACCGCATTGAGTTCACCAGTAACGACCACGCCATCAGCAAGGAAATGATGCTGATGAAAATGGGGGCTCTGACGTTGCAGGCACCTGTCGACCAGGGCTACGGCATTAAAATTCAGCAGCCGCTTCGGGTTCTCCAGGGCGTGGTGAGTGGCTTTGAACGCCTCAGCACCTCAAAAGATGAAACCCATTACGCCCTGACGCTACAGCCGCGTCTGGCATTGCTCGACCGCTCGCATCAGAACGCGGTTTATCAGGATATGTCGGTGCCGCAGATTGTGGAAAAAATCCTGCGCGAGCGCCATAACCTGCGCGGGCAGGACTTTTTGTTTTCGCTAACCAGAGAATACCCGCGGCGTGAACAGGTGATGCAGTACGGCGAGGATGACCTGCACTTTATCACCCGCCTGCTGGGTGAGGTGGGGATCTGGTTCCGTTTCACCACCGACACACGCCTGAACATCGACGTGGTGGAGTTTTACGACAGCCGCCAGGGCTACGAAAAAGGCCTGATTCTGCCGTCGGTACCGCCATCGGGCCAGCACGCGCAAGGCATGGATTCGGTATGGGGGATGGCGAGCCATCACCACGTGGTGCAAAAGCAGGTCAGTACCCACGATTACAACTACCGCCAGGCCACCAATGACATGAACACCCAGGTGGATGCGACCCGCGGCGACAGCACCACCTACGGCGAGGCTTACCACTATGCCGACAACTACCTGACGCAGGGCAGTACTTATGACCCTAACCCGGCTCCGGAGTCCGGCGCGTTTTATGCCCGCGTGCGTCACGAACGCTACCTGAACGGCCAGACCCAACTCAGCGCCATCACCAGTTGCCCGATACTGGCGCCCGGACAGGTACTGAAAGTCACCGGCGGTTATGAAGTGGCGGAGGCGTTCAGCCAGGGCGTGTTCATCACCGGGATGAAAAGCGCGGCCCGCCGTGATAAAGATTTTGAGGTGCATATCAGCGGTATCCCGGACAGCACCGATTTTTGTTTCCGCCCGGAACCCGGTGAGCGTCCGGTGATGGCGGGCACATTGCCCGCCCGCGTGACCAGCACCACGGAAAACGACACCTACGGGCATATCGATAAAGACGGCCGTTATCGCGTCAACATGCTGTTTGACCGTGATAACTGGGAGACCGGGTTCGAGAGCCTGTGGGTGCGTCAGTCCCGCCCGTACGCCGGCGACACTTATGGTCTGCACCTGCCGCTGCTGGCAGGCACCGAAGTGGCGATTGGCTTTGAAGACGGCAACCCGGACAGGCCGTACATCTCCGGCGTGTTGCACGACTCGGCGCACGGCGACCACGTCACCATCCGTAACTACAAGCGCAACGTACTGCGCACACCGAGCAACAACAAAATCCGCCTCGACGACAGCCGGGGCCAGGAGCATATCAAGGTCAGCACGGAGTACGGCGGCAAGAGCCAACTGAATCTCGGACATCTCGTTGACAGCGAGAAGCAAAAACGGGGCGAGGGTTTTGAACTCAGAACCGACGGCTGGGGCGCGATTCGGGCGCAGAAGGGCATTTTCATCAGTGCCGATGGCCAGGCAAAGGCACAGGGTCAGGTGCTGGAAATGCAACCGGCGGTCAGCAATCTGGGGGACGCCCTGGAGCAGATGACGGCCATTTCGAATGATGCGCAGACCGCCACCGCGAACCCGGCCGATCTCCAGGCGCAAATCAAACTGCTGGAACAGCAGCTGATGGACCTCAAAAAATCGGTGCTGCTGCTCAGTGCGCCGGATGGCGTGGCACTAACCAGCGGACAGCACCTGCAGGTATCGGCGGGCCAGAACCTGATAGCCACTGCCGGTAAAAATGCTGACGTCGGTGTGGTGAAAAATTTGTTTATCGGGGTTGGCAATGCCCTGAGCGTGTTTGTTCGTAAGCTGGGGATCAAGCTTATTGCGAATCAGGGGCCAGTACAGGTGCAGGCTCAGAACGACACGATGGAGCTACTGGCACGAAAGGGGATCAGCATTGTCAGCACGGAAGATGAGATCCAAATCACGGCAGCAAAGAGTATCACGTTAAATGCCGGGGGCAGTTATATCACACTAGACGGCGGCAGGATTGAGCTGGCGACGACCGGCGACTATTACACCCGTGCGAGTCGTTATGGGCGTAAAGATGCCGCCAGTGATGTAAAAACCATTGCCACGCCACCTGGCAAGGTGAGCGATCTGTTTAACGAACAGTTCTGTATCACTGAGGCAGATAAAGTCACACCGCGCGCTGGCGTTCCCTATACCATCAGCAGTGCGTCCGGGCAGGTATGGGAGGGAATAACGGACAAAGACGGCATGACGGAGCGGGTGGTTACCCGTACTGCTGAAAAACTTTCACTGAAGTTTTAAGGAGCAAGGAGCCAAAAAATGGATAACGCACAGAACGCGGGAACCACTAATACCACCCCGGACAGCCTCGTCCAGGTGGTTGCCACCGCGGAGAATACGACCTGGATTACGCCGGCGGATAATGCGGATTTTACTTTAAATGCTGATGCCACGATTCCGGAGATTGTGTTTGAATTCAGTACGGAAGCTACTGGCCCTTATCAATGGTCCTGGGCGATTAGTTGGAATGCCAAAAAAAGTGGTCTGAGGGAAAGAGCTCGGGGAAACGCCGTATTACGAACGTATTCGGATGCCGGTGAGTTTTCTTCGACTGAAAAAAAATGGACGGTAAATTTTGGTGAAGGAAAAGTACTGGGGGGTGATTTGGTTGTTGCGGTCAAGATTGGTGAGTTGACCATTAAGCGTAATATTAAAATAAAAGGCCAGAATCCGGCTGTTGCAGATCTGCACGCTTTTATTGATACCCTTGAAAACTCATCCGGGCTTGAAAAACTGCTGGCTCACGAAAGCTACAATAAGCAATTTATTAATCGTGATGGTGAACCTGTTGTGTCCTTTGACCAGGGTTATGGTATGGCTCAAATGACAAATCCGGCTCCGGACTACACCACAACCTGGAGCTGGAAGGAAAATGTTAAAGCTGGACGCGACCTGTTCCAGACTAAGCGTGAGCAGGCAATACGTCATCTCAACCAGCACGGAACCTATACGGACGAAATGGTAGAGCGGGAAGCAATCGCTTTGTGGAACGGGGGGTACTATTACAAATGGGATGACATGACAAGCGCCTGGGTACGTAAATACAATCACCTGTGTGACAGTACCACCGGAAATATTGGCTGGAATAGGAATAACCCCGTGAATGCTGGTCAGACTGAAGAACAGCTACATAATCGTGATCAGCCAACCTACGCTTCTGGCTCAGCAGGGCAGTCTGCAGAGCATGCATGGGTTTATTCAGGATTGTGTTATGCCGATAAAGTTTATGGACAATAAATACATGAAAAATACTTCACTCCTTGTGTTTTTTCTTGGCGCAGCATTGAATGCCTCCGCGTCAGAAATCAAAGAAATATTTAACCGCCAGCAACCGTTAGCGATTGAAGGTGTAACGATTACACCTCAAAAAGAACTGGTATCACTATACAGTGACGGGAAGCTGCATACCGTAGGTAACAGACAGTATTTCCTTTTAATTAATGGTTTCCCCTCACGCCCGGGGAACCCCACCGCCCAGTGCGGTGCCGGGCAGGAAATGTATGCCGATATTTACCAGGTTGAAGCTAAAAAAGCGACTAGGGTACAACGTATAATGGTTGTCAGTTGCTGGCGTTCACTGGAATTAAATAGCTGGCAGAAGCTGGAAGATTTCTCATCGATTACATGGAATAAGGACGGAGTTACGTTTGACTGGATTGTGCCGCCTAAATTTACCAACCTCCGCGCGCAACTGAATCTTAATACTGTTTCACCTGAACTGGTCTTTATGCCCTGATTATGCCGGTAAATCTTAAAATTATTCCCCCCGCCGCTTGGCGTCCGGCCCCCATCCGTTTCGGCTACTGGTTTTCGGCTCTGGGGGCGCTGGCTGTTGTGGCTGCAATAGTGGGTCTGGCATTTGAACAGCAGGGGGAGGGTACAAAATTTTGGATACTCTTTCCTGCGGCCATCATGCTGGTCTGGTTACTGGTGTTTGTTCTGCGATTGCTGTTCTGGCTGTTTCAGCACAATCATGCTGATGGCTGGGACAGAAGGCGTGAAGAAACATTATTGTGGGAAACCCGCCGGGGCCGCCGGGCGCTCCAGATCCTGCATATAAGCGTGGATATTCCGTTACCAGAGGAACCGGGACAGACCCCGGTGACATTGTTAATGGAAGGGCCCTCAATACTCAAAAGCCAGCCCGGTCGCGGTCGGGAAGACTTTTGTTTACATACATTTCTCCCAACCCCTCCTGAGGGGCAGGAGAGTGATGATTCACTTGAGCCCGAACAGCAGGATCTAATGGTGTTTCAGGCCCGGCTTCAGAAGCTGCTGGCTGATGTTGCAATCGCACTCGCACCGTTCTCCCCGAAACAAACTCTCGCGGTGCTGTTTGAGGCTGACACCTCTATTTTGCCACGTCGTTTCATCCCGGCTTGGCACGACAGCCTGAAGGCGGCCGGCATTGCACAGCGGATTGAATATGTTGATGGCCATGGTGCGCAGTTTATTGATGAGTGGCTTGATAACCGCATCAACGACAAATCACTGCTGCTCGTCATTGCTGCTCAGGTCGCACCTGAAATGCGTCAGGGAAGTGCGGAGGCAATGGTAGCGTTGCTGCTGGGCAATAGACTTACGCAGAACTCTGTACCGCCGCTGGCGTGGTTACACCGCCCGGAACGGGCCGGCCCACAATTGCTCGACGAAGGCATAGCGCAGGCAGCTGACTGGGTACCCCTGGAGGCTGGGCAGGTTAAACACCTCTGGCTCAGTGGTCTGACGGGAGAGGAGGCTTCCGCCGTTATCCCGGCGATGGCGCTACCGCTTCTTTCCGGCGTACCGTCACCGGCAGGTCGTCATAACACCGACCTTATCATAGGACATACCGGCTGCGTGTCCCCGTGGTTGGCCGCAGCCGTGGCGACACTTGCTGCGCAGCAGACTGGCTCCGCACAACTGGCTATCAGCGCCGATCGTGGCACTGGGACACTCTGGATACAGGCCATTACCCTCGCGTGAGTCCGGGGTTAACAGGGCGCGTAAATCGTGAAATATATTTTTCGCCTGCTTCACAGCAGGTTATTCCTCTGGATTTTCATCACGTTTTTAATGGCTGGGGCGCTTTTTCTGTGCTGGCTTGTCTGGCGTCATCCTGATGCGCTGGGTCTGGTGGCTGGCACGGCCACTGGCCGACGGGATTGTTTGTGGCTACCGGACTGGGGATTCCACTCACCGTGCCGGTGTTCCTGCAAACTCGCTTTGGCAGGCTCAGTGATTTTGACCAGCATCTTGTCCATGCGTCCACCGATGAAGAAGCGAAATCGATCAGTTCGCCACAGCTGGCTCCCTCGATTTCACGCAATATCGCCCGTGACGTGCGCGAGCATCTCTGCTCCGTTTACAGCTTCTTCTGGCGTTTGAAAGTCCGTTTGCTACTGGTTGTTGGTGACGATGACAGTGGACACCCTGACACCGCAGCTGCGCGATCACGGCTGGGCTGAAGGCCATGGCTCGGTGCTGATTGCCGGGGTGACCTTAAAGCGGAGCCGGACACGAGAATAAATGAAACTGCACGCACTGGCTTAATGGGTCCGCTGGCAGCGGAAACGGCGTTATGCGCAGATAACAGACGAAGTGCAGAAACGCATGAAAGGAAAACAAGTAAGGATAACGCGATGGCGGTTGGACACTTTTTGTTTCAGGACGACAAGACAAGCTGCGGAGGGGTGATCACAGAAGGAATGCCCGATCATATGCATTTCGGGCGATTGCAGGCCTGCGAGGAGCACAGCGTAACCTGCGGTAAGCATCCAGGTCTTTTTAAAATAATGGGGGGCTTACCTGACGATTTTATTCATGGCCGCCGTATTGCCGGTTCGCTGCACAGCAGAAGTACCTGCCCGTGCCGGGCTGAGTTTATTCCGTCGATATACACCGACACCTATGAATTTATTCCCCAACAGAGCAAAGGCGGCAATAACTCAACCGATCTGGATAATCCTGTCAATGTCGGACCGCCGGTATTCGCAAAGTACTGCCTGAGGCCTGTGGGTTGTACAGACGCCGGTACGCATGAATAGCCGTAGGAGAACATGGGCGACATGCCGTTTTATATGTCCGAGCCTGCCAGTGAAGAAGACAGGAAACGAACGCGGCTAACGCAGCAGAGCACGGCCATGAGTGCGCCACCGGAAAGTCTCTGAAGAGAAAGCATTCGCACTTTTCCGGGAAGCGTGGAAACAGTCAGACATTCAACAGGCGGCCTCTGCCTTGAGTAGTCACGGCGCACAGGCTATTGATTACTGGCTCGACCATTATATTCGCAGCGAGGCCGTACTTCTGATCGTGTTGTGGCAATACACGCCAGCCAATACGCCAGGGGCGACGGAGGCGATAAGCGGTGTGCTGCTGGGGAACCGCCTGACGCAGGACGTTATCCCGCTGCTTGCCTTTCTGCATCGACCGGAAGCTGGTGAAGGTGAGATGGATTCGCTGCACTATGCCGTAAAGTAGGCACTCGATTGGGTACCGGTTAACGCCTAAAAGCTGGAGCATCTTTGGCTCCGTGGGGTTGATGCCGAAACCGAAGTGTATGCCATGTTGATGAAAGCTATTGATGCAGCGGGCCTGGAAAGTGTTGACCCGTTGACGGGGCTTCACAACTTTAATGATTTTCTGGGGGATGCAGGTAACGCTGCACTCTGGCTTGCCGTGGCAGGTGCTACACAATCAATACAACAACCGGCACCCCATTTACTGGTATGCCGTGAACACAAACATGGAAAGGGCTGAATATGGTTGTATCCCTTGAGACTTCCGCTAAGGAGAGCGAGGCATGAGGCGATTCCTCTCGCTGTTTAAGAAACCGGAAATTGTATTCTGGCTTGTGGTGTTAATTGCGCTGGTCTGCAGTATTGCTGTTCCGGGTATCGTTTACTGGCATCCTGAAAAATTACAGCTCATCAGGGATACTTCTGCCTGGTATGCCTGGCTGAGCGGTTCTGTGGCAGCTGGCATTGCTCTGGCCGTGATTGGAATATTTCTGTTCTTTGGCGCGCACGCTGAAGGTAAGCGCAGCTTCAGCAAAGAGCGGAAAAATGCGCAGGGTGATGATGTTAAGGTGTCACCAAAGAAAGAGATGACTCCAGTATCTGCTGTAGTGACGATCAGTCAACAGATTCGCACCCACCTTCGCCGACGCTACACACTCTTCTGGCGCCGCAAAGCCCGACTGTTGTTGGTCACCGGCGACGAAGCGGCAATCGAACAACTGGTTCCCGGTCTGCAGGAAAGTCAGTGGCTTGAGAGCGACCGTACCGTTCTGATTTACGGTGGTAGTCTAATTACTGAACCGGACAAGAGAAAATACGCCGCCCTGCGCAAACTGCGCCGGAGTCGTCCACTGGACGGGATTGTCCGGGTAATACCTCAGTCTCTCAACCTGGTACCGAAGATAAGCGATAACGATTTACGCGGGCTGGAAAAAATCAGCGAACTGCTGCGCTATTCCACCCCGGTCTGGCTGTGGCAACTGTGTGACAGCAACTGGTCGCAGGCGACGCGCTCTGAACAGGCGGTAGGGGCAAGCTTTCCGCAACACGCTAATGCAGACGATGTTACCCGCCAGCTTGAGCTGCTGCTGCCGGCGCTACGGGCCCAGGGCGTGAGCCAGGTCGCTGAGAACAACAGCCGCGACTTCCTGCTGCGCCTGGGCCAGCACCTTAAAGACGGCGGTATTGCCCGTTGGGCTCAGCAACTGGTGCCATGGTTCTCTGCCTCCCAGCAGCGCGTTCCGCTGCGTGGCCTGATGTTCAGCCTGCCGGAGAATAAACCCACTGATACGTCAGAGGGAACAGCCGGCGCTGCATTTGCCGACGCTGAGAAATATGTTCCTGAATCACAACTTCATGCGCTGACCCTGCCGGTGACCTGGCAGGGTATTGTTGACGACTGCACCCGCGTACGTGGCCGCCGTGTCGGTATGGCCTGGGAGCAGACGCTGGCATGGGGCATTATGGCTGCGCTCGGTATCTGGGGCGCCGGGCTGCTGCTCTCTTTTGCCCTGAACTATAGTCATATTTCTTCTGTAGCGAGCAAAGCCCGTTCTCTGGTCGAGCATCCTTCAGTTTCTGACTCTCAACTGACGGCCCTGCATGACCTGCGTAACGATGCCGGCCGCTTGCAACATCATGTTCAGGGCGGTTCACCCTGGTATCAACGTTTTGGCCTCGATCATAACCCGCAACTGTTGAGCGCGCTGCTCCCGTGGTATGGCGTGGCGAATGATCGCCTGATCCGCGATCCGGCCAATGTTGCCCTGATGCAAAAACTGACTGCGCTGACAAACTCGGCACCTAACAGCGACCAGCGCGCACAGCTGGCGAAATCCGGTTATGACCAACTGAAAGCCTGGTTGATGATGTCCCGCCCGGACAAAGTGGATGGCGCGTTCTACGCCCAAACCATGCAAAGGGTGCAACCCACCCGGCAGGGGATTTCCACCGGATTGTGGCAGAGCCTTGCGCCAGACTTGTGGGCGTTCTCTATATCTGGGTTGCTGGAACAGCCGCAGTGGAAAATCACCCCGGATGCGGCGCTGGTCAGCCAGAGCCGCCAGGTGCTGTTGCAGCAGATTGGTCGCCGTAATGCGGAGGGAACCCTCTACGAAAACATGCTCAAATCGGTACGGCGTAACTTTGCCGATGTGTCACTGGAAGACATGACCAGTGGGACCGATGCCCGCCGTCTGTTCTCCACCGATGACGTGGTGCCGGGGATGTTCACCCGTCAGGCCTGGGAAGGGGGCATTCAGCAGGCCATCGAGAAAGCGGCAAACTCGCGCCGGGATGAGATTGACTGGGTGTTGAGCGACAGTCGCAAGGCCGTTTCTGCCGACCTTTCTCCGGAAGCGCTGAAAGCGCGTCTGACGCAGCGTTATTTCACTGATTTTGCCGGCAGCTGGTTGAACTTCCTCAACAGCCTGCGGCTGAATCCGGCGCACAACATTGCGGATGTGACTGACCAACTGACACTGATGAGCGATGTGCGTCAGTCGCCGATGATTGCGCTGATGAATACGTTGGCCTGGCAGGGACAAGCCGGCGAGCTGCGCGAAGGGCTGTCGGATTCCATTATCAAGTCGGCAAAAGATCTGCTCGGTAGTGAGGATAAGCCCGTTATCGATCAGCGTGCAGCCGGGCCGCAGGGACCGCTGGATGACACCTTCGGGCCGCTGCTAACCCTGATGGGGAAAAACCAGGCCAGCAACCTAATGTCGGCCGACAGCACGCTGAGCCTGCAAACCTACCTCACCCGTATCACCCGTGTGCGTCTGCGCCTGCAACAGGTGGCGAGTGCTAACGATCCGCAGGAGATGATGCAGACCCTGGCACAGACCGTATTCCAGGGCAAAAGTGTGGATCTGACCGATACCCAGCAGTACGGCAGCCTGGTGGCGGCCAGTCTGGGTGAGGAATGGAGCGGTTTTGGCAACACCCTGTTTGTGCAGCCGCTGACGCAGGCCTGGGAAACCGTACTGCAACCGTCTGCAGCCAGCCTGAACGCCCGCTGGAGCCGTTCAGTGGTAGCAAACTGGCATACCGCCTTTGAGGGGCGCTTCCCGTTTGCCGCGAGCAAAAGCGACGCTTCCCTGCCGATGCTGGCGGAGTTTATCCGCAAGGACACTGGGCGTATCGACCGTTTCCTGACCGCTGAACTCAGCGGTGTGTTGCATAAAGAAGGCAGCCGCTGGGTGCCGAACCGTACTAACAGCCAGGGGCTGACGTTTAACCCGGCGTTTCTGAAAGCGTTAAATCAGTTGAGCCAGTTATCCGACATTCTGTTTACCGACGGCAGTCAGGGCATCAGCTTCGAATTACAGGCCCGCCCGGTACCGCAGGTGGTGGAAACCCAGCTAACGATTGACGGGCAGCAGTTGCATTACTTCAACCAGATGGCCGACTGGCAGTCCTTCCGCTGGCCGGGGGATACCTTCAAGCCCGGTGCGATGCTGACCTGGACTTCAACCAGCGCCGGTACACGTCTGTTCGGGGATTACAGTGGCACCTGGGGCTTCATTCGCTGGCTGGAACAGGGCAAGCGGAAACAGCTTGACCGCAGCCAGTGGATGATGAGTTTTACCGCTCCGGATGGTCGCACGCTGCAGTGGGTTCTGCGTTCCCAACTGGGCAAAGGGCCGCTGGCGTTGCTGGCGTTACGCGGTTTCAGGCTTCCTGAGCAGATATTCAGCGTGGATGCCGCCACTGCACAGGCGCTGACCGGCACAGAGAATTCAGCCATGGAGGGGATGGAATAATGGGCGCACTACAGAACATACTCCGCGCCTGTGGGGCAGATGAAAATGCCTTACTGGCGATGGCAAGGGAACGTAGCGCTGACTGGGAACGCTGGCTGACACCCATCAATGACAATGAACCGACCGGAGAAGACCCGGGCTATGACGATGATTTCCAGCGTATTCGCGAAGAGGTCAACAAGCTCTCGGGGATTGATACCGGGTTGATTTGCCAACTGGCGGAAAGGCTATTGACCGGCACCTGCAAGGATCTGCGTGTCATCACCTTCTACATTTGGGCGCGTCTGCATCAGGATGGCGAGTCCGGGCTTGCTCAGGGGCTTGAGCTGCTGGCGGCAATGCTGGCGCAGTTCGGAACCCGATTGCATCCTCGGCGTGAGCGCAGCCGCAAATCTGCCCTGGAGTGGCTTGGCAGTAGCCGCGTGACAGACAGCCTGTCTTTGTACCCGGAAGTGGATATGGCCGTCATGCAACGCATCACGGCGGCGTTGTTATTGGCCGATCAGGCACTCCAAACGTTTGCTGAGGACGCTCGTCCGGATTTGGCAGGGCTGCATCAGGCGCTGGATAACCGGCTGGTGCAGAGCGGTGGCGCTAACAGTCTGGTGCCGCAAACCAGTCGTGAAGAAACCGCTACTAAGGGGCCAGCATTATCGGCGCCGGTGATGAGCGCCGTCACGTCAGGACGTGATTTGCTCGATCAGGCCAAAGTGCTGGCGAAATATCTCCGCGATCAGCCCGGTGGCTGGCTGGCCGGACATCATCTGCTGAAAAGTGTGCGCTGGGACACGCTGACGGAGTTGCCGCCGCTGGACGCCTCCGGGCGCACCCGGCTGGTTCCCCCCAAGCCAGATAACAGGGCACATCTCAAACGTCTGTACCTGCAAAAAAGCTGGTCTGAGCTGTTGGAGCATACGGATACCCTGCTGGCGCAGGGGGTTAACCATCTGTGGCTGGATGTGCAGTGGTACGCCTGGCAGGCGTTGGTCAAGCTGGATAACGACAGCGTGCGTGCCGACATCCTCTGCCGTGGCCTGGAAGGGCTGCTGGCCCGCCTTCCGGGATTGGAAGCGCTGGCCTTCAATGACGGCACGCCTTTCGCTGATGAAGTGACCCTAAACTGGATTAAAGAAAACGTGCTGGATGATATGCCGGGCTGGAAGGATGAACCGGTGACGGCAACGGCGAGCAACAGTGATGATGTACTGATGCTGGAACCTGAGGTCCTGGCGAAAGCAGACAGTGAAGGCATTGAAGCCGCGCTCAGCTGGTTGCAGGTTCAGCCGGGTTACACCTCTTCCCGCGATCGATGGCTGATGCGCTTACTGATGGCTCGGGTGAGCGAGCAGTACGGTAAAAACGAAATGGCGCTGCACCTGCTGGGTGAACTCGATGTCAGTGCCCGAGAGCTGACGCTTGAACAATGGGTGCCAAAGCTGATGTTTGAGGTCAAAGCTCGCAGACTCAAACTGCTGCGTGGCAAGGCCGGGCGCAGTGAGGCGGATAAAACCCGTCTGCAGCCTGAGATGGACATATTGCTCTCCGGGTTGATTTCTCTCGATCCGGCACGCGCCGCAGTGCTGTGTGGTTAACACACCGAACAAAAAGATGATAACTCTATGGACGACTTAACCCTGCGTTATTACGACGCCGAAATGCGCTACCTGCTGGAAGCTGGTGAAGAGTTTGCGCGCGCTCATCCTGAGCAGGCGGCGATGCTGAACCTCGATAAATCTGGCGCACGCGACCCCTATGTGGAGCGCCTGTTCGAGGGCTTTGCCTTCCTGATGGGCCGGCTTCGCGAAAAGCTGGACGACGATTTGCCGGAGCTGACCGAAGGGCTGGTCAGCCTGCTGTGGCCGCATTACCTGCGCACCATTCCTTCCATGTCCGTGGTCGAATTCACGCCGGACTGGCGCGAAATGAAAGAGCAGATGCGGATCGCCAAAGGTTTCGAGGTGTTGTCGCGTCCGATTGGCGAAAAAGGGACGCGCTGCCGTTACACCACCACCCAAGAGCTCAACCTTCAGCCGCTGTCGTTGGAGCAGGCCAGACTGACCACCGACGCGGATGGTCGTTCGGTTGTCACACTGCGTTTTAATTGCAGTAATTTGGCAGACTGGAGCCGTATCGATCTCAGCAGTATTTCACTTTACTTCAACGCCGATGCGCCGCTGGCCTGCGCTATGCACGCAGCCTTTACCCTGAATGTGGCCCGGATGTGGCTGCGGATGCCGGGCGATATAGACAGAAGACCGCTGGATGGGCATTTCACCGCGCAGGGCTTTGGCGATGACGATGCCTTATGGCCAAAAGGCAGTAGCAGTTTCAGTGGCTATCAACTGCTGCTGGAGTACTTCACCTTCCGCGAGAAATTCATGTTCACCGGCCTGCGAGGGCTGGAGAGCGTCGCCTTTCCGGCTGCGCTCCCCTGGTTTGAAATCGATGTGGTGCTGGCTGAACGTTGGGAACATGACTTCAGCTTTACCGAAAAGCATCTGCGCCTTAACTGCGTGCCGGTTATCAACCTCTTCCCGCTGGAGTCTGATCCGCTGGCGCTGAACTCCCTGCAAACAGAATACATGCTGCGCCCGATGCGCGTGCAGGACGGCCACACCGAGATTTACGCCGTGGATTCGGTGACGTCATCCAGTCAGCATACCTATGTGCCGTTCTCCAGTTTTCGCCACAAAGGCGGAATGATGCGCCACCAAGCGCCGGAATATTACTACCACACCCGCGTACGCCGTGGCCCTTCGGGGTTGCATAACACCTGGCTGATCCTCGGTGGCGAAGCCTTTGACCATCACACTGTGCCGGAAGATGAAAGCCTGTCGCTGACGCTCACCGGCACCAACGGCCAGCTGCCACGACGTACGTTGCAAAGTACCGTGCTTGATACGGTGATGAAAACCACCTCGACCAGCATCGCCGTGCGCAACCTGTGTGCGCCAACGCTTCCCTGTTACCCACCGGCGCAGGACCGGTTTCACTGGCGCGTGCTGAGCCACCTCGGCAGCGGGTTCCTCTCGATGATGGATAACGCCGACGTGCTGCGCGGTACTCTGGCGCTGTATGAGTGGACGGACAGCGAGATGAACCGCCGTCGCCTGGAGGCCATCATCGACGTGAAGCACAGCGAAACCGAGCGCTTCGAGCAGGGCTATCTGGTGCGCGGCGTGCAGATTGAAGTGACCCTCGACAGCCACGGTTTTGCCGGGCGGGGTGATATCTGCCTGTTCGGCGAGATGCTGAGCCGCTTTTTTGCCCTCTATACCGATATTTACCTGTTTAACCGCCTGATTATCATTCTGCAACCGACCGGAGAACGTCTGGAATGGGAAGAGAAGCACAACCGCCGCATTCCCGGCTGACCCCGCGGCTGGAAGCCGACCTTCACCGCATTAACTTTTACCGTTTATGCCAACTGCTGGAGAAGCGTAATCCGGGCAGACCGCTGATGGGTTCAACCAGTCATCCCGCGGATGACCCGGTGCGATTTGCGCCGCATCCGGGGATGGGATTTCCGGTCAGTGAACTGAAAGCCGTTGAATATGACGAGAACGACGACAGTAAGCCACCGCTCATCCGCACCACCTTTATGGGGATGTACGGTGTCGACTCACCGTTGCCGACGGCCTATCTCGATGACATCACCCAGCGCCGGGAAGGGCACGAAGCGCTGCAAGGCTTTCTGGATATCTTCAGCCATCGCATCCTGACGCAGTTTTATCGCATCTGGCGAAAGCATTCTTACCCGGCCGCGTTCGAACCCGGCGGAACCGACAGCATTTCGCAATCGCTGTTGGGCCTGGTGGGGCTGGGTATTCCGGGGACGGCAAATCACATCGCCACGCCGGTGTCACGCTTTCTGGCGCTGCTGGGCGTGTTGCGTCAGCCCGGCAAAACCCAGGAAGGGATGCAGGCGCTGGTGAGCCTGCTGGCACCGGATACGGCGGTGCAGGTCAGTCCGTATTGCCTGCGGCCGGTGGAAATCAGTCAGCCGCTGGGATTTTACGGTGATGAGGACTTTCTGCTGGATGGCAACACGCCGCTCGGTGATGAAGCTATGGATGCCAACAGCCAGTTGCTGATTGTGCTTTCAACGGATAACGAGCAGGAAGCGCAGGGCTGGAAGCCGGATGGTCTGCTGTATCAGGATTTGCTGGTGATGCTGCGGGTCTATCTGGGCTGGCGGTTTAAGGCAAAAATCCAGCTCAGAGTCAGTACCCGCCTGCTGACCGTCCCGCCGCTGGGTGATGGCCCTTTCTGGCTGGGGATGAATGCTGTGTTGGGCGCGGAAGGGGACCTGCTCCCGGACGACATCCCGCAGACCTTTACGACGGATCTGGGCTATTACCACGGCATGAAGCCCGCCACACCACAACAAGGAAACCGACGTGTTACCTACCAATTTGACTAAAACCGCACGCTGGCAGCTCGCGCTGCTGGCGTTCAGCCTGACGGGCTGTGGGGTGACGCAGAGCGTCACGGACGGCACAAAGTCGGCCTTCACCGCCGTTTTTTACAAGAAGATTAAAATCCTGCATCTGGATTTTACCGCGCGCGAGGCGCTCAATACCGATGCCCGAGAGAGCAATTCGCTGTCTGAGCCGGTTGTGGTGCGCGTTTACCAGCTGAAAGACCGCAAAACCTTCGACAAGACGGTGTATCAGCAACTGCTGAAAGACGGCGACACCCTCCTGAAAACCGATTTGCTGGCCACCCGCGATGTGGTGGTGAAGCCGGGCGGCGATGCCAGCCTCAATATGCCCATGGAAGCCGATGCGAAGTTTGTGGCGGTCGCGGGGCTGTTCCGTCATCCGGATTTGGTTAATAACACCTGGAGGCGGGTGATTGAGCGTGAAGAGCTGGACCCGGATAAGCCGCGCATCCTGGAGGCCGGGAATAACTATCTGACATTGCTACCCGCTAAGGACGATTAATGCCTCAGGGACATAATCCCCCGTCGTTGTATGAAATGCTGGTCGGCAATTTCGCCGGCGGCCTCGGCCTCCATCAGGTTAGCGAAGAAAATCAGTTCATTTTGTCGGTGCTGGACAATATGCAGCGCATCCTCAACTGTCGCGCCGGGACGCTGGCTCATTTACCCGATTACGGCCTGCCTGATATGGCGAAAATCCTGCAGGGGATGCCGGGTACCTCACATCAACTGATGGGCACGCTGACATCCGTTTTGCTGAAATATGAACCCCGCCTGAAAAACGTTGCCGTGGTGATACTGGAACAGGCTCAGCCCGGTGAACTGCGTTACGCCATTGATGCAGAGCTGAAGGGCATAGGTCTGGTGCGCTATGGCACCGAATTTATGCCTGAGGGGCGGGTGGTGTTACGCCATCTGAAACAACAGCAGTATCTTGATAATTCGCCGTAAACTCAAGAAAACAGAAGAGGTCAGCGCCTTTTAACTTATAGGGATATTCCAAATGAAACTGCAAACCGGCCTTAAGCTGTCGCTGTTGCTCTGCATGTATCAACAGCAAAAATTTCAATGCCTATTGGGAGGCTGTTACCAAGCGGTGCCTGGACAGAAGCACGGGGAGAGAACTGATTACCCCCTGAAAGAGGGCAAAACGATATGGTAACTCTCCAATTCTGTATGCAGATCAAATGGATATCTGGTCATGAATGACATTCCCTCCCGTAAAATTAAAACCGGCAACGATCCGCGAACATTGCCGGATTATGCTGCCCTGCGCGATGAGCTGAGCAAACTGTCACATCCGGCGCGTCCGGATGTGAACTGGCGTTATGCTGAAAAACTCTGTCTTTCGCTGTTTGAACAAAATGGCGTGGAGCTACAGACGGCAGCCTGGTACACATTGGCCCGTACGCAATTGGCCGGGCTGTTTGGTCTGAATGAAGGATTATCCATCCTGGAAGCCCTGATCAGCCACCAGTGGGGGGCGCTCTGGCCGCAGCCGGTACATGCGCGGATGGAAATCCTCAGCGGTCTGAGCCAGCGTATACAACAACTGATGCGTACTCTCCCCCTGAATTACAGTGACCTTAGCCAGCTTTATCTTGCAGAACAGCAGCTTGCCAGCCTGGGGGCGATATTACAGCGCCTGGAGCTCAAACATTTGAGCCAGTTCGATACCTTGCGTACCCTGATGCATAACAGTGCCGTTCGGCTGGAAAACAGTGACGGTGCATCAGGTTCCGGCGTTGTTATTCAGCCCGGTAGCGTGCTGCCTGCTGCGACAATGAATGATTCAGGAATATCATCTGAAGCCCACTCTGCTATTCCGGTTGCAGAGAAAGACGTACCAGCCAGTCCAGTGAAATGGGTGTACGTAACGCAACCAGAACACCAGGCGAATGTGGAAGTACTGGCAGCGGTGCCGGTTCCGGCAAAAAAGTGGTATTTCTTTGCCGCCGGGATGTGTTCCATGCTGGTGATAAGTGCGGCAACGGTGTGGGGTTGGCATGTTTTACACCGTTCGAACCCGCTACAGACTCAGTTTGCTGCATCTCTGGCACCGTTACCCACAATACTCACGCCTGAGCAGTTGGATATGTTGCGTCAGCAATCTCCGTTGCCACAAACTGGAATTGCACAAACACAACAGCAGCTTGCCCGGCTGGATAAATTGCCTCCTGACTGGAATATTGCCTACAGTCGGCAGCTCGTAGAACAGGCTCAGGCGCTTTGGCCGGAGCAGGCTAAACCTCTGGTACAACAGTGGCAACGGCAGTTGAACGCTGCCGGCATACCGACAGAAAACCTGAATGGCTGGCATCAAGGGATGACGAAGCTACAGCAACTGAGTGACCGGCTGAGCGGGCTGGATGAGCAGAAGGGGAAATACATGACGGTCAGTGAGCTGAAATCAGTGGTATTTTCAACCATGCAGTCATTTAACCAATCCATACCGGCAGAAGAGCAACTGCGAGCATTGTCAGCAAACCCTGCGGGAGAACCTTTACCTGTTGCTGGCAGGGCCCAACTGGAAGTGCATCTGAAGCAGCTGACCGCCCGTTATGCTGAAATAAAACTGAAAGCATCAAAATAAAAACGGTGCTAAAAATTGCAATAAATTCCGTTTATTATCGTAATTATAGCCTCTGAAAGTGGCTGCGGGGCATCAAACCCGATAACAGTGAACCACATGCCAGGGATTTACTGGAAGCAAAAACCGCCCCGGATGGGGCGGTTCAGACTGATGACAAACTCATTCCTGAATAGAGCGAGTAGAGGTCGATAAATAAAAAATAAGGAAAATCAATTCATTGATTTTCGGCTGATCACCACAAAGCAGGAAAAACCACGCTTTTTCCTGCTTTGTCAGCAACCTAAACCGCCCCGGATGGGGCGGCTGAATAGAATAGTAGCGCAGGCTACTAGCGGACCAGGTGCAGGAAGTGCAGGTGTTTCTCGTACTGGTCGAGAATATCGTGAATGATCTGTTCTTGCGTCCAGCCCATCACATCGTAATCCTGGCCCCCTTCCTTCAGGTGGACTTCACCCCGGTAGTACTTATGTTCCTCATCACGCTCTTCGTCTTTCAAGCCCGCCAGCGCAAAGGCCGGTTGAATGTAGGCCCGCAGGCGAACCTCATAGACAAAGTTCAGGTCTTCACCCAAATCGACTTCGAAACGGATGCGATCGTCCTGTGAATCGTCAATCGAGGAGGTGGTGTTCTGTTTGGCCAATTCGGCTTCCACCAGCGCCATCGCCGGCTGAACCACTTCACCGACAAAGCGTTTGACCTGTGAGCGTTTAGGGAAATAGGCAATATTGCGTAAACGCCGTTGCCAAGAGATCGGATTGCGTGCGGCAGTCGGTGCAATCGTGGTCGTCGTCTGGCTATCGCGTTTGTGGGCGTCGATACGCAAGGCTTTTAACAGCCCGTAGATCGATACCAGCAAGATCATCGAGAACGGTAAGGCACTGGCGATGGTCACGGTTTGCAGCGCGCTCAGCCCACCGGCGAGCAGCAAGGCAATGGCGACCAGGCCCATCATGCCTGCCCAGAAAATCCGCTGCCAGACCGGAGTTTGGTCGGTACCCCCGGAAGCCAGGGTATCTACCACCATCGCCCCCGAATCCGCGGAAGTGACGAAGAACACTACCACCATGGCCATCGCGATAAACGACAGAATATTAGAAAACGGGAAGTGTTCCAGGAAGTTGAACAGTGCCAGTGCTACGTCATTTTGCACCGTGTTAGCCAGATCGCGCGCACCTTCGGCCATGATCAGATTAATGGCACTGTTACCGAACACGGTCATCCACAGTAGCGTAAAGCCGGCAGGGACGAACAGCACGCCGGTAACGAATTCACGGATGGTACGTCCGCGTGAAACGCGGGCGATAAACATGCCGACGAAAGGCGACCATGACAACCACCAGCCCCAATACAGCAGTGTCCAACCGCCCAGCCAGTTACTGGACTTCGGCTCATAGGCATACAGGTTAAAGGTCTTGCTGACGATGTCAGAGAGATAACCGCCGGTATTCTCGACAAAGGATTTTAACAGCAGCACGGTCGGGCCGAGCGCAGCTACCAGCACCAGCAGCAACACCGCCAGGCCGAGGTTTAATTCGGACAGAATGCGGATGCCTTTATCCAGCCCGGAAACCACTGACAGCGTAGCCAACCCGGTGATCACCACGATCAGAATCACCTGCACCGTTGCGTTGATCGGCAAGCCAAACAGGTGGTTAAGACCGGCGTTAACCTGCAACACACCGTAGCCCAGCGAGGTTGCGACACCGAACACGGTACCTATCACCGCAAAAATATCTACCGCGTGGCCAATTGGCCCATAGATGCGATCGCCGATAATCGGATACAGCGCGGAACGCAGCGTCAGCGGTAGGCCGTGGCGATAGCTGAAGAAGGCCAGGATCAACGCCACGATGGCGTAGATTGCCCAGGCGTGCAGGCCCCAGTGGAAGAAGGTTAGGCGCATGGCCTGTTTAGCCGCTTCCACTGTTTCCGGCGTTCCGACTGGGGGAGAAAGGTAATGCATTACGGGTTCGGCTACGCCAAAGAACATCAGGCCAATGCCCATCCCGGCGGAAAACAGCATGGCGAACCAGGATACATAGCTAAAGTCTGGCTGGGCGTGATCCGGGCCGAGCTTGATATTGCCGTAACGCGACAAACCCAGATAGGTCACGCTCATCAGGATCAATGCCACCGCCAGAATATAAAACCAGCTGGCGTTAGTGAAAATACCCAGTTGCAGCGCTTTGAATTTGCGATCGGCCAACTCGGGGTAAAGGGCGGCAAAGGCCACCAGGACGATGATTAAAGCGGCAGAAATAAAAAATACCGGAGGATTGATATGGCTACGACGTGCCACAATTTCAGTGTCGTTTTGGCTCATAGAATACCTTCTAGCTAGTCCGTTAGGGAATGGGGGTTAATCCTTTAAAACAGCTCCATAAAAAGTGGGCGAACGGCTGCCCGAGAAATTTAACTCGGCGAGTATAGCGAAAAAACGAGCTAATTAACATTTTTTGGTTAAAACGGCTATTTTAAGTGGTTTTATTAGATGTTTTCGCTATATGAAAAGAGGGCGCTCAGAAAAGACAATTCACTCTTTTCGAAGAGAAAAGACAGCTTGGCCGAGTAATGCCTGTATGTACTTCAATACCACCGCAGACTGCGGCTGCCGGGCGTCAGTGGTAGGAAAGAGCCTTTTAGCGGCTGGGTAGAGCAGTTCATGAGAGAAACCCCTATAACAGCGGCTTGAACCAGAGGGATGTGCCGTTGGCGCTTGATCAGAGTCATACAGAGGGTAAAATAGAGCGACGCGATCGCGTTTAACTCTTTCATGGAGATAGAGATGACCTGGTATCAAATAGCATTGTGGACCATGATCTTTCTGAAGTCCGGTGCGTTTCTGGTGTTCGTTTGGTGGTGGATGTTCAAACGTGCCACCAAACCTTATGTTCGTCCGCAAGATGTTGTCATTGACGAAACGCCGGATGATGAAAATCTGACCATGGAAGAAGTGATGAAGAAACACGGTATCACCCGTGTGGAAAATCAAACTCAGTAAAAGCGACCCATGCCGAATTCCTCAGGATGAAGGCAAAAACTATCCCTGCGTGGCTTGCGGCCAAACCTGCAAGCCGGGGATAGCTCCCCAGCCTGCAGTCACAGCATTTAACGCCGTTTTCTCCCTACCAGCCAGACCAGGATGAGCAAGGCCAGTACCGCCAAGCCGATTGCCGGAGCCATATAAGGCTGTAACCGTGCCAGCAGCGGGATAGGGCCACCTTGCCGCAATACGGCGACGTCCGTGGCGCTGACCTTAACCGCAGGATTGCCATACTGCTGCAGGACATAATTGCTGATAGCGGCAATCTGCTGGTCGTTTAGAGGATTAACATACGACTGGGGGCCAAAGTTCGGCATCAGCACGTGTTCACCGCCGACCCTTCGTTCAACGCCGAACAGAATCGCCGAGATCAGGTTGGCCGGGTTACCTGAACCGGTGGCCGTGTTATTGAACAGCGAAGGGTAAGCCTGATTTTTACTGCCGCTACCGTCCGGCTGGTGGCAACTGGCGCAGTTGCCGCTAAACAGCGCGGCGCCATCGGTCAGAGTGTTATTGGCCGTGGCAGGGTGTAGCCCGCGCAACTGAGGCTCAACGTTTGCCGGCTTGCCATAGCTGTCGGCCGCCTGGCTGTCATGGCGGTCCCTGATCGGGGCAGTGCTTTTCAGGTAAACGGCGATGGCCGATAAATCCTCATCGGAAAAGTACTGCAGGCTGTTTTCGATCGCTTCCGCCATGCCCCCAGCGGCCTGGTTCTTACCGGCCACCTGGCCGGTTTTCAAGTACTGCACCAATTGCTGCTGGCTCCAGCCACCAATACCGCTGATTGGGTCGGAGGTGATGTTGGGCGCATACCAACTGCCGACCATACCGCCCGCCAAGGGCTGACTATCGTCTTCAGCCATCAGCAGATTGCGCGGGGTGTGGCAGGTATCGCAGTGTCCAGGACCATTGACCAGATAGGCGCCCCGATTCCATTGTTCGCTTTTGCCGGCGTCTGGCGCAAAGCGCCCCTCTTTCAGAAACAGCAGATTCCAGGCCGCCATGCTAAAGCGCAGATTGAACGGAAACGGCAGATCGGTCAGCGTATTTTTCTGATCGACCGGTTTCACCGCGTGCATAAAGTAGGCATACAGCGCTTTGATGTCCGCGTCGCTCAAGCGGGTATAAGAGGTATAGGGCATGGCGGGGTAGAGGTGGGTGCCGTCGGCACGGATACCGTCCCTGACCGCGCGGGCAAACTGCTCTTCGCTGTAACTGCCGATACCCTCGACGTTGGACGGGGTGATGTTGGTGGCGTAAATCATTCCCATGGGGGAACTGATGCCATAACCGCCGGCAAACGGCGCACCGCCCTCCGGTTTGGTATGGCATGCCTGACAGTCGGAGGCGATGGCAACCTGCTCGCCTTTTTTAATCAACGCCGCACCGCTTAAATCACCGTCGTCTGTCGCCTGTGCGGCGCTACTGCCGAGTAACAGCAGGGACAAAAGCGTCAGCTTTAGCTGTTTTTTCATGATTTCACCGCCAGCTGGCGCGCAATGTCATCGGCGGCCTTGATGCCCAATGCGGCCATGGTCAGGGTACTGTTCACCACGCTGGCGGAAGGAATGGCACCGCCGCCCGGCAACCAAAGGTTGGCATGGTCATGAGTACGGCAATTGCCGTCTACCACCGAGTCTTCGGGGCTGTGGCCCATGATGGTGCCACCCATAATATGGTTATTGGCGTTCAGGCTGGTGGTGATATTGAATTCATCGGCATCAAACAGTTGGCCGATGTGCTCCAACTGTTTATGCGCGGCCTCTGCGCCCTTACGCACATAGTCGCCGACGTCGTAGTGGATGTCCGGGCAAGGCAGGCCATGAGCATCTTTCCGGGTTTTACTCAGGGTCAGGCGGTTGTTGGGGTCTGGTAACGGTTCCAGGCTGATGGATAAATCGACGCCATAGGCGGCGCGTCGGCGGATTTCGGCGTCCAACTCTTTGCCGACCAGGCCTTTTTCCAACGCTTGCTGGGTAGCCGGTACCACCCGGTTGATATTGTTGAGGATCATTTTGTTGGCCGAGTAGTCTTTGCGAAACTCACCGTCACGCGGGCCAACCAGACAACTGCTTTGTGCCGGGCCACGCCCCAGCCACAGCGGTTCTTTCGCCAGGAAGGTACAGTGAAAGCCCGAATGGTCCATCATATTGCGGCCCACCTGATCGGAAGCGTTGGCGATACCGTTGGGATTGCGCTCATTAGCCGCCATCAGCAGCAGGCGCGGGGTTTCTATGCCGTTACAGGCTAACGCAAAAGCTTTGGCCGTGGCCCGGTGGGATTGTTTTTTGTTGTCCAGCCAATGGACTGCCGTCACCTGATTTTGCTCATCGGTGTCGATCTTGTAGACCACCGCTTCGGCCAGCACCACCGCACCTTTCATTTCAGCACGTTCAATATGATGAATGCCGTTGTACATGGCGCCTATCGGGCAAATGGGTTGGCAGTTGTTGTTACCGCAGCAGGTCGGACGGCCTTTCCACGGATGGATACTGCGCCCCTGTGGGATGGGAACGGAGCGGTAACCATGCGGGTTTACCACCTCGGCAAAGCGGATGTCGCCGTGAGCCCAGGGCACCATATCCATCGGGTAAGGTTTGCTGCGCTCAACCGGGGACTGCTGTTGCGGATCGTTGGGGCCGGCGACGCCAATTTCTTCTTCGGCCCGGCAATAGTAGGGTTCCAGCTCGTCGTAGGAAATCGGCCAGTCGCGGCCCACGCCGTACAGCGTTTTCATTTGGAAATCACTGGGCAGGTGGCGCCAGCAGGAGGCGGCCCAGTGCCAGGTGGTGCCGCCGACGGTGCGCAGATAACCCTGCTTGAAACTGCCGGCGCTCGGGCCGCTCAGCGCAACATAGTTGTTTTCCGGGAAATAGAGCGGCGCGGTGGCGAATTCAGATTGTGGGTAAAGCCCCTGGTAATCTGAGCCGGCGCGGTTGTCAAAAGGCATATTGCGCCAGTTCTCTACCGCCTGGCCGCGTTCGATGCGCAGGCCCGCTTCCAGCACCAGCACAGAATAACCCTGGCTGACCAATTGATCGGCCATCATGCCGCCGACGATGCCGGAGCCCACGATCACAATATCGGCCGAGGCGTTGCCATCGGCGGTAAATACAGGTTTTTTCATCAGAAGGCTCTTAGATCACAAGGAAACATTGACGGCAGGCGGGGCTGCGGTCCACCACAGCGGTCCATTGCCGCAGTAAGTGGGAACGATTAGCGCGTCGCTGGCGGGGCGATACATCAACGCATCTTTGTAGGCAATCAGCTGCGCCGTTTGGCCATGGCCGACGGTGCCGGTATACCAGGCGGTGATAATCGCGGTGACCACATCCTGCAAGCCGGCCTGAACGGCCTGCTGTTGCAGCTGTTGGGCGCTCTGGCCCGGTTGCAGCAGGCCGCCGAGTTGCTCAACCTGTGCAGTGAACTGGGGATTCTGGTTATGCAGCGCAGTAAAAATACGCGCAGACATCCCCTGATCGATATCGTTATGTTCGGTCAACGTCTGGGATATTTTGAAGAAGCGGGCAAACTGCAGCGGATTGGCTGAGGCAGTTTGTTGTTCAGCCAGGCTGAGGAAAGGATAACTGAGCAGCGAGCTTGCCAGCAGGGTTGAGGCCAGCCCCAGCAGCACTTCACGTCGACTGAAACCGGTTCCATTTTTGGCTGGTAGCCCACCATCATCTGATAACAAATTTTCCATGTGTTTTTCTCACAACAGGTGTTAGTGCCGAATAAGGCAAAAGGGATCAGGTAAAGAGGGATAAAAAATAATCAACAATGGAATAACTCCATTGCTTATGGTTTTATTTCTAATAATTTGGCGGGATATTAACTTGGCGATAACTTTCCGGCAATAAACTTGCTTAGGTATTCTGACAAAACAGCACGTAAAGAATAAAAAACCCGCCGCAGCGGGTTTCCGGTTTATGCGTTAGCTCTTGCAACCCATCAATTCCGGCAGCACGCCCGGCTTGGCCTTCAGCGACGCCTGCACGTCTTCTGGCAAACCGGCCCAGATAATCAGCCCGGTGCGCTTCTCAATTTCGTTAACCGTTACGCGGTACTGACAAAAATCGGCGTTTTTCGGGGTGTTTTGATCAAACAGAAACGCCGCATAGTGGTTCACTTCCGGGCTGTTATTGATAAAAATCACCTTCCAGTAAGCGCTGGGGATGGTATGTGCTTTTTGGGTGCCCGGCAGTTTACCCATATTGCGCTCGTACAGCGGGCCGGTCACGGTATACACCGAACTGATGTCTGCCCGGTCAATCAGCTTGCGTTCCTGATCTTCCAACCGTGCCCAGGAACCCTGGTTCAGGTCGGCCATCTGCGGCGTGATGTTGGAAAGGTAGTTCAGCGACTCCCAGTCAGAGACCCCCGCCAAAGAGGCCAACGGCGCCTGATGCCCACGGTCGACCTTCAGTGCCGCGTTGGCACCGGTGTAATCCGCCGGGATCAGCGTATCCGCCGGGTTCAGCGCCGGATCGGTCTTCCAGTTGCGTGTTTTGCCACTGGCTGGCGTGTCCTTGGTGATGTGATAGGCCACCCAGTTGGCGAACTTGGTGGTGCTGTTGTTGTTCAGCGTATAGGCGTGGCGAACGATTGACACATTGCTGCTGCCGCCGGTTGGGCAACCGACTGCACAGTTGTCGATCGATTCCAGTGTCTCGGCGGAAGCCTGAGCGGTAAACAGCAGGGCGGCCAGAGCTAACATCTTGTTAAAACGCATATTCATATCCTCAATAAGTTAAAATAATACTGTATGTATTTACAGTGAAATTAACTTATCGCAATGAAACGAATACAACAATGCAACACATTCACGTTATGAATGTGTCAGCGTTGATACAGCGAAGTTGATGAAAACAGGCAGTGCGGCGACAGGGCCGAGGTGTCAAAAACGCCAAAAGGCGCGGGAGCACAAAATCAACATAGGGTAAATCTCAAGGCGGCCAAGCAGCATCGCCGAGCACATCAGCCATTTGGCCGCATCGCTAAGCGTACCAAACCCGGCGGCGGTTTCACCAAAGCCTAATCCCATATTATTGATACAGGCGGCGACGGTGGCGAAGGAAGTAACCAGGTCATAGCCCATCAGGTTCAGCAGCCAAACGAAGAAACAGCTGAAGAAGACATACAGAAAGAAGAAGCTCCAGACCGAACGCAACACGCGATCCTGAATAGGCGCATTGCCAACCTTGATGGTGAAAATGGCGTTGGGATGAACCAGTTGGTTAATCTCATGCCGGCTCTGCTTGTACATGATCAGAAAACGCAGTGCCTTGATACCGCCACAGGTAGAACCGACACAACCGCCGAAAAAGCTTGCCGCCAACAGCAACATAATGGTGTGAGAGGGCATTTTGGCATAGTCGGCGGTGGCCAGCCCGTTATCGGTCATCATCGAACTGGTGAGGAAAAAACCGTGTACGAAGGAGTCTTTGGCGCCGTACATGCCAGAGCGGTACAGCTCGAAGCAGACAATCGCCACGATAATTGACAGCACCAGCAGGAAAAAGCGCAGTTCCGGGTTTCTGTAGAGTGGCTTCAGGCTGCGGCGCCCTACGGCGACGAAATACAGGGTGAAGTTCACCGCCGCCAGGATAGAGAAAATCCCGCCGACCATTTCCACCGCCGAGCTATCGTAAAAGCCCAGGCTCTCATTGCGGGTGGAAAACCCCCCGAGTGAAACGGTGGAAATCCCGTGGCAGAGGGCATCAAACCACTGCATGCCGGCAATGCGGAACGCCACCGTGCAGGCCAACCCCAGACCGAGATAAATCAGCCACAGGTTTTTTGAAGTGTCGGCCAGCCGCGGGGTCAGGCGTTCTTCCTTGAACGGGCCGGGCATTTCCGACTGATAAAGCTTGGCGCCACCAATGCCGAGCAACGGCAGTACCGCCACGGCCAACACAATGACGCCGAGGCCGCCGATAAAATTGAGCTGGGAGCGGTAGTAGAGGAAAGATTTAGGCAGGCCGGAAACATCATTGAGCACCGAAGCGCCGGTGGTGGTGATACCGGAAACGCCTTCGAACATGGCATCGGTCAGGCTGATGTTTAGCGTGTCGTCCATCCATAACGGCAGGGCGCTGACCATGGAAAACAGCAGCCAGAACAGCACAATGATTAAAAAACCGTCCTGCGTGCGCAGCTGTACCCTGGACTGACGGGTGCTAAACCAGCCCAAACCGCCGAGCGAACCGGCAATTACCAGCGTATAGAAGAAAGAAAAAACGCTTTTTTCTTTATACAACAACGCCACCAACAGAGGGGGAATCATTGACAGGCTGTAAAGGAAAACTAAAAAACTGCAAAGATGAATAACGACCAGAATCTGCTTATTCTTGACCATACTTGCGCCCGAGTTGCCTGTCGGCAATGAGTCAATTTATTCTTTAAGTATATAAAGAATAAGGCAGACGATATAAAAAAGGCGTAAAAATTCATATCGTCTGCGAAGGTTGGCACGTTTTTTAACCCAGGTGGTGTTTATTCCAACAGGTTGTTGACGGTGCGACGCACGTATTGTGTCATCTGAGCCAGATCTTCGGGCGATACCGGCCCGCCACCGGCGCGGACTACCTGCTGTTCTATCTGGGCAATTTCCTGCTCGACCTTATTGGCAATCTGTACCTTGACGATTTTATCCACCGACGAGAGCAGAACCTTCAGCACCACTTTCAGCGCCACATTCTCGCAGAACGAATCGTAGTGATGAACCGCGGGCGGCGTCACAGGAGGTTCGGGTGCGCGTGGGGCCAGAGCCTTGAAACTGTCTACATTTTCAATAATAAGATCCATGTCTCTTATTAGTTCATCAAAATCTTTAGACACTGACTTATTTCCCTTCGCTATGCGCAAAAACACAACGCCCGTCATCAGGGCACAGGGCGGTGATTGACGGGCAGAACGAATTTCGACCGTGACGTTCAGGTAGTGAATGGCAGGCTGAGCGGCATTTTAACCTTGCTGCGGGTTGGCAACAAGATGGGGCCGAAGGAATCAACGACCCCGCAGTGCAGGTAACAGAAGGTTATTGCTTAACTTTTCAGCTTGGCGGTGATTTTCGCCACGTGCTCGCCCTGGTAGCGGGCAATGGTCAGCTCTTCCTGGCTCGGCTGGCGTGAGCCGTCCCCCCCGGCGATGGTGGTTGCGCCATAAGGCGTACCGCCGCGCACATGCGAGACGTCAAACAGTTCCGGGGTGGCGTAACCGATCGGCACAATAATAAAGCCATGGTGCGCCAGGGTGGTCCAGGTTGAGGTAATGGTATGTTCCTGCCCGCCGCCGGTACCGGTGGAGGAGAAGACGCTGCCCACTTTGCCGTACAGCGCACCCGAGGCCCACAGGCCGCCGGTTTGATCGAGGAAGGTGCGCATTTGCCCGGCCATGTTGCCAAAGCGAGTTGGCGTGCCGAAGATAATGCCATCGTAATCGGCCAACTCCTGTGGGCTGGCCACCGGTGCTTTTTGGTCTTGTTTACCGCCGGCTTTGGCAAAGGCCTCTGCCGGTATGGTTTCCGGCACCCGTTTCAGTGTCACTTCAACGCCACTGACCCGGCGAGCGCCTTCCGCTACCGCCTCCGCCAGGGTTTCAATATGTCCGTACATTGAGTAATAAAGAACCAATATTTTCGCCATGTTCCACTCTCCGTTTTGGTGATTGAACGATATGCCCCCCTAAGCATAGAAGTGAATACTGAACTTATCCTCACGGCTTTATTTTATCCCGGCGATGGCCAGCAACGCCCCGAAGGTGATCAGTAAGCCACCAAACGCTCTGTCGATGCCTTTACGCAGTCGCAGCAGACGTGCATTGATGCCCGGTGCCGAAAACAGCAGTGCGACGGAGCTGAACCAGAGGATATGGGCAAGTGCAATGAATAACCCATAACCGATTTGCACGCCGAGCGGTGTCTGCGGGTTAACCACTTGCATAAACAGGCTAACGATAAAAATGGTGGTTTTGGGGTTCAATACGTTAGTTAAAAATCCGGTTTTCAGGGCAGCGAAATCGCTAACGGCAGCCGGTGTGGTTGAAGAGGCGGCTGCACTTGCACCGGCGTTACGCAGCATGCTGACGCCGAGGTAAATCAGGTAGGCGGCACCGATTGCTTTCAACACTGTGAACAACCACAGCGATTGCTGGATCAATACGCCGACCCCGATCAGGGTGTAGCTGACGTGGATAAGAACACCGCCGCCAATACCGCAGGCGGTTAGCACTCCGGCACGACGAGAAAGCAGCAGGCTGTTGCGTGACACCATGGCAAAATCTGGCCCCGGACTGATGACAGCGAGTAAGGTAATGGTGACGACGGCGATGAGTTCGGTCATAGTAATCCTATAAAAAATCAGAAGAGAGTGTCTGATTTATAAAAGGAATGATCGACGGTGACAAACGATGAAAACTGACGATATCAGTGAGAAAAACTCACGCAAGATAAACCGACCTTTGTCATTAGGGGGCTTGCGTTGTTTTGAGGCTGCTGCACGGTTGGAAAGCTTTACCCAGGCGGCAAACAGCCTGAGCCTGACGCACGGCGCGGTTAGCCGAGCGGTCAGGGCGCTGGAAGATGAACTTGGCGTTGCGTTGTTCGAACGTCGCCATCGGCGGGTATATTTGACCACCGCCGGGAGAGTGCTGCTGCAAGCTTCACAACAGGCGTTTGGCATTCTGGAACATACGGCACAAACTCTGCGACAGCAGGCACAGGATGCACCGCTGGTATTATCTTGCGAGCCGACGCTGTTAATGCGTTGGCTGATACCGCGTTTGCCGGCTTTTCAGCTGGCACATCCTGACATCAACCTGCAGTTGGTTGCGGGTGGTGGGCCGTTTTCGTTTAAAGACGGTATTAGCGCCGCTATCCGTCGTAACGATTTTGATTGGGGCGATAAGCTGCATAGCGTGACGCTGTTCGATGAGCGGGTTGGGCCGGTGTGCAAATCTGAAATGGTGCCGCGTTTTATTGCCGTTAATGATGGCCAGCCCTCCTTGAACCATGACGCCGTATTGCTGCACTCAGCGACCCGGCCTGACGCTTGGCGGCAGTGGGCGCAGTCGCAGGGTGTGGCACTCAAGGGGCAACCGGAGCAGCGTTTCGATCACTTTTACTTCAGCTTGCAGGCGGCGGTCGCGGGGGTAGGTGTCGCTATCGGTCCGTGGCAGCAGGTGCGTGATGACGTTGCCTCGGGGCTATTGAGCGCCCCTTTTGGCTTCATGCCAGACGGCAGTGGTTACTGTTTGCTGACGCCGCAGGAAATCCGGCCGGGCGGTGCTCTGGCCCGGCTGGCCGATTGGCTGAAACTCAGTGCCGATGGCTAGAAGGTAACGTTGCGGATAAAACGCAAGGGTTGTTCGCTGCGGTTGGCGTAGGCATAGTGCTGATCGCTGTTGAACACCTGGGTTTGTCCGGCCTCCAGCGTCAGGGTTTGCTGTTCCAGTAGCAGCGTCAGGCTACCGGCGATCACGTAGATAATTTCGCTCCAGCCTTCGGCATCCGGTACCGAGTCGTAGTGCTCGCCCGGCATCAGCGTCCATTCCCAGAGTTCAACCCGTTGGCGTGCAGGCACACTGGCGGCGAACAGCGCCTGGCTTGCCGGTTGTACTCCCTGCCAGGCCAATTCCCCCACCAGATGGCTGCCGCGCGTTTCGGGCGCCTGGATCAGATCGGTGAAGGAAATATTGAGTGCGTCGGCCAGCTTATCCAGCACCGCCAAACTAACGTTACGGTCACCGGCCTCAATGCCGGCCAGCATGCGGCGGCTGACGTCGGATTTTTCTGCCAACGCCACCTGGCTAAGCCCCGCCTGCTGGCGATAACCGCGCAGGTTGCTGCTCAGGTATTGCAGTACCTTGGGCGCTTCATGTTTACCGTTGTTCACTGTATTGCCCATCCGCAGGCTTTACCTCATACTGGCAGGATCTGTGCATTATATTGCACCCAGCAGGAAGGGCAAGCCGGTGTCCGCAGTAAAAAAATCCTTTATTTCAACCTATATTCCCAAGATAAAGCGGCAGGAAGCGGTGCTGATTTTCATCACCATGATCTGGGGCGGCACCTTTTTGGCGGTGCATCTTGCCATGCAGGTCAGCGGGCCGTTCTTTTTCGTTGGCTTGCGCTTCGCCGCGGCCACGTTGGTGTTGATGCTGTTCTCCCTGCGCAGTTTGCGCGGGTTGACCTGGTATGAGCTGAAAGCGGGCGTGTTTATTGGCGTTGCCATTATGTTCGGCTACGGTCTGCAAACCGTGGGGCTACAAACCATCAGCAGCAGCCAGTCGGCGTTTATTACCGCCATGTATGTGCCTATGGTGCCGCTGTTGCAGTGGTTGGTATTGGGACGTTTTCCCGGGGGGATGACCTGGGTCGGCGTGTTACTGGCATTCAGCGGCCTGATGCTGCTGGCAGCGCCGAGCAGCAGCGATATGACGCTCAGCGTGGGTGAGATACTGACGCTGATTGGCACGTTGGGCATGGCCGCCGAGATCATTTTGATTGGTGCCTATGCGGGCAAGGTCAATGTCAAGCGGGTGACGGTGGTGCAATTGGCTACCGCCTCAGTGGCCTCGTTCCTGATGATGGTGCCTACCGGCGAGTCGGTACCGCCGTATAGCAGCTATTTGTTGTACAGCGCGATTGGCCTGGGGCTCGCCAGTGCCATCATTCAGGTAACGATGAACTGGGCGCAACGCAGCGTTTCGCCAACGCGTGCCACGGTCATCTATGCCGGGGAGCCGGTCTGGGCCGGGTTGGTCGGGCGTATTGCCGGCGAGCGTTTGCCCGCTGTCGCCCTGTTGGGGTGCGCACTGATCGTGTTGGGGGTGCTGGTTAGCGAACTGCGTATTCGCCGCAAAGGGAAAGCGGCGGCGCTGGTCGAATAAGGCCCGTTTAGCGGGCCATAGTCATTTATTAACGTACGGCACTGTCTGCCAGCGGCAGCGCTTTACGCCTGCGCAGCAGGGCATTAAGGATAATGGCCCCGAAAGTGGCAGTGCCTATCCCGCCCATGGTGAAGTTGCCGATAGTCAGTGCAAAATCGCCTGCACCCAGTACCAGCGTGACCGCAACCATAATCAGGTTGCCGTTATCGCCCAGGTCTACTTTGTTTTGCACCCAGATGCGCGCACCGGCGACGGCGATCAGACCGAACACTACCACCGAGGCGCCACCCAAAACCGGGCCGGGAATGGTGTGGATCAGCGCGCCGAATTTTGGTGAAAACCCCAGCACAATCGCTACTAACGCCGCCGCGACAAACACCAACGTAGAGTAAATTTTGGTTACTGACATTACGCCGATATTCTCGGCATAGGTCGTCACCCCGGTACCGCCCACCGAACCGGAGAGCATGGTCGCCAGCCCATCGCCGACGAAGGCGCGGCCGATATAAGGGTCGAGATCGCGGCCGGTCATGCCCGCCACCGCTTTGACATGCCCAAGGTTTTCCGCCACCAGAATGATCGCCACCGGGGCAATCAGCAACATGGCGTGCAGGTTAAACACCGGTGTGGTGAACTGTGGCAGGCCGAGCCAGGCTGCCTGGCTTAGTGCGCTGTAATCCACCGGTTTGCCAAGCCCAAAGCCGTTGGTGGCTAACACGTAAATTAAATAGGCGGCGATCAATCCCACCAGGATCAACAGCCGCTGCATCAGCCCGCGGGTGAATACCGCGACCGAGCCAATACACAAAATAGTGGTCACCGCCATCCAACTGTCAAAGTTGGAGGCTGAAACGCTGCGCACCGCGATAGGCGCCAGGTTAAGGCCAATCGCCATCACCACGGCACCGGTCACCACCGGCGGCATCAGGCGTTCGATCCAACGGGTACCCACGCTCATCACCACCAGGCCGATCAGCAGATACACCAGGCCACAGGCGATAATGCCGCCGAGCGCCAGCGCAATGTTCGGGTTAGCGCCCTGGCCGCTGTAACCGGTCAGAGCGATCACCAGCCCGACAAACGCCGCGCTGGAACCGAGATAGCTTGGCACCCGGCCGCCCACCACCAGGAAAAACAGCAGCGTGCCGATGCCGGACATCAGAATGGCCAGGTTGGCGTCAAAGCCCATCAGCAGTGGCATCAGCACCGTGGCACCAAACATCGCCACCGCATGTTGCAAACCCATCACCAGCGTTTGCGCCAGCGAAAGCCGTTCATCGGGCGCGACAATCGAACCGTCCAGACTGCCTTGTTTCATGCGCCATTGGGGAAACCAGGTATTCGCCATCGTTATCTCCAAAATTTCAGGGTGCAGGTGAATGTGTTTGAGCGGTTATGCGCCGATCATTGTTTCAACAGCGAGTGGTAGCGCCGGTCGAAATAGGCCAGACCGTGGCTGTCGTCATTACGCGTCAGCGCCAGCGCCTGGCAGAAAAAAATGTCGTGGGTGCCGACGCTGACAATCTGGCCGATTTGGCAGTCGAACGAGACCACTGCACCGTGCAGGATGGGGGATCCGGTCGCCAGCGTAGACCAGCGTGCCGCGGAGAATCGCAGCTCCATCGGGGTTTTACCGCCGAACAGATTCGACAGCGACTCATGCTCCGCGGCCAGCGTATTGACGCACAGCGTCTGGTTTTGTTTGAACACCGAATAGACCGACGCGGAACGGTTCAGGCACACCAACAAGGTTGGTGGCGTGTCGGTGACGCTGCAGACAGCCGAAGCGGTAAAACCGGCCCGGCCGGCAGGGCCATCGGTGGTGATGATATTGACTGCCGATCCCAGGCGCGCCATGGCGTCGCGGAAGTCCTGTTTTTCTACATACGGCGACTGTAGTGGCGTATCGGCAAGCAGCGTTTGGCTTTGCATTTTGTGTCTCCGGGCTAGGGTTGCAGGCGGGTTTGGGCGTTTTGCGTTTTCAACAGCCAACCCAGCAGGATGTGGTTAAAGTGCTCGGTGTCGGTCACGCTCATCGCATGGCCGCCGTAGGCCATCTCGGCCAGTTCACCGTTCGGCAGGCTGGCCGCCAACTGATGCGAGCAGTGATAGGGCACCAGCAAATCGTCGCGGGAGCACAGCGCCAGGGTTGGTGTGGTAATGTCCGCCAGGTGTGGGCGAAAATCGGTATTCATCAGCGCAGTCAGACGGCGCAGCAGGTTTTCGGTGCCCTGAAAATGTGCGGTCTGGTGCTGCAACTCTTCATCCAGCAAGGCGGAGTGCTGCGACAACCAGTCGGCGGGGAACAGGAACAGCGGCTGGGCGCGCACATAGGCTTCCACTCCGCTGTTGAGCAACAGATCCTGACGTACTTTGAAGCAGCGGCGGGTCTGGCTGTCCAGCGTCGGCCAGCCGTTGACCACCACCAGTTTTTCGACCAGTTGCGGATGAGTGAGCGCCAATTGCAGGCCAATCATGCCACCCAGTGCATGGCCGACGAAGTAACAGCAGTCGACGTTGAGTGAACGCAGCAACTGCGCCACTTCATCGGCCATATCGGCCATGCTGTAGCCGTCCGGCACGCTCCCTTTGCTGCGAGCGGTACCGAAGTGATCGTAAACCACTACCCGGAAGTGCTCGCCCAGCGCGTTAATCTGTGGTTGCCAAAAACTGCCTGCGCCACCCAGCCCGGCAGACAGCACCAGCGTGGGTGCCAACGGCGTGTCTTTTCCCAAAATCTCAAAATACATGCTCAGTCCTCAGCGGATAATGACTCAGCGGCCGATATGGGCCACGGTGGCAATTTCAATCAGGGCGTCCGGCTTTACCAATCCGCACTGAATGCAGTAGCGCGCCGGTTTGTCGCCGGGGAAATACTCTGCATACACCTGATTGATGGCGGCATAGTTTTGCCAGTCGGTGAGGAATATCGAGTTAAAGGTCACGTCGTCCATGCAGCCACCGGCGGTTTCAATCACGCTTTTGATGGTCTCCAGCACGTGACGGGTTTGCGCTGCAGCGTCACCGACGTGCACCACGTTATTGTTTTTATCGAATGCCAGCGTGCCCGAGACGTAAACCACGCCGTCGGCCAGGGTGCCGGGCACGAAAGGGGCCAGCGGTTTGCCGGTGCCCGGCGGGGTAATAATGGTTTTTGGCATAGTGGCGCTCCTGGTGAAAATTTAATTTTGGTTAAAGGCGAGCAACACTCATGCCGTCTGGCTGAGCGGGGCGGCGAGTACATCACAGAAACTGTCGACGTCCGACACCCAGCCAAAGAAGGTTTCGATGTTGTACAGCGCCGCCTGCTGGGCGAACTGCGGTCCGGCCTGGTGAGTGGCGTCGGCCAGCACGATGCCGAAATACTCGAGGAAAAAGCCGTCGCGCAGCGTGGACTCGACACAGACGTTGGTAGCGATGCCGGTAAACACCAGATGATGAATGCCATACGAGCGCAGCAGACTGTCGAGTTGGGTGTTGAAGAAGCCGCTGTAGCGCGGTTTCGACAGCACGATATCGCCGGGCTGCGGTTGCAGCTCGTCCACCAGATCGTAATCCCAGTCGCCCCTGGCCAGCAGCTTGCCCATCAGTTCCGGGCGTTTACGCATGGTTTTCAGCGCGTTGGATTTATGCCAGTTGGGGGAACCCTGCCCACCGGCCTCGACGTACTGGTTGTCCCAGCCATTTTGGAAAAAGATCACCTTGATACCAGCGGCACGGGCTGCGCTGATAGCGCGTTTGATGTTGGCGATCACCGGGGCGGTGGCCGAGATGTCAAAACCGGCCAGATCCAGATAGCCGCCCTGCGACGCGTAGGCATTTTGCATATCCACCACAATCAGCGCGGTTTCCTGCGGCGCAAAGGCGATAGCCTCCGGACGGGCGGGCAGGGTGAGCGTAACCTCGGCCTGCGGCGACTGACGGCGTACTACCGGTTGGTTTTCAACAATTTTCATTATGCCACCTCGCGGCTTGCGGCAGTCTGTGGGCAAACGTCGGCGCGGCTTTTCATCAGCGGCTGGATGCGCTCGCCAAAGTTTTCCACCCCGGTGACGAAGTCATCGAAGGTCAGCAGCACACCTTCGGTGCCGGGCACGGTGGCGATTTCATCCATCATGCGCGCCACGTTAGCGTAGGAACCGACCAGCGTGCCCATATTGATATTGACGGCGGAGGTGGGGTCCGCCATCTGGCGTACGTTGGTGTCGGCACCGGATTTAGTGTCCTTGCCGCTTTGCTCGGTCAGCCAGGCCAGGGCTTCGGTATCGGCCCCTGCTTTATAGCTTTCCCACTTGGCGCGGGCGGCCTCATCGGTTTCATCGGCAATAATCATAAACAGCACGTAGCAGGCCACGCTGCGGCCTTCGCTATCCGCCGCAATTTTTAAGCGTGCTGCGGTTGGTGCAAAGGCGGTCGGCGTGTTGACGCCCTTGCCAAAGCAGAAGTTGTAATCGGCATATTTGGCCGAGAAGGCCATGCCCGCGTCGCTTTGTCCGGCGCAGATCACCTTGATGTCCGCCTGCGGCTGTGGGCTGACGCGACAGTCGTCCATCTGGAAAAACTCGCCTTTGAAATCGGATTTACCGGTACCCCACAGATCGCGCAGCACATTGACGTACTCCGCCAGATAGTCGTAGCGACGGCCGAAGTAATCGTCGCCCGGCCACATGCCCATCTGCTCGTATTCCGGCTTCTGCCAGCCCGTCACTACATTAAGGCCAAAACGCCCGTTGGAAATCGAGTCAATGGTGGAGGCCATGCGGGCGACGATCGCCGGTGGCATGGTCAGAGTGGCGGCAGTGGCGTAGATCTTGATGCGTGAGGTGACGGCGGCCAGCCCGGCCATCAGGGTGAAGGACTCCAGGTTGTGATCCCAAAATTCGGTTTTGCCACCGAAACCGCGCAGTTTGATCATCGACAGGGCAAAATCGAAGTTGTAGTGCTCGGCCTTCTGCACGATGGTTTTATTGAGTTCAAACGTCGGTTGATACTGCGGGGCATTGCTGGAAATCAGCCAGCCGTTGTTGCCGATCGGGATGAATACGCCAATTTTCATTTGAACACCTCGGTTGCTAGTGGAACGGATCATGCGTCGCCTGAATGCTTTCTGTGGACGGCGCTGGATACGGAGGCTTTTGCAAAGGCGGTGCCAGTTTTTAAAATGGTTTATTTATCAATGGATTATTTTTATTTCGTGATTTTCATGTTGAGCGAGTGGTCTAAAACAGACCATTTGGTCAAAACGGCATGCACAAAAAACAGGCGTAACTGCTCATTAAAGGTGCAGAAAATCACTCGGAAGGGGTAGGTAAAAGCGTGGGTTTCACCCAATGGCTTTGTTATGCTGGCCAAAATCTGGCTGTGCCAAGGAGCCGTAGTGAAGCGACAAGCCGTTAAACCCCCTACGCGTCGCTCGCGTGCGGTAGCCGCAAAACGCGGCGCTATCTTGAATGCGGCACTGGAGTTTTTTTCGCTGTACGGTATTCATGGCACCAGTCTGGACCAGGTGGCAGAACGTGCCGACGTGTCCAAAACCAATCTGCTGTATTACTTCCCCTCCAAAGAAGCACTGTATCTGGCGGTGCTGAAAGATATTCTCGACGTCTGGCTGGCACCATTGAAGGCGCTGCGCGCCGATCAGGAGCCCCTGCAGGCGATTCGCGAATATATCCGCCTGAAGCTTGAGGTATCTCGCCAACACCCGCAGGCCTCACGGCTGTTTTGTCTGGAGATGATCCAGGGGGCGCCGTTGCTGAAACAAGAGCTGCAGGGCGGGTTGAAGGCGCTGGTGGACGAGAAGTCCGCGATGATTGAGCGCTGGATCGCCGCAGGCCATATCGCGGCGGTAGAGCCGCACCATCTGATCTTCATGCTGTGGGCGACCACTCAGCACTACGCAGATTTTTGGGTGCAGGTGGAGGCAGTGACCGGCAAGACTCTGGACGATGAGGCGTTTTTTCAGCAGACGGTGGAGAACGTGCAGCGGGTGATTATCGAGGGTATTCGGCCGCGCTAGGCGGATGAGAGCAGGGGGATAGCGAGCTATCCCCCGGGGAATGTTAAGCGGTTTTCTTTTTGCGCAGGAACACGTAGGACAGACCGAGCACCACAAACCACAGCGGCGTGACGATCAGCGCCTGACGGGTGTCTTCGCGCAGCGTCAGCAACACCAACACAAAGGCGAAGAACGCCATACAGACCCAGCACATCAGTTTGCCGGCCGGCATCTTGTAGATCGATTTCTGGTGCAGCGCCGGGCGTTGCTTACGGTAAACCAGATACGAGCACAGGATGATGGTCCAGACAAACATAAACAGGATCGCTGAGACGGTGGTTACCAGCGTGAAGACCGTCATCACGTTCGGGATCAGGTAAATCAGCACCACGCCACCCAGCAGGCAGATACAGGAGAAGGTCAGGCCATTCGCCGGTACTGCTCGCTTGGACAGGTGGGCAAATGACTTGGGCGCATCGCCTTCCTGCGCCAGACCGAACAGCATACGGCTGGTAGAGAACACGCCACTGTTGGCGGAAGAGGCGGCGGAGGTCAGCACCACAAAGTTGATCACGCTGGCCGCCGCAGGCAGGCCAATCAGCACAAACAGTTCTACGAACGGGCTTTTGTCGGCGACCACGGAACTCCATGGCGTGACCGACATAATCACGATCAGGGCGAACACGTAGAACATGATGATGCGGATAGGAATCGAGTTAATCGCGCGCGGCAGCACTTTTTCCGGGTCTTTGGTTTCAGCCGCGGTGGTGCCCACCAGCTCAATGCCGACAAAGGCGAACACTGCAATCTGGAAGCCGGCGAAGAAGCCGCTGATGCCTTTCGGGAACATACCGCCGTCATTCCACAGGTGTGAGAACGACGCGACGGTGCCGGTTGGTGACTGGAACTGCATGGCGATCATCACCAGCCCGGCGATGATCAGCCCGACAATGGCGACGATTTTGATCATCGCGAACCAAAATTCCATCTCACCAAACATCTTCACCGTCGCCAGGTTCAGGCCCAGCAACAGCAATATGCACAGCAACGAAGCGATCCACTGTGACAGTCCGGGGAACCAGAACTGTGCGTAGGCGGTGATCGCCACCACGTCGGCAATACCGGTGACCACCCAGCAGAACCAGTAGGTCCAGCCGGTAAAGAAGCCGGCCCAGGGGCCGAGCAGATCGGCGGCGAAATCGCTGAAGGATTTATATTCCAGATTGGAGAGCAGCAGCTCGCCCATGGCGCGCATCACGAAGAACAGCATAAAGCCGATAATCATGTACACGAAGATGATCGAAGGCCCGGCCAGGCTGATGGTTTTGCCGGAACCCATAAACAGACCCGTACCTATGGCACCGCCTATGGCGATCAGTTGAATATGTCGGTTAGTTAGGTTTCGACGTAGATGATCTTCTGATTCTGGCGCGGCCTCTGCGGCTATTTTAGAGTGATCTACCATCTGATGATGTCCTGTTTTACCTGTCATGAGTGAAATAGTGAGCTCTGAAGTGGCTCTTTTTTATACGATTATCTGGTTGTGCCAGATTTAGTAAGGTAGTGCAATAACGCCACCTTTGTGCAACATGTTTACAACATTTATGCGAGGGATAAAAGTCGATTGTTCTTTACACTGCGGAGGCAAATCGGACGTCTCGGGGGCGGAAGATTACTCCGGGTCTGGCCAGATTAACAGCCCTGATGCGACTTATCTTGTTGATAAAACAGAGGGTTAAAAACATCGCATGAGAAAAACTAATGGGTGTAAGCGTTTGACATTCGGGGCTAGCAGTGAAGAGGTCGACGAGTAAGGTCGTAAGCTCGGCGGGAAGTGCTCTGGGGGGGGAATCAATTGATTACAAGGCTGGCTTGCGTATTACTTATCAACCAAATCAATTTGTTAGCGGTTTTTTTTCTTCAGCGTTTTTTAAGAATAATACTTAATTGAGACTCGTCCCACAAAAATGGCATCCTTCCGGCGTGAATATTCAGTTAAGTGATCTGACGCAGGCTGGGCCTATTACTACTCCATTTATCGCGATGACCAAGAGCCGATTCCCTGCAAAATTGATAATGGGATCCCGGTGCTTCTTCAGAGCTGCTATAGGCGCGCGGGCTACCCGGAGTTCGAAAGCCAGAGGCCAGACGGTTCAAAACACCCGGCTAACCAACATCAACCCCAGTGCCCAAATCCCGGCGGACAGCGCGCTGGCGCAATAGACCTGCCTGAGCGGCAGAGCAATGATGCCGGCGACCAGCGGTACGGTGTAGCGCATTACCGCCAAAAAACGCGACATAAACAACAGCACCCACCCTTTATGCTGCAATGCGGATTTTGTTTTGAGCAGTGCCTGCCGGTATCGGGTCGGCAGCCACTTTCCGGGTTCGCGTTGGCAGAACAGCGAGCCACAATGGAAGGACAAAACGGAACCGAGCAGGGCGCCCAGGGTAATCGCCGCCCAGACATGGACGTCGGGGAGCATGCTTTTACCGGCGACGATGCCCAGCATCAGCGTGACCGAAGCCGGTGGCAACAGCGAAGAAATAAAAATCACTGACTTTCCCAGCGAAAATAAAAAGATAATCAACAACAGGAATTCAGGTTCCGGGCTGTATTTGGCGATAATTTGTGTGAGTTGTTCCATCGGCCACCTGTGAAAATGTATTCTCTGGTGACCAGTGTCCCATTCGTAACTTCAATAAATGGTCAATTAGGTTTTGTTAACTGAATAGGTTCATCCTGATGAGATTGCGTGGTTACCCATGGTGATGCGCCTGAGATAAAAACAAGGAAGGTAACAATGTTAAAAGTGATTGCTGAAGATTTTATCAAGCTCGATTGTGTTGAAACGGTGATGCCGCTGTATCAGGAACTGGTGGAGAAAACCCGGCAGGAGCCACTTTGCCTCTCCTATGAGTTGTTTATCGATCACCAGGATGCTGGGCATTTTATTTTTGTCGAGGAGTGGCCCGATCGCGCCGCGCTGGACGCCCATTGCCAAACGGAACACTTCAGGCGTTTGGTGCCCTTGATCAATCAGCACCAGAGTAAACCCTGTACCTTCCTGTTTATGCAGCCTTTTTCCGCCGTAAAATCCTAATCAGCAAAAAAAGCCCCGCAGAGCGGGGTTAATGGCTTCTCAAGCACTGTCTTGTAGTGATTAAAAATTAGACTGCGAATGATTGCCATTCACTAAGAATGTTCTTAAAAGGATTTGGCCGCGGCCTGGCGCACCCGCTCCACCCAGCCTTGCTGATAGTCAAAGGAAGCGGCTTCATGCCGGTTCAAACCTTGGCGGACGATGGCCTTCACCGCCTGACTCGCCAGCGGATTTTTTTGTGCAATCTGCCGGGCGAGAGTCAGTGCCTCCTCGCGTGCGCTACCCTCACTGATGCGGGAAATGGCACCCTGCTGCCAGGCTTCCTGCGCGCTGATGATTCGGCCGGTCAGTAACCACTCGAGAGCGATATAGGGTGAGATGCGCGCCGGCAGCCGTGAACAGCCCCCTTGCGCAGCAATCAATCCCAGCCCGGTTTCCGGGAAACTGAACTGTGCGCTGTGGCTGGCGACGATCAGGTCGCAGGCCAGCGCTATCTCGAAACCGCCGCCGAAGGCGATGCCATCGACTGCGGCAATAATCACCTTGGTGAGCTGGGCATGCACCAGACCGCCAAATCCTTCCGGTTCGACCACCGGCAGTTCTCCCTGCTGGAAGGCCCGAACGTCCATTCCGGCGGAAAACACTTGCGGCAGGCCGGTCAGCACTATCACTCGAACGGCATCATCCTGTTCGGCCCGTTGCAGATAGCCCTGGATCAGTTGCGCCATCGCCAGATTGATGGCGTTCTTTTTTTCCGGCCGGTTCAGGGTAATCACGGCAATGCCGTCATTCTGCTCATACCGCACCGGGAGGGGCAGATCACTCATTGGTTTTTTCCCCCTGGAAGAACAACAGCGTCAGCAGCAGGGCGATAGCCCCCAGCGGCAGCGAGAACAAGGGGAGATAAAAGGCCGGCAGCGCATACAGCGTCAGGCCACCCAGCATGCCACCCGCTGCGATGCCGGCATACAGCACCGAGCTGTTGAGTGAAACGGTCAGTGCGCCAAAGCGTTTGGACAGCGATAACAAGTGGTGCTGGATCGGCACCAGATACATCCAGCCGGTAATGCCCCAGACCAGAAAAATCGCCAGTACCCACCAGGGGGAACTGACGTAAAAGGCCAGCAGGAACAGCGAAACGGTTTGCACCGATACCGAAAACAGCAGCACAAACTTGCTGCCGAAGGTATCGGTTAACAGGCCGGAAACGAAGTTACCGATAACGGCGCCGATACCGAACACCAGCAGCGCAATCGGCAAAATGGCCTCCGGGCCAAACTGGGTGTTTTTCAGCAATACGCTCACATAGCTGTAAACGATATGCTCGGAACAGACGGCGAAAAAGGTAATCAGCAGGGTGGTCAGCACCGCTTTTTGTCGCAGCGGAGCAAGCCGCTCTTTTAGCGTGTGTTTACCCGGTGCCGCGATGGTGCTCAGCGCCAGCGACAGCCCAAGCAGTGAGACCGCGCCCAGCAAGGCGATCAGCAAAAAGATTTCCCGCCAGCCGATCAACTTTGCCAGGAAGGTGCCGAAGGGAATGCCAAGGGCGATGGCCAGCGTCATGCCGCCGTAAACAATAGATATCGCCAGCCCGCGGCGCTTTTCCGCCACCAGCCCAACCGCCGCCGCAGCGGCCTGTGGCGTATAACAAGCCGCGCCCAGCGCCGCCAGCACCCGCCCGGCAGACATTTGCAAAAAACTGTCGGCATAGGCACAGACCAGATTACCGGCGATAAATAACACCAGGGCCAACTGCAAAATATGTTTGCGATTGAGGTTCCCCAGCAGCCAGGCGGTCAGCGGGGCAAACAGCATATAAGCCAGGGCAAATACCGAGATTAACTGCCCCGCTTGCGCGGGGCTGACGGCAAAGGTGCCGGATATCTCGTCGAGGATACCGGCGACAATAAACGCGTCGGTCCCGATGGCAAAGGTACCGGTCGCCATCAGACACAGCGTAAGAAAATGGCCGTTATAGTCCGTCAACTTCATCCTGCTCTCCGTAACTGATTGGCAGCCCAGACTTTGCTTAACGCCGCCAGGAAATATTCCACGTCCTCATGAGTATGGGCAGAGGTCGGCGTAACGCGCAAACGCTCGCTACCGGCCGGAACCGTTGGGGCGTTCACCGGCTGCACGTAAATATCGTACTCATCGAGCAGTTGTTTGCTGATGTGCTTGTTGCGGTGTGGATCGCCGACCAGCACCGGCAGAATGTGGCTGTCCTCCGAAACCAGCGGAATGCCGGCGTCGCGCAGGCCGGACTTCAAGTGGTCGATGATCGCCAGCAGATGCTTGCGCTGATTGTCATGCTCCAGGTTGTATTTGAAGCTGGCCAGCGCGGCCGCCACCACCGGAGCCGGGGACGAGGTGCTGAAGACAAACGCTGGCGACCAGCTACGCACCGCTTCAACCACCACGCGCGGGGCGGCGATGTAGCCACCGGCAGCGCCGTAAGATTTGCCAAAACCGCCCTGGATAATGGTTATTTTGTCCAACAGGCCAAGTTGTTCGGCATAGCCCAACCCGCGATGACCGTAAACGCCGGCGGAGTGGATCTCGTCCAGATAGGTCAGCGCCTGATATTTCTCAGCCAGTTCCACAATTTGTGCCAGTGGGGCAAAGTCGCCGTCCATTGAATAAAGCGACTCGAAGGCGATCAGTTTGGGCCGATGCGGGTCGGCGGCCTGCAGCAGCTCGGCCAGATGGGCCACGTCATTGTGGCGGAAGATCTTTTTCTCCGCCTTGCTGTAACGGATGCCGTAAATCATCGAGGCGTGGTTCAGCTCATCGGAAAACACAATCAGATCGGGAATGGCATCACACAGGGTGGACAAGGTGGCGTCATTGGCACCGAAGCCGGTGGTAAACAGCAGCGCCGACTCTTTGCCATAGGCGCTGGCCAACAGGGTTTCCAATTCACTGTGATAGACAGAAGTGCCGGAAATGCTGCGTGCGCCGCAGGTGCCCAGCCCGACGCGGTTCACCGCTTCGGTGGTGGCCAGAATGACTTTAGGGTGATGGCTCATCGCCAGATAGTCATTGGAGCACCAGACGTTCAGACGGCGCTCACCGCCCTGACCGTGGCTGGTTGCCCAGGGTTTGTCCAGCACGCTGCGTTCCAGATTGAGGAACTCACGGAAGCGGCCCTGTCTTTTGGTTTCGGCCAGTTTTTCTTCAAGAATGTTCAATACGCTCATACGGAATTCCTTGCATTAGAGGGCTTTAATGACCAATGAAACACCCTGGCCGACACCGACACACATTGTCACCAGCGCATGGTTTAATTGCCGGGTATGCAGCTCCAGCGCGCTGGAAAGCACCAGTCGCGCGCCGGACATGCCCAGCGGATGCCCAAGGGCGATGGCTCCGCCGTTGGGATTGACCCGCGTATCCTTGAAGTCGATACGCCAGCTTTGCAGCGTCGCCAGCACCTGGGCGGCAAACGCCTCATTAATTTCAATCACGTCAAAATCGTTCAGGGTAAAGCCGGACCGCGCCAACAGCCGATCGGTGGCGGCGACCGGGCCAATTCCCATCAGCGAAGGGGCGACGCCGGCGCTGGCGCTGTCACCTATCTCCGCCAGCGGCTGCAGCGACTTGCGTTTCACATAGCGGCCGCTGGCCAGCAACAGCACCGCAGCACCGTCATTGATGCCGGAGGCGTTGCCGGCGGTGACCGAGCCGTCGGGGGTAAAGGCCGGTTTCAGCGCCTGCAATTTTTGCAGCGTGGTCTGACGCGGGAACTCATCCTGTTCGAAGGTTTTACGGGTTTTACGGTCGGCCTGGACCTCAAGCGGCGTTATTTCCCTGGCCAGGCGGCCATTTTCGATCGCCCGCCAGGCCTTCTGCTGCGAGGCCAGGGCAAAAGCATCCTGATCGTCGCGGGATATCCGGTACTGCTGCGCGACGTTCTCCGCCGTTATGCCCAGCGGATCGCTGCCATAGCGCTGTGCCAACTGCGGATTGATAAAACGCCAGCCCAGGGTGGTGTCGTAGAGTTTGACCCCCTTGTCGAAAGGCGTTTCACTTTTACCCATCACGTAGGGCGCGCGGCTCATGCTTTCCACACCCCCGGCCAATACCAGATCGCTGAGGCCGCTTTTTATTTTTGCGCTGGCGTAGATCACCGCATCCAGCCCGGAAGCACACAAACGGTTAAGGGTAATCGCCGGCACCCCCTGATCCAGACCGGAGAGCAGCGCTGCCATCCGGGCCACGTTACGGTTGTCTTCTCCGGCCTGATTGGCGCAGCCGAGGATCACCTCATCAATATCCGCTTCGGTTTCAGGATGTCGTTGCAGCAGCACCCGGATAATCGAGGCCGCCATATCGTCCGGACGAGTTAACGCCAGGCTACCGCCATAGGCGCCAATAGCCGTGCGCGTGCCGTCGATCAGATAGACTCCATCGTCTTTAATCGTCATCATTTTTCCTTAGGGCGCGACGGCCAGCTCTGGCCGGGGGGTATTGAGCAAAGAGTAATGCGGGTAATAGCGGGCGGAATGCAGCAGTTGAGCCATATTGTCCAGCGTCGACTTCACGTTTTTTTGCCCAAGCTGCGCCAGCCAGCTAAAGATGCCATCGGCATAGTTAACGCCGGCCACCGCGGCGATATCGATGTCCGCCCGGCTGCAAACCCCGCTCTCCACCATAATCACCGACTCATTGATCAGGCTGCTCAGGACGCGGGCGACAATCAGGCCCGGGGAGTCTTTAATAAACTCCACCTGTGGGATCAACGTTTGCAGCAGCGTCAGAAACAGCGCTTTATTGGCCGTGCTGGCATCCTGGCTGTGGGCAGCCGCCAGATAGGCGGTATCGGCGTAGTTGAGCGCGGCGTCGATCACGAAGGTATCGAGTTCGGTCAATTCAGCCAGCAGATTGGCGGTGCGGCCATCGGTAATTTTGATGGCCATTGCGTCATTCACCCGGATAAAGCGGCCCAGCGTTGGCTGTTCCGATTGGCGATTAATCTGCAACCTTGGCCAGAGCGCCAAAGCGCGCTGTTGCAACAGGTCGAACAGGGGATGTTCACCATAAAAATTCAGTGAGGTCGGCGTGCCGCTGCCTGCGTCGGCGGAGCTGGGTGTGGCGGAAGAGGGGGTAAAAAAGGATCGGCCGTTTTTCTTCCCCAGCAGCCCGGCATCCACCAGCGAACGTTGCAAATGACCGGGGGTATAGCGGGGGTCGTACTGCATGTCCTGCCAAATCTGGCTGCTGACCTGATAGTTAATATCCTGGCCGATAAAATCGGTCAGCTCTAAAGGTCCCATGCGGAAGTGGCCACCGGCCTTGAGTGCGCGGTCGATCTGCGGCGCCAGCGCCACGTTCTCTTCCAACAGCCGAAACCCTTCCAGATAAAAAGGTCGCGCCATCCGGTTGACGATAAAGCCCGGCGTGGCTTTGCAGACCACAAACTGTTTGCCTATCACCGTCACCAACTGCTGGCAACGCAGGCTGGTGGCCCGGCTGGTAAAGTAAGACGGAATAATTTCGATCAGTTTCATCAGCGGGGCCGGATTGAAGAAGTGCAGGCCGATAAAACGGGCGTTATTTTCGACGCCTGCCGCCAGCTTATTCAATGACAGCGATGAGGTATTGGTGGCGATAATCGCCTCTTTTTTCACCGTGGCCGCAATCGCCGAGAGGATCTCATGCTTGGTTGACTCATGTTCCGCGATGGTTTCAATCACCAGGTCGCTGTCGGCAATAGCCTCGAAAATAGGAGAGAAAACCAGATTGGCCAATATCTCGCCTTTCTTCTGCAGGCTTATTTTACCGCCATCTATTTTCTTATCCAGGTCACGGATAATATAGTCCCTGGCCTGATTCAGATTATTACCGCTACGATTATAAAGCAGGGTTCGTATGCCGTTTTGCGCCAGAAGATAGGCAATACCTCTGCCCATGGTCCCGGCACCAATAACAGCGACCGAATGGATTGCCGAATTATTCTCTGCCATAAAAATCCCCGTGAGTATTTTTCTGCCTTGCGAATTTCGCAAATGCTTATAATTTATTCGGATTTAAAAAGCACCAGGTGCCTATGGCGAAGGTAATGGGCATAGCTGCCAGTGTCTAACGGTAGAAGTGACAGGTTTACAATAAATCGGCTTTATGTTATTCGCGTACTTTCCGCTATTAATGCCATTTAAAGGCGTTATTTATTAATATCCGAGCAGGCATAGCTGTTTTTGATATAGGCATGGTACTTTTTATACTATGAAACGGCTGTTGCCGCTCCGGGCACTCCACTATAGTTAATCTTACTTATCGATAACCCGGTGCGGCCTTCTGGAGAATCTGTTTTATGGACACCCACCTTCAGCCTTTGATGGATGCCTTACTGACCAGTCTGCCTGACCGCGAGGTTTTTTTAAGCCAACTGGCACCCTGTGCCCAGGCTTTGGGTTTTGAATACTTTTCTTACACGGTCTTTTCCTGCTACCCGGCCAGCCGACCCAAAATGCTGATAGAGGGCAATTTCCCCGAGTCCTACCTGGAGGACTATCGCAAGCTGCGGGTCTACCTGCAGGATCCGGTGATTGAGCAGGCCCACCACTCCACGCTGCAATTTTACTGGGACGAACATTTCTACCAGGACAAGCCAGAGCTGTGGTGGCGTATGGCGCAGTTTGGTATTCGCGAAGGCTGGTCGCAGTCGGTCAAGGATTGCTATGGCCGGTTGGGTATTCTCACCTTTGCCGGAAAAAGCATTCCCGCTCAGTCGCCGCAGGCCAGTGCGCGTAACGAAACCTTTTTCCTGTGGTTGGCACAGATGGTTCATAAAACGCTGCGTGAAGCATTAATCTCGGTGAACGACGAGGCAATCAAAGATGTGCTGACGCTGCGCGAAAAAGATATTTTGCGCTGGTGCAGCGAAGGTAAAACCTCGGAAGAGACCGCTCTGCTAATGGGGTTGAGTGAGCGGACGGTGAATTTCCACATTGGCAATTCGATTAAAAAGTTGTCGGTGGCCAATAAAACCGCCGCCACGGCGAAGGCGGTGTATTTACAACTTATTTAACCGCGTTTGAAATAGTTAATCGGCTAGCCGTTAGAAATGTGATGTTTATATTTTGTTAAATAAAGAATTATCCTGGTCAGTATTTACCGCCGATCACAAAAGCGCGAGAAAGCGTTTCACCCTTATCCTTCCCGGCAGTACCCTGTAGGCACCAAGGTTGCATAGAAGGGATGTGATATGTACAAGACCATATTAGTGCCGATAGATATTGAAGAAGATCTGTTGACCGAGCATGCGCTGGAGCATGTTGAGTACCTGGCGAAAATATCCGGTGCCAAAGTGCATTTCTTCCATGCGCTGCCGGATGCTTAGGCATTCGTTACCGCTTATTCTTTCGGGATCAAGGAATTTGAGAATCAGGCGGAAGTCAAAGCGGTAGATAAGCTCAAGAAGATCATGTCGGAAATCGACATTCCCCTGGATCGCCTGGATTACACCATCAGCTTTGGTTCACCGCGCGATGAGGTACTGCAGCTGGCGGATGAGATTGGAGCCGATCTGATCATCATCGGCTCGCGTCGCCCGAGTGTAAAAACCTACCTGCTGGGCTCCAACGCGGCGGCCATTGTGCGCCACGCCAATATCTCGGTGATGGTGGTCAGGTAATCTTTTCAAATCAGGCCCGCAGTATTGAACTGCGGGCCTGTCTCATTCAGCGGCAGAGCGCCACAATCTCGTCATACAGCGTCTGCGGCAAGCTAATGCCGTGCTGCTCACTGTACTGTCGACGCTCAAAACGCCGTTCCCCCGGAATACGCGCCCCTTGCTCTTTCATATCCGCGAATAAGGTTTCTGCCCTGGCCAAATGTGCCGCCTTGTCCGCCCCCAGAAAACGATCGGGATCCATCGCGATGATTAGCTCGCCGCCGTAAGGGGAGGAGCCGGTCTGCCGATCGTAGGCCAGCGACTCCTTACTGGTCATATCGCCAATCAACGGCCCGGCGATCAGCTCCACCATCGCCGCCAGCGCTGAACCCTTATGCCCGCCAAAGGTCAGCATCGCCCCCTGCAACACGCTGGCCGCATCGGTGGAAGGCTCCCCTTGTTGATCGATACCCCAGCCCGGCGGCAGCGGCGTACCGGCGCGGCGATGCAGCTCGATTTCACCGCGTGCCGCCGCGCTGGTGGCCATATCGAAAATAAAGGGCGGGCGCTGCGGGCGCGGCCAGCCGAAGGCAATCGGATTGGTACCAAACAGCGGCCGGGTTCCTCCAGCCGGCGTGACCCAGGCATGGCTGGGGGTACAGGCCAGTGCCACCAGACCCCGATCGGTCAGGGGTTCGATATCGGCCCACAGCGCCGAGAAATGCACACAGTGATTAATCGCCAGTGCAGCGATGCCGTTGGTGCGCACCTTATCGATAAACGCCGGCAGCGCGGTACGGTAGGCCAGCAGCGAAAAAGCATCGTGAGCATCCACCCGCAAGATCGCCGGGGCTTGATCGATAATCGTCGGGAGTGCCTCGGCGGATACCTTACCGGCCAGCAGCGAACGCACGCAGCCAAGTACCCGATACAAACCATGCGAGGCGCAGCCGTCGCGTTCACCGGCCGTCACATTCTGCGCGACGGCATCGGCATGTTCGGCACTGAAACCGTTGCTGCGCAATGCGCGCAATGCTAGTTCATAGGCTTCTTTCAGCGTCAGACTCTGGGTTTGCGTCATTACATATCTCCTTTACGGTTACTCTTCCTCATCACCGGCAAAATTTGCCTGAGGTAAACAGGTATAGGCGCCCCAGTAATAGATTGCCAATGCAATGACCGCCACCGTGAGGGTATCCCACGGGTGACCAATAGCGTTGATGCCACCAAAGCTGCCGAGATAGGACGCGACAATAATCAGCGCGTAGAAGGCTATCAGCCACAGCGACGACCAAATCTGTTGCTTCAGACTGACGGCGTGGGTTGGCACCTTGTTTTTGAACAGGATATAGACCACGAACATCAGGATCTGCAGGCCCAGCAGCCAGGAAACGGTGTTCCAGCCGGACCAATAGACAATCAGCGCCGAAATGATAAATGACACCGGACCGAGCACGCAGAAGCCGCGCACGAAGAAGGGACGCGGCAGATCTGGCGCATTGCGGCGCAGACCGGCAGCAGTCACCGGCGCAATGGCGTAGCTCAGCACCAACGCGGCGGAAACCACGCCGATTAGCTTCTCCCAAGAGGGGAAGGGCAGCGTCCAGAAGATCGACAACGCAAAGGTCAGCCACAGGGCAGGGCGTGGAATGCCGGATTCACCGTCGACGCGGGTAAAGATCTTAAAGAAAGTGCCTGCACGAGCCCAGCCGTATATCACGCGTGGGGTGGCGTTCATGTAAATATTGCCGGTGCCGCTCGGTGAGATAATCGCATCGCTCACCACCAGTAACGCCAGCCAGCCCATCCCCAGGGTGATGGCGATATCACGGTAAGGCAGTGAGAATTGCTGACTGATACCGGCCCAGCCGCCGCTCAGCATCTCACTGGGAATACTGCCGAGGAAGGCCACCTGCAGCAGCACATAAATGATGGTGGACAGCACCACCGACAGGATCAGCGCGACAGGAATGGTACGCTGCGGATTTTGCACTTCGCTGGCGACCGAGATAATCGGCGTCAGGCCCAGATAGGCGAAGATAATCCCCCCGGCAGAAATGGCCGCTTCCACCCCGGCGGAGCCAAAGGGCGCAAACCCCTGGCTGTGCAGGTTTTCGGGTTTGAAGAAGCTGAACAGCACCACGATCACCAGCAGCGGCACCACAAATTTAATCACGCTGATCAGATTGTTGGATTTGGCAAAGGTTTTGACGCTGTAGTAATTCAGGGCGAAGAAAAAGCACAGCAGCAGGAGCTGGACCAGCCAACCGATTAGCGTTGGGTTGCCGGAGCCGGGCTGGCTCAGAAAAGGAAACCAGGCGGCGGCGTACTGGCGGGCCGCGACGATCTCAATCGATATCAGGCTGGAGAAGGCGATCAGGGTAATAAACCCCAGCAGATAACCCATCAGTTCGCCGTGGGAGAATACCGGGTAGCGGATAATGCCGCCGGCCCGGGGCAGCGCGGCACCCAGCTCGCAATAAACAATCCCGAGCAGCAGCACGGCCAACCCGCCGATCAGCCAGGAGTAAATGCCGGCGGGGCCGGCAATGGAGGAGACGTGGCTGGCGGCGAACAGCCAGCCGGAACCAAAGATTGCGCCCAGGCCGATAAACGTCAAATCGGTGAGCGTAAGCTGCTTCTTGAATTTGCCTTGGGTTGTCATGGGTTTACCCTTTTGTTATTAGGTGGCATGCAGATGCGGCCGGGCTAGTTGTTGGCAGGTGAGTGGATCGGATCTCGGGTGTAAATACCGTTCACCAGCCGTAGCAGGCCCAGTGGATTACTGTCTTGTAACGCTGACGGCAACAATGCGGCCGGGTAATTTTGCAAACAAACCGGGCGCAGGAAGCGTTCAATGGCCAGGGTACCGACCGAACTGCCGCGTGCATCGCTGGTGGCCGGATAAGGGCCGCCGTGTACCATGGCATCGCACACTTCGACTCCGGTTGGGTAGCCATTGAACAGCACCCGACCGGCCTTGCGGGTCAGCAACTGCGCCAGCGGTTCGGCGTCGGCCAGATCCTCTGGGTCGGTCAGCAGCGTGGCGGTCAGTTGGCCTTGCAAGCTTTCCAGTGCGGCGGTCAGTTGGTGCTGGTTTTCCACCGTCACCAGAATGGCTACCGGGCCAAACACTTCTTCCTGCAGCAAGGGATTGCCGCTGAGCAGTAAGCCGATATCGGCCTGATACAGTTGCGGTGCGGCTAAAAAAGGATGTTCCTCGCGGCTACCGGCCAGATGACGAATGCCTTCGTGCTGATCCAGTGCTGCCAATCCGCTGCGGTAATGTGCCAGCGTGCCGGTATTGAGCATCGGTTGCGGGGCGGCGGCGTTCACCAGCTCGGTTAATTCACCGATAAACTGGCTGAATACTTCACCGCGTTGGCCGATGATCAGCCCCGGCTTGGTACAGAACTGGCCGCAACCCAGAGTGAATGAGGCCACCAGCTCGCGTGCGATCTGCTGCCCACGTTGGGCTAAGGCCTGCGGCATGATGATCAGCGGGTTGATGCTCGACATCTCGGCAAAGACCGGGATAGGGTGCGGACGGCGCATGGCCAGATCGAACAAAGCCCTGCCGCCGCGCAGCGAACCGGTAAAGCCCACCGCCTGAATGGACGGGTGCTGTACCAGTTCCGCGCCGATGCGGTCGCCGTAAATCATGTTGAATACCCCGGCCGGGATCTGTTGCTGCTCTCTGGCCCGTTCAATCGCCTGTGCGGTCAGCTCGGCGGTGATCATGTGGCCGCTGTGCGCCTTGAATACCACCGGGCAGCCTGCGGCCAGGGCAGCGGCGGTATCACCGCCTGCGGTAGAGAAGGCCAACGGGAAATTGCTGGCACCAAACACCGCCACCGGCCCGAGTGCCGTGCGGTATTGGCGCAGATCCGGACGCGGCAGCGGTGTGCGCTGCGGCAAGGCGCAGTCTATGCGTACGCCGTGCACATCACCACGGCGCAACAGGGTGGCAAATAACCGCATCTGGCCACTGGTTCTGGCGCGTTCGCCACTCAGACGCGCTAATGGCAGAGCGGTTTCCTGCATGGCGTAGTTAAAAAACTCCTCATCCAGTGCATCCAACTGCCCGGCAATCGCCTCAAGGAAGTCAGCCCGCCGTTCGGCACTGAGTTGTGAATAGGCGGTGAACGCCTGTGCGGCGGCATCGGCGGCGGCGGCGGTTTCTGCGATGCTGGCCGAGAAAAAACGGTGGCCGGTTGGCTGGCCGTTATCGGCACGCAGGCTGACCAGTTCGGCCTCACCGCTGGCACGGCGTTGACCGCCGATAAATTGTTGACCACGGATGGTATAAACGTTGGACATGGGTTCCCCCGGTTGGCTGGTGTTCAGGCCCGGCAGGCGGCCGGGCGAGAGTGGCAATTACAGGCCGACGTCCGGCAATTCAGGGCGGTTTGCCAGCGCTTTTTTAACTACGGCGGTGACTTCTGCCAGGGTATCGCCCTGTAATGCCAGGCGTGGCGGACGGGTAATGGCGCTGCCGCGGCCGACCAACTCTTCACACAGCTTGATGCATTGCACCAGGTCCGGACGAGCGTCCAGATGCAGCAACGGCATAAACCAGCTATACAGCGCCAGGGCTTCCTCAAAGCGTTTTTGCTTCGCCAGACGGAACAGCGTTTCTCCTTCGCGCGGGAAGGCGTTGGACATGCCGGAGATCCAGCCTTCGGCACCGACGGCGATACTTTCCAGCACCACGTCATCAAGCCCGGCGAACAGCACAAAGCGATCGCCCACTTCGTTACGCAGATCGATAAAGCGGCGAGTGTCGCCGGAAGAGTCTTTGAAGCACACGATATTTTCGCAATCAACCAAGGACGTCAGGATGTCGGGCGTCACATCGTTTTTGTAAATTGGCGGGTTGTTGTAGACCATGATCGGCAGATCGGTAGCACCGGCAACGCTGCGAAAGTGGGCGGCGGTTTCATGGGGTTTGGCGGAGTAGACCAGCGCAGGCATGACCATGATGCCGTCGACGCCGACCTTTTGCGCTTCTTGCGCCATGTTGCGAGCAAAGGCCGTAGTGAATTCGGCAATTCCGGCAATCACCGGTACTTTGCCTTGTGCGGCATCGCGTGCCACTTCAATCACCGACAATTTTTCCTGCACGGTCATCGAGGTGTTTTCGCCCACGGTGCCACACACCACCAGGCCAGAAACGCCGTCTTTGACCAGGTTTTTTATCACCGTATGGGTGGCATCGAGATCCAGAGAGAAATCGCTACGAAACTGAGTGCTGACCGCCGGAAACACGCCGCTCCAGCTAATGGCTTTATGGCTCATAGTGTTTATCCTGTCGTCCAAGTTTGTTAATCAATGGTGAATTATTGGTAAAATCCAATCACAGATTGACCTGTATTGTCCGCAGGGGCTTGACGGTTTTCTCCGAATGCCATGACGAAATTGGCACAGTGGTGCAGAGTATCAGGCAAGCAAAAATCTGGCCGTCAAAGTGCCGAAATAAATTTTTTTATAAAATAAATCAGTTTGTTATGAGATGATGCTAATGCGGAAGTCACGTGGCGTAGAGCCGGTCATGGCTTTGAATTGGCGGCTGAATGCGCTGTGATCGGTGTAACCGCACTGCAGGGCGATGTCGGTTATGGGTAAATCGCCGGCCAGCAGTTCGGTGGCTTTTTCCAGCCGCACCTTGTGGATCATCTGGCGTGGTGTGAGGTGGAAAATACGTTTGCAGTAGCGCTCTATCTGCGCCACGGAAAGGGCGGTGAGGGCGGTTAATTCCTCGAGGGCAATAGGTCGGGCATAGTGCTGACGGATATAGACGTCGATCGCCGCCAGTCGCTGATAGGCAGGATGGTTTGCTTTGGCCTCCTGCAGATCGTGCGAGATGCCAGCCATACCGATGATCTTGCCCTGAACGTCATAGAGCGCCAGTTTTTGTGTCAGGCACCAGCCGGTCTCTCGCCCACTGTACAGGTGCATTTCCAGTTGGTCCTGAATCAATGCCCCCTGCTGCAGTACCCGCAGATCCTGTTCGGTATAACCCGAGCCAAGCTGGGCCGGAAACACCTCCGCCGAGGTTTTTCCCAGTAGCGGCGTGACGGTTTTAAAGCCGCAGCGCTTGGCCAACGTCAGGTTGGCCAGCAGGTAACGCGCTTGCAGATCCTTGATAAAAAACACCACGTTGGGAATAGCATTGAGCAGCGGGGCGATCAGAGCCAGAGAGTTGAGCAGGTCGTGCAGGGTGTTCGGGCGCTGTTGTGCCAGGCCATCGCACCAGCGTGACAGTTGTTCAACGGCAAAAATGTCCTGTTCCGGCTCCTCGATAACCGGCCGGGAGGCCGTAACAAGCTGATGATCCTGGGCTAATCGCATGGCAATACCTTTTCCCACTGGGTGGCACTGAATCTGAGGTGGCCGGACCGGCCGTTTGGCAAGCGCCTCATCAATATTAACTTTCTTATAACTTTTCAAGCGTAGCTGCCAATTATGCGGATCACCGCATACTTTTGCTCGCCGGGTTGTCTCGATCCGGCTAAACCCTGCTCAGGGGATTGTGCTGATTTCGGCATTTGCTACGCCGAAATGCATCAAGCCGCCGTCAACAGATTCGGTCAGTCTAGCTCCATCGGTAACATTTCATTAACCCAGGAGACTCCGATGGCACTTTCTTCGCACTTCACCGCGCTGCGGGCGATCGATTCCCATACCGCCGGGGAACCCACCCGACTGATTGTCGAAGGATTCCCCGATTTGGGCACTGGCAGTATGGCGGAACGCAAGGCGCTGTTTGCTCAACAATATGACGACTGGCGTAGCGCCATCATTCTGGAGCCTCGTGGCAACGACGTGCTGGTGGGAGCCTTACTGTGCCAGCCCTGCTCACCACAGGCCGCCGCCGGGGTGATTTTTTTCAACAACAGTGGCTATTTGGGCATGTGTGGCCATGGCACCATCGGTCTGGTGGCCTCACTGGCCTATCTGGGGAAAATCGGCGTCGGTGAGCACCTGATCGAAACCCCGGTGGGCACGGTGAACGCCACCTTGCATCAGGATGGCAGCGTGACGGTGGAAAACGTACCGGCCTATCGTTATCGTCGGCAGGTCAGGGTTGAGGTCAACGGCTACGGGCCGGTGGTGGGCGATATTGCCTGGGGCGGTAACTGGTTTTTTCTGATCGGCGAACATCATCTGGCGATTAATACGCAAAATCTGGATGCGCTGACCGCCTTTAGCTGGGCGGTACGTCAGGCGCTTGAGGGCGCAGGGATATATGGCGAAGACGGCGGCGTTATCGACCATATCGAGCTGTTTGCCGCCGACCCGCAGGCCGACAGCCGCAACTTTGTGCTGTGCCCCGGCAAGGCTTACGATCGCTCGCCCTGCGGCACCGGGACCAGCGCCAAGCTGGCCTGTCTGGCGGCCGACGGCAAACTGCAGCCGGGTGAGATTTGGCACCAGGCGAGCGTGATTGGCAGTCAGTTCAGCGGCTATTACCAGCGAAGTGGCGATCGCGTTACGCCGTTTATTCGTGGGCAAGCTTACGTTTGCGCCGACAGCCAACTGCTGCTGGATGAGCGCGATCCCTTCGTTTGGGGGATCCGCTGATGATTGCCGGCAGGCGGGCGGATGCGATTGTGGTGGGGGCCGGCATTATCGGCGCTGCCTGCGCCTGGCGACTGGCGCAGCAAGGATTACAAGTTTTGCTGGTGGACAACCAGCGTGCTGGGGCGACGGCGGCCGGTATGGGCCACCTGGTGTGCATGGACGATAATCCTGCCGAACTGGCTTTAAGCGCCTATTCATTGCAACTTTGGCGCAGTCTGGTGGCGCGTCTGCCGGAAGGCTGCGCCTGGCGTGGCTGCGGTACGCTGTGGCTGGCGGAGCGGGACGACGAAATGGCGATTGCCGAAGCGAAGCGGCAACGCATGGCCAAATACGGTGTGACCAGCGAAACCCTGAACACTGCGCAGGTCGCTGTTCTTGAACCCATGCTGCGGCCCGGCCTGGCCGGTGGTTTACGCGTGCCGGGGGACGGCATTGTTTATGCGCCCAACGTTGCCCGCTGGTTAGTGGCTGACGCCGGACCCTCGGTCAAGGTCATTGCGGGTGAAGCCGTCGCGCTGGAACAGCAGGCGCTGGTGCTGGCGAGCGGCGAACGTTTAACCGCACCGGCGGTGGTGCTGGCATGTGGTCTACAGGCTGACAGGTTGCTGGAGCAACCCTTGTTACGAGCCAAAAAAGGGCATTTGGCGATCACCGATCGCTACCCGCAACGGGTGCACCACCAATTGGTTGAGTTGGGTTATGGTGCCAGCGCACACGCCAGCGACGGGACTTCGGTGGCGTTTAACGTTCAGGCGCGGCCGACCGGTCAGCTGTTGATTGGTTCCTCCCGTCAGTTTGACGCCCCAGACAGCACTATCGACATGCCGTTACTGGCCGCCATGCTGACACGCGCCACCACCTTTCTTCCTGCCCTGGCACAGATGAACATTATCCGCTGCTGGACCGGCCTGCGTGCCGCCTCCGCCGACGGTCTGCCGCTACTCGGGCCACATCCCCAGCATCGCTGGTTATGGCTGGCATTGGGGCATGAGGGGCTGGGGGTTACCACCGCGCTGGGCAGCGCCGCGTTGATTGCCGCGCAGATCCATAATCATCGACCGGCGATTGACGATACCCCTTACCTGGCTGCACGAATGTTCCCTAAGGAGGCGTTGTCGGTATGAAACAAAACCTGCTGACGTTGACCCTCAACGGTGAAAGTCTCTGCGTACCCGAAGGACTTAGCGTCGCCGCAGTGCTCAGCCTGAGCGGGCTGGATAGCTGCCGCATCTCGGTCACGGGGCAACCCCGCGCCGCGTTTTGCGGTATGGGCATTTGCCAGGAGTGCCGGGTGACGGTGAATGGCCTGCGGCGGCTGGCGTGTCAGACCCTGTGCCAGCCTGGAATGCGTATTGAGAGGACAGAAAATGAGTGATCTCGCGTGCGATGTGCTGATTATTGGTGCGGGTCCGGCAGGGTTGGCGGCAGCCCGTGCGGCGGCGCAGAGTGGCCAGTCCGTGTTGGTGCTTGACGATAACCTGCGTCCCGGCGGGCAGATCTGGCGTGACGGGCCGAACGTGGTGTTGCCGAGCCTGGCACAGCAATTCCGACAGGCGGTAGGGGTGCTGAATAATGTGGCGCTGCTTAACGGCGTGAAGATTATAGCCCAGTGCGGGGCGCAGAAAATTCTCTATGAAGATGCGGGGGGGAGCGGGGTTGTTGATTATCAAGCGTTGATCCTGTGCTGTGGTGCCCGTGAACTTTTGTTGCCGTTTCCCGGCTGGACCCTGCCCGGAGTCACCGGTGCCGGTGGGCTGCAGGCGCAGATTAAGCAGGGGGTGTCTATTAAAGGGGAGCGGGTGGCGATTGCCGGGAGTGGGCCATTGTTGTTGGCCGTTGCTGCCAGCGTGGTTAAAGCCGGTGGTGAAGTGGTGATGCTGGCGGAACAGGCACCCGCTGCTCGGCTGGCGGTTTTTGCCGGCGGATTGTGGCGTTGGCCGGTGAAGTTACGTCAATCCTTTAGCCTGTTCAACCGGCATTATCGTCCTGACAGCTACGTGCTGGAGGCGTCAGGTGGCTCGCGGCTGACGGCGATCAGGATGCAAAAAGGGCGGCGTGAAGTAACCTTAGAGTGCGATCGTCTGGCCTGTGGGTTTGGGTTGGTGGCGAATATCGAACTGGCGATGTTGCTGGGGTGCCGTATCCAAAATGATGCGGTTGACGTGGATACTTACCAGCAAACCAGTCAGCCGCAGGTTTATGCCGCCGGTGAATGTACCGGGATCGGCGGCAGCGAGTTGGCGCTGGCTGAGGGGGCGATTGCCGGTTATGCCGCCACCGGCAACCTGATGCAGGTACAGGCATTAACGGCGCAACGTGACAAGTGGCGGCAATTTGCCGGCGCGGTAGCGCGAACCTTTGTGCTTAATCCGGTGCTGAAAACGCTGGCGACACCGGAAACGCTATTGTGTCGTTGTGAGGATGTGCCGCTGCATCAGTTAAGTGGATCAGCTGATTGGACGGCCGCCAAGTTGAGCAGCCGTTGTGGTATGGGCGCTTGCCAGGGCAAGATTTGTGCGGCGGCAGCGCGCCATTTGTTCGACTGGTCACTGCCCGCCCCACGGATCCCTTTAACGCCAGCCAGGGCGGCCACCCTGGCCCGGTTGGGAGGTGGCGAGAGCGAGGGATAAGCCCGTAACACTCAGACATGCCGCACGGTGATGATGAATAATCCCCGGCGGCAAACTGCGTCAGTTGAGCCAAGTGTCAATCTTGCTGCCGCTGAGACTACTGTGGCCAGTAATAGGTTTTCTCATGCCAGCCTTTGCCATACATACAAGATTCGATAGTCGCCGTTCGTGCCCCTTCATTGCGATCGTTTTGCACCGTTTTAAACGACGGTTGTTTATCGTAACGGTAGCCTTTCGGGCAGTCTTTTTTGTCTTTCTCGCAGCTGTGGTATTGGTTCTCGTAGCTGAACTCAAAGTCGCGGACGACATCGGGTGGAAAACGCTCGTATCCCCGTCCCTTGCATTCTGCATACTCCGCCTCGCGGGTGGCGTTACCGGCGCCGGCTCGTTCCCATTGGGTACAGGCGGTCAATGTTACTAATGGTAATAAAATCAAAACTCTATACTTCTTCATGGTATCCCTGACTCTTCCTTTCGTCCTATATGCACACGCTAAGAATCTTCTTAGGTGGAGCCTGAGTGTAATAAACTGCTGTTAAAATTGGAAATGATAATGGTTATTGTTTAGATGAGGTTGAGGTGAGGCTGGCGGTCATGTGTGAGGAAGAGGCGTTGCTGATAAGTAGAATAATACTTATTGGTTATAATATTCATGCTAAGGTTTTTCTGTGTTTGTTTTTTGTTTATTTATTAAGATATTTACCTAAGGATTTATTCTTATTATTGGCTATATAAGGATATTTATACTCTGTGGAATTAAACCAGGTATCTTTATATTGCTTTTTATAAATGCTCACAATTAAAACCATTATTGAATTTGCCGGGAATGCGATTGCAATTCAGGTGTAAATTTTTTAGATTCAGGATCGATGAATGACAGTCATGATGATGAAGACATTAAAGGGAGTTATATTTTGGCGAATAAACCTGAAACACCTGAAAATAATGGCAATTTACCTTCATTATCAGAGGATTGTGATCGGCTGAGAAATCTTTCTGATGTCGGTGATACATTTGGTTATGGCCGTACTCGCTTCTATCAATGGTGCCGTGGCCGCGGTTTTCTTACCCTGATGAATGCACCCTCTACGGAGATGATTAACGCCGGTTATATGGTGACTACGCTGTCTGAAAACGGTTACTCGCGGGTCTATGTGACGCAAGATGGCTTTAACTATGTGGGTAACGCCTTTCGCGATGACATACAAAAACGCATGGTCAAAATTTAAGGGAAACCATAAAAATCTCATTCTTTTCAATATACTAACTACAGAATATTCTTATTGCTGCGGGCTGTCCTGCCCTGTAGCAATAGCGTCGGCAGAGATAGGAATTTTCCTGACCTGATTTTCCTCAGCCCACTGGAAGTTATCTTATTTTTCTATTGGTGATGTCCCGGCGCTACAGCCAGCGGCTATTCTCTTGCTAGTATGAGGGTTGGTTTATTTCAGGAGCTAAGGATGAAGCATTACGCCGCGTTACTTGTTACCACCGTGCTGTTGTCTGGTTGTGCTACTCAGGCCGTTCCGTTGCAGCAGGCTGAATCAGCGCCGCCCAGCCGGTTGATGCTTTATCAGAATGTGCCACAAACGCCATTTGCCACCATAGTGGTGGTCCGCGACAGCGGGATGCTGGCGGGAAGTTGCCGGACTGGGGTATATATCAACGGCGAGTTCGCCGCCTCGCTGGCATCCAAAGAGAAGGCCGAGTTTCGGGTGCCGGTAGGCAATAACGAAATCAGTATTGGGCAGGATATGATCGAAAACAGCCTGTGCATCTGGCGTGATACCAGCGGGCGACTGCCAATGACGCTACGCGCCGGTGAGAGCCGCTATTTCCGCGTTGCCGGCGATATGCAGCGTGGGTTTGTATTGCAGGCCGGTAAGCCTTAAGCCTGGCGGGGGGCTATCAGCGACGCAGCCACCATTCTCCTGGAGGGAAAATGGTGGCCGGCGATAAGGGCAGCAGACTATTGACGGTAAGCGTGCTTAATCTGTTGGATGCTGTTTTTAAAAATTTCGGCCTGGCTCGGGTCTTCAATCTGCGCGATAAAGCGCTCCATGTTGATAATGACTTTCCCGGCATCGGCCTGACCGATCGATTTCAGGATCAGCGTCAGCGTGGCTTTAAGGCAGGCAACTTCTGTTGCCAGCGTTTCCGGGTTTGCAGACGTAGTGAAATCAACGTTGCTCATTTTCTCTCCTGATTTTTGAGGCCGAAGCCTGAAACAATGTGCATTTTGATGCGCACCCACATCGATTTCATTCACTCGAACCTGCAGATGCGTATTTAACTGGGCGCGGAGTATAGCATAGCATGCAGGTATCCATCTTCACTGATAGCGCTGTCGCAGTGTCCGTACCATTAGCTGAGGTCAGTTCCAGGGTTTAAGCAACTTCACATTATAGTGCATACTCACTATTGATGAATTAATCGGCTTGCTGAACAATACCGCCAAGTTATTTTTTTTGAGTTAATAAGTATTTGTCTGGCAGGTTATTGTTAACTTGTTCCTGTTATTTAAATGATCAACATTAGTCTCTTGTCTGACGTTGGCTTGGCATGGATTGAATAATTTCTTTTGCAATGAATTTCGCCATGTGAGATAAAGACAATCTTGCCATTTTGTTTGGTTTCAATGAATTACAAGCCAGTTATGCGGATGTTGATATTATTTGTGTTGCGATTGCTTACACTGATTTTACCTGCGGTTTAGGTTAGACGATCTATGATGAGCCCAGAGGTCTGCATTGTAATATTCACATCGTCGGTTTTTATCGACAAACAACGGTTTTATCGGGCTGCGTTGGGTGACTAAAATTCAAAAATCTGGCCCATTGCGCAAAGTTAATCGGGAGTAAGTATTAATCTGTGTTCATTCTTGGCTGAAAAACAAGTAATATCTCTGCCTATAACAGAGGCTGATTGCGTTACTCCCTTCTTTTTGGAGATTTTTCCTTGATTAGCGTTCTTCTTGTTGATGACCACGAACTGGTGCGCGCAGGGATACGACGCATTCTTGAAGATATCAAAGGTATAAAAGTTGTCGGGGAGGCCCAATGCGGTGAAGACGCCGTGAAATGGTGCCGTGGCAATGCTGTAGATATCGTTCTTATGGATATGAACATGCCGGGTATTGGCGGGCTGGAAGCCACGCGCAAAATTGTACGTTATGCGCCCGACGTTAAAGTCATCATGCTGACTATCCATACTGAAAATCCATTGCCGGCCAAGGTGATGCAGGCGGGTGCTGCAGGTTATCTGAGCAAGGGCGCGGCGCCACAGGATGTGGTGAATGCCATTCGCGCCGTGCAGGCCGGGCAGCGCTATATCGCGTCCGATATTGCCCAACAGATGGCATTGAGCCAATTGGAGCCGCAGACGGAAACGCCGTTTAGCTGCCTGTCTGAGCGCGAGCTGCAGATTATGCTGATGATCACCAAAGGCAAAAAGGTTAACGAGATCTCGGAACAACTGAGTCTCAGCCCCAAAACGGTGAACAGTTATCGTTACCGCATGTTCAGCAAGCTGAATATCAGCGGTGATGTTGAATTGACACACCTGGCTATCCGACACGGATTGTTCAATGCGGAGACTTTGTTAAGCAGTGAGTGACCGTTTTGATGCCAAAGCATTTCTAAGCACTGTAACCAGCCAGCCTGGCGTCTACCGAATGTACGACGCTACTGGCACGGTTATCTACGTCGGTAAAGCCAAAGATCTGAAAAAACGCCTCGCCAGTTACTTCCGCCAGCAGGTGGGAAGCCGTAAAACTGAGACGCTGGTTAAAAATATCGCGCAAATAGACGTTACTGTTACGCACACAGAAACAGAAGCGCTATTACTGGAACATAACTACATAAAGTTATACCAGCCGCGATATAATGTTCTTTTGCGAGACGATAAATCTTATCCGCTGATCTTCCTCAGTGCGGACAGTCACCCGCGGCTGGCCGTGCATCGTGGTGCCAAACATGCCAAGGGGGAATACTTCGGTCCATTCCCAAATTCCTATGCCGTGCGTGAGACGCTGGCGCTGCTGCAGAAACTGTTCCCGATACGTCAGTGCGAGAACAGCGTATACCGCAACCGCTCGCGCCCTTGTTTGCAGTACCAGATTGGCCGTTGCCTGGGGCCTTGTGTCGCCGGGCTGGTGAGTGAAGACGAATATCGTCAGCAGGTGGACTATGTGCGCCTGTTCCTGTCTGGTAAGGATCAACAGGTACTGCATCAGTTGATCGAAAGGATGGAAACCGCCAGCAAGGCATTGAACTTCGAAGAGGCAGCGCGGATACGCGATCAGATCCAGGCAGTACGCAGGGTGACTGAGCGTCAGTTCGTGTCCGGTAACAGCGACGATCTGGATGTGATCGGCGTGGCATTCGAGGCCGGCATGGCCTGTCTGCACGTCCTGTTTATCCGCCAGGGCAAAGTGTTGGGTAGCCGCAGCTACTTCCCCAAAGTGCCAGGCGGCACCGAAATGAGCGAAGTGGTGCAGACGTTTGTCGGTCAGTTCTATTTACAGGGTAGCCAGATGCGAACCTTGCCGGCGGAAATCCTGTTGGATTTCACTCTGCCGGAAAAAGAGCTGCTGGCCGAGTCCCTGTCTGAGCTGGCCGGTCGCAAAATCCAGATCCAGAGTAAACCGCGAGGCGACCGTGCACGCTACCTTAAACTGGCGCGTACCAATGCGGCGACCGCTCTGACCACCAAGCTTTCCCAGCAGTCGACCATTCATCAGCGACTGGCCGAATTAACCAAGGTGCTGAATCTTTCCGAGATTAACCGCATGGAATGCTTCGACATCAGCCATACCATGGGCGAGCAAACCGTCGCTTCCTGCGTGGTGTTTGACGCTAATGGGCCGCTGCGTTCCGAGTATCGGCGCTATAATATCACCGGCATTACGCCAGGGGATGATTATGCGGCGATGGCGCAAGTGTTGAAACGCCGCTATGGTAAGGCTCTGGAAGAGAAAAAAATCCCCGACGTTATCTTTATTGATGGCGGTAAGGGGCAGCTTGGTATGGCGATTGACGTGTTTAACTCGCTGAATGTGAGCTGGGATAAAAACAAGCCCTTGCTGATCGGTATCGCCAAAGGTGCTGACCGTAAAGCCGGGTTGGAAACACTGTTCTTTGTTCCTGAAGGTGAGGGGATTGCTTTACCGTCGGATTCACCGGCGCTGCATGTGATCCAGCACATCCGTGATGATTCGCATAACCACGCGATCACCGGGCATCGGCAGAGAAGGGCAAAAGTAAGAAATACCAGCGCGTTGGAACTGATCGACGGCGTTGGGCCAAAACGGCGACAGGTGCTGTTGAAGTATATGGGTGGACTTCAACCATTATTGAACGCCAGCGTTGAGGAAATTGCAAAAGTGCCGGGTATTTCACAAGCATTGGCAGAAAAGATCTACAATGCATTGAAACACTGAGGGCAATGTAGCAACATACTCTTAATTCCCACTCCAGCCAGATAGTTACCCTAGCATTATGCAATTGAATATACCGACTTGGCTTACTCTGTTTCGCGTAGTTCTGATCCCATTCTTTGTTCTGGCATTTTATCTGCCGTTCACCTGGGCTCCGATGGTTTGCGCCGTCATCTTTGTGTTTGCTGCCATAACCGACTGGTTTGATGGTTTCCTCGCCCGTCGCTGGAAGCAAACTACCCGTTTCGGGGCCTTCCTCGACCCGGTTGCGGACAAGGTGATGGTCGCGGTGGCACTGGTGCTGGTGGCTGAACACTACCACGTTTGGTGGATCACTCTACCGGCGGCGACCATGATTGCTCGTGAAATTATCATCTCGTCACTGCGTGAGTGGATGGCGGAGATTGGTAAGCGCAGCAGTGTCGCGGTGTCCTGGATTGGCAAGGTAAAAACCATGGCGCAGATGATGTCGCTGGTCGGCCTGCTGTGGCGCCCGGACCGTACCGTTGAGTATGTGTCCTTTGGTTTGTTGTACATCGCTGCGGTGCTGACTTTCTGGTCAATGTTCCAATATTTGAACGCTGCCCGCAAAGATTTGCTGGAACCCTGATCAAAGCGCTGCAAAAATCGTCAAACAAACGTAATGAGCCAACAATTTTATTGACTCATTACGTCAGGTAAGTAGAATGCATCGCATCAGACGGCAGCAGTGATTTGCCGAAAGATAGCAAAAAAATCAGTAAGTTCTGATTAATGCGGGAATAGCTCAGTTGGTAGAGCACGACCTTGCCAAGGTCGGGGTCGCGAGTTCGAGTCTCGTTTCCCGCTCCAAATTTGATAAAGCTGGTGTTTTACGAGCTTTAGCCTGAAAAAGGCAAACAGAATTTAGGCGCGTTAACAAAGCGGTTATGTAGCGGATTGCAAATCCGTCTAGTCCGGTTCGACTCCGGAACGCGCCTCCAATTTTCCCGAGCCCGGGTGGTGAAATCGGTAGACACAAGGGATTTAAAATCCCTCGGCTTATGGCTGTGCGGGTTCAAGTCCCGCCCCGGGTACCAGGAAAATAAATTCAAGAATAACAAGCAATAAGTAGTAATGTCGTGACCGCCGGAAGGCGGTTTTTTTGTGCCTGAAAAACGCCAAGTGGCAGCAAAATGGCAGCATGGTGGCAGCAAAGGTTTTCATCCTTCCCCGGTTCAACATCCAACTATGCGCCATTGACTTACACCGCACTGGTGATAATATGTGTTTACGGTATACGCCACTGACGCATATAAGATGATATTTATAGAAACCCCGATTTTTACAGAGGATGTTCTGACGCTACTCAGTGATGAAGAGTATCGAGAGTTTCAGCTTCATCTTGCCGAGAACCCAACCGCAGGTGATGTGATCAAAGAAACCGGCGGATTACGCAAGGTTCGTTGGGCTAGCGGCGGCAAAGGGAAGCGTGGCGGTGTGCGGGTCATTTATTATTATAAGTTGTCCGAATCTCAGATCCGCCTGTTGGTGATCTACAAAAAGGGCATTAAAGATGATTTGTCTGCGGATGAAAAACGCGCCCTTCGCGCATTGAATGAGAGGTGGTAACTATGGACGTTAAACTGTTCGATCGCTTGAAAGAAAGCATGACGCAAATGAATGAAATCATTGATGGGGAGCGCGTGCCGTCCCGTGAATTTAATGTCAGCGCCGTCCAAGTAAAAAATATCCGCCAGGCTACCGGTTTATCCCAGCCTGTTTTTGCCGCGCTGATTTCTGTCAGCGTGGGTACGCTTAAAAATTGGGAGCAGGGCAGACGGGAACCTACCGGCCCGGCCAAAGCGTTGCTGCGTGCGATTGAGCGAGATCCTCAGCATGTCCTGCCTGCGCTTTCTATTAAGTGACTTTATTTATCACACATTAACGCCCGCATTTGCGGGCGTTTTTGTTTGAGGCATTTAGCCAAATACTAATGCGGTTTGGCCGCTGCTTTGTGGGTGAGGCTGGACGGGATCTACTATTTGCGGTTGGGAAATCATTCGGATACCCGGCTGTTGAGCCGGGGCTGTACTTATCTATTCCTCCTCAAAGTCCTTACCCCACTAGTGGGTGCCTGGTTCAGCGCTACAGTTCGCCACCCACATCAGGGCCACCACGGCGATGATAGAGATGATGGTGCATAGATCCGATTTTCGCATGCAGTTCCTTAGCGGCCAGTGACACCAATGACTTCGATTGCGGCCCTGTGCAGCTTTTGGCAATGGTCATCGGGTTGTGTTTCGATCTCTTTGATCAGGTAAGCGAGAATGCTTTGTTTGCTGATGGGCTTGTTGGCGGAGAGCACCTGAATAACGCCCTTGCCGAGCAGGCTGTAAATTTGTTCACGGTACGTCTCGATATCTTTATCGTTGAGACCGTAAAGGGAGTAATCGATCATGGAATTTTACCGCTGATGAAATTTAAAGTGCCAGCCGAAGCTGGCAGAGAAGCCATATAAAAATTAAAGTTGTGCAAATTTCACTTAGGTCACTACCTAAGTGGGATGTTAACGATAACGTAGTAAGAATATTCCTATCAATAGGGAGTGGCAATCTGGATGGCTAATTAGGAAAAACCTCAGGTGTTCGCCCTAGTTAAGGGTTGCTCTGTGGATTTAATCTTCCGCTTGCGCACCGAGGCTTTCTGGCAGCAACTGCGCCAGCAATAGGTCCAGCGTCAGCATCAGCCCGTAGCGTGCGGCACTCCCACCACTCAGGGGCAAGACCTTATCTGCCAGTGATGCCAGAGTGCTGCCTGCTGGGGCCAACGCGATACGATAAGCGCCAGTGGCGCCGGCCAGCCTGGCGGCATTGAGCAAGTCGGTATTTTCCCCACTCAGCGAGAGCAGTATCACACACTGTTGCGTACTCAGGGTGGAGGCCGTCATGCGCATCAGTGCCGCATCCTGGCAGGCAAAAGCGGGATAGCCCAAACCCACCAGGCGTTGTTGCAGCTCGTTGACGTACAGCCCCATGCTGTTTACGCCAAAAATATGCACGCTTTTGCACTGGCTTACCTGTTGGCTGGCGTCGATTAATGCCGAATGTTCTACCTGTTGCAGCTGTTGATGCAGCGTGGTTTCCACGTCGTTGACGCGTTGCAGCCACAAACGAGGTGGCCCATTGGGTGTCGTTTGGGCAGTCAAATAGCGTGATCCACTGACGCTGGCCTGTGCCAGCTTCATGCGCAGATCGCGAATATCATCACAACCTATGGTTTTGGCGAAACGGGTGATGGTCGCCGGGCTGACCCCTGCCTGACTGGCCAGCAGCTCTATGGTAGCGGAAGAGGCAAAGGCGATATCGTCCAAAATGGTCTGTGCAACCTTGGCTTCCTGCTGGCTGAGTTGGTTTTGCCGTGCGCGGATTTGATAGACGATGTCGCCAATATCTTCACAACCGATGGATTTGGCGAAGCGACTCAAAGTCGTGGGGCTGACACCGGGCAGTTTGCCGATACCGGCGGCGGAGGCGAAGGCGATATCCATGCCGCCCAGTACCGGTTGCGCCACGGCTGCCGGCGGGTTTACCGGCACAGTCTGAGTGCGCATCAACGAGATAAAGTCGTTAAGATCCTGACAACCAAGAGACTGGGCAAAATGGGCGACGATCTCGGTACTGACGCCGGCCCGTTCAGCCAACTGTTCAATAGTCGCGGTTGAAGTGAATCCGGGATTGTCCAGGATGGTTCGGGCAATTTTTGCCTCCTGCCGGTTGAACGGATCCTGACGGAATTGAATGTGATAAACGAGATCCATAACTGCAGTGTCCCTTCTGTTATGCCAACCGATGCCCGGTGCTTCAAACTAGCCTGTTTTTCGCACGCTATAAAGCCCTGACCGGCAGAATAAACCAATGAAAATAATTTTCAATGTGCTCTGTTGTAAAACGCGACACTCACCACGGTGTTTATTTATTGTGTTTTTATCCTTTTGTTTTTAAAGAATTTTAAAATATTCCTGTTATTGGTAGACCAGGAATTAGATCGCCGATCACAGTGTTGAAAAAAATTTTCATGAAAATTTTATGTTAACTGATTGTTTTTGAATGATTAAGTAAAAAGCATAATCAAATCGTATGGTTCCAGGGTATTTACAAGCGTGTTACAGAGCTGTTTTATATTTGAACAGCCGTGGTGGCTAACAACCGGGACACTGAAAAATGCAAACAATCGTCTTATGCTGCGCTGCAGGAATGTCGACCAGCATGTTGGTACAAAAAATGAAAAACGAAGCGCAAAAACGGGCGCTGGATATCGAGATCGAAGCCGTTCCGGTGGCAGATTTTGAACGCATCCTGGGGCGGGCAGACATTGTCCTGCTGGGGCCGCAGGTGAAATATGAACATGCGCGGCTGGCCGAACTGGCCGCACCATTGGGAAAAGCCGTGGCGGTTATCGACATGATGGATTACGGCACCATGCGCGGCGATAAGGTGCTGGACAAGGCGCTTAGCCTACTGGCCTGATAACACTCTGGGGACGCCGTTCCCCATATTCCTTTATTTATTGAATTACCACGGGTTATTTCATTAACCTGCGGTGGGATCGCCGTGTCTGGAACCAGGCCGGGGGAGGTAATGATGGATTTGGAAACTAGCGTAATGGAATTACTGGTTCATGCCGGTAGCGCACGCAGCTCGCTGCTTTCTGCATTGCAGTTGGCGCGTCGCGGTGAATTTGAAGCCGCCAGCGCCAGGCTGGAAGAGGCGAAGGCCGGTATTGGCCGGGCACATGGTATGCAGACGGAGCTGATTGGTATGGATGAAGGCTGTGGAAAGGTACCGGTCAGTTTAATTCTGGTGCACGCGCAGGATCATTTGATGAATGCGATGCTGATCCAGGATCTGGCTACTGACATGATCGAACTTTATCGTCGTTTACCCCAGGGGGCAGGCAATGACTAAAATCACCGTAATCGGCGGGGGCAGCAGCTACACGCCGGAGTTGGTCGAAGGATTGATTGCGCATTATCAGGACGTTCCATTAACCGAGCTGGCACTGGTCGATGTGGAGTCCGGCCGTGAGAAAGTGGGCATCATTGCCGAATTGACCAAAAGAATGCTCAAGCGCAATGGGCTGGAGCAGGTCGTGGTTTCGGTGCATTTCACTCTGGAGCCAGCCATTCGCGGTGCCAGCTTTGTGCTGACTCAGCTGCGAGTGGGGCAACTGGCCGCCCGCGCGGCCGATGAGCGTCTGGGGCTGAAATACCAGCGTCTGGGTCAGGAAACCACCGGTGTCGGCGGTTTTGCCAAGGCGTTACGCACCATCCCGGTGATGCTGGAGGTGGCTCGTGTGGTGGAGGCGGTGGCGCCGGATGCCTGGATTATCAACTTTACTAACCCGGCAGGGATCGTTACCGAAGCGGTTTCGCGTTACAGCAAGGCGAAGATTATTGGGTTGTGCAACGTGCCGATCACCATGCATCACATGATCGCCGATATGCTGAAAGCGCCACACGATCAGGTAGACCTGCGGTTTGCCGGGTTGAACCATATGGTGTGGGTGCATCAGGTGACACAAAGCGGTAGGGATGTAACCGCCAAAGTGCTGGAAATGTTAAGCAATGGCGAAACGTTGTCGATGAACAACATCAAAGACCTGCCGTGGCCTCCGGCATTTCTGCAAGCGCTGGGGGCAATCCCTTGTCCGTATCACCGCTATTTTTATCAGACCGCCGGCATGCTGGAAGAAGAGCTGGAAGCGGCTGCCGCACAGGGGACCCGTGCCGAGCAGGTGATGAAGGTAGAAGCGGAGTTATTTGCCTTATATGCCGATCCGACGCTGGATAAAAAACCGGAGCAACTGAGTTTCCGCGGTGGTGCCTTCTATTCTGAGGTGGCGGTCGAATTGATCCGTGCCATTCACAATAACAGCGGCAAGGTGCTGGTGGTGAATACTCGCAATAACGGTGCCATTCAGGGCCTGCCCGATGATGCGGTGATTGAAACCAACTGTGTGATCGATGCCCAGGGGGCGCATCCGCTGAGTTTCGGCCCGCTGCCACTGGCCATGAACGGGCTGACTCAACAGGTTAAAGATTTTGAACGCCTGACCATAGAGGCTGCGGTGCATGGCGATCGTCAGAGTGCGCTGTTGGCGCTGGTGGTGAACCCGCTGATTGGCGGTGTCGGCATTGCGCAGCCCTTGCTCGATGAGGTACTGAGCCTGAACCAGGCCTATCTGCCGCAGTTTAATTAAGTCGATATTCCATAATAACAATCACGACGGCCGGCTTTGCCGGGCAGGGGGGATGATGGCGGGTTTAAATAGCATTCTGGAACGTTACGTGTTGCCGACGGCGTTAAAAATTGCCGGGCAAAAACATATTCTGTCGGTGCGGGACGGCATAATTCTCAACATGCCGTTTATGTTAATCGGGTCATTTTTCCTGATCTTCGCTTACTTACCGATCCCCAGCTACGCCAATCTGATGGGCGAGGTGTTTGGTGCGGCGTGGCGGGATAAATTGTTGTACCCGGTCAAGGCGACCTACGACATCATGGCGATTATCTCCAGCTTTGGCATTGCCTACCGGCTGGCGGAGAAATACCGTGGAATGGATCCGCTCAGTACCGGTGCAGTTTCGCTGGTGGCGTTTATCATGACCATTCCCCAGCATACGCTGTTTGCACCGGTGAAAGGGGCCGCAGAGCAAATTGTTAAAGGCGTGCTGCCGATGAATTTTATCGGCAGTCAGGGGCTGTTTGTGGCGATTGTAGTGGCGCTGTTATCGACGGAAATCTACCGTTTCGTGCATAACCGCAATCTGGTGATCAACATGCCGGAAGGGGTGCCGCCGGCGGTAGCCAAATCCTTCCTGGCCCTGATCCCGGGGTTCTGCGTGCTGGCAGTGATTTTGCTGCTGCGTTTGATTGTTGAGGCTACGCCGTTTGGCGATATCAACACCATGATCGCCACGCTTATCGGTATCCCGATGCATCACGTGGGTGGGACACTTCCGGGGATGATTTTCTCGGTGATCCTGATCGGCTTGCTGTGGACGCTGGGGCTGCATGGTGACGCCATCGTACTGGTGTTTATTCAACCGGTGTGGCTGGCGAATATGTCAGAAAACCTGGTGGCGTTTCAGACCAACCAGCCAATCCCACACATCATTACCCAGCAATTTTACGATTTGTGGATTGCGCCCGGTGGAACTGGCGCCCTGCTGGGGCTGGTGATCTTTATGCTGTTGCGCAGCCGTAGCGCCCAGATGAAACAGTTGGGGAAAATCGCCGCACCGGGTTGTCTGTTCAACATCAGTGAACCCATGGTGTTCGGCATCCCGTTGGTGATGAATCCGTACTTCTTCCTGCCGTTTATTCTGACTCCGGTGGTGCTGGTGATCGTGACCTACAGTGCGATGGCTACCGGGTTGGTGACGCCTCCGGTTGGTATTGCCTTGCCGTTCACCACGCCGATTTTCATTAGTGGCTATCTGGCAACCGGCGGCCATATTTCAGGAACGGTGATCCAGGTGGTCAATTTGCTGATTTCAATGGCGATTTACTATCCGTTCTTCCGCGCCTGGGATAAGCAAAAATACCGCGAAGAAAATCAGGCGGCGATGCCAGTACAAAATGCCGTGGCTGATGAGCAACCGCAGACGCCATAAATGTGCACTTTCTGCGGCGGTGTTGATTTATTGCCGCCGCAGAAAGGGAGTGAAAAAGGTCTCGCACATGAATTGTTACATTATAACAAAGTTAAATTTCTTCTTCGTAGCAACACCCGCCTAAATTGCCTGTCAGATAACCATCCAGCAGCAGGAGAGAGAAAACTCTCAACAATAACCTGTATCTGGCAAACGGTTATGAATTCACTTTGGCAAGAATGGTATCAATAATGCAGAAGTTCCGACGCTGGACCCAGTTGCAGGTCTCTTTCTTTATCGCTTTTTATCTCGGTGTGTTGCTCAATATCCCCATATTTTACCGCCGTTATCAGCAACTTCATTATGACAACTCCTTGTCGATCGGCATTGAGGTGCTCGCAGCCTTCTGCCTGGTGTGTTTTATCACGCTACTGATCTCTTTTTTGGGGCGCAGGTTGTTCCGTGTTTTGGCATCGTTATTGGTGCTGAGTTCGGTTGCCGCCAGCTACTACATGGTGTTATTCCACGTTGATATTGGCTACGGCATTCTGGCGGCGGTGATGACTACTGACGTCGATCTTTCCAAGGAGTCGGTGGGTTGGCATTTTGGCGTGTGGGTGGTGCTGGTGAGTCTGTTGCCGTTACTGCTGATTTGGCTGGCGCCGATGCACGAAGCCAGTTATAAGCGCGCTAACCATCTGGCATGGTACAAAAAAGGTGGCGTGATGCTGACCGCCGGGCTGCTGTGCTGGCTACCCCTGAAGCTAATGGGGCAGGTACAGGATCGTCACGATCGGGAAAATAATCAAATGATGGCCAGCTATGGCGGGGTGGTGGCCGGCAGTTATTCACCGTCCAATTGGCTCTCGGCCTTGGGATTGTTGACTTACAGCTCATACAGCCAGGCAGAAGACAGCCGTAATCTGTTTGATCCGGCGGCGCACTTTACTTATCAACCGCCAAAAGACGTGAATGATCTGTATGTGGTGTTTGTGATTGGTGAGAGTGCCAGACGCGATCATATGGGTATTTACGGCTACCAGCGCGACAACACGCCTAACCTGGATAAGGAAACCAACCTTGCGGTGCTGCAGGGCTATTCCTGCGACACCTCGACCAAGCTCTCGCTACGTTGCATGTTTGTGAGAGAAGGTGGTGCGTCGGAAGAACCGCAGCGGACCCTGAAGGAAATGAACGTATTTTCCGTGCTGAAAAAGCAGGGTTTTTCCTCGGAGCTGTTTTCAATGCAGAGCGAAGCCTGGTTTTACAACAAAACCCAGGCGGATGATTACGCGCTGAGAGAAAGCATCCAGGCGGAAAAACGCAATGCCGGCAAACCCGTGGATGATATTGCGTTGATTGACGAGTTAAAAGATTCGTTAGACCGCCACCCGCAGGGCAAGCATTTGGTGATCCTGCATACCAAAGGCTCGCACTATATGTACACCGAGCGTTATCCTCGTGCTTTCGCCCGTTACCAGCCGGAATGTCAGGGTATTGATGATACTTGTTCTACGCAATCAATGATTAACTCTTACGACAACAGTCTGCTGTATACCGATTATGTTCTCGAGCAGGTTTTCAATCAGTTGCGCGATCGTAATGCCATCGTGTTTTACGCCTCGGATCACGGCGAGTCGATCTCGGAAAATATGCATTTCCACGGTACCCCGCGTGACCATGCGCCGCAGGCGCAGCGCACCATTCCTATTATGGTCTGGGCATCTGACAAGTTTCTTAGCCAGCCCGATCATCAGGCGGCCTTTAATCAGCTAAAAGCACTGCAGAAGGCAAAAACGCCGGTATTCCACGAGAAACTGTTCGACAGTATTCTCGGCTGTATTGGTTATACCTCGCCGGATGGCGGTATTGTGAAACAGCATAACTGGTGCCAGGTTAACTAAACCAACCGCCAGGGATGGGGTACCAGGAGCACATTTTCCGCAATAAAAAAGCCACCTCTTCAAGAGGTGGCTTTTTACTAGAGCATGGTTTTAGTCCAGTTTTGGATGCTGGTCGACCAACGTCTGTTTTTTCTTCTCCAGCTCGGCGATCTGCTCGTTGATATCTTCGACTTTCTGTTCGATGTTGTCGTAGTTCTCCTGCAGCAACTCTTTGGCTTCCGAGCGGTCCGAAGCGGCTGGAGTAGCACCGCGCAGCGGTTTATTGGCGGTTTCCTTCATGTACAGACCGGTGGCGAGACCTATTACCGCGACTGTCATCAGGTAGTAAGCCGGCATATACAGGTTCCCGGACGACTCGACCAACCAGGCGGCCACCGTTGGCGTTGCGCCGGCTACCAGTACCGAAATATTGAACGAAATTGCCAATGCGCTGTAGCGAATGTGCGTTGGGAACATTGCCGGCAGAATCGAAGCCATCACGCCGGTAAAGCAGTTTAACAGCACCGCCAGGACTAACAGCCCGACGAAAATCAAACCAATCACATTACTGTTGATCAAAATAAAACACGGGATCGCCAGTGCCAGCAGGCCGATGCTGCCGCCAATAATAAAGGGCTTACGGCCAATGCGGTCACTGGTCATGCCGATCACCGGCTGTACGAACAGCATGCCGATCATGACGGCGATAATAATCAGAACGCCGTGATCTTCCGAGTAGTGCAGGTTATGCGACAGGTAACTCGGCATATAGGTCAGCAACATGTAATAGGTCACGTTGGTCGAAATCACGATACCGACGCACACCAACAGGCTTCTCCAGTGCTTGGCCGCAATCTCTTTGAACGAAGTCCTTGGCGGGTTTTCGATCGCGTTGCGGTCTTCCCTCTCCATTTTTTCCACGTGCTGCTGGAATGCCGGAGTTTCTTCCAGCGCATGTCGCAGGTACAGACCAATCAGGCCCAACGGCGCGGCGATGAAGAACGGAATACGCCAGCCCCAGTCGAGGAAGTTGGCTTCCCCAACAATGCTGGAAATCAGCACTACAACGCCGGCACCCAGCACGAAGCCGGCAATCGAGCCGAAATCAAGCCAACTGCCCATAAAGCCACGCTTGCGGTCCGGTGAGTATTCGGCGACAAAGATTGCCGCGCCGGAGTATTCGCCACCGACCGAGAAGCCCTGTGCCAATTTTGCCAACAGCAGCAGCACCGGTGCCCAAATACCGATCGAAGCGTAAGAGGGGATCAGCCCGATACAGAAGGTGCTCACCGCCATGATAATGATGGTGATGGAGAGGACTTTTTGACGACCGAATTTATCGCCCATCGCACCAAAGAAGATGCCGCCTAACGGACGAACCAGGAAGGGAACGGAAAAGGTTGCCAGTGCGGCAATCATCTGTACGCCGGGCGTGGCGCCAGGGAAAAATACTTGTCCGAGGGCGTAGGCCACAAAGCCATAAACACCAAAGTCGAACCACTCCATCGCGTTGCCTAATGCCGCCGCGGTTATTGCCTTTTTCAACTTGCTGTCGTCGATAATGGTGATGTCATTAATATGCATCGGCTTATGACGTTTTTTTCTTAACTTCATATAATCATCCCTTAATCAATTTTAGTCGTACGTGAATTCGCGATCCTTCTGCCCAGTTATCAATTTGGTTAATCTAAGCGCTATACGCAGAGATCGGCCATTGCCATTTTTTGTGTGACGCGAATCACGTAATGTTTCAATTTTCACCGGGAATATGTCATTTAGGTGACTAATTATTTTGCATTTATAGCTTAACGTTATATCTTGCGGCGATCAAATTTAGCAGTTTATCTAATGGATTTGCACTGATTTAGCGCATAAATAGATTAACTATTGTGCATGTTGATGGTTTTTTGTCTGGTGAGGGATGGATTAAGTATAGGAAGAATTGTGGTAAAAACCGGCAAAATTAATGCGTTCTGTGGCTGAAAAAAAAGCCTGACGCAGACGTCAGGCTGGAGGGAGTTATTGAGCTGAGCCGCCAAATTCCAGGTAGAGCTGCGCCAGGTTCTGATATTGGCCGAAACGGTTTTCATCCAGCGCCAGTTCTGCCAGCCTGCGGCGATTTTGCGCATCCAGCCAGAAGCTGATGGGGACGGCACCTTGCCGGTAGCGGCTCTCATTCAGGCGTTCAGATTTTTGCGCCAAGGCTAACGAAGCCCGTAAGTGTTTTTCCTGAGCTATCAATTGGCTACGCAACGACAGGGCATCGGCCACATCGGCCATGGCCTTATACAGCGCCTGTTTGAATTCCAGCACCTGCAGCTCGTAGTCACTGCGGGCAATTTTGATATCCACATCCATCTGCCGCCATTCAAGGAACGGCAGCGACAACCCAGCCCCCACCGAGGCCAACGGATTGCGCAAAAATTCCAGCAAGGCGGTACTGCTGGCACCCAATGAACCGGTCAGGCTGAAGGCCGGATAGTACTGGGTACGCTTTACATCGACATTGGCCAATGCTTCACGCAGCCGCAACTCTTTGGCGCTGATATCCGGCCGATGGCGCAGCACGTTGACCGGGATACCGGCATTGATTTGCGGCAGCGGGCCGGTGGGTAAACGGGCGGGTTCGACCAAAGCCTTGCCCGGTGGTGAACCCAATAACACGGTTTGTTCGTTCAAGGCTTGCTGACGCTCACGTAACAGCGCCAGATGGCTGCTTTCCTGATTGATCAGATTCTGCTCGGCATCCACCACGTCCAGTGAAGAGATGCTGCCGGCACGGTAGCGGGCATTGACCAACTCTAAGGTCTGCCTGGAGTAAGCGATATTTTGCTGACTGACGCCGATCCTTTGATTGATAAAACCGAGGCGCCAGTAATTTTTGCTGGCGTTGGCGAGCAATGCCAAACGCGCACTTTGCAAATCTTGTTGAGTTGCCTGACTGGCCCATTCTGCGGCATCACGCTGTCTTGCCAGTTTGCCCCACAGATCGACCTCATAGCTGACGGCGAGGCTGGCGCTGCTGTTTTTATTCCACGGGGATGAATCGGACAGGGCGGTGCTGGCGCCGGTATTGAGCGTCGCGTTTACGCTGGGAGCGGTGCCTATGTCGACCTGTTGGGCCACCAACTGGGCACGATAGACACGCAATGCGGCAGCGGCCAGATCGTTATTAGCCAGCATCACCTGTTGTAGCCAGCGCTCTAACTGGGGATCGTGGAAATCATGCCAGGCAAAAGGGACTGACGTAGCGGCATCGGCACTGGGTTGCCATTGGGTCGGATAGTCCACCTTCGGAGATTGATATTCGCTTTTCAACGCATTGCCGCAGCCGGTGCTGAGCAGGGCTGCCAGGCATAACGTCAGGGGGGATAAAATTTTCATAAGTTACTCGCTGGCCAGTGAAATGACCGGATCCATCCGCGCCGCTTTGCGGGCCGGGAGATAACCGAAGATCATGCCGATCAGAGTGGAGCAGCAAAAGGCCACGGCGGCGGCCTGCCAGGAATAGATGGCGGTGAGCATGCCGCCCGCCAGCAGAGTGAACAGCGAGCCGGCGGCGAAAGACAGTAAAATGCCCAGTACGCCACCGATCAGGCAGACCAGCACCGCCTCGATCATAAATTGCTGCATAATGTCGCTGCGACGAGCGCCGACGGCCATACGCACACCGATTTCATGCGTCCGTTCGGTCACTGAGACCAGCATGATGTTCATCACGCCGAGGCTGCCGATGATCAGGGAAATTGAGGCCACCATCAGGATCAGCAGGCTGAGAGTCATCGAAGTTCGTTCGATCGACTTACGGAATTTATCGAGGTTGAACAACATAAAGTCTTTAACGCCGTGACGCTGGGTCAGCAGCTGCTCAATGGCGGTGACTGCGGCTTCGTTGGCAACGTCATCTTTCAACCTTACGCTAATGCTGCTCAACTTGGTTTGGCCCACCATGCGGTACATGACGGTGGTATAGGGCATCCACACTCTGATGCGGTTGGGGGCAGAGTCCTGATTACTTTTAACCACGCCAATCACCCGGGCCGGTACTGCGCCAAGAAACACGATCTGGCCTAGCGGCTCAACGCCGAAATCACCGAACAACGACTGGCGTGCGTTTTCGTCAATGATCACTTCCTGTAAAGCGTTGCGGTCGTCCTGGAAATTGCGACCCTGCAGCAGAGTGAGCCCGTTAACGCGTAAATAATCGCGTCCAACACCAGTGATCGACGCGTTGGCTGATTTACTGCGAAAATGGATACTGTCTGAGGCAGTGACCTCAGGGCTGACGCTATCGACAAAGCTTTGGCGGGCCAGCGCGTCGGCATCCGCCGGTACCAAAGTGCGGATGCTGTCGATGGCATCATCAAAGAAATCACGGCCGGGGTAGATGCTGACCACATTGGTGCCCAGGCTTTTTATACTCTCCAGCGTGCGCTGCTTGGCACCTTCACCCAGCGCGACCACCGTCACCACCGCAGCAATGCCGAAAATGATGCCGGTCATGGTCAGTGCGGTACGCAAGCGATGGGCATTCATGGCCTTCAGCGCCATCTGTAACGATTCGCGGGTGCGATCGAGCAGACTCTGCCAGTAGCCTTGAGCAACCGGTGGGGCCTTTTTCATTACCGGCAGAGGAAGTGCCGATTTACGACCACTGTCGGCGACTATCTCGCCGTCCTGCAGTTCGATAATGCGCTGTGCGTGCTGCGCCACCTTCATATCGTGAGTGACGATCACTACCGTATGGCCGCGCTGATTAAGTTCGCTGAGGATCTCCAGCACTTCCTTACCCGATCGGGTGTCCAGGGCGCCGGTGGGCTCATCCGCCAGGATAATTTCAGCCCCGTTGATTAACGAACGAGCGATACTGACGCGCTGTTGCTGGCCGCCGGAGAGTTGACCGGGTTTATGGTGTTCACGACCTTCCAGCCCCAGCCGCGCCAATAGTTGCGCCGCACGCAGTCGGCGTTGGTCTCGCTTGCTGTTGGCGTAAATCGCAGGGATCTCGACGTTGCCCAGCGCGCTGATATCCGGCATCAGATGATAACGCTGGAAGATAAAACCAATGTGTTCGCGGCGAAGCCTGGCCAGTTGGTCCGGCGATAGATGAGCCGCGTTTTGGCCGTTGATGTAATAGTCACCCTGGTCCGGCACGTCCAGACAGCCAATGATGTTCATCAGTGTGGATTTGCCGGAGCCAGAAGCACCAATGATAGCGACCAACTCCCCGGCAGCGATGCTGAGGTTAATGTCTTTCAGGACGGTCAGCGGCTGGCTGCTGTTGGTGTAGGTGCGGCCGATGCCTTTCAGCTCAATGATAGCGTTCACAGTGAGAGACCTTCCGCGCCAGGTTTGGTATTTTCCTGTACCAGCACCACGTTTTCACCTGCCTTTAATCCGGACAGGATTTGAATATCGACGTTATTGGTAATGCCGGTTTTCACCTCGCGCATTTCCAACCGGTTGTCCCCGGTCAGCACTTGTACCTGTTGCTTATTATCTGCGGTTTTATGTACCGCCTGGATCGGTACCAACAGTGCGTTTTTCGCCTCGCCGAGCAGCAATGAAACTTGCGCCGTCATGGCAATCCGTAGCCGGTTATCCGGGTTTGGGACGTCCAGCAAGGCGTTGTAATACACCGAAGCATTGGAGCTACCGGAGCCGGAGGACGAACTGCTACCGGAGACTGAATCGTCTTTCATCACCGATTCTGGCGCCAGTTCAACGGTGCGCAGCGTGGCGTCGTAACGTTTATCGGGTTCGGAGAAAATGGTGAAGTAGGCCTTTTGCCCCTGAGAAACGCGGGTAATGTCGGCCTCGGAAATCTGCGCCTTGATGGTCATTACGTCCAACTGCGCCAGTTTGACGATGGTGGGCGCGCTCTGGTTGGCATTCACCGTTTGGCCTTGCTGAGTAATCACCGCGATAACGATGCCATCCATCGGCGCCAGAATACGGGTGTAACTCAGGTCGACCTTTTTCTTGTCTACTTCAATCTGTGCCTGCACGATGCGAGCATTCAACGCGATCAGTTCGGCGCGGGTGGCGGCGAGCGTGGCCTCTGCCGTCTCAAAATCTTCTCGGGAGCCGGCTTCATCACTCAACATGCGCTTTTGGCGTTTAAAGCGGGACTCGGCCTGTTTCAACAGTGCCTGTTTGGCCTGCAAATCTGCCTTGGCGACGTTCAGCGCCGCTTCGGCGTTGCGCAGATCGTTGCGCTGTGGCAGATCGTCGATGTCGGCAATAGGTTGGCCTTTGGTGACCTTGTCGCCAAGTTTGACCTTCAGGGATTTGACCTGGCCGGAGACCTGTGCCCCGACGTTGACCCGTTCTATCGCATCAAGTTTGCCGGTGGCCAGTACGGCATTTTCAATATCGCCCAGACGAACCGGCGCGGTCACCGAAGCGGCTTGCGGGGGGCTTTGTAAAGAGAATACCACCAGGGCAATAATGACCAGCAGAGCACCGATCAGGATAAACGCCAAGCGGCGCGGAGTGACTTTCATAGTGTTATCCGTAACAGAAAACGATGATCCCAGAAGGCGCTATAGTGGCATCCAGCGCATTAACTAACAATAAACATGCCGCAGACGGCCAAAGAAAAGTTTCAATGTTCAACTATCACAAAACGAAAGTAATCACCCACCTGTGTGCGAAATAGTCAAAAATATAAGATTTCTCTGCAAATGCAGCGGTTCATAGTACCAAAACTTGAATCCATAACATTAATATGGATAATGACATCCCGAAGCAAAGGAATGCGCTATTAACTCAGTTGGCAGAGTGGTTGGTTTTAAAATGCTTTATTGGCTACAAAATTGATAGACGCGGGTTCGAGTCCTGCATAGCGCGCCAGCTTCCTTTTGTGAACCGTTACCGTAAAGTGCACCCGGGTTGATTTGCACTATCGGCTCCTTATTGGGTTTTTCGGGTGTGCTTTACCGTAACCGTTTATCTTCCTTTCTTTATGTTTTCTTCCGTTCCAGCGATCTTTGCTAAACTGTAATCAGGCAGGTATGCTGCCCGGCAACAGGAGATCGCTATGTCAGAGTCCGATCAACTGCAGGAATTAATGCAACGCGTAGCGATACTTGAAGCCAGAGAAAAGTCGCTGACCGCCGCCTCCAACGCCTATCAGGCGATTATCACCACCATGCTCGGCAATCTGGATAAACAGGATCGCGACAAGATTATCGCGATGATCGACCAGGCGCATGAGCTGGCCTATGCTCGTGCCATCCAGCGTTGCAACGAGCCGCAAAAGCAAAAAATCAAACAGGCTGACGATATTGCTCAGCGGATGTTTATGTTTGCCCAAGGTAAAAATTCCCTGCAACGTTAGCCATTAGAGGTATAACAGTTACCCATTTAAAATTGCTTAACTGATCTACCTGCGCAAACTGTACTTGTGTTAGTTTGAGGAATGATTATTGATGGCAATAATGTCCCCCAGGCATAAGGTTGTAGCGATGGACGCGATTAAAAGCATCTTGGTAAAAGAAATCGAGCGGATCAACAGGCAGGAAGGGCGCGACGGTAAACTGCGTTTTAACAGCGAGTTTGCCCGCGATCACCGTTATCTGTGTCTCGCCATGTTTGCCGGCTATTTTGCCGTGATCGCCGTGATGTATCAGGTTCCCTATATGGGCTTCATCTCCTTCCTGGCTTTCACCGCCTTCGTGTTGTTCATGTTTGCCATGCTGCTGATTGAAATCAAACCGGTGTATCGCTTTGAGGACATCGGCGTGCTTGATCTGCGCGTATGCTATAACGGCGAGTGGTATTTCACTCGCGCATTGTCACCGCAGTCGGTGAAGGCGTTGTTGGATGAACCCTCGATCGGGACAGCGATGAAAACACGTATGCAGGAAATCATCGCCAATAAAGGCGAAATCGATTTCTATGACGTTTACGATCTGGCGTATTCAAAGAAGCCACAGGATGAACAGCCGCAGGTGGCGGTGCTCAACTGAAGGGTTTGCGGCTGAAGAGTTGTCGATTATACTCACGCATTGAAGCCAGTTAAGCGTGAGGAATTGACCATGAGTGATGATATTTTCGATTTTGATATCGATGCCGAATTAGCGCAGGCAGAAGAGAAAGCGGCGCAGAAAGCAAAAGAACTGCCCGAGATCCTTGAGGATGAGGCAGATTGCGAAGGCTGCAAGATCTGATCGCCATCGCCAATAAAAAAACCGCTGCGGCGGTTTTTTTTATGTCCGAATTGGGGAAGATTGCGCTTGTCAGGCGGGGCGTTAATCCAGCACAAAACCCCAAATGAGTAACGCCGCCACGGTAATCAGGCAGAGTGCGGAGACGGTAATCAGTATCTTGCCCAGAATGTCTTTTTCTTGCTGCTGCTGTGCCACGTTAAAATTATCCAATTAAGAGCCTGTGGACCAAATCGGCGATACTCAGATCCAGCACAATGACCGTCAGTGCGATCCCCAACATGGCCGATAGAAATCGAGTTTTACTGTTCAAATCAATACCCATCACCGCTAGGCAGCGTTCCCAGAGTAAAGGTTAAAACGTCGGGGCTAAACGCCCGGTTTTGATAATCACAGAGTTTAAGAACCTTTCCGGGTCTATAAGTTCCGTCTGTTTTGAGGCGGTCGCTGCGGGGATTGCCACACAGCGACCGGTGTTGAGGGCAGGTCAGTCAGTCACAATTCTTACGCCGATTTTACTGATGGCATTGCCATCCATCTCGGCTATGGTCCAGGTCAGGCCATCCCATTCGACCTGATCACCTACCACGGGTTCGCCGCCAATCAGTTTAATGACGAATTGGCCCAGTGTTTGTTGTTCGTCCACACCCTCTTGCAGATTAAGCCCATACACCTGCGAAATATCGCTCAGGCGTGCGTCCGACTGCAGGATAAAGTCGCCGAAGAAACGCTCATCCATAGTGACCACCGGCGCCTGGCTAAACAGTTTACCCAGCACTGGCAAGTCATGCTCGTGGCCGATAACGCACAGAATGTCATCTTCGCGCAACCGCGTGCTCCCGCTAGGGTGCAACAACTCTTTGCCACGGAACAGTGCGGCAATACGCGTGCCGGGTGGCATTTTCAATTCACGCAGTGCAGCACCCACACACCAGTTTTCCGACGAGAGCTGATAAACGAACTGTTCCCACTGGTTTTCCGGGTGTACGTCCAACCCGACCCGTGAAATAGGCGCCAGGGCCGGCGGTACTATAACCTTGGCTTTCTTCGCGGCGAACGACAGTGTCGTGCCTTGCAACAACAGTGAAACCAGCACCACAAAAAAGGCCACGTTGAAGAACAACTGCGCATTTGGCAACCCGGCCATCATCGGGAATACGGCCAAAATAACCGGTACGGCACCGCGCAGACCGACCCAGGAAATAAAGCTGCGTTCACGGAGAGTAAAACTGCGAAACGGCAGTAACCCGATAAACACGGAAAGCGGTCGGGCGAACAGGATCATCCATAACGACAGCAGCAGGGCAGGGATGGCAATAGGTAACAACTCATGCGGGTTGAGCAGCAACCCCAGCACCAGGAACATGCCGATCTGGCTCAGCCAGGCCAGACCGTCAAAGGTTTGGACAATGCCGTGTCGGTTACGGATTGGCCGGTTGCCCAGCGTCAGCCCACACAGGTACACCGCCAGTATGCCGCTGCCATCCAGCGCAGTGGTCAGCGCAAAAATCAAAATGCCGCCGCTGACGGCCAGCAGTGGGTAGAGACCTTCGGCCAGTTTGATGTGGTTGATCAAGGTCAGCAGCAGCCAGCCGCCGCCGAGCCCAAAGACAATGCCCATACCAAACTGCTGTAACAGGTGGACGGGGAACATCCAGCTTAGCGTGGTTTCGCCGGCGGAGATCATCGCAATCAGGGTGATGGTAAGAAACACCGCCATCGGATCGTTGCTGCCGGATTCAATCTCCAGCGTGGCACTGACGCGTTCGTTAAGCCCTTTGCCGCCGAGGAGTGAAAATACCGCCGCGGCATCGGTGGAGCCGATAATGGCACCAATCAGCATGCCCTGTAGCAGATCAAGGTTGAATAACCAGGCGGCAGCCAGCCCGGTCAGCCCGGCGGTGATCACCACGCCGACGGTGGCGAGGGAAAGTGCCGGCCAAAGTGCCACACGAAATGAACTGACGCGGGTGCGCATGCCGCCATCGAGCAGGATCACGGCCAGAGCCAGGTTACTGACCAGATAGGCCACCGGGTAATTACTGAAAACGATACCGCCCGGTCCATCAACCCCCGCCAGCATGCCGATAGCGAGGAAGATCACCAGAATGGGAATACCCAGGCGTGAAGAAAATGAACTGAGAAGAATACTTGCTCCCACCAACACGGCACCGATGATGAACAAACTGTTAATGGTGCTGGCATCCAAAATAACGTTCTCCTGCAGGCTGGGGGAAAGGCGTTGCGCGCGGGCGCAGAGACCCCATGATGATAGCCTGTTTTTTAGGTAAAACGCCAAGGGTGATTCGAAAACAGTTTGGCATTTATTGTCATTTAAGAGAGAAAGTGTGATGAAGTGGGGAGAAAACGATGAACTTCTCGCTTTTATCTATAGTTATCAGCTTACTGTGGTTCTATGCGAGCAATAAACTGTCGGGAAGGAAAAACCATTAAACCCCCGCGAGGAGGCTTAATGGTTTGCAGGCGTGGTGTTATTAATGATCGAGTGATTGCAAAGCCCGCTTGATCAGCTCGGCAGCCAGTTTTCGTTCTGACTCTGAAATACCGTCAAGGTTAAGGCTGGAAAGCTCGGTGACCAGAATGCTGCGGTCCTTGCCGCTGATTGATGCATCCAGTGCGGAAAGCAACCGACCCAGAATTTTCAGCAGGGTGGCATTTTCTGGTACGGCTTCCGGAGCCGAAGTGTCTTTATCAGTCATTAAAAATCCTCTCTGTCGTGACGGAAGGGAGATACTGCAAACATTGCCGCAATGAAAACGACAACGCCGTCCCTCAGGGTTCATTGAGCCCAATCGCTACCGTAAGGCAGGGATGTGGATTTCCACTTATGCATTGCAGTTATAACAACTAGCGGCAATATGCTCCAGCATAACTTTGCCTTAACTTTCACCAGCAGGGTGAGCAATGTGTGCTCTATATCCAGTGCTGCGGCTGTGGCCCGGCAGTTATGCATGCGGCGGAAATGTGTTTTTGGTAGCCAAATCTGAGGTGAAGGCGGCCGGAGCCGCCTCGGATGTTCAGAGGGTTTTTTCTTTGGGGTGTGCCCGGTGGAAACTCGGACGTTCCAGCAGAAAATTGAGGTGCAGCCGTTGAATAAAATAGTAAGCAACCATCGGTGCGATGAGACCGAACAAGGTGCCGGCGATAATATGAGTTGACCAGTTATTAACATGCAGAAACTTGGTCAACACTATACGCAGCCCACTGGCGGCCAGGATGTGCATTAGGTAGATCACCATGCTTAACTCACCCAATCGTTTCAGCCAGGTTATGTCTGCCTTCGCCAACAAAACGGACAGGCAAATGATAAAGGTGATGGCGACCACGGCCAGGATCATGGAATACAGACCTGCATCGGTATAGGTCAGACCAAGATAGTCATGGAAACCCCATTCAAGCAGCACAAAGGCGAACATGGCTACCAGACTGGAAGTCATACTGATTCTGGCAATAGTGGCTGAGTAACGAATGGCCAAAGCACCGAGCAGGAAGAAAATCATAAAACTGGTGATATAACCAAAGTGGAAAGCTTTGGTAAGACTGTCCTGGTAGACGTATAACCCGGCGCTGATGACGATCAGCGTAGGCAGGATATAGTTGAATTTATTTTTGTTATACAGCAGCGTCGCAAGGACAAACACCATAAACAGGGCATACAAGAACCAGAATTGTGCCCGTGGATGAGTAAATAACGCCAGCATGTCGTTCAGACTGGCCGAGTTGTTGGTATAGCGTGATAACACAACCTCGACGGTGCCCTGCAGCAATGACCAAATGATATAGGGGTATACGATAGTATCAATTTTACTGATGATGAAACGACCTTTTCCCTTTCTCTCTAATGACTGAACAAAAAACAAGCCAGAGAGGAAAAAGAACAACGGCATATGAAAACTGTAGATAACGCTGTCAGTCAGTTGGTAAAACGATTCTGAAAGGTGAATGCCCGCACTGTATAAACCGCGATTAACGTGGCCAAAGACCACTAAAATGATACCGATTCCCTTCGCATAGTCGACCCATGCTTCTCTCATATGATTACCCAGCCCAAGAAAAAACAAAAAACTTACAAATTTGCATAATGAGCGTAACAGGCGATTGCCGTTTTGCAATGTGATGGCGGGAATAGGACGATTATTAGGAATATGCTCAATGTGTGAGGATGCGTAACACATTCAAAAAGTTAACGAAGACGAATTTGCTGGCGCCAGGAGATGAGGCATCACCCTGAGAGGGCGATGCCAATCGGTTATTGCGGTTTTCCGGAGAACAGGAAGCGGAGCAATGGGACGCGTTTGTGCAGCTCATATAAGGCGAAGGCACAGGAGAAGACAAACACCAAACCCAGCGCGAAGCCCAGCAGGTTATTGTCGATATGTGGTGTCACAAACGCACCATATATCAGGGTCAGTGGATGGTGCACCAGATATATAAACAGCGAGGCGTTGACCAGATAAGTGATTCGTGGCGAGTGATAATTCAGCAGGCTATGTCCAAATGAGAAAACCACGTTGGCCATCAGGATCCCCAGCAGGGTTTTGATCAGCACTTCCAGTTCAAACATATAGCTGCTGTGGGCCAGATACTTCTGATTCAGCATGTAGGCAATGAACAGCAGCAGTGAACCGAGCAGTGACCAGACAGAGGGTTTGAGGAAAATCTCTTTCAACCACACGTACTTGAAGGCGTAAGCGCCAAGGATGAAGAACGGCAGGTAGAACATCGTCTCCATGACCACGAAATTGAACAGGCCATTGGAGAGTAAATACGGCGCAAAAATTAAAATAATACGGTGCCCGGCCGAATAGAATAAAGCATAAACAAGAAAGAACAGTGAGATATTTCCTAATCCAGTCATTTTATTTATTGGATAGGGCGGGGTATTACTTTTAATGGCCTTGATTTTTTTGAACAGGTAAAAGCAAAGGGTCGTCAGTAATGACAGCGTTAATAAAAACCACAGGTGAGAAACCAGCTCCCAAACTGTTACATTTATTTTCTGGTAGAGCGAAAAATTTTCCCAGCCGTTTAATTTATCGGTGAAGTATTTCAGCATGAAAAACTGTGGCACCGTTATTAACGGGATCGAACTCAGCAGCGGGATCGCCACCCGCTCCAGCCTTACCTTCAACCACTTATGGCGTTCATAACGCTCATAGAGCAGGTATGAGAAGTAGCCGGAAATCACAAAGAACACCTGCATGCGGAAGGCATGGATGAAGTCGTTCAGCACTGTCAGCGAGAAGGAAGGGGTAGCACTGTTCACCGCCCAGGCATGGCTGGAATAGATCAGGGACAGATGAAAAGGGATGCCGAGCAGCATCAAATAAGCCCGGATCGAATCGAGGAAAAACTCGCGTTGGTTGCTGCCTTTAGTCATAGTTTACCGCTGATGATTTTATCGAATGGTCATTAACACGCTTAATAAGTCGGCAATGGTTAAATCGAACCTCAAACCCTACTATAGCGTTTCACATTTTTCCATAGCGTCTTGTTGCGGGGCTTGCTACGCTGGTGTTTAGTCAGCTGCTTAAACAATGAGCCATAAACATGAACCATCCATTTATCATGTTGTCGGAAAGCTGAATAATCCATTAATATGGATTTAAATGATTTGAGCACACGAATAGGGGGGGATGTGCTAGTTAATATATTATCCAAGAAACCACGCGCCGCGAGCGTACGTTGGTTAGGTGCGACCGTATTGTTCACGCTGTTGACTTCGCCAGCATGGGCTTTTTCTATTGATGATGTGGCCAAGCAGGCGCAGGATCTGGCAGGGAAAGGCTTCGAGGCTCCGAAAAGCAACCTTCCTTCTCAATTCCGTGAGATGAAATTCGCGGACTATCAGCAAATTCAGTTCAATCACGATAAAGCCTATTGGAGCAAGCTGAAAACCCCATTCAAGCTTGAGTTTTATCATCAGGGGATGTACTTCGACACGCCGGTGAAAATCAACGAGGTCACCTCGACCACCGTCAAGCAGATCAAGTACAGCCCGGACTACTTCAACTTTGGTTCGGTGAAGCACGATCCGGATTCGGTAAAAAACCTCGGCTTCGCCGGTTTCAAGGTGATTTATCCGATCAACAGTGCGGATAAGAACGACGAAATTATGAGCCTGCTGGGCGCGAGCTACTTCCGCGTGGTAGGTAAAGGGCAGGTTTACGGGATTTCCGCCCGTGGTCTGGCCATTGATACCGCCTTGCCATCCGGTGAAGAGTTCCCGCGTTTCCGCGAATTCTGGGTTGAACGTCCGAAGCAGGGCGACAAGCACCTGGTGATTTACGCGCTGCTGGATTCACCGCGCGCAACCGGGGCTTACCGTTTTGTGGTCTATCCGGGCCGCGATACCACGGTGGACGTCGAGTCTAAAGTGTTCCTGCGCGACAAGGTCGGCAAACTGGGCATGGCACCGCTGACCAGCATGTACCTGTTCGGGCCGAACCAACCTTCACCAACTCTGAACTACCGTCCGGCGTTGCATGATTCCAACGGTCTGTCTATCCATGCCGGCAACGGCGAGTGGATCTGGCGTCCGCTGAATAATCCGAAGCATTTGTCCGTCAGCACCTATCAGGTCGAGAACCCTAAAGGTTTCGGTCTGCTGCAGCGTGGTCGTAACTTCAAGGATTACGAAGATCTGGACGATCGTTACGATCTGCGTCCAAGCGCCTGGATTGAGCCGCGTGGCGACTGGGGCAAAGGTAAAGTTGAATTGGTGGAAATCCCAACGGCGGATGAAACCAATGACAACATCGTTGCTTTCTGGACTCCAGACGTGTTGCCGGATGCCAAGACACCGCTGGCGCTGAACTATCGCCTGCATTTCACCCGTGACGAAGACAAGTTGCATTCACAGGATATTGCCTACGTCAGCCAGACCATGCGCTCTACCGGTGACGTGAAGCAGTCTAACCTGATCCGCGAGCCAGACGGCAGCGTGGCATTCCTGGTTGACTTCGTCGGGCCGGTACTGAAAGGCCTGGATGGGGCTACGCCGGTTGCCGCTCAGGTAAGCATCGGTGATAACGGTGAAATGGTAGAAAACAATGTCCGCTATAATCCAGTGACCAAAGGTTGGCGCCTGACGCTGCGTCTGAAAGTGAAAGACGATAAGAAGCCGGTAGAAATGCGCGCCGCGCTGGTCAATGGTGATAAGACCCTGTCGGAAACCTGGAGCTATCAGCTACCTGCCAATGAATAAGCCTACTCAACTTGCCCAGGATTATCTTGCGGCAATGCCTCTGACCGCTGAGCGGTCGGAGGCGCTTAACCCCCAGCCTGGAGCGGATGACGCCAAGGCACTGGAGGCACTGCATCGCAAGATGGGTGCCGCCGATGCCAACGTTAATACGCTGTCGGCGGATGACGTGGCGTTGGCCTCGGTCAAGGCGCGTATCGAAAGCGCCTGGCCGGATGCGGTCAGCGACGACGATTTTGACAATGACGTGGAAGGCCGCAGTATTTTGAAGGCCACGCCACCGATTAAACGTACCAGCATGTTCCCTGAAGCTTGGCGTACCAATCCGGTGGCACGTTTCTGGGATTCTCTGCTGGGGCGTTCACCGCACAACCGCCATGCTTCCAAAGAAGAAGCCGCCGCGGAAAACCGCTGGCGCGTGGTCGGTTCGATGCGCCGTTATGTGCTGTTGGTGCTGATGCTGGTGCAGACCGGCATCGCTACCTGGTACATGAAAACCATCTTGCCGTATCAGGGCTGGGCGCTGATCGATCCTATGGCGATGCTGGATCAGGACTTGATGCAGTCGGTGTTGCAACTGCTGCCTTACGTTTTGCAAACCGGCATTCTGATCCTGTTCGCCATTTTGTTCTGTTGGGTATCGGCCGGTTTCTGGACTGCGCTGATGGGCTTCCTGCAACTGCTGATCGGCAAAGACAAATACAGTATCTCCTCCACCATCAAGGGCGATGAGCCAATCAATCCGGCGCACCGCACCGCGTTGATCATGCCGATCTGTAACGAAGACGTCGAACGGGTGTTCGCCGGCCTGCGCGCGACCTATGAGTCGGTTGCCGCCACCGGCCAGCTTGAACATTTCGATATCTACGTGCTGAGTGACAGCTACGACCCGGATATCTGCATGGCGGAACAGAAGGCCTGGATGGAACTGTGTCGTGACGTAGATGGCCATGGCCGTATCTTCTATCGCCGTCGTCGCCGCCGTGTGAAACGTAAAAGCGGCAACATCGACGACTTCTGCCGTCGCTGGGGTGGCGAGTACAGCTATATGGTGATCCTGGATGCCGATAGCGTGATGAGCGGCGAGTGTCTCACCGGTTTGGTGCGCCTGATGGAAGCCAACCCGAACGCCGGCATCATTCAGTCTGCGCCGAAAGCTTCGGGTATGGATACGCTGTATGCCCGTGTGCAACAGTTTGCCACCCGGGTCTACGGGCCGCTGTTTACCGCTGGCCTGCACTTCTGGCAATTGGGCGAGTCGCACTACTGGGGTCACAACGCGATTATCCGCGTGAAGCCGTTTATCGAGCACTGCGCACTGGCACCGCTGCCGGGTGAAGGCTCTTTTGCCGGTTCCATCTTGTCGCATGACTTTGTGGAAGCCGCGCTGATGCGTCGTGCCGGTTGGGGCGTGTGGATTGCTTATGATCTGCCGGGCAGTTACGAAGAATTGCCGCCTAACCTGCTGGATGAACTGAAGCGTGACCGTCGCTGGTGCCACGGTAACCTGATGAACTTCCGCCTGTTCCTGGTGAAAGGTATGCACCCGGTGCACCGTGCGGTGTTCCTGACCGGTGTGATGTCCTATCTGTCGGCGCCGCTGTGGTTTATGTTCCTGGCGTTGTCCACCGCGTTGCAGGTGGTGCATACCCTGATGGAGCCGCAGTACTTCCTGCAGCCGCGTCAGCTGTTCCCTGTCTGGCCGCAGTGGCGTCCTGAACTGGCAATAGCGCTGTTCTCTACCACACTGGTGCTGTTGTTCCTGCCCAAGCTGCTCAGTATTGTGCTGATCTGGGCGAAGGGCGCCAAAGAATACGGTGGTGGTGTGCGTCTGTTCCTGTCGATGCTGTTGGAAATGCTGTTCTCGGTGCTGTTGGCACCGGTACGGATGTTGTTCCACACGGTGTTCGTGGTCAGCGCCTTCCTCGGTTGGGAAGTGGTGTGGAATTCTCCGCAGCGTGACGATGATGACACGCCATGGAGCGAAGCCTTTAAGCGCCATGGTTCACAGATGCTGCTCGGTCTGGTCTGGGCAGGGGGTATGGCCTGGCTGGATCTGCGCTTCCTGTGGTGGTTGTCGCCAATCGTCTTCTCACTGATCCTGTCACCGATCGTTTCGTCTCTATCGAGCCGTGCGACGCTGGGGATCAAGAGCAAGCGCGCCAAACTGTTCCTGATCCCGGAAGAGTATTCTCCTCCGCGTGAACTGCTGGCGACCGAAGAGTATCTGCAGCTTAACCGTGAACGTGCACTGGCCAATGGCTTTATGCACGCCGTGGTTAACCCGTCGTTCAATGCTTTGGCGGCTGCGCTGGCGACTGCGCGTCACCATCTGCGTGGTGCTATCGAGCGCAATCGTGAAGAGCGGGTGAATGAGGCGTTGCAACTGGGGCCGGAGAAATTGGTGAAGGGCAAACGCCTGGAACTGTTGAGCGATCCCGTTGCCTTGTCGCGCCTGCATCAACGTGTCTGGTTGTTGCCGGAAGGTGCCGCCTGGCGTGAGCATTACCAGCAATTGCCACACAATGAACGGGCTCATCCGCAAGGTCAGCGCTAAGCGTTGACCGGGTAGCCCAAACGGGGAATGCGCACAGCGTGTTCCCCGTTTTTTTTGGCTCTTCGCTGACGCAATGCTGACGATCTGCAAGGAAAAAACTATGTTAACATTCGCGCCGGGCGTTGTTTACTTTCAGAACAACCAGGGCTAAGAGTCAATTTGGTGAATCTCTCTTCTTTTCTTCGGCTGGCATTATTGGCAACAGGCGTGACGGTGTTAACCGGCTGCGGCAGTATTATCAGCCGCACAGTGCCAGGCGCCGGGCACGGCCATCAATATTACCCGGGTGTGCAATGGGATCTGCGCGATACTCCCTGGCGCTATGTCACGGTGATCGATGTGCCGCTGTCGATGGTGGTGGATACTTTTATGCTGCCGTTTGATGCACAGCACGGGCCTTACGAATAAGTCTGTTCCCGAGTGGTAAACACCAGCAGCTGGTAGCCATGTGGGCCGCAGTGGAAGGGTGCCAGCACCGTCATCTTTAATCCTTGCTGGTGGGCAGCCAGTGAATGCGGGTTGTTGTCGTCAATAAACAGGGCGCCAACGTCGAATTTCTCCCGGGTGTGCGCTTTGACGGCGGCGAACAACTGCTTCAGTACGCCTTTACCGCGCCAGGCGGGATCCAGGCACACCGGCCCGTACATAAATACCCGTTGTTCACTCAAAGGCCGTCCGTTGAATGACTCGCCGGCCAGTTTTTCCAGCATCGCATCCACTACCGGCGGGCGCGGCTGCGCGTCCGTGGTCATCAGGCAAACAAAGCCGGCCAACGTTTGGTCTTCAACCGCCACCAGAATACCGAGGCCCTGGTTAATGTGGGCTAACTGAGCTTCGTTCATGCTCGAAACAATAAAACCCTGACGCTTTTGGCTGTCGCTTAAATTTGCGGGGGTATTTTGTGTTTGCAGTTGCAAAATAGCGGGGTAATCTTCGGGTTGCGCCTGGCGGATAATCATGCTGCCTCTCTGAAAATTATGGGGGGTTTATGGGCGGGATTTTACTCGCTCCCGCCCGCTATCATTCAACGTTCATCCCACTCGTCGGCGGCGGTCTGGCCCTCTTCGGTATCCAACGGCGGATCGAGTTGGAAATCACCTTCTTCCCACTCGTGCAGCGTGTTTTCTTCTATCCATTCGGCACTAATTTCGATTTCGTCATAATCACCGTCAAAAATAGCCTGGGCCGCCGCACCGCTGCGTAGTGTCAGGCATTCGACCGACTCGCCTTCTTGTTCAAAAAACTCGGCCTGCCACATGGTATCACCATCCAGCATCACGTATTTTTGCAGATTGAATTGTTGCACTGCCGGCGGTTGATCGTCGCTACCGCTCTCGGCGGATTCAATAAACTCCTCGCGCGCCGCTTCAATAGCATCTTCCAGGGTTGCATACAGGCTCATAGTCGTCTCCAGTGGTAAGGGTAACGAAAGGATTTTGGCAGGGCCAAAGCGCCATGACTGACGTCAAAACTAATTGTTGCTGCACTGGCGCAGGATGCAAATTTTTTTGTTGTCCGTTTTGCGACGATGGTTGTCTGCCAGGCGAGAGCAAGCTATTTCCCGGTAGGAAATAATAAGGCATCGCTTATGACAGCCCAGGAGAGTGCCATGTTAACCAACCCTTCAATTAAATATCGTCCGTTCCCACCGGTGGCTTTGCCGGAGCGTCAGTGGCCGGGTCGCACCTTGCAGCAGGCACCGCGCTGGTGTTCCAGCGATCTGCGTGATGGCAATCAGGCGCTGGCGGAGCCGATGGATAACGCCCGCAAGCGCCAATTCTACCAACTGCTGTTGCAGTGCGGGTTCAAAGAGATTGAGGTGGCCTTTCCTTCGGCGTCACAAACCGACTTTGATTTTGTCCGCTCGTTGATCGATGAACAGTTGATCCCGGACGATGTCAGCATTCAGGTCTTGACCCAATCGCGTGACGACCTGATCGATCGCACCTTTGAGGCACTGCGAGGGGCGCCACGGGCTATTGTGCATTTGTATAACGCCACCGCACCGATGTTCCGTGACATTGTCTTCAAACAGGACAAGGCGGCGACGGTGGCGCTGGCGGTCAATGGTGCGCTGCGTATTCGTCAGCAGTGCGAGCAGCAGCCGGAAACTGCCTGGACTTTCGAGTATTCGCCGGAAACCTTCTGTTTTACCGAACTGGAGTTTGCGCTGGAGATTTGCGAAGCGGTGGCGGATGTCTGGCAGCCTGGCCCAGGGCGACCGATGATCATCAACCTGCCGGCGACGGTGGAAGTCAGTACGCCGAACGTTTATGCCGACCAGATTGAATGGTTTTGTCGGCGCTTCAGTCAGCGAAATCGGGTGACCATCAGCGTGCATCCGCATAACGATCGCGGCACCGGGGTGGCCTGTGCCGAACTGGCGATGCTGGCGGGGGCCGATCGGGTGGAAGGTTGCCTGTTCGGCAACGGCGAGCGCACCGGCAATGTTGACCTGGTGACGTTGGCGCTCAATCTGTACACCCAGGGCATTGCACCGGGGCTGGACTTCAGTCAGTTGAAGCAGGTGGTGGAGGTGGTGGAGCAGTGCAACCAGCTGCCGGTACATCCGCGTCATCCTTATGCCGGTGAACTGGTTTTCACCGCTTTTTCCGGCTCGCACCAGGATGCAATCAAAAAGGGCTTCGCCGCCCAACAGCAACGGCAGGACGGTCTGTGGCAGGTGCCTTATCTGCCGCTCGATCCGGCGGACGTTGGTTGCAGTTATGAAGCGGTGATCCGGGTTAACAGCCAGTCGGGCAAAAGCGGAGCGGCATGGCTGCTGGAACAGAACCATGGGTTGTCGTTACCGCGTGGCCTGCAGATTGATTTCAGCAAGGTGGTGCAACAATCTACCGACGGCAGCGGTAAAGAGATGACCACGGCAGAGCTGTGGCGACTGTTTCGCCTCAGCTATGGGCTGGTTGAGCAACCGCGCCTGCAATTGCTGAGCTACCAGACCGAGAGCCACAGCGTCGAAGCCTACAGCTTCAGCGCCCGGGTGTTGTTCGATGGGCAACAGCAGCGGCTGTTGGGGGTAGGGAACGGTTTGTTATCCAGCGCGGTAGATGCACTGCGCCAGCGCTTTGGTCTGAGCCTGGCGATAGAGGACTACCACGAGCACACGCTGGGACATCAGAGCCAGAGTCGCGCCGTTGCCTATATCCGTTGTACGCTAGCGCACGGTGAGGCGGCTTATGGCGTGGGCATCGACGTCGATTCCGCCAGCGCCTCGTTGCAGGCACTGTTCAACGTTGCCGCACGCTATTTGGCAAAATAAGCACTGGGCGCAACGCCCAGCAGGCGACGGAACATGGCGCTGAAAGCACTGGGGCTGTCGTAACCCAGACTCAGCGCCACTTCCAGCACAGAATGCCCGGCGGCCAGGGCGTTCAATGCCGCCAGCAGACGGGCGCGGCGTACCCAGTCACCGAAGCGCAGCCCGGTTTCACGCTGAAAGCGCCGTGACAGCGTGCGGCCGCTAACGCTGATATAACCGGCCGCCTGCTCTAATTCCCAGGGATGGGCCAGCGATTGCTGAATATGCCGGCACAGCCTCAGCAGGGCCTCAGTACGCGGCTCAGGTAAATTCAGCGGTAAGATAGGCAGCACGCGCAGCTCATCCAGGATCAACTCCATTATTCGCTCTTCACGTCCCCCTACGGGGTAATCAGCCGTGATATCCATCGCGCAGATAATCAGCTCACGCAGTAACGGGGAAACCTGTACCACTTCACAACAGGCCGGCAGATCGGCACGCGCCAGCGGATCGACCAACAGCGCTCTTGCCGCCACCTTGCCAGTGATACGCAGGCTGTGTTCAACCCTCGCCGGTAGCCAGACGCCGCGTCCGGGGGGCACCACCCAACTTCCCTGACGAGTATTGACCTGCACCACACCGCTGAGGCTATGAATCAGTTGCGCGCAGTCATGGTAGTGGGGCGGCTCGAAATCGCCGTGCTGATAATCTTTGGCAACCGGCACAATCGACCGGTTGGCGGGCACAGCGTCATGGAAAAGCAGCATTGTTCGGGGCATCCCCTGTCCGCGGAAAAATCGTAACGGCAGCATGCCATGCTGAAACCTTTCACACCAGCCTATGGTGCGGTGGGGAAATATAGTTTATAAATATACAATATATTATTTTATAAATTGTATGGGGAAGCCATGGATATCGACAGCATGCGGCAGGCAGCGGCACAGGCCGGAGCATTACTGCGGACGCTGGGTAATGAGGATCGCCTACTGTTATTGTGCCAGCTCAGCCAGGGCGAGATGTCAGTGGGGGAGTTGGCGCAAGCGTTGGAAATTCGTCAGCCGACGCTTTCACAACAGTTGGGCGTATTACGTCAGGAAGGGCTGGTATCCACACGCCGTGAAGGCAAGCAAATTTACTACGCCGTGAGTGATGAAAAGGCATTGGCAGTACTTAACACTCTGTATCAACTCTATTGCCCACAACCGGGAGAGACACCGTGACCATTGACTGGCTGCATTTTACGCCCGTATCTGCCCTGGCCGGCGGAGGCATTATTGGCATCGCGGTGGTACTGCTGCTGATGTTTAACGGCCGTATCGCCGGTATTAGCGGCATTACCGGCGGTCTGTTGACACCCCAGGGTAAAGAGAAAGCCTGGCGAGTCGCATTTCTTGTCGGGTTGCTGGCTTCACCCTGGTTGTATGGTATCGCCGCACCCTTACCGGCCATGGCAGTCAGCGGCAGCAGTTTGTGGCTGATGCTGGCCGGCTTGTTGGTTGGCTTGGGTACCAGGTTGGGTGGCGGTTGCACCAGCGGCCATGGGGTTTGCGGCACGGCGAGACTGGCGCCGCGTTCGCTGGCGGCCACGGCGGTATTTATGCTGTTGGGTTTTGCCACGGTATGGGCAGTCCGTCACTGGGTGGGAGGCTAATCGCATGTTCAGATACCTGTTTGCTTTGCTGAGTGGCGCCATTTTTGGCCTCGGTCTGATCGTTGCCGGGATGGCCAATCCGGCCAAGGTATTGGCGTTTCTCGATATTACCGGCCACTGGGATCCCTCATTGGCTCTGGTGATGGTGGGCGCCATTGCGGTGGCCGCTCCGGCATTTTACTGGGCGCGCAGGCGACAGCGTACCTTGTTGGGGGAAGAGATGCAGATCCCAGCCAACCGCCGCCTCGATGGCCGTTTGCTGGCAGGCAGCGCGCTGTTTGGTATCGGTTGGGGCATGGCGGGTATTTGCCCCGGACCGGCCTGGGTACTCGCCGGTGCCGGTTCTTCGGCCGGCTGGCAGTTCGTGGCGGCCATGCTGGTGGGCATGGCGCTGTATGAATTCATCTTGATACGGAGAAAATAATGCCAATAGCCAACGCGGTGCTGCGTATTGCACGTCCGACCGACCGTCTGCAGGAAATTGCTACCATGTATTGTCAGGGACTGGGGTTCGAACGATTGGGTGAATTTGACGATCATCAGGGATTCGACGGCGTGATGGTCGGGCATCCGCAGCACGGCTATCACCTTGAGTTTACCCATCATCGCGGTGTGAAAGTGGGGAAGGCGCCGACACAGGATCATCTGATGGTCTTTTATTTGCCGAATGAGGAGGAATGGCTTGCCGGTTGCCAGCGCATGCTGGCTGCAGGTTTTCGGCATGTCGTGGCATACAATCCCTATTGGGACAATAGCGGACGGACGTTCGAAGATCTGGACGGTTACCGGGTGGTGCTGCAACAGCGGGCGTGGGAACAATAAAAAAGCCAGCGCACCGGGCGCTGGCTGAAGGGTTAAGCGAAACGGTTATCAGGCGTTGGTTGCCGGTTTCTGTGCGCTTTTACCCTGAGTATTTTCCATCATCCGGCGGATCGGGACGATCAGCAGGGTCAGCACCGCAGCACAGATCAGCAGAGCAATCGAGCAGCGTGCGAACAGGTCTGGCAGCATGTCCAACTGGTCGGCTTTAACATGGCCGCCAATCAGACCGGCCGCCAGGTTACCCAGTGCGCTGGCGCAGAACCACAGGCCCATCATCTGGCCACGCATTCTTTCCGGTGCCAACAGGGTCATGGTTGCCAGCCCAATCGGGCTAAGGCACAGTTCGCCCAGCGTCAGCATCAGAATACTGCCCACCAGCCACAACGGAGATACGCCGGCACCACCGTTGCTCAGCACGTTCTGTGCGGCCAGCATCATCAGGCCAAAGCCCGCAGCGGCAAACAGAATACCGATAACAAACTTGGTGATGCTGCTCAGGCGCACTTTATTACGCGCCAGAGCCGGCCATGCCCAGCTAAATACCGGTGCCAGCAGGATAATGAACAGGGCGTTGATGGACTGGAACCACACCGCCGGGATCTCGAAGTCGCCAATCATACGGTTGGTATAGTCGTTGGCGAACAGGTTGAACGAGGTCGGTTTCTGTTCGAAGGCTGACCAGAAGAAGGCCGCTGACACCAGCAGGATAAAGCAGACCAACAGGCGGGCGCGCTCTTTACGGCTCAGACCGGCAAACACAAACAGATAAATGAAGTACAGGGTGACCGAGGCCGCGATCACATAAACCAGCATGCTGGCCACGGCTACCGGGTTAATCACAATGATGCCCTGGGCAATCAGGGTGATAACCACCGCCACGCCGACCGCCAGCGCAATCAACCAGGCACCGACACCGTTTTTCTTGGCGACCGGGCTGTTCCAGGTGGAGTCCAGGCCTACTTCGCTGTCATAGCGCTTCATTGCCGGTACGGCAAAGACGCGGAAGATCACCAACGCCACCAGCATACCGATACCACCGATGCCGAAGCCCCAGTGCCAGCCGTGGGAACGAATCAGCCAGCCAGAGATCAGCGGGGCGATAAACGAGCCCATGTTGATGCCCATATAGAACAGTGAGAAGCCACCGTCGCGGCGGTTGTCGCCTTTCTTGTAGAGCGTACCGACCATCACCGAGATACAGGTTTTGAACAGGCCGGAACCCAACACAATAAACATCAGGCCGATAAAGAACAGGTTGTTGCCCATAAAGGCGGACAGCGCGATCGACAGGTGGCCGAGAGCGATCAGAATCGAGCCGTACCAGACCGCTTTTTGCTGGCCCAGCCAGTTATCGGCCAACCAGCCGCCCGGCAGGGCTGCCAGATACATGCTACCGGCAAAAATACCGACAATTGCCGAGGCATTCTCACGTGCCAGCCCCATGCCGCCGTCGTAGACCGTCGCGGCCATAAACAGGATCAGTAATGGGCGAATGCCGTAAAACGAGAACCGCTCCCACATTTCGGTAAAGAACAGAGATCCCAGCGGATAAGGGTGGCCGAAGAAGGTCCGGCTTTCTTGGTTATTAACAGAGGATTGCATAACGTCTTCCCAATAAAATGTGCCGCATTTATGCAGCTTATACTGTGGTATGTATGTGTATTTAAGGAAGGTAATCCACCCAGTGCGGATTACCCGACAAAACCGCAGCTGCAGCGCCCGTTAACCGTGGAAAGCGCGTCGGCCTTTTTTCACTTGGCCAATGGTTTACATTGAGCGTGATATTATTTAACCATTTGATAACTGGATGGTGGTTTTGTCTAGTCCCTGTATCCCATTTTTTAGATGAAAAGTCGACAAACATCTCCTTTCCTGGTTTTTATGTTGGTTGTGGAGGGAATGTTATTGACAGGTGGTTTATTGCGCTAAAAGTTAATAACTTTTTTAAAAACAATCAATTAAACTAAGATTTGTCTGAGGGTGGCCGGCAAGGCAGGTGTGAAAGGTATCAATACTAAAAGTAGGGTAAACGGGCCGTCGACCCATTTTAGTGAAGGAAGTGGTGATAAATACGGCTATTACTCTTCCTGCAGGGTGTCTTCTCTCATTCGTGTCGGGCGACGTTGCAAACACCACCAGGAATAAACGGCGTTGAACAGCACCACCAGAGCGGTGACGCAGAATACTGCACGGAAGCCATAACTGGCGGAGACGGCGGCCCCCATTAATGGGCCACTGACGTTGCCGATATCGCGGAACGATTGGTTATAGCTGAAGATCCGCCCGGCAACCTGATTGGTGCAGTTGTAGATCAGCAAGGTTTGTACCGCCGGCAGCAGTGCGCCATCGGCAGCGCCTAGCAGGAAGCGAAGTACGCCGAGTTGCCACGGGGTTTGTACAAACGCCATCGGGATCAGTAACAGCACCGATACGATCAGCATAAACACCAGAATGCGCTCCGGGCCGATCCTGTCGCCCAGTTTGCCCAGCCGTGGCGCACTCATTAGCGCGGCGACGCCCGGCACTGAAGCGATCAGGCCGCTGACAAAGGCCAGATTATGAATGTCACCGGCCAAATCACGGACGTACAGCGTCAGGATCGGTGCGATGGATCCGGTGGCAATCTGAATAATCATGGTGGTGACAAACAGGCTGAGGATCAGCTTGGGGCTTTTTAGCGCCGCGAATACCTGACGGGCGTGCAGCATGTCTTTTTTCTGCACCGGGGTGAACTGTTCTTTGACATACAGCAGCGTCAGAACAAAGCAGGCCAGCAGCACACCGGCGGTAATGTAGAACACCGGCCGCAGGCCATACTGGTCGGCTAGCAGGCCGCCAATCAGCGGCCCAATCAATGCACCGCTGACGCCGCCGGTGGACAGGGTACCCAGTGCCCAACCGCTGCGATTGCGCGGCACCTGTGTGGCAATCAGCGCATTGGCGTTGGGGATAAAACCGCCGAGCAGGCCCAGCACCGCGCGTAGCGCTAAAAACTGCCAAATATTCTGCGCCATGCCCATCAGCAGCATCACTATCGACATGCCCAACGCCGATCGTAACAGCATCAGCTTGCGCCCACGGCGATCGGCCAAACCGCCCCAGAATGGGGAGGCAATCGCAGAGAACAGGAAGGTAATGCTGAATACCAGCCCAGACCACATGTTCAGTGCCTGGTGGCCGGTAACACCGAGGGTTTCTACATACAGCGGCAGGAATGGCATGATCAGACTGAAGGCGGCACCGGTGAGGAAACACCCCAGCCAGGCGACAAAAAGATTGCGTTTCCAGTTGATGAGTTCGGGTGCCGGAGCCATAAGTTCCTGTTGCGTAAGGTAGAGGGCTTTGTTTGCATGAGCAGTCGGTCGCGCAAAGCAAAAAAAGTTAGCCTGGTAAGTATGCGCTTAATTATAGGTGGCATCAATTGATGTGGGGGGAGATATACCGGAAATGAAATAAAGTTTTAAAAATAGAATATTGGCAGTATTCCGCGCTGTACGCGCGGAAAAAAGGCGAATTTAAAGCCCGGCAAGCAGTTCAAAACCACTGGCGGTGGTGGAGAGGGCGACATCGGTAATTTCATAATGGGCTACGGCGTTGAAAGGATCTTGCCCGACAATGATGTCCAACTGCGCGCGCTCGATACCTTTTACCAGGATCACACCACCGGTGCGCGGGTTCTTACGGCCGGAGGCGATGAAGGTGCCGTCCTGGAAATATTTTTTCAGCCAGGCGATATGCCCCTCGAGGTGGCTGTCGACTTCTTCTATCGGGCGATGGTAGGTCAGGCTAACGATGTACATAACGGCTCCAGGATGAACTACGAAGACTTTACCATCCCACCGTTACTGCCGATTCTCAAGATCTGCGGCATAAAAAACTAACCCGCCAAACGGCGGGTCAGAAGTCAGTAGAGTGAAGGCTCGCCTTCCGGGCGGGTTTTGAAGCGGCGGTGCAGCCACATGTACTGATCCGGCGCCATCAGGATTTCCTTCTCCACCACCTTATTCATAAAGGCGGCGGCCTCGAGCTCATTATCCAGCGGGAAGTTTTCCACCGCCGGCTGCATAATCAGCTCATACCCTTTGGCATCCGGCAGGCGGCGCGGGGTAAAGGGAATAATGGCCGGCTTGCCCATTCTCACCAGTACGTAGCTGCCGGTGGTGGTGGCGGCTTTCTCTACGGCAAACAGTGGGGCGAACACGCTGCTGCGTGGGCCATAGTCATGGTCCGGGGCGTACCAGATGATGTCCCCCTGCTTTAGCGCGCGGATCATGCCTTTCACGTCCTTACGGTCCAGCATCGATTTGTTGGAACGCATGCGGCCCCAGGTCTGCAGCCAGTCCATCAGCTTGTTGTCATGCGGCCGGTAAACGCCGATGCCTGGATTATGAATGCCAAAGATACGGGCACCCAGTTCCAGCGTCAGGAAGTGCAGACCGATCAGCAAAACCCCCTGATGGTTGTCTCGTGCCTTCTGAATATGTTCCAGCCCGCTAACCTGGAACCAGCGTTCGATACGCCAGTTTGGCCAAAACCACGCCATACCGGTTTCAAACAGGCCCATACCGACGGATTCAAAATTTTGCACCACCAACGCATCGCGTTCGGCTTGCGGCATGTCCGGGAAGCACAGCACCAGATTACGTTGGGCTATTGCCACGCGGCGCTTGAGAAATCGCATGGAAAAACGACCCAACGAAGTGCCGAGGCGATAGATAATCGGATAAGGCAACAAGACCAACAGGTAAAGCAAACCAATGCCGAGCCAGGTGAGCCAATAACGTGGATGCAGTAAAGAGCGATTAAAAGAAGGAACTTGAGTCATGTGTTCTCAGCTTAGAAGCAGTCATTTAATGATAATAACAGAGTTCTCGAATGGTCTCTCCTGCGAAGGATTTTTGACCAAGCGTTTATTTTCTGCCGTTTATAACCGGCTATTGTGGCATTTTTATCGAAGAACGTGAAAAGGCACCGCATTAAAACATCATTTTTAATGATGAACGGATATAAAGTGGCCGGAAATTAAGCTAAATGGCTCTAAAGGATAAAATCCATACTCGACAGACGCGTATTATCTCGCGCAATTTGTTAGGGGGTTTTTATGTTGGCTACATGGTTGAGTGCGGGATTGTTGGTCAGCGGAGCACTGCTGGGCAGCCTGGGGGCGCATCTGCAGTTTAATCCGTTGCTGCTGGTGGCGGGTATCGCCCTGGCTGCGGGAACGGTGATTTCCGGTTTTACCGAATGCCGGGGCGGGCGCTGAGCATCCGCCCCGGTAGCTTTAGCCGTTTTTAAACAAGCCTTTCAATACGTGCGGTTCAGAGCGCCAATATTGCGGTGGTGCGCTGACTTTCTCACCCAGTTTCGCCGCGGCGTGCCATGGCCAGCGTGGGTTATAAAGGATGCCGCGTGCCAGCGCCACCATATCGGCCTGGCCGGTGGCGACAATCGCTTCCGCCTGTTCCGGCTCGGTAATCAACCCGACCGCAATGGTCGGCAGCCCGCTTTCCCGCTTGATGGTTTCGGCAAAGGGGACCTGATAATTAGGCCCCACCGGGATCTTCTGCAAAGGGGAAAGGCCGCCGCTGGAAACGTGAATATAGTCACAACCCAGCTCTTTCAGCGCTTTTGCCAGCGTAACCGACTGCTGTTCATCCCAGCCACCTTCGACCCAGTCACTGGCGGAAATCCGAACGCCGAGCGCTTTGTGCGCCGGAAATACGTCGCGTACTTCAGTAAAAATCTCCAGCAGCAGGCGCATGCGGTTTTGCAATGAACCGCCGTATTGGTCGTTGCGCTGATTGGCCACTGGTGAAAGGAACTGGTGCAACAGGTAGCCGTGTGCGCCATGCAGCTCAATTAATTCAAAACCCAGCCGATCGGCGCGTTTTGCCGCGTCCACAAACTGCGCTTTCAGTTGTTTAATCTGTTCCAGGCTCATTGCTGCTGGAGGCTCATCCTGCTGTGCGAAAGGAACGGTAGAGGCAGAGAGCGTCTGCCAGCCCCCGCTGGCGGCATTAAGTTGGCCACCGCCCGCCCAGGGTACTGCGCAGGAGGCTTTGCGACCGGCATGGGCAAGCTGGATACCCAGTGGCATGGTGGCGTGTTTTTTGACCGCCCGCACGACCTCGGCCAGCGCCTGTTCGGTCGCCTCGTCCCACAAACCGAGGTCGCTGGGTGTAATGCGCCCTTCGGGGGCGACCGCGCTGGCTTCGACAATCAGCAGACCGGCACCGGACAAGGACAGATGCCCAAGGTGCAGGGTATGCCACTCGGTGGCTTTGCCGTGGTCGGCAGAATATTGGCACATCGGTGCAATAATAATACGGTTGGGTAAATTCAGTTTTCCCAGCGTAATGGGGGTAAATAGCTGACTCATGACATCCTCCTGAACCGTGATAATAGGGGGGGAACTCCTGTCAGGAGTATAGGGATTTGCGAACAGCGTCAAGTTGCCAGCGCTTCACATCATCGGGTATTATGTGCGCCGCGCGTGGGCCGGCGGTCGGCGCGTGTTTAAATCAGTCACCTCCCGAAAGACAGGAAAGTACACCATGCCAGTGTTACATAACCGAATTTCTAATGAGGAACTGAAGGCGCGCATGCTGGCGGAAACCGAGCCGCGCACCACAGTTTCTTTTTATAAATACTTCACCATCGAAGATCCCAAAGCGTTTCGCGACAGCCTGTACGTTCAGTTCGACAAGCTGAAGGTGTTCGGCCGCATTTATGTGGCGAAAGAGGGGATCAACGCGCAAATCAGCGTGCCGCAGAATAAATTCGAGGCGTTCAAAGCCGCACTCTTTGCCTCACATCCGGCGCTGGACCAGGTTCGGCTGAATATCGCCCTGGAAGACGATGGAAAATCCTTCTGGGTGCTGCGCCTGAAAGTGCGTGAACGCATCGTTGCCGACGGCCTCGATGACGAGAGTTTCAACCCGGCGAATGTCGGTGAGTATCTGCAAGCCGATCGCGTTAATCAGATGATTGACGATCCGGATACGCTGTTTGTCGATATGCGTAACCATTACGAATATGAAGTCGGCCACTTTGAAAACGCTATCGAAGTGCCTTCAGACACTTTCCGTGACCAACTGCCGATGGCGGTTGAGATGCTGCAGGACAATAAAGACAAAAATATTGTCATGTACTGCACCGGCGGGATCCGCTGTGAAAAAGCCAGTGCCTATATGTTGCATAACGGCTTCAAGAACGTCTATCACGTGGAAGGCGGCATTATCGAGTATGCGCGTAAGGCAAAAGAACAGGGGTTGCCGCTGAAGTTTGTTGGCAAAAACTTTGTGTTTGACGAGCGTATGGGCGAGCGAATTTCTGACGATGTGATCGCCAATTGTCATCAGTGCGGTGCGCCTTGCGATACTCACACCAACTGCCTGAATGACGGCTGCCACCTGTTGTTTATTCAGTGCCCGAGCTGCGCGGCCAAATTTGAAGGTTGCTGCAGCGAAATCTGCCGTGAAGAGCTGAAGTTACCGCGTGAAGAACAGCGTGCGCGGCGAGCAGGCCGTGAGAATGGCATCAAGATCTTCAATAAGTCGAAAGGGTTATTGCAGACCACGATGCATATTCCGGCACCGGAAGAAGATAAAGACTCGGCAAACTGAGTTGTTGATAAGCGCGGCAGTATTGCCGCGCTTTAGTAAGCATTACTTCGCGCGAACGCCTTCCACAGAAATAATCAGTTCCACGTCCTGCGATGCCGGGCCGAGATCGGTAGTGATGCCAAAGTCTTTCAGCTTGATTTTACCGTTGGCTTCAAAGCCGGCACGGTAACCGCCCCACGGGTCGTTGCCCTGACCGATCAGTTTGGCGTCCAGTGTGACCGGTTTGGTCACGCCGTTCAACGTCAGGTTACCGACCACCGCATAACCTTCGCCGTTCTTTTTCACTTCGGTGGATTCAAACTTGGCCTGTTTGTTCTTTTCCACGTTCAGGAACTCGGCGCTGCGCAGGTGTTTGTCACGTTCAGCGTGGTTGGTATCGACGCTGGCGGTGTTGATCGTGACGTTAACCTTGTCCTTGGACGGATCTTTTTCGTCGAAGGTGAAGCCGCCGTCAAAATCCTTGAAGGTACCGTACAGCCAGCTGTAACCCAGGTGCTGGATACGGAACTCGATAAAGGCGTGCTGCCCCTGTTTGTCAATCTTGTAGTCGGCAGCCAGCGCGGAACCGGCGCTCAGCAGCATTGCGCCTGCGGTCAGGCCCAGTACGGTTTTCTTCAACATGGCAATCTCCATAAATCCAAAGGTTAATCGGCGCTGCTACCCAGCATCCGTTTCAAAGTAACATCACGATCAACAAAGTGATGTTTAAGCGCAGCCAGACCGTGCAATACCGAAAGCACTACCACGACCCAGGCCAGGTAAAGATGGATGGTACCGGCCGTATCGGCCTGTTCCGCCATACCGGTGACGGTAGCGGGGATGTCGAACCAGCCAAAAACGCTGATCGGTTGACCGTCAGCGGTAGAGATCAGATAGCCGCTGATTAGAATGCTGAACAACACGACATATAACGCCAGATGGGCGAGGATCGCGCTGACACGAGTAAAACGACCGTAGCTGGCCAAAGGTTTGGGCGGCGGTGAAACGAAACGCCAAATGACCCGAACCACCATAACGATAAACAGCAGTGTCCCGATGCTTTTATGAATCTCCGGTGCCTGGTGATACCAGACATCGTAATATCCCAGTGTGACCATCCAGAGTCCCAGGGCAAACATGCCGTACACCGTCAGTGCAACCAGCCAGTGGATCAGCACTGAAATATGACCAAAACGATTGGCGGTATTTTTCCACAGCATCCTGTTTCCTTACTATCCTCATTATCCGGCTGCAATAATTAAACTTTAAGAAACATAAAATCAATAATAAATTTAACTATGTTACTTCTTAATGATATTAATCAGAGAATTTGGCTGAGATAGCGTTAAGTCAATCAGTGAAATCGTTGAAGTGATTACTGTGTGGACGTATTATTTTTTATGTTATGAATTGAAAATAAAGGGATTTATATATTATTGTCAACTTTTGTCATGTTGCGTAAGTGCCGTGAATTTTTTTAACAAATAAACCCTAGTCAAGATTGTCGAATATTTCCAGCCAGGATTTGGCAACACGGGGATTTTATTTCGCGGAGTAATACCTCTGCGGCCTAAGGGGAGAGTTTGCTAACATAACACTCATTTGATGGCCCTTTGGGCCTGCGCTATTAACGCAAAGGAAATGTATGGGCCGAACCCTGTTGACCGATCGCAGCCTGCGGCTGGCCATTATGCTGGCGATGTTGGTGATTATTCTTGCCGGTGTGAAAGCGGCCGTGGATGTTGTGGTGCCCTTCCTGCTGGCATTGTTCCTCGCGATGGTGCTCAATCCGCTGGTGGCACAGCTCGAACGTTGGCGGATACCCCGGGTGCTGGGTGTGAGCTTGCTGGTGGTGGTCGTGGTGGTATTGCTGTTGTTATTTGTCGGTGTGCTGGGGGCATCTCTGAACGAGTTTGCTCGTTCATTGCCGCAGTATCGCGGTTTGATGCTGGAGAAATTGAGCGAACTGCAGCACTACGCCGACCGCTTCAAAATTACCATTTCCACCGAGGCGATGTTGCAGTACGTCGATCCCAGTGCGGCGATGAATCTGATCACTCGCCTGTTGAGCCGGTTTTCCGGCGCGATGACCAATATCTTCCTATTGCTGATGACTGTGGTATTTATGCTGTTCGAAGTGCAGCTATTACCTTACAAATTGCAGCAGGCGTTGGATAAGCCAAGTGAAGGTATGGCCAATATACAGCGAGCGCTGGACGGCGTTACCCGTTATCTGCTGATCAAAACGGCGATTAGTCTGGCGACCGGGATTATCGTATGGGCCTTCCTTGCGGTTATTGATGTGCGTTTTGCCTTTATCTGGGGGCTTCTGGCGTTCCTGCTGAATTATATTCCCAATATTGGCTCGGTGATCGCCGCCGTTCCGCCGCTGATTCAGGCTCTGTTATTTAACGGATTTGGCGATGCTCTGGTAGTGGCCGCAGGCTTTATCACCATCAATTTGGTGATTGGCAATATGCTGGAGCCGCGTGTGATGGGGCGCGGGCTGGGGCTGTCAACGCTGGTGGTGTTCCTGTCATTGATCTTCTGGGGATGGCTGATGGGGCCGGTGGGGATGTTGCTGTCGGTGCCCCTGACCATTATTACCCGTATCGCGCTGGAGACCACCGAAGGTGGGCATAAATTGGCGGTGATTCTCGGTGATGGCCAGCCGGGTAAACCGCTTACTCCGGAGTAAAGAAAACTTTTCCCTGACTTATCACGACACCAAGGCCTTCATAGCCAGGGACCTGCTCCGGGGGGCAAAAACGGTTAAAGCACAAGCGGGGAAAAGTGGGCAACATGAATTAAGGCATAAAGAAGAAATAGACGTCCAGCGCCAACAACACCAGCCACAGGCAGATATACAGCACCAGATGTTCGCGTACGTTGTTGACGATCGCCGACAGTATTTTGTTTAGCATTCTCACCAGCCAAAAGATAGGGACTGGCAGAGTATAGATTTTTGCGGACAGCGTTAATACTGCCGATAGTGCAAAGCGTGTAGATAGGCTAATTTCACCGCTAAAATCAGCCTACCTTGATCATACCGCCAGTAAGGACAATGACATCGGGCTGGCAGAAACACTTGGCGGGTAGAAGTAACGTAGCACGTTATACAGCGAATAAAATTCCAGCCGGTTGCGGGCGTTTATTTTCTCTGTGATATGCCGCTTGTGAACATAGACGGTGTGCGAGCTGATTTGCAGCTTTTTTGCGATGCGGTAATTGGGCATTTCCGCCATCCAGTGCTTCATTACCGTCAGTTCCTGCGGGCTGAACAGCGAATGTTCAACGCTGCAATCCATCAGTGACACCGGTTTTTCCCGCATCATGCGTAATGTCACCGGCAGCGTGGCTTTATTGAACAGGAAAGCATGGTCGGCGATACGCATTGGCGCTTCGCTATAGGGATAGGGGGTGTCCAGGTAAATGAACAGCAATGCCGATGGGGTGGCTTCAATAAAAGCCTGCAGTTGGGCATCATCTTCACTATGACGGCAATGTTTGGTCAGGTTGACCAGGATATGACTGGGGCGGTAGTGCTCCAGCAGGGGAGTCGCCTGTTCCAGGCTGTGGCAACACTTTATCTGGGCGAAAACATTGTCCGTAAAATAGTTATCTATCCCGACCCGAGTGAAGCAGCATTCGTCCACGACAAGCAGTTTCATGGTGACGTCCTTGTTGTTCGAAGAATTAGCAGGGGTATATCAGCTGTAAAATAGAACTTACACCACAGGGGATCAATTCGGAAATCCGGATACTTACGCCAGAAATTTCCGTTGAAATATTTTTTACGATAGATTTCAGATTACTATGATGATTTCGGAATGTAACTAAAAGGCTAAACCGCAGCCAGCGCGCGTTGGCGGCTGCGATTAAGTCAGCAAGAAAGGGTTAAATGAAGCGTTTCAGTGAGAAAGGAGTGATATCCACCGGTGGGGTTTTATCTTCAGCAAAGAGTGCGGCGATCTCACCTAACACGCTGGCAAACTTGAAACCATGGCCGCTCAGGCCGCTGATGACCATTAAGCGATCGCATCCTGGCAGGGTATCGATAATGAAATCTTCATCAGGACTCATATCATAACTGCATGCTTCACCGTGTAAACATACCCCTACACCCGGTAAAAATTGGCGCAGAAAATGGAAAACCTCAGTTCCATCCGTGGTGAAACTGCCAAAAGGTTTGCGCTGATCCGGTGTCTCCATTGGTTGGCCACCATCGTGTTTACCCACTTTCAAGCCGTCATTGTCGGCGGGAAACCCGTAATAGTGGTTGCCGTCCTGCGCTTCGACGGTGAATGCCGGGAAACGGTTGTTGACGCTGTAACGGCCATCCGCCTGATGCCATGAAAAAACCTTCCGCAGTGGCGCGATCGGTAACTGTGGCAGCAGGGCTTTAACCCAGGTCCCTGCGGTGACCACGGCTTTACGCCCCTGAAAGCGGCCTTCTGGGGTGATCACTTCCACACCGCCGTCAATCGGCTGGACTGCGCTAACCGGGCAATTAAACAACTGGCCGCAGCCGGCATCTTTAGCCAGTTTGATGAAACTGGCAACGGCCTGTTCCGAGCGCAGGAACCCGGCGTCAGGCTCAAACACCCCCACGTAGCCTTCCGGCGCATTGAATTCCGGCCAGCGCTGGTTAATCTGTTCTGCGCTAAGGCTTTGCGTATTGAGGCGGAATTTTTGTGCACTGTGCTGGGCGTTGTTGATAAATTCAGAATCCTGCGGCCCCATATTCAGAACGCCGCAGTCCTGGAACAGTTCTTCGCCAGTTTGTTTAATCAGGGCATTCCATAAGGCCTGGGCTCGCAGGATCAGCGGCACATATTTTTCGCCTTCACCGTAAGCATGGCGGATGATGCGGGTATCGCCGTGGTGGCTGCCGTTACGGTGTGGGGGCATGGCGCTGTCGATCATTAATACTTTCAGGCCGCCCCGTGTCGCATAGTAACCTGCCGCCGCGCCTACCGAACCGCTGCCCACAACAATTAAGTCATATTCCACGTGCCATACCCTCTCTGTTAGTACGTTGCTGTTTCGTTATGATAAAAGGTTGGAAGCCGCAATGCACCCGTTGTGCCGCTCGCAGACAAAGAAAAAGGCGCCAGAGATAATCGCTGGCGCCTTAGGCATTTTGGTACAGTGAATTAGTGCTTTTTACGATCAAGGTCCTGGTAATCCGTTGCTTCAATCTTGGCGATGCCGGCTTCTAATATATTGATTAATTGACGTGCGACATCTGTGGTGAGCCAAAGCGTTCTGTCTACTTGGGCATCTTCGGGTGTCTGATCTCGTGAAGACAGGTAATGAAGGCGTATCATCATGGCGTCATAAGCGTCGACAGTACTGATATCCCAACCAACAAGCGGGTGTGTCTGAATTACTTCATCATTTCTGTCCATAAAGACCCCTTATTGAGTAGTGACTACCGTGAGTGACTAACGAGGATCAATGCGGCCCATCATCATGTGAGCAATTACAGTATACGCATCTGGCTACAGCGGTGGAGACTTTCCTGCCTTCTTTTGCAAAAATAATTATTTATTTGAGTGATTATTCTACACGTCGGTACGCAAAGACGTGGGAACGGAGACATCACATTCATTCAACATCGGGAGGGCGTGGAACACTGTGCAATCGTTTTTCCAGCTCGAGGGCCAGATGGGCAAAGTGCTGCTGGGTTTCGGCATCACGATTTTGGTTTTGCGATTCCAGCTTCAAACTGTGAATTAGCAATTGATTGGCTTTGTCGTCCAGACCAAAAGCCAGATAGGAAAATGCCACCTCCAGCACGCTCAAACGCCGTTTTTGGTCGGCAATCAGCGCCAGCAGTTCGCCAAAGGTCATCGCTTCTTCGGTTTTTACCTTGTCCGGGGCCATCTTAAATACCTCCTGTTAAAGCATTCAGTACAGACCAGATAAGGCTTTTCTTCCAGCGAAAAATTAAACCGCGTTGTGCCGGGTTTCAAATACAAAAAAGCCGGAGAGCGACCCCCGGCAAAAACTACATTGCAGTATTATTCTGCGCTAAACCAATCGTCAGCACTTTCCCAGGTTTCCTGGAGAATGTCCGCGATCAGATCTTTATCTGTTTTCAGGCCGCCCAGTACCGAAAGCCCATTGGAACCGGCATAACGGACCTGAACCACAGTGTCTGGAAACAGGCGGTTTACCCGCTTGCTCAACTCACTGGTCAGAGCTTCGATGGCCCCTGACGGTAGCGGTTTGGTTTTATCTATAGTGACTTCAACACGCATAATTGCCCCCGAAGCGATTTACTGGATATTTATACAGTTAACCGTACGCGGGGGCAAGAGGCTGGATTAAAAAAAGATAATTATGCTTTCACCGACCAGCTCAGACTCTCCCCGGCCAGGAATGGAATGACCGTTTCGCTGCCCATGGCGATCTCTTCCGGCTGAGTCGTCGCTACGCGTTGCAGCTCGATGAAATCGGTATTGACCGGCAGGCCATAAAAACGCGGGCCGTTCAATGAGCAGAAGGCTTCCAGATGATCCAGTGCACCGAGTTGCTCGAACACGCTGGCGTAAGCCGGGATCGCATTGGGAGCGTTGAATACGCCGGCGCAACCGCAGCTTGATTCCTTGCGGTGTTTGGCATGTGGTGCGGAGTCGGTGCCGAGGAAGAAGCGATCCGAACCGCTGGCAACGGCTTTGCGCAGTGCGTCCTGGTGAATATTGCGTTTCAGGATTGGCAGGCAGAACAGGTGCGGACGGATACCGCCAACCAGCATGTGGTTGCGGTTAAACATCAGGTGCTGAGGGGTGATGGTCGCGCCAAGAAAACGATTGCCTTCCTGCACGTACTGCGCCGCTTCTTTGGTGGTGATGTGCTCGAAGACGATTTTCAGCTCTGGGAACTGCTGACGAATCGGCTCCATGACCTGCTCAATAAAGCGAGCCTCGCGATCGAAAATATCAACGGCGGCATCGGTCACTTCACCGTGAATCAACAGTGGCATGCCGATTTTCTGCATTTGCTCGAACAGCGGGTAAATGGCTTTCACATCGCTGACGCCGTGGCTGGAATTGGTAGTGGCATTGGCCGGGTACAGTTTGGCGGCGGTGAACACGCCTTGCTCAAACCCGTTGACCAGTTCGGCTGCATCCAGTGAATTGGTCAGGTAACAGGTCATCAGCGGGGTGAAATCATGTCCCTGAGGGACCGCTGCCAGAATACGGTCACGATAAGCGCAAGCCGCGGCGACGGTAGTAATTGGCGGAGCCAGGTTCGGCATCACAATCGCCCGGCCAAAGACCTGACTGGTATAAGGCAATACCGTTTTCAGCATGTCGTCATCGCGCAGATGGATGTGCCAGTCGTCAGGGCGGCGAATTTTTAGGGCTTGAGGTTGTGCGGTCATGTTGCAAGGCTCCGGCGGTTAGAAACGGGTCTACGTAAAAGCGAATAATGGGGGTTATTCACGCCGGGGTGTAAGGATAAGCGTAAAGCGCTTGCGATGCATCTGTTTGTTCACGGCAAGTTGAAATCAGTTGGCTATCGGGGGCATAGTGACAGGGATTTGAATGATACCTGCGTCATAACTGTCAGGTTATCAACGTTAATCATGTGGAATGGGAGAGAGAAATGGAAGTACGTGTTATTGCCACCTTACAGGCTAAACCCGAGTTTGTGTCCGTCGTCAGCGATGTAGTGCATGCGATTATCGATCCAAGCCGCCAGGAACTGGGCAACCTGCAATATGATCTGCACCGCGATCTGGAAAAGCCGGGTACCTTCGTATTTTTTGAGCGTTGGGCAAGCGCTGAGGCACTGGAAAAACACAATGCCACCGAGCATTTCAAACATTTCGTCAGCCAGTTAGAGGGCAAGCTGGACTCGCTGGATATCAAACAGTTGAAGAAAATAGCCTGAGCCGATTTTTCGGCAATAAAAAACCCGCCTAGGCGGGTTTTTTTATCGGAGCAGATTAACTTAATCGTTAACCGGCTGCGGTTTGGTTGCCGGTGCGGTAGCCTGGTTTGCCGCCGCATGACCACCCGCAGAACCTTTGCCTTCGAAGTTGAAGGAAGGGCGCTGCCAATCACTTTGCTGCTGCTGTTCCGGTACATAGTCCGGCGCAGGAGCCTTGGTCATTGGCGCAGTAGCGATGTGTTTATACAGCACATCTGCCACTGGCACTGGTTGCTGTTGCACAACCGGCGCTTTTTCTTCGACCACTACCGCGGCAGCAACTTCCTGCACTGGTGCGGCTTCAACGACGGGCTCAACGAACACCGGAGCTGGTTCAGCGACAGTTTCTTCAGCAACGGTTGCTGCTGGAGCGACTGGCGTTTCTTCAACCACTGGGGCAGGTTCAACCGCAGGGGCTTCCTCTACCACCGGTGCAGCTTCAACCACCGCGGTTTCTTCTACCACTGCAGGTGCTTCAGCCACCGGTGCTGCCGGGGTTTCTTCTGCCTGGGCAGCCATTGCCGGCTCAGCGGTTTCAACAACCGGTTGGGCTGGTTCTTCTGCCGGGGCCACAACTTCTGGTTCGATCACCGGCGCAACGGCTTGGGCAATAACCGGAGCGGCTACGCTGACGGCTTCCTGTGCCATGACGTTGTCGGCAGCGATTTCAACAGCTTCAGTCTGAACTTCTGCTTCTTCAATCACTTGCGCGGTTTGTGTGACAGGGTAACTCACCCACACCTTGCCGGAAGCCATCTCTGGAGAGGCGAAAGCACCTGCCAGCGGCATTGGCGACTGGGTAGGGTAACGCTCGTCACGGTAACGGCGACGACGTTGACCGCTGACACGCAGGTGGCGTGGAGAACGACGTGAGCGGCGTGGCATGCCGTTTTCGCCGTTAGCGCGGTTATCCTGTGCATCATCTTCGCCCGGAGCTTCAAGGGTTTCCGGCAGCAGTTTAACGCTGTCTTCAACCTGGGCCGGCTTCACGTCCTGGGCTTTCACTACCGGTGCTTTTGGCGCCAGCAGTTCTTCCGCTGCACGATGCAGTTCTTCTTCCGCAGACAGCACGCGAACTTTCTGTGACAGAGGACGGCGCTGACGACGCTGCATGTTCTGCATCTGACGTTCTTCGAGATCTTCGTCAACGCTGGCGTTGGCAGGGGTTGTGGTTTCTACGCTTTCCAGCGCGGCCACTTCCTGCTGAGCCTGACGTTTCTCTTCCTGACGACGACGCTGGCGTTCGGCACGTTGGTCACGGCGCTGTTGCTGCTCTTCGCGCTGTGCCTTGGCGGCTTCTTCAGACAGCGGCTCTTCGGTTACGGCAGCAGTGGTTTGTGGCGCATTACGGCGGTTACGACGCTGCTCATCACGCACTTCGCGTGTTTCACGGCCTTCGCGGTTGTCGCGAGGTTCGCGATTTTCACGCGGCTCACGGTTATCACGACCTTCACCGCGCTCTTTACGCTCGCCACGTTCTGGACGATCGCCACGCTCACCACGTTCTCCGCGCTCACCACGATCTTTACGACCGGTACCCTGACGACGTTGACCACGACGATCCTGACGGCGGTTTTCACCGTTGCCTTCAGACTTCGGCGCTTCAACCACAGGTTTGGCTTCGACAACCGGCTGCTCTTCACCGGCAAACAGCGCTTTCAGACCACCGAACAGACGGCCCAACAGGCCCGGCTTGGCAGCGGCTGGTGCGGTTTGCTTGGTAGCAGTAGCGGCGACGGTAGCTTGCGCCACAACAGGTTCTTCTGCTGGTGGTGGGGCATCTGCAGCCAGAGAGAACGAAGCCAGTGCAGGTTGCTCCGGACGCTTGCGCTCCATCGGTGCATCTTCCAGCGGCTGGGCCATCTCTTCTTCATGCAGTTTCGGCAACAGGTAGCTCAGGGTTGGTGTTTCTTCGCCCTTACGCACGCGCAGTACCGAGTAGTGCGGGGTTTGCATCTGATCGTTCGGCACGATGATCGCTTTCACGCCACCCTGACGTTTTTCGATCGCGCTCACCGATTCACGCTTTTCGTTCAGCAGGTAAGATGCCACCTGTACTGGCACGATGGCGTGAACTTCTTTGGTATTTTCTTTCAGCGCTTCTTCTTCGATCAGACGAAGAATGGAAAGTGCCAGCGATTCGTTATCACGGATGGTGCCGGTGCCGTTACAGCGCGGGCAGACGTGATGGCTGGATTCACCCAGTGATGGGCTGAGGCGCTGACGTGACATCTCAAGCAGGCCGAAACGGGAAATGCGACCGATTTGGATACGGGCACGGTCCTGACGGACGGCGTCACGCAGACGGTTTTCCACTTCACGTTGATGGCGAACCGGGGTCATATCGATAAAGTCGATAACGATCAGGCCGCCAAGGTCACGCAGACGCAGCTGGCGAGCAATCTCATCCGCCGCTTCCAGGTTGGTGTTGAACGCAGTCTCTTCGATATCGCCGCCGCGGGTTGCTCGCGCGGAGTTGATATCGATAGCGGTCAGCGCTTCGGTGGAATCGATAACGATCGAACCGCCGGAAGGCAGGCGAACTTCACGCTGGAAAGCGGATTCAATTTGGGATTCGATTTGATAATGGCTGAACAGAGGGATTTCGCCGCTGTACAGTTTGATCTTGCTGCTGAAATCCGGACGGCCCAGGGCAGCGATGTGCTCTTTGGCCAGATCGAGAACTTTTGGATTGTCGATCAGGATTTCGCCGATGTCCGGGCGCAGGTAGTCGCGGAATGCACGCACGATAACGTTGCTTTCCTGATGAATCAGGAATGGCGCAGCGCGGCCTTCAGCGGCTTTTTTAATCGCTTCCCAGTGCTTCAGGCGGAATGACAGATCCCACTGCAGCGCATCGGCAGATTTGCCCACGCCCGCGGTGCGAACAATCAGACCCATGCCATCTGGCAGTTGCAGGGAAGAAAGAGCTTCTTTCAGTTCGGTGCGGTCGTCACCCTCAATGCGGCGTGAAATACCACCGGCACGTGGGTTGTTCGGCATCAGCACCAGATAACTGCCGGCCAGGCTGATGAAGGTGGTCAAGGCAGCGCCTTTGTTACCACGTTCTTCTTTATCAACCTGAACGATCACTTCCTGGCCTTCGCGCAGCACATCTTTGATGTTTGGGCGACCATGAGAAGAGTAGTTACTTGGGAAATATTCGCGAGAGATTTCTTTAAGAGGGAGGAAACCATGTCGTTCGGCGCCGTAATCTACGAACGCTGCTTCAAGACTTGGTTCTATACGAGTGATTTTGCCTTTGTAAATATTCGCTTTTTTCTGTTCATGACCCGGACTTTCAATATCCAAATCATACAGCCGCTGTCCATCTACCAAGGCAACACGCAACTCTTCCTGCTGAGTTGCGTTAATCAACATTCTTTTCATCTTAACTTACTCGTTATTTTTACATTATCGACAAAGCTGCGGGCAAAATAACCTCATGGCCGGATTAAAACCGAAAACCCCGTGTCTTCTCGCAAAGCCGTCAACCTCACGGTTGTCGCCTGCATAGGGGCGCATTATCTCGGTAAGCCTGTATTTCTTTGTGAAAAACAGCACTTTTACTAGGGGAATAGCCTCTGATTTACGTCGACAGATCTGATTCCGTTTGCCGGCCAAGCTGCAACCCGCAGCCCGCTAATTGTTTGATTTCACATTACGTCTTACGCCATTGCTGCGTTTTTGTGCCATCAGACAAATTTTATAATTCCACAGTTTTCCCTGTTTAACGAGAATCAACGTGGAAAGTAAACGCATTATTCCACTGCTGATACTGTTATAGCAAGGTGACTTTTCCTTAACTGCGGAAGAAATCGCAAACGTTCAAACCGGCTTGCTGCCTTATTGTCCGCTGGGATTTCGCCTGCAGTCAGAGAGACAGTTAAGCACATAAAAAGAAGTGGCGCTATTTACGCGCTCTATTTAGAATCCTGCCCCATGAAAACGAACATTCCTGCAGTACAACTAATCACGATTTCTGACGACGAAGCCGGTCAGCGAATCGACAACTTTCTACTTGCCCGCTTAAAAGGCGTGCCGAAGAGCATGATTTATCGCATCGTGCGCAAGGGCGAGGTGCGCGTTAATAAAGGACGCATCAAGGCGGAATACAAGCTGGCGCCCGGTGATGTGGTGCGTGTGCCGCCAGTGCGTGTTGCTGAGCGTGAAGACGCGCCGGTTTCGGCCAAATTGGATAAAGTGGCCGCGCTGGCCCATTGCATTCTGTATGAAGACGATCACCTGCTGCTGCTGAATAAACCCTCCGGCACTGCGGTGCATGGCGGTAGCGGCCTGAGTTTTGGCGTCATCGAAGCTCTGCGTGCGTTGCGCCCGGAAGCCCGCTTCCTGGAGTTGGTTCACCGTTTGGACCGCGATACCTCGGGCGTGCTGCTGGTGGCGAAAAAGCGTTCTGCGCTGCGCTCCTTGCATGAGCAACTGCGCTTGAAAGGGATGCAGAAGGATTATTTGGCACTGGTGCGCGGTGAGTGGCAGTCGCATTGCAAGGCGGTGCAGGCACCGTTGCTGAAAAACATTCTGCAGAGCGGTGAACGCATCGTGCGTGTCAGCAGCGAAGGCAAGCCGTCGGAAACCCGCTTCAAGGTGGAAGAGCGTTTTGAGCATGCGACGCTGGTCAAGGCCAGCCCGATCACCGGGCGTACTCACCAGATCCGCGTTCACGCGCTGCACGCCGGGCATCCAATAGCCTTTGACGATCGTTATGGCGATCGTGAGTTCGATCGCCAATTGGCGGGGACCGGGCTCAAACGTTTGTTCCTGCATGCAGCGGCGCTGCGTTTTGAACATCCGGGCACCGGCGAAACCATGCGTATCGAAGCTCCGATGGACGCAGAGTTGCGCCACTGCCTGCAGGTATTGCGCAAGCAGTCCAAACAGCAGTAAACCCTATTTATCCCAGCGGGTTGATGCCTTCAGCCCGCAGCATCTCCAGCAGTGCGATCAGCGGCAGGCCGATCAACGCATTCGGATCCCGTCCCTCCAGTTTGTCGAATAGCGCGATGCCCAAACCTTCACTTTTAAAGCTGCCTGCGCAGTTGAGCGGTTGCTCAAGGCAGATATAGGCGGCGATTTCAGCGTCACTCAGCGCACGGAAGTGCACGTGGAAGGGTTCGCAAAGCACCTGCAGGTGTTGGCTATGGCTGTTGTATAACGCCAGGCCGGTATAAAAGGTGACCCTTTGGCCACTGGCCTGGCGTAATTGCGCGCGGGCATTTTCTGCGGTGTGTGGTTTTCCGGTGATTTTACCGTCGATCACGCAGACCTGATCGGAGCCGATAATCAGGTGGTCGGGGTAGGCGGCGGCCAATGCCTGGGCCTTTGCCGTTGCCAATCGCAGCACCAGCGCTTCGGCGCTTTCCCCGGCCAGTGGGGCTTCATCGACCTGGGGAGCATCACAGATAAAAGGCAGATGCAGTTTTTCCAATAGCATCTTGCGGTAGGTCGAGGTGGAGGCAAGCAGGAGTCTTTGCATAATTTTTTTCGTAAACCGTAGCGTAAATAGAGTAGGCATTTTAAACTGTCCGCCGCTGAGGAAGCGAATATTGGTGAAAGGTGCCGTTTTACGGCCTTTTTCTTTGACTCTAAGTCGTTACAAAGTTAATATGCGCGCCCTATGCAAAAGGTAAAATTACCCTTGACCATTGATGCGGTACGTACCGCTCAGAAACGCCTGGACTATGTTGGTTCCTATGCGCCTGAGCAGGTTACACGTGTCGCCGCCTCTGTGGTCAGTGTGGACAGTGATGTTGAGGTCTCGTTATCCTTTGATATTGATAACCAGCGCCTCGCGGTGATAACAGGGCATGCGGACGTCCAGGTAATGCTGATGTGCCAACGCTGTGGAGTTCCGTTTGAACATCATGTTCACACAACATATTGTTTTAGCCCGGTCGTCAATGATGAGCAGGCTGAGGCATTACCGGGAGCGTACGAGCCGATCGAAGTCGATGAGTTTGGCGAAGTCGATCTGCTGGCTATGATTGAAGACGAAATTATTCTTTCACTGCCTGTCGTCCCGGTACATGAATCTGAACACTGTGAAGTGTCCGAAGCGGATATGGTGTTTGGCAAACTGCCTGAAGAGGCGGAGAAACCAAATCCATTTGCCGTATTAGCCAGTTTAAAGCGTAAGTAATCAAGGAGTAAGGTCCATGGCCGTACAACAAAATAAACCAACCCGTTCCAAGCGTGGCATGCGTCGTTCACACGATGCTCTGACCACCGCCACTTTGTCTGTTGATAAAGCATCTGGCGAGACTCACCTGCGTCACCATATCACTGCCGACGGTTTCTACCGCGGTCGCAAGGTTATCGGCTAAGTAGCGATACCTTGACTCGTCTAACCCTGGCGTTAGATGCAATGGGCGGGGACTTCGGTCCCTGCGTCACAGTGCCTGCTTCATTGCAGGCACTGGCCTCTAATTTACAGCTTCATCTTCTGCTGGTCGGCAATCCCGACACCCTCTCTCCCTTACTTGCCAAAGCCGATCCGGTTCTTCTGGAACGTTTGCAAGTTGTGCCCGCTGAATCTGTGATAGCCGGCGACGCCAAACCCTCACAAGCGATACGCGCCAGCCGCGGTTCTTCCATGCGCATTGCGCTGGAACTGACTAAAAACGGCGATGCGCAAGGTTGTGTCAGCGCAGGTAATACCGGTGCGTTGATGGGGTTGGCGAAAATGCTGATCAAGCCGCTGGACGGTATTGAACGGCCGGCGCTGATGACGGTGATCCCGAATCAGTTGGGTGGCAAAACCGTGGTGCTGGATCTGGGTGCCAACGTCGAATGCGACAGTACCATGCTGGTGCAGTTCGCGGTGATGGGCGCGGTTATGGCCGAAGAGGTGGTGGGGATTGCGCAACCTCGCGTGGCGCTGCTGAATATTGGTGAAGAAGAAACCAAAGGCCTGGATAATATCCGCGAAGCGGCCGCCGTGCTAAAAAATACTCCGGCAATCAACTATATTGGTTACCTGGAAGGCAACGATCTTCTCACCGGTAAAACCGATGTGTTGGTCTGCGACGGCTTTGTGGGTAACGTAACCCTGAAGACCATGGAAGGGGTGGTAAGAGTATTTTTATCGCTGCTGAAATCATCCGGAGACGGTGGCAAGCAGGCGTGGTGGTTAAAATTGTTGGGCCGTTGGCTGCAAAAACGGGTGGTAAAGCGGTTCGGCCACCTGAACCCCGACCAGTATAATGGCGCATGTCTGTTAGGATTGCGCAGCACCGTAATCAAGAGCCACGGCGCTGCAAACCCACACGCGTTTGCAGTGGCAATCGAACAGGCTGTGCAGGCGGTGCAGCGGCAAGTCCCTGACAGGATTGCTGCGCGCCTTGAAGCTGTATTACCTAAGAGTGACTGATCGTACATGTATACAAAGATTCTCGGTACGGGGAGTTATTTACCCGTACAAGTGCGCACCAACGCTGACCTTGAAAAAATGGTGGATACCTCTGACGAGTGGATCGTCTCACGTACGGGTATCCGTGAACGCCGTATTGCCGCCGCTGATGAAACAGTTGCGACGATGGGTTTCCACGCTGCTGAAAAAGCGCTGGAAATGGCAGGTGTGGCTAAAGAAGACATCGGGCTGATCGTTGTGGCTACCACCACCTCGACCCACGCATTTCCAAGTTCTGCCTGCCAGGTGCAGCAGATGCTGGGCATCAAAGACTGCGCGGCATTCGATCTGGCTGCGGCCTGTGCCGGTTTCACCTATGCGTTGAGCGTCGCCGATCAGTATGTTAAAAACGGCGCGGTGAAGCATGCTCTGGTGATCGGCGCAGACGTGTTGTCACGCACGCTGGATCCGGAAGATCGCGGCACTATCATTCTGTTTGGTGATGGCGCAGGCGCGGTGCTGTTGGGGGCTTCTGAAGAGCCGGGCATTTTGTCGACCCATCTGCACGCCGACGGCAGCTACGGCGGTTTGTTGACCTTGCCGTTCAAGGATCGTCAGGATCAGGAAAAGCCGGCCTATGTCACCATGGCGGGTAATGAAGTCTTCAAGGTTGCGGTTACCGAACTGGCTCACATCGTTGATGAAACGCTGCAGGCCAATAATCTGGATCGCAGCGCGCTGGACTGGCTGGTGCCGCACCAGGCCAATTTGCGTATTATCAGCGCGACGGCGAAAAAATTGGGTATGGGGATGGATAAAGTGGTAGTGACGCTCGATCGTCACGGTAACACCTCTGCCGCCTCGGTCCCTGCAGCGCTCGACGAAGCGGTGCGTGATGGGCGGATCCAACGCGGCCAACTGGTGCTGCTGGAAGCCTTTGGCGGCGGCTTTACCTGGGGCTCGGCGCTGGTTCGTTTCTGATATAACAGGAAGAAAAAATGACGCAATTTGCTTTTGTTTTTCCAGGCCAGGGTTCACAGACTCTGGGCATGCTGGCCGATTTGGCCACTCAATATCCGATCGTTGAAGCGACCTTCAGCGAAGCCTCTTCCGTCCTGGGTTACGACCTGTGGCAGCTGGTGCAGCAAGGGCCGGCGGAAGAACTGAATAAAACCTGGCAGACGCAGCCGGCATTGCTGGCCGCTTCCGTAGCCATTTTCCGCGTCTGGCAGCAGCAGGGCGGTAAAACGCCGGCCATCATGGCTGGCCATAGCCTGGGTGAATACTCGGCGCTGGTGTGTGCGGGCGTGCTGGATTTCCAGGCGGCAATCCGTCTGGTTGAGCTGCGCGGCAAATTGATGCAGGAAGCGGTGCCGGAAGGCACAGGCGCGATGTCCGCCATTATCGGCCTGGACAACGCCGCCATCGCCAAGGCTTGTGAAGAGTCTGCCCAGGGGCAGGTTGTTTCACCGGTGAACTTTAACTCACCGGGTCAGGTGGTGATCGCAGGTAATAAAGAAGCGGTTGAACGTGCTGGTGCGGCCTGTAAAGCCGCTGGTGCCAAGCGTGCGTTGCCGTTGCCGGTGAGCGTGCCTTCGCACTGCGCACTGATGAAACCGGCCGCAGACAAGCTGGCTGTGGCGTTGCAGGAGATTACCTTCAACGCACCGCAGGTCCCGGTGGTGAATAACGTCGACGTGAGCACCGAAACCGATCCAGAAGCGATCCGCAGTGCACTGGTGCGCCAGTTGTACAGCCCGGTACGTTGGACCGAAAGCGTAGAGTTTATGGCAGCACAGGGCGTTACCTTGCTGCTAGAGGTTGGTCCGGGTAAAGTTCTGACCGGTCTGACTAAACGTATTGTTGACACCCTGACGGCGGCGGCGGTTAATGACGCAGCCAGCCTGACAGCGGCGCTTGAACAATAAAGAGGAAAACAATGAGCTTCGAAGGTAAAGTTGTTCTGGTCACCGGCGCCAGCCGGGGTATTGGCCGGGCTATTGCAGAAACGTTTGTGGCACGTGGCGCCAAAGTCATCGGCACCGCCACCAGTGAAAGCGGCGCTGAGGCTATCAGCAGCTACCTGGGTGCAAGCGGCAAAGGGTTTGCGTTGAATGTGGTCGATGCTCAATCTATCGACAGCGTTCTGGCATCTATTCGTGCTGAATTTGGCGAAATCGACATTTTAGTGAATAATGCCGGTATTACGCGTGATAACCTCCTGATGCGTATGAAGGACGACGAGTGGCAGGATATCCTGAACACCAATCTGACTTCCGTATTCCGTCTGTCAAAAGCGGTAATGCGAGCTATGATGAAAAAGCGGTTTGGCCGTATCATCACCATCGGTTCCGTAGTTGGTACCATGGGGAACGCAGGGCAGGCTAATTACGCGGCGGCTAAAGCCGGTCTGATTGGTTTTAGCAAGTCTTTGGCACGCGAAGTTGCTTCGCGTGGCATTACGGTCAACGTCGTGGCACCTGGCTTTATTGAGACGGACATGACACGGGCGTTGACAGATGATCAGCGTGCAGGCATTTTGTCATCAGTTCCAGCCAATCGGCTGGGGGATGCTAAAGAAATCGCCAGCGCTGTTGCATTTTTAGCCTCTGATGAGGCTGGCTACATCACCGGTGAAACGTTGCATGTCAATGGCGGCATGTACATGATTTAAAAAATGCGAAAACTATTTGCGTTATTTGGGGTAAAAACCGCAGAATAGCGTAAAATCGTGGTTTGACCAGCCGGGATTTAGTTGCATCTTTTTCAACATTTTATACACTACGAAAACCATCGCGAAAGCGAGTTTTGATAGGAAATTTAAGAGTATGAGCACTATCGAAGAACGCGTTAAGAAAATCATTGTTGAGCAGTTGGGTGTTAAACAGGAAGAAGTTTTAAATAACGCTTCTTTCGTTGAAGATCTGGGTGCTGATTCTCTTGACACCGTTGAGCTGGTAATGGCTCTGGAAGAAGAGTTCGACACAGAGATTCCAGACGAAGAAGCTGAGAAAATCACTACTGTTCAGGCAGCTATTGATTTCATCAACGCCAGCCAGCAGTAAGAGAACATATCTAGGCGGTCACTCGACCGCCTAAGTTTTTTCTATCCCTAGTGTCATATTTTCCCTCCTTGGAGGACAAACGTGTCTAAGCGTCGAGTAGTTGTGACCGGACTGGGCATGTTGTCTCCTGTCGGCAATACGGTAGAGTCCACATGGACAGCTCTTCTTGCCGGTCAGAGTGGCATCAGCCTGATCGACCATTTCGATACCGCAGCCTATGCGACCAAGTTTGCTGGCCTGGTAAAGAATTTTAATTCAGAGGATTTCATCTCACGCAAAGATGCGCGCAAGATGGACGCCTTCATCCAATACGGTATCGCTGCCGGCATGCAAGCCATGCAGGATGCACAATTGGATATCACCGAGGCTAACGCCAGCCGCATTGGTGCCGCTATCGGCTCCGGCATCGGCGGCCTGGGTTTGATTGAAGAGAACCACAGTTCACTGGTTAACGGTGGCCCACGGAAAATCAGTCCGTTTTTTGTGCCGTCAACCATCGTAAACATGATTGCAGGCCACCTGACCATCATGTACGGCATGCGTGGCCCGAGCATTTCGATCGCCACCGCCTGTACTTCAGGTGTGCATAACATTGGCCATGCTGCGCGTATCATTGCTTACAATGATGCCGACGTCATGCTGGCCGGTGGGGCAGAGAAAGCCAGTACTCCGTTGGGTGTCGGCGGCTTCGGCGCAGCACGCGCGTTGTCGACCCGTAACGAAGATCCTCAAGCGGCCAGCCGCCCATGGGACAAAGACCGTGACGGTTTTGTGCTGGGTGACGGTGCCGGCATGATGGTGCTGGAAGAGTACGAACACGCCAAAAAACGCGGCGCCAAGATTTATGCTGAAGTCGTCGGCTTTGGGATGAGCAGCGATGCTTATCACATGACGTCACCCCCTGAGAATGGTGCGGGCGCAGCGCTGGCGATGGAAAATGCGTTGCTTGATGCTGGTGTGACTACGTCACAAATTGGTTATATCAATGCGCATGGCACTTCAACGCCGGCCGGTGACAAAGCCGAAACGCAGGCGGTGAAGTCGGTATTTGGCAGCGATGCACAGCGCGTGATGGTCAGCTCGACCAAATCGATGACCGGCCACCTGTTAGGTGCCGCAGGTGCGATCGAATCGATCTTCACCGTATTGGCATTGCGTGACCAGGCCGTTCCGCCAACCATCAACCTGGATAATCCGGATGAAGGTTGCGATTTGGACTTTGTTCCGCATGAAGCTCGCCAGGTGAGTGATATGCAGTACACGCTGTGTAACTCCTTCGGTTTCGGCGGCACCAATGGTTCACTGATCTTCCGCAAGGTGTAATGCCTCTGCTGGCAGACGGTAAAAAAGCCCGGTTTTTTAAAAACCGGGCTTTTTTTATGGCGCTGACCCGCTACTCGGAAAGCTCTGCTTGTCGACACTGTGGCCAAACGGCAAGCTGCTGCTAACGGCACCTGCGCCTGTTATTCTGTAGTCATACCAACGCGGTCAGGGGGAGTCTATGTACTGGATTAATGGACATCAGCACGATGCGCTAGCGCCAAGCGATCGCGGTTTGCAATTTGGTGACGGCTGTTTCACTACCGCCCGGGTGATTGAGGGGAAAATAGACCTGCTGCCCTGGCATATCGAGCGGCTGCAGTTGGCAGCGCAACGGCTGATGCTGCCGTCCTGCGACTGGAACGCTTTGGAAGATGAAATGGTGCGCGCGGCAGAATCTATCCCATTGGGCGTGGTCAAAGCGATACTGACTCGCGGCAGCGGTGGCAGGGGGTACAGCCCGCAAGGGTGTGAGGCTCCCACACGCATAGTCTCTCGTAGCACCTATCCCATGCACTATTTGCCATGGCGAGAGCAGGGCATCAGCCTGACGCTCAGTCCGGTAGCGCTGGGACGCAATCCCCTGTTGGCTGGGCTAAAGCATTTGAATCGTTTGGAGCAGGTGTTGATCCGCACGCATCTTGACCAGACAACCGCCGACGAGGCGCTGGTGCTTGACACTGCCGGTATGCTGGTGGAATGCTGTGCGGCTAATTTGTTCTGGCGTAAGGGGAAAGCGGTATTTACGCCAGATTTGAGCCAGGCAGGCGTGGCTGGGCTGATGCGTCGCCGGGTTATTGAGCTGCTGGCGGGCAGCGAATACTCGCTGCACTGCGTCAGTGAGCCGCTGGAGACGCTGGCCGATGCCGAAGAAGTGCTGGTGAGCAATGCGTTAATGCCGTTGCTGCCGGTCAATACTGCGCAATCATGGCGTTACCCTTCACGCCAACTTTATGATTTTTTGCGCCCACACTGTTAACGATGGCTGATTGATGAAGAAAAGAAAGCTGAAGTTCGTTTCTATTATTGTTGTTCTGGTATTGGGCCTGCTGTTTTGGGGCTACCAGAAGGTTGAACGCTTCGCGGATACGCCATTGGCGATCCAGCAGGAAGCCATTTTCAAACTGCCGGCAGGGACCGGTCGGGTAGCCCTGGAGGGGCTGCTGGTGAGGGACAAACTGATCCGCAATGGCCAGTGGTTCCCTTGGTTGCTGCGCCTGGAGCCGGAATTGGCCGAGTTTAAGGCTGGAACCTATCGCTTTACGCCGGGTATGACGGTGCGTCAAATGCTTAAACTGTTGGCCAGCGGTAAAGAAGCCCAATTCAGCGCACGCTTTATTGAAGGTTCCCGCCTGCGGGACTGGCTGCTGGTGCTGCAACAGTCAAAATACCTCAAACATACCCTGGCCGGTAAAAGCGAGGCGGAAATTGCCAAGGCGCTAGGCTTGCCTGAAGGCACCAATCCGGAAGGGCGCCTGTACCCGGATACCTATCTGTATACCGCAGGCATGAGCGATATGGCGCTGTTGAAGCGTGCCCACCTGCGTATGATTAAAGCATTGGAGAGCGCCTGGCAGGGCCGTGAGGCCAGCCTGCCGTACAAAACGCCGGAAGAGTTGCTGACCATGGCCTCAATCATTGAGAAAGAGACTGCGGTACCGGAGGAACGTACCAAAGTGGCCTCGGTATTCATTAATCGCCTGCGTATTGGCATGCGTTTGCAGACCGACCCGACGGTGATCTACGGCATGGGCGAGGCGTATAATGGCAACATTACCCGCAAGGATTTGGAAACGCCGACGCCGTACAACACCTACGTGATCAACGGTCTGCCGCCAACGCCGATTGCCATGCCGAGCCAGGCTTCGCTGGAAGCCGCTGCCAATCCGGCCAAGACGCCTTATTTGTACTTTGTTGCCGACGGTAAGGGCGGGCATCAATTTACCACCAACCTGGCCAGCCATAATCAGGCGGTGCGTGCCTATCGTCAGGCGTTAAAGGAAAAGAATGAAAAGTAAATTCGTGGTTATCGAAGGGCTTGAGGGTGCGGGCAAAACGACCGCACGCGATACCGTAGTCGACGTACTGCGCGAACATGGTATCAACGACATTGCCTTTACCCGTGAACCCGGCGGCACGCCGTTGGCAGAAAAACTGCGCGACCTGTTCAAACGCGGCGTGGAGGGCGAACTGCCGACCATCAAGGCCGAGGTTCTGATGCTGTATGCGGCCCGTGTACAGTTGGTGGAAACGGTGATCAAACCGGCTTTGGCGCGCGGTGCCTGGGTGGTTGGCGATCGGCACGACCTGTCTTCTCAAGCCTACCAGGGCGGCGGCCGGGGTGTGGATCAACAACTTATGGCCTCGCTGCGTGACACGGTATTAGGAGATTTTCGTCCCGATCTGACGCTTTATCTGGATTTGCCGCCGATAGTGGGTCTACAGCGTGCCCGAGCACGGGGCGAACTGGATCGTATTGAACAGGAAGCATTGCCATTCTTTGAACGTACCCGCGCACGTTATCGGGAGTTGGCGGCGCAAGATGCATCCATCATCACCGTGGATGCTTCTCAATCGCTTGATCAGGTGACGGCGGCGATTCGTCGTTGCGTCAGCCAATGGTTACAGCAGCAGGAAGGCGCGTAATGAACTGGTACCCGTGGCTGAATACCCCTTACCGCCAGTTGGTCGGGCAATATGCTACCGGGCGCGGTCATCACGCACTGTTATTGCATGCCGCTGCCGGCCATGGTGAGGATGCGCTGGCCTATGGCCTGAGCCGTTGGCTGATCTGCCAACGTCGCAACGGTGAGAAAAGCTGCGGTGAATGCCATAGCTGTCGGTTGATGCTGGCAGGAAATCACCCGGATTATCACGTGCTGACGCCGGAAAAAGGCAAAAGCAGCCTGGGGGTGGAGCCCATCCGCCAGCTGATTGAGATCCTTTATTCTCATGCGCAGCAGGGCGGTGCCAAGGTGATCTGGCTACCGCAGGCGGAGTTGCTGACCGAGGCTGCCGCCAATGCCCTGTTGAAAACGTTGGAAGAACCGCCGGAAAAAACCTATTTCCTGCTGAGCTGCCGTGAGCCTTCACGCCTGCTGGCAACGCTGCGCAGCCGTTGTTTGTACTGGCATCTCGCCAGTCCGGACGAACAGCTCAGTCTGCAATGGCTGAATCGGCAGACGCCGGGTAATCAGATCGATCTCCTGACCGCCTTGCGCTTGCATGACGGCGCACCCTTGGCCGCAGAGCAATTGCTCCAGCCGGAACGTTGGCAACAACGTAGCGCGCTGTGCGCGGCCCTGAGTGCCGCTTTGCCGCAGCACGACATGTTGTCGCTGCTGCCGGTATTGAATCACGAAGACGTCGCTGAGCGGCTACACTGGCTATGTTCGTTGTTGATGGACGCCATGAAGTGGCAGCAAGGTGCCGCCGGCTTTGTTCTGAACCAGGATCAGCAACCGCTGGTGCACCAGCTGGCCAGCCGCCTGAGCAGCACGTCGCTGCAGCAAGCCGTGCAGCAATGGCTGCATTGTCGCCATCAGTTGCTTAGCGTCGTCGGCGTTAACCGCGAACTGCTGCTGACCGAACAGTTACTTGGCTGGGAGCAGTTGCTCGGCGCTACCGGCTATTCCCACCCTCATTCGCTGTAAAAGAGTTAAATATTATGTTGTTAGTAGATTCTCATTGTCACCTCGACGGCCTGGATTACCAAACTCTGCATCAAAATGTGGATGATGCCTTGGCGAAGGCCAAGGCGCGCGATGTCGGTTACGTGCTGGCGGTGGCCACCACTTTGCCGGGCTATCAGGCGATGACGCAATTGATTGGCCAACGCGATGACGTGGCCTTTTCCTGCGGGGTGCATCCGCTCAATCTGGAGGGGGGCTACGACTACGCTGAGCTGCGCCGTTTGGCGGCAGCAGAGCAGGTGGTGGCACTGGGTGAAACCGGGCTGGACTACTTCTATCAGAAAGACAATCTTGAGCTGCAGCAAGCGTCATTCCGTGAACATATCCGCATTGGCCGCGATCTGAACAAGCCGGTGATCGTGCATACCCGAGATGCACGGGAAGACACACTGGCTATTCTGCGTGAAGAAAATGCCCAGGACTGTGGCGGAGTATTGCACTGCTTCACCGAAGATTGCGCTACCGCAGAGGCGTTGCTGGATCTGGGGTTCTACATTTCTTTCTCAGGCATCCTGACCTTCCGCAATGCAGAGCAACTGCGTGAAGTGGCGCGCTATGTGCCACTGGATCGTATTCTGGTGGAAACCGACTCGCCGTATCTGGCTCCGGTGCCGCATCGCGGCAAAGAAAACCAACCTGCCTATGTGCGCGATGTGGCTGAATACATGGCGGTATTGAAGGGCGTGAGCCTGGAAACGCTGGCCGAAGCCACCACCGCCAACTTTTCACGCTTATTTCACATCGAACTCTAATCTTTGGCCTAGGCTATAGCTGTGGTTAACGAAATCTGAATTCTTTTTAAGCTCGTAATTAATCGCCGAAACGGGTAATGTTCCCACCCGTTTTTCGGGCGAGGTGCGGGCGTTTATTGCTCATTTTTAACAAAAAATGGGCGATGTAAGAAAAATACCCGGTTTTGTTCATCGAAACGTGACTGTCATCAAACATTGCGCAGCCTATTTATTTTACTCTGCGTAATAATTCAAGGGGTGCTCAGACACCCTGAATTGCAGGGGTTTTTCTCCCCCCCTTGCAACGCGAAGAATCGCGAAAAGTAGCAAAGCACTATTACTCAGGAGCACACTCAACTATGTTCAAGAACGCATTTGCAAACCTGCAAAAAGTAGGTAAGTCGCTAATGCTGCCGGTATCCGTATTGCCTATCGCAGGTATCCTGCTGGGCGTCGGTTCCGCCAACTTTAGCTGGCTACCGGCGGTAGTCTCACACGTGATGGCGGAAGCCGGCGGTTCCGTTTTCGCCAACATGCCGCTGATTTTTGCCATCGGTGTTGCCCTGGGCTTCACCAATAACGACGGTGTTTCCGCGTTAGCTGCGGTAGTGGCTTACGGCATCATGGTGAAAACCATGGCGGTGGTTGCGCCGCTGGTGCTGCACCTGCCGGCTGAAGAAATTGCGGCCAAACACCTGGCGGATACCGGTGTGCTCGGGGGGATTATCTCCGGCTCCATCGCTGCCTATATGTTTAACCGTTTCTTCCGCATTCAGTTGCCGGAATATTTGGGCTTCTTTGCCGGTAAGCGTTTTGTGCCGATTATCTCTGGCCTGGCGGCAATCGTTCTGGGCGTAGTGCTTTCCTTTATCTGGCCTCCAATCGGTACGGCTATCCAGACCTTCTCCCAGTGGGCGGCTTATCAGAACCCGGTAGTGGCGTTTGGTATCTACGGCGTGGTTGAACGTGCGCTGGTGCCGTTCGGTCTGCACCATATCTGGAACGTGCCGTTCCAAATGCAGATCGGGGAATACACCAACGCAGCAGGTCAGGTGTTCCACGGCGATATTCCACGTTATATGGCGGGTGACCCAACTGCGGGTAAACTGTCCGGTGGCTTCCTGTTCAAAATGTACGGTCTGCCTGCTGCGGCGATTGCCATCTGGCACTCAGCCAAGCCGGAAAACCGCGCTAAAGTCGGCGGTATCATGATTTCCGCTGCGCTGACTTCGTTCCTGACCGGTATCACCGAACCGATCGAGTTCTCCTTCATGTTCGTTGCGCCGATCCTGTACGCAATCCATGCCATTCTGGCTGGCCTGGCGTTCCCGATCTGTATCCTGTTGGGGATGCGTGACGGCACCAGCTTCTCACACGGTCTGATCGACTTTATCGTCCTGAGCGGCAACAGCAGCAAAATCTGGCTGTTCCCAATCGTCGGTATCATCTACGGTCTGGTGTACTACACCATCTTCCGCGTGCTGATTGCCAAGCTGGATCTGAAAACCCCAGGGCGCGAAGACACGGCCTCTGAGCAGGTTACTCAGGGCGGTTCTGAAATGTCTGCGGCGCTGGTACAGGCCTTTGGCGGTAAAGACAACATCACCAACCTGGATGCCTGCATCACCCGTCTGCGCGTTAGCGTGGCGGACGTGAGCAAGGTTGACCAGGCTGGCCTGAAAAAACTGGGTGCTGCCGGCGTCGTTGTCGCAGGCTCGGGCGTTCAGGCTATCTTTGGTACCAAATCTGACAACCTGAAAACGGATATGGACGAATACATCCGTAATCATTAATTCAGGCAGGGGAGTTTTGAGGGAGGCGAAAGCCTCCCTTTTTTATTGGTGAGGATTTATTTTACTGCGTGCTTTTGCAGATACTGTTCAAACACCGCCAGGGTGTCGCTAGAAATGTGATGTTCAATCCCTTCGCTGTCCAGCTCCGCCGTTTCATTCGGTACGCCGAGGCAAACCAGCAGATCAACCACAATCCGGTGGCGACGCCGTACCTTCTGCGCCAGTTGTTCACCTTCCTCAGTCAGAAAAACCCCACGATAAGGGCGTGACTCCACCAGACCGGCACTTTTCAACCGGGCGATGTTTTTGATCGCGGTAGGGTGCGATACGCCAAAGCGTTTGGCGATATCCGTGGTTCTGGCTTCGCGGGTGGTGACCAGCAGGTCGGCAATCAGCTCAACATAGTCCTCGATCAGCGCATTGGATTGCGCCTCACGAGCGCGGGTGAAGCGCAGGGCATGTTCAGCCTCGTCCGGCATTTCAGCCACCACGGGGCGTTCTGCGTCGTCTGGTGCGCTTGTTGCCATAGTCTGAGACGTCCTTTAAACGATAAACCAGTAAGTTGCAGGTTAATGCAGTTCCGCCATAAGTTAGTCCAAAGACGACGCATTATCAATTCGGCTGGCGTATTCGATGACAATAAGAAATATTTGTACACAAAGGCAGTTAATCTTCCATTTTGCATAAAGTGTAGCCGATGCTACATTGCTGTGAGTGTTGGGCGAAAAATAACCAGAAAAAGATTGAGGGTAAATCATGCGTGATGCGGCAACCACCACATCGTTAACCGAACGAACCAATACGGCAATTGGTAACGCACTTGCCGGGCGCAAGCGTGGTGCATTCACGCCGCTACTGTTCGCCGGCCCTGCAGTGATTGCCTCTATTGCTTATATGGACCCCGGTAATTTCGCTACCAATATTCAGGCCGGTTCGAAATACGGCTACAGCCTGTTATGGGTGGTGGTGATGGCGAACCTGATCGCCATGCTGTTTCAGGCGCTGTCGGCCAAGCTGGGTATCGTCACCAACCGCAATCTGGCGGAAATGTGTCGCGATCAATTTTCTCGTCCGGTGGTCATTGGCATGTGGTTGCTCAGTGAGGTGGCGGCAATGGCTACCGATCTGGCTGAGTTTCTCGGCGGTGCGATAGCGCTGGCGTTACTGTTCAATATGCCGCTGCTGCCAGGCATGGGGGTGACGGCGGTGATCACCTATGCCTTGCTGATGGTGGAGAAGAAAGGTTTCCGTCCGGTAGAACTGATGATCGGCGGCTTGGTCGCGGTGATTGCCCTGTGTTATCTGGTCGAGATGTTTATCGTGCCGGTCGATTGGGCGGCAGCAGGCATGGGCATGGTCACGCCGCAGTTGCCGGATGCACAGGCGTTGACCATTGCCGTCGGTATCATTGGTGCCACTGTGATGCCGCACACCATCTTCCTGCACTCGGGCCTGACCCAGCACCGTGCGCCGGCCAGTGACAGCGGCGAGCGCCGTAAACTGCTGCGTTTTTCCAATATTGAAGTGGTGATTGCGCTATCTATCGCCGGGATGGTGAATATCGCCATGGTGATTATGGCCTCCAGCGCCTTCCATGCCGGTAATAGCGATGTGGCTGAGATCGGAACCGCTTATCATACGCTGACGCCACTGTTTGGTGCCGCCGCCGCCGGTATCTTCCTGATGTCGCTGATTGCCTCCGGGATTTCCAGCTCGGTGGTGGGCACCATGGCGGGCCAGATGATCATGCAGGGCTTTGTCGGTTTCCGCATTCCGGTATGGGTCCGCCGCATGGTGACTATGATCCCGGCGTTCATCGTGGTCGCGTTAGGGGTTAATGCCACGGATGCCCTGGTTTATAGCCAGGTGGTGCTGAGCCTGGCGCTGCCGGCGCCGATGATTGCTCTGGTGATGTTCACCCGCCGTCGCGACATTATGGGCGAATTTGTCAACGGTCGCCTGACCAGCCTGGTGTCAATCATCGGGACGGTGATTATTCTTTTGCTCAATATGGTATTACTGCTGCAGACCTTCGGCGTTGCTATCCCCGGTCTGGGCTAACTGACAAGCCGTGCAGTCGTTGCTGTCACGGCTTGACGTCCATCCATCACTGCTACAAATTCCTCACACCGCCGTCGATCAACAACTCACTGCCGACCATAAAGGCGGACTCGTCAGATGCCAAAAACACCGCCGCCTTGGCTAATTCCAGCGCCGTGCCCATGCGGCCAATCGGTACCAGTGCGCGGATCTCGTCGCGCAGTGCCTGTTCATCGGCATCTTTCAACCCGAGCTTGCCCAGCGCCGGGGTTTCTGTCGGACCGGGGCTGAGGCCGTTAACCCGGATACCGCGCGGATGCAATTCACCGGACAGCGTTCTGGCCAGCGACAGCAGGCCGGCTTTGCTGGCGGCGTAAACGTTGCTTAACGGCAGGCCGATATGCGCGCTGACCGAGCCACACAAAATAATCGACGCCGGATTGGCCAACAGTGGCAACAATGACTGGATCAGAAAGAACGGCCCCTTGAGATTGATATCCATCAGCCGCTGATAGCTCTGCTCATCCCATTCCTGCAACGGGTGGTGGGTGACGTCGCCGGCGTTGATGTACAGCACATCGAGACGTGGCCAATGGCTGGCTAGCTGCTGTGCCAAACTACGCTGATCAGCAATATCCCCGGCATCGCTGCGCAACAACAGAACCTTGCCCAGAGCTGCCCCCGCCGCATCGAGACCACTTTGGCTGCGGCCGGTGATCGCCACGGTGGCACCTTCGGCAATAAACTGACGCGCAGTTTCCAGACCAATACCGCTGGTGCCGCCGGTGATCAACGCATATTTACCTTTAAGTCGTGACATAGCCCACTCCCGTTTGTTGTCTATGCAGGCATTATTTGCGCTATAGTACCTTTTGCATAGTAGACACCTTTTGGATACTAAGGGACAAGGTGGGATGAAATGACCGATGCAGGGCGTTCGATAGCGGAAAAAAATTTAGCGGTGTTACCGGCCGCGGGCGAACCTTGCCCAATGGTGGGCTTTGTGAATCTGGTGGCGGGGAAATGGGCGATCCCGATCCTCTACCGACTGATACTGATCGACAGCCCGGTGCGTTTCAGCGAGTTGCAGCGTGCCGTGGCACCGATCGCCCAGAAAGAGCTGACACGCCAACTGCGGCAGTTTGAACAGCGCGGCCTGGTCACGCGGCAGGTGTTCCCGGAAGTCCCGCCGCGCGTTGAATACCAGATTACACCGCTGGGCAAAACGCTGCGCCCGACGCTCGACTCGTTGGCCAACTGGATGCGCACACACGCACCCCAGTTGATAGAAGATTAGTCGCCAATGCCCGGCGGGTTGATGGTAGAGCGTGGGACCTTCTCATCGCGCTCGCCCCAACGGTCCAGCACCTGACCATACTCGCCGCTGGCGATCACCCCATTGATGGCGGCATTGATGGCCGCAACCAGACCGTCATCCTTTTTGGTGGTCACCGCCACATAGGCCACGTTCGGTCCAATGCCGACCATTTTGGTTTTGCCGGTCAGTGCCGCTTTGTAGGCGCCGGTAGAGTGGGGGCCGAAGTAGGCGTCGACGCGTCCGGACTGAATGCTCAGGTTGGCGGCCGCGTCATCGGTGACATAAATTGGCTGCACCGGCGGCAGGCCGTTGGCGCGGTTCTGTTTATCCCAGCCAAGCAGGATATTTTCCTGATTGGTCCCCGAGCCGACAATAACCCGCAGCCCGGCAATGTCCGCAGGTTGGTTGATTGAGGTGATTTTGCTGGTGGATTTCACATAAAAACCCAGCGTATCCACGCGGTAGGTGGCGAAATCAAACTTGGTCTTGCGCAGTTTGGTGACGGCAATATTGAAAATGGCGGCATCGTACTTGCCCGAACTGATCCCGAGTGGCCAGTCTTCCCAGGAAGTGGGCACCAGATTCAGTTCCAGCCCCAGGCTGTCCGCCACCAGTTGTGCAATATCCGGGTCGCTGCCAATCAGCGTTTTATTGTCTTCGGCAAACAGCGCCAGCGGCGGGGAGTTTTCAGACGCCACCGCTACGGTCAGCTTGCCCGGTACGGCAAAAGGGTAATTCGCCGGGATCAGTGCCACCGCGGCCGGGTTTTTCGCTGCACGCAAATGTTGCTGATTAGCCTGCAGGTCAATAATGCTTTTGGTTTCAGCCGCTACGTGGCCGCACAGCAGCAGCGCGCTCAGTACCAGGGTTTTGCCTCGCATGTGGTTACCTATCCTTTTTTAATCATAGGGTTACTATTGGCGGCGGCAACAGGCAAGTAAAGCAACAATAGTGAATAACCAAAGTAAAAAAAATCAGATGAATGCCGCTGGGCAACGCTGACAGCGGCGCGATTACCCTGACCGGTTGTCTGATTCTGCATCACTCAACGCGGAAAGTGCGCAATCAGGTTGAAAGCAGTAGAATTTGTCACTCATACTGCGTACAGCTTATTTTCTTCTACAAGGAACGCCAGATGGCCGAAGAAACGATTTTCAGTAAAATTATCCGCCGCGAAATTCCTGCTGATGTGGTTTATCAGGATGAACTGGTCACCGCTTTCCGTGATATTTCACCTCAGGCTCCGACCCATATTCTGATCGTACCCAATGTGCTGATCCCCACCATCAATGACGTCACCGTTGAGCACGAGGCCGCTCTGGGCCGCATGATCACCGCCGCCGCCAGGATTGCCGAGCAGGAAGGCATCGCCGAAGACGGCTACCGTCTGATTATCAATTGCAATCGCCATGGCGGCCAGGAGGTCTATCATATTCATATGCATTTGGTCGGTGGCCGCTCCCTGGGGCCGCTGCTGTCACGCTAATCGAGGAAAATAATGCGCTATAGCAAACCCCTGCGTTGTCTGATGGCGCTGACGTTACCCGCTATCATACTGATGGGCTGTAGCAGCCCGCGTGGCATTGCGGTTAACGACCGCCAGACGGTAGTGATGGATTCGCCGGTGCTGACCGCGGGCATTCTGGCAGACAATCCGTCGATTTCGAATGCTTCCGGGCGGGTGATGGCGACTTCGGAACTCAGCAACAGTCAACCAACGCCGGTCACGGTGCACTATCGCTTCTACTGGTATGACGATCAGGGGTTGGATATACGGCCTTTTGAAGCGCCGCGCACCATCACTATTGCGCCAAATTCAGACGCCACCATTTACTCGCTCAATGGCAACCTCGATGCCAAGCGCGTGCGCCTGTATCTATTCTTGTAAACTCTTGGTTCATTGAGAGAGGGATTAATGAAAAAGTATCTATTTGTCGCGCTGGCCGCGTTGGTGTTAACCGGTTGTCTGTCGCGCCCACCGGAGCCGGAACAACCACAACCGCCGGTAACCGTTGAGCCGGTGACGCCGCCGGTGGTCGAAGAGCCACAGCCGCCGGTGACCGAACCGGTGCCGCAACCGCCAAAGATCCAGCAGCTTGATTGGCTGAGCAGCGTACAGCCGCTGGTGAATCAGATGCTGAAAGCCGATGGCGTTAATCCGGGCAGCGTGCTGCTGCTCGACAGCGTGAAGAACAACACCAACGGTTCATTGCAGACTGCGAAAGCGACTTCCGCACTGCACAAGGCTTTGGCTTCAAATCAAACCTTCTCCATCGTGCCGGAAGCGCAGTTGGCCACCGCCAAACAGACGCTGGGCCTGTCGGCGGATGACAGCCTGGGTTCACGCAGCAAGGCGATTGGTCTGGCGCGTATCGTTAGCGCGCAGTATGTGCTGTACAGCGACGTCAGTGGTGATGTGAAGTCACCTACGCTGGATATGCAATTGATGCTGGTGCAAAGCGGTGAAATCGTCTGGTCAGGCAATGGCGCCGTTACACACTGAAGCCGCACTGCGAAGACTGATTGAGCACGAACTGCCGGCGGTGAAAACCGCCGGTTGTCGTTTCAGCCCGGTGCAGGGACTGACCGGTGAAAGCTGGCGGATTGAAGGCGAGGGCGTGCAGCTATTAGCTCGCCAGCAAAGCGCAGAGAAAAGCGCGTTGGGCGTCAGTCGCCGGCGTGAGGCGCGGGTGCTGTGTCGTGTCGGTAAGGACATTGGGCCGCAGGTTTTAGCGCAGAATAATCAGTGGATTATCTTGCAATGGCTCACTGGTGACGTTGTCACTGAGGCGAATTTTATCCGCTTGAATGAGGGCGGCAATCTGGCTGAGTTGATGGCCGGTTTGCATCAACGGTCGCCCAGTGGTTACCCGCTGAGCCTGCATCGGCAGTTTACTCGCTACTGGCAGCAGCTGGATCCCCGACGCCTGACACCCGCCTGGCTAAAGTTGCATCAGCGTTTTCTGCGTCGTCGGCCCCCAACGCCGCTAAAACTGGCTCCCCTGCATATGGATATTCATCCGGGCAATCTGATTGCACAGGGCCAGGGCTTGCGGCTGATTGATTGGGAGTATGCGGCCGACGGAGATATCGCGCTGGATATCGCCGCACTGTTTCGCGGCAATGCCTGGTCGCCAGCCGAACAACTGCGATTTTTGCGGCATTATGCTCGCATCGGCTACTCAAATTTACCCTTGCTGAGCGCACAGGTGCAGCGTTGGTTGCCGTGGGTAGATTATCTGATGCTGTTATGGTTTGAAGTGCGCTGGCAACAAACCGGCGATCCCGAATTTTTGCGCTGGGGCGCAGTGTTGCACCGGCGTTTTTGTTTAACATCCCCATGTTCTGAATAAATAGTGAAGTGAGGTGGCCGTGGGCCCAGTAATGTTAGATGTCGCCAGCTATGAGCTGGACGCAGAAGAACGTGAGATCCTGCAACACCCGATGGTGGGCGGCCTGATCTTGTTCACCCGCAATTTCCACGATGCGCAACAGTTGCGCGAGCTGGTACGCCAAATCCGCGAGGCTTCTCACGATCGGCTGGTGGTGGCGGTGGATCAGGAAGGTGGCCGTGTGCAGCGCTTCCGCGAGGGTTTCACCCGTCTGCCGGCGGCGCAGTCATTCGCCGCATTAAACGAAGTGCATGAGGGCGGGCGTCTGGCACAGGAAGCGGGCTGGTTGATGGCGGCGGAAATGATCGCGCAGGATATCGATATCAGTTTTGCCCCGGTACTGGATATTGGCCACGTCAGTGCGGCGATTGGCGAGCGTTCGTTCCACAGCGATCCGCAGCAGGCGCTGGCGATGGCCGAGCGCTTCATTCTGGGCATGCACAGCGCCGGGATGAAAACCACCGGCAAGCATTTCCCTGGCCACGGTGCCGTCAGTGCGGACTCGCACAAAGAAACCCCGCGCGATCCGCGTCCGCTCGCTGAGATCCGTGAACATGATATGGCGATCTTCCGTGAATTGATTAACCGTCAGCTGCTCGACGCCGTGATGCCGGCACACGTCATCTATACTGAAGCAGACCCACGTCCCGCCAGCGGATCGCCTTACTGGCTAAAACAGATCCTGCGTCAGGAATTGGGCTTTGATGGCGTTATCTTCTCGGACGATCTGTCGATGGAAGGGGCGGCGATTATGGGCAGTTATGCCGAGCGCGGCCAGGCAGCACTGGATGCCGGTTGTGACATGATCCTGGTGTGTAATAACCGCGCAGGGGCGGTCAGCGTGCTGGATAACCTGTCCCCGGTCAAAGCAGAGCGGGTGAAGCGGTTATATCATCGCGGTCAGTTCACCCGTCAGGAGCTGCGTGATTCTGCGCGCTGGCAACAGGCGCATAAAGAACTGAATGCGCTCAGCGAACGCTGGGAAGAGCACAAACAGCGTAATGCCGGGTGAACCCAGGACGTCGTAGTGCGGCGTAAATGATGAGGGCTGCGGCGCGGCCCTCCGTTTGTTGCGAGGATCCAGATGATTATCTATTTACATGGCTTTGATTCCACCAGTCCCGGCAATCATGAAAAGGTATTACAGCTACAGTTTATCGATCCTGACGTACGCTTTATCAGTTACAGCACCTTGCACCCACGCCATGACATGCAGCATTTGTTGAAAGAAGTGGACAAGGCGGTTCAGCAGGGAGGCGACAAACATTCGCTGATCTGCGGAGTGGGCCTCGGGGGTTTTTGGGCCGAACGTATCGGCTTCCTGTGCGGTATCCGCCAGGTGATCTTCAACCCCAATTTGTCTCCTGAACAACATATGCAAGGCAAAATCGATCGGCCGGAAGAGTATCGCGATATCGCCACCAAGTGCGTGGAGGACTTCCGTGAGAAAAACCGCGATCGCTGTCTGGCGGTGCTTTCCCGCCACGACGAGGTGCTGGACAGCCAGCTCAGTGCTGAACTGTTGCACAAATACTATGAAATTGTCTGGGATGAACAACAGACCCACAAGTTTAAAAACCTGTCGCCACATCTGCAACGCATCAAGGCATTCAAGACCCTGCCTTAACAGTTTCATAACGCCTGAAAGAGCCGCAATGATTGTTCTGAACAGACAAGAATTGCGGTATTTCTTTGCCTGAAAGCCCCGTTTTTCCCGTTGAGGGACAAAATTTAAAACTGTGATCTCGCGCTAACTATTTGAATCACAATCCTCAAAATTTCGCTTCGTCCAGGCTTTAACCAAAAAAGTTTGATGTACATCAATTTTGGTATGACCAAATAACCCCACATGCTATTCTGACTTCAGATAGCAGGTTTATTTTAAGCGAACCCTATGTATTCTAAGGATATTATTTCTTTACCCTTAGGTAACAATTGGTTCACATTTAGGGGGTTATTTTGACAACGCCAAAGAAAAAAATCGTCATTGTCGGCGGTGGTGCCGGTGGTCTGGAACTGGCGACCAGCCTGGGCCATAAACTCGGTCGTAAGCACAAAGCAGAAATCACGCTGGTGGACCGCAATCACAGCCATCTGTGGAAACCTTTGCTGCATGAAGTAGCAACCGGCTCCCTTGATGACGGCGTCGACGCGCTGAGCTACCTGGCACACGCACGCAATCACTCTTTCAATTTCCAGCTGGGTTCGCTGACCAACATTAATCGCGAAACGCAAACCCTGCAGTTGGCGCAAATCTGCGACGAGCACGGTGCTGAACTGGTTCCTGCACGCGAACTGCCTTACGACATCCTGGTGATGGCGCTGGGTAGCACCTCGAACGATTTCGGTACTGCCGGCGTGAAAGATCACTGTATCTTCCTGGACAACCCCCACCAGGCGCGTCGTTTCCACAACGAAATGCTGAACCTGTTCCTCAAGTTCTCGGCGCAGCCAGGGCAAAAAGAGCGGGTGAATATCGCCATCGTCGGCGGTGGTGCCACCGGTGTGGAACTGTCTGCAGAGCTGCATAACGCGGTGAAGCAACTGCACAGCTATGGTTTTGAAGGCCTGGACAACAGCGCGCTGAACGTGACCCTGGTCGAAGCGGGCGAGCGTATTCTGCCTGCACTGCCGCCGCGTATTTCCGCTGCCGCGCATCAGGAACTGAATAAACTGGGCGTGCGCGTGCTGACCAACACCATGGTCACCAGTGCGGATGCCAACGGCCTGAACACCAAGGGCGGCGAATTTATCGATGCCGATTTGATGGTGTGGGCGGCCGGCATCAAGGCACCGGACTTTATGAAGGATATCGCCGGGCTGGAAACCAACCGCATTAATCAGCTGGTGGTGGAACCTACGCTGCAGACCACGCGCGATCCGAATATTTTCGCTATCGGTGACTGTGCTTCCTGTCCGAAAGAGGGCGGTGGCTTTGTGCCACCTCGCGCCCAGTCGGCGCACCAGATGGCATCCCGCTGCTTCACCAACATTCTGGCGCTGATGAACGGCCAGACGCTGAAGCCGTACGTGTATAAAGACCACGGTTCGCTGGTGTCTCTGTCCCGTTTCAGCACCGTTGGCAGCCTGATGGGCAACCTGATGCGCGGTTCGATGATGGTTGAAGGCCGCATTGCGCGCTTCGTCTATATCTCGCTGTACCGTATGCACCAGGTCGCTTTACACGGCTATATCAAAACCGGCCTGATGATGCTGGTCGGTGGCATCAACCGGGTGATCCGCCCACGGTTGAAAATGCACTGACAGTCTCCTGAGAACGACCCACCCACGCCGGTTCGCCCGCGTGGGTTTTTTTATGCCGGTCCCCGTGCGATAGGGCAGTTACGGGCTGATTGTTCAGCACAATGTCCCGTGATTATGGGTAAAAATCTTAAGATTCCTCCTAAACACTGGGGGTAAGGGCGATTTCCAGCATCTTTGGTCACATTGTCTTATTGCGAGGTTCTGGAACATTGTGCAGACTTTATCTTGTTTACAGACGGCGCGTCGCGCACGCCGTAAACCGGAATACCACGTGCCGCCAATGCGCAAAATAATAAGCGCGGTGCAATGTCGGTAAAATCCCCGGTACAAATGCGTGGTAACACTTTCAGGAGGATTTCCTGTGAACAAGTCAATGTTAGCCGGTGTGGGTATTGGTATTGCAGCAGCTCTGGGTATTGCTGCGGTGGCCAGTCTTGATGTTTTTTCTTCGGGTCCGCAATACGCGCAGGTTCTTGCCGCAACGCCGATCAAAGAAACCATCAAAACACCGCGTCAGGAATGCCGCAATGTAACCGTCACTCATCGTGCGCCAGTGCAGGATGAGAACCGCATTGCCGGTTCGGTTCTGGGTGCAGTAGCCGGTGGCGTTATTGGTCATCAGTTCGGTGGTGGTCGCGGTCGTGATGTGGCGACGGTGGTGGGTGCCTTGGGCGGCGGTTACGCCGGTAACCAGGTGCAGGGTGCGATGCAGAATAACGACAGCACCACCAGCACGCAGCAGCGTTGCAGAACGGTCTACGACAAATCACAGAAAATGCTGGGTTACGACGTGACCTACAAGATTGGCACTCAGCAGGGCAAGATCCGTATGGACCACGATCCCGGCACCCAGATCCCGCTGGATAAAAGCGGCCAACTGGTGCTGAATAAAGCCTAATCAACAGACAAGAATTAAACCCGCGGACAGTGTTAGTTCTGATCGTTTAACGCAGTTAAGCGAGCGGCATTAATATTGACGCGGGTTTCTGTATTCTTAATCCCCACCGTTTTATCCCCAGGCCAGTTCTGACGTGATTTCCGACCTAATGTATCCGTGCGATTTATCCGGGCATACCTTCAATAGTGCAACAGTGTTTGTTATATTATTGTGCAGTTGAGTGGGTGTGATGGCGTCATCTCGCACCGGCCCAGTCCAGGTATTTGGTCTCCCGGAGACAGAGATAAAAACATGTTAGATTTTCGCTTTCCGACTGCAATGCAAATGGTACTTAGCGTGGCCGTGGCTGAGAAGCTGGGCGTGCGTTCGACCAGCGCGGTGCTTGCCGCCGGTCTGGAAGCCAACCCCAGTTTTATCCGCAAGCTGATGGTGCCCTTGACCAAAAATGGCATCATCGTTTCGACCCTGGGCCGTAACGGCTCGATTCATCTGGGCCGCCCGGCGGAGCAGATCACCCTGCGAGATATCTACCTTTCCGTTATCGAAGATAAACGCATTTGGGCCGCCCGACCGGAAGGGCCGGCGCGTTGTCTGGTCAGTGCCAACGCCTGTTGGTATTTCAAGTCGGTGGTGAACGAAGCGGAAGAGGCATCGCTGAACGTGCTGGCGGGCTACACGGTAGCGGATTCCCTGGCCGAGCTGGAGCGGGGCGATAAACGTGCCTGCGCGGCATATGCAATGCAAGACGTGAAAGACGAAGAGACAGCAGAAAAATAGTCTGCGGTAGATGCGGTATAAAGCATAAGACAAAGAAAAGCCCGGTTTAAAAAAAACCGGGCTTTTTTGTGGCTATAGTGGGCGAATTATTCCGCCACTGGTTGCCGCGTTTTGCGTGTCACCATACGGCGCAGGGTGACGTAGAACACTGGGGTCAGGAACAGCCCAAACAGTGTGACGCCCAGCATGCCGGAGAATACCGTGATGCCGGTGACGCCGCGCACTTCGGCACCGGCACCGTGCCCGAGGATCAACGGAATAGTCCCGGCGATAAAGGCGATGGAGGTCATTACAATCGGCCGCAGTCGCAGACGACAGGCTTCCAAAGCCGCTTCCATAATGCTTTTGCCCTGTAGCTCCAGTTCACGGGCGAACTCGACGATCAAAATGGCGTTCTTACAGGCCAGACCCATCAACACTACCAGCCCAACCTGCACGAACACGTTGTTGTCACCGCCGGTCAGCCAGACCCCGAACAGTGCCGACAGCATGGTCATCGGCACGATCAGGATCACCGCCAATGGCAGCGTCCAGCTTTCGTACAAGGCTGCCAGCGCCAGGAAGGCCAGCAACACCGCCACCGGGAAGACAATAATGGCCGCATTGCCCTGGGTGGACTGCTGATAGCTCAGATCGGTCCACTGAATGTTCATGCCGTTCGGCAACAGCTTGTTGGCCATGACCGTCAGTTCACTCATGGCCTGCGACGATGACAGTACTCGCGGATCGGCATCACCAATCAGGTCTGCCGCCGGGAAACCGTTGTAACGGATCACCGGATCCGGGCCGTAGGTGGTGCTGATGCTGACCATGCTGCCAATCGGCACCATTTCCCCCTTATCGTTACGGGTGCGCAGGTTGGCGATGTCCTCCACGCTGTCGCGGAATTGACCGTCGGCCTGCGCCATCACCTTCCAGGTGCGGCCATAGCGGTTGAAGTCATTGATATAAGACGAACCGAGATAGGTTTGCAAGGTGCTGAACAGGGCATTGAGCGGCACGCCTTGTGCCTTGGCCTTGTCGCGGTCAATTTTCGCGTCCAGCTGCGGTACGTTGGCCTGATAAGACGAGATTGGGAAACCCATGCCCGGAGTTTGCATGATTGCGCCCGACATGGTGTTGATTGCGGTTTGCAACGCGCCATAGCCCAGACCGGCACGGTCCTGAATATACAGGGAGTAACCGGAACCCTGGCCGATACCGAGGATTGGTGGCGGCATAATCGAGAACGCAAACCCTTCCTGGATCTGTGAAATCTTGGCGTTAATCTCGGCATTGATCTGCGCCGCGCTGCGGGTACGGGTGCTTAATGACTCCAGCGCAAAGAACACGGTGCCGGTGTTGGGCGTATTGGTAAACTGCAATGCATTCAGCCCGGGGAAGGAAACCGCATCCGTCACCCCGTCGACGCTCAGGCCGATGGCGCTCATCTTGCGGATCACCGCGTCGGTACGTTCCAGCGACGCGCCCTCCGGCATTTTCACGCCGCCAATCAAATAAAGCTTGTCCTGAGTCGGAATGAAGCCACCGGGCACGGTTTTAAACATCACCCCGGCGGCGCACAGCAACAGCACATACACCACGAATACCGCGCCGCGTTTGCCCAGCGCCCGGGAAACCCCACGTTGATAACGTTGTGAGCTGCTGGCAAAGAAGCGGTTAAACGGACGGAACAGCCAACCAAACAACCGATCAATCAGGCGTGATGGCATGTCTTTCGGTGCGCCATGCGGCTTCAGCAGCAGCGCCGCCAACGCCGGTGACAGGGTCAGCGAGTTGATAGCCGAGATCACGGTCGAAATGGCGATAGTCACGGCGAACTGCTTATAAAACTGGCCGGTGACGCCGGATAGAAACGCCATCGGCACGAACACTGCGCACAGCACGACGGCGATGGCAATAATCGGGCCGGACACTTCACGCATTGCCTGGTGCGCCGCCGCCAGCGGTGACAGACCTTCCTCGATATTACGCTCGACGTTTTCCACCACCACAATGGCATCATCGACCACGATACCTATGGCCAGCACCAGTCCGAACAGGCTCAGGGTGTTGAGCGAAAAGCCCAACAAATAGAGCGCCGCAAAGGTACCGACGATGGAGATGGGGACCGCCAGCAGCGGGATGATCGACGCACGCCAGGTTTGCAGAAACAGGATCACCACCAGAACCACCAGCAGCACCGCTTCGAGCAGGGTATCCACCACCGAGCTGATCGAATCGCGCACGAATACCGTCGGGTCGTACGGGGATTGCCAGCTCATGCCGTCCGGAAAGCGGGTCGACAGCTCGGCCATTTTGGCCCGCACCGCGTTGGACAGCTCGATAGCATTGGCCCCCGGAGCCTGGAAGATACCAATCCCCACCGCGTCTTTGTTATTGAGCTGGGCACGCAGCGCGTAGCTGCCGGAGCCCATTTCAATGCGTGCGACGTCGCGCAGGCGAACGACTTCGCCGTTGTCGCCGCTCTTGAGGATAATATTGCCGAACTCTTCCTCGGTCTGCAGACGGCCCTGCGCATTGATCGACAGCAGATAATCACTGCGGGTCGGCATCGGTTCCGCACCCAGTTGGCCGGCAGAAACCTGCACGTTCTGCTCCTGCATGGCGGAAACCACGTCAGAGGCGGTCAACCCGCGTGAGGCAACCTTATTCGGATCCAGCCAAATACGCATGGCGTACTCACCGGCACCGAAAATCTGTACCTGGCCGATACCGGGCAGGCGGGCCAGCTCATCCTTGACCTTCAGAGTGGCGTAGTTGCGCAGGTAGAGCGAATCGTATTTACCGGAAGGGGAGACCAGATGGACCACCAGCGTCAGGGCCGGGGATTGCTTCTGGGTCGTCACCCCTTGCCGCCGCACATCCTCAGGCAGGCGTGCTTCGGCCTGCGCCACGCGGTTTTGTACCTGCACCTGTGCCTGATCGGGGTCTGTTCCTGGGCGGAAGGTGACGGTGGTGACCAGCACGCCGTCAGAACCGGCCACCGACTTCATGTACATCATGTTTTCGACGCCGTTGATTGCCTCTTCCAGCGGGGTTGCCACCGTTTCAGCGATCTCTTTCGGGTTAGCGCCGGGGTATTGAGCACGTACCTGCACGCTGGGCGGCACCACGTCCGGGTATTCGCTGATCGGCAGCAGCGGGATGGCAATAACACCGCCGACAAAAATCAGAATCGACAGTACCGCGGCAAATATCGGCCGGTCGATGAAAAAACGGGAAAAGTCCATGGATCAGGATCCTTTACTGGGGCTTAGTTAAGCGCGGAAGCGTCGGCGTTGATCGCCACGTTTTTGGCAGCGACCGGCATACCCGGCATAAACACTTTTTGCATGCCGTCGACGATCACCCGGTCACCGGCAGACAGCCCCTTCTGTACAATGCGTAGCCCGCCGGCCACCCGGCCCACTTCGATATCGCGTCGTTGCGCCTTGCCGTCCTTATCGACGATATAAACAAACTTGCGATCCTGATCGGTCATTACCGATTTATCGTTGATTAACATGGCATTGAACTCGGCACTGCCGGGCATCTGCACCCGGGCGAATAGCCCTGGAGTGAAGCGACGCTCCGCGTTTTCCAGTTGGGCGCGCATGCGAATAGTGCCGGTACCGGCATTCAGTTGGTTGTCGGTAAAATCAACGATGCCCTGATGCGGATAACCGTCTTCGCCGACCAGCCCGACTTTCACCGGCAGTTTTGTCGTGCGTCGCCCATCGTTTTGGTAACGCAGAAAAGTGGCTTCATCGACGTCGAAATAGACATAAACCTTGTCGAGCGACACCAGCGTGGTGAGTACGCTGGCGCTGTCGCCGGTGGTCACCAGGTTACCGGCGGTGATCATCGCGCGGCTGGCGCGCCCGTCAATCGGCGCAATCACTCGGGTAAAGTCGAGGTTCAGTTGCGCCAGGTCGAATTGGGCCTGAGCCGCCAATACGTTGCTTTGTGCCTGCGCGGCGGAGGAGCGGCGTTGTTCCCACACCTCGGTCGATATTGCCTGGCTACCGATCAGTTTTTCGGTACGTCCGGATTCGCTGCGGGCCAGTGCCGCCTGATTGCGTGCCCGAACCAGTTCGGCCTGGGCCTGCTCACGAGCAGCGCGGTAGGTACGATCGTCGATGGTGAACAGCACCTGGCCTTTTTTCACTTCATCGCCTTCGGTGTAATTCACTTTATCGATATAGCCGGAAACCCGTGGCCGTAGCTGGACGCTTTGCACCGCCTCGATGCGACCGTTAAAAGCGTCCCATTGGCTGATGGGTTTTATCACCACGTCGGCGGTGCTGACGGCCGGTGGAGGGGGCGCCGCATTGTGAGCGACGCTGTTGTCACACCCGGCCAGCAGAGCGACCAGCAACGCGACGGCAGAGAGGCGAGTGCTGATACCGATGCCGCTTTGGCGACGGCGTGAATGGAACAATGAGTTTGGCTGGCTTGGCATTATTTTTCTTTCCAGTAGTAAGCACGATCTGGCGATACACCCGGCCCTGTTATCCGGGTAACTTCCCTGGCCTGTGACCGGCGGCAGAGCGGTTGCACCGGTCATCGGCGCAACGGTTAGGTTTTGAAACACATTGTTGTCACATTAATGTATCAATATCGGTTACATTAATTGGCTGGATTATAGAAGTGCCTCTCTGTTAAATGCAATAATAAAAATTGCATTTAATGCGAAACTGCTGCAACGTAATGGCATCGGGCAGCGGATCTACCTGCCAAGTCATGGGAGCGTCAGCATGAACAGCACGGGTTTTATTACTGATTTGATTGAGTGGATTGATAACAATCTGGAAGAGAAGCTGGACATCAACACCGTCGCGGGCCGGGCGGGGTATTCCAAGTGGCACCTGCAGCGAATGTTCAAACGCCAGACCGGTTACGCGCTGGGGGAGTATATTCGCATGCAGAAGCTGAGGGTCTCGGCGGAGCGCCTGGCCAACAGCGGCGAACCGATCGTCAGCGTGGCGATCTCACTGGGCTTTGACTCGCAGCAGTCCTTCAATCGCAGTTTTAAACGCCACTATGGTCAAACCCCGGGCGACTGGCGCCGTGGCGTGATGCAGCCATCCATGGCGGCTGGCCACACGCATTGAGGCGGATTGCCGACAACAAAAAAGCCTGAACTCGCGTTCAGGCTTTTTCGTAAAATATGGCGGTGAGGGAGGGGTTCGAACCCTCGATACACTTACGCGTATACACACTTTCCAGGCGTGCTCCTTCAGCCACTCAGACACCTCACCGTATTTTTCCGTTGCGTGCTCACTGGTGCAACGGGGCGCTACTATAGGGAGAGAGGGCGATCCGGTCAAGCAGAATTTCGGCGTTTCGGTGCGTCCGCTTAAGCCGTGTTCGCTTTGCTGAAAACTGCGGCGAACAGTAGGGGCGGGGGATGGCAGCAGAATTCCCTGTCTCGCAGACAACAAAAAAGCCTGAACTTGCGTTCAGGCTTTCTCGTGGAATATGGCGGTGAGAGAGGGGTTCGAACCCTCGATACACTTACGCGTATACACACTTTCCAGGCGTGCTCCTTCAGCCACTCAGACACCTCACCGTTTTACTTCATCGCTAACGCATTGCGCTGTCGACGGGCGCTAATGTAGGAGAATCTGATCCCAGCGTCAACCCTCTTGTGACATAACCATGACCGTTTAGCTAAACTTGCAGCAATTTGCTGATTTCCCGAGCGATCGGCCGGCATGTCGCATCAATTGAGGGGGGAGACATAGCGTAAAATTATATAGCAGGCTAATATTTGAACGCTTCAGTATGCGTTAGCTCAATATATCAGCAACAGTGAAGTTCACAGTGCTGTTATATGCATTAATACTGGATTATTAGTCATATGTGTCGCTAAATGGAAAGGTGCTGGCGCGGGGTTTTGGCAAGGATTATCACACCGCCGCGCAGGTTGCCGGGCAACGACCCGGCGATAAGCAGACAGGGATTGATCTATCAAATAATAATGCAGCAGAGGTTCACTTTGACTTCGTCAGATTCCACACCGACGGCGCCACAACGCCATGCCATCCCCCCGGGGGCCGGGGCACTGTTCTTTATCCAAATCTTCGCCACGCTGGGTTTTGCCGTGCTGTACTCCACGTTGGTACTGTACGCCACCAAGCGTTTGGGCTTCAGCGAAACGAACGCTAACGCCATGATGGGCGTATTCGGGGCGTTCAACTACGGCTTGCATATGTTCGGCGGCTATCTGGGTGGGCGCTTCCTCAGTAACCGCAACCTGTTCGTACTGGGTATGGTGCTGCAGGTGATCGGCTGCGCGTTGATCGCCGTTGCCGGGGTTTGGGGGCTCTACTGGGGCCTGGCGATGTTCCTGACCGGCAGTGGGCTGAACGTCACCTGCATTAATATGATGTTGACCCAGCGTTTTAAGCCGGACGACGATCGGCGTGAATCAGCCTTCTTGTGGAACTATGCCGGGATGAACCTGGGATTCTTTGTCGGTTTTACCGTCGCCGGCTATTTCCAACTGACCGAAAACTACCGCGCGCTGTTCCTGTTCGCCACGCTGGGCAATGCGGCGGCAATCATCGTCGCCGTCAGCCGTTGGCGCATTCTGGACGATCTCAACACACCATTGCATGACGCCAGCCGTGGAGAATATCGCTGGCGCATGCTGGCCGGGTTAGCGGTATTGGTGGTGTTGGTGCCTATTATCCGCGTGATGCTGACCCACGCCGAGTTCAGCGGTCACTTCGTCATTGGCCTCGGCGTGCTGATTTTCCTGATGCTGTGCGTGGTCACGTTACGTCATCATCCGCGTGACGAGCGTCGCCGGATGACCGCTTATCTGATCCTGGCATTGGGGTCGCTGGTGTTTTGGTCGCTGTATCAGTTGGCGCCAATGGGGCTGATGCTGTTCTCCGAGCACAACATCAATTTGAATGTCTACGGCATTCAGGTGGCACCGCAATGGATCCAGAACATCAATACGTTGGTGATCGTGGTCGGTGGGCCGCTGATGGCCTGGTGGTTCAATCGCCTGCGCGCCCGTGGCTGCAAAATAGACATTCCCATGCAGTTTTCCGGTTCGTTGTTTTGTATCGGGCTGGGGATGCTGGTATTGCCGTTGGGTATCAGCCTGGCCGGCGGTGACGGGCTGGTGGCGTTTAAATGGATTGCCATCAGTTATGTGCTGCAGAGCATCGGTGAACTGATGATTTCCCCGATCGGCTACGCGATGATCGGCAAACTGGCTCCCCCGCGCTATCAGGGGGTGATGATGGGCTGCTGGATGATGGTCACCGGCGTCGCTTCGGTATTGGCGGGCTACGTCTCGGGCCTGATGCCGGAAAACAGCGGCAGTACCCCGGTGTTAACCAACCCCGGTTACAGCGAAGTGTTTAGCGTACTGGGCTGGGGAGCCGCAGGTGTCGGCGTGGTGATGCTGATTTTGATCCCGCTGCTGCGCCGCCTAATCAGGCACGACACCCCGGTCGCAGCCTGAGAGCCCGCCGTATGAACACAGCCCCACTGGTCGGGGCTGTTTTCGTTTTGGGCTTTAACGCTTGCATCTGCCGACGAATCGCGGAAGTCTGGATGGAAATAGATAAAAACAGACGGAGTCGCGAAGATGAACATCATTTTTTACCACCCTTTCTTTAATGCTGAGGAATGGCTGGCAGGCCTGTCACAGCGCCTGCCGCAAGCGCAGGTTCGTGCCTGGCAACCGGGCGATGATCGTCCGGCAGATTACGCGTTGGTGTGGCGGCCACCCCATGAGATGTTGGCTAACCGTGGTCGGTTGAAAGGCGTGTTTGCCCTCGGTGCCGGCGTCGATGCCATCCTGGAGCAAGAGCGTGCTTACCCCGGTACCCTGCCGGCAGGTGTGCCGTTGCTGCGCCTTGAAGATACCGGCATGGCGCAACAGATGCAGGAATATGCCCTGAGCTACGTCCTGCGCTATTTCCGCCGTTTTGATGAATACCAACTGTTGCAACAGCAGCAAGAGTGGCGGCCGCTCGATCCCCATCAGCAGGATAACTTCACTATTGGCATTCTCGGTGCCGGGGTGTTGGGCAAAAGCGTGGCGCAGAAGCTGACGGCGTTTGGTTTTAACGTGCGTTGCTGGAGCCGTAGCCCCAAACAAATCGACGGCGTGCAGAGCTTTGCCGGAGCCGAGCAGCGCGCCGCGTTTCTCGATGGTGTGCAATTGCTGATCAATCTGCTGCCCAATACGCCGGAAACCGCCGGGATCCTCAATCAGCAACTGTTCGCGCATTTGGCACCGGGGGCTTATCTGATCAACCTGGCACGGGGTGCGCATTTGGTTGAGGACGATCTGTTGCAGGCGCTGGAGCAAGGCCAACTTGCCGCCGCCACGCTGGATGTGTTCGTCACCGAGCCGCTGCCGCAGGCGCATCCGTTCTGGCGTCATCCGCGTGTCACCATTACCCCGCATATTGCTGCCATCACCTTGCCGCAAGCGGCGATGGATCAGATAGCGGCGAACATTCTCGCGCTTGAGGCCGGACAAACACCAGCCGGAGTGGTAGATGTGCTGCTCGGTTACTGACCTTCCGGTGATGCACCTGCTAAACTCGATAAATAACAAACCGCGCCTGCCGCCGCATTCTGGCAGGCCGCTCAGAAGGAGAAGCAATGTACCCCGTTGATTTACATATGCACACCGTCGCCAGCACCCACGCCTACAGCACGCTGCATGATTACATCGTCGAAGCCCGGCAAAAGGGCATCAAACTTTTCGCCATCACCGACCATGGCCCGGACATGGCCGATGCGCCGCATTATTGGCACTTTATGAACATGCACGTGTGGCCGCGCCTGGTGGACGGGGTGGGCATCCTGCGCGGCATTGAGGCCAATATCAAAAATCGGCAGGGCGATATCGACTGTACCGGTCCGATGCTGGATAAAATCGACGTGATTATTGCCGGTTTCCACGAGCCGGTGTTTGCGCCACAGGACAAGGCGGCCAATACCGAAGCGATGATTGCTGCTATGGCGCAGGGGGACGTGCACATTATCAGCCACCCAGGTAACCCAAGATACCCGATTGATATTGCCGCGGTTGCCGCTGCGGCGGCCAGGTATGAAGTGGCGCTGGAGCTGAACAACTCGTCGTTCACCCACTCGCGCAAGGGCAGTGAAGACAACTGCCGTGCGATTGCTGCTGCGGTGCGTGATGCCGGCGGCTGGCTGGCGTTGGGCTCGGATTCCCACATTGCCTTCTCGCTCGGCGGCTTTGAACACTGCGAACGTATTATTGCCGAAGTGGAGTTCCCGCAGGAACGCATCCTTAACGTTAGCCCACGGCGCCTGCTGGACTTTCTCGAACGGCGCGGCAAGCCGGCGATTGCGGAACTGGCCGATTTGTGACATCGTCCCGGCAAATTTTTCCGTATTGTATAAGGCATTACCATGAATGAGTTTTCTGTTGTTTGCCGCGTGCTGGGCACGCTGTTTTATCGTCAGCCGCAAGATCCGTTGCTGGTGCCGCTGTTTACGTTGATCAAAGAAGGCAAACTGAAGCAACACTGGCCGCTGGAGCAGGACGAACTGTTGGTTCGGCTGCAGCAGGGTTGTGATGTCAACCAGCTCTCCAGTGATTTCAACGCGATGTTTGTCGGCAGCGAGTGCAGCGTGTCACCATTCCGTTCTGCCTATGTTGAAGGGGCGACGGAAGCGGAAGTGCGTACTTTCCTGCAACAGCGGGGCATGCCATTAAGCGAAGCGCCGGCCGATCACTTCGGTTCACTGCTGCTGGCCGCCTCATGGCTGGAAGATCAGGCACAGGAAGACGAAACGCAGGCGCAGATCGCCTTGTTTGACGACTATCTGCTGCCCTGGTGCGGCCGTTTCCTCGGCAAAGTGGAAGCTCATGCCACCACCGGTTTTTACCGTACGTTGTCGCTACTTGCTCGCGAATCAATTCAGGCGATGCGTGACGAACTGGCGGAGTACGAACAAGACGAAGAACAGCCGGGCGAAGAGGGCCAACAGCCTTAATGCCTTGCCGGCCGGTTTACGCCTAACGGCGGAGCCGGCCACTTTCCCCGCTACACAGGTTTTCATCCCCCATACGTAAATTGACAAATAATCCCCTAATCTGGCGGTTCACCGGCGGTTTGGCCAATTTGTGCCTGCGCGCCTCGTTTCCTTCGGCAAAGGGTTAAGTATGAAAAATAACTGGATGCAGCAGATCCAATCCATGATTGGGCAAAAGGCCGGTTCAATCGGCGGGTCGGAAGGCATCGGCAAACTGCTGGCCCCGACCGCACTGGGTGGCCTGGTGGGCGTCTTGCTGGCGAACAAGTCATCACGCAAATTGGTAGGCAAATTCGGCAAGAACGCGTTGATTATCGGCGGCAGCGCGGCGGTGGGCGCGGTGTTGTGGAATAAGTACAAGCAGCGCGTGAAAGAAACCCATCAGGATGAACCGCAGTTCGGTCTGCAAACCACGCCGGTAGATTTGCGCGCCAAACGGTTGGTGCAGGCACTGGTGTTTGCCGCCAAGAGCGATGGTCATATCGATGCGGAAGAAAAACGCGCTATCGACCACAGCCTGGAACAGCTGCAGGTGGGTGAGGAAGCGCAAAAATGGGTGCAGGAGGCCATAGATCAACCGCTGAACCCGGATCTGATCGCCCAGAGCGTGAAGAATGAAGACGAAGCGTTGGAAGTTTATTACCTGAGCTGCATGGTGATCGACGTCGATCACTTTATGGAGCGTGGTTATCTTGACGCGCTGGCGCAGTCGTTGAAGATCCCGGCGGACGTTAAGCAGGGCATCGAAAACGACGTCAACGAGAAAAAGCGCGAGCTGGCATAGCGCCGCTTGGCAAGCCGGGGGGAATCGTGTCACTCTTGCCTTAATCAAGGTAAGCGGATGATTTAGCAATGATGACACCCCCTAAGGCAGAAAAACGACCTTATCCCATTACTACCCACGGCGACACGCGGGTAGATGACTATTATTGGCTGCGCGACGACGAGCGCGCAGACCCGCAGGTGCTGGACTATCTGCAGGCGGAAAACGCCTTTACCGACGCGGTATTGAAACCGCAACAGGCGCTGCGCGAAACTCTGTATGAAGAGATGGTGGCGCGTATTCCTCAGCAGGAACATTCGGTGCCTTACGTCCGACACGGCTACCGCTATCAGACCCGCTTTGAACCGGGCAATGAATACGCGATTTACGTCCGCCAACCGCAGGCCGAGAGCGAGCATTGGGATATCCTGATCGACGGCAATCAACGTGCCGAGCAGCGTGAGTTTTATACCCTCGGCGGGCTGGAAGTCAGTCCCGATAACCAAAAACTGGCGGTTGCGGAAGATTTTCTCTCTCGTCGCCAGTACGACATTCGTTTCAAAAACCTCAGCGACGATAGCTGGACCGACGAAGTGCTGGAAAATACCTCCGGCAGCTTTGAATGGGCCAACGACTCGGCCACCGTGTATTACGTACGCAAACACGCCAAAACGTTGCTGCCTTATCAGGTCTATCGCCACGTGGTGGGCACCGATCCGCAGCTCGATGAGCTGATCTATGAAGAAAAGGATGACACCTTCTACGTTGGGTTGGAAAAGACCACCTCCGATCGTTTTATTCTGATCCATCTGAGCAGCACCACCACCTCGGAAATCCTGCTGCTGGACGCCGATCGCGCCGACAGCAAGCCGCAGATGTTTGTGCCGCGTCGTAAGGATCATGAATACGGTATCGATCACTATCACCAGCATTTCTATATCCGTTCCAACAAGGACGGCAAGAACTTCGGCCTGTATCAAAGTGATCAGGCGGATGAAGTGCAGTGGCAGACGCTGATCGCTCCGCGTATCGAAGTGATGCTGGAGGGCTTTAGCCTGTTCCGCGACTGGCTGGTGGTGGAAGAGCGCAGCGAAGGCTTGACCCAACTGCGACAGATCCACTGGCAGAGCGGCGAAGTGAAGCGCATTGCCTTCGACGATCCCACCTACACCACCTGGCTGGCGTACAACCCGGAGCCGGAAACCGAGCTGCTGCGCTATGGCTATTCTTCGATGACCACGCCGACCACGCTGTATGAGCTTAATCTCGACAGCGGTGAGCGCGTGATGCTCAAACAGCAGGAAGTGAAAAACTTCACTCCGGAAAATTACCGTAGCGAGCGGGTATGGGTGAAGGCGCGTGATGGCGTTGAAGTCCCGGTTTCGCTGGTCTACCGCCACGATAAATTTACGCGCGGCACCAACCCGCTGATGGTGTATGGCTACGGCTCTTACGGCAGCAGCATGGATCCGGCCTTCAGCGCCAGCCGCTTAAGCCTGTTGGATCGCGGTTTTGTGTTTGTGCTGGCGCACATTCGCGGCGGCGGTGAGCTGGGGCAACTGTGGTATGAAGACGGCAAACTGTTCAAAAAGCAAAACACCTTCAACGATTTCATCGACGTGACCGAGGCGTTGATCGCCCAGGGTTACGGTGACGCCAAACGGGTATTTGCCATGGGTGGCAGCGCCGGTGGCCTCTTGATGGGCGCGGTGATTAACCAGGCACCCAGGTTGTTCAACGGCATTGTGGCGCAGGTGCCTTTTGTTGATGTGGTCACCACCATGCTCGACGAGTCAATTCCGCTGACGACCGGCGAGTACGACGAATGGGGCAACCCGAACGAGCAGGCCTACTACGACTACATTTTGCAATACAGCCCGTACGATCAGGTTAAGGCGCAGGATTACCCGCATATGCTGGTCACCACCGGTTTGCATGACTCTCAGGTACAGTATTGGGAGCCGGCCAAGTGGGTAGCCAAGCTGCGTGAGCTGAAGACCGACGATCGCCAGCTGTTGCTGTATACCGATATGGATTCCGGCCACGGCGGCAAGTCCGGGCGTTTCAAAGCCTATGAAGATATCGCGCTGGAGTACGCCTTTATTCTGGCGCTGGCGGAGTAACCTTCAGGCGGGCGGCTGGCGCTGCCCGCTTTTCTCAACCAATCAGATAGTATTTCAGCGTGTGCTTCATGTCCGGACTGAGGTCTTCGATAGATTTCAGCATCCAGCGTAAATAGCCGGGATCTTCTTGCGCGATGCGATCAATTTCCTGTCCACGATACTTACCGAACTTAAACTTCTTCAGCAGTACTGGCTGGTCAGTAATTTGCGCCATCTGTTCTGGCGTCCAACCTGAATCCTTGATGATGCGTTGCAATAGCGCGGCGGTGACGTAGCAGTCGTATAACGCCCGATGTGGGTAAAGCGTGGTGTCCTGCGGCAATTGAACATCGAGATTCAGAGCATAGCGCAGATATTGGTTGCCGTATTTGATGTCCGGGTACAGGTTGCGCGCCAGTTTCATGGTACAGATCCAGGCGCCGTGCATTTCTGGTAACACGCCGCGATCGAATGCCGCATTGTGCGCGACATAGTAGGGACTGCCCTGATAGCGACCAATCGCTACCGCGATGCGCGGTTTCCCTTCGACCATCTGCTCGGTGATATGGTGAATGGCCATGGCCTCAATGCCAATTGGGCGGTCGGGGCTGATTAAATCGCTCATTGGGTTGGCGATCTGTCCGTCGATCAGATCAACAGAGGCCACCTCTACCACGCCGCCTTCCAGCCCGCAGGTTTCAGTGTCTATTACGCGTAAATTCATGATTTCCTCAGAGTGGCTGCACAGGTTTAGCTTAACCGGCAGCCTTGCTCCTGCCAACCGCTGAAAGGTGGAGCGTTATTTCAGGCAACAAAAAACCCGCCTTGGCGGGTTTAATTACGGTTAGAAGTTCGCTTACTCGCCGGTCGTTTGGCCTTTCTTAGCGCGCTTGCCTGCACGTTTTTCTGCAGGGGTTTTCAACGGCTTCTTCTTCGCATTTTTTTTGCTATCCATTCCCTTACTCATGATGGCCTCTCAGTTACCTATGGTTGGGTGGGTTGCTCAGCCATTAACCCCCTTACGCCTGTCGGATGCAAGCAGGAAAGCGAGTGCTTTTGTTAATCGATTGTTTATAGGTGCAATTTTGTTTTCTTATGCATGGCTGCTTAATTATTATGATATGTTATAATATAACAATTAAATATTAACCGGAGAGCGCTATGAACGTTGTGACCTTACTAAACCAACAGCAGCTCCTGGCCATGCCGGAGTCTGATTACATGAACCCGGCGCAGCGGGCATTTTTCCGCCAGCGCTTGCAGGACGAGCAACAAAAACTGTTGCAGCACATTGAAGCGCTGAAGAGAGATATCGACGGCGGCGAGGTGTCCGGCGACGAAGCGGACAAAGCCGCCCGCGAGGAAGACTTGCGATTGCTTTTCCGCCAGTTGGATCGTGAAAGCCGCCTGCTGCCGAAAATCAGCGCGGCGCTGACGCGATTACATAACGGCGAATACGGCTATTGTCGTGAAAGCGGCGAGCCTATTGGACTGGCGCGCCTGTTGCTGCGGCCGACGGCGGAGCTAAGCATTGAAGCCAAAACCGCTCAGGAAATGCGTGAGCCACATCTGCGTAAACGGGGCTAAGTTCGCGGCTGGCTACGCGTGGCCAGCCGGTATTTTGCCGTCAGTTCGTATTCATTTTAAGCAAACGCACCCTAACTTGTTGGGGAGGGTAGGAGTTTTCAGGTTTTACCGTTGACCAAATGAGTGGCTTCGGCTTTTATGAGGGTATGACCCACTCAGAGACGGAAGCGCCATGGAACAATTAAGAGGTTTATACCCGCCGTTAGCAGCATACGACAGCGGTTGGCTGGACACTGGAGATGGCCACCGGATCTACTGGGAACTGAGCGGCAACCCACAGGGTAAGCCGGCCGTCTTTATTCACGGCGGGCCGGGCGGTGGCATTTCCCCTTATCATCGCCAACTGTTCGATCCGCAGCGTTATAAGGTGTTGCTGTTCGATCAGCGTGGCTGTGGCCGTTCCAAGCCGCACGCCAGTCTGGACAACAACACCACCTGGCATCTGGTGCAGGACATTGAACGGCTGCGCGAAATGGCCGGTGTCGATCAGTGGTTGGTGTTTGGCGGCTCCTGGGGCTCGACGCTAGCCTTGGCCTACGCACAGACCCACCCGCAGCGCGTTAGCGAAATGGTGCTGCGCGGTATCTTCACACTGCGTAAGCAGGAACTGCATTGGTACTATCAGGACGGTGCTTCGCGCTTCTTCCCGGAGAAATGGGAGCGCGTGTTGTCGATTCTGTCAGAGGAAGAGCGTAAGGATGTGATTGCGTCTTATCGCCAACGTCTGACCTCACCGGATCTGCAGGTGCAACTTGAGGCGGCGAAGCTGTGGAGCGTGTGGGAAGGGGAGACGGTGACCTTGCTGCCAAGCAGCGAGTCGGCATCTTTTGGTGAGGATGACTTTGCGCTGGCGTTTGCCCGCATAGAAAACCACTATTTCACTCATCTGGGCTTCCTGGAGAGCGACGATCAACTGCTGCGCAATGTCCCGCTGATCCGCCATATTCCGGCGGTGATTATCCATGGTCGCTACGATATGGCTTGCCAGGTGCAAAACGCCTGGGATCTGGCCAAGGCCTGGCCGGAGGCGGAACTGCATATCGTCGAGGGGGCCGGACACTCGTTTGATGAACCGGGTATCCTGCATCAGCTGATGCTGGCCACCGACAGGTTTGCCGCCAAGTGACATTAAGCCCGCCATCTCGGCGGGTTTTTTACTATTTGGACTTCGGCTCGTACGGCAGGCGTGAAAACTTGTGTGATTCGACGCGGTAATGCGCTACGCGTTCGCGGAAATAATCACGCAGGTGCGCCGGCTGTTCGCGCTCAACCATTTCCGGGATCACCGGCATATTGTAGCGTTCTTTGAATGCCACGCCGGAAGCCGCGAGATCTACGTTCACTTTGTCCATCTCTTCTTTGGAAAGCTCTGCCAGATTGTAACCCACCGTATTCTCCTTACAGTTACCGCATTGGATCAGCGCAGAAGGTAATGCACCCGGCGGCGCTTGGCAAGCCTGAAGCGCAGAAGGGGAGTTAAGTACAAAGAATGACAGGTGGTATGAAGGGTTATTTATTAAACTGATGGCAATGTAATCCATTTATTATTTTAAATAAGAATGATTCGCCTTTTGATTAAATGTACAGATGGAAATAGTTATCATAATTATTTGAATGAATAATTTGTGTTTTTAATAAGTTATTGATAGTTAATGTTTTAAAAATTAAATCATCAATGATGTAAATCAGGTGTGTTTATTTTGTTTTCATCAAGGCATAATGCGGAAAAATTAAGTTGATACCTGCAAATAAAGGAATGAATATGCTGACGCCTGAAATGACCAAGAAGCTGAATGAGCAACTGAACCTGGAGTTTTACTCTGCCAACCTGTACCTGCAAATGAGCGCATGGTGTAGCGATAAAGGCTTTGAAGGGGCCGCCTCATTCCTTAAAGAGCATTCTCAGGAAGAGATGCAGCACATGCAACGCCTGTTCGAATACCTGAGCGATACCGGTTCCCTGCCGTTGCTGGGCAGCATCGCTGCACCACCGGTTGAGTTTGCCTCCCTGGCGGATGTGTTCCAGCAGACTTACGAACATGAGCAACTGATTACCCGTCAGATCAACGAACTGGCGCATGCTGCAATGACCGCCCACGATTACTCGACCTTCAACTTCCTGCAGTGGTACGTTGCCGAGCAGCACGAAGAAGAGAAGCTGTTCAAATCCGTGCTGGATAAACTGGCGCTGGTGGGTAACAGCGGTAATGCACTGTTCTTCATTGATAAAGATCTGAAGAAAATGGGTGCGGCCGGCGAAAGCGCTAACGGCCAGGTCTAATTACCTTTGTTAAAAAACCGCGTACCGGCCTTGCCTGGTGCGCGGTTTTTTAATGCCCTGAGTTTATCGCGGTTATGCAGCGATATGTGCTACCAGATCGCAAAATACCAGCGTTCTGCTCGACTTGCATAATGACACTCGTTATCATTTGACCCGATACGCTACAGGGATGGTAGAGAGTTAAAACAGTGGGTTACTGGTTAATCCCTTCTTCTGTTTACCCGTGGCGCAATCATCTGCGGTGGGTTGGGCTGCTGATACATCGCCCTGGCGGTTGGCCTTAATCCTTATCACCCTCGATTATTGCTTTAAGGGATATCACTGTGATTGGTAAAATTCGTTCTTCTTATCGCCTGCTTTCCACTATTTTCGTACTGTTTGTCGGGCTGTCCTCACAGCAGGCGCTGGCGCATGCTCATTTGAAAGTTGAGACGCCGGCGGCAGATGCCAGCGTTAGCCCGGCACCGAAAGTGCTGACGCTTAACTTCTCCGAAGGCATCGAGCCTAACTTTAGCGGCATTAAAATCACCGGGCCAGACAACGCCGAAGTGAAAACCGGCAAGTTGCAGCTTGATGCGAACAACAACACCCAGGTTAACCTGCCTATTGAAGGCGACCTGGCCGCAGGAAAATATAACGTCAGCTGGCATGTGGTTTCGGTCGACGGTCATAAAACCAAAGGCCAGTACAGCTTCACCGTAAACTAAACCATGAGTCTGGCGACCCTGTTTGTCCTGTGTCGCTTTGTGCACTTTGCGGCGGTGATGCTGATGTTTGGCACCAGCCTGTTCACCGCCTTATTGTCGCCGCAGCGCCTTTCCCCGTATCTCACCCGTGATGTGCGTCCTTTGCTGGTCTCTTGCACCTGGCTTGCCGGGCTTTCTGCCGTGGCGCTGCTGGCTATTCAGGCCGGGCAGATGGGCGACGGCTGGGCCGATACCTGGCGGCTGGACGTGTGGTGGGCGGTGCTGGGCACCACCTTCGGTGAGGTCTGGCGCTGGCACCTGGGCATTTCATTATTGGCGTTGCTGAGCCTGTGGCTGGCAGAACCGCGCCGCACGCAGTTTTTGGCACTGCTTTCCACACTGTTGCTGGTCAGCATGGCATTCATCGGCCATGCAGCAATGCATGATGGAGCGCTCGGCGTAGCGCATCGTTTTAACCACGCACTGCACTTGTTGGCAGCCGGTTACTGGTTTGGCAGCCTGCTGCCGTTGCTGGTTTGCCTGCGTTATCTGGCTCAACCGCAAAGCCGCAGCGATGCGGTCACCACGCTGATACGCTTCTCGCGCTGGGGCCACCTGGCGGTTGCGCTGGTGGTGTTGACCGGTGTGATCAACAGTTTGATTATTCTCGGCCGTTGGCCGCTGGATGTCGATTCACCTTACCAGCGCCTGCTGCTGTTCAAAACCGCACTGGTGGCACTGATGGTGATGGTGGCGTTGGCCAACCGTTACGCCATCGTCCCGGCAATGAGCAGCATGCCGCAGTTGGCACAGCGCGGGCTGGTGCTGGCCTGCTGGATTGAAGTGGGGTTGGGCGCGGGCGTGCTGCTGCTGGTCAGCTTATTTGCAACTTATGCGCCGGTGTAACATTGCGGCTTGCCGGATGCCCCCAAACTGCGGGAAAATTGAATCAAATAGCAACCTTAAGGCCACAACATGAAATCGGCATTACTTGGCATAACGCTGCTGGCAACCGCGACCGGCGCGCTGGCGGCAGATCAACTGGTGAACATCACCAAGCTGGAATACGGCAAACAGTGGGCGTTCACCAAAGAAGAGGTGACGTTGCAGTGCCGCAGCGGCGGTGCACTGTTCGTACTCAACAACAGCACGCTGATGCAGTACCCGCTCAACGAAGCCGCAGAGGCGCAGGTGAAAGCAGGGCAGCAGCGCGCCCAGCCGCTGGAGGTGATCCTGCTCGATGATGCCGCAAATCCGGGTCATAAAATGAGTGTTGAGCCGTACCGCGAACGCGCCGAGAAGCTCTGCGCGAACTAATCGCTTATCACACAATGACTTAGTTTGGGGTTAACCGGTGATGGAAATTGCGCTGAATTAATTTCACTGCGAAACTATCACTTGCCGTGTGGCTGGCTGGCAAAAATAGCGCGGTAGGCTACTCTTAAAGTGCACGGCTGAACAAGCTTTGCACAAAATGCCAACTTTTAGCGCACGGCTCTCTCCCAAGAGCCATTTCCCTAGACCGAATATAGGAATCGTATTCGGTCTTTTTTTGTTTATCGTTTTAAAACAGTGAGTTACAAGTAAAGCAAACACTTATCACGCCCTCTGTTCTACCGTATTGCATCCTTTTTCTACCTCTGTCGCCACTTTGCCGCCACTGTCCTTGAACGTCTGTGTCAGCGGATTGAGCACTGGTGGCTTCACCGAGCTGGACGATGACACCTACAGAACCATCATCCGCGCGAAAATCGCAGCCAACCACTGGGACGGTACAACCGAGACGCTCAGCGATGTCTACCAGATCATTTCTCCGACGGGAAAACGAAGATTTTCGCCGTCTATAACTTCGATATGACAATGTCGGTTTATATCACCGGTGATCGCATTACGCCGGTAATCGAGCTGGGTTATCTGTATATCAAGCCGTCAACCGTCCGTATCAATAATTACACCATCACCACCGAGTTGGGGCCGCTGTTCGGCTTCGATATTGATAATGAATTTATCTCAGGCTTCGGCACCGGAGCATGGGGAACATTGACGGGAGCATCACATGGCTAAGAACGAGTTTTTACCCTTCGGCACCGTGGCTAATGCCAACGTTTTGCTTAACGCTGACTATCAGGAGCTGCCGGTGCGCGCGGCGGCAGCGGCGGCGTAGCGAAGTCCGAGGAACTCAACATAGTATGGCGCCAGAGTTCGACAATGGCGGCGTGGTGGGACAGTTTGTCGCTGACAAAATTGGGCAGGATGTGCTGGACGACGGAGATGTTGCGAACCTAACAGAGAAGCTTGGCAGTGCATTGCCACTGTCACGGCAGTTACTGGCGTGCTTGATGAAAATGGGTTTATCTCTATTCCAGTTAATATCTCGGGTGTTATTAAAAATGTATTTATTCAGTGGGAGTCTAAATATTCCGAAAACACATCTATAGTTATCACTTACCCACAGCCGTACTCAATAGGGACATTCTTCGCCTCTGCTACTAAAATTACGTCAGGTGATGGACGTTTCGCAACAGTAGGCAACCCGAGTAATAATGGGGTCACCGCCTTTGGTCGGTTAGGTAATGACCCCATTGCATTAGACAATTTTATGTGGTTTTCTATCGGGGTTTAATCTAATGAGCATATGTAGATCATGCGCTTTTCATCCGATCCCTTAATTGAAGGACCTTAACCTCAAATAGGTCATAAACAAGTTTAGAAATGAAAATTGTCATGACTATAAACAACAACCAAATGGATATGCATCCGATTAGTGATGTTGGCTTAGATATGTAATGATTTATAAAGTACAGAACAGGAAGGTTTGTAAGGTATGCGGCATAAGACCACCTGGCTATTCTTGACGTCACAAACCTTACCATTGGATTGACTTCTATATGATAGAAAACGGTTATTAAGCAAGCGAACCCAATGTTTGCGACATCAAATAAAAATATCTTTAGTAATACGCTGTTATCCATAAACGCATCTGGCTTTGCAGCTATATATATTGCTACTGGTACAAGTGATATTCCAAGTTTTGAAAATATGTTAATTTTTTTCGATAAAAACAACCATGAAAAAATAACTCCAATCATTAACGAGTCAAGTCTGTATAAAGATGTGGAGCGTATTTCATTAAATGTCATTGGTGTGTTAATTGCTGCGTTAATTCTAAATGCAAGCGATATCGCAATGATAGTTGAAATAGATAATATGATGCTGTTTCTTTTGTTTGCTTTTGAAAATAAAAAAATAGATATAACAATAGGGAATGAAAAATAAAAAACCTCTTCCACTGCGAGGCTCCATGCTTCACCAAAAAATGAAGGATGGGGTATCGTTAAGCTCTGAGTGAATGTAGAGAAAGCAAGCAAGTTAGGCTGTGCATCTGGTCTGATATTGTCAATGAGAAGCAGGTTCAATATTAGAAACAGGATGTAACTTGGGTATGTTCTCATCCAGCGGCGAAACCAAAACGAAGGAATCCAGCCAAACGCAGTGTCAGATTTTTCGATCTTATCGAATATTATCCTTCCGATGAGGAAACCAGATAAAACGAAAAATAACTCCACACCTAAAAATCCGCCAAATTTTAAATGCTGAGCTGAAGGGAATGCCGGCATTAAAAATACTCTGCCATGAGAAAGTATCACCATAATGATTGCGAGTGATCTGCATAAATCAAGCCATGGGTTTAACTTCTTTTCCATAATTTATCAATCTCATACCAATTCTATACATTCATATCAATGCTCAAGATTCTAACATAGCACAATAAAAATAATGAAATCTATTAAACCAATCCGGAGAACCACCTATGTCATCTGAAGGATTGCCAGTTGATGGCTTCGTCGGCACAAACATGGTGCTGAACACCCGCAGCACACAACAAGCAACAGACGAAGCAAAGAGCAGCCTGTCAGCAGACAGCGCGGCGCAGTCTGCCGATGTATCGTTTAAATTCAGTCGTGAGGAAAAGACTGTAGCAGCAAGGGTATCTGACGATGCAGATCGCGCCGAGGCGACCGCAAATAACGCTCAGAACATCGCAGTACACATTGCCAACTGACCCGGACGGGACGATAACCAGCCTTGCTGGTACCGCTGAAGGTGGGGGGTTCCGCGTTGCCATACCAGATGCAGATGGCGTTACTGTTCCATTTAATTATTACAGAAATAAAGGTGGAATCGCTGAATTAATTAACTCTGAACCAAATAAAATATATGTTTATGAGGCAAGTGATAATCTAACATCCTGACTGTATCTTGATGACAATTTCTACGGTTTTCAAGTGTAATTTATAATGGCATAGACTATACGGATTGTAAGTATCCCAGCTTTAGTTCCACGCACTTTTTGAGAGTTCCGGTTTTTCAACCATCAGCCGGTACTCTTCCGGCGTCAGGAGGGGAAAGCGAAGTACCACGTATTACAGCGCCCCTGCAGGCTATCTCTCCGGAGGTTTATGAGAATAATCAAGTGTCAGAAATTGGATGTAATCAGTGGATAAATAAAATCGCGGTTAAGTTTGGCTGTGATTACTTTTTCAGCTCAGTTCGCTTGGGCACGCAAAATCCCCAGCGTATCCTGAGTAACTTTGCGGTGCCACGCCGCCAAGGGGAGCGTGGGCGGTTCAGCCTGTACGAGTTTGGCCAGAGCCTGTATGCAGGTGGTTCTGCATTTGCAGATGACCATGATGCACCGAGTATCCAGCTTGATACGAGGCCTAATACTGAGAGGCCTTTACAGATTTTCAATGCGAATCATGGCACCAATGCATCACTGCTGCGGCACTGGTTATTGCCAACCTTTGACCCGGCTAACTTTAAAAGAGTTCTATCAGGCAGGTGGCGTTCTTAAGTCAGACGATATGAATACGATTGTTTACCAACGTGGAAGTTACGTTGGTTACAACCTGTTTGATATGGATGCAGTAATTACTAAAATTTAAGAGGTTTATGTTATGACAATATCAGTGACGAAATGCCATGGTAGTTCAGTCATGATCTTCGGAAGAAACAAGAGCAACATTACTTTTTATAAAGGCAACCAAAAAAATCTGGTTTGGTGCTGATAAAACAGAAAGCACTGAGAAAGGGGGGAGCTATTTATTGACAACTAAAACCGACCCGGTAATCTCATTTTGTGTGTTTGATTTTAAAGTGTTTATTAGATGAAATAGAACCTCGATATTCGACCACTCACTGCATCACGTACTCTCTTCCCTTTTTATTTAAGTCTATTGTTGGGTCTGTACAGCGTCCTGTATGCTGGCCATAACAGACTTTTGCTGAAGGTGAATGCTCGTTGAATACGAATAAATATGGTCAACCTGTAGGCTTTCCCTTGCCTGAATGGCAGCCCGCATCCTTTCCGCAATTGGGCGAGTTAAACGGGCAGCACTGCAAACTTTCGCCGCTTGAAATCGGTCATTGCGAAGCGCTTTTCGATGCATTTTCATTAGCAACAGATGACCGAGACTGGACCTGGCTTGGTGCAGAAAAACCTGCCTGTCTGCAAGAAATGATGCTTTGGATTAAAAATAAAATTAACGACAGTAGCCTGGTTGCCTGGGCCGTGACGGAGATGGAAAGTGGCCGCCCGGTTGGCGTGGTCTGCTATAGCTGCATTGATCCAGTTAACGGCGCACTAGAAATAGGCCATGTTACCTGGTCACCGTTGATGCAACGAACCACCATGGGTACAGAGGCCATTCACCTGTTGCTCAAAAATACCTTTTCTTTGGGCTACCGTCGGGTTGCATGGCGTTGTGATTCACTGAATGTGGCATCCAGAAAGGCGGCTGAAAGGCTGGGATTCTCGTTTGAAGGGCGTTTCCGTCAGGCGATGACTCGTAAACAACGTAACCGCGATACGGACTGGTTATCTATTATCGATATAGAATGGCCAATGGTAGACAGGGCTCTATCAGGTTGGCTTTCACCCGATAACTTCACTGAAGGTGGAACTCAAAAGCGCAGTCTTGAAGCATTTTTCAAAATAACAGCGGTAGCGGAATGAAGTAAATCCATGTGCTGGCAAGACGACCAGAGAGCACAGCGCTTTTTATGGGTAAAGATCCTGAATTTATAAGCTGCATTAAGCCCTATTTACCGAAATAGGGCTGCCGCTCTGGTCAATGCAAAGCAATCAGCGACTTGCAGGGCCGGCCTGGAAAGAGTAGGTGGCAAACAGCGCGGTCACCGCCTGTTGAATTTGGGTTTGGCTGGCCGGTGTACCATCTGAATTCAGCGTATTACTGGCGGTTCCGCGCCAAACCAGCTGTTTCTTCTTGCTGTCCACCAGGTCGACCGTCAGGGTGCCTTCGGTATAGCTCCAAACGGTTTGATTATAACCGCCCCAGCCGGCATAACCCCAGCGGCCAACCGGTGCGGGTGAATCGTTCACTTGCACTTTGTTTTGTTTCATTGCGCTGCTGTAGACCAACAGATCAGGTGTCGCGCTTGGCTTATAACCGCGCTGTTCCATCTGCTGTTTAATCGCGGTCTGAATGTATTTACCCGTCAGGGTTTGATATTGCCCTGCAGCCTCTGGAGCAAAAGCGTAGGTATGGTATTGGCTGAAGTTGGCGCTGTGGTCATAATCACTGGTCACCTGCGGCTGGCTGGCACAGCCCGACAATAAAGCCATCGAACTCGCGATGAAAAGGCAAGAAAGTAAACGCATGGAAAACCCCTTTAGGATTATTGGTTTCATAAACTTAGACCCAGAAGTTGTGGTTAGCAAATGGTGAATTAACACCGAGTTTGCTTTGGTTTAATAAAAAAATTAGCAATCAAATTATTGTTTGAGGTTTCAGTTAATATGATGGTCTCCCAGCATCTTGGTGATAATGCTGACGGGTCATGGTGAGAGTAAAATTCCGCTACATGGAGTGTTCACTATGACCCGCCAGCATTAATCGGCGTTGAGTGTACGGTAATGCTTGCCGTTATTTTTGTCTTAACGAGCCGCTTGAGCAATCAATAGCGGGTCCGATTTTGTACTTTATTGCCTTGATTGTTTCTGCTGGCAAGTCCATTTACCCCAAATTCGGAACACGTCGCTGGCCCCAGCAGCCGTAGCTTTGTTACTATCACCGCACCTAAAGACTTAATGGTGCATTACATTGAAAATCAAAGCGTTGTTATTTGTTGCCCTGGCCGGTCTGGCCGGCTGCAGCCAGGAGGGAGCGACAGTGAGTCAGCCCGTGAATAAAGACGGAAACCATACGGAAGTGTTGCTGGTGAACAGCGCGCTGGTAAATTGTACGGGCGTTGCCCCAATGAAGTGCATGCAGGTGCGTCATTCCGCGCAAGAGCCGTGGGGATTGTTCTATACCGGGATTGAAGGTTTTACTTTTGAATCGGGCTACAACTACCGCCTGAAAGTGCAGGTGACGCAGGTGGAAAACCCGCCGGCCGACGCTTCTTCACTGCGTTATACGCTGATTGAGCAGTTGGAAAAGAATAAAGCCTGAGTGGTTTTATCGGGCTGGGCGCACAACCGCCTGGCCTTGAAAACTCCCCCTGGGTTTCTTGCTTCTATCCCCATGTTCCTGTCGCAGTAACAAGATTTTCACTGACACAACTGGTCTGTTCACTGCACTTGTTGCGATTCTGCCACGCACCCAGCTTAAGTATATTGTGAAAATCAGGTATATTGTCCTTCGGTTTTTAGCTACCAAGAAAAAATTACTATGATTATCAAACCTAAAATTCGTGGTTTTATCTGCACTACCGCTCATCCGGCAGGTTGTGAAGCCAATGTCCGTGAGCAAATTGCCTACGTTAAGTCACGTGGCGAACTGAAAAACGGCCCGAAAAAAGTGCTGGTGATCGGTGCTTCCACCGGTTACGGCCTGGCGTCACGTATCAATGCCGCATTCGGCAGCGGTGCAGCCACCATCGGCGTATTTTTTGAAAAGCCGGGCAGCGAAGCCAAAACCGGTTCTGCCGGCTGGTACAACTCTGCTGGTTTTGACAAGGCAGCTAAAGAAGAAGGCCTGTACGCGAAAAGCGTTAACGGCGATGCGTTCTCCAACGAATGCCGCCAAACGGTTATCGACCTGATCAAACAGGATCTGGGCCAGATCGACATGGTGGTTTACTCGCTGGCTTCGCCAGTGCGTAAAATGCCGGAAACCGGTGAAGTGGTGCGCTCCGCGCTGAAACCTATCGGCGAACCGTACAAATCCGTAGCGCTCGATACCAACAAAGACGTGCTGGTTGAAGCCGTGGTTGAACCGGCCAACGAGCAGGAAATTGCTGATACCGTAAAAGTGATGGGCGGCCAGGACTGGCAGCTGTGGATGGACGCACTGGAAGAAGCCGGCGTGCTGGCGGACAACGTGCAGGCAGTGGCTTACTCCTACATCGGTACCGATCTGACCTGGCCAATCTACTGGCATGGTACGCTGGGCAAGGCCAAAGAAGATTTGGATCGCGCGGCTCTGGCCATCGATCAGAAACTGAAGGCCAAAGGCGGCGCGGCTTACGTTGCCGTGCTGAAGTCGGTGGTGACTCAGGCTTCCTCCGCTATTCCGGTAATGCCGCTGTATATCTCTATCGTCTTCAAAATCATGAAAGCGCAGGGGATCCACGAAGGTTGCATCGAGCAAATCCAGCGTCTGTTTGCCACCAAACTGTACAGTGGCACTGCACCGGATACCGATGAGAAGCACCGTCTGCGTCTGGACGACTGGGAACTGCGTGACGACGTGCAGAACACCTGTCGTGAAATCTGGGCACAGATAAACGATAACAACATCAATGAACTGACCGATTACCTGGGCTATAAGGCTGAGTTCCTGCGCCTGTTCGGTTTTGGTCTGCAAGGTGTTGATTACGAAACCGACCTCAGCGGTGAAGTTAAGTTTGATGTGGTTGAGCTGGTCTAAATCCGTCGAGCATTGAAAAAGGGCCGGGCTTCCGGCCTTTTTTACGCCTGTCACCCAACAGCTCATCAGTCCAGTTGATCGTTGACAGCAATAAGTTATCGTTTTACGATAACTTATTGCTGTTTTTATGGATGAACTCGTTATGGGCGCTGTGCCACGGATCCACCTTCCGCTTTATGTACGTTGCTTGTGTTTGTTGATCATGACGATGCTGATTGTCAGCACCGGCGTGGAGATGTTTATGATTGTCCAGGGCTGGGTGCAGGGCGAGGCGTTCAACAGCATCGTGGCGTCCTACCGCGACTATTACCCGGAACTGAACGCCTATGCCGTTCCGAAGCAGCGCTGGGCTCTGGTGGCAACCCTGTTGTTGGATATGTTCGCCTATGTGCCTTATTACAGCGCACTGCTGTGCGGCGCCGGGCTGTTTTACCAGTTCTATCGCGGCAACGTGTGGCACCGCAACAATATGCTGCTGTTGCAGATCATCGGCATCCTGCTGATTGTCGACGTGCTCTTCCCCTCGCTGGCCGGGATGTTGCAAGTGATGATACTGACAGCCAATGAAAAAATGCTGCTAATAATTTATTATGGCGTCAACAGCGAGTCGGTACGCTCGCTGATCGTAGGCTGCGCAATCCTGGTGTTTAGCCGGGTATTTCTGGAAGCGTTGCGGCTGAATGAAGAACAGCTTTCTTTCGTGTGAGAATAGAGTGGCGATAATAGTAAGTCTTGATGTCATGTTGGCCAAAAGGAAGATGCGTTCGAAGGAGCTGGCGGAACAGGTGGGGATCACCGAGCAAAATCTGTCCCTGCTGAAGAACGGCAAGGTGAAGGGCGTCAGACTGGAAACGTTAGACAAAATCTGCCGGATTCTCGACTGCCAGCCTGGCGATCTTCTGGCCTGGCAACCGGATAACGAAGGCTAACCCGGTGGCGTGCCCCGCACGCCATATCTTCAATATACGAATTGATATTTATTACCGACACCCTGGATAGGTTTATTTTACGTTAAATTATTAGCGGCCTTATTTAAATTAAATGAGGTTGCCCTTGCTTTGCCCGTGGTTCAATACGGGTTATTAAACTAAAAAAAGTAATTTTTTATTTACTGCGGTTAACGATAACGTTTATTTTAAAGGAGGGTATATGAAATTACGCCAATGGATCCCGGTACTATTAATTATGCTGAGTGGTTGCAGCCATATTCAATCCGGTTTGTCATCTTCAGGGTCCGGCTGGGAGAAGCCAAAACCCGCTACCCGCGAGCAAAGGCAGCGCATCAGCGCCGGAGAGTCAGCTTCTGCAGTACTGAACGAGAGTGGGCCGAGTATCGGCGGAACCATAGACTGGTCAAAATTGTGGGATCGTTAATTCACTAAATATATTTTGACTGCGAATTATAAGCCCAATGGCACTCATTTTATTAGGTTTATTATTTTTTGGGTAATGTTTTTATTTCCTCGCATTGTTTGTTTTGACGGCACTGAATATATTTCTTTATTTAATGGGAGTGAGCGCCATTATGGGCCTTATTACAGGAGTTTATTATGGAAAAAGGCATCCCCGTCATTTTCATATTTTTATTGTTGCCCTGGTGTCATCAGGCCTCCGCCACGCGTTATGAGCGGGAGTATGAAGGCGTCTCTTCGGTGCTGTTTCGCAAAAAACTGAAAGAGGTGGCTCATGGCTTGTGGGACGAGATGGGCAATGAGAAGCAGCGGCCTCTGTTATCGACGCAAAGCGAAGACAATACGCTGGCCCAGCGTAAAGCCTGCAAAGGGCTGAGGGGCAAGGCTGCCGCAGCGAGTGAACCGCATCCATCGGCATTGCCGCGCGAAGAACAACCGCTGCTTATCAACGGTTGCTGACCTCTGGCACTAATGGAGTTTTTGCTTTTGAAATTGACCTCTTTGATGACAGCGGCACTCGCCCTGTTGGCGTCTTCTTATTGCTATTCGTTTGTCGACAAGCACGCTCAGCGCGCCGGTTTCGAGGCGGGGGAAAGCGCTGTGGATTATCGGTTACGGTTTAACGGGCTGTTGCAACATCTGTGGTACGTAGAGCAACTACGTTCGGAACAGGCGCGGCTTGCCGCGATACGCCTTGAACGCAAAACGCTGGAGTCCGCCATGTTACCGCGTGAATGTCGGGCAACACCTGTGCCGCTGTTTTTAGTCGGAAAGAGTGCCATAGCCAGAAGATAGTTTTTTGAGTCAACAGGTGAATTTAATATCGGGAGTCTATCAGTGAAACGGATTTTTCTTGCCTGCGTGGCGCAGTGGTCTTGCTTCTCATTACAGGCGTCGGTTGACTGGCAATACCATGCCGCACAGCCGTTGGATAACAAAATCTCTGAGGAGTACCAGCAAAAGCGCAGCGGGTTAAAACATAAAGTATGGAGTGCCGAGGGCGTGGCGTCGGCCAATGAGAAGGCGCTTGAATTGGAACGGCAGCATGCCGCCGCCGAGCAGGCGAACCGGCAGCAGCTTAAAACTCAGTATGGCGAATACCGCTGTGGCAAAAACAAACAGCCTGGCAAACTTTGCCACCCTCCGGGGCGGGGGATTAATTCCCCGGACTTTAAACATCATCGTTGAGGCCTGAAGCGGAGAGAAATTCTGGTGTTGAAGCGCTATTTAACTGCGCCTTTCAGCAGCAGTGGCGGTACCTGTACTGCCAAAAAATCCACCAGTGCGCGCACCGAAGGCAGCATGCCACGCCGGGTCGGAAAGACCGCATGCATAATCAGCGGGGCGCAGGCCCATTGCGGTAATACGCGCACCAGCTCACCCTGCATCAATGCCTGATGGCAGGTGATATCCGGCAGCAGCGCAATACCCAGGTGTTGATAAAGCGCACCGCGGAGGATCCCCCATTCGCTGCACATCAGCCGCGGGCGCACACGCACCGCGCGTTTTTCCCCATCGGGGCCTTCCAGATCCCAGGTTTGCTGTTCGCTAACGTCGACCAGGGTTAACAGCGCATGCTCGCTCAATTGCTGCGGATCGGTCAGCGACGGGTGCTGCGCCAGATACTGCGGCGAGGCGACCAGGATGCGCACGCTTTGGCCCAGCTCACGGGCAATCATGCCTTCACTCATATCTTTGCGCTGGCGCAGACGTAGCGCCACATCAATCTTGTCGGTCACTGGGTCAAAGCGGTTATCGTTCGCCAGCAGTTGCACCTGAATACCGGGGTTGGCGGCCATAAAAGCCGGCAGACAGGGGGAAAGCAGGACATCGGCGGCCAGTTTCGGGCAACTTACGCGCACCAGGCCGGAAGGTTCAGCCCGGCTTTGGTCGATCAGTTCCTGGGCGATCTCGGCCTCGTTGATTGCCGCCTGCGCATGGCGCAGCAGCAGCGAACCGGTCTCCGTTAGCTTGACCCGTCGGGTAGTGCGCTGAAACAGCAACACGCCAAGACGATTCTCCAGCGCCAGCACGCGGGCGCTCAGTTTGGATTTCGGTATATCCAGCGCCCGGCTGGCGGCGGAGAACCCGCCGTACTGGGCGACCTGGGCAAAATAATAGAGGTCATTCAGGTCTTTCAATATGCCTTTCTGCATTCATATTGTCCTTAATTTGAGAACAGTGAGTCAGAGTATGGCATCTTTTTACACCCAATAACCCATCTTATACTGGCCCACATCGAAACAACGGTACCAGGGCCAGTGGGAGATGATATGGAAATAACAGCAGCAGTCAGTGAAAAAGCGACGGAGGGATTCTCCCTCAAACAGTTGCAGCTTGGAGAACCCCGCGCCGATGAGGTGTTGGTAAAACTGGTCGCGACCGGCCTGTGTCATACCGACATTGCCGCGCACAAAGGCGTTATATCGATGCCTGCGCCGGTGGTACTCGGCCATGAAGGCGCCGGGGTCGTAGTGCGGGTCGGGGCCGGGGTCAGTAAGGTGGCGCCCGGCGATCATGTGGTGCTGTCGCTGGCCTCATGCGGCGTCTGCGACAAGTGCAGCATCGGCATGCCGACCTATTGCCGTCAACATGTGCCATTGAACTGGCTGGCGCAGCGCACCGACGGTTCGGTCAGCCTGCATGATGAAAATGGCGATGTGCACAGCCATTTCTTCGGTCAGTCCTCGTTTGCGCAGTATGCCGTGGTCAATGTCAGCAGCATTGTGCCTGTCGATAAGGCGATCCCGTTGGAATACCTTGGACCATTGGCCTGCGGGCTGATGACCGGCGCGGGAGCCGTGATGAACACTCTGCGGCCGCATGCGGGTTCTACGCTGGTGGTCTTTGGTCTTGGCGCGGTGGGCCTGGCGGCGGTGATGGCAGCCCGGGTGGTGGGTTGCGGCCACATCGTCGCGGTGGATATCAAGGAGAACCGTCTGGCGTTAGCCAAGGAGTTGGGCGCTACAGAGGTGATCAACCCGAAAACGGCGAATGTGGATGAAGTGCTTAATCAACTGACCGAGGGACGCGGTGCGGACTACAGCGTTGAAGCCGCCGGGAACGCGGGCGTCATGGCCGATGCGGTGCGGGTGTTGGCAGAAAATGGCAAATGCGTACTGACCGGCGTGGTGCCGGAGGGCGAATCTTTGCCGCTCGACATTATGCACTTTATCCGCGGCCGCACGGTGCAGGGTTCGATCATGGGCGATGCGGCACCGGTGATGTTTATCCCGATGCTGGCGCAGCTGTTCCAGCAAGGGCGGTTCCCGATCGATCGCCTTATCCGTTTTTATGCCATGAATGAGATCAACCAGGCGATGGCGGACTCACAATCCGGTGAAACCATTAAAGCCGTTATTCGTATGTAACCCTCAATAAGGTCAATAACATGAAACGACTCTTTTCAGCGGCCCTGCTGGGGCTGATGGGCGCGGCTGCGTCCGCGCAGGCCAACGATCATATTATCGAAAAGCAGGGGCTGTATTACCTGCAACCGGGATACAGCGTTAACGACGTCGCTGAATTTTACTGGCGCAGCCTGAACGGCTGGTCGGAAAAACCGGCCAACGTGGCCAAATACTTTACGCCACAGGGGGTGTTTGAACTGCCTTATGCGCCGGTAGAAGACTTCGGCTTCTTTGCCACGGCTTCCAAAGGGCGTGAAAACATGACCCGCTACTTTACCGGTATGAGTGAATATCTGGGTAATCTGAAATACGCTGACTGGAAAGATTGGAAAAAAATAGTGACGGCAGAACCAGGCGTGTTTGTATTCGAATACACCAGCGACGGTAAAATTAGACAAAGCGGCGGCGATTATAATCAGCAGTTTATCGCCATTGTGACTATCAATGAGGGGCAGATAGCCAGCGCCCGCGAATATTGGAACCCGTATGTCGCACTGCGTGATTTTGGTCTGATCCGTAAAACGAAATAATGCTCGGCGACTCCCCCGGTCTGCGCCGGGGGATATCGGCTAGCGGCAATACTCTTTCAGCAGGGCAATCGCGTCCTGCTTTAACTGATAAAGATAGACCGGTCTGCCGGTGGTGCCGTAGAGAATACGGGTGCCCAAAATGCCGCTTTCCGCTAAATAAATCAGATATTTTCGGCAGGAAACGCGCGAAATGCCGATGGCGTTCGCCAGATTGTCGGTCGAAAACTCCCCGTCGTGCTGTTGCTCAATCCATTCACACACCGTACTCAGCGTGATGCTGGTCAGCCCCTTCGGCAGCTTTTTTCCTTCGGTGCTGGCGGGTTGGCGGCGTAACAGACTGTCCACATCTCCCTGCGAGAATTCGCGCTGCGCCAGAATTTGCGACTGTTGCTGATAGTTATTCAACGCCTCTTTGAAACGCCCAAACTGGAAAGGTTTGATCAGGTAATCCACCACGCCGTAATGCAGGGCGCGTTGCACCGTATCCACGTCGCTGGCGGAAGAGATAATGATGACGTCGGTTTTTTCACCCAATTCGCGCAGGCCGGGCAGCAAGTCCAGTCCGTTTTCCTGCTGCATATAGATATCCAGCAGCACCAGATCGATACTGACTTCGGCGTCGGCCAGCAGTGCGCGTGCCTGTGCCAGGGTGGCGACCGTCGCCAGGCAGTGAAAGCCGCTCACCTGGCTCAGGTAGTATTTGTTTAACTCCGCCACCATCGGGTCGTCGTCGATAATCAATACGTTAATCATGGTTCAGCCCTTGGCCTGATAGGGGATATGTACAAAAAATTGGGTTAGCTCACCCGGTTCAGATTCGAAGTCAATGCTGCCGCCCAGTTTTTCCAGGCTGCTGCGGATCAACGCCAGCCCAATACCGCGCCCCGGCCCTTTGGTTGAAACTCCCTGTTCAAAGATACGTGCGCCGAGAGCCGGATCGATACCGGGGCCGTCATCGCTGACTATACAGTGTAAGTGATTCTCATTGTGATGAAAGCTCAGGTTGATCTCGTGTCCCTCTACGCCATCGATAGCGTCAATGGCATTTTCAATCAAATTGCCCAGCACGCTGATCAGCACGTGGGTAGTTTCCGCATCGTCGGTTTCTGGTAGCAGGCTGGTTTCGTCAATGGTCAGCTCAATACCGGCTTCATGGGCGCGATTGATCTTGCCGATAAAGAAGCCCGCCACCTCTGGCGACTGGATTTTCCTCAGCAGCGCACCGATCTCTTCCTGATAGGTGCTGGCGGTATTGATGATGTAGTTTTCCAACTGCTGGTAGGCCTTCATGTGCAGCATACCGAGGATCACATGCAGCTTGTTCATAAACTCATGTGACTGGACGCGCAATGCGTCGGCATAGTGCGCCATACCACTCAGGCGTTGCACCAACTGGCTGATTTCGGTTTTATCGCGGAAGGTGGCGATAGCACCAATCACCTGGCCCTTAACGATTACCGGCACGGTATTGGTCAGCAGTTCGCTGCCGTTAAAGCTGATCTGCTGGTCACGCAGCGGTTGACCGCTTTCCAGCACCTCCGCCAGATGCAGCTGCGTCGGCCAGTATTTGCTGGCGGATTCCAACAGCAGGTTTTCGAAAGGCCCATTTTGGCGCAACAGCCGTTTGGCTTCGTCGTTAACAATGGTGATGCGTGACTGGTTATCGACCGCAATGACGCCTTCTTTAATCGATTGCAGCATGGCGTTGCGCTGCTCGAACAGATTAGAGATTTCGTAGGGTTCAAAGCCGAGCATAATGCGTTTCAGGGCCTTCACCAGGAAGAAAATGCCGAGCGTACCGACCAGCGCGGCGAAGGCCAGTGTCCAGTAGATGATCCAGCGGCTTTCGCCCACCACGCGCTGAACGGTGTCGAGCGCAATACCGAGAGCGACCACGCCAATCTGCCGCCGTTCGCTGTCGTAAACCGGGGCAAAAACCCGCAGCGAAGGGGCTAATGCGCCGCGATTAATGGCGCTGTTGGTTTCGCCGCGGAGCGCCGGTTCCAAATCGTCCCCGATAAAATGCTGACCGATTAACCAGGGTTTGGGGTGCGAGTAGCGGATACCTTTCATGTCCACCACGACGACAAACAGTAATTCATTCCGCTGGCGCACCTGCTCGGCAAAGCGCTGCACCGCGCCACTGTGATCTTCACGCAGCAACCCCTCAATAACATTACTCGATAGCGCCAGCGTTTCGGCAATCGCCATCGCTTTTTGGCGTTGCTGATCTTGTCCCTGGTGATTCATCTGCACAAAAAACAGCGCATACACCACCAATAGCACCGAAGCGATGATGGCAGACACCATCAGCGTGAGCGTGGTGCTGAGCTTAAGCGGTATCCGTTGTTTTGGCATGGCGATTCTCCGAATGGGCCTGTCAGGATAATAGCGGGGATTGGAGCGCGGGGCCGCGACCGGCAGCAGGTTATAACATGCTGCCGCCGGGGGAGGGATTATTTTAATTACAAAAGCGGGGATCAGGGCTGATGGTAGATTTCCAGTCCTTGCTGGCCGCTGGCACCCTGATGAATGATAGCCATTAACGCGCTGACCACTTTTGATGGGTTGCTGTGTTGATAGACATTGCGGCCGTACACCATACCGGATGCCCCTTGCGCCATCAGGGCGGCGGATTTTTCCAGTACCGCGCCCAGTTCGCCTTTACCGCCGCCACGCACCAGCGTTGGGCAGCGCGCCGCCTCCACAATGCGGTGGAAGTCTTCTACTCGCTCCGTCGGGTCGGCCTTGATGATGTCGGCACCCAGTTCACGCGCCAGTCGGACTAACGGCACCATTTTTTCTACGTCACCGAGCGAACCGTAGGCCGCGCCCTGGCCGGCCGGCGCCATCACCAGTGGTTCGATCATCAGCGGCATGGCGTAGCGGTCGCAGGCATGACGCAGACGACCAATATTCTCCACGCACTGGCGGAAAATGCCCGGTTCATCGGGGATCAGATACAGATTAACCACCACCGCCGCCGCATCCATCTGCAGTGCGGCGAGGATGGGCGCTTCTGGATTATGCAGCACTGCCCACATTTCACGGTGACGTGCGGCGTTATAAGCATTGCCGACGTCGGTACGCATCACCAGCGCCGGCTTATCGCGTTGTGCCGAGCGTTGCAGTAAATCCGCCTGACCGTAGTTGACCTGAATGGCATCGGGGCGGGCAACGATCAGGCTGTCCATCACCCGTTCAATGTCTTCCAGACCGATTAAAAAATCCGGCTCATTGGCGATGCCGTGATCAATCGCCACGTCGAGGCATTTGCCGTTATTAAACAGCCGGTTCATCCGTACCTTACTGCTGAGCTGCATGTCTGATCCTCCTGAAAATACACGTCCATTCAGTATTGTCGAGTAGCGCCGGGGATGAAACAGCGGATCCACAAACTGCGTGCTCGCTCGCACATTTACTGAGAACGTGCGGCGCCATTTTTCATCAGGCGGGAGCATTTTGTTTGCCGAACGCACTTATGCCACGAACGCGATGGTGGTTTTTGCGTCATTTGTTAGATCCGTGTCATGTTTTTGTTACTTGGCCATTCCAAAACGCATGTTTCGCTTGTTTGAGTTAAAAAGTTTCAATAATCTCAATTATGAAATAAACATTTGATAATGACTTTGTGACTTCAATGCCTCGATAGGTTATTTATTTTAAAGCGTTGTTTTTAATCTTATTTGAGACATTGATCAAAGTTTTCCACACCGCCTGAATACGGAATAAAAGCGATAAATCTGCCGTATCAAAGGGATAACACCGACCGGATTGTTGTTTGAATGTAAAAAATATTTTTCATTAGCTGTCAAATCAACAGGCCTCTTCACTCTAACTATTAAGGGTACAGAACATGAAGCTGAAGAAACTGATCGTCACCTCGGTATTGATGTGCATGTTGCCGGCCAGCGTATTGGCCAAAGACATCAAAATCGGCGTTTCAATGGCTTATTTCGATGACAATTTCCTCACCATCCTGCGCCAGTCAATGCAGAGCAAAATGAAACAGGACGGCAACGTCAGCGGTCAATTTGAAGATGCAAAAGGGGATATCGCCCAGCAGATCCAACAGATTGAGAACTTTGTCAGCCAGGGCGTCGACGCCATCATCCTCAACCCGGTCGATACCCAGGGCGTGAAGCCGATGATCAAACTGGCGGAAAGCGCCAAGATCCCGCTGGTGTTCGTCAATCGCCGCCCTGAGGTCACGCTGCCTGCGGGCATGGCCTACGTAGGCTCAGACTCCAAACTGGCCGGCAAGCTGCAGATGGAAGAGTTGGCCAAGCTGATGAACGGCAAGGGCAACGTGATGATCCTGATGGGCGAACTGTCCAATGAAGCGACCCGCGACCGCACCCGCGGCGTGGAAGAAGTGGCGGCCAAGTATCCCGGCATCAAAATCCTCGACAAGCAAACCGCCAAGTGGGGCCGTAAAGAAGCCGTCGACATTACTACCGACTGGGCGCTGACCGGTCAGCAGATTGATGCCATCGCCTCCAACAACGACGAAATGGCGATTGGCGCGATCCTGGCACTGAAGCAGGCGAAGAAAAGTGGCGTATTGGTGGCCGGCGTTGATGGCACTCCGGACGCACTGGAATACATCAAGAAGGGCGATCTGGCGCTGAGCGTATTCCAGGATGCCAAAGGACAGGGGGAGGGCGCGGTGCAAACGGCCATTCAACTGGTGAAAGGCGAGAAGGTGGAAAGCAACGTACTGATCCCGTATCAGCTGATCACCAAGGCCAACTATCAAGAATTTGCCGACAAGAACAGAAAATAAGCGTTAAGGCAGCGCGGTTATATCCCTGCCGTATATACCCGGCAGGGATGCATTGACGAACGGCGGAGGTTATCAGTATGTATCCTTATGTTCTTGAGGCTGAAGGCATCAGTAAGCAGTTTCCCGGCGTGAAGGCGCTGGATAAAGTCTCAATTAAAATCAAGCCAGGCAGCGTACACGCATTAATGGGGGAAAACGGCGCGGGTAAATCCACGCTGATGAAATGTTTAATCGGTATTTATCACCCCGATGAAGGCACCATAAAAATAAAAGGCCAACAGGTGACCTTCAGCGACACGCTGCAGGCGCTGCACTCGGGTATTTCCATGATCCACCAGGAACTCAACCTGGTGCCTTATATGACGGTGGCGGAAAACATTTGGCTGGGGCGTGAGCCGGCAAAGCTGGGCTTTGTGAATCATGATCAACTGAACAAGAAAACCCGTGAGCTGCTGGCGCGGCTGAACATCAAGCTCAAGCCGGAGACGTTGGTCGGTGAACTGAGCATCGCTAATCAGCAAATGGTGGAGATTGCCAAAGCGGTTTCCTACAACGCGGACGTGCTGATCATGGACGAACCCACCTCGGCGCTGACCGAAGGCGAGGTGGTGCATCTGTTCGCCATCATTCGCGAACTGCGTGACCAGGGCAAAGGCATCATTTATATCAGCCACAAGATGGACGAGATTTTCGCCATTACCGATGAGGTGAGCATCTTCCGTGACGGCACCTTTATCGCCTGCGATAAAACCGAAAACCTGACCAAGCAGTCGCTGATCACCATGATGGTGGGGCGTGAACTGACCCAGATGTTCCCCAAATTCAACAACAATATCGGCGAAGAAGTGCTGCGTGTCGAAGGGCTGCGGCGTGCCGACTGGTTCCACGATATCTCGTTCAGCGTCAAGCGCGGCGAGATCCTCGGTGTCGCCGGGCTGGTGGGGGCCGGTCGCAGTGAGGTGATGGAAAGCCTGTTCGGCATGTACCCGGCGGACGGCGGCAGCATTTTCATTGAGGGCAAGGCGGCGAAGGTCGATTCACCCTCACGAGCGATTGAACTCGGGCTGGCGTTTCTCACCGAAGACCGCAAGAAGTCCGGGCTGTTCCTGGTGTTGTCGGTGGTCGAGAACATGAGCATCGTCAACCTGTCGGAGTACATCGGCAAGAACGGCTTTGTCAGTCATGTGCAAATGGCCAAGGACTGCATGGAGCAGATCAAAAAGCTCAACATCAAAACCCCGACCATGGATCAAATCATCAATAACCTGAGCGGTGGCAACCAGCAGAAGGTGCTGATTGCCCGTTGGCTGCTGGCCCAGCCAAAAATATTGATCCTCGATGAGCCAACGCGCGGCATCGACGTGGGCGCGAAGGCGGAAATCTACCGCCTGATTAGCGAACTGGCGAACCGTGGCGTCGCCATTATTTTGGTGTCATCGGAATTACCGGAGATCCTCGGCATGAGCGACCGGGTGATGGTGATGCACGGCGGCCGTATTACCGGCATTTTGGATAAAGAAGAAGCGGATCAGGAAAAAATCCTGGCGCTGGCCTCTGAATAACGCAAAGGTGAATCCCCATGAGTAATGTAAAAATCGAGAAGCCGCTTGCGGGTAAAGCGCCGCTGTTCGCTGGCCTGAGTGGCAAAATGCCGAAAGACACCGGTATCTTTATCGTGATGATCGGTATCGCGTTGGTGTTTGAAATTCTTGGCTGGTACATCCGCGATCAGTCCTTCCTGATGAACCCTAACCGCCTGCTGCTGATTGTGCTGCAGGTGGCGATTATCGGCATCATCGCGGTGGGGGTGACCCAGGTCATCATCACCACCGGCATCGATCTTTCCTCCGGCTCGCTGATAGCCCTGACGGCTGTGGTGGCGGCCAGCCTGGCGCAAACCTCGGACAGCATTTCACCGATGTACCCGGCGTTGCTCGACCTGCCGGCGGCGATCCCGATCGGCGCGGGGATCGGGGTGGGCATTATCTGCGGTTTCATCAACGGCTTCCTGATTACCCGCACCGGCATCCCACCGTTTATCGCAACTCTGGGCATGATGGTTTCGGCGCGTGGCCTGGCGCAGTATTACACCCAGGGTAACCCGGTCAGCTTCCTGTCCGACGGCTTTACCTCTATCGGCCAGGGCGCGATGCCGGTGATCATCTTCCTGGTGATTGCGGTGATCTTCCACATTGCGTTGAAACACACCCGTTACGGTAAGTACATCTACGCCATCGGCGGCAACATGACGTCGGCCAGAGTCTCCGGCATCAACGTCAATAAATACCTGGTGACGGTCTATACCATCGCCGGTGGCCTGGCAGGGCTGGCAGGTGTGGTATTGGCGGCGCGCGTCAGCAGCGGCCAGTCGAGCATGGGGATGTCTTACGAGCTGGATGCTATCGCCGCGGCGGTGATCGGCGGCAGCAGCCTGATGGGCGGCGTTGGGCGCATTACCGGCACATTGATTGGCGCGGTGATCCTCGGGCTGATTAAAAGCGGCTTCACCTTTATCGGCGTAGACTCCTATATTCAGGACATTATCAAAGGCGTGATTATCGTCGCCGCCGTATCTATCGACATGCACCGTAACCGTAAAAAACACTGATTGCCGTAAACCGCCGCCGGTGCACTTTGCCCGGCGGTTTTTTTTATCTCAGGGGAATCACCATGAAATACTTAAAAAGAATCGTGCTGGTGGCGGCGCTCGGCTGCTCCACCTCAGTGTTGGCGGAAACCATCGGCGTGTCGATGGCCTATTTTGACCAGAACTTCCTGACCATTATTCGTCATTCAATCGACAAAGAGGCCAAGGCGCGCGGAATCAGCGTGCAGTTCGAAGACGCACGCGGTGACGTAGGTCGCCAGGCCGATCAGGTGCAGAACTTTATCAGCGCCGGGGTGGACGCGATTATTGTCGATCCGGTCAATTCGGCGGGTACGCCAGCCATCACCAAAATGGTGACCAAAGCGGGCATTCCGCTGGTGTACGTGAATCGTACGCCGGGCGACAGCAAACTGCCTGCCGGCGTGGTGTTTGTTGGCTCCGACGAGAAGCAATCCGGCACCTTGCAAATGGAAGAACTGGCGCGGCTGGCCAACTATCAGGGCAACGTGGCGGTGATGATCGGTAACCTTACCGACGCCGGTGCACTGCAACGCACCAAGGATGTAGAGCAGGTGGTGGCGAAGTACCCGAAAATGAAGGTGGTGCAGAAGCAGAGCGCCAACTATTCGCGCAGCGAAGGGATGGATCTGATGCTGAACTGGATCACCAACGGCGAGTCTATTGATATCGTCGCCGCCAATAATGACGAGATGGCGATTGGCGCGATCATGGCGTTGCAGCAGGCCGGTAAGCAGGGCAGCAAGGTGCTGGTTGGCGGTATCGACGCCACGCCGGACGGCCTGAAGGCGTTATCTTCCGGCAAGATGCAGGTGACGGTATTTCAGGATGCCGTTGGTCAGGGCAAAGCCTCGGTCGATGTCGCGCAGCGTATGATCAAAGGCGAAAAGCTGGATCCCTATTATTGGATCCCGTTTGAACTGGTGACCCCGGCCAATATGCAAAAGTACGCGGCGAAATAGCCATCCATGGCCCGTTACGACGGGCCTTTGAACTTAAAGTGAAGAAAGATGCTGACGCACGATCTCACGGCCGATCTCCAGCGAGGCGGTCGCTGCCGGGGAGGGCGCATTACAGACGTGCAGCGAGCGGCGGCCTTTCACAAAATGAAAATCATCCACCAGTTTACCGTCGGCGGTCAGCGCCTGAGCACGAACGCCGGCTGGGCCGGGCTGAATATCTTCCGGTTGCAGTTCGGGGATCAACCGGCGCGCATTTTCGGTGAAGCGTTGACGCGAGAGGGAACGCCGCACTTCTGCTAACCCTTCCCCCAGATAGTTGCCGGCAATTTTCCAGAATCCGCGATAACCAAGCACCTCACCCAGATCCCGCAGGCTGAAGTCACATTTGCGGTAACCTTCTCGTTTGAATGCCAGCACCGCATTCGGGCCTACGTCGCGCTTGCCGTTGTACATGCGAGTAAAATGCACACCGAGGAACGGAAAGTCCGGGTTGGGCACCGGGTAGATCAGGTGATTCACCAGATAGTTTTTCTCGTCGTTCAGCACGAAATATTCCCCACGGAACGGCACGATCTTCATGCCGCTCTGGTAACCGGCCAGGGCGGCGATACGGTCACTGAACAGCCCGGCGCAGTTAACCAGCCATTTAGCCTGGTACTCTGTGTGCTGCGTGCGAACGCTGACGTCGTCATTGCTTTCGTTGATGCCTTCGACCTGTTGACCATAGTGGATCTCGCCACCGCGTTGCTCAATAATCTCCGCCAGTTTTGCCGCTACCTGGCTGTAATTGACGATCCCGGCGTCCGGCACCAGCAGTGCCTCAAGTCCGTTGACGTGCGGCTCGCGCTCCCTGAGCTGCGCCTGAGACAGCCGGCTGACGGCCAGCCCATTTTGCAGTCCGCGCTGATAGATGTTTTCCAGCAGGGCCAGTTCCTTCAACTGGGTGGCGACAATCACCTTACCGCACTGGTCATGATAGAGGTCGTGCTCGCGGCAGAAGGCGAACATGCTTTGGTTGCCCAGTTTTGCCAGCCGCGCCTTCAGGCTGCCGGGAGCATAGTAAATGCCGGAATGGACCACGTTGCTGTTATGGCCGCTTTGATGCGCCGCCGGGCCACTCTCCTTTTCCAGTAGCAGAATGTTCAGCGCTGGGTTGGCCTCCTGTAAGGCATTGGCGACGCCTAGTCCGACCAGACCGGCACCGATAATGATCACGTCTCGCATGGTTACCCTAACTCCTCATTATCCAGGCGGCGCAATTTACCGCGTACGTTGCTGAGATGATTCTGCATAGCCGCAGTGGCTGCCTGCGGGTCGCGAGCCTTGATGGCCAGAAACACCCGTTGATGTTCGTCGATCACCCGTTGACGCTCGGCCTGCCGCCCCAAATTCCTGCTGAGTGAATACACCAACACACCCAGATACAGCTCGTGCATGTTATCCAGGATCTGGACGAAAAACGGGTTGTGCGAGGCCTGCATGATGGCCCGGTGGAACAGGTAATCCTGTCGGTGCCCAATCAAGCCGTCGTCGAGGGTACAGCGTTCGAAATCATTAAATGCTTGCTCAATCGCCAGCAAATCCTCGTCGGTATGGCGTTCGGCTGCCATGCGTGCTGCCTGTTGTTCAATCACCTCACGCATTTCCAGCAGTGCCTCTACTTCGTCGGGGTCGGCAATTTCCATCACCAGCGGCTGGTATTGGCTCAGCAACGAGTGTTGTTCAACCCGGTGGCCGCCCCCCTGACGTGAAGAGATAATTCCGCTGACTTCAAGTATGCCCAGGGCCTCGCGCACCGGCACCCGGCTGACGCCGAATGCCTCCGCCAGCGTATTTTCCGACGGCAACTTTTCCCCGACCGGGAAGGTGCCGTCGCTGATGCCTGCTTTTAACTGCGCCAGCACCTGATGTGAGGCCTTCTGGCGCGTGACTTTATTGACCATTCAGCGCCCCCTGCGCAGTGCTTCGTCTGAATCGCAACAGATGTACCGATGCTGCGGTGATAATCAGTGCCGCGCCGCCCAGATCGGTCAGCAGGCCCGGTTTAATCAACAGGATAGCCGCTATGGTGAACAATATCCGTTCCAGCCAGTGGGTTTTCATCATCCAGAAATTGGCGCTGGCGATCGACAGTGCATAAATCCCTACCAGCGCGCTGATCACCATATGGATCACCGACAGCGCGTTGAGATCGTCACCCTGCATCAACAGCATTGGGTTGTAGACCAGAATAAACGGGATGATAAAGCCCGGCAGCGCCAGCCTTACCGCGTCCCAGGAAGTTTGCATCGGATCGGCGCGGGCAATGCTGGCGGCGGTGTAACTGGCTAGCGCGACCGGCGGGGTGATGTTGGACAGGGCCCCAAACCAGAACACAAAGAAGTGTGCCGCCAACGGCATTACACCCGCCTTGATCAGGATCGGGGAAACGGTAACCGCCACCACAATGTACAAGGCGGTTGAAGGCAGGCCCATGCTCAGCACGATACAAACCAGCATCACCACCAGCAGGATCATCCACAGGGTGTTGTTGGTCATGGCGACAATATTGAATGCCAGCGTCGAGCCGATACCGGTCATGGTGACTACGCAGATAATCACTCCGATGGCGGCGCACGCCACCGTCACCTGGATGGAACCGCGTGCGGCTTCATTCAGTGCCTCGGCAATTTTCTTCGGCGTCATGCGCACCGAAGTATCTGGGGCTAACCAACTGGCGACGATGATCGAAATAATGCCGAGGAACCCGGCGTAGATCGGTGTTTTACCCATCAGCAGGGTACCGATAACAATGATCAGCGGCAGCAACAGCAACCCACGCGCTTTCAGCACCGCCTTCACTTTGGGGATGTTTTCTTTGCTGATGCCTTTCAGACCCTGCTTTTTGGCCTCCAGATCGATGGCAATAATCAGCGCCGCGTAGTACAGCAGTGCCGGGATGATGGCGGCAATCACGATGGTGGTGTAAGAAATACCGAGGAAGCCGGCCATGATAAAGGCCGCCGCGCCCATAATCGGCGGCATGATCATCCCGCCGGTAGAGGCGGTGGCTTCGACCGCACCGGCAAAGCGTGGCGACAGGCCGATGCTTTTCATCAGCGGTATGGTGAAGGTACCGGTGGTGGCGACGTTGGCCACTGCGCTACCGCTCAGGGAACCGGTTAATGCCGAAGAGATCACCGCGACCTGTGCCGGGCCACCGCGACGACGACCGGCGATCGCCAGCGCCAGATCGTTAAACAGCGCGGTGGCACCGCTGACGCTGAGAAACGCGCCAAACAGGATAAATACCACGATGGCGGTAGACGCGGTGGACAGGGTGATACCGAAAATTCCTTCGCTGGTCATAAACAGCCGGTATAGCAGGCGCTCAAACGAAAAGCCGCCATGGCCGAAAATGCCCATAAAGTATTGTCCGAACAGGGCATAAACTATCGCGAAGGTCGCCAGTCCGGGAATGAAATAGCCGGTGGTGCGGCGTGCGGCCTCAAACAGCACGCCGATGCCAATTACCGCCATCACGTAGTCGGTGGTATTGGGAATGCTCTTGCGAACCACGTGCAAATCCAGGTAGCTGGCGTAGAAATAGCCGTAGCTGACCAGCGTCAGGATGATAAACAGGTAGTCCCAGCGGTTGAACTTGCTGGTGGCGTAGCGACGTGAAAACGGGAACAAAATAAAACCCAGGATCAAAATGCCACTGAGGAAGGTGGTATTGCGGTAGAACTCCTGGGTGTTCGATAGTGCGTTGGCGTAAATGGCATAGACGGAAATTGCGATCGCCAGCACGGTGGCCAATTGCAAATAGATACCGCTTAGCGGTCTGCTACCGGCACCCGCTTCCTTATCCAGTTCGCCGGCATCTTGTGGTGACAGGTTGTTGGTGTTCATACGGCCTCCTTAGCGATTGGCGGTCAGCGTCGCCGCTTCTGGGGGGATCAGATAGTCGGGCACGCTGACTCCGGCCTCCAGATAATACTTGTAGGCTCCGATATGCAGCGGCACCGAAACCCCTTTCAATGCGTTCTCCAGCGAAATGTATTTGGCGGCGCTATGCACCTGATGCACTTCCGGCAGGTTTTCAAACAGGGTTTTAGTCAGGTCATACACCAACTTTTCATCCAGCCCATTCAGCGCCACCAGAATATTGGGCTGGGCGATGGTGGCTACTGCTTTGCTTTGCCGTGGATAGGTATCGGCTTTGATATCAAAGCGGAACCAGGAATTGGCGATGGCGTTGATGCTGGCCAGTTGTTCATCGGTGACGTTGAGAATGCGTGAAGGCACGCCGCTGGCATACATATCGGTTACCGCGGCTGCGGGGACTCCGGCGGGCAAGGCACCCCCGTCGAGTCGTCCGTCGCGCATGGCCGACACGCTATCGCCGTAACCCAGGTATTCCGCCGTCAGTGATTTCTTGCTCAGGTTAACCCCTTGCAAAATGATCAACGTCGATTGTTCGGTACCGCTGGCCTGGGGGCCTACCGAGAAGCGGGTGCCGGCGATATCGTTCAGCGTGCCGTCTTTCACCTTGTTTTCCAGCATCACAAAGTGTTCTACGTTGGGCCACAACATGGAGACTGAACGCAGGTGGCTGTAGGCACGGCCTTCGAAATTTCGGACTCCCTCATAGGCTTCGACGGCGATCAGGCTTTGCAGGATCGCCAACTGAGCCTCGTTCTTTTGCAGCAGGTCGATATTTTCGATCGATCCGGCGGAGGATTGCCCGCTGACCTGGATACCGTCTTGTTTCAGCCGGTTACTCCAGACGTTGGCCAGCCCGACGCCCATCGGGTAGTAGGTTCCGCCGGTAGAGGCCGTGGCCACCGAAAGGAAGGTTTTGTCGGCATTTTCCACTTTGCCGGCTACCGCCAGTGCGGCCACGGCGACCATCGCCCCCACAGTGAGTAACAGTTTGATTTTTCTATTTTTCATTATTTCCATCCGAGGTTTTTGAAACAAATAGAAAACATTTACGCAAACTTGTATACAACATTGCAGCTTTTTTCACCTAGCGTGCATTGTTTGATTTGTGATCTTGGTGGGTGAAAAGTGAACAAAATAACGAGGCAAGAAGAGGGGGAACCCCGCGACGTTCGCCACGGGGGGAAGTGCAAATTACCAGCCTTTAACCGCGTCGCCCTTGTAGATTTCGGCGGCGCTGGCGGCGACTTCATCGGTCTGGTAGGCCTTGACCAGGTTTTTTACGTTTTCGTTGTTTTGGTTATCCACCCGACTGGCGAAAATATTGACGTACGGCGAGTTTTTATCCTCGACAAACAGCCCGTCTTTGCCCGGTGTCAGCCCAATTTGGCTGGAGTAGTTGGTGTTGATAATCGCCAGTGCGATTTGTTTGTCATCCAGCGCACGCGGCAACTGTGGCGCTTCAATCTCAACAATTTTCAACTTCTTCGGGTTGCTGACGATATCCAGTGAAGTAGGCAGCAGCCCGACCCCGTCCTTGAGCCCGATCAGCCCCTGTTTTTGCAACAGCAGCAGTGAACGACCTAGGTTGGTTGGGTCATTCGGCACCGCGACCTGTGCGCCATCGGCCAGTTGACTGAGGGAAGAGATCTTTTTCGAGTAACCGGCAATCGGGTAAACGAAGGTGTTGCCCACCGCCACCAACTTGTAACCGCGTTCCTGGATCTGTTTTTCCAGATAAGGTTTGTGCTGGAAGGCATTGATATCCAGATCGCCGTTATTCAGTGCTTCGTTGGGCAACACGTAATCCGTGAATGTCACCACTTCCACATCCAGATCGTACTTCTGTTTGGCAACCTTTTGCACCACCGCCCACATCGCCTGATCGATGCCGGAGCTGATGCCGACCTTGATGTGGTGAGCATCTTGCGCGGTCGGCCCGCAGGCGGTCAGCAGCAGGGTGCCGGTTACTGCCAGCGTGGCGGCAAGTTTTTTTAGTGTAAATGTCATTTTCCCAGAGTCCTTGTCAAAATAGCCTGCTGGTTATTGCAGACTGAAGAGTGGCAGTGACTGTAGATAATCGTATGACTAAAATAAAATACTGATTCACTATGATTAATAGCGATTTGCTATGAGCAGAAACAGGCTGGGTGACGGTACTGGAAGCGGGTTAAAGAAGGGCGGTCGCTCAGGCGATATGTGCCCTGATATTCAGTTTGTTTTGACGCAGGTTCCACCCACTTATTATGATGACGGCAAGCCCGACAGGGGCGCGAATAGTCAAAGGAAAATAAAATGCAATTTAACATCTGGCGCAAGGCGCTGCTGCCATTGGTGGTTTTGACTTGTGTATCTGCAACTCAGGTGCAGGCGGCGGATGCGGTGGTGGAACCTATCCCTAAAACGCTGCTGGGCAACTGGCATGTCAGCAAGATCTTGCCGACGCAAACCGTCGGTTGCTGGGACGAGCAACAGGCCAAAAGCCTGATCGGCGGAAAAATCAGTTACAAGGCCGACGGTTTCAGCTGGAATGGCACTGAGTTGAAAAATGAAGGCGCCACCCTCAGCACGGTAGAGGCGCAGGAGTTTGTCGAAGACAATTCCGGCAGCAGCTCTTATATCGACTTCCCGATGCTGGGCATCAGCACGCCGGCGGTAGAACGCGTGATGATCCAGCATGCCGATACGCAGATCAAAGGCATTACCGATCAGGGCACCGACGGCGTACCTGGAGATAATGTGCTGCAAAAAGACGCCAACACGCTGATCCTGTCGGTGTGCAACGTTTGGTTTGAAGTGCAACGCGTGCGTTAAAACCCCGGCAGCGTTCATCATTGCGTGCGAGCGCTGCCTGCAGTAATCTTGCCATTCAAATAGCATTTTTATCTTCTGCTGCTCGTTTTAATTTTTAATAATAATTTAAATACTCATTAATTCAGTGAATGTCTGAAGGGTTAATTCTTGCTGATTTAATCTAATCGGTGATTTACCTGAAAGTTTGCAACGCCTAATTGATAGGTCAATGCTATTACAGCTATAGGTAATGGCTGTGGGAATTATTGATTATCGTCAAGATTATTATTTACCCTCTGTTTAGTCTTGTTTGACGACGATTATTTGGTCGGCAATGTTTCATAAGGAAAGTGAAATGAAAAAAGTCACCCGTATTGCGGCGATTTCCATTGCAGCTGTTGCGTTGGTTTATTTCGGTTTGGCCGGCTATGTCTGGCATCTCGATACCCAGCGAATGGAGAATAGCTCGGTACTGCGTTCCGCAGTGCAACAGAATAACCAGGTGCTGGGGTTGCTGAGGGAAAAGGGCTGCGACTACTGCCATACCCCGTCCGCTTCGCTTCCGTTCTATGCCTCTTTCCCCATCGCCAAACAGTTGATGGAATACGATATTCGCCTGGGTTATTCCTCCTTCAACCTGGAGCCTGTGCGCAGCGCCCTGATTAAAGATAGGCCGCAGGCACAAAGCGACCTGAATAAAATTGAGTGGGTAATGCAGCACAAAACCATGCCACCCGCCCGCTATGTGGCTTTGCACTGGGCTGGGCAGATCAATCCCGATGAACGGGAAATGATTCTCGCCTGGATAGCGCAGCAACGCGCGCGCTATTACGCCAGTGCAGATACTGCACAACCCCATCGTAATGAGCCGGTTCAACCGATCCCCAAAATATTGCCGGTTGATGGGCAGAAGGTGGCATTGGGATTTCGGCTTTTTCACGATCCCCGCCTGTCTGGGGATAACACTCTTTCCTGTGCTCACTGTCACTCGTTGAATACCGGCGGGGTCGACGGAAGAAAAACCTCAGTCGGGGTAGGCGGCGCGGTGGGGCCGATTAACGCGCCAACGGTGTTTAACTCGGTGTTCAATAGCGAACAATTCTGGGATGGCCGTGCGCCGTCGCTACAGGCACAGGCCGGTGGGCCACCATTAAACCCGATAGAAATGGCCTCTAAATCCTGGGATGAACTTATCAATAAGCTCGACAAGGATCCGCTGCTGACCCGCGACTTTGCTGCGGTCTATCCACAAGGGCTCAGCGGCGAAAATATTACCGATGCCATCGCCGAATTTGAAAAAACCTTAATCACCCCGAATGCCCCCTTCGATAACTGGCTGCGCGGCGATGAGAACGCCATGACGATGCAGCAAAAACGCGGCTATCAATTATTTAAAGACAACAAATGCGCCACCTGCCATGCAGGGGTCATATTAGGCGGCCGCTCCTTTGAGCCTTTGGGGCTGAAGCGTGATTTTAATTTTGGCGAGATCACCACGGCAGATATTGGGCGTATGAACGTCACCAGTGCTGTGCGTGACCGGTTACGTCAGAAGGTGCCAGGCTTGCGCAATGTCGCTCAGACCGCGCCTTATTTTCATCGTGGCGACGTCGCTACGCTGGATCAGGCGGTAAAACTGATGTTGCGTTATCAGGTGGGTAGCGAGCTGCCTCAGCAGGACGTCGATGATATTGTCGCCTTCCTCGAAAGTCTGAGCGGGGTCTATACCCCTTACCGGCCAGAATAAGGAATAACGCTTTCATTCAATGTCTTCTTATCAGGCCCCGGCAACGGGGCTATTTCAGCCTGATATCCCCGCCCGAACGTCGCATTTCTGAACTAAAATTAATCATAATGCTATAACTCTGATGTTAGCGCAGAAGCTGGGGTCTCTACTGAATCAATGACAGGAGGCGCTATGTGTTATCAACATATTGTTATCGCCACCGACCTGAGTGATGACGGCAAACGGCTGGTGGAAAAAGGCGCGCGCTTGGCCGCTGCGCTGCAGGCTAAACTTTCCCTTATTTACGTGGATATTTACTACGATACCTATCATGCCGCGATTGGTTTCTCTGAGAAGAGTTACGACGGTGGATCTTTTGAAGACAAGATCAAAAAAGAGCTGGAGCCGCTGACCCAAAACGTGAATTACCCGATCAACGAGGTGATTATTGGGCGCGGTGATTTCACCGAGCAATTGCAAAATGCGGTGGTGGATAAAAGCATCGATCTGGTGATCTTCGGCCACCACCACGATCTGTGGAACAAGCTGTTTTCCTCTACTCAGCATGCGATCAACCAGTTGAACGTTGACGTACTGGTGGTCCCGATTAAATCCTAGCCCGAGCGCAACCCCTGCCAGTTGAGCGTTCTGGCAGGGTAACGGCGAGATTATCGGGTGAAAAAGTCGTTATACAGCATGTAAAGGTGAGCTGCGCTCCAGGAGAAATTCGGTGCGCCCTGTTGCATGCCGGTCAGCGGATTATAGTTTTCGCGGATTGGTCCGTCGGTGATCAGTCCATCGGCGTGGTTGAAGAAGGCCTGTGCCATGGCGACGGCGTCGGCACGGTAGCCATAGCTTTCCATACCCTTTAGCCCGAAATACAGTTGATCTACCCAGACTCGTCCACGCCAGTAAATATCTGCACCAAACGCCGGGTTGGTGAGTGCCGCCGTACCGAGTGGGACGTAGGTATTGAACTCACGCGAGTCCTTCATCACCTTCACTACCGCATCGGCATGTTGCTGGCTGGCTGCTCCATTAAACAAGGGGGACCAGCCTTCCGGCCCTTTGCCGCGTTCGACAATGGGTTTGCCGGCACAGCCATTGGGCAGGGGTTTATCTTCAATGCGAATGTCGTAGAAGAAGCCACTGGACGAATCGAACATGCAGCTATTGATGTAATTCGCCAGCTTGTCGGCCTTGCTGCGGAAGGCGGCGGCATCGGCGCTGTGGCCCAGAATATCGGCCATTTTGGCCAGGTATTTGTTGTCGCTGTACATGTAGCTGGCTTGATCCACCGACTCCTGCAGTAAGGAATAGCCGAGCAGAGTGCCGTCTGCCGCACGGTTTTCCGCAAATTTCACCTGCCAGTCCTGCCGCTTTCCACCTTGTGCCAGGTAGCGGGTCAGCTGATCCGGGTCGATAAAACCAAAGGCAGCGGCATCGTCACGTCCAGACTCCCAGGAGGCGGCAACCTGGGCCGGGATTTCGATGTTGTCATAGTGCCCGGAGCGAACAACCCGGTCATAGTTGTTCAGTCCGGCGAGCGTTTTCTCCTGCTGCCCGCGCTTAACGGTGAACAGCATCCGACCATCTGGCGTATTGTGCGCCTTATCCCGCGTCGCGCCATATTCCGGCACGCCGTTGCCGTTATGGTCGCGGTTATGCAGCCACCAGTTGTGGTAGGCGACCAGCTTCGGATACATCTCGGCCAGCCACTGTCTATCGCCGGTGGTGTTATACACCTCCATTACCGCCCAGGCCGCCAGGCTGGGTTTGGTATTGCGTTCATTCCAGTTGCTGCCGTCGCCGCCGCGTTCCGGGCTGGGGTTATAGGCGATCAGATCCGGGATAAAGCCGGCATCCCATGGGCGCAGTGGGTCATCCGGCTGGATTTGGAAGGCGAACACCGCACGGATATTATCCTTGGCGACGTCAGGATTAAAATGCGCCATGGCGTAGGCCTGTTTCCAGGTATCCCAGGGCCAGGTCTGGTTGCCGGAGAACCAGCGCCCGGTCACCGAAGGCGTCACCGAATCAAACTTCATCGCCCCGGCCACGCCGCGCCAGTTGCCATTCAAGGTTTCTATCGCTTTCACCGCCACGCGCTCCTGTGCCTGGGTGGCGTGTGGGTTGGTAAGCCCCTTGCTGAGATAGTTTTCCCAGCGTTGCGCGGAAGCATTCATATACTGCTGCGGGTTGGCGAGGATAGCGGCAATCTTGCCCTGTTCCTGCTGTACCTCAGCGGCGGTGAGCAGGTGAGAGTAGGTGGTGTAGAGGGTGGTGGAGCCTTTGATATTGGCTTTGGCGATAAACTGATGGCCGTTCACCGTCGTTTGCTGCGGCAGTGATTTATGAATCTGATATTCAGACTGGCCGGAGGTCATCAGTTGCGAAGAGGCTCGCACCTTGCCAAAGGTGACCCGCAGGCCGTCCGCCGTCGGCAGAATGTGCCGCGTGTAGCCCGGAAATGCCTGCTCGATGGTCTCAGGTGACTGTGGCCTCTGCTCCTTGGCGTAGTATTTTTCCAACAGCGCACCGTCCCACACCAGCTCCAGCGGCGTATCGGTGATGATTTGGGTTTCCAGCAGCGAGGTGCGTGCGGTAGCGAAACGCAGCGTCAGATTGACCTGGATCCCCGGCGCGCTGAGTTGTTGGACAAGCGCCCCCGGGATGCTGTAGGCGGTCATGCTGAAGTTTACTTTCTCCCCATTTTTATACAGGCTCAGCCGATCGAAGTTGTCGGCCATAAAGTTGATGTATTCTTCGGTAAGCAGCGCCGGGCCGGGGAAACCGCCGATACCTTCCGGGCCGTCCGGCAGCAAGTGGCCATGCCAGGCCCCCAGATCAAAGAACGGGTTAAAACGTTGGTGTTCATCAAAATCGTAGTCGAGCATGTAGTGTGGCGCGCCGCTGCGATTGATGACGTTTTTATAGGCAGCTGCCCGCAGGACGTTCTCATTCGCCGGGTGAGAAGAGCAGCCTGATATTGCCAGCGTGATAGCTATGGCCAAAGGCGGCAGTTTATTAATCATATTCATTAGGATTGCCCTGTCGGTTACCAATAGAAATACTGCATCAGAAACACCGAGTTGCTGGCGTCGGTGCTGTCGTTGGTCATATAGAATTTACTGTCCAGCGCGGTGGCGAATTTGCCGCCGCCATACTCGTACCAGATACCGGCCTGCGCGTAAGACGTGGCGGTGTCCGGCGCATTGTCCAGCCGGTGGCGGGCGTAGCTGTAAGCGGTCGAGAAATACAGCCCTTTGGTGGCTTCAACCATGGCGCTTAACATCAGGCCCGACTCGGTGCCCGGGTGGCTGCCATCGCCCTTGCCGGTGTGGTGCCAGACGCGGCCGGCCAGGTTTTTACCTTTTAGCCCCAGCAGGTACAGTTGCCCCATGCCGTCGGTAATTTCCAGGCCGTTTAATAACGTCAGTTCTTCCTGCAGATCGTATTGGGTATAGCCGTTGACCATGGCACGGTAGGTATATTTGTCCGAGTAGCGGTCATATTTACCGAAGTGCAGTAACGCCTTACTTTCGTCGATGCGGCTTTCCGGTGCGGCGGTGACGCTGTAACGGAATTTTCCGGTCAGATTCTGCAGTTTGGCCGCGTAGGAGAGATCCCGGGTGTTGAGGATCACATAGCCATATTCCGGGGTAAAGTCGGCCCACCATTGCAAATCGTCCAGCGAGGAGTCGTTGCGTACGCTAAGCATCATTTCGGTGCCATCGTCGGTGCGATAGCCGCCGTAAAAACGGTTGATGCCGCCTTCAAATCCACCCCAACTGTGGTCTGGCACCCAGGCATTGCCCTGATGATCCGCCTGCACCGTCCAGCCTTCGCCGTAGATCAGGCCGAACCAATGGCCGTGTTTGATCTCCAGCCCGCCTTCGATATAGGTACCGTCACTGTATTTGTGTTGGTGTTCACCGTTGAGATAGACGCTGCCACCGATGCCCAGCTCACCGTAAAAGCGCAGGGCGGTAGCGGCGGTGGTTGTCAGTTTGGGGGGCGGCAGCTCGTTATGTTCCGCCGGCACCACGGACTCTTGCGCCGGCAGTTCCAGGGGTAAAATCAGGAGTAAAACGGGTAAAAATCTATTATTGGCTATTATTTTCATTTGGACACGCATCTGTTTTTGGTTAGTGGACGTTCGGCACGGCGTGACACCTGCCAATTCATTCCATTAACCGCATGTAGGTCGGCCCCTTTTCCCTGGGAGGAGGTAAAAAACCGTCTTAAACAGGACGGTAAAGCGGCAGTTATATTAGTAAAATATTTAGTAAAAAATACCGTAACATCAGTAAATCGTTAACTTGATCACAAAGGGTGAAATCGGTATCTTCGCTATTAAGCATTGCGAACCGTCTGCAAGCGCCGCGCGGGGCGCGATAAGGATGCTTCTGGCGGATAAAAAGGGGGGATGGGGCATCAGGGCGTATACCTTGCTGAGCCGTCCCGGTAAGCTAGCGTTTTGTCTATCCATTGAGACTCTATGGCCACACTGAAGGAAATCGCAGAAGCTGCGAACGTGTCTGTTGCTACCGTTTCGCGAGTGCTGAATGACGACCCCACTCTGAGCGTGAAAGCGCAAACCCGACAAAAAATTCTGGAAGCCGCAGAGCGTCTCGAATACAAGGTTCAGCCTTCAAAACGTCAAAGCGGGCATCGGCTGACGTTTGCCGCGTTGTTCACCTATAAGCAGGGCATCGAGATTAACGATCCTTACTATCTGGCGATGCGCTATGGCATTGAAACTCAATGTGAAAAACTGGGTATTTCGCTGGTGGCCTGTTACGACTTCAACGGTGAAAAAGCGCTCCCTGCGGCGGAGGGGCTGCTGGTTATCGGTCGCCCTCAGCCGGTGTTGTACGAGCAACTTGGCCAACAGAAAGTGCCGGTGGTGTTCCTTGACGGTGTGGTTGAAGACCCGCAGTTCGACTGCGTCAATGTTGATTTGTACAAGATCAGCCAGAAGGTGATCGACTATTTCATCGGACGCGGTTATTCACGTATTGGGTTTATCGGCGGGCGTGACGATCCGGCCTTTGCCGATCAGCGCGAGCAGGCATTTGTTGAGTATGGCCGGTTGAAAAATGTGGTGCAGCCCCAGGATATTTACATCGGTGACTTCAGCAGTCAGGCGGGTTACCAGTGCGCCAAACGTATGCTGGAGGACACCAGCGATTATCCCCCGGCGCTGTTGGTGGCGACCGACTCTATTGCCATCGGCGTCCTGCGAGCACTGCATGAAAAGGGCATCCAGGTCCCTGGGCAGATTGCGTTGATCAGTGTGAACGATATTCCCACCGCCCGGTTTATTTTCCCTGCCTTATCAACGGTTCGCATTCCATCAGAAACCCTGGGCGCTCAGGCCGTCAACCTGTTGATGGAGCGCATTCGCGATGAGCGAACCATTCCTTTATCGATCTTTGTTCCCAGCTCGCTTCAGTTGCGCGACACCACGCTAGCCTGATTAATCTTCCCTGTGCGGCACGCCGATGGCGACTGCACAGGGAGGCCCGCCAGAGTAAAAATTAACGTCATGATTAAAAAAGATATTTAATATTTTTTGTGATCCCGTCGGCATTGGGTAAATATGTTCTGTGAATTTTACTAAATATTTACTATCGTTCTCCCATTGAAAGCTGTCGGGAGACGTGACGTGAACAATTGGGAAAACATAGAAAAGCAGTCGGAGAATCGCCTGCCGGCGCGGGCGAGTTTCTTCAGCTATGCGGATGCCAGGCAGGCATTGAGTTTTGATCGTAACGCAAGTTTGGGCTTCCAGTTGCTGAGCGGGCGTTGGCAGTTTCGCTACTTCGAACACCCGGACCTGGTGCCGGAGGCGTTTTACCGCCAGCCGATGGCGGAATGGGGCGAAATCACCGTGCCGGGCATGTGGCAGATGGAAGGGCATGGTCAACTGCAGTATACCGACGAAGGTTACCCATTCCCGATCGACGTGCCTTATGTGCCGACCAATAATCCTGCCGGGGCCTATCAGCGCCTTTTTACTCTCGATAACGAGTGGCAGGATCAGCAGGTCATCATCAAATTTGACGGCGTGGAAACCTATTTTGAGGTTTACCTCAATGGTCACTATGTCGGTTTTAGTAAAGGCAGCCGTCTGTCAGCCGAGTTTGATCTCAGCGACTATCTGCAAGCCGGGGACAACCTGCTGTCCGTTCGCGTGCTGCAATGGGCCGATTCTACCTATATCGAAGATCAGGACATGTGGTGGATGGCCGGTATCTTCCGCGATGTTTATCTGATCGGCCAGCAACGCACGCATATTCATGATCTTACTTTGGTTACCACCTTTGACGATCAGTATTGCGATGCGCTGCTGGCGATAGACGTCGAGTTGCAGCATCTGGGGCAAGGCGTGGCTGGCGGTTATCGTCTGCAGGCGCAGCTCTTTGACGGTGAAGCCTGCGTCGGTGAGCAGTGGGCGAACGAACTGAGCATTGGGGCGGGTGCCACCTGCCGGTTTGAGATCCCGGTCAGCCAGCCCAGGCAGTGGAATGCGGAAGATCCCTATCTGTATCAACTGCTGCTCAGCCTGCGCGACGGCGATGGCAATCTGTTATCGGTAGTGCCGCAGCGGGTGGGTTTCCGTGAAATTAGCGTGCGCGATGGGCTATTCCACATCAACGGGCGCTACCTAAAACTGCACGGCGTTAACCGCCATGACCACGATCATCGCAAAGGTCGGGCGGTTGATATGGCGCGGGTTGAGCGCGACATCGTGCTGATGAAACAGCACAACATCAACTCGGTGCGCACCGCCCATTATCCGAACGATCCGCGTTTTTACGAGCTGTGCGATATCTACGGCCTGTTTGTGATGGCGGAAACCGATCTGGAAAGCCACGGGTTTGCCAACGTTGGCGATATCAGCCGCATTACCGATGATCCACGTTGGGAAAACGCCTACGTAGAACGCATTGAGCGCCATGTGAAGGCGCAGAAAAACCATCCTTCAATCATTATCTGGTCACTGGGCAACGAGTCTGGCTATGGCTGCAACATTCGCGCCATGGCCAAACGCTGTAAGGCGCTCGATGCCACCCGACTGGTGCATTATGAAGAAGACCGGGATGCGGAAGTGGTCGATGTGATCAGTACCATGTATTCCCGCGTGGCGATGATGAATGCGTTCGGTGAGTATCCTCACCCCAAACCCCGGATCCTGTGTGAATACGCCCATGCGATGGGCAATGGGCCGGGCGGGCTGTTCGAATATCAGTCGGTGTTTAACCGCCATGCCAGCCTGCAGGGTCATTACATCTGGGAATGGTGCGATCACGGTTTGCTCAGCCATGACCAGCAGGGGCGGGAACGTTATCAGTACGGCGGCGATTACGGCGATTACCCGAATAACTATAACTTCTGCATGGATGGCCTGATCTATCCGGATCAACGTCCTGGTCCCGGCCTGCGTGAATATAAACAGGTGCTGTGTCCGGTCGAGGTGAGCGGCGTGGGCGAGAAAACGCCGGTATTACGGGTCAAAAACCGCTATTGGTTCAGTTCGTTGGCCGATATTACGCTGAAGGTCAGCGTTAAGGCCGGCGGGCGGCTACTGACCGGCTATGAGATTAAGCTGCCGCACCTGCAGCCGGAGGAATCAGAAGAGGTCCATTTGCCTGCATTGGCGCTGGGCGCGGAAGAAACCTTCATCGACGTCGAAGTGTATAAAGATAGCGCCACCCGTTACAGCGAAAGTGGAGATCTGCTGGGGCAATATCAACATCTGTTGCAGCCTGCCACCGCGTTAGTTAGCCCACCGGAGTCCATCCCTGTTTCTGCGCTGCAATGCGCTGACGAAAACCATCAAATTATTGTCAGTGGCGAGAACTTCAGCCTGACCTTCTCGCGCCTGAGTGGCGAACTGCAGTCGTGGAAAGTGGCAGGAGAGGAGGTGGTGGGCCGCGCACCGCACCTGACCTTCTTCAAACCGGTGATCGACAACCACAAACAGGAGTATGAGGGCATTTGGCTGCCGAATCATCTGCAGATCATGCAGCAGCATTTCCGTAGCCTGCACTGGGAACGGCAGGGGGATGACGTGGTGATTGAAGTCCGCACCCTGATTGCCCCGCCAGTATTTGATTTTGGCATGCGTTGCCGTTACCGCTGGCAGATCTCTGCGCAGGGCCATGTCAGCCTGGATCTGTCGGGCGAGCCTTACGGCGATTTCCAACAGGTGATCCCGAAGATTGGCCTGGATTTCGGCCTCAGCCGCCGCTTTGAACAGGTGGAATACTACGGCCGTGGGCCGGGGGAAAACTATCAGGACAGCTGCCAGGCTAACCTGATCGGCCACTATCAGCAGCGGGTTGGCGAGCTGTTTGAGCACTATCCGTTCCCGCAGGATAACGGCAATCGCCAAGAGGTACGCTGGCTGAGTCTGCAAGACGCCAATGGCCACGGCATCTTTATCCAGCCGCGGCGGCCGATCAATTTCAGCCTGTGGCCCTACAGCGCCGAGATGCTGCACCAGGCTCAGCATATTAATGAACTGGAAGAAAGCGACTACCTGACGTTAAACCTCGACGATCAAATTCTGGGGCTGGGCTCCAACTCCTGGGGTTCGGAGGTGCTGGATTCCTATCGGGTTTATCTGTCGCCATTCAGCTACGGCTTTACGCTGGTGCCGTTTAACCGGCAGGAAACCGAGGCGGCTACGCTTGCCAGCTATCGTTTTTCACCGGCCATTAATAACGCTCAGTCAGAAGAGGCGAACTTATGATTATTGTCGAATCATTAGCGGAGTTTCAGCTTATTTACCGCGCCGGGAAAAAATGGCAACGCTGCATGGAGGCCATCAATAATATTGAACGCATCGAGCCCGATGTCTTTTATTCGGTTGGCGACTCGCTGGTTTACCGGTTGGCGTCCGGCCCGGGCCAACAACATGGCTGGCTGGAGGGGAATCGCCGCTATTTTGATCTGCACTATTACCTTGCCGGCCAGGAAACCATCGAGATTGCCGATAAGTGCGAGCTGACTTCAGTGGTGGCCTATCAGGATGAAACCGACCGCGAGTTTTTCAGCGGGCAGGGCGAGCCACACCGGGTGGGGCAAGGGAATGTCGTTATCTTTGAGAATCACCAGGCCTATCGTTTTAAAGAAAGTCACCAGGTAAAAAAAGTCATTTTAAAAGTGACGGTAGAAGACAGCTATTTCCTTAATAAATAGCCGAACTCCTAATTAAAAATAAGCCCCATTGCTTTCAGGTTGCCGCCGGCAAGGCTGCAGCTTGAAAGACCAGGGGAAATAAACCGATTAAGTACCCTACAATATTTCGGAGAGTGTCTATGGCTGTGTCGAATAGAAATACTATCGGCAAGTTCGGCCTGCTGGCGATGACGTTCGCGGCAGTGTTCAGCTTTAATAATGTAATAAATAATAATATTCAGCTTGGCATTGCCTCCGCCCCGGTGTTCCTGGTGGCGACCATCATCTATTTTATTCCATTCTGCCTGATCATTGCCGAGTTCGTTTCGCTAAACAAAAACTCCGAAGCCGGGGTGTATGCCTGGGTAAAAAGCGCCCTGGGCGGGCGTTGGGCGTTTATGACCGCCTATACCTATTGGTTTGTGAACCTGTTCTTCTTCACCGCGCTGTTGCCGAGGGTTATCGCTTACGCCTCTTACGCGTTTTTGGGCTATGACTACGTCTTCACGCCGTTAACCACCGCGATCATCAGTATCTTCCTGTTCGCGTTCTCGACCTATATCTCCAACAGCGGCGCCAAGCTGTTGGGCCCGATGACCTCGGTCACCTCTTCGTTGATGCTGTTGCTGACGTTCTCCTACATCATCCTGGCCGGTGCGGCGGTGATTGGCGGTATCGAACCGGCGAACCCGATCACGGTGGAAGCCATCACCCCTAACTTTAACTGGGCCTTCCTCGGTATCACCGCATGGATTTTCCAGGCGGCGGGCGGGGCCGAATCGGTGGCGGTGTATGTCAATGACGTGAAGGGCGGCAGCCGCTCGTTTGTGAAAGTGATCATCCTTTCCGGACTGGTGATCGGCGTGCTGTACTCTGTGTCATCCCTGCTGCTTAACGTGTTCGTGAGCCGCGCCGATCTGCACTTTACCGGCGGTACGGTTCAGGTGTTTGAAGGGCTGTCGGCGCACTTTGGCCTGCCGGCGGTGCTGATGAACCGTTTCGTTGGCCTGATCTCCTTTACCGCCATGTTTGGTTCATTATTGATGTGGACTGCCGCCCCGGTAAAAATCTTCTTCACCGAGATCCCCAAAGGCATTTTTGGCGAGAAAACCATCCGCCTGAACAAGCATGGCGTGCCGACCCGCGCGGCCTGGTTGCAATTCTTTATCGTCATCCCACTGATGCTGATCCCGACGCTGGGCTCTGACAGCGTGCAGGATTTAATGAATACGCTGATTAATATGACCGCCGCCGCATCGATGCTGCCGCCGCTATTCATTATGCTGGCTTACTTAAACCTGCGTTTGAAGTACGACCGCGTACAGCGCGACTTCAAGATGGGTTCCCGGCTGCAGGGCATCGCCATTGTCAGCACGCTGATCGTTATTTTTGCCGTGGGTTTTGTCGCCTCAACCTTCCCGACCGGCGCCAGCATTATGACCATTGTGTTTTATAACGTTGGTGGGCTAGTAATCTTCCTTGGTTATGCCTGGTGGAAGTACAACCGATACTCGAAGACCCTGGATGCTCAGGCCCGTTATGACGAGGACACGCCGTTGGCCAGAATCGAACTTGAAGCACAGGATGGCAAAAAGAACCTCGCCGGCGATCTGCGCTGCACCACCTTGTAATCCACTATCGATAACACTCGCCCCTCGGCGTTGGCTGGGGGCATTAAAGGGCGGTCGGGCTCACAGGCCGCCCTTTTGTTTTCAAGACATATGTGAAAGCCGTCGCTTTAGGCAGCAACTTCGGTTCCCCCTTTCGCCGTCTAAATCGATAGCATTCTAGCAACCAAACAAAAGTTAGGTTATGAATCTGAAAGTGCTATCCGTTTGTTTTATGAAGATTATTAAAAGAATAAAATGCTGCATTAGATCTAATGACTATTTTTGGCTGAGTTAACGCGTCATAACCAATTTTATAAGTTGATGGCTATCACATAATTACTCTTGAAACTCCGTTCATCCGTCTTACGATCGCCTTCCCAATTCCCCGCTAAAACTATAAATCCAACTTTACTGTTTTTCAGACTCGTTATAAAACAAACTCATGTTTAAAAACAAACAAGTGTCCAATATGACCAGCAGAGAAAAACAGATATTGCAGCTTCTGAGACGTGATCCTTTGATCCCACAGCAGGAAATTGCCGATGTTTTAGGTATTAGCCGCTCTGGTGTTGCCGGGCACATAATGAATTTAATGAATAAGGGATATATAAAAGGCAAGGGTTATATATTGTCGGAGCACAGCTATGTGGTGACCGTGGGTTCGACCAATATGGACGTCTGCGGTTATGCCTCATCTAAATTAGTGTATGAGGACTCTAATCCGGGAAAAATAAAATGTACGCCCGGTGGCGTAGGCAGAAATATTGCGCAGAATGTCGCTTTATTAGGGCGGGAATGTCACCTTATTTCCGTTGTCGGCGACGACTTCTATGGTGAAACACTGTTGGAGCAGGCGAAGCTGGCGGGAGTGCATATCGGCAACTTCCATAAACTGCACGGCGAAAATACCTCAATCTATGTCTCTTTGCTCGATAACAGCGGTGAAATGCTGGTGGCCATTAACGACATGCGGATCCTAGAGAAACTCACGCCAGCCTTATTAGCCACTTCCAAAGATCTAATCCAGCATGCCGGCGTGTTGGTGGTTGATTGCAATCTCACTGAGGATGCATTGGCCTGGTTATTTGGCCATTCCGGCAATGTACCTGTGTTTGTTGACACCGTATCGGCGTTTAAAGCGCCAAAAATACGCCGTTGGCTCTCACACATTCATACGCTTAAGCCGAATCGGCTGGAGGCCGAAGTTCTCAGCGGCATGGCGATCCACGAGCCTCAGGACGCGCAGCCCGTTGCCCAATGGTTTCATCAGCAGGGGGTGCAACGATTAGCCCTCAGCATGGGGCCAGCCGGCGTTTATTACAGCGAGATTGATGGGCAAAACGGCTGGTCGCGGCCACTGAGCGTCGACATCGTTAATGTCACCGGTGCCGGTGACGCCATGATGGCAGGCCTGGCCCACTGCTGGCTGGAGGACATGACACTGACAGACAGTATTCGTTTTGCTCAGGGCTGCTCGGCATTAACCCTCTCATCCGAATTGACTAATAACCCTAACCTGTCGAACGGCAGCGTTCAAAAACTGTTGGAGCTACAATCATGAAAAACAATGTTATTTCCCATGACTATCTGGATATTTCACCGGAAGTTGCCGAAGCTTTAGCCAACAAACGCCCGGTTGTGGCTCTGGAATCCACCATTATTTCCCACGGTATGCCATACCCGCAAAACGCGCAGACCGCGCTGGAGGTTGAACAAAAAATCCGTGATAACGGCGCAGTACCGGCCACTATCGCCATTATCAATGGCCGCATGAAGGCGGGGCTGAGCCGTGAGGAAATCGAACTGTTGGGCAAAGAAGGCCACAAAGTGGCGAAAGTGAGTCGCCGGGATTTGCCCTTTATCGTCGCCGCCGGTCAACACGGCGCCACCACCGTAGCCTCAACCATGATCATTGCCGAGATGGCGGGTATCCACGTGTTTGCCACCGGTGGCATTGGTGGAGTGCATCGCGGTGCCGAGCACACCTTTGATATCTCTGCGGACCTGCAGGAATTGGCCAGAACCAACGTGGCGGTGATCTGCGCCGGGGCCAAGTCTATTTTAGATTTGGGGCTGACCACCGAATATCTTGAAACCCACGGGGTGCCGGTGATTGGCTACCAGACTCCAACGCTGCCGGCATTCTTTTGCCGCACCAGCCCATTCACCGTCAGCATTCAGTTGGATGCCCCGGCGGAAATCGCCCGGGCAATGGCCACCAAATGGCAGGCGGGGCTGGAGGGCGGCATGGTGATCGCTAACCCGATCCCGGCGCAATTTGCGGTACCGGAGGATAAAATTAATGCTGCTATTGAACGGGCGGTGCGCGAGTTGGTAGAACAGGGGGTTCAGGGTAAAGAAAGCACGCCGTTCTTACTGGCCCGGGTGGCTGAACTGACCGGTGGCGATAGCCTGACGGCCAATATTCAGTTGGTGTTCAACAATGCCAAACTGGCGGCGCAGATCGCCTGTTGCTATCAGGAAGAGGCCGCCTGAGACGACAGTAGTTTCCTTAATTTTTACCCTGATAACCAACATTAAATAAAAATTCCAGCCTGGAAGGTGGAGGGGGCAGCCTTGTCTCTTTCTCCTTTCAACGCTGGGCATAAAGGGATGGATTTATGGACTTACTCCGCAGCATAATAGGTATCTGTATTCTTCTCCTTATTGCTTTTATTTTTTCAAATAACAGAAAGCACATTAGCCTGAGAACCGTAGGTTGCGCTTTAATTCTACAGATTTTGCTCGGCGCGATTATGCTTTATGTACCGGCGGGGAAGTGGGTGATTAATGCTATTGCCGGCGGGGTCAATAAAGTGATTTCTTACAGCGATGCCGGTAGTTCATTTATTTTCGGTGGGCTGGTGGGGCCGAAAATGAATGTACTGTTTGACGGTGCCGGGTTTGTTTTCGCTTTCCATGTTCTGCCTACAATTATTTTTATTACCGCACTGATCTCAATTCTCTATTACCTCGGCGTGATGGGGGGGGTGATTAATGTACTGGGTTATATTTTCCAAAAGATGTTGCGGATCAGCAAGGTCGAGGCTTTTGCCGCAGTAACCACTATCTTCCTGGGGCAAAACGAACTGCCTGCGGTGCTTAAGCCTTTTATTAACAAGATGAGCCGCAATGAGCTGTTTACCGTGATTTGCAGCGGAATGGCGTCGATCGCCGGATCGATGCTGGTGGGCTATGCCGGGCTGGGCGTGCCGATTGAATACTTACTGGCGGCTTCATTGATGGCGATCCCCGGCGGGATTTTGTTCGCACGCATGCTCAGCCCGGCCACCGAGGTTTCGCAGGTTGAATTCAGCCAGATGTCGTTTAGCGACAAACGCCCGTCAAGCATTATCGAAGCGGCGGCCAGCGGTGCCATGCTGGGCCTGAAAATTGCGGTGGGTGTCGCCACCGTGGTGATGGCATTTGTGGCGTTGATTGCGCTGATCAATGGCCTGATCGGCGGAGTGGGTAGCTTGCTGGGGTGGGAACAGCTGAGTCTGGAAAGGCTGTTCGGCTATGTGTTCGCGCCGTTGGCTTACATCATGGGGGTTAACTGGGACAACGCGGGCCTGGTGGGCGGGCTGATAGGCCAGAAGTTGGCGATCAACGAATTTGTCGCTTACGTGAATTTTTCAACTTACCTCAAAGATACCGTCGCAGTGCTGGATACAAAAACCATCGCAGTTATCTCCTTTGCACTGTGTGGGTTCGCCAATTTTGGATCGATCGCTGTAGTAGTGGGAGCATTCAGCGCGGTTGCGCCAGAGCGCGCTTCGGATATCGCTAGCCTGGGTCTGCGTGCCTTGTTGGCAGCGACGTTATCTAACCTGATGAGCGCCACTATCGCCGGGTTGTTTATTGGTCTTGGGGCGTTGACCGCATCATTATGATAATGGCCTGTTTGTTGGCTATTGGGGGATTATCTCTCGCTATAAACTTGCGCATTAGATAAGTGAGTACTAATGTATATTTATGAATGAAAATGACATCTTCAAGGCGCTGGCGGATCCCACCCGTCGCACCATCTTCGAGAAACTGGCGGCTGGCGGCATGAATGCCAGTGCGCTGCGTGAAGGTATGCCGATCAGCCAATCGGCTATGTCCCAGCATCTGGCAGTGTTGCGGCAGGCGGGCCTGGTGTGCGAGGAGCGACAAGGGCGTTTCGTTAATTATCAGGTGGACCCGCAGGGCCTGGCATTGATTGCTCAATGGCTGGACAAGTACCGTGCCTTCTGGCCGGAGCGTATCGATAAGCTGAATATTTTGCTAAAGGACATGGATCAATGAACCAGACCGACGCTAACCCGCAGCCGCTAGTGCTGGAATATTCACTCGATGCGCCGCCCGAAAAAGTCTGGCGGGCGATTGGCATCCCGGCATTGCGCGAACAATGGTTGCCAACCTGCGTATTGGCCGATGCAGAACCGGTTGCGGTGACGCCGGGCGCAGAGATCAGTTACCGGATGCGCGATGATCAGCCGCCGTTCCTTGAAAGCACCGTGACCTTGCAAATTTTGCCCACCGCTGCTGGTGGCAGCCTGTTGCGCGTTATCCACTGGTTGGACGATGCCCGATTGACGGCGGCGAACGACAGCGGACGGCACCTGATGCGCGCCGCCTGACGGCCAACCTTTCCCATTCCACACCTGAAAACAGGAGTTCACTCATGCGTGAATCGATGCTGCTCGTCCCTATGGTGGTTGAACAGACCAGCCAGGGGGAACGTTCTTTCGACATTTATTCGAGATTGCTGCGCGACCGCATCGTTTTCCTGAACGGAGAGGTCAACGATCAGGTTGCCGAAATGCTGTGCGCCCAGTTGCTGTTTCTGGAGGCCGAAAATCCGGAGAAACCGATCCATCTGTATATCAATTCACCGGGCGGGGTGATCACCAGCGGTTTCGCCATCTATGACACCATGAATTACATCAATGCACCGGTGCATACCCTGTGTATGGGCACTGCGCGTTCGATGGGTTCCTTCCTGTTGATGGCCGGGGAGGCGGGGCATCGCATGGTGCTGCCCAATGCCAGTTTGCATGTGCATCAGCCGCTGGGCGGTTTTCAGGGCCAGGCGTCGGATATTCTGATCCACGCCGAAGAGATGAAACGCACCAAGCACAGCGTCATCACGCTATATGCCAAACATTGTGGACGCAGCTATGAAGAGGTTGAGCGTGCACTCGACCGCGACCATTTTATGAGTGCCGACGAAGCGGTGGAGTGGGGGCTGGTGGATAAGGTGCTGCGGGGACGGTGAGGGTTAAATTAAAGCCGCGCGGTTGCGCGGCTTTGGGGAATGGCGGGTAATAATGATTACCACTCGGTAATTACGCCGTCCTGAACTGGGCGGGTGTAGGTAAAGCCCAGTTGGCCAGCAGGTTTCTTACCGACGAGAGCATGATCTATATGACCGTCATCCAGCTTGTCTTTTTTCAACTTCTTATACTCTTTTTGCGAAACTCGGATACCGAATTGACTTGTTCGCGTTTTCCTACCGGTTTCACTGTCTTTTACTGATATTGGGAAAGGTGTATGGCTTGGCGTTTGTGTTTCCACGATCAAATACCAGCTTTTACCGCCTGAATTATCGTAGGTGCGTTCTACTCCCGACTTCTCGCCCACCCGATCGACAATAGTCAGCGTCAGCGGTTGCATGATCAGATCATAGGTGTAGTCCAGCCCTGTCAAGGCCTCGAGCCAAAGAGGGGGGATAACCCGGTCATTTAGGTCTGCACGAGCGATGAGATTGCGCGCATAGCTAATATCGTTATCGACTTTTACTCGGTCCTGGCGGGAAAGCTTGAGATTACGCAGTTTTTGGGTTCTTTGGTCCATTGTGAAATATAAGCCATCACGCATACGTTCACGGTCATAAGCCTTGAAGGCTGCCTCGATCTTGATCTGCGTATCTGCGGCGTTCTTCGACAGCGCTGAGGTGGCTTCGGCCAATTTCCCTGTCAGGTCGGGCGCCCACTTGAGATAGGTTTGCAGCTGTGGATCTTTATCCATATTGCCGAGGGTGCTATCCCATTTTTGCAGTAGTGGCCAGCGGAGCATTAGCGTCCTCACTTGCGTGAGTAACGCCTGGTTTTGCTGATTCACCGCAGTAAGGATGTCCAACCTTTGTGGTGTATTTTCCGTGGAGACAAGCGGTGCGGCTTGGCGGGACTGGAAATTGGACAAAAGGTTTTCCGCCTGCGTGATTATCTGGTCGGCTGGTACTTTTGCATAGATGAACGGCTCATGTTTCATTTTGCTGAGTTGGTCAGATAACGTCTGCGCTTGCGCCGCCATTTGGTTGCTTTGGCTGGTTTGGGTCGCAATGTTCTTTTCCAGCGCGGCAAGTTGGTGCTGGCCTATGTAAAGACTCAGTTTCCAGGCAAGGGCCAGTGCAACAAGTATGATAGCAAGTCCTGTCAACCACTGCTTACTGGTCATGTATAGGAATGCAGCAGCGCGTTGGCTCAGGCTCATTTTGTTTGTCTGATAGCGCAGGCGCTGTGAAAACCAATTTTTAACTCCCTGCTCAATCAGTTTATCGTCGATGTCGGTTCCGCTGGACTGATAGTAATCACGGATGCGTTGTGTAATTTTCTGGCGTAATTTGGGCAGATCCAAATGTTCGTCCAGTGCAATTCGCTGTGCGTAGAGTGAGTCAATAATGGCCATGGCACCTAGTTGGTCGCTTAATTTAATCTCACTCATGGGCCACACTCCCGCTGGTTGTGTTTAGGGCATAGATATATTTCATTAGAAACTATCCGTAGTGCGGAACCCGCCACCGCCGGTTGAAGAAGAAGAACTGAAGCCACTACCACCGCTGCCGGAAGAGGACGATGAAGATGAAGAACTATATCCGACGCCAGACGAATAGCTCCGTGCGGATGAATTTCCCCACGAACCGGACGAGGCTCTGGCAGTTACCGATGGTGGTGGGAGTCGGTGGGTAATCATATCCAACTTATGCAATACCGCTTTCAGACTGATGGCACCGGACAGGTAGTTTTCAAACAGTTCCTCCGGTTTATCTGACCATCTCCATTGGTACTCATAAATCGGATTGTCATATCCCTGCGCCGAAAATTGATTGTTCAATTCGATGGCGGCAGTGGCACGGCGCTGGGCTAATTGAGCCTCGATCTCTTGCTGTAGCAGGTTCTCTTCGACCGCTATCTCTTCAAGCTGTAGTTCTCTCAGCTCTTCCAACAGGCGATCGTCAGTCGGCGTCTCGGTTTTCGCCACCAGAATATCCAATTTATCCAGAGGCAATAAGGCCATTTGCGCCGAGAGCTGTGTTGTTATCTGGCTGTAAGTCTCACCTTCGCCCTGAGCGTATTCCTGCAGCTTATTTTGCTGGTTGCGGATTTCTTGTTGTGTGGAACTCAGTATTTTTTCTAGCGCGTTGAGATTCAGATACAGCGTGGGCAGCTGTAGATTCTGTTCGACGTCTTGTACATATTGTTGATATTCATTGGTCTGTTGCTTGGTTTGATTGTGCAACTCCAGCAGACGCCGAGTAGATTCCTTTTGCAGTGCCAGGAGCATCCGGTAATTGGCTGCGTTGTTCGGATAGTGGCTAATTCGTGCCAGCCAGCTATCGAGATTGCGCGACAGCGGCCAGGCTGAATATCCCGGTTGCCCATAGCCTTTTCTCTCCAGGAACATGAAAATGCGTTGCTGATGGTACTCCCCTAGCTTGGTGGTCGTTTCAGCCATTAATTCCTTATGGCTGTTTTCCTGTTGGCCGACATCCTGACTGCTTTTAACCATCAACTGCCTGGCTGCTACAGCATCAATATTTTGTTGTAGTTGCCGATCTCGTTCATCTTCTTGCCGATTTATTTCTACATGCAACTGTTGCAACTGAGCATGTAGGTTCTCGATTTCTTTCTCGCTGAGCTGTAAGGCCTGTTGAGACTGGGCAATCTCTTGCTGAAGTTTATTTAGTAATTTCTGCACGTTTGCCATTTCGCCAACGCGAGGAGATTCTTTCAGAAGTACTGTGGCCATCTGGTGATAGAGGCTGGCGATTTGCTGTTTCAGCACCAGTTGCAGGTGGCGAGCATCTGCCTGATTGATTTCAATTCCAGAGAGGGCCGCTCTGGCCCGGTCCGATAGGGCTGCCAGTTTTCGGCCAAGTTCGTAGGCGTGCATCGATAACTCCGTGTCAGACCCCCTAATCATCCTGGTTGGAACCAATAAGGGGATCCCTGGTAAATTTAGCGAGATGTTTCTGCCTTGGTAATGACTTCGGTAAAACGACGTTTCCCATCTTCAACGACGGAGGCTAGCTCATTGGCATTGTTTGTCGCTTCGGTACGCAATTCCTCAATCATTCGGTAGCTGGACTCTTGGAATGAGACAATGGCATTAACCAAAGAGCGTACAGAATCGGCCTTGATGGTAGTGCCATAGCCGGCCCTCAGACCAACTTCAAGCTGCTTGCTACCCTGTGTCGCGATGTTGATGAGGCCATCATTGATACCCGCTTTCATTGCCTCCAGCGTTTCGGTACTTTCTGCCAATCCCTGTAGCGACGTCATTGAGGCTGACAGGGCGGTAAAGACAATTTCGTTAGTGCTGAAGAAGGTGACACTTTGGCGGTAGACCCGCTCTTTAATGGCGTTAGTCTGCTGCAAACGAGCAAAAACGGCTTCGGCAGCGTTATAGGCGATCATCAGATTATCCGCCAGATCTTTGACTATCTGATAACGTTCGTCTTCTTTCTGCATGGTCCTTAATGCTTCATCACGTGTCAGCTCCATCTGGGCTCGGGTGATATTGTCATCACTCTGCGATTGCTCAGTGGCAGTTTGAGCCGTCTGCAATAACTGGCGACTTTGTTGTAAATTATCCTGCGCTGCGGTCAGTAAAGTTTGAGCATCGACATAGGCCTGCTTCAGACCAAATCGAAAATCCTGATAGGCTTCCAAAATGACTTTTTCACGGCTGGTTTGTTCTTCTGACGCTCTGGCCACTTCTAAATAGGTCTGTTTGATATCATTGAAACGGTCGGGGATGGATCCGCGGCGCAGAGTCATCCAACCCGATTTCATACGTTCAATAACATCAAGCTTGCCGTCCTCCAGCCAACCAACCATCTGTGTGGCATCTTTACGGATTGAATCAAATGCAGAGACGACTTTTGCCTGCCGATTGGCTACGTCCATATTGCTGATGTTATCGCGCACCACGGCGTTAAAAGCGCTTTGCTGCTGTAAAGTACGGCCAATGGCGATCACGCGGTTATTGTCCAGATCGGAGACTGCATCCAGTAAGGACAGGATCGGGGAATCTGTTTCAGGCGAAAGGATAATCCCCAGTTTTTGCAACTTCTGAATGGCTTTGGTGGTGTACGAAGCCAGCGCATTATTCATGATTAATTCCTTATCGGGACATATCCTGCCATTGAAAGTAAACGCATTATAGCGCCAGCCGGGGCATCTGTAATTACCGACCCAGTTGTCAGATGCCTTGCCGATATTCGCTCTAGATTTCAAACAATCAGAAAACAAAAAATCCACGCCTTGGCGTGGATTTTGGAGACTGGTGCAGAAACCGAGGTTTAGACGTTAAACAAGAAGTTCATCACGTCGCCGTCTTTGACGATGTAGTCCTTACCTTCTGAACGCATTTTTCCGGCTTCTTTGGCGCCTTGCTCACCCTTGTAGGTGATGAAGTCTTCAAAAGCGATGGTCTGTGCGCGGATAAAGCCTTTCTCGAAATCGGTGTGGATCTTGCCGGCTGCCTGCGGTGCGGTAGCGCCAACCGGAATGGTCCAGGCGCGAACTTCTTTTACGCCAGCGGTGAAGTAGGTCTGCAGGTTCAGCAGCTCGTAACCGGCGCGGATCACGCGGTTCAGACCAGGCTCTTCCAGACCCAGCTCGGCCATAAACTCGGCGCGGTCTTCGTCTTCCAGCTCGGCGATGTCGGATTCTACCGCGGCACACACGGCAACCACGACCGAACCTTCGGCCGCAGCGATTTCGCGCACTTTGTCCAGGTACGGGTTGTTCTCATAGCCGTCTTCGTTGACGTTGGCGATGTACATGGTTGGCTTCAGCGTCAGGAAACTCAGGTAGCGGATGGCTGCACGGTCTTCATCGGACAGATCAAGCGCACGCAGCATGCCGGCGTTTTCCAGCTGTGGCAGGCATTTTTCCAGTGCGGCCAGCTCGGCTTTTGCGTCTTTATCGCCGCCTTTGGCTTTCTTCTGTACGCGGTGGATAGCGCGTTCGCAGGTGTCCAGATCCGACAGTGCCAGCTCGGTGTTGATCACTTCGATGTCGTCAGCCGGGTCAACCTTGTTGTTCACGTGGATGATGTTGTCGTTCTCGAAGCAGCGCACTACGTGGCCGATAGCTTCGGTTTCACGGATGTTGGTCAGGAACTGGTTGCCCAGGCCTTCGCCTTTGGACGCGCCTTTCACCAGGCCGGCGATGTCGACGAATTCCATGGTGGTTGGCAGGATGCGTTGGGGTTTGACGATCTCGGCCAACTGGTCCAGACGCGAATCGGGCATCGGCACCACACCGGTATTAGGTTCAATGGTGCAGAACGGGAAGTTGGCTGCTTCGATACCCGCTTTGGTCAACGCGTTGAACAGGGTGGATTTGCCTACGTTAGGCAGGCCGACGATACCGCATTTGAATCCCATGTTGTTATCACCTTAAATATCTTAACTATCAGCCGGTTAGGTTTAACCCACTGCATAAAGGACGAAATAATGGCGCCATTATACACGTAATGGCCGTTTTTCTCGATCTGGCTGTGTGCTGCGGGCAAATGCAGCCACAAAGCCGGTTTTTGATTGAGATTTGGATCACATTTACACATACTGACACTTCTGATTAACCTACAGGAAACGCGCCGGATGTACTTCTTGCCCAGTCCACCCTGAGTTGCCCCCCTCCTGAGGTTTGCCGCGCCATGCGGCTGTGTTTCCCGTCCTGCGGGAAGGTTTTTTATCTGTCAGAAGTGAATAATCCATGTTTAACCTGAACAATTTCAGGCTGTCGACCGTCAAGAACGAGGTGCTGGCGGGCTTTGTGGTGGCCGTTTCCATGATCCCCGAAGCGGTCGGCTTTTCTTTGGTCGCCGGGCTTTCCCCGATCGTTGGGTTGCACACCGCCTTCATTATCGGTCTGGTCACCGCGCTGTTTGGCGGCAAGCCGGGTATGGTGTCGGGCGCGGCCGGTTCGATAGTGGTGGTGCTGATGAGCCTGGCGGCGCAACACGGCATGGCCTATGTGTTATGGGCGACGATTTTCGCCGGGGTGATCCAAATCCTGATTGGCGTTTTCCGGCTGGGTAAATTTATTCGTCTGGTGCCGCTGCCGGCGATCCACGGTTTTGTGAATGGTTTGGCGATCGTCATCATGCTGGCGCAGCTGCATATGATTGCCGGGCAGGGGCTGCTGATGTACGGGCTGGTGGCGCTGGCGATCGGGGTGGTGGTGCTGTTCCCACGACTGACCCGGGTGATCCCGGCTTCATTGGCGGCCCTGATTGTGGTTTCCGCGCTGGCGATTGGCTTTAACCTGCATACCTTGCGGGTCGGCGATCTGGCCGATATCTCCGGCGCCTTGCCGCATTTCAGCCTGCCGATGGCCCCGTTCAGCCTGGAAATGCTGAAAGTGGTGCTGCCGTATGCGCTAGTGATCGCTTTGGTGGGGTTGATTGAGTCGTTGCTGACCATGACGGTGCTTGACGAAATGGGCGGCAAAAAGGGCAATGGAAACCGCGAGAGCATCGCTCAGGGCGCGGGCAATGCCATTTGCGGCCTGTTCGGCTGTTTTGCCGGCTGCGCGATGATTGGCCAGTCGATTATCAACTTCACCTCGGGTGGGCGCGGACGTATTTCCGGCGTCGTCGGTGCGATACTGTTGATCCTGTTTGTGGTCAGCCTGTCAGGTTACATAGGCCTGTTACCGGTGGCGGCACTGGCTGGGGTGATGCTGGTGGTGTGTTACAACACCTTTGAGTGGAGTTCGCTGCGCCGCTTGCGGCGGATGCCGAAGGCCGATGCGCTGGTGATGCTGCTGGTCACGGTGATCACTATCTTCACCGATTTGGCGATGGCGGTGATCAGCGGGGTGATTATCTCGGCGCTGGTGTTCGCCTGGCAGCAGGCGCGCATTCGCGTGCGTCAGCACCAGGTGGAGGGGGATGTTGCGGTATATCAACTGGACGGGCCGCTGTTCTTTGGTTCTACCACGGCCTTTGCCGAGCTGTTTGAACCGAAAAACGATCCGCAAAACGTGGTGCTGGATTTTGCCGGTACCCGGGTGATGGATTCCAGCGGAGTAGAAGCGATTGATAAGCTGACGGCACGTTATCTGGCGGCGGGAAAAACCATTCGGTTACGCCACCTGAGCGGCGACTGCGTACGTCTGTTAAAGCAGGCCGGACCGTTTTGCAGCCATGAGCTGGACGATCCGCAATATTATGTGGCGGAAGAAGGCTATCAGACCGACGATGCCAACGTCGGTGAGGAAACCTTCAAGCTGCGAACCTAAGCGGGTCGGCAGCGGGCGTGAGGCCCGCTGCAATCACTATCAGGCCTGCGCTTTGAAGCTGTGCAGGCGACGAACGGTTTTTTCCAGGCCGTCGGTCAGCAGGATCTCCGTGCAACGTGCGGCTTCATCAATCGCTTCATCAATCATTTTTTGCTCGCTGGCCGGTGGCTTGCCGAGCACGAAACCCACCACCTTGTTTTTATCGCCCGGATGGCCAATGCCGATGCGCAAGCGATAGAAGTTCGGGTTATTGCCGAACTTGTTCTGAATATCTTTCAGCCCGTTGTGCCCGCCGTTGCCGCCACCCAGTTTGATTTTTGCGATACCGGGCGGAATATCCAGCTCGTCGTGCGCGACCAGAATTTCGTCCGGCTCAATGCGGTAGAAACTGGCCATCGCCAGCACGGCTTTGCCACTGAGGTTCATAAAGGTGGTAGGCACCAGCAGGCGCACGTCATTACCGGCCAAATTCAGGCGGGCGGTGTAGCCGTAGAATTTGCTCTCTTCCTTCAACTGCTGGTTATGGCGCTGGGCCAGTAAATCGACGTACCAGGCGCCGGCGTTGTGTCGCGTCTGGGCATACTCAGCGCCCGGATTCGCCAGGCCGACTATCAATTTAATACTGCTCACGGGGAGATTCGCTATGATCGAGATAATGGAAAGGGCATTAGTCTACCTGCCTGCGCCGCGAATGACAAAATCCTGATGTCGTGCGTGGCGTTAGTCAGCGGATATCCTCAGAATGGGGAGTAATTCATTAGCATAATCATTCAATTTGTTAACTAATTACTTGCTTTAAGTAAAGATTTGTCATGCTTTCTTTACCATTTGTGATCGCCTACGCAATCCCCTTGCCGGAACAGGGCCTATACTTAACTTATCAAAGTGGGTTAACCATTTACTGAGTTACCCTGGTTGGCAAATGGCACTATGGAGGTGGCATATGAAACGTAGAAACGTGAACAAAATGGGCAACTTTTTTATGGGGCTGGGGCTGGTAGTCATGATCTTCGGCGTTGGATACAACATTCTTGCTGAAGTATCGCAGTTCAATTTGCCGCAGTTTTTCGCCCATGGCGCCATCATGAGTATCTTCGTCGGCGCGCTGTTATGGCTGGTTGGTGCGCGTATCGGCGGGCGTGAGCAGGTGGCGGATCGTTACTGGTGGATAAAACATTTTGATAAACGCTGCCGAAACGACAATCATCGTTCGTCACATTGATTAAAAAAACAAAAGGGAACCCGCGTTACGGCAAAGGAGATCTGCCGCGCATTAAGGTCTAAGGTCATGTTTGACTACCCGTAGAAAACCCGTTGTTGCTGATGCACCAACGGGTTTTTCTTTTTCTGCTATCGGGCAATCAATCGATCCGGTACGGCAGGGTGCCGCACCGAAATGAATTCTGATTAATGCTCGAACATCGCAGAAATTGACTCTTCATTGCTGATACGACGGATGGCTTCAGCCAGCATGCCGGACAGCGTCAGAGTACGCACGTTTTTCAGTGCCTTGATTTCTGCAGACAGCGGAATGGTATCGCAGACGATCACTTCATCAATCACCGAGTTGCGGATGTTTTCCACAGCATTACCGGAGAAGATCGGGTGGGTCGCGTAGGCAAATACGCGCTTGGCACCGCGTTCTTTCAACGCTTCAGCTGCTTTACACAAGGTACCGCCGGTGTCGATCATGTCGTCAACCAGCACGCAGTCACGGCCTGCCACGTCACCAATAATGTGCATCACCTGGGAAACGTTCGCACGTGGGCGGCGTTTATCGATGATAGCCATATCGGTATCGTTCAGCAGTTTGGCGATAGCGCGGGCGCGCACTACGCCACCGATGTCCGGGGAAACCACGATTGGGTTCTCCAGATTCTGTTGCAGCATGTCTTCGAGCAGGATCGGGCTACCGAACACGTTATCTACAGGAACATCGAAGAAGCCCTGGATCTGTTCAGCGTGCAGATCCACCGTCAGTACGCGGTCAACCCCAACGCTGGAGAGGAAGTCGGCGACAACTTTGGCGGTGATTGGCACACGAGCAGAACGCACGCGGCGATCCTGGCGGGCATAGCCGAAATAAGGGATAACAGCAGTAATACGACCTGCGGAGGCGCGACGCAGAGCATCTACCATAACAACCAGTTCCATCAGGTTATCGTTGGTAGGGGCACAGGTGGACTGGATGATGAAAATATCACCGCCGCGTACATTTTCGTTGATTTGCACGCTCACTTCGCCGTCGCTAAAACGACCTACTGCGGCGTCACCAAGGCTGGTGTACAAACGGTTGGCAATACGTTGTGCTAGTTCCGGGGTGGCGTTACCAGCAAAAAGCTTCATATCAGGCACGAGAAGAACCTCAGGCATGCGTCCAGAGAAGATATTGTCATTCGGCCTCGCTAAGGGGCAGTTAGCGACGCCGGCGCAATATCATACGGGTGTGTAAAAAAAATTTGAAACCGCAGCGGCGCAGGGATGACAGGGCCAGGTGTGAGCGACTCTGCGCAGCGAAACGAGAACTACGGTTCAATCTGCCCGGAACGAATGCGATGTAGTGGAGAGACGTTAACGCCACGCGCTACAAAACCACGTATCCACTCCGGGGCTTGATTTAACACCTGACGGGCGGCGGTTTCTGTGTCGAATTCAGCAAACACACAAGCACCTGTGCCAGTCAGGCGTGACGGCGCGTATTCTAACAGCCAAGAAACAAGCTGTTCAACCTCGCGAAAACGTTTTCTTGCTATTGGTTCGCAATCATTTGCGTAAGTTGCCTGTAACAGCACATTTAATGGGCGAACCGGGGTGTCTCTTTTTAAATCGGCATCGCCAAAAATAACCGGGGTCGGGATGCTGACACCCGGATGGGCCACCAGATACCACTTTTCCTGCGGATTGGCCGGTTGCAAACGTTCGCCAATACCTTCGGCAAAGGCGGCATGGCCGCGAACGAACACCGGAACATCGGCACCAAGGGCCAGCCCCAGCTCTGCCAACTGCTCGTCGCTCAAGCCGCAGCGCCACAGATCATTGAGCGCCACTAACACCGTGGCGGCATTGGAGGAACCGCCGCCCAGTCCGCCACCCATCGGCAGACGTTTTTCGATGCTGATGTCGGCACCGCGCGGGGCGGTGTTTAGCCCATGACGATCGCAATGCTGTTGCAGCAAACGGGCGGCGCGGACGATCAGGTTTTGCTCATCCGGCACGCCGGCCACCGGGGTCAGCAGGTGAATGGCGTCATCCTGGCGCACGTCGATGGTCAGCGTGTCGCCGTAATCCAGAAACTGGAACAGCGTCTGCAGCAGGTGATAGCCGTCTTCACGTTGGCCGGTAATGTACAAAAACAAATTGAGTTTAGCTGGCGATGGCCATTGACGAATCATTTAAGCGTCCAATCGTCCATTTTCAGTTTGATGCGCTGGTCACCCTGTTTCAGTTCCAGACGGCTTGGCAACTGTGGTTTGAGGCTGTTGTTGTAGTCCTGGTAATCCACGGTCCAGGTCTGGCTACCTTGTTGGTAGGTCAGCGAGTTCAGGCGATATTGGTCATCGAGCTTGAAGTCGCTGGCCTCACCCGGCAGGCCGAGCATCCACTGGCGCAGGTTGTCCAGCGGAATGGCCATGCCGGTCAGCTTGCGGATCATCTCTTCGGCATTGTCGCTGACGTAACGTTTGCCCTGGTTATCCGTCAACTGCACTACGTTTTTCTGTACGTTGAGGTCAAGCTCGGTACTGCCAAGCGGGTTGGTCAGCAGCAGGCGATAACGGTCTGGGGAATACTGTTGCCAGAAGAAGCGGGCGTAGACTTTTTTCTGATCTGACAGGTAGGCGAAAGAACCACGGGTCTGATACTGACTCAGCTGTTGCACCGCTTGTTCGTGGGCACGCCACTGCGGCGACGTCGGGCTGGTGGCCGGGCCGGTCGGCTTGGTGGTAGTACAGGCGGCCAGCACCAGGCTGGCCAGCGGGATCAGGCGGAGCAAACTAACTTTGCGGATTGGCATAACTTTCTCTTGTCCTTTTGTCCTTGCGGGCACGCACAGCGAGACCTTGGTATCAGCATTTACGCTAGCGGGGCAACGCCGGCTCGTCAATTTTTTGCTGCATCGCGTTGAAACTTCCCGGCTTTGTCACCGCTCTTGGGCACGGGGCCAGGTGCGGTCTTCGCTGATAAGATTAACACAATCGTTCCAACCTGCGCTCTGGACGCAAGAATATCTCTGGGGCCGGGTGTTGCTGCCGTTGGCGTTTAGTTGATGTAGCGTTCTGTAATATCGCCAGAGTCTATCGCGGTGGGGAGATCCGAGGATTATGAAGCTTGCAGTTCGAATCGTTATTTCGCTGTTATGTTTTGCGGGCTCGGCATTTTTTTACCTGCAGGCGAAGCATGTTTTTTGCCAACAGGTTTCCTTCATTTTGGATCCGACCTTTCGTTGCGGCACTTTGGGCTGGTAAACGCCGGTTATTTGATCGCTATCCCCATACTCAGGTTGGTCAGTTTTACTCAATACTGTGCGGAATATCGCATACTGCACTAAAATTCAGTATGTTATGTCGTCAAATTATTCTTTATCTTGCTGTATTTATTACTAATCACTCATTGATGCTGTCTATTTCAGCGATTGGACGGAAGATGCGGTTGTGCCTTTTATTGATCCCGCGCATCAAGTAGAATGCCGTTCAACGAGAACCCGTACCAAAAGAAGTATTACTCGAAGCAATGACCCTGCTGGCGTTAGGTATAAATCACAAAACCGCTCCGGTTTCTCTGCGTGAAAGGGTGACCTTCTCCCCAGAGTCTATCGAACAGGCGCTAACCAGCTTGCTCCAACAACCGTTGGTGCAGGGCGGTGTCGTGTTGTCTACCTGCAACCGCACCGAACTGTATCTTAGCGTGGAGCAACAGGAACATATTCACGAACAGCTGGTCTCCTGGCTGTGTGAGTACCACCACCTGCGCCCGGAAGAGGTGAGTAAAAGCCTGTACTGGCACCACGGCAACGAAGCCGTTAGCCACCTGATGCGCGTGGCCAGCGGGTTGGATTCACTGGTGCTGGGCGAACCGCAAATTCTTGGGCAGGTGAAGAAAGCCTTTGCCGAGTCCCAACGCGGGCAGTCACTGTCTGGTGAGCTTGAGCGTCTGTTCCAAAAATCCTTCTCCGTCGCCAAACGCGTACGTACCGAAACCGAAATCGGCGCCAGTGCGGTATCCGTGGCCTTTGCCGCCTGTACCCTGGCACGCCAGATATTCGAATCCCTTGCCGAACTGAACGTCCTGTTGGTGGGGGCCGGTGAAACCATTGAACTGGTAGCGCGTCATCTGCGCGAGCATAAAGTACGGCATATGATTATTGCCAACCGTACCCGCGAGCGCGCCCAGCTGCTGGCGGACGAAGTCGGCGCAGAAGTGATCACCTTGCCGGAAATCGACGAACGTCTGGCGGACGCCGACATTATTATCAGTTCTACCGCCAGCCCACTGCCGATCATCGGTAAAGGGATGGTGGAGCGAGCGCTGAAAGCGCGCCGCAACCAGCCAATGCTGCTGGTGGATATTGCCGTACCGCGCGATATCGAACCTGAAGTGGGCAAGCTGGCTAACGCCTATTTATATAGCGTGGACGATCTGCATGCCATCATTCAGAGCAACCTGGCGCAGCGCAAGGCCGCGGCGGTGCAGGCTGAGTCAATCGTCCAGCAGGAAAGCATCAACTTTATGGCCTGGTTGCGCTCGCAGGGCGCAGTGGAAACCATCCGCGACTACCGTTCACAGGCCGATCAGATCCGTGCGGAAATGGAAGCCAAAGCCCTGGCCGCCATTGCGCAGGGCGCGGACGTGGAGCAGGTTATCCACGAGCTGGCCCACCGGCTGACCAACCGTCTTATTCATGCCCCTACCAAATCCCTCCAACAGGCCGCCGGCGATGGCGACGTGGAGCGGTTGCAATTATTACGCGACAGCCTCGGGCTGGATCAGCATTAGTTTTCTCTTTATTAACAGGGTTTAATACCACGCATGAAGCCTTCTATTGTTGCCAAACTGGAAGCGTTACAAGAGCGCCATGAAGAAGTGCAGGCGCTGCTCGGCGATGCCGGCGTTATTGCCGAGCAGGATCGGTTCCGCGCGCTGTCGCGCGAATATGCACAGTTGACCGATGTCAGCCGCTGTTTCCTTGAATGGCGTAAGGTGCAAGACGATCTGGCCACGGCAGAAATGATGCTGGATGACCCGGAAATGCGCGAAATGGCGCAGGAAGAGTTGAAAGACGCCAAGGCGGCAACGGAAGAGCTGGAGCAGCAATTACAAGTGCTGCTGTTGCCGAAAGATCCGGATGATGAGCGCGATTGCTTCCTGGAAGTGCGTGCCGGTACCGGCGGTGACGAAGCGGCGATTTTCGCCGGCGATCTGTTCCGTATGTACAGCCGCTATGCCGAAACGCGTCGCTGGCGCGTCGAGATCATGAGTGCCAACGAAGGCGAGCACGGCGGCTATAAAGAAGTGATTGCCAAGGTGTCTGGCGACGGCGTTTTCGGCCAACTGAAGTTTGAGTCTGGTGGCCACCGCGTGCAGCGCGTGCCGGAAACCGAGTCGCAGGGGCGTATTCATACCTCCGCCTGTACCGTGGCGGTGATGCCGGCGGTGCCGGAAGCCGAGCTGCCGGAGATCAATGCCGGCGATCTGAAAATTGATACCTTCCGTTCCTCCGGTGCCGGTGGCCAGCACGTTAACACCACCGACTCGGCTATCCGTATTACCCACTTGCCAACCGGTATTGTGGTGGAGTGTCAGGACGAACGTTCACAGCACAAAAACAAAGCCAAGGCGATGTCAGTGCTGGGGGCGCGTATCCGCGCTGCCGAAATGGCCAAGCGCCAGCAGGCCGAGGCATCAACCCGTCGTAATCTGTTGGGCACCGGCGACCGTTCCGATCGCAACCGCACCTACAACTTCCCGCAGGGGCGCGTGACCGACCACCGCATCAACCTGACATTGTACCGTCTGGACGAGGTGATGGAGGGCAAGCTGGACATGCTGATCCAACCTATTGTGCAGGAATATCAGGCCGACCAGCTCGCCGCGCTGTCCGCTGAGCCAGAGTAATGGATTATCAATCCTGGCTGAAAGCCGCGGCTGCCCGGTTGACGCAGAGTGACAGTGCCCGGCGTGATGCGGAAATCCTGCTGGGTTTCGTGACCGGCCGGGCCAGAACCTTTCTGATGGCATTTGGCGAAACTTTGCTGACGCAACAACAGCAAGAACAGTTGGAAAGGCTGCTGGTGCGCCGCGAACGTGGCGAGCCGGTGGCTTATCTGATTGGAGAACGCGAGTTTTGGTCGCTGCCGCTATCGGTCTCGCCGGCCACCCTTATCCCACGTCCGGACACCGAATGCCTGGTGGAACTGGCGCTGGAGCGCCTGCCGTCATCCTCTTGCAACATCCTCGATCTTGGCACCGGCACCGGTGCCATTGCGTTGGCGCTGGCCAGCGAACGCCAGGACTGCAGGGTGACCGGCGTTGATTTACAGCCTGAAGCCGTAGCGCTGGCGCAACATAATGCGCAGAAGCTGGCGATCGGCAACGCACAATTTCTTCAGGGCAGTTGGTTTGCGCCTCTGGCAGGGCAAACTTTCGCCCTGATCGCCAGTAATCCTCCGTATATCGACGCTGCCGATCCGCACCTGGCGCAGGGCGACGTACGTTTCGAACCCAGCAGCGCACTGGTCGCGCAGCAGCACGGGTTGGCGGATTTATCCGCTATTGTGCAGCAGGCACCGCAGTATCTGCAGCCACAGGGCTGGCTGCTGCTGGAGCACGGTTGGCAACAGGGCGAGAGCGTGCGCGCATTGCTGCAGGCCGCCGGTTTTATTTCGATCGCTACCCGCCGTGACTACGGTGATAACGATCGCGTGACTTTTGGCCAATGGCCGCAGCAGTAACTGAGAACTAACAAAAACAAAGCACACGGCGAATAAACAAAAGGAAGCAATATGGCAGTCTACTCAGCGTTAAAACATCTGCACCTGTTGACAGTCACCATCAGTATTATCTTGTTTGTATTGCGATTTTTCTGGAAATGGCGAGACTCGGCAATGATGAACAAGCGCTGGGTGAAGATAACGCCGCACATAAATGATACGGTGTTGTTCGTCAGTGGTATCGCGTTGGTGGTGATGTTCAAGCTTTATCCGCTGCTGGGTATGGACTCGTGGCTGACCGAGAAGCTGTTTGGCGTTATTATCTATATCCTGCTTGGCTACGTCGCATTGGGCAAGAAGACCAAAAGTAAGAACCTGCGCACCCTGGCGTTTGTGCTGGCGTTGGGCTGTCTGTACCTGATAATTAAACTTGCCACGACGAAAATACCCTTTCTGATGGGATACTTATGAGTAGCATTGCTGATTTTGAATTTAACACCGCGCTGCTGAGCGCGGGCGTGATCCTGGTTTCGCAGTCCGTGCGGCGTGATTTCCCTACCGCCGAAGTCGAACGCAAGCTGCAACAGCTGGTCGATGAAGCACGTGCGGCGATGCCAAAGGATCTCAGCCAGGAACAGCAACTGGACGCACTCATTGAACTGTTCTTCAAAACCTGGGGTTTTGGCGGCGCCGGCGGCGTGTATCGTCTGTCCGACGCGATTTGGCTCGACAAGGTGCTGGAAGGGCGGCAGGGCACGCCGGTTTCCCTTGGCACCATTTTCCTGCACATCGCTGCGCATCTGGATTTACCGCTGTTGCCGGTGATTTTCCCCACTCAACTGATCCTGCGGGCAGACTGGCTGGATGAAGAGATGTGGCTGATCAATCCGTTGAACGGCGAGACGCTCAACGAGCATCAACTGGAAGTGTGGATCAAGGGCAACCTGGGTCTGGGCGCCGAGTTGGAAGACGATGATCTCGATGAGTCAGAAAACGTCATGGTAGTGCGTAAGATGCTCGATACGCTGAAAGCCGCCCTGATGGAAGAACAACAGATGGAAATGGCGTTGCGGGCCAGCGAAACGGTGCTGTGTTTCGATCCGGATGACCCGTACGAAATCCGTGACCGTGGGCTGATTTACGCCCAGTTGGAATGCAACCATATCGCTATTTCCGATCTCAATTATTTTGTCGAACAGTGTCCTGAAGATCCGGTCAGCGAAGTGATCAAAGTACAGATCCACTCGATTGAACCGAAACAGGTCACGCTGCATTAATTCATTTGATTTAACATCAACAAAGGCGAAAGCATGAAACAGAAAGTAGTTAGCATTGGTGACATCAACGTAGCGAACGATCTGCCGTTTGTGCTGTTTGGCGGTATGAACGTGTTGGAATCGCGCGATCTGGCGATGCGCATTTGCGAACACTACGTCACCGTGACGCAAAAACTGGGCATCCCTTACGTTTTTAAAGCTTCTTTTGATAAAGCCAACCGTTCTTCCATCCACTCTTACCGTGGTCCAGGCCTGGAAGAAGGGATGAAGATCTTCGAAGAAATCAAGAAGACCTTCGGCGTGAAAACCATCACCGACGTGCATGAAGCTTCACAGGCGCAGCCGGTGTCCGAAGTGGTTGACGTGATCCAGCTGCCGGCATTCCTGGCACGCCAAACCGATCTGGTAGAAGCGATGGCGAAAACCGGTGCGGTGATCAACGTCAAGAAACCTCAGTTCGTCAGCCCGGGCCAAATGGGCAATATCGTCGACAAGTTCAAGGAAGGCGGTAACGATCAGGTGATCTTGTGCGATCGCGGCAGCAACTTTGGTTACGATAATCTGGTGGTCGACATGCTGGGTATCAACGTGATGAAAAATGCCACTGGCGGTCATCCGGTGATCTTCGACGTGACCCACGCCCTGCAGACCCGTGACCCGTTTGGTGCCGCATCCGGCGGTCGTCGTGCGCAGGTTGCCGAACTGGCGCGTGCCGGTATGGCGGTTGGCCTGGCTGGGCTGTTTATTGAAGCGCACCCAGAGCCGAACAGTGCCAAGTGTGATGGCCCGTCCGCGTTGCCGCTGGACAAGCTGGAGCCGTTCCTGGTGCAGATGAAAGCCATCGACGATCTGGTGAAGAGCTTCCCAGAGCTCGATACCAGCAACTAAGTACGATAAGCAAACTCTCAGACGGTTGATAAAGAGCTCTGTTGCTTAGTGGTAGGGGCGCTGCATGCTGCGCCCTATAGCATAATCAACGAGTTAAATCGGGTCGAACATGTTCGACCCCTACCGATTCAACCTTTATACGGGTTTGTCAGCAACTTAAAGCCCGACTTGTCGGGCTTTAAGTTTTTAGGCGTCTAGCTCGGCCAAGGCTTCGGGTAGCGTTGCGTAGAAATGCAGTTTCCCCTCAATCGGCTGTACCCGCGCTCGCGCCAGCGTTTTCAACGGCTGGAACGGCATATCGGTGATCGCCAGTTGCTTGCCTGGTGGCAGGGCTTCGATAAAGCGCTGCAGGGCATCCAGGCCACCGGCGTCCAGCACCGGTACCGCATCCCACTGCAAGACAATCACGTCATAACTTTCACTGCGTACCAGCAACTCGTTAAAAATGCGTTCGGCGGCGGCGAAGAATAATGGACCATTCACTCGCAGCACCAGGCGGCCATTTTCGGCGCTCAGTTCGCTCAAGCGTGTCATGCGCGCAATGCGACGCATAAATAACAATGAGGCCAGCACTATGCCTACGGTAATGGCGATCACCATATCAAACAGCACCGTCAGCGACAGGCACAGCAGCATCACCAGAATGTCGTCCTTCGGTGCCCGCCGCAGTAAATAAACCACCTTATGGGCTTCACTCATATTCCAGGCGACCATCAGCAGCAGCGACGCCATTGCCGCCAGCGGCAGCCAGGACAGCCACGGCGCCAGCACCAGCAGCGCCAACAGCACCAGCAACGCATGGATAATGGCGGACACGGGCGAAGTGGCCCCGGCGCGCACGTTGGCTGCGGAACGCGCAATGGCGGCAGTGGCGGTAATGCCGCCAAAGAACGGAGCGATAATATTGCCCGCTCCCTGGCCGATAAGCTCGGTATTGGAGTTGTGTTTCTTGCCGGTCATGCCGTCCAACACTACGGCACACAGCAGGGATTCAATGGCGCCCAGCATGGCCATGGAGAATGCCGCCGGTAGCAGGGCGGAAATTGTCTGCCAGCTCAGCGCCATCGGCTTGCCGTCCCCGGCCGGCAGATCCCACGGCAGCATCAACTGCGGCAAAATGGGCGGAATGCCCTGGCCCTGCGTACCGTCGGCCAGCAGGTAGCTGAAACGAGAGCCGATGGTTGCCACCGGGTGGTCAAACAGCGCCAGAATGCCCATCACCGCCGTGCCTGCCAGCAACGCCGGTAAATGGCCCGGCACCCTCAGGCCAAGTTTCGGCCAAAATATCAGGATCAACAGGGTCACTGCACCGATCAGCGTATCGCCGATATCCAGCGTGGGCAGCGCCTGCAACAGGGCGTAGACCTTACCCACATAATGTTCCGGCACCTCCGCCAGTTGCAGACCGAAGAAGTCCTTCACCTGCATGGTGGCGATGGTAATGGCAATACCGGAGGTAAAGCCCAGCGTCACCGAAAGGGGAATATATTCAATCAGTCGACCGAAACGTGCCAACCCCATGAGCACCAAAAACAGCCCGGAAAGCAGGGTGGCGATCAACAGGCCAGAGAGGCCGAACTGCTGTGAAACCGGATACAAGATCACCACGAAGGCGGCGGTAGGCCCGGAAACGCTGTAGCGCGAGCCGCCGCTAATGGCGATCACAATCCCGGCGACCGCCGACGTGTACAACCCATATTGAGGAGGAACGCCGCTGGCAATCGCCAGTGCCATCGCCAGGGGAATGGCGATAATGCCGACGGTGACGCCGGCGATGGCGTCTTTTAGCAAACGTTGCAGGGAATAGGGGTCTCGCCAACAGGCATCAATCAGTGCGCTAAACGGCCGAATGCCGTTAATTTCATGCGTTTTCATCTGGGGTGTAAACCAAGTCTATAAAAGAGAACGGAATGGCGGGCCGGTTGCGGTCCGTCTCGAATAGCTGACAGACACCATACGCCAGTTGTGGCGCTGTTTCCTAGACATACATCAATGCGCCGCGGGAAAATGAAAGTAGAATCTTTCAAAACGGCGATAAATATCAGACGGCAGGCTGGTCGCGACTCTGGCGGCCAGCCTAAAGAGAATAGCGTGAGTTTTATCGCTTAATGCACTGCCGGCAGGGATAAGCCGAGAAAGTGAGCCAGGGTGCTGACCAGCAGATTATGATCCTCCAGCTGCGGCGAGCCGGAAATGCTGATGGTGCCGATGCAGCCGAGCCCGGCTAAATTAATCGGAAAGGCCCCGCCGTGCGCCGAGTAGTCGCGTACGCTGAGTCCATAGCGCTCTTCCAGCGTCGATTGGCGTTGCTGCAGACGCAGGCCGATAGCGTAAGAACTTTTGTGGAAGTGATTCACCACGTTGCGTTTACGTCGCACCCAGTCTGCAATATCAGGCGTGGTGCCGGGCATGGCATAATAAAACAGCGTCTGACCCGCAAGCTGGATTTCGATGGCGATGGACAGGCGGCCACGTTCTGCAGCGGATTTCAATGCCGATCCCAGTTCCCAGGCGGTATTATGGTCAAAGTGACTGAAGGTCAACGTCGCTTCCTGTTGGGTCAGCGCTTGCAAATCATCATCGATATTCATAGCTGTCGCTCCTCTCAAGGTGACTGACAGACTATCCTGAACCGGGCAGGTGGGATAGATACCTTGGAAATAACATAGAACTGCTAGTCTATTATTAATCCGAGTAATATGTTCCATGCCGGAATGGATGAGACAGGGATTGGTGCTCAAAATTTATTGCTTAATCACCCTGTAATTTCCGCGGAGCATAGCGAATATTTATGACTTACGTTGCGTCAATTCCCAATCTTTATAGCGACGCTTGCATCACCTACGCCACGCTGTCGGTCAGCTATGTTGCCCTCAGCAAGAATGCTCCTTTTTCATATCAGTCCGAAGGATGGAAACGCCTGCTTTTTGGCCTGCTGGCCGGGCTGGCGATACTGTTTCTGAATCAGGATCGGCTGGAGCTGATTGATAACGTCCATTACAGCTTCGTGATGATCCCAATGATATTGGTGACCTTCTTTGGCGGTGCGCTCAGTGGAATGGCGTGCTATCTGATGTTGTTGGTCGTGAGCGGCGGGTTTACCGTCGATAACCTGTTTATCGGCTCGATCATCATTCCCTTGTTGCTGTCGCGAGTCTGGTTGAAAAAGTCGAACCGGGTGTTCTATCTGACCCTGGGTCTGATTGCGTTATATCGCATCCTGGTGGTCTGTTTTTTGGTCGATATGCGCTCCCTGTGGCTGGATGCGTTGCTGTATCAGGCCATTTCCGCCCTGTGCCTGGCGATTTGCTATCACGCGCTGAACTTCAAAGAGCGGCATATTCACGCCTATTTTTCGATGCGTGATAAGGCCACCACCGACAGCCTGACTCATCTTGGTAACCGTGCCAGCGTCGACTATCGCCTGATGATGCAACATGCAGAGCGGCGTCCCTGCGGGTTGATGATCCTCGATCTGGATAATTTCAAGCGTATCAATGATACCTACGGTCATTTGGCCGGGGATCTGTTGCTGACCCAGATGGGACAGTTGTTGCAAAACAGCGTGCGTAGTGAAGATTTTGTCGGTCGCTATGGCGGTGAGGAGTTTATGGTGATCACCGCCAGCTATGATCCGAAGATTATCGGCAGGGTAGCGGAACGCATTCGTCGCAGCGTGGAGACAACGATATTTTTGCTCGATGAAGGCAACGAGACACAAATTACCGTTTCTATCGGAGCCTCACTGTATCTGCCCGGTATGGCGGTAGATAAAGCGATAGAGGTGACGGACGAAGCCCTGTATGAGGCCAAGCGTGGCGGGAAAAATCAGGTGGTCTGCAGCCGGCTGATGCCGTTTTCGCCTCTGGGGGCCGGCTTTCGGCAGCAATAACCCCTCCTGACGGACTCAGAAGGGGTTATTGGCTCAGGCGGCCAGCGTATGTTCGCGGAATGCGGTCAATAGCTCTTCGGTAAATTTCAGGCGCTTCTGGCGATCGGTCAGATCCAGCATAAATTTCAGCTTGCTCGGCCCATCCAGGCGATAGATCTGCGGATTGCTTTGCAACAGCCCAATTAAATAGCCTGGGTCGACCTTGTTTTTTTCGCCAAACTCAATGAACCCACCGCGTTCATTACCTTCGATGCGCTTGATGCCAAGTAACTGCGCATGTTGACGCAGCGCCGCGCTTTGCAGCAGGTTGCGCGCCGGATCCGGCAGCAGGCCAAAGCGGTCAATCAGTTCCACCTTCAACTCTTCGAGTTCATCGTCGTTTTTCGCGCTGGCTATGCGCTTATAGAACGACAGGCGAGTATTGACGTCCGGAATGTAATCGTCCGGCAGCAGGGCCGGCATGCGCAGCTCCACTTCGGTCTGGTTGCTGGTGAGATCTTCCAGAGAAGGCTCGCGTCCGTTTTTAAGTGCGTCCACTGCGCTTTCCAGCAGTTCCATATACAGCGAGAACCCCACGGTGGTCATCTGGCCGCTCTGGTCTTCACCGAGCAGTTCGCCTGCGCCGCGGATCTCCAGATCGTGGGTGGCCAGGGCAAAGCCGGCACCCAGGTCTTCCAGTGATGCTATGGCTTCCAGACGTTTATGGGCGTCGGTGCTCATGGCTTTCGGGGGCGGCGTCAGCAGATAGGCGTAGGCCTGATGGTGCGAACGCCCGACGCGGCCACGTAGCTGGTGCAGCTGCGCCAGCCCGAAGCGATCGGCACGCTCGATGATAATGGTATTGGCGCTGGGAATGTCGATGCCGGTTTCGATAATGGTGGTGCAGACCAGTACGTTAAAGCGCTGGTGATGGAAGTCATTCATCACCCGTTCCAGATCGCGTTCACGCATTTGGCCGTGGCCGATGGCAATACGCGCTTCCGGCACTAATTCCGCCAGTTTTGCTGCTGCTTTTTCGATGTTTTCAACGTCGTTATACAGGTAGTAAACCTGGCCGCCGCGCAGTACTTCACGCAGGATCGCCTCACGCACCACCAGGCTGTCGTACTCGCGTACAAAGGTTTTTACCGCCAGACGGCGGGCCGGTGGGGTGGCAATAATCGACAGGTCGCGCATGCCGCTCATGGCCATATTCAGGGTACGCGGGATCGGCGTGGCGGTCAGCGTCAGGATATCCACATCGGCACGCATCGCCTTGATGCGTTCTTTGTGGCGCACACCGAATCGGTGTTCTTCATCGACAATCAGCAGCCCCAGATCTTTCCAGCGCAGATCGCTCTGCAGCAGTTTGTGGGTGCCGATGATGATATCTACTTTGCCGTCGACGGCATCGTCCATCACCTGTTGCTGTTCCTTGGCACTGCGGAAGCGCGACATCATCTCAATGCGGATCGGCCAGGTGGCGAAGCGATCGCGGAAGTTGTCGAAATGCTGCTGTGCCAGCAGGGTGGTTGGCACCAGTACCGCAACCTGTTTGCCGTTCTCCACCGCCAGGAAGGCGGCGCGCATCGCCACTTCGGTTTTGCCGAAGCCGACGTCACCACACACCAGGCGGTCCATGGCCAGTGGCTGGCACATGTCGCTCAGCACGGCGTTAATCGCCTGCTCCTGGTCCGGGGTGGTCTCAAACGGGAAGGCCTGGCAGAACAGCTGATACTGTTCGCGGTCATGTTTAAAGGCAAAGCCGGTTTTGGCGGCGCGCTGGGCGTAAATATCCAGCAGTTCTGCCGCCACGTCGCGCACCCGCTCGGCGGCTTTTTGCCGCGCGCGCGACCAGGCATCACCGCCCAGTTTGTGCAGCGGCGCGTTTTCGTCCGCTCCGCCGGCGTAACGGCTGATCAGATGCAGCGACGAGACCGGCACGTAGAGTTTATCTTCACCGGCGTAGGACAGGATCAGGTATTCGGCCTTGATGCCACCGGCTTCCAGCGTAGTCAGACCAACGTAACGGCCAACGCCGTGTTCCAAATGCACCACCGGTTGGCCGGGGTGCAATTCTGCCAGATTGCGGATCAGAACATCGGTATTGATGGTGCGACGATTGTCTTGCCGACGGCGACTGACGCGTTCACCGAGCAGATCGCTTTCGCAAACCAAGGCCCGGTTGCGCATGCCGTCGAGGAAACCGCGTTCGGAGGCGCCGACCATCATGTAACGGCCTGCCGCCTCGGCCTGATCGAGATGCTGGATCAGTGAAGGACGGAGCTTGATGCGGCCGAGCAGATCCTGCAGCGTTTCGCGGCGTCCCTCACTTTCGACCGAGAAAATAATGCTGCCGTCGAAGCTTTCAATAAAGTGACGCAGGCTGTCCAGTGGCGCTTTCTGCTGGGCTTGTACCGCCAGATCCGGCAGTGTGCGGTAATCCAGATTGGTGTTACCGGCTTTGGCAGGCAGCTCTTCGGTTTTCAGCGCCATGCGCGGCCAGGCTTTCAGTTCACCAAACAGCGCATCAACCCGTAACCACAGGCTGTCCGGGGCCAACAGCGGCCGCATAGGATCGACGCGGCGACTCTCATAGCGTTGGTTGACGTCTTGCCAGAAGCGTTCGGCGGCGCTCTCCAGATTACCGGTATTGACGATTAGCGTGTTGTCCGGCAGATAACTGAACAACGAAGGCAGTGGTTGGCTGAAGAATAGCGGCTGCCAGTATTCGATACCGGCCGGCCAGGTGCCTTTGCTGACCTGCTGATAAATATGTTCGGCGTCGCGGCGCACCTCAAACTGCTCACGCCACTGGCTGCGGAACAGCTCGATGGCATTTTTGTCGGTTGGAAATTCATGGGCCGGCAACAGGTTGATAGCATCGACTTCGCTGAGCGTGCGCTGGTTGTCGACATCAAAGGTGCGAAGGCTGTCGATCTCGTCATCGAAGAAATCGATGCGGTAAGGTTCTTCGCTACCCATAGGGAACAGATCAAGCAGTGCACCGCGGGTGGCAAACTCGCCATGCTCCATCACCTGATCAACGCTGCGGTAGCCGGCCTGCTCCAGTTGAGCGCGCAGCTTGTCGCGCGACAGGCGCTGGCCTTTTTTCATCACCAGCGCGTGGCCGTGCAGGAATTCGTGCGGGCAAACGCGCTGCATCAGAGTATTGACCGGCAGAATGATCACACCGCGCACCATGGTCGGCAGATGGTACAGGCTCGACAGACGGGCGGAGATGATTTCCTGATGCGGCGAGAAGCTGTCGTAGGGCAGAGTTTCCCAGTCGGACAGCGTGGTGACCATTTGATCGGTAAATTGCTGAATTTCGTCGCGCAGACGCAGGGCATTTTGCATGTCCGGGGCGATCAGCATCACCGGCCCGTTGTGACGTTCGACAATCTCGGCGCATTCCACGGCACAGGCCGAGCCGGTCAGTTGCCCCAACTGGCGCAAATCGCCCGCACGCTCAGGCAGGGAATAACGGGAGGATGAAGAAGAAGCAGAACGGTTACGGTTATCGGAGATGCTCATGAAGGTATCTTTAATCAATGTGTTAAATTTCGCCCTGGCACAAATCACGCTGCGCCTTTACCCGCTAATACTAGCCCACTGGGCAGTAAACTGACACAGGTAAAAGCGCGATGCGGCGGTCTATTGGCGTATGTTTAACCACCTGATGGCGTTATTCTTGCGCCGCCATGGCGAGATAGTCGGCGATTTTATCGACGTCAACGTTGCCACCGCTGACGATCACCCCGACCTTTTTGCCGCGCAAATCGAGCAGCGAATTCATCGCCGCCGCTGCGGCCAGGCAACCGGTCGGTTCGACCACCATTTTCATTCGCTCCATAAAGAAGCGCATTTGCCGACACAGCTGTTGGTCGCTGACCGTCAGGATATCCTCGACGTACTGCTGAATGATCGGGAAGGTCAACGCACCCACCTGCTGAGTCTGTGCGCCGTCGGCGATGGTCTTGGGGACCGGGATCTGTACCGGATGACCGCTGCGGAATGCCTGCTGCACGTCGTTGCCCGCCTGTGGCTCCACGCCGAACACCCTACAGTCCGGCGACCAGTGGTGCGCTGCGACCGCGCTGCCGGCCAGCAAGCCACCGCCGCCGGTGCAGACCAGCAACACATCCAAAGGACCGACTTCCTCAATCAGTTCTTTGGTGGCCGTGCCCTGACCGGCGATCACCTGCGGGTAATCATAGGGAGGGATTATGGTCAGGCCCTGTTCGGCCGCCAGTCGCTGAGTAATGGCGGCGCGGTCTTCGCTGTGGCGCTGATAAATCACCACCTTGGCGCCGTAACCGCGCGTTGCCGCCAGTTTGGCCGCAGGGGCGTCGTGCGGCATCACTATGGTTACGCTAACCCCTAATTCCCGGGCTGCTAACGCCATGGCCTGCGCGTGGTTGCCGGAGGAGAAGGCAATCACCCCTGCCTTGCGCTGTGCATCACTCAATTGAGCAATCGAATTGTATGCGCCGCGAAACTTGAAGGCGCCGACGCGCTGGAAATTCTCGCATTTAAAGAAAAGTTGCGCGCCGGTGAGGTGATCGGCCTGCTGCGAGGTCATGACCGGCGTGCGGATGGCATGTCCGGCCAGGATTTCTGCGGCAGTAGAGATATCGGCGGCGGTGATACAGTGGGGCGTTGAACTCATGGCGACCTCGCGCTGGTGAAAGGTTGATTGATTACCCGGAAATTTTAATTTACTCTTTGTTAAGTTATTGTCAAATGGTTAAGTTAATGAGCGATCTCAGACAGGAAAATGCGCTGTTACTGCGCGAAGCGGAAAAAATTGTCCAGGCGCTGGGCGTGATGTTTGCCCCCAGTTGTGAAGTGGTGCTGCACGATCTGACCCAGCCGGAGAATGCTATCGTCGCCATCGCCAATAATCTGTCTAACCGCAACATTGGTGACGCCGCCAGCGAAATGGGGCTGGAACGTATTGCCTCGCCGGATTTTCCAGACGTAGTGCAAAACTATGCCAATGCCTTCCCGGACGGCCGACCGGCCAAGAGCACTTCAATAGGTCTGCGCAACAGTCAGGGCGTTTTTGTGGCAGCGATTTGTCTTAATCTGGACGTTTCGATTTTCAACAGTGCCACCGCTATTTTGCAGCAGTTAACCGCAGTGGTGCAGAGCACGCCGCAGCCGGTTGCCGAAGGTGTGCGCTCGCTGTCGGACATCGCCTCGGTGATCAACAACTTTGCGGCTTCGCATGCCACCGCTCCGCGTGCGCTCTCTTCCGAGCAACGTTTTCAGGCGCTCCAACTGTTAAAGCAGCAGGGCTATCTGCAACTGCGCGGGGCAGCCACCATGGCGGCGGAAGCCTTGGGTATTTCGCGGGTGTCGGTTTACAACCTGTTAAAGCGTGACGCCGGGTGACGTGCTGCCGTTAGCGCGATCGGCGGAATAAAAGGCGTCAGGGTGGTTCCCTAAACGGGGTATAGCCTTTATTATCCTTGATCACTTTCGCTTAAGCTACGGCAACAAAACGGATTTCATGTATCAACCTGTCGCGTTATTCATTGGCCTGCGCTACATGCGCGGGCGAGCTTCAGACCGCTTCGGGCGGTTTGTGTCCTGGCTTTCCACCATCGGCATTACGCTGGGGGTGATGGCGTTGGTTACCGTCTTGTCGGTGATGAACGGTTTTGAAAAGGATCTGGAGAACAACATCCTCGGCCTGATGCCGCAGGCGTTGATTACCAGTCCCCAGGGGTCAGTCAATCCTCAACAGATCCCGGCATCGGCGGTGCAGAGCCTGCAGGGCGTCAGCCGCGTGGCGCCCTTGACTACCGGCGATGTGGTGCTGCAAAGCGCCCGCAGCGTGGCGGTGGGGGTGATGCTGGGGGTGAACCCGGACGAAGCCGATCCGCTGACGCCGTTTTTGGTGAACGTCAAACAGCAACAGCTGCAGCCGGGCCAATACAACATCATCATCGGCGAACAGTTAGCCGGGCAACTTGGCGTTAAACGTGGCGATCCGCTGCGGGTGATGGTGCCGAGCGCCAGCCAGTTCACGCCGATGGGCCGCATTCCGATCCAGCGTCTGTTTACCGTGGTTGGCACCTTCCACGCCAATAGTGAAGTAGACGGTACCCAGATGCTGGTCAATCAGCAGGACGCTTCGCGCCTGTTGCGCTATCCGGCCGGTAATATCACCGGTTGGCGCCTGTTCCTGCAGCAGCCGCTGACGGTGGATACCCTCAGCCAACAGAAATTGCCGCAGGGTACCGAATGGAAAGACTGGCGCGAACGCAAGGGCGAGCTGTTCCAGGCGGTGCGTATGGAGAAGAACATGATGGGGCTGTTGCTTAGCCTGATCGTGGCGGTGGCGGCATTTAACATTATTACTTCCCTTGGCCTGCTGGTAATGGAAAAGCAGGGCGAAGTGGCTATTTTGCAGACCCAGGGCCTGACGCGTCGACAGGTGATGTCGGTGTTTATGGTACAGGGTGCCAGCGCCGGTATTATCGGTTCGCTGCTCGGCACGCTGCTCGGGGTGTTACTGGCCAGCAATCTTAATAACCTGATGCCGATCCTCGGCGCATTGATTGACGGCGCATCGCTGCCGGTGGCGGTGGATCCGCTGCAGGTGACGGTCATTGCCGTAGCGGCGATGGCGGTTTCCCTGTTGTCCACGCTTTACCCTTCATGGCGCGCTGCCGCCGTACAACCCGCTGAGGCTTTACGTTATGAGTAACCATCTTTTGTTGCAGTGCGACAACCTGTGCAAGACTTATCAGGAAGGCAACCTGCATACCGACGTACTGCGTAATGTCAGTTTTGCCATGCAGCCGGGCGAGATGATGGCGATTGTCGGCAGCTCTGGCTCCGGTAAAAGTACTCTGCTGCACCTGTTGGGCGGGCTGGATTCACCGACCTCAGGCGAGGTTGTCTACAAGGGGCAGTCGCTGAATACGTTGTCCTCGGCGGCCAAGGCCGAACTGCGCAACCGCCAGCTTGGTTTTATCTACCAGTTCCACCACCTGTTGCCGGACTTTACCGCCCTGGAGAACGCCGCCATGCCACTGTTGATTGGCGGCATGAAACCGGCGCAGGCGCAGGAAAAGGCGCTGGAAATGCTGACCGCGGTCGGGCTGGAAAAACGCAGCAAGCACCGGCCTTCAGAGCTGTCTGGCGGTGAACGTCAGCGCGTGGCGATTGCCCGCGCACTGGTCAATAATCCGTCGTTGGTATTGGCGGATGAGCCCACCGGCAACCTGGATAAACGCACCGCCGACAGCATCTTTGATCTGCTCGGTGAACTGAACGTGCGCCAGGGCACCGCGTTCCTGGTGGTGACCCATGACCTGCAATTGGCCAAGCGCCTCAGTCGCCAGCTGGAAATGGCTGACGGCCATCTGCAGGCCCAGTTGACCCTGTTGGGGGCTGAGTAATGGCAGGCGCGTCACTTTCCTTTCTGACGGCCCTGCGTTTCAGCCGTGGACGCAAGCGTGGCGGTATGGTGTCACTGATTTCGGTGATTTCAACTATCGGTATTGCGCTGGGCGTGGCGGTGCTGATCGTCGGCCTGAGTGCCATGAACGGTTTTGAGCGCGAACTGAAAAACCGCATTCTGGCGGTGGTGCCGCACGGTGAAATCGAACCGGTGAAACAGCCGTTCAAAGACTGGTCGTCGATTCTGCAACGGGTGGAGAAGGTGCCGGGCATCCTCGCCGCCGCCCCCTATATCAACTTTACCGGCCTGATGGAAAATGGCGCGCAGCTGCGTGCGGTCGGTGTCAAAGGCGTTGATCCTCAGCAGGAAAACCAGCTCAGTGCGCTGCCGAAATACGTGCAGGGCGATGCCTGGGCCAATTTCAAAAGCGGTGAGCAACAGGTGATCCTCGGCAAGGGGGTTGCGGATGCATTGGGCGTCAAGCAGGGCAGTTATGTGACGGTGATGATCCCCAACAGCGATCCGCAAATGAAGCTGTTGCAACCCAAACGCATTCGTCTGCACGTGACCGGAATTTTGCAGCTCAGCGGGCAGCTCGATCACAGCCTGGCGATGGTGCCGTTGGCCGATGCCCAGCAGTATCTGGATATGGGCGACAGCGTGACCGGTATAGCCATCAAGGTGAACGACGTGTTTGCCGCCAACAAACTGGTGCGTGACGCCGGTGAAGTCACCAACTCCTACGTTTACATCAAGAGCTGGATTGGCACCTACGGCTATATGTACCGCGATATCCAGATGATCCGCGCCATCATGTATCTGGCGATGGTGCTGGTGATCGGCGTTGCCTGCTTTAATATCGTTTCTACGCTGGTGATGGCGGTGAAGGACAAGAGCGGCGATATCGCCGTGCTGCGCACCCTGGGTGCCAAAGACGGGTTTATCCGCGCCATATTTATTTGGTACGGCCTGTTGGCCGGGCTGGTGGGCAGCGTCAGTGGCGTGGTGGTCGGGGTGATCGCCTCGCTGCAGCTGACCAATATCATCAAAGGGTTGGAAAAACTGATGGGGCACTCATTCCTGTCGGGAGATATTTACTTCATCGACTTCCTGCCTTCCGAGCTGCACTGGCTGGACGTGGTGATTGTATTGGTGACCGCGCTGGTACTCAGCCTATTGGCTAGCTGGTATCCGGCCAGGCGTGCCAGCCGTATCGATCCGGCACGAGTGTTGAGCGGACAATAATCAAAATCAGGGGAGGCAGAGATGCCGCCCCATTTTTTTAGCCTGAGGGTGGGTTATGTACTACGGTTTCGATATGGGCGGCACCAAGATTGAGCTGGGCGTATTCGACGCAGACCTGCAGCGCATTTGGCAAAAAAGAGTGCCAACGCCGCGTGAAGATTATCAGCAACTGCTGGCGACGTTGCGCGACCTGACCTTTGAAGCGGATGCGTTCTGCGGCCAGAAGGGCATGGTCGGCATCGGCATTCCGGGTCTGCCCAACGATGACGACGGCACGGTGTTCACCGCCAACGTGCCGGCGGCGATGGGGCAGAAGCTGCCGCATGACCTGGCCGAGCTGATTGGCCGCGAAGTACGCATTGATAATGACGCCAACTGCTTTGCACTGTCGGAAGCCTGGGACGAAGAGTTCCGTCACTATCCGACGGTGTTGGGCATCATTCTCGGGACCGGGGTTGGCGGCGGGTTAATCGTCGATGGCAAGGTGGTCTCCGGGCGTAATTATATCGCCGGTGAATTCGGCCACTTCCGCCTGCCGGTAGATGCCCTTGAGGTGCTGGGGAGTGATATTCCTCGCGTTCCTTGTGGTTGCGGTCATCAGGGTTGCATCGAAAATTACATTTCCGGCCGCGGTTTTGAGTGGATGTATGCCCACTTTTACCAGCAGCACTTGCCTGCGCAGCAGATCATTGCGCATTATCAGTCGGGTGAGCCGCAGGCCGTGGCTCACGTCGAACGTTTTATGGACGTGCTGGCGATATGTCTGGGTAATCTGCTGACCATCATCGACCCTCATCTGGTGGTGATTGGCGGCGGTTTATCGAATTTTGAAGCGATCTACCAGGAATTACCGCAGCGTTTGCCGGCGCATCTGTTGCGGGTGGCCAAGTTGCCACGGATTGAAAAGGCGCGCTACGGCGATGCCGGTGGGGTGCGCGGAGCTGCGTTCCTCAATTTGGACAACAGGGAAAAGTAAGGAGAGAGTTAATGCACACTCGCCATCGGCTGTGTCAGTTTCGCAAGAGTAAGCATGTGCTGCATCAGCGCTTTCGTTCGCGGATATTTCATCGCGACACCATGGCGGCCGCCGAGCTGAAAAAGCCGTTTGTCGTGGTGTTGACCGGGGCTGGGATCTCGGCCGAGTCGGGTATTCGCACCTTCCGCGCTGCCGACGGGCTGTGGGAAGAGCACCGGGTAGAAGACGTTGCTACGCCGGAGGGTTACCAGCGCGATCCGCAGCTGGTTCAGACGTTTTACAATGAGCGTCGCCGCCAGCTGCAGTCGCCGGAGATTGCGCCTAATGCCGCACACCGTGCCCTGGCAGATCTCGAAGCCTGGCTGGGGGATAACTTCCTGCTGGTGACGCAGAATATCGATAATCTGCACGAACGTGCCGGTAGCACCCGAGTGTTGCATATGCACGGCGAACTGCTGAAAGTGCGCTGCACCAGTTCCGGGCAGGTATTTGACTGGCCGGAAGATCTCAGCGTCGACGATCGCTGCCATTGCTGCCAGTTCCCGGCGCCGTTGCGGCCACACATAGTATGGTTCGGCGAAATGCCGCTGGGCATGGATGAAATTTATCAGGCGCTGGCCAAGGCCGACTTTTTCGTGGCTATCGGCACCTCAGGCCACGTTTACCCGGCCGCCGGTTTTGTGCATGAGGCCCGGTTGGGCGGGGCGCATACCATGGAGCTGAATCTGGAACCCAGCCAGGTGGAGAGCCAGTTTGATGAAAAACACTATGGCCAGGCCAGTGCAGTGGTGCCACGGTTTGTGCATAAATTTCTGGTCGGCAAGGTAGCACGAGCGGACCAGCCATAAGTTTGGCCCCAGGGGGCAAGTTTTTGCCCCCTGGGGTTACACCCGCCGCTCCACGGGCTGGCCATCCAGAAAGTACCCACCTTCTTTCGTCATAATAGCGCCAACGGGGTGACGGTGAACTTCAAACAGGTATTCAGCCAGGCGGATCTGAGTAAAACGGATCTGGCTATTCTCAACTGTATTCTCGATAACCCCGATGCCTGCATCGACGAGGGCATTCGTGCGCTTTCCGCCCGTTGTTATAGCTCGCCGTCAACGGTGGTGCGGCTGGCCAAAAAACTGGGATTTCGCGGCTATCTGGAGCTGGTGTATTTTATCAAATTCAACCTGGCCATGGCGCCAGCCTATCTGGCTGAAAAATCGGCACCCGTGGCGGTTAGCGTGCAGCAGCAGGCGCAGTTCCTCGATCTGCTCGATGAGGGGAAAATTCTGATCCACGGTAGCGGTTTCTCGCAGCTGGTGGCGCAGTACATGTACAACAAGTTTATGACTCTGGGCATCGACAGCTATCTGTCGCTGTGGCCTGACTTCGATATTCTCGATCGGGAGACGCGTTTTCGTTTCAATATGGTGATCGTGATTTCAAAATCGGGCAATAGTGGTTCGGCATTGAACTGGAGCGAGGCGGTGAAGCGTAACGATATCCGGCTGGCGGCGTTTTGTGGCGACGGTGACAGCCCGCTGGCGCAGCAGGCCGATATGAGTTTTATCTATGAAGATCGGCAGAAGTATGACCACGATATCTATTACCCCAACCCGTTCTTTGGTCACTGTCTGCTGGGGTTTGAAAACCTGATCAAGGCCTGGTTTGAACGGCGCAGCCGCTGAGGCCGCGCCGCCGGGATTAACGCCAGTGTTCGGCATATTGCCGATGGGCCTGCAGATACTCCTCCACCAGCGTTTTTGCCAGCGAGTAAGAATTCACTAGCGGGTGCACCATCAAGGCTTTGATGGCTTTTTTACGGTTACCTTCCAAAATAGCCTCTACTGCCAACCGTTCGTACTCTTTCACCCGAGCGATCAGGTTTTTTTGCGTATCGGGAATATCGCGCATTTTCACCGGGTGAATGCCCGCACTGCTCAGTTCACAGCTGATTTCGATCACGTCCTCAGGATGCAGGAAGTCCAGCGTGTCGTTGTTTTGCATCGACACCACCACGCGTTTTTGTTGGCCGCTGTTCACCGCCTCCAGAATATCGATCGCCACCCCGGCGTAGCCACCGCTGTCCGGTTGTTCGATAAACTGTTGCAGCGTCAGCATGGTGCGCTCTTTCACCTTGCCCTGGTTGGACTCGCGCTGCATATACGAGTTTTCGCGCGTCAGATAATGGCTGAAGTAGAGGCTGAAGGCCTGATCCAGCTGGTTCGGGATGTCCAGCTCGGCCAGGTCTGCCAGCATCTGCCGGTTGATCTGCGCAATTTGCTCGCCGCGGGTTTCTCCGGCGCTGACGATAGCGGCGATCGCTTGCTCGCGATAGTAGTAGTAATACAGATACTCGTTGAGCATCAGGTTATCGGAGAGTTCGACCAGCTCTGGTGAGAAGTATTTCATGCAGGTGTCGCGGTACAGGCGCGGGTCCGCCAGCAGCCGTTCGGTTACCGGCTCGCCGTTGACCCTGGCATTGCGGAACCAGGACAGGTGGTTCAGGCCAAAGCAGTCGATACTCAATTCACTCTCGCGGCAACCCAACAGCTCGGCCAGTTCGCGGATAAACTCGCTGGGCGCATCGCAGATACCGTACACCTGGCGTTTAAAGCCTGACTTGATGATAGCTTCGGTCACCATGCCGGAAGGGTTAGTGAAGTTGAATAGCACTGCGTCGGGTGACGACAGCTGTTCGATCAGTCGGCAGTAATCGATAATCGCCGGGATTGAACGCATTGCCATGGCGAAGCCGCCGGCACCGGTGGTTTCCTGCCCCAGAACCTGATGGTTGAGCGCGATGCGTTCATCATCAATACGCCCCTCTTCGCCGCCGATACGCAGGGTGGTGATGATATAGTCTGCACCGCTCAATGCCTGATGCGCATCGCTGGTCAGGCTGAAGGCGATATCGCTGCGAATACGCTGGAATACCCCCTGAGCGATGGCACCGTAGATGGCCAGTTTATGTTGATCGGTGTCCATAAACACCACTTCAGTGACGCCGATACGGTGGGCGTTGTAGGCGATAGATTTGGCCAGGAACGGCGAACGCACGCCGCCGCCGCCCAGAACGGTTAATTTCATTTAATATCTCCCAAATTAATAAATGTCAGAGTGCTGCTAAATACTTTTCGACCTGGTTTTTGACCTTGCCAACGGTGACACCATAAATAACCTGAACCTCACGCCTATTTTTCACCACGCCTTTGGCACCGGTACTTTTTAATGCCGCTTCATCTACCAGTTGCATGTCTTTTAATTCAACCCTGAGCCGGGTGAAACAGTTGTCGACGGAAATAATGTTGTCTTTACCGCCAAGCGCGCGAATAATTATTCCACTCAATTCATTAGGCGTGCTTTTACTATTTTGATACTCCTGTTTTGAATAAAGTTTGACCTCGTCGTCATCCTCGCGGCCCGGCGTTTTCAAATTAAGCTTCAGCACCAGCGTTTTGAATACCAGGTAATAGACGGCGAACTGAATCAGGCCAATCACGACATATAGCGGCCAGCGAGTGAGGGCCACCGGCAACGGCAGGTTATACACCAGGAACTCAATCAGACCGCTGGCTCCCCAGGGCCGCACTTCGAACAGATTGCAGGCAACCTGCGACAGCGCAGTCAGCACCGCATGGATCACCCACAGCAGCGGCGAAATAAACAGGAAGGTGAACTCGATCGGTTCGGTGATGCCCACCAGAATCGAGGTGGTGATGGCCGGGATCAGGATCGCCTTGGCCAGCATTTTCTTTTCCGGTTTGGCGGTGTGGTAAAAGGCCAGCGCTGCGCCTGACAGGCCAAAGATGGTCACCATACCCTGCTGCGAGAAACGCAGTGCTTCATTCATCAGCGGCGAAATACTCGGGTCGCGCATATAGGCCAGGAAAATCGCCTGTGAGCCAGAAACGGTGTGGCCATCCTGCACGATCGAACCGCCGATGCTGGTGAGCTGGAATGGGGACCAGATAAAGTGATGCAGCCCGGTGGGAATAAGGAATTTCTCGAAGAAACCGTAAACGAATACGCCAAGCGAACCGGAGCTTTTCATAAAGCCGGTCAGCGAGATCAGACCGTGCGAGATAGCCGGCCACAGATAGCTGAAGGCGATGGCATACAGCACAATCACCGGCGTCATGGCGATCAGTACCAGTTTGGAGCCGCCATAAACCGATAACACGCCGTTCAGTTCGACGTTACACAGACGGTTATGTACCCAGGCGATAGTGATGCCGAGGATAAGACCGAGAAATATGCCCATATCCACCACGGTGAAACCCAGCAGTTCGGTTTGCCCGGTGCCGTAAAATTCGCCGTTGATTTTTTGCGCTACGTGGCCACTAAGCTGCAGATAAGACGAGTTGGCGCCGAGGAACATGATAAAGCACATTACCGCCACCAATGCGGCCTCGCTCTTTTTATCCCTGGCTAGTCCATAGGTAATACCGATACAGAATATTAACCCGAGATTACCAAATAATGGCCAGAAGGTATCGCCGAGCATTTTCCCTACATGGAAAATCCCGGAATTTTCATTTACCAGTGTGGCGTTGGTAAGAATAGAACTTAATGCCAGGATTAAACCAATAACCGGCAAGAAGAATATCGGCCCCATCATGGCTTTGGAAAAAAGCTGCAGCTTGCTTAAGATATTATCGATAATACCTTTCATGTCAGTTCCTTTTTTATATTTTAATGGATAACGACGTTGACGATAAAGCTCCCTGGGATGGCGAAAGATAAAGGGGCAAACTCTGCCTTGGCTAAGTTATAGGAGGAAAGATCCGGTGATGCAATTAGTCAGCGGAAATAGGTACTGGTGGTCAGTGGCTGACAACCGGTACCCGTCGTGAAGAGGATCACACAACAGAAGCCGTGGCTGGCGATAACTTCGGCTGCAGCGGCCGGTCAATGAAGGAAATCATCACAAGGTTTAATGATTTCCGTTAAATCTGGCTAAAAATGACCTGTCGCAATATTTGATCCTGATCGGTTCCGCATAATGAAACGCGATATTCTGAGGGCGGATACCATGGATAAACTACTAGATCGTTTTTTTAACTACGTCTCATTCGACACGCAATCCAAAGCGAACGTCAAACATGTGCCGAGTACCGACGGGCAAATGAAGCTGGCGCGCGCGTTGCAGCAAGAAATGATTGAACTGGGGTTTGAACGGGTGTCGCTCAGCGAGCATGGCTGCGTGATGGGCACTTTACCGGGCAACGTTGCCTGGTCCGTACCGGCCATCGGTTTTATTTCTCATCTGGATACCTCGCCGGATTTTACCGGCAAACACGTTAACCCGCAGATCGTCGAAAGTTACCGCGGTGGCGATATTGCATTGGGCATTGGCGATGAGGTGTTATCGCCGGTGATGTTCCCGATCCTGCACCAGATGCTGGGGCAGACGTTGATCACTACCGACGGCAAAACGCTGCTCGGTGCCGATGACAAGGCAGGCATTGCCGAAATTCTGACCGCCATGGTGCGGTTGCAGCAATGCAATATCCCCCACGGCGATATTCGCGTGGCTTTTACGCCGGACGAAGAAGTGGGCAAGGGCGCACGATTTTTTGACGTTGCACAATTCAACGCCGAGTGGGCTTATACCGTAGATGGCGGTGGTGTCGGTGAATTGGAATGCGAGAATTTCAATGCGGCGTCGGTGACGGTGAAAATTGTCGGCAATAATGTTCACCCTGGGAGCGCTAAAGGGGTGATGGTGAATGCCCTGTCACTGGCAACCCGCATTCAGCAGGCGCTACCGGCGGATGAAACGCCGGAAACCACCGCCGATTATCAGGGGTTTTATCATCTCAGCAGCCTCAAGGGCAGCGTTGAGCGCGCCGAAATGCACTATATTCTGCGTGATTTCGAGCGTGAGGGTTTTGAGGCCCGCAAGCGCCGGATGTTTGAGGTAGCCAAGCAGGTGGGCAAAGGTCTGCCGCGGGATTGTTATATCGAAGTGACGATAGAAGACAGCTACTACAACATGCGCGAACAGGTGGCAGAGCATCCCCATGTGATTGCGTTGGCGCAACAGGCCATGCGCGATTGCGATATTGAACCTGTGATGAAGCCGATTCGCGGCGGCACTGACGGCGCTCAGTTATCGTTTCGCGGTCTGCCTTGTCCGAATCTGTTTACCGGCGGTTATAACTATCATTGCAAGCATGAGTTTGTTTCCCTTGAAGGGATGGAGCAAGCAGTGGCCGTGATTATGCGCATCGCTGCGCTGACGGCAGAACGCGCCAAATAGCCCCGATTGCGATTATTATAATTGCTTGCCGTAACAATGATTTGCTCCTAGTGTAGAACATATTTTCCGCACCAGGAGCCGTATCATGAGCACTGAACACCGTATCGATCGCCAATGTCTTGAGCAGTTTGTGCAGGCGATTTGGCGCCATGCCGGCAGTACCGAGCGAGAGGCCGGGCTAGTGGCCGAACATCTGGTTCAGGCCAATCTGGCCGGCCACGACTCCCACGGCGTCGGCATGATCCCGAGCTATATGGCATCGCTGGCGCAGGGGCATTTACAGCTTAACGTTCATGCCCTGGTGGTACGCGACGCCGGTGCGGTCCTGACGATCGACGGTGGTCAGGGTTTCGGCCAGGTGGTCGCCAGTGAGGCGATGGATAAAGGCATCGAACGAGCCAGGCAACTGGGGCTGGCGGCGGTGGCATTAAACAATTCGCATCACATCGGCCGTATTGGCCACTGGGCTGAACAGTGTGCACGCGCCGGTTTTATCTCTATTCACTTCGTCAATGTCGTGGGCGACCCTATGGTGGCACCCTTTGGCGGCAGCGATCGTCGCTTTGGTACTAACCCCTTCTGCGTTATTTTCCCCCGTCCCGGTAAAAAGCCGCTGCTGCTGGATTTCGCTACTAGCGGCATCGCTTTTGGTAAAACCCGCGTGGCCTACAACAAAGGTCTCACCGTCGCGCCGGGCTATCTGATTGACCAGCATGGACAACCCACAGACGAACCCAAGGTGATGCACGAGCAGCCGTTTGGTTCGCTGCTGCCCTTTGGTGCGCATAAAGGTTATGCGCTGGCCGCCCTGTGCGAGATCCTCGGCGGTGCACTGTCGGGCGGGCGAACTACCCATAGTGCTACGCTGAAATCCAACAGCGACGCCATTTTCAACTGTATGACCACCATTATCCTCAACCCTGAGGCCTTTGCGGCACCAGAGATGCAAAGCGAGGCTGAGGCGTTTATTGACTGGGTGAAAGCCTCACCGCCAAGTGACGGTCGGCCGATTGAGGTGCCGGGGGAGTGGGAAGAGGCGAATCGCGAGCAACGCTTGCAACAGGGGATCCCGATAGATGCCAATACCTGGCAGCAGATTTGTGCGGCAGCCAGACAGGCGGGCATGCCGGACGAGGAGCTTGATGCTTACCTGACGCAGGCGCTGCGAGCATAAAAAAAAGCCACTCGCCTGGGGGCGGGTGGCCTTATCAGAATGACTTCAGCTTCAGTCTTTAAAATACCAGTAGCCGTTATTGATCAGCGCGGTCAGCAGCGCCAGGAACGACGGATCGTCCACCGCGTCACCCAACTGGGTGGCATTAACGCTGAAGTTCTGGCACATGGCATCGACAGCCTGCAGATGCTCGGTATCCATCAGTTCGCCGTTCACAAAGCACTGATCACCAACGCGCAGTACGCGCAGGCCACCCAGACGTTGTAATGGCTCGCCCTGCTGTAGCAGTTCGTAGATTTCGCCTGCCTGGTAAGGCGGCTCCGGCGGCGCGGCATCCAGCTCGTGGCGCGTCTGGGAGATAAACTCGCCGAACCACTGTTGGAAGTGTTCCGGTTGCTCAACCAGATCCAACATCATCTGGCGCAGGGCGTCGACTTCCTGCGGCAGCACTTGTGCTGGATGCTCACGCAGTTGAATATCCGGATCGCTGTAACGTTTGCTGCCCAGTTCGCGTGCCAGCACGTGGTCGGCAAAGCCGCTAATCAGTTCACGACCATTCGGTGCGCGGAAGCCCACCGAGTAATTCAGGGCGTTTTCCAGCGCGTAGCCTTCATGCGGGAAGCCCGGCGGAATATACAGAATATCGCCCGGTTCCATTTCTTCATCGATAATGGCGTCGAAAGGTTCAACCTGCAGCAGGTCCGGGTGCGGGCAATGCTGCTTCATCGGCACTTTTTCGCCCACGCGCCAGCGACGGCGACCGGTACCCTGAATGATAAACACGTCGTACTGATCGAAATGCGGGCCAACACCGCCGCCCGGCACCGAGAACGAAATCATCAGATCGTCCATTCGCCAGTCCGGCAGTTGGCGGAACGGGCGCATCAGCGCGCTGGAAGGCTCATGCCAGTGATCGACTGCCTGCACCAGCAGCGACCAGTTGTTCTCGCTCAGGTGGTCAAAGCTCTCAAATGGGCCGTGAGCGACCTGCCAGCGGCCGTCCTGGTGGCTAACCAAACGGCTGTCCACTTCGTTTTCCATCGCCAGCCCAGCCAGCTCATCCGGGGAGATCGGATCGATAAAGTTTTTGAAGCCACGCTTCAGAATCACCGGACGCTTTTGCCAATAACGTTGCAAAAAATCGTTCCAGTCCAGATCTAATTGATAATCCATTTTCTATTCCAGGATAGAGGAGTGAGCCTGAGTGCGATTATAACGGAAGTTTGGCCCCGTGGATCGGGGCCTGAGCAACAGAATTTACTCGTTATGGTGGGAGTCATGCTGGCGAGCGAAAGTGACCTGCATACGTGCGCCGCCCAGCGGACTGTCACTGATGGTAATGGAGCCGTCGTACTGCTCAATAATCTCCGCCGCTACCGATAATCCCAAGCCCTGACCGGGGCGCAAAGTGTCTACCCGCTGGCCGCGCTGGAAAATCAACTCGCGTTTGCTTTCCGGAATACCCGGACCGTCGTCATCGATGACGATGGTGAGATATTTATCGGAGTGGAGGGAGGTGATTTCAACGAATTCCAGGCAGTACTTACAGGCATTTTCAAGTACGTTGCCCATCACTTCCATAAAGTCGTTTTTTTCACCCATAAAGGTCACTTCCGGCGAGATATCCAGCGTGATCACCACGCCTTTGCGCTGATATACCTTGTTCAGCGCCACCGTCAGGCTGTCCAGCAGGGCCGGTACCGAATGGATCTCGCGTGTCAGCACCGTTTGCCCGGAGTTGATGCTGGCGCGGTGCAGGTAGTAGCCAATTTGCTGAGAGATACGTCCGATCTGATCCAGCATAATCGGCTCGACTTCCTCGATGGTGGTTTGCTTGCCGGTGCGCAGTGAGCGCAATGTAGTTTGCAGTACCGCCAACGGGGTTTTCAGACTGTGGGTCAGATCGGAAAGCGTGGTGCGGTATTTGGTATAGCGCTGGCGTTCGTTGCGAACCAGAATATTCAGATTGCGTACCAGCCCGCGCAGTTCGCTGGGGGGGTTCTCATCGAGCTGATCTCGCTCACCGTTTTCCAGTTCGCCGACCTGATTCACCAACGCCTGGATCGGTCGCAGGCTCCAATAGGCCGCCAGCCACAGCAGGGGCACCACCAACAGCAGGTTAGCCAGCAACACATAGCTGAACCATTCCCAGACGACGTCTGAACGCTGAAGCTCTTGCGGGATAGTGTCGACCACCACGATGCTTAGCGCCGGTAATCTTGCGGTCGCCGCGTAGGTGTTGACCGCCACGGAGTGGGTCAGCGCATTCTGGTCGTTGTCGTCATAGTCTTTGAGTTGATCTTGCGCCTTGGGGTTGTTACCCAGAACTTCGCTACTGATGCGGGTATCGGTGTCAATTTCGTAGAAACCGGACTCTTCCAGCCACTCTTTGTTGATCCGTTTTTCCAGTTCCGGTACCTGGCGCTGGCTCCACAGCAGCTTACCCTTATCGTCGTAAATAAACACCAGGGTAGGGAAGTTGAGATCGATATCGGGCGGAATGGCGATGGTGAGTTTGTTGTCTTTCCACTGGGCCAGGCTGAAGAACAGGTTGCTTTCACCACGCAGCAGGCGGAAGGCGGTTTTGTCGAAGCTGACGATATAACCCACGACCGCGACCAGACCATAGGACAGCGACAGCGCCAGGATCACCCCGGCGGTAGCCATCAAAAAGCGGGCTCGTAGGGAAAAAGGCTTTTTATTTTTGTTGAACATCATGTTCACTTCGCATCAAAACGATAGCCCTGGCCACGAACCGTGGTGATCACTTCCTGTGGATATTCGGCCTGCACCTTTTTACGCAAACGGCCCATCAGTACGTCGATGGTGTGGCTTTCACGCAGTTCGGCATCCGGATACAGCTGCAACATCAGCGAGTCTTTACTGACCACTTTACCCGCGTTGCGGATTAAGGTTTCGATAATGGTGTATTCAAACGCGGTCAGTTTGATTTGCTGTTCGTTGACGCTCAGCTCACGGCGCGAAAGGTCGATCTGGAACGGCGGCAAGACGATCACCTGGGAAGCCAGGCCGCTGTTACGGCGCATCAACGCCTGCATGCGGGCAATCACTTCTTCCAAATGAAACGGCTTGGTGACGTAGTCATCGGCACCGGCTTCCAGCACCGCTACCTTGTCTTGCCAGCTTTCACGGGCGGTCAGCACCAGGATCGGTAATTTCATTTGGTGGGCGCGCCAGCGGCGGATCAGGCTCAGGCCGTCTTCACCCGGCAGGCCGAGATCGACAATCGCGATGTCCGGCGCATGCTCCTGCAGGAAATAATCGGCTTCCTTGGCATCTTCTGCTGCATCAACCTGATGGCCCATTTCACGCATCTGTACGGAGAGGTGGTGGCGCAGTAAACCATTATCTTCAACAACCAGTACTCGCATGGCGGACTCCTGTAAATCTGCGGGTGAACATCCTGTCACCCACGCTGTAAAGGTAACACGCTCGGCAGCGTGTGAGGGATAGCGTGCAACAACCTTGGCCATCTGATCGTGATATTGACGTTATGGTAGGTATAACCGGCATTTACCGCAAGGGACGCAGAGCCTTGGCAGGAAATAAGCGCTATCGATTTTTGGTGCGTGGTCATTATCGGCAACGTCCAATAAACGTTGGATAAACAATGCCCATGAGAAGTTAAACCAAACTTAAACGAGAAGGGCTGTGAGAAAAAGACAGGAGCCCAATCGGCTGGGCCCCTGGCAGATTTTAAGGATGCTCTGGTTTGGTGACGCTGTTTTTGCGGATCTCCTGCACCTGAGCGGCGGTCACCGCCGATGCATCATTGCCCCAACTGTGGCGAATAAAGGTCGCGAGCTGAGCAATTTGTTCATCGTCCAGGCGCCAGCCAAAGTCCGGCATGGTCAGCCCGGTTGGCGCGCCGACGGTCACCGGCGTGCGGGAACCCTTGAGGATAATGCTGATTAGCGAGGACGGATCGTCGCTTGACAGCGCCGGGTTGTGCGCCAACTGTGGGAAGGTATCGCGATAACCCTGGCCGTCGCTGCGGTGGCAGGCGGCGCAGTTATCCAGATAGGTCTGGGCACCCGGCTGGCTGACGTTGCCGTTTAGCAACATTTTGGTCGCGCCTCCATCCAGCTCCAGCGGTTTTTCCTTATTGACGGCCGGCAATGATTGCAGATAAGCGGCGATGGCGCGTAAATCGGCGTCGCTCAGGTGCTGAGTGCTATCTTGCACGACGTCAATCATTGAGCCGAAAGCGGCAAATCGCCGGTTATGGCCGGTCTTCAGGAAGCGGGTGATATCTTCCGCGCTCCACTTGCCCAGCCCGCTCACGGCGTCCGCCCGCAGGTTGGCGGCATGCCAGCCTTCCAGCGTGCCACCCGTCAGATAGGCGTCGTCACTCTGGCTGAGCGCTTTTTCCTGGAAACCGATACCCCGTGGCGTATGGCAGGAGCCGCAGTGGCCCAACCCCTGAACCAGATAGGCGCCGCGATTCCAGTCGAGGCTTTTTGTCACGTCCGGCCGATAGGCACCGTCCTCCCGAAAGGCCAGATTCCACAGGGCCAGCGGCCAGCGGATACTCAGCGGCCAGGGGATATCGCTGTCCTTATTTTGCTGAACCACGGGTTTAACCTGTCGGGTGAAATACAGGTAGAGGTCGCGTATGTCTCCATCACTGATTTTGGCGAACGAAGGATAGGGCATCGCGGGGTAGAGCCGGGTGCCGTCGCGAGCAACGCCTTTGCGTAATGCGTCACTGAATTCCTGCAGGCTGTATTCGCCAATGCCGGTTTGTTTGTCCGGCGTGATGTTGGTGGAATAGATAGCGCCGACCGGGGTGGTCATTTTCAGGCCGCCGGAAAAGGGCTGGCCGCCGGGGCCGGTATGGCAGGCGGCGCAGTCACCGGCGCGTGCCAGGTATTCCCCGTGTTGCAGCCGGGCCGCCAGTTGTGGATCGTCGCTCGCCTGCACCGTGGTGGCACCCAGCATCAACAGCGCCAGCAGCGAGGGGGTAAGTCCTTTCATGTGAAGCTCCTTATGCTATCAGGCCTGAACCAGGGGACCGGGATTTTTCAGATACTGGGTGCGGATCGCCTCTGCCGAGTAATAGGCCAATGCGCCAACGATGCCGGTGGGGTTATAGGCCAGATTCTGTGGGAAGGCACAGGCACCGGTGACAAACACGTTTGGCACGTCCCAGCATTGCAGGTATTTATTCACCACGCTGGTGGCCGGATTATCGCCGGTAATGGCCCCGCCGGTGGTATGGGTCGACTGGTAAGGCCGCACGTCGTAATGATCGCCGGCTTTCATCACTGAGACCGACATCTGCTTGGGTTTCATCACTTTGGCAATATCCACCATTTTGCCGGTGATGTGCTGGGTCATCTTGATCTCGTTGTCCTTCCAGTCAAAAGTCATGCGCAACAGCGGCAGGCCGTAACCGTCCTTGTAAGTAGGATCCAAATCCAGATAGCAATCGCGGTACGGCATCACCGAGCCTTCGGAGTTGATGCTCATGCTGTGCAGATAGTTATCTTTGATGCCTTGTTTCCAGCCGCTGCCCCAGGTTGGGGTGCCCGCCGGCAGCATCATCTGCTGCAGCGGTCGGCCGCCGGTGCGGGTGGCGGAGATATAGGCGCCGCCGATAAAGCCCAAATCGGCATGATCGAAATTCTCACCGTTCAGATCGTCGATCACCGTACCGGCGGCCCCGGCACCGATAAAGGGATTGAAGTGGATATCCTTGTCGTAGAACAGCGAAATATTGCTGTTCATCTGATAGGCGTAATTCTTGCCGACCACGCCTTCGCCGGTCACCGGGTTATAAGGTTTGCCAATGCCGGACAGCAGCAGCAGGCGGACGTTATGTAGCTGGAAGGCGCTGAGGATCACCAGATCGGCCGGTTGCTCCACCTCTTGCCCCTGAGCGTTGATGTAGGTGACGCCGGTGGCTTTCTTGCCCGTGCTGTCCAGATTCACTTTGATTACCTGCGACTGGGTACGTAGCTCAAAGTTTTTACGTTGGGTCAGCACCGGCAGGATGGTGCTCTGCGGCGAGGCCTTGGAATACATAAAGCAGCCGAAGCGCTCGCAGTAACCGCAGTAGTTGCAGGGGCCGAGCTGTACGCCATAGGGATTGGTGTAAGGCTCGGAGCAGTTGGCGGCTGGCACGCTGAAGGGGTGATAACCCAGTGATTCCGCCGCGGGGGCAAACAGCGAACCGGAATAGAGCCGTTTCAGCGCCGGAGTGGGATATTCGCTGTTGCGCGGCCCTTCGAACGGGTTGCCGCCCTTGATGATTTGCCCGCGCAGATTGCCGGCTTTACCCGCGGTGCCGCAGACCTTTTCGAACTTGTCGAAGTAAGGTTCCAGCTCCTGGTAACTCAACGGATAGTCCTGCAGCGTCATGCCTTCCGGGATCCATTTGGCACCGTATTTTTCGTTGAGGGTGGTGTGTAGCTTTAAGTCGGAGGGCAAAGCCCGCCAATGCATGCCGTTCCAGTGGACGCCGGCACCGCCAACGCCATTACCCGGCAAAAATGAGCCCAGTTGACGGTAGGGCACGGCGAAATCTGCCGGGGTGTGGCGCACGGTGACCGTCTCGTTGGCCATTGCCTGCATCAGTTTCATGCGAATGCCGTAGGTCAGTTCGTCGGCAATGCGCGGATAGGCAAAGTCCGGGTAGGTATCGCGTTGCTCGCCACGCTCCAGCGCCAGCACGCTCAAACCGCTTTCGGTTAATTCCATCCCCATGATGGCGCCGGTCCAGCCAAATCCGACGATGACCACGTCTACCGGTGGCTTTTTAATTGCGCTCATTTATGCATTCCTTTTGCTTGAGATACTGACCGGGCCAAGGGGATAAGGCTGATTGGGACGATTGACCCAGTCGGTGTAATCCGCACGCGCGCCGGGGAAACCGATCATTTTCCATGACGCCAGCGTCTGGTTGCCGCCGTGCAGCGGATCGGCCAGATAGCCCTCTTTGGTGTTGGCGAGTAACTGGTCAAAAAACGCCTTGCCGGGCAAGTCTTCGGTATCCAACTGGCCGTGCTCCAGCGCCGCCAGCAGTTGTTCCTGCTCGGCGTGTTCGAGATCGGCAAACGTTTTTTGAAACTGTTGCTGACAGTGCGCATTGATTTCGTGAATGCCGATTCGGTAGGTTTCGCGCGGCGTCAGCTTGGACTGATAACCCAGTTGTGGCGGGGAGGGAACGAACGGCGGGTGCATATACCACAAGCCGCCGTGGCCGTAAGGGGTTTCCATTTGACGATCGATAAATACCGGTACGCCCTGATCGACCGCGCCGGGGCCGTTATCGTCAGTGGGGATCAGCCGATCGCAGGCCGCCAGCAGAAAACGCCATTCGTCGGCGTTGAAATAGACCGGCACATAGTGATCCGCTACACCGGCAGCGGGGGCCGCCTTGGCATCCAGTGCCAGAATGCTGCTACCGACGGCAGCCAACGGGATTAACGCCAGGGTCTTTTTGAGAAAGTTACGCCGGGGCGGCGTAGGGTTGTGCTGTTGTGACATAATTCCACCTTGAACATGCTTCACAATAAATGCCCGCGCAGGCAATACAGACCTACGCCGCTGCTATCCAGCAGCGGCAAACAGGCGGGGATGGGTAATTAAAAGTAGATAACCACATTAGTAGCAAGCTACTGGTATGGTTGTATTAGTTTAGGGCTGGCGCTCTGAATGAAACAATGGATGATCTGTTTCAAAACATTTTGTTCACAACTAGATTGATTTAGATCAATTATTCAACATCTCCAGCGCTGGTTTATCCTCCAGCGGTAGGGAAGATCTCTGAGCAGGAATAGCATGAAACACAGCGGTGACAGCCAGCAGGACGTTTCTCCAGATGCGATACAGGCAAGCTTTATTCAGCATTTACGACAAGGAATGACGCGTAAGGCTGCGCTGCATCTGACAATCAAACAGCAGGTGACGGCGGGCGAATTGAGCTACCTGGCAAAGCTGCCGCCCAGCCGGGTTCTGGCGGCTCGATTGGCGGTTTCACGCGATACCGTCGAACAGACCTATGCCCAACTGGAAGCGGAGGGCTATATTGCCCGTGCCGTTGGGCGCGGTAGCTTTGTCAGCTACCAGCAAGATACCCTGATCGGTCGTGAACTGCTGGCCACTGACAGCACCGACCAGGCCTTGCTGGTGGAGCGGGAGTTGAGTGCGCATGGTCGTTCCTTGCTGATTGCCGCCCATGCTCCGCATACCCGCCGCAGCGGCTCATTGACCCCCTCATTGCCCGATTTGCGCTTGTTCCCCATCGACAGCTGGCTGCAACTGGAAAGACAGGCGGTGCGACAGGGGGCGGAATACCTGCTGGGCTATGCCGATCCACAGGGGCTGGTGGAGTTGAGAGAGGAAATCATCGAGTATCTGCGGCGCGAAAGAGGGGTTAAAGCCGGCACGGAACAGGTGATTGTGGTGACCAGCTCCCAGCAGGCTCTCTCGCTGTGTACTCAGGTGCTGTTTAATCCCGGCGACCGGGTTTTTGTGGAAGAACCCGGCTATCAGGGCGCTAAAAAGCTGGTTCAGTCGGCGGGATTAATCGCCCAGCCGATAGGGGTGGATCCCTGCGGTATGGATGTTGATGCGTTAATAAACACCGAAGAGGGCGGACGGGGCGTTTATATTACGCCGTCCCACCATTATCCGCTGGGGCATTCACTCAGTATTGAACGAAGATTAAAACTGTTGGCATGGGCGCAGCGTGAAAAGGCCTGGATCCTTGAAGATGATTACGATTCCGAATTCAATTATAACGGCCTGACTACCGCTGCCTTACAGGGGCTGGATCAATATCAGCGAACTTTATATATCGGTACTTTCAGCAAAAGCCTTTTTCCAGGATTGCGCATTGGTTTTCTTATTGTTCCGCCACAGCTAATTAAACCCATGGTGGCCGCCAAACAATTCCAGGATGGATATACTTCGGCCCTGCCGCAAATGACGTTATTTAAATTTATCAATGAAGATTTCTATGCCGAACATTTAAGGAATATGCGCAAGATATATCAGGCCCGGCTGGAGATTTTGCATGCGGCGGTGCATCAGTATCTTGCCGCCTGGACTCAACCACGGTTACCGCAGGGCGGGCTGCAATTGGTTTGCCCATTGAAGGACGCGGCTACCGAGCGGCGGTTGATTCAGGCTGCCGCAGCGCAGGACATGAGGGTCTACGGGTTGATTGATTTTTATACCCATTCGCCAAGTGAAGGGGCGTTGGTATTTGGCTTTGCTGCCTATACACCCGACGAGATTGTAAAATTTATCAAAAAGTTATCCTGCATTTTTGATTCGTTACCGGTGCCAGGCTAAAGGCAGTCAGGTCGCTAAAATTGGTCTGCTCGTTGTTATTAATTGGTCTGTGTTCAGGCTGCGTTGACCGGTGTATCCTGTTGGTATTACGTTACTTTCTCTTAGAAAAACCCGTGAGGCAACATGCATCCAGTAAACAATGAAGTAGTAGTACGCAGAATACAAACCGATGATAAGTCACAATGGTTGGATCTTTGGCAGGGATATCTTCATTTTTATCGGGCGGATATTTCGGCGCAGGTTACCGACCATACCTTCGAGCGTTTATGTGAAGAATCGCAGGTTTATGGCCTGGTGGCGGAAGATAAAGACGGCAAGCTGTTGGGATTGATGAATCTTATATTCCACCCTTCAACCTGGAGTTCTGTCGGTTATTGTTATATTGAAGATCTCTATGTTTCACCCGCGGCGCGCGGCAAGAAAGTGTCTGAAAAATTATTTGATCAGGCTTATCGGTTGGCAGATGAAAGGGGCTGCGATCGGGTTTATTGGGCGACGCAGGAATATAATTCTCCAGCCCGTTCGCTGTACGATAAAATAGGCAAAAGAACTTCGTTTATTATTTACGAACGTTAACTGCAGGTTGCGGAGGCTTTATGGTGATCAATCAATTCGGCCAGCCGGTGGGTGAGCCATTAGCCGATTGGCAGGCGGTGAAACGGCCCGGCGGTGAGACGCTTGACGGGCGCTTTTGTCGCCTGGAACGGCTTGAGCCACAGCGCGACCATGCCGCGTTGTTCAGTGCTTTCCAGCAGGCACCCGATGGCCGCGACTGGACCTATTTATCGATAGAACGGCCGGAAAGCCTTGCTGCCATGTTGCAGCATCTGAACACCCTGCAGGCGAACCCCACGTTGGTGAACCTGACGGTGTTTGACCGCGTAAGCCAGAGTCCGGTCGGGACGGTTGCCTATATGCGCATCGATGAAGCTAACGGCGTGGCGGAGATTGGCCATGTCAGTTGGTCACCGGCGATGAAGCAGCACTCGAGCGCCACCGAGGCGATTTATCTGATGTTGCGACACCTGTTTGAGGACTTGGGTTATCGCCGCTGTGAATGGAAGTGCGACAGCCATAACGCCCCCTCCAGACGGGCAGCGGCGAGATTTGGCTTCAATTATGAGGGCACTTTCAGGTATGCGCTGATCACCAAGGGCCGCAGTCGCGATACCGATTGGTTTGCCATTACCGCCGACCGCTGGCCGACGATCAAGGCGGGGTTTGAGCAGTGGCTGAACCCTGACAACTTCAATGCGCAAGGGCAGCAGAAACAACGGCTGCAGGAGTTGATGGGATAGATGTCAAAGAGGCGGCCATTTGGCCGCCTCTTTGTTTTAGCAGTATAGCGATTACTTCAATTCATCGACCATGGTCGCCGCGCGGCCAATGTAATTAGCCGGGGTCATGGCTTTCAGACGAGTTTTCTCTTCTTCCGGCAGCGCCAGGCTATCGATAAACGTCTGCATGCCGGCAGCATCCACGCGCTTGCCGCGAGTCAGCTCTTTCAGTTTCTCGTATGGCTTTTCGATGCCGTAACGGCGCATTACGGTTTGGATCGGCTCGGCCAACACTTCCCAGTTGTGATCCAGTTCGTCCAGCAGGTGTGCCTGGTTCACTTCCAGCTTGCTGATGCCTTTCATGGTCGCCTGGTAGGCGATCAACGCATAACCCAGGCCAACGCCCAGGTTGCGCAGCACGGTGGAGTCCGTCAGGTCGCGCTGCCAGCGGGAAACCGGCAGTTTGCTGGCCAGATGGCCCAGTACCGCGTTTGACAGGCCCAGGTTGCCTTCGGAGTTTTCGAAGTCGATTGGGTTAACCTTGTGCGGCATGGTAGAAGAACCGATTTCACCGGCGATGGTCTTCTGCTTGAAGTGATTCAGAGCGATGTAGCCCCAGATATCACGGTCGAAGTCGATCAGGATGGTGTTGAAACGCGCAACGCAGTCAAACAGCTCGGCGATATAGTCGTGCGGCTCGATCTGAGTGGTGTACGGGTTCCAGATAATGCCCAGCGAGGTAACAAACTCTTCGCTAAACACATGCCAGTCCACTTCCGGGTAAGCGACGATGTGGGCGTTATAGTTGCCGACTGCACCGTTGATCTTGCCCATGATTTCCACGCGCTCAAGCTGACGGAACTGACGCTCCATGCGGTAGGCGACGTTGGCGAATTCTTTACCGACGGTGGACGGGGTGGCCGGTTGGCCATGGGTACGAGACAGCAGCGGAATATCGCGGTATTCCAGAGCCAGGCCCTTGATCGAATCGATGATTTTACGCCAGTACGGCAGCACCACGTCCTGACGTGCCGTTTGCAGCATCAGCGCGTGCGACAGGTTGTTGATGTCTTCGGAGGTACAGGCAAAGTGGATAAACTCGGACACCGCCTGCAGGGCAGGGACCGCTTCCACTTTTTCCTTCAGGAAATACTCAACCGCTTTCACGTCGTGGTTGGTGGTGCGTTCGATAGTCTTGATACGCTGCGCGTCTTCTTCGCTGAACTCTGCGACGATCTTGTCGAGGAAAGCGTTTGCGTCGGCGTCAAAAGCCGGAACTTCCTTGATTTCTGCGCAGGCGGCCAGTTTTTGCAGCCAACGTACTTCAACCTGCACACGGAATTTCAGCAGACCGTACTCGCTGAAAATGGTGCGCAGTGCGCTGACTTTATCACCGTAGCGTCCATCAACGGGTGAAACGGCGGTCAGTGAGGATAATTCCATCGGTAGCAACTCCTGGGATCTATTAACAATGAGCAACGATATTTTGCGCCTGTTTAAACAGACGATTACGGGAAAACATTAACTGCAGGCGGCTACCGCCAACCTGTTGCCACAGCACGGCGGCACGGATGCCCGCCAGCAGTGCGGCGCGAACCTTGGCCTGCACCTGCGGGTTCTGCAGGATAGCCGGTGAACCTGTCACCTGAATGCGCGGCCCAAGCGGGCTGACGACGTCGACATAGATGCCGGCCAGCGCGCTGATAATGGTGTCTGATTCCAGATCAAAATGCGCCAGTTGGCGTTCAAGCTGACCGAGACGTTCGCCAAGCTGGTTCATCGCCTGTTTGTTGGCGTTGAGTTTGCGCTCCAGCACCATCAGGCTGATGGTGTAGCGGGTCAACTCGGCGGCCAGGCCTTTATTGTTGGCATTGAGCACGCCCATCAGCGTCTCAAGACCCATTTTCAAATTGCGTTCTTCACCGCCGAACACCGCCAGCGTGGAAGGGGGATCCATCTGCAGCAGGCTGCTTAGCGAGGTATGAAAGGCTTCGCGATCGCATTGGCCTTCGTGCGCCAACTGCTGGACCAGACGTGCGGTCTGACTGATCCCGGCCATCGCCAGCGTAATGTCATAATAGTTCTTCGCCACGATTACTCCTGTAAACGCTGTTCGATAATACCGCCGCCGAGGCAGATTTCATCCTGATAGAACACGGCTGACTGACCTGGGGTGACGGCGGCGACCGGCTCGTCGAAACGCACTTCAATGCGTTGTTCGTCAAGCGGGGTGACGGTGCAAGGAATATCCTGCTGGCGATAACGGGTTTTCACCGTACAGCGGAATGGCCCGCTCAGCGGCAGGCGATCGACCCAATGCAGTTGCTGGGCAATCAGCCCAACGGACATCAAGCGTGGATGCTCATGCCCCTGTGCGACCACCAGCACGTTGTTGGCGACGTCTTTGTCCACCACGTACCATGGATCTTCGCTGCTGTCTTTCATGCCGCCGATGCCCAACCCTTTGCGCTGGCCCAGGGTGTGGTACATCAGGCCCTGGTGTTCACCGACGGTCTGGCCGTCGACGCTGACAATCGGCCCTGGCTGAGCCGGCAGATAACGGCCGAGGAAATCGCGGAATTTGCGTTCGCCGATAAAGCAGATACCGGTGGAATCTTTTTTCTTGGCGGTAACCAGTTCCAGCTGTTCAGCGATGCGGCGCACCTCTGGTTTTTCCAGCTCACCGACCGGGAACAGGCTTTGTGCAACCTGCTCGTGGCTCAGGGTGTAGAGGAAATAGCTCTGGTCTTTGTTGCCGTCGACACCGCGCAGCAGACGGCTTTTGCCGTCCACGTCCTGGCGACGCACGTAGTGGCCGGTGGCGATAAAGTCCGCCCCCAGATCTTCTGCGGCGAATTCCAGGAAGGCTTTGAATTTGATTTCTTTATTGCACAGGATGTCCGGGTTCGGCGTGCGGCCGGCCTTGTACTCTTCCAGGAACAGTTCAAACACGTTGTCCCAGTACTCTGCCGCGAAATTCACCGTGTGCAGTTCGATGCCGAGTTTGTCGCATACCGCTTGTGCATCGGCCAGATCGGTCGCTGCGGAGCAGTACTCTTCATCGTCGTCTTCTTCCCAGTTCTTCATAAACAGCCCAGCGACCTGATAGCCCTGTTGCTGTAACAGATAGGCAGTAACGGAAGAGTCGACGCCGCCGGACATACCGACGATTACTTTTTTCTGGCTGTTGTCTGACATGGGGATCTCGCGAACTTGAACACTAACCGTGCTGATAAAAAACAAGCGCAGGATTTTACCACGTTGCCCTCGTCGGCGCACGGCACTTATTCATCTCAGAATGGCCAGTCATAGCTGCTGACCAGCGACAGCGGGTAGCGTTCCGGCTGCTGGTAACAACGAATGCTTTCGGCGACCAGAGCGGAGCGCAGGTTGGGCGCATGCAAAATCTCTTCGGCGCTCAACCATAGGCAGCGGTCGATATCACTGTCGTGCGGCTCGGTCGGCAGTTGCTGCTCCAGCTCGATGACAAAGCAAAAGCGCAGAAACGGCGTGTTGTCCGGGGCGATCCACTGGTGCAGCTTGAGGAACGACTGCGGCGTGGCGCGGATGCCGGTTTCTTCCCACAGCTCGCGTTCGGCGGCCTGTACCAGCGTTTCGTCGGCTTCAAGATGACCGGCCGGCTGGTTCCAGAGTGCCTTACTGTTAATGGTCTCTTCGACGATTAAAAATTTGCCGGCGGCGTGAACCACGCAGGCAACGGTAACGTGCGGTTTAAACATAACGGACCCTTACAGCGACGGATTGACGGGCGGATTAAAGTGAATCAAGGCATTTCCATTCACCGGGTTGCAGTTCTCCCAATGAAATATTACCCATACTGTAGCGAATCAGCCGCAGGGTAGGGAAGCCGATATGTGCAGTCATGCGACGTACCTGACGGTTTCGTCCCTCATACAGGGTGATTTTCAGCCAGGTAGTTGGAATCGACTTGCGCTCGCGGATCGGCGGATTGCGCGGCCATAGCCACTGCGGTTCGGCCACCAACTCCACACCGGCCGGCAGCGTCGGGCCATCCTTGAGCGTGACCCCGTTACGTAAAGAGACTAAATCGTTGTCCTGCGGCGCGCCTTCTACCTGCACGTAATACACTTTGCCGGTACGTTTACCTGGCTCCGTGAGCTGCGCCTGCAGCTTGCCGTCATTGGTTAATACCAATAATCCTTCGCTGTCGCGATCCAGACGTCCGGCGGCGTAAACATCAGGAAACGGAATGAATTCTTTCAGCGTGGTGCGGCCGGCCTCATCGGTAAATTGCGGCAGTACATCGAAGGGTTTATTGAATAACACCACGCGACGCGGCCCCTGTGCGACAGCGGGTTTGGCGGAGGCAGGCTGGCTGAATCGTTTAACTTTGTGATTTCTAACAGGGAATTTTTTCATAACAGTTGAGATTACGGATGATAGGCGCATTATAACCGAATCCGTTTCGGATTGGCGCGGACAGAAAATTCCAGTAGTATCTACACGCATCTTACAAAGCATTAACAAAAATTGCGCTTGAAGGAGAGGTTGATGGAAAGCAAAGTAGTTGTTCCGGCAGAAGGTAAAAAGATTACGGTCGATGCCCAGGGTAAACTGGTTGTTCCGAATAACCCGATCATTCCGTTTATCGAAGGCGACGGCATTGGCGTCGACGTTACCCCTGCTATGATTCACGTGGTTGATGCAGCAGTAAAAAAAGCCTACCACGGCGAACGTAAAATCTCCTGGATGGAAATCTACACCGGCGAAAAATCCACTCACGTTTACGGGAAAGACGTGTGGCTGCCGGAAGAAACCCTGGATCTGATCCGTGACTACCGCGTTGCCATTAAAGGCCCGCTGACTACCCCGGTCGGTGGCGGTATTCGCTCCCTGAACGTGGCCCTGCGCCAGCAACTGGACCTGTACGTGTGTCTGCGTCCGGTGCGTTACTACCAGGGCACTCCAAGCCCGGTTAAACAGCCAGAGCTGACCGACATGGTGATCTTCCGCGAAAACGCCGAAGACATCTATGCGGGTATCGAATGGAAAGCCGGTTCTGCCGAAGCAGACAAAGTGATCAAGTTCCTGCGCGACGAAATGGGCGTGAAGAAAATCCGCTTCCCAGAGCAATGCGGTATCGGCGTGAAGCCATGCTCTGAAGAAGGGACCAAACGTCTGGTTCGTGCAGCGATCGAATACGCAATCACCAACGACCGTGACTCTGTGACCCTGGTTCACAAAGGCAACATCATGAAGTTCACCGAAGGTGCCTTCAAGGATTGGGGCTACGAACTGGCGCGTGAAGAGTTTGGTGGCGAACTGATCGACGGCGGCCCATGGCTGAAAATCAAGAACCCGAACACCGGTAAAGAGATCGTGGTTAAAGACGTGATCGCCGACGCCTTCCTGCAGCAAATCCTGCTGCGTCCGGCTGAATACGACGTGATCGCCTGTATGAACCTGAACGGTGACTACATCTCCGACGCCCTGGCCGCACAGGTTGGCGGTATCGGTATCGCACCGGGTGCCAACATCGGTTCCGATTGCGCACTGTTCGAAGCGACCCACGGCACCGCACCTAAGTATGCCGGTCAGGATAAAGTGAACCCAGGTTCCATCATCCTGTCTGCAGAAATGATGCTGCGCCACATGGGCTGGTTCGAAGCGGCTGACCTGATTGTTAAGGGCATGGAAGGCGCAATCGCCGCCAAGACCGTGACCTATGACTTCGAACGCCTGATGGAAGGCGCTAAGCTGCTGAAATGTTCAGAGTTTGGCGACGCTATCGTTAAACACATGTAAGAGTGTTTAAGCGTTAAATGATAACGGGAGCCTGATGGTTCCCGTTTTTTATTATTCAAACTGCAACGGTTATCAAAACATTATCAAAATTAGTTATCAAAACTCGGCCATTTTAGGGCTTTTGAACGTATAGATCTAAAGGTTGAGCTGCGTCTAAACTTTGCGATGAAATGGACGATAAACTACCTACAACTACATTTTTGGCATGAGATAAAATTCTACAAGGAGTGTTAATGAGCTTTTTCTGGGTGAATATTGGTAGCAGTTTTAATGAGGTTAAAGAACAAAATTTTCTCTGGGCTCCACAATATGGCATGAATAAGCATGGGAAAAAGTTTAGTTATGCCTCCTGGGAGACAGTGAAGGATGTAAAAGCAGGTGACATCATCTTTTGTAATAAGGATCGAGAGATTATCTATGTAGCGATTGCTACAGCCGATGCTGATGATGCACCGCGGCCACCTAATCGATCTTTTGATAAGTGGGAGCGTGAAGGAACCCGAGTAGATGTAGATTTGACCGTTTTAGAGCACCCAATCGATATTTTGCAGTTCAGAGATACGTTTATGGCTGCGTTTAATGAGTTAAGTCGGCCAACGGTTTTTGCTGAGAACGGGTTTTGCACGCAGACCTACATGTGCGAAATACCCGAAGCTGCAGCAAAATTGATAGCAAGTTTTATTAACGACAACATTTCAATAGACTTCAATAAACAGACTGCCACGGTGAAAGAGGCGAGAGGAAGTACTAAAGCAGCAGTCATTCAGGCTCGCGTTGGTCACGGTCCCTACCGCGATAAATTATTTAAGAAGTGGGGCGGAAAATGTGCGGTAACAGGCATTGCGCTTGAGTCAATACTAACCGCGTCCCATATTGTTTCGTGGTCTATCTCAAATGACAAAGAGAAAGTTGACCCTTACAACGGATTCCCCCTTATCCCTAATCTGGACAGATTGTTCGACCGAGGCATGATCAGTTTTGATGATAATGGGCTCTTATTGCACAAGAAAGAATTTGCAAGTCTGCTTCGAGATTTAAAAATCCCCTTGGACTCAAAAATTGATGGGTTGTTTGGGGAGAATAAAAAATATTTAAAACGGCATCGCGCGACCTTTGGGTTTGAGAAAGAGTAAAAGCTTGAGGGGGTAACCCTCAAGTATATTAGCTTAGGCTTGACTTGATCTTGCACGGCACGACACGAGACAGAGCCAAAACCAATCTGACGGGCAGTTTTGTGCAAAAGCGGAAGTTGCCGACATTATGCTTTGTGTCATTCTGCATGGCGCAGATTAGAACTTTTCCGAAATCGTCCGCCACCTAATTATGGCAGGCAGTGTCGTCGCCTGCTCCAATGCTACACCCCAGACGCCCCATCGGATATGACGATGCAGCAAGTCCAGTAACTATCAACTGCCTGAAGGACCTTACCTAAATCAGTCCTGCTGCTTTAAAAGCCACGCGATGATATCTACTTTAACGTTCATTGCTATTACACTCCTACACTCCTGAAAACGAAGAGCAAGGGTTATTAATCCATACTCTTCGTTTCAGGCTTACTAATATATGTTTATTAATGAGTTTGATAATCTGTTGAAAGAGTTAAAAATGACTATATTATCTTTCAATATCCAATGGTTATCGTAAGCATAAATGTAGTTAGCTTATAAAATCCTAAGGAAGATAATGCTATCTTTACCCAGAATAATATTAGCGCTGGGTGATTTATACAATCTGGAGGTTCTTTTAAAACATGTGTTTCCTTATCAAGTCCATTCTTTTCAAGATATTTTTCCTTTCTGTAGCCGTATGCACCCCAAATAAGAGTGGTTACAGCATATTGTAAAAAATCCATTATTAAAGATATAACAAGGAAAACTAACGACCAATATAATATATTAGGGAATAATAGGATAGATTCAGATGGGTCTGTTAATGTACTTTTGCCGATACTTCCCTTGAATAACCATATCAATGCAATCCCACCTAAGCATGATTGCCTATTTATATTTGATAGTGAACTGCTTGCAGCATAGTATGTTTGCTGTATTTTATCTAAAATCATTACAGTACCTTCTTAAGGTTTGCACGTTTAGGCCCTGTGCTAGTAGTCCTTTTAGGTACGTTTTCTGGAATGGTAATATTTACACTTGAAACTATTGTCCAACTACCTTTTTTTATTTGTTTGAGATTTAAACATGCACGCCCATTTTTTATATTAATAAACTTTGAATTTATCGAGGCTTTTATCGTTCTATCTGGGTTATCTTTTTTGGCTAATGTAATGCTGATTCCGGTAAACTTTGGATTTGATATATGCACATGACCACGTGAACTACGATTTTTTTTCATTATTTCCTCACGGATGCTGGTTTTCAGAAATTGATACAGTAATTTACACTTTTTTATGTATAGAGATCAATTGGTAAGTTGTCGAACTTCAGTGTCCATGGAAGTCACGACCAATGCAGGCAGGCAACAAGCTCCGCTCCTCGCTCATAGCAGCTCGCTGATGTCGCTACGGTCGGTTTCGTGCCAGGAACGGACATAGAAAACACGATGTTATAAGATTAGGTGCATCTATCCGATCGTATTCATTGGACGTAATGATCGTACTTAGCCGATCTCAAAGGAAAGCATTAATCAGGTAATTGAGCTATTAGGATAAAAAGGAAGGCTGACGGGGCATGGTTTTCGTCACACAATGAGTACCATTCTGCATGAAGAAGGATTCAACTCCGCATGGATCGAAACACAGCTTGCACATGTGGGTAAGAACGCTATTCACGGGGCTTACAATCATGCATAGTATTTGGAAGGGAGACAACAGATGATGCAGTGGTATAGTGATTACATAGATAGCTTGTCTAGAAATAAACTTCCGCAACTTTTTCTTAAAAAAAGGCAGTATGAACAATAAATCTAGTTGATGCATACAAAGGTTTATTGTCGATAGCAAGAGGAGCGTCACAATCATGAATGTACAGGAAACCAAATTTTCATCTAAAGAATTTCTAAGGCGCCGTCGCCCTGAAAAATTTTCTGATTCAACAATCAGAGAGACTGGTACTTTAGATAGAGTTGTACTGGAACACTTCCTTTCTACGCTAAATACAAGAAGTCAAGAATTACAATTCGAAGATTTTGCAAAAAAAATATGCGAAAAAATTATTTGCCCTAATCTCCTTGAACAAACTGGTCCTGTAGCAGGGGGGGATGGTAAAACTGACACACAAACATTCCCTGTTTCGGAACAGAATAAGCTTCTTTGGTTCGAAGGTGTTAATGAAGCATCAAATAAAGAACGTTGGGCCTTTGCGGTAAGTACACGTAAAGACTGGAAGAAAAAATGCCATGAAGATGTACTTAAGATAAAAGAAACAGATCGTGGGTATGCTAAAGTATTTTGCGTAACGAATCAATCTGCAAAGTCCAATATTCGTTCAGAGGTTGAGGATACACTAAAAACAAAAACTGGAATAGATGTTCGTATATTAGATATTAATTGGCTATTAGATCAAATTTACAAAAGTAATTTTGAACAATTGGCTATTGATTCATTGTCAGTTCCGACACAATATAAAAGAGAAGTTATTTTTGGAGAAAATGATTATAAAAAACACAAGAAATATGAAGAGCTAACCGAGTATATTAGAGAGAAAATAAATCCTGCTGAAATTTCATATGAAGAGGTGGATATATTTTTAGAAATTGCAGAGTTAAGCGCTGAGCTTGAGAAACCACCAATTGAAACACAAGGTCTATTTGAAAGAGCTATAAAAATCTCAAAAAAATTCGGGACTAATCAACAATTGCTAGATGCATATTATCAATACGCCTGGAAGTCTCATTTTTGGATGGAAGATTTTAATCTCTTCGAAGAAAATCTTCAATTTGCATATGAAAGTATTACATCATCAACTAATTCCTCAAAATGGGAGAAGGTTTTAAATTTAGTAACCGTTCATAAAAGTTATATTAGACTTAACAACGCAACATCTACAATCGACATTGAGAATATTGAACGTAATATGCTCGCTAAACTAGATGAGATAGCTTACGATGAATCACGTCCCAGTAATGCACTCACAGCGAGAACTCACAAAGCTATTTATAAATTGACAACGTTTTCAGATGTAGAAGATGCTTCGGTTGTATTTGAAGAGTTACATGAAATTTTTAAAAATAGTGGGAATTTAATAGGCTATCCTTTTGAGAAACACTTCCAACTTTTGAACGAACTAGATGACATTTTTTTCGAGGTGGATGCATATGAAAATTTATTAGACTATATGACTGAGCAATCTGCTGTTAGAGGTGGTGAAGTTAAAGGGGCATTATTAAATCTACGAAGAGGAATAAAGAGGATTCAAAATGGTCACCCTTATCAGGCAATCAAGTATTTAGGAAAATCTTTTATTCCACTCTATAAAGAGGAATCACGAGATAAATTTATATTAGCATTAAAAGCTATTGCTTATGCTTACGAATCCATTGGGTTGCTATGGAGTTCACGTTCATGCTTGCTTCTATCCGCTTCTTTGATTACAGATAACTACTGGAAGTATGATGAGATATCATTAAAGCAGGCTGAGATTTATTATAGTTTATGCCTAACAGAAATAAAATTAGGGAGATTAGCACATGCCCTTTTATGGTATGAACTGTTTTTAATAATTAACCAGAATATCAGTGATAGCTCGTTCGGCGATAAAGAAAATCAGCAAGTTGATTTTTACATAAGTCAACTCATTTTTAACACTGACCTAAAGGGAATAAATCGACAGAGTAATACTCCCGATGAACTCGATAGATTAGGTCTTTTTGTATCATCGGGATGTCTTAAATATGCTTTAGGTTATATTGAAGATTTTGAACGTGAGTACGAAGTTACTGCCGATAAAGATCATAATGATTTCTTGCAAAAAATACGTGACTTTGATGCTGGATTCAATAGTAAAGGCATAAAAGATAACTATGATAAACGAGGAATATATACATCTTTTATTTCTGGATGCACCATAGAAATTAACTTTCCGAATCGGTCACCATTTATAGAGTTTTCAACTAGTATCTTAGCACTTTTAGAGAGTGCTTTTGCAACTTGTACGATTGATAACATCCATTTGAAAGAAGCATTTTTAATTATTGAAGTAATAGCAGATGATGAAGATGACTTATCCTTATCACATGAAATAAATAGCAATAGTGGAAAGCTAAACCTTACTATAAATTGCAATGGTTTTGAAACAAGTGCTTTTAGAATCGATGCTCAACAAAAAATCACCAATGAATTCAAAAAAATAGTATTTGGTCTGCTTCCTGAGTTATTTTTTATAAAAAATACAGAATACATTGAAAAAATGATATTCGAAGATGCTGCATTTGATAGAGCAATTAGTTTCGGAGCCTGTATCAAAGCTATTGAAAATGTTCTTGGAAATGATATTGATCAACAAATTAAGAAAATTTACTCCACCAGTGCTGAAAAGAAAACTTACCATCTTTTAAGAGATAAATCCTGGGATAGTGAATTTCCGAAAGTGTTGGAGAACGAGGATATAAATACTCCAACACCTGGTAAAGGAAAAATGCCTGAAGAGGAACTTAACTCCGAAAATATAACACATAAAGATTATTCAATACAAAGTCTAATCAAACCTCGTCTATGGGATAGAACACGCTGGCAAGGAGTAGGCTTCGCTCAATTAAAATCGTGTTATCCAGGGTTATATCTATTATTTAAACACCCCGATATAGGTGAGGGTATTTTTAAAGATCTTATATCATCAGTAGGCTTGGTAGATAGTAAAGCCAGATTACGGGTTTGTATTGTCAAGGGTATTTCAGTTAAAAACCCAACTCATTATAGAGTACTGATATCTGAAAATATGATGACAACCCCATTAACTAAAAGAATGACAATGATCAGTAGAATTAATACGATGACTCCTGATAGCAATGTCAACTTAGAAAGATTTCTTGCTGCGTATCAGGCCTGTGGAAAATTCTATCTTGGATGTGATGCGATGTTAAAAAATATTGTTCCTGAGCATCCACAAAGAGATAGTTTAGGGATAGAAATGAGTACGTTAGATGTTAGGTGGGCTTGGGAAATTGGGTTAAATGATGTTGATTGTATTGGGGTTAATTTAAAAGAAGATGACCCCTATATTCCTAGTGATGTAGCTGAGATCCCATTATTGCAATTGATAAACAGTAAATAAAATGTTTGCCAAGAATACCGCCTCTTAAGGGGGCGGGTTCTAAACAAATCTATAGCCTCTTCACTAATGCTATTAGTGTTATCGCTTTCACAATAAATTGCTGACCTGCTCCCCATTGCTTAACACGCATCGAAGTAAGTATGCATTCCGAACTTCCGCTCCTCGCTCTAAGCAGACTGTCAAAAAATAAGATAGCGTATATCTGCGGAAACTGTCAGTTCAGGTCTGAGCTAATACACCTAAAGCTAGCAGCTGACTTTGATCCAATCCTTGCCCCTATCATCATGATAGCGGTCCGTCTGAGATTGTGTTTTGTGCCCCAGAAGTATCTGCGTGTTTATGCCCTGGGACTTATACAGCCTTTCTGCGAGCGAACGCTGTTCATGAAATGTTGCTGGTGAGCCATCTCCCCAATCAATATCAGTTTTATCTCTGGCTTTGCTAAAGTTGGTTGTCAGTGTGTTTCCTGGCACTTTTGCACCACGCTGTGCCATCGATGTTGCCCGGAAGTAATGCACCAGGTACTGGCTTAGCGAGTAATCCCTGCAGCGTGCTACTACTTCACGCAAGGACATATTCAGCGCGTCACATCGTATGGAAAGGGGAATGGCTAGCTTGGCGCTAGTTTTCTCCTGTATAACATGTAAGTGATCATCCCAGATATCACTGAATTTCATTGCTGAGATATCACCCAAGCGCTGTCCCGTAACTACGGCCAATAGCATCGCATTGCCCATGTAGTGATGCTGTTTATTAGCAATGTCGAAGATCTTCTGCCATTCCTCTAAATTCAAACGCTGCCTGGTAACCTTCCTGCGCGGTTGCTTTGTTGCGAGTGCGGGATTGTAGCCCGGAGGAACCTCACCAACATGCTGAGCCTCTTTGAATACATCGATTAGCACTGAGCGAACAACCTGGCCCATACGTGGCTGTCCTGCGTCGGTGTACTCATCCAATAACGAAGCGATATCTCTGGCATCCACCTCGGGCAAGGATTTCATTGCAAATTTTTGGCGTAGAAGATCCACTGGTTTACGTTTTTGTTTATACGTGTTGGGCTTGATATCACCTGTACTCAGTCGTTCTTCCTGTATCTTCCAATATCGATCGAGCCAGGTACTGACAGTTATATCTTTACCCTTAATTTGTGCCACCCGATCGCTAAGTGCCAGGATCTGCCGGCTACGTTGCTCCGCTAGTCGGCTATTGGCTTCTATCGCAATCTCACGAGCTTCCTGCTCAATGTCACCAAGAGCATGGTACTTCCCTGTAACCGGATGACGGTATCGCCAGTAGACCTTATTGGCTTTGCGGCTAAATAGGGGATACAGGTTAGGAATATCAACATTGTTCTTACGCGGTCGGGCTGCCATCGTTCAATATCCTTCGAAGCTTCGGATTATCGTTGTGCTTAATGACTGGAGTGGTGAGTGGGCCAACTAGCTCAGCATCTTCTCGCACACGCCATAACTTGCCTTCTTTACGAGCGGGAGGGGCGAAGTGGCCCTCTTTTGCGCAACGCCGCAAGGTATTAAGAGAGGGCGGTTTGCTGCGGTATCGCTCCGCAGCCCATTCTTCTAACGTCAGCATCTGCAGCATTAGACACCTACCTGTCTGCTATTCAGACGGTAGGCAATGGCCATCTGTTCTGCATCATTCATGGCATCATGTAGAGAGTGGTGTTTAACCGTAGCAAAGCATGGTTGATGGGTTTTAGGCAGATAACCCTTGGTGCCTTTGACCATTGCATCAATGTAGGTGCGAACATCGCGCTTGCCAGCAAAATGCCACGGGCATGTTAGACCGCAAGAACGGTATGCACTTTCGAGGATAGACCCATCAAAATCGGTGCCACGGAAAAAGATACGCGCGCCTGGGTGTTGTTGAATCCAAGAAGTCAGATTTACGAGTGTTTGACTCAGTGGTTCCCGATTTCCAGCCAGAGCCTCATGGGCATCTTCATCTTGTTTTATCCACCACTGTTGCGTTTCGGCGCTGACAGTTCGGCCTTGCATTAACTGACCAAAGGTATCAATCAACCCATAAAATGCAGACTTAGAATAGTCGGCCAGCTCAGGATTCCGAACCACCTCCATGATTGAGTCCTGCACGCCATCGACATCTTCGATATCAAATGCAAAACCACCGATAGATAAGATCACCGCTGATGCCTGAACGTCCATTGTTTCCGTGTCGATCGTGATTGTGTTGATCATCGTTTATTACCCCACACTGATTTTCGGCAAAGCGAAGCCCTGCCAGAATTGGCAACTTTTCGCAGAGAGAAAATCGGGTTTTAAGAATGGAGGCCAGACACCCGCATAGCGCTGGCTCCCGGTTAATTACTCACACATCAGGTGGCGCACCGCGCCGGGGCTTTATACTGTGTAAAGGGATAAGGGGAACCCGAAACAGTACGCCACCAGATATGTGAAAAAATGCGGCTGACACCAACCCAAATAAGAGCAGCCGCAAAGGCTTCACTACACACAGCAAAATTCTTGCCGGATATCTGCGCTTGCTTTCGCTGCAGTGCCGCCGGTGTGGCGGCTGGTAAACAACGCCCCCGAAGTTTCCAGCCTAACCACATCGGTATGCTCACTCATGAGTTTCAAGATTCTCCACCGCTTCCAGACTTAAGGGAAAGGGCGAGTGAGCATGCCGTTGTGTGCCGGGATTTTTAGTCCACACCCGGCGTGTGGTATCTTGGCGATGCTTATTAACCAAGAAGGATCTAAATGTGAGCAGAGAACGTTATTCAATTCGCCGTAAGCTGCATTACGCCATTGCTGACCTCAACTACAGCCTTGAGTGCTTTGGTGACCACTTAGCGAAAGAGAACTCCTACCCAAATGGTGTTGATGGTTTCGATGCTGTTTATCTCTATCTGTGTCGCAAATACGGTTGGACTATTCAGCAATGTCGCAGCATGGATAAGCAGGATATCCGCCTTGTTCTTGAACTTGAGATGAAAGGGTGGCGACTGCCGAAAGATGCCATTTTTGGCAATCAACACCCTGAAGACTAAGTACTTGCAACTCACATAAATTCGCATCTGCAGTTGCTTTGATAAACCGCCAGAATTCAATTTTGGCGGTAACACTTTCAGATCCTTTGATCATCTAAACCTCTCATTGAGTACCTGCTTCAGCGAATCATCCCGAATGTGCCTCGGGCGGCTACTTCGTGGGCATCCTGTCTGCTCGCTACTGATTATAAATCTAAAATAACTTAGCTTTATCGTCAAGATTAAAGCTAATAAAACTTAGATTTTAATTCGTACACCTGCGAGTGCAGGTTTCAATTGGGGTACTTTGATGAGGAGTTAGCGGCGTAATAAGCGACGATGTTCAACAAGAACGCCTATTATTTCAATGTGTTCTGTTAGTGAGTTTTTAGTGGGATAGTCAGGATTTAAAGGCACTAATTCGAAGACATCTTGCCCATCCTGAGTGACACCCCGAGCACGGTATTTTTTAAAAGTAGCTTCGTGCTCCCCATTTTTTGCCACAACGTAATCACCGGGGAGAGGATTGAGCTCTGGATCAACGATAATCAAATCACCTTCTTTAAACTCAGGTTCCATTGATTTTCCTTTAATTTTCAATGCAAAAGTCCCAGAGGACAGAGTTTGCTCTGTCAGCAGGTAATCTATATTTCCCTCCAGACTTCTTGCATCGCTTTCAGCCGTCCAGACACCAGCTTGCACATAACTAATTAATGGAACACGTGTTGAGCCCAGAGTGGCTGGGGTTACATTTGATACATCAGTTTTTCCATAGAGCAGATACTCTTCTGCCACACCAAAGTATCTGGCAAGTCCCGTAAGAGATTTACCACCTGGCTCATTAAGATCACGTTCCCAGTAGCCAATGGTTACATCGCTAACCTTTAAAGCTTTTGCTACTTGAGCTTGGGTAAGTTTCTTGGCCTTCCTAAGCCTTTTCAATCTTTGTCCGAGCGTTTCCAAGGCATCACCCCCTAATCAATTAAAGCTAAGTTATCTTAGTTTTTATTGACCAAAATTAAATTAGGAAATACCATCTAAGTATTCTTAGATTGGAGGGTGTTATGACAACGAAAGACCTGGAGGACTACTTCGGCAATCCAAATAAAGCTGCTGCATTCTTCGGTATATCTCCGGAGGCATTTTATCAATGGAGGAAAAGACCGGGAATGCTGATTCCGAAAGGGCGCGCGGCTGAGGCTTTTGCGCGAACAGGCGGACAGCTTGTTTTTAACCCATTGCTTTACAAAAAGCCTACCGCCTCGGTGGTGTAACCAAAACCACAGAAGCGGAGAAACCTTGTGGACAACAAAGACTTTCCTACCCAGGACGAAATCAGTGAAGCGATACACAAGCTGATCACTCAGTTCCCAGGCAAGTACAGCGCAATGGCAAAGGAGTTGGATCCGGTTACCGGCACTGAAAACGCACTACGTAACCGTGTCCGCCAGGTATCTGGTCAGGTAGTGCCGTTGGGCATGGCAGTAGAAATGGAATCAATCTCAGGCCGTAGCGATATCACCGAGGCAATGTGTAAACACGCTGGTGGAGTTTTCGTGAGGCTGCCGGAAATCGAACAGGTGGACAACGAAGAGTTGCTGATCAAGTTCAACGAACTGATGTCAGCGCTGGGCCTGTTCGCCAAGGCACATAACGAATTTACAGCTGATGGGGTACTGGACAATAACGAGAGTAAAAAACTGAAAGCTAAGGGGTACCGGATCCAATCGCTGGTGGCGGAGATATACGCCGTGACGGTGATGATGTTTGGGGAGGGTGACGCCCAGGATATGCGGTCCCGGGCGTCGAGTGCATCAATTAAACGTGTGGAGTAATTAACGCATGAACAGAGTAACAGAATCTCGTTTGCGTGGGCAATTTCGTTGTGTAGCTGCGAGCTGCGCTAAACCGCCAGTGCCGTTGCGTTATGTGATGAGAATACCGGGCGGCTGGTTGCCTGTCACCCACACTGCATTGCAGGAAGTTGTGGCCCGTTGCAAATATTTGGCACTGCCGGCGCCAGGAGTTGTGGCATGAGCGTAAAAGTCTCCAGCTATGTATGGGACGGCTGCGCTGCGCACGGTGTGAAGGGTACCAAGCTGCTTGTAATGCTTCGTCTTGCTGACTTCTCGAATGATGAGGGGATCTGCTATCCGGGGATTGAGAAAATCGCCCGTGAGATCGGTGCTGGCCGGAGTACGGTTACGACTGCGATCGGTGAATTAGAAAGTGATGGATGGCTGACACGCAAGGAACGCCGTAGAGGGCAGCGCAACGACAGCAATATTTACACCCTGAATGTGCCAAAGCTGAAAGCAGCGGCGTTAAGCGTCGAGTCTCACCGTCCAGTTTCTGACACGTCAGAATCTGACCATTCAAAATCTGACATGTCAGGATCTGAACGTTCAGAATCCGACCGTTCAGAAAACACGAAAAAGGGCAGTTCTCACCCGCCAGAATCTGGGGGGGATCCGTCAGTAAATTCAAAACAAGATCCATCAGTAATAAAACCTGTTGGTCAACCGGCTATGCCAGCCGACCCGCAACCCGTCGATTCTTTGAAAATCGATTATCAGGTTGTTCTCGAAACATTCCACACCACGCTGCCGGAATTGCCCAAGGTTATCAAAATCACTGATAGCCGCCGTAAGGTGCTGCGCAAGCTCTGGAAAGAATACGACCTGACCGAAGAGAAATGGGGCGCTTACCTCCGCTACATCGCTAAAAAATGCCGTTGGATGCTGGAAGACCGAGCAGACACCAACACAGGCAAGACCTGGCGCAAAAAGGACTTCGACTACCTGATCACCGAGGCGTGCTACCTGAGCGTGAAAGAGGAGCGGGCTAACGACCTGCCAAAAGTTCAGAAGTTTGACAACGCTGCGCGAGACGAGGCTTACACCCGCCTGATCTCACAGCGTCGTAAGCCACAAAACGAGGTGGAGCGTCTGGCGAAAGAAATGGCCGGGTCATTGGGCCGCATGAGTGATTACGACGCACGTCGGGCATTCGTAGGCATTTGGGCTCAAGCGGTCACCAAGGCAAGCGAGAACGACTTAGCGAGGTTGGCATCATGAAAAAATTAACGATCCCGGTGGACGTATTCGAAAGCGATCGCGTTAACAGCGGCATCCGCCGATTAATTTTGGCAGGCATGCTGAAGGACAACCCAGAAAACCAGATGGGGCGAGTTATTCAGGCCGCGGCCGGCGCCCAGTGGATGACGCTTCGCGACCTGGAACGAACCGTTTTCATGATGTTTTTCGTAGCTGACACCCAGGCGGCGATTAGTGCCCGGCTGCGTGAAGTTGACCCCAAACTGCATGGCCTTGTGAAAGAAAAACGCACGTTGAAGGATCCGGACACGGGCAAGCTGGTTTATTTCTACCGCCTGGTAGCCGTAGAGGAGCAGCCAGCATGAAATTAACGTTGCCATTCCCCCCAAGCGTTAACGGCTACTGGCGCTCGCCGAACAAGGGCTCGTTGAGAGGCAGAACTCTGGTCAGTGAACGCGGCAGGGCATTTCAGGCAGAAGCAATCGCCCAGGTAATGGAGCAACTACGCCGCCGGCCGAAGCCAATCAGTGCTGAAATATCCGTAGTGGTGGTGTTCTACCCGCCAACTAATGCCCGTCGTGACCTGGATAACTTCTTCAAGGCTCTGTTTGATGCGATGACACAGGCTGGTGTGTGGCTCGATGACAGCCAAATTAAACACATCGATGCCAAGTGGGGGCCGGTAATCAAAGGCGGCAAGGTTGAACTACAGATCAGCGAGGTGCAGGTATGAGAGGAATACTGAAGCCGATCGTTGTACGCGAACTGGGGCAGGTCATCCTGCAGCCTGATGTTGAACTGATGCCGATGTTCGGTGACCGGGTGATGGTGGCCACGGTACCGGCTGAGTTTCGTGAAGTGCCGTCAGGTGCATTACCAGCAACAGAACAGCAGTTGGCCAGTGATCCGCGCTTCCGTCCGTTCTTCCAGCATGAGCGCGTTCTTTCTGCCGCTGGTGGCATTAACAGCCTGGAGAGTTGGCTAGGTCGCCGTAATGAATGCCAGTGGAAGTGCGCCGAGGACGATTATCACGACAAGAACATGGAGACCATGCGTTATGGCGCCGGTGCTATTCGTTTGTGCTGGCACCATGCGAACTTGTACCGCGATAAGTCCATGGATGAGCTATCAGCCATAGCAGATCAAAATATTGCTGACTTCGTGGTCTACCGGGCCAGAATTCACTTCTTGTTTGATGAGAGTCACCAACTGACTTTACCGGAACTCTGCTGGTGGGCCTGGGTGAATGAGGTCATTGATCTGATCCCGAATGATGTCGCTGCCGCCTCGTTACGCATTAAGCCGCGCACCATCCCAACTGGGCACCGAAGAGAGGCAGATATTACCCCCAGTTTGTCACCTACCCAGCAGATAGCGGAGATAGCTAAGAAGGCCGAGAAGGTGTTGGTAATCGATCCGGAGCCCCCAAAGGCATTATTCAAGATCCCAAAGCGAGAGCGATGGACGAGTGAAAAGTTTACTCGTTGGGTTAAGTCTCAGCCGTGTGCGTGCTGTGGCAACCCATCAGATGACCCACATCACATCATCGGCCACGGACAGGGTGGCATGGGTACCAAGGCCCACGATTTTTTTACCATTCCGCTTTGCCGGAAACATCACGATGATTTGCATCGTGACATGTCACGGTGGGAAGAGGAGCACGGCACTCAGATCGAGGTGTGGTTCAGGTTCATTGACCACTCGTTATCGATCGGCGCCATTTCATAAGTGTGGAGTAATGGGCGAGCTGGCATGCGGGCCAGACGCCTGGAGATTAAAGCATGAGAGATATGTACGAAATTTTGGAACGATGGGGCGTGTGGGCGCGTGAGGACAGTGGCATCGATTACTCACCAATTGCAGCGGGATTCAAAGGGCTGTTGCCGCCTACATCGAGCGGAAAGCTATCATGCTGTGATGATGATGGGTTGGTGATTGATGGGTGCGTTAGTCGGCTGAAGAAGTACAAACCTGAAGAGTATGATCTTGTGATATTGCACCATGTTTATGGTATGCCTCTGCGCAAGATAGCTAGAAAACGTAAGTGCTCGGATGGAACCATTAGGAAGGAAATGCAGACTGCAGAAGGGTTCATTGGTGGTTGTATAGCGATGTTGGGGGTTGAAATATTTAACAAATAAAAAAAGTAGCCCTTGCCAAATTATTTCGATAGGCAAGGGTTATCGCAAGCGGATAAGTATCACTGAAAAACGTCGTCCGGCTTCTATCAAATAGAGAAAGCTTAAGCATGTAAAGAATAATACACTGGAAAAAAAACAAAAAACTAGTTTCCCATGAGATAGTAATGTGATGATACTTATAATAATCACAATCATTAGAAATAAACAGGTTAGCACTGTATCGGACACTAGTCTGCTATAATGTCCCGTCTTAATCATATTTGCGATTAGTTTTTTATCAATGAGTGCTGTTAAAAGTGAAATAGATGTAATCAGGAAGCCTAACAGTGTCCCAGCTAACCCCACGATTACACCAGATGCACTTATCGCTGTTTCTGGCTTTATCTGAGCATCGAATTTCCAAAAAAAATAAACTGCAATAGCACTTATTGCCGATCTAATCGAGAGCGTTCCCCATTTCACCAAAGTAGTCATCTATCCCCTCCTGGCACTCAGCCTTCGCTGTATCTAGTAGATTATACATGGTTATGGCTGGGGGAAAATGAGCATCAGTTTCAATTTGTTGTATAGAGAATACACGATCTGCTATAAGGTCGATAGGGTGTTCAATTCCGTCATCAAAAACATAAGCTCTTGCAGTCGTAGCCCCTGTCTGAACCAAGGCTCGAAGAGTGTTTTTTAAGCGATTGCTCATTTTGCCCTCAGTATCGGCTCGGCGCAAATCTACTCCCATTGTTACCTTTAAGCTATCTGCATCAACACCGTTCATAAGGTCAATCATTTCGCGACCATAGTTATCATCAGGATATAAGTCGGGATTTGTTGGTCTTGGAAGTGTGAACTCGATTTTTTTTAACGTTACATCCCCACTCATCAACCGCCCGATTGCATCTGCCTGCAATATTGGGTCAGCTGATATTTTGCAGTCTGCAACAGCGCTTAGAAATCCCGCGAACTGATTTATACTGCTGGAGTGACTGTTTTTGTGCCAAGCAATGATGTCATTTTCAACATAGTAGGCAAAAAAGTTCCTTTCAATTAGACCTTCGTTATCAGCTAACTCGATCTCCTGAGATTGTCCACCAACTCGGCCTATTTCAGGGATGTCAGTGGTTCTAAACTTTCTAAATTGACCATAAGTTGCACGAGGATTTCTTTTGTTACGTAACCCCCAGATCTCTCTAGTATAACCACCTTGATTCAGGGCTGTTTGGGTATCATCATCGTTTTTTAGAAGGTCAAAGAGGGTTGTTAAATTATCAATTTCTCTATTTGGGGTTATTGATAATTGGAAAAACTCTATTTTATAATTCTTGTCAGCCATAATAATTAACCTGTTAATTATTTTAATTTTTAGAGCGGTAGATAATAGGATACGAAAAAACTAACGCGTACGCAAAAACAGTTGTAATGTGATAAGAGTGGTTACGCAGTCACGTAGCTTACCCAATCAGAAACCTCGCTTCGGCGGGGTTTTCTCGTTTTAGTCTTTTTGCCAAAACAGCCAACCACAACGCAAACACATCCTGTCACTGAGTGACTTCGGAGGGAAGGGGCCATAAGTAGCAGGGATACAGTGATTTTTGGCAATGAGCTCGTGGATGAAAACTCCAAAATGTCTATTTTTGTCGGAATTTTACCTAAACATTCAATATACGAAGTGGCATAAGAGCGTGACAGGATGCGTGAGGAGGCTATTTTAAAGTTGTTGTGCGCGCAACGAAAAGACCAATTTATGAATTCACGCATAAGGACACATGCTATGAAAAATTTGTCGATTTTAGTTGTTCTATCTTCATGCCTCTTATTGCCTCTAACCGCATCGGCGGCGTCCGGCAAGTGCTACAGCGCTAAGAACTGTTCTGGAAAAGTTTTAAGCAAAAGAGACGCGCATAACTGCAAGGTCAAGGATCGGGGCAAATCTTGGCTTAGTGATGTCACAGGTAAATGTACCAACCTGTAATCTGGCCAGTAATGCCATTTAGCGGCATTCATCATCGAAAGGCTGATTACTGATACGGTAACTACAGGGCTGCACCTCGGTGTAGCCTTTTTGCATTTCAGCCCCAGCCAATATCCGACATACACTTGGCACACCCTGTATAGCCGACTCGTTTACGGCTGGTGGCTGAACCCCATTTTTATAGTGATTACTCTGAGTTGTGCGACCTTTTAGACAACGTTCACCATGTGATGCTTAGCTTCTAAATTGATAATGTTCATGTGCTGTATATGGATACAGTAACAATGACAAGGAGCCTCACATGGCAAATCTGATTATTAGCGAAAACAACGAAATTACTTTGACCCCAGAGCAAGCTAAGGCTCTTACTAAGGTTGAAGTCGCAGGGCAGTTTGAAAATGCTGTACTGCTGAACAAATACCTGGGTCGTATGTCTGTTCCAATGGAACCAGGTACCGAATTCGATGAGGTACTGAACACCGTACCTGCATACTCGCTGGCCATTTCTGTCGAAGGGCGTTGTTTTTCTGGTGTAGGTGCTCCGACGGTATCGGCAGCAGGAGACTCCTGGGAATTCAAGTATCCATTTTACTTGCTCGAAAGTTACGCCGACCAAGTAATTACTCAACACATTCCGGTTTCCCAACCGGCATAAACAAATAAATCAATCCCGGCTTATGTCGGGATTTTTTTTCATCACCCGGTACCGGGACAGCGCCCCGGAAGGGGGAGGTATGAGAATGCCCCACAATGACAATGCCTTCCTTGGCTGGTTGGCAAATCTCTATTCGAACAATGCCAACTGGATAAACGGCATGGTGATTACATCAGTCTTGGCATTTGGTCGCGTACTTTTCTACGGCGGCAAGATCCGCACAGCCTTGGTGGATGCATTACTTACCGGCCTGATTGCAGTAACTACGGTCCCAGTCCTTTCCCCGTTATTGGTTCGGTCCATTGAGATGCTGCCTGGCATGGGAGACGTGCTATCCAAAACCGAGACGATGAAAATCGAACTGTTTGTGTTCTCGGTGCTGGGAGTTATCGGTGCCAGGGTAATCCGTGAGGCTGCGATTTCACTATTGCAGCGCATCAGCGGTTTGAACAGGAAAGGAGTGAGTGATGCAGATAAGTAACAAGGGCCGTGGATTCATAAAGGGGTTTGAAGACCTTCGCCTGATGGCGTATCCAGACCCCGGCACTGGCGGCAAACCATGGACGATTGGCTGGGGCCACACTAAGGGAGTGAAGCCGGGTGACCGCATCACGCAGGAGCAGGCAGAGCAATTCCTCTCTGATGACTTGGCCGTGTTTGAGCTGACGGTAAACAGCGCCATTAAGCGCTCAATGACGCAGAACCAATTTGACGCAATGGTATCGCTGGCATTCAACATCGGCGGATCTGCGTTTGCAGGCTCAACGCTGGTGAAGAAATTCAACGCCGGTGATGCAAAAGGCGCGGCAGATGAATTTTCCAAATGGAAAAACTCTGGTGGCAAGATTATGCCTGGGTTGGTGAAGCGTCGCTCGGCAGAACGCGAGACGTTTTTGTCATGAGCACCTCATTCAGCTTCCGTACGATGCCGATAGGTATATTGCTGGTGGCTCTGATTATTGTTGGCAGGCTGGCGTTTTACTTTCACAGCAACGCAGTAGAGGCTAGTGACCAGGTTAAGCAGCAGAAAGAGGCGCTGGCGCAGCAGTCAGGACTGATTGCCACCATGCAGGAACAGGACGCCCGTAACCGCGCGCTGATGGCAGAACAAGAAAAGAATAATCAGCAACTGCGCCAGCAGGGGGAAACGTACCAGAGGAAATTACGCGATGCACTTAAAAGCGATAAATGTGGCAATAGTCCTATGCCTGCCGCTGTTATTGACCTCCTGCAGCAAAACGTTGCCACCGGCACCGCAACAGCTGGTGCTGTTACCCCCTGAGACCGTATTCATTCCATGCGAGCAACCAACGCTTCAGGGTGACACCTGGGGCGATGCACTCAGCTACGCGCTGGCGCTGCAAACAGCTTTATCAATTTGCGCCGGCCAAGTGACCACGCTGAACCAATGGCGGCCGGCCGCCGAGAGATAACTATTTTTTCATAGATGCTTCGCACTTATCTCTGAGTCTTGCGTATGCATCAGGCAACATCGGTGCACCAGTCATAACGCGGTAGCTACGGCATTCAGGTGTCTCATCGGGGTATGGGTTAAAACTTTCTTGCTGCTTGTCAGAGCATCCCGCAATAGCTACGAGTGGTAAAACTACGGTGAGTAAAAACATCTTCATTGGCGCCCTCCATGACTATCGTAAAGAAAAGCAATCTTAGCAGATGTTTGTTACCGATGAATTAATCAGCAAATGGCTGAGGTCAACGGTAAGTGGTAACACAACATCTCTAACGACCCGCTACGGCGGGTTTTTATTGCCCATCACAGAGTGCCAAATCTGACGTTGCATAATGAGCTGTAACCAAAGCCATCACCCTGCACCTACCGCGCTCCTAGAGCATCGGCAGGCTGGTGGTTCTTTCTCGTCTCATAAGTGAGAATCACTCTCAATTTTACGGGTCCTTCCTGGAGCTGAAAACACCGAGGGGCGGGAGACGCGCGAAAAGTCGCTATTTATGAGCTTTTTGGACGCGGATCCTACTTCCTTCTCACTTAACACCTAACGCATTGTTTTTACTTAATTCACCTATAGCCAGAGCGGGAAGTGATCCTATCGAGATCCTCTCGATTTTCGGGAAATCACTTCCCGGTTAAAAAAATATTAATAAAAAGGAGTTTCGGGGGGATTTATGAATGTAACAAAGGCACAACTGGCGGATCTCTTCGAAGTTTCAACGCGCACGATCACCACATGGCAATCGCAAGGAATGCCGGTAGTGGCCGGCGAGGGGAACGGCGGTAAAGGCGGGGGAAATACCTATTCGACAAAGGGCGTTATTACCTGGTACGCCGACCGCGAGGCCTCGCTAGAAAACGAGATATTGCGTAAAGAGCTGGACGCCCTGCAGCAAAGCGGGGATGAGGCCTTGCAGCCCGGCACTATCGATTATGAGCGCTACCGTTTAACCCGCGCTCAGGCCGACGGCCAGGAATTAAAGAATGCTAAAGACTCCGCCGAGGTAGTGGAAACCGGCTTCTGCATGTTTGTCCTGTCAAAGGTTGCGGGGGAGATTGCCGGCATTCTTGACGGCATTCCTCTCTCAATGCAGCGGCGCTTTCCTGACCTGGAAAATCGGCATATCGAATTTTTAAAGCGGGATGTGGTTAAAGCCATGAATAAAGCGGCTGCGCTGGATGAAATTCTTCCGGGGTTGCTGAATGAGTATATCGAACAAACGGATTGATCGGCTGCGTTATTGGGTTGCCGCCGGTCTGCGTTCGCTATTCCGCCCCGTTCCTATGACGGCGGTCGAATGGGCTAACGAATTTTATTACCTCCCCAAAGAATCCTCCTATCAAGAGGGGCGCTGGGAAACGATGCCGTTCCAGGTTGCGATCATGAACGCAATGGGGAGCGATGACATCCGGGAGGTGAACCTGATTAAGTCGGCGCGCGTCGGCTATTCAAAAATGTTGCTGGCCGTCGTGGCGTATTTTATCCAGCACAAACAGCGAAACGGGCTGTTGTGGCAGCCGACGGATGGCGACGCTGAAAATTTTATGAAGTCGCACGTCGAACCGACGATCCGCGACGTTCCCAGTCTCTTGGCAATGGCGCCCTGGTACGGAAAAAAACACCGCGATAACACGCTTTCGATGAAGCGTTTTTCGAACGGTCGGGGTTTCTGGTGCCTGGGAGGTAAAGCGGCAAAAAACTACCGTGAAAAATCGGTCGATTATGTTGGCTATGACGAACTGGCCGCCTTTGATGAGGATGTGGAGAAAGAGGGCTCGCCGACGTTCCTGGGCGATAAGCGCATAGAAGGCTCAGTGTGGCCAAAGTCGATACGCGGATCTACACCGAAAATCCGGGGCATATGCCAGATAGAACGCGCTGCCAGTGAATCCGGGCATTTGATGCGTTTTCATGTGAAATGCCCACATTGCGGCGAGGAACAGTTTTTAAAGTTCGGCGATCGTGAAACGCCATACGGTTTTAAGTGGGAATCAGGGAAGCCGAAGACTGTTTTTTATCTCTGTGAGCATAACGCCTGCGTGATACGCCAGCAGGAACTTAATTTTAGTGATGCGCGTTATATCTGTGAAAACACGGGCCTTTACACGTCTGATGGCCTCCGCTGGTTCGAATCGACGGGGCAGGAGGTTGATCCCCCTGAATCAGTATCCTTTCACATCTGGACCGCTTACAGCTCGTTTACCACCTGGGCGCAAATCGTTAAGGACTTTAGAAAGACGAAGGGCGACCCGGGCAAGCTGAAAACGTTCACCAACACGACGCTTGGCGAAACCTGGGCCGAGGAAGTGGGGGAGCGGCCGTTACCTGAAACCCTGCTCGAGCTGGCCGAACACTACCGGGCAGAAGTGCCTGAACGTGTGGTTTACCTCACTGCCGGCATTGACTCCCAGCTCGACCGTTACGAAATGCGTGTTTGGGGCTGGGCGCCGGGAGAAGAAGCCTTCCTGATCGACCGCGTGATTATCATGGGTCGGCACGATGAAGAGGAAACGTTGCTGCGTGTTGATGAGGCCATCAACAAACAGTATCAGCTGGCCGACGGCACGATCATGACCATTGGCCGCGTTTGCTGGGACTCCGGCGGTATCGATCCGGCGATTGTTTATAACCGTTCGAAAAAGCTGGGCCTCTTCCGGGTAATACCGATCAAGGGAGCCAGCGTTTATGGGAAGCCTGTGGCCAACATGCCGCGAAAGAAAAACAGTCATGGCGTTTTTCTGACAGAAATCGGCACAGACGTTGCCAAAGAAGTCATTTACAGCCGCTACAAACTAGAACGTTCCGCTGATGGCTCCCCCGTTCCTGGGCTTATCCACTACCCGAATAATCCGGCGGTTTTCGACCTGGCCGAAGCCGAGCAGATGACGGCAGAGGAACTCATAGAAAAATATGAGAAAGGGAAAATTAAATTGCTCTGGGACGCCAAAAAACGCCGAAACGAGGCCCTCGACTGTTTTGTTTATGCCCTGGCGGCTTTGCGTATCAGCGTTTCGCGCTGGCAGCTGGATTTGGATGTGTTACTGGCCAGCCGCCAACAATCACCGTCCGGCCAGCAGGCCAGAAATAATAATGACTTGGCCGCCCTGGCGGCTCAATTGGGAGGATAACGTGGCGACACTGGCACAATTGGAAGAAGCCCGAAAAGCCTTACACGAACTGCTAACGGGTAAACGTGTGGCATCGATTCAAAAAGACGGGCGCGCCGTGACATTCACCTCCGCCACGTTAAACGAGCTGCGCGCCTATATCTCTGATTTAGAGGTTCAACTGGGGTTAGCCAGTCGGCGCCGAGGTCCGGCGGGGTTCGGGGTATGAATAAAAATCAAACTTTACTTGGCCCGGATGGCGCGACGCCGCTGCGTGAATACGCCGGTTATACCGGTGGCGGTGTGGGTTTTGGTGGCCAGATAGCCGGCTGGCAACCCTCTTCTCAAAGCGTGGATGCCGCATTACTGCCGCAATTTGAACGGGGGAACGCCCGGGCTGATGACCTGGTGAGAAATAACGGCTACGCAGCCAATGGCGTGCAGTTGCACCAGGATCATATCGTCGGCTCCTTCTTTCGCCTTAGCTATCGGCCAAACTGGCGATATCTCGGCATCGCTGAGGAAGAGTCTCGGGCGTTTTCTGACGAGATAGAGGCGGCCTGGCGAGAGTACGCAGAGGACCCTGATTGTTGCCTGGACGTGGAGCGCAAACGAACCTTTACGATGATGATCCGTGAAGGCGTGGCCATGCACGCGTTTAACGGGGAGGTCTTTACCCAGCCTTGCTGGGATCGTGCTCCGCATCGGCTGTTTCGAACACAGTTTAAAATGGTCAGCCCCAAACGTATCCGAAACGCGCCCGGAGTGCTCGACAGCAAAACGCAGCGCGCCGGTGTTTCGCTGGACAAATATGGCGCCGCCATTGGCTACAACGTGGTGGATGACAGCTATCCGAGCTGGGGCACCCGCCGTGTTTCTTATGTGCCCCGTGAGCTGGCAAATGGTCGGCCGGCGATGATCCACATTTTTGAACCCCTGGAGGATGGCCAGACACGTGGAGCCAACCGGTTTTACAGCGTGATGGAGCAGATGAAGATGCTCGATACGCTGCAGAACACACAGCTGCAGAGTGCGATCGTTAAGGCGATGTATGCCGCAACCATTGAGTCGGAGCTGGATACAGAAAAAGCGTTTGATTACATCCTGGGGGCGGGGAACGTGAAAGGCCAGGAACCCCCGATGAATAAATTCCTGGAGCAATACCTGATTTATTACCAGGCCGCGCAAGTGAAGTTTGGCGGCGCGAAAGTCCCGCACCTGTTCCCAGGGGACAAACTGGAACTGAAAACCGCGCAGAACGCGGATAACGGCTATTCAGTCTTTGAACAATCGCTGCTGAGATATATCGCTGCCGGCCTGGGGGTGTCCTACGAGCAGCTTTCCCGTGATTATTCGCAGGTGAGTTACTCCAGTGCCCGGGCATCGGCTAATGAATCCTGGCGTTACTTCCTTGGTCGCCGCAAGTTTATTGCGTCACGCCAGGCGAGCATGATGTTTTCCTGTTGGCTGGAAGAAGCATTGATCCGTGGGGTGGTAAAAATGCCATCCCGCGCACGTTTCTCATTCAGTGAGGCGCGATGTGCCTGGAGTAATTCAGAATGGATCGGCGCCGGCCGCATGGCCATTGATGGCCTGAAAGAGGTGCAGGAGTCCGTCATGCTGATAGAGGCGGGCTTAAGTACCTTTGAAAAGGAATGCGGCAAGCTGGGCGAAGACTATCAGGAAATTTTCCGGCAGCAGGTTCGGGAGGCAGAAGAACGCAAGGCAGCCGGCTTAACACAGCCTGCGTGGGTAGCTGCAGCTTTCCAGGCTCAGCTGCAGAATTCTACACAAAACGAGGGAGGTCAGCGTGGATCAAGCGCGTAACTTGCCCCATATCGCCAGTATGGCACTCAATGAGCCGCTTTTATTAGAACCCGCCTACGCGCGGGTTTTCTTTTGCGCGTTGGGTAACGAGCTGGGCGTGGGGCGCCTGATAGATGGCACAACAAACACGGTCTTATCACCGCCGCAAATGACCGAATTAGCTGCGTCCTATGGTCCCGGTCGAGTGACTATCTCGGATAACGGCTATGACATCCAGGGTCGGATCGCCATTGTCCCGATATCGGGGACGTTGGTCAGCAAGTCCGCCGCTTTGCGTCCGTATTCTGGCATGACCGGCTACAACGGGATTGTTTCCAGGGTAACAGCGGCAATTAACGATCCCGACGTTGACGGGATTTTGCTCGATATGGACACCCCGGGAGGGATGGTCGCCGGCGGATTTGATGCGGCCGATATTATCGCCCGTCTGCGTAGTCAAAAGCCGATCTGGTCATTGGCCAACGATATGAACTGCAGCGCCGGCCAGTTGCTGGCCAGCGCGTGCTCTCGGCGCCTGGTCACGCAAACGGCCAAAGCCGGCTCTATCGGGGTGCTGATGGCCCACAGTAATTACGCCGGCAATCTGGAACAAGCCGGCGTCGATATCACCCTGATTTTTGCTGGTGCTCACAAGGTGGACGGGAACCCCTGGGAAGCCTTGCCAAAGGAGGTCCTGGCAACATTTCAGGCAAAAATGAACGCCATCCGGCAATCCTTTGCGGAAAAAGTATCGGGCTATACCGGTATTTCTGTTCAGGCGGTGCTCGATACCGAAGCGGCCGTGTACACCGGCCAGGAATCGATAGACGCAGGTCTGTCTGATGAACTGGTTATCAACACCGATGCGTTAGCGGTCATGCGTGAGGCTATCAGTAACTCAAAAGTAACCCGGTCTATAGGAGGCCAAATGTCAGTAAATCAAACCCAAACCGTAGCGGATACGCCAACCGGGTCGGAAGTAGCCACAGCACAAATGGCAGCGGATCCGACAGCGGCTCAGCCCGCAGGAAGTGTAACAGCGGCCGTTAATGATGCCATTCAGGCCGAAAATGCCCGCATCATGGGGATTTTAGATTGTGATGAGGCCAAAGGCCGTGGCGCCTCCGCGCGCGCCCTCGCAGCCACGCCAGGTATGACGGTAGAAAATGCCCAGCGCATTCTTGCCAGCATGCCGGAAAGTGCCCAGGTGCGGACTGAAACCGGACTTGATCGCCTGATGGCCGATTCTCCCGAAACCCTGGGACAAGGGGCAGCGGCAAAGGCCGAAGAAAACGACTTAATGAACACCCCGGTGTAAGGAACCCCAGAATGGTAAATCAAGAAGAGTTTAAGCATGTTCAGCCCCTTGGTGGCAGCGATGCGGCACATACCGCGAACGGCATTAGTGGCCTTACTGCGGCAACACCGGCACTCACCCCGCTAATGTTGAAAGAAGACACTAACAAGCTGGTGGCATGGGATGGGGAAAAAGCCGGGACGGCCGTTGCTATTTTGGCGCTGGCCATCGATGGCCCTCAACCAAAAATCACGTACTACAAATCCGGTACATTCCGGGTTGAGGATGTGCAATGGCCAGAAGCAGCGGCCACTGATGAACTGAAATTTAACGCCTTTGCCGGGACGGCTATCAGCGTTAACTAACAACTCCCGATCACCCTTTTATAACCGCGCCTGGCGCGGTTTTTTTATGAGGAAAACTCATGTCGCAATCCATGTACTCGACGAGCAAATTGATCGCCGTCACTGAGACGAAATTCAAGTTTGACCCGCTGTTTCTGCGTGTTTTCTACCGTGAAAGCTACGAATTTGATACTGAAACCGTAGACCTGGCCAAGATCCCCGGCGAGGTCGCAATGGCGGTTTATATATCTCCAACGGTTGAGGGTAAAGTGCTGCGCTCGCGTGGCGGCCTGACCACGCAATTTAAGCCGGGTTACGTTAAGCCAAAGCACGAAGTTAACCCGCAAATGGTGCTGCGTCGTCTGCCAGATGAAGATCCGGAGCAGTTGAAAGACCCCGCTTATCGTCGTAACCGCATCATCTTGCAGAACCTGAAAGATGAAGAATTGGCTATCGCCCAGGTTGAAGAAAAACAGGCTGTCGATGCTGTGATCAGTGGCAAATACATCATGACCGGCGAAGCGTTCGAAGAGGTCGAAGTAGACCTGCAGCGCGACCCGGCCAACAACATCACGCAGGCTGGCGCTGGTCGCTGGTCTACCCAGGACAAGGAAACTTACGACCCGACCGGAGATCTGGAGGAGTACGCGCTCAATGCGTCCGGGATTGTCAATCTGGTTGTGATGGATCCTAAAGCCTGGTCCCTCTTCCAGTCTTTCAAAGCTGTGCAGAAAAAACTCGATACCCGCCGGGGATCTGTGGCTTACCTGGAAACCGCGCTAAAGGATTTGGGTAAAGCGGTTTCGGTTAAGGGCATGTATGGCGATGTGGCCATCGTGGTTTACGTTGGCCAGTATATCGACCCTAAGACCCAGAAAAAAACCAACTACATGCCTGAAAACACCTTTGTGATGGGTAATAACGAGGCGCGAGGCATTCGTACTTATGGCGCCATTCAGGATATTGAGGCATTAGCGGAGGGCATTACCAAAGCCCGCCGTTACCCGAAAAACTGGGTTCAGAAAGGCGATCCGGCGCGTGAGTACACCATGACGCAAACCGCGCCGCTGATGCTATTGGCTGATGCTAATGAATTCGTGGTGGTGAAAGTCGCTTAACCCATCCCGTAGGGGCTACGGCCCCTTTTCCCCTGTTTCATAGAGAGAACACAATGGCTAATAAAGACGAATTGATCGCCAAGCTGGGCGAGTTGGGCAAGGTGTTGGACCGTGAGCTGAGCACGGAAGGGACTATCGCAGATTTGCAACTGCGGATCCGCGAAGCCGAAGAGGAAATCGAGGCACTAGAGGAAGACGGCGACGGTACAGACGGTGCTGGTGGTTCCGGTCCGTTGCTGCAGACGACCACCGAACAACGCCAGCCAATGCCGCCAAAATCAGAAGGTGAAATCGAGTGGGTAACGGTCCGCGTGCTGACGACGTTGCACATCAACGCATTGCATGAAACGCGAAATCAACCCGTGAAAATGGCGTATGCCGGCGATACGGTCCGCGTTCTTTCCTCGGACGTGGACGACCTGGAAGACGCTGGCCACGTGACAGAGCTTTAAGGGGGCGGCATGGATGGGTTCGATAACCTTTTTGATGAGGCCCTTTTCGATGCTGACAGCCGAATTATTGAGGTAATGGGGCGGGAAATGGAGGTGTTTATCAATGGTGCGCCGACGCCTGTCCGTGCCGTTTTCGATGAGCCTGCCGCTGATACTTCTCTGCCTTATGGCGCCGCAACGGTTCAGGACGTCGCCCCTCGGTTATTTGTTAAAACGGCGCTGATTACTGGCCTGAAACCTAAAGGTCGGGTGGAGATTGGCGCGGAGGCCTTTTGGGTGGTGAAAGTCGGCCCCGACGACACAGGAACCTGTGTTGTTACATTGGCGCGCGGAGTACCAGGGAAGCCCGCGCCGGCGATCGACAAATGGAGTAAATGATATGGCCCGAGCAAGCAGGTTAAGGCGAGATTTACCCTTTGATATCGATCTGCAGGTACTGCAGCGGATCGCTATTTCTGCCGGCGCCAACCATACGCAATACATGCGCGCGTATAGCAGGGCCTTAAATCGCACCATGACAACGCTAAAAAAACGCGTTGTTGGGGATATGAAAGCCGGTATAGCGCCCCGTAACTTATCCCTTATTCGTAAGCGTCTGTTGTCGTTTCGCTTAACCCGTGGCGCGCAGCTGGACGAGGGGAAATTGTGGTTTGGTCTGAATGCAATCAAGGTTAAGGATCTCAAAGGCCGTGTTAAGGGCCGGCTCCGTCCCCACCATGACCGCAGGGACCCCCAGACAGGGCGATTTATTGCCGCCAGGCGTAGGGCATCGGCGGAGGTCGGTTTTGAGCCTAAAGGTGAATTGCTGACGGCCAAAAACTTCCCTGATGGCGAGGTGGGCCGAACGCGCGCCGGTTGGCGAACGGTATTAATTCGGGATCCGCAGACCCGCCGCGCGAAAGAGGCCGAGGTCGATATTTACGCCCCGATGCTGGACTACATCGAGGACAACGCCTTTTCAGATGTTTCGCGAATTTTCTTCCATCACTTTGAAACGGATTTAAAAGGCCGCGTGAAGATGCGGATCAACGTGTGAGGGACGTATGCCAACACCGATTTTAATGGCCAGCTATCACGATGCGATATTGTCTGCGCTGCGCGAAATTGCGTGGGTGGTCAATGCTGACGATTACCCGGAAGTGGTCACGCAGTTGGAAACGCCGGCGGTGTATTTGTCTATCGCCGGCTGGGAGAATTCTCCCGGCTCTGATGGTCAGTTGCGCGTTGAATTTGAGCACGATCTCTTTGTTGTTGTTGACCGCTCAGCGACGGCCGACATTTCAAAACCTCAGATTTATATTCGCACGGCTGCAGCTGACCTTAGCCAATGGATAGAGGGTAAAACGTTTGGGCTTGAAGGGCTGGAGCCGGCGGAGTTTATCAGAGCCGGGCCCGATGATTTTGATGTGGCGATGGATGATTACATCGTCTGGCGGATCACCTTCACCCAGGTGGCCGCGATGGGTGAAGATCCGTTTGAATCGAAAGCTGGCCCACTGAAAAAGGTATTTTTGGGCAAGGCTCCGAATATCGGCAGCGCGCACATTGACGGCTATCGGCTGATCTACGAGAAAAAAGAGGGCCCCGGCGATGAGTGATGACGCGTTATCAGACCTGCAGCGCCGGGTTGCCAATATGGTCCGCCGAGGGGTTATTCATTCGGTAAAGCATGGCAAGCAGCCGTTTTGCCGGGTGGATATAGGCGATAACATCACAACCTGGCTCCCGATGTGCCAGGGTTTCGCTGGCGCCCATCGCAGCGACTCCAACCCCTGCGCAGTTGGGGACCCGGTGACAGTGTTATCTGAGGCTGGCGAACTGAATAACGGCCGAGTTTTCCCTGGCTGGAATACGGGCGCCATGCCGGCGCCAGAAGGCAGCGAGGCGGAGCACATCACCCGATACAGCGACGGCGCCGAGCTTCGCTACAACCGCGAAGATCACGCCTTTACGCTGGCATTGCCGGAGGGCGGCACCTATGAAATTATCGGTAAAGGGACGTTGCGCGGGCCGGTAGAGATAACGGACACGTTGACGGTGAAAGGAAAAACGGAGCTGCAGGCGGATACTGCAGTCACCGGGGACCTGTCCGCCACGGGAGAAATTTCCGACGCCAAAAGCACGCTGGCCCGGATCCGGGAAATTTTCAACGACCACACACATCCCGATCCGCATGGCGGGGACACCGACAAACCGAACAACGAAATGTAACCCGCTCCGGCGGGTTTTTTTATGGGGGCACTATGCAGGGAGTTAATGCAGCCAACGGTAAACGCCTGGCGGATACGCCTCACTTGCGCCAGTCCGTCTTTGACATCCTGACCACGCCGATCGGTAGCCGCGTTCTGGTCCGGGATTACGGCAGCGATTTACTGGACCTGGTGGACAACCCCCAGGACGAAAGCACGCGGGTGCATATCATCGCCGCCACGGCCAGCGCCCTGGCGAAGTGGGAGCCGCGTCTGCAGGTGAAAACGGTGGCGGTCCAGTTTGCCGGCACCGGGCAATTTGATTTGACGATTTACGGCATCAACACCGAAACGGGCTACCCGATCACTTTGGAGGAGTTAACGATAAATGGCGACCAATTCCGCGACGATTAACCTTTCAGAATTGCCCGTTCCTGACGCGGTGAAAGTCCCTGACCCCGCGCTGATTTTTGCCGGCTGGCTGGCGCGACTCCGCGAGCTGGACCCGAATTATGATGCCTTGCTGGAGTCTGACCCGGTGTTTAAACAAGGGGAGGTCCTGGCGTATCACTCAACACTGATCCGCCAGGGCATGAATGACTCTATTCGTGCGGTGCTGTTGGCCAGCGCCCAAGGGAACGACCTGGACCAGTTGGGCGCTAATTTTGATGTGTTGCGCTTGCTGATAACACCGGGCGACCCGAACGCCGTCCCGCCAGTGGCGGCGGTCTATGAAGACGACGAGGCGTTTAGAACCCGGATACAACTGGCTTGGTCCCGGTTAAGTACCGCCGGCGCCGAAAACACCTACACCTTTTTTGCCGCGTCTGCAGACCCTGACGTTTTAGATGTTCGGGCATACGGCCCCGAAGATCATCAGCTGCTGGGTGAGGTTTATCTCTATGTGTTGTCCCGGACCAATGGGGGGATCCCGTCGGCGGAGGTGCTGAAAAAGGTTGCCGAAGCGGTCAATAAAAAAGAGGTCCGGCCGCTGACCGATTTTGTCACGGTGAAGCCGGCGGAAATGGTGGATTTTGAAGTCATTGCAGATATCCAAATCCCCTACGGCCCGGACACTGACACGGTGATGAAAGCGGCAGAGGATGAGCTGGCCAAGTACCTGGCCATTGTTAACCGTCTCGGCCGGCTGGTGTCGTGCTCGGCCATTGACCGCGCATTGCATCAAGCCGGAATAGTGACGGTAAAACTCACTTCACCCGCTGCAGATATCAGCATGGCAATGGGGCAGGCGCCGCGATGCTCAAAAGTGACGCTGCGTAAGGTGATCATTAATGCCGAATAAATTTAAAACCCTCCTCCCGCCCAATGCCATCCCGGCAGAGCGCGCCCTGGAGCAGGCGACAATTGAGGAGGTGCTCTCTATCCCTGACCTGATCCGGATAGTGAAAAATCCGGCGTTGTGCCCTGTTGAACTGCTGCCGTGGCTGGCGTGGGAGTACAGCGTGGATACCTGGAACACGGATTGGACAGAGGCGGAGAAACGGGCGGCAATCGCCCGGGCGGCGTATATCCATCGACACAGGGGGACCCGGGCGGCGATCGAAATGTCGTTATCCTCTTCACCGTTCGCTAGCGATGTAGTCGAGTGGTTCGAAAAAACGCCCCGGGGAGAGCCTTACACGTTCTCTCTCGATGTGACCCAGGACGACCGGCCGATCACGTTAACGGACGTGCAGGACCTGAAAAGCGCGGTAATGAAAGGTAAAAACCTGCGCTCCTGGTTCGATGTGTCGTTTAAAGGCAGCCTGGACGGTAAGGCGATTTTAGCCGGCTACATGATTGCATCTGAGTCATTCTCAATCATCCCTGTGTTTGAGTTTATCGGCGTACATATCAACGGCTGGATGACGTCGGAGTTTGCGCCTACGTCGTCGTTTGCTGGGGCCGTTTATACGCTGGTAACGCAAGGCAACTTTGGCGCGATCACCTGGCACGTAACAGGCCCGGCGACGGTGGCCAGTGACGGAACGGTAACAATCACCGGTCCCGGGGCAGTCGCTATCACGGGGACAGATGCTCGTAACCGCTCGATCAACCACGCAATCAACCCTGTTCGTTACCTTGTTCCCACGCCGGCAGATATTCAGCTTAGCCAGTCTGAGATGCCCGCGTTTATTGAAAAACAGGGCGGCAGAATGTGCCTGGTTGAGGATTTAATTCGCTGGCCGCAAGCCGGCGGAACAAAGGTCCGCGAAATGGGGCATCTGTGGGGGGAGTGGGGAAACATGGTTGCCTACGGTTGGCGCAAGTTTTGGATGGGTTCAACCTCGGAGGAAGCTCGCTGGGTCAGTGCCTCCCCGGGGAGTCCCTCAAATTTCAGCCGGTTTGTGCGGTTGACCTCTGCGACAACCGGCAGCGTTTCGCCGTGGGACCCTAACGATTATTCGACGGCTGCAGTGATTGAAGTGGAGAAAAAATAATGGCCTCAGGATTAATTTTAACCGCTGTCGGCGCCGAGGCGATAGAGACGGCTTATCAGGCCGGCGAGGTGGTCACTATCCCGATCGTCGCATTCGGTGATGGTGGTGGCGTATCTGTGACCCCTGACCCTGCAGTAACCAAACTGGTCAATAAATTTGGGGATGTGCCCTTTACGCAGGGGGAATCGGGTAGCGGCATGATTGCCGGCCAGGCAGTTATAAACGCCCGCGATTATCCAGGGAAAGTGGTCCGGGAGTTTGGGCTGATGAGTAGCGCCGGCGTTCTGATTGCCTATGGCGCCTATCCCGATACCTATCTACCGGAGCAGAACGACTCAATAGTAAAAGAGCTGGTGGTGAGCTTTGCTATGCCGTTGGTACACGCGGAAAGCGTGGTACTGGAGATTGATCCGAATGTATCGGTGCTGACGATTGAAGAAGCGGACGCCCGTTATCTTTTCAGGAAGGGCGACACGGCGACGGGCGATCTGGGCGCGCCAATGTTCCAGGCAAATGGCACAAGCGGCGTGCCGGAAGGTTCTGGCATGTATAAGGACCAGTTAAACAACCACGCCCCATTTTATTCGCCTGATTATCAATGGCCCGTTAATTCTGGGGGGGCGTATGTTCCCCTGGTGAAGGGGCGCGGAACAAGAAAGGCTAAGGGATGGCCAACGGCCGTTAGCTTTGGCTATCTCATGCCCGGCGTTGATATGCACGCCCATCCGGTTATCCATGCAATTGGCGACAGTGGCCAGGAATGCATATGGGAGTTTGATACCCAAACCGGAGGCCTAAGAAGTAAAGCCGGGACGTTTGCGATAGAAGAACAGCAACCGATTGTGCCTCTGCCGTTTTCGGGTGATTCCCCGCCGCCTGGCCATGCCTTAATGCTGGGACAGGCCTTTGATAAAAACGCCTATCCGCGCACGGCGCAGGCGTTCCCGTCGGGTGTTTTTCCCGACATGCGAGGCCGGACCATTTTGGGGAAACCGGATGATCGCGGCCCGTTATCGTTGGCTGATGGTGAGGTTAAAAGCCACGGGCATGGCGGTGAGGTGGTCGGAACGGACCTGGGTTCACCAGAAACAACAGAGAGCGGAGGATATAGCCCGAAACTGCGCTCTTACCCTTCCAATACCTCATTGGATGGTGGGACAAGTAGCCGTCACACCATTGACCAGGATCGCGGGTTTACTGATTACGGGCTGATTGAAGGTGTTCCCCCGCATAAACACAACCTCCCGTTAGGGTGGCACGGTCACGGTTTACGCATTGATGCCTTTGGCGCCGCGAAAAACACCGTTGATAACATAGCATTTAACTACATTGTGAGGCTGGCATGACAGAGAGCTTTGAATTTTCGGATATTCCCCGTTGGGTATGGGTTTATCGCTTTGATGATGCCGGCATTTTTACCGGCTCCCTCAATTTTTACGTGGCACCACACACGGGATTGCCGGCGAATTGCACCCCGTTGAAGTGCAATCCGAAGGCAGGCCAGGCGGGGGTATGGGACGGCTCGAACTGGGCGTATATTCCCGATGTGCGCGGATCCACCTATTGGGATCAGCGTGGAAATCAGTTTGTCATGATGGAGCTGGCCGCGCTGCCTGAATGGGCTGTGACCGTCGCGCCGCCGGCTGCAGAACCTGGCCATGCTGTTTTGTATACGGGCGACGCCTGGCAGCAAATTGAAGACTGGACCGGGCAGACTTATTACACCGCCGACGGTCGCCCTCAGGCTGTGCCCGACGCCTATTTTATCTTGCCCCCTGACTGTACCTTTACGCCGCCGGTAACGCCCTGGGACCAGTGGGACGGTGAGCAGTGGGTAACAGATACCGCCGCCAAACAGCTGGCCGCTGTAGAGCAAGCCGCGCAAACCCGGCAGCAGTTGCGGCAGCAGGCAGATCAGCAGATTGAATTGCTTAACGACGCTGCAGAGACAGGAATGAGCGAAGAGGGCGACGATCAACGCCTGGCCAACTGGAAAAAATACCGCGTGCTGTTAAGCCGTGTTGATATCGGCCAGGCCCCAGATATCCCCTGGCCCGCGTTGCCAGCCTGATAAAACAACCCCCCTGACCGCCGCCGGCGGTTTTTTTATGCCTGGAGATAACAATGGCAGATTTACATGGTGTGGAAACAATAGAGCTGAATATCGGCTCGGTAGCCGTGACAACCATTCAGACCGCGATTATCGGGCTGGTGGGTACGGCGCCAAACGCGTCTAAAGGGACGGTAGCAAGCCGGACCACGGGCACCCCGTTGCTGGATAATGAGCTGACGTTTAACGCCTCAGAGCCGGGGCGCATGGGCAATCAGTACAGTGTTAAGGCAGTCGCCGGCGCTGCAGAGGCGAAAACCTCGGCCAGCTATGCGGCCGGGGTGCTGTCGATCATCCTGGGCGCAGATACTGAGGGCGTGATAACCGCGACCGCGGCCGAGGTGGCTGCATCGGTGAAGGCGGTGGCTGATAGCAAAATCATTGCCGTTGAAACCACGGCGCCGGGGATTGTGGCGCCATTCACCGCCCTGTTAGCCGGCGGGACCGATGAGCCGTTTCCGCTGAATACGCCGGTAGCCGTGATTGGTGGCACCCAACTAAGCGCCCTCGGCGCCGGCGGCACCCTGGGCGAGGCGATCACGGACATCACCGACCAAACGAACGCGCTGATCATTGTCGTGCGTGCGGCGGATAAAGCGGAAGGTAAAGCCGCTGCCGTGCTGAGTACGGAAAAGGGCGTGAAGTTAACGACCGAAGACGGGGCGAAATTGCTCACAGAGCAGAAATTTGCGGTGGATCCAGATGTGCGGGCCAGTCTGGTCGCCGCTATGGGCGCCTGGTCATTAAGCGAATCTGTCACCCGTTACCGGCCGCGCATTTTGATTGCTCCGGGTTTCAGTGAAGACGATGCGATCGGGAAGGCGCTGGAAACGGCCGCAAACAAATTGCGCGCGGTGGCTTATGTTGATTGCGAGTCGATGGCCACGGCTCAGGAGGTTGTGACCCGTCGCCAAATGTATGGCGCCCGGGTGGAGCTGTTACGCCCGCGAGTCTCGAAAGTGAAAGCCAACGGTGAAATCACCTTTCGCCCTTATTCCGCGTTGGCTGCAGGTCTGCGCGCGCGGATTGATTTAGAAAAGGGCTGGTGGTGGAGCAAGTCCAATCAGGCGATCGCGAACATCCTCGGCGTTGAACAAGTGGACGAGTTTATCCTCGGCGATCGTAACTGCCAGGCCAATTTATTGAATATGGAAAACGTCACGACCATTATCCGCCGTGATGGCTTTCGGCATTGGGGGAACCGCCTTTGTATCCAGGATCCTCAATGGCAGTTTGAATCGGTGCGCCGTACTGCAGACGTTATCGAGGACAGCATTCAGGAGACTGCCTTGCTGTACGTCGATCGGCCGCTCGACCTGGAGAATGTTGATGACATCCTGGGCACGATTAACTCCTACATGCGCACGCTGACCAAGCTCAAAGCCATTTTTGGCGGCCGGGCCTGGCTGGATGAGGAACTGAACACCGCCGAAACGCTGGCGGCCGGTGAGGTCTATATCGATTATGACTTTGGTCCGAAATCACCGACAGAACGGATCACGATGCGGGTTCGCATTAACAACCAATATGCAGTAGAGGAGCTGGGGACGGTATGAGCGATAAAGCAACGGTAAGAGCCTGGACATTTTTTGCCGGCGGTTTCCGTATCCAGGGCGCGCATGAGTACACGCCGCCGGAACTGTCGATCGTCAAAACAGACCTGCGCACCGGCGCGCAGGATGCGCCCACGCCGATGGATGACGGGATGGAGGCGCTAACCTGCCAGATCAAGTTTTATGGCATCGATACGGACATGCTGACCCGCTTTGGTTTTGTGACGGGCAATCGTAATCGCTTTGCGGCCTATGAGGGCTATCTCAGCAACGGCCGCGCGCTAGGGGCGATTGACGAGATAGAGGGATTTGTTTCGAAAATTACGCCTGACGCCCGGGATAACCAGGCGCTGTCAGAAAAGGCCACCACGGTCGAAATCGCGATCAATTACTACAAACAAACGTTTGAAGGCCGCGAGCTGTTCGAAATCGACACGGAGCGCTTTATTCGCCGTGTGAATGGCGTGGATCAGTTGCGCGGCATTGCCGCCAAAATCCGCCTTTAATCCTTAATCATCCTCGCTATCAAGCGGCCCCCGGGCCGCTTTTTTATTGGAGCAATTTATGAGTTACCCCGCCAACAAACAAGAGATCACTTTCTATTCCCCGCTGACCCTCGAAGACGGCAGCGCACTTACCCGTGTTTTCATGCGGGAGCCTCTGGTGCGGGATCGTATCGAGTTCTCCCGGATGAAAGGGAATGACCTGGAGAACGAGGTGGCCATGATCGCTAACCTTTGCGATATGAACGTAAGGGACGTCGAGAACCTAACCTCGGCGGACTTCTCCCAGTTGGAGGATATGTTTAACGATTTTTTGCTACCGCCCGAAAAGCGGGAGAAATCGACATCCAGCGAGGCCTAAGGCTACTGGGGCGCCGGCTGCATTACACGCTGGGCGACTGGCTGAACATGCCTTTCAGCGTGTTTAGTGATTTTCTTGTGCTTGAAGTGGAGATAATCAATCGTGGCCGGACTTAGCCAAAAATTAAAGGCCGTTATCAGTTTCGGCGGCAATATCGACTCCTCCTGGGGTCGTTCTACGGACGGTCTGAAAAAGGGGCTGAGTTCTGTCGAAAAACAGTCTGAGAAGCTGACCAAACAACAGAAGGCCCTGGCTTTAGAGATGAAGCAGGCCAAATTAGCCGGCAAGGATATTGCCGGCTTAAAACGAGATTATGCCGGCGTCACGCGTGAGATAAAAAAAGCGGATGCTGCGCAGGTGGCCTTAAATCGTGACCTGCAACGATCCGAACGTCTGCGCCGATTTGGCGCCGGAGCTAAAACGGCGGTTGGCCGAACGTTGAAAGCGGGGATCGGGATGACCCTCGGCGGTGGGGCGCTGGCGGCAGCGGCCGGCGCCATACTTTCCCCCGTGAACATGAACGCCCAGACCGCTGAATCCGTCGGCAAGGCGAGAACCTACGGCGTGGGCATCGAGACGTATAACGCCTGGGACAGTTTCGGGAAACAGATGGGGCTGAATGGGGAGAACTTTGGGGATCTCCTGGAGGAGCTGAAAAACAAGGTCGGCGAATACAAGGCGACCGGGGAGCAATCCTCGCTTAACGATGCTTTCAAGATGCTGAAATTTGGCGCAGGCGATTTTGCCGGCCTGACCAATGAGCAGCAGTTTGAAAAAATCATGGAGCGCGCCCTAACGCACAAAGACGAGCAGGAGGCGGCGTCCGCGGTCGATATGCTGATGGGGGGCGAGGCCAATAAAATCCTGACGTACATGCGCCTGACCGGCAAAAGCTACAAGGAGATGATGGATCAGCAGAAGCGTTACAACCTGGTCACGAAGGAGGGCGCTGATGGCGCCATTCGCGGCAATATTGCTTTTAGTAATCTGCGCAGCGTGTGGGGATCGGCCGTGGAGGAAATCGCCGGCAAACTGGGCGGCTCGTTGGCGCCGAAAGTGACGCAGTTGGCGGATGAGCTTTCCGCCTGGTTCAAAAATGGCGGCATCAACATCATTTCCACCACGATAAGGAACAAATGGATCCCGAACCTGGTGGAGTTCGCCAACGGGATAATGACGGTTACAAAGTTGTTTCTGGCCATCGCCAGAAAATTAGCCTGGCTGTTGCCTGATGAGCAGAGCGACAAAAAAGCCATTGTGCGCTCTCTCGGTAAAGGGGACATCGAGGGCGCGCGTGATTTTGCCCAAACGCGGGGCCAATCTGCCTGGCTGGAATCCATTTTGAAGGCCCCGGAGAAGCAGAAGGCACTGCAGGGCATTTATAGCGATGCGCAATATTCATTATCCAGCGAGCGGATTATGAGTCCTGGTGCGTATTGGGATAAGGCCGACGATCGGATGCTGGCCGCTATCGGGGAAACTGACAAAGGTGATGATCCGTTAGAAGGGGCCTTTTCTTTCCTGTCTTCACTGACCAATCAGGGCGCTGCCGGCGACAAGCCGGCGATGACAGACAATCGCCGGCAAGAGGTGAACATGACGGTGATCGCTCAACCTGGCCAGGATGCGCAAGCGGTGGCGGATAGCGTGGTGTCGTCAATGAAAAATATGGATGTATTCAACGGCAACAATGCGATGCATGACCCAGTGGAGGCCTGGTAATGGTGGACATTATCGGCACGATCACGGACGCCTATGATGCACGGCGGCCGGCGGACAGCGCCAGCATTATGATGATGCTCGGCACCTTTGAGTTTTCTATCGACACGGCGACCTATAACCAGCTGACGCGGGAGGCCCGTTGGCGCTGGAGTGAGCAGGAGCGAATCGGCAAACAGGACTTGCTGCAGTACACCGGGAAATCCGCCCGGACAGTCAAAATGGACGGGGAAGCGCATTCCCAGTTTCGAAACGGTGTGGCCAGCATTGATTCGCTTTATGACCTGGCCGACAAGGCCGAGCCTCAGCAACTGGTGAGCAGCGCCGGCGATGTGCTGGGCTGGTGGGTTATTACCGATTTTACCGACACGACGCCGGCGTTTTTGCCTGGCGGCGCTCCCCGCAAGAAAACCTACTCGATCACGATAAAACACTATGCCGACGAATTATCTAACCCGTGAGGGTGACGTGCTGGATGCCGTCTGTGCGGCCCACTACGGCACGGAGAACCTTTCGCAGACCGTTGTAACGGTTTTAGACGCTAATCGCGAACTGGCAGCGCTGGGGGCTGTTTATCCGGCAGGGTTAATCATCATCTTGCCGGACATAGAGACGCCAACGCCTGAATCACCGATCCAGCTATGGGATTAACCGATGCAACAAAAACAGCCAGCCGAATTCCGGCCAGAATTCCGCATTATTGCGGAGGGGCAGGATATAACCGCGATCATTCGCGAAAACCTGGTGGATATCAGCTTAACGGACAACGGCGGCGCCACGGGCAAAACTGACGAGCTGCAAATAACCCTCCTGTCTGAAACGCTAAAACTCCCGCCCAAAGGCGCCCGCCTGAGCGTTGCCCTGGGCTTTAATGGCCAGTTAGTCGATAAGGGCTGGTTTGTGGTGTCTGGCCGTGCCAGTAGCGGGCCACCACGCAAGATCCAGCTTTACGCCACATCGGCCCCAATGAACGCGCAAAAACAGCCAGGCGATGTGCAGAGCCAGAAAAGCCGAAGCTGGGACGGTGTGACGCTGGAAGACATTGTGAAAACGGTGGCAACCGATAACGGCCTTATCCCCAAGATAGCCGCGCAGCTGGCCGGCATCGCGATAGAACACATTGACCAGGTGAGGGAGTCCGACGCGGCGCTGATGACCCGCCTGGCACGTGCGCATAACGCGGTGAGCAAGGCCGCCGGCGGTTATTGGTTGTTTCTGGAGCAGGGGGAAGCAACAACCGCCAGCGGTGGCGCCCTCAGTAACGTCACGATAACCCGGGAGGCGCTTTCCTCCTGGAGCTATTCAGATGGCCAGCGTGGGGCCACAACAGGAAAGCCGGCGAAGACGGCAGACGGTAAAGGCAAAAAGGGCAAAGTGAGCGTGTCTTATTTCGATCCCGCTGATGGTCGAACGAAAACCCAATCGCTGGAGCATGATGGACCCGACCAAGCCAACCCCTTCACGCAGCCGAGCAAAGCCCAGGCGGACAGCAGCGCCAAGTCAAAAATGACGCAGGCCAACCGGAACGAAAGGCGAATGACGCTAAGGGGGCCGGGCCGGCCGCAGTATTTGCCGTTGACTGCTGAAAGCCGGATAACAACGGCGGGATTTGGTGAGGAGGAGGATCGCACCTGGTTAATCGAGTCCCTGGCGTTTTCTTTGAGCAGCTCAGGCCTGGCGATGGCGTTTAACCTGGTCACTGATATTAAACCGCTTGCAGAGAGCAAAGCGAAAGCTGCGAAGAAAGAAAAGAAATCCGATGGCATTGGCTATTTCAATTAACTCCAGTCTATTCGAGGTGATTTTTTGTGGGCAATATTCGCTAAAGTTAAAATTTCGATTTATTAGTTTCTTATTTGGTGAGGCTTGAGTATGATTGAGGACTTACTGAGTGGTTTGTTTTAAAATAATTGTTCTAAGCGGTGCATCTAACAAAGAGACTGATTTAAACTCAGTCTCTTTATAAATTATAGTGATGCAATACTAGAAGCAATAAGATCTAATAAAGCTTTGCTATCAACATTCAGCACTATAGTAACTTTATATAAACAATCTCTAGTAGAGGGAAGGGGGGCTTCCTTGGTAGATGTCGACTTTGTTCTGACAAAGCAGTGTCCATATTTTTCTTTAGAAAGATAATCTATTTCAATGTTTCCTTCTATACTTGAAAATAGTGAAGGGTTTGCTACGTAGGCAATTGCACAGGGGTCATGCAAGAAAGGGTCATTTATAGAATATGCTCTTGACATTTTGGAGGTTGTCCTTGCTATATGGTTCCCTGTGTCAAGTCTTTCACATAAGCCTACACGAATATCTACCTTTTCCGTGACATCTAACCCTAGCATGGTGACGTGCCTTGCTGTGTCGAAAACAATATGGGCTGCATGAGGGTCGACGTAAAAATTAAACTCGGCATGAGAAGTAATATTCCCTGAGCAGAACGCAGCCCCCCCCATTAACACAATATCTTTAACTTTATTGGCTAGAGTGGGTTCTTTAATCATCGCTAGAGCAATGTTGGTTAATGGTCCTATAGCACAAATGGTAATATCACCAGGATTATCCATGACAGTTTTAATGATAAAGTCTACAGCGTGAAAACCAGAGTCCACTTGGGTAGGTTCTGGTAATTCCATGCCACACAAGCCGTTTTCACCATGAACGTTAGTTATACTTCCTGTTGGGAACATTATGGGGCGATATGCTCCTTTAAATACGGGAATATCAATTCTTCCAGAAAGCGCTATAACTTTCATGGCATTGGTAAATGTCTTGTCAATGCCAATATTCCCAGCGACGGTAGTAACCCCCATTAATTTTAAATTTGGGTTTGCGATGGCTAATAGTATGGCTATGGCATCATCAACTCCTGGGTCACAATCAATTATTATTTTTTCCATTTATGTATCCTTTTTTAGTTTTTATTGGTGTTTTAAAATATGTGTGTTTAGTGCTGCTTTTGGTCAGCAATCTGTATAGATAACATTTTTCTGCTGTATATACTGTAAGTACTATCACAAAATCACCTAAAACCGGAAGTTAACTATCCCGTTTATGGATAAGTATAATGTTAGGTTCGTTTATGGAGCTATCTCGAAATAAATGTATCGCTGTTACACCTATTACTTTCTGATGGTCGAACTAAAACCCAATCGCTGGAGCATGACGGACCCGACCAGGCCACCCCCTTCACGCAGCCGAGCAAAGCCCAGGCGGACAGCAGCGCCAAGTCAAAAATGACGCAGGCCAACCGGAACGAAAGGCGAATGACGCTAAGGGGGCCGGGCCGGCCGCAGTATGTGCCGTTGACTGCTGAAAGCCGGATAACAACGGCGGGATTTGGTGAGGAGGAGGATCGCACCTGGTTAATCGAGTCCCTAGCGTTCTCTTTGAGCAGCTCGGGCCTGGCGATGGCGTTTAACCTAGTCACTGATATTAAACCGCCTGCAGAGAGCAAAGCGAAAGCTGCGAAGAAAGAAAAAAATCCGATGGCATTGGCTATTTCGATTAACGCTATTCAAGTAAGGTAAAATGATGGAAAAGTTAAGGCTTGTCCGTTCTGCAGAACAATTAAAATCAGGTGGCCAAAATATTCAAGATAATGAATTGTCATTGTCAATATCCAAGCTGCCACCTACTGATAAATTAAACCTCACTGCTTTAGTCCCCGTGGTTAATGAAGGGGTGACTGAGGCGGCGAAAATAAAAGATATCGTTGATTTTCTTGGTGGGGGATCGCCTAGTGATATCAAGTTAGATCCCAGCGCAAATAATCTGCTAAGTAAGAGTGACGCGGGACTTCTGTTAGACCGTTACAAGACCCCTTGCGTGGGTATTACCGGCACGTATGTGAGTACCAGTGCGGGGCCTGACTTCACTAAGGATAACGCTTTTAGTGAAACGGGCGGCATTTGGAGAGTGAAAAATACCCTTATGCTTAGCCGAGTACCAAGTACGGCTAATGGTGCGGTCATTGTTGATATCACGCTGGGGAAAATACCCTGTGATAGCTCGGGGATCCCTTTGCAGTATACGTTAAGTGTCGGGACGACAAGTAAAAAGGTCGGCGGAGTCTGGCGCCAGCATTCTGTTATGATATTGGCCATTGTTGGCGCTCCCATTAAATTAATGGATATTGCTTCTGGGGTTTTGGAAGATTACAAAGAGGGAGTAGCGTGGGGGGTAAGCGTTAAATATACGTTTGGGGATATGTCACCATCGGTACCATAATCAAATTGAAGTTTATAAAGAAAAAGAGGCAGTTAATCTGCCTCTTTTAGTATCCCTGGTGCTGGTGGATTTTTTATCTTTTAATCATACCAATAAATATCGTTCGGATAATGTTTCCGAATCTTGTCGCAGCACGTCTTAAAATTGATGGTGGCTTGCACTTCTCACAGTAGCTTGGTTCGCCGTTTGCCCAACCAGTGGTTTCAGCTATCCATAACCCGCACGTTCTGCAAAACGTCATGTTGTGTGCAGACATGATACACCTCCATATGAAAATCATTATTAATGGTGCGGGTATTATCTTGGGGTTGCAAATGGATATTGCCGATCAATTAGTTGCAGATTGATCGTTGAAAACGATCGCTTACGATTAGCCAGGTGACTAACAGACTTGTCGGTACATTGAAATGTCTCGGTAGGGGCGGCAGAACTGTAGTTGTGTTGGGAGAACGTATAATGGCTTAAGTTTTTATCGTGCTTGTGTACTTATTCACGTAGGCCAGATACTGGTAGAACTTCATCTTCATTCATCAGAACTATCTTTCTTTACCGATCAATATCCTACCTTTCTGAGAGATTTCCGAACTTTCCCCCGCTAAAAACTTGCGCTTATACTGTATAAAAACACAGTATCAGGGCAACATTATGACTTTCTTTTATCCAACACCAAACCCCACCAAACTAGAGATCCCGCTGTTTTCCGATAAAGTACCAGCGGGCTTTCCCAGTCCTGCGGCTGATTACGTCAGTTCACGTATCGACTTGAACGAGTACTGCATCAGCCACCCTAACGCGACCTATTTCCTCTATGCAACCGGCGACTCGATGCTGGAGGCGGGCATCACGGAGGGCTCTATGCTCGTTGTCGATCGCAGTATCAACCCAGCTCATGGCGATATAGTTATTGCCAGCATCGCCGGCGAGTTCACTGTGAAACGTCTCTGCTTGCATCCGCGCGCGCAGCTGGAGCCAATGAATCCAAAGTATGAGCCGATCCTACTCCATGACAGCGGTGACGATTTGGAGGTGATAGGCGTCGTGGTGTCATCGATAACGAGGCTTAAGTAATGTATGCGCTTGCTGATGTGAATAGCTTTTATGCGAGCTGCGAAACTTTGTGGCGTCCAGACCTGCGCGGCCGGCCCATTGTCGTTCTTTCGAATAATGATGGGTGCGTGGTTGCCAGGAGCAAAGAGGCGAAGGCTCTGGGCCTGAAAATGGGCGAACCCTACTTCAAAATTAAGCGCGAATTTGAGAGCGTCGGGGGCATAGCGTTCAGCAGTAATTACGAGCTTTATGCTGACATGTCACAGCGAGTGATGGCCGTTTTAGAAGAGATGGCACCGCGCGTAGAAATTTACTCCATCGATGAGAGTTTCATGGATCTGACCGGCGTGCGTAACTGTATCGACCTTGAAACCTTTGGCCGCCAGGTGAGGGCTAAAGTGTTACGCAATACCGGCCTAACAGTCGGGGTTGGCATTGCCCAAACCAAGACACTGGCGAAGCTGGCCAACTTTGCAGCGAAGAAGTGGGACAAGACTGGCGGGGTTGTGGACCTGTCCAGCGAAGGGCGCCAGCGCAAACTTATGGACTTACTGCCGGTGAATGAGGTCTGGGGTATCGGCCGACGGATATCGAAAAAACTCAACATGATGGGTATCGAAACCGCGCTGCAGTTGGCCGACGCCAGCACGACGATGATCCGCAAGCGCTTTAGCGTTGTGATAGAGCGGACTGTGCGTGAACTACGTGGTCAACCATGCCTTGAGCTTGAAGAATTCGCGCCGACGAAGCAGCAGATCATTTGCAGCCGCAGCTTTGGAGATCGCATCACTGAATATGACCAGATGCATCAGGCAATCTGCATGTATGCGACACGTGCAGCGGAGAAATTACGAGAAGAACGTCAGTATTGCCGGCATGTTAGTGCCTGGCTTAAAACCAGTCCATTCTCTATCAATGAGGAATACTACGGCAATACGGCCAGTATAAAACTGAGCACGCCGACGCAGGATACGCGGGACATTATCGCCGCCGCGATGCGCTGCCTTGACGCGATTTGGCAACCTGGTCATCGGTATCAGAAAGGCGGGGTGATGCTGCAGGATTTCTTCAGCCAGGGCGTTGCCCAATTGGGTTTGTTCGATGAGCACCAACCGAGGCATAACAGCGAAAAGCTGATGGGGGTACTAGACCACATCAATAACTCCGGTAAGGGGAAGCTGTTTTTTGCCGGACAAGGAGCACAACAGATGTGGTCGATGAAGCGTGAGCTACTATCACCAGCTTATACAACTCGCATAACTGATCTCCCTATGGCTAAAGTATATTGAGAAAATAATTTATAACTGTATCATAATCATTTATTTTGAAGATTTCAAAATGGACATCGGTGATGAATTTTATGGATATAATGAACAATATTAAATCGTATTTAAATGGTTTAACCTCAAGGGGTTTAGTGAAAATCCGGGGTTTAAGGATATGGCAACTAGTTATCCTTTTTTCCGCCATGTTGCTAATTATTAATACTTTGAACTTGTCATTTTTAAAAGTCGATGTCATATCAGTATTCTTATTGCTAGTGATTCTGTCATCTCCATATGTGAAAGAAATAAAAAAAATAAAATATGGTGATTTTGAAGTTGAAAAAATAGATAGTCAAGAAATTGATGAATTAGTATTTAAAGTGGAGGAGTCGTTGCCTCAAGAAAGGAATCCAAACGAAAGAATATATAAGCTAGAGAAAGATATTGAGATAATAAATGAGTTGAAGGGGCGTGATCCAACATTAGCTTTCGCGAAGCTTAGAATTGAGATTGAAAAAAGAATTTATATGTATGTAAAATACCTGGGTGAATCTGATGGCATTAAAATTCCGCCACTAAAACAATCAATCATGTCTTTGATTGAAAAAGGTGTTATAGCCGAAAGTTTGGGGTGGCCATTACTCGATGTTATATCAATATCAAATAGAGCAATCCATGGTGCTGACATAGATGAAGAGGACCAAGAACGGGTTATTAGCTCAGGAATGATTTTGCTTGAAGAGTTGAGTTATGACATTGAGTTTAATTATGCTAGTGGAGAAATAATAAGTGAGTGCGAGATTTCAAATGAAGAATGTGAAAATGAGTCTTATAATAGGCAGTATCTTTTAACAACAATAACACCATTGGTTAATGGGCCAAGAAAAACCGTAAGAAAAGTTACTCAAGAACAATTAAATAACTATTTTGAGTACTATAACGAATTCGCTGAGTTTATTGTTGAGTTAAAACCAGTGGATTAGCATTGGTAAAAAGGTAGTTCTATAAGGTAATCGGTTCGAGTCTGTATCTGAGCAAAGCGACGACACATGTTTAGCTACCTTGGCTATAGGTTAGAAGAGGGTAATGTACGCTGGAATTCGGGTAAAACAAGTTATCAAAACCTAACATTAAGGTTTTCAATTCAATAAGTTACGATAATGACAAGACAACCGATAATGGCAAGTTTTTTGTTTTATTCTCTATAATAATCAATATATTGCTAATATACTATCAATCTAATGCTGCGTCACATGGGCTGGTTCGAAGCGGCTGACCTGATTGTTAAAGGCACCGAAGGCGCAATCGCTGCCAAGACCGTGACCTATGACTTCGAACGCCTGATGGAAGGCGCTAAGCTGCTGAAATGTTCAGAGTTTGGCGACGCTATCGTTAAACACATGTAAGCGTGTTTAAGCGTTAAATGATAACGGGAACCTGATGGTTCCCGTTTTTTATTGTTCTTTCCAGTGACTATTCTAAAAGAAGGGAATCATGAATAGAGTTCATTTAGGGTTTAAAAAAAACCTGCCGGCATTAATGCTTATTGTCGTCTCACTATGGCTGACAGGCTGTACCAAGACGAACGCTGTGGCTAACGCTGGGCCGTCTGCGGAGGGGGTCGACGATCTTTTTGCTGCCCTTGACGGCAAAGCAACTCCTGCAGCAGGGGATGAGGTCAGCCACTATGCCGGGCAGGTACGGGCGGCGATTCAAAGTCATTTTTATGATGCCAACGCCTATGCTGGCAAGCAATGTACTATCAGAATGAAGTTTGCCCCGGATGGGATGCTTTTGGCTGTCCGCTCTGAAAGTGGTGATCCTGCGCTTTGCCGGGCTGTTATAAAGGCAATCACAAATACCCGTTTCCCCAAGCCGCCGTCACAAGCGGTTTACGGTGCTTTTAAAGATTCCGTACTGGAATTTCGCCCCTAAGCGGCTGAATGGCAAAACTATCGTTAAAGCATGTAATTGTGTTTAAGCCTTTGAATGAGAAAGGGAGCCTGATGGCTCCCTTTTTTATTGTCGTTTTACAGATACCCCGACAGGGGCAATGTTTCACTCCGCCTTGGTGGCGTCCGGATGATTCTTGCCTTCCTCGATAAAATCTTCATCAATCTCATCGGTGGTTTCGGCACTGTCGCGGCCGGAAAGAATATTCCAGCAGGCGATGAACAGGGCGGCGATCAACGGGCCGATGACGAAACCATTGATACCGTAAATCTCCATACCGCCCAGGGTTGAAATCAGGATCAGGTAATCCGGCATCTTGGTGTCTTTACCCACCAGCAGCGGGCGAAGGATGTTGTCGACCAAGCCAATGATCACCACGAAGAAGCCCACCAGGAACAGGCCTTTCCACAACATACCGGTGGCGAAGAAATAGATGGCAGCGGGTACCCAGATAATGGCGGAGCCCACTGCGGGGATGATGGACAGGAACGCCATCAACGCAGCCCACAGCAGGCTGCCTTCGATACCGGTGATGTAAAACGCCAGGCCGCCGAGTGCACCTTGCACTGCGGCAACCACTACCGTGCCTTTCACCGTCGCGCGGGAAACCGCGGCGAATTTCACAAACAGATGATGTTTAACGTGCTCGGATAATGGCAGCGCCTGCAGCGTCAGGTTAACCAGATAAGGGCCGTCCTTCAGCAGGAAGAACAGCAGATAGAGCATTACGCCAAAACCCACGGCAAAGTTGAAGGTGCCTTTACCGATCAGGAACACGCTACCGGCAAGATATTGCCCACCTTGCAGCGCCACCTGTGAAAGTTTCTTTTGTATTTCTGCCGCGTTGTCGAGGTTATGCTCGGTAAGGAAATGGCGTGCCCAGCCAGGCAGCACCCGCAGGGTATCGGCCAGCACCACCGGGAATTGCGCGTTATTACCCTGTAATTTGGTGTAGACCACGTTAAGCTCAATCGCCAATGAAGACGCAATAATCGCCAGGGGAGTAAATACGATCAGACAGATCACTGCGACCGTCAAAAGCGACACCAGGCCGTTTCGTTCGCCCAAATACTGCTTAAGTTTTTGTTTCACCGGGTGGAAAATCACCGCCAGGATGATCGCCCACAGAACGGACGAATAATAGGGACCCAAAACGTCCAGAAAAGCAGCGGTAACTATGAAAAGGATCAGAATAAAGAATCCCTTTGAAATACCCTTAGACATCATACCCGTCCCTCTGATGATAGATTTCTCCGCCAATGTCGGTATTGAATGACATTGACACTTCTTGAAGATTAAACCCTATCATCACAAACGCGTAACAGGTAGTGGATTTTATAGATGAACGATTAATGAAACTTATTAGTCATCATCTATTCAGTGGGGGTATTTGAGTGGAAGATGCGGGCTTGTTACAACAAAATCCCCCAGCCTGACTAACCCGTCACCCTTTGCGGATGAACGTCGGATTAACAACAGACCAGGGGAGTTGGGGGCTATCGCTGGCCCGAGTTTCGTTCTTTGTTGCGCAGGGCCGTGACGCTTTCACCGCCTACGCCCCAGTTATCGGTAGCGACTTCGTCAATCACTACAGAGGTGGCGTATCGTGGCTTGTTCAGCACGCGCTCCAGCAACTCGGTGACGCCTTCAATCAATTGGCGCTTCTGCTCGGCGGTGACGCCTTCATCGGTGACTTTAATATTGACATAGGGCATGTGCAGGTTCTCCTTAATTACCAGACGCCGGCGGTAGTGCCGCCGTCTACGGCAACGACGGTGCCGGTGACAAAGCTTGAGTCAGTCAGGTACAGCACCGCATCGACAATATCCTGCGGCTGACCGATGCGTTGGGTCGGGGCCATCTGTTTCATAAACGCCAGGCTTTGTTCATCCGGGTTGCTCATGGTCAGTGGAGTGGCAATGATGCCGGGAGCAACGGCGTTGACCATCACATTATGCGGTGCCAGTTCCAGCGCCAGCCCACGGGTGGCCTGGTTCAGTCCGCCCTTGACCATAATCGGCAGCAGGGCCGGGACTTTGCTGATGGGCTGCATGGCGATAGCGGCAGTGATGGTGACGATGTGGCCAGTGCCATTGGGCACCATGTGACGGGCAGCGGCCTGTGATGGATAGAAGAAACCTTTCAGATTGGTCGCCAGCATCGCGTCGACATCTTCCTCCGAATACTCTGCCACCGGTTTGGACATGAAGATCCCCGCGTTATTGATCAGAATATCGACCTGACCAAAGTTTTCCTCTGCCTGTTCGAACAGGCGGGGCGCGGTTTCCGGCAGGGCGATATCACCGGGAACCAGCAGCAGGTTCGCAGGATTACCGAGTTGGTTGGCCGCTGCCTGCAAACGTTCCAGTGAGCGTGCGTTGCCCACGACATTGTAGCCACGCGCCAGGTAAGCCCGCGCAATAGCGAAGCCCAATCCGCTGGATGCACCGGTAACAATTACTGTTTTTACTCTGTCCATTATCCGTTCTCTGCATAGTCATTATTTGCGTGGCTGAAACGATAATTCTTATAGATGAAGAGAAAAATGGGGTCAGAGTCATTTGATTTTATACATGGTGTAATGAGTCACGACGGGCTGGCTAGATTTTGGGTTTGGCTACCAGCGCCAACGCCAGCACGCTTCCCAGCACCGCAGCGGCCAACACCAGAACGGATTTCGAGCCTTATTGCTGAGCGTATTACGCATTAACGCGCCCGATCACACAAAAACGGCAGCCTGATTTCTATGGGCGGCTGGGACATGATAGTTTTTATCAAAATCATGAGGGAGACGATTATGGCAGGCAAGAAAACCACCCTGGCCGCCATTGCCAGAGAGGCACATGTTGGTATCGCTACGGTTGATCGGGTAATAAACCAGCGCGCAACAGTACGGCCGGAAACGGCACGCAGGGTCATTGCGGCGGCGCACAAATTAGGCTTCGCACTAGAGAAATCGCATCAACTGTTTGAGGCGGTGTGCCAACCAGCCGCACGGATTAAAATGGGCTTTATCCTGCTGCGCAAGGAACATTCGTTCTACGCACAATTGGCGGATAGCCTGCTGGAACAGGCCGCACCCTATTACGACGCTGAGCAGCCGCCACAGTTCATGTTTCATGATATCAGTGCGGTCAGCGACACCGCTGCCGCCATCACACAGTTAAGCCAAAGTGTGGATGTGATCGGCGTGCTGGCGCTGGATAACCCGATGATCCGTTTTGCGGTGGAAGAGGCTGGCAGGCAGGGGGTAAAGGTATTCACGTTGCTATCGGATTTATCGGTACACAGCCGTGCCGGTTATATCGGCTGGGATAACCAGCAGGCAGGTCGTACCGCCGGCTGGGCGGTGGAGCGCTTGTGCCATCGGCAGGGCGATGTCGGGGTCATTATCGGCGATAACCGTTTTCTGTGTCAGGAAACCTGCGAAATCAGCTTTCGATCTTACCTGCGCGAACACCTGAGTGGTCAGCGGGTGCTTGAGCCGGTACGCAGTCATGAACGGGCCGAAAGCGCAAGACAAGTCACTCAAACCTTGCTGGAGCAACATCCCAATCTGGTAGCTCTGTATGCACCCTGCGGGGGTGTGGAAGGGATTATTGCTGCGCTGAGGGAAAGCGGCAGGCAGCATCAGGTGATGCTGATTGGTCATGGCCCGGTTGCAGGCGGCGAAATGGCGCTGATCGATGGCACGCTGGATCTGATGCTCAGGCATCGTATTGCCGAGTTTGCGGCGTCAGTCATCAGCACTTTTGTCGCCGCCACCGGTGGCGGCTCCTCCGGTTTTAGTCACACCATTAACCGCTTTGATCTGATCACCAAAGAAAACCTCTGATAGTCGGCTCCCTCTGGCGGAGCCGTTTTTCATTATAAATATCCTAATCTCCCGGGCGCTTCGGCCTGTCTGCTTTTGATAAAAAACCATCATTTAAACTATCAAAATTAACGCGATCGCCATCAAAGAATGAAAGTTTCATCATTGCTGATTTCGAAACGTTTATTTAATGCTGAGGTCACTTCGACTTCGACCCGGAATAAAAATGATGAGTTTGCCGATTGCCAATGCGCCCTGTAGTTGGGGTGTGGATGACCCTAAAAACCCGCATCTTCCGCCTTACACCAAAGTGCTGCAGGAGGCGAGCGCTGCCGGCTATCGCAGCATCGAGCTGGGGCCCTGGGGCTATCTGCCCACAGATACCGATATCCTGAGCGCCGAATTACATCGGCACGGACTGTCGCTGGTGGCCGGCACCATTTTCGACGATCTGGTCAGCGAACAAAACTTTAGCTATCTCCTTGAGCTGACACATAACATTTGTCGCAATTTGTCGCAGACTGCCAGGGCGCAGTCTATCAATGCCGGTAATTTCTCACCGCCATATCTGGTGATTATTGATTTCGGTAATCCTCAGCGTGCCAAATTTGCCGGGCAGTCGTTATTGGCACCGCGACTTACCCAGGCGGACTGGCAGCGGATGATCGGCCATATCATGACGCTTGGCAAAATTGCCTGGCAGGAATATGGCGTGCGGCCGGTAGTGCATCCGCATGCCGGTGGTTGTATCGAATTCGCCGATGAAATTGAGCAACTGGTCGAGCAAATTCCTCACCAAATCGCCGGGCTGTGCCTGGACACCGGCCATTTGTATTACTCAGGCATGGACCCGACCACCTGGATTGACCGCTATTTTGCGCGCATCGATTACCTGCACTTCAAGGACGTTAACCCGCAGGTATTCCACCAGGTGTTGGCGAGTGGGCTGGATTTCTTCACTGCCTGCGCGCAGGGAGTGATGTGTCCATTGGGCAAGGGGGCGATCGATTACCCGGCGGTGCGAGAATTATTAATGACGCGGGGTTATCAGGGTTGGATCACCATTGAGCAGGAGCGCGACCCCCGTCATGCGCAGGGCAGCCTGAGTGATGTAACAGAAAGCCTCAACTATTTACGAACCCTCGGTTTTTAATCAGGAGAAACGTGATGATCAACGGCATTAAACCTTTGGAACGATCCTTGCGCTGGGGGATGGTTGGCGGCGGCGGAACCAGTCAGATTGGTTATATTCATCGTTCTGCGGCACTGCGCGATGGCACTTTCTCCCTGTTGGCCGGGGCGTTTGATATTGACGCGCAGCGAGGGCGTCTTTTTGGACAGAGCCTGGGGATCGCAGCGGAGCGTTGTTACCCGGATTACGCTACGCTATTTCGCGAAGAGGCTGCCAGAGTGGATGGCATCGAGGCGGTTTCCATTGCCACCCCCAATAATACCCACTTTGCCATCTGTCAGGCGGCACTGGCCGCTGGCCTGCATGTCGTGTGCGAGAAACCACTGTGTTTCACCGTTGAAGAAGCGCAGGCGCTGGTCGAACTGAGCCAAAAACAGCATAAAATTATCGGGGTTACCTACGGCTACGCCGGACACCAGTTGATCCTTCAGGCCCGGCAGATGATCGCCGACGGCCTGCTGGGTGAGATCCGCATTATCAACATGCAATTTGCGCACGGATTCCATGCGGCGGCGGTGGAGTTGGATAACCCCAGCACCCGCTGGCGGGTGGATCCCCGTTTTGTCGGCCCCAGCTACGTATTGGGTGATTTGGCTACCCATCCTTTGTTCCTGGCGGAAACCATGGTGCCGCAGCTAAAGGTCAAACGCCTGATGTGCAGCCGCCAGAGTTTTGTCAAAACGCGGGCACCGCTGGAGGACAATGCCTATGTGCTGATGGAGTATGACAATGGTGCCGTTGGCTCCCTGTGGTGCTCTGCGGTTAACAGTGGTTCGATGCATGGGCAGAAGGTCAGAATTGTCGGTGAGAAGGCCAGCCTGGAGTGGTGGGACGAGCAGCCGAACCAACTGCGATTTGAAGTGCAGGGCGAACCGGTACGCATTCTGGAACGCGGTATGTCCTATCTGGATCCTATAGCACTGGCGGACGATCGGATTGGTGGTGGTCATTCGGAGGGGTTGTTTGAAGCCTGGTCGAATCTGTACCGACGCTTTGCCCGGGCGATGGATGCTACCGATCGGCGAGATCGGGATTTTCTGGCCGATTTTTGGTACCCCGACGTTGCTGCCGGGACGATGGGGGTGCGTTGGGTCGAAAACTGTGTGCGCTCCGCCGATGCCGGTGCCAGCTGGGTGGAGTTTCGCTGATTCACGCCTGTTTCCTGTCTGGGCCTTTCAGGCGCTGGCGCCGTCAAACGGATGGATTTTCAACGAATCCAGCGCCAATTCTGGCACGCAGCGAAGATTGACGGCGCACATTGCTGCACCGTCCGGGCCTTTTCCGTAGGCAAAAGCCTCTGTGCCGCAGGTCTGGCAGAACTGGTGCTGAATGATGTGTTTGTTAAAGGTATAACCGCGAAGTAGCTCTTCACCGCTGTTCAGCACAAAGCTGCCGATCGGGAAAAACGCCAGCAACATGCCTTTACGGCGGCAGATTGAACAGTTGCAACTTAGAGCCTCATGGGGCAGTTCGGCATTCACCGTAAAGGTGACGGCGCCGCAGTGACAGCTACCTTGAAATGACATAATCGACTACCTGCTGAAAACCTCAGTTCGCCCAATTATAGTTCACTTATTCACCATGTTGATTTGGTCATGGAATTCATTACCGCAAAGAATATGGATTCTGTGGCTCGATCCATTAGAAATATCTTTAAATTCTGTTAAGTTGGCCACTAGCCTAATCACAAGGAGAGAACGATGTTAGAGCAATACTATCCGACCACGATGAGCTCCAAACCGATCACGGATGAGCAACATAAAAGACTGGTGGCGGTGCAGGCGGCGCTGGAGCTGATCAAGGCCACGCTGTCTGATACCAACGACGGCAACGGTGTGGATTTTCAGTTGAAGGCCGCTGAAAAGCACATTGGCCCGATGGCTGATGCGATCCAGGAAGCGCTGAAATAAATTCCGCCAGCGATAATTAACCGCCCGAGGGCGGTTGAGTGTGATGACAAAGTTGTCTTTGAATCCGAGATACCCGGGCCTAGCGCACCTGAACTGCACCCAAAAAGTTGGATACCAACTGAGTAAGGTGCAGTTTTTTTGTGTCATTCGGGCAGGCAAATTCGGATTTTTTGTCTAGTGACTGCGCAGAAATGTTGGCAGAATTCCTTCAGGATTATTTTTGGGAACAGGCGGAGGAGAGCATTGATGAAGGATGTGCATATCGCACTGTCGGGTGGCTGCGTTCGGTTGGCCTACCCGGGAGAAAACGTTCTGGATTTCACCGATAACCTGTCATTCGGGCCGCTGTGTGCGCTGGATGATGATCAGGGACAGCAGGCGAGGTCCTGCTGGTTTCGAGATCTGCATCATTCTGTTTACGCGCCGGAGTGGGACACTTCTTCACAGCGCTTGACGGCGATGGAAAACCTGAAAATACAGCTAACCGTCGTCACCGGGCAGGTGACTCTGTGGATTGGCGATAACCCCGATGAGCAACTGATGTTGCGCGCGCTGTTGCCGCTGATCGGCGAGCGGCAGGTCTTTGTGGTTAACGTCACCGAACACACCGGGCGGATGAGCACCAACTGGTGTCCGGCTGAAATGTTGGAGCCGCTGTGGATCCGTCGGCGTGAATTGACTCAAGAAGATAAAGTGGCGCTTATTGAAGACTGGCGGCGGTTGTTGGCGGACACAGCACCCGTGAGGATTTTTACCCAGGGAGAAGTGCAGGGGAAAGCGTTGGATTACTACGATCCGCTGCTGCTGGAACATTGCCCGAACGAGTATACCCAGGGCTCAAGGGTGGTGGGAAACGCCATGGTGAAAACTCCCTATTCGGTGGACGACACCTTTTTGAATTTCCGCCTGTACGCGTTAATTGAACAGGGAGTGTTGCAGGCGCAGACTGGCGGGGTAAACATGAACCGCCTTCAGGTGCGGCAGGTTTAAGCCTCACTTTCCTCTCGTTGTGTTTTTTGTGCTGTGCAGCGGAAAAAACGGGCAAAACGTTTTTCACTGGCCAGCAGATCTGCTTATAATGCCTCACTGACTGTATAAATAAACAGGTGTGGTGCGATGACGTTGACGTTGAAGTTGGATGGTGAAAAGATTGCTCGTAACCGGTTTACCGGCGAAAAAATTGAAAACGGCAGCTTTATCAACTGCGATTTTTCGGGCACCGACCTGACGGGGACCGAATTTATCGACTGTCAGTTTTATGACCGCGAGAGCCAACAGGGCGGTAATTTCAGCCGTGCCTTATTGAAAGATGCCAGCTTCAAAAACTGTGACCTGTCGATGGCGGACTTCAGAAATGCCAGCGCATTAGGTATCGAAATCCGTGAGTGCCGGGCACAGGGCGCAGACTTTCGCGGCACCAGCTTTATGAATATGATCACCCCACGCACCTGGTTTTGCAGCGCATACATCACCAAAAGCAACCTGAGCTATGCCAATTTTTCGAAAGTGGTACTGGAGAAGTGCGAGCTGTGGGAAAACCGTTGGAACAGTGCGCAGATCCTGGGGGCGACTTTTAGCGGTTCGGATCTTTCCGGTGGCGAGTTTGCGTCGTTTGATTGGCGTGCCGCCAACTTTACCCATTGTGATTTGACCAACTCGGAATTGGGTGAGCTGGATCTGCGCAGCACCGATCTGCAGGGCGTTAAGCTGGACAGTTATCAGGTGTTTCAGATGATGGAGCGGCTGGGCATTGCGGTTATTGGCTAAGCGTGACTGGCGTTCCTGCTTTTGTCACGCCTGATTTACAAGCCGGCGGAGGGTAAGGATTTAATCACTTTATCGGCATCTATCGGCATTTTCCGTACCGTTACCGGAATGGTGAAGCCGGGTTGCTTGGTAAAATGACGTGCATCGTCGTTTATCGGTACTACAAATATCGCCAGGTTATCATTAGCTTGCATAACACCTTCCGGCTCCAACAACGCGAATAGCGGGGTGGGGTGAGAGTCAGGCAACAAGCATGCGGACAGCCAAAAACCGCTATTACTGGTGTATTGACAGTGAGCTTTGTCGTTTGCAATCTGGGAAATTTGCTTTTCAAGCAATGCGTTAGCATTTTTCACAAAACTTGGTGGGGTTGGCTGACACCCTGTCAGGCTTGCGATAAAGGCCGCACTGGCCATTATTTTATTAAAATTCATAACTATCCTGTCACAATCACACAAGTCATTATCCGAAAGATCACAATTGCGATCCTAGCAATTTGGCGATGCCGGTGTCGAGAACTTATTGATTTGTCAGGTTTATGTTAAGGTTTTATTACAATCAAACACCAATACAATAACAAAACCTGTGCTGACGCCACCGGTACAGAGATTGAAGATAAATGGCGCAATGCGGAGGTGGGGGAAGAGACTTAAATTTAAATAACTCTTGCTTAAATAAATACCTCGTGTATAAATAGCGTCATCGGTTTGTAGTACAGACCTTATGAAAGCAGTTTTAGTAAAGCAGTTCTCAGTATTAGTGATATCCCATAGATACCTCTTCTTCCGCGAATTTCCTTCTCTAGTGCCCAAGTAAGTTTCCAATAAAAACAGACCTCAATCGCCTTATGGCGTCTCAAAAATATAAAGGAAATATCTATGTCTACTAAAATGACTGGTTTGGTAAAATGGTTTGATGCAGGTAAAGGTTTTGGCTTTATCTCCCCGGCAGACGGCAGCAAAGACGTGTTCGTGCACTTCTCCGCTATCCAGAGCAATGATTTCAAAACGCTTGATGAAGGTCAGCGCGTTGAATTCACTATCGAAAATGGTCAGAAGGGTCCTTCTGCCGGCAACGTAGTAGTTTTATAATTTATAGGTAGTGTTTTATTCCTTACGATAGCGAAGAAGGTGTAAACCGGAGCAGCTAAGAAATAAAAGAATTACCTGAATAAACTCCGGGATTACCCGGAGTTTATCTAAAATATTCATATTCAGAATATTCCAATAGCAATAGTTATTGGCAACAGCAAAAAAGATTGGCGTCGTAATAATAATAGCGACCGCAGTTGAGTCTATTTTTCTGTTGTGAAAAAGTTGTGCTTAGGCTGCGTAAGGTTGGAGTGTTGGACGGACGCTTACGCCATAACATGACAGTCGGGAAAGTGACCGACAAACATTGATGACCCTGGCCGAAAGCCGGGGTTTTTTTATGCATATTGCTCAGGCGAGCAGGGCTGGCCCAGGGGGAAACAGACCAGCCAGAGAAGGAGCGTTAGTCGCGCTGGGAATCCAGCACTTCGTTATTTTTCACTACGTCCTGGGCTTTAACGTAGCTTTCAATCAGCAGTTGATACGCAGGGAAAATTTTGGTGTAAACCTCGGCCCATTGTTGTGCATCCTCACGATTCCAGCTGCCCTGAAGTTCAGAGGCCACGCCGGCGGTATCGATCGGTACCACACCTGCCTGCACCACACGCGCCAGGGTAATTTCCTGCGCCATTTTCGAATAGGTACCCGAGGCGTCGATAACGGCAAATACTTTATAGCCTTCGGCAACGGCGCTGATCGACGGGAAGGCCATGCAAACACTGGTGATGGTACCGGCGATAATCAGAGTTTTGCGGCCGGTCGCTTTAACGGCTGCAACAAAATCCGGGTTATCCCAGGCGTTGATCTCACCTTTGCGCGCCACATATTGCGCATGCGGGGCATTTTGGTGGATCTCCGGGATCAAAGGGCCATTCGGACCTTGCGGTACTGACGCTGTGGTAATGACCGGCAACTTGCTCAGCGTAGCGATACTGGCCAGTGCACCAGCGCGAGCGCGCAGTTCCGTCATTGGCATATCGCCGACGGTTTGGAACAGGCCACTCTGGTGGTCAATCAACAACATGACCGCGTCATTGGCATCAATAACAGGACGCTGACCATTAAAGTTTGCTGGAGTGCTCATCTTTTATTCCTCTGTAATCGGGACGTTGAAACCAATTAATGCTGCCTAACCAAGATGTAATCTCAGTGTTTGGAAACAGTGTAGGGGCAAGAGAAAATTCCGCTAGAGGGTTAACTCAGGATGCATTGTTCTATTTAAGGAACGATAAAGGCAGGTGAAGGCGATGGCTTTTTGTGCACGCCAACTGCGTTATCGCGCCGGTACGGGACTTATTGATAGGTGATAATGCACAGCGGGAATAGTCACTGTGATAAATTTTATTAACCCTATCAAACACTTGGCTTAATTCCGATAATGCCTGACTTAGCGCATTGAATTCGCATTGGATACCTCTTTGTGATTAGCAAACCGCACGTTTTGACTGTTCCTCTCCGCCCATGAGTTTTATCCTCGGACTCAATCAGTATTTGTATGATTTATAAAAATACATTCACATGGAGGAGTTCTTATGCGTTTCGACAATAAAGTGGTCATCATCACCGGGGCAGGCAACGGGATGGGGGAAGCGGCGGCACGCCGGTTTTCCGCTGAGGGCGCAACCGTGGTGCTGGCCGACTGGGCAAAGGAAGCGGTAGATAAAGTGGCGGCCTCGCTGCCGAAAGGCAAGGCACTGGCGGTGCATATCGACGTTTCTGACCATGTCGCGGTTGAAAAAATGATGTACGAAGTGGCGGAGAAATTGGGCCGCATCGACGTGCTGTTAAACAATGCCGGTGTGCACGTTGCGGGTAGCGTGCTGGAAACCAGCGTAGATGACTGGCGTCGCATCGCCGGGGTCGATATTGACGGCGTGGTGTTCTGTTCCAAATTTGCCATGCCGTATCTGCTGAAAACCAAAGGCTGCATCGTTAACACCGCATCGGTCTCTGGCCTGGGCGGCGACTGGGGTGCGGCATATTACTGCGCGGCCAAAGGGGCAGTGGTAAACCTGACGCGTGCCATGGCGCTCGATCACGGTGGTGATGGCGTGCGGGTGAACTCGGTGTGCCCGAGCCTGGTAAAAACCAATATGACCAACGGCTGGCCGCAGGAGATCCGCGACAAATTCAACGAACGTATTGCTTTGGGCCGGGCGGCAGAGCCGGAAGAAGTGGCTGCGGTGATGGCATTCCTGGCCAGTGACGACGCCAGCTTTATCAACGGTGCCAATATCCCGGTTGACGGTGGGGCGACCGCCTCAGACGGCCAACCGAAAATTGTTTAAGCGTTAATCATCAGGCCCGGCAAGGTTAAACGCCGGGCCTGCGTGCTTTACACCCCGATCCGATCGCGCAGAGTGTAGTAGGCCGCGCCAATGGCGGTAAACGGGATTTGCAGGTTGCGACCGCCGAAGAACGGCAGGTGCGGCAGCTTGGCAAAGGCATCGAAGCGTTCCGCATCGCCCTGCATTAACTCGGCAATCAATTTACCCGCCAGATGGGTACAGGTCACGCCGTGGCCGCTGTAGCCCTGCATGTAATAAACGTTGTTTTCCAGTCGGCCGAACTGCGGCATACGCGACAGCGTCAGCAGGAAATTGCCGGTCCAGCGGTAGTCGATATTTACCCCTTTCAACTGCGGGAAGGTTTTCAGCAGTTTCGGGCGGATCAGATTGTCGATATCGTCCGGATCGCGGGCACCGTACACCACGCCACCGCCGTACAGCAGGCGGTTATCGCCGGTAATACGATAATAATCCAGCAGATAGTTACAGTCCTCGACGCAGTAATTTTGTGGGATCAACGACTGCGCCACTTCTGGTGCCAGCGGCTCGGTGGCAACCACCTGTGTGCCGCACGGCATGCTGCGTTTGGCCAGTCTTGGCTCCAGCTTATCGCCCAGATAAGCGTTACCGGCCACGATCACATAACGCGCCTTCACCTGCCCATTAGCGGTACTGACCATGGCCGGTTCGCCGTGGCGAATGTTGGTCACGGCCGATTGTTCGAAGATCCGCCCACCCTGCAGGCGAATGGCTTCGGCTTCCCCGAGTGCCAGATTCAATGGATGAATATGACCACCGCTATGATCCAGCAGCGCGCCGACGTAGCGCTCGCTATTGACCTCTTGACGGATACGCCCGGCGTCCAGCAGCTCAAGTTGAGTATTGCCGTAGCGTTCCCAGTTCTGTTTCTGCTCGACCAACGCATGGTATTGCCGGTTGTTCAGTGCGGCGAAGATGCCGCCGGGGCGATAGTCACATTCGATGGCGTACCTTTGGATACGGCTGCGAATGATCTCTGCGCCCTCAAACATCATACTGCCGAGAACGCGGGCGCTTTCTGCCCCATAGCGTTGTTCAATCACGTCAATATCGCGGCTGTAAGAGTTGACCAGTTGGCCGCCGTTACGGCCGCTGGCGCCGAAACCGATGCGCGCCGATTCCAGCAGCACCACGTTATAGCCGGCTTCTACCAGAAACAGTGCGGAAGACAGACCGGTATAGCCACCGCCGACGATGCAGACGTCGCATTCAATAGAGTCATTCAGCTGCGGGTAGGGCGCGTGGCTGTTGGCCGAGGCCGCATAATAGCTTTTTACATGTTCAGTCATGATATTTGCCCTTATTCCAGCGAAATCCAGGTGGTTTTCAGTTCGGTGAATTTTTCCAGCGCGTGCAGCGATTTGTCGCGACCGTTGCCGCTTTGCTTGTAGCCGCCGAAGGGGACCGTCATATCGCCGTCATTGTAGTTATTGACGAACACCGTACCGGCTTTTAACTGGCGTGCCAGTCGGTGGGCGCGGGACAGGTCACGCGTCCAGATGGCGGCGCCCAGACCGTAGTCGCTGTCGTTGGCCAACTGCATGGCCTGCTGTTCACCGCTAAAACTGGTGACGGCCAATACCGGGCCAAAAATCTCGTCACGCGCCACGCTCATGGTGTTATCCACCTGGGTAAGAATGGTCGGGCCGAGGTAGCCGACATGGCCGCTCTGTGGGTGTTCGCGGCCGTCGAGGAACAGGTCGGCACCCTGGCTCAGGCCCTGTTCGATGTAGTCGGCCACTTTCTCGCAGTGGCCCTGATCGATCAGCGTGCCCATCACCGTCGCCGGATCGAGCGGATCGCCTGGGGTGAAGGCTGCCGCATGTCGTCGTAGCGCCTGTAAGAACGCCTGCTGAATACTCTCTTCCACCAACAGCCGGGTGCCGGCAATGCACACCTGTCCCTGATTATAGAAGATGCCGGCGGCGGCACTCTGCGCGGCCTTGTCCAGATCCGGGCAGTCGGCAAAGATGATATTGGCGCTCTTGCCGCCGGCCTCTAGCCACACCCGTTTCATATTGGATTGACCGGCGTAAATCATCAGTTGTTTGGCGACCTGGGTGGATCCGGTGAAGGTCAGGGCGTCGACGTCGTTGTGCAGCGCCAATGCCTTGCCGGCATCGTGACCGTAGCCTGGAACAATATTCAGCACGCCGTCCGGCAATCCGGCCAGTTGGGCCAGCTTGCCCAGATAGATGGCGGTCAACGGGGATTTTTCAGAGGGTTTAAGGATCACGCTGTTGCCGGTGGCCAGCGCCGGGCCGAGTTTCCAGCAGGCTAATAACAGCGGAAAGTTCCACGGCACGATGGCGCCGACCACGCCGATAGGCTCGCGTTCAATCAACGCCAGCGCATCACCGCCGGTGGGGGCGATTTCGCCATAAACCTTGTCGACCGCTTCGGCATACCAGCGCAGGCAGCGGATGGCTCCCGGTACGTCATCGCGCAGGCTGTGGCGGATCGGTTTGCCGGTATCCAGCGTTTCCAGCAGCGCCAGTTCCTCCTGATGCTGTTCCATCAGGTTCGCCAACTGCAACAAAGTGGTTTTGCGCTGTGCCGGAGCCGCCCTGGACCAGTCACCGCGCTCAAATACTTCACGCGCTGCGCTGACCGCCAGATCGATATCGACGCTGGTGCCCCGGGCAACCTGGGTCAACTCACGTTGCCCGGCAGGATCCTCCACGGCAAAGGTTTGGCCTTCGGCGGCCTGCTGATAGCGGCCATTGATAAACAGTCGGTTCTCAATTTTCAGGGCCTGCGCCCGGTGTTGCCAATACTGCAAATGGTGGAAGTCCATACCTTGCTCCGTTGATCAGAATGTCGTCGGCGTATGGGCGCTGATAATCCGGCAAATCCGCGCCGACGTGTTGCTGAAACTGTGGGGAATGCCGGTGTTGATGGCGTAGCTCTGCCCGGCCGACAGGTGATAGGCCTGCCCGTTGACCTGCAAAACCACTTCGCCTTCCAGCAGGGTGCCGATCTCTTCCCCCTGATGCTTGATGCGTTCGCCGGTGGTGGTACCCGGTTCATAGGTTTCGATCATCATCGCCAGGGTGCGATTAGGGTCGCCGTTGTGGATCAACTTCATCGATACCCCCTGGCTGCCAATCTCAATCAGATCCTGGCTGTCGATCACAATCTGTGGTTCATCCGGTATTTCCGGTTCGGCGAAAAACGCCGACAGTGACAGCCCATACACCGTCAGCAGCTTTTGCAAGGTACTGATGGCCGGGCTGACCTTGTCCTGCTCGATGGTGCTGATGGCGCTGTGGGTTAATCCAGACAGTTCGGCCGCGCGGCGCTGTGACAATCCCAATTGCTGGCGGATTTGCGACAGGCGTTTTCCCGGTGCCAAGCTGACATCGCTCATGGGCGTTTTTCCTTTTGATAGTTCCGGCAGGCGCTAATGAAACCCTCAAACAGCAGGCGTGACAGAGCGTACTCCTCACTGTTCCATTCCGGGTGCCATTGCACACCCAGCGCGAAAGGCTGGTCGCGCAGGCTGATGGCCTCCACCAACCCATCGGCGGCGTGGGCCTCAATACGTACGCCGGGGCCAAGGGTTTTTGCCCCCTGGCCATGCAGTGAGTTCACCCAGAATCTGTTGCAATCCGGTATCAGTTGCGAGAGCAGGCCGCCTTCCTGAACGATGACTTCGTGGGCGGGGGCGTATTGTTGTTCCAGCGGCAGGTCGTGATCTTCACGGTGCTCGAGCAGTTCGGGTAATTCAAACAGCCGGCGGTGCAGGGTGCCCTGGCTGGCGACCACCATTTCTTGCATACCGCGGCAAATGGCGAAAAGGGGAATGCGCCTGTCGAGCGAGTGGCGGATCAGCGCCAGGCTCAATTCATCTCGCCCAGGATCGGCGTCAGGCTCATCGCCGTTTTCACCATAAAGGTGCGGCTGCACATTACTGGGGCTGCCTGGCAGCACAATACCGTCGAGGTGCTCCAGCAATTCTTCCAGCAGTTTCGGCTCAGCCAGCGCGTGTGGCAGGGCGATGGGCAGCCCTCCGGCAGCGACTACGGCATTTAGGTACTTTTCTTGCAAGGTCTGAGTGAGGTGCCCGTTTAACCTATACCTGCACATCACTACGCCGACCACTGGTCTGTTAAATATATTGCCCATGCTGTCCCCTTGGTATGTTCGAAATTATGAACGATAAGCTTCTCCACTGCCGTTTTCGTTCAATATTTTATAAATCTAGCAGTCAAATGGGCAATATTCAAACTCAAAGTAACACTTGCAAAACAATTTTGTTGCATCTATGTTTCATTGGTGGACATTATATTGAGCAAGATGGTCAAAAAACATCGACGGCAATAAGTGTGAGAACCACAGACAAAAACATACATGGCGGGTGAATCATGCAGACCAACATAGTAGAAGTGGAAAACTTTGTTCAGCATCATGAAGAAAAGCGAAGTAGCGCGTTCCAGCGTGAAGTGAAGAACTACCTGGAGCGTTATCCATTAACTCAGCACGTTGACGTTCTGCTGACCGACCTTAACGGCAGCTTCCGCGGCAAACGTATTCCGGTCGCTGGGTTGAGCAAACTGGAGAAGGGGTGTTACTTCCCGGCGTCGGTGTTTGCGATGGATATTCTCGGCAATGTGGTTGAGGAGGCCGGGCTGGGGCAGGAGCTGGGTGAGCCGGATCATATCTGCGTGCCGGTGCTGGGCACCCTGACACCGTCGGCGGCGGATCCGCAATATATCGGCCAGGTGCTGCTCACCATGCTCGATGAAGATGGTACTCCCTTTGACGTTGAACCGCGCAATGTGCTGAACCGAGTGTGGCAGCGTTTGCGTCAGCGCGGGCTATCCCCCGTAGTAGCGGTAGAGTTGGAGTTCTATCTCATCGATCGCCAGCGCGATTCGGAAGGCTATCTGCAGCCGCCGTGTGCGCCGGGCACTCAGGAGCGCAATACCCAAAGCCAGGTGTACTCGGTCGATAATCTTAACCACTTTGCCGACGTGCTGAGCGAGATTGACGAATTGGCGCGTATGCAGGGCCTGCCGGCAGACGGTGCGGTGGCGGAGGCTTCACCCGGCCAGTTTGAAGTCAATCTGCATCATACCGACAACGTCCTGCAGGCCTGTGACCATGCGCTGGCATTAAAACGCCTGATCCGCATGGTGGCGGAAAACCACAACATGCAGGCCACCTTTATGGCCAAACCCTACGAAGAACACGCCGGTAGCGGCATGCACGTGCATATCAGCATGCTGGACCGGCAGGGCAACAACGTACTGGCAGACGACGATGGTGAAGACTCCGCGCTGCTGAAACAGGCGCTGGCCGGGATGATTGCCCTGATGCCTTCTTCTATTGCGTTGTTGGCACCGAACGTTAACGCCTATCGTCGTTTCCAGCCGGGCATGTACGTGCCGACCCAGGCGTCCTGGGGCCATAACAACCGCACCGTGGCGCTGCGCATTCCCTGCGGCGATCGCGACAGTCATCGCGTGGAGTATCGCGTAGCCGGTGCGGATGCCAACCCTTATCTGGTTATGGCGACCATTCTGGCCGGCATTGTCTACGGCCTGGAAACCACCCTGCCGCTGCAAGAGCCGGTGACCGGCAACGGGCTGGAGCAGGAGGGGCTACCGTTCCCGATCCGCCAAAGCGATGCGCTGTATGAGTTTGAGCATCAGCCGGTACTGAATGCCCTGCTGGGCGAAAGGTTCAGCCATGTTTACCTGGCTTGTAAAACGGATGAGCTGGTGCAGTTTGAGCGCCTGATCACCGAAACCGAAATCGAGTGGATGCTGAAAAACGCCTGACCCGCTCGACGCCAATCCTACCGCGCGCGTATGGCGCATTCCGCCGGCTATCCTGTGGCCTGCGATGCTGCGCGCTGCGGTAAAGCATTGCTTCCACTTTGGCGTACAGGACGCCGGCGAGGAAATAACCATGACAGCCATAACTGTTTCATCCGTCTGCGCAGGCATCTGCCTGTACCGCAGTGAATACGGGCCAGCCGCTGGCCGAGTTTTATTGTCTTTAAACCGCACTTCCCGCCGCCTGAGCAGCAGTTTCCCCGCGGCCTCTCTGAATGACGTTAAACGGTTACCAGCAGAGGACAACGAGGGGAAGAGCCATGACGACTAATGTGACTGACATCAATGAGGCAGCAAAGCCGCAACTGCGTAAAAGCCTGAAGCTGTGGCAAGTGGTGATGATGGGCCTGGCCTATCTGACGCCAATGACGGTATTCGACACTTTCGGCATCGTCTCCGGCCTTACCGACGGTCACGTACCGGCCTCCTATTTACTGGCGCTGGCCGGCGTGCTGTTCACCGCCATCAGCTACGGCAAGCTGGTGCGCCAGTTCCCGACCGCCGGTTCAGCCTACACCTATGCGCAAAAAGCCATAAATCCGCACGTCGGTTTTTTGGTGGGTTGGTCTTCACTGCTCGATTATCTGTTTCTGCCGATGATCAATACCCTGTTGGCGAAGATTTACCTGACGGCGTTGTTCCCTGAAGTACCGCCGTGGATATGGGTGGTGGGTTTTGTGATTATCATTACTGCCATCAACCTGAAAAGCGTCAATCTGGTGGCCAACTTCAATACCCTGTTCGTACTGGCCCAGGTGGCGATCATTGTGGTATTTATCTTCCTGGTGGTACGTGGCCTGCACAACGGTGAAGGACTGGGGACGGTATGGAGCCTGCAACCCTTCGTCAGCGAAAATGCGCATTTACTGCCGATCATCACCGGCGCCACCATCTTGTGTTTCTCGTTCCTCGGCTTTGATGCGGTGACCACGCTATGTGAAGAAACGCCAGATGCCGCCAGAGTGATCCCGCGCGCTATCTTCCTGACCGCGCTGTATGGTGGGGTGATCTTCATCAGCGTGTCATTCTTTATCCAACTGTTTTTCCCTTCGATTCAGCGGTTCCATCAGCCAGATGCGGCACTGCCGGAAATTGCGCTGTACGTGGGCGGAAAGTTGTTCCAGTCGATTTTCCTGTGCGTCACCTTTATCAACACCCTGGCCTCGGGCCTGGCGTCACATGCCAGCGTTTCACGGCTGTTGTATGTGATGGGGCGCGATAACGTGTTCCCGGAAAAATATTTCGGCTATATCCACCCGAAATGGCGCACGCCATCACTCAACGTGTTGCTGGTGGGGCTGGTCGCACTGTCCGCGTTGTCTTTCGATCTGGTCACGGCGACCGCATTGATCAACTTCGGTGCGCTGGTGGCTTTTACCTTCGTTAACCTGTCGGTGATCAGTCATTTCTACATTCGCGAGGGGCGTAACAAGAGCTGGAAGGATCGCTTCAACTATCTGTTCCTGCCATTGGTCGGGGCGTTAACGGTCGGCGTGTTGTGGTTAAACCTGGAAAAAAGCTCGCTGACCATGGGATTGATCTGGGCGGTTATGGGCTTTGGTTACCTGGCGTATCTCACCCGGCGTTTCCGCCAGCCGCCACCACAGCTGGAACGACAACCGCAGCAATAACTGAGTCAGGCGGGGGTTCCCGCCTTTCTTTTTTGTCCGTCGGACAGTAGAGTGAAAATACTGATAAAAAATAACCGATTGGATCACCTCCATGTCTTCACTCCCCGTTTCGTATAAAGCCACTTTGTTCGGTCTGCTGGCGATCCTGCTGTGGAGCAGCGTGGTTGGCCTGATCCGCAGCGTCAGCGAAGGGTTGGGGCCTATTGGCGGTGCCGCGATGATCTACAGCGTCAGCGCAGTTTTTCTGCTGTTGGCGCTACGGCTACCGAATCTTCGCCATTTTCCGCGCGCCTACCTGATCCTCGGCAGCCTGCTGTTTGTCAGCTATGAAATCTGTCTGTCGCTGTCGCTGGGCTATGCCAACACCCGCTTGCAGGCCATCGAGGTCGGGATGATCAACTACCTTTGGCCCTGTTTCACCGTACTGATGGCGCTGGTGTTTAACGGACAAAAGGCCAAGTGGTGGCTACTGCCCGGATTACTGCTGTCATTGTTCGGTATCGGTTGGATCATGAGTGGTGAGGGCGGCTGGTCGCCGGCGCAAATGCTGGCTAACGTACGCAGTAATCCATTGAGTTATTCGCTGGCCTTCGGCGGCGCGATAATTTGGGCGTTATATTGCAACCTGACCAAGAGAATTGCCCAGGGTCATAACGGCGTGGTGCTGTTTATTACCCTGACCGCCGTTGCGCTGTGGGTGAAATACGCCTTTAGCCACGAAAGCGGCATGCAGTTCACCCTGCCGGTGACCCTGACGTTACTCTGTGCCGGCATGGCGATGGGGGCAGGGTACGCGGCGTGGAATGTGGGTATTTTGCACGGCAATATGACGCTGTTGGCGACGGTATCCTATTTTACCCCGGTGCTGTCAGCGGTATTTGCCGCGCTGGTATTGAATACCGCACTGACCGCCAGCTTCTGGCAGGGCGTGGTAATGGTGACTCTGGGATCGTTAATTTGTTGGCGGGCAACCCGAGGAAACTAACGGAAATGCTCCGCCGGTTGCCCAATGTTGAACTAGAATCTAACTAGCAGACAAACATGAAGGAACATAAAAATGAGAGACGATATCCAATTCATTCAGCAGCCAGAGATTGACGGTGGAAGTTATATGCGCGGTGATACCGTGCGCCTGACTACCGCCAATCTGCGCCATGAATATCAGCTTGATGTCAGCATTCTGCGCCGGGAAGACAAACTGATTTATGGTTCGGTGATCGCCGCCGCGCCGAAGGTGGATATCCCGCCGAGGGAGTGGGAGATCCAGCCGGGGCAAGAGGTGGTATTCCGTAAGGAAAATATCGCCAAGGCAATACCTTCAATTAGCTGAATCCTGGCAAGTGTTCCGCCGTATCCTCCGTTTTCCTCTGTAGCATTCCCAAGAAATGCCGGTGCTAAAAACACCGGCTTTTTCATTTCTGCGAAAAGATCCGGTAACTTTTTGTGTTGCGCACAATTGGCACAGAAACTGCTTTAAAAATCACCGTGCATGACAAAAATCACAGCGAACGTGAATTTTCATGAAACATAATTTGACAAATGTGAACGCAATCGATTACCTATTCGCGAAATGCATAACTGGATCACAGTTTCTTACACCCGGTGATTTCTATAATGCGCGCGTCGCCCAAGAAGTTTGTAAGCGGAGGCAACGCCAGGTGTCGTCAGACTCATTGTCATCTTTTCTAACGGGCAGGAAATGGCCCTTTAAGCATGTGGTAATAAAATGAAAAAAATAGCTCTCGCAGCAGGTGTACTACTCGCAGCGTCTTACAGTGCAGCATCAATGGCTGATAGCAAAGACAGCCAATACGTCTCGGATTGGTGGCACCAGAGCGTTAACGTGGTGGGCAGCTACCACACCCGTTTCGGACCTCAGTTGAACAACGACGTCTACCTGGAGTACGAAGCCTTCGCTAAAAAAGATTGGTTTGATTTCTATGGCTACGTCGATGTGCCTAAATTCTTCGGCGTTGGCAACACCCCGGACCGTGGTATCTGGGACAAGGGCTCACCGATGTTTATGGAGATCGAACCTCGTTTCTCTATCGACAAACTGACCGGTACCGATCTGAGCTTTGGTCCATTCAAAGAATGGTACTTCGCCAACAACTACATTTATGACCTGGGCCACGACACCGACGGCCGTCAGAACACCTGGTACATGGGTCTTGGCACCGATATCGAGACCGGCCTGCCGATGAGCCTGTCGATGAACATCTATGCAAAATACCAGTGGGAAAACTATCAGGCTGCCAACGAAAACAGCTGGGATGGTTACCGCTTCAAGGTGAAATACTTTGTGCCACTGACCCAACTGTGGGGCGGCAATCTGAGCTACATCGGCTTCACCAACTTTGACTTTGGTTCCGATCTGGGCAAAGACAGCAACTGGACCGACGGCACTGGCAAACAGGTTCGCACCAGCAACTCGATCGCTTCCAGCCATATTCTGGCGCTGAACTACGATCACTGGCACTACTCCTTCGTGGCTCGTTATTTCCATAACGGTGGCCAATGGCAGGATGGGGCAGATATTGGTACCCCACAGGGCCCAATCAAATCTACCGGCTGGGGCTACTACCTGGTCGCCGGTTATAACTTCTGATTTTCCGTGGTATCAGAAACAGAAAACCCCGCTTTGGCGGGGTTTTTTTTCGTCATCACTGCGCTTGTTCACCGGGTAAATGTCGTACCGGCATAAATAATCGTCCTTTGATTACATGGCATTCATTATCAATCCAACTGATGATTTGTTCACGGCTCACGCCTTCGGATTGCGCGTAGCGGTGAAGATCGCCATTAAAGTGCTGCGTGATATATTCCATGAGGGTCATTTGCATGTCTTTTGCTCCTGAACGCCCACCCGTCGCCAACTGGCTACCGCGGGAGGTTAAGGTTTCTCAGACGCTGAATTTAAAGTATTGGCAACCAAATCTCAACAAAAAGCACTGAATCGGTGCATCTGATGTCTAATTATTGGTAAAAAGAATCCCGCACTGAGCGGCGGGAAATCGTCCGAATTATCATTCTGGATGATAATAAATGATTTGAGGTGCTACGAAAAAGAGCAAGCTAACTCTTTTTTGTGACACTGCCAAACTACGGCAAGACTTATTTTGCTGCAAGAAAAATCTGGGCTTAAAATTCGGTTTTATCGAATAGTTTTGCGCTGGAATAATATTTCTCAACATTGCCTGCCACAGGTCTCTAAAGGGATCATACTCTCAGAGTTTTCCGCATGCTTTATGTGGGGAATTAGGCTTATAGTGATGTTAATAACCCATGCAGGAAGTGAAATCATGAGCAAACGTCGTACTACTCTCACAGTGCTGGCGCTGATTGTTTCGATGGGCCTGTCATCCGCCCCGGCATTTGCCGATAAAGGGGGCAACGGTAACGGTAACGGTCATGGCAACAGCGGTAATCATGGTAATAACGGCAATCATGGAAATAAAGCCAAAGGCAACGAGAGTGACCAGGGGCTGGTTTCCGTCAGTATTTCCCGCGATCGTGCACGTTCACTGGCACGAAACTATGGTTTGACCGGCTACAGCTCATTGCCGCCGGGGATTGCAAAAAATCTGGCGCGCGGCAAGCCGCTGCCTCCGGGCATCGCCAAGAAAATGGTGCCGTCATCCATGTTGCGAGACCTGCCTTACTACCCGGGCTATGAGTGGCGTATTGCCGGTGACGATCTGGTGCTGGTGGCGCTGAGTACCGCCCTGGTGGCCTCGGTGATCAACGGCGTATTTAACTAAGATTACACACTCCGTTTTAAAGCCTCGCTTCGGCGAGGCTTTAAAGTTGCGGACAAAGCAGGAAAAAACGTGGTTTTTCCTGCTTTGTAGCGATCAGCCGAAAATCAATAAATTGATTTTCCTGATTTTTATTTATCGACATCTACTCGCTCTGGGCAAGAATGGGGTTTGTCATCAGTCTAAAGCCTCGCTTCGGCGAGGCTTTTTATTTGCCTGAAGAGCAGAGAACGTGGTGAACTCTTTTCCTGATTATTTTCGAGAAGATAAGGAATGGTCATGTTCAGGACGTTATTGATTGCCTGCTGCCTGGTCAGTTTTTCAGCGCTGGCGGACGGCGGTGTGGCGCTCGGCGAGCTGGTTAATCAGCGGTTGGCTTATATGAAGGACGTTGCCGGTTACAAGGCGCAGCAGCATTTGCCGATCGAGGATTTGGCGCAGGAATCTAAAGTGTTGGCTGGCGCGCAAGCAGAGGCAGAACGCCTGGGATTGGATCCGCTGACGGTGCGGCCATTTATCATGGCGCAAATGGATGCCGCCAAGGCAATTCAGTACCGTTTCCGCGCCGACTGGCTGGCACAACCGGAAAATGACTGGCAGCCGCGCCCGCTGGATAGCGTGCGGCCACAAATTGCCGAACTCAGCAGCCGCATTTTACAGCGGCTGGCGCAGCAGTTGAAAACCGGTCCGCTGACCGAAGCCGCCCGTAACAGTTTCATTCACACTCTAACGCAGACTAACCTCAGTGAGGCCGACAAGCAGCGGCTGTTTACCGCCTTACTGGCCGTTCGGGCCGGCAAACCGGGGTGATCGGCAGGATTAATCGCCACCGGCACCGCTACGCTGAAAGGTCAGGACTCGGCTACGATTGGCAATCAAGTTCACGCTATAACCACGAAAGTACAGGCAAAAACGCTTCTGCCACGGGCCGTCGCTGCTTTCGACCAGCATGCGGCCCTGACCCAGTGAGCTGATAGTGCCGTACTGCGCTGCGGGGCCAACGCCGATGTGTACCTGGTCACCGCAAATTTCAAAGGCGGTGCGGTATTGCGGGTGATACCACAAACCCTGCACGTGTTTCAGACACTCGTGGTTGGCCGTGACCGGCAGGAAACGGCGTTCCACGTGGCAGACTTCTCCCTCAACCGCTTCGCCGGTCCATTTCAGCCGCATCGGCATATGGGCGGAAAGCGAGACCGCGTAGCCGTCATCGGCCTGATACAGCGGTTCATCGCTCCCCATATAGGCGACATTACCGTCCTTCACTTCCAGCCAATAGGGATCGGCTACCGTGGTGTAAATGCCATCGGGAATGGCGCTGCTGCGTTGCGGTAGTGTTGCGCCCAGTAAGGCGGCCATCACCTGCAATGCCATGCCGAAACTGTCGCAGTCCTCGCGGTTAGCCACCAGTGCGACACCGACTTGCCTATCGGGTGCCAGCAGGAAGTAGGTTTTGTAACCGGCGTGGGAGCCGCCGTGTCCCAGCAGACGATGTTTGCCGAGCGGGGTTTGCGCCAGCCCCAACCCGTAAGCGCTGAGTTGACCCTGATTGAGATGTCGCGGAGCGCTCAGTTGCGCCAGCACGCCGCGCCCCGGCCCCTGATCGGCCAGCAGCGTTTGCAACCAGCGAGTGAGGGCATTGGCGCTGCCGGTCAGACTGCCGGAGGCGGAGAGATGCAGGCCGGCACTGGCCAGTTGCCAACCCTGTTTTGAACGCCAGTAACCGGGGGTTAGCCCCGGCACCACGTCAAACCAGCTCTCTGGCGCCCGTAGCTGCACTTTTAGCGGCTGGGCGATGTGTTGCTGCACCAGATGGTCAAAGTCATACCCTTTGGCTTGCAGCGCCGCCTCAACCAGGCGATAGCCGGTATTGGTATAGGTGATTTCGCTGCCGGCCGGATAGTTCAGCTCGCCAAGCTCCTGAAGGAACTGCATCACCGGTTGCGCTTCGCTGCGGGTATGTACCGAGATGCCCAGCAGCCCGAGGGTTTCACGCACGTCAGGCAGCCCACTGGTCATATCCAGCGCCTGACCGACGGTAACGTCCGCCAGCGGGACCTGTAGCTCAGGCAGCAAGTCGCCAAGCCGGTCATCCAGGTTCAGGGCGTTGTCGGTGGCGTTCAGCGCCAGCGCGGCAAAAATATGTTTGGTCACCGACGCATAACGCACCACGCTGTCGGCGGTAAAAGGGGTTTCTTGTGCCAGGTCAGCCAGACCGGCGCTGGCGCACGCCTGGACCTGTGCGGCGTCGAACAGGGTAATGGCACCGCCGGGCTCGCCGTCGCGCTGCCAATCAGCCAGCAACTGCTCGGCGCATGCCTGTGCGGCGCGCCAGTTTAGTGGGACTTCGGACATACATCGCCTCCAGAGTAAGTTCCTGATTTGTGCCTCAGCGGGCTTTTCGCCAGATTGTCGCGTACCGCGAAATCCCTGTGCCGCTGTTTTGTGCGCTGTTCCGACCAGATAGGCAGATTTTCGATCAAAACTGCGATGCAGTACGCAAATCGAAACGGTGGAGGGAGAGAAGCAAGATGTGCGCCAGAAAATTAGCCGGCTAAGAAATATCGTTCAGAGGGCGTGCTGGCTGCGGGGCCATAACCTGGCCCCGCAGCAGGGACGAAAGGGGTTAGCGCGGCTGGCCACCCCAGGACAGCAGGCTGTCGATCATTTGTTTCAGCAGGCGTTGCAGGGAAGCGGCGCGCTGTGGATCAAAGGCAAAGGGATACTGTTCGGACATGTAGTTCACCTGCGCCAACTCCAGTTGGATCGCGTGCTGCTGCTGGTGCGGTTGTCCATAAGCGCGAGTGATATACCCACCCTTGAAGCGGCCGTTAAGCACGTGGGTGAATTGCTGTTGTTGTTCACAACAGGCAACCAGACGGTCGCTCAGCGCCGGGGCGCAACTTTCGCCGCCGTTGGTACCCAGATTGAGATCCGGCAGTTTACCGTCGAATAAACGTGGGATCACCGAGGCGATAGAGTGCGCATCAAACAGCAGCGCGTAGCCGTGTTTAGCCTTTAACCGCGCCAGTTCGTCTTGCAACTGCTGGTGATACGGCTGCCAGATCTGCTGCAGATAGCCGGCCCGTTCCTGGTCAGAAGGTGCCTTGCCCGGCTGAAAACTCGGACGGCCGTCAAACAGCACGTCAGGGTACAGGCCGGTGGTGGCGGTGGTATACAGCGGTTTATCGTCCGCCGGGCGGTTCAGGTCAATGACAAAGCGCGAGTAATTGCCGACCAGCACGCTGGCACCCATAGCACGGGCAAAATCATATAACTGAGGGATATGCCAGTCAGTGTCGGGCAGCGGCCGTGCATCCTCGGTTAAACCGGCCTCAACCGCCGGAGTGAGCCGGGTCCCGGCGTGGGGAATGCTGATCAGCAGCGGCAGGCTGCCGGCATGGAAATCAAAAGGATCGCGAATGGTCATTGACGTATTTCTCCTCGGAAAATCACCGTGCAGGGCAGTTGTCCACCCAACCAATAAGCCAGTTCAGCCGGTCGCGACAGCGGCCAGTGTATAAAGTCGGCCACCTTGCCGGTTTCCAGCGTGCCGTGGCTCGCCTGCAGGCCCAGCGCTTTCGCCGCGTGGGTCGTTACGCCTGCCAGAGCTTCTTCCGGTGTCAGACGGAACAGCGTACAGGCCATGTTGATCATCAGGCGCAGCGACAGTGCCGGAGAGGTGCCAGGGTTGGCGTCGCTGGCAATCGCCATCGCCACGTTGTGTTTACGGAATAAATCAACCGGTGGGCATTGGGTTTCACGCAGCAGGTAGTAAGCGCCCGGCAGCAGCACCGCAACGGTACCGGCGTCGCCCATCGCCCTGGCATCCTGTTCGGTGGCATATTCAAGGTGATCGGCGGAAAGTGCATGGTGCTGCGCCGCCAATTCGCTACCTCCCAGCGCGGAAAGCTGTTCGGCATGCAGTTTCACCGGCAGTCCGGCGGCTTCTGCGGCGGCAAACACCCGTGCCACCTGTGCCGGTGAGAACGCCAGATGTTCACAGAAGGCGTCAACCGCATCAGCCAGCCCGGCGGAGGCGGCCTGAGGAATAATGGTGTTGCACACCAAATCGATATAGTCGTCGGCGCGGTTGGCATATTCCGGCGGCAGGGCGTGCGCCGCCAGGCAGGTGGTTTTCACCTCTACCGGCAGCAGTTCGCCCAGTCGACGTGCCACTCGAAGCATTTTCAGTTCGCTTTCCGGCGTCAGTCCATAACCGGATTTGATCTCGACGCAGGTCACGCCTTCTGCCAGCAGAGGGCGCAGTCGGAACAGAGCCTGTTCCAGTAACCGTTCTTCGTCGGCATCGCGGGTGGCCTTGACCGTGGAAATGATGCCGCCGCCCTGAGCGGCGATCTCGGCATAGCTCACGCCGTTCAGGCGCTGTTCGAACTCTGCGCTGCGGTTGTCGCCGAACACCAGATGGGTGTGGCAATCGATAAAGCCTGGCGTGATGATGCCGCCGTCGAATTTTACCCTTTCATCTGCGGTCAGCGTCGCCGGCAGCGCGTCATATTCACCCAGCCAGACAATTTTGCCGTCACGCGTGGCGATCGCGCCGTTGCTGAGGGTGTGATACTTGCCGTCGCGCATGGTGACGATATCGGCCCCGTACCACAGGCTGTCGCAGTGAATCTCAGAAGTCATGGCTTTTCTCCGCCGGAGCCTTGGCTCCCACATGGTTGTATATACAATTAAAAACAACCTAGCGCATTCATTGAGTTGTCACAAGAGGCGGGATAAAAATTTGTTATCGGGATGTGATCGTTGTGGAAGGACGGGTGCCAAAGCAGCACCCGCCGGGGTCAGACTTCGCTGGTGAAACGGCCAAACAGTTGATAGCGGCTGCCGGGGTACAGCAGGCGCGCCGAGGTCACGACGGTTTTGCCGGACCAGGTGCGGCGATGGATCAGCAGGCCGGGTTCGTGGTCCTCCAGTTGCAGCAGTTCGCGCTCCTGATGGGTTGGTACCACGGCTTCCACGATGTGCTCGCCTGCGGTCAACGGGGCGGCCTGCGTCAGGTAGATATAAGGCGTGACGCGATCGAAATCCTGCAGCATGTAGTCGGGGGCGATCAGAGGATTGACGCAGCGGTCTTCCACCTGCACCGGCAGGTCGTTTTCATAATGCACGATTTGCGAATAGAACAGCTGCTGGCCGGGTTGAATGCCTAGCGCCAGCGCTTCTTCTTCACTGGCCGGACGGGCCTTTAACTGCAGGATTTTGCTGCTGTGGCGGTGGCCACGGGCGGCGATTTCGTCGGCGATGTTATGCACTTCCAGCAGGGCGGTGTGCGCTTTGGCTTCGGCGACAAAGGTCCCCACGCCCTGCATGCGGATCAGGAAACCTTCGGTGGTCAGTTCGCGCAGCGCACGGTTGATGGTCATGCGACTGACGCCAAGCTCGGCCACCAGTTCACTTTCCGAGGGGACGCGTTGGTGCGGTAGCCAGTGGCCGGCACGGATTTGGTTTACGATCGCCTGCTTGACCCGTTGATAGATCGGGGCGGGGGTATCGCTCATGGCAGCAGCCAGTTGCAGCACGGTCTGTTGATCAACCAAGACGTTAACCTCGTCAAATAAAAAAATAATAACACCAGTTTACTGTTGGTGTCGGCGTATGTATATGTATATACAACTAAGGGCCGGTTCGCCACAGCAATGCGATGGGCCAGTGCATTTTTCGGATGCGCGATTATCGCGCGTTATTAGTCTTTACACTAACAGTGGAATTCTGCCATGCCTGCTTATTTTGCCTCACGCGCTCTGCTTCCTGAAGGCTGGGCGCATAACGTTCGGTTGGACGTTAATGCGCAAGGTCACCTGACCCAGGTGACTGCCGATGCCGATCCTGAGGGCTGCACCCGACTGCACGGCGAAGTAGTGCCGGGTATGCCGAACCTTCATTCTCACGCCTTTCAGCGTGCGATGGCCGGGTTGGCGGAGGTGGCGGGCAATCCGCAGGACAGTTTCTGGACCTGGCGCGATCTGATGTATCGCCTGGTACAGCGGTTGACGCCGGAGCAGGTTGAGGTCATTGCACGCCAACTGTATATCGAAATGCTGAAAGGCGGATACACCCAGGTGGCAGAGTTCCACTATCTGCATCATGGTGCCGACGGCAATCCTTATGCCGATCGCGGCGAAATGACCGGTCGGCTCAGTCAGGCGGCGGCGCAGGCGGGGATCGGTATGACGCTGTTGCCGGTGCTGTACAGCTACGCCGGGTTCGGCGGCCAGCCCGCCCAGCCTGGGCAAAGACGTTTTATTCAGGATGCGGACGGCTATCTGGAACAGCAGCAGGTGATCGCACGTCAATTGGCTGATCAACCCCTGCAGAATCAGGGCTTGTGTTTCCACTCGCTGCGTGCGGTGGAACTGGGCCAGATGCAGCAGATCCTGGCGACATCCGATCAAACGCTGCCGGTGCATATCCATATCGCCGAGCAGCAAAAAGAAGTTAATGACTGCCTGGTCTGGAGCGGTCGCCGTCCGGTGGCCTGGTTGTATGAGCACCTGCCGGTGGATAGCCGCTGGTGTCTGGTGCACGCTACCCACCTTGATCGCGACGAGCTCGAGCAGTTGGCGCGCAGCAAGGCGGTGGCGGGCCTGTGCCTGACCACCGAAGCCAATCTGGGCGACGGTATTTTCCCCGGTGACGCTTATCTGCAACATCAGGGCCGTTGGGGCATAGGTTCCGACAGCCATGTGTCGCTCAACGTGGTAGAGGAGCTGCGTTGGTTCGAATACGGCCAGCGCCTGCGTGACCAGCGGCGCAACCGCCTGACCACGCCGGAGCAGTCTGCGGTGGCTGACGTGCTTTACCAGCAGGCCCTTCAGGGTGGGGCACAGGCCTGTGGCGCACCGATCGGTCGTTTGCAAAGCGGCTACCGTGCCGACTGGCTGGTGCTGGACGGTGACGATCCTTACCTGGCCGCCGCACCGGATGCCTCCATTCTGAATCGCTGGTTGTTTGCCGGGGGTAAAGAACAAATTCGCGACGTCTTTGTCGGCGGTCGTCAGGTGATCGACCAGGGGCGTCACGCGTTACAGCAACAGAGCAGCACGGAGTTCTTGCAGGTGCTGAAAACCTTCCAGCAGGAGGCATGATGAACCTGACGCGTTTTGATTTTGCTGCACTGCCGGTCACGCCGTGGCGCAATGGCGGCGGGGAAACCCGCGAGATTGCCAGCTGGCCGCCGGGGGCTCAGGATTTTGACTGGCGCGCCAGCATCGCCACCATCGCGCAGGACGGCCCATTTTCGGCGTTCAACGGCATAGATCGTTCTATCACGCTGCTGGAAGGTGACGGTGTCCACCTGTTCAGCGAAGGGCAGATTGATCATCACCTGTCACAGGTCGGCGAGCCGTTTTCTTTCTCTGGCGATGTGGCATTGCAGGCGACCTTGCTGGGGGGCAGCAGTCAGGATTTCAATATCATGACCCGGCGTGGGCGCTGGGCTGCCAGGGTGCAACGCGTAACAGCGGCGACCAGGTTGCCGGTGCAACATGCGGGCGTGTTGTACGTGTTACAGGGCAACTGGGTGCTGGGTGACGGTGTCACTTTGGCAATGCGTGAAGGAGGCTGGTGGGCGGCAGGTGAGCACGCAGGTTCACTGACGCCCTTGGTGGAGGATAGCGTTATTCTGTGGGCCGACATCACACCCGGCTAAAGTGAGCTAGAGTCCGGCGCTAAGTTGTGGGATTATCTGGTTTTCTATCCGACACAGAGAAGGGCGCATGGCCTCGCTGAAAGACGTTGCCAAACTTGCCGGGGTATCGTTAATGACGGTATCCCGCGCCATCAATGAGCCCGACAAGCTGCGGCCGGACACCTACCAACGCGTTAAGCTGGCAATTGACCAACTCGATTACGTGCCCGATCTCGCGGCGCGGCGTATTCGCGGTGACAGCAGCCGGGTGCAAACCCTCGGCGTGCTGGCGCTGGATACCGCGACCACCCCTTTCTCGGTTGACATGATCCTGTCGATTGAAAAAACTGCGCGTGAACACGGCTGGAACAGTTTTGTCGTCAACCTGTTCGCCGATGACAGCGCGGAGCACACCATTGATCTGCTGTTGGCGCATCGGCCGGACGGGGTGATCTTCACCACCATGGGGCTGCGGCAGGTGACTCTGCCTGCCAAATTGCTGGATAAAAAACTGGTGCTGGCCAATTGTGTCTGTCCGGAACATGCGGTTGCCAGCTACATCCCCGATGATGAGCAGGGGCAGTACGATGCTATGCGTACACTGATCGCCAAAGGGTATCGTGCGCCGCTGTGCATTCACCTGCCGGAAAATACCCTGGCGGCCGGGTTGCGCCGTCGTGGGCTGGAGCGAGCCTGGCGTGAGGCAGGGGGCGACGTTGACCAGTTGCGGCAATATCATCTTGATCTGACCGACGGTGACGAGCACTACCGCGACAGCGTGGAACTGCTGCAACGACATTTCTCGCCGGGGCAGCGCGATTGCGATGTGGTGGTGTGCGGCAACGATCGGGTGGCGTTTATGGTCTACCAGGTGCTGTTGGCACAGGGCTGGAAAATCCCCCAGCAGGTCGGGGTGCTGGGCTATGACAATATGGTCGGCATTGGTCAACTGTTCCTGCCGCCGCTGACCACGGTACAACTGCCGCACTACGAATTGGGCCGCCAGGCGGCGCTGCACCTGATTAATCAGCTGGATCACCGGGAGACGCGAAAAGTGGCTTGCCCGCTGCTGTTGCGCGAATCACTGTGACTCAGGGGGGATGGGGCGCAGCATGCGGCGCCCCTACCATTAACCGGGCGGTCAGTCCCAGATACTTTCCAGTTCCCAGCCCTGTGATGCAGCAAACTGCGCCTGTCCACCTTCGGCAAACAGGCTAACGCCGCGCTGACCGTCGGCCGGGTAGATGCGGCTGGTCAGACAGGCCACACCCTGATTGACGAACACCTCCAGCGATGAACGATCAATAAAGACTCGTAACGACAGTTCGTCCCCCTCCGGTAGGGGAACGCTGCGACAACCGCACAGCCCTGGCTCCTCACTAAACCGCTCTAACACCAGGCGATGGGCCTGATTGTCGACGTACAGCCTTGCCGCTTTGCCGATAGTGATGCCATAGCGCTCGGCATTGCTGTTGGCCAGGTTCAACGTCAGCGCCAATTCTTGCACTTCGCCGTCGAGAGCTTGCCGTTGGTTGCTTAATGTGACCGCCGCAAACGAATGTTGCTGACCGCGCAACGCCGTCAGCTCCCGCGTCGGGTTCATCAGTACATTGCCATCGGTTGCCAGCGTCAATTCACGCGGCAGGGTCAGTGCACCGGCCCAGCCGTGCGCTTTACTCGGCATCGGAGATTCCCACATATCCATCCAGGCGAACAGCATGCGACGGCCATCGGCGGCGGTGAAGCTTTGCGGCGCATAGAAATCGTGCCCGTTGTCCAACTCACAGAAGGGCTGTGTGACGCCAAAATCCTCACCCGGCTGCCAGTGGCCGAGCAAATAGCCACTCTGGAAGCGGTTGCGATTCCGGTAACCCTGGGCCGCCAGCCCCTGTGGTGAAAACAACAGCACCTGTTTTTCGCCCAGCGGGAAGAAGTCAGGGCACTCCCACATAAAGCCCTGATTCAGCGTCTGCGCTCCGCTCAGTACTCGGTCAAATAGCCAGTTGCGCAGGTCGCTGGAGTGATAAAGCCGCGCCTGTCCCAACCCGTTCTCTTTGGCACCGACCACCATCCACCAGCAGTCACCGGCGCGCCAGACTTTCGGATCGCGAAAGTGTTGAATGCCTTCCGGCGGCAACAGCACCGGCCCGTGTTTAACAAAATGGATCCCATCCTCGCTGGTGGCCAGGCACTGAACCTCGCGCACCTGATCGTCATCACCTGCTTTACCCAGCCAGACGTGGCCGGTATAGAGCAGCGTCAGTACGCCGTTATCGTCTACTGCGCAGCCGGAGAAACAGCCGTCCTTGTCATAGTCGTCACCGGGGGCCAGAGCGATCGGCTGGTGCTGCCAGTGCGCCAGATCCCGGCTGGTGGCATGGCCCCAGTGCATCGGCCCCCAGTTCTGGTCGTAAGGGTGGTGCTGGTAGAAAGCGTGATAAACGCCGTTAATACACACCAGGCCGTTGGGATCGTTGATCCAGCCGGCGGCCGGGGCCAGATGAAAGCGCGGGTAGTAGAGATCCTGACGCTGAGCGCGCAGGGCTTCGACCGCATGATCGGCTTGAGCTAAGGCATTTTTCATTGGGTTGGCTCACTTGATTTTAACGTGGATTGAAATTGAGGCGCACTGGCGACGGTCTCGCCGCGTAGCAGGAAGCAGGAAATCAGCGTGGTTCCAGCCACCGCGCAACCCATCAGCAAATAGGTGTCGGCAAAGCCGATGCGGTCGTAACCATAACCGGCCAGCGGTGCCAGAAAACCGGCGACGATTTGGCTGATAAACTGGAAGCCCACCAGGTACAGCGTGGAGGACAGGCGGCTGTCGAAACGGGTGGTGATGTACTTGAACATCGCCACCAGCAGGATTGGCAATTCTACGGCGTGCAGCAGTTTCATGGCGGAAATCATCAGGGCGCCGCTGGCAAAGCCGGAACCGACCATGCGCAGCGCCATCACGCTGCTGGCCAGCAACAGGCTTTGCTTTATGCCAATGCGGTTAACCAGCAGCGGGGCCAGGAACATGCCTCCGGCCTCCAGAAACACCTGCAGCGAATTAAGGAAACCGTACATGCGGTTGCCCTCTTCGTGGGTGGGGAACTGCGAGGCGAAATACACCGGGAACTGCTGGTCAAACACGCCGTAGATGCTGGTGCCCAGCACAAACACCACCAGCGCCCAGAACCCCGGCAGGCGCAGCAGGGCCAGTGCGTCCTGCAGCTTCAGGTTTTCCGGCTTGCCGTATTCCAGACCGGCCATGGCGTTGGGTTTCAGCTCACGCACTTGCCACAGCAACAGCAGAAACACTGCCGCCGAGGCCGAAGCGATCCAGAAGTTGATATTGGGGTCGATATTGTAGTTAAAGCCGGCAAAGAAGGTGGCGCTGGCCCAGCCCAATGACCCCCACATGCGCGCCCGGCCGAATTCGAAACCGACGATGCGGCTGACTCGTTCGGTATAGGATTCCAGCGCGCCAATACCGGCATTGAACGCCAGGCTGACAAACACGCCGCCCACCAGTGCGCCGATCACCAGGTTGCTCTGCAGCAGCGGGGCGTAGACATAGATAAAGAACGGGCCAGTGAGCAACAGCAGCACGCCGACAAACAGCAGCAGGTGCTTACGCAGCCCAAGCTTGTCCTGAATAAAACCGTACAAGGGTTGGGCGCACAACGCCATGATCGACATTGCCGCGAAGATCAGCCCGGTTTCAGTCCCTTTCAGGCCGATTTTCTGGTTCAGCCAGATGGAGATCAGTGAAAAGCTGGATGACCAGGTAAAGAAGAAGAAAAACAACAGGCCGCTGAGAAGCACATAATATTTTTTTGTTTCGCGGTTCATGTGGAATGCCCTGATGGATGAAATTGGCACTATTGTTAACGTTAACTTTAAACCAGATAAAGCCATCAAAGTGAGGGATTGCGATGTTAATCACAAAAGTTAACGTTAACATTTTGCGGGTGTGATCGAAATCACCGAAGGGGAAACAGGGCGCACTGGGCGCCCAAAGGGATCAAGATTCGTTAAGTGAACGCAGATGATCGTCGCGGCGCAGAGTCATCAGCGCGAACAGGCTGACCACTGAGGTAGCTACCACGTAGTAGGCCGGGATATCGAGGTTGCCGGTCTGCTTGATAAGCCCGGTGATAATTAGCCCGGCGGAGCCTGAGAACACCGCATTGGACAGCGAGTAGGCCAGCCCCAAACCGGTATAACGAACCTGGGTGGGGAACATTTCTGCCAGCATCGCCGGGCCGGGGCCGGCCAGCAAGCCGACCACCGCACCGGCAATCATCACCGCGATGCCTTTGGTCAGCAGTGAACTTTGCGGGTCCTGCAACAGGTGCAGCAGCGGGAAGGTAAACAGGATAACCGCCACCACTGCCGTCAGCATCACCGTTTTGCGTCCCAGCTTATCGCTGAGGATACCGGCGGGCAAAATGGTCAGAGCGAAGCCGATGTTGGCCAGCACCGTGGCGACCAGTGCCTGCTGGAAGGTGGCGTGCAGCGAGGTTTGCAGATAGGAGGGCATGACGACCAAAAAAGTGTAACCGGCGGCGGACCAGCCCATCATGCGGCCAATGCCCAGGGCAATGGTTTTTGCTACGCCGCTCAGTTTTACCGCCGGTGGCTGCGTCGTCGAGCTACGGGTTTGCTGCGCCTGGGTAAAGGTCGGCGTTTCCTGCAGTTTCAACCGCAGCCACAATGCTACCGCGCCCATCGGCAGTGCCAGCAGGAAGGGAATGCGCCAGCCCCAGTCGTGCAGCTGTTCCGGCGTCAATAACGCGGCCAACAGCGCCACCAACCCGGCACCGGCCAGCAGCCCGAACGCGACGGTCAGCGATTGCCAGGCGCCGAACAGGCCGCGCTTGCCCTTGGGCGCGAACTCGGTCATCAGCGACACCGCGCCGCCGAACTCACCGCCGGCAAACAGCCCCTGGAACATGCGCAACAGGGTCAGCAGCAGCGGGGCGGCGACGCCAATAGAGGCATAGGTGGGCATCACGCCGATCAGCGCCGTGGCTACCGTCATCAGCAGCAATACCGCGATCAGCGTCGGTCGGCGGCCAATGCGATCGCCGATGCGGCCGAAAATCACCGCACCGATCGGCCGACAGAAAAAGGCCAGTGCAAAAGCGGCGTAGGTGAGGATCAGGCTGGTGATTTCGCTTTCGCCCTGCAGGCTGAAAAAGTTGGCGGCGATCACGGTGGCGAGAAAACCGTAAACGCCGAATTCATACCACTCGATAAAGTTGCCGACCGATCCGGCCAGTAATGCCTGCCGCGACTGACGTGCGTCAATCACCGTCGTTGGTGTGCTCATCCCCATTCCCCGGTATTTGAATTATTGTTACTCCGTTCTAAATTCTTATGGCAAAACAATCAATTATTTTCAGCAGGAACTGTGAGGGGGGATCACCAGGGTAAGAGCGGCATTACCCTGGTGGGGTTGGAATCAGGGTTTGTCGCCCTGTAAAACCACCGGTGGCTGGGGCAGTCCGGCGTCAGCGCGCAGTTTTTGCACCTGTTCGGCGCTGACGTTGGCCGCCGCCGGGTTGCCAAACTGTTTGCTGACGTAATTACTCAACTGGGCAATCTGCGAGTCGCTGAGTTCGCTGGCGAATGACGGCATCAGGATGTCCCCCTGTTGCATGTTGCGGTGTACGCCGCCCAGGATCACCGAAACCAGGTTATTCCCTGCGGCCGCGCCGGTGCTGCCATGGTTAAACAACGATGGGTAGGCGTGGAACCCTTTACCGATGCCGCCGCCATCCGCACCATGGCAGGCAGCGCAGTTGCCGTTAAACAGCGCGGCACCGTCCTGCGGATTGTTATCGCGACCGCGTCGGTCGAGATAATCCTGTGACGCCGTGCCCCAGCTATCACGCGGCTTGCTTTGTTGGGCATCGGCGATGGCCGGTACGCTGCGCAGATAAACCGCCATCGCCTGCAGATCCGTCTCCGGCAGGTACTGCAAACTGTGTTCGATTGCTTCGGCCATTGGGCCGGACGCCGACGCACGGTCCGGTGCATAGCCGGTTTTCAGGTAGCTGACCAGTTCCTGCTGCGACCAGCTGCCGATACCGGCGTTTTTGTCCGGGGTGATGTTATAGGCGGTCCAGGCTCCGAGATCGCCACCGGCGAAGGCTTTGTCGCTGTCCATGCCCATGGTGAGGTTCCGTGGAGTATGGCAGGTGCCGCAGTGGGCCAGGGCTTCGACCAGATAACGGCCCTGATTCCACTGGGCACTCTGTGCCGGATCGGGTTTTAACTCACCCTGGTCGAAGTTGAACCATTTCCAGAAACGCATTCCCCAGCGCTGGTTGAACGGGAAGGAGAGATCGGTTTTCGGCGTGGCCTGTTTTACCGCTGGCAGTGACAGCAGATAAGCCTTGATCGCCAGCACGTCGTCGCGGGTCATTTTGGTGAAGGCATCGTAAGGCATTGCCGGGTATAGCTGGCCGCCATCTTTGCCGATGCCGTCACGCACCGCCGCAACAAATTCATCATCACTCCAGTTGCCGATACCAAACTGTTTATTGGCGGAAATATTGGTGCCATAAATCACGCCGAACGGAGTATTCACCGGATAGCCACCGCCAAACGCCGGGCCGCCCGGCGCGGTATGGCAGGCGGTACAGTCGGCGGCGCGCGCCAGATATTCGCCGCGCTTGATCAGGTCTGCGCCATTAGGCTGAGCCCACAGAGGGTTACTGAACAACAGTGGCAGCAACGCCGTTAAGATTTTTTTCACGCCATGCCTCCTTTCAGGCTGTCCAACACCCGATCGGCCATATGCAGCGCCAGCGCGACGCCGGTCAGGGTGGAGTTAACGGTCGAGGCCGAGGGCATCACGCCGGTGCCGGCGATAAACAAATTAGGGTGATCGTGGCTGCGGCAGTCGCCATCCACCACCGAGTCGCTGCCGCTGCGGCCCATGATCATGGTGCCGGTAATATGCTGGTTGTTGTCATACAGGCCACGTTTGCTGTAAATCGCCTCGCTGCCGCCCATCTGCTTGACGATCCGCTGAAAGTCGAGCATCGACTGGTCGTAGCCGCGGTGAACATACTCCGGGAATTTGTAGTACACCTCCAGTCTGGGAATGCCCCAGGCGTCCTTCTCGGTTTTACTCAACTGGACGCGGTTTTCCGGTTCCGGCAGCATTTCCAGCAGGCATTTCAGCTGCACATAGCGTTCGGACTGGAATGCCAGTTTGTCGTTCAGCGCTTTGCCGTAGTAACCCTGGCGGATCAGTCTTTCGGTCAGATAACGCACCGGTGAGGTATTGGACACGTCAACACGCAGCGCTGAGCGTTCAGCCCGGAAGGCGCCATCACGCAGGTTGTTGATGCTACCCGGGCGCATTGGCCCGCGGCCAAACCAGACCGGTTCATCGGCGTAGAACTCCACCGAACTGCCGGGGTGGTCCATCAGGTTGCGGCCCACCATGCTGGAGCTGTTGGCGATGCCGTTCGGGTAGCGTTCACTGGTGGAAATCAGCAGAATTTTTGGGCTTTCGATACCGTTGGCGGTGAGCACGAAGCGCTTGCCGGTAACGCGGTGGCTGACCTTGTTGCGGTCGAGATAATGCACCGCCACGATCTGTCCCTGGTCATTGGCCTCGATGCGGTGCACGACCGCATTGGCGATAATACGCGCCCCGGCCGCCAGGGCTTTATTCGCCGAAATGCCGCCGTGATACTGCGCGTCGATCGGGCAGACCGGCATGCAGTTGTTATTGCCGCAGCAGGCCGGGCGGCCGTCATAGGGCACGCTGTTACGCGCCTGCGGGCCGATACCTACCTCGTAACCCAACCCGGCTATGCGTTGCTTAAGGCGTTCAAAACCGTAAGGCAGAGGGATGCCGGGCAGCGGGTAGGGGCGGGAGCGCGGCGAGTCAAGTTCGCTGTCGCCGGACACCCCCATCTGGTACTCCGCCTCGCAATAATAAGGCTCCAACTGTTCATAACCGATTGGCCAGTCGCGGCCGACGCCGTACAGGGTTTTCATCCGCATGTCGTTTGGCAGCAGGCGAAAAGCCTGCCCGGCCCAGTGCCAGGTGGTGCCGCCAACGCCGCGCAGATATTGGGCGCGGTACGGATCCGGGCCTTTCTGGATCAGATAGTTGTTGTCCGTCGGAATAAATTTCGGCTGTGGTGCCCAGGGTTCGGGCGGGAAGGGTTCGGTGAAATCGCCTTTGAACGGCGAGTTGCGAAACAACTCGACTGCCTCGTCGCGTTTGATTTCAGGGCCGGACTCCAGCATCAGCACCGAAGCGCCGGCCTGCACCATTTTCAATGCCGCCAGCGAACCGGCGATACCGGCGCCAATTACCACAACATCGGCATTTAATGAATCAGACATGCGCCGTCTCCTTACGCGGGGGATGAGTCCAGAAATTGGGTTCGCCGGGGCAATAACTCGGCGGCAGCAACGCGTCGCGCACCCGTTGGTAGCTGACGATATTTTCAAAGGCGATACAGATTGGCCTGGCCGGGTCACCGATCACGCCGAGATACCAGCCGCTGATGAGTGACTGGTACAGCGCAGCGAGGGGTTTAGGCTGGCTCTGAATCAGTGCGTGGAAGGCTTCGCCGGCCAGATCGGTATGCTGCGCCATCAAAGTAGCCAGCGTGTCAACCTGCTGCTCAAGCTGTGGGAACAGGGGCTGCAACGCGACATAAAGGCGCAGCGCCAGGTGCGGATCCGGTAGTGGAATGTCGGTCAGCAGGCGCGAAATAGCCAGAAAGTTGTCCGGCATCGTGCCAGGTTGCGACTGAGCAAATGCGGCGCGGCCCAGCAGGTTTTGACCGACAACGCCAACCGCCCACAGACTCGCCGAAGCCAGCACCAGCCGGCGGCGTGAAATTGAAATCATGATGAGTTCCTCGAACGGGAAGGTCAGGCCGCGGTTATTTCAACGCGCCGGCGGCGGTTTGCGATGCCTGGTTGTCGATTTCCTGTTTTGGCGTGCTGACACCGACAGCACCAACCACTTCGCCGTTCAGCGTCAGTGGATAACCGCCGCCCAGCGCCACCACGTGCGGAATGCTCAGTACGGTGATTTCACCGTTTTGCAGGCGCTGCATAAATTTCAACGTGGGTGCACGATACAGCGCGGAGGCTCGCGCTTTACCGATGGAAGCATCGACGCAACCCAACGGGGAACCGTCGAAACGCTGGAAGGCCAGCAACGTGCCACTGCTGTCGACCACTGCCACGCAGCCGAAGCTGTTTTGCGTTTTCAGCGTTGACTGCACGCTGGCGATCACCTGATTTGCCTGGGTGTTATTGAGTTGCGGAGCTTGGGCTGCCGTGGCGGTGTTGGCTAATGCCAGTAAGGCCAGGGCGCAGAGGGGGGCAGAGAGACGTTTCATCACAGTGTTTTCCAGTGCAAAGGGGGCGGCGTAGCCCCCGAAGAGGTATATGATTAGCTTGCTATGAATCATTTGGTACAAAATACGCCGTTATCAGGTTGTTAACAATGTTCGGCGTGTGAAATATTTTGGTTTTTTTGATGTTAATCATCGAGCGGATAAATTTTGCTCAATGCGGTTTGCCAAACGAAAGGCGTCAGTTCCGAATAGGCCAGCCTTTGGGCGTTCATGGCGTCTATCAGCCCCTGCTGGCTGGCGACGGTCGCCAGGCTTTGGTGTGGCTCAATGCCAACGTCTCGCAGTGTTTGCACCACTTCACGCATCTCCTCGGCACGGCGTTTGCCGTGCTCCGCGATCCGGCTGATCAGGTAGTGGGGCAACTGCTGGTCCCAACCCAGTGACGGGAAGCTGGCGTGCAGGGAATCCAGCACCGGCTGTTCGACACCGTAACGCTGGGCGGCGAGCAGGCACTCGGCGGTCAGGGCTTCCAGCCCCTTAATCATCACGCTGCGGCACATTTTGATGGCCGAGGCCTCCCCGATGTGAGGGCTGTAGACCTGGCTGTTGAACCCCAGGGCGTTGAGCTGGGCGCTAACCGATATGGCACCGTTTCCGCCCAGTAGCAGGGGCGTTTTCAAACGTTTGGGCGGCACCGGCGCCATCACCGCCACTTCCACGTAGACCGCGCCGCTGGCGTTGATCGCCTCGGCGGCGGCGCGCTTGGTATTGGGGGCCGCAGAGTTGAGATCGAGAAAGGTTTGGCCCGGACGCAGCAACGGTGCGCACTGTTGTGCAACCGCCAGCGTATTGGCGGCGGTGACGGCGGAAAACACCAGCGTTGCACCTTCCAGCGCCTGCACCAGCGTTGAGGCGAAGTGGGCGCCGCAGGCGGCCGCTTTCTGCGCCATGGCCAGCGAAGACTGTGGGTCAAAGGCACAGACGGCAATGTTTTGCGCACGTAGCTCCTGCGCCAGAATGCCGCCGACTTCGCCAAAGCCGATTAACGCTACCGAGGGGAGAGCTAAGCTCATGGATGCTCCTTGATTATTGAGGCCATACCGCGCCGGGAATACAGACTTCACCGCTAAAAATCAGTCGTGCAGTGCGCAGTAAACCGGCACCGAGTAGCGAGGCGGCGCCGCTTCGGGTTGGATCGCGTTGTAGCAACACGCCGAACTCGCCGCTGGGGTGTTCAACGCTCAGACGCAGTTCCGCACCGTCGCCGATCTGGGCCAGCCCCTGGGTGACGCTGCCGGGGATCAGGCAGGCGGTGGCGACGCTGACCGCGCCCAGTACGCCGATCGAGGCATGGCAGCGGTGCGGAATGAAGGTACGGCTGCTGAGGGTGCCACCGTGACGCGCTTCGGCAATCAGGGTTATTTTGGGCACCGTGCGCCGGCTGACATCACCGAGGTTCATTTTTGGCCCGGCCTGCAGGCGGATGCTCTCCAGGCGGGCTTTCAGTTCTTGATCGGCATCCAGTTGTTCGCGGGTTTCATAGCCACTGCGGCCGACCTCCGCCGCACGCAGCAACACCACCGGCATACCGTTATCGATACAGGTCACCGCCACGCCGTCAAAACTGTCCTGCGGATTGCCTGTCGGCAGCAACGAGCCGCAGCTGGAACCGGCAATATCGCTGAAGGTCAGTACGATTTCAGCCGCGCGGCCAGGTACGCCATCAATGGCCAGGTCCCCGTCGTATTGCACTTCTCCATTGGGGGTGGCGATGCGCGCCAGGGCAATCTGGCCGGTGTTCTGCATAAAGATCCGGACTTCGGTCGACGTCGGGCCGGGGTTAACCAACCCGCGCTCAATGGCGAACGGAGCCACCGCCGCCAGGATATTGCCGCAGTTCTGGCCGTAGTCCACTTGCGGTTGGTCAACGCTGACCTGGGCGAACAGGTAGTCGACATCGGCGTCGTCACGCGGTGAACGGCTGACGATTGCCACCTTGCTGGTCAGCGGATCGGCGCCGCCGAGGCCGTCAATCTGCCGCAGATCGGGGGAACCCATCACCGCCAGCAGCACCCGATCGCGTTGGTTCGGGTCGGCGGGTAAATCCCCGGCGAGAAAGAAGGCCCCTTTGGAGGTGCCGCCGCGCATCAGTAAACAGGGGATCCGGCGTTGGCGCATGTTAATCCTCCAGCAGATCCAGTGAGTCGTAATATTTCAGGCCTTTTTCCGCCAGCCGTGGGCGCATCTGGTAGATATCCAGCCCCAGTTCGCCGTTGGCCATGCGCAGACGTTTGCTCTCCTCCAGCTCGGCACGCTGGCGGCTGGCCGCCAGTACCTGTTCTGCCTCGGTTTGTCGTACCACCACCACACCATCGTCATCGGCGATCATCGCGTCGCCGGGGTAAATCAGTTGCCCGGCGCAGACCAGCGGTACGTTGACCGAACCGAGCGTCTCTTTCACCGTGCCCTGGGCATACACCGCCCGCGACCAGACCGGAAAGCCCATTGCCCGCAGGGTGCGAGTATCACGCACGCCGAGGTCGGCGATCAGGCCGCGCACGCCGCGTGCTTTGAGTGAGGTGGCCAGCAAATCGCCGAAGTAGCCGTCACCACAGGGGGAAGTGGGGGCGACCACCAAAATATCGCCGGGCCGACACTGCTCAACCGCCACGTGAAACATCCAGTTATCACCGGGTGCGACCAACACCGTCACCGCGCTGCCGGCAATGCCGTGGTCCTGTTGGATCGGGCGGATTGCCGGGTCCAGCAGGCCTTTGCGGCCTTGCGCTTCATGCACCGTGGCTACACCAAATTCGGCCAGGGCATCCAGAGTATTGGCGTTTGCCCGTGGGATATTGCGGATCACCACGCCTTTTTTACCGATCAGGCTCATGCCAGTTCTCCCGTCACGCGCGGGAAGATGCTTTGGTAGCCTTCGCCGTAAACGATGTTTTTGCTACTGGTGATGCCGACGTTGCGTTTGGCCTGTACGCCGCGCTGCTGGGCGACGCGGGTGTAGTATTCCCATAGGTGTTCCTGACCGGCCATGCACTGGATCGCCTGGTATTTTTTGTCCCATACTTCGGTGATATCCAGCAGCACGTCCGGCTTCCATTCGCACTGTTCCGGCTGATGCGGTTCGAACAGGTACACCGGCGGCGCACCGACGATGGTTTCACCTGGGCGATAGCCTTCTGCCTGGGCGATAATACGGGCCTCCTGAGTCAGATGGCTGGCCAGCGGGTGATCGTAGTTGTACGGATCTTTTTGCGAATGGGTCAGCACAAAGTGCGGCTGTACTTTTCGGAATACGTCGGCCAGGCGGAACAGCGCCTCTTTATCGGCCCGTAGCGGATAGTCACCCATATCAAAGAATTCGATGCTGGCGCCCAGGATCTCGGCGGCGGCGTGGGCCTCCTCGCGACGGGAGGCTTTCACTTTGTCCTCGGTCATCTGGCCTTTACGCCACAGCTTGGCGGATTCACCTCGCTCGCCAAACGACAGGCAAACCACGTGGACCTGATAGCCGAGCTGGGTATGCAGGGCGATCGCGCCGCCGGCACGCCAGACAAAATCGGCGGAATGGGCGCTGACTACCAGGGCGGTTTTGTTTGAGGCTGTATTCGTCATCATCGGATTCCTTGGGTCGGTGTAATGACTTCATGCTGTCAGCTCAGGCGGGTGACGGATAATTCATTTGATTGCAGCAGGTATGCGTTTTATTTATATTGCCAGCCACGGGGAAAGGAGATGACGCGATGGACTATGATGAGAATATGCTGACAAACCTGATGCAAATCAGGGCATTCAGTCAGGTAGTGACCCAGGGAAGCGTCTCACGTGCAGCCGATGAGCTATTCCGAACCCAGTCAGCAGTCACCCGCTCAATCCGCGATTTGGAGCAGCAGCTGGCGGCACCCTTGTTTGAACGCCATGCCAGCGGCATGCTGCTGACCGACTTTGGCAAATGCGTGCTGCCGCGCGCCCGGCGGGCGATTGATGAATTGCACCAGATACCGGCGCTGCTAAAGCGCTTACAGGGCAAGGGGGGGCAGACGCGCGGCGATCCCGAACCCTTGTACCTGTTCAATGTGCGACGACTGCAGATTTTCGTCTGCCTGTGTGAAACCCGGCATATGCAAACCGTCGCCACGCTGCTCGGACTAAGCCAGCCGGCGATCAGTGCTGCGCTCAAGGTGATGGAAAACGGTGCCGGGGTGCCGTTGCTGGAGCGCACCCCACAGGGGATGGTACCGTCGCTGGCCGGCCGTGAAATCGAGGCTAACGTTCGCCGTGCGCTGAATGAGCTGCAACATATTCCCGCGGATATCGCTGCTCGCCGCGGGGTGCTGGAGGGGCGTGTGCGGGTGGGGGCATTACCGTTGGGACGTACCCGGCTGTTGCCGCAGGCCATCATCCAACTGACCTCCCGCTATCCGGGCGTCAGCGTGGTGACCAACGAAAGCGCCTTTGCCGCCCTGGCCACCGAGCTGCGATCCGGGGATATCGATTTTATTTTTGGTGCCCTGCGCGCCAGCGATTATGCCGCCGATGTGTACAGTGAAACGCTGTTTACCGAGGATATGGTGCTGCTGGCGCGCCGCGATCACCCACTGGCGACACCAGGCTTAAGGCCTGAACAGCTGAGAGCGGCGCGCTGGGTCTTACCACGCTCCGCCACGCCGGCGCGACGCTTGCTGGACGATTGCTTCCTGGCGATGAATATTCCGGTACCTAATCCGGTGGTGGAAACCGGCGATTTGGCATTGGTGAGAGGGTTGCTGCTGAATTCAGACATGCTGGCGGCGGTGTCAGCCCACCAGTTGGAATATGAGCTGGCCTCCGGTGAACTGGTTCAGTTACCGATAGCGCTGCCCAATACCGGACGCGCCATCGGTCTGAGTTGCCGCACCGGCAGCCTGCACTCCCCGGCGGCGCAGGCGCTGATCGCCTGCCTGCGGGAAGTCTGTGCGGTTAACCTGTAGCGATTATAACCGTGCCGCCTGCATCAGTGCGTACCGGTATCCCTGAATGCCAAAGCCGCAAATCACGCCGTTGGCCACGTCGGACAGATAAGAGTGATGGCGGAACGGCTCGCGCTTGTGCACGTTGGTGATGTGCACCTCGAACAGTGGCAAGGCTACCGCCGTGACGGCGTCACGTATTGCCACCGAGGTGTGCGTCCAGGCTGCCGGATTGATCACCAGCGCATGGGCCTTGCCGCGCGTTTGCTGGATCCAGTCAATCATTTCACCTTCATGGTTGGTCTGGCGAAACTCCAGCCGGCACTCCAGCTCGGCGGCGGTGCTGCGACACAGTTGTTCGATGGTCGCCAGCGTATCTGTGCCGTAGGTCTCAGGCTCGCGGGTGCCTAACAGGTTCAGGTTCGGGCCATTGAGCACGTAAATGGTTTTCATCTTTACTCCGATAACTCGCTAAAACCAAACAGCCGCTGCGGCGTCTGCCATAAAATTTGCCGGCGCGTTGGTGCGTCGGGGAACATCTGTTCGGCCAGCATCAGCAGCGTGCCCATATCCATGCGTTCGGTGGCACGCAGGAAAGGCCAGTCCGATCCCCACATGCATTTCTCACCGCCGTAGGCCGCCAGCAGCGCCAGCAGGTAAGGCTGACCGTCGCGGAACGGATACTGTTGGCGTGAAAACTTGGCCAGACCGGAAAGCTTGACGTAGGTGTGCTCACGCTGCGCCAACGACAGCAGAGCCTGAAACGCCGGTTGTTGAAGACCCGCGCTAACGTCCGGCCGACCCGAATGGTCGAATAGCAGCCGGGTGCGGGTGCGTGCCAGCAGCGGCATTAGCGCCGGTAACTGGTCGTCCTGCACCTGGATTTGCGCGAACATTTCCAGCTCTGCCAGTTGCCCCATTAGCCGATCCAACTGCAAGAAAGGTTCGACGCCGAGCATCGCCACATTCAGCGCGATGCCGACCACGCCCTGTGACTGCAATCCGGCAAGAGTTTGGCTGTCCACATCACGCGGCACCACGGCGATGCCTTTGTGACGGCCTTCGCCACCGGCCAGTGCCGCCAGCAGGTAACGGTTATCGGTGTTGTAAGCCGAGGTCGGGCCGACAATCAACGAGTGGCGAATACCGTAGGCCTGCATCACCGCGCGATAATGTTCCAGGGTTGCCAGTTCGTGGCCTTCCGGGTTGTAACCACTGTCCGCCACGTAGGGAAAGCGCTGTGGGTCGAAAATATGGTGGTGACAGTCTATTTTCGGCTGGTCAAAAATATTCATTTTGGCGCTTTCCCCGCAACGGAATACAACACTTGCTGATTGCGGGTTTGCTGGAACTCATCCAGCGTCTGGCCACGCATCGCCGAGTAGATATGCAGGTTGGATACCCCGACCACTGCCCCGAGCTTTTCCAACAGGAAGAAACTGACGCCGTAATGGATCAGCCCGCGCCAGTCCAGCTCGCGCAGCAGCTGCTGTTCCTCAGTGGTGAGCTGCGCTTCGTCGAACAGCGCCTGCTGGGCGTTATTGAAGCGTTCGCGCCAGGCCGGCTGGATCAGCCGGTGCAGGAAACGGTTGATGCGGATCGCTTTCAGGCTGCGCGCATGGGTAAAGGGATAGGTGCCCGGCAGTTTCTCAACCCCAGCCAGTTGCAGGTTGATTTTGTCGCGCTGGCGCTGATGGACATCTACCGGTGCCTCGCGCGCCTGGTTTTCCAGGATCAGCGTGGCGATACCGGTCATGGACGGCAGGTAATAGGCCTGATGCAGTTTTTCGACGTTGGCCGACAGGGCACCGCGCATAATCAGCCACATGATCACCTCCGCGCCCTCCAGCCCACCCAGGGTGGCGTACTCTGCCAGCGTGATTTCGGTCAGGCGCTCCGGGTCATTGACCAGCAGGTCGACAAACTGCTCATCCCACTGCGGGTTATTGAAACCGCAACGTTCGCCATGCACCTGATGCGAGACGCCGCCGGTGGCCACCACCGCGACGCGCAAGTCTTCCGGGAAGCTTTCAATTGCCCGGCGCAGCGCCTGACCGAGCTTGTAGCAGCGGCGAGCCGAAGGGATCGGGAACTGCAGCACCCCGACCTGCAGCGGCACCACCTGCATCGGCCAGCCGTTCTGCCACGGCAGCAGGGCGGAGAGCGGAGAGAACAGCCCGTGATCGAGCGGCTTATCCTGGAAGAACGACATATCAAACTCGTCGGCCATCAGGCTGGCACCGATGTGCTGCGACAGCGCCGCATGGCCGCGAATCGGCGGCAAATCACGCGGGCCGCCACCTTCGTCGGCCACCGCGTAGCTGTCGTCAATGCCGAGCACGAATGCCGAATAGTGATCGAAGAAAAACGAGGTCACGTGGTCGTTGAAGACATACAGCAACACGTCTGGCTTTTTCTCTTCCAGCCATTGCTGCATCGGGGCGAAACCGTCAAAAATGGGCGCCCAGGCCGTTTCGTTCTGCTTGTTGTGATCCACTGCAAAACCGATGGTTGGGGTGTGTGACACCGCCAATCCGCCAATGATCTTAGCCATCGTCTACCTCTGTATTAATAAGAATTACCGGTTATTCATGGTGCGTGACAACGCGGGCAGATCGGTGATGTCGATGCCCTTAACCATTTCTGCCGGATGTGCCTTTTGATGATTAATGATAGTGATCGCCGCCAGCAACGCCGGGATCGCCAGAATGATAAAAATGCTGGTGGCTCCGGGGAAAATACCCAGCAATACGCCACCCATTGACGAGCTGATAATGGCGCCGCTGCGGCCGATGCCGTGCATCCAGCTGACGCCGGTCGCGCGCATTTCAGTGGGGTAGAATACCGGTGAGAATGCCTGCAGACCGGTCTGCGCCCCGTTGATACACATGCCGCTAACAAAGACCAACACCGCCAACAGCGTCGGGCCAAAGCCCCAGATACCCTGTGACAGCAGGCAGAACATGCCCATCAGATAAAACAGTCCGATCACCCGTTTGGCGACGAAGCGGTCCATCAGGTAACCCACCAGCAGGCCTCCCAGGGTACCGCCCAGTTGGAACAGACCGGCGATTATCGCGGCGCGCTCCAGTGAGAAACCGGCGCCGCGCACGATGGTCGGCAGCCAGCCGTTGAGCAGGTAAATCACGAACAGCCCCATAAAATAGGTCAGCCACAGCACCAGGGTGCCCCTGGCGTAACCATTACTGAACAGTTGCAGCACGCGGGCTTTCTTTGGGATCACCGGGGTTTTCAGTATGAAGGTGGTACCGGCGCTGAACACGCCACCGGCGCGGCGCAGGATTTGGGCAATTTTTTCTTTGTGATGGTTGCGCACCACCATATACAGCGTCGATTCCGGCAGGATCCAAATCAGCAGCGGCAACATCAGCAGCGGCATGATGCCGCCCAGGAACAGCACCGCCTTCCAGCCATAGTGCGGCAACATGGCGGCGGCGATAAACCCGCCGGCACCGGAACCAATATTAAAGCCGCTGTACATCAGGGTGATCATCAGGCCGCGGCGGCGTTCGGGCATATACTCTGACACCAGCGTGACACAGTTGGGCATCACCGCGCCCAAGCCCAGGCCGGTAAGAAAACGCAGCAAGGCCATTTCCAGCGGGGTGCGGGCGAAGGTGCTCAGCAGGCTGAACAACGCAAAGCACAGAATGGACAGCAGCAGCACCTTCTTGCGGCCAAAACGATCGGAATAGGGGCCGGCAATCAGCGCTCCCAAAGCGACGCCAAACATCGCAGCACCGAGGATCGGGCCTATTTCGGCGCGCGAAATACCCCAGTCTTCAATCAGTGCGGGGGCGATAAAACCCATCACCGCGGCGTCATAACCATCAAACATGATGATCACGAAACACAGAATTAATACCAGCCACTGATAGCGGGAAATCGGGCGGGAGTCTATCCACGCTTTGACGTCGACAATGTTGCGGTTGCTCATCGGGTACGCTCTCTGTTTTTTTTATTAATATGTGATCGGATTAAAACTTTGGTTGCAGGCCGGAAACGTATTGAATGAGCGCCAGTGGGCATTGTCAGAATATTTATATCATTTATTTTATAAAAAACAGCTAATTGTGTGATTCCTGACTGACGACTCAGTTACCACGTTAGGGACTGTGGCTGCCGGTGTCTGCCGGAAAATGATTAACGAGGTATGAGTTTTGTTTATTTGGATAAAAAAACAGGGTGCCATGGGGCACCCTGAGAATGGAGGTATAGATCAATAATACGGTAAATTCAGTTTGATGGTCTGCAGGGCATTGGCGCGTCCTGCAGGCTAGTTAGAGTTTAGGGCCGGCGCTGACCAGTTTTTCACCCGCCGGTGTCACGGTGTATTTGGCAAAGTTATCGATAAAGCGCTGCGCCAGATCCTGAGCTTTCTCTTGCCACAGCGATTCGTCCGCGTAAGTTTTACGCGGGTCGAGAATGGAAGGGTCAACTCCCGGCAGCGCGGTCGGGACTTCCAGGCCAAAGATCGGCAGGGTGAAGGTTTCGGCGTGTTCAATCTCCCCGTTCAAAATGGCGTCGATGATGCCGCGCGTGTCCTTAATGGAAATACGCTTGCCGCTGCCGTTCCAACCGGTATTCACCAGATAGGCCTGCGCTCCGGCCGCTTCCATACGTTTCACCAGCACTTCGGCGTACTGCGTCGGGTGCAGCGTCAGGAACGCGGCGCCGAAACAGGCGGAGAAGGTTGGGGTTGGCGTGGTGATGCCGCGCTCGGTACCGGCCAGCTTGGCGGTAAAACCAGACAGGAAGTGGTACTGAGTCTGTTCCGGCGTCAGGCGTGATACCGGCGGCAATACCCCGAAGGCATCCGCCGTCAGGAAGATGATTTTCTTCGCATGGCCTGCTTTGGACACTGGCTTGACGATGTTTTCAATGTGCTCAATCGGGTAGGAAACGCGGGTGTTTTCAGTCTTGCCGGCGTCATCAAAATCAATGCTGCCATCGGCCAGCACCTGCACGTTTTCCAACAGTGCGTTGCGACGGATAGCCTGATAGATCTCAGGTTCGGCCTGCGGCGACAGTTTGATGGTCTTGGCGTAGCAGCCGCCTTCAAAGTTGAACACGCCGTCATGATCCCAGCCGTGCTCGTCATCGCCGATCAACTGACGTTTGGGATCGGTGGAGAGGGTGGTTTTACCGGTACCGGACAGGCCAAAGAACACCGCCACGTCACCCTGTTCGCCGACGTTGGCCGAACAGTGCATTGAGGCGATACCCTGCAACGGCAGCAGGTAGTTCATGATTGAGAACAGGCCCTTCTTCATTTCGCCGCCGTACCAGGTGCCGCCGATCAGCTGGATACGTTCGGTCAGGTTAAAGGCAACGAAGTTCTCTGAATGCAGCCCCTGCTGTTGCCAGTCCGGGTTGGTGCATTTGGCCCCGTTCATTACCACGAAGTCCGGTTCGAAATTCTGCAGTTCTTCATCCGTCGGGCGGATAAACATGTTTTTGACAAAGTGCGCCTGCCAGGCCACCTCGGTGATGAAACGCACCTTCAGGCGGGTGTCGGCATTGGCGCCGCAGAAGGCGTCCACCACAAACAGACGCTTGCCGGAAAGTTGGTTACCCACCAGCGTTTTCAGATGCTGCCAGACTTCTGGCGATAGCGGTTGGTTGTCGTTTTTGCCGGTGCCGTTATCGGACCACCAGACGGTATCGCGCGTGGTGTCGTCACGCACGATGTATTTATCTTTCGGTGAACGGCCGGTGAATTCACCAGTATCGACGTTGACCGCGCCCAGCGTTGTTACCGTACCGCGTTCCAGTGCTGGCAGGTCGGCACGGGTTTCCTCGGTAAACAGTTGCTCGTAGCTTGGGTTATGGACGATTTCGGTAGCCTGATGGATGCCGTAACGGGCCAGTGTTTGTGGGGTAATCGCGATTGAAGACATATCCTACTTCCTTCTTAGTTCTATGCCTGCAGACTTTCGGGCTGCCGCGCTGTCGGCGACAATCTGAAAGCCATGGGGCATATATTATTGCCTGTTTTCTGCACGGTGCCGCGTGCATGGGCAGGCTCGGGTACAGCTGACCGGATTCAGCTAATTACCGCTCCGGTTCTCATTAATAAACGCACGGATTTTTACTTCCATCTATAGCATAGCAGCGAATTCAAGCCTGATTATTTTAATTACAAAACGCTGACGATAATTAATTAAAACCAACATCGGTGGAAGTTCACAATATTGGATTAATAAGACGGAATTTAGTTTGGTGTTTTTATTTTTTATCATATCGTCATGGCTGTCTACTATTTTAATTAATTATAAATAATAAAACCCCTCATCGTTTTATGATGGAACTTTTTTAACCGTTTAAGTTATTTCATAAATCGTTGGGCGATCCGCTCCGTACTGAACACTTGTCAGCAGGGTGAACAATGAAACAGATAAATGCAGAAATGGCCTGTGATAAACAGGCGTTGTCGCCTGATTCATCAGGGCTGATTAATCAAATCCGGAAAATGAATATCGGTGCCGTGCCGGTGGCGTTGTTTATTACCATTTGTGCCATTGTTGCCATTTCGGCTTATGCCAACTTCTTGCCAAAGAATATGATCGGCGGTTTGGCGGTGATTATGACGCTGGGTTTTGCGCTGGCGCATTTGGGCAAAAGCATCCCGGTGCTGCGTGATATCGGTGGGCCGGCGATTCTGTGCCTGATGGTGCCTTCGGTGCTGGTCTATTTTAATTTCTTCCAGCCGAACGTGATGGGTACCGTTCATCTGCTGATGAAAGACGCCAACCTGCTGTATTTTGTTATCGCCAGCCTGGTGGTCGGCAGCATTCTCGGCATGAACCGGGTGATCCTGATCCAGGGCATGATCCGCATGTTCGTGCCTTTGGTGGTCGGCACGGTGACGGCGGTGGTGACCGGGTTGCTGGTGGGCAAACTGTTTGGTTTTACCTTCTATCACACCTTCTTCTTTATCATTGTGCCGATTATCGGTGGCGGTATCGGCGAGGGCATATTACCGCTGTCGCTGGCTTATTCAGCAATCCTTGGATCGACGCCGGACGTGTACGTGGCGCAACTGGCACCGGCAGCGGTGCTGGGCAATATCTTCGCCATTGTGGCGGCAGGCGTATTGGCCCGTCTGGGGATGAAGCGCAAGGCACTAAGCGGTGACGGTATGCTGATCCGGTCGGCGCAGGACAACGCGGTGTTTGCCATCAAGGAAAGCACCGGCAACGTGGATTTCCAACTGATGGGCGGCGGGCTGCTGGTGATCTGCGCCTTCTTTATCGTCGGCGGGTTGTTCGAACACATCGTTCATATTCCCGGCCCGGTGCTGATGATTCTGTTTGCGGTACTGTGCAAATATTGCCGGGTGATCCCGACCTCAATGGAAACCGGTGCGCACAGTTTTTATAAGTTTGTTTCAACCGCGCTGGTGTGGCCGCTGATGATTGGCCTGGGCATGCTGTACGTACCGCTGGAAAGCGTGGTGGCGGTGTTCTCGGTAGGCTATGTGGTGGTCTGCGGTTCGGTGGTGCTGTCGATGGGGCTGGTGAGCTTCCTGATTGCGCCATACCTGAAAATGTACCCGGTTGAAGCGGCGATCGTCACCTGCTGCCACAGTGGGTTAGGTGGGACTGGCGACGTGGCGATCCTATCCGCGTCCAACCGTATGGGGTTAATGCCGTTTGCGCAAATCGCCACCCGTATCGGCGGTGCGTCCACAGTGATTGGCGCCACGCTATTGTTGGGTTGGTTAATCTGAGTCCAGACTGAATTATGGATACCGGGGTGGATTGCCCCGGTTTTTTTATTTATGTCATCGATTAATAATAAGCATTGAAATGGAGTCAGAATTGCCGAGATTATTTTTTATCAGATAATTCTGTATGAGGATGAAATTGATCTGTCGCTGTTTAATACCGGCAGCAGCAACGGCATCGAATTTGTCAGCCAGTTCAGCGGCAAGGCGGGTGAGGCAATGCTGAGCTACGACGCGCAGGCGCACGTCAGCGATTTAGCCATCAATCTGGGCGGTGGGTTTGACGCTAGCGATTTTCTGGTGAAAGTGGTGGGGCAGCCGCTGGAAACCAGTGATTTCGTGCTGGCTTGAGGCCAGATGGCAATAAAAATTCGGTATTTTGAGGAAAAACCCGACAATTCCTATTAATTCCGTCATGTTAGCCTGACATAATTGCGCACAGAAGGCCGGGCTTGCATACCTCGGGCTTCTGCAGAATCGCCAACCTTTCCGGTTGGCGATTCATTTTCCATCTTTCAGCATGTTGATCGCGGTACCAATCAGGATCCGGCGTTCAATATCGTGACTGTCGGCCAGTTGCTGCGCCAGATGTTTCGCCAACGTTTCTACCGATAAAACCTCGCCACGATGGCGTAACTGCATCACGCTGTCGCCGATCAAGCGCGCCACTTCGTCCCACACGGGTTTTATCTCCTGCTCCGAGAACATCATCGTTTACCTCGGCTGGGTGATTTTTGGTCAATGTAGCAGTTGAGCCTGGGGTTCGCCACCGTACCGATCGCACAATATTAAATCAGGAAGCATAAAAGATAAGCCATCAGTATTTCTTCTGGTTTTTTCACCCAATACTGACAGTGTCGAAACTGTGGAGGGTGAATGATGAAACTGATTGAACAACTGGCTGAGTACCATCGCCGGAGCCAGCCGGCAGAAGTGCCACAGTGGCTGCGTCGTCTGTGGTTGCCGCAAGGAGAGGCGCGGATTGCCTATTTGCGCGAGCTGTTGGAACCGGAAACCAAACAACCCGCGGAACGAGGATAAGGTGATGTGAGCCAGTATCCGGCCGGACTGGTGTTATTCGAGAATATCTTCGATCTCTTCGAGTACCTGATGACCCAGCTCAGTGGTGATCATTAAAATACCGCAGACCAAAATCACCAGCGCCAGTAGCAGTAAGGCGATCTGTACCCCGTTGCCGTTTCGTTTTGCCATCTGTTTTGCTCCCTGCCATTAGCCGAAGACTATCGCCGCCCAGCGCAATAACAGCAGGGCGAGACAGATCAGCAACAGTATCAAAAACATCTTCCAGTGCTTGGTACGCATGCGTTTGGTTGCCAATGTGACCTCCTGTTTTGCCGATCAGATGAAATACCAGACGGCGATAATAAAGATAGCAATCACCACCACTGCCAGCACCTTTAATAAGGCGCTGAAGGTGTCATCGGAATTTTGGTCGTCATGCTTCATTTTGCCGCCGGGCTGATAGCCATGGAGTAAATTGCGTTCATAGTATGCCTGTTGTCCCGACATAGGCACAGGGATTTACCGTAAATAGCCTGTAAAGCTGCGGGATTAGAAGATTGAGGGTGAATTCGGCAGGTGCAGGCAGCGGGGAATACGTTGTACTATTCTGTCTGCACAATGATTCATTCAATAAGGTATGGCAATGGCGAACGAAATTCCGAAGAAATACGAAAACACCGAACGTTGGGCGTTTGGCAACACCGAGCAGCAGGCCGATGATGTGGTCAAACTGATCCTCAACGGTACCAAGACGGCCACCTGCGCCAATCTTGACGGCGAAGGCATCCCGCTGGCCGGTGATGTGTTTGTGGTGGTTGATGGTAAAGGCAACCCGGTGTGTGCGGTAGAGCTGACGTCGGTCGAAATGAAAACCTACGATCAGGTTGATGAAGCCCATGCTTTTGCTGAAGGTGAGGGTGACCGTTCCCTGGCCTACTGGCGCAAAGAGCTGCAAAGCTTCTTCGAAGAATATGAGCTGTTCTCACCGGATATGACGCTGGTGCTGATGAATTTCAAAGTGGCAGAGACTTTCTGATTTGAGCTCCTCGGTCCCTTACGTCTGTCAATGGGCGACGCCCGAACTGGCGGCGGCGCTGATTGCCGGTCGAGCGACGCTGGCCGATGATGCCAACTGGGCGCTCAGTGGCGCACGCGATCGGGCGGAATATATCGAGTGGGCCAATCACGTCTGTGGCATGGCCTGCCTGAAAATGGTGCTGACCCATCGCGACGGGGATGCGCCGCCACTGCTGGAACTGGCACGCCGCAGTTTGCCGTACGGTGCTTACGTGCGGGAAGGTGAACGTATCAAAGGGCTGATTTACGCGCCATTTGTCGACTATGTGCGTGAGCAGTTTGCGCTGGAGGCCGAGGTGCGGGTCGGTGTTGAGGTAGAAACGTTGCCGCAGCTACTGGCGCAGCGGCGTTATTTTATCGCTTCGGTACATCCCGGCATTCGCCGGCCCGAACAGACGCCACCGCAGCGGGGCGGCCATCTGGTATTGGTTACCGCGGTTGAGGGCAATGGCGTGACCTTCCATAATCCTTCCGGTGACAGCCCGGCTACGCGCCAACAGGTGACTTTGCCGCTGAGCCATTTTGGTCGTTTCTTCGCCGGCCGTGGTATTGCTATCAGATAAAAAAAACGCGCCGTGCTCCTGTGGGGACACCGCGCGTTCTTCAGTTTGTCATCGTTCATTCCAATCGCATCACCCAGGCATCGCTTTGCCGATCGTAATGTTGCTTATACAGCAGCGATTGCTTGCCATCGAGTATCGCCGGGATGCTGGTGTGCTCATCCCAACCGTCCAACTGCATGCACAGATCGGGATCCGACTTGCAAGGGATCGCCAGCGTACTGGCCTGCTCGGGCGAGGAGGACAAATGCGCATCGTCGACCTCGAAACTGCCTATTTTTACCACGGTTTTGCCCATTGGAACTCCTTGCTTGATCTGCTGGTATGAGGTGTGACCAGTTGAGGCCGTCATCATCAGCATAGTCAAATGAGCAAAAAATGCCACATAAAAAATACAAGCTGGCAACATTGGCAATCCGTGGCTAGCGGCCGGGCTTAATACTCCACCACAAAACTGATGTTGTCCTGATAGGTTCCTACCGGTACTTCGGTTTGCGCCGGGTTGATTCGCGCCAGGTAAGGAATGCTTTGTGCCAAGCCGGTACCCGCCCCGGCTTGCTTGTTGGTGCTGTTCCATACCGTGGTGCTGTTGGGCAGGTAAATTTGGTATTGCATATAGTTGCTGGTGCCGCTTTTCATGCGTCGCCAGCCGGTCACCGGGTTATTGCCGTCGGTAAAGTAGGTGTTGTAGCCCTCGGTTTTGGTACAGGTGAGGGTGATGCTCTGGTTCACCGGGTTAAACTGCCCGACCAGCGCCATGCTGCCAAAGTTGACGTTTTGCGCGGTGCCAAACAGGCAGTCTTTGGTGAGCGTCAGGCTAATGGTTACGGTACTGGGCTTATTGGTGCCATCCCACCAAATACACAACCCAATCAGACCCAGGCCGCAAATATGGTAGTTCCAGACCAGATTGACGGTATCGGTATAGGTGCCGGAACGGACGTTAGCCCCGGCGGTGGTCTTGATATACAGCGGAAAGTTGACGTTTGGGGAGATAAGGATCAGCGTCAACAGGTTCAATGAACTGTAATCGATGGTTTGCCCGACGCTATAGGGATATTGGTAATTCGCATCGGGGTAAATCAGATAGGGAATGGTATCGCCGGAACCGTCGGCATTGGCCAGCGCCATATTGTGCGTGGTGGAGTTAATTTTTACCGTCACGGTATTTTGCGTCAGCAATGACAGGCCAAGGCCGCTGCAGTTGAGTCCGGCAGTGCCCTGCGCGCTGAGCGAGCCATTGTAAACCGCGAAAGTACTGCTGCCTGGCAAGGTGACGCTGCCGTTGGCGGTGGTGCAGTCGGCCAGCGCCTGTCGGCCGATGAGCAGCAGCAGCGCCAGTAATAACGCTTTGGATCCACTAATCATATTTTTCTCCATCATGAATTACTGGCAAACAATGGGGCCGATGCTTTGGATCCCCTGGGTTTTGGTCAGGCTAAATTGCGCCTGACAGGGGGCGCTGCCGTCGGCCGGAATGACGCTCAGGCGGTTTTGCCGTTGCACCGGATCCACATAAACCATGCCATCCCAACCGACGTAGCTTTGCTGCTTGCTACCGATAACCGCGACTTCGCTGCCGTTGGCCAGCGGTTTCCCCTGGGCGTCGACCAGTTTGATGTCGGCGGCGGAGATTTGCTGGACAGGGAAATCGACCAGGAAGCCGCTGTGATCGCGGATCGCCACGGTTTTCTCCACGCTGGGAACCGCCACGTCCGCCGGCAGATTGAGCGGATCGATTTGGAATTTGGCGTGGTAATAGGAGGTGACGGTCGGCACCAGCAGATAGCCTTTGGCGTTGGTCACGCCGATTAACTGATTCTCATAGCGTACCGGAATGTCCGGATAGCCGTCGGTAGAGATCAATGCAAAAGCATCGTTGATGGTGTTGGTGGCGTACAGATCGCCTTGCATCGCCACCAGCGAACCACTCACTTCACCCCAGCGGGTGTAATCATCGCTGTTGCCGTACATCCCGCCGCGGGCTTCGAGCAGGCGGGTGCGCCAGGTGATATCGGCCTGGGTGTAGCTTTCGCTGCTTTGCCCATCGGCATAGGCCAGGTTCCAGCCCAAACCGCCGTCGGTCGGCGCGGCGCGGCTGTAGCTGACGCGTTGGTTCCAGCGGTTTTCATTGTCACGAGAGGCGCTGACGCTGGCGGTCCCCCAACTGTCGAAGGGGATAGACAGTTGCAGCTGGGCGCTGTAGCCGCTGCTGCCGATTTCGCGGTTCACTGACGCATACAGGCTGGTATTGCGCCACAGTGAAATGCTGTAAGAGAAGTTAACCAGGCGAGTGCGCAGGCCAATGGCATCGCGTACATCGAAATAGCCGGCCCCGATGCTACCGAATCGGTTCAGACCAATACTGCCGGTCAGTTGATCGGTACGGCGGCTCAGGCGATAGTCACTTTTATACACCGAAATATCGCCAAAACCCGCACTGCGCAGAATGCGCTGGGCATTCAGGCTGTAATAGCGATTGCTATAGGTGTAGCCGATGCTGCTCTGATCGCCATGGTTGGTGCTGTACTGATAGATCGGCTGCGGATCGGGCTGAGGGATGGGTTGACCGGTCAGCGGATCGTAGTAGTTGCGCTGCTGCGAAGGTTGATAATCGTTAAAGGCATTGTCGCCGGCCTGACTGTAGCTGTAAGAGGCATTGAACACCCCCCACTGGCCAACACGAATATTGGCCCCTGCGCCACCCACCGCCAACTCTGCGGCTCCTTCAGCTCGACCTTCCAGGGTTAACCAGTCAGTGACACCGTAACGCCCGCTGCCACTGGCCACCCACTGTCCATAATCCGCTGAATTAATACCATAATTGCGCCGTAACGCGCCGCTGGACAGGCTGAAATCGCTCATGCCGGCCTGCAACAGATTACTGGCGACATAAAACGGCACCACGGTGCTGACCTGGCGGCCCAGCGCGTCGGTAGTCACCACCGTGGCCTGCCCGGCGCCGTTAATGTAAGGCACGGTATTGAGGGTGAAAGGGCCAGGGTTAACGCTGGTGCTGCTGTTTTTATAGCTGTTGATATACAGATCGACGCTGCTGGGCAGTGCCGCCTGACCGGAAAACTGCGGCAGCGGATAGGTGATCAGGTCCGGGCGTGAGGCAAAGTTACGTGCCAGCTGGACGCCGCCGATACGCACCGAGCTGCTCCAGGTCAGAGCGCCGGTGGCGAGATCGCCGGCGGTATAGCTGAGCAGGCGTTCATCATCGTTATAGCGCCACTGGCTGTCGTAGCGGATATAGCGGTTGCCCTGGTCACTGTTGTTGGCACCGTCGTTAAAGCTGCCGCGGAAAATACCGGTGTTGGACACCACGCCAAAGCCGTCGAACAGCCGCTGTTCACTCCAGGCGGAAAGATAGCCCGGCTGGCCGTTGGCGCTGCTTTGGCTGGCATAAATATCATAATTGAACAGCAGACCGAGGCTGCTTTGTGCCGGCAGGCGATCCAGCGGGTTTTGAGCGTTGAATTTCTGATTGGGTAACCAGTCGTTGGGGACGTTGATCATCAACTGCTGAGTGTCGCCACTGTAGGTGACGTCTACTTTCTCCAATTGGTCGACCGCAATTTCTTTCGCCTGTTTATCCGCCACCGGCAGACCTGCATCGAGCAACTGCTGCGGCGTAAGGTAATAGTGGCCGCCTCGGTAGTTGACCGGTACTACTTTTCCGGTTTGACGCCCATTGACCACCGGCTCCAGGTACAAAGTGGTGTCCGGCATGCTGATGGCGCTGGGCGGGGGCGGTAAATCATCGGCGCAGGCGTACGGTGACCACGGTGTGGCCACTGCGCAGAGTACGGCGAAGGCTAACGGTTTGAGCCCGAACCCGTTACGCCTGGGTGACGCTATCCTGGTTAACGGCACCTGACACTCAGTAAGCAGGCAGGGTTATTGGCTGTTTATTGTCGTTGACCGTGGCTTGCAGTTGACCGCTGCTGAAGCTGCCAGAGGCCGGTATGGCAAAGCGCATCTGCGAGCCGGGTAACACGTAACCCATCAGGCCGGCATTGAGCGTCTTCCCCTGTATCGTCACTTTGGAGATGCGCGCGTGCACCGTGCCCTGGTTGCGTACTTCCAGCCAGCGCTGGCTGCTTTGCTGCAACAGCCGGTAGCTGAGTTGCGGTTGACTGGCGGTGGCATAATCGCGCGGCTTCTCTGAATCCTGCTTGGTCCAGACGCCCTTGCCGCTGACAAACAGCGGTACCGAATAGCGCATCTGGAATTTCAATCCCATTTGTGCGCCATCTGGTGCGGATGGGTTGCCTGAATCTTTCACCGGGACTTCATCAATCAGAATACGGTAGGCACGCTCCTGGCCGGCAGGCGGCGGGGTTTGCTTAACCAGCCGGATCAGTTGGCGTTTGCCTGGGGCAATAGAGGCTACCGGCGGGCTGGCGATCACTTCGCTCTGGTTGCTGTAATCGTCTTTGCCGGCGGTTTGTTTCCAGCCGAGTACGCGAACTTGCATATAGACGGGTTTAGTGTCGCGGTTTTCCAGCCACAGTGCCGTAGCAGGCTGTTGATCTTCAATTACCGGGTCAATGGGCCAAATCAGGATCGAGGCGGCGGCAAGCGCCTGTTGTTGGCCGACAATCAGCAGCGCTGCCGTCAATGGCAGTCGGAAGGGTATACGCATGGCTAAATCCTTATTTCAAAATACTAATAAGTGACCGTCAGTAAGACCGTATCGCTGTAAGTGCCACTGGTGGGCAGGGTACTGGTCGAGAACAAACGGGCATAAACTTTTATTTCCTGGGTGCTACCGGTGGCAGCGACGATCTCGGTGCTGCCGCCGTTGGTGCCATCGCCCCAAATGGTGGAATAGTTACTGTCCTGATAGAGTTGATAAATCAGGGTTTCTGGAGTCAGGGTGTTTTTTAATTTGCGTCCGGCGGAGATGGAGCCGGTGACGTTGTTGCCGATGCCAAGCGCCAGCGTGACGCTCAGACCAGGATTGCAGCGAAACAGCACGGAACCGGCCCCGGAGCTGGAAACAATGCTGATGTTGCTGGCTAACGAAGAGACCTGACCAAAGCTGAGGTTGCCGAAAGTGGTGACGTCGCTGCTGCCGCTACCCAGGATGCAGCCTTTAACCACCGTCGCATTGACGGTCATTGCCTGGGTCTTTTGCTGATCGTTGACGCCGGTGTCGCCCAATACCGGTGGCGTTATCATCCAGAGCAGTAAACCACCGCTTAAAATACGCATTGCCATTACCAATTGATGGTGACCTGCACGGTATCGGTGTAGCTGCCGATCGGCGGGGTGGATTGCACCGGGATCATGCCGTACACCGGTAACCAGTTGTCCTGACCGTTGGCGGTTTGCGACACCCCGGTCAGGTTATCCCAGATGATGCTGTGCGAACTGTTGGTATACAGGTTGTAGTTCACCTGCTGGCCGGCGGCGCTTTTCAGATAGCGGGCAGCGGTGTTGCCGCTTTGCCCCCCGTTAAGCAGGACATTGTAGCTGGTGCCATTGTTGCATTTGACGCGAATGGCTCCGGCGTTTTGCTGACCCGCTACGCTGACACTGGTGGTGAGGAAATAGACCGTACCGAAGTCCAGTGAGCCGAAACTGACATTGCCACCCGAACTGCTGCCGGCTTCGCATGCCTTCAACAAGGTGGCGCTGACGCCAATAGTGGCGGTTTTGCTATCGGCATTTACCGCCAGGCTTAACGCCAGCAATCCACAGCCCAAAACAACCTGCCGCACTGTTACCAGGTTACCGTCATGGTCACCGTATCGTTGTAGGTATCAGGATCGGGCGTGGTGACCGCCGCCGGGACACGGGCATAGACAATCAACGGAACCGCTGCGCCAGTACCGGTGCCGGTCAGGGCGTTGGCACCGCTGGACCAGGTGGTAGCGCGGGCCTGATCCTGGTAGAGGTTGTACTTGATAAAGGAACCCGCCGTACTGGCCATTTGGCGCTGGTTACCGGCACCTACATGCAAACCGTTGTTTAATGCCACGGTGTAGGCGGTCCCTGTGGTACAGGTCAGCGACAAAGTCCCCGCACCGCCGGAACCGGTTGCGCTGGCGTCGATAATGTTGGACAGGGAAGAATAGGTACCGAAGTCGATAGAGCCAAAGTCGTTGGCGCTCCCCGCGCTGTTACCGCCGCCGACCACGCAACCTGCGCCAATGGTTAAGGTTACCCCGAGGTTACCCTGAATAGTGCCAGCTGCGTTGGCTGCACCACTCGCGCACAGCAAGGTGGCTGCCGAGGTCAATGCCATCAGAATTTTTTTCATGTCTTTTTCCTTGCCGTGTTAAAGGTGAGCCCCAAAAAACGCCATCCGGAAATGGATAAACGCATTAATGTATTTACAGTTTAATTAATAGAGTAAGAACCCGGAATTGTCTTGGTGGGAGGCTGAAAATTTTCTTTATTTTGAAAGGCGTCGTTATCTTCTCAATGGAAAGGGCGAGAATACCCAGAGGGGAAAATGATTAGAATAATAATATTCTCCTGTCGGAATATTATTAGCGGTATTAACTGGCCGGAGTTTTCCGGCCAGTGACAGGGGATTATTGATGGAAATCCAACACGCCGTCACGAACCAGTTCGCGCGGCAGGTTGTTTTTGATCCGGCTGCCGATGCGTTTGGCGATACCCAGCGGCTGTTGCTGGTAGGTGACAATACATTCATCGGTCTGCGGCGGTGGCTCCGGGTAGAGGTCACGGCCGTGGAACCACTCCTGCGCCAGCGTGGCGTCCAGTTCAAAACGCTGTTTGCCGTCGGCAACCGCCAGCGCGATAACCGCTTCATGCTGCCAGCGGTAGCCTTTGGTGAAACGCTCGGCCAGTTTCAGCCCGATACGCGAGAAGCGAATTTTATTAACCAGCGCTGCCAGTTCGGCAGGGAACAGCCAGATTTCTTTATCGCGAGCCCACAGACGGCTGGTTTTATCCCAGGCTAATCCGGAGGCCGCTGCGGCCTGAGCGATCTCGGCCGAATCCTTAGCGGAAAGCGGAGTGAACGGGAATTTGCCCAGCTTATAGCTTGGCTTTGCCAGCGGGGGGACGGAGTGGTGCTTGCGCAACCGCGCCACGAAGAAGCCTTCGCTATCGTAGATTTGCGGGAACACATGCAGAAAACCTTCGGCGGTTAACGCCTGTTTAGCACCGGGGAACAAGTCACCCAGCGGTTCAATGCTGACCGCGTCGCCGTAGGTCGCCAGCAGCCCGTTGACGATCTGCTGGTTTTCCTGCGCGTTGAGCGTGCAGGTGGAGTAAACCATCACGCCGCCGGGCGCCAGAGCATGGAAGGCACTGTCGATCAGCTCACGCTGGGTGTCGGCAATGGCGGTCACGCTTTCCGGTGACCAGTTACTCATGGCGTCCGGATCCTTACGCACCACGCCTTCGCCAGAGCAGGGGGCATCGAGCAAGATGGCGTCGAAGCTTTCCGGCAACGCAGCGCCGAACACCCGGCCATCAAAATGGGTCAGGGCCACATTCTTCACGCCACAGCGGCTGATGTTGGCGTGCAATACCTTGACCCGGCTGGCGGAGTATTCATTGGCGACAATGCCGCCCTGATTGTTCATCAGCGCCGCAATCTGGGTGGTTTTGGATCCTGGTGCGGCCGCTACGTCCAGTACCCGGCTTGGTGCTTCGGCCCCGGCGAACAGCGCACTGACCGGCAGCATTGAGCTGGCCTCCTGAATGTAAAACAGGCCGCTCAGGTGTTCAGCAGCGCTGCCCAGCCGCAGTTCTTCGTCCCCGCGTTCGATCCAAAAGCCTTCCGCGCACCAGGGGATGGGCTCCAGACGCCAGTCATAATCCTGCACCAGCGTCAGAAAGTCGGTGACGCTGATTTTTAGCGTATTAACTCGCAGACTGCGGCGCAGCGGGCGCTGGCAGGCAGCAATGAAATCGTCCATCGACAGGTCGGCGGGCATGATGGCGCGCGTCGCCTCGAGAAAGGCGGGCGGCAAAAAAACGCAGGCGGGTTTGGCCACGGGGTGAGCTCTCTGGCAGCTATCAAAATAAGGGCGGGAGTTTACCACAAACCGAAAAAAGTAGGGGCCCGGCATTGCCGAGCCCCTGAGAGGGTGAGGAATTTACTCTTTAGGGATGGCGGTGCCCCATTCACGCCAGTCTTTTGGCTCTTCCGCATTCAGCATAAAGTGCTTGTGCGGCGTTGACTTCGGCGCCAGCGGAATACTCGGCGGAGTGGCAAAAGCAATGCCGCCGCGAATAAACTGCTGGAAGGTCCCACTCTTGATCACGCCGCCGGTCAGGCCGAACTGCAGGTTGTAGCCGGAAGCCAGCCAGAACACGCTGTTGTTACGCACCAGATACTGGTACTTCTTGCTGATACGCAGCGCGACGTGGATGCGATCGGACATGGCACCCAGATAGAAGCCTGTCACGGTACCCACTTCGACCCCACGGAACAGTACCGGAGTCCCAATCTGCAACGAGCCGGTTTCGGCGGCGTCGAGGATCACGCTCAGGCCGTCCTGGTAGCGCGAGTCGGTGATCGTGGCCTCTTGCAGCTCAAAGCTGCGTAGCTCGCGTCCACGGCCTGGCTCCACGTTAATATAGGGCTGCAACAGGGTGTCGAGGTTGCTGACCCCGGCGGCGGAAATCTCCGGTGATACTATGGAGAACCGGCTGCCAAGACGGGCGAAGGTCTGCACGTATTCCGGGTACAGCACGGCCTTGACCAGGACTTCATTACGCTCTGGCGCCAATTTTAGCGAATCGACCTGGCCGATATCGATACCGAGATAACGCAGTGGCATGCCTGCCGACACTTTACTGGCGTCGTAAGTTTTCAGGGTTATCTGGCTGCCTACCGCGCGGGCAGCGGTTTCTGTGGCGTACAGCATGCGTTTGGCGCCTTTGCTCAGCGTGACGCCCTGCAAATTATCGAAACTGATAGCCCCTTTCAGCGCCCGGTTGAGCGGTGAAGCCTGCACCGTCAGGCCACTGCCGTTCAATTGCACCTTGGCCCCGCCTTCGGCCCAGAAAATGCTTTCACTGGTCAGCAGCTTGCGGTATTCCGGGCTGATATAAACATCAACTTCGAACTCGTTGGCCTTTGGACGCACGTTAACAATCTCGCCCACCTGGAATTTACGGTACAGCACCACCGATCCGGCCTGTACGTCCGGCAGGCTGACGGCGGTCAACGTCAGGGTTGGCGTAGGGCTGTTGCCGATAATACCGGCCTCGGCCTTTTCACTATTGCCATACAGCGGATACTGCCCGACAGGCTCGCCCTTGCTGCCGGGGATGATGCGCACGCCGCCGTCCAGCCACTCTTGCGCGCTGGCCCCCAGCACTTCCATGCCGTCCAGGCCCAGTTTGACGTCGACGCGGCTGTTGACCACGAACTTGCTGTCTTTGTGCAGCAGGCGGCGATATTGGGCATCGATGGCGGCGGTAAATACCACGCCGTTGTCCGTCAGGGCACGACTCATCACCTGACCGACCTTAACGCCATGCACCACCAGCGGCTGGCCGACGTCAATGCCGTAGCTCTGCGGCGCGTTCAGCGTTACGGTCAGTACGCCCGGCTGTTGCAGCAGGGTTTCGCTGCTGTCCAGCACGTTGAAATGCTGCTGCGGTTCACCCTCGCCCGGTACCAGTTCCAGCGTATTGCCGGTCAGCAACTGGCTGAGTTTGGCGTCGTTAAGGCTCAGGCGTGGGCTGCGCATGACAATCCGCGTGCCGCTGCGCATTAAATCCACCACCGACGGGTCGATGGTCAGCTCACCGGTGACCTTACTGTCCTGTTGCAGGGTTAGTTTGGTCAGGGTACCCACCTGTAATCCCTGATAAATCAGCGGCGTGCGGTTCTCACTCAGGTTATTGCCGCTCGGCAGATCAAGCGTAATATTCACGCCGCGCTGGCTGTGTGCCAGATCCGGATACAGGGTATAGCTTTGATCGGCCTTGGCCTGCTGACCATCTAGCGGTGAGTCAAAGGCAATGGCGCCGTTGACCAGCGCGGCCAGGCTTTCCATCTGCACCGAGGCGCCCGCCAGGCTGAAATCACCCTTGAAGCCCGAGACGTTCCAAAAACGGCTGCTGCCCTTCACCAGATTGGCAAAGCGGCGGTCGATCAGCACGTCGATAGTGACGCCCTTATTGCCTTCGGCGATGGTGTAGTCATAGACCTTACCGACGGGGATCTTGCGGTAATACACCAGCGAGCCGGTGTTGAGCGAGCCGAGATCGTCAGCGTGCAGATGAATCATCAGCTCACCGGTGTTCAGCCGATACTTGGGCTGGGTATCGAGCGCGGTGAAGTGGGTCTGAGGTTTCCCAGTGCCCGGCATCATGCCGATATAGTTGCCGCCCACCAGGGCATCCAGGCCAGACACGCCCGCCAGCGAGGCTTTGGGCGTGACCAGCCAAAACTGGGTGCCGTCGCGCAGGGAATCTTCCAGGTCACTCTTGATGCTGGCTTCGACCACAATACTGCGCAGATCCTTGCTCAGGCTGATGCTCTGTACGGTGCCCACTTCCACCCCCTGATAACGTACCGGAGTACGCCCGGCGACAATGCCCGCCGCGGACTGGAAATCAATGGTCACCGTGGTGCCGCGTTCCTGGAAATTGTTATAGACCAGCCACCCCGCGATCAGCAGGGCAATAAACGGCAGTAACCAGAATGGCGAAATACGGCGCTTGTTTTTGACCCGCGCTTCAGTCGGTGTATTCGGCGTTTCCTGTTGCATGTGCATCCCAAATCAATCGGCTATCCAGCCACTCTACGGCAAGAATAGTTAAAATAACCGCAGACCCAAAATAAAAGGCTGCCGGCCCCATAGTAAAAGATAACAATTGGTCGCGATTCACCAGCGACATCATTAAAGCAATAACAAACAGATCGAGCATTGACCAACGGCCGATCCAGGTGACCAGGCGCAGCAGGCGAATACGCGTTCTCAGGCTGTGCGAGGTCTTGAAATGAATACTCAGCAGCAAGGTGATCAGCACGATGACCTTGGTAAAGGGCACCAGTACGCTGGCAATGAACACGATGGCGGCGATCGGTACATTGCCGGAGGTCGCCAGTGAGACCACTCCGGAGAAGATGGTGTCTTCCATTCGTGCGCCATTGGCGTAAATGATGGAGATCGGCATCAGGTTGGCCGGGATCAGTAAAATCATCGCTGCAATCAGCGCCGCCCAGGTTTTTTGCAGGCTGTAGGGCTGCCGATGGCACATCGGAATGTGGCATCGTGGACAACGCCCACGCTGGTCTGGGTAACCGGTGAAATGGCAGGACAGGCAGATATGCAGTGCCGTTGGCAGGCCTTTCGGCTGTTCCTGCGGATAATAGCGCTCCCACAGCTGTTCCAGATTGACGTGGATCAGCGTCAGGATGCTGAGCAGGGTGAGCGCCAGGTAAGCGATCAGCGCACTGCCGGCCTGGATATCGGCGTATTCTTTTACCTTGATTGTCGCCACCGCCATGCCGATCAGGTAAATATCGAGCATCACCCACTCTTTCAAGCGATCGAGCATCAGCAGCACCGGGCGCAGGTTCATGCCCAGTGCGTGGCCGAAACGCAGGTAAAGCAGCGACAACGCCAGCGTCAGCGGGGCGCCAATAGTGCAAAACGCCACCATGCTGGCGGTGAGAGGGTCCCCCTGGTGGCTCATCTGCCAGATGCCTTCCAGCAGGCTGGCGTCAATGCGCACCCCCAGCAGGCGGATGCTGATCAGCGGCTGGCTGAAAGCGAAGGGCATCAACAGCAGCATGGTGACCGCCATGGCGGTCAGTCGGGTCATCGACCAGTCACGGCCACTGACCACCTTGGCATCGCAGCGCGGGCAATAGGCCGCCTGTTTGCCGCTCAGTGGCGGCAACACAAACAGCAGGTCGCATTCGCAACAGCGTTGGTGGCGTGCTTTGGATAGCGGGCCGGTGATCGCGTGTATTTTCATCATGACAAAAAACTGCCCCAGAGCTCGCCGTATCGATTAGCGTAGCTGAAAAATAAATCTGTCCGTGCCTTATAGGGCCAAGCACCGGGCGGCAAAACAGGGTTTCTGAGCGGCAAACATACCCTGCCCGGTAGGGTTTTGTGAAGCAACAGATGATTAACCTTGTGGCTATACGCATTTAATGCTTATTTTATAGGGCTTAAGACTTGGGCTAGTGGCCTTCTTCACTGTATTAATGGTTAACACATGACAAAAGAACAATTCTACGCGGAATTAAAACGTGATTTGTGCGCGCTGCTCGACGGGGAAACCAACTTTATCGCCGCGTTGTCCAACGCCAGTGCGCTGATCAACGAGCGCCTTGACGACGTGAACTGGGTTGGATTTTACCTGATGGATGGCACCCAACTGGTGCTGGGTCCGTTCCAGGGAAAAATCGCCTGTGTGCGCATTCCGGTAGGCAAAGGCGTATGTGGCAGCGCCGTGGCGGAAAATCGCGTGCAGCGCGTTGGTGATGTCCATGAGTTCCCTGGTCATATCGCCTGCGACGCGGCCAGTAATGCAGAAATTGTGCTGCCGCTCAACGTTGGCGGTCAGATTATCGGCGTTCTCGATATCGACAGCACAGTTTATCAACGTTTCGACGAACAGGACGAAAGGGGCCTGGAAGCAGTGGTGGCGGGGCTTTGCGCGCAGCTGGAACAGTGTGATAGTGCGAAATATGTCACTGTAACGGCAAGTTGATCTACGGTTAACGTGGCATTTACCGATGGCGTCATTATAATGACGCCTGTTCATGCCTGCGCTGGTTGGCAAACCCGTTGTAATCAGGAAATTTCATGGAAAATCAACCTAAGTTGAACTCTAGTAAAGAAGTCATTGCTTTTCTTGCCGAGCGTTTTCCGCTCTGCTTTAGCGCCGAGGGCGAAGCTCGCCCGTTGAAAATCGGTATTTTTCAGGATCTGGTCGAGCGTGTTCAGGGGGAAGAAAACCTAAGCAAAACGCAATTGCGTTCTGCACTGCGCCTGTACACCTCAAGCTGGCGTTACCTGTACGGCGTCAAAGTTGGCGCACAGCGCGTTGATTTGGACGGCAACCCGTGCGGTGAGCTGGAACAGCAGCATGTCGATCATGCCCGTCAACAGCTTGAAGAAGCCAAAGCGCGAGTTCAGGCACAGCGTGCCGAGCAAAACGCCAAAAAACGTGAAGCTGCCGGTGAATCAGCCGCTGCGGAACCTCGTCGTCCACGTCCAGCCGGTAAAAAACCTGCTGCACGTCGCGAAGGCGGAGCCGCTCCGGAGAACCGCAAGCCGCGCCCACAAACTCGCCCACAGCCCGCTCGCCAACCTCGTGAAGTCAAAGAGGAAAGCCAGCAGCGTCGTGTGCCAGTCACGGATATCTCTAAACTGCAAATTGGCCAGGAAATCAAAGTCAGAGCAGGCCAGAGTGCGATGGATGCAACCGTACTTGAAATCGCCAAAGATGGCGTACGTGTGCAGCTCTCTTCCGGTCTGGCGATGATTGTGCGCGCAGAACACTTGCAGTTCTGATACGGAGGCCAACCAAGGCATGAACAAATTTGTCAGATTAACAGCAGTCGCGGGTCTGTTGTGGGCGGGTGTCAGTTACGGAGCGGAACCAGCCAACATCCGCATCGATCAACTGCCTCAGCTGCAGCAGGAACCGCAACATGCAACTGTGAGTGAGCGCGTAACTTCGCGCTTCACTCGCTCTCATTACCGTCAGTTTAGCCTCGACGCGGACTTTTCAGGCAAGATCTTCGATCGTTACCTGAATATGCTGGACTACAGCCATAACGTGCTGCTGGCCTCCGACGTGGCGCAATTCGCCAACAAGCGCAATCAGCTGGGCGAAGAACTGAAAAACGGTAAGCTGGATACGCCATACGCGCTGTACAATCTGGCGCAGAAACGCCGTTTTGAGCGTTACACCTATGCATTGTCGCTGCTGGAAAAGCCAATGAGCTTCACCGGCAACGACACTATTGATCTCGACCGCAGCAAAGCGCCGTGGCCGAAAGACAAGGCCGAACTGGACGCGCTGTGGAATGCGAAAGTCAAATATGACGAGCTGAACCTCAAGCTGACCGGCAAGACCGACAAGGAAATTCGTGAAACGCTGACCAAGCGCTATCAGTTTGCCATCAAGCGCCTGACGCAAAGCAACAGCGAAGACGTTTTCCAGTTGGCGATGAATGCCTTTGCGCATGAAATCGACCCGCATACCAACTATCTCTCCCCACGCAATACCGAACAGTTCAATACCGAGATGAGCCTGTCACTGGAAGGTATCGGTGCGGTGTTGCAGATGGATGACGATTACACCCTGATCAACTCCATGGTGCCAGGTGGCCCGGCGGCGAAGAGCAAGGCGATCACCGTGGGTGACCGTATTGTCGGCGTTGGCCAGGCGGGCAAGCCTGTGGTCGATGTGATCGGCTGGCGTCTGGACGACGTGGTTTCCCTGATTAAAGGGCCGAAGGGCAGCAAGGTGCGCCTGGAGATCCTGCCGGCCGGCAAGGGCACTAAAACCCGAGTGGTCACCTTGACCCGTGAGCGTATCCGTCTGGAAGACCGCGCGGTGAAAATGACCATCAAGACCGTCGGCAAAGAGAAAGTCGCGGTGATGGACATTCCGGGCTTCTACGTGGGCCTGACCGATGACGTGAAAGTTCAGTTGCAGAAGATGGCCAAGCAGAACGTCAAGAGCCTGATCATCGACCTGCGCACTAACGGCGGCGGCGCACTGACCGAAGCGGTTTCGCTGTCCGGTCTGTTCATTCCGAGCGGCCCGGTAGTGCAGGTACGTGACAACAACGGTAAAGTGCGTGAAGACGCGGACACCGACGGCGTGACCTATTACAAGGGGCCGCTGGTGGTACTGGTTGACCGTTTCAGCGCCTCGGCTTCGGAGATCTTCGCCGCGGCAATGCAGGACTATGGTCGCGCGCTGATCGTCGGTGAACCGACCTTCGGGAAAGGCACCGTGCAGCAGTATCGCTCGCTGAACCGCATTTACGATCAGATGCTGCGTCCGGAGTGGCCGGCGTTGGGGTCGGTGCAATACACCATACAGAAGTTCTACCGCGTTAACGGCGGCAGTACCCAACGTAAGGGGGTTACCCCGGATATCCTGATGCCGAGCGGCATTGATCCGGCGGAAACCGGTGAAGCGTTTGAAGATAACGCTATGCCGTGGGACAGCATCAATGCGGCGACCTACACCAAAACCGGTGACATGAAGCCGTTTGAGCCTGAACTGCTGAAGGATCATGAGCAGCGTATCGCCAAGGATCCCGAGTTCCAGTACATCGCGCAGGATATCGCTCATTACAAGGCGCTGAAGGACAAGCGTAACATCGTCTCTCTCAACCTGGTTCAGCGCGAGAAAGAGAACCACGATGATGACGCTACCCGTCTGCAACGTGTTAATGATCGCCTGCAGCGCGCCGGTAAAAAGCCGCTGAAGGCCCTGGAAGATTTGCCGAAGGATTACCAGGAACCTGACCCATATCTGGATGAAACCGTGCACATCGCACTGGATCTGGCGCACCTTGATCAGGCGCAGCCGGCGGCGGCGAAATAACGCAGCCGAGTCTCAGTAGAGTCTCAGTAAATGAAAAGCGCACCTTCGGGTGCGTTTTTTAATGGGCGCTTCTGGCGGTATTGAATAACCCACACAGTTATTTTTACGCAAAAAAATTCCCACCGTTTTGCGCAACAATCGTTTACAATTTGAAAAGTATTGCTTGAGCGCCGTTTTTGTAAAGTTTCGTATTTTTAGTAGGTTAATGGCGTGCAACTCTTGAAACTGTGACGAATGCCCATACCATCTAGGGTATCCGAGGCAGCGTTTTGTTAACATTTATGAGGAAGTAAACATTTTATGATGCGTATAGCTCTGTTCCTGCTCACCAACCTGGCGGTGATGTTGGTTTTCGGGCTGGTGCTCAGCCTGACAGGAATCCAATCCAGTAGCGTTCAGGGCCTGATGATCATGGCCGGTCTGTTCGGCTTCGGCGGCTCGTTTGTTTCACTGCTGATGTCCAAATGGATGGCGCTGCGCTCCGTCGGCGGGGAAGTGATTGAACAACCGCGTAACGAGACCGAAAACTGGCTGCTGGAAACGGTACGCCGTCAGTCGCAGCAGGCAGGCATTGCCATGCCGCAGGTGGCTATTTATCACGCACCAGACATTAACGCCTTCGCCACCGGTGCGCGCCGTAATGCGTCACTGGTCGCCGTCAGCACCGGCCTGCTGCAAAGCATGAGCCGTGATGAAGCGGAAGCGGTTATTGCCCACGAAATCAGCCACGTTGCCAATGGCGACATGGTCACCATGACGCTGATCCAGGGCATCGTGAACACCTTCGTGATCTTCATCTCACGACTGATCGCACAGGCGGCCGCCGGCTTCCTGGGCAACCGTGACGGCGAAGGGGAAGGCAACGGCAACCCGATGATCTACTTCGGCGTGTCGATGGTTCTGGAGCTGGTATTCGGCATCCTGGCCAGCATTATCACCATGTGGTTCTCGCGTCACCGTGAGTTCTACGCCGACGCAGGTTCCGCCAAACTGGTGGGCCGCGAGAAGATGATCGCGGCGCTGCAACGGCTGAAAACCAGTTATGAACCGCAGGAAGCGGGCAACATGATGGCGTTCTGCATCAACGGCAAATCCAAGTCGTTCAGCGAACTGTTCATGTCGCACCCGCCGCTCGATAAACGTATCGAAGCGCTGCGTTCAGGTCAGTACCTGAAGTAACCTTCAGAAAGTAAAAAACCCCGGCTCGCCGGGGTTTTTTTATGTCCGCTATTTGGCTTGCTGACTGCTTGGCTCCGGCTGCGAGCGCGGCTGGGTAATACGCAGGCTGCTGACCGCTGCCGCCAGTGTGGCGAAGGTACCGGCCAGAATCAATGAGGCATGAGTGCCGGAGGTGGGGAACAGGTTGAACATTAACGCCACCAGCGCGGCTCCCGAGGTCTGTCCCAACAGCCGGGCGGTGCCCAGCATGCCGCTGGCACCTCCGCTGCGGTTGCGCGGGGCGGCGCAAATAATGGTGTGGTTATTCGGTGACTGAAACAGCCCAAAACCGGCACCGCACAGCACCATACGCCAGATGATATCCAGGTCTGAAGGGTTTTGCGGCAGCAGCGCCAACAAAAACAGGCCCAGGGCAAACACCGCCAGACCGATACAGCCTAACAATCCGGCATGAATGCGCTCCACCAGGCGTCCGGCAAGCGGTGCCATGACGATTATCGCCAAAGGCCATGGCGTCAGCAGCAACCCGGTGGCGACCTCGTCGCGGCCCAGCGCGCTTTGCAGAAAGAACGGCAATGATACCATCGCCAGCATCTGCGCGGTGAATGAACAAACCGAGGTGCCCATCGACAGGGCGAAAATCGGGATGCGCAGCAGGTCCACCGGCAGCAGTGGGAACTCCTGACGCAGCTGTCGGCGAACAAAGAAGAAGCCAATCACCAGCAGCGCGGCGATTTCGCTGAATATCAGCGTCAGGCTCTGGCCCTGGGCAAAGCCGCTGATGGCGGTGATCAGCAGCCCGAAGGTCAGGGCATTCATCACCGCACTGGTCGGATCAAAGCGCTGATTAGTACTTTTTTGGCTATTGCCGGGCAGGTACTTCATCCCCAGCAGCAACGCGACGATACCAATCGGCAGGTTAATCGCGAACAGCCATTGCCAGGAAGCCACCGACAGGATAGCCGCCGCAACCGTAGGCCCGGCCGCCGAGGAGAAGGCGACAATCAGCGAGTTGATGCCCATACCGCGCCCGAGAAACCGCTGCGGATAGATAATGCGGATTAACGCCGTGTTGACGCTCATGATGGCGGCGGCACCAAAGCCCTGCAGCACGCGGGCAATGGTCAGCGTCGTCAGCGAGTCTGACAGGGCGCAGAACAGCGAAGTAATGCTGAACACCAACAGGCCTGCCTGATAGATGCGACGATAGCCAATCAGGTCGCCGAGTGAGGCCAACGACAGTAGTGAAATGGTGATCGCCAACTGGTAGGCGTTCACCACCCAGATGGAACTGGCCGGGCTGGCATTCAGATCGCGCGCGATGGTCGGTAGTGCCACGTTGGCAATCGCGCCATCGAGTACCGAAACGGTGATGCCCAGGGCAATGGCGAGGATAGCCCCATAGCGTTGTGGGACGGGCAGGCCGTCAGTACAAGAACGCATGTTGATCTCGAAGGTATTAATTCGGGGGAGTATTACCATGCTAATCATATTCGTCTGCGATTGCATCCACAGATTCCCGCTCAATTGTAATAACCGATGAGAGCTGGGCGCTCAATTCTTTCCTTCTCAGGCATTTATCCCCAGGGCAGATTGCGTGCTTTCCGGGGTACCGCGTATACTGAAACCCTTGTTCAAATTTCTTAAAACAGAAAATGCCCGATAGGATATTGACTATGGTTAACGCAGACTCAGATAAACAACCGGATGCAGTTTCATCCGTACTGAAGGTATTCGGTATCCTGCAGGCGCTGGGTGAGGAACGCGAAATTGGCATTACTGAACTTTCCCAGCGGGTGATGATGTCCAAGAGCACCGTCTACCGTTTTCTGCAGACCATGAAGTCATTGGGCTATGTTTCGCAGGAGGGGGAGTCGGAAAAATACGCGCTCACGCTCAAGCTGTTTGAACTGGGGGCCAAGTCACTGCAAAGCGTCGATCTGATCCGCAGCGCCGATATCCAGATGCGCGAACTGTCGAGCCACACCCGCGAAGCTATTCATCTCGGGGCGCTGGATGAGGACAGTATTGTCTATATCCATAAAATCGATGCGATGTATAACCTGCGTATGTATTCGCGTATTGGTCGTCGCAACCCGCTGCACAGTACGGCGATCGGTAAAGTGCTGTTAGCCTGGCGCGACTGGGCTGAAGTGGCGCAAATCCTGTCAAAAATTGAGTTTACCCGCAGCACCCCGAACACCCTGACCGATGCCGCGGCCTTGATGTCGCAACTGGAGCAGGTGCGTGAGCAGGGGGTGGGTGAAGACATCGAAGAGCAGGAAGAAGGGTTGCGCTGCATTGCGGTGCCGGTGTTTGACCGTTTTGGCGTGGTAACCGCCGGCCTGAGTATTTCGTTCCCGTCCATTCGTTACTCGGAAGAAGCCAAAGCCGATTACGTCAAACGTCTGCATACCGCCGCCCGCAACATTTCCGAGCAAATGGGTTATCACCACTACCCATTCTGATCCCGCGGGTTCGAATAATTCATGGCGTTGCCAGTTATGGGCAGCGCTTTTTTTATTTTAGATTTAGCGGTTTTTCAGACGTAAAAAAACCGGGGCCTGCTTCAGCCCCGGTTTTTTAATGCCGACGAAATTTACTGGTGAGCCAGTTCCACTTCGTCTTCGCTGTCCATAATGGACTTGTCGGTTTGCTTCATCAACTGACTGGTGATGGTACCGGCAGCCATAGAGCCGTTGACGTTCAGTGCGGTACGGCCCATGTCGATCAGCGGTTCAACCGAGATCAGCAGCGCAACCAGCGTAACTGGCAGGCCCATCGCCGGTAGCACGATCAGCGCGGCGAAAGTCGCACCGCCACCGACACCGGCAACGCCGGCAGAGCTGATGGTGACGATACCGACCAGGGTGGCGATCCACACCGGGTCCAGCGGATTAATACCGACGGTTGGGGCTACCATTACCGCCAACATGGCCGGGTAGAGACCGGCACAGCCGTTCTGGCCGATAGTGGCACCGAACGAGGCCGAGAAGCTGGCGATGGATTCAGGTACGCCCAAACGGCGGGTCTGCGCTTCCACGTTCAGTGGAATGCTGGCGGCGCTGGAGCGACTGGTAAAGGCGAAGGTGATCACCGGCCATACTTTGCGGAAGAACTTCAACGGATTAACGCCGGTGAAGGCCAGCAGGGCGGCGTGCACGGCAAACATGATCGCCAGACCCAGATAGGAGGCGACGACGAAGCTACCCAGTTTGATGATGTCGTGGACGTTAGAGCCGGCGACCACTTTGGTCATCAGTGCCAGTACGCCGTACGGAGTCAGTTTCATCACCAGACGCACCAGCTTCATTACCCAGGCCTGCAGGGTATCGATCGCCACCAGCACGCGTTCGCCTTTAGGCTTGTCGTCTTTCAGCAACTGCAGCGACGCCACGCCGAGGAAGGTCGCGAAGATCACCACGCTGATGATTGAGGTTGGGCTGGCCCCGGTCAGATCGGCAAACGGGTTTTTAGGAATAAAGGACAGCACCATCTGCGGTACGGTCAGGTCGGCCAGTTTACCGACGTAGTTGCTTTGGATCGCTGACAGACGCGCGCTTTCTTGCGCCCCTTGCACCAGACCCTCGGCGGTCAGACCAAACAGGTTGGTCACCAGCACGCCCACCAGCGCCGAAATCAGCGTGGTGAACAGCAGGGTGCCAATTGTCAGGAAGCTGATTTTCCCCAGAGAAGAGGCGTTGTGCAGCTTGGCGACCGCGCTCAGAATTGAGGCGAACACCAGCGGCATCACAATCATTTGCAGCAGTTGCACATAGCCGTTGCCGACAATGTTGAACCAACTGATGGATTCTTTCAGTACCGGGTTGTCCGAGCCGTACACCAGTTGCAGCGCCAGACCGAACACCACGCCCATGACCAGGCCGACCAGTACTTTTTTCGCCAGGCTCCATTGCTTATGACGGCTTTGCGCCAACAGCAAAAGGAGGGCGACAAAAATCACCACGTTAATAACCAGCGGAAGATTCATCCCCAATGTCTCCAATAATTTTTTATTATATAAAAATGGCTATGCACCAAGGCGTAGCGATACTAAATATCGTAACAGTTTGCGTAACGGCTCACTTATATCCAAATGGAATTTTATATAACTTTATTGGTGATTTTGTTTAATTAATAATCTTTACGGATATTAAATGGCCATTTTTTTGTGATCACAGTCTGATATTTTTTATTTGTTCAAAATAGGACTGCACAGGAATGGTGCAACCGCCTTGCCAGTAGATAGCAAAAGCCACCAGACACAGGCACAGGGCGCGCTCGAGTTGGTTGCCTTTCTGAGAATTTAGCAGCGGCAGGCGAAAACGCCAGCGACAGGGCCAAAGCAAGGGTACGCCTGCGGGGGTGAGCATATCTGCCAACAGGTGGCTGAAGTAACCGATAATCATCGCGTGCAGGACATCCGGCGGGATCGGCCAACTGCGTGGCACGTCAAGCTGGAACAGTGCCATGCCACCGGCGATCGCCAGCAGGCTATGGGTAAAACCGCGATGGCCGAAGGCGCGTGAAATAGGAATGGCGATCCAGCGCAGGCGCTGGCCTAACACCGATTTGGGGTGATCGATATCAGGCAGCAACGAAGTCAGCAGAGCGGCGGGGATAATATGCCACCAGTCGCCGGTAGCAAGCGATGGTGTCACCTCAGCCTTCTTGGCGAAAATCGCGCAAGCGACAGAGAAAATAAGATGTCCTTCCGCGGTCATACTGCAGTTCCGGCTGATAAACTGTTAATTTATCCAGTATATGGGAAAATTAACAGTAGTGGAAGCAGTTACCCTGTAACCAATTGTTTATTTTATACGGTTTTACAACGGCTTGTTATCGTAAGCGGTTAATCGTTGTGCGTTTTGAGAGGGCCTGTTGAAAAAATGGGGGAAAGCACCGGGTGACAGGGTGAGGTTGCGTGGCAGTGACAGCCTGTGCCGATCGCCCGGCGCTTTCTTATTGCCCTAGCATAGAGAGAGCGGCAGGCTAACTCAATATAAATGAAATAACGTTTTATTTATTTTATGACGCAGTGCGTTATTTTGAAATCAAGCGCTGATGGGGGCTTAAAGGGGATGAGTAACGGCACCGGGAGCAGACCGATGCCGTGAAGATTAGGCCAGGTGCTCAGGTGTCAGCTGTTCCAGCGTTTCGAGCTTATGGTCGGCCAATGCCCAGCGCGCATCGTTGCGATACTCGTGCGCCGGGATAACGATCGAACGCATTCTGGCGGCCTTGGTGGCAATCATGCCGTTGAATGAATCTTCTAAAGTGATACAGCGCAGTGGATCACTGCCGAGGCGTTCGGCGGCAATCAGATACACTTCGGGGTGCGGCTTGCTGTAAGGCAGATATTCGGCGGAAACCAATTGGTCAAAGTAGCCTTCAAGGCCAAACATCTGCAGAACCTGTTGCTGCATGTGCAGCGGCGAAGCTGAGGCCAGGCCGATATTCAGATCCAGACTGCGGCACAGCTCCAGCGCCTGCTGCACGCCCGGCAACAGCGGCTGTTTTTCACGTACCAGTTCTATGGCGCGTTCGATGATCCGCGCGGAGACTTCTTCCTGCGAAACCCCTTGCCACGGCATGGCCTGGTACCACATTTTCACCACCAGATCGATGCGCAGACCCAGGGTATCCGGTAGCTTGTGGCGGTCAGACAAATCCAGCCCCAGTGCGCCAAAGATATCCAGTTCCGCCTGTAGCCACAGGGGTTCTGAATCGATCAATAAACCATCCATATCAAAAATAGCGGTTTCAATGCGTTGCGAATAGGCCATTAGCGGTTAACTCCTTGCCGGCGCCGGTGAATGTGGCCAACACTTTATCATCGCTGACGGCGAGACTAAAACTTTTGCCTGCCGGGCTGAGCCCGGCCAAAGCGCAGGATACGCCACATTTCCCGCAGTTTTAACCACCAACGCTGATGTTGGCGCTCGGTAACCTGCTGTAGCATGCGCGCATAGTCCAGCACCAATCCTGGCGTCCAGGTCATGCTTTCGCCACGGCTGCGCAGCACCGCCAGCATCCACAGGTTGGGATCGAGCACCAGCAACAGAAAACGGCGCCACAAATGTTTATCGCCCAGAACGCCCTCCAGCGCGCTGTCGAGTGCCCGAATCACCGTGGTGGAACAGTTGCGACGGGTCAGGTTGTAGGTGGTGTCCTGCTGATAGTGCTGCCAGAAAGTGCGCAGCGCCGTCGGGTTATAGCGGTGAAACTGGATTTTTTTGTCCGGTGGGCACCAGGCCGCCACCTCTTGTGGCAGGCCCGGCAGAAAACGGCCGTCGACGTTGTTTTGCTCGCCGGAATGCAGCAACTGGCGAAAATCCTGTGCGGAGTGGCTGATATCGTTAAGCGGATAGTGGCTAATATACAGATCCGGCTCGAGCGCCAGAGCGGCATGACCGGTGGAAATATTACCGCCGCCGTCTACCGCAGCGATGTAGCGGTCGACGATATAACGTCGGCGCGCGTCCTTTGCCGAACCTATTGGCGTCCAGACGTACACGTTGAGCGGGGTGATATCATGCGTCCATTGTGATTCGGGCTGACCCTGATTCTGATTCAGCGAAAAGCTTTCCAGTCGCCGAGCAATACGCAGCAGCGCCCAACCGGAAAGCAGGATCATTACGCCAAGGCAAAAGGGTACCGTCATCCGGTGCGGCACCGGCCAGCCGACGAAAATCATCAGCGACAGCAGAATTTCGCCGCTGCCGGCCAGCGCTACCGGTTTCCATCGGCTGTGCTGGATCACCGTGGAGGAGGCGATACGTACCGCACCGTCAAGCAGCAGTGCGCTGCCAAACACCAGCGTGGCGACGATGTTATCGTCTGCGGGCACGTCCAGTATCAAAAAGGCCATAAACAAGAAGCTCAGCCCTTTCAGCAGCACCGGTCGGCTGGCGGCAGAGCCAATCACCAACGCGGCGGATATCGCCACCAGCCCCTCCAGCGCCAGTATTACCGCCAAGGCATCTAACGCCAGCACCGAACGACCATCTTGCAACACATCAAACAGCATCAGTACGCCCACGCAGATCCACAACCAGCCGAACAGCATCAGCAGACGGCGCTGGCCGTGCAGCGCCTGTGCGCCCAGCAATAAGATAATCAGCCGAATCATGGCGGCTCCTGTTTAAACGGATTGATTTAACTATATAACTATTTAATGGTAACGCGCGGTCATCGTTAAGCTGTTGATTTCGGATAATCCCGGCTACGCTTGTAGCACAGTAACGGTGAAGAAAACGGTGGGCGAGTTTCAGTAACTACAGGTAGACTTAGCCAATTACGGTTACGTCGCTTACAAGGGGAACACATGACGTATCAACAGGCTGGGCGCATCGCCATTATCAAACGTATTCTTGGCTGGGTGGTTTTTATCCCTGCGTTACTGTCGACGCTGATCTCAATGTTGATGTTTGTTTATCAGCACAGCGAAAAGACTAAAGGCATCAATGCGGTAATGCTGGATTTTGTCCACGTGATGGTCGATATGGTGCGCTTCAATACGCCGTTCCTGAATATCTTCTGGTATAACTCGCCGGTTCCTGACGTAGAAAAAAGCCTGTTCAGCGGCGCTAATTTCATGTTTATCGTGATTTATATTCTGATTTTCGTCGGGCTGGCTCTACAGGCTTCAGGTGCGCGCATGTCGCGTCAGGTGAAGTTTATTCGCGAAGGCCTGGAAGACCAGATGATCCTCGAACAGGCCAAGGGCAGCGAGGGGCACACCCGCGCGCAGTTGGAAGAACGTATCACGTTGCCGCACCACACCATTTTGCTGCAATACTTCCCGCTGTACATTTTGCCGGTGGTGATTGCGGTAGTCGCCTGGTTTGTGATCAAACTGCTGGGCCAACTGGCCGGCGCGGCTTAAGGTGAGATGAGGTTGAGGCGCTGGGTTCAGCGCCTCGATTTTATTGCGGTTAGGAATGCAGCAGGGCTTCTACCGCGCGCTGGGCCTTGACCAGATGCTGGCCACCAAACAGATTGCTGCGGTTGAGTAGGTAATACAGCTGATACAGCGGCTGACGTTCGATAAATCCATTCTCCAAAGGCCAGACGCTCTGGTAGCCGTCATAAATCTGCGGCGGCAACTCCGGATACAGTGGCAGCATCGCCAAATCACACTCTCTGTCTCCCCAATAGCAGGCCGGATCAAACAGCAAGGGGCCGTTGGCGGTTAAAGCGCAGTTGGCCGGCCATAAATCGCCATGCAGCAGTGAAGGCTGCGGCTGATGGTGCTGCAGGCGCAGATACACCGCGTCAACAATCTCATCAATATCCCCGAAGGTCATGCCTTTCTCTGCCGCCATCTGCAACTGCCAGCCAATGCGCTGCTCGGCAAAAAATTCAGACCAGCGGCGCTGCCAGGCGTTGGGTTGCGGAGTGGTGGACAAATCGTTGTCGAAGTCGAGGCCGAACTGCGGCTGTTCGCTCCATTGGTGCAGATGAGCCAGTTGTTGGCCAAGACAGTAGGCGCCGTGGGCATCAAAGGGTTTCAGGGGTTGGTATTCCAGCAGCAGGAAGCTGTAGTCGCGATCGCTGCCGACGCCGTACACCTGCGGCACCCGCACCGTTTTACTGCGGGCAAGTAACTCCAACTGGTCGGCCTCGGCGGTAAAGATCGGCAACAGTTCCCGGGCATCGCATTTGACAAACACCTGGTGCTCGCCGTAATTCACACGCCATGCCGGGTGAATATCGCCCCCGGGCAGTTCGGTTCTTTCGCGGATTTCTGCGCTGCCAAGATGTTCACTTAACAGACGGCTAACGGCTTGCCACATGGTACACCCCCTCTGTGTTGCCTGCGAATTCATTAGGTTAGCGTCTTTAGCCTGAAGAAAACACGACCTGGCGCACAGCTGGCACCAACAATTGGCGATTTTCTCGCCACCCGCGTTTGCTCAAAGTATATACGCTATTGATTAATTTAAGTACGGCGCATGTTGCAACTTGCCGGCGGGAGGGCGATGTTTATCAGGCCAGCTGCGGCTGAGACAAGGGGGGTTTTTATTGATGTCTTTTACTATCAATGAGATGAGAAATTAATGGAGCAAAACCAGCAGTGGCAACGCGGTGAATACCGAATCAACAGTGATAAAAGTGAATTAAATATCGTCTTTACCCACGCTTTTTTGACCACCTCGACCTGGGCGAGTGGCATTTCGCTGGCGACGGTGCAGTTGTCCATCGACAACAGCCTGTGTTTTGGTTTGTATCATCAGCAACAACAGATTGGCTTTGCCCGTCTGGTTACGGATTACGCCACTTTTGGCTACCTGTGTGATGTGTTTGTCTCGCCGGATTACCAGGGGCAAGGGCTGGCGCGTTGGCTGATGGATTGCACGTTGGAACACCCTGTGCTGCAACGGCTGCGGCGGATAATGTTGGTGACCGGCACTGCGCCGTGGCTGTATCAGAAAGTGGGTTATGAAGCGGTGAATCGTGAGGATTTTGTCTGGCACATTGTCCGGCCGGATATCTACCAGCAGCAGTAACATCAGGCGGCGGTGCTCTTGGGCACCGCCGCCTGTTTCAGGACTTGGCGTTGAGCAAATCGTTATCGTGACGTTGTAACGGCCTGAACTTGCTGTAGAGCAGGGCGACCACAAACAGAATCGCCTGAACGATCACAATGCAGGGGCCGGTAGCGCCGTCGATGTGGAAGCTGATCAAGGTGCCGAGCACGCAGGAGAACACCGAAACCACCGTGGCGACCATCAACATGCGATCGAAGCTGCGGCACAGCATAAAGGCAATAATCCCTGGAGCTATCAGCATCGCAATCACCAGAATCACCCCCACCGCCTGCAGCGAAGCGACAATGGTCAGCGCCAGCAGGCACAGTAACCCGTAGTGCAACAGCTTCACCGGCAGGCCAATCACCCTGGCATGGTTGGGATCGAAACAGTAGAGCATCAGATCTTTGCGCTTTAGCAGCACCACCAACAGGGTAATACCGGCCATCAACAGCGTCTGTTTCAGTTCGGCATCGGTAATGCCCAGCATATTGCCGAACAGAATGTGGCTCAGATGCTGATCGGTATCGACGCGCGAAAACAACACCAGCCCGAAGGCGAACATGCCAGAGAACACGATGCCCATCACCGTATCCTCTTTCACCCGGCTGTTTTCTTTCAGGTATCCGGTGGCGACCGCGCAGAAAATACCGGAGAAAAACGCGCCGATCACCACCGGAATACCAAGCACGAACGCCAGCACGATGCCGGGCAGCACCGCATGCGAAATGGCATCGCCCATCAGCGACCAGCCCTTGAGCACCAGATAACAGGACAGTACCGCACAGACTACGCCAGTGACGATAGCGGCCAGGATCGCCCGTTGCATAAACGGATAGGCGAACGGTTCGCTGAGCAGTTGATACAGAGTTTCCATCAGTGGCCTCCGGTCTGTTCACGCGCTACGCGGCGTTTGGATGCCAGCAGGCCGTGTTTCGGAGCGAAGAAAAAGGCGGCCAGGAACACCAGCGTCTGCAGGGTCACGATCACCCCACCGGTCGCGCCGTCGAGGAAGAAGCTCAGGTAGGCCCCGAAGCTGCTGGTCAATGCGCCGATCACGATGGCAATGATCACCAACCGACTGAAACGGTCGGTCAGCAGATAGGCGGTTGCCCCCGGCGTGATGACCATGGCGATCACCAAAATCGCACCGACGGTTTGTAATGCCGCCACGGTGCAGGCGCTGAGCAGGGTGAAAAACAGGATCTTCAGCCGCAGCGGCGACAGGCCGATCGACACCGCGTGGTTTTCGTCAAAGAACACCGCCAGCAGATCTTTCCACACCAGGCACAGGATCAGCAGCGATACGCCGATGATAATCTCGACCTGCAACACGTCTTCGTCGGCGATGCCGAGAATATTGCCGAAGATAATCGACTGCACGTTAACCGAGGTTGGGTTGAGCGAAACGATCAGCAGGCCGACGGCGAAGAAGGTGGAAAAGATAAAGCCGATAATCGCGTCTTCACGCAGGCGAGTGACGTGGCGCACCAGCGTCATCGCCAGCGCGGCCAGCATGCCGGTAAAGAAGGCACCCGCGGCGTAGGGCAGGCCCAGCGCATAGGCACCCGCGACCCCAGGCACCACCGAGTGCGACAACGCGTCGCCCATCAGCGACCAGCCTTTCAGCATCAGGTAAGCCGACAGGAACGCACAGGCGGCGCCGACGATGGCGCTGACCCAGATGGCCTTGACCATGTAGTTGTAACTGAAGGGTTGCAGCAGAAGTTCCAGCATCAGGGTTGTTTCTCCTTTGGCTGGCTTTGCGCAGGTGGGTCACTCTTGGTATGGCCGTAGAACACCGCCGGGCGCTCGTCATCGGTCAACACCGTCAGGGTGCGCGGATCGTTGTCGTCGTGCAGATCCGGGCCGGACAGGTTGATATGGCGCAGTACGCCGCCGAAGGCCTGTTCCAGGTTGCTCTGGGTAAAGGTGGTTTCGGTCGGCCCCGCGGCCAGCACCGTGCGGTTAATCAGGATCACCCGATCGCAAAACTCCGGTACGCTGCCCAGGTTATGGGTGGAAACCAGGATCAGGTGGCCTTCATCGCGCAACGCACGCAACAGGTCGATAATGGCATTCTCGGTTTTGACGTCGACGCCGGTAAAGGGCTCGTCCAGCAGCAGCACCGTGCCTTGCTGAGCCAGCGCCCGCGCCAGAAAGACGCGTTTTTTCTGCCCGCCGGAAAGCTCACCAATCTGGCGAGAGCGCAGTTCGCTCAGGCCAACGCGCTCCAGCGCCTTATCGACCCGCAACCGGTCTTCCTTGGAAGGAATACGCAGGAAGTTCATCTTGCCGTAGCGGCCCATCATCACCACATCTTCCACCAACACCGGGAAATTCCAGTCAACCTCTTCGGTTTGCGGGACATAGGCAATCACGTTTTTCTTCAGCGCCTGCGCGACCGGCTGTTCGTTGAGCTGTACGCGGCCGCTGGTGGGCCTGACCAGCCCCATAATGCTTTTGAACAGGGTTGACTTACCGCTGCCGTTGACGCCAACCAGCGCGCAGATGGCACCGCCACTAAGGGTGAAACTGGCGTTGTGGATCGCGGTATGGCCGTTGTTGTAAGTGACGGTAACGTCGTCCACGCTCAATTCAGGGCGGACAAAAACCTCGGTGGTCATTGATCAAATCCTTTGGCAATGGTTTGTACGGTGACATTGAGCAGGTCGATATAAGTCGGCACCGGGCCACCCTGAGCAGACAGTGAATCGACATAGAGTACGCCGCCGTATTTTGCACCGGTCTCTTTGGCGACCTGTTTGGCAGGTTTGTCGGAAATGGTGCTTTCGCTGAATACCACCGGGATGTGGTTGGCGCGCACGGCGTCGATCACCCGGCGAACCTGCTGCGGCGAGCCTTGCTCATCGGCGTTGATTGGCCACAGATACACTTCTTTCAACTGATAGTCTTTTGCCAGATAGCTGAAGGCACCTTCACTGGTCACCAACCAACGCTGGGCTGCCGGGATGCGTGCCAGACGTTCGCGCAGCGGTGCGTCCAACGCGGCAATTTTGGCGGCATAGGCCTTGGCATTGCGGTTATAGGTCTCGGTATTGGCCGGGTCGTGTTGCACCAGCGCCTTACGAATATTCTCGATATACACCAGCGCGTTGCTGGCGGACATCCAGGCGTGAGGATTCGCGTTACCGTTATAAGGCCCTTCGCGGATCGGCAGTGGGGTGATGCCTTCGGTGACGACCGCAGCCGGCACCTGTTTGATGTTCTCGAAGAAGCGCTGGAACCAGCGTTCCAGATTCATGCCGTTCCACAGGATCAGGTCGGCATGCTGCGCCTTGACGATATCGCGCGGCGTCGGCTGGTAATCATGGATTTCTGCGCCCGGTTTGGTGATCGACTCTACCACGGCGGCGTCACCGGCCACGTTCTGGGCGATATCCTGAATAATGGTAAAGGTGGTTACCACGCGCAGTTTTTTTTCTGCCAATGCGGCCTGGCTGGCGAGGCCGGCAGTCAGTAACAGGCACAGCAGGGCGACAGGGCGGAAAAAGCCGCAGGGCTTAATAATGGATAGGCGGGGAAAAGCGCTTTGTTTCATAAACATGGTGACATCTCCTGGCTCAAATGAAAATGATTATCAATATCAACTAGAGCAAAGTCAAGCGTCACCTGCCGGCCGACTGCCGGTTATTTACTCAATGGAAAAAATAATACCACCCGGTGAGTTATAGCATTTTATGTATCAGTATGTAACCGCTTAGCGTAATCGTCGTAGGTGACAATATCGACCTCCGGAGTCTTACCCAACGCGACCTGCCCAAGCTTCTGTGCCAGTAGCTGGACATCCTGTTGATCCAGTGGGGTTATCAGCGCAAAACTGTTGCTGCCCAGTTCGTGCGGAACGCCATTTTCGTCTGCCACCGACGTGACAAATCCCTGAAGGGTTAATTGTCCTGTCAGCTTGGCCAAATCAGCTAATCCTTCTTCCTGATAGCGAAAAGTCACCACAAAACACGTTGTTGCAGATTGACTCATAAATCACCTCTTGGTATACGAGTAGCTTGAGATTAGACCAAAAAAAGCGTACAGGCGTCCTTACAAGTTGTATATGCTACGCAACTCATTGAAAGGAGTGAGGGATTCTGTGAAAACAAAAATAGGTTGCCTGACGGCAATTTTGCTTTTGTCGGGTTGTGCCAAAGACCCGCAAACAGCAACCAATATTTCAGGCAGTGGCACATCGCGTGGCGGTTGGTTAAAGACCCCCCCGCAGGCTCCGGTTAACCGTACAGGGACACCGATAGCCTATAACGATTACATTCGTCAGGCCGCTAACAGCTATGGCGTTGACGAAACGCTGATTAAAGCGATTATTCAGGTGGAATCCGGGTTTAACCCGAATGCAGTCAGCACCTCAAACGCAGTGGGATTAATGCAGCTGAAACCTTCAACCGCCGGGCGTGACGCCTATCGTCTGAAAGGAAGAAGCGGGCAGCCAAGCTCGCGTGAGTTGAAGGATCCGGCGGTTAATATTGATCTGGGAACGGCCTATATCAATATTCTTCAAAGCCAGCAGCTAGCCGGGATCAACGATCCACAGACGTTACGTTACGCCACCATTGTTTCTTATGTGAATGGAGCGGGCGCCATGCTACGGACCTTCTCATCGGACAAGCGCGTAGCGGTGAATCGTATCAATCAGATGAGCCCGGATGAGTTCTATCAGCATATCCAGAAAAAGCATCCGGCCCCGCAGGCGCCGCGCTATTTATGGAAGGTGACCACCGCCTACCAGGCAATGTCACCCTAGTTCAGATTTCTTTGCTAAACCGGCCTCTTAATGGGGCCGGTTTTTTTATTGGCGCGAGGTGAAATCGCGATGCACTTCTCATTTTTCGTTATTTCCCATCCTGTTACCTAAAAAACCGCACGAATAGTTAATTTTACATTAACCCGCAAATCTTTACGTTCATTCAATAAGTTACCGGTAACATCGTGGCATTTGGTCACATTGTGGGCTTCAATAAATATACAAATAAGTAACAATTTATGTTTAAAACCCGCATCGACCGCAAGGTTGAGGTTAAATAGTTGTGATTATCTTTGGATGGAATGTGATATGTCGGACGATAAAACTAACAATTCACGGCGCGATTTCCTGTTGAAATCGATGACTTTAATCCCCGCAGCGGTGATTGGCGGCAGTGGCGTTAGCGCGCTGACAGCCTCAATACCGGCGGTCGCGGCAACAGACACCCCAAAACCAAGCGACTACCAGCCTACCTTCTTTACCCCGGAAGAGTGGGCCTTCGTCAAAGCGGCTGTGGCACGCCTGATCCCGGCCGACGATCGTGGCCCAGGCGCGCTGGAAGCCGGCGTGCCGGAGTTTATCGATCGGCAGATGAATACTCCGTACGCGACCGGGTCCATCTGGTATATGCAGGGGCCGTTTAACCCGGATGTCCCGAAGGAAATGGGTTACCAACTGCCGCTGGTACCGAAACAGATCTACAACCTGGGTATCGCCGATGCCGATGCCTACTGCAAGAAAACCGCCGGTAAACCTTTTGCCGAGCTGGACGCCGCACAGCAGGACGCGCTGTTGCAGAAATTTGAGTCCGGCGAAGCGGAATTCGCGCAGTTGCCTGCCAAGCTGTTCTTCTCCTACCTGCTGCAAAACACCCGCGAAGGTTTCTTCAGCGACCCGATCCATGGCGGTAATAAAGACATGGTCGGCTGGAAGCTGATTAATTTTCCGGGCGCACGCGCCGACTTTATGGACTGGGTTGAGCGAGGGGAACGTTATCCCTTACCCCCGGTATCAATTCGCGGGGAGAGGGGGTAACAATGGCAACGGTAATGAAAAAAGTAGACGCGGTGATCGTCGGCTTCGGCTGGGTGGGCGCCATTATGGCCAAAGAACTGACCGAGGCCGGGCTCAACGTGGTGGCGCTGGAGCGCGGCCCGATGCGCGATACCTATCCAGACGGTTCTTACCCGCAGGTGATCGACGAACTGACCTATAACATTCGCCGCAAGCTGTTCCAGGATTTGTCAAAAAGCACCGTGACCATTCGTCATAATACCAGCCAGACGGCGGTGCCTTACCGTCAGTTGGCGGCGTTCTTGCCGGGTACCGGCGTGGGTGGCGCAGGCCTGCACTGGTCTGGCGTGCATTTCCGGGTCGATCCGATTGAATTGCGCATGCGCAGTCACTACGAAGAACGTTACGGCAAGAGTTTTATCCCGAAAGACATGACCATTCAGGATTTCGGCGTCAGCTACGCCGAGTTGGAGCCGTTCTTCGACAAAGCGGAGAAAGTGTTCGGCACTTCCGGCACCGCCTGGACCATCAAAGGCCAGAAAGTGGGCCAAAAGGGCGGTAACCCGTTTGCCGGTGACCGTTCCGATGACTTCCCGTTGCCGGCGCAGAAGAATACTTTCTCTGCGCAAATGTTCGAGAAAGCCGCGCGAGACGTGGGCTACCATCCTTATAACCTGCCTTCCGCCAACACTTCAGACTCCTATACCAACCCGTATGGCGCGCAGATGGGGCCGTGCAACTTCTGCGGTTTCTGTAGCGGTTACGCCTGCTATATGTATTCCAAAGCCTCGCCGAACGTCAATATTCTGCCGGCATTGCGCATGGAGAAACGCTTCGAGCTGCGCACCAACGCCAACGTGTTGAAGGTGAACCTGACCGCCGACAAGTCTCGTGCGACCGGTGTGAATTACATTGATGCACAGGGCCGTGAAGTTGAACAGCCGGCCGAACTGGTGATCCTGGGCGCGTTCCAGTTCCACAACGTCCACCTGATGCTGCTGTCCGGCATCGGTAAACCTTACGATCCGGTGACCGGCGAAGGGGTGGTAGGGCGTAACTTCGCCTATCAGAACATGACCACCATCAAGGCGTTCTTCGACAAGGACGTGTTCACTAACCCGTTCATCGGCGCCGGTGGTAACGGTGTGGGTGTGGACGACTTCAACGCCGACAACTTTGACCATGCCGAGGCAGGCTTTGTTGGCGGTTCGCCGTTCTGGGTCAACCAGGCGGGCACCAAACCGATCTCCGGCTTGCCAACCCCTCCGGGCACCCCGACCTGGGGCAGTAAGTGGAAAGCGGCGGTGGCCGATGCCTATACCCATCATGTCTCGATGGATGCCCACGGCGCGCACCAGTCTTATCGCAGTAACTATCTGGATCTCGATCCTACCTACAAGAACGTGTTCGGCCAGCCGCTGCTGCGCATGACGTTCGACTGGCAGGAAAACGACGTCAAGATGTCGCAATTTATGTACGAGAAAATGGCGCCGATCGCCAAGGCCATGAACCCGAAACTGATCTCCGGCAGCCCAAAAAATGCCGACAGCCATTTCGATACCACCAGCTACCAAACCACCCATATGAACGGCGGTGCGGTGATGGGCGAAGATCCGAACACCAGTGCGGTGAACCGCTATTTGCAGAGCTGGGACGTGCATAACGTGTTCTCGATCGGCGCGTCGGCCTTCCCGCAGGGGCTGGGTTACAACCCGACCGGCACCGTGGCCGCGTTGGCTTACTGGTCTGCACGCGCTATTCGCGAGCAGTATCTGAAAAACCCAGGCCCTTTGGTGCAGGCATAAGGACGGCGACTGATGAAAGCATTTGTTCCCGCACTGGTTCTCAGTGCACTGAGTTTTTCCGTCTGGGCGCAGGACGCCACGGTCAGCAGCGAGTTGATCAAACGCGGCGAGTATCTGGCGCGTGCCGGTGACTGCGTGGCTTGCCACACCAACGGCAAAAGCGGTAAAGAGTTTGCCGGTGGTCTGGCGATGGAAACGCCGATCGGCACCATTTACTCCACCAATATCTCACCGGACAAGAAAACCGGCATCGGTGATTACAGCTTCGAAGACTTCGACAACGCGGTACGCAAGGGCGTTGCCAAAAACGGCAGCACCCTGTACCCGGCGATGCCGTATCCGTCGTTTGCGCTGGTGAAAGAGGACGACATGCGTGCCATGTATGCCTACTTCATGCACGGCGTACCGGCGGTAGAGCAGGCCAACAAGGATTCCGACATCCCCTGGCCGCTGTCAATGCGCTGGCCGCTGAGCATCTGGCGCGGCATGTTTGCGCCATCACCGGCGGACTTTGTGGCGGACACCAAGGCCGATCCGGTGATTGAACGGGGTCGCTATCTGGTGGAAGGGTTGGGCCACTGCGGTGCCTGCCATACGCCACGTAGCATTACCATGCAGGAAAAAGCGCTGAGCAATAACGACGGCGACAACTACCTGTCCGGCAGCAATGCGCCGATCGACGGTTGGGTGGCATCCAGCCTGCGCGGTGACAACAAGGATGGGCTGGGAACCTGGAGCGAAGCCGAACTGACCGAGTTCCTGAAAACCGGGCGTAACGATAAGTCCATCGTGTTTGGCGGCATGAGCGACGTGGTTGAGCATAGCCTGCAGTATCTCAGCGATGAGGATCTGACGGCAATTTCGCGCTACCTGAAAACGCTGCCGCCGAAAGACGGCAAACAACAGGCCGCACCGGTAGAAGACAGCGTAGCCAAGGATCTGTGGCGCGGTGACGACAGCAAGCCCGGAGCGGCGTTGTACGTCGATAACTGTGCTGCCTGCCACCGTACCGATGGCGTGGGCTACAAGCGTGCCTTCCCGGCGCTGAAGGGCAACCCGGTGGTACAGACCGAAGATGCAACCTCGTTGATCCACATCGTGCTGACCGGTAACACCACGCCGGCGGTGAAGGGAGCGGTATCCAACCTCACCATGCCACCGTTTGGCTGGCGCCTGAACGACCAGCAGGTAGCGGAAGTGGTTAACTTCATTCGCTCAAGCTGGGGTAACAGCGCCAAGCCGGTCAGCGCGTCAGACGTGGCCAGCGTGCGTAAAGACCAGAAGGACATGGGCAGCGCCGCGGTGCCGGAACATCCAGACGCCAACAAGTAAGTCATCCTCCCAGGGCCTCATTCGAGGCCCTGGTTTTTTGTGCTTCTCAGCCGATTTTCACAGCGATTATTGTTCGCGAAACAGCCACTCAACCAGTGAAAGATAGACCTGGGCAACGTTTTTAATTATCCTTTGCCGTCCTTTTACCAGGCATAAGAATGAAATTCTGAGTTAAATAACTGATTATTATTAAAAATTCGCGGAGAAGGATATCCCGTTAGGCGCAATCGTTGTCGCTGCAGATTAAGGTAAGCTTTCCTATGAGTACGATTTCTCCCGATTCAGGCACGCTGGCTTCCGCCCAGCCGGGCAAATGGAACAAGACGGACACCGTCTGGATGTTTGGTCTCTACGCCACTGCGGTGGGGGCAGGTACGTTGTTTCTGCCGATCAATGCCGGCTTAAACGGCCCACTGGTGCTGTTGCTGATGGCCGTGTTTGCCTTCCCTCTGACTTATTTACCGCATCGCGCACTGAGCCGCTTTGTGCTTTCCGGCTCCAGCCGTGACGGCAATATCCATGATGTGGTGGTTGAGCACTTTGGCGTGCTGGCCGGTAAAATCATCATGGTGCTGTACCTGATGGCGTTCTTCCCGATCGTGCTGGTGTACAGCATTTCGATCACCAACGCGCTGGACAGTTTCCTGACTCATCAGTTTCACCTGACGCCGCTACCGCGTATCTGGCTGAGCCTGGCGGTGGTAGTGGTGCTGAACCTGGTGCTGCTGCGCGGTAAAGACGCCATTGTTTCGGCGATGGGCATGCTGGTATTTCCATTACTGGTATTTTTGATGGGTATTTCGCTGTACCTGATGCCGACCTGGCAAACCGCCAATTTCGTCAGTGGCCTGGCCAACACTCAGTTCAGTAGCCCGGACCTGTGGCATTCGTTGTGGCTGGCGGTGCCGGTGATGGTGTTTTCCTTTAGCCATGCGCCTATTATTTCGTCCTTCGCTTCGACCCAAAAGAGCCTGTATGGCGAACTAGCTGAACGCCGCTGCGCGCGAATTATGCGCTACAGCTACGTGCTGATCTGCGTCACCGTATTGTTCTTTGTCTTCAGCTGCGTGCTGAGCCTGTCCCACGAGGATATGCAGCAGGCGAAAGATCAAAACATTACCGTGCTGACCACGCTGGCGAACAAATTTTCCAACCCGTTGATCGCTTATTTGGGGCCGATGATGGCGATGCTGGCAATGGCCAAGTCCTATCTGGGCACCTCACTGGGGGTGACCGAAGGAGCGACCAGCCTGATTGACGGCCTGACGCGCGCGGTCGGTAAACCGCTAAGCTCACGTATTACACATCGTATTTCTGCCGTGTTGCTGTTCCTGCTGACCTGGGCGGCGACGGTCTGGAACCCGAGTGCGTTGCATATTATTGAAACCATCAGCGGCCCGCTGATCGCGGCAATCCTGTTTATTTTGCCGATGTATGCGGTGCGTAGGGTATCCGCCATGCGTCGTTACCGCGCGCTGAGCAATGTATTTGTGCTGGTGATGGGGCTGATTGCGCTGTCGGCGCTGATTTACGGCCTGATTTAACCTGACTGGTGCGCCGGTTCCGGCGCACCACCTTGTTGCTGTTCACATCTCTTTTCAATTAACCGAAAACACGCCCGGCGTTCTCTTTGATAATGGGAGCAATTCTCATTATTATTTCTGGATTAATTTCCCACGCTAAGGAGTGTTACGTGTACCGTCGAATAACCTTGCTGGCTTTCGCCTGCGCCTTTTCTACACAGGTGATGGCGACCACTTATCCGCTCACCCTGACCGATACCTCTGGTCAAACCCTGACGATTAAACAAGAGCCGAAACGCATTGTGGTGCAGGATGGGCGCGATATTCTGACGTTGGCCTTGCTTGACCGTGCCGATCCCTTTACCCGGCTGGTGGCGTGGAACAACCTGCTGAAGAAGAGCGATGGTGAAACCTGGAAAATTCTGCAAAGCAAGTGGCCAGCAGCCAAAAACGTTATCGATATGGGGTTTAGCGACAAGGGCGAGATTAACCTGGAGAGCGTTATCGCCAAACACCCTGACCTGATGGTGGCGCAGCTACGCTCTAAACCTTCTCTGAGCCAGACTGGCGTACTCGACAAGCTGCAAACGCTGAATATCCCGGTGTTGTTTATCGATACCATGCTGAAACCGGTGGAGAACACCCCGAAAAGCATTACCTTGCTGGGGGAAACGCTAAACCGTGAAAGTGAAGCGAAACAGTACACGGACTTTTATCAGCAGCACTATCAGAGCATCCTCGATAAAACCAAAACGGTAGAACCCAAGCCGCTGGTGTTTATTGAAGCCAAAGCCGGCCTGAACGGGCTGGAATCCTGCTGTTTCACCCATGCACACGTCGGCTGGGGTGGGATGATTGAAGCGGTAGGCGCACGCAACGTGGGTTCTGCACTGCTACCGGGCGCGACCGGCGACGTATCGCTTGAGAAAGTGATCAGCATGAAGCCGGATGCGTATATTGTCTCCGGTTCCCAGTGGGCCAGTAAAACCAACGCCGCGGTGCCTTTTGGCTATGGTGTGACGCAACAGCAGGTGGATGCTGCATTTAACCGGATGAAACAGCGCCCAGGCTTTGCCCAGCTTTCGGCGGTGAAAGACGGCCGCTTCTACGGCATCTATCACAATTTCTATAACCACCCGTACAATATCGTTGGGCTGGAGTATTTGGCGAAGTTTATCTATCCGAACCAGTTCAAGGATTTGGATCCGGCGAAAACCTACAGCGAGATCCTCAGTCGTTTTACCGAAGTGCCGGAAGGCAAGGGCATTTTAGGCGCGCAGGCGCCAACAGGTAAGTAAGTGAAGCGGGCGCATGTCGCGCCCGTATTCATGGGTCAGGCAACGGCTGGGGTATAGGTGGAGATGATCTCCAATATGCCGTTGATAATAAATTGCACGCCCATACACACCAGCAGGAAACCCATCAGGCGTGAGATCGCCTCAATGCCACTTTGACCCACCAGCCTCATAATGGCGCCAGAGCTGCGCAGGCAAGCCCATAAAATCAGGGCTACCGACAGGAAGATGGCCACTGGCGCAACCAGCAGCACCCAGTGTGCAAATCCCAGGGTGTTCTCTTTGACGCTCGATGCCGAGCTGATGATCATCGCAATGGTACCCGGACCGGCGGTGCTGGGCATCGCCAGTGGCACAAAGGCGATATTGGCCGAGGTTTTTTTGCGCAGCTCTTTGCTTTTGCTCTCAACCTCTGGAGCTTCGTCCGCACTTTGCTGCGGGAACAGCATGCGAAAGCCAATAAACGCCACAATCAGCCCGCCGGCGATCCGCAAACCGGGAATAGAGATGCCAAAGGTGTTCATGACCAACTGGCCGGCATAGAACGCCACCGTCATGATAAAGAACACATAGACCGATGCCATCAGCGATTGCTGGTTGCGCTCTTCGCGCGTCATATTGCCCGAAAGACCGAGCAACAGCGCGACCGTGGTGAGTGGGTTGGCCAGGGGCAGCAGTAGCACCAAACCCAGCCCAATGGCCTGGAATAACTGCAGAATACTCGTCATGGGTCAGACTTCCTGTTTTCAGTGAATGTTGTGACGCAGCATAAAGTCATACCCTAGCTTGCCGCACGCTCAGCGGCAACGCCAGGGATGCGAGCTGTAAATATAGAGGAATGGTATTTGCAGCTCATTATCCCTGAGTGCTGGAGGGGGTCAGCTCGGGCAGCACGTCAGTGTTGGCATCATCGTCATTCACACAATCGCTGGTTATCTCCTGCGTATATTCACACTCGATGGGCGGTTCGTTTACCGCAATGGCTCTTGGATGGCGGTCTGCCCCCAGGTGTAACAATGCAAAAATAGCCACCAGCACGATGCAGACGCCAACGAGTAACTTCAATAACCGATTCATGATGCGGGATGCTGTCTCAACTCTGCCGTTAGTGGCATCAGAATAGCGGGAGCGGATGATGTACGCCATAGCTGATTTGCCAGTGGGAAATACCTCGACGCTCTTTTTATCGTGTTCCGGCACGGTGATTTACGGCACTGTTATAGGGTATTTTGCAGGTTGTTTTTGTTTTTTATGGCCCTTTCACCGCGAATTGGCCCCGAGTTGCTTCCATTTCGCATTAATTGCCACGATCCCCAGGTACAGACGAATACCATAGGCGCGCTTTAAATAATAACGAGAGTGACTATGAAACATAATCTGCAAATTTTACTGGGAAAAGCAAGCCACTTTCTGCTTTGCAGCCTGCTACTGGCTGGCTTGGTGGGCCTGATTTTTATCGACGTGCATTGGTTGCATAATTTTGTTTATGAAACCTCGTTAACTGAAATAGCTCAGGAGTTGATTCTTGCCGCCATAGCATCCTGTTTTTTCATTGTGGCATACAGGGATGCTGTTTATCGGCCAGCATGGATGTTGATCGGTGGGTTCTTTCTGTGCATGCTGATTCGAGAGATGGATTTTGCCTTTGATATGCTTTGGCATGGCTCCTGGATCTGGTTTGCTGTGGCGGTTGCACTGATTTGTTTGGGGTATGCATCACGTCATATCGCGGCCACATTGCAGGGGCTGGCGCATTTTGTGACGCACCCGAGCTACGGCATGATGTGTGCCGGCCTGCTGTGTATCTTGGTGTTTTCACGGCTGTTCGGCATAAGTTTACTGTGGCAGACATTGATGCTCGATGGTTACAACCGGGTGGTGAAGAATATGGTAGAAGAGGGCTGTGAAGTCCTGGGGTATTCCCTGTGCCTGATTGCCACCCTGAGTTACCTGAAAGGCTATTTATCGTCGCGTAATGTGGCAATTCGCTGACTGGATCTGAATTGCAGTTTATTTATCCGGAACAATTTTAGTGATAGTATCCACTTAGCCAATTTGGCTGTGAAGGTATGCTTTCCATTCTGTGTACCAGGTTAGGTATCAATCTGGCAATTGTGGGCGAGATCTGAAACCTAACTGACTAAATCCCAACCCAATTTTCGTACTGCATGTGATCTGTCGTGTGGGTCACCACTGTAGATAAGGAATTATTAATGCCTGTTATTACTCTTCCTGACGGAAGTCAGCGTCATTTCGATCACCCTGTTTCCCCTTTGGATGTTGCCCGCGATATCGGCCCTGGCCTGGCGAAAGCCTGTATTGCCGGCCGTGTAAACGGTGAACTGGTTGATGCCGGCGATCTGATCGAATCAGATGCGCAACTGGCGATCATCACCATCAAGGACGCCGAAGGCCTGGAAATCATGCGCCACTCCTGTGCGCACCTGCTGGGTCATGCGATCAAACAACTGTGGCCAGACACCAAAATGGCGATCGGTCCAGTGATCGACAATGGTTTCTATTATGACGTTGATATTGACCGTACCCTGACACAGGAAGACCTGGATCTGCTGGAAAAGCGGATGCATGAGTTGGCCGACAAAGATTATGACGTCATCAAGAAAAAGGTTAGCTGGCAAGAAGCTCGCGATACCTTTGCTGCGCGTGGTGAAGACTACAAAGTGGCGATTCTGGATGAGAACATCAGCCATGACGACCGTCCTGGCCTGTATCACCATGAAGAATATGTCGACATGTGCCGTGGGCCGCACGTGCCGAACATGCGTTTCTGTCATCATTTCAAACTGCAGAAAACTTCGGGCGCTTACTGGCGTGGCGACAGCAAAAATAAAATGCTGCAACGCATCTACGGTACTGCCTGGGCAGACAAGAAACAGCTGAATGCCTACCTGCAGCGTCTGGAAGAAGCCGCCAAGCGTGACCACCGCAAGATCGGCAAGCAGCTCGACCTGTACCATATGCAGGAAGAAGCGCCGGGCATGGTGTTCTGGCACAACGATGGCTGGACTATTTTCCGCGAGCTGGAAGCCTTTGTGCGCATGAAGCTCAAGGAATACCAGTATCAGGAAGTGAAAGGGCCATTTATGATGGACCGTGTGCTGTGGGAAAAAACCGGCCACTGGGAAAACTATAAAGACGCCATGTTCACCACCTCGTCGGAAAACCGCGAGTATTGCATCAAGCCGATGAACTGCCCGGGTCACGTGCAGATCTTCAATCAGGGCCTGAAGTCTTACCGCGATTTGCCGCTGCGTATGGGCGAATTCGGCAGTTGCCATCGTAACGAGCCTTCGGGTTCTCTGCATGGCCTGATGCGCGTGCGTGGTTTCACCCAGGATGACGCCCATATCTTCTGTACTGAAGAGCAGGTGCGTGCCGAAGTGAACGAATGCATCAGAATGGTCTATGATGTGTACGGCACCTTTGGCTTCGACAAGATTGCGGTAAAACTTTCTACCCGTCCTGAGAAGCGCATTGGTACTGACGAGATGTGGACCCGTGCGGAAGAGGATCTGGCCGCTGCGCTGACTGAAAACGGGATTCCGTTTGAATATCAGCCGGGTGAGGGTGCCTTCTACGGACCAAAAATTGAATTTACTCTGCATGATTGTTTGGATCGTGCATGGCAATGTGGTACCGTGCAGCTCGATTTCTTCTTACCGGGCCGTTTAGGCGCATCGTATGTTGGCGAAAACAACGATCGCGTGGTCCCGGTAATGATTCACCGTGCTATTTTGGGCTCCATGGAGCGTTTCATCGGTATCCTTACCGAAGAATACGCAGGGTTCTACCCAACCTGGATTGCTCCGGTACAGGTGGTGGTGATGAATATCACCGACAGCCAGTCTGATTATGTCCAGCAATTGACCAAAAAATTGCAGGACGCAGGTATTCGCGTTAAAGCGGACTTGAGAAATGAGAAGATTGGCTTTAAAATTCGCGAACATACTTTACGACGGGTTCCTTACATGTTGGTGTGCGGTGATAAAGAGGTCGAATCAGGCAAAGTTGCCGTTCGTACCCGCCGTGGCAAAGACCTGGGAAGCCTGGACGTAAATGAAGTCGTAGACAAGCTGCTAAAAGAGATTCGCAGCCGTAGTCTTCATCAACTGGAGGAATAAAGTATTAAAGGCGGAAAACGAGTTCAACCGGCGCGTCCTAATCGCATTAACAGAGAAATTCGCGCGCAAGAAGTTCGCCTAACCGGCGTCGATGGCGAGCAGATTGGTATTGTCAGTCTGAATGAAGCTCTTGAAAAAGCTGAGGAAGCGGGCGTTGATTTAGTAGAAATCAGCCCAAATGCCGAACCGCCAGTTTGTCGAATCATGGATTACGGCAAATTCCTCTACGAGAAGAGCAAGTCGACAAAAGAACAGAAGAAGAAGCAAAAAGTTATTCAGGTCAAGGAAATCAAATTCCGTCCTGGTACCGATGATGGCGACTATCAGGTAAAACTACGCAACCTGATTCGCTTTCTTGAAGATGGCGATAAAGCCAAAATCACCCTGCGTTTCCGTGGGCGTGAGATGGCGCACCAACAGATCGGCATGGAAGTGCTTAACCGCGTCCGTAAAGACCTGTGTGAAGATTCTGATTTGGCCATTGTCGAATCCTTCCCTACGAGGATCGAAGGCCGTCAGATGATCATGGTGCTCGCACCGAAGAAGAGGCAGTAAGGCCTCCAAGTAATAAAACTCACGCAGCGCTTGCGTTGTGTGGGTTTTATTCGCCTAACTGATTCGTTGTTTAACAATGCGAAGTGGATTTAATTAAAATGCCAAAGATTAAAACTGTACGTGGTGCAGCCAAACGCTTCAAAAAAACCGGCAGCGGTGGTTTTAAGCGTAAGCATGCTAACCTGCGTCATATTCTGACCAAAAAAGCAACCAAGCGTAAACGTCACCTGCGTCCGAAAGGCATGGTGTCTAAAAACGATATGGTCCTGGTTGTTGCGTGCCTGCCGTACGCATAAGCCATTTTTTTTGAATCTAGAATAAGACTTTAGGAGAGAGCATATGGCTCGCGTAAAACGTGGTGTAATTGCACGCGCACGTCACAAGAAAATTTTAAAACAAGCGAAAGGTTACTACGGTGCCCGTTCGCGCGTTTATCGTGTTGCCTTCCAGGCAGTAATCAAAGCAGGTCAGTATGCTTACCGTGACCGTCGTCAACGTAAGCGTCAGTTCCGTCAGCTGTGGATTGCACGTATCAACGCAGCTGCTCGTGTGAACGGCCTGTCTTACAGCAAATTCATTAACGGCTTGAAAAAAGCTTCTATTGAAATTGACCGTAAGATCCTGGCTGACATCGCAGTCTTCGACAAAGTGGCCTTTGGCGCACTGGTCGAGAAAGCGAAAGCAGCACTGGCGTAAGTCAGTTATTAAAGAGGGGGCTTGCTCCCTCTTTAATCTTTGTTTTTCAGCTACAAATACTGGCTTTTATTGACCGCCGCCGTATCGCTGGTGGGCAATCATCGACAAGGTAACGCAATCATGAACTCTGTTGTTTTTCGTTTCTTTTTTTACTTTAGCGCCTGATTTCAGGAGGCTTCGCGCGTAAGAGAAGAAACGAAAAGTAGCGCCTAAGCCTCCCCTGTGGAGGCTTTTTTGTTTTTGGCCATCTCCAGTCATCGCCGGGCTATAACTTAAAATGCTTTGGAGTTGAGCCAAAGGCGTGTTCGAATAATAGATAACAATTACTTAGAGCCATATCGGCCAGAGGAAGAGGAAAGCAATGCCACATCTCGCAGAGCTGGTTGCCAATGCCAAGGCAGCCGTAGAAGATGCCCAGGATGTTGCCGCGTTAGATTTGGTACGCGTCGAATATTTAGGCAAGAAAGGCCATTTTACCTTACAGATGCAATCGCTGCGTGACGTGCCGGCAGAAGATCGCCCGGCGGCCGGAGCGGTGATCAACCAGGCAAAGCAGGCGGTACAGGAAGCGCTGAACGCGCGTAAGAATGCGCTGGAATCTGCTGCGTTGAATGAGCGTCTGGCGGCAGAAACCATCGACGTTTCTTTGCCGGGCCGTCGTATGGAAAACGGTGGGCTGCATCCGGTAACCCGCACCATCGACCGAATTGAAGCCTTCTTCGGCGAACTGGGCTTCTCCGTAGAGACCGGACCTGAGATTGAAGACGACTATCATAACTTCGACGCGCTGAATATTCCGGGTCACCACCCGGCGCGTGCCGATCACGATACCTTCTGGTTCGATGCTACGCGTTTACTGCGCACCCAAACTTCTGGCGTGCAGATCCGCACTATGAAGGAGCAGCAGCCGCCAATCCGCATTATTGCGCCGGGTCGTGTTTACCGTAATGACTACGATCAGACGCATACTCCGATGTTCCATCAGATGGAAGGCCTGATTGTCGACAAGGACATCAGCTTCACCAACCTGAAGGGCACGCTGCATGATTTCCTGAATAACTTCTTTGAAGAAGATTTGCAGGTTCGTTTCCGTCCTTCTTATTTCCCGTTTACCGAACCATCCGCTGAAGTGGATGTGATGGGCAAAAACGGCAAGTGGCTGGAAGTTCTGGGCTGCGGCATGGTTCACCCGAACGTGCTGCGCAACGTGGGTATCGATCCGGAAGTTTACTCCGGCTTCGCTTTCGGTATGGGTATGGAGCGTCTGACGATGCTGCGTTACGGCGTTACCGACCTGCGTGCGTTCTTCGAAAACGATCTGCGCTTCCTCAAACAGTTTAAGTAAGGCGGGAATATTACATGAAATTCAGTGAACTCTGGTTGCGCGAGTGGGTAAACCCGGCCATCAGCAGCGAAGCATTATCCGATCAAATTACCATGGCCGGCCTGGAAGTGGACGGCGTGGAGCCGGTAGCCGGTGCCTTTAATGGCGTCGTCGTGGGCCATGTGGTTGAGTGCGGTCAGCATCCGAACGCCGACAAACTACGTGTGACCAAGATCAACGTGGGCGGCGATCGCTTACTGGATATCGTCTGTGGTGCACCAAACTGCCGTACAGGTCTGAAAGTGGCCGTTGCTACCGTGGGCGCGGTGCTGCCGGGCGATTTCAAAATCAAAGCCGCCAAACTGCGCGGTGAGCCTTCGGAAGGGATGCTGTGCTCGTTCTCCGAGCTGGGTATTACTGACGATCACGACGGTATCATTGAGTTGCCGGAAGACGCACCGATTGGCACCGATATCCGTGAATATCTGAAGCTGGATGACAACGCGATCGAAATCAGCGTAACGCCGAACCGCGCCGATTGCCTGGGCATTATTGGCGTGGCGCGTGACGTTGGGGTGCTGAACCAGGTTGCCCTGACCGAACCGGACATGAGCCCGGTTGCTGCCACCATTAACGATACGCTGCCGATCCGCGTAGATGCGCCACAGGCGTGTCCGCGTTACCTTGGCCGCGTAGTAAAAGGTATCGACGTCAAGGCCGCCAGCCCGTTGTGGATGCGTGAGAAGCTGCGTCGCTGCGGCATTCGTTCTATAGATGCGGTGGTGGACGTTACCAACTACGTGCTGTTGGAACTGGGGCAGCCAATGCATGCCTTCGATCTGAGCCGCATCGAAGGCGGTATCGTGGTGCGTATGGCCAACGTTGGGGAGCCTCTGACGTTGCTGGACGGTACCGAAGCCAAACTGAATGCCGATACCTTAGTGATTGCCGATCACCAGAAAGCTCTGGCGATGGGCGGCATCTTCGGTGGTGAACACTCAGGGGTGAATGAATCAACTCAGGACGTGCTGCTGGAATGTGCGTTCTTCAACCCGCTGGCCATTACCGGCCGCGCACGCCGTCAGGGTCTGCACACTGATGCTTCCCATCGTTACGAGCGCGGTGTTGATCCGGCGTTGCAGTACAAAGCGATGGAGCGTGCGACTCGCCTGTTGATTGATATCTGTGGCGGCCAGGCCGGCCCGGTTATCGATGTGACCACCGAAAGTGAATTGCCGAAGCGCGCTACCATTACCTTACGTCGTGAAAAGCTCGATCGCCTGATTGGCCATGTGGTGCCAAGCGAGCAGGTCAGTGACATTTTGCGTCGTCTGGGTTGCCAGGTGACCGAGCAGGGCGATAACTGGCTGGCGGTTGCGCCGAGCTGGCGTTTCGATATGGAAATCGAAGAAGACCTGGTGGAAGAAGTGGCGCGTGTTTACGGCTACAACAACATTCCTGACGTGCCGGTCCGCGCTGACCTGATCATGACCAAGCATCGCGAAGCAGATCTGACACTGAAACGCGTGAAGACCATGCTGGTCGATCACGGTTACCAGGAAGCGATCACCTACAGCTTCGTTGATCCTAAAGTACAGGCCTTGCTGCACCCGGGCGAAGAAGTTCTGATCCTGCCAAGCCCAATCTCGGTAGAGATGTCCGCCATGCGTTTGTCGCTGTGGACTGGCTTGTTGTCCGCGGTGGTTTATAACCAGAATCGCCAGCAGACGCGTCTGCGCCTGTTTGAAAGCGGCCTGCGCTTTGTCCCTGATACTGCGGCAAATCTGGGTATCCGTCAGGACGTCATGCTGGCAGGGGTGATTGCGGGCCATACGCATGAAGAACATTGGGATCTGGCGCGTAAGCCAGTCGACTTCTATGATTTAAAAGGGGATCTGGAGTCTGTCCTGGAGCTGACCGGTAAATTATCCGAAATTCAGTTCAAGGCAGAGGCTAATCCGGCCCTGCACCCAGGGCAGAGCGCAGCGATTTATTTCCAGGGTGAACGTGTAGGTTTCATCGGTGTGGTTCATCCGGAACTTGAACGTAAACTGGATCTTAACGGCCGCACAGTGGTGTTTGAACTGGAGTGGGACAAGGTCGCAAGCCGCGCCGTACCTCAGGCGCGGGAGATTTCTCGCTTCCCGGCAAACCGCCGTGATATTGCCGTTGTGGTGGCTGAAAACGTCCCCGCAGAAGATATTTTGGCAGAGTGTAAGAAAGTTGGCGCAAATCAGGTAGTTGGCGTAAACTTGTTTGATGTGTACCGTGGCAAGGGCGTGGCAGAGGGTTATAAGAGCCTGGCTATCAGTCTGGTATTGCAGGATACCGCTCGTACACTGGAAGAAGAGGAGATAGCCGTTACCGTTGCAAAATGTGTAGAGGCTCTAAAACAGCGATTCCAAGCATCCTTGAGGGATTGAACCTATGGCGCTTACTAAAGCTGAAATGTCAGAACACCTGTTTGAAAAGCTTGGGCTTAGCAAACGGGATGCCAAAGACCTGGTAGAACTGTTTTTCGAAGAGGTTCGTCGTGCTCTTGAAAACGGTGAGCAGGTTAAACTGTCAGGTTTTGGCAATTTTGATTTGCGTGACAAGAACCAACGTCCGGGGCGTAACCCGAAGACCGGCGAAGACATTCCGATTACGGCGCGTCGCGTGGTCACTTTCCGTCCAGGGCAAAAACTGAAAAGTCGGGTAGAGAACGCAAGCCCGAAAGAGTAAGTTGCGTGAAACCAAAAAGGCCGCTTTTGCGGCCTTTTTCTTTTTAGCGGAAATTTTCGGTTTATTCTTAGACCATAGAAAATAAATACGTCTACCTAATAAAATTGACGCCATCTCTTCATGCTTAAATAATATATTGCTTGCGGATTATTCTTATATTTATTTTATATTATGATGGGGTGGGAATAAATCAGGGACCGAAGCCCCTGGAGATTAATAGTGATTGTAGTCGTGCCCCGGTCCGCTACCGCCACGATGACCCCCACCGTGAGGCCCGAAGCAGCAGGCGCTTAGCGCCGTGCTCAGTACTACAGTGCTTATAAATAGCGTGCGGCATTCGGTTTTTTAGCTATTCGTTAAAGGTTGTTAGCGACTGTTTTATTCAAAAAAATAAAAAGTATGGAATGTGTAAGGGAGATGAAAACGATCCGAAAATAGGCGTTGGTGAGATAGGCGCAAAATAAGCACACTGATATAACCCACTCAGCAAGAAAATAAAGTCGGAGCGTACAATGAAAAAGATCCTGTTGCTGGTGTGTTTACCGCTGTTGCTGCCGGTGGCTGCGCAGGCGGATGTCTCTATCGATATCAACGTGCCGGGCGTGGCGGTGCATCTGGGGGATCAGGACCGTCGGGGTTACTATTGGGATGGTTATGACTGGCGTCCGCCGCAATGGTGGCATGAGCACCAGGGGCGAGGTATGGGGGAACGCAACAAACGGGGTATGTATTGGGATGGTGGCCGCTGGCAATCCTCGCCGCCGCGGGGTTACGATCATCGTGGCGGTAACCCGTTCCACGGTGAACGCGATAATCGTAACGACGGCGACCGCCATGACAATGGCAACCATCATGATAACGGCGGTCGTGATAATGACCGTGGTAAGAACAATGACCGTGGTAAGGACAATGGCCATGGCAAACCTTACCCGCAAAACGATAACGACCCGCGTCGCTGATTGATTCAACGGCGGCTGATTTTGCCATCACTTACGGGTGACCGGCAGGATTAGCTGCTGTTTTCCTGTGATTCTCCTGATGCAATGCTTTCCCTTCGGGCACTAACCCCCTAATATTTGACCCAGACGTCAATTATTCGGCCGCCTTGGCGGCCAGCAGGGAATCGCCACGCCTATGCCAGCCAGCCAGACCTTTACCTTATTGCTGCACAAACAGCGCCATCGCGATAAACGCCATCTGTTGCTGCTAACGCTGGGCGTTGCCGTGGCCTTTGTTTTCAGCCTCAGTGCGGGCGACGTTTGGCTTTGGCCCTCACAGTGGTCGGGTGAGGCCGCGCAGCTGTTTGTCTGGCAACTACGCCTGCCGCGCGCGCTGGCAGTGATGTTGGTAGGGGCCAGCCTGGCGGTGGCCGGGGCGGTAATGCAGTCGCTGTTTGAAAATCCGCTGGCTGAGCCGGGTTTGCTGGGCGTCGCCAACGGCGCGGGGGTGGCACTGGTGCTAACGGTGCTGCTGGGCAACGGCCTGCTGCCGGTAGCATTTATGAGCCTGAGCGCCATTGCCGGCGCGCTGGTCATGACCTTCCTGCTGCTGAGCTTTGCCCGTCGCAAACGTCTGACCAATGCGCGTCTACTGCTGGTGGGTGTTGCCTTGGGCATTGTGTGTAGCGCGGTGATGACCTGGGCGGTGTATTTTAGTTCCAGCCTGGACCTGCGCCAGCTGATGTATTGGATGATGGGCGGTTTTGGCGGTGTAGACTGGCGGCAGAAATGGCTGGTGCTGGCATTGTTACCGGTGCTGCTTTGGCTGTGTTGCCAGGGCAAGGCGCTAAACTTTATGGCGCTGGGTGAAGTACAGGCGCGTCAACTTGGGCTTTCCCTGCATCTGTGGCGTAATCTACTGGTGCTGGCCATCGGCTGGCTGGTGGGCGTCAGTGTGGCTTTGGCCGGGGTGATTGGTTTTGTCGGACTGGTCATACCGCACATGCTGCGTCTCAGTGGCCTGACCAATCAGCGATATTTATTGCCGGGCTGCGCACTGGCTGGCGCCGGTGTGTTGCTGGCGGCCGATGTGGTGGCGCGTATTACGCTGCTGTCGGCTGAATTACCCATCGGCGTGGTAACCGCCACCCTGGGGGCACCGCTATTTATCTGGCTACTGACCCGGGTAAAAAGCTTAAGGTAGTTTCTCTGTTCACCTGCAAGTAAAACAAGAGGATAAGCTCCATGACTCAAGCGATTTATGACATTCCGTTGAACACTATCGAGAATCAATCCACCACGCTGGGCAAATATAAAGGCAGCGTGTTGCTGGTGGTCAATGTGGCTTCGGAATGCGGCCTGACCAAGCAATATGCCGGGCTGGAAGCCCTGTACGAAACCTACCGTGACCAGGGTTTTGAGGTATTGGGCTTCCCATCCAACGAGTTCCTCGGGCAGGAGCCTGGCAGCAACGAAGAGATCCTGGCGTTTTGCCGTGGCACCTTTGGCGTTGAGTTCCCGATGTTTGCCAAGCTTGAAGTGAACAGCGAAAACCGTCATCCGCTGTACCAGGCGCTGATTGCCGCCGAACCGCAAGCCGTGGTGCCGCAGGACAGTGGATTCCTGGAGCGCATGAGCAGTAAAGGCCGGGCACCGAAGCAAACCGGTGACATTCTGTGGAATTTTGAGAAATTCCTGATCGGGCGTGATGGCAATGTGATCCAACGTTTCTCTCCAGATATGACACCGGAAGATCCTGCGTTGGTGGCCGCCGTCAAACAGGCGTTGGCCAAGTAATATAAAGAAGGAGCGATAATTCATAATGCTGCAACTCAGTCAGGTTGGGGTAGAAGGGCGTCTGGCCCCATTTTCAGCACAGGTCGATGCTGGGTTGCAGTTTCACCTTATTGGCCCGAACGGAGCCGGCAAAAGTACACTGCTGGCGTGTTTGGCAGGCATGCTGCCTGGCACGGGCGAGATCCGGCTGGCAGACCAGCCGCTGGCGGGTTATCAGGGCAATGAACTGGCTCTGCGCCGTGCTTATTTAAGCCAGCAACAGCCGCCAGTGGCGCTGATGCCGGTATTCCAGTATCTGGAACTGCACCGGCCTGCAGGTAGCACGGAACAGGCGCTGGAGAGCACTATTGTTTATCTGTGCCAGCGTTTTAAACTGATGGACAAGCTGCCGCGCATGCTGACTCAGTTGTCCGGGGGGGAATGGCAGCGGGTGCGCCTGGCCGCGGTATTACTGCAGGTTTGGCCGACGGTCAATCCTCATAGCCAACTGCTGCTGCTGGATGAACCGACCAATAGCCTGGATGTGGCGCAAAAAGTAGCGCTGGATCGGTTACTGCGTGAGTTTTGTCAGAGTGGACGTAGCGCTTTGGTTTGCGCGCACGACCTTAATCATACCTTGCAGCAGGCCGATCGGGTCTGGTTGCTGCATGCCGGGCGTCTTGTCGCGCAGGGAACCACGCGGGAAGTGATGGAGCCGGTATTGCTTTCACAGATCTATGACGTGGATTTTCACCTGCAGGCGGTAGGCGATCAACGCTGGATTATGACCAGGACGGCATAATGCGTTAGCGCATTGAAAATGCGACTTAAACGAAAAATAAACGGACCTGATATAAATAGCCGGGTAACGACCGGCTTTATTTCCCCTTGCTTCCCCAAAATACCGCATCAATCTTGAAAACCGTCGCTGACGTGCTACGATGATTAAGTTCAAACAGAATAATTAAATAATTACATATAACTATAACTAATTGATTTTGAAATCAATTAAATTTAATGATGATGGCCCCCGCAAATCAGATAGTTAGCTGATAATAAATCGCATCTTAAGGTTTAGTTAAGCTTGTGGCCGTACATTGGCAGTTAATCCATCAGGAACGATTCTCTCTGGCGTTTAATATTCGTTAAATAAAAGAGATCTACAGTGTCATTAAAGCAATTTGATACGTTTGGGGTTAACTATGGATCAATTTTTACCTTTCTCACGCCCGGCGATTGGCGATGAAGAGATCGCGGCGGTAGAAAAGGTATTGCGCTCAGGCTGGATCACCACCGGGCCGCAAAATCAGCAGTTGGAAAGTGAGTTCTGTGCCACCTTCGGCTGTAAACACGCCATCGCCGTCTGTTCCGCTACTGCAGGTATGCATATCACTCTGATGGCGTTGAACATTGGCCCGGGTGACGAAGTTATCACCCCGTCCCAGACCTGGGTTTCTACCCTCAACATGATTGAATTGCTCGGTGCGACGCCGGTAATGATTGACGTTGACCGCGATACGCTGATGGTCAGCGCCAGTGATGTTGAAGCCGCCATTACGACGAAAACCAAAGCCATTGTCCCGGTGCACTACGCCGGCGCACCGTTGCAGATGGATGCACTGCGTGAGGTGGCTAAACGCCACAATCTCCCCCTGATTGAAGACGCCGCTCATGCGGTGGGCGCCCGTTACAACGGTGAGTGGGTGGGGGCTCGCGGCACGGCAATTTTCTCATTCCATGCGATTAAAAACCTGACCTGTGCCGAAGGCGGCCTGATCGCCACCGACGACGACCAACTGGCAGATCGCCTGCGCTGTCTGAAGTTCCACGGCCTGGCCGTTGATGCTTTTGATCGCCAGCAGTTGGGGCGCAAACCCCAGGCCGAAGTGGTCGAGCCTGGTTACAAATACAATCTTTCCGATATCCACGCGGCTATCGCCGTGGTGCAGTTGGCCCGTTTGCCGCAGCTTAATGCTCGCCGCAAGGCGCTGGCGCAACGTTACCTCACCGCTCTGGAAGGTTCGCCTTTCCTGCCGTTGGGATTACCTGATTATCCGCACGACCATGCCTGGCATCTGTTTATGGTGCGCGTTGACGCTGAACGCTGCGGTATCGATCGCGACCAGTTGATGGAACGCCTGAAAGAAATGGGTATCGGTACCGGCCTGCATTTCCGTGCCGCCCATACCCAGAAGTTTTATCGTGGTCGCTATCCGCAGCTTTCCTTGCCCAATACCGAATGGAACTCGGCACGTCTGTGCACCTTGCCGCTATTCCCTGATATGACCGACGCCGATGTTGATCGCGTGGTTAAAGCCTTGTCTTCTGTTGTGGAGTCGTTACGTGTCTCGCGTTGAACCGATAAAAAAAGTTTCGGTGGTGATCCCGGTCTATAACGAGCAGGAAAGTTTGCCTGCCTTGCTCGAACGTACCACCGCCGCCTGTAAACAACTGACCCAACCTTATGAAATTATCCTGGTCGATGACGGCAGCAGCGACAATTCTGCCGATATGCTGACCGCCGCGGCCGAACAGCCGGGCAGCTGCGTGATTGCCGTGTTGCTTAACCGTAACTATGGCCAGCATTCGGCGATCATGGCCGGTTTCAATCAGGTAAGTGGCGATCTGGTGATTACGCTGGATGCCGATTTGCAAAACCCGCCGGAAGAGATCCCGCGTCTGGTGAAAGTGGCGGAGGAAGGTTACGACGTGGTGGGAACCGTGCGTGCCAACCGTCAGGATTCCTGGTTCCGCAAAAGCGCTTCGCGCATCATCAATATGATGATCCAACGCGCCACTGGTAAATCGATGGGGGATTACGGCTGCATGCTGCGCGCCTATCGCCGCCATATTATCGAGGCGATGTTGAACTGCCACGAGCGCAGTACCTTTATCCCCATTCTGGCGAATACCTTTGCCCGCCGCACCACTGAAATTGAAGTGCTGCATGCGGAGCGCGAGTTTGGTGATTCCAAATACAGCCTGATGAAGCTGATTAACCTGATGTATGACCTGATCACCTGCCTGACCACGACGCCGCTGCGTTTGCTCAGCGTGGTGGGCAGTGTGGTGGCGCTGTCAGGTTTTTTGCTGGCGGTGCTGTTGATCGCCTTGCGTTTGATTATGGGACCTGAATGGTCGGGCGGCGGGGTGTTCACCCTGTTTGCCGTGCTGTTTACCTTTATCGGCGCCCAATTTGTCGGCATGGGCCTGTTGGGAGAGTACATCGGTCGCATCTATACCGATGTTCGTGCTCGCCCCCGTTATTTTGTTCAGAAAGTGGTCGGTGAACAGCCGAACCACAATACTCAGGAAGAAGAATAATGAAAGCTATCGTATTTGCTTACCATGATATTGGCTGCGCTGGTCTGAAAGCGCTGACTGACGCGGGCTATGATATTCAGGCGGTATTCACCCATACCGACGATCCTGGTGAGAACAACTTTTTCTCCTCCGTTGCCCGTGTGGGTGCCGAATTGGAGTTGCCGGTTTATGCTCCGGAAGACGTTAACCATCCACTGTGGATCGAACGTATCCGCGAGATGCAGCCTGACATTATTTTCTCATTCTATTACCGCAATATGCTGAGTGAAGAGTTGCTGTCACTGGCGCCAAAAGGCGGCTTCAATCTGCATGGCTCACTGCTGCCGCATTACCGTGGTCGCGCACCGGTAAACTGGGCGCTGATAAATGGTGAAACCGAAACCGGTGCCACGTTGCACAAAATGGTTAAGCGTGCGGATGCCGGTGATATTGTTGGCCAGCACAAAGTGGCGATTGCCGCTAACGATACCGCGCTGACCCTGCACAAAAAAGTGCTGGAAGCGGCACAGGCGCTGCTGAAAGAGCAACTGCCGAAGCTGAAAAACGGGACGGCCTCATTCACCAGGCAAAATGAAGCTGAAGCCAGCTATTTTGGTCGTCGCACCGCGGCAGATGGTGAAATTCTGTGGCATAAATCAGCGCAGGAAATTAACAACCTGGTCCGTGCCGTGACCGAACCTTACCCTGGTGCTTTCAGCTACCTTGGCCAGCGTAAACTGATTGTCTGGCGTGCCCGCGTGCTGGATACCCGGCATGACAAGCAACCGGGTACCGTGCTCAGTACCTCTCCGCTGATCATTGCCTGCGGTGAAGGTGCGCTGGAAATTGTGGCCGGCCAAAACGATGTCGGTTTGTACGTGCAAGGCAGCCGTCTGGCGCAGGAAATGGGGATCGTCACCGACGTGCGCCTGGCCGCCAAGCCAAACGCAGTGATGAAACGCAGAACCCGCGTGCTGATCCTCGGCGTTAACGGCTTTATCGGTAACCACCTGACCGAACGCCTGCTGCGTGATGACCGCTATGATATCTACGGTCTGGATATCGGTTCTGACGCCATCAGCCGTTTCCTGGGTAACCCGCGCTTCCACTTTGTGGAAGGGGATATCAGCATCCACTCCGAGTGGATCGAGTATCACATCAAGAAATGTGACGTGATCCTGCCGCTGGTGGCGATTGCCACACCGATTGAATACACCCGCAACCCACTGCGCGTATTCGAGCTGGATTTCGAAGAAAACCTGAAAATCGTCCGCGACTGCGTGAAATACAACAAGCGCATTATCTTCCCGTCCACCTCCGAGGTGTACGGCATGTGTGACGACAAGGAATTCGACGAAGACCACTCACGCCTGATTGTCGGCCCGATCAACAAACAGCGCTGGATTTACTCGGTATCCAAGCAGTTGCTGGATCGAGTGATCTGGGCTTACGGTGCCAAAGAAGGCTTGAAGTTCACGCTGTTCCGTCCGTTTAACTGGATGGGTCCACGTCTGGATAACCTGGATGCCGCACGTATCGGTTCTTCTCGCGCCATTACCCAGCTGATCCTCAACCTGGTGGAAGGCTCGCCAATTAAATTGATGGACGGCGGGGCGCAAAAACGTTGCTTCACCGACATCAATGACGGTATCGAAGCGCTGTTCCGCATTATCGAAAACCGTGATGGCCTGTGCGATGGCCAGATCGTCAACATCGGTAACCCGACCAACGAAGCCAGTATCCGCGAGTTGGCAGAAATGCTGCTCGAAAGCTTCAACAACCATCCGCTGCGTGACCGTTTCCCACCGTTTGCCGGCTTCAAGGACGTTGAAAGCAGCAGCTATTACGGTAAAGGCTATCAGGACGTTGAGCACCGCACGCCGAGCATCAAGAATGCCCGCCGCTTGCTGGATTGGCAGCCAACCATCGCCATGCAGCAAACCGTCGCTGATACGTTGGATTACTTCCTGCGTACGACCGTTCAGGAAGGTGACGGTGCATGAAGAAAGTCGGTCTGCGAGTTGACGTAGATACCTTCAGCGGCACCCGAGAGGGGGTGCCGCAGTTGCTGGAGCTGCTCGACAAGTACAATATTCAGGCCAGTTTCTTCTTCAGCGTTGGACCGGACAATATGGGGCGCCATTTGTGGCGCCTTTTGCGTCCGAAATTCCTGTGGAAAATGCTGCGCTCCAATGCCGCGTCACTGTACGGCTGGGATATTTTGCTGGCAGGCACGGCCTGGCCGGGGCGTAATATTGCCCGTGCCCTGGGGCCGTTGATGAAACTGACTGCCCAGGCTGGGCATGAAGTGGGGCTGCACGCCTGGGATCACCAGGGTTGGCAGGCCAAGGTTGGCCGTTGGTCAGAAGCGCAACTGATGCAGCAGGTTCAGCTCGGTGTGGATGCGCTGGCCAACAGTACCGGTCAGCCTGTCAAATGTTCGGCGGTTGCCGGTTGGCGTGCCGATACGCGGGTGCTGGAAGTGAAGCAGCGTTTTGGTTTTCACTACAACAGCGACTGTCGTGGCACCCATCCCTTCCGTCCGGTGTTAAGCGATGGTCGGTTGGGAACCGTACAAATCCCGGTCACGCTGCCTACCTTTGATGAGGTGATAGGTAGTGAAGTGAGTATGAATGATTTCAACGATTACATTCTGCGGGCGATTGAAAACGATCGTGGTGTGCCGGTGTATACCATTCATACCGAGGTGGAGGGCATGTCACAGGCCGCAATGTTCGAGCAGTTACTGCAGCGGGCGCAACGGCAGGGCATAGAATTCTGTCCGTTAAGCGCACTGTTGCCTCAAGATTTGGCGTCATTGCCATTGGGCCGCGTCGAGCGCGCTCCTTTCCCTGGCCGCGAAGGTTGGCTGGGTTGTCAAACCGATGTGAAGGACGATTCATGAAGGCGCTAAAAGGATCATGGGCCATTTTGTTGGCCATTTTTTTTGCTCTGGTTTACCTGATTCCGCTCAACGGTCGCCTGCTATGGCAACCGGATGAAACCCGCTACGCCGAGATTAGCCGCGAAATGCTGCAACGTGGCGACTGGGTAGTGCCACATTTGCTTGGCCTGCGTTATTTTGAAAAACCGGTGGCCGGCTACTGGTTCAATAACATCAGCCAATGGTTGTTTGGCGATACCAACTTTGCGGTGCGCTTCGGTTCGGTATTCAGTACCGGCATGACGGCGCTGCTGGTATTCGCACTGGCAATGCTGATGTGGCGCAATGCGCGCCGTGCCAGCCTGGCGACGTTGATTTTCCTGTCGATGGTTCTGGTATTCAGTATCGGTACCTACAGCGTGTTGGACCCGATGATCTCCTTGTGGCTGGCCGCCGCGATGGTCAGTTATTATCTGACGCTGAAAGCGACCACGGCCAAAGGCAAGCTGGGCGGCTACGTGCTGTTGGGGCTAGCCTGCGGCATGGGCTTTATGACCAAGGGTTTTCTGGCACTGGCGGTACCGGTGATCGCGGTGATCCCGATCGTCATTCAACAACGGCGAATTAAAGACCTGCTGATCTACGGCCCAGTGGCTATCGTGGTGGCTGTGCTGCTGAGCTTGCCTTGGGCGCTGGCCATCGCACAGCGTGAGCCGGATTTCTGGAACTACTTCTTCTGGGTGGAGCATATTCAACGTTTCGCCGAGGACAACGCGCAACATAAAGCCCCGTTCTGGTATTACGTCCCGGTTTTGATGGCGGCGGTGTTGCCCTGGTTGGCGCTACTGCCGGGATCCTTGCTCAAGGGCTGGCGGGAACGCGTTCAGCGTCCGGAACTGTTCTTCCTGCTTAGCTGGGTAATGATGCCGTTGATCTTCTTCAGCATCGCCAAGGGCAAGCTGCCGACCTATATTTTACCGTGCATGGCACCCCTGGCATTGCTGATGGCAGCCTATGCCGAAGATTGCGTGGCGGCATTGCGCAGCAAGGTATTCAAGGTTAACGCCGTATTAAACGGATTGTTTGGCTTAATCTGCATCCTGGCGCTGGTGGTTCTGGGCTCCGGACTGTTACCCAAAGTGCATTTGTTTACCGCGCAAGAGTGGCCGAAGATTGTTATCGGCATTATCGCCTTTGCCGGTTGGTTGTTGTTTGCCGTAGTGTCGGTGCGTAATAATGCGCAACGCTGGAGCTGGGCAGCGGCTTGCCCATTGTTGCTGTGTTTGTTGATTGGTTACGCCATTCCGCAGCAGGTGACCGACTCCAAGCTGCCGCAAAACTTTATCCGGGTGAATATGGCTGAATTAGGCCATAGCCGCTACGTGCTGACCGACAGCGTTGGCGTAGCGGCTGGGTTGGCCTGGGAGTTGAAGCGCAGCGACGTATTGATGTTTAACCAGAAGGGGGAGGTGTCCTACGGTTTGGAGTATCCGGATGCCCGCAGCCATCTCATCAGCGACAGCGATTTCCCGCAGTGGCTGGCACAGGCGCGTAAACAGGGCGATGTCTCACTGGTGTTGCAGTTGTCGCGTGGAGAAAGCATTGATCAGCAAAAGCTGCCGAAAGCAGATAAGGTTGAGGTGATGAATCGTCTGGCGTTGTTCTGGTACCAACAGCAGCCATGATAGTCGGCTATTTGTTGGTGGTACTGGTCAGTCTGCTCACCTGTGGTGGGCAGCTGTGCCAGAAACAGGCCGCTCTGAGCTGGCAGTTACCTCCCGAAGTCAGGCGGGGGGTAACGCTGCGCTGGTTGGCGCTGGCCGTTTTGCTGTTGGGACTGGGCATGGCGGTGTGGCTTAATGTGTTGCAACGTTTGCCGCTCAGCCTGGCATATCCGACGCTCAGCCTGAATTTTGTTCTGGTGACGCTGGCCGCCCGCTGGCTGTTTAATGAGCCGACTACCGCACGCCATTGGTACGGAGTGGCTTCAATCATGCTGGGGATCCTGCTGATGAGTATCAATCCATGAGAGGTTATGCCTGGGGCGCGGCCAGCGTGCTGTTAGTCACGCTGGCACAGTTGCTGATGAAGTGGGGTATGGCGCAGATCCCACTGATGTCATTTGCCGATGTCACCCTGAACCTGTTTATGCAGTATTGGTTGCCGTTAGTGGCGGTCAGCGGCGGTATTTTTGGCTATGCGCTGTCAATGCTGTGTTGGTTCTTCGCGCTGCACCATTTGCCACTCAATCGTGCTTACCCGCTGTTGAGTGTAAGTTATGCGCTGGTCTATCTGGCCGCGGTGATCCTGCCCTGGTTTAATGAATCCGCCACGCTGCTGAAAACCTTGGGCACGCTGTTTATCCTGTTTGGCGTGTGGCTGATTAACAGTCAGGCCAAGGTAAAAACGCCCCAATAGCGCGAAAAACGGCGTCAATTCGATTATCTCCTTCACCATGCTTGCCTTTTTCCCCTACAGGGGGATAAATTAGCCCAAAATAGCGCTTTCCTTAGCTGGTGTCGGCTTTGCCTCGCAGGCGGTATGCTTTAGCGGGAGGCATAAAGCGGCAATCTGTTCAATGAAGGGATATTATGCGGATGCGTATTTGGTTTTTATTAGCCAGTTTAATTCTTGCCGGTTGTAGCAGCCATGCGCCGCCACCTAGCGGCAGATTGGCCGATTCGATTGTGGTTGTCGCTCAGTTAAACGAACAGCTGCGTCAATGGTACGGTGCCCCTTATCGCTACGGCGGGTTAGACCGCGGTGGCGTCGACTGCTCCGGGTTTGTTTATCGCACCTTCAGCGATCGTTTCGATATGCAATTACCACGCTCTACTGAAGAGCAAACCTCGCTGGGAACCAAAGTCTCGCGCGATGAGCTGATGCCAGGCGATCTGGTGTTTTTCAAAACCGGTGGCGGCGAAAATGGTTTGCACGTTGGCATTTATGACACCAACGATCAGTTTATCCATGCCTCAACCAGCCGCGGCGTGATACGTTCCTCGCTGAACAACGTGTACTGGAAGAAGGTCTACTGGCAGGCGCGTCGCATTTAGCTCTAACCTCTTGATTTGGTGTATCATGGCGGTATCACATTGTTAACGGTGGCCGCCATGAGTAACTTACGCCTGTTGATTTCCGATTCCTACGATCCCTGGTTCAATCTGGCAGTGGAAGAGTGCATCTTCCGCGAAATGACCACGCAGAAAATTCTGTTCCTGTGGCGCAATGCCGAAACCGTGGTCATTGGTCAGTCACAAAACCCCTGGAAAGAGTGCAACACCCGCCGCATGGAGCAGGATGGTATTCGTCTGGCACGCCGCAGCAGCGGCGGTGGTGCGGTATTCCACGATTTGGGCAATAGCTGTTTTACCTTTATGGCAGGCAAACCCGGTTATGATAAAACCGTCTCAACCGGCATTATTCTGCAAGCTCTGGCTCAGTTGGGCATTGCGGCCACCGCATCGGGACGCAATGATCTGGTGATTGATACCGCAGAGGGCGTGCGTAAAATCTCCGGCTCGGCCTACCGGGAAACTCAGGATCGCGGGTTCCACCATGGCACCTTGTTGCTGAACGCGGATCTCAATCGCCTGGCCGACTACCTTAATCCGGACCCTAAAAAATTGCAGGCCAAGGGCATCACCTCGGTACGTTCTCGCGTTGCCAATCTGGCGGAATTTAAAGCCGATATCAGCCACCAGCAGGTGTGCGACGCAATAACTCAGGCGTTCTTTGACCATTATGGTGAGACTGCGAAAGCAGAAATCATTTCGCCTGACGTTTATCCCGATTTGCCGGATTTTGCCGCGCAGTTTGCCAAACAAAGCAGTTGGGAATGGAATTTCGGCAAGGCGCCGGCCTTCAGTCACCTGCTGAATGAACGGTTTGTCTGGGGTGGGGTAGATATCTTCTTTGACGTGGAAAAAGGCGCCATTTGCCGGGCGCAGATTTTTACCGACAGTCTCAGCCCGGCACCGTTTCAACGGCTGGCCGAGATGCTGGTGGGCTGCACCTATCGCAGCGAGGCGTTGGCTAATTGCTGCGATGCTTTGATTGTGCAGTACCCAGAGCAGGCCGCAGAATTAACCGAGCTGCGACAATGGTTGCTTGAAACGATCAAATAACGTTCGGATCCTGAATGCTCCGGGATGAGGCAACTCATCCCTTTTTTATGCCACGAGTTTCCCTCTCCTTCATGTCGTAATCCTTTCTTGCAAAAAAATGCAGTAAAAACACTCAGGTAGCATATTTTACCCGAAAATCAAGGTGGGCATTTTTTTGCCGATTCAATGCAAGGAATAACGCCAGGAATTGATGCGTTATTAAATTTAATCAGTTAAGCTCACTGCGTTGTACATAGGCCAGAGATACGGATTTGATATTTAACGCGGAATAGGAATTTCTTTAATTAAAACAATGTCGATAAGTCAAATTTTCAGAATTATCTTATCACATAAGCCAAATACTTCTCAAATTCATGCCGTGGGTCACGGTTGGTGCCTTAAGCCAAATTGTTTTCATATCCGCGTTATGTCCGTCTAATATAGCTTTAATCTATCAATTAAATGATAAGTTATGACTGGCTGTATTGATATTTCCGATTAATCTCACAGGGATTGATCGATAAAATATATTGATATACGATGAGATGTTCGCCATTCAGCCTATGGCATTGAAATGAAAATCCAACTCGAAGCTGACTTTATTAGTAGCTATGTTTTTCAACCTGTTTACTCAATGGAGGGCAGGCTGTTGGCGGTGGAAATCTTGAACCGTTTTAATAGCCTGGACGGTGATTTGGCGATGCCGGCTGACATTGGGATTAATTTATTGTCCACCGAGCAAAGGATTGAGTTATTTAATGAACAATTGAGTTTGGCGGAGCAGAATGCCGCCTGGTTTGTCGAAAACGATGTAATGTTGACGCTTGATGTCGAAGAAATCCTGGTCGATTTGATTCTTGCTGACGATCAATTGTGCGAACGGATCAAACAATGGTCATTTATCGCCTTTGAAATCAGCGAGGGTTTTCCGAATCTTTCGGCGGGGAAAAACAATGAAAAAATTCGTCTGCTTAGTGAGAAATTCTCACTGTGGTTGGACGACTTTGGTTCTGGTCAGGCAACTCTGACCGCATTGTATGATGGTCTATTCGACTACGTGAAAATCGATAAGCGATTTTACTGGCAGCTGTTTACCCACCAGGGTTATGACGTGGTCATTGACTCGCTATTAAAGAATATCAATCTGCTGTGCAAGGGAGTCATCGTCGAAGGAATAGAGAGGGAGGAATATTTTAATAAGCTCAGACACGCCGGTGTTTTTGGCCTGCAAGGTTTTTTATGGCCCAGCGTTGGTGTGGATAATTTGGCAGCGTTACGGGTAACGCCCGATGAGTTCAAAAACAATAATTGAGAGTACTGCACACACAATGGTTCCAATAATGGTCGGGATGAGGTTGGCTGCTATCCCGGTACTGTTATTCATTATCATTCTCTCGCTGATAAAGTATTTTATACATCAGCGCAAAAAGGCTTTTAAGCCATATCGGTATACATAAAAGCCAATCCCCTCGCATCTGTCCTGGTATCAGGCAGATGCGTTCTCCCTGCATTTCTTCCGTGTTAATCCCCGCGCCCAGGCTCTACACTAGGTGGAACGGAGGGCCTATGCCGCAGTTTGAAAATGCTTACCAACAACAATTAGCCGGTTTTTATACCGAATTGACCCCCACGCCGTTGAAGGGGACTCGCCTGCTGTATCACAGCGAGCCACTGGCGCGTGAGCTGGGGCTGGACGAAAGCTGGTTTACTCAGGATAAAACCCCTATTTGGGCGGGGGAAACGCTGCTGCCGGGTATGCGGCCGCTGGCACAGGTGTACAGCGGTCATCAGTTCGGCGTCTGGGCCGGGCAATTGGGTGATGGTCGCGGCATTTTGCTGGGTGAACAGCGGCTGGCGGATGGTCGCAGCATGGACTGGCATCTGAAAGGGGCCGGACTGACGCCGTATTCACGTATGGGCGACGGCCGTGCGGTGCTGCGCTCGGTGATCCGTGAGTTCCTGGCTTCCGAGGCGTTGCATCATCTGGGCATTCCAACCACGCGTGCGTTGACCATTGTGACCAGCGATCAGCCCGTCTATCGCGAACAGGCTGAACGTGGGGCGATGCTGCTACGCGTAGCGGAAAGCCACGTGCGTTTCGGCCATTTCGAACATTTTTATTACCGTAAGCAGCCGGAGCAGGTGCAGCAGTTGGCTGATTTTGTGATTGCCCGCCACTGGCCGCAGTTTAAAGATCAGAGCGATGGCTATCTGCTGTGGTTTACCGATGTGGTCGAACGCACCGCCCGGCTCATCGCCCATTGGCAGACCGTCGGTTTTGCTCACGGCGTGATGAACACCGATAACATGTCGATTTTGGGTATCACTATCGACTATGGTCCCTACGGCTTCCTTGACGATTATAAGCCCGACTATATCTGTAACCATTCCGATCATCAGGGGCGTTATGCCTATGATAACCAGCCGGCGGTGGCGCTGTGGAATCTTCACCGCCTGGCGCAAACCCTTTCCGGGCTGATGAGCACCGAGCAGTTGCAAAATGCGCTGGCGGCCTATGAACCGGCCCTGATGCGTGCCTATGGGGAACAGATGAGAGCCAAGCTCGGCTTTTTCACCCAGTCGCAGCAGGATAATGATTTGCTGACCGGATTGCTAAGTCTGATGGCGCAAGAGGGCCGGGACTATAGCCGGACATTCCGCCTGCTAAGCCAGACGGAGCAGCAGCAGGCGCAGTCGCCACTGCGAGATGAATTTATCGATCGCGCCGCATTCGATGGCTGGTATCAGCAGTATCGCCAGCGCCTGCAGCAAGAACAGGTGAGTGACGCGCAGCGCCAGCAGGCGATGAAGGCAGTGAATCCGAAGCTAATCCTGCGCAACTATCTGGCGCAACAGGCGATAGAAAGCGCCGAACAAGATGATGTCACTAAGCTGGCGCGTTTGCATCAGGCGTTACTGGCGCCGTTTGCGGATAACCCAGAGTATGACGATCTCGCCGCGTTGCCGCCGGACTGGGGAAAACATCTGGAAATCTCTTGCTCTAGCTGATTGACGAAGAAAGATGACGGGCGCGGTACAGCGCGCCCGGTAAAGAAACTACTGACGCAAATAGACCTGTGGCAACGCCACTTCCGGGTGATGAACCACGCCCAGATCTGCCTGATACCAGCGGGTGAGGACCTCTGCCTGCAACACTTCCTGCGGCGTGCCCGTAGCGACCAATTGCCCCTGATGCATCAATAAAATACGATCCGCATACAATGCCGCGAGATTGAGATCGTGCAATACGCAGCACACTGCAATCGGCTGTTGCCGCGTCAGCGTACGCAGCAGCCTGAGCGTATGTTGCTGGTGGTAGAGATCCAGCGCCGAGGTCGGTTCGTCCAGAAACAGCCAGGCCGGTGTTGGCTGCGGTTGCCAAAGCTGCGCCAGCACGCGGGCGAGTTGCACTCGTTGCTGTTCACCGCCGGAGAGCTGGCGATAATCGCGCTGGGCCAATTCGAGACAGTCGGTTTGCGCCATTACCTGTTGTACCGCCCGTTGTGCGTCGCGTTTACCGTGGGGGGCACGGCCCATACTGACCACTTCCTCTACGGTAAAGGGGAAGGCCAGATCGCTATGTTGACGCATTACCGCGCGCACTTTCGCCAACTGCTGTGGTTGCCACTGTTCCAGCGGTCGCCCGAGCAACTGACATTCGCCACAGCCTGGGGCCAGATAACCGGTTAACAGGCGCAGTAACGTCGACTTACCCGCGCCGTTCGGCCCGATAATTGCCACCATTTCGCCGCTATTGATACTCAGTGAGACATCGTTGATCAGCCGCCGCGAACCCAGGCTGTAACGTAACTGCTGCGCCGTCAGGCTTGCTGTGTTATCCACCTACGCGCTCCCGCTGGCGCATCACCAGCCATAAGAAATAAGGCCCGCCGATCAGGCTGGTCATCAAACCGACCGGCATTTCTGCCGGAGCCACCAGCGTGCGTGCCAGCGTATCGCTGACCAACAGCAGGCAGGCTCCCCCCAGTGCAGAACAGGGCAGCAGCCAGCGGTGGTCGCCGCCGAGGCGCATGCGCACCAGATGCGGCACCACCAGACCGATAAAACCAATCACGCCACTCATCGCTACCGCTGCGCCTATCAGTAATGCGCTCAACAACAGCAGCTGCAATTTGGCACGCTGAACATTCACACCGAGGTAATGCGCCTCCTCATCTCCCAGTTGCAGCAGATTCAGACGGCGCGCCTGTAATAGTGTCAGCAGGGTGGCCGGCAGGATCAGCGAGGCGGAAACGGCCAGGGTGGGCCATTGTGACTGGCTCAGGCTGCCCATCATCCACAGTGAAAACTGGCGCAGTTGCTGGTCATTACTGAGGTAAGACAGCACGCCAATCGCTGCCATGCACAGGGCGTTGATGGCGATACCCGCCAGCAACAGGCGCGACAGGCTGCCGTGGCCGCTGCGGCTGATACCGTAAATCAACAGCGATACCAGCATGCTGCCGAGAAATGCCGCCAGCATGTGGCCATACAGGGCAATCACCGGCGGCAGGGCCAGCGGCATAACGATAATCAGCGCAACAAACAGCGCGCCGCCGCTACTGATCCCCAACAGGCTGGGATCGGCCAAGGGATTACGGAACAACCCCTGCATCACGGCGCCGGACACCGCCAACGCGCAACCTATCACTACCGCCAGCAGCACGCGCGGCAAACGGATATTCAGCCAGATATGCCAGGAGGTGTCGCTGAACGGCTGTTGCCACAGGGTGCGGAATGACAGCGTCAGCGCCCCCATATTGGCCGCGCCCAAAGCCAATAGTGCCAACAGTACCAGCAGGCTGGTCATCGCCAGGCGGGGAGAGGTACGGCAGCGCATTACTTTTGCTCCGCCGCATGACGCAGCTTGGCCAGCGCGGCGGGAGTTTCCAGCCCGAAGCCCAGCAGCGCCATATCGTCAACCACCAGTACGCGATGCTGTTTGCCCGCAGGGGTGAGTGCCATGCCAGGCAATTTCCACAGCTGTTGTTCGCCGCCGAGCGTTTTTACGCCGTCGGTGGTGACCAGCAGCAAATCCGGCGCGCTGGCTATCACGCCTTCCTGCGAAAGCGGGCGATAGCGGCTGAATCCCTGCATGGCGTTCTTCAGACCCGCAGCGGTGATGACCGCGTCGGCGGCCGTGTGTTGCCCGGCGGCCATGGGCGTAATACCACCGTGGCTCATGACGAACAACACCCTGACCGGCAACGCATCGGTTTTCACCGCCGCCAATTGCTGCTGGTAACGGGTGCTCAACTGCTTGCCCTGCTCGGTGCGCTGAAGCGCACTGGCGATCACAGCGATTTTTTCCGGCACGCTTTGCAAGGTGGTATCGCCGGGAATGCGCACCACTTTAACGCCACTCTCTTCCAGCTGTTTGAGCACCAGCGCCGGCTCGGCCAATTCGGTGGTCAGCACCAGCGTGGGTTTCAGCGCCAAAATACCTTCGGCATTAAGCTGGCGCATGTAACCGACGTCCGGCAGTTTTTTAACGGTTTCCGGCTGCAGGCTGGTGCTGTCTCGCGCTATCACTTCATCGCCCGCGCCCAGGGCGAAGGCAATTTCGGTGACGTCACCGCCTATCGAGACAATACGTTCCGCCGCAGCAGCGGTGAACGGCAACGCCAGCGCAATGCACAGCGCCAGACGACGGGTCAATGAAGGTTTCATGCGGCAACGTCCTTGGGTTCAAGCGCGGCAACCTGCTCACGCCACTGAGTTTGCTCCGGCTGGCCTTCGGTACGCTGGCCGTAAAGTTGAGCTATCTGCGTGCCGTCGGCGGCAAACAGTTCCAGACTGGTGACGAAGCCGTCTTTGGTGGGCTTGCGGGTGATCCAGCTTTCGGCGATCGCATCTTCGATCAGGTGCAGGGTGAAGCGGCGATTGAACACGTTAATCCAGCCTTCCTGCGGCATCAGGCGTTCAATCTGACCGGTAAAGATCTGCACGCAGCCACGGTTGCCGACAAAAATCATGATTTCGTTCTGCAGGCCCATCGCGGCGTTAAGCAATTGGCTCAGGGCGCTGTTATCGACCCGATAGGCCAAATCGTTACCGACGGCGCTGAAGGCTTGCTGGCGGGTCAGTTTGTTGCGGCTCAACAACTGGAAGAACTGGTGAACGTCGGTCATTGCACGCCATTCCTGGTCAATTTTGTCGGCATCTGGCGAGGCGTTACTGAGCGTGGCGTCTGCCGGTTGCAGTTCCAGGGGCGGGTTTTCCGCATTCAGGTGGCGTTCAACCAGCGCCATCCAGGCTGGGAGATCGGTTTCATCGGTGGTGTAAACCTTATGCAGTGCGTCGCCCTGATGATCGAAGAACTGAATGCTGTGGCGTACGCCGCGCTTGTTGGTTTCGCTCATGGCGAAAGCGCTGGCCCACTGGTTGAGGAACAGGCGCAGATCCAGCTCACGCGGATTGAGGATCAACCCGGCATGACCGTTCAGGTGCTGGTTGCGATAACGACCCATTTGCTCATGCACCGCGTAGCTATTACGGGTAATGGATTTGGTGATGCCGACCTGTTCGAGTTCGGTCAGCAGGGTACGGGCATCGGCCCGCAGACGACGGGTGTCCTGACCGACGCGGGCGTGGGTCAGCTCCGCTTCGCTGACGCCAAGAATTTCAGCCAGGTCACGCGCATATTTGCCTGGATTATCAATTTTTGCCTGCTGGTAGCGTGCATATAGGGTATTGCTCATTGCGGGTTCTCCTGTGTGTGAATCAAGCGGCGGGCAATCTTCATGCCCGCCGGATTTAAAACGTTACCACTGATAGCTGACCAGCAGTTTGGCATTACGCCCGTCCTGCGGTATGCCCTGTGGCGAGTAATATTCTTTATCAAAGGCGTTGCCCAGCACCACCGTGGTGGTCACGCCCTGTAGGCGTTCGCGGCCTTTATAGCTCAGGTAAAAATCGTTGACGCCGTAGCCGCCTTGTTCTGCGGTGCCGGTTTCTACGCGGGTGGCTCGTTGGGCCACAGTGGCCACCCAGCCGGTCGACAGGCCGGTTTCACCCAGTGGAATATCCAGCGTGCTGGTTACCGTGTCCGGATTGATGCTGTTCAGCCATTCGCCGCTGCTTTCGTTTTTGCCGCGAGTGCGGTTGTACGCCAGGTCCCAGCCAAAAATGGCAGTTTTATAGCTCAGCGTTGCGTCCCAACCCCAAATTTTTGCACGGTCGATATTGGTCGAGAAAGTGGTGCAACTGATGCAATAAGGGCCACGAGGGCCACGACCCAGCTCCATGGTGACATCCGTGGTGATGTAGTCGCGGGCTTTGGTATCAAAGTAGCTGGCTTTGAATTGCAGGCTGTCATCAGCCAGTAGCAAATCGTCAAAGCGTAGCCCGAAACCGTATTCCTGGGTGGCATTGGTTTCCGGCTTGAGGTTCGGGTTAGGCACCCAGTTGTTGGTAATGGTGGTCGGCCCCATGGGGATAGAGAAGTGCTTGGAATCGTTGTACATCTCTCCCATGGTCGGGGCGCGGAAAGCCTGCGAATAAGAACCGAACAGCATTAGCCAGTCGGTTGGCGTCACTGTGACGGCACCGCGCGATGACCACTTGTCGGCGTCAACATCGGCGTAACCGTCACTGGAACCCTTGTAATTATCGTAACGCGTCCCGGCAAGCAGGGTGACCGGCAGATCGCGCAGGGTAATTTCGTCCTGCAACCAGCCGGAAGCAAAGTTGATCTTCGCCTGTGGGAAGCTTTCTGTCGCGCCACCCGGTGTCTGCTCCTGCTTGTAAGCCTCGCTGCCATAGGTCAATAAGTGAGAGGCGAAGGTATCGGCAAACAAACGGCTGCGGTTTTCGAGTTTGGCACCGCGAGTGGTTTGCTTGCGCGCTTCATCTTCACTGCCGTTGGTGTGGGCGTTGATCTCCACTTCGGAATAATAGATTTTGGCTTCGGCGTCGAGCCAATCCTGACCCACAGGCTTCAGTTTGTAGCCAAGCTGGCCGTCGCGTTGAATAGTTGAGCGGTCGGTCATCAGGTTACCGCTGCTGCTGGCCGATTCCTGCGGGTTTTTCGGCTCTTGCGCCCGGTTGTTGTAATAGCGCAGGTCGCCGCTCAATGACTGATTCTCATCGAGCGTCCAGGTCCCCTTGGCCAGCAGATTGCTGATGGTTTCATCATTGGGTGCATCGAAGCCGTTGCCCTGACGCAGATTGCCGACGTCTCGGGTGCCAAATGACAGCAGGCCGTCGAGATTGTCGGTTCTGCCGTAGGTGCTGGCCCCCATGCCGAGGCTGTGGTCGCCGCTGCCGGCGGTGCCATACACCCGGTAGCCGCTATTATGGCCGGGCAACAGCAGATCGGCAGCATCTACGGTTTCATAAGCGATAACGCCGCCCAGTGCGCCACTGCCATACAGCAGGGCGGAAGGGCCGCGCACGACTTCGATGCGTTTCACCAGTGCCGGATCGAGGAAGGTGGCGCCAAGGTGGCCGGTATCGGTGCCCTGACGGATGCCATCCACCAATGTCAGCACGCCATTTTTACCGTAGCCACGCATGAAAACGTCCTGGCCATTACTGCGACCGGTGCCATTGACGGTAATGCCCGGCATGCGGCGCAGCATATCGCCGGCGCTGGTGGCGGTTTGGCTTTGCGGCGTATCGGCCTCGATCACCGTGACCATCATCGGTGCTTCAAAACTGCTGCGCGCATTGCCGGTGGCGGCTACCGTCATGGTTTCGTCGCTGGCTTTGTCCTTTTTAACCGGTGCCGTCGCCGAGGAAGAAGAAGGGGTTTCGCTGGTTTGTGCAAAAGTCACCGTCGGCAGAGTACAGGCAATCGCCAGACTCAATGCGGATAAACGCAGCCGGGTGGAATAGATCAGAGGCATGTCGCAACTCTCCGTATGTTTTAAACATATCAATAGATTTGCTGGCTGCCTGGATCAAAAAGGATCTGGGTGGCTGGCGTTAAGGGATGGGAATTATTTGGTCAGGATCAATTTCCCGGCTTTGGTCTGTCGTAACTGATAGCGCTGGCCCTGATGGATGATGATCGCCACGCCATCGGCATCGAGCAGTTGCGCACTGTCGTAGCAAGGCGGCGTGGCCAGGCCACTTTCAGCGGTGTGAGCAGCCTGGGCAGGCGTGTTGTGGTGGTGATTATCCATCGTCATGTGTTTATAAAACAGACCATTAAATAGTAATTAATATCAAAGTGAGAATCATTATCATGTGAACGAAAGGTTACATCAAGGAAAATTTTCTTACCAATGGAAGCTTTTTGCAGGAAGGGGATGTGGCACGGGCCGAGATGGCTCAGCCCGTAAAATTCAGGGTTATTTCAGCAGGGTTTCAATGCGGTCAAACAGGCGTTCGGGTTTGGTGATCGGCGCGTAGCGTTTCACCCGCTGGCCGTCAGCGGTCAGCAGGAACTTGGTGAAGTTCCATTTAATGCGTTGAGTGCCCAGCACGCCCGGTGCCAGGCGTTTTAATTCATTGAACAACGGATGCGCGCCTGGGCCATTAACTTCAACCTTGCTGAACAGCGGGAAGCTGACGCCATAGTTCAGCGTGCAAAAGTTGGCAATCTCCAGCGGATCGCCGGGTTCCTGCGCGCCGAACTGATTGCAGGGAAAGCCCAGCACCATCAGGCCGCGTTCACGGTAGTACTGCCACAGGTTTTCCAGCCCGTGATATTGAGGCGTAAATCCGCATTTGCTGGCGGTGTTGACCACCAGATAAGCCCGGGCGGGGAAATCACCCAGGGTTTTGTGTTCCCCTTGCAGTGTGACGCAGGGGATGGATAACAGTGAGTGGATCATGCCGGACTCCAAATCCTTTTCAGGGGGGATACAAGAATTGCTACCAGTATATACCCGTCATCTTTCAAGCTGCAGCGTTGTTACCTGCTTACAAGGCCCATCCATGGTCCTTGCCCTTTCAGGGCCGCTGCAAGCAGCGTTCAAATCTGTTCCCGACAGATTTGTCGCTCACCCCAGTTACTTACTTAAGTAAGCGCCTGGGAATGAGCGAGCTGGGCGCCTAGTTGCAACTTGAAAGCTATAGGGTATAGATGCCTTGATGGCGGACAGAAAAACCGGGGCGGGCGCCCCGGCGCTGGGATCAGAAGCGGGTGTCTACCGCATCGGCCAGCATGGCCAGCAGCTGTTCGCTGTCGGACCAGCTCAGGCAAGGGTCGGTGATCGATTGCCCATAGGTCAGCGGCTGACCGGCAACGATTTTCTGGGTGCCCTCCACCAGGAAGCTTTCTGCCATTACGCCGGCAACGGCGACGGAACCGGCGCGGATCTGCTGGCAGACGTTTTCGGCCACTTCCAGTTGGCGACGATGCAATTTCTGGCAGTTGCCGTGGCTGAAGTCGATCACCAGTTGCTCCGGTAAATCGAATTCGCGCAGGCTGTCGCAGGCGGCGACCACATCGGTAGCGTGGTAGTTCGGCGTCTTGCCGCCACGCATGATGATATGGCCATAAGGATTGCCGCTGGTCTGATAGATAGTCATCTGGCCGTGCTTGTCCGGTGACAGGAACATATGGCCGGCGCGGGCCGCACGAATGGCGTCAATCGCGATACGGGTGTTGCCGTCGGTGCCGTTTTTAAAGCCCACCGGGCAGGATAGTGCCGAAGCCATTTCCCGGTGGATCTGGCTTTCGGTGGTCCGTGCGCCAATCGCGCCCCAACTGATCAAATCAGCAATATATTGGCCGACCACCATGTCCAGGAACTCGGTGGCGGTTGGCAGGCCGAGCTGGTTCACTTCCAGCAGCAGCCTACGCGCCATTTCGATCCCGCGATTGACCTGGAAGGTGCCATCCAGCGCCGGATCGGAGATCAGGCCTTTCCAGCCCACCACGGTGCGCGGTTTTTCAAAATAGGTGCGCATCACGATTTCGAGGCGATCCTGGTAACGGATGCGCAGCGCATTCAGACGGCCGGCATAATCGATGGCGGCGTCAAGATCGTGAATAGAGCAGGGGCCGATCACCACCAGCAGGCGACGATCTTCGCCGGTCAGGATTTTTTCAATTCGCTGCCGTGAGGCCGTCACGTTGTCCGCGATTTCCGCCGAGATTGGCAACTTCTCCGCCAGCTCTTGCGGCGTGACGAGGCTGTCGATGCGCGCGGTCCGCAGTTCATCTGTTTTGTGCATGATTTTCTCTAAAGACTGTTCTTCGCTGCGGCAGGAGTGCCGGGAAGTGATGGCGATCACAATAACGTAAAAACCGATGAATTCAACCGGAGAAACTGTGTTCTGTTGATCAAAATCGCTAAAAAAAGCACAAAAAACGTGGCCGGTGGGGAAATAAACAACACGCGGCAGGAGACAGGCCCGCCGCGTTAAGGCTAGAACATGCGGCGGCTCATGCCCAGAATATCCAGGATTTTGGTCGAGATCTCTTCCACCGAATAATTGGTGGTGTTCAGATAACGGATCTGGTTTTTACGGAACAGCGCTTCCACTTCCGCCAGCTCCATCCGGCACTGGCGAATGGAAGCATAACGGCTGTTTTCACGCCGTTCTTCACGGATGGCGGCTAACCGCTCCGGGTCGATCGTCAGGCCGAAAAGCTTGTGCTGAAACGGCTTCAGCGCGGCGGGGAGGTGCAAGTTGTCCATATCGTCGGCGGTAAACGGATAGTTGGCCGCGCGGATACCGAACTGCATGGCCAGATACAGGCTGGTGGGAGTCTTACCGCAGCGCGAAACGCCGAGCAAGATCACCTGCGCCTGATCGAGATTACGCAGCGAAATGCCGTCATCATGGGCTAACGTGTAGTCAATAGCCGCGATACGGGCGTCATATTTGCCGAGGTTGCTGGCGGTCAACCCGTGGGTGCGGTTAGGCACCGGGGTAGGTTCTACCTCCAGTTCCCCCTGCAACGGGCCAACCAGCGCCTGCACGATGTCCTGGCAGAAACCTTCGCTCTGGGTAATGACTTTGCGAACTTCTGGCGAAATGATTGAGTAAAACACTAACGGGCGCACGCCGGTATCACGATAGATATCGTTAATCTGCTGGCAAACCCCACGGGCCCGCGCTTCGGTTTCTACAAAGGGCAGCGTAAAGGTGGTGGCCTTGACCGGAAATTGCGACAACACCGCGTGGCCCAAAACCTCTGCGGTGATCGCCGTACCGTCCGAAATATAAAAAACGCTTCTTTCCACCCGGGGCTCCTTAGCTGAAATAGTGACGTCATTATCACGTCTGCTGGCCCTTATCATGGGCTGCAGATGATTCAACGGTAAAGGGGCGGGCAAAAAAATTGTGATAATGCGGGCAGAGTCGATGAATAAACAGGTCGGTCAGGGAATAAACGCTGGCGATAGAAACACTGGGGTAAAACACTATTTCAAATTTTATGAAAAGCGGGCGTTTATTTTCGGTGAGGAATTATTAGTCATGATGACGTAATTTCCACCAAAGACTGCGTAAATAACAGGGTTTTTAAAACTGAAGTTTAAAAAATACTTAATTTGTTGAGATTTAAGCTATTAGTGCGACAGGGAACGGTTCCAGGCCGGTTTTGCGTTTCAGGAAGTTTTCCTAAAATCCACTTTCTTCACCGGGTTGATCGATTCACCTTTCCATTTCCTATGGATCATTGTGCTAGTCTGACTCGGCACCGTTTTAGCGGCGCTGAGAAAGCAAGCGAATTAAATCCGTCTATACCCTACTGATAGCAATAAGGATTGTCTCGATGTCCAACAATGGCCCAGACTTGCGTAATGTGCTTTGGTACAACCAGCTCGGCATGCACGACGTTGACCGTGTCGGCGGCAAAAATGCCTCCCTCGGTGAAATGATCACCAATCTTTCCGATTTGGGCGTTGCCGTGCCAAACGGTTTTGCCACCACCGCGCAGGCGTTTAACGATTTCCTCGAGCAAAGCGGTGTTAACCAGCGCATCTATCAGTTACTGGATCAAACTGACGTTGACGATATTGCTCAATTGACCAAGGCGGGCGCGCAAATCCGTCAATGGATTATCGACACGCCGTTCCATGCGGAATTCGAGCGTGAGATTAACCTGGCTTACCAGCAACTGGCCGACGGCGAGCCGGAAGCGTCATTTGCCGTGCGTTCTTCCGCTACCGCAGAGGACATGCCGGATGCCTCTTTCGCCGGCCAGCAGGAAACCTTCCTCAACGTGCAGGGTATTGACGCCGTCATGGTGGCGATTAAGCACGTTTTCGCCTCCCTGTTTAACGACCGCGCCATTTCCTACCGGGTGCATCAGGGTTATGACCACCGCGGCGTGGCCTTGTCGGCCGGCGTACAGCGCATGGTGCGTTCTGACCTGGCATCTTCCGGCGTCATGTTCACCATCGATACCGAATCCGGTTTTGATCAGGTGGTGTTTATCACCTCCGCCTTCGGCCTGGGCGAAATGGTGGTGCAGGGCGCAGTCAACCCGGACGAGTTTTATGTGCACAAACCAACGTTGCTGAGAGGCAACCCGGCTATCGTGCGCCGCAACCTCGGCTCGAAGAAAATCCGCATGGTGTATGCGCCATCGCAGGATCACGGCAAGCAGGTACAAATTGAAGACGTGCCAGAGCAGCAACGCAATCGTTTCTCTCTGACCGACGAAGAAGTTCAGGGGCTGGCACATCAGGCACTGCTGATCGAGAAACACTACGGCCGCCCGATGGACATCGAGTGGGCCAAAGACGGCCATACCGGCAAATTGCTGATCGTGCAGGCCCGTCCGGAAACCGTGCGTTCGAACGAGCAAACGATGGAGCGTTACCAGCTTAACGCGACCAGCCCGGTGCTGGTGGAAGGGCGCGCTATCGGCCACCGCATTGGCGCAGGTCCGGTGAAGGTCATCCATAACATCAGCGAGATGGACCGCATTGAGCCAGGCGACGTGCTGGTGACTGACATGACCGACCCGGATTGGGAACCGATCATGAAGAAAGCCGCCGCCATCGTCACCAACCGTGGCGGGCGTACCTGCCACGCGGCGATCATTGCGCGTGAACTGGGCATTCCGGCGGTGGTTGGCTGCGGCAACGCGACCGATCTGCTCAAAGAAGGTCAACAGGTCACCGTTTCTTGTGCAGAAGGCGATACCGGCTTCGTCTACAGCGATATCCTCGATTTTAACGTGCAGAGTTCCGAAGTGACCGAACTGCCGGATCTGCCGCTAAAAATCATGATGAACGTCGGCAACCCGGATCGCGCCTTTGACTTCGCGCGTTTGCCGAATGAAGGTGTGGGTCTGGCCCGTCTGGAATTTATCATCAACCGTATGATTGGCGTGCATCCTAAGGCGTTGCTGGAGTTTGACCAGCAGACCCCGGAGCTGCAGGCGGAAATCAGGACGCTGATGCAGGGCTACGACCATCCGGCCGAGTTCTATGTCGGTCGTTTGACGGAAGGGATCGCCACGCTGGGCGCCGCGTTCTGGCCGAAGCGAGTGATCGTGCGCCTGTCCGATTTCAAATCCAATGAGTATGCCAACCTGGTTGGCGGCGAGAAGTATGAACCGCATGAAGAAAACCCAATGTTGGGCTTCCGCGGTGCCGGTCGTTACGTGTCCGACAATTTCCGTGACTGTTTCGCGATGGAATGTGACGCGGTAAAACGCGTGCGTAACGAAATGGGCCTGACCAACGTTGAGATCATGGTGCCGTTTGTTCGCACGGTGGAGCAGGCGGAAGCGGTGGTGGCCGAATTGGCACGTCAGGGCCTGAAGCGCGGTGAGAACGGCCTGAAAGTGATCATGATGTGCGAGATCCCATCCAATGCGCTGTTGGCAGATCAGTTCCTGCAGCACTTTGATGGCTTCTCCATTGGCTCCAACGACATGACTCAGTTAACTCTGGGGCTGGATCGTGACTCGGGCGTGGTCTCTGAGCTGTTTGACGAGCGAAACGAAGCGGTGAAAATTCTGCTGTCGATGGCTATTCAGGCGGCCAAGCGTCAGGGTAAATACGTCGGTATTTGCGGCCAGGGTCCGTCTGACCATGAAGACTTTGCCGAATGGTTGATGGATCAGGGTATTGACAGTCTGTCGCTCAATCCGGATACCGTGGTGCAAACCTGGGTTAATCTGTCGAAGAGAACATAATTTTCGCGATACGGAATAATTATTAAGGCGAAAGCCGTAACTCAGGTTACGGCTTTTTTATTTCTGAATGTAAATAAAAAGGCGCAGTGAACAAAAGCGGTCAAAAAAAGAATAAAAAAAAGCCCATCATAGGATGACGGGCAAAGACTACACACAGCAATTCACATGTATGGCATTACATTGTTTGGAAATCTTGCTTTAAATCAGGTATTTGAAGCAATATATGGCAATAATACTAGGTATTTAAGCGTCATTAGTCATTAAGAATCGTCTTAATCAACCGGCGTATTGGAATTTATTTTTGCTAGCGGCTATTTTTACCGCAGTGCTAAAAAGATGCATTTATTCGGTATGTTTAAATAGTGTTCATCAGGTGAAAACCGGCGGCGAATTTTATTATTGCGGATGTTCTAATTCTGGAAGCAAGCGAGGGGAAAGGGGAGTTCTGCCCGGTGACCCGGGCAGAAGCGGGGTTACATCTGTTCCAGATCTTTGGCAACTTCTTCCAGGTCGGCAGTTGGTTCTGGCGCTTCATTCATCCAGGCAGTGAGTAAACGGTAAGACACCGCCAACACTACCGGGCCGATAAACAGGCCAATCATGCCGAAAGCCAGTAAGCCACCGATAACACCGGACAGGATCAGGATCATCGGCAGATCGGCACCCATGCGGATTAGCACTGGCCGCAGCACGTTATCGAGCGTGGCGACCACGCAGCTCCATACCAACAGCACGGTGCCCCAGGTGGTATCTCCACTCCAGTACAACCAGATGATTGCCGGTACCAGCACCAGTAATGGCCCCAACTGTGCCACGCAGCAGATAAAGATCAATACCGTCAGCAGGGTAGCGGCAGGTATGCCGGTCACCGCCAGGCCAATACCGCCCAGTACCGACTGCACCAGCGCCGTTACCACCACGCCCAGCGCCACTGCACGGATAGCCTGACCACCCAGCACCACGGCGGCGTCGCCTCTTTCTGCACCCAAACGTGTTGCGAAGTGGCGAATGCCCAGAGCCACTTGCTCGCCGCGTGCATACAGCAACACGCTAAACAGCAGCATCAATGTGCAATGCAACAGCAGGCGGCCAATATGCGCGGCTTGAGCCACAAACCAGGTGGCGGTCTGGCCGAAGTAAGGTTGCACCTTCGCCACCAACGCACTGCCACCGGCGTTCACCAGGGTGTGATAACTGTGATAGACCTTATCGCCGATCATCGGGATCGATTGCAGCCAGGCCAGATCGGGAATATGCAGTTTGCCCGGCGTGCTGGCCCAGGCGACGATTGGCGCGCTGTTGTCCACCACGCTACTGACCAGCAGAGAGATTGGCAGGATAAACAGCAGGATCAGCAGTATCGTCATCACCAGCACCGCCAGTGAACGTCGTCCCCAAAGTATTTTTTGCAGCTTAATCAGCAGTGGCCAGGTGGCTATGACCACCATGCCGGCCCAGGCAAAACCGAGAATAAAAGGTTGAATGACCCAAAAACAGGCGACGATCATTATGGCGATAAACAGCACGCCAAAAATAATCCGTGGCAAATCATAGCGGGATTTCGGGATTGTCATGAATGGGTTCTCATTCTGGTCAGTTAACTCCTTGGGATCGTTTAATCATGGTGCACGTTGATGAAAAACGACAGCACGGCGCACCTTTTGTTGCGAGCGATTCTTCGGCAGGACAATTGCAATAATCTGCATGCCTTCACTAAACGAGTATGTTAGTTTTTATCTCTAATAAAAAACAGGGTGGGTCTGAATAAAGGCCTGATTCAGCGTGCATAATCACGCATAAAAATTAGACAGACAGGGTCAAAAACCGAATGATCCCACAGATTTCTCAGGCGCCCGGCCTCGTTCAACGGGTGCTCGATTTTTTGGAAGCGTTGAAGCAAAACGGGTTTAACGGTGATATCGCTACCAGTTATGCCGATCGGCTAACGATGGCGACCGATAACAGTATCTATCAGTTGCTGCCTGACGCGGTAGTGTTTCCCCGTTCTACTGCGGATGTGGCACTTATTGCCCGTCTGGCGACCGAAGAGCGCTTCACCGCGCTGACCTTCAGCCCACGCGGTGGTGGGACAGGGACCAACGGGCAGTCGCTCAACAGCGGTATTGTGGTGGATATGTCGCGCCATATGAACCGCATTCTTGAAATCAACGTCGAGCAGGGCTGGGTCAAGGTTGAGGCCGGGGTTATCAAGGATCAGCTCAACCAGTACCTGCGGTCGTTCGGTTATTTCTTCTCACCGGAGCTTTCCACCAGTAACCGCGCTACGCTCGGCGGCATGATTAACACTGACGCCTCCGGTCAGGGATCGCTGGTCTACGGAAAAACTTCCGACCACGTATTGGGCTTGCGGGCGGTGCTGCTGGGTGGCGATATGATTGACACCCGAGCCATGCCGACGCCGTTGGCGGAAACGATTGCCAACGAAGATACGGTTGAAGGCCGCATCTATAACCAGGTGCTCAACAGTTGCCGCGACCAACGCGGGTTGATCCTGGAAAAATTCCCCAAGCTTAACCGCTTCCTGACCGGTTACGATCTGCGCCATGTGTTCAGCGATGACCTGCAAACCTTCGATCTGACACGCATTCTGACCGGTGCCGAAGGGACGCTGGCATTTATCACCGAGGCGCGGCTGGATATTACGCCGCTGCCGAAAGTGCGCCGGTTGGTGAATGTTAAATACGACTCCTTTGATTCCGCACTGCGCAACGCGCCTTTTATGGTGGAAGCCAAAGCGCTGTCGGTCGAGACTATCGACTCCAAGGTGTTGAACCTGGCGCGCGAAGATATTGTCTGGCATTCGGTCAATGAACTGATCACCAACGTGCCGGATAAAGAGATGCTGGGTCTGAACATCGTGGAGTTTGCCGGCGATGACAAGGCACTGATCGACCAGCAGATGGAGGCTTTGTGCCTGCGGTTGGACGAGCTAATCACCGAGCGACAGGGCGGAGTGATTGGCTATCAAATCTGTGGCGATCTGGACGGCATCGAGCGCATTTACAACATGCGTAAAAAGGCGGTCGGGCTATTGGGCAATGCCAAAGGGCGTGCCAAGCCGATCCCGTTTGCCGAGGACACCTGTGTGCCACCGCAGCATCTGGCCGACTACATCGTTGAATTCCGTCAGTTGCTCGATAGTCATAACCTCAGTTACGGCATGTTTGGCCATGTGGATGCCGGTGTGTTGCACGTGCGCCCGGCTCTCGACATGTGCGACCCGCAGCAGGAAGTGCTGATGAAGCAGCTTTCCGACCAGGTGGTGGCGTTGACCGCCAAGTACGGCGGCTTGCTGTGGGGGGAGCATGGCAAAGGGTTCCGCGCCGAATACAGCCCGGCGTTCTTTGGCGACGAGCTGTATCTGGAACTGCGCCGTATCAAGGCCGCTTTCGACCCGGACAACCGGCTCAACCCCGGCAAAATCTGTTCGCCGTCAGGCGTCGATGCGCCGATGATGAAAGTGGACGCCGCCAAACGCGGTACCCTCGATCGTCGCATTCCGGTCGAGGTTCGCACCTCGTTCCGTGGTGCCATGGAGTGTAACGGCAACGGTTTGTGTTTCAATTTTGACGTTCGCAGCCCAATGTGCCCGTCGATGAAAATTACCGGCAACCGCATTCACTCGCCAAAAGGGCGGGCGGCGCTGGTGCGTGAATGGCTGCGTTTGCTGTCCGAACAGGGTGTCGATCCGCTGGAACTGGAAAAGCAACTGCCGAAGCAGCGTGTCAGCTTCAGGGCCCTGATCGAGAAAACCCGCAACAGTTGGTACGCCAGCAAAGGAGAGTACGATTTTTCGCACGAGGTGAAAGAGGCGATGTCCGGCTGTCTGGCCTGTAAGGCCTGCTCCACTCAGTGCCCGATTAAAATTGACGTGCCCGGCTTCCGTTCACGTTTCCTGCAGCTTTATCACACCCGTTATCTGCGACCGGCGCGTGACTATATGGTCGCCGGGGTCGAGAGTTACACCCCGCTGATGGCGAAAGCGCCAAAAGTGTTCAACTTCTTCTTCAGGCAGCCTTGGGTGCGTGAGTTGAGCCGCAACAGTATTGGCATGGTTGATTTGCCGCTGCTTTCCAGCCCGACGCTGCGCCAGCAGCTCTCCGGCCACGGCGCACTCACCATGACGCTGGAACAGCTTGAAGCGCTGAACCCGCAACAACGCGAACAGCACGTATTGATCGTGCAGGATCCGTTTACCAGTTATTACGATGCCAAAGTGGTCGCCGATTTTGTGCGGCTGGTAGAGAAGTTGGGCTATCGGCCGGTGCTGTTGCCGTTCTCACCCAACGGCAAGGCACAGCATATCAAAGGCTTCCTGACGCGCTTTGCCCGCACTGCGCGCAAGACCGCCGATTTTCTCAACCGGGTGGCGAAGCTAGGCATGCCGCTGGTGGGGGTCGATCCGGCGCTGGTGCTGTGTTACCGCGACGAATATAACGAGATCCTCGGGGAAACTCGGGGTGACTTCCAGGTGCAATTGGTGCATGAATGGCTGCAACAGTTGCTGGCCGAGCGAGCGGAACAGCCGGCGACCGGTGAAGCCTGGTATCTGTTCGGCCACTGCACCGAGACCACGGCATTGCCGACCAGTAGCCAACACTGGGCGTCAATTTTTGCACGCTTTGGCGCCAGGCTGGAAAATGTCAGCGTTGGCTGTTGTGGCATGGCGGGTACTTACGGGCATGAAGTGAAGAACCTGCAGAATTCACTCGGCATTTATGAGCTATCATGGCACCAGGCGCTGCAACGTTTGCCACGGCAGCGTTGCCTGGCGACCGGCTATTCCTGCCGCAGCCAGGTCAAACGCATTGAGGGTAACGCAGTACGACACCCATTACAGGCACTTCTGGAGATGATTGAGTGAAACTGTGGAAAAGAGAAACGACGCTGGAACAATTAAACCATGCCGGTGAAGGCTGCATGGTCAGCCATGTCGGCATCCGGTTTACCCGGCTGGGGGACGACTACCTCGAGGCCACGATGCCGGTAGATCAGCGCACCCGGCAGCCGTTTGGCCTGCTGCACGGCGGGGCATCGGTGGTGCTGGCAGAGTCGATGGGGTCGATGGCCGGTTACCTGTGCTGTGAAGGTGAGCAGAAGGTGGTGGGGTTGGAAATCAACGCCAACCATTTGCGGGCCGCATTTGAAGGCGAAGTCCGCGGCGTGTGCCGTGCGTTGCACGTTGGCCGCCGTCATCAGGTGTGGCAGATAGAAATCTTTGATTCGCGCGATCGCCTGTGCTGCACTTCACGTCTGACCACCGCCGTCATCGATTAAGCGTCTTACCCCGCAGGCAGCTCTGTCTGCGGGTGTTTCTTCGTTCGGCCGGTTTACAACTGAAAGGGGACCCGCTTGACGAAATCCTTCTGGAAGGCGTTGGCCTTCTCCCAGGTACCTTCCATCGCATATTTCTGGCAGATCAGGGTCAGGGTATGACGGGCAAAATGATAGCTCTGCACCCGGAATAGCTGACAGCGCTGCGGATTATTGATTTCCACGATCAGCCGATTATGCAGTTTGCTCAACGCATGCAGGTAGCTTTCGTCATCGCCATTCTCCAGACACAGATTCGCCATGTTCAGACTGACGTTGTTGTAGCGTTTCAGGTGGTTGATGTTGCACTCAGGCCGCCGAAGTGACGCCTCCGCCATATAGAAATCAACCGTGGCGTCGCGCACGCTGAATTTGTAGTCATCAATTTTGCCCAACAGCCACGCATTCATCGAGATATTCATTTGCCCACGCCTAATGTGAATTGAATGATAATCATTATCATATTTATTGGCGCGTTGCCGATCAATCATTCTGTTGAAATATTTATCATCGACAGGGGATGCATAGAGGCAGTGGCGACCCAATATAGCCAGTAACGACTAAACTTTAATCAGATGTTGCCGCTTCTGCCTGCTCGGTGGGGTGAGTGGAATGGCGTGAAATGCGCCTTATTGTCGATAAACGCATTTTTAAGACAGACAAAATGCAGAAATAGGTATTTTCTATGAATGTTTAAATCGACATAAAAAGCCCGGCCCTGTAAAGCGTTCGAGCCAATGGGCAAGCGCAATGGTGATACAGGATGTGCAGTAAATTCATAAGGATAAAATGATTCCATTTCCGACCGGCAGCGCCTGGCGCGCTGACTGTCCCGCGCACTTGCCGCATGCCGAAGCGAAAATTCGGGCTTTTAGCGGATACCCCTGTAAAACAAACGGTTGAAGTGATAATCGTTATCACTAACATAGTAGCAACCCAGATTGGCTGTGGTAAAACACGAGTGTGAGGTAGGCCATATGCAAACGGAAAATGTCGGCACCTTTTCTCTGGACGAAAATGTCTGGCAAGGCATTTTGCTCAGTGACAATGCCGTACAACAAATTACAAAACTAATGCAGCAGGACTCGCAGGTGAAGGGGCTGCAACTCGGGGTGAAGCAGTCAGGCTGCGCCGGGTTTGCCTATGTGCTGGATCTCACCCGTGCTCCTGCTGACGACGACCTGCTGTTTGAGCGCGATGGCGCCAGGCTGTATGTGCCGTTGAAAGCCATGCCGTTTATCGATGGCACCACGGTGGATTTTGTCCGTGAAGGGCTGAATCAGATATTCAAATTTAATAACCCTAAAGCTCAGCATGCCTGCGGGTGCGGCGAGAGTTTTGGCGTTTGAGCGATGCAATCAACATGACACGAAGCAATGTAGAAATGCCTAATGAAGTGCAGGCTTGGGTCAGCGAAGGTCGCTACAAAGAAGGTTTTTTTACCCAGTTGGCCACCGATGAATTGGCGATGGGCATCAACGAAGACGTGGTGCGCGCTATCTCGGCCAAACGTAACGAACCTGAGTGGATGCTGGAGTTCCGCCTGGAAGCCTACCGTGCCTGGCTGCAAATGGAAGAGCCACACTGGCTGAAGGCGAACTACGAACGCCTGAACTATCAGGATTACAGCTATTACTCGGCGCCGTCCTGCGGCAGCTGTGATGACGCCTGCGGCTCGCAGCCTGGCGCAGAACAGCAACCCGGCGCACCGACGGACAACAATTATCTGACCAGCGAGGTTGAACTGGCGTTTAACCAGCTCGGTGTTCCGGTACGTGAAGGTAGCGAAGTGGCGGTGGACGCTATCTTCGACTCGGTCTCGGTTTCGACCACCTACCGTGAAAAGTTGGCGGAGAGCGGGGTGATTTTTTGCTCGTTCGGCGAAGCCATCCATGAATATCCGGATCTGGTGCGCAAATACCTGGGTCGCGTAGTGCCTTCCAACGATAACTTCTTTGCCGCCTTGAATGCGGCGGTGGCCTCCGACGGCACCTTTGTCTACGTGCCGAAGGGCGTGCGCTGTCCGATGGAACTGTCGACCTATTTCCGCATCAACGCCGCCAAAACCGGCCAGTTCGAGCGTACCATCCTGATTGCCGATGAAGGCAGCTATGTCAGCTATATCGAAGGCTGTTCGGCCCCGGTGCGTGACAGCTACCAGCTGCATGCGGCAGTGGTGGAAGTGATCCTGCACAAAGACGCCGAAGTGAAATATTCGACGGTGCAGAACTGGTTCTCCGGCGGTGACAGCAAGGGCGGTATCCTCAACTTCGTCACCAAGCGTGCGCTGTGTGAAGGCGCGGGTTCGAAAATGTCGTGGACCCAGTCGGAAACCGGTTCGGCGATCACCTGGAAATACCCGAGCGTGATCCTGCAGGGCGACAATTCTATCGGTGAATTCTTCTCGGTGGCGCTGACCAGCGGCCATCAGCAGGCGGACACCGGTACCAAGATGATCCACATCGGCAAGAACACCCGTTCGACCATCATCGCCAAAGGCATCTCCGCCGGGCACAGTGAGAATACCTACCGCGGGCTGGTGAAGATCCTGCCGGGTGCGGAAAACGCGCGTAACTTTACCCAGTGTGATTCGATGCTGATCGGGCCGGATAGCGGCGCTCATACCTTCCCGTATGTTGAAGCCCGCAACAACAGTGCGCAGCTGGAACACGAGGCGACGACCTCAAAAATTGGTGATGACCAGCTGTTCTATTGTCTGCAGCGTGGCATCAGCGAAGACAATGCCATTTCGATGATCGTCAACGGGTTCTGTAAGGACGTGTTCTCTGAGCTGCCGCTGGAGTTCGCCGTTGAGGCACAGAAGCTATTGGCCATCAGCCTGGAACACAGCGTGGGCTAATCGCCGGATTTACAGCGCGAAAGCGCGACCTAAGGACACTGCATGTTAAGTATCAAGAATTTAAAAGTCAGCGCGGAAGGCAACGAGATCCTCAAGGGCCTGGATCTGGAAATCAAACCGGGCGAAGTGCATGCCATCATGGGGCCGAACGGCTCGGGAAAAAGCACGCTTTCTGCGACCCTGGCCGGGCGCGAAGAGTACGAAGTGACCGCGGGCGAAGTGACCTTCAAAGGCAAGGATCTGCTTGAACTGGCGCCGGAAGACCGTGCCGGTGAAGGGGTGTTTCTGGCGTTCCAGTATCCGGTGGAGATCCCCGGCGTCAGCAACCATTTCTTCCTGCAGACCTCGGTTAATGCGGTGCGTAAATATCGCGACCTGGAGCCGCTCGATCGCTTCGATTTCGCTGACTTTATCGAAGAAAAAATTGAGCTGTTGAATATGCCGCCCGATCTGCTGACCCGTTCGGTTAACGTTGGCTTCTCCGGCGGCGAGAAAAAGCGTAATGACATCCTGCAGATGGCAGCGCTGGAACCGGACCTGTGCATTCTGGATGAAACCGACTCCGGTTTGGATATTGATGCGCTGAAAATTGTTGCCAACGGCGTTAACTCACTGCGGGACGGCAAGCGCTCGTTCATTATCGTCACGCACTACCAACGCATTCTGGACTACATCAAACCGGATTACGTTCATGTACTTTCTCAGGGGCGCATCGTCAAATCCGGCGATTTCACCCTGGTGAAACAGTTGGAGGAGCAGGGCTATGGCTGGCTTACCGACGAGCAATAATTCGCGCGCGCTGCAGCAACTCTACAGTCTGTTTGAAGCCCGCGGCGGCGAGCATTCCGTCCATGCGCTGGCACACTGGCAACAGGCTTTGCGCCTGGGCTGGCCGACCCGCAAGCATGAAAATTGGAAATACACCCCGCTTGAAGGTTTGTTGGAACAACAGTTTCTGGAGCCGCTGCTCGAGCCGGTCACTGCCGCTCAGCGGGATGCACTGGCGCTGGATATCGACGCTTACCGCCTGGTGTTTATCGATGGGCGCTTCAGCGCGACATTGAGTGACAGCGAGTTGGGTGATTACCAGTTTGACGTGGCCCCCTACGGGACGCTACAGGCCTTGCCGGAGCCGATCCAGGCCGAAATATTCCTGCATCTGACCGAAAGTCTGGCGCAGGAAACCAGCATTATCCGCGTTGCGGCCGGCAAAATTGCAGAGCGGCCGTTGTATCTGCTGCATATCAGCAGCGGACGCGGCGCTGAAGGCGAAGTGAATACCGTCCATCACCGCCATCATCTTGAGATTGCGCGTAATGCGCAGGCTGAGGTGATCGAACATTACGTCAGCCTTAACGACGCCGCGCATTTCACCGGCGCGCGCCTGACCGCTAACGTGGGTGACAATGCTCAACTGCAGCACTGCAAACTGGCATTTGAAAGCCGGCCGAGCTACCACTTCGCCCATAACGATCTGGTGATTGGCCGCGATGCGCGGGTGAAGAGTGACAGTTTCCTGCTCGGGGCGGGGCTGACGCGGCATAACACCAGCGCACAGCTGAATGGTGAAGGTTCCAACCTGACGATCAACAGCCTGGTACTGCCGGTCGGTAAAGAGGTTTGCGATACCCGTTCTTACCTGGAGCATAACAAGGGGTACTGCGAGAGCCGCCAACTGCACAAAGTGGTGGTCAGCGATCGCGCCAAAGCGGTGTTTAACGGCATGATCAAAGTGGCCAAACATGCGATTAAAACCGATGGCCAGATGACCAACCACAATCTGCTGCTGGGCAAGGTGGCGGAGGTAGATACCAAGCCGCAACTGGAAATCTACGCTGACGACGTGAAGTGCAGTCACGGTGCTACCGTTGGGCGCATCGATGAAGAGCAGCTGTTTTATCTGCAATCGCGCGGTATCGACAAGCATGCGGCGCAGCAGATGATCATCTTTGCCTTTGCCGCGGAGCTGACCGAGGGGATTGGCAACGACACCATCCGTGAATCGGTGCTGGCGCGCATTGCACAGCGCCTGCCGGGGCCGGGGGAGGCAGCATGAGTTTTCCGATTGAACGGGTACGCAGTGAATTTCCGCTGTTGGCACGAGAAGTCAATGGCCAGCCGCTGGCTTACCTCGACAGCGCCGCCAGCGCGCAGAAACCGCAGGCAGTTATCGATCGTGAGCTGGATTTTTACCGTCATGGCTACGCGGCGGTACACCGGGGCATCCACACGTTAAGCGCCGAAGCGACGCAGGAAATGGAAGCGGTGCGCGAAAAGGTGGCGGCGTTTATCAATGCCGGTTCGGCGGAAGAGATAATATTCGTCAAGGGCACTACCGAAGGCATCAATCTGGTCGCCAACAGTTTTGGCCGCCACTTCCTGCAACCCGGTGACAGTATTATCATCACCGAGATGGAGCACCACGCCAACATCGTACCCTGGCAGATGCTGGCACAGGAACGCGGATTGAACCTGCGTGTCTGGCCGCTACAGCCAGATGGCACCCTGGATTTGGCCCGGTTGCCGGGCTTGATCGACGCGTCAACCAAGCTATTGGCGCTAACCCAGGTGTCCAACGTGTTGGGCACGGTGAACCCGGTGCAGGAAATCACGGCACAGGCAAAAGCGGCGGGCCTGAAGGTACTGATTGACGGTGCGCAGGCAGTGATGCACCAGCGGGTGGATGTTCAGGCGCTGGATTGCGATTTCTACGTGTTCTCCGGGCATAAGCTGTATGGGCCTTCCGGCATCGGTATTCTTTACGGTCGTCAGGCACTGTTGCAGCAAATGCCACCCTGGGAAGGGGGCGGGTCGATGATCCAACAGGTCAGCCTGACGTCAGGAACCACCTACGCCGAGCCACCGTGGCGCTTTGAGGCCGGTTCACCCAACACCGCCGGCATGATGGGGTTAGGTGCGGCAATTGACTATGTGAATACGCTGGGGCTGGAGGCGATTGGTGAGTACGAGCAGTCGCTGATGCATTACGCGCTAGAGGCTCTGCAACAGGTACCCCGGCTTAAAATCTACGGCCCGGCGGAGCGAGCCGGAGTGATCGCCTTTAACCTGGGTGAGCACCACGCCTATGACGTCGGCAGCTTCCTGGATCAGTACGGCATTGCTATTCGTACCGGCCACCATTGCGCGATGCCGCTGATGGCGTTCTATAATGTGCCGAGCATGTGCCGCGCTTCGTTGGCGTTATATAATACGCGCGATGAAGTAGACCGGCTGGTGGCCGGGTTGCAGCGTATCCAGAAACTGCTGGGATAGGACAAACCGGGGCTTAATCCCTCCGGGTGAATAAATATCGGTAGTCAGTGACATGGGGTCGGCATGCCGGCCCCTGAATGATTGAAAGGATCCTCATGGCGAATTTGCCGGACAAAGATAAGTTAGTGCGTAATTTCTCCCGCTGCCTGAATTGGGAAGATAAGTACCTGTATGTCATTGAACTGGGCGCCAAGCTGCCGGCGCTTGACGATACTGAACGTCAGGCGGGCAATCTGATTTCCGGCTGTCAGAGCCAGGTATGGATTGTGATGCAGCTTGATGATCAAGGGCGTGTTGAATTCCATGGTGACAGTGATGCGGCCATCGTCAAAGGGTTGCTGGCCGTGGTGTTTATCCTCTATCACCAAATGACGCCGCAGCAGATCGTCGAGCTGGATGTTCGTCCCTTCTTCGCCGAATTGGCGTTGAGTCAGCACCTGACGCCTTCACGCTCGCAAGGGTTAGAGGCGATGATCCGCGCTATACGCAGTCAGGCTGCCAAATTCTGACATAGCGGTGAGACTCATTGATACGTTGTTGGTATTTCCTATGTCAATGAGTCTTTACAAACCCTCAACACTCTGTTCGCTCGCCTCGCAAATCAGTGACATATCAGCAGCTTACCCCTTGACGTTGCATTGACAAATCCATAAAGCGATTACGTTATAACATGTTGATTTTTAGAGGACTTATTGCCTTTAACTGCAGCATTGCTAGTATTAATCAGGTCTTGTCTGATTTACCCGCCGCCAAGTGCCCGTTAGCCTTGTGGCCGAACCGTAATAAGCATAATAGGGATGATAATGAAACGTGCGTTGAGTTTAATGGGCATGCTATTTGCCACCGTACTGACTGGCACCCAGGCCGCCAGTGCGAGCGAATACCCGCTGCCGCCGCCGGACAGCCGTCTGATTGGCGAGAACACCACCTATACCGTACCGAACGATGGTCGCCCGCTGGAGGCGATTGCCGCCGATTACAAAATTGGTTTGCTGGGCATGCTTGAGGCCAATCCGGGCACCGACCCCTTCCTGCCCAAGCCGGGCTCGGTATTAACTATCCCGACCCAGATGCTGTTGCCGGATACCAAGCGTGAGGGGATCGTGGTCAACCTGGCCGAACTGCGTCTGTACTACTACCCGAAAGGCGAAAACAAAGTGATTGTTTATCCGATCGGTATCGGCCAAACGGGGATGCACACGCCGCTGCAGGTGACCTCTGTCAGCCAAAAAATCCCGAACCCGACCTGGACGCCGACGGCCAATATCCGTAAACGCTACCTGGAAAAAGGCGTGAAGCTGCCGGGGGTGGTACCGGCCGGGCCTGAAAACCCAATGGGTCTGTTTGCCATGCGTCTGGCGATGGGGCACGGTGAATACCTGATCCACGGCACCAACGCCAACTTTGGTATCGGCATGCGCGTCAGCTCCGGCTGTATCCGCCTGCGCCCAACGGATATCGAAGCGTTGTTTAATATGGTTCCGCGCGGCACCCGCGTGCAGGTCATCAACGATCCGGTGAAAATCTCCGTTGAACCGGACGGTAAGCGCTACGTAGAAGTGCATCAGCCACTGTCGAGAGTTGAGAGTGACGATCCGCAGACCATGCCGATCACGTTGTCGAAAACCGAGAAGGCTTTTGTCGGGGATGCGCAGACCGATAAGGCCGTGTTCGACAGCGCGGTTGTACGCCGCTCTGGCATGCCGGTACTGGTTAACCTGGGGCAGAGCCCATCTGAAGTCAGTTTAACGCCTGTAGCCTCACAGGAAGCGAATAAAGGCCTATTTAAGAGCGCACCCATCAGTTCGGTGAATTAAAACGCGGTCTTAATGGATAATTCTGAGGGGTTCAGCGTGCTGAGCCCTTTTTTTCGCCTGGCGGCAGGGGGTAGCAGGGGGGATCTACAGATAAAAAAAACGGCGCACATTGTGCGCCGTTTTCAATAACCGAAGCTATCTTACTTTTTGTAAGCGTGTGCTTGGTTGTCCAGACGCTGGTTAGCACGTGCTGCGTCGTCTTTAGCTGCTTGAACGTCAGAACGGATTGCGTTCACGTCGTTGCTCAGCTGGTCAACTTTAGCGTTCAGAGTCTGAACGTCAGAAGACAGTTGATCGATTTTAGCATTGCTTGAACAGCCAGCCAGCATAGTGGAAGCCAGGATTACCGCGCCCAGTACCAGTTTAGTACGATTCATTATAACACCCTCTAGATTGAGTTAATCTCCATGTAGCGTTACAAGTATTACACAAACTTTTTTCGAAAGAGAATAATTTTTTTGGATTGGAGTGCTTTATTTTGATCGTTCGCTCAAACTTGCATCTTCTTTTGAAAAAAAGTTAAAAAATGTAGGGAAAACAGCTGGATTCCATGGGACAACTCCGATTTATAATTAGCTAAATAATGAGCAATCCACGGTTGCGTTTTTGAGAAAACGGTTTACCAGTGTTAAAAAAAACGCCGCAAAGCGGCGTTTTTGTCAAAATAATTATGTCACGTTTTATATTAGAGCACGTGCACCGAGGCAGTATTGGTAGTGCCGCTTGGTACCAGTGCACCAGAAACCATCACTACAACGTCGCCTTTTTGAGCCAAACCGCTGGCCAATGCCGCTTCTTTACCGATGCGATAGAAGTCGTCGGTAGAGGCAATTTCCTTGACCATCTGTGGGATCACGCCCTTGGTCAGAATAAGCTGATGAGCGGTGGTTTCGTTGGTAGTCAGCGCCAGGATCACGGCGTTAGGGAAGTATTTACGCACGGATTTGGCTGACTTACCGCCGCTGGTGGCAACCACGATCAGTGGTGCATCCAGTTTCTCTGCGGTTTCAACGGCACCGCGGCATACGGCTTCGGTGATGCGCAGCTTACGGTTGTCATGCAGGCTGTCGATACGGCTTGGCATCACGCGATCGGTACGCTCACAGATGGTCGCCATGATGGTAACGGCTTCCAGTGGGTACTTGCCCTTGGCGCTCTCACCAGACAGCATCACGGCGTCGGTACCGTCCAAAATGGCGTTAGCTACGTCGCCGGCTTCTGCACGGGTAGGGCGTGGGTTCTTGATCATGGAATCGAGCATTTGGGTGGCGGTGATCACCACTTTGCGTGCACGGTTACATTTTTCAATCATCATCTTCTGAGCGAAGATAACTTCTTCTACCGGGATTTCAACGCCCAGATCGCCACGAGCAACCATGATGCCGTCAGAAGCTTCGAGGATTTCGTCGAAGTTGTTCAGGCCTTCCTGGTTTTCGATTTTGGAGATGATTTGGATCTGCGAGCCGCCGTGCGCTTTCAGGTGCTCACGAATTTCCAAAACGTCAGAACGCTTGCGGATGAAGGACGCGGCAACGAAGTCCACGCCCTGTTCGCAGCCGAAAATCAGGTCGCGTTTGTCTTTTTCGGCCAGTGCTGGCAGTTGGATGGAAACGCCCGGCAGGTTAACGCCTTTGTTTTCGCCCAGGTCGCCGCTGTTCAGCACCTTACAGATCACTTCGCTTTCAGTCACGTTGGTGACTTCCATGCCGATCAAGCCGTCATCCACCAATACGGTGTTGCCGATTTTCAGGTCAGCGCTAAAGCCGGCGTAGGTTACCGCAACGCGTTCGTTGTTGCCGATAACGCTCTGATCGGTGGTGAAAGTGAAGGTCTGACCGGCAACCAGCGCCGCGTCTTTGCCGCCTTCCAGTTTCATGGTGCGAATTTCCGGGCCTTTGGTATCCAACAGGATGCCGGCGTTCTGACCGGTTTTCGCCATCACGGCACGCATGTTCTTGATGCGGTTGCCGTGCTCTTCATAATCGCCGTGGGAGAAGTTAAGGCGCATTACGTTCATGCCTGCATTCAGCAGGTTGGTCAGCATTTCTTCCGATTCGGTTTTTGGACCGATGGTACAAACAATTTTGGTCTTTTTCATGACGGAGTTTTCTACAAGTTGTGATGGATAATAAAACGAATAAAACCAGCGGTCAGGCCACTGATAAGGGATTTGAGTCGTGCCTGGTGGTGCAAAACACAGTTAAGGATAGGTGACCAGAGTCGAAATGGGGCGGAAAAATTCAGCCCGCGCCGGGATGCGGGGATGCTGCGCAACGTGATGAGATGAAAATGTGTTGTTATTGCGTTTTCGCAGATCAAGGGCTGAAACCATTCAACTGAAAGACGTTGCGCATTATAAAGGCTAAGCGGCGGGAAACAAAATAAAAAACCGATGCAAAACCTCGGTTCCGTCAAATCAGCAGTAAATATGGCGCAAATGCAAACCCTTAGCCGGTGTTTGTTGCGCAAATAACCACTTCATTGGTGAGACTATTGTCGATCAGCCTGTGGTAATGATTTCCCACAGGGTACCTGCAGTCAGACAGAAACAGCCGCTGGCGGTGTTGGCAGGAATAACGATGCTTTCCCCGGCTACCACCACCTGAATGTCATTGCCCAGAGTGAATTCAAACTCACCGGAAACCACCTGCGTTTGCAAAGAGACATCGCGCTTTTGCAACTGGCCAAAGGTACCGGCGTCGAATTTCACTTCGGTGGCACGGGCGCCGTTGCTCATGATGCCTTGCCGGCGAATGAGGCCGTTGTCGAGTTTCTCGAATGGGGTCTGGGCAGTAAATGTCAGCATGGATTCGGTCCTGATAAGGTATTCGCCTTGATGATACCTGATACGGCTTGCGGTGACAGGAGCAAAGCTACGGGATCGTACTGGCGAGTTAACGGTAGAGGGAACGCGAGTCGATAGGGTGAAACTGAGGAAACAATGATTTGGTGCGTCCGAGTGGACTCGAACCACCGACCCCCACCATGTCAAGGTGGTGCTCTAACCAACTGAGCTACGGACGCACTGCACTGCTTTTAGATATTTGGTGCGTCCGAGTGGACTCGAACCACCGACCCCCACCATGTCAAGGTGGTGCTCTAACCAACTGAGCTACGGACGCACTGTACTGCTTTTAGGAATTTGGTGCGTCCGAGTGGACTCGAACCACCGACCCCCACCATGTCAAGGTGGTGCTCTAACCAACTGAGCTACGGACGCATCTTTTCCTGTCTGTCATGGCTGACAGCGGGGACGAATATTAACGAGCAACCTGCGTGCTGGCAAGGAGAAAAACGTAATTTTATCCGGTATTTCACGCGATTGCTGCGCTTGTGTGCAGTGCGGTGGTTTTTTCTGCAAACAATGGTGCGTAAGCTGTCGACCGGTTTAACTTACCGGCCGGCAGCGACGCTTAGCGGGTGGAGCGCTGCAGGATCAGCGCCGCCGGTTGTTTTTGCAGCCAGCGCATGCGCATGGCCATCATGATGGCGGCGAAGGTCAGGCCAATGATAAAGCCAATCCAGAATCCGCTTGGCCCCATCGCCGGTACCAGAATATCGGTCAGCGCCAGCACATAACCGCTCGGCAGCCCCAGGATCCAATAGGCGATAAAGGTGATGAAGAAGATTGAACGGGTATCTTTATAACCGCGCAGGACACCGCTGCCAATCACCTGAATGGAATCGGAGATCTGGTAAATCGCCGCCAGCAGCATCAGCTGCGATGCCATGGCAACTACCGCCGGGCTGTCGTTGTACAGCAGGGCGATTGGCTCGCGGAAGGTGGCGGTGAACAACGCGGTGCAGCAGGCCATCAGAATACCGACGCCGATAGCCGAATAAGCGGCAACCCGCGCGCCTTCGACCGAGCCTTCGCCCAATCTATAGCCGACGCGGATAGTGGCGCTGACGCCCAGTGACAATGGCAACACAAACATCAGTGCGCTGAAGTTAAGTGCAATCTGGTGCCCGGCTACGGAAACAATGCCCAGTGGCGAAACCAGCAGGGCGACGACGGCGAACAGCGTGACTTCAAAGAACAACGCCAGTGCCACCGGCAGGCCAATGCCGAACAGGCGTTTCATCGCCGCCCAGTCCGGCCGCATGCTGCTGCCTTCCTGTGGCAGAATGTCACGCTGTGATGGGGCATGTTTCACGTACCAGCGCATCGCCAGGAACATAAACCAGTAGACGCTGCCGGTTGCCACGCCGCAACCGACGCCGCCCAGTTCCGGCATGCCGAATTTACCGTAGATGAAAATATAGTTAATCGGGATATTTACCAGCAGGCCGAGAAAACCAATCACCATACCCGGTTTGGTTTTCGACAGGCCTTCGCATTGGCCACGCAGCACCTGGAAGAACAGATAACCCGGCGCGCCCCACATAATGGCATGCAGATAGCCCACCGCTTTATCCGCCAACTGCGGGTCGATGTTGTGCATCATGTCGATGACAAACTTGCTGTTATACAGCACGATAATCACCAGCAGTGAGACGGCGGCCGCCAGCCAAAAGCCCTGACGGACCTGATGAGCGATGCGATCGCGTCGGCCGGCGCCGTTCAGCTGTGCAATCACCGGCGTTAACGCCAGCAGCAGGCCGTGGCCAAACAGGATAGCCGGTAGCCAGATTGAGGTACCAACGGCAACCGCCGCCATATCTGTGGCGCTGTAGGCACCGGCCATAATGGTATCAACCACACCCATTGCGGTTTGTGATATTTGCGCGATGATCACCGGGATTGCGAGGGCCAATAAGCTACGCGCTTCAATTAAGTACTTCTGCACGCATACACCTTTTCTATTTATTTATGATGGAGGGAAGGGTCGTCGTGAAAGGACAACAATTAAAAATAGCGGAATTTTCTCAAAAAGATTGTACCCGCTCGGCGTGGTTAAGCAAATGCTGTGATGAAATAGTTATTAAATGCGCAGCCGCAGATTTTTTGTCGCCTCGGGTTTGGTTTTCCTCGTCAACTGGGGCAAACTGCCCCAAGCGCTTTAAACATTTTTAGAAAGAAGAGGCCCACATGTTCACCGGTATCGTACAAGGCACCGCGCCGCTGGTCGCCATTGATGAAAAATCCAACTTCCGTACTCATGTCATCGAGATGCCCACTGAACTGCTGCCCGGGCTGGAGCTTGGCGCGTCGGTATCTCATAACGGTTGCTGTCTGACCGTCACGGCGGTAGAGGGCAACCGCGTCAGTTTTGATTTGATCAAAGAAACGCTGCGCCTGACCAACCTCGGTGAGCTGGCATTGGGTGACGTGGTCAACATCGAAAGAGCGGCCAAATTTAATGATGAAATTGGCGGTCACCTGATGTCCGGCCATATTATCTGCACGGCAGAGGTGGCCAAGATTTATACCTCTGAGAATAATCGTCAGGTGTGGTTGCGCATGCCGGATGCGGAACTGATGAAATACGTTCTGCACAAAGGTTTCATTGGCATCGATGGTATTAGTCTGACTATCGGTGAGGTAGTCAATAACCGTTTTTGCGTACATCTGATCCCGGAAACCCTGGAGCGCACCACGCTGGGTAAAAAACGTCTGGGTGATAAGGTGAATATTGAGATCGATCCACAAACGCAGGCGGTGGTTGACACTGTCGAGCGGGTGTTGGCGAGCCGTGAAGCGGCAATGGCGGCGGCGAGTGCGCTGGCGCAGAAGATCTGACGAACGACAAACCAGAGAGGAGCAATCGCGTGAAGTTTTATGGGAAAACGTTGATGTTAACGGCGCTGCTGGCGCTGAGTGCTTGTAGCAGCTCGCCTGAGCAGGGCGCGGCCAATACCGCAGTGGATACAGAGAATGATACCTGTGGCGCGGCGCAATATCAGAGCTATGTCGGTAAACCGATGTCAGCGCTGGAAGGCGTGCAGATTGAGTCGCAAGTGCGCGCTATTCCGTATAACTCTGCGGTCACGATGGACTTTAACCTGCGTCGCCTGAACTTCCTCGGTGACAGCGATGATAAGATCATCCGCGTGTATTGCGGCTGATATACCCGCGTTGGTCAATACATAAAAAGAACCCCGGTCAGTGCAAGCTAGCCGGGGTTCTTTTATTGCGTGGCGTCGCGATTATCGCGTTACGCGAATACCACCTTCAACCCCTTTCGGGCTGAATACCACTTGCCATAGTTGAATATCACGTGCGCGAAAGGCGCCGGCACAGGCGTTCAGATAATAACTGAACATGCGTTCGAAACGATCGGAATAACGCTGGGCAAGCTGTGGCCACGCCTGTTTGAAACGTTCATACCAGGCCATTAGGGTGCGATCGTAATCGGCGCCAATATTATGCCAATCTTCCATCACGAAATGCCCCTCACTGGCCTGGGCAATATGCGAGACCGACGGCAGGCAGCCATTCGGGAAGATATATTTGTTGATCCACGGGTCAACATTCATATCTGTCCGATTCGAGCCAATGGTGTGCAGCAGGAACAGACCGTCCGGTTTTAAATTACGTTCCACCACTTTAAAGTAGGTGTGGTAATTTTTCGGACCGACGTGCTCGAACATGCCGACTGAAACAATACGGTCAAACTGCAGGTGTAAATCGCGGTAGTCTTGCAAGCGGATTTCGACATCCAGCCCGGCACAGTGCTCCTGCGCCAGTTTTTGCTGTTCGGCGGAAATGGTCACGCCCACCACCGAAACACCATAATTTTTCGCCGCATAGGCGGAAAGTCCGCCCCAGCCGCAGCCAATATCCAGCAGGTTCATACCCGGCTGCAGCTGCAGCTTTTCGCAAATCATCCGCAGCTTGGCTTCTTGCGCTTCTTCCAGCGTAGTGGCTTCTTTCCAGTAGGCGCAGGAATATTGCATATGCGGATCGAGCATCTGCGTAAACAGATCGTTCCCCAGATCGTAATGTTCTTTCCCGACTATCCAGGCGCGTTTCTTCGATTGCAAATTGGTGAGTCGCGCGGCGGCAATACGCAAAGTATCTTTAAGATGGTGGGGGAGTTTCTTTTCCAGACCGGCACGGACCACGTGTTGAAAGAATATATCCAGCCGTTCACATTCCCACCAGCCGTCCATATAACTTTCACCCAGGCCGAGAGAGCCTTCTTGCAGCACGCGTTTAAAAAAATTGGGGTTTTTAACCTGAATATCGAATGGGCGTGAGCCGTTTATTTCAATACCGGCCATGCTGAGCATTTCATGAGCGATACGGTACCATGGGTTGTCCTGGATGCTCACATCTTCTATACACGATGAACTCATAGCTTCTCCATCACCTTCTTCTGACTTATGACCCGCCAAAAAATAGCTTAGACAAATTCTGCGGGTGCATACGTTTACCTACGGTAAAAAGCCCCGTGGCGTCTGATATCCGACTATGAACAGAGGAAAATTTTAAGAAGGTTCCTGCGCAAGAAACGCTGGAAAGACAATCCTTAAAAAAGTGTGACGCCATACGCGTACACAACAGCAATTTGTGATAAAGAAATTATAAAAGTGTTATTTTAAAAGGTCGTTTTGAGTATAGGCTTGCCGAGGCGCTTACTCAACTGTAAATCGCACTCGGCAAAAATATTCTTTAAGTGATTATTAATACATATAATTATGACGCAGAGTTAGCATGTTCCTGTCGCGTCGCCTGCTGTTCATCCATCACTTTTCCCCGTTGCAGCATATAGCCCAATGCGGCTAATACTACCGTAGAAACCATCACCGTCACCGTTGCCAACAGCGGCTGTTCGATAAAGGCCGATACCAGCATGCTGGCGACAAAACACAGCCCCAACTGCAGGGTGTTTTGCAGCGCTGCGGCTTTGCCTGTGCCTTCCGGGAACGGGGTTAACGCATTCGCCACTACGATTGGGTAGCTGGCACCGTTGACCAGCGCCATCACGCAGAACGGGATCAGCAGCGTGGTGAGCGTTGGTTCGGTCAGCGTGGCAACCAGATATAACGCCACCATGCTGATGCCATAAGCTACCAGCAGCCACGGCAGTAAGGTGTTGCCATTAATGCGATTTAACGCGGTGCGGCAGCCATAACCCCCTAACAGGAAGGCCAGGGTCTGCGGCACATAGCTCAGGCCGATATCATTTGGGCTGTACCCCATATCGCCAAGAATAAAGGGTGAACCGGTCAGCCAGGCGAAGAAGCCGGCTGAGCAGGCGGCAAAGATGGTAACGCTGCCGCTGAACACCGGGGATTTAAGCAGTTGCCAGAAGGTCAGGCTGTTTTTCTTTTCTGCGGAAGGCAAGGGTTTAGCGTTTTCTTTCAACAGCAGAGTCGGCAGCAGGAGAATGATGGTAATGCCCAGCAGCACGGCAAAAATGGCACGCCAACCCATGTGGTTCAACAGCCAGGCACCGACCAACGGCGCCAGCGCTGGTGAAAGTGCCACCAACGGCATAATGGTAGCGAAGACCCGGTTGGCCTTGCCTTCACGGTAGCGGTCAATCACCAGTGCCTGCCAGGTAACGGCGGCGGAACAGACGCCAATGGCCTGGATGAAACGCAGTGACCACAGTTGAACGGCATTTTGTACCCACAGCATGCCCAGGCAACCCAGGGCAAACAGCGCCAGGCCAATCAGCAACACCGGTTTACGGCCGAGGCGGTCGGAAAGTGGCCCCCAGAGCAATTGAGCAAAGGCGAAGCCGGCCAGGAAGATACTCAGGCTGGCGCTGATCGCCCCGGCGGAAATTTGCAGGTCTTGCTGCATTATGCCAAAGGCGGGCAGATACATGTCGGTGGCCAGGTAACCCAGCATACTCAGGCCGGCAAGATAGAACATAAAACCAAAGGAATTTCGCATGGTATTTCTCATTAATATTTTATTGTCGCAGGTTTTTAGCGCCGGCAAGTGTATCCGGCTGGATCTCTGCTTGTGAAACGGTAATATTTGCGAGGTGCTGTTAAAAAAATTGAAGGCAAGGTTATGTGGTCTGAATATTCTCTCGATGTGGTAGATGCGGTCGCCCGCACCGGCAGCTTCAGCGCAGCGGCGCATGAGCTGCATAGAGTGCCCTCGGCGGTAAGTTATACCGTGCGGCAATTGGAACAATGGCTGGCGGTTCCGCTGTTTGAACGGCGTCATCGTGACGTGGAACTGACCCCGGCCGGCGTGGTGTTTGTGCAGGAGGCACGCAGTGTCATCAAAAAAATGCTCGACACCCGCCGCCAGTGTCAGCAAGTGGCTAACGGTTGGCGTGGCCAACTGAAAATTGCGGTAGACATCATTGTTAAACCCCAGCGCTGCCGCCAACTGGTACTGGACTTCTATCGCCATTTCCCCGACGTAGAACTGATGGTTCAACCTGAGGTGTTTAACGGCGTCTGGGATGCGCTGGTGGACGGCCGTGCCGATATGGCGATTGGGGCGACGCGTGCGGTGCCGGTCGGCGGCGGGTTTGCCTTTCGCGATATGGGCGACATGCGCTGGCTGTGCGTGGTCAGTCCGCAGCATCCGCTGGCGGTGATGGATGGCCTGTTGAAAGATGAGCAACTGCGGCCTTTCCCGTCGCTGTGTCTGGAAGATACCTCGCGCAACCTGCCCAAGCGGGTCACCTGGACACTGGACAACCAACGGCGGCTGGTGGTGCCGGACTGGGCCTCGGCGCTGGATTGTCTGTGTGCTGGCCTGTGCGTTGGCATGATGCCGGCGCATCAGGCCTTGCCATTGGTGCAGCGTGGGGAACTGGTAGCGTTGCAGCTGCAGCAGCCGTTTCCGGCCAGCCCCTGTTGTCTGACCTGGCAGCAGAATACGCCATCACCGGCGATGGCCTGGCTATTGGATTACCTGGGGGACAGTGAAACGCTGAATCAGGAATGGCTAAGCGAAGTGGTGCCGGAAACCACAGCGGCCTCCGGCATTAGCAATTAGCGGCGGTAATCGATGAATGGGCCGTCAGCGACCGAACGGCGCTCAATCAGTTTCGGATGCACTTCAATCACCTGCGACTCTTCACGCTTGCTGATAATACGGTCCAGCAACATGGTGAACGCCATTTCACCCAAACGCTCTTTGGGTTGATGAATGGTGGTCAGTGCCGGGGTGAAATAGCGGGCGTTACGCACGTTATCGTAGCCAATCACCGAAATGTCTTGTGGCACCCGCAGCCCAAGTTCGTCGGCGGCGCAGATCGCGCCCATCGCCATGATGTCGCCGCCGCAGAATACCGCTGTCGGGCGATGTTTTTGCGACAGGATCTGGTGCATGGCCTTGTAGCCGGATTCCGGCTCAAAGTCACCCTGAACAATCCACTCGTCACGTACTTCAATATTGGCTTCTTCCATGGCTTTTAAAAAGCCCTGATGGCGGCCGCCACCGGTATTGCGCGACAGTTGGCCTGGAATGGCACCGATATCGCGGTGACCGCGTTCAATCAGATACCGCCCGGCCAGATAGCCGCCGGCGAAGGCGTTATCAATGATGCTATCGGTAAAATCACCGCGGGCCGCGCCCCAGTCCATCACGACCATTGGGATGTTGCGGTAGTCTTCCAGCATGCCGAGCAATTGGTCTGGATATTCCGAACACATCACCAACAGGCCATCGACACGCTTTTGCGCCAGCATCGCCAGATAGGCCTGCTGTTTGTCCAGATTGTTGTGCGAGTTACACAAAATCAGCGTATAGCCTTTGCTGTAGCAGCTGTTTTCTACCGCCTCGATCACTTCGGCAAAGTAGGGGGCTTCGCTGGAGGTGGCCAGCAGGCCAATCGATTTGGTGTGATTGACCTTCAGGCTGCGCGCTACGGCGCTGGGTGAGTAATGCAGCTCTTTAATCGCAGCGCCAACGGCCGCTTTTGTCTCTTCGGCGACGAAACGAGTCTTATTGATGACGTGCGAAACGGTGGTGGTGGAAACGCCAGCGCGTTTGGCCACATCTTTAATCGTTGCCATGTAAAGAATGACTCCTGAACTCACATGTTGCAGTATGTAAGTGTGATGTTAATCGTTTGCCTGCGTAGATCCTTCTCCAAAGAAGCGAAAACTGAGTTTTTAGTGTGTTGAAGTCGTCAGCGCTTGGTCAGGAGGGGCATTTTGCCGGTACACAGTTGTGAACTGCGAATTTTGTCCCATATTGAGCCAAAGTGGAAGAGGTAATCGGTATAATAAACCGGGAAATGATAACAAGATTTTATTGTTCAACTGTGTGAAAATGGTTTGACGCATTAATTGTGTGCCTTTTACCCTTGGGAAACCCAATCTGAAAAGGAGTTGTAATGGATACCGATCTGAAAATGTCACTGTTCACCACCGTTTGTGCGCTGGCCGTGATTATTGCTTTCAGCTTCACCGCTGCTTTGAACTGATCCCCTCAATTAAAACAGGCGCAGCCCGCTGCGCCTGATTGTTTTCCCCGCGTTACGCCAGGTTCTTTTCCACAAATGCCCAGTTAACCAGTGCCCAGAAGTTTTCCAGGTAGGCAGGTCGCGCGTTGCGGTAATCGATGTAATAGGCGTGTTCCCAAACGTCGACGGTCAGCAGCGGTTTATCATCACCGGTTAGCGGTGTCGCTGCGTTCGAGGTGTTAACAATCGCCAGCGAACCCTCCGGTTTCTTCACCAGCCAGGTCCAGCCTGCGCCAAAGTTTTTCACTGCGGCGTCGCTGAATTGCTGTTTAAATTCGGCGAAAGAACCAAATGCCTGATTAATCGCCACGGCCAGTTTACCTTCAGGCTCACCGCCGCCCTGTGGCGACAGACAGTGCCAATAGAAAGTGTGGTTCCATACCTGAGCGGCATTATTGAAGATGCCGCCGTCAGAGGCCTTAACGATCTCTTCGAGGGACAACCCTTCAAACTTGCTGCCTTTCAGCAGATTGTTCAGGTTCACCACGTAGGCGTTGTGATGCTTGCCATAATGGTATTCCAGAGTTTCTGCGGAAATGTGCGGTTCGAGGGCGTTTTTTTCATAAGGTAATGCAGGAAGTTCGAACGACATTGCTTTCTCCTTGTACAGTGCCAGTCTACCGTCGGAACAACGGGTATTAGATTAGCCTGTTTTTATTGTGGGTATTTAGCTTAGCAATTTTCGCGATGAATTACAGGGGGAACGGGCAAGGGATTGGCTATGACTACGAGGTTTGGGGAAACGATCAGGGGAGAGCGGCTGGACAGCGCCAGCCGCAAGGGAGTTTATCGAATGGTTTTTGGCGTGACTACCCGGCGTGCGCCGATGTAGTGGTTTTGCCAGTAGTCATTGTCGAGCTGGCTGATGCGAATTTCTTCGCCGGTACGCGGGGACTGAATGAATTTGCCGTTACCCAAATAAACCCCCACATGGTCGGCCACGCCGCGGTTGTTAATGCGGAAGAACACCAGATCGCCGCTTTCCAGCTCACTCTTCTTGATCGGCGCTGCGTCACGCAGGTGATACATCTCGTTGGCGGTACGCGGCATTTTAATTTTAACGATGTCTTTATAGGCGTAATAAATCAGACCGCTACAGTCAAAGCCGGTTCTTGGCGAGGAGCCACCCCAGCGATAAGGTTTACCCATTTGATCCATCAGCTTGGCCATCGCGGTTTGCTTGGCATGCTGGTAGCGTTTTTTGTGCGCAGGGCTGAGCTTCAGTGGTTTTTCGTCAGCCACCAATTTGGCGGTTGCCATACCGGTTTCACGATGGCGCCCATAGCCTTTTTTATAGCCCTTCTTCGGCGGGGTCACTTTAATTTTGGCTATTTTATGAGTTTTGTTTTTTGATTTTGCGCTAACGATCTTTTTAGCGGTTTTTTCTGTTTTGGCTTTGGAGACCTTGGCGGTTTTCTGCGGAGTAGTGACTTTTACTTTTTTGCTGCTGGCCTTAACCGCTTTCTTTTTCTTGCGGTCATCCGGCCGGGCTTCGTTTACGTGGCTCTTGCGCTGCTCAGCGGCAACACGTGCCTGTGGCGCTGCATGCGCCAGATTAAAGAATAGCTGTGTAAACAACAGCACAAAAAGCGTAAGAATTAAACGCATGTCGACGTTACCAACCTTGGCCCCGGAACAGATATCGAATGAGTGACAGTATTCCCGAATTTCGCCATATAAAACAGCGAAGAACTCATAAATGATAATCCATATTGTGAGAAAACGTTAATAGCATTTTTTTTGCCGAAAAATCAAACTGTTGATGTATAAAAAACCAACAATGGCCGCCAGGGAATTTATTAAGGTGCACTTTTTGACAGGAAATATATTAGTGAAATGGCCGGATTAAAAATGTTATTCTGCACATATGTTTTGACCGGAAAGGCCCTGCCGGTGAGACGCGACTGACAACGGGGGAATGCCCTTGCAAAAGATGGCGTTTTCTTGCAACTGTTCCAGCCGCTACAATAGCCAGTGTGATGCATGTTGTAGCCATGAGATTTGGCTTGAGGAAGCAATATAATGACGACGACGATTGAAAAAATTCAGCACCAGATCACTGAGAACCCAATTCTGCTGTACATGAAAGGTTCACCGAAATTGCCAAACTGCGGTTTCTCGGCGCAAGCCGTGCAGGCACTGTCTGCCTGTGGCGAACGCTTTGCTTACGTTGATATTCTGCAGAACCCGGACATCCGTTCCGAGTTGCCGAAATACGCCAACTGGCCGACCTTCCCGCAGCTGTGGGTAGACGGTGAGCTGGTCGGCGGCTGTGATATCATCATGGAAATGTATCAGCGCGGCGAATTGCAGCAGCTGATCAAAGAAACGGCAGAGAAGTACAAACAGCAGGAAGACCAGCAGCCATAATCGGCTCGGTTTTATTGTTGGAAGTCATCGGGCGGTGCCAGCTAATACTGGGCCGCCCGATTTTTTTCTTAGTCGGTATTTGTGACCGCCAGCGGCCAACCGCCAAGGCGTTTCCAGCGGTTAACCAGCTCGCAGAACAGCTGAGCGGTTTGCTCGGTGTCATACAGCGCTGAATGGGCCTGGGCACTATCGAAGGGAATATCGGCGGCAATGCAGGCTTTGGCCAGTACCGTTTGCCCCAACACCAGTCCGCTTAACGCCGCGGTGTCAAAGGTGGCGAAAGGATGGAAAGGATTGCGTTTCAGGCTGGCACGCTCGGCGGCAGCCATCAGGAAACTGTGATCAAAATTGGCGTTATGCGCCACAATTATCGCCCGGTTACAGCCGCGATCCTTAATGCCCTTGCGCACCGCTTTAAAAATAGCGTGCAGTGCATCGTATTCACTGACTGCACCGCGCAGGGGATTACTCGGATCTATGCCGTTAAAAGCCAGCGCTTCGGGTTGCAGGTTGGCACCTTCAAAAGGCTCCACGTGAAAATGCAGGGTTTCGTCCTGCTGCAACCAGCCGTCTTCATCCATTTTTAACGTAACGGCGGCAATCTCCAGCAGCGCGTCAGTTTTGGCATTAAATCCGGCAGTTTCTATATCTATTACTACGGGGTAAAACCCACGAAAACGGCCACTCAGGGCGTTAAGATCACTTTTTTCGGCCATCAGTTTCTTATCTTCATCGAATGCAGCGCGCATTATGGCAAATTTTGCGCCCGGTTGCAGGCGGTAATCACGCGGGAAAAACAAGGGCGCAGTAAGCGCCCCTGGTTGACCTTAGTGGCCGAGGCCGTGGCCGGCGTGTTTGTTTTCGATCAGTTCGATTTTATAACCGTCCGGATCTTCAACAAAGGCGATAACCGTGGTGCCGCCCTTGACCGGGCCGGCTTCGCGAGTGACCTTGCCGCCGGCATTACGAATGCTGTCACAGGTTGCGGCGACATCATCCACACCCAGTGCCAGGTGGCCGAATGCGGTGCCCATTTCGTAGCTGTCGGTGCCCCAGTTATAGGTCAGTTCAATCACCGCACCTTCGCTTTCATCGGTATAGCCTACAAACGCCAGTGAGTACTTGTATTCCGGGTTCTCGCTGGTACGCAGCAAGCGCATGCCTAATACCTTGGTATAGAAGTCGATGGAGCGTTGCAGGTCACCGACGCGGATCATGGTATGGAGTAAGCGCATAATTCCTCTGATTGGATGTGCCGTTGCCAATGGCGGATGGATTGAAGCAAATCCAGTATAGCGTTGCCGCATAAGGGATTTCAATGTATGCCACGGCAGGGAGCATTACTACATCAGTGACGTTGTCACTCATCAGTTCGGCAGGGTAACACAACCGCACACTTTGTCGCCGTGTGGCGGGTGGAAATAGGTACTATAACCACTGCAAGGGATGGCGCGTCACGATAACGTTGTTGCGTCCGGATTGGGCGGGATTAATTTATAAATTTGGATCTGGTTAATATGACTTTTTTCAGTACGAGAACATCGCGTTTGCCGAAGGAGCCGATCAATGGATGAAATGCTAATTCTGGTGGATGCTGATGATAATGCCATTGGCTCCCAAAGCAAAACGCAGGTACACCAACAGGGGTTACTGCACCGGGCATTTTCAATTTTTATCTTTGATAGCCAGGGCCGCCTGCTGTTGCAACAGCGGGCATTCAGTAAGTATCACTCGGCCGGGCTATGGACCAACAGTTGCTGTGGCCACCCGCGCTGGGGTGAGTCAACGCTGGCCGCGGCTCAGCGCCGCCTGCAGGAAGAGATGGGGTTCAGCACTGAGCTACAACAAGTTTCCAGTTTTACCTATCAGGCTGCGGTACCCGGCGATTTAATTGAGCACGAATTCGATCATATCTACGTCGGTTTATTTGACGGCAAGCCGCAGGGGGCGCCTGAAGAGGCCCATAGTTGGTCGTGGACTGATATTCAGCAATTAACGGATGAAACAACGCGCAATCCTGAAAAGTTTACCGTTTGGTTTCTCACGATAATGAAGGATCTTGGCGCCAATGAAATGGAACGTTGGGCAAGGTTGGCTGCGAGTTAACTGACAGGTTTCCCGCTAAATGGCAAAAAGCCCGCCGGCATTGGCATGCCGGCGGGCTTTGCTGTTTTACTTACAGCGTTGGGTAGTCGGTATAACCTTCAGCACCACCACCGTAGAAAGTTTCCGGTTTAGGTTCGTTCAGCTCAGCGCTCTGCTTGAAGCGCTCAACCAGGTCCGGGTTGGCGATATAGCTACGGCCAAAGGCCACGGCATCGATAAAGCCTTTATTGATCAGCTCTTCTGCTTTCTCGGCGGTATAGGCACCGGCACCGACAATCACCCCTTTAAAGTGGGCGCGTACCGAATCACGGAAGGCGTCGGAATAAGGCTTGCCACCGGCCCAGTCGGGTTCGGAAATGTGCAGGAAAGCGATGTTACGCTTGTTCAGCTCTTCAATCAGATACAGCGCCGCGTCTTCCTGATCTTCACCATTATCCAGGCCGTTGAACGGGCCCAGCGGTGAAATACGGATACCGACGTGTTCTGAACCCCATTCAGCGATGCTCGCGTCAACCACTTCCAGTGTCAGGCGAGTACGGTTTTCGATGCTGCCGCCGTACTGATCGGTACGTTGGTTAGATGCCGGAGCCATGAACTGGTGCAGTAGATAGCCGTGCGCCGCATGCAGTTCGATAAAGTCGAAACCGGCCTCACGGGCGTTGGCAGTCGCCTGGCGGAAATCGTTAATGATGCCTGGGATCTCTTCAGTTTCCAGGGCGCGTGGGGTAGAGGTTGGTACTCGTACCCAGGCACCGGTTTCGTCACGTACGGTAGTACGGGTGTCGGCATTGATCGCAGAAGGGGCAACCGGAGCCTGTTGGCCTGGCTGCAGGCTGTTATGGGAAATACGGCCCACGTGCCACAGCTGAACGGCGATATGGCCGTTTTTGTCATGCACAGCCTGAGTGATCTTTTTCCACGCGGCAATCTGCTCTGGGGTATGCAGCCCCGGTGCGCCGGCATAACCTTTCGCCTGGAAAGAAATCTGGGTGGCTTCGGTGACAATCAGACCCGCGCTGGCGCGTTGGGCATAATATTCCCCCATCAGCGGCGTCGGGATATCACCAGGCTCAATGCTGCGCAGGCGCGTCAGCGGGGCCATAAACACGCGGTTCGGCAGGGTTACAGCGCCAACCTTCAGCGGGGAGAACAATTTTTCAATCTTCATAGTGCATCCTATATTAATAGACCGGTCGACTAGTAACGAATGTAAAACCGCCCAATGCGGTAATTCATGATAAATCAGGGTATTTTTTAGCTCTGCGCCGGACGCAACAACAGTTCAATACTTTCCAGCGCGCTGGTCAACGGGGCGACCGAGTGGCGGATTTTGGCGCGTAAAGAGGCGCCAAGCCACAGGGAATACAGCGTTTCCGCCGTGGCCGCCGGGCTCATGGCCAGCGACAATGAACCTTCGCGGATCCCGCGTTCAATCGTATCCTGCAGGTGACCAATCACCCGGGCACTGCCGGTTTCCAGCGCATGACGCATGGGTTCCGACAGGTCGCTCACCTCGGCAGACAATTTCACCGCCAGGCAGGCGTTATGGCATTCGCTGCGGCAGTGGTAGCTGATCGCCTGAGCGTAATAGCTTAACAATTGGTGGCGTGCATCGCCTTTATCGTCGGCAAACAGCTGCTGCATTGCCGCATCATAGTGTTCGAAATAACGCTGCAGCATCGCTTCGCCAAACACTTCCTTCGACCGGAAGTAGTGGTAGAACGAGCCTTTTGGCACGCCCGCCGTGCTCAGCAGTTCGCTCAGTCCCATGCCGGTAAAACCGAGGCGCAGGCTGAGGGTCTCGCCGGTAGCGAGCAAATGTTCACGGGTATCTGTAGGGCAGTGCGCATGTTTAGTCATAATGGTTGTCAGCATAATAGACCGATTGGTCTAGGTCAATAACAATAAAAAAACCGGCATAAAAATGCCGGTTACGATGAGTGATACTTTGCCTGAATAAAGCGCGGAAGTTAAGCCCTTAGGCGGCTCCCCGGCAGCGTTGCAGAATATCGAGCTGCGGTTGATATTCACGGGTTTGCACGTTCAGCATACCGAGCATGGTGTGGAACAGGTTGTCCTGCGAGATATCATCCTTCTCTGCCATGTTACTCAGGCACTGGCGATCAACCTTGAAGTTGCGCTCATAGTCCGCAGACATCCACATCAGGAAGGGGACATGGGTCTGCTGGCTTGGCGCAAACACGTAAGGGGTACCGTGCAGATACATACCGTTTTCGCCCAGCGATTCACCGTGGTCAGATAGATACACCAGCGCGGTGTTGAACTTGTCGCTGTGCTGTTGCAACAGCTTGATGGTGTCGTCCAGCATGGCGTCGGTATACAGCAGCGAGTTGTCATAGGTATTCACCAACTGCTCGTGGCTGCAATCCTGGATCTGATTACTGTTGCAGGTGGGTGAGAACTTCTGGAACTCTGGCGTACTGCGACGGAAATAGGCCGGCCCGTGGCTGCCCATCTGGTGCAGCACTATCACGCCGTCGTCTTTCAGGCTGTTGATATAGTCGTTCAGTTTATACAGCAGCACGTTATCCATGCAGACTTCACCGTCGCAATCCTGCGGCAGTTTTAGCTTGGTCATGTCAACGTGTGGCACGCGATCGCAGGCACCTTTGCATCCGCCGTCGTTTTCACGCCACAACACATTGACACCGGCATGCGCCAGTACGTCAAGCATGCCTTCCTGATGGGTAGCCTGGGTGGCGTCATAATCCTTGCGTGGCATGTTGGAGAACATGCAAGGCACGGAGATCGCGGTTTCGGTGCCGCAGGAGCTGGCGTTTTTAAAATACACCACGTTGTCCTGCTTCAGACGTGGGTTGGTTTCACGCTCATAGCCGCCCAATGAGAAGTTCTCGGCACGCGCCGTTTCCCCAACCACCAGGATCACCAGGGTTTTCTTTTGCTGTGCGGTGATTACTGGCCCTTTACGTGCATCTTCACCGATTTTCACCAGCGGCAAATTGCGGGTGAAGTAACGTTGCTGGGTAAATTTGATGGTGCCGGAAACGAAGTTCGACGGCGTCAGCATTTTCACCACGCTTTTGTTATTGCGGATCAGCGAGGCGTAATCCTTATAAAACAGGGCGGCGATAATCAGGATCACCACTACCGAGAGCATCACGTTAGCGGCACGCAACCCGACCATGTACCACCATGGGCGAGTTTTACGGATTTCGATAAAGCAAACCAATACCGCAGGCAGAATACCCAGCAGGAACAGCCACAGACCCATGCGCGGCGTCAACAACGCCGTTGCTTCCTGGGGATTGGTTTCGAAGGCGTTCTGCATCATATTGCCGTCGATCACCACGCCGTAACTGAACATAAAGTAGTTGGCGGCCGCGCTGCCGAGCAGGAAGAAAATCATCAGTGGCTTGCGTAAGAACGGCACGGTCAGCACGCTGAAGATAATATTCAGCGCACAGAAAATCACCACCGGCATGGTGGCGGCGAAAATCACGCTGTGGAGGTTATCGAAGGTGATATACGACCAGGCCTTATGAAGGAATAACGCATTCTGGAACAGAGTGAAGAATAAGGCACTGGCGAGGATAAAACCCAGGCTGTTGCACTGTAAGCGTTGACGTAACGACATTGCCAAATCTGAATCCTGATATTGTGTAATGCGCTGAAATTTACAGGATGAAACTTAAGAAAACCTTAGAGATTCAGTTTGGTGGCAGAGTTGTTTAATTTTGGTTTAGCTTGAGAGACGCCAGACCGGGCGGTCTGGCGCGGGGGATTAAGGCGAGAATGATTAATAGGCGGCGGTAAATTGCGCTTTAATAAACTGCGGTTTTTCGATCTCATCGATAATCGCTACCGACAGGTCTTCCACGGAGATACCCGCCGGGGCCTGGCCGTTCATCAGCAGTTTGGTGGTGCCCAGACGGAACTGACCGGTACGCTTGCCGGGCTCCAGCAGTGCCGCCGGAGACAAATAGGTCCAGTCCAGTTGAGAGTCATTGCGCAATTTATTGCGTAAATCACGCACGGCCTGAGCGCCCGGACGGATATTTTCCGGGAACTGCGGGGTATCGACCAGTTCAACGCCCGGAGCCACTTCCAGGCTGCCGGCACCGCCAACCACCAACAGGCGTTTGACGCCGGATTTTTTCACCGCGTCCAGGATCTGTTGGGAGCCCCTGGTGGTTTTCTCGTACAGATCTTCTTCCGCCCAACCCGGATTAAAGGCGCTGATCACCGCGTCCTGACCGGTTAGCTGTTTTGCCAGCCATTCGGTGTCGGCGACGTCGCCCAAAGCGATGGTCAGGTTTGCGTTGTCGGGCAAATCTTTTTGCTGACGTGCAATCGCCGTGACCTGCAAACCGCGGTTCAGCGCTTCATCCACCACGCGGCGGCCAACAAAACCTGTTGCTCCAATAATGGCTACTTTCATCTGTTTGCTCCTGTCGTGTATCAGCTCAGATTCACCTGAGCACGTATCTACAATGTAGTACTTAACAATAGGGTTGATTAGTGCCATATTCATGCTTTCTTGAGTAAGTAAAACTTCATAATCGTGGATAAACTGAATCGAATGGCGGTTTTCGCTACCGTGGTGGCGGAAGGATCCTTTGCCGGGGCGGCCCGGCGGCTGGGCATGACGCCATCGGCGGTCAGCCAGCATATGCGTTCGTTGGAAAAAGCGCTCGGTGTGCCGTTGTTACATCGTTCTACACGACGGTTGGCGCTGACCGAGGCAGGGGCGGCATTTCACCCCGGCTGCGAGGCAATGCTGTTTCAGGCGCAGCAGGCTGAACAACGGCTGGCCGAGTTGCGTGACACTCTGGTGGGGGAGCTGCGTATCGCTACGACCATTGGCATCGGCGGCCGTCCGCTCGCAGAGGCGTTGGCACCGCTGCTGCAGGCGCATCCCAAACTGACTCTGCGGGTGTTGGCGGACGATCGAATCGTCGACATGATCGAACAACGGATCGACATTGCACTGCGGGTCAATCGTCAACTGGCCGATGCCAATATGATTGCCCACCCGCTGGCCGAATGGCCAATGGTGCTGTGTGCCGCTCCGCGCTACCTTAGCCAGTACGGGGTACCCGAGACGCCGCAGGACCTGGTGCAGCATCGTTGGATCTCGGGCGCTTTTAGCGGTGCGCATCTGGATTTGCATCATCAGGGCGGTCAGCAGCTAAAATTACGTCTGGCGGAAGGGCAGATCGTCAGCGACAGCATGACCGTGATGCGTGCCTTCACCCGCAGCGGTCTGGGGATCTCGATTCAACCGCTGTATGAAATAGAAGATGAATTGCAGCGAGGTGAACTGATCCAACTGATGCCTGAATGGCGACCGGCCCCGCTGCGGCTGCACGCGCTGACGCTAGAACGGGCAATGCCGGAGAAAAATCGTCAGGCGCTGCGTTATTTACGCGACTATTTTCACCGACATGCCGAAAAGTCACTTGCCAGCGGCGCCGATGGCGTCTTCAATTAGCAAGAGAACGCAGGAGGACGTGTGGCGCAGCAGCTCGAGTTTTTTGATATCCCCAGCCCGTGTCGCGGCATTTGTCAGGCCGACGATCGCGGCTTTTGCCGTGGTTGCCTGCGCAGCCGCGAGGAACGCTTTGGCTGGATGCAAATGAGCGATGCACAAAAACGCGACGTGCTGCGCCTGTGCCACCAACGCTTGCTGCGCCTGCAGCGAGCCAGTAAACAGCCGGATGAGCCCTTGCCGGAACAACCTTCGTTGTTCTAAGTCATTTCTGATCTGCCGCACGTAAGCGCGGCTTTCCGCTTCCCACCGAGTTATCCGCTTGTGTATGCTGGCATTAAACAATGTCATGAGGTTTCAACAATGGTAAACCGTGTACAACTCGCGCCGCAGGGGCCTGAATTTTCCCGCATGATTTGCGGATACTGGCGTTTGATGGAGTGGGGCATGTCACCACAGCAGTTGCTGGCGTTTATTGAGCAGCATATTGAGCTGGGTGTCACTACCGCTGACCATGCGGACATTTACGGCGGCTATGCCTGCGAACAAGCCTTTGGTGAAGCGATGCGCCTGCAGCCTTCACTGCGCCAGTCGATGGAACTGGTGTCCAAATGCGGTATCGCCACCACCGCCAAACCGGGTAACCCGATTGGCCACTACATTACTGACCGTGAGCATATCGTTAACAGTGCGGAACGCTCACTGGAGCATCTGCATACCGATTACCTCGATCTGCTGCTGATCCACCGTCCGGATCCGTTAATGGATGCCGATGAGGTGGCCGAAGCCTTTGTGGCGCTGCATAAAAGCGGCAAGGTACGCCATTTCGGCGTATCCAACTTCACCACGACGCAGTTCACGCTGTTGCAGTCGCGTCTGCCGTTCTCACTGGTGACCAATCAACTGGAGATTTCGCCGATCCATCAGCCGGCTATTCTGGATGGCACGCTGGATCAGTGCCAGCAATTGCGCATCAAGCCGATGGCCTGGTCTTGTTTGGGTGGCGGCCGTCTGTTCAGCGACGCCGAATTCCAGCCACTGCGCGATGAGCTGCAGGCGGTGGCGCTGGAGATTGGCGCCGAGTCTATCGAACAGGTGGTGTACGCCTGGGTGATGCGTTTGCCGTCGTCTCCTCTGCCGATTATTGGCTCCGGCAAGATTGAGCGCGTGCGTTCGGCGCTGCAGGCACAGCAGTTGACGTTGAGTCGTCAGCAGTGGTTCCGTATTCGCAAGGCGGCCCTGGGTTACGACGTACCTTAAATCGCTATAACCATAAGAAGCCGGGCAGCGGTGACTGCCCGGTTTTACTTTTTGATTCTTCAGGGCATCAGGCCAGCACCACCTGGCCGTCCGACAGACTGTTAAGCCCCAGTCCGACCAGCGTGACCGTATTGCTGCCAAAGTTAAACACCAGATTGTCGTTCACTTCAGAAACGAAATCTCGGAAGTTGCCGCCTTCGCTACTGCCATCGGTCCCCATAAAGACCAGTTTGTCCTGCGCCTGATAGCCGTAAATCTGGTCCTGACCAAAGTCGCCACTGAACAGGAAGGTGTTGCTGCCGCCCTGACTGTGTATGACGTCGTTACCGGCGCCGCCGACGAAGGTTAAATTGCCGCCGGTATGGCCAAGCAGGGTGTCGTTGCCATCGTCGCCGAACAGCCATTTATCATTGGCACGCGCCTGCAGGTTGTCATCGCCCGCGCCGCCGTTGAGCGACGAAGCATAGGCTTTTAGCCCTTCGCTCGATTTTAATCCGGCGCTGGTAACCTGATGATCCAGCTCTTTGCTGAAGATTATCCAGGAGGTTTCTTTAGTGCGCAGTGTGCCAATATCCTCGGCCAGAGTGATGCCGCCTTTGGCGTCACGCAGGTAGAGCGTATTGCCGTCGTAGGCGACCTCGCTATTTTTCAATGCCTGCTGCAGATCCAGGGTGTTATTGCCTTCGCCGCCGGAAATTATATTGAAACCACCGTTGTCACGGAAAGTGTCATTACCGGCGCGCCCCTCAAGATAATCGTTGCCGGTGCCGCCCTTGATTAAATCATTGCTGTCACTGCCGACAATAAAGGTCGGGCCGCTGTGTTTTTCGGCATTGCGATTAAGATCTTCAACCCAGGTAGTACCGCGGGTGACATCCGAGAGGTTGGAGACAATCACCGTCGAGTCTTTGCCGGTCAGCGAATAAAACTCTGAATTCAGCACCCGCATCAAGCCGTCCTGATAAAAGAATGGCAGATGGGATAGCCAGGTTGGAATATTCAGGATTGAGAAGGGCAGAATATTCCAGGCGGCAGAGGCGTAGTGATCGTTGAAATTAACGATATTATTGGTGGCGGACTCCTGCGGCGCATCATGCACGCCAAAAGTTGCCGGGGTTAACGTGGTGCCGTCCAGCGCACGAAATACCGGGTCATTTTCATAGCCGATATTAATCACCTTGCCGCCGGTCTCGTATTGCGTTGGCGAGGCGAAAGCCACATAGCTTGATTGCGCATAGAAGCCGCCCCAATTGTCGTCGCTGAGCGCCGCCATGCTATTTACCGCCAGGCCGCCGAGACTGTGGCCGCTGATGGTCACGTCATCGCCGCTCAGCCCGTGTGCCTGGGCGAATTTGGCGACATCCCCCAGCAGGGTACCAAAGGCCTTCAGGCTGTAATTATCGGCATAACCGGCAGGGCCAAAACCGGCCAGCAGGTCATTAATCAAATCTCCAATGCTATCGGTAATCAGGGATTCGCGTGGGCCGCTGGTGCCACGAAAAGCAATACCAATGGAGGTGAGATTACCTTCGCTGTCATATTTACCCAATACTTCGGCTTGCGCGGTGGTATAACCCAGCGTTTCACCGTAATAGGTACCACGCGCGTCGGTTTTACCGCCATAACCCAATTGGTCGGCCCCTATCAATGACCAACCGGCGTCATTTACCGCCGTCAGCGCCGCCTTTTCCGAGTCGGGGTTCCAGGGAATACCGGGTAACCCACCCTGTGATTGCGTGCTACCAATTAACGCCGTCACCAGCGTGAAGGGCAAGCCCAGCCCAAAACCGGTATTGTGGTAGCCCTCATCGAAGCCGTTATCGATATTGTGATAGGCATAGGTGGAAATCGCCAGGGCGTCAGTGAATAACGCCTTGGACTTTTCCTCGTCCAGCCCTTGATAATTAAAGATTCCCATATCAGTTCCTTATGAATTTGCTGCATTGCCGGGGTGATCTTTGAATAGCTGTTGCAGCTTGTGCAGGTTAATAAGGTATACCGAACGGCAGCTGGTCAGAGGACCGACATCGGTAGAATTATTATTAGTATGAATTATTAATAATGCGAATTTGATCGGCAAAATTGTGCTCATTTTGAGCATCGGCGTCACATATTCTCGTATACTCAATACTCACAGGAAATCCAAGGAGATTGATTAATGAAACATTATTGGTATGCGGCCTTCGGCCTGATGGCCTGCGGAGTCGCCCAGGCGGCGACGACGGATGTTGACATGAATCTGGTGACCGGACAGGGAATTGGCCAGGAGATTGGCAAAGTGACGATCAGTGAAACGCCTTACGGCCTGCTGTTTACCCCACAGCTCAAAGCGTTACCGGCCGGCATACATGGCTTCCACGTTCATGAGAACGGCAGTTGCGAGCCAGGGATGAAAGAGGGCAAGGCGGTTGCGGCGCTGGCAGCGGGCGGACATTTTGATCCGCAAAAAACCGGTAAACACCTTGGCCCCTATGCCGAAGGCCATTTGGGGGATCTGCCGGCGATTTACGTGACCAACGACGGCATGGCCAACGACCCGGTATTGGCGCCGCGGCTGAAAAAAATCAGTGAAATAACCGGCAAGGCGCTGATGGTGCACGCCGGGGGCGATAACCACGCCGATAGCCCGAAACCGCTGGGGGGCGGAGGGGAGCGTTTCGCCTGCGGCGTCATTAAGTGATAAAGACGCTTAGCTCGCGGTTGCCGCTGTACTGTCAGGCGGGGTGATGGCCTGCTGTAACTGTTGCAACGAACAATAAAGCCGCCAAATTAATCCGGCAAGATCGCGCGCCGCCTGTTCCGGGTGGTGCGCCAACGCATTGCTCATGCGCTGCAGCTCCTGCAGGCTGGCGTCCAGCGAACGGTGCTGTACGCCTTTCTCCGTCATAATGCCCCGCAAACAGTGAATGCAGACGTCGCGCACCGCCGAGAGCGGGTCGGAGCGGGTCTGCCAGTCGCGCAGTTGCCAAACGATATGGCTGCAGTTGAGCAGCACCACGCCCCAGCGCAATAACCAACTGCGTGCCTCTTGATCCTGGCTTTGATTCAATTGGCTGATGCGGTGATAAATCAACGATTCAAACTGGCTCTCGCTCTGCTGCGGTTTTTTACTCAGTTGATCGATAAAGTCTCGCCGTAGGGCGCGAATAATGCGCCGGCTTTTGCGTTTGTCTGAGCTCGGCCGCAAGATCTGGAACGCCAGACCGGCCAACAGCACGCCGACAATTTTGCCGATGCTGTCATTGATAAATGACTGATAATCGTAGCTTGGCGGGTTGGTGACGGACAAAAACGAGCCCATAAACACGATCAGTTGCCCCCAGAGTGCAGCATAGGAGGGATTCTGCAGCTTGAGCATCTGCATGGTGACCAGCACCGGGAACAGGAAGGCACAGAACAGCCACAAATCATCTATCTGAATCATCAGGCCAAACTTCACCAAAAAACAGACGATCGAAAGCAACGTTACCGCTTTGAGCAGGGTGGTGATGCTGTTGATCGGCGAAGGAGTGGAGGAATAGAGCACGCAACTGATGGCGACCAGCGTCAGGGCCGAACTGCCGGCATCCCACTGGGTGTTAATCCAGTAAGCGCAGCCGAGGATAATGCACAGAAAAGTGCGCAGTCCGTTATAGGCGGCCTCGTAACTGTCGGTATGACGAGCCAGAGAAGTCACACGTGGCGGCTGTATCTCGCTGACCGGGGTGGCGTTCTCCAACCGTTGTAACCAGCGGCTGCAGTTAAGGTACAACCAACAGAAATGGCGTAGACGTAGCCAAAAGGCGCGGTGGCGGTAATCGGCAGGATCCTGTGGCGCTATCTGCTGCAGGATGCGGGCCAGCCGGTATTTATCGGTATCGGGATTGCGCAGCTCGTTTAGCAGCTGATCCAAAACGGTCGCCAGGTTGTCCGGGCGATCCGGCCAGTTAAGCAGCATGCGCCGCAGGCTGGAGATCACGCTGGTAATGCGCAGTTGTTGATGCAGCATATAGTTGAGCAGGTTATTCTGCCGACGCAGCCGGTAGTGGCTCCAGAAGGCCTGAATACGCAACAGGTTCATGGTCAGGATCTGGCCGATGACCCCTTCATGTGACGTGCGCATTTGTACGGTGATCTCGGGTTGCCACAGCATGGCGGCGTGTTCAAGCAACCGCAGGTGCATGCGCCGCAGGGAGGTCAACAGCGCTTCACCGTCCGAAGTGCTGGGCAGGATCATCATCATCAGCCCGCCGCACAGAATACCGGTGATCACCTCGCAAACGCGGGCCTGGGCGATATCAAAGATTTGCTGGGTGTCGGTGACGTTGACCGTACTAAAGGCAATGATGGCGGCGGTATAGCCCGCCAATGCAAAGGCGTAGGAGACGTTGTTTTGATAATGATTGGAAATGTAAGTGCACAGGCCGATCCAGGCGGCAATGAACAGCGTGAACAGCCAGGGATCGTTGAGGCAATGGCCGGCAATGGCCATTGACGCGGCAGCACCGACCAGACTGCCGAAAACTCGCCCGATGCTTTTACTGATCACGCCCCCGACGGTGGGGAAACTGACCACCGCCGCTGAGGTGAGTGCCCAGTAAGGCTCGTCAAGATTGAGGACGAACGCTACCCATAACGAAAGGCACATCGCCAGCGAATTGCGCAGCGCATAACGCCATTGCCCAGCGCTGGCTTTTCCCCAGGGGGTACGGTTCCATTCCAAAAAAGGCAGGTTCACTGGTAAGCCTTACTGATGAATGGAGATGGTGCAGGTGGTACCGGCCACCAAGGGTAAATCAGCAGGTACATCGAGCAGTTTTATCCGCACCGGCACGCGCTGTGCCAGCCGTACCCAAGGCACGTTGGGCTTCACGTCCATTAATAAATCACTGCTGCTTTCAACGCTCTGATCGTAAATGGCGCGGCCGATGCTTTCTACTTCGCCCCGGAGCCGAGTGTTGCCATTATATAAAACGATATCCGCTTTATTGCCTTCTTTTATATGCTTTAGCTTGGTTTCTTCAAAATAGCCGAGAACATAAAAAGAGTGTACGTCGACCAGTGCGACCAGTGGCGTACCGACGCTGGCATAGTTTCCGACCCGGGCTTGTAAATTGGTGATATAGCCATCGGTAGGGGCATAAATTTTAGTTTTACTTAAATTCCATTTGGCCTGTTCCAGATTGGCCTGAGCGGCTTTATAGGCCGCTTTCATTGCCTGGGCTGCTAAATTTGACTCATCCATGTTTTCTGCAGAAATAACATTTTTGGGCAGGCTGCGACGGCGAGCCGCTTCATGGTCGGTTTTGGCCATATCGGACTGCGCTTTTGCCAGCGCGGCCTCAGCATTGTCGAGCGCAATCTGGTATGGCACGGGGTCGATCGCAAAAATCAGACTTCCCGCAGGTATGAACTGATTGTCATGAACGGTTATTTTCTCTAATCTTCCAGAAACTTCTGGTGTGATATTGACGAGTTCGGCGCGTACCTTTCCATCACGGGTCCACGGGGATTGCATATAATAATTCCACAACCACCAGCCGGCACAGATGGCAATGGCGCAGACGATTACCGTAGAAAAATATTTTAATGTTTTATGTGTCATCGGTTACCAACTCGCTAAAAGCCACAGGGCGCCGCTGACGGCAATGACGAAAATAGACAAATCCATCAGCATGGGATGCCAAATTTCGCCGGAATAAATCCAGTCTCGCAACAGGTGGTGTACCAGTAGCCATAAAACCAGGCCAAGCAACACAGCCTTAAATATGGGTGGAAAATAAAGCGAGGCGCCCAGCACCAAATCGGGTAGCGGGGACGAGGCATGGAGCCATGAAGTATTCACATTAACAATCCCGATGAGTGAATATGTTGAGTCTTTGCATAGAGAATAAACAATAACTGGCCAAAATGGTGGCTAATTCCACAATATACATTATATACATTTGTGTTTTTAATGTTAGTTACTCAAAATAGTCTAAACTCTGGGAGGGTATGTTAGCATGCTAATTATAAGGAGGGGTAAGTGGAGTCAACATTAGGTTCCGATTTAGCACGATTAGTTCGTGTTTGGCGCGCGCTGATCGACCATCGGCTCAAGCCGCTGGCGCTGACGCAAACACATTGGGTAACCCTGCACAGTATCAATCGCTTACCGCCGGAGCAGTCGCAGATCCAGCTGGCCAAGGCGATCGGCATTGAGCAACCGTCATTGGTTCGTACTCTGGACCAGTTAGAAGAAAAGGGGCTGATTACTCGCCACACCTGCGCCAACGACCGGCGTGCGAAGCGTATCAAGCTGACTGAAGCTGCCGATCCCATTATCAGGGAGGTGGACAGCGTGATCAGTTCTACGCGTGGTGAAATTTTGAGTGGGATTACCACTGACGAAGTCCAATTGTTGGTAGGTTTGATTGGCAAGTTGGAACAAAACATTACTGAACTGCAAAATAAACAATAAGAACTTCTTCTTTATACGATTAGATTTCACAGCATCGGAAATGAAACCGGAGGCCTAAAGCCTCCGGTTTTACCAGCTAGGTTCAGCTTACAGTGGGGACACGGTGATGGTGTCGCCAGTGCGAGCCATACGAACGCGTTGCCCTGGGCTGAACTTGGTGTCGCCCGCCTTCTGAACCACCACGATATTCTCTTTCTGGTCGGTCTTGATTTCCAGCTCATAGCCTGAAGTACGACCGGCAGCTTCACCGATGCTGTTACCGGCTACGCCACCTGCTACAGCGCCGGCTGCCGTCGCCAGGCTACGGCCTGTGCCGCCGCCGACGGTGTTACCGAGGAAACCACCCAGCACGGCACCGCCGATGGCACCAATGGTGTTCGATGTTTCACTACCCTGGATCTTGACCGGGCGCACAGAAACCAGCGTGCCGTAAGTCACGGTTTGCACCTGTTTGGCCTGCGAAGCGGAATAAACGTCGCCGGACATGGAATCATTGGCGCACCCTGCCAGCGTAACTGCGGCGATGGCAACGACGAGAAGACGCTTGATCATATAAAACTCCTGTTGGTAGTAGTCCATAACCTGGGGAACCTTACCAGGCCAGATTCATAAAAATGATAGACAAAGTATGGCTTAAACGCACGCATATCACCATAACCCGCTACTGCACGCAGCTTAGCTTTGCTCTGTTCAACCAATAATAAACGGTGGTTTAGCTTTATAACAGCGTTGGAATAAATCCCATTGCGTGTTGAGGCGCTGTTTAGCCGTACTTATCAATATTCGGTATGGGTTAAAAACAGGCGCATCGCTCACAGAGGTGAAAAAATACAACATATTTCATGGCGTTAATGTGGCAATTCTGGTTTATTTGTCAGGTCAAAATTTTGCTTCCCCGCTTAGGGTAAAGGATGTAGCTATGAAGTCAGGCCGCTATATAGGTGTTATGTCTGGCACCAGTCTGGATGGGGTCGATGTGGTGCTTGCTGCGATTGACGGACGTATGGTGGCGCAACAGGCCAGTTACAGCCATCCGATGCCGCTCCAACTGAAGCAGGATATTCTCGGGATGTGCCAGGGCCAGCAGACCACGCTTTCTGCGGTCGGGCGGCTGGATGCACAACTTGGCACGCTGTTTGGCGAGGCGGTACTGGGCTTGCTGAAGCAAACCGGTGTGGCTGCGCACGACATTACCGCCATTGGTTGTCATGGCCAGACGGTTTGGCATGAACCCGAGGGGGATGCGCGTTTTTCTATGCAGTTGGGCGACAATAATCGCATTGCCGCACTGACCAATATCACCACCGTTGGCGATTTTCGCCGACGTGATATGGCCTACGGCGGTCAGGGCGCTCCGTTGGTACCTGCCTTCCATCAGGCACTGCTGTCGCACCCGGTAGAGCGCCGCATGGTGCTGAATATCGGCGGCATAGCCAATCTGTCGATGCTGTTGCCGGGGGCCGCGGTGCGTGGCTTTGATACCGGGCCGGGCAATATGCTGATGGATGCCTGGATATGGCGTCATCAATCACAGCCTTACGATAAGGATGGTGGCTGGGCGATGGCGGGGCGCGTTTGCTTGCCGCTGTTGCAACAGATGCTGGCCGATCCTTACTTCTCGCTACCGGCACCGAAAAGCACCGGGCGTGAATATTTCAACGCGGCCTGGCTGGAGCGTCAGCTCGCGGGTCTGGCGGCAGTCAGCCCGGTTGATGTGCAAACCACGTTGACGGAACTGACGGCGGTCACCATTTGCGAACAGGTTCAGTTGGCGGGCGGCTGTGAACGTCTGCTGGTTTGCGGCGGTGGGGCACGGAATATGTTGCTGATGGCTCGAATGTCTGCGTTGTTGCCAGGAACCGAGGTGTGCCTGACGGATGATTTCGGCATTAGCGGCGACGATATGGAGGCGCTGGCCTTCGCCTGGCTGGCGTTTCGCACCTTGTCCGGGCAGCCCGGCAACCTGCCTTCGGTGACAGGTGCCAGCTGTGAAACCCTGCTGGGTGGGATTTATCCGGTTTTGCCTTTGAGGGGTCGTTAGCTCTGTTAGGATAGAAATCGATGGATTTTCCTAAGGAGCAACAGCATGAAAAAAATCATTATTGCCGCCGGCACATTGGTGCTGGCCGGCTGCAGTTATGTTCTGCCGCAAAACAGCCAAACCTTGCATTATCAGTGCGGCACCACGCCGTTGACGGTGTCACTGGACGGTAAGGAAAGCACCGTCAGCCTGCTGATGGACGGTGAGCAACTGAAGCTGAAACAGGTACTGGCCATGTCCGGTGCAAAATACAGCGATGATAAGTACACCTTTTGGTCGAAGGGCCAAAACGCCTATCTTGAGCGTAATGGCAAAGTGATTATGAGCGACTGTACGCTGACGAATTGATCCGATAGTTGCGGCGTCAGAGCGATTGAGATCCTGACGCCGCTGGCGCAGAATAGAATCACGATTTTTCAGTTGGTTGATAACCGAATGATTGAAAATAATGAATTTGATGTTGCGGACCTGCGCCGCGAATATACCCGTGGCGGCCTGCGCCGTAACGACCTGTCCACCAATCCTTTGGAGCTGTTCGAACATTGGTTGAAACAGGCCTGTGACGCTCGCCTGGCGGATCCGACCGCCATGTGTGTGGCGACGGTGGATGAAAACGGCCAACCTTACCAGCGCATTGTGTTGCTCAAGCATTTTGATGACAAAGGGCTGGTGTTCTACACCAATCTGGGCAGCCGCAAGGCGCAGCAACTGGCGAATAACCCGCACATCAGCCTGTTGTTCCCGTGGCACATGCTTGATCGTCAGGTCATTTTCCTCGGCAAAGCGGAGCGCCTGTCCACGCTCGAAGTCATGAAATACTTTGCCAGCCGGCCGAAGGACAGTCAGATCGGCGCCTGGGTATCGCAGCAGTCATCGCGTATTTCAGCGCGCGGCGTGCTGGAGAGCAAATTCCTCGAACTGAAGCAAAAATTCCAACAGGGCGAAGTGCCATTGCCGAGTTTCTGGGGTGGATTCCGGGTTAATTTCGACTCCGTCGAGTTTTGGCAGGGCGGTGCCAACCGTCTGCATGACCGTTTCCTGTATCAACGGGACGGGAATGACTGGAAAATTGACCGACTGGCACCCTGATCGGTGAAAATCCCCCTTAAGCGCTGGCACTGATGTCGCCGGCGCTTTATTCTATGCGTTATTCTGAATTTAATATTTCGCCAGTGGGCGAAAGGTCGTGTACCGACAAAGGTGCATTCGTTTATACATGGAGTCATTGATGGCAAGCAGCAACTTGATTAAACAACTGCAAGAGCGGGGCCTCGTTGCCCAGGTTACGGATGAAGAAGCGTTAGCAGAGCGACTGGCGCAAGGGCCAATTGCACTGTATTGCGGTTTCGATCCGACCGCTGACAGCTTGCATTTGGGCCATCTGGTTCCTCTGTTGTGCCTGAAGCGCTTCCAGCTCGCAGGCCACAAGCCGGTAGCCTTGGTTGGCGGTGCCACCGGCCTTATCGGTGACCCGAGCTTCAAGGCGGCTGAGCGCAAGCTCAATACCACAGAAACGGTGAATGAGTGGGTGGATAAAATCCGCAAACAGGTTTCTCCGTTCCTCGATTTCGACTGTGGCAGCAATAGCGCGATTGCCGCCAACAACTACGACTGGTTTGGCGGCATGAACGTGCTGACCTTCCTGCGTGACATCGGCAAGCATTTCTCCGTCAACCAGATGATCAACAAGGAAGCGGTGAAGCAGCGTCTGAACCGTGACGATTCGGGTATTTCTTTCACCGAGTTCTCCTACAACCTGTTACAGGGCTTCGACTTCTCCGAACTGTACAACCGTCATCAAGTTGAACTGCAGATCGGCGGTTCCGACCAGTGGGGCAATATCACCTCCGGTATCGACCTGACTCGCCGTATGCACCAGCAACAGGTATTCGGCCTGACCGTGCCCTTGATCACCAAGGCTGACGGCACCAAATTCGGCAAGACCGAAGGTGGCGCAGTCTGGCTGGCACCAGAAAAAACCAGCCCGTACAAGTTCTACCAGTTCTGGATCAATACCGCCGATGCCGACGTGTACCGCTTCCTGAAGTTATTCACCTTTATGGATCTGGCCGAGATCAACGCGCTGGAAGAAGAAGACAAAAACAGCGGTAAAGCGCCACGCGCCCAGTATGTTCTGGCAGAAGAAGTGACCGGTATGGTACACGGTGCGGAAGGTCTGGCTGCGGCCAAGCGTATCACCCAGAGCCTGTTCTCTGGCGCGCTGCACGAGATGACCGAAGCGGACTTCGCCCAATTGGCGCAGGACGGTATGCCGACCATTAAACTCGATGGTGATGCCGATCTGCAGCAGGCGTTGGTTAACGCTGAGCTGGTGCCTTCCCGTGGTCAGGCGCGCACCATGATCGGTTCCAATGCGGTGACCATCAACGGTGAGAAGCAGTCCAACGCCGAATACAGCTTCAGCGATGCCGATCGCCTGTTCGGTCGCTACACGCTGCTGCGCCGCGGCAAAAAGCATTACTGCCTGGTTGATTGGCAGTAAACGCGTCTGTCTGAATGGAGAAAGCCCGGGGGATAACCTCCGGGCTTTTTAATTTTCAGCGAGGGCTGATACGGGTTAGCTAATCAGTCTTCAGGCCATTTCCTCCACCAGATGCGTTCCTGCCGCTGCACCGTTGACGGTGATCGCCGGTGCCTGGTAGTGCAGGGAAACGGCGGCCACGTATGGGTCCTGATTGCCGATTGAGAACACCAGATCATCGGCATCAAACGTCTGGTTGTGGTTATTGTCCACAATGACATAAACCGATTTATCCAGCTTAAGCAAGCCGACTTCAGACAGGTTATTGGTGCTGGTTCCATTGGTCATTTTAGCCAACACCTGTGAGAACAGATCCTGAGCATTGTCGCTTGCCGTCAGGCCGGTAAAGACATTTTTGAGCTCAGTGGCCGTGGTGGCGCTGCCATACAGCGTGGCAGTTTTGTCACCGGTCTTGGAGAAAATCCATTGATTACCGACGTCACCGGCGGTAATGACGCTGTTCTGGTAACCAGTATTCAGGGTGACCATGCTATCGATAGTACTGTCGCTAAAGATCAACTCTCGCGAGGAATCCAGAGTGGTGTTGCCTTTAACGTCGGCCGAGAGCACTATCAAACCGGCATCTTTCACGCTGAGTTGGTTACCCGCCAGTGTGTCGATGATATGGCTAAAATCACTTTTGTTCGCGAGTGCATTAAGGGTTTTGTAGAAACTCCCACCGCCGGTACCGCTTTTTTCAGACACCAGGTTGAGATCTAGTTTAGAGATTTGTGTCCCTGAAGAGATACTGGTGCCGGTAATGGTTTGCAGATTATTGCCGAAATCAGCGGTAATGGTCAGATTGAGTGACTCAGGGTTGTCATACTTATTAATGAGAGCCCTTAGCAGCAACTTGGATATTGAGTTATCCCCGCCGCTAAGCGTCAGCGTTTGGTTCTGTACCGTATTGCCATATCCGACTATTTCAATTTCCAACAAGTCTTTATGGTCGGAGGTCAGGCTAAAGCTCCCCATATCCAGATTGTGACTTTGCTCGGTAAGGTGGAAGAAAAACAGAGTGAAACTGGTATCGCTTTGTGCCGTATCGTAAATATGGATGTTACTGTCTTTGGTCAACTCACCGTCAATTAGAAAGCTATCGCGGTTGTAATTGAGTAGCGTTAAATCACCGGAGTAATCGGAGATCATGGCGAGCCCACTACCGGTAAACTTGCCATCCAAACTGGTTGGTAATTGAGCTTGTTGCAGAGAGTTGACGTTGTCGTAGGCAGGATTATAAATGCTGGCATTTTGGCTGAATAAACCAAAATCAAAGACCTTGCTGCCTTCGGTAGCGACCAACTTACCATCCAGATAGATTTCACCCGTACCGCGATAATGGGTCAAATCTATGGTGGTGAAATACAGGAACTGGTTGAGGTTACTGACGATGTTGCCGTCGATGCCACCGCTATCATTGGTGGTCAAATAAATCGATTTGGTAATAAAATTAGCTGATATTGGGACGGAAGAGCTCGACAAATCGCGAGATTCGGCGTGAAAGCCGCTACCAATATGGTTTGCTCCGCCGTTGACGCTGTTTCCATCCCAATATAATCGAGCCACTAACAGACTGATTTTTGCATCGCTTAAGCTTGCGTCAGCCTCCACACTAGCAGTCTTCGCTTTTAACGGCAGGGCTGCGTTCGCGTTTGCGATATTTTTGTCGTTAAGCAATATTTCAATAGGCTTATAACCCAATGAGTTTAGCACTGTGGCGCTGGTGGCATAGTCGCCAAAAAGCACTATTTTGTAGTTATAAGAGGCTTTGAATTTCACCAGACTGAGGTCTACCGCGATATCGACATTGGCATTGATATTCAACAGGCCCAACGGCGCCAGATAAGCCATTTCTGTGGCAGTCACTTCATGAGACGCTCGCGCATTGAGGTCCGCCATCAATTTGCCGCTGTCAGAAAGGCTAAATGTGCCGTTAAATACTTTCTGATAGCCCAATGATCCACCTAACTTCACCTCAAAGTGCTGCAGCGGATAGGGTGACGGTGGAGTGGGATTATTGTCCAGGGGATATTTACCGTCACGGAACGCGTCAATGATCAGTGAGCTGGCTTTGATTTTATCGTTCCCGGCCTTAAGCAGGATCGCCTGAGCTGAAATGCTGTCGAGCGCGAGGCCATAAAGCTTCAAATAAATATTCTGGTAATCGCCGGCATTGCGGAATTGATAGGCACCGGAGAGGATTTTTAGCAGTTGGTCGTTCGTCGTGCCGCTGGCAAGCAGACGGCTATAAGTATCAAGTGCGGTAGCATCTGCCGCCACGCCTGCAACCGTCAGATAAAGCGACATCACGGTTTCGGTAAATTGTGCAGCCGGGAGTTCGCCTGGCGCATAAACATGGGTTGCCGCCAGGAAGTTCTGTTTGGCCGCCTCATGGCTGGTATCATTTCTGATATCGGCCATCATACGCATAATCACATCACCGCGAGTTTCGCTCTGATTATTCAGGCCAGCGATGTAATTTTGCACATCGCTGTTGCTGGCGGCAGTTCCAAAGGCTTCGGAAAAGATTTTCTTCACAAAGTCTTCGTTGTTAAGAGAGCTGATGTAGCTTTTGGACGCGGCAAAATAATTAGCGATGTCTGCGGCCGTTTTTTTGCCGCTATCCAAAATTCCACTCCAGTAATTGATGGCGGTAGCGTTGGTCATGCTGCCGAGCAGATAATAAATACCCTGTATGTCCGCCGCTGCATCAATCTGTGCAGGTTGCTCGACTTGCGACGGATATAACGTGGTGTTGATGACGTTTTCCAGATGCTGTTGCTGACTTTGTGGCAGCGCCTCACTGCCGGCATAATTTTTGGTTTCGCGAATTAACGTAGTGGTCAGGCTGCCTAGTGTTTTACCAGCATCAACCTGCGCGGTCAGCACGTTTAGCGTTGCGGCATCTGGCGGGGTGCCATTGGTATTTTGATAGATGTACTGCACTTTTTGGCTGGTGGTCAGGCCATCGTAACGGTGTTGACCGTCTTGCGAGAGAATAAATTTCTCAGCCAGTTGATTTTGTGTGTAGGTACCTTTTTCAAGCTGTTTGGCAAAGTAGGTCAGGGCTTTATCGTCGGCCTTTTTACCCAGAATGGCGTAGAAAAGAATGGCAACATCTTGCTGCAATGTCAGTAGGCTCATGGGTATTCCTGTGTATATAAGAAAAGAACCGGCAACAGGTACAGTCCAAAGTTGCAGGTTGTGATACTAGAGTTTTTAAGACAATTTTTGTTTCCTCGAGGCTGCGGTTGCGAAACGGCTGCCGCAGCCTCGAGGTGAGGCTAAATCAAACTAATTCGACACTGTGTTGGCTGACACCATTAACCGCGATGGCCGGTGCCTGGTAGTGCAGGGAAACGGCGGCAAGATACGGGTCTTGATCACCGATCGAGAACACCAGATCATCGGCATCAAATGTCTGGTTGTGGTTATTGTCCACAATGACATAAACCGACTTATCCAGCTTAAGCAAGCCGACTTCAGACAGGTTATTGGTGCTGGTTCCGTTGGTGATGTTGGCCAGTACCTGTGAGAACAGATCCTGAGCGTTGTCGGTTGCCGTCAGTCCGGTAAAAGCATTGTTAAGCTCAGTGGCCGTGGTGGCGCTGCCGTACAGTGTGGCGGTTTTGTCGCCGGTTTTGGAGAAAATCCATTGATTGCCGACATCACCGGCGGTAATGACGCTGTTCTGGTAGCCGGCATTCAGGGTGACCATGCTATCGATAGTACTGTCGGTAAAGGTCAGCTCCCGCGTAGTGTCCACGGTGGTGTTGCCTTTAACATTGGCCGTGTATACCGTCAGGCCGGTGTCGTCGACCTTAAGCTGGTCCCCCGCCAGTGTGTCGATGATATGGCTAAAATCATTTTTGTTGGTGAGGGTGTTAAGGGTGTTATAGAAGCTGCCTCCGCCGGTGCCGCCTTTTTCCGCCACCAGTAATAACTTCATGTCGGAATAGTACCTGCGGTCGGTATAGTCACTGCCTATAATCGTTTTCAGGCTGTCGCTGAAATCGGCGGCAATGGTCAGGTTGAGTGCCACAGCGCGGTCACCCGTATACATGAGGCCGTTGAGCATTAATACCTCTATCGAGTTGTCCCCGCCGCTAAGTGTCAGCGTTCGGTTCTGTACCGTATTGATATTACTGGCCATATAGATTTCCAACAAATTTTTATGGTCGGAAGTCAGGCTAAATGTGCCCATATTCAGATAGTGAATTTGGCTGGCAGTTTGGGTGAAGTCCAACAAGAAGCTGGTATCGCTTTGAGCCGTATCGTAAATATGGATGTTGCTGTCTTTGGTCAACTCGCCGCCAATCGTAAACTTAGCGCTGCTGTAATTGAGTAGCGTTAAGTCTCCGGAGTAGTCGGAGATCAGGGCGCTATCCTGGCCGGTAAACTTGCCACCTGAGCTCGTCGTTGGTAATTGAGCTTGCTGTAGTGAACTGACGTTGTTGTAGGCAGAGTTATAAATGCTGGCATTCTGGCTGAATAAGCCAAAGTCAAAGACTTTGCTGCCTTCGGTAGCGACCAACTTACCATCCAGATAGATTTCACCCGTGCCGCGATAATGGGTCAAATCTATGGTGGTGAAATACAGGAACTGGTTGAGGTTACTGACGATGCTGCCATCTATGCCACCGCTATCGTTGGTGGTCAAATAAACCGACTTGGTAATAAAGTTGGCTGATAGAGAGCCAGTATAGTTATCGCTTTGAGTATTTTTCTGGGCGAAGAATTCGCTGCCAATGTGATTGGCTCCTCCGTTAACGCCGTTTCCTGCCCAACGTAATGCGCTGTCGAGCAACAGGTTGATCTTGGCGTTGCTCAGAACGGCGTCAGCTTCCACCGTGGCAGCCGTCGCTTTTAACGGCAGTGCAGCGTTCGCGTTAGCGATATTTGCGTCGTTAAGCAACAGTTCGACAATCTTATTACCTAATGAATCCCGGACCGTGGTGCTGGTAGCATAGTCGCCGGAAAGCACTATTCTATGAATATCGTTGAGTGGCACCAGACTTAGATCCACCGCGATATTGACATTGGCATTGATATTCAACTGGCTAAAGGATGTCAGGGAGGCCAGTTCTGTGGATGTCACTTCATGAGACGCCCGCGCATTAATATCCGCCATCAGTTTACCGCTGTCAGAAAGGCTAAATGTGCCGTTAAACACTTTCTGATAGCCCAATGCCTCACCCAGCTTCACGTCAAAGTTGTGTAGTTGGCTCGTCGGTGGCGGTGCTGGGTTATTGTCCAGGGGATATTTACCGTCACGGAATGCGTCAATGATCAGCGAACTGGCTTTGATTTTATCGTTCCCGGCCTTGAGCAGGATCGCCTGAGCTGAATTGCTGTCGAGCGCACTGCCATAGAGCTTCAAATAAATATTCTGGTAATCGCCGGCATTGCGGAATTGATAGGCACCGGACAGGATTTTTAGCAATTGGTCGTTGGTCGTGCCGCTGGCAAGCAGACGGCTATAAGTATCAAGTGCGGTAGCATCTGCCGCCACGCCTGCAACCGTCAGATAAAGCGACATCACGGTTTCGGTAAATTGTGCAGCCGGGAGTTCGCCTGGCGCATAAACATGGGTTGCCGCCAGGAAGTTCTGTTTGGCCGCCTCATGGCTGGTATCATTTCTGATATCGGCCATCATACGCATAATCACATCACCGCGAGTTTCGCTCTGATTATTCAGGCCAGCGATGTAATTTTGCACATCGCTGTTGCTGGCGGCAGTTCCAAAGGCTTCGGAAAAGATTTTCTTCACAAAGTCTTCGTTGTTAAGAGAGCTGATGTAGCTTTTGGACGCGGCAAAATAATTAGCGATATCTGCGGCCGTTTTTTTGCCGCTATCCAAAATTCCGCTCCAGTAATTGATGGCCGTAGAGTTGGTCATGCTGCCGAGCAGATAATAAATACCCTGTATGTCCGCCGCTGCATCAATTTGAGCCGGCTGCTCGACCTGCGACGGATATAACGTGGTGTTGATGACGTTTTCCAGATGTTGTTGCTGACTTTGTGGCAGCGCCTCACTACCGGCATAATTTTGGGTTTCACTAATTAAGGTGGTGGTCAGGCTGCCCAACGTTTTACCTGCATCGACCTGTGCGGTTAGCGCGCTTAGCGTTGCGGCATCCGGTGGGGTGCCATTGGTATTTTGATAGATGTACTGCACTTTTTGGCTGGTGGTCAGGCCATCGTAACGGTGTTGCCCATCTTGCGAGAGAATGAATTTACTGGCTAATTCACTCTGGGTATAAGCGCCGCTTTCAAGTTTTTTAGCAAAGTAGGTCAAGGCCTTATCGTCGGCTTTTTTCCCCAAAGTGGCGTAAAAAAGGATGGCAACATCCTGCTGTAACGTCAATAGACTCATTGTATTTCCCTGTGTGGTTTTGAACAAAAAGGATCACCTCCAAGTACAGTTCAAAATCTGTTGATTGCAATACGAGAGTCCCTAAGGAAAATCTGGATTAATGGCAGAAAGCTGAATGATGTTCTGGCTATCTGCTTTTTTTGCTGGCTAGCATTCGTTACAATATCCCGCCGCCAAAAAAATAAAAAAGTCCTCTAGTTTCTTGTTTTTAGACGCGCCGGCATAACGTTTATGTACGTTATTTATTCATTCTATTTCGCCGCGGGCTGATGCACACGGTATGGCGAGGTCAGGTTGTTCCAATGAAAAATATTCTTTCTATTCAATCTCATGTGGTGTTTGGCCATGCAGGCAACAGCGCGGCAGAGTTTCCGATGCGCCGCATGGGCGTTAACGTCTGGTCGCTGAACACCGTGCAATTTTCCAATCATACTCAGTACGGCAAGTGGACCGGTTGCGTGATGCCAGCCAGCCATCTGACCGAGATTGCCCAGGGTATTGCGGATATAGATCAACTCAAGCACTGCGATGCGGTGCTGAGCGGTTATATCGGTTCGCCGGAGCAGGGCAACCATATTCTTGAGATTGTGCGTCAGGTTAAGCAGGCCAATCCGAACGCCTGGTATTTCTGCGATCCGGTGATGGGTCATCCGGAAAAAGGTTGCATCGTGGCACCGGGCGTGGCGGAGTTTCATTGTCAGCAGGCGTTGCCGTGCAGTGACATGATTGCGCCCAATCTGCTGGAGCTGGAATTGCTGAGCCAGCGTACTGTGACCAACGTGGAGCAGGCGGTAAGCGCCGCACGCGAGCTGATTGCCAAAGGGCCGAAGCTGGTGCTGGTCAAGCATCTGAGCCGCGCCGGTTATAACATCGACTGTTTCGAAATGCTGCTGGTCACGGCTAGCCAAGCCTGGCACATCAGCCGTCCGCTGGTGGACTTCGGCGAGCGTCAACCGGTGGGTGTAGGCGACCTGACCAGTGGTCTGTTGCTGGTTAATTTGCTCAAGGGTGAGGCGTTGGACAAAGCACTCGAGCACGTCACGGCGGCGGTGTATGAAGTGATGCTGACGACCCAGGCAATGGGTGAGTATGAGTTGCAGGTGGTGGCGGCTCAGGAGCGTATTGTGCAGCCGGGCTGCGAGTTTAAAGCGGTAATGCTGTAACGCTGCCGGCAGAGCGCCCCGGCGTATTCTCGCCGCCGGGGCGCAGGTATTATTTCAAGCCTTCCGCATTCAACGTTGCGTCCACCGCAGGTCGCGCGGCCACGCGATCAAAATAGGCCGAAAGCTGGCTGCGCTTTTTGATATCAAACTGCAGGGCGATGGCCCAGCGCAGAATGGTGAACAAATAGGCATCCGCCACGCTGAACTTGTTGCCCAACAGGAAATGCTGTTTCGCCAGCACCGAATCCAGATAGTCGAACTGCTTGTCCAGTTTTTCCCGCGCGATGGTTTTGTATTCTTCAGGCGTTTTCGGGTTAAACAGCGGACTGAATCCCTTGTGCAACTCAGTGGCAATATAGTTCAGCCATTCAATGGCATGATAACGCGACAGGGTACCGGCTGCGGGGATCAGAGCGCGATCCGGCACGCGATCTGCCAGGTATTGCACAATTGCCACGCCTTCGGTCAGCAGGCTGCCATCATCCAGCAGCAGCGCCGGGACCTGTCCTTTCGGGTTGATGGTCAGATAGTCCGCACCGCTTTCGGTCTTTTTCAGCGCCAGATCGACCTTTTCTGCGGTGAAGTCCAGGCCTGCTTCGCGCAATACAATATGGGGGGACAGAGAACAGGCGCCGGCTTTATAGAACAGTTTCATCGAAAGCTCCTTGATAGTGATGAGTGACAGGCATGCTTAACCTCTGATCCTAGTCCTATAACGTCAAAATTACAGCGCCTTAATCGACAAATTTAACTTATCAATGCGGCTTGCGGTTGCAACTGCGCCAGGGTAGCGGCAATTTGCTGTTGCAACGCTTGCGGCACGGCTTGCATTGGTGAGCGCAGTTCGTTGCGGATCAGCCCTTGCTGCGCCAGTGCGGCTTTTACCGGCGCCGGGTTAGGGAAACTGAACATCTGGTGGATCATCGGCAGCAGGGCATAGAAGTTGGCGCGGGCGGCAATCAAATCGCCTTCTGCGACCTGTTGTACCAGTTGTACAAAGCGCTCTGGATGAATGTGTGCGGAAGCCGAGATTGCACCAGTGCCACCCAGGCACAGCGTAGTCAGGATCAGGTTATCTTCACCGGTCAGCACGTCGATTTCACCGTCATTAATCAGCGCCATCATGGTGTCAGGATTACCGCTGCACTCCTTAATCGCTTTTACCCGCGGATGACGCGCGATCTGACGCAGGGTGGCCAGTTCAATTGTAATACCGGTGCGTTGCGGAATGTTATACAGGATCACCGGCACGCTTGAGGCGTCGGCAAGTTGGGTAAAGTAGTCCACCAGGCCGCATTGCGATGGGCGAATATAATAGGGGGCCGGGATCAATACGCCGGCAATATCACGCAGCTGGATGGCCTGCTGCATTTGCAAAGTGTCGACCATGTTATTACCGGACAGGCCCATCACCACCTGATGAGCCGGAGTGACGGCCAGCACTGCGTCGAGCACCGCCAATTGTTCGTCCTGGCTTAACGCGGCCGCCTCACCGGTAGTGCCGCAGACCACCAGTCCATCGACGCCGGAGGCAATAAGATGCTGAGCCAGCCGTTGGGTGGCCGGCAGGTCGACTGCATGATGATTAAATGGGGTAACCAGCGCCACCCAAATACCGGAAAATGAGGCCATAATAAGTTCCTTCAGTACGAGCAATAAGAAGCCAGATAAGAAAACAAGCGAGGGACGATGCGCTGATAATGAATATTCTGCATGAGGCTGTCAATTTACAACCGCTTGATAACAGGGTTAATCATGATTAAGCGGCACGGATGAGTTTGGCTAATAAAAAGGAGGAAATATAAAAACCCCGCCTTGGCAGGGTTTTCGAGGGGGATTAACGCGGACGGCGAGTGCTGTTGATAGAGGCTGTCCAGTTGAAAGTTTCGCCAGTGGGTTGAATACGGTTGGCTTTACGCTCGGCGCGGGTAGCTTTTTCAATTTTCGCGCGGGCGGCGGTAATTCGCGCCACCACTTCGTCCTTGATCTTGTTATTTTCGGCGTTGGTTAATGCTCTGCCGAGGTTTTTACGTGCCTTGTCCAGCTCGGTTTTTACTTCACGTTGTTCGCTTTCCGTCATGTCTTTCAGCGTCAGTTTTTTCATCGTTATAGCCTGGTCAGTGAAGATGGCAGCCAGTGTACAGCAATTAGAGGCCCGAAGATGCCGATGCCGTAACGGAAATGCCGGGTAGGGTGAAGCAACCTGTCACATTTCTTCCTGCAACTCGCTGAGAAAACGCCGCATGCGGTCGGTGCGCTCCCGCGCCATTTTCTTGCCGGTAGCGGTTTGGAAGCCTTCCTGCAGCTTGAACAGTTTGGTTTCGAAGTGATCCAGACAAAAACGCTTATCGTCATATTGGCGTTGCTGCGCCAGCGGATCGGCAGCATCGTACAGCGCGCTACGCATGCGCCCGCCAATATAGAAACAGCGCGCCACGCCAATCATGCCGATGGCGTCCAGGCGGTCAGCGTCCTGAAGAATTTTGGCCTCCAGCGTTTCCGGGGTAATGGCGGCGGAGAAACTGTGAGCCTCGATAGCATGGGCGGTTTTGGCGATGTCCTGTGGCTCCCAGCCCCGTTGCGTCAACGTCAGGGTGGCTTTTTCCGCCGCCAGGCGTGAAGCCAGGTGGCGCTGTGGCGAGTTTTTTTCCACCGCCACGCAGTCATGCAACAGCACGGCCGCACAGAGAATGCGACGGTCACCGCCTTCTTGCTGACTGATATTGCGAGTATTTTTCCACACCCGGTGTAAATGAGCCACGTCATGTGAGCCATCATCGGAATCGAGTGTCAGTGGCAACAGGGCCTGGGCCAATTCCTGATGCGGTGAAAACGGCTGCAACAATGCTTGCGCCAGGGTTGAAAAATGCACGCTATGCTCCTTATGGGTGGAAACCTAAAATCATAACAGCCGTCGATGAGGCCGTTATGACGGCGCGGTAAAAAGATTGTTTACTGTACTGCAACAGACTATTGCCATAATCACGGTTTTTGTGCCGGAATAAGCAACTTACAATAGCCTTGTTCCGGTCATTCCCGCTTGGTGTAAGCCTGTGTCTGCGGGGTGTGACCGGAATATCCTGCTAATGCTATCGGAGAAACCCCATGCCAACGAATCTTGAAATTGTACGCGCTACCTATGAAGGCGGCAGTGCCGAAGAGAATGGTCGTAACCTGTTGGCGGCACTAGCGCCCGACGCGGAGTGGACCGAAGCCGCAGGCTTTCCTTATGCCGGCACCTACATTGGCCCGCAGGCGATCTTCAAAAATGTTCATCAACGTCTGGGAACGGAATGGCAGGGCTACCGCGCCGATGTTGACCATTTTTATGATGCCGGTGAAAACGTGATTGCCCAGGGCTTCTACCATGGCACCTATGGCGTGACCGGCAAATCATTTACCGCATCCTTTGCGCATATTTATCAGCTGCACGCCGGGAAAATCATCAAGTTTGTGCAAATTGTTGACAGTGCAAAAGTGCTGGAGGCCATGCAGGGCTAAAGGCCGCTGTGTTTGCCAAATTTGCGATCGTACTCCCGTCGGTAACCGCGCGCCTTGTTGCGATCGCGGATCCACAAATAGCCGCATACCAGCGCGACGGCGCCTGAAAAGGTAATGTTGCGCATATCCCGGTCATAAAAATACACCAGCACGGCGTCCGTCGCGGCGATAAAGGCAATCCATTTATACATATGGGATTGCCGTCGCGTTGCGGCGTTGAGGCGCTTTAACTGTCTGGCTTCGTGCATAACCGGCTTTTGCTGCATAACGTCTCGTCGGTAATAAATTTCTTAGTGGTAAATTAGCAGAAGTTTCCCGATGGTGGAAAAGACAAACGTGCGCCGGGTCGGTTTTCATCGGGGGCTGTAGCCCAATCTCATAATGCCACTACGGCCTCGATCTCCACGCTGACCAGCGGTGAGAACAGTGCGCTGACCGCAACCAGCGAACAGGCCGGCAGCGCCCCATCAAAATAATCAAACAGTACCGGCCGCAGGGCCGGCAGATCGCCGATATCGGTTAAGAAGACCGTGATTTTAATCAGCGCTTTTAGATTCGTTCCCTCGTCGGCGGTGATGGTCGCCAACTGCTCCAGAATGGCCTGCGTCTGTTGTTGCGTGGTTTGCCCTTGCGCTTCGGTGGCAAATGCCGTCAGGCCGGAAATGTACAGCGTATTGCCATGGCACACAGCATGGACATAGGGCCCGCCCGGCGTCGGTAATTGCGGATAATTAATGCGCTTCAATGATGTCATGGTAAAAACCCCGAGAGATTAATTAAAAAAATATACAAACTTGGTTAGGATAGTGAGACGAACATCGGAAGTACGCAGAGATTTATTGTTTTTTAATAATATCACTAACATTTATTTATAACTGTGAAGGACCTTTCAGGGTAATGAATCAGGCCTTAATTCCCTATATGCAACGCTGGCAGTTGCAGCCCGACGGTCAGGCATTTGAAACTCACAGCAGCCTGCTGATACCGGTACGCTATCAGGGGGACGCCGCCATGTTGAAAATTGCCCGTGAACAGGAAGAGAAGTTCGGCGGGTTATTGATGTGCTGGTGGCAGGGCGATGGTGCAGCTCGAGTGCTGGCCTGGCATGACGACGGCATTTTGCTGGAGCGTGCGCAAGGCCGCCTCTCGCTGGCGCAGATGGTACGTGATGGCGAAGATCGACAGGCCACGGCGATTTTGTGCCAGGTGGTTGCCCGCCTGCATGCGCCGCGTGCCGAACCTTTGCCGGAGCTTATTCCCCTGGACCAGTGGTTCAACTCACTGTGGCCGGCGGCGCAGGCGCATGGCGGCATGTTGCGTCTCAGTGCCAGCGTGGCGGCAGAGTTACTGACCAGCCCGCGCGAACAGACGGTGCTGCACGGCGATATTCATCATGATAACGTGCTGGACTTCGCTGAGCGCGGTTGGTTGGCGATCGATCCCAAACGTCTGTATGGCGAGCGTGCTTTCGATTACGCCAATATCTTCTGCAATCCCAACTACGGTATCGCCACCGATCCCGAGATTTTTCTTTGTCGGGTTGAGCAGGTCTGCCGGTTGGCCGGACTGGATCGCCAGCGGCTGCTGCGGTGGATCCTCGCCTGGGCCGGATTGTCCGCGGCCTGGTTTATGGAAGACGGCGAGGCGGCGGATATCGATTTTCGCGTCGCAGAACAGGCCGCCCGTGCGTTGGGGCTTTCGCTCCCGGAAGGGGACTCAGGGTTCATCCTGCCAGTAATCGAGCGAGGCTGAGGGGCGTTGCACATAGCGCACCGCTTTACCTTCACGCAGCGCCGTCGCCTGGAACTTGCCTGAGTCCGGATACTCCACCAGTTCGGGCTGTTCGCGGGTACTGATGGAAAGGTATTTCAACGGCGCTTGCGACGTATTGATGATCTGATGCGGATATTCCGGCCCCGGTGGGATAAAAATCACGTCACCGCTTTTGATCGGCAGTTGCTCTCCGGCAACCCGCAAGGTACCGGTTCCCTCCAGCACGATAAACATTTCTTCCTGCGCATAGTGGAAGTGATAAGGGCAGGAACGCATGCCCGGTGCCACTACGTCGATAGAGGCACCCAGCTTACCGGCCGCGGTGCCGGTACCCAAACGCGCACCAAGGCTGTCGTACAGTGGCGGGCGTGCGTCGTGCGTTTTTTCAACCTGTTCGAAATTACGGATCAAACGCTGAGCTAACAGCGTGGCTTGTTCATTCATAGGTTATCTCGTGACAATGTAACTTAATCAGTAGCGCGTCCCGGCCATTATCGATTTGCATGTTCCTGCTGGCCATACCAGCCCGGTCGGCGTTTCGGCTGTGGCCAGAACAGTGCGGCCTGGCCTCCGTCTGGGATCTGCCACACCTCGCAGTCATAAATGGTGAAGGTGTCGCCGAATTTATCGACCCGCAGCCCGCGATATCCTTGTGCAATACCTTGCTCAGTGACCTTGTCCAGCAATTGCTGACGCTCCGCGCGGTCTGCCGGAGAAGCGCTTAACCGGGAAGGCAGCGCGATAAACTCATCAAAGGAATAGCCAAAGCATTGTTGTGCGCAGTGATTGGCATAAATAAACACCGGATCGCCGCCGCCGGTGTGGGCCAGCAGGCTGTAGGGTGCCTGTTGATGCAGCCAGGTCAAGCGTTCGCCGACTGCGGCCTGTGGGCCGGGCAATCCGTCACCTGTCCAGTGGCGGTATGCGGCGTCTATCTGTTGAATCAGGTCAATCTGCGCAGAAGATGGCATAGAAACTCCCTTAACGATCCCTGGAGGGCAACATTCGTCCCTCTCTCAGTTAAGCAGAAGATCGCCAAAGGGGGGAGAAATTGCCGGATGGGATCGATATATCGCCCGACTTGCTGGTTAGTCCCCTGAACGGCTGGCGCGTAGCGGTAACGACAGGATGATATGGGCGATTGCGCCGCCAATAATCCCCCAAAATGCCGAGCCGACGCCGAGCAGCGTCACGCCGGACGCAGTGATCAAAAAGGCGATCAGTGCGGCGTCGCGTTGCTTTTCATCCTGCAGCGCGCGTTGCAAACTGCCGGCGATGGTGCCCAGCAGGGCCAGCCCGGCAATGGTGTGGATCAGGGCCACGGGCAATGCGCTGAACAACATACTGATAACGCCGCCAAACAGGCCGGCCAGCAGATAAAATACCCCGGCGGCGACGGCAGCCATATAGCGGCGCTGTGGCTTAGGGTGTACGTCTGGCCCCATACAAATGGCGGCAGTAATGGCGGCAATACACACCGAGAATCCACCGAAGGGGGCCAGCAGCAGCGCGGTCAACGCGGTCCAGCTAATCAGTGGCGAAGTGGGCACGCTGTAGCCGGCCGCCTTTAGCGTGGCAATACCGGGGGCATTTTGTGACGCCATGGTGACCACGAAGAACGGCACGCCAATCCCCAGCAGTGTCGACCAGCTAAAATGCGGCGTAATAAATTCCGGCATGGCGAATGCCAGCGGTTGTGGTGAAAGATGAATGTTGCCCTGCAGCGCCGCAATCGCCAGCCCGGCCAGCAGCGTCAGTACAATGGCATAACGCGCCAGATAACGCCGCGTCACCAGATACACCAGTCCCATTCCGGCGCTGAGTGCGAAATTGACCTGTAGCGAGGCAAACGCATCCAGGCCAAAACGCAGCAAAATCCCCGCCAACATCGCCGCCGAAATAGCCTGCGGAATATAATCCATCAGCCGGGCGAACAGCCCGGTTACGCCGCACAGCAGGATCAGCCCTGAGGCAAAGATAAATACGCCAATCGCTTCGTTAATCGGCGTGCCGGGCAGGCTGGTGACCAGCAGCGCTGCGCCGGGGGTCGACCAGGCGGTCAGGATCGGCGTGCGGTAATACAGCGAAAGCCCGAGCGAGGTAATGCCCATTCCCAGCCCCAGCATGCTCAGCCAGCCGCCGATCTGCAAGGGGGTAGCACCGGCAGCCGCAGCCGCCTGGAAGATAATGGCCGCCGAGCTGGTGTAGCCGACCAATACCGCAACAAACCCGGCCATAACGGCAGGCAGAGACAGATGACGCAGAGAGATGGCAGGGCGCATGGTTCACTCCGGTAAAGGTTGTGCGTTATAACGCACGATAAGCGGCGAGCATAGCACCGTGCGTTATAGCGCACAAGTGGCTATAATCAGCCGCACTATCAGGGGAGAAAAACATGCAGGAACTGTCTGGCCATTTGGCCCAAACGCTTCGTTCTCTACGCAGCCAGCGCGGCTGGAGTTTGGCGCAGGCGGCTGAAAACACCGGCGTCAGCAAGGCGATGCTGGGGCAGATCGAACGGGGGGAATCGAGCCCGACGGTGGCAACCTTATGGAAAATCGCCACCGGCTTTAACGTGGCCTTTTCCGCCTTTCTGGAGATCTCGCCACTGCAACAGCAAGCCACGTTACATCGCTACGGCGATGCTCCGGTGTTCAATCAAGGCAACGCCGATATGCGAGTGGTGCCGCTGTTTCCATTCGACAGGCAGCTGGGTTTTGACATGTTCGTTATCGATCTGGCGCCAGGCGCGCTCAGCGAGTCTTCGGCCCATGAGGTCGGAGTGATTGAGCACGTGATTGTCATCAGCGGTGAACTGGAACTGGCGGTTGACGGCCAATGGCATCACTTGACCTGTGGTGAGGCGATGCGCTTTCAGGCCGACAGGCCACATGCCTATCGCAATGACAGTCAACAGACGGTGCGCATTCACGATCTGATCCATTATCCTAAATTTTGACTCAACGGCATGGGCGCAGGCTTTGACTCGGCTTCGCCAAACGCCTAGTTTATTGAAAATGATTCTTATTAACCGTCAAAGGGAGCTTGAGTTTGCCTATTACCCACCGCAACCGACGCCAGTTTCTTAAACTCGGCGCACAAACCGCAGGAGCCGTATTCGCGATGACTTCATTACCGAGCAGTATCCGCCTGGCGATGGCGGCAGAAAATGGCGCCGGAACAACCGATGAATTTTTATGGCTGGAACAGCTGCAGGGCAAGGCCGTACAGGCGTGGATCAAACAGGAAAACCAGCGTACCACCGCGTGTTTTGCCCAGGGCGAAGGCTTCCAACGGGTGGAAAAACAGGTGCTGGATATTCTCAATAAAGAGAGCCAAATTCCGTGGGTCGCCAAGCGCGGCGATTACTATTACAACTTCTGGCAGGATCAAACCAATCCGCGTGGCTTATGGCGGCGCACTACGCTGCAGGAGTATCGCAAGGCCAGGCCAGCCTGGGAAACGGTGTTGGATATCGATGCGTTAGGCAAGGCCGAGGGCAAAGACTGGGTATTCCACGGCTCGCAGTCGTTAGCGCCGGAGTATCGCTATTGCCTGCTGGAACTGTCGCCGGACGGCGGTGACGCCACCGAAATCCGTGAGTTTGATCTGGTCAGCAAAGAGTTTGTCAAAGACGGCTTTGTGCTGCCGGTAGCGAAAAGCCAGGCCTCATGGATTGATAAAGACACGCTGTTTATCGCCACTGATTTCGGCGCTGGCTCAATGACTCAGTCCGGCTATGCGCGCATTGCCAAACGCTGGCGGCGGGGTACGCCACTGAGCGCCGCCCAGACCTTGTATGAAGCGCAACCGCAGGATATGACGGTGTTTGCTTATCATGACCAGACGCCGGGGTTTGAACGCAACTACGTGGGCCGCAGTCTGGACTTCTACCGCCGTGAAACCTATCTGCTGACCGCGCAAGATCAACAGGTCAAAATTGATATCCCCGCCGATGCCGAATTTAGCACGCACCGCGAGTGGATATTGATTAAACCGAGCAGCGACTGGGAAGTGGGCGGAGCGCGCTATCCTTCGGGTTCGCTGTTGGCGGCCCATTTTGATGATTATCTGGCGGGCAAACGTGAGCTAACGGTGTTATTTGCCCCGACCGCACAGGCGGCGCTGAGCGGTTACAGCACCACGCGTGACCACCTGATCCTCAGCATCATGGACAACGTGGTCAACCGGTTGGAAGTCCTGACACCGCAGGGCAAAACCTGGCAGCGCAAGCCGCTGGGTAAGCCAGGGGCGATCAGCACTATTTCCGCCGGTGGGGTCGATGACGAAACCAACGACTATTTCCTGACGATCAGCGGATTCCTGCAACCGACTTCGCTGTATCTGGGCAATCTCGACGGTGGTGAGGCGGAACTGCTCAAGCAGGGGCCGCAGGACTTTGATGCCAGCGGTTATCAGGTCAGCCAGCATTTTACCGAGTCTAAAGACGGCACGCGCGTGCCGTATTTCCAAATTTCAGCCAAGGGCATCAAGCTTGACGGCAGTAACCCAACCTTGCTGTATGGCTATGGCGGCTTTGAAGTGTCGCTCTTGCCGGGGTACATGGGAGCTAAGGCCCCGGCCTGGCTGGAACGCGGTGGGGTGTATGTGGTGGCGAATATTCGTGGCGGTGGCGAGTATGGCCCGGCCTGGCATCAGGCGGCGTTAAAGCAAAACCGGCATCGCGCCTATGAGGACTTTGCCGCCGTGGCTGAAGATTTGATCGCACGAAAAGTGACATCGTCACAACATCTGGGCGCACGGGGTGGCAGTAACGGTGGCTTGCTGGTGGGCAATATGCTGACGCTGTACCCGCAACTTTTCGGCTGCATCGTCTGTGAAGTGCCGTTGCTGGATATGCAGCGCTATACCCAGCTTTCCGCCGGTGCCTCCTGGATTGCCGAATATGGCGACCCGAGCAAGGCGGAAGAATGGGCCTACATCAAAACCTTCTCGCCGTATCACAATATCAAAGCCGGAGTGTCCTACCCGCCGGTGCTGTTTTACACCGCCACCAGTGACGATCGGGTCAACCCGTCGCACGCCCGTAAAATGGCGGCACGCATGCAGCAGATGGGGTATCCGCAGGCCTATTTCTATGAGAATACCGAAGGCGGGCACAGTGCCGCGGCGGACAAGAAACAGGCCGCATTCCACGGTGCACTGGTCAGTGAGTTTATGTGGGACAATTTGAGCGCAAAATCCACAGCCTGATGACATAAAAAAGCCGGGGCAAATTAATGCCCCGGCTTTCTTTTACCTGTCTGAATCCGTTGTCAGCAATCAGTTGGTGATAGCGGCCGCCTGAGCTTTCTTCTCGGTATCTTCTGCGGTGTCCAGCGTCATGCGATGCAGCTTCGGCGCGGTCAGCATCATCAGGATGGCGATCACGGCGGTAGCGATACCGATTTGCATAAACACGTGGCTGTAGATAGCCAGTGAAGCGTGCGCATCGTTGACGTCGCCAGGCACGGCGGTCAGACCTGCCACTTTACCGGCAATCAGCGCGGCGGCGGCGGTGGTCAGGAACCAGGAACCCATGATAAAGCCCATCAGACGTTGTGGTACCAACTGCGCGACCATCGCCAGGCCCAGGCCGGAGATCATCAGTTCGCCGATACTCTGCAGCGCATAGCTCAGGATCAGCCAGTTCACTGAAACGATACCCTGCTCATTGGCGAAGCTGGCGCCCCACGGCAACACCAGGAAGGCGCCGGAGCACAGGATCATACCGAAGGCGAACTTGTGCGGCATCGGCAGACGGTCGCCCATCTTGTTATACAGCGCCGCCAGAATCGGGCTGGCCAGCATGATCCAGAACGGGTTCAGTGCCTGATACTGTTCGGGTTCAAACGCCAGACCGAGAATGTTGTGCTCAACGTTGTGGATGGCGAAGAAGTTCAACGAGGTTGGCATCTGGCTGTACAGCACGAAGAACACGACGGCTTCCAGCATCAACAGGAAGGCAACGATCATCTTGCGACGTGCCGCGCCGTGCAGCGCGAAGGTTTCTTTGGCGAACACAATCACGATACCGATGGAAACAATCGCCAGCGCCCAGCGAGCAATGATCTGGTTATGCAGCAGCCAGCTTGAAAGTGCGACCAGCGCCACCACGCCCACCAGCACCATCAGCAGTTTTTTAACCTGCAGCGGTTTAAAGTCAGGCTTGGAACCGTGTTGTTTCACCCACTTGTGACACACCATAAAGTTGACCAGGGTGATCAGCATGCCGACGACGCTCAGAGAGAACGCGACGCTCCAGCCATATTTGGCCGCCAACCACGGCGTGGCCAGCATGGACAGGAAAGAACCGATATTGACGGACATATAGTACATGGTGAATGCACCGTCCAAACGCGGATCGTCTTTCTCGTAGCAGGTTGACAGCAGGGAGGACGGGTTAGCCTTGAACAGGCCACTGCCCACGGCGATGGTCGCCATACCCAGGTATACCCAGAAGATCTCATGGCCGGAGTAGGCCACCATGGCATAGCCGACGGCCAGCACCAGCGCACCCAGCACGATCACGCGCTTGGAGCCCAGCACTTTATCCCCAAGCCAGCCGCCGATGGCAACGAAGCCATAGACCAGCGCGCTGAAGGAGGAGAACAGGGTGATCGAGTCGGCTTCGCTCAGGCCCAGCATCTTGACCAGATAAACCGCCATGATGCCTTGCAGACCGTAATAACCAAAACGTTCCCAGAGCTCAATAGAGAAGATCAGGTAAAACGCCTTGGGCTGTTTGAAGGCATTGAGACTAACGCTTTCAGGGTGTTCGCTGTTGTTGTTTGCTGTTGACACTGGTACCTCTGATTTTTCACTGCCCCGACTCAGAAAGACGGGAAATTGCAAAAGGTGATGCAGGACTGCATCCTTCTGCGTTGTTATAGGATGGGATGACGGCGGTTAATGTTCACTATCTTTGTCAACGAGGCAATACGTTTGTCATATCCTGTTACATATAACGCTCACGAAGTGAAACGACCATGTTGCAAATGTTATGCAGCATTAACTTTCGACTTTGTTTACTTTGCCGAGTTTTTGTTTTGATTAAAAGCTATACGGAATTCAAACAGGGATATATTCTGCTGTATCGGCTTTTTATGGTTCATATCAATAGGTGGGGTGAATAATCCATTGGAATGTTGTGCATATGGCGGGTTTTGTAAAATTATAGAAATTTGAGAAAACAGCACTGGCGGTTGTGACGACAATGTGATCGTCAAAACGTGAGACTTGCCGCAATATTTGACTAATTTTCCGCTTGAAAATAAGCGGGAAGTGAGTTTTTCACTAAAATCCGTGAGAACACCAAGGTTACTGCTGCTTGATATCACATTTCCGATAAAAAATAGGTCAGTGGCGGGGCTGATAGAGGGGCGCCAGGTTGCGCCCATGGCAATCAGGCGTCGGGATAAACTTTCTCTTTAAACTCGCACAGGTCTTCAATCATGCAGGAGCCGCAGCGGGGTTTTCGTGCGATGCAGGTATAGCGCCCGTGCAGGATAAACCAGTGGTGGCAATCAACCTTGAATTCGGCCGGTACGACCTTCAGCAACTTCTCTTCAACCAGATCGACATTTTTGCCCGGCGCGAAATTAGTGCGGTTACAAACGCGGAAGATATGGGTATCGACGGCAATGGTCGGCCAGCCAAAGGCGGTATTGAGCACCACGTTGGCGGTCTTGCGACCGACGCCGGGCAGGGCCTCCAGCGCCGCACGGTCTTCCGGCACCTCACCTGCGTGCAACTCCAGCAGCATGCGGCAGGTTTTGATCACGTTTTCGGCCTTGCTGTTAAACAGGCCGATGGTCTTGATGTAGCCTTTAACGCCGTCGACGCCCAGAGCCAGCATGGCGGCCGGCGTATTGGCCACCGGATAAAGCTTGGCGGTGGCCTTGTTGACGCTGACGTCGGTCGCCTGAGCGGACAGCAGCACGGCAATCAGCAGCTCAAACGGCGTGGTATACACCAGCTCGGTGGTCGGATGCGGATCGTTGTCACGTAGTCGGGTAAGAATTTCCAGCCGTTTCTGCTTATTCATTACGCTTTCTCTGCCTGTCCTTGTCCCTGAGTCGGTTCGGCCAGTAATGCTTTGGCCGTGCGCGCCTTCATCCTTTCGTCAATCAGGTATTTTACCGCCAACAGCAGGCCCAGACCAATAAAGGCCCCCGGTGGCAGCATCGCCAGCAGGAACGGGCTGTCGAAGTGAACCACCTCAATCCGCAGTACCTTGGCCCAACTGCCCAGCAGCATATCGGCGCCGTCGAACAGGGTGCCGTTACCCAGCAGCTCACGCATCGCACCTAGCGTCACCATCACGCCGGTAGCCCCCAGGCCAATCGCCAGGCCGTCCAGTGCGGACAGACCGACCGGTTTTTTAGAGGCTACCGCTTCGGCGCGGCCAACCACGATACAGTTGGTGACGATCAGCGGGATAAAGATCCCCAGTGACTGATAAAGGCCGAAGGCATAGGCGTTGATCAGCATTTGCACAATGCTCACCGCCGCAGCGATGATCATTACGTAAATCGGGATACGGACTTCATTCGGCACCCAGCGGCGTACTGCGGATATCGAGGTGTTGGTCAGTATCAACACCAGCGTGGTCGCCAGCCCCAGCCCGAGGGCGTTGGTGACGGTAGAGGTCACGGCCAGCAGCGGGCACATCCCCAGCAATTGCACCAGCGCGGAGTTGTTCTTCCACAGCCCCTGGACAATCAGATCTTTGGCTTCACTCATTCGCTGGCTCCACAGGCAGGTAAGCTATCAAGTTTAGGCGGCAGCGTTTCCATATACAACGCCGTGCGTCGAACAGCATTGACCACCGCACGCGGCGTGATGGTGGCGCCGGTGAACTGATCGAACATACCGCCGTCTTTCTTCACCGCCCAACGTTTATCGTCCGGGCCGTCAATTTTTTTACCGCTGAAAAACGAGATCCAGTTCGATATACGCAGTTCGATTTTATCGCCGAGGCCAGGGGTTTCATGGTGTGCCACCACCCGGGTACCCAGCACGGTACCGTTGAAATCGGCACCGACCAGCAATTGAATGGCGCCGGAATAACCGTCCGGCGCGGTGGTTTCCAGTGCTGCAGCGGTGGGTTGGCCATTTTTACGCGCCAGATACAGGCGATGTGGCGCATCGTTGCCCAACGCCGGGTTGCTGACCAGGAAACACTCGGTCTGCATATTGTTGTCGTAAAGTTCTGGCGGCACCACCTGATCAAGCAGCGCTTTTTGCTGCAGTGCGGCCTGGTGGGCGATGGTGTTCTGCGTCAGGCTGTGGACTACCGCAGTCAGGCCGGTGGTCACAGCGGCAAACACCGCCAACGTGGTGCCATGCTTTCTCATTGAATTTAGCATCATGGCTCCTTAGCGGTGACCGTACACGCGCGGCTGCGTGTAGTGGTCGATCAGTGGGACGGTAATGTTGGCCAGCAACACCGCAAAGGCTACGCCGTCCGGATAACCGCCGTAAACGCGAATCAGCCACACCAGCACGCCCACCAATGCGCCGTAAATCAGGCGGCCTTTCGGCGTGGTGGAGGCACTGACCGGGTCGGTAGCAATAAAGAATGTGCCCAGCATGCTGGCACCGGAGAACAGGTGGATCAGCGGCGAGGCCTGCTGCGCCGGGTCAAGCCACCAGGCCAAACCGGAACACAGGGCGATGGCCGCCAGCATGCTGAAGGGGATCTGCCAGTGGATCAGACGACGACCCAGCATAAACAGGCCACCGGCCAGGAAACCGAGATTAACCCATTGCCAGCCGATACCGGCCAATGTGCCACCGAACAGCGGCTGTTGCAGCACCTGCTCAACGCTATGACCGCTGCGCAGGCCGGTTTTGAAACCGTCGAGCGGGGTGGCCTGGCTGATGCCGTCAATACCCATTTGCAGTTCATGGATGGTGGCGCCCTGCGTCGTGTGGCCGCTGAAAATAGCCAACAGAGTATCCTGGAACGACAGCGCGGTAGCCCGCAGTTCATCCGGCGGTAACCAACTGGTCATCTGAACCGGGAAGGCGATCAGCAACACCACATAACCGACCATGGCCGGATTGAACGGATTCTGCCCGAGGCCGCCATACAGCTGTTTGGCAATAACGATGGCGAAGAAGGTGCCGATGACAATCATCCACCAGGGGGCCAGTGGTGGCAGACTGATGCCCAGCAACAGGGCGGTCAGCAGGGCCGAGTTATCCGCCAGCCGGGTGCGCACCGGCAATTTACGCAGAGAAAGGATGATCCCTTCCGCCAGCAGGGCGACGATCATCGCCAGTGCGGTCTGGACCAGCGTGCCATAGCCAAAAAACCATACCTGCGCAGCGATACCGGGAATGCAGGCCAACATCACCCACAGCATGATACGGCTGGTGCTCTGCTGGTTATGGGTGAAAGGGGAACTGGCGATGTGCAAGCCTTTGCTGGCTGTGGGTTGTACCGGCCTGAACTTCATAGAGAACTACACCTATCTTTGCCGGACATCGGCAGGTTCAACGCGCCTCTCAGCGGAGACGCAGGAAAAATTATAGCGCTGCATTCTACCTGAATCACCCGGAGGGTAATACGTCTTAATTGTAGGGCTATTAGCCTTTTAGCACTGGATGTAATCCTAAATTTCTCCGACCTATGGCGCGATCGGATTTTTGTTGGTTATATAATCGGGCTAGATTGGTAGTGCAAGATCGAAACTGCCGGTATTTATGGCCGGTGGCAGGCAATAACCTCTGGATTGATATGGTTTTTTTTGGTTCGTTTTTTCGCACAAAATAACAACTTTTACATAATCTATGTGGGTTATTATCCCGAGTATTATTGAGTTAGTGAATGTAAATTAATGACAAATGAAGATGTATTTTTTATTGAAGAGTTAATTGAGTGGGTTGAGATACATCTGGAGAAACGGCCAAACCTGGACGAAGTCGCGCGCATTTCCGGCTATTCCAAATGGCACCTGCAACGCAAGTTCAAACGGATCACCGGCATTCAACTCGCCACCTATATCCGTTCACGCATTCTGACGCGCGCTGCGGTGGCGTTACGCATTACCCACCGTTCCATCATCGATATATCAGACGAACTGGGCTTCGACTCGCAGCAAACCTTTACCCGCATGTTCAAACAGCGCTTCGAAACCACCCCCAATCGTTACCGCTCAATGGAACATTGGGACGTGAAGAACCTGATGCCGCGTTTTAGTTTCGACGCCGATTTTGCGGCCGATTTTTACCCTGAGGTGAAGCGCCTGACGCTGCCGAACATGCAACTGGTGGGGTTCTCGCGGCAGTTGGATTTCTCTTCGGAAACGGAGATCGAACATTCGTCCTGTATGGCGATGAAGGACGAGATTTTTACCGACTTCTTCCGTGGCCTGAGTGTGGACTGCCATCGGGTGTACAGCATCCATTCCGTCCGCAGCACGGATGACAGCCAATATTCGGCTACCCACATCATGGCGGTGGATCCTGAGAACAAACAGGATATTTTGTCGGGCCACCATATCGACACCATCCCTATTGTCGGGCGCGAATATATCTCTATCAACCATCAGGGAAGCGCCATGGAGTGTACAAAATTCTTCGCTTATCTGATTACCCACGTGATGCCAGGGTTGCGCCATGAGGTGAAGGGCAGCGTGGAGATGGAGATTATTCAAACTAAGGCGAGGAGTCTGGATTCCAAGATGCGCCAGATTGACGTTGATTATACCTATCTGATTTCTATCGATTAAAAAGTGCCTTGCGCCCTGCAAGGCACCTCTCACCGTCACTCTTTATCCGTATCCGCCGTGGTCAGACTTTGCGCCGCTCTTTTAGCTTTGGCGCGGGCAATGGCTGCCGCGACCGCGGCCTTGCGCGGGTCTTCTTCCGTCACCACTGCGGGCGATTCGGCAGGAGTCTCCACCGCTGCGGCCTGCTGCGCCGCTTTCTTGGCTTTGGCACGGGCAATGGCTGCTGCGACTGCGGCCTTGCGCGGGTCTTCTTCCGTCACCACTGCGGGTGATTCGGCAGGAGTTTCCACCGCTACGGCCTGCTGCGCCGCTTTCTTGGCTTTGGCGCGGGCAATCGCTGCCGCGACCGCGGCCTTGCGCGGGTCTTCTTCCGTCACCACTGCGGGTGATTCGGCAGGAGTTTCCACCGCTGCGGCCTGCTGCGCCGCTTTCTTGGCCTTAACTCGCGCCAGTGCAGCGGCAACCGCGGCCTTGCGTGGATCTTCTTCCGTCACCACTGCCGGTGATTCGGCAGGAGTTTCCACCGCTGTGGCCTGCTGCGCCGCTTTCTTGGCCTTAACTCGCGCCAGCGCAGCGGCAACCGCGGCCTTGCGTGGATCTTCTTCCGTCACTGCCGCCGGTGCCTCTGCCGGGGGTTCATCCACCGTCGTCTGCTGCGCCGCTTTCTTGGCCTTAACTCGCGCCAGTGCAGCGGCAACTGCGGCCTTGCGTAGATCTTCATCTTCGCTAGCCGATGTTGCTACCGGTGCGATAGCAGTTTCCTGCTGAGCACGTCGTTCACGAGCCTGCGCTTTACGGGCTTCGCGGGCCGCGATCATCTCGCTGTTGTCCGGTGCGTCGCCGCTGATGGTGCCGGTCGCCGGTACAGCATTTTTACTGCGAACTCGCGCCAGGGCCGCCTGAACCGCATCCTGGTCGCCATCGGTCAGTTTGACAGCCGCTTTCTTATGGCGCTCTTCACGCGCCAGTTTTTCACGTTCCAGACGCGCCAACTTGGCTTCGTAACGCGCCTTGGCCTCAGCCGTGCGTGCCGCTTCCAGATCGATGGCCTTGATCTCGGCCTTTTCCTGGCGGTAGTACTGCACCAGCGGGATATTGCTCGGGCAGACAAAGGCGCAGGCACCACATTCAATGCAATCGAACAGATTATGATTGCGGGCCTTTTCGTGTTCTTCGCCGCGGCTGAACCAGTAAAGTTGCTGCGGTAACAGGCCCGCCGGGCAGGCATCAACGCACAGGCCACAGCGAATACAGGACTGTTCCTGTTCTTGTGGTGCCATTTCGCTGACCGAGGGGGCCAGAATACAGTTGCTTATCTTGACGATGGGGACGTGGAGCGCGGGCAGGGTAAAGCCCATCAGCGGGCCGCCCATCACGACCATTTGCTGAGCCTGAGGCTGGAAACCGGCAAATTTCAACAGGTGTTGTACCGGTGTGCCTATGCGCGCCCACAGGTTGCCCGGCAGGCTTAGAGCATCACCGGTCAGAGTCACCACGCGTTCGATCAGCGGTTCGCCGTCGACAATCGCACGTTTAATGGCAAAGGCAGTACCGACGTTCTGCATCAGCACGCCAATAGCGGAAGAGTGCTTGCCGTGCGGTACTTCCTTGCCAATCAGGATCTTGGTGAGCTGTTTGGCGCCGCCAGAAGGGTATTTGGTTGGGATCACCCGCAGGGCAATACCTGGCTGACCGCGCAGCGCCAGTTTCAACGCGGCGATCGCTTCGGGCTTATTGTCCTCTATGCCAATTAGCGTGACCTTGGGTTGCAGCAGGTGGCGCAGGATCTGCGTGCCTTCGATCACCTGATCGGCATGTTCCTGCATCAAGCGGTCATCGGCAGTGATATAAGGCTCGCACTCTGCGGCGTTGAGGATCAGGGTTTCCACCCCGTTCATGCCGCCCTGCAGCTTGCTGGCGGTCGGGAAACCGGCGCCGCCCAGCCCGGCGATGCCGGCCTGATGAATACGTTGGATCAACTCGCTGGCGGTCAGTTGACGGTAGTCGGCTACCGGTGCGCGCTCGCACCAGCGGTCTTCGCCGTCAGGCTGAATAATCACGCACAGTTCTGCCAGCCCGGAAGGGTGAGCGGTGATATGCGGTGTGATGGCGCTGATGGTGCCGGAGGTCGGTGCGTGCACCGGTACGGTACGGCCCCGGCCGACGGTCAGCGGCTGGCCTTTCAGCACGGCGTCGCTGACCTTGACGCACAGTTCACCTTCCGGCCCCAGATGCTGTTGCAACGGGATAATAAACTTATCCGGCAGCGGGGCGGTACGCAGCGGGACACCGCTGGACTGGGTCTTCATTTCCGGCGGATGGATGCCGCCGTCGAAATCCCAAATCCGGTCTTTTTTGAAGGCGGCGAACAGATTAAGCATGTTGCTCCACGTGGATCACTTGCACCGGTATCGTCTTCATATCCCACTTCCAGTTGGCGGTAGTGGTGGCGACCGGTCTCATTTCAATACAGTCGGTAGGGCACGGCGCAACGCACAGGTCGCAGCCGGTACAAAGATCGGTAATGACGGTATGCATGGCGCGGGTAGCGCCGACGATGGCGTCCACCGGACAGGCCTGAATGCACTTGGTGCAGCCGATGCAGTTGGCTTCGTCAATATAGGCCACCTGGCGCACAGGTTCGGCGGCGGCTTCGCTACCGAGCGGCTGAGGTTCGACGTTGAGCAATTCTGCCAGCTTCAGCATCACCTGCTCGCCACCCGGAGCGCATTTGTTAATCATCTCACCGTTGGCGACGGCTTCGGCATAAGGACGGCAACCGGGGTAACCGCACTGGCCGCACTGGCTCTGTGGCAGGATCTCGTCGACCTGTTCGGCCACCGGATCTTCTTCCACTTCAAAGCGGCGCGCGGCATAGCCCAGCACCAGACCGAACAGCAGGCCAAGGGCGCTTAACGCAGCAATCGCAATCCATAACGCGGTCATTAGAATTTCACCAGCCCGGTAAAGCCCATAAAGGCCAGCGACATCAGCCCGGCGGTGATCAGTGCGATGGAAGAGCCCCGGAAGGGCGCAGGCACATCGGCTACCGCCAGACGTTCACGAATGGCGGCAAACAGCACCATCACCAATGAGAAGCCCGCGGCGGCGCTGAAGCCGTATACCGCAGACTGCAGGAAATTGTAGCCGAGGTTGACGTTGAGCAGTGCGACGCCGAGCACCGCACAGTTGGTGGTGATCAGCGGCAGGAAAATACCCAGCAGGCGATACAGGGCCGGGCTGGTTTTGCGTACCACCATCTCGGTAAATTGCACCACCACGGCGATCACTAAAATAAATGACAGCGTGCGCAGATACACCAGATCCAACGGAACCAGAATAAAGGTGTTAATCACCCAGGCGCTGACCGAGGCCAACGTCATAACAAAAGTGGTGGCCATCCCCATGCCAATGGCGCTTTCCAGCTTTTTGGAAACGCCGAGGAATGGGCACAGGCCAAGAAACTTCACCAGGACGAAGTTATTCACCAGTACGGTGCCGACAAACAGGAGCAGGTATTCGGTCATTGCGATGCCTAAAAAAATAAAAGCCGCCTATTATCGGGAATTGGCGGCCTGACCACAACATAGGGATAGCAGGGTTATTACCCTTTTTGCCTGTTTTTGGCGAAAATTTACACAATTATCCGCACAAAACGTGCCACAGGATAGCTTAGCTCTCGGTAAAGGTGCCTTTGACTCGCTTGGAACGCTTCATGTAGGGCACCAATAATGCCGCCATCAACAGTGGCCAGCCCAGACTGCGTACCGCCAATTCATCCGGCACCGGCGCAAAGGCAAAGGCTTTCACCGCCAGCAAAACGGTAATCAGCAGCCACAGCAGGAACAATTTGGGGAACCGCTGCGAACGGTGGCAGAACAGCCACAGCAGCCACAGGGTAAAGCACCACATCGCCAGAGTGGTCAGCACCGAGAAATACCACTGCATGCTAAACGCCTGGGCGTTGGTGAGCAGATATTCGCGCGATTCCGGCACGAAAATCGCCATGCCATACAGGAGCAGCATCAGACTGGCGCTAAGCAGGGTGACAATCAGATAGGCCATCGGGGCCAGCAACCAACCGCCGATACGGGTGTAATCAGCTTGAGACATAAACGGCTTCCTGGGTAAGACATGATCCAATGTGACAGCCGCATAGCTTAGCGGGTAATGCGGGCTTCGTCATCAATATCAAGCGGATGGTCGGGAGCAAGGCGGCGTGGCAGCACGTTTGGCTACCGGCAGGCGATTTTGCCACCGGTAGCCGGGCGATTAACGGCGGTTAAGTTGATAGTAGGCTTCGTTCCAGCGCAGCTCGTTTTTGAATGCTGGCAGGGTGGTGTCCTGGTCAATCAGCAAGAACTCAATGTTATGCATTTCGGCATACAGCCGCAGCATATCGGCGTCCAGCGCCTGGGAGAACACCGTGTGGTGGGCGCCGCCCGCCAGGATCCAGGCTTCGGCGGCGGTCGCCAGCGTGGGTTGGGCCCGCCAGATGGCGCGCGCCACCGGCAGCTTGGGCAGCGGGTGCGGTTGTTCCACGGTGTCCACCTGATTGACCAGCAGACGGAAGCGATCGCCCATGTCGATCAGGCTGGCATTGACTGCCGGGCCGGCCGGAGTAGAGAAAATCAGCCGCGCCGGATCTGCCTTGCCGCCAATACCGAGCGGCTGGATATCCAACAGCGGTTTGGGCTCCTTGGCGATCGACGGGCAGACCTCCAGCATATGCGAGCCGACCACCAGATCGTTGCCCGGCTGGAAGTGATAGGTGTAATCCTCCATAAACGAGGTGCCGCCGTGTAACCCATCGGCCATCACTTTCAGGATGCGCAGCAGCGCGGCGGTTTTCCAGTCGCCTTCGCCGCCAAAGCCGTAGCCTTGTTGCATCAGGCGTTGTACCGCCAACCCCGGCAGCTGTTTCATGCCGTGCAAGTCTTCAAAGTTGGTGGTGAAGGCCTGGAAGTTGCCCTGTTCGAGGAAGCGTTTCATGCCCAGCTCGATACGTGCCGCGTCAGTCAGGTTTTCGCGTTTTGCGCCGTTGATTTTTGCCGCATCGCTCAGCACATAGCTGGCCTCATACTCTTCAATCAGCGTATCTACATCGCCACGGCTGACTTCGTTAATGACGCTGACCAAATCGCCAATACCATAGGCATTGACCGAGTAACCAAACTGGATCTGCGCACCGACCTTGTCGCCATCGGTCACCGCCACTTCGCGCATGTTGTCGCCAAAACGGGCCACTTTCAGCTGCTGGCCGGCCTGTTTGGCGCTGGCGACACGCATCCACTGGCCAATGCGCCGGTGTGCCTCGGGATCCTGCCAGTGACCGGCAATCACGCTGTGCTGCTGGCGCATACGGGCGCCGATAAAGCCAAACTCACGGCCGCCGTGGGCGGTTTGGTTGAGGTTCATAAAGTCCATATCCATACTGTCCCAGGGCACCTGGGCGTTGAACTGGGTATGGAACTGCAACAGCGGCTTATGCAGCACGGACAGACCGGCGATCCACATTTTGGCCGGTGAGAAGGTGTGTAGCCAGGCCAGGATGCCAATACACTGCGGTTGATAGTTGGCGTCACGGCACAGGGCGGTGATTTCATCCGGCGTGGTGACCAGCGGTTTCAGCACCAGTTTTACCGGTAGGCCGGCTTCGCGGTTGAGACTGTCCACCACCTGTTCGGCGTGTGCCTTGACCTGTTGCAGGGTTTGCGGGCCGTACAGATGCTGGCTGCCAATGGCGAACCAGACTTCGCGCTGCTTGAATGCATTCATTAAAAAAGACTCCTCTGTATTGGGTATAGGCTTAATTTGCTGAACCGGAGGTCGGGGCGTAGCGCGGCTCGGCGGCCTGGCACCATTGTTGATAGCGTTGATAAAGTTGTTGGTAGCGAGCGACGCGCTGCGGATCGGGCTGCAGGGTACGTTCGATGCCGCAGGCCATCTGGCACTGGGCTTCGGGCACGCTGATGAAACGGCCGGCGGCTACGGCGGCGAAGATGGCAGCACCCAGCGCGCAGCACTGATCGGAGGCCACAATTTGCAGCGGTCGGTTCATCACGTCGGCGCAGGCCTGCATAATTGCCGGAGATTTACGCGCAATACCGCCCAGCGCCAGCACGTTATCGACCGGAATATCCTGCTGTTCAAAGCACTCCATAATGGCGCGGGCGCCAAAGGCGGTGGCGGCGATAAAGCCGCCGAACAGCGTCGGAGCATCGGTGCCGAGGTTCAGATCGGCGATCACGCCTTTCAGCCGCTGGTTGGCGTAAGGGGTGCGGCGGCCGTTAAACCAGTCCAGCACCACCGGCAAATGATCCAGTGACGGGTTTTCCACCCAGGCATCGGTCAGTGCCGCCAGCAGACCGGCTTCAATCTTTTGTAGCTGCGGTTGCAGTTCAGGCTGGTTTTTTGCCGCTGCATGCAACGGCCAGCTCAGCAGGCGGCTGAACCAGGCATACATATCGCCAAAGGCCGACTGCCCGGCCTCCATGCCAATCATTCCCGGCACTACGCTGCCGTCGACCTGACCGCAAATGCCCTCGATAGCGCGGCCGTCGACTCGCTGACGATCGGCGATCAGAATGTCGCAGGTGGAGGTGCCGATCACCTTCACCAGGGTATAAGGCTGGGCACCGGCACCGACGGCCCCCATATGGCAGTCGAAGGCCCCGCCGGACAGCACCAGCGTGGTGGGTAGCCCGAGGCGTGCCGCCCATTCGGCGCTCAGGGTACCTACCGGCAGGTCGGCGGTATGGCAGTCTTCAAACAGCGGCCAGGGCAGGTGTTCAACCAGCAGAGGATCGAGCGCGGCAAAAAAGGCTTTGGGCGGCAGGCCACCCCAGTCCGGGTGCCACAGCGTTTTGTGACCGACGCTACAGCGCCCACGTTTTAACTGATGTGGCGCGGTGGTAGCGGACAACAACGCCGGTACCCAGTCGCACAGTTCAACCCAGGAGGCGGCGGCCTGGCGTACTTCGGCGTCCTGGCGCGTGACATGCAGGATCTTGGCCCAAAACCACTCAGAGGAATAAACGCCGCCGATATAGCGGGAATAATCGGGGAATTCGCCGCTGCGGCATAGCCGATTGATGGCGTCAGCCTCTTCAATGGCGGTGTGGTCTTTCCACAAAACAAACATGGCGTTGGGGTTATCGGCAAACTCCGGGCGCAGTGCCAGCACCTGACCCTGACTGTCGATCGGCGCCGGCGTAGAACCGGTGGAGTCAACGCCAATGCCAATCACCTGCAGCCGCTGTTGCGGGGGCATGCGCTGCACCAGAGTGACGATCGCCTGTTCCATGGCTTCTATATAGTCGAGCGGATGGTGGCGAAAACGGTTTTCCGCCGCGTTGCAGAATTCGCCGCGCTGCCAACGGGGGTAATAGACCACTTCGGTATCGAGTTCCGCGCCGTTATGGCAGTCGACCGCCAGCACCCGCACCGAGTCGCTGCCGAAGTCCAATCCCAGGGCAATAGCACCTGCCGTCATGATGTTGACTCCTGATGTGTTAATACGCTGTGACAACCATAGGAGCCGAAGCGCTGGGCAGGTGAGGAGCCGTTAGCTGGAAGTATGCACTTTTCTGCTTCCCGCAGTGGTTTTGTGACGGCTGTCATAAGTTATCGATTGGCGGAATTCGCTAAATATATGCACATATCTGCTGTATTCCACGGATGTGATAGCGCTCTACATTTCAGTAACAAATACCCGCTAAAACTTAAGCCGTCTTACTCCTGCTGTGGGTGAATGTCGCGAGATAAGCGATGTGCCGACAGCAGACACCCTAATGATAACGTTTTCACAGCGGGCGGCTTTCATCGCCACAGAGAACAAAATAGCGGAGAGCATCATGCATAAATTCACTAAGGCGCTGGTGACACTGAGTCTGGCGGCCGTTATGTCACATTCAGCTATCGCCGAGACCATGAAGCTGGGCTTTTTGGTCAAGCAGCCGGAGGAACCCTGGTTCCAGACCGAATGGAAGTTTGCCGACAAGGCCGGTAAGGATCTCGGTTTTGAAGTGATAAAAATCGCCGTGCCGGACGGGGAGAAAACCCTCAATGCCATCGACAGCCTGGCGGCCAGCGGGGCCAAGGGCTTTGTTATCTGTACGCCAGATCCGAAACTCGGCTCGGCGATTGTCGCCAAGGCGCGTAGTTACAACCTGAAAGTGATTGCGGTGGATGACCAGTTTGTCACCGCCAAGGGCAAACCTATGGACAGCGTGCCGTTAGTGATGATGGCCGCCACCAAAATCGGTGAGCGTCAGGGGCAGGAATTGTGGAAAGAGCAGAATAAGCGCGGTTGGAAATTAGCGGACACCGCGGTAATGGCGATCACCGCCGATGAGCTGGACACCGCACGTCGTCGCACCGGTGGTTCGATAGACGCGCTGAAGGCGGCCGGCTTCCCGGAGAAACAAATTTATCGCGTGCCGACCAAATCCAACGATATCCCTGGGGCGTTTGACGCCGCCAACTCAATGCTGGTGCAGCATCCTGAAGTGAAAAACTGGCTGATTGTCGGCATGAACGACAACACCGTGCTGGGCGGCGTGCGCGCCACCGAAGGCCAGGGCTTTAAAGCGCCGAACGTGATCGGCATCGGCATCAACGGGGTGGATGCGGTCAGCGAGCTGTCCAAGGCACAGGCCACCGGTTTCTACGGTTCGCTGCTGCCAAGCCCGGATATCCATGGTTACAAGAGTATCCAGATGCTGCATGACTGGGTCGAAAAGGGCGTAGAGCCGCAAAAGTTCACCGAAGTGACCGACGTGGTGCTGATCACCCGCGATAACTTTAAAACCGAACTGCAGAAAAAAGGCCTGATGTAATAAGCGAGCCGCCCACGGCACTCAGTCGGGCGGCATTTTTGACTGCAGGAGGAGCACACCATGACCGCCGCATTGCCGTATTTGGCGTTTAAAGGCATAGGTAAAACCTTCCCGGGCGTGAAGGCGCTGGATGACATCAGCTTTAGCTGCCAGGCCGGGCAGATCCACGCGCTGATGGGGGAAAACGGCGCCGGGAAATCCACGCTGCTGAAAATTCTCAGTGGCAATTACGCGCCAACCCAGGGGGAAATTCAGCTGCAGGGACGGTCGGTGCAGTTCGCCAACACCACCGATGCGTTGAATGCCGGGGTGGCGATTATCTATCAGGAACTGCATCTGGTGCCGGAAATGACGGTGGCGGAGAACATTTATCTTGGCCAACTGCCGACCAAACGCGGGCTGGTGGACAGAAAACTGCTGCGCTATGAATCCCGCTTGCAGCTCCAACACCTCGGCCTGGATATTGATCCGGATACGCCGCTGAAATACCTGTCGATCGGCCAGTGGCAAATGGTGGAAATCGCCAAGGCGCTGGCGCGCAACGCCAAGGTGATCGCCTTTGACGAACCCACCAGTTCACTTTCCGCCAGAGAGATTGAGCAACTGTTCCGGGTGATCCGTGAATTACGTGCCGAAGGGCGGGTGATCCTGTATGTCTCGCACCGTATGGAAGAAATTTTTGCCCTCAGCGACGCCATTACCGTGTTTAAAGATGGCCGCTACGTGCGCACCTTTGACGATATGCAGCAGGTGGATAACGCGCAGTTGGTGCAGGCGATGGTCGGACGCGATCTGGGTGACGTCTATGGCTACCAGCCACGTGAGCTGGGGCCAGTGCGTCTGGAGCTCAAGGGGCTGAAAGCGCCGGGCGTCAAAACGGCGATCGATCTTAGCGTGCGGGCCGGAGAGATCGTCGGGCTGTTCGGCCTGGTGGGAGCCGGGCGCAGTGAACTGATGAAGGGGGTTTTTGGTGCCACACGGGTCAGTGCCGGCCAATTGATGCTGGATGGACAGGCGATCGCCATTCGTTCACCGATTGACGCGATCCGCGCCGGTATCATGCTGTGCCCGGAGGATCGCAAGGCGGACGGCATCATCCCGGTGCACTCGGTGCGTGACAACATCAACATCAGCGCAAGGCGCAACAGCCTGCGCGCCGGTTGCCTGATCAACAAAGGGTGGGAGGCCAGCAATGCCGATCATCATATTCGTGCATTGAATATCAAAACGCCTGGCCCTGAGCAGTTGATTATGAATTTGTCCGGCGGCAATCAGCAGAAGGCCATTCTGGGTCGCTGGCTGTCGGAAGAGATGAAAGTGATCTTGCTCGATGAACCAACTCGCGGCATCGACGTCGGTGCCAAGCATGAAATTTATCACGTCATTTACCAACTGGCGCAGCGCGGCATTGCGGTGCTGTTCGCCTCCAGTGACCTGCCAGAGGTGCTGGGGCTGGCTGACCGTATCCTGGTGATGCGTGAAGGCGCACTGTCCGGCGAATTACGGCATGACGAGGCCAGTGAGGAAAAAGCCCTCAGCCTGGCGATGCTGCGCACCCCCGATATAGCCCCAGATGCCGCTGCGGCGGTGGCCTGATTGTGAAGGAGAAAGAGATGTCGACCATAACGACCCATTCTGTGAAAAAACGTAACGGCCTGGGGCTGGCGCGAATTTGGGACAGCTACGGCATGCTGGTGGTGTTTGCGGTGCTGTTTTTAGCCTGCGCGCTGTTTGTGCCCAACTTTGGTTCCTTTATCAATATGAAAGGGCTGGGGCTGGCGATTTCGATGTCCGGCATGGTGGCCTGCGGCATGCTGTTCTGCCTGGCCTCCGGTGACTTTGACCTGTCGGTCGCTTCGGTGATTGCCTGCGCCGGGGTGACCACCGCGGTGGTGATCAACATGACCGAAAGCCTGTGGATCGGCGTGGCCGCCGGTCTGTTACTGGGCATGGTCTCCGGGTTGATTAACGGTTTCGTTATCGCCCGGCTGAAAATCAACGCGCTGATCACCACCCTGGCCACCATGCAGATTTTCCGCGGGCTGGCCTACATTATCTCCGACGGTAAAGCGGTGGGTATTGAGGATGAACGCTTCTTCGCCCTGGGTTACGCCAACTGGTTGGGCCTGCCTGCGCCGATCTGGATCACCGTCGCCTGTCTGATCCTGTTTGGCTTCCTGCTCAACAAGACCACCTTTGGTCGCAATACGCTGGCGATTGGCGGTAACGAAGAGGCCGCGCGGCTGGCTGGGGTGCCGGTGGTACGTACCAAAATCGTGATCTTTATGCTGTCCGGGCTGGTGTCCGCCGCCGCCGGTATCATTCTGGCTTCGCGCATGACCAGTGGCCAGCCGATGACCTCAATCGGCTATGAGCTGATCGTGATCTCCGCCTGCGTGCTGGGTGGTGTGTCACTGAAAGGCGGCATCGGTAAAATTTCCTACGTTATCGCCGGCATTCTGATCCTGGGCACGGTGGAAAACGCCATGAACCTGCTGAATATCTCGCCGTTCTCGCAGTATGTGGTGCGCGGTGTGATCCTGCTGGCGGCGGTGATTTTCGACCGTTACAAACAGCAGGCCAAACGCAGCGTTTAAATTGCCAACCCTGTTCACAGTTCTGTTATCGGCCCGGGCAGTTATCCACCGGGCCGCTAAGCTAGGATTGATATCTAAGCTATAAGATTGCCGGGAGGACCGATGTATCATCGCATGGCACAGGAACCGCAACCTAACCCGCTGTTGCCGGGTTACACCTTCAACGCTTATCTGGTGGCGGGGCTGACGCCGATTATGGCGGACGGTCCGCTGGATTTCTTTATCGACCGCCCCGGCGGCATGAAGGGCTATATTCTCAACCTGACCATCAAGGGCCAGGGCAAGGTGTTTGACGGCGAAGATACCCTTTACTGCAATCCTGGCGATCTGCTGCTGTTTCCACCCAAAGCGGCGCATTACTACGGCCGTTCGCCGGACAGCGACTGCTGGTATCACCGCTGGGTGTATTTCCGTCCGCGCGCCTACTGGGCCGACTGGCTGGAATGGCACAGCAAAACCCATGAAGTGGGGCGGCTGACCTTACCGAACAATAACCTGTTACTGGAGTTCGATCGGCTGTTCGCCAATATCGAACAGACTCAGCGTTCCGGTCGCCGCTTTGCCGAAGAGCTGGGGATGAACCTGCTGGAGCGTCTGCTGTTGCGCGCGATGGAGGAAGACCCGCTCAGCCCGCAGAAAATTATGGATCCGCGAGTCATTGAGGCCTGCCAGTTTATCACCGGCAACCTGGCCGGCGAGCTGCGGATTGATGAGGTGGCGCGCCATGTCTGTCTGTCACCATCGCGGTTGGCGCATTTGTTCCGCGAGCAGGTGGGCATCAATATTCTGCGCTGGCGCGAAGATCAGCGGGTGATCCGCGCCAAGCTGCTGTTGCAGACTACGCAGGAGTCGATCGCCACCATAGGTCGGGTGGTGGGTTATGACGATCAGCTGTACTTTTCCCGGGTATTTCGCAAGCGGGTGGGCGTTAGCCCGAGCGATTTCCGCCGCCGCAGCCTGGAGATAAACTATCCGGCCAGAAATCAACGTGAACAGCCTTATGTGGCGGCCTCAAGTTAACATTAAATTTACTTCTTGTTCCCGCCTGCATCATGGTGTCAAATCTGATGGGTCTATTGCGAGCCAGTAAGAGGAAACACCATGGCAGAAAAACTTCGGGTTGGGCTGGTCGGTTACGGCTATGCCAGCAAAACCTTTCATGCGCCACTGATCGTTGGCACTCCCGGCGTAGAGTTGGCCGCCGTTTCCAGCAGCGATGCCGGGAAAGTGCACGCAGACTGGCCGTCGATGACGGTAGTCAGCGATCCGCAGGCGCTGTTTAACGACCCTTCTATCGATCTGATCGTCATTCCTACCCCCAACGATACCCACTTCCCGCTGGCACAGCAGGCCATGGCCGCCGGTAAACATGTGGTGGTGGATAAACCGTTTACCGTGACGTTGTCACAGGCTCAGGCGTTAAAACAACAGGCGGAGCAGAGCGGCCGGCTGTTGTCGGTATTCCACAACCGCCGCTGGGACAGTGATTTTCTGACGCTTAAGACGCTGCTGAAAGAAGGCGCGCTCGGCGAGGTGGTTTATTTCGAATCTCATTTCGATCGCTTCCGGCCAGAAGTGCGTCAGCGCTGGCGTGAGTTGGGCGGCGCAGGTAGCGGCATTTGGTACGATTTGGGGCCGCATCTGATCGATCAGGCACTGCAACTGTTCGGCAAGCCGGAAACGCTGTTTGTTGATTTGGCCGAACTGCGTCCAGGCGCGCAGTCGGTGGACTATTTCCACGCGGTGCTCAACTACGGCAAACGTCGGGTGGTCCTGCACGCTACGATGCTGGCGGCGGCGGAATCCGCCCGTTATATCGTGCATGGCACCCAGGGCAGTTTTATCAAATTTGGCCTGGATCCGCAGGAAGACCGGCTAAAAGCAGGTGAGCGTCTACCGCAGGCGGACTGGGGTTATGATATGCGCGACGGTGTGGTGACGTTGTCACGTGATGGCGTGCTGGCGGAGAAACCGCTGCTGAGTATTCCGGGCAACTACCCAGCCTATTACGCGGCTGTGCGTGATGCGATTAACGGTGTGGGTGAAAACCCGGTACCGGCCGCCGATGCCATCCAGGTGATGGAACTGATCGAACTGGGCCTGGAATCGGCAAAACAGCAAAGAGCGCTGCCGGTAGCCTAACCGCCGTGCTTTCCTATCCGGGTTCGGCTGACCGAACCCGCCTTACTCCTCGAAGGATCCGGTTCCATGTCCTGGTTGCAACGTCTGCGCATTGATAAATTTTTGCTGGTTTTGATTCTGGTGGTGATCGTCGCCTCGGTTTTCCCCTGCGAAGGGATATGGAAAACCTTCTTTGATCGACTGACCACCGCTGCCATCGCTCTGCTGTTTTTTATGCATGGCGCCAAGCTGTCGCGTGAGGCGATTATTGCCGGCATGGGCCACTGGAAGCTGCATCTGGTGGTGTTCCTCAGCACCTTTGCGCTGTTCCCACTGCTGGGGCTGGCGATGAATTTGATGGTGCCGGGGCTGATGACGCCGACGGTCTACATGGGCTTCCTTTACCTGTGCGCGCTGCCAGCCACGGTTCAGTCGGCCATCGCCTTCACCTCGGCGGCGGGCGGTAACGTGGCGGCGGCGGTATGCAGCGCTTCAGCATCCAGCATCCTCGGCGTTTTCCTCTCGCCGCTGCTGGTGGGCGCACTGATGCACACCCAGGGCGGTGATACAGACGTATTACACGCCATCGGTTCGATCATTTTGAAACTGATGGTGCCCTTTGTAGTGGGCCATCTGGCACGGCCGCTGATCGGCAAATGGGTCGATCGCCACCGCAAGCTGATTAATCTTACTGACCGGTCATCGATTTTGCTGGTGGTGTACACCGCCTTTAGCGCCGCGGTGGTAGAGGGCATTTGGCACAAGATTGACGGCTGGTCGTTGCTGACCATCCTGGTGATGTCTCTGGTGCTGCTGACGGTGGTGCTGATTATCAACACCTATGCCGCGCGTTGGCTGGGATTCAACACCGCCGACGAGATAACCATAGTGTTCTGCGGTTCGAAAAAGAGCCTGGCGAACGGTATCCCGATGGCTAACGTGCTGTTCCCTGCGGCGGCAGTGGGTGCGATGGTATTGCCGCTGATGATTTTCCATCAGGTGCAATTGATGGTGTGTGCCGTGCTGGCCCAGCGCTATGCGCGCAAAACCGCCAAACAGAGTGCAGAAGTGCAGACGGCGAAGTAAAAAATGGGTTCGTTGACGAAATGATCCGTTGTTTCATGGTAAGGGCGCTGCATGCTGCGCCCAATAGCATAATCAATGGGTTAAATTGCGGCGAACCTGCTAGCCCCCAACCGGTTTAGCCCTGACACAGGTTTGTCATCTGTCTGTATGGGGGCATCTATACGCCCATTGTTAACCTCAACTCCCATAATGCTATCTCAAATAGGCCCCTCGTTTTGTTTGCGGCACCACACAACAAGTGATTGTGCGGATGGCTTGATCATCTTTTAACCCCCCTTTAAATTACTGGTTGCACATACAGTTGTTTTATTTCACAAAGGAGAAACACTATGAGTGGTGGAGATGGTAAAGACAGCCGTGGTCCTGGCGGCGGTGTAAACGGTGGCCCGACAGGGCTCGGCGGCAACGGAAACAAGGGTGGTGGAGTTGATGCATCGGATCACTCCGGTTGGAGTTCGGAGAACGATCCGTGGGGGAGTAAGAATACTGGTGGCAACACTGGCGGTGGTAATAATGGCGGCGACAGAGACCACCCAACCGGGAGTGGTAAGGTCAACCTGAGCCTGTTCCCTGAAGCGCAGGCATCGATTGCTCTAGGTGCACCGACCAACATTTCTCTAGTCGATGGCCTGTGGGGATTTAGCCTTCTTAAATCCAAAACCGTGCAATCAGTTATCACAGAAGCACTGGCCAAAGTGAAAACGTTGGGTGTACCAACAGTAGGCACGCTGTGGCGCGGCAGCCTATGGGGGCTGGTGGTGGAAGGTATTACACCAACAAAAATTGCCCCCGACGATATGTCAATGGTTCGGCACATTACGACCACATTGCCAGCGGATTTGGTGACTAAAACGCCTCTGGGGCAACTCCCCACGCAGCCTGCTACAGTGGTTGATGCTCGTCTTTCTGATGTTGTCGACGAAGGTCAGCAGAAAGTGGCTGTCATACGTTCACCGTCAATGCCAATGAGTGTTCCGGTGGTTGAGGCCAAGCCCACAAAACGACCTGATGTATTTACCGCAGGGATTGTTCCGGGCATGCCTGACATCCATATCCGTGTCAATGCACCAGCGCCACCAACGGCTCCAAAACCTCCGGATGGGGTTAGTGAGGTCAAAGATGCTCCTGCCAAACAGTTGCCGGCATCTGCTCCTGGCGGTAATACGCATGATGGGATTGTGGTGTTTCCCACTGCTAGCAACCTCCCACCAGTTTATGTTGCCGTGGTGGAAGTCATGCCAGTGAATGAGGTTAATGCTCGCGAAATTGAGCGCAAAGCGCTTCAGACTTATCAGGATGCTCGGCAGCGTCGCGAATTTGCCCAAACCGATGAGCAAAGAAAAATAACAAGTTATCAGACGTTACTGCCAGAGTTGACTATTACTCAACGGCAGATAGAAGAAACACAGGCTGAAATAGCCTTTAGCCAGGTGACTGCCAAACGGCAATCAGTTCAGGAGACAAATGCAAAGTCTCGCCGTCAACCAGCGCTTGCAGAGCAGTACCACCGAGAAATGGACAGAACGAATAAAACCGTTTCGGCCTTGAATGATGCACTGTTCAATTTGCGAGAAAAAGAAAAAGATATAGTGGCTCAGAGGGCTGAGTTTGCCCGTCTTGGTAAAGAAAACTGGAAAAAAGAAAGACCAGATAGAGAACGAACTGATCCGGTCATTGCCACTTGGACACCTGCACAGCAATCTGCTTTCTGGCAGACCCAGGCAAGAAAGGAATTTGTATTGTCGGTTACGTCAACAGATTTACCTAAATATGGGCCTGTCATGGGGACCAAACCTAGTCCATTGTACATGGAGAACCAAGCGTATTTTTGGAAAGGAGACGGATTTGCTCTGGCTAACTATGATGCGATTGCCGCAAATGACACTCTAGTGAATGGAATTCGTCGTGCTTTCTCTTCAGTGTCGACACCGCTTGCCAGCGTAGCGCCTAACAAGCTTTATGAGAATGGCCAAGTTATGGCATCTGAATTAGCTCAGTTCTCATTTGTATTCTATGAAGATCTGGATGTCTCAGCTTTGACCATAGTATCGTCACTGGATGTCAGTAATTTCGGACTGAGCAGAGATGATACACGAAATGCACTTGGAGGTTATGGTGCTGTTCAAATGCCTTACCGATTGGTTTCGCGGCGTACGGGGCTAGATGGCGATGGTGATGAAAGGATCCATATTGACGTCGTTCGTCCCGATGATAAGAATTTGGTTGGTGCGGTTCCCTTGAGGGCAATGACCTGGAACGCAGTCAAACGAGAGTCTAGTTTTACTAGCGATGATGGAGCCATCACTCTCACCTGGCGTCCTGCCAGTGATAAAGATGTTAGCGGTTATCAGATTATTGTCACACCACTTGGCTCCCAACCTGGAAAACTGTATCGCGGTGGACATGTCGATGTTTCGAGCAAAGGAGCGCGAGTTACATTACCGTTAGTAGATGTTCAGAAAATTCATGACTATATTCTTGTACCGCCGGTAGAAAGTGGCCTTGATCCGATTTATGTCATGTTCAACAAACCACGCAAGAAGGCCGGAAAGGATGACAAACCCGTGTTTGTCAAACCTCGGCAAGGAACCGCAGAACGTGGGCATGAATATCACCCAACACCAAAGACGGATGAAATTAAGGGGTTGGGAGAGCTTAAACCGGGTAGACCAAAAACACCCAAGCAGTCAGGAGGGGGACTTCGGGCACGTTGGTATGGGGATAAAGGCCGTAAAATTTATGAGTGGGACTCACGGCATGGTGAGCTGGAAGGATATCGTGCCAGTGACGGTGAACACCTGGGCGCCTTTGATCCAAAAACTGGCAAACAGTTAGAAGGTCCAAATCCTAAACGTAATATTAAAAAATATTTATAGCGGAGATAAGTGTCATGGGATTAAAACTGCGGCTTACATGGTTTGACAAAAAAACCGATGAGTTTATTGGCGAAGAGTATTCAAAAGATTTTGGGGATGATGATACGCTCATCGGGCGTTTGGGGCTCCCTGAAGATGACACAATGAACAACGGTGAATTTGCTGTTGCAAAAGGTTGGGTGCCACTTATTCAACCCTATTTCAAAAATCAAATATCCAGCGAGAAATTTGATTGTTTTTTGGCATTCAATTACCGAGATAAGTGGTAATAGTTTTCTGTAATGGATATACAACGCCCAATAGTCGGAAGATTGTTGGGCATTTTCATGTCTGAGGATTTTCAGCAACACATGGGAAGCAGATAAAAAAGGCCAATCAGGTATGACTGACTGGCCCTATGCGTTTATTAACTCATTGTTCAATCAGCCGCGGACTTTATCGCGCAGCGCCTGCTTTTCCTGCTCGCTGAGGAACGCCATTTTCAGGCCGTTTTCCTGAGCGGTGCGGATCTCCGCCGGCGTCAGCCCGGCCTGTGGTGCCGCTACCAGGTATTCGTGCTCAATTTCTATGCCCTGAACCGCCGGATCGTCGGTGTTGATCGACGCCATGACGCCGTGACGCAGGAACTTCGCCAGCGGATGCTGCGCCAGAGAAGCCACGGTGCTGGTCTGAATGTTGGAAGTCAGGCAAGACTCGATACCAATGCCGTGTTCCGCCAGGAAGTCCATTAATGCCGGATCTTCAACGGCTTTCACCCCGTGGCCAATACGCTCTGCGCCCAACTCACGAATCGCCTGCCAGATACTTTCCGGGCCGGCGGCTTCACCGGCGTGCACGGTGATACGCAACCCGGCGTCACGGGCGCGGTTAAAGTGGTTGAGGAACAGGCCACCCGGGAAGCCGAGTTCGTCACCGGCCAGATCCAGCGCGGTAATACCGTCACGGTGTGCCAGCAGACCTTCCAGCTCCTGCAAGCAGGCGGCCTCGCCGAAGGTACGGCTCATGATGCCGATCAGGCGCACATCAATGCCCAAATCGCGGGAGCCGGAACGAATGCCATCAATCACCGCCTCTACCACCCCAGCTACCGGTAACTGGTGCTTCATCGCCATGTAATACGGCGAGAAACGCAGTTCGGCGTAGTGCAGACCGGCGTTAGCGGCGTCCTCAACGTTTTCGTAGGCTACCCGGCGGCAGGCTTCCAAATCCCCCAGCACCGCCACTCCCCAGTCGAGCTTTTGCAAGAAGCTGACCAGATCCGGTTCGGTATGGGTGATTTGCACGTGCGGACGCAGGGCTTCCAGTTCGTCGGCTGGCAGGGCAAGGTTAAACTGACGGCCCAGGTCGAGGATGGTTTGCGCACGAATGTTACCGTCGAGGTGACGGTGGATGTCGGTCAGCGGAAGGCGGGAGTCAATCATGATGTGCACTCGTTATTTTGTTGTAGGTAAAGTGCAGATCAGTATAAAAACAAAATGATGAAAATTGCCATGTCGTTGCATAAAAAAGTGACAACAATCACATTAATTGCGACTAGTGCCGCACTTTCAGGCGAAGGCGGGAGAAAAATCGCCCCCGCGATCCGTCAGGCAAACTGTGGGCTGACCCCATCAGCCGACCCTCAGTTTAGTGATATTTTCATCGTTGTTATCGGCTACGCCATGCAGCGCCAGCCAATGCGTAATTTTGCCGATCTCCAGCGGTAGCGCTTGATCAACGCGGATCACCGGACCGATAGCCATCGGCATGGCACGCTCGGCCAGCGCCCGCAGCTCAGGCAGATATTCTGCGCCGGGGTGGCCTGCCGATCGCTGGCCGAGGCGGGCAGCATAGCGTTCGGCCGCCAACTCTGCGGAGATCTGATTCCACACTTCCAAAACCTGAGTCACGCCCGCTTCGCGCAGGTATTTGCGCAGCAACTCTCTGGGTTGAAAGCCATACCAGGCGTCAATCACATAGATACAGCGCTGCGGTGCCTGCGCCACTATAGACCAAATGGCCTGATAGGCGGCGTAACCTAGCCGACGGTTAAGCTCACGATCCACGTTGTCCAGCTGCGCCATAAAGGGTTCCTTGATGCCGTCGAGGCTCAAATAAGGCAGGCTAAAGTGCTGCGCCAGCGCACGGGCGAGGGTGCTCTTGCCAGAAGCCGGAATGCCATTGATCAAAATAACGGTTTTGTCGCCGCTGTCAGTTAGCGCAGTCATAAGATTTCTACCACCTCTTGCCAGAGTTTGGCGGCGCGCAGTTTATCGAGCCGCTGTTTGTTGTCCAGCAACTCGACAATCGCCCGGATCCCTTCTTCAATATGCCGGTTGCTGTCCGTTGCGCCGAACAGGATGACAATATCGGCCTTTTCACTGTCCTGAAAGGCGATGGCCTGGTCCAGTAGCACCATGCTGAAACAATCTTTGATCACGCCGCATTCCGGCCGGGCATGGGGGATGGCAATGCCTTCGTCAAACACATAATAAGCGCCATGGGCCAGCGTATTACTGATCACCGCCTGGTGATAGGAAGGGTGAATATAGCCGTTCTCGACCAAAGGCTGTGCCGCCAACTCAATCACCTTTTTCCAGTCCGTTTCCTGCACGCCGACCTGTATTGCTCCGGCCTCGATCAACAGTTGTTTAATGGTCATCATGTTCCCTCAAAGAGACTTCCTGATAATATTGCGCAGCTCGTCCATTTTGATAAAAACCACATCGATTTCCTGGCGGTGATTTTTATTTTTGGCATAAATCTTTAATGCCCGATTATAGGCCAGCATTAATGTTTTATGAATTTCGCCGTTTGCCGGCGCGGCGGCCAATTGCTGCTCCAATAATGTTATTTCGGCTGATATATCATTGGCTTCAGCATCGTTTTGCGCATCAGGTGCGGCCTTTTTATTTCGCTGTAATTTCATAAAATTAAGCATAGTATTCTCCAGCCCCGACGGGCGCCGGGGCACCAGGGTTGTAGGGTTATATTAAAAAGAAAACGGGGCAGTGATTATCTAAACAGGCCGATCTTTTCCGTTAATACCTGGGTGACGGCATTATTGGCCGGGATCAGGAATTTGCGCACGCTGTCATTCACCTTGCCCTTTTCGAATGTTTGCATGCAGCGGCCGACCCATTGCACGTTCATTTCTGTGCCCACATTGACCTTTTCAATGCCACCTGCCACTGCTCGTCGCATATCCTCATCGCTGACTCCGGTACCGCCGTGAAGGACCAGTGGGGTACGGGTGGCCGCGGTGATTTCCGCCAGCCGCTGATGCTGGATATGTGCCTTACCGGTGTACATGCCGTGAACGGTGCCGACCGAGACGGCCAACATGTCGACCCCGGTTTCATCGACAAAGCGTTTGGCGTCATCCACCGTGGTAAAGGTGATATCTTCTTCCGCCACCGCTTTGCCGTCCTCCGAGCCGCCGATAGCGCCCAATTCGGCCTCAACCGAAACGTTGCGCTGGCGTGCAATGTCGATCACCTTGCGGGTATTGGCGATGTTTTCGTCCATTTCCAGGTGAGAACCGTCGTACATCACCGAACTGAAACCGGCGTCGATCGCGGTCACGATGGAGGCGATATCCGAGCAGTGATCCAGATGCAGGCAGGTGGGCACATCTTCACTCTCTGCCAGTGAGCGTACCGAATCAACCAGCAGTTTGTAGCCCAGATACTCGGCGGTGCCGGTTGAAATCTGGATCATCAGCGGGCTGTGGGTGTCCCTGGCCGCTTTGAAAAAGGCCGGCAGCATCTCCAGACAGTGGAGGTTGAATGAACCTATTGCCTTGAAATCACGGGCTTTGGCTACGGACAACAGTTCGTTGAAGTTATAGAGTTTCATGGACTTTTTCCTCATGGTGCTTGGTTGATTTACCGTTAACAAACCACGCAATCAGCGTGACGAAGATGATGAACAGAGCGATGAACAGCCAGTTACCCTGGAAGGCATGCCCCATCACCAGGCCGCTACTGATGACGTCGGAGTCGCTGAAGGTCACGCCGACAAAACCGTAGCTTTCCAGCATTGGCACCAGAATGGCGGGCAGGAAAGTGATAAACAGGCCGTGGACCACGCCGCCGATCATGGCGCCGCGTCGGCCGCCAAGCGCATTGCCGAAGATGCCTGCGGTGCCCCCGGCGAAGAAGTTGGTCAGCAGGCCGGGCAGGATCATCGCCAGCCCGAACATCGGGAAAACGATCATGCCGATGATGGAACCCAGGGTGGTGGCCAGGAAGCCAACGATCACCGCGTTAGGGGCGTAGGGGAAGAGTACCGGGCAGTCCAGTGCCGGTTTGGCGTCCGGTACGATGCGCATGGCGATGCCGCGAAAGGCCGGGACCAACTCATTGAGCAGCAGACGCACGCCGCTGTAGAGGATAAATACCCCGGCAACAAACTGGATGGCCTGCATAAAGGAGTACATCAGATAATTCATGCCGCCGGCATACTGGGCGATGTATTGCGGGCCGGCGGCCAGTGCGGGGATCAGATACATCGGGATCATCACCACCGCCATCGACAGGTAGGTGTCCTGCAGGAACTTGAAGTTGTCGGGCAGTTCCAGATCTTCGGTTGAGCGGGATCCTTTACCGACCACTTTGGCGACCGCCGCCTGCACCAGATAGCCGATGGTGCAGAAATGCCCCAAAGCGACATCATCCGAACCGGTAATCTTGCGCACCACCGGCTGTGCCAAGGCCGGCATTAGCACCGCCATTACGCCGCCAAATATGCCGCCGGTCAGGATCAGCGGCAGGCCGGTTAGCCCCGCTTTATAGCCGATCACCGCCCCTATGGTGGCCATCCACAGCAAGGCTTGCCCGGTCAGGAAGATGTATTTGAACGGGGTGATACGCGCAATAATGATATTCACCGCGAATATCACCATCAGCGTCATCGCCACTTCCGAGCCGAGTTCGCGGTTGGCCAGGCCGGCAATGGCGGCGACGTCGGTGATGTAGCCGGTCATGCCGAAGCCGTGGGTGAAGATGCTGTTCAAATAGGTCAGGGCGCCGACAATAATGTTGATGCCCGCCATCATGATCAGAAAACCCAACAGGGTTTTAAAGGTGCCCTCGGCCACTTTTCCGGTGGATTTTTTCTGCAGTATCAGCCCCAGCATGGCAATAAAGGCGATCAGGATCGAAGCCTGACCGAGCAGGTCCTTGACGATAAAGTCAATCAGGCTATTCATGGTGGGCTTCCTTCATATCGCGCTCTTTCAAAAAGGCCACAATCTTTTGCTCAATTTCCGCCTTATCGGTGAGCCGGTGGAGAATAATCACCCGTTTCTTTTCTTCTTCGCTGGCGTCGGCATTTAAAATGTCGGCGAAGGTTTTTTGGGTCAGAATAATGTCTGATTTAAAGGCGCTGGCCTCAGAGATAGTGGTGTGATCAATATCTGCCTCAATCTCTAATTTTTTCAGCACCGCTCTTGCGCTCATTTCGATGGCAAAGCTGGAGCCGAGGCCACAGCCACATACGCACAGTATTTTAAGCATGAGTCTCTCCTCAGATTATATTTAATTGCCTGGCGAGTTTATAATGGTGTCCTTCGGTATCAACCAAACGTTTTTGCATGCTGATTAAATCAATAGGGATGGGTTGGTTAGCGGAATTAATAATGACCGCCTTGTTTTTCATGCCAGAGTGAATACAGCGAACCACTTCGCTGGCCATAATAGTGCCCTGATAAATCTCTTCACAGGTGGGATCGCCATTGCGCAGGCCATACCCCATAATGGTTTTACGGATGCGCACACCAATTTTTGGCTCGAGCTGTTTAATCATGGTGTCGATGGCACCCTGAAAACCCGGTGAATATTCTTTGGTATAGCCTTCTGAACATAAAATAATAACGCTATTTTGTTGTTCCAGTCGCTGGCTTATTTTATCTGCCAGTTGGCTTAAGGCATATTGGCATTCCGGGATCAGGGCAAAGTCCGCATTGGATTTTATCGCCGCCTGCAGCGTCAGTTCCCCGCAGTAACCGCCAAGCAGTTCAATCATAAACACCCGTCCGGGCAGGGCGCGCCCGGTGTTACGCAGTTTGGAAACCTCTTTGATCACCTGTTCGCAGGCGGTGGAAAAACCAATGCTGTAAAGGCTGCCAAAAACATCATTGTCGATGGTCATGCCTACGCCAAAACAGTTAACGCCAAATTCACTGAGGGTATTTAAAAACTGTAGCGAACCGTCGCCACCGGCCATAATAAGCACGTCAATGTGCAAAGCCTTAAGCTGTTTGCTGATGGTTTCATATTCACCGGCGACCAGCTTCCTGGCCGTACGGCCGGAAGAGATTATCGGCATTGATGAAATAGAATAATCAACCAGGTCACGATGACTGATAGCTTGATGATGATTGGCCAATAATCCGGGTATTCCGCCGTTAAACAGAATGATATCTGCCTGCGTCAGTCTCGCGACCTGGAAAATAAAGTTATTGATACCGGTGACGTCGCCGCCGCTTATTACCACACCGATTTTCATATGCCTGCTCCCAATCTGTTCCGTGGAGCTTATTGTCATTTTTGACATCGCTAAAATTTGCAGGCGACATCACAAAACAATCACAAATATTTTCGTGAATGACCTTGACATGCTGGCGGCGGGTGATGTTTTTGAGAGGGAGATCTCGTTTTTATTTGGGGGCCATAACAGGGGGTTAAACACTATTTATTAATAATCATCATGTTACATTTGAGTTGTTATGAAATTATTTGCCAAGGAGAAAGTGACTCGCCGGGAGAAAATAAGTTTAATGAAGTGTGATTGTTCTCGCATTTTTATCCGATGTGCGGAGATTAACCGTAATAAATACGCGGAAAGTTTTAATAGCCACGTATTTATTAGGTCATTTAATTGCGCAGGCCACTCAGGCTTTGATTACCGTCAACCCGGCCTGTTCCAGCGGGGTAATCAGCGTGGCGTCGGTCGAACGTTCGGTAATAATGCTCTGTGCCAGGGTGATATCGCCGCTAATTTGCAGCGGTTGGAGCCGGCGGCGCTAGAGGTTATGCTGAATTCAGCACAAATTTCAGTCCGTTAATCAGCTTATCCATACCGGCCTCTACCTTGCTACGCGGACAACCGACGTTCAGCCGCAGGAAGCCACGGCCTTCTTCGCCGTAGGTGAATCCCGGCATAATGGCGACCTTCTCACGCTCGATCAGCACCTGCTGTAACTGTTGGTCGTCAATGCCCAACGGGCGCAGATCGATCCAGGCCAGATAGGTCGATTGCGGCGGTTGCCAGGCCAGTTGCGGGAACGCCTGCTGGAGCCTTTCGGCGACGTAGGTCAGGTTGTCCTGCAGGTAATCGCGCAGCGCGTCCAGCCAGGGTTCGCCGTGGCGATAAGCGGCAATATGCGCCACTACCGCCAACACCGCCGGGGAAGACAGCCCGTCGCGGGCCTTGAGCTGCTGGCTGTAGGCGTCGCGCGCGGCATCATCGCTGATAAAGCCGTAGGCCCCGGTCAGCGCCGGGATATTGAAGGTTTTGGAGCCGGAGGTCAGCAGTGCCCAGGGCGTGGTGGCAACCTGGCTCCACGGCGTATGGCGTTGCTCGCCCCAGACCATATCCATATGGATCTCATCGCTGATCACCCGCACCTCGTGGTGTTCGCACAGCTCGGCCATTTGCTGCAGTTCCTCGGTGTGCCATACCTTGCCGGTCGGGTTATGCGGGCTGCACAGCAGCAGAATTTTGGTTTGCGGCCGTGCCAGCAACGCCTCCAGGTGGGCCATATCACACTGCCAGTCGTTGCCGTCTTTGTGCAACGGGCAGGCCAGCAGTTGGCGCTGATTACCGAGGATCACCTTATAAAACGCGTCATAGGCCGGGGTGTGGGTGACGACGTATTCCCCCGGTGCCGACCACAGGCGGATTAACTGCGCCACCATGTAGATCACCGACGGGCCATACACCGCCATCTGGGTGTCGATGGGCGTATTGAAGCGCTGTTGATACCAGTGGCGCACCGCGCCGAGGAAATCTTCATGCTGCCAGCGACTGTAGCCCAGCACGCCATGCTGCAGGCGCTGTTGTAGCGCCTCGAGAATGCAGGGGGCGGTGGCGAAATCCATATCGGAAATGGTGAACGGCAGCAGGTCATCGCTGCCAAAGCGGTCAGCGATATAATCCCATTGCGTGCACCAGGTGCCGTGGCGATCGACCGGGGTGGAAAAATCAAACATTTGACGCTCCCTGCAGGGCCGCAGCAGAAGGCGCTGCCGCTATCAGTGAGTCTAATTCATCTTTCACCGATTGCACCTGCGGGCCGATCACCACCTGCAGATTGTGCTCGTTGAGATGTACCACGCCGATGGCGCGATTGGCCTTCAGCGCGGCGTCATCCACCTTGCTCATGTCGTCGACCGACAGGCGCAGACGGGTAATGCAGTTATCCAGCGAAACAATATTCTCACTGCCGCCCAGCGCCGCCAAAATGGCCGGTACGTTATAGCCGGATTTGCCGACCGGGCCTGCAGATGCGCTCTGGCTGGCGGCAGTTTCGCTCTCGCGGCCCGGCGTTTTGATATTAAAGCGCTGAATGGAGAAACGGAAAATGGCGTAGTAAGCGGCGAACCAAATGGCCGCGACGACGGGCACCAGATACCACTTGGTGGCGGTGCCGTGCAGGATACCGAACACCACGAAGTCGATGATATTACCGTCGGTATTGCCGATGGTCACGCCCAGCAGCGCCATCACGGTGAAGCCCAGCCCGGTCAGGACGGCGTGAATGAGGTAGAGGAAAGGCGCGACAAACAGGAACAGGAACTCGATCGGTTCGGTGGTGCCACCGACCACGCAGGCCACTACGCCGGAGATCAGCAGGCCCTTAATCTTATGGCGGTTTTCCGGCTTGGCGCAGTGGTACATCGCCAGCGCCGCACCCGGCAGACCGCCGAGGAAGGCCGGCATCTTGCCCTGGGACAGGAAGCGGGTGGCGCTTTCAGCAAAGCCGGTGGTGGTCGGGCAGGACAGTTGCGCCTGGAAAATGGTCAGCGCGCCGCTCACGCTATGGCCACAAACGTCCAGCGTGCCGCCCGCCTCGGTAAAGCGGATCAGCGCCACCAGAATATGTTGCAGGCCGAACGGTAACAGCAGACGTTCACCGGTGCCGAACAGCATCGGGCCAAAGGCACCGGCGCTGTTGATCACCCAGCCCAGACCGGTAATGCCGGCGGCGAACCACGGCCAGATCAGTGGGATCACCAGACCACACAGACCCAGTACCAGGGTAGTGACGATCGGCACAAAACGGGTTCCGCCGAAAAATGCCAGCGCATCCGGCAGGCGAATGTTGTGGAAACGCTCATGCAATTGATAAACGATAATCCCGACGATCACCGCACCCAGAATGCCGGTATCAATCGACTGGATCCCGAGAATGTTTTGGATGTTGTTGGCTTTCAGCACCAGCGGATCGGTGGTGGGCAAAATGCCGGTGGTGGTCAGATAGAAGTTGGTGGCCAGATTCAGCACCGCGAAGCCGACAAAGCCGGAGAACGCGGCGACCCCTTTGTTTTCACGCGCCATGCCCAGCGGAATGGCGATGGCGAACATCACCGGCAGGAAGCTAAAGGCAAAGGAGCCGATCTTGCTCATCCAGGTGAACAGCAACTGGAAAGCAGGGTGGCCGATAAACGGCAGCAGGGTGATGACATCGCGGCTGCTTAGCGAACTGCCGATGCCCAGCATGATGCCGCAGAACGACAGCAAGGCGACGGGCAGCATGAATGTTTTGCCCAGGCTCTGGAAAAACTCCCAGAGCGTGATTTTTTGTTTTTTGGGTGCTGGCATAACCGGCGGCTCCTGGCGAAAAAACGTGCGAAAGTGGTGTGTACCCCTGTTAGGTAAAAATAAGATAAAACGTTTTACCTAGCAAAAATGCGCCGCTAATCACAATTCCGGCGTGCACTTTACGGCGACAATGGCAAGACCAGTAAAACGTTTTACTGACCAAACAGATTCGGTATACCATTTGCCTTACCAGGCAGAATGCCCAGGATCGGGCTTGCAGAGGTCATGACCATCAAAAAGATCACCATCACCGATGTTGCACAGCAGGCCGGCGTCTCGGTCACTACCGTTTCGCTGGTGCTGAGCGGCAAAGGGCGTATTTCACCCACCACCGTGGCGCGGGTGAACCAGGCGATCGAGCGCTTGGGCTACGTGCGCAACCGTCAGGCGGCGACGCTACGTGGTGGCGAGTCGGGGGTGATTGGGCTGATCCTGCGTGATATCTGCGAGCCGTTTTATGCGGAAATGACCGCGGGCCTGAGCGAGGTGCTGGAGGCGCACGGCAAAGTGCTGTTTCTGACTCAAAGCGGTCGCGACGGCAAGGGGCTGATGCGCTGTTTTGATACCTTGCTCGAGCACGGCATTGACGGCATGGTGCTGGCGGGCGGCGTACGCTCGGCCGAGGGCCTGAAGGAAAAGGCTGCGGAGCAGGGCGTGCCGCTGGTGTGCGCAGCGCGCTCTAATGGGCTGGAAGGGGTCGATGTGGTGCGGCCGGACAATATGCAGGCGGCTAAAATGGCCACCGAATTTCTGATCAAACGCGGCCACAGCCAAATCGCCTATCTGGGCGGACAAGGCAGTTCGTTAACCCGCGCCGAACGGCTGGGGGGCTTTTGTGCCACGCTGGTGCAATATGGCCTGCCTTTCCGCTCCGACTGGATTGTCGAATGTGACTGCCATCAACGGGCCGCGGCGGAGGCGGCGGAAAACCTGCTACGGCAACATCCCAATATCAGCGCGCTGGTTTGCCACAAGGCATCGGTGGCGCTGGGGGCCTATTTTGGCATTGTGCGTAGTGGGCGCAGCATCGGTTCTGAGGGTGTGGATACTTATTACGGCCAGCAGGTGGCGCTGATTGGTTTCGGCGACGTGCCTGAGGCCGAACTGACCGAACCGCCGCTGACGCTGGTCTCCAGTTCCGCGCGGGAAGTGGGGCGCAGCGCCGCCTCACGCTTGCTGCAACGGATTGCCGACGCCGACTTACCGCCGCAAAACGTGATCCTGCCGCCCTTGTTGATCAAGCGCGGCTCGGCCTGACCTCATTGTTGTTCATCCGTGACCTGTTGCTGGATCCAACTGACAAACACTTTCATTGCCGGGGTCATATCGCGTGATTTCAGGTGGGTCAGCCAGTAGCCGCCGAGATCCGCTTCGGCGCTGAAAGGGCGCTGTAACAGACCTTCACGCAGCTCCCGAGCAAACATGCGCGCCGGGGCCAGCGCTACACCACCGCTGTGGATCGCCCCTTCCACCATCAGCCGGGAAGAGTCGAACACCGGGCCGTTAATCCGCCACGGCGTGACCTGTGCGGCGGTAAACCAGCGTTCCCATTCGTCCTTGCGGTAGCTGCGCATCAGCCGCTCGTGTTGCAAATCCTGCGGACTGTGGAGGCGGGCGGCAACCTCCGGCGGGCACAGCACCGTCAGCGGGGCATCAAACAATTTGAGGTTGTGGGTCGCCGGCCAACGGCCTTCGCCAAAACGGATAGCGAAGTCCATCCCGTCGGCGGACAAATTAACCAGGTTATTGTTGGTTAACACCCGCAGGTCGATAAACGGATGCGACTCTCTGAACGCCGCCAGACGGGGCATCAGCCAGCCGACGGCAAAGGTACCGACCACGGCTACGGTCAGCACCTCATGGAAGTGCCCGCCCTCAAACTGTTGCAACACCGATTCAATACGGTCGAAAGCGTCGGTCAATATCGGCAACAGCGCCTGTCCTTCTTCGGTCAAATCCAACCCACGCGGCAGACGGCGGAACAGCTGAATACCCAGTTGCTGTTCCAGCATACGCACCTGCTGGCTGACGGCAGCCTGGGTGACGCTCAGTTCCAGCCCGGCGCGGGTAAAGTTCAGGTGACGGGCGGAGGATTCAAACGCCCGTAGGGCATTGAGGGGAAGTCGGTTACGCATAAAGTTAGCCATAAGTTTTTCTTTATGCTGGCTGAAATTCTTATCGCTTGTCAACCCAGGGATAAACCCTGATATTTAGCCTGCTGGTGCGGAATTAACGCAGTCAGAAAAGGAATAACACCATCATCCAAGGATATCTTCGCGTCGACAGGCAATAAAATCTTTTGCCATCGGCCGATACCCTGCAAACCAAGAGCTTTCACATGACCAAAATAAATCGCCTGGCGGCCGCGTTGTTGGCCGCAATGATCCTGCCGGCAGGCCATGCCGCCGACAAAGCCGAGATTGACGCCATTATTCAGCCGCTGATGCAAAAATATGGCGTGCCGGGCATGGCTATCGCCGTGTCGGTGGACGGGAAACAGCAGTTTTATGATTATGGTGTGGCGTCCAAACAGACCGGCAAGCCGATCACCAACCAGACCTTGTTTGAAGTGGGCTCATTGAGCAAAACCTTCACCGCCACGCTGGCGGCCTATGCGCAAAATGAGGGCAAACTGTCGTTCGCCGAACCGGCCAGCCATTACCTGCCTGAGCTGCGTGGCAGTGCCTTTGACCGTGTCAGCTTGCTGAACCTGGCGACACACACCTCCGGCTTGCCGCTGTTTGTCCCGGACGAAGTGACCAATGACGCGCAATTGATGGCGTATTACAAAAACTGGCAGCCGCCACATGCCGTGGGGAGTTATCGGGTTTATTCCAACCTGGGTATTGGCATGCTGGGGATGATCACCGCCAAAAGCCTGAACCAACCTTTTGCGCTGGCGATGGAAAAACAGTTGTTGCCGGCTTTGGGCATGAACCACAGCTACGTTAATGTTCCGGCTGCGCAGATGGATAATTACGCGCAGGGCTACAACAAGAAAGACCAACCGGTGCGAGTCACCCCCGGCCCGTTGGACGCAGAATCCTACGGTATCAAATCCAATGCCGAGGATCTGATCCGTTACCTTGAAGCCAACATGCAGGTGGCCAAGGTAGGGGATAAGTGGCGCAAGGCACTGGCAGCTACCCATACCGGTTATTACCGGGCCGGGGTGTTCACCCAGGATCTGATGTGGGAAAGCTACGCTTATCCGGAAAAGTTGACGACGCTGACGGAAGGCAACAATGCCGGGATGATCATGAATGGCGCACCGGCTACCGCCATCACGCCACCGAAGCAGGATCAGGGCGCGGCCTGGTACAATAAAACCGGCTCGACCGGTGGTTTCTCCACTTATGCGGTATTCATCCCATCGAAGAAAATCGCCGTGGTGATGCTGGCCAACAAATGGTTCCCGAACGACGATCGGGTTGCGGCCACCTACCAGTTGGTACAGGCGTTGGATAAACGTTAATTAATGGCTTCTCAGGACGCTGTAATGGCGTCCTGAGACGATGACTGTTGCGCCCGCTTTTCCCGCATAAAATCAACAAATACCCGCAGCTTGAGCGGCATATGCCGACTGGCCGGAAAGTAGATGAAAAACCCGGGGAAGTCGCTGCCATAATCGGCCAGTATTTCCACCAGTTGCCCACTGTTTAGTTCGCGTTGCACCGTGCCGCTAAAGCGCTGGGTAATGCCTAATCCCGCCAGCGCGGCGTCTTTAATCAGGCGATCTTCATTAAATATCTGGCCGCCGCTGAACTCCAGCATTAACAGCCCGTCATCCTGCCTGAAATACCATGGCTCAAACTTACCGCTGACGGGGAAACGGTAGCGCAGGCAGTTGTGCTCGTACAGTGCCTGTGGCGTCAGTGGTGTGCCGTACTTTGCCAGATAGCCGGGCGTGGCGATAATCATCCGCCGTTGGCCGTTGTCGATCGGCACTGCAATCATGTCTTTTGGCAGCATGGCGTGCATGCGGATACCGGCATCGAAATTGTCTAACACCAAATCGGAAAAGTGGTCGTCGGTAAACAGTTCAAGCTGCACCTCGGGGTAAAGCGCCTGAAATTCCGCCAGATGAGGCATCACCAACAGCGAGGCGGCCAACTGCGGCAGGGTAATGCGCAGCAGGCCGGAAGGGCGACCGTGCAGGGTGCGAACGTCGTCTGCGGCCCCCTCTATCTGCCCCATGGCCGGCGCCACCCGTTGGTAAAACAGGCGGCCCTCATCGCTCAATCGCACCGATCGGCTGGTGCGGTTGAACAGCCGTACGCCAAGCCGGGTTTCCAACGCCTGAATGTTTTGCGACACCGCGGGTGGGGTGACGCCCAACTGATTAGCCGCCTGGGTAAAGCTGCCCAGCCGGGCGACGGCTTCGAAAAACGGCAGTAACTGCAACAGTGAACTCATCTATCAGTAATCCCTGCTTAATGATTCGTTAAGTTATCGGGTATTTAAATTTATAATAATCGTTTTAGACTGATTTTATTGTCCATTAGAGAGCAAAAAACATGTCGACACAGAATCAGTCATTAATAAAAAGAGTACAGGCGGTTAGCCAGAAAGCGATAGCCGAAGAACGCATCGTCGGCAGCGTGGTGCTGGTGGCGCAGCACGGCAAGGTCATTTACGCCGAGGCCAGCGGTTACGCCGACCGGGAACAACAGAAGTTGATGCGTCGTGAAACACAGTTCCGACTGTCGTCGGTGTCCAAGCCCTATATCACACTGGCGGCGATGCGCATGGTCGAACAGCACAAGCTGGGGCTGGATGATGCGGTCAGCCGCTGGCTGCCCTGGTTCACTCCGTCGTTGGCCGATGGCCGCCAGCCAGAAATTAAAATCCGCCATTTGCTCAGCCACAGCGCCGGGCTGGGCTATCGTTTTAATCAGCCCGTTGATGGGCCGTATCAGCAGTTGGGTATTCAAGATGGACTGGCGTTGTCGTCGCTGACGCTGGAGCAGAATTTACGTCTGTTGGCACAGGCAGATCTGTTGGCGGAACCCGGCAGCGAATTTCATTATTCTCTGGCGATCGACGTGCTGGGAGCGGTGCTGGAGCAGGTGGCGGGCAAGCCGTTGCCGCAGGTGTTCGAACACTGGGTCGCGCAGCCGTTGGGATTGGGCAATACCGGTTTCTACACCAGTGACGCCGCCAACCTGGCGACCGCGTATCACGATACCGCCACCAGGCCGGAACCCTTACTGGATGGCATGCTGCTGACACTGCCGGAGGAGTTCGGCTTTGATATCGAAATGTCGCCGTCACGAGCGCTTGATCCGTCGGCTTTTGCCTCTGGCGGGGCGGGTATGGTCGGTGATGCTGACGACGTGCTGCGCATGGTGGAGACGTTACGCCGCGGCGGTGAGGGCATTTTACAGCCGGCCAGCGTGGAGCTGATGTGCCAGCCGCATGTCGGGGCCGAAGCTGAGGTTCAGGGGCCGGGCTGGGGCTTTGGTTTTGGCGGGGCGGTGCTGGTGGATGCCCAGTTGGCGGCGACGCCACAGCACAATGGCACCCTGCAGTGGGGAGGCGTCTATGGTCACAGTTGGTTTTACGATCCGCAGGCGGCATTAAGCGTGGTGGCGTTGACCAACACGGCGTTTGAAGGTATGAGCGGGATGTATCCTCAGCAGATACGCGATGCGGTGTACGGCGTTTAGGGATAAAACAGGGGCCCGAGCAAGCGGGCCCCGAGGGGAAATATTACTGGGCGGGTGCCGGAGCAGGGACTGCGTCCGGAGCCGGAGTTTCGACTGGGCCAGGTGCACCCAACAGGCCAAAGGTGCCGATGAACTCTTGCAGCGACATTTTGTTGCCGTTCAGATCAACCTGGTTGTCGGCGTAATGGAAGCTACTGCCGATCACCCCTTCTTTCAGCGTGGTCAATTTGAACATCTGACCCATGGCCGCCAGACCCTGCACCTGTTGCTGCGCCAGTTTCTGCGCCTCTTCGGCGCTATAGCCTTGCAGTAACGCGGTTTGCGAAGTGGTTTCGGTCGCCATCGCCACTGGAATGCTCAGGTTAGCGTCCAGTTTTTTCACTGAACGGGCAATCAGCTGATCCGGTGATTCTGCCGGGGAACCGGCTTGCGCAGGATCGGTCAGGTCCAGATTCAGGGTAAAGGTACTTTCGCCCTTGCTGTTCTTCCAGCTTAGTGGAGCAATGCTGATGCTTGGGTTGCCCTTCAACAGCAGCGGCAGGTTCTGCAGCAGGATATCGGTGGTTTGTTGCTGATAGGCAACCGGATCCATGGTCTGCGCCTGTTGCAGCATCTGCATGGCCTGCTGGTTGTAACGGTCGGCAAATTCTTTCAGCGATTTGGCATCCAGTTTGTCGATTTTCAGCGACAGCTTGCCGGAGCCGAAGTCGCTGTTCTGGATCTTCAGCGCGTCCATGGTGTAATCAATCTGGCCGTTCAGGTTAGTGTCTTTCTCCCCGAATTGGCTTGCCAGCTTGAAGCCGTCCAGCGTCAGGGTCTCTTTACCGTCAACGGCAACCTTGACCTGTTTCAACTCCATGTTCTGGTTGCCCAGGCTGAGATCGAACTGCCCGGCGTGGGTCTGGCTTTTCAGCGAGAAGCCCTGCAGCTGAACCTGCTCGGTCTGACCAAACTGGTTCGGGCCGCTGATCACCGCGTTGTCGCTGCTGGCGTCCAGAGTGATGGCTTTCATATCGCGGGACACGTCGGCATTGATGGTCGCACCGCTAAACTTCAGCGAGGACTTGTCTTTCTGGTATTCCAGCGGGATCACGTCAATGGCAGACGAGGTATCACCACTGTAGGAGATACGGGAATCGGCGGTGAACAGCGATTTGCCCTTGGTGATTTCAAACAGGCCCTTGGTCGCCGGGGTATTTTCCAGCTCGGTATGCACCGACGCCATGCTTGGCAGCAGGTTGAATTTTTTCAACTGGGCAAACGGGAAGGGGCCATGGTCGATGGTTTCCATAAACGCCACTTCGTCACCGGCTTTCAGCGGAGCATCGTCGGTGGTGACGCTGCCGTCGGCACGCAGTACATAGCGAATTTTACTGCTGAAAATACCGCGTTGGTAATTTTCATAACCCAGTTTGACACCGGCTTTCGGCAGGTAGGCTTTCAGCTGGCTGTTGGCGTTATCAACCACTTCACCCATCCGTTGTTCGATCAGTTTGCCGGTGTACCAGGAAGCCCCGGTCCATGCAGCGCCAAGAACCACAATGACGCTAACAGCGACTAACGATTTTTTCATAGTTCTGTTCATCCTTATAAAGCCATCTGTCTCAAACAGATGGATGGGCAAATTTGGGCCAATAAAAAACGCCGGCAGGCGTTTACCCGCAGGCGTTTAATTGTGAAGGTAAGCCACTCTTTCAGCAACCAATTTGCGGAAATTTACCGAGTGTTTACGACAACAGGTTATAAACGCGGGCGATTCGGCCGCTGCCACTGACGCTGACCGGCGATTCGAACGCGCCGGTAAAGCAGGATTCACCCGGCTTGAGCACCAGTTGCTGATCCTGTTTGGTTAAGACCGCTTCACCTTCAACGCAGAACACAATGGCCGCGCTATTTTGCGCCAGCGCCTGTGGGGCGGCGGAAAGGTCATGCAGTGAGAAGGCGAAGTCTTCAACCGGGATCGGGAAGAACAGTTCGTCACCGCGCTTTTGCGGCTGGGTCAGCAGGCCGGATGCCGGCTGCGGACGGAACTGCAGGTTGGCTAACAGTTCTGGAATATCGATGAATTTAGGTGTCAGACCGGCACGCAGCACGTTGTCCGAGTTAGCCATTACTTCCAGCGCTACACCCTTCAGGTAGGCATGCGGCGTTTCGGCATACAGGAACATCGCTTCACCCGGTTGGAGCTGTACCACGTTCAGCAGCAGCGGCGAGAACAGGCCACTGTCGTCCGGATAAAAACCGGCGATAAAGCGAATCGTGTCCCAGGTTTCACCCTGTTGGTTATTCAGTGCGGCCTTCAGCACGCCCAGCGCCAGCGATTTCTGTTCGCCGCTCATCGCCAGCAGGCTGGCAAACAGGGACGACAGATGGCTGACATCCGGCTGTTGCAGGAAGGCTGCGATATCATGATGGGCTCCGGCGATCGGCTGCAGCAGGGAAACAATGTCGGACAGTTCGCGGAAGCCATTCATCGCCAGGAAAGGCGTCAGGGCGAACACCAGCTCCGGCTTGTGATTAGGATCTTTATAGTTGCGTTCAGCCGCGTCCAGTGGAATACCGGCGGCGTTTTCTTTGGCAAAGCCGGTTTCTGCTGCCGATTTGCTCGGGTGCACCTGAATCGACAGCGGCTGGTCGGCACACAGCACCTTGAACAGGAATGGCAACTCACCAAAGCGGCGGGCAACGTCGGCACCCAGTTGTTTGGGCTGATCTTCATCAATCACGTCGCGCAACGAGCGCAAATTACCGTCGGCACCGGCCACGCGGGAGCTGCTTTTCGGATGAGCGCCCATCCACAGCTCCGCCATCGGCTGCCCTTGTGGGTTGGCGATGCCATAAAGCCGGGTTAACGCGTCGTGGCTGCCCCATGCATAGTTTTGCACTGCGTTGGTCATTTTTTGCATCTTGATAAACATCCTTTGCGTTCGCCGCCAGGGGCGGTAGTAGCTGACTGTTAAAAACCTTGTGCGCCTTATCCTACACGCGAACGGTGGCGTGGAAGCGGGGCGCGATCAAACAAGTGGCCCAAGGCCGGCAAAGTATAACGTGATAGCAACCGCCGTCACAATTGCGCCTTCGGTGACTACGGAGCAAACAGAGTTTAAAAAAACGCCAATGAATTTGCCGTTGAATATATCTTCTGGCAGAAAGTGAAGGTCTGAATATTTTGGCACATATCACTGCTGCATATTTCAAACTGTGTTTTTTGCATTGAATTATTACCGGCTGAATATCTTTCTCATCATAATTATTCCGTTTCTATTGGCAACCACACGGCTAGCTAAATTTAATAGGCAGTGCCGCTATACAGTGCTCGCCTATAACCCCATTTAAATATTATTAATACTGAGGCGATGATGAAAAAAATGTTACTGGCCCTGTTGCTCTGTACTTCCGGGGCCAATGCGGCCGTGGTGGTCACTCATGCCTATGGGTATGGGATTGCCCGGCCGGTGGTGGTGGCGCCAAGACCGGTGATCGTAGCGCCACGTCCGGTGGTGGTTGTACCGCGCCCAGTGGTAGTCACGCCGGTGCCAGTCGTGGTATCTGCTGCGCCGGTGGTGGCAACACCGGTTGCTCACCCGGTTGCCGCTGCTGTCGGTGCGGTGGGGGCGGGGGTCTACCGCCATAATGAACGTCAGGACGCTTATGATGAAATCAATCATCTACAGGACCAGAGAATTAATGCCTATAATCAACATCACCATTGATCTTCTGACTGAAAATAAATAATCAGAGCGCCAGACGGCGCTTTTTTATTACCTATGTTCATCTTGCGGGCCGAGAAAATTCACCAGCCAATAATGGCCGTACAATAAACGGGACATAGGGAGAAAAAATGCTGTGAGCCAACTCTCTTAATGCGAATAGTTATTATGTCACTATACTGGTTGAGGTGTGCCGGCGGGCATGAGCGCGTTGGCGTAATCGTACATTTTTAGGAATTGTACTAAGGAGATCGTGATGGCTGCCGTTCGTATTGAAAAAGACTCTATGGGCCCGATTGAAGTGCCGGCCGATCGGCTATGGGGGGCGCAAACTCAGCGTTCTCTGGAGCACTTCCGTATTTCTTCTGAAAAGATGCCGACCGCCTTGATCCATGCGCTGGCGTTGACCAAACGCGCGGCGGCCAGCGTGAATATGGACCTGGGTTTACTGCCTGCCGAGCGTGCCAATGCCATTATCAGCGCCGCCGATGAAGTGCTGGCGGATCAACATGCCAATGAATTCCCCTTGTCGATTTGGCAAACCGGCTCCGGCACCCAGACCAACATGAATATGAATGAGGTGTTGGCCAACCGTGCCAGTGAGCTGTTGGGCGGGGTCCGTGGCGAAGAGCGTCGAGTGCATCCGAACGACGACGTCAACAAGAGCCAGAGTTCCAATGACGTGTTCCCAACCGCGATGCACGTGGCCGCGGTGATCGCGGTGCGTGAGCACCTGCTCCCCGAACTGAAAGTGCTGCATAAAACCCTGAGCGACAAGGCAGAGGCCTACCGCGATATCGTCAAAATTGGCCGTACCCATTTGCAGGATGCGACCCCGCTGACCCTCGGCCAGGAGATTTCCGGCTGGGCAGCCATGCTGGCGCATAATCTGCAGCACATTGAAGCCAGTATCCCGCATATCAGTGAGCTGGCGTTGGGCGGTACCGCCGTGGGTACCGGTTTGAATACCCATCCGGAATACGCGGTTCGCGTTGCCAAAGCGCTGGCTGACCTGACCGGGCAGCCGTTCGTTACCGCACCCAACAAATTTGAAGCGCTGGCCACCTGCGATGCGTTGGTGCACGGCCACGGCGCGCTGAAAGGGCTGGCGGCTTCGCTGATGAAAATTGCCAACGATGTACGCTGGTTATCCTCCGGCCCGCGTTGCGGCATCGGGGAAATTTCGATTCCGGAAAACGAACCGGGTAGTTCCATCATGCCGGGCAAGGTCAACCCAACCCAGTGCGAAGCGATGACCATGCTGTGCGCACAGGTGCTGGGCAACGACGTAGCGGTGAATATCGGCGGCGCTTCCGGTAACTTTGAGTTAAACGTGTTCCGACCTATGGTGATCCACAACTATTTGCAATCCATTCGCCTGCTGGCCGACGGTATGCAGGGCTTTAATGAGCACTGTGCGGTGGGCATCGAACCTAACCGTGACCGTATCAGCCAGTTGCTGAATGAGTCACTGATGCTGGTGACCGCGCTCAATACCCATATTGGTTATGACAAAGCGGCAGAAATCGCCAAGAAAGCGCACAAGGAAGGCCTGACGCTGAAAGCCTCGGCGCTGAAGCTGGGCTACCTGACCGAAGAGGAATTCGACCTGTGGGTGCGCCCGGAAGATATGGTCGGCAGCATGAAGAAGTAATTGATAGCACCAGTGGCAAAGGGCTTACTTGAGGTAAGCCTTAGTTTGGCGACAAAGTTGTCTTTGAATCCGAGATACCCGGGCCTAGCGCACCGAGGGGCGCTCCGGCGGGCAAGCCGCTTCGACCCCTTCGGCACGCTCTCCCTAATAACGGGCTTTGTCAGTAGTCTGGGGCTTTTGAGGTAAGCCTTTTTTATTGAGAGAAATGCATGGAGCCGGATGGTCATCGTCTGCGAGTGTGCAGCCTCAGCGATCGGGAACGTCGGTATATAAATGCAGTCGTTTGACCAGCAGCCGCAGTGGTCTGGCATCGGGTTTGTATTTATGTTTGACCGCCGCGGCGTCGTAATTGAGCAATTCGCCAATTTTTGGCACCTGAGCACCGTTTTCTACCTGGCACAGGGCAATCAATGGCAGCGGGCAGGGGTGTTGCACCTGTTTTTGCTGCGGCTGATACCACACCCGGGCGATGGGTTGCACTTTTACCGGCCGTTTGATTTTCAGCACCGTCTGCTGCGGCAGGCGACTGACGTCATCAATCTCACGGCTAACCAGCTCGGCCCATTGCTCACGATTATGTGGGGGCACCGCGCGTCCGGCCTTCATGCTTTTTTCCAATTGAGCCAGAATATCGTCGCGTTTTACGTTCTTGATAATATGCTTGTTGGCCCAGCCAAAACGTACCGAATCCGGATTGGTTAAAAGGGTGAGGCTACGATAGGCGCTAAGGGTGATTAAGCCATGCAGGTGAGTGTGGACAAAGTCAAAGCGTTGCTCTGGTGCCAGGCCGGAGTCGACGGTGATGATCTGTTCCAGTTCGGCCTTCAGCCGGTTAATCAGGGCAATTTGCTGTTGCAGCGCCAGGTATTCCGGTTGCACCACCGCCAGGCAAATCACACCGGGCAGGCGTACTGCCGCTTTGCTACTGATGTTGTGCTTGTTGTGATGGATAAACAGCCGCTGATAGTGCTCCAGCGCCAAATCGCGAGCGGCCAGGCCAACATGCTGTTCGACGGCAATCTGCGCCACCGCGTCATGTTCCTTGCCTTTCTCGATTTCGGGCAGGCTAAACACCCGCCCAGCCAGCAAGCGCAATGGCAGGATCTGCTGGTGGAGGCCCGTTAGTGCCTGTTCCAGTTCGCTGAAGCAAGCATTCATCCTACCTATTAAACCGTATTTATCCATCATGTACTCCCATTTTAGTTACAACATACAATAAGAGAGTAGCAAACGAAAGGGCAACATCGGCAGCAGTGTGAGCGGGGATACCGAGTGGTCCAGCCTGGCAGGGGTTTTAAGGGGGTTACCGCCTGCACGAGAGGCAGGCGGTAAGGCAGGGGTTAAACGCGGGCCGCTTCCGGCAGTTTCTTCAGGTAATGCACGACCAACAGGGCCAGCAACAGCATCACGCTGATAAAGGCCACCACGCCATTCCAGCCGAAACTGTGCCAGAACACGCCGCCGAGGGTACCGGCGACGCTGGAACCCACGTAATAACAGAACAGGTAAAGTGAAGATGCCTGGCCCTTGGCGCGACGCGCGCGGCGACCAATCCAACTGCTGGCCACTGAGTGGGCAGCAAAGAAACCGGCGGTGAACAGCATCATGCCGATGAAAATAACCGCTACCGGAGCCAGCGCGGTAATCAGGATCCCGATCAGCATAATCAGGGTTGAAGCCAACAGCACCGGCCCACGGCCAAAACGAGAGGTCATGGCTCCGGCTTTCGGCGAACTGTAGGAACCGGTCAGGTATACCACCGACAGCAGACCGACTATCGCCTGGCTGAGGTGATAAGGATCCGACAGCAGGCGGTAGCCAATATAGTTGAACATGGTGACAAAACTGCCCATCAGCAGAAAACCTTCGGCAAACAGCAGTGGTAAGCCTTTGTCATGCCAATGCAGGCGGAAGTTAATAAGCAGGGTGCGCGGGCGTAACGAACTGGCACGAAAATGTTTTGAGTCGGGCAAAATACGCCAAAACATGCAGGCCGCGGCCAGCGCGAACAGTCCGATCACCGCCAGCGATACCCGCCAGGAGAAGAAGTCGGTCAGTACCCCCGTCACCAGGCGGCCGCTCATGCCGCCGATGGAGTTACCGCTGATATACAACCCCATCGAAAAGGCGACAAAGCTGGGATGGATCTCTTCGCTCAGGTAGGTCATGCCAACGGCGGCGACGCCACTTAGTGAAAGACCTATCAGAGCGCGCATCAGCAGAATGCCATGCCAACTGGTCATAAAGGCGCAAATCAGGGTGCAAATAGCCGCCAGCAGCAGCGCCACCACCATCACTGATTTACGGCCGATGGCGTCGGACAGCGGGCCGGTAAACATCAGGCCGATCGCCAATAGCCCGGTGGAAACCGACAGCGACAGGCTGCTTTCCGCCGGGGAGATGCCAAAGTCCTGCGACAGAACCGGCAGGATCGGCTGCACGCAATACAGCAAGGCGAAAGTGGCCAGGCCGGCGGAAAACAACGCCAGAGTGACGCGCATAAACTGTGGCGTTCCTCGTTCGATGTAGGGAAGTTTGTTAAGGGTGGAGCGTTGGGTTTTTGGCGCAGCAGCCGCATCGTCGTTGGCGGCCAGCGTCGACGGCATACCGGCCGCAGAACGCACAGGGGTTGTCACAGTTTTTCCTTACCGAACTTGGGTATATATCAACACATTATGAGTTAACAAAATCATAGGGAGGGGCCAGTTTTTTGTCTAATATATTAATAATTAAAATTGAGACGTTTAAAGTATGAATATCGAATTGAGGCATCTGCGTTATTTTGTCGCCGTGGCGGAAGAGTTGCATTTTGGTCGGGCCGCAGAACGTCTGCGTATCTCTCAGCCGCCGCTTAGCCAGCAAATTCAGGCGCTGGAGGAAATGGTCGGCGCACGCCTGCTGGCACGTAACAACCGCAATGTCAGCCTGACGCAGGCGGGAGACATGTTTCTGAAAGAGGCCTATCAGGTGCTTGATCAGGTGAGTCGCGCTGCCGAGAAAGCGGCGCGGTTGGAACGTGGCGAACTGGGTGAGTTGACCATAGGTTTCACCTCTTCGGCCCCTTTTATCAGCGTGGTATCGCGCAGCCTGCGAGCTTTTCGTCAGCAGCATTCACAGGTGCATATCAAGATGCGCGAAGTGAACACCAAGCAGCAGATCGAACCCTTACTTAATGGCGAGCTGGATCTGGGCGTGATGCGCAACACGCGCTTACCGGACGTGTTAAAGCATCAGCTTTTACTGTGTGAACCCTTGGTGGCGGTGGTACCGGAAGGGCATCCGTTAACCCATGTGGCACCCGGTACGCTGCGCTTCCAACATCTGGCGGATGAACCCTTTGTCTTTTTCTCGCGTGAAGTCGGAACCGCGCTGCATGACGAGATCTTGTCGCTGTTGGCCAAAGCGGGGATCACCCCTTATATCACCCAGGAAGTTGGTGAGGCGATGACCATTATCGGCCTGGTCTCCTCCGGCTTGGGCATCTCGATTCTGCCGGCGTCTTTCGCGCGGGTTAAAATCGACGGCGTGCAATATTTACCGCTGGCGGAGCCTGAGGCGATGACCGAAGTTTGGTTGGTACATCATCGCCAACGCCCCCTGACGGCAGCGGCCAAATCCCTGATGGCGTTACTGTTGCCCTGAAAGCCAACTGGGCAAATAAAACGCATTCCGCAGGGAAAGTGGGGTGAATTTGTGCAGCAAATCACATAACGAATCAAATAGTTGACGCTGTATTACAAAAGCCCCACCATAGCCGATAGTCTTTATTTAGAAGCGCGAAAAATAGTAGGAGCAGGTTTGTGATTGCTGTTGGGCAGCCTGGGCATATCGATCAAATCAAGCAAACAAACGCAGGGGCAGTTTATCGGCTAATCGATCAACTGGGCCCAATTTCGCGCATCGAACTGTCAAAACGGGCGCAGCTCGCCCCCGCCAGCATCACCAAGATCGTACGCGAACTGCTGGAAGCCCATCTGGTTAAAGAAACCGAGTTCCAGGAAGTTGGCAGCCGTGGCCGTCCGGCGGTTGGGCTGGTGCTGGACACCGAAGCCTGGCACTACCTTTCCGCACGCATCAGCCGTGGCACCATTACGCTGGCGCTGCGCGATATCAGCAGCAAACTGGTGGTGGAAGAGTTGTTGCCACTGGCCGCTGAACATCCCGATCCATTGTTAAAACGCATTCTTGCTGAAGTCGACCAGTTCTTTATCCGCCATCAAAGCAAGCTTGAACGCCTGACGGCGATCGCCATTACGCTGCCGGGCATGGTTGACGCGATTTCTGGCGTGGTACACCGCATGCCGTTTTACGATGTCGAGGATATGCCGTTAGGCCCGGCGCTGGAAACGCGTACCGGTCTGCCGGTTTACCTGCAGCACGACATCAGCGCCTGGACCATGGCCGAAGCCTTATACGGTGCATCGCGCGGCAGCCAAAACGTGATTCAGGTGGTGATCGACCACAACGTTGGCGCTGGGGTGATCACCGGTGGCAGGGTATTGCACGCCGGTAGCCGTAGCGTGGTGGAGATTGGCCATACTCAGGTCGATCCTTACGGCAAACGTTGTTACTGCGGCAATCACGGTTGCCTGGAAACCGTCGCCAGCATCGAGAATATGCTGGAAATTGCCCGTTCGCGCCTCGGCACATCAATGAGTTCCAGTCTGCACGGTGCGCCGCTGACGGTCGAGTCGCTGTGTGATGCGGCGCTGGCGGGTGACCAGTTGGCGAAAGACATTATCCTTGGGGTGGGGCACAGCGTGGGCCGCATTCTGGCGATCATGGTTAATCTGTTCAATCCGGAAAAAATCCTGGTCGGTTCCCCACTGAACCGAGCGGCAGAAATTCTGCATCCGGCCATTGCCTCCTGTATACGTCAGCAGTCGCTACCGGCCTACAGTGAGCAGGTCCAGGTGGAGTCCACTCAGTTCTTCAATAAGGGCACTATGCCCGGCGCGGCACTGGTGAAAGAAGCGCTATACAACGGTTCGCTGCTGGTGCAGTTGTTGCAAGGCTAATACCAATCAGCAATTCTTATCGTTTAACGACAAAAGGTTGAGCTACCTCAAGCCCCGTCTCCCCGGCATCCTCTAGACTTTTCCCGTTCGTCGCTTTCGCCACATTCTTGGCGACTTTTTGGTTAACGGTGCATCTCGGGGCAATTAAGTCATGTTAACGCGTTTATTTGTTACAGGTACGGATACCGATGTCGGTAAAACCGTGGTTTCCCGCGCTTTATTACAGGCGCTTGCTGCGCAGGGCCGTTCTGTGGCCGGCTACAAACCTGTCGCTGCGCGCTGTCAGGAAACCAGCGAAGGCCTTCGCAATAAAGACGCTTTGGTTTTGCAGGCATCTTCGACCATGCCGCTGTCGTACCAGGAAATTAATCCCATTACCTGTCTGGAAGAAGTCTTTCACGCGCAACCTACCAAGGATACCAACTACGGTGTAATGAGCAGTGGGCTGCAACATTTGTCCACCAAAGCCGATACCGTGGTGGTAGAAGGGAGCGGCGGTTGGCGCGTGTTGATGAACGATATGCGGCCTTACGCCGAATGGGTCATTCAGGAACAGCTGCCGGTGGTTTTGGTGGTGGGGATCAAACTGGGCTGTGTCAGCCACGCCTTATTAACGGCGCAGGCGATCATTAATGACGGCTTACCGCTGCTGGGCTGGGTCGCGAACCGCATCAATCCGGGGCTGGCACATTACGCCGAAACTATCGATGCGATGCAGCAACGCATTCCTGCGCCGCTGCTGGGTGAAATACCTTATCTGCCACGCGCCGAACAGCGGGAACTGGCACGTTATCTGGATATCACTCCACTGCTGACTCGTTAGGCGTTGTGATAGACCGACACCGAACGTAAACCGCGTGAGACGGTGGTGGCGATCACGCAGGCCAACAGAATCCCCGGTAGCAGGGTATATTCACCGGTCATTTCGAACACCATCAGCGCAGCCATAATCGGCGCGTGGGTGGTGGCCGCCAAAAGCGTAGCCATCCCGGTTAACGCCATCAGAATCGGTACCGCACTGCCCAACTCCGGCCAGATGGCGCAGAGTTGCCCAACTAACGAGCCGAGCGCCGCCCCGACAAACAGCGTGGGTGTGAACACACCGCCAGGTGCACCGGATCCACTGCTGGCGAGCACCGCCAGCAACTTGCAGATCAGAATGGCGCCTACCAGCAATACGCCGGGCGGCGCACTGAGCAGCGCCTGCACCACACTGTAGCCATTGCCCCAGACCTCAGGAAACAGCAGCGACAGCAGCCCGACAATCAGCCCCCCTAACGCCAATTGCAGCGGTGGTTTTAGCCGTAGCGAACGGAATGCGCGACCGGAAGAAGACATTGCCCACAGGAACAACGGGCCGCAGACCCCGGCCAAAACGCCCAGTAGTGCCATCAACAGATATTGCACCGGCCAGGGGGCGGGCAGCGGCTCTACCAGATACAGCGGCGCCTGACCGCCGTTGAGCAGATTGGTCACCAGCAGAGCGCTGACGGCGGCAATCACCACCGGACCCAGAGAGGCCAGCACCAGTGTGCCAAATAGAATTTCGGCGATAAACAGACTGCCGGCCAGTGGGGCATGATAAGCGCTGGCCATACCGGCTGCGGCACCGCAGGCCACCCACAGTTTCCACTCTTTCTCATGGGTGAAGCGCTGGGCAAAGACGGAACCTACCAATGCCGCCAGCAGGATCATCGCGCCCTCGCGGCCGATAGCGCTGCCGCTGGAGACCACCAGCAGTGAGGCCAGGCATTTCACCAGGCTGGCGCTGACGTCCAGGCGGCCATCACCGGTTTCGATCGCCTCCATATAATCAGTGGGAGCAACCTGCCGCTGGTGCTGATAGCGCTGATAAACCCACAATAGCAGGCCTGCCGCCAGCCCACCCAGCGCCGGGGTTAACGCTCTGCGCCAGCCGGGCAATGCGGCGGCGGCGGCCACCAGGCTGCCGTCTTCATGATCGAGCAATAACCATTCCAGCCCGAGCATCGCACGGTGAAACAGCCAAACCACCAACGCAGCGGCAATACCAAGAAAGATGGCGATAAACAGGCGGCGCAGCAGGGCGCGATAGTGGTGCAGGTGGACCAATCGTTTCATGCGTCAGTAAAATCGTGAGAAAAATGAAAGGGTCGCTGAGCATTGTGCTTGCCACCCCGGCCGAAGACCAGAGAATCTTTACAGATCCGCAGACAGGCTCGCGGTTTATTCGTTACGACGAGCCTCGAGATGGCTTTGTGTTACGATGTCACTTTCTGTTCAAATGGTGCGTTTATAATCAGTAAAAACAGGGAAATAGACACCGGTAACGGCAAGCTCTAATTCGGCTGGTATAATTTAAGGCAAACAAGAATCCACGGTTTGTAATAACGCTTTGACTGCTCCCCGCCCTGAAGGACGGGGATTCCCACTTCAACGGGCCGAACCTAAGCCGCGTGATGCGATTCAGGATTTACAGGTTCTCCGTGGGCTAACACTGCCAGCCCGGCAGCTTTGATATTTCTGGCCGCGTTAATGTCACGATCATGGGCTACTCCGCACTCAGAGCAAGTCCATTTACGAACATCAAGGGACATTTTTTTCATGGTGAAGCCGCAACAGCTACAGCGTTTGGAGGAAGGAAAATACTTGTCGATAGCGACAACGCTACGGCCTGCCCATTCTCCTTTGTACTGTAGCTGGCGAACAAATTCGCTCCACCCTGCGTCAGCTATCGCTTTAGATAACTTCGGGTTGCGGATCATGTTTTTCACCTTTAGGGATTCGACGCAAACAACTTGGTTTTCGTTGATCAGTTTGCGGGACAACTTGTGCAAGTTATCCATCCGGCAATCGGCGATTTTCGCGTGGAGTCGAGCGACCTTTAAACGGGCTTTGGCGCGGTTCTTTGAGCCTTTTTTCTTCCTGCTCAACCCGCGCTGTTGCAACGCCAATCGCTTCGCATATTTAGCCGTGTGGCGGGGATTGCCGGTTTTGAATCCGGTGTCGGTGACGAACAAATCTTTTAAGCCAACATCAATGCCGACAGTGTTAGCAGTAATAGGCATTGATACAGGTTCAAACTCACACAGACAGGAAACGAAATACCTGCCAGCGGCATCTCTGGAAAGGGTCACGGTTGACGGCGCAGAAGGTAATTCACGGCTCCAGCAAACGTCCAGCGGTGACTTGCTCTTTGCCATATATAACTTGCCGTCACGGTATTTAAATGCGCTCGCAGTGAACTCAGCAGACTGCTTGTGCCGTTTGCTTTTGAAGACGGGATATGCGGCGCGTCCGGCAAAGAAGTTTGCAAAGGCCGCTTGTTGGTGGCGCAGACACTGCTGGAGGGGAACGCAGGAAACCTCGTTGAGCCAAATGTATTCAGACTCTTTTTTAAGCGCAGTAAGGCGGGAATTGGCCTGTAGGTAACCTATCTTTTCCTTTCGCTCGTCGTACGCATCGGTACGCCAGCGGAGGATGGAATTATAAACGAAACGCACACAGCCAAACGTCTGAGCTAAAAGCTCAGCCTGTTCTGCTGTGGGGTAAAACCGGTATTTATATGCACGCTTCATGTACACACTTTAAAGGAGAATATGTGGGATGCAAAATACAGTTAGCCGGAAAACCGCATCCTTTCCTTCCCGGCCTGAAGGCCGAGGTTTCCCGGAGGAATACTGATGACAAATAATGACACACCTGCCCCGATCGCTCATCGCCCCTTAATCCTGATTGCCTGCATGTTGGCGATGTTTATGTCGGCCATAGAAGCGACCATTGTCGCCACTGCGATGCCAACCATTATCGGCGATCTTGGTGGTTTTTCCCTGCTCGGCTGGGTATTCGCGGTCTATCTGTTGGCGCAGGCCATCACTATTCCCATTTATGGTCGGCTGGCGGACCTGCTGGGGCGCAAGCGGGTATTTTTCTTTGGTGCATCGCTATTTTTACTGGGTTCGGTGCTGTGCGGTTTCTCGCCGAACATGTACTGGCTGATCGGTTTTCGTCTGCTGCAGGGGTTGGGGGCCGGGGCGATTATGCCAACGGCGACCACCATTATTGGTGATATCTACAGTCCTACCGAGCGGCCCAAGGTGATGGGCTATATTTCCAGCGTTTGGGGCGTGTCGGCGATTATTGGACCCTTGCTGGGGGCGTTTATCGTCCAGCATTTGCCCTGGGCGTTGGTGTTCTGGGTCAACTTGCCGATCGGTCTGTTGGCGATGTTTTTCCTGGCTCGTTATCTGCCTTCCCGTCAGCAGGTGCGCGAACACGCGCTGGATCTGGCGGGGACCGCCTGGCTGACGTTGTTTGTTACCGCGCTGCTGCTGTCACTGCTGCAGGCAGAAAATCTCGGTTGGTGGGTGCTGCCGTTGTTGGCGTTGGCGGCCGTCTCGCTGATGTTGCTGATTCGCCAGGAACGACGAGCGCCGGAACCACTGTTTCCGTTGGCGTTATGGCAAAGCCGGGTGATCGTGGCCGGTAATATTGGCGGCCTGGTGATTGGCGCGGCGATGATGGGCATCAGTGCCTTTCTGCCGACCTTTATTCAGGGCGTGATGGGCGGAACGCCCCTGGAGGCCGGTACCACGCTGGCGCTGATGTCGATTGGCTGGCCGCTGGCCAGTACCTTCAGCGGTCGACTGATGCTGATGACTTCTTATCGCACCACGGCGCTATTGGGAGCGTTGTTATTACTGGCCGGTGGCCTGATTCTGTTGTTGCTGCAGCCGACCGGCGGCTTATTGTGGGGCCGGGTGGCGGCGTTTATGGTCGGTGCCGGTATGGGGTTGTGCAACACCACGTTTCTGGTTTCGGTGCAGAACGCGGCTCACCACAGCATCCGCGGCATTGCCACCGCCTGCACGGTGTTTACCCGGATGATGGGGTCGGCCATTGGTACCGCCATTTTGGGCGCAACGCTGAACATCAACTTGCAGTTTCGTTTGCCGCAAACGACCGATCCGGTACAACAACTGATGGAACCGGCTGCACGTAGCGCGATGACGCCAGAAATACTGGCGGGTATGACGCAGCAGGTTGCCGCTTCGTTGCATTGGGTATTTTTGGTTTCTGCACTGTTGTCATTGCTGGCACTGGCGGCGGCGATGCTGATCCCGGCGCGGCACAGACCACAGGGTGAGGGAGAAGAGGCGGAACAGGCATAAATAAAAAGGAAAGGGCGCACCGAGCGCCCTGAACGGTAACTATTGCGAAGTTTTGGTATCCTGACTGGTGCCGGTCTGAGCCGCGTCACCATTGTCATCGCCGTTGCCAAGACGAGTATAAACAATCTTCTGTGTGTCATTTTCGCAGTGGCCAACTACCAGACCACCGGCCTGTTGGGCCTGATCGTTCGGCACGATATCCAGTTTAAAACCAGACTCAGGCACGCCGTTTTTGACGATTTTCTGCGAAATGTCTGCCTTCACGCTTTCGCATGAGGCCAGGGCGGCCAACGGCGCAGCGGCCATCAGCAGTGCACCCAGAATAAGCGCTTTTTTCATCCATTCGTCCTTATTTGAAAATGGGCTTACTTTGTCAGGATAGCAGCTACGGTGGCGAAGAGTAACGGCCACCGTCTTGCTGCGACCAGATTAAGGATTAATCTGACGACCGGTCTGGCGATCCAGACATTTACGGGTGTTTGGTTCCCAGTAAGCATTGACGTTCAGGCTATCATCGCAGCGCTCTTCGCTGTCAATCGCCTTGTCTACCTTGTCGAACTCTTTCTCCACGCGGGTGTTAACCTTATTGCGCAGGGATTTGGTATCGTTAAACTGCTGTTTGCTCTGACGGGCCGCTTCGGTACTCATGGCACCGCTGTTGCTGCCATCGACGGTAACGCAGGTGCTGCCCTGAGTGCAGCTGGCGGCCAGCGCCGGAGCCTGCCAGGCCCCCATCAGCATCAGCATGGCGACCGGCAGCATCCCGCGCAGCAGTCGTTGAGTCGAAAGTGTTTTCATCGTTTCATCCTTATGAGTTAGTGTTGCCTGATAACGGCAACACTGGCTTTACCGCGCCCGCAGGCGTGTTGATAAATATACCATCGCGCTGTCGGACTGCACCAGTCAAGCACGGCCTTGTTTAGTTTACAGAGAGAAAGTTTCCCCGATGTTAAAGACCACCCTGTTATTTTTCGCCACCGCACTGGCCGAGATCATTGGCTGTTTCTTGCCCTATTTGTGGCTGAAAAAAAGCGCCAGTGCCTGGTTACTGTTGCCGGCAGCGGCCAGTCTGATGCTGTTTGTCTGGTTGTTGACGCTGCACCCGGCAGCCAGTGGGCGGGTTTACGCGGCCTATGGCGGGGTCTATGTGGCGACGGCGTTATTGTGGTTGCGGGTGGTAGATGGAGTGAAACTATCAGCGCTGGACTGGCTGGGGGCCGGCGTGGCCCTGGCCGGCATGTTGATTATCGTTTCCGGCTGGCGCGCGGCCTGAGAAACGACGGCAGGGACCGGCCCTGCCGCTCAGGATTAAGACTCGCGGTGGATATTCAACCCGGCAAAGGATTGGCTGACCGGCATGATTTCCAGTGAGTTAATGTTGACGTGGGCCGGCAGGGTCGCGACCCAGAACACCGACTCGGCGATATCCTCCGGCGTCAGCGCATTGGCACCGTCGTAGACCTTATCCACCTTGCCGTCGTCGCCTTTAAAGCGCACGTTGGAAAATTCGGTGCCGCCCACCAGGCCCGGTTCAATATCGGTCACACGGATGCGGGTACCGTGTAGATCGGCACGCAGACCGAGGCTGAACTGTTTGACGAAGGCTTTGGTTGCGCCATAAACGTTGCCACCGGCATACGGCCAGTTGGCTGCGACCGAGCCAATGTTGATTACGTGGCCAATGTTGCGTTCGACCATGTCCGGCAGCAGGGCGCGGGTCATATTCACCAGGCCTTTGGTGTTGGTGTCGATCATGGTTTCCCAGTCGTCGGCGTTGGCCTTGTGCGCCGGCTCCAGACCCAGCGCCAGCCCGGCATTATTGACCAATATGTCAATGTGGCGCAGCGCTGCCGGCAGCTCATCAATCACCTGCTGAATGGCCGCGCGATTACGCACGTCGAGGCGGACGATATGTAGTGCTTCACCCAGCTCGTCTTTCAACTCTTCCAGACGTTCGATACGACGGCCAGAGGCAATCACCTGATGGCCTTCGCGGATAAAACGCCGTGTAATGGCCTCACCAAATCCGGATGTGGCACCCGTAACAAAAATGATCATGTTGCTGTTCCTCAACTGTTTTTAACCTGAATGCTACTAGCATTAGCATAATCCCACTTTAAGTGGCAGTGGTTATCGGCATCCACGCAGAAAAACCGCCATCGCTGTTGCCAGACGGGCGGTTTTTTATACTGTATCTGATTAACCGGCACAGGCGGGCCGGTTCGGTCAATATTTAACGGTATGCCGCGACCGTAGCGGAAAATTCGTTCATCGCGCGTACCGCATCGATCTTATCCACGATCCCCATTGGAATGCCGTAATCCAGGGTATACCGGTATGGGGTCGAGTAATAAGGAATGGCATTACCCCCCATAATGGTGGCCAACAGGCCGTAACCCTGGTTATAAGAATCGCTGCCATCGGCATGATGCAGGCCCATATTATGACCAAGTTCATGACGCATCACCGTAGTACCGCAATTAATGGAGCCGGTGGCGACCATATTAAAGGCGCTGGAGCGAACCCAGGCTAAACCGCACCCATCCTCGGTACCTTCGTAATAAACGCCATCGGCTTTCAGGCTATCTCTCCACCCTTGCACTGTGGGATCACTGCGTAGTTCACCTAACGGATCACCTAATGCTTTCCAACTGTCTTTCGCGACGACTTGACGCAGGCCGCGCATACGATAGCGGAAGTTGGCACCAGAATTTTCCAGGGCTTCATTGGTCAACCTGAATCCCTCTAACAGCCGGTTACGCATGGTATCCTCACCCAAACGAGCGGCCGCCTTGTCGCTGTAAAGCAGCAGTAAATCAATGGTGATGGTCTCTTTGGTCCAGACGTTGTTTTCGTCAACCTTAAACGCCACGGTTTCACCGTTGGAAATCGGATAACTTTTTCCATCGGCCAATACCCTAAAGTCCCAGGCTGCATCACTGCTGATGATAACCCGGCTACCTGCCGTTGGGGTTGCTGGCAACGTCAATTGTGAGTGATAGTTGCCGTCAGAAACATGGATCAGCGTGCGTGGACGGGTGATGTTCCCAAGCTTGCCATCAGCAATTTCATGGGCTTCATAGCGGGTATCCGGATGCTTCATTAATTGCCATTTTTTATTCTCGGCAATATACGTGAAGTCATATTGGTCACCGGAAATCAAGCGCATTACGCCGGGCATATTCACATTTGAGTCGTCGATGGTTGCTTCAAAAATAGATGAAGATTTCAATGATACTTTATCGCGATCGTTGGGGTTTACCGGCAGTTTTATGCGTTCAATCCAATGCTGACTCGTAAAATTTACCTCAGTTCTTTGTGAGGTAGGCTTGGGCATCTGGATATTAATACTGTCAGCGAACAGGTTTCTGACAGGAGCCGATTCAATTACCCAGCGATTAAATGCAGCAAGGTATTTAAATGTGTAAATATCATTGCTAACAATGGTGGTTGTACTGGCATACAGCATATTATTTTTGTTTACCTGAGAATTCCAGGTGGCGGTGGAACGGACAATAATATAGGCGCCGTCGTTAGCCTTGGCCGGCAGTGACACCGCAGGTACCCAGTTGGAATCTGCCATCGAGTAAAAAATAATGTTATCAGTTTTCTCAGGGATAGCGTCGCCGGTATCATTAGGCGTCAGGTAACTTATCCCTGTGCCGCTGACTCCCCATTTTTTCGTTTTTTCCTGATAAACCAATGTATAACGGCTATCTGTTTTAATTGGTAATGATGGCAATGGAACATCTACATCTGTCGTGTCGATATAGGCGGTATAAGCCGCTGACGAAATAATAATAACGGTATTTTTATCCTTGGGTTCCAAAGGTAATTTAATATCTTTGGCCCAGTTGCCATTGCCCATGGTGAACGTGATTTCATCATAGCCTGACGGTAAGTTCCCGCTGCCGAGCTGGTTAGGGGAGGTTGATAGAGTATTGTTGCTCATGATTGTTCTCCTGAACTTTTTTTACATTAAAGTAATGTCCGTGTTGCACGCGCAAAGTATGAATTCTTTGGCGTGTAAAAAAGATAATTAATAAAGGTAATTGTGTATATCCGACCCTGTTGGGTGATAGACCAAACAACATTTTGGTTAGATTAATTTCATCCCATACCTAATGCATAACTCTCTGGCGGTCGCATAGAGAACATAAAAATGCCGGGCAGTTAAATACTGCCCGGCATTATGGCGCGGTGGCTGAATGGAAAGCGATTATAGCTGCGGAGGGATGTGATAGACCACGCAGTCGTATTTGGTGTTTTCACGTCGGCCGGCCACTACGCCGCCCAGAGATTCGGCGATACGTCGGCTTGGCGTATTCTGTTCGGCCACCGGGTAGATAAAGTGGCGCGGATGGTAACGTTCGCTTGCCCACACCGCCATGGCGTGAACGATTTCGCGCCCGTAGCCATTGCCGTGCAGGTTCTCTTTCACCCAGATGCCCAGTTCAGGCGTGGTGTTGTACAGATCGTGCACGCCGCCCATGCCGACAAACTGTTTGGTGTCGCGCAGGCGGGCGATGTAAATCATTTCCTCGCCTTCGCGGATCAGCGGCAGCCAGGTTTGCCAAACGTTGGCAAAGGCTTCCGGCGACTCCTCGGGCTCAAAGTTCATAAAGCGCGTCAAGGTAGGGGTGATCGCCTGGTAAACATCGTCGGCGTCTGCTGCGGTAAAAGGGGCAATCAACAACCGGTCGGTATTCACGCGGCACTGAGAAAGGTCACTGTGAATCATTATTATTACCTCGCTTTTCAGGCCAAAACGGCAAAAAATCCGCACCGGTGAAACGGGGCGGATCATCGATATTACGTTGATTGGCGGCAGATGCGACTTATTTTTGCAATCGTTGGGGGGAGTTTGGCACCGTGGCGGCCGGTTTTCTCTGGCGAACCTCGCTGCCGGCGTTGGCGTTCAGGGTAAAGCAGTCAACCACGGCCAGCAGGGCAATCACGCCGATGACCACAAATGCCCACTGAAAATCGACCAGGGGGATGCGTTCGCCCGATTGCGGCATCAGCATTTCTGCCAGCCGCAGGGCCAGTGCGCCGATGGCTATACCCAGCCCGCTGCCCATTTGCTGCGAGACATTGAACAGCGTGTTGGCACCATTCATCTGTGGCTGCGGTACTTCGGAAAACGCCAGCGTATTGAGCGCGGTGAACTGCATGGATCGCGTCAGTCCGCTGACGAACAGCAGCGCCAGAATCAGCCAGGTCGGGGTCTGTGGCGTCAACAGCGCACAGGCGAAAATAGTGGCCGCGTTCAACAAACCATTGACCACCAGCGTGGTGCGAAAGCGAAAACGGTACAGCACCGCCGAGGTAAACGGCTTCATCACCAAATTCCCGGCAAAAACCGCCAGTACCAGTAACCCGGCGTCGAAGGCGTTCAGGCCAAAACCGATCTGGAACAGCAGCGGCAGCAGGAAGGGCACAGCGCCAATGGCGATGCGGAACAGCGTGCCGCCCCAAATTGTGACGGCGTAACTTTTTATTCGCATCGCCCAAAGATTGATCAGCGGGTGCTCGGTGCGTTTGGCGTGACGAACCGCCAGTGTGCCTAATGCCAGGCTGCCGAGAATACACAGCGCAGGCACCAGCCAGGACAGTTGCGGGTGGTTGATCAAATCCAGACCGAACATCAGGCCGAAGCAGGCGATGCCGGTTAATACGAAGCCGAGCGCGTCAAAAGGCACTCCTTTCTGCGACGCTTCCTGCGGGATCAGCCGCCAGGCCAACCACAGCGCGGCGATACCCAGCGGCACGTTAAGAATAAAGATCCAGTGCCACGAGGCATAGGTGGTAATAAAACCGCCGACCGGCGGGCCGAGGATCGGGGCCACCAGACCCGGCCAGGTAATGGTGGCAATGGCCTTGATCAGATCCGGTTTGGCAGTGTTACGTAGCACCACCAGGCGACCCACCGGCACCATCAGCGCCCCCCCGAAGCCTTGCAGAATACGGGCGGCGGTGAAGGTGGGCAGGTTAACGCTGGCGGCGCACAGCACCGATGCCAGGGTAAAAATCAGCACCGCGGCGGCAAAGATATTGCGGGCGCCGAAGCGGTTGGCAATCCAGCCACTGGCAGGAATAAACACCGTCAGCGTCAGAATGTAAGCCGAGATACCAATGTTCATGTCCACCGGCCTTACGCCGAAAGCCGCCGCCATCTGCGGCATGGCGGTGACAATCACCGTGGCGTCGAGGTTTTCCATAAAGAAGGCACCCGCCACCAGCAGCGGCAGCGCGCTGGCGCGTGAAAAAAAACTCATGGCTGAGTGCGCCGGACGGAGCAAAAACAGCATGCAGGCATGACAGAAACCTCGTTTCAAAAATGTTAACGCTGGCAGAGTTTTGGAGCATAGCGCATCACACAGAGGTTAAAAAGAGGTTAAGCCGGTGATAATTAGCGGGCGCAGCAATAGCGCCCGCAACGTTGTTGGCCGGTTTGGTCTTCGCGCATTATCAGCGACTCAATTTTCACTCAAGCGTTGCCCCGTCGCGGCGTCGAACAGGTGGATCGCCTCGGTATTGGGCATCAGCCACAGCGGCTGACCGCTTTCGGCATTAACCCGCCCGCTGAGCTGGACATGCAGCCGATAACCGCCCCAGGTAAGGTGCAGCAGGCTGACATCGCCGGTGATCTCCATCAGGCGCAAGGTGGCGGCAGGCTGCTGGCTGGTTTCCACTAAACGGAAATCGTGCGGACGCAGCCCGAGGATCACCTGGCTGCCGGGCGTCGCCAAGCGCCACTTGGCCGGCAGCGGTAGCCACAATTCACCGCAGGCCACACCGGGCAGATTGTCACGCGGCGTGACGATGCCTGCCAACAGGTTCATTGGCGGTGAGCCGATAAAACGCGCCACAAAGGTGTTGGCGGGCGCATCGTAGATCTCCAGCGGCTTGCCTTGCTGCACGATATTGCCGTCTTTCATCACCACGATTTGGTCGGCCAGCGTCATCGCTTCGATCTGGTCGTGGGTGACATACACCGTGGTAGTCTTGAACTGCTGATGCAGTGATTTAATCTCGGCGCGCAGCTCCATCCGCAACTGGGCGTCGAGGTTGGACAGCGGTTCATCGAATAAAAAGACCTTCGGGTTACGCACCATGGCACGGCCCATCGCCACTCGCTGGCGTTGGCCACCGGACAGTTCTTTCGGATAACGTTGTAAAAGATGGTCAATCGCCAAAATGTGCGCCGCTTGTTGGACCTTGGCCTGTTGTTCGCTTTTGGCGACCTTCATCACCTGCATGTGAAATGCCATGTTTTCTGCCACCGTCAGATGTGGGTAGAGCGCATAACTTTGGAACACCATGGCAATATCGCGATCGGCCGGATCCAGATCGTTAATCTTTTGCTTATCCAGCAGGATCGCCCCCTCGGTCAGCGTGTCCAGCCCGGCCAGCAGCCGCAGCAGGGTGGGCTTGCCGCAGCCGGACGGGCCAACCAACACGGTAAAGCTGCCGTCGGGGATAGTCAGATCCAACGGATTCAGCACCCGCTGCTTGCCATAGTATTTGGCGACTTTTACCAGTTCGACACTTGCCATCAGACCATTTCTCCGGCGCAGGTTTTCAGCGTGTTCCAGTCCAGATACTGGCGTGGCGAACTGCTGATGGCGTGGCTGGCGGCGCGAATGCCCCAACGCAGCGCTACCGCAGCCGAATGGCCGTGCAGGCAAGCGCTCAGGAAACCGGCGTTAAAACTGTCGCCGGCACCTATGGTATCGACCACCTTGATCGGGTGTGCCGCCGCCTGCAACTGCCGTTCGCCGCACCACATGCGTGCGCCGTCCGGGCCGCATTTCACCACGCAGGCGGCGTCGGCCGGCTGTTGGCGGTTCAGCGTCCGGGCGGCGGTGTACAAATCTTCATGACCTGCCATGCCGCAGGTTTCCACTTCATTGAGCAACAGGATGTCGCAGAACGGCAGCCAGTCGGCGATCTGCCCTCGCAGCGTATCGCTCCAGCCCTGCGGTGGCCAACCGGTATCAACCGCGATGCGATAGCCGCGCTGGCGCAGGGTTTGCAGCAGCGCCGGGTATTCCGCCAACAGGGTGGTACACAGGAAGGTGCCGCACAGCAAAATGGTGTCGCCATTACCGGCAAACAGCGGGATCTGATGCAATACGTCGTCCTGACTGAGGCGGGTGATATGGCCCTGATTGCTGAAAAAGGTGCGCTCGTTGTCGGGGTGGGTGACACCGAAGGTCAGCGAGGTTTCGCAACTGTAGGTCGGCCAGTACAGCGAACTTTCCGGGAACAGTTGCGCCAGCCAGGGGCTGAAATAGTCGTTGCCCTGATTGGCCACCAGCCGGTAAGGGGTTTCCAGCGCCGCCAGCGCCAGTGCGCAGTTACCGGCCGAACCGCCGGGGCGCAGTTCGCTGTGATCCAGCATCGCCTCGGTGCCTTTTTGCGGCCACTGCTGCAAGGTGCTCATGATCACATCGACGTTGATATTGCCCACCACGTACAGCGTGGGCCGGGTGTTGGTGCTCATCATGTTAATTTCCCTGAGTAAATTAGCCTTTGCTGCCACCGCTGGTTAAGCCGCTAACCAGCGTTTTTTGCAGCCAGATGGCAATAAAAAGAGGTGGAATGGCGGCCAGAATGCCGACGGCGGCGATCAACCCGTCATCGGTGGCGCGCCCGGCGGTGAAACCGGCGATGGTCACCGGCAGCGTCTGCGCCTGAATATTGCTGGTGAACAGCAGCGCGTAGAAAAATTCGTCCCAGGCCAGCAGCCAGCCAAACAGCGCAGAAGCGCCCAGTGCCGGTTTGGCCAAGGGCAGGGTAATGCGCAGCAGCACCTGCCACTGACGCAGTCCGTCAAGCCGTGCGGCCTGTTCAATGTCTATCGGCAGGGCGTCGAACTGGTTTTTCAGCATCCAGGTGAGGAATGGCAGGATCAGCGAGCAGTAGACCAGTACCAGACCGATATGGGTGTTCAGCAGCGCCAACTGCTGCAAAATAAAGTACAGCGGCAGCACAAAGGCCACCGGTGGCACCATATAAATGGCCAGGCTGGCGAATAGCCAACCGTCGCGTCCCGGATAACGCGAGAAGCTGAACGCCGCCGGGATCGCCAGCAACAGCGAAATCAGCGTAGCGCCGCAGGCCACCAGCAGACTGTTGAGCAGCGCGTGCAGGAACAGGGCACCTGGCTGGCCGGGCTGCAATGAAAGCAGGCTGCCGTAGCGCGAAAAATCCCAGTGGCGCGGCAGCCATTCCAGCGGTATGCGGGTCAGATCGGCCGAGGAGCTGACGCTCATCAGAAACAGCCACAGCATCGGCGCCAGGATCGACAACGCCAGCAGCAATGCGGCAGCGTAGCGCAATACCAGGCGGATTTTACGCTTCATCGGCGAGGCTCCTTCTGCGTTGGCGGGACAGCATCAGCATGTACAACGCGATCAGCAGGCCGCATAGCAAGGTCATCAATACCGCGTAGGCTGCGCCGCTGCCGGCCCGCAGATAGCTGAACGACTCCTGGTAAACGAAGAAGCTGAGGGTCTTGGTACTGTCCATGGGGCCGCCGCGCGTCATCACGTAAATGATGTCGAACACCTTGAAGGCATCAATGGTACGCAGCACCAACGCCACCGCCAGCGGGGCCAGAATGGCGGGCAGGGTGATGGCCTGGAAGCGCCGCCAGGCAGAGGCACCGTCCAGTCGCGCCGCTTCGTACAAATCGTCCGGGATCGATTGCAACGCCGCCAGCGTCAGCAGGGTAATCAGCGGGTAGTTCTTCCAAATATCCGCCAGCATCACCGCGTTGAGCGCCGACGCTGGGTCACCCAGCCAGCTGCGGTAGTGATCAATCACACCGAGTTGGGTTAACAGCGCGTTGATGCTGCCGTAATCCGGGTTGAAATTCAGCCGCCACATGGTGGCATTGACGATAGTCGGTAGCGCCCACGGCAAAATAACCAGCACCCGCAGAACATTACGGCCGTGGAATTTTTGGTTGAGCAGCAGCGCCACCAGTACGCCGATCACCCCTTCGAACGCCACCGAAACCAGGGTGAAATACAGCGTGCGCCCCAGTGCGGCCTGGAAGTCCGGGTCGGTCAGAGCGTAGAAAAAGTTATCGGTACCGACCCAGGCCGGGGTTACGCCGTCGCCCACCAGCGCCGCATCGGTGAAGCTCAGCCACAGGGTGCGAGCCAGCGGCCAGGCGGTTAACAGCAGCATCATCAGCAGCATGGGTGCCAGCAGCACCCATGCCTGACGCCGCTCACGTTGAGGTAAAGTGAGCATCGTCATCGCTTAACGCAGCCGCGCAGCGCTTTGGGTGGCCGCATCCAGCCCGGCCTGCGGCGTCACCTTGCCCTGCAGAATTTGCTGCAAATCCTGTTGCAGTCCGTTGGACAAACGAGAGTAATCGGCGGTTTCAGGGCGCGACAGCATCACGTTCAACGACTGTTTGGCGGCGGCGATTAACGGCTCCTGACCCTTTTGCACCGCCGGATCGTCGTAAGACGACTTCCAGATCGGCAGGCTCAGTTTGGCGTATTTGTCCTGCACCGGCTGTGAGGTCATGTAGCTGATGTATTGCCAGGCCTGATCGGGGTGGGCGCTGGCCTTGGCGATGCCCAGCCCCATCGAACCGTTAACCGCAGAGACCTGATCCGCCACCGATCCCGGAGCCGGCACGATGCCGACGTCACCGGCCACTTTGCTTTGCTTGGGATCGTTGGCCATGTTGTACATGTAGGTCCAGTTAAGGGCGAAGGCCGCGTCACCGTTGGAAAACGCTTTGCGCACGTCCTCTTCCAGATATTCGCGGGAGTTCGGATTGGTCAACCCCTTGTCCAGCGACGCTTTCATATAGTCGACGGCCTGCAGTGAACCTGGGCTGGAGAAGGTGATTTTTCCCTGTTGGATAAACTGCCCCTTATAGGCAGACACCAGGGTGGTGTAATCGCAAACCAGTGCCTCTGCCTGTGACCAGCTCCATACCAGCGGGTATTTGACCACGTTTTTTTGCTTCAGGATCTCTGCCTGCTGCGCCAGTTCCTGCCAGGTTTTCGGCGGGGCGGCAATCCCGGCCTTGGCCAGCATGGCCTTGTTGTAATACAGGTATTTGGTGTCGAGGATCCACGGCATGCCCCAGCGCTTGTCCTTATAGGTGACGGTGGTCATGGCGCCGGCAAAGATTTTGGCGCTGTCGTCGGCGCTGATGCGCGAGGTCACGTCCTGCAGCAGGCCGAACTTGGTGAATTCTGCTGGCCAGATGGCGTCGAACAGCACCACATCGTAGCCGTTGCTGCCGGCACCGCGCGCCGCGACGATTTTATCGTGCAGCGCCTCGTAAGGAACGAACTCCAGGTTAACGGTGATGTCCGGGTGCTGCTTGCTAAAATCGGCGGTCATGGCACGGATATCATTTTCGCTGTACGCCGCCTGGGTCATAAACAACGCGTTAATTTGCGTCGGGGCGGCATAGGCAGATGACAGGCTGAGCGCCAGGAGCGACAGGGTACAGACTGCCGTAGCGGCAAGGGTATGGCTTTTCATTGTGCGTTCTCCGGTGTTAAAAAGATTCTTAAATCAATTTGATTGCTTTATTGGAGGGCACCATACTGCAAAGACGATTTCCCTTTCTGCATAGGCAGTTATGACGACTTCCGGCACTAACCTTGAACATGCTCGTGCACACAACCGGCGCGTAGTGATAGAGGCTATCCGTCTGCACGGTGAACTGACCCGTGCCGAAATTGCCCGGCTGACCTCACTGACGCCGCAAACCGTTTCAAACATTGCAACAGAACTGGAACAGGCCGGTATTCTCTCCTCGCACCTGCCGCGTCGTGCCGGGGGGCGAGGTCAACCGGCCACGCCGTTGACCCTGAATCCAGATAGCGCGTATTCCATCGGTATCCATCTGGATCACCAGTCACTGCTGATCATCGTGGTTGATCTCTCAGGCAGCGTTCGTTTCCACCGGCTGATTATGGTGCAAAAGCCGCAACCTGCTGCCACCTTGAAACTGATTTGTGATGTACTGCAAGAAATGCGCCAGCAGCCGGATCTGAGCTGGAGAAAAATGCTGGGCATCGGCGTAGTGATGCCGGGGCCGTTTGGCGTGGAAGGGATCTCGTCGGTCGGGCCGACCACGCTTAACGGTTGGGAAAATATCGATGTGGTGGCTGAGCTTAACGCGCAAAGTGGCCTGCCGGTGACGCTGGAGAACGATGCTACCGTGGCCGCTATCGGCGAGCGTTTGCACGGTGTCGCCAGGCAGCTTAATTCCTTTATTTATTTGTATCTCGGTACCGGACTTGGGGCAGGGATTTTTACCGATGGCCGAATTTATACCGGCCATGCGCACAATGCTGGTGAAGTCGGCCACATGATTGTGCAACCGGGTGGGCGGGCCTGCTACTGCGGCAACCAGGGGTGTCTGGAGCGTTATGTCTCGTTGCAGGCGGCCTACGAGAGCTGCGGGCTGGATCCGATGCGCGCCATGCCGCAAGACCTGCTGACGCTACCGCAGCCGCAGATCGACGCCTGGCTGGATACGGCGGTGCCGGCGTTACGCCAGGCGATCAATATCATTGAGTGTATGTTTGACGCCGAGGCCGTGATTATTGGCGGGCTGATGCCGGAAAGTATCGTAGAACAGTTGATCAAGCGCCTGGCGCCGCTGCACCGGTCGGTACGCAGTAAATATCTCGACGGCCTGCGGGTTCGATTGGGGACTACCGGTGCGGATACCGCCGCATTAGGCGCGGCTGCGTTACCGCTGTTTGATGAATTTAACCCGCGTTATGAAGTGTTATTGAAGTAATAAATTTCATTCTCCCGATTTGTATTCTTGCCCGTTATTGGTGCAGGCTCACCATTAACTCAATATAAGCAAACGGTTGCTATTTAAAGGCAACCGTTTGCTTATTTGCTGCTTATTTTTATTGATTCGGATTATTGTGAGGTGAGTTTTTATCTTTTTGTTTTTAAATGAAAAATACCAATAAAAAACCAACTGGCACGCTGCTTGCTATCCTTAAATCAACACCTGCGAACGATAAAAACCAGCATGGCTCCTCGGGCTGAATAAACTCAGCCGGGGGCTGTGCGCTGGCCGGTAGAGAAGGAAAGCAAAATGAGCCTGTCATTCACCACGGCGATCCGTGGCAATTTTTTCGATATTGCTGCCTGTGTCGATCAACCGCAGCAGTTGGAGCAGCAATTGCGACATATTCCTGACGGATTAATGCTGCTCGATGAAGGGCACATTGTCTGGTTTGGCCCCTGGCAGCAGGGGGAAACGCTGTTGCCGCCGGGGTTTGAGGTCACTCATTATCAGGACAAACTGATAGTGCCGGGCTTTATCGATACCCATATTCACTACCCGCAAACCGAAATGATCGGTGCCTATGGCGATCGGCTACTGGCATGGCTGAAGCATTACACCTTCCCGACGGAAAGCCAATTCTGCTGCGAGCGGCATTCCGGCAAGATGTCGGCGTTCTTTTTACAGCAACTGTTAAGCAACGGCACCACCACGGCGCTGGTGTTCGGCACGGTACACCCGCAGTCGGTTGAAGCGCTGTTCAGTCAGGCGGCGGCGCTGAATATGCGGCTGATCGCCGGCAAGGTGATGATGGACCGCCATGCGCCTGAGGAACTGCTGGAAACCCCGGAGCAGAGCTACAGCCAGACCCGTGAACTGATCGCGCGCTGGCACGGCAAGCAACGGCTGAGCTATGCCATCACGCCGCGTTTTGCGCCCACCAGCACCCCGGCGCTGTTGGCTCAGGTACAAAGGTTGCGTGAAGAGTTTCCGGATGCCTATCTGCACACTCACCTGAGCGAGAACCTGGAAGAAGTCGCCTGGGTGAAAGAACTGTTCCCGGACAGCCGCAGTTATCTGGATGTCTACCACCAGTATGGGGTGACCGGAAAAAGAAGCGTGTTTGCCCATTGCCTGCATCTGGAAGAGCAAGAGTGGGATTGCCTGTGTCACACCGGTTCGGCCATCGCCTTTTGTCCGACCTCCAATTTGTTCCTCGGCAGTGGTCTTTTCAATCTGCAAAAGGCCTGGCACAAGCAGGTCAGGTTGGGCATCGGCACCGACGTTGGCGCCGGAACCACTTTCAATATGCTGCAAACGCTGGGCGAAGCTTACAAGGTCGCTCAACTGCAACGCTACCAGCTCTCAGCCTGCGAAGCCTTCTACCACGCCACATTGGGTGGGGCGCGGGCGCTGTCGCTGGATGACAAAATCGGTAATTTCTCGGTCGGCAAAGAGGCGGACTTTGTGGTGCTGGATCCGGCGGTATCGCCGCTGCAAAAACTGCGCCATGAAAACAGCCGAGGGCTGGCAGAGCAACTGTTTGTGCTGATGACGCTGGGCGATGACCGCAACGTTTACCGAACCTACGTCGACGGTAAAGTGGTGTACCGACCGGCTACGCAGCAGGAGGCGGCATGATCCAGTTTCTGCTTAATCAAACGCTGAAAAATGAAAGCGCGATCGACCCCAATACCACGGTGCTTAATTATCTGCGCCGCGATCTCGGCCGCTGTGGCACCAAAGAAGGCTGTGCTTCCGGTGACTGTGGCGCCTGCACCGTGGTGCTGGCGGAGCCGGACGGCGACCAGTTACGCTATCGCAGCGTTAACGCCTGCCTGACGTTTGTCAGTGCGCTGCATGGCAAACAGTTGATCACCGTAGAGGACCTGAAACAGCAAGGGGAATTGCACAGCGTCCAGCAGGCGATGGTCGACTGCCATGGTTCGCAGTGCGGTTTTTGCACTCCGGGCTTCGTGATGTCGATGTTCTGTCTGCAAAAAAACGGTGAAAACTATCATCGCGAACAGGCGCAGCAGGCACTGGCCGGTAATCTGTGCCGCTGTACCGGCTACCGGCCGATTTTGGCGGCGGCGCAGCAGGCGTGCGACAGCAAAACGCCAGATAGTTTTGAACGCGACCAACAGCAAACCTTGCAACAACTGCGGACTATCCCGGCGGCGACGCCGCTGGAGTCGGCGGGGAAACGCTGCCTGCTGCCGCAAAGCCTTGATGAACTGGCGACGCTGTATCAACAGCATCCGCAGGCCAAACTGTTGGCCGGTGGCACCGATTTGGCACTGGAAGTCACCCAGCGGCATCAGGATTTACCCTTGATGATCGCCATTGGCCAGATTGAGGCATTAAAACAGATTCGTCGGCACAACGACCGTCTGATTATTGGTGCCGGGGCGGCGTTGAGTGACCTTTACCCGCTGTTGGCCGATTACCATCCGGCCTTTGGCGAACTGTTGGCGCGTTTTGCTTCGCAGCAAATCCGCAATCAGGGCACGTTGGGGGGAAATATCGCCAACGCTTCGCCGATTGGTGACGCAGCGCCGCTGTTGCTGGCGCTGGATGCGGGCCTGATGTTGCGTTGTGGCGCCGTGCGGCGTGAACTGCCGCTGAACAATTTCTTCCTGGGCTATCGTCAGACCGCGCTGCAGCCGGGGGAGTTTATTGAAAGCATCGTGTTACCGGGCCAGGCTCCGGCAGATTTCCGCGCCTGGAAAGTCTCCAAGCGGCTGGAGGATGATATTTCGGCGGTGTGCGGTGCCTTCAACCTGACGATTGAACAGGGGATGATCCGCGATGCCCGGCTGGCCTTTGGTGGCATGGCTGCGACGCCGAAACGCGCCATATTGTGCGAACGGCAGTTGGTGGGGCAGCCGTGGCAGCCGGCTACCCTGGAACTTGCGGCTCAGGCGCTGGCACAGGACTTCACCCCGCTGAGCGATTTCCGTGCCAGTAGCGCTTATCGCCTGCTGGTGGCGCAGAATCTGTTGCGTCGCTATTTCATTGCGCTGACTGAGCCACAGCTGGCGATCGAGGTGACGGCTTATGAGTAATAACAAAAGCACCGAATATACCCAGCAGCAGTTGGCCGAACGTTTTCGTCAGCCGCTGACCAGCGGCGTGGGGCGCAGTCGCAAACACGAGAGCGCCGATAAACACGTCAGCGGTGAAGCGCAATACATTGACGACCGGCTGGAGTTTCCCAACCAGTTGCATCTGGCGGCAAAACTGAGCGAGAAAGCGCATGCGCGCATCGTAAAACTGGATCTGACCGCCTGTTACGATTTTCCCGGCGTAGTCAGGGTGATCACCTGGCAGGACGTGCCGGGCGAACTGGATATTGCTCCGTTAACCGACGGCGATCCGCTGCTGGCCAAAGACGTGGTCGAATACGTCGGACAGGTGATTGCGGTGGTGGCGGCGGAGGATCCGGAGATCGCCTGGCGTGCCGCGCAGGCCGTCAAAGTGAGCTATCAGGAGCTGCCAGCACAGCTGGACGTCACCCAATCGTTGCGGGAAGGTTTCGTGGTGCAGGAAGCTCACCACCATCGACGCGGCGATGCGGATGGCGCACTGGCGCAGGCGTTGCATCGCATTCAGGGCGAACTGCACGTCGGTGGCCAGGAACATTTTTATCTGGAGACCCAGATTGCCTCGGTGCTGCCGGCCGAGGACGGCGGCATGCTGGTGTATTCATCGACCCAGAACCCCACCGAAATCCAAAAGCTGGTGGCCTCGGTGCTTAATTTACCGATGCACAAGGTGACTATCGACACGCGGCGCATGGGCGGCGGCTTTGGCGGCAAAGAGACTCAGGCCGCCGGCCCGGCGTGCCTGTGTGCGGTGGTGGCACACCTCACCGGGCGGCCGGTCAAAATGCGGTTGAACCGCCGCGACGACATGCTGATCACCGGCAAGCGCCACCCGTTTTATATTCAGTATGACGTCGGTTTTAACGACAGCGGTCTGTTGAATGGGGTGAAAATCAGCCTGGCCGGTAACTGCGGCTACTCGCTCGATCTCTCCGGTTCTATCGTCGATCGCGCCATGTTCCATGCTGATAATGCCTATTTCCTGCAGGATGTGCTGATAACCGGCCATCGCTGTAAAACCCATATCGCCTCCAATACGGCCTATCGCGGCTTTGGCGGGCCGCAGGGCATGATGGCGATCGAGCAGATCATGGACCACATTGCGCGCTATCTGGCTCTTGATCCGCTGGCGGTACGTAAAATCAATTATTACGGTAAAGACCAGCGCAACGTCACCCATTACCATCAGCCGGTGGAACAGAATCTGCTGCAAGAGATCACTGCCGAACTGGAGCACAGTGCGGATTATCAGGCGCGGCGTCAGGCTATCCGGCAGTTCAACGCACAAAACCCAATCCTCAAGAAAGGGCTGGCGCTGACGCCGGTCAAATTCGGCATTTCCTTTACCGCCGGATTCCTCAATCAGGCGGGGGCGCTGGTACTGATTTACACCGACGGTAGCATTCAGCTCAACCACGGCGGTACCGAGATGGGCCAGGGGTTGAACACCAAGGTGGCGCAGATTGTCGCCGAAGTGTTCCAGGTGGAAATCGAGCGTATTCAGATCACCGCCACCGATACCGGTAAAGTGCCGAACACCTCGCCGACGGCGGCATCCTCCGGCACCGACCTGAACGGCAAGGCGGCGGAGAATGCGGCTTTGACCATCAAACAGCGATTGACTGACATGCTGACCAGGCAGCATCAGGTTAGCGCTGATCAGATCCTCTTCAACAATGGGCAGGTCAGGGTGGGTGAACGCTATTTCAGCTTCGAACAGGTGGTTGAACAGGCCTATTTCAATCAAATCTCACTTGCCAGTACCGGTTACTACCGCACGCCGAAGATTTTCTACGATCGCGACAAGGCCAGCGGCCATCCTTTCTATTACTTTGCCTACGGCGCGGCTTGCGCAGAGGTGTTAATTGATACGCTGACCGGCGAATACAAACTGCTGCGCGCCGACATTCTGCACGATGTGGGCGACTCGCTAAACCCGGCAATCGACATCGGTCAGGTGGAGGGCGGTTTTGTGCAGGGCATGGGCTGGCTGACCAGCGAAGAACTGGTGTGGGACGATCAAGGCAGGTTGCTGACCCATGGCCCGGCCAGCTACAAAATACCGGCGATTGGTGACGTTCCTGCGGATCTGCGCGTTACGCTGCTGGAGAACCGCAAAAACCCCGAAGACACGGTATTTCATTCCAAAGCGGTGGGCGAGCCACCGTTTATGTTAGGCATCTCGGTCTGGTGTGCCATCAAGGATGCGGTGGCCAGTCTGGCGGACTACCGTCTGCAGCCCAATATTGACGCACCGGCCACGCCGGAGCGGGTGCTGTGGGGAGTACAGCAGATGCTTTCAAGTGACATTGTCACTGAATTAGCGGAGGAGAACGGCGATGGATGAGTGGATTGAGGCACTGGCTGACCTGCGACGGCGCGGAGAGCCTTGCGTACTGGTGACGCTGGTGGATGAGTTGGGCTCCACGCCGCGCAATCGTGGCACCAAAATGTTGGTGACGGCCGAACGGGCGGTTAACACCATTGGCGGCGGGCACCTTGAGTTCCAGGCGCTGGCGATTGCCCGCGAGATGCTACAGCAAGGGGCGATCACGCTGCGGCTGGAACGCTTTCCGCTGGCAGCACGGCTGGGACAGTGCTGTGGCGGCACCACCAGCGTGCTGTTCGAACCCTTGATCCCACCACGTCCGCAAATTGCGCTGTTTGGCGCCGGGCATGTGGGGCGCGCACTGGTCAATATCCTCGCCACGTTGCCGTGCCGGGTACGCTGGGTTGATGGCCGGGCGGCGGAGTTCCCGGCGCTGCTCCCGGCTGGGGTGCAACTAAACGTCTGCGAAGAACCGTTGGAGATCGTCGACGCCATGCCGCCGGGCAGCTATTTCATCGTCATGACCCACGACCACGCTTTGGATCTGGCGCTGGCGGAACGGATTTTACGCCGTGGCGATGCCGGTTACTTCGGCCTGATCGGCTCGCTGACCAAGCGCAAACGCTTCGAATATAAACTCGGTCAGCGTGGCATCAGCGAAGCGGCAATCGCCGGCATGCGCTGCCCGCTGGGTCTGCCGGACGTTAAAGGCAAACTGCCGGCCGAGATTGCAGTGGCGGTGGCCGCAGAGATCATTGCCTGTTACGGGCAGCGCTAGCCGGGTCAGCGCGGCTTATGGTTGAAGGATCACCACTTTTTGGTCGATGGCACCAAACACGGAATGTCCGCCGGTATCGAATACTTCGATCCGCACCTGGTCACCCTGTGCCAAATAGGGCTGCCGCTGACTTTCATCTACACCACTCAGCGCCTGACGCACCCGGGCTTCGGTAATGCAGGCGCTGCCGGATGCCGGATCGGCATTGCTGATGGTGCCTGCACCCACGATGCTGCCGGCCGCCAAAGCGCGGGTGCAGGCCAGGTGTGCAATAAGCTGCCCGAAATTAAACGCCGTATCATCGCCGGCGTCCGGAGCGCCAAACCATTTTCCATTTAGACTGACGCGCACCGGCAAATGCAACATTGCGTCCCGCCAGTTCGCGCCGAGCGCCGCGGGCGTCACGGCAACCGGGGCAAAGCTGGTGGCGGGCTTGCTCTGGTAGAAACCGAAACCCCGCGCCACTTCGTCGGGTATCAGACCGCGGAGAGAGACGTCATTGAGCAACACCACTAACGCGATACACTCCAGCGCCTGCTCGGGCGTCACCCCGAGAGGGACGTCAGTGGTGATTACGGCGATCTCTGCTTCAAAATCAATATCCAGCTCATCATCAGTGGCTTCGATCGGTGCGGTTGCCTTTAGCATCACGTCCGAACCGCCCTGATAAACCAGCGGCTTCTCTTCATATTGCGGAGGGATAGGTTCATTTCGCCATTGATACATCAGTTTGGCGTGGTGGCGATAAACGGAACCATCGACCCACTGATAGGCTCGGGGCAGCGGTGCCAGGCAGCTTGAGGCATTGAAAAGGTCACTGCCGTCCCAGCCGTTCTCTGCCAGTTGCATCAGCTGCGGTGCTATAGCCGACCAGTTATCTAACGCTTCCTGCAGGGTGCGGGCAATAGCGGGCACGGCAATGCAACGTGAAAGATCGGGAGAGACCAGCACCAATTCGCCATCCCGACGGCCATTTTCTCGTGTGGCCAAACGTAATTGCGGAGCCAGAGTTGCGTTCATGATTTCCCCTCAGCCAGGGCCTGGCGTCGTGATTGTTCTCGCGTCCAAATCGCCAACTCCTGATGCGCCGTGTGGGCAAAGCCTTCCACTGTTTCGGCCGCCGCCACTTCGGTGGTCAACTCCAGACGAAACCCGTTCGGATCGAAGAAGTAAATGGATTCAATATAGCTGTCGTGATCGGTAACCCCAATCACCTCAATGCCCTGCGCGAGGAGTCGTTGGTGCATGCTGTCCAGATCGGCCCGGTTATCCACTTTCAAGGCAATATGGTTAACCCATTCCGGGGTATTTGGGCTGGGTTGCGCCGCTATCCCGTCTCCCAAATCGAAGAAGGCGATATGCGAATTATCTTTCATGCGGAAAAAGATATGCACATACGGGCAGTACTCACCGGTGCTGGGGACATGATCGTTTTTAATCACATGGACCAGCGGTAAGCCGAGAATATCTTCATAGAAATGACGGGTTTCCTCTGCGTCCCGGCAACGCCAGGCAAAATGGTGCAGCCGACGGATCGGCCTGGCATGGTCGTCGGTTTTAACCGCCGTTTCTTTAGACGATGGAAGATCGGTATGCATGATGTAAACCTCCAGCAGAGTCACTGCTACTTAGTTTGTTTGCGTAAGAAACGCTCGATGGCACCCGCCAGATAAAGCGGGATTTCCTGCATTGGGTAGTGTCCACAGCCTTCGAGCAGTTCCATCTCCACATTGACGAACCACTTCAAACAGGTGTTATCCATCATCGGCAGCGTCTGTGCCGGATCGTGCTGGCCGATCAGCAACAGTAGGGGAACCGTGCAGCCGTAAGTTTCGATGGAACAATCCTCCAGCGCCCAGCTACGGAGGTAGGCTTCGAACACCGGTGGGGCACAGGCCGCACGCGACTGTTGAACGGTATCGCTGACCCAGCGGCGGGGCAGCCGGTGATGAGTGGAAAAATCAATCAGAGAGTGGCGGCAGGTATCATCCTCGACCGCCTGCTCGAAGATGCGCCAAACCTGCTGTTCTACGTCCAGCCCGCTGGCAGGAACGGGCGTCAGGCCTACCGCACTGCGTACTCGTTCAGAGTGTCGAGCGGCAATAATCTGCGCAATTTTCCCCCCCATGGAATGCCCAACCACGTCGAAACGCTGCCAACCCAGGCTATCCATCAGGTTGACCACGTCAGCAACCATTTCATTAGTGGTGTAGCTGCCGGCTATGCCGCGTGATTGCCCGTAGCCACGAAAATCCACAAACACATAAGTGAAGGCCTCGGTGTCCAGATGAGGGAACATCGGCTGATAGACGCTATGGTCACCAAACCAACCCGGCAGCATCACCACGCATCGGGTGCCCTGACCGATAACCCTGGCGCTCAGTAGGGGGTGTTCATGCGTGGTCCGGTTTTGCTGATGATGCGAATGTCCCCCCAAAATCTGTTCATTAGGTTGAGGTGTTGTAGCCATGAAATATCCATCTCCTGATTTAAATAGCCGCAGGTCTAAGCTGGTGCGGATTAGGTCATGTGCATGACGCGTTTTCAGAATTAGTTGAGGGTGGCGCTACCAGTGGATTTGATATTGGTATGCGGTTAGGTCGGGTTATTTCGATGAATAATTAGTCGGTTAAATAAGGCTAATGCGCCGCTAATAAAGCGTCTATAGGCGAGTTTGGGATGAACCGTTATATAAAATCGGACAATCAACGGCCTGTTGTCGAGGCTGGAGAGCTTCTAATCACTTGTTTTTGCTCAATCTGCCAACTGCGCCTAAGCTAGGATGTGACTCAAGGGGAGATGAGCTCTCCGCGACATTATTCTGTGGACATGGAGGAGTTTCGATTTGATGCGTTTATCGACATTGGTGCTGGCGATCGGCATGGCGCTGGGCACGCAGGCACAGGCAGCAGAAACCAACCCGCACGCGGATCATAGCGCGTTGCCAAGTGGCCAGGCGAAGGAGGCAACCGTGACCGGTGAAGCCAACCAACACGACAACAAAAAGAACCAAAACCCGTTCTTCTATCAAAGCCGTCTGCCATTCCAGGCACCGCCGTTCAATCTGATCAAAGAAAGTGATTATGCCCCGGCAATTGATGCGGGCATCAAGCAGAAGCTGGAAGAGATTGAGAAGATTGCCAACAACCCGGCCAAGCCTGATTTTAAGAATACCTTTGTGGCAATGGAACAAAGCGGCGCGTTGCTGTCGCGAGTGATGAACGTCTTTGGCGCCATGACCTCGGCCAACACCAGCGACGGGTTGCAAAAACTCGATGAGCAAAGCTCGCCGAAGCTGGCGGCGCTGGATGACGCCATCATGCTCAACAGCAAGCTGTTTGCCCGTATCAAGGCCGTTTATCAACAGCGCGATGCGCTGAAGCTGGATGCGGAATCGCGTCGGCTGGTAGAAGTGACCTATAAGAACTTTGAGCTGGCGGGGGCCAATCTGTCCGACGCCGATAAAACCAAACTGAAGGCGCTGAACCAGGAAGCGGCAACGCTGAGCACTCAGTTCTCCAACAAATTGCTGGCGGCGACCAAAGACGGCGCATTGGCGATTGCTGACAAAGGCAAGCTGGATGGCCTGTCGGAAGGTGAACTGGCGGCGGCGGCCCAGGCGGCCGGCGAACGCAAGCTGGATAAACAGTGGCTGCTGGTGTTGCAAAACACCACCCAACAGCCGGAATTGCAGAGCCTGAAAGACCGCGAGACCCGCAAGGCACTGTTTGATGCTTCGTGGAACCGTGCGGAAAAGGGCGACGCTAACGACACCCGTCAGACCATTGCTCGTCTGGCTAAAGTGCGTGCCGAGCAGGCGAAACTGCTGGGCTTCCCGAATTACGCGGCCTGGAAGCTGCAAAACCAGATGGCCAAAACCCCGGATGCGGCGCTGAGTTTTATGCGTAATATCGTTCCGGCGGCGACCGCGCGTGCCGAACGTGAAGCCAAAGATATTCAGGCGGTCATCGGCCAGCAGAAAGGCGGTTTCAAGGTCGAAGCCTGGGACTGGCAGTTCTACGCTGAACAGGTGCGCAAAGCCAAATATGACCTGGATGAGTCGCAGATCAAACCTTACTTCGAACTGGATAACGTGCTGAACAACGGCGTGTTCTATGCCGCCAACCTGCTGTACGGCATCAGTTTCAAAGAGCGCAAGGACATCCCGGTTTACCAGCCGGACGTGCGGGTTTATGAGGTGTTCGATAAAGACGGCAAATCATTGGCGCTGTTCTATACCGACTTCTTTAAGCGCGACAACAAGGGCGGTGGCGCCTGGATGAGCAATTTTGTCGAACAATCGAAGCTGAAAGGCACCAAGCCGGTGATTTACAACGTCGCCAACTTCACCAAACCGGCACCGGGCCAGCCTGCGTTGTTGTCGTACGATGACGTGATCACCATGTTCCACGAATTTGGTCATGCGCTGCACGGCATGTTCGCCGATCAGGAATATCCAAGCCTGTCCGGCACCAACACCGCTCGTGACTTCGTTGAGTTCCCATCGCAGTTTAACGAGCATTGGGCCAGCGATCCGAAAGTCTTTGCCCACTTCGCCAAGCATTACAAAACCGGTGAAGCCATGCCGCAGGAACTGGTCGACAAAATCAAAAAGGCCGACAAGTTCAACAAAGGCTATGACATGACCGAGCTGCTTTCTGCGGCACTGCTGGACATGCACTGGCATATGTTGAGCGCCGACCAGCCGCAGCAGGACGTGGACAAGTTCGAGGCGGAATCGCTGATGAAAGACAAAATCGATCTTAGCTATGTGCCGCCGCGCTATCGCTCCAGTTACTTCAAGCACATTTGGGGTAACGGCTATGCTGCCGGTTATTACGCCTATCTGTGGACAGAAATGCTGGCGGATGATGCCTTCCAGTGGTTCACCGAACATGGCGGCCTGACGGCAGAGAACGGTCAGCGTTTCCGCAATATGATCCTGTCGCGCGGTAACAGCCAGGATCTGGAAAAACTGTACATCGACTGGCGCGGCAAAGAGCCAAGCATTGAGCCGATGCTGATCAACCGTGGTTTGAAAGACGAATAACAGGTCATGGCATTAGCCTGGTGAGTAGTGATAAGAGGGCGTAAGAAATTACGCCCTCTTTATTTGTTATAAGCAGTTTGGTTGAGATTAAGGAGTGAAGCAGGGGTGCGGAAACTCGCGCCCCCTGGTCTCAGCGGTTAACCACCTTGGCCGGCAGAGCGACCACCAGTAACGAACTTAACAGCAGGCAACCGGCGAACGCCCAGAGTGCGCCACCGCTTTTGCCGGTCAGTTCCAGCGCCAGCCCCATCAGCGAATTACTCACCAACCCGGCAATATTGGCTAACGAGCAGGCCAGCGCGAAGCCGGTTGCCGCCGCGGTACCGCGCAGGAAGGTGGCGGGCAGGCTGAAGAACACCGGCACTGCACCGATGATCGCCGCCTGGGCCACAGAGAACAGCAACACCGTGGCGATCACGCTATGAGTGAAGAAGGTGCTGCCAGCCATCGCCATCGCGCCGATAATAAACGGCACTATGATATGCCAGCGCCGCTCACGCATACGATCCGAACTGGTGCCGATCACCAGCATCCCCAGCAGGGCGGCGACGCTCGGTAACGCGGTCAGCATACCGATGGTGGTAATGTCGGTCACCCCGGCGGTTTTGATAAAGGTCGGCATCCAGAACCCCATCGCATAGGCACTCAGCAGGATCGAAAAATCAATGCCACCTAGCATCCAGACCTTGAGATTAAAGAAGCCATCGCGGAAGCTGTGTTTACTGTGACTGGCCTCGGCGTCATCTTGCGCCAGGTCGTCGGCAATACGTTGTTTCTCTTCATCGGATAACCATTTGGCCTGCCGGAAATGGTTCGGTAACACCCAGAACGTCAATATACCCAACAGCACGCTGGGGATGCCCTCCAGCAGGAACAGCCATTGCCAGCCGTGCAGCCCGTGGCGCATATCAAAATGCCCCATGATCCAGCCGGAAATCGGGCCGCCGAGCACGCTCGACAGCGGCAGTCCGATCATGAATAACGCAATAATGCGGCCGCGACGGTAAGTCGGGAACCACAGCGTCAGGTAATACAGCACGCCGGGCAGAAAACCGGCCTCCGCCACGCCGAGCAGAAAGCGGATGACGTAAAACTGATTGGGGGTGGTAACGAACATGGTGCAGGCGGAAAGCAGGCCCCAGGTGATCATGATGCGGGCAATCCACACCTTGGCGCCGACCCGTTGCAGGATCAGGTTGCTCGGCACCTCAAACAGGATATAGCCGACAAAAAACAGCCCGGCGCCCAGGCCGAAGGCCGCTTCGCTCAGTTGCAGTTGATCGGCCATCTGCAGCTTGGCCAGCCCGACATTGATGCGGTCGAGGTAGGCGGCCAAATAGCACAGACAGAGGAACGGGATCAGCTTCCAGGTGATTTTGCGGTACAGAAGCGATTCTGCGCCCGCTTTCCCGGCTAACGGGGTTTCAACAATGGCCATGATGATGTCTCCAGGTGGTGCATAGTGGCCTCCGGAGGAGGAGCGTTGTGTGTTTGCTTTCGAGGCGCTTGTCGCGCCTTCTTGATTTTTCAGCACTCCGTGCAGGTGAAACTCTCGATTACAACCGTTTCAGATAAGCGATAGCCTCCTGTTTGGCCACCACGTCGCCGTATTTACTGTCGATGTCGAACAGGTTGGCCTCGTGCGGGCCAGGGTGGCGATCGCCGACACATTCACGTACCACGATGGTGCGAAACCCGTGTTGCACCGCGTCTACCGCGCTGGCACGGATACAACCGCTGGTGGAACAGCCGGCCAGCAACAGGGTATCGACGCCGAGCGCCACCAGCATCGGAGCCAATGAAGTGCCGAAAAAGGCGCTGGCGTACTGCTTGGTCAGCACCACTTCCGTGGCCAGCGGGGCCACCTGCGGGCAGAATGCCGCCAGCGGATTACCTTCCACCATGTCCTTCATAACCGGTGCTTTTTTCACCCAGATCCCACCATTGGCAAAATGCCCTGCATGATAGCGGATATTGGTGTGGATCACCGGAACTCCTGCCAGGCGTGCGGCTGCCAGCAGTGCCACGCTTTCATCGACCGCGCTGACCACGCCGGGGGCGAACAGAGGCGCACCCTCGGTGGTGTAGCCCTGCATAAAATCGATCACCAGCAGTGCCGGACGCTGGCCGAAACCGATGCGGTTGCCCCAAACGCCCTGGTAGTTATCGGTAAGTGAATTATCGGCTGCCATTTTGCCTCCTTAATAAGCGCCGGAAAGCAGGGCCCCGGCACCGGGAACGATCGGTTCCAGCTCCAGTGCGGTCAGCATGGCGTAGGTGGTGGCGATGGCGGCGGTCAGCACCGGCTTGCCGGTTTGCGCCTCCACCGTAGCGACCGCCGGCAAGGACGGCATTTGTACGCAGGCGGACAGCACAATAGCGTCGACGCCGCTGAGATCCATCTCGGCGACAATGCCCGGCAGATTGGCCGGATCGTGACGACCTACCGCCAGATTGTCGGCGATCTCCAGCGCGCGCCAGACCTTGACCTCAATACCTTCGTGCTCGATATAGTTCACCACCATTTGGGTCAGCGGCTTCATGTAGGGGGCCACCAGCGCAATGCGTTTGGCACCCAGCACTTTCAGGCCGTTTACCAACGCACCGGCACTGCTGATCACCGGGGCTGCGGCGTTGTTGTCCTGGGTGACCTGCGCCAGCCTGGCCTGGGACTCACGGTGATAGCCCAGCCCCATCGACATAATGGCCACTAGGCAGGCATAGCCCAGTACGTCAACCTGCGCGTCGGAAAGCTCCAGTGCGCAGCGGTCTGATTCGGCGTCCATCGCCGCCAGCTCCGCCTTGCTGACGTGCTTCATGCGCATGCGGCTGGAGTGAAAGGTAAAGCGTTCCGGACGGATCAACTGGCGTGCGGTCAGCATCGCCGGGATCTCGGTTTCCATCGTGGTGTTGGAACTGGGCACTATCTGGCCGATACGGTAATTTTTGTTCATGACAAAGGCTCCTTGATTAATCCAGAAAATCGCCCAGGGCGCGGAAGAAACCGTCGAAATCGTCCCACGGGATCATATGGCCGGCTTTCTCGACGTGAACCAACGTGATTTCCGGCTGCAACTGACGGATCTCTGCCTCGTCTTGCGGCTGGATCACGCCACCCAGGCCTGCCACCATCAGCAGCGTCGGCATGCGCAGCGCGGGATAATCGCGATGGCTATCGACCTGATGAAAATCTTCATAGGCGCGCTGGATCGCCGGTTCATAGCAGGTGTGCAGCCATTCGGCACGCAGTTGGCGCTGTTGTTCGCTCCAGCTCGGGCAGTAGGCACGCATCTGCTCGGCGTCCATTCCCTGCAATGACTGGCGGATCGAATCCACGTACCAGGGCCATTTGCCTGGGTATTCACGGCGGCCGGGGCCGGAGACCGGCGGATCGACCAATACCAATCGCCGTACGCCATCCGGCTGAAGTGCTGCGGCGCGCAGGGCAAAGCGCGCGCCCATCGAATGGCCAAGCAGGGCGTAGTTTTCCAGTTTTAATGCGGCGGCGAAGGCGTTGACGTCCTCGGCGCAGGTTTCGGCGTCATAGGCCAGATCCGGGCCGCTGGCGGACAGTCCGCGACCACGAACGTCCAGCACGTAGGTGTCATAGCGCTCGGCCAGGCGTTCGGCAACGAAGCCCCAGGTGATCGCCGGGCTGGTGATACCGGGGATCAGGATCAGTACCGGCCCCTGGCCGCCATAGCGCAGGTAGTGCTGGCGGATGCCGTTGGCCTGCACGTTGGCGCCATACAGAAAATGACTCATGCGGCGTTCTCCGATTTCAGCGCCTGTGCGTACAGGTCATAACCGTAGACCCAGGCCGGATCTTCCTGAGTGCGCAGGAAGGTGTTGGCATTAGAGACGGCCTGCACGCGGGAGGCGCGTTCCTTACGGTTGGCTTCATACAGTTGGAAAGCGGTGCGGTAGTCGCTCAGGCCGGTTTCTTGCAGGCAGCGCGCCAGCATAGCGGCGTCTTCGATCGCCATCGCCGCGCCTTGCGCCATGTGCGGTTTCATTGGGTGGCAGGCGTCGCCGAGCAGCACCATGCGGCCTTCGCTCCACAGCGGCAGGGGTTTACGGTTCAACAGTGGCCATTTGGTGACCTGTTCACTGGATTCGATCAGCGCTTGCACAATCGGATGATAACCGGCGAAGGTCTCGTACATTTCCTCGCGGCTGCTGTCGATAAAGCTGCCCTGGAAATCCCATGCCGGGTGTGGCACACCGCTGACGTAGTAATATTCGTCGCGTTTTTGGGTGGTGTAATAGACCATCAGGTGACGATCTGCCGACCACCACTTCACACAGTCTTCAAAGCTCAGATTGTATTTGGCCAGCTTCTCACCGCGGATCAACGCGCGGTGGGCAACCCAGCCGCTGTAGGTTGGCGCTTCTGCCCCCAGCAGATGTTCGCGAATACGTGAGTTGATACCATCGGCACCAATCACGATATCGGCGCTGGCCTGGGTGCCATCGGCAAAGTTCAGCACCACCTGGTTGTCACGCTCCTCAATTTTGCTCAGACACTTGCCAAAATGCACGCTGCCCGGTTGCAGCGCCGCCATCTGCAACGCCTGTAAATCGCCCCGGTGCACCGTCACGTAAGCCGCACCGTACTCTTTACGGGCAAAGGCCCCCAGTTCAATACGCGACAAATAATCACCGCTTTCGGCGTCGCGGCTGAACCAGAAATCCGGATGCGAGGCCATTTGTTCCAGCGGTTGCTCGATGCCGAGACGGCGGAAAATCTTCAGTACGTTTGGCCCCATATGGATGCCGGCCCCCAGGCGGGAAAACACCGGGCTCTGTTCGTACAGGTCGACGATAAAGCCGGCTTTTTGCAGCAGACCGGCGGCGGCGGCGCCACCCAGACCGGCACCGACCACGGCAATGCGTTGTTGTTTGCTCATCATTTTTCCCCTGACTGTTGGTTTTTTACCTGGCATCTGCAGTGATGCCGGATGATCGATTTATAGTGTATACGCTAAATAACGCAAAGTTGCACAAGTGTTAATTTAGATCTGGCTCACGCTAATTGACCAGCCATTACTGTTAAACTCATGTTAACAGCAGGATGTGCAGGGCTTTAAATAGGGTTTTCTTATGGCTGGAAACGGGGGCTTGCTTCCCGATTGATTTTGGTCTAGATATTTAAAAGAGCGTGATCACTTTAATTTGCGCAAAATAACTTCATCGATGCTGGCTGCGTCGACCAACCCTTAGCGAGACAGGAGATACACCATGGCGGTCAATGATAGTCAGTTGGTACAACTGTTCGAGCAGGTGCTTACGCTGTCGAAGGTTGATGCTTCGCAAAGCGTGGCGATCCTGAAAAGTCACTATTCCGATGCGCGTACGGTGCGCGCCGCCACCGATGCAGCACTGCGCCTGGGGGCCAGGGTTTACGCGGTAGAACTGCCGTCGTTCAACCATCCGCGCGCCATGGGCAATGACATGACGGCTTACTGTGGCGATACGGCGCTGACCGGTAACCACGCGGCACAACGTGCACTGGAGGCGGCCGATCTGATTGTCGACACCATGATGTTGCTGCATTCGCCGGAACAGGAGCAGATCCTGAAAACCGGCACGCGCATTCTGCTGGCGGTCGAGCCGCCGGAGGTGTTGGCACGCATGTTGCCTAATGTTGAGGATAAAGCGCGGGTGCTGGCCGCCGCCGAGGTGCTGGAGCGTGCCAGTTTGATGCAGGTGAAGTCTGCCGCCGGCAGTGACTTCCGTGCGCCATTGGGGCAATACCCAACGGTGACCGAATATGGCTATGCCGACGAACCGGGGCGCTGGGATCACTGGCCGAGCGGTTTCCTGTTCACCTGGCCGAATGAAGAACAGGCAGAAGGGGTTTTGGTGCTGGAGGTGGGCGATATCCTGCTGCCGTTTAAAAGTTACGCGCGCGAACGCATAACGCTTGAGATCGACAAAGGCTTTGTGACGCGCATTCACGGCGGCTTCGAGGCGGAGTATCTTCGGGAGTACATGAAGTATTTCAACGATCCGGAGGTGTACGGCATTTCGCATATCGGCTGGGGCCTGCAGCCGCGTGCGCAGTGGACGGCGATGGGGCTGCACGATAAAAACGACGGTATGTGTATGGATGCACGTGCTTTCTACGGCAATTTCCTGTTCTCCACCGGGCCGAATACCGAAGTCGGCGGCACGCGCAAAACCCCGTGCCATATGGATATCGCGCTACGTCATTGCGACATCAGTCTGGATGGCAAGACGGTGGTGGCGGATGGTGAAGTGGTGGCACCGGCGGCATCGCGGGTCAGCCAGAGTTAACTTGCTGCCAAAAGCAGGGGTTTGTACTATTCTCGGTGGTTTCCATTGATGGTGAGAGTAACGCAATGACGCCCCCCGAATACCCGGCTGCAGAGAGCGGCAAGACTGAAAATTATCATTTTACCGAACAGGTCGGGCACCTGCTGCGTAAGGTTTATCAGCGCCATGTGGCGATTTTCCAGCAAAACGTTGGGGATTCGCAACTGACCGCCGTGCAGTTTATTACCCTGTGCGCGGTGCGTGACATGGGCCCGAGTTCGTTGACCGAGCTGGTACAGGTGACGGCGGTCGATCAGGCCACCATTCGCGGCATTATCGAGCGGCTCAAAGCGCGCGAGCTGATTACCGTGATGCCGGATCCTGTCGATCGGCGCAAAGTGGTGGTCGGGCTGACCGACGCCGGTGCCGTGCTGCTGGCGGGAACGCTGCCGCATGCGGCGACGATCACAGAATTAACTTTCGGTACGTTGAATCCGGCTGAACGTATAGCACTGATGTTCCTGCTCAATAAAATGCTGGAAGACCAGCCGCCCGGCTGATTCGCCATCCGCAACTGCGGTTGTCTGGTGAGTGCGGTGGCGGCGAGGCCACGGCCCACAAGAAATACCCCATAGCTTTCAAGCTGAGCGCCCAACGGCGGTTTGAAAGATGACGGGTATAACCAGAGCGCAGGCGGAGACGCAACAATGGCGATAGCTGAAGTGCAATTGCCCAGGGAAGGCGCGGTAAAAACACTGACGGAGCATCCGCTGATGCTGTCAGTCAACGGCGAAAATATTCATACCCGGGTAATGGCGGATACTCCTCTGCTATTGGTGTTACGTAACGATCTGGCGCTCAACGGCCCGAAATACGGCTGTGGCCTGGGTGAGTGCGGAGCCTGTACCGTGTTGATCGACGGCATTGCCGCACGCTCTTGTGTGATCCCGGCGCTGGGTGTTACCAGCCGCGCGGTGACCACGCTGGAAGGTTTGGGCGATCGCGACCGTCTGCACCCGGTGCAACGTGCCTTTATCGAAGAACAGGCCGCGCAGTGCGGTTACTGCCTCAATGGCATGATCATGACCACCAAAGCCCTGTTGGATCGCAATCCGTCGCCCAGCGACCGCGAAATCCGCCAGGCGCTGTCCGGCAACCTGTGCCGCTGCGGCACCCATATCGAAATCCTGCGTGCGGTTCAGCGCGCCATCATTCTCTGCCGCAGTGAGGAAACCTCGCCCCATGACTGACGCCCATTCCTCAGTACCGAGCCAGGCCGAATTATTGCAGCGTCATGGCGCCTTGCTGGTTATCGATCAGATCCAACCGCCGCCGGGGCTGGTGCCGAAAGGCCAGACGCCGAACCTGAAACCCAAAGAGCAGGGGCTGTTTATTGCCATTTGCGACAGCGGTGAGGTCTACGCCTTCAACGGCCATGTTGATCTAGGCACCGGTGTGCGCACCGCATTGGGGCAAATCGTCGCCGAAGAACTCTACCTGCGTATGGATCAGGTACGCATGGTGCTGGGCGATACCGAGAGTACGCCGAATCAGGGCGCGACCATCGCCAGCGCTACGCTGCAAATTTCTGCCGTGCCGCTGCGCAATGCCGCCGCCGAGGCACGTCGCTGGCTGCTGCAACAGGCGGCGCAGCGTTTTAGCGTTGCGGTTGAGCAACTGACGTTGAATGACGGCCTGATTACCAGTCCACAAGGGCCGGCGGTGAGCTACGGCGAACTGGTCACCGGCGTGCATGTAGAACTGCCCGTCTCCGGCGATGCGCCGCTCAAGCCGCAGGCCGAATACCGCCTGGTTGGCACCAGCACCGCGCGCGTTGATATCCCGGCCAAGGCCACCGGCGAGTCCACCTATGTGCACGACATGCGATTGCCGAACATGCTGCATGGCCGGGTGGTGCGGCCGCCGTATGCCGGCTATGACAGCGGTGAGTTTGTCGGCACCAGCCTGCTGACGGTGGACGAGCAGTCCATTGCCCATATTCCCGGCATCGTCAAACTGGTGGTGATCGGGGATTTTATCGGCATCGTCGCCGAGCGCGAAGAACAGGCGATCAAGGCAGCAGAGGCGTTGCAGGTCAGTTGGAAGGACTGGCGGCGTAACCTGCCGCAGATGACCGACGTGGCGCAGGCGCTGCGTGATAACCCGCATTCGACACGGGTGGTGCATGACACCGGCAATGTGGATGCGGCATTGGCCGCCGCCGATCGCCGCTTTACCCGCAGTTACCTGTGGCCGTACCAACTGCATGCTTCGATCGGCCCCTCCTGCGCATTGGCGGACTACCAACCGCAGCAGTTACGCGTCTGGTCAGGTAGCCAGAACCCGCATCTGCTGCGTGCCGATCTCGCCTGGCTGCTGGAATACCCGGAACAGCAGATCGACATTATCCGCATGGAAGCGGCGGGCTGCTATGGCCGCAACTGTGCCGATGATGTCTGCGCCGATGCGGCGTTATTGTCGCGTGCGGTAGGGCGTCCGGTACGGGTGCAGCTCACCCGCGAGCAGGAACACCTGTGGGAACCCAAGGGCACGGCACAGTTGATGGAGGTTGACGGTGGGCTGGACGCCGCCGGTCACCCGGTGGCCTACGATTTCCGTACTTATTACCCGTCCAATGGCGCACCCACGCTGGCGTTGTTGCTGACCGGAATGGTTGAACCGGTACCGGTGGCTTATGAGATGGGGGACCGCACCTCGGTGCCGCCCTATGAATACCCGGAACTGCGCGTCAGCATTGAGGACATGGCACCCATCGTTCGAGCCTCCTGGATGCGCGGCGTGTCGGCACTGCCGAATACCTTCGCGCACGAGTCCTATATTGATGAGTTGGCCATGGCGGCCGGTGTGGATCCATTGGAATATCGGCTGCGTTATATCAAGGATCAACGTGCCACTGAATTGATGCTCAGCACCGCCGAGCGCGCTGGCTGGACGCCGCATACCGAACCGATGCAAACCCCGGCGGAAGACGGTGTGCTGCGCGGGCGTGGTTTTGCCTATGCGCGCTATATTCACAGCAAATTCCCCGGCTTTGGTGCAGCCTGGGCGGCCTGGGTCGCCGATGTGGCGATCGATAAGGCCAGTGGCGAAGTCGCGGTCACACGTATTGTGGTTGGGCATGACGCGGGCATGATGGTCAACCCGGACGGCGTGCGCCACCAGATCCACGGCAATGTGATCCAGTCGACCAGCCGGGTGCTGAAAGAGCGGGTGACCTTCGAAGAATCGACTATTTCCAGCAAGGAATGGGGGGCTTATCCGATCCTGACCTTCCCGGAGGTACCGGAGGTGGACGTGGTGATGATGCCACGGCCCTACGATCCGCCGCTGGGGGCTGGGGAATCTGCTTCGGTGCCCAGTGCCGCGGCCATTGCCAATGCGGTGTTCGACGCCACCGGTATTCGTTTTCGTGAGTTGCCGATCACATCCGACCGACTGCGCGAGGCGCTGAACGGCCCGGATAGCACCCGACAGCAAGCTGCGCCAGCGGCTAAACCCAGGCGCAGTAAATGGTGGTTTGGCGGTGCGGCCGGTATTTTCGGTGCGCTGTTGGGCGTAGCGGCTACGGCACTGCCGTGGCGTGCCGAGATTGCCCCAGTGGCAACCCCTGGTTCGGGTACCTGGTCGGCAGCCACCCTGGAGCGCGGTCGTCAACTGGCCGCCGTCGGGGATTGCGCGGTGTGCCATACCGCCTCTGAAGGGGCGACCAACGCCGGCGGACTGGCAATGGAGACTCCGTTTGGCACCCTGTACAGCACCAATATCACGCCAGATGTGGAGACCGGTATCGGCAACTGGTCGTTTGGCGCTTTTGACCGGGCGATGCGTAAGGGAATCAGCCGCGACGGGCGTAATCTGTACCCGGCTTTTCCTTATACTTCGTTCAGCAAAATGACCGACGGTGATATGCAGGCATTGTATGCCTATATGATGTCGCAGCCGGCGGTCGCGCAGAGCAATCCGGCTAACCAGATGCGTTTTCCGTTCAATATCCGCCCATTGATGGCCGGTTGGAATGCACTGTTTCTGCGTCAGGGCGAGTTTCAGCCGGACCCTGCGCAAACGGCCCAGTGGAACCGGGGCTCTTATCTGGTCAATGGGTTGGGGCACTGTGCGGCCTGCCATTCGCCGCGTAATCTGATGGGGGCGGAAAAGGGGGGCAGCAGCTTCCTTGCCGGGGCGATGGTGGACGGCTGGGAGGCGCCGGCGCTGAACCAACTGGCCACGGCGGAGAAGCCCTGGGATGAAGAACAGCTGTTCCAGTACCTGAGCAGCGGTCATTCCGCCGAGCACGGCGTCGCGGCCGGGCCAATGGGGCCGGTGGTCAGCGAGCTGGCGACGTTGCCGGAGTCTGACGTGCGGGCGATGGCCAACTATCTGATATCCCTGAGCAGTCCGGCTCAATTAAATGTAGAGCCGCAGGTCAAACTGGCCACCCGTCTGCAACCCGCTCTGGGGCAACAGGCCGGTGAACGCCTGTTTCAGGGCGCCTGTCAGGCCTGTCACAGTGCCGCTGCCGGTGGGCCACAGCTGTTTGGCGTCAGCCCGGATCTGGCCAATAACACCAATATTTTCAGTGAGCGACCGGATAACCTGATCAAAGTGATCCTGCAGGGGATTGCCAAACCGGCCACCGCCGATTTGGGCTTTATGCCAGGCTTTAAGGACAGTTTCTCCGATCGGCAGGTCGCGAGTCTGGTGAACTACCTGCGCCAGCGTTATGCCGGTGACAAACCGGCCTGGCGCGATGTGGAAGCGCAGGTGGCCAGACTGCGTGCCAATCCGGGCAGCCATTAACTGTGGTTAGAAAGTGGTGCTAATGCGGCGGCTGAAAAACATTCGGCCGCTGCTAAATAATTTGGTCAAATTTAAGCAATAATCCCTGTAGGTTTATTTCTTCGTAATTAGCGGACGATATAATTCAAATAAATAAGATAAACATATTACTTATTGTTAAATAATGAATTATATTGAAAATTTGGTATATTTACACGTCGATCTTGGTTATTTTAAATTAAGTGAATTTAAGATTTAGGCAGGGCTGACTTTCCCTGCTGTGATTTTCTCGCGCATGGAATAGTCGCGAAAAAATAAAATGATAATCACCGGATTGAAGGTATAACCCCCAATGACAGGACGTCCCCCCCAGCTTTACCGCGAGGGTTATTTTGCCGCCCAGGCCACCAGGGCCGAGGGTGAAGTGATTATCCCCGCCAGCCTCAGCCTGACCGTCTATGCCTGGGTCAGCATTCTGTTGGTGCTGGCCATCTTGCTATTCCTAATGTTGGGCGAATATACCCGCAAAGCGCGGCTGGAGGGGGTGGTGATGCCGTCCAGCGGGTTGATCAAGGTGGTGGCCCGCAGCGCCGGGCAGGTCACCGAGCGGCTGGTGGCGGAGGGGGCGGCGGTCAAGGCCGGTCAGGCGCTGTATCGGCTCAGCGGTGAATATTTCAATGGGCAGGGCGTCGGTACGCTGGCGTCGGTTTCTGATTCATTAAATCGTCAATATCGCATGCTGGAGCATCAGCGTGCACAAGAGCTGGCGACCCGCGTTCTGCAGCAAACCGGCGTACGGCAACGCATCACGCAGCTCAATCAGGAACTGTCCAGTGCAGACGCGGCAATGCTGCTGGTTCAGCAACAGGCGCAACTTTCACATTCGTTGATGGAGCGCTACCGCAAACTGATCGCCAAAGGCTATGTCTCCGAGCTGGAGTTTCAGCAGCAGCGAATGACGCTGTCGACGGCGCAGGAAAAGGTTGAACTCCAGCGACAGGCGCAGCTGCGGCTAAAACGCGAGCTTGCCGCGGCGGCCTCAGAACTGCGCACCCTGGAACAACAACAGCAGGCGCGTGACGCCGAGCTTGAACGTCAGCTACAGGGCATTAAACAGCAGGAGATTGAACTGGGCGGCCAGCGCGATCATACGCTGACCGCCCCGGTGGATGGGCATATCGCCGTGGTACTGGCGCGGGCCGGTCAGACGGTAAAACAAAGCGATCCTTTACTGATGATGGTCGCTGATGATGCACAGTTACAGGTCGAATTGTTTGCCCCAAGCAAAGCGGTGGGGTTTATCAAGCCCCAGCAGCGAGTGGGGTTGCGCTTTGCCTCGTTCCCCTATGAAAAATTTGGCGTGCAGTATGGCGTCACCCGCGCCATAACCGACACCAGCCTCAGCGCCAGCGAGGCGCTGCTGCAAAACCCGATGGTGTGGAAGGAAAACGAAGGGCATTACCGCGTCATCGTAGCCTTGGATAAACCCACCATTACGGCCTATGGGCGGCAGGAGCCATTGCGTGTTGGCATGACCGTGTCTGCGGATGTGGAGCTGGACAGTCGCCGCCTGTACGAGTGGCTGCTGGAGCCATTATGGAGTCTGCAAGGAAGGATCTGAACATGGACGTTACCGAAGTGATTAACTGGGGATGGCGCAAGCGCCTGCCGTTGATTCGCCAGACAGAATCGGCGGAGTGCGGCGTGGCCTGTCTGGCGATGATTGCCGGATGGCATGGATACCGGGTTGATCTGCCCACGTTGCGAGCACGATTTAACGTTTCGCAGCTCGGTATGACATTTTCGCAGTTGATGAGCTGTGCCGAACAGCTGCACTTAAGCGGCCGCGCCGTGCAGTTGGAGCTTGAAGAGTTGCACCTGCTGTCGGTGCCCTGCATTTTGTACTGGGATATGAATCACTTTACGGTACTCAAACGGGTGCGAGGGCAGAGGCTGGAATTGCACGATCCGGCTCGCGGTGCGGTAACCATGAGCCTGCGGGAAGCGAACCGTCACTTTACCGGCGTCGCCATGGAACTGACGCCCACTCACCAGTTTACGGTCAAAGATCAGCGAAAAAAGATCCGCCTGTTCGATCTTATTGGCAAGACTCAGGGCCTGAAATCGGCGCTGGGCAGGATCTTCTGTTTCGCCCTGGCGCTCGAAGTCTTTGCGCTGATTGGTCCGCTGATCAACCAACTGGTGATTGATGAAGTGTTGGTGGCGCTGGACGCCAGCCTGCTGACGCTGATCGTCATCGCCATGTTGCTGATGGCCGCGACCCAAACGCTACTGGAACTGGCCCGGCAATGGGCGACCCTCACCATGGCGGTCAACTTCAACATGCAGTGGACGGCGAACGTGTTTCACCACCTGTTGCGGCTGCCGATTAGCTGGTTTGAGGCGCGCAATATGGGGGATATCAGTGCCAAATTTGATGCCGTCGACACCATTCAGGACACGCTGACCACCACGCTGCTCGAAGCCTTTCTGGATGTGTTACTGGTAGTGGGCACGCTGACCATGATGTTTTTCTACAGTGCCAAATTAACCCTGGTCGCGTTAGCCGCCGCTCTGGTTTATGGCCTGCTGCGGCTGTTTTGGTTCAGTACGTTGCGTAAAGCGGCAGATGACAGTTGGGTCGCCGGCACCCAGGAATCCAGCCACTTTCTGGAGAGCCTGCGCGGGGTGCTGAGCCTGCGGGTCAATGGGGCGCTGACGCCGCGCGAATCGGTCTGGCGTAATCTGAATGTCGCCCGCCGCAATGCTCAACTGCACGAAAGCAAACTGATGATGGTGTACGGCATTATGCAGACCGTTATCGGCAGCGTGGTGGGGGCGGCGGTGCTGTGGCTGGGGGCCAGCGCGGTGCTGGCCGGTCAGTTTTCGGTGGGTATGCTGGTGGCTTATATGTCCTTTCAGGGGCGCTTCTCGTCCAGCATCAATGGTTTAATAGACAAACTGGTCGCGTACCGAATGCTGGATGTTTATAACCAACGGCTGGCGGATATTGTGCTCGCGGCGCGTGAAGATGCGGCGTCACAGGCGGCAGGTGGTGCCAATGGGCCATCAGCGGCCTGTGTCTGGCCGAGCGATCGCCCTGCGTTGAGCCTGGAGCAGGTCAGTTTTAAATACGCCGGAACCGAACGTGAGATCCTCTCGCAGGTCTCGTTGCAAATCATGCCCGGTGAGGTGCTGGCGCTGGTTGGTGCCTCTGGTTGCGGCAAGACCACGCTGGCCAAGCTGGTACTGGGGCTGTATCCGCCGACCGCCGGGGTGATCCGCACATTGGGCATCGAGCACCGGCAGGGGGATTATCAACAGGTTCGCCAGCATATCGGCGTGGTATTGCAGGAGGACCAACTGTTTCGTGGCTCCATTGCCGAAAACATGACGTTTTTCTCTTCCCGGGTTGATCAGCAAAAGCTTGGCGAATGTGCTCGTCTGGCGCAGTTGGAACAGGACATCGAAAAACTGCCGATGGGTTACCAGACGTTAATCGGCGAAATGGGGGGAACCCTGTCCGCCGGGCAGAAACAGCGCTTACTGTTGGCGCGGGCGTTGTACAAGCAGCCACAGTTGCTGATCCTCGATGAAGCCACCAGCCATTTGGACGTTAATAACGAAACGCTGATTGGCCAGACTTTACGCCAGCTTGGGTTACCCATTTTACTGATCGCCCACCGGCCGGAAACCATCGCCACGGCGGACCGGGTGATCGAACTGGCGGCGGGGCGCATCCGCACTTTGAGCGTTTGACGGTAAAGCCTTGCCTTGCCACAGAGGATGGGCAGAGTCAGGCCAGCGGTCCGCCCATAATGGTTTCTTGCATACCAGAGAGAATGCGCTCGCCGGTTTCGCTTTTCAGTTCTTCGTACCAGCCATGGGTGATCGCCATCTCTTTGCCGTGGGTGACATCACAGCGCTTGCGCGCCTTCAGCACCAGGTCCTTCACCCGGTGGCTGCGTTTTTCCTGATAACGCAACAGCGCGTCTTCAATGCCGAGCGAGTTGGTTTGTAAGGCAATCGCCAGTACCACCGCGTCCTCCATCGCCGCACAGCCGCCCTGGCCGATATCCGGCGTGGTGCTGTGCCCGGCGTCGCCCAGTAATGCCACACGCCCGCGCACCAACCGTTCGAAAGGTTCGATATCATGGATCTCAATGCGGTTGATGGTATCGGGGGCGAGCGCGGCAATCAGTTTCTGCACCGGCTCGGCCCAGCCGGCAAAGTAACGCTGTAGATCGGCGCGCGCCGTGCTGCGGTCTTCCGCCAGCCCGGTGGGCAGAGGGACATCGAAGAAATAGTAGAAGCGGTTGTCGGAGACGGGCATCAATGACACCCGCTTGCCTTCACCGACAAAGGTGGTCCACTGGTCGGCGGGGGCGATGGACTCATCAATGGCTACCAGCCCGTTCCAGTTAACGTAACCGGCATAGCGACGATCCACCCCGTGGCCCAGCACATAAGGGCGAATGGCGGAATGAGTGCCGTCGGCGGCGATCAGAAAATCACCGCTGGCCTGGCTGCCGTCTTCAAACCAGGCGGTCACGCCCTGCGAAGTTTCTTCAATGCCGCTGACGCGTTTGCCGAAATGCACCCGATCGCGGCCGTAGGTGTCCAGCAACATCGCCTGTAGCTCGGCTCGGGCCACCGGGTACGGCCGTTCGCCAACGCTGGCGATCAGCGGATCCAGGCTAAAGCGCGTCAGGGTCTGGCCGTGCAGGTATTCCTGATAGGCCATGTAGTGCATCGGGCCGCCGAGCGCGCGCAGCGGTTCTTTCATCCCCAGATAATTAAGGCATTTTACGCCGTTGGGCCAGATGGAAATGGCGGCCCCGACCGGTTTGATTGCTTTGACCGCTTCAAAAACCTCGGTGTCGATACCGACACGCTGTAATGCGATGGCGGTACACAGGCCGCCGATGCCGCCACCAATGACAATTGCTTTCATCTGCTTCTCCCTCATAGCCATGATCGGGAGAAGCAATTTCCATACCAGTCCGCAAACCGAGCGCTGGCGCGCTATCGGGCAGTTGCTTGATGCAATTTGGTGCAATCCATGGGCCGTGACGGGGCATCCTTAGCTGATCCAGGCATGCAATTGCTCATAGCACAAATCCACAATAGAAAACCCCGCCTGAATGCCAGACAGACAAAATAATAGGCTACGCTAACTATTAGCCCGTCGCGCTGGTGTATGCAGACGGCGCGCATAAAAAGAATGATTTCGCCGCATTGATTAAGGTTGATCGGCATTTTGGAGCGATGAGCAATGAATCTACCCGAAGTCCCGCTTACCCGGCGGCGTTTTATCGTCGGCGCCAGTGCGCTGGTGATCGGTGCCTATCTGCCGTCTACCGGTGCGCTGGCCCGAGCCAACTCCGCCACGGCGCCTGAAAACAATCCTCATGCAGCCAATGCCTTCGTGCAGATTGATCAGGAAGGCATTGTCACCGTTATCAGTAAACATACCGAGGTGGGCCAGGGGGTGTATACCGGCATGGCGACATTGGTCGCCGAAGAGCTGGACGCCGATTGGTCGCAGGTGCGGGTGGTTGCCGCGCCGGTTGATACCAACGTCTATAAAAATCTGTCGTTCGGTTTCCAGGGCACCGGTGGCTCCAGTTCGGTGGCCAATGCCTATGAGCAGATGCGTCGCATGGGGGCCATGGCGCGTGCAATGCTGGTGCAGGCCGCCGCGCAAAGTTGGAAAACCTCCGCGCAGGAAATTACCGTGCAGGCGGGCAAGATCCGCCATGCCGCCAGTGGGCGTGAAGCGGGCTTCGGCGAGTTTGCCGTATTGGCCAGCCAGTTACCGCCACCCGACCCCGCGACTCTGACACTGAAAAATCCCGCCAATTTTACGTTGATCGGCAAGGCCAGCGGCCTGCACCGGGTGGATTCGCTGGCCAAAACCAACGGTTCGGCGCAATTCACTCAGGACATTCATGAGCCGGATATGTTGACCGTGACCATCAAAAAGCCACCGCGTTTCGGCGGCAAGGTGGCCTCATTTGACGCCAGTCGGGCGCTGGCGGTAGCGGGCGTCGTGGCGGTGAAGCAGACCGATACCGGCGTGGCGGTGTACGCCAAAAATACCTGGGCGGCGATCCAGGGGCGTGAAAAATTACAGGTGGAGTGGGACGACTCGCAGGCCGAGCGACGCAACACCGAGCAGATTTTCGCCGAGTTCCGTCAGGTGGCGCAAAAGCCCGGTGCGGTGGCGAAAAGTCACGGCCAGCCGGACGAGGTTTTTGATAAAGCAGACAAAGTGATCGAAGCGGAATACACCTTCCCGTATGTGGCCCATGCGCCGATGGAGCCGTTGGACGGCTATCTGTTCTGGGACGGCGAAAGCGTCAAGGCGCGTTATGGCTGCCAGATCCAAACCCTCGATCACCAGCAACTGTGCGATCTGTTCCAATTGCCGCCGGAGAAGGTAGAAATTGAAACCATTTTAGCCGGCGGCAGTTTTGGTCGCCGTATCGATCTGGGCAACCCGAAGCTGGGGCCGGATCTGGCCGCAGACATGGCGGCGGCGGCCAAGGCGATTGGCCCTGGGCACGGGGTGAAGGTGGTGTGGACGCGTGAAGACGATATCCGCAACGGCTGGTATCGCCCGATGATCCTGCACCGGCTGCGCGGGGCGATCCGCGGTGGCAAGGTGGTGGGCTGGAGTGACACCGTCGTCGGCCATTCCTGGACGCTCAACAGTGCGATGACGGCACTGGTGGTTAACGGTGTCGATCAGATGATGATCGAAGGTGCCAGCGAAGTTCCTTATACCTTCGAGAGTTTCCGCTGCGACGCCCATATCGTGCCGGGCAAGGTGCCTACCACTTCACTGAGGTCGGTGGCCAGTACCCACACCGGCCACGCGGTGGAAAGCTTTATCGACCAACTGTTGCAGGAAACCGGGCAGGATCCGGTAGAGGGGCGATTGGCACTGATGGGGGATGCGCCGCGTGAGGCTGGCGTATTACGGGCGGTGGCGAAAGCCGCTAACTGGCAGGGCGCGAAGGTGGTGGATGGCCGGGCGCGGGGGGTTGGCGTCGCCAAGGCGTTTAATACCCGGGTGGCGCAGATTGCCGAGGTGTCGATCGGCGAAGGCGGCATTCCACGGGTGCACAAGGTGTGGTGTGCGGTGGACTGCGGCGTCGCGGTCAATCCGGATGTGATCCGCGCGCAGATTGAAGGCGGCATCGGCTACGGTCTGAGCATCGCACTGTACGGCAATATTACGCTAAAAGACGGGGTGGTTGAGCAGTCCAACTTCAACAATTTCCGCCCGCTGCGTATCGATGAAATGCCGGAAATAGAGGTGATTATCGTGCCTTCCAGTGAGGCCCCGACCGGCGTGGGTGAACTGGGTGTGCCGACCATTGCCCCGGCGGTCGGGAATGCTCTGGCGCTGCTCGGGCGGCCCCGCAGTTCACTGAGCCTGCCTTTACACCGTCCCAACAGTGACGCCAGCGTCTGACAAGGAGAACAGCATGATAACTTTAACCGTGAACGACCAACCGCTGACGTTTGATGGCGACCCGAATATGCCGCTGCTGTGGTTCCTGCGTGATGAAGCCGGGCTGACCGGCACTAAATTTGGCTGCGGCATTGCGATGTGCGGCGCTTGTACCGTTCATCTGGACGGCGTGCCGGTGCGGTCTTGCATGACGCCGGTCTCTGCCGCCGAGGGCAAGAAAATTACCACCATCGAAGCGATCGGCGAGACGCCGACGGGCAAAGCGGTGCAGGCGGCCTGGGTCAATCTGGACGTGGTGCAATGCGGCTACTGCCAGTCCGGCCAGATCATGAGCGCCAGCGCACTGCTGGCCCAAAGCATGAACCCGAGCGATGCAGATATTGACGCGGCGATGAGTGGCAACGTTTGCCGCTGCGCTACCTACGTGCGCATTCGCGCCGCCATTCACCAGGCCGCCAAGGCGTTGGATTAAGGGAGAAACCCATGAGCAACGCCCTGAGATGGCTGTTATGGCTGATTGTCGCAATAGTGGTGCTAGCGGGAGGCTACGCGCTTTATACCCTGTTACGTCCGGTCGGCCCGGAGCCTGCTGCTCCTATCGCCGGGGCCCCGGCGAGCATTAGCGATAAGCTGGCCCGCGGTGAATATCTGGCACGTGCCGCCGACTGCGTGGCCTGCCACACGGCGCCTGGCGGCAAACCTTTCGCCGGCGGTTTTGCCTTTAAACTGCCATTCGGCACCATTTATGGCACCAACATTACCGCCGACCCGGAAACCGGGATCGGTGGCTGGAGTGACGAACAGTTTGTGAGTGCGGTGCGTGAAGGCGTCGGCTCACAGGGGAATCTGTATCCGGCAATGCCTTATACTTCCTACACTGGGTTAAGCCGTGACGACGTACTGGCAATCAAGGCTTATCTGTTCAGCCTGCCACCGGTGAAGCAGGCGAATCCGGAAAACGGTCTGTCGTTCCCGTTCAACCAGCGCTGGGGCATGAAGTTCTGGAATTTGGCGTTCTTCAACGAAAAACGCTTCGAGCCGAACCTCAATCAGGATGAGCAATGGAATCGCGGGGCCTATCTGGCGACGGCTCTGGGCCACTGCAGCGAATGTCATACCCCACGCAATCTGGGTTTTGGCATTAATCAGAGCAAAAACCTCAGCGGTGAGGTGATCCAGGGCTGGTTCGCCGGCAATATTACCCCGGATCGGCAGACCGGCATTGGCGCCTGGAGCGAACAGCAACTGTCGCAATATCTGGCCACCGGCCATGCGGAAGGGCGCAGTAGCGCTTCCGGCCCGATGGCAGAAGCGGTGGAAAACAGCCTGCAGTACCTGACGCCGGAGGACAACCAGGCCCTGGTGAAATATCTGCGCAATATCGAGCCGATCGCCAGCGACAGTGCCAGCGCGGTGAATCTGCAGCCGAAGGGTGCGACCTCTTCCAGCGCGGTATTACCGGGTGGGCAGGAAGATTCGCTGGGCCGCAGGCTGTTCGCCGGGGACTGTAGCGGTTGTCACCAGTGGAACGGTACCGGCCGCCAGAGCAAATATGCTTCGTTGGTTGGCAGCACCGCGGTTAACGATCCGCAGGGCCGTAGCGTGGTGCAGGCGATCCTCAAAGGTACGCGCATCAGCATTGGTGAGCAGCACGAGTTTATGCCGGACTTTGGTAGCCAATACTCGGACGAAGAAGTGGCTGCGGTAGCCAACTACGTGGTGGGCCAGTTTGGTGAAAAACAAGGCAAGGTGACCGCCAAACAGGTGGCGGAGCAGCGTAAGCAGTAACCCTTGGCGAGGGGGTTAACGCCCCCTCGCTACCCATCAGCTTTTACGGCGGGACATTACCAGTTTGTCCCTGGGGCGATCTTGCCAGTCGGCAATCTGATTATTGAAGTTATCTGCCAGCAGATAGGCCGGGGTTTTCGCCAACCAGTCAGACAGCGAAATATCCTGATAAATACCGTTATCCAGTACGATTAGCACTTTGAGATCCTCATCGCCCATATTCTCAATGTAATGACCAAAACCCTGCGGGACATAACCGACGTCTGTCGGGGCATATTCTGCGGTCTGCGCATGGCCGTGTGAACTGAATACCGTCATGCGGCCATTTCCGGAAATATAGTATTGCCACTCATTGGCGTTAGGATGCCAGTGCAATTCCCGCACGGCACCGGGTTTAACGATTTCGATAATGCCGGTCATGGTGGTTGAAATAGGGAATTCTTTTGACGATACCAAATGAACGCTGCCTGCATCATTTTCAAAAAAAGGTTTTTGCTTCATTAATTCATAACGGTGGGCTAACGGAGAGTTATTCAAGCCACCGTCGCTGCTGGGCAGGGGCAGAGCCGGGGGAATAGCACCGCCGACAATATAGGCCTCACCCTGTTTGGCTTTGGAAAATACCGCTGCCGGCATATTGACGCTTTTTTCCAACACCTCTTTGGGCATGTGTGCCACCCAGTCGGTAATGCTGAAAGTACCAAACTCGGAGAAATGGCCGTTATCAAAGGTCAAAACAAAGTGCGCGCCGTCCGCCAGCGCCTGGATCGAGTGCCCGTAACCTTTGGGAAAATACCAAACATCCCCTGCGCCGAAGTCCGCCACTTCGCACTTTCCCTCCGGGTCGATGATGGTGATGCGGGCATGGCCTTCCAGCATAAATGCCCATTCGGCGGCAATGGCGTGCCAGTGCAGCTCGCGTACGCCGCCCGGCTCCAGTGTCATATCTACCCCGGCAACGCCTTCAGAAATCGGGAATTGTTCGACGGTGGCCTCTCTGGCCCACCCGCTGGGCAGGCTGCGTTTTTTGCTGTTGGCAAAGACATATTTATAAAGGTTTTGTGCCTCTGCGGCGGGTTGGAAAGTACTGGGCGGGACAATATTGCGATGTTCGTCGGCGCTGGCGGATTTAAGCATACCGCCCATTACGCTGGCTGCTGCTGCGCTGACCGCAGAGGCTTTTAATATATCACGACGCGATAACATATGACTTTCTCCAATATATAGAATGCCTGCCAAAATATCGGCAGGATTTATCTGTTGGTTTTATTGGCTGCAGGTGTGTTATTGCCGCATTAAAATGCTCTGCGACGGTTAAATCATAGTGGCTTAGGCCGTATTCACCGCAAATAATTTATTTGTTTGTGTTACCAATTGAGAGAGGCTGTAATTATTGTATTTACTATTAAATAATAATGCATCGGTATCAATTTAATTGTGTTTTTTGTTCAATAAATAATAAACAGAGTTAATTTATTTAGGCGGTATTTTTTTTGTCAGTGTTATTTTAATCGGTTAATTTAACCGATGCGCTAAAGTGGGGCGTGGTGGGCAACATTGCAGTGCATTTTCGAAAATTAGTGATGTTAATCACAAAGCTTAACGCAGGCTATTGCCGAAAAATCACAACTATGACGATACTTTCGCCGCGATCTTAGCGATCGCCAGACATTTTTATTACGGCGTGTTACTGCTCAGGCAGGCAAGACCAAAATAGGAATGCACCTCTCATTGCGATGAGGCGCATTTTGATTTTGGTCTTTTTTTTTGTTTTTTTACGGGGAAACTTTATGGATTACAAACAGCTGGGCCTGGAAATACTGGCGCGGGTAGGGGGCAAGGGCAACGTCAGCAAACTGACGCACTGCGCTACTCGTCTGCGCATGGAGTTTAACGATGACAGCCTGGTAGAGGCGAAAGCGATTGAGGCCCTGCCGGGGGTAATCAGCGTGGTGGAGCGCGGCGGCCAGTTCCAGATCGTGGTCGGCAACAACGTGCAGCAAACTTTCCGCACGCTACAAAAAGAAATCGGCGCTCTCGAGGGGCGACAGAGCGATAAGAAATCACAGGCTCGCGGCGGCGTGGTTTCACAGATTATCAGCGTGATCTCTACCACCTTTACCCCGGTGATCCCGGCGATCACCGGCGCGGGGATGATTAAGGCGCTGTTGGCGATCCTCAAACTGACCGGGACGATAGACGCCGCCAGCCCGACCTATCATTTGCTGGACACCATTGCCGATGCGGCTTTCTTCTTCCTGCCGGTGTTGCTGGCCTATGGCGCGGCAATCAAGTTCGAGTGTAACCCGATACTGGCCATGACCATCGCCGGGGTGTTGTTGCACCCCAATCTGGCGCAGATGCTGGCGGCGGGAGCTCCGATTGATTTTATTGGTATCCCGGTGCGAATGGCCGACTATGCCGGTTCGGTGCTGCCGATTATTTTCACCGTCTGGCTGATGTCTTATATCGAGCGCTTTGCCGAAAAAGTTTCGCCGACGATGATCAAGTTCTTCACCAAGCCGATGATTATTCTGTTGGCCACCGCGCCACTGGCGTTGGTGGTGGTAGGCCCGTTCGGAATTTTCCTTAACGATCTGGTTGCCGCCGGCGCGGCGATCGTCGACGGTAAGGCCAGTTGGCTGATCCCGATGCTGATGGGCGGGCTGCAACCCTTCCTGGTGATCACCGGCACCGCCTGGGCGATGACGCCGATCGCGACCGGTCAGTTGAGCAAAAACGGGTTCGAAATGATTAACGGGCCGGGCATGCTGGCCTCCAACATTGCGCAGGGCGCGGCCACCCTGTGCGTGGCCTTCCGTACCAAAAACAAAAACCTGCGCCAACTGGCGTCCTCTGCCGGTTTCACCGCGCTGCTGGGTATCACCGAGCCTTCGCTGTACGGCGTGACGCTTAAGCTGCGCAGACCGCTGATTGCCGCGATGATCGGCGGTGGCTGTGCCGGTGTTTATGCCGGGCTGAGCGGGCTGGTGCGCTATGCCTTCGTCTCTCCGGGGTTGGCGGCGCTGCCGGCGTTTATCGGTGAAAACCCGATGAATATCGTCCATGCGCTGGTCACCTGCGCCATTGCTATCGTAGTGACCTTTGCGCTGACCTGGATCCTCGGTTTTGAAGATCCGGTCGAAGAGCAGGAGATGGCGGTGACGGCCTCTCACCGCGACGCTGAACAGCAGATTTTCAGCCCGCTGTCCGGCCAACTGGTGGCGCTGGACCAGGTGAACGACGATGTCTTTTCCCAGGGGTTATTGGGCCAGGGCGTAGCGATACGGCCGCAGGAAGGGCTGCTGCGTGCGCCGCTGGACGGTGAGGTGGTGACCTTCCTGCCTTCAATGCACGCGGTGGGTATCAAGGGGGATAACGGCGTTGAACTGCTGGTGCACATCGGTATCGACACGGTTAATTTGGCCGGGCAGCATTTTAGCTCCAACCTGAAAATTGGCGACCGGGTCAATATGGGGGATGAACTGGTGCGTTTTGATCTGGCGGCGATTGCTGCGCTGGGTTACGACCTCACCACGCCGGTTCTGGTGGTCAACAGCGAAGATTTCCCGCAGTTGAGTTGCCGTCAGCCGGGTCGGATCGGCTTTGGCGAACCCATCATCAGCCTGAATAATGCGCAGCAGGAGCCGGCATGATTTATCAACGACTGAACGATTTCCCCAAAGATTTTCTGTGGGGGGCTTCCACCTCAGCCTATCAGGTCGAAGGGGCCTGGGACGAAGATGGCAAAAGCCCGTCGATTGTAGATATGCTCGATCATCCGCCAGGCACCGCCGACTTTAAGGTGGCCAGCGATCACTATCATCGCTTTCGCGAGGACGTGAAACTGTTTGCCGAGTTGGGGCTGAAAGCCTATCGCTTTTCCATTGCCTGGACGCGGGTGCTGCCCAATGGCACTGGCGAGGTCAACGCTGCCGGGCTGAATTTCTACCGCCAGTTGATTGATGAACTGCTGAGCCATGGCATCGAGCCGGTGGTGACGCTGTATCATTTCGATCTGCCCTATGTGCTTGAGCAGCAGGGGGGCTGGTCTAATCGCGCCACCATCGACGCCTTTGTCGATTATGCCGGGGTGCTGTTCGACGCCTTTGGCGACCGGGTGAAGTACTGGCTGACTATCAACGAACAAAACACCATGATCCTGCACCCAGGGGCGATTGGCACGCCAAAGGGCGGCGTACTGCCGTCCAAACGGGTGTTGTATCAGCAAAGCCACCATATGTTGGTGGCTCAGGCGCGGGTGATGGCGCTGTGTCACCAGCGCTGCCCCGCAGGGAAGATTGGCCCGGCGATTAACACCACCTCGATGTATCAGGAAACCTGCCATCCGCTGGATGCTATCGCCGCCCATAACTGGGAGACGCTGCGTTGCTGGAGTTTCCTCGACGTGGCGGTGCATGGCCGCTACAACCCGCTGGCCTGGCGTTATTTGCTGGACCGCGAACTGGCTCCGCAGATGGAGCCGGGCGATGCGGCGCTGTTGCTGCAGGGCAAACCGGACTATGTGGCGATAAACTACTATTCTACCGCCACCATTGCCGCCAGCCGTGGCGACGCCTCCGACATCAGCGCACGCGCAGGCGATCAGCAAATCATGCTGGGGGAATCGGGAGTTTACCGTGCAGCAGAGAATCCGTTCGTCGGTAAAACCCGCTACGGCTGGGTGATCGACCCGGTCGGATTACGGCTAACGCTGCGCAAAACCGCCGAACGCTATCATTTGCCAATATTAATTACTGAAAACGGCATCGGTGCCCCGGATGAGTTACAGGCCGATGGTACAATTAACGACGATTACCGCATTGAGTTTATGCGTCAGCATGTCGAACAGATGCAGTTGGCGATCAACGACGGGGTAGAACTGATCGGCTATTGTCCGTGGGCGGCGATAGACGTGGTCAGCACTCATCAGGGCTATGCCAAGCGTTACGGGTTTGTCTATGTCAACCGGGGTGAGCAGGATCTGAAAGATCTGCGGAGAATTAAAAAGCGCAGTTTTGACTGGTATCAACGGCTGATTGCCTCCGATGGCCGGCAACGCTAAAAATAAAGGGTGATGGCCGCGACGATGAAAGTCATTAAGGTACTCAATAATAGCCTGGTGCTATCGACTGACGGCGATAACAATGAAGTTATCGTGATGGGCAAGGGTATTGGCTTTAACAGCAAGGTGGGTGACGTTCTCGACCCGGCCACGATAGAGAAAGTGTATGTGGTGCAAAACAGCCAAAAGGGCCGAGATTACCTGCGGCTGATAGAAACCACGCCGGAAGAGCACATTGAGATCGTGCAGATGATCCTTGCCGAGGCTAACCGCCAGCTCAATGGGCGGATTAACGAGCAGATTTTCTTCACGTTGGCGGACCATATCAGCTTCGCCATTGAGCGCTACCACAAAGGGATTGCTATCCAGAACCGGCTGCTGTTTGAGGTAAAGCGCTTTTATCCGCAGGAATTCGCGGTGGCCACGCAGGCGCTGGCGCACATCAACCGGCGGTTGAACATCAGCCTGCCGGAAGAAGAGGCGGGCAACATCGCTTTCCATCTGGTTAATGGCCAGACCGATGTGCAAAACATGGAGCACACGCTGCTGGCGGTGAAAATGTTGAAAGATATTTTCAATATCATCAAATACCATTTTCGCATCAATATCGACACCGATTCGCTCAATTACTCGCGTTTTCTGGTGCATATGCAGTTTTTTATTCAGCGTATGGTCGAGGGGCAACAGATGACGTCGAAAGACGATTTTATCTTTGCTCAGGTAACCAAAGAGTATCCGCACGCCTACCGTGGTGCGCTGCTGATCCGCGACTACGTGAAAAATCTGCTGCAGATGGAAATGTCGAACGATGAGCTGCTGTATCTGGTGATCCACCTGACGCGCATCGCCGACAAGGAAGATTAGCCGGGTGTCTGCTCGCTGACCGCTTCGGCCACCAAATCGCGAAAACGCGTGATGATGGCCGATGTTCGGTTGTTGCGCAGCGCCAGATAAAGCGGCGCACTGAGCTGGGCCCGATCGTCAATCGTCCGGTAGACAATGCCGTCGCCCCCCAAACGTCGCATCGAGGCCGGCACGATGGAAAGCCCCAAACCGGCACCGACCAAACTGAGGGTCGCGGGCAGGCGCGGGGCCTCCTGAATCACCCGCGGGCTGAACCCGGCACGGTGGCAGGCCGCCAGAATGGCGTCGTACAAACCCTGACCCGCAGGCCGACGATAAAGAATAAAGGCTTCTTGGGTTAATGCCTCCAGCGGCAAGGGGTGCTCACTGTTGACGGCCAGCGGGTGGCCGACAGGCAGGGCGACCAGCATAGGTTCACGCAGCACCGGTTCAATCGTCAACCCTGGAATACCGCCCACCGGCGAGCGCACAAAGGCCACGTCAAGGCGTTCATCCACCAGTGCCTCCAATAGTTCACCGCTGCCGGCCTCTTCCAACTGGGTGGTAATGCCCGGCAGGATCTCCCGGTAACGGCGCAGCAAATTGGGCACAAACGGGTGCAGAGCGGCCGAACTAGTGAAGCCGATGGCAATATGCCCTTGTTCACCCCGTGCGGCACGGTGCACCGCCTCGGTCAGTTGCTCTGCCCGTGCCAACAGGGTACGAGCTTCATTGAACAGCACATTGCCGGCTTCGGTGACGCGCACGCCGCGTGGCAGGCGCTGCAACAGCTTTACCCCCAGCTCATCTTCCAGCCCTTGCAACAGGCGGGTTAACGGCGGCTGCTGAATAAACAGCCGTTCGGCGGCGCGGGTGATATTGCCTTCTTCCACCACGGTAACGAACGCCCGCAGGCGACGGAGTTCAATCATAGACATACCTTGAAGGTATCCTTGTTGCTTATGAAATGCATTAGACAGCATGACATGGCGGCGCGCATCATACCAGCCATCATAAGAAGCAATCTGGAAGCGGCAATGTCTGAATCTGATGCAGTAAAAAACAGCCAACTAGCGGCCCCTCCGGGTAACAGTGAGCTATTTTTGGGCTTTCTGATGCTGGGGCTGATTGGTTTTGGCGGCGTGCTGCCGCTGGCACGTAACATGCTGGTGGAAGACCGGCGCTGGTTGAGCGGTGAACAGTTCACCGAACTGCTGGGGTTGTGTCAGTTTTTGCCCGGCGGCAACGTGATCAACCTTTCAGTGGCGGTGGGTATGGAGTTTCGTGGGGTACGCGGTGCTTTGTGCGCGCTGCTGGGGCTGATCAGCGCGCCAACGGCGATTGTGGTCGGGTTGGGCATGGTCTACGCCCGTTTCCAGAACGATGCCCATGTGCAACACGTGTTTGCCGGCTTAGCCGCTGCGGCGGCCGGTTTGCTGTTGTCCACCGGGATAAAAATGCTGTTACCGCTGCGCGGTAAATGGCTGGCACTGGCGATTGTAGCGCTCAGCCTGATTACCATTGCCTGGCTGCGTTTGCCGTTATTACCGACCATGCTGGTGCTGGCACCGTTGAGCATTCTGCTGCTGTGGTGGAGGGATCCATCATGATCGCTATCTTGATCTCACTGGCATTGATTTTCACCGAATTGTCGCTGCTGGCGTTCGGTGGTGGCATGACCATTCTGCCGGAAATGCAGCGCCAGGTGGTGGAGGTTCATCAATGGATGAGCGCGCAGGAGTTCAGTGCGCTGTTTGCCATGGCGCAGGCCGCACCGGGGCCGAATATGATGATCGTACCGCTGATTGGCTGGCACGTGGCCGGCTGGGCCGGGCTGTTAGTCTCTTCGGTTGCCAAGTTCGGCCCGTCGTCGATCGTCACCCTGCTGGTGATGGGGGCCTGGCGACGCTTCAAGGATAAACCCTGGCGGCGCAGAGTGCAGAGTGGCCTGGTGCCGGTTACCGTCGGTTTGGTGGCGGCGAGTGGGGTGCTGATTGCCGAGGCTTCCGCGCCAAGCTGGCCGCTGGCGGCGATTATTCTGCTGGCCACGGTCGTGAGCATGAGCAAGCGTATTCATCCGCTGTGGGTTTTGGCGGGCGGTGCGTTGATGGGATTGTTGGTGGCGTGACGACAGGTTTTTTACGCTGCCGTCATGCCAGAAAAGACGGTTATTGGCGTGGCGTCAGCGTAAAGCGCGGCTTGCCGTGATGATTTATCACTTCGTAGCGTTTGGGGGCCGTCAGCGCCAGAAACGCGACCATGCTGCCGTCGGCGTTGGTCAGCGTCATGCCGTCCGGCGTTGGACGCCAGGCGACCGGCAGTTCGGCGAGGGCCAGCGGCTGCAGACATTGCGCAGAGGCGGTAAAACGGTAGGCGTTAGTACCTTCGATCAATTCATCGCTTAACTCAACTTCGCAGGCGGCGGCTTTGCCTTCGGCATCGTTCAACTGCCAGTGCCCTTTCAGCGCAGAGGGGGCCAGCAGGGGCAGTGAACTGGCAAAGGTAGTGCTGCTTAACATCATGCTCATAACAACTCCTGTCAGGGCAACGCGCCGTACTGCGCGTATAGAGAGAAATCTCGGCATCGGCCACTCCTTACTTAAATCCGTTAATACCATAGCACGATCCCAGTTTCCGGGTGAGTGAAGGGTAATTTGATTGCAGGCTCATTATTGCAATTTGCGGGGGGCATCACCGATGCGGGATCCCTATACTGAGTAATCGGAAGAGGAAAGTCTCTATAAGTAATTTTGATGAAAAATCTTACACATTGAATGAATTCCTATATCGACAGTGCCAACAATTTTGCCTGATTGTTTGATAATTAATAAAGGGTCAGTCGTCCCTTTCTTTTCAATGGAGCGGCAGATGGGCTATTTTTCGCAATCTCAGTTCGACATCCGTATTGAATGGGGAGAAAACGCCATAGCACACTTGGCTGGCGATGTTGACTGCGTGATCATCGTTGATGTGATGTCGTTTTCAACCTGCGTCAGCCTTGCTGTCAGCAGAGGGGCCAGGGTTTACCCCTACCCATGGAGAGATGATACCGCGATAGAGTACGGTAATAGCTGAGGAGCTGCCACAGCCAGTGCCACCCGTCGTTTTGAGGGTGACGGTTATTCACTTTCACCGGCTTCGCTGGTTAGGATCCCGCCGGAAACCAAACTGGTACTCCCATCCCCCAATGGTTCGACGTTGGCTTTTAAAGCCAGGGATTTCGGCTGCGCCGTGTTTTGCGGCTGTTTGCGAAACTTGGAGGCGACGGCGATCGCCTGTGCGGCATATCAACGTATTTTGGTGGTTCCCTGTGGGGAGAAATGGCCGGATGCCAGCGTGCGACCGGCACTTGAGGATTGGTTAGTGGCGGGAGGGATTATTTCCTACCTCTCAGAGAGAAATTTATCACCTGAGGCGCAAGCGGCGGCAGCGACCTTTAGGGCATTATCTACGGATTTATTGCGTCAGTGCGGCTCAGCCCTTGAGTTGATTGAGCGCGGGTTCGCCGCCGACGTTGATCTCTGTCTGACAACTGATGTCGACGGCAGGGCATGTAGGTTGCAGAACGATCACTTTAGTGCTGAAAAATAAGCACCATCAGCATTTCGTCGAGATAACCCTGTTCGGTTTTCAAGGCGCGAGGCTCCATACCATAGGGCTCGAAACCGTATTTTTTGTAGAGACTGATTGCGGCATCGTTGTCCGCCACAACGGTAAGCAGTATCTGTTCGACCTGGTTGGAACCATGGTCAATAACCGCTTTTAGCAATGCATTGGCGATCCCCTGGCCTCTGAATTCGGGTTCAACAAATACCCCGGTCAGCGAGGCCTTATGCGCATCTTTAATGCCTTCGGCCTGCTTGAATACCATGACCCCAACTATCCTGCCGTTAGAATAGGCGCCGAATACGGCACAGTTGGTGAGCCTGTCAGCAAAAAATTGTAGCGGTTTCTCAGCCTCAAGCGCGTAAAAGGAGCCGAACATTTCGGGGGATTTTTTTAAGGCGGCAAGCCGAATAGCCCGAAAATCCTCTGCGTTTTCTGCCTGGAGCCGGCGAATTTTTATATCAAGCATTGGTGGTTTCCTGTCCTGTATCGAATCGTTAGGGGCGCAATGCCTTAATCAACGCCTGATTAAACTGTGCGGGTTCTTCCATTTGCGGCGCATGGCCCAGCCCCGGAAACTCGATCAGGCGGGCGTGCGGGATCAGTTTTGCCACCTGTTTGCCCAACACATTGTAATGACCAAGTGTAGCCTTGACCGCCGGCGGGGCAATGTCACTGCCGATGGCGGTGGTGTCGGCGGTACCAATCATCAGCGTGGTTGGCGTTTGCAGATCCTTAAATTCGTAGTACACCGGCTGGGTAAAAATCATGTCGTAAATCAGCGCCGAGTTCCAGGCCACCAGGCGATGCCCCGGCCCGTTGTTCAGCCCGGCGAGCATATCGACCCAGCGGTCATACTCTGGTTTCCAGCGGCCGACGTAGTAGGTATTCAACTCATATTGCCTGATACCTGCCGCGGAAGTTTTCAGCTCACGCTCGAACCATTGATCGACGCTGCGCCAGGGCACACCCTTGGCCTTCCAGTCTTCCAACCCAATCGGGTTCACCATCACCAGTCGCTCAACCGCCTGCGGATACATCAGGCTGTAACGCGTCGCCAGCATGCCGCCGGTAGAGTGGCCGACGATCACCGCTTTACTGATTTTCAGGTTATTGAGCAACGCGTGGGTGTTCTGTGCCAACTGTTGGAAGCTGTATTGGTAATGTTGCGGTTTGGTCGAACTGCAAAAGCCGATTTGGTCCGGCGCGATCACCCGGTAACCGGCTTTGCTCAGCGCTTTGATAGTGTCTTGCCAGGTGGCGGCGCAGAAGTTCTTACCGTGCATCAGCACCGCAGTGTGACCGTTGGCTTCACCTTCTGGCGGCACGTCCATATACCCCATGCTTAACTGCTGCCCCTGAGAGGTGAAGCTAAACTGCTGCAAGGGGTAAGGGTAGTGAAAACCCTGCAGCTCTTGGCCGTATTTTGGCGATTCGGTCGCTGCTGTGGCGGTAAAAGCGGTGAGGGCGGCGGATAGCAGCCAGAGGCGGGGAAATCTCAGCATCCTGATGTCCTTATGAAAAATCGGCAAGAGTCTGAGTATAGCCCTAATGGTTGAGTTTTCAGGGCGACGCCGCCGCTTGTGCCTTGGGTGACATGCCGAGCGGGTTTTCGTTGAAGCTGATGCAGATCGGATTATCTGCGGTTGGAGCGACGAATGGCGCATTGCCAGACGTGACATCGGCCAGTGCGCTGCGGTTCAGCCCTGCCAGCGCAACGGCGATGCGTTTTTAAATCTCTTTATTAATAATTTCAGCGACGCGCAGCGCAATCGCATACCCGGTCAGGGTTGGGTTAACCACGGTGGAACTGGGGTGTACGCTGGTACTGGTGATAAAGAGGTTGGCATGATCGAAAGAGCGGCATTCATGGTTGACCACGGAGTCCCGTGGGTCACTCCCCATAATGGTGGTGCCCATGATATGGGAACTTGGTACCCAAGCCTGAATATCATTCAGTACCTCAGTCGCACCGAACAGACTCCTGAATTGGTCATAGTCTTTATAGAGCAAAGCCATGGCGTTCATGGTGTATTCATGGGCAATGTCATAGTTGATGCGTGGCGTAGGAAGACCCAGTGCATCGCGCTTATTGCTCAGGGTGACCCTGTTGGTCGGATCGGGCAATACCTCGACGTAAGATGCAATCTTCAGGTAGCGCGCGGAATTGTGGCGGATCAAACGATCAAGCTCCGGGCCTACAATACCTTGACTCAGCAATCGGCGGGTAATCAGTTCGTTAGGAACGGTATTATCCAGGAAGTGGCGAATAGCCGCATGCTGGTGCCGCAGCGGCGTGTCGCGCCAGGTGTTGATGCTTCCTTGTTGAGTCGGACCACGTCCCGCCCAAACGGGATCTTTCGCCAGCATAGAGATAGACCGCCCGGTGTGCCCCATCATGTTACGACCTACCTGATCGGATGAATTACCGATGTCCGACATCAGCATCAGTTTCGGCGTTTCTACCCCATGTGCGGCCAATACGAAGTAACGTGCAGTAAGGCGTGTGCTTTCACCCTGCGGATTTTTATAGTGGATAGCGACAATCTTGTTATCCGGTCCTTTTTCAATGCGGTAAGCCACTGCATTGACTAACAGTTTAGCGCCATTCTGTTCGGCCCATACAACAGGTTTATCGCCGGAGAACTGTGCACCAATTGGGCAGATAGGCGCACAGTTATTATTGCCCGCGCAGATCGGTCGCCCTTGATAGGGGCGCGTCGCGCGTGCATTAGGTTCATCAACAAAGTGGTGATTGACTGTTGATACCTTTTCGGCCACTTGCTGCGTCAAATAGCTCCAGGGCTGCATTGCCATGGGATAAGGTTTAGAGCGCGGGGGATAAGGTTGTTGCCCCAGACCTCGCTGATCGTCGGTGTTTGAACCACTCACGCCAATCTCTTCTTCAGCCTGTTGATACCAGGTTTCTAACATGTCGTAGTCAAGCGGCCAGTCACGGCCATGACCATACAGCGTTTTTAATTTGAAATCGCTGGGCAGATTCCGCCAGGTTGCACCGCCCCAGTGCCAGGTGGTTCCACCGACCAAACGCAAGAAAGCAGGCTTTTGGGTGATATTGCCGACGCTCTCGATATAGTCGTCAGAATATTTACCCGAAGCGGATTTGGGCGCCCAGGGTACATCAGGGTAAGGACCGTTATAGTCCGATTTATTGCCATATTGGCGAAATGCTTCAAGGATTTCCGAACGCTTAACGCGAGGGCCAGCCTCTAAAATGGTGACTGATCGTCCCTGTTTGGCAAGACTGTTGGCGACGGCTCCGCCCAGAATACCGGCACCCACGACGAGAATGTCGCAATCATATTCAATGGCCATAGTTTGCTCACTATAAATTTTTAATTGTCTAAATTTGGCGTAGCCACCCAGTAATTAGGCTGGGCGCGGATATAAGTAGGGATCACGGTGACATCAATGGTCTTTTGGAACATCAATGCCTTTTCATAACTCACCACTACCGCCTGGCGACCGCGCCCAACATTGCCGGTGTAAAAACTTTCTATAATAAGCAACGCCAGTTTTCGGTTTTCATCCTCGGAGGGAAGGGCAGAAATGAAGGATTGAACGTCTTGCGCGCCGCTGATAGAAAGCGCTTTTTCCAGGGTGTTGAGGCGGTGATTAAACTGCTCCGTATGGGAGACCAGGGCCGAATACATAGCGGCGGAAAATGCGGGTTCGAGTGTCGGCCTGTTGGTCAGCAACCGGGCCAGATTCAAAAAGGCATCCACACCAGGTCTATCATCCACCAACTTGAGCGGGGCTGAAACGACATTGATAGACAGCAAGGTGGCGCCCACGATAGCGCTGCTTTTCAGCAGGTGACGTCGGGATAAGCCATAGCTCGATTTATTTTTCATATACGACGTCCTAATTGCTGGAATCACGGAGCTTTTTAACCTGATCGGCGTCCACGGTGAGCTTGTGCCCCGCAAAACTTTCCACCAGGTATTCAGCCAGTTGTGCCACTTGCTCATTGCTTAATTGGTCGGCAAACGCGGGCATGAAGTAGTGTTCCTTGCCATTGTTCACCTCGGCACCTTGTAAGATGACTTTGATCAGATTGTTGGTGTCCATGGCACCGACAACGCTGTTGCCAACCATTGAAGGGTAATAGCCGTCCGTTGTTCCGCTGCCTGTTTTGCCATGGCAACTGGCACAGTTGTTTAGGTAAACGTTGGCTCCGGTGGGCTCGTTATTTTCTATTGGCTGAATCTTTGATGAGCGAGGTCGCGTTTGGTTATCACCTATGGACGGGATATCTCTTAAATACAAAGCGATAGCCTGTAGGTCCGCATCGTCCATTTTGCTAAAACTATGGGTGACCGCTTCAGCCATTGAACCGGCAGCCTGAGCTTTAAACGGCACATTGCCGGTTTTAAGATATTGCACGATTTCCGGCTGTGACCAGCTACCGATTCCCGAGGCCGTGTTGCTGGTGATGTTAAAAGCTTCCCAGCCGCCAATCTTCGCACCGGCCAGGAAACCTTTCTGGCTTTCGTCATAGGCTTTTTCCTGCATGCCTAGCCCGCGGGGGGTATGACAGGAGCCGCAGTGCGCCGCGCCCTGTACCAAATAAGCGCCACGGTTCCACTCTGGGCTCCGGTCAGATTTGTATTGATAAGCGCCTTTTTCCAGGAACAGGGTATTCCATGCGATCAGCGGCCAGCGCATAGTGAGTGGCCACGGGAAGTCGGGCTCCTTATTTTCTTGATTAACAGGTTCAACGCCATGCATAAAATAGGCATAAAGGCTGGCAATATCATCATCAGTCAGCTTGGTATAAGACGGGAATGGCATTGCCGGATAAAGATTCGAGCCGTCGCGCCTGATACCTTCACGCAACACTTTCTTGAAGTCGTCCAGTGAATATTCGCCAATGCCGTAGGTTTTATCTGGCGTGATGTTGGTAGAATAGATATTCCCCATCGGCAGAGGCATGGCTAAGCCGCCACTGAAAGGTTTGCCTCCGGATGCCGTGTGACAGGCTACACAGTCAGAGGCGATAGCTAAATAGCGGCCTTTTATCAGCCTGAGATCCTTACCTGCATCGACAACTTCAGCGTAACTCAGAGAAGTAGATAAAGAGATTGCCGTGACGATAAAACCGGCGAGGAGTTTTATCATTAAATGAGGGGTCTTATTGCTCATCTTTATTTCCCAAACCAATTGGTTAATAAAATACAAAAAATTACCATAATACTGTAACGGTTTAGTATTGAATGTATTGATTTGATGGCATGAATGTCAATGCTGATCTCAGGCTTTCAGCATTAATTGTTAATTTTTTATTGGTTATAATAAAGAGGGGGATTCACTTGTGATCGTTTAGAGCAGGATAAAACGCCTTCCAGAAGGCGTTATTTACTTATTTTACACCGCCCGGCGTCGCCATAACCCAGTGAACCGGCCCGGTTTGGCGAACATCACCAGGTTACCCAACAGGATCAGGCACAGGCCAATCACCGCATTGAGATGCCACTGATAGCCTTCATAAAGGGTCGAAATGCTCAGCGCCACCAGGGGGAACAGCAGGGTGCTGTAGGCCGCTGCACCGGCACCGATACGACCCAGCAGGCTGAAATAGGCCGCAAAGGCGATCACCGAGCCGAAAATCGCCAGGTACAGCAGCGAACCGATATAGCGGGTGCTGAACTCAATCTGGAACGACGCCCCCTGAGCCAGGGCGATCAGCGCCATCAGGATCGCACCGTAGCTCATGGCATAGGTATTGGTAGACAGAATATCCAGACCGCGCCGCTGGTGACGGGAACTGATCATATTGCCCAAAGAGAAACCGAAAGTGCCCAGCGCGCTCAGCCCGATGCCTTTCAACAGCTCCGGCGCCATTTGCGTGGCGACCAGATCTTGCCAGAACAGGGCGACGATCCCGGTGATACCCAGCACCGCCGCCGGCAGCAGGTTCGGGCTGGGACGTTGCCGGAAGAAAATCAACCCGTTGACCGCGTTGAACAGCACTGCCATTGAGAAAATCACCGATTCCAGCCCGCTGCTGATATAGGCCGCCGCATGGTAGAAGCAGTAAAAGTTGAACCCGAACACACAGCAGCCTTGCAGGATGCAAAACAGATGGTCACGCAGCGTAATGCGGCGCAGGCGGCGCGCCAGTAGCAAAATAACCAACATCACCCCAGCGGCGACCACAAAGCGGTAACTGATGGACACGGGAATAGCCACCGGGCCTTCTTGCTGCAGGGTAATCGCAATCCAGGTGGTGCCCCAAATCAGCACTACGGCAAGGTACAGCAGCGTATTCATAATAGACTCCAGCAAAATAGACTGGCTCAGTATCCGTCGTTGCCTGTCGGCGTGCTTTCAGCGCTTTGCGTACAATTGCATATTCTTGCGCTTTTTTTGGCAAAAGCGCGGGCTGACGGCTGGTGTGGCGCTGCGCCACTCTCTACACTGGAGGGATTGAGGAATGCGAGGGCGGCAATGTCCAGTTACAAGGCGTTTGAAACACTGCGGGAACATAAAGCGCGGTTGCACAACAGCGTGCAGCTGGGCTCCGGCGTGGAACTGGCTGCCTGGTCCAACTGCAATGACCGTATTACCCAGGAAAGCGCCGATCACCATACTCTGAGCCTGTATGTCGCCGACGGTTATGAGTGCTATCAAAAAGTGCCCGGTGGCTGGAAGAACGGCGGCGGGCCGGATCGCTTTTGCATTATGCCGCGTCAGTATGAATCTACCTGGGACGTGCGCAGCGATTTGTCTTTCGTGCACCTTTACTGCACCGACCAGCATTTGCGTCAGGTGGCAGAGCAAACCTGGGATCGCAGCCCGGCGGCGATCAATCTCGAACCCTACGCTTTTGGCGAGGATCCGCAGATCACACTGCTGTATCGCCAGTTTTTACTCAACTGCGACTGGCATGAGCGCGCCAATCAACTGGCACTCAGCAGCGCCACAACCCTGCTGATGTCACACCTGATCCAGCGTTACAGCCAATTGCAATGGGCGTTACCGCAGGTCCGCGGCGGTCTGGCTCCGGCGGTCGCCAAACGGGTGAAAGGGTATATTGAGCAGCATCTCGACCAGCCGTTGTTGCTGGCAGACCTGGCGGCACAGGCAGGGCTGAGTGAGTTCCATTTTGCCCGGATGTTCAAACATGACACGGGCCTGGCACCACACCAGTTTGTGATGCGTGCGCGGCTGCAGCAGGCAGAAAAACTGCTGCGCCACAGCCTGCTGCCACTGACGCAAATTGCGCTGGAGTGCGGTTTTAGTTCCTCCAGCCATTTCAGCAACCGCTTCAAGGCGGCCTATGGATTTTCCCCAACGCAAATGCGTCAGGGGCGTTGATAGCCAACAGGAGAGAACATGGAACAGCAGTTCGCAGGACTGGGCGTGTTGTTTATCGCCGGATTTGGGCCGATTACCCAGCATACGGAACAAAGCAAGGCGTTCTACGCTGACGCGCTGGGGCTGCCGCTGAAGCCCATGGACGGCAATGCCGATTATTTGCTGACCGAACATGGCGCACTGGAGGGGGTTAAACACTTCGCCCTGTGGCCGTTGGCGCAGGCCGCACAGTCCTGCTTCGGCAGCGATCAATGGCCGGCCGATTTGCCGGTGCCGCAGGCCTGGATGGAATTTGACGTTGCCGATATGGCACTGGCAACTCAGGGGTTGATCGATCGCGGTTATCGTCTGTTGATCGCCAACCGCGAAGAACCCTGGGGCCAGAGCGTTACCCGGTTGCTCAGCCCGGAAGGGCTGTTGATCGGCGTGACCTTTACCCCCTGGCTGCGTGATTAACCGTTAATCAACGCTCTCCCTCTTGGCCGGAGGGAGAGGACTTCGCTTCGACCTTGTTAAACTGGCTGCGCAGTTGCAGGCAGTTAATCAGCACCAGCACCGCCGTGACCACAAACACCCAGCGGAAGCCCATCAGCGCCGAAACGCCAGAGCCAATCAGCGGCCCCACCACATTACCGAGATACATAAACGACTGGTTATAGCCGAAGATGCGTCCGGTGACCTGATCGGAAGAGTACTTCAGCAGCAGCGTCTGCACCGCAGGCATCAAGGCACCATCGGCAAACCCCAACAGAAAACGCAGGATCCCCAACTGGAGCGGCGTTTCCACCCAGGCCATGATGGCGAACAGCACCGTAGTCAATCCCAATGCGGCCAACAAAATGCGTGCGGTGCCGATACGGTCGCCAAGCCGGCCGAGACGCGGGGCAGACATCAATGCGGCAACGCCAGGAACGGCGGCGATCATGCCGCTAATAAAGGCCAGATTGCCACTATCACCGGACAAATCCTTGATAAACAGCGTCAGTATCGGACTGATCGATGAGTTGGCCAATTGGATCATCAGAGTGCTGACAAACAAGGTCACAATCAGCGCCGGATAGGGCAGCGACTGGAATACCGCTTTGCCGCTTAATCGATCGGCTTTTTTTACCTCGATATGGCGTTCTTTTATCAGGAACAGGGTAATCAGGAAACTGACAAACATCAGCCCGGCGGTGACGAAGAACACCACGCGTAGCCCCAGATGGTCGGCCATCAGGCCACCCAATAGTGGGCCAACGATCACCCCGGTCACCGGGCCAGTAGACAAAGTGCCCAAAGCCCAGCCGCTTTTGTCACGCGGTACCTGCGAAGCGACCAACGCCATGGCATTGGGGATATAGCCGGAGGTCAGCCCCATCAGTGCGCGCAGTGCAAACAGCTGATAAACGTTGGTGACCATACCCTGCAGCGCAATCACGACGGCCATTCCCAACGAAGCACGCAGCAGCATGAGCTTGCGGCCCTTGCGGTCTGCCAGGCTGCCCCACAGCGGTGATACCAGCGCCGAAACCAAAAAGGTGCCGCTGAACACCAGTCCGGACCAGATACTCAGCGACTGGTGGCCACTGACGCCGAGCTGTTCGACGTACAGCGGTAGAAAAGGCAGGATTTGGCTCATCGCCAGCCCGGTAAAGAAACAGCCGAGCCAGACTGAGATCAGATTGAGTTTCCACGCTTCCATCAGCTTGTCGTACCACTTTGAATTGGGAGGAATTTATTGAGCAGAGTAATAATAACACCGGTTATCAGGTGTTGCTGGGCGAAATCGGTGAACAAAAGTAAAACCCGCCGGGCGGCGGGGGCGTTTACTGCTGGTTATCCTGCTCCACTGCGTCATACAGCCGTTGCAGGATGTCCGGGAAGGCGGACTGTACGCGGTTCCAGCTAGGCACAAAGGGTTTGTCACCGGGATTTTCGCTAAAGGCGTGGCCCGCCTGAGAAATGACTCGGGAGAACAGTTCGACCGCCGATTCTTCGCTGTGACGATCGAAACCCAGGCCGTTCATTTTGGCGTCGTGCTCGAAGGCGTCGATCATATCCAATGCGGTGCGGTAATAAGTGGCGCGCAGCACGCGGAAAGAATCACTGGTGATCGGCACCCCCTGGATCGCCAGCTTGCGATACAACGCCTTGGTAATGTCGCTCGCCATACGTTGCAGGCCGGTGTTCGGATCATCCTCCGACATTGGCTGATGCTTGTGGTCGTAATGGTCGGCGATATCGACCTGACAAATTCGGTTGGTGGCGGTGTTCCGGTGGATTTCCGACAGTACGCCAATCTCCAGTCCCCAATCGCTGGGAATCCGCAAGTCATTGAGGATATGGGTGCGCATGGCGAACTCACCGGAGAGCGGGTAGCGGTAGCTGCGCAGATAGTCGAGAAAATCCGAGTTGCCATAGACCTTTTGCAGTGATTTCAATAGCGGAAACACCAGCAACCGACCCACGCGGCCATTCAGCTTGTCGCCAGCCACCCGGGCGTAATAGCCCTTGCAGAAGTCGTAATGAAACTGCGGGTTGGCCACCGGGTACAGCAGACGCGCCAGCATGCGACGATCATAGGTGACAATGTCGCAGTCGTGCAGCGCCACACAGCTGCTGCGGCGCGATGCCAGGGTATAACCGACGCAGAACCATACGTTGCGGCCTTTGCCCGGCTCGTTGGGTGCCAGTCCTTCGGCGCTGAGCTGTTCGGCAATCGCCGTCAGGCGCGGCCCATCATTCCACAAAATCCGGTGGCGCTGTGGCAGGCGCGAGAAGAAGGCTTTGGCGTGCAGAAATTGCTGATGGTTGGCGCGATCCAGGCCAATCACGATTTCCTCCAGATAGGGCACCTGTGCCAGCGTATCGACGATCTTGTCCAGCGCGGGGCCCTCCAGCTCGGAATAGAGTGAAGGCAAAATCAACCCCATGGTGTTGCGGCCGGAGAACACTTGCAGCTCATATTCCAGCTCGGCCAAGTCACGTTGGGCCAGATTGTGGAAGTTGGTGATGATGCCGTCCTGGTAAAATTCACTCATGTTGAGATCTCCCGTTAAGCAGAAAATGATCCAATCCTTCGCACCAGCCCTGTGGGCCTTGCTGTTGCGTGCGGTACAGCCGGCCGGAGAAATCGTTCGGTAAAGTAAGCGGCTGGGCCTGCTGGCCACGGATCAATACCGCCAGATTGCTGGCGTGCAGCAGGGAGAGGTCATTGGGGCCATCGCCCAGACTGAGGGTGGTTAAAGGCTGACGCCGGGTTAATTGATAACGCGCGGCCAGCCAGCGGGCGGCATTGCCCTTGCTGACCTCTCGGCTCATCAGGTGATAAAAGCGTCCCCCCTGAGTCAGATGCAGGTCGTGTTGCGCCAGCAGGGTGCGAAAGTGTTCAAGTTGGCGATCGGTGCCTGCCCAACGAAGCGGTTCAGAACCGGCACGTTGCCGTGCCTGGCGGGCTTGGGGCAGGGTTAAGCCGGTCCAGTTTGCCACCGTCGCGGCATCCACATCGGCAAATCCCTGGAAGGCGAAACCGGTCTGGTGGCGCAATGCCCGCAAGGTTGCCGTCAGGCTGTGGTAATCGGCCCCCAGGGTTTTCGCCGGGTAGTCGGGTTGGTCGTGCCATCCCTCGGGAAAAACAATCTGCGCGCCGTTTTCGGCAATAAAGGGCCAGTGGCTCAGCCCCAGTTGCTGTTGCAACGTGCAGACCTCGGCGGCGGTTTTACTGGTGGTGATGATCAGCGGCGTCTGGGCCTGTGCCAGACGATCCAGCCAGGGCTGCGCCGCGTGCCAGCGGTAGCTGTGGTGATCCAGCAGTGAACCGTCCAGATCGGTAAAAATCAACAGGTCGGGACTCAGTTTCAGCATTTCATCTCCATTCTATCGTGCACAATTCGCTGATAAATAGGCGGATTACTTTGTTTTAACGCGGGAGACCGAGAGGGAGATTTATCGCCGCACGCACCTTAAAACTGTGATGCAAATCACAATTAACCCTAACGGGTTATCGGCGGGGGCGCAAGTTTTGGCCAACGCGGGTGACAGGGAACCTTTGCTTTTGCGCGGCAAAATGAGGAAGCATCAGGGAGCCCTGCGGGCTTAGGGCGCTATCAGTCGATTAAATAATATTTGCTGAATATCCTGCTTTTGTGCAAGAAAAGCGTGCACGGTAATGAGTGAATCTTCGAGCGAATAGATGACGCGATAACCATTTACCGTATTACATTCACGGTATTTATCGCAGCCAAGCTTTAAAAGTTCAGGGCATATCTGACAACCGGTTGAGAACTGACTTACCCTTGCTTCAAACGCGGTGATGATCTCGCCCACGACAGGCATCGGAGGGACATTATTGGCTTTAAGATGACGGATAATCTCGACCAGGGTGCTTTTTGCCGTTGCGGTATACTCAATATCAAGCTGTTCCTTCATGCGACATCTCCTTTTTACCGCATTAGTTATCTATATCAGCCAGTAACTGGTCGCGGGTATAAACTTTCCCTTCTTTTTTGTCTTTTTCAGACAGCGTTAGCAATTTAAGCAAGGCAATAGCGTCATCCCGTTGCTTGCGCTCTTCATAAGACTCGATCACATAAGCCGGTGTGCCATTTTGCGTAACCAAAATAGGTTCAGACAAATCGAGCGCGGCGGCGTGTTTCTTTACATAGCTAATGGTTTCAACTTTCATACTGCTCTCCTCGCTGAACGAATGTGTCAAATTTAGTCCATATTAAGACCATAAGCAATGTGCCAGACACAACCGAATTTGCTACTTTGTGACAGGGCGATTTTCGCCGCTAAATGAATCAGGAGGTAAAGGTGCCCCAGGAAAAACCGAGCATTATTCTGCGCCCAATGATCGACACGGATCTTCCGGCCGCGTTCGAACTGTCGCAACAGATACAGTGGCCCCACCGGCTGGAGGATTGGCAGCAGTCGTGGTCGTTGGGTGCCGGTGTGATAGCCGAGGCCGAAGGGCAGGTGGTGGGGTGTGCGCTACGCTGGCTGTGGGGTGAACAGCGTGCCACGCTGGGGTTGGTGATTGTTGCCGAGCAGCACCGCGGGCAAGGTATCGCCAGGGCAATGATGCAGCAGTTGATGGCGCCATTGAGCACTTATCAGCTGCAATTGGTGGCAAGCGATCAGGGCAAGCCGCTGTATCAGCAATTGGGGTTTGTCGAACAAGGCCCCCTGGCGCAGCATCAATGCCGGGAGTTGCCGCTACGCGATGCCGCACCTTTGCCAAACGGATTAAGTCTTCGTCCGGCTTTGCCTGCGGATATTGCCTTACTGAGTGAGTTGGATTTACTTGCCAGTGGCATGCAGCGTCAACCGCTGTTGGTAGAGTTATTGGCAGGTGCCGGGCAGGCGCTGGTGCTGGAGCGGCGGGGGATTGCCGTCGGTTTTGCCCTGCGGCGTCGTTTTGGTTATGGCAGCATGATCGGCCCGGTGGTGGCGCCTGAACTTGCCGACGCGGTTATCCTGATTGATGCCTTATGCCAACCCTGCAGCGGCCAGTTCGTGCGGGTAGATACGCCGCTGGCCACCGGTCTTGGCGAATGGCTGAATCAGCGCGGCCTGCCTTGCGTGGATACGCCCACCATCATGGTTCGTGGTAAACCTCATAGACCGGATTGCCATCTTGCACAGACTTTTGCACTGGTTTCGCAAGCCTGGTCATAAAATTGAAATTAAGGGTTCACGGCGGTGCATTGCCAGATGCATTGCCCAATTGTTGTGCAATAGTTATCAACTGATGACTATGTTGTAATCGCAGGCGCTACCGCTCCTGCAGCGCCATACGCCGCCACGCGATAATTTTCCCCCAGCAGTTCGCCATTGGCACGGGCCATGCATTGTCATCATCAGTCTTTGTTACCTGAGTAACAGAGGGTGGCGTAATGACAACTCAACAACAGCGGGCGAACTATGGCTGAGCATCCAGATGTGATCGCACAAATAGAAGCGTCATTTGCGGTACAGACCCCGACCGGGAAACGTATCGCCGGATATCTGCTGGCCAACTTGGCGCAGGTGCCGTTTGAAACGGCAGACAGCATCGCCCGCAGCACCGCCACCAGCGGTATCTCGGTTGGCCGCTACCTGCGTAGTCTGGGTTACCGCAATCTTGACGATTTGAAACGCACGCTGCGTGAACAGGGGACGGCGCTGTATCAGCCCTGGGGCGTGACCGACCGCCTGGGCGCTTATCGCCAACGTCGCGAACAGCCACAGCCGCAAAAACTGCGCCAGTCGTTAACGCTGGAACTGGAGGCTGTCGAGCATGTTTACCAATTGGCCGGCGGTGATGCCTTTGCCCAGGTCAGCCGACAGTTGGCGCAGGCGGAAGCGGTGTTCGTGGTCGGTATTCAATCCACGCGCGGCATCGCCAACGCCTTCTACAGCCATCTGGAATATCTGCGGCCCAAAGTCTATTACGCCGACGGACTGTCCGGCACTTACGTGGAATCACTCAATTCGGAATTCAGCGCACCTTATCTGGTGCTGACCGACACCCGCGCCTATTCCACTATCGCCCAAAAATATTGTCAGGCTGCCTGCGCACGTGGGCTGCGGCTGGCGCTGATCACCGATATTTACTGTCCGTGGGCAAGGGATTACCCGATTGATCTGCTGCAGGTGAAAACCGACACCGGCCAGTTTTGGGACTCATTGGCACCGCTGAGCTGTCTGTTCAATCTGCTGTTGTCTTCGGTGCTGGAACAGGGCGGCGCGGCGGTGGAACAACGGCTGGCCAATAACCGCAGCCTGCAAAAAGAGCTGGGGCAATTTGAATCTTAACCGCTATGGGAAAACGTAATGAGTGACAATGTAACTTTAATCGATCTGGCTGAGGCCTTTCCCGGGCTGCCGATCGACTTGAAATACGCCAGCGCCGACAACCTGACCGGCCGGGCGATTTATCTTGAGAGCCGCTGCCTGCTGCATCCCGACGCGGTGCAGGGACTAGGGCGCTGTTTGCTGGCGGCGCGGTTGGCCGGTTTTTCCCTGCTGGTGTTCGACGCTTATCGGCCACAGCAGGCGCAGGCATTGTTGTGGCAGGCGTGTCCGGATCCGCAATATGTCACCAGCACGCTAACCGGTTCACACCACAGCCGGGGCGTGGCGATCGACGTGACGCTGCTGGATGCCGCCGGTGTGGCGCTGGACATGGGCACCGCTTTTGATGAGATGAGCGAAAGATCCCACCCGTTTTACCCTGATTTCCCTCCGGAGGTGCAGCGCAACCGGCTGCTGCTGAATGCGGTGATGGCCGCCGGAGGTTTTCGCGCTATCGCCAGCGAATGGTGGCATTTTGAGCTGCCCAACGCGGGCGAGTATCCGCTTTTGGCCGATCGCTTCGGCTGTTTTTCTTACGATTAAAACAACACACATTCAACGCATCAGGAGCTTTGTTTATGAATCAGATCAAATACGCCGCTCTGGCGGCTGCAGTGACGTTGGGCATGGCGGTAATGGGTCAGGCGCAGGCCGCTGTACCCAAAGACATGCTGGTGATTGGCAAGGCGGCCGACCCGCAAACGCTGGATCCGGCGGTGACCATAGATAACAACGACTGGACGGTGACCTATCCGGCCTACCAACGACTGGTGCAGTACAAAACCGAGGGCGGCAAAGGCTCGACTCAGGTGGAAGGCGAACTGGCAGAAAGCTGGACGGCTTCTGACGATCAGCTGGTGTGGACCTTTAAACTTAAACCCGGCAACAAGTTTGATGATGGTTCGGACGTTAATGCCGAGGCGGTGAAGTGGTCGTTCGAACGCCTGATGAAAATTGGTCAGGGGCCTTCCGAAGCTTTCCCGAAAGACTTGCAGGTGACGGCGGTGGATCCGCTAACCGTGCGGTTCACCCTGAAAACCCCGTTTGCACCGTTCCTGTACACCCTGGCCAACGACGGGGCCGGTATTGTTAACCCGGCCATCGCCAAGGCCAATCCGGCGGACGAAGGTAAAGCCTGGCTGGCGAACCACAGCGCCGGTTCCGGCCCGTACAAATTGGATCGTTGGCAAAAAGGCCAGCAGCTGGTGCTGGTGCCGAATCCGCATTACAGCGGCGCGAAACCGGCCTTTAAGCGGGTAACGGTGAAAATCATCGGCGAAAGCGCCACCCGTCGTTTGCAACTGACCCGTGGTGACCTGGATATTGCCGAATCCTTGCCGATCGACCAGCTTACGGCGTTGAAGAGCGAAAACAAGGTGGCGGTCAATGAGTATCCGTCGCTGCGGGTGACCTACTTATATCTCAACAACGGCAAAGCACCGCTGAATCAGGTTGATCTGCGCCGCGCCATTTCTTACGCGGTAGATTACCAGGGCATGGTGAAGGGCATTCTCGGCGGTAACGGCAAACAGATGCGTGGCCCGATCCCGGAAGGCATGTGGGGATACGACGCCACCGCGCAGCAATATAGCCAGAATGCGGACAAGGCCAAAGCAGCACTGGCGGCGGTGAAGGACAAACCGGCTTCGCTCAATTTCCTGTATTCGGTAAGCGACCCCAACTGGGAGGCGATAGCGCTGTCGGTACAGGCCAGCCTGGCGACGGTGGGCATCAACGTCAAGCTGGAGAAACTGGCCAACGCCACCATGCGTGACCGTATTGGCCAGGGTAACTACGACATCGCCATCGGCAACTGGAGCCCGGACTTCGCCGACCCCTACATGTTCATGAACTACTGGTTCGAATCCGACAAGAAAGGACTACCGGGCAACCGTTCGTTCTACAGCGATCCGCAGGTGGACGCGCTGCTGAAGAAAGCGGTATCGGTGTCCGATCAGCAGGTGCGTACTGCCGATTACCAGGCGGCGCAGAAAATCGTCATCGACCAGGCGGCCTATGTTTATCTGTTCCAGAAAAACTATCAGGTGGCGATGAACAAAGAGGTGAAGGGCTTTGTATATAACCCGATGCTGGAGCAGGTGTTCAACGTTGGGCAGATGAGCAAGTAATCTTCTTCGGGTAGCCGTTTGGCTGCCCCTGCACCATGGGAAATCGCTATGAACGTTTGGAGCCTTATCCGTCAGCGTTGCTGGGGGTTGGTGCTGGTGATGTTCGGGGTGTGCGTTATCACCTTTACCATTTCTCACCTGATCCCCGGCGATCCGGCGCGGCTGCTGGCCGGTGACCGCGCCAGCGAAGAAATTGTCCAGCATATTCGCCAGCAGCTGGGGTTGGATCAGCCGTTATATGTGCAATTTGGCCGCTATGTGCTGGATCTGTTGCATGGCGATCTGGGAACTTCCATTCGCACCGGGCGACCGGTACTGGAAGATCTGCGAGCCTTCTTTCCCGCCACGCTGGAGCTGGCTTTTTGCGCCTTGTTACTGGCAATAGCGCTGGGTGTGCCGCTCGGCGTGGTATCGGCGGTTTATCGCAATAAATGGCCCGATCATCTGGTGCGGTTACTGTCGGTGACCGGTATCTCCACTCCGGCATTCTGGCTGGGGCTGGGCGTCATTATCCTTTTTTACGGCCAACTCAATCTGTTACCCGGTGGCGGCAGGCTGGACGACTGGCTGGATCCACCAACCCATATCACCGGCTTCTACCTGCTCGATTCCCTGCTGACCGGCAATGGCGAAGCCTTCTGGAACAGCCTGCAGCACCTGATTTTGCCGGCGCTGACCCTGGCCTTTGTTCACCTCGGGGTGGTGGCGCGGCAAATTCGATCGGCGATGCTGGAACAGTTGGGAGAAGATTACATCCGCACTGCGCGCGCCAACGGCCTTTCGCATTGGCGAGTGGTGCTCGGGCATGCGCTGCCCAACGCCCTGATCCCGTCGGTGACGGTGTTGGGGCTGGCGCTGGGGGATTTACTGTATGGCGCGGTACTGACCGAAACGGTATTCGCCTGGCCGGGCATGGGTGCCTATGTGGTGGACTCCATTCAGGCACTGGACTTCCCGGCAGTAATGGGGTTTGCCGTGGTGGTGTCCTTCGCCTACGTGATGGTGAATTTGATCGTCGATCTGCTTTATCTGTGGATCGACCCGCGAATGGGGCGCGAGGGATAATGACAATGACTCAAATCGAACAACCGCCGGCGGCGCAACCGGCCTTGCGTTTTGCCAGCCTGCGCCGTGCCTGGTACCGCGTGCGGCGTAGCCCGCTGACGTTGCTGGGTGCCGCTATCATGGTTGCCGTACTGTTCCTGATGCTGTTCTCGCCGTGGCTGGTACCGCACAACCCGGATGCGATTGATCTTACCGCACGCCTGCTGCCGCCTTCGGCAGAACACTGGTTCGGTACTGATGAAGTAGGCCGCGATCTGTTCAGCCGGGTACTGGTCGGCAGCCGTCAGTCGGTGGCCGCCGGGCTGGCGGTGGTGGTGCTGGCGGGGGGCATTGGCTCGCTGCTTGGCTGCTTCTCCGGCGTGATGGGCGGCACGGTGGATGCGCTGATTATGCGTTGCATGGATATTATGCTGTCGGTGCCCTCGCTGGTGCTGACCATGGCGCTGGCGGCGGCGCTCGGCCCCAGCCTGTTCAATGCCATGTTGGCTATCGCGGTGGTGCGCATTCCGTTTTATGTGCGGCTGGCCCGTGGCCAAACCTTAACGCTACGCCATCAGGCGTATATGCAGGCAGCACGTACCTTTGGTGCCTCGCGTTGGCACCTGATCGGTTGGCATGTACTGCGTAACGTCATGCCGCCGTTGGTGGTGCAGGCGTCGCTGGATATTGGCACGGCGATCCTGATGGCGGCCACGCTGGGCTTTATCGGTCTGGGTGCCCAACAGCCGACCGCCGAGTGGGGAGCGATGGTGGCCAACGGGCGCAACTATGTGCTCGACCAGTGGTGGTATTCGGCCTTTCCCGGTACGGCGATCCTGATCACCGCCACCGGCTTTAACCTGTTCGGCGACGGTCTGCGCGACCTGCTGGATCCTAAAACCCGGGGGCGCTGATGAGTGAAGTTACCGTTTTATCTATCGAAGAGCTGCAACTGGAATTCCCGGTCTACGGCGGCAGCGTCAAGGCACTTAACCGCGTTTCGCTGCAGGTTAAGGCCGGCGAAATTGTCGGCGTGGTGGGTGAGTCCGGTTCCGGCAAGTCGGTGACGGCGATGATGACCCTGCGGCTGCTGGCGGAGGACGGCTACAGTGTGACCGGCGGAGCGCTGCAGATGCTGGGCACCGACGTCCTCAATGCCAGTGAGCGGCAAATGCGTCAACTGCGCGGCGCGCGGGTATCGATGATTTTCCAGGAACCGATGAGCGCACTGAATCCAACGCGCAAGATTGGTCGCCAGATGTGTGAAGTGATCCGCCTGCATCAGCGGCTCTCGGCTCGGGCAGCGCGTGACAAGGCGATCCAACTGTTGCAGGAGATGCAAATTGCCGATGCGGAACGCGTGATGGAACGTTATCCGTTCGAGCTGTCCGGCGGTATGCGCCAGCGGGTGTTGATTGCCATGGCGTTTTCCTGCGAGCCGGAACTGATTATCGCCGACGAGCCAACCACCGCGCTGGACGTTACGGTGCAGCGCCAGGTGCTGAGGTTGTTGCAACAAAAAGCGCGTGCCAGCGGCACGGCGGTGCTGTTTATCACCCATGATATGGCGGTGGTATCGCAGCTTTGCGACCGGGTGTATGTGATGTATGCCGGGCACGTGATTGAAAGTGGTACTACAGAGCGGGTGATCGAACACCCAAGCCACCCGTATTCCATTGGGCTGTTACTGGCGGCACCGGAACGCGCCGAGCCGCGCAGCCTGCTGCAGGCCATTCCCGGCACGGTGCCTAATCTCAGTGCGCTGCCGCCGGGCTGCGCCTTCAGCAACCGTTGCAGCCACGCCGACGGCCAGTGCCGACAAACACCGCCGCTAATGCCCTTAGCCGCAGAACCGGCCCAGCGGGTGGCCTGCTGGCATCCGCAGTCTATTGATTTGGAGGTGCGAATTGAACCTTGAAGCGCTGCTGGAACTGCGCGACGTGCGGCTACGCTTTCCCGCCAGTTATAACTGGCGTGGCAAGCCGCGTGAGTATGTCCACGCGCTCAACGGGTTGGATCTCAACATCATGCGCGGGGAAACCCTGGGTATCGTTGGCGAATCCGGCTGCGGCAAGAGTACGCTGGCGCAGTTGCTGATGGGATTGTTGAAACCGAGTAGCGGTGAGTTGCTGCGGGCGCGCAACGATGGATCCTGGTTTGGCAGCGGTATGCAGATGGTGTTTCAGGATCCGCAGTCGTCACTCGATCCCCGCCTGCCGGTGTGGCGCATTATTACTGAACCGGTGTACGTGCAGCGACATACCAGCGTGGCGCAGCGGCGGGTACAGGCGGCGGAACTGGCGCAACAGGTCGGCCTGCGGCCGGAGGCGATTGACCGCTTGCCACACGAGTTTTCCGGCGGGCAGCGTCAGCGTATCTCCATTGCTCGCGCGCTATCTTCGCAACCGGATATCATTGTGTTGGATGAACCGACCTCGGCGCTGGATATCTCGGTGCAGGCGCAGATCCTCAATTTATTGGTGGAATTGCAGCGCCAACGCAATCTGACCTATGTGCTGATTTCGCATAACGTCTCGGTGATTCAGCACATGAGTGACCGTGTCGCCGTGATGTATCTGGGGCAAATTGTGGAACTGGGCCCGACCGCGCAGGTACTGCGCCAGCCGCAGCATCCCTATACCCGGTTGCTGCTGGATTCGGTGCCTCGAGCAGGGCGCTCATTGACTGACAGCGCGATTGAAGACCGCAAGGGCGAACTGCCGGGCAACCGCCAGTTGCCGCAGGGGTGTTTCTTCCGCGAACGTTGCCCTTATGCCGGAGAAGGCTGCCAACTGCCGCAAAACTTGCGGGTCAATCTGGGGGGAACCGCGGTACGTTGCCATAAGGTGGCATAGCGGCCAGGTTGCTCAGCGGATAATGCCGCGCGTCGAGCGGGTAAAGAAATCCTTGAACAGGCTCAGTAGCGGGTATTCCACGCTGAGGTGAGTCACTTCCTGCCGAACCTCCTCCAGCGGCATCGCCCGGTGGTAGAGCATGTCATACAGCGAGTGAATCACCCGTTGCTGTTGCGGATCGACGGCCAGAAAAGCCGGTGCCGCCAGATGCAGACCATCAGGCTTGGCGCGATGACCGCCAGCCTGCACAAAGGGAGGCAGGTCTTGCACGGCCAGAGCGCCGTCGGCTAATCGCGCATGGGCGCCGATAAGGCAAAATTGATGTATCGCGCAGCGAGCACCGACCCAGGCAGCATCGCCCAGCTCAACATGACCGGCCAAACCGCTGTGATCGCCAAGGTAAGCGCCGTCACCGATGATGCAGTCATGGGCAACATGCACATTGTCGCGCAGGTCGTTGTCATGACCGATGACGGTGCGTCTGCTGCCTTGTACCGTGCCACGATGCAGGGTGGCGTATTTGCCGATTCTGTTGCGATCGCCGATGGTTAACGAAGTCGCCTCATCGGCATATTTCAAATCCTGGCCGGCTTCGCCGATCGAGGAAAACTGGCCGAAAACGTTGTCGCGGCCGATGCGCGTCAGGCCATTAATCACCGTATGCGAGGCGATAGTGGTGCCTTCACCTATCTCAACGCCGGCAGAAATGACGCAAAAAGGTCCGATGCGCACGCGCGCACCGATCATCGCGCCGGGCTCGATCAGGCTGCTGTCTGCAATACGAGCAGAGGGAGAAATCATGACGCTTCCTGATGGCGGCGCGTGGCTATCCATCAGCCAGGCCAGTCATCGGTTAGGTATTAAGCCGGATTCTGGATTAATTAAGGGGGAACAGGAAAGGTGGGCAGGAAGTTTGCCTTCCCGTCAGTGTGACAAGGTTGTCTGGGGTCAGCATAAGCCGGTATGCGTTTCAGACGGCTACTTTATATTTTATTTATTTTATGAACCTTTGGGTAATAACGGGATGTTACCAACGACGCTCAAACGCAATAAAGACGACAGGCAAAACGCGTCACGCCTTGCCTGTCTTCTGGCTCAGGGCAGTGGCCAGTCGGTGGGGGTGTTGCTGACGACTTCGACATACATATCCCAGGCGTGTGACCAGAACTGCGTAAAGCCTTCCTGGCTGAAACTGATGCCCATCAGGCCCATGACGAACCAGCAGGTGGTGAACAGTCCCAGGCTGCTGAACATAAATGCCATGCCGTTGCGGCTGGTCTTGCGGCAAACGACGTTTAGCTGGCTGGACATAAACATCATAACGGCGCTCAGTAACTCCCAGCGCATCATGATAAAACCTGTGGCAATGGCACTCATCGAACATGGTCCTTGGAAAAAGCCGCAGTCGGCGGGGGGCCGTGCGGGCAAAAATGAATTAGTGTGATCTGCGTCACATTGTAGCATCGGCATAAATCGCGGCTCAATCCCTGAGCGGCAGAAAAATCGGCATTTGGTAACATTCCAACATGTTGAAACATTTATGCCATTTCATTAGCAACCTTTTAATGGGGAGCCTTTCTCAATAACGCTATGCTTGCCGACTTTTCACGATCCTGATTTATCTTGGGAAATTGTGACGTCTGACAGGTAACTCGCCACGCATGGCCCTATTAAAAGATAAAATTCGTGACCATTCCGCAGAGGAAATGCTGTTTATTCGCCGTGCCGGCGTGGCAATGGTGCTGGTCGTCGCCTGTTTTGGCGTGCTGGTCGCCAACCTGTATCGATTACAGGTCAAACAACATGGGTTCTACCAAACTCGCTCCAATCAGAACGACATTAAAATGGTGCCGATTGCCCCGAGTCGTGGGCTGATCTTCGACCGCAATGGCACCCCGCTGGTGCGTAACATCACGCTGTACCAAATCCAGATCATTCCCAGCAAAATCGAAAACATGACCGCGTTGCTGCAAGAGCTGACGCCGATTGTCGATCTGACCCCGGAAGATATCACCGCCTTTCGCGATGATATGCACCATAACGGTCGCTACAAGCCGGTGACGCTGAAAAGCGGGCTGACCGAGACCGAGGTGGCGCGCTTTGCGGTCAATCAGTACCGCTTTGATGGGGTAACCATCGATACCTACCAGCAACGGGAATATCCGTACGGTGCCGAGTTGGCTCATGTGGTGGGCTACGTATCGAAAATCAATGATAGTGACTTGAAGCGGCTGGATAAAGCCGGTCTGAGTGAGAACTATGCCGCCGACCACAATATCGGCAAGCAGGGCATTGAGGCTTATTATGAGTCTGAACTGCACGGCACCACCGGCTATCAGGAAGTGGAGGTGGATAACCACGGCCGGGTGATACGCCTGCTGAAAGAACAACCGCCACAGGCGGGCAAAAACATTTACCTGACGCTCGATCTGCCGCTGCAGCAATATATCGAATCGGTGCTGAAAGGGCAGCGTGCGGCAGTAGTGGTTGAGGATCCGCGTGACGGCGGTATTCTGGCGATGGTTTCCAGCCCCAGCTACGATCCCAACCCTTTCGTGAAGGGCATCAGTTATTCCGCCTATAAATCTCTCTTGGCCAACCCCGACCTGCCGCTGATAAACCGCGTAACTCAGGGGCTGTACCCACCGGCATCCACAGTGAAACCCTACATGGCGACCTCTGCACTGTTCGCCGGGGTGATCACCCCCAATACCACCTTCTTTGGCGCCCCGACCTGGACGTTGCCGGGTACCCAACGCCGTTATCGCGACTGGCTTAAAACCGGTCATGGGATGCTGAACGTGACCAAGGCGATTGAAGAGTCCGCCGATACCTTCTTCTATCAGGTGGCCTATGAAATGGGCATTGACCGCATTCATAGCTGGCTGAGCAAATTTGGTTACGGCCAGGCTACCGGAATTGACCTTAACGAAGAATATCGCGGTGTCTTGCCAAGCCGCGAATGGAAGCAGCGGGTGCATAAAAAAACCTGGTACCAGGGGGACACTATCTCGGTGGGCATCGGCCAGGGTTATTGGGTCGCCACGCCAATCCAGATGGTGAAGGCACTCACCACGCTTATCAATAACGGCAAGGTGAAGACGCCTCATCTGTTGTATTCCATGCGTCAGGGGCGCCAGGTGAACCTCTATCAACCGCCGAAGCAGGCCGCGCAGATTGGCGATGCCAAATCGCCGTATTGGGGCATTGTGCGCAACGGCATGTATGGCATGGCCAACCTGCCAAACGGGACCGGCTACAAGCTGTTCCACACCGCGCCGTACCAAATTGCCGCCAAGTCCGGGACTTCGCAGGTGTTTGGGCTGAAAGAGAATCAGACCTATAACGCCAAAATGATCCCGGTGCGGCTGCGTGACCATATTTTCTATACGCTGTTTGCCCCCTATAAAAATCCACGGGTGGCGATGGCGCTGATTCTGGAAAACGGCGGTGGTGACGGTGTGGTGGCAGGGCCGACGGCGCGGGCGATCCTCGACCATATATTTGACCCGGCCAACGCCCCGCAGCCTGAACAAGGGCAAGAAGTTAAACCGGAGTTAAACGACAGCGCGGATGTGCAACAGTAAACGCGTTTGTTTTTACTTTCTTACAAACTGCAATCTTCTAAAGATTTTCGTCAGGTTAGACTGAAATCATTACATAACCTTAATAAAAACGCAGGGTTAACAGTGGCGCCATTAATAAAAAAAAGCGGTAAAAATTATTCAACCCTTCGCTTTGGCTGGATTTGCGCCGGGATACTGGTTTGCTTTTTCCTGCTGGCGTTTCGAGTGGGCTATTTACAACTGTTGGAGCATCAACAACTGACTGACCAGGCGGATCAGCGTTCGATCCGCACCCAGGTGTTGCCGACCAACCGGGGGATGATCACCGATCGCAATGGAGAAGCGCTGGCCGTGAGCGTGTCTTCACGCGATATCGTGCTGGATCCCAAACATATTCTCGATAGCCATACCGACCTCACCAATGAACGTTGGCAGAGCCTGGCCAACGTGCTGAAAATGCCTCTGACCGAGGTGCAAAAGCAGATCCAGACCAACGCCCATAAGCGTTTTGTCTATCTGGCCCGTAAGGTTGAAGATGATAATGCCAGCTATATCAGTAAGCTGCATTTGACCGGCGTCAGCACCGAGCAGGACTTCAGCCGCTTTTATCCGATGAGCCAGGATGCCGCCGGGCTGATCGGTATTGTCGGACAGGATAATCAGGGGCTGGAAGGCATCGAGCTGGGCTTTAACCACCTGCTGCAAGGCAAGAACGGATTGCGCGTATACCAGAAGGATGGCAGCGGGGCGGTGATTGGCGTGATCAAGAACGTCGATCCTGTGCCGCCGCCGAACGTCACGCTGAGCATCGACAAATTTATCCAGTACGTGCTGTATGCGCAGATCCGCGACGGCGTGGTCGCCAACCAGGCAGACTCCGGTTGCGCCGTGCTGGTGAAGGTGAACACCGGCGAGGTGCTGGGCATGGCCAGCTACCCGTCATTTAACCCAAACAACTATGCGGATACGCCGTCAAAAGACATTCGCAACGTATGCAGCAGCGACAGTTTCGAGCCAGGCTCCACGGTAAAACCCGTGGTGGTGATGGTTGGGCTGGAGCACCACTTAATCAGGCCGGATACCGTGCTGGATACCACGCCTTACCGGGTCAATGGTCATTTAATCAAGGACGTGGGCCACTGGTCGAAACTGACCATTACCGGGGTACTGCAAAAATCCAGTGACATCGCCGTTTCACATATCGCGCTGGCACTGCCTGCCACCGTGTTGCCGGCCGTTTACAAAAGCTTTGGCCTGGGGCTGCCGACTGACCTGGGGATTGGTAACGAGAGCAGCGGCTACCTGCCGCAACACCGTGAGCGCTGGGCGGATATCGAACGGGCGACCTTCTCCTTCGGCTATGGCCTGCGGGTAACGCCGCTACAGATGGCGCGTGAATATGCGACCATCGGTTCCTACGGCGTTTATCGTCCATTGTCGATAACCAAAGTCACGCCACCGGTAATGGGGCAGCGCATCCTGCCGGAGGATACGGTAAAAACCGTGGTGCATATGATGGAAAGCGATGCTTTACCGGGCGGCAGCGGGCTCAGCGCCGCAGTGCCGGGGTATCGGTTGGCGATTAAAACCGGTACCGCAGAGAAGATGGGGCCTAATGGCAAATACGACGGCGGTTACATCAACTACACCGCCGGTGTCGCCCCGGCCAGCGATCCGCAGGTAGCGCTGGTGGTAATGGTTAACAACCCGAAAGCCGGCAAACACTTCGGTGGTTCGGTAGCCGGCCCGGTGTTTGGCAAAATCATGGCTCAGGTGCTGGAACATATGAATATCCTGCCCGATGCCCAACCGTTGAATGTGGTGTCTCAGGTTAAGGGCTAACACCATCTTTCCCCCTCGATGGAGGGGGAAAAGGATCAGAAGTAATAGCCAATGTTCAGGTTAGTGCGGAAATACCATTTATTGCTGCCGGAAGACTGAGTACTGGTCCAGCCGGTGGCGTTTTCGGCTCCGCCCCAGGGATTGGCGTTTTGCGCCCAGGTCAGATCAACCCACACCATCACCGGCAGGGCAAAGATCTGCACCCCAAGGGTATTCATTTTAGAATCAGAACCGCCGTCCTTATCCTTCCACAGCACGCTGTAGTCGTTATAAAAACGCAGTTTTTTCACTGGCCCCCAGGGCACCTCGACATCACGCGCCAGGTTGATTGACGCCGTGGTGGCCTGCGCCGGAATTAAATAGGCCGGCGTCAGGCCGTTACCGCCCATTAAGATTACCGAGTTGTTGGCTCCCTCAGGTCCCTTGGCGTCATAAGAATAACGGATTACTTGTGACGACAGATGCCACGGATCGTAGTTCGCCAAAGCATGCAGACCTGTCGCCCAGTAGGTGCCATTATCCCCGGTGTCATGATTATAGAGCCGGGAAACCGCCAGCGAAGCGCCGAGTTCGTTGTTCCAGTCACCCTGATGGAATTCACGCGCCAGGCGCAGGTTCACCTGGTCGCGCTTCTCGTTAGCTTGCAAATGTTGCGAACCGTAGTTGGTATTTTTCAGATCGTCGAAATTGCCCACTTCCGGTGCATAGCGCACGCCTGCCGGCATCATGCGGGGGAAATAGGCGGCATCCAGCGCCCAGCCATGGTCATGGAATTGGTATTTGGCGCCCAGCCCGTTATTGACCCCGAAACCGAGATAAAACGGGATGCCGTAGGACCAGCCGAACTGGGGATAAGGCTGCAAACCAAAGGGTTTGAAAGGTGCGCCTAGCTGCAGGTCAGAATTCCCGCTCAGGTGATAGCCGACATAGGCACGGTCGATGGCGTATTTTCGGCGATCCTGAAACCAAAAGCCGGAATCAAAGAAGGCGTCATTATAATTGCCACTGGCATCGATGCGAAAGGTATCAAAACGCAAGTGGGGTGGGTTGCGGTAATTACTGCTGCCCCAGTCTTCATAACGATAGTTGGCGCGTAATGCACCACCGATATCAATGTTTTTATTATTTTCCTCATTTTGCCAATGCAGATGCGGGAATGCCGGACTACTCTTTTTTGCCTCAGGTTTCGTGGCAGGCTTCTCACTGACGGGGGTGAGAGTGTTAGCGTAACTCATTGGTGAAAATAGTAAAAATGCGATAAAGGCTTTGCGCATGACTTTCCCCTGATGAAAGCTGACGTTTTAAAAAACGAGCCTATTCCGCCATAAAATAATGGAATTTCTCGCTGGGTTTTATATATGAGACAAGTTTTAGTTAAGTGTTTATTATTTTAAGTTTGGTAAAGTTTCAAATGCGAAACTTTGTTTCAAATTTTATTTGAAAACTATAATCCTGAGATTGTGTAAGTCAAGAAATAAAAATGTCCGAGTAAGAACAGCTGCAACATCCGTCGTGGCGTCGTTGAAAAGAGAGAGTGAGTGGCGGTAGTGCCAGTGTTTCTATTATAAGTGGGTTTTATTTTATTGGGATGAAATGATGTGGGGAGTATTAAGTTTTTAGCTCAGATGAAAAAGTAATAGAATGGTGTGAATTTCAGATCGATTATTTTAAATAGATAATAACCGATCTGAAACTGATATTTTTTGCTGCTGGGATCAGCGACTGGTCTGGTGACCGATGATGCCGCCCAACGCTGCGCCGCCCAAGGTCCCCAGCGTGCTACCGTCGGTCAATACTGCGCCACCCAATGCACCGACGCCGGCACCGATCGCGGTGTTGCGATCGCGGTGAGACATATTCCCACATGCAGTTACGGAAAGGGTTGCCATAACAACAACCATCACACCTGCGGCACGTTTAAAGTTCATAAGAGTTTCCTGGTAAATTGCCTAATTAACCGACAAAGAAAGCACAGGTTAATCGGCCGGTAAAAGTTGAGATGAATGTATTCCTGCGCAGGAAATTAGAATAGGTAAATATTCTTAATTTTGAGAGGCCAGATTTTATCTCGTTGCAGTCATACGCTGGGTTGTTGATTAAATCACCAGTTTGTACGACGACTGGACCGCTCATCGTTCGGAACCGTGAAAAATCCGAAGGGCCATCCGCACATTATGGTTTCCGGTCAGGGGACATTGGGTGAGGTGCTGGTGCAAAGCAGCAAGATGTTGCGGATGGGCACCGCGGTGCAACATGTATCCAACACATTTACACATGACTGATAAACATGGATGTGAATATAAAACATAATCGTGTTACTTATACGTAGGGTATTTCATCTGGTTAGACTGGAGATGAAATACCATACCGGTTTCTAAAGTGAAGTTAAAAACCAAATAAGCCCCATAACTGCCAGCCAAAATAAACCGCTGATTATAAATACGCCATGCCAGGCATAATTTTCCATCCATTGAATGGCCGTTTTTTTCATTTTTACCGGTGACGCCGATGTCCGATGATTGACGGCCATGGAGGCCAGTTTGGTGATTATCCCTGGCTTAGGCTTTTGCTGGCGATTGTGGCGGCTAACGACTTGTATTCTATTAATATTTGCGAACGGGATTTTTATCGCTGAAGCTCCTAAACGTTTCTTTTCTTTTAATTTCATTAGTCTCTCCCTGAAACAAAAATTTAACAATATGACGTTTTACATCTGAATTTAATAATGCTTGTAGAGGTAGCTATAAGCCACATCTATTATTTTTGCATAATCTGGATAGCATCAACTACTTCATTCTTGCTGTTGATTCCTTATAATTGCTTTTTGTGGAAATTAAAAATAGGTATTCCCATCAAAAACAATTGGATGGAGATAGAATGCCCGCCTGTTAAATAAAATTAAATTTTGAATTAATACAATGCTAATCGTATTTATTGAGGTGCTGACGGATAACGCTGAGGATTGAGTTAACCCAAGCTGCCGGGCATACCCTTGTTCGCTGCTTGAAGATGCCCCTACGGAAAGGCACGTGTTCTGGCCTCCGGGAGAGAGCATTTTTTTGTATTGCGGTAATGCAACTGTGTCAGTTACATTAGCCAAATGGTGGTGTGATCTGTATCACAGATTGGAACCAACCAAAAAAATAACCTCAAGATAAATAAGGGGAAACCTCGGGTTCGGAAGAGGGTTCTCTGTTTAAAACCAGGAAACGACGATGTTAGAAATGATTGAGAGTTTGGCAACCGTGGTGATCCTGGTGCCGGTAATGATAGCCGTACTGCTTGGCTCGATTTATGGTCTGGGTGAGCTGTGTAATCTTTTCTCTGCCATTGGCCGAAAAAAAGACTGAATTTAATGATCGGGGGCGCAATGCCCCCGATGCAGTTTTAGAGTACCGTTGCCAGGAAGTCCCGCGTTCTTTGGTGCTGTGGTGCATCCAGCACCTGTTGTGCCGTCCCCGTTTCCACCACTTTCCCCTGATCCATAAAGATGATTTGATCCGCCACTTCGCGCGCAAAGCCGATTTCGTGCGTCACAACCACCATGGTGATGCCGGAATGCGTCAGGCCTTTCATCACCTGCAGCACTTCACCCACCAACTCGGGATCGAGCGCAGAGGTTGGCTCATCGAATAACAGTACCTCCGGGTTCATCGCCAGCGCGCGGGCAATCGCTACCCGCTGTTGCTGACCGCCAGAAAGCTCGCGTGGCCAGGCGTGAATGCGATGTTCCAGCCCGACGCGGGTCAGCAATGCTTTTGCGCGCTCCAGCACCACGGTTTTCTTTTCCTTTTTAACCAGGAGCGGGGCTTCCGTCACGTTTTCCAGCACCGTGCGGTGGGGGAACAGGTTGAACTGCTGGAACACCATGCCGATGCTTTTACGCTGTTCGGCGACTTCACGCTCCTTCAGTTCATACAGGTGATTGCCTTTCTGGCGATAGCCGATGAGCTGTTCGCCTACGCGAATGGTGCCGCCATCGAGTTTCTCCAGGTGGTTGATGCAGCGCAGCAAGGTCGATTTACCCGAGCCGGAAGGGCCAAGGATCACCGTGACCGAGCCGGCCGGGATCTGCAGGCTGATATTCTTCAACACTTCGGTGCCGGAGAAGGACTTGCGAACCTGATTAATGTGAATGGCAGCGCTCATGATTCAGCTCCCTGTGGCTGGCTAACCGGCACCTTGCGGCGGCGAAACAGCCAGTTGCTGCGGCTGGCCTGGCTACCTCGACCAAAGTAGCGTTCAACGTAGTGCTGGCCGATCGACAAAATTGAGGTCATCACCAGGTACCACAGCGTGGCCACCAGCAGCAGCGGAATGACTTCGTAGGTGCGCTGGTAGATGATCTGCGCCGAATACAGCACGTCCTGCAGGGCAATCACCGACACCACCGCGGTGGTTTTAAGCTGCCCGATCACCTCATTACCGGCCGGTGGCAAAATAGTGCGCATCGCCTGCGGCAAAACCACCCGCCACAGAATTTGCCCACGACGATAGCCCAGGGCCTTGGCGGCTTCCAACTGACCGCTGCCGACGCTTTGGATACCGGCGCGCACAATCTCTGCCGCGTAAGCCGATTGATGCATTACCAGGGCGATCACCGCCGCGCTGAAGGTGCTGATAATGGTATTGGTCGGCGCGCTGGCAACTTCCCCAAGGAATGGGATCCACAGGCTGATGCGCGGATAGAGCGCGGCGATGTTGTACCACAGGAAAAGCTGCACCAGCATCGGTACCGCGCGAAAGAACCAGGTATAGAACCAGCTCACCGCCACCAGCACCGGATTAGCAGACAGGCGCATCAATGCCAGCAGCACGCCGCCGGCGAAGCCGAAGATCACTGAAATCACCGTCAGCTTCAGCGTCATGATCACGCCGTTGATAATCGACTCTTCGGTGAAGTTTTCCGCCACCACGGCCCATTCGAAACGCGGGTTATGCAGCATCGAATGGGCGATAATGCCAACGATCAGCAGCACCAGCAGTGCGCTGAACCAGCGGCCGTAATGCCGATGACCGACAATGCGCAGCTCGGCATCGTCGGTAGGGTATTGCCCACTCATTTTGCGATCTCTTCGTTGATACCGGCTGTTTTCACCGCGCCAAAACCGATATCCCATCCGTCGAGGATTTTCTGATAGCTGCCATCGGCAATCAGCGAGTTCAGCGCCGCCTGTACCGGTTTCACCAGCTCAGAGCCTTTCGGCAAGGCGATGGCCACCGTAGTGCCTTCAATGTTGATATCACCGGCCAGCGCCAGCGGTTTAACGTGAGTCGCCTGGTAACGCAAGCCTTCATAAGGGCCGAAGAACATCGGCACCCGGCCGCTGATCACCGCCTGAACCCCGGCCGGGCGGTCTGGGAAAATCGGAATGGTAATGGCCGGTTTGCCGCCGCTGACGCATTGTTCGCTGGCCTGCTGCAAACGGGTAATTTGCGAAGTGCCTGCACCCGCACCGACGGTCTGGCCACAAAGCTGCGCCAGATCGGTATATGGCCCCAGTGCCGCATCTTTACGGGCAATCAGTGCCAGTTTGGAGGCGTTGTAATAGCCGACAAAATCAACCTGCTGGAAGCGTTTTTTGTTGGCATCGATATTGGCCAGCGCCACGTCATAGCGGCCGGATTTCAGGCCGGGAATGATATTGTCGAAACCGCCGGTATCTTTCCAGTGAATGGCCACGCCCAGACGATCGGCAATCGCGCTCATCACATCAATTTCACGTCCGGCCAGCGTTTTGTTATCCGCTTCATAGAAGGTGGTGGGTGGGGTATTCGGGTTGGTGCCCGCCACAATGTAACCGGCCTTTTTGATGGCTTCAGGCAGGCTGTCGTGCAGCGCCGGATCGGCGCTGGCTTTCACGGCGGCACGGAAGGGCACATCGCCTTCGGCGGCGAAACCGCTGGCCAACGGTGCCAGTGCAGCGGAGGCCAGCAGCAGGGACAGAGCGGTGCGTTTAATGGTGATTTTCATGATGTTTCCCTGCGAATTAAGCCGATTTAACGTTGGCGAAGTTGATTGCCGGTTGCGGCAGGCCCAGGTTTTCACGCAGGGTTGAGTATTGATACTCCTCGCGGAACAGACCACGGCGGCGCAGCTCCGGGATCACCAGTTCGACGAACAGTTCCAATTGGTTCGGCAGTACCGCAGGCATAATGTTAAAGCCGTCGGCGCCTTGCTGTTCCAGCCACAGCTGGAAGTCATCGGCGATCTCTTCGGCGGTGCCCACCACCACGCGATGCCCGCGAGAACCGGCGGCCACGGCAGCCAATTCTCGCAGCGTCAGGTTTTCACGCGCTGCCAGATCGGTCAGCAGTTTCACCCGGCTTTGGCCGCCTTCGGTCGCGCCAACGTCAGGCACCGGGCCGTCAAGCGGCAAGCCGCTCAAATCGAAGCCAAAACGGGCAGAAAGTTGTTCGATGCCGTTATCGATATCCACCAACTGATTGAGTTGATACCAGGTTTCCTGCGCCTCGGCTTTGGTACGGCCGATGATCGGCATCACGCCCGGCAGGATCAGCAAGTGATCCGGGTTGCGACCGGCATCGGCGACAAATTTCTTCTGGCTGCGGTAGAAAGCCAGGCCTTCTTCCAGCGTGGCGGCGGCGGTAAACACCACCTCGGCGGTTTCTGCCGCCAACTGCTGCCCGGCCGGTGAGGAGCCGGCTTCGATTATCACCGGGCGACCCTGCGGAGAGCGTGAAATATTCAGCGGCCCCTGTACCGAGAAATGTTTGCCTTTGTGATTGGCGGCATGAATTTTCTCGTCAATGGCGTACACACCGTTTTCTTTGTCACGCACGATGGCATCTTCTTCCCAGCCGTCCCACAGCTTGTAGCTGGCCTCCAGGAACTCGCGTGCCACTTCATAACGCTCGGCGTGTGAGGGCAGATCGTCACGGCTGAAGTTGCGAGCGGCATCGCTGGAGAATGAGGTCACCACGTTCCAGGCGGCACGACCGTGGCTGATATGGTCGATGGAGGCCATGGCGCGTGCCAGATGGAAGGGTTGATCGAAGGTGGTGGAGGCGGTAGCCGCCAGCCCGATATGACGGGTATTCACCGCCAGCGCAGCCAACAGTGTCAGCGGCTCCAGGCGCGACATCGTAGAGGGCAAACGGTGTACGCTGGTTGCCAGCGCATCGCCGACGAAGAACATGTCAAAGGTGCCTTCTTCGGCCTTTTGAGCGATCCAGGTGAACCAGTCAATGTCCGTAGGAGACCCACTGGCACCGGCGGCACGCCAGCCGCCGACGTGGTGGCCCAGCGCCTGAACAAACAGGCCGAGACGTAATTGACGCGATGGTGTTGAAGGTGAAGTACTCATAATTATTCCTATATTTATTATTGATTTAATAATTTGATTAAACGTAGCAGCGCCTCGGGATGCGCTAATGCGCAGTCGCCGATCACGCGGTCACTGTCCAGATGCGGCAACAGTTGCAGAATGCTGCGCAGCTTGGCGTTGACGTCGGTTTGGCGGGCGGCAGTTTGCTTTCTTGTGACAATGTCACTTAACTGGCGGCCGTCATGCAGGGTTAAGGTCACGCAGTGGAAGCGTAACTCTGCATCCAGTTCATCCGGTGGAGCCGTCAGGTCGGCGTGGCGCTCAACCCGTGCCGCCAGTGCAGCAATCAGCGGATCAACCGGGTTTTCGCCGTAGTGCATCAGCGGCACGCTACCGCTGTACAGCGCATCGGCGATGACATACTCCAGGCTGAAACGTGCTTCGACCCCGTTTGACGGGCGACGAATATAGGGTGCGGTATCGGCGCCAGGCGGAAAGCTGACCTGAATGTGGCGGATTGCCGCAGGGATATCGGCGGCGGTAATGCCTTGTTCGAGCAGGCGCTCACGCAGGATGAATGCCGCTTCGGCGGCGCTGTGGGTACCGCCGCAGGTCGGGTAGCGTTTAAACTCCAGGCCCGGTTGCAGAATGCGCCAGGGTGCGCCCCAGTCGGCGGTCAGCAGTTCCGGCCGCTGCCGTCCGTCACCGTGCGAGCGCAACAGGCTGTCTATCACGCCCTCCGACTGACCGATAAAACCCGCCTGAGCCAGCAGCACCGCATTTACCGCCGCGCGTGCCGCCAGTCCCGCATGCAACGGTTTGGCGGCCGAACCAAACTGGCTGCGCAACCCGGCGGCCTGGGTGGCGGCCAGCCCGAGTGCGATCTGGGTTTGTTGTGGTGTCAGTTGTAAATAGCGCGCCGCAGCCGCACTGGCCGCCACCGCTCCCAGGGTCGCAGTACTGTGAAAACCCAACTGATAATGCTGGGTTCCCGCAGCCAGTCCCAGTCGCCCGGCGGCTTCTACGCCGACGGCATAGGCGTTCAGCAGCGTATTAACGTCGGGTTTATCGTCGGTCAGCGCCAACAGCGCAGACAGCACCACCGTGGTTGGGTGACCGCGTAGCGCGGGGTGATAATCATCAAAATCCAGCGAGTGGCTGACATAGCCAAAATACAGCGCGCGGTTCTCTGGCCCGACAGCTGGGAATACCGTTTTCACCGCCGCCAGCCCGCTGTCGGTGATTGCGCCCTGGGCAATAGGCAATGCGCAGGCGAAATAATCCATCACCCCAACACGGGCGGCCAACAGGGCGGAGGCTTCGGGCCGGCTATCCAGCACCAGTCGGGCAAATTGAGCGGTTATGAGCGATGACAAGATATAAAACCTGATTTTTTATGCGGTTATGCATGGGGCTGCAATTCAGACTTCATTGTGTGGCGATTTTGCGGGGGCCGAAAGAACGAACGGGACTTTCATATTTCCAAATGGAATATTGAAAGGAACAGGTAACCCAGAGAGACCAAAGAATTACGAAGTTGCCTTCGCCTTAGTCAATTTTGTGCATAGCAAAGGCACAATTGATCTTAATAAAATGACCTTGGCAGAATAGCCGGGCACTATTCTGCCGTTTGGGCGGCGTTACATAATCATCGCCATGACGCGTTTGAACATGGCACTGTCAGAATTAGCCAACTCGTTCACCAGGGTGAAATGGTTGCAGTGTCGGTCTTCCAGCAGCGTGACATTAAGCCCTTTTTCGCGGCAGGCGGCATAGTAGGCCAACGTCTGGTTTTTAAAGCCCTGGGTTTCTTTGGCTCCTACGTCGAGCAGGATCTGCGGCGCATTGGCCTTTTCCGGCAGCATAAACAGCGGGCTGAGCGTTGCCGCCTGTTCAGACGTCAGACGCATCCAGTCATTCACGTAGATATCGCACAGCGGGCGAATATCGTACAAGCCACTGAGCGCCAGCGCCCCTTTAATCACATTGACCGGTACCTGATAAAGATGCTGCCAGTCATCGGCGATCAGCATGCCGCTCAGGTGACCACCGGCTGAACTGCCACTGACAAAAATACGCTCGGGATCGATGCCATATTGGCCGGCATGGTGGTAAAGCCAGGCTATCGCGCTGCGCACCTCACGAACGATTTCCGCCAGTGTGGCTTCCGGCTGCAGGGTATATTCCAGCGTGGCCACCGCTACGCCGTGGCGGGTGAAGCTGGCGGCCATCGAACAGGCTTCTTCCTTGCGTTGGGAGTGCCAATATCCACCGTGAATAAAGACCAACAGTGGCGCAGGTTGGTTGGCGGCCGGGAACAGATCCAGACGTTCGGCAATGCCCATGCCGTAGTGGATGTCATAAATCCCCGGCGTTTGCGCCTTGGCCTGGCTGGCCAACGCCGCATATTGCGTCATACAGGCGTCAAAATCCTCTACCGAGTTGCGGGCATTGTATTGCACCGCGCGTACTGACAAATCATCAAACAGCAGGTCGATTTTCATTTTGTCTCCTTGAGTAGTTCCTCATCATCTGCCTGAAGCGGATTAAAAGTTTGCTGCTTAATGCTGGTCGATATCAGCCATAACATGGCGCTGGGTGCACTAATAAACTGCATCTGCTGCGTCTTCCGCCAGGTTATTGGCTGGCATAGGCTACTGACAGGTTCTTTCAGGAGTCAGACTATGAAGCCAATTACTCAGCATACCGCCCCCAGCCCCCATATCGGTGGGATCCTCGCCAGCCTTTCCTTGTCCATGCTGGTTTCCTCACTGGGTGCCAGTATCGCCAACATCGGTTTGCCCTCGCTGGCGCTGGCGTTTAACACCTCGTTTCAGGCGGTGCAGTGGGTAATGATCGTCTATCTGCTGACCATTACCACCTCCATCATCGCGGTCGGGCGTCTGGGCGACCGCATTGGCCGACGTCGCCTGTTGCTGCTGGGGATTGGCCTGTTCAGCGTCGCTTCCGCACTCTGTGCCATGGCACCTGATATCTGGCTGCTGCTCTCCGCCCGTATTGCACAAGGGCTGGGAGCGGCAGTGATGATGGCGATGACCATGGCGCTGGTCGGTGAGACGTTGGGGAAAGAAAATACCGGCCGTGCCATGGGGCTGCTTGGCAGCATGTCGGCGATTGGCACGGCGCTGGGCCCTTCGCTTGGTGGCGCATTGATTTTTGGTTTTGGCTGGCGTGCGGTGTTTTTGGTTACCTTTCCGCTGGGCCTGCTGGCCTTGCTGCTGGCTTACCGTTATCTGCCGCACGGTCGGCCGCAACCGCAATCGGAGAGCGGCAGGTTTGATTTACCCGGCACTTTGCTGCTTGGTGTGACACTGGCCTGCTATGCACTGTCGATGACGCTGGGGCATGGTGATTTCGGTGCCATCAATTTGCTGTTGTTGCTGTGCGCGGGGCTGGGGATCGGACTGTTTGTGCGGCTGGAAAATACCACGGCATCGCCTTTGATACAGCCGGCACTGTTCCGCCAGCCAGGGCTGAGCAGTGGGTTAATGATGAGCGCACTGGTGATGACGGTGATGATGACGTCGCTGGTAGTGGGACCGTTTTACCTGACGCGCGGTTTGGGCTTGACGGTGGGACAGGCCGGGTTGGCGATGTCAGCCGGGCCGCTGGTGGCCGCTTTGTTCGGTGTGCCTGCCGGCCGACTGGTGGATCGCCTGGGAGCGGCAAGAACAACTGCCGTGGGGCTGGCGATCATGGTCGTCGGCGCGGGAGTAATGTCGATGATGTCAATCAGGCAGGGTGTTTTCGGCTACGTGGCCCCTCTTTGCCTGATTACCCTGGGTTACTCGCTATTTCAGGTGGCCAATAATACCGCGCTGATGAAGCATGCGGCCCCTGAGCAGCGCGGAGTGATCTCCGGCATGATCAATCTCTCACGCAATCTGGGTTTGATCACCGGTGCTTCCGCCATGGGCGCGTTGTTTATGCTGGCGGCGAACGCCGACGATATCAAATTGGCGACCGCAGAGGCGATATCCAATGGCATGCGAGTGACCTATCTGGCGGCTGGCGTATTGGTGGCCATTGCGCTGGTAATGACCATCAGGAGCCGTGCCGCCATTAAACGCGACGCTGATTACAGCAGGTCACCCCGGTAGGCGATATGGATCAACGTGCGGCGGGGTCGGGCGTTGTTTTAACCCTGGCGGCAACGAAATGTATTCAACCCAAATATTCGATAATCGACAAACCACCGTTGTAATCCGTGCTGTAGATAATCCCTTGTGCGTCGACAAACACGTCGCAGGACTGGATCACCCGTGGTCGGTCAGGGCGTTTATCCATCATCCTTTCCGGTGCAGCGGGCACCAACGCGCCGGTTTCTTTTGGCTGATACGGGTTGCTGATGTCGTAGGCGCGGACACCGGCATTTTGGTAGGTAGCGAAAATGAGCGTTGAGCTGACAAAGCTGCCGGGGCGATTCTCATGCAGATTATGCGGGCCGAAGTGCGCGCCTTTACTGACATAGTCGCGCTCATCCGGTTGCGGAAAAGTGGCGATGCTCACCGGGTTGGCCGGTTGGCGAATATCAAACAGCCAAATCAGCTTTTCGCCGTCCTGCTGATTGTCGAGTACCGCCTCATCCAGCACCACCAGCAGATCCCGATCCGGCAGCGGTAGTGCGGTGTGGGTGCCGCCGCCAAACGGCGGGCTCCAGTTGCGATGGGCAATTAACTGCGGTTGGCTGCGATCGTTAATGTCCAACAGGGTTAACCCACCGTCACGCCAACTGGCATAGGCGGTGTCGCCGCTGATAATCGCATGGTGCAGGGCGTAGCGTTTGCCTTCCGGCCAGTTGGGCGTTTCCCCCCCGGCGCTGTGCATGCCTGGCAGCCACCAGCGTCCGGCGATCTGCGGATTACGTGGATCGGCCAAATCGACGGTCAGAAAAATGTAATCGCTGTAGCCGTCAATCAGGGCGGAAACATAGGCCCAGCGGCCACCGACATACCAGATGCGGTGGACACCGATCCCCTCCAGCGCCAAAAAACCGATCTCTTGCGGCTGGTCCGGCGTTGAAATATCGAAAATGCGCACCCCGGCGCTCCAGCCGCGGGCATCATTGCCTGACACCGTCTGGCTGATGGCTCGGGTGTAGTAGACCTTTTCATCGGCAAAACGGGTGTCGGCAAACAGATCGCGGGCGTTGATCACCAGCAACAAATCATCATGCGCCTGCAAATGTACGTTCCAGGTGCCCGGTGGCGCGGGGAAAAAACCGGCAGCGCGCGGATTTTTCACGTCACGCACGTCGACGATAGAAAACCCCTGCGAAACCATATGCCCGACATAGGCATAGCCTCGGTGAACTATAACCTGCACACCGTCAGGCTTACCGCCCTGATCGCTGTGACCGATCAGCCGCATGTTGCGGCTGTATTCGGGTTGGGGAAGCGCTGGCGATGCCATTATCATCGCTCCTTATTTTTTAGCCTGTTGCGCTTCAAGCGTGGCGAACCACGGCGCAATAAAATCGTCCGATTTGCCCCAGCCAGGAATGACTTTTACCAAAGAAGCGACATTGGTGGCCTCCGGGTGGCTGAGCAACAGGTCTTGCGGGATGGCGGCGGCTTTAAATTCATAGGTTGCCGGGGTTTTCTCACCGGCAATCTTATTGGCGACCAAACGCAGGTTAACGGCGCCAATCAGCTTGGGATCTACGGCCACACTGAGTTTCCAGGCGCTGCCCTTGGCACGCATTAGCGCCAAATCCTGGTTAGAGATATCAATGCTGTAGAGTTTGATTTCGGTGCGGCCATTTTCCTGCAGGGCTTTATAAGCCCCCTGGCTGAAGGCATCCCAGGTTCCCCAGATAGCGTCGATTTTACCCTTTGGATATTTGGCCAGAATAGCGCCGATCTTGTTGGCCGTGTCGCCTTGTACGTCGGAGGATACCGCGCCGATTGACTCCAGCTCTTTGATGCCGGGCTGATCTTTCAGCAGTTTCTGATACTGCGCCTGACGCCGCTCCATCGGTGGGAAACCCGCCACCCATAGCTTGACGATATTGGCTTTGCCGTCGAAGTCTTTCACCAGTTGGCCGAATGAAAGATCGGTCAACGAAGCATCATCCTGTTGGCTGACGGTAACGCCTGGGATCTCGCCCTGTACTGCGGTATCAAAGGCCGCAACCGCAATGCCGCTGTCGGCAATGCGTTTCAGCAGGGCGGTGGAATAGGGATCGCGCCCCTGGGACAGAATAATGCCGTCGTACTTCTGGCTGATAGCCTGATTAACGAAATCCTGGAACTTGGCGTCGTCACCGTTTGTCAGGAAGGTATTGACCTGGAAACCCAATTTGCGGCCTTCCTGCACCGCCCCGGAGACAAACTGCGTGGTATTGTCGTCTGAACCCAGATTGCGGATCACCGCGATGCGGATTGGCCCCTGATGATTGGCGATCGCCGCCGGGACGGGGGCGGTTGTTGAGGCGGAGAACGCGGGAAACACGGCGAACAGGCTTAACGCCAGTAATGAGGTGTTGAACAGTTTCATTAAGTTTTACCCTGCATGGTTAAGCATCATTAAAAAACGGGAGGACAATTCATCGTCACCATTGGGATGGTTGTTTATTCAAAGAATGAATTGAAGCCGTCAGTTTCCACGCGGGCTGAACGGATGACAATGAACGAAAAATCATAAGCTAATGCTAAAGAGTATTAGGCAACGCTAAACTCGCCTTTATGATGGCAAGATCAGACAAAATAAGGACTTGAACATGAGTGATAGCCACATTCGCGTGGTCGCCGGCCCCGCCAACTATTTTGCTTACCCCGGGGCCATTGACCAACTGACGCAATTTTATTCCCCGCAACAGCTGAACAACGCGCTGTGGTTGTATGGCGAACGTGCGCTGGCCGCGGCCAAACCCTGGCTGCCAGCGGTGTTTGATGCCGTCGATGCCCGTCGGGTGTTGTTTAACAGCCACTGCAGTGAAAGCACGGTACAAGACATCGTGCGTCAGGCGGGAACAGACCGGCAGGTGGTGATTGGCGTTGGCGGCGGTGCGGTGCTGGACACCGCCAAGGTGGTGGCGCGTCGGCTGGGATTGCCGTTGGTGGCGATCCCGACCATTGCCGCGACCTGTGCCGCCTGGACGCCGCTTTCGGTCTGGTATAACGATCAGGGGCAGGCCCTGCGCTATGAGATCTTCGACGATGCCAATCATCTGGTGTTGGTGGAGCCGGAAATTATCCTGCGTGCGCCAAAAGAGTATTTGCTGGCCGGTATCGGCGACACCCTGGCGAAATGGTACGAAGCCGTGGTACTCAGTCCACAACCGGAACGTTTGCCGCTCACCGTCCAGCTGGGTCTTAATACCGCGCTGACGCTGCGCGATGTATTGCTCAACGAAAGCGAAGCGGCGCTAAAAGCCCAGGCAGAAGGGCAATCGAGTCAGGCTTTCCTTAATGTGCTGGAGGCGATTATTGCCGGCGGCGGTTTGGTGGGCGGACTGGGCGATCGTTATACCCGCATCGCCGCGGCGCATTCGGTGCATAACGGCCTGACCGCATTGCCGCAGACCGATGCCTTCCTGCATGGCACCAAAGTCGCGTATGGCATTTTGGTGCAAAGCGCGTTGTTGGGGCAGACGGAAACCGTGGCGCAGTTGAAAGCGCTTTATCACCGTCTGGATTTGCCGGTGAGTCTGGCTGCCTTGAAGGTGGATATTCACGATGAGGAGCAAATCAAACGGTTGATTGAGCGTACCCTGCAAGCGGGAGAGTCGATTCATCTGCTGCCGCTGGCGCTTAACGAAACCACATTGCGCTCGGCCCTGGGCTATGTGGAGTCGCAGACGGCGTAACTGACAACGGCTGGGGAACCCTGTTTCCCCTTGCCCGGGGGATTAGGTTGGCCTGTTATTACGCAGCCAGGCAACGGTATCCTGAAGCGTTTGTTCCAGTGGTCGGAATGTCAGCCCCAGGTCACGTTCACTTTTGGCGTGATTGAAATGAGAACGGTTGGCCTCTTTTACCATCAGACGCACCGTGGCCAGGCTGAGCAACACCGGTTTGCCACTGAGGCGGGCGTAGGCCTCCTGTAGCGTCGCCAACAGGTAGAGAAATGGCAGTGGCAACGTGCGGGTGGGAGTTTTGACACCGGCAATACTCCCCAGCATGGGGACCAACTGCTGCATGGTCATGTGTTGTCCTGCGGCCAAATAACGCTCACCTCCTTGGCCTCGCTCTGCCGCCAGTATCATGGCCAGTGCCACATCTCGTGCATCAACCACAGAAAAACTGCCGGTCACCAGTCCCGGTAATTTCCCCTGCATCACGTCATTGGCCAACTGACCGGAAGAGGTGGGGCCAAGATCGCCCGGCCCCCACATCCAGCCCGGCAAGATCAGGCTGCCGTTCATTTCTGGATGCTGCCGCAGGAATTCCAAAACCACGTCATCCGCCAGTATTTTACTGTGGTAGTAATCGTCGGCATCTTCGGGCCGCCGTAAACAGGTTTCATCGATCGACTGGCCCGGTTCGCCGTTGAGCACGGCGATAGATGAGGTATGGATAAAACGACGTAACCCTGCATGGTAAGCCTGTTCCAGCAGATGTCTGGTACCCTCGACGTTGATGGCTTTCAGCTTCGGCCAATGGCTACCGCCCTTGTAATTATCACGGAAGTAGGCCGCGGTATGGAACAAGATGTCGCAGCCTTGCAGGTGTTCAGCGAAGGCGGCGACGTCAGCCATATCGCCTGCGATTAATTCAACGCCTTCAATCTCCCCGAACTGCTGGCGACCTTTTTCCATGAAACGAACCAGAGCTTTGACCCTGGCACCCCGAGAGATCAACTCACGCACCAGATTATTACCGAGCAGACCGGTCGCGCCGGTGACAAATGCCGTTTCTATTTTCATCATGATTAACATCTTAAGTGAATTTCAAAGTTCAAGTGATATCCAAATCTAGTTGTAGAGGTTTAAAATATCAAGTGATATCTTGAATGCTTATAGAGTAGTGACAATCCGCGTAAAGTTGATACAGATGAAAACGATAAAAAAACGATTAACCCGTGAGGAGAGCCAACATCAGACCAGAGAACGGCTGATTGAAACCGCTCGCCAATTATTTATTGTCGGTGGTTATGACGGCACTTCGATTCGTGATATTGCCAGCGAGGCTGGCTATTCACAGGGGGCGTTCTATTCCAATTTCGCCTCCAAGGAGGATCTGCTGTTGCAACTGTTGCAGCGGCATATGGAAACCGAGGCGGCACAGCTCACCCGCCTGACCCAGAGTGATATGGGCAGTCCGGAGCAGGTCGTTGCGGCGCTGGAGACCTGGTCGGCGACCCTGAATCTGGAGGTGGACTGGTGCATGCTGTCGATAGAGCTGCAACTGCATGCGCAGCGCAGCCCGGCCTTCGCCATCGAGTATCAAAGGGTCTGGGATACTCATCAGGCAAAAATTGGCGTGGTGATAGCCTCGCTGTTTCAGCAGCTGGGTAAGACGCCGCCCGCGGAACCCCATGAGCTGGCGGCGGCATTCATGGCGATGGCGCACGGGTTGGCTTTGCAACGTACCCATGGGGGGGCTGATCCCTCGGGCCGGTTGATTATGTTGTTTTTGCGCAGTCTGCTGTGGATGCCAACAGCAGACTGAGCGCTCTTCACGGCACGTAAATGATCTCAAAGCTGGAGGTTTTATCGTAGTAGGGCGTCATGCCGCCATCGACGTAGAAAACCTGCAGGTCGTAATGATAAATCAGCTTTTTATCCGGGTTGAGGATCAGATCCAATGCCGAGACCTTGACCGTGACGTCATGATTAGGGTGCTCCCTGTTTAACTCAACGGTTTGGTTATCGATATTCACCAAAATGCGTTTGATAGGTCGCGGCCCAGAGGGATCGTAAGCTCCGCTGTCGCTTCTGAATTCAATGGTTTTGTAGATGTCGACCGGTGCCGTCTGTTTGATAAAGTCACGTACCTTACTCTGATATTTGGCATCCAGCGCCAGTATCACCGGCAGGTTATCCGGGTTAAAACCGATAAACTGCACCGCCAGATAGCCTTTCAGCAACAGGTTTTGCGGCGAACGATCGAATAACGCGTCCCAGATCAACGCGAACTGCTGGGCGGGCAGCGTGAATGAATCGACTATGCCGCTTTGCAGGTTGATCAGCGCATTTTTCTCCTCGGTTTTGCCTTCGGGTAACGCCAACTGCAACACCAGTGAGTCTGCATTGGCGAAGGGCGCCAGCCGGGCGTCCGGCTGCATTTGTGAAAACTGTGCAGTGGCATCGGCAATACGGCCCTGGTTCACCTTGGGCGACAGGAAGTAGTCAAAGGTCACTTTGATATCCCCCAACGAGGTAGCGTGATCGTCGGCGGAGAAGGATATCGACAGCATTGGCTTGCCATCGGTATCCGTGCCCAGCAGGAAGGTATCCGGCAGGTAATAAAGGTAATTCTTGCGCACGTAGTCCTGATAGTAGTTATACCAGAGTTGCTGGTACTGCAATGGCGTGAGGATCAGCTGCAGGCGCGGCGGTGGCGGCACAATGCCCTGATAAATATACGGATAATAGTTTTCGGCAAAATAGAATACTTTTGGGTCGGTGACGGTGTTGGTGAGGCCGTGCTCGGTTTTGACTGCCACCACCAGCGTGGTTTGCGCATCGTAATCCGACAAGGCCTGCAGCAAGGCGTCGCGTTGCTCCAGCTTGTACAGATCCAGCTGTGCCTGATAGCGATTCTCCTGTGGGGTCAGCAATACCTGGTCAAAAATCATCTCTTCGACGCTGCCAAAGCGGGTGTAGCTCAGCACCACATAGGGAATTTGCGGGATAGAGTGATTCAGGGCAAAGTCCAGTTGCATGCGCCAACTGGTGCCGTCGGTGCTGGTGGCAATCTGGTAGCGGGTTTCCCCTGAAACGATTTCGGTGCAGACCTCCGCGGTCAGGTCATCCTCTCGCATTGGCGCTGCCGCCCGGTAGCGTAGCTGTTTGCCCTCAACGTCAGGAAATTGCTCACGGGCATTGAGCAGAATAATTTGGTTCAGTGTCACCAGGTCATTGAGAAAGGTATTCATGGCTATCCTCAGTGGGTTCGGTTTGGGCCAGAGTTCTGAATTGGTTCAGGCAGGAGGAGGTCCAGAGAAAGCGCCCGTCGTGCCGACGGTACAGCGGGCTTTCCAACTGGCCGGCGGGCCACTGCCAGTGGGCCAATGCGTCAATCAGCGGCGTGAGTTGCGGGATCCCCGCCAGCCTGGCGTACTCCAGGGCAATGCGCCATTCGTTGGGGTGAGCGTAATAGGGCGTTAGCGAACTGAGCCGATCGTAACGGTGGTCACTCCACTGCAGCGCCTGATTCAGCATCTGAATAATGCGTCGGTAAGCCGGTAATACGGCGTTGCTGTCGCTCACCAGGGCGTGGAGTAGGATCAGCGCGTTGGTGTTCACGCAGCAATCCAACTGACGGATGTCATTGTCATCTTTCATCCAGGTGTGAAAACTTTGGCACTCCGCCCATTGGTGCTGCTCGGCGGCCTGACGGGGATCGACCCGGCGTAGCTGATAGCCGTTCATGTGCGAAATCGTCTCCCCGACCTGTGACAGTGAAATGCGCCCAAACTTGTACAGCAATTCGGTGATAATCGCGGTGTCGTCAATGTCGGCGCAGATACTCTGGTTCGCCATCCATTGCGGATGGGCAGTACGCGGCCAAAAGCTGAAATGGCACGGGCGGGTTTCACAGGCGATTAAAAAATCGAGCGCTTTCTCGATATAAGGCTCGGTCTGCGGGGTGTGATCCAGGGTGCGTAGCACCTGCGCGGTCACAAAGGCGTTTTCATCCAGATGCCAGCGTCCGTCCGGGGTTCTGACATGGGCGGCAAAGGCTCCGCTGGCACACTGTTGACTCAGTAATGCGCTTAAACTGGCACCCTCATTATTATTGCTGGCGGATGAAATCGGTTGCTGCGGCTGCACTTCGAAGTGGGTATTTTGCGGGCTGAAAGTACAGCTGATGGCATGACGGCCCTGCATATCCACCGAAAAACCCACCACGTTGAATTGCAGGGGAACCTGCGCGGTCATGACGCCTTGCAACAAGGGCATGGCTTGGCCACTTTGCGTCAACAAGGCTTGTACCGCGGGGAACACCCGCAGGTTATCACCAAAGAAACTGGCCGCCATGGAAAACAGCGTGAAGCTTTCCAGTTCACCTCCGGGGCCATAGACCAGGCTAAAACCGTAGGTGGTGGGTGGAAAACCTTCGCGACTCAGAGTTTGTTGCCGGGCGCGCTCCAGCAGGGGTGCCAACGCCGGAAATAGCCCTTCACAGTCAAAAAAGGCCATGACTGCCGCAATATCAGCCTCAGTGATTAGCGCACTGTGCCACTGAAAGTAATATTCACGCGGCGAGTCGACCTGTTGTGGGTAATAACCCAGCATCAGTAGTGACAAACCGGCCTGCTGGCAGGCCGCGGCAGGGTAATCAGGCCAGACCACCTCCACCGCACCGTCGGGCGGTACCTCGGAGTAGACCTTGGTTTTAACCGTCTCCGGGCTATATTTGCGTCCCAGCCAAGAGCCAAACCGCAGGGGGTGGACCGCCTGGCGCTGCATCTGGCTGACGCTGGCCAAACAGGCCTCTGCATCGTCCTGCGCGGGTGAATCCGTGATCTGTTGGTAGTGCCGATAAAAAGCCTCGATCCCACGATTTTCGGCATAGCGTGGCAAAAAAGGGTCCAGCGTGCAGGAAAGTGCCTGCGGTTTTGACGATGAGACGGTGAACTCCAGCGGACAGCCGTTATACCCCAACAGGCTGGTGTTAAAGGCCGCGGACAAGCAGCCTGAAGCCTGGCGTGCCTGGCTAAAACGGGTGATTTCGGGCACCAGTGAGCGGCGTAAATAGGGCGCCTCTTGACACAGGGCGCTTACCAGGGCGTTCCATGCCGCTGGTAATATCGTATTGCGTTCGGCCATCGTCAATGACCTATGCCACGGCAGGAATAACAATGGCCGGCGGATTCTCGCTGCCATCACGCGTGACGCTGTCACCACCGACCAGCAGATAAGTGATTTTGTAATCGACCGTCCAGGGCTGCTCGGTCAGACAGCGATACTTAAAGGTCTGTTCCTCGGTTTTATCCGGATTAAACGAGTATTTCTTGATTTTTCGGCTCTTTTTGTCGTCCAGGTAGGTCAGTTCGACGATCACCTGGTTGTAATTCTCCCAGGAGAATTTTCGGTCGAGGAAGATGGAGATCTCGTTGAAGGTCAGCACCGCGCCGGGATCCAAATTCAGCAGGGTCGAAGCCGAAACCGACCGCGGCTGGTAGCTGCTGCTGCCTTCCCAGCCGGTGGTGGCTGCAGACTTGAAGGCATACTCGCTGTGGATCACAAAGCGTTCATTGATATCCGGGCTGCGGGAGATGACCTTGCCCCATTTCTCATCATCAGCCGTGAACGCCTCGGTCGGCGTATAAATCTGTTTGTTATATTCGATTTTGAAGGTAGCGGCCTTAATGCCGTATTCGGCAAAACCGTCCGGCCCCAGCACGGTAAAGTCGATTTTCTGGAAGAAGGGATCGTTAACGTTAACTTCAATAAAATAAGGCGGCTCTTTTTTGGCACGCAGAATGTCGCTGCCGATAAAGTTTTGCGGCACCGCCGACTGACTGAGGGCTTTTGATGAGGTGTAGTTGAAGTTCAGGCTTTTGGTTTCTTCGATGCGCACCAGTTTTATTTCCAGCGAGGCGCTGGGGAACAGCCCGCCTTTGCCGCCTTCTTCGCCGTCTTCTTTGCCGCTGGCGAGCAGAGACTCCAGGATGGAGTCGCTGGCTGATTTGGCCTGGGTATTGCTGTCATCATTGGGTTTGAGCGATGCGGTGAAGAAGCTTTTCAGGATCTCCTCTTTGACAAACTGCAGCGCCCATTCTTTCTCTTTGGCTTCCTCCTCGCTCGGCATGCTCTCGGTGACCTTGATGATCAACTTCTGATCCTGCTGCAGTTTTTTGATTACGCTGTCAAAGCCCAGCCAAAAACTGGCCGGGGTTTCCACCGGGATCGGGATATTGGCGCCAAATTTAACATCGAACTCTTTGTAGATGCTTTCAAACTTGGCCTCGACTTCAACTTTTAACGCCGGGGTGATACCGGTAAAGCTGAGGTTATAGGCCACGGCCGCCGGTGCCTGCGCCTGGTTAAAGGCCGCCTCCAGGATCACCGCCTGCTGTGGCGTCAGTTTGGCGCTGAAAATGGCACTATTGTTGCCAAACAGGCTGGGGCACTGCGCGCTGATCAACTCACCGTTGGCATTGCTGCCGACGTCAAGCACGAAGAAATTTACCGTACCTTTGTCATACGGCACCTGAGCCTTGCGGGCGGTTTTCGGGTCAACTTTGAGTTTACGCAGGTATTCGTTAAATGCGGCGTCCAGCTCGGCGGCATCGATCGAGGTATTGACCTCGAAGTTGATGTAACCCCCTTGCTGACCGCTGCCGTCGCCGGTGTATTTGATCAATGAAAAAACGGGTTTCCCGTCTTTTTCTGCGATATGGATATCACCGGGCAAATACCAGAACTGCTTGTCATCGGAGTCGTCGGCAAAGAAGGTGATGTTGTTGATTGTGGCAGTTCTTGCTCTGAGTAATAACATGATGGTTCCTTAAATGAGGTTGGCGATATCGATATCGTCTTGAACGGTTGCGGTTTGGACGTAATCGGGCTTATCCCCGCCTTGGTCCGGTTGGTAGGTAAACCAAATCTCCAGATCGACACTACGTCGTTCGGGGTCGATTTGGTCGGCACTAAAACGCTGAGGGGCGGCATCGGCTGCGGTAAACTGAAAAATTTGCTGCAGAGGTGGGGCGTCATCGCCGGGCAAATAGGCATAATTGGCAGAAACCAGCACCGACGCCACCTGTTGCCAGTCCATGTTGGCGGCAATCATCAACACCCGCTGGTGATACAGGCTGGAGACCAGGTACACATCCTGGCTGGTCGGCTCGTTTAACAGCACGGAGATATGGGGCGAGTTAACGGCGCTGCTGTATTCCTTGGTGACGTCAAACAAATACTGATCCGGGTTGGGCAGCATCACCGGGTAGCTGTCCTGCTGCGTCGTCTGGCTAATCTGAAAGCTTTTCGTCAGGCTGGCTACCGGCTGCCCAATATGGCGGCAGCGCAGGGTGACCAACACCGACTGGTACCAACGCCAGTCGAACAGGCTGGCGGCCTCAATGACAAAATCGTAGCGGCCGTAGACCGACTCAATATCCAGATAGACATCGTTCAGTTCGGTTTGCATTACGCTGGAACTGACCGATCTCACGCCGCCCACGGCCTGATTGAGATAGACGGTGAAGCTGTATTCGACCGGCCACAGCATTTTGCCGGTTTCAGGATCGGTAATACTCGGTGACCTGAATAACTTCGGCCCGATATCGCCCAGGCGAAAGGTGTATTGCTTGCTGTCCGAGCCATAGCGCAGGCGCACCATGACCAATTGGACGTTAACGTCCAGCTCGTCTGACAGCAGGCTGACCCGAACTTCACGGTGAGCGAAAAAGTCATCCTGCAGGTCACTTTGGCTGATCACCCGGTCGGCCTGATAGTCGGTGCCGGCGACCAGTTCGGCAAACAGTGCCTGCGGATAAAGCGAACGTTTGACCACCGTAGTTTCGCTCAGCTTGCCGCTTAAACGCCGCTGATCAATATCTTCTACCGACAGTCTTTGCAGATAAAAACCGGCCCTGGGCTTGTCTTGCTGCGGCACTTCGGCAAACACCGGGGTAAAGAACTCGCCGGTCAGGATCTGCGTCAACTCGGCCACCGCCTGCTTGAAGTGCCCATCGGGGTCGGTGTCCCTGACTTTAATGGTCACCACTTTCTTGCTGATTAACTGCGATGAGGTTTCCTCGATATCGACGGAAAAAATCAGCAGATTGAAACCGACCGACTGTTGCAGAAATTGATAAACCTGATCCCAACGGGCTTCCAGCTCAAAGGTGGCTGGCGGCAACTGCAGCAGATAGTCAATTTTGTAGCTGATGGTGATGGGCGCAGTGGCGGGGGTCGCCATCAGGCTGGCCAGCAGAGCGATATCCGCGTCAGCCGGTAATTTAGCCAACAGATAGCAGTTTTGCTGGTCGCTCAGTGAGGTCTTGCTGGTTTGGCCATCGATAAAGCCGGGAATGTTCAGCGTGGCGCTGCAAGCGATCGCCTGCATGGGTAATAACACCGCGTCGCGCGGCATGTCGGGGCTGGCCGCTGCCGCCACCCGTGCCGCCTCGGGGCTGCTGGTTAACTGGGTTTGCAACGACAGCATGGCATAGTAAACCGTGGCCGGTTGGCTGCTGTTCCTGAATATCTGTAGCTGGACTGCCGGTTGGTCACCGTTAATAACGCTAATGCCCGGCGCGGCTGCGCAATAATAATAAATGGGCCTGTCCGGGTCGGCCCGGATAAAACAGATGTTTTGCACTACGACCTGAGTGTTCATAGCGACCTTCCCAATTGATGAAGGTGATCCAGGGCAAAGAAGCTTTGCCCTGGGGGCTCAACGCATCAGAAAGTCACCACCACAATGGTGCTGGTTCCTGTCACTTCCTTCTCAACGGTTTTTTCCTGGTTATCTTCGCCGTAATACACCGTAGCGACGTAATGGATCTCCACCTTGTTGTCTTTTTCAGCCTGCATCAGATTGAAGGTCAGATACTGGGTGAGAGATTTAGAATCAAACTCGGTCAGGGCAAGGGATTGGGATTGCGTAAAGTCCCATTTCGGGTAATACACCACCATTTCATAGGTGATCAGCGTGATCTCCTTCTGGCTTGGCTTGAAGATAATGGTGTACTTCTGCGCTTTCGGCAGGGCATTGGCGACCAGGATCTGGTGGCCACGGATCAGCCCATAACCCGGTAGCTGCGGGCTGGTCTCAACGCCGTCGGGGATATAGGTCAGGCTGTCACCATCCAGAGCATAGTAATCGGTGGAGAAATAAATCGGCTTATCCACATCAACACCAATCGGGTAAATAAAGGGGTGAGGAGGCGTCGACTCGCTGACTACCTGGCTGTCGGTTTTGATTTTGACGCCCTTATCCGGATCGGAATATTGCGTTTTGATCACCACCTGGCTGAAGACTTTCCATCCCATAGGATCGAGCAGCGTGGAAATGTCGGCATAAACGATGCCGCATTCGGCCACGTTGATGGAGATAACCAGATCCTGATCGCTCTGAAGTTCGCCAGAGTGATAGGGCTTGGCCTGCATGCCGGTGAAGTTGACGGTATAGGAGTATTTAAATGCCCGGCCCAGCTCGGGGTTGATAAACCATTTGCCGGTTTTCTTCGGTTCGCTGTCGCCAGGGGAAAACTGCAGAGTGCTCTGATTGTCTTTGTCGTAGATGGCGGTCACCACGATATTGGCCACGTTGTATTTCGCCAGATCCTGAGTGACAAAAAACTCGGGCTGAATGTATTGATAGAAAGGATCGTTGAGATCGTACTCTTTAAAGTAATCTTTCAGATTGTCTTCGCCGACGATGGATTGGATAGACGGCAACTGGGTCTGAGGGGCGATGGAGAAAGAGACCACCGAGTTTTCCTCATAGACGCGGGTAAAACTTTTGGTTTCGCTGAGGCTGGATTTGAATTTATCAAAGCCGTCGGCGTCGTTAAGCAATTCGAGGCTCATGTCCAGCCCGGTTTGGCTACTCAAAATCTGCTCTACCTGTTTTTGCCCCCAGGCGGTCAGCCCCTCTTTCCATTTGAGGTATTGGTCCTCGGTCATGCCCATTTCTTCGTAAGAGAGCCCGGTCTGAACATCGACCTTGATCGCGCCTTTTTCGATATATTCGCGTTCAATCTTTTTCTCATCGGCCGACCAGGTGTGGTAGGTGATGTTTTGCGTCACCGATTTGGTGATTTCACTGTCGTAGCTGACCGTAACTTTGGCCGCCGGCAGGGAGGCATCCAGACTGAAATCGAAGCGAATGCCTACGCTGGAGTTGGTATCGGTGCCTTTCAACACCTGTTCGAACAGGGTGGCGCCTTCGCCTGTGAGTGAAAGGCTGAAAACGGTGTTGTTATCCCCCAGGCCTGATGGCGACACCGTGGTGGGGATTTGGCGATAGAATTTCTCGTTGCTGTCCAGAATCAATGAAGCATGTGCCGAGGTGAGTCTTGGGACTTCCAGCTTGATTTCTATTGGCGTCAATTCAGGCACGAATTGGTCATTGCCTTGGTTGCTGTCATATAACGCGACAAATCTGGCAGCCTGATCGTCATTTAAACCGGTATTGCGCAACGCGGTATCCATGGCTGTTTTTTTGGTCGCATTTTCAGGATCGGCCACCGAGGCCTGCTCGGCTTGAACATACTTGACGATCAGGGTGGATTTGGCGATCAGCGGATCTTTAAGCTTGCCGAGCAACTCGATGCTGATCTTTTTCTTCATCTCCGAATCAGGCTGCGGCAGCATTACGGTAAATTGCGCATAGCCGCCCTGTGTGTCTTCACTACGATACTTGTAGAACATGAAATAGGGGCTTTTGGTATCCCTGGCGACAAACACCGGGATCTCCGGCACCACATAGTAAATATTCTTATCAATGCTGTCGCCATAACAGGTAAAGGCATATTCCTTAATACCCAGATACTTATCCGTGGCGATCTTGACCGATTGCTGCAAAGCGGTGGTTAACATAGGGCGTTCCTCTTGTTTATGTCACTTGTTGTATTGCAGTTTGACGGGGCTGGCGCTGGCCTGTAGCGGGCCAGAGTCGTAGGTTTTGGGGAATATCGAGTCGAGTTTGCCTTGCCATTGGTAGTCAACGCGGCCGTTTAACCCGCTGGCATGGGCATTAATCCACCAGTTGGCCTGCCACTGCTGGGTGGCAAACGAAAAGCTGAAGTTTTGTTTTTTGGCCTGACCTGCCGGCTGATAAGTGGCGGTGCCGCTAATTGACTTAAATTTTGCCTTCAGTTGTTCGGCCTCGAACAGCAGGCTATAGAAACCCAGGTCTTGCGGGGTGAGCGCCAGGGTGTCTTGCCAGCCGAGTTGGCTTTCATAGCTGGTGTAATCGGAAAACGTCACTTTGAGGGTGATAACGCTGACCTCCTCTGTGGTTTTCAAGGTGACCGGGGGGAAGCTGGGCCACTGCATCGGCGTTTGCGACTGGGCATAACGCAGCTCGATCGACATGATGTTAAAACTCTTGGGGTTGAACCCCAGACTCACCACGCATTCGCGGTGTTTTATCGGCTTATCCGGCCGGGTAGGTTCGGGCAACGGCGTCGGCGTAAAAGTGATAATGCCGTCGGCGGGCAGTTGGCCAAGCAAGGCGGCAATATCCTGCTGCTGAACCAGCAAATAGCGCTGCGGCACGCTATTGCTGTAGCTGACGTCGTAGCTGATCTTGCTGGGGATCTCATCGATGGAATGGATGTTACGCAGCGTATTGCTGACCAGTAGCGCTGCGGTATTCACCAGTGCGTTTCTGACCAGGTCGCGGGTCTGTTGCGAAGGATCGTTATCGAACTGTTCCAGCAGGGTTATGACCCCGGCGTCGATCTGCTGATTAAGCAAAACGGCGATAACTTCCGGTTGCCGCGCCTGTTGGTTAAAGGCCAGGGTTAAAAAAGCCACCCAGTCGGTTTCCAACCTGGCTGCAACGCGGCTGCTAACGCTAAACCGACTGTGGGTCACCAGATAAACCTGGCTCTTTGCTCCGCGAATGGCGTTGTCCAGCAGACCGGCTTCGGCATGGGTCAGCGGCATTTTTGACTGTTCGAATTCGACGTTATAACTGCCGGACTCCGGCTGGTGGACAAAGCGCAGAAACAGCGACTGGCGAATGTCGCCCTGTTGCAGCACTATTTTTCCCGGAGCCGGGATGAAATGCTGGCGGATATAGGCTTCAATCGCCGCGGTATCCACCGGCAGATTGGGCGCGATAAAGGTCGCCAGACCGCCACCGGGGCTGGTCAGCAAATGCAGCGCGCTGACCTTACCCTCCAGCACCACCTGCGGAGTAAAACTGCCGTAGGTGTAGCACTCCGACGGTTGCGTCTGGTCGTGGAAAGCGAAGGCTCGGCCAAGCAGGAAAAAGTTCTGTAGCGTTTGTTGAGGGTTCAAATCTTCAGCGTTCATTTTTCACCTTTGATATCAATCGTTTGATCGCCGGTCACATATGCCGACCATTGGCCCGAAGGGGTCTGGTAGCGGAATCCGCAGGCAAAGATAGAAGTGACAGTCCACGAGTAATCGAAACAGTTTTGTTGGTGGGTGAAGGTATGCTCCGTAGTGCGGTCGGTGTTCTGGGGTTGAAAGAGCACCGTGGCTTTGAGCATTTCAGTGGGCAGAATGACGGTGATCCGCGCTCGCTGTGAGCCAAACTGCGGGAAGCTGTAAGCCCCGATGGTGGTGGGCTGGGTAATCGGCATCGGCAGCGGCACGACGCCGCTGCCGGCAAGTTGATAGGCGGTTGCTTCGGCATAGGTTTCATCACCGAGGATCGGGCAACTGAAGTAGGGTGCGGCGGCGGTTAAGGCTAAATCCTGCTGCCAGCCGGCAGAATGATAAAGCCCGCCAATTCTGCTTTCCCGGGCAAAACCCGGATCAATATTGATGGTCAGGAACTGGCAGGGTAACGCGGCGTAATCGAGCACCAGAGCCTGTTGTTCGCACGATTGTCGTTCACCGTACAGGATGCGCCAGCCACCATCCTGCGGATAATTAACCCGTATTTGGTAGAAGAAGGGTTCGGTCTCCAGTGAGCTGGTATCAAAACGGAAGGTCAACCGGCTCTGGTCGGGGCGCAGCAACTGAGTTTGGCTTTGTTCCAGCGGGTAAATATCCCCCGCCGGCACGATAAGCTGGATATCGATAGAAACATTGCTTTTCAACCCCAGCGGGAAGGCGTAGAAAACGTCTATCTCCCGTTCACCCTGTGGAATTGGCGGGGCGGTAGTGCGGTGAATAATGCTGTCGGGCGAGACCCTGGCGATTTGCTGTGCGGCGGCAAAAGGATCCAGAATAAAGCACAGCGGGCGCTGGCTCAGCACCACCGAGTCGAGTTTAAAGATCACCCGGCCGCCTTGCGCCGGTACCCGCAGGGCGATCATCGCCGTATTGCTGGATGCGGGGCCTGCGTAGGGCGAACCCAGCGAATTATAGAGCCGATCGAGCAATGTCTGGCTGAAAAGCAGATTCTCCTCGGGATGATTCTCCGGCAAGGGGGGACTGATTTGCAGCGGCAGCCGCGCGAGATTTTGGTAGATATATTGCGTCAGCAGGCCATAGTCAAAAGCGACCCGGTCATCGTCAACCAGATGCGTGCCTTTGGCCCCGTCGGCCAGCACCAGCATCAGCGCGCGGGGATCAAACTCGACGGAATACGCCATGCGCGGCGATACCCCCTCAACAAAACCGTCCAGCCGGGCATTAAAGCCGATGGTATCGTCGAGCAGGGTTTTCTCAATCAGTTGGGTGCTGGCCGAGTTCAGCAAAATAATAAACTGGATACACTGAGCCGAATACCAGGTGGCGTCATAGCTTTGTCCGCGCAGGGCACTGTGATACTCAATAGGGACGTCAAACCCCAGGCTGCCTGGTAATATGGGTAACACCTTCACCGCTTTATCCGGGTGTTGCTGCTTGAAATCCACCAGACTTTGGCCTGCGGCATACTGCAGTTCGGTAGTGAAATTCAGCCAGCCGTAGATACTGTCGGTGCTGGGGCTGCGAACAATATCCAGCGAGAAAGCCAGTGGTTCCGCGACCAGAATGCTGACGGAGTCCGGGTATAAGAAATAGCTGTCATTTTGTTGATAGGTAGCGATAAACCTAAGCCGATCGCTAATGATAATCTGCTGAAAATCCGGGTAGCCCTGATACATGAGTTATTTACCCGCCGCGTTGAGATGGTTTTGATAATCCTGGTGCCATTCTTTTGGCAGTTTGCTCAGGATATTCGCCGGGCGCTGGTAATATTCGTCCTCATAAATACGTTGCATCTGGATGTCACCGACCAATATACCGTTGGCATACAGGGTGTTGTCATCGTACAGAGTTTTGTCAACGGGCGCTTCAGCCGTCAGTTGCAGGTTATATACCTTCAGTTCTCCTTGCTGTTGCACGATGCTTATAATTTCGCATTCACCCTCCAGGGTGATTAATTTTGATGAGTGATTCAATTCGCGAGCAATCACCACGCCGGCCGAGGTAATAAAAGGGTGGCCAAGACTGCTGGTGATGGTTCTTATTTTACCTTTGCTGTTATTGGTGGTTATTTCGATGGAATTGCGCTCCTGGCCATTAGTGATAGCTTCAATTTTGAGCGGAGTATTGTTTCTCGATAATACGTACTCACCGATAGCCAGGTCGGAAATTGATTTTTCACCACCATCCGGCATCAGAATTTTTGTGTTCTCAGCCAGGCAGCCATAAACAATACGCATGGGTTTTAATAGTTCTGTATTTAAAAAACGCTGATCTGGCTCAAGGCTTTTAGGTGCGTTGGTGATAAAGGTCGCAATGCTTTTTCCATCGACATTGAGAATAACTTTGAATACATAATAAATCCACTCGCCGGAGTCAAAGTCAACCTGATTGAACCTTAGCCAATCCAGATCCCAGGAAATATTGTCACCAATAATTCTGGTGTTGGCAGAATTGAAAATATTGTAGTTACCGAAAGGGGTGACAGGATCGCCGCCGGCACGAGTACGTATCAAATAAATGGTATTGCTGGCTTTAACAGGCTGACCACCGTTGAGCTCAATTTGCCCCAGGTAGGTAATATTGCCTTTAATTGGCACCCTGACCGAACCGTCATAATTATTGCGGTAATCACAGTCGGCCTCATCGCGGGTCAGGCAGATCTTGATTTCATTTGGATTAATAAGACTCCGCGGTGACTCATTATAGATATTTTTTGGATAACTCTGGCTGGTAATGATCTCTGCCCCGTACACCGTCTGGTTACCGATAGTCTGTGCAAAGGTATAAATCACCGTGACCGGATAATCCGCAGCAATCTGGCTACCCGGATAAACCCCGTCGGCACTCAGGGCGCAGTCTGCGGCGTAGACATAGGCCTGGTTGTAGTTAACCGGCCCTACATTGCCGGCTTCGCCGTCAAACAGCCCAAGGGTCTGCGTTACATTAGTCGCCGAGACAGGCAGGGAACCTATGGCATTGGCACGATAATTTCGACCGTCGGTAGAGTCCAGCCGGACAATGCTGTATACCGGTTGAGCAGAGCCATTACCGGCATCGCTCAACCGGCCGGCACTGAGTTTAAGCCGTTTTGCCTGTTGCCAGCATTGAGTAAACTGCGGAGTATTACCCGGGGTAAGACCGGCAAGTTTTAATTGAATATCGTAAAAACTGACCAGCAAGGGATCGCCGGGTTCAATAATAAACAGGCCGGCATTGCTATATTTGCTGATGACATTTTTAACAATAGTCTTCTCATCTGACGTATAACCTTGAGTGATCATAATATCAGTACCCAATAAGTTTCAGACATAAGCGTGCACAAGCGATGGTGGCAATGAACCAAACCATAGCTGATTAAAGGGTTAATTATTTATTTACAGGTTTCTTTGCAATAAGCGTAAATGGCGCTCAGAGTGTCGGAGCCAAGATATTCTTCGAATTCACCATCGGTAGGAATGATTTTCGGATCTTCCGTCATGGCATACAGTTCCTGAGCAAACATGTCTTTAGTGGCAGAAGGTTTGCTTTTAAAATAGGCTTTTAGTTTACCTTTGCTGACTTTACGTATCCAGGCGAATTCGCCACCAAGCTTCACTGTTCCGTTGAAGGTAAATACCTTGCTGGTATAGAAAGTAATATCATTGGGGAAAACTTTATAGCGAACTACTTGTTCAACTTCGATATTGTGCAGGGTCTCTTCCCAGGTTTCTCTTTTAATTACGTTTAAGGCAAAGTTCTTGCCATCGACCGGGCCGTCTTTTGCATCAGCAGTTCCGCCAAATAACATCGGACAACCTCTGGCAAAACCTTCATTTTTCAAACCTAATAGAATAAAGTCATCATTCCCAACAGCAGCCGGATTGCTGTCAAGAATGACGTATTTTTTAATGGGCATGATCTGATCCTTATACATTTGTGAGTATAAAAATAGAATTTACTTTTCGGGTCGGGAGCGATGAATTACTCAACTTCAACAATAGCAATGGCGACTAAAAAATCAACTGACACTTAAAAATAAATGAAGTATTTTTTTGTTGCGATCGAGATAATCAAGCAAATCACGGCGTTAACAAAACCATGGAAAAATTATTTAAAGAATAAAATAAACAACAGCCAATTGTATTTATTTTGTTAATGGAACTTATAAAACAAAACAAATCAATGAATTGCACATAGAGGTTATGTGGGTTAGGAAGGTATTGTTAAAATAGGTCATATCATTAGCTGTGAAATTAGTTTCACAGTAGGAATTTCTTTAATCATAAAGGTTGTGAATAACTAATTAAACAGTTGAAATAGTCATCATAATAGTTAGGTAATGATATTTATACCTTGCTAATGATATGAAGGGGCGCTGATTTGCCAAAGTGCTCGCCAGATGGGTGCCGGTGAACACTCCAAAATCGTTGCCATCAGGTATCACTCATGCCTGGCATTAGTGAAGCGATTACAGATGGCGCGAGTCTTGCGCCATCTGACTTCAGGCATTATCCACACGCGGATTGGAATGCGTCGGCTGGCTCGGATATTCCACCTGGTGTTTGTGCAGATAGTCACGTATCAGTTGGCGGATCACCTGGGAGGGGGTGACGTCCTGTTGCAAACACAGCTCTTCCAACGCTTTTTTCTTGTCAGGATCAATGAGTACGGTCAGGCGCGCCGTTTTCTTTTCCATGATGGTGACTCCAGAGAATAATAATCAAATGATAATAGTGAAATGACCATGCCGACTTAGCTAAAGTGCAAGCGTTCAATCTTGCGTGACAGGTAGCCGAGGTCACAGTTAAAACTCGGCCCGACTTCGGCACTAAGACGACGCAGCAGATTTAGCGGCGTCTCGATTTCAGCTAATGCGGCATAGATAATCACGTTGCCGCTGGGGGCAACACAATACAACACGCTGTTAAACACCCGGTGCAAACTGTGGTACAGCAGTGAATCTTCATCGGGCACTTCATGGTAGTTCAGCACCAACCAACCTTGTGGTGAAAGCCGTCCGGCACACCGCTGAAGAAAGCTTTGCGTACCCTGTTGCGGATCCATGCTGAAGGCGCTGTAGAGATCGGAAAAAATCAGATCATACTGCCGGGTTATGGGGGCACGTAAAAAGTCGCCCGCGTCAGCAACGCGCAAGATAACCGTATCGTCGCTGGGCAAGGTGAAATAACTTTGCGCAACAGAGACCACCGCTTCGCGCAGTTCCACCACTTCCAGCAGCATATTGGGGTCATAGGCATGTAATGCCCGTACCAGACCGCCGCCGCCCAATCCCAGGATCAGCACCGCCGAAGGCGGCTGCCAGGCCACGGCCATCAGCATGGTTTTGATGTAGTTGTGAACCGGAACCTGTGGCGCATCGATGCACATTTTGCTTTGTTCGCAAATACCGTCAAAACGCAGGGTTCGGTAGCCCTTGTGGTCAGAGACAATAATTTCACCGCAGTGGTCTTGCTCGCGAGCAATCACCTGACCGCGAGGAGAAAAATCCAGGCTATTGAGCAATTTATCAACCATAGACATAGTTATTTCTTTAAGCCTCCATCAAAAACGGCGGTTCTACTTACGAGCGCACATAAACTCGGCGGTACAGATGCGGCGGCCATTTACCGTAGCACGACCGGTAAAGCGGGCAAGGCCGGAGCGCTGTCGGACAAAGGCGACATCCATGCGAAGCTGATCGCCAGGCCGGGCCGAGCGATAGAAGCGAGCGTGATGAATGGCGGCAAAATAGTAATGTTCGCCGGGTAATAGCGGGCTGAGAAAGTAATGCGCCAACAAGCCGGTGGTTTGTGCCAGTGCCTCCACCATTAATATGCCGGGAAACACCGTGGTCTGGTGGTGGCCAGTCCAGAAGGTCGGTTCGTTGGCAGTGATATTTTTGATGGCACTTAAGCGGCCTTCGGCAACGGAGGTGCCGTCAGGCAGAATGCGGTCAACCAGCAGACAGGGGAAGCGGTGCGGCAGGATAGATTGAACATCCTGAAACTGTAGTGGTTTACCATTGAGCGGCATGATTGATTAGGGTCCTGTCAGCGGGACAAAGCTCAGCTTGTGCCGGCATCTGTGCCTGTCGAAGTGTAATAACATTATAATGTTATTATCATTGGATGCATCAAGTGAAATTGTGCAGATGAGTGGATAAAAATCAAATGGTGACGGCGTCACTAAAAGAAGAGGTTTAAAATTCGACTCAATTCATTGATTAATAGCAGGTTTAAACGGGGGAGTGGTTAGCCGTCAGCAGAGGGTGACGGCTAACGGAGGATCATTTTTTATCGCGTGTCAGTTTATCGAGGTAGCCCATCACAAAGGCGGAGAGCACAAAGGTGAGGTGGATGATCACATACCACATCAGCTTATTGTCCGGCACGTTTTTGGCATCCATAAACACCCGCAGCAGATGGATGGAAGAGATGGCGACAATTGACGCGGCCACTTTGCTCTTCAACGATGTGGAGTCCATTTTGCCCAACCAGCTCAACTTTTCTTTGTCGTCGCTGATATCCAGTTGCGAAACAAAGTTCTCGTAGCCAGAGAACATCACCATTACCAGAAGTCCGCCTACCAGCGCCATATCGATCAACGACAGCAGCGTCAGAACCAAATCCGCCTCGGCTATGGCGAAAATGTTAGGCAGAACATGGATGATCTCCTGGAAGAATTTTATCGACAGCGCCAGCAAGGCCAGCGACAGGCCGAAGTAAACCGGGGCAAGTAGCCAGCGAGAGGCGTACATGGCATTTTCTAGAAAGCGTTCCATAGTCAACTGAGTTCGTTACAAAAAGTGGGCCACAGTATAGCGCAACCGGCACGGAAAATGGCAAGTGGACTTGGCTCGATTGAGGGGAGCAGCCCTGGATTATCACTGGTCGGTGTCATTGGGTTGTTCACCCTGATAATTAGATATTTGAAAGATGATTACTCCGCCATAAATTATTTTGTCAAAATATATTGAGGTATCTGGAAATCATACTAGCATTTAAATGCTGCGATATGATGTTGCGGTAATTCTATATATCGAAATTTTATTTCTATATAACGGAAATGAATTAACCTACTGGAGATGGATATGGACAATTCCCTAAATGGAAAGACCAGCGGTTGGGATGATGTTAATGATTTGCTGAATTATCATAATAGAGGAAATGGTTTAACCCTCAATAATAAGCCTTCTTTTGGTGTGGAAGAGGCTGGCAAGCAAATAGCGCGTAGTGAGCAGACCTGGAATGGCGTTCATGTCACCGGCAAAGGTGCTACCGTCACTTATTCGTTCCCTGACTGGGATTATAATCAGAGTAATTTAAACTTCCGATTTGGCTCCAATAATCAAGATACCGGCCTTAGCGCCTTTACCGCAGAGCAAAAGGCCCAGGCCAAGCTTTCGCTGCAATCCTGGGCTGATGTAGCTAACCTTACGTTTGTTGAAGTTGCCCCGGATCAAAAGTCCAATATTACCTTCGGAAATTATGAGGGTTCCGGCCAGGCTTATGCAATTAAGCCATTCAGCGGGGCGGGTAACGACTATCGAGGGCATAATACCGATGGTCAAAGCTGGTTCAACATCAATTACGATTACGCGGATCCCCGGGATGGGGTTTACGCCAATCTGCACCCGGAGTTGGGTAACTATGGCCGTTTGAGCATCACCCATGAACTGGGGCATACGTTGGGACTGGATCATCCAGGAAAATATAATGCTGATGCAAACAATCCACCCAACTACAGCATGGCGAATTACGCCGAGGATACGCGCCAATTCAGCGTAATGAGCTATTGGGATGAATCCCTTACCGGTGGTGATAACGGCGGTCATTTTGCCGCCGCACCGCTGGTTGACGATATTGCCGCTATTCAATATCTCTATGGCGCCAATACCACTACGCGCACCGGGGATACGGTGTACGGGTTCAATTCTAATACCGGGCGGGATTTCTACACGCTGACGGACAGTAACCAGAAGCTGGTGTTCTCTGTCTGGGATGCCGGCGGCAATGATACGCTTGATTTCTCGGGCTATACGCAAAACCAACGCATCAATCTGACGGAAGGCTCTTTCTCTGACGTCGGCGGGTTGAAGGGCAACGTTTCCATCGCCGTTGGTGCTGTGATTGAAAATGCCATTGGTGGTTCAGGTAATGATGTGATTGTCGGCAATGATGTGGCCAATATTATCCATGGTGGTGCGGGTAATGACGTTATCTACGGTGGCGGCGGGCAGGATCAGTTATTCGGTGGCAGCGGTAAAGATATCTTTGTCTTCTCTGCGGTGAGTGATTCGTCGTTCAAATCACCGGATAAAATCCTGGACTTTGAAACCGGCATCGACAAAATCGATCTGTCCTTCTTTAATCATGGCGACAATGGCGCAGGCTTTATTCATTTCGTCGACTCGTTTAGCGGGCAGGCGGGGGAGGCATTGCTAACCTATGACTCACAAAGTAATTTAAGTGAGTTGGCGCTAAATATAAATGGCCAGGCGGCTCCGGATTTTCTGGTTAATATTGTCGGGCAAGCAAATACTGCCACTGACTTTATTGTTTAAATCAGTCACGGTGGGTTATACCCACCGTTTTTAAAGTTTTTACTCCGGCTTGATTCTATCGCCTGCGTGGTCGGTTACCTTTTCACCGTCTTCTTTGGTGAATGCGGTTTGTTGCGGATCTGGAAGGATCTCCAACACCACTTCGGAAGGGCGACACAATCGGGTTCCCATGGGGGTGACGACGATGGGGCGGTTGATCAGGATCGGATACTGAAGCATAAATTCAATCAGCTGCTCGTCAGTCAATACTCCATTATCCAGGCCAAGCTGCTCATAGGGTTCAACGTTTTTGCGCAGCAACGCACGGACGCTAATTCCCATATCCGCAATAAGGTGAACCAGTTCATCATGCGATGGTGGTGTGTCGAGATAATAAATAATCGTCGGTTCGTTACCGCTGTTGCGGATCATCTCCAGCGTGTTACGTGAGGTGCCACAGGCCGGGTTGTGATAGATGACAATGTTGCTCATATCAGTATCTCATTAGAAAGTAACGGAGAGCCGCAACGCCAGCGCGGCCAGAGTGACAAACAGAACGGGCAGGGTCATGACGATGCCGGTACGGAAGTAATATCCCCAGGTAATCGTCATATTTTTTTGTGAAAGCACATGGAGCCACAAAAGTGTGGCGAGGCTGCCAATAGGCGTGATTTTTGGACCTAAATCGCAGCCTATGATGTTGGCATAAACCATCGCCTCTTTGATGACACCGGAGGCCGTGCTGCCGTCAATCGACAATGCGCCAATCAGTACGGTAGGCATATTATTCATGACCGACGACAACAATGCCGTCAGGAAGCCGGTGCCCAATGTTGCAGCCCATAGTCCTTTATCTGCCAGTATATTGAGAACACCGGAAAGGTAATCTGTCAGCCCAGCATTCCGCAGTCCGTAGACCACCAGGTACATCCCCAGCGAGAAGACAACGATCTGCCAGGGTGCCCCTCGCAACACTTTCCCGGTATTAATGGCATGGCCTCTTTTTGCTACGGCAAACAGGACGACAGCGCCAGCAGCGGCAATGGCACTGACGGGGAGCCCTAACGGTTCAAGAACGAAAAAACCCACCAGCAGCAGCACAAGGACAATCCAGCCGGCTTTAAACGTTGCCGGATCTTTAATGGCGCTGGCAGGTGTTTTCAATAGCGCTACGTCGTAGGTCGCCGGGATGTCCTTGCGGAAAAACAGGTGCAGCATGACCAGCGTAGCGGCTATAGCGGCAATATCCACCGGGATCATCACCGATGCGTATTGCGTAAAACCGAGCTGGAAAAAGTCAGCAGAGACAATATTCACCAGGTTTGAAACGATAAGCGGCAAACTGGCCGTATCCGCGATAAATCCGGCTGCCATCACGAAGGCCAGCGTTGTTCCTTGGCTGAAACCCAGCGCGAGCAACATGGCAATGACGATTGGCGTCAGGATAAGCGCGGCGCCATCGTTGGCGAACAAGGCGGCGACCGTCGCACCCAGCAATATAATCCAGGTGAAAAGTAAACGTCCTCGTCCCTTGCCCCAGCGGGAAACATGCAGTGCGGCCCATTCAAAGAAGCCCGACTCGTCGAGCAGCAGGCTGATGATGATCACCGCGATAAAGGTTGCCGTGGCATTCCAGACGATATTCCAGACGACAGGAATGTCATCAAGCTGGATAACACCACAGACCAATGCCAGCACGGCACCCAGACTCGCACTCCAGCCAATGCTGAGTCCTCTGGGCTGCCAGATGACCAGAATCAGCGTCAGTAAAAAGAGACTCCCTGCCAGTAACATATCAGACTCCGTTATATATGATTAAAGCAATGTGTAACCTATGGCTTAACAGGAGGATGTCGCTGATTGTGCCAGCCATCTGCGAACATCTTCACGCAGGCACTGCCAGGATGCCGTGATGGTCTCTGCCGCCCAGGCAGGGATATGTGGCGAGAGTCGATAGTGGATCCATTTCCCCTCACGACGATCAATGACCAGCCCTGCATTGCGTAGTATCGCCATGTGGCGGGATATTTTAGGCTGTGACTCCGAAGTGGCCCCGCAGATATCACAAACGCATAACTCCCCCGACTCTCTGAGAAGCATAATGATGGCCAGTCGAGTTTCATCCGACAAAATTTTGAAAAGCTGAACGGGTTGTAGCATTTTGAACCTCAATGCGCTTAAACTACATATATGATAATTCATATGTGTAGGCTTTTGAATCACCGAGTGCAAAATGAGGAACAAAAAAGTGGAGAAATTTCCAGCCCTGAACGCTGAGTGCTTTGATAATAAAATTGCCGAGCGTCTGCCTCTGCAAGAGCCACCGCGTATCCTGATCCTGTATGGTTCGGTAAGAGAACGCTCATACAGCCGCTTTGCTGCTGAGGAAGCGGGTCGCCTGCTGAGCGCGTTGGGGGCTGAAGTCAAAACCTTTAATCCATCGGGTTTGCCGCTGCCTGACGATGCGCCAGAAACACATCCGAAAGTCGCTGAGCTGCGCGAACTGGTCAGGTGGTGTGATGGTATGGTCTGGAGTTCTCCAGAGAGACATGGTGCGATGAGTTCAGTGATGAAGGCCCAAATTGACTGGATCCCGTTAAGCGAAGGCGCTGTTCGTCCATCCCAGGGGAAAACATTGGCAGTGATGCAGGTCTGTGGTGGTTCGCAGTCATTCAACGCCGTGAATCAGATGCGCATTCTTGGCCGATGGATGCGGATGTTCACTATTCCCAACCAATCCTCAGTGGCGAAAGCCTGGCAGGAGTTTGATGATAACGGACGGATGAAACCCTCGTCCTGGTACGATCGCATCGTCGATGTCACCGAGGAGTTGTTCAAAATAACCCTGCTGCTGAAGGGACAGACTGACTATCTTGCAGACAGATACAGCGAGCGGAAGGAAAGCCATCAGGAGTTGTCCGCACGCGTTAATCAGAAAAAAATATAACCGGGTCTGTTGCCTGAGCGCAAAATTGCCTATCTCCAGAGCGCTCAGGGGCGCAAAAGCGTCAAATCGATCTGCCACTTATTGATTTTGTTGTACAGCGTGGTGCGCGACAGCCCGAGCGTCTGGGCGGCCTGCCTCAAATTGCCGCCGTTGGCTGCAATGACCTGAATGATATGTATACGCTCATGGTCTTCCAGCCGGCTGGAGGGGAGCGGGGCCGGTTCAGGCGCAATGCGGCGGATATCCTCGGGCAGGTCGTCAACGTCGATCAGTAATCCTTCACACAGGTTTACCATCCGCTCCACCAGGTTTTCCAGTTCGCGCACGTTGCCCGGCCAATGCCAGGCGTTGAGGCAGGCCATCGCCGTTGGTGAAACCTGCGGTGGGATTTTTTTCATCCGCGCACTAAGTTTGTGAATAAAGCCGTTAACCAGACCGGCGATGTCGTCCCGGCGTTCGCGCAGCGGCGGAACCGGGATAGAGAGCACGTTCAAACGGTAATAGAGATCGCGACGAAAGGCGCCTGTTTCCACCGCCTGCACCAGGTCGCAATGGGTGGCGGCAATGATGCGCACATTCACTTTTACCGGCTGCGCCGCACCAATGCGCAACACTTCGCTTTCCTGCAGCACGCGCAGCAGGCTGGTTTGGGCTTCCAGCGGCATTTCACCAATTTCATCAAGCAACAGGGTGCCCCCGTCCGCCAGTTCGAACTTGCCGGCGGCTCCCCCTCGGCGCGAACCGGTAAAGGCACCGTCCACATAACCAAACAGCTCGCTCTGCACCAAATCACGCGGTAAGGCACCGCAGTTGACGGCGACAAAGGGTTCGTTGCAACGTCCGCCAGCATTGTGGATTGCCTGGGCAAACAGCTCCTTGCCGGTGCCGCTTTCGCCGGTCAACAATACCGTGCTGTCACTGCGACTGCAGGTGCGCGCCTGCATGATCGCCTCGCGCATACGGCTGGAGTGGCCATATATCATCTCAAAGGTATAGCTGGCGCTAACCCCCATTACGCGGCGGGTAATGGCACGGATGCGCTGATTCTCACGCACTGAAAGCACCCGACCGTCATCCGGCGCGGGCATCAATGAAATGACGCAGGAGAGGGCCGGTTTACCGGCTGGCATAAACACCATTTCACGATCGTTACAAAATGGCATGGTCAGCAGCGAGCCGGACTGCGGGCGCAGCAGCTCATCGATTGATTTGTTGCCCGGCTCCAGACCGTCAAAAATCTGGCGCGCATAGCGATTAACGGTTTTCAGGCGGCCCTGGCGATCGCAAACCATCACGCCTTCATTCAGGGTTTCCAGAATGGACTGCTGTTCTGCCAGGAGTTGCTGCAGCTTGAGCTGTTGACCGACGGCCTCCGCCGCTGCCTGCACGGTGCCCAGCGTGTGGGCATTGAAATTATCCGGCGTAGCGGTGAGGGTCAGCACGCCAATCATCGCTCCCTCGGCGTTACGTACCGGTGCGGCGGCGCACTGGCGATGACGTTGGCGCAGCCCCATCTTCCAGTTTTCGCCGCTTAACACATACACCAGTCGCTGTTCCAGCAGGCAGCGTGCGGTGCAATTGGTGCCCTGAACCTCTTCACGCAGAATACTGCCGACCGGCGTCATGTCCGCACCGCAATAGTGAAGGGTAACGCCGTGGGCATCGGTCAGATTGATATGGCCGTCGGGATTGTAGGCCAACAGATTTTCCATGATGCTGCGCGCCACGCTAATCAGCCCGGCGTTGTGCAACAGGATGGCCTGTAGTTGTTCTGCCGGGGGAGCGTGATAGACAAACTCATTAGGATCAATACCGTACTCACGCGAGCGCCGCCAGGATTGCAGGATTGACTTGCGTATCCAGCCCGGCTGACTCCCTTCGTTAAATGCCTGCCAGCCTTGCCAAAACAGACTGTCCCATTCACCGGCCTCCGGCCCTTCCGGCAGGCTGAAGATCGGATCGCTCTCATCTTTGATTGGCAGCAGGTCTGCGGCGGTAGGCATCGGCAACTCCATTTTGGAATGTAATGTCCATTTTATTGGCATGTGAAATTTACATGTCAACTTAGTTGTCACTTTGTTATGGCTATCTGTGCAACGCCTCACAAATTCCCCGCGTTTTAAGCTGGCATCCCCTTTGCAATACCCTCAGTGAACTTGTTGCCCGCAAGGGCGTTACCCACATGAGGAATCACGATGAGCCATTTACCCCCAACCCTGCGTGTTGGTCTGATTGGTGCCGGACGAATGGGCAGTTTCCATGCAGAGTCTCTGGCGCGGCGTGTGCCGGGCGCGGTACTGGCCGCGGTGGCCGATCCGTTACCAGGGGCCGCGCAGCGGCTGGCGGAACGTCTGGGCGTCAAGGCCCATAGCGATCTGCAGGCGATGCTGGATGACCCGGCCATTGATGCCGTAGTCATCGCTTCTCCGGCGCGCACCCATGCGCAGTGGGTGATAGCGGCAGCCGGGGCGGGTAAACACGTCTTCTGTGAAAAACCGATGGCCGTCACGCTGGAGGAGGCAGACTGCGCCATCGCCGCCGCCAATCAGGCGGGTGTGGTGCTACAGGTGGGGTTTAACCGCCGTTTTGTCAGCGGTTTCGCAGCGGCCATTGCCGCCGTCAAGTCGGGCGAAAATGGCACCACCCAGTTGTCCCGCTCGGTCACCCGTGACCCACAGTTGCGCGATCCGGCGCCGATCCCGGCGTGGACCATCTTTCTGGAAACCCTGATCCATGATTTTGACACCTTGCTGCACTTCAACCCCGGAGCCAGGCCGGTAGAGATTTACGCCCTGGCGGATGCGCTGGTGCGTCCGGACTTCAAGGACAAGGGGTTGCTGGATACCGCAGTAGTCACTATTCGCTTTGATAACGGCGCCATCGCGACGGCCGAGGCTAATTTCCAGGCGGTCTACGGCTATGACGTACGCGGTGAAGTGTTTGGCAGTAAAGGCATGTTGCAGGCGGGCAATATCAATTTGAATAACTGCGTGCGTTATCACGCCGGGGGTATCGCCATTGAGACTTCGCGCCAGGATACCGATCTGCTGCATGACGCCTATGTGGCGGAGCTGACCGAATTCGCCCAATGCATTCAGCAAGGACAAAAGCCTCGGGCGACGGGGCAGGATGCGCGCAATGCCCTGGAAATCGCACTGGCCTGTATTTCGTCGGTACAGCAGGGCAAACCGATCAGGTTGGGGGAGCAATAATGGCGAGTTTTCAACTGTCCGTTTGCGCCGAAATGGTGTTTCTCGACCTGCCGTTTGCAGAACGTGTAGCGCGTATTGATGCGCTGGGTTTCGGCGTCGAAATCTGGAACTGGGCCAATAAAGACCTTGATGCTTTGGTGGCTACCGGAGCGCGCTTGACTTCGATGACCGGCTATCTCAGCGGCAATCTGACCGACGATGTGGAGATCGCTCAACTGTTGCAAAGCGCCGAACAGTCGCTGGCGGTGGCGCAACGCTTGAGCTGCCCGAGCCTGAATCTGCACGGTACCGGCCTGGACTCGCAAGGGCTGCCGGTGAAACCGGTGGCGGTGGTGACGGGCGCAATGTGGCTGAAGGCGGCCAATACGCTGACCCGGCTGGCAGAAATGGCAGAGCGCGTGGGGAAGGTTTTCACGCTGGAAAACCTCAACCTGCCGCTGGATCACCCGGGTACGCCTTTTGCCAAAGCCGACGACACTTTGGCTTTGGTGGAGGCGGTTAATCGACCGGGGTTGAAGATGAACCTCGATCTTTACCATGCGCAAATTGGCGAGGGCAACCTGATTGAGCTGATGCGCCGCTGCGGCCCGGCAATCGGTGAAATTCAGGTGGCGGACGTGCCGGGGCGAAAACAACCCGGTACCGGCGAAATCAACTACCGCGCCATTGCCCGCGCGTTGGACGAAATGGGCTATCAGGGAGTGGTGGCGATGGAAGGCTGGGCATCCGGTGACAGCACCGAGGCGCTGCACCAGTTCCGCGACCATTTCACCCTATAAACCACAACAAACCGGGTATTGGCCTGTTGCCCGGAATAATTAGTGATGCGTTGATTTTAATAATAAATAAACCTCAACCTACGGGATATCACCATGAAAACCAAAACCTTGTTATTGATACTGCTGAGCCTGGTCATGGCCTTCAGCGCCCAGGCGAAAACCTATAAGGTCGGCGTAGCACTGGCCAATTTCGATCTTAACTTTGTCTCTATTTTGCGCTCGCAGATGGTCAGTGAGCTAAAGCTGTTGAATATGGACGGGCAGTTTGTCGATGCCAAAGGGGACGTAGCGCTGCAGGTGCAGCAGGTGGATGACTTTATCAACCTTGGGGTGGACGCGATTATCCTCAATCCGGTTGATACCCAGGGCGTGAAGCCGATGATGGATGCGGCCGAACGCGCCAACATTCCACTGATTTTCGTCAACCGCAAGCCAGAGGTGAAACTGGGCAAGGCGATGGCCTATGTTGGGTCCGACTCGGCGGCGGGCGGTGAAATGCAGATGGAAGCCCTGGCGAAACAGATGAACTATCGCGGCAACGTGGCGATCCTGATGGGAGCGCTGTCCAACGAAGAGGCTCGCGAACGCACGCGGGCGGTGGAAGCGGTGATCGCCAAGTATAAAGACATGAAGGTGCTGGAGAAACAGACTGCCAAATGGCAGCGCAATGAGGCGGTGGATGTGGTGTCCGGCTGGTTGCTGAACGGCCGCCCGATTGACGCTATCGCCGCCAACAATGACGAAATGGCGATTGGTGCCATCATGGCGTTGAACCAGGCCAAAAATAAAAACATTCTGGTGGCGGGAATTGACGGCACGCCGGACGGTCAGCAGTTTGTCAAAAATGGCGGTATGACCCTGACCATCTTCCAGGACGCCAAGGGGCAGGCCACCGGGGCGGTGCAGGTGACCAAAGCGCTGCTGGAAAAGCAAAAAACCGAGCCGTACAACTGGGTGCCTTATAAAGTTATCACCCGGGATAATCTGGCCGAGTTTATGGCGGCTAACTCGAAATAAGCGAAGAAATCCTGGCGGCCGGTAGAGTGAATAAGCGTTGCTTTCTCATTTATCGGCCGTTACGTCATTGTCAAAATAATGCCCCGTCATCTTTCCGCGTGAACTTGATTGATAATTATTTTCTTTTGCATCTTATCAATGACCTAAACGACTGCTTTAATAATGGACTGAATTCAGGTTCGTGGTTGACGGAGTAACACGATGTTCTCACGCTTTTCAACGTTAAGCCGCATCCCCAAGGGGGTTTGGGTACTGGGTGGCGTCAGTTTGTTAATGGATGTCTCTTCGGAAATGATCCACAGTTTGCTGCCTTTGTTTATGGTGACCACCCTGGGGGTCAGTGTGGTGGTGATTGGCTTGATTGAAGGGCTGGCCGAAGCCACCGCGCTAATCATCAAGGTATTTTCTGGCGTACTCAGTGACTATCTCGGCAAGCGGAAAGGGCTGGCGCTGTTAGGGTATGGGTTGGGTGCCGTCAGCAAGCCTTTATTTGCTGTTGCCGGTTCATCCGGCGTCATTCTTGGTGCCCGTCTGTTAGACCGGGTGGGCAAGGGGATCCGTGGTGCGCCCCGCGATGCTCTGGTGGCTGATGTTACCCCTGCGGAGATCCGCGGTGCCGCTTTTGGGTTACGGCAATCGCTGGATACCATAGGGGCTTTTTTGGGGCCGCTATTGGCCGTCGGGTTAATGTTGCTGTGGCACGATGACTTCAGGGCCATTTTTTGGATAGCGGTGATCCCGGGAGTCTTAGCCATCGCGCTGTTGTTTTTTGGCCTTCAGGAGCCTAAATCACCGATTGAACATAAACGCACCAATCCTATTAAGCGTGAAAACCTGCGGCGGCTGGGGCAAGCCTATTGGTGGGTGGTCGGTCTGGGGGCGGTATTTACGCTGGCCCGATTCAGTGAAGCATTTCTGGTATTGCGTGCGCAGCAAATGGATATTCCACTGGCCTTAATCCCTCTGGTGATGGTGGCGATGAATGTACTCTATGCGTTATCCGCCTATCCCTTTGGCAAACTTTCTGATCGTATGAGCCACAGCAACATGCTGCAAGCCGGTTTAGTGGTGTTGATTGTGGCGGATATCGTATTGGCCGTCAGTCACCATTGGATAGGTCTCCTGATCGGTGTGGCGTTGTGGGGTGTGCATATGGGGATGACTCAGGGCCTGCTGGCCGCCATGATCGCTAATACTGCCCCAGCCGACCTGCGCGGAACAGCTTACGGGATGTTCAACCTGATGAGTGGAGTGGCGCTGCTGTTGGCGAGTCTGGGGGCGGGTGTACTGTGGCAAACCTGGGGCGCAGCCTCGACCTTTTACTTCGGTGCCGCCATCTGTGTGATCACCCTGGTGGGCATGCGTCTGGCTCCTGTGGTGTACAAGAGCGCCTGACAGCAGAATAGGTCGTCGCTGAGATAATAAACAGCGCAAATGTAGAGTGCCGGTGAGTGGATTCAGCCTGATTGGTACGGGTATCTGTTTGATAATCGAAGCAACAGTGACCGTCTTTTTCAACCGAGAGAATCGCCCATGCACTTTACTCAAGCCATTGCCAGACTCCCTGCCGATAGCTGCGCCAGCGGCCAGACCACCGCCCAATTGGGGGCGCCGGATATTGCCGTCACCGGCCACCAGTTTTTGGCCTATGTGGACACCTTGCTTCGCCTGGGGCTAAAAGTGACAGTGTTACCGGCTGCCCCGGCATTTCCTGACGCCCACTTTGTTGAAGACACCGCGGTAGTGATGCCGGAGCTGGCGGTGATCACCCATCCGGGCGCGCCAAGCCGCCAGGGCGAAGTGGCCACCATTGCACCGCTGTTCGAAGGAGAACGCCCGGTGGTACGCATGAGCCAACGCGGTCATCTTGATGGTGGGGATGTGCTGCTGGTCGACCGCCAGTTTTTTGTCGGCCTGACGTCTCGCACCGATGAGGCCGGTATCGGCGAATTTGCCGCGGCGGTAGATCCTTATGGCTATCGGGTCACGGCCATTGAGGTGAGCGCCGGGCTGCACCTGAAATCAATCGTCAATTACGTGGGTCGCAATACCCTGTTGTTGACGGAAGACTACCAGCACCATGCTGCCTTTAGCGGTTTTAACAGCATCGTCATTCCGGAAGCGGAGTCCTACGCCGGTAATACGCTGTGGATCAACGATACGCTGATCACCCCACAGGGTTACCCGCAAACGCTGGCGCAAATCGAAAAATTAGGCATGCCGATCGTTCAGCTCGACACCAGCGAATTTAAAAAAATGGACGGCGGCCTGACCTGCCTGTCACTGCGTTTCTGACACTTTCTTTTACCGGGGATCTCAGCCATGAAAAAAACATTAGCGGTTTTACTGACCAGTCTGGCATTAAGCGGCCCTGCGGCGGCTCAGACCTTCGACACCATCAGCTTTGGCGTGGACGGCGGCTATCCGCCGTTTGACGTGCTGGCACCCAGCGGTGAGATCACCGGTTTTGATATCGATATCGCCAACGCGCTGTGCACCCAGCTGCATGCCAAATGCGTGTTCGTCAAACAGCCTTTCGAGAGCATGATCGCGGCGCTTAACGCCCATAAGTTCGATGCCATTATTGCGTCGTTAACCATTACCGATGAACGCAAGAAAGAGGTGGATTTCACCGACCGCTATTACCGCAGTTCTGCCCAGTTAGTGGCGCGTAAAGGTAGCGCGCTGCTGCCGGACGTCGCCAGCCTGAAAGGCAAAACCGTTGGCGTGCAGACCGGCTCGATCCATGAGGCCTACGCCAAACAGCACTGGGGCGGGAAAGGGGTGAAAATTGTCTCTTACGCCAACCAGGATAACGTCTATCTGGACCTGCTGTCCGGGCGCATTAACGCGTCACTGCAGGACAACACTCAGGCCGCCAGCAGCTTTATCGATACCCCACGCGGGCAGAAGTTTGCCTTCGCCGGACCGGTGATTGAAGACAGCAGTATCTCCTCTGACGTTGGCATTGCGGTGGGTAAAGACAATCCGGCGCTGCGCGATGCGCTAAACGGGGCCATCAAGGCGATCCGTGCCGACGGGACTTATGAAGCCATCCAGAAAAAATATTTTAGCTTCGACATATATGGCAACTAAACCGGCTCGGATCCAGTCATCCAGGGGAGGCCGGGAATGGTCATAGAGTATTTGCCGTTGCTGGCTCATGGCGCGTTGCTGTCGCTGTGCGTGATGCTGGTTTCACTGGCGGTGGCGTTGACGCTCGGCATGATCAATGCGCTGATCAAACTCTTTGGTCCGCGCTGGTTGCGCTGGGTATCGACGGGTTACACCACGCTGGTGCGCGGCATTCCCGAGCTGGTGATCATGCTGTTGCTGTTCTTTGGCGGCGAAATGCTGGTCAACGGCTTGCTTGGCCTGGTGGGATTGGGGCCGCTACGCTTTAACACCTTCATCTCTGGCGTGCTGGCCATTGGTTTTGTGTTTGGTGCTTACTACACCGAAACCTTTCGCGGGGCGTTTCTCACCGTGGAGCGCGGTCAGCTCGAGGCGGCGATGGCTTATGGCATGCGGCCGGGCCAGGTGTTTCGCCGCGTACTGTTGCCGCAGATGCTGAGCTTCGCCATTCCCGGCATCAACAATAACTGGCTGGGGCTGATGAAAGCCTCGGCGCTGGTGTCGATCCTCGGGCTGGAGGACATGGTCTGGCTGGCAGAGCAGGCCGGGCGGGCCACGCAAAAACCTTTCCTGTTTTATTTCCTGGTGGCGCTGATTTATATGGTGATTACCGCCGTCTCCAGTTGGGGGTTTAGCCGGTTGGCGCGGCGTTACGCGTTGGCTTCCTCCCATTCGGCAGGAGCACGCTGATGAATCTGCAAAATATGCTGGATGCGGCACCGAGCTTTCTGTGGAGCGACGGTTCCGACGTCACCGGGCTGGCGATGACCGCCAAACTGTTCTTGTTATCGGTGGTGCCGGGATTACTGCTGGCAGCGCTGATGGCGATCGGCCAGGTATACGGCCCGCGCCCGCTGTCGTGGCTGATCCGCAGCGTGACTTACTTTTTCCGTAGTACGCCGCTCTACCTGCAATTAATGCTGATTTACTACGGCCTGTCACAGTTTGACGTGGTGCAATTGGGCTGGCAGAACGACCAGCCTTTCTGGCTGCTGTTTCGCGACGCCACTTTCTGCGCCACGCTGGCGTTGGTACTCAATACCAGCGCTTACGTTGCCCAACTGTTGGCAGGCATGATGGAAACCTTCCCGCGTCAGGAGTGGATTGCCGGTGAGGCCTATGGCATGAGCCAGTGGCAGATTATCCGCCGCCTGGTGCTGCCGGCAACGCTGCGGCGTGGCATTCCGGCGCTGAATAATGAGATGGTCTTCCTGCTGCATGCTACCTCGCTGGCCAGTACCGTCACGCTGCTGGATATTACCGGTGTGGCACGCGCTTTTTATGCCGCCACCTATTCACCCTTTATTCCGTTCCTGATGGCGGCGGCACTGTATTTGCTGTGCACTTTCCTGCTGATCTTCATGTTTTCGCGGGCAGAGCGTCGCTGGCTGGCGTTTATCCGCCGCGATTGATGCAGTTCAGGAGCGTTTGATCGACTGTAGCTCGGTCAGGGTGACGATTTTATCCACCCGAAATTTTTTGCTGGTCAGCCAGGTATCGGCCAGCAAGCGATAGTTTTCCATGCTGCGGCAGCCGATGCGCACCAGAAAATCGAAGTTGCCGCTGACCAGCCAGCAGTCCAATACCTCGGGGGTATTACGCATTTCCTGCTCGAAGGCCGGTTGGGAGTGGCCGTGATCGGCCAGCGCGATCTGCGCCTGGATCACAAACGCATGTTCCGGCTCCGGCAGTTCGATTATGGCGCTGTAGCCACGAATAATTCCGTCGCGCTCCAGCCCGCGAACCCGCTCCAGGCAAGGGCGGGCGGTCAGATTGACCTGTTCGGACAGTTTCTGAAACGAAATGCGGCCATCCCGGCACAGTATTTCAAGGATTTTTTTGTCAATGCGATCAAGCCGGGCTTTCTTTTCCACAGATAGGGCGTCCAATGAAAACTAATCATCATAAGTTACCTGAACATGCTCTGGGTGGGCAGCGCCAATTCACCAGTTTTCATTTCGGCCAGCCGGGTAAAGGCGAAAAAATTTACCTGCAGGCCGGTCTGCATGCCGATGAACTGCCCGGCATGCTGGTGCTGCACTATCTTAAAAGATTGCTCAGCCAGGCGGAACGGCGGGGTGAACTGCAAAGTGAAATAATTCTTGTCCCGGTAGCCAACCCGCCGGGGCTGGCGCAGGTGCTGCTCAATGCGGGTGTAGGGCGCTTTGATCTGGTCAGTGGCCGCAATTTTAACCGTGATTTTCCCGATTTGGCCCGTTTGTTACGGCAGCAGGATTTCAGTACCACAGAACCCCTGCATCAGCAGGTGCGCATCGCAATGCGCAATGTTTTACAGGCGGCGCCAGACACCAGCGAAGTCACGGCACTGCGCAGGCAGCTGTTGCTATTGGCCTGTGATGCGGATGTGGTGCTGGATCTGCACTGCGACGACCGGGCGATCCTGCACATGTACGCCGACCCGGCCTGGGGCGAACAGGCAGAAACATTGGCCCGTTTTATGGGTATGGGCGCGGTGCTGCTTTCGCAAGACAGCGGCGGCGGTTCCTTTGATGAAGCCTGCGGCCTGCCTTGGCACCGGCTGGCTGCAGAGCATCCCGCCCTGGATGGGATGCCACCGGGTTGCATGGCGGTCACGCTGGAGTTACGCGGTCAGCGGGATATTAGCCACGAACTGGCCAGCGGCGATGCCGAGCGCCTCTATCGATACTTGCAATACCGCGGTGCCGTTGCCGGTGCTTCCCCGGTGATACCACAGCTTGAGGTCGCCATGTTGCCATTTACTGCCGGGGAGATTGTTACCGCGCCCGCCAGCGGCATCCTGTTGTTACTCCGCCAGCCGGGGGAGTGGGTAGAGGCTGATGAAGCGGTAGCTGAAATTATCGACCCGATCACCGATACGATAACAGCGGTGCGCGCTAAAGCGGGTGGACTGATTTATGCCAGCCGCCAGACTCCTTTTGTCACCCTGGGGGCCGAAGTGATGAAGATTGCCGGTAAGACCCCCTACGCAGGCGGCGGCGGGCTGGCGTCCTGATGTGGGTTTTGCCTGAGGCTAAAAGTCGCGAATGAATGTCCCTACGGGAAAGATGGCTTGCCGACCGCCGTCCATGTTAAATTTGACCTTTGCCACTCCGTAGCCCCTGATGACAAAGAGAATTTCATATGGAACAACGGCTACCCGTGCCAAAGAAGTCAGGGTCTATGCGCACAGCCAAACCACGCCGTCCGCATGGGCGATGGGTCTACTATATTCTGCACGAAGATATTCTGTGGCCTTGCCCGGTCAAGTGGGAGTGGGAGAGCAGTTACCACGCCTGGTTGCCGTTTTACTACTCGCCCACCCTGGAATTTGTTGCCGGTAACCCCGCCAAGGCAACAAAAATCACTAAAACCAAGCGTTAATCATTATTTCGGCTGAAGAATTTTGTTTGATTATTTCGCAAGAAATAATTATTAACTTTCTGTTTTTAAAGAAAACGCCAGACTTCTTGCCCTCAGGGGGTACAGTAACTACATTAACAGCTGTACTTCAACTCACCTGAGGAGAGACATCCTATGAAAGCTGCCGTAGTCACTAAAAACCACAGTGTAGATATTCAGGAAAAGCAGCTTCGCCCACTGAAATATGGCGAAGCGGCACTCAAAATGGAGTGTTGTGGGGTTTGTCACACCGATCTTCACGTCAAAAACGGCGATTTTGGCGAAGTCCCCGGCATCACCCTGGGCCATGAAGGGGTCGGGGTGGTCACTGCCGTCGGCGAGGGCGTAACCTCGTTAAAAGTCGGGGACCGTGCCAGCGTCGCCTGGTTCTATCAGGGCTGTGGCCATTGCGAATATTGCGTCAACGGTAACGAAACCCTGTGCCGTTCGGTTAAAAATGCCGGTTTCAGCGTGGACGGCGGCATGGCGGAAGAGTGCATCGTGGTGGCGGACTATGCGGTCAAGGTGCCTGACGGCCTGGACTCGTTTGCTGCCAGCAGCATCACCTGCGCCGGGGTCACCACCTATAAGGCGGTTAAAATTTCCGACATCAAACCGGGGCAATGGATCGCGATTTATGGCCTGGGCGGATTGGGCAATCTGGCGTTGCAGTACGCCAAGAACGTGTTTAATGCCAAAGTGATCGCCATTGACGTTAATCAGGGCCAGTTGGATTTCGCCAAAGAAATTGGTGCGGATCTGGTTATCAACTCTAAAACTGAAAACGCCGAAGAAATTATTCAGCAAAAAGTCGGTGGCGCACATGCCGCCGTGGTTACCGCCGTGGCGCGTTCGGCCTTTAACTCTGCGGTGAATGCCGTGCGTGCCGGGGGCAAGGTCGTGGCCGTGGGCCTGCCGCCAGAGAGTATGGACCTGAGCATTCCGCGTTTGGTACTGGACGGGATCCAGGTAGTGGGGTCGCTGGTTGGGACCCGGGAAGATCTGAAAGAAGCCTTCCAGTTTGCCGCCGAAGGCAAAGTGACGCCGAAAGTCACCAAAAGGCCGCTACGGGATATAAACGCCATCTTTGAAGAGATGAAATCCGGCACCATTCGTGGCCGTATGGTTATCGATCTTTCCGCGTCATAATTCTGCTCTGTTGAGACGACGTATTTCCCTCTTCTCTGGAAGAGGGAATTCCGGATTTAATTAGCCGACGCTTTAAAAACCTGCCCCCAGTTGGCCAACAGCGTCTGCGCCTGTCCGGGCGCAGACCTGAACAAGTCTACCGCGCTGCATAACCTCAGTTTCTCCATCAGCCGCTGCTTTTGCAGGCTGATGGTTTTGATGCTTTTATGCTGCTCGCGGGCAATTGCGCCCACCGTTTTACCCTGCAGCAGGCCCGCCAGCACCCGATGCTCCCGTGGAGAGAGCGACTGCATTTGCTGAGGGGAGGCCTGCGGCAAGGGCGGACTCAGCAGGGCGGCCAACGCATACAGCATGGCGTTGTTGTTCAGGCCCAGTTTTTCCATCGCCCGTTGCTTGTGGTTGCTGACGGTGCGGATATTGCGGTTACGCCGTTGGGCAATGGTAGTCAGGTCCTGCCCGTTGAGCAGGGCCTGCAGCACCAGGCGTTCGTTCGGCGTTAATTTCTCTGCCAGATGCGGGGGCAACAATACGGTCATCATGGGACTCTCCTGTCCGATTAAACGCCTTTCCGGCGAACTGTCCTTGCCCGGTGGGCGAGGGGATTAATCCAGCAGTACAAACGACAATGCACCCCGGCTGTCGGTCTGAGCGCTGACCCGGCTATCTTGTTCGGTCAGCAGTGGCGTGAGCGATATTTGCAGGCTTAAACTGCGGCCGATCTCAGCCCGCCCCGGCTCCCCGGCTGTCAGCACCGCATTGGTTGGCATCATGGCGGGCAGCGTTACGGTGGTTTCCGCTTCTCCTGCAGGACTCAGCGTTAAATTTGCCGGATGGCCGTCTATTTGCGCGCTATCCAGCCGGACCTGGAGATAACCGCGATCACCGTAGCGCAGCCGCCCACTCGGGCCAGTTTCCCCTTGTAACTTCAGGCGTAGCTTCTGGCGGTACGGGCAGGCTACCCTGATGGTCACTGGGCGTTCCCCGGGTGATAACAATGCCGTACCCGGCGTAGTCCGCAGTTGCCAGCGGGTCTGCCGGCCATAATCAATCTGGGAGGTACTGGCCGATACGCTGCAGCGGCTTTCCGCTGGATGCGGGATGAGTTGCGCAGGTTCCAGCTCGGCACTTTGCGCCGTCAGGCTGGCCAGCAGCCCCGCCAGCGCCATGAATTTTTTCATTTCACACTCCTTGTTCAGCGGCAAACTGCCGCGCTGGTTTCATATAAACCACTGCTGTCAGCCTGTTCCGGCAGAGAGAGCGTCAGCGAACACAGTGGCCGTCCGGCATTCTGCACCTCCAGTTGCATTCCCGGTGCCGCGTCCGGCAGGAATACCACCCCGGCCGAACCGACCACGGTGACAAATTGCCCCTCGGTATTGAAAACGGCCGCGCCGTGGGGCAATGGCGCACCCTGGGCATCCTTAACGCTGACCAGGACCCGGCGGGTTCGCACCACGTCAAAATCCATCCGTCCCACCGCGCCGCGCGCCAGTTCCGTCTCCAGCCAGGCGTTGCTGATATCCACATTTTTCGGCAGGCTGCGCGTATCGACCTGGACGGTCGAGCGGTGATAGCCACTCAACGACGGCAATACCGCGTAACCCCGGGCATCGGTCCAGGTCGGGCCTGCCGGTGTTTCCAGCCGGATCCCGCCTTCCTGACCGACCCGGGCAATGGCGAAAGTGTCCCCGACGGAGTACGGCGTGAGCGTGACCCCGCCGCCGTGCGCCACCACGCCGCCGGATGCCCGGACATTCCAACTGGTGTAGTCGTTCGAGTCACGGGTCAGGCTGCCGCTGAGTTGGCTGACCGGCGTGACCCAGTCCAGGGTGCCGGTACCGCTGGTCCGGCTGCTGCCGGTATCATGCTCGGTAGATAGGCTCCAGCCCCGGTCCTGACTGCTGCGGTCGCTGTAGCGCACCCCGGCACGGCTGTTGTGACGGGCCGTATTGATATAACTGCTGAGGCTGCGTGCGCCGAACGGGATACTGACGGTCAGGTAGGCGCGATCCTCATTGCCGTTGTCGCCGCTACCGGTGTTGCGTTCCAGGCTTAGTCCGACATAGGCCTGAACAATCTGAGCGCTCCAGCCGGCGCGCAAGTAACGGGTGTCGTCGCCGCCAAAGGTGGTGCCCTGCGCCCAGGAGAGGGCGAAATTACCGACTGACGGCATCCCCCAACTGATACCCGCACCGTACTGGCTGCGGGAACGACCCTGACTATCTTGAGTGTCCCGCTGCAAGGCATCGCTCAATTCCCGGTATTGACGGGTCTGTTGACGGCTGTTGAGGCTGACCCCCAGCCGTTCCGTCAGCGGATAGCCGAGCGAAACCGAAACCAGCGTGCCGGTGTTGTTATGGCGCTCATCCTGCGCCACATTGCTCTGCAATGAGAGTTGACCCGCGCCGGGAAGCTGGTTGTCCACTGCTGCCGCCACCGCCCGGTACGGCACCGAAACCAGCAGGCCGGTGTTAAGCGTGGTGCGCGGCGTCAGTGCCCAGCCGCTGGCAAGGGTGCCCAGCCAGGGCGCTTCGCTGCTGCCCTGTTGATCCATCTTGCCCACGCCGACGGACAGACCGGGTGCGACGCTGTTGCCGTTGAGCAGCAGTGCGCTGGCCGGGACGGTAAACTGGCGTTTTTCGCCGTTGCTGCCGCTCAGGCTGACCGCCAGATCGCTACGGGTATTGAGCAGCGAGAACCCTTGCAGGCGGAACGGCCCGGCGGGGACGGTGGTGCTGTAGAGCAGCACGCCGGACTGGCGGACTTCCACCACCGACTGAGTGTCGGCAATCCCTTCCACCAGACCGGCTCCGCCCGAATTGCCGGTCAGGGCGGTTTCCGGAAACAGCTGGGCACCAATCACCTGCCCGGTACCGAACAGCGAGTTGCCCAGGCTAATTTGCCCGGTCTGAAACACCTTCTTAATGCCGGCAAAGCTGCGCTGGGCATAGGCCGCCTGATGTTGCAGGCTGTCTTCGCCATCAAAGCGCGAGAGGGTCTGGCGGCTACGCACGATCCAGTCCCCGGCGTTGAAACCGGCCTCACTGTCCAGTTGGACAAAACTGACCCCACCGCTATTCCCGGCGCTGTCCATGTATTGCGCATCGTAGTTGAACAGGCCCGCGATGCCGCCGTGCTGCCAATTGCCCTCGGCCGAACCAGGGGCGGAAACTGCCTGCGCAGGCACCACCAGATCTGCCCGACGTTCAGCGGGGTCCAGATGCAGTTCGGTTTGTGGCCAGGCGCTGCGCAGGTCAAAACAGGGTTCCCGGCCGGTAAAGCCCGGCGGCGTCTCCAGACCGGCCTGTTTTTGGAAGGCAGCATCGGCACAAAGTTGCCCCTGTTCGTTAAAGCGCGCGGTGATGCGCCCCCGGCCGCGTCCGTTAACGTTTAGCATCAGCGCATTTTCGCCGGGTAAAAAGCGCGGCCCGTGGCGGAAACTGTCCGCCACAGTGCGGTCGATACCCCGGGACTGCAGCATGGCCGGGTCAAACAGGGTTTCTTCCGGCCGAGAAGGGGAACCCTCTGCGTTTGCCGGCGACACCAGGAACAGCGGAGCCAGGGCCACTCTTATCGCCAGTGCCTGCCAGCTCAGCGGGCGAGCGGGGGGAAAGCAGAACAGACTCCTCACGGCAACGGTGTCAGAGGCGCATCATAATGGGCGACGCTGAACCCCCAGGTGGTGGCCGGGGCAATGCGCACCTGCGTCTCCGTACCCAGCGGTTTAGTCCCGTTCTGGGTCAGGGTGAGTATTTGCCCCGGCAGGACATAGCTGTGCGGCAGTGTCCAGACGCCGTTGCCCGGCAGGGTCTGAACCCCTTCACCCAGGCGCACCACATAGGGCGAGGGATTGCTCACTTTCAGGGTGTTGCCGGTGCGCTGCCAGACCAGCCGTTTCCACGGTGCCAGATCGCGCGCCAGACCGGCCGGGCGAATAATCAGCGGCAGGTTTTGGCGCACCGTCATGCGGACTTCACTTTTATCTTTTTGCTGGGGCGGTACCCCTTCGAAGATCACCCGCATCAGGCGCTCGGTGCTTAACGGCGTTTTGTCGGTCAGCAAGAAGCGCACGCTCTGGCTCTTGCCGGGTTCAACCCGGGCGGCCGGTGGGGTGACGGTCAGTAACGCGGCCTTGTCCTGAGGCAGGGGCACCAGGGTGGTCAGCAGCAGCACCGATAACGAACAAAAGGAATGTGTGGCATAAATTGACTCTTTCTTGGACCGGGCAGGCAACCCTTGTAACCTGCCCGGTAGGGCTGTGGGGTAAGTAGGCCCCGTCAATGACGGGGCTTCAGGCCGGGTTACAGATAGATCAGTTCAAGGGTGGCCAGGCCGTCCAGCTGGATCGGCTTGGTGATATCCAGCTCTGAGGCCTTATTGATAAAGGCCTGAACTTCCAGCGTGGTGGCCAGAGTTTTGAACGCCACCGGGGTCAGGGTGCCGGTGGCAGCCCAAGAGGGTTGCCAAAAACTTTTAGATACAAGAGTGGCAGTTTTTCTATCTATCGCATCCCATGTGCCCGTTGGGCCAGCACGGGTGATGGTGTCTACTGCCACACCGTCAGCCTTTGCGTTTGCATTATTGAACCTCATTCGATACCCGCCGATTTTTTTCGTGCCGTCCAGCCCCAACCCAAACGCCTGTACGGTTGTGTCTTTTCCTAAAAGCGTGATCCCGGCCGGAATAGTGGATGCTCCGTTGGTGGCTTCGGCATCGCCCACCGTACTGTCCATGCGCCCACTGAACGCATTGACGGCGACCTTGGCCTTGCCGTCACAGGTAATGGAAAAATCCAGTGATTTTTCCGGCAGCACGGTGTAATCGTCCGCCTTCAGGGTATCGGCCTTGATGGTGCCGTAGTCCACGGTGCCGCCACCGCTCAGGGTTGGGGTACAGGCCACCGGCGTAATGGTCCCGATAACCTTGAGGTCTACGCTGTCGGCAGCGAAGGCGGATGAGGCGCAGACAACGGTGCCTGCGGCCAGTGCGGTGGCGAGTAGAGTTTTTTTCATTGATATATTCCTTTCATCATGTGTTCCACACATAAATATCCATTCCCCCCTTGAGAGAGGGTTCCTTTGTATTTGCCTGCTAACAGGCAAAATCTTTTTCCAACGCGGTTGCGGCGGCCATTCAGGCCGGGTTACAGATAGGTCAGCTCAATAGTGGCCAGACCGTCCAGCTGGATCGGTTTGGTGATATCCAGCTCCGAGGTTTTGTTGAGGTAGGCCTGCACGTCCAGCGTGGTGGCCAGCGTTTTGAACGCCAGTGGCGTCAGGGTGCCGGTGGTTGCCCAACTGATATGCTGATAGGGTTGTACCGAAATCAAGCCACTTGCTGCTTTGGTCCAGGCACTGTTGGGATTGTCTTTGCGGTATAAAGTATCCACAACCACGGAGTCAGCCTTCGCGTTCGACAGCGCCATTTTTACGCCATAGCCGCCGATTTTGTTTGTACCGTCCAGCCCCAACCCAAACGCCTGAACGCTCTGGGTGGCTGAGTCCAGACCGAAGAGCGTGACTCCGGCCGGAACGGTGGCGGCTCCGTTGCTGGATTCGTCAGCGCCCAGCGTAGTGCCCGGACGGCCACTGGACGCACTGACGGACACCTTGGCATTGCCATCACAGGTAATGGAGAAATCCAGCGTTCTCATCGGCAGCAGGGTGTAATCGTCTGCCTTCAGCGTATCGGCCTTGATGGTGCCGTAGTCCACGGTGCCGCCGCCGCTCAGGGTTGGAGTACAGGCCACCGGCGTAATAGTCCCGATAACCTTAAGGTCTACGCTGTCGGCAGCGAAGGAAGATGAGGCCGAGAAAACGGCGCTAGCAGCCAAAAGGGTAGCGAGTCGTACTTTTTTCATTGATAAATTCCTTTCAACAGGTGCTCCATACAAAATCATGTAATAACCGACTGATAATATTGATTTTTATCTTTTTTTGGGTTGCATTGGTTTACTGGAAAAAAGGTAACATTTTGAGCCAAAGTGTTACATTTTACATATTGTTCTAAACGTCAGGCTAAGAAGGGGGATTGTCAGGAGATAACACCAGGGACGGTGTTTTAATGATGTGTTTATCTGGGTGAATAGTGGTCAATGAACGAGGTGAATAAAAAACACACTGGGTGCTGGGCGAAACCGGGTTTTTATCAGGAAAGGAACGTTTTAACGGCGCGGGATATATCTTACTGATAATGTGATGTTTATTCGATGGATAAAAAAAATACGACGGCGGTATTGACTTCTTTTCGGGGAATTCTTAGTTTATGTGTCAGTTTGGCTCAAAGTGTTACATTTTTTCGGCTTTTTTCCTCCCATAAGTACCTGAATCTCCCGGCATTGGCGGCGGTATACAGCACCGTGTGCTGAATGTTGCGATGCCCCAGATAATCCTGAATCACCCGCGTATCGGCGCCGTTATCCGCCAGCGCATAGCCACAGGCATGACGCAGCATGTGCGGGTGCGCCTCGACCTCCAGCCCGGCCCGACGGCCATACTCACGCAACATACGAAAGATACGCTGACGCGACAGGCGATGGCCCTTTTGTGACAGAAACAGCCAGTCCTGGTCGTCCAGGTTGCGGCAGAACTGGCGTTTTTCCAGCCAACGTTGCAACAGGTGTTTCTCGGTGGCTTCCAGCGGGTGGGTGGTGGACAGGCCGTTTTTAAGGCGGCTGATGTAGAGGCAGCCGTCGTCCATGTCGAGGTCGGCGAGGCGCAGGCCGGTGAGTTCGCTGACGCGACAGCCATGAATAAAGCCCATCCAAATCAGGCAGGTGTCACGCTCGGGCGCCCGGCCGGCGGCGGCTTGCAGCAGCAGGCGCCCGACTTCGCCCCGGGTGAGGTGCTTGCGGTGCTGTTGTGATTTGATCACGGTATTCTCCTCAAAAAGAAACGGCCGGCGGGTGCCGACCGTGGTCTGTCACAGACAGAGCGGGAGGAGTATAGCCTAACCTTGGCGTGCTTTACCCCGGTAGCGGGGTATTGGCGTTCACGGCAAGCGCTTAAAACAGCCCAAGCGGTTTGGCATCGTAACTGACCAACAGGTTTTTCACCTGTTGGTAATGTGACAACGCCACTTTGTGGGTTTCGCGACCAACGCCGGAATTTTTATAACCACCGAAGGCGGCATGCGCCGGGTAGAGGTGATAACAGTTGGTCCAAACGCGTCCGGCCTTGATGGCGCGCCCCATGCGATAAGCGCGGTTAACGTCGCGGGTCCACAGGCCGGCACCCAGCCCGAATTCGCTGTCGTTGGCCAATGCCAGGGCTTCGGCTTCATCTTTGAAGGTGGTGACGCCAATCACCGGCCCGAAGATCTCTTCGCGGAAGAAACGCATGCTGTTGTTACCGGTGATCAGCGTGGGCTGCAGATAAAAACCGCTCTGCAACTGCTGCTCATGACTGGCGCGCTCGCCGCCGGCAATGATTTTGCCACCCTCGTTTTTGGCGATCTCGATATAAGACAGGATCTTGTCGAACTGCTGCTGGGACGCCTGCGCACCAATCATGGTGTCGGTATCAAAGGGGTCGCCCTGCCGAATGGTGGTGATACGCGCCAGCACTTTTTCCATAAATTGCGGGTAGATAGACTCCTGGATCAGGGCGCGTGAAGGGCAGGTACAGACTTCACCCTGGTTGAAGAAGCCGAGGATCAGCCCCTCAACCGCCTTGTCGATAAACTCCGGTTCGGCCTGCATGATGTCTTCAAAGAAAATATTCGGTGATTTGCCGCCCAGCTCCACGGTGCTCGGGATGATATTCTCCGCCGCGCAGGCCAGGATATGTCGGCCGACCGGGGTTGAGCCGGTGAAGGCGATTTTATCGATGCGCTTGCTGGTCGCCAGTGCCTCTCCGGCTTCTTTACCAAAGCCCTGAACCACATTGAGTACTCCGGGTGGCAGCAGGTCGCCAATCATTTCCAGCAACACGCAGATGCTGAGCGGCGTTTGCTCGGCCGGTTTAAGCACCACGCAGTTACCGGCAGCCAGCGCTGGAGCCAGTTTCCAGGCCGCCATCAACAGCGGGAAGTTCCAGGGGATAATCTGCCCAACCACGCCCAACGGCTCGTAAATATGGTAGGCGACGGTGTTCTGGTCGATCTCTGCGGCGGTGCCTTCCTGTGCACGCAGGCAACCGGCAAAGTAGCGGAAATGGTCAATCGCCAGTGGGATATCCGCGTTCAGCGTTTCGCGGATCGGCTTACCGTTGTCCCAGCTTTCGGTCAGCGCCAGCAGCTCCAGTTTTGACTCCATACGATCGGCGATCGCCAGCAATACGTTGGAACGCTCCTGTACGCTGGCCTTTCCCCAGGTTTCGGCCGCGGCATGGGCGGCATCCAGCGCCAGTTCGATATCTTTCGCGTCGGAGCGCGGAAACTCGGCGACAGTCTGACCGGTCATTGGGGAGGTATCGGTGAAGTAGTTGCCTGAAACGGGTTCGACAAATTTGCCGCCAATATAGTTGCCATAACGTTGTTTGAAAGAAACCAGCGAACCAGGTAAACCGGGATGAACGTATTTCATGTAAACACCTCTCAGGGGAACAGACTGTGTAGGGTTGTGCCCGACTGCGTGGCACCATCACAGTAACCCTAAGCATTGCCTGTGCCACATTGCGTCAGCGCCAGGCTGATAAAAATACAAAATGTTTAATATCAAGTTATTAAAGAATAAAAATGCCTGTCGATGGCAATAAAACCCCTGGCTTATTATTCATTTCTATTATTTTTTGTGTCCCACGTCGCAACGCATGCGACACATTCGTGATACAAAAATGCAACACTTTATTGACGGGAGTCGGGCATGTTGCAGAAAGACCAGACCGGGTTTGTCTCTGATAGCGATAACCTGTCTCTCCCTGGCCCCTTGTCAGAATCATGGCTGCGCAGTCGGCATTACGGCCTTGATCGGACCGACGATCTTGTCCCTTTTGTTCGGCCTGCGTTGCTCAATGAGGTACGTGGGCAAAACGGCTGGGTGGCGCAACTGGCGCGGCCGCTGATCGAGCGTTTGGGCGGCGAAATTAACCGGCAACCCTCAATAGTGGTGGTCTCTGATGCCAAGGGACTGGTGCTGGAAACCTGTGGCAATAGCCATTTTTTACGTAAGGCGTCGCGTATCTCGCTGGCCCCGGGCAATTTATGGGGTGAACAGGCGCGTGGGACTAATGCCATCGGCACTGCGCTGGCATTGGGCGGTTTGTGTGAAGTTAATGGCGACGAGCACTTTCTCAATCAAAATGCCGGGCTTTACTGCTCAGCCGCGCCGATTTACCGGCCAGACGGCCTGATTGCCGGGGTACTGGACATCTCGACGCCCGCGCAACGGCCTTTTGATGACGCGCGCTCATTGATCCTGCAGGCTGTCAGGCACATAGAACACCAGTGGGTGATGGGCTGCGTGACGCCTCAGCACTGGACGTTACGCCTGCACAGCGATGCGCGGGTGCTCGGCAGCGCCCATGAGCTGATACTGGTGTTTCGCGACGAGGTTCTCACCGCCGCCAACCGGCTGGCAATGCAGGAATTTAATCTCTCCGCCGCTTCTTTTGGCACCCTTGACTTCGCCACGCTGTTCCCGGAAATGCAGCGTCAGACGCTGAACGCGCCACGCCAAACGCTGGCGGTCAATAATCGCCACTATTATTCGCTGTTGCAGATGCCGGAACGGCATTCGCAGGTCGTCCGGCCTCGGGAATTGCCCTTTGATCGGGACGGTGCCGACAGACAAAAAGCATTACGTATTTTGAATGCCGGGCTGGCGCTGTGCATCAGTGGGGAAACCGGCTGTGGCAAAGAGTATTTCAGCCAACGGCTGTTCGAGGAAAGTCATCGGCGGCAGGGTAATTTTGTGGCGATCAACTGTGCCGCGCTGCCGGAAAACCTGATCGAATCAGAGCTTTTTGGCTATGCGCCCGGTGCCTTTACCGGTGCCAACCCAAAAGGGTACCTCGGCAAGATCAGAGAGGCCGACGGTGGCGTACTGTTTTTGGATGAAATCGGCGATATGCCATTGAGTTTACAGACCCGGCTGCTGCGGGTGCTGCAGGAAAAAACGGTCACACCGCTCGGCAGCCGTCTCAGCTATGCCGTCGACTTTTCGCTTATTTGCGCGACCCATCAGGATTTGGCGCAGCAGGTGGCGGCGGGGGCGTTCCGTGAAGATTTGATGTACCGCATTCAGGAATTCAACCTGCGTATTTTACCGCTGCGCCAACGGGCGCACGTCGATCGTTTTATCCTTAATCTGTGGCGAGAATTGGGTGCCGAGTCTCGGAGTATCCGGCTGGCGCCGGAGACCGTCGCGGTGCTGGCTCGCTATCCGTGGCCCGGTAACGTTCGGCAGTTGTTGAGTACGCTGAAGGTGCTGTTGGCCCTGGCGGATGATGGCGAGCTGATTACGCCTGACGCACTCCCCGAACAATTTTGCGTCTTACCGCTGCCCGCTGATCCCCACGCCGCACCGCAGGAGATGCTGGACGCTATCCGAAGCGCTAATGGCAATATCAGCCTGGCGGCGAAACGGCTGGGTGTTTCACGCAGTACGCTTTATCGCAAGATGGAGAAACGCCGTGGGCGGGCAGTAGAATGACCGCCCAATAGCCAAGGCCCTTTTCAGGGCCAGGGCCGGGGGGTTAGTTGTCGCCCAGCCCCTGTGGATTAATTTCAGAATGTTCGATTTTCTCGTCGCTTTCCGCCCAACGATCCAACACTTTCAGGTAGCTGCCATTGGCGATAGCGCTATTAAGCGAAGCCTGCACCGCATCCACCAGGCCATTGCCTTTTTTCACCGTAACGGCAATGTTGGCGCTGCGTGGCCAGCCGCCCGGCACGATACCGACCAACGTAGTTTTACCGTTCAATTTTGCCTGGTATGCGCCGGCGACGTTCGGCCCAAAGGTTGCGTCAGCCCGGCCGGACTGAATCGCCAGCGTGGCGGCCGCCTTGTCGGTCACGTAGATCGGCTGTAGGGCGGGTAGCCCCTTGGCCTGATTCTCTTTGTCCCAGGCCAGCAACACCGCCTCCTGATTGGTGCCGGAATCGACGATAATCTTCTTGCCGGCGATATCCGGCGCCGATTTTATCGAGGTGATTTTACTGCCGGTCTTAACGTAGAACCCCAGCGTATCCTGGCGATAAGTGGCGAAGTCGAACTTGGTCTTACGCTCTCGGGTGACGGTAATGTTATAAATCGCCGCGTCGTATTTGCCGGAAGTGACGCCCAGCGGCCAGTCTTCCCACGAGGTGGGTACCAGCTTGAGTTTCAGCCCCAGGCCATCGGCCACCAAGCGGGCAATATCCGACTCACTGCCGATCACCGTTTTATTATCACGGGCGTAAAGCCCAAACGGCGGGCCGCTGCCCAGTATCGACACGGCTACGGTCAATGTGCCCGGTTCGACGAATTTGAATCCGGCCGGGATTTTGGCGGCCGCTTCAGGATTTTTTTGCGTATTGATCGGTGTTTCATTGGCAACCAGGTCAATGCCCGGCGCGGCATGGGCCAGGGCGGAAAGGCTCAGGAGTGCCGCCGCTGCGGTGAGTTTTGCGCTATACATCATTATTATTACCTGCATTATTATGTGGTTGAGGCGGTCAACTCACTATCCTTTATGCCGCTAAATCTGTGAACGAACAAAAATGGCTAACTAATTTTAAAAATGGGGTGGTTGCGCGGCAGGCGGGAACGGGACCCGCCGACCGCGGATAATCAGCGCTGTTTGGTTTCGACCTTCATGGGCGCCTGAAAGCCTTTGAGCCGCAGCGCGTTGCCGAGCACAAAGACGCTGGAGAGCGCCATCGCCGCCGCGGCGAAGATCGGTGAAAGCAATGTGCCGTTCAGCGGGTAGAGCGCGCCGGCCGCGACCGGGATCAGCACCACGTTGTAAGCGAAGGCCCAGAACAGGTTCTGCTTGATGTTGCGGATCGTCGCCTGGCTGAGGGCGATGGCATTAGGTACGCCGCGCAGGTCGCCCGACATCAACACCACGTCGGCCGCCTCAATGGCCACATCGGTTCCGGTGCCGATGGCCAGACCAACGTCGGCTTCGGCAAGTGCCGGTGCGTCGTTGATGCCATCGCCCACAAAGGCCACCCGGGCACCGCCGCTGCGGAATTTTTTCAGCGCCGCAACCTTACCGTCGGGCAGAACCTCGGCGGCGACTTCATCAATACCAAGCTGTTTGGCGATCGCCGCAGCGGTGGCCGCGTTGTCACCGGTGATCATCGCCACCTTAAGGCCAAGCGCATGCAGCGCCTTGATTGCCTCCGGGGTGCTTTCCTTGATCGGGTCAGCGACCGCGATCACCGCCGCCAGACGGCCATCGATGGCCGCATAAAGAGGGCTTTTACCCTGTTCACCGAGGCGCTGGGCAGCCTGCTGGAATTGACTCACATCGAGGCCGAGCTGGGTCATAAAGCGGTCCGCACCCACGGCGACGGTGCGCCCAGCGACACCGGCAGAGACGCCGAAGCCCGGTGTGGCATCAAAGCTTTCTATCGCGGCGAGCGTCATGTTCCGCTGCCTGGCCGCCGCCACAATCGCTTCGGCGATCGGGTGTTCGGAGCGAGTTTCCACTGCCGCCACCAGAGCCAGAACCTCATCGTATTCAAAGCCTTCGGCGGGCACCAGGTCAGTCAGTTCAGGGCGACCTTTGGTCAGGGTGCCCGTCTTGTCGAGCGCAATCACGCTGACATCGCGCAGCGCCTGTAAGGCCTCGCCCTTGCGGAACAACACGCCAAGCTCAGCGGCGCGGCCGGTTCCGACCATAATGGAGGTTGGCGTAGCCAGCCCCATGGCACAAGGGCAGGCGATAATCAGCACCGCCACCGCATTAATCAGCGCAAAAGTCAGTGCCGGGGACGGGCCGAACACCAGCCAAACCAGGAAAGTCAGCGCGGCGGCGGCCATCACTGCCGGCACGAACCACATGGTGACTTTATCGACCAGCGCCTGGATCGGCAGTTTGGAGCCCTGAGCTTCCTCGACCAGACGAATGATCTGCGCAAGCACCGTATTGGCACCGATTTTGGTGACGCGGAAACTGAAAGCCCCGGTTTTATTGATGGTGCCACCGACAACATCGGCACCCACGCCTTTTTGTACCGGCACCGGCTCACCGGTGATCATGCTTTCGTCTACGTAAGAGGTTCCTTCGACGACTTCGCCGTCAACCGGCACCTTTTCGCCTGGACGAACCAGCACGATGTCACCGGGGGCCACCTGATCGAGCGGGATTTCGACGGTTTCGCCATTGCGCTCGACGCGTGCAGTCTTGGCCTGCAGGCCGACCAGCCGCTTGATGGCCTGTGAGGTACGCCCCTTGGCGCGAGCCTCTAAAGTCCGGCCAAGCAGGATCAGGGTGACGATGACCGCAGCGGCTTCGTAATAGACGTTGGCGGTACCCTGCGGCAGCACCTCGGGAATGAAAGTCGTCACCACCGAATAGCCATACGCCGCCACCGTGCCGACCGACACCAGCGAGTTCATGTCGGGAGCGCCGCGCAATAGCGCCGGGATCCCTTTGCGGAAGAAACGCAGCCCCGGCCCAAACAGCACCAGGGTGGTGAGAACAAATTGCAGATACCAGCTGGTTTGTTCACCCAGCACGCCCAGCACCCAGTGATGCACGGCGGGGATCAGGTGCGACCCCATTTCGAGAATAAACACCGGCAGGGTGAGGATGGCGGCAATCAGCAACGAGCGCCGTAATCCCCGGGCCTCATGCTCACGTCGCTCGGTATCCTGATCCTCTGTGCTGACGGTGGCGGTGGACAGGCGTCGTGGTCGGTAGCCTGCTTTTTCAACCGCGGCCTCAAGGTCTGTTATAGAGACAACACCGGCAAGATGACGCACCCGCGCACGCTCGGTCGCCAGATTGACATTGGCCTCGAGCACGCCGGGTATTTGGTTCAGTGCCTTTTCTACCCGGCCGACGCAGGACGCGCAGGTCATTTCCTCTATCGCCAGCTCGGTAGTTTCCTCACGCACGCTATATCCGGCGTTCTCAATGGCGTGAACCGCTACCTGCGGGTCAGCCGTGCCGCTGAAGGTGAGATCGGCGCGTTCGGTGGCCAGATTGACCGAAGCGCTATCCACGCCGGGTACCGCCTTCAGCGCACGTTCGACACGGCCTACACAAGAGGCGCAGGTCATGCCTTCGACCGGCAGGCTCAGTCGGGTGACCGGGGCCATCGCCGGGGTGGAGTCGGGTTTGAGAGAAACGGAAGTCATTGAACTGTCCCTTATAGTGTCTGTTGGCGGAAAGCTTAAAGCTTCCCACCACGGGAAGGTCAAGCGGTTATTTTGGGGGCGGGTCTCTTTAACAACATACTGAGCGCACGGGGCGCCTCAACGGCCTGGCTAAACAGAAAACCCTGGCCTAAATGATAGCCGGAGTTGCACAGCGTTTGCCGCTGCTGTTCGGTTTCAATTCCTTCGGCAATGATATCGATGGATAATTTTTGTCCCAAAATGCCCATGCTTTCCACAATGCCTAGAATAGCCGTCTCGTTATTCATACGGCGGATAAAGTCGCGATCCAGTTTGATGCAGTCCAGTGGGTAGTTCATCAGGTGGGTAAAGGAAGAATGCCCGGTGCCAAAATCATCAAGCGCAATTCGTATCCCCATTTCCTTGAGCATTTGCAAAGCCCGCAGCACATACTTCGAGCCATGCTTATTAAAGGCATGTTCGGTCACTTCCAGCTCAATCAGATGGTGAGGGATATTAAACATCTGCAAGCGCTGAAGGAATGTTTCGGCGTAGCTATCACGTAAAAATTCGATAGGGGAAGCGTTCAGCGACACTGGCAAAACTTCGGCACCAGAAGCAAGCCAGGCCGAGATATCGGCAAACACTTTCAACTGCATGGTTTCGCCGATTTTGGTTGCCAGTTCGTAATCGTTAAACGCTTCGCAGACGCTATCCGGCGTCTGGATGCCATTTTGCGGGCAATACCAGCGCAGCAGGGCCTCAAAGCCGACAATGGCACCGGTTGCCAGATTGACCTTGGGCTGATAGCTGGGGCGGATCTGGTTGTTACGCACAATCTGACGTGCGTGATTAAGCTGTGTCGCACGTTCCCTGGCCTTATCCATCATCTGCGGATTAAACATATAAACGCCGCCACGGCCGCCGTCCTTAAGCTCGTACAGGGCGGTATCGGCGCATTTCATCAATTCTGACGCATCACGGGCATCCTGCGGGTAGAGGGCTCCACCAATGCTCATGCCGCAATGAAGTGCTTTACCGCCATGGGTAATCGGCGTTTCAAGCTGCAGAAGAAAGTTATTGGCGATTTTGAAGATATCCTGTTCGTTTTCGACGTCGCTGATCACTACCGCAAACTCATCGCCGCCCAATCGGGAAACAAATGAGTTAGCGTTCAAATCGGCCTTGAGCCGCCGGGCCAATACACGCAACAGATGATCGCCGGCATCGTGCCCCAGGGTGTCATTGACCAACTTAAAGTGATCGAGATCCAGCAAAATCAGCCCAAGCGATTTATTATTGGCCCGCGAGCGTTTCATTTCCTGTTTTAATCTTTTCTTGAATAATCGCCGGTTGGGCAAACCGGTCAGTTCGTCATATTCACTGGCGATCAGTAAGCGTTTTTCCGCTATCCGTTGAGAGCTGACATCGCGCGAAACGCACAATATATTTTGTATCCGGGCGTCCTTGTCGAACACCGGGCTAAGGATATTATCCCAATGCAGCAGTCTGCCATCCGGGGTGGCGCTAAGGCCGGCGAATCTGGCATTTTTCCCGCTCAGCACCTTGCGGAGCGCTTTTTGGCCACGCTGGCGAACTTCTGGCTGCAGCAGACCCAACCAGGGCATGCCAAACTGTTGCTGGTTCTCATCTACACCCAAAGCGATGCTGCCCGCTTTGTTCATATGCAGCAATGAACCATCATTATTAATCACTTTGATACAGTCGACACTGGCATCAAGCATATTTTTCTGCGCCGCCAGTTTTTCGGCAATGATTTGTTTTTCCAGCATTTGATGATGGATATCGGTACAGCTGAGAAACCAATGGTTATGCGCGGAATTCGGGGCTTTTTTTACACCGAACGACAGCAGAAACCAATGATACTCACCGCTGCAATGGCGCAGACGGGCTTGTTTAACGAAAGAAGTTGCGGTGGTCATCGCTTGCTGACACAACGAATCAACCAGGGCATAGTCATCCGGGTGCAAGGCCTTCAACCAGCCGGTGTTCCGGTTATCATATGAAGACAGGCCGGAATACTCACACCACAATTTATTGAAATGTCCCCCGAGGCTATTACCTACGCCAATGAGATTCGGCAAACCGTCAAATATTTCATTAGCTATATCAAAAGGATGGTTGCCATCATTGCACTCGGGTAAAACACTCATTTGTCATTTCCTCTGAAAACCGCCGGACATTCATGCCAAAAAATATTTTGCCAGCGGCAATCATTATATAACCTGGCCTGCGCAATAAAAAACACCAGAGAGAATGAGATATAATCCCGGGTAACACATTAAGAATACTCTTGTATTGATGTTTTTTAACTCTTCCGGTTTTCTCCGGCGGTTCTCACTGTTAAATATCATTAAACCGTTATGCCGACAGATATAAAAAAGCCCCCGTGATTAAGCGGGGGCTGATTAATTATAGCTTATGGGAAGATTTATCTATCAAGCGCATAGGCAATAACGTAGTCGCCACGGTCTGGTGACTGGCGCGCGCCACCGGCGGAGATCACAATGTATTGTTTGCCGGTGACCGGTGAAATATAGCTCATTGGTGTGCCGCCGCTGCCGACAGGCAAGCGTGCTTTCCAGACTTCTTCACCGGTGGAAGAGTCAAATGCTCGCAGGTAGTAATCCTGAGTGCCGGCAATGAACACCAGGCCGCCCTGAGTCGCCAGCGTGCCGCCCAGCGTTGGCATGCCCACCGGCATAGGTGCGCGCATTTTGATGCCGAATGGCCCGGTATCCTGCACCGTACCGGCAGGGACTTGCCACACCACTTTCTGCGTTTTCAGATCGATAGCGGACAGGGTGCCGAAAGGCGGTTTCTGGCATGGGATGCCCAGCGGTGACATAAAGCGGTTCTTGTTCACGCCGTAAGGGGTACCTTTCAGCGGCACGGCACCCATCCCGGCGTTGACCGACTCACCGCCGTTGCTGGCCGGGGCATTGGCATCGGTTTTCTGCGGGATCATCTGTACCCACAGGCCCAGACGCATATCATTGGCAAAGATATAGTGGTTGTTTGGATCGGTCGACAGGCCGCCCCAGTTCATGCCACCCAGCGAGCCGGGGAAGCTGAGCGAGATATCCGTGTCTGGAGCGGTGAACAGCCCGTCATAACGCATCGATTTAAAGCTGATGCGGCACATCAGTTGATCGAACGGCGTTGCCCCCCACATGTCGGATTCGGTGAGTTTTTGATTGCCGATCTGCGGCATGCCGACAGAGAAGGGTTGAGTGGCCGAGTATTGCTCGCCTGGGATGGTGCGGGTTTTCACCGGCAGCTCTTTAACTTCGGTCAAAGGTTTACCGGTATGGCGATCCAGCACGAAGAGCTGCCCGGTTTTGGCACCAATCACCAGCGCCGGTTTGCTGGTGCCATCCTTCATTGGGAAATCGATCAGGCTCGGCTGCATGGGCAGATCGAAGTCCCACAGGTCGTTATGAACGGTTTGATAAACCCATTTTTCTTTACCGGTGGTGGCATCCAGCGCCAGGATAGAGGCGCCGTATTTGTGATCCAGTGCGTTGCGGTTAGCGCCCCACAGGTCAACCGAAGAGCTGCCCATGGGCAGGAACACGGTGTTCATTGCCGGGTCATAGGACATTGGCGCCCAGGAGTTCGGCGTACTGCGCACGAAGGTCTGGCCCGGTTTCAATGCCGAATTCGGCTCTTGATTACCCGGGTCGAACGCCCAGCGCATTTCACCGGTGATCACGTCGAAACCACGCAGTACGCCACCGGGCATATCGGTTTGCACGTTATCGGCCACGCGGCCGCCGACCACGATGGTGGTGCCGGCCAGTGTAGGGGCCGAGGTCAGTTGGTATTTGGGATCTGCAGCATCGCCCAGACCGGCCTTAAGATCGACCACACCCTGGTTGCCAAAGTTCTGACAGAACTCGCCGTTATCGGCGTTGATCGCCACCAGGCGCGCGTCGATGGTGTTCATCAGAATACGGCGCTGGCAACTGTCACCGGCCGCCAAAGTAGCAGGTATGGCCGGCGTTGAACCCGGTACCGTCGGTGCCGGTAGTGGCTTGGTGACATCAAAATAGGCCAGGCCGCGACAACGGTTCCAGACCTGAGATTTTGCGTTGATCTCACGCTGCCAAATTTCTTTGCCGCTGTCGGCATCGACGGCGATGACATTGTTATGCGGCGTACACAGGAAGACGCGGTTGCCGATTTGCAGCGGCGTTTGCTGATCTTCCGCACCGTTGCCGTCCGGGCTTAGTGGAGTATCGCCAGTGTGGAAGGTCCAGGCGACTTTCAGCTCTTTCACGTTGTCGCGGGTGATTTGATCCAACGCTACAAAGCGGCTACCACCTGGGGTGTTGCCGTAATTGTCCCAGTCTTTTTGCTGTTTGGCTTTATCCACCGGGATCAACGGCAAGGGTTTTCCGCTGAAAGCAACGGTAGGGTGTGGCTGGAACATCTGCACAAAGGTGCCAACCATGCCAACCGCCAGTACCGCGCTGAGCAGGTAGGACAGCTTCGCCAGCGGTGCCTTGCCTTCCGATTTACGCAGCGTTGGCCAGCCAAGCAAGGCCAGTAGCATCAAACCGGTAGGAACCATTAAACGTGAAACCAGTGGCCAGAAATCGAAACCGGCATCGTACACCGACCAAATCAGCGTGCCGATAAACACCAGCAGGAACAGCACTACCGCGGAAGATTTACGGCGGAAGAATTGCACTGCGGCAAGCAGGGTGACGATACCAGCAACCAGGAAGTAGCTGCTGCCCCCCAGCGAGACTAATTTGCCGCCGGCAATGGCAAAGAATAAGCCGACTACGGTCAGGATTATCCCCAATAAACAACACCATAGTTTAAGTTTTATACCCGGACGGGTATTTGATTCAGGCATGGCTGACAGACTCCAAGATAATGTTTTTCTTCATGTTTACCTCGAGTGATCGCGGTCTTGCTGTTCCCTGGCAGGATAAAGGTGCAGAGCGTAAATCAAACGATGGGATTTCGCTATTGTACCATTTGATTCGTTATGAGGTTAAGGATATGTTGCTTGTTGCGGTAAATATTAGCCCGAATTGCAACAAATGCAGCGGGGAACTCTGTGAGCTACACGGTGGGAGCCTGGTAGCCGAAGTCCATCCCGAGGGGGGGATGCTGTTCAAGCTTCGCCTGCCGATCAAAAAACACGTGTTTATTTAGTTTCTTAAATTTACCGCTGATGGTTTAGGTATATAACCAGGTCGTGAGCAAGTTACAGACTTAATTCTGCTTTATCTGACCGAGGTGGTGATGTGAGGTTGTTGAAAATAGCTTTTATTGTCGGCATGCTTTCCCCCTGTGCGGCTTTTGCCAGTGAGGGGCCAGCTCAGGTTAAGCCGATAAATTGGCAATCCTGTAATAATGGCCAATTTAATCCATGGTTCGACGGACAAGAAATTCCCGAGCGTCTGCAATGCGGTTATCTGGAAGCCCCGTTGTCCTATGCGGGCGATGAAGAGAATGAAACCGTCAAAATAGCGGTCACGCGTTTACCCGCGACCGGCGAAAAACAGGGCAGCCTGCTGTCTATTACCGGTGGCCCGGGAATGGCGGGGATAGTAGTTCCTTTCGAAGCGGACACGTTAAATGAAAATTTCGATATTATTGGCTATGACCCACGCGGTGTAGGGCAGTCCCGACCCAAAATATCCTGCCCGGCAAAGCCGGATAATGATACCGATGCTGAACCTGATACTCTGACGCTTGAGCAACAAAATGCCGATTGGGTAAAAGGCTGTATTACTAACACCGGACTTAATGTATTAAAACATCTGGGTACCGATGAAGCGGTCAATGATGTGGATAGGCTTCGGGCGGCGCTGGGGGAAGACAAACTGAGTATTATCGGCTTATCCTACGGTACCCAGGTGGCGCAAATATATGCAGAACGCTTCCCGGATAAAGTGCAAGCCATGGTATTGGACGGCGTCGTCGACATCACGGAGGATGCTTACACCAGTGATTACAAACAGGCCCTGTCGTTCCAAAGAACCTTTGAGCAGTTTGCGCTCTATTGTGAGAAAAAAAACCAATGTCAGTTAAATAAAGCCAATGCCACGGAGATCTATCACGGGTTACTTAAAAAGGTGGATGAACTGGCGCTGACTGATAAAAACGGCGGGGAGGTCAACGCGGATAATATCGTGCGCGTTACCACCAGCACCCTGTATTCATCCGAGGATTGGCCTGCGTTGGCAAAACTGTTGCGCTCTATCGATAGCGAAAAATTCGACTTCAAAACGCTGGCATCATTGGATAATACCCTGAGTACGGAGGCTGTCCCCCAGCCAAGAGCCGCCCGCATGCCTGGTAATAACAGGGAATTGGACGATAAAAGCCAGGTAGATCAAGAAGCTGACAATTTGACGGTCATTTCCTGTGCGGACTCCGCCAATCCGGGTGGCGATCTGGAAAAGAGCCGGTTAAAAGAGCAAAAATTGCAGGAGGCTTCGGCATTCAGTAACTATCCCGGCAAGCAAGAATGGCCACGTAATATTTGCGACACCTGGCCCTTTAAAGGAAAGCTACAGCCGCATACGCCGGTAGCCTCATCCAAACTGCCGCCATTATTATTTGTCGCACAGCGTTTTGACCCGGCTACCCCTTATGAGGGGGCCAAAAAGATGGCAAAAGAATTTAATGCTCCGATCATTAAGGTAGAAGGGGACGGACATACCCTCGCACTTACCGGACTGAATCAATGTGTTGATGATGAGGTTATTGATTACTTTATTAACCCTGGGAAAATCAGGGTAAATAAAAGCTGCTAATTTTAATGAGCAACTCATATACAAAACCCAGGTTGTATTTGGTGTTATTGATATCTCTGGCCCGTTAATCGGGCCTTTTCGGTTTATTTAGTTACATAAGGTTAAATGTTTTAATTTGTTACGTTATTATTAGTATTCCGCTATGCAGTGCTTCGGTTGATTGGGCGTCATCGTTTTAATGTACTGCATAGTGGGCACTATTAAATCTGGCTTTACTCTTAAGTAATAAATCAATAATCCCCCCGGCACCGATGAATAATTTTCAGTACAACTCAATCATTTATCGTCGCGAAACGCTGTTTAACCACGCCTAACACCCACTGTCGCAGCCAACGATGGGCTGGATCGGCTTCTAAACGTGGATGCCACATTTGCGAAACGGTAATGCCCTGTGTTTTTACCGGCAGTTCAAACGCATAAAGTGTGGTGCCGACCGGTTGGTTGATCAGGAAAGAGGCGGGGACCAATGCCACTAAATCAGAGGCCTGAGCTACCGCCAGCGCGGCGGGAAAACTCGGTACTACGGCGGCCACCTTGCGTTCCAGTCCTAATTCGGCCAACGCCTGGTCTACTGGCCCGGTTAATAGCCCACGGCGCGAGGCAACCACATGACCACAGGCGGCATACTGTTGGGCGGTAATTTCGGTCGGCTGCTCAAACGGATGGCCTTTGCGGACTACCGCGACAAATCGGTCACGGAACAGGGTCTGTAATCGAATCTCCGGCCCCATTTCCCCCAGCACGCCAATCTCAAGATCGACCAATCCTTCGCGCAAATGGGTGGAGTTTTTCTCTGGCTTGGGGGCAAAACACAGGCGTACCAAAGGGGCTTCCTTTGCGGCCGCTGCGATCAGCACGGCACCAAAGGCTTCGACAAAACCTTCGTTGGCGCGCAGGGTAAAGGTGCGTTCCAGAGTGGCTAAATTCAGTTCTGACACCGAGGGGCGCAATACCGCACGGGCTTCAAACACGGCGTTTTGCGTCCGCTCGCGTATCTCTTCGGCATAGGGCGTCAACACCATTTTGCGACCAGCGCGCACCAATAAGGGATCGCCGGTGACCGCTCGCAGGCGGCTAAGCGTGCGGCTCATCGCAGAGGCGCTTAATTTAAGACGGCGGGCAGCACCCGCGACGCTGCCCAGGGAAAGCAGGGCATCGAGAGCAATCAGTAAATTAAGATCGGGATCTGTCATGTCGGGCATCCTGAGCAGGCAATAAGGGAAGGCGTCTGGTGCAAAAAAGCCGATAACCCGTAAAGGCTATCGGCTTTTGGCTGCCGGTCAGGGCAGGTGGATTAGGCGGCAGGCAACTGCTGCGCGGTTTTTTCCACCAGTGCCAGCAGGACTTTGATATCGTCCAGGCTGACTGTTGGGTTTAACAACGTCATTTTCAGGCAGGTTACGCCATTAAATTCGGTCACCCCAACGTTGGCACGTCCTGACTCCAGCAATGCATCACCAATTCGCTGGTTCAGCAGTGCTACTGCGGCATCGCTGCTGGCGGCTAATGACTGCGGACGGTAGCGGAACAGCACGCTGGCCAACTGTGGCTGCATCACCAGTTCCAGCGCCGGTTGGTCGCCGATATAGTGGGCAACCTGTTGCGCCAGCGTCACGCCGTGATCGATGATCGCAGCATATTGCTGTTGCCCTAATGCCTCCAGCCCCATCCACAGTTTTAACGCATCAAAACGGCGGGTGGTCTGCAAGGATTTGGACACCAGGTTAGGCACGCCCTGAGCTTCGTCGAATTCGGAGTTCAGGTAAGCCGCCTGATAGCGCATCAGCTCATAGTGACGAGCTTCTTTCAGCAAGAAGGCACCGCAACTGATGGTCTGGAAGAACTGTTTATGGAAGTCCAGGGTAATGGAATCCACTAATTCAATGCCGTCCAGATAGTCACGGTACTTCTCGGAAAGCAGCAACGCGCCACCCCATGCCGCATCAACATGCACCCAGATCTGGTGTTCTGCCGCCAACTGCGCAATCGCACGCAGCGGGTCGATAGCTCCGGCATCGGTGGTGCCAGCGGTGGCAACAATCGCCAGGATCTGTTCGCCATTGGCCTGGGCTTGCGCCAGTTTTTCGGCCAGATCGTTCACATCCATTCGTGCGAATTGATCGGTTTTCACCAGCGTCACGGATTGATAACCCAGGCCGAGCAACGCCATGTTCTTTTGCACCGAGAAATGGGCATTCTCAGAACATAAGACTTTAATCTTGCGCAGGTTACCGACCAGGCCATCCTGTTGCACAGAGTGGCCCTGTTTGGCGAAGAAGGCATCGCGTGCCAGCATCAGGCCCATCAGATTGCTCTGGGTACCGCCGCTGGTGAACACGCCCGCATCGCCAGGCTGATAACCGACCTGGGTACGCAACCACTCGATCAGCTTCATCTCGATGATGGTGGCTGACGGGCTTTGATCCCAGGAGTCCATGCTCTGGTTGGTGGCGTTGATCAGCACTTCCGCGGCCTGGCTAATCACCAGGCTTGGGCAATGCAAATGCGCGACGCACTGTGGGTGATGTACCGACAGGCTGTCTTTTAAAAAGTACTCAATCGCGCGTTCGATCGCTGCCTGGTTGCCCAGGCCCTGCGGATTAAAATCAAGCGTAATGCGTTCACGCAATTCGGCAACGGTTTTCCCCTGATACATCTCGGGTTGTTGCAGCCACTGCACTACCGCCTGGCTGCTTTGCTCGATCGCTTGCTGGTAGGCTTCGGTGCTTTGCGCCGAAGCGGCCAGAATCGGGTTTGACCGGGACATCGAATTCACTCCATACCTACAGGCTTGACGCCGGCGGCTAACAGGGCCTGTTCAAATTTATCCAGGAAAATGCCCAGTTCGTCGTTGGTGATCAACAGCGAAGGCAGCAGACGCAGTACGTTGCCGTTACGGCCGCCACGCTCCAGGATCAACCCGGCTTCGAAACATTTCTTCTGCAGCAGGGCGGACAATTGCGGGTCCGCCGGGTAACAACCCATATGATCCTGGGCTTCACCTGGTTTAACGATTTCCATGCCGATCATCAAGCCCAGGCCGCGCACGTGGCCAATGGCCGGATAACGTTTTTGCAGCTCGGCCAGTTTGGCTTTCAGCCATTCGCCTTGTGCGGCGACCTTAGCGGCCACGTTGTGGTCTTTAAGATGCTGCAGGGTAGTCAGGCCGGTGGCCATCGCCAGTTGGTTACCGCGGAAGGTGCCGGTATGGTGGCCAGGTTCCCAGGCGTCAAATTCTTTCTTGATACCCAGAACGGCCAACGGCAAGCCGCCGCCTACCGCTTTGGACATCACGATGATGTCCGGCTCAATACCGGCGTGTTCGAAGGCGAACAGTTTACCCGTACGGGCAAAGCCGGCTTGAACTTCGTCGATAATCAGCAGAATGCCGTGTTCCTGAGTGACCTTGCGAATGCGCTGCAACCATTCGACCGGCGCCGGGTTGACGCCGCCTTCACCCTGAACCGCTTCCAGGATGACTGCCGCAGGTTTGCGCACGCCGCTTTCGACGTCATTAATCAGGTTTTCAAAATAGTAGGTCAGTGCCTTAACGCCGGCTTCGCCGCCGATACCCAGCGGGCAGCGGTACTCATGCGGGTAAGGCATAAACTGGACTTCCGGCATCATGCCGTTAATCGCTTCTTTCGGTGACAGGTTGCCTGTAACCGCCAGTGCGCCATGGGTCATGCCATGATAGCCGCCGGAGAAGCTGATCACGCCAGAACGGCCGGTGTGCTTTTTCGCCAGTTTCAAAGCGGCTTCAACCGCGTCTGCGCCCGAAGGGCCACAGAACTGCAGGCAGTATTCCTGGCCCTGTCCTGGCAATAAAGAGAGCAAATAAGCTGAGAACTGATCTTTCAACGGCGTTGTAAGATCGAGGGTATGTAACGGCAAGCCGCTGGTAATGACATTTTGGATGCTTTGGAGGATGTCAGGATGGTTATGACCCAGAGCCAGCGTACCCGCACCAGCCAGGCAATCAAGATATTGATTATTCTCAACATCGGTGATCCACACGCCTTGGGCTTTCGCAATTGCCAACGGCAATTTACGGGGGTAACTCCTGACATTCGATTCAAATTCGGCTTGTCTCGCCAAATATGTTTCGTTGTTTACATTTTCTAAATTCACACCGAAATTATCAATACGGACTTTATCCGTCATCATATCTCTCCTACAACTGGGGGTATCAGTAACGCCCTAGTTGAATTATTAAAATGAATAAGTAACTACCGTGAAAAAACGCGCCCAATATATGGCTTTTTACCCCCCGGCTCAATAGTTATTTAGCCGCATGAAATTTAATGTTTTTTCTATTAAAAACAATAAATTGCTGGATTATTGGCCAATAATCCCGCCGTATGGCCGTGACAGGGGAGTTGACAAGGCACGTAATGCTACCGCAATAAAAGTAGGGGTACTGGCCCAATGCATTTATTTTGCTGACAATTTTCTGATTGTCGTCGGATTGACGTCTGGGTGTTTTTTAAGCAACAACTTATTATAAATAAATCGTTGCTTAGAAATTAACCGACTTAAGGCTGGCATACCCAGAAGAAAAGCAGGGTCTATGGTCGTTGAACTTAAAATCGAGGGTTTTATTGACGTTTAGTCGGCATGCTTAATTCCTCCCAAGGGTCAGTAAAACCAGCAGAACCGTCTAAGCTGAATGAAATAAGTCATTTACGGTGCGGTGTTAAGCCATTAAAGGTAACGGCTAGCCATGCAGGTTGTGAATCAGCATCGCCCAGAAAGGATAAGCCGGAGCAACCTATGTACGAACCCTGTTTTCCAGAAAATGAAACCGAACGGCTGTCGGTTCTGCATTCACTCAACGTACTGGACACGAATTCGGTAGAGAAATTAGACCGGGTCACGCGCCTGGCCGCCAAATATTTTGGCGTCAGTATTGCCCTGATTTCCTTGATCGATCGTGAGCGCCAATGGTTCCTTTCTCGCTCGGGTTTGGAGGCACGGGAATCACCACGCAATATTTCGTTTTGCGGACACGCCATTTTGCAACGTGATGCGTTGGTGGTGCCGGATACCGCGGCCGATCCACGTTTCTTCGACAACCCCTTGGTCACCGGTGGGCCAAAAATCGGTTTCTATGCCGGGCAACCCTTGTTGTCTCTGGATGGTCTGCCGCTGGGTACCCTGTGCATTATCGACGGTCACCCACAGGCGTTCTCTTCAGAGATGGTGCATGATTTACGCGATTTTGCCGCCGTTATCGAAGAGTATTTACACAGTATTGAGCGTGATATTTATACCGAGGCTCTGAAATCAAACCTGCAACGTAGCGAAGCCTTATTTGAACAGACCTTTTCACAAGCGGCAGTGGGCATGGCCCTGGTCTCATTAGAGGGGTATTGGCTGCGAGTGAATCCGCGGATCTGTGAAATGCTGGGGTATTCTGAGCGCGAGCTGTTGGAGCGTACCTTCCAGGACATCACCTATCGCGAAGACCTGCACAACGACCTCGGACTGCTGCACCAGTTATTGGCCAATGAAATAGACACCTATTCGATGGAAAAGCGCTATATCCGCGCTGATGGCTCAAGGATTTGGGTTCAGCTTACCGTGTCGCTTAATCGCCTGCCCAATGGTGAACCCCATCATTTTATCTCGGTTATTGTCGATATCAGCGAGCGCAAAGCGGCAGAGGCCGACCTCTACACTCTGCAACATGAGCTCGAAGACAGGGTAGTGACACGTACCCGTGAGTTGAATTTTGCCGTTAATAAACTCAATCACGAGATTGCCAATCGGGCACTCACCGAGCTGCAACTGAGTAGTGAAAAAGAACGCCTGCGGGCCATTACCGATAATATGCCGGCCTTGATCAGTCAGATCGACGCCAATGAGCGTTATCTGTTTGCCAACAGCGCCTACAAAAGCTGGTTCGGTCTGGATGAATCTCACCTCAGCGCGATGACCGTACAGGCATTTATGGGCGACGAGGCTTATGCCGCAGCCAAGCCTATGATCGAGCGGGCGTTAAAGGGGGAAACCGTCAGTTTTGAGAACGAACTGCAAACGCGCCAGGGGACAGCGATCATTCATAACACCCTGGTCCCCAGCGAAACCCGGGGCTTTTATATTCTTTCCATGGATATTACCGAGCTTAAACGTTTGCAGCGGCGGTTAGAGTACGACGTTTCTCATGACATGCTGACCGGGTTAACCAATCGGCGGGCTTTCTTGCTCCGGTTAGGCGCGACGCTGCAGGCTTGTTGCCCACAACAGCAGATGGCGTTGCTGTTTATCGATCTTGATGGTTTCAAAACGCTTAACGACAGTTTTGGCCATGATTTCGGCGATCTTATCCTGAAAACCTTCGCCGAATTGCTCAGTGTCTGTGCCGGGCCTCATCACAGCGTTTCGCGCCTCGCCGGCGATGAGTTTACTGTCATTCTCTGGCCTTTGGCGCATCCGCAGCTGCAGGTCAGCGCGTTTTGCGAGAGCGTGTTGGCCAGGTTGGCGGCGACGGAACGGGTCGGTAATCAAAACGTGAGACTTTCTGCCAGTATCGGTGCAGCCATTACTTCTGGCGACGATATGAGCGCCGAAGCCCTGCTGACCAAAGCAGACGATGCCATGTATCAGGCCAAATCCGCCGGCAAAGGGACCTATGCCATCCGTTAATGCGAGCCTGCGCTGGTGGCAGCCCAACCAAGGAGAGCTGGGCTGCCGTTAAAGGCAATCAATGTGCCAAGCCGTCTTCAAAGTAATTCAGTGATAATAACCTCGACCACATTGGGCAGGTTCACGGGTTTTACTGAAAAAAGCGAATTAAAGACGTCGGCATTGCCGCCTTTGGTCTCTGCGTATTGATGCCAACGTTGATTTAAAACAGCGTGTTCAAATGAGGTGACGATGCGTACGGTGTGGTTAAGGTAGGTCTGAATAACATAAGAGGTGTCTGAAGAGAAATAAATGCAGCATGCGTGAGTGTAATCCCAGTCATTGTAGTTGAGCAGTATATTAACCAGATCGCCATTCTTATATTTTTTAAGTTCGTCTCCGGTCAGGTTATTGACGTTGATTCTGTACATTTTATCCGTGTCTTTTCCTCCGGCCTTTTCATAAACGGCTCCTGCAAAAGGGACGCAACCAATTGACCCGTCAGTAGTTTTATCAGAGTTTAAATTAGCGATTCTTATTGCGGAGTGAAGTTCTTCTAACGCCGCATTGATGGCATTAGTCATCTGTGTTTTATCAATGGACATAATATCACCTGTATTAATGAGTTAGGGTCGGATATTGCCTGTAGCTCGGACGTGGCGAGTAACATGCGAATGCTGTTTTAAACTGGAATAATAATGGCTAACAAAGATGGCGACTAACTTTAGTTTTATTTAGTCGCTAGTGAATTGCAACAGTAATAAACATAGTCTGAATCTCAATGGTACGTCATTTTTTCTTAAGTGTTTTTTATTGTAATTTTTGGTTATTTAAATAACTCATTGTTATTGGTTGATAAAGATAATATGCGTGGCAGGTTGATTAATATCCTGGGTTATAATATTAACTGAAAGGATTTAATAACCAATGCAGTGTTTTTTACCGGCAGCCTCGGTGGCTGCCGGTAAGGGGACTAGAGGGTCAGCGAGTCATAGTTTTTGCGGCGGTAATTCAGCGCGGACAACGCCCACAGCACCACAAATAATGCGATAGCGGCGTAACCAACGCTACCCATATGGTCATTGAGGACTTCAACACCGCGCCACAGCCCGCCTTGTAACCCAAGTTTGTCGACCAACAACCCCAAACCTTCCAGGCCACCGATCACCAGAGCAATAGCCACGCTGGTGGCGGTAATGGTCATGTTGTAATACAGCTTGCGGATCGGTTTATTGAAGGCCCAGCCATAAGCGCCGACCATCACAAAATTATCCAGCGAGTCAATCAACGCCATGCCGCTGGCGAACAGCAACGGGAACAGCATAATCGACCAGACCGACAGGCCGGAAGTGGCACCGGCCGCGGAGATGCCCAACAGGCCGACTTCGGTGGCGGTGTCAAAACCCAGGCCAAATAAAAAGCCGACCAGATACATATGCCAGCTTTTATTCACCAGATTAAAAGCGAAGCGATACAGACGTGTCATCACGCCGCCGCTACCGTTAACCAGAAGGGCCACATCTTGTTCAACCAGTTTTTCCCCGCGTTTCACCTGGCGGAAAATTCGGTAAACATCGCGGAAAATCAGCCAGTTCAATAGTGCCATGGCCAACAGGAACAGCGAGGAGATCAGCGTGCCCAGTGTCGCGCCGTACTGATGCAGCCAGCCAATACGATCGCCAAATGCCAATGAAGTGGCGGCAATGGCGATGCAGGCCAGGATCACAATGCTGGAGTGGCCCAAAGAGAAGAATGCGCCGACGGAAACCGGGCGCTGGCCTTGCTGCATCAGTTTGCGGGTGACGTTATCAATAGCGGCGATATGATCGGCATCTACCGCATGACGCAGCCCGTAGCCGTAAGCCAGCAAAGCGGCAGCGATTAACGCCGGGTAGTGATGGAATGCGGCAAAAGCCGCTCCCCAGGCCAACAGGTTTAGCGCCACCAGCGCCAGTAATAGCCAAAAGGCGCGGGTATGGGTGCGGAAAAACTCGCGGTTTACCATGTCAGGTCCTGTCAAAGGTGGAAGAAGAAGCCGGAGAGTGTTGGGCACAAGCGACCAGCGCCTGGCCAAGCGCCAGCCCGCCATCACCTGCAGGCAGTTGCTGTGGCAGCAGTATCTGCAAAGGGGCCAGATGGTGCTGCAGGCGTTGACGCAGCAGGCGGTTATGCAGCACGCCGCCGCTCAACGCCACATGGCCAATGCCATACTGCAGGGCAAAATGCTTGGCCAGACTGGCAAAACCCTGCGCCAGCGCATCGTGAAAGGCCCAGGCTTGTTGCGAGGCAGGCGCTTGCCAGGCCAGCCAGAGTTGCCAGAACGCGGCAAGATCAAATTGCTCGCCTTTCAGTGACAATGTCACCGGGTGTGGGCAAGGTCCACTTTGGTGCGCCAGCGCTTCAAACCGGCTGGCCGCTTCGCCTTCCCAACTTTGTTGTGCCGGGGCACAGCCCAGGGTGGCGGCGGCAGCATCAAACAAGCGGCCACAGGAGGAGGCTAGCGGGGCATTAATACCGGCCTTAATCGCTTGCAGCAACGGTCGCCATGGGGAAGCCAACAGCCGTTCGGCCTGAGGGTAGCTTTGCCAGTCCGGTACGAAGCGCGCGAAGTGCGCCAACTGATTGCGCCAGGGTTGCTGAGCCGCAAGATCGCCACCTGGCAGCGCCACCGCGGGCAATCCCCCCAGATGACGACAGCGGCGATAATCAACCAGCAGACACTCGCCGCCCCACAGGGCGCCGCCCTGACCATAACCGAGACCATCCAGCGCCAGGCCAATCACGGCACCGCCTTCCAGTGGCCAACGGTGCTCGGCCAGGCAAGTGGCCAGATGCGCATGATGATGCAGCACCGGGGTCACCGGCAGTGACTGCCGGGCCGCCCATTGGTGGCTGACATAACCGGGATGGGCATCGCTGGCCAGCCGCTGCGGCTGGCAATGGTATAACCCGGTGAAGTGCCTGATGGCCTGTTGCCACTGTTGCTGAATATCCTCTTGCTCCAAATCGCCAAAGTGCGGGCCGAGCAGGGCCTGATTTCCCTGAACCAGGCAAAAGGTATTTTTGCGATCGCCGCCTACCGCCAGCAGGGCCTGCTGAGCAGGGAAACCGGGCGGTAGCGGCAGGGCGTCGGGAACGAACCCGCGCGCTCGGCGCAGCATTTCATGGCCTTTGGGGAGCAAACGCACCAGCGAGTCGTCTGCGCGTTGCAAGATCTCGCGATCGTGCATTAGCCACAGATCGGCAATGTCGACCAAATCAGCCAATGCCTGCTCATTGGTTAACGCCGGAGCACGGCCAGCGGCATTGCCTGAGGTCATCACCAGGGGGCGCTGTATCGCCTGCATCAATAAATGTTGAATCGGGTTGGCGGGTAACATCAGGCCGACTTCATCCAACCCCGGAGCCACGGCGGCAGACAGCGGCGAGTAAGGGGATTGGGGGACCAGCACCACAGGCGCGGCGGGTGAAGTTAACAATGCCTGTAATTGCGCCAGGCTAACGCCACTTACGCAGCGTACCAGCCAGCCGGCATCCGGCAGCATCACCGCCAGTGGTTTGCCCGGCCGCCGTTTACGCAGGCGCAGGCGTTCGACGGCCTGAGTGTTGGTGGCATCGCAAGCCAGGTGAAAACCGCCCAGGCCTTTGATCGCCACAATCTGCCCGGCAGCCAACGCAGCAACGGCCTGTTGCAGCGCTTCATCCCCCTGATGCTGCGGCTGCCCTGGCGCCAGACAGCTAAACAGCTGTGGGCCGCAATCGCTACAGGCCACCGGTTGGGCATGAAAACGTCGGTCCTGCGCAGAATGGTATTCCCAGGCGCAGTGCGGACAGAGGGTGAAGGGCGCCATGCTGGTTGCCGGACGGTCGTATGGCATGGCGCGAATAATGGTAAAGCGCGGGCCGCAATGGGTGCAGTTGATAAAGGGATAACGGTAACGCCGATCCTGCGGATCGTTCATTTCCCGCAGACACTGTGGGCAGGTCGCGGCATCCGGCACGATCTGGGTTGCCATGGCGCCACTTTGGCTGGGGCGGATACTGAAATCGGTAGGGGCTTGCAACCAGGTAAACGAACGCTGCTGAATGCGGTCGATTTGTGCCAACGGTGGCGCCTGGTGATGTAACACGTGCAGGAGTATCTCAAGATCGACAGGTTGCACCAGGCGAATTTCCACCCCGGCGCTGTCGTTCCAGACTTCACCACGCAGGTTGAGCTGTTCGGCCAGTTGCCAGACAAAAGGCCGGAAGCCGACGCCCTGTACCTTGCCGCTGATGCGCAGCAGTAATCCTGAATGGGACACTTTTATGACTCTCTGTGGTTTTTGTAGGGGCGCTGTATGCTGCGCCCGGGTGAATCGGGGCGAATTTATTCGCCCCTCTACAAAGTGACAGTGCAACTTTACATCACATCTTCTGCTGCGCGACGCAGGCGGGCCTTCATATCGCTGTAGCTCTGTTGCGCGTAGTTTTCCGCCCAGTGCTGATCGCTAATTGCCGCCAGTTTTACCGCGCAGTATTTGGTTTCCGGCGTTTTGGAGATCGGATCCAAATTCTCCTGAGTCAGCTCGTTACAGGCACCGATCCACCACTGGTAGGTCATATACACCGCGCCCAGGTTAATACGCTCGTTATAGTTGGCACGGCTGATCACCTTGCCACGGCGTGAGCTGACCCACACCAGTTGCTGATCGGCAATACCCAGCGCTTCGGCGTCCTGCGGATTGATCTGCACAAAGCCGGGTTCATCCGCCAAGGTTTGCAGCGCGGCACAGTTACCGGTCATCGAGCGGCAGGAGTAGTGGCCGACTTCACGCACGGTACAGAGCACCAGCGGATAGTCTGCATCCGGCACTTCCGCCGGAGCACGCCAGGTGGTGGCGAACAGCTGGCCTTTACCGGTCGGGGTGGTGAACTGGTTGCCCTGATACAGGTAAGGGGTGCCCTGACTTTCCAGCGTGGTACAAGGCCATTGCACATGGCCCAGCTCACCCATTTTTTCGTAGGTGGCCCCATAAAACAGCGGGCAAAGCTCACGCATTTCATCCCAGATTTGCTGGTTATCGTCGTAATGCATCGGATAGCCCATCTCGGTGGCCAGCAGGCTGATAATCTCCCAGTCGCGTTTGACGTTGTACTGCGGTTCAATGGCCTTCTCGAAACGCTGGAACCCGCGATCGGCACAGGAGAACACGCCGCCATGCTCACCCCAGGAGGTGGCAGGCAGGATCACGTCCGCCTGTTCAGCGGTTTTGGTCATAAAGATGTCTTGCACTACCACAAACTCCAGCGCTTCGAACGCGCCGCGCACCAGGCTCAGATCGGCTTCGGTCTGTAACGGATCTTCCCCCATGATGTAGTAGGCCTTCACTTTGCCTTCGTGCACCAAATGCGGGATCTCGGTGATGCGGTAACCGACTTCCGGGTCCATCCTGGCGGCGTCAATGCCCCAGGCGGCGGCGAACTTGGCGCGTACCGCGGCGTCGGTGACCGCCTGATAACCTGGGAACTCATTGGGCAGCACGCCCATATCACAGGCACCCTGAACGTTGTTCTGCCCACGCACCGGGCCAACCCCCACGTTGGGCCGGCCCAGATTACCGGTCAGCAAGGCCAGACTGGCGAGCCCTTTGACCACGTCGACCGCCTGACCGAACTGGGTGACTCCCATGCCCCACATGATGGTGGCGGAAGGGGCACTGGCGTAGGTGCGCATCGCCTGGCGAATTTGCTGGGCGCTGACGCCGGTCAGCTGTTCTACCGCTTCCGGTGCGTAATCCGCTAACTGCTGGCGGTAAACCTCGAAACCTTCGGTGTATTTCGCCACGTAGTCGCGGTCATACAGGTTTTCTTCAATCAGCGTATAGGCGAAGGCATTCACCAGCGCCATGTTACAGCCGTTTTTGATCTGCAAATGCTGGTCGGCAATGCGCGCGGTTTCGATACGGCGCGGGTCGCAGACGATAATTTGAGCGCCTTTCTCTTTGGCCTTCAGCACCCGGCGAGCCACGATAGGATGCGAATCGGCACAGTTGTAACCGATGACCAGCAGGCATTTGGAGTTTTCGATATCGCCAATCGAGTTGCTCATCGCGCCGTTGCCCAGCGTGGCCTGCAAACCCGCTACCGACGGGCCATGACAGACGCGGGCGCAGCAGTCGACGTTGTTGGTGCCGACGACCGCACGGGCAAACTTCTGCATCACGTAGTTGGTTTCATTGCCGGTACCGCGTGAAGAGCCGGTGTGCATGATGGCGCTGGCGCCGTGCTTATCCTTGATCTGCTGTAGCCGTTGCGCGGTGTAGCTAATGGCCTCATCCCAACTGACGGCCTCAAACTTGCCGCCTTTTTCACGGCGGATCAGCGGCTGGCTCAGACGTGGGGTCAGCAGTTTGGTGTCGTTGAGAAAGTCCCAGCCGTAATAGCCTTTCAGGCACAGTTCGCCCTGATTGGTCACGCCGTCAGCCGCCTCGGCGCGGATGATTTTGCCGTTGTCGACCACCAGTTTCATTTTGCAGCCTGCACCGCAGTATGGGCAGACGGTTGTGATTTTTTTCATCGGTTCAGTTCCTAAAACAGTGACGACAGGGTGTCGAGCGCGGCGCGACGGCGTTTCTCGGCGTTCATTTCTTGCAACATGTTGCGATCCACACAGTGCAACGCATTGGTCGGGCAGGTTTGCATACAGGCCGGGCCGCTATCACGACCGATACACAGGTCGCATTTATGGGCTTCGGCTTTCTCGGTGGTGGCACTCATCACGGCGCCGTTCTGGCGGACAACCGGGCGGGTGATCACTTCCATCGCGCCATAGGGACAGGCCACCACGCAGGTTTTGCAGCCGATGCAGCGCTCCTGCATCACCAGCACCATGCCGTTGGTACGGCTAATCGCCCCATTGGGGCAAACGTTGGAGCAAGGCGCGTCCTCACACTGGCGGCACAGCACGGCAGTGCTGACGTTAACGCCTTTGATCACATGCAGCCGTGGGGCGAAGCTGGCGGCGTTGAGCGCTGAAATATCCTGGTTTTCGCTGTGTGCCATCACGCAGGCAATTTCACAGGTACGGCAGCCGATGCATTTCTTGGGATCGGCGATGATAAACCGGTTCATCAATAACTCCTGAGTTACCCTTCATCCGGGTATGACTATGGATAGGTTGTGCCTTGGGTTACGCATAAAGCGTGCCAACCCTGAAAATCAAATAAAAGCAGAGGGTTAGCCTGATGCTGACGAAGTGATCGACGGCATCTCGACACAAATGACGATGCGGCGTCAGACCTTCGTCACCACCAGTGGCGGGTAACCGCCATTTATTGGCCAGTCATGTAGCCGTTGGTGCAGGGTGGTCACCGCACTGCGTACCGCGGCGCCGATCGGGTAGTAAAACGCCACCACCTCAGGCTGAATGCCGATAAAGGTGATTTCCGGCACCGTTTCGCGCAGTTGGTCGATCAGGAAATTCAGCGGCAGGTTATGGGTGGTCATGATGAACATGTCGGCAATGTCTTTTTCATCGATCACCCGGGTTTCTCCCGCAGCCAGCCCCATATCGGTGGCATCGACAATCACCAGCCGCTCAGGGCGCAGTTCGCGGATATGCCCAATGTCATTTTCCGGTGCGGCTCCGCCGTCGATCACCGTCCAGCCGGCGGGGGGATTGCCGGCACAGAGCTCTGCCAGTAGCGGGCCGGCGCCGTCATCGCCCATCATGCAGTTGCCTACACACAATAAAACGTCAGTCATCATGCCTCCGGACCATCAGGTAGATGGCGGGTTCGTTTTCAATCGACTGCAGCAGGGCGATCAACTGTTGGCTCCAGTCTTGCTGTTGGGGGTTCATTTGCGGGGCGGCAGCGCTTAACGCGGTGGCCAGCAGGTGGGTATGGCTACTGTCGATACAGATTTCACCGAAGCGATCGACCCCTTCCAGCTTGCGCCGGGCAGTGCTGGCCGCGGGCAGTTGTTCTACCCAGGCGCGGAAACCGGCCAGCGGGCAGCTGAGTTTGGCTTCCAGACAGTCGATCACCCCCAGATGGTGGCCAATCGCCAGGCTGTAATAGATCACCTCCTGGGCTTTGGGCGGGGCCTTTTTCTCTTGCACGAATTTGCGGCTCAGGGAGTAGAACACCACCTGGGCATGGGAGTGGCTCATAGTCGCAGTTCCCCCCGCAATACCCGTTGATAGATCCCCAGCAGGTTGCCGACAATCTCGCTTAAGCGCATATCGTCCTGCTGTTGCAGGTAGGCGCTAATGCGCTGTTCGACCGGCAATGGGCTGTCTGCGGCCAACAGTTGCATAAACTGGTCGGCGATCTGGCGGCCATAGCGATAACCGGCCATCCGTCGGGCTTCGCGATCCAGCAGCACCCGCAGCGGCTGAGGTAATGCCGGGTGCAACAGGCGGGTGGCCTCGCCCTGGGTTTCGTCATGCTGACGGCCTTTGATTTTCTGATCCAACAGGCCGAGTGCCATGGCAAAGCCATAAATGGTGGCGGCCGGCGTCGGGGGGCAGCCGGGGATATAGACATCAACCGGTACGATGCGATCGGTGCCGCCCCATACGCAGTAGAGATCGTGGAAAATGCCACCGCTGTTGCCGCAGGCACCGTAAGAGATGCTGATTTTCGGATCGGGCGAGGCCTGCCAGGCGCGGATCGCCGGGATACGCATGGCGCGGGTGACCGCCCCGGTAAACAGCAAAATATCGGCATGGCGTGGTGAAGGAACCACTTTGATACCGAAGCGTTCGGAGTCGAACAACGGGGAAACGGCGGCGAAAATCTCAATTTCGCAGCCATTGCACCCGCCGCAGTCCACGCGATAAACATAGGCCGAGCGGCGGATATCCTGCAGTAAGGTGGTTTTCAGCTTGGCGATACTTTCGTCGAGGGTGATCGGCACCGGCAGGCCATTTTCGTCGCGTGGGCCAATCAGTGGCGGATTCATGAGATGATCTCCCGGGTCAAATGGCGGCCAACGTCAATGCGATCGGCCTGAGTCAGGTTTTGCTGCTGTTTGCACGCCGGGCAGGTTTCAAACTGCGTACGGCGCGTGGCGGTTTCTGTACTGCTTAGCCCGAGCAGCGCCATGGCATAGTCAATTTCCTTCTGCGACGCATAGGCTTTGCCGCATTGACGGCAATGGCAGATGGCAAAGTCGGCCTGCTCGTATAAGTCTTCTTTACGCCACACTGCCAGCTCGAACTGCTGTGAAAGCCGGATGGCGGCGGTGGGGCAAACTTCTTCACAGCGGGCGCAGAAGATGCAGCGCCCGAGAAACAGCTGCCAGCGCACCGTGCCGCGGGCCAGATCGGTGGTCATACTCAACGCATTGGATGGGCAAGCGTTGGCGCAGGCCCCGCAGGCAATACATTGCTGCGGGTTGTATTCGGGCTTGCCACGAAAGTTCGGGTCGACAACCAACGGCTGGCTCGGATAGGCGACGGTGGCCGGGCCGGTTTTCAGCACTTTTTTAATCAGTTTCAGCATGATGGGCTCCGGTTAGAACGGTTTGTTTTTCCGTTCGATGCCATAACGCTCAATCTCTTTGTACGGCACTATGATGGACTGGCGCTTGCGCACGTCGACGATGGTCATGCGATCGGTACAGGAATAACAGGGATCCAGGCTGCCGATGATCAGCGGGGCGTCGGAAACCGTGTTGCCGCGCAGCATGTAACGCAGGGTTGGCCAATTGGCGTAGGTCGCGGCACGGCAGCGCCAGCGGAACAGTTTTTGGTTGTCGCCGGTCATGCTCCAGTGAATATCGTCACCGCGCGGGGCTTCGGCAAAGCCCAGGGCAAAGCGGTGTGGGATATAGGTGAACCCATCCACCGCCAGCGGCCCGCTCGGCAGGCTTTGCAGGCCGAACTCGATGATGCCGAGCGAGTTGAACACTTCATGAATGCGCACTTTAAGCCGGGAGTAGACGTCGCAGCCGTCCTCTACGCACAGTTCCACCGGCAGTTTGGCGTAACCGGCAAAGGGATGGTCGATACGGGTATCGCGGCGGTGGCCGCTGCCGCGGATCATCGGGCCGACGTTGCTGTAGTCGCGAGCCACCTGCGGATCGAGCCGGCCAACCCCGACGCTGCGCTGTTCGGTATTCGGCGTGCTGAGCAAGATATCGACCAGATCCACCAACTCACTGCGCATTTGCGCCGCCAGCCGCAGGGTTTGCAGCATGTCGTCTTTCATAATGTCGCGACGGATGCCGCCAATCAGGTTCAAACCATAGGTTTTGCGTGCACCGGTCAGGATCTCCGCCATCTTCATCGACTGTTCACGCACCCGGAAGAACTGCATAAAACCAGAGTCGAAACCGACGAAATGGCAGGCCAGCCCCAGATTCAGCAGATGGCTGTGCAGGCGTTCCACTTCCAGCAGCACTGAGCGGATCATCTGGGCGCGTTCCGGCACCTGGATGCCCATCGCGTTCTCCACCGAACTGGTGTAGGCCACGCTGTGGGTAAAACCGCAAATGCCGCACACCCGGTCCGACAGGAAGGTCACTTCGTTGTAACCCATGCGGGTTTCGGCCAGTTTCTCCATGCCACGGTGCACATAGAACAGCCGGTAGTCGGCATCAATGATGTCTTCGCCGTCGACGAACAGGCGGAAATGCCCGGGTTCATCCGAGGTGATATGCAGCGGGCCGATCGGCACCACGTTGGCTTTACTGCCGGCCAGGCTCTGGAACGGATAGGTTTCCACATCGGTGGTGGGCGCGGGCCGTTGACGATAATCCATGGCGTCTTTGCGCAACGGGTGGAGATCGTCCGGCCAGTCGTCCGGCAGCACCAACCGGCGTTCATCCGGCAAACCGATCGGGCGCAGGCCATACATGTCGCGCACTTCGCGTTCACCCCAGACGGCAGCAGGCACCCGTGGCGTAACGGAAGGGAACTCCAGCGTTTGGGCGTCAACCTCGGCCCGTACCGTGATCCAGCATTTGGTGCCTTGCTCCATCGACAGCACGTAATACAGCGCGTAATTGCCACACAGCGTGCGTTCGTCGTTACCAAACAGCACCGACAACCAGCCGCCCTGTTGGTAATACAGCCATTCCACCACTTCCGGCAGCGCGTTGAGTTTGACGGTCACCGTCAGTTGGTCGGCCGTTTGCCATTCGGCTGCCAGCATGGCAGCGGGGAATTGTTGCTGCAACGCCGCCAGATAGTGCTGGCCTTGATGTTCGTTAGTCATTATTGATTGCCTTAATCATTGTTCAGCCGACGACCAGCCAGGAAACCAGCGCCAGAAAAGCCAGCCCAAAACCGGCCCAGGTGGTACGGCCCGTCTTGAGGAAGCGCAAACGTGCCACGCTATTTTCGAGAACCGCGATCAGCACCACCGCACACAACAGCTTGAACAGCGCCAGCACCAGTCCAGTCAACAGCTGCGGGGCAGTGAGCTGTGCCGCCTGGCCCCAGGGCAGGAACACGCCGAGGAACAGTTGCAGCACCACCAGTTGCTTGAGGCTGATGCCCCATTTGATAATGCCTAGCTCGACGCCGGAATATTCCGTCAGCGGGCCTTCCTGCAGCTCTTGTTCGGCTTCTGCCATGTCGAACGGCAGCTTGCCCATTTCGATATAGGTGGCGAACGCGCAGGCCAAACCGGCCAACAGCAGTGGCAGCCAGGCGTGATGCGGCAAGCCCAGCAGGCTTTGCACCATGGCGCTGAGTTGAGTAGAACCGGCGACCAGCGCCGTCACCCACAGACCCAGCAACAGGATCGGTTCGACCAGAATGCCTAACACTGCCTCACGGCTGGCACCGATAGCGGTGAAGGGGCTGCCGGTATCCAGCCCGGCAATGGCAAACACAAAGCGCACCACGGCGAACAGATAGATCAGGGTGATCACATCACCGATGGCAGGCAGCGGTGAGGCGGTAGTCAGCATCGGCAGTGCACAGGCGATGGCCAGCAAGGTGCCGGTCAGTAAGTAAGGCATGGCGCGAAAAGCCAGACCGGAAGCCCCCGGCGCCACGCTTTGGCGCTTCAGCAGTTTGGCGATATCACGGTATTCCTGTAATACGCCGGGGCCGCGTCGGGTATGAATGCGGGCACGCAGCACCCGGCTGATGCCGGCAAACAGCGGGGCAACAGCCAGTAACAGCAGGGCCTGCAGCAAACCGAGTAACACATAGGGATAGGTCATCGTTATCTCCTCAGGCAAAAGCCACGACCAGCAGCACCGCCAACTCTACGGCGGCCAGACCGCGGCAGAAGGCAACGAATGCGTTACGGTGTAACCGGTCGCCGAAGGATCCCGGTAGCCAGCGGCGCAGTTGATACAGTGGGGCAAACATCACTCGCAACGGCTGAGCAAAGCCGGTGGCGGTGATCACCATCGCGTCCTCATGCCCATAACCACAGGCCCAGGCGCTGCCTTGTACCCGCCGAGGTTGCCGACGCGTCTGGTAACGCGCCGCGATCAACAACGGCAGTAACGGCATCGCCAGCAATAAAATGGCGATCAGCGGGGTGGAAACCAGCGTATCGGACAAGGAGAGCGTCTGTTCGGACGTCAGGCCGATCAGGCGGGCAAACAGTGGAATGATCCAGGGAGCCCCCAGACCGCAAACCAGACACAACACGGCCGGCAGCGCATGGCTTAGCGTTATCCAAACATTGGCCTGAACCGCGTTTGCTGCAGCGTCGCAGCGCGGAGCGCCCAGAAAAGCCACGCCAAACACTTTGCTGACGCACATCACCGCCAGCGCACCGGTCAGGGCTAATGCCACCGCCAGCAGCGGGCCAAACAGATGGCCAATAAAACCGGGTGCCGCGCTGAAGTGGAACAGTCCCTGGTAGATCAACCATTCACTGGCAAAACCGTTCAACGGCGGTAATGCGCCCATCGCCACCAGGCCAATCAGCAAAGAAACGGCGGTCCAGGGCATCAGCCGCGCCAAACCGCCCATTTTCTCCATGTCTTTCAGCCCGGTCTGTTGTTCAATGGCGCCGGCTGCCAGCAGCAATGCGCTTTTAAACAGGCTGTGATTCAGCAGGTGGAACAGGCCACCAATCAGGGTGAAGGCGGTCAATAACGGCTGTTGCAGCGCCGTACCGACCATTGCGCCCCCGATGCCCAGCAGGATAATGCCGATGTTCTCCAGCGTGTGGTAAGCCAGCAAGCGGCGCAGATCGTGCTCCATCAGCGCATACAGCCCGCCGAAGAAAGCCGTACCGGCAGCCAACAGCAAGACCAGCACTCCCCACCACAGCGGCGGCGTACCCAGCAGATCCAGCCCGACTTTCAGGATGCCCAGCAGGCCGACCTTCATCAGCGCGCTGGAAAACAACATGGCGGCGGAGGCAGGCGCACTGCTATGGGATTGCGGCACCCAGGCATGTAACGGCATCAGCCCGGCATAAATGCCAAACCCGGCCAGCGCCAGCAGGAATACCGCATTACGCAATGCATCCGGCAGTGGCGTAGCGCGGATCACGCTGAACTGTAGGCTGTGGCTATGGCAATAGATCAGTGCGAAGGCGACAACCAACAACAGGGTACCTGAGCGCATCAGCAAGAACTGGCTATGTCCGGCGCGCAGGCTTTTAGCGCTTGGGGCATGGACAATCAGGAAATAGCCGCAAAGCGCCGCCAACTCCAGCAGCAACAGCAAGGCCAGGGCATTATCGGCCATCACCGCAGCGCTTAAGGCCGCCAGCATCAGGTTGCTTAAGCCAGCCAATCGGCCGCGAGCACGCGGGTTCAGCCGGGATAAGCTACCGGCGTGATACAGCGCGGCAAAGACCCCGCACAGAGCCATCACCAGCAGTAACAGGGCGTTAAGGCCACTGATTTCCACCGCGTAATGCAGCCACGGCAAACGGGCACTGTGCAGTGGGGCAAACAGCATTTGCACCGCGGCCAGCAGGGTAGCGACGGCACAGATTAAGGTGACGCCGCTCAGCAAAGTGCTGACACGCGACCAGGGGGCCAGTAGCCAGCCCAACAGGGCGCAGAGTAAATACCCGACCAGGGCCGAAGTCAGCAGTAACAACGGGTCGGGCAACAGGGCATATATCATCAATTTGGCTCCTTGTGGGATCCAGGGACGGCCGCAAACGGCAACTCGGCGCTGAGCGCCTGCATCGCATTGCGCCTTTTCTGTTCGCTGGCGTTGCGCACGTCTCGGTCGGTCACCAGCCGGATCGCCTGGGTCGGACAGGTGCGGATACAGGCGGGTCCTTCGGGGCTGAAGTCACAGAGATCGCACTTCACCGCCACGGCACGGACACCGGGCACACAATCGAGGAAGGGGCTGATTGGGCGCGGTGCTTTGGGCGCAGGCAATGCCAGCGAGGTGTTGCAGTCCGCAGGGATCGCCAGTGGGGTGCTGCCGCCGAAACCAATGGCACCGAACGGGCAGGCAATGCCGCACAGCTTGCAACTGATGCACAGGCTTTCGTTCAGTACGATGGCGTCATCCTGATGGCGGATAGCGTTGACCGGACATACCTGCGCGCAGGGGGCATCTTCACACTGGTGGCACATCGCCGGCGCAGAGTCGCGAGCGTTGCGAATCACCTGCAGGCGGGGTAATGACTGCAATCCATATTGCCGATGTTCCGCAGAACAACTGGCCATACAGGTATTGCAGCCAATACACAATTTAGGGTCCGCAATAATAAAGCGGTTCATGCACACTCCTTGCTTCGTCATTTATGACGAAATCGTCAGTAAAAAATGACGCTTCGACAGTTTCCTGTCGGTGATTAACGCCTGCGATCAGACGGGTAAGGTTATTTTTTTCAGAGCGTCTTGAATGGCGTGACCATCATGCAAGGAATCAAACAGGCATTGATAAATAACGGCGATCTTATCCAGGTAATGTTCAAATACCGCCTGCATGTCGCGGTTGTTTATTACTTCGTCGATATTGCCGTTTTCATCCAGCGTGGCATGGGCGAAAGGGGCAAAGTTTTCCGGCTCGTGGGCCGTGGCCAGATTAATCCGGTAGCAAATATCCCGGCTGTAAAACCCTTCGCTCAACTGGATGCTGACCGTAAAGTGGTTAAACAGCACAAAGCGCAGATCGTTTTCCTGCCCGTAGGTAAACTGATGATTAATCTTCTTTTTGGTGGTGGTGACCGCTTTGACCAGAGTGCTGTGGTAGGTCTGCCATTGTGCCATCAGACGATTGCTTTTGTTGGCGATGTAATCGGCCTGACTGGTTACTTCACTGATTGTACTCATGGTCCTCACTCAAAATTGATAGTCGTTGTCGAAATAGCTCCGGGTCAGCGAGTTAAAGCATAAAACGTGCCAAATTCCGGTAAATTACATTATTTCCTTTTAATTCAACCATCAGAGTGAAATTAATCCGTCAATCCGTTAGGGAATAACTGATTTAATGACTGACGATGACAGTCGGTTCGACAAATATGTCATTGGCGGCTTGGCATCATATTTGCAACGTGAAGGGAATAACGCGTTTATCGCCATTAACGGAGGCCGGATGCACGAAATAACCTTATGCCAGCATGCGATGGAAATAATGCAGCAACAGGCTCGCCAAAATAATGCGCAACGCATCACCGCGGTATGGTTCGAGATTGGCGCATTTTCCTGCGTTGAAGCGGAGTCACTGCGGTTTTGTTTTGACATGGTGTGCCGCGACACGCTGGCCGAAGGCTGCGAACTGCATCTGGCGGAACAGAAAGCGCTGTGTTGGTGCCATGACTGCCAGAACGATGTCGAGCTGCTGGTACCGCAGGTGCTGGTCTGTCCGCACTGTACCGGACGAAATCTGCGGGTACAGGCCGACGATGGCTTGCAAATAAAACGCCTGGAAATTGAATAACAGAGGGGAATGAATATGTGCAGTACCTGCGGTTGTGCCCAGGGTGAATTAACCATTGAAGGGGATGTGAAGGTGCCATTCCGTCCGCAACGCAATGTGCAGGGCGATCTGCATTACGGTTTGGGGCTGGCAGGCACCCATGCACCGGGTATCAGCCAGCGCCGGATGCTGGAAATTGAAACCCGGGTGCTGGATAAGAACGATCGTCTGGCGGAGGGTAATCGCCAGTATTTCGCCGACCAACATATTCTGGCGCTGAATCTGGTTTCCAGCCCCGGCTCCGGCAAAACCACGTTGCTGACAGAAACGTTGCTGAGGCTGCGTGGTCAGCACCCGTGCGCGGTGGTGGAAGGCGATCAGCAAACCACCAATGACGCGGAACGTATCCGCGCCACCGGTGTGCCGGCGATTCAGGTCAATACCGGTAAAGGCTGCCATCTGGATGCGCAAATGGTTCACGAGGCCGCCCGGCGTCTGGAACTCAAGCCCCACAGCCTGCTGTTTATCGAGAACGTCGGTAATCTGGTTTGCCCGGCCAGCTTTGATCTCGGGGAGCGTCATAAGGTAGCGGTGCTGTCGGTTACCGAAGGGGAAGACAAGCCGCTTAAGTACCCACATATGTTTGCTGCCGCACGGGTGATGCTGCTGAACAAAATCGATCTGCTGCCGTATTTGAACTTCGACCTGGCAGCCTGTATCGACAATGCCCGCAAGGTGAACCCGACGATTGAGGTGATTACCCTTTCGGCGACCAGTGGTGAAGGCATGGATCAGTGGCTGGCCTGGCTGGAGAAACAGTTATGTGCATAGGCGTTCCAGGGCAGATTGTGGCGCTGGATGAAAAGCAGCCTCAGCATGCCTGGGCCGAAGTCTGTGGTGTGCAGCGCGAAGTGAATATTGCGCTGGTGCGGCAGGAAGGTGAACCCAGGGAAGCGATGATCGGCTGCTGGGTGCTGATCCACGTGGGCTTCGCCATGAGTCGGCTCGACAGGCAAGAGGCCGAGGAGATGCTTTCGGCACTGCAGGCGATGGGGGAAGTGGAACAGGACGTGGCGCTGTTTTTGGCGGGGGAAGGCAACCATGCATTACGTTGATGAGTTCCGCGATCCGAAGCGGGTAAAAACCCTGTTGCAGCATATTCGGCAGCGAGCCGCACAGTTGCCGTTTAGCGCTGAGCGGCCGTTGCAAATTATGGAAGTATGCGGTGGTCATACCCATGCCATTTTCCGCTTTGGCCTGGATAAGCTGCTGCCGCCACAGATTGAATTTATTCATGGGCCGGGCTGCCCGGTTTGTGTGTTGCCCATGGGGCGTATAGATGCCTGCTGTGAAATCGCCGCTCACCCGGAGGTGATTTTTTGCACCTTCGGCGACGCGTTGCGGGTACCGGGAAAACAAGGCTCTTTACTGCAGGCCCGTGAGCGCGGCGCCGATGTGCGGGTGGTTTATTCGCCGTTGGATGCTCTGATGCTGGCGCGGCAACACCCGCAGCGGCAGGTGGTGTTCTTTGCCCTGGGGTTTGAAACCACCATGCCGGTCACGGCGATCACCCTGCAGCAGGCCCGGCTGGAAGGGTTGAATAACTTCAGCGTGTTTTGCCAGCACATCAGCCTGATCCCCACCTTGCGCAGCCTGTTGCAACAGCCGGATGTCCGCATCGACGGTTTTCTGGCACCCGGCCACGTCAGTATGGTGATTGGTACCGCGCCGTATCACTTTATCAGTCGGCAATACCATAAACCGCTGGTGGTGACCGGCTTTGAACCGCTGGATATCCTGCAAGGGGTGATGATGCTGGTTGAGCAGTTTGTGGGGCAGCGGAGCCAAACCGAGAACCAATACCGCCGGGTGGTACCTGAACAGGGCAATCTGCTGGCACAGCAGGCGATGAGCGAAGTCTTTGTGTTGGGCGGTGGCAGCGAATGGCGCGGCCTTGGCACCATTGCCGATTCGGGCATTGCCTTAACCCCGGCCTATAGCACCTTTGATGCGGAACGACGTTTCCGTCCGCAACACCGGCAGGTGGCTGACGATCCTCGTGCCCGCTGTGGAGAGGTGCTGACCGGGCGTTGCAAACCGCGTGACTGCCCGCTGTTTGGTGGTGGCTGTACGCCGCAAAATGCTTTTGGCGCGTTGATGGTGTCTTCGGAAGGTGCCTGCGCCGCCTGGTACCAATATCGTCGTGAAACAGAGGAAACCCCGGCATGAATAACGTGATTACTATGGCGCACGGCAGCGGCGGCAGCGCGATGCAGCAACTGCTGGATGAGATTTTCTTGCCGGCCTTTGCCAATCCGCTGCTGGATCAACGTGAAGACCAGGCCCGGTTGGATTTGGCCGAGTTAACCCAACAGGGCGATCGGCTGGCGTTTACTACCGACAGCTACGTGATTGATCCGATTTTCTTCCCGGGCGGTGATATTGGCAAACTGGCGGTCTGCGGGACGGCTAACGATCTGGCGGTCAGCGGCGCGTTTCCGCGTTATCTTTCCTGCGGGTTTATCCTCGAAGAAGGTTTGCCGCTGGTTGATTTACAACGGCTGGTGGCTTCGATGGCGGCCACTGCGCTGCAGGCCGGTATCCGCATTGTGACCGGGGATACCAAGGTGGTGCAGCGCGGTGCGGCCGACAAAGTGTTTATCAACACCGCCGGTATTGGGGTGATCCCGCCGGGCCTGGATTGGGCAGCGCAAAATGTTCGCGTCGGCGATGCTGTTATTGTCAGCGGCACCCTCGGCGATCACGGGGCGACGATCCTCAACCTGCGGGAAAAGCTGGGCATGTCGCTGGATGTGATCAGCGATTGCGCGGTGTTGGCTCCGTTAATCACGCCATTACGTGGCATTAACGGCGTGCGAGCCATGCGCGATGCTACCCGTGGTGGAGTTAATGCCATTTTGCATGAGTTTACTCGTGCGGCGGGCGTGGGGATTGAAGTTGAAGAGAACCTGTTACCGATAGCACCGGCAGTGCGAGGGATTTGCGAGTTGCTGGGGCTGGATGCCATCAACTTTGCCAACGAGGGCAAACTGCTGGTGGTAGCCGCGCCGGAAGCCGAACAGGCGGTACTGGCAGCGTTACAGGCGCATCCGCTGGGCAAGGCCGCGGCATTGATTGGCCGGGTGACTGCCGGACGACAAGTGAGGCTGCAGGGCGCTTATGGCATCAGCCGCCTGCTGGATTTGCCGCATGCCGAACCTTTGCCGCGCATTTGTTGATCCTGTCGGGGGAGAACCTTGTCGCCCAGCGTTACACTTTGTGACGTGACTCACTAAAATCATCATCGCGACTCAGGCAAGTGATAAACAATGTCGAATGCTCAATTAGAAAAACAAGAATTACTGGAAACGACCCGCACGCTGCTCAGTCAGCACAGCTTCGCCGATTTGTTACGGCAACTGCGCCAGGTGCTGCAACGTCAGCAACTGGCAGACCATGTGACGCTGGTGCTGTTTGATATGCACAGTGAGCGGGTCAGCTTTCATGGGCTGGATGCGCAGCGGCAGCCGGTCATCTATCAGGATGAGACTTTGCTGGCCAATGGGCCGGTGAGCCGGCTGCGACAAAGCCCGTTGCCGCAGCGCTGGCAGAGTGAGGATCTGCATGCACGTTACCCGCAAATCAACGCCCTGGCGCTGTATCTGCCGTTTAACCAATATTGCCTGATGCCGCTGCACGCAGGCGGTAGCCTGATCGGCGGTTGTGAACTGTTACGCAGTAGCCCGCAACCCTTCAGTGATGCCAGTCTGGTGCAGTTGCAGACCCTGATGGAATTGGTTGCGCTGGCGGTGGAACAGATCAGGTTGCGTGAGCAGGCGGAAAACCGCCAACGTCAGTTATGCCATGAGCGTGACGATTACCGCGTTTTGGTCGACGTCACCAACGCAGTGTTATCGAAACTCGATCTGGATGACTTGATTGGTGAAATATCTACCGAGATCCACCGTTTTTTCAAGATCGATGCCATCAGCATGGTGCTATGCGTCGATAAAACCGATCGGGTGACCATCTATTCCACCCACTATTTGCAAGACGACGTGGTTGAACGTCAGCAGTACAGCGTGGCACTGGCCGGTACCTTATCCGAACAGGTGATGCAGAGCGGGGAAATGCTGCTGCTCAATCTGAAGCATTCCGATCGTCTGGCAGCTTATGAACGCCAACTGTTCGATCTCTGGCAGGATCAAATCCAAACGCTGTGCCTCTTGCCGCTGGTGTTTGGCAACAAGACCCTGGGCGTATTGAAGCTGGCGCAATGCCAGCCGGACAACTTCAACGCCGCCAATCTGCGGGTGTTGCAACAGATCGCCGAGCGTATCGCCATTGCGGTGGACAACGCGTTGGCCTACCAGGAAATCAGCCGCCTCAAAGAGAGCCTGGTGCATGAAAACCTCTATCTGACCGAGCAAATCAACGGCAACAACCCGGACTTTGGTGAGATTGTCGGGCGCAGCGTGGTGATGTCTGCGGTGCTTAAACAGGTTGAAATGGTGGCGAAAAGCGACTGTTCGGTGCTGATCCTCGGCGAAACCGGCACCGGTAAAGAGTTGATTGCCCGCGCTATCCACAACCTGAGCGAGCGACGTGACCAGCGCATGGTGAAAATGAACTGTGCGGTGATGCCGACCGGGCTGTTGGAAAGCGATCTGTTTGGTCATGAAAAAGGCTCTTTCACCGGCGCAACCAACCAGCGGATGGGGCGCTTTGAGCTGGCGGATAAAGGAACGCTGTTTCTGGATGAAGTGGGTGAAATCCCGGTGGAACTGCAGCCTAAACTGCTACGAGTGCTGCAGGAAAGGGAGTTTGAACGGGTAGGCGGCAACAAGGTGATTTCGGTGGATGTGCGCCTGATTGCCGCCACCAACCGTGACCTGCAGCAAATGGTGGCCGACCGGGAGTTTCGCAGTGACCTTTTTTACCGGCTGAACGTGTTCCCGATCGTCATCCCGCCATTGCGTGAACGGCCGGAAGACATCCCGCAATTGGTGAAGTTTCTCACCTACAAAATCGCGCGTCGGATGAAGCGCACCATCGACAGCATTCCGGCAGAGACGCTGCGCCTGCTGAGTCAAATGCCCTGGCCGGGCAATGTGCGCGAGCTGGAGAATGTCATCGAACGGGCAGTATTGCTGACGCGTGGCACGGTACTTAACCTGGAATTGCCGGAGCTGCGCTATCCGGTGCCATCGATGGCCTTACCCTTGCCCTCGGCGGAGCCTGTCCAGGCGGGTGAGGACGATCGCGAGCGGATTATCCGCGTATTGAAAGAAACCAACGGTGTGGTTGCCGGCCCACGTGGCGCCGCGCAGCGCCTGGGTATCAAGCGCACTACGCTGCTTTCACGCATGAAAAAGTGGGGGATTGCGGTCAGGTAATTGGCATCAGCGAATTAAAAGGCCCGAGTCCGGTGGCGTATCCGGCTCGGGCCTGGCGGGTCACTTAATTTGAATTAAGTTATCGCGTTATCGATCTCCAGCGGCTTTTGCTTGCTCAACAGATGCAGCAGTAAAGACACCCGTCGCTCTGTCCGTTCCGGCGTGTCCGGCGGCAAGTTATAACGCAGGGTATAGCGCTCGTTTTTTTCATTGTAGAAATCGATGGTAAGCACCGGTACTGAAGCCCCCACGACTTTACGATAATTTAATGAGATAGATGACAGCTCTCGCTTTATGGAAACGTCCATCTTCATTCGCTCACAACAAGAGTACGACGCGTTGACAGCGCAATACGCCCGATAGCAAAACTCAAGCCGGCACCTAACAGCAGCATCAGCAAGGAGCCCCAGGCGGCACGGGATACCTGTTTGGCCGCAACGTCAGCCGCTTCACGCGCTTTCTGTTCGGCCTGAGCCTTAAGTTGTTCGACTTTTTGCACCGCCTGCTGATAAGCCTGGGCGTAATTGTCGACAATTTGGCTCGCCTCTGCGTGGCTCTTGCCGGTACGTGCGGCGACGATGTTCACCAACGCGTCTTTATCCGCCGCGTTCAGGGTAGGTTCACCGGATTGCTTAACGCGCTCGAACCATTGCTTAAGCTCCGCTGCCGCCTGTGCCGGGTCGCTAACCGCATCGGTCGCCGACTGTTTGCCATCCGCACCGGCCTGCTCGGTTTTTTGTTGCAGTTTGGACGGGTCTAATTCAGCCTTGCCGGTTTGCTTGAGCGTGGTAGCCAACTGATTTTGCAGGTCATCCCAATCCAGGCTGATGCCTTTTTTATCAAGTTGCTGTTTTACGCTGTCACCAATGCCCGGCGCTGCCGCCGCCACACCGTTACCCGCCAGAGATAACCCCTTGCCAACCGCACTGCCGGCCAGACCGACCACGCCGCTCGCCAATGAAATAATCAGCCAGGTGGTCAGCAAGGTTGTGACCGCCCAGCTCAACAGGCCATGCAAGCCACCGCGGTTGGGGGCCGTTCGGCCGGCGACAAAAGCACCCGCGGCCAGGGAGAGCAAGGTGGTGACGAACAGCCAGATGCCGGTCCCCACGCCGAAGCCACTCAGGGGATTGCCTGCGTGCAACGGATCCACGGCCGATGCGCCGACAGCAGTACCCAGTACACTCAATATCAGATAGGTCACCAGCGCCATGGCACTCCCGGCCAATATTGAGCCCCATGAAACGTTAAACGCCAGGCGATTGGATTCATAGACAGTGGTCATTGTTATTCCTTATATTTACTGGACAAGTGGTTGTACGCGCAGCACTCCGCTGCACCGACAGAATCAGTCTGCCGCTGTGCACCACTGAACGTCCCGGTTCATTTGCACCCATGGAGCTAGTGCATTCACACCCCGCGAATGAACTACTTAAGCACTATGCTGGTGGGGAAGTCGTGTCATTGTCAGGCGCTCCGATCGCCGCCCGGTGGCCTGAGATCTTTTGTCTTATGGAGAAATAATGAGCCAGTCCGTTCTTGCCAGCGAAACCAACCGTAGCCAACTACAACAGATCATCTCGGGACTGACCGAAGGGGTGATCCTGACTGAAGTCGACCGGACCATTCTGTGGGCCAATGAGGCCGCACTGAGCATGCATGGGTTGACCAGGCTGAGTGAGTTGGGGGCCAATGCCCAGGAGTATGAAGAGCGTTTTGCCTTGCGTTATCGCAACAATCATCCTTTGAGCTCAGAGCAATATCCGCTTAACCGGGTGGCTGCTGGCGAGGAGTTCAACGACGTGCTGGTCGAGGTACGGCCCGTTGGCGAGCCGGATTTTCTCTGGGTTCACCGTTTACGCAGCCTGACGATCACTGACGCCAAAGGGCAGCCCGAGCTGCTGGTATTGATCCTGAGTGACGCCACCGAGTGGGCCAGCGCCGAAGAGCGCTTTGAAAAAACCTTTAATGCCAATCCGGCGCCTGCGGTGATCTGTAGCCTGAGCGACCTGCGTTACATCAAGGTTAACCAGGGGTTCCTCGATATGACCGGCTATAGCCGCGATCAGGTGATGGGTAACTCGGTCTACGCGCTGGATGTGCTGGAGCAAGCGGAACATAAGGATCTGGCGGTGCAGCGCTTGAGCGAAGGGGCAACCATTCCACAGATGCAGGCCGAGTTAAAACTGCCGGCCGGAGGAACCAAACTGGTGATCGTCGCCGGTCAGCCGCTGGATATTAATGAAGTCGATTGCATGCTGTTCACCTTCACTGACCTTGAGCCCCGCCGTAAGGCCGAGTCGGCGCTGCGCGAGAGTGAAGAGCGGTTCGCCAAGTCCTTTCGTTTGAGCCCGGTTCCCACGCTGGTGTGCACGGCGGACAAGCAGCAGGTGCTGGATATTAACGAAGCCTTTATAAAGACCACCGGATACCTCGCTGAGGAGCTGATTGGCAAGAGGGTCGAGGATATCAATGTCATCGACGGGCAGGGTGAATGTCGGCGCTTGTTTAGCTTACTGGGAAAAACCGGCAACGTAGAAAGCCAGGACCTTAAACTCCGCAAGAAGGGCAACGAAGTGCTCGACTGTGTGGTATCTGCTGATGCCGTGAGTATTCATGACGTCCCCTGTTACCTGTTGGTCATGATGGACATTACCGAGCGCAAACGTTCGGAACTGGAGTTGGTTTCCGCCATCGAGGAAGTGATGCAGGACGCTTCCTGGTTCAGTCAGACGCTGCTCGAGAAACTGGCCAATGTGAAAAGTATCAATAAGCCCAATCTGTCCGGATTTTCCTTCACCGATCTTACCGCCCGAGAGCGCGATGTGTTGGGGTTAATCTGCGAGGGCCTTCCAGACAAGAAAATCGCCACGCGACTCAATCTTGCCCCCAATACCGTGCGCAATCATGTGGCGATGGTTTACTCCAAACTCGACGTACACAGCCGCAGCGAAGCCATTGTCTGGGCCAGAGAGCGGGGGTTGTTTGCCGGTGAGCGGCAGTCTAAAAAGGGATGACAGGGTACGAATGTACTGGATATCGCCCGTATTTTGCGGGCATTTCTGCTATTCCCGCCAATCAATTTGTTACTCAATGTCAATGGCATCCGCAGGGATATAGCTTGGCTATGCGGCGTCTTCGACGCTAAGATAAATACCCTTGATTACTCACCCATTAAGGGAGATTTTCGTGAGCCAAGAATCATCTTCACCACTGTCGTTGGCGCAACGCGCGCTGGAGACCGAACCCCAATACATTGATGCACCCATGACGGCCGCAGCCGCCTTTCTTATCCTCAAGATCAACGACGATAGTGCATCTCTCGCCACCGCCCGAGCCGTGATCTCCAGTACCGAAGATCTAATTAAAAATGTCCAGATACGATCCATCGATGTCAGCTTCACCTGCAACGTCGGTATTTCACATCGCGTCTGGGAGAGCCTTAGCGGAAAACCCGCGCCCAAAGAGCTGACGCCGTTTAAGGAAATAAAAGGCGCCAAGCATACGGCCGTGGCCACCTCCGGCGATTTGCTGTACCACGTGCGCGCAGGTGCGACAGATTTAATCATTGAGTTCGAGAAAATCCTGCTGGAAGCCTTTGGCGATTCGATCACTGTTGTCGATGAAGTTGCGGGATTCCGTTATTTCGACGGGCGCGACCTGCTGGAGTTTGTCGATGGTACCGCGAACCCGGTGGGTCTGGCTTTGCCACAGGCGACAATCGTAGGTGATGAGGATCCTGACTATGCGGGTGGCAGCTATGTGGTGATACAAAAATACTTGCACAATATGGCCGCCTGGCGTGCACAGAAGGTGGAAACTCAGGAAGCCATTATCGGGCGCACCAAGTTTGATAACGTCGAGTTACCGGATGCGACAGAGGGACAAAAATCACATAAGACTCTGTGTACTATTGAGGACGAGCAGGGTGAACACGACATTTTGCGAGATAATATGCCCTTTGCCTCACCGGGGCGTGGTGAATACGGCACCTATTTTATCGGCTATTCACGCCATCTCTGGGTGATTGAGAAGATGCTTGAGCGTATGTTCATTGGCAATCCAGCCCCTCTGCACGACCGGATCCTTGATTTCTCCACGGCCGTAGCCGGCGTTAACTTCTTTGTTCCTGCAAGGAAGTTCTTAAGCGATCTGGCTGATTGAGTTCGCAAAAGTGAGTTTTTGCGTATGAGGCATACGTCCTATATATTTATTAACAGGCCCATAGGCCGTTAGGGAATTGTGATACTTGATCCAACTAATCACCGATTACTAGGAAGCTATCATGCATAAAAGAACACTGGCGACACTGCACTACGAGAAAATGCCTTACGACGGAGTGTATTACCACATCTTGAAACGTGAGGCGCAGGGGCACACGGCGCTGTTGAAACTTGATGCTGGCAGTCATCAGTCAGCCAGAATGCATCCGGGCTGGGTCAAACTGATGGTCCTGTCGGGTGAGCTGAAAATTGGCGATCAGACTCTACAGGCTCATGAGATGTTGATGATCCCGGCTAAAACCGCCTACACGGTGGATGCCATCACTGAAGTATTCTGCCTGGCCATCTCTGAACTGGACGGAGTGGAACTGGCCCGCTAGGGCACTCAACAGATAAGTCAGGTTGGCGTCCATATTGGCTTATCTGGTGGAATTCCCCGTTACTGAGCGGGGAGTTCTGATTTAAAATCCCTTCTGCTTTTTTCGTGACACCGTAACAATTTAGTCGTTACATTACCCTCAATTTGGTGCATTCCGTGATGGCATGGAGGTAGCTCGGCTGACACCGAAAACTGTAAGCTGACATAGCGCATTTTGACGAAATCTGCAGGGTGATTAGTGCCAATTGTTTTCAGATTTCGCGTAGCGCGATCAAAAAAGGAGGGCGTTTTGACCGATTCGACACAGCTATTAGCATTAATCCAATCACTGGAAGTTAAGCTGCATCTGCCGGCAACAAGGAACAACGTCGCGGTGGTCAGCGAGTTGCTGCATGACGACTTTGAAGAGATTGGGCGTTCAGGTCATAACTATGATAAACAGCAAACCCTGGCGGCACTTCAAATCGAAAGTGGTCAGACACCGATTTTTTCCGAAGGCTTTAAGCTGGCCATCATTACCGAAGGTGCGGTGTTGCTGACGTACCGTAGTTTTCAACAGGGTGACGATGGTGACGTTACTCGATGTACATTGCGATCGTCGATCTGGTTGTTATCTGCAAATGACAATGGCGGTCAATGGCAGATGCGTTTTCATCAGGGCACGCCGACCAATTGTTGACACAGGTGATGTTGAGCCACAAACCCACAATCACCAATAACAGACAAGAACCGGCAAAGAGAAAGGCGAGGTGAGTAGTTATGGACAGGATAGACAGCCCGGTGCGTGGCCATAAATGCAATTTAACATAATATACATTATGCGTACCAAGGTGGCTGTACGTAGAATCTGAGCTTCTGGCTTTTATCATAAGCCTTATCAAGATATCTCTAAGTTGGTTGGCCGCCAGCCCACCGGATGAATTTCTACGGCTAAATCGACTCGAGTATCTCAGCTATGTTTTGTGGATAGACAATCTCATCCGTTGTTCTTAACTCTTCGACACTCCACCAGTGATGCTCGCTGATGACACGTTTTTCTTCACCGCTCCAACGGTCAGTGTTGATCTCGCGATGTCTCACTCGCACAACGTAAAACTTTTCCTGCGCTTCAACCATCTCGCCATTCGGCAACATCATCTCAAAGTTTCTTTGCGCCACACACTGGCCAACTTCTTCGCACACAATGCCCGTTTCTTCCTGTAGCTCTCTAACAGCCGCTTGCTTATAGGACTCACCTTGTTCAACACCGCCGCCTGGTGTTGCCCAATATGATTGTCCCGCCAACGCGCCAGAGCCGTGCGTGAATTTAAACAACAAAACCTGTCCTGAAGGTTCAGTAATCAAAAGCCTGGATGCTGGTCGCGTTCGCACTTTATTTCCTTCCCTATATGACAAACTGAGATCTGAAGCCCTGGCCATTTCATGGGAAAAGCTCCCTTTGCTATCAAGTCCAAAATACCTCTGCAAGATTTGGCTATTCTATGGGATAGTCAGCCCAGTTTGTATACAGTGTAGCTCTCTAACAGCCGCTTGCTTATAGGACTCACCTTGTTCAACACCGCCGCCTGGTGTTGCCCAATATGATTGTCCCGCCAACGCGCCAGAGCCGTGCGTGAATTTAAACAACAAAACCTGTCCTGAAGGTTCAGTAATCAAAAGCCTGGATGCTGGTCGCGTTCGCACTTTATTTCCTTCCCTATATGACAAACTGAGATCTGAAGCCCTGGCCATTTCATGGGAAAAGCTCCCTTTGCTATCAAGTCCAAAATACCTCTGCAAGATTTGGCTATTCTATGGGATAGTCAGCCCAGTTTGTATACAGGGAACTCAGGATGTGTACCACAGAGAAACATATGATTGTTATCGGCGCGGGAATTATGGGGGCATCAATAGCCTATCATTTGGCAAGCCGCGGGATAAAAGTGACGGTCATTGATAAAAACCAACCTTCTTCTGGCGCTACCGGCAGCTCTTTTGGCTGGATCCACATGACAGTAAGTGATGATGCACCTGATGCTTTTCTTCGCCGCGCCTCGGCGGCCGATTGGCAGCGACTGGAAAAAGAAATCCCGGAGCTTTGGGTGAATTGGACTGGCGCACTAAGTTATGACGATGAATCGCTGGAAAGTCAGCCCAATGAAAACCTGCTTCAACAACCCGAGATATCCAGGCTTGAACCCGCGTTTAACAACCCGCCACGGCGTGCATATTATGCGGTTTATGATGGTGCTGTCGACCCCATCGATGCCACGCACGCCCTGCTGGAAAAGGCTTGTAACTTGGGCGCTACGCTGAAAATTCAAACGCCGGTCATCGGTTTTCTCCAAAATGGCAACCATGTTACCGGCATCCAAACCCCGGAGGGCGTATTAAATGCGGATGCGGTTATCCTGGCCTGCGGAACAGGTATAACTCCCCTACTTGCTACCATTGGGATCCCGTTGCCGATCCTGGCGTCACCGGCAATTCTGTTACGGTTCGGCACCGAAAAACATTTAATTAATACCCTGATTTCTGGTCATGATGTAGAAGCCCGGCATGCCCGTAACGGTGATATTTTGGCTGCGGAAGACTTTCCGCTATCGGGCAATACCGATAATGTTGCCGCTGAAACCCTGGCAGCGATGAAATCAGGATTGAACGGCGCAGCTTCGCTGCACTTACTGAGCCAATCGGTGGGACAGCGCCCAGTGCCGGAAGATGGATGCCCGGTCATCGGATTTGTCGGCGAGAGGCCTGGAGTTTATGTTGCCGTCATGCATCCGGCGGTAACCTGTGCGGCTACCCTGGGCAGAATGGTCAGTGAAGAGCTGATCAGCGGTAATAACCCGGAAATACCTGCAATTTATCGTCCTCGCCGCATCACTTCTGACCCAAAACAATCTTAATAACGGCAATCGTCGCAGGACCTCACCTGGCGACGATTACCGATGAAGATACTCAAATAATGTATGAAAGCAGGAAGGTCATGCCCAGCGCCAATACCGAAGCGATAAAGGTGGCCGTAGTGTAATACTTGAAGGTTTCATTCAGCGTCGCTCCACAATATTGCTTCACCAACCAGAACAGTGAATCCGTCACTATGGTGCAGCCAATAGCACCAGAACCGATGGCAATGGTCACGATCTCTGGGCTGACATTGGGATAAAGCGACAACATCGGCGCAACTATCGCCGTAGCGCCCATCATGGCTACGGTGGCGGAACCCACGGCAGCATGCAGAATAAGCGCGACCAGCCAGGCTAACAAGATAGGATGCATATGCAGGTTTGACAGCATCAGCGCCAGGGTATCGGCCAGGCCACTGGTCTTCAAAATACTGTTAAACGCTCCGCCGGCCCCGATGATCAACAAGATATTGGCAATGGAGGAGAAACCGGACTCAGTATGGCTCAACAGCGCGCTCATCCCCATGTGACGACGTATCCCCAGAACGTAATAAGCCACAAACACAGCAATAAACATGGCAATGATCGGGTTACCGATAAACTCCATAGCGGCAAATAAGCTCCCTTCTTTATTCAGATTCAGCTCAGCGACCGTTTTGACCAGCATCAGCACTATGGGCAGTAAAACCGTAAACAGCGTTGCTCCCAGTGATGGCAGTGAATGTTCTTCTCGCACGGCCAGATTGGAGAACTCAGGCGGTACCGCTTTAAACGGCAAGCGTTTACCCAGCAATTTCAGGAACAGTGGACCACCTACCAGTGACGCCGTCAGCCCGACGAACAGGCCATAAACAATCACCGTGCCCACATCGGCTCCCAGTTTGTTGGTAACAAATAACGCTGCGGGATGAGGGGGAACCACACAGTGCACCGCCATCAATGCGGTACACAAAGGAATCGCCAGCTTGAGTAATGACGTCCCGGTTTTTCTGGCGATGGAGAAAGCCAATGGGATCAACAGAACTACGCCCACTTCAACAAACAGCGTGATACCGCAAACCAAGCCGACCAGCACCATAATCACGTCGACAGACAACCAGCGGCAGCGTTGCAACGCAATACCAATACGCTCTGCCGCCCCGGAGACCTCCATCATTTTGCCCAGAATGGTCCCCAGCCCAATGATCGCTGCCAAAAAACCTAGCGTACTGCCGATGCCGTTTTCGATGGCATTGACCATATCAATCGGGCCCATCCCCATCATGCTGCCGACAAAGAAGCTTGCTAACAGTAACGCCAAAAAAGGGTGAAACTTAAACTTCACGATGGTCAAAATGATGATCGCGATACTGGCGATCAGCGTGCCGGCAACCCAAACTTGCGAATCCATAGCCCATACCCCCGTCATAAACTGACTGTCATTGGACAGGAAAACGACGATCGGTGACAAACGATAAAAATCCGCTCTCACATGAGTGAAACAGAATCAAACGAGTGACTTACGCCAAAAAATGGTGCAGTTTAGCGACATGGGTCAACTTTACTCACCAAGCTGGTGTGTAAATCGCAGATATTTTTAAATTTTCTGGGGGGATTATGACGGTAAATCTAACGGGGCCACATCGCTCACTGAATGGTTGGCAGTTATCGCGGTTATTTACCTTTGAAGTGGCTGCGCGGCATGAGTCTTTCGCCATGGCGGCCGATGAGCTTTCTGTCAGCCCCAGCGCCGTCAGCCATAATATTAACCAGCTTGAAGCCAATCTCGGTATCCAGCTGTTTGTTCGCTCTCACCGTAAGGTGGAACTCACGACCGAAGGCAAACGGGTTTTTTGGGCGCTAAAATCTTCACTTGGCACCCTGAATCAGGAGATTCTGGATATCAAGAATCAGGCGCTATCAGGTTCATTAACAATTTACTCCCGCCCCTCCATTGCTCAGTGCTGGATCGTGCCGGCGTTGGCGGATTTCTCCCGCCGATACCCCGCCATTAATCTGACCATTCTGACCGGCAACGAATATGTGAACTTCCAACGCGCCGGCATTGATCTGGCGGTTTACTTTGACGCCACCCCGTCATCGCAGCTTCATTATCAATACCTGATGGATGAAGCGATCATCCCGGTATGCAGCCCGGAGTACGCCAGTCAATTTGAGCTGGCCAACTTTCCCGGCAACCTCTCCCACTGCACCCTGCTCCACGATCGACAAGCCTGGAGCTATGATTCCGGTACCGATGAGTGGCACAGTTGGGCTCAGCATTTCGGTGTCAATCTGGATACCTCTCCGGGTATAGGTTTTGATCGTTCCGATCTGGCCGTTACGGCAGCCATCAATCATGTTGGCGTGGCTATGGGCCGTAAACGGTTGATCCACAAACGGCTTAACTCCGGTGAACTGGTGGCGCCATTCCCGAAAATGGAGCTGAAATGTGACCAGCACTACTATGTATCGACACTTTCTGACCGCCAGTGGCCGAAGATTGACGCCTTCATTGCTTGGTTAAAAAACCTGGGGGAACTCCCTGTGTAAGCATCAGTCTCTAACAGAAATGCGGATGTGGGCAGGTAATATCACTTAATCGTCTTTGTTGTCGGGGATGATATTTTCGACAGGAATGCGATGTTCGAGATATAACCACTTCTTTACTGCCGGTATTATTTTCCGTCAGAACCAAGATATATCTCAATGGTTAAATTGGTTGAGAATGTGAGACAAACGGCAATTCACTTTATCAATAGGCTAACCCCGGATAAAATGTTTTAACATTTGCCAGATAAAACAGTACAATTCCGTCCGTTAATTTCGCACTATTTTTAGGATATATGTGTCGTTAATTAGGACTGCCAAATCGCGAAGCCGTCTCCCCGCCTGTCTGGGGATTTTTGCGATCCTGATGTTGTTCATTGCCCCGGTGATCTCCCGATCGCTGGAGCATGCGCGCGTCGGGCAGTCTGAAACCGCCAGTATGGCAGACTGCGGTATGGATATGTCGACGCATATGCATCATCCGCCACCGTCAGCACCGAGCGCTAAGGCCAGCATGCCTGGTATGCCAATGGGCATGCAGACCGGCAGCCACAATATGGCGATGATGATGGATGACAGCGCCTGCGGTTACTGTGTGCTGCTGATCCATGTGCCGCTGTTGGACCTGGCCTATTCGCCGTTGTTCTGGTCTGGTTCGTTGCTGTCCCGTGCTCCACCAGCGCATTATATCTTCCCGTTATTCGTCCATCTGACCTACTCCGAGTCACAACCTCGCGCACCACCAGCATCACTTCCTCTGATTTAAAAGTTAATAGACTGCAGCCAAATTATTCCTGTTGAGATAATTCAATCAGGAGGTTGACGCACGCCTGTCAAATTTACTGCTGCAGATCATTATTTATCGCAACTCGAGTGGCGTTATTAATCCGTCATGACGAGAACGACCCTCTATTTACGGCGGCATGATGCTCCGGGCATCACTGCGTCTAAATAATAACCGGTCGTGATGTGAAAATACGTTTAGCGTCAAAATTTGCATTAAGGAACGATGATGTTCGGTAAAACCAAAAATTATAAAAAACACCCTCTGTCACTGCATATTACTGCGGCGATGCCCTTGTTTGCTCTGGTGGCCTTTAACGGCCATGCCGCAGAACAGCATCAGCATGATGTTGCCGTCAAAACCAATGACGGTGACGTCATTACCGTGACTGCGCCACTCTATTCACCGATGACCATAGTGACGTCCCCTAAAACACCGCGTCAGCCGGTGCCGGCCAGCGATGGTTCTGATTATCTGAAAACCATTCCAGGCTTCTCGCAAATCCGTAACGGCGGCACCAATGGCGATCCGGTGTTTCGCGGCATGTTTGGCTCACGACTGAAAATTCTGACCGACGGCGGCGAAATGTTGGGTGCCTGTCCGGCAAGGATGGACGCCCCTACTTCCTATATCTCGCCGGAAAGTTATGATCTGCTGACCATCACCAAAGGCCCGCAGACGGTGCTCTGGGGGCCAGGTTCCTCAGCGGGAACAGTACGTTTCGAACGTGAGCGTCCGCGCTTTGAACAGCCCGGCATCAAGGGCAATGCCAGCGTATTGGCCGGTTCTAACGGTCGCTGGGATGAAAATATCGATGCCAGTCTGGGGGGCGAACAAGGCTATTTACGCCTGATGGGCAACAAATCGCGCTCCAACGACTATAAGGATGGCAATGGCGACCGCGTACCATCACGCTGGGATAAATGGAATGGTGATTTGGCGCTGGGCTGGACGCCAGACAGCGATACTCTGTTGGAAGTGACCATGGGCCGGGGTAATGGTGAGGCTCGTTATGCCGGGCGCAGCATGGACGGTTCACAGTTCAAGCGTGAAAGTCTGGGCATGCGGTTTGAAAAATCCAACATTGGTGAGGTGCTGGATAAACTTGAAGCTCAGGTTTATTACAACTACGCCAACCATATTATGGATAACGTCACCCTTCGCTCCCCCGGTCAGGGTGGCATGGCGATGGGACATATGGGCATGGGTCATATGAATATGGGGATGACGATGCAACTGGATCGCCGCACCGTCGGCGGGCGCGTCATGGGTACCTGGCTATGGCAAGATTTCAAGTTGGAAAGCGGTATGGATACGCAAACCAACACTCACCGCAATAGACAGGGTGACGGCTGGCAGAAAGATGCGCAATTTCATAACTACGGTGCTTTTGGCGAGCTGACCTGGACCGCGACCGAACAAAGCAAAGTGATCAGCGGTGCACGCCTCGATCGCAGCCTGGTGGATAACTATCAATCGGCTAATGAGCGTGAACGTTCCGATACCTTGCCTAGCGGTTTTACGCGCATTGAGCATACGCTTGCCGGCATGCCGCTGATGGTTTACGCCGGGATTGGCTATACCGAACGCTTCCCTGACTACTGGGAACTGTTCTCCCCGACTTTGGGGCCGAACGGCAGTAAAAGCCCGTTTGATAGCGTGAAAAGTGAAAAGACCACGCAAATCGATATCGGCGCTCAATACACCGATAAACGCTTTAACAGCTGGGTGTCCGCATACCTGGGTCATGTGAATGACTTTATCCTGTTCAAATACGATCCACACCATGCTCGTATCAGTCAGGCCGATAACGTGAACGCCACGATTATGGGCGGTGAAATGGGCATGGGTTACCAACTTGCCGAGCACTGGAAAACCGATGCCAGCCTGGCCTATGCCTGGGGTAAAAACACCACTGACCACCAGCCACTGCCGCAAATACCGCCGCTGGAAGCACGCTTTGGTTTAACCTACGAACGTGGCGACTGGAGCAGCACCGGCCTTTGGCGTCTGGTCAGTAGCCAGCACCGTGTGGCGATCAATCAGGGTAACGTGGTGGGTAAAGACTTTGGCGAAAGTCCGGGCTTTGGCGTGCTTTCCGCCAATGTGGCCTACAAGGTCACTCCGCAGGTCAAACTCAGCACCGGCCTGGATAACATCTTCAACAAAACCTACAGCGAGCATCTCAATCTGGCAGGCAACAGCACCTTCGGTTATTCATCGAATACTTCGGTAAATGAGCCAGGGCGCACCCTCTGGGCCAAGGTCAATGTCACCTTCTAACTAAACCGAGCCGGGTGGTGATTATCATCGCCCGGCAAAGATTTTTGCCCAAGTGACTTGGGCGGGTCTGCATTTTCACCCTACCCGAAGCGCTTCAACAACCAATGAGAACGCTGGGGAAGGCTGTTTACGACTGGGATAATACAAGTAGTAGCCAGGAAACGGCTTACACCATGGCTCCAGTACGCGAATCAGACGCCCGTCTTCAATATGCTTTCCAAATTCTTCTTCTGGCAAAAATGCAATCCCCAGCCCTGCAAGCGCGGCATCAACAATATGTACAGAAGTATTGAAAATGAGTTGTCCGCTGACGCGCACATTAAGATCCCCACCATCCTGATCAAAATCCCAGACATACAGTCCGCCAGACCTGACCATTCGCTGATTTATGCACAGGTGTTGCGTCAATTCGTGGGGGGTATTGGGGATCGGGTAACGTGAAAAGTAGTCCGGTGCTGCCACTGCAGCCATGCGTAATTTGGGGCCAATCGGAACGGCTATCATGTCTTTATCAATGGTGTCACCCAGCCGAACGCCCGCATCAAAACGGTCTGCCACAATGTCGCGGAAACCATGATTGGCGTCGAATTCGATATTTATGTCCGGGTACTCTCGCAACAGGGGCGCCAGTTTTGGCAACAGCGTGCTGTGTAAAACGTCTGGCCCGCAGGTGATGCGGACCCTACCCGCCGGCTTATCGCGCAGCTCCGTCAGCATATCCAGCTCGGCTTCAATCTCATCGATACGATTGCCTATAGCCAGTAACAATCGTTCTCCAGCGGAAGTCGGTGACACACTACGGGTGGTACGCGTCAGTAGGCGAATTTGCATCCGTTCTTCAAGTGCGGAAATCGCCTGGCTCAGAGCCGGTTGAGTGACGCCCAATTGTGCCGCCGCGCGGGTAAAGCTGCTTTCACGTGCGACCGTAACAAAATAAAGCAGGTCATTCAGGTTGCGTTTCATCTGGTCTAGCCACCCTATTAATAAGCATTGGTTATAAAGTCATTAAGTATTCATTAGCTAGTTATTTTGCACCCTGCATGTAAAATTTTCAGCAAGAGTTTCTTAAGCGATGGCGGATAAACGCCGTTGCCATTTCATCTTTCATTCACCTTTTCTGACGTTATTCCTGCCAATAGCGTACGGCCCCGGCTTGCCTAAACACAGGCGGGGATTATTCGGAGTCAGCAGTTTATGCCCAGATCGTCGAGTGACACACCACTTCACAATGAGCGCGCGTACTGGAGCGGCGTATTCGCCATGACATTGTGCGTCTTCACCTTAATTGCTTCGGAATTTATGCCAGTCAGCCTACTGACACCAATATCCGCGGACCTGGCCGTGAGTGAGGGACTGGTTGGTCAGGGGATCGCTATTTCCGGACTTTTTGCCGTATTGACGAGTCTCTCCATTTCTACGCTGGCTGGGGCTGCGAATCGCAAAATCTTGCTGTTGGGTATGACGGCTTTGATGGCGCTTTCCGGAACCATCATAGCGTTAGCGCCCAGCTATTTTATTTACATGGCTGGCCGAGCCCTGATTGGAATTGCTATTGGTGGCTTCTGGTCACTATCGGCTGCCACGGCTATTCGCCTGGTTCCGCAACATCGGGTACCTCGCGCACTGGCTATTTTTAATGGGGGCAACGCGCTGGCCACTGTTATAGCCGCTCCATTGGGGAGTTATCTGGGTTCTGTCATCGGCTGGCGTGGCGCATTCTTTTGCATTGTGCCGGTCGCGGTAATTGCTTTTATTTGGCAGTTGTTCAGCTTGCCGGCCATGACTACGGATAAAGACGCCAAGCGTAGCGGCACTGTATTTCGCCTTTTTGCCAATCCGTTGGTGACCCTTGGCCTTGCCGCCTGTGGATTGTTCTTTATGGGCCAGTTTTCTTTGTTTACCTATTTGCGTCCGTTTCTTGAAACGGTAACACGGGTGGATATCACCACGCTGTCGCTCATTTTGCTGACCATCGGGGTTGCAGGCTTTATCGGTACTTTGCTGATTGGCATTTTCTTGAAATCCACCTTCTATCTGACGTTGATAGCCATCCCATTGCTGATGGCTGCCATAGCCGGAGCGCTGATCGCCTTTGGCCACAGCGTCTGGATTGTCACACTGCTGCTGGGTTTATGGGGGTTGTTCGCTACGGCTGCTCCGACCGGTTGGTGGACCTGGATCGCCAGAACATTGCCTGATGATGCAGAAGCCGGCGGTGGGTTGATGGTTGCCATAGTGCAGCTGTCAATCGCACTGGGATCCACCCTCGGTGGTTTCGCATTTGACCATAGCGGTTATCAAAGCACTTTCACCATCAGCATCGTTTTATTAGTGATCGCGGCTGCCCTGACTTTATGGACGTCACGTAAAGATCTCTACCAAACCAATTGAGGATTATTCAGTGAGAACATTAACCATGTTATTGGGGCTGTTAATCAGCTCGTTTGCTGCCACAGGAGCCGATATGTCTAACGGAGCAGATAACTTTTACCAAAGCAATAAAGTCACCCAACAAAAGGTGACCTTTAAAAACCAGTACCAGATGAATGTGGTCGGCAATCTGTTTATGCCGAAAGGAATGGAGCAGAACGCTAAAAACCCGGCTATCGTTGTTGGTCATCCGATGGGGGCGGTAAAAGAACAAAGTTCAAACTTATATGCCCAGAAACTGGCGGAACAAGGGTTTGTGACGCTGGCAATTGATCTGTCCTTCTGGGGTGAGAGCGATGGCAAACCCGGTCATCTGGTTTCTCCGGAAATTTACGCGGATGACTTTAGTGCTGCCGTCGATTATCTGAGTACTCAGCCTTACGTGGATGCGGAGAAAATTGGCGTGTTGGGTATCTGCGGTAGCGGGAGCTTTGTCATCAGTGCGGCCAAAATTGACCCGAGAATGAAAGCCATTGCCACTGTCAGCATGTATGACATGGGGTCTGTTTTCCGTAATGGGCTTCATCATTCGGTTACGTCAGAACAGCGTAAAGCCTTGATTAAATCGGCTACCGAACAGCGCTTTGTTGAGTCTAAAGGCGGTGATATAGCCTATATCCCAGGGACCGTGAACCAACTGGATGATTCAACATCTGCGATTCAGAGAGAATTCTTCGATTTTTACCGTACATCGCGTGGCGGCTACACGCCAAAAGGCGAGCAAGAAGAACTGACGACCAAGCCCATGTTGAGCAGCATTGGAAAGTTTATGAACTTCTACCCGTTCAATGATATTGAAACAATCTCGCCACGCCCGATGCTGTTCATCACCGGCAGTCAGGCGCATTCGAAAGAATTTAGCGAAGATGCTTACCAAGGTGCCGGACAACCGAAAGAGTTGTACATCGTCCCAGGCGCAGGCCATGTCGATCTGTATGACCGTACCGACCTGATCCCTTTTGCCAAGCTGACGTCGTTCTTTAAAACCAACCTGAAATAACCTTTTATGCCGCATCCTCAGGGATGTGGCTAATTTCCCCCTGGCAAAGCCCCTTTTGAGCCTGTTCTCACTCCCTAAGTATTATTGCTTCCCCACCCCAAACTCGCTAAGATCGATTAAAATATATTTTAAAAAATAAACAAAATGAATAAGCCTATTTTAAACGATGCACCGCGTTTCCTCGATTTGCCTGCCGGCTACTTTGGCATGGTATTGGGTATCATTGGCTCGGGTTTTGGTTGGCGTTATGCCGCCACTATCCTGCCCGTCTCCTCAATGATTGGCGAGACGCTGATCGTCATCGCCATCGGCATTTGGTTTTTGCTGGCCTGCGCATTTTTATACCGCCTACTGCGTTTTCCCCACAGCGTGAAAGCAGAAATAGAGCATCCACTGATGAGCAGTTATGTCAGTTTGCTCCCGGCCACCACCATCCTGGTCGCCATTGGTGTGGTGCCCTGGTGGCGTTCACTGGCCGTTGCGATATTCACCCTGGGGGCCGTGGCACAACTGAGCTATGCCGCCTGGCAAAGTGCCGGTTTGTGGCGCGGGTCTCATCCTGCTGAAGCCACCACGCCCGGGCTCTATTTGCCAACGGTCGCCAACAACTTTATCAGCTGCATGGCCTGCGGTGCATTAGGTTATCAGGATCTGGGCCTGCTGTTTCTGGGGGCGGGGATCCTTTCCTGGCTGAGTCTGGAGCCGTCCATTTTGCAGCGGTTGCGTAGCCAGGGTGAAATACCGACACCGGTTCGTCTTTCCCTCGGGATCCAGTTGGCCCCGGCTCTGGTGGCCTGTAGCGCCTGGCTGGCGATTAATGGGGGGGAAGCGGACGTACTGGCCAAAATGCTTTTCGGCTACGGCCTGCTGCAACTGTTGTTTATCGTGCGTCTGCTTCCCCGGTATCTGAAAGGTCCCTTCAATGTCTCGTTCTGGAGCTTCTCATTCGGACTTTCTGCCCTGGCGACCACCGCGCTGCATCTGGGGCATGCAAGCCAGGAGGGAATATTGTCTGCGCTTGCATTACCTCTTTTTGTCTTCAGCAACGTGCTGATTGGCCTGCTGTTTGTGCGTACGTTGATGTTGTTGCTTCAGGGGAAATTACTGAAATACAGCAGGCATCCCTGAACTTCAGCCAACCGAGGCAACAATATGCTCACGTAGCCATTGATGTGCCGGATCACGATGGGAACGCTCATGCCACAACATGGTCATTTCGAACCCAGGCACTTGAAGCGGCGGTTCAACCACCTGCAGCGCATTGTTGTTGCGTACCAGCCGCGATGGCAACATCGCCACCAGATCTGAATTTGCCAGCACCGACATCACAAACAGAAAATGTGGTACGGAAAGCACCACCCGCCGGGTTAAACCGGCTTCTGCCAGTACCTTGTCGGTGATGCCGAAAAACCCTCCGCCGTCCGGTGATACCATCACATGTCCCAACTCGCAAAACTGGGCCAGCGACGGCGGTTTTTGCAAGCCAGGGTGCCCCGCACGCCCGACCAGCACATAGCGTTCACTAAACAAAATGCGCTGACGCAAGTTGGACGGTGAACCTTCGCGAGTATGAAAGGCCAGGTCTACCTCGCCCTGCTCGGCCTGTTTGGCAATGCGTGAGGGCACGGTTTCTATCACTGCCAGGCGGCTGTGCGGTGCCGCAGCCCGTAACCCCATCAGCGCCGGTTGAACGATGGTCGACTCACCGTAGTCGAATGCCGCCACACGCCAGGTATTATCGGCCACTCTGGGATCAAAAGGTTCTGATGGTGATACCGCAAGCTCCAACGCCTCGAGTGCCAGCCGCAGTGGTTCACGTAATTCGTCACCACGCGCAGTCGGTCGCATCCCGCGTGGTCCCGGCATCAACAAAGGGTCGTGAAAGATATCCCTGAGTTTGGCAAGATGCACACTGACCGCAGGCTGCGACAGGTTTAATCGCTGTGCCGTCCGGGTCACATTGTGCTCGGCCAGCAAGGTGTCCAACGTCACCAACAAATTGAGATCCAGGCGTCTGATATTATTCATGGTAATACCTGTAATATTATAAATTCATTTCTAGTATACCTGATAAGCGCCTACCCTGACTTCCATCAACTAATGGAGGTCCCACTATGAATGTTTTACTGGTCTATGCTCACCCTGAACCGCAGTCGTTAAATGGCTCCCTTAAGGATTTATCGGTCCAACGTTTGAAAGCTGCCGGGCACCAGATACAGGTTTCCGATCTGTATGCCATGCAATGGAAAGCCACGCTCGATGCCAATGACAGCAGGGTTCCCCCGCTAGGTTCGCGCTTTGATCCCTCACTCGATTCCCAGCATGCCTTTGCCAACGGGTTACAGAGCCAGGACATTGAGCTGGAGCAGGAAAAACTACGCTGGGCGGATACGGTCATTTTGCAGTTTCCCCTGTGGTGGTTTTCGATGCCGGCAATCCTTAAAGGCTGGGTTGAACGCGTCTATGCCTACGGATTTGCCTATGGCGTCGGGGAACACTCTGACTCACGCTGGGGTGATCGTTATGGCGAAGGCACCCTGGCGGGGAAACGGGCAATGCTGATTGTTACCACCGGTGGTTGGGAATCTCATTACGCTGCGCGCGGTATCAATGGCCCGATCGATGACATCCTGTTCCCTATCCAGCATGGCATCCTGCATTACCCCGGTTTCGAGGTGCTACCCCCCTTTGTCATCTATCGTACCGGCCGAATGGATGAAACACGTTTTACCGAGATCGGTGACGCCCTGGGGCAACGGCTGGACGACCTGGCGCATACAGCACCGATCCCCTTCCGCCGACAAAATGCGGGCGAATACGAGATCCCGGCATTAACCCTGAAAGTCGATATAGCCCCCGGACGGGGTGGTTTTGGTGCACATATCGCATAACGATAAGGCCCGGTTTACCGGGCCAGTTGCAAGATTACTTCTCTAGCGGATACTCGCCCAGTCACCAGAAACCTCGGAGGTAAACCCCATATTATTGGATTTCATAATCTGTGCGTGTTCCGCCTCTACTTTCTTCGGCCCTCAGTCGGGCTTGATGAATATCTCGAAACCAAATACGTCAACCTCGGGCAATTTGAGGGCGAATAAATAGCTGTTCGGTCATCAATTGACCCCATTGTGTGCCCGGCTGCTCTTCTGCCAGCGTGAAACCGACGCTTTCATACAGATGCCGGGCCGCATCCAGCCCTTTGAAAGTCCACAAATGGGTTTCATCAAAGCCCTGTTCATCGCAAAAACTGACCGCCCGGTTCAGCAATTGGCGGCCTACGCCGCTGCCGCGCACACTGTCATCGATGATAAAGGTACGCAGGTGGGCGCGATTTTCCCCCAGGGTTTCCCCATCAATTGAAACCGATCCGACAATGCGGCCATCGCTCAATGCAGACCAGGTCTGGTTTAGCGGATGCGACAGCCGCCCGGCCAGATCGGCCAGCGCTGTACCGACGGCAGCTTCAAAGAAGGCACCAAACCCCACCGTGCGCGAATAATATTGCATGTGCATTTCCAGCGTTCTACCGGTAAACCCAGGCAGATAACCGCTGACAATCTCGATTGCTGGCGCTGAGAGCGACGCTTCTCCCAAACGGTGAGCGCGTAACGCCGCAGCATAATTCTGCAGGCCACCGGCAATGCCTGCGCTGGCGTCAGGTGGCAGTTTATCCAGCGCATTAAGAACCTGATGCTCGGCAAAACGGTTAATCCCAGCAAGAGTTTGCCGCCCTTTATCCGTTAACCGCAGGATTTTTTCCCTGGCATCGCGCTCACTGGGCAAAGTCACCAATTCTCCGGTTTTGATCAGTTTGTTAAGCATGCGACTAACGCTGGATTTTTCCAGGTTGAGCACGCTGCAAAGCTCCGCCGCTGTATCGACATGGCGATCGCCGATTTCAATCAACGCGTGTACCGCCGACGGCGGTAAATCTGTGCCGGCAAGGGTATTGCCCATAAAGCCCAGCTCACGCACCAGATGGCGTGACGCATCCCGGATCGGTTGTAAATACGGGTTCGGTTGGGGGGTTGGCATGATGGCGACTCCGATATGGTTGTATGAAGCAACTATATCGGAACCATTCAGAAATTAAAACAATCATTGGAGTTTTGGCGAGGGCTTCTTAGGGGGCGCCCTCGCCTTTTTTTTTATCGCTGAACCTACTCAGCCTCTTGACCAGCCTGGTAATACACATAGCCTTCCCGGGCCAGGCTATTTTTGATTCTGAAGCGCCAAACTATCGCCAGGGCGATAAACCACAGCGGCATACTGCACAGCGCTATCAGCGTATCCCGGTCAAATACCATCAGCACCAGCGTGAAAGCGAAAAACGCCAACGTCAGCCAGGTCATGATCACCCCGCCCGGCATCTTGAAGGTAGAACGCTCATGCAATTCGGGCCGTTGCTTACGATAAACCAGATAGGCCACCAGGATCATGCCCCAGCTGTAAACCACCAGTATCGCCGCCACGGTAGAAACAATGGTAAACAGCGTCATCACGTTCGGCATCAGGATCAACAGCATGGTACCCACCACCATACAGAAGCAGGAGAACATCAGGCTGCGGATTGGAATAGCGGTGGTACGTGACAGTATTTTGAACTGCCCGTGCGCGTGTTTCTCCATCGACAGGCCATACAGCATGCGGGTGCTGGAATAAACCCCGCTGTTGGCCGAAGACATGGCGGAGGTCAAGGCGACAAAGTTAATCACCGCGGCTGCCGCAGGCAAACCAGCCTGGTCGAACAGCATAACGAACGGGCTGCTGTCCGGCGAAACGTGGCTCCATGAGGTCACGGCGATAATCGCCAGCATCGAAAACACATAGAAAATGATGATGCGTACCGGGATCACGTTGATCGCTTTGGGCAGTACTTTCTGCGGATTTTTGGTCTCGGCCGACATGGTGCCCAGCAGCTCAATGCCGGTACAGGAGAATATGGCAATCTGGAAGCCGGCAAAAAAGCCGAATATGCCGTGTGGCATAAAGATATTAGGGTCGGTGATATTACTCACCGAGGCTTTAACCCCATCCGGCGAGGTCCAGCCAATAAATACCATCCAGGCACCGGTCAGGATCAGCGCGATAATGGCAATCACTTTAATGATGGCAAACCAAAACTCGGCTTCACCAAACATCTTCACCGACAGCATATTGAACAGGCACAGTAGCCCCAGTGTCAGCAAGGCCGGCAGCCAGGGCGAAACTTCCGGGTACCAGTACTGCACGTAACCCCCGCAGACCACCACATCGGCAATGCAGGTCACCACCCAACTCAGCCAGTAAGACCAACCGAGAAAAAAACTGGCTTTGGGCCCCAGGTATTCAGAGACGAAATCGGCAAATGAGCGATAGTCGAGCTTGGTCAGCAATAATTCGCCCATCGCCCGCATCACCATAAACATAAAGAAACCGACAATGACGTAGGTTAAAACAATGGAAGTGCCGGAAAGCGCGATGGTTTTGCCCGAGCCCATAAACAACCCGGTGCCAATGGCACCGCCGATGGAAATAAGCTGAATATGGCGTTCGCTCAGACCTCGTTGCAATGTTTGGGCGCAGTCGTGCCCCTCGGTTGAAAGGGTATTCAACCGATGTTGCTTACTTTTTGTCATGGTGTTACCTGTCCGTCATTAAGGCGATTAAGCAGCTTTTACCGCTGCAGCAGGAGTGAAACGCCGTTGGCGTTCTACCGGCAAAAAAGAAATTCAGGCCAAACGCTGCCTGCCCTTTTGTTAAAGGGAAGTAAATATCTGTACGACTCAGAAAACGACTGTTCGAACCGAGTGCCAGCTCACATTTAGCATGCGAAGCATGAGCATGGAGGATAAATGGCTTTATATCAGTGAGTTATTATCATTCCCGTTCAAGAAAAACATGCGACCAACACAGATTTAACATGAATTTAACTCTGGCGTCAGGAAACGGCATTGTCAACACGACACTTAAATAAAATGAAACTTTTTGATCACATTCAAGGTTCTGAAAAATAGATAAAAACGCATTTTATGCACTTTTTATGCATAAAATATGCGTGGTCAGCTAACCCCTCCTGAAAAAGTAATTAACTATTCATTTTTGCACCGAAAAACCCGCTGGAAACCGCCCCGCAGGCCATCAAGGGGGGGCTAACAAGCCGCGCTTTTAATGGTAAATTTGGCGTCGCAAAAGTGTTATGCACTTGGTAAACCACGGTTAAACAAAATAAACACCTCTATATAAAAAAGGTTGGTTATGGAAAAGCTATCCTACGCTTCAGAAAGCAGCACAACGGCCTGGGCCACCTATCTGCAACAAATCGACCGCGTTGCACCTTACCTGGGTGATCTGTCGCGTTGGGTTGATACCCTGCGTCACCCGAAGCGTGCGCTGATCGTTGATATCCCACTGCAGATGGACGACGGTTCAATCCGCCATTTCGAAGGCTTCCGCGTTCAGCACAACCTGTCGCGCGGCCCGGGTAAAGGCGGCATCCGTTATCACCCGGACGTTGATCTCGATGAAGTCATGGCGCTGTCAGCCTGGATGACCATCAAATGTGCGGCAGTCAACCTGCCCTACGGTGGCGCCAAGGGGGGGATCCGCGTCGATCCTTTCAAACTGTCTGAAGGCGAGCTGGAAAGATTGACCCGTCGCTACACCAGCGAAATCGGTTTTATCATCGGGCCACAGAAAGATATCCCGGCACCGGACGTCGGCACCAACTCCAAAGTCATGGCCTGGATGATGGATACCTACTCCATGAACCACGGCACTACCATCACCGGCGTGGTTACCGGCAAACCTATTCACCTGGGCGGCTCTCTGGGTCGTGAGAAAGCCACCGGTCGCGGTGTATTCGTTACCGGCTGTGAAGTGGCGAAACGTCTGGGCGTGCAAATCGAAGGTGCCAAGGTTGCGGTTCAGGGCTTTGGTAACGTGGGCAGCGAAGCCGCCCGCCTGTTTGTTGGTATCGGCGCGCGCGTAGTGGTGATTCAGGACCACTCCGCTACCCTGTTCAACGCCAACGGCATCGATTTGACTGCACTGACCGAATGGCAGGCCAAGAACAAGCAAATCGCCGGCTTCCCTGGCGCCAGCGAAATCGAAAGCGAAGCTTTCTGGTCCGTAGACATGGATATCCTGATCCCAGCCGCACTGGAAGGTCAGATTACCCGTCAACGTGCAGAAATCCTCAGCGCCAAACTGGTTCTGGAAGGCGCTAACGGCCCAACCTACCCAGATGCGGACGACGTGCTGCGTTCACGCAACATCACCGTGGTACCTGACGTTATCTGTAACGCCGGCGGCGTAACGGTCAGCTACTTCGAATGGGTGCAGGACATGGCCAGCTACTTCTGGAGCGAAAGCGAAATCAACGAGCGTATGGACAAGATCATGACCGACGCCATGATTCACGTTTGGAACAAGTCCGAAGAGAAAGAGTGCAGCCTGCGCACAGCGGCTTATATCGTCGCCTGTGAGCGTATCCTGACCGCACGTAAAGAGCGTGGCATTTACCCAGGTTAATGCGTTATCTCTCCCGGCTTGCTCTGCAGGCCGGGATTATTTCAAAGCGATCCCCTTTAACGCAGCAGTCGTTTCATCACCTTGCCGGTACTGGTCATCGGTAACCGTTCGACAAACTCAACGACGCGTGGGTATTTAAACGCCGCCAGCCGTTCTTTGGTCCAGGCGATCAGCTGTTCTTCACTCACCGGTTCGTCCAAATCCTTCAGCACCACCACCGCTTTAATCTCTTCACCGAGTGACGGATGCGGTACGCCAATCACGGCCACCAATGATACGGCCGGATGGCGGATCATCAGTTCTTCAACTTCTCGTGGGTAGACGTTAAATCCGCCGCGGATAATTACATCTTTCGACCGGTCGACGATAAAATAGAAGCCATCGGCATCACGGCGTGCCAGGTCACCGGTTCTGAACCAGCCCTTTTCCAGCACCTCGGCCGTGGCTTCCGGGCGGTTAAGGTAGCCCTTCATCACGTTGTGGCCACGCACCGCAATCTCGCCAACCTGATCTATCTCCGTCAGCGTTTTACCGGTGACGTCAACCAGACGGACTTCAATCCCCCAAATCGGCTGGCCAATAGAACCCACTTTATTGATCCGCCCCGGATGGTTAAAGGTCGCGACCGGGCTGGTTTCCGATAAGCCATAGCCTTCCAGAATATTCACCCCGAAACGCTGGGCAAAATCTTCAATAATTTGCACCGGCAAACTGGCACCGCCGGAGACCGCCATGCGCAGGTTTTTACGTAACAGGGCAAGATCCGCCGTATCATCCAGCGCGTTCAGTAATGCCCAGTACATGGTGGGGACACCGGCAAAAAAGGTGATGGCGTGCTTTTGCATCAGTGCAATGGCCTGCTTCGCATCGAAACGCGGCACCATGACCAACGTCGCCGCCAGGGCAAAACCGGCGTTCATCTGCACGGTGGAACCAAAGGTATGGAATAGCGGCAACGTCACCAAATGGCGATCGGGATTTTCTAACGAACTATTGAACAACTGTACCGAACCCAGCGCATTCAGCACCAGATTGGAATGGGTCAGCTCCGCTCCCTTGGCACGGCCGGTGGTGCCGCTGGTGTAGAGGATCACGGCGGTGTCGGATTCCACCGTGCTGACGCTGTCAAAATCGGTGGACTGGCTACCGATCGCCTGACTGAAACGGTCACCCGCCAGCGGAAGGCTATCGCCGATAATAATAAAATCACGGCAATGTTCTGCGGTTTCAAACGCGCGTCGAGCTTCTTCCCCCAACGTTAATCCATTGCCGCCCTCAAAGCAGAAGAACACTACCGCCTGCGAATCCTGCAGGTAATATTCAAACTCCCCCGCTTTTAACAAGGTGTTCAAAGGGACGACCACCGCACCGGTTTTGAGGATGCCATAGTAAATAGCGGGAAACTCCCAACTGTTCGGGCAAGCCAGCGCCACCCTTTCACCGGGCTGCACTCCCCGGGCAATCAGCAAATTAGCGATCTGATTGGCCCTTTGATTCAACGTGGCGTAGCTAAACTGAATATCCTCCTGCACCAACGCCAGACGATCCGGAAACGAACGCGCACTCTCTTCAAGCAATGTAGCCAAATTTAGCATGAGGTTTTCTCGAAAGCAGAGACCGGGCATGCCCGGTGAGTCATCGACTGAGATACTGCGCGACCTCGCTGAGGTTGCTCTCCCTGAACAGCCTGCGGCGAAAAAAAACCACGGCAGTAATCAGTATAGACGAGGTCATACCAGTGTAAAGGTTCGCGCTCCGCTGCCTGATAGGCTATATGTTAGGGATCATTTCCCCTCCCGGAGAGCCCCTGATGAGCAAGAAAAAGATCCTGATGCTGGTTGGCGATTACGCCGAAGATTATGAAACCATGGTGCCGTTTCAGGCGTTACAAATGATAGGTCATCAGGTGGATGCCGTGTGCCCCGATAAGGCCATAGGCGACTACATCATGACGGCGATCCATGATTTTGACGGTGCGCAAACCTACAGTGAGAAACCGGGTCATCGTTTCACCCTGAACGCCGATTTTTCGGCAGCCAAAGAAGCAGACTACGACGCCCTGTTGATCCCCGGTGGCCGAGCGCCCGAGTATCTGCGACTGAACCCGCAGGTCATCAAGCTGGTGCAGGCCTTTGACGCCGCACGCAAGCCCATTGCCGCCGTTTGCCATGGTCCGCAGCTGCTGGCCGCCGCCGGCGTGTTGAAAGGCAGAACCTGTAGCGCCTACCCGGCCTGCGCGCCAGAAGTGCAGTTGGCTGGCGGACACTTTGCCGATATCGGCATCGATCAGGCCCATGTTGATGGCAACCTGGTGACCGCCCCGGCCTGGCCGGCACATCCACAATGGTTGGCGAAATTTGCCGAACTGCTGGCGGAATAACGCAATGAAAAGGCCCGCAACCCAGCGCGGGCCAATATTTTACTTTAACTGTTCGTGGGTTAATTATTCCGCCAACAATTCGAGGTTACTTTAATTGCTCAATCAGAAAGTGAATGTCATAGAGCCAACGTTTTGCCCGGGCGGATCGCACCAGCATATAAACATACAAGGGGCGGATCCTTTCCATCTCAAGATCCCAATGATTACCACGTCGGGATGATGGGGAAAATAATGACACTGATTTAGACTCCTGACGAAAATACAGCTCATGGTTGTAATTACTGCTGTCTATTCGGAAGGCGTCGAAGTAACCATGCATCAGCGTCTCCGACATAGGTAAAGACAGGTTTAGCTCTTTGTTTATTTCGGTATTGAGAGTCACGTCTATGCCCCTTTTGAGCAGGCCCGGCGTGTTATAACGGTCGACCACTGAAATCACCTGCTGCTGAATATCACTTTCCATTTCAACCTCAAACTATTTGGCCGCGAGAATGATGCGATAATATTCAGACCTTTCTTAAGGTAACGAGTTCTGCATGACAAAGTGATTTTCCTTTTCTTTACACTTTCATCACAGAGTGAATATAAAAATACGCAGAATGTTGTCGGCATCCTGCGTATTAGCATGGTTGCTTGCAGTAAATCTTATTGGGTCAGGGAGACATTATTGGCAATAACGCCATCGCTCTGCTTCTCTGCGCTAATACCCCCGCCCAGCACTTTATACAGCGTGATCAGGTTTTGGTATTCGGTTTGCTGGGTGGAAATCAACGACTGACGAGCGCTATACAAGGTACGCTGCGCGTCAAGCATCGTCAGATAGGTATCCACCCCGTGGCGATAACGCAGCTCTGCCAGGCGGTAATATTCCTGTGAAGCCGCCACATAGCCGGTTTGCGCCGCTAACTGTTCCTGAATAGTGCCCTTACGCGCCAGGGCATCGGCGGTTTCCTGGAATGCCGTCTGCACCGCTTTCTCGTAGGTGGCAACGTACAGGTCTTTCTGCGCCCTGGTGTAATTCAACTGGGCGGTGTTATAGCCGCCGGTGAAGATCGGCAGGCTGATACTCGGTGCAAATGACCAGACGCCAGCCCCCTTGCTGAACAGTGATGACAATTCCCCACTGCCTATACCGCCACTGGCCGTCAGACTGATAGACGGGAAAAACGCCGCGCGAGCGGAACCGATATTGGCGTTGGCCGCCTTCAGGTTATGCTCAGCCTCCAGCACGTCCGGACGGTTCAGCAGCACCTGGGATGACAGATTCGCCGGAATATCTTTCATTATGCCGGACAATGCTGCGATATCCGTCGGCAACAGGTTCTCAGGTACAGTTTGCCCCACCACCAGATCCAGCGCATTTTTCGCCTGTGCGGCGCTGGTGGTGTAGCTGGCCACGTCCGAGCGAGCCTGCTGATACACCGTGTCCGCCGTAGCGACATCAACCATCGACAGAATGCCGTTTTGCTGGTTTTTGCGCGTCACGGCCAGTGACAATTTGGCGCTTTCCATGGTGCTTTTGGCCGCATTCAGGTTGCTGCGTTCGGCGGCCACGTTCACCCAGTCGGTGACGATATCGGCGATCAACGTCAGGCGAGTGCTTTTGGCCGCCTCCGACTCTGCCAGATAGGTTTCAAAGGTCGATCGTGACAGGCTACGGTTCTTGCCGAACAAATCCAGCTCAAATGCACTGGTGCCGGCCGTGGCTTCGTAGCTCTGGCTAATCGCGGTGGCGTTACCGTTACCGGTTAGTGCCCGCCCACGGCTGCCGTCCATACCGGCGTTAATGGTCGGGAACAAATCGGAGCGCTGCTCGCCGTAGAGCGCCCGCGCCGATTCAATATTGGCAATGGCTTCACGCAGATCTCGACTGCTGCTCAGCCCCATCTCTACCACCTGCCGCAGTTTGGCGTCGACCACATAGTCACGCCACGGAATATCCGGGTAGCTCAGTGATAATTTACCGGAAGGCGCAGTATAAGCCGCCCCCTGTGGCATGGTGGTGGGAACCGGTGCCGCTGGGCGCTGGTAGTTCGGATCCAGCGAGATACACCCCGCCAGTAACAGCGGAAATGTCAGAGTGATTAAACGTTGCAACACATTATTCTCCTGCCTGCGGCGCAGTGTTTTCCAGCGGTTTGGCGACGACGGTTTTGCGTGAAAACATCCGGCGCACCAAGACGTAGAACAACGGAACAAAGAAGATCGCCAGTAACGTTGCCGTGATGGTGCCGCCAATGATCCCGGTACCGATGGCGATGCGGCTGTTGGCCCCGGCACCGCTGGACACCGCCAGCGGCAACACGCCGGCGCTAAACGCCAGGGAGGTCATCAGAATCGGGCGCAGACGCATGCGGGATGCCTCGACCGCCGCGGCGAGCAAGGTTTCGCCCCGCAGGTATTTCTCTTCGGCGAATTCGACGATCAAAATGGCGTTCTTGGCCGACAGCCCAATGATGGTCAACAGCGCCACCTGGAAGTAAATATCGTTTTCCAGCCCACGCAGAGTGATCGCCAACAGCGACCCGACCACGCCCATCGGCACCACCATCATCACCGCGAACGGAATTGACCAGCTCTCATACAGTGCGGCCAGGCACAGGAACACCACCACCAGTGAAATGGCATACAGGGACCCAGCCTGTCCGCTGGTCAAGCGTTCCTGATAAGACAGACCGCTCCAGGAAAAGCTGCTGGCGGAAGAGAACTTCGCCGCCAGCTTTGCCATCTCATCCATTGCCGTACCGGAACTGGTCCCGGGCGCGCCTTCACCGGTGATCTCAAACGACGACAGACCGTTGTAGCGCGACAGGTTTTCCGGCCCGTAAATCCAGTGGGAAGAGGCAAAGGCCGAGAACGGCGTCATGCTGGTGGTACCGCTGCTGGAAGTCCCACGGACAAACCATTTTTCGAGATCTTCCGGTTTTGAACGGTACTCGACGTCACCCTGCATATAGACTTTTTTCACCCGGTTGCGGTCGATAAAGTCGTTGATATAGGTGCTGCCGAAGGCGCTGGTAAGCGTGCTGCTGACGTCGCTATTACTCAGCCCCAACGCCTGCAGTTTGTCATTGTCGATCTCCACCTGCAGCTGTGGGGTATCCGGCAGAGTGTTGGCGCGAACCGCGCTCAGGCTGGGATTTTTCGCCGCCGCCGCAATTATCTGGTCACGCATCACCTGCAACTCTGCACGGGTCGTTGCGCCTTTGGCCTGCAATTCGAAGGTGAAACCGTCAGACTGGCCAAAACCGTCAATCGCCGGAGGGCTCATCGAGAACACCTGGGCATCGCGGATCTTGGCAAAGTGCGCCATCGCACGCTTGGCAATCGCATCAGCGGTATTGGCACTGCCGGAGCGTAAACTCCAGTCTTTCAGGCTGACGAAGGCCATACCGGCGTTTTGGCCACTGCCGCTGAAACCAAAGCCGTTAATGGTGAAAATGGTACTGACGTTGGCCTTCTCATCGTTGAGGAAATAATCTTTTACTTCGTCACTGACCGCCGAGGTACGGGCATTGGTGGCACCGGCAGGCAGCGTATACTGCACCATCACCACCCCCTGATCTTCATTGGGCAGAAAGCCGGTCGGCAAACGCATATACATCACGGCAGCGGCAATCAACAGCAGGCCGTACAGCAGCAGATAGCGCATTGGGCTGTGGATCACCCTGCCGACCTTATCGGCATATTTCTCCTGCAGGCGGTTATAGCCGCGGTTAAATTTGCCCAGCAGGCCCTTGTTGGTCAGTTCCTCATGCGCAGGTTTCAGCAAGGTGGCGCACAGTGCCGGAGCCAGGGTCAACGCCAGGATCACCGACAACACCATGGAAGCCACAATAGTGACCGAGAACTGGCGGTAGATCACCCCGGTGGAACCGCCGAAAAACGCCATCGGCAGGAAGACCGCCGACAGCACCATGGCAATGCCAACCAGCGCGCCGGTGATTTCCTTCATCGATTTTTCGGTTGCCTCGCGCGGCGGCAGTTTCTCTTCCCGCATCACGCGTTCGACGTTCTCCACCACCACGATGGCGTCATCCACCAAGAGTCCGATAGCCAGCACCATGCCAAACAACGTCAGGGTGTTGATTGAATAGCCGAAGGCGGCGAGTACACCGAAGGTGCCCAACAGCACCACCGGCACGGTAATGGTCGGGATCAGCGTGGTACGCAAGTTCTGCAGGAAGACAAACATCACGATCACCACCAATACCACCGCCTCGATCAGGGTTTTCACCACCTCTTCGATCGAGATATTAATAAAGTCGGTGCTGTCTTTCGGATAGGCCACCTTGTAGCCATGCGGCATTGAGGTTTGGTATTCCGCCACCTTGGCCTTGACCAGTTTGGCAGTATTGAGCGCATTGGCCCCGGCGGCCAGCTTGACGGCAATCCCCGAGGCCGGGTGGCCATTCAAGCGGGCGCTGGAGGAGTAATCCTCGTTGCCCAGCTCAACCCGCGCCACATCGCCCAGGCGCACCAACGCCCCGCTGCTGTCGCTTTTCAGGATAATATTGCGGAACTGCTCCGGCGTTTGCAGCCGCGACTGCGCCTTCACCGTGGCGGTCAGTTGCTGATCGGCACCGGAAGGCAAATCGCCGACCTTACCGGCAGAAACCTGGGTGTTTTGCGCCTCAATCGCCGTTTCCACATCGGACGGCATCAGCGAAAAAGACGCCAGTTTGGTCGGGTTAAGCCAGATGCGCATCGCGTATTCAGACCCGAATACCTGCACATCACCGACGCCGTCTATGCGCGACAGCGGATCCTGAATGTTGCTCACCAGATAGTCGGAAATATCCGCCATGCTGGCCTTGTCGGTTTCATCATACAGCCCGACGATCAGCAAAAAACTGCTCTGGGATTTCTTGACCGTGACCCCTTGAGCGGTCACCTCTGCCGGCAGTCGACTTTCCGCCTGCTGTACCTTGTTTTGCACCTGCACCTGAGCGATATCCGGATCCGTGCCCTGATCAAAGGTCACGTTAATGCTCACCGAACCGTCGGAGCTGCTGGTCGCTGAAAAATAAAGCAGTCCGTCCAGGCCGGTAAGCTGCTGCTCAATCACCTGGGTAACGCTGTTTTCCAGAGTTTCCGCATCGGCCCCCGGGTAGGTGGCGGAAATGGAAATCTGCGGTGGGGAGACGTCCGGATATTGCGAGATGGGGAGCGAATTGATCGACATCAGGCCACACAGCATGATGATGATCGCAATCACCCAGGCAAACACCGGCCGCCGAATAAAGAACTGCGCCATGGTTATTGATCCCCGCCGTTAGTCGCAGCCTTATTCGCCTGCTGTTGCACTTCAACGGCCTTGACCTCAACGCCGACGGCCACCTTACTGGTGCCTTCGACGATCAGTCGGTCACCTGCATTCAGCCCTTTGTTGACCAGCCAACTGCTGCCGATAACCTGTCCGGTGGTGACGGTGCGTTGTTCCACTTTGTTTTGCGCGTTAACCACCAACGCGGTCGCCTCGCCCCTGGCATTGCGGGTAATGCCCTGTTGCGGTGCCAAAATGCCTTTGGGATCGACCCCGTTGTCCAGGGTGGCATGGACATACATGCCCGGTAGCAATTCGTGCTCGGGGTTAGGGAACACGGCACGCAGCGTGACAGAGCCGGTAGATTCATCCACCGACACTTCTGTCAGTTCCAGCTTGCCGAGGTGGGTATAGGGCGTGCCGTCTTCGAGTTTGATCGCTACCGGCGTGACATCGTCACGTTGTAGTGAAGCCTGCTGCTTGCGCAATTTGAGCAGTTGACTGCTGGACTGGGTGAGATCGACATAAACAGGATCGAGCGTGCGAATGGTTGCCAGCGCATCGGTTTGGCTGGCGGTCACCAGCGCACCCGGCGTGACCGAAGAAATACCAATACGGCCGGAAATCGGTGCGCGTACCTGAGTATAGGCAAGATTGATTTTGGTGGTTTCCAGCGCCGCCTGATACTGCGCGACGGCGGCTACGGCTTCCAGATAGGTTGCCATCGCATCATCCGCATCCTGTTTGGAGACGCCATTCTCCTTCACCAGTGCGGCATAACGCTGCGCCTTCAAACGGCTGGACTTCACCGTGGCCTGGGCGCTTTTCAACTGCGCGGCGGCCTGATCGTAACTGGCCTGGTAGGTCACGGGATCGATTTGATACAGCACCTGTCCGGCTTTGACCTCCGCCCCTTCGGTAAACAGGCGAGCCTTGATAATGCCTTCCACCTGCGGACGAACATCCGAGGTCATGGTGGCATTGACCCGGCCCGTCAGGTCACTGCTCAAGGTGACCGGTTGACTGCGCAACGTTGCCACGCCAACCTCCGGCGAACCACCGACTCCGGGCGGCATACTGCCGCTCTGACCATCACAGGCAGACAACCACAGCGACAGGCTGACCAGTAAAACCTTGTTCCTTTGCATCGACTTTTCATCCTATTGAGAACGTTTATTCTCAATATATAGAAAGCGACGTTTTTAGTCTGACAGGGTTCCGTAAGGATTCAGTAAAAGTGCACTGCAGAGCGAGTGGATAGCCGGTACGCACGCATTTCGTGCACCGGCTCAGGGTTTATTTCTTGCGCAGAGGCACGTCTTTCAACAGCCAGGTCAAGGCAAAGGCCAGCGCCATTACTCCCGCCGCAATCTGGTACACCGAGTGGATCGCACCGCCGAAGGCCTGCAGGTAGTCATTTTGCAGTTGCGCCGGCAAATGGTGCACGGCATCAGCCCCCAGTGAACGCGGCAGCTCTGCGCCCTCCGGCAGCAAGGTGGCCAGGCGGCTGTGCAACACATTGGTAAAAATTGCGCCAAACACCGCCACGCCGATAGAGCCGCCAATAGAGCGGAACAGCGTGGCGCTGGAGGTCGCTACCCCCATATGCTTAGGCTCTACGCTGTTTTGCGCCGCCAGGATCATTACCTGCATCACCATACCCAGCCCCAACCCCAGCAGGCTGATGTAGAGGTACAGCAAATGCACCGGGGTCGAGTTTTTCAACGTCCCCAGCAACACCATGCCTGCCAGGGCACACAGGGTGCCGATAATCGGGAAAATGCGGTATTTGCCGCGCTTGCTGATCAACCGACCGCTAATGATCGAACTGAGCATAATCCCGCCCATCAGCGGCAGCAGCTGCATCCCGGCCTGGGTAGGCGTGGAATCCTTCACTACCTGCAGATACAGCGGCAGGAAAGTCACCGATCCAAACAGCGACATACCGACGATAAAACCTATCAATGCACAGAGCACAAAGGTGCGATTACGGAACAGGTCGAGCGGGATAATCGGCTCGCTCGCCAGCCGCTCTTCGTAGATAAACCCGCCTATCGACACCAGGCCAAAGGCCAGAATGCACCACAGTTGACCGTCCGACCAGGCCATCACCGTGCCGCCCTGGCTGGTGAACAGGATGATGCAGGTCAACGCGGCAGCCAGATAACTGGCACCCAGAAAGTCAATTTCGTGCTTCACCCGGTTAACCTTGGACTGGAACACCGCACCGATCACCAACAGCGCGAAGATCCCCAGCGGCAGGTTGATATAGAAGATCCAGCGCCAGGAGAAATGCTGCACCAGCAACCCGCCGATCAGCGGGCCGACCACCGTCGCCAGACCAAATACCCCGCCAAACAACCCTTGATAGCGTCCACGATCGGCCGGTGGGATCACATCGCCGACCACCGCCATGGTCACCACCAACAGACCCCCGCCGCCCAGCCCTTGCAGCGCACGCATCAGGATAAGTTCCGTCATATTCTGTGCCAACCCACACAGCACCGAACCGAGCAGGAACACCACAATGGCGATCTGCAACACTATCTTGCGACCGAACAGGTCGCCAAACTTGCCATACAGCGGCACCACGATGGTGGATGCCAACAGATAGGCGGTCACCACCCACGACAGATTCTCCAGGCCACCAAATTCGCCGACGATGGTCGGTAATGCGGTAGATACAATGGTCTGATCGAGTGCTGCCAGCAGCATAACCAGCAGCAGCGCGGAGAACAGCAAGCGGATCGAGGGTGCCTGTTCAGACTCCCTGCCGCTTTCTTCGTTGCCTGCTACGTTATCAATACCCATTTAGCCGAGCCTGCTTGTAATTAATTAATCGGGTAATTAATATATGGGTTATTCTTTTCTCCGGTCAATGGATCTCACCGCGATGACAGCACAAAACGTTCAAAAACCACGCCGCCCCGGTCGCCCCAGCGGCAGCGCCAATGGCGCAGAAAAGCGCGAGCATTTGCTCGACACGGCGCTAAATATGTTTGCCCGTCAGGGCATTGCCGAAACATCGCTGAACGCCATCGCCCGTGAGGCCGGCGTGACTCCAGCCATGCTGCACTACTACTTTCACAACCGTGAACAGCTGCTGGATGTGTTGATCGACGAACGTTTTATGCCGGTGAGGCTCGCTGCCAGCAGCGTTTTTGACGCCAATACCGACGATCCGGTGGCCGCATTTACCCAATTGGCGCAGCGGTTTATTGATATTTCCAGCGAGCACCCGTGGTTTCCCCCGCTGTGGCTGCGTGAGGTGATGAGTGATAACGGCGTACTGAAGCAGCGCATGAACGAGCGTTTTGGCGACACCCAGCGCAAAGGTGCGCTGCAATCGATCATCCGTTGGCAGGCGGAAGGTAAACTGCATGCAGGACTGGAACCCTCTTTGCTGTTTATCACCCTGTTTGGCATGACGCTGTTGCCGTTGGCCACCGCGCCCAAATGGCACCGTGATGACAGCAACCCACTAAGCGCCGATATTATCGCCCGTCACGCCATTACGCTGCTGACCCACGGTCTGGGGCCAAAGCGCTGAGGTATTGAAAACGGGCATTAATGATTTTACGTTCGGTCGGAGAAATGAGAGATTATGACCTCACCTCTTTAGGATAAAGGGTTTAGCTATGAAGCAGGAAAGGCTCAAAAGATTAAAGCTGGTCGCGGGCGTCTCTTTTACCGTCTATTTGATAACCCATATCAGGGAGTTTCACTTCCCCGGTTCTTTGTTTAATGCCTGCCTTGCTTCAATCATCGTCACCCTGCTTTATGCCTTCCTTTCCAGCCACTTCTGGAAAAAGTATGTTTTGAAACTAAAAGATGAAGGCTAAATTTTTATAAATAAAAAATTTTTAAACCCCTGTACCAAGTTGATTCTAACGATGAGACTAATGTTGATGGAGAAGGTATGGCAGATTATATTTTTCTGATAGGTCCCGGCGGTGCTGGTAAAAGTACCGTTGGCAAAATCCTGTCTGCTACGCTGGGATATAATCTAATAGACCTCGATGATGAATTCTGCGAAAGAATCATGAACAAAGCAATCAATAGGCAGAGCCAGAGCCGGCCCTGCACTGTTACCCGACTTAAACCGCCGGCAGTTGATTGGTGACGCAGTGAATGCCCCCGCCGCCTGCGGCAATGGCGTCAATATTCAACTGCACGACTTCACGATCGGGATAAAGCTCGGTTAATAATCGCAACGCTTCACCATCCGCATCCGGATCGCCAAATTCGGGAGCGATAACCGCGCCGTTGATCACAAAGTAATTGATATATCCCGCCGCAAAGTCCGGATTACCCTTGCTGAAACGGCTACGGCGCGGTTCCATCGGCGGCGACATGGTATGTATCTGCAACTTGCGGCCATCGGCATCGGTCGCCTGTTTGAGGATCGCCAAATGCGCCTGGGTCACTTTATGGTCGTAAGAGTCGGGATCGGTGTCCAGATTGGCCACCACGACTCCCGGGCTGGCAAAACGGGCGTAGAAATCGACGTGGGCGTCGGTGATATCTTTCCCTTTAATCCCCGGCAGCCAGATAATTTTGCGCAGCCCGAGCATCTCTTTCAACTCTTGCTCCACCCGATCACGACTCCAGCCTGGGTTACGGTTCTTGTTGACCCAACTGCTCTCGGTCATGATACCGGTGCCGTGGCCATCCACTTCGATGCCGCCGCCTTCCCCCACCAGTCCGCTGCGCCATATGTTGGCCACACCGTAATGACTGGCTTCAAACGCCGCCAAACGCGCATCGTAGCGGTGCTGCTGTTTGTTGCCCCAACCGTTAAAGTTAAAGTCCACCGCCCCCAGTTTGCCCGCCTGATTGACGACAAAATTGGCGCCAATGTCACGCATCCAGATATCATCAAGCTCGGTGACAATAAAGGTCACATTGTGGCTGCCGCATTTTTCTTCCGCCAGACGACGTTCACTCTCACGGCAAAATACGGTTAGCGGTTGATATTGAGCGATCGCCCGAGCTATGCGCCCCAAAGCATCCTGCACACCCGCAGTGTAATCAGCCCAAATAGCCCGCTGCGCACCGAAGGCGATAAAAGCGCGTTGCTGCTCCTCGCCTTCATCCGGCATACGCCAGCCTTCTCCTCGCACGGCTGGCGCGGCATGGGCGGATAACGTCAGCCCCATGGATGCCGTCAGGCTCATGCCGGCAATCAGGGATGCCTGCTTAATAAATTCACGACGCGTTGACATGGTTAGCTCCTGTATTGCCGTCATTTAAATAAGATATTCTGTTCAGTGAAAGACGGCGTGATTTCGATGTAATACATGTTAAAGCTTCCAACACTGCCATAACAAAGGATACATTTAGCAGACACCTGATTAGATAGGCTTATCAATAATGCTAAAGCACTGGCCCCCGATGAACGCGTTACGTGGTTTTGAAGCCGCTGCCCGCCTGGGCAGTTTCCACCAGGCCGCCGATGAGCTGCACCTCACCCAGTCGGCGATCAGTCAGCAAATACGCAGCCTGGAAGCCTATCTGGAACAACCGTTGTTTTTCCGCAGCGGCCGCAGCGTCAGCCTGACCGACGCCGGGCACGATCTGTACAGCACCGCCCAGGTGATGCTGCAACAACTGGCAGTCGGCATCCGCCGTCTGGATCAATACCGCAAACCCAACCAACTGATCGTCAATACCACTCCGGCGTTTGCCCGCCACTGGCTGGTGCCGAACCTGAAGAGTTTTCATCGGCAGCACCCGGATATCGACCTTTGGCTGTTCACCACCTTCGCCCCACCGGATATGGCAACGGAAACCGTCGATCTGGCGATCCGTGACGATCTCAGCGCACAAGCCGAATGCAGCCTCCGGGTATTACATCAGGACCGACTCTATCCGGCTGGCCATCCTGACGTACTGAAACTGGAGGCTGAGCAACGAACCACCCTGCACGGCGAACGTGAGATGGACTGGAGCCATTGGGCCGTTCAGGGCGGCGTCAATGTCGGGCAAAGCAGCCATGGGCTGAATTTCTCGGATCCTGGCCTGTTACTGGATGCCGCCTGCGATGGCCTGGGGATCGCGCTGGTCAGTCAATTGCTGGCCCGACAGGCGCAGGCAAAAGGCGTATTGCAACCCCTGACGGAACAAAGCGTACGCGGACCCCACTGGGCCTTGCTTGTCCACCGCGACAGCGAACATAACCCGCATACCCGGCAGTTTTGTGAGTGGTTGCTAACACAATTACCGTCCACCGTTTAACGCTCCAGTTCACGGATCCATGCAGCGGATAAAGCATGGCGGATTGAGCGATGCTACCTTCAATCAGGCGCCCGAAAACCTGCACAGAATGGCGCTAAGTAATTGTTGAGATTGAAGTCACCTGCCATCGTTCAATTCGAAAAGGAACCGCTATGCATTCTGGCTTATTAAAAACCTTAGCACTCAGCGTGGCACTCGCCACTCTTAGCCCCTCGGTGTTGGCCGCAAATCTGAATGCCGGCGCCGTAGCGGCACCGGATCAATACGGTGCCAAAGTGGCCGCACAAATTTTGCAGGCCGGGGGTAATGCGGTCGATGCGGCAGTCGCCACCGCTTTTACCCTGGCCGTGACCTACCCGGAAGCCGGTAACATTGGCGGCGGCGGCTTTATGACGCTGTACGTCGACGGCAAACCCTATTTCCTCGACTACCGTGAAATCGCCCCCAAAGCCGCTACCAAAACCATGTACCTGAACGAAAAAGGTGAAGTGATTGAAAACCTCAGTTTGGTGGGGACCAAGGCCGCCGGAGTGCCCGGCACGGTGCTGGGGCTGTGGGAGGCACATAAACGCTTTGGTAAATTACCCTGGGCGGAGCTGTTGACCCCGGCCATCGGCTACGCGCAGCAAGGTTTTAAGGTCGCCGATCAGCAATATCAGTACCGTGAAGACGCCAACAAGCTGTTCGCCGGAAAAACCAACTTTGGCGATTACTTTGGCAGTATGAAACCCGGCGCGGTGTTTAAACAACCGGAGTTGGCCAAAACGCTGGAGCGCATCGCCAATAAAGGCGCCGAAGACTTCTATCAGGGGGAAACGGCCAAACTGCTGGTGGCCCAGATGCAGCACGATGGCGGCCTGATTACCCAGGCCGATCTGACTGACTACCGGGTTAAATGGCGTGAACCAATGCAAATCTCCTGGCGCGGCAATACCCTTTACACCGCCCCGCTGCCCAGTTCTGGCGGCATTGCGCTGGCGCAGTTGCTGGGGATCAAAGAAGATCGTGCCGCCGACTTCAAAGGCGTAGAACTTAACTCCGCACGTTATATTCACCTGCTGTCGGAAATAGAGAAACGCGTGTTTGCCGATCGCGCTGATTACCTCGGCGACCCGGACTTTGCCAAGGTCCCGGTAGCTCAACTGGTCGCGCCGGACTACCTGCAAAAACGCGCAGCGGAGATCAACCCCACCGCCATTTCGCCAACCGAAAAAGTGCGTCCTGGCCTAGAACCGCACCAGACTACCCATTTCTCGATTGTTGACGCCCAGGGCAATGCGGTCAGCAACACCTATACGTTGAACTGGGACTTTGGCAGCGGTGTGGTGGTGAAAGGTGCCGGCTTCCTGCTGAATGACGAGATGGATGACTTCAGCGCCAAACCGGGCGTAGCCAACGCTTTTGGCGTGGTCGGCAGCGATGCCAATGCCATTGAACCGGGTAAACGCATGCTTTCATCCATGAGCCCGACCATTATCACCCGTGACGGTAACGTCAGCCTGGTGATTGGTACCCCCGGCGGCTCGCGCATTTTCACCTCGATTTTCCAGGTGATCAACAACATCTATGATTACCAACTGCCATTGGACAAAGCCGTGGCCGCCCAACGCGTTCATCACCAACTTCTCCCTAAAGACACCATCTTCTTCGACAGCTTTGCCCCACTGACCGGCAAAGTAGCGGAACAACTGAAAGCCATGGGCTATAAGCTGGAAGATCAGGGCTGGTATATGGGGGATATTCAGGCGATCCGCGTCAACGGCGATACGCCAGAGACGGCGTCCGACCCTCGTGGCCGCGGCGTGGGATTGGTGGTGAAAAAGTAACGATAAAAACCGGGCGGCTTCACAGTAAGCCCGCCCGGTTGGCTTTATTACCTCGCAGCCGTAGCCGCTTTAACGGCCCCTTGAGTCAATTCACCATAAACCACCTGCCCACGGAAACCGCGACGTACCTGCTGGAACAGCTCGCGGAATGCCGGGTAATCCTGCGGCTGACAGAGGGCATCCTTGCCGCGAACGGCATTCATCTGCAACCGATGGTTAACCATCACCTGCCGTCCCTCCAACTGCCATGTCACCCGGTATTCACCGGCGGCATTATTGAACTGCTGGTTCTTTGGAACCGCAATGATCGGCACGCCGGTGGGCAAACTCAGACGATAGGTCTCATCATAGCGTTGTGCGGTGCAATAGAACGGCGTTTCGTTGGTCGGTGCCGACGTCGTCGAGTAAAGCGTACGGAAAGATTTCCCACCGGGCGGCGTTGGCACCGTCATCCCGCCGACCACGCCAAAATCGACATAGTCCTCGGCCTTGAAACGATAGCTGTAACCAAACTGCTTTTTGAGATCGAGTGGATCGCCATGCAGTGCAATTTCCCCACGGCCATCAATACCGGAAGACGCCATAATGGTTTCTTCCACCCGTGCCTGGTTTTGCTGGTTAAGTTGGGAAAAATAGCCCCTCAGGTCAATCTCATCCACCTCACCCAGTTTGCGCTCCGTCTGCCCACGCATATTGCCCGCTTTATCGAAGACAAAGTCCACGCTGAGTGACGTGTTATTACGCAGTTCATCATTGTCTGGGGTGCGTGCCAATTTCGCTTCGCGCGTGATCAACACCGGCGCCCCGAGATCGGCCCCTGGCAGTTGACCAAAACGAGCCCAGGGATTAGTTGAATCCAGATACAGATTGAATTCCGGCACGTAGGTAATCGCGTGGTTGAAGCGCCCCAACAGCGGCACCGTTGGCAGAGTTGGCCCTTCATCCATGCCGATCAGCACCGGCGAACTGACGATGCCCTTGGCGGCCAACAACGCCTCCAGCAGCACCACGTGATCCTTGCAGTCCCCGTAATGGTTATCGAGGATACTCTGCGCCGAATTGGGCTCCAGCCCACCGTTGCCCAAATACACGGCAACGTAGCGAATATTCTGTGCCACCCAGCGGTAGATCGCCGCCGTCTGCTCACGACGATCGCTGATACCGCTGGTGATTTTATCCGCCAGGGCTTGCACTGCCGGGGTGACTTTCGCCGCCTGGCCGGCCTTCAACTGGTAGGCTTTGGCCAACTGCGGCCATTCACGGTAGGTGCTGGCCATGATGGTTGGGCTGAACGTCCAACTGTTCGCCGACCAGTTCTGGGCCTTTAGCGGATCGCTGCGCTGATAACGCCAGCGCCAGTGTGCCTGGCCATTGCTAATCTGTGGTGCATTGCCACCTTCCACGCCACGGGTAAACACATGCATCGGCAAATCTGCCGGCGCGAGCAGGTTAACTTCCGCGTCATCAAATTGGTCGAATACGCTGAAGGTTTCCCACAGGCCAAAGTAATCCGGGAAATACGGCGTGTTTTGCGTGCGACGCAGTTCATACACCACGCGTGAACCCGGTGCCAGGTTGGAGAAGACGATAACCCGTACCTTGCGATCGGCATACAAGGGCGCCGAGGCGCTGGAATAACTTTCCTGGGTATAGATGCGATCGGGTGCCACATCATGGCGCTGGCCATCGGCGGTCAACGTATAAGCGGAGAGCACCTCCAGCGTTTCCATTTTCTCACTGTAACTCAGGCGGATTTGGCTGAATTTCTCGACCGCGGCTTTGGTTTTGAGCAGGACTTCGTAGCTCTCGGTTTTCACATTGCTGGCATTGGCTCGCACTTGATAATCGGCGCGGTAACGCACAAAGCTAAAATCATTACGGGCAGCGTTTTCCTGCGCGGTAGCCGTCGGGGCCTCTGCAGCCAGCAGCGTTGCCGGTTGCGCCGCAGTCAGACCGGCAAGCAAAAGTATCGAGGGAACAACAATTTTCATCTTCAGTCCTTGAAGGTTGTTAAACCATGACGGTGGCCTTAATCAGGCGCGGCACAATAGTATAAATGAGAAGCGTTTTCAATAAAATACCGATTCGCCTGACAGGATCCGAGGTATCATTCGGGCAGCAAGTTTCAAAGTACAAAGGCCACGTTTTAAAAGGAAGGCAATTTATGGAAAATATCATTATCGAAAAAGCGAAAAAAACCGATGCGGCAGAAATTGTAAGGCTCATCTCCCTGGCAGATAAAGATGCCGTATTGGCTCTTTCCGGTAAGGATGATATTAACGATGCCCTCCACCAGTACGAAATCAATTTCAGTCGTGATGATATCTACTTCAGTTACAGAAACATCTTTGTCGCCAGAAGCCACAGCGGGATCCTGGGTTGTATCCTCTACTTTCGCGGTGAAGATGAATCCGGTTTTCAGTCCATCACCGAACATTTGCCCGATATGGAAAATGAGTCTGAACCGGATGAAATCTATATTGATTCTCTGGCGGTGTTACCAGAATGCCGGGGCAAGGGCATAGCCAAACATTTGGTTAATCAGGTGACGCTTGAGGCCAAAAAACAGGGTTTCCAAAAGGTCGGTTTGCTGGCCGACAAGAGTAAACCCTATCTGGGCAGAATGTATCAAACGCTGGGGTTCAACGTGACGGCGGAGGTCAATCTGCTCAACGACCATTATCAAAAGATGACCTTTTACACAGAACACCTGCCTGAGTGACCCAATGGGACTAGCCTTGCTCTATCAGCATCACCGCCGTGGTATCCGCTGCCAGGGCTTCGAAAATGTGCTCCCGATCGGCGGAGTAGCTGATGTAATCCCCCGGACTCAACTCCACCGCCTGGTCCTTCGGCCCGACTAGCGCCCTGCCACTACTGATAATCACGTGCTCAATGGTGCCCGGCATATGCGGGCGCGAAATGCGTGCCTCGCCCGGTTGCACGCTCAGGCGGTAAATATCGCGCTGCGCGCCCGGCGGACAGGTCGCCAACAAGGTCGCGGCGTAATTGGCCTGCTCGGAAACGGTGGTCACCCCTTCATTGGCGCGGATCACCTGCACGTGCTGACGCGGCTGGGAGATTAACCGGCTGACCGGCACATCCAGCGCCATCGCCAACGCCCACAGCGTTTCCAGACTGGGGTTACCGTTGCCGGTTTCCAGCTGCGAAAGCGTCGATTTTGCTATACCCGCCCGCCGGGCCAACTCGGTAACCGACAGCCCCAGCCGCTCGCGTTCGCGGCGAATAGCGCTAGAAAGCAGGCCAATAGGAGTGAGGTTACTGTCGGTATTAGCGCTCATTGTTTACCATATCATCCATTTGTTCGACTTGACGAACAGCTGCAGGCTGTTCATCATAATGTTCAGTTGTTCATTTTAATGGTAACTGCCGATGTCGGCAAGCACTGAGCGCAAACGGGGAGAAGGTGAATGAAGGTGAAAACCAGCGGCGTATGGCAGATGACGCTCGCCATGATGATTTCCGGCACCGTAGGCTGGCCGGTGGTGATGCTGGGGCAACCGGCTACCACGGTGGTCTTCTGGCGTTGTGCCTTTGGCGCGCTGGCGATGCTGGTTGCCTGCGCCCTGCTCGGCCTGCTGAAAAAGGGCCGGTTAACCCGGCGACAGGCCGCAATAGCGGTACTGGGTGGGATCGCGCTGGTGTTGAACTGGACGCTGTTATTTGCTGCCTATTCCTACGCCTCTATTGCCGTGGCAACGGTCACTTACCACGTGCAACCCTTTATGTTGGTCGGGCTGGGGCTGTTGTTTTTTGGTGAAAAACTGACCGCAAACAAAATCGGCTGGCTGCTGCTGGCCTTTGGCGGCATGTTGCTGATTATTAACGGAAAACATGAAGGCGCTGCTTCCGGATCCCATTATTTTACCGGTGTGATGCTGGCGCTGGGTGCGGCTTTTATGTATGCGGTCGCGGCAGCGATTGTCAAACAGTTGAAAGGGGTGCCACCGCATCTGATCGTGTTGATTCAGCTCACCGTTGGCGTGGTGCTGTTGGCTCCCTTCGCCGGGCTGGACGCTCTGCCATCAACGGCAAATGCCTGGCTGCTGCTGGCAACCCTTGGCCTGGTGCATACCGGGTTGATGTCTTCGCTGTTGTACAGCGCGATCCAGAAAATCCCGACCAGCCTGGTGGGTGCCTTGTCGTTTATCTATCCGTTGGTGGCGATTATCGTCGACTGGGCGGTGTTCGGCCACCGCCTGAGCCTGATGCAACTGTTGGGCGCTGCGGCCATCTTGCTGGCGGCGGCGGGGATGAACTTTGGTTGGCGACTGATGCGGGCGAAGAAAAAGCCCTGTCTGGCGGACGAGCGCCAAACGCCTTAAAACCCGTTTTTATCACCGATACACGTCAGGCAGGGTTATCCCAAAAATATCAAAAGCTCAGCAAAATAAGGTATTCGCCCCGTTGAGAAATAGCTGTTATTTATTGAGACAGACATGGCGGAGGAACAAACGATGACGCTTTATTTGTGGAATAACCGACTGAAACAGCGCGTCCGTTTCAGCTACTGGAATGAGCTGTGCGTGACTCAGTAAATTGGGGGCCTGCAATGGCCCCCGCCAATTTAACGAACCTATCTATTTACCAAACCTATTTATCTTCAGTCTCACTGCGTAAGCGGCTGACTTGCGTCTGCAGGTCAGGCCACGGCGCTTTCCCGGCGTAACTTTGCCGCAGGAAATCAAGCAACGCCGCAATCTGTGCATCGTTCAGGTTATGACGGAATGCCGGCATATATCCCAGATTGATATTGGCCGGCCGCTGGATACCGTCCAGCACCACCCGAATCGCATTGTCTGGCGTATCGGCAAACAGATTGGTATTCAGCGCCAGTGAAGGCCTGACACCGGCCATTTGCGCCCCCTTTTCCTGAGCATGGCAAGCCATACAGGCCCCGGAGAAAATACGCGCCCCTTCGGTGGTTAACGGCTGCGTTTTTAACTCTGCCCAGTCGTTCAGTCTTTGTGCCTCTGCGACTCTGGGCTGCTGCGGATGGTAGCTGCGAAGATAGGTAGCGATGGCCTGCAGGTCCTGCTCCGGCAGGCGTGAAAGCCCCTCTTCAATTACCGGTGCCATCGGCCCTGCCGCTACGCCGTGATTTGCTGAATATCCGCTGCGCATAAAGCTGAGGAGATCCTGCCGGGTCCAATCCAGCGGTGCCACCGAACTGCCGGTAAGCGACGGCGCCGTCCAGGCCTCCGCCACGCCGCCGGTCAAGTGCGCACTGCCGCCTTTTTCGCCAAACATCAGATTGCGGGGTGAATGACAGGCGCTGCAATGACCCAGCCCCTCGGCAAGATAGGCTCCCCGGTTCCATTCGGCGCTTTGGTCGGGGTCTGCCTTCATCGCGCCCGGCGTCAGGAATAGCCAGTTCCAGGTGACTATGCCCTGGCGAATGTTAAACGGAAAACTCAGTGCGGTAACGGGTGGCTGGTAGTTCACCGCCGGTTGCGACATCAGGTAGGCGTATAACGCCTGCAGATCTTCGTCACTGGTACGGGTAAAGGCGGTATAGGGGAAGGCAGGATAGAGATAGCGCCCCTGGCGATCGACCCCATGACGCATTGCCCGTTCAAAGGCGGCATACGACCATTTTCCAATGCCGGTTTCGTTATCAGGAGTGATGTTGGTGGTGTAGATGGTGCCGAATGGGATCTCCATCGCCAGCCCGCCGGTATTGCGTTTACCGCCCGGCCGGGTATGGCAAACCGAACAGTCGCCGAGATCGGCCAGCATTTTGCCACGGGCAATCTGTTGCTGGCTAAAAACCTGGGTCTCGTTCACATCACGAGGTGCAATTTCCGGCTGCCAGCTGATAATAGCGCCGGTGACTGCTACGGCGACGACGGCCAGGCTGCCCCATCCAGCGGCTTTCTTTAATTTGCTCATAATGACTTATCCCTGGTTGCTGCGTTGGCGGAAGCCTGCTGTTTTAACGCTTTCAGCACCTGCTCGGGAGTAAAGGGCACCTCCCGCAGGCGTACTCCCAACGCATCAAATAACGCATTGGCGATGGCGGCCGCACTCGGCACCGAAGCCGATTCTCCCGCCCCCATCGGCGGCTCATCCGGATAGTCCAGCAGTTGAACATCCACCTGCGGCAACTCGTCAAAACGCAGGATCGGGTAGCCGCCCCAGTCCAGCGACGTCACCGCCGAAGCGTCAAAGGTGACAAACTCTTTCAGCACCCGGCTGGCGGACTGAAGAATATTGCCATGCACCTGATGGCGCACTCCGGCCGGGTTGATGATGCGTCCGCAGTCATGGGCAACAAAGATTTTATCGAGCTTGATCTGGCCGCTGTGGCGATTGACGCTAAGGTCACACACCCAGGCAGCCCAGGCGGCGCCGAAACCGGGGAATTTGCTGTGGAAGTAACGCGCATAGGCAAAGCCACGTCCAGTGACCCACGCTTGCGTATCCGGTGCCGGGTTGCGATGCGACGGCCCCTGCTGCCAGTTAGCCTGTTTCTTCAGCGCATTGATCAACGCGACCGCACGCGGGTCTTTCAGATATTGCAGACGGAAAACGATCGGATCCTGCCCGGCATGCCATGCCAGTTCATCAATCCACGACTCATGGGCGAACACGTTGGGCAGCGCCGACACCCCGCGCATCCAGGAAGCCCGAACGATTGGCGCAGCGTCCTGGCAAATTACTCGCATGTTCGGATATTCATACTGTGGAATCGCGGTTCTGTCGCCCATCTGCTGTACGTCGGCCCGATTGGCCACCTTGCCGGCCAACACCAGTGACAACGTCACGGCATTATTGGAGGGATAACTGGTTTTCAACTCATAGGCCGCCACCTGCCGGTGCTGATCCAGCCCACCGCGCACCCGGATCAACTGCCCGGTGCCCTTGGGCTCCCAACCCGACTCTTGCTCGCGCATCAACTGCACCCTGACCGGTTTACCGGTCGCCTGTGATAACAGCGCGGCATCTGCCGATACGTCATCGGCGCAGTTGCGGCCATAACAACCTGAGGCCTCCATACGGTTGATGTGCACCTGCTCCGGCTGCCAGTCGAGCAAATGGGCAATGTCTTTACGCAGATCGTGAGGGTTTTGCGTCCCGGACCAAATTTCTGCATGGTCACTGCTGACGTCGGCCACCGCACAGGAAGGCCCGATGGAAGCATGTTGATGATAGGGCCAGACGTAATCGGCATTAACCTCGGTATGTAACGACCCCAGCGCGGCATCGATCCCCGCATCATCACGCAGTACGCGGTCGGTTTTCGGGTTAGCCACCAACGCCGCATGCAGCCCATCCCCCGAGAGATCCGGTAGCCCGGACCACGGGCGCCACACGGTTTTCAATTGGCGCATGGCGTCGATCGCCTGCTCTTCACGCTCGGCGACGATGCCGATAAAATCGTTAATCACCACCAACTTTACGATACCGGGCAAATGAGCAATGGAAGCTCTGTCCACCGACAGCAGCCCACTGCCCAGCGGGGCACTGCTGTCAGCCCCGGTATAAGGCGGCCGCACCACTCTGCCGTGCAACATGCCCGGCAGGCGAAGATCGTGCACATAGGTCAGTTGGCCGGTGACCTTGGCCGGGATATCCACCCGAGGCACCGCCTTGCCGACGTAACGACTCTCCGTCACGCTCTTCAATATGACCGTCTTATCCAGTGCCACCTGTAAGTTTTGCCCGCTGGCCAGATCGCCATAACTCAGGCTGACGTGGGGTTTATCCGCTGCAAATATCCGGCCATTTTCTGCACGCAGCCTGTCTACCGGCAACGCGAAAGCGCGAGCGGCCAGCCCCAACAGCAATTGCCGCACCTGTGCCGCCGCCTGACGCAGCGGTATTGAAGTCACCTGAATGGTGGCACTGGCGATGGTCGGCCCCTGATCCGGCGTGCGCTGGGTATCCCCCAGAATGACCGTAACCTGATCAAAAGGGACGCAGATTTCATCGGCAACAATTTGCGCCAATGCCGTGCGAATGCCGGTACCGAGATCCACATGGCCGTTAAAGGCGGTGACCCGGCCGTCGGCGGTCAGACCGATAAAACTGTCCACGCGATCCAGCGGCAAACTGCCCAGGGTGGCAGGCTCGGCGGCAAGGGTATTAAGCGAAACTGGCAACAGGCTGCTAACCATCACCACGCCACCGGCCTGTAACAGGCGGCGGCGGGTTATTTCCAGGCGGCTCATGCCTGCCCCCTTTCAGCCAACAGCTGCCGGGCTTTGGCGGCGGCGCGCAGGATTTCGATATGGGTGCCGCAACGACACAGGTTATAGGCCAGTTCGTTTTTGATTTGTTGCTCATCGGCCTGTGGGTTGCGTTCAAACAGTGCCACCAGGGTCATGATCATGCCGTTGGTGCAATAACCGCACTGTGCGGCCTGCTCATCGATAAAACCCTGTTGCACCGGATGCAATTGCCCCGCTTCACCGAGGCCTTCCAGCGTGGTAATGGATTTATTAAGCGCACCGCTCAGAGGGATGGAACAAGAACGAACAGCAACGCCATCGACCAGCACCGTACAGGCACCGCACTCCCCCAAACCACAGCCGTATTTGGGGCCGTTTAGGCCAAGATCGTTGCGTAACACGTAGAGTAAAGGCGTCTCGGGCGAGACGTCGTCAAGCGCGACCATCCGGCCGTTTATTTTGATTTCCATGGTGAAATATATCCTTAACTAAACGGATTTCTCCGTAATATCACTGCGGTGAATGATTCACAGCCTGCTAATTATAATCATTAGAACACTTAGTGATGTTAAGGGTATGTAGCGTGAATTGCTTTACCGAAAAGTGGGTATTTATTATGAATTTCCGTACTTTTAAGTCCGACAGGCAGAAAAAAACCGGCGCAGAAGGATCCATGCCGGGTCGAACATCAGCAGACGCCGTTAGCGCTCAGACTGCCGAGAAAGCCCATGAGCGCCCCTCGGTGCGCCAGGCCCGGGTATCTCGGAATCAAAGGCAGCCTTGTCATTAGCCTCGGGGAACTGTTAGCGCCCTTTGGCCAGCTTGTGCAAGGTCGCTGCCAGCAGATCCACTTCTTCGTAAGTATTGTAAAACGCCAGTGAAGGCCGCACCGTGGCCTCAACGCCAAAGCGCCGCAGGATCGGCTGCGCACAGTGATGACCGGAGCGCACCGCAATGCCTTCATGGTTTAGCGCATTCCCCACCTCCTCGGTACGATAACCGCTCAGCACGAACGACAGCACGCTGGCCTTATTGGCTGCGGTGCCAATCAGACGCAGGCCGGGAATACGAACCAACCGATCGGTGGCATACTGCAGTAACTCATGCTCGTAACGATTGATATTGTCCAGCCCCAGACGTTCGACATAGTCCAGCGCCGCCCCCAGCCCCACCGCATCGGCGATGTTACCGGTTCCCGCCTCAAACCGAGCCGGTGCCGGCTGATACAGCGTTTTTTCAAAGGTGACGTCGGCAATCATATTTCCGCCCCCCTGCCACGGTGGCAGAGTGTCAAGCAGCTCTGCCTTACCGTACACCGCACCAATACCCGTTGGGCCAAACACCTTGTGGCCTGAGAATACGTAAAAATCCGCGTCCAGCGCCTGCACATTGACCTTCAGGTGCGAGACCGCCTGCGCCCCATCGACCAGCACCCGCGCGCCGACCTGATGCGCCAACGCAATCACCTCCTCCACCGGGGTCACCGTGCCCAACGCGTTGGACACCTGGGTAATGGAAACCAGACGGGTACGCGATGACAACAGTTTGCGGTATTCTGCCAACAGAATTTGCCCGCTATCGTCCACCGGGATCACCCGAATTTTCGCTCCCACGCTGGCGGCGAGCTGCTGCCAGGGCACGATGTTGGCGTGGTGTTCCAACTGGGAAACCACGATCTCATCGCCTTCGCCAATGTGCTGACGACCAAAGGTATTGGCAATCAGATTGATGGCCTCCGTCGCGCCACGGGTAAAGATGATTTCCGCCGCCGACTTGGCCCCGAGAAAGCGGGCTACGCTGTTTCTGGCCCCCTCATAGGCATCAGTAGCCCTGGCAGCCAGTTCATGCGCCGCACGGTGGATATTCGAGTTCTCATGCGCATAAAAATACGCCAGCCGATCGATCACCACCTGCGGCTTATGAGTTGTCGCCGCGTTATCCAGCCACACCAGGGGTTTGCCATTGACCCGCTCCGCAAGGATGGGGAAATCGCGACGTACTGCGTGGACATCAAAACTGCTGCGCGGTTGCTGTTGCGGCGTTGCTTCGCGCCCGGGCCGCCCCTGTTCCAGAAAATAGTAGTTTCCGCTGGCATTATCCTGTGCAACACCATGAACGGGTAGCGAGACAGCCGGAAACAGCGAGCCAATCACCGCCTCCAGCCCGCCATTAATCGCCCCCGCAAAAGGTTGATCGCTAAGCGAGTCTTGACCGGTGAGCGCCTGGTTCGCCAGGCTGTCTAACCCCGCCTCCGACGGCTGACGCTGGTTTTCTTTCAAAAAATAGAAGCCGGCGCTCGCCACCGGCCCCTGCGGTTGAGGCAGCGTGGGCGGTGCCAGAAAAGCCTGTCGCTGCACGCCCTGCTGGCGACCAGACAACGTTGGCGCTTCAGGCACCTCGGTGGCCAGTGTCGGCTCCAGCGCCGGAGCATAGGACTGCGGCAGTACCGTCGCAGCCTGTTCACCCTCGGCAGCCTGCGGCAACGTCGCGCCAATCTCGCGTCCAGGCAAGGCACTGAAGATCTGATTGGCCAAATTGGCCAAGGCGTTGACGTCCGGCAAACCGGCTGGAGGCTGCGCCTGGTGGGGCAATGAACTACTTGTAACTGTCTGGATAGTCATGATATTTGCTCACATCAACATCGTCTAAAACGGCAACGGCATCTTCGGTCAGAACCGCCAATGAGCAATAAAGTGAGATCAGGTAGGAGGCGATCGCATTGCGGTTAATCCCCATAAAGCGCACCGACAACCCCGGACTCTGTTCACCGGCGACGCCCGGCTGATACAGACCGATCACACCCTGACGTTTTTCGCCGGTACGCAACAGGATAATCTTGGTTTTACCCTCGTCATCGATCGGTAACTTATCGGATGGGATCAGCGGCAGACCGCGCCAGGTGAGGAACTGCGAACCAAACAGGCTGACGGTCGGCGGTGGCACGCCACGGCGAGTGCACTCACGGCCAAAGGCTGCAATGGCCAGAGGATGGGCCAGGAAGAAACCCGGTTCCTTCCATACTTTGGTGATCAATTCGTCCAGATCGTCGGGCGTCGGCGCGCCGGTCAGGGTAGAAATACGTTGCGACTCATCAACGCTGGCCAACAACCCGTACTCAGGGTTATTGATCAGCTCATTCTCCTGGCGCTCTTTAATGGTTTCAATCGTCAGACGCAGCTGTTCGCGAATTTGATCGTGCGGGCTACTGTATAAATCGGATACCCGGGTATGCACATCCAGAATGGTGGTCACGGCATTAAGAAAATACTCGCGCGGCGACTCTTCGTAATCAACATAGGTTTGCGGTAATAATCCTTCATCTCGCTGCGAGCAGGCAACCTGCACATTGAGCGGATTTTTTACCTTGTTAAGCCGGAATATACCCGCTTCTACCGGCGTCCATTGCAGCAGATGCACCAGCCAGCGCGGCGTCAGAATAGATAATTGCGGGGCGGTTTTTGTTGCGTTGGCCAATTGCCGCGCAGCATTATCCCCTAATGCAAGCCGGGCTTCATTTTGTTGTGACATCGGGTGATTCTCCTGAAAAAATAGGTGGCGAATAAATAATGGCGAATAAATAATTAAGAACTGCCAATCAAATAGCGCGTTAATATCATTAAATAGCAACAAACCTACTATTAGCGAATAGCGTCACCCCCTGTGGAATAATTAATAATAGCGAACCATTAGCATCAAATCCCGGAACCAAACTCCTGGCTGTCACTCTGGATATTGGCCTGGCGGATATTGCTGCCGGGTTTTACGCTGCGCGTCAGCCACACATTGCCGCCAATAGAAGAACCTTTGCCGATGGTGATCCGGCCCAACAAGGTGGCCCCGGCATAGATAACCACGTCGTCCTCGATAATCGGGTGGCGTGGTTGCCCTTTCTGCAAGATGCCGGACTCTTCGGTCACAAACCGCTTGGCACCCAGCGTCACTGCCTGATAGAGCCGCACTCGCTTGCCGATAACGGCGGTTTCGCCAATCACCACGCCGGTACCGTGGTCAATAAAGAATCCGTCGTCAATTTGCGCGCCGGGATGAATATCGATACCGGTTTCACCATGCGCCTTCTCCGCGATAATCCGTGCCAACAGCGGCACGCCCACCTGATAGAAATAGTGTGCCAACCGATGATGGATAATGGCGTTAACGCCGGGGAAACACAGTAAAACCTCGTCAACGCTGCGTGCCGAAGGGTCGCCATGGTAGGCCGCCAGAACGTCGCTATCCAGGCGACTGCGGATTGTCGGCAGCACGCTGGCGAACTGGCGAACCAGCGCCACCGCTTTCAGATTGATGGCTTCGTCGTCGCCGGGCGTCGCGGCCTGCTCGTCCGAACGGCTGAAACTCAGGGCCAGACGCACCTGAGCCAATAAGGCATTCAGTACCGCATCCAGCGTATGGCCGACATAGTAATCTTCGCTTTCATGACGTAAATCGTCCGGCCCCAGCCGCATCGGGAAGAGTATGGCCCGCAGGGATTCGGCAATCTGGTTGACGACCGCTCTGGAAGGCAGTTCCTTGTGCCCGGAGCGCGAAGACTGGCCGCTGCGCTCACGCCAGAGCAGCCGCGTGGTGCGCAGTTCGTTCACAATGTCGGCCAGTTGCCAGTGGGCCTGCTCTTTTATCTGGAACAAGTTAGTCATATTTTCCCTTATTACATCGCTTCAAATGGCCGAAATTCCTGCTGGCAAACCTGCTTCAGGGGTGCCGATTATCGTCGGTAAACCACGGCAAATGGCGTGCTGCCTCAACCCCGCCCAGCACGCCATAGACCTGGGTGTAACCGGCCTTAAGGGCGGCAAGTCGGGCATCCGTGGAACGTTTACCGGTTTGGCACAGCAAAATGATCGGCTGCTGTTTATCGACAACCTTGCTTAACTCAATGAAAAAACGGGGATTGCGGATTTTATTCGATCCGGTTAACCAGGGAACCCGCGAGGAAGGCTCAACGTAACCGAAGGTCTTGCGCTCTTCCGGGGTGCGAATATCCACCAACACTGCCGCTCCAAGCTTCACTAATTGCCAGCTCGCCTCCGGCGTCAGATCGCGTTCGAAAATCGGGGTGTTTGGCGTGCTTTGATGATCAGGGTACGGGCTATCAACATTGACCTTGGGATGGTTCTTAACCTGTTGTGCAGTCGCGTAATTTAATGTTACGGGCATATTAACCTCCGGCGTCTTCTCTATTTTTCAATCAGCTTATTCCCTTTGATTAATTCCAATCTATTACCCTTTTCAGAGCAGGAATAAATAACTTTTAATTAGGGTTTATAGTAAAAACATCTAGCCGGACTTAGCTAAAATACGGCTAATGAAAATCATTATGCGACTATCGGGAATAACCTTATTTTGGCGTTACTGCCGACATGTTACGGATTGCTGTTACCACTTTTTCCCCGTTGATCACATTCCGGGTAACACCCTTTTTTAACATCCTTCAGCGTGATATCTGTCGCAAAACCGCCTGCGGAAAACCGCTTTGATAGCCATAACGTATCAACGCTATTTTAAACAGGTGAAACCATGACGACCGCTACCCCCAATGAAGTGCTGTTAATTGCCCCAGTGATGGAAAACCTGCAGGCCCGTCTTGAGGCAACCTTTGTGGTGCACCGGCTGTATGAGCAAGCTGACCCGGTCGCTTTTCTGGCCGTCAAAGGTGAGACCTTCCGCGCGGTCGTCACCCGTGGCGATATCGGTGTCACCACGCCGGTGCTCGAGCAGCTACCGCAACTGGGGCTGATTGCAGTGTTCGGCGTCGGTACCGACGCCATTGACCTGAACTACACCCGTCAGCGCGACATCGCGGTAACCATCACCTCCGGTGCATTGACCGAAGACGTGGCAGATATGGCGCTGGGGCTGCTGTTGGCCACCGCCCGTCAGCTCTGCCATAACGACCGTTTTGTCCGTGAAGGCCGCTGGCTGCAGGAGGCACCGGGCTTATCGGTGCAGGTCAGTGGTAAACGACTGGGGATTTTTGGTATGGGCAACATCGGCCGCGCCATCGCCCAACGCGCAGCCGGTTTCAACATGCGTATCCAATATGCCAGCCATCGGCAGGACACCACGCTGCCCTATGCTTATTACCCGGACTTGCTGGCGCTGGCGAGGGAAAGCGATTTTCTGGTGATCGCCATCTCCGGTGGCAAGGACAGCGCAGGCCTGGTGGACAAAACCGTATTTGATGCGTTGCCGGCGCATGCGCTGGTGATCAACATTGCCCGTGGCAGCATTGTCAACGAAAAGGACCTGATCGCCGCGTTGCAAAACGGTGACATTGCCGGTGCCGGGCTGGATGTTTATGCCCACGAGCCACAGGTGCCTGCCGAGCTGATCGCCATGGATAATGTCGTGTTGCAGCCGCATATTGCCAGTGCCACGCAGGAAACCCGGCAAAAAATGAGCGACATCGTATTTACCAACGTTGAAGCCTTTTTCAATCAGGCACCGTTACCCCACGCCATTGAATAATTAAGCCGTTTCTTTCGAATTTATTATCGCCGTACCACAGAACCTCTTTATTGAATTGAGAGGTTCTCCCTGCGCCTTATAAAGAGATATCGCCATGGATAATAAAATACCCAACACCCGCTGGCTGCGGGTTATTGCCCCGATCCTGATCGCCTGCATTATTTCCTTTATGGACCGGGTCAATATCAGTTTTGCCCTGCCCGGCGGTATGGAAAGTGATTTGGGCATCACCAGCCAGATGGCCGGTTTGGCCAGCGGTATCTTCTTTATCGGTTATCTGTTTTTGCAGGTTCCCGGTGGGCGCATTGCGGTTAACGGCAGCGGCAAACGTTTTATTGCCTGGTCACTGTGCGCCTGGGCGGTGGTTTCGGTGGCTACCGGGTTTGTCACTAATCACTATCAATTGCTGATCTTGCGCTTTGTGTTGGGTATTTCCGAAGGGGGTATGTTGCCGGTGGTGCTGACCATGATCAGCAACTGGTTCCCGGAAAAAGAACTGGGCCGAGCCAACGCCTTCGTCATGATGTTCGCCCCGCTGGGTGGCATGCTCACCGCCCCCATTTCTGGCGCCATCATTAACCAGCTCGACTGGCGCTGGCTGTTTATCCTCGAAGGTTTGCTGTCACTGGTGGTGCTGGCCGTTTGGTGGCTGTTGATCAGCGATCGGCCGCAGGAGGCGCGCTGGTTACCGGCCCGTGAGCGCGAATATCTGATCACCGAGCTGACGCGCGAACGTCAGGCCCGCAGCAGAACCCAGCCGGTCAGTAACGCACCGTTGAAGGACGTGTTCCGCAATAAGGGGCTGATGAAACTGGTATTGCTGAACTTCTTCTACCAGACCGGCGACTATGGCTATACGTTGTGGTTACCGACCATTCTGAAAAACCTGACCGGTGGCAATATGGCCTCGGTGGGTTTCCTGGCCATTTTGCCGTTCGTCGCCACCCTGCTGGGGATTTACCTGATTTCGGTGCTGACCGATAAAACCGGCAAGCGCCGCCTGTGGGTGATGGTTTCCCTGTTCTGCTTTGCCGCCGCGCTGTTGGCTTCGGTGGTGTTGCGCCATAACGTGGTGGCAGCCTATATCGCATTAGTGGTTTGCGGCTTCTTCCTGAAGGCGGCAACCAGCCCGTTCTGGTCGATGCCAGGGCGTATCGCTTCGGCGGAGGTCGCCGGTGGCGCGCGCGGTGTGATTAACGGTCTGGGCAATCTGGGGGGGTTCTGCGGGCCTTATCTGGTCGGTGTGATGATCTACCTGTACGGACAAAACGTCGCGGTTTGCGCGTTGGCGGTATCGCTGATCATCGCCGGTATTATCGCCTGGCGCTTGCCGAGAGAATGTGACCTGACCAGCAGCGAGCCGGCGCATGACCCACTGTTGGATAAGGCCAAACGCGCCTGAATAACAAAGAAAACCACGAGCGGGCAACGGTAAAATTTGCTATGTTAGCCCGCTCTGATTAAGGTCTGTTGTTACTCGCCGGATAGGTCTATGTTTACCCATAAAGCCATTGCCGAACTCAATACGCTGGAGTTGATGATTTATAACTACGTCATCAAAAACAAAAACGCGGTGATGTATATGACCATCCGCGAGCTGGCCGAGGCCGCCGGGGTGTCCACCACCACCGTGCTGCGTTTTTGCAAGAAAATGGGCTGCGCGGGTTATTCCGAATTCCGTATTCGCTTTAAGTTATATCTTGAGCAAAACGAAGCGCCGCCGGTAGACTTTGGCACCAGCGAAATAATCAGTTTCTTTAAGAGCATTAACAACGACGAATTTAATCAGCTGATTGACCAGGCGGTGCAACATATTGCCGCCGCCGAGCGCATTATTTTCGTCGGGGTAAGTACCTCGGGGGCATTGGGGAAATATGGTGCTCGTTTCTTTTCCAACGTGGGGAAATTCAGCACCCATATTGATGACCCTTATTATCCGGTCAATAGCGACATGTATAAAAGCGCGGTAGCGATTATGCTTTCCGTCTCTGGTGAAACCGAAGAGATCCTGCGCCTGGCCAGCCAGTTTAGTCTGCACCACTGCAAAATCGTCAGCATCACCAACAACGAAACCTCGTCGCTGGCGCGTATGGCGGACTTCAACCTCTCCTATCATGTTCCCCAACAGCTGATCGCCGGGCAACATAACATCACCACCCAGATCCCGGTCATTTACATTATCGAAACCATCGGCAAGCGGCTGGGCCATATTAACGCCGCCAAATAAAACAGCCTGTTTTTTTAATGTGACAAGTTACCCGAACGCTATTTTGTTATATCGTGACATTCCATTCCAGCTTGCTAGTATCTTCTTATTACCTTTCATTAATAAGCGAATGAGAAACCAACGATGAAACAGCAACAGTTACCGAAAGATTTTCTGTGGGGTGGCGCGGTCGCCGCACACCAGGTTGAAGGTGGTTGGGATCAGGGCGGTAAAGGCCCAAGCATTGCTGACGTACTGTCAGGTGGCGCGCACGGCGTGGATCGCGTAATGACCGATGGCGTACTGGAAGGTTATCGTTATCCTAACCATGAGGCAGTGGATTTCTACGGCCGCTACAAGCAGGATATTGCGCTATTCGCCGAGATGGGTTTCAAATGCTTTCGCACCTCAATCGCCTGGACGCGTATTTTCCCCAAGGGTGACGAACTGGAGCCGAACGAAGCCGGTCTGCAATTCTATGACGATCTGTTTGATGAGCTGCTCAAATACAATATCCAGCCGGTGATCACCCTGTCCCACTTTGAAATGCCCTATCATCTGGTCAAAGAGTATGGCGGCTGGAAAAACCGTCAGGTAGTTGATTTCTTTGTACGTTTCAGTGAAGTGGTACTGCGCCGTTATCAGCACAAAGTCAAATACTGGATGACCTTTAACGAGATCAACAACCAGAGCAACTACCAGTATCCGCTGTTCGGTTACTGCTGCTCCGGCGTGGTCTACAGTGAAGAACAGAACCCGGAGCAAACGCTGTATCAGGTGTTGCACCATCAGTTCGTTGCCAGCGCCCAGGTGGTGAAACTGGGCCACCAGATTAACCCTGACTTCAAAATCGGCTGTATGCTGGCCTGCGTGCCCTTCTACCCGTTCTCCTGCAAGCCGGATGACGTGATGTACAGCGTCGAAGCCATGCACCAGCGTTATTTGTTCACCGACGTTCAGGTGCGCGGTTACTATCCGTCGTACCTGCTGCGTGACTGGCAGCGCAAAGGTTTCCAGATAGAAATGCAGCCACAGGACGAACAAACCCTGCGTGAAGGCTGCGCGGATTACATCGGTTTCAGCTACTACATGAGCAACGCCCTGCAGGCCGATGCGGTGAGCAGCAGCGACCCGATGTTCGGTTTCCCCGGTAATGTGCCTAACCCGCATGTTAAAGCCTCCGACTGGGGCTGGCAGATTGACCCGGTTGGCCTGCGTTATTCGTTGAACGTGCTCTACGAGCGCTATCAGAAGCCGCTGTTTATCGTTGAAAATGGCTTTGGTGCCTTCGACAAGGTCGAGACCGACGGTCAAATCAACGATGACTACCGCATCGATTATCTGAGTGCGCATATCGAACAGATGAAAAAAGCGGTGATCGAAGACGGCGTGGATCTGATTGGTTACACCCCGTGGGGCTGTATTGACTGCGTTTCCTTCACCACCGGTGAATACGGCAAGCGCTACGGCTTTATCTACGTCGATAAGCACGACGACGGCACCGGCACGCTGGAGCGATCGCGCAAGAAGAGCTTCGACTGGTACCGCACCGTGATCGCCAGCAACGGCGAACAGCTTTAGTCATCTGCCCAATAATCCATTATGAGCCACGTCCCTGTGGCTCATTTTTATGGTGCTATCGTCACAAAGCATATGCTCGTTCAAATATCTTATCGGTTTTCAGTCCCTAAAGATGGTAGAAAGAATTTCTAAAGTTAAAAGAAAGGGAGCCTCGATGAATGAAAGGGTTCACCAAGCCATTACGCAGGAGCCACAGATGCAAAGAGAGGTAACTCGCTCGGTTGAGCACGACGTCCAGGTGCACCTTGTAAACTCATTTACCAGAGATAATTCTGGCGGCAATCCCGCGGGTGTCATTCTCAATCCCCCCGAGCTGAGCGTCGCGCAAAAAATAGCAATCGCGCGGCAGGTGGGTTTTTCCGAGACCGCATTTGTCTACGTCGGTGAAGATACAGATTTCAAGGTGGATTTTTTTACCCCTGAAGGGGAAGTTGATTTTTGCGGGCACGCGACCGTGGCTGTTTTTTTCACCCTGGCTTCGCTCGATCGGCTTGCGCCGGGCCATTACACGCAAGAAACCAAAGCCGGAATTCTGAGTGTGGCCGTCAGCCCCCACAGTGTCGTCATGGATCAGGCTCTGCCTGTCACGCGGCAAGGGCCTGATATCGATGATGTTGCCGTTGCCCTCGGAGTCCCCCCTGAGGCCATTACGGGGACCGGCTTGCCCATTGCGGTGGTCTCAACGGGATTACCGGATATCCTTATCCCCGTACAACCCGGCCAGCTAGACCTGCTGCAACCCGATTATGAAGCGATCGCAAACCTGAGTCGTAAATTCGACGCCATTGGCTTCCACGTATTTGAATTGAGTCACCAAACATCCATCACCGCTCACTGTCGAAATTTTGCACCGCTGTACGGTATAGATGAAGAATCCGCAACCGGCAGTGCCAGTGGCGCTTTGGGGTGCTATCTGGTCAATCATCTCCTGCCCGGCAAAACGCACTTCCTGTTAGAACAAGGACGGGCCATGGGATGTTCTTCCCTGATCCAGGTGACGATTGATACACAAGAGCAGAGGATTAGTCGTGTTAGGGTCGGCGGGCAAGCAATCATGGTCGGCATAAAGACGGTTAAACATCCATTCCTCTAAACTCTCGGGGTTGGCAAAGAAGCGAACCCGACACATTGCATAACCCCAGGTTATGCAAAACACCGCTAAATTTCACTTTCTTGTAACACTCTGGCTTGCGAGACTCGGGATAGGGAAAGCTATTCTTCCCTTCGTGCTGACATTAAACCAAAACAGATCAGCCCTCTGCACCCTGCCTACGCCATGAGGATTTCCGCATGAGCCAGATAGATGAACTCTACCAACGTAACTACGATCGCCATCCGCCGGTGCTGGCACCAGAATATAAAACCAGCGTGCTGCGCTCACCTAAAAATGCGCTGATATCCCTGCAAAACTCACTGTCCGAGATCACCGGGCCGGTATTTGGCCAACACGAACTCGGCGCACTGGATAACGACCTGATCCTCAACTACGCCAAACAAGGCTTGCCGATCGGCGAGCGGATTATCGTGCACGGCTACGTTCGTGATGAAAACGGCTTACCGATGCGCAATGCGCTGGTCGAAGTATGGCAAGCCAATGCCGGTGGGCGTTACCGCCACAAGAAGGATCAGTATCTGGCACCGATAGATCCCAATTTTGGCGGCTGCGGCCGGGTATTGACCGATGAAAACGGCTATTACTTTTTTCGCACTATCAAACCCGGCCCTTATCCCTGGCGCAACCGGGTCAATGACTGGCGCCCTGCGCATATTCACTTCTCGCTTTCCGGCAGCGCTTTCGCCCAACGGCTGATCACTCAAATGTACTTTGAGGGCGACCCGTTGATTGCCAGTTGCCCCATCGTGCGCGCCATCAAAAATGACGATGCGGTGCGCTCACTGATCGCCGGACTGGACAAAACCGCCGCGGTACAGTTGGACAGCCTGGCCTATCGTTTCGATCTGGTGTTACGCGGCCACCGCGCCACCTTGTTTGAAAACCGTCTGCAGGGGAAAGCATGATGCCGCAAAACTACCTACTGGAAACCCCGTCACAAACCGCCGGGCCTTATGTGCACATTGGCCTCGCTCCTCTGGCCGCGGGTTTTGAGATTTTTGAGAATAACTTCGGCCAGGTACTGACCCAGCCGGAAACTCAGGGCCAGCGCATTACCCTGGAAGGCCGAGTGTTTGACGGCAGCGGCAGCCTTATCCGCGATGTGTTGTTGGAAGTCTGGCAGGCCAATAGTCACGGCCGCTATAACCACCCCGGCGACCAGCAACAAAACAAACCGCTGGATGCCGCGTTTCGGGGCTGGGGGCGCAGCTGCAGCGACTTTGAAACCGGTCTCTACCGCTTTGAAACCATCAAGCCGGGTGCCGTCTGTGGCCGGGACGGCCGGATGATGGCACCGCACATTAACCTGTGGATCGTCGCGCGCGGTATCAATATTGGCCTGCACACCCGGCTGTATTTTGCCGATGAGGATGCCGCTAATCAGCAGGATCCGGTACTGAATCTGATCGAACTCGAGGTACGGCGAAAAACGCTAATTGCCCAGCCAGAACGCCGGGGTGAAGAGTTGGTCTATCGTTTTGATATCGTGATCCAGGGCGAAGGCGAAACGGTGTTCTTCGACCTGTAAACGCCGCCAGTCTGCGGCCGCAAAAAATCGTACGTCTGTGCAAAAATGCGGCCGCCGTCACTTGTTAGCGATGGGAAAAACTCCCTACACTGGGGGATGAAAAAAGCCAATTTATTCATCCAACGCATGCGTTTACGCCACATCAACGGCTTTGTTGCCGTGGCGCAGGAACGCTCGCTGAGCCGCGCAGCCGATAAGCTGAACCTGAGCCAACCCGCACTTTCAAAGACGCTGAGCGAACTGGAAGCGCTAACCGGCAACCGCCTGCTGGTGCGTAACCGCCAGGGAACCCTGCTGACCGAACAGGGGGAGCAGTTCCTCGGCTATGCCACGCGGGTGCTGGAGGCGCTGACCGCCGCCGGGCACGCGCTTGACCGGCTCGACGATGCACCTGCACGGGTATTACGTATCGGTGCGCTGCCGACCACCGCACTGGGCATGCTGCCGCAGTCCATCGGCCAGTATCAGCAGGCCCACCCACATTCACGCATTCAGGTGATTACCGGCAAAAATGCCGAGTTGCTGGCACAGCTCAAAGCGGGTGAGATTGACGTGGCGATTGGCCGCATGGCCGATCCGGAAATGATGAGCGGGCTGGCTTTCGAGCTGTTGCTGTTGGAGTCACTGCTGATGGTGACGCGTCCGGGGCACCCGCTGTTAAGCGAGACCATCACTCTGGAGCGCGCGCTGCATTATCCTGCCATTATCTCGCCGAAGGGCACGGTGCCGCGCCACAACACCGAGAGTCTGCTTTCAACCCAGGGCTTCAGTCTGCCCAGCCAATACATAGAAACGCTGTCCGCTTCGCTGGCCCGTCAGATGACGCTGCAATTTGACTATCTGTGGTTTGTGCCTTCCAGCGCGGTGAAAGCCGATATTGCCGCCGGTCAGTTGATCCCGCTGCCACTGCCGACTCAGGGGATGGAAGAAGCGGTAGGCATTCTGACCCGTAACGACGGTGAATTAAGCGAGGCCGTACTGGCATTTATCTCCACCGTGCGTGGTATCGCTGGCGCAGTGCGTTCTGCTTAATCGGCTTCCCGGTCCTGTTCGGCAAACACTTCTGCCGCCAGATGAAACGCCGAGTTGGCCGCCGGCAGGCCGCAGTACAGCGCACTTTGCATCAGCACTTCTTTAATCTCCTCGCGAGTCACTCCATTGTTCACCGCCGCTTTCAGGTGCATGCGCAGTTCGGCTTCGCGGTTAAGGGCGATCAGCATCGCTATGGTGATCAGGCTGCGGGTATGACGAGCCAGCCCCGGTCGGGTCCAGATCTCCCCCCAGGCATAGCGACTGATAAAATCCTGGAACTCTTCATTTAACGGGGTGAGCTGGCTGAGGGTACGATCCACATGTGCATCCCCCAGTACCGCTCTGCGCACCTCAATACCTTGCTGATAACGTTGTTGATCATTCATGTTGATTTGCTCCTGAAGTTGCGGCCGCGGTCTGTTCCAGCACCCGCTGAGTAAAGACTTTTGCACTGCCGAGGTACTGCTGGGGATCCAACAGCTCGGCCAGCCGCTGGGCAGATAAATGCGCCATAACCAGTGGGTCGTCCAGTAACACCTCTAGCAGCGTGAGCTGCTGTGCCAGCGCCAGATGACACTGTTTTTCGATATGCTGATGCGTTTGCTGGCGGCCAATCGCTTCACCCAACGCCATGGTGACCGCCTCGGCCATGATCAGGCCGTGGGTTAACTTCAGGTTATGTTCCATCTGTTGCGGAAACACCTGCAGCCCGTCAATCAGGTCCCCGGCGGTGTGCAGCGCCCCCGCCGTTAACATCACCAACTCCGGCAGGCTTTCCCATTCGGCGTGCCAACCGCCCAGGCCGCGTTCATGCTCCTGCACCATGGCGGCATATAACCCGCCAACCAGCGCAGGTACCCGATTGGCCGCGGCGAGGATCACCGCGCAGGCCACCGGATTCCGCTTGTGCGGCATGGTCGAAGAGCCGCCGCGCCCAGCCGCCACCGGTTCAGCAACTTCCGCTACTTCGGTCTGTGTCAGTAACGAAATATCACGCGCCAGTTTGCCCAGCGAGCCACATAACCCGGCATACCAACCGGCAACCTCCAGCAGGCGATCGCGTTGACTGTGCCAGGGAGTATTTGCGGCGGTCAGTTGTAGCCTGCTGGCTAACGCCGTCACCAGGAAACTTCCCTGCTCACCCAAAGAAGCCAGGGTGCCGGCGGCGCCCCCCAATTGCAGTGCCAACACGCGGGGCCGCATTTCATCCAGCCGCTGTCGATAGCGCAACAAGGCATCCAGCGTGCCCGCCAGCTTTAACCCCAAGGTGGTGGGTAAAGCGTGTTGCATCCAGGTGCGGCCGACCAGTACGCAATCCTGATGGCGAGTCATTTGTGATACCAACGCCGCAATCAGCCGGTTCAGATCGCTGTGCGTCAGTTCGATGGCTTGCCGCAATTGCAGTATCAACCCGGTATCAATGGCGTCCTGGCTGGTTGCCCCCCAATGAACGAAACGTGCAGCCTCGGCATTTTGCTGTGCCACCTGGCGGGTTAATTGCTTAACCAACGGGATCGCCAGATTGCCTGCCTGCGCGGCCGTCTGTGCCAGATCGGCCGCATCGAATAAATGGCTGTGGCAAGCCTCGCTAATGTGCTGCGCAGCTTCGGCAGGAATAATGCCCAACCCGGCCTGTGCATTGGCCAGCGCTGCTTCGAAATCCAGCATTCCCTGCAACGTAGCGGTATCGCTAAAGCAAGGGGTCACCGCCGAAGACCGCAGCAGCGGCGTCAGTAACTCCATAGTTCCTCCAGGCAAAAAGGCGAGTATCCGATGATGGCGCGGCGTGGTCAGCAGCGTCAAGACCGCTAAACGCGACGCTGGGCGATTATCGGTACATTGAGCGAATTTATTGGTTTTTGTGATATTTGTCGGGTCACATCATCTGAAACGGTGAGCCGACGTAGTTTTCCGCCAGCACCGTCATGGCGCTGCGCGACTTCACGGTATATTGCAGCTCCGATAATTGTAAGCGTTGCTGGAACGCACTGTCGTCACTGCGGGTGTGCAACATGTTGGTCATCCACCAGGAGAAATGTTCCGCACGCCAGACGCGTTGCAAAGCATCGTCGCTGTAGCTGTCCAGCCGCCGCCAGCTTTTGTGGCGATAGAACGTCTCCAGTGCCTGCGATAGCAGACAAACGTCCGCCATCGCCAGATTCAGCCCCTTGGCCCCGGTCGGCGGTACAATATGCGCCGAGTCCCCCGCCAACAGCAGGCGTTTACATCGCATCGGCTCGGTGACGAAGCTGCGCATGCCGACCACGTTTTTCTGGAATATACGGCCCTTTTTCAGCGACCAGCCATCGTGATTCTCCAGCCGGCTCTCCAGTTCGTTCCAGATGCGATCGTCTGACCATTGGTCGACGTTTTCCGTCGGGTCGCACTGGAAATACATCCGCTGAACGCCAGGCGAACGGGTGCTGATCAGCGCAAATCCTCGTGAATGTCGGGCATAGATTAGCTCATCGCTGGACGGAGGGGCCTCCACCAGAATACCGAACCAGCCGAAGGGATAAATCCGGGTATAGTCCTGTCGCAGTCCGCCGGGCATCGCGGCCCGGCTAATGCCGTGAAAACCGTCGCAGCCAATGACAAAATCACAGTCAATTCGCCGTTGCTCGCCCTGATGCCGGTAATGCACCTGTGGTCGCTCGCTGTCCAGCGCCTTGAGTTCCACCTGTTCCACTTCAAAATGGAGCTGTCCGTTTGCCGCCTGCCGCGCAGCAATCAAATCTTTCAACACTTCATGCTGGGCGTAGACGGTGATTGCCCGATCGGTCAGTTCGGTCAGATCGATCCGGTGCTGTTGACCGCCAAATGCCAGCCGGATGCCATGGTGCTGCGCCCCTTCTGCGCGCATACGCTCACCCAGCCCGGTTTGATTGAGTAAATCAACCGTTCCCTGCTCCAGCACCCCAGCGCGAATGGTGGATTCCACCGCCTGCTGGCCGCGAGTTTCCAATACCACTGACTCAATGCCCTGCAAATGCAGCAGATGCGACAACATCAATCCGGCCGGGCCGGCACCAATAATTGCTATTTGTGTACGCATGGTTATCTCCTTATAAAGCCTTATTGAGCGAGCCGGCCAATGCCGTTGCCCTGGTAGCAAAATGTTTGACTATCAGCGCCAGTGCTGCCACCAGCGCCGGGATCGCCAGCAGGGTGAAAATGGTGCTGAATGACAGCTGCATTTGCATCAGCACCCCGCCGCTCATCGCGCCAAGAATGCCCCCGAAACGCCCCAGCCCCAGCATCCAGGCGACACCCGTTGCCCGTCCCTGCGTTGGGTAAAAACCGGCGGCCAGCGCCGGCATTGAGGACTGTGCGCCGTTCATGCAGGTACCGGCGATAAACACCGTCACCGCCATCAATATGGGATCGGTATAAACGTAGCCAATGGCGCAGACAAACAGCGCGGTCAACAGATAGCCCACCGCCACCACCTTGTGCGGATTCATGCGATCCATCAGCCAACCGATGATCAGCACGCCAATGCCACCGCCCAAAGGAAACAGCGCGGTAATCAATGATGCCTGGCGAATGGACGCGCCGGTTTCACGGATCAGCAGCGGTAACCAACTGGTCAGCAGATAGAAGATCATCAGGCCCATAAAGTAGGTCAGGCACAGCATCAGGGTGCCCAACAGATAGCGCGGAGAGAAAATCACCCCCAGTGCCGATTTGGCTTTCACCTGGCCCTCTTCAACCAGGCTAAAGCGCGGCAGTTCGGTTAAATTAAGCGGTGCAATGCGCTTAAGCACCGCGGCAATTCGCTGTGCCGGGTAGCCACGCACCACCATAAAACGGGCGGACTCCGGCAGCGCGACAATCAGCACCACCGCCAACAGCAGCGGCATCACGCCGCCCAGCACCATCACGCTCTGCCAACCGAAGTGCGGGATCAGCCAGGCGGAAACGAAACCGCCCATCGATGACCCGAGCGGAAAGCCGCAGAACATCAGGTTGACCAGCAGCGCACGCTTGCGCTCCGGCGCATATTCCGACATCAGGGTTGCCGCGTTTGGCATTGCCGCACCCAGTCCCAGCCCGGTTAAGAAGCGCAATAATGTCAGCATTGGCAAGGTGGTGGCGAACGCCGTCAACAGGCTGAAACCGCCGAACAGCACCAGCGACAGCACCAACACCTTCTTGCGACCGATGCGATCCGCCAACGGCCCGGCGGTGAGCGCCCCCACGGCCAACCCGACCAACGCCGCACTCATCACCGGCCCCAGCGAGGTTTTCTCTATTCCCCAGTCCTGTACCAACGAGGTGGCGATAAAACCGATGATCGCAGTGTCGAAGCCGTCCAGCGCCACGGTAAGAAAACACAAAATGAGGATCAGCCACTGGTAGCGGGAGAACGGGTTGTTATTAATAAATGATTGAATTTCTATGGTATTTGACTGGGACATAGTGCGCTTCCTGGGTTGGCCAGGCTAAATAGCCCCGGCGGTAACGGCCAGGCCTATCCCTGGCAAAGTCGCATTTGTGCGATTATCGAAACTTGGTTCGTTAATCGCCTTCCCATAAAAGCATCGCCAACAATAAGTTTCAATATTGTTAAATTAATTAACGTGCGATAACCGAACGAGAAAAGGACTGTTTTACAGGAAGAGTATTATTATCAATTGGATGCCATGTTTTTACGGAAAAATATGGCGTATGGGTTCTGTGAGCCAATTAACATTGATGAAACCATTCCTGATCCTGTTCCATGGCCATTTACTCAGCCGTTGTCTGGCTTTGGGATTCAGTCTGCTTCGACCGGCTGTTTTAATTGCACGTCGCAAAAACCGAGCTTGATTGAGCGACTTGAAAGCACAAGCGTCTGGGCTAAGCTGAAATTGAAGAGCACAAAATAATAAAAATAAATTACTGACTGGGCAGGTAACCATGAGCAAGAAAGTGAATGGCGTTGTTTGCTGTCTGTTATTTCTGATTTCTTCCCTGTGTTTTGGCGCTGAACCGCGCCAACTCGCCACCGAACAAGAAAAAGCCCGCATACGTAGCCACATTCAGGATGTGTTCAATGAATTTAACGTCCAGATTATGTCGCCTAACTTCGTGCTTCAGCCCGAAAATGCGGTGATGGTCAGTCAGGATCACTGGTACACCGCGCCGGCCGTGAAACCGGATAAACCCTCATGACAAAATTGAGCGCCCTGCTGGTTCCTTGCCTGACGTGGAGAGTCAAATAATGACAATACCGTGGCATTGCCAAAATAGCGGCAATCATCTCCCGCTCCAGTATGCAAAACGAATGATTCTCCCCCTGTTGCTATGGTCGGGTGCCGCCTTTGGTGCGGCAACCCATGCCCCGGACCAAAGCGACAGCACCTTTCCTATCTGGGGGGATGAGGCCCGCGCTCGCGGCTATAACATTCCGCTACCGTTTGGCGTCAATCTCAGTTACATGAATATACGTCAGAATATTGATGTCGATAGCATTACGTTTTCCGGTCTGAAACTCGGCGATCACCCGATCCCCAGCGATCTGTTCAATATTGATGTCGGAAAGACACGCCAGCGCAGCAAAAGTGAGAACCTTCGGTTGGATATGTGGGTCTTCCCGTTTTTAAACATTTATGGTTTGGTCGGGCACACCAGAGGGTCATCTTTATCCCAGGTTTCTGTCGATGCCGATCCGTCGAAATACACCGGCATCGACCGTATTATCGCCTCTGCGGTACATCGCCTTAATCAAAGTGGCGATCTCCAGGATATTGATTTTGCTCTCGACTTTAAAGGTACCACCTGGGGCACCGGGTTTACCCTGGCAGGGGGCTATGAGAAATGGTTTGCACTGGTTGACACCAATTATACCCGCACCGAATTTGACATTCTGGATGGCAAAATTTCAGCCATTACGGTTTCACCACGCGTGGGCTATCGCTTTGATATGCCTGCCATCTCTGGCCCTTCCCACCTGAGCCTGTGGGTTGGCAGCATGTATCAGGATGTGGACCAGGAGTTTAAGGGCAATATTTCAGATCTGCATATGCCGGCAGAACTTCAGCCACTGATTGAGGCCGTGAATAAGGACAACGCCGGGCGCTTTGATGTCAAACAGCATCTCTCCTCGCCGTGGAATACGCTGATTGGGGCGCAGTATGAGCTCACACAGAACTTCAACGTCCTGGCCGAAGTCGGTTTTAATGAGCGAAACAGTTTTTTCCTGGCGGGTGAATATCGATTCTAATGAAGATACCCGTGCGGTTACTGAGTGGACTACTGAGCCTGTTGGTTGCCCCGATTCATGCGGAGCTGCTTACGCGTGAGTCCATTGATGCGTTTCTCGGCACCATGGGGGCCGACGACCAATACAACCAGGCTAAAGGCGTGAACTGGACGGTGTTACCCGGTCCTTTTTATACCCCTGAGTTAAAACTGGGCTTGGGGGCAGCAGCGGCCGGGCTTTATCGGGTCGATCCACACGATCAGGTCACGCAAAACTCATCTATCTCATTTACCGGTTTTGTCAGCACCAGTGGCGCCCTGGGGTTGGGTCTGAACAATTACACGTTCTTTAGCGATGATCAGTGGCGTCTCTTTGTGGTAGGTTCGGTTGCCAAGATCCCGACAGAATTCTGGGGCGTGGGCTACGATGCGGCGCAGGGCTCGAGCCAGAAATATACTCAGGATTCGTTTAGCGTTCATCCGCAGGTTTTTTATCGGCTGGTCGATAATCTTTATGCCGGTGTGGGCTGGGATTTTTCCACGCTGAATGCCAAAGTTGATGATCCGCAGCCTGGCGATACCTTCTCTCGCTATACGGACTCCACCACGCCGCTGAGTTCTGGCGCCACTTTCGCCCTCAATTACGACACCCGCGACGCCATCACGCAGCCGAAAAAAGGGCAGTATGCCAGTGCCAGCTACAGCCTGTTTGATCCATCACTGGGCTCGGATAGCCATTTCACTGCCCTGCAGTTGCAATACAATTACTATTTTCCGCTTAACGACAATGACGTGCTGGCATTCGATGCCTGGGGACGTTTTGCCCGCGGAGATGTGCCATGGGATCGCCTTTCACAGGCCGGTGATGACCGCCGATTACGCGGTTATTATCAGGGGCGTTACCGTGACAAAGATGTCGTGAGCAGCCAAATCGAATACCGCAAAAAATTAAACTGGCGGCACGGCTACGTACTCTGGCTGGGCGCCGGCTCGCTGGGTGGCAGCCTGGATAAAATGGGACAACACCCTATTCTGCCGACCCTGGGTGCGGGGTATCGTTTTGAAATCAAACCTAATATGAATCTGCGACTCGATCTCGGCGTGGGACGCGAGAGTGCAGGATTTTATTTTCAGGTCGCGGAGGCCTTTTAATGCGTGTTTTTTTTCTCGCCCTGTCGTTGACTGTCGCCAGTTTGGCACAGGCGCAACCGGGCAAGACCGACATTTTACCCTTTGAGCAGGCAAGACGCATTTGGCCCGTCGCGCAAAACCTTTCGCCACCGGAATCGCTTCGCCCTTGCTGTGCATTTGGCTATAACCTTCAGGTGCGCGCGGCCGGTATCCCGATTCCCGTTTATCAAATTGGCAACCTGCTCTCACTCAGTACGCTAGGCCACCATCATTACAATGACAGTGCGCTGGGCGCGGTGAAAAATATCGTTGGTCTGAGCGACGAAGCCAACGGGCTTATCTATACGCGACGCGGCGGGTTTATTGATATCGCCCATGTTCGCGATACCGCCGATAACACCTTTTATCTGTTCACTCGTCTGTATCCGAAACTGGGCCGCGAATGGCGCCTGTTTTACAGTGAGGAATTAGGGCTCAGACGCGCTCAGTTTTACGCGTTTACCCCTCCGGCATCGATGACCGACAGATATAATCTGGCGGCCTGGCTGGCCGGGCATGTGGCGTTTCAACTGGCACAGTGGCATGAAATCGCCCAGTGGTACGGCTTCCAGTCTGTCGCCGGATTTTCTGAGGAAATTTCTGCTTTTTCACCGGAAGACCTTTACGCAAATTTGCTGGGAGCGAGGCTGGCGGTAAACGTGATTTTGCAGGGGCATGCCGGCTCTGTGGAGAACTATAATCTGGCGATGGATAAGGCGCTTTCACAAGCTTTAATCGGCCTTGAGGCAGTCAATGAGGCTGAAACAGAACGCCAATTCCGTGAGGTCGATGGCGATTGGTGGAACAGCAAACGCCGGGTGCCCGATAAATTTTTAGTCCTGAAACGCAATTACTCGCTTGGCGAAAACCGAACTCCTACCGCAGTGCCTTTCGAAAAGGCACCGCCGTATCGCTTGACCATGCCGGTGAAAATAGCCGGGTTCACCTTAAGCCATCTGGGCGAACTGCAAATTCATAAAGGCAGCGATATGCGCCGCCTGCCGGTGCCCAAAACATTCTATCGTCCGGCACAGTTCTCCTCACTGGCAGAGCAGGCGCGGCAGGCCGATCAAATCCAATTGCAACGGCTCCACCGGTAAGCTCAAAGGCCTTTGGCGGTTTCCCGGCTGACCAACTGCGCCTGACGGTTATACCCTCTGGCACCTTTGATAAAGATGGCACAGGCGGTGATCAACGCCGGAATGGCGATAATGGCAAAAATGCGGTCGAACCCCCAGCCTGACGCCAGCATTTCCGCACCGGCAAAGGCGCTCAGGATGGCACCAATACGCCCAACGCCGTGCATCCAGCTAGACCCGGTGGCGCGCGCCTCGGTTGGGTAATAATGCGCCGATAGCGCGTTCATGCCGGTATTGGCACCGTTCAGGCAAAAACCACAGGCCAGTGCCAACACACCGAGCATCAGGCTGCTGTGTGACGCCAGGCCAATCGACAATGTCAGCCCAGCCCCCAGCAGGTAAATCATGCCCAGCGCCCGGTGTGGATCCACCCTATCCATCAGCCAGCCGGCAAACAGCGAGCCTAAGGTACCGCCGGCCTGGTACAGCGCGGTAATCACCGCCGCCTGCGCCACGCTCATGCCGATGCCTTTTACCAGCGTCGGTAACCAACTGCCCAGCAGATAAACCAGAAACAGCGCCATGAAATAACCCAGCCACAGCATCAGGCTGCCAAGGCGATACTGCCGCGAGATCACAATCTGCATGGCTCCCTTGCCAGGTGCCACCAGTGGCGGCAGCGTATAACGGGTTTCGGCATTGGTACTGCCCGGCGCCAGCTTTTCCACAATTTTGCCAATGCGTTGATTGCTGGCTCGCCGGGTAACCAAAAACCTCACCGACTCAGGCAACCTGGCTATCAACAGCGGAACGCTCAGCAGCGGCAATAGGCCACCGAGCAACAGCAGCGCATGCCACCCCATTTGTGGAATAACCCATGACGCCGCGAACCCGCCCAGCGCGGCACCGAAGGTAAAGCCGCAAAACACCACGGTGATAATGAAGGAACGTTTCTTTTCCGGCGCATATTCGGAGATTAAAGTGCCGACGTTCGGCATTGCCGCCCCCAGCCCCAACCCGGTCATAAAACGGAAAAATATCATTTGATCGATATTGTGCGAAAACGCAGTGACCAGCGTCCAGAGGCCAAAAAAGAACACGCTGTTGATAATGATCACTTTACGTCCCAGCCAGTCGGCCAGCGGGCCGGCCAGCAGCGCACCGATCGTCAGGCCAACCAGCGCGGCGCTAATCACCATGCCAAGTTGCTGATTGCTGACGCCCCACTGGCTTTTCAGCTCAGGGGCAATAAACCCCATCAGGGTAATATCGAAGCCATCCAGCGCAATAACGATAAAACCCAGCAGAATAATCAGTTTTTGATAACCGCATATCGGACGATCGTTGATCAGCGTTCGAACATCAATTTCGTTTGAAGCCACAATTTTTCCTTGGTACAGACGCCAATAAATGCAAATGTTCGATAATCGAACCGAGATTAAAGATTCTGGCGTCTACTGTAAGAACTCCCGTGCAGCTCGGCAACGGAGATTATTAATAACCTGGCGCTCATTGAACCCAATGGTACGTTCGCTCACCATCAAAAAAACCACGGCGGCTTTCACTGGCAAGACAATACGCTGGGATTGATCCATAAATGCCCTTTGCTGACCGGAAACACACCCTGGGCACGTGGAAAATAATGTTGTCAAATTGTGAGAGGGATCTTCCCAACCCTGCGGTTATCGTCGCTATGGTTTACGTGTGAGCAATATGACGTCGTTCACAAAAGCGCAGCGGCAGCGGATTGTATTACCGGGTCACCCCAGTTACTCTTAACCGGTGTTCCTCCAAGATAAGTGACTGATGTTTTGAACAATGATGATCTCCCCGCGACTAAACGCAAAAATGACCCTGTCGGGCTGAAACAGCGTATTTTCGCTGCGGCGCTGGCCGAGTTCGCCGAGGCCGGTCTGAAAGGTGCCCGCATGGAAAACATTGCCGAGCACGCGGCTACCACCAAACGCATGGTGGTTTATCATTTCAAGACCAAGGAATCACTGTACCTGGAGGTGCTGGAACACGTGTATCAGCATATTCGCGCACATGAAACCGGGCTGGATCTGCAAGCATTAGCCCCGGTAGCAGCCATGACTCGTTTGGTCGAAGAAAGCTTTAATTACCATGCTGAACACCCCGATTTTATCCGAGTTATCTGTATGGAAAACATGATGCGCGGCCAGTATATACGCCAGTCTTCACGCATTAAGGCGTTAAACCAAAGTGCATTGACCCTGCTGGAAGATATCTTGCAGCGCGGCAAGCAAGAAAAACTGTTCACGCCGGACGCCAGCGCAGCCGACGTGCATCGCTTGATCAGCAGCCTTTGTTTCCACTACGTTGCCAACCAGTACACCTTTAATGCCCTGTTTGAAAGCCATCAACCGCCGGCAGATCAGGTTCGTCATATCCGTCAGTTGGCCGTAGTGGCCACCCTGCGCTATCTGGCGCTGTAAGCACTGCTCCCTGGGAGATTGTGATGACCAAAAACACCGACGGCGAAGAAATCACCGCGCCTGATAGTTTAGTGTCCGCCGCCAGCGGCGATCCCTTTAAGGGCGACCCCAATTTTATGGCCTCGCTGGCCCGCGGCCTTGAGGTGATCCAGGCTTTTACTCCGCAGCGTCGTCTGATGTCGATTTCGCAAATCAGCCAGAAAACCGGCATTCCACGCGCTGCGGTGCGTCGTTGCCTGTATACCCTGAACAAGCTGGGGTTTGTTTACGCGCAGGACGGCAAAAACTTTGAGCTGCGCCCACGGATCCTGACGCTGGCCCATGCCTATCTCGGTGCCACGCCGCTGGCGAAAGCCACCCAGCCGGTGCTGAAACACATTAGCCAGCTGTTGAATGAGTCCTGTTCTATCGCCACGCTGGACGGCGACAATATTTTGTATATCGCCCGTGCCTCTGCCGAACGCATCATGACCATAGATCTGAACATCGGCAGCCGCCTGCCGGCCTTCGCCACCTCGATGGGCCGGGTGCTGTTGAGCCATTTGCCGATTGATAAGCGTGAGGATTACCTGCAACGCATCACCCTGACGCGCTACACGCAATACACCCTGAGTTCGATTGATAAACTGCGTGAAGAACTGGATAAGGTTCGCGCTCAGGGTTACGCGATTAACGATCAGGAGTTGGAAATCGGTCTGCGATCCATCGCGGTACCGATTACCTCGGTCAACGGCGGCGTCACTGCCGCGTTAAACGTTGGGGTGCAGGCCGGCCATGTCCCGCTGAGCGAACTGACCGAACGTATCCTGCCGATCCTGCTCGAAGGCTCACAGGAACTTTCGCTACTAAATCACTAAATCGACTGGTGCGCGTTGGCCAGGTACTTGGCCATTTCCGCTTCAGGCACCATGCCGCCACCGGTCGCCCACACCAGGTGGGTGGCATTTTTCATTTGTTGCTCATTCAAGCCCTGAGCCGCCAACCACTCAGTGTCAGCCGTCACGCGCCACGGCCCCGGCATCCCCGCCAATGCCGAAGGTTCTAGCTGAATATGCTCATGGCTGTCCAATAACCCCAGCAGTGCAAACATCTCGCGGTCGCTGAGGGTGTAGAAGCCGGAGAGCAGGCGCTCCATAGCCCGGCCGACAAAGCCGGATGCGCGCCCTACCGCCAGCCCGTCCGCCGCGGTCTGGTTATCAATGCCCAGATCCTGTACCGCGATACCATCGTGCAGGCCGGTATGCACACCAAGCAGCATGCAAGGTGAATGCGTCGGTTCGGCAAAGATGCAGTGTACATGGTCGCCAAAGGCCAGTTTCAGCCCAAAGGCCACCCCGCCTGGCCCGCCGCCAACGCCGCAAGGCAAATAAACAAACAACGGGTGCTGAGCATCAACCTGGACGCCACTTTCGGCAAACTGACGTCTCAGGCGGCCACCGGCCACGGCATAGCCCAGAAACAGCGTCTGTGAATTCTCGTCATCGATAAAGAAGCAGCGCGGATCGCTCGACGCCTGCAAACGGCCCTGTTCAACGGCAACTCCATAATCCTGTTCGTACTCCACCACGTTGACGCCATTGTCACGCAGCTTCTGTTTTTTCCATTCGCGAGCGTCTGCCGACATATGCACGCTCACGCTAAACCCCAGCCGGGCGCTGATAATACCGATCGACATCCCCAGATTGCCGGTCGAACCCACGGCAATGCGGTAACCGCCAAAGAATTCGCGAAACTCCGCCGAGAACAGCTTGGCGTAGTCGTCCGTCAGTTGCAGCAGCCCCGCTGCCAGCGCCAGTTTTTCCGCATGCGCCAGCACCTCGTAGATACCGCCGCGCGCCTTGATCGAACCGGAAATTGGCAGATGGCTGTCCTTTTTCAACAGCAACCGGCCGGCTAGCGACAAGCCATAACGTTGGTCGAGCGCAGTTTGCATTGCAGGAAGCGCCACCACTTCGGATTCAATCACGCCATTTGCGGCTCGGGTTTCCGGGAAGGCGGCACTCAGATAAGGGGCGAAACGCGCCAGACGTTGTTCTGCGTCGGCCACGTCTGCGGCATCCAGCCCAACGAACGGCAGTCCGGCCTGCAAAGTGGTCGCTCGTGGGTTGAACCAGGTCACCGGGTTTAGTTCGATCAGTTCCTGCACCAGCGGGAATTGCGTAACCAGTTGCTGAATCTGTGTCTTTTCCATGGTTGTTCTCTGCGCTGCATAAGGTTAGCTCTAGGGTGCAGCGATTTCCCCAGCCTGACAAATGATAAAATTCGAGCCTTGCGTGAGCAGGATTGACGCAAAAAGATGATATCCGTCAATTTATCAGCCGTACTGACGGTTTGAGTGATGCTGAATCACCTTAAATGCCCCGTAACGCTGGATGCTACGGGGCATCAACCCGCGTAATCTTATCCGCGCGCCGCCGCCTCCAATCCGGCGATATCCAGTTTGACCATCTGCAGCATCGCTTCGGTGACCCTGCGTACCTTCGCACTGTCGGAGTCACTCATCAGTTCGGCCAACCGCTTGGGAACTATCTGCCAGCTCAGCCCCCAGCGATCGCGCAGCCAACCGCACTGCTCAACCTTGCCACCGTCACTCAGCGCTTGCCAGAGTCGATCGACTTCTGCCTGATCGGCACATTCGACCATAATGGAAAAACTGTGATTGAAAGCATCCAACGGGCCGGCCTCAATCGCTGCATAGCACTGATCGCCAAGGGTAAAAGACGCCAGTTTTACGCTGCCGGCCGGGCCGCTGGGAGTATCGGCCGGCAAGGTGGATTGCCAGGTCAGGGAAGAGCCGGGGATCAAAGCGATATAGCAACGCAGTGCCGCTTCCATATCCTTCTCAAACCACAGGTGTTGGGTAATTTTCACGATACCCCTCCGCTACTGGTCCAGGATAGGTTCGAAGCCGCCGAAGATCATACGTTTACCGTCAAACGGCATTTGATCGCCGAGCGCTTTCATGCGCGGATCGGCCATCATCTTCTGGTTGGCGTCATCACGAACTTGTTTTGACGGATATTCGATCCAACTGAACACCACCACTTCGTCGGCCTCGGCCTTAACCGCACCGCGAAAGTCAGTGAGTTTTCCGTCGGGAACATCATTGCCCCAGCATTCGACGACCCTCGTAGCCCCAAACTCTTTAAACAGCGGTGCAGCCGCGGCGGCCAGTTTTTGATACGCCTCCTTATTGGCGGCCGGCACCGCCACTACAAAACCATCAACATATTTCATCGGAGTGTCCTCTTGTCGATTAGACAGTCGGGATGGCGCCGGCGGAACTGCCTGCGCCCTCTTCCATTTTAGACCCCATTAGCGGGGTCAACCATGACGAGGGCGGCCGGGCTTTAGATCTCGGTGGAATGGTGCGGCAGGAATTCTGGCGTGGCGACCCGGTTACGGCCGCTATTTTTGGCTTTATAGACCGCCAGATCGGCGATTTTCAGCAGGTTGTCCAGATTTTGTCCGGAACCGCCGATGCAGGTGACCATACCGATGCTGACGGTGATCTGTAAAGCAGCGCCTGCGGGCATGTTGATGGATTCAATTTCAACTCGGTGACGCAGACGTTCGGCCAGCGATAGCGCATCCTGCTGTTGCGCAATGGGTGCGACGATCGCAAATTCTTCACCCCCCATGCGGCCAAACAAATCGTTATCGCGCAGATCGCCAGTAATGGCGCGGGTAAAGGACAGCAGCGCCGCATCGCCGCCGGCGTGCCCAAAGCGGTCATTGATCGATTTAAAGTAGTCGATATCCAGCATCATGATGCAGATCCGCTCGCCCTTTTGGCTAACCAGCCGCGTTCCGCGCTGCATAAAAGCGCTGCGGGTCAATACATGGGTCAGAGCATCATGATTCGCCACGTGCTCAAGCCTTTGCAGCAGCGCATTGCGAGCAAAATTCATACTGGCCACGGCAATAGGTCCCAGCGCCAGTAACGCCACGCCAAGTCGCATCGACACCGTGTTTTGCAGCATTTTCATATCAAGGTTAGTGGTAATCAGGCCCAGATCTATCGCCAGGTGGCACCACAACACATAAACCAATACCGCGATCATTGTGCTGAACAGCGAGAACGACATCGCCAACCATAGCAGGATAGGCATCGGGAAAATCACCGCTCCGGGGCCACCAATCAGGATGCTACCGAAGCAGGCCAACAGCAGCAGAAGTAACACCGCGATTTTTCTGACGGTATTGGGCCACTGGCTGCGTAGGGCCACGGCCTGGAAAATGCTGCGCAAATAACCTTTCCAGTCCCGCGGAAAAGCCAGAATAAACGGCATCAGCGTGATGTAGTTGGTAAATTCCGAAGACAGCCACAACGCCAATGAAGGCAGATACTGGCGGCCAAACAGCAGCACCGAAGCCCCGGCACCAAGTAACGCCGTAGCTGTCGCGCTCGCCAGACAGATAGCGAACAGATAAATGCTCGATGAGGTGCGTTCCAGGGTTCTGACCTGCGGCGATAAACGCATAAACAGATAAAACCCGACCGCCACGCCGGCAATATTGGCACCATTGAGCAATATGGCTTTGCCCAGCGGGCTGCCGGTGATCAGATCCGCCGCCAAATAGCCTGACATCGCCATCAACCAGCCAACAGGACTGCCCATGGCCGGGTAGCGTACCAGCACGGCCAAAAGTACCGCATTGGTTGGCCAAAATAGCGCTAACAGACCGATGGGACGACTTTCAATACCCAAAATGCAGGTGCAGAACACCAGCAAAAAGACGATTAGCGCGAGGCGCAATTTAGTGGCGTCGGGTAACTCAGTGGTGTGCATCTTGCTTCCAGAAGCTTGCGAAGAATACGGATAAAATTCGACCTGCATGATGGCGGCCATTAGCCTGCTCACCCTGTCTGGCAATGCCTGTTTGGTGAACAGCCAGACTGACATTATTGCCAGTTTTCGCGGGTCTGGCATCCGTTTATTGAAAATATAAAAATAGTATTATGTTTCAAACCATAGCGGCAGACGTCCAGCGACTTCTCACTGCTTGAACTAGTAAGGAGACGCCCGCAGGCGAAACCTCTTGCAGATAAAAAGCGCCCTGCGGCGTTAACAGGGCGTCGGGATGTCTTATGTTGCAGAACTACGCCGGCAGCAGTCAGTGTTGAGGTTATTTCAACCGGAGCATCTTCCCGAGCAAAATATCGGTTGATTCGAGCATGTCCGTATCAATACCTGCGGAGGGCGTAAAGGTCAATTCGCCAAAAACCGGTTTGCCGTTGGCAATATAAAAATCGACACGGACAAACTCAAAGGGCGCAGATAATTTTCTGGCGTACTCGAATAGCTCGTCATATCCCGCGGGTTTAACAAAGGCATCTATCTCCTGCTGACTAAGCGCCAGGCAATCCTGGCTGTAGCAAAGAAACTTGAAGTCTTTGTCAAAAAAGTAATATTTCGGCATGCCGGTTTCTCTGCCAACACAAAGTAATGTGCAGTAAGGAACACCATGGAAACAGTATATTTTATAATCATCAGGGCCATGACCACTGGATGACTCTATAAATTTCTCACCTATTATCTTTTTATTGATTTGCTTATAGTTCAGCTCTGCATAGACCTTCCAGTAGTCCTCTTTCATCCAGTTATCAATGGTTTTAGCGGCCCTGGTAACGTCCAGCGACTTTTTATCCTGACAAATCAGGTTGTAACCTGAACCATGATTGCCCTTAATCACAAACTTATCAGGCAAGGAAGCCCAAGGGATCTCATCGACTGAATCGCAAACGAAGTAAAGCTCATTGAGAATTTCTTCACACTCTTTCGCCTTCAAATACTCCCTGACTGCGTATTTATCAGCACATTGCGTAACCAGTGCATTGTTGCTGTAATCGTTAAGTTTTAGATAGTTTATCTTTTCGTTCCAGGTCACAGGCGGGTTAAGATTTAACCTCTTCCCGAATGCTTTTTTATATATTAATTTGGTTTTAAAAGTCGGTGTGAATGTAGCCAATTGGTTCATGATAAATTTATTAATATTCTTTTTCATACAACCTGTCTCATAACTTGAACAAAGTATTAAAACGGCTCCTGAAAGGAACCAAAGGAGATTTGTTGCTATTGGCTGTTATTGCTCACTACGCCATTGAATCATCGCCGGGGCGGTACTCAGATCAAATTTATTCTCGCCCAGCACCCGATTGAGGATACGGGCCGATCGCCAGGCCACCAGACTGAGCTGAGGATCGGCAATCCCGTGGTGGTGCATGCTGGCATTGACGGCAAACAGAGCATTCTCATGCTCCCCCTCGCGCTCCAGAGTAAAATCAGAGGCAATACGATATTGCCCATCGGCATCGGTTAACATCCGGTCCGCCAGGGAGGCAAGAAAAGCCGGTTGAGCCTGTTCATAACCGGTAGCAAAGATAACCACATCGGCATCCAGGGTCTCGCGCCCCTGGTCAAGATGATGCTGCGTCTCCAACCGATAAAAATTATCCTGGGCATTAAGGGCCGTCACTGAGCGGCTGGGTAGCAGGCGTACCCAGCGTTTTTCTTGCAGAACATCGAAACGGTGATACATGGCGCGATAAATAGCTAAGAGAGACTCGCTGGTGATGCCATCGGAGGTCATTTTTTGTTCACGCAGCATCTGCTGTTTGGCGGTGTTGCTGAGCGTGTAGAAGTCGTCGACATAATCGGGCGTAAAATACTCGTTAGCAAATGCCGCTTCATCAAGAGCGTTGTAGTTGTTACGCCGGGAGATCCAACTCAGTTGCTCTGGCTGGCCCCACTCGCCCTGAAAAATATTAAGGAACAGATCGGCTCCGCTTTGACCCCCGCCCACAATGGCCACGCGTTTCCCGCTAAGGTTTGGCTGGCGAAACATCATTTCGCTGGCGTGAAAACATTGAGCATTTTGTTCGGTCACGCAGTCCGGCAGTTTGACTTTCTTGCCAATGCCCACGCAGACATGTTTAGCGTAAAACACCTGATTCTGGGTGGTGACAACATACTGCCGCTGTTGGCTATCAAACTCCACGCGCTGAACGTCCTGGTTGAAAACCAGCGAATCCAGCCCCGTGGCAGCCCAGTTGAGATAATCGGCAAACTCTTCACGTGACACCGTGCGTTGTTCCGTTGTCAGGAAACGGTAGAATTTTTTCCTTTTCACCAGATAGTTGAGGAAGCTAAAAGGGTTGGTTGGCGAGACGGCGGTCACCAAATCCTTCAAAAAACTGGTCTGCATACTGCATTCCGCCAGGATCATGCCTGGATGCCAGGAAAACTGCGATTTGCGCTCGAGGAATTTGCAATTAAAACCTTCGATTTCGCTGCCAAGGGCAGCAATACTGAGGTTGGACGGACCGATGCCAATACCGATAAAGTCCAAACACGGGTTCATTAGTGTGCTCCTGAGTGAATAAATAGACTGGCCGAGAAATTTATCCGGTTGTAAAAAGAACAATTAAATAATAATCACAACATGATATTATTATTGCCATCCTGACAATTGAAGACAAATTAACCCTGCGCCATTAGTGTTATCGCGGAGTCATGAAAAAGGTGTGCTTTTGGAAAGAATTTCGAGGAAATGAAATTCAATGGGACAACAGAGGAATTCATAACATATCCCTATGTTAGTTTGCATATTCCACATGGCATCATCCTTAATTAGACACAGCCTGTTCAGAGTAGCGCTAAAGTTGCACGTTGACATGTGAAAAAAAATAACATTAGGGCTAACACATGAGTTGTTAATGTGAAATTAAAAGTGAAATCGTAAAAAATCATAAAATTTCACCTTGGTTTAGGCCGTGTTTCGGCTGGGGAACAGCCAGTGAAATGCTCCCCCTAAAAAGAAAAATGGATTAAATATCAACAAATTGATTGGTTTTATGGCTGCAAAGGGAGGAATCAAACAAAAGTCTGTAAGGTTTCTGGTGATTTAAGTCATCCCATACGCCTTAACGTGGGTCAAACGGTATTTTGCCATTCTTCTGGGAAGTCATTGACTGGGAAAGTTAGCGATTTAAAATAACTTCCCCATAGGAATTAATTTAGGGCCTGGCTCAATCTATTGCCGTATTTCCCCTATTGATAGATTCGTGCCTCATAAGGACGAAGTATTTGTCGTTCCCCCTGGTGGGAATAATTACTCAACAACAATGATCTTTTTGCCAATGGCAAGAGTTGAGAGTCAATTTGTTGTGTTTCACCACTCAGGTTGCACAATACCCACCCTTGCCGTTGATCCAGGCTACGGCTGTAGGCGTAAATATGGGGATGCGCCGCCAGTTGTAATTGGTAGCGGCCATAGACCCACATCGGATCCTGCTTGCGTAGGCGGATCAAGGCCCGGTAAAAACTCAGCACCGAATCCGGCTCGTTACGCTGACGCGCCACGTTAATCTGTTCAAAGTTGGCATTCAATGCGAACCACGGCGTAACGGTACTGAAGCCAGCATGAGGCCCGTTGTCCCACTGCATTGGGGTTCGTGAATTATCGCGCCCACTACGACCGAGAAACGCCAGGATCTGAGCTTCATCCATGCCCTGCTCCTGCAGTTTGGCAAAGCGGTTTCTGGCGGCAATATCGTTAAAATCCGCCAGACTCGTGAAGCGGGTATTGGTCATCCCCAGTTCCTGGCCCTGATAAATAAACGGTGTTCCCTGCATCAGGAAATACATGGCGGCGATGGCGGTAGCACTTTCACGCCAATACTGCCTGTCGTCACCCCATTTAGAAACCACGCGCGGAATATCATGATTTTCGACGTACAACGCGTTCCAGCCTTTCCCTTCCAGCAATGTCTGCCAGCGGGTAAAGATCTCTTTCAGACCCATCACATCGAGTCCAGCGTCCGGTGACTGCTGATGGCTGGTTTCCCACAGTTTGACGTGTTCAAACTGGAAGATCATATTCAGACGGTCGTGCTGTTCCCCCACCCAGTCCTCGCCCTGCTGTGCCGAGGCCCCGTTCATTTCGCCCACCGTCATGATGTCGTAGCGGTTAAATACCTGCTCGCACAGGTCATCGACATAGTCCAGCAGGCCGTCGTAGTTAAGATGCCGTTCGAACGACGGCACATAACGCAGTCCCTGCGGGTTGGGCATATCGGTCAGCCCCGGCTGTTTTTTCATATGGCAGATAGCGTCGATGCGGAAGCCGTCAATGCCCTTGTCCAGCCACCAGCGCATCATGTCATACAGCGCCGCACGCACCTGTGGGTTTTCCCAGTTCAGATCCGGTTGACGTTCAGAGAACAGGTGCAGAAAGTATTGTTCGCTGCCGGGGTCATATTTCCAGGCGGAACCGTTGAAGATGCTTTCCCAGTTGTTGGGTTCCGCGCCGTTTTTGCCGTCTCGCCAGATATACCAGTCGCGTTTGGCACTCGATTGAGATGACCGGGATTCAATAAACCATGGATGCTCATCCGAAGTGTGGTTGACCACCAAATCCAGTATCAAACGCATGCCGCGGGCATGCACTTCGGCCAACAAACGGTCAAAGTCCGCCATGGTGCCGAACTCCGTCATAATGGCCTGATAATCACTGATATCGTAACCATTGTCGTCGTTCGGCGAGCGATACATCGGGCAGATCCAAATCACGTCAATGCCCAGCCACTGCAAATAGTCCAGCTTGTCGGTGATGCCATTCAGATCGCCAATACCATCGCCGTTAGAATCCATAAAGCTGCGCGGATAGATCTGATAAACCACCGCCTGTTTCCACCAACGCACGGTTTGCCCACTGCTCATGTCCCGACTTCCTTTAATTGATTAATGCGCCTGTTCCGACGCCAGAATGCGCTGGAATGCCTGGCCCTGAGAGTCAAACAAATAACAGCACTCCACCGGCAGACGCACACCCACCGTATCACCGGCCTGAATGGTCGAACGCTCGGGATTACGCAGTACCCAGGGCTCGCAAGCGTTGCCATTATCCAGATAGAGATAGGTTTCATTGCCCATGTGCTCAACGAACATCACTTCTCCCTGAAACTCGCACTGGGCCAGTTCACCGCCGCGAATATGCTCCGGCCGAATGCCGACGTTAACGCTCTGGCCTTCCGCTCCGGCTGGCGTGGCGATCGGCAGTACCAGCGCCTTACCGTTGTCCAGTTCCACCACGCTTTGGCGTTCACCGGCACGCCGTAAAATTGCCGGGATCAGGTTCATTTTTGGCGAACCGATGAACTGCGCGACAAATTCATTGGCCGGCTGGTCATACAGTTCCAGCGGCGTCCCCACCTGTTCAACCTGCCCCTGATTGAGCACCACAATGCGGTCGGCCAGCGTCATGGCTTCCACCTGATCGTGGGTGACATAAATAATGGTCGACTTCAGCCGCTTATGCAGCGATGCCACCTCCATACGCATCTGCACCCGCAACGACGCGTCGAGGTTGGAAAGTGGTTCATCGAACAGAAACAGCTTGGGTTCGCGCACGATGGCGCGGCCAATCGCCACCCGTTGCCGCTGACCACCGGAAAGATCCTTCGGCCGACGTTCCAGCAATGGCTCAAGCTGCAAGATACGCGCACTCTCACGCACCCGATTGTCGATTTCCGCCGCCGAATGCCCCGCCAACTCCAGCGCAAACGCCATGTTTTTATACACGCTCATGTGCGGGTAAAGTGCGTAAGACTGAAACACCATGCCGATGCCACGTTCGGCGGGCGTATCGTCATTGACATAGTTGCCATCGATATACATGCCACCGCTGCTGATCTCCTCCAGCCCGGCAATCATCCGCAACAGGGTAGATTTGCCACAGCCGGAAGGCCCGACGATCACCACAAACTCTCCGCTATTGATCTGCAGATCCAGCGATTTGATCACCTCGGCGTTCGCCCCGTAGCGTTTTTGCAGTTTTTCCAGCGTTAATTGCGCCATATTCCTCCCGTTCTCACACCCAATTGGCATTTGGCGGGACGCCGACCAGCGCCCCGCCATCCGGCTTATTTAAGGTAATCGAGCCACGGCCCCTGGCGCGAAATCATCACGTCCACCAGTTCGGGGATCGCCCGGCACTTGTCGTTGACCGAATCGACCAACAGCGCCTGGATCACCAGGTCACGCGAGCCTTCAATGACCGCGTCGGCGGTCAGATCGTGAATGGCAATCTGATTGCTGAGCAAGCCACCGATGCCGGCCGGCATATTGACCTTGATGCCATGCACGCCCTTGCGATCGATAATGGCCGGCACCTCAACCGCAATAAATTCCGGTAATTGTTTGATAAACCCCAGGTTAGGGATATTGACCGCCGACTCTTCATAGCCGGAATCGGTCAGGATCCCTTCCATGATCGGCACCACGCGCTCCTTCAGCTTCAATTCTATTTTCGGCTGCACATGGCCGAGGTAATTGCGATAGAAGGTGTAGAAATCGAGGATGCCGCGATGATCGCTGACCTCACTGGCCCAGCGGATGTATTCGCCAAAATGACTGTCGCCGGTGATCGGCAAGTGGTGGAATTTTTCCAGAATTTCTTTAAACAGCGTGCGGTCGGCCCAGGGATAGGCACTGTCTTTGCCGCCCAGCGCATCGCGCTCGGTGCTGCCCTCGGTCTGTACCAGTTTGCCGTGGGTACGGGTGTAAGCCAGAATGTCGCTGTAGCCCGGCAGGCGGGAAAAATAATCCGGTGCCTTGGCACGCACATCGGCATAAGCGTCTTTACCGCTGTCTTTGTAGCTGGCTTCCAGCAGTACGCTAAAGTGGTTAAGCCCGGCGGCCCGCAGGTTGAGGTTTTCAAACGAAGTGCCGAGCATTTCCGGCAGATAGCGCTCCAGCGAGGCAATTTCGTGGCACATGCCGACAAAATTGAGCTGCGGGAAGCGACGATGCACGGTGGTGCAAATGCGGCTCATCGGGTTGGAATAGTTAAATATCCAGGCATTTGGGCAGATGTCGGCGACGTCGGCGCAGATGTCGAGGATCGGCGGAATAATCCGCAGCGAGTGGAACAGCCCGCCGGGGCCACCGTTTTCGCCATACACCTGCCCAATGCCGTATTGCTGCGGGATTTGCCAGTCCAGATCCCACAGCGCAAAGCGGTCGCCCACCTCAATGGAGATAATCACAAACTCCGCCCCGCGCAGCGCGGTTTTACGATCGGTGGTGGCACTGACGGTAAAGGGTAAATCTTCCGCCGCCAAAAATTCCCTGGCGGTTTTCTCGGTCACCGCCAGAGCGGCCGGGTTGATGTCATGCAGCACAATTTCGCTGCCGTACAACGTTTTGCTCTGGAAGATATCCCCCAGCGTGCCGTAGCCGAATTGCGCGCTGCCCGCACCCACTAAAACGATTTTTGTAGCCATTGGTTTGCTCCTGCTTAGGGTTAATCGAAAATCAGCCTTTTACTGCGCCGTTGGTTAATCCGCTGACGATACGGCGCTGGAAAATCAGAACCAGTGCGATGATCGGCAGTGTGACGATGACCGAGGCCGCCATGATGGCGCCCCAGGGAAGTTCGAACTGAGAGGCGCCCTGCAGCATGCCAATCGCTACCGGCACGGTGCGTTTGCCGCTGGAGATGACAAAGGTCAGCGCGAACATGAATTCATTCCAGGCACCAATAAATGCCAGCAGCCCGGTAGTCACCAGCGACGGGCCCATAATCGGCGCAAAAATACGGCTGATGATGGTCCAGGTACCGGCACCGTCGACGATCGCCGCCTCCTCCAGTTCCGCCGGGATCGCCTTCATAAAGGTGGTCAGCACCCAGACGGTAAACGGCAGTGAAAAGGTGGTATAGGACAGCACCAGCGCGCCCAGAGAGTCATACAGCCCCATAAAGCGCACCAGTTCGAACATGCCGGACAGCACTGCCACCTGCGGAAACATCGACACGCAAAGAATGGTGAACAGCAGATACTTGCGGCCGCGAAAACGGATACGCGCCAGGGCGAATGCGGCGGTAATTGATACCAGCAAGCAGATGCCCACCGTTAACGTCGCCACGGCGATGGAATTGAGCAGGCTGCGGGCGATGCCGTTTTCCAGCAAAGCCGTCAGGTAATTGCCCCAGTGCAGGTTGCTCGGCAGATAGGCGACCTGGAACAAATCCTGCCCCGAACGCAATGAGGTGATCAGCGCGTAATAGAATGGAAACAGGCAGATCAGGCTGGCCAACGCGGCGGCGGCAAATATCAGCGCCTTGTGGCCGTACTTTTGCTGTTGGCGACTCAGTTTCATGCGCGTTTCTCCTTATCATTCAGGCGACCCAGCGTGAGGAAACAGGCGGCGATACCTGCCACCATCATAAACACCAGCACCGAAGCGGCCGAGCCAGAGCCCATCTCCTGATAGCTGACCATGCGGTCGCGGGCATAACCGGATACCGACACCGTGGCCTCGCTATTCGAGGTCAGCACATAAATCAGATCAAACACCCGCAACGCATCCATCACCCGGAAAATCAGCGCAACAATCATCGCCGGCATAATCAACGGCAAGGTAATACGGCGAAAGCGCTGCCAGGCGTTGGCACCATCGACCCGCGCGGCCTCATACAAATCGCCAGGGATCAGTTGCAGCGCAGCCAGCAACATCAAGGCCATAAATGGCGTGGTTTTCCAGACGTCGGCAATCACCACTGCCCACATCGACAGCCCCGGCTCTGCCACCCAGGCCAACGGCGTGGCGATGATGCCGCTTTTGAGCAGCAGGTCGTTGACCACTCCATACTGGTCATGAAACATCCAGCCCCACATTTTGGCGGAAACAATGGTCGGGATAGCCCAGGGCACCAGAATGGCGGTGCGGACCAGCCCCTGCCCACGGAATTTCTGATTCATCAGCAACGCCAGCAGCATGCCAAACACCAGCTCCAGCGAGACGGATAACAGGCTAAAGCGCAGCGTATTGCCCACCGCCAGCCACCACAGCGGATCCGCCAGCACGCCGTAATGGTGGCCGTCCGTAGTCAGGTCAAGGTAGTTGGCGAAGCCAACAAAGCGATAGTCGTCCGGCGCGTCCAGCATGGCGTCGGTGAAGCTGTAAAACAGGGTGCGCAGCAGTGGCCAACCCGCCACCGCCGCCAGCAACAGCATGGCCGGTGCCACCAGCAGCCAGGCGATACGGCTGCGACGCTGTTGGTGATTAAGCTTGCTGCGCCTGACCGACCGCGCTTGGGCAGGGGCTGGCGTGGCCGTCAGGGATAAAGCGTGAGTATCGCGTTTCATGCATCAGACTCCGGCGGTTAATGGATAGTTACCCTGCTTTCAACGCCATCCTCTGGCTTTAATCCGTTCCAGTCTTTGCTGTAGATCCGCCACTGCCGTGACACCGTCACTATCACCGCGCAGCACGTTAAAGGTGGCGTTGTAGATAGCCCGAGAGACCTGCGCATACTGCCTTTTGGTTTGGGTTGCCGGGCGCGGCATCGCCTGGGCGAAAATGCCCTTGAAGTCCGCCAGATAAGGCGCCTGTGCCAGTACCTGCGGATCGTCGTATAGCGCCGTGCGGGAAGGTGCCTGGCCCAGCAGCGCCAGCGCCCTTTTTTGCGATTCGGCATCGCTGACGATTTTCAGCAGCGCGATCGCCGCCTGAGGGTTTTTGGTATAACCGTTGATCGCCCACTGCCAACCGCCCAATGCACTGACTGAACGGCCATCGGCGCCTTTCGGCAGCGGCATCACGCCCACCTTGCCGCGGATCGCACTGCTGTTGTCCTGTGCCAGCACATAGGCGTATGGCCAGTTGCGCATAAACATGGCATCACCGTTCTGGAATACCGCCCGCGACTCCTCCTCCATGTAGCCAAGCGTTCCCCTGGGGGTAATCTTGCCGATCCAGCCGGCGGCCATATCCAGCGCCTGCGCCGCCTGTGAGTTGTTGATGGTGATATTGCCCTCGGCGTTGATAAAACTGCCGCCGTTCTGTGAAGCCACCCATTCAAGTGCGTTGCAGGTCAGTCCTTCATAAGATTTCCCCTGGAACACCAGTCCCCAGAAGTTCTTATGACCGGCGGCACGTTCACCCTGCTGAATGCGGGTGGCGATGCGGGTCAGATCGGCCCAGGTTACCGGCGGCTGTTCGCCGTATTTTTCCAGCAGATCCTTACGGTAGTAGAGCGCGCCGCTGTCCAGATAGGCCGGTACCGCTTTAACCCGGCCGTTGACCACGTTGTTTTGCCAGGCGGCAGGGAAAAAATCCGGTTGGATGTCGTTCACGCTGTCAGTCAAATCCAGCAGGTGCTTGTTCAGTACGCCGATCCACACGGTATCGGCCTGGAACAGATCGATGGCGCTGGCGTCTTTGGCCGCAAACAGTTGCTGGAACAGCGACAGTTTTTCATCAGAAGCAGGAGGCAGATCGATAAACTCCAGGCTATGGCCAGTCTGGGCCTCGAAGCGCTGCTTGATCTCATTGCAGTACTGACGCCCCTCTTTGCTGGGTGCGCACTGCATGCGCAGCGTGTCGGCCTGCGCCTGACCCGCTGACAACGCCAGTGCGGCAGCAACCATACTCGGTATCAATCTTCTCATTGCATCCTCTGGGGTGGCGGCTGGGAATACCGGCATGGGAGCAAGCTATCGAAGGCGGGTCATTGGCGGAAATCGTTTTTCATCGCTACGATATAGAAACTTTCTATACCACCAGTGGAAAATATGATCGTGGACAAAATTCTGCGGCAGTTTATCGAAGTAGCGATGTTCAAAAATGTGAGTCATGCAGCAAACAAGCTTTGCCTGAGCCAGCCAACGCTGACCCACAACATGAAGAAACTGGAAGAAAATCTGGGGGTGCAACTGCTTGAGCGTACCTCAACCGGAGTGAAAACCACCGAATACGGTGACCTGCTGCTGGAGCAGGCACAGATGATGCAGCGAATTTACGACAATACACTGATCAAACTGGCATTTATCAAGGCGCGTCAGGAGCAGAGCTTGCGCATGGGCACCGGTCATGCCTGGTGGTATATGTTTGTGCGCGACAGTTTCAACGCCTACCGCAAGCTGCACCCGTCGGTGAATATCCATATCGATTTGGGTAACCATCTTCGCCTGATGGATTTACTGTTGGGCGGCGATATCGATTTGTTTATCGGTCATGAAATTCAGGGGTTGAACCCCAAGGCAGGCATCAGTTTTCTGCCGCTGTTCGGCACCAGCGACACCATGTTCGTACGAAGCGGGCATCCATTACTGGGCCAACCGGTAGCGCCGGACGCATTACTGGACTATCCCTGTGTCGAACTGACGCCGGATGAAAGCCGTTATCATCATATGGTGGAGGACATGCAGCCGAAAAAGCTGGCGCGCAACCGCCTGCACCTGGCAGAACGGGTGATCTGTTCGACTAACTCGATGATGTCGGCAGTGGATATGATCAACGATTCCGACGCGGTGCTGCTGGCCTATCCTGCCTGCATGGCGGGCTATTTTGCCGATTACGGGATCGAGCCACTGCAACTGACTCAGCCAGGCCAACGCTGTACCGTCGGCATTTATCTGATGCGCGAAAAAGCGGATGCCCCTCACCTGGTGCAGATGCAAAGGTTAATGCAGCAGCACCTGGAACCGATCCGCCCTCTGTTGTAATTGTCATCCAGTCGATAACGCATCATTGGGCGGCCCCGGTACCTTTCTGGGCATATACTTAACAGAGTGTTCAGGATGGAGGTAACTGCGATGAAAACAATGATCCCTGTGCTGTTGATGCTGATGCTTTCCGGCTGTATGGGCAGAGGCGGCCCACAGGATGTCCCGCCACCGCCCGTACATAACGATCCACAAACCTGTAATAACACGTCCGCCAGTGCCAACAGCGATTGCTCGCAGTCCGTGGTACCGGCGATGCACTGAGTTTGCTCTGCACCTCAGTGTCGTTAATTTATGCACTTCCGTGAACGCCCCCTCTCCTGTGGGAGAGGGCCGGGGTGAGGGCATATGCATGTTCCCCCTCACCCTAATCCTCTCCCAAGGGAGAGGGTATTATTACGAAGACTGCTCTTCGTCGTTGGCCAGGTTTTTCGCCTGCTGTTTCATAAACACCACTTCCTGCGGGCTGGACATATTGACCCGCTCCGCGCGCAGCAGTTTGAGGATATTGAACAGCAGTTCACTTTTGGTGGCACCCACCATGCGTGGGCTGGCTACATAACCGGTCACGCTAAGAATAATGCCGTCCGGGCCAAGCTGACTAAAACGAACATAAGGCGCGGGCGTTTCCTGAATGGCTTCATACTCCTGGTAAGCACTCAGCAAGATATTACGTACCTGCTCTGGATCGATATCCGTCGGGAAGGTCAGCGCGATGGTCACCACGCCCTGCGCATTGCCCATGGTGGCATTACGCACGTTTTGCGAAATTAGCTGCGAGTTGGGTACGATCATGGTCGAACGGTCACTGAGTTGGATCTCGGTGGCGCGCACGTTAATACGACGCACATCCCCTTCTACACCGCCAATACCGATCATATCGCCCACTTTTACCGGCCGTTCGGTCAGCAGGATCAGGCCGGAAATGAAGTTCTTCACTATCTCCTGCAGACCAAAACCGATACCCACCGACAACGCACTGACGATCCACGCCAGATTGTTCCACTGGATGCCCAGCGCCGCCAGGGTGATCAGGATCAGCAGCACGTAACCCACATTGCTGAACAGCGTGACCAGTGATGCACGAATACCGATGTCTGAAATGGTTTTCGGCAACAGTTCCTGACTCAGCCAGCGCTGGGTCACCCGCAGAATATAGATACCGATCGCCAGACAAATAACCGCGTTAATCAGGTTGCCCGGCACAATATTCAGCCGTTGCAGCCCTTCGCCGCTCAGAATGGCAATGATCTTGTCCAGCAACGAGTTGGGCGTGGTGGTGCCGAACGAGCCGTTAAACAGCGAGACAATCATTAATAACAGCAGAGAACACTTGGCAATGGCGGTGAAGATAATCGCCATTTGCTCCAGATGACGGTCTTTGAAGTTGAAGGACTTTTTAAGCATCTTGCCGCTGGCGGTCTGCGAAGAAAATATCGCACCGCACAGATCGGTGGCGAACATCAGCAGAAAATAAAACGCCATCAGTACCAGAGCGACCCAGATCACCTGATAGGTCAGGAAGCGGGCGAAGGCGATATACCCCACCAACAGTGAAAACAGGATTATCACCGAACACACCAGGGTGCTCATGTGCAGCAAGCCACTGAGAGTAGAGCGCTTCTCTACGTGCTCACCCTGCTGCTCCAGTTGGCGGCGAATGCGCTGGGAACGCAGCGGCATCGCCAACAGCACCATACCGATTAATCCGGCAACCAGGCCGTTGCCGAAAATGGTGGTGCCCAGACTGGCACTCACCACATTGTTGATAAGCTCAATTGAGCCAAATGCCAAGGCTAACCCGGCCAGCAGCGGCGAGAAATAGCGTAAACCGGCGGCCACCGCGTCATCCATGGCACCCAGACGCCATGACGGACGGTTAAGAGACAGCGTCGCCCGGCCCAGACCGGCAATCAGTGCGCAGAAGATCCCCAACCGATAAAAGCCTTCGGCAAAATCTTCCAGCATCCCCGGCAACGGCTGCACGCGGGTAAAAGTGAGATACAGCAGATTCAGCGCAATACTGGTAGTGATAACCGTAACGGTGACGGTCATTATCGCCATAAAGCTGCGGCGTAAACGGCCATCCGGCAGAAAACGAATACTCACCCAGGCCAGAAAACGCTCGGAAAAATAACGCCCCCATGACCAGATAATCACCGCCAATACCAAAAAAGTGAGGGTGCCGTAGCGCCACTCTTCCTGCCAGCTGGTGTCCCAGGCCTGTTTCATGGCCGTATTGAACTCGTCCAAGCGCTGCATGTCACTGGCGGCAGGTTGCACCACCGGCGACCAAAACTTGCTGCCCAGCACGCTACCGGTATTCAATGCCAATTGGGTTTTGAACGCCACCCGACGCAAATCACTGATTTGCTGGCCCAGATCAATCGCACCGGCCCGCATGGCCTGGGCGCGTTTCACCGCATCATCCAGTTGTTTTTTACTGTTATTCAATGTATTACGCTGCTGCACCACGGCGGCGGTTTCGGCCATCGAACCGGCGGCCGGCTGTGGGCCTAACACATCAAGTTGCCCCTGCAGTTTCTCCTGCGCCGGTTGTAGATCGGTTGCCAGTTTATCCAACCCGGCGGCCAGATCGTCGGTAGCCAGCTTCAGCTTGCTGAGTTGGTTATCGTTGTCGGCCTTGGAGACCTGCTGTTTGATACTGTCCAACTGCTTTTGGTAGTTCTTCAGCGCAACCGCAGGGTCTACCGGGGCTTCAACAACAGGAACATCATCATCCTGTGCGGCGACGCTGGTCAGCGGCGCCAACTGCAAGCCAAGCAGCAGGAACAGGAAAAGAATAATTTGACGGGGCTTTAACATAAATTCGGTGCTCAGCATTTGCATGATAGACAGACGAAACAAGCGGGCCGGTATTTACCGTCCCGCAAGGTTGTAACAAACACCCGAAAAGCGTGGTTTTCGGATGTTTGGGGTAAATTCAGAAGACATAATCCTTTGTTTTTACTGGCCCTCAGTCCGAGGGTTTTAACCATAGAGGACTTTGTCAGCGTCTAACGGGCCAGTATTCACCGACCCGTTTGGCTAATCATAAACTGTGATTATGATAACTGCTTAATCTGCGCTTAAATATCAGTATTACTCCCATTCAGCACGATTATCCGCACCGCCGCCCCTGTCTGCATAATCCCGCCAGATTTTTCCGCTTACGGCACTGATAACTAGAGTAATTCACAGTGGCGTAAGCGGCCAAAGCGCCCTATACTCAGCTCACTCATTAACCAACGAAATAAAAGGAGGATTACTATGCCGATGTGTGAATTGTTTTTTTACTCACACTTCTATAGTAATCGCTGCTGCTCAAGCATTACCGGTATCGTGCTGCGATAACCCAGGCTTGAGCGAAGCTGATTAAAATCTGAAGTTCCTTCCCTCCGGCTTACCGGGTTGTCGTCAGCGATGTTTGACGATAGGCATCTGCATGCCTGTAACTCTTGAGTAAGCAATGACCACATTACTATCTGCACAATCTGTCGGTTACGACAATAATTTCGGCCCTCTGCTGGTTGAGGTTTCCTTCAGCCTGAAGAAAGGTGACCGCATCGGTTTAATCGGCCACAACGGCTGTGGCAAAAGCACCCTGCTTAAAATCCTCAGCGGCGATCTGCCTGCCGGTACCGGCAGCGTCACCCCTTCCCACCAGTGTCTGATGGCGCGGGTAGAACAGCATCTGCCTGAAGCCCTGCACGACTGTACCCTGCTGGATGCGGTACTGGCCCGGCTGCCTGAAAATCAGCGCATCAGTGAAAGTTGGCAGGCTGAGGTTCTTCTGACCAGCCTGGGTTTTGCGCCACCGTCATGGACGCTGACCGCCGGTACCCTGAGTGGCGGCCAGCACACGCGTCTGCTGCTGGCACGAGCATTAATCCGCCAACCGGACTTGCTACTGCTCGATGAGCCCAGCAACCATCTGGATCTTCCTACTTTGCTGTGGCTGGAGCGGTTCCTGCAAAGCTGGTCCGGCAGCTTTGTGCTGGTGTCTCACGATCGCTATCTGCTGGATCAGGTCACTAACTGCACCTGGATTTTGCGCGACAAGACCCTGCAATTCTTCCGCTTACCCTGCACGGCTGCGCGCAAGGCGCTGGAGGAACAGGATGCGGCGGATGCCCATCGCCGTCAGGCGGAGCAAAAAGAGATCGACCGGGTGGCGAAAAGCGCCCATCGGCTGGCCATTTGGGGCAAGGTTTACGACAACGAAGATCTGGCCCGCAAGGCCAAGCAAATGGAGAAACGCGTTGACCGGCTGAAAGAGGAGCAAACCACGCTGAGCGCGGGCAGCCAATGGCGGCTCAGGCTGAAGGGAGAGGCGCTGGATGCCGATCGCCTGCTGGCCCTGCCACCAATGGAAGTTCGCCCGGCAATCGACGCGCCGGTGCTGTTTCGCCTCGACCCTTTGCGGGTCAAAAGCGGTGACCGCATCGCCATCGTCGGACGCAATGGCTGTGGGAAATCTTCTCTGCTACATCATCTGTGGCGTGAGTATCAGGATGCGACCCTGCGGGAAACGGTTTTCCATCCCCGGGTTCGCATCGGGTATTACGATCAAAGCCTGCAGCAACTGCACGATGATGACACGCTGAGTGAAGCATTAACCCACTTTGCGGCGTTGACCGAAGATCAGCGCAAGATGGCGTTGATTGGTGCCGGTTTCCCCTATCTGCGTCATCAACAACGCATCAGTACCCTGAGCGGTGGCGAGCGTTCACGCCTGCTGTTTGTCGGCCTGACGCTGGCCAACCATTCGCTGTTGTTGCTCGATGAACCCACCAACCATCTGGATATGGAAGGCAAGGAGGAGCTGGCGGAGACTTTGCGCCAGTTTGACGGCGCAGTCATATTGGTCACTCATGACCGAATGCTGATCGAAAATAGCTGCAACCGTTTCTGGTTGATTGACCATCAGCGGCTGGAAGAGTGGCAGGATCTGGAGCCGGTTTACGCCCGCCTGGCAGAAGAACGTGACACCGTCACTATGACTATCCCAAACCAGGATGCCGTCAATCATCTGTTGCAGCACGATGACGAGGAACGGTTGTTGGCGGCGCTGTTTGAACTGGAAAGCAAACTACAGGAGGATTTGGCGCGCAAGCCAAAACATCAAAAAACGCACTTGCAGCAACAATGGCGCAGTGAGATTTCCACCCTCACCGCACGACTGAATCTGGAGTAACCTTTACAGGCCGCCCGCGGGCGGCCTCAGACTACTGACAAAGCCCGTTATTAGGGAGAGCGTGCCGAAGGGGTCGTAGCGGCTTGCCCGCCGACCAATTTGCCGGGAGCAAATTGGAACGACTTCCAGTCGGCCCGTAGGGTGGGACACATGGATGTGTCCCATAATGGCCCCTCGGTGCGCTAGGCCCGGGTATCTCGGATTCAAAGACAACTTCTCAGGCCGCCCACGGGCGGCCTTTCCACAAGGCTCCGCTGCCGGACTCAGACGACCGATTTGGGCTTTATCGGTTCCACATGCCCTACCGCCCGCGAGATGCTCGGGTAAAGCGCACGTAACTGGCGCTCTATGCTGTCTACCGCCGCATGCGCCGACGCAATGGAAGCCGCCGGGGAAACCCGACAATGGAAATTGACGATAATGCCGCCAGCGGTTTTACGTGCGCGGATGTTATGAACGTCCTGCACCATATCGCCTTTTTCCACCGCGGTTTCCAATATCTGGCGAATGCTCGCCAGTTGCTCCGGCGCTACATCTTCGCTGGCGATCCAGTGATTCGTCTGGGGTTCCAGATGAGTTTCGATCTCCGTATCTTCACCAATCGCCTGCCGTAACAGCGTTTCAATCTCACTGGCAATTTCATGCGCCTGCGCCACGTTGGCACTGGCCGGCACGGCCAGATCCATGCTGATCGACATGCGTTCCGGCAGTTGCTGCAACGCCAGATTTTGCACTACCGCGCCGTGGTTGGCGGCGATCACCCGGATGCGCGTCGCCATGTCTTCATCACTGCGGGTTTGTGGATTAGCTATAACCGTGGCTTCGGCATGAGCATATTGTTGCTCCAGCCGTTCGGCAATTGATTGCTTCAACGCGTTGATGCGTTCCAGCGGTAAAGTGCGACAGACAGCGACGGTAACCTCAATAAACAAGATGGCGCCGGCGTTGCGAATGCGAATATTTTCCGTGGCCAGTATCGCCGGGAAGGACTCCAGCAAAGCACCGATCTCCTCCTTGGCACCGGCCGGTGCCGTGTCCATCAGCGAATCAAACGAACGCTTACCCAATTTCACCGCTGCCACTACGATAAAACAAGCGACGATCAGCGCGGCGATGGCATCTGCGCGGGTGAAGCCCAGCATCACAAAGACCATACCTAACAGCACCACGGCGGAGGCAAGCATATCGGAGAAGAAATGCAGTGCGTCGGCTTCCAGCGCCGCACTGTCGGTAGCCTTCGCCACGCGATTGAGCGCCCTGACGCGGAAAAAGTCGACCACAATCGAGATCAACAGCACGGCAATCACCACCGGAGCCGCGACAATTTCATGGGCCTCCCCCAACAGGCTTTTGCCGGCCTCATAAACAATCCACCCCGCCGCGCCCAACAGCAGCAGCACTTCAAACAACGCCGCCAGGTTTTCGACTTTGCCATGACCAAAATGGTGATCATCATCAGCCGGTTTGTCGCTGATACGCACCGCCAGCCAGGTAATGCTGGTGGCGATAAAATCGGTGAAAGAGTGGATCCCTTCGGAAATAAGACCAATACTGCCGGTAAAAATACCGGCAATAAATTTACCGGTTGCCAATAGCCCACTGGCTATCATGGAATTTCTGGCAACGGATTGTTTTTCATTTTGCATATTACGGCTCACATTCAAATGGGCAATTCATTTTTTTATTTTAGTAGAGCATTGCCAGACAAAGGCAACCAGCAGCATAGTACCCGAGAATGTCAGTATTAAACTAGACAGGAATTCTGATTTTCCGGTTGAATAAAAATAAATCTCATTCACACCAACAGAGATCATCAAAATGGCATAAAGTAAGCCAAGAATAAGAAGGATCATGGTGGTTATACTCCCAAAGCCCCCATTGGGCGGTCAGAGTTTAATCGCATCCTCCCCGTAGTAAATAAAACCTTCAGGGAGGATGCATCCAGGCGGATCTTTAGCGTTCATTAATCATCCCATTTAGTGCTCATATAGGCGGCTAACAGGCCCAGTGAGCTGATAATGCTCAGGAATCCTACAAAAATTGTCATATTTCCCATTATCTTGTCCTCGGTTAACTATTATCGATAGATGCCCCTTTAATTAAAAATCGGGGATTGTCATTACTCATGAGTATTTACGTTCCTCCTTTTCAGTGAGATAAAATACCCGCCCCGGCTACGACACGGAGCGGATGTCGGTTTAAATCCCCAGAATATACTGGGCGATTTTGAAGTAAATAATCAGGCCGGTGCCATCAATAAAGGTGGCGATAAAGGGCGCCGACACCACCGCCGGGTCAATCCCCAGCCGCTTGAGCAGCATTGGGATAATCGAGGAGACAATGGCGCTCCAGACGGTGATCGCCACCAGCGACAGGCTGACCACCATCGTTACGTCCATGCCCACACCCATGATCCAGGCGCGCGCCCAGGCGGCTATACCAATGGTGGCAGCTATCAGCAGCGAAGTAGACACCTCTTTGCGGATCACTGCACCCAGGTTACGCAAGCTTACTTCGCCAAGCGCCATGGCACGAACCAGAGTGGAGGTGATTTGGGTGCCGCTGTTACCGCCGGTACCAATCAGTAACGGGATGAAGAACGCCAGCGCAATCGCTGCTTCCAACTGTTCTTCAAATGCCTTGAGCACATTCCCGGTATAGGCTTCCGCGACAAACAACATCAGTAACCAAACCGAACGCTTGCGCCATAACGCCCAGGGGCTGGTTTCCAGATAAGGTTTATCCAGCGGCAGGCTGGCGCCCTGGCGCTGCGCATCTTCGGTGTTTTCGTCTTCAATCAGTCGGGCAATTTCTTTTTCACCCAACACGCCCACCAGGGTTTTATTGACCACCACCGGCACCACGTCCAGTCCGCCCTTACCCAATAAATGCGCGACATCATTACGATCGTCATCGGGTGAAACCTGAAAATAGCTGTGGTTGATCATGACCCCAACGGCTTTATCGCTATCTTCACATTGCAGTAATTTTTTAACCGAAAGTGTACCGCGCAAATGATAATCGTCGGCGGTAACAAACAGTTGAGTCGGAATTTCGTCGGTTTTAAGTTGCGAAAGAAAATATTCCTTTGCCTTATTGACCGTCATATTACCTGGGATGGTAATGAAATCGGCGTTCATATAGCCCGCCACCGAAGACTCATCAAGAGTTTCAGTTGTGGCCAGCGCCGGGGATAGTGTGTTGTGATGTGACTTCATTATGTTAGTCCCTATTTCTGTTTGAACTTCAACAGCGAATCGCATAGGGGCGTTAACCACAGAGGGAGTGCAGAAAGCCTATCTCCGCGTCCAGGTTTTAGCACTATACAACGTATCTGATGTATTCATCAGAAGTTACCTTGGGCTGAACCTTAATCCGATAAAGCCTGTCTTAACCTTGGGCATCTCTCGATGTCGTCAGATCAGTAACCTGTGTTTGTATAGGAGCCTCGCCAAACGAGATACTGCATATAAACTACGGGGGCAGTATAGGCGCGTTTTTTATTTTCGGGTAAAAATCTCGCTGACCGTTTATGAAACATTTAGAAAAAAAGATTAACAGCGGACCAGATTCATCCCAATCCGCATTATTAAATCGTCAATGCGCAATGATATACACATTTTTATCGTACAGCGGCCCCTGCCGGGTAAAGTCGATGCCCTTTACATAGGGTTTGACCAGCGTAGCGTTGGCTTCGTAATAAACCGGAGCCACCGGGGTATCTTTCGTCAGCAGATCTTCGGCCTGTTGGAAATACTGTTGTACCTGCTGCGGTGTCTGGGCCGCAGTGGCCTGATGCAATAAGCGATCGTAATTTTGATTGGCGTATTTGGCCGAGTTCTCACTGCTGGTGGAGCGGAAAACGTTCAGGAAAGTCGAGGGATCGTTGTAGTCCGCCAGCCAGCGGCTGAAAGCCACGCTGTACTGACCGTTATTGATATTGTCCAGCACCACCTTGCGCTCCTGATTCTGCAGGCTGACGTCCACACCCAGGTTCTTTTTCCACATGGCGCTGGCGGCGATCACAATCTTCTTAATGGTCGCGTCATTGCTGTACAGCAGGGTAAAGCGTAAAGGACGTTCCACCGTAAACCCGGCCTCGGCCAGCAGTTTTTTCGCCTGCGTGATGCGTTGTTCTTGTGACCATCCCGCCGCCTCACCGGCCTGCAGTTTAAAGCCACCGGCACCGGTTGGGGTAAAAGTCCAGGCCGGTTGCTGACCGTAGCCCAGCACTTTAGTGGCAATAACCGTTTTATCCAGCGCCAGATTTAATGCCTGACGCACCCGCACATCGTTAAACGGGGCCTGGCGGTTGTTAAAGGCAAAGTAACTGGTCGACAACAGCGGGTAAGTGATTAATTGCTCATCACCCAGGCTATTTTTTAACTGTTGGTACAGTTCCGGTGGCGCACTGTAACCCAGCTCAATCTCTCCGGCCCGGAAGCGCGCCACCTCCGGGAACCCCTGCAGCGGCAGGAAAGTCACTTTGTTAAGCACCGTATGGGCGTTATCCCAATACTGGGTATTGCGCACCACCACCACCTTTTCATTGACCACCCACTGCGCCAGTCGGAATGGCCCATTACCGACAAAGTTCTGCGGCTGCGTCCAGTTTTTACCGTACTTCTCCACCACTTTCGGGTTGACCGGCAGCACCGGGAAATGGACCAACTGTTTGAGCAGATAAGAGTTAGGCTCGGCCAAGGTCACCTGTAGGGTATGTGCATCCAGCGCTTTCACGCCCAGTTCTGTCGGTGGTTTACTGCCGGCATTAATTTCCGCCGCATTTAGCACGTAGGCGGATGCCAGATAACTGCCGTAGGGAGAAGCGGTTTTTGGGTCAGTCAGGCGTCTCCAGCTAAAGACAAAGTCCCCGGCAGTCACCGGATCGCCGTTGGACCACCTGGCGTCCGGGCGCAGATGGAAGGTCCAGACATTGCCCTGATGCTCCCATTTTGTCGCCAACGCGGGGATTACTTCGCCATTTTTACCCACCCGCAATAACCCTTCAAACAGGTCATTGAAGATATAAAACTCTACGTTGCTTTCCGCCAGATTCGGATCCAGCGTTGCAGGCTCATAGCCATTGGCCCGTACCAGCTCCTGCGTCGCCGCCAGTGACGTTCCTGCCGGTACCTCGGCGGCGTTAACCACTACTCCCGCCTGAAAAGACAAGATGATTAGACCAGCCAATCCTTTAAGTTTGAATGAATACTTCACGTCGATATCCCTTGTTGGTGTTTTGTCGACGTATATATACATTGAAGCAGTTGAATAACTTAAATGATTAAACGCTATGACTCATAACCAAAACAGCACTCGTCAAACAACGTGAATTTCTTTCATATTCAATAAAATAGCCGTCCACCATGCCTGGATAACATTCTAAAAGCTTAATTTTTCCTTAAGACGAGATAATTATTGAGCTAAAACTAAAAATAAATTAATACGAATCGTTTTCACTATCATTATTAATGTTCTTATATACAATCAGGGCTCCCAACGTCCGTTTGGCATAATTAGCATTTCCTCTCTGCACTCTCTAAATAAGGATGACTGTATGAAGCTGCGTTTCACTTCTCTCGGCCCGATTGCCCTGTTGGCATCGTCCATGATGCTGGCCTTCTCGGCTAATGCGGCATCCCAGGATGAAGGCATTGTTGTTTATAACGCCCAACACGAAAACCTGGTGAAGTCCTGGGTGGACGGTTTTACCAAAGACACCGGCATTAAAGTGACCCTGCGTAACGGCGGCGACAGCGAGTTGGGCAACCAACTGGTGCAAGAAGGCAGCGCATCCCCTGCCGACGTGTTTTTAACGGAAAATTCCCCGTCGATGGTACTGGTGGATAACGCCAAGCTGTTCGCCCCGCTGGATGCCGCGACGCTGGCCCAGGTTGAACCTCAATACCGTCCGCAACACGGCCGTTGGATTGGCATTGCCGCCCGCTCAACGGTGTTCGTCTATAACCCGGCGAAACTGACCGAGGCACAGTTGCCCAAGTCACTGCTGGATCTGGCCAAGCCAGAATGGAAAGGCCGCTGGGCCGCCTCGCCTTCAGGGGCTGATTTCCAGGCCATTGTCAGCGCACTGCTGGAGCTGAAAGGCGAAAAAGCCACGCTGGAATGGCTGAAGGCGATGAAAACCAACTTCACCGCTTATAAAGGCAACAGTACCGTCATGAAAGCGGTCAATGCCGGCCAAATCGACAGCGGCGTGATCTACCATTATTATCCGTTCGTCGACGGCGCCAAAACCGGCGAGAACAGTAAAAATATCAAACTGTATTACTTCAAACATCAGGATCCGGGCGCTTTCGTCAGCATCTCCGGTGGTGGCGTGCTGGCTTCCAGCAAACACCAAAAACAGGCGCAAGAATTCGTTAAGTGGATCACTGGTAAAAACGGCCAGGAGATCCTGCGTACCAATAACGCCTTCGAATATGCCGTTGGCGTCAACGCGGCTTCTAATCCGAAACTGGTACCGCTGAAAGAACTGGATGCGCCAAAAGTTGACGCCTCTGCATTGAACGGTAAAAAAGTGGTCGAACTGATGACTCAAGCCGGGCTGATGTAAGCCAGTTGATTAGTACAGAGAGTTTTTAGCCCTATGTCGAATACAGGTTTCAACGCCGCTGACTCAAAGCCACGGTATACTTCCGCCCGCCGCCATCAACGGCCCGGGTTGTTTATCGTGGCTGTCGCCATTTTACTCTCCCTGCTGGCGCTATTGCCGCTGGGGTTTGTCATTAGCGTGGCGTTTGAAACCGGTTGGCCAACGGTAAAAGCTCTGGTATTGCGCCCCCGGGTGGCCGAACTGCTGCTCAACACGCTGCTGTTGGTGGTGTTCACGCTGCCGATTTGCGCCATTCTGGGGGTAGCGCTGGCCTGGCTAACCGAACGCACTACGCTGCCGGGCCGTCGCATTTGGTCGTTATTGGCCACCGCTCCGCTGGCGGTGCCGGCATTCGTACAGAGCTACGCCTGGATCAGCCTGGTGCCTTCGATGCATGGGTTGGGAGCCGGGGTATTTATTTCGGTCATCGCCTACTTCCCCTTTATTTATCTGCCAACCGCTGCGGTATTACGCCGCTTGGATCCCGGAATTGAAGACGTCGCCACTTCGCTCGGTACGCGCCCGCTGGCGGTGTTTTTCCGCGTGGTGCTGCCACAGCTAAAACTGGCAGTTTGGGGTGGTTCGCTGCTGATCGCGCTGCATCTGCTGGCCGAGTACGGCCTGTATGCGATGATCCGCTTTGACACCTTCACTACCGCTATTTTCGATCAGTTCCAGTCGACCTTTAACGGCCCGGCAGCCAATATGCTGGCCGGGGTGCTGGTGCTGTGCTGCCTGGGATTATTAATGCTGGAAGCCGTCAGCCGTGGGCGAGCGCGTTATGCCCGCGTCGGTTCCGGCAGTGCGCGCAGTCAAACGGCTTATCGCCTTGGGCCCATCACCACCCTGTTCTGCCTGCTGCTGCCCCTGAGCCTCACCGCGCTGGCGCTTGGCGTGCCTTTTATCACCTTGGCCCGTTGGTTGACCTTGGGAGGCGTTGAGGTGTGGCGCAACAGCGAATTGCTGCCAGCCTTGCTGCAAACACTGTCACTGGCCGCCAGTGGTGCTCTGCTGATCACGCTGTGCGCTATCCCTATGGCCTGGCTGTCGGTACGCTACCCGGCACGGCTGTATCGGGTATTGGAAGGCTGTAATTACATCACCAGTTCACTGCCCGGCATTGTGGTGGCACTGGCGCTGGTGACCATCACCATTCACAGTTTTCGACCGATTTATCAGACTGAAATCACCCTGCTGCTGGCCTACCTGCTGATGTTTATGCCACGGGCGCTGATCAACCTGCGCGCGGGGATTGCCCAGGCACCGGTCGAGCTGGAAAACGTGGCCCGTAGTCTCGGCCGTTCGCCAGCGGCCGCGTTATGGAGCACCACGCTGCGTCTGGCGGCCCCCGGAGCCGCCGCCGGAGCCGCATTGGTGTTTTTGGCTATCACCAATGAGCTGACCGCCACGCTGCTGCTGGCCCCCAACGGTACCCGCACGCTGGCCACCGGCTTCTGGGCGCTGACCAGCGAGATAGACTATGTGGCGGCCGCACCCTACGCCCTGATTATGGTGGTGTTGTCATTGCCACTGACCTGGCTTCTTTATTCTCAATCCAAACGTACGGCGGGATTATGAGCACGCTTGAACTGCAAGGCATCGGTAAATCCTATAAATCGGTCAAGGTGCTCGAGCATGTTGATTTAAACGTGGCACAGGGCAGCCGTACGGCGATTGTCGGCCCTTCCGGCTCGGGGAAAACCACCCTGTTGCGTATTATCGCCGGTTTTGAAATACCGGACAGCGGCCAGGTGATGCTGCAAGGGCAAGCGATGGCCAACGGCAGCGGCTGGGTGCCGGCACACCTGCGTGGCATTGGTTTTGTCCCCCAGGACGGCGCGTTATTTCCGCACTTTACCGTTGCCGGCAACATTGGTTTCGGCCTGAAGGGCAGCAAGCGTGACAAGCAACTGCGTATTGATGCACTGATGGAGATGGTGGCGCTGGATCGTCGGCTGGGGGCGCTTTGGCCGCATGAGCTTTCCGGTGGTCAGCAACAACGGGTGGCGCTGGCCCGTGCGCTGTCTCAGCAACCCAGGTTGATGTTGTTGGACGAACCTTTCTCCGCGCTGGATACCGGCCTGCGCGCCGCGACCCGCAAAGCGGTGGCGGAACTGCTGGCCGAAGCCAACGTCGCGTCGATTCTGGTGACCCACGATCAAACTGAAGCCTTGTCGTTTGCCGATCAGGTGGCGGTAATGCGCAATGGTCGATTGGCGCAGGTCGGGCCGCCGCAAGATCTTTACTTAAGGCCGGTGGACGAACCGACCGCCACTTTTTTAGGCGAAACGCTGGTGCTTTCCGCTGAGCTTGACCAGGGCTGGGCGGATTGCGCGTTAGGGCGGATTGCCGTTGACGATCGTCAGCGCCGCGGCCCCGCTCGCATCATGCTCCGTCCTGAGCAGGTTCAGATTAGCCAGTCCGAGCCACAGCAACAGAGCCAGGCGGTGGTCACCGGTATTGATTTTGCCGGTTTTGTCTCGACCTTAAACCTGCACATGACCGGCAGTAATATCGCGATCGAGATTAAAACCATCAGCCGCGAAGGTCTCCGTGCCGGTTCTCACGTCAATCTGAACATCATCGGCCAGGCGCATATCTTTGCCGAGTAGCCCATCAAGGGGGCTTACCGCCCCTTTGAGCCTTAGTCTTGTGCCAACGCTCGAACGAAAAAACCTATCGCAGCCATCGAATACCAAAACCCCCTTCATCAACTACGATTAGTCTGTGACCGGTGTAAACATTCACCCGTCCGGAGATAACCCACAGAGGATTATCATAATTATTCATACTGCTTAAAGCCGCCCTTCTTTGATGCGGCTAAGAAAGGTTAATTATGGCACGTACTACCCCCCTTGAGCGCTACCGCAATATCGGCATCTCGGCGCACATCGATGCCGGCAAAACCACCACCACCGAGCGGATTCTGTTTTACACCGGGGTCAGTCACAAGCTGGGCGAAGTGCACGACGGCGCCGCCACCATGGACTGGATGGCACAGGAGCAGGAACGCGGCATCACCATTACTTCGGCGGCGACTACCTGTTTCTGGAACGGCATGCAGCATAATTATCCGCAGCACCGCATCAATATCATCGACACCCCAGGACACGTGGATTTCACCATTGAAGTCGAGCGCTCCATGCGGGTATTGGACGGCGCGGTAATGGTCTATGACTCGGTCGGCGGCGTACAGCCGCAATCTGAGACCGTCTGGCGTCAGGCTAATAAATACAAGGTTCCGCGTCTGGCGTTCGTCAATAAAATGGACCGAGTGGGTGCCGACTTCTTCCGCGTGCGCAAAATGATGATCGAACGCTTGAAAGCCAACCCGGTGCCGATCGTCATCCCGATTGGTGCCGAAGACCATTTCACCGGCGTGGTGGATTTGGTGCGCATGAAAGCCATCCTGTGGGACGAGGCTACGCAAGGCATGAGCTTCAGTTTTGAAGAGATCCCGGCCGAATTGCGCGACTCCGCGCAGGAATGGCGAGATAAAATGATCGAAGCCGCCGCAGAAGGCTCGGAAGAGCTGATGGACAAATACCTCAATCAGGTGCCGTTGAGCGAAGAAGAGATCGTCCGTGGTCTGCGTCTGCGCACCGTGGCCGGCGAAATTCAGCCGATGCTGTGCGGCTCGGCCTTCCGTAACAAGGGCGTACAGCGCATGCTGGATGCGGTGATTGAACTGATGCCTTCACCGCTGGATGTTCCACCGATGGAAGGCCATGACGAGCGAGACAATATTGTCATTCGCCGGGCCGCCGACGACGAAAAATTCTCGGCGCTGGCCTTCAAGCTGATGACCGACCCTTTCGTCGGCCAACTGACCTTCGTGCGGGTCTATTCCGGCGTGCTGACCAAAGGCAGCAGCGTCTATAACCCGGTGAAAGACAAGAAAGAACGCATTGGCCGCATCGTACAAATGCACGCCAATGACCGTAAAGATGTCGAAGAACTACATGCCGGGGATATCGCCGCCTGCGTGGGGCTAAAAGACGTCACTACCGGTGACACGCTGTGTGACCCTAACGCCATTATCACACTGGAAAAAATGGTGTTCCCTGAACCGGTGATCGCCCAGGCGATTGAACCCAAAACCAAGGCCGATCAGGAAAGAATGGGGATTGCCCTGCAGCGCCTCTCTTCGGAAGATCCGTCGTTCCGCGTTCGCACCGACGAGGATTCCGGCCAGACCATTATTTACGGCATGGGCGAACTGCACCTGGAAATCATCGTCGATCGTATGCGGCGTGAGTTTGGCGTAGCGACCACCACCGGCAAACCTCAGGTGTCTTACCGCGAAACCATCCGCAAGCGCGTGGCCGACGTGGAAGGCAAGTTCGTGCGCCAATCCGGGGGGAAAGGCCAGTACGGCCACGTGGTGTTTACCGTGGAACCCAATGAGCCTGGCAAGGGCTTTGAGTTTTTGGATGAGATCAAGGGCGGCGTGATCCCGGGCGAGTTTATCCCGGCGGTGAAAAAAGGCGTGCTGGAGGCGCTGAATACCGGCGTACTGGCCGGTTATCCGGTGGTGGATGTCAAGGTTCACCTGACCTTCGGCTCCTACCACGACGTCGATTCTTCGGAACAGGCTTTCCGCATGGCGGCGATCTTCGGCTTTAAAGAAGCCTGCCGCCAGGCCGACCCTGCTCTCCTCGAGCCGATCATGTCGGTAGAAGTGGAAACACCCGAGGATTACGCCGGTAGCATCATGGGCGACCTGTCATCGCGGCGCGGTCTGGTGCAAGGTATGGAAGACATTCCCGGCGGCGGCGGTAAGGAGATCCACGCCAAGGTGCCGTTATCCGAAATGTTCGGCTATTCAACCACACTGCGTTCCATGTCACAGGGCCGCGCCACCTATACCATGGAATTTAGCCACTACGCAGAAGCACCGCGCAACGTGGCTGAAGAGATCATTCATCACCGGAAATCCTGAGTTGACTGCCTGCCGCCCCCAGCGGCAGGCTTCACTCTTTTGTGACCAGAGCCACCACCACCGGCTGCGGTTTGATCCGCATCGCATAAATCACGCCGATAATCAGGCAGCTAATCCCGCCCAGCGTCAACAGCGGCGGCCAAGCCTGACGCAGCATAAAGGTGTAAGCCAGTCCGGCCAGTATTTCGAAGACGATCAGCGGCCCCACCAATACCGTCGGCAAGCGTTGACTCGCCTCATTCCAGCACAGGGCACCAATCCACGAGCACAGCATGCCAATGGCGATCATCAAGGGAATAAACACTTCCGGCCTTGGCCCAAACGGCAGCGCAAACGTCGGCTGGGTCAAAGCCAATTGCCCGCAGACCAACAGATAGCCCACCAACGCCAGCGGCAAAGTAACCAGCCCTTGTGCGGTCGCCCAGGTGGCAGGCCTTTGGTGCGGATTTTCCCGTAGCCAGCGGGCATTGCGCAGCGGGAACCAGGTCCAGCAAGCCACCGCCAGCAATGCCAGCCCAAGCCCACTGGTGTAACGCCAGACATCAATCGTTGCCGTATTCCCCCGCAACTCGGCAACGTTAACCAGCGCCAATCCGCAGGCGATCAATACCAACGCCGGAGTCAGTTTACGCCACGAAAGTCGCCCGTCATGCCGGCTGTAAAACAGGTTGGCGGTCACCGAGATCACTACCGGCAGCGTACCGATAATCATGGTGGAAACGGGCGCTCCGGTGCGCTGAATGGCGCTGGCCAGGCACAGGTAATACAGCAGGTTGCCGATCGCCGTCAGTTTAAGCGCCTCCAGCCAATCGTTACGATGTAACTTTTTCAACCGCTGACGATCAAACCATGCCAGCGGCAAAGCGATCAACCCAAAGGCCAGATAACGCCCGGTAGACTGCAACGCCGCCGGATATTCAGGGATCATAACCGGACCGACAAAAATCAGCCCCCACATCAGCCCGGCAGCCAGGGCAAATAACACGCCAACAAACATAATGACTCCATCAACGACCAGGCGCAGCAGGCTGGCCCCATCAATTAAATCTGGCGCCAGCCTAACCTACTCGTGCAGGGGAATATTGTAGCAAATTGCTGTTTTAGCGGGTCTGGTAAAGACTTCGCAAACCGAACTGAATGTTTGCGGGTCGCATCTCATCATGGGGCGCGGTGACTTTATTGCCATGCGGCAACAGCAAATGTCCCCTCCGGTTTAACCGGTAAATATTTTTCGTAGTAATCCAGGTAGTTCTTTACCGGGTCAACATCTTTAAACTGTTCTGGGTAAAGTGATTTGGCAATAAACTGAATCATGGCGAAGTCGGAAAGCGTTCTTGATGCGCCCTGGTACACGCCGAATAATTGCTTGTTTTTTATCGCCGGCAATGAGTTCCAGCCATTACGAGTGGAAAAAGCTATAAGCTGTTGAACAGACGTATTTTTATCAACCCCCACACCCATTGATAGCGCTGACGAAACCTTATTATTTTCTCTGCCGGAGATGAAAATAGCATCAGGCTTGGCAAACAGCAGCTGTTCTGGGTTAATCACACCCCACCACTCAAAAAAGGGCTCGGCAATATTGTCTGCTCCGGCAAGCTTCAGCATCGCCCCCCACATATTCTTACCGTAGGTGAATGAATAATCGCCAGGCCCTTTATTCCCAAATTCAATATAAACCTTGGGTTTCTTTAATCCTGACGCATTGACTCTACGCTGCACGTCAGCAATGTTATTAGCGTAAAGTTCTGATAATTCCTGAGCGCGTTTTTCTTGCCCCGTGAGTATGCCGAATATTTTTGTAGAGCTGACATGTCTTTCGACAGTTTGCGCATTGTAGTCTACCACGACCACTGGGATTTTTAATTCTTCCAGGCGTGAGACCTCATGTTTCAAAGCAACATATTGCCATTCAGCCAAAATAATGACGTCCGGCTTCAAAGATATTATATTTTCAAGCGAGATATTATGGAGATCCACCTCGCCAATATCAGCGATACGAGCCAGTGATGGCTGGTGTTTAACATACATATTCCAATTTGCCGGAACCTTTCCCCGCCAGGCCTCACGAGAAATGCCGATGACATGCTCGTATGCCGCTTCCCCACCCACGGCCATGTAGTCTTCAAAGTAAAAACCTAAAACCGCCCTTTTTACCGGGGTATCAAGCGTAATCTTCCGCCCCAGAACATCGGTTAATGTGGTCGTGGCCGCACTGGTGATGCCAGGCATAATTAAAAAAATGGCGAACAGCATAAAGATTCTAAAATTTCGAGCGCCCATAAAATGGAGGTCCTCAGGAGTGGGGTTGTTCTTAATTATTGTTTATTTCTTTTGGGTCAAAAATACGTAAATGATAATAATTTTTATTAAGATTTATATCAACTGCAATCGTAACCCCCGTTTTCACCGGGCCGTAACCTGTTTTTGATAACGCACCGGCGTGACACCGTAACGGTTAGCGAAAGCGCGGGTCAAATGCGCCTGATCGGTTAACCCCGCCGCCACCGCCACCTGAGCCGCAGGCATACCGCGCCCCAACATCTGCTTGGCCTGCGACAGGCGGATCGCCATCAGCATCTGCTGGGGGGAAGCATGGTATTGGGCTTTGAACTTACGCAGAAAGTGATAAGGGCTGAGGGAAACCAGTGCCGCCAGTTGATCGAGAGTAATTACGGCAGAGAAGTTATCCTGCAGGTAACTTTTGACGATATCAAAACGGTGCGCCGCTTCGGCCTTTAACGGGCGAGCTACTTGAATATGCGGGCGGAAAATATCGACCACCTGCGCCAGCAAGTGGTCAATGGTCAGCGGATCGCTGGCCTGCCACAGTGCGGCCAACGTGGCAGACAACTGCTGTGCCGCCTGCAAGTCCTGGCGCACCGCGTCGGTGAACCAGAATCCCTGTTCACCAGACAGCAACTCCAGCGTATCCGGTTCCAGATAAAGCATGCGGTAGTTCCAGCCACCTGGGGTTTCTGCTTCACCGGTATGCAGCTCATCCGGGTTCATCAACACCAGTGAACCCGGCGCAGCCCGGTGCTGCGCGCCACGATAGCGGAAACGCTCGGCACCAAAATCGACGGTACCGATGGCAAAAGCATTATGGGTGTGCGGCTCAAAGGCATAGCGCTCAATATGGGCGTGATAAAGCTCTACGCCCGGCACCTGCACTAACTGCCGGAACTGCGCACTGTCTTTTTCAAAGGGAAACTGCTCTGGAACACCCTGCACCGTACCACCCTGCTTCAATGTCATTGCTGGCTGTATGATAGTCAAAGCGGTGTGGTTTGAGTAGTGGCGCACGCGGTGCGCTGGACGCTGCGGTTCATTCCGCGTAGGGTATTTTATCCGGTGCTCAACGTCTGCCTGCCAGCGTCGACACCTTGATTATCCCGCCGCAGAGTGGGAAACCTGTCTTTAACCCCCTGAAAGTAAGAGGCAACAATGTATCCAGATACTCAACTCTATATCGACGGACAATGGCGCAACGCAGTCGCCGGTAAAACCACGCCGGTCACCAACCCCGCTACCGATGAGGTGATTGGCAGCGTGGCGCACGCTACCACAGCCGATCTCGATCTGGCGCTGGCCGCAACCGAGCGCGGTTTTAAAATCTGGCGCGAAACCTCCGCTTACCAGCGGGCCAATCTGATGCGTAAAGCCGCTGCTCTGTTTCGTGAGCGTGCAGATAAAATTGCCGCAATCATGAGCCAGGAACAAGGTAAACCTGTGGCGCAGGCCAAGGTGGAAATCCTTAACTCGGCGGACGTGATTGACTGGTTTGCCGGCGAAGCCAGCCGCACCTACGGCCAGGTAATCCCGTCCCGCAGCCAGGACGTTCAGCAGCAAACCCTGAAACTGCCGGTGGGACCGGTTGCCGCGTTTACCCCGTGGAACTTCCCGATTAACCAGATTGTACGCAAACTGTCTGCCGCGTTGGCCGCAGGTTGTTCAATTATCATTAAAGGCCCGGAAGAAACTCCGGCGTCCCCGGCGGAACTGATCAGAGCCTTTGCCGATGCGGGCATTCCGGCCGGTGTGATCGCACTGGTGTACGGCACCCCGGCAGAAATCTCCGAGTACCTGATCCCGCATCCGACCATTCGTAAAATCTCGTTCACCGGTTCAACTCGCGTGGGCAAGCATTTGGCGGCGCTGGCCGGTCAGCATATGAAAAAAGCCACCATGGAGCTGGGCGGTCATGCACCGGTGCTGATTTTTGACGATGCCGATCTGGATGCGGCCGCCAAAGAGCTGGCGCTGGCAAAATTCCGTAATGCCGGCCAGGTGTGCATCGCCCCAACCCGCTTCCTGATCCAGCAAGGCGTTTATGAAGCCTTTATCGAGAAGTTCACCGCTGCGGTGCGCGAAATCAAAATGGGCAATGGCTTACAGGACGGTGTGACTATGGGGCCGATGGTGCTGCAACGCAGCGTGGACGCCATTGAGGCCTTCGTAAAGGATGCCGTCGCCGAGGGGGCCAAAGCCACTACCGGTGGCAAGCGCGTGGCCGGCCCCGGCAACTTCTTCGAACCGACGGTATTGCGCGACGTGCCACTGAGTGCGCGAGCGATGTCTGAAGAACCCTTTGGCCCGGTCGCCCTGCTGCGCCCGTTCGCCAGCTACGAGGAAGCCATCGCCGAAGCCAATCGCCTGCCTTACGGTCTGGCGGCCTATGCCTACAGCCGGAGTATCGCTACGGTGACGGCGTTGGGCCGGGATGTGGAAAGCGGCATGCTCAGCACCAACCATATCGGTTTCGGCCTGCCGGAAACGCCGTTTGGCGGGGTTAAAGACTCTGGCCACGGTACCGAAGGCGGCAGCGAAGCGATTGAATCCTATCTGGAAACCCGCTTTGTCACCGTTGCCGGGCGCTAATTAACAGTCCCTCTCCTTTGGGAGAGGGTTCTGTCTGTTTTCCCTCACCCCGACCCTCTCCCCCAGGAGAGGGAGACTCTCACCCAGATAACAGCCTGGGCCTTACTTCGAACCAACCTTATCGAATAACACTCGCGCCGCCGGGGTCAAACCCAGCATATGAATGCAGGCGTGTACCATGCCCGGCAGCCGTTCACAGCGCACCGCGACCCCATCTTCACGCAACCGCTGGGCATAATGTTCGGCCTCATCGCGCAACGGATCGTACTCACAACTCAGAATGGTCGCCGGTGGCAACTGCCGAAGCGTTGCGGCATGCAGCGGTTCAGCGTAAGGGTCATGCCCCTGGGCTCCGTCCCCCAGATACTGCCCCCAGCAAAACTCCATGACCTCCCTGGTCAGGTAGTAACCCTGCGCATAAGCCTGGTAACTCGCCGTATCCATAGCGCGACTTAACGCCGGATACAGCAACAGTTGATGTTCAATCCGTGGGCCATTCCGGTCGCGGGCCAACAGCGCCACGGCGGCGGCCAGATTGCCACCGGCGCTGTCGCCGCCAACCGCAAGGCGCGTAACGTCAACGCCCCACTCATCGGCCCGTTCAACCACGTCGCACAGTGCCTGATACAGGTCTTCCAGCGGCCGCGGATAGGGATGCTCCGGCGCCAATCGGTAATCAACCGACAAGATCACCCGCCCGGTGGCATTGGCCAGCGCCTGGCAAGGCTGGTCGTACAGCGCCAGCGTCCCCAGACACCAACCGCCGCCGTGGGCATACAGCATCGCGGGCAGAGGTTCACCCTGTGTCACGCCCAGCGGCGCATAAGCACGAACGGCGATCTCATGGCCATCGTCAGCGGTCACACTTCCATCACGGACGCCACCACTGGCTTCTGCTTCCCCCTGCAACGCCAACAACCCGGCCTGCGCGGCGGCACGCATTTCACTCAGGGATTCAGGCGCGGCGGCATCTGCCGTTTCCGCCAGAAAACGGGCAATCTGTGAGTCAAGCGGCATCGGCCAGGCTCCCTGACAAGAATGGCACTACCAGAGCAATAAACGCCTCATGGCACTCTTCGGTGATGAAATGACCGCAGTCAGCGACCGTTTCGCCGCGCAGGTTAACGGCGTTGCCCTGCAACGTGACATAGGGCGCATCGCCGGTGGCGTGCTCGGCACCAATGGTCATCACCGGCATGCTGAGCGGTGTCTGGGCCCGACGCTGGTTTTGCCGGATGGTTTCCGGAATGGCGCGATAATAATCAAAACCGGCCCGCAGGCTGCCCGGTGCCGAATAGGCGGCGATGTAGGTTTCCGCCGCTACCCGATCGCGACGATAAGACCAGCGGTTAAAGATATAGCTCAGATATTCTCTCTCGCGGCCCAGCGTCAAGGCTTCAGGCAAATCCGCCAGTTGGTTGAACATGAAGTGCCACAGGAAAATATTTTGTTCTGCCGGTACAAAAATCGGTGGCGCGGGTGCCAACCCTGGGATCACCGCCTCCGTCAGTACCAGCCCCGTCACCGCCTGCGGGAAATCGCTCGCCATGGCATAACCCACCCACATGCCAATATCATGACCGACCAGTTGATAGCGCGGATGCCCCAGTTGCAGCATGGTTTGGTGCAAGGTAGCGGCCACGCTGCCGGTATCATAACCCCCGTGGGGTTTATCTGAATCGCCAATGCCCGGCGGATCTACCGCTATCGCCTTAAAGCCTGCCGCCGCCAGGGCCTGCATCACATGACGCCAGGTGTACCAGGTTTGCGGCCACCCTGGGATCAGCAGTACCGGCTGCCCTTCGCCAAGCGTCACGCAGTGAATTCGGTTGCCGTTTACCCGCGTATAGACGTGTTCGGGTTCAGGTCCATTCAACATGGCCCCGTTATTTTGCAGTGTCATCGGTGTTCTCCGTGGTGGAATTGTGTGGCTCAGCGCAGGCCAAGCAAGGTATTGATTTGCTGTTGGTCAACCGGCGCACCGGCAAAGTCATCAAACACCTTGTCGGTGACGTTGATGATGTGGTCACGAATAAAGGCCGCGCCTTCGCGTGCGCCATCCTGCGGGTGTTTCAGGCAGCATTCCCACTCCAGCGTCGCCCAACCGGCGTAGCCATGCTGGGTCAGCCGCGAGAAAATGCCTTTGAAATCCACCTGGCCGTCACCCAATGAGCGGAAACGTCCGGCACGGTCGGTCCATGACTGATAGCCGCCGTAAATGCCCTGCCGTCCGGTCGGGTTGAACTCGGCGTCCTTGACGTGGAACATGCGGATAAAGTCCCTGTAAATATCGATGTAATCCAGATAGTTCAGCTGTTGCAGCACGAAATGGCTCGGGTCGAACAGGATCTGGCAGCGCGGATGTGCCCCAACGCGCTGATGGAACATTTCAAAGGTCACGCCGTCGTGCAGGTCTTCGCTCGGGTGAATTTCATAACACAGGTTCACCCCTTGCTCGTCGCAGGCGTTGAGCACCGGCAACCAGCGTTTGGCCAGTTCATCGAACGCCGTTTCGATCAGCCCCGCCGGACGCTGCGGGAACGGGAACAAATACGGCCAGGCCAGGGAACCGGAGAAGGTGCCCATCTCACTGAGTCCCAACCGCGCAGAGGCTTTGGCCGCCAACAATAACTGCTGATGCGCCCACTCGCCACGAGCCTGCGGGTTGCCATGCAGTTCCGCTGGCGCAAAACTGTCGCACAATGCGTCATAGGCCGGATGCACCGCCATCAACTGGCCAAAAATATGGGTAGTGAGTTCACTGACCACCAGACCATGGTCTGCCAACATGCCGACCAGCTCATCACAATAGGTTTGGCTTTCTGCGGCGGTGGCCAAATCAAACAGGCGACTATCCCATGCCGGAATTTGCAAAGCTTTAAAGCCGGTTTGCGCCGCCCACTGGGCGATAGCCGGCAGGCTGTTAAAGGGGGCGGCATCGTCACTGAACTGTGCCAGATGCAGGCTTGGACCTTTCAAGGTTTTCATTCTAAACTCCAATTGGTTGTCGATTGACAAACAATAGGCTTAAATCAATTCCTCAGCAAGTGAATTTTAAAAAATCGTTGGTATTACAGTGGATTTAAGCGATCCTGTTGCGCAGAACAACAGATAAACAGGAACAGAGGAATGGCAGGCAGACCGCGCGAATTCGACCGTGAACAGGCGTTATTGAAAGCCCGGGATCTCTTCTGGCGTCAGGGGTATGAAGGCACCTCCATGTCGGATTTGGTCGCCGAGTTGGGCATTGCCTCTGCGCGTATTTATAAAGCATTCGGTTCGAAAGAATTGCTGTTCCGCGAAGCCATTGCCAGCTACGAAAACCATGAAGGTGGTTTTGCCGATCGCGCTTTCAGCGAAGAAAGCAGCGTACGTGTGGCGATAAAACGCCTGCTGGACGACGCGGTAGCACTCTACAGCCGCACTGACCTGCCGCAAGGTTGCATGGTAGTGTCTTCCGCCGCCAGCGTCAGTGACGAAAACAGCGGTATCAAAGACTGGCTGGCGGAGCATCGTTTGCAACGCACCCAGGGCATGATTGACCGGCTGCAAACCGCCGTTGCGACGGGGGAACTGCCACCAGAAACCGATGCTGACGCCCTCGGCGACTATTTTGCCGCCTTCCTGCACGGTTTGTCGGTGCAGGCACGCGATGGCGTCAGCCGGGCAAGATTAGAGGCAGCGGTCAAGATTGCGCTTTCGGCGCTGGATTGATCACTCCGGTAAATCAAATATCACCAGGGTGCCGTGGCTGCCAGCCAGTACCCGATGCGGCACGCCGGCAGTGGCCTGATACAGTTGCCCGGCGTTGATCGTAATTTCCTCGCCCTTCACTTCCAGCCGCAGTTGCCCGGCGATCACCAGTAATCCTTCGTGATAGTCATGAACTTCATCGTCAATGGTGCGCGGATCCATCCGCAATACTTTGATATTGGCCGGGCCGACACGGCCCAATACGCTGGAACGCCACGCTTCCGGTAAATCGCTGGCCAGCGCAGCAAGATCGAATAATGACATAGGGGCTTCGTCCGTTAGCAGCACCATCGCTGCCACGGCAATTTACCCTCTCACTCGCCGCTGGCTAAATACCCATTGATTTTAACCTATAGCCAAACGGCTCACACCGGCACCCGCCGGCTGATTTCGACTACCTGGTCACTCGGCAAATAATAGTAATCCGTCACGTGCATGCCGTTACGCACCATCAGCGCAAAAATGTTGCGTTGCCAGGCCGGTAAACGGTCATTGGCCTCGCGGCGCACCACGGTTTCAAGCCCCAGATAATAGGTGGCATCGTCAAAATTCAGCCCGGTTTTCTGTGCCTCCGCATGGTGTAACAGACGAGGAATATTGGGTCGCTCCATAAAGCCATAGCTCGCCACGCCACACCAAAATCCCGGTGATTGTTGCCGCATCACCAGCCGTTCGGCATTCGCCACCCGGGGTTCGTTAACGATCGTGATATGCAGCGACAGCACATTGGCATGCAGCGAACCGTTGCGTTTGACATGCCATTTCATCACCGGCGGCGTGCCGCTCAGGGTGCGGGTAAGAAAGATCGCCGTGCCCGGAACCCTGGGGATACTCTGCTCCTCAAGATGGACCAAAAAATCTGCCAGCGGCACACTCTTCTCACCCAACGTACGGGAAGCCGCGATCACCCCGCGATGCCAGATTAACATCACGCCATACACCAGAGTCGCCAGCAGCAGCGGGACGTACCCGCCCTGCATTACCTTGCTGAGATTGGCCAGCAGGAAGCTAAGATCGACGATAAAGAAGCTTCCGGCCACCAACAGGCTGGCGATCGCTCCCCAACGCCACACCTCGCGCATGGCCACAAACAGCAGTCCGGTAGTCATGATCATGGTGAGCGATACGGCGATACCGTAGGCGGCGGCCAAATTATCGGATGACTTGAAGAACACCGTCAAAAATACCGTTGCCGCCATCAGCAGCCAGTTAATGGCGCTGATGTAAATTTGCCCATAACTTTCTTCGGTGGTCTGTTTGACCCGCAATCGCGGCAGCCAACCAAGCTGGATCGCCTGGCGGGTCATGGAAAACGCCCCGCTGATGATCGCCTGACTGGCGATAATGGTGGCCAGGGTCGCCAAAATCACCAGCGGAATTTGCAGTATCGGCGGACACAGGCGGAAAAAGATATTCTGGGTGACGTCCGCACCGGAGAGGATCAGCGCGGCCTGCCCGGCATAGTTCAGTAACAGGCTGGGGAACACAATGCCAAACCAGGCGAGCCAGATCGGTTTTTTGCCAAAGTGCCCCATATCGGCGTATAGCGCTTCCGCACCGGTGACACAGAGGAAAACGCCGCCCAGCACCAGGAAACTGGTCAGCCCATTGGAAAACAGAAAATCAATGCCATACAGCGGGTTTAACGCCATCAGCACCGCCGGATGCTGGATAATTCCCCAAATGCCCAGCGCGGCGATGGAAAAGAACCACAGCGCCATAATCGGCCCGAAAACTTTGCCGATGCGCGCGGTGCCCAAGGGTTGAATGGCGAACAGGCTGACCAGGATCACCACCGCCGCCGGCAGGATATAGGGTTGAGACTCGGGCAGGACAATATTCAGCCCTTCCAGCGCCGACAATACCGAAATCGCCGGGGTGATCGCACCATCGCCGTAGATCAGCGCCGCGCCAAACAGGCCGGCAAACACCACCATCGGTCGGATCTTTTTCTTACTGACCAACAATGACATCAGCGCCATGATGCCGCCTTCGCCACGGTTATCGATACGCATGGCAAACATGGCGTATTTCAGTGAGGTGACAATCACCAGCGTCCAGAAAATCAGCGACAGCAGGCCAAGGATCACCGGTGGCGACGGCGCATCACCGGAGAGAAACAGCACGGTTTTCAGGGTATACAGCGGGCTGGTGCCGATATCGCCGAACACCACCCCCAATGCGCCACCGGCCAGCAGTGGCAGGCTCATTTTAGGCGTTTCCGGTTCATTCTCTGTGGTCATCAAGCGCTCCTGAATAAGCCATCGCGATATATTCAGGATAGACAGTTCAGGCCGTTAGCACGTGGCCTTATTCAACCTTCGGCCTCTTTGAGCAACCAGCGTTGCAGGTTCAGCCCTTCCGGCGACAGTTCGGTGTTCTGCCTTACGCACAGGTAGTAATCTCGGCCGTCATCAATTGCCAGGTCAAACAGCTTAACCAGTTCGCCGCTGCTGAGGTAAGGCGCGATCAACGGCTCACGCATCAGGGCGCAGCCCAAACCCGCCTGCACCGCCGCCAGCGTCAGCAAGCCATCTTCAAACATCGGGCCGGTACTGCGTAGCGGCCGACGGACTCCGGCCAACTGAAACCATTGCATCCAGGTGGTGCGTTCTTCGTCATGCAGCAGCGGCAGTGGAGAAAGTTGATCCGGCGTGTCCAACAGTCCGTGCACCTTGATAAACCCCCGACTGCACACCGGCACCATTTTGCCGGACATCAGTTTTTCACTGCGATAACCGCTCCATTGCCCGGTGCCAAAACGAATCGAGATATCGGCAGCGTCACTGAGGTAATTACGGTGGTTGGCGTACACCACATTGATGTCGATATCAGGGTTTTCGCGCAGAAACCCATGCAAACGCGGAATAAACCAGCCCATGCCGAACAGCGGGATCAGGCTGATGGTGACCTGCCGGGAAGCCGATTGCTCACGCACCTGCTCGGTCGCCTGGCGTAATACGTTAAACGCCGAGCGAATAGAGCGGTAATAATCCCGCCCTTCGTTGCGCAGGATCAGGTTACGCCCCTGCCGCTCGGTCAGCGGCATTTGCAAAAAGGCCTCCAGCGTTTTGAGTTGGTGACTGACTGCCGAAGGGGATATCGCAAGTTCTTTCGCCGCGGCGGTGATGCTACCCAGGCGGGCGATAGCCTCAAACGCCCGCACCGCGCGCAGCGGCGGATCGTTAGGCAACGCTGTGACGCATTGTTCTGTTTTTTTCATATGTTGACTATTTCGGTTAAACATCGTCGGCGGCTTGAAATTAATATACAAATAAATCAATAAATTAAAAACACACATTTTCTGTATAAGAAATTATATTTCCGTATTTTACAATTTTCGCTAACTCTCTACTCTGAGCTTCCTGAATCATAATTTTTCGGGACTCCCCCTATGGATACGCTGGTACAGCAGACCGTCAACGGACTGATGCTCGGCAGCATTTATGCGTTGATCGCCCTGGGTTACACCATGGTGTACGGCATTCTGCGCATTATCAATTTTGCCCACGGCGATGTGTTGATGGTTGGCGCACTGAGCGCCCTGTCTACCCTGGGCGTGTTGCAGCATCATTTCCCTGGCCTGTCACCTTACGTCATGCTGTTGCTGGCGGCGCTGGTTGCCATGGCGGTCTGCGCGTTGGTGTCGATGAGCATTGAACGGCTGGCCTACCGTCGCCTGCGTAATGCTCCGCGTCTGGCTCCGCTGATCAGCGGGATTGGCGTATCGCTACTGCTGCAAACGCTGGCGATGCTGATCTGGTCGCGCAATCCGTTAATGTTCCCGCAACTGCTGCCCATGTCACCTATTGCCCTGACCCAGGGTAGCGCTGAACACGCACCAGCGGTGATCACCGGTACCGGAATCGCCACGCTGGGGGTCGCAGTACTGGTGATGCTCGGGTTGCTGCTGCTGGTCGAGCACTCGCGCTTTGGCCGCGCCATGCGTGCCACGGCGGAAAACCCGCAGGTCGCCAGCCTGATGGGCATCGATCCCAACCGCATCATCATTCTGACCTTCGCCCTCGGCGGCGCACTGGCAGCCATAGCGGGCATCATGATGGCCAGCAATTATGGTAACGCCGGTTTCTCCATGGGCTTCCTGCCAGGCATCAAGGCCTTTACTGCCGCCGTGCTGGGCGGTATCGGCAACCTGCGCGGTGCCATGCTCGGCGGATTATTGCTGGGGCTGTTCGAGTCGCTGGGCACCGGTTATCTCGGCGAACTGACCGGCGGTACCTTCGGCAGTAACTATCAGGACGTTTTCGCCTTCCTGATCTTGATTGCCGTATTGGTATTGCGCCCATCCGGGCTGTTGGGCGAACGCGTCGCCACCCGCGCCTGAGGACACGAGATGACTATTCTGACCGCTACTCTACACACCGCTTCCCCTCATCGCGCCAGACTTGGTGTGGTTCTGTTTTTTCTCGGTCTGCTGCTGGCCCCCTGGGTGGCCGGATCCGTCGGCGGTAACTATTGGGTGCGGGTGATCGACTTCGCACTGCTGTATCTGATGCTGGCGCTGGGTCTGAACATCGTGGTCGGCCTCACCGGCCTGCTGGACATGGGATTTATCGCTTTTTACGCCGTCGGCGCCTACCTGACCGCACTGCTCTCGTCACCGCACCTTACTCAACAATTTCCGCTGCTGTTGCAGTGGTTCCCTGAGGGGCTGCATCTGTCGATCCTGCTGTTGATCCCACTGGCAGCGGTGCTGGCAGCGCTGTGCGGCATTCTGCTGGGAGCACCTACGCTGAGGTTGCGTGGCGACTATCTGGCGATCGTCACGCTGGGTTTCGGTGAGATAGTGCGTATTTTGATGCGTAATCTGGACCGGCCACTCAATATCACCAATGGTCCTAAAGGGATTTCCGCTATCGATCCGGTCACGCTGTTCGGCCTGAAATTTTCCGGTATGCACACGTGGTTTGGCATCCGTTTTTCATCGCTGTATCTCTATTATTACCTGTTCGCTGCTCTGCTGTTGCTGATCCTGTTTGTCTGCCTGCGCCTGCAGCATTCGCGGATTGGCCGCGCCTGGACCGCCATTCGCGAAGATGAAGACGCAGCGCGGGCGATGGGCATCAACACACGCAACTTCAAGCTGCTGGCTTTCGCCATCGGAGCCACTTTTGGCGGTGTCGCCGGCGCACTGTTTGCGGCGTTTCAGGGCTTTGTCTCACCGGAATCCTTCACTCTGCAAGAGTCGATCGCCGTATTGGCAATGGTGGTGTTGGGCGGCATGGGCCACATACCCGGCGTGATCCTCGGCGCATTACTGCTGGCCGCCCTGCCAGAGCTGCTGCGCAGCACCATGGGCCCTCTGCAACAGGCGCTATTCGGCCAGGTGTGGATAGATCCAGAGATTATTCGCCAACTGTTCTACGGGCTGGCCCTGATTCTGGTGATGCTGTATCGCCCTGCGGGCCTGTGGCCGGCACGCCATCAACCGGGAGCCGCTTCATGACGCCACTTCTCACACTCAGTCACGTCAGTAAGCGCTTTGGCGGGCTGACCGCGGTGGATGACGTAAGCATCAGCATTCACCAGGGCGAAATTTACGGGTTGATCGGGCCGAACGGTGCAGGAAAAACCACCTGTTTCAACCTGATCACTGGCCTGTACCGGGCCGACAGCGGCGAGTTTCGTCTGCAGGATCGCCGCTACAAGCCGCAGGCCATCGACAAGGTGGCACAGGCCGGTATCGCCCGCACCTTCCAAAACCTGCGCTTGTTCAATGAAATGAGCGTTCTGGAGAACGTGATGGTCGGTTGCCATCTGCGCACCCGCAACGGTCTGTGGGCGGCGATCTCACGCCATCGGCGTGCCCGAGAGGAAGAGCAAGCCACACGAGAGAAATCCCACGCGCTGCTGGAGTACGTCGGCATCAGCCAGTTTGCCCACTATCGCGCCGGCGATCTTTCCTACGGCCACCAGCGGCGGTTGGAAATCGCCCGGGCGCTGGCCACCGAACCCAAATTACTGGCGCTGGATGAACCGGCAGCCGGTATGAACGCCGCCGAAAAAGTGGCGCTGCGCGAGCTACTGCAACGTATCCGCGAAAGCGGCAAAACCCTGTTGTTGATCGAGCACGACGTCAAACTGGTGATGGGATTGTGCGACCGTCTGACGGTACTTGATTACGGCCGAGTGATCGCCGAAGGCGAACCGGCACAGGTGCGACGTGAACCGGCGGTGATCCGCGCTTATCTGGGGGGAGCTGCCGATGTCTGAACCCTTATTGATGGTCAAACAGTTAAAAGTGTCTTACGGCGGCATTCATGCCGTGAAAGGCATCGATTTTACAGTGAACAGCGGCGAACAGGTGACTTTGATCGGTGCTAACGGTGCAGGTAAAACCTCCAGCCTGCGCGCGCTGACCGGTCTGCAACCCTTCGAAGGGGAAATCCTGTTCGATGGCCGTTCCATTCGCGGTATGCCACCCCATCGCTTATTGCAACAGGGCCTGGTGATGGTCCCGGAAGGCCGCGGTATTTTCGCCCGCATGACGGTGCTGGAAAACCTGCAGCTTGGTGCCTATTCGCGCCGTGACAAACCGGCGGTGCGACAAGATCTGGAACAGGTTTGCTCTATATTCCCGCGGTTGCGTGAACGGCTGCAACAGCAGGCCGGGCTGCTTTCCGGCGGTGAGCAGCAGATGGTGGCCATTGGCCGGGCGTTACTCAGCCGACCGCGCCTGTTGGTGCTGGATGAGCCCTCAATGGGGTTGGCGCCGATCGTGGTTGAAGCCATTTTTGAGGTTATCAAAAGCCTTTCTCGTGACGGTGTCACGCTGCTTTTGGTGGAACAAAATGCCCGACTGGCACTGGCATCTACGGATCGCGCCTATGTGCTGGACAGCGGCAGCCTGAGCCACTGTGGTCGCTCTGCCGACCTGCTGGACGATGAAAAAATCAAACAAGCCTATCTGGGCGAATAACCGTTTTTACTTTTAACCACACCGGGAGTTTTACATGAGCAAGATAACTCGCTTCAAGCCGTTGGCGCTGGCCGCCGCCGTTCTGGTCAGTCTGGGCGCGACATCGCCGGTTCAGGCCGATGAAACTATTTTGATCGGGCTGGCAGGCCCGCTGACCGGCCCTTCCGCCCGTATCGGCAAGGATTTGGAAAATGGCGCGCAGTTGGCCATCGCCGATGCCAACGCCCAGAAACCGACGCTGAAAGGCAAGCCGGTCACCTTTAAACTGCTGTCCGAGGACGATCAGTCAGACCCACGCACCGCCGTTGCGGTAGCCCAACGCCTGGTGGACGAAGGCGTCGCCGGCGTGGTCGGCCATTGGAACACCGGCACCAGCATCCCGGCGGCACGTATTTACCACGACGCCGGTATTGCTCAGGTCGCACCGGTCGCCACTGGCCACGGCTATACTCAGCAAGGGTTCGATACCAGCTTCCGCGTAATGGGCCACGACGATGACGGCGGTCATTATGCCGGTGACTATGCGGTGAAGGTGCTGAAGGCCAAGCGTATTGCGGTAATCGACGATCGCACCGCGTTCGGCCAGGGGCTGGCAGATGAGTTTATCAAGTCGCTGGCGGCTCAGGGCCTGCAACCGGTCGCGCGGGAGTATGTCGACGACAAGACCGTTGATTTCAGTGCGGTACTGACCACCGTGCGCAGCAAGAACGCCGATTTGATCTTCTTCGGCGGCGTCGACTCGCAGGCCGCCCCGCTGGCCCGTCGCATCAAACAGTTGGGGATGAACACCCAACTGATGGGCGCAGGTGGCTTTGTCAGCCAGACTTTCCTGACGCTGGCACAGAAAGAAGGTGAAGGCGTGGTGGCACTGGAGCCGGGCCTGCCGCTGGAACAGATGCCAGGCGGCAAAGCCTTTGAGCAGGCCTACCGTGACCGCTACAAAACCCATATCGAACTGCATGCGCCCTTCGCCTACGACGCTACGCGGGTTTTGATTGCCGCCATCGAGCAGGCGGGGTCCGCCGATCCGGCCGATTATCTACCGAAGCTGCGCGCCATCCATTATCAGGGCGTCACGGGCACTATTGCGTTCGATGCACAGGGCAATCTGCAGCAGCCGAGTTTCACTCTTTACCGGGTGGTTGACGGCAAATGGCAGCCGCAAAGCGTACTGGGCGGCGCAAAAGCACAATAACAATCCGCAAGGCAGTGAGGAGCAAGGCAATGAGCGAGGCAAAAAACGAATTGGGCATTCTGGCCCGACGCCGGATAGAGGCGGAAATCATCAAGCCAATCTACCAAATCCTGGTGCGTGAGATCGGTAAAGAGCGAGCGCAGGCGGTGATTGGCGAAGCCATCGAAAACGCGGCCATCGAGGCCGGTAAAAACTTTGCCGCGCAGGAGCCGAATGGCGCTGATTTGCAGAGTTTCGCCGCCTTGCAGTACCTGTGGGAAAAAGACGATGCGCTGCAGGTGAAGGTGATCAACCAGGACGAGCAGCATTTCGACTATAACGTCACCCGCTGCCGTTATGCCGAAATGTACCACCAGATGGGGCTGGGGGAAATCGGCCACCTGTTGTCCTGCGCTCGCGACAGTCAGTTTATCGTCGGCTATGCGCCGGATGTCGAACTGCAGCGTACCCAGACCATTATGTCCGGCGCGTCCTGCTGCGATTTCCGCTACACCGCCAAAGCGCCGGGAGAGAAAAAATGACGCATCAGGTGAATGGCGAACGCCTGTGGCAAAGCCTGCTCGACATGGCGCAATTCGGCGCCATCCCGAAAGACGGCGTCACCCGCCTGGCGCTCAGCGAAGAGGACCGTCAGGCACGCGACCAATTGCGTGACTGGGCGCTGGCAGCCGGTTGCAGTGTACGGGTCGACCGCATGGGTAATATGTTTTTGCGCCGTGAAGGCACCCGCCCGGAATTGGCGCCGGTGATCACCGGTTCCCACGTTGACTCCCAGCCCAACGGCGGCCGTTTCGACGGTATTTATGGCGTGTTGGCCGGTCTGGAAGCGATCCGCACCCTTAACGATCGCCAGATTGCCACCGAGCGAGCGCTGGAAGTGATCAACTGGACCAACGAAGAAGGCGCTCGTTTCGCCCCGGCAATGATTGCCTCCGGGGTGTTTGCCGGGGTGTTCGATCTGGAATACGGCCTGTCACGCAGCGATTCACAAGGCATCAGTATCGGTGAGGCGTTGCAGCAGATTGGCTACGCCGGTGAACACACCGTGGGCGACATGCCGATCCACGCCGCCTTTGAGCTGCATATTGAGCAAGGCCCTATCCTCGAAGCGGAAAACATTGAGATTGGCGTAGTGACCACAGCGCAAGGTCAACGCTGGTATGAGCTGGAAATCACCGGTTTTAGCGCCCATGCCGGAACCACGCCGATGGATCGCCGCCGTGATGCCCTGCTTGGTTTCGCCACCCTGGTTACGGCAATCAACAACATCGGCAAGCATTTCATGCCAGACGCGCGCGCCACGGTGGGGATGGCACAAATTACCCCCAATTCGCGTAACGTGGTGCCTGGCAAGGTGTTCTTCAGCGTTGAATTCCGTCACCCGCAAGAGGCGGTACTGGAACAGATGGAACAACAGCTGCTGGCTGCGGTGGCCGAGGTTGGCACCCAGGGGCTGAGCGCCAGTGCCGAGCGTATCTTCCAGTATCAACCGATACGTTTTGATCAAGGCTGTATCGACAGCGTCCGACAGGCGGCACAGGCGCTGGGGTATTCACACCGCGATATGGTTTCCGGTGCCGGTCACGACGCCTGCTACCTGAGTCGGGTGGCCCCCACGGCGATGATTTTCATTCCCTGCGTGGACGGTATCAGCCACAACGAACTGGAAAACATCTCGCCTGCTTGGGCGACCGCCGGAGCCAACGTGTTGCTTAACGCGCTGCTGGCGCAAACCCGCGCCTGATCCCACAGCCCCGGTTAATCGGCCGGGGCCTGGAAAAAAATATTCAACAAACTGGTTGAATATTAGCCCGCCTGTTCTATATTCAACCATATGGTTAAATTATCTTCCTCACAGCTGGACGCCATTTTTCGTGCACTTTCCGACCCAACGCGGCGCGCGATACTGCGTGCGTTGGCCGGCGGTGAGCACAGCATTGGTGAACTGGCCGCGCCGCTGCAAATGTCGTTTGCCGGTGCATCCAAGCATATCAAGGCACTGGAGCTTGCTGGGCTGGTGCAGCGTACCGTGCAGGGAAGAAACCATATCTGCCGGCTTGAACCCGAGCCAATGGCGCAGGCCATGCAATGGCTGAAAACCTACGAGCATTTCTGGACAGAGCGGCTGGACGCGCTGGAAATAGCGCTGCTGCAGCCCGAACCGAATCCTCCCAAGGAGTGAACTATGAACGACTACGGCATGATTATTGAAACCGGCACGCTGCGCATTCAGCGGCTGCTGCCCGGCCCGATCGAACGGGTCTGGGCCTATCTGACGGAATCCGACAAACGCGCCACCTGGCTGGCCGCCGGCGATATGAAGCTGGAAAACGGTGCCCAGGTTGAGCTGGTGTTCCGCAATTCCGACTTGACCGGTGAGCATGAACAAACGCCGGCCAAATATAAAAACCTCGGTTGCAGCGTCAGTAACGTCGGCCATATCACCTGCCTGTTCCCGCCGCGGTTGCTGAGCTTTACCTGGGCGGAACAGGGGCAGAACCGCCCTTCCGAAGTGACCTTCGAATTGACCGAACAGGGTAACGCGGTGCTGTTGACGGTGACCCACCGTCGTCTGGCTAACCGTGACGAAATGCTAAGCGTGGCCGGCGGCTGGCACACCCATCTGGATATTCTGGTTGACCGTCTGCACGACCGGCAACCTAAGCCCTTCTGGAGTACCCACGCCAGGCTGGAAGAAGAGTACCGGGCCAGACTCTGATCAGCCTTCATCCCGGCGTCTGAAGGCCAGATAGCCGGTCACCAGCGTAAAGCCGCCGACCAGCAACACCAACAGGATAAAACCGTGGTGATTGCTGGCCAGCGGGATCCCGCCCACATTCATACCGAAGAAACCGGCAACGATATTGATCGGCAACGCCAATACGGTGATCACCGTCAGGGTGTACAGCGTGCGGTTGTTCTGCTCCATCTGCTTGGCGCCAATCTCCTCTTGTAACAGACGAATTCGCTCGGTCAGACTGGCAAGGTCGTTCAATACCACGGTGAACTCTTCGGTGAACTGGCGTAAATCCTGCACCACGTCGCGGCTCAGCCAGGTCGGCGGCCGATTCAGTAAACGAAACAGCGCCGCCGGCTCCGGTGCCAAAAGCCGCTGAAATCGCAACAACATGCGACGCATGCGCCCCAGTTCGGTGCGGTTACGCTTCACATGATTGCTCAACAGGCGATCTTCAATGGTGTCAACATACTGGTTGGCCTGGCGGACTACCTGCTCCAGCACCTCTTCCTGTTCTTCCAGCAGGTGCGCCAACAGTTCGGTAGAGGATGCCAGTTGCAGCGGCCCCAGACGGCCCAGCAACCGCTCAATCAAACGCAGCGGTTTGTGCCTTGCCGTGACCACCAGCCCGCTACGGCAGTACAGCCACAGCGTGGCAATCTCTGGATTGTTCTCTTTGGGGTGAAAAATGACGTCGTTGAGCACCGCGAACAGATCATCGCCCTGGCGCTCAATGCGGGTGGTATGGGAACCGTGACGGATTTCGTCAAAGAAAAAATCGGAAATGGCAAAGTGGTTTTTTAGCCATTTTTCTGCGGCTGCATGGTTAAGGTTGAGATGTAGCCAGATAAATCCCTCACCCGGTACCAACGCCTGCCAGGCCTGGCAAGCCTGCTGCGAAGACACCGGCTGCGGCGGCTCTGCCGTGCGGAACACGTGTCCGTAAATCAGCCCGGTAACCTCATCATCGAAATCAAGTTTGTGCAATTTTCCCGCAACCGTTTGAGCCATAAACTTTTATCCTGAATAACCGCACTGATTAATTAATTGGCTTTCGCCTTTATATCAATCTTTAAATGACAACGTTAATTATTTTCACTTTTCCCGATGATTAATATTAGCGTCATAAAAAAGTCACATTATTTCCCAATACTTTGATGGCAGCACTGTACAACATCGTCAGTATTCTAATGAAGTCTATCGGGAAGGTCCTTTATGAGCGATAACAGCGCCGTTCAGGCAGGTGCGCCAACCGCGTCCAGCCTGCCAAAAATCCACCAAAAGAACAGTCGACTCACTGTTCTTTTTTTTGTTTTTTTATTAGTACTGGGGATAGCTTTTGCCGGGGTGAATTTATTTAACGACGTTAGCGATGCCGGTGCGGTATATACCAGCTACCTGCCGTTCCTTTTATTGGGGTTAGCGTTGCTGATTGCGCTGGGCTTTGAATTTGTTAATGGTTTTCATGATACCGCCAATGCGGTGGCCACCGTTATTTATACCCATTCATTGTCGCCCATGGTGGCCGTGGTTTGGTCAGGGTTCTTTAACTTTCTCGGCGTGTTGCTCTCCAGCGGAGTGGTGGCGTTCGGCATCATTTCGCTGTTGCCGGTTGAGTTGATCTTGCAGGCCGGTACCGGCAATGGCTTTGCCATGGTTTACGCCCTGCTGTTCTCGGCGATTATCTGGAACCTCGGCACCTGGTGGCTCGGGCTGCCTGCCTCCTCGTCTCATACCCTGATTGGCTCGATTATCGGCGTTGGGGTAGCCAATGCGCTAATCCATGGCCGCACCGGCACCAGCGGTGTTGACTGGGGCCAGGCGATTAAGGTGGGCTACGCCTTGTTGCTTTCCCCGGTGATCGGTTTTGTGTTTGCTGCCCTGCTGCTGCTGGCGCTGAAAGTCTTCGTCAAAAATCGTCAGTTGTACACCGCCCCCAAGAATGATTCGCCGCCGCCGCTGTGGATCCGCGGTTTGCTGATCCTCACCTGTACCGGGGTTTCCTTTGCCCATGGCTCCAACGACGGGCAAAAAGGCATGGGGCTGATCATGCTGATCCTGGTCGGGACCATGCCGATTGCCTACGCGCTGAACCGCTCCATGCCGCCAGAACAAATCCCACGCGTGGCGGCACTGGCGGAAGTAACCAAAAACCAACTGCTGCACCAGTTCCCGCAGGTCAGCCAGACTCCGCCGCGCGACGTGCTGACCGGCTATGTGCGTACCAGTGAACTGACCGCAGAAGTGGTCCCAGCGCTGGCGCAGCTGACCGGGGCCATTGGCGATCAAATTCGCCAATACGGCTCGGTCGACAAAATCCCTGCGCAGGCGGTTTCCAACACCCGTAACGATATGTATCTGGCATCGGAGGTGATTAAACACCTGAAGTCGGAAAAACAGCTGCAATTATCCGCTGACTCGCAGCGCAATCTGGACGCCCTGAAAAGCGATCTGGACAGCGCCACCCGCTTTATCCCGTTCTGGGTCAAGGTGGTGGTAGCTATTGCTCTGGGGTTGGGCACCATGGTCGGCTGGCGGCGCATTGTGGTCACCGTTGGTGAGAAAATCGGCAAAAGTCATCTGACCTATGCCCAGGGGGCCAGTGCCGAACTGGTGGCGATGACCACTATCGGCGCGGCGGATATTTTTGGCTTACCGGTCTCCACGACCCACGTTCTGTCATCCGGCATCGCCGGTACCATGGCGGCCAACCGCTCCGGCCTGCAAATGTCCACCCTGCGCAATCTGCTGATGGCCTGGGTGTTGACGCTGCCGGCCTCAGTGCTGCTTTCTGCCGGGCTGTACTGGATTTTCACCCATTTCTAAAACCGGGCTAACACGGAGAATTAATTATGGCCATGCATGAATTTGACCGCGACGAAAGCTTCAACCAACGCCTGCTGCAGGAGTTTTACGACAGTTACGACGAAGAGCTGGAGATGGAACTGGACGACCTGCGCTTTGACGATAGCGAAGTGGACAGTGACCAGAAGAAAGCCTGGCGCAAACAATATTTTCGCGAATTGCTGCGCCTGCAGGGGGAACTGGTCAAACTGCAGGACTGGGTGATGCGCACCGGCCACCGGCTGGTGATCATTTTTGAAGGCCGCGACGCCGCCGGCAAAGGTGGCGTGATCAAACGTATCACTCAACGCCTGAACCCTCGCACCTGTCGCGTGGCCGCGCTGCCTGCGCCGAACGACCGCGAACGTACCCAGTGGTATTTCCAACGTTTTATCGCCCATCTGCCAGCGGCGGGCGAAATGGTGCTGTTCGATCGCAGCTGGTACAACCGTGCCGGGGTGGAAAAAGTGATGGGCTTTTGCAACGACGAGGAATATGAAGAGTTTTTCCGTAGCGTGCCGGAGTTCGAGAAAATGCTGACGCGCAGCGGCATACAGATCGTCAAATACTGGTTTTCTATCACTGACGATGAGCAGGAACTGCGCTTTCTCAGCCGCATCCACGATCCGTTAAAGCAGTGGAAGCTTAGCCCGATGGATTTGGAGAGCCGCCGCCGTTGGGAAGACTACACCGAGGCCAAAGAGGTCATGTTAGCGCGTACTAACATTCCTGAGGCGCCATGGTGGGTGGTTCAGGGCGTCGACAAGAAAAAGGCTCGCCTGAACTGTATTCGCCATCTGCTTGAGCAACTGCCATACGAAGAGGCGGAAGGCAATGTCATCACCCTGCCGCCGCGTAAACGCAGCCCGGATTACAACCGCCACCCGGTGCCCGACAATATGGTGGTGCCTGAAGTGTATTGATTTATCCAGGGAGGCAGTAAAACGCCTCCCTGATCCCTGTCGGATTCTCATCCCGTTACAACGCCACCCTATTTTCTCCACATTTGCTGTGCAGACTCTTGCTGATATTCATTCACCTTTCAGGATCATAGTCACGTCTGCCATGTCTTTATTTAATTCCCTCATCCGTTTTCCCGCACGCCGCTTCGGCGCCATTTTGGTTCTCACACTGCTGTTCATCCTGCCCGCAGCACAAGCCGCTGCGCCGCTGGCGCTGTACTCAAAATCGGTATTGGTGGTCAATCAACGTAGCGGGAAAATCCTGTATCAGAAACAAGCCAACCGGGTGCAGCCTATCGCCTCGCTAACCAAATTGATGACAGCCATGGTCACGCTGGACAGCAAGCGTCCGCTGGGCAACAGGATGATGGTCACCGCCGCCGACCGTGATTTGTTGAAGAAAACCCACTCGCGCCTGACGATCGGCTCTACCCTCAGCCGCCGTGACATGCTGCATATCGCGCTGATGTCATCGGAAAATCGCGCCGCTTCCGCGCTGAGCCGCAACTATCCCGGGGGGCGCAAAGCCTTCGTGGCGAAAATGAATCAAAAAGCGCGCACCATTGGCATGAAACACGCCCGTTTCTACGATCCTACCGGGCTGACACCGCGCAATGTCGCCAGTGCCAATGACCTGCTGAAAATGGTTAATCACGCCTACCGTTATCAGACCATTCGCCGTTTCAGTACCGACAAACAGCAAATCGTGCGTCCTGGCCGCGGTCAATTGGTCTACCGCAGCTCCAATGGACTGATCAACAATCCCACCTGGAAAATCCAGTTGCAAAAGACCGGTTTCACCGACGAAGCCGGACACTGTCTGGTGATGCGTACCCTGATTAAAGGGCAGCCGGTGGTGATCATCCTGCTCGGCTCGAAGCAGCGCTATGGCCACTATAAAGACGCCATTCGCCTGAAAGCCTGGCTGGAATCCTGATCTGTTTCAGGCGCGTTAATCACGCGCCTCTTTACCGTTCTGCGCATATCCAAATCCGTTTTTTATCAATGGAATATCCTATCTCCAATCAATATTAAGCCTGTGGGGCCGGGCATGCTATTTGTCATCAATAAATGATGATAAAGGAGCAGGAAAATGGCTTATGCCCTGAGCGTGTTGGAAAAAAGTCCGATTGCCGAAGGAGAGAGCGCCGCCCAGGCGCTGACACGCACGCTGCATTTGGCGCAGCAGGCGGAAATTTGGGGCTACCGTCGCTTTTGGCTGGCCGAGCATCACAATACCGCGCAGCTCGCTTGCCCTTCCCCCGAAGTGCTGATCGCCTATTTACTCGGGCAAACCTCCCGTATCCGCATTGGCTCCGGCGGGGTCATGCTGCAACATTACAGCGCCTATAAGGTGGCAGAAAACTTCAATCTGCTGGCGACACTGGCACCGGGACGGGTCGATTTGGGGGTGGGTAAAGCGCCCGGCGGGCTGCCGCTATCTACCCAGGCGCTGCAGGCCGCCCACGATCAACAGAATAAACCGGACTTTCCGCAGCAGCTTGCCCAGCTCAACGCCTACCTCAATGATGACGCGCAACCCGGCCTGAGTGCCACACCGCAACCGTCGCAGCCCGCACAACGCTTCCTGCTGGGGGCCAGCAAAGAAAGTGCCCAACTGGCTGCAGAACACGGCTGGGCCTTTGTCTTTGCCGCGCAGCTCAATGGTAACCCGGACGATATCCAGCGCGCACTGGCTCATTACGCCGAGCAAAGTGGCGGACGCAAAGCCCTGCTGGCCGTCGCGGTGATCGTTGCCGACACGGCCGATCAGGCTCAAGCGTTGGCCGCCGGGATCCAGCAATACCGGGTACACGTGACCGGCGGACAAAGCGTGACGGTCGGCAGCCTTGAGCAGGCAGAGAGTTATGTTCAGCAGGCCGGAGCTACCGATTACCGTATTGAGCCGCGCGAAAGCCACATCCTGCTCGGCACTGCCCGGCAGGTAAGGAGTCAGTTAGATCAATTGCAGCAGCAATATGGCGTGGAAGAGTTTGTGATAGACACGCCGATCAGCGAGCCTGTCGCCCGTTTGACCTCTTTGCAACTGTTGGCGCAGGCCTGAGCCTGCCCAATCAGTTCACCACGGCACCAGCGCCGATGGCCACGGCCAGATCCTGAGCCACTGCCTCTAACTGCTCCGGAAACAGGTTGGCCAGGCTGACACGGATCGCCGGGCCGCTTTTCAGACGGAAGGGTTCACCGCCCTGCACCAACCAGCCGCGCTGTGCCATGATTTGGCTGGCGGCGGCTTCTGAACGCACCGGCAGCCAGATATGTATCCCTTCACCCGGCGCTAACCGCGAGCCGGCCAATGCTTGCAACCGCTCCGTCAACGCGTCACGTCGTTGCTGGTAAGCCTGCTGCGCCCGCACCAGCAAGCCATCACGCTGCGCCTGCATCCATAATTTGGCGGCAATTTGCTGCAGAATATGGCTGACCCAGCGTTCGCGTATGTATTGATCCGCACGCATTGCCTGCAACAGTTGCGGCTTGCCGCAGGCCAGCGCTATACGCAGATCCGGACTGAGAAACTTGCTCAGTGACAGCACATACAAACCCTTGTCTGCCGTAAACGGCAAATTCAGTGGCTGTTGCGATAGCGGCCCCCAGAAATCATCGACAATCGCCAGACAACCCGGATTTTGGGCCAGGAACTCACGCCAGTCATTGGCACGTGTAGCGCTAAGCGACATACCGGTTGGGTTCTGTGCGCGTGGCGTCAGGATCACTGCACACCCCTGCGTACCCGCGTCCTTTTCCGGCAGACGGCAACCCTGTTCATCTACCAGCAGCGGCAAGGGTTTGAGACGCAGATGCCGCAGCAGCGTCAATAACGGTGGCCAGCAGGGATCTTCCACCCACACCGAGGCCCCCGGTGCCGCATGGCTGCGCAGCGCCTTTTCGATGGCATCCAGCGCCCCGGAAAATACCGCCGTCTCACCCAGTTCCGCCCCCTGTTGGCTCAACCAGTCAGCGGCAAGCTGACATAGCGCCGGTAAATCACCGCTGATGTCATAGCCACTCTGCTGTGGGAAGACGTCGGCCGCACTCAGCGACAGTGCCGGTAGCAAGCTTCCATCCAGATTGCCGCTGGCCAAATCACGCATGCCTTCGGGTACCTGCCGAATACTGCGTACCGCCATCAGGGGTTGCTCCAGTACCTGAGTACCGGCACGCCCGCGGGTAGCGACCAACCCGGCATCGCGCAGCTTGCCATAGGCGCTGGCAACGGTATTGGGGTTAACTCCCAGCTCGCCGGCCAGTTGACGCACCGGCGGCAACAGGTCACCCGGCTGTAAATCCCCCTGCTTGATCTGCGTGCTGATCTGTTCAGCAATCTGGACAGCGCTGCCGCCTTTTGCATACAATGAACCCATACATAAAGCCTTTTTGTATTAGTTCAAAACAGATTACCTGTTTGGAACGTAAAAGTTAAGGGGTAAAGATGGAAAAACATTACGTACTCGATATTCAACACGATGGCAAAGCTTTCGCCCGTTTGCAGATGTTCACCCCCTGGGCCAGCGACCAACTGCAGCAGGCCCAGGCGCTGTTTCCTACGGAGCAGGGCTACCGGCTGCATATCAGCCAGGTCAAAGAGCGTCGGATAGTTTATCAAAGCGGCATTGGCGGTATCACCATCCTGGGCGATACGCTGGAACTGGAACCTTATCCCCTTGGCACGGAGGTGCAGCCATGAAGAAAGTTGTCGCTATCAGACATGTGAATTTTGAAAACCTCGGTATCTTGGGCTCACTGCTTTCACTACGGGGCTATCAGATTGATTATTACGATGCGGGCCGTGACGATATACGTGCCATCAATAATGAGGAGACCGACCTGTTGGTGGTGCTTGGCGGCCCGATCAGCGCGGCGCAGCATTTTGCCGGTCAGCAGCATTATGCGTTTCTCAACGATGAATTAGCACTGGTAACCCAGCGGCTGCAGCAAAAACGGCCTACGCTGGGCGTCTGTCTTGGCGCACAGGTGATGGCTCAGGCCCTGGGGGCCGAGGTGGTTTCGCTCGGCGTGAAAGAGATCGGTTTCGAACCGTTAACATTGGCAGAGCATGAAGACTCGGTGCTGGCGCCCTTGGGAACAACACCCGTGCTGCATTGGCACGGCGATATGTTTATGATCCCGGAGGGCGCGACCTGCCTGGCCGGTACCGAAGTTTGTCCTAATCAGGCTTTTGAGTATCAGGATTTCGCCCTTGGGCTACAGTTCCATCTGGAAGCCGATCATCAGGACCTGGAACGCTGGCTGGTGGGCCATGCCTGTGAGCTTGAGCTGGCCGGTATTCTGCCACAGCGTTTGCGCCAACAGGCCGCTCGCTACGGTACAGAATTAGAACAGCGCGCCCGTCAGGTATTTACGCGGTGGCTGGATAAAGTCGAACCAAGGATGTTATAGATGCAACAGGTTTCTCAATTACAACCGCCGCAGATTGATGTGATCAGTATTCAATCGCAGGTCGTGTACGGCAGCGTCGGCAACGGTATCGCCTATCGCACCTTGCTGAAAAAAGGGCTGGAAGCGTTACAGGTGCCCAGCGTGCTGTTCGGCTGCCCGCCCTATTACGGCGCGCCCAGCGGTGGCGTAATTCCGGCCGAGTGGTTCAGCGGCTTTCTCGAGGATTTACTGACCCGCGGCGTAATGAAACGCACCCGGGCGGTGATCATCGGTTATCTGGGCGACGTTGGCCAATGTCATTTTCTACACACCTGGCTACAGCGCGTGCGCGCTATCAATCCGCAGATAAAAATTTATATCGACCCGGTGATGGGCGATTACGGTGAAGGCGTTTACGTGGATGAACGTATCGTCAGTTGTTATCGTTCACCGTTCCTGCAACTGGCTAATGGCCTCACCCCCAACGGTTTCGAACTGGAGCAACTTTGCGGGCATCCGTTAACCAGCCGAGAGCAAACGCAGCATGCCGCACAGGCGTTATTGAATGACACTACCGAGTGGGTACTGGTGACCAGTGCGCCAGGCGTGGCGGAAAATGACGATCAGATTGGCTTACTGTTGGTCAGCCACGACGAGGTGCAAAGCTATACCCATCCCAAGATTCAGTCGAAGGTAAAAGGCACCGGTGACATGTTTACCGCGTTGCTGGTCAGCCATTTGTTGAACGGGAAAAATCTCAATAGTGCAGTCCTGACCGCCAGCAGTGAGGTCTGCGATGTGCTGACTGAAGCGGCGCATTTCGGTTTGGAGGAAATCGGCAGCCTGCGTGCCTTGAAATAGGCCGTAGTCACGGATATACCGACATCGGTAGATGAGTATCATTCACCCTGCGTGGATAGGCTCCACACAGGGTGCTACGGATAACTCAGAAAGGCAGTAAAGGAGTCTTTACTGGATTACGAAGTTTTTATGCCTATGAAAACGTAATAAAAGCATCATTCTCCAGGTAATAATTCAACCCCGATATCAGCTCTTCCATAGTTGCGTTTGGCTTTTGATTCAGCGCGCTTCTGAGCACATCCATGAACTGATCACCATAAAAAAACAGCTCCAACTCATTTTGTACTACATAGTCAGGATACACTTCTTCATCATCATCACTGACTTGTGGATAACGCTCAAGATAACATGTCAGTCCGAGCGCAGCTGTGGCCTCGTACTCTTTGGTATAAAGGCAGAAATTATCCTTTGCATAACCCTCTTGAACGATTTTAGTCATCAGATTCTCTAGGCTGTAAGGCGTCATGTACTCTAGCTCTTTCATTAACATCCCCCTCCTGTTCTACTCCTGGCTCTGGCGGCCTTAAGGTTACCCGTGGCACCATCCAGCTTACCTCGTCTTCCGGGCTCTCCACCACCCCACATTTCGCGTCCGCCTTTACCCGTAGGATGGTAAAGAGCGTGATTATCTGCATGATCTACGCGATCAACCAACACCAAACGACCTACATCTTCATGATGATGCCAAGTTAATATTGGTGGACTTGAGGCTTTATTCGGGCTTTTCATCCATTCCCCCAATTCCGGATATCGGCCCAACATATCCCGTCTGAAAGAAGGATCAGCATCCATTCTTGCAAGAAACTCTGTGTTTGCGCGGTTAAATTGAACCGCATCACTGGAGTAAATATTCCCAGGAGCAATAGTGTGCTCTTGGAATATATGATATTTGCCGTTAGCTGGTCGATTGGCCAAACCCAGCGGATCCACCCATCCATAAGGATTGGGCGCATACTGGTACAGGTTCATCCCACCACTCAGGCCAATCGGATCCTGTGTGGTGAATCTGCCGACCTCCGGCTCGTAGTAACGGAACAGATTATAGTGTAATCCGCTTTCATCATCCTGGTATTGCCCCGCATAGCGCAGCGGCTGGTCGTAGACAGCCCCTTTGCGGCGTTCCGCACCGGCAACCGTCTGGCCCTGCAACTTGCCGAAAGTATCGTACTGCCCAGACCAGCGTAAATTGCCAGCGCCGTCGGTCACTTCCAGCGGTGCGCTGTTGAGATCGGTATGCAGCCAGTAGATGTCCGCCTGCGGGCTGCTGCCGGCCTGTTCTAGCGCCGCCATCGGTGTCCATGGGCTGGCAGGATCGTAACTCCATGTCCGGCGCGTGCCGTTGTCGCGCTGCTCTTGCAGCAAGCGATATCCCTGCCACAGGAAACACGTGGTTTGTTCCGGTTTACCTTTGTAGCGCACCTGTTTGCGGCTGCGACGGCCCAGCGCATCGTAATGATACTGCGCCTCAAACTCTCCCTGCGGGCCACGACCATGGGCCTGTATCAGCCGGTTGTCGGCATCGTAACGATAATGTTGTTCATACATCCCGTTGCGCCGACTGACCAGATTGCCCCAGGCGTCGTAACGGTAGAATAACTGCTGCCAGTGTGTCAGACGGTTGCTGACGATGGGTGCCAGCGGTAAATACCTTTCGACGTCGCTGTCCGGGCCTTTTTCACCCAACAGATTATCGGCGGCGTCATACACCAGCCGGTTACCTGGCTTGCCGAGGTTCTGCTCGCGGTGCTGCAACAGACGCCCTTCGGCATCATAGCCGTAGTGCACCTCGCCGCGCAGCGCATCACTGACGCCCTCAATCTCACCCCGACCGGTATAACGGAATACCCGCCACAGCACACCGTCTTCCGGTTTGGCTACCTGCCCGTAGCTGAAGGTACTGCTCTGCCAGGTTCTGCGCCCCAACGCATCATACTGGCGATGTTGCTGCAACGCGCCCTGCGTGCGGCCGGTTTCCCGGTGCAGGCGGTCACGGGTAAATTCACTCACCAGCTGCTGGTTAAACTTTGCGGCACTGGCGTGGCCGGAACCATAGTACAACCACTGCAACTGGTCTCCCTGTGGCAAGGTCAGTGTCTGCAGGTTGGACAGCGCATCCCACTGATACTGCAACTCGCCGTGGACGCCCTGTTCCGTCAGCAGATTGCCGGCAGCATCGTATTGCAACTGCACGCGGTCGGTTTCAATACCCAACGCCGCGCCGACGGCTGTTGGCGTACGCGTCAGAGTATTCAGCCTGCCCGCAGCATCATAACAATACTGCCATTGGGCGCTGTCGTTACCGCGCCAGACCAGTTGGCCCGCTTCGTCATATCGGAGTTGGTGCAGGCGCTGAGCTGGAGATACCGAGGTATCCAGCGGCCCGGTTTCCCGATGCTCGGTCAGTTGGCCATCGGGGCCATAACGATAAAAGTGGTCGGTATTATCCGGGCGGCGCTCACCCATTATCCGGCCGACGGCATCGTGGCTGAAGTGATAGTTCCCACCGTTGCCGTTCTCAATATTCGTCAACCAGCCCCGGTTATTGTAATGGTAGTGGCGCGTCCGGTTGATGCGGTCGGTGATGCTGACAGGTTGGCCCAGCAGGTTATACGCCCAGCGGGTTTCGCTGCCGAGCGAGTCCTGATGGCGAGCCAACTGGCCTTGCGCATTCCAGACGAACCGCTCTTCGCTACCGTCCGGATGAAGCAACGCTTGCAGGCGACCGGCAGCATCCCAACGGTATTGGGTCAGGTGGCCTTCCGCGTCGGTACACTGTGTCAACTGGCCGAGCACGTCATACGCATAGGCGGTGACGCTGCCGGAACAGTCGGTATAACGCGTCAACAGCCCCTGACTGTTCCAGTCAAGTCTCACCACGCCCCCCAGAGCGTCTGTGATGCGCACCGGCAAACTCTCTTCCGTATCGGGGTAGTCGTAAGAAGTCGTATTCTCCAACGCATCAATCTGTCTGGTTAGTCGGCCCTGGGTATCCCAATGCTGAAACGTCTGGCTGCCGTCTGGGGAGGTCACAGAGAACAAGCGGCCGCTGTTGCGGGAATACTGGTAAGTCGTTTTGCGGCCGAGCGGGTCGGTTTCACTCAGCAAGCGACCATAGTTATCCCATTCGCTGTATCGCTGAGCGCCGCCTGGCAATACCACGCCACACAACTCACCCCGCTCATAGATAAATGCCGATTTACGCCCGTCAAAATCCGTAAACTGCGCCACGTTGTTGTCGTCATCCAGTTGCCACAACGCCTGTTTACCGTCATCCCGCACCGCTCGCCGCACACCACCGACAAAATCGTAGTGCAGCGTCAGTTCTTCGCCAGCACTGTGACGCCAGGCGCTGACCCTGGGTAATCCTTCAATCTCCTGCCACAGGTATTCATTGAGCAACCCATTTTGATCCTGATGGCTGGCCATCAGTCCATCACGCCAGCTAAAGCGCCGGCAGATTTCACCGGCACCATTGGTCACTGTGATCAGTTGTCCTTCATCGTCGTAGCCGTAGCTGACCAGCGACCGTTCGCCGTTTGGGGTATGCAGCAATACGCCGCTGAGGCGCAGCAGACCGTTAGCGGTAGTCATATAGCGGCAGGTTAAGCGCTGGCCGGCACTGTCGACCAACTCAATCAGTTGGCCGTGGTCATCATAAAACAGCGAAGTGGTATTGCCGGTGGCATCGGTCAGCATAGATAACCGGCTCGGCTGTTCACCGTCCAGACGCGGGTAGTGGTAGCTTTGCTCGCCAACATCGAACAGTTGCCAACTGCCGTCGGGATTGTGCATCAGCCAGCACTTTTCGGCTTCGCAATAGGTTTTGTGACCACGGGGTACCATCGGGAAGGAAACATAATCACCGGACGGCGCGCGCCACACCAGCCCGTCCTGGTACGGCTGCAAACTGCTCTCCCAGAACAGACTCCAACCGCGACCCAATACGCTGTCACCGGGGTTGCCACTGCGCCAGTAACGTTGCCAGGCTACCGGCAGACGAGATGGCAACACAAAATCCAGTTCGTCATCGCCGGATAAAAACTTCTGGCCACTGATGATATCCACCGGGCGGGCAATGATGCCTGCGGCGGCCGTGGCGGTCATCAAGGTGCCAAAACGGCAGGCAATCCGCCCCAGTTTGTTGATGCCGGGCAGCTTGCTCAGCATTTTGCCCAGTGCGCCCAGTTTGCTTGCTGCCCCGCCGACGCCACCGACCAGGCCGGCAAATAGCAGTGTCAGGTCAGAGGCTTTGTACAGCCAGTCCGGCACTTCGGGTTTAATCGGCAGTGTGGTGACGGTTCCACCACCAATCAACACATTGGGCGAACCCTCCATCACCTGCGCGTCGCAGTTGGTTTTGTCACCCACGCGGGAAGCGGGCTGGTCGTTGATACTGACTTTGTCGGAGCCCTGCGCCATCTGCATGCTCGGGCCATCATCGCTGCAGGCGACCTGGCTAAGGGTGGCGATCGCGGCAGGTTTGCCGTTGATAAATACATTGGGGGAACCGGTAACGATCTTGCCTGTCGGCGACAGGCTGCCGGCACCGGCATCGGCAATGCCGTCTCGGGCTGCGGTGGCCGCCTCCCCGGTGAGATAACCCACCGCCAGGCTGGCACCGATCAGCAACACACCGACTCCTATACAGGATGCGGCCAGCCCGGCGACGAACAGGGCACCGGCCGCTACCGCTCCGGCGGCGGCGATCAGGCCACCGACTATTGTGCCGCCAATCATACCGGCCAGGGCATGGGAATGCCCGATGGTATCGCCGACGCGTGCCGCTTCACTCATAAATGTTCCTTATGGCTGACCGCTTACGTCCGGTGTCTGCTGATAGCTCTCCAAAACCTGGAGCAATAAGGTTTCATCTTGAGGAGCCAGTTTAAGGGGTTGCGCGAGGGTAAATACCAGTACGCGCCCATCCGTCAGTGCGAACACCGCCTGTCGTTGCCAGATGCGTTTGCCATCGCGCAGGTAGCTGGCATGCACAGACTCCCCTGGCAAGCCACTGCGTCCCAATGTCACCGGCTCGCGCCCCTTCAGCACCCAGCCTTTGAGGCTGAGGGACAGGGTTTCAAGCTGACGCGTAATGTAACCGTTCAAGGTTTCATCAGGTTGCAATGCATCACGGGAAATATTCAGAGAGGGGGAGATATCATCGCCGGCCAACAACACATTGACGGTACGATCGCTGTAGCCTTCCGGCAAAGCAACGCTGCCTTCGGTAAAGGTACAACGGGAATAATCAGGCATCACGCAGAGTCCTTTTGCTTAACGAAGTCTTAAGCATCGCATAACAAAAGGACAAATGAAAATTCAATATTAATCGGCATGATTAACATTAATAGAGGGGGAGAGGACGAGGTTCCGCACCATGCCAGACCGCGTCTGGGTATCGGAACCCCTCTGAATACTGCGTTTAATGAAAGGAGATGGCAAACGCGATGCCGCTTGTCAGCGTTTTTTCTTTTTATTGAAATCCAATTCGAAAGCAAACACTGCGCTCTGAATTTTTCTTTCCATTGCCAGGCCCAGCTTCATAAAACGGCACGACAGGCGCGAGAAGTGCACCATGTTGTCGTCGTCATCGAGTTCGTGATCTTCATTGATCACCACCAGTTCCATATTGACCTTGAAACTGCCGTAGCTGCCGAGATCCAACAAGGCCTTTTTAAACTGAAAACCGGGCTGCAGGTTTTCCGGCAATGGGCCATCAACTCGCAAACCAACGCCACCGGCAGACAGGTCGTGGATCCTCAACTGGTACTCGCTGCCATCGGCGTATTCGCCGCTGCAGAGAAATTCACGCCAGTGGGGGGTAGTGACACGAAATTGACGACGACGCTGGATGTAAACCAGTTCCTTCGGCAATCGGGTTGAACAGGCGTTAACGCCCTGATGGTCGGTGAACTCGGCCTGACCAACGGAAAATTCGATCTTCGCGTCGTGGCTTTCAATCACAATAGTGCATTCGCCGTCGAGCGTCTTGTCCGCCTCATCGCCGCTAAACACAATATTATCTGGCCCGACGCTCAACAGCAGGCTTTGAAACTGCTGCCGATCATTGACGACCTTCAGTGGCGTGCGCTGTTTACAAATTTCACGCAGTATCGCCAGTACTTCGAATCGCTCCTGCTTGATAAACAATCCGTTATCATTCTGCTCCACTCGTCGCTCCTGACTCTTCCCAATGACGCTTTACACGTTCCTTACAGTTATCATCACTGGGAATATTCCTAAAGTCAAATTTGCCAGCGATGCCAGGCCTGTGGCAGCAGTCTGGCGAAGCGTTCAGCCCAGGCTTGCTGACCCTGTTGGTCGGCGATTAAATCCTGGCGGATCTCAATGCCAACGTAGGGAAGCTCCCGCCGCTCGGCGTGCACCGGCAGGGTGTAATCCGTTGCATCGGTCATGGCATACGGCTCGTTAACGCCGACCTGCAAATCCCCTTCCTCCCGCAGCAGCTCTGCCAGCAGCAACGCGAACTCCGGCTGGCGGTTAAACAGCAGCCCCACCTGCCACGGCCGCTCGTTGCCTTTGAATACCGGCGTGAAGCTGTGCATGGCGATAACCGCCGTCGGCAGCCCGTTGCGCTGGCGTTCATCCAGATGATCGGTTATCGCCTGATGATAAGGCCTGAAAATGGCATGCTCGCGAGCCTGCGCATGTCTGGCATCAATATCGACATTCCCGGGTATCGGCGTCAATTCTGACAGTGACGGGATCGAGCTATTGATGCCGGGCGTGCGGTTACAGTCAATCACCAAACGGGAGTAACGCTGATGGATCAACGTAGTGTCCAACTGACGGCTGAGATGACGCGAAACGTTTAATGCGCCGATGTCCCAACCGATATGGCGATCGATTTCACCGGGTGGCAGACCCAGATCGCCCAACTGCTGCGGTATCGCCTGGCCGGCGTGATCGCAGAGTAATAGAAAAGGCGCGACGCCTCTGGGCGTTTCAATCGCCACGGCGGCGGGGTCTTCAGCGGATAACAAAGATGAGACAAACGACTGTGGCATGAAAAACTCCGGTGGCGGAACAAAGCCTTATCTTAGGCTATACCCCACCACCGTTGCCAAGCTTCGGGTTAGATCAAAAAAGCATGAAGCACATGCCAATTACTCTATACAGGTGTCCTGTGGCTGATGCACCGCAATATAACGCTGGAACCGCGCCGGTTTAAGCCGGGAAAGGTCGACCAGTACCAGGCCGTCAATGCAGTTGTTGAAGGCCGGATCGGTGCCGAAATCAATAAACTGCACACCGCCGGGTTCACACAGCTCGGTATATTGTTTATACAGCGTAGGTATCGAACAGCCGATGTTGCTCAACAGGCTTTTCAGCCTGACCAGATCTTCCTGATAATTATCGCCGGCAAACTGTGCCAATACCTGTGGCAACGAAGCAGGATAAGGCTGACGAGACTGCGCCAGGGCATGATTAGGCGAGAAGTACAGTCGGTAGAAGGCAATCAACAGGTCACGCGCCGTCACCGGCATGCCGCCGGAAATGGAAACCGGGCCAAACAGATAGCGGTACTGCGGATATTTTGCCAGGTAAGCGCCAATCCCCAGCCACAGGTAATCCAGACCGCGTTTGCCCCAATAGGCAGGCTGAATGAAGCTGCGGCCCAGTTCGATGCCTTGCGCCAGGATCGGTGCCATCTCGCGGTCATAATGGAACAGACTGTTGCTATAGATACTTTCCAGCCCTTTGCGCTCCAACTGCTCGGCAGTAGGAATAAAGCGGTAGGCACCCACAATCTCCAGTTCGTCGGCATCCCACAGCACCAGGTGATAATAGTCGTCGTCATAGCTGTCCAAATCACGACGGCGACCGGAACCTTCGCCCACCGCGCGAAAAGCAATCTCACGCAGCCGACCAAGTTCACGCAAAATAGGCGCACGCGCCTCACCCTGACGGCGATACAGGAAGATTATCTTCCCGTCCGGCGTCACCCCAAGACGCTCACAGTTTGCCAGTGCCTTCTTCAGCTCCAACCGATCCTCTGGCAAGGCGATGGGTGACTCACTGGCAAACAATCCTTCTTTGCCCTGGCCCAGACGGTAGACATGACGGCGGAAACGCTCGGCCAAATCTTTGGCGCTGGTGTGGCCATCATGCCAGTTGCTAAACGGAATACGGCCACCTACGCGAATTTTGATGCGTCCGCCCTGCTGCTGGAACATTTCACGTACCAGTAAGAGTGTGGACAGTGGTCGGTAAACCAGCGAGGTGAAATAGAACAGGTTGCTGTTACGCGCGCTGATGTGGATCGGCACAATCGGCGCCCGGGCCTTGGCCGCCAGCCGCAAGAAGCCGGTATGCCAGTGGCCGTCACGAATGCCTTTCGGGCTCATGCGCGACACTTCTCCGGCAGGAAACAGGATCAGGGCGCCCTGCTTATCCAACTGGGCCTGCATACCTTCAATTTGCTTGCGATTGGTCTTGTTGCCGACGTTGTCCACCGGCACAAACAGGTTGCGCAGCGGTTCTATGTAGGTCAACAGTTGGCTGGCGACCACTTTGACATCCGGGCGCACTGCCGCCACGGCACGCAGCAGCACCAGCCCATCCAGCGAGCCAATCGGGTGGTTGGCTACCAGCACCACCGGACCCTGGCTCGGAATATTTTCCAGGTCGCCATCGACCAACTCGCAGCTGAGGTTAAAGTAGTCCACCACCTGCTCTATCAAATCCAGCCCCTTCAGGTGTGGATAGTCGGCGGCAAACTGTTTGAATTCTTTTTCGAAGAGTAAAGTTCTCAGCAGGCTACGCTGCCAGGCAGGGGTCTTGCGGTGTGGAAATGCATCATGCAACAGAGAGTCCAAGCTAAACATCGCGTTATCTCCTGGCTTAGTCGCTGCAAACTTAAGCCAGCGCTATGACCCTAACATGTCAGAAACATGACAGAAAAATGAAATCCCTCAACTATCAGGTATAGCAAATTATTGAAAATTTGGTGGCGAAGAGAAGCCTGTCGCCACCAAAGCCGCATTTTATGCCATCGAAATTAAGGTTTCGATGCGCTGATTTACCCCTTCCCGCAGCCGCAACAGCGGCTCCGCCTGATGTGGATAACGTTTAAAAGTGATGTCCATCCCCAACTGTTGTTCAATTAAAGTCTCCACCGTCGCGCGGTCCGTCAGGCTTTCCAGCAACTGTAAGGCTCGCATGTCCTGCAGACCCTGGTGCAGTACCCGCAATCGCAGGGACTCCACCGGCGTCAGATCCTCACCGGGATAGACCACGAAGGCATCGCCGGAGGGAAAGGCATTGCGGCAATCCGTCACCGCGTAGGGGTTGAGTTGCTCCCGCGAATGACCACTGTTATAGAAGTTGTAGCCCCAATGCAAAAAGCCGGTGATGTTGTAGCGGTAGAGCTGGATCCCCAAAATGCGGTTACGTGCCGAAGGCTGGGCAAAGAAGCGGTTGGCCACCTCGGTTTTTTGTACACAGCAGTAATAGGCCCACAGGCCTGGCACCCGATTCTCAATAAATGGCTCAATATGATCGGTGGCAGCCACCGGCGTTTCCACCAACCCCTGTTGGTAAAAGGCATAATCAGATAGCGCATCAAAAGTATGAAAACCGGCCAGCAGTGGGCGCAAGGTAGCGCTGGCACGCTGGTAAACGTCGATATTGTCCAGCGTCGGCTCGTCAGAAATATGAAACCACACCCGCTGTTGCAACTGCCGCTCGCGGAACCAGTCGGTCAGCGCCGGCAGCAGAGCCTGTAGAAACTGTTGATACTCTTCGGCGTGGGCATCGGTATGCCATCCGAACAGCGGACTCAGCGTGCCGTCTATCTCCACCATGATTTTCGGCGCGTGTGCCGCCCCCCACTGAGTAAACAGCGGCGCAATTTCAAAGTGCTCAATGCCCTCTTCCTGCGCCATTGCCACCCATTGCGCCAAACGTTGGAAATCAAAGCGGTAGCCCTGCGCAGAGCGCTGTACGCCCACCAGTTGTACGGTGGTACGCTCGCCGCCGATGGCGGTATCCAGCGGCGGCGTGAAGATCGGCGTCAACAGCATGTTTACCCCACTGTTAACCGCGGTACGGACAAAGTTGCGTACCGCCAGCCAGTACTCCCGGCTGAACACCGGTAACTGGTAATAATCCGCCAGGCAATCGGAGTGCAGCCATTCGGTGTGCAGCAGGGTTTGCGGTGGCAGCGCGGCCGGGACGATATGTAGCGTCAATGCAGCACTGGCCAGCACTTCCTCGCTGGCCACATCAAACAAGGTCAACGTCAGTGGGTAGTCCCCGCCCGCTATTGGCATTGCCGGTGGGGTTAAGGTCAACCACAGGCTGCCGTAATAATTGCAGGCGGCAAAGAAACGTCGATCGACCAAGGGCATCAGCGGATCGGGAAATAACCCCGGTTCGGTACGCAGATAGTTCTCATCGGTCTCGGCATAACAGGGAAAGTGGCTGGGCACCGATTGCACCTGACGCACGCTGATATACTCCGCCAATGGCCCCTCAATACGATAGCCTAATTCACGACGCGTTTCGTTTCCTCGCCGTTGCAGGCAATAAACGGCCTGCCAGGAAACAGTTTCATTATTAAGACCGCTGAGTTTATTTATCTGCATAATCTGCGGCGAGTTATGGCTGTGGAATATCTTTTCCAGACAATGGGTAAAGGTCAATGAAAGGCGCATAACGGTTAGCTCTCTTTTATTGGGAAATACCGACGAGTGATTTTCAGGCTAAACCCTTTTATCGCTGTAAACAATAGAGCCCATTCAAAAATCGACAACACGCCGTCGCAGCGGCTGTCCTATACGATTTTTTTGTTTATTTGCATCACAAAAATGAAAGATAACCCGGCATGCACAATAAAAATATTTTTAATCCCCATTATGGTGCAAGGGTTATCATTTATTCCTATGACCCCAGCGGCCCGGAATTACTGCCTGGCAGGGCCAAAACCGGCTCAAGAGGTTAACAGATTGTGAACAAGTAACGCTTTCGGTTTAAGCTTCAACCCTTTCGATTTTAACAACAACGAAACATTCATGCCCCTTTTTTGGGCAGATCGGGGCGTATTGACACATTGAAAGTTAAGGGATAGAAAGAATTCACGTTACGAAAATATTTATTCGTCGTTCACCGAGGGGAAAGCAATGTCACCGATAAAAAATACCGGCCGTCTTCTGGCGCACTCTGCCATTGCGGTTGCATTATTATTGCCGACCATGTTATATGCCGCCGATCAAATAACCCTGCGTTACGCCGTGTGGGACAGAAATCAATTACCTGCCGAGCAGGAGATTGCCAAAAGATTTGAAAAAGAAAACCCTAACATTAAAATCTCCATAGAATTAACGCCGTCGGCACAATACTTCGTTAAATTGGATTCCGCCGCAGCAGGGGGTGTCGCGCCAGATATATTCTGGATAAACATGCCTTATTTCGTTCAATACGCCAAAAATGGCATTATGCAACCCTTAACGCCGTATATTACCGGCAGCAGCGTGCAATTAAATAATATCGTCGCCAGTTCGGTTAAAGCCTATCAGTATGATGGGCAGCAAATGGCCATCCCCCGCGACGTTGACTCAATCGCCGTGTGGTACAACAAAAAATTATTCGACCAGGCCGGCGTCAGCTACCCGACCAACGACTGGAGCTGGGATGACCTGAAAAACAAAGCCACCGCGCTGAAAACCGGCTTGAAGGGCAGTGCCTTCCCGCTGGTGATGGATCTGAGCATTGACGGTCAGGACAGCTATATGAACCTGCTGTTCCAAAACGGCAACCACATAGTCCCGAAAGACGGTCAACCCACCGATATCGCTAACGATAAATCCATCTGGGTCTATCAACAGCTGCAATCCATGATGAAAGATGGCTTGATGCCCAGCGCCCAACAGATGAGCGAAGTCAAAACCGAAAACATATTCCAGTCCAACCGTGCGGCGATGGTGTATGCCGGTTCATGGTTGGCAGCCCCGTTCGCCAACAATCCGCTGATCAACGACCATATCGGCGTGGTCATGATGCCGAAAATCGAGCGCCAGTCCGGCGTGGCGCACAGCCTGGCATTTGCCATGTCCGCCAACAGCGCCCACAAGCAGGAAGCCTGGAAATACATCGAATTTATGAGCTCCGAAGCCTCGCAGACCGAGTTGGCAAAAGCGGTGATCCCGGCCAACAAACTGGCGGCCAAAGCCTGGGCGGCGGAGATCAAAAAAGTCGATGTCACGCCTTATATTGACACCCTCAACGTGACCGAAGCCTACCCCACAGCCGGTACCAACACGCCGAAATGGCAAAACATGTGGATTGCCAGCCTGAAGAAAATCTTTATGGGTGCGGACGCCAAAGCCGAGATGGACAAATCGGTCAAGAAGATCGAACGCGTAATGGAGCAGTAATCACCCCGAGCCGGTAGCGCCTGCCCGAAGGCGCACCGGCTGCGGAATACCGCAGAGCAGTTACAGGTGAGGAAAGGCAACATGTCGCTGGCAGAAAGCTACGGTGCCCTAAAACAACAAAAAAGTACCCCACGACCCGCACTCAGCCGCCTGGAGCGTGCCGAGCGTTTCTGGGGCTGGGTGATGATCTTGCCGTTGCTGATTGGCTTGACGGTGTTTTACCTGGTCCCCTTCTTACAGAACATCTTTTACAGTTTTACCGACCTCAACCAATTTATGCGCTGGAGCACCCTCAGCGTCGATAACTACGTCAATCTGTTTGAAGACGACGACTTTTACACCGCCGCCGGAAACACACTGTTCTATGTGGTGGTGTGTGTCCCCGTCAGCCTGAGCCTGTCGCTGCTGCTGGCGATTGGCCTGAACCAGAACATTCGCGGCAAGGCGCTGCTGCGCACCCTGCTGTTCCTGCCGGCGGTCACCATGCCTGCCGCCGTGGCGATGGTCTGGCAATGGCTGTTCAACAAGGATTTCGGTCTGATCAACCAGGCGATTAGCCTGCTGGGGATTTCGCCGGTGGCCTGGCTGTCCGACCCGGACGTGGTGCGCATCAGCGTTTCCATCATCATTATCTGGTCGTCGCTGGCGTTGAAGATCATCATTTTGCTGGCCGGGTTACAAAGCATTCCACGTCAACTGTATGAGGCCGCCGACATTGACGGTATCAGCACCCTGCGCCGCTTCTTTTGCATCACCCTGCCGATGATGGTGCCAACGCTGTTCTTCGTTTCAGTGATGAGCTTTATCGAGATCCTGCAAATATTCGACGTGGTGTTCCTGATGTTCGACCGCGCTTTGGTGGAAAGCGACGTGATGACCGTCACCAATCTGTTCTACAAGTATGCCTTTTACCTGCAGGAGAAAGGTTACGCCTCCGCCATCACCGTGGTGCTGTTCGCCGTCACCCTGCTGATCACCCTGATTCAAATGATGATTGGCAAACGCCTGAAAGTCAGCTGAGGAGCCACGACGATGAGCATAAGTAAAAGAACGCTGGTGTATCTGTTTATGGTGTTGGCGGCGCTGGCCTCGGTGGTGCCTTTTATCTGGATGCTGGTGACCTCGCTGAAAACCCAGGCCGAAAGCATCCAGATCCCGCTGACGCTGCTGCCGACTCACCCCAGCCTGCAGGCCTACGGCAAGATCATGCATGAAATTCCGTTCACCGACTTCTATGTGAACTCGCTGCTGGCGACCTTTTTCACCGTCACGCTGCAGATGGTGATCGCCACCATGGCCGCCTACGGTTTCTCTCGCCTGCACTTTCGCGGCCGTGATGCGGTGTTCCTGGTGTGTATTTCGATCCTGATGGTGCCTGGTCAGGCCTTCTTGATCCCGCAGTTTTTGGTGGTGCAGAAACTGGGGTTGGTGAACAGCATCACCGGGCTGGTTTTGCCGGGTATTTTCAGTATTTACGCCACCTTCCTGCTGCGCCAGTTCTTCCTGGCGGTGCCGAAAGAGATGGAAGAAGCGGCGCTGATCGACGGCTACAGCTACTTCGCTATTTTCTGGCGCATCATGCTGCCGCTGATCCGTCCCGGCATTATCGCCTGCATCATCATCAACGGCCTGTGGAGCTGGAACAACCTGATGTGGCCGCTGATCGTCAACACCACCACCGAGAAACTGACGCTGCCGGTCGGGCTGGCATCGCTGTCAAGCCGTGCCGGAGTGGAATACCCGCTGCTGATGGCCGGTGCGCTGATGGCGGTGATCCCGATGCTGATGCTGTTCATTCTTTTCCAACGCTACTTCATCCAGGGCATCGCCAGCGCTGGGGTAAAAGGCTAACCGCGTACACAAGGTAAATAATATGGCCGGTATACAGTTAAACAGTGTGAAGAAGGTTTATCCCAACGGGTTCAATGCATTGCATGGGATCGATCTGGATATTAAAGACGGCGAATTTATGGTGTTTGTCGGGCCATCCGGCTGCGCCAAATCCACCCTGCTGCGGATGATCGCCGGGCTGGAGAGCGTCAGTGAAGGCCAGATATTAATCCATGACCGCTGCGTCAACGACACCATGCCGAAAGATCGCGGCATCGCCATGGTGTTCCAGAACTATGCGCTGTATCCGCACATGACGGTCTACAAAAACATGGCGTTTGGCCTGATCGGCAAGGAAAGCAAAGCCGAAATTGACCGCCGGGTGCGGGACGCGGCCGAAAAACTGGAAATCACCAATCTGCTGCAACGCAAACCGGGCCAGTTATCCGGCGGCCAGTGCCAGCGCGTGGCGGTCGGCCGTGCCATTGTGCGCAAGCCCAAGGTATTTCTGTTCGATGAACCGCTGTCCAATCTGGATGCCAAGCTGCGGGTCTCGATGCGCGTTCAACTGATCGAACTGCACAATCAACTCAAGCAGGAGGGTGCCGCCGCCACCATGGTGTATGTCACCCACGATCAGGTGGAGGCAATGACCATGGGTGACCGCATTTGCGTGCTGAACCGGGGGGCCATTATGCAGGTGGATAGACCGATCAATCTCTACCACCAACCGGCCAACCGCTTTGTCGCCGAGTTTATCGGCAGCCCGTCGATGAACCTGCACGATATGGCGATTACCCGCAGCGCGCAGGGTATCGGGCTGCGCATTGGTGACGAATATCCCCTCGAACTGCCGGCGACGCTGCAAGGACAGTTGGAAAATTACCCGCACCCACGCGTGTGCCTTGGCATTCGCCCGGAGTCTCTGCGGCTGTGTGCGCCCGGCAGCAGTAATTGCTTCCCGGCGAAGATTGTCACTATCGAACGCATGGGCAATGAAGAGTTGCTGCACTGCGAACTGGCCGGACTGCGCTTTGTGCTGCGCATGGCATCGCAGCCTGACTGGGAGCCACGCCTGGGGGAACAGATCCACCTGGCTTTCGACCTGTCCCGCGCGCACCTGTTTGACGAAATCAGCGGCCAAAACCTCAAATAATTAGATCGGAGAATGTGCAATGTCGTCAGCTCAACAAAATGGTCTTGCCGGCCGCCCGGTTCGGGTACTGGTGATTGGTGCCGGGGCGCGTGGAGAAATTTACTCGCGCTACGCGTTGGCTCACCCGGATTTAATGCAGGTAGTAGCGGTGGCCGAGCCACGTGACGTCTACCGTCAGCAATTTGTCGAACAGCACGCTATCGCGGCGGACAAGGTGTTCACCGACTGGCGGCAGGCCGCCGACGCCGGCAAATTGGCCGATGCGGTGCTGATCTGCACCCAGGATACTCTGCACCTCGAACCGGCACTGGCCTTCGCCAAACAGGGTTATGCCATGCTGCTGGAGAAACCGCTGTCGCCGGACGCCAGCGAATGCCGCACCATCGTCGAGGAAGTGGTGCGCCAGAAGCTGATTTTCTCCGTCGGCCACGTGCTGCGCTATACGCGCTACACCCAAAAACTGAAGCAACTGCTGCGCGATAACGTGATTGGCGACATCGTCAGCCTGCAACATCTGGAGCCGGTGGGCTACTGGCATCAGGCGCACTCCTTCGTGCGCGGCAACTGGCGCAACGACAACGAAGCCGCCTTTATGCTGCTGCAGAAGTCCTGCCACGACATCGACTGGATCCGCTACATCATGGAATTGCCCTGCGAGCAGATCAGTTCATTCGGCGGCCTGCGCCATTTTCGCCAGGAAAACCAACCGGCCGGGGCAGCAGATAACTGCCTGGACTGCGCGGTGGAAGCCAGTTGCCCCTACTCCGCCAAACGCATCTACCTGGGTGACGACCACAAGGCGACGCCGGGTTTCCTTCGGGTGTTGACCCCTGAAGTCAGTCAGTCACATCTGCAGGCGGCGCTGCGCGACGGTCAATATGGCCGCTGTGTCTATCGCTGCGACAATAACGTGGTCGACCATCAGGTGGTCAACATGCAATTTGCCGGTGGCCGCACCGCCTCCTTCACCATGACCGCCTTTACCCGGCTGGAAGATCGCCAGACCCGTATTTTCGGCAGCCATGGCTGTCTTGAGGGAGACGGACGCTACATCCGCATTACCTCATTCGTCGACGACAGTGAAAAGGTCTACGACGTCGATGAGGCCGAAGATCTGCACGCCATGTCCGGCCACGGCGGTGGCGATTACTACTTGATGCAGCATTTTATCGACGCCATTCGCACCAACGATCCTTCACAGGTGCTGTCCGGCCCGGCAGAAACGCTGGAAAGTCACCTGATGGTGTTTGCGGCGGAACGCGCTCGCCGCGAATCTGCAGTGATCACCCTGAGCGGAGCCTGAAAACGTGGAAATATCACAGATGCGCTACGGTTTCGATATCGGCGGCACCAAGATCGAGATGGCAGCCTACGACCGGCAGCTCAAACAGGTACTGTGCCAGCGAGTCACGACTCCCACCGGTGATTATCGCGAGTTCTTGTCCTGCATCCATCAATTGGTCGACAGTGCCGACAGCCAACTGCACACCCAGGGCAGTATCGGCATCGGTTTACCGGGCGTGACCGACCCGCGCAGCCGCCGACAGTTGGCGGTTAACGTCCCCTGCCTGACCGGCCACTGTCTGGCAGACGATTTGGCACAAGAGTTGGCGCGACCGGTTGAGATTGAAAACGACTGCCGCTGCTTCGCCCTTTCCGAAGCCAGCACGCCGCAAACCGAGCATCTGGCCCTGGTGTTTGGCGCCATTATCGGTACCGGGGCCGGCGGCGGCCTGGTGATGAACAAGCAGTTGCATAAAGGCCGCAATGGGCTGGCAGGCGAATGGGGTCACACGCCAATCTCCGCCCAGTTGGCGCAGCGCTACGACTTGCCGTTATTCACCTGCAACTGTGGGCTGACTGGCTGCTTTGAACGCTACGTTTCCGGCAGCGGTCTGTTGGCACTGAGCCGTCATTTCGGCCACCCGGCCGACCACGTACCGGCGTTGATCGCCAGTTATCGACAGGGCGACCCGTTGGCACTGCAACTGATGGCAATGTACGTCGACATTCTGGCCAGTGCACTGGCCAGCCTGCAACTGTTGTTGGATGTAGATGCTTTTGTGCTGGGTGGCGGCCTGTCCAACGTTGGCGAGCTGTATTCACTGCTGCCCCCGGCCATGAGCCATTGGCTGTTGCCCGGTACCGAACCGGCGGCAATCTACCCGCCGGTGCACGGCGACAGCAGCGGTGTACGAGGAGCCGCGTTATTACGCCAAAGCTGGCAATAAAAAATAGTGAAAAGACCACCAGGAAAAAATCAGTGCCGCAGCTTTCATCCTGCTTTTGGCAAATTAACCCAGGCGGCAACTTGCCGCCTGATAAATAACGGATTACGGCTTTTCACTTTATTTCCAGGCAGCTTTCGGTTGAGGGCCAATCGAAAGGCTTTTTAAATATAAGCAACTGATACATATGGTTTTTTATAAAATAACCGATTGCATTTCACTGTTTCGTTTGCTGTAATTCGCCACGAACAACTGAAAGCACTCCTGCCAGATTAACTGCGACGCATTGCGCCGCGGCCGGGTATGGCTACAGCTAAATCAGGAGTCACGCGTTAATGATCAATACCCTAAAACGACGGGAATTAATTATCGACCAGCTTTGTCGCGAAGGCTCAGTGCGCGTCGAGCAACTCAGCACCCAGTTTTCGGTTTCCAGCGTCACTATCCGTAGCGACCTGCGCCAACTGGAAAAAAGCGGCTGTGCGGTCCGTGCCTATGGCGGCGCAATGCTCAATAAGCAGTTCGCCTTCGATCGTCCGCTACAGGACAAGGGGCGCCTCAATCGCGACGTGAAATACGCCATTGCCTGCGCGGCTGCAGAACTGGTCAACGACGGCGATGCCATCATTCTCGACTCCGGCTCGACCACCAGCCAAATGGCGCAGCAGCTGGTCGGTAAAAAGGATCTGGTGGTGATGACCAATGCGCTGAATATCGCTTTCGAACTGGCCAACAACGAACAGGTTGATCTGATGGTGGTCGGCGGCAGCGTACGACGCAAATCCTGGTCTTTGTATGGCCCGGCCGCCGAGCAACACATGCGTCAGTTCCGTTTCGACAAGCTGTTTCTCGGCGTCGACGGTTTTGATTTGCAAAGTGGCATCACCACGCCGGATCCCGGTGAAGCGCAACTCAACCGCGCCATGTGCGACGTAGCGCGTGAAGTGATCGCCGTGGCGGATGCCAGCAAGTTCGGCCGCACCAGCTTTTGCATGATCCGTGAAATCGGCCAAATCCAGCGTTTGGTCACCGACAGCCGCATCCCGGAAAGCTACCTGCATGCGCTGAACCATTTAGGGGTCGACGTGATTATCGCCGACCGTTAACCGAGGTTTTTAAGGAGTTTCAACATGAACGGTTATTTTGCTTACGATGCGGGCTGGCTGGAACAACGGCATGCGCTGCATACCGCACGTGAGATCTGGCAGCAGCCGGACTTATGGGCCGCCCTGCACCGGCAATTACAGGAGCAGCAAACGCTGTGGCAGCCTTTCCTGACCCCATTGCTGGCTAACCCGCGCCTGCAGATTGTCCTGTGCGGCGCAGGTAGCTCAGCCTTCGCCGGCCGGGCATTGGCGCCCTGGCTGCGCGAGAAAACCGGCCGCGACGTGGTGGCCTACGGCACCACCGATATTGTCGCCAACCCGCACCAATATCTCGACCTGACTCGCCCTACGCTGCTGGTGTCTTTCGCGCGATCCGGCAACAGCCCGGAAAGCGTGGCAACGGTGGAGCTGGCCGATCAACTGCTGCCGGAAAGCTATCACCTGATGCTGGTGTGCAACCCGGACAGCCAGTTGGCGCAATATGCCCATCAACGCGATAACGTCTGTTCGCTGGTGATGCCACAGGGTTCCAACGATCAAAGCTTTGCCATGACCTCCAGCTTCAGCTGCATGATGCTGTCCGCCGCGCTGTTGCTCGGCCCCTATTCCCTTGCCGAGGCACAACGGCCTCTGGCGGCCATGGTGGAGCGCTGCCGCGAACTGCGTGAAACCCTGCAACCGCAGGTGAAGGCGTTGGCTGCCAGCGGTTTCCGGCGTTATATCACGCTGGGCGGCAGTTGTTTCACCGGGCTGGCGGAAGAGGCTTCGCTGAAGATGCTGGAGCTGACGGCCGGACAGATCGTTACCCGCTACGACTCGCCGCTCGGCCTGCGCCATGGGCCAAAATTTATGGTCGACAACCAAACCCTGGTCCTGCTGATGTTCTCCAGCGGCGACTATGCCCGCCAGTACGATCGCGATCTGTGGAACGAGTTGCAACGCGACGGCCTGGCAATGCAGATGGTCGGCCTGACCGGCAATACTCAGGCGCTGTGTGAACAAATGCTGAACCTGCACCACGCCGAAGATGACGTCTGGTTGCTGTTCCCTTATCTGTTATTCACCCAGATGCTGGCGTTTGAAAGTTCGCTGGCACTTGGCCTGACGCCGGATAATCCGTGCCCGACCGGTGAAGTTAACCGGGTGGTGAAAGGCGTCACCATTTACCGTTACCCGTCTTCTGTGGCGTAAGGAATCTCTATGTACCTGATATCCAACCGCGAAATGCTGTTGAAAGCGCAGCGCCAGGGTTATGCCGTGCCGGCGTTCAACGTCCATAATCTGGAAACCGTGCAGGTGGTGGCGGAAACCGCTGCCGAACTGGGATCACCGGTGATCATGGCCGGTACGCCCGGCACCTTTAGCTACGCCGGCACCGACTATTTGATCGGCATCTGCCAGGCCGCCGCACACCGTTACGATCTACCGTTGGCGCTGCATCTGGACCACCACGAAGAAATGGATGACATCGAATATAAGGTCAAAAGCGGTATCCGTTCGGTAATGATCGACGGCTCACACCTGCCATTCGCACAGAATATTGCCAAGGTGGCCGAAGCCGTGGCGCTGTGCCACCGCTACGGAGCCAGCGTGGAGGCTGAACTGGGACGACTCGGTGGGCAGGAGGACGACCTGATTGTCGATTCGACTGACAGTTTCTTTACCGACCCGGCCGCCGCGCGCGAATTTGTCACCGCGACCGGCATCGATTCGCTGGCGGTAGCGATTGGCTCCGCCCATGGCCTGTACCACGGCGAACCCAAACTGGATTTTGATCGTCTGGCGCTGATCCGCGAGCAGGTCGATATCCCGCTGGTACTGCACGGCGCTTCCGGCATTCCTGAAGCCATGGTGAAACGCGCCATTTCACTGGGCGTCTGCAAGGTCAACGTGGCGACCGAGCTGAAAATCGCCTTTGCCGATGCGGTAAAAAGTTATTTCTCCCAGCACCCGGACGCTAACGACCCGCGCAAATATATCGTACCCGGGAAACTGGCGATGAAGGAGGTAGTGGCCGAGAAAATCCGCATTTGCGGCAGCAGCGGCATGCTGTAACTCAGGATAAAGCACCACATCTGGCCGCCGCTTAAGATTCAATGGCGGCCAAATCCATTTTTTTACCGTGACAGAGTTCACAGCCCACCCGCTACATCCGCCTGCAAATCATTAAGCCGTCTTCAGCATGATCTAAATCATGGTTTTTCCCGCCCCCCTCCCTATTATCAAATCTATTGGCACTAAAAATTAAGAATAGTATATAAACCATTCAAAACGGAGATTAGTGGAATTTGGATCAGGATGACATTCAACATACCCGTTTAATGTTTATTTAATTGGAGTCAATTATTTTTCATTTCATTTTAAAAAGGAATTAATAATGAACTATTCTCGCATAGCTTTGGTACTCCTGGCCCTTCTTCCAGCGACCTTGCAGGCAGCGCAGGGCTACAACAGCCGCGTGGCTTCTGGCACCATCCGTTTTACCGGCGAAATCACAGCGCCAGCCTGCACTATCAAACATCTGAATGAAGGGATCGTTTCTAATTGCTCTGGTATAACTCTAGCCAATGGCAAGAGTCCTGGCATTAGCTCATTAAACAACATGTCGCCTGAACTGGTTTCCAACGTGACAACCGAAACCATTAATAATAACGAAAAACTAAAGAACATCATAATCAGCTATAAATAACCTGCGTTACTTTATTAATAACTCAGGTTACTTTTATTAATCACCTGCGAAACTTTTTTAGTATTAATTTTGACTCAATTAAATAAACTTATTGAAGATTTGTAAATTTATTTTATACATTTGAGGCATAAAGCGACACACCACATTCATGCTCACAGTATGGGCAACCCGAGGTTGCCCATCTTCATGTCCGGAATCCGCCATCGCTCCCCCGCATTTCGTGCAATAATCCCCTCATCAAACGAGAGGAGAGTTCACATGCAGACCTTTTTTATTGACCGTATGGCGACGCCGGTAGGCGAACTGGTGCTGATTGCCGATGAGCAGGACCGCTTGCGCGCCATCGACTGGACTGAGCATGAAGTACGCCTGATGAAGCTGCTGAATACTCATTACCGAGCCGATCGTTTTCAACTGATAGACAAACGCAACCCCGGGGGCCTGACCGAAGCGATGCAACGCTACTTTTCGGGTGAATTGGATGTCATTGATCAGTTGCCGGTGATGACCGCCGGTACCGAATTCCAGCGTAGCGTGTGGCAGCAACTACGCCAGATCCCCTGTGGGGAAATCATTACCTATGGCGAACTGGCGAAACGCATCGGTCGCCCGACGGCCTCACGCGCGGTGGGTATGGCCAACGGCTCCAACCCTATCAGCATCGTGGTGCCCTGCCACCGAGTGATTGGCTCGCAAGGCGCCTTGACCGGCTATGCCGGTGGCGTTCAGCGCAAACAGTGGCTGTTGAAACACGAAGGCTATTTGCAAAACGAGTTGCTTTAATCCCCTTGCAGCCGGGGCATCGCAAGATACCCCGACTGCGGTATGCGTTACGTATTGATGTAAGTGGCAAAAAAATCAAAACATTTCAATCAACTACAGGACAATCGGCGGTATTGTTGCGCAAATTTCGCACAGAATGCCCCCGTTGTTATTAATGCTACCCTTATCACCTGCCGGAAAAGATGTTAAAATTGACGCATATCAATTATTGAATGAGCGTAATCTATGATCCCGGAAAAACGCGTGATTCGTCGTATCCAGTCTGGTGGTTGTGCGATCCATTGTCAGGATTGCAGTATCAGCCAACTGTGTATTCCTTTTACTCTTAATGCCCATGAGCTGGACCAGCTCGACAACATTATCGAAAGGAAGAAGCCTATCCAGAAGGGCCAGACCTTGTTCAAGGCCGGCGATGAACTGAAATCGCTGTACGCTATCCGCTCCGGGACCATCAAAAGTTATACCATTACCGAGCAAGGCGATGAGCAGATCACCGGTTTCCACCTGGCGGGCGATCTGGTCGGTTTTGACGCCATTGGCGGCCTGAAGCATCCAAGCTTCGCTCAGGCACTGGAAACGTCCATGGTGTGTGAGATCCCGTTCGAAACCCTGGATGACCTGTCCGGTAAAATGCCGAATCTGCGTCAGCAGATCATGCGCCTGATGAGCGGCGAGATTAAAGGCGACCAGGACATGATCCTGCTGTTGTCGAAGAAAAACGCCGAAGAGCGCCTGGCGGCTTTCGTCTATAACCTGTCGCGCCGCTTTGCTGAACGAGGCTTCTCACCGCGTGAGTTCCGCCTGACCATGACCCGTGGTGACATCGGCAACTACCTTGGCCTGACGGTAGAAACCATCAGCCGCCTGCTGGGCCGCTTCCAGAAAAGCGAAATCCTCAGCGTTAAAGGTAAATATATCACCATCGAAAACGTCGACGCCCTGTCGGTGCTGGCCGGTACGCCACGCATTAACGTGACCGTAAACGCCTGATCCCAAGCTGGGTTGGTAATTCAACAGAATTATTGACCCAGCCTATCTCTGCTGCTGTTCTGTTTTTCAATGTTGGGTTACTCTGTAAATTGACAGACTGTTGATTTTCAGCTGTAAGGAGGCCCTATGGCGAAGTATCAGAATCTTCTGGTGGCTATTGACCCCAACCAGGATGACCAGCCGGCGCTGCGCCGGGCGGTGTACCTGATTAAACGAAATGGCGGGCGCATTAAGGCCTTCCTGCCTATTTACGACTTCTCTTACGAAATGACGACCTTGCTCTCACCGGACGAAAGGACGGCGATGCGACAAGGCGTTATCAGCCAACGTGCCGCATGGATCAACGAGCAATGCCGTTTTTACCTCGACGAAGGCGTTCCTATTGAAATCAAAGTGGTCTGGCATAACCGCCCTTATGAAGCGATTATTCAGGAAGTGATCGCCGGCAAGCACGATCTGCTGTTAAAAATGGCGCATCAGCACGACCGCCTCGAATCCGTTATTTTCACCCCAACCGACTGGCATCTGTTACGAAAATGCCCTTGCCCGGTGTGGATGGTCAAGGACCAACCCTGGCAGGAAGGCAGCAAAGCGGTGGTGGCGGTCAATCTGGCCAGTGAAGAACCCTACCATGACCCATTGAACATCAAGCTGGTACAGGAAACCGTTGAACTGGCGCAAAACGTCAACCAAACCGAAGTTCACCTGGTTGGTGCCTACCCCGTTACCCCCATCAATATTGCTATCGAACTACCGGACTTTGACCCCAGCGTTTACAACGACGCCATTCGCGGGCAGCACCTGATCGCCATGAAGGCGTTAAGGCAAAAATTCGGCATTAAAGAAGAGTTTACCCACGTTGAAAAAGGTCTGCCAGAAGAGGTGATCCCCGATTTGGCCGAGCACTTGCAGGCGGGTGTGGTGGTATTGGGTACCCTGGGGCGCACCGGCATTTCGGCGGCGTTTATCGGTAACACGGCAGAACATGTGATCGACCATCTGAAATGTGACCTGCTGGTGATTAAGCCGGAAAACTTCAATTGCCCGATCGAAGTCGATGAGGACGATGAGCACGACGACGAGGATTGATGTTTGACGCATAAAGAAACGGGCCGAAAAGGCCCGTTTTTATTTTGAAGACAAAGTTATCTTTGACCCCGAGATGCCCGGGCCTAGCGCACCGAGGGGCACTCCGGCGGACAAGCCGCTACGACCCCTTCGGTACGCTCTCCCTAATAACAGGCGTTACGCCTGCAGCGCACGCAGTATCGCTTCCACACTCTCTTTGGCATCACCAAACAGCATCTGGGTGTTCTCTTTAAAGAACAGCGGGTTCTGCACGCCGGCATAGCCGGTGTTCATCGAACGCTTAAAGGCAATCACGTTCTGCGCTTTCCACACTTCCAGCACTGGCATACCGGCGATTGGGCTGCGCGGATCTTCCAGTGCGGCCGGGTTCACCGTATCGTTGGCACCGATCACCAGCACGGTGTCGGTATCGGCGAAATCGTCATTGATTTCATCCATCTCCAGCACCACGTCATATGGCACCTTGGCTTCGGCCAGCAACACGTTCATGTGGCCCGGCAAACGCCCGGCAACCGGATGAATACCGAAACGCACCTTGATACCACGAGCGCGCAGTTTCTCGGTGATTTCCGCCACCGGGTACTGCGCCTGCGCTACCGCCATGCCGTAGCCTGGGGTGATGATCACTGAAGTGGAGTTCTTCAACTGCTCGGCAACTTCTTCCGCGGTGGTTTCGCGATACTCGCCCATTTCTTCCGCATTACCGGTCGAAGAGCCATCGGTACCGAAGCCTCCGGCGATCACGCTGATAAACGAACGGTTCATCGCCTTACACATGATGTAAGACAGGATGGCCCCCGAAGAACCCACCAACGCACCGGTCACGATCAGCAAATCGTTGCTCAACATAAAGCCCGCTGCCGCTGCCGCCCAACCCGAATAGGAGTTGAGCATCGACACTACGACCGGCATATCGGCACCGCCGATGGAGGCCACCAGATGCCAGCCAAACGCCAGCGCGATAGCGGTCATCAGCACCAGTGCCACCGCTTGCCAACCCACACTGTCGGCGCGAACAAACACCACCAACAGGACGAAGGAAACCACCAGTGCCGCCAGGTTCATTTTGTGTCGGTTTGGCAACGCCAGCGGTTTGGAAGAGATGATGCCGCGCAGTTTGCCGAACGCAACAATCGAACCGGTGAAAGTGACCGCACCGATAAAGATGCCGAGGAACACTTCGGTCAGATGGATATTCGCCATCACCGGCTCCATTGGCGCGCCGTGATCCAGGTAGCTGTTTAACCCCACCAGAACCGCCGCCAGGCCAACAAAACTGTGCAGCACCGCCACCAGCTCTGGCATTTCGGTCATTTCGACCTTTTTCGCCAGATAAACCCCGATGGAACCCCCGATAATCATCGCGATGATAATCCAGCCTACGTTGCCGGAATCCGGCCCGAGGATGGTGGCGATCAGCGCAATCGCCATCCCGGCGACGCCAAACAGATTGCCCCGTTTTGAGGTTTCATGGCGCGACAGGCCGGCCAGACTACAGATAAACAGGATAGCGGCAACAATGTATGCAGCTGTAACTAATCCTCCAGACATATGCTACCCCTTAGTTCTTGCGGAACATCTTCAGCATGCGCTGAGTGACGGTGAATCCACCAAAAATGTTGATGCTGGCGATCAGCACGGCGATAAAGGAGAGGAAACTCACCCAGCCACCATGGCCAATCTGCAATAGCGCACCGACCACGATAATCCCTGAGATCGCATTGGTGACCGACATCAACGGGGTGTGCAATGCATGGCTGACGTTCCAAACCACGTAGTAACCCACCACGCAGGCCAGCGCAAACACGGTAAAGTGAGACAGGAACTCTTTTGGTGCGGCGTTGGCCAGCCAACCAAACAGGATGATGGCCAGCGCCATCAGGCCATATTTCAACCATGGCGAAACCGGTTTTGCCGCCGGTTTGGCGACCGGTGCCGCTGCCTGTGCCTGTTTAGGCTGGGCAGAAACCTGGATTGGCGGTGCCGGCCAGGTGACTTCGCCACTGCGCACCACGGTAACGCCGCGGATCACGGTATCTTCAAAATCAACGTCAATTTCGCCGTTTTTCTCTTTCGACAGCAATTTCAGCAGGTTAACCAGGTTGGTACCGTAAAGCTGTGAGGATTGAGTCGGCAGGCGGCTTGGCAAATCGGTATAGCCAATGATTTTCACGCCGTTGTCGGTCACGGTCACGCGATCGGCTACGGTCAGTTCACAGTTGCCACCGTTTTGCGCCGCCAGATCGACGATCACGCTACCCGGTTTCATCGAAGCCACCATCTCTTTGGTGATAAGCTTCGGTGCGGGTTTGCCCGGGATCAACGCGGTGGTGACAATAATGTCGACCTCGGCCGCCTGGGCGGCGAACAGCGCCATCTCGGCCTTGATAAAGGCTTCGGACATCACTTTGGCATAGCCATCGCCGCTGCCCGCTTCTTCCTCAAAATCCAGCTCGAGGAATTCAGCACCCATGCTCTGCACTTGCTCTTTGACTTCCGGGCGGGTGTCGAAGGCGCGAACAATCGCCCCCAGGCTGCCTGCGGCGCCGATGGCCGCCAGGCCCGCTACGCCGGCACCGATAATCATTACTTTGGCGGGTGGAACCTTGCCGGCAGCGGTGATTTGCCCGGTGAAGAAACGGCCAAACTCATGCGCGGCCTCAACAATCGCACGGTAACCGGCGATGTTGGCCATTGAGCTCAGTGCGTCCATGGATTGTGCGCGTGAGATACGCGGTACTGAATCCATCGCCATCGCAGTGACGTTGCGAGCGGCCAGCTGCGCGATCAGCTCCGGGTTTTGCGCCGGCCAGATAAAGCTGACCAGGGTGCTGCCCTCGCGCATTAACGCGATCTCGTCCTCAAGCGGTGCGTTAACTTTCAAAATCAGATCCGACTGCCAGACATCAGCGGTGTCGGTGATTGTTGCCCCAGCGGCTTCATAAGCGCTATCGTCAAAACTTGCCAGTTTACCCGCCCCGCTTTCAATCGCGACGGTAAAGCCCAGCTTCAGCAGTTGCTCCACCGTTTTCGGCGTTGCTGCGACCCGGGCTTCATTGGCCAACCGTTCTCTTGGTACACCAATACGCATAATGTTCCCTTCTCACCTGTCTATGATGATGTTTATTATCTTCCTACCCATAGCGATGGCCCCGGCTGACAGGTTTTTATTAGCCTTGTCGGCAACGAATTAAGGCGCCATCTATAACCTACTGAAAATATGATCGATGATCCATAATTGCTTACGCATTCAGGTCTGTTTTTACATAAAAACTCAGGCAGTGACATGATAAATCGCAAATTAAAGTTAAAAACCCCGGTTTAATGCCGTTTTTGCGGCCATATTGTGGCTGGCGGAGGTTGGCGGCTTTCCAGTGGCACAGGGGGAAATCGCATAAAAGTTATAAATTTGTGAATAATTAACACTTATGACATCAAAGGCTTTATTATTGAAACTTATGGCGATTCTGCGCAATATATCGGGCACAATCCTTCTGGGGGTTTGTCTCACGGGATGACATAAAATGCTGAGACACTGGTCGAGATTACATGTAATAATCGGCGGCTGAATTACACCTAAACAGTTCAGCACGTTATAAACGTTAATGCGCTAGGCGAAAGGATTTTTTATGAAGCTGAAGAACACGATCATCGCATCAGCCTTGTTATCACTCACAGCGCTGTCTGCTCAGGCGGCACAAGAGTTAACTCCTGAAAAAGCAGCGGCGCTGAAGCCGTTTGATCGCATCACGATTACCGGCCGCTTTAATGCCATCAATGAAGCCGCTGATGCCATATCCCGCCGTGCAGATAAACTGGGTGCAGACTCCTTCTATATCCAGGACAGCAACAACAGCAACAATGGCGGCAACTGGCGCGTCACCGCAGATCTTTATCATAAAGATGCGCCGGAAGTGAGCAAAGACCCCAAATACCGCGTGATTAACGGTGTTACCGAACTGCCGAAAGAACAAGCCTTCCTGTTGGAGCCGTACGACACGGTGAGCGTCAGCGGTTTCTACCGCAGCCAGCCGGACATCAACGATGCCATCACCAAAGAAGCGAAAAAGAAAGGCGCAGCCTCCTTCTTTATCGTGCGTCAGGTAGATGCCAACCAGGGCGGCAACCAGTTCATTACCGCTTATATCTATAAGGCCGATGCCCCTAAACGTACCGTTCAGAGCCCGGATGCCATTCCGGCTGATTCTGAAGCCGGTAAAGCCGCACTGGCTGCCGGTGGCGCTGCTGCTGCCAAGGTTGAAATTCCGGGTGTTGCCTCTTCTGGCTCACCAAGTCGCGACGTAGGCCGTTTCTTCGAAACCCAGTCTTCTACCGGCAAACGTTATACTGTCACTTTACCAAACGGTACCCAGATTCAGGAAGTGAACAACGTGACTGCCGCGCAGATGGTGCCGTTTGATTCCGTGACCTTCACTGGCCACTTCAACAGCATGACTGATGTTTCTAGCGAAGTTGCCAAACGTGCGGCCGAGAAAGGCGCCAAATACTATCACGTGACCCGCCAGTGGCAGAACAAGAGCGGCGGTAACCTGACCGTCAGCGCCGACCTGTTCAAATAAGTTTCAATTTGCGGTTTACCATCGGGCAGCCATTGAGCTGCCCGTTTTTTTGTCGCTGATACCGCCCTGCCAGTTGAATAGTTTTTTGTAAATCACGCATACTTAATCATTGCATCCACACGCATCCAGCCGTAGAATTTGCGCCAATTTTTAGGGCTATTGTCTACTCGTTCAGTAATTGCCATTACGTTGTTACTGCCAAGCAGTTCCCTTCCAGTTGTTTATTCTGCGCTCAGGATCCGTCATTGGAAAAAAAACTAGGTCTTACCGCGTTAACCGCATTGGTGCTGAGCTCAATGCTGGGCGCCGGGGTTTTCAGCCTGCCACAAAACATGGCGCAGGTTGCCAGCCCGGCGGCCCTGCTATTGGGTTGGGCAATCACCGGCGTCGGCATCCTGTTTCTGGCTTTTGCCATGCTGTTGCTAACCCGCCTGCGTCCCGATCTGGACGGTGGCATCTTTACCTATGCGAAAGAAGGCTTTGGCGAGCTGGTGGGCTTTTGTTCCGCCTGGGGTTACTGGTTGTGCGCAGTGATCGCCAATGTCTCTTATCTGGTTATCGTGTTCGCCGCACTGAGTTTATTCACCGACCGCGGCGGAAACGTCATTCTGGGCGATGGCAATACCTGGCAGGCACTACTGGCAGAGTCAGTATTGCTGTGGATCGTCCATGCGCTGGTGTTGCGCGGCGTGCAAACTGCAGCCAGCATCAATCTGGTGGCGACCCTGGCCAAGCTGTTGCCGCTGGGGATGTTTGCGGTATTGGCAGCGATGGCGTTCAACATGGACGTCTTTACGCTGGATTTCCACGGCGTCGCTCTCGGTAAACCGGTGTGGGAACAGGTAAAAAACACCATGCTGATTACCCTGTGGGTATTTATCGGTGTGGAAGGCGCAGTCGTGGTTTCAGCGCGGGCGCGTCATAAAAAGGATGTCGGCCGTGCAACCATGCTGGCAGTGATCTCCGCACTGGCGGTTTACCTGCTGGTGACTTTGTTGTCCCTGGGTGTGGTGCCGCGCAGCGAACTGGCCGAAATGCGCAATCCTTCCATGGCGGTGCTGATGGTCGATCTGATTGGCCCCTGGGGTGATGTGATTATCGCGGCCGGGCTGATTGTTTCGGTCTGCGGGGCCTATCTGAGCTGGACGATTATGGCCGCCGAAGTCCCGCTGCTGGCGGCACAACACGGCGCTTTCCCAAAGATTTTCCGCAAGCAGAACAAGAATCATGCGCCTTCAGCTTCACTGTGGCTGACCAATATTGCCGTGCAGTTCGCACTGGTGCTGATCTGGCTGACCGGCAGTAATTATAATTCTCTGCTGACTATCGCCTCGGAAATGATCCTGGTGCCTTATTTCCTGGTCGGTGCCTTCCTGTTTAAGGTGGCGATCCGTCGTCAGGACAAACGGCTGATGTTCGCCGCCACAGGTGCCTGCCTGTACGGCATTTGGCTGCTCTACGCTTCTGGGTTAATGCATTTGCTGATGTCGGTGTTGCTGTATGCACCGGGGCTGCTGGTGTTTATTTATGCCCGAAGCGGACATGATGATATCAAGCTGCTGAATCAGCTGGAGAAAGGCAGTATTTTTCTGTTGCTGGTGGCCACGGTACCGGCCGGCTGGTTTATGCTGCAGTAGGTGAAAAATGGCCGGGTGGGATCACCCGGTCAGTTACTTTGAGATGTACGCAGGCTGATGGTCATGCGTTCCCCAACCTGAGAGATAATCACTCCCTCAACGCACTCTTGTTGAATGGTTGCCAACTGCTGCGTGTCCAGAGCGTAAGGCAGCTTAATGTCGAATACCGCCAACCCCTGTTGCTGTGCCAGGTCGATCAGGCGCACGATGTTGGTTTCGTCGCTGACCTGGGTAGAAACCACCTGCAGCGCCAACGCTTTCAACTGCTCTTTCCGCGTTTGCGAAGCGGAAGCCTGAGATTTCAATACCATGCCAAAAAATGGCATCACGCCATAAATTGCATCAACAAAGCGCCAGTGCTTCTTGCACGATGCGGACAGAAAATCCATGTAATCAAAACAGATTTTCTCACTGCGGGCGACGGGTGCAAGGTGACTGCTGTTCATCCCTTCCTCTCATTGCCGTGTATTACATCCTGAAATGGATAATCGATGCGAAGCTTTAACGAATTTCCGCCGTATAATGGCATAATTCCCCTATTGTTTGCCAGTCTGTCCAGGAGCTTTAATCAATGGAACTTCACAACTCAGCCCCGGTGCTGATTACGGGCGGCGCACGCCGGATTGGACTGGCATTGGCCAGGTCATTCTTGCAACGTGATATTCCCGTGATCATTGCCTATCGCAGCGACTACCCGGCGCTGGGCGAACTGAAAAGACTGGGGGCAACCTGCATTCAGGGCGATTTCTCAACGCACGACGGTATCTATCGTTTCGCCGAGCAGGTTCGCCAGGTGGCGCCCAAACTGCGCGCGGTGATCCACAACGCCAGCGCCTGGCAGGCCGAATCACCGGAAGTGCCACCGGAGCAAGTGATGGCGGCCATGTTGCAAATTCACGTTTATACGCCTTATCTGCTCAATCAACTGCTGGAATCTTGTCTGTTGGGCCAGGGGCAAGCCGGTGCGGATATCATCCATCTGACCGACTATGTGGTGGAGAAAGGCAGCGACAAGCACATTGCCTATGCCGCCAGTAAGGCCGCGCTGGACAATATGACCCGCTCTTTTGCCCGCAAGCTGGCACCCGAAGTTAAAGTCAATGCCATCGCTCCGGCGCTGATTATTTTCAATCCGGGCGACGACGAGCATTATCGGCAACAGGCGCTGGCAAAATCACTGATGAAAATCGCCCCAGGCGAGAGTGAAGTGGTCAATCTGGTGAACTATCTGCTGGACAGCCGCTATGTCACCGGCCGTACTCACGGTGTCGACGGCGGACGCCCGCTGCGCTAACGCATGATCTGCATGGCGTATCGCGGAGCCCCGCGTTATGCTGAATTTCGTTATTCTGATAAAACCGCTGAATATGCATAAAATTGTTTTTGTAGAAGACGATCCCGAAGTCGGCAAACTGATTGCCGCCTATCTGGGCAAGCACGACATTGAAGTGTTGATTGAGCCACGCGGCGACAGTGCACAAGCCCGCATCGAGCTGGAGCAACCTGATTTGGTGCTGCTGGATATTATGTTGCCCGGCAAGGATGGTATGACGCTGTGCCGTGATTTGCGCCCAACCTTCCCCGGCCCGATCGTGCTGCTCACCTCACTCGACAGCGATATGAACCATATTCTTTCGCTGGAAATGGGCGCCAACGATTACATCCTGAAGACCACGCCGCCAGCGGTGTTACTGGCGCGACTGCGTTTGCACCTGCGTCAGCATGGCAGCCAGCCAAAGGAAGAGTCAACACAACCGCTCACTCAACACAACGCCCTGCACTTTGGCCTGTTATGCATCGATCCGGTTAACCGACAGGTGACGTTGGGTGAAGAGGTCATCACCCTTTCCACCTCAGATTTTGATCTGCTGTGGGAACTGGCCACCCACGCCGGCCAAATAATGGATCGCGAAGCCCTGCTGCAAAACCTGCGTGGCGTGAGTTATGACGGTCTGGACCGCAGTATAGACGTGGCGATTTCCCGCCTGCGCCGCAAGCTGTACGACAATGCCCTGGAACCCTTCCGCGTCAAAACCGTCCGTAATAAAGGTTACCTGTTCGCTCCGAATGCCTGGGAGTTCGTGCAGCAATGAGAAAGCTCTTTGTGCAGTTCTTCCTGCTGCTTTTCGTATGTTTCCTGGTGATGGCGATGCTGGTGGGTCTGGTGTACAAAGTCACCGCCGAACGCGCCGGCCGCCAGTCGATGGACGATCTGATGAAAAGCTCGCTGTACCTGATGCGCAGCGAACTGCGGGAAATTCCGCTCAAAGACTGGAACAAGACCATCGCCACGCTGGACTTGAATCTGTCGTTTAAGCTGCACATCGAGCCGCTGGGCAAACAGGACCTGAGCGAAGATTTGAAAAAACGGCTGCGTCTGGGGGAGATTATCGCCCTCGACGACCAATACACCTTTATGCAGCGCATCCCGCGTAGTCACTACGTGCTGGTGGTCGGCCCGATCCCTTATCTGTTCTATCTGCATCAAATGCGGCTGCTGGATTTGGCGCTGCTGGTGTTCATCGGCATGTCGCTGGCGCTGCCGGTTTTTCTGTGGATGCGTCCGCACTGGCAGGACTTACTCAAGCTGGAAAACGCGGCTCAGCGCCTCGGTGCCGGGCATCTGGATGAGCGAACCCATTTCGACCCCACCTCCAGCCTGAATCGGCTCGGGGTGGCCTTTAACCAGATGGCGGATAACGTCAATACGCTGATCGCCAGCAAGAAACAGCTGATAGACGGTATCGCCCATGAACTGCGCACCCCGTTGGTGAGGCTACGTTACCGCCTGGCGATGAGCGATAACCTTTCCGAGAGTGAACAGCAGGCGCTGAACCGCGATATCGGTCAGTTGGAGTCACTGATAGACGAACTGCTGACCTATGCACGATTGGACCGTCCGCAGGTAGCACTTAATATAGAACCGCTGGATTTGCCCAAATGGCTGGAGGACAAGGCTGACGACCTGCGCCTGATCCACCCGGAACGTGAAATCGAATTGAACATCCCGCACGTCGGTGATTTTGGCGGCGTCGATTTACGGCTAATGGAGCGGGTGCTGGATAATCTGGTGAACAATGCGCTGCGTTATAGTGAGCAACGCTTGCGCATCGGCCTGTGGTTTGACGGCGACAACGCCTGCCTGCAGGTAGAAGACGATGGGCCAGGTATTCCGCCGGAAGAACGTGAGCGGGTATTTGAGCCCTTTGTACGTCTCGATCCCAGCCGCGATCGCGCTACCGGCGGCTGTGGCCTGGGTTTGGCGATTGTTCATTCGATTGCCGTGGCCTACCAGGGCCAGGTCTACGTTGACGCCAGCTCTCTCGGTGGTGCCAGCTTCCGCTTCTGTTGGCCGCTAAAGCCCACTTTCAATTTAAAAGCAGACCCGGTGTAACCCCCGTTTACGTGGCAGCATAAAAACGCGAAACAGTGATCCGGTTTACAAAAAATGGAGCTAAACGATGACATCTGCACATTCCCCTTCTTCTTACGACGAGCTGCGTGCCATTTTCACCCGCCTGTCACGCTTCGGCCATCTCTCCGCCATTGCCGGTTGGGATATGCAAACCATGATGCCACCGGGCGGCAGTAAAGCGCGTTCCGAGGCACTGGCTGAGCTAAGCGTATTGCAACACCAGATTTTAACGTCGGATAAAACCGGTCGTCTGTTTGAACGCGCACAGCAAGAAACGCTGGACGACATTGACCAGGCGAATTTGCTGGAGATGCGCCGCCAGTATGACAATGCGGTGCTGGTGCCAGAATCGTTGGTCGAGGCTAAATCCCTGGCCGGTGCACGCTGTGAACATGCCTGGCGTTCCCAACGCCCAGCCAACGACTGGGAAGGTTTCGCGGAAAATCTGCGCGAAGTGGTTAAACTGAGCCGCCAGGAAGCGCAGATCCGTGCCGAAGCGGCAGGTAGCAGTCGTTATGATGCCCTGCTGAACCTTTATGAACCGGGAATGCGCAGCAGCGATATAGACCGTATCTTTGGTGACCTGAAAACCTGGCTGCCCGACCTGCTGCAGAAGGTAGTGGCTAAACAGGCCCAGGAACCTTGTCTGGTTCCGCAGGGGCCGTTCAATGTGGAAACCCAACGTCAACTGAGCCTTAGCGTGATGAAGCTGCTCGGCTTTAACTTCGACGGCGGTCGCGTGGACGTCAGCGCTCACCCATTCTGCGGCGGCGTACCGGAAGATGTTCGTATTACCACCCGCTACAACGACAAAGAATTTCTGACCGCATTGCTCGGCATCGTGCATGAGACCGGCCATGCTCGTTACGAACAAAATCTGCCGCGCGAATGGCTGGGCCAGCCGGTAGCCCAGGCTCGTTCAACCGCTATCCATGAGTCGCAGAGTCTGCTGTTTGAAATGCAACTGGCGCGCGGCAGCGATTTCCTGAAGATCCTGCGTCCACTGGTGGTCAAACAATTCGGCGAGCAACCAGCATTGGAAGAAGGTAACTTCATCCGACTAAATCAGCGAGTGAAACCAGGCCTGATCCGCGTAGACGCTGACGAAGTCAGCTACCCGGCGCACGTGATCCTGCGCTATGAAATCGAGAAGGCTCTGGTCGAAGGCGAGATTGAGGTAGAAGATATCCCGGCGCTGTGGGGCGAGAAAATGCACGGTTACCTTGGCCTCGATACTATCGGCAACTACCGTAACGGCTGTATGCAGGATATTCACTGGACCGATGGTGCCTTCGGTTACTTCCCGACGTACACCCTGGGTGCCATGTATGCCGCGCAACTGTTCCACAGCGTCCGCAAAGCTCTGCCAACGCTGGACAGTGACATTGCTGAAGGCAATCTGAATCCATTGTTCCAATGGCTGAAGCAGAATATCTGGCGTCACGGCAGCCGTTTCCCTACTAATACCCTGATCGCCAATGCGACCGGCGAGGCCCTGAACCCAGACTATTTCCGTAAGCATTTGGAAAGTCGTTACCTGTAAGATCCCCAGGCACGGCTAATCCCGTGCCTTTTTCCCCCTGCTTTGCCGCCGCTATTCCATAGCGCACCTCCTCCACCCAAGACGCCCAGGCTGCAGAGTACCGGTTGGCCACTCCCTACATGTATGTTGTAACTAAAGTGAGATTTAAAGTTCGATGGTTCCGGTTCGTTAACCGGCCAGTGCTCGCGATGTACATTAGGTTACACGCCGAAACCAATCACTCACGGAAAGCATCGGGCCGTTTGCCTACTATCTTATCACCGGCCCCGCAGTGGGCTTGATATATGATGAGTAACTTGAGGAATCAACGATGAAAAAAGTATTAGCTCTGGTTGTTGCCGCTGCAATGGGTCTGTCTTCTGTTGCCTTCGCTGCTGACGCTGCCACTACCACCCCTACCGCACCTGCGGCGACGGCTACCACCACCGCGGCTGCACCAGCCAAGACCACTCACGTGAAAAAACATCACGCGAAGAAAGCGCCGGTTCAAAAAGCTCAGGCCGCCAAAAAACACCACAAAAAAGCGCCGGCTCAGAAAGCCCAGGCAGCTAAAAAACACCACAAAACAGCCAGCCATAAAAAAGCGGCGTAACAGCAATTAATGTGAGGCTCCCCTCACCAGTTCAGGCTTGAGTTGTCCAACACCCGGTTCGCCGGGTGTTTTTTCATCGGGGGTTCTCATCATGCTGCGTCGCTACCTATTTGAAATCATTTTAACCACGCTGATCCTCTGTGGACTGATCGCCGCCTTTTTTTATCTGTAGCCACACCGCCCTCTGGATAATAAATTATTGAAAAATCAATCACTGCCCATCCACACGGCGACTAATTCAGTCTATAGTTACCATTCAGTGTGTTTATGGATGATCCGTATTTTCCAGGCAAGAAACCTATGCGCATAACCGTTTTGTTGTTGCTGTGCTCATTCCCGCTCGCACTCTCCCTCTCAGCACGGGCTGACAGCCCATCCGATGCGTCGACCGCTGAGCAAACCCGCCTGTTTTTTGGCAAGGATGAACGAATAAAAGTAACGGAAACCGACGGTTGGCCGTGGCAGGCCATTGGGCAAGTGGAAACCGCCAGCGGTAACCTGTGCACCGCCACGCTGATCTCTCCGCATCTGGCGCTCACCGCAGGCCACTGCGTGCTGGCACCTCCGGGTCAACTGGATAAAGCCATTGCGCTGCGTTTTGTTGCCGGTAATAAGACCTGGAAATACCAGACCGACAATATTGAGACGCTGGTGGATCGCAAACTGGGGAAAAAACTCAAGCCTGACGGCGATGGCTGGATTGTACCGCCAGCGGCAGCGGCCTATGACTTTGCCCTGATCCGTCTGAAGGATAAAAAAACCTTGCCGATTAAGCCGCTGCCGTTGTGGCAAGGCGACAGCAAGGCACTGACCCAGGCAATGAAACAAGCCAAACGGCTGATTACCCAGGCGGGATACCCGGAAGATCATCTGGACGATCTCTACAGCCACCAGAACTGTAAAGTGACCGGCTGGGCGCAACAAGGTGTACTTTCGCACCAGTGCGATACCCTGCCCGGCGATAGCGGTTCGCCGTTACTGCTGAAAACTGCCGACGGTTGGCGGCTTATTGCCATTCAAAGCTCCGCACCGGCAGCCAAAGACCGTTACCGCGCCGATAACCGCGCGCTGGCAGTGACCGGTATCCGCGATGCGCTGGACGCGCTGGCGGCGGGGAAATAAAACCCGGGGGCAACTTGTTGCCCCCGATTAATCACACTGAAAGCTGCTCGATAGTCTGCAGGATACGCTTGTCCGAGATCGGATAAGGCGTGCCCAGTTGCTGAGCGAACAGGCTGACGCGCAGCTCTTCAATCATCCAGCGCACCTCTTTCACCTCGTCATCCTGCTGGCGTTTCGGCGGCAGTTTGTTCAGCCATTGCTGCCAGGCCTGCTGCACCTGTTCCACCCGTAGCATTTGTGCGCGGTCGCGGTGCGGATCGATAGCCAGTTTCTCCAACCGACGTTCAATCGCCTGCAGATAACGTAGCGTATCCGGCAGACGCTTCCAGCCGTTGTTGGTGACGAACCCACGATAAACCAGAGCGCCGAGCTGAGTTTTGATATCTGACAGTGCCAGCGCCAACGAGATATCAACCCGGCCTTTCAAGCGCTTGTTGATGTTAAACACCGCCGTCAGGATTTGTTCGACCTGTTTGGCTACGCCCACCACCGTTTCATTCAGTTCGCCGCGCACCAGCTCCTGCAGACGGGCAAAGTTTTCTTCCTGCCACACCGGGCCGCCGTGTTCGGCGATCAGTTTATCGATGCCGCACGAAATGCAATCGTCGATCAGATCCAGCACCCTGCCGTAAGGGTTAAAGTACAGCCCCAGCTTGGCCTTGTTCGGCAGTTTTTCATGCAGATATTTGATAGGTGAAGGAATATTCAACAACAGCAGACGACGCGTGCCCTGCCACATCGCCTGTCGCTGCTCCTGCTCGCTGTCGAACAGGCGGATCGCCACGCTGTCTTTTTCGTCCACCAGCGCCGGGTAAGCCTTCATCGAGTAGCCACCGCGTTTCTGCTCATAAAACTCCGGCAGTTTGCCGAAGCTCCAGATATGCAGATTGCTTTGTTCCAGCCCATCGTCCGCCACCGCCGACAGCGTTTCCTGCACCTTGTCCTTCAGCTTGAGCTTCAATGCCGTCAGATCTTTGCCTTCAAGCAGGGTTTTGTGTTTTTCACCCACCACCCGGAATGTCATCTTGAGGTGATCGGGCACCTGATCCCATTGCCAGTCTTCACGTGACACCGTCACACCAGTCATGCGACGCAGCTCGCGCTCCAGTGAATCCAGCAGCGGCATCTCCAGCGGCGTAGCCCGCCCCAGGAAAGCTTCGGCGTAGTTCGGTGCCGGCACAAAATTGCGGCGTACCGGCTTTGGCAAGGACTTGATCAGGGCAATAATCAGTTCCCGCCGAATGCCCGGGATCTGCCATTCGAAGCCCTGCTGCTCAACCTGATTAAGGATAGGCAGCGGAATGTGTACCGTCACGCCATCGGCGTCGGTGCCCGGTTCAAACTGATAAGTCAGGCGCAGCTTGAGGTTGCCCTGGTACCAGGTGTTTGGGTAGTCCAGCGCACTGACCTGATTGGCACCGTCTTTGATCAGCATTTCCTTTTCAAAGCTGAGCAGGTCGGAATTTTGCTTACCGGCGTTTTTCCACCAGTTATCGAAATGGCGTCCGGACACCACATCGTTCGGAATGCGCTGATCGTAGAAAGCAAACAGGGTTTCGTCGTCCACCAGAATGTCACGGCGACGCGATTTATGTTCCAGCTCTTCCACTTCGGCACGCAGTTTCAGGTTAGCGGCAAAGAACGCATGTCGCGTCTGCCAGTCGCCTTCCACCAACGCATGGCGGATAAACAGCTCACGGCACAGCAGAGGATCAATGGTGCTGTAATTGACCGAGCGCGCGGCAACAATCGGCAGCCCGAACAGCGTCACTTTTTCGCTGGCCATCACCGCCCCCTGGGATTTAGACCAGTGGGGTTCGCTGTAGCTGTGCTTCACCAGATGCTGAGCCAATGGTTCTATCCACTCCGGCTCGATACGTGCGGCAATGCGCCCCCACAGGCGGCTGGTTTCCACCAGTTCGGCCACCATGGTCCACTTCGGTGGCTTCTTGAACAGGCCGGACCCCGGAAAAATGGAGAAGCGTGCGTTGCGGGCACCGGTGAACTCCTGCTTGTCGGCATCTTTCTGGCCGATGTGCGACAGCAACCCGGTCAGCAGCGCGGTGTGTACGCTGCGATAATCGGAAGGCTCGCTGTTAACCGGCAGCCCCAGCTCTTTCACCACCTGGCGCAGTTGGGTGTAAATATCCTGCCATTCGCGCACCCGCAGGTAGTTCAGGAAATCATTGCGACACAGCCGACGGAACTGGCTGGAGGAATGCTCTTTTTGCTGCTCTTTCAGCCAGTCCCACAGGTTCACGTAGGCCAGGAAGTCCGAGTCTTTATCCGCGAAGCGACGGTGCTTTTCATCCGACGCCTGCTGTTTGTCCATTGGCCGTTCACGCGGATCCTGAATCGACAGCGCTGCGGTGATGATCATCACCTCACGTACGCTACCGCTCTTCTGCGCTTCCAGCACCATACGTGCCAGCCGTGGGTCGATCGGCAACTGTGCCAGTTGACGGCCCTGCGAAGTAAGCTGGTAATGGCCATTCTCTGCCGTTTTAATCGCCCCCAACTCTTCCAGCAGGCGCACGCCGTCCAGAATATTGCGCTTGTCCGGCGCCTCGACGAACGGGAAAGCGGCGATATCCCCCAGCCCCAGCGAGGTCATCTGCAGGATCACCGACGCCAGGTTGGTGCGCAGGATCTCCGGATCGGTAAACTCCGGTCGCGACAGGAAATCCTGTTCTGCATACAGACGAATACAAATACCGTCCGACACGCGGCCGCAGCGGCCCTTACGCTGATTGGCCGAGGCCTGAGACACCGGCTCGATCGGCAGGCGCTGGACCTTGGTACGGAAGCTGTAGCGGCTGATGCGCGCCGTCCCCGGATCAATCACATATTTGATGCCCGGTACGGTCAGTGAGGTTTCCGCCACGTTGGTTGCCAGCACAATGCGCCGACCATGGTGTGACTGGAATACCCGGTTCTGTTCGCTGTTGGAAAGCCGGGCATACAGCGGCAAGACCTCGGTATGCGGCAGATTAAGGCGGTTCAATGCATCGGCGGTATCACGGATTTCGCGCTCACCGCTCATAAAGATCAGGATATCCCCCGGCCCTTCGCGGCCAAGCTCATCCACCGCATCGAAAATCGCCTGCAGTTGATCGCGGTCGGTATCGTCGGCGTCGTCCACCACCGGGCGGTAACGGACTTCCACCGGATAAGTCCGGCCGGAAACTTCAATAATCGGCGCGTTGTTGAAGTGACGTGAAAACCGCTGCGGATCTATGGTTGCCGAGGTGATGATGACTTTCAGATCGGGGCGCTTCGGTAGCAGTTCGCGCAGGTAGCCGAGGATAAAATCGATGTTCAGGCTGCGTTCATGCGCCTCATCGATAATCAGCGTGTCGTACTGCATCAACAGCCGATCCTGCTGGATTTCCGCCAGCAGGATGCCGTCGGTCATCAGCTTGACCAGGGTATTTTCCCCGACCTGATCGTTAAAACGTACCTTATAACCGACGCTGCCGCCCAATGGGGTTTCCAGTTCGTCGGCAATGCGGTTGGCCACGGTGCGCGCGGCCAGGCGTCGAGGCTGGGTATGGCCGATCAGCCCTTTGACCCCGCGCCCCAATTCCAGACAGATCTTCGGTAACTGGGTGGTTTTCCCCGAGCCGGTTTCACCGGCAACAATCACCACCTGATGGTCACGGATCGCCTGCAGAATATCCTGCTTTTTCTGGCTGACCGGCAGGTTTTCCGGATAGGTTATTTTCGGGCAGGTCGCAGCGCGGGATTGCACCTTACGCAACGCCAGCGCCATGTCACTTTCGATTTCAACGGCAGCCGCCAATTGAGCATCGGGATTTTTGATTTTTCGTGCGCCCTGCAGCCGACGTTGCAGGCGCTGTTGATCACGGAGCATCAGCTCGCCCAGTTGGGCAGACAATGCCGCGAGCGGAGATTTCACGTTCGGTATTCCTTGTTTCATCGCTGCTGTATCAAGCGTTAGCAACGGTTTGGTAATGGGTTAGCCCGTTTTTAGCTTTGGACGCGAAGAATATCACAAGCCGCTTTTTCCCCATAATCCCGCCGCTTAAGGCCCAAAAGGTTATTCAATAAAATCGAACAAAGGTCTCGAAATATTGCGCTATCACTGCTGGAAAAATGTGAATAGAGTGTACTACATGCAAGGGACGCACCGTCCTGATGTCACTGTCTTAACCTAAGGAATTACCGATGAGCAAAGTATTGGTTCTTAAATCAAGCATCCTGGCAGGTTACTCTCAGTCTAACCAACTGGCCGATTTCTTCGTTGAGCAATGGGCAAGCGCTCATGGCAACGACACTATCACCGTACGTGACCTGGCTGCACAGCCAATCCCGGTACTGGACGGTGAGCTGGTGGGTGCACTGCGCCCTTCCGATACGCCGCTGACCCCACGTCAGACCGAAGCGCTGGCCTTGTCCGACGAACTGATCGCTGAACTGCAGGCCAATGACACCATCGTTATGGCGGCACCGATGTACAACTTCAACATCCCGACTCAGTTGAAAAACTATTTCGACCTGATTGCCCGTGCCGGCGTCACCTTCCGTTACACCGAAAACGGCCCTGAAGGCCTGGTGAAAGGTAAACGCGCCATCATCCTGACCAGCCGCGGCGGCATTCATAAAGACACCCCGACTGACCTGGTAGAACCTTACCTGCGTCTGTTCCTGGGCTTTATCGGCATCACCGACGTTGAGTTCGTGTTTGCGGAAGGCATCGCTTACGGCCCGGACGTTGCGACCAAAGCACAGGCCGACGCCAAGGCCGTGCTGACTCAGGTGGTTGCCGCCTGATGTCCCTCGCTGGGGCGTAATGCTTGTCAGTTAAGGTGTATTGTTCCCTCTCCTTTGGGAGAGGGTTAGGGTGAGGGGATACATACCAACACGAAAGCCCCTCACCCCGGCCCTCTCCCTCGGGAGAGGGGGACGCCCACTTAAACAACGTCGTACATTCTTATTCAGAACTTTGCTTAACTGACCGGCATTACACCTGACGGCGCGTTTTTTTATTTCTTCAGCCACTGCCCGTTAATACCGCGCACGTATTCCCCTGCCGGGGCTCGCGTTACCAACTTCTGCCCCGCCATGCGCGCCACATCGTCGATGGCAATATGATTGCTGTCCGCCACTTGCTGGTATTTTTCGGTGCGCCCGGCATTAATGTTTTTCACCAACGTCAGCGTTTCGGCGTCCTGCTTCACCGGCGCGATATAACCGCTGAGCGTTTCCCCTACGCGCCCCTGCTGTTTGGCCTCATCGAGCGTCAGCGCCATCGCCATGCTGCTGAACATCCAGGCGGCGGCCATCAAGCCTAAATAACGTTTTTTCATGTTGGCTCCTAGAAAAGGCCGCTTTGGGTTTTCAGCAGATTATCAACGTCCTTATCTACCTTGATGTGGATCTCATGCTCGATCTTCACGTTCATGTTGATGGTGATCGGATCTTTAGGCGTCGCGACCTCGATGCGCGGCACGCAGCCGCTCAGCAAAAACGTGCCCAGCACGGCGACCAGCAATGGCCCGCTGATGATTTTCATGGTTGTTCCCCAGGTTTTGAGAGGGCCTGTTCCAGCCACTCCTGTAAATTGTCGCCAAAGCGCAGACTGCGCCACAGCTGAAACACGTTTTCCTGATGGCTATAGTTCAGGATAACTTCTCGTTTGGCACTTTTTTGCGGATTAACCCCGTCAATGCGCGCCTTCAGCGTCAGCTCACCGAGGTTGTCGAGATCAACCCTGGCTTTCGAGCGGTTAATCTCCATATAGCGCAGCCAGTCGATCGCCGCGCCGGTCGCCAGATTATTGCTGCCGATAGCATCGGCCATATCCTTGTCCAGCCGCAGCGTCAGCATGCCCGAGTTGGCGATCCAACCGTTGCGTACCAGCCATTTGGGATGATTGAGATACAGCGGCAGTTCGCCGTCCACCCGCCCGGACATGGCAAACTGTTTTGGCTTCAGCGCGGTAAACAAGGCGCTGAGATCAACTTTATCCAGTTTCAATACGGCAGCGTCATGCTGCGGCATCCGCAGCGCCGACAGGCTGATATGACCGTTTAATGCATCCATTCCGACGTTGCTCAGCGTCAGCGGTGCCTGTTCGCTGTACGGATAGGTCCCCTGGAGATCGGCGGTAATATTCTGCATTTCAAACAGGTTGCTGAATGACCTGATGCGTAACATCACCGGCTTTTTGGCCCCCAACTGCCAGAGATGGTTTTTCAGTCGGTAGGACATCACAAAATCCAGGCCGCTCATCTCGCCGTCTTTCAGCCACATGCCGCCGTTTTTCACCACCCAGTGGCCACCGGCCTCAAAGCCCTGTACCCGGGCCGCAGAGAAGGCCGACTGGGCATAAAACTCGCCGTCGCGCAGTTTGATATTCAGATCGGGTGAGATCAAGGGTTGGAACACTTCCATCGACTGTTTTGGCCACCAGCCCTCTCCGCGCAAACGCTCACCGTCCCAGCGGCCTCGCAGTGCTATCGGCCCAATCTGTTCCGCCTGCAGTTTACCCTGTAGCTGGAAACTGTCCGGCGCCTTGCCCTTGAGCTGCAGCGCCAGCACCGGGGCCGGCAGGTCCCCCCCGTTGGTGAAGCTAACCTTGCCGGAAACCAGCTGCAGTTCGCCATTGAATGCCGGGGCCTGCTGGTCACGCTGCCAACGCAGCGGTTGGCTAAGACTGAGACGCGGTGCGTCTACCGTCACCATGCTGTACTTCAATTGATCAAAACCGGTAGAAAGGCGATCGAGCACCAAAGTGCTGTCCTGCCAACTGCCGCTGCCGGCGACGTCCCAGGCAGCCTGTAGCGGCGGCAACTGGCCGTTACCCCAATAGCGCCATTGCCAGTTACCGTGATCCGGCCAAAAATCCTGGGCCTTGCCGTCCAGATGCAGTTTAAAACGGCCCCAATAGCTGTCGCTGGCATTGATGATCGCCTGCAGGCGGCCGGTGATGCCGCCCGCGGTGACCTTCACGCCGGCCAGCGGCAACCGCGCTTCTTCCAGTTTCATTTCCGGTGTGGCGTTGCCCCACAAACGCAGCAGTGCCCCTGACTGCAACACCAGCGTCGGGTTAAGAATAGTGCCGCTGATGATGCCGGGGATGGAAGCGGTCATGGAAAAATCGGCCATATTCGCCTGACCGGTCAGTTGGAAGCGTAAGTCGCTGTCGATTAGCCCGACCTTACCCGGCCCCAGCGTCAACACCGCGTTGCCCTTGCCGTTATGGCCGTCGGTGATCACATTTAAACGGGCGCTGATCTGGGCTTCATCAAAGCCTTTGCTCCAGTCATGCAGCGCGATGCTCAAGCCGCCGTTAAGCGGTTGCTGACTGTACGGCCAGCGCCACTCGCCCTGCTTGATACTCACCTGCTGCGGGTTGATCTCCCACGGCAAGGTGGCCAAGGGTTTATCTGCCCCCTTTTCTGTCAGCGTCATCACCCCCTGCTGCTGTTGCCAGCGCATATCCAGCAGCAAAGGCTTTTCCAGATAAGCGGTCTGCAGTTCGCCCTGCAGTGCGCCTTGCGTCGGCATGCTGTCCAAATCCAGCGGAATGCTGATTTTGCCGGTCAGATGCAGCGGCTGCGGGCTGTTGGGCGCGGTGAGCGTCAGGCTGTTCAGCGTCAGTTGTTGATGTTGATCCAGCAGCGCGTCAACGCTGATGTTGGGGCCTTGATATTGCAGGCTCTGGCCTTCTGCGGTGGCGTGTATCTGCAGTTTACCGGCATAGAATTGCCACGGCAGCACCGAGAGATCCTTAATGGTGATATCCAGCAGCGGCAGTTGTTTTTGCAGTTGGTCAAGCGCCAGGGGGGCGCTATTGGCATCACCGGCAGGCAATTTTGATAGGCAGGCCGTATCGACATGCAGCTTGTCGCCGATCAGTTGCCAGCGCCCTTGCTGATACGCCAATCGGGTTAGGCCGGCACTGGCAAGCAGGCAATCTTGCGCTAAAAAGCGGGCGCCATCCAACTGCAAGGCGCCCTGCCGCCACTGTAGTTTGCCCTGCAAAACCAACTGGCTGCCCTGCGGTAACCAGTGCGAGAGCACACGCGGCAGCCAGCGCGGCAGAGTCTGCCACAGCGCCACCAGCAGGATCAGCACACTCACCACAATCCCTATGAATACTTTCAATCGCTTAGTCATTAAATGATTGTTTCATTCCTGAGTTAGGCGCCCTTTGCCCGGGCCAAAGACCGTTTAGGTTTAGGCTAAGTCTATGCCTGAATTGGCAATAATGATGGCATGAATTTGACATAGGGTGAAGCTGAGACCGAAGAAGATACCTTGTACCGGGGCTTTTATAGCCATTGCTGCGGATGCTGTAAGTTTTAGTTACATATTCATCACATGAATATGACCTATTTCAGACTTTTGTTATTGTCGTTACATTTGATCATTAATAGTCTTGCAAGCATTCTAACAAAAGTCAGCTGCTAGCTAACTATACTGAGAAGCCATTCCCCACCCCCCGTGGGGATTTTTTTTGGCTCAGGCCGAAAGAGCCTTGCGCCGCACATCGCCTTGCCAACCCACCCACCACGAATATCCGCCATACTCCAGCGTCGCCAGCTACCCTTAATTGATACCGCCCCAGGCGATGGTAGTTACCCCTTTTTAACGTTACCGAAACCGGCTAACCAATTGTAGAATTTACTAAAATCTGTTAAATTGATCACAAAAATGACGCTGGAGAAACCACGATGAAAATGGCGATATACAGCACTAAACAGTATGACCGTAAATATCTCGAACTGGTGAATCAGCAGTTTGGCTACGAGCTGGAGTTTTTCGATTTCCTGCTCAGTAAAAGAACCGCCAAAAACGCCGCCGGTTGCAAAGCCATCTGTATCTTCGTTAACGACGACGGCAGCCGTGAAGTCCTTGAAGAACTGGCGGCGCTGGGGGTGGAAATCCTGGCCCTGCGCTGCGCCGGTTTCAATAACGTGGATCTGGACGCCGCCAAAGAATTGGGCATCAAAGTGGTACGCGTACCGGCCTATTCGCCGGAAGCGGTCGCTGAACACGCCGTGGGTATGATGATGTGCCTGAATCGTCGTATTCATCGCGCTTATCAGCGTACCCGCGATGCCAACTTCTCGCTCGAGGGGTTGATTGGCTTCAATATGCATAACCGCACCGCCGGGGTGATTGGCACCGGTAAAATTGGCATCGCCACCATGCGGATCCTGAAAGGGTTTGGCATGAAGCTATTGGCTTATGATCCCTACCCAAGCGAACAAGCGCTGGAGATGGGTGCCGAATATGTCGATCTGAAAACGCTGTACGCACAGTCCGACGTGATCACCCTGCACTGCCCGTTGACGCCGGAAAACCACCATCTGCTGGACAGTGATGCTTTCAGTCTGATGAAAAACGGCGTGATGATTATCAACACCAGCCGTGGCGCACTGATTGACTCCTCGGCGGCGATTGATGCCTTGAAACAGCAGAAAATCGGCGCACTGGGAATGGATGTGTATGAGAATGAACGCGATCTGTTCTTTGAAGACAAATCCAATGACGTGATCCAGGACGATATCTTCCGCCGCCTGTCAGCCTGCCACAACGTGCTGTTTACCGGCCATCAGGCTTTCCTGACCGAAGAGGCGCTGACCAGCATCTCGGAAACCACGCTGAAAAACATTCACCAATTGGAACAGGGCGAGAACTGCCCGAATCAGCTTAATGCCTGATATTTTTAACAAGGAAAGTCGATGAAAAAGTCCATCTCAGTGGCGTTAACGGCGCTGCTGTTAGCGGGGTGTGGTATGAGCCAGAACGGTAAAACGGTGACAGAAAGCGATCTGTTGCATCACAATTTTGCGCTGCAAAGCGTCGATGGCGTGGCGGTAAAGTCACGCCCCGGCAACGGACCCAATCTTGAGTTCGGTGAGAAAATGCACGTTTCCGGCGCCATGTGTAACCACTTCTTTGGTAGCGGCCAATTGCAAGACGGCGTGTTGACGGTGCCTGGGCTGGCTTCAACCCGCATGGCCTGCTCAGACCCGCAACTCAACCAGTGGGATTGGGTGATTGGCGACGTGCTGGGCAAAGGGGCAAAAGTCACCCTCAGCGCTCAGAAATTGACTCTGAGCGGCAGCGGCCACGTCCTGGTCTATACCCAGCGAGACTGGGTGCAGTAATCCCTGTTCACCAGGCCCAGGTGGCCTGGTGTTCTTTGCTGTTTAACCGGCGGTTGAACAGGCTCCCTGACCCAGCGTCCATTCTTCGCATTGCTTACCATTCGGCATCTGGCACATTCTTACCGCCTCGCCGTTTAAATTGTGCGTCACGGTAGTGGTACCGCCCACGCTGGCGCAGTTCGCGCTGGTCTGTAAGGTATTGATTCTGGCACTGTTACCCTGCTGTACTGGCTCTTCATTTTTGCTGCTGCATGCGGCCAAAAGCAACACGGCACCGGCCAGCAACCATTTTGATGTTGTCATTACTCCACTCCTGAACCCGGAACTAAGCTGTGTAAAATCGCCATTGCCGATATACCCGTCGTCTTTCAAGCCGCAGCGTTGTTACCTGCGTTACAAGACCCATCCGTGGGTCTTGCCCTTAGAGGGCCGCTGCAAGCAGCGTTCAAATCTGTTCCCGACAGATTTGTCGCTCACCCCAGTTACTTACTAAAGTAAGCGCCTGGGGATGAGCAAGCTGGTCGCCTAGCTGCAACTCGAAACCCAAAGGGTATAACTCGCGTCACTTATTACGGACACGTTTCGTTATCTTTGATGCAAACCTATTTAATCTAGCCTGATATATAAATAATGAAAATATATTCCTGCAATTATTTGGCGTTTATTTGAACGTTGCGATCATTCTTGTCGTCACCGCGGCTTTCACGCAGCTCACGGAGCAGCCCGCGTGCGGTCTGGACGACACGTGCGATAACAGGTTTGAAGGAGCGGATTGGGAGCAATAGACGGGCTGGGAATTGTCAGACAATAGTAAAAGAACAGCGTTGGTTTTGTTACTGGGTGAATATAACTGATTCATTATTTTCAGTTATTATTACTGAGGCGTTCAGCCAGCGTCACTGAATGTCACGCTGGCTATGTTCACCTTAAAATAACAATCAGTGCGCCGCCGTTTTCGACAGTAAATTAATCACCAGTACGCCGGCAATAATTAGCCCCATCCCGAGAACTGCCGGTAAATCCAGTTTTTGCTGATAAACAAATACTGCCGCAATGGACACCAGAACAATGCCCATACCGGACCAGATAGCGTAGACAATACCCAGAGGCATGGTTTTAACCACCATCGACAGCCCCCAAAAAGCGACCGCGTAACCGACCACCACCACCAGCGACGGCCACAGGCGGGTAAAGCCCTCAGAGGCTTTCAGCATGGTAGTGGCGACCACTTCCGCCACAATCGCCATGGCTAAATACATAAATCCGCTCATCGTTTTTTCTTCCGTAAGTTCACCTGTTCAACAGTATGACGCGCTGGAAATAAATTGTCGTTAAACAACCATGACAATTCGTCTTCGCGGCATGATTTTAATGCTGGAAATATCAACTTACAGTAACTCTGGTCGATTTTTCCACCGTCACACAAATGCGATAAAGGGCCAATATATCCCTCTGCTAGACTTTGTTAATTACTGCAAGAGGCGACTTTTGCGGCTTTTTGAGCAATGAAAGGTAAAGTCGATGATTACTACAGATGGTAATAACGCAGTCGCTTCCGTGGCCTATCGCGCCAGCGAAGTGATTGCCATCTACCCGATTACACCCAGTTCGACCATGGCGGAACAGGCCGATGCCTGGTCCGGCGACGGCCGTCAGAATATCTGGGGCGACGTACCGCGAGTGGTGGAAATGCAGTCGGAAGGCGGTGCGATCGCCACCGTGCACGGTGCATTGCAAACCGGCGCACTGTCGACCTCATTTACCTCGTCGCAGGGCCTGCTGTTGATGATCCCGACGCTGTACAAACTGGCCGGTGAACTGACGCCGTTTGTTCTGCACGTCGCCGCACGGACCATCGCTACGCACGCACTGTCGATTTTCGGCGACCATTCCGACGTGATGGCGGTACGCCAGACAGGCTGCGCCATGCTGTGCGCCAGTAACGTGCAGGAGGCGCAAGACTTTGCGTTGATTTCTCAAACGGCGAGCCTCAACAGTCGCCTGCCGTTTATTCACTTTTTTGATGGTTTCCGCACCTCGCATGAAATCAACAAGATCGTCCCGCTGAGCGACGATACCCTGCGCCAGATGCTGCCGCAGGAAGCGATTGATGCGCACCGCAGCCGCGCGCTGTCACCGGACCATCCCGTGGTGCGCGGTACCTCCGCCAACCCGGATACCTATTTCCAGTCCCGTGAGGCCACCAATCCCTGGTATAACGCGGCCAGTCAGCACGTGATTGATGCGATGGACAAGTTTGCCCAGATCACCGGCCGGGCCTATCAGCCTTTTGAATATTACGGTCATCCACAGGCCGAACGCGTCGTGATCCTGATGGGGTCCGCTATCGGTACCTGCGAAGAAGCGATCGACGCCCTGCTGACTCGCGGCGAAAAAGTCGGCGTGCTGAAAGTACGACTGTTTCGCCCCTTTTCCGCGCAACACCTGCTCAGCGTGCTGCCGGCAAGCGCAACGAAAATCGCCGTACTGGATCGCACCAAGGAGCCAGGCGCGCTGGCGGAGCCACTGTATCTGGACGTGATGACCGCGCTGGCCGAAGCCTTCAGCCGGGGTGAACGCGCCAACATGCCGATGGTGATCGGTGGCCGTTATGGATTGTCCTCGAAAGAGTTCGGGCCGGACTGCGCGTTGGCGGTATTTAAAGAACTGACGCTGGACAAACCGCGCCCACGTTTTACCGTCGGTATTTTTGACGATGTGACTGGCCTTTCCCTGCCGCTCAGTGAAGAAACCCTGCCACAGCGTGCCTCACTGGAGGCGTTATTCTACGGCCTGGGCAGCGACGGGTCGGTTTCCGCCACCAAAAACAACATCAAAATCATCGGCAACAGCACGCCGCTCTATGCCCAAGGCTATTTTGTCTACGATTCGAAAAAGGCCGGTGGCCTGACGGTGTCGCATCTGCGCGTCAGTGAGCAGCCAATTAACTCGGCCTATCTGGTCAGTCGCGCCGATTTCGTCGGCTGCCACCAGTTGCAGTTTATCGATACCTACCAGATGGCGGAGCGCCTGAAACCCGGCGGCATTTTCCTGCTCAATACCCCGTACGGTGCAGAAGAAGCCTGGTCGCGGCTGCCGCAGGAAGTGCAGGCGGTGCTGCAACAGCGTCAGGCGCGATTTTACATCATCAACGCCGCCAAACTGGCGCGGGAATGCCGACTTGGCGCGCGTATCAATACCGTGATGCAGATGGCGTTTTTCCACCTGACTCAGATCCTACCGGGCGATGTGGCACTGCAGCAATTGCGCGACGCCATTGCCCGCAGCTACAGCAGCAAAGGCCAGGATATTGTTGAACGCAACTGGCAGGCGCTGGCCGCTACGCTCGATGCACTGATTGAGATCCCGCTGCAGCAGGTTAACGACAGCAGTCCAATGCGACCGCCAATCGTTTCCGACGCCGCGCCTGACTTTGTCAAAACCGTCACCGCCGCGATGCTGGCCGGATTGGGCGATGCACTGCCAGTGTCCGCCTTCCCGCCGGACGGCACCTGGCCAGTGGGCACCACCCAGTGGGAAAAACGCAATATCGCCGAGGCGATCCCTATCTGGCAGCCGGATCTGTGCACCCAGTGCAACCACTGCGTTGCCGCCTGCCCACACTCCGCCATTCGCGCCAAAGTGGTTCAGCCGGAGGCCATGGAGAATGCCCCTACCTCGCTGCAATCGCTGGATGTAAAAGCGCGAGATATGCGCGGCCAGAAATACGTGCTGCAGGTGGCGCCGGAAGACTGTACCGGCTGCAACCTGTGCGTTGAGGTGTGCCCGGCGAAAGACCGCCAGGATCCTGACATCAAGGCCATCAACATGGCGCCACGGCTGGATCATCTGGCAGTGGAAAAAGAACACTACGACTTCTTCCTGCAACTGCCGGAGATCGACCCATCGCAGCTCGAGCGTATCGATATTCGTACCTCACAGCTGATTTCGCCGCTGTTCGAATACTCCGGCGCCTGTTCTGGCTGCGGCGAAACGCCGTATATCAAACTGTTGACCCAGCTTTATGGCGACCGGCTGCTGATTGCCAATGCCACCGGCTGCTCATCCATTTACGGCGGTAACCTGCCCACCACGCCTTACACCACCAATGCCGAAGGGCGCGGCCCGGCCTGGGCCAACTCGCTGTTTGAGGACAACGCCGAATTCGGTCTGGGTTTCCGCCTGACTGTCGACCAGCACCGCAGCCGCGTATTGCGCCTGTTGAACACGCTGGCACCGCAGTTGCCGACACAATTGGTTAATGCTCTGCAGATGGAAGATATAGCACCGGAACCGCGCCGCCAGCAGATTGCTGAACTACGCGGCCTGTTGGCGAAAATTGAAGGCAATGATGCACGCCAACTGGCGACCGACGCCGATTATCTGGTAGATAAGTCCATCTGGTTGATTGGCGGCGATGGCTGGGCTTACGACATCGGGTTCGGTGGGTTGGATCACGTCCTCAGCCTGACCGAGAACGTCAACGTACTGGTGCTGGATACCCAATGTTACTCCAACACCGGTGGCCAACAGTCGAAAGCTACCCCGCTGGGCGCAGTCACCAAGTTCGGTGAGCACGGCAAGCGCAAGGCACGTAAGGATCTGGGCGTCAGCATGATGATGTACGGCCATGTGTATGTGGCGCAGATCTCGCTGGGTGCGCAGCTCAACCAGACGGTGAAAGCGATTCAGGAAGCCGAGGCCTATCCCGGCCCGTCACTGATTATCGCCTACAGCCCCTGCGAAGAGCACGGCTACGATCTGGCGCTCAGTCACGACCAAATGAAGCAGTTGACCGCCACCGGTTTCTGGCCGCTGTACCGCTTCGATCCACGTCGTGCCGATGAGGGCAAAGCTGCGCTGGCGCTGGACTCCCGGCCGCCAAACAGCAACCTGACCGAAACGCTGCTGAAAGAACAGCGCTTCCGCCGCCTGAACTCACAGCAGCCGGAGGTCGCCAGCGCGCTGTATCAGGCCGCAGAGAAAGAGCTGAAGGAGAAGTACGACTTCCTCAGCCTGCTGGCCGGCAAAGGGGAAAAATCCTCCGCCGAGTAAATCATCGGGGCGCGACCGGTTCGCGCCCCGCTTCCAGCCAGCTTTGCCGCTGTGCCTCTTTCACCGCCCCCCGTACGTAGCTCGCCTTTCCCGGCTGATAAAAAACGTTTCCGGGCGTAAAAACACCGCTACATTCGGCCCTGCAAGCCACACCCTAAAAATTTTCCGAGAGGATCATCTTGCCCAACAAGGGGATAGCTGTGGATCCTCTCGCCCCTGACTTTCTTTATGGTTGTAATGGCTAAAACTCGCTTATACTGTATATAAAAACAGTACAGAGAAATGCACCATGAAACACTTTTTCCCCACGCCAACCCCAGAGAAACAGTTCATTCCGCTTTACGCCGATAACGTCCCGGCGGGCTTTCCCAGCCCGGCGCAAGACTATATACACTCGCGGATCGACCTCAACGAGTACTGCATTAGCCACCCTTCGGCGACTTACTTTCTGATCGCTTCAGGAGAAAGCATGATCGAGGCCGGGATCACCGACGGATCCATGCTGGTGGTCGATCGCAGTATTGGTGCCTGTCACGGCGATATCGTGATCGCCAGCGTCGCAGGCGAGTTCACGGTTAAGCGCCTGTGCCTGCACCCAGTCAAACAGCTTGAGCCGATGAACCCGACATTCAGGCCGATACCGCTCCCGGATGATGGTGCGGAACTGGACATTGTCGGCGTGGTGGTTTCAACCATCACCAGGCTGAAATAATGTACGCCCTGGCCGATGTAAACAACTTCTATGCAAGTTGTGAAACGCTGTGGCGTCCGGACCTGCGTGGTCGACCGATAGTTGTGCTGTCGAACAACGACGGCTGTGTGGTGGCGCAGAGCAAAGAGGCAAAGGCCCTGGGCCTGAAAACAGGCGCGCCCTATTTCAAAATAAAACACGACTTTGAGCGTGCCGGGGGTATCGCATTCAGCAGCAACTACGAGCTGTACGCCGATATGTCGATGCGAGTGATGGCCGTGCTCGAAGAAATGGCACCGCGGACCGAAATGTACTCTATCGACGAAAGCTTCCTGGAGCTTGCCGGGGTACAAAATTGTGTCGATTTGGCCACGTTCGGGCACCAGGTTCGCGCCCGCGTTTTGCAATGCACCGGCCTCACCGTCGGCGTTGGTATTGCCCAGACCAAGACGCTGGCAAAGCTGGCGAACTACGCGGCGAAAAAATGGAGTCAGACCCAAGGCGTGGTTGACCTTTCCAACCTGGAGCGGCAGCGAAAACTAATGGAGAGAGTACCGGCGGCTGAAGTCTGGGGCATCGGGCGGCGCATAACCAAAGAATTGCAAAATATGGGGATCAAAAGCGCACTGCAGCTGGCGGATGCAAGCACCACGATGATCCGCAAACATTTCAGCGTGGTGGTTGAACGCACGGTGCGTGAACTGCGTGGTGAACCCTGTTTGTCACTTGAGGAGTTTGCCCCCACCAAACAGCAAATCATTTGCAGCAGATCATTTGGCGAACGCGTCACTGAATACCAGGATATGCATCAGGCGATCTGCATGCACGCTTCCCGCGCGGCAGAAAAACTGCGTGCAGAACACCAGTATTGCCGGAATATCAATGCATGGGTTAAAACCAGCCCCTTCTCGGCCAATGAAAAGTATTACGGCAACACCGCGAGCATCAGGCTCAATACGCCGACGCAAGATACGCGCGACATCATCGCCGCTGCGATTCGATGCCTTGATAAGATATGGCAGCCCGGCCACCGTTATCTAAAAGCCGGCGTTATGCTGCAGGACTTTTACTCGCAAGGCGTCGCTCAGTTGGACCTGTTCGATGAGTATCAGCCACGGCCTAACAGCGCACGCTTAATGGCCGCGTTGGATAAAATCAATCAGTCCGGGCATGCCGGGGTCTGGTTTGCCGGGCAAGGAAACCAACAGACATGGTCAATGAAACGCGAGTTTCTCTCTCCCGCTTACACCACGCGGGTGGCAGATTTGCCACGTGCCCGCGTGTACTGAGGCAAGCAAACCGCATTTGCTATCCGGAGCGGATGGATGAAATACCCAAGCAGCCCATAGAATGCTAAACTCGCTGCCTAAAACTTTATGCCCATAGTGCCCCCAATTGAGAACGAGCACGATTTAAATGTCAGAACAACAAACAGTTAGTCAAAAAGAGCAGTACAATCTGAACAAATTGCAAAAGCGCCTGCGTCGTAACGTGGGCCAGGCGATCGCCGATTTCAACATGATTGAGGAAGGCGACCGCATCATGGTTTGCCTGTCCGGCGGCAAAGACAGCTACACCATGCTGGAGATTTTGCGCAACCTGCAGCAAAGCGCCCCGGTCAATTTCTCACTGGTTGCGGTCAACCTCGATCAGAAACAACCCGGTTTCCCCGAGCATATTCTGCCAGCCTATCTGGAAAGCCTGGGGGTGGAATACCAGATTGTTGAGGAAAACACCTACAGCATCGTCAAGGACAAGATCCCTGAGGGCAAAACCACCTGCTCACTGTGTTCACGCCTGCGCCGCGGCATTCTTTACCGCACCGCTACCGAGCTGGGGGCCACCAAAATTGCCCTTGGCCATCACCGCGACGACATTCTGCAGACGCTGTTCCTCAACATGTTCTACGGCGGCAAGCTGAAAGGCATGCCACCCAAGCTGATGAGCGACGATGGCAAGCACGTGGTAATTCGCCCGCTGGCTTACTGCCGTGAAAAAGACATCGAGCGTTTCTCGGTCGCCAAAGGCTTCCCGATTATCCCGTGCAACCTGTGCGGCTCGCAGCCTAATCTGCAGCGCCAGGTGATTGGCGACATGCTGCGCGACTGGGATAAACGTTATCCAGGCCGTCTGGAAACCATGTTCAGCGCGATGCAAAACGTAGTACCTTCGCACCTGAGTGACTACAACCTTTTTGATTTCAAAGGTATTCACCACGGCAGCGAAGTGGTTGACGGTGGCGATCTGGCCTTTGACCGTGAAGATATTCCAATGCAGCCGATCGGCTGGCAACCGGAAGATGCGGATGAAGCCGCCCCGGTGCGTTTAGACGTTCTCGAAATCAAGTAAGTCGTTATTCCGCCCGCACGCTGTGGGCGGAAATTTCCCTTCATCAGTTTTCGATCCCGCTCGCAATTTCAGCAGAATTCATCGGACAGTGCCGTTTTTATCCTATACTGTGTTTTTATACAGTCACCTGGAGATTACCGATGAACATCACCCCCTGCTTGTCTCACGTTTCTCTCGGCAGCAATCATTTTGACGCCGCAGCCGACTTCTACGATCGCACTCTTGCCGCGCTAGGTTGCCGGCGGGTGTTGGAACACCCTGGCGCCATTGGCTATGGGCGTGACTATCCGGAGTTCTGGTTGCAGGTGCCGATCGACGGTAAACCGGCCACTACCGGCAATGGCCTGCACGTGGGTTTTTTCGCCACCAGCAAACAGCAGGTCGATGATTTTTATCGCCAGGCGCTGCAGGCCGGTGCGACAGATGAAGGCGCCCCCGGCTCACGGCCACACTATGGCGAAGCCTATTACGGCTGCTTTGTTCGGGATCTGGACGGACATAAGATCGAGGCCAGTTTCTGGGATGAGAGTGCGGCCTGACGGGCAAATTGCAGACAAAAAAATGCCGGTGATTAAACCGGCATCGTATGAATCAATGTGCTATGCAGTAATTCTAAATATAAGAAAGTAAGACAATTATGGAGCACAACGCCCATCGCTTGACGTTGCATTCACCTGCGAGATAGATCATGCCCCATTTCCCTCCGGTAAAAGTTGATATCGCTCAATGTTAACCGGGTTATCAGCGTTTTTTGGCTACAGCCAGCGGCGTCGCTTCAGCCACCAGCCCAGGCCGAACACCAATCCGGTCAGCGTCAGGCAAAACGTAGCAAAACCAAAAGGGTTGCCGCCGCCTGGAATGCCGCCCAGGTTAACGCCGAACAACCCGGTCAAAAAGGTCGTCGGCAAAAACACCATCGCCAATAATGACATGGTGTAGGTGCGGCGGTTCATGGCATCAGCCATCACGGTGGTGATTTCGTCAGAAAGGATCGCGGTACGGGCAATGCTGCCGTCCAAGTCATCCAGGCCGCGCCCTAATCTATCGGCAATATCCTGCATGCGACGACGGTCGTCATCATTCATCCAGGGCAGACGATCGCTGGCCAGCCGGGAAAATACATCACGTTGCGGTGCCATATAGCGGCGCAGTACGATCAGCTGTTTGCGGATCAGCGCCAGTTGCCCGCGCTCGGGAACCTGTTGCTCCAACAGCGAATCTTCCAGATCGATGATCTTGTCATGCAGATCCTCGATAAACTCACTGGCGTGATCGGTCAGTGCATCCGAAATTTCCACCAGCCAGTTGCCACTGTTGGTCGGCCCGATGCCGCTTTGCAGATCGTTCACTACCTGGTCGATGGAAAAAACCTTGCGATGGCGGGTGGAAACGATCAGTTTATCCGTCATGTAGACGCGAATGGTCACCAACTGATCCGGCCGCGAATTGGCGTTAAAGTTAATGCTGCGCAGTGTAATCATGGTGCCATCGCCCACCTTACTGACGCGTGGCCGCGAACTCTCTCCTGACAGCGCCTCTCTGACCGCATCCGGCAGCAGTGGCGTGGTGGCCAGCCATTCGGCGCTGGCAGGGTGCGCATAATCGAGATGCAGCCAGCAAGGCTCATCGCAGGTGACTTTGTCATCGTAATCAATCGATGTTACACCGCCCTTGCCATCGAGCTGGTAGGCATACACTGCGTCAGGAACCTGTAACTCGCGCCCCTCAATGACTTCCATTCCTCATCCCCTCTGCTTTTCAGTTATTCCAGAGTCTAGCGTTAATGGTAAGCGGATCAAAGATGAAGCCGTGCGAATACTGCACCTGGGAGGTGCTTATGCGCTAACATGGATAAATAACGCACAACGCGCGGCCGGGCACCTAATGAAATCCACTTCGACATTCTTGTTAGCCTCAGTTTTGGCGTTTGCTCCGGCGCCGTTTCATCCGCTGTTTGCCGCAGATAACTCACTCGACGCTATCGCTGATGCATACCGGGTCAAATTAGCTGACTCAGCGGGTGACCTGCCTTACTTCGTCGCGAAATATCATGGTCCCACGCCACACAGTGCGTTAATCGTACTGCACGGGCACCCCAGAGATGCGGGGAAAACCCTGGCTGCGGCGCTGAAAGCCGCTCAACTGGCAGCCAAAACCGACGACAGGCTGCTGGTTGCCCCGCTGTTTCCGGTTAGCGATGCGCAGGCCGCACACTGTCACTCCCCCGGAGTGCCACCCGCACAGGCAGATGACGCACTCTGGAGTTGCAGTTCCTGGATCGAAGGGGGTCTGGACAATCAGGGGAATACCAGCTCATTTGCTGCACTGGATAGTCTGGTTGGCGAGCTGAAAATAAAATGGCCAACGGTACGGTCGGTGACCATCGCCGGCTTCTCTGCCGGGGCACAGTTTGTGCAGCACTATGTCGGGTTCGCCCATCCGCCGGCCGGCGTGAAACTGCGTTACGTCATCGCCGACCCCGGCAGTTGGCTCTATTTCGATAGCCGGCGGCCGCAGCCGGTAAAAAATGATCGCCCTGCCGACTGGCGCGACTGTAACCAACAAGGCGACTGTAGCTTTGATTGGGTTGAGAACAGGAACGATGTCTGCCCGAACGTCGATCGTTGGAAATACGGCATTGAAGCGGTTCCGGCCTTTCTCGACCAAAACAGCACATCGGTGCGCCAGCGCTATGCATCGGCGGATATCACCTATCTTGAAGGCGAGAAGGATACCGGCAGCGCACCCGGCACTTTCTACAAAATACTCGATAAATCCTGCGCAGCTCAGGCGCAAGGCCCCTACCGACTGCAGCGCGGCATCGCCTATGCCGCTTACGACCGGCGGTTTATTGCGCCGCACGCCAAACGTGATTTGCTGATCGTTCCCGACTGTGCCCACGATGTAGCCTGCGTATTTCCTTCGAAGACAGGCCGTAGCGCATTGTTTGATGCCCCATAGTCCTGCCACCTAAGTAGAAACCCCGCTCTCGCGGGGTTTGATGGCAACACATGGGACTATCGCAATATATCAATGCTTCAAAATATACATCGTCTGGCTGTACGCCACGTCTTCCGGATTGGTGATCGGGTAGCCTTTCACCCAGGGTTTGATCAATCGGCCATTGGTATACTGATAAATTGGTGCGATCGGTGCCTGTTCGGCGATGATCTGCTCAAGTTTGTTGTAGTCAGTGGTCAAGGCTGCCGGACTGGTTTCTCGGCTGGCCTGCGCGAGCAGTTTGTCGTAATCCGCACTTTTGAATTTAGCGATATTTCCGCTGTGGGTTGAGCTTAACAACGACAGGAAGGTCGAGGCTTCATTGTAATCGCCGACCCAGGAAGCACGCACCACGTCGAAATTGCCAGTGTTACGGCTATCGATATAGGTTTTCCATTCCTGATTTTGCAGCTTGACGTCAATACCGAGCGTTTTCTTCCACATTGAAGCCACAGCAATCGCAATTTTCTGATGGCTTTCCGAAGTGTTGTACAACAGCGTCAGTTTCAGCGGATTGTTCGGGCCATAACCTGCCGCCTGCATCAACGCCTTGGCCTGGGCGTCCAGTTCGGCCTGTGGTTGCTGTTGCAACAGGCTCACTTCCGGCTTAAACCCGGCGGTGACATCCGGGGTGAAGTGGTAAGCCGGTTTTTCACCGGTCCCCAACACTTTTTCGGCGATAATCTTGCGATCGATAGCGTAAGACAATGCCTTGCGCACCCGCACATCGTTAGTCGGCGCGCGTTGGGTATTAAAAGCATAATAATAGGTGCCGAGCTGATCCGGGGTATAGACCTGGTCCGGGATGTCTTTCAGCAGCTTTTGGTACATGTTTTTCGGGAAGGACTCGGTGATGTCGATATCGCCGGCCAGATAACGCTTGGTGGCGTTGGATTCCTGGTTGATCGGCACAAAGGTCACTTTGGTCAGCACCGTATGCGCATGATCCCAATAGTGATCGTTTGGCGTCAGTACCAGTTTCTCGTTAACTACCCGTTCCTGCAATTTAAACGCGCCGTTACCGACCAGGTTGCCGACCTTGGTCCAGTCGTTGCCAAATTTCTCTACCACCGCCTTGTTGACCGGGAACAGGCTGAAGTTGGCCGTCAGGCTGACAAAATACGGCACCGGTTTGTTCAACTGCACTTTGAAGGTGTAATCATCCAGCGCGGTGACGCCCAGCTTATCGGCAGGCAGCTTGCCGGTAATGATCTCATCGGCGTTTTGGATGCCGGCCAACTGGGCAAACCAGGCAAAAGGTGACAAGTTCTTCGGCTCAACCAGCCGCTGCCAACTGTAAACGAAGTCTTTCGCCGTGACAGGGTCACCGTTAGACCAGCGCGCATCTTTACGCAGGGTGAAAATATAGGTTTGGTTATCGGTGGTTTGCCAGCGGGTTGCGACGCCGGGGATCACCTTGCCGTTGGCATCCTGGTTCACCAGCCCTTCAAACAGATCGCGCGCCAATTGTGCTTCCGGCAGGCCAACCGCTTTAATGGGATCGAGTGAGGCCGGCTCATCTTTGATATGGCGAACTATTTCCTGTTTCTCCGCCAGCGTAGTACCTGGGGGAACCTGAGCCGCCATGGCGCTGCTCAACCCTGCGCCAATCGCCACGGCACACAGTGCCAAACGAAAACCCTGTTGAATTTTTTTTCTCGTCATTCTGATTCATCCCCCGTTAACCATCTGAATTTTTTATCTTATAGCACAAGATTAGTCTCACCTAGAGTTCCCGGCGGACAAGATGTAAAAACTGGGGGCCAGGCAATAAAAATGCCCGCACGACGGTGTCGATACGGGCATTTTCTGTTAGTCGGCTTTATTAGTCGTAAAGGTGAATGCTATTGATGCGGTAGCTGAATTCTTCACCCTCTTCTTCATCAAAAATGGTGAAGAAGCCTTTCTCGGCCAATGGCTTGGCATGAATATCGGTTTTTTGCATCTGGCGCGACTCGGCATCGTCAAAACCATAGTCGAGATAGAAGCTGTTTTTCTGGTAATCGACGTGCAGGGTAAACGGATAGTTGGACTCATCGCCACGCCCGTCGTCATTCTTCACCACGCCAAACCATTCACCCTGACGGATCTGGTTTTCCTCGTCCACGCCGCACAGCAGCGTGATGGTATCCTTATCATTTTCGCTATAGCTGGCAACTATTCTGGCTACTGGCATGTTAAATCCCCTGTTTGGTAATTGGGTTAGCTTTGCCGATAGTATATACCCGTCGCCTTTCAAGTTGCAGCGTTGTTATCTGCACTCGCTCACCCCAGTGACTTACTTAAGTAAGCGCCTGGGGATGAGCGAGTTGGCCGCCTAGCTGCAACTTGAAACTCATAGGGTTTAATAACGGTGAAATAGCTGGCGTGGTTTTATTGGCTTCACCAATCAATGTTCAGCACGGTTTTGCCGCGTGAGCCACCGGCTTTGCTCTCCGCCAGCATTTCCGGTGCCTGTTTAATCGATACCAGACGTTCCACCGGCACCTGTAGCTCACCACGCGCGACGCTCTGTAACAGTTGCTCCAGCTCATCCGCACTGATTTGCGCCTCAATATTGCCGCCACGCAGGCCTTGTTGCTGCATCTGCTCCGGAGCTGCCGACCAAATGGTGCTCAGCGCCACGCCGCCCTTACGCAGAATAACCAGTAAGGCGCTGAATCCTTCGGCATTGCTGACCAGATCGATCATGCCGTCAATGCCCTGCGGGTATAGTTGTTGAACCTGCTGCAGCACGGGTGCCCGGTGATGATCAATCACCTTCTCAGCCCCCAGCTCACGCAATGCGGCCTCGGCATCGGCGCCGCCGGTAGCAATTACCTTCAGCCCCTGCCGTTTGGCCAACTGGATAACAAAACGCCCAACGCCGCCGGTTGCGCCCACCACCAACAGAGTCGCACCCGCGCTCAGTTGCAACTTTTCAACCAGTTTCAGCGCGGTACCGGCCGCAATCGGCATGGCCGCCGCCTCGGTCAAACTCACCTCATCAGGTACTCGCGCCAGTACCGCTTTTTGGTCAATCGTCGCATACTGGGCGTAGCTACCGGCGCCGACAACGCCGAACATAAACTTGCCGGCCACCCGTTCATTGACGCTGAATCCGCTGACATCATCGGCGACCGCCTCCACCACGCCCGCACCGTCGGTACCAATCACCAAAGGGAAAACGTGTGGCAATTTCCCCTGCAGCATGCCGTCGGCTATCCGCCAGTCAACCGGGTTTAGCCCGGCAGCGGCCATTTTAACCAGGATCTGGCCGGGTTGTAGCGAAGGTTTGGCGATCTCTACCTGTTCTGGCATAGCACCGAGTTGTTTGACTGCAATCGCTTTCATGAGGAGCTCCAGTGTATCTGTTCATAATAGGAGTCAGTGTAGCGAACCCAAGATCGTCCGCCAGCCATCAATAATTGGAATCACTGTTCAGGATTTTATGACAATCAATTTTGTCACTGGGTGAGAAATTGCTCTGGGAAAGTTAAGCGAAAGCGTAATACACTGAATAAAATGATAATCACTCTCGACCTTTAAATCAGGGACTACATCATGATCCAGCATCGACCGCGCAGTGAACGTGGCCAATTGGCCGTTGCAGGAGAGAATTACGGCAGTTCGCTGTTGGGTGCACCACTGCTCTATTTCCCGGCGGCCGTCAGCGGCCCGCAAACCGGGCTGATTATTGCCGGTACCCACGGTGATGAGAGCGCCGCTATCGTTACCCTGTCCTGCGCATTACGCAGCATTGCACCAAACCAGTTGCGTCACCATGTAGTACTGGCGGTCAATCCCGACGGTTGCCAACTCGGGCTGCGCGCCAACGCTAACGGCGTAGATTTGAACCGTAACTTCCCGGCGGCCAACTGGCGTTCCGGGGATACGGTTTATCGCTGGAACAGCGCGGCGGAAGCGCGGGATGTTAAACTCTCAACCGGCGGCCGCCCTGGCTCCGAACCGGAAACCCAGGGGCTGTGTCATCTGATCCATCGGTTGAAGCCGCACTGGGTGGTGTCGTTCCACGAGCCATTGGCCTGTATTGAAGATCCGGCCAGTTCACAGCTCGGCGTCTGGCTTTCGCATAAGTTTGCTTTGCCGCTGGTCACCAGCGTCGGCTACGAGACGCCGGGATCATTCGGCAGCTGGTGTGCCGATTTGTCACTGCCTTGCATTACCGCAGAATTCCCGCCGATCTCGGCCGATGCGGCCAGCGAAAACTACCTCAACGCGATGGTAGAATTGCTGACTTACCCGGGCTAAACCGGCTATGGGGCGAGATTAATCGCCCCACATTCAAAATCCAACCCCGGTTCAACGTCATTAGCCAGCCAGGTCGGGCCGTCCAAATCGACGAATCGCGCGCCCGGTGCCAGCGGCAATGCGGCATTGATCGCCCGCGAAGTGCACAACATGCAGCCGAGCATAATAGCGAACCCTTGTTGCCGCGCCTCCTGCGCCAGCGCCAGCCCTTCGGTCAGACCGCCGGTTTTATCCAGCTTGATATTGACCATTTGATAACGGCCAACCAGCTTGGGTAAATCACCGCGGGTGTGGCAGCTTTCATCGGCGCAAATTGGCAACGGGTGGATAAAGTTTTCCAGTGCGCTGTCATCCGTTGCCGGCAGGGGTTGCTCCAGCATCGCCACGCCCAGATCCGCTAACAGTTGGCAGCGCGCCGCCAGCCCTTCCGCCTGCCAGGACTCATTGGCATCGACAATCAACGTGGTATCCGGCACCGCCGCGCGGATCGCCACCAGCCGTTCGCTGATCAGATGATTGTCCAGTTTGATTTTCAGCAAGCTAGCCCCTTGCTGTTCAAGTTCGCGTGCGGCGAAGGCCATGGCTTCCGGCGAACCTATGCTGACGGTTTGCGCCATCAGAATGCGTTCCGGCTCGGCAGCAGCGCTACGCTGCCAGCGGCTCTGACCGCTCAGTTGACACTCCAAATCCCACAAGGCGGAATCCACCGCATTACGTGCCGCGCCGGCCGGCATTAGCTGCTGCAGTTGCTCGCGCGTCACGCCCCGTTCGACAGCCGTAGCAACTTCGGCCAGCCGTTCCATCACCGAAGTCTCACTTTCACCGTAACGCGGATAAGGTGTGCACTCACCTATACCGCGCACGCCCTGCTGCTCAATTTCGACCACCACCACTTTGGCTTCGGTGCGACTGCCGCGGGCGATAACAAAGGCGGTATGCAGCGGCCAGGCTTCTGGGTAAAAACGCATGCTTCTCATAATGGCTCCTGAACGGAAATTGCGCATAAAATCGGGCGAACGCGTGGGCGCTTTTTTGGACACACTCTAATATATACAACTATTTAGCAAACTTTATCTATCCAACCCACAATTGTTGACATAAACTGATGCCAGGGTGTGAACCTAATGTTAAAAGCGGCCAAAAAGCCATTTTATTAGGCTCACGCCCTTTGTATAAACACCTGTAAAAGGAATCAAGCTAATGACTCAGACAGTACATTTTCAAGGCAACCCGGTTAGCGTTGCAGGCCACCTGCCACAAACCGGCGAACAAGCCAAAACCTTCTCACTGGTTGCCAAAGACTTGTCGGACGTGGCGCTGAGCAGCTTCGCGGGGAAACGCAAAGTTCTGAACATTTTCCCAAGTATTGATACCGGCGTTTGCGCAACTTCGGTTCGTACATTCAACCAGTTGGCCAGCGGCCTGGATAACACCGTGGTGCTGTGCATCTCGGCCGACCTGCCGTTCGCCCAGTCACGTTTCTGCGGTGCAGAAGGCCTGAACAATGTAGTCACCCTGTCCACGCTGCGTGGCGCAGAATTCAAACAGGCTTACGGCGTTGAAATCGCTGAAGGCCCGCTGGCAGGCCTGACCGCACGTGCGGTTGTGGTATTGGATGGCCAGGACAACGTGCTGTACAGCGAGCTGGTGAATGAAATTACCACCGAGCCGAACTACGATGCGGCGCTGGCTGCATTGAAGTAATGCCAGAAGGCCGACGATTGCCGGCCTCTAAACGTTGAAACGGGCGCTTATGGCGCCCGTTTTTTTATTCTTCGTTTTCCCCGGAAGGCTTACGGCTGCTGAGCCCATATTCGCGCAACTTATTGGCGATCGCGGTATGTGAAACCCCCAGGCGTTTCGCCAGTTTTCTGGTACTCGGGTAAGTACGGTACAAACGGGTCAGCACCGAACGTTCGAAACGCTTGCTGATATCATCAAGCGAGCCGTCCATCACCTCATCGCCCAGCGACATTTCAACCTCGAACTCCGGCAGTACAATGTCCTGCGGACGAAGTTCGAAACCTTCGGTTTGCGTCAGCGCCCGGTAAATGGCGTTTTTTAACTGTCGCACGTTGCCCGGCCAACCATATTTGCTGAGGAAACTGCCCAGATCGCCCGCCAGCTTCGGCCGCGCCACGCCCTGTTCATCGGCAAAACGCGCCACAAACAGTTCAGTCAGCGGCATGATGTCCTGTGGACGCTCACGCAGTGGTGGAATGGTGATGGTCAACACGTTAAGTCGATAATAGAGATCCTCACGGAACTCACCACGCTGCACCAGTTCGGTCAGGTTTTTCTGCGTCGCGCAAATTACCCGCACATCTACATGGACTTCGTGTTCTTCACCCACGCGGCGGAAAGTGCCATCGTTAATGAAACGTAGCAGTTTGGTCTGCATGCGCGGCGACATCTCACCGATTTCATCCAGCAGCACCGAACCACCGTGCGCCTGCTCAAAGAAGCCCTTCTTGCCTTCCAGCGCATTCGGGTAAGCCCCCGGCGCATGGCCGAACAACTCGCTTTCCGCGACGTCATCCGGCAGTGCGGCACAATTGAGCGCCAGGAACGGCTGCTTGCCACGCGGGCTGCGCAAATGGCAGGCCCGGGCCAGAATATCTTTGCCGGTGCCGGTGTCGCCCACAATCAACAGTGGCGCATCCAGCATCGCCAACTTGCGCGCCTGCTCCAGCACCTGGCGCATTTTCGGACTGGCGGCAACGATATGATCAAACTCGGTATCGTCGTTCACCGACAGATTCTGTAACTGACGCCCCATACGGGCCGTGGACTTCAGCATCACTACCGCGCCTACGGCGGCATTCTGCTGGTTTTCGTCCTCCAGGTAGATTAGCGTGATATCCATCAGGAAGTCCTGACTGCGGATCACCACCCGCTCAGATTGCGGCGCCGTCTGTTCGCTCTCGAGCCAACGGTTGAAGTTATAACCGCCAATCAATGCGGTGGCCGTCTGGTTGCGAATTTTGTCTTCGCTAAGCCCGAACAGCGCCTGCGCTGCCGGATTGGCCAGTTCAACTTTGCCTTTCATATCAATCGAGAACACCGGCTCAGGCATCGACTCCAGCAACGCACGCAGTGCGCGGTGTTCGCGTTCAGACGGCATGAAATTCACGGTGCGCACATCGGTCACGCCGGCAATGCGGCGGATTTCCACCATCAGCGCGCGGAAGGTGTCAAAATCCAGTTGGGAAAAATTGAGGTAAATGCGGCCGATGGGATCGATTTCGATGCCACGTAAATCTATGCTGCGCAATACCAAAAGATCGAGTAACTCTCGAGTCAGACCGATCCGGTCTTCGCAAAAAACTTCCAAACGCATCAGTATTGGCCTTATCTCTGCAGGTGCGGGGATGACTGAAGATGATGATACTCTCTCACCCCGAGCGGTAGAAGCAATCTGTCAGCAAAAGTTGACAGAACTCTGATTTATCGTTGTTGTTGATGATTTTAAACGCAAGTGAATAACACCATCGGCGTCATTTTAGCTTATCAGCAGAGAGTTATCACAACCGCCAGTAAATTTGCAGATAAATATAATGCATTTACAGGGGGATCGTCTTTCGTCAAGCGCGGGTTACGTATTGGCGTTAGCGGGGAAAATCATTGCGGTAAAAATAACCACGGCGCCTGAATAGACGCCGTGGGCAGATTATTTGGCCTTGTTGTCGCTCTTTTTCATGGTGTCTTTCAACTGGCCAATCAGTTGGCTGCGGAAATCACCCAGCTTCGGTTTTTCCCCTTCCAGCCAGGGCAACGGACGACAAAGCTCCATCGCCTTGATACCGAGCCTGGCCGTCAGCAAACCGGCACCGATGCCCTGCGCCGCTCGGGCGGACAATCGGGCGGCCAGGTCTTGCGACATCCAGTCCATTCCCACTTCGCGTACCAGCTCGGACGCGCCGGCAAAGGCGATATTCAACAGCACCAGACGGAACAAGCGCAGACGGCTGAAGTAACCCAGTTCGATGCCATACAGCGCGGCGATACGGTTAATCAGCCGAATATTACGCCAGGCGATAAACGCCATATCCACCACCGCCAGCGGGCTGACGGCAATCATTAAGGTGGACTCCGCCGCCGAACGGCTGATTTCACGCCGTGCCTGATTATCCAACACCGGCTGCACCAGCTTGGCGTACAGCGCTACCACTTCGCGATCGTTCTGAGTTTCATGCAGTGAAGCCTGCCAGCGTTGCAACGCCGGATGCCCCTGATCCAGGCCGGCCTGACGCGCCAGTTTTTCGCAAAACTCACGCCCTTTGCCCAATCCGTGGCTGTGCAACAGTTCACGCGCCACATCCCGTTCTTCTGCACGCTGGCGCAGACGATATAGCCTGCGCCATTCGGTCACCACCGAACCTACCCCGGCGAAGACAATCAAACCACCCGCCACGCCACCGCCCATGGCGATCCAATCCTGCTGCACCCAGGCGGTATGCACCCACTGCACGCCCTGCGCCACCACGCTGACGCCGAACAGCGTCAGCCCGGCGGTAACCATTTTGCGCCACAGGCTGCGTTTGGGTTTCAAGGCTGCGTTGATAATGCCTTCGGCACGCCCCTCTTCCTCTTCCTGCTGCAGCTCCGCCGCCGCCGGGAAAAAGTGCTCAGCCTGCTGTTCGTCGAAAGCAACGTTGGCACGCAGCACCGGCTCCTGCGGCGGCTCCAACGGCTGTTCGAAATCGATACGCGGTTTTATCGGCTCGCTCATCGCAATTTATCTCCCAGTAAAAACTCCATCACCGCGTCCAGGCGGATATGTGGCAACGGACTGTCCACACTCATCGCTCGTGGCCGGAACTCATCAAAATGGAAGCCCTGATTCTGCCAGAACGCCGGCCCCGGCAAACGTGCTGGCACTTCGCCGGGGAACACCGTCAACGGTGCGCCGTCGTTCAGACGATTGCCCTTCAGCGCCGGGATGCGCTGCCCCTGATGGTCAACGATGCCGCTTTCGGTCGCCTGCACCGAGGCCAGCCCGACGCAGTCCATGCTGATGCCCTCAAACGCCGCGTTCTGCCAGGCTTCCTGCACCAGCTGCTGCAACAACGACACCAAATTGGCGTGCTGATCGGCGGTGATGTGATCGGCCTTGGTAGCGGCAAACATCAGTTTATCGATGGTCGGTGAAAATAAACGGCGGAACAGCGTGCGCTTGCCATAGTGGAAACTCTGCATCAACTGGGTCAGCGCCAGCCGCATGTCATTGAACGCCTGCGGGCCGCTATTGAGTGGCTGCAGGCAATCCACCAGCACAATCTGGCGATCGAAACGGACAAAATGCTCTTTATAAAAGTTTTTGACGATGGTCTGGCAGTAATAGTTGAAACGCGCACGCAGCATGCCGATGTTGCTGTGTTTATCCGCCTGCGCCAGCTTTGACTCGCCAAGGCTGTCGACGTTTGGCCACGGGAAAAACTGCAATGCCGGCGCACCGGCCAGATCGCCCGGCAACACAAAGCGACCCGGCTGAATAAAATGCAGCCCTTCACTTTTGCAGCGCAACAGATAATCGGTATAGGCCTGGGCGATGGCCGCCAGCTTGTTTTCATCGGCGGGTGCCAGCGGATCGCAGCTTTTGCACAGTTCCAGCCAGGGCCTGGCCCATTCGGCGCGATCGCCCTGCAGCAAGCCGGCCATTTGCCGCGACCAGGCCAGATAGTCCTGTTCCAGCATCGGCAAGTCCAACAACCATTCGCCGGGATAATCGACAATCTCCAGATACAGCGTTGAAGTGTCTTTGAAATGACGCAGCAATGAATCATTGGAGCGATAACGCAACGCCAGGCGAATTTCGCTGACGCCACGCGTCGGGGTCGGCCAGCTCGGCGGAGTGCCATAAAGCTGTGCCAGCCCTTCATCATAGGTAAAACGCTGAATACCGAGATCGCGTTGCGGAATGCGCTTCACGCCCAGCAGGCGTTCTTCGCGCACCGGCGAGAACAGCGGCATGCGGGCACCGCTGTGAACATGCAGCAATTGATTGACGAAAGCGGTGATAAAGGCGGTTTTGCCGCTGCGGCTCAGGCCGGTCACCGCCAGACGCAGGTGGCGATCCATCCCGCGGTTGACCAGCGACGTTAACTCATTTTGCAGTCGTTTCATTGTTCTCCTTGGCATAACGCCCAAATACCTTGTTCAGCCCTTTGCGGAACAGCGGTTCCAGCACCAGTGCCAGGACAAAGCGAATCGGTTTGCGGCCTACGGTGCGCAGCAGCCAGCCGGCCGCCCCTGCCGGGCCGTAATTGAGTAACGCTATGATGATGACTTTAGACAATGTCTTCAACATTGCACCTGCTCCTTGTTTAAATCCACCGGATTTAACGGCGTTTACGGCATAGGTTTTTTTCATTAGCAATGCCCTCCGGCACAGTTTGGTTCAAAAGGATGATGTCAGGTGCGATGCCTGACCTGCGCCGTGCGCAGGCCATTGCGCGCAAGGCGGGGTTATAACTTGCGGAAGCGACTCTGTACGCCGAAGGTGTCCGACGTGACATAACGCTCAACCTGTCGCAGTTGCTGTTCGCCGCTGCCCAGTTCGTACTCTAATTGGTCGAGCAACTGGCGCGGTGTTTTTTGCTGCTCGCCCTCAAAACGGCTGGCCGGTGCTTCGTCCAGCACGAATACCAGCGCGAAATAAGCGATCAGGGTGAAGAAGAACAGCCCGAAGAACATCGACAACACCACGATCACTCGGATCAGGCGTACCGGCACGTCAAAATAATGGGCCAGACCGGCGCAGACGCCCTTCAGCATGCCTTCTTCAGGAACGCGATAAAGCTTTTTACTGCCCAGAGTGTTGTTCATCAAGACTGTCTCCAGTTCGGGTGTTCTGCATCAAGGATCTCTTCCAGCGCCTGAATGCGTTCACGCATGCGCTTGGCATCTTCAGCCAACTGCGCCAGTCGCTGCATCTCCTGATGGCTCAGTTGAATGCCGTTTTGTTGCCGATTGCTGTAATGCAGCCAAAGCCAAATCGGTGCGACAAACAACACAAAGATTGTCAACGGAATGGCAAGTAATAGAGCACTCATTTCTTTTCCTTCTTAATGCGTCTTGGTGGGCGGCCACACACCGTGGCCGCTGTTGCCTTACTCAGTGCGGTTCATTTTGGCTTTCAGCGCTGCCAGTTGCTCACTGATGGCGTCGTCGGCTTTCAGCTCGGCAAACTCTTGATCCAGAGACTTCTTTTTACCGATGATGACGCTTTCCGCCTCGGCTTCCATATGGTCGATACGGCGTTCGAACTGCTCGAAACGAGCCATCGCCTCGTCCAGTTTACCGCTGTCGAGCTGACGACGCACGTCACGGGAAGACGACGCCGCCTGGTGACGCAAGGTCAACGCCTGCTGGCGAGCGCGGGTTTCGGTCAGCTTGTTTTCCAGCTCGCCGATTTCGCTTTTCATACGCGCCAGCGTTTCTTCTACGGTGGACACTTCATGCGTCAGCGTGGTGATCAGGTCGGCCACTTTCTGTTTTTCGATCAGTGCCGCACGGGCCAGATCTTCTTTCTCTTTACGCAGTGCCAGTTCGGCTTTGTCCTGCCAATCGCTAAGCTGGTTTTCACCCTGCTCGATGCGACGCAGTAACTGTTTTTTCTCCGCCAGCGCACGCGCTGAGGTGGAGCGAACTTCAACCAGCGTGTCTTCCATTTCCTGGATCATCAAACGCACCAGCTTTTGCGGATCTTCCGCCTTATCCAGCAGCGTATTGATGTTGGCGTTCACGATGTCGGCAAAACGAGAAAAAATACCCATAATTCACTTCCTCTTGGTTCTGATGGCGTCTGAAGCGCCGTGTTGGGTCATACAGATTTCCCTAATACCTAATCAAAACCCGTGCCAACTTTTATTTCATTGAATAATAACGATTATATATTTTTGACTCTCTGTGAGCATACTGTAGAGTGATTATTTTCACCAAACATTGGCGAATTTCATCATGAGCGAACAGTTAGAAAACCTGTTGGGCGAAGCGAATGCCTTTGTCGAAGTATTGGAGCAAGTCTCGCAACTGGCAAAGTTGAACAAACCGGTGTTGGTGATCGGTGAGCGCGGCACCGGTAAAGAACTGATTGCCCACCGGTTGCATTACCTGTCCAACCGTTGGCAGGGGCCGTTTATCTCGCTTAACTGCGCGGCCCTGAATGAAAACCTGCTGGACTCCGAGCTGTTCGGTCACGAGGCCGGGGCCTTTACCGGCGCGCAAAAGCGCCATCTGGGCCGCTTTGAACGTGCCGACGGCGGCACGCTGTTTCTCGACGAACTGGCCACCGCCCCGATGCTGGTGCAGGAAAAATTGCTGCGGGTGATTGAATACGGCCATCTGGAGCGCGTCGGCGGCAGCCAGCCGTTGCAGGTAGATGTGCGGTTGGTGTGTGCCACCAACGACGATCTTCCGGCACTGGCGGCGGCGGGCAAATTCCGCGCCGACCTGCTGGATCGGTTGGCATTCGACGTAGTGCAGTTACCGCCGCTGCGCCAGCGGCAGCAAGACATCATGTTGCTGGCCGAGCACTTTGCGATTCAGATGTGCCGTGAGCTGTCGCTGACACTGTTCCCCGGCTTTACCGAACGTGCCAGAGACACCCTGCTCGGCTATCACTGGCCGGGCAACGTGCGTGAGCTTAAAAACGTGGTGGAACGTTCGATGTATCGGCACGGTACCAGTGACAGCGCGTTGGATCAGATAGTCATCAACCCCTTCGCCCGACGGGAAACTATGCCGCTGCCCACCGAGCGCGTAACGCATGATGAGCGGCCAGTCCTGCCGCTGGATTTGAAAGCCTGGCAGTTGGCGCAGGAAAAATTGCTAATCGAAGCCGCACTTCAACAGGGAAGATTTAATCAGCGTAAGGCGGCGGAGCTGCTGGGGCTGACCTATCACCAATTACGTGGCATGTTGAAAAAGCACGCGCTGTTGCAAAATGGCGAGGCAGAAGAGGAATAACAGGCAAAAAAAAAGCCAGCACCCGAGCTGGCTTAAAAAACACTGGAAGCAATGTGAGCAATGTCGTGCCTTTCACAGCAGAGCCACAGACCGTGGCCTTCCGTGAACTGCCAGGCGATGATAATAGTTATCAGTATCACCTGTAAAGCACTTTGTTGAGAATTTTTCTCATTACCACACTGTCATTGTGCAATTACCACTCAGGGAAGGGATCGGCCATCTCATGCCAGTAGCCTACCCCGGCAGCCATTTCCTCATCACTTAGCAGGCAGGCATCCAGCAAACGCGTTATTTCGGCCTGCGGCAGGTTCTGCCCGATAAACACCAGTTCCTGGCGCATATCGCCAAAGGGCTCCACCCACTTCTCCATAATTTGTGCCTGGGTCTCTTCATCCTGCGGCCAGTGATCCTGCGCGATAGCGCGCCAGAAAGTCCCGGCCAACCCATAATGGGCGATGCCGCCGGCCTGGCTCCACTGCCCAGCCTGACGCGGACGCGTCGCCAACCAGTAGAACCCTTTGGAACGCAACAGTTTGCCACCGCCCCAGTCGCCGTTGATCACCCGATAGAATTTATCCGGTGCAAAAGGTCGACGCGCCCGATAAACAAAACTGCTGATGCCATAGTTCTCCGTTTCAGGCAGGTGCTCACCGCGCAGCTCCTTAAGCCAGCCGGGAGCCCGCTGCGCTTTGTCAAAGCTGAAGCTGCCGGTGTTTAATACCGCCTCCAGCGGCAGTTTGCCGGGAGAGATAGCGATGATTTTGGCATCCGGGTTCAGGCTGGCGAGCAGTGCCATCACTTCGCCCAGTTGTTCCGCAGTCAGCAAGTCGGTTTTACTCACCAGCATCACGTCGCAGAACTCAATCTGTTCGATCAACAGATCGGCCACGCTACGCAAATCATCCTCGCCCAAACTTTGACCGGCTTCCTGCAGCGTTTGCGCCTGTTGGTACTGCTGGATGAAGTTGACTCCGTCCACCACCGTAACCAGGGTGTCCAAGCGGGCGAAGTGCGACAGGCTTTCGCCCTGCTCGTCTTCAAAGGTGAAGGTTTCTGCCACCGGTAAAGGTTCGGAGATACCGCTGGACTCAATCAACAGATAATCAAAGCGGCCGGCCTGCGCCAATTCGCGCACCGAAATCAGCAGGTCTTCACGCAGCGTGCAGCAGATGCAGCCATTGCTCATCTCCACCAGCTTTTCCTGTTGGCGGTCGAGCTGGACTTCGTTCTCGACCAGCGCGGCGTCGATGTTCACTTCACTCATGTCGTTAACGATCACCGCCACACGCATGCCCTGACGATTATTCAGAATATGGTTCAGCACCGTGGTTTTACCGGCGCCGAGAAAGCCGGAAAGTACGGTTACAGGTAATGGATTCATGGGGTTCCTCACTCAAAACTCATTGCGTAATGCCTGGTAGCCGCGCACCAGTTCAACGTTGGTGGCAGCCACTTCTTCAGAAAATTGCAGCGCGCCGCGATCCACCTGCGGGTAAAGCGACAGATCGCTGTCCACACCTACGCGCTCGGTTGACGGGATATACAGGTTTTCCGGCAGCGTCACGCCGTCCACCACCGCGTTGTAACGCACCACGCAGCCGGAGCCGATATGGCAGTTGAACAGCACGCTGTTAAAACCGATAAACACCCGATCTTCAATGCGGCACGGGCCGTGGACAATCGCGCGATGGGCGATAGAGCTGAAGCTGCCGATGGTGACCGCTGCGCCGCTTTTAGAGTGGATCACCACGCCGTCCTGAATATTGGAATGGGAACCGATAATAATCGGCTCCATGTCCCCGACCGCATTCAATTCGTCCGCACGGATCACGGCATAGGGGCCAACGTAGACAAAATCTTCGACAATCACTCGGCCGCAAATAATGGCGGTAGGATCGATGTAGGCTTTCGGTGAAACCTGTGGCAGATGGCCACTGGGGTTTTTACGCAGCATTTCCAGCCTCCTGCCAGCTTAACTCCGCCACCGCATTGTGGGCGTGCAGGCTTTCCTGGTGCTCCACACGCAATGAAAATGCGCGGTGGTAGCACTGACTGCGCAGCATCCGATACAAACGGCGCGCGGCATCCTCACAGAACATCAGGTTCTGGCCATTAGCCAGGGCAAATGCCTGCTCGTCCTGACGTTTCACCAGCGTCTGCAGCGGCGTACCCAGCGCATGCTCGATGCGATCGATTAAATTGACCACCGGCAATTCGGCTTCGCCTTCATTGAGCGTGACCGTCACCCAGGCCCAACTGCGCTGGCTATGCGGGGTGCCAGGCATGCCCTGTTCACCCAGCCAGTCAATCACCTGCTGTTGACTGACTTTGTCCGGCGCCTGTTCGAAATCAAACTGAAACTGCTGCTGTGCCAGTTGGCGGCTTAGCGCTGCCGAACTCGGACAGGTGGAGGAATAGGGTACGCCCACCGTCAGCGACAGGGTTAACCCTGTGGTTAGGCTGGCGTCAATTTTCAGTGGGTAAGCTTTCCAGCCACGATGTGCCGACAGCAGCGCCGGGCGCGACAACATCAGTTCGCCACTGATACTCAGGCTGGCACTGTCACTGTGTTCCGGCTGTGATGCCAGAAAAGCCCGCAGCGAATCAGCAATACGTTGCGGCGTCAGTTCGCCCTGAGTCAATTCATCCAGCGTCAGGTACAGGCGCGACATATGTATTCCACGCGCGCCATGGCGACTGGCACGCAGATTGATCCCGGCATTAACTTTTGCCATCAGCGGCTTGCCCGCCAACTCCAGCGGCAGTGCGATCCCTTGCATCCCTACCCAATCGAGTCCGACATCACTCATTGCCCCCTGCCAGGCCTGTGCATCCGGCAGCGGCTGGGTTGGTGGAAGTGCAACCTTGTTCATACATCCCCTTGCGATTATTGATACATTGCCAGAGAAAGGTAACATTATTTTGTTATGTTATAACATATCAATTAAACTTTTTTTGCTCTTGACGGCGAATTGTTCAATCAAGTAGCAGAAAACTCAGCCATTTTGCTCAATGGATTGGGCTGTTCGTCAGAGTGCGATACACTAAGGCTATTGCTTATTAACCCATGAAGCCTCTATGCGTGGTTTACCCCTTTGGATTTTGTCGCTGAGTTGCCTGGCGAGCACCGCCCTGGCCTCAACACCTCCTGCGCCCGCCGCGGCCCCCCCGCTGCCGGACATCCGCCAAAGCGGCTTTGTCTATTGTGTCAGCGGCATACTGAACACCTTTAACCCGCAGATGGCCAGCAGCGGCCTGACGGTCGATACCCTGTCCGCACAGCTGTACGATCGTCTGCTGGATGTTGACCCCTATACTTATCGGTTGATCCCCGAACTGGCGCAAAGCTGGGAGGTGCTGGATAACGGCGCGACCTACCGTTTCCATCTGCGTAAGGATGTGCCCTTCCAGACCACCGCCTGGTTCACGCCGACCCGTAAACTGAACGCCGACGACGTGGTATTCAGCTTTGAGCGCGTGTTCAACCAGAAGCACCCATACCATGACGTCAACGGCGGCGAGTATCCGTACTTCGACAGCCTGCAGTTTGGCGACTCGGTGCAAAGCGTGAAAAAGCTCGACGAGTACACGGTCGAGATCCGTCTGCAAGCGCCGGACGCCTCCTTCCTGTGGCATATCGCGACCCACTATGCGCCAGTGCTGTCGGCGGAATATGCTGACAACCTGACGCGTGAAGGCCGTCAGGAGATGATCGACCGTGAACCTGTCGGTAGCGGGCCCTTCCTGTTAAACGAATATCGCTCCGGGCAATACATTCGTCTGGCTCGTAACGACCTGTATTGGAAAGGTAAACCACGCATGCCGCAGGTGGTGATCGACCTGGGTGCTGGCGGCACCGGTCGGTTGTCGAAGCTGCTGACCGGCGAGTGTGATGTGCTGGCCTATCCGGCCGCCAGCCAGCTTTCTATTCTGCGTGATGATCCGCGTCTGCGCCTGACGCTGCGTCCGGGGATGAACATCGCCTATCTGGCGTTCAACACCCGCAAACCGCCGCTTGACGATTTGAAAGTCCGTCAGGCAATTTCGCTGGCAATCAATAACCAGCGTCTGATGCAGTCGATTTACTACGGCACGGCGGAAACCGCCGCCTCAATATTGCCGCGCGCTTCGTGGGCATACGACAATGATGCGCACGTCACCGAGTTTGACCCGGCCAAATCACGCGAAATGCTGAAACAGGCAGGCATTGAGTCGCTAAACCTGCGCCTGTGGGTGCCTACCGCGTCGCAATCCTACAACCCCAGCCCGCTGAAGACCGCCGAGCTGATCCAGGCCGATTTGGCCCAGGTGGGGATCAAAGTCACCATAGTTCCGGTTGAAGGTCGCTTCCAGGAAGCCCGGCTGATGGAGATGAATCACGACCTGACCCTGACCGGTTGGGCCACCGACAGTAACGACCCGGACAGTTTCTTCCGGCCGCTGCTGAGCTGCGCGGCAATCCGCTCACAAACCAACTATGCTCACTGGTGTGACCCGGGGTTTGACGAAGTGCTGCAAAATGCCCTGCTGTCACAGCAGTTGGCGCAGCGAATCGAAAACTATCAGAAGGCGCAGAAAATTCTCGAACAACAACTGCCGGTGTTGCCGCTGGCGTCTTCATTGCGCCTGCAGGCCTATCGTTACGACATCAAGGGACTGGTTCTGAGCCCGTTCGGCAATGCGTCATTTGCCGGCGTGTTCCGTGAATCTGCCCAGGGGCCGAAAAAGTGATTATCTTTACCTTACGCCGTTGCCTGCTGCTGCTGATCACGCTGTTCTTCCTGACGCTGGTCAGCTTTAGCCTGAGCTATTTCACACCGCGCGCTCCGCTGAACGGCGCCGCCCTGCTGGATGCCTACCAGTTTTACTTTGTCAGCCTGTTGCACTGGGATTTTGGCGTTTCCAGCATTAACGGCCAGGCCATCAGCGAACAACTTCGTGAAGTGTTCCCGGCGACCATGGAGCTGTGCATTCTGGCGTTCACCATGGCGTTATTTATCGGCATTCCCCTGGGGATTATTGCCGGCGTGATGCGCGGTAAATGGCAGGACACCGCCATCAGTACCTTTGCGCTGCTCGGTTTCTCGATGCCGGTGTTCTGGCTGGCGCTGCTGCTGATGCTGTTTTTCTCACTGCACCTCGGTTGGCTGCCGGTTTCCGGCCGTTTCGATCTGCTGTATCAGGTTAAGCCGATCACCGGCTTTGCCCTGATTGACGCCTGGCTGTCCGATTCGCCCTATCGCAGCGAAATGATTGGCAGCGCGCTACGCCATATGATCCTGCCGATTGCCGCGCTGGCAGTGGCACCTACCACCGAGGTGGTGCGACTGATGCGTATCAGCACCGACGACGTGCTCAACCAGAACTACATTAAGGCCGCCGCGACCCGTGGGCTTTCCCGTTTCACCATTATCCGTCGCCACGTGCTGCACAATGCACTGCCACCGATCGTGCCCAAACTGGGCCTGCAGTTCTCCACCATGCTGACGCTGGCGATGATCACCGAAGTGGTGTTCAGTTGGCCGGGCCTCGGGCGCTGGATGATTAACGCCATCCGCCAGCAGGATTACGCGGCGATCTCCGCCGGCGTGATGGTGGTCGGCACGCTGGTGATCACCATTAACGTGCTGGCCGATATCTTGGGCGCTGCCACCAACCCACTGAAACATAAGGAATGGTATGCCCTTAGATAACGTATACCGCGAAAAGAAAATGCCGAGTCCGCTGCTCTACACCTGGCGGATTTTTTACGGTGATGCGCTGGCGATGATTGGTTTCTACGGCGTGATAGCGCTGCTGCTGCTTTCCCTGTTCGGCAGCCTGCTGGCGCCTTATGCGCTCGATCAACAGTTCCTGGGCTATCAGTTGCTGCCACCCTCCTGGTCGCGTTACGGCAACGTTTCCTTCTTCCTGGGCACTGACGACCTCGGCCGCGATATTCTCAGCCGTTTGCTGGCCGGTACCGCTGCCACTTACGGCGCCGCACTGCTGGTCACCGTGGCCGCATCCGTTGTCGGGGTGATCCTGGGGGTATTTGCCGGCGTAACCCGTGGTTTTCGCTCTGCGGTGCTCAATCATATTCTCGACACCCTGCTCTCCATCCCTTCGCTGCTGCTGGCGATTGTGGTGGTGGCGTTCCTCGGGCCCAAGCTCGAACACGCCATGCTGGCCGTTTGGCTGGCGTTGTTGCCACGCATGGTGCGCACTATCTACAGCGCAGTACACGACGAACTGGAAAAAGAATACGTAGTCGCGGTGCGTCTCGACGGTGCCTCTACGCTGCAGATCCTGTGGTATGCCGTGATGCCCAATATTGTGGCGGTGCTGGTGACTGAATTTACCCGAGCGCTGTCGATGGCGATCCTGGATATTGCCGCACTCGGTTTCCTCGATCTCGGTGCACAACTCCCGTCTCCGGAATGGGGAGCCATGCTCGGCGATTCGCTGGAGCTGGTGTATGTCGCCCCCTGGACGGTGATGCTGCCCGGTGCCGCGATCCTGATCAGCGTGCTGCTGGTTAACCTGTTGGGCGATGGTATGCGCCGCGCAATCAATACGGGGGTGGAATAATGCCATTACTTGATATCCGCAACCTGACGATTGAATTTATGACGGCCGAAGGGCCGGTCAAGGCGGTTGACCGCGTCAGCATGACGTTGAGCGAAGGTGAAGTTCGCGGCCTGGTGGGTGAGTCCGGCTCAGGCAAGAGCCTGATTGCCAAGGCAATTTGCGGCGTCACCAAAGACAACTGGCGCGTTACCGCCGACCGTTTCCGTTTTGACGATATCGACCTGCTGCAATTGACCCCGCGTGAACGGCGCAAACTGGTCGGGCATAACGTTTCGATGATCTTCCAGGAGCCGCAGTCTTGTCTGGATCCGTCCGAAAGCATTGGCCGCCAGTTGGCGCAGGCGATCCCTGGCTGGACCTATAAGGGCCGTTGGTGGCAACGTTTTAACTGGCGCAAACGCCGCGCGATTGAGTTACTACACCGCGTGGGCATCAAGGATCACAAGGACATTATGGGCAGCTTCCCCTATGAGCTGACCGACGGCGAATGCCAGAAAGTAATGATCGCCATCGCCCTGGCCAATCAGCCGCGCCTGCTGATTGCCGATGAACCGACCAACGCCATGGAACCGACCACTCAGGCGCAGATTTTCCGCCTGCTGGCGCGTCTGAACCAAAACAACAACACCACCATTTTGCTGATCAGCCACGATTTGCAAATGATGAGTAAATGGGCGGATCGGGTCAACGTGCTGTACTGCGGCCAAACGGTGGAAAGCGCCCAGTGCGAAGATCTGCTGGCTGCACCGCACCATCCTTACACCCAGGCGCTGATCCGCTCAATGCCTGACTTCGGCCGCGCCTTGCCGCATAAAAGCCGGCTCAACACCCTGCCGGGAGCCATTCCGTCGCTGGAGCATTTACCTATCGGTTGCCGCCTGGGGCCGCGTTGCCCTTACGCACAGAAAAAGTGCATTGAGACACCCCGCCTGCGCCCGGTGAAAAACCACCTGTTCGCCTGCCACTTCCCGCTGAACATGGAGGAGCAATAACATGGAAACGCTGTTGGAAGTGCGCAATCTGAGCAAAACCTACCGCTACCGTACCGGGCTGTTTCGCCGCCAGCACGTTGAGGCGGTGAAATCGGTCAGTTTTACCCTGCGCGAACGGCAAACGCTGGCCATCATCGGCGAGAACGGATCCGGTAAGTCGACGCTGGCCAAGATGCTGTCCGGCATGGTGGAGCCTTCATCCGGCGAGCTGCTGATCGACGATCATCGGCTTGACTATGGTGACTATCGCTATCGTAGCCAGCGCATTCGCATGATATTTCAGGACCCGAGCACGTCGCTCAATCCTCGTCAGCGTATTGGCCAACTGCTGGATGCCCCGCTGCGGCTGAATACCGAAATGGCCGCCCCGGAGCGCGAGCAGCACATCAACCAGACGCTACGCCAGGTAGGCATGTTGCCGGACCACGCCAATTATTACCCGCACATGCTGGCCTCAGGCCAGAAACAGCGGGTGGCGCTGGCCCGTGCGCTGATCCTGCAACCCAAGGTGATCGTTGCCGATGAGGCACTGGCCTCGCTGGATATGTCGATGCGCTCGCAGATCATCAACCTGATGCTGGAGCTGCAGGAGAAACACGGCATCTCCTATATCTACGTGACCCAGCATTTGGGAATGATGAAGCATATCAGCGATCAGGTGATGGTGATGCACGAAGGGGAAATCGTCGAACGCGGGAGTACCGCAGAGGTACTGGCTTCTCCTCTTCACGAACTGACCAAACGCCTGATCGCCAGCCACTTCGGTGAAGCCCTGACCGCGGACGCCTGGCGGCGCGACGGCGGCAGGTTCTGATCCTTCGGTCCTGAGATGCATGAGCCCCTCACCCCGGCCCTCTCCCCCTGGAGAGGGTGACGTCCGCTTAAGCCATGCCGGACAGACTTGTTGATCTACCCGGCACTGGCTTAGCCAATATCCTCAAATACAAATTACATTTTTGTTATATCTCATTATATTTTATTCCATTCAGTTATTGATTAGCACTTAACATTATTTTATCTCGTCAATCGAATCGGTGAGGATATCCCCTACGTTGAGCTTCTTAAACGACAGGATATCGCACTGATGAACAGCCCACGCCATCGCCAACTCGCGCAGTTTTTGCTCGCTTTAGCCGCAGGTTTCTCTGTTTATGGCCACGCACTGTGTTGCGACAGTCAGCGCTGATCCTGCCATTCCGTGCCCCTCTGTGGGCAGGTTGCCTTTTTATCTTGCCGCCGTTGCCTCTTGCAGCGGTGGCTGTTGTGCTTGATTAAGGACTATCCCCTATGGAACTACTACGTCGACAACATAATGCCCAGTGGTATCACGAAACCCAAAGCAGCGTGCGCGGTGACCAGCCGCTGGAACCTCAGGCGGCCGGTATCCGCGATCGCTTCCTGCTGGGGCTGGGCGCTTTTGCCGACGAAGCGCTGAACACGGCACTGACCGCACGCGCGGGGGTATTTAACGCCTCACTGGCCAGTTACCACGTACTGTTCCCGGAACGGGTCGAATTAACGCGAACAGTGACATTGTCACCTTACGACCGTCTCAGCACTGCGCTGACGGTGGCACAGGTGACCGGCGTGCAATCCCTCTGTAGCCATTACGCTGCCCGCCTCGCCCCGCTGTACAGCCCCGACGCCTCCCGAGAAAGTAACATCCGCCTGGCACAAATCACCCAATATGCCCGTCAGCTCGCCAGTCAGCCGACCCTGATTTGCCCTAAAGCCTTACAACAGCTCAGCGACGTCGGGCTCAGCCCGGCGGATATTGTCGCGTTTTCGCAGATTATCGGCTTTGTCAGCTATCAGGCGCGGGTGGTGGCCGGCGTGGCCGCATTAGCCGGGCGGCCAACTGGCGTGGTGCCCGGTTTCCCGAACATAGCGGATGCTGAAAGTGTGCCCTTCACGACGGAAGAATTGGCATGGCAAGCACGGCTGCCATCGGTGGTGCTGGAGGAAGCATGCGCTGAACAACTTGACGTGCTGGATCAAAGCCACCCCGACGCCCGCAGCGAGTCTTATTATCTGCTGCTGGCCCACGATGCCCCCGCGCTACGTGAACGCAACGGTGTATTTAACAGTATCAACGCCGACGGCTATGGCCTGTCGGCGCGGCTGAAGGCACTGGCGACGCTGGCAGTTTCGCGCATTAACGGCAGCCGCTATTGTGCCTCCACCGTGGCGCAGGATATTGAGCATGACTTATTGGTCAATGCCCTATTCAGCAATATTGAACATGGGCTTGAGAGCACCGATAACCCGGTTTATCAGGCGGTGATCCGCGTGGCTACAGACCTGACCCGCACGCCGGAAAAGTTCACTCCACGTAGCGTGCAGCCGTTGTTTAACAGTGGGATGAATCAGGCCCAGGCGCTGGATGTGATCCTGACCGGGGCACTCTACGCCTGGGAGAACCGTTTACGCCAAACCCTGGGTGACACACAGCACTTCAGCGAAAGCCAGGCGGAATAGTTACCGCAACAGCCAACCGCGCGCGGCATCAAAAAAGTGCTGCGCCAATGGCGATGCGCGCCCTGGCTCGGCGGTGACCACTGCGGCGTGACGTGACATGGCTGCGATGGTAACCGGCCTGCGTTGTAGCTCCGGCATCATGGTCGGCAGCAGGTTGCCTGGCGGAAACAATCCGCAGCCCAGGCCAACAAAAATGCCCTGCAGCAATTGGAATATCGAGGTGGTTTCCATACGTACATGCAGCGTCAAACCGGCTTCACGGAAGTTTTGATCAAGGTAGCGGCGGAAATAACGCGTCGGTTCCGCCAGACACAGCGGCAGTGCCGCCACCTCCTCCAACGTCATTGGCGTATCCCCTGTCAGTTCGGGGAAGTACTCAGGGTGGAACACCAATTCAACGCCGGCGTCCGCCAATGGCTGCGACTGGAAATGCAGCTCCTGCAACGTGGAAAGCTCAAAGAAGCCGATGCCGATATCCACGGTATGCGCCGTCAACGCCTCCAGCAACTGATCGGCGCTCAACACGGACACCCGGTAGTCCAACTGCGGGAAACGCTCGCTGACCGCCTTTAACATTTGTGCCAGCGAAATGCTGCATTGAGGAACGGCACCGATGCGCAGCGTGCCGCTAAGGCCGTGCTTAAGCGACTCGACCTCCAGTTTTAGCCCCTGATAAACCGAGACAATCTCACGCGCCCACGACAGCACTCGTTCACCCTCAGCGGTGAAGCCTTCGAAATTGTTGCCGCGATTGATCAACGAAACGCCCAGCTCTTTTTCCAGATTTTTCAGCCGCATGGATAACGTCGGCTGACTGACGAAGCTGACTTGCGCCGCACGGCCAAAGTGACGTTCACGTTCGAGATTACACAGGTAAATCAGTTGCTTAATATCCATAAAACGGCTCAACAAGTCATGACTAACCTGAGTATATCATCGCTGCTGGATTTCGGGCGCGGAGCGCTGCGCCCCGAGAGTCAGATTTTCAACTTCATATAGTCCATCAGGCGCGAGAACATGCCGCCCTGATTGACCGGTTGCAACACCACCAGCGGCAAGGTTTTCAGTACTTTGCCATTGTCACTGATACGAATTTCGCCGACCGACTGCCCCTGAGTCAGCGGAGCATCAAGACGCGGCGTATTGATCACATATTGCGCCTTCAGCTTGCCCGCTTCGCTTTTCGGCAGGCTGAGATATTGATCCTGTTGGCTGCCCACCGCAACCTCATGGCGATCGCCGTACCACACTTTCTCCTGCCCGAGGCTTTGCCCAGCGCTAAACAAATGTAGGGTAACGAAATCACGCAGCCCCCAGGTCAGCAGTTTACGCGCCTGTTCTTCGCGCCCTTTTGGACTTTTACCGCCCATCACTACGGCAATCAGCCGACGGTCGCCTTCGGTGGCAGAGGCAATAATGTTAAAACCGGCGGATTCGGTATGGCCGGTTTTCAGGCCGTCCACCCGCAGGTTTTTGTCCCACAACAGCCCGTTGCGGTTCTGCTGGGTGATACCGTTCCAGGTCAGCGATTTCTCGCTGTACATATGGTATTCCGCCGGTTCGCTCATAATAATGGCGCGGGAGATCACCGCCAGATCGCCCGCCGTGGTGAATTGCCCCGGTGCATCCAGACCGTGGACGGTTTCAAAATGGGTGTTTTGCAGGCCAAGCTGGGCGCTCTTCTCATTCATCAGTTTGACAAATGCGGCCTGACTGCCCGCCACGTAGTCCGCCATGGCTACGCAGGCGTCGTTGCCGGAGTCAATGATAATGCCGCGGCTGAGATCGCGAACCGTGACCCTGTCACCGGGTTTCAGGAACATCAACGAAGAGCCTTTGAACACCGGATTGCCCTGCGCCCAGGCATCTTTACCCACCGTTACCACGTCATCCAGACCAATCTTGTGTTGATCGAGCGCGTGATCAATCACCAACCCGGTCATCAGTTTGGTCAGGCTGGCCGGATTGCGCCTTTGATCGGCATTTTCCTGTGCCAGTACCTGGCCGGTGGTGTAATCCATCAGCACGTAAGAGGCGGCGTCTATCGCCGGCGGGGTATTAAGGGGAAAGTTGAGTGGCGCATCTGCCGCCTGTACCGCCAACGGCAGCAAAATTCCGGTTATCACCGCCAATACTGAACGCTTCAATTGCTGTTCCTCAGGCCCTGCGGGCAAAGTAAAATACCAATATAATCCGAGGCATAGACTGCATTAATTGTGGCGAAAGCGGAATCATTACTCTTTTTCAGCACATGTCATTATGCAACCATTTGTTTGTCCGCTCCGAGCATGCGATAAACCGGCTCTATGCCGCCATAGCCCCATTCGATTAGACGCTGAAGCCGCGCCCTCCTAAACTTGTGACATAAACACTGAAAGCGCTTAAAAAAGCGTTCACCTTTTAGCTACAACCACCTGCGAAGACCAAAATGAAATTTAAACCGTCAATAAAGCCTTATACCGGCGCGGCGGGCGGCTGGGGTTCACTCGAAGCCACCACTCGCTATGTGCTCGACAGCAAACAGACGCTGAAAAACCTGCGTAACCTGATGCGCGTAAATAAGGCCCGCGGCTTCGACTGCCCGGGCTGTGCCTGGGGCGATGATAATCACAGCACCTTCAGCTTCTGCGAAAACGGCGCCAAGGCGGTCAGTTGGGAAGCGACGCGTAATGCGGTCGAACCGGAATTCTTTGCCGCTCACAGCGTCAGCACTCTGCAGCAACAAAGCGATTACTTTCTTGAGTATCAGGGCCGCCTCACCCACCCAATGCGCTATAACGCCGAAACCGACCACTATGAGCCGATCGGTTGGCCAGACGCGCTGGCATTGATTGCCCGCCACATCAAACAAATGGATAATCCGAACCAGATCGAGCTGTATACCTCGGGGCGTGCCAGTAACGAAGCCTCCTACCTGTATCAACTGTTTGGTCGCATGCTCGGTACCAGTAACTTTCCTGACTGCTCCAACATGTGCCATGAAGCCAGCGGCGTCGGGCTGAAACAAAGTATCGGCGTGGGTAAAGGCACCATCCGTATGGATGACTTTGAAAAGGCCGACGCCATCTTCGTCTTTGGTCAGAACCCCGGCACCAACCACCCGCGCATGCTGCACAGCCTGAAAAACGCGGCCAGCCGTGGGGCGCGCATTGTCAGTTTTAACACCCTGCGCGAACGTGGGCTGGAGCGCTTTGCCGATCCGCAAAGCCCGATTCAGATGCTGACGCCCAAGTCATCACCGATCAGTTCGTCCTATTTCCAACCCAACCTCGGCGGAGATATGGCCGCGGTACGCGGCATGGTGAAAGCTTTGCTTGAAGGCCACCGTCAGCGCTTGGTTGCCGGTGAGCCGGGCCTGTTCGACCTGGCCTTTATTGAGCAGCACAGCGTCGGTGTGGAGAGCTATCTGGCCCAGGTGGATGCCACCTCATGGGAGCAAATCACCCAGCAGTCCGGCCTCAGCGAAGCACAACTACGCCAGGCGGCGGCCATTTATCAGGGTGCCGAGCGCGTGATCTGCACCTGGGCAATGGGTGTGACCCAGCATAAACACTCGGTGCCGACGGTACGTGAAATCACCAACCTGCAACTGCTGTTCGGTCAGTTAGGCAAACCGGGCGCCGGTCTGTGCCCGGTACGCGGCCACAGCAACGTGCAGGGCAACCGTACCATGGGGATCGACGAGAAGTCGCCCAAGGCGCTGCTAGACAGCCTGGAACAACATTTTAACTTTTCGCCGCGACGCGAACCGGGCCATAACACCGTAGAGGCGATTGAGGCCATGCTACGTGGTGAAGTGAAGGTTTTGCTGGCGCTGGGCGGTAATCTGGCCGCCGCCGCACCGGACACCGAACGCACAGCCCGCGCCCTGCGCTGCTGCGACCTGACGGTGCATATCAGTACCAAGCTTAACCGTAGCCATCTGGTCACCGGCAAGGACGCACTGATCCTGCCAACGTTGGGCCGAACCGAGCAGGACTTGCAGGCCAGCGGCCCGCAGTACATCACGGTAGAAGACTCCTTCAGCATGGTGCATGCGTCTGAAGGCGTCGGCAAGCCGCTGGCGGAAACCCAACGCTCGGAAACCGCCATTGTCTGCGGTATCGCTGATGCGGTGCTGGGCAACCAACAGCTCGACTGGCTGGAGTTGGCGGATGACTATTCATTGATCCGCAACCATATCGCCGCCACCATTCCGGGCTTCGAAGATTTTAACCATCGCTGCGATCAGCCGGGTGGTTTTTATCTGGGCAATGCTGCCGCCGAACTGCGGTTCAATACGCCGAGCGGCAAGGCGGAATTCGGGGCTGCCCCGTTGCCGGACAGCCTGTTCCCGCAGTTGGATGGTCGCCAGGCGCCCTTCACACTGCAGACCCTGCGCTCGCACGATCAGTACAACACCACTATCTACGGGCTGGATGACCGCTATCGTGGCGTGTATGGTCAACGAGAAGTGCTGTTTATTAACCCGGAAGATCTGGCCGTTCTGGATATGCAGGACGGCGAATTGGTGGAGATCGAAACCCTGTGGAATGACGGCATCACCCGCAAGGTAAGCGGTTTCAAACTGGTGAGCTACGATATCCCGCGCGGCAATCTGGCGGCTTATTATCCCGAGACCAACCCGCTGGTGCCGCTGGCCAGCTTTGGTGACGGCACCGGCACGCCGACCTCCAAGTCGATACCGGTGGAAATACGCCGTTGCGCCGCGCAGCCGACGCTGCGTATCGCCTGACCTGCTGCGCCCGGTTTACGCCGGGCGCTAATATCTCGATCGCCAACGGGCCTGCTTTTCTCTCCGGCGACTTTTGATGACTGGATATTCCCTATAATCACGCGCTAACGCGGTAAAACCGTGACGTTAGGCTTGCCCGCAGCGGGTGATTCGCGTAAAACTGTCAGCCGCAAATCTTGCCACTCACAACCCATTCACTGGACGATATGTTTCAAGATAACCCGCTGCTGGCGCAGCTTAAACAGCAACTTCACTCTCAGACCCCGCGCGTTGAAGGCGTAGTAAAAGGGACTGAGAAAGGCTTTGGCTTTCTTGAAGTAGACGGTCAAAAAAGCTATTTCATTCCGCCACCGTACATGAAGAAAGTCATGCACGGCGACCGGGTGAGCGCGACTCTGCACACCGAGAAAGAGCGCGAAATCGCCGAGCCGGAAACTCTGATCGAGCCATTCCTGTCGCGCTTTGTTGGCCGAGTGCAAAAGCGCGATGACCGCTTGTCAATCGTGCCCGATCATCCGTTGCTGAAAGACGCGATTCAGTGTCGTCCCGTGCGTGGCCTGAACCACAATTTCCAGGCCGGTGACTGGGCAGTGGCAGAAATGTGTCGCCACCCGCTGAAAGGCGACCGCGGTTTCAATGCCGATCTGACCCAATTCATTACCGATGGTGAAGACCACCTGGCGCCATGGTGGGTCACGCTGGCCCGTCATAATCTGGAAAAAGAAGCTCCGGAGATGATCGCCATCAGCGAGCCGGATGCTTCACTGCCGCGTGAAGACCTGACTGCGCTGAATTTTGTCACCATTGACAGTGCCAGCACCGAAGATATGGACGATGCGTTGTTCGTACAGGACAACGGTGACGGCTCACTGCAATTGACCATCGCCATTGCCGATCCGACCGCCTACGTCGAGCAAGGTAGCCCATTGGATGAAATCGCCCGCAAGCGCGCCTTCACCAACTACCTGCCGGGCTTCAACATCCCTATGTTGCCACGCGATCTGTCAGACAACCTGTGTTCACTGCGCCCGAACCAACGCCGTCCGGTATTGGCCTGCCGCGTGACCATCGGTGCCGATGGTGCCCTGGCTGACGACATTCGCTTCTTCGCCGCCGAGATCGAGTCAAAAGCCAAACTGGTTTATGACGAAGTGTCCGACTGGCTGGAAGGCATTGCCGGCTGGCAACCGCCAAGTGACGACATTGCACAGCAAATCACCCTGCTCAAACGTGTGTGTGACGTGCGTAATTCCTGGCGCCACCAGCACGCTCTGGTATTTAAGGATCGCCCTGACTACCGCTTTGTTCTGGGCGAAAAAGGCGAAGTGCTGGAGATCGTCACCGAGCAGCGCCGCACGGCCAACCGTATCGTTGAAGAGTGCATGATTGCTTCCAACGTTTGCGCCGCTATCGTGCTGCGCGACCGTCTCGGCTTCGGCATTTACAACGTGCATACCGGTTTCGATCCGCTGCTGGTTGAGCAGGCGGTTACCGTGCTGCAGGCCAACGGCGTAGAAGCCGATGCCGAGAAACTGCTGACGCTGGACGGGTTCTGCGAACTGCGCCGTCACCTGGATTCACAGCCGACCCAGTTCCTCGACAGCCGCATCCGTCGTTCCCAAACTTATGCCGAGATCAGCACCACACCGGGCCCGCATTATGGCCTGGGGCTGGAAGCCTACGCCACCTGGACCTCACCGATCCGTAAATACGGCGATATGGTTAACCACCGTCTGCTGAAAGCCATTATCGCCGAGCAGTCCGCCGAAAAACCTCAGGATGAAGTCACCGTCCAACTGGCAGAACGCCGTCGTCTGAACCGCATGGCGGAGCGCGACGTGGGTGACTGGTTGTACGCTCGCTACCTGAAAGATAAAGCCGGTACCGATGAGCGCTTCAATGCCGAGATCATCGACGTGACCCGCGGCGGCCTGCGTGTACGCCTGCTGGACAACGGCGCAGTGGCCTTTATCCCGGCTCCATTTATTCACGCGGTGCGTGATGAAATGGTCTGCAGCCAGGAGACCGGCACGGTTCAGATCAAAGGCGAAGTCGTCTATCGCCAGGGGGATAACCTGCAGGTCACCATTGCCGAAGTGCGTATGGAAACCCGCAGCGTGATCGCCAGACCGGCGGCCTAACCTCGCGAGATTAATCGCACGCCAGACAAACACCGGACGGGTCAACCTCCGGTGTTTTTTTTCGTCGCTCAAACAGCAGCGTCCCCGCTATTGCGCCACAGCCAGGTAAGCCAGCCGCACCCCCATCACATTGTTTTTACGTCATTACTCAACCTGCTTCACATTTCTCATCCGACTTGCTGTTCTTAACGCACAAAACTCCTACTTTTAATTTGTATCCATTCTCCAATAAGAGCTTCTTTTTTTATTTCTGCGCATCTAGGAGTTGTTGATCATGAAAAACGTCAAGTCCGGGATCATCTGGCTGGCGGTGGCGTTGGTGGGCGCATTTGCCTTCGCCATGCTGGCGCTAAGCCGTGGGGAGCATGTCAATGCGGTTTGGCTAGTCGTCGCGGCGGTCGCCTGCTACAGCATCGCTTACCGCTTCTACAGCCTGTTTATTGCCAAGAAAGTTTTTGAGCTTGACGATCGCCGCAAGACGCCGGCAGAACGTCGCAACGACGGGCTGGACTATGTGCCCACCAACAAATGGGTGTTGTTTGGACACCATTTTGCCGCCATCGCCGGTGCCGGGCCGTTGGTTGGCCCGATCCTGGCAGCACAAATGGGCTTTATGCCCGGCACCATCTGGATCCTGGTTGGGGTGATGTTGGCCGGTGCCGTGCAGGACTTCCTGATCCTGTTTATCTCCACTCGCCGCGATGGCCGTTCGCTGGGTGAAATGGCCAAGCAGGAGCTGGGGGCCTTCGCCGGGGTGATCACCATGCTGGGTGCGCTGGGGGTGATGATTATCATTCTGTCTGCGCTGGCGCTGGTAGTGGTAAAAGCGCTGGCCGACAGCCCATGGGGCCTGTTCACTATTGCCGCCACCATTCCTATCGCTCTGTTTATGGGCGTGTATATGCGTTTTATCCGGCCGGGTAAAATCGCCGAAATTTCGGTGGTGGGTTTTGCCCTGATGCTGCTGGCGATTATTTACGGCGGCAATGTGGCGCAAGACCCCTACTGGGGCCCGTTCTTCACGCTGCACGGCACTACGCTGACCTGGGTGCTGGTCGTCTACGGCTTTGTCGCCTCGGTGCTGCCGGTGTGGTTGCTGTTGGCACCGCGTGACTATCTGTCCACCTTTATGAAGATTGGCGTCATTATCGGGCTGGCGATTGGCATTGTCTTCGCCATGCCGGAAATGAAAATGCCGGCGGTATCGCGCTTTATCGACGGTAGCGGCCCGGTGTTCGCCGGATCGCTGTTCCCGTTCCTGTTTATTACCATCGCCTGCGGCTCGATTTCCGGCTTCCATGCGCTGGTGTCCAGCGGCACGACACCGAAACTGGTGGAGCGTGAAAGCCATATCCGCTTTATCGGCTACGGTGCCATGTTGATGGAGTCCTTCGTGGCCATCATGGCGCTGATCTGCGCCTCGGTCATCGATCCGGGCGTTTACTTCGCCATGAACTCACCGGCGGCGCTGATCGGCACCACGGTGGAAAATGCCTCGCAGGTGATTAACAGTTGGGGCTTTATGATCACCCCGGAAACCCTGACGATGATTGCCAAAGACGTCGGTGAGCACTCGATTCTGTCCCGTGCCGGTGGCGCACCGACCTTTGCGGTAGGTATGGCGCACATCATTACCGAGGTTTTTAACAGCCGCGCGATGATGGCGTTTTGGTATCACTTCGCCATTTTGTTCGAGGCCCTGTTTATTTTGACCGCCGTCGATGCCGGGACCCGTGCCTGTCGCTTTATGGTGCAGGATTTGGTGGGCGTGGCGATCCCACGGCTGGCCAACAACCGTTCGTGGTTCGGTAATCTGGCGGGGACTACGGTGGCAGTCGCAGGCTGGGGGTTCTTTGTCTATCAGGGGGTGGTCGATCCGCTCGGTGGCATCAATACCCTGTGGCCGCTGTTCGGTATCGGTAACCAGATGCTGGCGTCGATGGCGCTGATCCTCGGTACCGTGGTGCTGTTCAAAATGAAAAAACAGCGCTACGCCTGGGTGACTATCCTGCCCACCGTCTGGTTGTTTATCACCTCAATGACCGCCGGCTGGCAGAAGATCTTCCATGAAAAACCGAGTATCGGCTTCCTGGCGCAGGCGAAGAAGTTTTCTAGCGGTATTGAGCAAGGTACGTTAATCGCACCGGCCAAGACGTTAAAGGATATGGAAACCATCGTGTTCAGCAACCAGATTAACGCCGCACTCTGTGCTTTCTTTATGCTGGTGGCGGTAACCATGCTGGTCTCCGCCTTCTTTGTGATCCGCCGTGCGCTGAACTCCAGTCAGCCTACAGCCCAAGAGTCACCGATCGTCCTGCGTGAGAATGGCTAAACCTGCGATTGGGCGCGGCATGCAGCGCCCCTACTTCTAAACAACCGGGCACTTGGTCAGTGCCCTTTTCTTTGTTTACAACTCAGTTCAATAAATTAGTCCCAAAGGCCCCCTGCCAATCCTGTTCGAATTTCTCTACCGCCGCCTGTACCGCCGGGGCGGCAAGGAACTGCTCGGCAACCTCGACCGGCAAGGTGATGGCCTGGCAACCTGCCAGTAAACATTCCAGTGCCTGACGCGGCGTTTTAAAACTGGCGGCCAGCACTCTGGCTCCTGGTGCATGCAGCGTCAGCAACTGCTGCAGCTCCTGCACCATCTTAATGCCGTCACCGCCCTGCGCATCCACACGGTTAATGTAAGGGGCAACATACTCTGCCCCGGCCAGCGCCGCCAGCAATCCCTGACCCGCGCCGTAGACCGCCGTCCCCAGCGTAGGGATCGACATCGCTTTGAGTTTCTTGATTGCTGCCAACCCTTCAGCGGTCGCCGGAACCTTCACCACCAGCCCTGGTACCCGCTGATGAAGCAGCGCCGCTTCTGCCACCATAAGTTCGGCATCGTTGGCCATCACCTGAGCAAACAGCTTACCGGTGCCTCCCAGCGCATCGCGCAGCGCCGGAAGCACTTCCCAAATTGGCTTGCCTTCTTTGGCCACAATACTTGGATTGGTGGTCACACCATGCAACGGAAGGATGCGCGCCAGGCGTTTCACGGCGTTCACATCAGCGGTATCGAGATAAAGCTCCATTACGGACTCCTGAATCTTCTGTGGGCGAATTCAAACTCTGAACATAGTAGGACATGCAATAGGTTTATATTTGATCGAAATCAAATCAACCTTCATTCGAAACAACTTTAATGAAAGCAGCAAAGCAACCGAATGACAGGTGACTCGTGATTTTCAATCTGCAGCGTTATTCCACCCATGATGGCCCAGGCATTCGCAGCGTAGTGTTTCTAAAGGGGTGCTCGCTTGGCTGCCTCTGGTGCCAGAACCCGGAAAGCCGGGCGCGAAAGGCAGACCTGTTGTTCGACCCACGCCTGTGTCTTGGCGGCTGCACGCTGTGTATCGAAGACAATACGCAGGCTGTCCGGCGGATAGACGATAGCCTGGTGCTCCAGCGCAATTTACTCAGCCATGAGGATTATGCCGCATTGGCTGCCCGTTGCCCAACCGGCGCGCTCAGCCTGTGCGGCAGCGCGAGAAATATCGACGATATCATGGCCGAAGTTCTGCGCGACAGACCCTTTTATTTGCGCACCGGCGGTGGGCTGACGCTGTCCGGCGGTGAACCCTTTATGCAACCGACCGTGGCGGCTGAACTGCTGCGCCGCAGTCGTGAGGCCGGTATTCATACCGCGGTGGAGTCTTGTCTGCATACCCCCTGGTCCAACATAGCCCCGTCACTGCCCTGGCTTGACCTGATGCTGGCGGATCTGAAACACGTCGATGAACGGCGCTTCAAACAGTGGACCGGCGGCTCCGCCAAACGAGTGATGGACAATTTTCGTCGGCTGGCCGAGCGCGGTACCCAAACTATTGTGCGCGTACCACTGATCCCGGAGTTTAACGCCGATCGCCACTCTGTCCGTGCGATTGTCGATTTCGCCGCCGATGAAGCCGGCGCCAAAGAGATTCATTTTTTGCCATACCACACACTGGGCATCAACAAATACCACCTGCTCGGCGAACCCTATCACGCTGCCCGTACCCCACTGGATGCGCCCGAACTGCTGGCCTATGCCGAGCAGTACGCCAACACCAAAGGGCTGACCGCTATTTTGCGAGGATAACATCATGACCACGCTGGACCTGACCACCCTGACCGCACGCACCCTGGCCCACAAGAACGCGTTGATCCATATCGTCAAACCGCCGGTTTGCACCGAACGTGCGCAACACTATACCGAAGCCTATCAGCAACACCTGGACAAACCCTTGCCGGTGCGTCGGGCGCTGGCATTAGCTAATCATCTGGCCAAACGAACCCTGAGAATCGAAAACGATGAGCTGATTATCGGCAACCAGGCCAGCGAATTGCGCGCCGCGCCGATCTTCCCGGAATATACCGTCAGTTGGATCGAAGACGAGATTGACCAGTTGGCCGACCGTCCGGGTGCCGGTTTTTCCATCAGCGAAGAGAATAAGGCCATCCTGCACCGGATATGCCCGTGGTGGCGTGGCCAGACGGTACAAGACCGCTGCTACGGCATGTTCACCGATGAACAACGGGCGCTGCTGGCCACCGGCATCATCAAGGCCGAAGGCAATATGACTTCGGGAGATGCCCACCTGGCGGTGAATTTCCCACTGCTGTTGGAAAAAGGCCTCGACGGACTACGCGACAAGGTGGACGAGCGCCGCAGCCGCATTCACCTCACCGACTGGCAAGAGTTACAGCAGGAACAATTCCTGAAGGCTATCGACCTGACCCTGGAGGCACTGAGCGCCCATATCCTGCGCTTTGCCGAACTGGCCCGCAGCATGGCACAGGCGGAAAGCCGCCACTGGCGGAGTGAAGAGCTGCAGGCCATCGCGGAAAACTGCGAGTTGATCGCCCACCGCCCACCGCAGACCTTCTGGCAGGCGCTGCAACTGTGTTACTTCATTCAGTTAACGCTACAAATTGAATCCAACGGCCATTCGGTGTCCTTTGGCCGTCTCGACCAATATCTGTACCCCTGGTATCGCCGCGATGTCGAGCTGGAACAGACTCTGCCACGTGAGCGTGCGATTGAAATGCTGCACAGCTGCTGGCTGAAACTTTTGGAGATCAACAAGATCCGTTCCGGCTCGCACTCCAAAGCCTCGGCAGGCAGCCCGCTGTATCAGAACGTCACTATCGGCGGACAACAGCTGGTCGATGGCTCACCCCGCGACGCGGTGAACCCTTTGTCCTATACCATTCTGGAGTCCTGCGGCCGCCTGCGTTCGACCCAACCCAACCTCAGCGTTCGTTACCATGCCGGGATGAGCAGCGACTTTCTCGATGCATGCGTGCAGGTGATCCGCTGCGGGTTTGGCATGCCGGCCTTCAACAACGATGAGATAGTGATTCCGGAGTTTATCAAGCTGGGCGTGGAACCTCAGGATGCCTATGATTATGCGGCGATCGGCTGCATCGAAACCGCCGTCGGCGGAAAATGGGGTTATCGCTGCACCGGCATGAGTTTTATCAACTTCGCCCGAGTATTGCTGGCAGCACTGGAGCAAGGGCGTGATGCCACCTCCGGCAAAGTCTTCCTGCCCCAGGAGTTGGCGTTGTCGCGGGGCAACTTCAGCCATTTCGACCAGGTGCTGGGTGCCTGGGACAGCCAGATCCGCTACTACACCCGTAAGTCGATTGAAATTGAGTGCGTGGTCGATAGCGTGCTGGAAGAAAATGCTCATGACATCCTGTGTTCGGCGCTGGTGGACGACTGCATCGAACGCGGTAAAAGCATTAAGCAAGGCGGTGCAAAATACGACTGGGTTTCGGGCCTGCAGGTCGGTATCGCCAACCTGGGCAACAGCCTGGCGGCAGTGCGTAAACTGGTGTTCGAACAGGGTGCGATCGGCCAGCAGCAGTTGGCGGCAGCGCTGGCCAATGACTTTGACGGGCTGAGCGGCGAGCAGTTACGTCAGCGGTTGCTCAACGCCGCGCCAAAATACGGCAATGACGTGGATGAGGTCGACCAATTGCTGGTACGCGCTTATCAAAGCTACATTGACGAACTCGCGCAGTACCACAATACCCGCTTTGGTCGTGGCCCGATTGGCGGCACTTACTACGCCGGCACTTCGTCCATTTCGGCTAACGTCCCCTTTGGAGCAGCTACCCTGGCAACCCCTGATGGGCGCAAAGCGCATACGCCGCTGGCGGAAGGTGCCAGCCCGGCATCAGGGACCGACCATCTCGGGCCGACTGCCGTGTTCAATTCACTGTCCAAGTTGCCTACCGCTGCAATCCTCGGTGGCGTGCTGCTGAACCAGAAACTCAACCCGGCCACGCTGGAAAACCCGGTCGACCGTGAAAAGCTGATGTTGATGCTGCGCACCTTCTTTGAGACCTACCTGGGCTGGCACGTACAGTACAACATTGTGTCGCGGGAAACCCTGCTGGAAGCGAAGCAACATCCTGACCAGTATCGTGATTTAGTGGTTCGCGTTGCTGGATATTCCGCGTTCTTTACCGCATTATCCCCTGACGCGCAGGATGATATTATTGCGCGAACAGAACATACTATTTAAACAACAAATATTAGCGGCCGCACCTTGGTGGCCGCACATCAGGTTGATATGAATTCAAGACAACAGACAATATTGCAATTGGTTAACGATCGTCGGCGCATCAGCGTCAGCGATTTAGCTGCCGCTACCGGCGTTTCTGAGGTGACAATCCGTCAGGATTTGAACCTGCTGGAGAAACGCAGCTATTTGAAACGGGTGCATGGTTCCGCGCTGGCGCTGGAAAGTGACGACGTCGATGCACGCATGATGTCCAACTTCACCCTCAAGCAAAAGCTGGCGCAATATGCCGCATCGCTGGTTAACGACGATGAAACCATCTTTATCGAAAGCGGCAGTGCCAACGCGCTGTTGGCTCGCTACATTGCCGAACGCAAGCGCATCACGCTAATCACCGTCAGCCACTATATCGCCAACCTGCTGAAAGAGACCGACTGCGAGGTGATCGTGCTGGGTGGCCTGTATCAGAAAAAAAGCGAAACCGTGGTCGGGCCGTTAACGCGACAATGTATTCAGCAGGTGCATTTCAGCAAGGCGTTTATCGGCATTGATGGCTACCATGCGGACACCGGTTTTACCGGTCGCGATATGATGCGCGCCGATGTAGTTAATGCCGTACTGGCCAAGGGCGTAGAGAATATTGTCCTGACCGACTCGTCCAAGTTTGGTCAAATACAGCCCAACCCACTGACTCAGCAGGGAAAGGTACATCGGGTGATCACCGATTCCCGGCTGTCGCTGGACTATCAGCACCAGTTAAAACGCCAGGGAATACAGTTGGATATAGTAAACGACTAGGATCCAGGCGGGGAAATGGTGGCCGTCACACGACGGCCTACCTGAGGATTACTGACCGTAATAGGCATTTTTACCGTGCTTGCGCAGGTAATGTTTGTCCAATAGCGTCTGCTGCATGTTCGTCAGCCCCGGTGTCAGTTGGCTCGAAAAAATCCCCATGTAGGCAATCTCTTCCAGTACCACCGCATTGTGCACCGCGTTTTCCGCATCCTTTCCCCAGGTAAAGGGGCCGTGTGAATGCACCAGCACCGCCGGTATCGCCGCCGGATCCAACTGGCGTTCTGCAAAGGTTTCGACGATCACCCGGCCGGTTTCCCACTCGTAGCGGCCATTGATTTCCTCATTGTGCATCTGGCGGGTACAGGGGATATCACCATAAAAATAATCGGCGTGTGTGGTGCCCCAGGCAGGAATATCCAGCCCCGCCTGCGCCCAGATGGTGGCATGCCGCGAATGAGTATGAACAATCCCCCCGGCAGCGGCAAACTCCAGGTACAACACGCGATGGGTATCGCTGTCCGATGACGGCTTTCTACTCCCTTCCACCACTTTGCCGCTTTCCAGTTCCACCACCACCATATCGTCACGGGTCATCAATGCATACTCTACCCCCGACGGCTTGATCACCATCAGCCCCTCGCGGCGATCGACAGCACTGACGTTACCCCAGGTGAAAGTCACCAGATGATGGCGTGGCAAGGCCAGGTTGGCCTCTAATACCTGCTGCTTGAGTTCGTTAAGCATGTGTCTTTCCCGGTTAAGCCTGTAAGGAATATTGTCGGCAGGCGGCTCCTGAGAGGGTATGGCGTAAATAGCTAAAGACCGCGTAGCCTTCTGCTGGAAACCGAGAACTGTGGAGCACAGAGGAAATGGCCGGCCAAAAGCGGGTAAATGGACTTTAGGACTATTTACCTGTTTATCGTCAGGCAGAGGCTTATAGTGGATATTGGCAGAGAGAGCGCTTTTAGCTTTTCAATTGTTCTGCCTTTAACAAAAAATGCCATTTTTTATATCGATACGCTTTGGGAGCCAATAGCAGGCCGAATTTAGGGTTCATGCCTATACTTATAGGGCACTCCCATAAGCCAATGCTAAGGAGAAGTCACTATGATGATTATCAATAAACGTTTCGCCACCGCCGCTCTGGCGCTTACGCTGGCGTTTTCACTCAGCGCTTGTTCCAACATGTCCAAACGTGACCGTAACACCGCTATTGGTGCCGGTGCGGGGGCTGTAGGCGGCGCGGTGTTGACCGATGGTAGCGCACTGGGTACGCTCGGCGGGGCCGCCGTTGGGGGCATCATTGGTCATCAGGTAGGCAAGTAACCTATCCGGCCACTAGCCGACAGGCTGGCAAAAGCGTTTACGCTTTGACGTATTAACCATAATAAAGATTATTTCAGGTCTGTTTTACTTTTAGTCAATGGCATCATTGCCATTAACGGGTTAACGCCCGGCAGCAACACCCACTGCCATGCCGCAGCATTGCACCGCGGCATGGCAATTCGCCCGAGGCGATTAACCGCCCGCCAGTTTGACCTTCATCCCTTTGGCTTCCAGCAGCTGTTTTAGCAAATCGCGCTTATCACCCTGGATCTCAATCACACCATCCTTGAGCGAGCCACCACAGCCACACTTCTTCTTCAGTTCAGCCGCCAGTTTTTCCAGTGCCGCATCATCCAGATCGACGCCCGAGATCAGGCAAACGCCCTTCCCCTTACGCCCGCTGGTCTGGCGCTGAATGCGCACGATGCCGTCACCCTTGTCACGCTGTGGCTTAACCTCTTCCGGCTTGATGCGTCCGCTGTCGGTGGAGTAAACCAGACGGCTGTTATCGACCTTCATCAGTAACTCCTCAGGCCAGTGAAGCGCGAATGGCGCTCAGCGTAGCGGCAGGATCGGCAGATTGGGTGATCGGGCGCCCAATCACCATATAGTCAACACCGGCCGCCTGTGCCTGCACCGGCGTCATAATACGGCGCTGATCGCCGGCATCGCTGCCTTCCGGACGGATACCTGGTGTCACCAACTGGAACTGCTGGCCACAGGCCGCTTTCAGGCGTTCGGCCTCATGCGCAGAACAGACTACGCCGTCCAGTCCACAATCGCGGGTCAGACGCGCCAGTCGTTCCGCCTGCTCGGCCGGAGATAGGTCGATACCGATAGCCTGCAAATCCTCCGCCTCCATGCTGGTAAGCACGGTCACGGCAATCAACAACGGCGCCTGCGCGCCATAAGGCAGCAACGCCTCTTTGGCTGCGGTCATCATCCGCGCACCGCCGCTGGCGTGAACGTTAACCATCCACACGCCCAGTTCAGCCGCCGCCGCTACCGCACGGGCGGTGGTGTTGGGAATATCGTGAAATTTCAAATCCAGGAATACATCGAAACCGCGGGCGTGCAAGTCGCGCACCAATTGTGGTCCAAACAGGGTGAACATTTCCTTGCCCACTTTTAGCCGGCAGTCCTGCGGACTGATACGATCGGCAAATGCCAATGCTGCGCCAATATCTGCGTAATCAAGCGCAACAATGATCGGAGATGATTTTAAGTCGTTGTTATTAATGTTATTTTCAGACTTCATTTCTTCTACCTTCTGTAAAATGGACATAACCAGGTAACAACCCGCCAAACTAACCGCCGCATTCTACATGCCAGCCGACAGAAATCCCAGCCGCAGCGCACCCTGCGGTTAAGTAATGTTAGGCCCAGGTTCGTCATCAAGCGTCAATATAACACCGCTGCCATTAACCCAGGCTGCGTAAAGCGCCGTAAAGATGCGTAAATTATAAATCAAATAATTTGAACAAGATGCTCAGCATTATCAGATTTTAAATCTTTCTGGATGCTTTATTATTCAACACATCGGAAGCGAACGGCTTCCAACCCAAACAAACAGACTGGAGTTTCTTATGAAAAGCATCAAATATTTTGCAGCAGCCGCCGCTATCGCCATGACCTCTTTCGCTACCTTCGCCGCTGAACCGGTAGACCTACAGCAGGCCACCAGCCTGAGCGCATCCGGCGTCGTCTCTGCAGGCCATGCCACGACGCTGAGCAGCCTGGAAGCCAAACTGGCCGCCAAAGCCGAAGCCCAGGGCGCCAGCAGCTACCGCATTATCTCTGCCGGTGGTAATAACATGCTAAGTGGCACCGCCGTCATCTACAAATAAGCACTCTGGTATAGAGCCCGGCACGCCGGGCTCTACCTCAATACTCCCGCCTTATCGTTCATTATTCCCCCGATCAATGTTACAGAAATATTAAATTTTTATTACACACTAGACTCTCACTCGCGACTGGCTTAGCTTGAAGGCAATCTTCCCGCAGAAAGGCTTCAAAATGAGCGAGATATCTACACTAACGATTAAAATCCCTCTGGAACTCAAAGAAAAAATTCGTGCCATTGCTGCCGATAACCAACTTTCTCTGAGCGCCGAGGTCTGTCAACGTCTTGAAAATAGCTTCGACTTACCGGCCAAGGCGGACAAAACCGCTAAAAAATCGGCGGAGTTGCATCACGGTGAAATTGACAATCAGGGGATTGAAGAGGAAATCGAGCAGCCGTTGAACCAGAAAGAATTGAAGAAGTTGCGTCAACTGCTGAAAGGCGGCGTCAAAGCCGGCAAGAAAAAATAAATCGCTAACATCATAAAAAAACGGGGCTATTTTAGCCCCGTTTTTTATTGCAGCTTATTGTCCATCCAGCCCACGAATCGGTTTAACCGATGACCAGGCCCGGCATGACGGGCAATGCCAATACAGCGAGTGCGCGGTAAACCCGCATTTATGGCAGCGATAACGCGGCTTGGTACGTATTTGTTCGCCGACCATATCACGCAGCAGCAACAGGCTTTCTTTCGCACGGCCATCTTCCGCATCTGCCAGGTGATAATCCATCAGGCGATAGAATACCCGCATCGTCGGGTGACGCTGGAGCTGGCGGTTGATATACACCTGCACCACGTCACGGCCTTCATTCTGCTCAATAATTTCCGCCAGCATCAGCTCTGCGGTGGCACCGGTATTTTCTTCAACACAGCGCTTGAGGAAGTCCGCCCAATCCTGTTGATGTTCCAGATGCTGGTAACACTCATGCAGCATCGGCAAGGTTTCGCTCACCAGCTCTTTATCCTGGTTCAACACTCGCGTGAGCGATTCAACCGCCTTGGCGTATTCACCCTGCGCCATATAAATGCGCCCTACCATTATAGAAACCCGGGCGCACTGTTTATCTGCCGAGGCCGCTCTTTTCAGCAAGCCCATCGCCTTATCGAGATCGTCACTGCCCATCGCCTGCAAAGCCAGTTCGCAGTAGAAATGGGCGATCTCGATACGTTGTTTATCTTTACCCAACTTGACCAGTTTTTCCGCCACGTCGATGGCCTTTTGCCAATCGCTGGTTGCCTGGTGGATCACCAACAGTTGCTGCAACGCGGAAATGCGGAAATCTTCTTCGCCGATTAACTGGCCAAACATATCTTCGGCGCGATCGTACATGCCGGCGGCCATATAATCACGCCCCAGCTGTTGCACGGCCAAAAGGCGTTGTTCGAAGGTCAGGGAAGCGCTTTCCATCAGCGCCTGATGGATGCGGATTGCGCGGTCTACTTCGCCACGCGAACGGAACAGGTTACCCAGCGTCAGGTGGGCCTCAACGGTGTTGCTGTCCTCTTTCAACATATCAAGGAACAGATCGACCGCTTTATCCTGCTGGTTGGAAAGCAGGAAGTTAACCCCGGCCACATACTCACGCGACAGACGGTTGGCTTCCTGTTGTTTGTCCTGTTGAGCACTTCTGCGCCCCATGTACCAGCCGTACGCGGCAGCCACGGGCAACAACAGAAACAGCAGCTCTAACATAGAAGGTTATTCCTTGCTGACAACGGACGGAGCTGCCGATTCAGCAGGTTGTTCAAGCTGCAGTTCCAGCCTTTTGATTTTGCGTTCGGCTCGCCCCAACGCAATGCGGGTACGCAGATAAAACAGGCCACAAATGACCCAGCCAAGAACAAAACCGGCGCCAAACAACGCCGCCAACAGGGTCGATACGCGGTAGTCGCCCTGCGCAACCAGATAGTTAAAACTCACAACCTGATCGTTATGCGCGCCCAACGTGACAGAAATCACGAAAATCACCAGAACCAACAAAAAAATCAGCAAATATTTCACATTCTTTCCCGCAATGCCGAGTTAATCGGATGAATTCTACCCTATAGCTTTCAAGTTGGCCGCTCTAGCGCGTCCATGCGCTCGCGGCATTTGTACATCCCTGTACAGCACAGCTAGGCGGCCAGCTCGCTCATCCCCAGGCGCTTACTCAAGTAAGTAACTGGGGTGAGCTAGTGCAGATAACAACGCTGCGACTTGAAAGATGACGGGTATATGCCAATACGTGGCTTCCCTAACCTTTAAGTTAGCATTTCCCATCGTGGCAGGGAAACCCTGCGGCACGATAAAACCACATATCTGCTGGCATATTCGACAGTAAACGACGCTCCCGAACAAATTAATGAGAAAGCTTCTCAAAATAATAGATTAATAAGGATATGGGGGCATTAATAAGAATTACAATGACGGGAAATGTAAGCGGTTAATGCGGTGCCATGGCGACACCGCATTAAGTGACAGCGTCACCTGATTTTCTCTTCCGAGGTTCTTTCCGCAATTTCCTGCTGCTCTTGCGGCGGTGGCGTCAAAGGGCCAAACCAGCGTTGAGCCAACCAGCAAGCTATCGTCACCAACAGCCAGCTGATCAAGGTCGCCACTGCCAGATCCCGTGGCCAGTGCATGCCCAGCAGCAAACGGCTGCCCATGACACCTATTGCCCACACCATCAAGACCGCGACGGTCTTGTAGTGCCGTCGTGGCCACAACAACCCTACGCCCAGTAGCGCCCAACTGGCGGCAAACATCGTGTGGCCTGAAGGGAACGCAAAGCCGGTCTCAAACTGCCAGTGCTCACGTAGCCATACCGGTACCAGCGTTTGCTCCTGCAGTTGCTCTTTCACCAACGCGCCCCGCTCTTTGCGCTTGAGCGAGTAAAAGTACTTTTCATCAATCTGGTGGGCCGACTCCAGCCACAACACAAATGGCCGAGGCTCCTGCACGCGATCCTTAATAAAAGACTTCACGCCCTGTCCGATCAGAATCGACGCGCTAAGCAACACCAACAACCCAATGGCCGGTCTGATACGAAAACGCAGGCACCACAGAAACCAGGCGCCAAGAATAATACTGGTAAGGATACCCCAGGGCGAAGTGACGGTTTCAGTCAGCCAGTACAGGCCTTTCAACAGCCTGCCGTCGCCACCCGGTTGCCATTGCCAGCCGGAAATCCATACCGCCAGCGGCATCAACAACAGCACTAGCGCACCAGCTGCCGTACGTTTTGCAATCTCAAACATTCCCATCGTCCTTTGCATAAGCCAATTTGCAGTGTAACAATCTTGCAATATTGATAACACTCGAAAAATTAAACAGATAAACGGACTATCGCAATAATAGTTGGCTGAAAGCGTCGGATGCTGATTTGCTGAGCACCTCAGGGCAAGAAGTTATGGCAAAATAGCCGATAATTAACGAAATGCCGATCGTCGTTGTGCATTTAATACTGGTCAGCCAACTGACCCAGAAGTAGGATGCGCAACCATGATTGAATCGGAAGTATTTGTGGAGAGCAACATGCAGCTTAAACGGGTGGCAGAGGCCAAATTGCCAACACCTTGGGGCGATTTCCTGATGGTAGGATTCGAAGAACTGGCGACCGGGCACGATCATCTGGCACTGGTGTTCGGGGATATTTCTGGCGCAACACCGGTACTCTCACGTGTACATTCTGAGTGTCTGACCGGTGATGCCTTATTCAGCCTGCGCTGCGACTGTGGTTTTCAGCTGGAAGCCGCACTGGAGCATATCGCGGAAGAAGGTCGCGGTATTCTGCTCTACCATCGCCAGGAAGGTCGTAATATCGGTTTGCTGAACAAGATCCGCGCTTATGCCCTGCAGGACAAGGGCGCTGATACGGTAGAAGCCAACCACCAGTTGGGTTTTGCTGCGGATGAACGTGATTTCACCCTGTGTGCGGACATGTTCAAACTGCTGGGCGTGGATGCGGTGCGTTTACTGACCAACAACCCGAAAAAGGTCGAGATCCTGACCGAAGCCGGTATTAACATTACCGAGCGTGTGCCACTGATCGTCGGTCGCAACCCGAAGAACGAGCGTTACCTGGCCACCAAGGCCGCAAAAATGGGCCATTTACTGGACCAAGAGTAATTTCCCGCGGGAAAAATCAGGGCGCCATGAAAGGCGCCCTTTTAATTACAGCATTTTCCTGATCACGTAGTGCAGGATGCCGTCATTTTCATAGTAGGTCAGCTCATTGCCGGTATCGATTCGGCAACGGGTATTGACCACTTCCTTGCGCCCATCGGCATAAGCGATCAGCACCGGTACCACTTGCCCTGGCTTGAGCGTTTGTAACCCGCTGACGCTGATCTGCTCATCACCACTCAGCCCCAGCGTTTTGCGCGTCACACCTGCCGGGAACTCCAGTGGCAAAATGCCCATACCAATCAGGTTGGAGCGGTGAATACGCTCAAAGGACTCGGCAATCACCACGCGAACCCCCAACAGTCGTGGCCCCTTCGCAGCCCAGTCACGGCTGGAACCGGAACCGTATTCTTTACCGGCGATCACCGCCAGCGGTACCTGCTCCTGCTGATACTGCATCGCAGCATCGTAGATTGATAACTGATTCTGTGACGGGATATGGCGGGTATAACCCCCTTCAACCCCCGGTACCATTTCGTTACGGATGCGGATGTTGGCAAAGGTGCCACGCATCATGACTTCATGGTTACCACGGCGCGAGCCGTAAGAGTTGAAATCCAACGCCGCAACGCCATGATCGCTCAGATAGCGGCCTGCCGGGCTGTCGCGTTTGATGTTCCCTGCCGGTGAGATATGGTCGGTGGTCACCGAGTCGGCCAGGATCGCCAGAATGCGGGCGTCCTTGATGTCCTGCACCGGATCCGGCTGTACTTTCATGCTGCTGAAGAACGGCGGATGGCGAATATAGGTGGAGTCCGCCTGCCATGGATAGGTGGCCGAACCGGCAACCTGAATCGACTGCCAGTTGGCGTCACCGTCAAATACCGCACCGTATTCCTTATGGAACATCTCGGTACGCACTTCCTCGACTGCCAGGGCAATGTCCTGGCTGCTCGGCCAAATATCCTTCAGATAAACCGGCTGACCGTCACGGCCTTCACCCAGTGGCTCGTTGGTCAGATCAATCTTCATACTGCCGGCCAGCGCATAGGCAACCACCAAGGGTGGCGAGGCCAGCCAGTTGGTCTTCACCAGCGGATGAATACGGCCTTCGAAGTTACGGTTACCTGACAACACCGCACCAACGGTCAGATCGCCCTCTTTAATCGCCTGCTCAATAGGCTCAGGTAACGGCCCGGAGTTACCGATACAGGTAGTACAGCCGTAACCCACCAGGTTAAACCCAAGTTCTTCCAGGTAGGACGTCAGCTTGGCGCTGTCGAAATAGTCGGTCACCACTTTAGAGCCTGGCGCCAACGAGGTTTTCACCCAGGGTTTGGTTCGCAACCCTTTTTTCACCGCATTCTTCGCCAGCAAGCCGGCGGCCATCATTACGCTGGGGTTGGAAGTGTTGGTACAGGAGGTAATGGCGGCAATCACCACCGCGCCGTTATGCAGATCGTGCTGCTGCCCATTAAGGGTGAAGGGCTTGAATTCGGATTTTCGTTGCTGGTTGCCGAGCTCCAGCTCGGTTGCGGCATTGAAAGCCTTGGGCACCTCTGGCAGCGCCACGCGATCCTGCGGACGCTTCGGCCCAGCCAGGCTGGCTACCACCGTCGACATATCCAGAGCCAGGGTACTGGTAAACACCGGTTCGTCGCCAGGATTGCGCCACATGCCCTGCACTTTGGCATAGGCTTCCACCAGCGCGATTTGCTCATCGCTGCGGCCACTCAGCTTCATATACCCCAGCGTCACTTCGTCCACCGGGAAGAAGCCACAGGTCGCACCAAACTCCGGTGACATGTTGGCAATGGTCGCTCGGTCAGCCAGCGGTAGATCCGCCAGGCCGTCACCGTAGAACTCAACAAACTTGCCCACGACGCCGTGTTTACGCAGCATCTGGGTGACGGTCAACACCAGGTCAGTAGCGGTAATGCCCTCGCTGAGCTTACCGGTGAGTTTAAAGCCCACCACGTCCGGGATCAGCATCGATACCGGCTGGCCAAGCATCGCCGCTTCGGCTTCAATACCCCCCACACCCCAACCAAGAATGCCCAGACCGTTGATCATGGTGGTATGGGAGTCGGTGCCCACCAGCGTGTCCGGGTAGGCAATACGCTGACCGCTTTCGTCGGTGTGCCACACCGTTTGGCCAAGATATTCCAGGTTAACCTGGTGACAGATACCGGTACCCGGCGGCACTACGCGGAAGCGGTTGAAGGCTTTCTGCCCCCAACGCAGGAAGGTATAGCGCTCGTGGTTGCGTTCCATTTCGATACGCACGTTTTCTTCAAACGCTTCGTCATCACCGAACTCATCAACGGTGACCGAGTGGTCAATCACCAGATCGACCGGTGACAACGGGTTGACCTGGTCAACATTGCCGCCCAATCGCTGCACCGCTTCACGCATAGCGGCCAAATCCACCACCGCGGGCACGCCGGTAAAGTCCTGCATCAGTACGCGAGCCGGTCGGTAGGCAATCTCGCGGTCGGCATGACCGGTCTGTAACCAGCCGACGATAGCTTTGAGGTCGTCAACCTGCACGGTGTCGCCATCCACATGGCGTAACAGGTTTTCCAACAGCACTTTCATTGATTTGGGCAACCGGTCGATATCACCCAGCTGTCTCGCGGCCAGTGGCAGACTGTAATAGCGATATTCGCTATTGAGCGCAACCAGCTTATCCATACTCGTTTCACGAAGATCGGACGACATAGCTCCTCCATTTCTTATTATGCATAAAACAGGGTAATCACTGAGGTCTTACTTAAAGATAACACAAAGATGATGTAACGTTTTGATAACAACACGTTTTGATCATAACGATAGGCAGAAGTAATCAAGAAGGGAGAAGTCGTTTTTTCCCAACGGCTTAGGCATGGACTTCGCTGAGCACAGAATAGCAAGAGAGCCATATTCCTGCGTCGATTGCTATCTGTTAAGGTTCCTTTCCAGCCGTCCGCACGGCAATGGCCGTGATGCCAAAGTCATATTTTAAATCCAGGGAGAGAAGAGTGGCATTTTTCGGATTCGTCAGTGAACGTGAGTGTCAGCGCTGGCAAGGCGCGCCGCCCTATATTCCCGCCTTCAGCTTTCATGAAAAACATCAGTCAGCCCCCATTAATGCCACACCTGAAGCCATTATTCAGGCGGTGCTTGCGCTGGATATGGCCGAGGACCCTATCATCAGTCGGTTACTGATGCTGCGTCAGTTACCCACGAAGCTGCGCCAATGGTTCACCAACACCAAAAACACTGCGCCGCCCGCTGCGTTTGGTTTCGACACTTTTACCCTGCTGCATCAGAGCACTAATGAAATTTCTCTTGGATTGGCCGGTCGTTTCTGGCGCCCAACCATGGGGGTGGCAAATCTGGCCAATGCAGAAGAGTTTGACCATTACAACGATCCCGACGCGGCTAAGCTGGTGTTGCGCTTCAACGTCACACAGGACAGTACCGGATGGGCAGTGCTAAGTACGGAAACCTTCGTCTGGTGCCCTACGCCCCAGGTAAAAGCGCGTTTCGCCTGCTATTGGGGGGCCATTCGCCCGGCCAGCGGTTGGATAAGGCGCCGCACCCTGCTTGCCGTGCAGCAGAAACTGGCAATGAAAGACAGATGACGAATGGATGCCGGTACTGGCAGCGTTCTGTGGGAGTACAAAGGGGATATCAGCGATGAACAAACCTGAAAAGATAAAACAGTGAGGGGTGGGTTCCCCTCCTGCTATCAGCCATTAACCTGACGGCTTACTTTTCCGGCAGTTTGATGTCTTTAAACATCGCTTCAATCTCTTCGTTGGAACGCAGCGCAACTGCGCTATCAACCACGTCGCGCGTCAGATGCGGAGCAAAGCGTTGAATGAAATCGTACATATAACTGCGCAGGAAGGTGCTGCGGCGGAAACCGATTTTGGTGGTGCTGTAAGTGAAGATATCACGCGCATCCACCGTCACCAGATCGGGATCCTGAACCGGATCCACAGCCATGCTGGCAATCACCCCTACACCAAGCCCCAGTCGCACGTAAGTTTTAATCACGTCGGCGTCAGTCGCGGTGAATACGATTCGTGGCGTCAGGCCTGCGCGATTAAACGCGGTATCCAACTCGGAACGGCCAGTGAAACCGAAGGTATAGGTAACAATCGGGTAAGCCGCCAACTCTTCGATGGTGATGTGGCTTTTACCGGCTAATGGATGATCGGGTTTTACTACCACCGCGCGATTCCAGTGGTAGCACGGCAGCATGATTAAATCGTCGTAGAGGTGCAACGCTTCAGTGGCAATGGCAAAGTCTGCGGTGCCTTTGGAGACGGCTTCGGCGATTTGCGTCGGCGACCCCTGATGCATATGCAGCGAAACACGCGGATAACGCTCAATGAAGCCTTTAATAACGTTAGGCAGCGCGTAACGTGCCTGGGTGTGAGTGGTGGCCACATACAGTGAGCCTTTGTCCGGGTAAGTATGCTCGCCGGCGACGGCTTTGATGGCATCTACCTTGGACAGGACTTCACGGGCGATCCGGATAATTTCAAGGCCTGCCGGTGTCACCTGAGTCAGGTGCTTACCGCTACGGGCGAAAATCTGGATGCCCAGTTCATCTTCCAGCATCCGCACCTGCTTGCTGATACCGGGTTGTGAAGTGTAAAGCCCTTCTGCCGTCGAGGAGACATTCAGGTTGTGGTTAACCACTTCCACGATGTAACGAAGCTGCTGCAATTTCATATCTTATACCATCCTAGGTTAAACACTGCGTTGAGCCGCAGCCAGGTATATCGGTGTCGCCCCGGTATGCTGAAGAGTAACAAGCCATAAACACCGTGTTTCACCCAGACGCTGAAGAAACCGCCGTTGTTAATAAGCTTTAATCATAAAAAAACTTTTTATATAACCACTATATCACGCTACAGCTTCAAGTATAGATCCACGTCACACTGTGGTAACGATTATTTTGCATTGCGATCAAGGTGAAACCCTGGCCCCAGGAGGAAAAAAACAGCCAAGGATAGATCCGTTAGCCCTCTTTGGCCAATAAAAAAACCAGCCACATGGGCTGGTTTTTAATGTTGCATTCAGGCTGCAAATTTATTTTTTGCCTTCAACCCATTTGCCATCGATGTAGAAAGCAGACCAACCAGTGGCTTTGCCGTCTTTCTCTGCAGAGACGTACTGCTGCTTGGTCTTGCGGCTGAAACGCACCAGCGTTTTGTTGCCTTCCGCATCGGCCACCGGCGCATCCGCCAGATAGCGCAGTTTTTCAGGCAGACGGTCCTTGAAGCGGGCCAACTCTTCCACCAACGGCGCACGGGTTTCGCGCGATTTAGGGAAGGTATTGGCCGCCAGGAACACACCGGCAGCGCCGTCACGCAGAACAAAGTAAGCGTCCGACTTTTCGCATGGCAGTTCCGGCAATGGAACCGGATCTTCCTTCGGCGGTGCAACATCACCATTACGCAGGATCTTACGGGTATTTTTGCAGCTCTCGTTGGTGCAACCCATGTACTTGCCAAAGCGCCCCATTTTCAGGTGCATTTCAGAACCACACTTATCACACTCAACCACAGGGCCGTCGTACCCTTTCAGGCGGAACTCACCCTCTTCGATCTCATAGCCGTCACACGCCGGATTGTTACCGCAAACGTGCAGCTTGCGCTGGTTATCGATCAGGTAGCTGTCCATCGCCGTGCCGCATTTCTGGCAGCGACGGCGGGCACGCAACGCGTTGGTTTCCGCGTCATCCCCTTCGAGAATGTTGAGCACTTCCGTTTCCGGCACCAGGTTAATGGTGGTTTTACAACGTTCCTTCGGCGGCAATGCATAGCCGGAGCAACCCAGGAAAACGCCGGTACTGGCAGTACGGATACCCATCTTGCGACCGCAGGTTGGGCAATCGATACTGGTCATCACCATCTGATTCGGGCGCATGCCGCCTTCTTCCGGCTCTTTCTCCGCCGTTTCCAGCTGTTCGCTGAACTCGGCAAAGAACTCATCCAGCACCGCTTTCCACTCGGCCTGGTTGTTGGCTACCTGGTCAAGACCGTTTTCCATACGTGCGGTGAAGTCATAGTTCATCAGCTCGCGGAAGTTTTCTTCCAAACGGTCGGTAACGATCTCACCCATTTTTTCAGCGTAGAAACGGCGGCTTTCGACTCGCACATAACCACGATCCTGAATAGTGGAAATGATCGAAGCGTAGGTTGAAGGACGCCCGATACCCCGTTTTTCCAACTCTTTTACCAATGACGCTTCGCTATAACGCGCTGGCGGTTTGGTAAAGTGCTGGCTTGGGATCAGTTTCTGCAGTTCCAGATCGCTGCCTACTTCAACATACGGCAAGGTGCGGTCTTCATCACCCTTACGCAGAGCAGGCATCACTTTGGTCCAGCCATCGAAACGCAGCGTACGGCCTTTGGCGCGCAGTTGGTAATCAGCGGCCTTCACCGACAGCGTGGTGGAGTCGTACTGCGCCGGTGTCATCTGACAGGCCACAAACTGGCGCCAAATCAGCTGATACAGTTTTTGCGCATCCGCTTCCATATCTTTCAACTGCTCGGCCAGCACGTTGACATCCGACGGACGGATGGCTTCGTGTGCTTCCTGCGAGTTTTCTTTGCTGCTGTACTGGTTCGGCGCTTTCGGCAGGTACTTGTCGCCAAAATTGTCACCGATGTAACCCCGCACCATCTCGAGCGCATCCTGGCTCAGGTTGGTGGAGTCGGTACGCATATAGGTGATGTGACCGGCTTCATACAAGCGCTGAGCCATCATCATGGTTTTCTTCACGCCAAAGCTCAGACGGGTACTGGCCGCCTGCTGCAACGTAGAAGTAATATAAGGTGCGCCCGGCTTGCTACTGGTCGGTTTGTCTTCGCGATCCAGCACCGTATAACGGGCTTTTTCCAGCACGTTGAGTGCGGCGTGAGTCTGCTCACGGTTAACCGGTTTGAAGGGTTTGTCGTGGGCATGGGTCACTTCCATCTGCAGCGCGGTATCACCCTTCGCCAACAGATCGGCGTGCAACTCCCAGTATTCTTCCGGCACGAAGGCTTTGATGTCGCGCTCACGCTCCACCACCAGTCGAACCGCAACGGATTGCACTCGCCCAGCGGACAGGCCACGGGCAATTTTTTTCCACAGCAGTGGCGAAACCATGTAACCCACTACGCGGTCCATAAAGCGACGCGCCTGCTGTGCGTTGACACGGTCAATATTCAGTTCGCCGGGCTGTTTGAACGCGTTTTGGATCGCGTTCTTGGTAATTTCGTTAAACACCACGCGGCTAAAGCGTTTGTCGTCACCACCGATAACTTCCCGCAGGTGCCAGGCAATGGCTTCCCCTTCGCGGTCAAGGTCGGTTGCGAGATAAATGTGGTCGGCGTTTTCCGCTAACGACTTTAACTCGGCGACAACTTTTTCTTTACCCGGCAGGATTTCGTAATGCGCTTTCCAGCCATGGTAAGGATCGACGCCCATACGATTTACCAGCGCCGTCGTTGGATCTTTTTTAACTTTCTTCTTGGCTTTGTCTTCGGTTGAGTCAGCGCTCTTTTTGCTGGCTGAGCCACTGGTCGGCAAATCACGGATATGACCGACGCTGGACTTCACCACGTAGTCATTACCTAAATATTTATTAATAGTTTTGGCTTTTGCCGGGGACTCAACTATTACGAGAGCTTTACCCATATTTACCTTTACCTAATTTTATTTCTTCTAAAAAGAAGTCTTTTATCTCGCCTTGCCGCAGCGATTCGTATCTCTTTTTTATATTGCGGCAGTCTGGCAAGAGATCAACATGTTTTTTTCTATTGGCTGCTTAACTGCTCAACCTGAACGCAAGTTGTTGATCCTGGCCGCTATTCACCCATGCCCCAGAGGTATGGCTGTGTGAAACTCATTTATGGCGTAAACAAAACCTTCCACCCGACGCCGCAAAATCCCACACTGTACCTGATAAAAAGCGTCACGCAACCTAATTAGCACGGAAAGGCAGATTTCGCCAATCGGCAGATAGTGCTGGCCATCCAGACGGCAAATAAACCTTAGTCTGTTTGCGGATAAATGCGAACTGGCGTTAGAATATGTTCAGAATTTTTCATTGGAGTGTAATAAATGCGCGCTGAAACCTCACCTATTGCCCGTGAAGCCCTGCTGGAAGAAGCAAATAATCTAATTCGTCAGCATGATGATTATCTGCAAGGTATGGTTGCCACCGATGTTGAACAAAAAGGCAGCGTTTTAGTTTTCCGCGGCGAATTCTTTTTGGATCCGGACGGATTGCCAACAATAAAAACTACCGCAGTATTTAATATGTTTAAACACTTGGCCCACGTGTTTTCTGATAAATATCATTTAGTCGACTAAGCATTAAAAAGGGGCCCTGGCCCCTTTGATGTTTAATTCTGCGGTTTAAAGCAGTGGCTTTTCACCACGCTGCCACCAGCGTAACAGCAGACGATCGACACTTTCTGCCGCACTGCCGGTAAAACGGTCCATCATGCGTTTGCGACGTGCATAGCGCACCCCGACCACCTCGTGATTCTCCATTTCAGCGATCAGTAAATCGTCACTGGTGCCAATAGCGTCAATCAGCCCTTTCTCTTTCGCCTGAGTGCCGAACCAATGTTCACCGGTCGCCACGCTGTCGATATCCAGCGATGGACGTTGCTGATGCACAAACTGTTTAAACAGCTCATGGGTGTCGTTCAGATCTTCACGGAATTTCTCACGCCCCTGCTCGGTATTTTCACCAAACAGCGTCAGCGTGCGTTTGAACTCGCCGGCGGTGTGCAGCTCTACATCAATATCATTCTTTTTCAGCAGGCGGTGGAAGTTGGGGATTTGCGCCACGACACCAATTGAGCCGATGATGGCAAAGGGAGCCGCAACAATGCGATCCGCCACGCAGGCCATCATATAGCCCCCGCTGGCCGCCACTTTGTCTACCGCTACCGTCAGGCGAATACCGCCGGTGCGCAAACGTGCCAGTTGCGATGACGCCAGGCCGTAACCGTGTACCACCCCACCCGGGCTTTCCAACCGCAGCAACACTTCGTCTTGCGGCGTCGCCACCGCCAGCACCGCCGAGATTTCTTCACGCAGTGAGGTCACCTCATGGGCATCCATGCTGCCTTTGAAATCCAGCACGTACAGACAAGGCTTGGTGGCTTCAACCGCACCGGCTTTAGCGCGTTGTTTCTTCAGTTTATCATCGGCCTTGGTCTGTTTTTTAAACTGCTTGTTCCAGGCCTTTTGTTCCGCATCACCCATGCGCGCCAGGCGCATATCACGCTGCATGTCGCGATATTGTTCACCGAGGTCAGTCAGCTGCAGTTCCCCTTTCTGGCGGTTCTTACGTTGCCCCAGGCTGACCGCCAGCAACGCCAGCGCGGCGATGGCAATCACTACCGTCGCGACTTTGGCCAAAAACAGGCCGTAAACAGATATAAACTCCACAGATTCCGCCTTTATTAACAGGTTGTTAGTACTATCTCATTCATTCTAGCCAACCGACGCAGTGGCTGTCGCGGCTAAATAAAAATTCCTTGTGCTACCTCTTTACTATGTGGGCGCATTTTGGCTTAACCAAGCCGCTGCTGTTCCGTTTTTGTTACAAAAGAATGCCGATTCTGCTGCCTAATCATTGAAAATACGATCCATTTAAGGCATATAACACGGATTATTCATCAACATGATGATCCAAATTCGCTGCGGGGCCTTGCATGCGGTCGAGCCTTAGCTCCTGTCATGGCCTCTCAACCCACCCCTCTCCCCGATGCAAGCGGGAGACCAGCCGCCAAGGCGCGAGGAATTATTGTGCATTACCAACCTAAACAAGATTTGCTGGAAAAACGTATTATTTTGGTCACCGGCGCCGGTGATGGTATCGGTCGCGAAGCGGCACTCACTTACGCAAAATTTGGTGCGCAACTGGTGCTGTTAGGCCGTACCGAAAGCAAACTGCAGGCGGTGCAAGCCGAAATCGCCAGGCTCAGCAGTGCGCCAACCTACATCATCACCCTGGATCTGCTGCATACCACTCAGGAACAATGCCAACAGGTGGCCGATGAATTGGCTACCCATGTCCCGCGCCTCGACGGCGTGCTGCATAATGCCGGGCTACTCGGCGATATCGCCCCGATGGCCGAGCTGTCGATGGAGATGTGGAACGAGGTGATGCAGGTGAATGTCAACGCGACCTTTATGCTCACCCAGGCGCTGTTGCCGCTGCTATTGAAATCCAATGCCGGATCGCTGGTCTTTACCAGCTCCAGCGTTGGCCGTAGCGGGCGGGCTAACTGGGGTGCCTATGCGGTGTCCAAGTTTGCCACCGAAGGCATGATGCAGGTGTTGGCCGATGAATATAAAAGTCGCAATCTTCGGGTAAATTGCATCAATCCTGGTGGAACACGCACTCAAATGCGCGCAACGGCTTTTCCGCATGAAGACAAAAGCAAGCTGAAAACTCCGGCTGATATTATGCCGCTTTACCTCTACCTGATGGGTGATGACAGCCGCCGTAAAACCGGCATGAGCTTCGACGCCCAGCCAAACCGTAAACCCGGCGCCGCCGAATAAAAGGGGTTTTACCATGGCTGAAGATCGCCACCAACAACGTCAGCAACGTCTGAAAGAACAGGTCGATGCCCGTATCGCTGCGGCTCAGGACGCACGGGGTTTGCTGCTGGTATTCACCGGTAACGGCAAGGGCAAGACCACCGCCGCATTTGGCACCGTTACTCGCGCCATCGGCCACGGCATGAAAGCCGCCGTTATTCAGTTTATTAAGGGTGAATGGCCGAACGGGGAAAAAAACCTGTTGCAGCAACATGGCGTTGAATTTCAGGTGATGGCTACCGGTTTTACCTGGGAAACCCAGGATAAAGCCAGCGATACCGCAGCCTGTCAGGCCGTATGGCAACACGGCAAGCGCATGCTGGCCGACAGCAGCCTGGATCTGGTGCTGCTGGACGAACTGACCTATATGGTCAGCTACGGCTATCTTGAGCTGGAGGAGCTGCTGGTGGCGTTACGACAGCGCCCTGCGCACCAAACGGTGATTATCACCGGGCGGGGATGCCATCGCGATCTGTTGGAACTGGCGGATACGGTCACGGAGATGCGGCCGGTGAAACACGCGTTCGACGCAGGTATCAAGGCGCAACAGGGAATTGACTGGTAACAGAAAGAAAACGCCGCAGCCCGAAGAAGCTGCGGCGTGATGATTAACTGCGCTTGCTAGGTTTGTTGCCGGGCTTACTGCCAGGCTTGCTGCCCGCAGTGCTGCGGCGACCGCTGCCGGCAACCTGGGTATGGCGCTTGACGGCACGGCGGATCTGATTGGCTTTCACGCGACGACGCTCCCGCTCAATCGGCATCTTGCTAACGGTTTCCGGCTTCAATTCAACCAGTTCACGCAGATAGTTAATCGCCGGCAAATCCAGTTCAGTCCAGCCACCACGCGGCAGGCCTTTCGGCAGATCGATATCGCCGTAGCGTACGCGGATCAGGCGACTAACCTGAACGCCAACCGCTTCCCAAAGACGACGAACTTCACGGTTACGCCCTTCGGTCAGAGTTACGTTGTACCACTGATTGATGCCTTCGCCACCCTGGAAGCTGATGGTGCGGAAAGCGGCCGGGCCGTCTTCCAGTTGAACGCCCTTGCTCAGTTGCTTGATTTTTTCGTCATCAATCTGACCAAATACACGCACCGCATATTCACGCTCAACTTCACGGCTTGGGTGCATCAGGCGATTCGCCAGCTCACCGTCGGTGGTGAACAGCAGCAAACCTGAGGTATTGACGTCCAGACGCCCTACCGCCACCCAGCGTGAGCCACGCAGCTTAGGCAGGCGATCAAACACCGTCGGGCGGCCTTCAGGATCGCTACGGGTGCAAAGTTCACCTTCCGGCTTGTAATACGCCAGCACACGGCAAACTTCTTCCTCGGATTCTTTAATTGAGACAACGTGGCCATCCAAACGGATTTTCATTGAAGCGGTGACTTCAACACGATCACCCAATTTGGCGATTTTACCGTCGACGCTGACGCGGCCGGCTTCAATAATGGTTTCGATTTCACGACGCGAGCCATGGCCGGCGCGCGCTAAAACTTTCTGTAACTTCTCGCTCATTGAGCAACCTCTAGTGTCGCCTTCACAGGCGTCGGGGGGATGACTGCCGCGGCGTCGGGCGCCACAGCAGTAACAATACGTTTACATAGATCGAACCGCGCATTATACAGGCTTTCAATGGGGTTGAAACCCACTTTATTGCCCGGTCGATTAATTACCGAGGAAATTGACGACCTCCCGATACACCGCATCCGGCCGTTCCAGAATACCGAGATGAGTACGCGCCTGTTCCAGTCGTACAACCGAGAAAAAAGGATGCTCAGCGGCAAATGTCTGTTGTTGCCGCAGGTAATCGGCATCACGATCAAGAGAGTAAATATGCCGACAAGCCGGGGGTGAGCTTAATTCACGCAGTCGGTTAAGCGGCGAACGGTATTGCCGATAGGCTTGTTCAATCGCCACGCCGGCCGCCTGCCAGACACGAAAATCTTCCCGTGCCATTTCAACGGTCAAATGATGTTTAACCTGCGGTTGCTCAATGCCACCTTGCCAGAAGTTAAACAAAGCATCGCGCGCCGCCAGCCATTTTTCTGGCCATTGCATTTGTTGCACCGAATCGAAAAATTCCGCTTCGGGCGGTGTCATTATCCAATCGAGAAACACCATGCCTTGCGTCTTCTGTGGCAGGCTTTCGGCCAGCGCCACCGCAATCCAACTGGCGTGCGCGACAGACAGGGTCACAAATCGCTCCACCTGCAGCGCCAGTAACAGTTGGCGCAGATCCGCCAGCAAATCGTCGGCGCTCAGCGACAGCCCGCCATCGCGGGCTGACAGGCCGTGGCCGCGCCAGTCGAGACTAATCACCCGGTATTGTTGTTCCGCCAAAGCGGTGAAAGGGGCAAAAACGGTTTTCGGCTCACACCAACCGGGCAGTAATACCAGCGTCAGCGGACCTGAGCCGGAATCTTGATAATCGAGGGAAAGAGTACCATGGCGAAACGCTGTCATTTTGTCTCCTGAACGTCATATTCCCCCATCGGTTAGGGGTGTTGTGCGTTAGCGGTAAAATGACAGCGTTTATCGATTTCATCGATTGGAAATGGTGCTAAATAATCGGCTTCGCACCTAATGAAAAAATACGCACTAAACGAACAGTTTTAATGCCGTTCGCAAGGGTAAGCGGCGGTTAACGCCAGCATAATCACCGAAGGTGCTGAGTAGTGCAGTTGTTCCGGGTGTTCATTTAAATACTGCATGACTGCATCTGATGCCATGCCAACGCTCATACCGGCATCCGGGCAAATATTGCGGTTGCCTTGCATCGAAAAGGTATCGAATACCCCAGCCACATAGCCCATAAACAACCCGCCATCGAGCGCTTCGGCAACGGTGGCTGCCCCGTCTTTATTTTTCACATAACCGCTGGTCTCAGACAGCAAGGCGCTGCCAGAATAAAAACCCGCGCTGGCCGCAGAGGAAAACAATATGGCCGCTAAAAGAGAAACACACTTAATCATCGCTACGCATCCTGCCTGATTATCAATTTTTGATGATTGTAGAATAGCGGCTTTAACGATAAATGACGTCGTTTCAGCCACTTTTCAGAAAATGAGCAAAAATTCCGGCAATAACTTAGCGGAAAGGCGCTGGGTCGCCCGCGCCCTCACGCACCACTTCTGGCGCGGATTCGGTCAGATCGATGACGGTGGTTGGCTGCTGGCCCAGGAAACCGCCGTGGATCACCAGATCCACCTGCTTACCCAGATGATCACTGATCTCTTCCGGATCGGATTCGGCAAAATCATTGCCCGGTAGCATCAACGTGGTCGACATCATCGGCTCGTTTAAGACTTCCAGTAACGCCAACGCAATCGGGTTCGACGGCACGCGCAAACCTATGGTTTTACGTTTGTCGTTCATCAAACGACGCGGCACTTCCTTGGTCGCTTTCAGAATGAAAGTGTAGTTGCCGGGTGTGTTGTTCTTGATCAGTCGGAACGCGGTATTGTCGACATAAGCGTAAGTCGACAGCTCGGACAGGTCGCGACACATCAGCGTAAAGTTATGATTGCCGTCCAATTGACGGATGCGGCAGATACGTTCCATTGCCGACTTCTCTTCCAGCTTGCAACCCAGCGCGTAACCGGAATCGGTGGGATAGACGATCACCCCGCCCTTACGCAGCACATCCACCGCCTGGTTGATCAGTCGCGGTTGCGGATTGTCTGGATGAATATAAAAAAGCTGACTCATGACTTGCTCCTAAAAATGATGCACGCGGGCGGCGTCGCCCACGTTAAATCAATCGACCTTGGCCAGTTGTGGCTGCGGCCAGTCACGCCACACGGGTTCAACACCGCCGGGTAACCACAGTTTGCGACCCAGTTCGATCCACGAACAGGGTTGATGGAAATCAGAACCCTGCGACGCCAGTAATTGATATTCCTGCGCATACTTTGCCAGTTGCGAACGCTCATGCGGTGCCTGCTGACACTGCGCAACCTCCATGGCATCACCGCCATGTTCCGCAAAGTGCGCCAACAACCGCTTCAGCCATTTGGCCGTCAGGTCATAACGACCCGGGTGAGCTATCACCGCCTGGCCACCAGATTGATGAATCACATCAATGGCTTGTTCTATTGTACACCACTGGGGCGGAACGTAACCGGTTTTGCCTTTGGCCAGGTATTTCTTGAACACCTGAGCCATATTATCGGCCATGCCGATCTGCACCAGATAACGGGCAAAGTGGCCACGGGTCACCGCACCACCGTCCGCCAGCTTTTGCGCACCTTCAAAAGCACCGTCGATACGCGCTTTAGCCAGCCGTATACCTATTTCCTGAGCGCGCAGGTTACGGCGTTCGGTCTGTTCGGCCAACAGTTGCACCATCGCCGGGTGCTCGGTCTCTATCCCGAGACCCACGATATGAATCTCGTGATTTTCCCACAGCGTGGAGATCTCGACGCCATTAACCAACTGCAACGGCAGCGACAATTCAGCAATGCTGGCGGCCGCTGCGGCCAGGCCGGAAGTGGTGTCATGATCGGTAATCGCCAAAACGCCTACCCGCATTTCAACCGCGCGCTGCACCAACTGCGCCGGCGTCAAATAACCGTCAGAGGCGGTGGTGTGGCTGTGTAAGTCGTAGAGAGTAAAGGCGGAGGGCTGGGGGTTGCTGTCTGTCAAAAGGAATATCCGGCAATGGCTTGGCCTTCTATCATACCCGCGATCGCCCGCCGGACGGAAATCTATTCTGGGTCACATCCCTTTCCTCTTGATGAAAATAATTCACGCCTGGCGCTAAAACATTGTGCGAAAAGAGGGTTGACTTTATTCCTGCGAACCAGTTAACTAGTACACAAGTTCAGGGCAGTTCCCTGGTTGGATGATAAACAAGAGAGCATAGAAATGAATAAGCAAACTTCTCTTCTTCGTTGGTGGCGTCACTCCCTTTTTCGGGCGGAGTAATCACGCATACCTGTCATCTGACACTGCAGATTCCCTAAGCCCGCTGGTAACGCGGGCTTTTTTATGGACAAATTTTAACTGGAACCACCAATGATGAACATCAAACCACAACTCAAATTACTGAAGGCGGAGGCCAGTTACCGGGGCGATCCGACCACCATTTTCCACCAGCTGTGCGGCGCTCGTCCGGCCACCCTGCTGTTGGAATCGGCTGAAATCAACAGCAAGCAAAACCTGCAAAGCCTGTTGGTGATCGACAGCGCTCTGCGCATCACCGCACTGGGCCGCACCGTGACGCTGCATGCGCTGACCGCCAACGGCGCGGCGATGCTGCCGCTGCTGGATGAGGCCCTGCCGGCAGAAGTCCAGAACCAGGTGCGTCCTAATGGACGTGAACTGACTTTCCCGGTGATTGATGCGATTCAGGATGAAGATGCCCGCCTGCGTTCGCTGTCGGTGTTTGATGCACTGCGCACCCTGCTGACACTGGTTGACTCCCCGGCTGACGAACGTGAAGCGGTGATGCTCGGCGGACTCTTTGCCTACGACTTGGTCGCCGGGTTCGAAGACCTGCCGCCGCTGCGTCAGGAAAACCGCTGCCCGGACTTCTGCTTCTATCTGGCGGAGACCCTGCTGGTGCTGGATCATCAGCGCGGCGTTGCCCGTCTGCAGGCCAGCGTTTTCACGGCCGATACCGCGGAAGAACAGCGCTTGCAACAGCGCCTGGAGCAGTTGCAGCTGCAATTGAAACAGACCCCACAGCCGATCCCGCACCAGAAGCTGGAAGACATGCAACTGAGCTGTAACCAGACCGATGAAGAATACGGTGCGGTTGTCAGCGAATTGCAACAGGCCATCCGTCAGGGCGAAATCTTCCAGGTGGTGCCGTCACGCCGTTTCTCACTGCCGTGCCCGGCCCCGTTGGCCGCTTACCAGACGCTGAAAGACAACAACCCAAGCCCGTATATGTTCTTCATGCAGGATGACGAGTTCACCCTGTTCGGTGCTTCGCCGGAAAGCGCGCTGAAATACGACGCCAGCAACCGCCAGATCGAGATCTACCCGATTGCCGGTACCCGCCCGCGTGGTCGTCGCGCCGACGGTTCTCTGGATCTGGATCTCGACAGTCGTATCGAACTGGAAATGCGGACCGATCATAAAGAACTGGCCGAGCATCTGATGCTGGTCGATCTGGCACGTAACGATCTGGCGCGCATCTGTCAGGCCGGTAGCCGCTATGTGGCCGACCTGACCAAAGTGGACCGCTACTCATTCGTCATGCACCTGGTTTCCCGGGTGATCGGCACCCTGCGCGCCGACCTCGACGTACTGCACGCTTATCAGGCCTGTATGAACATGGGCACCCTGAGCGGCGCCCCCAAAGTGCGCGCCATGCAGTTAATCGCCGCCTCTGAAGGCACCCGTCGCGGCAGCTACGGCGGTGCGGTCGGTTATTTCACCGCCACCGGCGATTTGGATACCTGTATTGTCATCCGCTCCGCGTATGTTGAAGACGGCATTGCTACCGTGCAAGCCGGTGCCGGTGTGGTGCTGGATTCTGTTCCTCAGGCGGAAGCCGATGAGACCCGTAATAAGGCACGTGCCGTGCTGCGTGCCATTGCCAGCGCGCACCAGGCCAAGGAGGTGTTCTGATGGCCGATATCTTACTGCTCGATAACGTCGATTCCTTTACCTACAACCTGGTCGATCAGCTGCGCGCCAGCGGTCATCAGGTAGTGATTTACCGTAACCAGATTTCTGCCGACGTGATTATCGAACGCCTGCAGCAGATGGAACAACCGGTGCTGATGCTGTCTCCGGGTCCGGGTACCCCGTCCGAGGCCGGCTGCATGCCGGAGCTGTTGCAGCGCCTGCGCGGCCAGTTGCCTATTATCGGTATTTGCCTGGGACATCAGGCGATTGTCGAAGCCTACGGTGGCCACGTCGGCCAGGCCGGTGAGATCTTGCACGGCAAGGCCTCGGCAATCAGTCATGACGGCGAAGGCATGTTTGCCGGTATGGCGAACCCGCTGCCGGTAGCACGCTACCACTCACTGGTTGGCAGCAATATCCCGACCGAACTCACCGTTAACGCCCATTTTAACGAGATGGTGATGGCAGTCCGTAATGACCAGCATCGCGTATGCGGTTTCCAGTTCCATCCGGAATCGATCCTGACCACCCATGGCGCGCGTTTGCTTGAGCAGACTCTGGCCTGGGCGCTGGCGAAATAACGAGGGGAAACGACGATGCAAACTATTCTTGAAAAACTGTACCGTTCAGAGTCGATGAACCAGCAGGAGAGCCAGCAGTTATTCAGCGCCATCGTGCGCGGTGAACTGGAGCCAAGCCAACTGGCCGCCGCACTGATCAGCATGAAGATCCGCGGCGAACACCCGGAAGAGATCGCCGGTGCAGCCAAGGCATTGCTGGCCGATGCCCTGCCGTTCCCGCGCCCGGACTACCCGTTTGCCGATATCGTCGGCACCGGGGGTGACGGCACCAACAGTATTAATATCTCCACCGCCAGCGCCTTTGTGGCGGCGGCGTGCGGCGCCAAAGTAGCCAAACACGGCAACCGTAGCGTTTCCAGCCGGTCGGGTTCATCGGATCTGCTGGCAGCATTTGGTATTCGCCTGGATTTACCGGCAGACGAAGCGCGTAAGGCGCTAGACGAACTGGGCGTGTGCTTCCTGTTCGCCCCGCAGTACCACACCGGATTCCGCCATGCGATGCCGGTACGCCAGCAGTTGAAAACCCGCACGGTGTTCAACGTGCTCGGCCCGTTGATCAACCCGGCACGCCCACCGCTGGCGCTGATCGGCGTTTACAGCCCGGAACTGGTGCTGCCGATTGCCGAAACCCTGCGCGTGCTCGGTTATCAACGGGCAGCCGTGGTGCACGGCGGCGGTATGGACGAAGTGGCGATCCATGCAACGACCCACGTGGCCGAACTGAATAACGGCGAAATTGAAAGCTATCAGTTGACGCCACAGTCCTTCGGGCTGCAAAGCTATCCGCTGGAAGCCCTGCTGGGCGGCTCGCCGGAAGAAAATCGTGACATTCTGGCAAGGTTGTTACAAGGTAAAGGTGACCCGGCGCACGCCGCTGCGGTAGCCGCTAATGTGGCGCTGCTGCTGAAGTTATTCGGGCATGAAGACCTGCGCCAAAATGCGCAGCAGGCACTGGACATGATTCACAGCGGGCAGGCTTACGAGCGTGTCACCGCACTGGCAGCAAGAGGATAAATGATGCAGGAAACCGTGCTCAACAAGATTGTTCGTGACAAAGCGCAATGGGTCGCGGCACGACAGCAACAACAGCCACTGGCCAGTTTTCAAAATGAAATCGTCCCAAGCGAACGCGGTTTTTACCACGCGTTAGAGGGAGCCAGAACGGCGTTTATTCTTGAATGTAAAAAGGCATCCCCTTCCAAAGGGTTGATCCGCGAAAACTTCGATCCGGTAGAAATAGCTTCGGTCTACAAAGATTTTGCCTCGGCAATTTCGGTGCTGACAGACGAAAAATACTTCCAGGGCAGCTTCGATTTTCTGCCGTTGGTCAGCAAAACGGTGACACAGCCGGTGCTGTGCAAAGATTTCATTATTGACCCGTATCAGATCTATCTGGCGCGCTTCTATCAGGCCGATGCCATCTTGCTGATGCTGTCGGTGGTTAACGACGAGCAATACCGCCAGTTAGCCGCAGTGGCCCATAGCCTGAACATGGGTGTACTGACCGAAGTGATCAGCGAAGAAGAGCTGCAACGGGCCATTGCTCTGGAAGCGCGCGTGGTGGGCATCAATAACCGGGACCTGCGCGACCTGAGTATCGATCTGGATCGCACCCGTCAGTTGGCACCACGCGTGCCACACGGCGTGACGGTGATCAGCGAGTCCGGCATCAACAATTACGGTCAGATCCGCGAATTGAGCCACTTTGCCAACGGTTTCCTGATTGGCAGCGCATTAATGTCGGAAACTGACCTGCGCGCAGCCGTTCGCCGGGTGATACTGGGCGACAATAAAGTCTGCGGGCTGACCCGTCCACAGGATGCTGCCGCGGCTTATCAGGCCGGTGCCGTCTACGGTGGTTTGATTTTTGTCGGGCGCTCGCCGCGCTATGTTGATATCAATCGTGCCCGCGAAGTGATTGCCGGTGCACCGCTAAAATACGTCGGCGTGTTCTGTGACGCGCAGGTAGAGACGGTAGTACAGACCGTCGAGCGCCTGGGCCTGAAAGCGGTGCAACTGCACGGCGCTGAAGATCAAACCTATATCACCGCCTTGCGTGCCGAACTGCCGGCCGACTGCCAAATTTGGAAAGCGCTGAGCGTAAAAGACCATTTGCCAAAGCGCGATTTGCTGCACGTTGACCGCTATCTGCTGGATAACGGTGCGGGTGGTACCGGGCAGCGTTTCGACTGGTCGGTGCTGCATGGCGAAAACCTGGAGAACGTGATGCTGGCCGGTGGCCTGGGCGCGGATAACTGTGTTGACGCGGCCAAACTTGGCTGTGCCGGTCTGGACTTTAACTCCGGCGTTGAGAGCCAGCCCGGCATTAAGGATCCTGCCCGCCTCGCGGCGGTGTTCCAGACCCTGCGCGCTTACTGAAGATCATTAACGGATAATAACGGGAACTATAATGACGCTGCTTAACCCCTACTTCGGCGAATTTGGTGGCCAATATGTGCCGCAGATTCTGATGCCGGCCCTAAAACAACTGGAAGAAGCCTTTGTCAGCGCCCAGCGCGACCCAGAGTTCCAGGCTGAATTTATCGATCTGCTGAAAAACTACGCCGGCCGCCCAACGGCACTGACGCTGTGCAGAAACCTCACTGCCGGTACCAAAACCAAGCTGTACCTGAAGCGTGAAGACTTGCTGCACGGCGGTGCGCACAAAACCAACCAGGTGTTGGGTCAGGCATTGTTGGCCAAACGCATGGGTAAAACCGAAATCATTGCCGAAACCGGTGCCGGTCAGCATGGCGTTGCCTCGGCCCTGGCCTGTGCCTTGCTCGGTCTGAAATGCCGCATCTATATGGGTGCCAAAGATATTGAACGCCAGTCGCCTAACGTATTCCGCATGCGCCTGATGGGTGCGGAAGTGATCCCGGTACACAGCGGTTCTTCTACGCTGAAAGACGCCTGTAATGAAGCGCTGCGTGACTGGTCCGGCAGCTACGAAACCGCCCACTATATGTTGGGTACCGCTGCCGGCCCACACCCGTACCCTACTATCGTGCGTGAATTCCAACGCATGATCGGTGAAGAAACCAAAGCGCAGATGCTGGAACGCGAAGGCCGCCTGCCGGATGCGGTGCTGGCCTGCGTGGGTGGCGGCTCCAACGCCATCGGCATGTTTGCCGACTTTATCGATGATACCAGCGTAGGGCTGATCGGCGTTGAGCCTGCCGGTCTGGGTATCGAAACCGGCCAACACGGTGCGCCGTTGAAACACGGTCACGTTGGTATCTATTTCGGCATGAAAGCGCCGATGATGCAGACTTCCGAAGGCCAGATTGAAGAGTCCTACTCCATTTCCGCCGGGTTGGACTTCCCTTCCGTTGGGCCGCAGCACGCCTATCTGAACAGCATCGGTCGCGCCGAATATGTGTCGATTACCGATGACGAAGCGCTGGACGCATTCAAGGCGCTGTCGCGTAGCGAAGGGATTATCCCGGCGCTGGAGTCTTCCCACGCCCTGGCGCATGCGCTGAAAATGATCCGTGAAACACCGCAAAAGGAACAGATCCTGGTGGTTAACCTGTCCGGCCGCGGCGACAAAGACATATTTACCGTTCACGACATTCTGAAAGCACGGGGAGAAATCTGATGGAACGTTACCAGCAACTGTTCGACCGCCTGGCAAGCAACAAGGAAGGCGCCTTCGTCCCGTTCGTGACCCTCGGCGATCCTAACCCGGCATTGTCATTGCAAATCATCGATACCCTGGTTGAAGCCGGTGCCGACGCGCTGGAGTTGGGTATCCCGTTCTCCGACCCACTGGCTGACGGCCCAACCATTCAAAGTGCGGCGCTGCGCGCATTCGCCTCTGGCGTCACGCCGACTCAGTGTTTCGAAATGCTGGCTGCCATCCGCCAGAAACACCCCAGCATTCCGATCGGCCTGCTGATGTATGCCAACCTGGTGTTCCATAAAGGTATCGATGCGTTTTACCAAAGCTGTGCCGAAGTGGGCGTAGACTCGGTGCTGATTGCCGACGTGCCGTATGAAGAGTCCGCGCCTTTCCGTGCCGCCGCTATCCGCCATGGCATCGCGCCGATCTTTATCTGCCCGCCCAATGCAGACGACGATTTGCTGCGTGAAATCTCCTCACATGGCCGGGGCTACACCTACCTGCTGTCGCGTGCAGGCGTAACCGGAACCGAAAGCCGTGCCCAGTTGCCACTGCATCATCTGGTGAACAAACTGCGTGAATACCATGCAGCACCACCGCTGCAAGGCTTTGGTATCTCTGAGCCGGCCCAGGTACGTGATGCGCTGCAGGCCGGGGCTGCGGGGGCGATATCCGGTTCGGCGATCGTCAAGATTATCGAACAAAACCATACGCAACCGGCCGAAATGCTGGCGCGACTGGCGACCTTCGTTAGTGAAATGAAAGCCGCAACCCGGGCATAATTGGCCAGCAACGGGCGCAGAGGATCTGTGCCCGTTGTTAACATATTGTTTCTCTTAAAAGTTGTGCTATTTTTTACAGCCTGGATTTGAACAAACCCAATTCTTGTCTCACAATTAACCTTGCGCGTTGGGCATTTCTTTATTTGGGGGAATGCGCTATGTTTTCAGGTGAATACCCAAATGTAGTTTCAACAATAACATTGCATGGAGAGTAATTTATGAAGCTATTTAAAACCCTTTCGGTCTTATGCATGGCAGCCGTTGTGGCATTCGCAGTGAGTGCCTGCGCGCCAACAGCGAAATCTGAAGGGACTGGCGGTTATATTGACGATACGGTAGTGACGACCAAGGTGAAGTCAGCGCTGCTGGCGGATAAAACCATCAAATCTACCGAAATCAGCGTCGAGACCTTTAAAGGTCGTGTGCAACTGAGCGGCTTTGTCAGCTCAAGCGCCGATGCCAACCGTGCGGTACAGGTGACTCGTGGCGTAGCGGGTGTGAAATCCGTTGAGAACGTCATGAACATCAAGTAGTAAAAGTAAAACGGAGGCGCTGCATGCGCCTCCCTGTTTCACCCCTGTCAGAAGCGATACCCTGCCCCGAACATAAACACCCACGGATCCAAACGCGTATCAATGCTGTGATGGTTACCGTCCGCATCGTCAAAGCGAGCTTTGGTTTCGATGTTCATCCACCACACTGACATGTTCAGCATCCAGTGTTCATCCAGGTTGTAATCCAGACCGGCTTGCGCGGCTACGCCCCAGGAGTCTTTCAAACTCAGGTTGCTCAGCCCGGCACTTTTACCGTTATCGTTGAATTTTTCATCGAAGAAGGTGGTGTAGTTAACGCCCAGCCCCAGGTACGGACGCAGTTTGTCCTGTTTGTCGCCAAAATAGTATTGCGCCATCAGGGTCGGGGGCAAATCGTGTACCGTCGCGATGTTGCCGTTCACCGCGCCACCATTCAGCCCTACCTTGTGGCGAAACGGCGTTGCGGCCAGCAGTTCGACGCCAATATTGTCCGTTACCATATAGCCGAAGGTCAGACCAAGCTGGGTATTATTGTCGGCACTGAATGAGCCTTGCCCCAACACGTCGTCCGATCCGGCATTTGGCCGCACAGTAGCAGCGCCTGCGCGGAACAGAAAATCGCCTGCCTGATGCGCACTTGCCAACATAGGGGCCATCATTGCCGCCAATACCACCAGAGTTGTCTTTTTCATTATCCATTCCATTTGTGTGGTTATCATCCAGGGGGAATATACCTACTTACGGGTATTTATGATCCCATCGAGATCACATCTTATGTGTAAAAGTTTTAATTCCTACTAAAAACAAGGTTACCTAAGAGGCTAATAAATCAAGGATTGATCTGAATCAAAAAACGCCTTTTGTTGCAAATTATCTACATGTTCAGTTGCCAGGGCGCGGCATGAAAGACGACGGGGAATGTCGATGAGGCTGATTGCAGAAGAAATCGTCACAGTGCACTTCGCGGGGTGCCACAGCGGCCTGGAACAGGGTACAATCGCCCACTGATTTTGATTTATCTCTGTTTCTCGATGCCAAGGAGTCTGCATGCCTATCACGGCCAACACGTTGTACCGTGACAGTTTTAATTTTTTCCGTAACCAACTGACCAGTATTCTGATGCTGGCGCTGTTGACCGCGTTCATTTCTGTGCTGCTCAATCAGGCTTTCAGCCCTGACGTCGAGCAGTTGAAGATCCTGAGCGCAACGGAAGGTGACTTTGCTGCATCCGCCGGTATGGGGATCCAGGAAATCATTCAACAAATGACGCCTGAGCAACAGATGGTGTTATTGAAGGTTTCAGCCGCCGCCACTTTTTCCGCCTTAGTGGGCAACGTGTTGCTGGTTGGCGGGATGCTGACATTGATTCGTCTGGTTTCTCAGGGGCAGCGTATCAGCGCACTGCGCGCTATCGGTGCTTCCGCGCCGGAACTGCCGCGTTTGCTGCTGCTGCTGTTCATCTGCACGCTGTTGATCCAGCTGGGTCTGACGCTGTTTGTGGTGCCGGGCGTGATCATGGCGATCGCCTTCTCGCTGGCGCCGGTGATTACGGCTACCGACAAGAAAGGCGTTTTCGCCTCGATTAAGCTGAGTTGCAAGTTGGCGTTCGCCAATGCGCGGGTGATTGTTCCGGCGATGATGCTGTGGCTGGCAGCCAAGCTGCTGGTGCTGTTTATGGTGAGCCACCTTTCGGTGCTGACTCCGAACGTCGCCAGCGTAGTGCTGACCGCCCTGAGCAACCTGGTTTCGGCCCTGTTGCTGATTTACCTGTTCCGTCTGTATATGCTGCTGCGCAGCTAATCTTGCGGTAGAAATCCAAAAGGCACGCTTCGGCGTGCCTTTTTGTTTATTGAGCCACGGTCGGTTCCGCCTGTTCCTTACTTTGGATCAACTTTAGCGCCAGGTACAAATCCGGTACCAGGATCAATTCCCGGTCGCGCCCCATCCGATTAATACGGAACCAGCGCGTCAGCTCGGTTCGGCGCCCTGCCAGCACCAGCTTCACGTTACGCTGTAACAAATCACGTTTCAATTCGTCGATCGCCGCCAGTACGCTGATATCGGCGTGAGTAAAGCTGGCAACGGCGTCCACCACCACCCAACGCGGCTGGAACGGTGTGCTGTCCACCAGGTTCAGGATCCGCCGTTTGAAATACGCCACGTTGAAATAGGTCAGCGGCGAGTTGAAGCGATACATCATCACACCGGGTACCGCTTTAATGCCGTTATTGTTGCCCATCGAGTGGATCATACCTTCCTCATTGACGCCCAACAGCTGCTCAGTCGGGCGGAACACCGTGCGCAGGAACTGCATCAGGCCCAGTAAAACCGCCAGGCCAATGCCGCTGATCACCCCCACTAGCAATACGCTAAGGAAGGTAAACATCGCCAGCCGGAAGGCCTGGGCATTGCGTCGCCGCATGATCCAGATGCCACGAATATCCAGCAGCGACCAGGCGGCATACATCAGTACCACGCCCAACCCCGCGACCGGAATAAACTGTAGCGGCGCCATCAGGAACAACAGCACGAAGGCAATTACCGCCGCCGCAATGATCGACACCAGTTGGCTCTTGCCGCCGTTGGCATCATTGACCGCGGTGCGTGAATCCGCCCCGCTGATGGCGAACCCCTGCGACAGCGCCGAGACAATATTCACCAGCCCGAGCGCACGAAACTCGGCATCCGCATTCACCTCGTAACCGTTTTTCGCCGCGAAGCTTCGGGCGGTCAGCATCATGCTGACAAAGCTCACGACGGCCAGGTTGAGCGCCGGGATCACCATGTCACGTAGCAAACCCGGTTGAAAATCCGGCCACTGCACTATCGGCAAGACATCACTAAAGCCGCCGACCGTCACCACACCATGCTGCTGCAGCTTGCATGCCCAGGTAATAAACGTGACCAGAACAATGGCAAATAACGGTGCCGGCCAGTTGGGGCGCCATTTTTTAAACCCGATCAGCGTAACCAAAGCCAGTAACGAGACCGCCATGGTCAGCCAATCACTGTGCATCAGGTTGCCTGGCAGCGCGTAAATACGTTCGATCAGCTGCGCCGGGTGCACACCAAATCCGAACACCTTGCCAATCTGATCGACCATGATGGTAATCGCCACGCCGTTCAGCAAACCGCTGAGTATCGGCCGTGAGAGTAAATCGGCCAGTGCGCCCAGTTTGAAGCGGCTGGCCAACAGACACCAGGCGCCCATCATCGCCGTCATCATAATGGTCAATTGCCAGTGGCGTTCCATATTACCCGCCGCCAACGGGGTCACAACGGCGGCAATCACTGCACAGGTCGCCGCATCCGGCCCCACAATCAGTTGGCGTGAGGAGCCGAAAAACGCATAGGCCACCATGGGTAAAATGCAGGAATATAACCCCACTATCGGGCTGACTCCGGCCAGTTCGGCGTAGGCAATCGCTACCGGCAAGGCCACGGCGGCGACGGAAAGCCCGGCGCGGATGTCCGGTTTGAGCCAACTGCGTTGATACCCTAATAAATGCGTCAAACCGGGCGTAAGCGCCTGGAGAGATTTCCACTGCATAAACTGTTTTCCGTTATAAATTATCCGGCTATTATTGCGCGTATCATGCGATGCCAATGCCGTGCTGGCAATCTGCCCGCCGCGAACTCGCGACCTCAATCGTAAGTTTATGCAAATTCCTGCTTTCATGGCGGAAATCCGGCGGCCAAACGCCGATAATCAGCAGTTGCCAGCGGTACACAGAGCCCGCCAAATCCGGTATAGTCGGCCGATAAACAGATGATGGATTGATTTATGAAGCAGTTTCTTGATTTCCTCCCGTTAATTGTCTTTTTCGCTTTTTATAAGCTCTACGATATCTATGTGGCCTCTGGCGCATTGATTGTTGCTACCGCCCTGGCGCTGGTATTCACCTGGTTCAAATACCGCAAAATCGAGAAGATGACGCTGATCACCTTCCTGATGGTGCTGGTGTTCGGCACTTTGACGCTGGTGTTCCATAACGATTTGTTTATCAAGTGGAAAGTGACGATCATCTACACCCTGTTCGCGCTGGCGCTGCTGATCAGCCAACTGGTGCTCAAAAAACCGTTAGTGCAACGCATGCTGGGCAAAGAGCTGACGCTGCCGGATAAAGTCTGGAACAGCCTCAACCTGGCCTGGGCAGTGTTCTTCCTGGTCTGCGGCCTGGCAAACATCTACGTCGCCTTCTGGCTGCCTCAGAGCGTTTGGGTTAACTTTAAAGTGTTCGGCCTGACCGCGCTGACGCTGGTCTTTACTCTGCTCAGCGGCGTTTATATTTATCGGCACATGCCGGAAGAACAGAAAAAATAGTTACAAAATTGTTAATGCCCGTGGCCTTTGCTACGGGCAGTATAGTGAAATCCCTTCTTTGATAAGCAGACAGCTATGACTCAACAACGACCTTTACCCAGTGGCGAAATGGTGCTGCGAACGCTGGCGATGCCGGCAGATACCAATGCCAACGGCGATATTTTTGGCGGCTGGCTGATGTCGCAGATGGATATCGGCGGCGCTATTCAGGCCAAAGAAATTGCCGAAGGCCGCGTAGTCACCGTGCGTGTGGATGGCATGACCTTCCTGAAGCCGGTCGCGGTAGGTGACGTGGTGTGTTGCTACGCGCACTGTATCCGTACCGGACGCAGCTCGATCACCATCAATATCGAAGTGTGGGTCAAGAAAGTGTCTTCCGCCCCTATCGGCCAGCGCTATCGCGCCACCGAAGCGGTGTTTACCTATGTTGCCGTAGACGATGAAGGCAATTCACGCGCCCTGCCCGATGGCAAGATGAACTTCCGCGTCGGATTCGAAGAATAAGCCTTAGCGCCAGGATTCTTTTTCAAAAAGCCCGATGTGACCCATCGGGTTTTTTTATTGATGCTGATTACCCGGTGTCGCAATACCCTGTTTCGATAACGCCTTTTGAACGTTAAAGGCCTGAATCTTGATTTTGCTTGTGTATAATCAACCGGGTACCCTCACGACCTGGGGCGCCTATGGGTATTCTGTTAAGGGATGCGCACTATCAATCCATCTTGTGACATAAAACTGAGGTTATAAGTAGAGAATGGCTACCCTTAAAGACGTTGCACTCCATGCCGGTGTCTCTGTAACGACAGTATCGAATTTTATTAATAATAAAAAAAAGCTCAAAGATGATACCCGGCATAACATTCTGGAGGCTATTCAAGCTACCGGCTACCGACACAATGCCCTGGCCGCCTCACTGAAGAAAAGCTCTGCGAGCCTGAGAAGCATTGGCATCATTTCCATCGTTGACCAAAATCCCTTTTTCTCCGAGTTATTCTTCAAGCTGGAAAATGAGTGCTTCAAGCAAGACTTTACCGTTATCTCCTGCTTCCGCCATAAAGATAAAGAGGATTTACACACCTACATTAATTTGATGTCGGGTCGTGTTGACGGAATCATCCTCATCTCGTTAAAACGCGATAAAATCGATAACGTAATCAAACATATCCATGCGGTCCCCGTCGTTGCCATCGCTTTCGATATCGGTGATGTAATGAGCCTGTGCGGCGGTACGGAATTCAATTTACACAATGAGACCGGCGGCTACATAGCCGGCAGATTTTTGCTGTCCAAAGGGCACAAAAAAATTGCCTGCGTTACCGGCCCAAAAGCGTTAAAAACCACGGTGAATCGCATAGGGGGTTTGAAAAAGGCACTTGCAGATTTTAATCTGCCGGAAGACTCAGTCGATTTTATCGAAGGGGATTACACCTATCAGAGTGGCGTTGATGCCATGTATCAACTATTTTCCTCCGTGGCGTTGCCAACGGCCATTATCTGTCATAACGACTTAATGGCCATTGGCGTACAAAATGCAGCGAATGAGTTAGGTTTGAAAATTCCAAGGGAACTCTCGGTCATTGGCTATGATGATATAGAAATGTCCAAATTGTCTTTCCCGTCACTCACCACGGTCAGAATTCCTTTGGACGACATTGCTTACCAGGCGCTGGAAGGGTTGAGCATGAAAATGTCCACCCCAGGCAGTAAAGCAATAATATCCGCCACGCCCAGCCTGGTTGTCAGGGGCTCAGTCAGTGAACCCACCGATTTTGGCAAATGACCGTCAAAAACGCGTAGTCTAAGCGGTAACCCTCTCCGCCATGGTTGCCATATAGAGATCGAGCACGCCCCGATGGTCAACCTGAACACAGACCCGTTGCTGAGGTTTGCCACTCCACTCATCGATAGGGTAAGGTTTCGCCCCTTCCTTAAGCAGGGTATGCCCGATGGCCGGCCCCTCGGTAATCACCCGTACAGCACCGACTTTTACGTCAAACAACTCGGGCGCAATGGCATAGGCAATGGCCGAGGAGTCATGTACATAGAATCCATCCATGCCGATCTCCCTCTTATGAAAATCAGCGTAAAAACGCGTGATCTGGTAAATGAACTCACCGTACCGGGCTGAATTGATGCGCAACCGCTCAATATATTCGCTGCTCATCACCGTTTGCTGAGTGACATCCAGTCCGACGACGGTAACCGGCCAGTCGGTGGTCATCACTCTATCGGCTGCATGCGGATCACCGATGATATTGGCCTCGGCAAAAGGGGTAACATTGCCCGTATGACCGTTATGGCCAAATGCCCCGCCCATAATAATCACCTCTTTAACCAGGCTGGCGATGCCGGGATCCTTTTCAACCGCCAGGGCAAGATTGGTCAACCTGCCGACGGCAATCAGCGTGATTTCACCAGGATGCGCTTTTACGCTATCGATGATGTAGTCATGTGCCGCTCGCTTATCAATACCCTGGTAATCCCCCGCGGGGATATCTATATCCCCCAAACCATTTTCGCCGTGAACGAAAGTGGTCGCCTCACCCGCCGCTACCACCAAAGGCGTATCTGCACCCACGGCGACATCCGCAGTCAGGCCAAACCGCTGCTTTATATACAGGGCGTTTCTTGTGGCATTCTCAATGGTCGCATTGCCAAAAACCGTGGTAATGCCCACCAGCTCGATCTGGTCACTGGCATGCGCCAATAGCATCGCCATAGTGTCATCAATACCGGGATCCGTATCAAAAATGACTTTTCTCTTCATAAGTATATTTCCTTTGTGGATTTGGAATTTTCAACCTTCTCAAGGATCAGGCAGGCGACAACGCAAACGCATACGGCAGTAAAACCCAGGGCGGTCATGACCATCGCACTGGCAACCCCGAACCGCGCAACCATGGCGGCAGACAAGGCCGGTGAAATGGTGCTGCCAAGGGTTCCGCACGTCAGCAAGAAGGTGACGAGCACCGCGGGTGAGTTTTTAACCTGCTGAGAGCCAACAGAAATCCCTAATTTATAGACACATGAAGTCAGGAAACCGAACCCCAGGGTGGCGGTCAAAAAGACTTTCGGGCTATGGGTCATGCTTAAGTAGAAGGTTACGACAATGGCGATGACAGAGACCGTCACCAACATGACCCTCGCGGGGATCTTATTCACTAATATGGCGGCGGCGATTAAGCCAAACACGGATGGCCCCCAATAATTTCGCACTGCCGCACCGGAATCCGTCGAAGATAAACCAAACGCCTGCTGCAGGTAGCTGGGCGACCAGGTCAGGAAAGTGCTTTGGGCGAACAGATAGATACCCAGCGCTAGCCCCATCAGAATCACTCTGGGGGTCATAATCTGTTTGAAGTTAAATCCGGAAGCGCTGGCGTTGGCTTCACCTCTCGTGTTTTCCGCCAAATCCCCTTTCGGGTATTGCAAAACAAAGGTGCTGATAAACACCAGTGCGGCAATAATGCCGACCAGTCCGTAAGCATTGGTCCATTGCATGTTGGCAGCGATGATCATTGTCGCCACCGATGGAAAAATAAAACCTGAGGCGCTAAATGCACAGTCGGTGGCGATAAAGGCGGAAGCGCGTTTGTTTTCATCAAAAACTTTGGAGATCAGTACGGCACCACCTGACAAACCGGTACCGCAGCAGGCTCCCAAAACAAACAGATAAAACGAGACGACAAACGGATTTCTGACCTCAAGAAAGACCAATGCGGCCATAACAATCAGAAAAATTGCATAGGTGGCTCGCAAAATGTGACGGATCTCAAATCGGGAATACACCACCATCGAGATGAATGTCCCCAGGAGAGTTCCGCCGGTCAGGTACGAGAACATGGCCGCGGCGTCCGTAATACTGATATCCAGATATTGAGACATCGGACTAATGACAATGCCTATTTGAGTGAGGAGTCCGGCCATCACCATGTAGGTCATAAATGAGACTGACAGTAAACTTGCTTTGTAAGAACTCATAGCTTTCCCCGAAAAGGTTTAACGTTACACCAATTTATTTTGTTTTATGCACCTTTTTATTGAAGTGATCGGGTTCACAATTCGTTCAGAAGGCTGTTATTAATACAACAAGTGGGATGGGGATCGTATTTTTTCGAGGTAAATCCAGAGAATTAACCCCGGAGTAGGGTTTTTATTCATTAGGCCAGGGGCGAATCAACTAAAGGTTTATCGTTACACCCTTTTATTTCCAACAAAATTTCAAAGCGAAGACGATGTTTTACCAGGTCGCAGACAGCAAAAAGGGTCGCATGGCGACCCTCTTCGTTATAAAAAAACCATCTCAGTGTCAGTTCATTTCCGTGGTGCCATTAATTTTAAAGCGAATGTTTACGGTACGATCTTTCGCTTCTTTGGCTTCATAACGCCACTTGCGTAATGCCTGTTTCACTTCACGCTCAAACATATTGCGCGGCTCCGCAGACAGGATACGCACGTTACTCACACGACCATCACTGTCGATATCAAACTGCACCCGCACATTGCCTTCAATCTGCAACGCTCTGGCACGCGGTGGATAAATCGGATCGGCACGGCTGATCGGTTTCGGCCCCACATCTCGTGAATTGCCCTGAATCGGTGCTGCCGGCCCCTGCTTCACCGGGGCCTTATCGATAGGCTTGGCCGGTTGGTTATTTTCAAACGGCGACGGCTCACGCGGTTCGGCTTTCTGTGGTTCACGCTTAACCGTTTTTTCGACCTTCGGCTTCGGTTTTGGCTTCGGCTTGGGTTTTACCGGCTCCGGCTTCAGTATCGCCTTCGGCGGCGGCTCTGGGAGCGGTTCCGGTTCCGGCTCGGGTTCCGGCTCTACCTGCGGCTCTGGCTCAGGTTCGGCCGGTGCAGGCGGAGGCGGCTCTGCCATCGCGGCGGTATTGATCATCATGACGCTGATCGGCGCATCTTCAGGTTTAGGCAACTCCATCACTTCCTTGACAGAAGCATAGAGCAGACCCGCCACCAGGGCGCTATGTAAGCCAACAGACAGGATAATTGGCACGGACAAACGACGATTAAGGAACATCTTTTTTAGCGGCATAATGATTCTGTTTCCTCTGGTTCGCCAAGTTTAAATGCAAATAGCAATCATATTCAATAACGAATGGCAAACTATCGCTCTAATCGTCATTATTCATCGCTAAAACCTGCAAACTCATGGGGATATTAACCTTTCATTTGCCTTTTAACTTAGGCTTTTACACGCTTCATTAACCTGATTTACCGCCGCCGAAAATAAAAAACCCGCCGTAGCGGGTCATTCGTCACCAATGCAGCGTTACTCTTCATCGCCGTAATACAGCACGCCCAGTTTGATCAGCGGCCGGCCCTGCGCCTTGCGATGCAGGTTGCTGTCACGCAGCGAATAGACGCAGCCACAGTACTCCTGCTGATAAAAGCGTTCCCGCTTGCTGATCTCAATCATCCGCGACGCACCGCCCTTTTTACGCCAGTTGTAATCCCAATACTCCAGATCCGGGTATTTTTCCGCTGCGCGCACGCCGCAGTCGGTGATTTGCTGCATATTCTTCCAGCGTGAAATTCCCAGCGAACTGGATATGGTGTCGTAGCCATGCTCATGCGCGTACAGCGCAGTGCGTTCAAAACGCATGTCGAAACACATGGTGCAACGGATCCCGCGCTCAGGTTCGTGCTCCATTCCTTTGGCGCGAGCAAACCAGTTGTCAGTATCGTAATCGGCGTCGATGATCGGCACGCCATGCTGCTCGGCAAAGCGGATGTTCTCATCCTTGCGCAGCAGATATTCTTTTTGCGGATGAATGTTCGGGTTATAGAAGAAAATGGCGTATTCGATGCCAGAAGCCTGAATAGCTTCCATCACCTCACCGGAACAGGGCGCACAGCAAGAGTGCAGCAGCAGTTTGCTTTTGCCTTCAGGCAAGTCGAGTTTATCTCTAACCAGTTCCGTCATTTCCTCACCTCTGGATCCTTGTCTCATTAAATCGCGCGGCCGCACTATACGAATAAAAGCTAGTCGCTTCAAGGCATAAGCGCCAGCCGCAGGCAAATTCCAACGGTCAGGCATTCCCATGTATCCCCTTTTGCGCTACTTTACATTTACCGTTCTATAGCAATGATTTTAAAGGTGAAACATGCTTTATCTGATCTACGCACAAGACGTACCCAATTCATTGGAAAACCGCCTGTCGGTACGCCCGGCCCACCTGGCACGCCTGCAGGCACTGCGTGATGAAGGCCGTCTGGTGGTGGCCGGTCCCAATCCTGCCATCGACAGCAACGACCCAGGCAGTGCCGGTTTTAGCGGTTCTACGGTGATTGCGGAATTCGCCTCACTGGCAGACGCCCAAGCCTGGGCCGAGCAGGATCCCTACGTTGCCGCCGGCGTTTATGCTGACGTGACGGTCAAACCCTTTAAGCAGGTGTTCTAGTTTTAATCACGACCCGCTGGATTCTGCTGCCGCGGGTTAGGCATTATCGCCTTTCCCGCTAAATTACAGACAAAAAAAGCCAGCACGGAGTGGCTGGCTAAAGGGTTCTTCGAGGGAATATCTTGTTCGATAAAACTACTCTTTTCACCTGCTGGTCCGCCAGCTATCGCTGTGATAGGTGAACTATTTTTTCGCCAGAATCAGCGTCTGCATATCCGCGAACATGGCATCCCATTCCGGCTGGTTAATCTCCATCAGGCCAAAGAAACGCAACATAAATGCCCCTTCGGTAGCCAGAAAGGCCAACCGCGCCCGCTTGCCTTCCTCGGTGGTTAAATCCAGACCGGCGATCCGGCTGCGGTACCACTCGCGCGTGCTTTCCAAATGCTCTGGCGTTTGGATCAGGGTCGCCATCAGCCCTGCGGCCTTGGCGCTGGATGCCTGATCGGAACTTTGGGTGGCCTGCATATGCGCCCGCACTGTCGTTGTGGCCGAGGGACTTTCCCCAGCAATGGCATCGAAAACCTGGTCATAGGCTTTACCCCAACGCTCGAACATCGCATCAATCAACGCGTCTTTAGTACCAAAGCAGTACTGCACCCCGCCCTTGGAAATCCCCATCGCCTTGGCAACAGAATCAATGGTCAACCCGGCGGCACCCTGCCTGGCGACAATCTCCTCCGCCATATCCAGAACCTTGTCGCGATCGATGCTCCGTTGACGTCCCATTGAGAAACCCTCTTTTCAATACATACGTATGGATATATATTACGCCAGTATACCACCCGGCGCGTTCGGGTGGTGACCTTATGGCAACGCATCCGCGTCGCCTGCTTTTTTGGAATAATATTATGCACGCAAACAACCGCTGGTTGATCCTGGCAATGATCTCCAGCGCGCTATTTTTGATCATTATCGATATGACGGTGCTATACACCGCATTGCCACGGCTGACCCAGGCGCTGGACGCCAGCGCCTCGCAAAAATTATGGATTGTGAATGCCTACCCGCTAGTGGTCGCCGGGTTACTGCCCGGTGCGGGCATGCTGAGCGATCGCATTGGTCATAAACGGCTGTTTATGGCCGGATTGCCGGTGTTTGCCGTCGCCTCCCTTTGTGCCGCCTTTTCTCCTTCAGCCCAATGGCTGATCGCCGCCCGCGTATTTCTTGCGGTAGGTGCGGCGATGATGATGCCGGCAACCCTGTCCATTGTCCGCCATGTGTTTACCGACGAACGTGAACGCGCCCTGGCGATTGGCATTTGGGCCGCAGTCGCGTCCGGTGGTGCCGCTATCGGCCCGGTGGTCGGTGGAGTCTTGCTGGAGTATTTCTGGTGGGGATCGGTATTTTTAATCAACGTCCCTGTCGTCATGGTGGTGCTGCCGCTGGCCTGGCGATTGATACCGCACTGCGGTGGGGAAAATAAGCGCCCTTACGATATCATCGGGTCAGTGCAGATCATGGCCGGTCTGGTGGGTAGCATCTATGCCCTGAAGGAGCTGAGCAAAACAACGCCCTCCATTTCTGCGCTGGCAATCGCCGCCACCATTGGCATTTTGTCGCTCTGGCTGTTTGTTCGTCGACAGCGTCGGGCCCGTTACCCGATGATCGACTTCTCACTATTTCAGAATCGGCTGTTTGCCGGCGGCGTCGGCGTGGCTCTGGTGTCGATGGTTGCGCTAGTCGGTGTTGAACTGGTACTGACTCAACGCCTGCAACTGGTGCTTGAGCTGAGTCCATTACAGGCCGCGCTGTTTATTCTGCCGATCCCGGTGGCCTCCGCACTGGCCGGTCCGCTGGCCGGTTTACTGTTGCCGCGTTACGGCGAGCGCAACATGATATTCGGTGGATTGTTCCTGACCGGCCTGGGCATTGCCGGGCTGGCTCTGCTTTACCAGAACAGCCTGATGTCGCAGTTGGCTTGTCTGTTTATCGCCGGTTTTGGCATCGGTGGTGCCATTACCGCCGCGTCGACCGCCATCATGCTCAACGCTCCGGAAGAAAAATCCGGTATGGCTGCCTCGATCGAGGACGTGTCCTATGAGCTGGGTGGCGTGCTCGGTATTACCTTGCTGGGTGGGTTGATGACCGCCATCTATAGCCACAGCCTGGTGTTACCCGACAATTTGCCAGTGGGCGATGTCGCTTACGACAGCATTGATGAAGCCCTGCGGCTGGCTGCCAATCTGGCTGTCGAACAGGCTGAACAACTGAGACAACTGGCTCGGCTGGCTTTCGACCGAGCATTTATCGCGGTGTTGATTGCAGCAGCATTACTGATGGCGCTAAGCGCCGGCGTGGCAAAATTGGTCTTACGCAAGTAATGATACCTAGCAGCTGTTGTTGTTAACGCATTCTGCTTACACTGAATGGGCAATTTGCTTGTCGGATTTATCGTTATCGGTTTCAGCAATTGCATTGATGCTTTTGATCGTCTTTAACCCTGCGATAAATCCGGTTACTGTGTTTGTTATGGATATTGTGTAAATCATCGAATCAAATAATCAGGAGAAGATTATTATGGCAACGACGAAGAAAGCAGCGAAAAACCATATCGGCCTGGACAGCAAACAATCGGCAAAACTCTCGGAAGCGTTGAATGCGCTGCTGGCAAATTATCAGGTGCTGTATATGAACGTGCGCGGCTACCACTGGAATATTTCCGGCCCGCACTTCTTTGAGCTGCACGTCAAATTTGAAGAAACCTATAACGATCTGCTGACCAAGGTTGATGAGCTGGCAGAGCGTATTCTGACTCTGGGCTCGCAGCCGCGCCATGCGTTCAGCGATTATCTGAAAACGTCTGATATCAAGGAAGACACTAATGTCACCGACGATAAAGGCACGTTGGGTGGTTTGCTGCACGGCTATTCGGTGCTGCTGCAACAGCAGCGCGAGTTGTTGACGCTGGCCGCCGATGCGGGGGATGAAGGTACTGCTTCACTGATGAGCGACTACATCAAAGAGCAGGAAAAACAGGTTTGGATGCTTAACGCCTATCTGGGGAAATAATCACAACCCAGCTAACAAAACAGTCCCCTTGGGGACTGTTTTTGTTTTACCACTCGTAGGCCACCACAAACAGCAATGAACGCCGGTGCTGGTCATCCAGGCGACGTCGCACCCGAATAATATGCCGATTGCTGCAAGACTGGCGTTCCAACCAGCGATGCCTGCGGCGCTGACTCTGCCGCAGCATCCGCCAGCGGCCCACCTCGTTTCTACTGCGTCTCATCGTTTTGTCACTCATTCGTCAAATGCCAACGGCGGGCATTATAGTCCTTTCATTACAGGATCCAAGCCACAGTTCAGCGTATTTTAATCCGGCTGGGCGACGCGTCTTCCGCGCCAAAATGTTTTTTTGTTTACAGCAAGTGCCTTAAGCCAATCATATTTTTGCAACATAAGCGCCGAGAAAAGGTTTCCCCTTTAGCGTTCTGTGCGTACACTCATCGTTGGTGGTTTGCGAACGGGATTTTTCGCCTTTATGACAACATTTTATACCGTAATCAGTTGGCTCATGGTGTTCGGTTACTGGCTGCTTATCGCTGGTGTAACACTGCGTATTCTGATGAAACGCCGCGCCGTACCTTCCGCTATGGCCTGGCTGCTGGTGATCTATATTCTGCCGCTGTTCGGTATTGTGGCTTATTTATCTTTTGGTGAATTACATCTGGGCAAACGCCGTGCCGAACGCGCCAAGGCCATGTGGCCTTCTACCGCACGCTGGCTGAGCGAGTTAAAAGAGAGCCAGCGCATCTTCGCTACCGATTACAGCGAGGTCGCCAGACCCCTGTTCCAACTCTGCGATCGCCGTCAGGGCATCGATGGCGTTAAGGGCAACCAACTCCAGTTACTCACCACTACCGATGCAACGCTGAAGGCGCTGATCCGTGATATTGAGCTGGCACGCCATAATATAGAGATGGTGTTTTACATTTGGCAGCCTGGCGGGTTGGTCGATCAGGTAGCCGAATCGCTGATGGCCGCTGCACGCCGTGGCGTACATTGCCGCCTGATGCTGGACTCTGCCGGTAGTTTGCAGTTCTTCCGCAGCCCCTATCCTGGCATGATGCGCAATGCCGGTATCGAGGTGGTGGAGGCGCTCAAGGTAAACCTGTTCCGCGTATTCCTGCGCCGAATGGATTTGCGTCAGCACCGTAAAGTGGTGCTGATTGACAACTATATTGCCTACACCGGCAGTATGAACATGGTCGACCCACGCTATTTCAAACAGGATGCCGGGGTCGGTCAGTGGATCGATTTGATGGCCCGTATGGAAGGCCCGGTCGCCAGTACCATGGGCATCGTTTATGCCTGTGACTGGGAGATTGAAACCGGTAAACGGATCCTGCCGCCGCCGCCGGACGTCAATATCATGCCGTTCGAACAGGAAAGCGGCCACACTATTCAGGTTATCGCCTCTGGCCCCGGGTTCCCGGAAGAAATGATCCACCAGGCGTTGCTGACTGCGGTTTACTCAGCACGTGAACAGTTGATCATGACCACCCCCTACTTCGTACCCAGCGACGATTTACTGCATGCGATTTGCACCGCCGCCCTGCGCGGGGTTGAAGTCAGCATCATTGTCCCACGCGATAACGATTCAACGATGGTCCGTTGGGCCAGTCGCTCTTTCTTCTCCGAACTTCTGGAGGCTGGCGTACGCATCTATCAGTTTGAAGACGGTCTGCTGCATACCAAAAGCGTACTGGTTGATGGCCAGCTCAGCCTGGTCGGCACGGTGAATCTGGACATGCGCAGCCTGTGGTTGAACTTTGAAATTACCCTGGTGATTGACGATGACGGTTTCGGTAGCGATCTGGCCTGCGTGCAGGACGACTATATTGCTCGTTCGCAGTTATTGAATGCCGCAGAGTGGCAGAAACGGCCTTTTTGGCACCGTATTGTTGAGCGCCTGTTCTACTTTTTCAGCCCGCTGCTATAAACGCCGTAACGGGCATGCTTCATACCCGTCGCCTTTCAAGTTGCAGCGTTGTTACCTGCACTCGGTTATGTGGCCCGTCCATGGGCCACCCCCCTTCGGGGCCGCTGCAAGCAGCGTTCAAATCGGCTCCCGGCAGATTTGTCACCCCCAGTTACTTACTTAAGTAAGCGCCTGAGGATGAATGAGCTGGTCGCCTAGCTGCAACTTGAAATTCATAGGGTATAATGAGGAATCATTTGTTATCGGGATTTAATTATGGATTTGAATAACCGCCTTACTGAAGACGAAACGCTGGAACAGGCTTACGACATCTTTTTGGAGTTGGCCGGCGACAATCTGGATCCGGCGGATATTCTGCTGTTCAACCTGCAGTTTGAGGAGCGCGGCGGCGCAGAACTGTATGACCCGGCGGAAGACTGGTCAGAACATGTGGACTTTGACCTGAACCCGGACTTTTTCGCCGAAGTGGTGATTGGCCTGGCGGACAGCGATGGTGAACCGATCAATGACGTGTTTGCCCGCGTGTTGCTGTGCCGTGAGAAAGACCACAAGCTTTGCCACATTCTGTGGAAAGAGTAACAGCGCATACATCAATATAAACCATGCCGGTCACGTTGACCGGCATGGTTATTTATCTTTGCCGTCAGGCGACGATCACCTGGAGATTGGCCGGGAAAACCAGGTTCTTCAATTTCTTCTCCGGATCGCTGGTCACCAACCACGAAATATCTTTTAAATCTGCGACCAGGCCCGTCGCATGGTTATTCAGCTTATGTCCATCGGCGAGAACAATGGTTTTGTTGCTGTTTTTGATCATCTGACGGGCGATCGCCGCTTCGTTCAAATCCTGATCCATCACCCCGGCCTTAGGGCTCACCGCACCCGCGCCGATAACCGCATAATCCGCATAGAAAGCGCTGATGCCCTGCAATGCCACCGGCCCAATGCATTCCATTTTTGACAGACCAAATTGCCCGCCGATCAAAATCAGGTCAATCGTCGTATTTTCATGAAACAGGTTAGCAATAACCGGCGAATTGGTGATAACGGTAAGCTGGTTAATGCCGGCAATCTGTTTGGCAAATTCTAAGGTTGTGGTACCAAAATCGATAAACAGTGAGTCACCGGGCTTGATCAATTCGGCAGCTTTAACGGCTATGGCCTTTTTGTCATCCTCAGCCAATCTGGCTCGCTGATTAAACTCCAGCTCAAACCCAAACTGAGCGATGACTGCCCCACCATGGATTTTCTTGATGTGTTTGAGTTCTTCAAGCTTATTGAGATCTCTGCGGATGGTCTCCTGCGAAACATTAAAATCATCAGCCAGTTCATTGACGAAGACTTGCCCGTTAGTTTTCAACTTTTCGAGAATGATGTTTCTGCGTTCTAGTGCGTTTGAATAATCCATCTTCTAACCCATCTCGCTGCATTTAACATGATAAAAATTGTGGATTTAAGAGTTTTTCATTGCTTAGTTGGCAATTGTTCACCAACTCCAACCATGAAGCAACAGCCTATTGAACTTTCACACACAAAAACACAGCAACAACCACATCATAACCACACTGCCATCAGTAAAAACCGCGATATTGGTCACAATTAAATCGAATGTTGTGATTTTAATGTTGATTTAATGTGCTTTAATGATAATAAGTAATATAAACGGGCACAATGACAACATCTAAACCACAAATAGACCTGAGGGCTTTATGCTGAACCAACGCTATGCAGCCATTGACCAAGGAACAACCGGAACACGCGTCGTGGTGTTCGGCGAGGATGGGAAACACTTTTCCCCCGCCGCCATCGCGCATAAACAGCTAACGCCCAATCCGGGTTGGGTTGAACATGACCCGATGGAGATCCTGCGCAACATACGAACCTGTATCAGCCAGTGTGGCGTCGTCGATGCTATGGGTTTGGCTCATCAGGGAGAGAGCGTTGTTGCCTGGGATGCGCAGAGCGGTTTACCGCTATATAACGCCATTATTTGGCAAGACCAGCGAACTGAATCCGTTCTCCGCCGTCTGCGAGCAGAAGGTGTAGAAGAAACCGTTCGAGCAAAAACCGGCTTGCCACTGGATACCTATTTCTCAGGCAGTAAGCTGGGCTGGATTATGCGCAATGTGCCCGGTGCCGACGAGCTTTCCCGCCGCGGTCAGTTACGGCTTGGCACCATGGACAGTTTTTTCATGTTCCATCTGTGCGGCACTCATGTCACGGACTACAACTCAGCCTCCAGGACTTCGCTGTTCAATATTCACACCCTGCAATGGGATGAAGAACTGTGCCGGATTTTTGGTGTTCCAATCGCCACATTGCCAGAAATTCGGGATAATATCGGCCACTTTGGCGATGTGACTTGCTCTGGCAATACCACGCCATTGACCGCCTGCATCGTCGATCAATTTGCCGGTACCTATGGCCATGGCTGCCTGCAACCCGGCCAGATGAAAATCACTTTCGGTACTGGCGCATTTTTGCAGTCTATTACCGGTACCGTGGTGCCCGATGCGCAGGGCTCGGGTCTATTGCCGACGCTATGTTGGAAATTACCGGGTGAACCCCCGCTCTATGGCCTGGATGGCGGCGTCTATAACGCGGCATCAGCCATCAACTGGGCCAAAAAGATCGGCCTGTACAGTGATATCGAGGAGTTCTCAGACTTCCCGGATCAACCGGCTATTGCTCGTGGATTGGCATTTATCCCTGCGCTCTCTGGGTTGGGCTGCCCATATTGGGATCGCTCCGCTGCGGGTCTCTGGGCCGGGTTGTCGCTCGAAACCGAACGCAAAGATATGCTGCAATCCATTCTTGAAGGGATCGCCATGCGCTCAGCCGAGGTGATCTACGCCATGGACAAAGTTCGCCCCATTGGCGACACCATTTCTGTGGACGGTGGCCTATCGGCAAATCTCTACTTTAAACAGTTTCTGGCCAGCCTGATCCAAAAACGCATCGTCACGCCGTCAAACCGGGAAATTACCGCCCAGGGCGTCGCTTTATTGGCGCGCAAGGGGTTAGGTAATGCCCACCCCATGAACGTAAGCACACAACACGTTACTACTGAACCTGCAGAACGCGATCTGTCCCCTTATTTTGCAAAATATAAGGACATTATTTCCCGTTCCCGCAATCTGCGTAGCGAATAAATAATAAGAAAAATGGAGGCAGTTATGTCTGAGATTGGCAACATCATTATCTATATCATTATGGCCGGAACCCTGCTCGGTGCCATGGCATCGGTGATAAAACCCGAAAGCGGCTTAGGCAAGGAGTTCGTCAATGGTATCCACTCGATTGGCCCCGTATTTCTGGCACAAGCCGGTATTATGGCGGCGATCCCGATCCTCTCTTACGCCATTACCTACACCGTCGGCCCACTGTTCCAATCAATGGGATCGGATGCGTCCATTGCCGCCCTTTCCATTATCGCCGTTGATATGGGGGGCTACCAGTTGGCGGACGCCATTGCCGCAAACCGGGATCAATGGATCACCGCGATGCTGATTGGCTACACCTCGGGTGCCAGCATCGTTTATTTGATCCCGGTCGGTCTGGTGATGTTACAACCCAAAGACCACAAATATCTGGCTCTGGGCGCCATGGCAGGATTGATCAGCATCCCATTTGGGGTATTGATTTCATTGACGATCATCACCTTCAATAATATTCCTATGAGGGACATTATCTCCACATCTTCACCCGCCAACCATTACCTGAGCATCGACTTTTTCAATGCCTTACAGCTACTTTCGCCCCTGTTTGTCTTTTGTATTCTATTGGCATTGGGACTGAAATACCGAACCTTGTGGATGGTTAAATGCTTCCTGTTCTTTGGCAAAATTATGGATGCCTTTATCAAGATGGTGCTGGCCGCCTGCATTATTCAGCACTTCACCGGCGTGTTTAGCAAAATCTTTGGCGGTTGGGTATTTGACCCTCTCTTCGCCGACGAAAAAGAACTTTATCGGGCCATTGAGATTGCCGGTTATATCGGCATCATGCTGGCAGGTACCTTCCCGATTTGTTACCTGTTCCAAAAATATTGTCAGCGCCCGATGAAGTTTATTGGCCGCCAACTTCGGCTTACCGACGCTGGAGCCATTGGCATGGTCATGGTGCTGGCAAATATCATCGCCGTCTATCACCTGTTCAAAGATATGCGAGCCCGCGACAAAGTGTTATGCGTGGCTTTTGGTATCTGCGCCCAGGCCACATTAGGCGACCATTTGGCCTTTACCGCTAACTTCCAGCCGACCCTGGTCCTGCCAATTATGGTCGGAAAATTTCTTGCCGGCGCCATTGCCGTAGCCATCGCTATCTTCATTTCCGTACCGGAAGCGCAACGTATGGAAAAGCGCGATCAGGTTGAAGAGGACGCGGTACAAAACGATCGACCGGCCGTCCCTCAAACCATTTAATCCCCCTATTTTATTCCCTTGCTGTGCCTTCCCAAGGCGCAGCTTTATTTTAAATCTATGAGGTCACCATGCGTAAGATATTCCTTGCCTGCCCCTACAGCCATGCCGATGAGAATGTAGTCCAGGAGCGTTTCCTTGCTTGTAATAAAGTCGCTGCCAACATCATCGAGGCGGGCCATGCGGTTTTCAGTCAGGTAACCATGTCGCACCCGATTAATTTGCAGTTGGCAAAGACCGATAAGGCAGAGATTGGTAAAATGTGGGCTCCCGTTGACGCCCTGTTTTTAGATTTGATGGAAGAGTTGGTTATTTTGGATCTTGCCGGCTGGGATAACAGTGCAGGCATCAAGCGAGAGATTGAGTTCTATCAATCTCGCAATCAACGCGTAAGCCTGTGGTCAGAAGTTGAGCACGAATTTAAATAACTCTCTGTAATCCGAACCAAAAATAAGCCTGCAAATTTGCAGGCTTTTCGATGGGCCGAGTAAAGAAAGCCTAGCGGGCGATAACCCTTATTTGGCTGTCCGATGTTAAGCCAGAAATATCGATATTTTTCAGAAGAATACGACGTTCAGGCAAGCAACGGTGTTTACCACGGTAAAGTTCCTTTTCACCATCACGCACGATGATTTCGCCTTTATGATAGCGGTTAACACGCACGTTCAATGTGACGCGATCCGCGGCCTCTGGCGAGACGGAGATAACATTGGGTGCGGCAATACGGAATACCTCATCCAATTGAACTGGAATATCAAAACGCTGCGCACCTTGCCGTAGTAGTGATTGTGCAACCAACCGACCTACGCGTAACCCCTCCAGGTAACACTGATCGCCCATATCAGCGGGATGAGTCATATTGCCCACCACATAATAATCGCGGTCAGAACAACGGCCATGTTGATCGAACCATGGACGGCCACTCTCTGGCTCATAGGCCAGGTGGCTGTTACGAATCAGCGTATATTCACCGGTAAAAAGGCCGGTAAAGATAATACTGTCGCAGGCCAGTTGCTGCGCACTGCCGTCTGCGGCGGTAAATTCGATACTTTCCACCCGTTCACGGCCATTGATCTGGGTAACATGCGCCCCCAGGTGGAGTTTCACCCCCATAAGGCGGGCATATATTGCTGCCAGACGAAACGCAGTTGGCCGGATGTTTTCATCAATCAGCGCCAGGGCTTTAATACCCGCATTGCGTAACGTCCAGATAGTGGAAAAACTGACTAATTCAGACCCTATGATCACCGGTTGAATACCCGGCTTTAGTTTTTTCAAATAGATAAACTGCTGCAATGCCCCCGCGGTCAGCACCCCCTGCGGCCTGACGCCGCTAACCAGTCTGGCGTGGCGTGGCGTTTCGCGCACACCGGTGGCAATAATGACGCGTTTACCTACCAGGGTTTCAAGACCCCGGTCGCTGGAGACCGTCACTTCACCACCGGGTTTGATATTCACCACCGTGGTGCCGGTTCTGATTTCACAATTGTTTTGCACCAGGCTCAATATCCGCTTGGCCCAAATATGTCCTTTCATCGGTCGGTGGAAGGTCTGCATGCCGAAGGTTGGGTGGCGACAATGGCGCGGTACACCACCCGCCTCCTTTTCTCTTTCCAACAACAGAACGCGGTTTACTCCCTCGTCCCATAAAGTCCGGGCGGCGGCCAAACCGGCAGGCCCTGCGCCAATAATAATGACGTCGTATAATCGACTCATTCTACCCTCCCGACGACCAGCGTATTATCCAGACGGTCGCCCGCAATTTCGGCAACCTGATTACTACAGAAAAAACCGTTACAACGTCCCATCATGACGCGAGTGCGGCGACGCAGACCCCCGATACATTCAGGCGGTACCGCCGAGTGGAAGGCCGCCTCCAGCTCGCGTCGCGTAACCAATTCGCAATGACAAATGATGCCGCCATTGCCCGAACAGGCATAATCGCGCGGTTGGTAGTCAGACAACATCGGCATCACCGGCCACTGCACCTCGGCTGGCGGTTGGGTTGAAAACAGCTCGCTGAAATGGTTGCGGTAAAGATCTTCCACATGGGCGGCAATGCCCAACGCGGCAGTCAGCCCGGTGGACCGAATGCCACCTACGCTGACCCAATTATCCTGAGGGTAATGATAAATTCGATACTCTTTCTTTTCCGTTGCTGGGCGAAGGCCAGCATAGGTGGCGGTAACGGTATATTGGCCCAACGTCGGCAGCATTTGGCTGCCTTTTTCAATCAGCCCTTTAAGCACCGCCTCATCCACATCCGCACGATCACGATCGGTTTGTTCCTCGGCCGTTGGACCCAAAATCATATTGCCGAAGATAGTCCGACACAGCAGAACGCCTTTGGTGGTGGCTGTCGGTACCGGCAAGATAATGGCATTGATATCTGCGGCCGCCGCTTTGTCATAGACCAGAAACTGCCCCTTGCGTGGGCGGATCTCATAGTCCGGCGTACGCCACAGTCCATCGATCAAATCGCCATGGTTGCCTGCACAGTTAATCACCAGCCTGGTTCTCACACTGCCCTGACGGGTGTTTAATAACCAGCCTTGCTCATCCTGCGTCGCATTGGTCACTTCGCAATTGAAACGGTATTCTCCGCCATGCATCACGCCCTGCGTGACATAAGCGAGCGGCGCGCTCCAGGGGTCGATGACATATTCGCCGGGGACAAATACGCCCCCCAGCACCCCTTCGGCCAATTTGGGCTCGCGCAGGTAAACATCAGCGGCTGAAATTTGCTCCACGTCAGTCACCCCATTTTCATGCGCTTGCTTCACAATGCCAGGGAGAGCGGCAAGCTGTTCTTCATTCCAGGCCACCACAATAGCCGTGGTCTGCAACAGCGGGAGATTCATCTTTTCCCTGATCGCCAAATATTCTTCGTAGCCGGCCTGCATGCATTGTAATTCCAGGCTTCCTGTAGGTGCATCGAAGCCCGTATGCAAAATGGCGCTGTTAGCCTTGCTGGCGCCCGACAAGATATCACCGCCCCGCTCCAGCAATAGCGTTTTCGCCCCCATAAGGGTGAAACGCCGGAAAACGGCACATCCCACCACGCCACCACCAATAACTACCACATCAACATTTTCATTCAGCTGTGTCATACGCGTTATCTCACCACGAAACATGTGATAATAAAACCACACAAAAACGGTAATTACAACACCAAAACCACACCAAGCAACGCTAAAGAAAAAACTCAGCCAACACAAAAATGCAATTAATTTCCTTATAATCAGTTAATTGTTTTTTAATCTAAAAACAACAGTGCTGTAGACCACTATTAAAAATGTGGTTTTGTCGGTTTTGTGATGTGGGATTATAAAAAAAGGGTTCATGATGAACATGAACCCTGAATTAGGCGACACAACGGATTGAAGTGGCCGGTTACAGCGGATCGACCTTCAGGCAAGAAACCGCATGGCGGAAGCTGCCTTCCAGCAGTGGACGCGTCTTGGCGCATTCCGGCCCGGCAATCGGACAACGGGTACGGAACACGCAGCCGGATGGCGGGTTAATTGGCGAAGGCAGTTCCCCTTCCAGCAGTTGGATCTGTTTGTCCTTCTCCTTGTCTGGATCCGGGATTGGCACCGCAGACATCAGCGCTTTGGTATAAGGGTGCTGAGGATTGTGATACACCTCGTCATAGGTGCCCAGCTCCACCGCATGGCCCAAATACATCACCAGCACACGGTCAGAGATGTGTTTTACCACCGCCAGGTCATGGGCAATAAAAATCAGCGACAGGCCCATTTCGCGCTGCAGTTGCTGCAACAGGTTCACCACCTGAGCCTGAATCGACACGTCCAGTGCCGAAACCGGTTCATCGCAAATCACCAGTTTCGGCTCAAGGATCAGGGCACGGGCAATGCCGATGCGCTGACACTGACCGCCGGAGAACTCATGTGGATAGCGGTTGATCAGGTTTGGCAGCAGGCCAACCTTCAGCATCATCGCCTTAACCTTGTCCTTCACTTCCTGACGCGGCATTTTTGGGTAATAGGTGCGCAGTGGTTCGGCAATGATTTCACCGATGGTCATGCGCGGGTTCAGCGAAGCCAGCGGATCCTGGAAAATCATCTGGATATCGCTACGGGTTTTGCGCCAGTCAACGTCACTCATACCGAGCAAGTCTTTACCCAGCCAGGCAACGCGCCCGCTGGTGGCCTTCACCAAACCGATAATGGCGCGGGCGAAGGTGGACTTACCACAACCAGACTCACCCACCACGCCCAGAGTTTCCCCTTCGAACAGGCGCAGCGTCACGCCGTCAACGGCCTTCAGGGTTTTCGGCGGCTGCCAGAACCACTGTTTGTCATCATGAATGTCGAAGTGCACTTTCAAATCGGCCACTTCAAGCAACACTTTCTTGTCGGTTATCGTACTCATACCAACGCCTCCACCGGTTTAAAGCAGGCACGCAAGCGCCCTTCACCAAACTGCTCCAATGGCGGAGCGCTCGAACATTGCGGCATCGCGTACGCACAACGCGGCTGGAACGGGCAGCCTTTTGGTAGACGCAGCAGGTTCGGCGGGTTACCTGGAATAGTCATCAGCGCCTCACCTTCGGCGTCCAGACGCGGCACCGCATTCAGCAAACCGATGGAGTAAGGATGGCTCGGATGATAGAACACGTCACGCGCGCTGCCGTATTCCATGGTCCGCCCGGCGTACATCACCAGCACTTTGTTACAGATACCGGCCACCACCCCCAGGTCGTGAGTGATCATGATGATGGCCGTATTGAACTCGCGCTTCAGCTCATTGAGCAACGTCATAATCTGTGCCTGAACCGTCACGTCCAGTGCGGTGGTCGGCTCATCGGCAATCAGCAGTTTGGGCCGGCACAGCAGCGCCATGGCAATCATTACACGCTGGCGCATACCGCCGGAAAACTCATGCGGGTACATACGCATGCGCTTACGCGCTTCCGGCATTTTAACCGCATCGAGCATGCGAACCGACTCTTCAAAGGCTTCGCTTTTGCTCATTTTCTTGTGCTGCATCAGCACTTCCATCAACTGCTCGCCAACCCGCATATAAGGGTTGAGCGAAGTCATTGGGTCCTGGAAGATCATCGAAATCTCTTCTGCCCGCAGCTTGTTGAGCTGTTTTTCCGGCAGGTTGAGGATTTCGCGGCCGTTAAATTTGGCCGAGCCGCCAATGCGGCCATTGCTGGCCAACAGCCCCATCAGCGCGAAAGCGGTCTGGGATTTACCGGAGCCAGATTCACCCACGATCCCCAGCGTTTCACCGGCACGCAGGTCAAAGTTAAGATCGTTGACGGCCGTCACATCACCGTCCGGAGTGCCGAAGGTCACGCGCAGATCTTTAACATCCAGTAACAGCGGTGATTTAACACCGGTACCGGTTTGCAACTGCGGATTTTCAATGGTGCTCATGATTGCACTCCTTAACGATCTTTCGGGTCGAGGGCGTCACGCAGACCATCGCCGATAAAGTTGAAACAAAACAGAGTAACAACCAGGAAACCCGCCGGGAACAGCAGCAACCACGGTGAAACTTCCATCGAGTTGGCACCATCGCTCAGCAATGCACCCCAACTGCTTAACGGCTCCTGAGTACCCAACCCCAGGAAACTGAGGAAAGATTCGAACAGGATCATGCTCGGCACCAGCAATGAAGCGTATACCACCACCACGCCGAGCACGTTCGGCACGATGTGACGCAGTACGATATTGCGGCTGGAAACCCCGCATACCAACGCCGCTTCAATAAACTCTTTGCGTTTCAGGCTCAGGGTTTGTCCACGCACAATACGCGCCATGTCCAGCCAGGACACCATGCCGATCGCCACAAAGATCAGCAGAATGTTTTGACCAAAGAAGGTCACCAGCAGGATCACGAAGAACATAAACGGGAAGGAGTTGAGGATCTCCAGCAGACGCATCATTACCGAGTCAATTTTACCGCCTAGGTAGCCGGACATTGCGCCGTACAGGGTACCAACAATGACCGCCACCAGCGCAGCGGAAACGCCGACCATCAATGAGATACGTCCGCCAATCGCTACACGTACCAGCAAATCACGCCCGGAGGAATCGGTCCCGAAGTAGTGCCCTGCGTCAAAGGCCGGTGCTGCCGACATCATCGCCCAATCGGTATCGTCATAGGCAAACTGTGACAGCCAGGGGGCTACAATCACAAACAGGGTAATCAGCGCCAGCACAAACAGGCTGCTGACTGCCGCACGGTTGTGCACAAAGCGGCGACGGGCATCCTGCCACAGGCTGCGCCCTTCCACTTCAAGCTTTTCGCTGAAGTTCTCCAGAGCCTCGCTGTTCTTTTTCGTCAACATCATTTGCGTGCTCCAGCTTAATAACGGATTTTTGGATCGATAACGGCGTACAGCACGTCGACGATCGCGTTAAACAAAATGGTCAGGCCACCCACCAAAATGGTCAGGCTCAATACCAAAGAATAATCGCGGTTCAGCGCACCATTAACAAACAGCTGGCCAATACCCGGCAGGCCGTAGATGGTTTCAATCACCATAGAACCGGTGATGATGCCGACAAACGCCGGGCCCATATAGGAAAGCACGGGCAATAACGCCGGTTTGAGCGCATGGCGGAAAATGATGCGACGCATCGGCAACCCTTTGGCACGGGCGGTGCGGATAAAGTTTGAGTGCAGCACTTCAATCATCGAGCCACGCGTAATACGGGCGATACTGGCGATATAAGCCAGTGACAACGCCACCATCGGCAAGATAATAAACTTCGGTGCGCCACCGTTCCAACCGCCGCCTGGTAACCATTTCAGCGTGATGGCGAAAATCAACACCAGTAACGGCGCCACCACGAAACTGGGTATCACTACCCCGGTCATGGCAAAGCCCATCACCGTGTAATCCCATTTGGTATTTTGATTCAGTGCAGCCACTACCCCGGCGCTAACCCCCAGGACTACCGCCAACAAGAATGCGGCAAGGCCGAGCTTGGCGGATACCGGGAATGAAGCGGCGACCAGATCGTTAACCGAGTAATCCTTGTATTTGAACGACGGGCCGAAATCGCCTTGCGACAGTTGCGCCAAATAATGGCCGTACTGCTTCCAGATCGGATCGTTCAAATGATATTTGGCCTCGATGTTAGCCATGACTTCCGGTGGCAACGCGCGCTCACCGGTAAATGGGCTACCGGGAGCCAGACGCATCATAAAGAATGAGATGGTAATAAGGATAAATAGTGTCGGGATCGCTTCTAACAAGCGACGAAATATAAATTTAAGCATTGCCCTAACCCTGTGCTGCAGCCTGATAACGGCTTATTATTCTCAACATGGGCCGGCGGTTTACACCGCCGGCACTTACCGTATCAATGCTTGATGATGTACAAATTTTTGTCGTACACGTTATCAAGTGGGTCTTTACCGGTGTAACCGCCAACATAAGGTTTCACCAGACGGGCATTCACATAGTAATAAACCGGAACGATGGCCGAATCCTTATCCAGCTGCACTTCGGCTTTCTGATACAAATCAGCGCGTTCTTCTTTGGTTTTCGCCGTCAGCACGTTCGCCATCAGCTTATCGAACTCCGCGCTCTTATAGTGCGGGGTGTTACTGCTGCTGTCGGACAGCATCATGTTCAGGAACGAGCTTGGTTCGTTGTAGTCGGCACACCAACCGGCACGAGCTACGTCATAGGTACCCTGATGACGGGTATCGAGGAAGGTTTTCCACTCCTGGTTCACCAGCTTCACGTCCACGCCCAGATTTTTCTTCCAGATGGAGGCTGCGGCGATCGCCAATTTTTTGTGCAGATCAGAAGTGTTGTACAGCAGTGAGAAAGTCAGTGGTTTCCCCGGGCCGTAACCCGCTTCAGCCAGCAGTTTTTTCGCCACTTCGTTGCGTTTTTCCTGCGTCCAGCCGAACCACTCTGGTGGCGTCAACTTGGCACCATCGGTATAAGGTGGGGTGAAGCTGTAGGCCGGCAAATCACCCTGGTTTTTCACTTTATTGGTGATGATGTCGCGATCCAGACCCAGCTTCAGCGCTTCACGTACGCGCTGATCGGTAAATGGCGCTTTCTGGTTGTTGATCTCGTAGTAATAAGTACACAGATATGGATCGACGTGAACTTCTTTCGGGATCTCTTTTTTCAACTTTTGGAACAGTTCAATCGGCATGTTGTTATAGGTCATGTCGATTTCACCGGTACGGTAGCGGTTTACGTCGGTCACTTCAGACGAAATTGGCAGGAACGTCACTTTATTAATGATGGTTTTCGCGTTATCCCAATATTCCGGGTTACGTTCCAGCACGATACGTTCGTTAACGACCCAGTCTTTTAACTTATAGGCACCATTGCTGACGTAATTCGCCGGCAGGGTCCATTTCTCACCAAACTTCTCGACCGCGTCTTTAAATACTGGCTTCATCGCATAGTGCGGCGTCATTTCAACCAGGTAAGGCACCGGCTCGGTCAGGGTGACCTGGAAGGTGTGATCGTCGATGGCTTTTACGCCCAGGGTAGACTTGTCTTTTTTACCGGCGATAACGTCATCAACGTTTTCTACGTGAGCATATTGCAGATAGCTGGCATATGGGGATGCAGTTTTAGGATCCACCACGCGCTGCCAGCTATACACGAAATCTTGTGCCGTTACCGGCTTGCCATTCGACCACTTTGCGTCTTTACGCAGATGGAAGGTCCAGACTTTAAAATCTTTGTTATCCCAGCTTTCGGCCACGCCTGGAACAATGGAACCATCCGGGCCGTTGTTGGCCAGGCCTTCCATCAGATCGCGCGTAATGTTGTTTTCAGGTACGCCTTCAATTTTGTGCGGATCCAGCGACTGTACTTCCGAACCGTTGTTTTTAACTATCTCTTGCTTGTCTGCCAGTTGTACACCCGCCGGCACAACGGCCGCAAAAGCACTTCCGGTTGCTGTGATACCCAGCGCGGCAATGATGCCGGCCGCAAGGATGGTTTTTTTCGTGATGTTGGTCATGTGTGTATACTCCAGTTTTTATTATCACAGGCTCGTCGTGGAACCTGCGTTGCCCGTGAGCGGACCTTGTTATGCCGGCGGCCGTTGAACGAATACGGCAGGCGGACTCCCTTGTATTACTCACCCCTGTTGGCGTGGCGTAATACCCCTCGTTACTGCTTGATGATGTACAGGTTTTTTACATCGGTGTAATCCAGTGGGTCTTTACCGGTAAAGCCCCCCACCGACGGTCTGATCAGGCGCGCACTGACGCGGTAATACACCGGGATCAACGCCGAGTCTTTGTCCAACTGAGCCTCCGCTTGCTGATAAAGAGCAGCACGCGCAGCTTCGTCCGGCGCTTTCAGCGTGCTGGCCATCAGCGCGTCAAACGCCGGGCTCTTGTAAAAAATGGTATTGATGCTGCTATTGGAGACAACCAGATTCAGGAAAGCGCTAGGCTCGTTATAGTCTCCGCACCAGGTGGCCCGTGCCACGTCGTACTGCCCCTGATGGCGGCTTTCCAGCGAGGTTTTCCACTCCTGATTGCGCAGCTGGACATCCGCACCGAGGTTTTTCTTCCACATGGACGCGGCAGCGATCGCCTGCTGTTTATTTTGATCTGAAGTGTTGTACAGCAATGTGAATTTCAGCGGTTTGGTCGCGCTGAAGCCTGCCTCGGCCAACAATTTCTTCGCCTCGGCATTGCGTTGCTCCTGGCTCCACCCTGCCCATTCCGGCGCCGTGAATTTGGCACCCTCGGTAAAGCTCGGAGTAAAGCTGTAGGCCGGGATCTGCCCCTGGCCCATGATCTTGTTGGCAATGATGTCGCGATCCAACGTCAGTTTCACTGCGGCTCGCACCCGGGCATCGGTAAAAGGCGCGCGCTGGTTGTTAATCTCGTAATAAAAGGTGCACAGGTAAGGGTTAACGTGCAATTGCTCAGGGATCTCGCTTTTCATTTTCGCGAACAGGTTCGGCGGGATGGCGCTGTTGGTGATATCGATTTCACCGCTGCGGAAGCGATTGACGTCACTGACCTCTGAGGCAATCGGCAAGAAGGTTGCCTGGCTGATAACCGTTTTCTTGTTGTTCCAGTAGCTCGGGCTGCGTTCAAGCACAATGCGCTCATTCACCACCCAATCTTTCAAGCGATACGCACCATTACCGACATAGTTTGCCGGCAGCGTCCACTTGTCGCCAAACTTCTCAACCACCGAACGCTTTACCGGTTTCAGCGAGGTGTGGCTCAGCATGCTGATAAAATATGGCACCGGCTCACTTAGCGTGACCTGAAAAGTTTTATCATCGATAGCTTTAATACCGAGCGTCTGCGGGCTTTGCTTGCCGGTCAGAATGGCATCGATATTTTCAACTTTGGCGTACTGCAGGTAGCTGGCATAAGGTGAGCCAATTTTCGGATCGGCCAGGCGCTGCCAACTGTAGACAAAATCCTGCGCGGTAACTGGAGAGCCGTCACTCCAAACTGCGTCGGGACGCAGGTGGAAAGTCCAGGTCTTAAAATCCTGATTTTCCCAATTTGTCGCCGCAGCCGCGACCACGTGCCCATTGGCGTCGGTGCTGACCAGCCCTTCCAGCAGGTTCAGAATGATATTGCTTTCCGGTATGCCTTCAACCTTGTGCGGATCCAATGAAGCCACTTCCGAGCCGTTGTTAATGACGATCTTCTGCTGCTGGGCCAATTGCACCCCGGCCGGAACATCAGCCGCCTGAGCAGAATAAACGGCGCTGATACTCAGCAGGCCGGCAATCAACATAGCTAATGGTGTGTGCTTTAGGGTTTGCTGCATGGTCGAGGCTCCTTTTCACCAACAAGCATTGCTTATCGATATTCGTGAAGTATTTATAAGAATTCTAAATAAACAGACACCAGCAAAAATCATTCCCACTTTGTCGACGCGATAGCGTTAATTACGCGTAGAAAGTTGCTCGGAAATTAGCAGAAGGCAATTTCCATAGCCAATAATTTTTACAGAAATGTTAAGCAATTCTCTTTTATTGCATCAGACGGGTTTTGTCACCCCGAAGAGGGGGTAACAAAGGTGCAAATCAACCTATTGATTTTAATCATTAAAATTTAACCCACCGCCATCAAAGCCGTACGCAGCGAACCCACACACCAGATAAAGAAACATTCAGTTAACAAAGCCGCCGTTCAAAGAACAAACACCTGCTTATGTGCGGTTAATCACTAATAACACCTGGATGAAAGCGAGACAAGCCCTACAGAATGATGTGATTAAATTAACAGCAAATTTGATATTCGGGAGGCGAAAAAGGGCAGGAAGTGAGGAAGATAAGGGGTAAAAACAACGCTTAGAGCTTTTATTGAGCAACAAATTGAGATTTATGCCACATCATGGTGCAAGTGAAGAAAATTCATTCATATTACGCACTATATTAATGCGAGCTAATAATAGTTTTTAATTTTAAAATTAATTTGAGCCGCGAATCATCCTATTCGCGACTCATTCGGCTGATTACAGCAAGCCGGGGAATATCGCCTTTATGCCAGTCACGATAAACTCGATACCCAACGCCATCAGCAGCAACCCCATGATACGGGTAATGACGTTAATGCCGGTTTGCCCCAACAGGCGCACCAGCAAAGGCGCAGCCCGGAACAACAGCCAGCAGCAAAAAGCGAACAACGCGATAGCCAGGCTGAATCCCAGCAGGTTCTGCCAGCTATGATAGCGGGAGCTCCAGACAATAGTGGAGCTGATAGCACCCGGCCCAGCCATCAGTGGTAATGCCAATGGCACGACCCCAATGCTTTCACGGATTGCGCTCTCTGATTTTTCCTGCTTGTTCTGTTTGTCCTCACCCAGTTTGCCGCTGATCATCGACATGGCAATGCTGACCACCAGGATGCCGCCGGCAATGCGGAATGAATCAATAGAGATACCGAACATGCGCAAAATCCCCTCCCCCAAAAACAGCGAGGTCCACAGGATGATGGCGACCGACAGGTTGGCGGTCAGGTTGGTTTTATTGCGCCCAGCCGCCGCCTGGTAGCTGGTCATGCTGATAAACACCGGCAAAATACCCACCGGGTTTACCAGCGCAAACAGGCCGACAAAAAATTTAATGAAGCCGGAAAAATCCAACAGAGATTGGCCCACAAATGACTCCGCTTTAATAGCTTTAAAAGTGACACTGCCTTCGCGCGCTAATGTAATAGAATTGCCATGGGTAATCCATTGCTCATACGCGAGATTTATCTCTATTTACACCTTCGCAGATAAGATAATTCTCTATTGTTAAAGCAATGTACGGTTTATGATTTTTTATGTTGAGAAAAGAGCCTGACATCACAGTTATCAAGAATGATTCTCAAAAACCATGGCTGAATGGTGTCAGCTTGCGTTTTTTATGATTTAAATCACAAAATCACTACCCAAGAGTAGTTAAGCTCTTAGTCGTAGTCAGGGAGTAGAACAGGTTAAGGAAAAAGTGGCATCTCTGTTCGGCCCGCTGTCTTCTCCTGCTGAAGCATCGGGTAAAGCTCTTTAAGCAAATCAGCAGCATGCGGCAAAAAAAGGTGGAAAGCCTTTGTTTTTAAAACAGCATTTCCCACCGAAATGTCTATACTACTTGCTCGCACGGCTGATTTACTGAAAGAGTTTAACATTATCAGGAGAGCATTATGGCTGTAACAAATGTCGCTGAACTGAACGAGCTAGTTGCACGTGTCAAAAAAGCCCAGCGCGAATATGCCAACTTCACTCAAGAGCAAGTTGATAAAATTTTTCGCGCTGCTGCCCTCGCCGCTGCCGATGCCCGTATTCCTTTGGCCAAACTGGCCGTTGAAGAATCCGGTATGGGTATCGTTGAAGATAAAGTGATCAAGAATCACTTCGCATCAGAGTTTATCTACAACGCCTATAAAGATGAAAAAACCTGCGGCATCCTGGCCGAAGACCATACTTTCGGTACCATCACCATTGCAGAGCCTATTGGCCTGATTTGCGGTATCGTGCCTACCACCAACCCAACTTCTACGGCCATTTTCAAAGCTTTAATCAGCCTGAAGACCCGTAACGGCATTATCTTCTCCCCGCATCCACGTGCGAAAAACGCTACCAACAAGGCAGCGGATATCGTACTGCAGGCCGCAATTGCCGCCGGTGCACCAAAAGACATCGTCGGCTGGATTGACCAACCTACCGTTGAACTGTCCAACCAGTTAATGCACCACCCTGACATCAACCTGATCCTCGCAACCGGTGGCCCAGGCATGGTGAAAGCCGCCTACAGCTCCGGCAAACCGGCAATCGGCGTTGGCGCAGGTAACACTCCAGTTGTGGTTGACGAAACTGCGGATATCAAACGCGTTGTCGCCTCAATTCTGATGTCTAAAACCTTCGACAGCGGTGTGATTTGCGCCTCTGAGCAGTCGGTCATCGTGGTTGACTCCATCTATGATGCCGTACGCGAACGTTTTGCCAGCCACGGTGGCTACATGCTGCAGGGTAAAGAATTGAAAGCCGTACAGGACATCATCCTGAAAAACGGCGGCCTGAACGCGGCTATCGTTGGCCAGTCTGCACCGAAAATCGCTGAAATGGCGGGCATCAAAGTGCCGGCAAGCACCAAGGTGCTGATCGGTGAAGTGAAACTGGTTGATGAAACCGAGCCTTTCGCTCACGAAAAACTGTCGCCTACGCTGGCCATGTATCGCGCCAAAGACTTTGCAGACGCCGTCAGCAAAGCGGAAAAACTGGTTGCCATGGGCGGTATCGGCCACACCTCTTGCCTGTACACCGACCAGGATAACCAGCCGGAACGCGTTGCCTTCTTCGGCGACAAGATGAAAACCGCACGTATCCTGATCAACACCCCAGCGTCTCAGGGTGGTATCGGTGACCTGTACAACTTTAAACTCGCTCCGTCTCTGACGCTGGGCTGCGGTTCCTGGGGCGGTAACTCCATCTCTGAAAACGTCGGTCCAAAACACCTGATCAACAAGAAAACTGTAGCGAAGCGAGCAGAAAACATGTTGTGGCATAAACTTCCGAAATCAATCTACTTCCGCCGTGGCTCACTGCCTATCGCGCTGGAAGAAGTAGCGACCGACGGGGCAAAACGTGCCTTCATTGTGACCGACCGCTACTTGTTCAATAACGGTTATGCAGACCAGATCACTTCCGTACTGAAGTCGCACGGCATTGAAACAGAAGTGTTCTTTGAAGTTGAAGCAGACCCAACCCTGTCCATCGTGCGTAAAGGCGCGGAGCAGATGAACTCCTTCAAACCAGACGTGATTATCGCGCTGGGCGGTGGTTCACCGATGGATGCGGCGAAAATCATGTGGGTACTGTACGAACATCCTGAGACCCATTTCGAAGACCTGGCGCTGCGCTTTATGGATATCCGTAAACGTATCTACAAGTTCCCGAAAATGGGCGTCAAAGCGAAAATGATCGCCGTGACTACCACCTCAGGTACGGGTTCAGAAGTGACTCCATTTGCGGTAGTGACCGACGACGTGACCGGCCAGAAATATCCACTGGCGGATTACGCTCTGACCCCGGACATGGCCATTGTTGACGCCAACCTGGTGATGAACATGCCAAAATCCCTGTGCGCCTTTGGCGGCCTGGATGCGGTGACTCACGCACTGGAAGCTTACGTTTCAGTACTGGCGAACGAATACTCTGATGGTCAGGCGCTGCAAGCGTTGAAACTGCTGAAAGAATATCTGCCAGCCAGCTATAAAGAAGGTGCCAAGAACCCGGTCGCCCGTGAGCGCGTGCACAATGCCGCGACCATCGCCGGCATCGCGTTCGCCAACGCCTTCCTGGGGGTTTGCCACTCAATGGCCCACAAACTGGGTTCTGAGTTCCACATCCCACACGGTCTGGCCAACGCCATGCTGATCTCCAACGTTATTCGCTATAACGCGAACGACAACCCAACCAAGCAAACGGCATTCAGCCAGTACGACCGCCCACAGGCTCGTCGCCGCTACGGTGAAATCGCAGACCACCTCGGTCTGAGTGCACCGGGCGACCGTACCGCGCAGAAAATCGAGAAGTTGCTGACCTGGCTGGACGAGATTAAAGCTGAACTGGGCATCCCGGCCTCAATCCGTGAAGCCGGTGTGACAGAAGCCGATTTCCTGGCGAAAGTCGACAAACTGTCTGAAGACGCCTTTGATGACCAATGTACCGGCGCCAACCCGCGTTATCCGCTGATTGCCGAACTCAAGCAAATCATGCTGGATACCTTCTACGGCCGTAAGTTTAGTGAAGCGGAAGATGAAGAAGTTTTGGTAGCTCCAGCGGCGGCCAAAGCAGAAAAAAAGTCCAAAAAATAACGGTTCATTGAACCAATAAAAAACCGCCGAAAGGCGGTTTGAGTTTGATGACAAAGTTGTCTTTGAATCCGAGATACCCGGGCCTAGCGCACCGAGGGGCGCTCCGGCGGGCAAGCCGCTACGACCCCTTCGGCACGCTCTCCCTAATAACGGGCTTTGTCAGTAGTCTGAAACCGCCGAAAGGCGGTTTTTTTATGTGTCACGTTGGCTAGTACTTACCTGAGTGCGCAATAGCGCTCAAACACGCCACAAGGCTTCCTGTGGCGTTCTAAACGCTACTCCAGTGCCTGTATGGCTTCTTTGTAATGCTTGCGGCAAACGGAGACGTAGCTCTCGTTCCCCCCTATCACTACCTGCTCACCGGCATGCATAGCCTGCCCGCTTTCATCCAGCCGTAGCACCATATTGGCCTTGCGTCCGCAATGGCAGATGGTTTTCAACTCTACCAGTTTGTCTGCCCAGGCCAGCAAGTATTGGCTGCCAATGAACAGTTCCCCCAGGAAGTCGGTACGCAAGCCATAACACAGAACCGGAATATCCAGTTGGTCGACGACATCACACAATTGCTCAACCTGCTGTTTCGTCAGGAACTGACTTTCATCCAACAACACGCAATGTACCGGTTGCTGTTGATGTTCCTGTGCAATCATCGCATAGAGCATCGACTCATTATTATAGAGCTGCGCCTGTGACGACAGTCCGATCCGCGAGCTGACCTTGCCGACACCAAACCGATGATCTATTTCTGCGGTAAACACCAACGTACGCATTCCACGCTCTTGATAATTATATGAAGATTGCAACAACGCGGTAGATTTCCCTGCGTTCATAGCAGAGTAATAAAAATAAAGTTGAGCCATGGGCCCGCAACTCCAATGGTATAAGAAATATTCGAAGGTTGATTCAGAGGTAAAGTGTACCATAAGCTGTCGGCCTGCTCACGTCTCTGGGTTAATCAACATCTCGCTAAACGAATGCCAAACTTTCAAGTGAAACATTCTGTTCGCTGCACCTCTTACCTTTACATCTATTTACAGGATAATTTTTGTCTGACATCACATTTAATTACTGCTAATGATTAGCCCCCGGCATTAATGGTTACGCCAGCACAGAAAAGCCCCAGGAGCCCCAAGTCGGGACGGAATTAAATCTATTAACACTCCTTAGCACCACGCCAGAGTATTTAATGACATAAAAAAGCCAGGGTACAGTTCTTGACGTTATCTTTACTCGTATACCCCCATTGTTTACAGTGTTTGCATACTTGGTCGCGTGATTTAACCCACAGAATTCGACGTAATATTGATATAAAACACAATTATAACTTAGTCATGAATGCCATTGCGGCATAGCAAACTTACCGTCACTGTTGAAAATTTGACTTAAAAATGACGGTTGTAATACTTATCTCCCCCGCCTATATTAGCCAGAGTGTTCTGGTTTAGTGTTTTAAAAGGTAAATTTGAGCCTTCCTTTTCAATTTGGCTATTGCAGAAAAGAAAAGAGCACTCTATTATTATCCAGACGCCCCCCACCAATATAATTTGAGACTAGGACAATGAGCGAAGCATTAAAGATTTTGAACAACATCCGTACTCTACGTGCACAGGCAAGAGAATGCAGCCTGGAAACGCTGGAAGAAATGCTTGAAAAACTGGAAGTTGTTGTGAACGAACGTCGCGAAGAAGACAGCCAGGCTCAAGCAGAAGTTGAAGAACGCACCCGTAAACTGCAGCAATATCGTGAAATGCTGATTGCTGACGGTATTGATCCTAATGAACTGCTGCAAACTATGGCTGCAACTAAAGCCGCTGGTAAAGCTAAACGTGCAGCACGTCCGGCCAAATACCAATATAAAGACGAAAACGGCGAACAGAAAACCTGGACTGGCCAGGGCCGTACCCCAGCAGTGATTAAGAAAGCTATCGAAGAGCAAGGTAAATCTCTGGACGATTTCCTGCTGTAATAGCATTCAGCTGCAAGTTAAAAAGGCTCCCTTGGGAGCCTTTTTGTTATGCTTATTTTCAGAAGTAGTAGAACACAAGTCAGACTTTGCGTAATTATCCTATGCAGGTAACCTTCTACCTCATTGGTCTTGCTTCTCGGCTAGCTGACCCTTCCTGACTTTTGCAAAGCATAAAAAAGGGGCCGTGGCCCCTTATAGCATTTACGTACAGCTCAATTACTGAACTTTATAAAAAGACTTATACCATTCAACAAAGCGTTTCACACCTTCTTCAACGCTGGTTTCAGGCTTGAAGCCAATCACACGATAAAGTTCCGCAGTATCGGCACTGGTATCTAACACGTCGCCAGGCTGCATCGGCAGCATATTCTTACGCGCCTCGATCCCCAACGCCTGTTCCAGTGCGCTGATATATTCCATCAGCTTTACCGGGCTGCTGTTGCCGATATTATAGATATGGTATGGCGCAGAACTGGTCGCCGGTGAACCCTGCTCAACCGTCCAGCTAGCATTTGCCTGAGGAATAACTGCCTGCAACCGCACAATAGCCTCAGCGATATCGTCGATGTAGGTAAAGTCACGGTGCATCTCTCCGTGGTTATATACATCGATGCTTTCACCCGCCAATATGGCCTTGGTAAATTTGAACAGCGCCATATCCGGGCGTCCCCACGGGCCATATACGGTAAAGAAACGCAGACCGGTGGTTGGAAGACCATATAAGTGGGAGTAGCTGTGCGACATCAGCTCATTGGCTTTTTTGGTTGCCGCGTACAAAGATATCGGGTGATCAACAGAATCTTCGGTCGCAAAGGGCAGCTTACGATTCAGACCATATACCGAACTGGATGAGGCATATAACAGATGCTCAACTTTATTGTGTCGGCACCCTTCCAGCACATTTAAATGCCCGATGAGATTCGAGTCTGCATACGCCAGCGGGTTATCCAATGAATAACGCACCCCGGCCTGAGCACCCAGATGAATCACCCGTTGGAACAGGTGCTCGGCAAACAGCTGCGCCATGCCTTCGCGATCGGCCAAATCCAGCTTAATAAACCGGAAGGCGGGTTTATCCGCCAGCAGATCGAGGCGAGCCATTTTCAGACCCACATCGTAATAATCATTCAGGTTGTCGATACCGACAACCTGATGCCCAGCGGCCAACAGACGCTCAGCGGTGTGATAACCAATAAACCCTGCCGCGCCTGTAACCAGGAATTTCATATTTATCCCTTAAATAACCGGCTGAATGGACGCACCGCGGCCAATCGCATAATAGGTAAAGCCACGACTTTCCAGACGTTCAGGATCAAACAGGTTACGACCATCAAAGATCACCGGCTGCTTTAACGAGCCTTTAATCACGTCGAAATCCGGTGCGCGGAAGTTCTGCCATTCGGTACAGATAACCAGCGCGTCAGCGCCCTGCAGCGCAGCTTCTTTGGTGCCTACCAGCTTCAGATCGTCACGCTGACCGTAGATGCGCTGAACTTCGTTCATGGCTTCAGGGTCGTACGCCTGAACGGTAGCACCTGCTTCCCACAGTTGCTCCATCAGCACCCGGCTGGAAGCCTCACGCATGTCGTCGGTGTTTGGCTTGAATGCCAGCCCCCAGAGCGCAAAGGTTTTGCCTTTCAGATCTTCACCAAAGTGATGTTTGATGAACTTGGTCAACTTATATTTTTGCTGATAGTTAACCTGCTCTACGGCTTGCAACAGTTTTGGCTGGTAGCCGATATGTTCAGCCGTGCGGATCAGGGCCTGAACGTCTTTCGGGAAACAGGAACCACCATAACCACAGCCTGGATAGATAAAGTGATAGCCAATACGGGAATCAGAGCCGATACCCTGACGCACTTTCTCAATGTCTGCACCCAGCATTTCGGCCAGATTAGACATTTCATTCATAAAGCTGATTTTGGTCGCCAGCATACAGTTGGCAGCATACTTGGTCAGTTCAGCACTGCGAATATCCATCATGATCATGCGATCGTGATTGCGGTTGAACGGCTCATACAGCTCGCGAATAGGTTCAATCACATCTTTGTTATCGGTACCGATAACAATTCGCTCAGGACGCATGCAGTCTGCTACTGCCGCGCCTTCCTTCAGGAACTCGGGGTTGGAAACCACATCGAAAGGAACCGTGCTGCCGCGTTTGCGCAGCGTTTCTTCCATAACCTGACGGACTTTATCTGCGGTGCCAACCGGTACGGTAGATTTATCGATCACCACTTTATGATCGGTCATGTGTTCCGCGATGGTGCGGGCCACGGCAGTCACATACTTCAGGTCGGCAGAGCCATCTTCATCCGGTGGCGTGCCCACGGCAATGAACTGAATGGTGCCATGTTCAACGCCGGCTTTAGCATCGGTGGTGAACTGCAGGCGACCTGCTTCATAGTTTTGCTGCACCAACGGCGTCAGGCCTGGCTCAAAAATAGGGATATTCCCTTTCTTCAGGTTTTCGACTTTACGCTCGTCTATATCAATACACATAACGTCGTGGCCGACTTCAGCCAACACCGCAGCCTGCACCAGGCCAACATAGCCAATACCAAAAACTGTTACTTTCATGGGAAAATCCTAGTTTTTCAAATTAAGACGAAAGATGATTAAATTATTTCTTATCAGCGGCCAGTAACTGTTTCAACCACTGAGTGAACTCTTGACCCAGGCCGGCATGGCGCATGCCATATTCGACAAATGCCTGCATATAACCCAGCTTGTTGCCGCAATCATGGCTGATCCCTTTCAGGTGATACGCCTCTACCGTCTCTTGCTGCATCAGCATTTCAATGCTGTCGGTCAGCTGAATTTCACCACCAGCGCCCGGAGGGGTTTTCGACAGCAGCGGCCAGATATCGGCGGAGAGCACATAACGGCCAACAATGGCCAGGTTGGAAGGGGCTTCATCCGGAGAAGGTTTCTCTACCACGCTAACCATCGGGGCGCTTTCGCCCGGCTGCAGCTCATACCCTTTGCAATCGGCCACGCCATAGTTGCCAACATCTTTATGCGGCACAGGTTCCACCATAATCTGGCTGATACCGGTTTGCTCAAAGCGCTGCAGCATTTCGTGCAGATTGTCTTTTTTCAGATCGGAACTGTACTCATCGAGGATCACGTCCGGCAAAATCACCGCCACCGGTTCGTCACCCACCAGTGGGTAAGCACACATGATCGCGTGACCCAAGCCTTTAGCCACCCCCTGACGCACCTGCATCACGGTAACGCCCTTGGGACAGATAGACTGCACTTCATCGAGCAACTGACGCTTAACTCGTTTTTCCAGCATCGCTTCCAGTTCAAAACTGGTATCGAAATGGTTTTCGATCGAATTCTTGGAGGAATGGGTAACCAACACAATTTCGTTAATCCCTGCCGCAATACACTCATTGACAACGTATTGGATCAAGGGTTTGTCAACCAGCGGCAGCATTTCTTTAGGAATGGCTTTTGTCGCCGGTAACATCCGTGTTCCCAAGCCTGCAACCGGGATCACAGCCTTTCTGACTTTACGATTTACAGCAGGCATTATTTCCTCTCTTAATAGCGCTCAGTTTATGAGCTTCATCCGCCATACAAAAACCCTCGGAGTATACCAGCTTATGACTGACTGGCATTAACCGCAGCACAAATAGAAAAACTTTAGGACAATTACCCAATGGACTAACTGAGGTAAAAATAAGCATCTCAAATATATAAATTTCAAATACTATTTTGACCCAGGAGGATTATTCAGCACTGAGCATCAGGCGTAGCCTGCCACCCGAACCCCAAACCTGGCACTGCCAGGCGGCACAGTGCTGACTGATTTGATTCATGTACGTCGCACCCAGCGTTCCCAGTGGCACACCGTTGCTCAGTTGAATTTGATTATCACCGGTATTTACATTGGCATGCAGGCCGGCGGAGACCAGGATCAGGTTTTTATATTCGGTGTGATAATAACCGACCAGCATCGGAAATTGCCCTTCCAGCTTGCCTTGACGTAATAATTGATTAACCTGCTTTAACAATGCGCTCATTTGCGGCAGCCGATGACGCTGATTAGCTAAATGATCTTGCAACAATCCATTAAATAATGCGCGCAGCAGCAGTGCCGCCAATACGCCATTATCCCCTGCGCGAGTCACATCCAGACAATAGAACGCCAGGTCTTTATCCGACAGTGCCGCAATATCCAGCACCAGCCCCGGATTCTCGCTAGTGGTTAATTGCCGATAATTAATCCGGCAATGAGCCACGGTCTGCTGCACCGGTGGTTGTAACTGTTTGAGCAACTTCACCGCTTCGGAAGGATTTTTACTCAGCGCATCCCAGTCCTGGAACAGTTCCACCTCCTCAATGGCCGGCGAAGTGAACATATTGGGATACAGACACCCCAACACTGCTTCACGCAGACGATTAAGGTCGGTCACCGGTTTTAACAATACGTCCTGAACGCCTAACCGCAACATCTTGGCGATATCCGCCATTTTATCGGTAGCCGAAATCACCAACACCGGAGTTTGCACACCTTGCAGCCGCAGATGTTCGACAAACTCAATCCCATCCATTTCCGGCATCGCCAGATCGCACAGGATTAAATCGGGATGAACATCATCCACCAGACTCAACGCCTGCAAACCATTGGGGGCCTCACTGGTTTCCGCCCCCAACGATTTCAAATAGCCAACAAGCACGGAACGAAAAACCAGTTCGTCCTCAACGACCAAAATGCGCTTGTGAGTCAATGGTAATGCCATCAGCCGAGCCTCTTCCCTTTTCATAATGTAATAGTGGCTCAAAAAGACCTTTTATGCCTGTCGGAAATTGCTCCCATCGCAGGTTATACAGTCAAGAACCGTAAATTATCTGTTTTTTATCAAGGGCAACAGTTTATCCAGCTGTTTTTCAACCGCCAGCCTGCCGGCTTCAATCGCCTCTTCGGCACGATGGAAATCCAACGTTGAAATCTGCGGACAATAGGGTTGGATCAACACATCCGGCGGATCGCCCGCCATGCGGTTGCGTTTCAATCGATTTTCCAGCACCTGAATAGAAGTTCCCATAATTTCCATCGCCGTTGGCGTGAAATTAGGCTTTCTGGTGGTCATTTTGCTGATGCGTTCCCTTAATCGTCCTCGCCAGTTACGGGCGGGGAGATCTTTTGCCGCGTCCATATCTGGACTGCGTACCGAGAACAAGTCCTGCTGCATCAGATGGGCATCATGTTGCAAGTCAACGGCGATAACAATGTCGGCCCCCAACGCCCGGGTCAATGAGATAGGTACCGGATTCACCACAGCGCCATCCACCAGCCAATAACCGTCAAACCACACCGGCGCCAACAGGCCGGGCATGCTGCATGAGGCTCGCACCGCCTGATGAATGTCACCTTCGGTCAGCCACAGTTCCCGCCCGGTACTCAGATTGGTCGCCACGGCACCAAACTTCAATGAACACTCGGCGATATCATCGATCTTCAACAACTGCCCTACCGCATTAAACACCCGCTCACCACGCAGCAACCCACCGCGTTGCCAAGACAAATCCATCAAACGGATCACATCCCAATAGCTGAATGAACGAACCCAGGTTTCCATGGCCGGCAGACGATGGCTGGCAAAAGCCGCCCCCACCAATGCGCCAACCGAACAACCGGCTACTATATCGACTTCAACGCCCAACTTCTTTAGTGCATTGATCACGCCAATATGTGCCCATCCTTTAGCCGCCCCCGCGCCCAATGCCAATCCGACCTTAATTTTTCGCATTATTACCGCCTTTTTTCGGTGAATTGCTTCGATCCTGCCGTCAGCGTAGATTGTCAGGGTCGAATGTTGTTAGGTAACATATGCGCTAAATTACTTTTGGCATCGGCCCGTTCATTTCGTTCCGGCCATTTTAGGAGTCACCTTGCCCGAATTATGCCCCTGCGGCAGCGGACTGGAGTATAGCGCATGCTGCGAACCCTACGTCAACGGCACTCAAACGCCAGCGACACCCGGACTATTAATGCGTTCGCGCTTTAGCGCGTACGTAAAACACAACGTGGATTATCTGATTGCCACCTGGCATCCCGACTGCCATGCCACAGAATGGCGCAACGCGATCGTCGACAGTTTCAAAAATACCGAATGGCTGGGTTTGACGGTGGTTGAAGAAAAACAGGGCCATGAGGCCGGGGAAGGTTTTGTCGAATTCATTGCCCAATTCGTTGACGGCAACACCGGTGAACGCCAGGCGATGCACGAGCGTTCACGCTTCCTTCAACTTGACCAACGCTGGTATTATATTGACGGAACCAAACCCCAGCCGGGCAGAAATGCCATTTGCCCCTGCGGCTCAGGTAAAAAATATAAAAAGTGCTGCGGGCGTTAGCCGGCAGTCACAGAGCCCGATAGATTTCAGGTCGCAGCCAATCCGGTCGCCGCTTGAAAATATAGATGATAAAAACTCTCGCCTGCGAAGACAGGACGTTCAGTATCAGACAGGATCCTCACTCCCATGCCACACCAAAATGTACAAAGAAAAGTTTTGCGCACCATTTGTCCGGATGCCAAAGGTCTGATCGCCAAGATCACCAATATTTGTTACAAACATGAACTCAACATTGTTCAGAACAATGAATTCGTTGATCACCGCACCGGTCGTTTCTTTATGCGTACCGAGCTGGAAGGCATTTTTAACGACACTACTTTGCTGGCGGATCTTGATAGCGCACTGCCGGTGGGTTCGGTCCGCGAACTGCATAACTCCGGCCGTCGTCGTATTGTGGTCCTGGTGACCAAAGAAGCGCATTGCCTGGGCGACTTGCTGATGAAAAGCGCTTACGGCGGCCTGGATGTGGAGATTGCGGCGGTTATCGGCAACCACGATACGCTGCAAACGTTGGTGGAGCGTTTCGATATCCCGTTCCACCTGGTCAGCCATGAAGGCCTGACGCGCGATCAACACGATCAGAAAATGATGGCCCAGATCGATCAGTATCAGCCGGATTACGTGGTGTTGGCCAAATATATGCGCGTACTGACGCCAGCATTTGTACAGCACTACCCAAACCAGGTGATCAATATTCACCATTCGTTCCTCCCGGCCTTTATCGGTGCACGGCCTTATCATCAGGCTTACGAACGTGGGGTGAAAATCATCGGGGCTACTGCCCATTACGTTAACGATAATCTGGACGAAGGCCCGATCATTATGCAGGACGTGATTCATGTCGATCACACCTATTCTGCGGAAGATATGATGCGTGCCGGACGAGACGTCGAGAAAAATGCACTCAGCCGCGCGCTTTACCATGTGTTGGCCCAACGGGTATTTGTCTACGGTAACCGGACGGTTATTCTGTAATTGCTCAAGAAAGCGGTGCCTTTCGTTCAGGGATGCACCGCCACGAGTAAAAAATCGGCAAACGATTCATTTTCTGCATTTCAATACTTTACACGCCCGTTTCATTTGATATGATGCGCCCCGCTTACCGAGACAGATGTTTCGCAAGCAAGGCCAGTGGTGGGGTTCCCGAGCGGCCAAAGGGAGCAGACTGTAAATCTGCCGTCACAGACTTCGAAGGTTCGAATCCTTCCCCCACCACCATCTTCTCTCTGTCGATGAAGCCACAGCTAAAGCTGAAGCTACATAAAACACGGAGGGGGAGGATGAGAAGCTTCGACAAGGTTCGAGTCTCACGCAGTGAGACAACGCGCTTTAGCGCGGCCCGAAGGGTGAGGAACGAAGAGACGAATAATCCTTCCCCCACCACCATCTTCTCTCTGTTAAGAGTGAAGACGCAGTAAAGAAACCGGCCAGGTTTCTTCCGGATGAAACCGGAACTACAATTTGTAAGACCATGAATACCATGGTGGGGTTCCCGAGCGGCCAAAGGGAGCAGACTGTAAATCTGCCGTCACAGACTTCGAAGGTTCGAATCCTTCCCCCACCACCATCCTTGTATACTCCCCAGAATCAAATCAAACCTGAAAGCTCCGTGTCACTCCCAAGCGGGAAGGATGAGAAGCTTCGACAAGGTTCGAGTCTCACGCAGTGAGACAACGCGCTTCAGCGCGGCCCGAAGGGTGAGTCGCACAGCGACGAATAATCCTTCCCCCACCACCATCCTTGTATACTCCCCAGAATCAAATCAAACCTGAAAGCAACATGTCACTCCCAAGCGGGAAGGATGAGAAGCTTCGACAAGGTTCGAGTCTCACGCAGTGAGACAACGCGCTTCAGCGCGGCCCGAAGGGTGAGTCGCATACCGACGAATAATCCTTCCCCCACCACCATCCTTGTATATCCTCCAGAATCAAATCAAACCTGAAAGCATTCCATCACTCTCTCCGTTCATCATTTATCAATTCCCTTAACCATTCAGCGCATCCTCAACTTGAACTCCGGCCAACAATTCGCTATACCACTGACTTCTTTAATGCAGTAAGGAAGAAAGTGCATGCGTAACAATATCTGCGTTTTTTGTGGTGCCAGCGAAGGCGTTAATCCTGCTTATGCCGAGAATGCGCGGCAACTGGGTCAAACGCTCGCCGCTCAGGGTCGACGCCTAATCTATGGCGGCGGCAAAAAAGGGTTGATGGGCATTGTGGCGGATGCCGTGCTTACCGCCGGAGGTGAGGCGGTGGGCATTATTCCTGAGCGGTTGGTAGAAGCAGAAACTGCACATCGTGGCCTGACTGAACTGGAAGTGGTTCCGGACATGCACACCCGTAAGGCGCGCATGGCGGCTCTGGCAGACGGTTTTATTGCTCTGCCCGGCGGCATAGGTACCCTCGAGGAACTGTTTGAAATCTGGACCTGGGGTCAGATTGGCTATCACAGTAAACCGGTTGGTTTGCTGGATGTGAACGGGTTCTATCGCCCGCTAAACAGTTTCCTGCAGCACGTGGCCGATCAGGGCTTTATGCGCCATGACTATCTGGGCACCATGTACATCAGTGAATCAGCGCAAACCTTACTGCAACAATTTGACGACTATCAGCCCAAAACTTACGACCGCTGGGCAAAATAATTCAACTTGCCGCCGGCGGCCCGATGCCGCTGGCCTGCGTTACATTTCTGGTCAAACTCTGCTACTATCTCAACACATTTTTCTTGTAAAAACGGCACCGCTCATGAAGTTTGTCTCTTTTAATATCAATGGACTGCGTGCGCGTCCGCACCAACTGACCGCGATCATCGAACAGCACCAGCCCGACGTGATCGGCCTGCAGGAAACGAAAGTTCACGATGACATGTTCCCGCTGGAAGAAGTCAGCCAGCATGGCTATCACGTGTTCTATCATGGCCAAAAAGGTCACTATGGCGTGGCGCTGCTAACCAAAGAAAAGCCGCTTGCCGTACGCCGTGGTTTCCCTACCGATGATGAAGACGCACAGCGCCGCATCATCATGGCCGATCTGGCGACGCCGCAAGGCACGCTGACGGTGATCAATGGCTACTTCCCGCAGGGGGAAAGCCGTGACCATCCGATCAAATTCCCCGCCAAGACACGCTTCTATCAGGATCTGCAAAACTACCTGGAGCAGCAAATGTCGGTGGACTCACCGGTACTGGTGATGGGTGACGTGAATATCAGCCCAAGCGATTACGATATCGGCATCGGCGAGGAAAGCCGTAAACGCTGGCTGCGTACCGGTAAGTGCTCCTTCCTGCCGGAGGAGCGCGAATGGATGGATCGCCTGATGAACTGGGGCCTGGTCGATACCTACCGCCACGCTAACCCGGAACGTAACGATCAATTCTCATGGTTCGACTACCGTTCACGGGGTTTCGATGAAAACCGGGGCCTGCGTATCGATCTGCTGCTGGCCAGCACGCCATTGGCTGCACGCTGTACCGCCACCGGCATCGATTATCAGATCCGCGGGATGGAAAAACCGTCGGATCACGCGCCTGTCTGGGCGGAATTCTCGCTGTAAATGACCCAACCCCGGCCACGCCGGGGTTTTGCTATGTGGTACCTATGAAAATTATCGATGTCGTCGCCGCCATCATTGAAAGAAATGGCAAAATTCTTTTGGCGCAGCGTAATGCTGACAGCGATCAGGCCGGGCTGTGGGAGTTTCCCGGCGGCAAGGTTGAGGCAGGCGAGAGCCAGCCACAGGCACTGGCGCGTGAACTGGACGAAGAGTTGGGAATTGTGGCCAGTGTTGGCCGCTATGTCGCCAGCAACCAGTGGCAACAAAGTGAGCGCATGATCCGGCTACATGCCTGGCAGGTTGATACCTTTAGCGGCGAATTACAAAAGCGCTGCCATTCAGATTTTGTCTGGTTGGCGCCAGAGCAGGCGTTTGACTATCCCCTGGCTCCGGCGGACGTGCCGCTATTAACCGCCTATATTAGCGCATTGCAGGCGGAAGCCTGAGTTACAGCGTCACTTCTTCAGACGCACCCAGATTAACGGATTAGTCCCTACCACGTTGGGGTCGCGTACGCACTGCAACGCTTCCCCTTCCACCTTGAGAACCGCCCCTTCAGAATAGTTTTGATCCTGATAGATGCAGCAGCGACTGCAAGGTTGTGCCGCGGGTTGAGCCGCAGCGTTTTTTGCTGCCCCCCAGATCTCCGGCGACACTGGCACCACCACATCGACATCGCCGCGATTGGCCATCGCCGCGGTGCAAAACAACAGTGCGCTACCGGCCAGCAACAGTAAGCCGTGATTCATTCGCTCTTCTCCCGCGCCTTACCGGCGCTTTTCTTGCGTTTTTTCGCCCCGCCGGAAGGCGACGGCGGCAACCCGCGAAACGCCATACTCGCCCGGCTCTGCTTGGCCTGATAAATCAGTTCCTGCAGAGTGCCTACCAGAGGTTGCATAAAGTCCTGATAACGGCAGGATTTCTCACTGATTTGCGTCAGCGTAGCTTCCCAGTTGGCGGTCATATCAGGACGGGCAGCAATATCCGGCAGCGAATGGATCAACGCCCGGCCGGTTTCACTGGAGTGAATATAGCGCCCTTTCTTATACAAAAACGCCCGCTTGAACAGCAACTCAATGATGCCCGCGCGCGTGGCCTCTGTCCCTAAACCATCGGTCGCTCGCAGGATTTTCTTTAGTGCTTTATCCTGAACGAAACGTGCAATCCCGGTCATGGCGGAAAGCAGGCTGGCATCGGTAAAAGGACGTGGCGGTTGGGTCTGACGTTCAACCACCTCACCACGCTCACACAGTAGCTGGTCATCCTTCGCCACCACCGGCAACGGAGCGCCTTCATTTTCTTCATCACGCTCTTTACTGCCCAACAGTGTTCGCCAGCCTGCTTCAGCAAGAAAACGCGCCTTGGCGATAAACTTGCCGCCGGCAATATCCAGCTCAATCACGCATTTGCGGAACATGGCGTCCGGGCAGAACTGCATCAGGTACTGCCGCGCCACCAAGCCATAAACGTTCAGTTCATCCTGGCTGAGGCTAACCTTACTGGCACGGGCGGTCGGAATAATGGCGTGGTGAGCATCAACCTTCTTGTCGTCCCAGCAACGGTTACGGCGATCGCTGTCGATCACCGGCTGCGGATACAGATCCGGCTGATGAACGCTGATGGCGTTCAACACCGAATGCCGCCCGGCAAAATGCTCTTCCGGCAGGTAGCGACAGTCGGAACGCGGATAGGTGATCAATTTATGGGTTTCATACAGCCGCTGGCACACGTCCAGTACCTGCTGCGCGCTCAGGTTGAAGCGTTTGGAAGCCTCAATCTGTAAGGTCGACAGTGAAAACGGCAAGGGTGCGGTATCTGATTCCCGTTTATCATTATAAGAGGTGACCAGCGCCGGCTGGCCCTCGATGCGCTTGAGCACGTGTTCTGCCAACGATCGGTGCAGCAAGCGCCCTTCTTCGTCCTGATAAGGCTCGCAGGAGTCACTCGGTTGCCACAGGGCGACAAAACGCTCGTCTTTAGGCGTCACGATGTGCGCTTTAACCTCGAAGAAGTCCTTCGAGACAAAATTTTCAATATCTTCGTCACGTCTGACGACCAACCCTAACACCGGCGTCTGCACCCGGCCCACCGACAACACGCCATCATAACCGGCATTACGCCCCAAAATGGTGTAGGCGCGGGTCATGTTGATGCCATACAGCCAGTCGGCGCGGGAACGCGCCAGGGCGGAGACACAAAGTGGGATAAAGTCGCGATTGTCACGCAGCCGTTCGATAGCGCGTTCCACCGCCTGCGGGTTGAGATCGTTGATCAGGCAACGGCGGACGCTGTGGCGTTTTTCCGGCGACAACGCCAGATAGTCCAGCACCTCATCCACCAGCAATTGGCCTTCCCTGTCCGGGTCACCGGCATGCACCACTTCATCGGCCTCGTGCAGCAGCTTTTTGATGGCATTAAGCTGTTTGCTGACCGAAGGCCGTGGCTGCAACTGCCACTTTTCGGGGATGATCGGCAGATCGGCCAGCGACCAGCGCGCATAACGGCTGTCGTAGGCATCCGGCTGCGCCTGTTCTAACAAGTGGCCCACACACCAGGTCACCACATCATTGTTACCGCAGGCGATAAACCCGTCGCCGCGGCGATGCGGCTTGGGAAGTACGTCGGCAATGGCGCGCGCCAAACTCGGTTTCTCGGCAATAAACAGTCGCATTATTCACCGTTATTCTGGCTGTACGTCATCAGGAATTCTCTTACTTCAGCATAATTCCCGCGGAACACAATCCGCTGGGATTTCTTTTCCAATTGATAGTGATACATCGGATCGTAGTAGTGCTGCAACAACGGCACCAGCCACTGCTGATGCTCGTCACTATTTCCACTGGCCTGCTGATACTGCAGTGCCCGTTCCAGGTGCTGCGTCAGCAGTTGGAAACGCTCCAGCCCCAGGCGGCGGCGAATGGCAAACAGGCCGTGATGCAGATATTCATCGTACTTCTGCCAGCCGAGCTGCGCGCCGTAGGCCTGTTCAAACTCAATACGCATCCGGTCGATATATTCGTGCTGCAGCCGTGCCAGACGCACCTCAAAAGGATCGTCTATCACCGCCACCGGTGCCTGCTGCATACGGTTGAAGACGGGTAATGGCAGATTGTTGCTGCCGATAATGCGCCCTTCGTCTTCCAGCACCCAGCGACGGCAGCCACCATGCTGTTTTTTCAGCAATAACACAGCCAGACGATTCTCAAAATCAATCTGGCCGCTTTGACTCACCAGCGTTCGGCCAAAAGATGAACCGCGGTGGTGCGCCGCCCCCTCCAGATCAACGCCGTCGGCCAGCTCATTGACCAACAGAGTTTTACCGCTGCCGGTATTGCCGCCAATCAGCACCATCGGCAGTTCAGCGCTCTGCTCCAGCGTGGTGAGCAAGAAATTGCGCAGGGCCTTGTAACCGCCGGTGATGCGCGGATAGGCGACGCCGGCCTCACGCAGCCACTGCTGCACCAACTGAGAACGCAAACCGCCGCGGAAACAGTAAATATAGCCTTCCGGCCATTGGGCACATTGCGCCAGCCAGGCTGCCGTACGTTGCTCACGAAGCCTGCCATTAACCAGGCTGTGGCCCAGCGCAATCGCTGCCTGCTGGCCTTGCTGTTTGTAACAGGTGCCGACGGCCTGCCGCTCGTCGTCGTTCATTAACGGCAGATTCATAGCATTGGCGAACGCGCCCTGCTGAAACTCAACCGGCGCACGCACGTCAATCAGCGGGATATCCTGCAAAAAAATACGGCGATAATCCTGGCCGTCTTCCCGTTCCCTGGTAGCTGACACTAGGCAACCTCAATCAACGGCTTGCCCGGCACTGCCGCATGCAGTTCACCGATAGCCTGGAGTTGAATGCCGTGGCGCTCGGCAATCGCCTGCACCAGTTGCTCTGCTTCAGGTAGTACCGCCAGCAGCAAGCCGCCGGAGGTCTGCGGATCGCACAGCAATTGGCGCTGCAGGTCGGTCATTTCACCGACCAGATGGCCGTAACTTTCAAAATTGCGCCCGGTGCCACCCGGCACGCAGCCCGCGGCAATATAACGCTCGATGTCCGGCAATTTAGGTACCTGATCAAACCAGACCGTCGCCTGCAACCCTGAGCCCTGGCAAACCTCGCTCAGATGCCCCAGCAGACCAAAGCCGGTAACGTCGGTCATCGCCGTCACGCCTTCGACTTCGGCAAAATCCGTGCCCGGCTTGTTCAATTGACACATCACTTCGGTTGCCAGGCCTTCATGCTCTGGCAACAGCTTGCTTTTCTTCTCGGCGGTAGTCAGCACGCCAATGCCCAACGGCTTGGTCAGGTACAATTTGGCTCCGGCCTGCGCCGCGCTGTTTTTCTTCACCCGCTCGGTATTGACGATGCCGGTCACCGCCAGGCCAAAAATAGGCTCTGGCGCATCGATAGAATGTCCTCCCGCCAGGGCGATACCCGCCTGCTGACAGGCATAGCGCCCGCCGTCGATCACCTGCTGCGCCACTTCTGCCGGCAGCGTAGCAATCGGCCAGCCCAGAATGGCAATCGCCATGATCGGTTTACCGCCCATGGCATACACGTCGCTGATGGCGTTGGTGGCGGCGATGCGACCGAAATCGAACGGGTTATCGACGATCGGCATAAAGAAGTCGGTGGTGCTGATAATGCCCACGCCGTTGCCGATGTCATACACTGCCGCATCGTCACGGGTTTCATTACCCACCAGCAAGCGCGGATCGACAAATTTCTCCCGCTCGCTGTGCAGAATAGTTTCGAGAACTTTCGGTGAGATTTTACAACCGCAGCCGGCGCCATGGCTGTACTGGGTTAAACGGATCGCTGGCGATGTCATATACCACTCCCTTCGGTTAACGGCATTCAAGATATCATAGGGTAGCGCTTGCCGACGGGATTGGTAAGAGCGGGCTGCCGATAACCGAACGGCCTGCTCATAAACAACACAGAATGGCGGGATTTAGCGCATTTTTGCCGCAATCCCGCCAGTGGGATCAGAAATAGCTGACGAAAGGCGTGCTGTCCGGGGCGATCACTTTGGTGGAAGCTTTTAACTGTGGAGTCCCCAAATACAGGAAGCCGACAATTTCGTCCTGCTCGCGACAGCCAAAAGCTTCACGAACCAGTGAATGTTCGGTCCAGGCGCCGGTGCGCCAGATACCGTTGAAACCCTGCGCCAGTGCGGCCATCTGCATCGCCTGAACCGCACAACCGGCAGAAACCACCTGTTCCCAGCGCGGCACCTTGGTTTCTTCAGTGCAATGGGCCACCACGGTGATAATCAGCGGGGCGCGGAATGGCGCTTTTGTCGCCTTTTCTAGCGCGGCTTCATCCATTTCGTCCTGCTTTGCAGCAGCTTGTAACAATTGGCTAAAACGCTCCAGACCCTGGTTTTCGATCATCACAAAACGCCATGGCTGCAAGGCACCATGATCGGGCGCTCGCAGGCCCGCGTTGATGATATTCTGGCGTGCCTCACCCGTCGGCGCCGGGGCCGCGAGGCGTGACGCAGAGCGGCGATTCAGTAAAAGATCCAGTGCATCCATCGTAAACTCCTGATAACAATTTTCATTCAAATCACGTTAACATAGCTAAACGGCGAGTGACAGCCTCGGCATTAGCCTCTGTGACCCACGATTTAAAGCTGACATTTCTTTGGCCGCTCATTAGGATAGCGGAACATTCTCGACTCTTGCTGGAGAGCACATGCGCACATTGTGGCAAATCATTGCCGGCGTTTTCAGGTGGACATGGCGTCTGCTGAACTTTATCAGGGAACTGATCCTCAATTTGTTCCTGGTGTTGCTGATCCTGGTTGGGGTCGGTATCTATCTTTCATTCCAGAGTGCCACCACCCCTGCCGTGCCTACCCGCGGTGCGTTGCTGGTGGACCTGAGCGGCGTGGTCGTTGACCAACCGTCGATGAACAACAAGGTCCGCCAATGGGGTCGTGAACTGTTGGGCGCTTCCAGCAACCGCCTGCAGGAAAACTCCCTGTTTGACGTGGTTGACAGCATCCGCAAGGCTAAAGACGACAAAAACATTACCGGCATGGTATTGCAGTTGAATGACTTTGCCGGTGCCGATCAGCCTTCGCTGCAGTACATCGGCAAGGCGCTACGTGAATTCCGTGACAGTGGCAAACCGATCTTTGCCATTGGCGACAGCTATAACCAGACGCAATATTATCTGGCCAGCTACGCCAACAAGGTTTATCTGTCGCCACAGGGTGCGGTCGACCTGCACGGCTTTGCCACCAACAACCTTTACTACAAATCGTTGTTGGAAAAACTCAAGGTCACCACCAACATCTTCCGCGTCGGTACCTATAAATCCGCCGTGGAACCCTTGATCCGTGACGATATGTCACCGGCCGCCCGTGAGGCAGACAGCCGCTGGATTGGTGGATTGTGGCAAAACTATCTGGATACCGTGGCGGCTAACCGCCAGATCACGGCGCAACAGCTGTTCCCAGGGGCCGCAGGCGTGCTGAGCGGTATGCAGGCTGCCGGGGGGGATACGGCCAAGTATGCGCTGGATAACAAACTGGTCGATGAACTGGCGTCGCGCACCGTCATCGAAAACCAACTGATCAAGACTTTCGGTTGGGACAAGCAGGCCAATGATTTCAACGCGACCAGCATCTACGACTACCAGCCGAAGCCAACGCCGGATCAAGGCGGTAAAATCGCCGTGATCTTCGCTAACGGCGCGATCATGGACGGTCCGCAAACACCAGGCACCGTTGGCGGCGATACCACCGCCGCAGAATTGCGTCAGGCGCGACTGGATCCGGCCATCAAGGCGGTGATTTTCCGAGTCAACAGCCCAGGGGGCAGCGTCAGCGCCTCGGAAGTGATCCGCTCCGAGTTGGCTGCGGTACGTGCCGCCGGCAAACCTGTGGTGGTTTCCATGGGTGGCATGGCGGCCTCGGGCGGCTATTGGGTCTCTACACCGGCGGACTACATCATCGCCAGCCCGAGCACCCTCACCGGTTCCATTGGCATCTTCGGGGTGATTAACACCTACGAGCAGACGCTGGACAGCATCGGCGTGCATACCGACGGCGTGGCAACCTCGCCGCTGGCGGATCTGGCGGTCACCAAGGCGCTGCCGCCGGAGTTCTCGCAGATGATGCAGTTGAACATCGAGAAAGGTTATCAAAACTTTATCGACCTGGTCGCCAAGTCACGCAAAATGACACCACAGCAGGTTGATCAGATTGCTCAGGGTCACGTGTGGCTGGGCAGCGATGCCAAGACCAATGGTCTGGTCGATCAGTTGGGTGACTTCGACGACGCGGTGAAGAAAGCCGCCGAACTGGCGCAATTGAAACAGTGGCAGCTTAACTGGTTTGTCGATACGCCAAGCCTGACCGATATGGTTCTCAGTCAGTTTGGCGTTTCCATTCACGCCATGCTGCCGGCAGCCATCCAGTCGATGCTGCCTGCGCCCTTGGCATCAGTGGCCATGGCGGTCAAAGAGCAACCGGGTTTATTCAATAACCTGAACGATCCGCAAAACCGTTATGCCATTTGTTTGACCTGCGGAGAAGTCCGCTAACAAATTAATCCTCAGCCCGGCACCCGCCGGGCTTTTTTTCTGCGCTTATCCCCCTATAATTCAGCTCATCTTATTTCTGTTAAAACAATCACTATGCAAAAGAAATCGATTTACGTCGCCTACACTGGCGGGACCATCGGCATGCAGCGTTCTGAGCACGGTTATATTCCTGTTTCCGGCCACCTGCAGCGGCAACTGGCCCTGATGCCGGAATTCCACCGGCCGGAAATGCCGGACTTCACCATTCATGAATATGCACCGCTGATCGACTCCTCCGACATGACGCCGGAAGACTGGCAGCATATCGCCGACGATATCAAACTGAATTATGACCGCTATGATGGCTTCGTGATCCTGCACGGTACCGACACCATGGCGTTCACCGCCTCGGCGCTGTCATTCATGCTGGAAAACCTGGCCAAGCCGGTGATTGTCACCGGTTCTCAGATCCCACTGGCGGAACTGCGTTCCGATGGCCAGACCAACTTGCTGAACGCGCTGTATCTGGCAGCCAACCATCCGGTAAATGAAGTCAGCCTGTTCTTCAATAACAAGCTGTTCCGTGGCAACCGGACCACCAAGGCGCATGCTGACGGTTTCGACGCCTTTGCTTCACCCAACCTGCCGCCGCTGCTGGAGGCCGGTATTCACATTCGCCGCCAGAACGGCATCGACAGCCCGGTCTGCAATGGCGAACTCAAGGTGCATGACATTACGCCGCAGCCGATCGGTGTGGTGACCATTTACCCAGGTATTTCCGGCGCGGTAGTACGCAATTTCCTGCTACAGCCGGTGAAAGCCTTGATCCTGCGCTCTTACGGGGTAGGCAACGCGCCGCAAAAAGCAGAGCTGGTGGATGAATTGCGCGACGCTTCCGAACGCGGCATTGTGGTGGTCAATCTGACGCAATGCATCTCCGGGAGGGTCAATATGGAAGGCTACGCCACCGGTAATGCACTGGCCCATGCCGGCGTCATCAGTGGATTTGACATGACGGTCGAGGCCGCATTGACCAAGCTGCATTACCTGCTGAGCCAACCGCTGACGCCGGAACAAATTCGCAGCCAGATGCAACTGGATCTGCGTGGCGAGCTAAGCATTAGCGGTTAACCCATATACCACGGAGTCGCAATGAAAACAGCCCTGTTGCTTATCGATTTGCAAAACGACTTTTGCCCCGGCGGCGCACTGGCTGTGACCAACGGTGATGCCGTCATCAGCGTTGCCAATCAGGCCATCGCGGCCTGCAGCGCACGCGGTGAGCCAGTGGTCGCCTGCCAGGACTGGCATCCCGCCAATCACCGCAGCTTTGCGGTAAATGCCAACGCCCCCGTGGGCACTCTGGGTGAGCTTGAGGGTTTGCCACAGGTCTGGTGGCCGGTGCATTGCGTACAGGAAAGCCAGGGCGCAGAGTTTCATCCGCAATTACACCAACGGGACATTATCGCGGTGTTCCGTAAAGGCCAAAATACGGCTATCGACAGCTACAGCGCCTTCTTCGACAACGGTCACCGCTCGCACACCGAGTTGGACAACTGGCTGAAAACGCAGAACGTTAGCCATCTGGCGATTATGGGGTTAGCAACCGACTACTGCGTAAAATTCAGCGTGCTGGATGCGCTGGAGTTGGGCTACAGAACTACGGTGATTACCGACGGCTGCCGCGGGGTTGATTTGCAGCCCGGCGACAGTCAGGAAGCCCTGCGGATAATGCAACAGGCCGGAGCGCAATTAGTTACCCTGTCACAATTCATCGACCGCTGATGCCATTGGGCGCTTTTTGCGCCCTTTCCTCCCCGGCCCAAATCTCGACATCGCTCACATTCCGACCATTCTCCTGTGATTACATCTTGTTCGCGTGCGGCGCTTTTGCTGTTATGACCGCTGATGCATTGGCATCAGTAAGTTATACGCATCCGGGGCCCATTGAGCCCGGCTTTATGTTACCGCCTCAGGCGGTTTCGGTCGGCCTTGCCGACCAAAGGAGATGACATGGTATTAACCCGTAAACTGCTGCCTTTGCTGGTAGCGGTGCAGCTTGGTATGGCTGGTGCCGGCATGGCTCATGCCGCTTCTTACCTTTCCGTCGGTTATTTCAACGGCGGCGGTGATGTTACCGCCGGCCCTGGTGGCGATATCAACAAGCTCGATGTCACACAAATTACCCACCTCAATTACTCTTTCGGTCTGATCTACAACGACGAGAAACAGGAAACCAACCCGGCGTTAAAAGATCCATCCCGCCTGCACCAAATTTATCTGTCACCCAAGGTGATGGCGGATTTGCAACTGTTGCCGGTACTGCGTAAACAGAACCCGGAGCTGAAAGTCTTGCTGTCCGTCGGTGGCTGGGGCGCACGCGGGTTCTCCGGCGCGGCCGCCACAGCGGAAAGCCGGGCGGTGTTTATCCGCTCGGTGCAGCAGGTCATCAAGCAATATCATCTGGACGGCATCGATCTCGACTGGGAATACCCGGTTAACGGTGCCTGGGGGCTGGTCGAAAGCCAACCGGCGGATCGTGCCAACTTCACGCTGTTACTGGCAGAGCTGCATAAAGCCCTGGATAAAGGCAAGCTGCTGACTATCGCCGTCGGTGCCAACGTGAAAAGCCCACAGGAATGGGTCGATGTTAAAGGCATTGCGCCCTACCTCGATTACATCAACCTGATGACTTACGATATGGCGTACGGCACCCAATACTTCAACTCCAATCTGTATGACTCCAAACAATGGCCAACCGTCGCCGCTGCCGATCGTTACAGCGCCAATTTTGTGGTGGATAACTATCTGGCCGCCGGGTTAAAACCTGCTCAGTTGAACCTGGGCATTGGTTTCTATGGCCGGGTGCCAAAACGGGCTACCGAGCCAGGCATCGATTGGGACAAAGCGGACGCGGCCAAAAACCCGGTCACCCAACCCTACTTCACCGCACGCGAAACTGCCGTGTTCAAGGCTATGGGGCTGGATCTGACCAAGGACAGCTATTTCAAATACAACGATATCGTCAGCAAGCTGCTGAACGATCCCCAACGGCGCTTCACCGCACATTGGGACAGTGACGCCCAGGTGCCTTATCTGACGATGAAATCCGCCGAGGGCAAGCCGCTGTTCGCTATTTCCTACGAGAACCCACGTTCGGTTGCACTCAAGGCTGACTACATCAAAAGCAAGGGGTTGGGCGGTGCGATGTTCTGGGAATATGGCGCAGACGACAATAACCGGTTAGCACATCAACTGGCGGAATCGCTGGGGATTAACGGCGGGAAACAGTAATTCAGCGGGCGATGTTCGCATCGCCCAGCTGTCAGACTTACTGTGGCTTCAACTTGACCAGCGGTTCAGCAATGAACTGCTGTTTCAGCTCCTGCTTACTCTTCATCACGATCTGCCCGTCAGTGCCAATACTCATATGCTGCGGGTCAGCGTTGTGCAATGACTGCCACAGCATCACCGCCTGCAGACTGTTTTCTTTCTGTTCCGGCGTTAGTGCTACGCCATCCGGCCACTTGCCCAACTCAACGGCCAGTACCAGTCGCTGATAGATTTCCGGCGTCATGGCGGCAATCAGATCTTTTACGTCCATCAGAGCATTTCCTCACTCTTGGAAGAATAATTAGCTGAATCGATTTTTCTCACTGAATAATCCATCAGCCGGCGGTTTTGTCGCCGTTCTCACCGTCGGTAAAGCTCAGCGACGCCGAGTTAACGCAAAAACGCTCACCGGTTGGCTGCGGACCATCGGGGAAGACATGTCCCAGGTGTGCGTCGCAATGCCCACAGCGGATCTCAACGCGATGCATATTGTGCGTATTATCATCAAGATAACGAATAGTATCGTCGGAAACCGGCTGATAGAAGCTCGGCCAGCCACAGCCGGAATCATACTTGCTGTCGGAGTAGAACAGCGGTTGGTTGCAGCACAGGCAATGGTACACGCCCTCGCGCTTGTTGTGCAGCAATTTGCCGGAATACGGCGCCTCGGTACCACGTTCCTGAGTCACATAACGTTGGATTTCATTCAGTTCCGTGGCCGGATGGTCAGGGGTTGTCTCTTTAGCCATTTGTGCGTTTCTCTGAATGTGGATAATGTCAACGAAAACAATGAGTAATAATAACAAAAAATTAACAACACTGCAGCGCTTTTTGGCCTAAACTGTAGCCCATAAAGGTCACGTCATGACAATATGTGATACCGATCACATATCTTAAACAGGCTGACTTTATACTTAGCGGTTTGACCCCATATAACGGATGAGGCCGAACGCAAACGGAATGTGCAATAAGCACTCAAACCCGGCTTCCAGGTTTGATTTGCAGCAAGAATTGACACGATTCCGCTTGACGCTTGGTAAGGTTTTTGTAATTTTACAGGCAACCTTTTATTCACTAACAAATAGCTGGTGGAATATATGACTATCAAAGTAGGTATCAACGGTTTTGGCCGTATCGGTCGCATTGTTTTTCGTGCTGCTCAAGATCGTTCTGACATCGAAATCGTTGCAATCAACGACCTGTTAGACGCAGAGTACATGGCTTACATGCTGAAATATGACTCTACTCACGGCCGCTTCAACGGCACTGTAGAAGTTAAAGACGGCCACCTGGTTGTTAACGGTAAAACCATCCGTTGTACCTCAGAAAGAGATCCGGCTAACCTGAAGTGGAACGAAGTCAACGTTGACGTCGTTGCTGAAGCAACTGGCCTGTTCCTGACTGACGAAACTGCACGTAAACACATCGCTGCAGGCGCTAAGAAAGTTGTTCTGACTGGCCCATCCAAAGACGACACCCCAATGTTCGTTATGGGTGTTAACCACAAATCCTACGCTGGCCAGGAAATCGTTTCTAACGCTTCTTGCACCACCAACTGCCTGGCACCACTGGCTAAAGTTATCAACGACAAGTTCGGTATCGTTGAAGCTCTGATGACCACTGTGCATGCAACTACCGCAACTCAGAAAACTGTTGATGGCCCGTCTCACAAAGACTGGCGCGGCGGCCGCGGCGCATCCCAGAACATCATCCCTTCTTCTACCGGTGCTGCTAAAGCAGTAGGTAAAGTTATCCCAGAACTGAACGGCAAACTGACCGGTATGGCGTTCCGCGTTCCAACTCCGAACGTGTCTGTGGTTGACCTGACTGCTCGTCTGGCAAAACCAGCTTCTTACAAAGAAATCTGTGCTGCTATCAAAGCCGCTTCTGAAGGCGAGCTGAAAGGCGTACTGGGTTACACCGAAGACGAAGTGGTTTCTACCGATTTCAACGGCGAAACTCTGACTTCCGTATTCGATGCCAAAGCCGGTATCGCTCTGAGCGACACCTTCGTGAAACTGGTTTCCTGGTACGACAACGAAACCGGCTATTCCAACAAGGTTCTGGATCTGATCGCTCACATCTCCAAATAATGGATTGATGTTAAGCTGATGATGAGGGTGACATTTTTGTCACCCTTTTTTTGTTTCTACGGCGAACAAAAGGCAACCCGATGAACGAAAAGATTTTCACCCTACCCGTTACCGAACAAATTTCCCCTTTTATCAGTCAGCGCCAGCTCGATGAACTGCCTGTCGTAGTGGTTTCCCATCCGAAAGTGCGTGCCGCTATCTCACTTCAGGGTGCGCATCTGTTGGCCTGGCAACCTAGCGGTGAAAAACCGGTTATTTGGCTGAGCAACAACACCCCCTTTAAAAAGGGCAATGCCATCCGTGGCGGCGTGCCTATCTGCTGGCCCTGGTTTGGCCCGGTAGCAAAACCTTCGCACGGTTTCGCCCGCAATCAGCCGTGGACTCTGACCGCGCATGATGAAGACGACAACGGCGTTATTCTGACCTTTACGCTGAAAGACAATGAGCAAACCCGCAGCCTGTGGCCACATGCCTTTACGCTGATTGCCCGCTTCAAACTGGGTGAGGAATGCGAAATAGAGCTGGAATCCCACGGCGACTATCAGGCGACCGCAGCGTTGCACACCTACTTCCAGATCGGTGATATCGGGCAGGTTAAAGTTGCCGGGCTCGGCGAACCCTATATCGATAAGGTTGCCGGCGGCGCAGAAGCTCGCCAGGTGGGTGACGTGACCTTTGTCGGCCAGACCGACCGGGTTTATACCCAACCGGATGCCTTCAGTCTGATCAAGGACGCGGCGCAACAACGCACCATTGAGGTTCATCACCATCACATGAGTGATGTGATTGCCTGGAACCCCGGCGTGGAGCTTTCTTGCAGCATGGCGGATATGCCAAATGACGGTTATAAAACCATGGTTTGCGTAGAAACCGGCCGCGTCAGTAAACCTCTGGTGGCAGCCGGTGAACAACCGGCACGACTGGCGGTGACCTTCCGTGTTCGTAACAACGGCTGATCCCGTTTAAGTGCAGCAAAGACTTGCTGCGCTACAGATGTGCAAAAGGGGCGCCAGCGCCCCTTTATGATGCCTACATTGCACGACATTGGTGCAGGCTTCGATTAGAAGCTGTATTTCACACCCGTCATCAACAGTCCGGTGTAAGATTTATCCACCATTGGGCTGTCTTTAACTTCATCAGACAGTTGGACATAACGCCCAACAAAGAAGGCATCCCAATCTTTGTTGATCTTATAGTTGGCACTCAGCTCAACGTACGGCGCCCAGCTATCACTTGGCGTGTAACTGTCCAGACCGCTGCGGCGAGATTCATTTTCGCTGATACCGTAGTAGTATTTGTTCTGGTTTTTGCTGCTCCACGACACGCCTACGCCAGGTACCAGGGTGAAATCGCCCAGATCAAATTTGTACAGATAGGCTAAATCCCCCACCATACCGTTGCTGTAGTCTAACGTATCACCGGTAAAGGTGGTGCGCAGAATCCCCCACTCAGCAAAATGCGAATAGGCCAGACCGGCCATCAGCGTACCGCGACGCTTGTTCAACTGCTTCATGCGGTCATCGTCGCTGTCACCCGGGCGGTAGCCCAGCGGTGAAAAGTAGCCCATCAGACTCAGTTGGTTTTGCTGATCTTTCCACAGGTAATAACCGGCGGTCAGCGTACGGAAGTAGAAATCGTCACCTTCATAGTTAATGACGGGTACCGGATACACGCGGTCCTGATAGCCACGATACGGATCCGGGCTAACCAGCGCGGAAGCGCCGAGTGACCAAGTTCCTGCCTGAGCACTTTGCGCACAAACCATTGCGGAAGCGATAATTGCTAGCGTTTTGAGTTTAAAAATCTTCACTGGTTCTTTTTCCATAAATAACAGAGTTAATAGCGTGCTTAGTTTATGTGAGAATTTAGTTAGTCGCTGAATCTTTACAATAGAAAACGACCGAGATCGAATAACTTAGAACCTAAATATGAATTAATCATGGCAGAACCATGACGTTTTTTGCCGCAGGCCGCGCCAGACAAGGCATTTGGCTATCCCTGTAATAACTGAGTCATTGATATGACTTAAAAAAAGCTTTTTATCACGCAGGAAATTTTCTGGTATGCAAACTAAGCTTAAATCAGAAGGTGAATAAATCCTGAGCCAGTGGCAATACAGCGCAACTCGCGATAATAAGCGCACCAAGTTGGCATACGAGTTGCTGTACTCAGGGATAACTTCTTCTTTCGGGAGCCAAAACACTATCACCAGCTCCCTTTAACCTGTGCTAATAACGAAAGGACGGGCATCGCCATGAACATATTTGACCACTATCGCCAGCGCTACGAAGCTGCCAAGGACGAAGAGTTCACACTGCAGGACTTTCTTACCATTTGCCGGCAAGATCGCAGTGCATATGCCAATGCGGCCGAACGTCTGCTAATGGCTATCGGTGAACCAGTCATGGTCGACACTGCGCTTGAGTCGCGCATGTCTCGCCTGTTCTCCAACCGCGTGATCGCGCGCTATCCGGCATTCGAAGAGTTCTACGGCATGGAGGAAGCTATCGAGCAGATAGTCTCTTACCTGAAACACGCCGCGCAGGGCCTCGAAGAGAAGAAACAAATCCTTTATCTGCTGGGCCCGGTGGGCGGCGGGAAATCATCGCTGGCAGAACGCCTGAAAGCATTGATGCAGTTGGTGCCTATCTACACCCTGAGCGCCAACGGGGAACGCAGCCCGGTTAACGACCACCCGCTGTGCCTGTTCAACCCGCAGGAGGATGCCAATATTCTGGAGAAAGAATATAACATCCCGAATCGCTACCTCGGCACCATCATGTCGCCGTGGGCGGCCAAGCGCCTGCATGAGTTTGGCGGCGACATCACCAAATTCAAAGTCGTCAAAGTACGCCCTTCTATTCTGGAACAGATTGCCATCGCCAAAACCGAACCGGGCGATGAGAACAACCAGGATATCTCCGCGCTGGTCGGCAAGGTCGATATCCGTAAGCTGGAGAATCACGCGCAAAACGATCCGGATGCCTATGGCTATTCCGGTGCTCTGTGCCGCGCCAACCAGGGGATCATGGAGTTCGTAGAGATGTTTAAAGCGCCGATCAAGGTGCTGCACCCTCTGCTGACCGCCACCCAGGAAGGTAACTACAACGGGACCGAGGGGATTTCCGCCCTGCCGTTCAGCGGTATTATCCTGGCTCACTCCAACGAATCAGAATGGGTGACCTTCCGTAACAACAAAAACAACGAGGCCTTCCTCGACCGTGTTTACATCGTCAAGGTGCCTTACTGCCTGCGGGTGTCGGAAGAGATCAAAATCTACGACAAGCTGCTGGATCACAGTGAACTGACCCATGCGCCATGTGCCCCTGGCACTCTGGAAACGCTGGCTCGCTTTACCGTGCTCTCGCGCATGAAAGAGCCGGAAAACTCGAGCATTTACTCGAAAATGCGCGTCTATGACGGTGAAAGCCTGAAGGACACCGATCCCAAAGCCAAGTCGTATCAGGAATACCGCGACTATGCCGGGGTTGATGAGGGCATGAACGGCCTGTCTACCCGTTTCGCGTTTAAAATTCTGTCGCGGGTATTCAACTTCGATCACGCAGAGGTCGCCGCTAACCCGGTACACCTGTTCTACGTGCTGGAACAACAGATCGAACGTGAGCAATTCCCTCAAGATCAGTCAGAGAAATACCTGGAGCACCTGAAAGGCTATCTGATCCCGAAATACGCCGAGTTTATCGGCAAAGAGATCCAGACGGCTTATCTGGAGTCTTACTCGGAATACGGCCAGAACATTTTTGACCGCTACGTGACCTATGCAGATTTCTGGATCCAGGATCAAGAGTACCGTGATCCGGATACCGGCCAACTGTTCGATCGCGAATCGCTGAACGCCGAACTGGAAAAAATCGAGAAGCCGGCCGGCATCAGCAACCCGAAAGATTTCCGCAACGAAATAGTCAACTTCGTGCTGCGCGCCCGGGCTAATAACAGTGGCCGCAACCCTAACTGGACCAGCTATGAGAAGCTGCGTACCGTGATCGAGAAGAAAATGTTCTCGAACACCGAAGAGTTGCTGCCGGTCATTTCGTTTAACGCTAAGACCTCAACGGACGAGCAGAAGAAACACGACGACTTCGTCGATCGCATGATGGAGAAAGGCTACACCCGCAAACAGGTTCGCCTGCTGTGTGAATGGTATCTGCGGGTCAGAAAGTCTTCATAACGTCTAATGAGAATTAGCGTCATGGAGATGGCGTAGAAAGTTGGCAACGTCGTTTGGGGGAAGTATGGCTTATTTTATTGACCGACGGCTGAACGGTAAAAACAAGAGCATGGTGAACCGCCAGCGCTTCTTGCGTCGTTACAAGTCGCAAATCAAACAGTCGATTGCCGAAGCCATCAACAAGCGTTCGGTCACCGACGTAGACAGCGGGGAGTCCGTCTCGATCCCCACTGGCGATATCAACGAGCCGATGTTTCATCAGGGTCGCGGTGGCACACGCCACCGCGTTCATCCCGGTAATGACCACTTTGTCCAGAATGACCGCGTTGAGCGCCCACAGGGTGGCGGCGGCGGTGGCAGCGGCCAGGGTAACGCCAGCCAGGATGGCGAAGGCGAGGACGAATTCGTTTTCCAGATCTCCAAGGACGAGTATCTCGATCTGCTGTTTGAGGATCTGGCGCTGCCAAACCTGAAAAAGAATCAGTACAAGCAGCTCACCGAGTACAAGACCCATAGGGCCGGTTACACCGCCAACGGCGTGCCGGCTAACATCAGCGTAGTGCGTTCTCTGCAAAACTCATTGGCGCGACGAACCGCCATGACCGCCGGTAAACGGCGCGCCTTACATGAGTTGGAAGACGAACTCACCCAGATGGAAAACACCGAACCGGTGCAACTGCTGGAAGAGGAACGGCTGCGGAAGGAAATTGCCGAGTTGCGCAAAAAAATCGAAAGCGTGCCCTTTATCGACACCTTCGATTTACGCTACAAGAACTATGAACGGCGGCCCGAACCCTCCAGCCAGGCGGTGATGTTCTGCCTGATGGACGTTTCTGGCTCGATGGACCAGGCCACCAAAGACATGGCCAAACGTTTCTATATTCTGCTCTATCTGTTCCTGAGCAGAACCTATAAAAACGTCGACGTGGTGTACATCCGTCACCATACCCAGGCGAAGGAAGTGGACGAACAGGAGTTCTTCTACTCGCAGGAGACTGGCGGCACCATAGTTTCCAGCGCGCTGAAACTGATGAATGAAGTGGTTGAAGAACGTTACGACCCGGCACAATGGAATATCTATGCCGCACAGGCATCGGATGGCGATAACTGGGCCGATGACTCACCGCTATGTCACGAACTGCTGGCGAAGAAACTGCTGCCGATGGTGCGTTACTATAGCTACATTGAAATCACCCGCCGTGCCCATCAAACACTGTGGCGTGAGTATGAAGACCTGCAGGCGAAATTCGATAATTTTGCCATGCAGCATATCCGCGAACCGGACGATATCTATCCGGTGTTCCGCGAGCTTTTCCACAAGCAGACCGCATAATTAACATCTTTATCAACGGCCGGTTAATCAGACTAATCGGCCGTTTTCTTTTGCAAAAATAATGGAAACTGCCACTGGAAAGTTTTAATTCAGGTTTACCTAACGCCCCGCTCAATCAAATCAACTGCCCGCCTTCCCTGCCTCTCAGATAAAGCTGTAAGTTACTGTTCGTTTAATGGTTTTTTCTCCTGCACAGTTCCAGGGGACGATAGCTAAGGTAATTCCTAATTACGCTTCCCTTACGCAATGCTTATTGCTTGAATTAGGAAAAGTCCTATTTAATGGGATGCCGAATTGCCATCTCAGGTGAGTGCTATGGAATACCTTCCCGTTGCAATCATCGTCGTTTTGATCGCAGTTGTCGTATTTTCCTTTGTCATGTATTTGCGGCAAAGAAGGGGAACTACTTTCAACACCAAGCGGAAACGACGCTAGGACGCCTCTCCACAAGGAAGTGGTTCTATAATCGCTATCAGGCTATGCCCCTTCCATTGAGTTACCCATTTAGCAAACAATTTCAGTTTCTTATGAGGATATTCTGATACCTGCGCCATTGCCGTTTTTCGTCTTGTCGTCGAAATTCAGGTGCGCTACTGTCGTGGTCTGGAAACACACAACACCGCAGAATCAGAACAACATCCAGTTTGTCGCTATCATCCCTTAATCCCGCCGCTGTGCGGGATTTTTTTGGCGTCAAGCTTTGTAGGTCAACAGGATAGCCAGAAGGGATTTTGAGGTCTGGTAGACGTCCGCGAGTACCGACAGTCATAAAAAAGCCCCGCAGTCGCAGGGCCTGAGCGATGTAGGTTTACAAGGCGTTAGCGGCATCGTCGATCAAAGCGGCGATTTCCTGCGGATGCGAAGCGAGCGAGGCGTGGCTGGCATTCAGCGTAATGACTTTTTTAGCCTTCAACCGTGCCGACATATGCTGTTGATTTTCTGGTGCAATCATTCGGTCATTGCTGGAAATTTGATACCAGGAAGGTTTGTGTTTCCAGGCCGGTTCGGTGATCTCGTTGCCGAAGGTACTGGCCAGCGGTGCCTTCTGGGTTACCGCCATCACCAGTGCTGCATCGGCGGAAAGATCCTGACAGAAGCTTTCGTGAAATTTATCGGCTTTAATCCATAAATAGCCATCACTGTCCGGTGCCAGGTTCGCCGCCGCAATCGGAGGATGTTGCTGAGTGATGCCGCCAGGGCTTTCCCCTGCATCTGGTGCAAAGGCAGCGATAAACACCAGCCCGACCACATTAGGCAAATTGCCCATTTCGCTGATTACCGCGCCACCATAAGAGTGCCCGACCAATAACACCGGGCCTTCTTGCTGTGCCACCATCTTGCGCGTGCGCTCTGCATCATCGGCCAGCGATGTCAGCGGCATCTCTACGGCATGAATCGAGTGATATCCTTTATGCGACAATTCGGTAATGACTTTACTCCAGTGGGCTGCACCGCCCCAAAATCCATGGACCAGGACTACTGTAGGTTTTGCATTCATTACAAATTCCTTCTTTAACCACGTGGAGGCGTTACGCCAGACCCGATAATCAACATCGCCATGCTTCCAGCGCCATCTGCACCAAGCCAAAACGCCTTATATGCCCTGTTGTATATAGTTCACTGCCGCCGCTTTCAGCAATAGCTACGAATAGTTAACCCTTGGTTATATCCCTTCTGGCGTTCCATTCAGCTCGGGTGATCTGCCAGATTTCCGTCAGCATAAATCCACGGATCGGTCATATCACCACATTAAAACTAGGATTTTTACCTATTACGATCTAAAATCTCATGAAAAAACAATGGGAAGTAATTTCAACGAAATCAAAAGGGAATTATTCAGTGAAGGAAATGATCTCCATTCTTTGTATCGCAGGCCTGTTGGCGATGCTTTTTTCATGGTTGTTTGTCTACGGCCTCAATATTCATTAGCCTCTTCAAAGATAAAAACCCCGGCATGTGCCCATACCAGGGTTGATAGCGTTACGCTGAACAGACCGCTTCCCTGGGCGATATGCCCGCAAAACCATTACTGTTTGGTCTGGATCCAGAATGCGTGGATCAGACCAGGGAAATAGCCGAGCAGAGTCAGAATAATGTTGAGGATAAACGCCCCGCCGATCCCTTTATCCAGCAGTACACCCAAAGGGGGCAAGATGATGGTAAATACAATTCTCCAAAAGCTCATAATAACGCCTCATTTTGCTTTATAAGACACCAATATATTACATATCCTTAACATTTTCAAATTACGCTCTCTCCCTGCAGTCTAATAAAACCGTTAAATTGGTATATATCTACAAATTCTGTGGGTATATTTCGTTAAAAAAAGAAAGAATTAATAAGCATTGATTATGTGGGATTGAGGTCTTAAAATTTAAGGCTTAAAAATACAACTGGGATTGGTTTCATGTCGTCGCTGTGGGTAGCAACACAATACTTTTATTTAATTGGCCTGTTAGTTTCTATGATTTTTACCTATCTGGTCAGCCGGGATACCATTAAGATTCGTTTTATCAGTGCGTTAACCATTGGCCTGACCTGGCCATTGAGCCTGCCGGTAGTGTTGATGTTCTCCTTGTTCTAACGCTTGATAAACCGCCCCGCCAAAGACCGACGGGGCAGTCATGAGCTTTACCTTAAAAATCGTACCCTACCGTCGCCAGCACGGAGCGTTCTGCCCCCCAATAGCAATAACCGGTGCCATAACAGGCCGCGACGTATTTTCGGTCGGTCAGGTTATTCACGTTTAACTGCACATATGCCCCTTTCAACGATGGATTAACGCGATCCAGATTCATCCGCACCGAAGCATCCAACAGCGTCACGGAAGGAATACGTAGCGTATTTTCGTTATCCGCCCATTGTTTGCCGATATAACGCACCCCAGCCCCCAGATCCACGCCGTAGGCAGTGGCATATTTGCCCCACAGCGAAGCCATTTGCTCCGGTGCCAGATACGGCGTATTGCCATTGTTACCGTCAATCGCATCTTTAAACTTCACCTTGTTGTAGGTGTAGCCCGCTATCAGATCGAGATGTTCGGTTAACTTGCTGCGAGCCTCCAGTTCAATCCCCTGAGAATGTACTTTCCCGGCAGGCAGATAATAACTTTGCTGCACCACCCGGTTGGCGACGTCATTCTGCGTCAGGTCATACAGGGCCATGCTGTAGATTGATGAACTGCCCGGCGGTTGATATTTCAGGCCCACCTCGTACTGCTCGCTGGTGCTCGGCTTCAGCATATGGCCGTTTTGATCGGCCAGCGATTCCGGTGTCACCGCCGTGCTGTAACTGGCGTAAGGTGAGAAACCGCTGTCAAAGCGATACAGCAACGAGGCACGGCCGCTAAAGTTGTCGTCACGACGTTCATCGCTGGTGCCGGTGTTGAGCACCGTATTTTTTGCCTCTATACGATCAAAACGGCCAGACAGATTCAGATACCAATTCTGCAGGCTGATTTCATCCTGCAGATAAACGCCCGTCTGTTCATAGTGGCGTCGGGAATCGGTATGCGTCAGATTGGTCAGCCCCGCGCCCCCCGACACACCGGTATAAGGGTTCAATTGAGAGGCGCCGGCAGATTCATCCCACAGGTTATTACGAAAACGCTGGTAATCCAGGCCCAGCATCACTTTGTGATCCAGCGGCCCGGTAGCAAAGTCGGCCTCCAGTTGGTTGTCGACGGCGAATGCATCCAGTGAGGTTGCCGAGCCGCTGTAATAGCGGTTAAGCAACTGGTGATCCTGATCCCAGCCAATCTGATAAACCTGCTGCAGTTCAACGTTAGAATGGGTATAGCTGGCATTCTGTCGGAATGACCAAACGTCATTAAAGCTGTGTGAGAAAGCGTAGCTGTAAATCTGCTCCCAACGTTTGAAGACGTTACGGCTGCTCTCGCCATCAAAAAATCCGCGCCCCAGTTTGTCACCCGAGCTGGAATAGAGACTTCCATCTGCCGGTACTGCACTGTGATAACCGCCGGACGGATCCTTTTGCAGGTAAGCTTTCAGTAACAGTGAGGTATTTTCATCTGGTTGCCACAGCAATGACGGCGAAATTGCATAGCGTTCTTCACGCTGATGGTCATACATGGTATCGCTGCTGCGCGTCATTCCGGTCAGCCGGTAAGCCCACTGATCCGACAAAGGGCCGGTTACATCGAAAGCCGCGCCCTTGGTGCTGTTATTCCCCGCCGAAAGATTAACCTGCCCCTGCGTGGCAAACTGCGGGCGCTTGGTGGTCAAGGCCACCAGCCCGCCCGGAATGCTTTGCCCGTACATCACTGAAGAAGGCCCCTTGATAACGTCGATACGCTCCAGGAACCAGGGATCAACCTGCAAGGCATTATAGGTGCCGCCGTCACTTAACAGGCGCAGGCCGTCGAGGAAGGTGTTATTGACATCACCGCCGTGGAAACCGCGTAATGCAATGGTGTCATAGCGTGTCGCGCCGCCGGCGAAGTTAGTGAAAACGCCCGGGGTATATTTCAGTGCATCGTTAACCGTTTGGGTATGCTGATCGCTCATTTGTTGGCGTGTCACCACGGAAACAGATTGCGCTGTCAGGATCAGCGGCTGGTCGGTTTTAGTCGCCCCCTGACTGGTGGTCGCCTGGTAGCCCTGAGTCACCGACTCGGCAGTATCAGCGGGCCTGGCGCTAACCACCAGGGTGTCTTCAGCCAACGAAGTCAACGGCAGGAACATCGCGAGTGCACACAAAACACGCGACCGTTTGACAGGAAAAATCATCTGCATATTTGTAATCCCCGGTAAGTATCATTAAGTCACCCCCGACCCGCCCCCATCAGCAGCGCTGGCTGACAAGAGTGCAAAAGTTCTATCGGTGTGCTGTATGTAAAGAAAAGGAAATATTAATGATAATTATTATCTTTATCGATAAGGAATTACAAGCATGAGGATACTTTTTATCAGCAGGCGAACTAACTTGCCGTCGGCAAAAAACCTTGGGCTGATTGTGGAAAAGTAGATTGAAAATCAACAATAAAAAAATGCCAGCATTTGGCTGGCATACAAACTCGAATCAATATGATCTATCTGGTGCCAGTGCTCAACGAGTTCCTTTGACGAACCAAACATAGAGACGCCGAGCCACCAGCAAAATAAGCGCCAGCAGAATATTCGCTATAACCCATAAACTTAATATGTATATAAAGGTTTGATAGAGGGGGATCCCGCGGTCGGCGGAAAACGGATTAAAATGCCAGAAGCGAATAATGACGAAGGGGTTGAGGTTTAACCAATCAAAGAAGAAAGCGACCAGCGCTGGTGGCAGGAAGAAATAAAGTCCCAGGGTGATAATCAGCAGGTACACTGCGGAGTTATCGCTTTTATAATCTTTCATATCAATGAATTACCATCATAAACCACATAAAAACACCTTGCGTGTCGCAGCATTTAACAGACCTGGCTAATGCGGCTTAGTTCCAGATCGAGAGTAAAATAAAGCCTGTTTGGCGTTTAATTTTCATTTAGTTTTTAGGTGGTATAACGCTAGTCAGCTCAGGAGGCTCCAATGATATCGGATTATTGCCCAACCCCCCCCACCCCCAAAAAGCTCAAAATCATCTATGGCTGGTATATCTATACCCTCTATGCCCAGTTGGTCTTTAATATCTATCTGGCGGTCTATAACGGCTGCGTCAGGCGCCCGATTGAAGCGCCACTGATCTCCGTGTGCCACAGTATTTTCATCGCATTTTTACTTTACCAGGTGCTGAAAAAACGCACCCATTTCGCCTGGGTGATGCTGGCCTATTACATTCTGATGCGGCTGTACTACGCCAATGTGCTGCACATCGAGTTCAATGCATGGAGCCGTGGGTTGGTTTTCATTTTTCTGACCCTGCTGCTGACCGGCACGGTTGCGGTGGGTCAGCTTGCGACACCGCCACTGCGCCAGGATTGGTTGGCACGACTTGGGTGGCGACAGTGGGCAACGCTGGCGGCATTAGCAGGGCTATTGACGCCGTTGATCACCGCTGACTATTTGAGCTGACAGCCGAATTTACTTTGGAATATGCGGTTCTGAAATATCGACCAGGCGGCACACCTTGGTGTAGTTATTGGATTTCTCACATATTTTATCCGTGACGAAAACACCAAGGTAACTCAGCACCAGCAGATAACCTGCCATACACAAAACAAAAATAAGCGTTCTCACCGATAAGACCAACCTGACAACAAAACCCTCAGCATCATACCTTGCTTACCCCGCTTTACACTATTTCAAAGTATTTCGTAAATCCGCTGGTTATTTTCGGCACGTGAATGTTATGTTATCACATAACAAAAATCACAAGAAAAAGATCTGCCATGGATAACCAACCCTCGCCGTTACTCACCGTAGAACACCTGACGCTGTCGCTTGATGGAGACGTCAAAATTCACGATTTGAATTTTACGCTGTATGCCGGCGAACGTCTGTGTCTGTTGGGTGCATCGGGTTCAGGTAAATCACTCACTGCCGCCGCCATTTTAGGGACTCTGCCGACTGGCGCGACAGTCAATGGTTCCATTCGGCTGCAAGGGCAAGAACTCGCTGGCCGGCATTTGCAACAGCGCAAACGCCCCGCACTGGCAGCCATCTTTCAGGATCCCTTTACCAGTCTCAATCCCCTGACCCGCGTGGGCCAGCAACTAATCCTGGCACTACAGGGCCAGAACAACATGAAAAAACAACGGGCACAGCGTTGCGCCGTCGAGTTACTGGCAGTATTAGGCTTGCCCCCGGAGATCATCATGTCACGCTATCCTGGCCAACTGTCTGGCGGACAATGCCAGCGAGTCTGCGCGGCGCTGGCATTGGTGGGTGAGAAAAGCCTGCTAATCGCCGATGAGCCTACCACTGCGCTGGACATGGTCAGCCAACATCAACTGATCGAGATCCTGAAAGCTTATACCGAACGTCCTCACGCACCGGCATTGCTGTTTATTACCCACGATCTCACCGTTGCCGCCAACCTGTGTCAGCGCGCCATCGTCATGGTAGATGGCAAAATAGTCGAGCAGGGATCGTTCGCACAATTACTGCATCACCCTGCTCACCCCTATACCCGGCAATTGGTTGCCACAGCGCAGCGTCCAACCTCCAAGCGGACAGCGCCGTTGAGTCTGGCAGGTTAACGGAGTGAATGGCATGTCAATCAGCGGAACGCTGCCCTTTATCAGCCTGCAGCAAGTCTGTCGACGATATTCATCACAGTCTGACGGACTGAAACCCACCGACCTGAATCTGTATCCGGAGGAACGCGTCGGGCTGGTAGGCTGCTCCGGCGCAGGGAAATCAACGCTACTCAGGCTGTTGCTGGCATTGGAAACCGCGGATGCCGGCCATATCCTATGCCAGGGTAATGCCGTCCGCCCAACCGCTGTGAACCCATTGCGCTGGTATCGACGTTTGGTGCAATACGTCCCTCAGGATGCCCATGCCTCACTTAACCCGCGCCACACGGTGGCCGAGTTGATTATTGAACCTCTGCGTCAGCTGGCACCCAGGCAGGATTTGAGCATTGCCGCTGAGCGGGCCTTGCGGCAGGTCGAATTGGATGATCACCTGATACACGCCCGCCCCGGCCAGCTCTCCGGTGGGCAGGCACAACGGGTGGCGCTGGCGCGTGCTATCGCGCTACAGCCCCGTTTTTTAATCGCCGATGAACCGGTCAGCGGTCTGGATCTGCCACTGCGCCAGCAGATCATCGGCCTGCTGGACAAGATTACTCGTCAACAAAATATGGGCATGCTACTTGTCTCCCATGATATTTCACTGGTCGCCGCCCTATGCCAACGAACGCTGGTGATGGCCTGCGGCGTCATCGTGGAAGATCGTCCAACCGATGAACTGCTGCGCAGCCCGCGACATGCCGCCACCTGCGATCTGCTGGCCGCCATTCCCTCGTTACCCGCCCTTTATCAGCCCTGACATTCTGAGGACTTTTTCATGTTGAACCCACGCTTTATTGGCCCCACCGGCTGCCTGCTCGCCGGCAGCTTGCTGCTTGGCGGCTGTTTTGACCCTGCCGAACCGAAAGCAGGTAACGGCGAAGAACGGCGCATCCGGCTGGCCATGTTGCAACCGCCTCGTTCCGGGCTCACGCCGCTCAGCGATGATGCGTTTAAACTTTCGCGCTGGAGCAATACCGAAACGCTGGTGCTGCTGAACGCCAATGGTGATGCCGAACCGGCATTGGCCACCGAATGGCAGCAGATAGATCAACACCGCTGGCGCTTTGTGTTGCGGCCGGGGGTCAGTTTCCACGACGGCAGTGTAATGACAGCACAGAGCGTCGTACGCTCACTTTCGGCGGCAATCAACGCCGCACCCAAACCGCGTATCCTCGACGGCATTGAATTATCAGTCAGCATTGAAGGCGATCACGCCGTGATTATTTCCACCGCGGTCCCCGACCCTTTACTTCCGCAACGGCTGTCCAGCCCACAGTTGGCGATCCTTGCCGAACGGGCTTACGGTGCCAACGGCGTGGTTAACCCATTGCTGGCCGGGACCGGCGCTTTTGTGCTGACGGAAATCAACGGGACCAGCAGCGCGCGACTAAAGCGTTTTGAAGGTTATTGGGGCCAAAAAGCCGCAGCGCCGGGTATCGACGTCAGTTTTGTACCGGACGGTTCCGCCCGAGCCGCAGCTCTGCGCACCGGCAGTGCCGATCTGGTTGAAGCCGTGCCGGTATCACAGTTGCCACTGATTGCGGCAGAACGCATCCATGAAGTGCCGATGCCGCGCACCAATACCCTGTATCTGAACACCCGAGTAGGTGTCTTTAGCGATCCGCAGGTGCGTGCCGCCGCCGCCGCGGCTATTGAGCGTCAACCCCTGGTGGACAATGTTTACGAAGGCCGTGCCGATGTCGCCAGCGGGCTGCTTGGCCCGGCACTGCCCTGGGCCGCCCCATTGAGACAGCCGCAACCCTTGCTGCCCACCAAGACGGTAACGAATAAAACCATCACCCTGGCCACCTTCAGCGATCGCGCCGAGCTACCGGAAGTCGCCGTTTATCTGGCGCAACAGCTTGGCGCAGCAGGCTTTGTGGTGAAACAGGAAGTGCGGGAATATGCGCATATTGAGGCCGATGCGCTGGCAGGCAAATTCGACGCATTTATTCTGTCGCGAGCCACGGTGTTGGACTCCGGCGATCCACTGGCTTATATGTTCAGCGATTTCGCCTGTCAGGGCTCGTTCAATATCGCCCAACTGTGCGACCCGCAGGTGGATGCGGCTATAACTCAGGCTGCCGCTATTGCGGCCGGAGCACAGCGGCGTCAGGCGATCATGGCGGCGGAAAAACGCATACTGGCCACTAATGCCGCGATCCCGCTGCTGCATGAACGAGTGATCCAGGGGGAAGCCGTGGGCATGAAGAATGCAGAGCGCGATCCGCGAGAACGCCAACTGGTGACACCGCGCAGCATGATCGCCAGCGGACAGCCCTGATGCGACTGGCGCAATGGCTATTGCCACTGGCCTCGCGGCTGTTTGCCCTGTTGGCAATGATATCCCTGATCGGTCTGATGCCCTGGCTATCCGGTCGCGACCCGGCAATTAGCCTGCTGCGAGCTCGCTCGGCTGAACAGGAAGCGACGCCCGAAGCCCTGAATGCCATTCGCCAACGCTTTGCTCTGGACGACGGGCCGCTGATGCTGCTTGGCCGCTGGCTTAATGGGGTATTGCATGGCGACGCCGGTCACTCCTGGATCTCCGGTCGCCCGGTACTGGAGGGGCTGTTACAGGCTACCGGGGTTTCTCTAACGTTAATGGGCTACGCGCTGGCGATAGCGCTGTTGGTCGCAGGGTTGCTGGCACTGCCAACCCTTTGGCGCGGCCTGCATGGCGAGTACCGCCGTCCCGCAGGCGTGTTGGCGGTGGTGCTGACCGCCCTGCCCGAGTTTCTCCTGGCCGCGCTGTTACTGATCCTCGGCGCCGTCTGGCTAAACTGGTTTCCCCCCTACGGCTGGCAAAGTTTGCGCCATGTGGTGCTGCCGGCGTTGGCATTGGGTTTACCTGCCGGCGGCCTGCTGGGCCTGTTGTTCAGTGATGGTTTGGCCGCGACCCTATCCGAGCGCTGGTTAATCACCTGGAGCCTGGCCGGTATCTCCCGGTGGCGTTGTCTGCTGGCGGTGTTGCGCCGCACGCTACCCGCCTTGTTACCGCAAATCGGTTTGGTGCTGGTTGGGCTTACCGGCGGCGCTATCGCCGTCGAGAAAGTCTTCGCCATTCCCGGTCTGGGCAGAGCGACATTAGGTGCCGCCATCGCACAAGATCTTCCAACGCTGCAATGCGGCATTCTGATCTTGTTGCTGATCGCCTTCAGCACCGGTTTTTTGGCACAGGGCGCGCATTATCTGTTGCTGGGTCGGGTAGCGCCAAGCCTGGCCAATTCGACGCCGCCACCGCACAGCGGCAAAGGCAGTTATGTTTTCGCCGCCTTTGCCGCGCTGTTGTTATGCTTGTTGGTGCTGAGCGGGATCATACGCGATCCACTTTCGTCTCTGCATATACGCCTCCAGCCACCCAGCCTCGATCTGCCCTTCGGCGCGGATGCCACCGGTCGGGACATCCTGGCGCGCGTCGCTTACGGTGCGCTGAATACCAGCCTGCTGGCACTGGCGGTCAGCTTCGCTTCGCTGTTCCTCGGGATAATCTTCGGGCTGATGCCACGTCTGATGTGCGGAATGATTGAGCTGGCCAACGCCACACCGCCGATTATCGCAGGCCTGTTAGTGGTCGCCATTAGCGGCCCTTCAGCCTACGGCGCCGCCTGCGCGGTGATGTTGGTCAGTTGGGCTCCGCTGGCCGCTCATTGCGCTTCGCTGCTGATGGAAGCCCGCACTCAGCCCTATATCCGCATGCTGCCGGTGTTGGGGATAGGTCGACTGCGCACCTTGACGCATTACCTGCTGCCTGCCTTATGGGGGCCACTGCTGCGCCATGCCATGCTGCGCCTGCCGGGGATTGCGCTGGCGCTGGCCGCCCTGGGTTTCCTTGGCCTGGGTCCGCAGCCACCCAGAGCAGAATGGGGGCTGGTGCTGGCGGAAGGCATGCCCTATATCGAACGGGCGCCATGGGGAGTTCTGGCACCGGCGATCGCCCTGATATTACTGGCGGTGCTCGCGGTAACGCTGGCCAATACCGCCGGTAACCGTCGGGGCTGACGGCGCATCCCGGCCCGGTTTGTAGTAATATTATGCGGTACCTCAACCGGCCGGGAGACCCAATGCACCATCTGATGTTAGATATTGAAACGCTGGATATAAAACCCAGTGCGGTGATCCTGGTGGTCGCCGCGGTATTTTTCGATCCTCAAACCGGGCAGCTCGGTGCGGAATTTGAAAACGCCGTCAGCAGCCAAAAAGATCAGCCCGGCAGAACCATCAGCCTGGATACCGTCGCCTGGTGGGCGAAACAGTCCGACGAAGCGCGCAAACTGGCTTTCGGCGGCACAGAAAGCCTTAAACGCACGCTGACCAATCTGAGCCGGTTTATCCATATGAACAGCACCGATAAGGTCAAGGTTTGGGGTAACGGCAAGGAGTTCGATTGCGCCATCCTCGAACATGCCTTCCAGCAGCTTGATATGCCCTGTCCATGGAAGTTTTGGGATACGCAAGATGTGCGCACGGTGATCACCCTGGCAGAAATGCTGGGCTTTAATCCGAAGAAAGAGCGGGCATTTGAAGGCACGCCCCATCGGGCATTGGACGACGCCAAACATCAGGCGCGTTACGTGGCGGATACGGTATCGGCACTTTACTATCGCAAAGCCGCTGGGTCATAAATAGAACCGGACTGGCGTACCGGCGGCGGGCCTATGTTTTGCCTCTTTCCATTTAGCGCCAGAATCTCTACTCTAGCCCTCTTTGTCACTCGGATGTGCTGTTTTTGTTATGCAAAAATTTCTGTTTCTGCTTCTTAGCCTGGTGCTGCTCGGCCCGCTGGGTATCGATCTCTATCTGCCGACCATCCCCGCTATCGCCGTTGGCCTTAACAGCAGTGAAGCGCTGATTCAGTCCACCATTTCTCTGTTCATTTTGGTGCTGGGCCTCGGGCAGGTTATTGCCGGCCCGCTGGTGGATAACTACGGCCGCAAGCCGGTGGCTCTGGCCGGTATTGTGATTTACATGATTGGCGCGGCGATGGCGGCGCTGGCCACCACGCCAACGATGTTTGTCGCCTCTCGCCTGTTGCAGGGTGTGGCGGTCTGCTGTACCGCAGTGGTGGCATTCAGTGGCGTGCGCGATCGGATGAACGGCGACGATGCGGCCCGTGCCTTCGGTTTTCTCAACGGTACGCTGAATATTATTCCTGCTCTGGCCCCCTTGCTGGGCGGGCTGCTGGCAGAAGCCTTTGGCTGGCGCGCCCCATTCTGGTTCCTGGTGTGTTATGCGCTGGCGGTACTGGTACTGATCGCCCTTCGCCTGCCGGAAACCCGTCCGGCGGACACCGTGCGCGTCAAAGGATTGCCGGTGCGACAATATGCTCGCATCGCCCGCGATCGCCGCTTTCTGTCCTTCGCCGTAGTCAACTCCGGTGCCATGGGCATGGCGCTGACCTACGTTTCGCTGGCCCCCAACGTGCTAATGGGCACCGCCGGGCTGACGCCGTTGCAATTCTCGTTGGTGTTTGGCGCCAATGGTTTTTGGATCATGCTGGTGAGTTTTTTCGCCAACCGCATCATTCACAAGGTCGGACGCCCAGTCTGTCTGGCAACCGGCGGTATATTGATGGGTATCGGGGCTATTGGGCTGCTGCTGGGCGTCTCCTTACTGTCCGGTGCGGCACAAACTCACTGGCTGGCTTATATGCTACCGGTCGCTTTTGCCTGCGCTGGTTTAGCCTTTGTGATGGGCCCGGCAACCAGCTACGCGCTGGAGCCGTATTCCAATGAGGCCGGGGTAGCTTCTGCATTGGTAGGTTTTGTGCAGATGGCCGGCGGTGCGGCTCTGGGCTTGTTGGCGATGGCGCTGCCATTGCAGCCCAAACTGTCACTGGCGCTGGTGATGCTGGTGGGTTGCCTGCTGGCGCTGCACGCACGACAGCGCAGCAAGCAAATAAAAGGTCAGTTGAAGAAGATTGCCTGAGGCTTAGGCCTCGGTGATGATTGGCACTCTGGCGGCCAGTGCCGTCAGTAATTCATAACCCAGCGTACCTGCCGCGGTGGCGACATCGTCAACCGGCAGGCGCCGCCCCCACAGTTCCACTTCCGCCCCGATACCCGCATGCGGGCAAGGCGTAAGATCGACCACCAGCATATCCATTGAAACCGTGCCTAACGTTCGTGTCAGCACACCGTCCACCCAGACTGGCGTACCGGTTTGCGCATGACGCGGATAGCCATCGGCATAACCACAGGCTACCACGCCGATGCGTTGTGCTCCCTCGGCGCGGTAACGCCAGCCATAACCCACCTGATCACCGGATTTCAGCGTTTGAACACCGATAATTTCGCTACTCAGCGTCATGGTGGGTTGCAGACCGCTGTCGGCAATGTCACGCCATTGGCCGCTTGGTGAAGCACCATAGAGCACAATGCCCGGCCGCACCCAACTGCCATGGGTTTCCGGGTGCCACAGCGTAGCGGCAGAGTTGGCCAGACAGCGCGGCAAAGTGATGCCCTTCGCCGCCCGTTCTATGCTGGCCATTTGCGCCTCGACGCCCTGTGGACCGTCCGCGGTGGCGAAATGACTCATCAGCGTCAGGCTGGCGATATTGCCGATCTCCTGAGCCTTCATCCAGACAGAGTGCAAACGTTCCGGTGCAAAACCCAGACGGTTCATGCCGCTGTTCACTTTCAGATAAACATCCAGCGGTGCCGACAGTTTGGCCTCGGCTATCGCCGCCAGTTGCCAGTCGCTGTGTACCGAGGTCGTCAAACGATAGCGGTCCAGCAGGGCCAAATCCTGTGGCTTGAAAAAACCTTCCAGCAACAAAATCGGTCCTTGCCAGCCGGACTCACGCAGCAAAATGGCTTCGGCCAGATCCAGCAAGGCAAAACCGTCTGTCTGCGCCAGACTGCGCCAGACATGTTTGATACCGTGACCATAGGCATTGGCCTTGACCACCGACCAGACTTTGGCTTTGGGGGCGAAACGGCGAACCACCTGCAGGTTATTTTCAAAAGCGCCAAGGTGTAACGTGGCGGAAATCGGGCGAGGCATGGGCACTCCTACGGGCCGGCAAATGCGGTCACGGGCCAACGCCCGTGACAATAACATTATAAATTAGGGTTTTTAACGCGCGGGATGCACATCGTTCAAGGGGCCGGTGTAGAGGCTGCGAAATCCGGCGCTGTAACGTGCCACTCCCAGATCGTCTGAAGGAATGGCCGGCGTGATACCGGAAATCAAATCGGAAAGCAGTTGGCCGGAACCACAGGCCATGGTCCAGCCCAGGGTGCCGTGGCCGGTATTCAGGAACAGATTTTTCAGCGAGGTCTTGCCGACAATTGGCGTGCCGTCCGGCGTCATCGGCCGCAAACCGGTCCAGAAGGTAGCGTCTTCCACCCGTCCACCGTTAGGGTAAAGGTCGCGCACCACCATCTCCAGCGTCTCTCTACGCTTTTGTTCAAGCTGCGTGTTAAAACCAACAATTTCCGCCATGCCGCCGACGCGAATACGCTGATCGAAACGGGTAATGGCGATTTTGTAAGTTTCATCCAGCACGGTTGAGAACGGCGCGGCGGACTCATCGGTAATAGGAATGGTCAGCGAGTAGCCTTTCAGCGGATAGACAGGGATCGACACCAGGTCACGCAACAGCGCGGTGGAATAAGAACCAAAGGCCACTACGTAGCTGTCGGCTTTGAAGATTTCTCCGCCACATTGCACACCGCTAATCTTGTCCCCTTCCACCAGCAGGCGATCGACGCTGCGGTTATACAGGAAAGTAACCCCGGCCTGCTGCGCCAGTTTGGCCAGTTGCTGGGTAAAGAGTTGGCAGTCGCCGGTTTCATCGTTAGGCAGTTGCAGCCCACCGGTCAGCTTATGCGCCACCTGTGCAAGCGCAGGTTCAACGCTGGCCAACTGACTGGCTTCCAGCAGTTTGTAGGGCACGCCGGCATCTTCCAACACCGCGATGTCTTTGGCCGCACTTTCAAACTGTTGCTGGGTACGGAACAGTTGCAGCGTCCCGCCCTGACGGCCTTCATACTGGATGCCGGTTTCCTGGCGCAGCGCCTTGATACAGTCACGACTGTATTCCGCCAGCCGCACCATACGCCCTTTATTGGTCATGTAGTGTTCGGTGTTGCAGTTTTTGAGCATCTGCCACATCCAGCTCAATTGGAAGCTGCTGCCGTCCAGACGAACCGCCAAAGGCGCATGGCGCTGGAACATCCATTTAACCGCCTTCAAAGGCACGCCAGGCGCAGCCCACGGAGCCGCATAGCCCGGTGAGATCTGACCGGCATTCGCCGCACTGGTTTCCATCGCCGGGCCGGGTTGACGATCGATCACCGTCACCTCATGCCCCGCTTTCGCCAAATACCAGGCGCTGGCAACACCCACCACTCCACTACCTAAAATTACCACTCGCATCGCTGACTCCAGCTTAAGGCTTCACAAAGCATAATCTTCTGCTCACAGGAAATTAACTCAGTGGAAAAATCCGTCCAACATCTTCGTCATCAAACGTGACAACATTCACAATTAATTTATCGTTCATGGCCGTCTCTTTTGCAATAGCTACCTATAAATAGCGATAAGATGCGGTGAAAGGAGGATTTGAGAGCGAAACACAGGCCGATGTGCAGTCAATGACTGCATTGATAGCACCAAGTAAAAGCCAAGAAAGCAACAAGGATTTAACAGAATATAAAAATGAAACAGCGCCAATACCACAGAGTAATAAACTACAAAATAGCAACTTTACTGATATAACGCTTTGCCGGAGTGAGATCCTGTTCCAGCAGAAAAAACTCAGGGTAAAAGCTCCCCGGTAGCTCTCCCGGTGGGTTGCCGACGACAGATCGTTGAATTTTTAAGCTTTATATCATTATTACCTCTGCGTAGATTGAGCTACGATTGATACAGGGTCTGCCGTTCGAGCAAGGTCCGTAATAACGAGGGTGCGCTGATGACTACTTCAACACATGATAAGGTCAAGGAAGATAAACGTCTGAGCGATGGACCGGACTGGACGTTCGAGTTGCTGCAGGTGTATCTGGAGCACATCGATCGCGTAGCCAAACATTACAAGCTCGACACCTACCCGCATCAGATCGAGGTCATTACCTCAGAGCAGATGATGGACGCTTATTCCAGCGTCGGCATGCCGATTAACTACACCCATTGGTCATTCGGTAAAAAATTCATTGAGACCGAGCAGCGCTATAAGCATGGGCAGCAGGGCCTGGCCTATGAGATTGTGATCAACTCCAACCCCTGCATCGCCTATCTGATGGAAGAAAACACCATCACCATGCAGGCTTTGGTGATGGCGCACGCCTGCTATGGGCACAATTCCTTCTTCAAGAATAACTACCTGTTCCGCAGTTGGACCGACGCCAGTTCGATTGTCGATTACCTGCTGTTCGCCCGCCACTACATCAGCCAGTGCGAGGAGCGCTACGGCGTTGAAGAGGTGGAGAGGCTGCTGGACTCTTGCCATGCGTTGATGAACTACGGCGTGGACCGTTACAAACGGCCACAGAAAATTTCACTGGTCGAAGAAACTGCCCGGCAAAAAAGCCGCGAAGAGTACCTGCAAAGCCAGGTAAACACGCTGTGGAAGACCCTGCCACGGGTTGAACGTGAAGAGGCACCTGAGCAGGCGCGCCGCTATCCGAGCGAACCGCAGGAAAACATCCTCTACTTTATGGAGAAGAATGCGCCGTTGCTGGAACCCTGGCAGCGTGAGATTCTGCGAATTGTACGCAAAGTGAGTCAGTATTTTTATCCGCAGAAACAAACCCAGGTGATGAACGAAGGCTGGGCGACATTCTGGCACTACACCATCCTCAATCATCTGTACGACGAGGGTCGGGTTACCGAACGTTTTATGCTGGAATTTTTGCACAGCCATACCAACGTGGTTTATCAACCGCCTTACAACAGCCCTTATTACAACGGCATTAATCCTTACGCACTGGGCTTTGCCATGTTCCAGGACATCAAGCGCATCTGCCAGTCGCCGACGGAAGAAGATCGTTACTGGTTCCCGGACATCGCCGGTAAAGACTGGCTGGAAACACTTCACTTCGCCATGCGTGACTTCAAGGATGAAAGCTTTATCAGCCAGTTCCTGTCGCCGAAGATCATGCGTGATTTCCGGCTGTTCACCGTGCTGGATGACGATCGCAATAACTACCTGGAAATAGCCGCGATCCATGATGAAGCCGGTTACCGCGCAATCCGTCAGGAGCTGTCGGCGCAATATAATCTGAGCGACCACGAGCCGAACATACAGATCTGGAATGTAGATTTACGCGGTGACCGTTCATTAACGTTGCGTTATATCCCGCAGGATCGCGCCCCGCTGGATAAAAGTCGGCGTGAAGTGATGAAACACCTGCACCGTCTGTGGGGCTTCGACATTATTTTGGAGCAACAGAACGAAGACGGCAGCGTCGAGCTATTGGAGCGTTGCCCACCGCGCCCAACACCACTGTAAGACTGTTCAATAACTAAAAACTAAAGGGGCGCCAAATGGCGCCCCTTTTACGTAATGCGGTGTTGAGGTTAACGACGGGCTTCGGTCAGATCGCTTGGCATAGTGCCTTGCATGCTTTGCCAAATGGCGCCGCTATCTTTACCGTAGTTACGCACGCAGTCCATTACCTGATCGTATGACTTCTCATGGCACAGCGTCGACAGCTTGCTATAGAAAGTCAGCGCCAGTTTGCGAGACTCCGGGTTTGAGAAGTAGTAACGGCCAACGCGGGTATACAAGCCTTTCAGACCGTTGAAGATCAGACCGTAAATCGGGTTGCCGGAGGCAAACGCCAGACCACGGAAAATTTCGTAGTCCAACAGGTTGAAAGCATCCGCCTGATCTTCCACCTGAGTGGCTTTCGCCAACACTTCCTGAGCGGCCTCTGGATGGTTACGCACCGCTGCGCGAATAAAGATCGCCGCAATATTGGTTCGCACAGACAGCAGGTTGTCGATCAATTGTGGAACGCTCTGATGGTCGAGGCGTGCCACCGTCTCAAGAATATTGAGGCCGGATGTTTCCCAGAAATTATTTACTTTGGTCGGTTTGCCATGCTGAATGGTCAACCAGCCATCACGCGCCAGGCGTTGTAAAACTTCACGTAACGTGGTGCGCGTGACACCAATCAGTTCTGAAAGCTCACGCTCCGCGGGCAAAATAGTGCCAGGAGGGAAGCGATTATTCCAGATACTCTCGATAATGTATTCTTCCGCGAAACCGGCAGGACTCTGCGCCTTTATGACCATGTGTTTGACGTTCCGTAGCGACGATAATCAGTAATAGTAGTCGGCTGATCATACCAGATCGCTATTGCATGACCTAGCGTGAGCGAAAAACATTGAACGAAACTGTGCATAAAGTGGCAAAAAACGTGCAAAAACACCGCTTAGAGAAATTTCTCATCGTAAAGCAAGCCCTTATTGCATCTGCCCCGGCGGCATTGTTAGGCTAGTATGAGACAACTTATTTTCAGGACGTGTAACGCATAATGGAAACGACCTTTCGCAGTGCCCTGGTGAAAAACTTCCTCGGGCAATCACCAGACTGGTACAAACTGGCCATTCTGGTTTTCCTGGTGGTCAACCCACTGGTTTTCTTCCTGGTCGATCCGTTCATTGCGGGTTGGCTGTTAGTAGTCGAATTTATCTTTACCCTGGCAATGGCGCTGAAGTGCTACCCACTGCTGCCGGGTGGTCTGCTGGCCATTGAGTCAGTGCTGATCGGCATGACCAGCCCCGATCGGGTGGGTGAGGAAATTGCCCATAATCTGGAAGTGCTGCTGCTGCTGATCTTTATGGTAGCCGGCATCTACTTTATGAAGCAGTTGCTACTGTTCGTTTTCACCAAGCTACTGCTCAACATCCGCTCAAAAATGCTGCTTTCTTTGGCATTCTGTTTTGCGGCGGCGCTGCTGTCAGCCTTCCTCGATGCATTGACGGTCGTTGCGGTGGTTATCAGCGTCGCTACCGGATTTTATTCGATCTACCACAACGTGGCTTCAAACCGTTCTGACGGTAATGACGGTAATATTGATGTCGGTGACGATAGCACCCTGGTCAGTGACGATCACAAACAGACGCTCGAGCAGTTCCGCGCCTTCTTGCGCAGCCTGCTGATGCACGCAGGCGTCGGTACCGCGCTGGGCGGCGTGATGACCATGGTGGGTGAACCGCAGAACCTGATTATTGCCAAAAGCGCCGGCTGGGGATTTGTTGACTTCTTCCTGCGCATGGCGCCGGTTACCCTGCCGGTGTTTGCGTGCGGCCTGCTGGTTTGCTTACTGCTCGAACGCTTCGGCGTCTTCGGCTACGGAGCAAAACTGCCGGAACGCGTACGTGAGGTACTGACCGAGTTTGACCGCCAGGCTACCGCCGGACGCAGTAAACAAGAACAGGTCAGATTGGTCGTTCAGGCGCTAATCGGCATTTGGTTGGTGGTGGCGCTGGCCTTTCATCTGGCGGAAGTAGGCCTGATTGGTCTTTCGGTCATTATTCTCGCCACTTCTCTGTGCGGCGTCACCGATGAACACGCCATCGGTAAGGCCTTCCAGGAGGCGCTGCCTTTTACCGCGCTGCTGACGGTATTCTTCACCGTGGTGGCAGTAATTATTGAGCAACACCTGTTTACACCGATTATTCATTTTGTTCTGCAGGCGCAACCCTCTTCACAACTGGCGCTGTTTTATCTGTTTAATGGCCTGCTGTCTTCGGTATCTGACAACGTGTTCGTCGGTACGGTATACATCAATGAAGCCCGTGCTGCATTTGAAAACGGTGTGATTTCCCTGAAGCAGTTCGAAATGCTGGCGGTCGCCATTAATACCGGCACCAATCTGCCATCGGTCGCCACGCCGAATGGTCAGGCGGCTTTCCTGTTCCTGCTGACCTCTGCGCTGGCACCGCTGGTGCGTTTGTCTTACGGGCGGATGGTATGGATGGCTTTACCCTATACTGTGGTATTAACCCTGGTGGGTCTGCTGTGCGTCCAGTTTACACTGGCACCTGCGACTGACCTGCTGACCCAGTGGCATTGGCTGACGCTGCCATCGATTGAAGCCGCGGCACACTGACCCTGTTAACCCACTCCGCTGTCAGCGACTATTTTTGTGCTGAAACAGGCTCAGGTAGCTGGCAGCAGAGTTGAATTGGTTTACACTGCCAGTTCAATTGCTTACTGCATGGAAGAATAAATATATGTTGCAATTCTTTAACCGCTGCTCGCAGGGGCGCGGTGCTTGGCTGTTGATGGCCCTGACTGCGCTGGTGCTGGAATTAGTTGCTCTCTACTTTCAGCACGTAATGCTGCTGCAACCCTGTGTGATGTGCATTTACGAACGCTGTGCGCTGTTTGGCATTCTGGGCGCCTCGCTGCTCGGTGCCATCGCACCGAAAACGCCACTGCGTTATGCCGCTATCCTGCTGTGGATTTACAGCGCCTGGGAAGGCCTGCAATTGGCATGGAAACACACCATGATCCAACTGCATCCTTCGCCGTTTAATACCTGTGATTTCTTTGTCAGCTTCCCATCCTGGCTGCCGCTGGATAAGTGGCTGCCTGCCGTGTTTCACGCGTCAGGTGACTGTTCAGTGCGTCAATGGGAGTTTCTGACTCTGGAGATGCCGCAGTGGCTGGTGGGTATCTTCACGGCTTATCTGCTTTTCGCCATCATTGTGTTGATCGCGCAGTTTGTGCGTCCGCGTCGACGTGACCTGTTTGGTCGTTAAGCATGCCCGAATAAAAAACGGCGCCTCAGGGCGCCGTTTTTTATGGAGTTGAGGAGACTCTTCAGAGATAAAGCGATATCAAGTGTGCGTAAGGTAATAAACGAGCACTATCAGCGCCCCAGCCACGGCAAACAGACGTATCATTTTCATTATTTTACTCTCGGAACTTAGCGTGAGAGCGGTCAAGCTACCTAACCTTCTGTATAAAAAGAAGCATCCGGGCGAGATTTGGTACGTAATTTACATAACATTAAGTTAGCGGGGGAAAACGTCTTATTCGCGGGATTACAATCTCACTTTTCCGCTATAAAATCGTACTATAACGGAACAACTTATCTGCTCTCACCCACCTTATACAAAAAAACTCATCATAGTGATGCATTATTGCATCGATATTTTGATGAAGTTTGGCCGCAAAAACCTTATAGTATCCGCAAGTTAGTATTAACGATTTCCCTGGTGTTGTTGTGTGTCTTGCCCCTCTTCTTTGCAGGGGCTTTTTTCGTTTATCGCGCCCAGCTTGGTTTGTTCATTATGTGGTCCTGCCAGTCCACCACCTCACTTTCACGTACCGCAATATGCCGCACCGTAATGCGCTCACCGTGCATCGCCGCCTTGGAACCGCTAACCAGTGGGTGCCAGGAGAATAACGGTTTGCCTTCGCCAATCAGGCGATATGCGCAGGTCGGTGGCAACCAGTCAAACGTCGTGAGGTTCTCACGCGTCAACTTGATGCAGTCCTCTTCCAGCTCAAAGCGACGTTCATAGTTGCGGCACTGACACGATTTAATATTCAGCTGGTCACAGGCTACGTTGGTGAAATAAATCTCGTCGGTATCTTCGTCGATCAGCTTATTCAGACAGCATTGCCCACAACCGTCGCACAGCGATTCCCACTCTTGTTCTGACATTTCCGCCAGCGTTTTTTGTTGCCAAAAAGGGGTTTGTGACATGTTCGCGTCCGGTATAGGTAAATGAATAGATAACCTGCGTACAGGTTTTGAGGATGCACTATATAGATATCCTAACCAAATGGAAAGGCTGAAAACACAATATAATCATAGCGATAACAATATATCTGTTTAAAAAAAATGCTATTTAAAACAACAGTATTCAGCATTAAGCGTCATGGCCATCGGCCAATTTTTGTGGGCTTTCGGTGGAAAACAACACGGCTCGCATCGCTTAATTATACGTACAAATCACAGGCCTATCACCCTTTCGTTTACCCCAGGATTAGCGCCAGCCAACGCTTCAACTTACCGCTAAGATTCATCTTATAAAGCACTTTTTGCCGCCAGGAACGGCACAATCCTGCTATGTTTAATGTTCGCCTTTATAACCGAGATAGGGAGCCAAGTATGTTTGGAAAAGCAGAAGACAAGGTCAATGAAGCTGCCGGTGCCGTTGAGGAAGCCTTTGGTAAAGCAACGGACTCGCCGGATCATCAGGTTAAAGGCGCAGCCCGCAAATATGCCTCTCAGGCCAGCTACGCGGCTCGCGATGCGGCTGATACGGTGCGGACTCAGGTTGAATCCAACCCACTTGCCGGCGTGGCTATCGCCGCTGCGGTCGGGATTGTTTTCGGTTTCTTGCTGGGCCGTAAATAAGCATTTTGCCCACCCCTAACCGAAGAAAAAGACAAAAGGCCCCATGGGGCCTTTTTTAGTGCGTCTTGCCTGGCTTTAAATCACACGAGTCGTTAATGATTTACCGTTGAGCGTGATTTTCAGCATGTCGCCTGAGTTCATCGGGCCAACGCCTTGCGGTGTACCGGTAAGAATAATATCACCTGCGCGCAGCGTAAAGAAGCGGCTCATATAGCTGATCAGCGGCAGGATCGGGGTGATCATATCGCGAGTATTGCCCTGCTGACGCACCTGGTCATTGACCGTCAGTGACAGCTCGGCATTTTGCGGATCGCCAAACTCTGCCACCGGAATAAAACCGGAGATCGGGCAGGAGCCGTCAAAACCCTTGGCTTTTTCCCAAGGCTGCCCGGCCTTCTTGAACCCCGCCTGCAGCTCACGCAGCGTCAAATCCAGCGCAACACCGTAACCGGCGATGGCCCGAGCCACTCGATCTTCATTAGCCTGTTTTAACGGCGTGCCAATCAACACTGCCAGTTCCACTTCATGATGTACCGAACCGAACTCTTTGGGGATCGCCACCGGCTGGCGGATATCGCACAGCGCCGTTTCAGGCTTGATAAACACTACCGGTTCTGCCGAGGTCGCACTACCCATTTCCTTAATATGATCGGCGTAGTTACTGCCTACACAAACCACTTTGTTTACCGGAAAATCAAGTAATGAACCCTGCCAGTCTCTATGTTGATACATACCGCATCTCCCTACAATCATGCTTAGCTTGCTAAGCCCGTTATCCCACGCGTGGGTGGAGGTACTCTGGCCCTAATTTATTGCCCGATACCATCAGCCATCATACCCACACCGATGGCAAAATAGTAAGAGCGATTCCAGTGCATGATCGTGCGAAAATTGTCATAAACCATGAACGCCCGGCCCTGCATGTCATCCGGCGTGATCACCCAGCTGCGCAGGGTAGAATGCGGCAAGGCTGAACCATCCGCACGACGCACGCCACGTTTTTGCCATTCATTGACACTGTGGGCCTGGCTCACTTTCAGCCCCAGGCTGTCACTGCTGAAACCGACAGGCAGTTTAACTTCCCTGCCCCAGCCTACGCCCGGTTGCCAACCTTCACGCGACAGATAACGGGCCGTAGAGGCAAACACATCATCAACGTTGTTCCAAATATCAATATGGCCATCGCCATCGCCATCCGCCGCATAATTCAGGAATGAGGTCGGCATAAACTGGCACTGCCCCATCGCACCGGCCCAGGAGCCTTTCAGTTGTTCACGGCTGACATGCCCCTGTTCGAGGATCCGCAGTGCTGCCATTAGCTGTTGGCTGAAGAAAGCTTCACGGCGACCTTCAAAGGCCAGCGTAGCCAGCGCAGATATCACGTCTTCACGCCCCTGGATCTTGCCGAAGGCGCTTTCCATCCCCCACAGCGCCACCACATAACGTCCAGGAACACCGTAGTGAGCGGTAACACGAGACAACTGGGGTTGATATTGCCGGTAAAGAGCGCGGCCCTGCGCTATCTTGGCCGGCGGCAATACACGTTTTAGATAATCATCCAGCGTGATTTTCTTTTCCGGCTGATTACGGTCTGCCTTAATCACTCGGTCGACAAAATGCACGTTGGCAAAAGCGCTGGCGACGATCGCCGGGCTAATGCCCTGCGCCAGCGCCTGACGTTTCAGTTGTTCTATATAGGCTGGGAACTGTGCCGGATCGCGACCGGTTTCAGCCAACGTGCCTTGTGCTGGCGCAGCAGTTGTAGCCGGTGAAGCGACCTGTGCCATCAGTTGCGGACATACGCCAGTTCCCAACGCCAGCAGAGCCACTATCGCTGTCTTCGCTGACCCTCTCATCACCCAGCTCCTTTGTTGGTTTGGGGTTACTGATCCAGCGTAGCCCCTCTGTACGCCAACGACGGTTATTTTTTGTCGTCAGACAAGTGCTGTTTTAATAAATTTTCCAATGGCGGTGGAACCTGCAGATAGAACCCTTCTTCTTTCAGGGCCTCTTTCACTTTCTCAATATCTGCCGAGGCTAATTTCTCCCGACCTTCAAGAGAAAGCACCATGGCCAATTGCGGCGTGCCGAAACTTTTCAGCAGATCTTCCGGCACTCGGGAGAAATCGTCTTTTTTTTCGACATAAAGATAAGTTTGATCGCGTTTCGAGCTTCTATAGATCACACAAAGCATGTTTTTAACTCTATTTAATTGGGGCAGCGTCTTGCCTGGATATAACTCTGACTATAACATGCTTATAGTACTTCGGAATATCGCACCCCGATTGGTATTCCGGGGATTTAAAGTTGCTGAGACTGAGTCAGGATAGATGTCACAATCGCCAATTGAGCTAAAAGGCAGCAGTTTTACCCTATCGGTTGTTCATTTGTATAATTCGGAACCCGAGGTAATACGTCAGGCGTTACAAGAAAAAGTCGAGCAAGCGCCCGCTTTTTTGAAAAATGCCCCTGTTGTTATCAACGTTGCAACGCTGAACGGCGACGCAAACTGGAAAGAACTTCAACAGGCTGTCACGGCAGCAGGGCTGCGCGTTGTGGGTATCAGCGGTTGCAGAGATGAGCGGCAAAAACGTGCAATAGCCCGTGCCGGGCTGCCGTTATTGAACGAAGGCAAAGGCCAGAAGATGGCTACCCCGGAACCGGCGCCCGCGCCAGCCCCGGTGGTGGATCCCAACGCCCCTGCCAAGACGCGCATCATCAGTACCCCTGTTCGTTCCGGCCAACAGATTTATGCCCGCAACAGCGATCTGATCGTGACCAGCAGCGTCAGCGCCGGCGCTGAATTAATTGCCGATGGCAATATTCACGTTTACGGCATGATGCGCGGTCGTGCGCTGGCTGGTGCTTCAGGTGATACGCAGTGCCAGATTTTTTGCACGCACCTGGGTGCTGAGCTAGTCTCTATCGCAGGGCAGTACTGGTTGAGCGACCAAATCCCGTCCGACTTTGTCGGGCAGGCTGTACGACTCAGCCTGTTGGAAAACGCTTTAACCATACAACCTTTAAATTAAGCCCTTTTGACAAGGAATCCATTTCATGGCACGCATTATTGTTGTTACATCGGGTAAAGGGGGCGTTGGCAAGACCACTTCAAGCGCGGCCATCGCTACCGGCCTAGCCCAAAAAGGTAAGAAAACCGTGGTGATCGATTTTGATATCGGTCTGCGGAATCTTGACCTGATCATGGGCTGCGAACGCCGGGTGGTTTACGATTTCGTTAACGTCATTCAGGGTGATGCCACGCTGAACCAGGCGTTGATCAAAGACAAGCGCACCGATAACCTGTTTATCTTGCCGGCTTCGCAAACGCGCGATAAAGATGCGCTGACCCGCGAAGGCGTTGAAAAGATCCTCAACGATTTGGGCGAGATGAATTTTGACTTCGTGGTCTGTGACTCTCCGGCAGGTATCGAAACCGGCGCGCTGATGGCGCTGTACTTCGCGGATGAAGCCATCATCACCACCAACCCGGAAGTTTCCTCAGTACGTGACTCAGACCGTATTCTGGGCATTTTGTCATCCAAATCCCGTCGCGCTGAAAGAGGCGAATCGGCGATTAAGGAACATCTGCTGCTGACTCGCTATAACCCGGGCCGCGTGAGCCGTGGCGATATGCTGAGCATGGAAGACGTACTGGAAATCCTGCGCATTCCACTGGTCGGCGTTATCCCGGAAGACCAGTCCGTGCTGCGGGCCTCCAACCAGGGTGAGCCGGTGATCCTTGATGCCGAATCAGACGCTGGCAAGGCCTATGACGACACCGTTAGCCGCTTGTTAGGGGAAGAACGCCCCTTCCGCTTCATTGAAGAAGAGAAGAAGGGTTTCCTGAAACGCCTTTTTGGGGGATAAACCATGGCATTACTAGACTTCTTTCTGTCCCGCAAAAAGCAGACAGCCAATATAGCCAAGGAACGGCTGCAGATTATCGTCGCGGAGCGTCGTCGGGGGGACAGTGAGCCCCCGTATCTGCCTGATTTGAAACGCGATATTCTGGCGGTAATTTGCAAATACATTCAAATCGACCCTGAAATGCTGCACGTGCAGTTTGAGCAGAAAGGGGACGATATTTCGGTGCTTGAACTCAACGTGACATTACCGGAATCGGAAGAAGTAACTAAATGAGTGTGACGCATTAATTACCCCCTGTGTATTTTATACAGGGGGTAACTGTATGCATAACCAGTTATTGAGATAAAAAAAACTTAATAATCGTTTTTATCCTTTGGGATTAATCTCAATTAATCTTGCGTCACGTTTGTTTAAAGTAAATGCTGCCGATAAGAGTTTTGACTTCGACTATTTCTAATAAATAATCAGAGCAGGGTTTCCTTACCCTACCCCAGCGTTTTACAGCCCGATTAATAACCCTTCAAAATGTCCTGAAGTGGCGCCGCTAATAAATCACCGCGCCATCCGCTGACTAATTCTGGCAAATTGTCGCCAACCTTCAATTTCCAATGCCAGTTCAGCAACTGGTTAATCTGCCGACGCGATGCCAACAATTCGCTGCTCAACCCGCTTTGCTCACTGGCAATGACGATCGCCGCTTTGATTTCCTTAAATACTTTCTTATAACCCGGCTGGTCAATCAGGTTCGGTAACGGCTCCGGCAACGCCGATTCTTCCAGCTCGGCGGCCTCTGCCACCAAGGCCACCAGCGTTTTACCATGATAACGAATTTCAGGGCCGCTCAGCCCCAGCGAGTCCAGTTCACCCAACGAGGTCGGCATATGACGCGCTACCTGCCAGAGGTTCTCCTCACGTACCACGAAGTTCACCGCCAGATCGCGCTCACGCGCCTGACGCAGTCGCCATTCAGCCAGTTTCTGCAAGCAACCCAACTGGCGGGGACGTAATTGCCAGGCGTTGGTGATTTCGCGATAGGCCAATTCCGGCGCCAGCGTCTCGCTACGGCGTTGACACAACAGCAGGCATTCATTGCTGGCAGCCGCCGTCCAACCGGCATCTTCCGTCTCCTGCACCAGCCGTTTGGCCATTGGCAACAGATAGAACACGTCCGCAGCAGCGTAGACACACTGTTTTTCCGTCAGCGGACGCGCCAGCCAGTCGGTCCGGGCTTCGCTTTTATCCAGTTCCACCTGCATATACTCCGCCACCAGGGTAGCGAAGCCACAAGACATCGGACGACCGGTAAAGGCCGCCAGGATCTGGGTATCCACCATTGGCGTCGGTAGCGTTTTGAACGCGTTGAGGAACACTTCCAGATCCTCACTGCCGGCGTGCAGGAATTTCACCACCTGAGTGTTGCTCAGCAGCTCGATAAACGGCTGCCACTGCTTGATTGGCAAGGGGTCAATCAGGGAGAGTTGTTCACCATCGTATAACTGAATCAGGCCTAACTGCGGATAGTAAGTGCGCGTTCTGACAAATTCGGTGTCCAGCGCAATCTGGGCATGCTTTTTTGCCTGATCGCAGACCTGCTGCAATCCGGCATCGGTAGTGATCAACTGATAGTTCAAAACGTCATTCTCTTGGTCGCTTTCATGATTCAAACACAACAACGCCGGCATTCACCGGCGTTGTTGATCTGTAAGGCGTAGATGATAGCCTAGGCGGCATCGGCTGCCACAGGTTTTTTCTGCTCATCACGCAGTTCTCGCCGCAAAATTTTACCGACGTTAGACTTCGGCAACTCGTCGCGGAACTCAACAATTTTAGGCACTTTATACCCGGTAAGCTGCCGACGACAATGGGTCAACAGCTCTTCTTTGGTCAACGAGGCGTCTTTCTTCACTACGCAGATCTTGACCGCTTCACCAGAGACGTCACTTGGCACGCCAATCGCCGCGCATTCCAACACTTTAGGGTGCTGGCTGACCACGTCTTCAATCTCGTTCGGGTACACGTTGAACCCGGAAACCAGGATCATGTCCTTCTTGCGATCGACGACGCGCACAAAGCCCATCTCATCCACTGTAACGATATCGCCGGTCGCGAGCCAGCCATCTTTCAACACTTCATCAGTGGCATCCGGCCGCTGCCAGTAGCCTAACATAACTTGCGGCCCTTTAACCCACAGTTCGCCCGGCTCGCCGACTGGCACATCATGGCCGTTATCATCCACCAGCCGAATATCGGTGGAAGGCACCGGTAAACCGATGCTGCCGCTGTAGTGTTTCAGATCGTAAGGATTTCCGGTGACCAGTGGCGCACACTCCGTCAGGCCATAGCCTTCCAGCAGGTGCTTGCCGGTGGTTTTCTCCCACTTTTCCGCCACCGCTTTCTGCACCGACATGCCACCGCCGACGGAGAAACGCAACGTGGAGAAATCGAGCTTGTGGAAGTCCTCGTTGTTCAACAACGCATTGAACAGGGTGTTCACCCCGCTCATGGCGGTGAACGGATATTTGCCCAGTTCCTTCACCAGCCCCGGAATATCGCGCGGGTTGGTGATCAGCAGATTATGTCCACCCAGATCGATAAACAGCAGGCAGTTCACCGTCAATGCGAAGATGTGGTACAGCGGCAGCGCCGTCACCACCAGTTCCTGCCCTTCGCGGAACAGCGGTAAATAGGCCGCCTTGGCCTGTTCCAGGTTGGCCTGCATGTTACGGTGCGTCAGCATCGCGCCTTTTGCCACGCCGGTGGTGCCACCGGTATATTGCAGGAACGCCAGGTCAGAGTTGATGATATCGGGTTTGACATACTGCAGCCGGCGTCCGCGCTGCAGCGCACTGCGGAAAGAAATAGCCGCCGGCAGATGGTATTTCGGCACCAGCCGCTTAATGTATTTCACCACAAAGTTAACCAGCGTACCTTTGGCAGCGGAGAGCTGGTCGCCCATGCGCGTCAGGATCACGTGCTTTATCTGGGTGTTGAACACCACTTTTTCCAGCGTGTGGGCGAAGTTGGAGACGATCACAATGGCGCTGGCACCGCTGTCGTTCAATTGGTGCTCCAGTTCACGCGGCGTATACAGTGGGTTAACGTTGACCACCACCATACCGGCTCGCAAAATGCCAAACAGTGCGATCGGATACTGCAACAAATTCGGCATCATCAGGGCAACGCGGTCACCCTTCTGCAGACCCAGTTCATTTTGCAGGTAAGCGGCAAAAGCGCGACTACGCTCTTCCAGCTTGCGGTAGGTCATCACCTCGCCCATGTTCATAAAAGCGGGTTGATCCGCGTAACGCTTAACCGCATTTTCAAACATTTCGACCAAAGATGAATAACGATCGGCGTCGATCTCTGCCGGAACATCTGCCGGGTAACGTTTTAACCAAACCTTATCCAAGGTATTACTCCTGAAATCATTATTCATTATCATCGCAGCCCCTAAATATGCAGCCAAACCATAACAATATTTTAACTCAGCAGACCAGTTTGAGTTTTAAACAATATTAAGGTTGCGATGTACGTCACTAATTGGCGCCGTTTCCCTGCGCCAAAAGGAAAAGGCGGCCGGAGCCGCCCTTTCAAAATGGTTAACTTCTCGCGAACACTACTCGGTAACTATGGTTTGCACCTGCACCGGACCAGGATTGTACCAGCCGTAACCCACGCCCCAGCCGGGGCCCCAGGTACCGCTACGCCAGCCCCATGGCCCCATTGGCGCCGGCGGCATCATCACCTGTTGGCTAAGGTGCCAGCGTTTATAACCGGTGGCGTTCATGGTGACAAACTTGTACGGAGTCATGCCAATCTTGCCGTCTCTGACGCCGGTAATTGGCCCCACCACGGTAACCAACTGACCTTTGAAATCGACCGGTTCCAGGAAACCGTTAACAGAGGCCAGCAAACGCCCCCGTGACGGCTCGCCCAAAATCGGTCGGGCACCGGAATCGAGCGGCACGGCAGCAATTTCCAGCACCGTACGCCCCTGCTCATTAGCGACATTCACCACGGTACCGCCAAAACGGGCCTCAGCACCCACAAACAGGTTCGGTGCATTCTGCACCGAGGACAACTGCTGCACCGGCGTTTCCGTGCTGCCTTTAATTGCATCGGGCACGGTAACGCAGCCCGACAACGCAAACGCACCACCGGCAATAGCCAGTAGCGCCATTTTTTTACTTACAGTGCGGGTTAGCATCGTCGCAATCTCCTGAAATAGCTGTAACTTTGACATCAGTTCACCGAGCAAGTTGCAGTTCATTCATATGCCGAACGCCAGCAAAGCACAATAGGTTGCGCTATTCACGCCCCGGCAATTTTTTCCAGGTGACTTCGTTACGCAGGTAGGTCGGCTCGGCATTTTCTACCGCTACGGCCTGCCCCTGTTGCCAGGCATGCAACGCCAATGGCAGCATATCTTCCGCCTGCGGCAACAGCATTTGGCCATCGCTCAAGCTTAGCGAAGAGCCGGTGACCAGATCCGGATAGGTTTGCCAGCCGGTGCCAACATGCGCCCAGTGCCCCTGCAGGCCTTGCGCACGCGCCAGCGCCTGCGGGGGTGAAAGTACCGCCTCACCTTCACTTTCCAGCCAATGGCCGTCTTGCTGACGCTCAAACTGGCCCCAGTAAACTTCACCCATGCGCGCATCTATCGCCGCCAGCACTCGATCAGCCCCGGCGACGCGCCAGGCACCCTGTGCCATGGTCTGCAAAGTAGAAATACCCAGTAACGGCAAGCCGGCGCCCAACGCCAGACCCTGCGCGATACCGATACCAATACGCACGCCGGTAAAACTCCCTGGGCCACGGCCAAAGGCCAGAGCATCGAGTTGATTAAGAGTGACGCCGGATTCCGCCAGCACTTGCTGCACCATAGGTAAAATGCGTTGCGTATGCTCACGTGGGCACAGTTCAAACAGGGCGTGGATTTCGCCTTGATTCCAGATGGCAACGGAACAGGCTTCCGTCGCTGTATCGATCGCTAAAATTCGCGTGGACATGCCAACCTCAGGCGGGAAAAAAACAGGGTTTTTCATACAGGGCGCGCATTGTAGCACAGCCCTGTGGTCACGCCTATCCGCTAGCGCTCCGCCTGCAGGAAGGCAATCGCCTGGGCGATATCGCGGGTACGGGGCGTCGGCGGCAGGCTGTTGAGGAACACTTCTCCATACGGCCGCATCACCAGGCGGTTATCGCAGATCACCAACACGCCACGGTCGTCGGTATCGCGGATCAAGCGCCCAACTCCCTGTTTCAGAGTGATGACCGCATCCGGCAATTGCACATCGTTAAAAGGATCGCCACCGCGCAGTCGACAATCTTCAATCCTCGCTTTCAGCAAGGGATCGTCGGGCGAGGTAAACGGCAGCTTGTCGATAATCACGCACGACAAAGCATCGCCGCGCACGTCGACTCCTTCCCAGAAACTGCTGGTCGCCACCAGCAGCGCATTACCGGACTCAACAAATTGCGCCAACAGTTGGCCCTTACTGGTTTCCCCCTGCAACAACACCGGCAAGGTCATGGTTGCACGGAACTCTTCCGCCAGTTCACGCATCATCTGGTGCGAGGTACAGAGGAAGAAACAGCGGCCGTTATTGGCCTCAATCAACGGCCGCAGCATACGCGCCAATTGCCGTGCCCCACCCGGCTGGTTCGGTGACGGCAAAAAGCGCGGCACGCACAGCAATGCCTGTTTCGCATAGTCGAACGGGCTGGCCAACAGCAGGGTTTTGGCCTTATTCAGGCCCAGACGATCGGTAAAATGCCCCATTTGCTCATTAACCGATAACGTTGCCGAGGTGAAAATCCAACTGCCCGGCTTCTCATCGAGCAACTCACGGAAACGATCGGCGACCGTCAATGGCGTCAGCGCCAAAATAAAATGGCGCGAGTTGCACTCGTACCAGTAGCTGAAACCGGGTTCCGTCACCTCTTTCAAACGTTTGAGGCGCGCACGATACAGCGTGGCGCGTTCGAAGGCGGCATCCAGCAAGGCTGAACGACCGAGGGACAGCTTGACTACGTCGTAGCAGAGTTCGAGCGCATCATCGAGCAACAGCAAGGCGCGCTGCACATTAGGTTGGCTTAGTACCTCGCGCAGGTTACCGCGAAATCCTGGCTCTCCCAGCATTAAGCGGAAATCCTGCGTACTTTGGCTAAGACGGTCGGCACTTTTTTGCAGCTGCGCCGCGTCACGCACTTCGGTGCGGTAAGCAATGGAAATGTCTTTGGCCAGATCCAGTAATTGGCGGCTGGTTAGCTGTTTGCCAAAGTACTGGCTGGCGATGTCAGGGATCTGATGCGCTTCATCGAAGATCATCACATCGGCCTCGGGGATCAGTTCGGCAAAACCGCCCTCTTTCACTACCATGTCCGCCAGGAACAGATGGTGGTTCACTACCACCACGTCCGCATCCATTGCGCGGCGACGGGCTTTGACCACAAAGCAATCTTTATACAACGGACAGTCGCTGCCCAGACAGTTATCGTTGGTACTGGTCACCAGCGGCCAGACGAAGCTGTCTTCCGCCACGTCGCTGCAGCTGCTGATGTCACCCTCTTTGGTCATTGATGACCATTTGCGCAGATGGACCAGATCGATCAGCGCCTGTCCGGCCAGTTCGCCACCGGCCATCGACTGCTGCTCCAGACGCTCCAGACACAGGTAGTTGGATCGCCCCTTCAACAGCGCCATCTTGCCTTTGTAGTTCAGCGCCTTGGCAACGGTGGGCAGATCCCGTGCATAAAGCTGGTCCTGCAGCGCTTTTGAACCGGTGGAAATAATCACTTTGCGATCGGCCCGCAGTGCCGGTGCCAGGTAGGCGAAGGTTTTACCGGTGCCGGTGCCCGCTTCAACCACCAACTCCTGCTTGAAGTTAATGGCTTCGGTGACCGCTTCCGCCATCTGCCGCTGTGCTTCACGCGGTTTGAAACCCTTGATTGCCTGCGCCAGGGCGCCGTCTGTTGCGAAATCGTCTGTCACGCTATCTCTCTGCCGGTATTATTCAGCGTTGATTATGCCAATCCTGCAGCGAGGCTACCACCGACTTTAACGTCGAGTATTTCTGCCGATGGCTGTGATACCCTACACGCGACTATGATATGGAGATAACCGAATGAATATTGAAAGAATTGATCCCGCCGATCGCTGGTCTGAAGCCGTGGTTCATAACGATACTGTTTATTACACCAGCGTGCCGGAAAATCTGGATGATGACGCTACCGCACAGACCGCTAACGCCCTGGCGGCGATTGACGTGATCCTGGCCCGTGTGGGCTCCGACAAAAGCCGGGTGCTGGACGCCACCATTTTTCTGGCCGACGGCGCTGACTTTACCGGGATGAATGCCGCCTGGGATGCCTGGGTGGTTGCCGGTAGTGCCCCAGTGCGTTGTACCGTGCAGGCAAAATTGATGAACCCGAAATACAAGGTTGAAATCAAAATCATTGCCGCGCTGTAAAGCAAAAAAACCGCAGACGATAACGCCTGCGGTTTTATTTTGTCGTGTTTGCGGCTGATTAAGCCAGTTTGATGATCACCATCCCCGCCAGTAACAACACCAGACCAATCCAGCCCTTGGCATTTAACCGTTGACCAAACAGGATCCAGCCGGCAGCGATTGTCGCGGCGATACCGAAACCACCCCACAGTGCATAGGCAACCGAAAGATCAATCCCCTTCACCGCCTGCGCCAGCGCACTGAACGCCCCCAGTACCGACAGCAGAGACAACAGGCCCAACCAAACTTTACGGAAACCGTCCGACATCTTCAGGAAAATGTTGGCGATAATCTCCAGTACGATCGCCAATCCCAGAAAAGCAATGTGGTACAACTCAAGCTGTTGCATGGTTGTCACCTCGCGGCGTTACCTGTTTTCGTGGTTTGCGGGTGCCGGACTTCACCAGCATGATGCCGACAATCAACGTCACCAGACCCAGCACCTTCAACGCCGAGATCGGTTCGTCAAACCACAGCACGCTAAACAGGGTAATAAACAGGATACCGATACCTTCCCACAGGGCATAAGCGACGCCCAGAGCAACCCGTTTTACCGCCATCGACAGCATCACATACGATGCGGTGATCATTACATACATCACTATATGGCCGGTCATGCCGCCGCTAATGCTGGCGTATTTCATTGACAGGGTACCGATAATTTCGGTCGCTATGGCCAAACCTAAAAAGATCCAATAAATCATGATTTCTCTCCCAAACGGCGAATAAGGCACGCTAAGGCATATTTATCCCGATTTATCTCGTCAGACAGGCGCAAACAGGCGCTAAAGACGCAGAGATCCCTGGGGATAAACTGACCCAAACGTAATAAAAATGTTTGCCCGGCTACGCGAAATGACGAAGGACTGAGCCTGTCACCAGCACCGGTTAAGGGAGAAAGACGCTATAGCTCGCTGCACCAGTGATGCTCACTGGCAAGGATGGCAGACAGGAAAAGCTGGCAAGTAGAGGTTCTGAGGGTAATTCCATTAGTTGTCATCATAAGTATTCTCTATTCTCAGCCGCACATAATCTTGTTACACGGAGTGCGATTTGCCCAATATCCTCATCAAGTAAAATTTTAACTGCAATAGTTGTACCATAGCAATAATCATAAAGCAAACCGCCATTTTCACAAAAACTATAAAAAAACAGTCTATAAATAAGAAAGTTAAGGAATTTAAAAATAAAAAAAAGGTTCAACATTCTGTTGAACCTTGGTTTAGGTTGGTTCGGGCAAATAATCGCCAAACCCAGGCCCGGCGCGGGTTACGCCGTGGCGCCACTCACTGCGGTACGAGCCAGTTCAGTGATGCGTGCGTAGTCGCCATTTTCCAACGCGTCGGCCGGTACCAACCAGGAACCACCGATACACAGTACGCTTTTCAGCGCCAGGTAATCACGGTAGTTGCCAGGTGTAATGCCACCGGTCGGGCAGAAACGTACCTGCGGGAATGGGCCGCCGATCGCCTGTAACGCCTTAACGCCACCGTTGGCTTCAGCCGGGAAGAACTTGAACTCACGCAGACCGTGATCCAGGCCCAGCATCAGTTCTGAAACGGTGCTGATACCCGGAATCAATGGAATGCTGCCTGCGGTAGCGGCTTTCAGCAGCGCCTCCGTCAGGCCCGGACTGATAGCGAATTGCGCACCGGCTTCGGTCACCGCCTGTAACTGCTGCGGGTTAAGCACAGTACCGGCACCGATAATCGCCTCCGGCACCTCTGCCGCGATAGCGCGGATCGCGTCCATCGCGCAGGCAGTGCGCAAAGTGACTTCCAATACGCGCACGCCACCGGCGACCAGCGCCCTGGCCAGCGGCACCGCATGTTCCAGCTTATTAATCACAATCACCGGAACTACCGGACCGGCGGTCAGGATCTGTTCTGCGCTGGTTTTCCAGTTTTTCATCGTTACTTCTCCATTACTTACGGGTTATCAATGGCACGCCCCTGCCACAGGGGCCCACGGAGTCTCGCGGGCGTCCGGCCGTACCCCAAGTGATGTTGCGCCCCAGTCGTGCAGGCAAAAAAATGCCGGCAGATAAACTGCCGGCCGGGTCGTTATTCGAACTCGTTCCAGGAACGGCCATCGCGGGTGATCATCGCCACCGAAGCTACCGGGCCCCAGGTACCGGACTGATACGGCTTCGGCGCTTCGTTATCCGCTTTCCAGGCGTCCATGATGGAGTCAACCCACTTCCAGGCTTCTTCCACTTCGTCACGGCGCACAAACAGCGCCTGGATACCACGCATGGTCTCCAGCAACAGGCGCTCGTAGGCGTCTGCCACGTGCTCCTGGTTGAAGGTCTCTGAGAAACTCAGATCCAGCTTGGTGGTTTGCAGGCGGTGTTTGTGATCCAGGCCAGGGACCTTGTTCAATACCTGGATCTCGATGCCTTCATCCGGTTGCAGACGAATGGTCAATTTGTTCTGCGGCAGTTGCTGGTAAGAATCGCTGAACAGGTTCAGCGGTGGGTTCTTGAAGTAGACCACCACTTCAGAGCACTTGGTCGGCAAGCGCTTACCGGTTCGCAGGTAAAACGGCACGCCGGCCCACTGCCAGTTGTCGATATCGACACGGATAGAGACGAAGGTTTCGGTGTTGCTGCTTTTGTTCGCCCCTTCCTCTTCCAGGTAACCAGGAACCTTTTTGCCCTGCACAAAACCGGCAGTATATTGGCCACGCACGGTGGTTTCGCGCACATTGGTCTGATTGATACGACGCAGTGAGCGCAGCACCTTCACTTTCTCATCGCGAATACGGTCAGTGGTCAGATCCGCCGGAGGTGACATGGCGATCATGGTCAGAATTTGCAACAGGTGGTTCTGGATCATGTCGCGCATCTGGCCGGCCTGGTCAAAGTAACCCCAGCGCCCTTCAATACCCACCTCTTCCGCTACGGTAATTTGTACCGAGTCGATGGTACGATTGTCCCAGTTGGAGGCAAACAGTGAGTTGGCAAAACGCAGTGCCAGCAGGTTCAACACCGTCTCTTTGCCAAGATAGTGGTCAATACGGTAAACCTGAGACTCGTTGAAATACTCCGCCACCTGATCGTTGATCACACGCGAAGAGGCCAGATCGGTACCTAGTGGTTTTTCCATCACGACGCGTGCCGGCTCGTGGTTCAGCTTGGCCTCACCCAACCCTTTGCAGATCGCGCCGAAAGTGCTGGGCGGCATGGCAAAATAGTTGATGGTGGTGCGATGTTTCTGATCCAGCATTTTGCCCAATTTGGCAAAATTTTTGCTGTCGTTCACATCCAGGTTGCAGAAGTCCAGGCGCGCACTAAGCGTGGCCCAAAGTTCGTCATCAAGTTTTTCTTTCATAAAGGTGCCAAGCGCTTCCTTGACCACCTTGATATAGGCATCTTTATCCCACTCGGCACGGCCGACGCCGATAATACGGGTATCCGGGTGGATATGACCGGCTTTCTCTAACTGGTACAGGGAAGGCAACAGCTTACGACGCGCCAAATCGCCTTTCGCGCCGAAAATAACCAGGTCACACGCCTGGGCTGTAGAGGTTACCGCCATGTTCATCTCCTCGTTGCAGGATATTTGTAATTTTCTTACATTACTAATGTACTCTCTTTAACTACAGCCAGTAAACCCGGATCAAAAGTAGAAAAAAAGCCCCAAAAATTGCAGTGTTAAGCGCTATTGGCAGTAAATGCCGCTGACTGAACCAAAAACTGTAATTTTCTGTCTTTTTTGACGCTCTTTTACCATTATGAAAGTTAGACACAGGTCATGTTCTGATGAAAAAACTCTGCATACCCTCTGTCGACACTGCCAACGGTTACCAGCACGTAGTATATTTTCACTAAACCGGCATTGATTTCTCCTTTGATTGAAATCGACAAAACCCATGAGTGACTCTCGTTATATGAATACGCTGGAAAAAATCCAGAGCCATCTGGAGCTGCTGAGCAAATCTGAACGGAAAGTCGCCGAGGTGATCCTCGCCTCCCCGCAGACCGCCATTCACTCAAGTATCGCGACGCTGGCCAGGATGGCGGACGTTAGCGAGCCCACCGTCAACCGCTTTTGTCGCCGTCTCGATACCAAGGGTTTTCCCGATTTTAAACTGCATCTTGCCCAAAGCCTGGCCAACGGCACCCCGTACGTAAACCGTAACGTGGAGGAAGATGACAGCGTTGCTTCCTATACCGGTAAAATTTTCGAATCCGTCATGGCCAGCCTTGATACAGTAAAGGCAAATTTGGATATTGCAGCAATCAATCGTGCGGTTGACTTGCTTACCCAGGCAAAAAAAATCTCTTTCTTCGGTTTGGGTGCCTCGGCGGCAGTGGCCCACGACGCGATGAACAAATTTTTCCGCTTCAATATTCCGGTGGTCTATTTCGATGACATCGTCATGCAACGCATGGGATGCATGAATTCCAGCGAGGGGGATGTGGTAGTACTCATCTCCCATACCGGCCGCACCAAAAACCTGGTGGAGATGGCGCAACTGGCACGTGAAAACGATGCCACGGTAATAGCCATTACCTCGCGCGATACCCCGCTGGCTCATGAAGCCACGCTGGCATTATTGCTCGATGTTCCGGAAGATACCGACGTTTATATGCCGATGGTATCGCGAATTGCGCAATTAACACTCATCGACGTGCTGGCCACCGGATTTACCTTGCGTAGAGGGGCCAAATTCAGAGATAACTTGAAGCGGGTCAAGGAAGCGTTGAAAGAATCGCGCTTTGATAAGGGTGTGGTTATCCCCAACAGTTTCGACTCGTAACCTATGTGAAAAAAACTGTCGTTCAAACTCATCTGGACGGCAGCATTAGAGGCTGTACCCTGTAATACGCTCATGCGGGTAACCCGGGTGAAATATCAGTGTAGTAAAATGACATTTCACTCCTGGTTTCGTTATCCGACGTTATCGCAACACCAATAATTTGCTTCACCAGTCAACGGAGTAATACATGTCCAGACGGCTCAGAAGAACCAAAATTGTTACCACCCTGGGTCCGGCTACAGACCGCGACAATAATCTGGAAAAGATCATTGCCGCCGGCGCTAACGTAGTTCGGCTTAACTTTTCCCACGGCACCGCAGAAGACCACCAGATCCGCGCTGACAAAGTGCGCGAAATTGCTGCCAAGTTGGGACGCCACGTCGCTATTCTGGGTGACCTGCAAGGGCCGAAAATTCGTGTTTCCACCTTTAAGGAAGGCAAAATCTTCCTTAACATCGGTGATAAATTCCTGCTTGATGCCAACATGTCCAAGGGCGAAGGCGATAAAGAAAAAGTCGGTATCGACTATAAAGGCCTGCCTGCCGACGTGGTACCCGGCGACGTACTGCTGCTCGATGACGGCCGCGTACAGCTGAAAGTGCTCGAAGTTCAGGGCATGAAAGTGTTTACCGAAGTCACCGTTGGCGGCCCACTGTCTAACAACAAAGGCATCAACAAACTGGGTGGCGGCCTGTCCGCTGAAGCCCTGACCGAGAAAGACAAGGCCGATATCGTTACCGCGGCTAAAATCGGCGTCGACTACCTGGCGGTTTCCTTCCCGCGTACCGGCGAAGATTTGAACTACGCACGTCGACTGGCGCGCGATGCAGGCTGCAACGCCAAGATCGTGTCCAAGGTTGAACGTGCCGAAGCCGTTTGCAGTGACGAAGCCATGGATGACATCATCTTGGCCTCCGACGTCGTGATGGTAGCCCGTGGCGACCTGGGCGTCGAAATCGGCGATCCGGAACTGGTCGGCATCCAGAAAAAACTGATCCGCCGTGCCCGTACGCTCAACCGCGCCGTCATTACCGCGACCCAGATGATGGAGTCGATGATCACCAACCCGATGCCTACCCGTGCCGAAGTCATGGACGTGGCGAACGCCGTGCTGGATGGTACCGACGCCGTGATGCTGTCTGCTGAAACCGCGGCAGGCCAGTACCCGGCAGAAACCGTGGCGGCTATGGCGCGTGTTTGTCTGGGTGCAGAGAAAATCCCAAGCATCAACGTCTCCAAACACCGTCTGGACGTGCAGTTCGACAACATTGAAGAAGCCATTGCCATGTCTTCAATGTACGCGGCTAACCATCTGAAAGGGGTTACCGCACTGATCGCCATGACCGAGTCAGGCCGCACCGCGCTGATGATGTCACGTATCAGCTCCGGTCTGCCGATCTTCGCCATGTCACGCCATGAGCACACGTTGAACCTGACTGCGCTGTACCGCGGCGTTACGCCAGTGTACTTCGACAGCCATAATGACGGCGTTATCGCGGCCAATGACGCGGTTAACCGCCTGCGTGATAAAGGCTTCCTGGTCTCCGGCGATCTGGTGATCGTCACCCAGGGCGACGTGATGGAAACCGTGGGTACCACCAATACCAGCCGTATCCTGCGCGTCGAGTAAAATATACTGCTGCCGGCCGTTAACGCGGTCGGCATTTTTTTACGCTCCCCCTTCCCCCTGAGAAACTCATGTCCAGTCGCCGTTACGGCAAATGGAGCGCCACCTATTGCATTTTTAAGCACCATACGAAAAAGGCCAATCACCTGAGATGACTGACCTATGGCATTAAGCAAATATGACTTTTAGCGATAGAGATCATCGCGCGAATAAGGTTCAATCTCACCTTCTTTACGCGTTTTCAACAGTTTGAGGATCCAGGTGTACTGTTCCGGGTTCGGCCCTACCAGATTCTCGACCTCTTCATTCATCCGACGCGCAATAGTGTGGTCATCGGCGGTGGCCAAATCGTCCATCGGCGGACGAATATAAACATCCAGCATACTGGTTTTGCCGTCATACACCGGGAACAAAGGCACAATGGCCGCACGACAGACTTTCATCAGACGGCCCACTGCTGGCAGCGTCGCCTTATAGGTAGCGAAGAAGTCGACGAACTCACTGTGTTCGGCACCGTGATCCTGATCGGGCAGATAATAGCCCCAATAGCCCTGGCGCACTGAGCTGATAAATGGCTTGATGCCGTCATTGCGCGCATGCATCCGTCCACCAAATTTACGGCGCACCGTATTCCACAGGTAGTCGACCAACGGGTTACTCTGGTTGTGGAACATCGCCGCCATCGGCTGACCGCGAGCCGCCATTAACATCGCCGGAACATCCACCGCCCAGCCATGTGGTACCAGAAAAATCACGTTACGGCCTTCTTCACGGATTTTATCCAGCACCTCTTCCCCGTGCCAGCGAACGCGCTTCAACACTTTTTCCGGTTTGGTACAGGCCAGTTCGGCCATCAGGATCATCGACTGCGGCGCGGTGGCAAACATCTCATCAATGATGTGCTCACGCTCGTTTTCCGGCACTTCCGGCAAACAATACAGCAGGTTGATGCGCGCACGACGTCGGGCGCCTTTAGCCACCTTGCCGGCCAGCTTGCCAACGGCACCCAGTACCGGATCGCGCAAGCGCGCAGGCACTAATGAAATACCGGCCATCAGCCCGGTTCCCAGCCAAACGCCCCAGTAGCGCGGGTGGTAAAAGGCTTTCTGAAATTGCGGGATGAACTCTGAGTTAGATTTTTTTTCGTTTTGCATGCACAAGCTCTTAACTTAGCGGTTCGGCTAATCATAATTGCAAAGATTGATTTTGCAATTAACCACGGCGAAGCGCCAATATAAAACAACATCGGCCCGAAATCAGGCCGATGGTATCACTGGCGCATAGCGCCCGAACAAGGGATTAATCCAACTGCAGCTGCGGGGTGACTTCCTTCACCTGCGCCAGATAATCACTGCGATCTTTACCGGTCAATCCTTCAGAGCGCGGCAGTTTCGCCGTCAACGGGTTCACGGCCTGTTGGTTGGTCCACATTTCAAAGTGCAGATGTGGGCCGGTAGAGCGGCCGGTGTTACCGGACAACGCAATACGATCACCACGTTTCACTTTCTGACCTGGCTTAACCAACAGTTTTTTCAGATGCATATAACGCGTGGTGTACTGGCGACCATGACGAATGGCCACATAGTTACCCGCAGCGCCACTGCGTTTGGCGATAAGTACTTCACCGTCACCTACGGCCAGCACCGGGGTGCCAACCGGCATCGCGAAGTCGACGCCTTTATGCGGCGCAATGCGCCCGGTGACCGGGTTAACCCGGCGTGGGTTGAAGTTTGAGGAAATGCGGAATTGCTTCATGGTCGGGAAACGCATAAAGCCTTTCGCCAAACCGGAACCTTGACGATCGTAGAATTTACCGTCTTCGGCACGAATAGCGTAGTAGTCCTTACCGCCGGTGCGCATGCGCACACCCAGCAACTGGCTCTGCGCACTCTTGCCATCAAAGTGTTCGCGGGACATCAATACCGAGAATTGATCGCCCTTGCGCAGTTTGCGGAAATCCAACTGCCACTGCAGCGCCTTGATCACCGCATTGATTTCGGCACGGCTCAGGCCGGCGTTAGCGGCGCTGGTGACAAAGCTGCCGTTGAGTCGGCCGCTGATCACATTATTACGCCATTCACCCTGTTGAGATTCCTGACTTTCTTTGAAGCTGTTGCCCGTACGATCGTAAGTACGGGTTTCGCGGCGGGACACTTCCCAGGTCAAACGCTGCAGATCGCCGGCATCGTTCACTGTCCATGACAGCTGTTGGCCAATTTTCAGATTACGCAGATCGCGGTTCTGCGATGCCAACAGCGTGACGTCCGACATATCAATGCCATATTGGGTCAGGATACTGCCGAGGGTGTCACCCGTGGAAACCACATATTCATGCACTCCATCCTCGCCGGCGACCTTCTGGTCCAGCTCATCCTGTGGGATGTCATCATCGGGGGTGGCTTGGTCAAGATCGATCGGCTCACTGGCTTCTGGCAGCAAGGATCGTAACTGGCTGGATTCTAATTCGATACTCTTAACGATGGGGTTATGTTCTGGGTGATAAACAAAAGGCCGCCAGACGGCAACGGCCAATGTAACCACTGTCAACGACCCCAGCATGACGCGGTGGGGCCGTGGCAGGTTGTTATACGCCAGAGCGATAGTTTTGACTATCTGCTGCACTCGATTTTATCCTCATAATCTTTACTTCAGGCAGCTCACGTACTGGTTTGACAGCTGAGTCAGGAAGTTCCCGTAGCTGTCTTTCCCCAGTGCGATGCCGGTGCCCAGCGGATCCAGCGTTCCAGAACGCACTTTGGTCCCCTTGGCAACCGCATTGATTACGGCCGGCCTGAATTGTGGCTCAGCAAAAACGCATACTGCTTTCTGCTCAACCAACTGTGTTCGAATTTGGTGTAAGCGCTGTGCCCCAGGCTGGATTTCGGGATTAACGGTAAAATGGCCCAGCGGGCTCAAACCGAAATGTTTCTCAAAGTAGCCGTAAGCATCATGAAAAACATAATATCCCTTGCCTTGCACAGGCTTAAGCATGTTACCAACATTTTTGTCAGTTTGCGTCAGCAGATTCTCGAACTGGCGCAGGTTTGCGTCTAATTTGTCTTTATTTTGCGGCATAAGTTCCAATAACCTGTCGTGAATCGCGATCGCGGTCACTTTTGCCACTTCCGGGGACAGCCAAACGTGCATATTATATTCGCCGTGATGGTGCCCATCCCCTTCGTCACTTCCAGCATGATTATGCGCATCTGCTGCATGATCATGGTCGTGTTCATGGTCGTGATCGTCGTCTTCACCCTTCATCAGCAGCGGTTTGACCCCACTCAATTCACTGATGGCAACCTGGCGGTTAGCCGATATGGAGATTAAGGGCTTGGCCAGAAAGGCTTCCATATCCGGCCCCACCCATACCACCAGATCGGCGGCACGCAGGCGCTGGATATCGGAAGGCCGCAGCGCGAAATCGTGCGGTGATGCGCCATCCGGCAACAGCACTTCGGTCGGTGTTACGCCGTCGGCTATCGCCGCGGCGATAAAACCCACCGGCCGTATAGAAGTCACCACCGCCGCAGACGCGCTGCTCAGCGGCCCGGCCATCATCAATGCGCTGGCCAGCAACGTACGCTGCAGCCATTTATTTTTCTGTGCCATTATCAGTAATCCCGTCGTTTTCATCAGCGAGGCGTGATATTATAACATTCGGTTAGTTCTGCAAAATGTAATCATGAGATGTCCACACTGACAACGCTAAAAAATATCTCCGTCTCCTTTGGTAACCGCAAGGTGCTGTCGAATATTTCGCTCAGCCTGCAGCCGGGCCGTATTCTGACGCTGCTCGGCCCAAATGGCGCGGGCAAATCCACGCTGGTGCGAGTGGTGCTGGGGCTGATTGCGCCCACCGAGGGAACGCTGGAACGCGAGCCTGGCCTGCGCATTGGCTATGTGCCGCAAAAATTGCACCTCGATGCCACCCTGCCGCTGACCGTCAGCCGCTTTATGCGCCTGAAGCCCGGCGTCAAAAAGGCCGATATTCTGCCAGCGCTTAAGCGTGTGCAGGCGGCCCACCTGCTCGATCAACCCATGCAAAAACTCTCAGGCGGTGAAAACCAGCGCGTATTGCTGGCTCGGGCGCTGCTGAACAAGCCACAGCTGCTGGTGCTGGATGAGCCGACCCAGGGGGTTGATGTTAACGGCCAACTGGCGCTGTACGATCTGATCGACCAACTGCGTAAAGAGTTGGGCTGCGCGGTATTGATGGTGTCCCATGACCTGCACCTGGTGATGGCGAAAACCGACGAAGTGCTGTGCCTCAACCAACACATCTGCTGTTCCGGCGCGCCGGAGGTGGTTTCGATGCATCCTGAATTTATCGCCATGTTCGGCAACCGCGGTGCGGAACAACTGGCGGTCTATCGCCACCACCATAACCACCGTCACGACCTGCAAGGACGAATTGTGTTGAAGAAAACCGGGGGCCGTGAGGCATGATCGAACTGTTATTACCCGGCTGGCTGGCCGGCGTCCTGTTGGCCTGCGCCGCCGGTCCGCTTGGCTCATTTGTGGTCTGGCGACGGATGTCCTATTTCGGCGATACCCTGGCGCATGCCTCGTTGCTTGGCGTGGCTTTCGGTCTGCTGCTAGACATCAACCCCTTCTATGCGGTGATTGCCGTGACGCTGGTGTTGGCTCTGGTGTTGGTGTGGCTGGAGCGTCGCCCGCAGCTTTCCGTTGATACCCTGCTCGGGATTATGGCGCACAGCGCACTCTCACTGGGGCTGGTCGTGGTGGCGCTGATGTCGAACGTGCGGGTCGATCTGATGGCCTACCTGTTTGGCGATCTGCTGTCGGTCACCCTCACCGATATCTGGATGATTGGCATTGGCGTAACCGTCGTGCTGCTGATCCTGTGGTGGCAGTGGCGCAACCTGCTTTCGATGACCGTCAGCCCGGAACTGGCACATGTCGACGGTGTTAATCTGGTGCGTGCGCGCACCGTGTTGATGCTGGTGACGGCCCTGACCATCGGCCTGGCGATGAAATTCGTCGGTGCGCTGATCATCACTTCACTGTTGATTATTCCTGCGGCGACCGCACGCCGCTTCGCTCGCACGCCGGAGCAAATGGCCGGATACGCGGTGCTGGTGGGCATACTTGCCGTAACCGGCGGGCTGACCTTTTCGGCCTTCTACGACACCCCGGCCGGTCCGTCTGTCGTCTTGAGCGCCGCGGTGCTGTTTGTTTTAAGCTTATCCAAGAAACAGCAAGCCTGACCCCTGGCAGCTACAGATGTCAAAAGGGCCGCAATTGATTCAATTGCGGCCCTTTTTTAATGCACAGCGTTCTCTTACTCTTCGCGCACCATGCCAAAGTGCTTATAGGCATGATTGGTCGCCATGCGCCCACGCGGTGTGCGCTGGATAAAACCTTGCTGGATCAGGAAGGGTTCGATAACGTCTTCGATAGTTTCCCGCTCCTCGCCAATCGCCGCCGCCAGGTTATCCAGGCCCACTGGCCCGCCGGTGAACTTGTCGATAATCGCCAGCAACAGCTTGCGGTCCATATAGTCGAAGCCTTCGGCATCGACGTTCAACATATCCAGCGCCTGCATCGCCACTTCGCCATTGATGACGCCATTAGCGCGAACTTCGGCAAAGTCACGCACCCGACGCAGTAAACGGTTGGCAATACGCGGTGTGCCGCGCGCACGACGAGCTACCTGATGGGCACCCTCTTCCGACAGATCCAGCCCCAGGCAATTAGCGCTGCGTGAAACGATATGCTGCAAATCGGCGACCTGATAAAACTCCAGGCGCTGCACAATACCGAAGCGGTCACGCAATGGCGACGTCAGTGAACCGGCACGGGTGGTTGCGCCCACCAGCGTGAACGGCGGCAAATCGAGTTTGATCGAGCGAGCGGCCGGGCCTTCGCCGATCATGATATCCAGTTGGTAATCTTCCATCGCCGGATACAGCACTTCTTCTACTACCGGAGAGAGGCGGTGGATTTCATCGATGAACAGCACATCGTGTGGCTCGAGGTTGGTCAGCATCGCCGCCAGATCGCCCGCCTTCTCCAATACCGGCCCGGAAGTGGTACGCAGGTTAACGCCCATTTCATTGGCAACGATGTTGGCCAGCGTGGTTTTACCCAGCCCCGGAGGACCGAAAATCAGCAGGTGGTCCAGCGCGTCGCCACGCTGCTTGGCCGCCTGAATAAAGATTTCCATCTGCTCGCGCACATGTGGCTGACCGACGTACTCCGTCAGCAGCTTCGGCCGGATGGCGCGATCAAGAATTTCTTCTTCATTGATCGGTTCGGCAGAAATCAGGCGATCGGCTTCAATCATTCTCTATCCCTTATCGGCGCTTACAGCGCGGCGCGCAACGCGTCGCGGATCAGGGTTTCGCAATCGGCGCCAGGCTTGGCGATTTTGCTGACCATACGGCTGGCTTCCTGCGGTTTGTATCCCAATGCCACCAGTGCAGATGCTGCCTCGGCTTCCGCGTCCAACTCGGCGGCTTGCGCTGCGGTTGGTAGCGTGATTTCACTGCTGTTATTGAACAGATCGCCATTAAGCCCTTTGAAGCGGTCTTTCATTTCCACCACCAGGCGCTCAGCGGTTTTCTTGCCTACGCCCGGCAATTTCACCAATGAAGTGATCTCTTCACGCTCTACCGCGCTAACGAACTGTTGCGCGGACATGCCGGACAAAATAGCCAGCGCCAGCTTTGGCCCTACGCCGTTGACTTTGATCAACTCGCGGAACAGCGCACGCTCTTGCTTATCATTAAAGCCGTACAGCAGCTGTGCATCTTCGCGCACCACGAATTGGGTAAACACGATAGCCTCTTGCCCCAGTTCCGGCAGCTCATAAAAGCAGGTCATCGGCATATGCACTTCATAGCCCACACCGTTTGCCTCCAGTAACACCAGCGGCGGCTGCTTTTCCAGAATATAACCTCTGAGACGACCTATCATTTACCCTCCTGCAGAATTCATGAGCATGACCTGCTGTCATGCCGTGCTGGTAAAGCTTATAACATAAAAAAGGCTGGATGAATATCCAGCCTAAGGTATCACCGATCAAGCGCTACTTTAAACGCCCACGCGCCAGGTTCAAGCGCCCTTCACTCATCCGCAGCACGTTCTGGCTGAGGTGGCAGTGGGTAATGGCGATGGCCAGCGCATCGGCGGCATCAGCCTGAGGGTTGGCCGACAGTTTCAGCAAGGAGCGCACCATATGCTGCACCTGTGCTTTTTCTGCTGCGCCAGTACCGACCACCGTTTGTTTCACCTGGCGTGCCGCATACTCAAACACTTCCAAATCCTGGTTCACGGCGGCAACAATGGCCACACCGCGTGCCTGCCCGAGTTTGAGCGCCGAATCCGGATTTTTCGCCATAAACACCTGTTCGATGGCAAAAAAGTCCGGTTTAAACTGGGTGATTATTTCGCTGACGCCCGCATAAATCAGCTTCAAACGCGTCGGCATATCATCCACCACGGTGCGGATACAGCCGCTGGCCACATAGGTCAACTGGCGGCCCTGCTGGCGAATAAGGCCGTAACCGGTGACGCGCGATCCGGGATCGATACCGAGAATGATCGTCATCCCTACACCCACCTTGCGTTAAGCATTAACTTCGCCAGGCGCTGCCACCAGGCAGCGCCGTACTTCAAGCCGATTACAGCGTGGCCGCGACTTCGTCGGAGATCTCACCGTTGTGATAAACCTCCTGCACGTCGTCACAGTCTTCCAGCATGTCGATCAGGCGCAACAGCTTAGGCGCGGTTTCCTCATCCATATCGGCCTTGGTCGATGGGATCATGGAAACTTCTGCCGAGTCGGCGGTGAAACCGGCTGCGGTCAGAGCGTCTTTCACTTCGCCGAGGTTTTCCCAGGCGGTGAATACGTCGATCACGCCGTCGTCGTAGCTGACGATATCTTCGGCACCGGCTTCCAGCGCCGCTTCCATCACCACGTCTTCATCCAGGCCCGGTGCGTAAGTGATTACGCCCTTCTTGGTGAACAGGTAAGCCACGGAGCCATCAGTACCCAGGTTACCGCCACATTTGGTGAAGGCATGACGCACTTCGGCCACGGTACGGTTACGGTTATCACTCAGGCATTCGATCATGACGGCAGTACCGCCCGGGCCGTAGCCTTCATAAATGATGGTTTCCATGTTGGAATCATCGTCACCGCCCACACCGCGCGCGATGGCACGGTTCAGGGTATCGCGCGTCATGTTGTTGGACAGCGCCTTGTCGATCGCCGCACGCAGACGCGGGTTAGCCCCCGGATCGCCACCGCCCAGTTTCGCGGCGGTCACCAGCTCACGAATAATTTTGGTGAAAATTTTACCGCGCTTGGAATCCTGCGCTGCCTTGCGGTGCTTGGTGTTGGCCCACTTACTATGACCTGCCATAAAAAATCTCCGAAAAAAATTACTGGACTGAATTAATCACAAACTCTTCAATCGCCTGCTGATTGCTCCAGGACTTGGTCAACTTCACGGCCTGCGCCGCCTCAAGCCACTGGTAGGCGTGATGTTCGGTAATCACCGGATCGCGCTCTTCAGGCAAAGCCAGACAGAACCAATGCTCTTTATTGCGCGTGGTTCCCGGGGCATAGCGATGTCGCAAATGGACAAAGAGTTCAAACTCCACACAGCGCTGGCAATCGAACAACGGCAGATTCTCTGCTTCGATATCGATGCCGACTTCTTCCATGACCTCACGCCGGGCGGCATGCGGCGGCGACTCATCTTCCTCCAGGCTGCCGGTCACCGACTGCCAGAACTCGATATCATCGCGCCGCTGTAACATCAGCACCCGACCACTGGATTTTGCATAAATCACTACCAGAATAGACTCGGGTCGCTTGTAGTTCATCACTCGCTCTCTTGTTCAGAGGCTTTCTTCACCACGCAGATCGCCAGCTCCTGCAGCGACGCCGGGTTGGCGAAGCTCGGCGCTTCGGTCATCAGACAGGCCGCTGCGGTGGTTTTCGGGAAGGCGATGACATCACGAATGTTGTCGGTACCGGTCAGCAGCATTACCAGACGATCCAGGCCAAAAGCCAGGCCGGCGTGTGGCGGCGTGCCGTACTTCAATGCGTCCAGCAGGAAGCCAAACTTCTCGCGCTGTTCGTGCTCGTTAATACCGAGAATGCTGAACACCGTCTGCTGCATTTCGCTGCGGTGAATACGCACGGAACCGCCGCCCACTTCATAGCCATTGATAACCATGTCGTAAGCGTTGGCAATGGCCGCGGTTGGCGTTACGGCCAGCTCTTCCGGGCTCATGTCGCGTGGAGCAGTGAACGGATGGTGCATCGCTGCCAGGCCGCCTTCACCGTCTTCTTCGAACATTGGGAAGTCAACCACCCACAGCGGTGCCCAGCTGTCCAGTTTAGTCAGCTCCAGATCGCGGCCCAGTTTCAGACGCAGTGCGCCCATCGCATCGGTCACAATCTTGAAGCTGTCGGCACCGAAGAACAGAATGTCGCCGGATTGCGCGTTAGTGCGCGCCAGGATCGCTTCCAGCACTTCTGCGCTGAGGAATTTGGCGATCGGGCTTTGTACGCCTTCCATGCCGGCGGCACGGTCATTGACCTTCAACCAGGCCAGGCCTTTGGCACCATAGATGTTAACGAAAGCGCCGTACTCGTCGATCAGTTTACGCGTCAGCTGCGCGCCGCCCGGAACGCAAATCGCGGCTACGCGGCCTTTGGCATCGTTAGCCGGGCCGGAGAACACTTTGAACTCGACGTCTTTGACCAGATCGGCAACGTCCGCCAGTTCCAATGGGTTACGCAGGTCCGGTTTGTCCGAGCCGTAACGACGCATCGCTTCTTCGAAGGTCATGATCGGGAAATCACCCAGATCTACGTTCTTCACGTCCAGCCACAGTTCACGCGCCAGTTTCTCCATCACTTCACGCACCTGCTCGGCGGTCATGAAAGAGGTTTCCACGTCGATCTGGGTAAATTCAGGCTGACGGTCAGCACGCAGGTCTTCGTCGCGGAAGCATTTAACGATTTGATAGTAGCGATCGAAACCAGACATCATCAGCAACTGTTTGAACAGCTGTGGTGACTGCGGTAACGCATAGAATTTGCCTTTATGTACCCGGCTCGGTACCAGGTAGTCGCGGGCACCTTCCGGCGTGGCTTTGGTCAACATCGGCGTTTCGATATCGAGGAAGCCGTGGCTGTCCATAAAGCGACGCACAAAGCTGGTGATTTTGGCGCGGGTTTTCAGGCGATCGGCCATTTCCGGACGACGCAGATCCAGGTAGCGATATTTCAGGCGCGCTTCTTCGCTGTTGACCTGGTTGGAGTCCAGCGGCAGAGGCTCGGAACGGTTGATGATCTCCAGAGCGTGGGCGAACACTTCCACTTCGCCGGTGGCCATATCTTTATTGATCTGGCTGTCCGGACGGGCACGCACGGTGCCGACGATCTGGATGCAGAATTCATTGCGCAGGTCGTACGCCTTATCGAACGCGGCCTTCTGGTCCGGATCGAAAAACACCTGCACGATGCCTTCGCGGTCGCGCATATCAATAAAGATCAGGCCGCCCAGATCGCGACGACGGTTGACCCAACCACACAAAGTGACTTCCTGGCCCACGTGAGACAGATTCAACTGCCCGCAATATTCAGTACGCATACGCTATCCTTTTGGCTTAAGCCGATGCCGCGCGGGCTTTAGCGCCTGCCACGCGGCTGTTTTCTGATGATTTCTGATGAACTCTACTTATTACCCGGTTTGAAGTCTGTTGCATACCAACCCGTACCCTTTAACTGGAAACCGGTGGACGAAATCAGCTTGGTTAACGCGGGCTGCCCACACGCCGGACAATCTGTCAGCGGCGCATCGGAAAATTTTTGCAGTTTCTCTAACCGAAGGCTGCAAGCACCACATGCATATTCATAAATCGGCATAGGTCGTCGGAGTAAAGTGTGTTGAAAAAAGGCGATCATTATAAAGGAAATTCATGCGCCAGATAAGTGCGAACACAGTTTTGTTGCAGCACTAAATGACGTGTTTTTGCCCGAAGTAACACATTGATTAACAAATTTCCCATTAACCCGTGACGCTTTTTTCACGTAGCCTGAATCAACCCCTGTTTAGCACGCCAGCTCACCTGCGCGTATTTTATCCACCTCGTAACGAGATACTCCCATGTTAAAACTTGATGCTCAAACCACGGCCCTGGTATTGATTGATTTGCAAAACGGCATTCTGCCCTATGCCGGTGGACCACACAGCGCCGAGAGCGTGGTTGCCCATGGTGCACAGTTGGCAGCACACTTTCGTTCGCTGGGTGCACCGGTTGTTCTGGTGCGCGTCGGCTGGTCAGATTCCTTTGCCGAAGCGCTGAAACAGCCGGTGGATCAACCCGCCTGCAGGCGGGTTGCCGGCCAACTGGTGGGAATTCCCCGAGTCTCTGGCGGTTAGCGACAGCGATATCCTGGTGACCAAACGCCAATGGGGCGCATTTTACGGTACCGACCTTGAGCTGCAACTGCATCGCCGCGGCATCAAATCCATCGTGCTAGGGGGCATTGCCACCAACATTGGCGTGGAATCGACCGCCCGTGACGCCTGGGAACACGGTTATGAATTGGTGATCGCCGAAGACCTGTGCAGCGCACCCAACGCTGAAATGCACCAGTTTGCTTTCAACAACATCTTCCCGCGTCTGGCGCGCGTTCGCAGCACCCGTGAAATTCTTGCCGCCATCGGCGAGTAACGTTAAGTTGTAGGGGCGCCGCATACTGCGCCCGCGTTCGACTGACAGGGATAATTAAGGAAGATGCCAGCTTGATGTATATCGGACTCCCACAGTGGCAACACCCGGCCTGGAACCGTATCGGGCTGCGCGATTTGGCGGATTACAGCCGCTACTTTAACTGCGTGGAAGGTAATACCACCTTCTACGCGTTACCGAAACTGGAAATAGTCCAGCGCTGGCGCGACATGACCACCGATGATTTTCGCTTCTGTTTCAAATTTCCCGCCACCATCAGTCATCAGGCCGCACTACGTAACTGTGACGCCGATCTACAAGCCTTTTACCAGTGCCTGAGCCCAGTGCATCAACGTATCGGTCAACTGTGGCTGCAATTGCCCGCCGCGTTCGGCCCGGCGGAGCTACCGGCAATGTGGCAATTTTTTGACGCCTTGCCAAAAGAGTTTACCTACGGAGTGGAAGTCCGCCACCCGGCATTCTTTGGCAAGGGTGAAGAAGAAAGACTGCTGAATCAGGGGCTGCATCAGCGCGGTATCAACCGGGTGATCCTAGACAGCCGGCCGGTACATCACGCCGCCCCCAACAGTGCAGCGGTGCGCGATGCACAGCAGAAAAAACCCAAACTGCCGGTACACGCGCTGGTCACCGCCAACAATCCATTGGTACGTTTTATCGGTGGCGATGTGTTACAGGATAACCTGCGCTGGTTCGACGCCTGGCAACAGAAGCTGCCCAGTTGGCAAGCTCAACATCAACCCTTCTTGTTTATCCATACGCCGGATAACGGCGATTCCCCACAACAGGCCCAAAAAATCTGGCAGCAACTGCATCAGGCTATTCCTAATTTACCGCCCCCACCCGACTGGCCCGAGCAGGATGCACTGTTTTGACCTATTAATCTGACCAATTACATCAGATTTTTCCTCGCGACAGTGAATGCAATGGCGGCTATGATGCTGGCTGCCAGTTTTGGTTAGGGAATGGAGTTAAAAATGGTAAGCGCGCTCTATGTCGTGCTCGGCGCACTGTTGTTGCTCAAACTATCTTATGACGTGGTTAGGCTAAGGATGCAATACCGTGTCGCTTACGGAGACGGCGGGTTTTACGAGCTACAGACCGCCATCCGCGTTCACGGCAATGCCGTAGAATACATTCCTATCGCCGCCGTTTTGCTGGTGATCATGGAGATGAACGGCGCTGAGGTATGGATGATCCATATTTGTGGCCTGATGTTGATGGCCGGCCGTCTGGTGCATTATTACGGTTTACGTAATCGTGAAGTCCGCTGGCGTCGTTCCGGCATGACTGCCACCTACCTTTCGTTGGTGTTAATGGTGCTGGCCAATATTTTCTATCTGCCGTGGGATATTATTTTCAGCCTTCATTGATCCCCGCACCACCTCAGGCGGTTACGCCGCCTGCTTCCGCTGCTCTTTCTTGCCATTTTCTGTTAGCATATGCGCCTTCGAATTCTGAACTGATTTGCCGCCATGCCAAACCGCGATACTCTTTTTTCTGCCCCAATCGCCAAACTGGGCGACTGGACCTTCGACGAACGCGTCGCTGAAGTGTTCCCTGACATGATCCAGCGTTCCGTTCCCGGCTATTCCAATATCATTTCGATGATTGGCATGCTGGCCGAACGTTTCGTTCAGCCCGACAGCCAGGTGTATGACCTCGGCTGTTCACTGGGCGCCGCAACGCTGTCGATGCGAAGGAATATCAAGGTGGCGGGTTGTAACATCATTGCCGTCGACAATTCCCCGGCAATGGTGGAACGCTGCCGCCGCCATATTGACGCCTTCCGCGCTGACACCCCGGTAGAAGTGATTGAGGCTGATATTCTCGATATCAAAATCGAAAATGCCTCGATGGTGGTGTTGAACTTCACCCTGCAATTCCTGGAGCCGGCTGACCGACTGCGCCTGCTGGAACAGGTTTATCGCGGGCTGCGTCCGGGCGGCGCACTGGTGCTGTCGGAGAAATTCAGTTTTGAAGATGCCGACGTCGGCGAGTTGCTGTTCAACATGCACCACGATTTTAAACGTGCCAACGGCTACAGCGAACTGGAAATCAGCCAGAAGCGCAGCATGCTGGAAAACGTCATGCTGACCGACTCCGTGGCCGCCCACAAGACGCGTTTGAAACAGGCCGGCTTCGAGCATGCGGAAGTCTGGTTCCAGTGCTTTAACTTCGGTTCACTGATCGCCCTGAAATCGGGGGCAGCAGCATGATTGAGTTTGGTGATTTTTATCAACGCATCGCAAAAGGCAACCTCAGCCATTGGCTCGATACACTGCCCGCGCAGCTTAGCGCCTGGCAGCGTGAGTCGCTGCACGGCAAGTTCAAACAGTGGTTTAATTCGGTTGAACACCTGCCGGCACTGACGCCGACCCGTCTGGATTTGCTGAACGGCGTGCGTGCCGAGATGGACACCCCTCTGACTCCAGGCCAGTTGGAAGGCATCGAAAAGATGCTGCGCACCATGATGCCGTGGCGTAAAGGGCCGTTCTCGCTGTATGGCATCGATATCGATACCGAATGGCATTCCGACTGGAAATGGGATCGCGTTTTACCGCACATTTCACCGCTGGCCGGTCGCACCATTCTTGATGTCGGCTGCGGCAGCGGTTATCACCTGTGGCGCATGCTTGGCGCCGGTGCGCAGTTGGCAGTCGGCATCGACCCGATGCAACTGTTCCTGTGTCAGTTCGAAGCGGTGCGTAAACTGCTGGGCGGCGATCAGCGCGCTCATCTGTTGCCGCTCGGCATTGAGCAACTGCCGGAACTGGCCGCCTTCGACACGGTATTTTCGATGGGTGTGTTGTATCACCGCCGCTCGCCGCTGGATCACCTCTACCAGTTGAAAAACCAATTGGTCAGCGAAGGTGAGCTGGTGTTGGAAACGCTGGTGATAGAAGGTGACCGCAATCAGGTATTGGTACCCGGTGACCGCTATGCGCAAATGCGTAACGTCTACTTTATTCCGTCTGCCGAAGCGCTGAAGTGCTGGCTGGAGAAGTGCGGTTTCGTCGACGTGAAAATCGCCGACATGTGCGTGACCAGCACCGAAGAGCAACGCCGCACCGACTGGATGACCAGCGAGTCACTGGCCGAGTTCCTCGATCCTAACGATCCGGGCAAAACCATCGAAGGTTACCCCGCCCCGCTGCGCGCCGTGCTGGTGGCCAAAAAACCTTAATGCTTGCCAATCGGGCCTGGGAGACCAGGCCCTGTATTATCACTTGTCGACATCTACAATCCGCAGTTCATACACCATAGTGGCATCCGGTGGGATTTGGGGCGCGTAGCCCGCCTCTCCATAGGCCAGCTCTGGCGGAACCACCATCGTCAGTGAACCATGATTTTTCAGGTAACCGATGGCTTCACGGAATAACGGCGGGAAAGCCGACAACGACTGGGAAAGTACCTTCCCACTGCTCTCCATATCCTGAATGACGAGCCCATCGGTCAGCGTTTCTTTTACCACCACATCTACCCGAGAGGTTTCAGCGATGGCTCCGTCGCCCGGGTAGTCAATCCGGTACCAGAAACCGGAGGACGATTTCTTTGCCCCTTTTTTCTTTTTGAATTCAGCGACAAAAGATTCGCCCTTGGCACGCTGATCTTTTAGCACCTGGCCTCTGGCAACATTCACGGCTTGTTCTGATTCTGCCAGCGAGCTTGCCAATAGCTTTTCACTCAATTGATACTGACCATTAAAAGTGTCAATCACGCCAGCCAACAGCGCTGTTCTATCGGGATCAATCCCCCAGCTTTTACGTTCACCCAGCAGGGTCTGAATATCTCGCCCCAGTGCCACACCGGCGGCATAACTCTGCCGATCCCGGTCTTTTTCCAATGCCTGATGATCCAGCAAGAGTCTGCCCTGGGAACGCAACCCTTCGATTTCGTCACGCAGGTTTTTTTGCACCCGATTGGCAGTGACCTGCGCTTCATCAGACTGTTTCGCCTGCTGCAGATTCTTATCCTGAAGCTGCGTGAGCTGCTGCTGAAGCCCACTTATCGCCTTGGCGGCCTCAGACTTTTGCTGTTCCAGCTCCTGCTGCGTCTTTGCGATTAGCGCCTGCATCTGTTGTTCCTTCGGCGTCAAATTAAACGCCTGTCGTATGCCGCTGGCGAACTTACTTAATTCGTTAAGATCCTGTTGTGACAGTACATTGTCTGATGCCTCCACGCGCAATGCCGTTAACTCCTTTTGCAAAGACTGTATCCTGGCCTGCTGATGCTCCAGTTGAGCTTCTTTTTCACGCAGTGTCGCCCGGGCTGCCGCCAATTGCTGCTGCTGACGCACGCTAAGCTCTCGCGTCGGACCCACCTTGCTCACGGGTTTTGGGGCCGGTGCCTTGGCCGGCGGTGACTTGTCTTTCGGAGCTTGCTGTGGCTCCTGCCTGTGATATTGCTCTGCAAACTGCAGTAAAGCGGGTACGCCGTCATCCGCATAAAGCGAGCCCGGTGCCACTATCAGCGGCAGCATTAACCCCAAAAGAGTCAATCGGGAACAAGAGGTCATTGGATACGTTCTCCCCGATCGGCGAGGCTAGTCATCATAGTGGCACTGATATCGGCGCAAGTGCGGCTAATGCGGTAGCGGTAAAGTGCATCAACGGTTTCCTGAGTGCCCATCGTGACACTTGATCGTACACCGGCATATTGCGCCGCGCCGCTCATCAAAGTGTCAAATTCGAGTTTGAATTTTTTGTACTTCTCGGGATCCATATTTCTCATTGCCTCAAGTTCATGTTGGCATTGTTGTATACGTTCGGCCTCGCGTTGTTTTTTATCTTGCTCTATCGTTTCTGTTGCGCCGATTTTATTCACGGCGGTCACAGGGCGTTTAACCTTTTGACAACCGGTCAATGTCATGGCCAACAAAAGTGTAGCGGTTAGGCAATATGCCGATCTGGTCATTGTTTTTATCTCCATTATTAAGTCCAAAAAGGACTTCAGTTTATGTCCATAACGGCCACTTGGCGCGTTGAGACAGGTCGCAGTAATCATATTGCAACACAGGTATCGCTAACGGCATTTAAATTTAATAAACCAATGAAATTAATAACATAGAATAAAATCAGTTAAAATAAAAACAAGGGACCGTTAACATTTAACCAAACACATTCACAAAACAAATAACTGCAATCAAATTAATCTATAAAAATAATGCCATCCGACATTAAAAAACAAAATCTATCAGCTGATAATAACTTGTTCAAGGGAATACATAACATCATCCAGAAAAACAAATCCCAGACGAAAAATTATTGTATTCCGCCAATGGGTATCGCATCGCGAGTGGCCGATATATTTTTGACATAATTTCTTGCTTTACCGATTTTATATTAACGGTAGATACGGAAGGAATACTTACGGAGAGTGGCGCCAAGGGGACTGCCGAAGCTCTACGGCTGCCCCCTTTGCTATCTATTAGCTATTAGGCACTTTGCACCAGCGGATCGACCAGTGCCAACGAGTTTTTCATGGCTTCGACCATTTCGCCGTCCACGCAATAATGGCTAAATTCATCAAACTCACTGTCTGAACACATGGTCACGCCGGCTTTGCGATAACGCATGGTCGAAGGCACCGCATGACCGGATGAGCTATGCAGCTCCTGAATGCCGATATCGACAAATTTATGCAGATTGCTCAGGCGCACGCCGGCACCGGCCATAATTACCGGCCCCTGACTGGCCTGCAGCAGATCACGCAGCAAGGGTAAACCCAGCTCCGCATTTTGCTGCTGGCCGGAGGTCAGTATCCGCGCCACGCCCAACTGAGTTAGTTGACTGAGCGCCACCATCGGGTTCTGGCACATATCAAACGCGCGATGAAAGGTCACCGCCATATTGCCACTCAAGCGCATCACTTCACGCATGCGCGGCAGGTCGATATGCCCTTCTTCATCCAGCATGCCGACCACCACACCGGCAAAACCCATATCGCGGATCTGTGCAATATCATGCTTGATCACATCAAAATCCACCGCACCGTAGCAAAAATCCCCACCGCGCGGACGAATAATAGGATGCACCGGCACGCTGACCCTGTCGCGCGCCAGGCGTAATGAGCCGTAGCTGGGTGTCAAACCGCCCTCACTCGGGCTGGCGCACAATTCTATGCGATCGGCACCTGCCCGCTCAGCCGTCAGCGCGCAATCGACGCTATAGCAACAAACTTCCAGTTTTATCATTGTCACCCCCAGATGACGGCTAACCTGCGACGGCAATTGTTAATTTTTCGATTTATCTCTTAGGCTGATAAAGAGCTATCAACCTATACAGGGTAGTAACTATGGCATTCAATTTTGATCAATGGGTAGACCGTAGTCACAGTGACAGCGTTAAGTGGGATAAATATCGCGACCGCGACATTATTCCACTCTGGGTCGCTGATACTGACTTCCCGTCACCACCGGCCATCATCGACGCATTACAGGAGCGCGTAGCCCATGCGGTGTTCGGCTACAGTCATCCCTCACCCGAACTTATTGAGGTTTTTACCCGCCGCATGCTGGAACGTTACGGCTGGCGAATCAACCCCGAATGGCTGATTTTCCTGCCCGGTTTGGTTTGCGGTCTTAATTTATGCGTGCGTGCCTTTACCGCCGAAGGAGAAGGCACCCTGGCACCGTCACCCATTTATCCCCCGTTTCGCAAAGCGGCGAAATTCGCCGGACGCACCCAGTTGCCTGTGCCGTTGACGTTGCACGACCGTCGCTGGCTGTTGGATTTCAGCGCCATTACCGGGCAGCTCAGCGGCAAAGAGAAATTACTGTTGTTGTGCAACCCGCAAAATCCGGGCGGTACGGTTTATCGCCGGCAGGAGTTACTGGAACACCATGAGTTTGCCCTGGCCCATGAGCTGACAGTCTGTTCGGACGAAATTCATTGCGACCTGCTGCTTGAACCCGGCGGTGAGCACATCCCCTTTGCCACCTTGAATGAAGATGCGGCCCAGCGCAGTATCACGCTGATGTCGCCGTCAAAAACCTTCAACATTGCCGGTCTTGGCGCCTCGATGGCGATTGTTCCCAACCCGCAGTTACGTCAGAAGCTGGCCCGTGCTCGCAGCGGCATCGTGCCAGAGGTGGACGTACTGGCGCTGGTTGCCGCCCAGGCCGCCTACCAGCATGGCCAAGACTGGCTGGACGCGCTGTTAAGTTATCTGCGCGCCAACCGTGATTTGGTGACCGAGCGTATTAATGCCATGCCCGGACTGTTGCTGCAGCCCATCGAAGCGACATATCTGGCCTGGATCGACTGCAGTCAACTGGCAGTCGATAACCCGCACGCCTTTTTTGAACAGGCTGGCGTCGGGTTAAGTCCGGGGCTGGATTTTGGCAACCGCCATTTCGTCCGTCTAAATTTCGGTTGCCGGCGCGAACTGCTGAGCCAGGCGCTGGATCGCATGATGCTGGCGACCCAGACGCTGATGCCAAATTAGGCTTGCTCGCTGGCGACGATTTCCCGGATGGAATAAGGATGAAATTTGATAGTCACAGTCCCATCGGTGATCGCCAGCGTCGGATTAGGCAAACGTTCGCCCTCACCCTGCGGTGAACTCTGTTTCAATTTAATCCCAGGTGCCAACAACGCTTCATCAGGCAAATGACTCAACGCCCGCGCATACAAGGTGGCCGGTTCGCCACTCAGCACCAGCTCCACATGTTCCCAGCCCTCGTGTGGATAACGTTTATCGCCGGGATAAGGCAGCTCCACGCAGTCGATCAACCATGGCCCGACCTTGAGCGGTTGCTGGAGATCAAACAAGCAAATAGGACGACCATTGATCATCGACTCTGACAGCAATGAGCCACACTGCAGCAACCCCTGCCGCCAGCGATCGGCCGTGGTGTTTTGATGGCAACGCACCGAGATATGATCCGCCGTAAACTGGGACAAATCCAAATGCAGCTTTTCGGCAAACCGGCTCAACGCCAGTTCAAAGCGGGGTAAATCCAGCGCTAAATCGTTAAGTTCGGCCATCGCCGGGAAAGTGGTCATAACGTCCTCGATACTGCGGAAAGCGGTTTTCAGGAGGTGTAATTTACACGTCTGAGGTGCTGCTAGCCACCCGGCTGACGCGGCGAGTTAATATTTTTTGCTCTCAAAAATCGCGACAAGATAAAGTGGCTATTCGCTGAACATAAAAAGCACGAAAGAATAATTTTCACGTTTTTTATTACACTGCGGATTTTACTTTTTAAGCCTTTAATTCCTGACAAAGGCTATGGCATAAGTTTATAGCTTTTTCTTATGACCAGAGCACTGAAGATATTGCTAACTTATTAAGCCAAATAATTCAGCGCTGTCAACATTCATAAATGCTTAAGAAATAGTTAATTCATACGTAGCAAAAAACGATTGGAAATGAATCCCCATACAAAAACAAACAGTAACAACCTGTTAACTAAAGACTTTGCAATAAACCAAGTATGAGAATCTTCCTAAACACGAGTACGGTAATTGCTTGGAAATATCAATTGAGCTACTTTAGTGAAAATTGAGTCAGAGATAATCACTTATGTTCCTTTTAATAGTTTCTTTGCTATTGGTAGTTATTGCTGCCTATGCGATATATCGTCATTTTAAATCACGTCGCAATAACACGCTGGATGCCGGCCGCCGAAACAAAAAGCACTAGTTCTGCTGATTCCATTTTATCCCATCCATGTTTTTCTCGTATGCCGTTCACTCTGCCACCGCAACTCATTGCAGGCGGGCATTAATGAACCAAGACTTTCACCTAATCCTCCCGCGCCAACTGCTGACGTACCCCATCAAATCAGTTACAATTACAGGCTGTTTTGTGGTGGGCCGCCGTCTTGACGCGCAGCCAAAAAAACCACCTTTGAATCCCGCAGGGGCATGGCATACGGCCCCTCGTTCGTCATTAAGGTAACCCGGTGAATATTCAGGTTCTTCTTTCAGATAAAGTCAGCCAGGCGCTGATTGCCGCAGGCGCGCCAGCCGATTGCGAAGCACAGGTCCGTCAATCAGCAAAAGCGCAGTTCGGTGATTATCAGGCCAATGGCGTGATGTCCGTCGCCAAAAAACTCGGCATGCCGCCGCGCCAGCTGGCGGAAAAAGTGGTGCAACTGCTTGACCTCGGCGACGTCGCCAGCAAAGTGGAAATCGCCGGCCCCGGCTTTATCAATATTTTCCTGAACAGCCAATGGGTTGCCCAGCAAGCCGATCGCGTGCTGAGCGCGCCAAAACTGGATATTGCGCCGGTCAAGCAACAGACCATCGTTATTGACTACTCTGCCCCCAACGTGGCGAAAGAAATGCACGTCGGCCACCTGCGATCCACCATTATCGGTGACGCCGCCGCACGTACCCAGGAGTTCCTGGGCCACAAGGTGATCCGCGCTAACCACGTTGGCGACTGGGGCACCCAGTTCGGCATGTTAATCGCCTATCTGGAAAAAATGCAGAACGAGAACGCCAGCGATATGGGTCTGTCCGACCTGGAACAGTTCTACCGCGAAGCGAAGAAACACTATGACGAAGACGCCGATTTTGCCGAGCGCGCTCGCGCCTATGTGGTGAAGTTGCAAGGCGGCGACCAGTACTGTCTGAAGATGTGGCGCAAGCTGGTCGACATTACCATGGCACAAAACCAGCTGACCTATAACCGTCTGAACGTCACCCTGACCGAAGACGACGTGATGGGTGAAAGCCTGTACAACGCGATGCTGCCGGGGATTGTTGCCGATCTCAAGGCCAAGGGTCTGGCGGTGGAAAGCGAAGGCGCCACCGTGGTATTCCTCGATGAATACAAGAATAAAGACGGCGAGCCGATGGGCGTCATCATCCAGAAAAAGGATGGTGGCTACCTGTACACCACTACCGATATTGCCTGTGCCAAATACCGTTATGAAACGCTGGGCGCCGATCGTGTGCTGTATTACATCGACTCGCGTCAGCACCAGCACCTGATGCAAGCCTGGACCATCGTGCGTAAGGCCGGCTATATCCCGGACTCGCTGTCGCTGGAACACCACATGTTCGGCATGATGCTGGGTAAAGACGGCAAGCCGTTCAAAACCCGCTCAGGCGGCACGGTGAAACTGTCCGATCTGCTGGATGAAGCGGTGGATCGCGCCGGTAAACTGATCGCCGAGAAAAACCCGGATATGCCGGCAGAAGAAATGCAAAGCCTGGCCAATGCCGTTGGCATCGGTGCGGTGAAATACGCCGACCTGTCAAAAAGCCGGACTACCGATTACATCTTCGACTGGGATAACATGCTGGCGTTTGAAGGCAATACCGCACCTTATATGCAGTATGCCTATACCCGCGTTGCCTCGGTGTTCAAACGCGCCGGTGTCGATGAAAGCAACCTGACCCTGCCACTGGTGATGACCGAAGAGCGTGAAATCACCCTGGCAACCCGTCTGCTGCAGTTTGAAGAAGTGATCACCACAGTAGCGCGCGAAGGCACCCCACACGTGATGTGTAGCTACCTGTATGACCTCGCGGGCCTGTTCTCCGGCTTCTACGAGCACTGCCAGATCCTCAATGCAGACAGCGAAGAAGCGCGTCAGAGCCGCCTGAAACTGTCACTGTTGACCGCCAAAACGTTGAAGGCCGGTCTGGACACGCTGGGCATCGAAACCGTCGAACGTATGTAACCTCTCGGGGTTGAATACGAAAAAGGGTCGCCACGGCGACCCTTCAGACGACTGACAAAGCCCGTTATTAGGGAGAGAGTGCCGAAGGGGTCGTAGCGGCTTGCCCGCCGGAGTGCCCCTCGGTGCGCTAGGCCCGAGTATCTCGGATTCAAAGACAACGTTGTCATCAAACTCAAGGGTCGCCACGGCGACCCTTATTTATGCTTTGGCAACGGCAATATCCGTTTATGCCACCCGGCGTGCAAAGTCGCGTGGCCGGAAGCCCAATCCAGCCAATACGCCAAAGTAAGCCACCACGCCGGTGACCACCACGACCGCCAGTCGTAGCAGGCGCTCCAGCATATTGCCCTGATCCCAGGCAGGCATTAGCCACATCACACCGACCAGCACCACCGACATCACCATCACCGCAATCACCAGCTTGGTCAGGAACATCGCCCAACCCGGCTGCGGGTGGAAAATCTTCTGCTTACGCAACTGCCAGTACAACAGCGAAGCGTTAAGGCAGGCCCCGAGACCAATCGACAGCGAAAGTCCGGCATGTTTCAGCGGGCCGATAAACATCAGGTTCATCACCTGGGTCAAAATCAGCGTGATAATGGCAATTTTAACCGGTGTTTTAATGTCCTGACGCGAATAGAACCCTGGCGCCAACACCTTCACCACGATCAACCCCATCAGCCCGACCGAATAGGCCACCAGCGCACGCTGAGTCATGGCGGCATCAAAGGCACTGAACTTGCCATACTGGAACAACGAAACGGTCAACGGCTTGGCCAGGATCCCCAGTGCGATAGCACTCGGCAGCGCCAGCAGGAAGCACAGACGCAGCCCCCAGTCCATCAGTCGGGAATATTCGTCGTGGTTACCGCTGGAGAAACTTTTTGCCAGCGACGGCAACAAAATGGTGCCCAATGCCACACCCAACACCCCGGAAGGGAACTCCATCAGACGGTCGGCATAGTACATCCAGGAAACCGATCCCGAGACCAGAAACGAGGCGAAAATGGTATTGATAATCAGTGAAATCTGGCTAACCGAAACGCCAAAAATCGCCGGCCCCATCTGACGCATCACGCGCCATACGCCGGCATCACCAAGTTTGATGCGCGGCAGCACCAGCATGCCAATCTTCTTCAAATGCGGCAGTTGATAACCCAGTTGCAGTACCCCACCGACCACCACCGCCCAGGCCAGCGCCATCACCGGTGGATTGAAGTAAGGCGCGGCAAACAGCGCAAAACCGATCATGCTGACGTTTAGCAGCGTCGGCGCGAACGCCGGGATTGAAAAACGGTTCCAGGTATTGAGGATCGAGCCGACCAGCGAGGCCAGCGAAATCAGCAGAATGTAGGGAAAGGTCACGCGGAGCAGCGACGACGTCAGAGCAAACTTGTCCGGCGAATCGGCAAAACCCGGTGCGGTAATATAGATAACCCAGGGGGCGGCCAGCATCCCCAACACCGTGACCAACGCTAGTATCAGCGTTAACAGACCAGAAACGTAGGAGATAAAGGTACGCGTCGCCTCTTCACCCTGCTGGCTTTTATATTCGGCCAGGATCGGCACAAAGGCTTGAGAAAATGCGCCCTCGGCAAAAATACGCCGCAGCAGGTTAGGCAGTTTGAACGCCACGAAAAAGGCATCTGTTGCCATTCCGGCGCCAAACACCCGCGCCACGATAGCGTCACGGGCAAAGCCCAGCACCCGCGAAAACATCGTCATAGAGCTGACGGCGGCCAACGATTTTAGTAGGTTCATGTGGTTTTTCTGATGTGCCCTGTAAATGTCGACGCCTGCATCAGCAGGCGTCAGTAAAACTATCGGCTAAGTTTACCCATCCACGGCAGAATAGCTACCGCCATATGTTACATGGAGTTACCTTATAAACCGGCATCGCGCAGCAGTTTTTCAATCACCCTTTGAGCAGCAATTGCCTGCTCTCCGGCGGTTTCCGGCACCGTCTGGTTGCTGACACAAGCAAGGAAATGGCGGATTGCACCGTCAAAACCGCGCTGTGCCAGGGTGGTCTGCCAGCCTGGCGTCGGTTGCTCCAGCACGCCTTGTGAGTCTTCTCGCAGCCACTGGCGCATATCGCTCAGCTGATAGACCGCGCCGTCGGTGACTGCCTGCACGCTTTCGCGCTGGCTGCCGGCCCGGCGATGCATACTGGTCGTCACCAGCGTTTCGCCGCACTCAAAATGATGCTCGGCATACATCAACTCACCGGCCGCCGTGGCTCGCAGGCTACCGCTGAGTAATTTCCCCTCATCGCCGCCCAGCCACAGCGCGGTATCCACCACATGCAGATAATCGTCCAGCAGGGTAAAGCGCAGGCTGTTTGGCCCGACGCTGTCGGCGCGGTGTTTGTCCATGCGAATCGATGCCGGTTGCTGCATCTGTTGCTTCAACTGACGATATAACGGCGCAAAGCGACGGTTAAAACCCACCATCAGCGTTTTGCCCTGCTTTTCAGCCAGCGCGATTAACTGCTCGCCTTGTTCAACCGTCTCCGCCAACGGCTTGTCGACATAGACGTGAACGCCGTAGCGCAGTAATTCGCCGATCACCTGAAAATGGCTGGCGGTACTGCTGTGGACGAAAACGGCATCGCATTGCTGAGCCAAAGTATCCAGCCCCGAAAAACAGGCCATCCGATAGCTGTCGCAAATCGGCTGCGCCTTTTGCTGGTTAGGAGAAAAACCGCCGACCAGCGTCCAGTCCGCCGCCTGACTGAGGATCGGCAAATAGGCTTTTTGCGCAATGCCGCCCAACCCCACGACGCCAACGCGTAATTTAGTCATGCGTCCCCCGCTCCAATAACGCCTGCAGTTGTTGTTTAAGCTGCGCGACTTCGTTTTCCAATACGCTCACGCGCTGGCTCAATTCAGTGTCATTTTCCAATGCGGCTTCTGCCGGTGCCTCGTCAATCTGGCCGCAGAACAAATGCATAAATCGGCTTTCACGCTTGCCTGGCTCACGCGCCAAACGCACCACAAAAGGCCCATCCTCACGGGCGCTCAGATTCGTCAGCACCTGCTCGACTTCGCTGACATCATTGAACTCATGCATGCGGTTGGTGCGGGTGCGCAGTTCACCGGGGGTTTGCGCGCCACGAAGCAACAGGGTGGCAACCACCGCTACCTCGGCAGCAGACAGTTTTAGCTGACCGAACTCCGAATTACAGAAGCGGTGCTCATATTTGACCACTCGATTGCCGAAGCCGCTGAGGGTGCGCAGAAAATGTTTCTTTAGCAACAGGTCGAGAATTTGCTGCACTTCGCTTTCCGTCAGTTCCATCACCGGCTCGCGGTTGGTTTTCTGGTTGCAGGCAAGCTGGATGCCATTGAGAGAAAGGGGATACTGGTCCGGGGTAGTGACCTGCTTTTCCAGCAGGCAGCCAATCACCCTGGCTTCTTTAGCGCTTAATTCATATTTCATTTTCTGGCCTCAGCGTGGCGGTAGCCATTCTTTATTGGTTAATGCCGTCAGTACGTGATCCTGCCACTGCCCGTCGATCAGCAGATAGTCCTTGGCATAACCTTCACGTTCAAATCCCAGGCGGGTCAACAACGCGCCGCTGCGCTGATTGTGCGGCATATAGTTGGCCATAATGCGATGCATTCGCTGCTGACGCAGCATATAGCGGATTGCGGACTGCAGCGCTTCATACATCAGCCCTTGCCCCTGCCATTTTTCGGCCAATGAATAACCGAGGAAACAGGCATGGAAAGAACCGCGCAGCACATTGCTGAAGTTCGCCACGCCCTGCACTTCATGTTCTTCCGGATCGAGCAGGATAAAATAGTAGGCGCTGCCCTGCTTTTGCATTTCGGTAATCATCCCCAGCCGTGCCTGCCAGCCGGAAGGATAACAATGGCTTTCATCCCGGACCGGTTCCCAGGGCTTAAGAAAGGCTCGGTTTTCGGCATAGTATTCCGCCAGCCGGTAGGCATCGCGTTCATGAACTAAACGGACAACCAGCCGGTCGGTGGTGAGGCGTACTTTTGGTGATGCAGAGCGATAGCCAAACATCATTTCCCCCGCGGTCAGAACGGTTCGATAAGAAGTATTTATTGGGCGCATGTCTGGATATTCATCCTGCGACGAACCTATCCTGGGCCATTATTTTTTAAACAGCGGCGCAGAACCGCACTTACCCTCATTTAATATAACCGTAGCCTGCCCCGGAGGTAAAATCCCGGCAGCTCAGTAAATAAGCGATTAACCATTTTACGGCTATTTTCGTGCTGTTTTGCCGTGCAGGTAACGTATTGACGATAAAAAAATATTATCTTCCTCGCCCCTATCGGCAATCCGGGAATGGGTACAAACTAGAGCGGTCGCACTCCTCTCCCCCTTAATTGCTCGTGGTGAAGCATGTCTCTGGTATCGCAAGCTCGGAGCTTGGGTAAGTATTTTCTATTACTCGATAACCTGTTAGTGGTTTTAGGCTTTTTTGTAGTCTTTCCACTTATTTCGATTCGCTTTGTCGATCAGCTTGGCTGGGCGGCCGTGGTGGTCGGTGCCGCACTGGGTTTACGGCAATTAATCCAACAGGGATTGGGCATTTTTGGCGGAGCAATCGCCGACCGATTTGGTGCCAAACCGATGATTGTCACTGGCATGCTGATGCGCGCGGCCGGTTTCGCCACCATGGCAATGGCCGATCAGCCCTGGCTGCTGTGGTTCTCCTGCGCCCTTTCCGCCCTCGGTGGCACCTTGTTTGACCCACCGCGCACCGCGCTGGTGATTAAGCTCACCCGTCCGCATGAGCGCGGCCGTTTTTACTCTCTGTTAATGATGCAGGACAGTGCCGGGGCGGTGATTGGCGCCCTGATCGGCAGTTGGCTGCTGCAATATGATTTCCACTTCGTTTGCTGGGTCGGCGCGGGCATTTTCGTGTTGGCCGCGGGTTGGAACGCCTGGCTGCTGCCGGCATACCGTATTTCTACCGTCCGCACCCCAATGAAGGAAGGCATGATGCGCGTACTGCGCGACCGCCGCTTCCTGACCTACGTGCTGACGCTGACCGGCTACTACATGCTGTCGGTACAGGTGATGCTGATGCTGCCGATCGTGGTCAATGAAATCGCCGGTTCACCCACGGCGGTAAAATGGATGTATGCCATCGAAGCCGCGCTGTCGCTGTCACTGCTGTATCCACTGGCTCGCTGGAGCGAAAAACGTTTTCGGCTGGAGCAACGCTTGATGGCCGGCCTGCTGCTGATGACCCTCAGCCTGATGCCGGTTGGGCTGGCAACCAGCCTGCAGGGCGTCTTTACCCTGATCTGCTGTTTCTATCTCGGTTCCATCATCGCCGAACCGGCGCGTGAAACCCTCAGCGCCTCGCTGGCCGATCCCCGCGCACGCGGCAGTTACATGGGGTTCAGCCGCCTGGGGCTGGCATTGGGCGGCGCACTGGGTTACACCGGTGGCGGCTGGATGTACGACACCGGCCACTCGCTGAACATGCCGGAACTGCCGTGGATACTGCTGGGTATCGTAGGCTTTATTACCCTGTTTGCACTTTACTGGCAGTTCAACCCGCGCAGCAGCGCACCGGCAGTTGCCCCCGGCGGCTAATTTTTTCTCTAAGTTGCCAGAAAATCAGCCGAATTTCCCATAGCTGCTATCCTGATAGTAAAAACATAAACAGGAGAAGTTGGCGATGACCGATGAATCAAAATTACCGCAGTTACTGGAGCACATGGTACTGAACCTGCGCATGCTGTACGCGCGCTCAACTCTGGTAGAAAAAGCACTGGCCCATATCATTGCTGGAGATGCCAGCCTGAAGAGCGACATCATCAAACAGTTGCAGATAGTCAACGCCAGCAACGAACGGGATAAAATCGATCTGGAAGAGGCGCGTATCCACCTGATAGAAGTGATCAATTCCGTTCCAACCAAAAAATAACGCCTGCTTTGGCCCGCGTACTTTGCGCGGGCCATTCAACAATAACGCACCTTCCAACAAGAACTCTTCGCGACAGCCTCAGTATGCTGTGATAACTATTGCTGTTAAAACCTGACAACCGGAGCAAGCATGAAACTGTTTATCTACGATCATTGCCCATTCTGCGTTAAAGCCCGTATGATTTTTGGCCTGAAAAATCTGCCCGTCCGCCTGGTCACTCTGCTCAACGATGATGAAGCGACGCCGATCGGCATGATTGGCAAGAAAATGGCCCCCATTCTGCAAAAAGACGACGGCAGTTACCTGCCGGAAAGCATGGATATCGTGCATTACGTCGACCAACTCGACGGTAACCCCCTGCTGACCGGTAAAACCAACCCGGCGATCGCCGAATGGCTACAACGGGTTGGTAGCTACAGCCTCAATTTGCTGCTGCCACGCTTCGCCAACGCGGATTTCGAAGAGTTCGCCACAGCAGCAGCGCGCCAGTATTTTACCGACAAAAAGCAGGCTTCAATCGGTGACTTCTCCACACACCTTGCCGACAGCGCCGATCTGATCGCACAACTGGAAGCCGATCTCCAGGTGCTTTCCGGGCTGATAGCCGCCCCTGATGCCGTGAACGGTACCCTGTCGGAAGACGATATTCACCTGTTCCCACTGCTGCGTTCGCTGTCGATCGTCGCCGGGCTTACGCTGCCGGATAACATTGAAGCCTATCGTAACCGGATGGCACAGCGCAGTGATATTCCACTGCTGTTCGATATGGAACAGTGATCCTCCGCAATAAGGATATAGCGCGCAAATGTTGAAAATGGTGCTGGTTACCGCCCGCGATCGGGCGAGGCTGAAAGAAATATCCGCGGTGCTGATCCGCTACGGCCTGCAGGATGTCATTCGCCTGCTGGGCCTGAGCACCCTGCTAAGCGGCGGTGAAGGCGGCGGTGAAACGCAAGATAACCAAACCTTGCCACAACGCTTGCGTGCCGCACTGGAAGCGCTGGGGCCAACCTTTGTTAAATTCGGCCAGATCCTGGCTACCCGCTCAGACCTGTTGGACTCAAGCTGGACCGACGAACTGGATCGCCTGCACAGCCAGGCGACAACCCTGGCCTGGAGCGAACTGGCACCGCAGATTACCGCCGATTTGGGCGGTGACCCACACCACCTGTTCGCCGAGTTTGATCAAGCCCCACTGGCCGCCGCATCGATGGCACAGATTTATCGCGCCCGTTTGCACAGCGGTGAAGCCGTGGTGATCAAGGTATTACGCCCTGGGCTGGCAAAAACCATTCACGCCGATTTGCGCCTGCTGGCCTATCTGGCAGAAACCGTGGAACAACAAAGCCCGGCGCTGGCCCGCTACCGGCCGCGTCAGATGGTACGAGCGCTGGCAACCGCGCTTAATCATGAGCTGGACCTGACTCACGAAGGCAATAACTGTGAACGGGTGGCTCAGCAATTTGCTCAACAGCCCGAGGTAGTAATACCGAAAATTTACTGGCAATGGTCGTCAAAACGCCTGCTGGTGCAGGAGTTTCTGCCCGGCATCGCGCCGGAAAATCCACAGCAATTGGCAACCGCCGGTTTTGATGGCCCACTTCTCGCACAGCGCGGCGCACAGGCCTTTATGAAAATGGTGCTGGAGCACCGGCTTTATCACGCCGATCCGCACCCGGGTAATCTGATGGCGCTGGCGGATAATCGCGTCGGCTTTATCGATTTCGGTATGGTCGGCCAACTTTCCGAACGGCGGCGTAATCAGTTACTGCTGTTGCTGCAGGCGATTGCCGAGCGGGAGTCCGGCGGTATCGTCAATACCTTGATCGCCTGGTCGGACAGCGATCCTTTGGATCTGCTGGATTTGGAACTGGCGGCGCAAAACTTTCTCGATAAGCAGGCTTCGGCAACCCTGACGCTGGGTAAGGCATTGACCGATCTGCTGGTGATGGCGCGTGAACATCAGTTGGCGCTGCCACCGGATCTGGTGTTGCTGTTCAAGGCGTTAATCACCGCAGACGGCGTGTTGCACCGGTTGGATCCCAATTTCGACATTATTGCCACCCTGAAACCCATGCTGCAACAGGTGATGCTGCAGCGTTACACCCCTGAGGCTGTGCGTCGGCGGATGCTGGCGCTAGGCGGTGAAGCGCTGGATGCGGGCGAAGAACTTCCGCAGACCCTGCGTCTGCTGATGCGCCGACTAAAACGCGGGCAAATCAGCGCCGATATCAACCTCAAGAACATCAGTCAGTTAAGCAAGGCGCTGGAACGTGCTGCCGTCACGCTGGCCATTGCCATAGTGACCGCCGCCTTCACGCTGGGCCTGGCGCCCTATCTGATGCAATCCTCGGTGCGGTTGTGGGGCATTCCGCTGTTTCCGGCACTGGGCGGGTTAGCCTGTCTGGGGGGAGTATTATTGCTGGCATTGCGTTTGCGGCGCTGAACAGTTTCGGCGTTATCCGATAGGTCATGACAAGTTTTCCGCGCATTATCAATATTATCCCATGTTCTGGAAGGGTCGCGGTATACTGCGGCCATGTCAATCGGGGCAGATAGCTACGCCCCCAACACGTGAGTACTTATGAAAAAGATCCTAATGGGTGTGGCAGCCCTGGCATTTGTTGGCGCATTGGTCGGCTGCAACCAACTGACCCAATACACACTTAGCGAGCAGGAAGTGAACGACTACCTGCAAAAGCATAACGATTACCAGAAGCAGATCGGCGTGCCGGGATTACTGGACGCCAATATCGTGCTGACGCAGTTGCAGAGCCAAATCGGCCGCAGTGAACCTGGCAAGGTCACCCTTTCCGGCGATGCGAAAGTGAACATTACCTCGATCCTTGGCCCGCAGACAGCGGATCTGAAGCTGACGCTGAAGGCACAGCCGGTCTATGACCGCGAGCAAGGCGCGGTATTCCTGAAGGATATGGAATTGACCGACTATAGCGTGCAGCCAGAGAAAATGCAGACGGTGATGAAGGCGCTGACGCCTTACCTGAACCAGTCGCTGAAATCCTACTTTGACCAAAAGCCGGCCTACGTGCTGAACCCGGATAACAGTAAAACCGAGGCGATGGCCAAGAAACTGGCGAAAGGACTGGAAGTGAAACCGGGTGAATTAGTGATCCCGTTCACCGACTAAGGCCGACGGTTTAAAACAAAAAGCCCGCTGATTAGGCGGGCTGAGTTTTTTCAGTTGGGCAAGCTATACGCAACACCGCCTGAAATTTATGTAATTACTGTGGTTCGCTGTAGGTAATCTTACCGGCGTTACAGTCCAGGATCACGTGATAGGTTTTATCCTGTTTGGTACCGCGAACCGTCAAAGGGACCTGCCAGACGGCATCTTTACCGGTAATGGCTTCCGGGCTGATCCAGGCGATCGGGGTGGCCGTGCCCAGCAGTTTTTTATCCGATTCCCAGCGTGTGATACGGTTTTGCAGAAAATCGCGTTTCACCTGAGCGGCAACGTCTGCCGGTTGCAGACCCGCGCATTGCGCGACTTTGGCGCTACGTTGCTCCTGTGCCTGCACCGAGGTGGTTAACCCCGCCATGGCCAACAGCGCTACCGCCAAACTCAGTCCCGTTGTTTTCATATTCCCTCCAGTTGTGATTAACGCTATCCGCAGGCATTGGCCCTTGGCTCACAACTGGTCTGGCGACAGATCAGCGTTTGGCGAAGGTGATGACAAACAGCTCATCCAGCCCCGGATAGATTTCCTTGATCACCTGCTTCAGTTCGCTGAGCGACATGTTTTCCTGCCGGGCATGCTGCTCGGTTAACCCGTCCAGGCGCACCGGCGTGACTGACAGCACTTCAATCTGGCAGAAAAAGACGTTGTCTTCATTGCGGCTAACGCGCAATACCTCACCGGGTTGAAAGTGGGATTCACTGGCATCCCGAATGGTAATGGTCTTGCGCCCGGCCAAAATATCTTGCTCAAAGCGGCTGAAGAAAGTTATTTCACGGCTCATTCTAGATCCTTTTTCATCACATTGCCGCAACATAAGTCATTATGCTGCCTGCTTTTCTGACGCAGATCCCTCTTTAGTGGTAGCGACAGGTTTTTCCGTTTTCACTTTGGCGGATTTCTTAGGCGCTTCTGTCGGCCCAGCGCCGCGCAGAATTTGCCCCAGCACGTCTTTATTCTCCGCCAGGAAGAAGCTCAGCCCTTCACGCTGCTCATCATCCAGGGTCAGGGGTGACTGCTGCAGCCATTCACCGAGGCTATCTGCCAGATCCAGCATTTTGTCGTAAGCGTCGGCTTCTTTCTTGGTTGCGAAAGTCATCTTTTCCTCACCGTTTCTCACCACCACATATTTAACTTCAACGGCCATGTGTGCATTCCTCAAAGGTTAGAATACTGTATTTTTATACAGTATAAGGTGATTTTACGCAGGGATGCAAGCGCACCCCTGACGCGACTTATTTCAACAACCGCACCTTGCAGTTCTTACCCTTGATTTTGCCCTGCTGAAGCTGTTGCAGTGCCTTGCGGGCGCTTTCCTTGCGGATCGCCACATAGGCATGTACCGGGAACATGTCGATCTTGCCCACTTCCGCCGCCGTCAGCCCGGCATCGCCGGTCAATGCGCCGAGAATGTCGCCTGGACGGATTTTGGCCTTGCGACCACCGTCGATGCACAGGGTGACCATTTCGGCTTCCAGCGTGGTATTCCCCGCCCCGCTCAGCTCAGATACCGGCGCCCACTTAACCTTGGTTTGCAAATAGTCTTCAATGGCATGCGCGCGCGTCATTTCCTGCGGTGTACACAGGCTGATCGCCTTGCCGCTCAAACCGGCACGGCCGGTACGGCCAATTCGGTGAACGTGCACTTCCGGATCAAATGCCAGCTCGTAGTTGACTACCAGCTCCAGCTCTTTGATATCCAGGCCGCGCGCAGCGACGTCGGTTGCCACCAGCACCCGGCAACTGCGGTTGGCAAAACGCACCAGCACCTGGTCACGATCGCGCTGTTCCAGATCTCCATGCAGCGCCAGCACGTTGATGCCGCGAGACTCCAGCGCTTCATACACGCTTTGACAGTCGCGCTTGGTGTTGCAGAACACCACGCAGGAAGAAGGTTGGTAATGGCGGATTGCCGAAACCAGCACCGCCGGACGCTGATCGCGGGTGGTTTCATAGAAGCGTTGTTCGATGGTGGTTTGTTCTTCACCGTCGTCCACTTCCACATTTAACGGGCTGCGCTGCACGCGGGCGCTGATGCGTTCGATACCGCTCGGATAGGTTGCCGAGAACAGCAGCGTTTGGCGCTGCGGCGGCGTGTAACTGATCACGTCATCGATGTCATCGGCGAAACCCATATCCAACATGCGGTCAGCTTCGTCCAGCACCAGCACTTTCAGTTCATCCAGTACCAGCGTTTTCTTGCGCAGGTGTTCCTGAATGCGCCCCGGCGTCCCCACCACGATATGGGGGGCATGTACCAGCGAGTCAAGCTGTGGCCCCATCGGCTGGCCGCCGCACAGGGTCAAAATTTTAATGTTCTGGGTGAAACGCGCCAAACGGCGCAATTCTTTGCTCACCTGGTCAGCCAGCTCACGCGTTGGGCACAGGATCAGCGCCTGCGCGGCCACCTGAGCTACGTTAATTTTGTCCAGCAGACCGATGCCGAACGCCGCCGTTTTACCGCTGCCGGTTTTTGCTTTGGCACGTACGTCCTGCCCATTCAGGATGGCGGGCAGTGCGGCGGCCTGCACCGGTGTCATTTCGGCATACCCCAGTTCGTTGAGGTTGGCCAACTGTTCGGCTGGCAGCGGCAGGGAAGAAAAAGATACTGTGCTCACGGCGATAACTCTTTATGGCAAATGGAATGGCGGCGCGCTCAGGGCAGCACCGAATCAGCCGCAGATGATAACAGAGATAGGGTGGATTACGGATTTCACGCATAAAAAAAGCCGCCAACTGCGGCTTTTGGCCACCACATCGGCAGTTCAATAGCCTCCGGCTGCATACGCAAACGTTTTCGTATATACTGCCGTGCCATTATCCGACCGCATTACACTCCACAGATCCAGGTACGAGACTATGTTAACTATTGGAACCGCCCTGCGCCCGTCCGCCACCCGCGTTATGTTGCTCGGCTCCGGCGAGCTGGGTAAAGAAGTTGCTATCGAATGCCAGCGTTTGGGCCTCGAAGTGATCGCCGTAGATCGCTATGCCGATGCCCCTGCCATGCATGTGGCGCACCGCAGCCACGTGATTAACATGCTCGATGGCAACGCGCTGAAGGCCGTGATTGAGCAGGAACGTCCTGACTATATCGTGCCGGAGATCGAGGCCATCGCCACCAGCATGCTGGTTGAACTGGAACAGCAAGGACACCGCGTGGTGCCCTGCGCCGAGGCAACTCGCCTGACGATGAACCGCGAAGGCATCCGCCGTCTGGCGGCGGAAACCCTTGGCCTGCCGACCTCCAGTTACCGTTTTGCCGACGGCGAAACCGCTTTCCGCCAGGCGGTCGACGAAATTGGCTACCCGTGCATTATCAAGCCGGTGATGAGCTCTTCCGGCAAGGGCCAAAGTCTGATCCGCAGCCCGGAACAGTTGAAAACCGCCTGGGATTATGCCCAGCAAGGCGGTCGTGCCGGTGGTGGCCGGGTGATTGTTGAAGGGCTGGTAAAATTTGATTTTGAAATCACCCTGCTGACCATCAGCGCTGTCGACGGTGTGCATTTCTGTGCGCCGATCGGCCATCGCCAGGAGGACGGCGATTACCGCGAATCGTGGCAACCACAGCAGATGAGTGACCTGGCGCTAAGCCGCGCACAGGCGATTGCAGAAAATGTGGTGAAGGCGCTGGGCGGTTTTGGCCTGTTCGGCGTTGAATTGTTTGTTTGTGGCGATGAAGTGATCTTCAGCGAGGTTTCACCGCGCCCGCACGATACCGGCATGGTGACTCTGATTTCACAAGATCTGTCCGAATTTGCGCTACACGTTCGCGCTTTCCTCGGTCTGCCGATTGGCGCCATTCGCCAGTTTGGCCCTTCTGCTTCGGCGGTGATCCTGCCACAGCTAATCAGCAGTGACCTGCGCTTTAGTGGGCTGGATCGCGCGCTGGTCGGCCACAATCAACTGCGTTTGTTCGGCAAGCCGGAAATTAACGGTCAACGTCGGATGGGGGTCGCGCTGGCTACGGCAGAAAATGTAGCGCTGGCGGTGGAATCGGCCAAACGGGCCGCAGCTGCGGTGGTGATTGAAGGTTAATGCTTTGGGGCCGGTTTGCCGGCCCCGACAACATCAATAGTTTTCGTCTTCTTCCGAGTCGTCATCAGCCTGGTCATCCGGCCGTTCCTGATACTCTTCATCGTCGTCTTCGTCATCAAACATGACGCTAACCTGATCACCCTGATGTTTTTCGCGGATTTCCTGCGCGACGCGCGCGATGGCTTCACCACTGCTCATGCCTTGTTCCATCAACAGATGGATACGATCTGCAGCTTCCTGCTGCTCTAGATGACTCAGTGACGGCATACCTGCAAGCATGTGTTTCTCTCCGGCAAAATGGAGGCTGAGTATACGCCTTAAACCGACGGATCCCAACGTCTGTTATTCGGCCGCCGGCAGTGAACAAGGATCGCCATGTCGCCACTGCTTCAGGCGGTGAAGCCAGAGAATAACGTGCCATCCCTGTTTGAGGCCGCGCGCGTTATCAACCATCGCCCGATCGATGCCAAGCCGAAAGAACTCATCGGTGATACGGCACTGGGCCGCCAACTCGGGCTCACGACGGATGCTGTGGCAAATGCCCAAGGCTTCACGGGTAATCTGCCAGTGGAAAGCCGGGCGGATGGCAATTTTATCGGCATAACGCCGATTCAACGCCACCAGCATGGCTACAATTTTCATGTAATGGCGCTGATACTCGACGTTTGCCTTGCCCGTACGGCGGCGGTTACTGATCGACTGGCCGTGCACCCGTTGGCGATACAGCGCTTTGCCAAGGTATTTCACCCGCTGGGCATTAAACATCACCTCAGTAGTCCAGGGAATATCCTGATGGTGCAAACCCGGTTCGAAATACAACCGGTGCTGCTTAATAAAATCAAGACGATATACCGCCAGCCAGACCACATGAATAAACTTTCTTGATTCTAACGCACGCTCCAGCCATTGCACGCCGCTAATAACATCGGTATCACCTAATCGCTTTAGCGGAATAATCGGCTGCAATTCATCCTGGTCGGTGAAATAACGTTCACCGTTACACTGCATGACATCCAATTGGTTTTGTTCGGCTAATTCAATCAGCGTTGAATACATTTCCGGAGCCAGTAAGTCATCGGCATCGGGGAATGCCACATATTTCCCCCTGGCAACCGCCAACCCAGCATTACGGGCGCAGGACACCCCCGCATTAAGCTGATCAATCACGGTAATATGCGTGTATTGCTGCGCATAGCGGTGGGCGATATCACCCGAGCCGTCGGTGGAACCATCATTAACGATGATCACTTCCAACCGACGTTCGTTCTGGGCCAGCAGTGATGCCAGAAACGGCTCAAACAGTTCGCCCACGTTGTGCAACGGGACAATAACACTCAGCATTAGGGGCATAGGCAGCTCTTCGCAAAAAGTAACGAATGAATATTTCTATTTTTTAAAAATATCAGGGTGCAATTAAATAAGGCATTGGCCCATCGACTCTGCCGGGGCACAAATGTGTCTTGTTATCATTTATATTTTAAGATCTGCGCTTTCACAGACGAGTGATAACAAGAAAAAACAATAACCGAATGAAACTAATAATGAAGTTTAGAATTTGAAAACATCGAGTCCGAGAATTATCTCAACCCTTCACTGGTGTAGTTTTTAACATATTGGATTATAGTCAAAGTCGCAAAAAATGCTTCATTTGCGAAAATGTTTAATCATCGTTTATACGGAGTGTGCTTATGCGCCTGATGCCAGAGCATGCGTCAGCCGGTTGAATATGGCAGAATAGCCGTCAGAAACCGCCGCCCCATCAGTCAGGTTTATTGAGGCCCATGAGCGCAACCGCACCGAATATTAAGTCTTTACCCTACACCCGCACCGCCCTGCTGGAGCTGTTTGCCCCACTGGCCTCACAGCCTTGGGCGATGTTGCTACATTCCGGTTTTGCCGAACACTCACATAACCGTTTCGATATTCTGGTGGCGCAACCCTGTGCAACCCTGAGCACTCGTGGCCCCATTACCGAGATACGTCGCGGTGAAGAGCATTGGACGTCGCCGGAAGATCCTTTCCGCCTGATACAACAGCAGCTGGAACAGCTGAACCTGCACCCGCAGGTGGATGCCTGTTTGCCGTTCCAGGGCGGCGCCCTCGGGTTGTTCGGTTACGATTTGGGTCGTCGGGTAGAAAAACTGCCTCAATGGGCACAGGCAGATATCACGCTGCCGGATATGGCGATCGGTATTTACGACTGGGCGGTGATAGCCGATCACCACCAACAAACGCTGACGTTACTCAGCTATGGTGATGGGGAACAGCGCTGGCAGTGGCTCCGCAATCAGCAGCCTGCAGCCCGGCCTGCATTTGCCCTGACCAGCCCCTGGCAGGCCAATATGACGCGCCGGCAGTACGGTGAAAAGTTCCAGCGTATTCAGCATTACCTGCGCAGTGGCGACTGTTATCAAATCAATCTGGCGCAACGTTTTGCTGCCGATTATCAGGGCGATGAATGGCAAGCCTTTCAGCAATTGAGCGCCAGCAATCGCGCCCCCTTCTCTGCCTTCCTGCGTCTGCCGGATAACGCCGTGCTGAGCGTTTCACCCGAGCGCTTTTTGTGGCTGGAAAACCAACATATTCAGACCCGCCCGATCAAAGGTACCCTGCCGCGGCTGGCCGATGCCGATCAGGATGCGCAGCAGGCACAACGCTTGGCAAACTCCAGCAAAGACCGTGCGGAGAACCTGATGATTGTCGATTTACTGCGCAATGATATCGGCCGAGTTGCCGAACCGGGCAGCGTGCAGGTTCCCGAACTGTTTGTGGTCGAACCCTTCCCGGCGGTACACCATCTGGTCAGCACCATCACCGCCACCCTGCCGCTACGCACTCCGGCGACCGAGCTGCTGCGCGCCAGCTTCCCGGGCGGTTCCATTACCGGGGCGCCCAAGGTGCGAGCGATGGAAATTATTGAAGAGCTGGAGCCGCAGCGACGAAACGCCTACTGCGGCAGCATCGGGTATATCAGCGCCTGCGGCACCATGGACACCAACATCACTATCCGCACCCTGATCACCGAAAACGGCCGCATTTACTGTTCCGCCGGTGGCGGCATCGTTGCCGACAGTCAGGAACAGGCGGAATATCAGGAAACCTTTGATAAAGTCGGCCGCATTCTGCCGCAACTGGGGGAGTTTATCGCTTCATGAACCCACCGACTTATCCCACCTCGCTGGCAGCCTTTATCAGCCGCTTTCAGCTGCAACTGCCACAGGCATCGCAGATTTCACATAACGTTCGGCCCGCAGCGGTGCTGATCCCGATTATCTGCCGCCCCGAACCTACCCTGTTGTTGACCCGCCGCGCCGATTCACTGCGCAAGCATCCGGGCCAGGTGGCATTTCCGGGGGGTAAAACCGATGCTGAAGACGCCTCGGCGATTATCACCGCCCTGCGTGAAGCTCAGGAGGAAGTGGCTATCCCACCTCAGGCCGTGACCATTCTGGGTCAACTGGCCCCCCTCGACAGCAGCACCGGTTTTCAGGTGACCCCGGTGGTTGGCTTGATCTCACCCGACGTGCAATTTTTCGCCAATGAAGACGAAGTGGCCGAGGTTTTTGAAATGCCGCTGCACGAAGCGCTGACGCTTTCGCGCTATTATCCGTTGGATATTCACCGCGCCGGTCATTCACACCGTATTTATCTGTCCTGGTATCAGAGCCAATTTGTCTGGGGAATGACCGCCGCCATCATTCGACGACTGGCACAGCAGGTCAGCATTTAACGCCAATAATGTGATGCCCATCACAAGCCAAACGGTTACCTGCGCAACAGGCGTGGGTAAAGCGATCGGCATCACTTCATTGGTTTGCTTTTTAAACTACCTTTCTGGCTATCAGAGTTTTAAAAAAACTGTAAACCCTCTCTTCAACCTTACGAAATACCTGTAAAATACCGCAGTCCGGAATAAACCACTATTTCAGCAGGGTTTAAGCCGGCCGCGTTCAGCAGCGGAAGCTGGCGCGATTGCCATTAACCGAGTTTAGGCAACGGATGTTCCACGAACGGCCGAATGCCTGCGGCAATCAGTAAAAAACTAACACCAAGGATTATTTAATTTCATGCGAAAAAGGCAGCCAAACCCGTGCGGCCCTTTTACAATATCGCTGTTCCCTGCTCGGTTTTTAACCGCTGCAGCCATAACAATATGCCTCTAAGGAGTTTTAGCGTGATTAGCGTTTTCGACATGTTTAAGATCGGCATCGGCCCGTCCAGCTCTCATACGGTTGGACCGATGAAAGCCGGCAAACAGTTTGTCGACGATCTGGTAAATCAAGGCCTGATGCCTTCTATCACGCGTGTTGCCGTAGATGTTTACGGCTCACTCTCATTGACCGGTAAAGGTCACCATACCGATATCGCTATCATCCTCGGCCTGGCGGGCAATATGCCCGACACCGTTGATATCGATAGCATCCCGGGCTTTATTCGCGATGTAGAACAACGTCAACGCCTGATGCTGGCCAACGGCTCGCATGAGGTTGATTTCCCGCGTGACGGCGGCATGGTTTTCCGCAGCGACAATTTGCCGCTGCATGAGAACGGTATGCAGATCCACGCCTTCGCCGGGGATAAACAAGTTTACAGCAAGACTTACTACTCACTCGGCGGCGGTTTTATCGTCGACGAAGAGAACTTCGGTAAAGCCGACGCGCACGAGCTGAGCGTCCCTTATCCGTTCAGTTTTGCCCGTGATATTCTCGCCCACTGCCGTGATACCGGACTGTCGTTTTCCGGCCTGGTGATGCAGAACGAACTGGCGCTGCACAGCAAGCAGGATATCGAGACCTACTTCGGTAATATCTGGCAGACCATGCGTGCCTGTATCGATCGTGGCCTGAATACCGAGGGCGTACTGCCGGGGCCACTGCGTGTGCCACGCCGTGCCTCCGCGCTGCGTCGCATGCTGGTGTCTTCCGACAAACTGTCCAACGATCCGATGAACGTGATTGACTGGGTCAACATGTTCGCATTGGCGGTCAACGAAGAGAACGCGGCCGGCGGCCGAGTCGTCACCGCACCGACCAACGGCGCCTGTGGCATCGTCCCTGCCGTACTGGCTTACTATGACCACTTTATTGAATCCGTCAGCCCGGATATTTATATCCGTTACTTTATGGCTGCGGGCGCAGTAGGCGCATTGTACAAGATGAACGCCTCTATCTCCGGCGCCGAAGTGGGTTGTCAGGGTGAAGTGGGCGTGGCCTGTTCAATGGCCGCGGCCGGCCTGGCCGAACTGCTGGGCGCCAGCCCGGAGCAGGTTTGCATCGCGGCAGAGATCGGCATGGAGCACAACCTGGGGCTGACCTGTGACCCGGTTGCCGGTCAGGTTCAGGTTCCTTGCATTGAACGTAACGCCATTGCTTCCGTGAAGGCGATCAACTCGGCGCGTATGGCATTGCGTCGTACCAGTGAACCACGTGTCTCGCTGGATAAGGTCATCGAAACCATGTACGAAACCGGTAAAGACATGAACGCCAAATATCGCGAAACTTCTCGCGGTGGTCTGGCGATCAAAGTGCAGTGTGACTGACCCTCTAACCCCGCCTTCCGGCGGGGTTTTTCTTCCTGCCCCTGAGTCAGTCAAATCACAGCCCCTTTTTAGTGACAACGTCACATCTGCTATTCAAAACCCTATCCCACAGTTAATCGGCAATTTAGCCCTCTGTTTCGCCAAATTTAAATAATTTATTGGGTTAACATCACTCTTGTATAACGACAGGCTAGAATTAGCCAAGTATCATTCAGGGCAGTTTGGCCTGACGGTGATTCAGGGCTGGCTTACCGAACAAGGATTTAGCGATGTTGATGACCCAACTTGCCGTGAGCAAATACCGCTATTACCGTTGGCTACTGGCCGGGGCGGTCGGGTTGGCTATTCTGCTGTTATCGCTCTACACCCGTTATTATCAAGAAATTGGCACTATTGAACAAAACCGGCAGGTGCTCGCTACCCGCACCGTCGCCAAGATTAACGATCTGCTGACACCGGCAATGCAACAGGCCGAGCGCTCCATGCCACTGCTGGATTCCACCTGTGAAGAGGTGATACCAACGCTGCGTTTTCGCGCTGCGCAAAACCAGGCTCTGCGGGCAATGCTGTTGGTTAAGGACGGAGTTATTTACTGTTCCAGCCTGTTTGGCACCCGTAAGTACCTTTTCAGCACTATTTTACCCAGCGTAGCAAACGATGGCGCGAAGCTGGTGTTGCGCCCTTCGCTCTCTGTCGCCAAAGGCGTGCCGACCCTGATCATGTGGACCCCTGCGCAGCCGGACAACAACAGTAACGGCGTATTGCACGTGTTCAATATTGAGCTATTGGCGAACTTCCTGCTGGAACCTCAGGAACCCTACGCGCAGCGAGTAGTGCTGAACGTCGGCAACTACAGCCTGGAGTATGGTCGTCGGGAAATCCTGCGCAGCGATACCCTGACCACTGACCTGCGCTATACCGCAAAATCCGCTCGGTATCCGTTCTCTATTTCACTGTTCGGCCCGCAGGCCAGCATGCTGGCACTGGCGGCGCTGCCACGCCATATCCCGCTGTCATTGTTGATCAGTCTGCTGGCGGCCTATGTAGTGTATCTGCTCACCGCTAATCGCATGAGCCTGTCGTACCACATTGGTCATGCCATTTCTCGCCGCGAATTCCGTGTTTACTGTCAGCCCATCATCAATGCTGAAACCGGCCGCTGTGTCGGGGTTGAAATGCTGCTGCGCTGGAAAAACAAACGACAGGGCTGGATTTCCCCCGACGTGTTTATCCCGCTGGCGGAACAGCATGGCTTGATCATCGCTCTGACCCGTTACCTGATGAGCACCGTGGTGGAAAACCTGCAGTTGTTCCCGCCACGCCCGTCGTTTTATATCAGCATCAACGTCGCGGCCGAGCATTTCAACGGGGTGACCATTATCGATGATATCCGCCGTCTGTGGCTTCCTGCCCATCCTATGCCTTCACTGATGCTTGAGTTGACCGAACGTACCGCCCTGTCGGAAATTCAGTATGAACAAATCAAAACGCTGAAGGAAATGGGCATCATGCTGGCTATCGACGACTTTGGCACCGGGCACAGTTCACTCAGTTACCTGAAAAAACTTAGCCCTGACGTGTTGAAAATCGACCGGGGTTTCACCGCGGCCATAGGTACCGATGCGATTAACGCCACCGTCACCGATACCATCATTACCCTGGCACATCGCCTGAAGCTGAAACTGGTGGCGGAAGGGGTAGAAACCGCCGAACAGGCGGATTATCTGCGTTCGCGCGAGGTGAACGCGTTGCAGGGGTTCTATTTCGCCAAACCGATGCCAATCAATGTATTCCCACTGTGGTTACAGCAGTATGAGTCGCGGTTGCGGGCGGTGAATCAGCGGGAGGAACGGCGGATGGAGCAGGAAAGCAAGCCGGAGGCGTGATGCCTCCGGCCCGTAGGTTACTGGTGTTCCTCGTCGTGAGGTTCAACTTTGGTAATACGCACCAGTTCAATGCGGTACTCGGACACGGCAACGACTTCGAAACGCAGTCGGTTAAGCTCCACCGTTTCACCCACCGCCGGCATTTGGCCGTAGTGGGACAGCAGGAACCCCGCCAGAGTGGCGAAGTCCGCCGTCGGACTGACCAGATCGTCGCAGTTCAGCGCCTGCTCCAGTGAGTGCAGGTCGGCGCCGCCCTTCACCAGCCAACTGGCGTCTTCCACCACGATATCCGGCGTTTCATCCTCGTCCGGGAATTCACCGGCAATCGCCTCCAGCACGTCCAGTGGCGTGACCAGGCCCTGCACGACACCAAATTCGTTGGTGACTACCACCAGACGCCCCTTGGCACGGCGCAATACCGCCAGCAGGTTAATCACATCCATGGTGTCCGGCACCACAATCGGTGGCGTACGCGCGGCAAACTCGGCGATATCCTCACCCCGCTCTACGGCCACCAGCAGATCCTTGGCACGCACCACGCCGATAATTTCATCCAGCGAGTCGCGGCACACCGGGAACAGGCTATGCGGCGTATCCAGCAGTTGTTCACGCACCTCTTCACGGGAACGATCGCAATCCACCCATGAAATATCGGTGCGCGGCGTCATCACGCTACGCAGTGAACGCGAAGCCAGCGTCAACACGCCACTGATCATATAACGTTCTTCCTCGGCGAAGGTTTCATTCACCGGTAGCGGTGCCGCTTCGTCAGTCTGCTGTGCGCGCTGTTGCCCCATCAGGCGCATGATCGCCTCTGCGGTGCGTTCACGCATCGGGCGATGAGCCTGATGTTTGATAAAGTTACGGCGGGCAATTTGGTTAAACAGCTCGATCAGGATCGAGAAGCCAATTGCGGCATACAGGTAACCTTTAGGAATATGCAAACCAAAGCCTTCGGCGATCAGGCTAAGGCCGATCATCAACAGGAAGCTCAGGCACAGCACCACAATAGTAGGATGCGCATTAACGAAGTTGGTCAGCGGTTTGGAAGCCACCAGCATCACCACCATGGCGATGACAACGGCGGTCATCATGACCGGCAGGTCGTTCACCATGCCCACGGCGGTAATTACTGCGTCGAGTGAGAACACGGCGTCAAGGATCACAATCTGTACCACCACCGCCCAGAATTTGGCGTAGCCCCGGTTGGCGCCATCCTGATGCGTTTGCCCTTCCAGTCGTTCGTGCAGCTCCATGGTGGCCTTGAACAACAGGAACACACCACCAAACAACAGGATCAGGTCACGGCCGGAGAAGCTGAACTCCCCGACGCTAAACAGCGGCGTGGTCAGCGTCACCATCCAGGAAATCACCGACAACAGACCCAGACGCATAAACAACGCCAGCGACAGGCCGAGGATACGCGCTTTATCGCGCTGCTTCGGCGGCAGTTTATCGGCCAGAATGGCGATAAACACCAGGTTGTCGATACCCAGTACGATTTCCAATACCACCAGTGTCAGTAACCCAGCCCAAATTGAGGGGTCCATTAGAAATTCCATATCAGACTCCGAAAAAAAGACAGGATGGCCGAGCGATGCTCAGGCGTGACGATGCCGACGCAGAAAAGGCGCGGACAGAAATAGCAAGATATCGGGATTGCAGTACCGGGGAATGGCCGAGCGGCCGTGTGATTTGTACTACGCCAGCAGGTGGCGGGTGGAACCTTGAAAAACAGTAACTTCGGTGACAGTCCATAGGGTGGGCTGAGGCCCTTCACTCCTGAATATGAAAGAAGAAATACTCTAGCAGGAATTTTTTGGCCGGCAAAGAAGCTTTTTTACCTTCTGCATCGTCTTGTAACAGCTCTGTTGTTTAATTCCGCAAACACCGGGTTAGGAGTAATCCGAGCGCTCAATAGCAGAGCAATGTCACAAAATTTATTTTTTCACTCACTAAAATAAATGGCGCTGGCGTGGATCAACGCGCACAGGCTTTTGAAACTGCGCGAGAAATGTTAACGGCGGGTTTCCAAATTTCTACCATAATGTATCTGAACCACGGAAGTGACCGCCAGCAATAAAATGAACTGAACCTACACACCATCCGTGCATGAAGTTCTATGAGGAGGTAGCGAGTGGCAATAGCTATTATCATCGGCACACACGGGAGCGCAGCAGAACAATTGCTGAAGACCACGGAAATGCTATTGGGCGAACAGGATAACGTCGCTTTTATAGATTTCGTCCCCGGTGAGAATGCCGAAACGTTAATCGAGAAGTACAAGGGTAAAATCAGCGGACTAGACACCAGCGGTGGCGTCCTGTTCCTGGTGGATACCTGGGGCGGCAGCCCGTTCAACGCGGCCAGCCGCATCGCCGTCGATAAAGAGAACTATGAGGTCGTCACCGGGGTTAACATTCCGATGCTGGTGGAAACGTTCATGGCACGAGACGACAACCCTGGCTTCGACGAACTGGTCGCGCTGGCGTTGGAAACCGGCCGTGAAGGCGTGAAAGCGCTGAAAAAACCGGCCGAAGAGAGTGTTAAGCCCGCGGCACCACAAAGTGCTCCCACCGCTAAACCCGCCGCCCCTCAGGCGCCGCTGGGTCCCAATGACCATATGAAAATCGGCCTGGCCCGTATCGATGACCGCTTGATCCACGGTCAGGTCGCGACCCGTTGGACCAAGGAAACCGACGTCAGTCGTATCATCGTGATCAGCGACGAAGTCGCCGCCGACCACGTTCGCAAAACCTTGCTGACTCAGGTTGCCCCACCGGGCGTCACCGCACACGTGGTCGACGTGGCGAAAGCCATCCGCGTGTGGAACAACCCGAAATATGCCGGCGATCGCGTGATGCTGCTGTTTACCAATCCGACCGATGTCTGGCGTTTGGTGGAAGCCGGCGTGGATATCAAATCGGTGAATATCGGTGGTATGGCGTTCCGTCAGGGCAAAACCCAGGTGAACAACGCCGTCTCGGTTGACGAAAAAGATATCGAAGCGTTTAAGAAATTAAACGAGCGCGGTATTGAATTGGAAGTTCGTAAAGTCTCGTCCGACAGTCGGTTAAAAATGATGGACCTGATTAACAAACTCAATTAATGGCGACAGCCAATAATTATTTTACTCAGAGATCTTTGGTCATAGGAGAAGTGCAATGGAGATTACCACTCTTCAGATTGTACTGATATTTATCGTTGCCTGTATCGCCGGGATGGGTTCCGTCCTCGACGAGTTTCAGTTCCACCGTCCGCTGGTCGCCTGTACCCTGATCGGCTTTATTCTCGGTGACATGAAAACCGGTATCATCATCGGCGGTACGCTGGAGATGATCGCCCTGGGCTGGATGAACATCGGTGCGGCGGTAGCGCCAGATGCGGCGTTGGCGTCAATTATTTCCACCATTCTGGTTATTGCCGGCGGACAAAGCGTCGGTGCCGGTATCGCCCTGGCCATTCCGCTGGCGGCAGCCGGGCAAGTGCTGACCATCATCGTGCGTACCCTGACCGTAGCCTTCCAGCACGCGGCGGACAGCGCGGCGGAGCGAGGCAGTTTGCGAGCCATCACCTGGCTGCATATCTCTGCCCTGCTGCTGCAGGCGATGCGTATTGCCATTCCGGCCGTTATCGTCGCTATCTCGGTGGGGACATCTGGCGTTCACGCGCTGCTTAACTCGATCCCGGAAGTCGTCACCAGCGGCCTGAACATCGCCGGCGGGATGATCGTGGTGGTTGGTTATGCCATGGTGATCAACATGATGCGTGCCGGCTACCTGATGCCATTCTTCTACCTCGGCTTCGTTACCGCTGCCTTCACCAACTTTAACCTGGTCGCCCTCGGCGTGATCGGCGTGGTGATGGCCGTGCTTTATATCCAGCTCAGCCCGAAATACAACAAGTCTCAGGTAGTCCAGGCTGGCCCGGCAAATGCCAACGACCTCGATAACGAACTCGACTAGGAATAGGTGAGAGAAATGGTTGATACAACAGCTCAAAAGAAACTCACGCCGGCCGATATTCGCGGTGTGTTTATGCGCTCGAATCTGTTCCAGGGTTCATGGAACTTCGAGCGTATGCAGGCGCTGGGTTTTTGCTTCTCAATGGTGCCGGTGATCCGTCGCCTGTATCCGGAAAATAACGACGACCGCAAACAGGCGATCAAGCGCCATTTGGAGTTCTTTAACACCCACCCTTACGTGGCGGCGCCGGTCCTTGGCGTTACCATGGCGATGGAAGAACAGCGCGCTAACGGCGCGCCTATCGACGATGCGGCCATCAACGGTATCAAAGTCGGTTTGATGGGGCCTTTGGCCGGTGTCGGCGACCCGATTTTCTGGGGTACCGTACGCCCGGTATTCGCTGCGCTCGGCGCCGGTATCGCCATGAGTGGCAGCCTGCTGGGCCCGATTCTGTTCTTCGTCCTGTTCAACCTGGTGCGCCTGCTGACCCGCTATTACGGCGTGGCCTACGGTTATCGCAAAGGCGTGGATATCGTTAATGATATGGGCGGCGGCTTCCTGCAAAAACTGACGGAAGGAGCGTCCATTCTTGGCCTGTTTGTCATGGGGGCTTTGGTTAACAAGTGGACGCACGTGAATATCCCGCTGGTGGTATCGAAGATCACCGACCAGACCGGGCATACCACGGTGACCACGGTGCAAACCATCCTCGACCAGTTGATGCCGGGCCTGGTGCCGCTGCTGCTGACCTTCGGCTGTATGTGGCTGCTGCGCAGGAAAGTGAATGCGTTGTGGATCATCATTGGCTTCTTCGCCATCGGTATCTTCGGTTATTGGGTAGGTCTGCTGGGTCTGTAAGCGTTTTAACCGCCGGGGGGAAACCCCCGGTTTTTTATTTGTGGAGTTGAAAGATGTCGCTGACCGATGGCGTATTACTGATTTTCACCGCGCTGATGCTGGTGTATGCGATTTACGACGAGTTCGGCATGAACCTGCTGAAAGGCAAAACCTTGCTCAAGGTGCAGTTAAAGCGCCGAAATCGGATTGATTGCCTGATTTTTGTCGGCCTGATCGCTATTCTGCTCTACCGAAATGTCACCACCCAAGGTGCGGTAATAACCACCTATCTGCTTATTTCTTTAGCACTGATCGCCATTTATATTTCTTATATCCGCTGGCCCAAGATGTTGTTTAAAGCGCAGGGTTTCTTTTATGCCAATGCCTTTATTGAATATAACCGGATTAAGGCTATGAATTTATCCGAGGATGGCATCCTGGTGATAGATCTTGAGCAGCGTCGGTTGTTGATTCAGGTCACTCAATTAGACGACCTGGAAAAAATTTACCACTTTTTTGTTGAAAATCAGTAAGTAAAAACAGATTTAATCCTTCACCTGTGTTGCCCCGCGCTGTATGTGGATATTTAATCATCAGCGCACATGGCTACCTGATGATTATTTGCGCAATGTTGTTGCACTCGCCTACATTATATTCATTCTTATACACTTCATTAATGAAAACCATTATCAATTTCAAACCAATGCCCATGGGGAATAAGGGTTGTTGGTAACGGAATTAATATGCTATGGTTGCGCCGTCATTGGGGAGTAGCCGGTTTCTGGATAATAAAACGCCAGAAACGCCCGTATCAACATACTCGTTTTACTCATTAAAACGTGGTGCGGGCAGCCAGGTAAGGTTGGCGAGACCATAGACACGTAACTCCGTCGTATGGTTGGGGGTGGGTTACGTGTATATGGAGCCGCCCGGCCGAGGTTATTTTTCATGAACTTGTCAGCTACACTCATTCTCGCTTTTGGCATGTCTATGGATGCGTTCGCCGCATCAATTGGCAAAGGTGCCAGCCTGCATCAACCCCGTTTTCGTGAAGCACTACGCACCGGACTTATCTTCGGCGTGGTAGAAGCCATTACGCCGATTATCGGTTGGGGCATCGGCTTATTCGCCAGCCAATACATTATGGAGTGGGATCACTGGGTCGCCTTCTCGCTGCTGTTTATCCTCGGCATGCGAATGATCGTCGAAGGCGTCAGGAACCGGCCTGACGAAGTGGAAAAAGTGAAGCGTCACGGCTTCTGGTTATTGGTCGCTACCGCCATCGCTACCAGCCTCGACGCCATGGCTATCGGTGTCGGCCTGGCCTTCCTGCAGGTGAACATCGTACACACCGCCATGGCCATCGGCTGCGCTACCATGATTATGGCCACCCTGGGCATGATGATAGGCCGCTTTATCGGGCCGTTGCTCGGCAAACGCGCGGAGATCCTCGGCGGCGTGGTACTGATCGGTATCGGTGTGAACATCCTGCTGGAGCATTTGGGCTATCTGGCCGGATAGCGCTGAACCCAAAGAAAACCTGCCCAACGGCAGGTTTTCTTTTGTAGTCCGTCAATCAGTGTTAATCGGACTGGCGGCGGTACAACGCGATAACAAAATCGGTTTCGCAGGCGAAGGCCTCACAGCCACTCAGGTGCTGCTGAACCTCGGGCGAGGCGCGCCAAGCGAAAGGCGTCATCTGCAGCAGGTTGGCCGCCTGTTCACCCGGCAGCGTCATCGGGTATGCCAATGACTCCACTCGTTCGCAGTCAAAACCGGCAAACTGCTCATCCTGTTCGACATGCAGTTGCACCTGCTGATACACCTGCTCTTTCAATTGATACAGGTGACGTGGGCCAGGCGATACCGTGACCACCACCCCACCGGGTTTTACTACCCGAGCCAGTTCTTCGGCTTTGCAAGGGGCGTAAATACGCAGTATGGCGTCCAGAGAGGCATCAGCAAACGGCAGCCGGTGGCTCGACGCCACGCAGAATGAGACTGTCGGGTAACGCTTGGCCGCATAGCGGATCGCCACCTTGGCGACGTCCAGGCCATAAACGGTGATATTACGCTGCTGCGCCAAGCGGGCGGCCACTTCCGCCGTGTAATAACCTTCGCCACAGCCGATGTCCAGTAACGCCTGCGCATCGCTCGCCAACGCCTGATCCAACAGCTCAGCCACCCGCTGCTGCAAGGGTTGATAGAAACCCGCATCAAGGAACGCACGCCGCGCCTGCATCATTTCCGCGCTGTCTCCGGGCTGCTTTGAGCGCTTGTGCTGTACCGGCAGCAGGTTGACATAGCCTTCTTTGGCGCAGTCAAACTGATGGTTAGCGTCGCAACGCCATTGCAGATGAGAAAGATGAAGCGGCTGATGACACAGAGGGCACTGATAAGACATGGCTTGGATTCCAGAGAGATACGGCGCGGCTAGTCTAAAGAAGCCTTCTGTACGATGCAAGACAGATGCCGCAAGCCCCTAGCCAGGGAGGAAAAAAACTGGCTACACTGACGTTAACTTTTCTTACGCAGGCAAAGACGTGATATGACCGATTTTTCCCCACTGCTCAACGCCATTCCATCCATCCAGCACGGTTTCGGCAACAAAAGTGCGCTGCTGCCAGGCCATCTGTTGGCCTATCGTTCTACCCTGCCGGAAAAAAAACAGGTGCATGGCACACGCATTATTGACGTGACACAGGCGGGACAACAGTGCGGCGAAGCCGATGGTTTCTATACCACTGAGCCCGGCATTCTGCTGAGTGTGTTAACGGCAGACTGCCTGCCGGTGATTTTCAGCCGCAAAGACGGTTCTGCCATTGCTGCCGTCCATGCCGGTTGGCGTGGCCTGCTGGACGGCATACTGGAGCAACTGGCGGCGCGTATCCGCCTTGATGACTCAACGGCTAACTGGGTGGCTTCCATCGGCCCTGCCGCCGGCCCCTGCTGCTACGAAGTCAACGAGGAACTGGTCGCGCGCTTCAAGCAACAGCTGCCACTGCCCGCGGCCTTAATCAGCCCACGCTTTCGGCACCTGGACCTGGCCGCCATCGCCGAATCCAAACTGCGCGAACTGGGTTTTTCCGCCGTTGACCATGCCGGTAGCTGCACCATCTGCACCCCCAACACGGATCCGCGCCAGCCACAGCGTTTTAAATACACCAGCTATCGGCGCAACAGCCACCGACGCGAACAAGATCCCACTCATCCGGGGATTAGAGGGCGCAATCAGTACGCGGGAATTATTATTACCGGCGGATAACAGAAACGAAAAAACCCGCACTGAGGCGGGTTTTTTGTACAGCTGACGCTGATTAGATTGCAGTAACGTTTACTGCAGATGGGCCTTTCTGGCCATCTTGGATTTCGAACTCAACGTTCTGGCCTTCAGCCAGGGTTTTGAAGCCGTTACCCTGGATTGCAGAGAAGTGTACGAACACGTCTTTGCTGCCGTCAGCTGGAGTGATGAAACCGAAACCTTTAGATTCGTTGAACCACTTAACTTGACCTTTGATCTTTGCCATCTTGAGTATTTCCTTTGGATTGTTTAAACCGCCCGGAGGCGTTACATAGACAAACTAGAGTCGTTACTGCTTGAGGCACTAAGATAAGGATCGGCAGAGAAGCGGTATTCAACGCTAACGTTTTTACTCAGAACTTCTTTACTGAAAATGCCACACATATACAGAACTGTACCTCGTTTTACCCAGATGCGTTATCACATACTCTGTATTCGATGGCAAGCCATTTTTAATCACTGGTGGAGCTGTCGCACATATTTGAAACGGTCGAGAGCAACATAAGCTTAAATAGACTAAAAGATGTTGAAGCCTTAGCTATTTTCTGCTTAACAATAGCACCCCGCTACACTCCGCATCCAGACTGAATTTTAACAATTCTTTCATCCGATTGAACAATGTATGTGGCAACATATAACCCCTGACGGACGCTTAGAACGTTAAAAAATTTGAATCTTTATGGAATTTCTTATAAAACTTTTGAATATCGATGAACGGGTACATTTGTTATTGGATGATCCAACCATTGGACCGCCATCCAGACGGCCCAATGCTGGAGCCGCCGCATGTCTGCGCCCCCCCCCCGCCTGTGACAACGAAATAATACTGAAGGTCATTATTGCCCTCAGTGAGGGTGAGCACAATTTGTGCAGCGGCTATCTCGCGACAAAAATCAAATAACGTGCCACTTTATAGTGCATAAGCATGCAAAATCAGAATTTACGCACTCTTGCCGTGCGGTGGCAGAGAAATACATTACTGTCTGCGGGGGTTAAATAACGGCAATAATCCTGAGAATAGTGGGAATCCATAGCTGAATTAAATCTTAAAATCGGCATAGGTATTTACGCCATCAATAACAATGCCATGTGAACGTATTTATTTTATCTTTTCCTACGCGTTGCCCCTATTCATGCCAACAGGTTACGTCAGACGCGGGATAAGCCAGGCCCTGCACCACCGAATGGCTACAACCCGCATTGGGACTGGCCTGCAGGCGGTGACGACAAGCGCACCCGCCACACAGGACCAGGAATAACGCTTAAGAGTTAGCATCAAGCGCAATGCGCTCGCCAATTTTGATGGGCCGGAACTGGTGCTGCTCTATTCCCGCCGCACTCAGAGCCAGATTTAATTGCTGCGGCGGTTCATCCAACGACTCATCGGCCAACTCAAAAACGCCCCAATGGATCGGAATGACCCGCGGCGCATTTAATTGTTGATACAGCGTCACCGACTGTTGTGGATCCATATGCTGTTCCTGCATGAACCAACGTGGTGCATAGGCGCCAATCGGTAATGCCGCCACGTCAAACGGCCCTAAACGGGCGCCAATATCTGCCAGGCGATCCGAATAGCCGCTGTCTCCGGAAAAATAGAAACGCAACGCCGGATGATGGATCACCCAGCCGCACCAGAGAGAGCGATTGCGGTCCCACAGGGTACGCATGCTCCAGTGACGCGCCGGCGTGCAATAGAAAGTCAAATCGCCCAACTGCAGGCTATCCCACCAGTCCAGCTCTTCTACCCGTTGCAGCCGGTAACGTCGGAACCAGTTTTTCAGCCCCAAGGGCACAATAAAGGTTGCGTGCGGAAAACGCCGTGCCAACTGCCGCACGGTGCGCCGATCGAGATGGTCATAGTGATTGTGGGAGATTAAAACCACGTCTACTGCCGGCAACTGTTGCACCGTCAACGGCGGCGGTGTTTTGCGCTTTGGGCCATAGAAACTCAGCGGCGATGCACGTTCAGACAATACCGGGTCGATCAGGATGTATCGGCCATCCAGGCGCAGCAGCATTGAAGCGTGCCCCAACCACCAAATGCTGTTATCGCTGCCGCCAAGGTCGGCACGTTGCCACCAGCGCTGGGTAAACTGCTGATAGCCCATCTGCGGAGGTTTGGGCAACCCCTGCTGCTTACGCTCGTTCTGCCAGCGTTTCAAATCCCCATCCCGACGCTGCGAAGGCTCCGGGTTACGAAACCCCTGCGGGGTATGGTGCGTTTTGCCGGCATCATAGTAACGATTGGTTATCTTCAAATTGCTCTCCCGACCACTGCGGACACCCAACACGGGCAGGTGAATAACATAACAAGATACTCGATCGGCGTGCTTTGTGAACCGTGCTCACCTTGAGTGACCTTTTCGGGTATTGTGTTGTCACAGTCTCTGTGAGAATGCCAGGGCCGACTAGAGCCTGTTAAGCATCTCTTAAGATCCTTGTGATTTACTTATAGGACATTCAGAAAAGGAGAAGTTATGAGCCGTTCTACATCACGCAAGTCACGTGTTCGATTGGGCCGTATCCGTAGCGCGATGCTGGCACAGATGCAGTATTGGAAAATGTATGCCGCGATGAAACTGCGCCGGGTACGCGTACCGGCACCGCTGGTGCTGCTGCTGGGTGCACTGATGAGTTTCTTCATGCTGGGCGTGCTGATGCTGAGCGTGGTGGCTATCGATGTCATCACCACCCTGTTCCTGCTGTGCAGGAAACTGTTGGGATTGGGCCGCGCCACCCCAGGCAATGCCTTTATGCCACGCAGCTAATGGATGGAACGGAGGCGCCAGATAGCGCCTCCGTTAAAATTACCGCCGTACTTTAGTGCCTTTGCAGCGCGTCAGCATAAAACCAACCCATAACAGCAAGATCCACACCGGCATCAGTAATACCGAGATACGGATCCCCTCGCTGAAATACATAATCACCAAAATCAGGCTCAGGAACACCAGGCACAGATAGTTGCCGAAGGGGTACCACAAGGCCTTGAAGACCGGGATCACGCCCTGGCGATTTTTCGCCGCGCGGAATCGCAGGTGTGCCAGACAAATCATCACCCAGTTAATCACCAGAGTGGACACCACCAGCGCCATCAACAACTCAAACGCCTTACCGGGCATGACATAGTTGATCAGCACGCCGATGGAGGTCACCAGCGCCGACAGCGCGATCGATAATACCGGGACACCACGCTTATTCACCCGGGTCAACGCCTTGGGCGCATTCCCCTGTGTCGCCAGCCCGAACAGCATACGGCTATTGGCATAGACCCCGCTGTTATACACCGACAGCGCCGCAGTCAGCACCACCACGTTCAGCAGGGTCGCCACCAGGTTGCTGTTCAACGCATGGAAAATCATCACGAACGGGCTGCCGCCTTCCACCACTTTGTGCCAGGGATAGAGTGAAAGCAGTACCGTCAACGAACCGATATAAAAAATCAGGATGCGGTACACCACCTGATTGGTGGCCTTGGGAATACTGCGACGCGGATCGGCCGCTTCGGCGGCGGTAATACCCACCATCTCCAGCCCACCGAATGAGAACATGATCACCGCCATCGCCATCACCAACCCTTCGATGCCGTGTGGCATAAAGCCGCCCTGCTCCCACAGGTTGTTGATACTGGCTTGCGGACCGCCGTTGCCGCTGGCCAAAAGCCAGGCACCGAACACAATCATGCCGACAATCGCCACCACCTTGATAATGGCAAACCAAAACTCAGTTTCGCCGTACAGCCGCACATTAACCAGGTTGATCAGATTTATCAGGACAAAGAATACCGCGGCGGAGACCCAGGTAGGGATGTCCGGCCACCAATATTGAATGTAGATGCCAACCGCGGTCAGTTCGGCCATACCGACCAAAATGAACATCGCCCAGTAGTTCCAGCCGGAAAGAAAACCGGCAAAATCACCCCAGTATTTATAGGCAAAGTGGCTGAACGAACCCGCAACCGGCTCCTCAACCACCATCTCACCCAACTGCCGCATGATCAAAAAAGCGATAAAGCCGCCGATGGCATAGCCCAGCAGCACCGAAGGGCCCGCCATTTTAATGGTCTGTGCAATGCCGAGAAACAGGCCGGTGCCAATGGCGCCGCCCAGGGCGATTAGTTGTATATGTCTGTTTTTTAAACCGCGTTTTAGCGGGGTATCCTGCTGCTGACCGCCCATCTTATCCTCATATGGCGTGGGATCCTGTCGCTTTTGCGCAAGATTTCGCCAATCAATAAATGTATCTGCGGGCGGCTTTTTAACACTTAACCCCGTGAGCATCAAGGAGTAGCGCCCGGCAAGGATGGCCAGGGCGCTATTTTAGACTGGGAATAACCCTATCAAGAGGAGGTTTTTAGCCGGACAGGCCGCACAACTTGGTCAGATTGCGCGCGCCAATCATCAGCGTAGCGACGTAGGACTGACGTCGCGTTACCACTTCGACCGCCACGCGATCGTTTTGATATTTTATCAGATAGGTTGACGGCCAGCCCTGTCGGCGCTGACCAAAGCTTTCGGCATGACGATCGATTGCCGCATGGGCAACCACCAGATGAGACAAGTTTTTATCACCTTTAATAATGCGCTTCATAAACAGGCTCCGCCAGAGACAAGTTCTGTTGTCATAAAAAGGGAAAGTCATCAGTAATTCTGGTGTTTCAACGTACCATTTCGTTAGTTTGCTGGCTCAGCAGAAAACAGATCATTGCCGCGCGCAGTGGGCTGCTGCAATCCGCCTGCCACTCGCCACGCTGGGTGCTCATGCGTGCCTGCCACTGCGAGCTATCGCTTTGAGTATCGGCATTCAGACTGATTTTATTGGCGCAGATAATCGGCCAGGCATCGGAGGGGTTCTTGCAATAATCTTTACCTTTCACGCCGCCGTAAGGATACCACTTGTCCGGATTTTCTCCGGTGATCAGCGCAATGCTGCGGTTCACTTCGGCGTCGCTTTCTTCATACCATTTAATCATCGGCTTTATCCATCTTTCGTAGAGTTGGCGCTACATTACGACGCCAATACGACAGATTTATGACAATGGGATGGCTTTTCATATTATCTATACTAATGTTTTTCGGCGCAACGCGGGTGGCAATGCCACCCGGCAGAAAGTTTGATTAACGCTCGGGGATAAAACCTTTGAAATCCAGCGTCGGGCTGAGATCGTCATCGTCCGTTACGCTATCGCCACGCGCGCTTTGCGCCAGGCTTTTCAATAACGCGGTTTGTTGACGCTGCTGCTCGGCAATTTCCTGCAGCAGGCGGATCTGCTCATTGGCTCGCACACTGGCGCGATTCACCAGGAACCAGATCCATAATCCCACCAACAATGCCAACACGGCGACAACCAGCGACACCAGGCTATTCGGACCAAAACCTAAATCGTACATGGACAACCCTATCTACTGCTAAAAACAGGCGGACATCTTAGCACTCCGGGCACCGGCACGGACATCTCGATAGAAAATTGTTGTGCACCGCTACGCAACTCACCAGGGAACGAAACGGGTGACGGAGCAAACGCCCAACGCAAATGTGCCCCCCGCATCGCAATAGCTATCCAGCGCCAACAGATAAAAGAACAGGCAGGCCGCAAGGAAGGCTATTATCACGAGGATTTTTTTCCGCAACAAATTTAGCAGCCTCATTGTTATCTTGATAATTTGTTCCGAATGTATCACAGCCAACTTAAACGAACTTTAACCTGTCGTTTAGAAACCAGTGCCAGCACCACTTTTCAGATTGTTACCATTGCGGCCGGTTCTTCCGCATGGCTATATCGCAATGAAGATAAATAACAAGGAGTCACAATGGGTAAGCTGATTAAATGGGCGGTTCTGCTGGCAGTAGTTTATGGCGCGTTTTTGTTCTCGGGATATGGCGTATTGGTCGGCAGCAATAAAAACGTCGGGGGGTTGGGATTGCAGTGTAAGTACATGACGGCACGCAACCTGGTGATAGCCCAGTATCTGCATGGTGACAACGGCCTGATTGGCGTTGCCGACTGTCCGCTGTTCAAGAAAGTCGAAACGGTGGTGGATTAATCACCACCGCCCAAACCGTCGCTCAGCGGCGGTTCCCCTCAGTTGCGGGTAAACTTCATTTCAATCAGCGCGATCGCTTTTTCAATCGCCCGCCGGGTCACGGGATCGGCACCGGCTGGGTGAGTGGTAAAATCGATACTTTTCAACTGGCTGGCCATCTTGTCCCGCACCTCGGTGGGTGCGATGACATCAATAACATCCAGGATCTGTTTGATCACCAATTGGCAGGCAACCAGGTCGGAAGCCAATTCCTGATCGTTGTTCAGCATGTCGGACATAATACCTTTCCTTCTTGATTCAGACGCCGCACACAATAGCATGCCGACTGGCGCTTTGCTGCTCCCTGGCCGTTTGCCGCTGAATTTTCAACGTTATTGCGCATTGGCCGTCAAAACACCCGGCTGAATTGACCTATACTTGGGGTTTGAGCGGCGCGCATTTCGGCGTATCCCTCAGCCCCCCCCTACAGGAGAAAGTTATGGCAAACCACAATGTGAAATCCTGGGCAACCGTGCGTGAGACCTCGGTTGAGATCGCCGAGGCTATTTTTGAACTGGCGAAAAATGACGAGGTTTTGGCACAAAAAATCTGGGAAGAAGGCAGTGACGAAGCGTTGCAAATGGCCTTTGCCAAAACCAGCGCCGACCAGCTGTACTGGGGCGAAGAAACCGTGGAGCGGAAAAACGTCTGATCGGCAAACGCTCATCAATAAAAAGCCCGGGTCACTGATTGCCCAGGCTTTTTCGGTAGTCTGTCAGACCTCTTTTGGGGTCATATTCTGCCCTGATTTCACGGCTCTTCACCTCCCACACCTTCCGCATTATTCATTCTCATCACCGGTGTCACCATAAAAGCGGCTACACCTACAATTACAACCAGAGTAATAATCACTGTCATTAACATGCGATCACCCCATCAACGCTGAATTGTCACGGCTGACTCTGCTTAGGCTGTTATTTTTTGCGACCTGACCCACTTCGGTAGCAGCGGCAGCGGGCAAGCCCAGATTAGCCGTTTTCCCTTCGGTCTGACAAGCCACCTGACAATGGTTTTTCCGAATAATTTCACCCTGGTGTCGGCGGCTTTTTTGTCCATGGCGGCAAGTTGTGTATACTTCAGCGCTATGTAGATCTCACACAGACGCACTGATGATACAAGAACACCACCTCTCATTGGTCTGCGCCCTCAGTAAATGGGTCGAAACTCACCTTGGAAGAGTGATCCATCTTGAAGAGCTGGCCGAATACTCCGGCTACTCTCTGTGGCACATGCAGAAACTGTTCAAAGAAGCGACCGGGATTTCGCTGGGCAAGTACATTCGCGAACGCAGACTGGCCGGTGCGGTTTACCAGTTGCGTAGCAGTGACGCCTCTATTTTCGACATCGCCCTCGATTTTGGTTTCGGCTCACAGTCACACTTCACTTATATGTTCAGAAAGCGCTTCGATATCACGCCTTATGATTTTCGTCAGGATTTAAGCGTGGATCTGCATATTGCCCCACCGCTGCACGTCATTCATCAAAAGACCGCCTGACCGACTTTCCCGCCGCCGCTAGCGGCGGGCTAATGCGCCCACAGTACCGCCACCAGGCCAATCAACGCGGGCAACGCCTGTACCCTGAGAATTTTACGGCTGGCCGTCAGTCCGCCAAACACCCCCGCCACCAGCACGCAGCCGAGGAAAAATAGCTGTACCGCAGGCTCATCTCGCCAGACGCCCCATGCCAGTCCTGCCGCCAGAAAGCCGTTATACAGCCCCTGATTGGCCGCCAACACCCGCGTTGCCGCAGCAAACTCGGCGGTAGTGGCGAACACTCGTCTGCCGGTGGGTTTCTGCCAAAGGAACATTTCCAGGATCAGGATATACAGATGAATCGCGGCAATTAGCAGCACTATTATATTAGAAATAATTATCATTTTATTTTGCAGGGTTAATCAGGTATTAGGTTTAACAAGTATAACCACACTCTGAATATTGCGAATATGCAGACATAAAAAAACCCGCCAGGGCGGGTTTATTGCATAATCATTCAGAGTTAGTTAAGAACAACAACCAGCATCGCTGCGATCGAGATCCAAAAAGCCGCCGTTGCAATAACAACATGGGATAATCTTGCACGATAGAGTACTTGGCTCATAATGACCTCACAGGCTTCAGACTAGCGGTGGACAACATCACTTCTTGAGATTTATCTTAATCCACTGCTCCGACCTTTTATTTGCGCCAGATCACTATTTACCAGATAAACTATATCTACGCCCAAACATGGAATTTCGATCACATTATTTTAACGTTAATAGAGCGAAATGAATAAAACCATTAGTTTGTTATAGCCTGATGATATCAAACATCGCTCCAGGGCAGGCGGGGCGCGGTCATGCGCGGGCCGGAATAGCCAACAACATCGGGAAAACGCCTATTCCCCTGCTCCCAGTCATGCTGCGCACGGGCAATCTCCTGCTTGTTGTGCCCAACAAAATTCCACCAAATGAGAATCTCTTCGCTTAATGGAACTCCGCCGATTAATAACCCCCGGCTTCCTTTCTTGGCATCTAACCCGATACGGTTAAGATTCTTACCTAAATAGGCAAACTCATTGGGTGAAAAATTTTCATCATTAAGCTCAAATGCACCAATAAGGGGCAAAAAGCCTATTTCAAAATCTTCCCGCAGGGGCAACTGCAAATAGCCGTCGGCCTGCCATTCCAGATCAATGGCGATTAATGGTGAAAGAGTAAACACCGGAGAGCGATATTGTTCAAACTCCCCCACCAACAAAGTCTGTTTGACCCCATCACTGACCCAACATGGCAAATCAGGATAATGATCAAAACGCGGTGCCATATCGGCATGTTCGGCCGGCAAGGCGATCCATAATTGCGCGGCATGCAAACGCCGCTGTTCTCCGGTTGATTGCTCGGTATGCGTAATACCCCGCCCTGCGGTCATTAGATTGACCTGCCCGGGCCGTATAATCTGCTCACTGCCCAGGCTGTCACGATGCAGCACTTCCCCTTCAATCATCCAGGTAAAGGTCTGCAGACCAATATGCGGGTGCGGGCCAACATCCATCCCCTGCGCAGAACCGCTGAAAACCGAGGGTCCGGCATGGTCGAGAAAGCACCAGGCTCCCACGGTGCGCCGTTCACGGGTAGGCAAGGCACGATTAATCCCTATACCGCCGACTTCGGCATTGCGTACGGCAATACGTTGGATCTGACGAACACCGTCAACCACGGGACAATCACGGGAAGATGAAGAATGAGTTGGGCGGGAATTGCTCATGATAAAACGCCTCCAGAACGTCACACAGGTGAGTGAGTAGCTGGATGCCAGCTTAGCATGAGCCGGCATCCAGAACGCAACCTGTGAGGCCCTGGCGCTAGGACGACTTGATATAGCAGCCCTTTATATCGACTTCATCGCGTGCATGCTTCAGATCGGAGAAGTAAGTCACACCAAAGAGTATTGATACCACTAACAACACGGAAACCAGCAGGCCGATAACGGCCAACAGCTTGGTTTCATCGTGGAGATTGTGCTCCATTTTATCCCCTGTATTGAAAGACGTCATGTCAGCCACAGCGTGACTGACAGCGTAAAGATGATCAGGGAGCAAGACGCTATCGCCAGCACAATGACAGCAAATTGCGCATCTCCCAAAGTTTCACGGTAGTTTTTATCTTGTGAGGTATTACGTTGTTGTTTCACAGAATCTATCTTAACTCATCACGCGTTAACGTTTTTGTGAGGGGTGATTGATAAAAAGCCCGTCATTGCGGGTTTATCAGATTCCGCGCCAATACCGCTCAGACCTCAAGAGTGGCAAGACGCTATCAATTTTCCTGCTGAGGGTCAACATGGGCCCAGAACTGAGATAGCGTAGAACCTATAGCATTCGAAAATCTTATTACTGCGAGAATATAATTAGCCTAACTTATACCAAATAAAATAAAAAAGCCCGACCAAAGATCGGGCCAGGCATAGGCTGTCGTTGTTACTCAGGAATACGCAGTACCTGCCCCGGATAGATTTTGTCCGGGCTGGACAACATTGGCTTGTTCGCTTCGAAAATCTTGTTGTACAGATTGGCGTTGCCATACACTTCTTTCGAAACTGCGCTCAGGGTGTCGCCCTTTTTCACGGTATAGAAGCGGCTTTCTGCAGCAGCCTGTTCAACCGACACCTTGTCTTCCACACCGCTGATGCCGGCGACATTCCCTACGGCCACCAGGATCTTCTCTTTCAGCTCCTGGCTGACTGCGTCCCCGGTCACCACCGCTTTACCGTCAACCACCTGCACATCAACCTTGTCGATACCCGGCAAACCGGTTTTATTAAGGTGATCCTTCAGCTTGGCGCTTTGGTCTTCAGCAGTGGCATTGCCGGTCACTGTGTCCCACAGTTTTTCGCCCGCTTCTTTGACGAAGTTAAACAAACCCATATTCACTCCTTTCGATGGTTACAATGTTGCATTGACTTAAGGCTAGTTAAGCTTAGCACTGCAAGAGGGATATTCCATTGGCCCTGAGGTATTAAGCGCTTAGAGTAATCCGAAAGTGCCATCCTGGGTTGCCAATCGGCCCGGTTGCAGCAAGCCCGAGATGAAACAATCGCCGACTTTACCTACAATAAGGTTATGGAAGAGTCGATGAAGGACATGAGACGCGATGTACGCCTTGGTGATGTTTGTCTGTTATCTGGATGGTGGCTGCGCCGATATCGTGGTTGACGTACTGCGCGATGAACGCCAGTGCCTGATCAGCATGAAAGAACAGAACCTGCGCCATGCCGGTTGTTTTCCGTTTGAAGATTTTATCGATGGTTTCTGGTTACCTGCCAACGAATATGCCCCGATGTAAGAGGTCGGACAACTTTTCCGCTATTCTCCTTTGAGGAATTTCCTAATTCATCGGAAAATCGGTATACCGACGATGTTTTATGCCGCCAGTTTGCTAAATTGCCTCACCCGAACGATATGGAGACGGTGTCATGCCCGTATCTACCCTCTCAAACGAACATTATGAAGCCCTGCTACGCGACGTCAGCCTGGTGGTCGGCGGCGCAGTGATCCAGCTGATCAATCTCAATAAAAAAATTTCCGGTAATAATATTCTGGCCCATTTGGTTAACGAGATTGAGCATGAGACCAATCAGCAACGCTTTGCCACATTGCGCTCCGCCATTGAAGTGATGGGGCAAGCTCCCAGAGGATAGTGGCTCCCATAAAAGAAAAGGCAGAGCTAGCGCTCTGCCTCATTACCCTTTGATCCCGACACAGGAGAAGGTAATAGCATTGAAACTTAGAAACGATAGGTCAGGTTCACTGCCACGATATCGTCGGTGCTCAGTTTCAGCTTGTTATCGTCGTTCAACTGGTTGATTTTATAGTCAACATAGGTGTACATGTTTTTGTTGAAGTAGTAAGTCGCACCCACTTCCACGTATTTCACCAGATCGACATCGCCAATCCCTTCGATATCCTTGCCTTTGGACTGTACGTAGGCCAGAGAAGGACGCAGACCGTTTTCAAACTGGTACTGAGCCACAACTTCGAAGTTCTGCGTTTTGTTGGCGAAGCCGGAAATGCCGTTGCCGCTGATTGGCGTCATATTACGCGTATCGGCGTACATGGCGGCCAGGTAAACCTGGTTGGCGTCATACTTAATTGCCGTGGTCCAGGCTGTTGCGCTGTCGCCTTTACCGTAGTCGGATTCTTTCTGCTTGCTGGTGCGGTTGGAGTCAGAGAATGCCGCCGCTACACCGATGCCGGAGCCGCCAATGTCCTGATAATCCAGGGACATGCCGTAACCGTCGCCGTTTTGCTTGCTCACGGCACGACCGTCACCGTCGTTTTTACCCTGGTACTGCAACGCCAGGTTCAGGCCTTCCACCAGACCGAAGAAATCACGGTTACGGTAGGTTGCCAGACCGTTGGAACGTGCGGTCATGAAGTTATCGGTGTAGCTGTAGGAGTCACCGCCGAATTCCGGCAGCATGTCGGTGTAAGCTTCCGCGTCGTACACTACGCCGTAGTTACGACCGTAATCGAATGAGCCGTAGTCAGCAAACTTCAGACCGGCAAAGCCCAGACGGGTTTTGGTGCCCGCGGTACCCTGCGCTTCGTCGTGGTTGGCCTGGACGTTGTATTCCCACTGGCCGTACCCGGTCAGTTGATCATTGATTTGCGTTTCGCCTTTAAAACCCAAACGGACATAAGTCTTGTCGCCGTCTTCGGATTTATCATCGCTGAAAACATGTTTGGCCGCTACACGACCATAGAGGTCGAGTTTATTGCCATCTTTATTATAAATTTCAGCCGCGTTGGCAAAGGAGGTGATTGCCCCGAGGGCAATAGCTAAGGCTAATACACTGCGTTTCATCATTTATTTTCCTAGATATTATAATTTTTAATTCCTGCCCATCACGCCCAATTTATGGTTTGGGCTGTGATCTTTATCATTTAGTGTTTTATGAGCGCCCCTAATTAAGGAGCCATGTGACATTAGCATCATGAATCCCAACTTCAAATAAAAAAGTTCATAAAACACCGTGGATAAAGCATGTTTATTTGTAAGTAAATATTACAACCACAATACATATCAACCCATTGATTATCATTGAAATTTACTACATAAGTTATAACCAATTTGGTGCAACGCACTAATTTGGTGCAATTCAGTTTCTTTTTGTATGCTTTCCATGCGATTCATAAATACCATGAAACTTAGCAGGGTTATGAATAACGTTACTTATTTCACATTTTTATCTGAGTAAAGTCATTGAGCTGATTTAGGGCTGTTACCCCGCTTTTAAGGCAAGCTTTTACCGATTCGAATAATTAATTCGACCCAAATCACCAAAAATTACAATGGGAGAGAGGCAAAGATAAAAAAGGAAAAAATAAATCGCAGAATATAAACCAACAGGAATAAGGGAAATAAACAGAACTATATACCGAGGTCATTTAAGGTTGCAGCCAACATCGCTACAACCTTAAATGACATAAGAATAAAACCGCCCTATAAGGCGTCCTTTCAATATAGCGTGCTGCGCGGCGCTTCAACCAACACCATGCCGGCACGCAACCCAAGCGCAACCCCAGGGTTAGGGAACAATATCCATTCGCTGACATGCTGAACCCGGTACTCTTCGCCAGGTTGGTCACACAGCAGCGTTCCCTGCTTCAGCTCGGTAAAGTTGGCGGTATCATCACTGAGATGCAACCTGAACTCTTCACTACGCTTAATCAGCGAGCGTTCAACGCGGAATATTCGCAGTTCACTTCCTGACCGCAACGGCAAAGTCTCCCCGCTCACCGCCGCCTGCAGTGCACGGTTAATGGCGGCAAACTGCTGCAGATCGTTCGCGCCGAACGGCCGCGCCTTACCCAACTCCAGCGTGCAGCTGGCGGCGCCGGCTTGTTCGCTGGTGAAATGGCTGAAGGTACCGCCCGGTGCGCTGTGGATCACCAATGCATCCAAATCGGCTGCGTCCAGCAAGGCCAGCATCTCTGCACTGTAAGGTCGCGTCTGGAAAGGCAGAATACCAAAGCGCGGCAGGCGCGAATCACGGATTGCCGTATGCAGATCATAATGGAAACGTGCAGCGCCCTCATCGGCGAAAAACTCCGCGATAACCTGCTCCAGCTGCTGCGCCCGCGCGGTTTCACCGCTGTGGTCAAAATCGCGGTAGCGTCCGCCAAACATCCGGTTCATATCACTGTGCAGATAACGCTTTCCGGCACGCATCGCCGCCGGATTACCCAGCACCACCAGCAGCCGAACCGCCAGGGGACGATCGCCGTTGAGCAGGTCTTTGACCAACTGATTCAACAGCTCAATAGGGGCGGTTTCATTGCCGTGGATACCCGCAGAAAGCACCACCGCCTGACGGTAACCTGGCTTCGGGGTCATTTCCAGCAGGCCTTCCGTCAGCCAACGCCAGTGCAAATTCGCATTTTCGCCCTGTTGCTCAGCGGGAACCTGCCCCGCCAGCGTCAGGGCCAACAAATCAAACATGGTGGCTCCGTCTATTGTTGGAAAGGATAAACCGAACCCAATCCGAGGATGGTTGTCAGGGAGTCCAGCGCTTCACGCCCTTCACGCAACAGTTGCGGATCGGCCAGGTCATTTTGCGTCAGGCGATCGCGGTAATAGCGATCGACCCATTCATTGAGCGTGACGAACAGGCTATCGTTCATCATCACGCGCGGATTCACCGCCCGCAGCTCCTGCTCATTCAGTGCCACACGCAGCCGCAAACAGGCAGGCCCGCCGCCGTTGCGCATGCTCTCACGCAGATCGAATACCTTGATTTCATCAATAGGCCCGCCGCTGGCCACCATCTCGCTCAGGTAACTCCAGACGCCGCTGTGCTGGCGCGACTCTTCGGGTACCACGATCATCATCTTGCCGTTTGGCTTGGTCAGGATCTGGCTGTTAAACAGGTAGGTTGCCACCGCATCCGCCACGGAAACCCGCGTCGTCGGCACTTCAATCGCCACCAGTTCGCTGTCCAGCGTCGCCATCTTGCCACGCACTTCATCCAGCGCCTGTTGCTGCCGATAAAAAGCCTGCTGATGATGGAACAGCACGTTCTGGTTGCTGACGGCAATCACGTCGTTATGGAACACGCCCTGATCGATCACCTCCGGATTCTGCTGCACAAACACCGTGTGCTGCTCATCCAACTGGTGCAGGCGGGCAATCGCCTCCCCGGCTTCACGCGTCTGGCGCGCCGGATAACGCGTTGGGGCAATTTCGCCACCAAACTCCTGACGGCCGTAAACAAACATCTGCACGCTGCGCTTGCCGTAGTCGCCACCCAGGCGGTTGTGGTTCGCCGCGCCTTCGTCACCAAACAGCGCCACCTGCGGCAAAGCCTCATGATGGGCGAAATGGCGGGGATCGTTAAACATCGCTCGCAGTACGCCAGAGGTGGTTTCAGCCTCAATCGCACGATGGAATTTATTGTTCAGATTGGCGGCGGTAAAATGCACCTTGCCATCAGCACTGTCCGCGGAAGGCGATACCGTGGCCGCATTGGCGGTCCACATGCAGGAAGCCGAACTGAGCGCGGACAGCAGGCGCGGGGATTGCTGCATCGCCTGCGCCAACACGCTTTCATCGCTGCCGCTGAAGCCCAGTTTACGTAACATCGGCACATGTGGGCGTTCCTGCGGCGGTAAAACCCCCTGCTGGAAACCGAGATCGGCCAACGCCTTCATCTTCAGCAAGCCTTGCTTGGCCGCCAGTTTCGGGTTCGACACGCTATTTTGGTGCTGGGTCGAAGCCTCATTACCAAATGACAATCCGGCGTAGTGATGCGTCAGGCCCACCAGACCATCGAAATTGACTTCATATCCTGACATGCTGTTCTCCTGATCTTGTAGGGGCGCTGCATGCTGCGCCCCTACAGTAACAACGCTGTGGCTTGAAAAGCGGCGGCTAAAACTTAATTAAATGACAGTCCTGGTGACAGGCTGGCCGGCAACGTCAAACTTTCGCTTTCCAGCGACGCCATTGGCCAGGCGCAATAATCCGCCGCGTAGTAGGCGCTTGGACGATGGTTGCCGGAGGCCCCCACACCGCCGAACGGTGCCGCACTGGAAGCCCCGGTCAACGGCTTGTTCCAGTTGACGATACCGGCGCGCGCTTCCAGCAACAGGTGGTCAAAGCGCTCACGCTGCGGCGATACCAGACCGACCGACAGGCCATAGCGCGTCTGGTTGGCGATACGCACGGCTTCATCAAAGTCGTTATAGCGAATGATGGTCGTCAGTGGGCCAAAGTACTCTTCGTCCGGCACGTCACGCACGCCAGTCACGTCAATAATGCCGGGGCTGAGCAACGCGCTGCCACTTTCCAGGCGCTGCATGGTCAGCAAGGCTTTGCCGCCCAGCGACAGCAGGTGATGTTGTGCCGCCAGCATTTTTTCTGCCGCCGCGGAAGAGATCACCCCGCCCATAAACGGCTGGGGTTCAGCGTCCCAACGCCCAATACGCAACGCACTGGCTACCTGCACCAAACGCTCGATAAAGGCATCGCCCTCACTGCCGCGTTTCACCAGAATACGGCGCGAACAGGTGCAGCGCTGCCCGGCGGAAATAAACGCCGACTGGATCGCCAGGTTGACCGCCGCATCGCAGTCTTCAATCTGGTCAACAATCAGCGCGTTGTTGCCGCCCATTTCCAAGGCCAGAATTTTCTCAGGCTGCCCCGCCAACTGACGATGCAGGTGATAACCGGTGCCGGCGCTGCCGGTAAACAGCAGACCGTCGATATCGGTGCTGGCGGCCAGCGCCTCGCCGGTTTCACGTCCGCCCTGCACCATATTAATCACCCCGTCAGGCAAGCCGGCCTGCTGCCATAGTTTCAGGGTTTCCTCAGCGGTCTGGGGGGTCAGCTCACTCGGCTTGAATACCACCGTGTTACCCGCCAGCAAGGCAGGTACGATGTGCCCATTGGGTAAATGGCCGGGGAAGTTGTAAGGCCCAAACACCGCCAGCACGCCGTGTGGCCGGTGGCGCAGCACCGAAGCCCCGTCCGCCATCGCGGTCTGGCTAACGCCGGTACGCACCTGATAAGCCTGCAGGGAAATCGCCACTTTGCCGATCATCGCCTGGACTTCGGTCAGCGTCTCCCAACGGGGTTTGCTGGTTTCACGGCTGATGGTGGCCGCCAAATGCGACTTGTGCTCTTCCAACAGCGCAGCAAAACGTTTTACCAACTGTTCGCGTTGTTCAAACGGCGTGCGCGCCCAGGCCGGGAATGCGGCACGAGCGGCTTCACAAGCGGCGGCCACATCGCTGCCGTCGGCGGCGTTAGCCTGCCACAGCGGCTGATTATCGACCGGATCGGTTTTGCTGAATTCAGCACCACGGCCCTGCTGCCAGGCGCCATTAATAAACAGTGCAGGATGTGACATTACGCTTTCTCCTGTGCAATAAGGGGGATAACCCGCACCGGGCTGCCTTGCTCAACGCCCAGCGCCGCAGCGGTGGCCGCATTGAGGTGCAGACGATCGTCATACAGATCGGCATTGACCAGCAGTGCGCGGTAATTTTGATAATGATCGTTAGCCACCAGATGAACCGGCGCATCGGCGCGCATCGGCGTTTCATCCAGCACCACTTTCACCAGGCGGCTCTGCTTGACCGCACGGATATGATCGATTTCCGCTTCCAGCGTCGGGCCACCGTCAAAGATATCGACATAGCCCTGATAACGCAGGCCTTCCGACTCCAGTACGCGGCGCGCCGGTACCGTCTGCGGGTGCACTTCGCCAATCACTTTTTGCGCGTCTTCGGCCAGGAAATCGACATACAGCGGGTGCTTTGGCATCAGTTCGGCAATAAACGCCTTCTGACCGGTGCCGCTCAGGTAGTCCGCCTTGGCGAACTCGATGGAAAAGAAATGATTGCCAACGCTCTCCCAGAATGGGGAACGGCCCTCTTCATCGGAGAAGCCACGCATTTCGGCAATCAGGCGCTCAGAGAAACGCTCACGGAAAGCGGCAATAAACAGAAAACGCACCTTCGACAGCAGCTTGCCGTTTTCGCCGTGACGGTAGTCCGGATCGAGGAACAGCGTGCACAGTTCGGAATGGCCGGTGTGATCGTTGCTGAGGAACAGCGTCGGCACCGATTTATACACATTCAACTGCTTGGAGGCATGCACCTGGGTGCCAACGCGGAAGCTATACCAGGGTTCGGTCAGGCCAACGGCCACTTCAATGGCGCAAACCCCGACCGCCTGTTGGCGCTCCGTGTCTTCCAGCACAAACAGATAACACTGCTCACCACGCGGAAGTTCGCCTTGCCAGGTTTTTAACGCCCGCTCAATGCGTGCCAGCAAGGTATCTTCGTCTTGCGGCAGGGAAGTGAGACCGATGCCGGACTTGCCGGCGAGCGTCAGTAAATCAGCCAAATCGCGACGCTCTATAGGGCGAATAATCATCATAATGCGAACCTCTTCTTAAGCAGGCTGCGCAGGTGAAGGCGCAGCCCGTGTGTTAGCTGCAAATCCGCGCCACGGCTCGCGCGAATCGCGCCAGCCCCTCTTTCACATCCTGCTCAGGAATGATCAGCGAAGGAGTGAAACGCACCACATCCGGGCCGGCGATCAGGGCAATCACGCCCTCTTCGTTGGCCAGTTGGGTGATCTGTTTCGCTTTACCGGCATAATCCTGGGTCAACTGACAGCCAATCAACAGGCCACCACCGCGGATTTCAGAGAAAATCGGGTATTGCTGGTTAATCTTGTTCAGGCCTTCAAGGAACCACTGGTGGCGTTGTTTAACCCCATCCAGCACTTCCGGCGTGTTGATGATTGAGAACACCGCCCCCGCTACCGCCGTCGCCAGCGGGTTGCCGCCGTAGGTGGTGCCGTGGGTACCCACGCCCAGGGTTTTAGCCAGTTCGTCAGTGGTCAGCATGGCGCCGATTGGGAAGCCGCAACCCAGCGCTTTCGCCGTAGTCAGCACGTCAGGCACCACGCCGTATTGCGTATAGGCGTACAGCTCGCCGGTACGGCCCATGCCGGTTTGCACTTCATCGAAAATCAGCACCGCGTCGTGGCGGTCACACAGCTCACGCAGCCCCTGCAGGAAGGCCGGATCGGCCGGCAACACGCCGCCTTCGCCCTGAATCGGCTCGACGATCACTGCGCAGGTGTGGTCGTTGATCACTTCGGCGGCGGCCGCCAGATCGTTAAACGGCGTGTGGGTGATACCGCCCGGCAGCGGGGCGAAATCTTTGGAGTACTTCGGCTGGCCACCGGCAGAGACGGTAAACAGCGTGCGGCCGTGGAAGGCGTTGTTAAATGCCACAATCTGATTCTTGCTGCTGTTGCCCTGGTCCAGCGCACGTTTACGTGCCAGCTTCAGTGCCGCTTCGTTGGCTTCCGCCCCGGAGTTACAGAAAAACACCTTGTCGGCAAAGGTGGCGTCAATCAGCTGTTTGGCCAAACGCAGTACCGGCTCATTGGTGTAGCCGTTGCCCAGATGCCACAGTTTGCCCGCCTGCTCCACCAATGCTGCCGTCACCACCGGGTGAGCATGGCCCAACGCGTTGACCGCGATACCGCCGGCAAAATCGATATAAGATTTACCCTGTTGATCCCAGACCTGCGAACCTTCTCCCCGTACCAGAATAAAATCAGCGGGGGCGTAAACCGGGACCATCCAGTCGTCGAAAGACTGGCGGGTAACTGCGATTGGCTGTTCCATAATGACCTCATAACTTCAGCAAAGACTGAATTTTGACTGTAAGGGCCGCGCCAGCCCGAATGTTCCGTAACAAAACAACAAAAACTGCGCCGTGGGTTCGACTTTTCGACCGGTGATAACTCTGCCTTTCACCGTCTATTCAGAAACAAATCTGTTACATCAAACGCGTTTTTCGCTATTTATGCCGGGTATCGGGTCCTGGAACGGGGAATAAATGTTAACGAGCAGTTAAAATACATGCCGTTTGATAAAGAGTGTAGAGCAGCTATCGTGCCAAACTGGGATTTTTGGCGGATTTTGCGTTTTTTTACGCTAAAACAACGGCTTACAATGCATACTTATGCAATAAATATGCATTGGTAATGAATAATTGGAAAAATAAGGCCAAGAATCATCATTGGCCGCGAAATCCTATTCAATTACAAAAAACTTCAATAATTCTGATCGCGCTCGCAAAAATAATTTGGCCCAATCTGCGCCCGATCACACTTTCGCCCCACTTCGGTGCAAAGAGCGCACCAAACACGGGCAAACCCGCGTCAGATCAGGCTCTGCGTGACGCAATGTGAACCATCATCGGGCGTATCTGCGGGCAACTTCCGCGCCAGATCTCATATTTGTTAACTTACCGAACAATTTGTTGACAGTCTGGGGACACGATAATAGGTTAATTTCAATGGAACACGTGTTCCATGATGAAAAAACACACACCACATCGACTGCACAGCATCGGGGTTATCATGGCTCATTTCTGCTTGCGTACTAACCATAGGATCACCGGGGCCGCACTGGCCGTGCTGCTGGCCCTGCCCGTTTCCGCCAGCGCCAACACCAGCATTACCTTCGCCAACTATTTGCCGAATGATTACATCAACAAGGTGATTAAAGACTTTGAGGCGGCACATCCGGACATCCAGGTGCAGTCGATCAAATGCGGCTTCGCCGACTGCCATCAAAAGCTGACGACCGCGCTGGCCGTCGGCCAGGGCGCCGCCGATATTTTCAGCGTCAGCACCATCAAGCTGGGCAGTTTTGCCAACTCCGGTGGCCTGAACAACCTGAGCACCCCGCCGTTTAGCATCGATAGCCAGGGCTGGCAGTTTGATCCTTCGATGATCAGCCTGGCGAAGGGCAACGACGGCAATATCTATGGTGTGCCCTACGACACCGGCCCGGTGGTCATGATCTACCGTAACGACATGGTGCAGAAGGCGGGGATGAAGATTGAAGACATCACCCAAAGCTGGGACAGCTTTATCGCCTTCGGGGAAAAGCTGAAAAAAGAGCAAGGCGCCTACCTGCTCCCGGCAGCCACCAGTTTGATCAACCCGCTGGTGGTGGGCATGAACAGTGAACCGGGCAAGCCGGTATACACCAAAGACGGCAAACCCAATCTTGATTCACCGCAGATCAAACAGCTGATGACGGTGATTAAAACGCTGTATGACAAAGGGCTGGCGGCCTCGCTCGACGGCTCAACCAACTCGCAGGAATACATCAAGCTCTACCGCCAGGGGAAACTGTTCGCCGATATCGACGGTCCGTGGGACGAAGGTCGTATTGAACAGGAGCTGGATCCGGACGGCGCCAAGGCCGGCCTGTGGCGCGTAACCGGCGTGCCGGGCAATATCAAGGTCAATGCCGGCGGCACCACCCTGGTGATCCCGAAACAGAGCAAAAACGCCCAGGCGGCCTGGCAGTTCATTCAGTACTTTATGCAGCGTGACGTGGTGATCGATGCAGCGAAAACCGCCGGTACCCTGCCTGCCCGTCTCGACGTGTATAACGCGCCCTACTTTGACACACCGAGCAGCATTCTCGGCGGTCAGCATTCGATGCGCTACTACGCCAGCCTGGTGCCAGATCTGAAACCGGTCGCCTCATCGCCGGAAGACAATATCGCCAACGAAATTCTTAACGAAGCGGCGAAGAAAATTCTGGTGCAGCATCAGGACATCGACAGCACCCTGCGCGATGCCAACAAGCTGCTCGAGCGGCGGATGCGCGCATTATAATCCCCTCTCCCCTGGGAGAGGGTTATGGTGAGGGGGAAACACGAATAACCTTCCCCCTCTCCTCCAGAAAGAGGCGATATTCAGTCAGGCCTTTCGGCCACCCATGTTTCGTTTTCCGTCGGTTCGGGGAGTCTATGCGTAAGCGATTTTTCAAAGGGCTGCTGCACGATCACCGCACCGCCTACCTGCTGCTGCTGCCGTTTATGCTGCTGTTCGCGGTGTTCAACGCCTTCCCGATCTTCTTCTCGGCGTTTTTGTCATTTCAGTCCTGGAACCCGGTAAAGGGCCTGAGTTCGATGAAGTTTGTCGGACTGGATAACTTTTACTATGCCTTCACCGACGATGCCTTCTGGGTGTCGCTGGTCAACACCATCAAAATTACGCTGGTGTCCGGCCTGTGCCAGCACCTGTTCGCCATCACCCTGGCCTACTCATTGCTGCACATCATCGTGCGCGGCAGACGCTTTTTGAAGGCGGCGATCTTCCTGCCCTACATCACCTCGTCCGTCGCCGTCAGCCTGATTGTGTTTAACCTGTTCTCCCCGGTCGGCATGGTTAACGAACTGCTCAGCGGGCTAGCCACCAAACTGCACCTCGCAACCTTGGCAGCGGCGTTGCCCATCAACTTCTTTGACAGTGACTGGATCCGCTTCACCATCGCCAATCAGGTGACCTGGAAGTTTACCGGCATCAATACGGTGATCTACATGACCGGTCTGGCGTCGATCTCACCGGACCTGTACGAAGCGATTGAACTGGACGGCGCCGGCCGCTGGCAAAAATTTCGTTATATCGCCCTGCCGCTGTTGGCGCCCTTTATCTTCTTCGCCACCTTGATGACGCTAATCGGCAATATGCAATTGTTCAATGAACCGATGATCCTCACGCAAGGCACCGGCGGCGTCGACAACAGCGGTCTGACGGTATCGATGTACGTGTACAAAACCGGTTGGTCCTATCTGGACATGGGTACCGCCTCTGCGATCTCCTGGATCCTGTTCCTGTTGATTGCCGTGGTCAGCGCCCTGGTGTTCTGGGGCTTTGGCAAGCGTGGAGGATTGAACAATGAACGCTAACGGCCGCCGTTTTGACACCGGCAAACTGGTGATTTACCTACTGGTCTCACTGTTTGCTTCGCTGTCATTATTCCCGTTCTATTGGTCGGCCTTGCTGGCGACGCAGGACACCCGCAGCATCATGGGCATGTCGCTGCGCTTTGGCAGCCACCTGCTGGAAAACTACCAAGGGCTGGAACAGCAAGTCCCCTTCACCCATGCGCTGCTCAATACCCTGTATGTCACCGCCATGGCGACGCTGACCAGCGTGCTGGTTTCCGCCGCTGCGGGCTACGCCTTCAGCGTTTATCAGTTCAAAGGCAAAAAGGTCCTGTTCACTACCCTGATGCTGACCATGATGGTGCCCAGCGTGGTCAACCTGGTGCCCTATTTCTTCGTGATCAAAAGCGTCGGCCTGTTGGATCAGTTCGCCGCCGTCTGGCTACCCGCCGGGGTCAACATCTTCGGCATTTTCCTGGTACGCCAGTACGTCAGCTCCTCACTGCCCAGCGAAATTCTCGACAGTGCGCGCATGGATGGCCTGAACGAACTGCAAATCTTCCTGCGTATCGGCCTGCCGCTAATGCGTCCGGCGCTGCTGACGGTGGCGATCGTGGTGGTGGTCGATACCTGGAACAACTTTATGCTGCCGCTGGTGGCCTTGCAGTCACCGGACAAACAAATTCTCCAGTTGGTGCTGCGCAGCCTGAGTGGCGCCACTGCCACGCCTTGGAACCTGGTGATGACCGGCAGTTTTCTGGCGATCGTGCCGCTGCTGATCGCCTTTATCTTCTCGTCCAAACAAATGATGGAAAGCCTCACCCGTGGGGCGGTCAAAGGGTAACTCATGCAATCAATCGATATTTACCGCGCTAACGGCGCGAACGAGCGTCAACAAGTGATCCTGTTTGCCGCCGTAGAAGACCAACTGCCTGCCACATTGCAAAATGCCGGTCTGCAACGGGCGGCCGTCGGCGTACTTTATCCACTGGGTGACAGCCGTTTTGCGCTCAACATCGGCACGCCGCTAACCCCTGCCGCGCTGCAGGATGCCGGTGCGGCGATCGCCGCCGGACAAAAAGACTACGGGCTGCAACAGCTCCGCCTGACGCTGGCCCCAGAATTGCCGGCAGATGCCGAGAACTGGCGCTGGTTACTGTTCGGCCTGCGTTTAGGGGCTTACCGCTATCAGCATCACGCCAGCGCGACGCTCACCGATCCCACCCTGCCACTGGCTAGCCAGGACGCGGCCACCCAGGCCCTGTGCGACTGGGCCAATCTGCATGCCGAGGGGGTCATCATTGGCCGCGAACTGATGAATAAACCGGCCAACATTCTCTACCCGGAAAGCTTTGTAGAAGCGGTAGCACAGTTGCCCTTCCGTCATCTGCGCCAGGAGGTATTGGGGGATGAACAAATGGCGGAGCTGGGCTTTGGCGGCCTGCTCGGGGTCGGCCAGGGCAGCGCCCGTGCGTCGCAGCTGCTGATCCTCGATCACCACCCGGCCAATGCCCGCCACACGCTGGCACTGGTCGGCAAAGGCGTTACCTTCGACAGCGGCGGCATCAGTATCAAAGGTGCGGCACGCATGAGCACCATGAAGTTCGATATGGGTGGTGCCGCCGCGGTGGTGGGCGCCATGCGCATTATCGACGCACTGCAATTACCCATCCGTGTCATTGGCCTGTGCGGATTGGTGGAAAACATGCCCTCCTCCCGTGCCCAACGCCCTGGTGACGTTGTCACTATGCACAGCGGTAAATCGGTGGAGATCATTTCCACCGACGCCGAAGGCCGCATGGTGCTGGCGGACGTGATCAGCTATGCCCAGCAACGGTTCCAGCCGGATTATCTGCTGGATATCGCGACCCTGACCGGCGGCGCCGGCGTGGCGCTGGGCAAGGAATATGCCGCCATGATGGGCAACGACGAAGCTTTTCTGGCGCAGGTCACCCAGGCGGGCCAGGTCAGCGCAGAACCTGTGTGGCCGATGCCGCACGGCGGCTGGTATCGCGGCGTGCTGAAGTCTGAATTTGCCGACTACCGCCACGGCGGTGAAGATCCACACGGCAGCCCGTGCGTGGCGGCGACCTTTATCAGCGAATTCGTGCAACCGGGTCAACGCTGGGCGCATCTGGACATCGCCGCCATGTCGACCGATATGCCGCACCGCAAACTGTATGCCAACGGCGCGTCCTCATTCGGCGTGCTGCTGCTGGCACGGCTGAGTTCCCTGCTTGCCGAAACGGAGCACTAATGGCTTACGTAGAATTGCTTGATATCAACAAACGCTATGACAACGGCTATCAGGCCGCCAGCAACGTTAATCTGCAGGTGGAAAAAGGCGAATTTGTGGTGCTGCTCGGCCCATCGGGCTGCGGCAAATCCACCACCCTGCGGATGATCGCCGGGCTGGAAACCCTGTCCTCCGGCGAATTACGCATCGACGGCGAGCGCATGAACGAAGTGCTGCCCAAATACCGTGATATCGCCATGGTGTTCCAGAGCTATGCGCTGTATCCGCACATGACGGTGTACGACAACATGGCGCTGTCGCTGAAAATCAAAGGCATGGCCAAAGCGGAGATCGCCGGCCAGATTGCCGCCGTCGCCGAAATGCTGCACCTGAGCGAGTTTCTACAGGTTAAACCCGGGCAGCTCTCCGGTGGCCAACGCCAACGGGTGGCGCTCGGCCGGGCGATCGTCCGGCGGCCGAAGGTGTTTCTGTTTGATGAACCGCTGTCCAACCTCGACGCCAAGCTGCGCAACCGCATGCGTCAGGAACTGTCGGCGCTGCACAAGGCGATTGGTGCCACCATTATCTACGTCACCCACGATCAGGTGGAAGCAATGACCATGGCGGACAAAGTGGTGATCATGAACCAGGGCAAAGTACAGCAAATCGGCACGCCGCTGGATCTCTACCACCGTCCGGTTAACCGTTTTGTCGCCGAGTTTATCGGCTCACCGCAAATGAATCTGTTTGAAGTGCAGGTCCAGGTTCAGGGGGAGAGGATTGTGCTGCAAGGCGATTCGGGCCTGGTGCTGCCGCTGGCCACCGCGGATTTCCCGGCGTTGGCTCAGCAACAGGGGGCCTGGCTGACGCTGGGCTGCCGTCCGGAAGCCTGCCGTATCAGCGAACCGCTGGCAGAACCGCATCTGACCGGGACGCTGGTATACAGTGAAAATCTGGGGGCCGAAAGCAATCTGTTCGTGCAAGGCGACAACGGCGCACAATACATCGTGAAACAGCATTCTCAGTTGCAACAGTCACAAGGGCAACCGCTGGCGGTGACGCTGGATACCAGCGCACTGCACTTTTTTGACTCACAAACCGGCGAACGACTGGCACCACAGGGGGAAACTGTATTACCGAGCGGCATTCTGTGAGACCCTATGCCCGCTGCGCGACCCTACCGCAGCGCCCCGTTTTCCGTTGAGTATGCGCACCATGCCGATTAAAAAAGTCACCTCTCACGATGTCGCCCGCGTGGCCGGCGTTTCACGCACCGTGGTTTCCCGCGCCTTTTCCAATCAGGGTCGGGTATCGCAGAAAAACCGTGAGCTGGTGATGCGCGTCGCCAGCCAACTGGGCTACGCCCCTGACGCCATCGCCCAGAGCCTGCACAGCGGCAAAACCGGCTTTGTCGCGGTGGTGGTAAACCACTTTCATGACCTGTCCGACCTGGAGTTTTTCGACCGTCTGGTGGAGCAGTTGCAAAACAGCAACCGGCAGGCGGTGATGATTCGGCTGGAAGGTATCGAAGATCCGGCCGGCTACCTGAAACAAACCATTTCCTATCACGTCGATTCTGCCGTGGTGTTCGCCGACCATATCAGCGCCCGCGCCGCGAAAGATCTGTTTCGCGTCGCCACGCCGATTATGCTCAACGGCCTGGCAGGCGATGCCCTGTGCGATGCGCTCAACGCCGATGAAGCCCCCAGCCTGCAACAATTGGCGGCGCTGATGGCGCAAAAGGGGCAACAACGGGTGGCGGTGCTGGGCGGACGCAGCAGCGCCAAAGGGGAACAGCTGCGCCAACAGACCTTTTTAGCCCAGGCGGCGCAGCAGCAGTTGCAGATCGTAGCCCAGCTCAGCGGTGACTACAGCTACCTGAGCGGTTTCAAACTGGCACCGCAGCTGCTGGCAGCACAGCCGGCCCCGCAGGCAATCTTCTGCACCGCAGATTCCATGGCGATGGGGGTGATGGATTATATTCGTTTGCATACGCCGCTGCGGATCCCGCAAGACGTCGCGGTCTACGGCTTCGACGATATTCCGATGGCCGCCTGGCCGAGCTACCAACTGACCTCGGTGCGGCGGGATATCAGTGCGATGATCGCCGCCATCGTGCAACTGATAGAACTGCGCAGCAGCAGCCCGCAGGCCGCGCCGCAGCAGGTGACCATCCCCACCGAACTGGTGGTGCGTGCCTCCTGCTAACCCTGCCTTTCAGCGGGTAGTAATAATCTCGGCATCGCGTAATTCCGGTGCTGCCATGCCGGTTTGCCACAGCCAGTATTGGATCGGGCCGGGGCAATTGAGGCTGACCACCTTGTGGTTGCCCTGCTTATCGACGGCATGGATCGTCACCCCTTCGGTATAACCGTCCTTCAGATAGTTCAAATCCTCGATCGCTTCATACACCGCCTGATCCAGCGTCATGCCCATCTTCATGTACAACACTACGGCGCGGCTGGTACCGCAGCGGATGGTCATTTCCCCGGTGTGAGTGCAGGCGCAGGCGCCATAGCGGCTGTCGGCATAGGAGCCGCTGCCGATGATCGGGCTGTCTCCCAATCTTCCCGGGTATTTCCACGCCCAGCCCGAGGTAGAGGTAGCGGCACTGAGCGTCCCCCCGCCATCCTGCGCTAAAAACACCGTGGTATCGCGCACTCGCTCCGGATCGGTGGCGTTGTTGGACAGCCCGGCCAGCGGAATATTCGGCCAGTCACGACGCTGCTCAGCACTCATCGCCTGCTCCAGTTTTTCCCACCAGACGCGTTTGGAGTCGGCAATCAGATTGTCACCGGCCAGTGCGCCAATTTCAGCGGCAAAACGTGCCGCCCCGGCACCGACCAGGATCTCGTGGTTTAGGTCTTCCATCACCCGGTACGCCACCTCCACCGGATGCAGGAACCCTTGCAATGCCCCTACTGCGCCGGTGCGCAAACTGTCGCCGTCCATCACCGAGGCATCCAGCTCCATCTCACCCAACACGTTGGGCCAGCCACCATAGCCCACGGTGCGCACGCTCGGATCCAACTCCACCAGCTTGATGCCCTCAACGATGGCGCGCAGGCCGTTGTGCCCCTGCTGCAGCCGTTCGGCCGACAGACCGATGCCCGGATGTCCTTCAGAGTTTGCAATCACAATCATAGGGTTCTGTTTCCCGCACGGCGTTAAGCGCCCAAAAGAGGCACCGGGTTATCCGGTGTTCGGCACCAATGGAACACGTGTTCCATTGGTGTTTAAAAAGTATCTTCGCCCCGTAGAAAAGTCAAACTCAGGCGGCCGAAAGCGTGGCTTGGCCCGCCTTTTCTCAACGTGCTGTCGGGCCAGCAAACGGCAGCCATTCAACTACACTGTGATCTCGACCGAAAAACGCTTGAGGAGCCATGATGTCCAAGAAAACTGTAGATCCCACCCAACCGGCCGCACAGCATGATATCCGCACCTTTCTGGATGCGTTGAATGCTGGCGGTGGCAAGCCGATGGAACAAATGAAACCGAAAGAGGCGCGCAAAGTGCTGGAGGGCGCGCAGCGTAGCGTCGAAGTGCCACTGCACGAGGTCGAAATCAGCGAGAAAACCATTCATGTCGAGGGGCAGGATATCCTGCTGCACATTGTGCGACCGGCCAAGGTCAAGGAAACACTGCCGGTATTTATGTTCTTCCACGGCGGCGGCTGGGTGCTGGGCGACTTCCCTACCCATGAGCGGCTGGTGCGTGACTTGGTTTACAGCTCAGGTGCGGCAGCGGTGTTCGTCAACTATACCCCGTCACCGGAGGCTCATTACCCCACCGCCATCAATCAGGCCTATGCCGCCACCGAATGGGTGGCCGAATACGGCGAGAAAATCAACGTTGACGGCTCGCGGCTGGCAGTGGTCGGCAACAGCGTCGGCGGTAATATGGCGGCGGTGGTCAGCCTGATGGCCAAAGAAAAAGGCACCCCGGCGCTGCGCACGCAGATCCTGCTGTGGCCGGTAACGCACGCCAGCTTTGATACCGACTCTTATCACCAGTTCGCCGAAGGCCACTTCCTGACCCGCAACATGATGAAATGGTTCTGGGACAACTACACCACCGATAAAGCGCAGCGTAAGGAGATCTACGCCTCACCGCTCAATGCCACGCTGGAACAGCTAAAAGGCCTGCCGCCGGCACTGGTGCAGACCGCCGAACTGGACGTGCTGCGTGACGAGGGCGAAGCCTATGCCCGGCTGCTGAATGCCGCCGGGGTAGAGGTCACTTCCACTCGCTACAATGGACTGATCCACGATTACGGTCTGCTAAACCCTATCGCCCATGTGCCGGCGGTGCATTCAGCCATCCATCAGGCCGGCCGGGCACTGAAGCATTATCTGGCCTAGGTCACTCGGCATAATGGCAGGCTACCCGATGCCCTGCGGCCACCGTCCGTAATACCGGGGCCTGTTCCCGGCACTGCGCGGTGGCCTGCGGACAACGGGTGTGAAAACGACAGCCGTGCGGCGGTTGCGCCGGGTTAGGCAGTTCGCCCCGCGCCATCGCCTGCGGCTGGCGTTGCGGATCCAGACTGGGCACCGCCGCCAGCAACGCCTGGGTATAGGGATGGCGCGGTTGGCCAAACAGGCTGTCGCGGTCTGCGCTCTCGACAATCTGGCCGAGATACATCACCGCCACGTCCTGACACAGGTGTTCCACCACCCCGAGATCGTGCGAAATAAACAGGAAGGTCACCCCCTGCTGCTCCTGAAGATCGGAAAACAGGTTGATGATCTGCGCCTGTATTGAGACGTCAAGCGCCGAAATCGGCTCGTCCGCAACGATAAACTCCGGCTGCAGGATCAGCGCGCGGGCAATACCGATACGCTGCCGCTGACCACCGGAAAACTCATGCGGAAAACGGCCGTAGTGCTGCGCCGACAGCCCGCAGATCTCCATGGTGTCGATCACCCGATCACGCAGTTCGCTTTTCTGCGCCAGCCCATGTTGCAACAGGGCTTCACCAATCGCATCGCCAATGCGCATCCTCGGGTTCAGCGAACTGTAGGGATCCTGAAACACCAACTGCATCTTCGGGCGCATCTCACGCAGCCGTCGTGGGCTGAGCGCATCCAGCGCCTGTCCTTTGAACAGCACCTCACCGGCGGTTTTGTCATGCAGCCCCAGCAGCGTGCGGCCGACGGTGGTTTTCCCACTGCCGGACTCGCCCACCAGGCCGAAAATCGTGCCTTTTCGAATGCCGAAACTGACGTCATCCACCGCTCGCAGCTGCCCGGTAGTCCGGCCGAACAGGCCTTCCCGCAGCGGAAAATGCTTCTTCAAACCTTTGACTTCCACTAACCACTCAGCCGACATGAATGCGCCCTCCGGCATTCAGAAAACAGGCCGACTGGCGCTGCAATGGGCCATACAACGGCGGGATGCCGTCGCGACAGCGCGCACTGGCCTGGGCGCAGCGATCGGCGAAGGCGCAATGGTCGGGCAGTTTAGCCAAATCAGGTACCTGACCGGGGATCGAATACAGCCTGCGTCGCCGCTGCCCGGCCACCGGCCGCGAAGCCATCAGCCCCTGAGTATAGGGGTGCAGCGGGTTAGCCAGCACTTCACGCGTTGCCCCCTGCTCGACTATCCGTCCGGCGTACATCACCACCAGCCGGTCGGCCATCTGGGCAATCACGCCAAGGTCGTGGGTGATCAGCATCATCGCCATATTATTTTTGCGGGTCTGTTCACGCAGCAGTGCCAGGATCTGCGCCTGTACGGTGACGTCCAGCGCGGTGGTCGGCTCATCGGCAATCAACAAGGCCGGACGGCAGCTGATGGCCATGGCTATCATAATGCGCTGCAACATGCCGCCGGAGAGCTGATGCGGGTAGCTGGTCATCAACTGCTCCGCACGCGCCAACCCCACCTCGGTAATCAGCGCCGTCGCCTCGTGCCAGGCCGCCTTCGGCGAAGTACCGCGATGACGGATCAGCGGTTCCACCAGCTGTTCGCCGATGGTCAGCACCGGGTTCAGGGCGCTCATTGGTTCCTGGAAAATCATTGCCAACCGGTTACCGCGCAGATCGGCCATCTGCTGTGGTCGCAGTTTCAATAAATCTTGCCCGTCGAAATGGATTTCGCCGCCGTCAATTTGCGCCAGCGGCTGCGGCAACAGCCCCATCAGCGCCATGGCGCTGACGCTTTTACCACAGCCGGACTCGCCGACCACTCCCAGCGTCTGTCCGGCATGCAGTTCAAAACTCAGTTGCTGCACCGCCTGCACCCGGCCCTGCTCGCCATTGAAGGCCACCGACAGTTGATTAAAAGCCAGCAGGGGTCGGCTCATGGTCTTGCTCCGTTCATTTTCGGATCGAGCGCGTCCCGCAGGCCGTCACCCAGAATGTTGATCGCTACTACGGTGATAAAAATCGCCAGGCCGGGTGGCATCCACAACCAGGGACGACGTTGAAAATCGATCAGGCTGTTGGCGGCGTCCATCATGTTGCCCCACGACGGCGTCGGCGGTACCACGCCCAGCCCCAGGTAGCTGAGTGCCGACTCACTGAGAATGGCGTTGGCAACGCCCATGGTCGCCACCACCACCAGGATGGGAATGGTATTCGGCAACAGATGGCCGAACAGACGTCGCCGGGTGGACAGCCCGAGCACTTCGGTCGCCAACATGAAATCGCGCTCGCGCAGCGACAGGATCTGGCCGCGTACCAGCCGCGCCAATGAAGGCCAGCCCAGCAGGCTGAGCATGATCATCACCATGTAGATACGGTAGTCCGGCGAGACGTCCAACTCGGACAGCATCGCCCCCATAATGATCAACAGCGGCAGGCTGGGGATGGTCATCAGCAGATCGGCAAAGCGCATGATCAGCTTGTCCACCATGCCGCCCAGATAGCCGGAGAGCGCCCCCAACAGGTAACCGAGCGTCACGGACAGCAGCATCGATACCAGGCCGATGGTCAGTGAGATACGCCCCGCCAGCAGCAGGCGCGTATAAATATCGCGACCGAGGAAATCGGTGCCGAGCCAGTGTGCCGCATTGGGTGCCTGGTTGATGTTTAGCGCATCACCGGCATCGTCCTGCCAGGGCGACAGCATCGGCCCGAAGATGCACAGCACCGCCAGTATCAGCAGCAACAGCAGCGAGGCCATCGCCAGCCGGTGACGCCGCAGCCGTTGCCAGGCCTGTACGGTTGGGGGGGGCGACAGCTGCGCCAGCGCCGGAAGTTGCGCCTGCCGCCAGCGGCGACGGCGTCCAAAAAACAGCGTTGCCAACATCTTCACCTCAAACGAATTCGTGGGTCGGCATAGGCGTACAGAATGTCCGCCAGCAGATTGCCCAAAATGGTCAGCACCGCCAGAAACAGCGTGAAGCCCATCAGCACCGGATAGTCACGGGCGGCCAGCGAGTCGATGTGGATATGCCCCGCCCCTGGCCAATTAAAGATTTTTTCGGTGATCAGCGCGCCGGAAAACAGCGCCGGTAATTCAAACCCCAGCAGCGTGATGATCGGCAGCAAGGCATTACGCAGCGCGTGTTTGACGATCACCGTTTTCTCCTTCAGGCCTTTGGCGCGAGCGGTGCGGATGTAGTCCATGCGGATCACATCCAGCATGCTGGCGCGGAAATAGCGCGTCAGGGTACCGGCCTGCAGCATCACCAGCGCCAACACCGGCAACAGCAGGTGCGCCGCCACCTCTGCCACCCAGGCCAGCCCGGTCGCTTCGCTGCCGGTGCGCAGCATGCCGCCCGCCGGCAGCCAATGCAGATCGACGGCAAACCATTTGATCAGCAGCAGGCAAAGGAAAAAGGTCGGAAATGACATGGCACCGAACACCGCCACCGTGACCAGATGGTCGAACAGCGAATAGGGTTTCATCGCCGAAGCCACGCCAACCGCCAGCGCAATGCCCCAGTACAACACCAGGGCGACCGAAGCCAGCAGGAACGAATTCCAGATGTACTGGTTCAACAAGGTGCTGACCGGGATCTGGTACTGCAGCGAAAAACCGAGATTGCCTTGCAGCAACTGGCCGAGCCAGTGCCAATAGCGGATCAGCAGTGGCTGGTCCAGCCCGTACAGCGCGCGTAATTCGGCTGCGCGCTGCGGCGTCAGGTTAATGTTGCCGTCAATAAAATCGCCGGGCGTCAGCGCGAAGATAAAGAAAATCAGCAGAGATGCCAGCAGCAGCATCGGCAGGGTTTGCAGCAGGCGGCGCAGGATAAAATTTCTCATGGTGTTTTCCATTACCGCCGCACGGAGGAGCACGGCGGTACCTTGCCGTTACTGAGCCAGTTTGACGTCCGGCAGGCTGCCGGTCAGGCCATTGTAGACATCCGGTTTAAAGCCGGTGACGCGGGCGCTGCTGGCGCTGAGCACTTTGCGGTTACCCAGCAGGATCACCGGTGGGTCTTCCGCCAGCACCTGATACAGCCGGTGATACAGCGGTTTGCGCTGCCCGATATCCAGCGTGGCGTTAGCCTGACCGATCAGTTGGTCTGCCTGCGGGTTGTGATAGCCGGTTTCACTCACCTGGCTGATGAAATCGCGCACCCCATCATGCGGGTCATTCAACCCGCTGGTGCTGAGCGACGCCAGGTCATAATTCCCGGCCTTGCGCTGCGCCAGCAACGCGTTGAAATCCAACACCTGCGGTTTGAGCAGCACGCCTATCTGCCGATAGTTGTCTTTGGCGATCGGCACCAGCGCATCGTTAAGCAGCTTTTTGGTCACCAGCAGCGTCAGTTCCAGTTTCTTGCCGTCTTTCTGGCGAATGCCGTCTGCACCCGGTTTCCACCCGGCCTGATCGAGCAATTGTTTCGCTTTATTGACGTCATAAGCGTATGGATTGATGCCTTGCGGATCATAGGCCCAGGATACGGGTGAGATCGGCTGGTTAGCCACTGAGCCATATCCCTGATACACCACGGTAATCAGTTTTTGGCGATCCAAACCGTAGATCAGCGCCTGACGGACACGCACGTCCTGCAACGCCGGGCGCTTAAAGTTGAAATCTACCCGGCTGTAGTCGCTTGAGCTGTACAAATTGATGTTGGCGAACCCCAACAGTTTCAACTGTTCAATGTCATCGGGCTTGGAGGTGAAGGCGTCATAGTCGGTTTCACCGGTCTGGAACAGTTGGAAGTTGGTGGCCGGGTTGGTCACGCGGTAAATAAAGCGCGCCACCGCCGGCTGGCCGAGGTAGAAATTCGGGTTGGCGTGGAAGCGGATCTCCTGCCCCGGAATGTATTTGTCGTAAATATAGGGGCCGTTGCCCAACGGCTTACCATTCAACGCGCGCACGCTTTCCAGCTTGCCGCGTTGATAATCCTTGCCATAGTAGGCTTTCGACAATACCGGTCCGCCGATCAGTTGCAGCGTGGTCGCACCCGGCTGGGTGGTGGTAATTTGCAGGGTGCGGTCGTCAATCACCTTCAACCCGCTGATGCTGGGGGCGGTGCCGTTTTTGTATTCCGCGCCGCCCTGAATATGCGCCGGGGTAATATCGGTTTCACCGTCATAGGCCGGGTCATGCAGCAGCGTCAGGGTAAAGGCGATGTCTTCGGCCTTGATGGGTGAACCGTCGCTGTAGAGCAGGTTCGGGCGCAGCTTGATGGTATACACCCGGTTATCCGGGCTGACCTGCCAGGACTCCGCCAGCCGTGCGACCGGTTTACCCTGGCTGTCCAGGCCAATCAACCGGGTGAAGATCACGTCGGTGACGTTCTCATCCCAACCGTTGGTGAACAGATAAGGGTTAAAGTTGCCCTGTGGCTCGAGAATACCGGCCACCACGGTGTCTTTACGCAGCTTGGCGGCATTCGGTACCAGGCTGGCGTCGGTGGCCGGGGTGATCCCTTCCGTCAGCGTTTCCGCCTGCGCACTCAATGTAATGCCTATCGCACCAGCCAGCGCCAGGGGCACCAGTCGTTTTTGCAACAGTCTGTTTATATTATTTTTTATTTTTCTCACCCACTGCCCCTTGTCTACCCGTTGATAAAATGTGACAAAATTTATCGCAGAGTAATGGGCGGCCGAAGGGCTGTCTAACAACGAAACCGGCATTCCATTGCCGGAAAAAGCATTATGAATTTTTCTATTGCGATGCCCCGCCGTTGGCGCTGTTCAGCCTGCGGGTTCGAGCTGCCGGATAAGTTTGGCTAAGTTTTTGATTGCCGCCTCATGCTTGTCGTTCCAGTCAAAAGAGGCGTTCAGGCGGAAGCAGTGGTTGAAATGGTTACCGGTGGTGAACATCCTGCCCGGTGCAATACTCACCCCCAGCGCTAACGCGCGCTGGTAGAGTTCCATCGACGACAGCGCCGGATCCAGTTCCAGCCACAGGAAATAGCCGCCGTCGGGTTGGCTGACTTTGACGGTAGGCGGGAAATGGTGGGCAATCGCCTGGCGCATCATGCTTTGGCGCTGCGCCAGCAAACGGCGCAGGCGCCGCAGGTGAGTATCGTAGCCGCCGTGCAGCAGATAGTCGGCTATCGCCAACTGGGTAGGCACGCTGGTCGAGACGGTGCTCATCAGTTGCAGCCGTTGGATTTGCTGCGCGTAGCGCCCCGCCGCCACCCAACCGACGCGGAAACCCGGTGCCAGACATTTGGAGAACGACGAACAGTGCAGGACTTGCCCGCCGCTGTCCCACGCCTTGGCCGGCTGCGGCCGCTCGGCGCTGAAATACAGCTCGCCATAAACGTCGTCCTCAATCAGGGAAATCTGCCGCTCACGCAGCAAATTCACCAGCCGCTGCTTGTTGTCGTCCGACAGGCTGGCCCCCAGCGGGTTCTGGAAGTGGGTCATCAGCCAACAGGCCTTGATCGGATACTGCTCAAGCGCCTGCTCGAGCGCATCGAGATCAATACCGTCCTGCGGGTGAGTGGCAATCGCCACCGCCTTCAGGCGCAGCCGCTCCAGGGCCTGCAACGCACCATAAAACGCCGGTGACTCGATCGCCACGTAGTCCCCCGGCTGGGTCACCGCCTGCAGGCTGAGGCTTAATGATTCCATCGCCCCGGCGGTGATCACGATTTCGTCCGGCGCCACCTGCATGCCGTTCAGCGCATAACGCTGGGCGATGTGGCGGCGCAGTGCTTCATTGCCGGGTGGCAGGTTGGCCAATGAGCTGTGCGGCGTAAACTTGCGTGCCACGCTGCTCAGCGCCCGTGCCAGCTTGGGTTGAGCAAATAAGGTGGCGTCGGGAAACGCCGAACCAAAGGGCACAATCTCCGGATCCTGGCACGCCTGCAGCACATCAAAAATAAAGGTATTGATATCCACCTGCTCACTCAGCAACAGCTTTGCGCCGTGTGCCGGCTGCGGCAATGGCTGCGGACGCGCCGCCACGTAATAACCGGATTGCGGACGCGCGACGATCCAACCCTGACTCTCCAGCAATTGATACGACTGCACCACCGTCATCAGGCTCAGCCCGGCACGTTTACCGCTCTCGCGCAGCGACGGCAGCTTATCCCCCGCCCGCCATACCCGGTTCTGGATCTGTTCACGAATCTGTTGTGCAAGCTGTTCGTATCTGGTCATAGGCCCTAACTGTTATATGAAAAAGTGAAATAACTGTCACTATTATAGTTAATGTACTCCGTGCTTAACTTGACGCCAAGCTTTCGATAGAAAAATTACCGCTATACTGAAGAGGCCATTTTATGTACAACCCAAGGAGGCGCCATGCTGGGTCTTGATGCACTGGAACTTGCCAGAATACAGTTCGCCTTCACCGTTTCTTTCCATATTATTTTCCCTGCAATTACCATCGGTCTGGCCAGTTATCTGGCGGTACTGGAAGGGTTGTGGCTGAAAACGCGAAATGAAACCTACCGCGATCTCTATCATTTCTGGTCAAAAATTTTCGCCGTCAACTTCGGCATGGGCGTGGTGTCCGGCCTGGTGATGGCCTATCAGTTCGGCACCAATTGGAGCTTTTTCTCCGAGTTTGCCGGCAGTATCACCGGCCCGTTGCTGACCTATGAAGTGCTGACCGCCTTCTTCCTGGAGGCCGGTTTCCTCGGGGTAATGCTGTTCGGCTGGAACCGTGTCGGCCCTGGGCTGCACTTCTTCGCTACCTGCATGGTGGCGCTGGGGACGCTGATTTCCACCTTCTGGATCCTGGCGTCCAACAGTTGGATGCAGACCCCACAGGGCCACGAAATCATTAACGGCCAGGTGGTACCGGTCGACTGGCTCAAAGTGATTTTCAACCCGTCATTCCCGTACCGGCTGTTGCACATGTCGACCGCGGCCTTCCTGTCCTCGGCGTTCTTTGTCAGTGCCTCCGCCGCCTGGCATTTGCTGCGCGGGCGTGACACTCCGGCGATGCGCAAAATGCTGTCGATGGCAATGTGGATGGCGCTGATTGTCGCGCCGATACAGGCGATGATCGGCGATGCGCACGGCCTGAATACGCTGAAGTATCAACCGGCAAAAATCGCAGCCATCGAAGGCCACTGGGAAAACCCGCCGGGTGAAGCCACCCCGCTGATCCTGTTCGGCTGGCCGGATATGCAGCGTGAGGAAACCCGCTTCAAGCTTGAAGTGCCGTATCTCGGTAGCCTGATCCTGACCCACAGCCTGACCGAGCAGGTACCGGCGCTGAAATCCTTCCCGCCGGAGGACAGGCCGAACTCCACCGTGGTGTTCTGGTCGTTCCGCATCATGGTGGCGCTGGGCATGCTGATGATCCTCGCCGGGGTCTGGAGTCTGTGGCTGCGCTGGCGCGGTGGGTTGTATCAGTCCCGGCCGTTCCTCTACTTCATTTTGTGGATGGGGCCTTCCGGGTTGCTGGCCCTGCTGGCGGGTTGGTTCACTACCGAGATTGGGCGTCAGCCGTGGGTGGTGTATGGCCTGCTGCGCACCAGGGATGCGGTCTCCGCACACGGCGACCTGCACATGAGCATCAGCCTGCTGGCGTTTATCATCGTCTACTGTTCGGTGTTCGGCGTGGGCTACTCCTACATGATGCGGCTGATCCGCAAAGGGCCGCAGCAGCATGAAGTGCATGAAGATGACACCGAAGGCCGACCGGCACGTCCGCTGTCTGCGGTGAAAGAAACTCTGGATGACAGGAGCTGAACATGGGCATTGATCTTCCGCTGATTTGGTTTGTGATCATCGTGTTCAGCACCATGATGTACGTGGTAATGGACGGCTTTGATTTGGGTATCGGCATCCTGTTCCCCTGGGTTAAGGACAGTGGTGACCGTGATGTGATGATGAACACCGTCGCCCCGGTGTGGGACGGCAATGAAACCTGGCTGGTACTGGGCGGAGCGGCGCTGTTTGGCGCCTTCCCATTGGCTTACGCGGTGATCCTCGACGCGCTGGCCATTCCGCTGACCCTGATGTTGTTTGGCCTGATCTTCCGCGGTGTGGCCTTTGAGTTCCGCTTTAAGGCCACGGCGGAAAAACGTCATATCTGGGACAAAGCGTTTATCTGGGGATCAGTGTTCGCCACCTTTAGCCAGGGAGTGGTAGTGGGTGCCATCATCAAGGGTTTCCCGGTCAACGGCCGCACCTATGCCGGTGGCGCCCTCGACTGGCTGACCCCGTTCGCGCTGTTTTGCGGGTTGGGGCTGGTGGTGACCTATGCGTTGCTCGGCTGCACCTGGCTGGTGATGAAAACCGCCGGTGACCTGCAGGCCCGCATGTACCGGCTGGCAATACCACTGTTGGCTACCCTGCTGCTGGTGTTGGCGGTAGTCAGTATCTGGACGCCGATTGCTCACCCGGAGATCGCCACCCGCTGGTTCTCACTGCCGAATCTGTTTGTGCTGCTGCCGGTGCCGATCCTGGTGCTGCTCAGCGCCTGGGGCATTGGGCATGGGGTGAAAAATGCGGCGCACTACTCGCCGTTCTTGCTCACCCTGCTGCTGGTGTTCCTTGGCCTGAGCGGGTTGGGCATCAGCATTTGGCCGCTGTTGATCCCCCCTTCCATCACGCTGTGGCAAGCCGCTGCGCCGCCGCAAAGCCTGGGCTTTATGCTGGTTGGCGCGCTGTTTATTATTCCGATTATTTTGGTTTACACCTTCTGGAGCTACTACGTGTTCCGCGGCAAGGTCAGCCATGAACAGGGTTATCACTGATGAGGGAAGAAACTATGCAGGATAAAACCGCACCTGTACCGGCCCCCTGGTGGAAACGCGTCGGTTGGCTGGTCGTGATCTGGAGCGCCAGCGTGCTGGGGCTGTTCGCGGTCGCTTCGCTGTTCCGCCTGTTGATGAATGCAGCGGGCATGAGATCGCATTAACAATACACGCCCAAATGCCACCTGACCCAGGTGGTTATTTGGGCAACAGTTTTAAACCGGGTTACGGTAACCATCAACAATTTGGTGTGCCATTTCATCAAGTTCAGTGTCATTCATCAGGCGGTTTGCCACAGCTATGAACTCTGCTGTTTCAATATTATCAACAGTGATGGTAAATACCGTCAAGTTATACAAAAAACGTTCTGTTTCATTTCCTGGTAAATCATCAACACCACCAAAAATGGACTTATAATAATAATCACTAAGCAGGCGCAGTAAAAAAGCAACCTGATTAACATCTACCTTATATTCAACAACCATTACCGTTAGCTTGACGAGAAAAAATGACTCCCTCAGCGTATGTCCATTAACCAACATGAATGTTGCACATGATATAAAAGCGGTTTGCTTATTAGCATCAGCAAATGCATGCGATTTTGCTATAGAAATTAAATATACTGCGGCAAGTTCAAATACATCATCACATAAGTGATAGTGGTAATGATTGGCCACCCGACCCAGGGCACCTTCCAGCTTATCAATATCTACTACTGCTCCCTGAGGTAGGGTGACGCGCTGAATATCAATCACCTCTTGAACAGAAAGAAAGATAAGTTTCTCCATCACTTACCCTCCAAATCCCTTATGGTTTTGGCATGACGTTTTCTCACTTCGTCGACAGCATCTTTGATAGAAAGTTGGTTAGCCGAGTTTGACGGTTTCTCCGATTCAGCTTGTTTTTGCAGAGTATCAATCGTGGTTTTATCGAGCATTCCCTGAAGTTTAATGATTCTCCCAAGCGCTTCGACCTCTTTCGACACTATGGACGGCGTAACCTTATCAGCATTTATAGCCGATACGGCATTACGTACCATTGTCTTTAAAATTTCACTATCCAACACATTGGTTGTTGAAATTAATGATTTGCTATTATCCTGTCCCAGCATTACAGATTCCTTTCCTCGTTGAGTAACAATGAAAGTCTCGCCATCGCGAATTTCATCTAATACCTGAGATAAATCGGCTCGGAGTCGGGTAAAAGTAATTTCTTTCATAGTAACCTCTATCCACGCATGCCTGAGTGTTTATGACAGAGATTAACATTTCAAAAGATGATTATCACGTACCTGTACAGAATGCGACCTCAACCCATTGTTATCGATTCATTAGATAAATGAATCGGCCAACAACGTTTAGCTCAGTTTCTATTGCTATCTTTCAGTGGGATAGAGTCTACCTGAGCCTTATAAATCGTTCAATTAGTGAACTGCGTGACGCTTCGCAAATTCAATAACTACTGGGGTTTGCGCCCCATCGCGCTGAGAAAGCGCTGCTGCAGCCGCAGCAACTCCCCCAGTTCCAATACCCGATAGTCGATGCCAAAGCGCGGTGCCACCTCGGCAATGATACGGCTTAATGCCGGGTAATGGCGGTGGCTCCAGTGCGGGAACAGGTGGTGGGTCAGGTGCAGATTAGCGCCGCCCAACCAATAGCCCAGCCAGCGCGGCCGCGGGAACCAGTCAAAGGTGGTGGCGAACACATGGTGGTACCAGCCGTGCGCTAACGGCCCCTGCGCCGGTGCCTGATAAAATTGCGCCTTGGCCCAGTGGGTGCCGATAATCAACATTACGAACAGCAGTGAAGACAACATCTGGCTTAGCAGATAAACCAGCAGGATTTGCCCCATGCCGATTGCCGGCGGCAGCAGATAACACGGGATCGCCAATGCCAACAGCAGGTGCGCCGCTTTGCCCGCCAGAAAAATACCCCAACCGCGTATGCCCTGTTGTGCCATCCGCGCCCTGACCCGGGTTCGCCCTGCCCGGTCCAGCCAGTCGAACAGCCAGATGTAATACGGAAAGGTCATCGCCGCTACCAGCGGCCAGTAAAAGCGCTGCGCGCGCATAAAGGGCCGCCAACGCTGGAACGGCGTCTGCCGCAGCACGCCATTGGCGTCGATGTCGGGATCGTAATGTTCAATGTTATTGTGGGCATGATGAAAAATAACGTGCCGCACCCGCCAGCAATCGGGATCCAGACCGAGCGGGATACTCACCAGGCAATTCAGCCAGCGGTTGGCCCAGGGTTGTCTGAAAAACGCGTTGTGCGACGCGTCGTGCACCACGTTAACCGTGAGGAACATGCCGATGAAGATAAAACCGAAGTAGCAGGCAAAAAATGCCCAGAGACTCTGCTGCTGCAGGCTCACCCCATAACAAAGCGCGCATAGCGCCAGCAGGAAAAGCACCTTCGCCAGCATGCCGCCGTCGGCAAAACGATGGTCGCGATTGTCGGCCAGATAACCCTGTGCGGCCTGCATCAGCGCACGATGCAACCCGGTGTCATCCGGCTTGAAGGCCAACGGCCGCAACGGCTTCATGGCTGCCCCATCCGACGTAAGAAATGCTGTTGCTGCGCCAGCAGTTCGCGGTAACCAATGCAGCGGTATTCCATACCGTATTGCGCCGCCAACTGCGCCACTATGGCGGCCAGCGCCGGATAATGACGATGATTCCAGCCGGGAAACAGATGATGGGTCAGATGATAATTCAGCCCGCCGGTCAGGTGTTGCAACCCACGCGGCGAAGTCTGCCAGTCACAGGCGGTCGCGAAATTATGGCGATACCAGCCATGTGGCATGCTTTCGCCCTCCGGCGCCGGGTAAAATTCGGCCTGCGCCCAATGGGTTCCCAACAGTAGAAACACCACCAACAACGAGGCGCACATCTGGCTGAGCGCATAGGCCAGCAGCACCCACGGCCAGCCGATACCGTTCTGCTGGCACAGCACCAGGGGGATTGCCAGCACCAACAACAGATGGCTAATCTTGCACAGGATAAACACCGCCCAGCCGCTGCGGCCCGGTAAAATGTTCTTTTCATGCAACGGGGTTTTTCCCAGGCGATCCGACCAGTCAAATATCCAGGCGATATAGGGCAAGGAGAGTGCGGCAATCAACGGCCAGTACAGGTGCTGATAACGCATATGTTTGCGCCAGCGCTGGAACGGCGTCTGGCGGAAAAAACCATTCTCTTCGGTATCCAGATCGTAGTGTTCGACGTTGGCATAAACGTGGTGATATTCCACATGCCGCACCCGCCAATAATCCGGGTCTACCCCCAGCGGCAGCGTCACCAGCCGCCCCGCCAGTCGGTTGGCCCAGGGGGCGCGTAGAAAAGCATTATGCGAGGCATCGTGGTTCACATTCACGTTGAGTAACATGCCCATCATCACGAACAAGAAATAGCAGGCCAAAAATGCCCAAACCTGCTGCTGCATCAGACTCAGCGCATAAAAGCCCGTGCACAGCGCCAACAACAGCGCCGCCTTTGCCAGCCGCCAACCGTCGGCATAGCGATGGCCACCGGCCAGATAGGCATGAGCCGCCCGTTTAAGCGCACGATGAAACGCCTGCTCACCGTCGGCGGGAAACTTCAGTGGTGCCAGTGTGTCAGCCATGGGGTTCCTCCACCGGCTTAAGAGCGCGCACGCGACCCCAGCCCAGCGCCACGCAAACCCCGTGCAATGTGATCAAGGCCATCGCGAGATGCCAATAACGCTGCGACCATCCGAGGTAACCAATAAACAGCAGCGGAAGGCTCAGCGTAATCATCAACCAGGCGGCAACCGCCCAGCGATGCCCTTCGGTCATGCCGCCCAGCGCCATCGAGCCCAACGCCAGCAACACCAGCAGCGCCATCTGCGGCCAACTGATATCGCTGTAGCCATAGCCGTACTGGTAAACATAGCCAATCACCAGCGCAAACAGCAGCATGGCGCCACTGAACACGCTAAGCGCCGAGTAGCGGAATCGGCCGTTTGTCGCTTTGGGCCGCCAACGCAGGCGAAAATAACGCAAGAATGGCAGATTGCTGGCCCAGAACGGATTGGCGGAAGGTTTATCGCCGCTAACGCCATACACAAACGGCGTTTCCGGCAGGCTCGGGCAAAAAGTGCCAAACAGCTTGTCCCAAAAAATAAAACTGCCGCCAAAGTTCTGGTTCGAATAGGCCATATCTTTAACGTGATGCACCCGATGGTGCGCTGGCGTAACAAGAATATACTCCAGCCAGCCGAGCTTGGGGGTCAGCGCATTATGGTTAAACAATTGGATGCTGTAATGCAGGATCGAGACCGTGACAAACACCGACAGCGGCACGCCCAACAGCGCCAACAGCAGAAAAAACGGGATCGAGGTCAACGACGAATACCAGGAATTGCGCACCCCCAGCGACAGATTGAAATGCTCACCCTGATGATGCACCACATGTACCGCCCACAGCACGCGCAGGTGATGATGCAAGCGATGCAACCAGTAAAAGCCGAAGTCCCACGCCAGCAGGGCAAACAGCCACATCAGCACCGGTGGCCAACTGCTCAGCAGATCCAGGCTGAAGTGCGCCGCCACATAGCCGTAACAGGTGATTTCCAGCCCGCGGAACAACCACAGCATGATATGGCCGGAGTTGAGATTGAACACCAGATCGTGCCAGTTGACCTGCTGGCGCTGTACATACTGCAGCACCAGCGCCTCGCCAATCACCACAAACAGCATGAACAGGATCGGCATCGCCAGTTCGCTCATCCTATCTCTCCTTTGGTGGCATTACGCCGCCAGCTTTGTTTGCGCTGAACCAACCAGCCGGCCAAAAATGCCAGCAACGCCCCGCTGGCCAGATCGACCAGCAGATGGCGGCGCAGTTGCAAAATGGAAAAGGCAATCGCCAGCGCCCACAGTATCAACAGCGCGGTTCTCACTTTACGCTGCCGGCAGCTCAGTGCCCATACCGCCAGCACCGTCAGCGCCATATGGAGTGAAGGCAGGCAGTTTTGCAGCGAGTCCACCTGGGTCAGCGCCGCCAGCAGTTTTGAACTCACGCCGACCCCGCTGTCTGGCGGGTAAGCCATAGTGGTCGGCCACAACAGGTAAACCGCCCCGGCCCCCAACGCCGTCAGTTGCATCGCGGCACGCAACCATCGAACCCGCGGGATCGGTGCCAACAAGTAGCCCAACGGAATAATGATAAAGAAAGACAGGTACAGCCAAATGGCCGTCGGACTAAAGGGGATCCAACGGTCAATCGCCGAAGGGGGAAGCAGCGTGCCCACGCCCTGCAGGCGATCGGTACTGCTATAAACCACCCCAACGAATCCCCAACCCAACAGCATTTGCCACAGCCGGTACGGCAGCGTTTTCATCATGCCGCCACCTGCCGGGTGATCCGTCTTCTCTTGCGGTCAAACTGCGGCATCACCGCCTGCACGCTCAGTTGCCATTCCAGCCCAGCGCTGTCGATGCCATGGCGTTCAAACAAGGCAGACAGCTGCAGCCAGCAGTGCGCCAGTTCTGCTTCGCTACAGTCGGCAATCAGTTGCAACTGCCGCTCGCCGCTCTGGATTAGGCGGTAATCGCTGGTCAGCGGCAGCGCATTGGCGATCGCCCGGCTGCATAAATCGGCAAACACCAGTTGAGGCTGGCCAAGGGCATCCGGCAACATCAGTTGATCGTCTCGCCGCCCTTCAATACGCGCAATCGCCATCGACGCCTGCCCACAGGGGCATGGCTCGGTCTGCCTGACCAGCACGTCATCCAGCCGGTAGCGTACGATCGGTTGGGTGCTGCGGGTGAAGTCGGTGATTAACGGCGTAAAGCGCTGATCGTCAATCCATTGGGGTTCTATATGCAAAAACTCTTCGTTCAGGTGCAGAGTCCCGTGCGCGCAAGTGGCCGCCAGGAAGCCTTCGGTGGCCTGATAGACCTCGCCCACCGCCGGGAACACCTGCGCCAACAGCCGCCGGTCTTGCTCCTCCAGCACCTCGGCGACAGAAATCACCTTTTTGACCTCGAGCCGAATCTGGTTGGCCAGCACCGCCAGCGCCAGCGCCCGCAGTACCTGAGCCGGCGCGACAATAATGGTGGGCGCCTGTTGCTCCAGCCGTGCCAACTGCGCGGTAAAGGGGGCGAAAAGATCGTAAAACTCCAGGCTCAGCCAGCGGTTGTTGACGCTGTGATACAGGTTATTGTCCGCCCGCAGAAACAGCGCCACGCGCTCGCCGGCAAACAGCCCGTCCGGCAGCATTTTCGCCAGCATGCCACCGGCCCAAAGGCTTTGTTCATGCGGGCTGACGACAAAAATACCGCGCTGGCCGGAAGTTCCCGACGACAGGCCCACGCTGTATTTACCGATTTTCGGGCTGAAATCTCGCTGTTGCTCGCTGCGCCGCGCGCAGGCCAGCAGTTGATCGCGGTGCAGCCCGGCGGTGTTCATTTGATCAAACTGCGCCATCATCAGCGCCTTGTCCATCAGCGGCCAGGTGGCAATAGCTTGCCGGTTGAAACGCCTGAAATAAGGACTCTTCGCCAGCACTCGGCGCGCAAAACTCTTTAACCGTTTGGCCTGGTATGCCTCCAGCGCCTGGCGGTCGGCAAAAGTTAAGCGTCGGGTGCGAAAGTAATGCCACAGCGTCATTAGCGGGATCATAAATCCCCCTCATGACAGAGTAAAATATTCGCGCTGCCGCTCGCCCATAGCTGATTCAGCCGCTCCAGAGTACGGTAATAGGCGCTGGCATCATCCATCACCAGATTGGCCAAGCGTGAAGGCCCGCGCATTTGCTGATAACTCAGCGGTGACCAGGCTGCATCGCTGGCCAGCAGCGTCCAGCCAGCGTCGGTGAGAATAAACGCACCAATATGCCCGGCCGCATGCCCCGGCAAATCAACCAGCAGGATCTGCCCTTCACTGCCCGGCAGCGCATAGCCGCGATCAAAGGGGGCCAGCAGCGCAGGCAGACTGACCTGTTGGAAACCCTCGATAAACTGCAGGCCACTCTCAAAATCATCAGGGATCAAACCGGGGATAAAGGCGCGTTTTAATGCCGCGAAGCCCCGTAAGGTACGAGTTTGCCGCCAGCCTTCGCCTGAGCAGATAAAATCGAGGTGTTTGAAATCACGCAGCCCGGCAATATGGTCGGCGTGAAAGTGCGAAATAATCAGCGCCTGAATATCATTAGCGGCGTAACCGGCAGACAGCAACTGCTGGCTCAGTGATTCACGAGGGTCGAAATACACCGGCGTCATTTGGCGGTAGATGCGGAAAATGCCGGACTGCGTCTGCTGCTGGAAATAGTGCGCATAGCCGGTATCCCACAGCCAACGACGATCCCCCACTTCAAGCAAATAAGCACGGGCCGGGAATTTACACACCCGAAAACCGGCACCGCGCAGCGCCATACAGCCGATATGGGTACAGTACCCCACTTCAAAAGCCGTGACCTTAGCCATGGGGCTGCTCTCCTTGCCGCTTAAGCCACTCGCCGGTGATGCGGATCCCCTCTTCCATCGAATAGCGTGGCCGATAGCCCAACTGTTCCACGGCAAGGGTTTGGCTCAGCGTCATATCGAAATGCACCGCCGCCACGCTATAGCGCGTCAGCATGGGTTCTTTGCCGGTAAAACGGGCCAGTAACTCCAGCCCGCCCGCCAGAGCATACAGCAAGGAGTAAGGCACCGCCTGCAACCGGTAGCGCAGCCCCAATTGCTGACGCAGCAGCGAATCCAGCATCTCCGCCAGCCGCTGCGGCTGGTGATTAGTAATGTTGTAGGCCGCGCCGGATGGCAACCCGTGCTGGCGGCTGGCCAGATCCATCGCATGCACCACGTTAAGTACAAAGGTCAGATCCAATACCGCTTTGCCACCGCCAGGCAACCGTAGCACCCCGCGATCGCGATCCAACTGTTGCAGCACCCGCGGTACAATCACCCGGTCGTGTGGGCCGAACAGCCCTCTGGGCCGTAGAATAATATAGGTCGTTTGCGGGTAACGCGGTACCAGTGCCTGCAACCGCTGCTCGGCAGCATATTTGCTGGCGGCGTAATGGTTGGCGAAACGCCTGGCGCGATAGCCTTCGTCAATATTCTGCTGCGGCCGAAAATCGAAATAGATTGCCGGTGTGGAGATGTGAACAAAACGCCGGACGCCACAGTCCCCTGCCGCCTGCGCCAATTTTTCAGTCGCGGCCTCGTTGGCCTGATAGAACTCGCTTTTGCTGCCCCAGGGCGAGGATTTGGCCGCGCAGTGCCAGACCCAATCACAGTTGGCCATCAGTTGACGGCACTGCGCCACCGTGGCCTGCGCCAAATCCAGCGGACTGAACTCGGCACCCAACTCACGCAGTTCCTGACCGGCGTGACTGTCACGCCCGGTGGCATGCACCTGATGACCCGCTTCCAACAGCCACTGCGCAGCGTTGCGCCCCAGCCCACTGGTGGCTCCGGTGACCAACACCCTCATGGCAGCAGCACCATGCCGGCCAGTGACAGCCCGGCGGCGGTGCCGATCAGCATCACCGGCTTACCTGGGTTAAATCGCCCGCCGGTAACCGCAGCGTGTAACGCCGTGGGGATAGACGCCGCCACCTGATTGCCGTGATAGCGATAAATATCCACCAGTACCTCGGGGGGAACATGCAGCCGCTTGCGCATATGTTCGAGCGACAGGTGGCTCGCCTGATGCGGCACCACCGTCGCGATCTGCGCCAGTGTCAGGCCACTGGCTGCCAGCAGACGAGCAAGATAATCTTCGATCAGTGCCGACGCCTGGCGGAACAGCTGTTTGCCCTGCATATGGAACAGGAAATCGCTGTTATTCATACCGGCGCGCGGGTTGCGCCGCGTCCCCCCGGCGCGTATTTCGCACAGCTCGCTACCTTCAGGATAGGTCTCCACCAGGCTGGCCAAAATACCGCTGCTGCCGTCGCCACGCTCGACGATGGCACAGGCCGCGCCGTCGCCAAAAATCAGTGAGGACTCTTCATGCTCCCAGTCAATACCGCGAGAAGCCAAATCGGCTGAGACAATAGCAATGCGCCGGTAGGTACCGGCATTCAGCAGCCCGGCGGCCACCTGCAGGGCGGAGATAAAACTGACGCAGCTGCTGTTGATATCGAAACCGGCAGTGCCCGGTGCCAGTCCGGCCACCTTAAGAATATGCGCCGCCGTGCAAGGCAGAGCCTGTACTGAAATCGCGGATGCGGAAATCAGCAGATCTATCGACTGCGCGTCGATGCGGCAACGGGTTAAGGCATCCTGCAATGCGGCGACGGCCAGTTCAGCCTGGCTGGCATCATCGGTGGCGTGAAAACGGTAGCTGATACCGGAGCGTTTCTCGACGTAGCCTGTCGGCTTGCACAGCAGGCTATCGAGCGCGGAGGAGTCGACTCGGTTGGGGGGCAGTGCTGCCCCCGTGGCGATGACTTTCAACGGCAGCAACGTGGGTGAACATGATTGTGTTGTCATTATTATTGTTAACTAACCTGCATATCCATAAAGCGATCTCCCGGCGCTATCCTGTGACAGCACCGAGTCATCCCCGGTTTTAAATCCCAAAGTGCCCGCAAACCTGGGCTATTGATTGTTGTTATGCACTGCAAATAGCCGGCGGCCGCCGACAATTAATTGTAACAATACTGAGATAGCAAGTTTACGGCAAGGAAGCAAAAATGCGCAAATCGGCAGGCGTTATCTGGCGGTACGATGAGGGAAATAAAAGGAGATCACCAATGTGACCAACGGCAGTGCGCCAATCTTCAACAGTTCAAACACCTGCCTGATGGATTCATTTTGATCCCAATACGCGTGGGCAACAAAAACGCCCACGCTGATAACGAAGATGCCGCACAATACCTGACGCGCCAGACGAAGACGTTCCATTTCGTCAAACACCAACACTTGTTCCTGATAAAGTCCATTGGCTTCTGCCAGTATTTTCGTCTCTTCAGCCTTCATGGAAAAATCCCCACGACCTGCCCCACCGCCTCCAAATCCTGGCCGTTCCCTCGCACGATACCCAGGGATGAACCATCTTGTTTCACCCACTGTTTATCAGCAATGGCAATCAACGCGAAAGCCATCTTGATCACCTCGGTTTTCTCCATTCCATGCCGCTTGGCAATATCGTTCAGATCGTCGTCAATTTTATTTGATAACCGAATTGGCAAACTACGCATACCCCACCTCCTGTGGCTGTCAGTTAGTGGAGAAAAGCTTACTTCACCAGCGATCATTGTTCAATTAGTGAACTGCGTAACGCTTCGCAAATTCAGCAGCTTGCGCGAAATAAGCGTCTCATCGAACTGGCAAATATGAAAAGTCAGCCTATTGCTGCCAGGTATTAAAGAAGATCGGATTTTACAGCCCACAGACTTTCGAACTTTTGCACCCAACCTGCACTATACTGCCCCTTGCATCGTCAATGATTGACGGACGACGCCAATGGCCGGCCTGTTGCCGGCCTTTGTTTTTTTCGAGGAGAAGCAATGCAAAAATCTCACAATCACCGCAAGCACCTGACCCGTACCGAGGTCACTCGCCTGCTGCAACAGGCCGCCGCCGGACGAGCGCCCGAGCGAGACAGCTGCCTGATCTGGATGGGTTTCATCCACGGCTGCCGCGTTAGTGAGCTTAATGGCCTGCGCATGGCGGACCTGGATATGGAAAGCGGTTGCGTCTATATGAACCGCCTTAAAAACGGGTTATCCACCATCCATCCGCTGGAAACCACCGAGAAACATCTACTGACCCGCTGGCTGGAAAAACGCCGGTCCTGTCGCAATCTGGAGGATGAAGAATGGCTGTTTCTGTCGCAGAAAGGCTACCGGCTGTCGCGCCAGCGCATTTATCGTATGTTGCAGGCTTACGGTAAGCAGGCCGGACTGGATGTGGATGCCCATCCGCATATGTTGCGCCATGCCTGTGGCTATGCGCTGGCGGATAATGGCGCAGATACCCGGGTGATCCAGGACTATCTGGGACACCGTAATATTCAGCATACGGTGCTGTATACCGCGGCCAATGCCGGACGATTTAAACACCTGTGGAAAGAGGAAAAAGAGGCGGAAAATGTAACAATTTGAGTCAAACTGTTAACTAAACTAGGAATATCCTGAAAAAAAGTCAATGCTTGTTTTACGGTTTTTTAATCCTTACCTATAACTCTATTAATATCAACAAAATAAATTCATCCCTCACTAACGTCTTCACATAACTATGCCCATCAATTCCAGGTTTTTCGTCACGGTCAGCCTATTTCTTTTATCTCCCTGAATCATTACTGAATAATTAAGCAGCATTACTCACCAATTTAAACACCATCCATGGTGTCATCTCCCATACATCACTCCAACTTAATCAACCTGAAGAACTATCTGCCTAATGTGTCAGTTTGACTCAAAATGTTGCGTTTGCATCGTTATGGCAACACGAGCGTCGGCTAAAAAAAGGACAACTCAATCAATGAGTTAAATGGACATTGTGCAAGACTGCACTTCTCAAGGAATCCTATCTATGAAAAAAACTCTGCTGGTCACTTCATTGGCTACGGCCGCATTGCTTTCCACCACTTCTTCGTTTGCTGCTGACGGTAACATCAACTTTACGGGTAAGATCCAAGATACAACCTGTGTGGTCGATTTGGCCGCGGGTGAAACGGGTATCAGTGTCCCTATGGGAGATCTGAATAAAACGGCCTTCTCGGGCGCCGGCTCTACCGGTACATCCAGCAAATTCACCATCAATCTGAAAAGTTGCCCAGCGACCTATACCAAAGCCACCGTCGAATTTGACGGCACTGCGGCAGGCAACGACAAAAAAGTACTGGCTCTGACTGCGGGCACCACTGCCGATCCTGCCGCTACCGGGGTTGGGATCCAAATCAGCGATAAAAGCGACACCGTTTTGGCATTAAAAACGCCGTCTGCCAGCTATGACTTGCTGACCGGTGCTGCGGACATTAACAAACTGGACTTTACCGCGCGCTATGTTGCCACGTCAGCGACGGTGACTTCCGGCGTAGCTAACTCCAGCGCCACTTTCAACATCAAGTATAACTAAACGCGAATGCGGCCTCTTTGAGGCTGTTTGGCTTTGCAGGGACTGCCCATTAGGGCGTCCCTTTTCAGGGAGAAACTGGGCATGAAAGCATGGCAGGTCGCGCTGTATCTTGGGTTGATATTGAGCAGCAGTCTGGTACAGGCGGGTGTGGTGATTGGGGCAACCCGAGTGGTGTACGACGGTGGATTGCGGGAAGCTTCATTAAGCGTGAGTAACCCGGATAAAGTCCCTTACCTGATCCAGTCCTGGGTCGATCCACAAACCGCCGGCAGTGAGAAAGTCCCGTTTATCCTGACACCCCCGCTGTTTCGTTTAGAAGCCGGGGACAAGAACGTACTGCGAATAGTGCGCCTGGGCGGCAATTTGCCAAAAGACCGCGAAGCGCTGTACTGGTTGAATGTGAAAGCCATCCCTTCGTCTGAGAATAAAAACAATACCCTCCAGATAGCGGTGAACACCCGCATCAAACTGATATATCGCCCAGAACAGTTGAAGGATAAATCTCCGGAGACGGTTGCCGGGCAATTGAGCTGGTCACGGCAAGGCGGAAAACTGCGGGTCAACAACCCTACGCCGTATTACATGAACTTTCAGAGTGTGAAGATCGAGGGCCAAGAGGTGCGGGATGCAACTTATGTAGCGCCGTTCAGCAGTGCGGATTTTGCTTTGCAAGAGGTGAAAGCAGGCAATGCGGTGAGTTGGATAGTTATCAACGATTTTGGCGGTAGCGGTGCCACCCAGCAGGGCAAATTAGCCGGGTGATGTTGACTCTTCACAGTGAGGTGAAAAGGCAAACAAGGGAGTGTGGCAATGAGTACGGAAACAGACCGACGATATCGTCAGGTGCCGCTGGCGGGGCTAATAGCCTTACAACTGGCATTACAGCCGACAGCACAGGGGCGAGATTATTTTAACCCGGCATTGCTGACTATTGGGACTCCCCAACAGGATGGCGTGGACTTATCGGCATTTGAGAGTGCCGGCGGGCAAATACCCGGCGTCTATCGGGTCGATATTTTTCTTAATCAGCAGATGGTGGCAACACGCTCGGTGACTTTTCATGCCGGATCCAAGGGGGATGGGTTACAACCCTGCCTTAGCGTGGCGGAACTGGGCGATTACGGCGTTCAGGTGAGCCGCTTTCCTACTCTGGGAGCCGCGGACAGCGCCTGTGTCGATCTGACGGCAATACCTCAAGCCTCGGCACGTTTGCAGTTTAACCAGCAGCGATTGCTGCTGAGCATTCCACAGGCGGCGATTAAACAGCAGCCGCGCGGCTATGTCTCCCCGACACAATGGGACGAAGGCGTTCCAGCGCTATTACTTAACTATAGCCTGAGCGGGGCCAACACCTATGCCAGAAATGGGAGTGACGGTAATAGCAACAATCAGTATGCCAACCTGCGTCCGGGGGCGAACCTCGGGCCATGGCGACTGCGTAACTACACCACCTGGGGCCGCGACAGTGACGGGCAAGACAAGTGGAATACAGTTTATACCTACGCCCAACGTAACCTGATTGGGTTGCAGAGTCAGATGACTTTGGGTGACAGCAACGCGCCCAGTGAGGTGTTTGATGCAGTGCCCTTCCGTGGTGGGCAACTGGCTTCGGATGACGACATGCTACCGGATAGCCTGCGAGGTTATGCGCCAATAGTCCGCGGCATTGCCCGCACCAATGCCCAGGTGGTAGTACGCCAAAACGGCTATGAGATTTACCGTACCTACGTAGCGCCGGGGGCATTTGTTATTGACGATATGTACCCTACCGGCGGCAGTGGCGACCTGCATGTCACCATCAAAGAAGCCGATGGCAGCGAACAGCAGCTAGTGGTGCCCTTCGCCTCCCTGCCCGTGTTACAGCGTGAAGGCCGGCTCAAATACAGCCTGACGGCGGGCCAATACCGCAGTTATGACCACAGCGTGGATAAAAGCGCCCTGATGCAGGGAACGGCCATTTATGGTCTGCCGTGGAACAGTACCTTGTATGGTGGCGTGCAAATGGCACAGCGCTACCAGTCGGTCGCACTGGGGCTGGGCAACAACCTTGGCGATTGGGGAGCATTCTCGGTGGATGTGACCCAGTCGCGGGGGCAGCAAAAAGGGCTGGATAGACAGACCGGGCAGTCGTGGCGTATGCGTTACAGCAAAAATATGGTGCAAACCGGTACCAACTTCGCCATTGCCGGTTATCGCTATTCGACCGCAGGGTTTTATGCCCTGTCGGAGGTGTTGGACACCTGGCGTAGCGGAGAGATGGCCTACTGGGCGTATGAGCGGCGGCGCAACCGGGCGGAACTGAGCATGAGCCAGCAGTTATGGCAGGACGGCGGTTCGCTCTCGCTCAGTGCGATACGCGAAGATTACTGGAACAGCGATCGCAGCATGGCCTCGTTGGGACTGGGCTACAACAACAGTTGGCAAGGGATCAGCTACGGGGTGAACTGGAGTTATAACCGTAATAGTTTTGGGCCGCAGCGCAGTAACGACCAGCAAATCGTCTTTAATCTCAACATGCCGCTAAACCTGTGGGACAACAACAGCAGTTGGGTGAGCTACAACCTGAACAATACCAAGGGCGGCGCGACTACTCAGTCTCTGGGGCTGAGCGGTATGGCGCTGCGGGATAACAGCCTGAGTTGGGCGGCACAGCAGAATTATGGCAACCGAGGGCAAGGTTACGGTGGCAATCTTAATCTGGACTACAAGGGGACTTACGGCGAACTGAGCTCGGGCTACGGTTATGACCGCAACAGCCAGCGGCTGAATTATGGTCTGCAAGGCAGCGTGGTGGCGCATGCCAGCGGCGTGACCCTGGGGCAACCCCTGGGTGAAACGGCGGCGCTGGTGGCGATGCCCGGCGCGGCAGGCGTTAGCGTCAATAACCAGACCGGTGTACGCACTGACTGGCGTGGTTATGCATTGGTGCCCTATCTGACACCCTATCGCAGCACCGACGTCACGCTGGCGACAGAAACCTTATCGGCAGACACCGACGTGGCACAGACCAGTCACCGCGTGGTCCCCACGCGCGGAGCGCTGGTGATGGCAACGTTCAGTGCCAGAGTGGGCGCACGGGTGTTGATGACGCTAACGCAAGGCAATGGCAAACCGGTGCCCTTTGGTGCCACGGTGAGCGAGGCCGACCAGAACGCGGCGCAGGGCAGCATCGTCGGCGACGGCGGCCAGGTATACCTGAGTGGCCTGGCTGAACAAGGAAAACTGACGGTGCAATGGGGGAACGGCAATGCCGGCCAGTGCCGGGTGGAGTATCAATTGCCAAAGACAGCCCTACAGGGAGAGATATTGCAAATGGACGAGGTATGTCAATGACAAGGAAAGAATCGACCAGGGAAAAACCATGGTGGGATGAGGTCGGCAAGTATTCTGTGCGGCGTGGTCACTGTATTTTACAAGCTTGTTTGATGGGGGGACTGCTCTGTTTGTCGATACCAGCAATGTCCTCTACGTGCCGGCTTGTTACTCCAGTAACCAGTAAAATACAAGATATCAATCTTGGAAATATAAAACTGTCGGACAGTACACCGATAGGCACAGTACTGGGCACCTATCAATTGGCAGGACCAGAAACTTACATCTTGTCCTATAGCCCACCTGACCCTGGATTCACCCGATTGTGTCAGGCGATTATGCGACTCTCTGTTAAACATAAACTTTCACCCGCTAATGGCTGGGTTGTCGCCAATAAGATTTCCAGTACTTCCGTGTCGGGGCTGGGAGTGCGAGTTTCACTCTATGACTCGAATTATATCGGCGATGAATGGCTGGCCAAGGCAGGGTGGTACTTTGTCCAGGTCCTGAATTACACCTGGAAGGTTGAACTGATAAAAACCGGGAAGATTACCAGCGGTAGTCTACCGACGGGGACCACCCTGGCAATCTTTAGCCTGACGGATCCGAATGGCTCCTGGGAGCTGGGCAGAATTCGTGTCGGCACCGCTGCATCATTTTCTCAAACCACCTGTACCCTGACCAACACGGCGATTGATGTCTCTTTAGGCAGTATATCTGCGGCTAAACTCACCGCTGTTGGCTCCACCTTTGGTGAAAAAACCTTCGATGTGGGGCTGAACTGCGATCCGGGGCTTAAGGTCAGCGTTTCCCTGAGTGGAACACAAAGCGCCGAAACTACGGATAGCAGCGTACTGGCATTGACCGGTGCCGGGCAAATCGGCGTAGCTAGCGGGTTGGGGGTACAAATATTGTCTGACGGGACATTGCTCAAGCGGGATACCAACCTACTGGTGAAAACGGTTGCCGGCGGCAAAGATAGCCTGCCCTTCAGCGCTCGCTACTACCAGACCAAAAAGGACGTCACCGGTGGCCGAGCCAATACTACCGCCACGCTGAATATCACCTATCAGTAACTCAATATGTAATTTATGGAAAACACTAACAGGAGAAGGAACATGCTGAAGATTATTCGCCACCCGGCGGTATGGATACTGTGTAGCGGCTTAGGGGCCAACGGTTTGGCTCAGGCCGACGCAGTCACGGTCAATATCACCGGCAATGTGATTGCCGCCCCTTGTGTCATTGATGGTGCCGGCTCTCTGGATATCAAACTGGACGATATCGTGGTCAGCAAATTGCAAAAAGCCGGTGACACCAGCCCGTTTAAAAGCTTTGATTTAAAACTGAAGGACTGTCCGGCGGCAACCACCAAGGTAACGGCCAGTTACACCGGCACGGTTTCGCCTCTCTATGACGACAGTTTTATCAATACCGGTACCGCAGGACAGTTGGCGCTGTACGTTCAGGATGGTGCAAGCAAAACGATTACCCCCAACACCACCCGTCAGGTCGCCGTGGACGCGACTACCAAAGCCGCGGTGTTTAGCCAGAAAGTGCAAATTTACTCGAAAGGCTCGGCCACTGCCGGCACGGTAATTGGCAACATTGTGGTGTCCTTTACCTATCAATAACTGATTGCGACGACAAGGAATCTGTCATGCACATGGTAGCTTTACAGACTGCTCGGACGCTACTGACGCTAATGCTTTGCAGTGGGGTCGTTAGGGCCGATGACGCCAGCGTCAATATTAGCGGACGCGTGCTGTCGGCCGCTTGTGAACCGACGGTTGACCCGCTGGCGGTGGACCTGGGCACCCTGTCGCGCAGCGTATTAAGCAGCAAAGGCGCGACCGGTACCCATACCGACTTCACCTTACGCCTGAATAGCTGCCCGGCAGAGGTCAGCCAGGTACAGGTGCAGTTTGATGGCGTCGTCGCAACCGGAGATAACAGTGCATTAGCGCTGACCGGCAGTAGCGTAGCGAAAGGGGTCGGTGTGCAACTGCTGGACGGTGCGAAAAAAGTGTTGGCTCCGGGGACGCGTTCACCGTTGATGTCAATCATCGGTGGCAATAGCACAGTGAATTCTCTGACCTTCAGCGCACGCTACATCGCCATCAGCGACACGGTAACCGCTGGCAGTGCCAATGCCAGCGCCACCTTTACCATTTGGTACAGTAAATGAAGGGCTCGCCGGTTTATCCTTTCGCGGCATCGCGTTGCACGCACGCTGGCCCGCAGCCCTTCCAGCGCGACGGTGAGCCTGCTCGCCAGGCTCTGCTGCCGGCCTATCTGCTCGCACGCTTGACCCCCACGGAACGCCGTATTGTACAGTCGCTGCTCAGCGGACAGGACTTGACGGCAATTGCCTGGAAGCTGCAGCGCGATATCCGCACCATCAGCAGCCACAAGCAACGGGCTATGGGTAAGCTCGGTCTGACCAGCAATGCCATGCTGTATGCGCTGGGGGCGCTGCTCAATCCGCCGTTATCTGCGGATATTACCGCGCGCCGTCAGTTACTGGCGCCGCGCGAGCAACAGGTGCTAAATGCCCTGCTCAATGGCCACAGCGTGTCGGACATCGCGTTCCAGCAGGGGCGCAGCGTGAAAACGGTCAGTTTCCAGAAGCGTCACTTAATGCAGAGGTTGGGGTTGCACAGTGAGGTGGAGTTATTTGCTCTGGCGCCACAGCGAGCGCGAGCCTTGCTGGCAAACTGGCAGGCGTCGATGGAACTGAGGCTGAGGGAAGAAAAAGTTTGTATCACGAATTCCCCCCATCTGACGGATCGCGTTTCGCCAGATGGAGGGTAATAGTTGGGGAAATGTCTTTAGCGGCGATTACGCACCAGTTGGTAACGGCGGGTCAGGTATTCCACCGGTACGCTCCAGATATGCACCAGGCGACAGAACGGGAACAGCACGAACAGCGTCATGCCCAGCACCATATGCAGTTTAAAAATCGGCGCAACGCCCACCAGATGTTCTGATGCACCGGCGTGGAAGGTCACCACCGCCTGTGCCCAGCCCACCAGCTTCATCATCTCGCTGCCGTCCATATGTTGGGCGGAGAACGGAATGGTCAGCAGCCCCAGGCACACCTGCACCACCAACAGCGTCAGGATCATGATATCGGCAAAACTGCTGGTCGCCCGCACCCGCGGGTTGGTCAACCGGCGTTTCAGCAGCAGCGCCCCGCCAATCAACGTCATTACGCCGCAGGCACCACCGGCGATCATCGCCAGTTTCTGCTTCACGTCGATCGGCAGGAAGGATTCATACATCCAGTGCGGCGTCAGCATGCCGAGGAAGTGCCCGGCGAAGATGCCCAAAATGCCGATGTGGAACAGGTTGGAGGCCAGTCGCATTCCTTTTTTATCCAGCATCTGGCTGGATCCGGCGCGCCAGCTGTATTGGCCGTAATCGTAACGCAGCCAACTGCCGATCAGGAAAATCGCCCCCGCCAGATAGGGGTAAATATCGAAGAAGAACTGATTTAAAAATTGCATGATTAGCGTCCTTTGGTTCCGGTTAGCGCATCCGTCAGGTCCAGGTATTGCGGGGCTACCGCACCGGCAAAGCGCCGTTGGTGCGCCGCCTGCTGTGCCGAAGCACAACCTTCCTCACCTAGAAACTTAACCTGTTCCTCTTCCCATACCGCATCCAGCGCCTGCGGCGTGTCATCGCGGGTTTCTTTTGCTACCTGAGACGTCAGCGCCTGTGCCTGAACGTCACTGCCAGATAGCGCCAGCAGCAGATCAAACAGCACCGCATACGGGCTTTCCCGCTGTAGTAACCGGGCGCCCAACAACGCCAGGATCGGTGCGATGTCCTGTAACCCCTCCGCGGCCTGCTCCTTGCTGCGGCTGGCAAGATACTCCAGGTACAGCGGCAGGAAGTCCGGCAGCTCGCGGCTGTCGATCTCCAGCCCGGCTTCGCGGTATTGCGCCATCAGATCGACCATGGCCTGACCGCGATCGCGCGACTCGCCATGTACGTGCTCAAACAACAGCAACGAGGTGGCGCGGCCCCGATCGAACAGCTCGCAGTATTCAGCCTGCACATCCAGCAACGGACGGGCGCAGAAACGGCGAATAAACAGGATCAACTTCGCGCTGTGGTGCAAATCCAGTTCGCTGGCCGGTTCCAGCGCCTCCACCAGCGCCTGCTGATGGTCAAACAGCGCCTGCTCCGGGTAGTCCAGCAGGCGAGCAATCACTTTCAGGCTGATCATGAGGCATCCTCCTGGCGGGGCGTTTTTTTCGTCACATCAATAGCGTCAATGCGTCGGCTGTTGAACAGGTTGAATTTACCGTCGCTACCCTGGCAGCCGTCACCAAAGCTAAAGCCGCAGCCTTTGCTTTCCGGGAAGGCCTCACGCGCCAGTTCGCGATGGCTGGACGGGATCACGAAGCGGTCTTCATAGTTGGCGATCGCCAGATAGCGATACATCTCCTGCGCCTGCGCTTCGCTCAGCCCCACCTGTTCCAGTGCGCTGGTGTCCACCACGCCGTCAACGGTTTCCGCACGTTTGTAGTGGCGCATCGCCAGCATGCGCTTGAGCGCCAACAGCACCGGAGCGGTATCGCCGGCGGTCAGCAGGTTGGCCAGGTATTGCACCGGGATACGCAGGCTTTCCACGTCCGGCAACACGCCGCTGTGCGCCAGCTCACCGGCATCGGCGGCGGATTGAATCGGTGACAATGGCGGTACGTACCACACCATCGGCAGCGTGCGATATTCCGGGTGCAGAGGCAGCGCCAGCTTCCAGTCCATCGCCATTTTGTATACCGGCGACTGCTGGGCAGATTCGATCACCCCTTGTGGAATGCCGTCTGCCAACGCCTGGGCAATCACCGCCGGATCGTGCGGGTCGAGGAAGATATCCAGCTGGCTCTGGTATAAATCCTTGTCGTTTTCGACCGCTGCCGCCTGCTCGATGCGGTCGGCGTCATACAGCAGCACGCCCAGATAACGGATACGGCCCACACAGGTTTCCGAACACACCGTCGGCTGGCCGGATTCGATGCGCGGATAGCAGAAGATGCACTTCTCGGACTTGCCACTTTTCCAGTTGAAATAGATCTTTTTGTACGGGCAGCCGGTCAGGCACATGCGCCAGCCGCGGCATTTATCCTGATCGATCAGCACAATGCCGTCTTCGCCACGCTTGTAGATCGCCCCGCTCGGGCAGGTCGCGACACAGGCCGGGTTAAGGCAGTGTTCGCACAGGCGCGGCAGGTACATCATGAAGGTGTTTTCGAACTGGCCGTACATCTCCTTTTGCATATTGTCGAAGTTTTTGTCCTTCGAACGCTTGGAGAATTCGCCACCGAGGATCTCTTCCCAGTTCGGGCCATTTTCAATCTTCTTCATGCGCTGGCCGGTGATCAACGAGCGCGGCCGGGCGATCGGCTGATGCTTGCCCTGCGGCGCGGTATGCAGGTTCTGGTAGTCGTAGTCGAACGGCTCGTAATAGTCGTCCAGCGCCGGAACGTCCGGGTTGGCGAATATCTTCGACAACAGGCCGACGCGGCCGCCCATGCGCGGCTCCAGCTTGCCGTTGATTTTACGGATCCAACCGCCCTTCCACTTCTCCTGATCTTCCCAGGCGTACGGATAACCGACGCCGGGTTTGCTTTCCACGTTATTGAACCAGGCGTATTCCATGCCCTCGCGGCTGGTCCAGACGTTTTTACAGGTCACCGAACAGGTGTGGCAACCGATGCATTTGTCCAGGTTCAGCACCATGCCAACTTGCGAACGAATTTTCATTTTGCTTTCTCCTGCTGGCTACCCTGCGAGTCGTCGTTGCCTTCACCATCTAACCAGTCGATGCGGTTCATCTTGCGTACCACCACAAACTCATCGCGGTTGGAGCCGACGGTGCCGTAATAGTTGAAGCCATAGGCCAACTGCGCATAACCCCCGATCATATGGGTCGGTTTCGGGCAGACGCGGGTCACCGAGTTATGAATACCGCCGCGCTGACTGGTGATTTCCGAACCGGGAATATTCACGATACGTTCCTGCGCGTGGTACATCATGGTCATGCCGGCCGGGACGCGCTGGCTGACCACCGCCCGCGCAGTGAGCGCACCGTTGGCGTTAAAGGCTTCGATCCAGTCGTTATCCTCAATCCCCAGATCCTTGGCATCTTCCTCACTCATCCAGACGATCGGCCCACCGCGCGACAGGGTCAGCATCAGCAGGTTGTCGCTGTAAGTGGAGTGAATGCCCCATTTCTGGTGCGGCGTCAGGAAGTTCAGCGCCTTCTCTTTGTTGCCGTTCGGCTTCTGGTTCAGCAACGGCTGCGCGGCACGGGTGTCGATCGGCGGACGGTACACCAGCAGGCTTTCGCCAAAGGCACGCATCCACTCATGGTCCTGATACAGCTGCTGACGGCCGCTGATGGTGCGCCATGGGATCAGCTCATGCACGTTGGTATAGCAGGCGTTGTAAGACACATGTTCGTCTTCCAAACCTGACCAGGTCGGGCTGGAAATGATTTTGCACGGCTGGGCCTGAATATCGCGGAAGCGGATTTTTTCATCTTCCTTGTTCAGCGCCAGATGGCGGTGATCGCGGCCGGTCATCTTGCCCAACGCGTCCCACGCCTTGACCGCAACCTGTCCGTTGGTTTCCGGTGCCAGCGCCAGGATCACCTCGGCGGCATCGATGGCGGTTTCAATCTTCGGCCGACCGGCCGCCGGGCCATCGGCCTTCACGTAGTTGAGTTTTTTCAGGAAGTCGACTTCGGTCTGGGTGTTCCAGCTAATCCCTTTACCGCCGTTGCCCAGCTTATCCAGCAAGGGGCCCAGCGAAGTGAAACGCTCGTAGGTGGCCGGGTAATCACGCTCTACCACCATGATATGCGGCGCGGTAATACCCGGGATCAGATCGCACTCGCCCTTTTTCCAGTCTTTGACGCCATAAGGCTGCGCCAGCTCGGCGGCCGAGTCATGCTGAATAGGCAGCGTCACCACGTCGGTTTCCTGGCCTAAATGCCCGACACACACCTCGGAGAAGGCTTTGGCGATGCCCTTATAAATCTCCCAGTCGCTTTTCGAATCCCAGGCCGGATCGACCGCCGCCGACAGCGGGTGAATAAACGGATGCATATCCGAGGTATTCATGTCGTCTTTTTCGTACCAGGTGGCGGTCGGCAACACGATGTCGGAGTAAAGACAGGTGCTGGACATGCGGAAATCAAGCGTCACCACCAGATCCAGCTTGCCTTCGCCGCCGTTATCCAGCCATTCCACTTCCTCAGGCTTGGCGCCGCCCTGCTGGCCCAGATCCTTGCCCTGAATGCCGTTTTCGGTGCCCAGTAAATACTTGAGCATGTACTCGTGGCCCTTGCCGGATGAGCCCAGCAGGTTGGAACGCCAAACGAACAGGTTACGCGGGAAGTTCTGCGGGTTATCCGGCTGTTCGGCGGCAAAGTTCAGGCTGCCTTTTTTCAACCCTTCGACGGTATAGTCCAGCGGCGATTGACCGGCGGCTTTCGCCTGTGCCGCCAGATGCAGCGGGTTGGTGCCCAACTGGGGTGCCGACGGCAGCCAGCCCATGCGCTCGGCGCGCACGTTTAGGTCAATCAGGCTACCGCCAAAGCGGGTCTTGTCCGCCAACGGCGACAGCAGCTCTTCGGTGCCGACGGTTTCATAGCGCCACTGGCTGGAATGGTTATAGAAGAACGAGGTGCTGTTCATATGGCGCGGCGGACGTTGCCAGTCGAGGCCAAACGCCAGCGGCAGCCAACCGGTCTGCGGCCGCAGTTTTTCCTGGCCGACGTAGTGCGCCCAGCCGCCGCCGCTCTGGCCAACACAGCCGCAGAAGATCAGCATATTGATCAGGCCGCGGTAGGTCATGTCCATGTGGTACCAGTGGTTAACCCCGGCACCGACGATAATCATCGAACGGCCATGGGTTTTCTCGGCGTTGTCGGCAAACTCACGGGCAATGCGGATAATGTTGTGACGTGAGACGCCGGTGATCTGCTCGGCCCAGGCCGGAGTGTAGGCTTTGACGTCGTCATAGTCGGTGGCGCAGTTGGCATCGTTCAGGCCACGATCGAGACCGTAGTTGGCCAGGGTCAAATCGTAAACGCTGGTCACCAACGCTTCGCTGCCGTCCGCCAGGCGCAGGCGTTTGACCGGCAGTTTGTGCAGCAGGATCTCATCCAGCGCCACGCTGTTGAAATGTTCACTTTCGGTACTGCCAAAGTAAGGGAACCCGACGTCGGCCACTTCGTCATGTGCGCCCAGCAGGCTGAGTTGCAATTCGACTTCCTGCCCGTCTTCACCGGCGCGCTGTTCCAGGTTCCATTTGCCCTGCTCGCCCCAGCGGAAGCCAATCGACCCCTGCGGTGCCACCAGCTCACCGTTGCGCTGATCTATGGCGACGGTTTTCCACTCTGGGTTGTTTTCCTGCCCCAGGCCATCCACCAGATCGGCGGCTCGCAGCAGGCGACCGGCGGCGTAATAGCCCGCTTCGCGCGGCTCGAGCATCACCAGCATCGGCATATCGGTGTAGCGACGCACGTAGTCACGGAAGTAGCCCACCTCACGATCCAGGTGGAACTCTTTGAGCATCACGTGGCCCATTGCCAGCGCCATAGCGCTGTCGGTACCCTGCTTCGGATTGAGCCACTGGTCACACAGTTTGGCGACTTCGGCATAGTCCGGCGTCACCGCCACGGTTTTGGTGCCTTTGTAGCGCACTTCGGTGAAGAAGTGGGCGTCCGGGGTACGCGTCTGCGGCACGTTAGAGCCCCAGGCGATGATGTAGGAGGAGTTGTACCAGTCGGCCGATTCCGGCACGTCGGTCTGCTCGCCCCAGGTCATTGGCGAGGCCGGTGGTAAATCGCAGTACCAGTCGTAGAAGCTCAGGCAGGTGCCGCCAATCAGTGACAGATAGCGGGCGCCGGCGGCGTAAGACACCATCGACATCGCCGGGATCGGTGAGAAGCCGATAATGCGATCCGGGCCGAAGGTTTTGGCGGTGTAGACGTTGGAAGCGGCGATCAGTTCGTTCACTTCCTGCCAGCTGGAGCGGACAAAACCACCGCGTCCGCGCGCGACTTTGTAACTTTTGGATTTTTCGGCATCGCTGACGATCGAGCCCCAGGCATCGACCGGGTCACTGTGCAGCGCCTTGGCCTCACGCCACAGTTTGATCAGGCGTTTGCGCATCAATGGGTATTTCAGTCGGTTGGCGCTGTACAGATACCAGGAGTAGCTGGCACCGCGTGGGCAACCGCGAGGTTCATGGTTGGGCAAGTCCGGGCGGGTACGCGGGTAATCGGTTTGCTGGGTTTCCCAGGTCACCAGGCCGTTTTTTACATATATTTTCCAGCTACAGGAGCCGGTGCAGTTAACCCCATGGGTGGATCGCACAATCTTGTCGTGCTGCCAGCGGCTGCGATAGCCGTCTTCCCAGTCGCGGTTGGTGTTTAGCGTCTGGCCATGTTCGCCAGAAAAGGGTTCCGCCAACTGCTTAAAATAGCGGAATCGGTCTAGAAACTTGCTCATCCGGAATTCTCCTGAAGGCTTTCATTGTTATATGAAGTGACATTGCTCAATCTGCCGCCAGCCTACTGAGGCCAGAACTACGGCAAATTGATTGCGATCAAGAGAACGGAGGGAGAATAACGGCGGCAACGGCGTGCCTACCCCTAAAGTATCAGGGCAAGAAGTGGCGCTAATTAATTGAAAATAGAATAAAAATCATGATTTAGATATTCGGCGGGATGTACTGCGACGTGAGTTGAGGTATTTGGGGGTAGGATGCGGGCGGGCGTCCGCATCCCTGGCTGCTATGTTGATGTTAGTGGAGGAAGAAGCTCATTAACCTGCATCCATCTCATGGCCGATCCACTCGCCGCTGTCGCGATTAATAACCCGCAGATATTGCTCATACTCCTGTTCACCGTAGAACAGGTTCAGCAACGGCGTTTTATAAAATGACTGCCACATTTGCCCCAGCATAATCGGCCGACGCGGAACATAGATATTCTCGATCAGGTTATAACCGGTGGCCATCAGCATGAAGCACAGGAAGAAATAGTTAAACCTGCCGCGCATGAACGAGCGATGATGAGCCACGTAGTAAAACAGCAGGAATACCGACGCCACGCTGGCATAGCGGCTGGCCGCCTGCAGCGAACTGGAACACAGAAACACAAACACCACCAGCCAGGCCGCGGTGTTTTTGATGTCCCCCGCCTGGTTACGCATCGGATTCGCCAGCATGAAGACCCCGAGAAACAGCGCCGGGAACAGCACAATCAGGAAGTTAATCATCCCATTGGCATTGCCGGAGGTCAGATAATCGCTGGCATACATGCCGGAGGTATAGACGTCGGAATAACTGTTAATGCCAGAAATCGTAATGTGAGAAAGAATAAACGGCAGTGCGAACTTGGCGGTCAGCAACGCAATGGCGCTAAACACCACCGTCAGCAGGCGGTTTAGCCGCATTACCCGGCTACACAGAAACACCCCGACCAGCAGCATGCTGGAAAAGTGGGTCAGCATGGCGAATAACATCAGGCCGGCGGCCAGCGGCCGATTCTGTTTATGGCAAAACAGCACCATCGCCAGCGTCATCACCGCCATCGAGAAGCCAAAACGCAGCCCCATGCCGATGATAAACGGGTTGATCAGAAACAGCACCGCCAGATGCAGCAATACAAACTGCCTGGCTGAAAACACCTTGCCGGAGTGCAGCATGACAATATTGAGCGCGGCGAGATAGCAGTAAACCGACAGGCCAACGTACAGCCCCGGAATGACGTAAAAAGGGATACCCAGGGTTTTGAAAATATAAAAGTTGGCGTACAGCACCACGTCCACCTTGCCCTGAACGACATCAGCCAGGTTGGTGGCCGAGTTAATCGCATCATAGTTGGCAAAGTGGCGGTAGAGATCGGCCAATGGCGGGATTTTGATAAAGAAGAAGAAAAAACACAGCGCAATCAGCAGATAGGCCACCGTATTTTTCTTTCCCGCCCGCAGGGTGCCAATGCTGTGTAGCAAGGCAAACAGCGGTACCGTCAGCAGCAGCACGCTGCCAATCAGCGTAGAACGTTCAAAGCGCATAATCATCCTCTGGCTAAATAATTCCCTCTCATTGGGAGTATTGCTCATCCGTTAAGGCGATACTGTCCCCTCTCCTTTGGGAGAGGGTTATGGTGAGGGGAAACAGACAGAGCAGAGGCAAAAGCCCCTCACCCCGGCCCTCTCCCACAGGAGAGGGTGACGTTTACCTGACTAATTTCGTAATATCAGAAAGGCACGCCACGGAAAAACACATTGCGGATGATATTCTTCATATAGACCCCAGCCATCAGGCCGCTATTGACGTAGACAATGCCCCTTAGCCCGTATAACACCCCAGCCAGACGGCTCTTGCCGTCGGTAATGATGCGCGAGTTAATGCAGGTGTGGCGCAAACGCATGATGTTGCGCGCCCGGGGCGAGATCTGCGGCATCAAGCGCTTTTCAAACTGCATTTTATTGCGGTAACCCAGGATGCCTTTCGGGCTGGAGGTGATGCGTTCACCATCATGATCGTTGTGCACTGCCAGGCGTTCATGCAGCGTGCCGATGTTCGCCCCGGCCGCCAACAACCGGTACAGGAAGATATGATCCTGGTAGCGCGGGGTATTAAAGAAACCGCGCACCGCAATCGCCATGCTGCGCCGCATCATGATCATCGGCGTGTAGGCCACCCCGGCCAGCATAAAATCTTCCAGCCCTGCGCAACGCGCCCGGTAATAATGCTCGGCGCTGATCTGCCCGTCCTTGAGAATATCCATGTCGCACAGGCTGACGTCGTAATTGCCCTGCTGCATAAACGCCAACTGACGGGCGATTTTTTGCGGATGGTAGTAGTCGTCATCATCCAGAAAGGTAATGTACTCGCCGCGCGAGCGCAGGATCCCGCTGTTACGTGCCTGTGCGCCCCCGCCGTTGTGGCGACGCGGGTAGTAAATGATCTGCCCCTGCTCGATATAGTCGGCCAGGCGTTCGCGGGTCGCCAGGCGATGCGCATCGCCCTGCGGGTTGTCATCCACCACGATAATTTCCAGCGGGCGATGGGTTTGCGCCAGCACGCTGTCGATGGCGCGTGCCAACAGTTCACTGCGGCCATAGGTGGGTATGATGACGCTGACGGTAATACTCATAGTTTTATTTCACCCGTAGGTTATACAGCCGGGCCATCAGGTAGTAAGCCAGCGGGCTGCGGTAAAACAGCCGATTCTTGCGGCTCAGCATTTTGCGCTCCTCTGCCCGCAGGCCGGAGTAGCGGCGTTTCAGCTCGCGGGTTTCGCGCAGCGCGTCACGCAGCCCGAAAAAATCCAGCCCCACCAGCAAACGCGCCTTCAGCGTGGTAACGAAGAGCACGGAGTACAGCCCATGCCCCACTCCCTCCCGGCGTCCCATGTCGGCACCGCCGAGCGCATAATCCAGATCGTCCAGATCGCGTCGTTTGGGCGCACGCGTAATGCCATTCGGGTTGGCGCGGTAACCCACCAGCGGCGTGTCGCACAACACGATACGTTCCGCTTTCAGGTACAGTTGCGGGATCAGCTGAATATCTTCGAAATTGCGCCCCGCCGGGAAGCGGGCCTGCTCGAACAGCGTTTTGCGGTAAATACGCGCCCAGGCGTACCACAGGCTGCGGTTGAAGCTGTCCGCCAGCAGCGCCATATGGGCATCACGCTGCTGGGGGGCGGCATTGCCCGGTACGATGGCCAGGGTGCCGTCCGGCTGGATCTTGCCGTTGTTGAAAGCCGAAAAACGCTGGGCATTGAAGGCGACGATGTCTGCCAAAGGGTTATCCGCCAGCAGGCGCCCCAAAATGCTGAAATACCCTTCCAGCAGCACATCATCGGAATCGAGGAAGCCGATATAGAGTCCTTCGGCATGGGCAATGCCGCTGTTGCGCGCCTCGCTCAGCCCCTGGTTTTGCTGACGCAGAATACTGACCCGCAGTTTGTGCTGCGGATAGCGGCACAGCACCTCTTCGGCAATACCGATAGCGCCATCCGGGCTGCCGTCATCCACGATGATCACTTCCGCCCAGTCCGGCAGTTGTTGCAGCACTGAGCACAGGCAAGCCTCAATATAAGCCTCGACCTTATACACCGGAATAATCAGGCTCAGAGTGATATTCATGATCGGTTATCCTTTCTTTTCTTTTTGAAGTTGCACCCAAACTGCCCGGCTGCCCATCGACGGCAACTCAGCCTCAATCTGCCGTTGCCCTTGCGCCTGCCAGCCCGTTGGCAAATCAAAGCGCGCCGACATCGGCCGGTAGTAAGGGTTGGCGATCAGCACCAGGCCCTTATCACCGTCGATAAACAACCTTGCCGGGATGGCGGTATTGTTGCCCTGCAGCAGGGTGCTTTCGCCGGAAAGCAGGTAAGGGTTAAAGCTGACAATCTGCTGCGCCACGCTGGCCACACCCCGCCAGATAGCATCAAACTCCTGCTGGCTAAAGCCGCCGCGTTGGCGCTTGTAGAACAAGTCGGTATAGGAATAAAACAGGATGCCTTTAGCGCCGCCAATCAGCCCCAGCCAGGCCTGATTGCGCATCTCCGCCTCCGTCGGTTGGCGCGGTTTACGCCCCGGCGCATAAGCGGCGTGATCCATAATCTGCATCACCAGCCAGGCCCCTTTGACCTGCCGCGCGACCTGGCTGGTAATGCGGCTGTACTCCAGCGTCCGCGTCAGATCGGCGTCTCTGCCGACCGGGTAAGGATCGCTGGCCAGCACGTCCGAACTGTTGAAATAGGCGTTGAGCGTGCCGGTCTTGTCCAGCACCTGGAACGTCAGGTGATCCGGATCCAGGCGTTTTACCTGCAGATGCTTTTGCTCAATTTGCGGCACGTATTCCGGCCCCAGCTCATCGTTGATATACCAGGCCAGCAGGTTCGGCTGGTGTTTAAACCTTTCCACATAGCTCGCCGTCAGTTGCGGATAGCTCATTTTGGTTTCCGGCGCAAAGCGGGTGCCGGCATACATGTCCTTGAGTGAGAAAATCACCTGCAAACCGTACTGCTGGGTTTTGCGGAAATAGTTATCAGGGTCACGTCCGGTGCCGTAGTTGTAATTGAGCAAGGTGTTGAAACCGGCATCGCGGATGCGTGCCAGATGCTCATCCGTCACCATCTCGCCGTACATATAAATACCGAGCGGGAAGAAACGTTTGCCCTGTTTCAGGGTATAGCCCTGTGCATCCAATGCCACTTTGGGCTGTTCACGGCCGACGCTGATCGGCATTTCGCTACTCTGGCTGCGCTGTGAAGCCACGTCCGTCACCTGCTGCTGTAGACGATACTCCCCGGCAGCAAGACCAGCAGGCAGCGGGAACTCCACCTGCTGTTTTCCGCTAATGCGGTAACGGCGGCTGTCGTGTTTCACGGCGGTGTTTTTGTCGTCAACCAGCGTGCTGTCCACCTGCACCTGCTGCGGATCAACCACTTCGATCAGGCTCGATGCCGTCCCCTGGCTACTGCGCATCTGGTAGAGCTCCGGCGCGACCGGCTGCTGACAGGCGTAGACGTCATCAAACCAGGCGCTGCCGGTAGTACCCTGGCGCAGATAAACACCCAGCACTACTTTCACCGCCCGCGGCGGCACCCGAAAATCCCCCGTGACCGGCTGCCAACCGCTGGTGCCCAGCAGGCCCTGCGGATAGCTGCCGGCCAAAAAACGCCCCTGGCTGTCATAGCTTTCGATAAACACCCCGGCACCCTGATTCTCCCCCTTACCCTTCAGGTTCTCACCGCGCACCCAGGTGCCAAAAGCCAGCTGCTGACCCGGTTTAACCGACAGCGTCTGCAGCATATTGTGGTAGTTGGCGGGGTTGTGATTTTGATAGAACAGGCTGCTCCGGCCACCGTGGCCGCCCGCTACCACCTGTGCCGAGGCCAGTGACCAGCCCGCGCCCCCCTGCTCGAACCCGGGATCCTGCAGCAGGTTATTACCGCAGGGGGCGGCATTGGCCAGCCCGGAGCCTACCAGCAGGCAGGCGGTGGTTAGCTTGCTGAGTTTCATTGGCGTTTCATCACCGCGTTGTACAGATAAGAGAAGAACAGATAGCAGGACTTCTGGTAGGAAAGCCCCAGATGACGGCGATAAATCTGCCATTGCCAGTCGGCCGCCTGAATTTTATTGCCGGACAACGACTGTGCAGAAAGACGGTAAAAGGCCAGCGGCTCGGGTATGCAATACGCCAGGTGGTTACGCGCTTTTTCCAGCACCGACAGCCACATCACGTAGTCCTCGTGCCCGACCTTGCTTTGGTACACCTTGCCGACCTGGCGCTGGTTATACATCCCGGTCAAATTGCCGATCCAATTGCTTTTCAGCATGTCCCGGTAGGCGATGATCTCCCCGGAACCGCGGTAGTTTTTCACCCGCGCCGGGTCATCTTCAAAGGTGTAATAGTGCGAGCACACCACGTCATAGCGGTCGGTTTTCAGAATGCCGACCTGGCGTGCCAGCTTGTTCGGGTGCCAGACATCATCGCTGTCGCAGAAGGCAATATAATCGCCACGCGCCGCTTCTATCGCGATATTGCGGGTTTCGGCCACGCCCTGGTTGGTGTTGTTGCGAATGTAAGTCAGGCGATCGTGAATAAAGGGTTTCACCACCTCAGCGGTTTGATCGGTGGAGGCATCGTCGATCACATACAGGTGATAATCCTGATAGGTCTGGTTCAGCACCCCGAGGATCGACTGTTTGATAAAGCCTGCGGCGTTGTAAGCCGGCATGATAACTGAAACTTTTTCCATCTTAACCTCCAGCGATAAGCTGTTGCCATTGGGGATAAATCCGCTCAGGGATGAACTGTTGCGCCCGCTCCAGCGAGCGCAGGGAAAAACGTTGACGCAATTGGCCGTCGTCGATCAGCGCCAGCGTGCGTCGGCTGAAGGCCTCGATGTCGCCCTCCGCCACCAGATAGCCATTGCCCTCGTCATCGATCAGCTCAGCTGGCCCGGTCTGGCAGTCAAACGCCACCAGCGGCAGGCCGAAGCTCATGGCTTCAATCAACACCATCGGCAGCCCCTCGTAACGCGAGGTCATTAACAGCATTGCCGCCTGGCGATAGTGGCCGGCAATGTCCGCGGTCGCCGGCAGCAACTTCACCTGTTCAGCCAACCCGGCGGCGTCAATCTGCTGCTGTAACGCCGCCCGATCCGGGCCATCACCGACGATATGCAGTTGCCAGCCCGCCGTTTGCCGTGCCACCCGTTGCCAGGCGGCTATCAGGCGATCAAACCCTTTCTGATGGCATAGCCGACCGACCGCCAGCGCCACTGGCTGTTGCAACTTCGGCTGCGGCGATTGCACCGGGAAGGGAGAAACGTTTTCGATCACCAAACATTTGCGTTCAGGCACCCAGCGGCTGATGGTGGCCAGATCTTTTTGGGTCAGCAGTACCGTGCGGTCGCCCAACCGATAAACCAGCACCTTCAGCCATTTCATCGGCCAGGCGTATTGATGGAAACTGACGTGCTCACTCAGCAACAGGCGGCTGTGCGGACACAGTAAACGCAGGTACGGCACCATCAGCGACGAGAGTTTTCCCATCGAAACGGTGATAATCACGTCATAACGGCCGCGCCGCAGAAACCACGCCAGCCGCCAGGGCCACAGCAGCGTTCTGCCGGGCATAAAGCGCAGGGTCACCGCGGCGTCCAGCGGGTAAAATGCCCGGTCACCGCTGATCGACACCAGTTCCACCTGATGCCCCAAACGCGTAGCCAACGCATTGGCCAGGCTGCTGGCGACCCGTTCGGTACCGCCTTTTTCGGCGATGTTCTCAATCACGATTGCTACTTTTCGTTGCTGCATGTCATCTCCGAAATCCCTCACGGGCGCTGCGTAACAGACGTCCCCCCAACGGAAACAGCCCTAGCCTGGCCAGGCAGTCGCCGTACAGTTTGATCGCCCTGAACTTGCTGCTCAGAGCCTGGCGTTCCGTGCGCGATGAGTAATAGTTGAAAGCCTGCAGGTTCTCGCTGTACAGCGAGGCCAGCAGGTGTTTGCAGGCAAACCCGCTGATGTAACGGCCACTGGCATTCAGGTAGGCATCAATAAACTGTTCGCTGTCGTCGAGGTTCATCCGGCAACGATCCGTATCGGCATCACCGCAGCGGATGAACACCCCTAGCCCTTCGTCAAAGGCCACTTTGGCCCCCAGATTGGTGGCATTGACCAAAAACCCCCAGTCCTGGTACTTGTAGAGGAACTCCGGGAATAAAAACCGTCGGTCATCTTTTTTACGCAGACTGATGGTGGAGGTGCGAATATCCCCCATGTCGAGAAATAAAAAATCCGCCCCTGCCGCCCCCTCCTTGTAATCAAATCGATAGCTGCGAATATTTTTGTCACTCACCGTGGCGTAATTACCAAAAATAATGTCCAGCCGGGTGTCCTGATGGCGTTCCAGGCGGCGGATAATATAGTTGGTACTAAAGGAGTCCTCCGGTTCCAGAAAGAAAACCACTTCCGCACGCGCCAGACGAAAACCGGTATTACAGGAAACCGCCGTATTACTGCGAACTTTATTTTCATGTAACCGTGCCCGGCGATTGGCGGCCAATAAGCCGCGCATATTATCCAGCTCTGGTTGGTCGGAAGCATTATCAACCACGATAATTTCATAATCGAACCCCAGGCAGGCATTAGTCATCCTGACTAATGTGGCGGCCAAACTGGCTGAGTTGTTAAAAACGGGCATGACAATCGATAAGTCCATTTATTACCTCAACAATATATTATCATTTGGCAAAACAGCATTATTGCCAACGGAATAGTTTGTTATCCCAGAATATCCTTGTCCGGTTATTACCCCCCGTCCTGACGCGGGTAAAATCCGCGCAGCCTACCGGTTATTCAACTACTCCTGGAAATAACCTCCCCACTCCTGTTCAATGGTTTCTGGCGTCAGCCTTTGCAGGCCGGCCCCCGGGGTGAATGTCAGCTCGCCAAAATAGATACGTTGCTGCACCTGATAAAAATCAACACGTACATAAGAGAATTGCTCGGCGACCTGGTGTGCCAACGCCAGCATCAGCTCCAGCCGGCAGGGTTTATCCATCGGCACTTCGCTGTTGGGCACGCCCAGGCGGATTTCGGTACGGTTCCAGTCGGCGTCAAAAAAGTCACGCCGGTGATCAATAAAACGCTGATAATCAATCTGGATGAAAAACCGCACTTCACCGCCGCGATTAAAGCAGTGGACCTTGATGTCATTCGGCGTTTTGCCGTCTTCCAGCAACATTTTTTCCACCATTACACAGGGCGGAATATCTTTATAATGGCGCTCGCGGTAAACCTGATAAAAATTCTGCCGCAGCCAACTGTTGGTCAGGACTCTTAGCTCATTAAAACTGGTCTGGCTCTTATCAAAAACCAGTTTGTTATAGCCACTGCCATGGTTGGCTTTAATAACGAATGCATCAGGCAATGCCTCATACATTTCCTCAGTCAGTTCTTTTCCCTGTGCGTAAAGTTCAATCAGGTACTCTTCCCCCCACAGTTTTTTAATATACTCCCGCACCTGATATTTATCGGATAATTGCGTGTACATTGCCAGGGGATAGACTTTTCTACGCATCAGTTTTTCGCTATACCCCACCGGTCTGGCCAAATGCGGCATCTTGCGGAAAAATAATGCGTACTTTAACTGATGATATAGTGCATCGGGTATATTACGGTAAAAACCCTCCACCAGATTATTTAGCATAAAGTTCTCGCACCTTCCCTATTAGTTGAGGTAAACAACGGTAGCAGGTCACCTGCAGCCGGGTAATTTGTCCTCTTCTGAAAAAACCATTAAGTACAAAAAATGAAATAAACTCGGTGATCAGCGTTGCAACCGCCGCGCCCGCAATGCCGTAACGCGGGATCAACACCAGATTCATCAATACATTGGCCAGGGCGGCCAGCGGCATTTTTATCGCGATAAACCGATAGCCGCCGAACAGCACAATCGCCCGATAAGAGACGGTGCCCATCACCGAGAACAACGAAGTCACCGAACACAGCGCCAGGATAGTGGCGGTTTCACGGTAGCTGTCGCCAAACATCAGCGCCACTATTGGCCCGGGAAACAGCGAAAGCAGCAAAATCACCGGCATCGAAAGCAGCAGCACCACCAGATACAGCAGCCGGATACGCCCTTCCTGTTCGAGCAGCGTGCGGGCATTCGCCACCCCGGGCATCATTGAGGTGATCAGCGCAATCGGCACAAAGATCCAGCCCTGACTCAGGGTGATGGCGGCGCTGTACAACCCGACGCTATGTTCCCCCAGATAGTTACCGATCATGATTTGATCGATACGGGTGTAGATGACTATCGACAGGCCCGAAACCGCCAGTGGCAACCCTACTTTCAGCAGGTAACGTCCGTAACGCCGTTGATGACGCCTGGCGATCGGCCGCATGCCCACTTGTTCACGGCGAAACAGCAGCCAGCGCACCGCGTAGGGGATCAGGCTGCTCAGCACATAAGGCACGGCAAACCACTCCAGCGGCAGTTTGGCATGCACCAGCGCCAGCCGAACCACGATCGACAGTAACAGCGCCAAATTGTTGATCAGCGTGTTCAACTTAGATTTCAGCAGGGCGTCGTAATAAATCTTATAAACGTCCTGTACCGAAAAATAGGCGCTGAACAGCATCAACGCCATCATGATCTGACTGGTACGATCCTGCGTCAGCAATGCCCAGGCCATCAGCGGTATGGCGATCAACGCGAACAGTTGCCGCCGCAGGCGCATCGAGGCCAGCATCAGCCGGATGCCGCTGTGCCGGTGCCGGGCTACGCGGTTAAACAACACCGCGTCGGCCCCCAGCTGCACCAGCGGTACGGCAATGGCGATCACCGACAGCAGGTAGTTAATCAGCCCGTATTGCGCCGGCCCCAGGTAGCGCGCCACGTACACCGAAACAAAAATGCCTGACAGGCTCAGCGATACCCGTTCCAACATCAACCACAGGGAGTTCATCAGCATCGCTTTCATGCGGTTACTGAACCTTTTCCTGGTGGCTGGGGTAAGCAAAAGCATAGTAACCGGCATCGGTGGCGGTTTTTTTCACCATGCCGTTGAGGATCACCCCTTTAATCGTCACGCCGTTCTGCTCGAAGCGACGGATACTGGTTTCAATCTGTCTGACGGTGTTGACCTCAAAACGCACCACCATCAGCGCCGTACCGGCATGATGGCCAACGATGGCGGCGTCGGTTACCGCCAGTACCGGCGGCGTGTCGATCAGCACCAAATCGTAATTTTGCCCCGCCCAGCGCAGGAAGTCGGCAAAGCGCTGATGCATCAGCAATTCGGACGGGTTCGGCGGCACCTGGCCACGCGGCACAAAGTCCAGATTGGCGATATCGGTTTTCTTCACCGCCTGGTCGGGTGCGATCAGTCCGGACAGCATGTCTGAAAGACCGGCCTTGGCGCTGTTGTTCAACCAACGGTGCAAAAAGCCTTTGCGCATATCGGCGTCGATCAACAACACCCGCTGACCGGCCTGAGCGATCACCACCGCCAGGTTGGTACTGGTGAAGCTTTTGCCGCTGGCGGGGCTGGCGCCGGAAACCATCAGAATGTTGTTTTTGGCCTCCATCATGGCGAAGTGCAGGCTGGTGCGCAGGCTGCGGATCGCCTCAACGGATAAATCTTCCGGTTCCTCCTGCGCCAATATCGGCAGTTTGCCGCTGCCGTGTTTAGTCAGCAGTTGCTGCTGAGCGCGGTTGCGCTTTTGCTGCCATGGCGACAGTGGCACCGTGGCGTACACGCTGATACCGCGCTTTTCCAGCGTATCGGTGTCACCGATGCCGCGATGAAGCGCGGTGCGCAACACCACCACCGAGGCTGACAGCACGCCCCCCATAAGCAGCGCAAACAACACAATCATCGCCTTTTGCGGCTGCACCGGGCGCAGACCGGTTTCCGCCTCATCGATAATGCGGATGTTGCCCACCGTGCCGGCCTTGCTGATGCTCAACTCCTGCTGTTTGTTCATCAGTTGCATATAGACCTGCTGGTCCACCTGCACGTCGCGGGTTAAGCGCAGAATTTCCTGCTGGGTTTTCGGCAGGCTTTGTACCTGCTTGCCAAGGCGGGCTTTTTCCGCTTCCAGCGTGGCGCGTTTTTCCAACAGCGCCCGATAGGCCGGATGCACACGGGTATAAAGCTTGGAGATTTCCGCCTCTTTGAAGGTCAGCTCATTCAACTGGCCTTCAAGCTGAACCTGGGTATCCAGCACCGATTTGGCCTCGAGTGACAAATCCACCGAGTCGTTTTGCTGACGGAACTGATTAAGCTGATTTTCGGCGTTGTTGAGCGAGCTCTGAGTACGAGGTAACTGCTCGTGCAGGAAGGCCAGCATGCGCTGCGCCTCCTCGGTTTTGCGATCCACGTTCTGTTGCAAATAGTTGTCGGTGATGCTTTTGAGCACCGCCTCTGCACGCTGCGGATCCTCCCCCGCCAGGCTGAAGGTCATGATGCCGCTTTCCTTGCCGCCGGGGGCAACGTCAAGCATATTGCGCAGGTCATCCACCGCTTTCTGGCGCGGCACGTTAACTATAGTGAAAGTCGTGCCCGGCAAGGCCTCCAGCGCGGTCACATTCATTGCCCAACTGCCCTGCTGCAGGGCTTGCCCCACGCTGCCGCTGAACAATTTTTTGCCGTCATGGCTCAGGCTATAACGCTGTTGATCTTCTGCGGTCAGGGTCAGTTCCTGGCCCTGCATGACCGCCGGCACCTTCATGCCGGAGATGTTCAACAGCGGCGGCGTTTCACCGCTCAGGCGGGCAATGCCCTTGCCAAGCAGCGGGAAGTAATCCGGGCTGATACGCACAGTCAGACCAAGATCGTCGACGGTTTTGCCAATCACGTAGCGCGATTTCGCCAGCGAAACTTCGTCCTGTGTCGCCGAGTTCTGCCCGATGGAGCCGCCAATAGAGCTGTCCAGCGTTTCACGCAGCAATGAATCGCCCGAGAGCTGCTTTTCCACCTGTACCAGGGCCGTGGCCTGATAGATTGGCGTCGCCATCAGTGCATAAGCGCAGCCCAGAATACCGGCGACGCCGGTCACCAGCAGAATGCGCCAGCGGTTATCCCACAGCGGGCCAATCAGGCGCTCCCACTCCAGTTTGTCGTCCTGTTCAGCCATCACAATCGGCAATGCGTTGTTCTTCATCATCAGTATTCCTTAAGTCACCGTTACGGGTTTACCAATTACGGACCCGCAACGTGGCCTCGCTAAGGTCGTTAAAGCTGGAAATGGTCGGTGCCAACTGGCTGATCAAACGGTTCCAGCGCGCGATCGGCGCCGCAGTGACGTACACCACGTCGTAAGGTTCCAACTGGAATTCGGTGCCCATCGCCAGCGCGGAGGCATCAGAAAGGTCAAACTGGTACAGCGACGCCAGCCGCTGCGGCTGTTTGCCGCCATTCGGGCGGATCACGAATACGCCGGTGGCGTCGGCCACCGTTTGGCTGATCCCTTCGGAACTGCCCAATGCCTCGGTCAGCGTCATACCGCTGCGGTCCATTTTCAGCGTCGACTGCTTGCCGACCTCACCCATCACAAAGACTTTCAGTTCGTCGTTGCGCGGCACATACAGGATGTCGCCCGGCTCCAGCAGATGGTTCTGGCTGATATCGCCGCGCTGCATCAGTGCCTGCAGTGAAATCGGCTGCTCTTTGCCCTGATGCGTCAACACCACGTTGCGCCAGTCGGCGTTATCGGTCAGACCACCGGCGGCATTGATCGCATCAAGAATGGTCAACGGCACGTTGGTCACCGCCTGCTGCCCGGAGGTTTTCACTTCGCCGGTCACATAGACTTTCTGCGAGCGGAAGGCAGCAATGCTGACGTCGACCTGTGGACTTTCCACATAGGTCGCCAACCGGCCGGCGATCAGGTTGCGCACTTCGCTGACGGTTTTACCCACCACCTTCACCCGGCCGATGTAGGGGTAGAAGATCGAGCCGTCGGCATGCACCCAGTTGCCGGTGTCGCTGGCGCTGCGGTACTGCCCCGCCGGGGTGGTCAATTCGGGGTGATCCCAGACGGTAACGTTAAGCACATCGCCGATACCAATACGGTACTGATAACTTTGCAGACGCTGGTCCAGCGCCAGATTTGGCCGCGCCACCGGCTCTACCCGGCGCATCTTCTGCAGTAGCAGCGGCGTAACGCGATACACCTGGACCTGCTTGTTCAAATCGAAGTCTTCGTCCTGCTGAGTCACGACGTCTTTGCCATGGGTCGGCAGGTGCGACCCCGGAAAGGCAGTGCAACCGCTGAGCAAAACGCTGGACAGCACCAGTGGCATCCAATGAGGCAAATGAAGGTTCATAACGGTACCGTGAGAAAACGGGCCACCATTGCAGCCCGTCAGATGAATGACAAAGTTGTCTTTAAGAACTGAGATACCCGGGCCTAGCGCACCGAGGGGCGCTCCGGCGGACAAGCCGCTACGACCCCTTCGGCACGCTCTCCCTAATAACGGGCTTGGTCAGAGCCACGTTAGGGGATTAACGATCGGCGGTAGGATTATCAGTAAAGATTCTTGCCTGGCGCGGTTCGCGCAACAGGGCAAAATAACCGAAGAAACAAAATACAAAGGCCAGCAGCATCAGGTGGTCCGGTGTCTGCAGCACTTCACTACAGATGCCGACACAGGCCAGAGTGACCGCCAACATGCAGCTCATCCCCAGCGCCTGGCGCGCATTGAGGCCGCGGCGCATCAGAATGTGATGCAGGTGATCGCGTCCTGCCTTGAAAGGGCTCTGGCGACGCATTAAACGGCGCACCATCACGGTGACCATATCCATCAGCGGGATGGCGATTAACCACAGTGCGGTCACCGGTCGTATGACCGCGTCCGCACCCTGGGTGGCGACAATCAGCAGCCACAACACGCTGAAACCAATCACCATGCTGCCGGCATCACCCATGAAAATCTTGTTACGCGCACCGAATACGCTGAGGTTGAACAGCAGGTAGGCCACCAGGGCCGCTATCAGGCTCAGGCACCACAAAGCCTGAGCCTCATGCCCGGCCAGCCCGAACAAAATGGCCAACGCCATAAAGGTGACACAGGACAGTGCGCCAAGCTGGCCGTCGATACCGTCAACCATGTTATAGGCGTTGATCGCCCCCCATACCGCCAATGGGGTGATCAGCAACGCCGCATAACCCAGCAACAGCTCCTGGTGGCCCCACAGGAACCCCAATGAAGAGAGTTGCATCCCTGCCGCCAGCATCATCGCCAGCGCGATCCCTCCCTGCACAATGACGCGCGGCGCCACCGGCAGATCAAAACGGTCATCAAGCACCCCCAGCATCACTAATGCGGTGACGCACAACAAATAGGTGGTACTGTGCGGCAGCCAATCCGGTTGCCAGAAAGTCACCAGCGTCATGATCAGGTAGATAGCAATGCCACCGACCAGCGGTACATGCCCCTGATGGCGCTTACGGGCATTGGGTTTATCCACTAACCCCACCGCCAGCGCAGCGCGGCGGGCAATAACTACCAGCATCAGCGCCAAAATAAATATCACACTCAGTTGATATAACATGGTTCCTCCAGCGAATAAGCACGCTACCGCCCTTGAGTTACAGCTCCCAATGCGCTATTAACAAAAACAAAATTGATATTGCCAGGATATAAGTCAGCATGAGTTAATCCTGTTAATTACAGATTTATCCGGTTGTCATCGACGAAAAATAAACAGCCCTGGTTTTAGAAAAAGTTATCTCTAGGAAAACTCGTGTTTAATTGTTTTTTCGATTGCCAAATTAAGATCGACCGGCGCCACGAAATCATTTTGCACATTGCTTTTAAATTGCGTTCTGGCGCAGAATTTTTGTACCCGCACGCGGCTAATTGGGAATTTACGGTGACTTATTTTGCTCACCACATCCAAGGCCGTAGCGCCGCAGAGACCAAATAAATAGGGAATGCGAATAGTCTTATTACTTTTTCCTAATGAAGAAGAAATAACGTCGACCAGTTGATTCATGGTGAAGTCGGGCTTATCAACATAATTGCTGACCTGGTAGGTTGCCTGCTGATCCAGCGCATGCTCCAGTCTGGCGGCAATATTTTCCACGTAAGCCATAGACTTCATATTATTACCGCTGCCAATCATCACAAATCGGCCGCTGGCGATTTGCCGGAACAGGTTATAGACGTTGCCACGATTATTTTCACCAAACACCACCGTTGGGCGGATGATGGTTAATTTGTTGCTGCCATCGGCTTTGCGCCAGGCTTCGTAAACATACTCGGCCTCCAGCTTGGATTTGCCGTAATGGTTAAAGGGTTCAAAAAGCCCTTCCTCGCCGGTTTCCTGAGTCACGAAACCGTATACCGCCACTGAGGAGGTAAAGATAATTTGTTGGATATTCAGCGCCGAGGCCGTCATGCAAACATTGCGCGCACCATCAACGTTAACCTGATAATACAGTGAGACAGGATCGACGTTATCCTGATGCTCGGCCGCAAGATTAATCACGGCGTCACAACCCGCCAGCGCCTGCCGCAGGGTTTCGGGCTGGGTTACATCGCCAAACTGATAGAGTTCAGGAAAATGCTCACTCTGCTTTTTATCCACGATGGTCAACAGCAGGTCGTTACGCGCACTCAGACGCTTAACCAAACGCGTCCCGATAAAGCCGGAACCCCCGATGATAGCTACTTTACGCTTATCCATAATTTGTCACTCAATCCGGTTTCCCATTATTCCCTACCGCACCATGAGGCAGGACGCTAATTGGCGTTAGAACATGGAAACCAGACTGGACAAAACAGAGCGGGCTTTCAAATAACAAATAATGAAATAAAAATATTAGCCGAATGTAAAATTATCGACAAAGGTGAAATATCGTATGGTGCTAATTTTTAACATCGTAAGCAACTTGATATTCCATGGTTTTACCCGGTAATATAAGATTAATCTTACCCACTCCCTGTGCGTCTGAAGTATCGTATTTCACCGGCTGTTTAAACTTCCCCTGCTTGGGGTCAACACACTCAATGGTCGCCTGATCCAGGTTTTCACCCTGATACAGACAAAGCAGGCTTTGCGGCCCCTTGGCCAAAGGATTATTCAGCGTCAGAGTGAGTACCACGCGGGTATTGTTTTGAATATCATTGATAATTGGCGGGCGAGTTTGGTTCCCCAGTACATATGAAAAATGTGAAATAACCAGCAATGACACGAATACCGACAGGTATTTCACCACGCGAATGGCAGGAACTGAGAAAAAACCCGCTGAAGCCTTGTTTGTTATTGCCGTATTTTTAAGCACTGCGGGCGCGACAGACGAAGAAACCGGAGCAACAACCTCCTCCGGCCGTTCTATTTCTTCAGTAAGAATTTCATCATCTTTATTGTCACTTTCAGAAAGTTCCGCTTGAATATCTTTATTGGCATCACTTTCGATATTCCATATTTCATCGGCGACGTATTCATCCTCTTCAGAAATAAAGTGAAAAACCGCCTTGTTTTCCACCTTATAACCCAGGCGAGGAATAGTTCTGATAAGTGTATGCTCAGCATCACCTATTTTTTGACGAATAGATTTAATTGTTTGATTTATCGTTGAATCTGAACAATAAGTTCCTTTCCATATGTTTTCTATAATTTCCGTACGGCTAACCAGTTCTGGGGATCTGGCGACAAGAAGTGAAAGTATCTGATACTCCTTCCAACGTAGGCGAAACTTTTCCCTGGACGGTGTCAGAACATCTAGATTCCTAATCTTTATTCTTTTATCAAGATTCACTTTTAATTTCCTTAGCGTGCCTGTCCTGCACACTTTGTATAGAAATATGAAAAAATGTTCAAGAAATTAAATGTAAACTCAACAGGTTGCATTCATCAGATATTTATTTTTATAAAAATTTGCTGATTTCATTTTTTACATCCCTCCTCAAATGGAGGTTATGATTGTTTGAATGTCATTATTTCCCTGTTGGCAACATGGTTTCTTATCATGCTTACCGGCAATAAAATACAGCCAACATGCTGTTTTTAAATCAAAATAAAAATATGTTATCAATTTGTTAGCTAAGTGAAATTGTGAAATCCTACCCTGCCTTTGAAGAATATCACCTGTTTTTCCACCTAATCCGATTGCCAGACAGCCTACAAAAAGCCTGTCAAAACAGAATGAGAGTTGTCTGATTTAATCCTTCACAGGGCACCAGGTTAAAATATAGCACCAAATACAAAGGACTATTGTTAACTTGGTGAGATAATTCTCGGGCAACGAAAAAACCAAAAATTATTATCACGCTATGGGTCATAAACAGTGCTTTATTTTCGTAAGGAATTCGACTGGGAAATGAAAAATAACCAACAGAAAAAAAACCGTCTATCTAAAGTGAAAAGCACAGTTTGAGAGAGAGGCCTATAAACAAAGGGAAAAATGGCGTGCGATAATAAGAATATTACCTAAAGCGACAGGGATTTCACTGAGGGAGTAAAACTTCACATGGCAAAGAAGGGAAATAGCGCCTCCCCTGCCGGGGAGGAACTGGGGTTGTGTGAACTATTTTTTACGGCCGTAGACGACCCAGGTGACCAGCACACAGACCACGTAGAACACCAGGAAGATTTTCATCGCCCCCGCCGGAGAGCCAGTCAACGCCAGGGAAGTGCCAAAGGCTTTTGGGATAAAGAAGCCGCCTGCGGCCCCGATCGCCGAGATAAAGCCCAGAGCTGCCGCGGAATCGGTAACCGCTTCGCGTTGAGCGCTTTCGTCACTGCCGCCGCTGGCCTTAACCCGATCTACGGTAATTTTACGGAAGATCACGGCAATCATCTGGAAGGTGGAACCACTGCCCAATCCAGCAGTGAGGAACAGCAGCATAAAGACGCTATAAAATGCGATAAACGAGCCCGTATGCCCTGCTCCCGGTAAGGTCAGGAACAGCAACGCAGCAAACACGGCCATCAGCACAAAGTTAATCAGCGTGACGCGAATGCCGCCGAAGCGATCCGACAGTGCCCCGCCCACCGGCCGTGCCAGAGCGCCAAGGAACGGACCGAAGAAGGCATAATGCAAAATCACCACGTCCGGGAACTGGGTTTTGGACAGCATGGCAAAACCGGCGGAAAAACCGATAAAGGAACCAAAGGTGGCGAGGTACAGCAGGCTTAACACCCACAGGTGACCGCGTTTGAGTACCGGCAGTTGCTGACGCAGCGACGCTTTGGAGGCCGCCAGATCGTTCATACCGAACCAGGCCGCCAGCGTACCGACCAGCAGGAAAGGTACCCAAATCCAGGCGGCGTTCTCCAGCCACAGTGAGCTGCCATCAGCCTGTACCTGACCGGTACCACCAAAGGCGCCAAAGATGGCAACAGAGATGGCCAGTGGAGCCACCAACTGCATCACGCTAACGCCCAGGTTGCCCAGGCCGCCATTCAGGCCCAGTGCGCCGCCCTGTCTGGCCTTTGGAAAGAAGAAGCTGATATTGGCCATGCTGGAGGCAAAGTTGGCCCCGGCAAAACCACACAGTAAAGAGATAATCACAAACACGCTATATGGCGTGCTCGCGTCCTGCACCGCAAACCCCAGCCACAGGCAGGGTACCAGCAGCAGGCAGGTGCTGATCGCCGTCCAGCGACGGCCGCCGAATATCGGGATCACAAAGGAATAAGGCACACGCAGGATAGCGCCAGAAACGGAAGGTAACGCGGTGAGCATAAACAGCTGATCGGTGGTGAAATTAAAGCCAACCTTATTCAAATTGACCGCGACCGCGCTAAACAGCATCCAGACGCAGAAAGCCAATAGCAGGCAAGGAATGGAAATCCACAGGTTGCGGTTGGCGATACGTTGGCCGCGTTGTTGCCAGAATGCGGCATCCTCAGGCTGCCAGTCCTGAATAACCGCGCCTGTTTGTTTTGATAATGACGTTGCAGATTGCGACATAAAAACCTCAGACACAGGATGATAACTTCGCCCACCCTAGGCGGCGGCCCCTACGGCAAAGTTGATGTAAATCAACCCGGATGCAGGTAGCCAACCGCCAGAAAAGCCCCGCCATCCCTTTATGAGTAACTCTCCGCATAGATTTAAAACATTGAAAATCAATCTATTGGCTATTACTCAACGCCATTGGCAGCGGCCGGCAAGGCAGACGGGAAACTAGTGGGTACTTCGTTAGAGGTATGGGGTTATCGCCGGGTATGATGAAAAATAACGCGGAATCGTTACCACACCCGCTGATGCCACCTGCGTTGTCCTCTGGTTACCAGCCGTATCTTGCTCTGCCTTCGGGGACCCAAAACCTATGAAACGCCTGTTAGCACCACTTTCCATCGTGAATCAGGTGGCCGTCCTGATGTTGCTGCTGGGGATACTGGGCGTGGCCGGTATGAGCATTTCAGCCTGGATGTCGCAAAGCATTCAGGGCAACGCGCATGCCATCAACAAAGCCGGTTCGCTGCGAATGCAAAGTTATCGCCTGCTGGCTCAGGTGCCGTTGAATGCACACAGCGAAGCACTGATCCGTGAGTTGGATCAGGATGCCAACAGTCCCGATCTTCAGCGTTCAGTGACGCAAGAGCAACTGACCGAACAGTTTCAGGCGCTGAATAATTACTGGCAAGAAACCCTGCTGCCAAGGTTGCGGGCAGCCCGGCAACCAGCGGAGGCAACCCCGCAGGTGGTACATTTCGTTTCCCTGCTCGATACGCTGGTCTCGGATATTGACCACCATACCGAGCGGCGACTGCTGACGGTGACGCTGGTACAGGCGGTGTTTATCGCGCTGACGCTGCTGCTGCTGGTGGGGACTATCTGTTACCTGCGCCGTCGTCTGCTGCATCCGTGGCGTCAATTGGTGGCGATGGCGCTGTCAGCGGGTCGCGGCGATTTCAGCCGCCGTTTTGCCCAGCGTGGCCATCAGGATGAAATGGCCTCACTCGGCGGCGCGTTGAACACCATGTCCGACGAATTGGCTACCATGTACAACGGGCTGGAGCAGCGGGTGGCAGAAAAAACCGCCGATCTGCAGCAAAAGAATCAGGTGCTGGGCTTTTTGTATCACGCCAGCCGTCAGTTGCATGCCAACGAACCATTGTGCAGCCGCCTGACACCGATCCTCAATCAGTTGCAAACCCTGACGCCACTGCGCGCCATCCAGGTACGCCTGTACGAAAACAACAGTCAGGAACAGTTTGTACAGCTATGCGGCAACCAGCCGTTGCGGCCGGAATATTGCAATAATCCGGTGTGCAGCGCCTGCCTGAGCGACGACAATCAGCAACATGCCGATCATCCTTCGCTGAGCTGGAGCCTGAGTGACAAACTGGGAGATTACGGGGTGATCGTTGCGCAACATGCGCCACAGCGCCCGCTGAATGACGAGGATCGGCAGTTGATGAGTACCCTGGTCGAACAGTTGACCAGCGTGCTGGCGATTGAGCGCCAGGTGGATCATCAACAGCAGTTGATGCTGATGGAAGAACGCGCGGCGATAGCCCGTGAGTTGCATGACTCTATTGCCCAATCATTATCGTGCCTGAAGATGCAAACCAGTTGCCTGCAAATGCAGGGGGCCGAACTTTCACCCGCCAACCTGGCGCTGGTACAACAGATGCGCGAAGAGTTAAACATCGCCTACCGCCAGTTGCGTGAACTCTTGACCACCTTCCGCCTGCGGCTGACAGAGCCAGGACTGCTGGCAGCCTTGCAGTCGACGGTGCAGGAGTTTAGCCAACGGCTCGGCATTTCCATCCAGCTCGACTATCAGTTAACGCCGCGTACGGTGCCCGCTTATCAGGCTATCCACCTGCTGCAAATTGCCCGCGAAGCGTTAAGCAACATCAACAAACATGCTCAGGCCAGCCAGGTGAGCATTCAGGTAGTCAATCAACGAGGCGAGGTCACGCTGAGCGTCTGCGATAACGGCTGCGGATTGCCGCCAGACACCGATCGCCCCGATCACTACGGCCTGATAATTATGCGCGATCGCGCCAAAAGCCTGCACGGCCGCTGCGAGATTTTACCCCGCAGCGGCGGCGGCACTGAGGTCCGGGTGGTATTTAAACCGGACAACCACGCCATCGACTAATGGGAGAAACCATGACCACCGAAACTGCCGCCACTATTTTATTGATTGATGACCACCCGATGCTGCGCAATGGCGTAAAACAGCTCATCGGCATGGACTCCCGCCTGCAGGTGATCGCTGAAGCCGGCAACGGCGAACAGGGTGTCGCACTGGCCGAAGAGCATGACCCGGATCTGATCCTGCTCGATCTGAACATGCCGGGCATCAATGGCCTGGAGACGCTGGATCGCTTGCGCATGACTGCGCTCTCTGGGCGCATTGTGGTGTTTAGCGTGTCTAATCACGAGGATGACGTAGTCAGCGCGCTAAAACGCGGTGCCGACGGCTATCTGCTGAAGGATATGGAGCCAGAGGAGTTGCTGAAAGCCCTGCATCAGGCGGCGGCCGGTCAGATGGTGTTAAGCGAGGCGTTGACGCCGATCCTGGCGGCCAGCCTGCGTGAGAACCGCCCCAGCGCCGAACGCGATATCCAGCAGTTGACGCCACGTGAGCGTGACATTCTCAAACTGATCGCCCAGGGTCTGCCGAACAAGATGATCGCCCGTAAGCTGACCATCACCGAAAGCACCGTCAAGGTGCACGTCAAACACCTGTTGAAAAAAATGAAGCTGAAATCGCGCGTTGAAGCCGCCGTCTGGGTACTGCAGGGAAAAAACGGTTAATCACTGCCGTTCAACGGCCCGGTTTCTGCCGGGATAGTCGGTGGTTGCAGTACTTTTGCCGGTGGCAGCCCCTGCTCTATTTCAGATGAAACGGTCAAAGGCGGCGTCACCTGCAGTTGGATCCAGTTAGAGGTCACCAATTGCTGTTTGTCATCTTCCAGCGTCACCGACAGGTGGTAGCGGTTGGCGGCATCCGGTGAGTCATCCCATTGCGGCACAATCAGGCTCCAGCCATGTGGATCGTTACCGTTTTGCGACGGCGTCAGGCTTAGTGCCTGTGTATCTCCCTGCCAACTGACCCGGGTAATTTTGTTGGTGGTTTTGATTTCCAGCACCAGCGGCAAGGTTTCTCCCGGTTGCAGGCGCCATGGCGGCGTGGCCAGGAACACTTGCAGCGTTTTACGCTGTTTAAACGCCATCACCGGCACATTTTTCCGTTCGATGTTGTCATAACGACTGCCACGCAGCGACTTGGCCTGAGCAACATATTCCGGCGAAATCTGCTTCACCAGCGGTACACCAAGCCGATAATTTAACGCCAGCTCGACCTGATCCTGACTTACCCCACCTTCCCCCATCTTGTGCAACGCTTTCACCGTCACCAGGGGTACCGGGGTGTAATTCACCCCCAGTTGCATGGCACGCGGGTCATTTTGCTTTTTGCCGCTGCCAAACAGATCGACGTTCTCACCCCAGTACTGTTCATAGCTGAGCGAGCCGCCAATCTGGCGGTAAAACGGCAGGTAGCCCTGAGTGGTGATGTCATATCCGCTCGCCGGACGGCTGAGGAACTGGGCGTTATCCCTCTGTTGCGCCAGCGCCGACAGCGGATAGTAATAGTTGGCGGAAAAACGCAGGAAATCTCCCCAGGCTTCGGCCCCCAGGCTGGCACGGTTATGATGGCGCTCGAAATCGCTGTCGAGCACCGTGTTATACCCCAACAGCCAATCGCCGGCGACCCAACGCTGGCCGAGGCCAAAATTACCCAGCGAACCCTCGGTTTGCTGCAACAGGCCGAGTTGGCTGTAGGTCAGCAAGCCGTTAACGTCATACAGCGGGCTGAACAACTGGCCGCTGCTACCGGTAAAATCCCCCTGGTCGGACATCACCAGCGACAGTTTGGCGTTACCCAACGGTGAAAGCAGTTCCTGGGCCTGCTGTTGCAGCACGCTGCTGGCCTGACCGACCGCATAACTCTCGGCACGGGTACGCACCTGTTGGCTCGAAACGTTATTCAGGTTACGTTCGCCCAGCTGTTTGGCCATGGTGGCCCACTCTTTTTCGCGCTCGGCGTCATTGGAAGCATTGCCGCCCAGTTCCGGCAAATCGTTGGCCGGTTGCTGAACAACCGAGTCCGGTGCGGGTGGCGATTCGGCGTAGGCGGGCAACGCGCCGCATAGCCACGCCAACCCCATCACCGGTAAACAACCCGCGGCAAAAGGCACAACTTTTTTCAATCGGTAACGCGCTTTATGAATAACGTCTGTCATTGCACAGTCGCCACCCCTTGATCCAGAGGGTTGGCAAATAAACCCTTTCTTGCTGCCATCACTCCAGACGACAGACCACCCAAACTTTGCGCAGTCTGGCATTTTGCCCCTAACGGGCAGTTGCGAGCCAAACTGCATCATGAACCCTAAAGTCTAATGGCTTTATCATCAGAAACAATCGGATAAACCTCATTTAATTTAGTGACAACGTCACATGACCTTCAATTATTTCAGTCGGTGATGGAGTGCCAGAAAAACGCTGAAACTCTTGCGGCTGAAAACGAGAATTCACTTTATTTCATCGCTGATTTTGCCGAAAAAAACCGCAAATTTAAATTCACCAAGAAATTAATCTATTGATTATGCGTAGCAATTCGCAATTTCAGTGTATTTCACCTGGCACTTAACCGTGGATTGCGGCCCCCTGCGCAATACCGGTAATCGATAAAACATTCGCTCTGCATGAAACCCTTTTTGCCGCTATTTTGAACGCTAATTTCAGACCGGTAAGGAAGCTTTTATGTTCGATAATCCTCAGCTCGATTTCTGGTTTCGCGGCCTGTTTATCCCGGCCATGTTACTGCCCGCAGTGCTCGCCACCAGACTGATCGGCATCCTCTCACCAGGCTTGACGCAACACCCGCTACCGAGGGAACGCACGCTAATGTTGATTGCCGTCAGTGCCGGGCTGGCGGCCCTGCCTTTCAATATTCCACTGCTACAACGGCTATTGCTGCTGCCGGCAGCGGCGATATTACTGGCGCTGGCTCTCATTGACTGGCAACAGCGACTATTACCGGATCGCCTGACCCAACCGCTGCTATGGGCCGGGCTATTGGTCAATCAGCAAGGCTATTTTGTTTCGCTGACCGAAGCGGTGAGCGGGGCCTGTATCGGTTATCTTTCGCTGTGGTTGCTCAATGTGGCTTATCGCCGCAGGCGGAAAACGGACGGTATCGGCCAAGGGGATTTTAAACTGTTGGCGGCACTGGGTGCCTGGACCGGCTGGGCCGCCCTGCCGATGCTGGTCAGCGGCGCCGCAGCGGCCGGGTTGTGCGCTACGGCAATAGCCTGTTTACTACGCAAGCCCGGCAGGCAGGATACGCTGCCCTTTGGCCTTTATCTGGCGCTTTCAGGCTGGTTGGTTCTGTTGGCGACCGCCGATAGCGGCCCTTCATCTTTCAGCGGAGAAATCACAGCATTTCACCTTATTTCACCCTGATACCAGACTGGCCCGGCCGTTATGTCGCTGTTATAGCCTACTGTTGGCGTAGCTGTTATGGCGCCCCTCCGCCTGCAGCACTATGCTTTGCCCAAGGCAAAACGGGGTTTACCCAAATCAACACAGGAGGTTGTATGTCAGGTCGTGGTTTATCTGCACTCGCGCTCAGCGCGGCATTGGCCAGCGGTTCGCTGTCGTTCGCGGCACAGGCCGCCGGCACCTTTACCCTCAGCTCACCGGCATTCCAGGATGGTGGCTCGCTGGCGCAGAAATATGCCGGAGCTACACCGGGCAACGCCAGTTGCACCGGCGACAATGTTTCGCCGCCGCTAAGCTGGGCCAACCCACCGGCAGACACCAAAAGTTTCGCCCTGCTGCTGTCCGATCCCGAGGGCCGGGCAGGTCTGGGCGTTAGCCATTTAGTGGCCTATGGCATACCTGCCAACGCCAGCGGCTTCGCCGAGGGCGATCTCACCCAGGGCAAAGGCTTTGTCGGTGGCAAAAACTCACCGGGCACCTCGGTTTATCATGGTCCCTGTCCTCCAGCGGGGTCCGGGCTTCACCACTATACCTTTGTGTTGATCGCAACCGATCTGCCCCCCCACGCGCTCGGGCCGGGGCTTACCCGCGAACAGCTACTGGAGAAATTACAGGGCCACGCCAAGGGCGGTGCGGGCATTATCGGTCGCTTCGGCCAATAGCGGCTCAGGCGGTCAACGCCTCTGTCGGCATCTCAGCGACAATAGCCGGCGCGCGGTACAGGCTGACCACCTCACCAATCACCAGCAGGCTGGGTGAAACCGGCCGCTGACGGGTAATTAACAGCGGTAATTCTGACAGCGTACCGGTTAATACCCGCTGCTGCGGTAGCGTGCCACGTTCAATAATGGCCAACGGCGTCTGTGCAGCCATGCCATGGCGCATCAGTTGCGTGGCAATGGTTTCGCTTAATGTCAGCCCCATATAAAACACCAGCGTCTGCCCCGCAGAGACCAGGCCGTGCCAGTCCAGACTCACCTCACCGTTACGGCAATGGCCGGTGACAAAACGCACCGATTGAGCGTAATCGCGGTGTGTCAGCGGGATACCACTCGCCGCCGCACAACCGCTGGCGGCAGTGATACCCGGCACCACATGGCAGACCACGCCATGGCGCTGCAATTCAACCATCTCTTCCCCGCCGCGACCAAAAATAAACGGATCCCCACCCTTGAGGCGTACCACCCGATTACCGGACAGGGCCAATTCGACCAACAGGTGATCGATCTGCTTTTGCGACAGCGTGTGGCAGCCCATGGACTTACCTACGTCAATGCGCAGCGCCTCCGGCGGCAGCAAGGCCATTACCGCCGGGGAAACCAGACGATCGAACACCACCACGTCCGCCTGCCGGATGACCCGTAATGCCTTTAACGTCAGTAACTCCGCATCCCCCGGCCCGGCGCCCACCAGCCACACTTCACCGTTACGTACCGGCTGGCGCAGATCTCCGGCCAGCATCAGTTTATCTATATTGTTCATCTCACTACCTCCGCTAGGCCACCCGTTGGGATGCATGCTGTTGAATCAGTTTTTTTAGCTCCGGTAGGCAGGAGCCACAGTTGGTGCCGCATTGCAGACGGGCGCCCAATGCCTCTGCGCTGTGGCAACCTGCCTGGATGGCCGCAATGACGCGATTCTCGCCCACGCCGAAACAGCTACAAATCGTGGCACCAGCCGCTGACTGGCCTGGCGCACCACACCCCGCCAGCAGTGCCAGCCGTTCCGCCCCTGCGGTGGGAGCCTGTTCAAAGGCGCGGAGGATCGCCGGGCGATCCAGCTGCGGGGCCTGCTGGCGAACATAAAACGCCAATTGCACCTCGCCCTGCCGCCAGCCAATCAGGTGCAGACCGCGCTGGGCCAACTGTGCCGTTTGCAGCGTCATGCCCTCCAGCGAGAAATGCCGTCGTAACCAGGCTTGCCAGTCTTCAACCGGCCGCTGCCCGGCCATAATGTAGTGAGTCAAACCGTCCTGCGCGACCCGGCTCCAGTAGATACCCTTGGGGGCGGCAACCTCGGCACGAATAAAAATTTCCGCCTGCCAGCTCGTGGGCCAATGGCTGACCCGCACTGGCGCATGCTTGCTTTCCGGCTGACCGGAGTCGGCATCCACTATCGGCGGGATCAGGCTGTCGACCCGACCCTGCGCGGTGAATTGACCGTTCCAGTGCATCGGCGCAAACAGGCTACCGCGCCGCTGCCCCGGATGGTACTGTGCACGCGCCAGCATCCAGCCGTGGGGCGAGCTCAGGCGAACCAGACTGCTATCGGCAATTCCCAGTTCGACCGCATCCTGCGGGTGTATTTCGCAGTAGGGTTCGCTCAAATGGCGCATCAGCCGCGCGGCCTTGCCGGTGCGCGTCATGGTGTGCCACTGATCGCGGATGCGACCGGTGTTCAGCACCAGTGGATAACCGGGTGATAGCGCATTCTGCGGCAAGCGTGGCGTCACCGGCAGCAGTCGCGCCTTGCCATCGGCATGGAAAAAACGCCCGTCGTCAAACATTCGTCGACAACCCACAGGATGCCGAGTATTGACCGGCCACTGTACCGGTGCCATCTGCAACCATTGCTGTAGATCCCATCCCGCCAGTTGACTGATATCGAACGCGCGCGTGCCGTTATTTTCAAATCCTGACAGCGCCGCGTGCTCACTGAATATCTCCGAAGGATGTTGATAGCCAAAGGCCGTACCATACCCCATACGCTGCGCAACCTGGCTAAGGATCCACCAGTCGGCACGGGCTTGCCCCGGCGCCGGCAGAAAGGCGCGCTGGCGTGAAATACAGCGTTCGGAATTGGTCACGCTGCCCTCCTTTTCTCCCCAGGCCAATGCCGGCAGGCGGATATGTGCCAGTTCGGCGGTATCGGTCATCGCCATCACTTCGGACACCACCACCAGCGGGCAATTTTTTAGCGCCTGCCTGACTGCATCGGCATCCGGCAGGGAAACCACCGGGTTGGTGCCCATAATCCACACCGCCTTTACCTGCCCGGCGGCGATCGCCTGAAATAAATCCACCGCATTCAGCCCCGGTTGTTGGGCGATGCGTGGCGACTGCCAAAAACGCTGTACCCGGTCGGTGTCTTCGGGGTTGAACGTCATATGCGCCGCCAACTGATTGGCTAATCCACCGACTTCCCGTCCGCCCATGGCATTGGGTTGACCGGTGATCGAAAACGGGCCGCTGCCAGCGCGGCCAATGCGCCCTCCCGCCAGGTGCAGATTGATAATCGCATTGCATTTATCCGCGCCACTGGCAGACTGGTTAATGCCCATCGAATAGAGCGTGACCCAGTTGTGGGACGCGGTCAGCAGGTGGAAAAACGCCAGCACGGCACTCAGTGGCAGTTCGCAAAAATCGGCCACCCGCCGTGGTGTCCAATCCGCCGCCGCTGCCAGCGTAGCCTCTGTGCCGCTGGCATGCCGTTGCAAAAAGGCGGTATCCAGAGCCTGCTGTTCAGCCAGCCAGTGCAGCCCTCCGGTAAACAAAGCCGCATCGCTGCCGGGCCGCAGCGGCAAATGCAAGTCGGCAATATCGCAGGTCGCCGTCTCACGCGGGTCAATCACCACCACCCGCATTTGCGGGCGCAACTTACGGGCCTTCACCAACCGTTGGTAGACCACCGGATGCGCCCAGGCGGTGTTGGAACCGGTCAATATCACCAGATCCGCCTGTTCGATATCTTCATAACAACAAGGCACCACATCCCCGCCGAATGCCCGCTTGTAGCCGACTACCGCCGACGCCATGCACAGCCGGGAGTTGGTGTCGATATTGGCCGCACCAATAAATCCCTTCATCAGTTTGTTTGCCACGTAATAATCTTCGGTCAGCAGCTGACCGGAAGCATAAAACGCCACCGCCTGCGGGCCATATTGCTCAATAATCTGGCTAAAACGCTGTGCCACCTGCTCAAGCGCCTGATCCCAGCTAACCGGCAGGCCATCGACCTGCGGCTGTAACAGGCGGCCCGTCAGGCTCAGCGTCTCGCCCAGAGCGCTGCCTTTGACACACAGCCGTCCCTGATTGGCCGGATGCGTAACGTCGCCGCCGACCGTCAGTTCACCGTTGCTGTGCTGTTCAATGGCGACCCCGCAGCCCACGCCACAGTAGGGACAGGTGGTGCAATGTACGGCGCTCATGACGTCACTTCCGCCGTTTCTGGCAGTTTGGCCTGTATCGACAGTGGCGTACTGCATACCCACACACGGCCTGCTTCTACCCGGACCGGCCAGGCGGTGACGGCACGCCCGGCATTATCTGCACAGATACCGTCACTCAAACGAAAACGCTGTTTGTATAGCGGAGAAATCACCACCGGCTCACCGGCTACGTCCCCCAACAGCCCGCGTGCCAGCACGTTGGCGTCACTGTCCGGTTCCTGATTGGCCAACGCATAAACGCCCTTGTCCGCCAGATGGAATAGCGCAATCTGCCGCTGCCCCAGCCGGGCGGCAATGCCGGCGTTGATCGGGATTTCCGCCAGCGCACAGACATCCAGCCACTGTTGCTGGGCGGCCACCGCCGGTTGCACCTCAATCACCTGCCCGCGTTCCACTCCTGCCGCCGGGCGACGTTGTCCGCGCTCCGCCTGCCAGACTATGGCCTCATCCGGCTGTTCGCTGTTAACAAACGGACGGAACAGCTTGAGGCGATCCGGGCTGGCGAGCGTGGTTTGCCATTCACATTGGTAATGACTGACCACAGTTTCCATTTCGGCATCCAATTCGCTACCGATCCCCAGGCTGTCCTGCAAAACCACATCACGCAGGTAGTCCAGCCCGCCTTCCAGGTTGTCCATCCAGGTGCTGGTGCGCTGTAGACGATCGGCGGTACGAATGTAGAACATCAGGAAACGGTCGACCGTGCGGATCAGCGTGGCGGTATCAAGATCGCTGGCAAATAAATCGGCATGGCGCGGTTTCATGCCGCCGTTGCCGCACAGGTACAGGTTCCAGCCTTTCTCGGTGGCAATGACCCCGACGTCTTTGCTCTGCGCCTCCGCACACTCTCGCGTGCAGCCGGAAACCGCCATCTTGATTTTATGCGGCGACCGCAACCCCTTGTAACGATGCTCCAGCTCGATAGCCAGCGCGGTGGAATCCTGCACGCCATAGCGGCACCAACTGGAGCCGACGCAAGATTTCACCGTGCGCAGTGACTTGCCGTAGGCATGCCCGGTTTCAAATCCGGCGTCGACCAGCTGCTGCCAAATCTCCGGCAATTGCTCCAGCCGGGCGCCGAACAGGTCAACCCGCTGGCCGCCGGTAATCTTGGTGTAGAGCTGATAGCGCAGAGCGATTTGGCCGATGGCGATCAATCCTTGCGGAGTAATTTCCCCGGCCGGTACCCGCGGTACCACCGAATAGGTGCCATCTTTCTGGATATTGGCAAAAAAGCGATCGTTGGTATCCTGCAACGGCAGATGCTGCGGCTTTAGCAGATATTCGTTCCAGCACGAAGCCAGAATCGACCCCGCCAGCGGTTTGCACACCTCACAGCCATACCCATGACCATGTCGGGCCAGCAACTCGTCAAAGGTGCGGATGTTGCCAACGCGGACCAGGTGATACAGCTCCTGGCGTGAATGGGCGAAATGCTCGCAAATGTCTTTCTTCACCACCACGCCGCGCTGCTGCAATTCGTGTTCCATCAGCTGTTTTACCAGCGCCGAACAGCCGCCACAGCCGGTACCCGCTTTGGTGCAGGCTTTTACCGCCGTCAAATCGCCGCAACCCTGCTCCACCGCGTCACTGATATCGCCCTTGCTGACGTTATGGCAAGAACAGATCTGCGCCGTGGCCGGCAAGGCGGAAACGCCCAGCGCTTTCGGCGCAGCCCCCGCCGTTGCGGGTAAAATCAGGCTTTCCGGGGTGGTGGGTAACGGCAGACAGTTAAGCATCATCTGTTGCAGCGTGCTGTATTCAGCACTGTCGCCCACCAGCACCGCCCCCAGCAATCGCTTGCCATCCGCATCAATCACCACTTTTTTATACACTTGCTGCGGGCCGTCGACCCAGGTGTAGCTCTGGCTGCCGGGGGTGTGAGCATGGGCATCACCGATCGACGCCACTTCCACGCCCAACAGTTTCAGTTTGGTGCTCATGTCCGCGCCACAGAACACGTTTTCGCCTCCAGCCAGTCGATCGGCCAGGATACGCGCCATTTGGTAGCCCGGTGCCACCAGGCCGAAAATTTGTCCGTTCCACAAGGCGCATTCACCAATGGCATAAATCGCCTCGTCGCTGGTGCGGCACTGGCTATCAATCACAATACCGCCGCGTGCTCCCACCTCCAGTTCGGCAGCGCGGGCAAGCTGATCACGAGGACGGATACCGGCGGAAAACAGAATTAAATCAGCCTCTAACTGCTCCCCATCGGCAAAATTCATGCAGTGACGGTGTAACGAACCTTCAATAATCACCTGAGTTTGCTTGCCGGTATGCACACTGACGCCCAATGCCTCAATTTTACTGCGCAGCATGGTCGCGCCACCGTCATCCAACTGTACCCCCATCAGGCGCGGCGCAAACTCCACGACATGGGTGTTCAGCCCAAGCTGACGCAACGCATTGGCAGCCTCCAGTCCCAGCAAGCCGCCACCGACCACCACCCCGACGCGCGCGGTTTTGGCGCAGTCTGCGATCGCGGCCAGATCGTCGAGCGTGCGGTAAACCAGGCAGCCAGGGCGATCGTTGCCGGGGATCGGCGGTACAAACGGATAGGAGCCGGTCGCCAGCACCAACTGGTCATAGGCCGTCTCACGGCCCTCGGCATCAATCACGCATTTGCGTTGTCTGTCGATAGCGCACACCTCCTGCCCCAACCGCAGTTCTATGCCACTACGCTCGAAAAACCCCGCCTCAACCATCGACAGCGAGTCCGCACTGCGGCCGGAGAAAAACTCGGACAGGTGTACCCGGTCGTAAGCCGCCACCGGCTCTTCGCCAAACACCACTATGTGGTACTGCAAATGCAGCTCGCGCGTAACCAGTTGTTCCAGGAAGTGATGACCGACCATGCCGTGACCGGCAACCACCAAAACGGGCTTGTGCATATCAGATATCCTCTCGTCAGACGCCGCAGGCGTCACGGGTTCGCTGCTGCCAAACAGCAAGTCGTCCGGGTGTTGCGCCGGCAGGCCAAGCTGCTGCAGATAAAAAGGGCTGTCCTGAGCGTCGCCATACAACACCACGCCCTGTAATTTTCCGTCGCGCACCAGCAGGCGGCGGTAATGCTGCGCCTGCGGATCTTCGGCGTGATGGACCTCGGTGAGCCCGTCTGTGGCCATCTCACCGGCACTGAACACCTCGACGCCACTGACCTTCAGGCGGGTATGCAACGGCGTTGGCCGGTAGCCCGCCACCGGCTCCCCACTCAGCCGCCGCGCCAACAGTTCAGCCTGCTGCCAGCAGGGGGCTACCAGGCCCAAAGTGGTCTCGCCAAACTGAGCACATTCGCCGATGGCGAACACCGCCGGATCTGCCGTTTGCATCTGGTCGTCAATCACGATGCCGCGCCGGCAGGCCAGTCCGGCGGAGTGCGCCAGGCTAATTTCCGGCTGCACCCCGACGGCGATCACCACCAGTTCGCAGGCCACTATCTCGCCGTTACTCAGGCTGGCCGAACTGACCCGTTCGCTTCCCTGAAACCGGCTGACTTCGCAGCTCAGCCAGCATTCGATCCCGCGCTGCAACAGGTTATGTTGCAGCATCCGCCCCGCACGGGCATCCAACTGACGTTCCATCAGGTGCTCGCCCCGGTGCACCACGGTGACGCTCATGCCGCGCTGCGCCAGTGCCGCCGCCGCCTCAATCCCCAAGACGCCGCCGCCCATCACCAGCGCCGGTCGGCCTGGACGACAGCAAGCGATCATCGCTTCAACATCATCCAGAGTGCGGAAGCCATAAATACCGTTCAATGCCCCACCCGGCAGCGGCGGCAGCAAGGGGCGCGAACCGGTAGCCAACACCAGCAGGTCATAAGGCAACCGATGCCGGGCAGTACTCACCCACTTTTGTTGCCGATCCACCGCCAGCGCCGGTTCCCCGGCCAGCAGTTGCACTCCCTGCTGCCGATACCAGTCATAGTCATGCAGCAGGGTGTCGCTGAAGGCCTTATCCCCTGCCAACACCGGTGACAGCAGAATGCGGTTGTAGTTGCCACGCGGCTCTTCGCCAATCACCGTGATGGCATAACGCTCTGGCGCCAGCCGACACAGGGTTTCCACCAGCCGCATACCGGCCATGCCGTTACCAATCACCACCAGTCTGGGTTTATCCATCGTCCGGCTCTCATGCCGCTTTCGCGTGCTTCTCGTAAAGGAATTTCAGCACCTGCCGACGGTAATGGTGATATTGCGGGTCATCCGCCAGCGCGACTCGTGAACGCGGGCGTGGCAGCGCCACCGGCAGGATTTCGCCGACGGTGGCCGACGGACCGTTGGTCATCATTAACACCCGGTCAGACAGCAGCACCGCTTCGTCGACGTCGTGGGTAATCAGCACTATGGTGGTGTGCAGCCGCTGCTGAATTTCCATCACCGCGTCTTGCAGATGTGCACGAGTTAACGCATCCAGTGCGCCAAAGGGTTCATCCATCAACAGCACTTTGGGTTTCATCGCCAGTGCGCGAGCTATGCCAACGCGCTGCTTCATACCACCGGAGATTTCATGCGGCCGTTTGTCCAGCGCATGGCTCATATGCACCAGCGCCAGGTTGTGTTCAATCCAGTCGCGCATTTCGCTGCGCGTCATCTCATGGCGAAACACCTGATGCACCGCCAGCGCCACATTCTCGTAGGTCGTCAGCCACGGCAGCAGCGAATGGTTCTGGAACACCACCCCGCGCTCCGGGCCAGGCCCGGTGATTTGCCGGTTGTCACACAGCAACACGCCGTCGCTGGGCAAGGTCAGCCCGGCGATCAAATTCAGCAGCGTTGATTTACCGCAGCCGGAGTGGCCGATCAGGCTGAGCGTTTCCCCGGCCTGAATATCAAAACTCACCCGATCCAGCGCAATAAACTCCCCCTGCGGGGTGGCAAAACGCTGGCTGACGTTCTGGACCTGAATAATCGGTTTCATGGCGTACTCCTAGCGGTTCGGATAACTAAAACGTTTTGCCAGTAACATCAGTCCCTGTTCGAGCAGCAGCCCGACCACACCGATCACGATGATGGCAATAATGATGTTTTCGACGTTGAGGTTGTTCCACTCATTCCAGATCCAAAAACCGATGCCAACGCCGCCGGTCAGCATTTCCGCCGCCACAATCACCAGCCAGGCGATGCCAATCGACAGGCGAACACCGGTCAGCACATAAGGCAGCACCGCCGGGAACAGGATTTTTCGCATTACCGTCCACTCCGACAGTTTGAGCACCCGCGCCACGTTGAGGTAATCCTGCGGAATACGCGTGACACCCTCGGCGGTGTTGAGGATCATCGGCCAGATGGAACAGATGAAAATGGTCCAGGTTGAAGCAGGCTCCGCCCGCTGAAACAGCAGCAGACCAATCGGCAACCAGGCCAGCGGACTGACCGGGCGCAGCAGTGAAATGATCGGGTTGAGCATGTTGGCCAAAAACGCAAAGCGCCCCAGCAGAAAACCGGCCGGAATACCGACCAGCGCCGCCAGCCCAAAACCGGTCGCCACACGCTGCAGCGAAGCCAGTACGTTCCAGCCAATGCCCTGATCGTTCGGCCCGGCGGAATAAAATGGGTCGGCAAACAGCACCAGTGCCGCCTGCCAGGTGGCCCATGGCGTAGGGAAACCCTTGCTGTTAAGCGCCGCAACCTGCCAGACCACCAGAGTCAGCACCAATCCCAACGCGGCGGGCACGCCACGGCGGAAACCCTGCTGTAACAGCAAACCCCAGCGGGCTTTGCGCTGCGGCAGTGGCATTACCGGGCGCTTTAGCGGCACGATTTCCGCACTGACTTCTGCCCGCGATGACGCAGGAATATCGATCCGTTCAGCAAGATTTTTCATTGGTGACCTCAACGCTTTAAAGTGAAACTGTTGGCGTATTCCGCCGGATTGCTGCCGTCCCAGCGCTTGCCGTCTAACAGCGTGCTGGTACGCATATCGCTGCCGGGCAGGTTCACTCCACCCACCGCGCTGGCCGCCTGCTTATAGATTTCGATACGGTTGATTTTCTTCGCGACGGCCAGATAGTCCGGTTCGGCATTCAACAAGCCCCAGCGGCGATGCTGGGTCAGGAACCACATGCCGTCGGACAGGTAGGGGTAGCTCACCTCGCCATCGTGGAAAAAACGCATCGCATGTGAGTCCTGCCACGACTTGCCCAGACCGTTTTGGTATTGGCCGAGCATGCGGCCGGTAATGATTTCCGGCCTGGTGTTGATATAGGCGCGCCCCGCCACCACCTGAGCGGTTTCCTGTCGGTTGGCGTCCGAACTGTCGATCCAGCGTGCGGCGTCCAGTACCGCAGCGGTCAGCGCGCGGGCGCTATTGTGGTTGGCCGTCACCCAATTACCGGTGGTACCCAGCACCTTTTCCGGGTGATCGGGCCAAATCTCCTGGCTGGTCACGGCGGTAAAACCAATGTCTTCCGCAATTGCACGTTGGTTCCACGGCTCACCCACGCAAAAACCGCTCATGTTGCCGATTTTCATGTTCATCACCATCTGCGGCGGCGGCACCACCACATTGCGTACGTCGTCAAACGGGTGAATTCCGGCGTTAGCCAGCCAGTAATACAGCCACATGGCGTGGGTGCCGGTCGGGAAGGTTTGGGCGAAGGTATAGGTGCCTTTGGCGCTGGCATCGACGGTTTTTTTCAAGCTCGCAGCATCGGTGACACCGGCCTGCCTTAACTGGTTGGAGAGCGTAATCGCCTGACCGTTGTTGTTGAGCGTCATCAACACCGCCATATCCTGCTGCGGCCCGGCGACGCCAAGCTGCAGGCCATACACCATGCCGTACAGTACGTGCGCCGCATCCAGTTCACCGGACAAAAGTTTGTCGCGTACTGCCGCCCAACTGGCCTCCTTGCTGGGGATAATTTTGATGCCGTACTTCTGATCGAACTGTTTCACCGCCGCCATCACCACCGAAGCGCAATCGGTAAGTGGAATAAAGCCCACGCGGATCTCTTTTTTCTCTGGGGCGTCAGAGCCTGCCGCCCAGGCGGCGTTCATCAGGCCGGGCAACATCATGCTGCCGCCCAACGCCGCACTACCGGCCAAAAAACGGCGGCGCGTCAGGCTAAGTCCGGAGGGTTTGGTGTGCGTCATCGGCAATTCCTTCAATCAGGCGATAAAATAAAAAAGGCGTCCCATCAGCACATTCCACCGTTGGGGTGAACATGCTGAAAGGACGCCTTTATCCATAATCTTGTTGGCAACCCGACCGCCATTGGCCGGGCTACGTTTTAGTAATGCAGCTTGCGTGCCAATTTTTAATTTTACATGCCAAGTTATAGTTATGCGGGCCGTAGGGGCGCTGCATGCTGCGCCCGCATGATTCAGGGCAAATATATTCGTCCCTTTTGCACGATCGCAAGGCAGTAACTGCACTGACTGTGTGCATATACCCCTTAGGGAGTATTCCCGCTGGGCGGCAGAATATCCGCCACCGCCAGCATGGCATTGGCAATATCAATCAGCCGTTGGTTCTGGTTCATCGCCATCTTTAGCAACAGCCGATGGGCCGCCGCCTCGGTCAATCCGCGATGCTGGATCAGCAGCGCTTTGGCGCGTTCTATCTGCTTGCGTTCACTCAAGGTCGCACGCGCCGTGGCCAGTTCCTCCGACAGCGCATGCAGACGTTGTGACTGCTGCTGAATCAATTCCAGCATCGAGCGCCCCAGGCGCGGATGGATACCATCCCCCACCAGCGGCGATGCATCCCCCAAAGGCGCAGCCACGAAAACCGCGTAACTTTCTCGCATCGGCTGTGGCGCGTAAACTGCGCAATCCTCCGCCATTGCGTGCTGGGCCTGCGTCAGATTGTGGCGGCAACTGGCCATCAGCGCCTCCTCCAGCCGATCCTCAATCTGTTTCATCAGATCGATACGCGCACTGGTGATCTCGAACCAGCGCAGACTGGTGTCGGCTTTGTTACTCAGTTGCCATTGGGTGCAGGCAATACGGCGCAGGCGCTCAAACTCGCGGTCATCCTGTTGCTGCATTCGCCGCCACTGGGCCAGCGAAGGCTCATCGGCAAACTCGCCGAAGGTAGCAAAACAGCGCTCTTGCCCTTCGATAAGCACCAGTAGCTGCTGGTGCGCCGACGCATCGAAATGCATGGAGGCAAAACCGGCCGCGCCGATCGCCCGTTCCTGCCCAGCCAGCTCCTTGCCCTGCATAAAGCTGAACATGGCGATCAACGCACGTGCCGTGGTGGGTTCCGCGCAGGCATCCGCCGCTTCGAACACCAGCGCCAGCAGGCTATGAATAACCTCATTAAAGATGCCCATGGCGGCAGGCTGCAAAATTTGACGTTGCTGCACCTGGCAGCGCAACGCGGGCAGGCCGGCAAGATTATGCAATGCGCAGGCAATGCGGCTGAAAAGACGGCTGGCGCTGGCCAGGGGGGCGGTGTTGTCATCCAACTGCATCAACTGGCGCTGCACCGCCAGTTCAGCCTGTTGCACTTCCTGCGCCCTTCCGGCCAAGCGTTCACCGAACAATGCTCCCTGTGAACACAGGTAAATATTGACGGTACCGCGTTCCCGTTGGAGCACATGGATCAGTTGGCTGACCCGGCCGACCAACTGCCCCATTTGCAACAGTTGCTGCAATACGGTGATTTCACAGCGCCTGGAGGCCAGCAAAAAGTCGCCGGCGCTGGGTGGGAAAACGTGATTGCGGCTCATGACAGGATCCCCGATTCGCTAAATAAACCGATCCTGCAAAAGCCGTGCCGTGGCGGGCTACTTACTCACGCGATCGAGATACAGCATGCTGTTGGCGATATCCACTTTGGCGTTTTTAACGTTGTCGCGCAGCGCCACCAACGTTTGCCCCTGCAATGCCACCACGTAAGGTGAGCTGGTCTGTAATTCACGCTGCAAGCTGGCGTAGTGCGCGGCGCGTTTTGCCCCATCACCTTCCGCCGCCGCTGCGCGGGTTTCCGCACTCAGCGCCGGGATGTTCCACTGGGTACGCCATGCCAGGGTTTTCGGCCCGTTAGGCACGTTATAGGCAAAGGCACTGGCGTTAGTGTTCGGATCCAGATAGTCGGCCCCCCAATAGGTGAAAATGGCCTGGAAATCACGACTGCGCATCTTGCCCCACAGATCGCTTTCCACCACCGGATGGATATCCAGTTGCAAACCGGCCTTGGCAAAGCTGGCCTGCAGCACCTGGGCAATATCGGTATACGGCGGCTGGTTGATGACGATCAGATCAATGCGCGTACCTTCGGCAATCCCGGCGTCATGCAAAATCTGTTTGGCCCTGGCTACGTCGAGCTTGAACGGTTGGTCGTCGATCGCGCCATCCAGCCCCAGCGGCAGAAACGCCTGGTGAACACGGTACTGCCCCTTCAACAGGTTGTCGGCAATGGATTGATAGTCCACCAGCCAGCGCGCCGCCTGCCACAGGGCTGGGTTGCTCAACGCCGGCGTCTGTTTGCTGCCGGTGTTGAAGCCGAGATAATAGACTTTGGACGAGTCCTGCTGCTCTATCCTGACACCCGGCTCTTTACGCAACGAATTGAACTGATCGGCACCCAGATCGTAAGCCACGTCGGCGTCTCCTTTCAGCAGCAACAGGCGCCGGGTTCCGGCATCGCTGACGTTCTTCAGCAGCACCGTTTTTATCTTCGCCTGCGGTTGAGCGTAGTCGTTCCGACTGAATAACAGTGCCTCATGCGGCACATAGTTACTGACACGATAAGGCCCTGCACCGGCGGAATTGGAACGCAGCCAGGCGTTGCCGAAATCCCCCTGTTGGCTGTGCTCACTCAACAGTTTTTCATCGACGATCGAGGCGACCGGCGCGGTCAACAGCCGCAGCGCCAGCCCACTACCGATATTGGCCGACCAGCTTAACTGCACCTGGTTATCGCCCAGCTTCTTCAACTGACTCTCGACGTTTTCCGGCGTCCAGCCAAATTCGCCGAGAATAAACGACGGCGCCTTGTTCAGTTTCACCGCTCTTACCAGGGAGAAGATCACATCCTCCGGCCGCACCGGATTACCGGAAGCAAAGCGCTGGTTTGCCTTCAGGGTAAAAATCAGGCTGCGACCGTCCGCCCCCGCCTGCCAACCGCTGGCCAACTCCGGCGCCAATTTTTCCGGCGTGGTACGGTCCGGCGTGAGCAGCCGCTGATACAGATTGACCAGGTTGGCCGAGCTGACGGTTTCGAAACTTTCCGCCGGATCCAGACTGATGATGCCTTCCAGCGAACTGACCACTACTAGCTGGTCTTTCGGGGTCGCCGCCTGTGCGCCAAAGCTCGCCGCCAGGGCGCTGAACAATAAGGTGGGAATTAGCCGTTTCATTAGATGCACTCTCCAGAATTACGCGGATGCGTTATTTTTCGAGTGTAGGCGCAGTGGCTTAGATGAAGAACGACTATAAATTGCTTTATTTATTACGCAGATGTCTATTGATTCCAAATAATACCCGCCGGGTTAACGGCGGGCAGAATTCAGCTGACCAGACGGCCGTGCGCCATCGCCACCGAGCGATCGCACATGTGGTCGATCACATCGGCGTCGTGACTGACCAGGATCATCGTCAGGTCACCCGCCTGTTTCAGCTCGTTGAGCAGGTTGAGGATCTCCGCCTGCACCGACATATCCAGCGCCGAGGTTGGCTCATCGAGCAACAGCAGTTTGGGTTTTAACAGCAGTGCGCGCACTATCGCTACTCGTTGACGTTGACCGCCGGAAAGCTGGTGCGGATAACGGTCCAACAACCGAGGATCCAAGCCTACCTGACGAAAACCGGCGCTAATCTTCTGTTCGATAGCGCTCTCTTTGAGCAATTTCAGCGGCTCTGCCAGCGTGCGCAGCAAGCGATGTTTGGGGTGCAGCGAGGCATAAGGATCCTGAAACACCATCTGCACCTCGCGCCGCAACGTACCGGTGAACGGGCGACCCGGCTGCAAATCGCGGCCCAGCAGTTGGAAACCGCCGCTCCAGTTTTCATTCAGCCCGGCCAACACCCACAGCAGCGACGATTTACCGCAGCCGGAAGGGCCGACCAAACCAAAACACTCGCCAGCTTCAATATGCAGGTTGACCTCATGCACCACGGTACGTATTTCGTAGCCCTGACGATGGCTGACGCTGAGGTTATCCAGTGTAATCAGGCTCATTTCAGCGACTCCAGCAACGCGCGATCCAACACCGGCAAGGATTTGCCATGGGTTTGCTTACTTGGCCGACACGACCACAACGTGCGGGTATAGGGGTGAGTGGCCGAGGCCAGACGATCGGCGGGTAACTGATCCAGCAGTTCGCCTTTGTACATCACCAACACCCGTTCGCAGTAGTGCGCCACCTGTTGTAAATCGTGGCTGATCAAAATCAGGCCCATATTGCGCTGCTCCACCAGGTTCTCAATCAGTTGCAATACCTGATCGCGCATCTGGTGATCCAAAGCGGACGTGGGTTCGTCGGCAATCAGTAATTGCGGATCGTTAATCAACGCGATTGCCAGCATCACCCGTTGTCCCATGCCGCCAGACAGCTGGTGCGGGTAACGTTGACGCAGCGCGGCAGGGTCGGGCAAGCCAACCGCCGCCAGCATATCCAGCACCTTCTCTCGCCGTTCGGCGCGGCCCAGGCGGGTATGCAGCAGCAACGGCTCCTCCACCTGACGGCCAATCGGCTGGGTCGGGTTCAGTGCATGCTTGGGATCCTGCATTACCATCGCCACTTTGTTGCCGCGCAGACGGTTCCACTGACGCTCGCTCAGGCGTGCCAGATCGTCCCCGCCCAAGGTTAAACGCTGCGCCTGTAGCTGTAACGGCGGTGGCAGCAGCCCCATCAAGGCCCGCGCAGTCAGGGATTTACCGGAACCGGACTCACCGACCAGCGCCAGCCGCTCCTGTCCCATGCTGAAAGAAATGCCTTTGACCAGCGGCTGCGCGCCCGGCAGCGCTACCGATAGCCGTTCAACGGTCAATAAATTGTTATCAGTGCCCATGACGAGGATCCATTTTATCGCGCAGGCCGTCGCCCAACAGGTTAAAGGCCAGGCTGGCAAACAGGATCGCCCCACCCGGTACCGCGGCGACCCACCATTGGTCAAAAATCACCTTGCTGCCCTCGGCTACCATTGACCCCCATTCGGCGGTCGGTGGGGCCACGCCCATGCCGAGAAAGCCCAGACCGGCGGCGGACAGGATAATCCCGCCCAGGCTCAGCGCCGCACGCACTACCGCACTCGGCAGGCATAACGGCAAAATGTGCCCAACCATCAGCCGCAGGCCACCAATGCCCTGCATCCGCGCCGCCGCCAAATAATCACTGCGACGCAGCGCCAGCGTTTCTGCCCGCGCCTGCCGGGCGAAAGAAGGCCAACTGGTTAACGCCAACGCCAGCGCGCCGTTCATCAACCCCGGCCCCAGCACGGCAACAAACGCCAGTGCGATCACCAGGCTGGGCAACGACAGAAAAATATCGGTTATGCGCATCAGAATACGCTCGACCCAGCCACCGAGATAACCGGCGCTAATGCCCACCAGCAGGCCAATCGGAATGGTCAGCAGCAGGATCAATGACACCAGGATCAGCGTTGGCCTGGCCCCGTAAATCACCCGCGACAACAGGTCACGACCGAAGCCGTCGGTGCCCAGCCAATGGCCGGATGAAGGCGGCAACAGCCGCAGCTCGATGTGTTGCAAATTGGGATCGAACGGCGCCAGCCAGGGGGCCAACAGCGCAGTGAGGATTAAAATAGCCACCAGCGTTGCGCCAATCGTTAGCGTAGTCAGTCGGCCGCGTGGGCGGTAAGCGGCGGCCGGTTCGCCCTGGGGTTCATGTTCAGAAAGATATTGGCTCATCGGGTTCGCGGGTCCACTAAATAGGTCAGCGCGTCGGCCAGCGCATTAAGCACCACAAAACAGGTGCCAATCAGCAAGGTGGCACCAAGGATGGCCGGCGTATCGGCGGCAAACAGCGCGGTAGTCAGATAACGTCCAACACCGGGCCAGGCAAATACCGTTTCGGTCAATACCGCGCCCTCCAGCAGGCTGGCGTAGGACAGCGACAGTACGGTGATCAACGTACCCAACACGTTGGGGAATACGTGACGCACCAGAATGCGCGCGCGGCTGGCCCCTTTGGAACGCGCCAGGGTAACGTACTCTTTATTGCACTCTTCCAGCATCGCGGCACGCAGTAAACGGGTGATGCCCGCCATCGACAGCAGCGCCAGCGCCACCACCGGCAGCCACAGGTGGCTGATGGCGTTGTAGAACATTTCACGATCGCCGGACAGCCAACTGTCAACCAGGATAAATCCGCTGCGCGGCTCCATGCTGTACAGATAGATATCGTCCAGCCGCCCCGGCCCCGCCGACCAATGCAACGTGGCGTAAAACAGCAGCAGCCCCAGCAGGCTAAGCCAGAAGATCGGCACCGAATAGCCGATCAGCGACAGCAGGCGCGCCACGTTGTCCAGCCAGCCGCCCGGTTTGATCACCGCCAGAAACGCCAGCGTAATGCCGCCGACGGCACCGAGGATAATCGCGCAGGTCGCCAGTTCCACCGTTGCCGGGAAGGTACGAAGTAAATCGCTCAGCACCGGCTGCGAAGTAATGCGCGAGATGCCCATATCCCCGTGCGCCAGATGCACCAGGTAACGCCAGAACTGCACCGGCAACGGCTGATCCAGCCCCAAATCATGGCGCACCTGAGCATAGGTCGCTTCGCTGGCGTGATCGCCGGCAATTTGCAACGTAGGATCGATCGGCGCCAGGTGCGAGAGCATAAAGGTGAACAGCAGCAGGCCAAGCAGCGTCAGTGCCAGCGACAGTAAGCCGGTAAGCAGCCTGCGGCCCCAGCGCCAACCGTGCCGGGCGAACCCGGCCGAAGAGGAACGGCTGATCATTACTTGCTGACCTTGCTGTAGAACACCATGTCGGGGTTGATGCCCTGCTCATAGCCTTTCAGGTTGTCGCGCACCGCAATCAGGCTGCGTGCCTGCAGGCCGATCACAAACGGCGAGCTTTGCTGAACGGCTTGCTGCAACTGTTGGTAATCCGCCACCCGTTTGGCGGTGTCATTTTCCGCCGTGGCCGCCAGCGTCAGCTTGTTCAGCGCAGGGATCTGCCAGTTGGCACGCCAGGCCAGCGTTTTGCTGCCGTCTTCCGGGTTATAGGCGAAGGCGGCGGCGTTGGTATTTGGATCAAAATAATCCGGCCCCCAGGAGGTCAGGGTCGCGTCGTAGTTGAGGGATTTGACCTTGGTGGAGACCTGCGCACTGAGGCCCGGCACCAGACTCACCTTCACCCCGCCCTGTGCGAAACTGGCCTGTAATGCCTGCGCGATATCCAGATACGGCGGCTGGTTGTTGACCTCCAGCTTAAAGCTGACGTCTTTCAGACCGGCCTTGGCCAGAATCTCCTTGGCCTTGGTCGGATTAAAGCTGTAAGGCTTATCCTTCAACGCCCCCAGGTAACCCTCCGGCAGGAACGCCTGATGGGTCTGGAATTGCCCTTTCAGCAGATCGTCGGCAATGCCTTTATAGTCGAACAGCCAGCGCGCCGCCTCCCAGAATGCCGGGTTACCCAGCGCCGGTGACGCCTTGGCGTTGAACTGCAGGAAATAGAGTGAGGCATACGGGATCGCCAGCGGCTTGACGCCCGGCTTGCCTTTCAGCGCTGCCATCTGGTCGGCACCAAGGTTTCGCGCAATATCGGCGTCCCCCTGCTCGATCAGCAAGCGGCGGGCGGCCGGATCCGGCACGTTCTTGATCAGGATGGTTTTCAGCGTGGGTGCGCCCTCTGGCGAGCCAGGGTTGGCGTCAAGCACCACCACTTCATGCGGCACATAGGTGCGAATTTTATACGGGCCGCTACCGGCGGAATGGCTGTTCAGCCATTGATGACCAAAGTCATCACCCTGCTGATGCGCCAGCGCTTCTTTGGCATCGACAATGGACGACACCGGTGCCGATAGCAGGCTAAGCACAAAGGCCGGGCTGACGTTTTCACTCCAGCTGATTTTTACCCGATGGTCATCGACCTTGGTCAGGTACTGGTCGACATTTTTAGCGTTCCAGCCCAGTTGGGTGAGGATAAACGACGGCTCCAGATTCAGCTTCACCACCCGCGACAGCGAGAAGATCACGTCCTCCGGGCGCAGCGGGTTGCCGCTGGCAAATTTGGCGTCCGGTCGCAGGGTAAAAGTCAGGCTGCGGTTATCGCTGCCCGCCTGCCATTCGCTGGCCAACGTCGGTTTAAGCTCAATCGGATTTTTTGGATCGGACTGGATCAGCCGCTGATACAGGCTGTTAAATGACTGCACCGTGGTTAATTCAAAGCCCTGGGCCGGATCAAAGCTGACCACGTCATCAATTGACTGAGCGATCACCAGAGTATTGGCCGGAGTTGCTGCCTGTGTGCTGAAACTGGCCGCCACGGCCAAAAACACCAAAGAAGGGACGAAGGCTTTCATCAAAACTCTCCAAGCGGATGGAATTTATAGTAATTTCGCGAGTGTATGTGAGAGTCATCGGCAGGCGAAGGTACTTAAATAACTATAGATATTCTTTTTATGTCTATAGCTGCGATTTTGATTATTAAGCAGGCGGGGTTTTGCGGGTGGCGGCGTAATCGTCGGGGCAATTCTGAGTACAAATGACATCTTTTGCGTACCGCTGCGCATTAGAGAAAACAACGTTTTGTGCAATCCCTTAGCAGCAATTAGTGTGCGACTTGTTGCTACAGGGGGCTATCAAATGGAAGCAAACACGCCAACGGATGGCGGCAAAGATTCACATAATCGGGCGGTTCAACAAACAATTGAAGATATGAACACCGTGCTGGCCCAATCGGGGCTGTTCATTAGCCCATTGACTGAACAAGATCGCCGCTGGCAAAAAGGCAGAAAAAATGGTCATTCGCTTAACTGGCGCTCGCTATTGAAATTTTATAACAGCACAGCGCTCAGGCCAGGAAGCTTTGCTTTTGTTTTCAGGTGGATTACTGCGCCGTTGACTCGTGTTGGCTTTTGCCTGTGTTACTACCACCGAGTGGATAACGTCATCGAACTGGTCGCACTGGAGAGCTTTACCAGACGTGCGGCTAAACATCCGCTAAGAGGCAAAATGCTGCAACACTGCCTGCACACCCTCTATTTTTATGGCGTGAATCTGCACACGCAAGGGCTGATATCTACAGCGCTTCCCGACATACTGATCAGTAACGTCCTCAACAATCGTCTGCTCGAGCTCTATACCCGCCAGGCATCATTCACCGTGATACCCGGCACCATGAACTGCAAAACTGACTTTCTTACATTGAGTAAATACATCGAGGATCTGAAAAGACCGCGGGATTGAATATCAGCACATGATAGGATGTGTACAAATAACGCTCAAAAGGAAGAGGCTATGAAACAGAAGGATCTAACCGACCCAACGCTAACCATTCAAGAACAAAAAGAAATCGCAATCGAAATTTTGCAGCAACATCTTCGCTGGCATATGGAGAATCCACCGCCTCATGAAGAAGTCCCCATATTAGAGCTCATTGGTCCAGTGCAAAAAAGCAAACGCCGTTTGGTGAGAAAACTGTTGAGAAAACAGCTTTAGCTTTATCTATCGCCGGGCGCTATGCCCGGCGCGTTTTCGCCGCCCTCTGAACTAAATCTGGTAGTCGATCACCGTATCGAGCTGTGAGGAAAATACTTTGTCTTTGATTTCAGTCAGCGACAGCGTCGGGTTACACAGCTGGATAAATCGCCATGCATAGTTACGTTGTAACTGACTGCGTTTCAAACCTAACCAAACGGTATTGGGTTCAAACAGATGTTCGGCGTTAAGGCTGACCAACCCATGGTCGCGTTCCTTCTCGTAAGACATATCCGCCAACACCCCCACTCCCAACCCCAGTTCGACATAGGTCTTAATCACATCTGAATCCTGCGCGCTTAAGGCGATATCCGGCGTTAGCCCGGCGGCTTTGAAAGCGCTATCCAGCCGTGAACGGCCGGTAATACCCTGTCGATAGGTGATCAGCGGCAAGGTGCTTAGCATTTCCAGCGTCACCTGCGACTGGCGGGTCAGTTCATGCCCCTCCGGCACCAGTATGGTGTGGTGCCAGCGGTAGTAGGGAAACGCCGCCAGAGACTCATCACTCATCAGTCGCTCACTGGCAATGCCGATATCGGCTTCGCCAGAGGCCAGCATGCCAACGATTTCCTCGGGGCTGCCCTGATTCAGCACCACTCTCACCCGTGGGTATAGCGCCCGGAACTCTTTGATCACCCCCGGCAGGCTATAGCGAGCCTGGGTATGGGTAGTGGCAATGTGCAACTGACCGGCGTCGTTGCTGCTGAATACGTCTGCCAGACGGCGGATATTATTGGCATCATTCAGGATGCGTTCTGCCACCACCAGCAGCTCTTTGCCCGGCTCGGTCATGCCTAATAAACGCTTGCCGCGGCGGATAAATATCTCAATACCCAGTTCTTCTTCCAGTTCCCGAATATGACGACTGACCCCAGATTGTGAGGTAAATAAAGTGTTGGCTACCTCGGTCAGGTTGTAGTTGCAGCGCGCCGATTCCCGAATAATTTTTAATTGTTGAAAGTTCATCCACTCCCCCCGGTCGAACAATATTGTTAAACACAGTGATACGGAGTCTGGGGTAAGGGGACAAATAAGAAATAACCTTTAGTTATGCATTTTCATGCTAAGTGAATTTTTTCACCGCGGTGGATTAACTGTTTCTAAGCCAATAAATAATCAATTCCTTTAATATTAACGAGATAAATACCCATCAATAAAGTATGGATTAAGTGCTCATGCAGAATAAAGTTATTAAATATAGGTATTAGATATATCAAATAAAAAAGGCTCAGCATGCTGAGCCTTATGAAAGCGCGGTGCGGGATTATGCCGTCGCCTCTCCACCAACAGGGCCGGAGGTATTTTGCTGCAACCACTGCTGCACATAGCTGACCAAATCACCGATGCAGTCGTCTTTCATACCATGGTTTCTCAGCTCGTTATCCAGTGAGAACAGGTACTGGGCATTAGTGCCCAATGGCCCGCTGGCGCTGGCGATCAACGGCGCGATCACCTGGTGGCTGGTATCTTCTTCAAACAGCGGGTGTTGCGGGTTCATCACAAACACCAACGCGGTCACCACTTGGCCATCGGCCAGGGTGAGGTCACACCAGGTCGGCAAATAGCAGCCGGTCAGCATTTCACGTTTCCACAGCAGTTCCAGCTCTTCGCGCAGTTTGGCTTCCGGCAGGCGGAACGCCAGGCCGGTGGTATGGCCGCCCTCTTTCAGCGCCAGCATACGCCCCGGCTGATGCAAGGTGCCACGTCCGGCCGTCAACCGCAAACAGAAGGCACGGTGCCAACCTTGCAGCGTGGCCGGTCGCACCTCTTCGGATTCAAACACCGGGTTCCACATCAATGAACCGTAGCCGAAAACCCACACCGGGCTGTTATCCGGCCGGCGGGATAAAGTACAATCCAGTGAGGCCGCACGCTGCTCTGATGTCAGTAACAGCGACTCCTCAATGGTGCCGAATGCTGTTTTGCAATCCGCATTTTGCAGAAAATCTCGCGTTAACACCTTAACAACCTCCCGGGAATAAGATTGCTCATACTCCCTAGCCACTGTTCATCTTATACCCGTCATCTTTCAAGTTGCAGCGTTGTTATCTGCTTACAAGGCCCATCCATGGGCCTTGCCCTTTCAGGGCCGCTGCAAGCAGCGTTCAAATCTGTTCCCGACAGATTTGTCGCTCACCCCAGTTACTTAACTTTTGTAAGCGCCTGGGGATGAGCGAGCTGGTCGCCTAGCTGCAACTTGAAAGCTATAGGGTATATTTATTAGCTGCGGAATTTTATTAATTCTATAACCCTTTCCGCGATAATAATGACCTTATTCTTTTCTCGTGGAGCAATCAAGTTTCACGCGGGATTTAAAGTGAAAAAGTATTTGTACTCAGCAGCAATAATATCAAAAGGTAAAATGCCACACCTAAGCATAACCAGATGATGCCTCCCAATTAGGTTATCCCTTCGGAAAGAATGCCTGCTTTTGCGCAGCTGCCGTTGTCACCAGCCTCATCAGCAAACAATTCTCATTATCAAATGGCGTGATATACTCTGCGCCAAACGAACATAAGGAGAAACCCGTGACCACCGAAGCCACACGCTCACGCGCACCCTACCTGATTGCAGTCAGTGCCATTCGCGATATTACCCCGCACCTGCGTCGTATCACCTTCACCGCGCCGGACCTGCGCTATTACCCGGCCAACGCCGCCGCCGCACACATTAAGGTTTTCCTGCCGCTTGCAGGCCAGACACAGCCGGATCTGCCGACACTGACCGAAAATGGCCCGCGCTGGGCGGCTGACGCAGTACGCCCCATTGTTCGCACCTATTCCATCCGTGCGGTGCGTCCAGAACTGGCAGAGGTCGACATTGAATTCGCCATTCATGATCACAGCGGCCCGGCCGTTGACTTTGCGCGCGCGGCAAAAGCCGGCGATAAAATTGGCATCAGTAACCCCGGTGGCCCGAAACCCATGCTGCCTGAGGCCGATTTCTACTGCCTGGCCGGCGATCCTTCTTCCTTACCCGCATTGGCGGCTTTGCTGGAAGGGCTACCGGCACACAGCGAAGGCAATGCCTTTATCCGTGTAGATAGCTCGGCCGACGTGATCGAGCTGAAAAAACCTGCAGGCCTTGAGCTAAGCTGGATTATTGGCGGCACCGAGAAAACCGCCGAGCTGATCACCCAGTTTTGCGCCTTGCCGCAGCCACAGGCCGCGACCCAATACTGGCTGGCCGGTGAAGATCGTCTGGTGGTTGAACTGCGCCGCTTCCTGCGCCGCGATCGTCAATGTGAGCGTAATCGGCTTTATGCCGTACCTTACTGGCGTGAGGGGTTAAACGAAGAGGGTTATCATAATAAACGGCATGAAATTATGGACAATATTGATGACTGATGTGGATTTTTTCCTTTATTAACGGTGTCATACACGCTCAAACTGCAATTTATGTGCCGTTAATGAAGTAATTTCATGTTACTGCGTAAAAGAAAGTAAAGAAAACCGCATCCCGTGCGGTTTTTTTGTTAACCTAGTCACATATTGCAAGCATTTGCTTTTGCAAGTAAAACAACATCACATCATTCCCCGGCACGCACCACCGGGTGTATCCTATTATTATTAAATATAATTACATTCTGGATGCGCAGAGTTGCCTTTAACGGCAGTCAGCGATGACGGGACCACGCTGTTTGAGAAGGAGTACCATCAAAATGAAGTCGCAAAACGATCCTGGCCGATCCAAATCCCGCCACACTGAGTATTCCCTGTTGCTCCCTATCGCCGCCCTGGTGGTGCTGAATCTGTGGGGCACTACCAGCAACTTTCCGCTGATCGTCGGCATTAACATCGTTGCCTTGATCGGTATTCTCAGCAGTGCTTTCAGCGTAGTGCGCCACGCCGACGTTCTGGCCCACCGCCTGGGTGAACCCTATGGCTCGCTGATCCTCAGCCTGTCGGTGGTGATCCTGGAAGTCAGCCTGATTTCAGCGCTGATGGCCACCGGCGACGCCGCGCCGGCACTGATGCGCGATACGCTTTACTCGATCATTATGATTGTCAGCGCGGGGCTGGTCGGCGTTGCGCTGCTGCTTGGCGGCCGTAAATTCGCTACCCAGTACGTAAACCTGGGCGGCATAAAACAGTATCTGATGGCGATTTTCCCGCTGGCGGTGATTGTGCTGGTGTTCCCGAGTGCGCTGCCCGGCGGTAACTTCACTACCGGTCAGGCACTGCTGGTTTCGGTGATATCTGCCGCCATGTACGGCGTGTTCCTGGTGATCCAGACCAAAACTCACCAGAGCCTGTTCGTCTATGAGCACGAAGATGACGATGGCGATCCGCACCATGGCAAGCCTTCCTCGCACAGCAGTGCCTGGCATGCTGTTTGGCTGATCGTGCATCTGGTTGCGGTGATCGCGGTAACCAAGTTTAACGCCAATCCGCTGGAAGGTTTGTTGACCAAGGTAAATGCCCCGGCGCAATTTACCGGCTTCCTGGTCGCTCTGCTGATCCTGTCGCCTGAAGGTCTGGGGGCACTGCGTGCGGTATTGAATAATCAGGTACAGCGCGCCATGAACCTGTTCTTCGGCTCGGTGCTGGCGACCATTTCCCTGACGGTACCGGCGGTCACCGTCATCGCCACGCTGACCGGTCAGACGTTGATCTTCGGTTTGCAGACGCCACATATCGTGGTAATGCTGACGGTGTTGCTGCTGTGCCAGCTTTCGTTCTCCACCGGCAGAACCAACGTGCTGAACGGGACTGCGCACCTGGCACTGTTCGCCGCCTATATGATGACTATCTTTGCCTGATTAACCGATGGGCGCCCTGTTGGCGCCCATCGCCTTTATAGCGCGAAAGTTTAAATCGCGAAGAAAATGCCCGCCGCAATCCCACCAAACAAAATCCATTTAATGATGTAATACCCGGTACGGTTCCACGCCTTCAGCCGCTTGCCCACTTTACGCACCGCATAAATGTACTTGAACAGCTTGTTGACGCCACCGGTGCGATCGCCCTCTTCATTGGGTGCGGTAGCCGCGCTCATCAGGTTACGCCCCAACCAGTAGTTGATGCCCTGCGCCCAGCGGAAACGCATCGGCCTTTCGATATCACAAAACAGGATCAGTCGGTTTTGCCCACTTTGGTTTTCGGCGAAATGCAGATAGGTCTCGTCAAACATCACCCCCTCACCATCACGCCAGCTATAACGCTCGCCATCCACTTCGATAAAGCAGCGGTCGTCATTCGGGGTAATCAGCCCCAGGTGATAACGCAGCGAACCGGCGTAAGGGTCGCGGTGGCGCGGCAGGCGGCTGCCGTCCGGCAGTTCGGCAAACATCGCCGCCTTGACCGAAGGCAGGCTCCGTAACAAAGCCGTGGTCTGCGGACACAGGCTCATCGCCGACGGGTGGCTGTCTTCATACCATTTTAAATAAAAGCGCTTCCAGCCGGTTTTGAAAAACGAATTGAATCCGGCGTCATTAAATTGATCCGAGGCTTTGATCTGCTGGATCGCCATCAGCTGCTGCCCTTCATCGCGAATGGTTTGCCAATTCTCCCGCAGCACCTGCAGTTCTGGAAATTGCTCCGGCGGCAAATAAGGGGTAGTCGGCACGCGTGAGAATAAATACATAAAAACGTTCAATGGCGCAGTGAAGGTCGAATGATCGGAAAGTTGCCGCCAGAAGGTGTAACGCACCCTGCCACGGTAATGGACATACACAACGCACAAAATAAATAGCAATAAAATAATATATTTCATGATTGAACCGCTTTGAAAATCCCAATGCCCAGTACGCCAACCCGGCATACTCCCAGATATTTCCTTTTGGCGGATGAACCCCTTCGCCCGTCTGGAACACCACTAAGCATTAACGCTAACCCAACTAAAATCTATACAAAAAACCACAATAATTTACACAAGAGGTAAACAAGCGGAAATTGACGGTTCAGCGCTGTCCAACCAGGCCAACCAGAGCGGTCTGCCAAAGGCAATAAACGAAAATTAACTTTGCCGTTAAGCTATAAGTGGAACGTGTAAGTCACGGTAAAACAATAAATTAATAATTTGATTTCGATCAGTGCATCATAATCCCCCCATGTTTAACTCAGGGTGTTATTTAAAATAAATAACAACACCACGAACAATAATAAAAACAAATAATACGTGCGGGAAACATCATGAAAAACATATCAGATATCAGATTGAATCGCAGAACCTTGTTAAAAGGACTGGGAGTTATTGGCTTGGCCAGCATCTCACCCTGCATATTTTCCATGGCCCTGGACAATGGCAAACCCTTACCCCGAGTGCGGCTTAAACTCGCCGACTACCAAACCTATAGGTCAACCTGCGCGATGGAGTGTTTGCACTGCAACTTAACGGCTTATGTCTATCAGGGTGAACTCAAGAAAATAGAGGCCAGCAAAGGCTTTAACGTCAAGTGCTGCTTGCGCGGTATTAGCCGAACCAAATGGGTGTATCACCCACTGCGGGTTAAAACACCTTTGCTGCGGGACGGGGAAAAGGGCGAAGGAAAATTCAAACCCATATCCTGGGATGAAGCATTGGATCTGATTGAGCTAAATATCCGTAATACCATTGCCAGTCACGGGAATAAAGGCCTGCTGATTTCAACTCACGCAGGCAATATGGATTCGATTAAAAACGATATGGCCAAGGCCTTTTTTGATTACCTCGGCGGTGCCACCAAACGCAGTGGATCTTTGTGTTGCTCTGCGGTCACCGCCGCCATGATACCGATGCTTGGCCTGCGCTATGCGGATATGCGCGACACCATTAGCGATAGCCGCTATATCCTGTGCTGGGGCAATAACCCGGCGGTGACCATGCAGGCCTACTTTAAAGAATATATTAAGGCGCAGAATCGGGGGGCACGCCTGATAGTGATCGATCCTCGATTTAACGAAACTGCAGCCAAAGCCGATGAATGGATCCCGATTGTTCCAGGCACGGACACCGCGTTGGCGCTGGGGATGATTAAAATCATTATCGATGAGCGGCGCTATGATGCCGACTTTCTGCGTCAACATTCCGGGGCGGTTTATCTGGTCGATACCCAGCAAAAACAACTTAGGGAAAACCCACAGGATCAAGAAAGCTATCTGGTCTACGACATCCTGAGCCGGCGCCTGGTGCGTCACGATACGCCCGCCATTGTTGCGGCACTGACGCAGGCAGAACTGCCTGCTGATGCCGCTTTTAGCACGGTGTTTGAATTGATCCGCCAGCAAGCCGCCCCCTGGAACCCTGAGAAAGTAGCGGCGGAGACTGATGTTCCACCGGCTACCCTGCTGCGGCTGTCGCGGGAATATGCCAGCAATAAGCCTTCAATGATCGTACAGAATATGTCCGGCGCTCAGCGCACCGAGTTTGGCACCTATGTGGCCGCCAGCCAGTTCTATCTGGCGCTGCTGACCGGTAATATGGGCAAAGCCGGTGGCGGTGTCTGTGATGCCGGCGGCGCAAGACAGATGATGAAGTTCAATCCGCCAGTGCCGGCGGCACCCAAGGTAGAAAAAATCTCGCCGATACCGGTGTCCAAAACCGGTGTCCAAAACCGGTGAATGGATCGTCAACGATCGCCCTCACCCAATTAATTTCTGGTGGATTATGACTCTGGGGGCCCTGACCCAGCTACCCAATACCAATATGGTCAAGAAGGCATTGAAGAAAGTGCCCTTTGTGGTGGTGGCCGATAACCTGATGAGCTCCACCGCCTTGTATGCAGATCTGGTGCTGCCGGTGACCACCATCTTTGAAGATCTCAGCCTGATGGCCGGCGTTCGCAGCCATTACGTGCAACTGATGGAAAAAGCGGTAGAACCGGTGGGCGAAGCAAAAGCGGATTACTGGATTTTTGCCCGGCTGGCCGAACGTTTCGGCTTTGGCGAAGTGTTTAATCAACCGATTGAGCACTATATCGAAAACTGCCTGGCCGGTACCGGCATCACGATTGAACAACTGCGCCAGGGGCCAGTCAAGCCGGTTCCTGTGCCGTGGATCCCGTTCAAAGATGGCATCTTCCGCACGCCGACTAAAAAAGCCCACCTGTTTATTGAAGCCTGGCAGAAGAAGGACTTCCCGCCGATTGTCACCTATATGCAGGTTAAAGAATCGCCCAAAGGATCTCCTGAACTGGCGAGAAAATATCCGTTAATGGCCGTGCAGCGCAAGCTGGCCCGCAGCATTCATTCCAGCCACGGCATGAATGAATGGATCCTCGAGGTGCAGCGCAATCAGCCCAATATCATGATCCACCCGGATGATGCCGCCAGCCGCAATATCCAGAATGGCGCATGGGCCATTGCTTTCAATCACCGTGGCGAACACCGGGCATTGGCAGTGGTGACCCGCCAAATCAAACGCGGCGTGGTGTGTCTGGATAACGGTTGGTGGGAACAGCAAGGAGGCAGCAGCAGCCATGTGACTAACGATCATGTGGAGGTTCTGGGCACCGGCCATTGTTGTAACAGCACCCTGGTTGACGTTCGGGCGGAGGCGTAATCATGGTCAGACAATATGGATTCTTGGTTGATATGCGTGGCTGTTACGGCTGTAAAACCTGCTCAATGGCCTGCAAATCCGAAAATGCCACCCCGGCGGGCGTGCTGTGGCGCCGGGTCAGGGAATTTAGCTTTGACGATCCTAACGCAATGGCGTTTATCTCGATGTCCTGCAATCACTGTGACGATCCGCAGTGTATGAAAGTCTGCCCGGCCGATACCTACAGTAAACGCCCGGACGGCATCGTGGTGCAGGATCACGACAAATGCATTGGTTGCCGGATGTGCATTATGGCTTGTCCCTACAATGCGCCGGTATTTGACCCGGTCGAAGGGAAAACCAGCAAGTGCAACCTGTGTGCCGACCGGCTGGATGAGGGGTTGCAACCCCGTTGTGTCGAGTCCTGCCCGGCCGGAGTGCTGCAGTTTGGTGATATAGACGTGCTGCGCGTGCAGTACTCCGCTGACTTAACGCGCATCGAAACCCGTTACTCACTGCCGAACCATCAAATCAGCCATCCCAATATCGTGATTATTCCCGCCGGTGATAAGGAATAGATGCCATGTCTGAATATGAACTTCCCCTGGTCTTTTTTACCGTATTTTGTCAGTGGGCGGTGGGCACGATTGTGGCCATCACAATACTAATCCTCGCCCAGCCGATATGGCTGACGGAAGAAAAACGCTTTAATGCCCTGCGCAACATGGCGGTGGTTATTCTAACCGTCAATATTCTCGGTTCGATGCTGTCGCTATTGCATCTGGGCTCGCCAACCGGTGCCTACCGCGCCATTTTGGGTATCGGTCATTCCTGGTTAAGCCGGGAAGTCGTCGCTTTCTTCTTGCTCAATGCGGTGGTGTTTAGCTGGGCGGCCATCCTGTTTCGCTTTAACCGTAGCCATGCCTTAATCCGCGGCGTTAGCCTGCTGGCTTCCCTTGCCGGGCTGGCTGCCATTTTGGTTTCGGCACAGGTTTATTACCAGATGAGCAGCCACCCGCTGTGGCACTCGCCCATCACCCATCTCAGCTTTATTACCACGGCGCTGCTGTTGGGTTTTGCTACTTTGGGCCTGAGGATCAGTGTCTTCAATGCCACGCTGGATGAGCATCAACGACAGCTTCCCACCCAACTGCCGGGCGGCATTTTGCTGGCGGTGGCACTGATGTTGGCGGTGATCCTGGGGTACAGCGCAGGCTTTAGTGAACAGGGTAAAATGTTGGCCAGTGCCATCGCCATCTTTGGCTCAGGCCTGATGGTCTGGCTGATTTTTGCCGGGTTGATTATCGCGACCGGGCTGGCGACCTATCTTTATCGCCGACCGGTGTTGTCAGCAGGAACCGCCAGCGTGCTGATGCTGGCCCTGCTTTGCGCCTCGGTGAGTGGCCGGATGCTATTTTACTCTGGCGTGATGGGCCAGTATCCTTGGTTTTGAGATGATCGGTCGGCCCCATCTCCAGCGCAGTAAAAAGGCCGCCGAAGCGGCGGCCTTCAATTAGCAGGCAGGTTTTAACTGTAGGCGTTGAGCGTACGCTGGCACAGGGCGGAGCGGACGCAGTCTTGTTTGTCAAAGCGGATGATGCCGATCATTTCATCCTCCTCGAAGCGTTCCATCGCATCGCTGAGGCCGGACTTCACGCCGCGTGGCAAGTCGCATTGGGTGACGTCACCATTAACGATTACCGTTACGTTCTCACCCAAACGGGTCAGGAACATCTTCATCTGGCTGGCGGTTACGTTCTGGGCTTCATCCAGGATAACGACCGCATTTTCGAAGGTACGCCCGCGCATGTAGGCGAAAGGCGCGATCTCTACCTTGCCGATTTCCGGACGCAGGCAGTATTGCATAAAGGACGATCCTAAACGGCGCACCAGAATGTCATACACCGGACGGAAATAAGGGGCGAACTTCTCAGAAATATCCCCGGGTAAGAAACCGAGGTCTTCATCCGCCTGCAGAACCGGACGAGTAACGATAATCCGATCCACTTCTTTATGTATAAGGGCTTCTGCCGCTTTCGCAGCGCTGATGAAAGTTTTGCCGCAGCCGGCTTCACCGGTGGCAAAAATCAACTGCTTCTTATCTATGGCGATTAAGTAATGACCCTGAGCTTCGGTTCGTGCCTCTATGGGAGAGCTATCGCGCTTGTCACGTGCCATGCCGATAGACTCAACACCACCCATTTGTACCAGCGAGGTTACGGACTCTTCTTCAAGCTGGCGATGACTACGAGCGTCACGACGAATAACGCGTTTCGCTTCACGACGTGCTTTGATCACTGCTTTTTGTCTCATAGTGGCACCTTACAGTTTGTTTCACCTACCGCAACGGCCTGGCCGCGCGATTATGTTTCACACACAGATTAGGTTTCGGCTTCCTTTCGAGCCAACAATAGCCAATTGAAAAAGTGAATATACGGCGGGCGTGACGGCACACCGATGTTTCACGGGATAACGCGATTGCGTAATTAAAACCAGATTAAAAAGTGACAAGAATTTGTGATGACGAGAGTGCGGAGTAGCCAGGAAAAGAGAGTCGGAGCGAATGCCCTCGTTACAACGAGAAATCAGGGAAGGTCTGTTATTTTTTCTTTCTAGCCCAACCAAGGACTTTACCATTAGCGATCCCCGCAGTGTTATTTACAGCTTCGAGCTGTGCACCTTGTGAAAACTACCGCCAGATGATTACAGTATAATGACATTCAACCCTGCCGCGTTACTAAAATGTAAAAAATTTTAATCTTTTTTGTTTTCACGCGGCGCAAGAACACTATATCACGCCGATTACGTCATTCAATAAAATTTTTAACATGCATAATATCAAATAGTTACCATTAAATGGCGTCGATGACATTTTGGTTTCCCGATTAAATTTCATCCAACTCAGAACCTGTCAATCCGCCGAAATTTATAAATAAAAAAGGCGGGAAAGCTCCCGCCCTGATGCTGAATGATTACGCCGACAGGCAAGTCCTGAAGTTACTCGAAGGTATAAGAGACGCTCAATCCGCCGCCCCAGTTTCTGCCCGGTGCCGGTTCGTAGTAACGGCCATTACCTTCATTAACGATCACCGACCCTACATATTGTCGGTCAAACAGATTATCTACCCGGCCGAAAACGTTAAGCATCCAATTACCCAGCGGATAGCGGTAGCCAGTATTCAAACCAACGGTGGTATAAGCCGGGGCCTGCTCCGTGTTGGCATCGTTAACTTCAATATCACTCATATAGCGTACCTCTGCGCCGGCATACCAACCTTCCGGCGGTGACCAGGCAAGCGAGGCATAGCCCATATTGCGCGCAATGCCCGGCATGCGGTTGCCACTGGGCACCATGTTGGTCGCCGAACACTGGCTGTCGCCGCACACATCATCGCGATAGCGTGCATCCAGCAGCGTCCAGGCCAGCTGTACCCGCCAGTCATAAGCGAATTGCTGATCCAGCGCCAGCTCCAGACCACGCCTGCGGGTCTGCCCGGCGTTTTTGTAACTGGTGCGGCCGTTGCTGCTTTCATCCACCACGATTTCGTTGCGGGTGTCAGTCTGGAAAACGGCGGCGGTCAGCAGGCCATTGCCAATGCGGGTTTTACTACCCAGCTCCACCGTGTCGCTGGTCGAGGGATTCAGGCCGAAGTTCAGCCCGGCCTGATCGCCTGAACGGTAAGACAGTTCGTTAATGGTCGGCGTCTCAAAACCGCGACCGGCGGAAAGATACAGGTTCCAGCCGCTCATCACCGCATAGTTGAGGGATCCGGCAGGCAGCCACTGATGGTAACTGGCGCTGCCGCTGTCATCGCCATTGGCACCGGTAACGTAGTGATCGTTAGAGTCGAAATTAACGGTGCTGTAACGCATACCAACATCCAGCGTCAGCTGTTGCGTCAACTGCCATGAGGTTTGCAGGTAAGGATCCACATTCCACATCAGGTTGCGTTCGTTACGGCGCAGCGCTCCCTCGGTGCCAAGCTCGGTGACGCCGTTGACCTGAGTAAAGTTTTCATACCCTTTACGCTGCTCGGTCATGGTTTCATAATCCAGCCCGCCGGTCAGGGTATATGGCACGCCCAGCTCGCCACGGTGCGTCCAGCGGGTATCAATCCCCTGATAATGGCGCGTCAGATCAATCACCCCGCCCGGATGCTGCGCACTGCGCTGCTGTACCGCGACCGGGATCGACTGGTACTGAGTGGTTTCACGCTCACCGGCATACATCATGATGCTGAGATCGTCATCAACGCCCATCTCACGCTGGTAGTGCAACCCGGCCTGAGTTTGTGACGTGGTTTTGCGCGTATTGTACTGATCGGCTCGCGGTGCCTGGCGCGGATTATCGTGCCATTCGGCATTCGTCAGGCCGCCCGGATCGTTGGCGTTGATATCAACACTGTTGAACAGCAGCGTGAGCGTACTGACATCGTCGATGCGAACACCGAGCTTGGCATTACCAAGATTTTTCCGCGCGCCACTGTGGTCACGGAACCCCTGAGTGGTGAAACGGGTGCCGGAAATGGTGTAGTTGACATCACCGGCGTGGGTACCGTCACCGGTTGCCCCGGTGGCCTTGACGCCATAGCGCCAGGTGCCGTAGCTGCCGAAGTACGAACCGGCCTCAATGCGGGGCGGCTGTTGGCCGGTTTCGGTTTCCACATTCACCATGCCGCCGGAGGCGTTACCGTAGAGCGCGGAAAACGGGCCACGTAACACTTCCACCTTCTCGACCGAGTTAAGGTCAATATTCGAGGTCTGCCCCTGCCCATCCGGCATGGTGGCCGGAATGCCATCGACATAGATACGCACGCCGCGCACGCCATACATTGAGCGCGCGCCGAAACCACGCACCGAGAGCTGCAAATCCTGCGCATAGTTCTGGCGGTTCTGAATTTGCAGACCCGGCACGCTGCCCAGGCTTTCCGACAGGTTGATCTGCGGCCTCGCCTCACGGATTTGATCGCCCGTGACCACGCTGACGGCAGCCGGGGTTGAGAGTTCAGAAAGACCGCTGCGTTTGGCCGTGACCACCATGGTCTGTTCGCTATCCTTGTCCTGCGCAAAGCTGGCAGAAACAGGCAGTAGGGCTGGAATAACCAGCGCTGAAACTGCCAACCGGTTTTTATGAGTGCTTTTCATCAGGAAAATGCCGTTAAAGGGATCGAAGGGTATGAACCATTTGGAACGTTATGGCCAGCATGTTAATGCTTTTAACAAAAAATGAAAATAGTTAGCCTAATTAAAGCCCGGTCCCCCAATTGCGCAAGGTCACTATTGATTTTAATTAACGGCGGTTCGTCGTGAATGGCTGCAAAATTCAGGCGGGGATCCCCCGCCTTGTAAGAGGTGAGTTACGCTTTCAACAGGCCGCTGCCCAGGTAATCATTGGCGTCTTTTACCCCCGGCAGCGCAAAGAAATAGCCGCCGCCGATCGGTTTGACATACTCTTCCAGCGCTTCGCCGTTCAGGCGTTTTTGCACCGTCAGGAAGCCTTTTTCCAGATCGGCCTGATAACAAACAAACAGCAACCCCATCTCCAACTGGCCGGAATTGGACACGCCAATTGAATAGCTGTAACCACGGCGCAGCAGTAAGTTGCTCTGGGTTTGCGGCGTGCGCGGGTTGGCCAGGCGAATATGCGCGTCCATCGGGATCATTTTGCCCTCGGGATCTTGCGCGTAGTCCGGCTCGTCGTGCTCATGCTTCATGCCAAGTGGCGCACCGCTGTGCTTGTCGCGACCAAAGATGGTTTGCTGTTCCTGCAACGGCGTGCGATCCCAGAATTCCACATGGAAACGGATAATACGCGCGGCCTGATAGCTGCCACCCACCGCCCATGCCGGTTCCCCGGCGTTGTCTGCTGTCCACACCACCTGATCCATCAAGGGTTTGTCGCTGGTTTTCGGGTTGGCAGTGCCATCCTTAAAGCCCAGCAGGTTGATCGGTGTTTCCTTGCCTTTGCTACGCGCTGCATGGGCAGAAATAAACCCTTCCCGCTTCCAGCGCACGCTGAGCAGATCCGGCGAATGCTTGATAATGTCGCGCAGCGCGTGGATCACCGTTTCATTGGTATTGGCGCAAATCTGCAGCACCAAATCCCCGTGGCACAGGCTGGCGTCCAGCGAGTCGTTCGGGAAGCGCGTCATTTTCTGCAGCCGCAGCGGTTTTTGCGCCTGCAGACCAAAACGTTCGTCAAATAACGAGGTACCGACCGACACGGTGATCGTCAGGTTATCCGGATAAATCTCCGGCCCCATGATGCCCGAATCAAGTGGTGGCAGTTTGGGATCCACCTCCGGTGCCCTGCCGCCGGTAGTCAGGAAGGCAATACGGGTGGTCAGCAACCGGAACAAACGCTCTAAATCCTGCTTGTTACTCGCCAGCACGTCGAACGCGACCAGCATCATCGCGGCCTGCTGCGGCGTGAGGATCCCGGCCTGATGCACGCCATAGAACGGTTGCTTCTGCCAACGTTCGTCCTGCGGTACCGCCAGCGGATCGGCGGTTTTATCCGCCGCCTGGGTCAGACGGCTGCCGCCCAGCGCCAGCACGCCCAGCCCCAACCCCTGCAACAAACGACGGCGCGACGGTGACGCCGCGTCCTGTGGATGCGGCCCGTTTTCCGGGCCGATCTTGTTACTCATTATGCTTGCCTCAATCCAGACCCAGAACGCCACGCAGTTGTGAAAGGTCTTCCGCCAGAGTGGTGATTGGCCCTTTCATGGCATTGCGATCGGCATCAGTTAACTTCTCGTAAGACTCATAGCCGTCTTTGGTTTTGTACTTCGCCAAAATGGTATCAACGGTTTTAAAGTTGGCGTCGATCTTGTCCAGCAGCGGTTTGTTGGCCTTGACCAGCAGCGGACGCAGCAGGTTAACGATTTTCTGCGCGCCGTCGACGTTAGCCTGGAAGTCCCACAGGTCGGTACGGCTGTAACGGTCTTCTTCACCGCTGATTTTGCTCGCCGCGACTTCTTCGATCAGACCGGCCGCCCCGCCGACAACTTTGCTCGGAGGGAAGGTCAAATCGGTGACGCGTTTTTGCAGCTCGACGGTGTCGTTGTACAGTTGGTCAGCGTATTTGCTCATGTCTTTGGTGGTGTTATCGGCAAACAGCGCTTTTTCCAGGCGGTGGAAACCGGTGAACTTCGGATCTTCCGCTTTCTTCTCGTAATCGTCTTCACGGGCGTCGATGCTGCCGTCCAGGTCGGAGAACAGTTCGGCGATCGGTTCAATGCGCTCGTAGTGCTGGCGGGTCGGTGCATAGAGTTTACGCGCCTCGGCCACGTTGCCGGCTTTCACCGCATCGGTGAACAGCTTGGTCTGTTTAACCAGGCCTTCCACTTCTTTGGTCACATAAACCTTGTATTCGGCAATCGGCCCGACCAGATCCATCGCATTCGGTTTACCGTCGGTGGTGGCGCCTGCGGCAGCGGTCACGGTCAGCTTGCCCTTCGGATTGCTGAGCAGTCCGCAGGTCATGTCGTATTCACCCGCCTCCAGGTTGGCGGTCATCTTCTGGGTGAAGCCCGGCGCGATATTCTCACGCTCTTCCACCACCATCACCCCTTTGAGGATTTCCCATTCGACGTTTTTCTGGCTGGTGTTGTGCACCACAAACTGGGTTTTACCGGCCGCTACCGTCAACTGCATCGGCTCACACTGTTTGTCGTTAACGGTAATTTTCACCTGCGGCACGTCCGCCGCCTGAGCGTTGATGCTTAGCGCGAACGCCGGCAGAGCCAGTAATGCTGCGTGCAACGCCTTGCGGCGGAATAATGGAGTAGACATACAGATTCCCTATTTAAATTAATGATTGATTTTACGTTGCGCCGAAACCGCTGACGGTTCCGCACGCTGCGGCAGGAAAAAGAAAATCAGCGTTGGGATCAGATACAGGAAATAGACCGCCACTTCGCTTACCGTTGGCGCTTCCTGATAGCCGAAGATGCCTTCGAGCAGGGTGCCAAACAGCGAATGGGTCGACAGATGGTTACTGAAGTCGAACGCGATATCCTGGAAGTGGTTCCACAACCCGGCCTCGTGGAAGGCGCGGATCGCCCCGGCCGCCAGACCGGCGGCCACGAACAGGATAAACAGGCTGGTCCACTTGAAGAACTTGGCCAGGTGCAACTTTACCCCGCCCCAGTAGATCATCATGCCCAGCACGATGGCCGCCACCAGGCCGAGCACCGCACCGATAGGCGCCGCAATGCCAACGTCCTGCTGGAAGGCTGCCAGCAGGAAAAACACCGATTCCAGACCTTCGCGGGCCACGGCAAAAAACACCATCGCCACCAGCGCCCAGCCCTGGCCTTTACCGGAGCTGAGTGCGTTATCGATAGCGCCTTCCAGATGCACCTTGACCGACTTGGATACTTTGCGCATCCAGAACACCATATAAGTGAGGATCAGCACCGCCACCACCGCAACAATGCCTTCAAACAGCTCTTGTTGCTTCTGCGGGAATTCGCCGGTGGTTTCATTGATGAAAATGCCGAGCGCCAGGCACAGGGCAGCGGCAACAATCACCCCTATCCATACCACGCCTAACCATTGACCGCGCTGCGTGCGTTTCAGGTAACTGGCAATCAGGCTGACGATCAACGCCGCCTCCAGCCCCTCACGGAACATGATAAGGAAGGGAACAAACATAATTAATAACCCCTAAAAAGGCATCTGCTGCGAAGCGCCCGCACGCCAGAAATAGCGGCAACGCCAATGTAAAGAAAAGTAAAACACAACGATAGTGATTATCATTCTGGCTGGAAGAAATACAAGAGCCGCAAGGGTGATTTTTTCTAATCAAATGTCGCCAGGTGTTTCAAGCAGATGACAGAAAACCGCGGAATAGAAAATGACAAAGGGCGCATTAAGCGCCCTCAGACTACGGACAAAGCCAATTATTAGGGAGAGCGTGCCGAAGGGGTCGTAGCGGCTTGCCCGCCGGAGCGCCCCTCGGTGCGCTAGGCCCGAGTATCTCGGACTAATAAACAACTTTATAAAGGGCGCATTAAGCGCCCTTTGAGATGATTACCTCGAGAGAATTAAACGGTTTTGAACTCGGCCTCTGCCTGATCAAAACGTTCGGTGATGGTTGCCGAAGGCTGACGCCCCATCAGGCTCACCACCACGATGGCGATACAAGCGAACAGGAAGCCCGGGATAATTTCATACAGATCCAACCAGGCAAACTGTTTCCAGACGATCACCGTTACTGCACCCACCAACATACCGGCCAAAGCGCCATTACGCGTCATGCGTGACCACATTACCGAGATCAACACCACCGGACCAAAGGCTGCACCGAAGCCGGCCCAGGCGTAGCTCACCAGACCCAGTACGCGGTTTTCCGGGTTTGCCGCCAGCGCAATGGCAATCAGCGCCACCAGCAACACCATGAAGCGCCCGACCCACACCAACTCACGCTGGCTGGCACCCTTACGCAGGAAGGCCTTGTACAGGTCTTCGGTAATCGCACTTGAACACACCAACAGTTGGCAGCTCAGGGTGCTCATTACCGCCGCCAAAATCGCCGACAGCAGAATGCCCGCTACCCACGGGTTGAACAGAAGCATCGCCAATTCGATAAACACGCGTTCACCGTTCTGTGACACATTGCCCGCCTGATCCGGGTTATTGGCGAAGTAGGCAATCCCGAAGAAACCGACCGCAATGGTACCGGCCAGACACAGGATCATCCAGGTCATGCTGATGCGGCGTGCGCTGCGAATGGTACGGTGAGAGTCTGCCGCCATAAAGCGCGCCAGAATGTGTGGCTGACCGAAGTAACCCAGTCCCCAACCCAGCAGCGAGAGGATCGCCACAAAGTTCAAACCTTTCAGCATATCGAGATTGGCCGGATTCTTGGCCTCAATCACCATCATCGAGGTATCAATGCCGCCAACCGCGAAGATAACAATCACCGGCGTCAGGATCAGCGCGAAAATCATCAGGCTGGCCTGCACGGTATCGGTCCAGCTCACCGCCAGGAATCCGCCGATAAAGGTATAAAGGATAGTGGCAGCAGCACCGGCCCACAGCGCGGTTTCGTAGCTCATCCCGAAGGTGCTCTCGAACAGGCGCGCACCGGCCACAATGCCGGAAGCACAGTAGATAGTGAAGAACACCAGGATAACAATGGCGGAAATCACCCGCAGCAGCTTACTGTTGTCTTCGAAACGGCTGGTGAAGTAATCCGGCAGCGTCAGGGCATTATTGTTGGCTTCGGTATGCACGCGCAGCCGCCCCGCCACCAGCTTCCAGTTGAAATAAGCACCGATCGTCAGGCCAATGGCAATCCAGCTTTCGGAGATGCCGGACAGGAAGATGGCGCCCGGCAGGCCCATCAACAGCCAGCCGCTCATGTCTGATGCGCCGGCAGAAAGCGCGGTCACTACGCTACCCAGGCTACGACCGCCCAGAATGTAGTCGTCAAAGTTATTGGTTGCCCGATAGGCAAGTAAGCCGATTAACACCATCCCGAAGATATACACCAGGAAGGTCACCAGCATCGGTGTGCTCATTGTCATGAAATTCTCCACTCTCATTATTATTTCGCGCTGTATTGCGATAGTTACTGCTTGCCAATCCGCCGGAACGTGGCGAAATTGCGGGCCCCCGCAGGTGAAAATAGTTTCCGCCCGCAATTGTCTGACTGCCGGCTATCCTAGATGACCCATTCATTATCCAACAAGATATTTAACAACAAAGTTACACAAAGTTTACCCTGCGTCACATTTAACCGCTCTCAGGGTTACACCCGACGACACCAAACGGAGTTGCACCTAATAAAAATCTGATGTTAGCCCTGATATCACTGGGGATATCCCACTCAAACCCTCCCTCGCCACCCTGTCGTGCCAAAGGCCACGCAAGAACCATGCCGGTTATTGATGTTAAAAAATCGATGGAACTCACACTTCGTTCATCCGCCTGATTTAACACGGTTGCACAAAGTTGCAACATGCTGGATATTGTCTGCATTCATCACAGCACACAACGCACGAACCTATCCCAGCAGCCTATCTGGCCCGCCGTTTGTATATAGGTTCTTAAACACAGGAGTTGGATTGGCATGGGCACTACCACCATGGGCGTAAAGCTCGACGAGGCAACTCGCGATCGCATCAAAAGCGCAGCACAGCGTATCGATCGCACGCCGCACTGGCTGATCAAGCAGGCCATTTTTAATTATCTCGAGCGTCTCGAGAACGGTTCCGACATTCCTGAAATCCCTGCCACTGCCGCTGCCGGCCAGGCCGAAGCGGACGACATTATGCCGCAACTGCAGGAAGAGTCCCACCAGCCATTCCTTGAATTTGCTGAACAAATTCTGCCGCAGTCGGTCAACCGCGCGGCGATCACCGCAGCCTATCGCCGTCCTGAGACCGAAGCGGTGCCGATGTTGCTCGAACAGGCGCGCTTACCTGCCGATCTCGCCAAAGCCACCCATAAGATGGCTTACGATATTGCCGAGAAACTGCGTAACCAAAAGAGTGCAAACGGCCGCGCCGGTATGGTGCAGGGCCTGCTGCAGGAGTTCTCCCTTTCCTCACAGGAAGGCGTGGCACTGATGTGCCTGGCGGAAGCCCTGCTGCGTATTCCTGACAAACCAACCCGTGACGCGCTGATCCGCGACAAAATCAGCAACGGCAACTGGCATTCTCACCTTGGCCGTAGCCCGTCGCTGTTCGTTAACGCCGCCACCTGGGGCCTGCTGTTTACCGGCAAACTGGTCGCGACCCATAACGAAGCCAACCTGTCGCGCTCACTGAACCGTATTATCGGCAAGAGCGGTGAACCGCTGATCCGTAAAGGCGTGGACATGGCGATGCGCCTGATGGGCGAACAGTTCGTGACCGGTGAAACCATCGCCGAAGCGCTGGCCAACGCCCGCAAGCTGGAAGACAAAGGTTTCCGCTACTCCTACGACATGTTGGGTGAGGCCGCGCTGACCGAAGCCGACGCGCAGGCCTACCTGGTGTCTTACCAGCAGGCGATCCACGCCATCGGCAAGGCCTCTAACGGCCGTGGGATCTATGAAGGCCCGGGCATTTCGATCAAGCTTTCCGCCTTGCATCCGCGCTACAGCCGTGCGCAGTACGAACGCGTAATGGAAGAGCTTTACCCTCGCCTGCTGTCATTGACCCTGCAAGCGCGCCAATATGATATCGGCATCAATATCGACGCCGAAGAAGCCGACCGCCTGGAGATCTCACTCGATCTGCTGGAGAAGCTGTGCTTTGAACCACAGTTGGCCGGCTGGAACGGCATTGGCTTCGTGATCCAGGCTTATCAAAAGCGCTGCCCGTTCGCCATCGACGCCGTGATCGACATGGCGCAGCGCAGCCGTCGTCGCCTGATGATCCGTCTGGTGAAAGGTGCCTACTGGGACAGCGAAATCAAACGCGCCCAAATGGACGGGTTGGAAGGCTATCCGGTTTACACCCGCAAGGTTTACACCGACGTTTCCTACCTGGCCTGCGCCCGCAAACTGCTGGCGGTGCCAAACCTGATTTATCCGCAATTTGCTACCCATAACGCCCACACCCTGAGCGCGATTTACCATATGGCGGGCAACAACTACTACCCAGGTCAGTATGAGTTCCAGTGCCTGCACGGCATGGGCGAACCTTTGTATGAGCAGGTGGTGGGTAAAGTGGCCGACGGCAAGTTAAACCGTCCGTGTCGCATCTATGCTCCGGTCGGTACCCATGAAACGCTGCTGGCGTACCTGGTGCGCCGCCTGCTGGAAAATGGGGCCAACACCTCATTCGTTAACCGTATCGCCGACGCTACCCTGCCGCTCGACGAACTGGTGGCCGATCCGGTCACCGCCGTTGAAGCCATGGCGGCCAGCGAAGGGCAAATTGGCCTGCCGCACCCACGTATCCCGCTGCCGCGTGAGCTGTATGGCGAGAAACGTACCAACTCCAGCGGCCTGGACCTGTCCAACGAACAGCGTCTGGCGTCACTGTCCAGCGCATTGCTGACCAGCGCCACACAGCCATGGCGCGCAGAACCGATTATCGATGCCGAGCTGGATCAGGGCGTGGAACAACCGGTGATTAACCCTGCCGAACCGGGCGATATCGTCGGTTACGTGCGTGAAGCCACCGAAGGGGAAGTCAGCCGGGCGCTCGACGCCGCTGCCGCTGCCGGCCCAATCTGGTTCGCCACCCCGCCGTCCGAACGCGCCGCCATTCTTGAACGCGCCGCTGAACTGATGGAAGGCCAGCTGCAAAGCCTGTTGGGTATTCTGGTACGCGAAGCGGGTAAAACCTTCAACAACGCCATTGCCGAAGTGCGTGAAGCGGTCGATTTCCTGCATTACTACGCCGGTCAGGTACGCGATGACTTCGCCAATGACAGCCACCGTCCACTGGGCCCGGTAGTTTGTATCAGCCCGTGGAACTTCCCGCTGGCGATCTTTACCGGCCAGATTGCCGCTGCGCTGGCAGCAGGCAACAGCGTGCTGGCCAAACCGGCCGAGCAAACCCCGCTGATCGCCGCACAGGCGGTACGTATTCTGCTGGAAGCCGGCATTCCACCAGGCGTGCTGCAGCTGCTGCCAGGCCAGGGTGAAAGCGTCGGCTCGGTGCTGGTCAATGATGCCCGCGTGCGTGGCGTGATGTTTACCGGCTCTACAGACGTTGCTGGTATTCTGCAACGCAATATCGCCGGTCGTCTGGATCCGCAAGGTCGCCCAACGCCGCTGATCGCCGAAACCGGTGGTCTGAACGCGATGATCGTCGACTCTTCCGCGCTGACCGAACAGGTGGTGACGGACGTGGTCGCCTCCGCCTTCGACAGTGCCGGCCAGCGTTGTTCTGCCCTGCGTATCCTGTGCATTCAGGAAGACGTGGCGGACCATACGTTGCAAATGCTGCGCGGTGCGATGGCCGAGTGCCGCATGGGTAACCCGGAACGCCTGTCTACCGACATCGGGCCGGTGATCGATGCCGAGGCCAAAACCGGTATCGAACGCCATATCCAGGCGATGCGCGCCAAGGGCCGTAAGGTCTATCAGGCGGCGAAAGGCAATGCGCAGGATGAGAAAGAGTGGTCACGCGGCACCTTTATCAAGCCAACGCTGATCGAACTGGACAGCTTCGACGAGCTGCAAAAAGAGATCTTCGGCCCGGTACTGCACGTGGTGCGCTTCCAGCGCTCGAATATGGAATCGCTGGTCGATCAGATCAACGCCGCCGGTTATGGCCTGACGCTGGGTATTCACACCCGTATCGACGAGACCATTGCCCGCGTCACCGAACGCGCCAAGGTCGGTAACCTGTACGTTAACCGTAACATGGTCGGTGCCGTGGTCGGCGTGCAGCCGTTTGGTGGCGAAGGCCTGTCCGGCACCGGTCCGAAAGCCGGTGGCCCGTTGTATCTGTACCGCTTGTTGGCCAACCGTCCGGATGACGCGGTGCTGCGTACCCTGAACCGTCAGGACGACGAGCACCCGCTGGAGGCAACCGCACGGCCACAACTGCTCAAAGCCCATCAGGCTCTGGAGCAATGGGCCGTTGCCGAAAAACAATCTGAGTTGGTGACGCTGGCACAGCGCTACGCCGAACTGGGCCAGGGCGGCACCCTGCGCCCTCTGCCAGGCCCGACCGGCGAGCGCAATACCTACGCCCTGCTGCCGCGTGAGCGGGTACTGTGCCTGGCCGATAACGAAGCCGATGCTCTGACGCAACTGGCTGCGGTACTGGCAGTGGGCAGCAGCGTGCTGTGGCCGGAAGCCGAGCTGCAACGCGCCCTGTATCGCCGCCTGCCGGTAGCGGTTCAGGCCAGCATCAGTTTCAGCAAGGACTGGCAACAGGACAAGGTGGAGTTTGACGCCGCCATTTACCACGGCGACGCCGATCAGTTGCGTACCCTGTGCGAGCAAATTGCCCAGCGCAGTGGCGCGATCGTTTCGGTGCAGGGCTTTGCCCACGGCGAGACCAATATCCTGTTGGAACGCCTGCTGATCGAACGCTCGCTGAGTGTCAACACCGCAGCCGCCGGCGGTAACGCCAGCCTGATGACCATTGGTTAATCCGTAGCGCTGGATTACTGCCTTTTATCATCCAGCCTGCGTACCTTCCCGCAAACCCTGCACTCGTGCAGGGTTTTTTATTGTCTGCACAAAAGCGGCACGTTAGCGTATTAATCTCGTTGCCATCGAGTGTGTATGGTGCGTACAATAAAAGGACGGTAGGCGTGTGAAAAGTTCAGAACTGATCGGGCTATTAGAACAGGAAGGTTGGGTTTTAGAGCGGATAAAGGGAAGCCACCATCAGTTTAAACACCCAGGATCCCGCCTGGTGATCACCGTTCCACACCCGCGTAAGGATCTTAAACCGGGAACGCTGCGCCAAATCATGAAAGATGCCGGACTGCGCTAACCCCCGGCACCATGAATTAACAGGAGAAATTATGTTCTACCCTGCTTATGTACATTCAGAACACGACGGCAGCGCCAGCGGTTTCTTTCCCGATGTGCCGGGCTGCTATTTTGCAGGCGATACCCTCGATAGAGCCTTTGAAGACGCCAAAAGCGCGCTGGACGCACATTTCGAACTTCTGAGCGAAGACAACCAGTCCATCCCACGCCCACAGGCCGTTTCCTTCCATCTGGCGCAGGAGAGCGACACGCTGAATGGCGGACAGTGGCTGCTGGTCGACATCAATATGGATAAGTTTGACGGTCGGGCTGAACGTATCAATATTACCCTGCCGCACCGCCTGCTGAACCGTATTGATTCAATGGTACAGCAGCATCCGGGCTATGGTAGCCGCAGCGCCTTTTTGGCCGCAGCCGCCCGTAATGAATTATTGAACGCTGGCTAATCGAGAGTCAGGGGGCAAAATGCCCCCCTTCTTACTGATTCAAAAACTTGTCGAGGAATTGCTGGGTGCGCTGGTGTTGCGGATTAGCGAACAGCTCTTTCGCCGGTCCCTGCTCAACGATGCGGCCGTGGTCCATAAAGATGGCGCGGTCGGCCACATCACGGGCAAAGCTCATTTCGTGCGTCACAATCACCATGGTGCGCTTTTCTTCCGCCAGCGAACGGATGGTATTGAGCACCTCGCCCACCAGTTCCGGATCCAGCGCAGAAGTGGGTTCATCAAACAGGATCACTTCCGGTTGCATCGCCAACGCCCGGGCAATCGCCACCCGTTGCTGTTGGCCACCGGAAAGACGACGTGGATAGGCAGACTCTTTACCGTTTAAGCCCACTTTAGCCAACAATGCCCGTGCCCGCTGTTCGGCACTGGCTTTTGACTCGCCTTTAACGATAACCGGGCCTTCAATAATATTCTCCAGCACCGAACGGTGTGGAAACAGGTTGAAGCTCTGGAACACGAACCCGACTTGCTGGCGTAACGCCCGCACCAAATTTTTCTGTTTGCTCAGCGATTTGGAACTGTCAATCTGAATATCGCCGACGCGAATGGTACCGGAATCCGGTACTTCCAACAGGTTGATGCAGCGCAGCAAGGTGGTTTTACCCGAGCCGCTGGGCCCGATAATCGCCACCACTTCGCCCGCACTGACCTCCAGATCAATACCATGCAGCACCGTTTGACCTTTGAACTGCTTGATCAGCTGTTTTACTTCGATGGCACTCATGCGTTACTCCTGATCCTGGCGGTTGACGTGGGCTTCCAGACGATTTTGCAGCGCAGAAAGCAGAGTCGCCATCACCCAGTAAATCAGCGAGGCCGCCAGATACATGGTGAACACTTCCAGCGTGCGTGAGGTAATCAACTGTGCCTGACGGAACAGCTCCGGTACCTGAATGGTCGCCGCCAGCGAGGTGTCTTTCACCAGGCCGATAAAGCTGTTACCCAACGGAGGCAATGCGGTACGCGCCGCCTGCGGCAAGATCACCCGGCGCAGCGTCTGCCAGCGGGTCATACCTATGCTGGCCGCGGCCTCCCACTGCCCTTTTTCGATCGACGAAATCGCCGCACGCAGGGTTTCTGAGGTATAGGCCGCGGTATTGAGCGACAGGCCAATCAGCGCCGCCGGGAAGGGATCAAACTCGATGCCGAACTGCGGCAGACCATAGTAAATCATGAACAGCTGGGCAATCAGCGGCGTGCCACGGAACAGCGACACGTAGAAACGCGACAGCCAGGACAGCGGCCATAACGGCGAAAGGCGCATCAGCGCCAGCAGAAAACCGAGCATTAAACCGAGCGCCATGCCCCCCAGACTGAGCTGGAGAGTGAGTATCGCGCCCCTCAATAAAAATGGCGCTGAATCCAGCGCCAGTTGAATACTTTCGTGCATTATTTAGTTACGTCCGCGCCAAACCATTTGTCAGAGATCTTCGCCAGCGTGCCGTCTTTTTGCATGTCGGCAATCGCCTGGTTAATCGCGGCCAGCAGTTCCGGGTTGTTTTTACGGACCGCAACGCCAGACTCCTGACGAGAGAACGCCGGGCCGGCTACCGCCAGCGTATCGCCGGTTTTCTTCACCAGATCCAGGGCCGCCAGGCGGTCAACCAGAATGGCATTGATACGGCCTACGCGCAGATCCTGGTATTTGGTCGGGTCATCATCATAGGTGCGCACGTCCACGCCCTGCACATTGTCACGCAGCCACTGTTCGTAGTTGGTGCCCAGGCCGACGCCGACCTTCTTGCCCTTCAGATCTTCCGGCTTGGTGATGGTGCCTTCATTGCCCTTCTTCACCAGCGCCTGAATACCGGAGACGGTATAAGGCGTGGAGAAATCATATTTCTTCTGACGTTCTGGCGAAATGGTCACCTGGTTGATCACCACGTCGATACGCTTTGAATCCAGCGAGGCCAGCATGCCGTCCCATTTGGTCGGGTTCAGCTTGGCTTTTACACCAAGATGCTGCGCCAACGCATTGGCGAAATCCACTTCGAAGCCGGTGAGTTTGCCGTCTTCCCCCTGGAAGCTGAACGGCGGGTAAGTGCCTTCCAGCCCGACGACCAGAGTCCCGTGATGCTTCACCTGCTCCAGCAGGTTATCGGCGGCATAGGTTTGCGTGCTCAAACCGGCGGTCAGCGCAACGCTCATCACTCCCAGCAGCAATTGACGACGAACTTTAGAAAACATCATAAACACCCCATCTGTTGTTTATCTTTTTTGATATCAGCACTTTAACAGCCACAACATTTGAACGCAGGAATATAACATTATAAATATAGTTCAAAATGGAATAACCAAGTGCGTTCACACCTGGGGATGGTAGGCAAATAACGCCGGAGCACCGCCGGTATGGATGAACAGAATCGGGCCGTCATCGCGGAAACGCTGCTGGGCTACGCCGTCTATCAGCCCAGCCATTGCCTTGCCGCTATACACCGGATCCAGTAACACTCCTTCCTGTTGCGCCAGCAACTGGATGGCCGCCAGCCCTTCTTCATTGGGCATGCCGTACTGCGGTGCGAAGTAATCATCCCACAGAGTGATGGGTGCCAGTTGGTCGATAGCCAAACTGTTGGCCAGCGCTTTTTGGATCTGTTCTACCTTGGGCAATTGGTCGATAACTTTGCGTGAAACGGTCACACCGACAAGTTCAGTCTCCGGCAGCAATTGCTGCAGACCGACCGCCAGCCCGGCATGGGTACCGGCACTGCCAGACGCCACTACAACCGAGCTGAAAGCGACGTTGCTGCGTTGACTCTGCTCGGCAATTTCCAGCGCACACTGTACGTAACCCAATGCACCCAGCGCATTAGAGCCACCTACCGGCACCACATAAGGTCGGAAGCCTTGTGCTTCGAGGCGTGTAGCCAGATCGGCCAACTGCTGCTGCGGATCGTGCAGCGCTTCGCACATTTCCACCTGCGCGTTGAACAGCCCGAGCAGCAAGCGGTTGCCGTTGGTCAGATAATTTTCTTCCTGGGTGTCGATCGGATTTTCCAGCAACGCCACGCAGTGCAGGCCCAACTTGGCCGCCACCGCCGCCGTTTGGCGCACATGGTTGGATTGGATGGCACCGGCGGTGACCAGCGTATCGGCTCCCTGCCGCAGCGCATCGGCGGCCAAAAACTCAAGCTTTCTTAGTTTGTTACCGCCCATTGCCATCGGCGTGACGTCGTCACGTTTGATGTAAATTTCACGGCCAAGGTAGTCTGAGAGGCGAGACAGTTTTTCGAGCGGTGTGGCAGAACCGACTAAATCGAGACGCGGGAACTGCGCCAATTTTTGTTGCAGATTCACAACTTCCCCCAGGGAATAAGGTATCAATAGCTAAAGGATAGATTTAGCAGATGTGAACCTAATAATCACTCTTTATTCGTATTGGGATAGCGGTGGAAACCCCGGCTGGCCTGCCGGGGAGGCAAGATCAGTAGCTTTTCTGCCAGGCGAGATATTGGTCGTATTTACGCAGGGCAATGCGGTAATTGTTGTGTGCCGCAGAAGGCAAGTCTTCAATGATGCGTTGATGACTGGCGTTGCTGGCAAACTTGTCTGCCGGGTAGTTGCGTTCCACCAGCATTTCGTCCAGCCGACGCAGGCGCACCACGTACTCGCGAATGGTGCTGTGGCTCATTTCGGTCTGCTCAAACAGATACTGCTTGAAGGCCATAATGTCGAAATAGCTCGGATGGCTATTGCAGGAAATTTCACTGCAGAACCGGCATAGTGCGGTCAGCTCATTTTGCACGTTCAGCCAGACGTGATCGTCAATCGGCTGATCCATACGCGCGATGGCGTCTTTATTGATGATTTTGCCACGAAACACCAACGCCATGCGATCCAACAACTTACCGCACTGGGAACAATGAGTCTGGCTGTGTTTGTAATCTTTTAAATAACGGCTCAGCGGCCGTTTTTTCAACATTATTCCTGGCATTAGGCAGTCCGGTTTTCGCAATGGTGGCAAGGTTGAAGGTTCAGAGTTGAATGCATGTCAGTTCTCGCTTGCCAAACGGGCGCGCAGGCGCTTGATCGCCTGACTGTGCAGCTGGCTGACACGCGACTCCCCCACGTCCAGCACGGCACCGATTTCCTTCAGGTTCAACTCTTCCTGGTAATACAGCGTCAGCACCATTTTCTCGCGTTCCGGCAACGCCTCGATGGCGTCGATCACCCGTTGGCGCAGATTGCCCTCCAGCAGATGATGTAACGGATTGGCCTCTTCGTGCCCTTCCAGCAGCGGTTCCGCGCTTTCGCCATGCTCTTCCCGCCATTCGTCGTAGGAGAAAAGCTGGCTGTTATTGGTGTCCAACAGAATTTGACGGTACTCATCCAGTGACAGATTCAGCGTCTGCGCAACTTCCACTTCGCTGGCCGGGCGGCCCAGTTGCTGTTCCAATTGCCGCATGACCTGCGCCACTTCACGCGCATGGCGACGTACACTGCGCGGCACCCAGTCGCGGCTGCGCAGCTCATCAAGCATGGCGCCACGGATACGTTGCACCGCGTAGGTAGTAAAGGCCGTGCCCTGCATAGCGTCATAACGCTCAACGGCGTTCAACAGGCCGATTCCTCCGGCCTGCAACAGATCGTCGAGCTCCACGCTGGCGGGCAACCTGACCTGCAGGCGCAACGCCTCGTGGCGCACTAACGGAACGTAGCGTAGCCAGAGAGAATTTTTGTCCATCACGCCTTCGGCGGTATACAAATCGCTCACTATGTCTAAAACCTGCGGATAAGAGAGTCAGCGCTATTATCCGTAGGGGGCAAAATGCCAATCGGCTGAACAGTCGTACAAAACAGGCCTTATTTGCGCCATGCACTCTCTGCACAACTCGCCATCATAAAAAAACCCCGCCGAGGCGGGGTTCTTTGCGACAGGTTAATCGGGGAGAGTCGATTAACGCAGCAGGGACAACACGTTCTGAGTAGACTGGTTAGCCTGTGCCAGAACAGAGGTGCCAGCCTGTTGCAGGATGTTGGCACGGCTCATGTTGGACACTTCGGTCGCGTAGTCAGCATCCTGAATACGAGACTGGGAAGCAGACAGGTTGTTCACAGTGCTGTTCAGGTTGTTGATAACAGAATCGAAACGGTTCTGTACCGCACCCAGGGAAGAACGCAGACCGTCAACCTGAGACAGTGCCTTGTCCAGAGTTGCCAGTGGGTCAGCAGTTTTAGGGTCGGTAGACTGCTGAACGCCTTTGGTCACTTTACCGGCGGAATCTACAGAAGCCTTGAAGAAAGCGTCGTTGCCGTCAGCGTCTTTGCCTTTCACCACGTAGCCGGCTTTACCTGCTGGATCGGTGTAAGTGCGCAGTTCGTCGCCGGTGCTCAGGCCGCTCACCGTGTTGGTACCCACTTTAACTTGAGAAGCTTCTTTCATGCCCGCAGTCGCTTTGGTCGCAGTAGCAGTAGAATCCCAGCTTGCTTTACCGGTTGCATCTACTGTCGCGTCATAGATAGCGCCAGTGGTGTCTTTAACGAAGTAGTTAACAGTACCAGTACCGTCGTCAGCAGAGTACAGCTTGCCGTCGCTGGTTTTTGGCGTGGTGTTGGAGTCAGCCGCGATGGTCGGCGCGCCCATTTTGTCGGTAGCTGTTACTGCTGCAGTACCCACTTTAGTTGTATCGATTGGATCTGCCACGCTGAACTTGTCCAGGCCCAGAGTTTTAGAGTTGATGTTTTTCAGATCAATCTGGATGGTTTCGTTGTCGTTGGCACCCACCTGGATGGTCAGTTTCTGGTCGCCGCTCAACACTTTCACGCCGTTGAAATCGGTTTGTTCAGAGATACGGTTGATCTCGGACAGACGCTGGGTGATTTCGTCCTGGATGGACTGCAGGTCGCTGGAAGAGTTGGAACCGTTCTGAGACTGTACGGTCAGGCGACGGATGTTTTGCAGGTTGTCGTTGACTTCGTTCAGTGCGCCTTCAGTGGTCTGCGCCAGGGAGATGCCGTCGTTGGCGTTACGAGAAGCCTGAGTCAGGCCCTTGATGTTTGCGGTGAAGCGGTTAGAGATTGCCTGACCCGCGGCGTCATCCTTGGCGCTGTTGATACGCAGGCCAGAAGACAGACGCTCAATCGCAGTACCCAAAGAAGACTGTGATTTGTTCAGGTTGTTCTGCGCCATCAGCGACAGGCTGTTGGTGTTAATTACTTGTGCCATTGTATGCTTTCCTTACGAGTCAGTTGCGATCTTCGCAACAGGGTTTAAATGGTTCGGGCTGCTTTGCCCACGGCGTCAACCACCGTCCCATCAGGTATCGGCCCTCCCCCTGCAACCTTTAGAAATTTTTTGTTTTTTTTTCGCTTACAGGCAATGGCAGAAATAACGCGCTTTTTCCTTCTTCTATTGCGTCATCGGTTTTTAAACTTTTCGGTAAACTTTCTCTCCACTGGGCCGATAACGCGTAAAGCGAATAAAGTCATAATCAAGGAGAATTACCAATGGCATCGATCAGCTCATTAGGCATCGGCTCAGGACTCGACCTCAACGGCTTGCTGGACAAGCTAACCAAAGCGGAACAGCAGCGGCTGACGCCTTATACTACCCAGCAAACCAGCTATAACGCCCAACTGACGGCTTACGGCACGTTAAAAGGCTCGTTGGAAAAGTTTGATAACTTGAGTAAAGAACTGGCGAAACCGGCATTTTTCAACAACACCACCGCCAGCAAACACGACCAGTTCACCATCACCACTACCGATAAAGCCGTAGCGGGTAACTACATTGTTAAAGTAAACGCACTGGCCCAACCGCAAACGCTGACCACCCAAGCCCCGATCGCCAATCAGACCGAAAAATTGGGCGCAGCAGGCAGCAGCGACCGCTCAATTACCATCACTGCAGGCAATCCGCAAAAAGACGTGAAGATCCCACTGAGCGATGAGCAAACCTCACTGGTGGAAATGCGCGATGCGATTAACAACGCCAAGGCCGGCGTCAATGCCACCATCATGCGCGTAGGGGATGACGACTACCAACTGGCGCTCAGTTCTACTACCACCGGGGAAAAAAGCACTATCACGGTGCAGGTCAATAATGACGATAAGCTCGGAGCCATTCTCAACTATGACAACAAGGCCAAAAGCGGTTCGATGAAGCAAACCGTGGCCGGCCAGGATGCCCAGATCGAGGTCAACGGCACGCCGATCAAACGCAGTACCAACTCGATTGTTGATGCATTGCAGGGTGTGACTATTGATCTAAAAGCCGTCACCAAAGCCGACTCACCGCAGAACCTGGTGATCAGCACCGATAAAGCCGGCACCGCCGATAAAGTAAAAGAGTGGGTCGATAACTATAACTCGCTGCTGGACACCTTCAACTCGCTGAGCAAATTTACCCCGGTCAAAACCGGTGAAGCGCAGAATGCCAAAAATGGCGCACTGCTGGGGGATAACACCCTGCGTGGCATTCAGTCATCGATAAAAAGCGCGCTCAGCGCCGCACAGGACAACCCGGAACTGAAAGGGTTGGGCAACCTGGGTATCTCGACCAATACCAAAACCGGCAAGCTGGAAATCGACAGCACCAAGCTGAACAAAGCCATTGATGAGAAACCGGCACAGGTCGCCAACTTCTTCGCCGGCAACGGCAAGGACACCGGTATGGCGACCGAGATCCATAACGAGATCCAGAACTACATCAAGGCCGGCGGCATCATCGAGAACTCGACCAAAAGCATTAATACCAACCTCGACCGCCTGAACAGCCAGATCACCACCGTAACCGCCAGTATTCAAAACACCATAGATCGCTATAAACAACAATTCGTTCAACTGGATACCATGATGTCCAAGTTGGGCAGTACAGGTAATTATTTAACCCAACAGTTCAAATAAGAACTTTTTAACCAGGTAAGAAATCACATGTATAACCGAAGCGGAACTCAAGCCTACGCCCAGGTCAGTCTGGAAAGCGGCGTAATGAGCGCCAGCCCGCATCAGTTAATCGTGATGCTTTTCGACGGGGCGCTTAGCGCCCTGTTACGCGCACGCATTCTGATGAACCAGGGCGATATCGCCGGCAAGGGACTGGCACTGTCAAAGGCCATCAACATTATCGATAACGGCCTGAAAAGTGGTCTCGACCACCAGCAGGGCGGCGAAATGGCCGATAATCTGGCGGCGCTGTATGACTATATGAAGCGACGCCTGATGCAGGCCAACCTGCATAATGACGAGGCGGCGATCACCGAAGTGGTCAAACTGTTGGAAAATATTGCCGACGCCTGGCGCCAAATCGGCCCCAATTATCACCCCTCTCAGGACGCCGTTTAATGGAACGTCAACAGCAATTGCTAGCCGCGTATCAACAAATACATAGCCTGAGCAGCCAGATGATCGCCCTGGCGCAAACCGAAAGATGGGAGGATCTGGTCGAACTGGAACTGGCCTACGTCACCGCAGTGGAAAGCACCGCCGCCTTTACCGGGCAGGCCGGCCCATCGATGGCACTGCAGGAGTTGCTGCGCAATAAGCTGCAGCAGATCCTGGACAACGAAACCGAGCTCAAACGCCTGCTGCAGCAACGCATGGACCAATTAAAAGAGTTGATCGGCCAGTCAACTCGTCAGAACGTGGTTAACAGCACCTATGGCCAGTTTAACGACCGCGCCCTGCTGTTGGGAGAGCCGCAAATCAGATGAACTCATAACAATAACGGAAAAAGCAGAATTAATAGCACTATGCACTATTATTCTCCGGTTAAGTCAGGATATTAATCCATGACATTTGAATTATATACACCTATAGTATTTTTCACCTCGGTCTGGTAGGGCGCGAATATATTCGCCCCGACCTACACGGGCGCGGCATGCAACGCCCCTACGAGACGGATAAATATTACGCCGACACGGACGTTTTCTGTTCAGCAGGAAATTGATTTTTGATAGATAAAACACGTCGTTGTGTTTCACAACGCATGGAAAAATGTTGCTCCAGCGCCGATCAAAGCGTAAAGATATTCCCAGATACTGGCTGCGAAATGAATATCGATGGAACGTACAATTAATCTTTGTCCTGGAATTGGTGCCTCGGCGCATATCATTCAGCATACTGAATTATTATTCCCTTCAGTCTATTTTGAACAACCCCATCTGTATTTGGTACAGCAAGGCCATAAACGCGTACGTTGGCAACAGCGTGAAGTGGTGGCTCATAGCGGGGAATTGTTGATTATCGACGGAGGGCAAACCGTGGATATCATTAATGAGCCCTCAGAGGAAGGGGCATTCAGCTGTCAGTTGTTGACCTGCGATCCGTTGCTGTTCGCCGCACCACCGGCCCAGGTTGAAACCCAGGCCCCAACGGCATTCGACGCAGTACTGGCATTGCGCAACCTGCCCTGCGCACTAATACACAGTTTTGAAACCACCAGCCTGGCGCTGGCACTTAAACATCGTTTCCCTGCGGTCATCATTCGCCACAAAATGCTGGAGATTCTGCTGTGGCTGAAGCAATTCAATATCAGCTTCATTCATAACGAGGTCAGAAATTTAACCCAGCAGGTGCGCCGTTGTCTGGCGACCGATCCGCATAATATCTGGACGGCGGCCGAGGTAGCGGACACCCTGTCGATGAGTGAAGTGATGCTGCGCCGTAAATTATCGGCAGAAAATACCTCGTTGCGTACCCTGATGATAGACGTGCGCATGAGCAGCGCACTGGCACTACTGCAATCCACCGATTGGCCCATCTCCGCCATCGCCCAGCACGTCGGTTATGAAAGTTCCTCAAGGTTTGCAGAACGTTTTCGCAAACGCTTTGGCTTTGCCCCCACCGCCATTCGCGGCCACCAACGGGCAATGGAGAGCAGCGCTATTCGCCCCGATCATTTCAGCATGATGGAGGCACAGGAATGACAGCCACGGCCATAAGTTAAATCATTGAGCAACGGGAGCCTCGTTTATGCAGTGCGGGTTAGCGGAAAACAGCCGGGTGGGATAGCATCGGCGAGCATTAATTCAATCAGGGGTGATAAACCATGCTCAACGAAAAACTGCTGTTTTCCCTGGCCATACTGTTGCTCGGCATGTGGCTGCTGGGCCTGACCTACGAGGAAGACGTCATGCGGATACTGGCGGGAAAATAAACCGGCAAGGCCACTAAAGTGGCCCGGGTTTTTTAGCTTTGTTTAATTAAAACGATTATTAATACGACCAAAACGGCCAGAATCAAAATACTCAACAGCCGCCATCTGTGTTCACTTTTGCTGCTCATTGTCTTTCCCGGTAATAAAACACCCTTAACCCCAAAATTATAACTCTGTGACAAGTGCCGCAATGTGAGTTGAAGCAGGGTTTCTGCCCTGTTACTCCAGCTATTGGCGATCGCTATGCCAAGGGTAATACGCCTAATATGCTAATTCAGTGTTCAAAACCCCACCACTAAAAATCCCACCATCACAACCTAAGGCCCGAGCTGCGCCAATCTGGCCGGCAGTTGCGCCAGCAATTGATCTATTGCCAGCCGGACTTTTAATAAGACTTAATAAGACAATGTCGTGGTACGCGATGCACGCGTGACATTCAATTACACCGCCATATTCATGACTTCTTGGTAAGCGGAAACCAGCTTATTACGCACCTGCACGCCCATCTGCAGCGAGATTGACGATTTTTGCAGATCGACCATCACATCATTGAGGCTGATGCCCGGTACACCGATCTCAAAATCCTGCGCCTGCTTGCGTGCGGCCTGCTGGGTATCGCTGATCTTGCCAATAGCCGTTTTCAGCTCGCTGGCGAAACTGACGCCCGGCGCAGCAGCACCGCGATCCATTTGCCCGGCCTGAATCGCGGTGGCTTGTAACTGCTGCAATACCCCTTCAATACCCTGAATTGCCATGGTAACCCCAATAAAAATGCGGCTGCCGGCCATTGTGGCGGCAGACACTACTCTGATGCTGCACACCCTAACACAGCGTTTTTATCCTAAAGCGGCTAATTAACTGCAAAAAACCCGGCTTTTCGGGCCATCGAAATCACCATAAAAGCAAATAATGGCCTGCCCAGTAATGGGAGCGCCGCTATACCCGTCGTCTTTCAAGTTGCAGCGTTGTTATCTGCACTCGCTCATCCCCAGTTACTTACTCGAGTAAGCGCCTGGGGATGAGCGAGCTGGCCGCCTAGCTGCAACTTGAAAGGCATAGGGTATATTTATATGTGTATCAGGGAGTCTGTTTTGTCACACAACGCTAACCACATAGTTCATCAGCCTGGCAGAGAGCTACGCCGTGGCCCGAACCGGATCCTGAGCGTCATTGAAGGACACTGGCTAAAATGAGTGCTTCAATCTCCGCCACCGAAAGCCGCGATAATGGCCTGCAAGCCATGTGGAGCCGTCTGCGCGCCAACCCGAAAATCCCACTGCTGATCGCCGCTTCCGCCGCCATCGCCATTGTGGTTGCGCTGCTGTTATGGGCAAAAAGTCCTGATTACCGGGTGCTGTACAGCAACATTAACGATCGCGACGGCGGTGCCATCGTCACCCAACTGACGCAGATGAACATCCCCTTCCGCTTTGCCGAAAATGGCGCGGCGCTGCTGATCCCGGCAGACAAAGTGCACGAAACCCGCCTGCGTCTGGCGCAGTTGGGCCTGCCGAAAGGCGGTGCCGTTGGCTTCGAACTGCTGGATCAGGAAAAATTCGGCATCAGCCAGTTCAGTGAGCAGATCAACTACCAGCGCGCGCTGGAAGGCGAATTGTCACGCACTATCGAATCACTGGGGCCGGTACAAAACGCCCGGGTGCATCTGGCACTGCCAAAACCCTCGCTGTTCGTGCGCGAGCAAAAATCCCCTTCCGCCTCGGTGACACTGACGCTGCAACCCGGCCGCGCGTTGGATGACGGCCAGATCAATGCCATCGTTTATATGGTCTCGAGCAGCGTCGCCGGCCTGCCGCCGGGCAACGTGACCGTGGTCGATCAGTCCGGTCGTCTGCTGACCCAGTCTGACGGTGCCGGGCGCGATCTGAACGCCGCACAGCTCAAGTACGCCAACGAAGTGGAAAGCCGCTATCAACGTCGCATCGAAGCGATTTTGGCACCGATGGTCGGTAACGGTAACGCGCGCGCCCAGGTCACCGCGCAGATTGATTTTGCCACCCGCGAGCAAACCGACGAAGAATACCAACCGAACCAACTGCCGAATAAGGCCGCCGTCCGCTCCAAACAAATGAGTCAAAGCGATCAGATTGGCGGGCCACTGGTCGGTGGCGTACCGGGTGCCTTGTCCAATCAGCCTAGCGCTCCAGCGACCGCGCCGATTGAAACCGCCAAACCGGCGGCCACCGGCAACAACGCCAACGCCAACGCCACCCAGCCCAATGCCGCGGCAACCCGCAGCGCAGCCTCGGGGCCGCAGAATTCCCGCCTGGATGAAACCACCAACTACGAAGTCGATCGCACCATCCGCCATACCCAGCAAAAAGCCGGGACGGTACAGCGGTTGTCGGTGGCAGTGGTGGTTAACTATCGCGGTACGGATAAAGACGGCAAACCACTGCCGATGAGTAAAGAGCAGTTGGCGCAGATCGAATCGCTGGTGCGCGAGTCCATGGGTTTCTCCAGCACCCGCGGCGACACGCTCAACGTGGTCAACACGCCGTTTACCGATAGCGAAGTCACCGGCGGTGAGCTGCCGTTCTGGCAAAGCCAGGCGTTTATCGATCGTCTGTTCGACGCCGGTCGCTATCTGCTGGTCCTGCTGGTCGGCTGGTTGCTATGGCGCAAACTGGTACGTCCGCAGCTGCAAAACCGTCAGGCCGTACAAAAAGCCGCTATCGCCGCCGCCAATACGCCAATGGCCAAACCGGCAGAGAGCAATAAACAGAGTAACGAGGAGCTGGCGCAGCACCGTAAATCACAACAGCGCGTCAGTGCAGAAGTCCAGAGCCAGCGGATCCGCGATCTGGCTGATAAAGACCCACGCGTGGTCGCTCTGGTAATCCGCCAATGGATGAGCAACGAATTATGAGTCTGACCGGAACCGAAAAAAGCGCCATCCTGCTGATGACCCTGGGTGAAGATCGCGCCGCCGAGGTATTCAAACACCTCTCCTCGCGGGAAGTTCAGCAGTTGAGCGGCACCATGGCCAGCATGAGCCAGGTATCGCACAAACAACTGAATGAAATACTGCGCGAATTTGAAGATGACGCCGAACAATATGCGGCACTGAGCGTCAACGCCAGCGACTATCTGCGTTCGGTGCTGGTTAAAGCGCTGGGCGAAGAGCGCGCCGCCAGCCTGTTGGAGGATATTCTCGAATCCCGCGAGACCACCACCGGCATGGAAACGCTCAACTTTATGGAGCCGATGAGCGCCGCCGATCTGATCCGCGACGAACACCCGCAAATCATCGCCACCATTCTGGTCCACCTGAAACGTGGCCAGGCGGCGGATATTTTGGCGCTGTTCGACGAACGCCTGCGCAACGACGTGATGCTGCGTATCGCCACCTTCGGCGGCGTGCAACCGGCAGCGCTGGCGGAACTGACCGAAGTGCTGAACAACCTGCTCGACGGCCAGAACCTCAAGCGCAGCAAAATGGGCGGGGTACGCACCGCAGCCGAGATCATCAACCTGATGAAAACTCAGCAGGAAGAAGCGGTTATCGACGCCATGCGCGAATACGACGGCGAGCTGGCGCAGAAGATCATCGACGAAATGTTCCTGTTCGAAAACCTGGTGGAGGTCGACGACCGCAGCATCCAGCGCCTGTTGCAGGAAGTGGAAGGCGAATCCTTGCTGGTGGCGCTCAAAGGCGCGGAACAGCCGCTACGCGAGAAGTTCCTCAAGAATATGTCGCAACGCGCCGCCGATATTCTGCGCGACGACCTGGCCAACCGTGGGCCGGTACGCATGTCGCAGGTCGAAAACGAACAGAAAGCCATCCTGCTGGTCGTCCGTCGTTTGGCGGAAAGCGGCGAAATGATTATTGGCGGTGGCGAGGACACCTATGTCTGATCGCATTAACACCCTGCCCTGGCAGCCCTGGTCGCTTAACGATTTGACCGAGCCGAAAACGGTGGTCGAGCCGCTGCCGTTGCCGCCGGTGGAATCTTTCGGCACACCACTGGACGACACCGTGGTTCAGGAACAGCAACTGGCCCAATTGCGCCTGCAGGCAGAGCAGCAAGGCCAACAGTTGGGCTATGCCGACGGCCAGCAAAAAGGTTACGAAGCCGGGTTCCAGGCCGGCATGGAAGAAGGCCGTCAACAGGGCTTGCTGGAGGCGCAACAGCAACAACAACCGCTGACCGCCCACTGGCAACAATTGGTGACGGAATTCCAGCATACGCTGGACGCGCTGGACAGCGTGATCGCCTCGCGCCTGATGCAGTTGGCGTTAACCGCCGCCAAACAGGTGCTCGGTCAACCACCGGTGTGTGACGGCACCGCCCTGCTGGCGCAGATCCAACAGTTGATCCAGCAGGAGCCGATGTTCAGCGGCAAACCCCAGCTGCGTGTACATCCGGATGATTATCAGCGTATTGAACAACAACTGGGCGCGACGCTCAGCCTGCACGGCTGGCGACTGCTGGCAGATGGCCAACTGCACCCTGGCGGTTGCAAGGTCAGCGCCGATGAAGGCGACCTCGACGCTAGTCTGGCAACCCGCTGGCACGAACTCTGCCGCCTGGCGGCTCCGGGAGAAGTGTAATGACGCTTCGACTCGGCCGCTGGCTGACCTCACTCGATACGTTGGAAAAACGCATTACGCACGCCCCGACGGTTCGTCGTTACGGCCGCCTGACGCGGGCTACCGGGCTGGTGCTGGAAGCCACCGGGCTGCAACTGCCGATCGGCGCTACCTGCCTGATCGAACGTCACGACGGCGGTGAAGTGCAGGAAGTCGAGAGCGAAGTGGTCGGTTTTAACGGCCAACGGCTGTTCCTGATGCCGCTGGAAGAAGTGGAAGGCATTGTGCCCGGCGCACGGGTTTATGCCCGCGTCTCGCCGGAAGGACAAAGCGCCAGCAAACAGCTACCGCTTGGCCCGGCATTACTGGGTCGGGTGCTGGACGGCAGCGCCAAGCCGCTCGACGGCCTGCCCGCACCGGAAACCGGCTATCGTGCGCCGCTAATCACCGCCCCGTTCAATCCGTTGCAGCGTACGCCGATCGAACAGGTCCTGGATGTCGGCGTGCGCACCATTAATGGTCTGTTAACCGTCGGCCGTGGCCAGCGGATGGGGCTGTTCGCCGGCTCCGGCGTCGGTAAAAGCGTGCTGCTGGGCATGATGGCGCGTTATACCCAGGCCGACGTGATTGTCGTCGGGCTGATCGGCGAACGTGGCCGCGAGGTCAAAGACTTTATCGAAAACATCCTCGGCCCCGAAGGCCGGGCACGCTCGGTAGTGATTGCCGCACCGGCAGACGTCTCGCCGCTGCTGCGCATGCAGGGGGCAGCCTATGCCACACGTATCGCCGAGGACTTCCGCGATCGCGGTCAGCACGTGCTGCTGATTATGGATTCGCTGACCCGTTATGCCATGGCGCAGCGTGAAATTGCCCTGGCCATCGGCGAGCCACCGGCCACCAAAGGCTATCCGCCGTCAGTGTTCGCCAAATTACCTGCACTGGTGGAACGCGCGGGCAATGGCATCAGCGGTGGCGGTTCAATTACCGCCTTCTATACCGTACTGACCGAAGGCGATGACCAGCAGGATCCGATTGCCGACTCGGCGCGTGCCATCCTCGATGGTCACGTAGTGCTGTCGCGACGGCTGGCAGAGGCAGGTCACTACCCGGCAATCGACATTGAAGCTTCGATCAGTCGTGCCATGACTTCACTGATCGATGAGGAACATTACCGCCGGGTACGTAACTTCAAACAGATGCTGGCCAGCTATCAACGCAACCGAGATTTGATCAGCGTCGGTGCCTACGTCTCAGGCAGCGATCCTTTGCTGGACAAGGCGATGACACTTTACCCGCAGATGGAAGCCTATCTGCAACAGGGCATTTTTGAACGCAGCGGTTATGACGACGCCTGCCAACAGTTACAGCAGTTGATCGTTTAACGTCACCAAAGGCGAAAATCCGATGAAATCACAGTCCCCCCTGATTACCCTGCGCGATTTGGCGCAGGACGCAGTGGAACAGGCGACGCAGCAGTTGGGCCAGGTGCGCAAGGCACAACAGGCGGCAGAGCAGCAGCTTTCCATGCTGCTCAATTATCAGGATGAGTACCGCCAGAAGCTGAATAATCAACTGAGCGGCGGTATGGAATCGTCCAACTGGCAGAACTACCAGCAGTTTATCGGCACGCTGGAGCAGGCCATCACCCAGCATCGCCAGCAACTGACGCAGTGGGGGGAAAAGGTCGAGAGCGCCGTGAAACACTGGCAGGACAAACAGCAACGGCTGAATGCCTTCGAAACCCTGCATACCCGTGCCCAAAGTGCGCAACTGCAGCTGGAGAATAAACGGGATCAAAAACTGATGGATGAGTTTGCTCAACGCAGTGCACAAAGGAATATCCACCCATGAACCTCAACCTATTGTCAGGTCTGTCGACCCCAGGCGACAGCGGAGTACTGCCGGACGCGCAGTTGCCGCTGGATGAATCCTCTCTTTCGTCCGCCTTTGCTCAACTGCTCGGTGCACGTGTGCTGCCGGCCGATAAGGCTACAGGCAAGCTGTCGCCGATGACGCTGAGTACCGACGAGGACTCCGCGCCGCTGAGCCGCAATCAGCTAACCCAGCTACTGGCCACCTTCGGCGAACGAGATGGACTTTTGGCACCCTCGCTATTAAGCAGCGGTCAGCAGGCGACCGTCGCGCCGGGGGAAGAGCAGCTGAAAGATCAAACTGCGGAAAATACGGCTCTGCGCCCCGCCGGTGAAATCGACGCGGCCACCTTACAGGCGCTGTTTGCCATGCTACCGATCGCCGTAACGCCAGTGATGCCGGCCACCGCGGCGGGCGCCGGGGAACTGAGCATTGAAGGCGAACCGGGTACGACACAACCCGCAACTGTGCTGAGCGCCACGCTGGGCCGCCCCTCGGACGCCTCCGGTAGCCCGATAACGGACACGCAGAAAAACCCGCCGACCCTGAGCACAGATCCTCTCAGCACGGAAAGCGGCAGCGACGCGCCACAAAAGACGGCGGCCACTCAGGATAAGCCGGATGCTACCGCGTTGAAATTCGGCGCCGATACGCCGGCAGCGGTCAATCACCTGATGGCACCGCCTGTCTCCAGCCCGACGGTGGCAGCCGCTCCAGCCTCTTCGCTGGTTACCGCCCCGCCGACGCCACAGCTAAATGCTCAGCTTGGCAGCCCCGAGTGGCAACAGGCGTTGAATCAGCAGGTACTGATGTTCCATCGCAACGGCCAGCAAAACGCAGAACTGCGCCTGCATCCGCAGGAGTTGGGGGCATTGCAGATCACCCTTAAGCTCGATGACAGCCAGGCACAGTTGCATATTGCCTCCGCCCACGGTCAGGTACGTGCCGCCGTGGAAGCCGCCATGCCGCAACTGCGCCATGCGCTGGCAGAGAGCGGCATCAATCTGGGACAAAGCAGCGTCGGCAGTGAGTCCATGCCGCAGGAGCAACAGGCGCAACAACAAAACGCCGGGCAACAGGGCCAACCAGGTTATCGCGATAGCCACACCGGCAACGAACCGGGCGCAGAGGCCCTCAGTGCTCCACAGGCATTGCAGGCGATGGCTCGAGCCGTCAGCGGCGTTGATATTTTCGCCTGACTGAGCGCAAACGCCCAAGCTGGCACGCTTTTCCCCGCCTATTCTGGCTATTGCACGCCGGAATAGACGGGATAATACCGCTACATGTCATGCGTGCGGTTTTCATGTACGCAGAAAACAGGAATTTGGCTTAGCAATGTCTCAGAACTCCCTTCCAACAGCCTCAAAAAAACGTCCGCTACTGGCTTACCTGCTGGTGTTGATTACCCTGCTCGCCTGCGGCGCAGCCGGCTACAGCTGGTGGCAGCTTAAACAGCACCAGAATGGCGCACAGCCCGCAGACAAACCGCAACCTCCGGCCGCACCGGTGTTTATGCCGCTGGACACCTTTACCGTCAATCTGATGACGCCGGATAACAACCCCGATCGCGTGTTGTACATCGGCCTGACATTACGCTTGCCGGACGAGAACACCCGCCGCCAACTGAACGATTTTCTGCCGGAGGTGCGCAGCCGTCTGCTGATGCTGCTGTCCCGTCAGGAGGCGGGTCAGTTGAGCAGTGAACAAGGGAAACAGCAATTGGTGGCGCAGATTAAGGACGTACTTAGCCCGCCGCTGGTTAAAGGACAACCGAAGCAGGTGGTCAGCGACGTGCTGTTCACCGCCTTCATACTGCGGTAATCACTATGGGCGACAGCATTCTTTCACAGGCAGAGATCGACGCCTTGCTCAACGGCGACAGCGCGGGAGATGAACCCGTCGCGGTCACCAGCAACGAGAGCGAGGTCAAGCCGTACGATCCGACTACCCAGCGCCGCGTGGTGCGCGAGCGTCTGCACGCGCTGGAAATCATCAACGAACGTTTTGCCCGGCAGTTCCGCATGGGGTTATTCAACCTGCTGCGTCGCAGCCCGGACATTACCGTCGGCCCGATCAAAATTCAGCCGTACCACGAATTTGCCCGCAACCTGCCGGTGCCCACCAACCTCAACCTGGTGCACCTGAACCCGCTGCGCGGTACCGCGCTGTTCGTGTTCGCGCCGAGCCTGGTGTTTATCGCGGTCGATAACCTGTTCGGTGGCGACGGCCGCTTTCCGACCAAAGTGGAAGGTCGCGAATTCACCCCCACCGAGCAGCGGGTGATCAAGCGCATGCTGCGTCTGGCGCTGGATGCTTACGGCGATGCCTGGAGCGCGATTTACAAGATCAACGTGGAATACGTGCGCGCCGAAATGCAGGTGAAATTCACCAATATCACCACTTCGCCGAATGACATTGTGGTCACCACGCCGTTCCAGGTGGAGATCGGCGCGCTGAGCGGTGAATTCAACATCTGTATTCCGTTCGCGATGATCGAGCCACTGCGTGAACTGCTGACCAACCCGCCGCTGGAAAATTCACGGCAGGAGGACAGCCACTGGCGCGAAACGCTGGTGAAACAGGTGCAGCATTCCGAACTGGAGCTGATTGCCAACTTCGTCGATATCCCGATGCGGCTGTCAAAAATCCTGAAGCTGCAGCCGGGTGACGTATTACCGATTGATAAACCGGATCGCCTGATCGCCCACGTGGATGGCGTACCGGTGCTAACCAGCCAATACGGCACGTTAAACGGGCAGTACGCCCTGCGTGTTGAACATTTGATTAACCCTATTTTGAATGCCCTGAGTGAGGAACAGCCCAAATGAGTGATCCTAAGCAACCGTCTGGCGAAGGAAAGGAATCCGTGGACGACCTGTGGGCTGACGCGTTTAACGAGCAGCTTGCCACCGACAAAACCTCTGCCAGCGACGCGGTATTCAAATCGCTGGAACCGCAGGATGCCAGCGGTAGCCTGCAGGATATCGATCTGATCCTGGATATCCCGGTCAAACTGACCGTCGAACTGGGCCGCACCAAAATGACCATCAAGGAGCTGCTGCGCCTGTCGCAAGGCTCTGTCGTGGCGTTGGACGGGTTGGCGGGTGAACCCCTGGATATCATGATCAACGGTTATCTGATTGCCCAGGGCGAAGTGGTGGTGGTGGCCGACAAGTTCGGCGTGCGCATCACCGACATCATTACCCCATCCGAACGTATGCGCCGCCTGAGCCGCTGATGAACCCAAACGCCACCGCGCCCGGTCAGGGCACCTTGCAACCCGCCACGCCGGCGTTACCGGCCGGTTCGGTGCTGACACAGGTCAGTACCGCACTCGGCGGGATCCTGCTGCTGATCCTGCTGGCGGGCTGGCTGTTTCGCCGATTGGGGTTCGCCCCACAGGCACGCAACAGCAAACTGTTAAACCTGCGGGCCAGTTGCCAGGTCGGTCAGCGTGAGCGCGTGGTGGTGGTCGAGGTGGACAACACCTTGCTGGTACTGGGCGTCACCGCCCAGCAAATCACCCCGCTGCATACCATGCCTGTCCCTGCGCCAGCGCCAGCGCCAGCGCAAGATAGCAGCACAAGCGACAACGCAGCGCCGGCTGATTTTCGCCAACTGATGCAAAAAGTTCTGAAACGTCCGGAAAAATCGGCATGACTCACACTCAACAATCAGCATCCCCGGCTATTGCCCCCCTCGGCGCGGATTGCCAGAAGGCCACCATCTTTCCCCTCTCCTGCCGGGTGAGGGGAAAACACCTCCTGGCCACTGTCCTGCTGCTGGCAAGCCCAGCGGCTTTCGCGCAATTACCTGGGCTTATCAGCCAACCACTGGCGGGCGGCGGCCAAAGCTGGTCGCTGCCGGTGCAAACGCTGGTGCTGCTGACCTCGCTCAGTTTCCTGCCTGCGATGCTGCTGATGATGACCAGTTTCACCCGTATCATCATCGTACTCGGGCTATTGCGCAACGCGCTGGGCACCCCTTCCGCTCCACCGAATCAGGTGATGCTGGGTCTGGCGCTGTTTCTGACCTTTTTCATCATGTCGCCGGTATTCGACAAGGTCTATCAGGATGCCTACCTGCCGTTCAGCCAGGACAAAATCAGCCTGGACGTGGCAATGGATAAAGGCTCGCAGCCACTGCGCGAATTTATGCTGCGCCAGACGCGTGAAACCGATTTGGCCCTGTACGCCAAGCTCGCCAACCTGCCGCCACTGGCCGGGCCGGAAGCGGTGCCGATGCGTATTCTGCTGCCGGCTTACGTTACCAGCGAGCTGAAAACCGCATTCCAAATTGGCTTCACGGTGTTTATTCCGTTCCTGATTATCGATCTGGTGGTCGCCAGCGTGCTGATGGCGTTGGGGATGATGATGGTGCCCCCGGCAACTATCTCGCTGCCGTTCAAACTGATGTTGTTTGTGTTGGTGGATGGCTGGCAGTTGCTGCTTGGCTCGCTGGCACAAAGTTTCTATTCATAACCGGAGCCGCCAATGACCCCTGAATCCGTAATGGCGCTGGGCACCGAAGCGATGAAAGTGGCGCTGGCGCTGGCGGCCCCGATGCTGCTCGCTGCCTTGATCAGCGGTATGGTGGTCAGCCTGCTGCAGGCCGCCACCCAGATCAACGAAATGACGTTGTCGTTTATCCCCAAGATTCTGGCGGTGGTCGCCACCATCGTGATTGCCGGCCCCTGGATGCTCAACCTGCTGCTGGACTATATGCGCACGCTGTTCACCAACCTGCCGAATCTGATTGGTTAACCATGCTCACATTTGACAGCGCGCAGTTCGGCGTCTGGCTTAGCCAATATTTCTGGCCGCTGTTGCGCATTCTGGCGCTGATCAGCACCGCGCCGGTGTTTAGCGAAAAACAAATCAGCAAGAAGGTGAAGATCGGTCTTGGCGGACTGATCGTGATCCTGATCGCCCCTGGTTTACCCGTCAGTACCGTCCCTATCTTCTCCGCCGCCGGGCTATGGCTGGCCGCCCAGCAAATCCTGATCGGCGTGGCGCTGGGGCTGACCATGCAGTTCGCTTTCGCGGCAATACGCCTGGCAGGCGAAGTGATCGGCATGCAGATGGGTCTGTCGTTCGCCACCTTCTTTGACCCCAGCGGCGGGCCAAACACCCCGGTGCTGGCGCGGCTGCTCAACCTGCTGGCAATGCTGCTGTTCCTCAGTTTTAACGGCCATCTGTGGTTGATTTCCCTGCTGGTCGACAGCTTCCATACCCTGCCTATCCAGGCCGAGCCGCTCAACGGCAACGGTTTTCTGGCACTGACCCAGGCCGGTTCGCTGATTTTCATCAACGGTATGATGTTGGCGCTGCCGCTGATTTGCCTGTTGCTGACGCTGAACATGGCGCTCGGCCTGCTCAACCGTATGACGCCGCAACTGTCGGTATTCGTCATCGGCTTCCCGGTCACCATGACCATCGGCATTATGACCATTGGCATGATGATGCCGATGCTGGCGCCGTTTTGTGAGCACCTGTTTGGTGAGTTCTTCGACAGGCTGGCCGATGTGATTGGCAGCATGACCCCCTAGCGTTACCCCATTAGTGCGGCTTAACGGCCGCACCTCGCCGGACAAACTGGCAGTAAAATCCCTTTCTCGCTATAAAAAGTTGAAAAAACCAAATTAACACGATTTGGCTTCGATTATTGTTATTGCCTTGAATAATAAAATACCCACCTTAGAATGGCCTTGTTAAATATAAAGCCATCAGTAAAAACAGCCGTCGAAAAATAAAATAAAGGAGTGAATTTAAATATTAAATAACGCACAGGGAAGTTAAATAAAAACTCTGACATCCATCATCTGCAGGGATAAAAATACTTTCTCACCGGGGTCAGCCGGCGGGACAGGCATATTTATTATCTGCGGTTTTACCTCTACCCTCAGGAGCACAGAAATGAAAGCGAAAACCAACCGAAGAGCACGCAGAGCCTTAGGCATGGCGCACTGGGCAACCAACCGTATTCAAATTTCACTATCCTCTTCACCGAACGGTGAAAAATGGACCATGGTGAAAAAGAAAAAATAACAGCCAGGCTATAAATAAAATATAGCCTCTGGTGTTACCTCCCTTCCCGCCTGAATATTTAAACGTTTCCCACCGTTAAATCAGGCGAAAAAAAAGCACGTCACTCGAACCTTCGTGGGGGAAAGAGTGACGTGCCAAAAAAGTGCGCCCGGTTTCAAGAATGCTCTACAGAGATAGAGTTTTCTAAGCACACCCAAAATAATACCCGCCATAGCTTCACTGCGGGGGAGTACCTGTTATTGACTTACCCTATGGATTTCATGCTGCAGCTAGGCGCCCAGCTCACGCATCCCCAGGAGCTTACTTAAGTAAGTGACTGGGGTGTGTGAGTGCAGGTAACAACGCTGCAGCTTGAAAGACGAAGGGTATCAGCGGTTCATCTGGAACAGCGACATCCCCTGCATATCACCGAAGGTTTTATACGACGCCTGCAAGGCCGCCTGCTGCATAAAGTAGCTGGAAATTGACTCGGCCAGATCGGCATCCACCAAAGCACTCATCTGCGTTTGGTTGATCATGTCGCGATCTTTGCCAATGCTGTCCAGCGTATCCATTTCCTGCAGTTGGTTACCCAGTTCGGCACGCACACTGAGCACCTTGTTGTAGGAGTTGTCCAGGCCACGGTTGGCCTTGGCCAGCGCATCGTTCACCTGTTGCTTGGTGGCGTCGTCAGCATCCTTCAAGGGGGTTTTCAACGCCTTCAGCGCGATATCAATGCTTTCAAACACGTTAGAAACCGGCGCGCTGCCATCCGGCTCCGGCTTCGGGTTGCTGGTCAATGACATGAACACCGTATCGCCGGTATGGCCAATGGTCATGGTGCGGTTGGCATCCACTTTCTGCTCGACGGCCTTGTTACCGCCGGCGTAGCTGACTGAACCGCCGTTATCGACAAACGGGGGCTTGTCATTGACGAAGCCGCCAAACATGTAGCGGCCGTTGCCGTCAGTGCTGTTGGCCTGGTTGAGCAGTTGGTCTTTCAGCCCCTGCAGTTGGGTCGCCAGCGAATCGCGGTCGTTATCGCTTTCGGTACCGCCGGCATTGACGATCAGCGCCTTCATATCGGCGATGGTACTGGTTGCCCCGCCCAACACCGTCTCTTCCATCGACACGCTTTGGCGGGCAAAGGTCCGCGCCAGGGCATACTGGGTGTTTTCCGACTGGGACTGGGCCAGCATCACCGCCTGTGATGCCGCCAGCGGATCGTCGGACGGATTACTGACCTTTTTACCGCTGGAAAGCTGCTGTGCCGCCTTCATAAACAGTGATTGGTTGTCGGTAATACCGGACATGTTCTGTTGGTACATCATGCTGGTGCTCATACGCATGGTGCAGATTCCTCAAAATCGGTGACCGGAGCCAATGCGGCCCCTGTCAAAATGAAAATCAACGGATATTCAGTAACGCATCAAACATCGAGCTGGCGGTCTGGATCACCTGCGCATTAGCCATGTAATACTGCTGGAAACGCAGCAGTTCACCGTACTCTTCATCCAGGTTAACGCCGGAAGCCGACTGCTGTTGGATAGTCAGCTGCTTGACGATATTGTTCTGTGAGGTCACCGAAACCTTGGCCGATGCCGTTTGGTTACCGACACTGCTAACCATGCTGGCGTAAGCACCGCTGAAGGTGGCCTTGCCGTCAACCAGCTTCTTGGTTTGCAGATCGAGCAGCTTTTTGGCGTTTTCGTTATCGCCGCGGCCGCTGTCATCCTTACCGGCAGCGGCGATGTTTGAAGAGTTGGTGATGGCGACCTTCAGGCTGCCCGCTACGTCACTGACCGGCTTCACGGTGAAACTGTCATTCTTTTGCGCGTTACCTTCGATGCCGACCTTCAGGCCGTCAAAACTTAACGTCGCTTTGCCATCGGCATCGGTACCCGCGGTGGCATTCACCTTCACGTTGTCCGGCAGACGGCTCACCTGCCAGTTGCTGCCGTCAAACTCTACCCGGTAGTCATTGGCTTTTACCCTGCCGGTATCGGTATAGGACACCGACAGCGCCGCATCGCCGGTATTGCGGCTGTTTTCCACCACGCGTCCGCCACCGAAGTTGAAGAAGTCGGTCCCGGCATCGCCGTTGAGATCAAACCCTGCACGGTGTTGCTGGTTAAAACTGTCGGCCATCGCCAGCGCCAACTGCCCCAGTTGGTTGCGAGCGCCATCCAGCGATTCCGTGCGGAATTTCAACACGCCGCTAACGCTGCCGCTGGTAATTTGCCCTTCAGGCACTTCGCTGACACCGTTGCCGCGGTTATAGCCGATGGTCAAACGGGCAGGATCGCCGCTGGAGGGGATGGCTTCAACCTGGTAGGCATTATTACCCTGCACCAGGGTCAGGCCGTTGGCGAAAGAGACCGTATAGGCATCGCCGTCCTGCTGGGTCACCTGCACCCCCACCACCTGGTTTAGCTCTGTGACCAACTGGTCGCGCTGATCCAGTAAGGCATTCGGCTCACCGCCACTGCCACGCAGGCGGGTGATTTCATCATTGAGTTTGGCAATCTGCTGGCTGTAGCTGTTGATCTGCGTCGCGCTATCACTGAGCTGCTGATTAACGCCACTGTCCATGTCTCGCAGATATTTATCGGTGTTATTGAACTGATTGACCAGACCATTGGCTTTGCCCAGCACCGTTTGACGCGCTGCGTCATCACCGGCGTTGCTGACCAGATTCTCCAGGTTACTGAAGAAGTCCTGCATGTTGGTCGACAGGGTATTGGTTTTACTGGCCAGTAGATTATCGATCTGCGAAATTTTCTCGAAATAGGCGTTCTGCGCCCCGGCCTGGCTCTGCGCGCCACGCAGCTGGTTGGTAATGAACTGATTATATTCGCGGTTGACGCTGGTGACGGTAACGCCGTTGCCAATAAAGCCATTCATGGTACTCATACCGCCATTCTGCGCCAGAATTGCCGTTTGGCGGTTATAGCCCGCCACGTTGTAATTGGAGATGTTGTTACTGACGGTGCTGAGCGCCACCTGAGCCGCATTCAGCCCGCTCATCGCGGTATTGATTAAGCTATTGGACATAAAAGTTCCTTTTGCTGCGGCGCCGCTGGCCCACAGAAGTCAATTAATCTGCTGAACCCACTCGCCCAGCCTGTGTTGGTTATCGGCAAAAAGCAGGGAAACTTGATAGCAAATTGCTAGCCCTATTCATGATTTATGACATTCGCAAATCCCCAAAATAATTGGCGTTGCAGCACGGCGGCCAGCAAGGGAGTCCCCGGAAGCTTGGTCTGCCAAGTGACCGGGGTGAGCTTGTGCAGCCAACACAGCTGCAGCGTCAAGAATGACGGGGATTTAGAACAGATCCTTCAGGTCATGGGTATAAGCCTTAACCACCTGCTCGCCGGTGTTTTTCATCTGCTGGATCACGCTGACCAGCTTGTTGGCGTATTGCGGATCGGTAGCGTAACCGGCCTTCTGCAACGCATGTGCCGCCTGTTCGGGGCTGCGCGCATTGGCCACTTCGGCGTAGCGTGGGTTATTGGTCAACAGCTTGACGTAGTCGGCAATGGCTTCAACGTAAGAGCCGTACACCCGGAACTGTGCCTTGATCTTCTTCGCGGCCCCCTGCTCAAACTCGGTGGTGGTGACCTCGGTAACCGGCCCGTTCCAGCTGCTGCCGGCCTTGATGCCAAACAGGTTGTAGCTCGGCGAACCGTTGGCGGTCGGGATCTCACGCTGGCCCCAGCCCGACTCCAGCGCGGCCTGGGCCACAATCAACTGATGCGGAATGCCGCTCTGCTGGCTGGCAACCCGTGCCGGAATGGACAACCTGGCGACAAAGTTGCCGTTATTGAGCGACAGCGGCGACGCGGCAGGCGCTTTCGGTACCGCACGACGGATCATTTGCTCCAGCGCCTGATTTGGCAGCGTTTGCAGCACCTCGCTGTCCTGATAAAGAAGGTCCAGCGCCATTGGCGACATGCCCGCCGTCTCACTCGGCACCGCGTTGGCATTGCTCATCTGCTTAACCATCATGTCGGCCATCCCCAGCCCCTTCTGTGACATCTGCTGGGCAATCTGCTGGTCATACATTGAGGTATAGAGCCGCGACTGATCGCTGCTCAGCACCCCGTCCTTGGGTAGCGCGGCACGCATACTTTTCAGCATCATCTGCACGAACATGCCTTCAACCTGTTGCGCCACCTGTTTCAGATTGCCCTGCGGATCGCTCGCCGCGTCACGCTTAAGCCCGTTTAGCGCCTGCGCATCATAAGCGGCACCCGACATCGCCATCAGATCGCCGGCCATCAGATGATTTCCAACTTGGCACGCAGACAGCCGGCACTTTGCATTGCCTGCAGGATCGACATCAGATCGATCGGTGTCGCCCCCAGAGCATTCAGCGCGCGGATCACGTTGTTCAGATTGGCGCTGGCATTAACCTTCTGCAGCGAACCGCCCTGCTGCTGCACCGAAATCTGGGTATTTGGCGTCACCACGGTCTGCCCGCCGCCAAACGGCGTCGTTGGTTGGCTGACGGTATTTTGCCGATCGACCACCACCGACAGATTGCCCTGTGCCACCGCACAAGAATCCAGGATCACATCGCGGTTCATCACCACCGACCCGGTACGTGAGTTGATGATCACTTTGGCATCCATCGCCCCGACGCTGACGTTAATGTTCTGGATCTCCGCCAGGAAACGCACCTGTGAACTGTTGCCCTGCGGCACCAATACCTGAATAGTGCGGGCGTCCAACGGTGAGGCGGTGCCACCACCGCGCTGGCGGTTGATGGCATCGCTGATCTGCTGCGCCAGGGTGAAATCCTCATCGTTCAGTTGCAGATTAATCACGCCACCGGCACCGAAAGTGGTTGGCAGTTCGCGTTCAATGGTGGCCCCGTTACTGATGCGGCCACCGGCCAGTTGGTTGACCTGTACGCTGCTGCCGCCGGCCGAGGCACCGGCACCGCCCACCAGCACGTTGCCCTGCGCCAGCGCGTAAACCTGGTTATCAACGCCTTTCAGCGGCGTCATCAGCAAGGTACCGCCGCGCAGGCTCTTGGCGTTGCCCATTGAAGACACCACCACGTCAATATTCTGTCCGGTACGCGAAAACGGCGGCAGCCTGGCGGTCACCATCACCGCCGCCACGTTTTTCAGCTGCATATTGGTGCCCGGCGGCACGGTGATCCCCAACTGCGACAGCATATTGCTCAGGCTCTGGGTGGTGAACGGCGTCTGCATGGTTTGGTCACCGGAACCATCCAGCCCCACCACCAGCCCGTAACCGATCAGCGCGTTATCACGCACGCCCTGCACCGTGACCAGATCGCGAATGCGCTCCGCCGTTGCCGGTAAACACACCAGCCCAATCCACAGCGTAAGCAGTATTTTTTTCAGCATCGGTCAATCCTTAGAACGGTGAGACATTTAAGAAGAAGCGTTGCAACCAACCCATGGTCTGCGCCTCGTTGATATAGCCGTTACCGACGTATTCAATGCGCGCATCTGCCACCTGAGTGGAAGTGACCGAGTTACTGCCGCTGATGGTGCGCGGATTCACTACCCCGGAGAAACGAATGAACTCGGTGCCCTGATTGATGGCGATCTGTTTTTCGCCCACCACGTGCAGGTTGCCGTTAACCAGCACCTGATTGACCGTGACGGTAATGGTGCCGTTAAAGGTATTGTTGGCATTGGCTCCGCCCTTGCCGCCGAAGGTGCTGTCGCCGGACATCTCCATATCGGCACGCGCATTGCCCAGCAGGCCATCGAGATAGCGCGGCGCCGTGGCAACGCCAAACTTGCTGGCACCATTGCGGCTGGCATTGGCGGAAGAACTTTTGCTGGCGCTGACGTTTTCTTGCAGCGCGATGGTCAGAGTGTCACCCACGTTACGCGGGCGGCGATCTTCAAACAGAGGCTGATAGCCGTAGTTCATCGGTTGTACCGTCTGGAAAATCGAGCCGTTGGGTACCGGTGCGCCCGCCGGAGCCGGTTGCGCCGTGGTCGTGCCATCCACCAGAGGTTTATGCGGAATATAAGCACAGCCGCCCAGCGTCAGCATCACCATCGCCGTCAACCAGCGTTTGCCTTGCGGCGGCACGTTTGCCATCAGAGTTGTGGTTACCACGGGTATCGCCTTTGTTTCACAAAATAGGGTTACGGGCGCTGCCGCGCCCGTGAATGTGTTGACAAAGTGGGGAAAAAGCGTGGTTTTTCCCCACTTTGTGGTTATCAGCCGAAAATCAATGATTTGATTTTCCTTAAGTTTTTGTTAGCAAATCCTGACCTTCCCAACCCTGTTTTGAGGGTTGTTCGCTGTCTGACGGGCGCTGCCGCGCCCGTCAATTACAGTTGCGTCAGTTTTTGCAGCATCTGATCGGAAGTCGATACCGCTTTGCTGTTGATCTCATAAGCACGCTGGGTCTGGATCATATTGACCAACTCTTCCGCCACGTTAACGTTGGAGGTTTCCACATAGCCCTGATACAGCAGGCCGGCGCCGTTTAAGCCAGGTGTGCTTTCGTTCGGTGCGCCGGAGCTTTCGGTCTCCTGGTACAGATTCTCGCCCATACTTTCCAGGCCGCTGTCGTTGATAAAGGTGGTCAGCGTCAGCTGGCCCACCTGCTGGGCCGCGGTCTGGCCCTGCTGGGTGACGCTGACAATGCCGTCGCGACCCACGGTGATACTCAGGGCATTGGCCGGAATGATGATTGCCGGCTGCACCTGGAAGCCGCTGGCCGTCACCAGTTGGCCATTCTGATCTCTCTGGAACGAACCGTCGCGGGTGTAAGCCAGGGTGCCGTCCGGCATCATCACCTGGAAAAAGCCTTGCCCCTTGATGGCGATGTCTTTGCTGTTATTGGTCTGCGACAGATTGCCCTGGCTGTGCAGGCGCTCGGTTGCCACCGGACGCACACCGGTACCAATCTGCAAACCGGACGGCAGCGTAGTCTGCTCGGAGGACTGAGCCCCCGGCTGGCGCATGGTCTGATACAACAGGTCTTCAAATACCGCGCGCTGGCGTTTGAAGCCGTTGGTGCTAACGTTGGCCAGGTTGTTGGCAATCACGTCCATGTTGGTCTGCTGCGCATCCAGACCGGTTTTGGCAATCCATAAAGATGGGATCATGGGTTATTTCCTTGCTGCTTAACTCAGTGATAACAACGAGTTGGCGCGCTGTTCATTTTCATCCACGCTGTGGATGACTTTCATCTGCATTTCAAACCGGCGAGCGTTGGCGATCATGTCAACCATGGTTTCCATCGGTTTGACATTGCTGCCTTCCAGCACGCCCGGCATGACCCGTACCAATGGGTCGTTTGGCAACTGATTACCACGCTGCTGCTGGGTTTCCGGCGTCAGACGGAACAGACCGTCATCGCCGCGCATCACTTCGCGCGCGTCGGCCTTGACCAGTTTCAGCCGACCAATCTGTGCGAGGGTATTCGGCGGATCGCCCGCATTCAGTGCCGAGATGGTACCGTCGGCGGCAATGGTGATCTCCGCCGACGGCGGCACCTCAATCGGCCCGCCATCGCCCATTACCGGCCTGCCCTGCACCGTCAACTGCCCGGTGGAGGAGATCTGAAGATTACCGTTGCGGGTGTAGGCTTCGCCGCCATCCGGCAGGCTGACCGCCAGAAAACCGTCCTGTTGCAACGCCACGTCCAGCGGGCGCGCGGTATAGTTCAGCGCCCCCTGGCTCATGTCGGCACCCGGCGTTGACGCGGTAACCAGCGTGCGCGTCAGCAGGCTTGGCCCGTCTACCGGCACCGCACGCAGCGCCGAAAGCTGAGCACGGAAACCCGGCGTCGAGGCATTAGCCAGGTTGTTGGCAGTAACCGATTGCTGCTCCAGCGTCTGCCGCGCCGCGCCCATCGCGGTATAAATCGCGTGATCCATAAATCAATCCTATTAGCGCAGGCTGACCAGCGTCTGCAGGATCGAATCCTGCGTTTTAATGGTCTGGGCATTCGACTGGTAGTTACGCTGGGCGACGATCATATTCACCAACTCCTGGCTCAGATCGACGTTGGAGGCTTCCAGCGCCCCGCTGGTCAACTTGCCGAAGCCACCACCACCCGCAATACCTACACGCGGCTGGCCCGATGCGCCGGTTTCCTGCCAGACGTTATCGCCCTGCGAGGACAGGCCTTCCGGGTTGGAGAAGTTGGCCATCACAATCTGCCCCAGCACCTGAGTCTGCTGGTTGGAATAGATGCCCACGACCGTACCGTCGTTGTTAATCTGGAAATTGGTGTACTCACCGGCGCCATAGCCGTCTTGCGACACCTTGCTGACCGAATCTGCGCTAACGCTCTGCTGCATGCTCTTGGCAAAGCTCAGGCTGAGGTTCTGCGCCGGAGCACCGTCCTTGGCGGACATCGGGACCAGCATGCTGAACTCGGCGGCGGTGCCTTGTTTACTGGTGGTACCTGTCAGGTTGCCGCTGGTATCGAAGGTCATGGTGCCGGCATCGACAGGCGCAGCGGAGCCATCCTGGGTATACACCTGCCACTTGTTTTCGTCAGTCTTCACGAAATAGGCATTGATGTTATGTGCATTGCCCAATGAGTCGTAGGCGGTGATGGTGTTGACGTAGTTATAAGAATCCTGCTTGGCCGGATCGAAGGTCTTGTTGTCCGGTACCTTATGGGTGGACTTCAGGTTGGCTACCATGGTGCCTGATGTCGACGCCTTGGCGTTCATCATGCCTTCAGGAATACTGAGCGGCACCGGGTTGGCGCCCTGTTGAATGGTCGGCGGCGTACCGGCAGCCGGATAACCGGTCAACTGCAGGCCCTGCATATTGGTCAGGTTGCGGTTTTCATCCAGTTTGAACTGGCCGTTACGGCTGTAGAAAACGCCACCGTCCTGGTCCTGCATGCGGAAGAAACCGTTGCCGGAAATCGCCACGTCCAGCGCACGGCTGGTCCCGGTGGTGGTGCCGCCCTTAAAGTTTTGGGTGATGCCCGCAACCTTGACACCCAGCCCGACCTGCGAACCGGCAAACATGTCGGCAAAGGAAACGGTGCCTGATTTAAAACCGGAAGTGGCGGAGTTAGCGATGTTATTACCGATCACGTCCAGGTTGGTTGCTGCTGCGTTCAAGCCGCTTACTGCCTGAGAAAAGGCCATGTCATTCTCCGAATAATGTTTAGGCTATCGTCCGATAACGCCCTGTGAATGAGTGAAATAAAAAATCGTATTAAAGAATTTGGCGGACTTCTTCCAGCGTGGTACTGCCCGCCAGGCCCAGATCCAGCTTCGCGCCGTTCGCATCGCGGATAACGCCGTTGACCATGCCAAAGTGCAGGCTGCGCGCCACCAACTGCTCACCGTTGCCCTTGGCGTTGATGGTGAAGCTGTAGGCTCCGTCAGGTGCGGCGGTGCCGTCCGTCATCGAACCGTCCCAGCTAAACGAATGCACCCCGGCGGTCAGGCCGCCGAGTTCGATAGTGCGCACCGCTTTACCGGTGGCGTCGGTAATGGTGGCGGTCACCGAATCGGCCGCACGCTCCAGTTCCAGACCAAACGGCGTGGTGCTGACCTTGCCGTCTTTGCTGCCGGCCAGGATATTGCTGCCGGGGACCATCACGCCGTGACCGATCAGGGCGCTGGCCTGCAGTGACTGATTGCTGTTGATCTGGCCGGAAATCGAGCCCAGCGTGGTATTGAGTTTCTCGATGCCCTGAACGGTGTTGATCTGCGCCAATTGGCTGGTCAGCTCATTGTTCTGCATCGGGTTGGTCGGATCCTGATTCTTCAACTGCGCCACCAGCAGCGTCAGGAAGCTGTTGTTCAGATCCTGGCTGGTGTTATTTTTGGCGTTGGCACCGATGACGCTGTTATCCAGCGATTCAGTGGTGGTTGCGGCAATGGCCATGGCAAGCTCCGGTTATTGACCCAGCGTCAGGGTTTTCATCATCATCGACTTGGTGGTGTTGAGCACCTCGACGTTGGCCTGATAGCTGCGGGAGGCGGAAATGGTGTTGACCATTTCGCCCACCACATCCACGTTCGGCATCCGGACATAGCCTTTGCCGTCCGCCAGCGGGTTGCCCGGCTGATAAACCAGGCGCTCCGGAGCGGGGTCGTCGACCACCTGTGCTACGCGTACGCCGCCGGTTGGCTGCCCGGGCGCGGTGGCGACTTCAAACACCACCTGTTTGGCACGATAAGGCTGGCCGTCCGGGCCGCTGACGCTGTCGGCGTTGGCCATGTTGCTGGCGCTGACGTTCAGGCGTTGCGACTGTGCGGACAGCGCCGAGCCGGAGATATCAAAAATATTCAGTAGCGACATGCGCCTTATCCTTGTTGTAACACTGACATCATCCCTTTGATCTGACCGTTGATCAGCGTCAGATCGGTCTGATATTTCAGGCTGTTATCGGCGAAGTTGGTACGTTCGCGATCCATGTCCACCGTGTTGCCGTCCATGGACGGCTGATCCGGCACGCGGAACAGCAAGTCGAGCTGCGGCGGCTGCATGTTCTGCGCCGGAATGTGGCGCGCAGACGTCATGTTCAGCGCAATGCCACTGCCGCTGACGCGGCCCTGTTCCAGCACCTTATTCAATTGGCCGGCGAAATCGATGTCCCGCGCCTGATAGCCCGGGGTGTCTGCGTTGGCGATGTTGGCGGCCAAAATTTCCTGCCGCTGGGCGCGCAGGTTCAGCGCCTCTTGACCAAAGCGCAGAGCAGCGTCCAGTTTGTCGATCATGCTCCCTCCGCGAGGTTAGAATTTGGAGCCGACAGCATAAACGCCCCTTGTGCCAGCCTATCGTGGGAATAAGAGCAAAATGCGTCGCTATTTATCTGCTTAGCCTGAACGCAGTCCGGGTACACTTACGCGTATCCTGATGGTTGTGGTGGAAGCGAAGATGAAAGGTAGAATGCTGCTGTTGGCAGCGCTGCTGTGCAGCCTGAACGCACGGGCCGAGGATCTGGCGACGCAGATTGAAAGCTTCGTCACCAGTCAATTCAGCGGCAGTCCGGTACAGGTTAAAGTGTTGGTGCGCACGCCAGCGGCCCTGTGGCCAGCGTGCGAATTTCCACAGCTGTCTCTCGCCTCCAATGCCCGCCGTTGGGGCAACATCAGTATTTCGGCGCGCTGTGGTCAGGAACGGCGTTTCATCCAGACGCAGGTTCAGGTGATCGGCAAATACCTGGTGTCGGCACGCGGCATCAGTGCTGGCAGCAAGCTGACGGCGGCGGATATAAAGTTGAAGACCGGTCGGCTCGACACTCTGCCACCCCGCACGCTGACCGAGGCCGGCAAAGCACTTGGGGCCGTCAGCCTGCGTAATATCAGCCCTGGCCAGCCACTGAACCTGGCCATGCTGCGTCGCGCCTGGGCTGTCAAGGCCGGTCAGGCAGTGCAGGTGACCGCACAGGGGGACGGATTTAACATCAGCGGCTCGGGCAAGGCGATGAACAACGCCGCCACAGAAGATAGCGTCCGCGTGCGCATGGCCTCCGGGCAAATTGTTAACGGCATTGTCGGTGACGACGGGGCGATTCGCATCACCCTATAAAAAGGTAAAGGTTTCTGTAAACCTGCCGATAAGAAAAACATAAGCGAGTTTGATGACAAAGTTGCTTTTTAACCCGAGATACTCGGGCTTAGCGCACTGAGGGGCGCTCCGGCGGCAAGCCGCTACGACCCCATCAGCACGCTTTCCCTAATAACGGGCTTTGTCAGCAGTCTGAAACCGTATTTTATTGGCCGCCAGGGCCACAAAAAATATCAGCCATTGCCTGCCAGGTGACGGCATTGATGGAGATTGACCATGAGTATCGATCGCACCCAGCGGCTGCAACCCGTTCCCACAGTGCAAGCGCGTGAGACGCCGGCGGAGAATCAACTTCAGCCACGTAAAACCGCCCAGACGGAAAGCACCGTCAGCGGCACCCAGGTAAAATTGAGCGACGCGCAAGCGCGCCTGATGCAACCGGGAACGCAGGATATTGATATGAACCGGGTGGACGCCATCAAACAGGCGATCCGCAACGGCGAACTGAAAATGGATGCCGGCAAAATTGCCGATGCATTGCTGCAGGACGTGCAAAGCGATGCCCAGTGGATGTCGAACGGCAACCCATCGCCAAAGGTTTGACCGCCAGGTTAAACATCCGGAACTCTTTGAAAGGTGATTTATCGTAATGGAAAATCTGGCGCAACTGATTAATAAGCTGCTGGAAACCCTGCAAGCGCTGGATACGGTGCTAGCGGAAGAACATCATTTGCTGTGCTCCGGCCAATTGCCCGGCGTGGCACTGCAACGTGCCACCGACGCCAAGAGCCAACTGCTGGCTACGGTAAACTACCTGGAACAGCAGCGACTGAAATTGGAAAGTGCATTGGGGCAACAAGCCCCCTATTCCGCTCATCCGCGCCTGGCAGACGCCTGGCAACGGGTGCAGTCGCTCAGCCAACTGCTGCGGGAAAAAAACCAGCATAACGGCATGCTGCTCAATCAGCAGATCGATCACAACGCCCAGGCGCTGGCGATCCTGAGCAAGCAAAACAAATCGCTGTACGGCCCCGATGGCCAGTCGCGTAACGCCAGCCTGCTGGGGCGAAAAATCGGCGTTTAGATCAACCAAACCTCACCCGGTCATGTCACCGTTCCGCCGGGTGTGTCTCCCCCATTGCGAGACAACTCGCACTTCTATTGCCACTTTATCCAGCCCTCTGATTTTGTATTCGTAACACTACGCAAACCTGGCATTTCCGCCTGTCCTCTCCCATGCCGTTCCCCCACCCTGTGTTGGTTTTTAAATCACTTGATCTATACCCGTAAAGGGGATATTTTCACAGGGAGTGTGAATGACTGATATTTACCTCACCAGAACATTCCAGGCATTCGCTACTCACGAACGTATTAGCGACGCCACGGTGATCAAAGCTGCGCGAGAAATACAAAACCAACTGTACGATGCCAATTTGGGCAGTTGCGTTTATAAGAAACGAATCGCTCGTGCCGGTAGCGGTAAACGCGGCGGTTACCGGGTGCTGATCGCCTTTCGAGATGAGGACCGGTTTTTTTTCATGCGCGGATTTGCCAAAAATGAAATGGACAACATTGCCAGTGATGAATTGGTGGCGTTGAAGCGCCTTGCCGCACTTTATCTGGACTATTCGCCTTTCAGGCTTTATCAGTTGGTTAATGACAAGAGGTTGAGGAGACTGACCTATGAGCAAGATCCTTGCTGAGATCCATCAAGAGGTCCAAGAACTGCATCAGGCAGGATTTGTTGATGCCAGCACCATGCGCACCTTCGACATGCTGTGTTTACGCCCGGTCAAACAATATACTCCAGCGGACATCCGCGCCCTGCGCGAGCGTGAAAACGTCAGCCAGCCGGTGTTTGCCTTGCATCTGAACGTCAGCAAAAAGGCGGTGCAAAAATGGGAGCGTGGCGAAGCCGTGCCCAACTCCGCCGCCATGAAGCTTCTTTCGCTGGTCGACCGCAACGGTCTGGCGATCCTCGCCTAGACCGTTACTGGTAATTGACAATCACCTGATTGCTGATCACCCGCAGCGGTGGGTTCAAACTGCCCCGCGCCTGCACATAGTAGACAAAACGCAGCTCGGCGTTGGCCGGTTCGCCCTGTAACCCGGTGCTGCTGCCACTGCCGCCGCTCAGCGCAATGCAACGGGTCAAGCTGCAAAGCTGCACCTGCATACCGGCCGGTTCGGTGGCCAGCAACCGGTAACGCCAACTGACGCTGGTAATACGCGCATTGGCATTCGGTAACTCGTTAGGTGCACGCAGCCCCGGTGATTCCCCCCGCTCCCCGCCATGTTCCAGCGTGGCACCCACGCTGTCGGCTACCCAGGAACCGGACGCCGCCTGCAGGCTCAGTGGAGCCAACAGGCAGATTATCGCCATGCTGTATTTCATTATGCTGCCCCAATGGTCGAGGTCATGCGGATTTGACGGTCGTCGTTGATTTCCAGATTCGACAGCACCACCAGTTGCGGCAAACTACGGCGCAGGAAACGTGCCAGCAAGGCCCGCAGCGCATGGTTCACCAACAGCACCGGCGGCGCACTTAGCATTTCCTGACGTTGCAACGCCTGTTTGGCCTGCTCCAATAAGCGATCCGCCAGCCCTGGCTCCAGACCGCCACCGCCCTGCAACGCCTGCAAGAGCAAGCGTTCAAGCTGGGTATCCAGACCAATGACCTGAATTTCACCGTTGCCCGGGAACCACTGCTGGGTGATCGCCCGTCCTAACGCGACCCGCACCACGGTGGTCAGTTCATAGGGGTCGGTTTGCGTCGGTGCATGCTCCGCCAGAGTTTCAATAATGGTGCGCATATCGCGGATCGAAACCCGTTCAGTCAGCAGGTTCTGCAACACCTTGTGCAACGTGGTCAGCGTCACCACGCCCGGCACGAAATCTTCGGTCAGTTTCGGCATGTCCTGCGCTACGCGATCCAACAGCTGCTGCGTTTCCTGTCGACCAAACAGCTCGCTGGCGAATTGACCAATCAGATGATTCAGATGGGTTGCCACCACGGTGCTGGCTTCTACCACGGTAAAGCCCTGGATCTGCGCCTGCTCACGCAGCGCGCTGTCAATCCATACCGCTTCCAGCCCAAACGCCGGGTCGGTGGTTTTATCCCCCGCCAATTCACCCACCGCGTTGCCTGGGTTAATCGCCAGCCAACGTCCCGGTTGGGCTTCGCCGCTGCCGATTTCTACTCCCTTCATCAGGATGCGGTAACTGGCTGGCGGTAATTCGAGGTTGTCGCGAATATGTACCACCGGCGGCAGGTAACCCATCTCCTGCGCGAACTTTTTACGGATGCCGCGGATACGGCCAAGCAGTTCGCCGTTCTGCTGAAAATCTACCATCGGGATCAATCGGTAACCAACTTCCATCCCCAGCGGATCTTCCAACTGCACATCAGACCAACTGGCTTCTACCGCCTGCGGGTTGTCCTGCGTTATCGGCGCTTCCTGCTCTTTGGGAGCTTGCTGATCGCGCCCACGCAGCCACCAGGCCAACCCCAACAGAGCGGCGGTGAACAGCAGGAAGACCAGGTTCGGCATCCCCGGCACCATGCCAAGCAGGCCGAGCACGGCGGCGCTGAGTAACATTACGCGCGGATTGTTGAACAGCTGGCCGACCATTTGCTCGCCGACATCCTGATCGGTCGCCACGCGGGTCACGATAACGCCGGCCGCGGTCGAAATAACCAACGCCGGGATCTGCGCCACCAGGCCGTCACCGATAGTCAGCAAGGTATAGGTTTCCGCTGCCGTCCCCACTTCCATCCCGTGCTGGATCACCCCGACCAACAAACCACCGACCACGTTCAGTATCATGATCATCAGGCCGGCGACCGCATCGCCACGAACGAACTTACTGGCACCGTCCATCGAGCCGTAGAAGTCGGCCTCCTGCGTGACTTCAGAACGGCGTTTTTTCGCTTCTTCTTCACCGATCAAGCCGGCGTTGAGATCGGCATCGATCGCCATCTGCTTGCCCGGCATGCCGTCCAGTACAAAACGCGCGCCTACTTCGGCGATACGTCCGGCACCCTTGGTGATAACCATAAAGTTGATCAGCACCAGAATGATAAACACCACAATACCGATGGCGAAGTTACCACCCACCAGGAAGTGGCCGAAGGCTTCCACCACACGCCCGGCAGCGGCGGAACCGGTATGCCCTTCCATCAGGATGATGCGCGTCGACGCCACGTTGAGCGACAGGCGCAGTAAGGTCGAGAACAGCAAGATGGTGGGGAATGCGGCAAATTCCAGCGTGCGCTGGGTAAACATCGCCACCAGCAGCACCATGATCGACAAGGCAATATTGAAGGTGAACAACAGATCGAGGATAAATGCCGGCAACGGCAGCACCATCATCGACAGGATCATCAGAATCAGTATCGGGCCGGCCAATACCTGCCACTGCGTATCTTTAAAACTGCCCGGCAAACGAAGCAGGGCGGCCAAATTAGCCATTAGTGTCACTTTCTCCAGCAAAATCCAGTGCTTCCGGCACCGGTAAACGTTCAGGTTTTTTCGGGATCAGCCCACCTTCGCGCCGCCAGCGTCTTAGCTGGTAAACCCAGGCCAGAACTTCGGCCACGGCGGCATACAGGGTGGCGGGAATGTGTTGTCCAATCTCGCTGTGTCGATACAGCGCACGCGCCAGCGGCGGTGCCTCCAGCATCGGGATGCGGTGCTCCATACCCAGCTCGCGGATACGCAGCGCAATTTCGCCGGCGCCCTTGGCCAACACCTTCGGCGCGCTCATTTTTTTGTCGTTGTACTGCAGTGCGACGGCGTAATGGGTTGGGTTGGTGACGATAACGTCGGCCTTGGGCACATCGGCCATCATGCGCCGCCTGGCGATGGCACGCTGCTGTTGGCGAATACGCCCTTTGACGTGCGGATCGCCCTCCTGGTCCTTGAATTCGTCGCGGATGTCCTGCTTGGTCATCTTCAACTTTTTGAAGTGGCTCCACAGCTGATAAAACACGTCAAACGCCACCATCGGCGTTAGTGCCAGCACCACCAGCAAACCGCAAAAGATGATCATCTGCAGCGCATTAGCGAGCGCGTCGAGCGGCTGTTGCGTCACCAGATGCAGCATCGCCGCCCAGTTGTGCCACAGATATAAACCGGTGACCCAACCCACCAGCGTCGCCTTCAGGATGCCCTTCAGCAGCTCCGCCAATACCTGGCTGGAAAAGATCCGTTTCAGACCGGACAGCGGATTCATGCGCTTTAAATCGAACTTGAGCGATTTGCCACTGAGCAGCAGGCCGCCGAGCAGCATCGGCGCGGTGATGGCCACCAGCGTCAATCCTGCCATCACCGGTAACAGCGCCCATACCGCCTGGCGTAACAGCATCCCCAACTGGCGCAGCATCTGTTTATCGTTGCTGACCATGCTGTGATCGAAATTCAGGCCCTGCGTCAGCATCATCGCCAACTGTTGCGACATATTGCTGCCAGCCACCCAGATAATCGATAAGCCCGCCACCAGCATCAACACCGACGTCAACTCGCGCGAACGTGGGATCTGGCCATCTTCGCGCGCCTTTTCCACCCGGTGGGGTGTGGGGGCCTCGCTCTTTTCCAGATCGCTGTCTTCAGCCACGGATGCGCTTCCTGTGCCGGGAGGGAATAAAATTGCCGCCAGCATGCCAAAAAATCGCGGATTTCATTGATGGAACAGCGGGGAAAAAGGCGGGTTATTTGCGGGATGAGTGAATGACCAAGCGTTAGGACCCTTTCTGATACCTGGGACGCAGCAAAGCCGCGCCCCAGAGAACCTCAGAAACCCAGGCTGTCGAGCAGGTCGTCCACCTGCGCCTGGTTGGCGATCACACCGGCACCGTTCTGGTCGAGCTGTGGGCCATTAAGCAGGTTGTCGTTCGGCTTTTTCTCTTTCGCCGGCTGTTCTGGGATATTTTCCATCAGCACCATCAGCAACTGCTTTTCAATCTCCTGCACCACGTCCATCATGCGTTTGATCACCTGACCGGTCAGGTCCTGGAAGTCCTGCGCCATCATGATTTCCAGCAACTGGGCATTGGTGAATGACGTATGCTCCGGCACCTGCTCCAGGTATTGACGGGTGTCGGTGACCAGTTCGCGCGCATCGTCCAGCTCAATCGGATCGGCGAACCAGTCGTCCCAGCGGCCTTTTAACGCCTTGGCCTCTGATTCCAGCGATGCCTGGCGCGGTTGCGCGGCTTCCACACAGTTCAACGCCCGTTCCGCTGCCTGCGCCGTCATGGTGACCACGTAATCCAGACGATCGCGTGCATCCGGGATTGCCTCTGCCGCCTGGGCGATCGCCTGATCAAGCCCCAGTTCGCGCATGCTGTCGCGCAACATGCGCGTCAGTTGGCCAATGCGGGAGATAATCTCTCCCGCCGTTGCCGCATCGCTGGCAGGCATTGGAATGTCTCTCATCGCCCCTCTCCTTACATGCCCAGTTTTTCAAAGATCTTGTTGAGCTTTTCTTCCAGCGTTGCCGCCGTAAAAGGTTTCACCACGTAACCGCTGGCACCGGCCTGCGCCGCCGCGATAATGTTTTCTTTCTTGGCTTCCGCCGTGACCATCAATACCGGCATGCTCGCCAACGCGCCGTCGGCACGAATGGTTTGCAACAGCTCCAGGCCGTCCATGTTCGGCATGTTCCAGTCGGAGACCACAAAGTCGAAATCCCCGGCACGAAGTTTGTTCAGTGCGTCCGCGCCGTCCTCGGCTTCTTCAACGTTGTTGAATCCCAACTCTTTCAGCAAGTTTCTGACGATGCGACGCATAGTGGAAAAATCATCGACCACCAGAAACTTGAGGCTTTTATCTGCCATTTTCACTCCCATTAAACGATCCCAAACAACAGCCAGCCTGACGGCAGCTGTTCGCTATAACTCCTCTATATACCCTATGAATTTCGAGTTGCAGCTAGGCGCCCAGCTCGTTCATCCTCAGGAGCTTACTTAAGTAAGTGACTGGGGTGAGCGAGTGCAGGTAACAACGCTGCAGCTTGAAAGGCGACGGGTATAATTAAGGACTCAAAATCAAATACGTAATGCCTGGCCACCGGCAATTTGCGCCAGCATGCGTTGGCTCATGCGCTCCAGCTCCACCACTTCATTGACGCCACCGGTAGCAATCGCCTCACGCGGCATACCGAATACCACGCAACTGGCTTCGTTCTGCGCCAGGGTATAAGCCCCGGCGCGATGCATTTCCAGCATGCCCATCGCGCCGTCATTGCCCATGCCGGTCAGGATCACGCCCACGGCATTGCGTCCGGCGTACTGCGCGACCGAGCGGAACAGCACGTCCACCGAAGGCCGGTGGCGATTGACCGCCGGGCCATCGTGCAGTTTCACCTGGTAATTCGCTCCGCTGCGGGACAACTCCAGATGGCGATCGCCCGGTGCGATATAGGCATGGCCCGGCAGCACGCGTTCGCCGTCTTCGGCCTCTTTCACCGTGATCTGGCACAGTTTGTTCAGTCGTTCGGCAAACGAACGGGTAAAGCCCGGCGGCATGTGCTGGGTAATCAACAGCGCCGGACTGGTGGCCGGCAACGGTTGCAGCACCTGACGGATCGCTTCGGTACCACCGGTAGAGGCGCCGATGGCGATCAGTTTTTCACTGCTCAACAGCGGTGCATGACTGAGGATCGCCGGGGCCGGGCTGCTGGAGCGCTGTGGTAACCGCGCCTTGGCCGCCGTGCGGATTTTTTCGGCAATCAGTTCGCTGTAGGCCAGCATGCCTTCACGAATACCCAACTGCGGTTTGGTGACGAAATCGACCGCCCCCAGCTCAAGCGCACGCAGCGTAATTTCTGAACCCTTGCCCGTCAGTGACGACACCATCACCACCGGCATCGGCCGCAGACGCATCAGTTTCTCAAGGAAATCGAGGCCATCCATGCGCGGCATTTCGACGTCCAGCGTCAGCACCTGTGGGTTAAATTTTTTGATCAGATCGCGTGCCACCAGCGGATCCGGCGCACTCGCCACCATCTCCATATCGGGGTGACTGTTGACGATTTCGGTCATTAACTGCCGCATCAGGGCCGAATCGTCCACGCACAATACTCTGATTTTATTCATTACCTCTCCTTGGTCAGGCCATACACGGTCTGCCCACGCAAGTAGAAATCCCGGCTGATCTGGCTGAAGTTCTCTGAATGGCCGGCAAACATCAGGCCCCCAGGTTTAAGCAAGGGCACGAAGCGACGCAGAATGCGCTCCTGTGTCGCCTTGTCGAAATAGATCATCACGTTGCGACAGAAAATGGCGTCAAATTGCCCCGGCAGTGCCCATTCAGGGGCCAATAGATTGAGCGACTGAAAGTTCACCCGCCCCGCCAGTTCCGGCCGCACCCGCACCAACCCCTGATGCGGCCCGGTGCCGCGCAGGAAATAACGCTGCATCTGCGTCGGCGTCAGGGTGCGCAAGTCTTCCTGGCGATAAACGCCCGCTTCGGCCTTTTCCAGCACCTGGGTATCGATGTCGCTGGCCCACACCTGGCAACCGGTAGCGCGTTGCCCCAGCACTTCACTGAGCGTGATAGCGATCGAATAAGGCTCTTCGCCGGTCGATGCCGCAGTGCTCCACACGCAATAACCGTTAGGCCGCGATCGCGCATGCTCCGCCAGGATCGGGAAGTGATGCGCTTCGCGGAAAAAAGCCGTCAGGTTGGTGGTCAGCGCATTGATAAACGCCTGCCATTCGGCACTGTTCGGATCGCTTTCCAATAGCGCCAGATAGTCACCAAAATCGTTCAGGCCCAATAGTCGCAGACGTCGTACCAAACGGTTGTAAACCATCTCGCGTTTGTGCTCTGCCAGCACGATACCGGCGCGCTGGTAAATCAGCTGGCTGATGCGACGGAAATGCACATCCAGCAACGGCAGACGCTGTACCATCTGCGTCAATAAGGTCGCAGGGTCTCGGTTAGGAGTCGAGGGTGCCGGCTTCATACCATCTCACTCAATAAAAACGGGCTGCTTATGCGGTTTGACAATCTGGGGCTTCCTTTACCACGGGTGAAACTGCGTTTTGAGAGTTGGCCGGGGCGGTGAAGTTATCGTCCGCCAGGCGGAATACCGACACCGCGTCGGCCAGGGTAATCGCCTGTTCTTCCAGCGCGACGGCCGCCGAGGCTGCCTCCTCCACCAATGCGGCATTTTGTTGTGTAACCTGATCCATCTGGGTGACCGCCTGTGTCACCTGTTCGATGCCGCGGCTCTGCTCATCAGACGCCGAGGCGATCTCTCCCATAATGTCGGTCACCCGGGTGACCGAACGCACGATGTCCTGCATGGTGGCACCGGAGTTTTCCACCAGCACCGACCCTTGCTTGACGCGGCTGACCGACTCGTCGATCAGCCCTTTGATTTCTTTCGCCGCCTGCGCACTTCGCTGCGCCAGGTTGCGTACTTCACCGGCCACCACCGCAAAACCTCTTCCCTGCTCACCGGCACGCGCCGCTTCAACCGCCGCGTTCAACGCCAGGATATTGGTCTGGAAGGCAATGCCGTCGATCACGCTGGTAATAGCGCCAATCTTCTGCGAACTGTTGGCAATGTCATGCATGGTGGTAACAACGTCGCCCGCCAGCTCGCCGCCCTTGGCCGCGGTGGTAGAAGCGTCACGCGCCAGTTGTGAAGCCTGGCGTGCATTATCGGCATTCTGTTTCACCGTGGCGGTCAACTGCTCCATGCTGGCAGCGGTTTCCTCCAGCGAGGCCGCCTGCTGCTCGGTACGGGAAGAGAGATCGTTATTGCCCTCGGAAATTTCCTGCAGGCCAATCAGGATCGATTCCGCCCCGTCGCGTACCGCACCCACGGTGCCAATCAGTGACTGCTGCATACGCTGCAGGCTGGCGAACAATTGACTGATTTCATTACGGCCATAAACCTGGATCGGCGTGGCCAGATCGCCGGTGGCAATGCGGTCAAAATGACTGCGCATGATATTCAGCGGCCGTACCAACATGTTACGCAGCCACCACATGGCACTGCCGGTGACTACGATCAGCATCAGTACCGCACCGGCCACCAGCCAGCCGGACAGGGTGAAGGAGCGTTGATTCGCCGCATTGGCTTCACTGACGTTGGCGCTCACCAGTTGCAGATACTGGACAAAATCGGCTTCAAACAGGTCCTGGGTTTTCTGCGTCGGCTGGTCCATAAACGCCTGCAGGTTATCGTTCTCCAGGAAGCCAATCAGCTCGCGAAGGGTATTGCGCAGCCGGTCATAGCTGGCCTTGGTGGTTGCCGTCAGCTGTTGTTCCTGTTCGCTGTTACGCGGTACCGCCAGGAACTGGTTGAAATAGAGGTCGGCTTTTTGCAGTGAACTGCGTGCGTTGCCCATCAGCGCATTGACCTGATCCTGCGGCAGCTTGAGCGCCGCGCGGGTTCCGGCGCGATTGAGCGTATTGCGAGCCTGTAACAGTGATACCCAGCTCAGGCTGAGGGCATCTCGCTGCTGGCTGCCGAGGGTGATCAGATTCAGGTTGTGGTTATCGGAACGAAAAGCGGTGTACGACAGGCCGCTGGTGGCCAACTGCATAACACAAAAAGTCATCAACAACAGAAACAGACTGGTAGAGACGCGGATTCGGTTAAACACTGTGAACCTCCTTGCAGCCGGCCGGTGGCCAGCTCAGATTTCTGGCCAGGCGGGGAAACGGGGTTTCTCCTGCCTTGTGCCAATCGGCCAACGGGGAATCGGCCTCCCCCTGAAAGGCAGGAGGCCCAATGCCGGTTAGAACGTTTCCCAGTTATCCTGCGGATCGCTGGCGTTCATTTTTTTATGATTGAGTACCGGGGTCACTGTTGCCTTGCTGCTGACGGGCATTTTGAATTCGTCCTGGCCTGCCGCTTTCAGACGGAATACCGCCACGGACTGGGTCAGCATGCTGGCCTGCTCTTCCAGCGCCGCCGCCGCAGAGGCGGACTCTTCCACCAACGAGGCGTTCTGCTGGGTGACGCGGTCCATTTCCGCTACCGCCTGGCCGACCTGATCGATACCACGGCTTTGTTCGTCGGACGCCGAGGCAATCTCACCCATGATGTCGGTAACGCGGGTGACGGCATTGACGATATCGCCCATGGTTTCACCGGCGCTTTCTACCAGTACCGAGCCCATATCGACGCGATTGACGGAGTCTTCGATCAATCCTTTGATTTCCTTCGCCGCCTGGGCACTGCGCTGTGCCAGATTGCGCACTTCGCCTGCTACCACCGCAAAACCACGGCCCTGTTCACCGGCGCGTGCCGCTTCTACCGCCGCGTTCAATGCCAGGATGTTGGTCTGGAAGGCAATACCGTCGATCACGCCGGTAATGTCGGCAATTTTCTGCGAACTACCGGCGATGTCATGCATGGTTTGCACCACATTGGCTACCACCTTGCCGCCTTTCTGCGCGGTTTCGGAGGCGCTCAACGCCAGTTGGCTGGCCTGACGAGCATTTTCGGCGTTCTGTTTCACCGTAGCGGTCAGTTGCTCCATGCTGGCAGCGGTTTCCTCCAGCGAGGCGGCCTGCTGTTCAGTACGTGAAGAGAGGTCGTTGTTGCCGGCGGCAATTTCAGATGCGCCGCTATAAATAGCGTCGGCCCCCTGACGCACACCGCTAACGGTGTCGATCAGTTCGTTTTGCATATGCTTGAGGCTGGCGGCCAGTACGCCCATTTCATTGCGGCTGGTCACTGCAATCGGCTGGGTTAAATCGCCGGCGGCAATCATTTTGATGTGTTCGATCATGCGGTTCAGCGGACGCACCAGAATGTGATGAATACCGCTCCACACCAGAACAATCACTGCCAGTACCGTCAACAGCACCACCGCCAGCGTCCAGATAGCGAAGTTGAAGGAGTGGTTACTGTCTTCCACTGCGCTCTGGTAAAGCTTGTCGTTTTGCGCCAGATAGGTGTTGTAGATATCTTCGAAGGCGTCCTGATAGCTTTGCGTCGGCTGGTCAAAGAAGGCGTTGATTTTGCCCTCGCCCAATAACACCGTCAGTTCGGTCAAGGCACCGTGAAGAATGCCGTATTGCTGTTTGAGCTTTTCGGCCGACTGCAAGTCCTGGCGGGCATTGAGAGGGATTTTGTCATAGGCGGCATAGTGTTGTTCCGCCACCACCAGGTTGCTTTTGGCTCGCGCCAGCAGCTCGGCGACGGTAGCACCGCTGCCAATATTATTGGTATCCATCATGTGGCGGATACCGGCACGGTTTAGCGTGTTGCGCGCCTGCAGCAGGTTGACCCAGCTTTCGTTCAGCTCGGACTGTTGCTGACGAATGGTCTGCAATACGGTGAAGTTTTCTTTATCATTCTTCAGTGAGGAGAAGAAGAGCCCGCCTGAAACCAGCTGCAAGGCGCCAAATAACACCAGCACCAGTAACAGGCTGGTGACCACCTTCATACGATTAAACATGTTTTCCCTTGATAAACGCCCGCGCGGACAGGCCCTGATTACGTTGACTGACAGAGTTATCGGCGCAGCGGGGAAGAACTTTATGCGGGGAGGTAACTATTTTTATGTAGGGTTTTGATGCAAAGGTTGCCTTTGAGCCTGAGATACCCGGGCCTAGCGCACCGAGGGGCCATTATGGGACACGTCCATGTGTCCCACCCTACGGGCCGACTGGAAGTCGTTCCAATTTGCTCCCGGCAAATTGGTCGGCAGCTAAAGCTGCTACGACCCCTTCGGCACGCTCTCCCTAATAACGGGCAATGTTAGCCGCCTTAAAGGCGCGGTATACAGCGCCCCTACGCTGAATGCTATCGGCGGATCAGGCGCTTTTTGCCACGCTGTCGACCAGGGACATCTCTTCGCTGCTCAGCAGCTTTTCGATATCCACCAGAATCAACATACGGTCACCCAACGAACCCAGGCCGGTCAGGTATTCGGTCGCCAGCGTCACGGCAAATTCCGGTGCCGGACGGATCTGCTCGGTGGTCAGCGACAGCACGTCGGATACGCCGTCAACCACAATACCCACCACCCGTTGGCCAAAGTTCAGCACGATCACCACGGTGTTTTCATCGTAAGACACATCCTGCTGAGCAAACTTCACCCGCAGGTCGATAATCGGCACAATCACGCCGCGCAGGTTGGTGACGCCCTTGATAAAGGCCGGAGTGTTGGCGATGCGGGTAACCTGATCGTATCCGCGGATCTCCTGCACCTTGAGGATATCAATGCCATATTCCTCATTGCCCAAGGTAAAAATCAGGAATTCTTGCCCTACCGTTTCGCCAGCCAGTTTGCTGACGGTTGCCAGTCCTGCCATGTCATTCACCCTTCAAATCAATAGATTAATTATTATGCGGCCGCGTCGGTCTGACGCTGTTCACGGTTCAGCGTTTGCAGCGCCGAGACATCGACAATCAGCGCCACGCTGCCATCGCCGAGAATAGTGGCGGCGGAAATACCCGGCACTTTGCGATAGTTGCTTTCCAGATTCTTCACCACGACCTGATGCTGACCGACCAATTGATCTACCAGCAACGCATAGCGACGACCGGCACTTTGCAGGATCACCACAATGCCCTGAGTGGCATCGGTTTTGGCGCCTGCCACTTCGAACACCCGGAACAGTTCCACCAGCGGCAGATATTCACCGCGCACCTGCAACACTCGCTCGCCACCGGCCAATGGATGCAGGTCTTCGGCCTGCGGCTGCAGTGATTCCATCACCGCGTTGAGCGGCAGAATAAACACTTCGTCGTTCACCTTGACCGACATACCGTCGAGGATCGCCAGCGTCAACGGCAGCAGGATGCGGATCGCGGTCCCCTTGCCTGCCTGAGAATGGATTTCTACATGCCCACCCATCTCCTGAATATTTCGCTTCACCACGTCCATGCCGACGCCACGCCCGGACACATCGGTGACCTGTTCGGCAGTGGAAAAGCCCGGAGCAAAGATCAACATACCAACGTCTTCATCGCTCATGCTGTCACTGACCGCCAGCCCCTGCGAGGCCGCCTTGGCGAGAATTTTCTCGCGGTTCAGACCGGCGCCGTCGTCGGTCACCTCGATGCAGATATTGCCGCCCTGGTGTTCCGCCGACAGGATCAGATTACCCACTGCCGATTTGCCGGCGGCGACGCGCGTATCGGGATCTTCAATACCGTGATCCAGGCTGTTGCGCACCAGGTGGGTCAAGGGGTCGATGATGCGTTCGATCAGGCTCTTGTCCAGTTCGGTAGAACTGCCCTGCAGCTGCAACTCCACCTGTTTATTCAGCTTGCCGGCCAGATCGCGCACCAACCGCGGGAAGCGGCTGAACACGTACTCCATCGGCATCATACGAATCGACATCACCGACTCTTGCAGGTCGCGCGCATTGCGTTCCAACTGGCTCATGCTGTTGAGCAGGTCGCCGTGATTCACCGGATCCAGGCTGCCCGAACGCTGCGCCAGCATCGATTGGGTGATCACCAGCTCACCGACCAGATTAATTAACTGGTCCACTTTCTCTACCGCGACGCGGATACTGGTGGATTCGCTGGCCTTGGCCCGTGGTTTGGCGACTTCGACAGCCGCAGGTGCCGGTTTGACCACCGGTGCTGTCGCGGCGGCAGGCGCTGATGGTGCGGCGACGACAGGCGCTGATGGTGCGGCGACGACAGGCGCTGACTGTAGCGGTGCGGCAGGCGCGACTTCGGCCTGCGACGGCGTAGCGAAACTGATTTGCTCCGGCTCCAGAACAAAGCAGAGTACCGCGCTGATGTCATCTTCGCTGGCGGAGGTCAGCAGCGTCACTTCCAGGCTGTTTTCGGTCTGCTGCGGGTTTTTCACCTCGCCCAGATTCCCCAGCTCTTCGAGCATCAGCGGGACTTCGCTGGATTTGAGGCCACTCAGGCAAATTCGCATCCCGCCTTCGATCGCCGCAGGTACCGCGACGGCATGTTCCGTGGCCGGATGCGCTGCGGGGGCATCCTGTTGCTGTGCGTCCAACGCCAGCTGCCGCAACGCCTGGCAGATGTATTCAAAACTGTCGGCGTCAGGTTTTTGTGACGTCTTATAGGCGTCCAGTTGCTCCTGCATAATGTCTTTGGTTTCCAGAAACAGGTTGATAATCTCGGTGCTCAGGCTCATTTCCTGACGCCGCGCACCATCGAGCAGGTTCTCCAGCAGATGGGTGGTTTCCTGCAGTACCGTAAAACCAAAGGTAGCCGCCCCGCCCTTTATAGAGTGCGCTGCGCGGAAAATGGCGTTCAGCGGCTCAATGTCCGGTGCCAGCGGATCCAACTCCAGCAGGTGTTGCTCCATATCGGCCAGCAACTCGTCTGCTTCATCAAAAAAGGTCTGATAAAACGCACTAATATCCATGCTCACGGGATCACCTCTGCTGTGAGTCGCTGTTAGTCGGTACTGGGTCAGCCGCCGGCTGCTCCGGTGCAATGAGGGTGGCCGGAGCCGTCGCCGCCGGGGCCAGCGATTTTAGTTCGACCGGCTGAGCGACCTCGATTGCGTTGCTTTCGCCATTTTCGTGTTCAATGCCCTGCTGGGTTTGCTTGTTCAGCACCAGCACGGTGATGCGGCGATTGATGGCGTCATCGGCGCCGTGCTGTTTCAGGCTCATGGTGGCAGCCATGCCCACCACCCGCAGCACCTTCCCTTCCGACAGCCCACCGGCAATCAGCTCACGCCGTGAAGCATTGGCGCGATCGGCCGAAAGCTCCCAGTTGCTGTAACCCCGCTCTCCCGTGGCATAAGGAATGTCGTCGGTGTGGCCGGACAGGCTGATTTTATTCGGCAGATCATTGAGGATCGGGGCAATCGCCCGCAGGATGTCACGCATATAGCTTTCAACCTGCGCACTGCCGGTTTTGAACATCGGGCGGTTCTGACTATCGATGATCTGAATGCGCAGACCTTCATCCATCATGTTGATCAGCAGATGCGGACGCAGCGCTTTCAACCGCGGATCGGACTCAATCAGCTCATCGAGTTTTTCCCGCAGCTTGTTCAAGCGCAGTTCCTCGTCGCGCTTCTCCAGCGTATCAATCTGCCTTTTCACCAGTCCGTCTTGCTGAGTCGGGTCATCGCCGCCGCCGGGGATCGGGCTGCTTTCCGAGCTGCTCTTGTCGCCACTGGTCAGCGCCACTTTTAGCGGCGTGCGGAAGTATTCGGCAATTTGCGTCAGTTCCTGCGGACTGGCGATCGCCAGCAGCCACATCACCAGGAAGAACGCCATCATCGCCGTCATAAAATCGGCATAGGCAATCTTCCACGAGCCACCATGATGGCCGGCCTGATGCGACTTGCGTTTTCTGACCAAAACAACCGGGTGATTCTGCTTCATGCCTGTTCTTCTTCCGTCGCCTGCTGTGCCGGCGCTTTCACCCGGCGCACATGTTCTTCCAGCTCGACGAAGGACGGACGCTCGGTGGTGTACAGGGTTTTACGGCCGAATTCGACGGCAATCTGCGGTGCGTAACCATTCAGGCTGGACAGTAAAGTGACCTTGATGCACTGCATCATTTTGACGTTTTCAGCGCTTTTCTGCCGCAGCAGGGTGGCCAACGGCGAGATAAAACCGTAGGCCAGCAAAATACCGAGGAAGGTACCGACCATGGCGTTGGCGATCAACGCCCCCAACTCGGCCGCCGGGCGATCGGCCGAGGCCAGCGCATGCACCACCCCCATCACCGCCGCAACAATGCCGAAAGCCGGCAACGAATCACCGACCATCGCCAGGCTGCCTGCCGGGACTTCGCTTTCCTGTTCAAAGGTTTCGATCTCTTCGTCCATCAACGCTTCGATCTCAAACGCATTCATGTTGCCGCTCACCATCAGCCGTAAGTAATCGGTAATAAACTCCACGAGGGTGTTATCGGCAAGAATGCGCGGATAATTAGAGAAAATTTCACTTTCTTGCGGATTATCAATATCGAATTCGAGGGACAGCATGCCCTGCTGACGAGATTTGGCCAGCAGCAGGAAGAGCAGCGCCATCAGGTCCATATATAAATCTTTACTGTATTTCGAACGACGCATCAGCTTGGGGATGGCACGCAGCGTGGATTTTATCGCCTTACCGTTGTTGCCCACGATAAAAGCACCGATACCCGCGCCGCCGATAATCAAAAATTCTGCCGGCTGATAAAGCGCGCCCAGATGGCCCCCCACAATCAGGTAGCCCCCAAAGACCGCACCCAATACCACGAGATAACCCAAAATAACTAGCACACGCATTCCTTAAATTAACAATGTGGATGGAAGGTGGGATAAGCGCGCGTTTGAGACGCACCGACGCAGCAGTCTGGGCTGCGTCGATGAGTTCGGTATGCCGAACCTTGCGTGTCACAAATCGATTTAAGTCTGGATAAACCGGCGCTGTCGCCGGCTCAAATCGCGCGTTTAACCTGCTCGTCCAGCAGTTGAGGAATAATATCGGCCAGTTGCGGCGAAAGTTTACGTCTTTTTACTGCGCGGGATGGGGGCTGGCATAAACTGCATACAAAACTGTTCAACGGCTGGTGCGCATGGGTGATAAAAGTGCCGCCACAGCAGTTGCAGGCAGAGAGCTGCAGCATACCGCTATCGACGAAACGCACCAGTGTCCAGGCACGGGTCAACGCCAACAACGGCGGTTCCCCCGGTTGGTGCGGACACTGTTCCAGATACAAACGATAGGCTTTAATCACCGCCTCAACGCCAGTGCAGTACCCACTCTTCATCAGGAAACTGTAGGCGTTATAAAACATCGATGAATGGATGTTCTGTTCCCAGGTCATAAACCAGTCGGTCGAGAACGGCAACATCCCTTTCGGCGGTGGACTGCCGCGCAATTCTTTATACAGTTTGATCAAACGCCCGCGGCTGAGCTGAGTTTCGCTTTCCAGCATCTGCAAACGGGCGCCCAGCGTGATCAGCTCCATTGCCAGTTGAATGTCCTTGGCTTCCTGAACAATACTTTTCTCTGCCATCTTCAAGCTCTTTTCTTCGTCGCACTACCGTCTTTAGCCGATAGTTCTTGCAGTAAGTGGCTTGATAGCAAAATGCCGGTATGGATTTGCTGCAGATCGTCCACGCGCGACTCTTTCGTCAGGCGCTCAATGGTATGGTGATCGTTAAAACGGAATTGGCAGACCAACTGATTGGTCTCAGCCAGTTTGACCATTTGTGGCAACGTGAGTTGAGCGAGCGCATCAGCCATGGTTTCGTCGATGCCCAGACGGAACATAGCCGATGCTTTTTCATCATTAATCAGACGCTGTGCTAAAAGTAAATATGACAAATTGATGTCATAAATATGCTTAAGTAATTCAGACGTACCCATATTCCCCATCCCGACAGACTATGTTTAAAAACATACGCTGGGTGATAATTATTATCGCCCGTGACCTGGGTTTGTTCCCTAAGTTGGCAAATGAATCCCTGAATAACGACCGTTATAAATTTTTCAACATCACTAAATTCGGACCGTCATTCAGTATTTGATACGTGCGTAAACCAACGTGTATGGATGTACAGCATTTTGCTTCAGCAGTGTTTAATCACCGTGAAACTATTTTTACAAAATTAATAAGATTATTCCTAATGCAGCGCAACTCTACCCCCGAACCATTAGCACACACAATGTAAGTGAGAGGCAATTTTAAATACAATGTGATCTGCGTCACAAAAATAAAAAATAATTAAGCCAAATATCGCATTTATGGTGTTTTTTTTGACCTTATTTTTGCTCGCAAAATCACCGCAAGTAAAAAAACGTCTAAAAAACAATGTATATAAGCCAAAATAATATCGTTTTTAGATCAATTCGAACAAAAGCATCACCAAACTAAAATAACAGAACAAAAATCTGTTCGTAGCCGATAAAGACAGTATAAATAACCATTTTCCGACGAATAAACTATCCGCATTGAAAAGTAACTCACGTAAACTATATGGTTTTATTGTTTCGGATTTGACTTAAAATTCGAGTCACTCGCTGTTTTAATTTTCAGCTAATGATCCAATCAGGTTAACAATGTCTCGCTGAGGTTGTGAACAAGAAAGCAGAGGTAACCATATGTTTCATGATCATGGAATGAAAGCGGCAGGTTTCGGATGTTTTTTTTGGCTAAAACCATCCCACAACGATTTATCGGCAGTATTAATTAAAACTTTAATCATTTTTTATCGTTAGCTAAATAATGATTGAAACCTCACTTCATGTTTATCGGTCATGAAAATCCCCCGTATAAAATAAAACGTAGTTTCGTTTTATTTTATACGGGTTTCATATATACCCAGTGGATTTCGCGTTGCAGCCAGGCAGTCGCTCACTCATGCTGAAGAAGAGTTGTCAGGTTGGCACTAATGGGAATGAAAAAGCTCGGGTTGGCATCCCCCCTTCTCTATGATCCCAGGGGCAAGGCATGCCGCATTTGCACGAATCGGGGGAAAGGTGTCCGCCAGCCTTGCCGCCCGGACTTTTTAAGCCTGAGACTTTCCCTATTTTGTATGCCGATCGACAGCCAGGCATTGCCGACAATCCACGGGCATATTATTATTCGCAGCGCAGGGTCACCCTGTACTCAGCCATCTATTACCGTATTGAAATTTATTTATTTGAAATTAATTTTCAGGTCGCACATCACACTCTTTTGCTACTGTCTTGATGACAAGGGTGATGTTTCTTCGTCCAACTACAACTATTAACAGGTTATATTTTAATCATGACTGATACCCTGGATTACCTGATGACATTCCGGAAATGCACCAGCCTGGACAGCGTTGAGAAAGTGTACGACAAACTTAACTACTCCATTGATAATGACATTGAAATCAGCAACATGTACCGTGCTGCCGATCACCGTCGTGCCGAGCTGGTTGCCGGAAAACTGTTCGATTTGGGCAAGGTACCCAAAACGCTGTGGGCACAGGTGCTATAATTTTCTTTAATTACACGCGCGTGCCTGTTTATCATTTATGGCTAAATAACGGCAATGCCCCATGATTTATTGACGCGCGTGATACAAAACACATTTATTAGTTTCGCCAGGTTCTACCCTTTCCCCTAACAACAGGAAACAGGAGTGGAAGATGGGATATCAAAACGTTTTGGTTACCGTCGCCGTAGCGGCAGACAGCCATCGCCTGGTTGAAAAAGCCGTCTCCATCGTGCGCCCCTACAACGGCAAAATAACCCTGCTGAGCATGATCGCCAATCCAGAAATGTACAATAACTTCGCTGGGCCGATGTTAGGCGATCTGCGTGCCTTGATGGAGGAAGAAACGCTGCTGTTTATGGAAGAATTACGCCTGCGGGCCGATTATCCAATAGCTGATACGTTAATCGTCCACGGCGAGTTGGGTGACAGCCTCAACTACGCCAGCCATCGACAGACCTATGATCTGGTGGTTTGCGGCAATCATAGCGACAGCATGATGAACAAGGTTTCCTGCTCTGCAGCACGCTTTATCAATACCAGCCATATCGACGTACTGATCATTCCTCTTTAACGCTGAGCACATTCGGCTATTTCCTCTGGTCAATGATTGACTAGACTTGTGATTCCATCCGCATAAGGAATGTCTGATGTCCCAGTCTATGCAACACAACCGCCGTTTTTTACTTGCCTCACGCCCGCATGGTGAGCCTACCGCAGACAATTTCCGCCTGGAAAAAGTGGCGACGCCGCAACCCGCTGCTGGCCAGGTACTGTTACGTACCGTCTATCTGTCACTGGATCCCTACATGCGCGGCCGGATGAGCGATGCCCCTTCTTACGCGCCACCGGTAGAGATCGGTGAAGTGATGGTTGGCGGCACGGTATCGCGTGTTGTTACGTCACAGCATCCCGACTTCAAACCCGGTGACTGGGTGTTAGGCTATGACGGCTGGCAGGATTATGCTTTATCTGACGGCAGTGGCTTGCGTAATCTCGGTCCGGACCAGAAACACCCTTCCCGCCTGCTCGGCGTCCTGGGCATGCCGGGCTTCACCGCCTATATGGGCCTGTTGGATATTGGTCAGCCGAAACCCGGTGAAACCCTGGTCGTTGCTGCCGCCAGCGGCGCCGTCGGATCGGTCGTCGGACAGGTCGCCAAACTGAAGGGTTGCCGCGTGGTCGGCGTGGCCGGCGGTAAAGAGAAATGCCGCTATGTGGTAGAAGAGCTGGGCTTCGATGCCTGTGTCGATCACCGGGCGCCTGATTTTGCCGAGCAGCTGGCCGCAGCCTGCCCGCAAGGTATCGACATTTACTACGAGAACGTCGGCGGTGCGGTGTTTGATGCGGTGATCCCGCTGCTCAATACCCAGGCGCGTATTCCGGTGTGCGGCATTATCGCCCACTACAACGCCACCGACTTGCCTGCCGGCCCGGATCGCCTGCCAATGCTGCAGGGGCTGATTCTACGTAAACGCATCCGCATGCAGGGCTTCATTATTTTTGATGACTATGCAGAAGGCTTTGGCGAATTCCTGCAGCAAATGGGCGAGTGGGTCGAGCAAGGGAAAATCAAATTCCGCGAAGATCTGGTCAGCGGACTGGAGAATGCGCCACAGGCGTTTATCGGCCTGCTGCAAGGCAAGAACTTCGGCAAGCTGGTGATCCGCGTCGGCGACGAATAACGCTAAAACCGCTACGGGTCGAAAATGAGTTCGACCCGATTTACCCCATTGATTAGGCTAGCGGGCGCAGGCCCCTACCATGAAACACTGAACACTTTACCGGCCCTCAATGCAGCGCCCCTCCGGTGACAGTTAAATCTTCCCCCACCGTCAGCGCGGTATGCACAATACTGCGCACCGCCGCGACCATCGTCGCTAACGCCATACTTGGTTTTCCCGGATGATTGACCGCCAGCTCATGGCTGTAGGGAATATGGATAAAACCGCCCTTGATCGCCAGATTATGGCTGGCGATATGGTGACTCAGTGCGTAAAAAAGCTGGTTGCAGTTGTAGGTCCCCGCCGTGTGCGAAACCGCCGCGGGAATGCCTGACTGACGTAGATTATGCACAATCGCCTTCACCGGCAGCGTGGAAAAATATCCCACCGGGCCGCCCTCCACCACCGGAATATCTATCGGTTGTTTACTGGCATTATCAGGAATACGGGCATCGATCAGGTTGATGGCCACCCGCTCAATGGAGATTTCTCCGCGCCCCCCCGCCAGCCCCAGGCAGATAACCACCTTTGGGCGCAACTCTTCAATCGCGGCAATGAGCTGCTGGTTGGACAAACCCAGCACGCACGCCAATTGACGTACCACCACCTCCGCACCCGCCACCTGTTCCCCGGCCAGAGCTTGCGCGACCTGCCATGAAGGATTAATCGCGTCGCCGTCAAACGGCTCTATACCCGTCACTAATACCCTGTCCATCGCCACACCTATGTTGTTATTGAATCAGCGTGCTCTCAGCCTAAACAACGCGGTATGATTCTGGAAATGGATTATCTGTATATAGAGTATTCATAATATGAATTTATCCAACGTCGATCTTAATCTTCTGGTGGTGTTTGAGGCGGTGTACCAAACGCGCAATGTCACCGTCGCCGGCCAACGCCTGAACCGCGCTCAACCCTCGGTAAGTAATGCACTGTCCCGACTGCGTACCCTGTTTGGCGATCCCTTGTTCGTCCGCAGCGGCGGCGGCATGCTGCCCACCGCCCGAGCTCACCAACTGATGCTGCAGATACAACCGGTGTTGGAACAGATCCATCAGGCATTAACGCCGCCAACCCGTTTTGATCCGGCAACGGCCAGCCAGCGCCGATTCAGGTTCGCAGCCGGTGATTATGCGGATATCACACTGTTACCCACCATCATCAGTCGGCTGCGTCAGGCTGCACCCGGTATTGATATCCGCGTATCACGGCTGGATCGGCGTACGGTGGTGCAACAGCTTGAACGTGGAGAGATAGATGTGGCCCTGGGTGGGCATATTGAAGTGCCGGAAGGCATGCTGGTGCAGCCGTTATTTAACGAGAGTTTCACCTGTATCGCCAGCCGACATCACCCACAGCTAGCGGCCGAAAGCTGGAGTTTGCAGCAATACATTAGCCTGCCCCATGCGCTTTATACGCCGTCGGACGACGGTTCGGCACGCGGGCTCATCGATCAGAGGTTGACTGAAATGGGGCTGGCGCGGCGGGTCGCCGCGACGTTTTCACATATTATCGCGCTGCCTGCCGTGGTGGCGGGTAGCGATCTGATAGCCACCCTTGCCACCAGCGTTGCCCGGCAATTTGCCGATCCTTCACGAATTCAGTTCCTGCCGCTCCCCAGTGAATTGGCTATGTCTGCCTTCCCTATCGAATGTGTCGCCGGCCGACAGGTTAAACGCGATCCTGCGCTGGCATGGTTATGCGACACTCTCAGCCAGCTAAATCTTCCTTCTTTTCACCGTTAATCATCCACTCTGCTGTTTTAACAACCAAGCCAAGCGCCCCAGCGCGAGTGGCTTCGCGCCCAGACAAATAGGAATCCTCCTAAATTACATTCCGCTTATTTATATATGTGATCATCTTTACCCTGCAAATGGTAAGCACATAAAACAGCCTGTCACTTTTTTTTCGTTAAAAAATAGTTGTTATTTAAGTACATTGGCTTAAGTGTTACATAATTATTTCATGGTATTACCAATGAACCATTAAAAGCCACACCAGCAACAAATATATCTTAACTCAATGTTTTATATAGATTAAAAACAATTCGTGAGCGAGGTAACGATTTAAACATTGATCCAGAAGGTTATTTTGCAAATTTTCAGGGCTATTGTAGACTGCAGAATCTTTGTTTATGTGTAAACTTTGTTAAGTTTTTCGTCAGTCCATGTCTCAAATCGTGACAGATACGCTATCGGGATCGCGCGTCAACTCTCGTGCGGTAGCCATGCCTAAAGCCAGTAACAGTACGAATTACCTTATCATTACTCAATTCCCTCAACCCTGTTTAGCCGCGGTTTAAGGACCTTCCGGGTGGGGAAATTCACTGGAATTTTTGAGTCTTGAAAACCTGACCACCGTCGCTACAAAACCACGACGTACAAGCAACCAAAACATCAAGATTGTGAAGTAGCCTGATATCTATTAAACCGAAAAACGGGATTGTTTTTGAGCGACACAGCCAACTGTTCGCTGATATCTACAGGAAGCCTGACACACACAATGAAACTCATAAAAACATTGCGTCCAAGCGTGCCTTATCGTTCTTGCCATTGGCAGGAACAACATCACCCGGATGTCTCCATTTTGGTGCTAACCGACATGGGGGTTTCCCCGCGTCTGCGCCCTGAGCCTGAACTACGGCAACCCGCCAGCGAGGAGCTACGGCTTACACAGTGGCATCCTCAGCCCGTCATTCTCAAAACCAATCTCCATCTGCAAAACTCCACGACTGCGTTGGGCATCTACACCGCGCCCAGTCGTTCAGAGATATTGCTATTTGCCCCCTGAAACAGACGTTTTTATTACACAGCCCTTCATGTCATTTCTGCCCATAAAAAGATCAAAGAGGATATTGTGAAAACACGGATTGCCCTAACGCTGCTAGTCGCCCTGACGCTCGCCGGTTGTTCCACCCCGCCACCGCCGCCGCCGGCTCTCGATATCAACGCCATGATCAGCAGTGAAGTGGACGGCGTAAAACTTCAGCACCGCGCAGCCATCAAGGCCCCGCAACGGTTCAAACCCATCGGCAAGGAATACCGCAGCCTGTATGCGGCCAGCATCATGAGTAGCCCGGGTTACAGCGGCAGCGCCGTCGGCAGCCTGGACAATGCCACCGCGTTTTATGCACTGGGGGAAGTCGAAAACAATTGGCTGGCGATCACCGAGGCCGAAGGTGGAAACCTGATGGGCTACATCCAGGCCAACGCCGGCGTGCCGATTTCACGCTACAAATCGACGCTGCGTAAAGATTTACCGCGTCGTAATCGTGCTACCCGGCAGGACTGCGTGAAAGTCGGCGGTGACAGCAAAGCCTGTAAAGACAGCGGTTCTGCCACCTGGATCCTTCAGTAGTTTCCCCCTGGTTGACGAGACTCACCATGATAACAACACCCACCACCTCCCGCTGGTGCGGGATAGTGTTCCTGCTGTTGGGCGCATTGGTGCTCAACGGCTGCATGTCTTCTGCCAAGAGCGTGCCCTCGCGTTATAGCCTGGTCTTCGATGCCGACAGCCAGGTGAACGCCGCGGCAGGCCAACGACCGGCGCCGATAAAGATTCGGGTACTGCTGCTACGTTCCGATGCGGAATTTATGGACGCTGACTTCTTCAGCCTGCAGAGCGACGCCAAAAGCGTGCTCGGTGCCAGCCTGCTGGACAGCGACCAGTTCTTCCTGACCCCGGGCCAAAGGGGGAAGAAACTCGGCGGCCAAAGCACGCTCGAAACTCGTTATATCGGCATCATCGCCGAATATCAGAACCTCGATGGCAAAGCCTGGCGCATTTCACTGCCGCTGCCGGAACCCACCGAGACCAATTTCTACAAGGTGTGGCAATTCTCGCCGGATGAGCTGGAAGCCCACATCGTGGCAGGCATTAATGGCCTGCGCACCGTGAAAGATCCCGACTGACCCGCCGCAGTGCCCAAGCGAAGTAACCATAGGTGTGACGATGAAAGATGCTCATAAGGTCGTCTGGACTGAAGGGATGTTTTTACGCCCTCATCATTTCCAGCAGGCGGAAAACTATCTCGAAAGCTACATGCGTAATTGGGGCCAGGCCCACCAGGGCTATTTCTGGGGCTTCCTCCAGCTGGATTTGGATCAAACCCTGCTGCGTCAGGGCAAAATTGCGCTTAACGCCGCCAGTGGCATCATGCCGGACGGCACGCCCTTTCGTTTTTCCGGTGCCCAACAGGCACCTGCTCCGCTGGCCATTGCCGAAAACAAGACCGGCGAGAACGTGGTTCTGGCGTTGCCGACCTACCGCGCGGGCCGTGAAGACGTGATTTTTCAGGAAGCACCGGACGCGCTGGCGCGTTATCTGGCCTATGAAAACGAAGTCGACGACCTGAACGCCGTATCGGTCGGCAGCGCGGCATTGCAGTTTGGTCAGCTGCGTCTGCGTCTGATGCTGGAAAGCGAACTCAATGCCGAATGGACGGCCCTCGGCGTAACCCGGGTGCTGGAAAAACGCGGTGACGCCAGCCTGCGTCTCGATCAGGTGCAAATTCCGCCGATGCTGAACTGTCAGGGAAGCCCGGTGCTGAAAACCTTTATCAACGATCTGCAAGGCCTGCTGCAACAGCGTAGCCAGCAGATGAGTCAGCGCCTGCTGCAACCGGGGCGCGGCGGCAGTTCCGAGATGGTCGATTTCATGCTGCTGCAACTGATTAACCGCCATCTCGGCCAGGTGAGCCACGCTTACCATCTCGACCACCTGCACCCGGAACGCCTGTTCGCCGACTGGCTGCAGTTCGCCACCGAGCTAGCCAGCTTCTCGGCGCAGCGCACACCGGAAGCCCGGCTGCCGGTGTACGACCATGACAACCTGGCGCTGTGTTTCGGCAAATTGATGCTGTTGCTGCGCCAGGGGCTGTCGGTGGTACTGGAAGACAACGCCATCCAACTGACGCTGGTCGAACGCTCGCATGGTCTGAACATTGCCACCGTACAAGACACCAAAATGATGCGCGACTTCGGCTTCGTGCTGGCGGTACGTGCCGATGTCGCCGCCGAAGTGCTGCTGACTCACTTCCCGGCGCAAATGAAGATTGCCCCGGTAACGCGTATTCGCGATCTGGTGCAGTTGCAACTGCCAGGCATCGGGCTGCGCACCATGCCGGCGGCACCACGCCAGATCCCCTATCACGCGGGTTATACCTATTTCGAATTGGAAAAAGGCAGTGACCTGTGGAAGCAGATGGAAAAATCCAGCGCCTTCGCTCTGCACCTGGCCGGCGACTTCCCGGGTCTGGATATGGAATTCTGGGCGATTCGCAGCCATACGGACCGGTAACCTATGACTCAGGAAAATAACATGACGCCGGCAGGCAACCCGTTGGTAGAAGCCGCGAACCCTTTGCTGAACGCCATTTCGCAAATCCGCCAATCGGCCACCCACGCCAATCCGGCGCAGCTGCGCCAGCAACTGATCGATAAAGTTCGCCACTTCGAACTCCAGGGTCAGCGCGCCAACCTGCCGTATGAAGTGATTATCGGCGCACGTTATTGCCTGTGTACCGCGCTGGACGAAGCCGCCGCGCTAACGCCCTGGGGCAGCAGCAGCGTCTGGTCCGGCAGCGGGCTGTTAGTGACTTTCCACAACGAAACCTGGGGTGGAGAGAAGTTCTTCCAACTGCTGGCCAAGCTGTCGCAAAGCCCACGCGAACACATCCAACTGCTGGAATTGATTAACTTCTGCCTGCTGCTGGGGTTCGAAGGCCGCTATCGAGTGATGGAGAACGGCCGCTCACAGTTGGAAACCATGAAGCAACGCCTGCTGCAACTGATCCGTTCGGTACGCGGCGGTTACGCCCCGCCGCTGTCCCCCAACGCACTGGATCTGCCGGTACAGCAAAAATTGTGGCGCCCTCTGGTGCCATTGTGGGCCTGCGTAGCACTGACCGGTTTTCTGGCGTCATTGCTGTTTATCGGCCTCAACTGGCGGCTGGGCGATAGCACCAGTCCGGTGTTGGCAGCCATTTATCAGACCAACCTGCCACAGGTGGCCATCAGTAATCCGGCACCGGCGGCGCCACCGACGCTGAGCCTGAAAAGCTTCCTGCGCAAAGAAATCGCCGAAGGTCTGGTGGTGGTGCGTGACGAAGCTCAGCAGAGCGTGGTGATCCTGAAAGGGGATGGCCTGTTTGACTCCGCTGCGACAACGGTGCGCGGCAACTATATCCCGGTCATTGACCGCATTGCCGCGGCGATGAACGGCGTCAGCGGCAAGATCCTGGTCACCGGCTACAGCGATAATCTGCCGATCCGCAGCGCACGCTTCGCTTCCAACTGGGAGTTGTCACTGGCACGCGCCGACGCGGTCAGCGCCCAACTGCAGAAACACCTCGACAACCCGCAACGGGTGAAGGCGGAAGGCCGCGGTGAAAGTAACCCGGTCGCACCGAACAATAGCAAAGTGAACCGCGCGCTGAATCGCCGGGTAGAAATTACGCTGTTGGTTGCGCCAGAAAATACCCAGGCGGAAATCAACGGCTTGCCGCAAGGAAACGGAAAGTAATGCTCAGTACGTTATTCTCCATCATCACCAGCCGCCTGCTATGGGGCTTTGCCGGCATTACCGCGCTGGCGTTCATCATCTGGATGATCGGCCCGTTGGTGGCTATCGGCGATTATCGGCCGCTGGAGCCGGCACTCAACCGTCAGTTAACCATCGGCGCTATCTATCTGATCTGGTTCCTGTGCCGCATTATTCCACGCATCTACAGTGCCTGGTTCAACCGCCGCATGCTGAGTAACCTGCGTGCCGCCGAAGAAGTTCCGGCAGAAAACGGCAAGCCGGTAGCCAAACAGGATGAGCAGTTGGCCCAGCGCTTTGATGAAGCGGCGCAATTGTTGAAGAAAGCCCGCTTCGCACCGGGTCAGGGGGACAGCAAACACCGCTGGATGACCCACTTCAGCAGCCAATATCTCTACCAGCTGCCGTGGTATGTGATCATCGGTGCGCCGGGTGCCGGTAAAACCACCGCGCTGGTCAACTCCGGCCTGCATTTTCCGCTGGCGGATCGCTTCGGCAAGTCTGCCCTGCGCGGTGTGGGCGGTACCCGTAACTGCGACTGGTGGTTCACCAATGACGCCGTGCTGCTTGATACCGCGGGTCGTTATACCACGCAGGAAAGTCAGCGCGAGGAAGACGCCGACGAGTGGAAAAGCTTCGTCGGCCTGCTGAAAAAATACCGTACCCGTCAGCCGATCAACGGCGTGATGGTGACCATCAGCATCGCCGACCTGTTGAGCGAAAGTAGCGAAGCCCGCGCCGCGCAGGCCAGCTCACTGCGTAAACGCCTGATTGAGCTGCATGAACAGTTGGGGATCCATTTCCCGGTTTATGTGTTGGTCACCAAGACCGACCTGCTAAATGGCTTTATGGCCTATTTCAACGGCTTTGATAAAGCGCAGCGCGAGCAAATCTGGGGGTTCACCTTCCCCTATGAAGCATCGCGTCAGCCAGATTTCAATCTGAATGCCACCTTCGAACAACAGTATGCTTTGCTGCAGCAGCGACTGGATGCCGCGCTGCCTGAGACCTTGCTGGTTGAGCATGATGGTCGCCAGCGGGCCGAAAGCTACCTGTTCCCGCAGGAATTCGCGGCCCTGCGTCCGCTGCTGGGCCAGTATCTGGAACAGGTGTTTGCCACCTCCAGTTTTGAAACCCGCTTCACCCCGCGCGGTATTTACTTCACCAGCGGCACCCAGGAAGGTCTGCCGTTCGATCGGGTGATGGGCGAACTGAACCGTTACCTGCAATTGCCAACGGCGAACAGCCAACCACACGCCAACCCGGCCTGGAACCATGTGGATCCGGCCGCACCCATCCCGGCTGGCAAGGGGCAAAGCTTCTTCCTGAAAGACACGCTGGAATCGGTGATTTTCCAGGAGTCCGGGTTGGCGGGCAGCAACCGCTGGTGGGAATACCGTAACCGCGCTGTGCATTGGGCGGGCTATATCCTGCTGGCGGCCTGCCTGGCGATCCTGGCGATTTTCTGGTTCACCAGCTACAGCAACAACAAGGCTTATCTGGCTGAAGTGGCCGCCAAGGTACCCGGCGTAGAACGCCAGGGACTGGGTCTGACGCAGTTGGGCAATGGCGATATGCTTTCGCTGCTGCCGTTCCTCAACAGCGTGCTGCATTTGCCGGACAGTCAGAATTTTTCGCTGGAAGATCCCCCGTTCACCTATCGCATGGGGCTGTACCGTGGCGATCAGGTCAGTGATGCCAGCGACTCGCTGTATCAGAAAACGCTAAAGGAGTTGCTGCTGCCACAGGTGGCACAGCAGATCGCCACGACGCTGCGCAACGACAACCACGGCGATGCCGATTTTAGCTACGAAGCGCTGAAGGCCTACCAGATGCTGTATCTGCCGAAACAGTATGACGGCAAATTCCTGCGCGCCTGGGTAATGCTCAACCTGCAACGCAACCTGCCGCAGGGCAGCACCCAGAAGCAGCTGCAGCAGATTGAATGGCATCTGAGCCAATTGCTCGACGAGCAGATCCAGGCTTCGCCTTACGCCAAAGATGAACCTATGGTGGAACAGGCCCAGGCCGCGCTAAACCGTGCTCCCCTGTCGCAGCGGGTGTACGGCCGTCTGAAACGCCTGCTGCTTAAGCAAACCGAGATTAAACCGGTCAGCTTGGTTGACCTGGCCGGCCCGCAGACCGAACTGGCCTTTTCGCGCAAAAGCGGCAAGCCGGTGACCGACGGGGTGCCAGGTCTGTTTACCTCACGGGGCTATTGGAAAACCTTCAACGACAATATTGATCCGGTGACCGATACCCTGCGTCAGGAAGATGTTTGGGTACTGAACAGCAAAACCCCGGATCAGAAAAACGCCGATTTGATCAAAACCATTCGCCAACTGTACATGCAGGACTTTATCAGCGCCTGGGATGAACTGCTGGGTGATATTCAGTTGGCCAATATCGGAAACCTGAGTCAGCGCATCAGCAGCGCACGCTTGTTGTCTGGCAACCCTTCGCCGATGCGTAACCTGCTGGTTAACGTCAGCAAAAATGTCACCCTGCGCGACGAGAAAAGCACTGCTGATTCCCGTTCGCTGCTGGATAAAACCGAAGACAGGCTGAGCCAGAGTGCCAACCACCAACTGGAAGCCCTGTTCACCAATCGACCGGCCAACGCCGACGGCGATGTCTCTGCCCAGCCGGAACAACTGGTGATGGCGCATTTCGCCGCATTACTGGAGCTGGCGCAAAGTCAGGGAGAAGGCAACAAGGCGATCCCGTTCGACAGCGTGCTGAAACAGGTTGATGAGTTGTACAGCTACCTGACCGCGGTTCAGGGCGCGGCCAACAGCGGCATGTCGGCACCGCCCAGCGATATCATCCCGCGCTTGCAGGCCGAGTCCGGTCGTTTACCGGTGCCGTTCAAACAGATGCTGCTGTCGCTGGCGATTGGTGCCAGCAGCGACACGCAACGCAAAGAGATGGAAAACGTCAAGAAACGCATCAGCGTCGAAGTCGGCAGCTTCTGCCGCCAGGCGATTGCCGGGCGTTATCCTCTGGTCGCCCGGGCACGTCAGGAAGTGACGCCAGACGATTTGGCGCGCATGTTTGCGCCGAACAGCGGGCTGATGGACAGCTTCTTCCGTGACAATTTGCAGGGCAAGGTCGACACCACCCGTGCCAACTGGCGTTTCACTCCCGGCGTAGACGGCAAAACGCTGCCCGGTGGCGAAGGCATCCTGCGTTCATTCCAGCAGGCGCAACGCATTCGTGACGCCTTCTTCGCCAACGGCACCGCCACGCCGTCTTACCGCGTGACCGTTCGACCGGTACGGATGGATAACGACATCCTCAACCTGACGCTGGATATCGACGGGCAACTGTTCAAATACAGCCACGGGCCGCAGGTTCCTCTGGTGATCAGTTGGCCGGGTACCCGTAATACCAATCAGGTGCACCTGCAGCTGGCGCTGGCCAACGGCTCCACCGCCAGCCTGGTCACCAGCGGCCCCTGGGCGCTGAACCGTTTGGTGGATATGGCGCAGACTTCCGCCGGCAGCAGCAGCCTCGGTCGTCAGGCCACCTTTAACCTGGATGGCCACCGCGTAACGCTGGAGTTCACTCCCAACAGTATCCGTAATCCGTTCCAGTTACCGGCATTCTCCTGCCCGTAGGCCCGAAGGACAAGATGATGAGCAATGACCTGATCCCGACCACAAGCATTGGCTGGTATGGCAAGATCCCTTCCGCCGGTGACTTCCTGCAGCGTCGTCTGCCGGATATGGTGGTTAACAATTGGGCCCACTGGTTCCATAACGGCCTGGTGAATCTGCAGCGCAATCCACCGGGCCCGAACGGAAATCCTTTCAGCAATGCGCCCGTGTGGAACTTCGTCATTCCGGCCACGCTCGGCAGTCAGTATGTCCAGATGGGCTGCCTGTTGCCCGCTCGTGACCGGGTGGGACGTCATTACCCGATCTGCGCCCTGCGCCTGTTCTGCCAGCAAGACTGGCGAACTCAGCAGTTGAACATGGCGGCGGAATGGTACAACCAGCTCGGCCACCGGCTGCTCAATGGCGTGCGCAACGGTTTCTCCGCCGAGCAGCTCGACCGTTCGCTGCTGGAGATCCCTGCCCTGCCGACCCCACCGGCGGAGGCCGACTCCGAGATCCTGTCGATTATTGGCTTCCAGCATCCGGACGTGCCCGGCCTGGGCTGGCAACAGGCGGCCGACTGTTTCGACCCGGCGCAATACACCAGTTTCTGGTGGACCAACCAGGCCGATGGACATCCACTCTATACCCATGTGCACAGCGGTAACCTTACCGTGCAACTGTTCTCTCTGCTGTTTGAACCCAATGGCTGGGCGCGCCCCGGTCGTGGCGGTCAATATCCGCAGATGTTTGATTAATCTCGCCTGTTGAAGGAAATTTTATGGCTATCGACACCCTGTTAGCCCCGGTTGACGCAGAAAATCCCTGCGGCGAAAACCTGGAATATGACACCGATTTTCTGGCGATGGAGCAGGCTGCGACCGGTAAGAGCGAGCAGCAGTTCGGCAGCACTATCATTCCGGCAGAAGCACCGGACTGGGTGCAGGTGGAACGGCTCGCGACCACGTTGCTGATGCGTACCAAAGATTTACGGGTGATGCTGTGCCTGACCCGCGCCTGGACGCAACTGCGCGGATTGCAAGGTTACGCCGACGGTCTGATGCTGATCCACCAGGCGCTGGAGCGCTACTGGGACACGCTGCTGCCGTTGCTGGAGTTCGACGGCGAGGCTGACCCGCTGTTTCGCATCAACGTGCTGGCCGATCTCGGCGACAAGGCCGCGCTGACCACCAGCGTGCGCGCCGCGCCGCTGCTGAAAGGGGCTACCGGTGAAATCTCGCTGCGCGACGCCGGGGCCCTGCTCGACGGCAGTAAGCTCGAGTGCCCGACCTTTCCTGGCGGCCGTGCGCGCCTGCAGGATGAACTGTCTCAGCCGGAGCGCCCGGAGGCGCAATTAGTGATACGCATCGCCGAAACCCTCGCGGCCATCCGTACTACGGTCACTCGCCATTTAGGCGAAAGCGCCCTGCCGGAAATGCACAACCTGACAAAAATTTTCGCCCTGGTCGCTCAGTTCGGCCAGGACAGCGCCCCGGCCAGCGAGTCAGCCGAACAGCCAAATGACGCCGCCGTACCACCGACCAGCGCTGCCGCAGCGGCCCCGGCCGCCACGCTCAACTGGCGCAGTGCGCAAATTCAGTCACGCGACGACGCCCAACTGATGCTGGACAAGGTAAAACACTATTTTCGTCTTCATGAGCCCAGCCACCCGGCGCCGCTGATGATCGACCGGGTACAGCGGCTGATTGCACTGGACTTTATGCAAATAATCCGCGATTTGGCACCCGATGGTCTTAACCAACTGGAGACCATTCTAGGTCGCCCCGATAACGAGGAGAACAACTAGCCGCCGACCCCTTTGTTCTCTTAACGATACTCATAACCGCATTTGAACCTGACTCTCCAAGCCGGAAGAGGCGCGTTCCCAATCGCCATTAGATGGAGTAAATCATGCCAAACTCGAAATCCCGTAGCGGGCAGAAATTTATCGCCCGCAACCGCGCACCGCGCGTACAGATTGAATACGATGTCGAAATTTATGGCGCAGAGCGCAAAATCCAGTTGCCGTTCGTGATGGGCGTGATGGCAGACCTGGTGGGGAAATCGGTTGATCCACAGGCGAGCGTTGATGAGCGCAAGTTCCTGGAGATCGACATCGACAACTTCGATGAACGCATGAAATCGCTGAAACCGCGCGTTGCCTATCAGGTCGACAACACCCTGACCGGCGAAGGCAAGCTGAATATCGATCTGACGTTTGAAAGCATGGAAGACTTCTCCCCTGCGGCGATTGCCCGCAAGGTGGACGCGCTGGACAACCTGCTGGACGCCCGCACCCAGCTTTCCAACCTGTTGTCTTATATGGACGGTAAAAACGGCGCTGAAGAACTGATCTCCAAAATCCTGCAAAACCCGGCCTTACTGCAATCCCTGACCGATGCGCCGAAACCGGCCGCCACGGACGACAACAATCAGCGTGAGGACTAATCGATGAGCAACTCGCCTCAGCAACAAAAAGCGCTGCAGACCAGCGAAGCTTTCTCCAGCGATGAATTCAGCGCGCTGCTGAACAAAGAGTTTCGTCCCAAGACCGATCAGGCCAAGGAAGCGGTAGAAAATGCGGTAAAAACCCTGGCGCAGCAGGCGCTGGAAAACACCGTGACGGTCTCCTCTGACGCCTATCGCACCATTCAGGCGCTGATCGCCGAAATCGACGAAAAACTGTCGCAACAGGTTAACCAAATTATCCACCACGCCGAATTCCAGAAGCTGGAAGGCGCCTGGCATGGCCTGCACTATCTGGTCAACAACTCCGAAACCGATGAAATGCTGAAAATCCGCTTTATGAGCATTTCCAAGCAGGAGCTGGGCCGCACGCTGAAGCGCCATAAAGGTGTGGGCTGGGACCAGAGCCCCATCTTCAAGAAAGTGTACGAGGAAGAGTACGGTCAGTTCGGCGGCGAACCCTTCGGTTGCCTGGTGGGCGATTACTACTTCGACCACAGCCCACAAGACGTAGAGTTGCTGGGCGAAATGGCGAAAATCAGTGCCGCCTCCCACTGCCCGTTCATCGCCGGTACCGCACCGAGCGTGATGCAGATGGAGTCCTGGCAGGAGCTGTCCAACCCACGCGATTTGACCAAGATCTTCCAAAATACCGAATACGCCGCCTGGCGCAGCCTGCGTGAATCGGAAGATGCCCGCTATCTGGGCCTGGTAATGCCGCGATTCCTGGCGCGCCTGCCGTATGGCATCCGAACCAATCCGGTTGACGAGTTCGACTTTGAGGAAGAAACCGACGGCGCGAACCACGGTAACTACACCTGGACCAACGCCGCCTACGCCATGGCCGCCAACATCAACCGCTCGTTCAAAGAGTTCGGCTGGTGTACCGCGATCCGTGGGGTGGAGTCTGGCGGTGCGGTAGAGAACCTGCCGTGCCACACCTTCCCGAGCGACGACGGCGGCGTGGACATGAAGTGCCCGACCGAGATCGCCATCAGCGATCGTCGCGAGGCCGAGCTGGCCAAGAACGGCTTCATGCCGTTGGTACACCGGAAAAACTCCGACTTTGCCGCCTTTATCGGTGCCCAGTCGCTGCAAAAGCCGGCCGAATACTACGACGCCGATGCATCTGCCAATGCTCAGCTCTCCGCCCGTCTGCCTTATCTGTTCGCCTGCTGCCGCTTCGCGCATTACCTGAAGTGCATCGTCCGTGACAAGATCGGTTCTTTCCGCGAGCGCGACGATATGGAACGTTGGTTAAACGACTGGATCATGAACTACGTGGACGGCGACCCGGCCAACTCCTCGCAGGAAACCAAGTCGCGTAAACCGCTGGCCGCTGCGGAAGTTCAGGTGGAAGAGATCGAAGACAACCCGGGCTACTACAGCGCCAAGTTCTTCCTGCGCCCACATTACCAATTGGAAGGCTTGACCGTCTCCCTGCGTCTGGTATCGAAACTGCCTTCACTGAAGCAGAACGACGCATCCTGACGTGCTGAAAGTCAGGCCGTGGGTCTGGTGAAAACATTGCCGGTAATTCCGATGATGGTTATCAGCAGGATAACCCGCAGTAATCAGCATTGAGCCATTGTCGTTTTTTAATGATGGCTCGGTAATTAATACCGATAGTATTCGGTATTTAATAAGGTGCATGGCACAAGGATATTAAATGGTAGTGCATTGCCAAATTTTCAATTCCTGCTGCTATTACCTGATTTTTTCAACGTAACGTTAATACTACTGTTAACCCTTAATAAAGAGTGAAGATACTATGGCTATTGATATGTTCCTGAAAGTTGAAGGTGCCAGCGGTGAATCTAAAGATTCAAATCACAAAGGCTGGACCGACATTACTTCTTTCTCCTGGGGCGCTTCTCAACCAGGCAACATGAGCGTGGGTGGTGGCGGCGGTGCCGGTAAGGTTTGCTTTAACGATCTGCATGTCAATGCGCTGGTCGACAAATCAACCCCGGCGCTGCTGAAGCACTGCTCCAGCGGTAAACACCTGACCAAGATTGAACTGTCAGTCTGTAAAGCCGGTGGCAGCCAGGTTGAATACGTCAAAATCACTCTGGACGACGTGCTGGTCACTGCCGTGCAGTACACCGGTGCCGGCGGTGAAGACACCGTGGGCGTAACCTACTCTTTCCAGGCATCGAAAGTTAAACAGCAGTACTGGGAGCAGAGTGATAAAGGTGGTAAAGGCGCAGAAAGCAGCGCAGGTTGGAATATCAAGGAAAACCGCGAAGCTTAATCTGTTTCCCCCGGTTCCGGCCGGGGGCTATTTATACCCGCTCATTAGTAAATCGGGTTATTCGTGCCTGCAGTCATCTCGCCATTAATATTAAAATAGAAAGCCAGTCACAAAATAAAAAATCCGCATGCTAACCGGTTTACCAAAATAACCGCCAATTTTGGTAAGCCAGACACCGAAATAATAATTAACTGCAATATATCCTAATCAGCAGGAATGCCTTATGCGATTTTCTATTGTCAAAAATAAAAGTGGCCAGGTTCCGCCACAGAGCAGCTGCGACTTTCTGCCGCCCGGCGGCACCATTGGCCGTAGCGTGGACAACAACCTGGTATTGCCGGACGAAGAGCGTGCCATCTCCCGGTTGCAGGCGATCGTACATATTTCTGCTGATGGCGAATGCCGCGTAACCAACCGTGGCAACGTCACCCGCGTGTTGCTGAACGATATTCCCCTGGAGCGCGGTCGTCAGGTAGAGCTGCAGGATGGTGATATTCTCGGCATCGACGATTACCAGATCCAGGTCAGCTCCTTACAGCAAGCGGCTGCACCGCAGGATCAGCCGGCAATTAAAACCGCCGACACCGCGCCAGTCACTACGCCGGCTGCCAAAGAGAAAGCGGCAGCCCCCATCCCGAATGAGATCTGGGACAGCCTGGTAGAAGAGTTCACGCCAGCCGCGGCGGTGACTGCGCCCCCGGCACCGGTCATTAATCAGGACCGCCATCCGCTGCTGGAAACGCCGGAGCCTGAGATGAACCCGGCCGATCCGCTGGCGCAATTGGCGGGCGACGTCGAACTACGTCAACTGCAGTCGCAGCAAACCGATCCGGCAATGTTGTTCAACACCGACACCACTTTCGAACGCGATCCTATTTTGGCCGATACCACCCCAAGTGCGCTGTTGGCCGAACAACGCCCGACCACCAGCCAGGCGGCGCCGATCAAACCCGCTGAGGCGGAAAAAAATGCCCAGGAGCTCGATCCGCTGGCGCTGTTTGGCGGTTCTTCTGCCCCCACGTCGCCGGACGCGTTGAACAGCAACGATCCGCTCGGCCTGCTGATGGGCAGCGCTGTCCCCCTGACACAGCCAGAGCCTCCGGCTGCGGTGCCACCACCGGCGTCCCCATTACAGCAACCGGTGGTGGCCGCCCCGATGGAAGCACCACAACCCAAAGCCGCGCCGCAGCCGGTCGCTCAACCGCAGCCCATGCCGCAACCTGAGCCACAGTTTTCGCCTTCAACCCCACCGCCTTCACCGCAACCGCGTCCACGCCCGGCCAACCGCCTGGGTATCGATCCTATTGCCTATCAGACTGCGCGTGCCCAAAACGGTAGCGCACCTGCGGGAGAGCGGTTGGAAGGCCCACTGTTAGCCGCATTACTGCAGGGGGTGGGTCTGGATGACCTGCAGCCACAGCCGCACTTTGATGAGCAACAGCTCCGCCAGGCCGGTCGACTGCTGAGCCTGTTTTCTCAGGGGACCGTCGCCCTGCTCTCTTCCCGCTCAATCCTTAAGCGCGGAGTGAAGGCCGAGATGACCATGATCCTCGACGAGGCCAATAACCCGTTCAAACTGCTGCCCTCGGGCAAAACGGTATTGATGCAGATGTTCGGCAGCAAAATGCCGGGGTTTATGCCGCCGGAACAGGCGGTACGCGACGCACTGATCGACCTGCAGGCACACCAGTTAGGCATGATCGCCGGTATTCGCGCCATCATCGCTGCCATGCTGCAGTCGTTCAATCCAGATCGCCTCGAAGAGGAGGCGCGTAAGGAGGGCGCGGCACCTCGCCTGTCCCTGCCGGCCAGCCGCAAGGCGGCGCTGTGGGATTACTTCGTGAAAAGCTATCAGCAGACCTCCGGCGAAATCGAAGACGACTTTCACACCCTGTTCGGTGAAGCCTTCCTGCACGCCTATGACGTTGAAGTGAATCAATATAAAGACTCACAGACCCAACCGGACGCGTAATGAATATCACTATAGCCTCTACCTCCAATCAGGGCGGCCGCGCCTCTAATCAGGATCAGACCGGTGAAGTGGTCGGTAACCGCGCCGCCTGTTTCGTGGTCTGTGACGGCATCGCCGGTTTTCCCGGTGGTGACGTTGCCGCCAAACTGGCACACGACACCATCCTGCAAAACTTCGACGGCGAAAAACATCTCAATGCCCAGAGCATTCGCCAACACATTGCCAGTGCCAATGCCGCCATCCACCAGCAGCAACGGCAGTCGGACGAATACGGCAAGATGGGCACCACGCTGGTCAGCCTGTTTATCGATCGCGATTACCAACTGGCTTACTGGGCGCACGCCGGTGACAGCCGTTTGTACCTGTTCCGGCGCGGCTACCTGCATTCGGTGACCACCGACCACAGCCTGATCCAGCAAATGCAGGACGCCGGCTACCAAACCAGCGGCATCAACAGCAACCTGCTGTATTTCGCCCTGGGACTGAATGAAGAACGCGACGCCAGTTACAGCGACGTGTTGCAACTGGAAGACGGCGACGTTTTCCTGCTGTGTACCGACGGTTTTTGGCACAGCTTTAGCCAGTCTGAACTGGAACAATCGCTACATATGGTCAACTCCCCCAGCGAGTGGATTGCCCTGATGGAGCAGGCATGGAAGAAAAATAATAACAGCGATAACTACAGCGCTATCGCCGTCTGGATTGGCTCACCGCAGGAAACCACCCTGCTGCATTCTCTGGCGGATGCGGAGCGGTTTCTGTCCCGCGACTGAGTCAGGTACAAATTCACAGCAAGGTTACCTATGAAATACTGGATGCCCGGATTTATCGCCCTGATGGCGATACCGGCCGCGCAGGCGGCGAATTATCGCTTGGTCTACTCCCCCAGCCAGAAGCTGGAAGTGTTTATCGATGACGTCAAAAACAGCCAACCGGCAAGCTGGTGCGGCAAAACCATCCCGCTGCGCATCGTTTCGGCACAGAGCAAAGATCCCGCAGTCTTGGACGACTTCCTGCCGCGAGTTGGCAATCTGTTGGCCAAGCAGTGCGCCAAAGCCAGCCAACTCCCCTGGACTCTGACCGACAAACGCGGTGAAAAACTGGCGTCCGGCGAAGCCAGCAAGGCACGGGGCTGGAAGCCGGTACACAAACAGCAGGCCGTCGAACCGGCTGCCCCCCCAGCGCCGGTGATCCCCGCCGCCGTGGCGGTCACCTCGCCGCAGGCAGACAGCGCACCGGTACCCAAGTTTGACCTGCCGCAGGGCTGCCATTTCCGCACCTACTGGAGCGAAGAAGCCAACGGCAGCGCGCTGTTTATCCCGAGTGGCGACGCCCTGCGTTGTGGTGATGACGGCTGGTTAAACGGCAGCAGCAGCGTCACGTTACAGCAAGATGGCAAAACCGCCTCACCGGCATTGTCGTTCTATCAGGGCTATCCGCTGGTGAAGATCAACGTGGGTGAACACCCCTTGAACGTGGTCAGCGCCAACGTGCAGCGGCTGGTCCTCGGTGCCAACCCGCAGGCACCAGGCAGTTTCGCGCTGTTACCTTTCGCCCCGCAGCTTCACGCCTGGTCATTTAACGGTGAAGTGATCGTCGAAATGCCGCGTGCAGAAGCCGCAGACACCGCCAAAGTCAAACAACGTATTGAGCAGGCACAGCGCGCCTGGCAGCCACTGCTTGCCAGCCCGGCCACGCCGCTGAACTTCAAGCTGGTGGAAAAGCTGGCCGACGATCGCCTTGACCCTGCCAGTGGCAGCTACCTGTCGGTTAACAACGCCACTCACTGATTATTAAGGAAAGCCCTGTGAAATCATTAACAAACATGTTGCAAGGCGGCACGGTCAGCGCCGCTATCGGCTCAGTGGAAAATGAGATCAAAACGCGACCGGCGGATGCCGATCTGCGTGCCGCGCTGGTGCAACTGCTGTGTCTGGCCGGCAACTGGCAGCGCGCCAATGCGCAGCTGAAATCCTGGCAGGCATTGAAGCCCATCGCCCAGCCCACCACATTGCTGTTAATGCAATCGGTCAACGCGGAACTGCAGCGTCAGGCGGTGTTCGCCGGCGAGGCCCCTCCCGCGCTGCTGCAACAAAGTCAGCCCTGGTTGCAACCCATGATCCAGGCGTTGCGTCACGATGCCCTGGGCGAAACCGAACAGGCGCAGGCATTGCGCGGCGACGCGCTGGAAGCGGCACCGGCCAGTGCCGGGCAACTGACCCTGGCTGAACGGCCACAGCCCGTGGCGTTTGATTGGTTGACCGACGGTGATGGTCGTCTCGGCCCGGTTTGCGAACTGGCATTGAACGGCACCTATTACTGGCTGCCGTTCGCCGAGATTGCGGAAATTCAGTTCCAGGCCCCACAAAGCGCCGTCGATCTGGTGTGGAGCCATGCACTGGTGCGCCTGAACGACGGTCGCGAGCAGGTCTGCCAACTGCCTGCCCGCTATCCCCTGATTGCAGACAGTGACGATGCGCTGTTGCTCGGCAAACGCACCGAATGGCAAGCGCTGGGCGAAGGGCCGCACTACGCCGGACAGGGTCTGAAAACCTGGCTGAGCGAGAACGATGAGTTCCCGCTACACAGCCTGCGCCACCTGAGTTTTAACGCGAGCGCCTGACGATGAACAGCAAGCGGCCAACCCAACATGATGATGGTGACCTGCGCCGTCAGGGCTATCGCTCCCGCCAGGACAGCGAACGCCTGACCTCGCGCGACAAAATGCAGCCGGTGCTGCTCGACATGCTGACCGACGACGAACCGCAGAAAAAAAAGGAAGCTCAGGTGCGCAACCTGGTCTCGCACAGCGAACTGCGCCGCCGGGTGCTACGCGACCTGCAGTGGCTGTTTAACTGCGTGAACAGCGAGTCCAGCCTCGATTTGGGCGATTTTCCGCAGGTACGACGTTCAACCCTGAACTACGGCATCGCCTCGCTGGCCGGCAAACGCATGTCAGACATCGAATGGCAGGATATCCAGTTGGCGCTGACCGAATCCATCCTCAATTTCGAACCGCGCATCCTGCCCGAAGGGCTGCAGGTGCGCTGCATTTCAGACACCGGCTCGCTGGAGCTGCACAACGTATTGTCGATTGAAATCAAGGGGCGCCTGTGGTGCGTGCCCTATCCGCTGGAGTTTCTGTTCCGTACCGACGTGGACCTGGAGAACGGCCACTTCGATCTGAAAGACATAGGGTAAGCCGATGGACAGTAAACTTTTAGACTATTACAACCGCGAGCTGGCCTATCTGCGTGAGATGGGCGCAGAGTTCGCCGAGCAGTATCCCAAAGTGGCAGGCCGCCTTGGCATGCGCGGTATCGACGTAGCGGATCCTTATATCGAGCGGCTGATGGAAGGCTTCGCCTTTCTCACCTCGCGCGTACAATTGAAGATGGACGCGGAGTTTCCGCGCTTCTCCCAGCGTCTGCTGGAGATTATCTACCCCAACTATCTGTCGCCAACGCCATCGATGGCGATTGCCGAGCTGCAACCCGACAGCAACAAGGGCGATATCAGCAACGGCTTTGTAGTGCCACGCGGCACCATGATGGACAGCCAGTCGCTGAAAAAGAGTGGCATCACCTGCAGCTACACCACCGCACACGACGTCACGCTGCAGCCGGTGCGGCTGAAAAGCGTCGAACTGGGCGGCATCCCGGCCGATATTCCGCTGGCCAGCCTGGGGTTGCAACAAAGTGGCTGCGTCAGCGCGCTGCGCATCCGGCTGGAGTGCTATGACAGCGTCACGCTCAACAACCTGCAGTTGGACCAGTTGATGTTTTATCTCTCCGGCCCGGACTTGCAGGCACAGCAACTGCTGGAACTGCTGATGCAGCACAGCGTCGGGCTGATTTGCCAGACGGTGGAAGCGCAACCGCAACGGCGGGTGCTGGCAATGGACGGGTTGCGGCAGGAAGGCTTTGCCGCCGATCAGGCGCTGCTGCCGAACGATCTGCGTAATTTTGAAGGCTATCGCCTGCTGCAGGAATATTTTGCCTTTCCGGCGCGCTTTCAGTTCTTCAGCGTCAATGGCATACGCCCGCTGTTGCAAAGCGTACGCGAAGGCAAAAAAACGCTGCGGCAGTTTGAGATCCTGGTGCTGCTTGACCGTCAGGATGCGGCGCTGGAACGGGTAATCGACGTCGCCCATTTGGCGTTGCACTGCACGCCGGTGATTAATCTGTTCCCCAAGGTCGCCGAACGCATCACGGTCAGCGAAAAAAGCCATGAATATCATCTGGTGGTCGATAACATTCGTCCGCTTGATTATGAGGTGTTCTCTGTTCAGCGGCTCGGTGGCAGCGCCAGCGAAAAACGCTATGAGCAGGAATTCCGACCGTTTTACAGTACCCTGAGCGCGGATGACGGCAACTACGGCGCCTACTTTTCACTGCGGCGCGAACAGCGCACGTTGTCCGAACACGCCCGTCGTTACGGCACCCGCACCGGCTATGTCGGCTCGGAAGTGTTCGTCTCGCTGGTAGATGAACGGCAGTCACCGTGGCACAGCGATCTGAAATACCTCACCGCCGACGTGCTGTGTACCAGTCGCGATCTGCCGCTGATGCTGTTGCAGCAGGATCAGGGCAATTTCGTGATGCCGGACTCGATCCCGATCAAACAGGTGTCGCTGAAAAAAGGCCCGACGCCGCCGCGCCCGGCGCTGGCCGAAGGCATGATCACCTGGCGGCTGATCAGCCAACTGCAATTGAACTACCTCAGCATGATGGACGGCGACCCGGAACAGGGGGCTGCCAGCCTGCGTCAGCTGCTCGGCCTGTACGGCAACCTGAGCGAGCCGGCGATCACCAAACAGATCCAGGGCGTTCGCCACTGTAACCTGCGCCCGGTATACCGCCGGGTGCCCGAGCCGGGGCCGATCGTGTTTGCCCGCGGTATCGCCATCGACCTGACCGTGGATGAACAGTCGTTCTCCGGCAGCAGCCCCTACCTGCTGGGTAGCGTTCTGGAGCGTTTGTTCTCCCGGCTGGTAGCGATGAACACCTTTACCGAAATGACGCTTTCCAGCCAGCAGCGCGGTGAGATTGCGCACTGGCAGGCGCGCATGGGCAAAAGGACGCTGATTTGAGCACTCTTGACGCCGAGGCGGAACTGACGGCACCGCCACAGATCAATGCCTTGCATCGCCTGCCGGAGGATTTCTGGCTGCGGCTCGGCAATGCGCCTTATAAACACGATTTGTTTCAGCTGCTGCGGCGCCTCGACGCCCAGGGCGGGCAGGCATACCTGCTGGGCCGTGCCCCCCTGCCGCGCCATGAGATGCTGCGGCTGGGGCAGGAACCTTCACTGTCGTTCGCTCCGTCGACGCTGGCACAGGTCAGCCCACGGCCGCAAAGCCCGCTGCACGACGTTTCTATTTTCAGCTTTGGCCTGTTTGGCCCCAACGGGCCGCTGCCGCTGCACCTGACCGAATACGTGCGTGAACGGGTCTATCACCACCAGGACACCACCCTGCTGGCCTTTGCCAACCTGTTTCACCACCGGCTGACGCTGCTGTTTTACCGTGCCTGGGCCGACGCACAGCCCACGGTATCGCTGGATCGTCAGGATAACCGGCGTTTCGACCAATACCTTTCCAGCCTGATTGGCATCGGCCAGCCGGCGCAGCAGCAGCGCGACAGCATCAATGCCCATGCCAAGCATTTTATGGCCGGTCATCTGATTCGCCACAGCCGCGATCCGGAAGGCCTAAGCAAAATCTTGCAGCAGTACTTCAAAGTGCCGGTGCGCATCGTGGAAAACGTCCCGCACTGGCTGCGGGTAGAACCGCGCGAACAGGCGCGTCTGAAGGCCGGTCGCGGCGCCCCCCGGCTCGGTGAGTCTTCGTTCCTTGGGATTGCCGTGCGCGATATTCAGCACAAATTCCGCATCGAACTGGGGCCGATGTCGCAACAAAACTATGAAGGCTTCCTGCCCGGAGCCGAACTGTGCCGGCAGTTGCGCGACTGGGTGCGCCAGTATCTGGGCATTGAGTTTGTTTGGGAACTGCGGCTGATCCTGGCCAAGGATCAGCTCAGCGGTACCCAACTCGGCGGTGCCCAGCGCCTGGGATTAAGCACTTGGCTGGAGGACGCCCGTCAGCAACGCGACCTTGACGATCTGATCTTCAGCCCCGAACCGCTGGAAAACCCGTTCTGACTATTATTTTGGCCTGAGCCGCACAGCGCTCCGCCACGACCTGAGGAAAACCATGTCTGAAATCAGCCGCTCGGTATTATTTGGCAAACTCGATAGCCTGTTATTCACCTCTCTGGAAAGTGCGACGGCGTTTTGCAAGCTGCGCGGTAACCCCTACGTTGAGCTGGCGCACTGGCTGCATCAACTGATGCAGGCACCGGAGGCGGATCTGCAACAGGTGATCCGCCACTTTGCGCTGGATGAGGGGCAACTGGCACGTGACATCGTCGAGGCGCTCGATCGCCTGCCGCGCGGTGCCAGCGCGATTTCCGATCTGTCCGAACATATCGACAGCGCGGTGGAGCGGGCCTGGGTTTATGGCTCGCTGAAATTCGGTGCTGCGCAGATCCGCGGCGGCCACCTGCTGCTCGGTATCCTGAAAACCTACAGCCTGCGCCACTTGCTGAAAGCCATCTCCTCACAGTTCGATCGCATCAACGCCGATCTGCTGATGGAGCAATTTGCCACTATCACCGCCCACTCGGCGGAAAACAGCCTGACGCCGAGCGCCCAGGCCGACACCACGCCGACGGCAGCGCAGACCGGCGGCAGCGTGCTGGCGCAATATGCTCAGGATCTGACGGCCAAGGCGCGTAATGGCGAGATCGACCCGGTGACCGGGCGTGACGAAGAAATCCGCCAGATTGTCGATATTCTGATGCGGCGCCGTCAAAACAACCCACTGCTGACCGGCGAGGCCGGGGTTGGCAAAACCGCCGTGGTCGAAGGCCTGGCGCTGCGTATCGTGGCCGGTGACGTTCCGCCACAGCTGCGCGACGTCCAGCTGTATCTGCTGGATATCGGCATGCTGCAGGCCGGGGCCGGGGTGAAGGGCGAGTTCGAAAAACGCCTGCAAACGGTGATTGACGAAGTTCAATCCAGCCCCACCCCGATCATTTTGTTTATCGATGAGATCCATACGCTGATTGGTGCCGGTGGCGCACAGGGCACCGGCGACGCAGCCAACCTGTTGAAACCGGCGCTGGCACGCGGTCAATTACGTACCGTCGGGGCCACTACCTGGTCGGAATACAAAAAATACATTGAGAAAGATCCGGCGCTGACCCGCCGTTTCCAGGTGGTGCAGGTGCATGAACCGAGCGAAGACAAAGCGCTGCTGATGCTGCGCAGCACCGTCAGCCCGCTGGAACAGCACCACCGCGTGCTGCTGCTCGATGAGGCGGTCGACGCCGCCGTGCGCCTGTCGCATCGCTACATCCCGGCACGCCAGTTGCCGGACAAGGCCGTGGCGCTGCTGGACACCGCCTGCGCCCGCGTGGCGGTCAGCCAACATGCCGAGCCTGCCCAGGTGGAAGACTGCCGCCACCGCATTGAAGCGTTGCAGATTGAATGGGATATCGCCCGGCGCGAAGCCAAGGTCGGCATCGGCAATCCGCAGCGCCCACAAGATATCGAGGCTCAGTTGGCACTGTTGCAACAACAACTCGAACAGCTCACTGCCCGCTGGCAGGAGGAGTTGGCGCTGATCCAACAGATTATCGACCTGCGCGCCCAGTTGCATCGGGAAGAAATTGAGGCCGAACCGACTGACGAGGCCACCGAGGAGCCACAACCCGCGCCCTCTGCCGATGAACTGCGCGCGCAATTGGCGCAGTTGCAGCAACAGCTTGGCGAACTGCAGGGCGAGGCCCCGCTGATTTTCGCCGCCGTCGATGCCAACGTGGTGGCCGCAGTGGTGTCCGACTGGACCGGCATCCCGCTGGGCCGCATGGTGAAAAACGAGATCGACGCGGTACTGCAACTGGCGGATACGCTGAACCAGCGGGTTATCGGCCAACGGCATGCACTGGATCTGATCGCCCGTCGGGTACGCACCTCACGCGCGCGGCTGGACGATCCGAACAAGCCGGTCGGGGTCTTTCTGTTGGCAGGCCCTTCTGGCGTCGGGAAAACCGAAACCGCGCTGGCGCTGGCGGAAACGCTATACGGCGGCGAGCAGAACGTGATTACCATCAACATGAGCGAGTTCCAGGAGTCGCATACCGTTTCAACCCTGAAAGGTGCCCCTCCCGGCTATGTGGGTTACGGCGAGGGTGGCGTGCTGACCGAAGCGGTGCGCCGTCGCCCTTACAGCGTGGTGCTGCTGGACGAAATAGAAAAAGCCCACCCGGACGTGCACGAGATCTTCTTCCAGGTGTTCGATAAAGGCTGGATGGAAGACGGCGAAGGCCGCCACATCGATTTCCGTAACACCATCATTATTCTGACCTCTAACGTTGGCACCGATCTGATCGCCGGGCTGTGCAGCGATGCGGACCTGATGCCGGAGCCGGAGGCACTGAGCGGCGCCCTGCGCGAACCGCTGCTGTCGGTATTCCCGGCGGCGCTGCTCGGCCGCTTGCTGGTGGTGCCTTACTACCCGCTGACCGACGCCACGCTGGGCAATATCGTGCGCCTGCAACTGGGGCGAGTGCAGCGCAGACTGGCGGAGAACCACGATATCGCCTGTACCTTCGACGATGCGGTAATCGAGCAAATCGTCAGCCGCTGCACCGAGGTGGAGTCCGGTGGCCGCATGGTCGACGCTATTTTGACCAACACCCTGCTGCCGCAGATCAGCCACACCTTACTGACCGGCAGCGCCAACGATCAGCGCTATCGCCAACTGCATATCGCGCTGCAGCAAAACGAATTTATTTGTCAATTTCAGGCATAACGCCGCGGCCGCCGGTATGGCGGCCATCGTTCACAGAGAGTCATCATTATGTCGGGAACCGGGGTAAGCAAACCGAATTCAAACAGCCTGCCGATCGGCTATAGGTTCAATGAGTTCGAGATCAAGGAAGCTATCGGCGAAGGCGGTTTCGGCATCGTCTACCGCGCCTACGATCATCAGCTGGAACGCACCATTGCCATCAAAGAGTACATGCCGACCTCGCTGGCAATGCGCAATGACGATCTGAGCATCGGGCTACGCGGTGAGCGTTTCAGCAAAACCTTCCAGGCCGGGTTAAACAGCTTCATTCAGGAAGCCCGCCTGCTGGCGCGTTTCTCACATCCAGGGCTGCTGCACGTACTGCGCTTTTGGGAAGAAAACGGTACCGCCTACATGGGCACCCAGTTTTACAGCGGCACTACCCTGAAGAACCTGCAGGCGCAGCAGCCGGAGAAAATCGACGAGGCCTGGATCCGCAGACTGTTGCCACCGCTGTTCAGCGCCATCAACACCATCCATCAGGAAGGTTATCTGCACCGCGACATTTCACTGGATAACATTCAGATCCAGGAAAACCAGTTGCCGGTGCTGCTGGACTTCGGCTCAGCGCGCAAAGAGATCGGCAACCTGTCCGACGAAACGGAAATCATGCTCAAACCGGGCTTCGCGCCGATTGAACAATACACCGAGAACAGCGACGGTGAACAAGGCCCCTGGACCGACATTTACGCTCTGGGCGCCGTGCTGCATACGCTAATCGTCGGTTCACCGCCGCCGGTCAGCGTGGTGCGCAGCATCGAGGACAGCTACCAACCGCTGACCGAGCGGCGCCCGGCGGGGTATTCACTGGAACTGCTGCGCACTATCGACCATGCGCTGGCGTTGAAACCGGAAGACCGGCCACAAACCATCGACGAAATGGCCGAACTGCTGCATCTGCCGATTGCCGATGAAAACGAAATCATCAGCACCCCGGCCGCCGCACCGGAAAACCTGCTGGTGGCCACCAATCCGGCCGCCGGTGCCGCAGCGGCAGGCGCCGTTACCGCGCACGGCATGAAGCTCACACGCCCGATGATGGCAGGTGCAGGCGTGGCCGCTTTGCTGGTGATCGGCGTCATCGCCTGGCTAAGCGGCGGCGACAGTACCCCTGCCCCGATAGCGGCCAATACGCCAGACAGTGCAGCGGTGGATAAACCCATAACGCCGCCACAAAGCGCACCGCAGACGGCCGAACAGCCGCCTGCAGCCCAAACCCCTCCGGCACCACCGCCGGTGGCACTGGTGTATTTCAAACTGCAACCCGGTGAGCAGGTCAGCCTGGACGGCAAACCCCAGCAGGTGACCCCCGGTGACAACGGTTTTGCCCGCCTGAATTTGGCACCGGGCAGCTATCAGTTGGAAATCCGCCATAACGACCAGTTACGCCGCCAACAGCTCAGCATAGAGAACGCCGGCACCTGGCTGGTCAACCCGGTCATCGCAGGCTAACCCTCCGCTTTTCCGGCCCGTCACCGCGGGCCTTCACCGTATTTTCATGAGATTGACGCATGCGTCATTCACAGAGGACGTTCTCATGTTGGATCGTATTATTGCGCATACGCCACTGGGCCAGGAATCATTGCTGTTCCGTTCGCTGGAAGGGACTGAAGCCCTTTCCTCACCCTTCGATTTCGCCATCGAACTGCTGAGCAAAAACGCCCGCCTCGACCGCAAAGCGCTGCTGGGCCAACCCCTGACGCTGGAGATCCCGACCCAGGGCTTTCTTGGTCCGCCCCGCTACCTGAACGGCAAGATCACGTCGATCGCCGTCAGCAGCGAAGAGATCGGCGGCACCCGTTATGCGGTGTATAACCTGCACGTGCAGCCGGATCTGTGGCCGATGACCAAGGACCGCAACTTCCGCATCTTCCAGGAACAGACGGTGCCGCAGATCGTCAAGACCCTGCTGACCGAACATAATATTCAGCTGGAAGACCAGCTCACGGGCGACTACCGTCTATGGGGCTATTGCGTGCAGTACAACGAGAGCAGCTTCAACTTCATCAGCAGGCTGATGGAGCTGGAGGGTATCTATTACTATTTCAAACACGAGATGGGCAAGCACACCCTGGTGCTGGGCGATGCGCCTCACCATCATCAGCCCTATCCCGGCTATGAGATGATCCCTTACCATCTGACGCCGTCTGGCGGCAGTACCAGCGAAGAAGGCATCAGCCAGTGGACCCTGTCCGATCACGTCACGCCGGGTATTTACAGCCTCGACGATTACGACTTCCGCAAACCCAATGCCTGGCTGTTCCAGGCACGTCAGAACCCCGCCTCACCGACGCCGGGCCAGATTGACGTTTACGACTGGCCGGGCCGCTATACCGAGCATCAGCAGGGGGAGTTCTACGCCCGTATCCGTCAGGAAGCCTGGCAGGCCGAGCATCAGCAGATTGAAGGCACCGCTACCGCACTGGGCATCGCCCCCGGTAGCACCTTCACGCTGTATAACGCCCCGCATGCGGACGACAACCGCGAATATCTGACGCTACAGGCCAAATATAACCTGAAGGAAAACCGCTACGCCAGCGGCGACGATCAGCACAGCGAACACCGTATCGATTTCACCGTGCTGCCGGCGGATATTCCCTGGCACCCGGCGCAACAGGCCAGTTGGCCAAAAACCCACGGCCCGCAGACCGCCAAAGTGGTCGGCCCGGCCGGTGAGTCGATCTGGACCGACAAATACGGCCGCATCAAGGTGAAATTCCACTGGGATCGCTTCGGGCCGAAAGACGACGGCAGCTCCTGTTGGGTGCGCGTGTCCAGCGCCTGGGCCGGCCAGGGTTACGGCGGAGTACAGATCCCACGCGTCAACGACGAAGTGGTGGTGGACTTTATCAATGGCGATCCGGACCGGCCGATCGTGACCGGTCGCGTGTATAACGACGCCAGCATGCCGCCCTGGGCACTACCGGCCGCCGCAACCCAGATGGGTTTTATGAGCCGCACCAAGGATGGCACCGCCGACAACGCCAACGCCCTGCGCTTCGAAGATAAAGCCGGTTCGGAACAGGTGTGGATCCAGGCGGAACGCAACATGGACACCCAGGTGAAGAACGATGAGAGCCATACCATCGATAAGAACCATACGCACCTGGTCGGTGGCAATCAGATGCAACGGGTGGTGCTCAACCAGGCAACTGGGGTTAAAGGCGACGCTTCGTCGCTGACCGGCAAAACGCGTGCCGACAATGTGGTAGACGCCTTCACCCTGGGCTCAGGGGAGTCACTGCGGCTGGAATGCGGGGAAAGTGTCATTGAGCTGCGGGCCAATGGCCAGATCAACATCACCGGTACCAGCTTTAACATCACGGTCAAAAACGACGGCGAGATCAACACCGGCGGCAAGCTGCAACTCAATCAACCGGGCGGTGCCGCGCGCACTGCCGCCCCAGGGCCTGATCACAAAACGGCAATCCAGGGTGCCGTCGACCAGTTGTTCCCAAAATCCTGACCACCGAACTTTTCGGCCCTCAACACGTTTAGAGAATACCCATGAATTATCTTTTCCAGGAAGGTCATTTCACCCTGCCCACCGGCCCTTGGCAGGACTGCACCGTCAATATCCTCAAAAACCCGCAGACCGGCGCTTCTCTGGTGATCACCCGTGGCGCGATCCCGCAGGACAGCACGCTGGAAGACGAATTTGAAAAACAGTGGCAGGCGCTGTTGCCGCAGATCACCGATTTGCAGCAGTCACCACGCCAGCGCATCAGCGTCGGGCCAAACCACCTTATCCGGGCTATCGAGGTCACCAGCAATTTCATCCGCGCCGGCCACCACCATTATCAGCATCAGTTAGCGGCACAGCCCGAGGGGAGCCAGACGCTGCTGATCGTGACGTATTCCTCAATGAAGCCTTTCACCCGCGAGGATGACCATGAATGGCAGCAGGTGAAAGCTTCGCTGGCATTGACCGGACAGGATGACCGATAACCATGAGCGATATTTGGGCGGCAAGAAAGGATGACGAACTGATCCATACCAGCCCGCTGGCGGACATCGCCAGCGCCGTTGCCGAGGTCGCGGTTTACTCACTGGCGACAGCCGCCGTTGCGGCCGCAGCGGCAGCGGCAGCTCCGGCACTGGCGGGTGTGGCGGTGTTGGGTGCGGCGGCAACAGCGGCCTCCGGCTGTGTCGGTGCCGGTCTGATCGTCGGCTTCACCGCCAGCCTGACCGGCGTCGGCGAACATATCAGCAACGGTTGTGACACCGTGGCCAACTGGCTGTTTCCCCCGGTGGTCTCCGGCGTGATCCTCACAGGATCGGCCAATGTGTTCACTAACGCCAAACCGGCCGCTCGTGCCGCCGGGCGGTTGCTCACAGCTGATGAGATCAAAGCCCTGCCCGGGCCGCAACCGCCACAAAGTTTTTGGGATTACGGTTCTGAGCTGCTGGCCGCCGGGGGCAATATCATTTCCCAGTTGTGGCAGCCCAGCGTCGCCGGTCCCAGCCTGCCCAGCCAGGCGCTGGAAGAAGACAAGATCGCTTGCGACAAGCACCCCAGCCCGCAATATCTGGCGGAAGGTTCTGGCAAGGTATTCATTAACGGTCAACCAGCCGTGCGCAGTAACGACCGTTCAACCTGTGAAGCCAAGGTCTCGACCGACGTTTCAAAGAACGTCCTGATCGGCGGCGATGCAGTTGTGGTGCGGGATATCAAAAGCGGCAAACTGCCAGGCATCGGCCTGGCGCTGACCGTACTGCCATTGCTGCTCGGCAACCCGTCCAAACTGGTCAAGAACCTGCCCTGCATGATTGGCGGCGGGCTGGCGGCGGCAGGTGCCAATGCGCTTGGGGAAGCGATCCACGCCGCGTTTAATCCAGTACACGCTGCCACCGGTGCCAAGGTCCTGAACGGCGAAGAGGATATCGATCTGCTGCTGTCGGCGCGCTTCCCACTGGTCTGGCAGCGTAATTACAACAGCCGTAACCGCTATCAGGGCCTGTTCGGTCACGGCTGGCGTACACCGTTTGAAACCTGGGTCGATCTGGCTGACGACGGCAAAGGCGGTGTCGAATGCTGCCTGCATGATGAAACCGGCCGCGAACTGCGCTTCCCGCTACCCGAGGTGAACAAACCCAGCTTCAACGCCGGTGAAGGTTTAATGTTCCGCAGCGGCGAAGAAGGTCAACTGGTCATCGCCGATACCGATGGCAGCGTGTGGCGACTGTTTGTCCCGCTGCCACAGGAGCCCTCTCGCCTGCGGCTAATGTCGCTGAGCGACGAATATGACAACGCGCTGCTGTTGAGCTACGACAAACAGCAACGCCTGAGCCAGATCAGCGACAGTGCCAACGCCATGACGTTGGCACTGGAATACGCCGATGCTCGCTTTGCCGATCGCGTTACGGCACTGTGCCATAACCAGCAGACACGGGTACGCTATTGCTATAACGACACCGGCGATCTTCACCAGGTGGTTGACGCCGGTGGCCTGATTACCCGCGAGTTCCATTATAACGATCAGTCTCTGTTGACCCGCCATCAGCAGGTGGGCGGCCCCTATTTCGAATATCGCTGGGCGATGTTTGACGACTGGCGGGTGGTGGAACACCGCGATGAAGCCGGTGGCGGCTGCACCATAGATTACGATTTGGCGGCAGGCCTGACCACCGTCACCGAATACGATGGTCTGCAACACAGCCACCGCTGGAACAGCCAGCAGTTGATTACCGAATACACCGACGAGCGCGGTGAAGTCTGGCGCTACCAGTGGAACGACGAAGATATGCTGGTCGCGAGCCAGGATCCGTTGGGCCATGGCTGGCAATTTCGCTACGACGAAGCCGGTAACCTGGTCGAAGAACAAGATCCTCTCGGCAATATCCGCCTGACACAATGGCTGCCACAGCGCGCGCTGCCGGTCAGTATCAAAGCACCTAACGGTGGCACACAGTATTTTTATTACGATCAGCGCCACGCGCTGGTAGCCGACGTCGATGCACTCGGTCACACCCAGCGTTATTTGCGCGATGACTACGGCCAGGTCGTACAGTCGGTCGACGCCAACGGCGGCATCAGCCATTTCGCCTATGACGAACACGGCCAGTTGATCCGCGCCCGCGATTGTTCAGGTAAACAGACCACCTACAGCTACCTGCCACAAGGCTGGTTAACCGAGGTCACCGATGCCGCCGGTGAGAGCACCCGTTACCATTACGATAACGTCGGCCGCCTGACACAGTTGCAGCGTGCCGAAGGCTGGCAGGAGAAACTGGGCTGGAACGCACAGGGTCAGCTGGTGCATTACCAGGGGGCCGATGGTCGCCTGACACATTACCGTTACGACAGCGTCGGCCGCCTGCTGGCCACCCGCAACCCGCTCGATGGCGAAGTGCTGCGCAGCTACGATACTCGTGGTCGGCTGACCGCCCTGCGCAATGAGAACGGCGAGAGCTACTGCTTCCAGTGGACAGCGGCCAACCTGCTGCAGGAAGAGACCGGGCTGGACGGTATCAGTACCCGCTATCGTTATGACGAGTGCCGTCGGGTTATTGAGCGCATCTTTGCAGCCAATACGCCTGCTGCCTTTTCACACTACTTCAGCCATGACGCCGCCGGACAACTGTTGAACAAGCAGACACCGGACGGAGAAACCCGCTATCGCTACAATCCGGTCGGCCAGTTACTGCACGCCGCCTTCTATCGCGGCGATGTATGGCGGGATTTTCAGCCGGAAGCGGAGAGCGAAGCCAGCTTCAGCTATGACCTGTTGGGTCGGGTGCTCAGTGAGCAAGGTAATCAGGGCACGCTGAACTACGATTACGACCCGATGGGCAACCGCACGCAAATTGCTCTGCCCGACGGCCGCACCCTGCGTTCGCTGTACTACGGCAGCGGCCACCTGCTGCAGGTGGCGCTGGATGACGTTACCATTAGCGAGTTCGAGCGTGACAACCTGCACCGTGAGTTGAGCCGCACCCAGGGCCGACTGACCAGCCGGCTGCACTACGATCGGCTCGGCCGCAAAGATCGCCGGGAGATTTTTCACGACAATCGCCAACGTCCGGCCCCTGCCAGCAGTTCGCGGCAGTGGTTCTACGACTATCAAAATAACCTGACGCGCGAAGAACAGAACGCCAACCCGTTCGCCTATCAGCGTTATCACTATGACGCCGCAGGCCGTCTGCTAAGCCAGGACGGCACCTTGCCAGACACCGAGCGCTACCGCTACGATCCGGCCTCCAACCTGTTGGATGAGGGGCAATTCCGCCAGCGGCATAACCGCGTTATGCACTATCAAGGCATCGATTACCGTTACGATACCTTTGGCCGCACGGTGGAAAAACGCAAGGGTCACTACCGCTGGCAGTACCATTACGACGCCGAACACCGACTCTGCGAAGTGGTACGTTACAGCCTGCACCGCAGCGAACCCTTGCAGCATATGCAGTTCCGTTACGATCCACTCGGACGGCGCACGCAAAAACAGGTATGGATGCAAAGCCAGGACCTGCGCCAACCGGGCGGAAAACGCCAGACCACCACCTTCCTGTGGGAAGGTTTCCGACTGTTGCAGGAAACCCGCGACGGCATGCCGCTCACCTATGTGTATGCCGATCAGGGAAGCTATGAGCCACTGGCACGTATCGACGGCGGGCCGCAGGCGCAGGTGTTTTACTTCCACACCGCGCCCAACGGCGAACCGGAAAGCCTGACCGACAGCGACGGTACCCTACGCTGGCAAGGCCACAGCAGCGCCTGGGGCAAAACAAAGTATGAAGAAAATCAGCAGCATCTGGATTACTCCCAAAACCTGCGCCTTCAGGGCCAATATCTGGATCGCGAAACCGGATTGCACTACAATCTGTTCCGTTATTACGACCCGGATATCGGCAGATTTACCCAGCACGACCCGATTGGTTTGGCGGGTGGGATAAACCTTTATCAGTATGCGCCGAACCCTTTGGGGTGGGTGGATCCGCTGGGTTTGAGCCGTACATGTAAAGATCCCTCGAAAGACGCGACTCAGTGGCAAGGGCCGCATAATCGTGATTATCCTGGGATAGATACTTATAACAACAGGACACTTAAAAAGGGCACAATATTGTATGCCTTGCATCCAAATGGAGATCAACTACCTCCTTACACAGTTTCACATCCAACTGTCAGACAGTATCGCGGTGATACTTTAGGCTACCATGAGGCGTTACAAGTGAAACTAAACCCCGCTTTCCCTGTAAGGACTCAAGTAAGAGCATATTATGTTTCCGAGGATATCTTTGTTGCTAGTGGGCGCGCGACTGCCAACCCCCAATGGGGTAAAGGTGGAGGAATGCAGTTTTACATCCCTGAAGAAGCTAGAGGGAAACTCATACCAGGAAAAATCATTGACATATGAATATAATAACGTTTGATTTTAATACAGGCTCTTTATTTGTTAACAAACATTTACTAACCATTTCCAGTTATGACTCTTTTATCAGCTCTGAACTTTTTGTTAAGACCAGGGGGATTGAAAAGTCCGGAGCATATTACTTTAATCTTCCCAATGTAGAGTGGATGGGCGAATTATTTTTCATGGAAATAAGACCATCAATAGGTCATTTTTCTCCTTGTATTTTCTTAATCAGTAGAACTGGGGATTTTTTCAACTCACTTAGTTCATGGGAGAAAAGAGCAGACCTTAGTGGTTTGAAAAATGAAGAAGAAAGGATGATAAATTGGGTACGGAGCAACAAAGAAAATGGAGATGAGAGAGTGATCACCCAGCCCCCCTATGGAGTTCAATGGGTATATACTTGGGGTGATATCGCTGTACAGTCCAATGCTCAGACTTTTGACTGTGGAATATACATCACATGGTCATAAAATTACTCCATGCGGTAAAATATAATTAAAAAAATATCACCACAGAAGTGAGTAAAAAATTAACGTGATTATTGATCTTGAAAGAAAATACAGCAACATCGAATACGACAGAGTTAACAACCCAAACAATATTAGCGTACTTAAACTATTACCAGATGGTTTTTCATGGTCATATAACGGAGTGAGGCACCAACGGAAAAACAATGATAAAGTCATTCCATTGCTTATAAAAGATGCTAATGCCATCGCTGTCGTCGAAGCTCCTTTTGATAATAACAAAAACGCAGCATTTATACTCAACCCAGACAATAGTATAATGTGGAATATTATTGATATCTATAGAAAAATAATGGCAGTTGACTTCTTCTCAGATGTTTATTATGTAAATAATTAGCTATTTTATTTTTTACATAGTAATGGGGAAGATTTTAGATTTTCTTTTGACATTAAAACCGGCCTATGTGGAAAATTAACCCCCAGTTACTAGAATCAGCCACTCCGCACTATAATCACCCGAAGCTATTGACATGTGTCATTTTAAAATTCTTAATCGGGGCATTTAAAAATCATGATAGAAAATGGGAAATGATTAATGACACGGCTATTGATTACATAAATAGGGCGTTGACTTTAGCGAGGGTTCGTCATGCTGAAATTTTAGCCATAAAAAACAATAAATAAAGGCTTAGAACCTATGTATAACTCTATAGTCCAACAGCTAATCTACTTGAAGAACGTTGTAACTGGACAAGAAAAGGACAAGATTAAGCTTAAAGAACTCACAATGGCTTTGTATGCGGCAAAAGAATTTGAAGCATCCGCCCCTGTGTTTGCCAATCGAATTTTTAGCGCATCTTTCATAGCACGCAAAATAAGAAATGGATTAAAAATAAAACTACCACATGAAATGGAATCTGATTACTACGAAAGGCAGAAAAAACCAAGAAATGAACACCCTAATGATTTTCAAGGCTAATATTAATCAGTGACTAACAACAAAAATAAACCATAATGCTGACTATTAATATCAAACACATCATAAGCTAATCAAGCTAGCACAACATGCCCAAAACACGGTTATTCGCTAAATAAAATCATCAGAGTGGAATAAACCAGGCTGAACGGTAACAGTACCCGCTATCGCTACAATCCGGTCGGCCAGTTACTGCACGCTGCCTTCTATCGCGGCGATGTATGGCGGGATTTTCAGCCGGAAGCGGAGAGCGAAGCTGGCTTCAGCTATGACCTGTTGGGTCGGGTGCTTAGTGAGCAAGGTAACCAGGGCACGCTGAACTACGATTACGACCCGATGGGCAACCGCACGCAAATTGCTCTGCCCGACGGCCGCACCCTGCGCTCGCTGTACTACGGCAGCGGCCATCTGCTGCAGGTGGCACTGGATGACGTTACCATTAGCGAATTCGAGCGTGACAACCTGCACCGTGAGTTAAGCCGCACCCAGGGCCGACTGACCAGCCGGCTGCACTACGATCGGCTCGGCCGCAAAGATCGCCGGGAGATTTTTCACGACAATCGCCAACGTCCGGCCCCTGCCAGCAGTTCGCGGCAGTGGTTCTACGACTATCAAAATAACCTGACGCGCGAGGAACAGAACGCCAACCCGTTCGCCTATCAGCGTTATCACTATGACGCCGCAGGCCGTCTGCTAAGTCAGGACGGCACCTTGCCAGACACCGAGCGCTACCGCTACGATCCGGCCTCCAACCTGTTGGATGAGGGGCAATTCCGCCAGCGGCATAACCGCGTTATGCACTATCAAGGCATCGATTACCGTTACGATACCTTTGGCCGCACGGTGGAAAAACGCAAGGGCCACTACCGCTGGCAGTACCGTTACGACGCCGAACATCGGCTCTGCGAAGTGGTACGTTACAGCCTGCACCGCAGCGAACCCTTGCAGCATGTGCAGTTCCGTTACGACCCACTCGGACGGCGCACGCAAAAACAGGTGTGGCTACAAAGCCAGGACCTGCGCCAACCGGGCGGAAAATGCCAGACCACCACCTTCCTGTGGGAAGGTTTCCGACTGCTGCAGGAAACCCGCGATGGCATGCCGCTCACCTATGTGTATGCCGATCAGGGAAGCTATGAGCCACTGGCACGCATTGACGGCGGGCCGCAGGCGCAGGTGTTTTACTTCCACACCGCACCCAACGGCGAGCCGGAAAGCCTGACAGACAGCGACGGTACCCTACGCTGGCAAGGCCACAGCAGCGCCTGGGGCAAAACAAAGTATGAGGAAAATCAGCAGCATCTGGATTACTCCCAAAACCTGCGTCTGCAGGGCCAATACCTGGATCGCGAAACCGGATTGCACTACAATCTGTTCCGTTATTACGACCCGGATATCGGCAGATTTACCCAGCACGACCCGATTGGGTTGGCGGGTGGGATAAACCTTTATCAGTATGCGCCGAACCCTTTGGGGTGGGTGGATCCTTGGGGGTGGAAACCGCGATGTGCCCCGACCAAAGACAACGATCATAATCAGGCCGCTTTTGGTCGACAGTGGCAAGGACGTGGTATCTATAAAGGACGGGATTCATGGTCAAACACAATGCTAAAAGAAGGTGATATTGTTTATGGTGGCGCTCCTGGCCAGTCAGGTTTCTACTTTGATAAGGCCACATTAAATGCCGCAGGTGGAAGTCGACAGAAACTTTGGGAGAGTTTGCAGGTGCTTCCACATCCAACATACGGCTATAGAAGTAAAATTCAGGCTTATCGTGTTAAGAGAGAGGTAATTGCCGGCACTGGAAAAGCGTTGTCTCAGGATGTATCTAAAGGATTCGGACGTGGAGGTGGAACCCAGTTCTTCCTATCTAATTATAGAACCGTATTAGAACCGATTGGTTCTCCATTTGAGCTGGGATTTTGATCATGAATATAACCGTCGACACTGACCATATTATTATTAATAATGAAATTATTTTATCTAAAACTCAAAAAAGGAAAGATATAATTACAAAAAATCAAAGGTGGGAGGACTGGTTGAGAAATGGTAACAACGAAGTTGTCTCATATAGAATTAAATTAAGCAGCAAAGGTAGTAATGATGGTAATGTTTACTTAATTACTACATTCACTAATCCTATCAATGATGAGTCGTTATTATGCTCATGGTTCCTCGCCCCTGAAAATTTAATTGAAGGAGTACAAAACAAACCGGAAGGAAAAGTAACAGCACGATTGAGAAAATGGTTTTTTGAAAAAACAAAAGAAAAACTACCTATAGGTAATGATTCGGAATACATTGACGCTTCTTATGATCCATGGAACAGTGTTGGCATGATAGTTTGTAATTACAGATCAGGTTTCAAAAATGATAAAGATTGGAAAGAATTCCGAAAAAACAATAAATTTTAGTCACCACCTGGCAAAGAAACAATCCTATTTATGATAATTAAAAATGAAGTAACTGCCGCTGGCGAAACCCAATCTGCAAGATACAAAATAAAGTTACTCGGGTTAATATATAAGTAGCATGCTGAACCAGCCCAGACTTGTTTGACACACCCTAAAGAAGCACCAGTCATAGGGAATGTTTCCGACTGCAGCAGGCAACCCGCTATGGGGAGATTGAAAAACCCGGAGCATATTACTTTAACCTTCCCAATGTAGAGTGGATGGGCGAATTATTTTTCATGGAAATAAGACCATCAATAGGTCATTTTTCTCCTTGTATTTTCTTAATCAGTAGAACTGGGGATTTTTTCAACTCACTTAGTTTATGGGAGAAAAGAGCAGACCTTAGTGGTTTGAAAAATGAAGAAGAAAGGATGATAAATTGGGTACGGAGCAATAAAGAAAATGAAGATGAGAGTTTGATATATAACTTATTATCTACTATCACAGAGGCTACTATCCATGAACAAAGATGACATACTAAAAGAAATAGAAAAAATAGAGAAAACCAGTGGGATAGCACTCCCAAGCATTTACAAAAAGTTTTTATCTGAAGAAGTGCAGGATTCTGACGCATACGAAATAGAAACTAAAAAAGGTGACCATGTATATATATACAACCATAAAGACATCATCGAAAGGAATAACACTTATACAATAAAAGAGTTTGAGCCAAACTATATCTTGATAGGACAGGATGGCGATATCGGATATTTTATTAGTTCAAAAGATAACAATGAAAAAATTTATAGCTTAGATCTTGGCGTTCTTGGCAGCCTAAATATGGACGAAGAGGGAAAAGATATTTATGAATTAATAACATAACAGCGTGGGTGGATCCTTGGGGGGTGGAAACCGCGATGTGCCCCGACCAAAGACAACGATCATAATCAGGCCGCTTTTGGTCGACAGTGGCAAGGACGTGGTATCTATAAAGGACGGGATTCATGGTCAAACACAATGCTAAAAGAAGGTGATATTGTTTATGGTGGCGCTCCTGGTCAGTCAGGTTTCTACTTTGATAAGGCCACATTAAATGCCGCAGGTGGAAGTCGACAGAAACTTTGGGAGAGTTTGCAGGTGCTTCCACATGAGAAATTTGGCTTTAGATCAAAAATACAAGCATATAGAGTTAAAAGAGAAGTTGTAGCTGGAACAGGTAAAGCACTATCACAGGATCAATCGAGATTCGGTAAGGGGGGAGGAACTCAATATTTTCTCTCGAATTATAAAATCGTGCTTGAACCGATTGGAAAACCTTTTGAACTTGGATTTTAAGATGCAAATAAATACCCACAGCGGCGAATTAGAACTAAATAAAATAATTCTAAGTCCAACCACAACTAAAGAAGAGTTAATGATAAACTCTGTATCTTGGGAAGGGTGGCCAGAGAAATCAGATGGCAGTACAGCTTCATACAGAACCATAATAAATTCAAATAATAAAAAACTTGGTGAAATATATTTAATAATTGATTTTTCCGAACCATTTTCAAACATTGCTTTACTTTGTAGTTGGCGTTTTGCTCCGGAGAAATTAATGATGGGAGAACAAAGTAAACCTGAGGGTAAAATTACCAAAAGTCTTCGAGCATGGTTTAAAAGTGAAACCTCAATACAGTTGCCCGTTAGTGGGCCTTGGGGACACATTGACGCTGCCTATGACCCTCATAATTTAACCGGAACCATAGTATGTAACTATCGAAGCAGCTTTCGTGATGAAGGAGAATGGCAACGTTATTGCAGAAGAAATAAAATAACTTACTGAATTAACAGGAACTCTCTTTACGATTCGGTTTTAACCCTAATTTACATTTTGGTTTTAGATCTAAGTCGTATGCTGTACCGTAAAGATCCCCTGTCGCCTATACAGATCCGATATAATCCTTTCAGGCTAGTGAGATTAACCTGCATCAATATATTCCGGTTCAGCCCGCGTTGATAAATATAGAGAAAGGCACATTATAACAATAAACAATCACCCTATCTCATCAATAACTGTTTTATAAAGACCGCTCGTAAACTCACCCCTAAATCTAAAAACCTGTGGTAGTGCGACTTCTCTGCGCTGCACAACCAAACTCACCCTAAAAACCAAAGGAGAGATACCCACCTATAGCCGTTGCAATCACCATTAACATTGAGTTCAAGTTTAATTCCGGGCGTATTAGCAAATACTGTAACTGCCCAGAAGTATCACCTCACTTATTGGCATTGATGGATATAAATCCGCTTCGCCAATGCAAATTAATCAATTTCATATAGGTATCAAAATGGCAATTGACTCATTTCTGAAGGTTGACGGGGTTACTGGCGAATCTAATGATTCTAATCACAAAAATTGGACTGATATTCTGTCATTCAACTGGGGGGCGACCCAGTCTGGCAATATGGCCGTAGGCGGTGGCGGCGGGACGGGGAAAGTAAACTTCAAGGATTTGGAGGTGCAGGCACTTATTGATAAATCTACACCGGCCATTCTGAAGTTTTGCTCCAGTGGTAAACATGTAACCAAAGTTGAACTTTCTATCTGCAAGGCCGGGGGTACCCAGGTCGAATATACCAGGATCGTGCTGGAAGATGTCCTGGTCAGTATGGCGGACTTTACCGGTGTAGGGCACACCGACAATATCCTGGTTAAATATCGTTTTCAGGCTTCCAAGGTCAATCTGCATTACTGGGAGCAAAGCGCCAGCGGCACCAAGGGTGCAGAAACCAAAGCCGGTTGGGATATTAAACAGAATAAAGAGATTTAATCGAGGGCAGCACTATGGCAGACCCAACGCTGGCGATAGACAATCTGCTCAACGATCTCTCGGTATACAATGCTGACGAGCTGCGGATAATTATCGCCTTTGTTAATGAGCTGGATAATACAGCGCTCAACCAGTATGAGAATGACTCCGAACGGGCAATCATGTCCAGTTTCGAACGATTGCGCCAGAGCAGTGATGCCCAGCGCAATGGTGAAGATAACACCAACGAGATGGAAATGGGGCTATTAAATAATGGCAACAATACCACTCTGCAAGAGAACTCTGGTTTCTTCCAAAAATATAAAACCTCGCTGCGGGGTTATGGAGGCAACGTCTATGACGACAGGCAAAAGAGTAACTATGATTATGCCGCCAAGGCAGTAGGTGCCGTGGGCGCATTATCGGGCGCGGGAGCTACCTATGCGGCGATCGCCGCCGCTCAGGCAGCAGACACACTGATGACCAACATCTATGTCCGGTATGCCATGACGACGATCGGCGCGACCGGTATCGTCAGTGCCGGCCTGTTGATGCTCAGAAATACCTTGTCCGAGCGTCAGCAGACGGACAATAAAGACTTGCTGGAAGCAACCAAAAGAACGGCCAAGGCAAGGATCAAGCTGATTGAGTTCGTTAACGAAACGCGGATAAAAATCATCAAGGATGAAGACAAATGCCGCAGCAATGCCGAGCTCTATATGGGCAGACGTTATACGGACCAGGCCAGGGGCAGAGCGGATCCAAATCTGGATCGCATTGAAACTCTGTTATTTACCACCCTGAACGAACGATCCGCGCCGTTACAAGCCAAAATCCTGTTAACCAATGAGCAGCAGTATGTCTCGGTCATCAGTGATAGCGGCACGACGGATATCTCAAGGGCGCATATGAAGTTAATGTATGAAATCGCCAGTACCTTCTAGCCGATAATAAGAGAGCTGAGCCCGGTATTCGCCGGGTTCAGCCCCTTTTCTCTCCCTGACGCCTCAGCATTTTCCCTTCCCTGCACCGCAAACTCAGCCTTTTTTCACCGTCTGGTAAATATCCAGGTCAAAGTAACCATCCGCCTCGCAGTCATTAAGGTAGTGCTCATAGCTCACCCCTTCTACTGGCTGATAGCCGCTGGCCGGCAGTTCCCGCTGATAGAAATCACCCCATACCCGTTCGAAATCCCCGTCGCTGACGCGCACGTTGTAAATCGCATATTGCCCGGCGGGCAGGGTTTGTAACGCAAAACCCTCACTGCCCGACGTCGGCAATACGAAATCATCCGCCACGGTAAACACCACATCGGCCCGCAGTCGCTCGGGCGCCACTTCAGCCGGATCGTCCCAGTACAGCACCAGCCACTTCCCCAGTGGCACCTGGTGTTGCTGCTGCCAGGCCATCAGCCGTTGGCAGCCCTGAGGGATGGTTTGCGGATAAGGCCCGACCACTCGCACACCCACCACTCTTTCCGCTGATTTATCTTCAATTCTTACCGTCATCGCCCTCTCCTCGCGCTAATACGGGATACCGTTCAGGCACCAATCTCGGTTCGCACATCCAGCAGTTCCGGGAAGAAGGTCAATTCCAGCGCCTTTTTCAGGAAGCTGACACCGCTGGAACCGCCGGTGCCGGTTTTAAAGCCGATAATCCGCTCCACCGTTTTCATATGGCGGAAACGCCACAGGTGGAAGCTCTCCTCAATATCCACCAGCTTCTCGGCCATTTCATAGGCTTCCCAATACTTTTGCGGGTGGTCGTAGATCTCTTTAAATGCCGGCAGCAGGTCCGGGTTGCGCTGGTAAGGCTGGGTCCAGTCACGTTCGATGCACTCCTGCGGAATAGGCAGGCCGTGACGTGACAGATAGAGCAGGTATTCATCGTACAGGCTGGGTGCCTCGAGGATCGCCTTCAGCGCGGCGTGTTTATCCGCATCGTTGCTGAATACCGCCAGCATGGCGGCATTCTTGTTGCCCAACAAAAATTCAATCGAGCGATACTGATGGGATTGGAAGCCCGATGAGTTGCCCAGCACGTCACGGAATTCAACGTATTCCGACGGTGTCAGGGTTTCCAGCACCGCCCATTGCTCAAACAGCAAACGCTGGATCTGTTTGACCCGGGCCAGGATTTTAAAGCAGTGGCTGAGTTTGTCCTGTTGCACCAGTATCCGCGCCGCCTGCAGCTCATGCAGCATTAACTTCATCCACAGTTCAGAGGTCTGGTGCTGCACCACAAACAGCATCTCATCATGATGCTGTGGGTTGGACAACGGATGTTGGCAGTCCAGCAGTTGGTCCAGGCACAGATAGTCGCCGTAGCTCATGCGTTTGGAAAAATCGGTGACAATCGCGCTTTCTAATTCCCGTTTGTTCATCTGTTCTCTCCGCTGCGCTCACGACCGGAAGCGGCGTGTAGCGTGCTGCAAACAGAAAACATAGTACACAACCCTCAGCCCTGAAGGACTATCAACCAGAGTTGCCACGCAGATCTCAGGCTGGGTAACAGTGCTTTCATTTCATGATTTTTTCTGCTCATCCCCGCTGCGGTGATCAACGAGGATGAGCCAGGCATTTAATCCTGCGCGGACGAAGATTGGGCGGCAATATAATCCCGTCGCAGAACCATAAACGACCGCTCAAAAGTAATCACCGTCTCGCCGGTGGATTTGATGCCCAGGGTTTCAACCGTGACAATGCCTTTGTTCGGCTGGGATTTTGAAGGCCGTTTTGCCAGGATTTTGCTGGTGGCATACAGCGTATCGCCGACAAAAAGCGGATCTTTCAAACGCACTTTTTCCCACCCCAGATTAGCCACGGCTCTGGCGGACAAGGCTTGCACGGTCATGCCGCTGACCAACGCCAGGGTAATGCTGCTGTTCACCAATACCCGGCCGTATTCAACCTGAGCGCCATAGGCTTGATCGAAATGCAACGGGTGCTGGTTCATGGTCAGTAAGGTTAGCCAGGTGTTGTCGGCTTCGGAAAGCGTGCGCCCCGGCCAATGTTTGATGGTCATGCCGGGTTCGAAGTCCTCGTAGTCGCCACCGTGTTCTTCAACGTACTCATTTTCGCCAACTCGTCTTAGCATGGTTTTTTCTCTGTGGATGGGTAGAGTGCGATCGCGGCGGCCGTGTCTTCAATCGCCAGCCCCACACTGCGAAACAAGGTTGTCTGCCCTTCATCCGCAGCAGACTCGCCAAGAATGACGGCACCAAGTTCATTAAGATCTTCAGGCTGGAGGTAACCCTGCGTGAGGGCGGTTCGCACCTCTCCTGCGTCCTCCCTGGCGGCAGCGGCGGTTTCCACCACCACAAACGCCGTTTTCAGCAAGGCAGGATCAACCTCAATAGCCTCTTCATGGGTGCCGCCGATAATATTCAAATGCGCCCCCGGCGTTACCCAATCGGCCTCAATCAAGGGTTGGGAAGATGAGGTTGAGGTGGTGGTGCAGATGATATCCGCCCCACGCACGGCTTCGAACACGCTATGGCAAATAGCAATCTCTGCCGCCGTAACGGTTCGCGCCCACTGCACGAACAGATCGGTTCTGGCCGGCGTGCGGGAAAAGATTCGCACCTTGCGGATCGGGCGAACGGCAAGCATTGCCAGCAGCACTGCCCGGGCCTGTACCCCGGCCCCCAGAATGGCCAGGTTGCCGGCATCGGCATTAGCACACAGGTCGGTCGCCAAACCGGCCACTGCGCCGGTGCGTACTGCCGTTAAGCTTGCGCCGTCAAGTAATGCCAGCATCTGGCCGGTATTGATGTCGGTCAGCACCACCACACCGTGGATCAGCGGCAGCCCGTGGGCGGAGTTACCCGGCGTGAGCGTGGTGATTTTGACGCTGGCGACGCCGCGTTTCAGCCAACTGGCCGGGCTGACCAGCATCTCTGAACGGCCATGGTCCAGTAAGGTGCGCGGCGGTGATTGTTCTTTACCGCTGCGTAAATCCTGGAACACGTCACTCAGGGCGATCATCACCTGTCGCAGACGATCACCCCCCGCCATTTCAGCGGCGTCGATGATTAACATGGTCATGAGGCCGCCCTCTTCAGTTCGGCGACAACCTCAACGATCAGGTCTTCCTGCCCGGCAATAATTTGTCGTCGTCCCAGTTCGAAGAAGACATCGCGCGCATCCACCCCGGCGCTGCCTGCATGGTTTAGCACCGGGCTTTTGAAGCCGGAGAAGACACCGGCCAGACCGCTGACGATGCCCAGAGAGTCAATCATCGGCGGAACCACCATTAACTCCCTGGCGGCGAGATCTGCGGCATCCAGAAAATGATAGAGATCGATGCCGGTGTTGAAACCCAGGCGCTCCAATACCGGGATCAGCACTTCCAGTTGGGTATTGCCTGCCCCGGCACCAAACCCACGAGCGCAGCCGTCAATAATGCCGGCGCCCGCCTGAACGGCGGCCAGCGAATTCGCCACCGCCATGCCCAGGTTGTTATGCGCGTGGAAAATCAGCGGCACCTCTACCTGCATGCGCATGGCCGTAATACGTGCGGTGACATCCTGCGGCAAAAGACTGCCGGCCGAATCCATAATGCCGACCGCCTGGGCGCCGTAACCCACCAGTAACGCCGCCTGGTCAGCCAACTCGGCCGGGGTGGCCATATGGCTCATCATCAGCACCGCATGAGCCTCCGCGCCCTGTTCCCGCAGCCAACCCAGGTGGCGTTCGGCCAGCGTCGCCTCGGTACAATGGGTACCAATGCGCACCACATCCGTGCCGTAAGCCAGAGCTTTGGTCAAGTCGGCGATGGTGCCCCAACCGGGCAACATAAACACCCCCATCTTGCTGTTTTGCAAAGACTCGCGCACGGTGGTCAGCATCTCTTCGTCACTCAATGCCGCACGCCCCACCTGATAGGAGGAAGCCCCCAGCCCGTTACCGTGGCCGACTTCAACCATCGCCACGCCGGTTTTGTCTGCCGCCGTGGCGTAGCTTCGCAACTGCGCCGCAGTGAGTTGGTGTTTTACCGCATGCTGACCATCGCGCAGGGTTGAATCGTTAATGAGAATAGTCATTGGCCACCTCCGCTTTATTTCGATAGTGCGCATACTGTTCGGCGACCAGAATGGCAGCGGAATTAATCAGGTCCAGGTTGCCCGCGTATTCTGGCATCACCTTGCTGCTGGCCGTCACCTCCAGCGAGATTGACGCTCGCCCTTCGGTCACCTTGAGCGCCGTTAACCGATAACCCGCCGAAAACTCCCGCACCGCCGCCGCCGCCGCTGTGACCACCGGGGTTATCTGTTCTGCCGTCACGCCGGGAATATCGGCAAATATAGTGACCCGGAACATGGCCGGCGGAGTGGCCGGGCTGATATTGAGGATCGCCTTGGTATTTGCCACCCCGGTGAAAGCGCTGAGCGCAATCTGCGTGGTTTCTACGTATTCATCAATGTTGACTCTGGTCGCTCGCCCCAAAATATTGCTGGCTACGGTCGCCACCACCTCGATGTCGTTAATTTGGAAATGTCGGCTCAGGGCATGCAGGATCGGGATCGACGCCTGCCCACCACAACTGATCAAACTGACATTGCGATCGGTCAGGGCTTCGGTACCGGTCACCGTGGGGACGATCATTTTCCCCAGGTGGCTGGGAGTCAGGTCGATCAGCAACGTACCCAGCGGACGTAGCAACTCCCAGTGTTTGACATGTGACATGGCGTTGGTGGCGTCGAACACCACATCGAATGGCTTGGGGGCAGCCAGAATGGCATCGATACCGCCGGCACTGATCGGGCAACCTAGCTCAGTGGCAATCGCCAAACCGGCCGAGTCCTTGTTACGCCCTGCCACCAGCCCACAATGCAGCCAGGATGAACGATATATTTTATTGACCAGATCCATCCCTATGGCGCCGGTCCCTATCACGGCAACGGAGAGCGTCATGAGTTGCTCCTGTTAAAACGAGCAGCCCAGGCCTGGCCTAATCCCAGGGTGGTATGGGCCATGCGGGCGAAGGGTGGCCCCACCATATGACCATCGAGCAAGGCAATGCCCCCTTGCGCAGCCTTGACCGCCTCGGTGATGCGGCGCGCCGCCAATAACGCGCCTTCGTTAGGCCGTAACGCTGAATTGATCGGCTCAAGCTCACTGGGGTGCACGGTAGCTTTACCGTGGAAGCCCAGATCCCTGATGTTCTGGATTTCGTGAGCCAGCACCTCGGGTTCAGAAAGACGATAGTTGGCGGTATCAATGCAACCAATGCCGTGTCTGGCACTGGCCAGAACCATCGCCTGACGTGCCGCCAGCATTCCCGACCAGGTGATGGGTACGCCCAGCGTGGCCGCCAGATCCGCAGAGCCAAAAATCAGGCCATCGGCTACGGCCGCGACGTCATCGAGATCGGTAATGGCTTCAACGGTCTCTATCGTCAGGTAAATCTCCGGGTACTTGCCCGCAGAGGCAAAAGTCTCACGCAGAAAAACCACCTCGGCAGGTGACCTGACCATCGACATGACGATAAACCCCGGCGCGGTGCCGCCACCACAGAGCATCACCAGATCATGCAGCGCATCCACCGTACCCAGCGCGTTGATGCGCACGGCAATATTCGCCGACGGAGGGGCATTATCAAGAGCGGTGCGGCAGATAATCCGCCCTTCTGCCTTCGACGGGCCGGGAACCGAATCTTCCAGATCGATCAGGTGGACATCGGCATCATAAGTCAGCGCCTTGACTACCCGGTTGAGCGACAAGGCGGGCGTATACAGAATGCTGCGCGGAATGGCGCGTGTGTTATCCGTCATTGGGGAGCCCTTACTTCAGCCAGTATTTTGCACAAACGGCGAATTTGATCTTCTGTTTGCCCGGCACGCATCATGACCCGCAGACCGGCAGTGCCTTTGGCGACGATCGGGAAGAATACCGGTGAGACATAGAAACCGGCTTCAATCACCTGACGCCCTTCGCTGATCACCGTTTCATCGCTCATCGGCACCAGTCGGATCGGGTAAGTATTGCCGCTCTGCTCGGTTGGGATCAGGGAATCGAACAGCGCAATGTTGTCGTACAATTTCTTTTGCAGCATCGGCAGTTCTGCCGTGCGGTGAATTTCGGCAGAGGCCAGGCTGGCACCGATGGCCGCCGTGTTCAGATTTTGCGAATAGTTGAGTCCGCCGCCAAAGCGCTCGACCAGGCGCAACATCGGCTGTGAATAGCCGTTGAGCAGTATCGCCGCCCCGCTGGTGCCGAAAGCCTTGTTGAGCGTGACCACCATAACGGTGTTCTCATTGAGCGCCGGGCTGTGTGAGCGAACGTAACCGATCCCACGTTCGCCATAGGCGGAAATAGAATGTGAATCATCGTAGAACACCATCAGGCCGTATTTGTCCTGCAGTTCGGCCAACTCTTTAACCGGCGCATAGCCGCCCAGGCTATCGCTGCCGTCAACCACGTAGCAGACCCGTTGGTATTTCTTGCAGCAGTCCTTGATGAACTCCAGATCGTGGTAATTGCAGGTGACGACCTCGGTTTCATCAGCACAGGCGGGTTTTGCCGCCGCCAAAGAAACATGAGCATGCTTATCGAAAATCATTAACGGCCGAACACCGTTACCCAAATGTCCGGAGGCGATCAGCGGTAGCAGCCCCCCACTGATGCTGCTGGCCGACACGCCACTGAGAACATCGGCCTGGAACAGTTCACCGAGCGATTCCTCCAGCTCTTTGAGCACCGGAAGCTGGACCCGGCTACGGGCGATGCAGTGATCCAGCACGCCGTAACGACGTACCGCGTCGATAGCCCCTTCTATCACCCTGGGATGGGAGTCCAGATTCAGGTAAGAACAGCAGCTAAAATTGACAAATTGATGACCACTCGGGGTGGACAGGAGATCGTTTTCGAGTCCGGCGACGATCCCTGCGAGTCCGTTCTGCTCTGACATATCCCAGAAGGGATTACCAATACCGATAGCTTTGTCGTTGTTGCGATATTGGTTGGTTGGCATGATCTTCTTGCGGCTGGTCATCAAATTCCTTCCTTCTTGGCAGGTTCGGGTTGATAGTTATATATGCCTTTGAACTTACGGTAGGCAGCCGTGTAGAGCGCGGAATACAAAACATAAGGCCTGCGCAGGATTTTCAGATCCCACAGCCAAAAGTTAACGTTGATATTCAGGTCGTCTAACGATTCGGCCTGATGCCACCAGCCCAGCGGCAAATACAGCATTTCACCGGGCTCCAGAATAAAATCGCGGCGCTGCGGAGATTTCGCTGCCAGCCGTGGGAAACGCTGTGGGTCAATATTGTTAAAATCGAAGGCCTGCGATTTGTCGCCAAATCCCTTTAGGATAGAACGCGGGTAATAATCGCGGCGGCCGGGTGGGTAAAGAATGAATCGCTTTCTTCCCTGCAGGGCGATATTAAAGTTCTCGAGTTCGTCGAAGTGACTTTGGGTAAATACACCGTGGTAACTTATCCATAAATTGGCCGCATTCAGACCACGACGGGAAGCCAGTAGCGAAAACGCATCAAAGCCGAGAAGAGTATTGATATCTTCTGGTCGGTGCATAATATTGGAAACCACGCGGTACCAGGTGTTGTTGTCTCGCTGGTATTGTTCATTTTCCAAAAAACCACGGAGTTGAATTTTCGTGGTCTGCCATCGCTCGGTATTTTCCTTATTACTCGCCTCCCGGAATAATGTGACATTGTCATCACCTAACCGTTGAGCAATAAGGTCATTAGCACTATTGCTGGTATCAAGCGGTAAATCAGTAATAATCACAGGAACGTCGGCTCGGAAAATAGCCTCCACTCCCATAGCGACAAATTCATTAAAGCTGATACGTGGAACGGGCATACCCGTGGTTAACTGGTTCACGATGGCCGTTTTCCTGTCTCGGTAATAAGAGTGAGAGAATCCCTTGGCTTAAATGGGGCTTGGCATTGATTTCTTACTGAGTAGTGATTGGCTGAACAGACTGGCTAATAAGGCGAGCATGCCGGCGGCCAGAGCGATCCAGGCGACCTGGGCAGCCCCTGTTTGATCTGAAAGTTGCCCGCCCACCGAGACACCGAAGGAAAAACCCAGCCACCCGGCGCTTGAAAGCCAGGAAAAGCCTTCGGATAAACAGCCTTTCGGGGTTAATGACTCCAGCAGGTTACTGCAGGTGATTAATAGCGGCGCCACCGATAAACCGGCGATAAACGCAGACACACCCATAACCAACGGGGAACTGGTGAAAACCAGGGGAACGGTGCCTGCGAAAAGCGTGGCGGATGTGAGCAACAGCAGCCGTGGCTGCGGGATAGACCAGTTCATCGCACCATAGCAGAGCCCTCCTACCAGGCTGCCCCCGGCGCAAATAGACAACAGCACTCCGGCGAGAGTGGGATTGCCCACCTCTTTGGCAAAGGCGATCATCATGACATCGATCGAGCCAAGGAATATGCCCACCGCCGCATAAGAAACCATCAGGCTACGCACCCATATCATGCTAATAGCCCTGCGGTTTTTTTCGTCAACCTTCTGCACAATAACCGGCTCTGAACGCCGATGCAGCACCAACGCCATCGACCCACTGAAGGTGAATGCGGCACATAAAGCCAACCCCGCAGCGGGGTGCAATACCGTGGCTAACACAATGGCAACCAATGGCCCCAACAAGAAAATAATCTCGTCGAGTACGGTTTCTAAAGCATAGGCGGTTCGCAGAGCCTCATCGGTGACCATCGCCGCCCAACGGGTACGAATAAAGCCATCAACCGGTACTGATGAACAACCAATACCAATAGCCGCGGCCATAATTAGCCATAAATGGGCATCAAGAAACACCAGGGCAATCAGCAGAGTTATGGCGATAACGTGACAGCAACTGGTGACAATAAGCACTTTTCGCTGGCTGAATCGGTCAGCAAAGCCCCCCAGTATCGGGCTGGCCAAAGCCTGGGTAATCATTAAGGTTCCGGCGACGGTACCTGCTATCCACAGTGAATTGGTCGTGGCAGAAAGCAGCATAATGCAGCTAATAGATCGCATCGCCACGGGAAAGCGCAGCAATAAACCAAACAACGAAAGCGCGGCATGTCCGGGGCCGGACAGTAATCGGGTATAGGAGCCAAAACTGAATTTAGACTCAACGGCATTTGTTTCCATAAGGACTCTCGTTAAAATATCGCTTATACCCAGGCAATTAAATATATTCGTCAGAATACATCCACCCACCTATTAGATTAAGTGCGCACAATAGAGATAATAATTTAATTATTTACACACAATAATCCGAGGAAGTGAAAGCACGCCCAAAGATTAAGTTTCGCCATGCTAAATATGCTCTCCAAAGTTTATAAATTTATTTAATACGATGGGCATTAAGAATTAGCAACGCTAATGGATATTAGCAAGAGCGTTTTTGCATCACATTGATGCGTTATTGCATTATCTAGATAATATAACCAGTTAGCGATAAAATAATGACCGAATATAATTTTTATTTCGCTAAACTCACCATTTTCAGCAAAATTGGTTGGCACTCTGGCGCATCAGAATGCCAGGCAAGAAACTGTGCCGTAATCGACAACTTTCTTATCTAATAAAGCCAAGTTTTGTTGCTGTGGTTTACTTATGATGAAGGTTTAGTGCGCAGGAGCATCGGCCCTGACATTTGACACTACGCGAGGAGAGAAGCATGGCTACAGGCATTGGCGGTTGCACGGCGCAACAGGCCCTGGAACAGTTGCAACCGTTGACGGACAATCCGCCTGAAATCGCCGGCGATGAGTATCGGCAACGCATTCAGCATGCGCAGCGCCTGATGCGCGAAAACGGTATCGACGCTTGCTATGTCAACGCCGGCAGTAATCTGCGCTATTTTACCGGTACTCAATGGTCGGCGAGTGAACGCATGGTCGGTGCGGTGATCCCGGCCGAAGGCGAAATCACCTATATTGCCCCCTGGTTTGAAATTGGCACCTTCAAAGACGCACAGGTGATAGAAGCAGAAATTTTTAGCTGGCATGAGGAAGAAGATCCCTACCGGTTGTTCTTCACCGTACTGGCCTCTCGCGGGCTAACGGGCGCACGCCAGGTGGCAATTTGCGAAACGGCTTCGGTCACCCTGTTCCTCGGCCTGCAACAATATGCCGGCGATATCAGGCTGATCAGTGCCCAGCCGATCACCGGCCATTGCCGCAGCCGTAAATCGGCGACGGAAATCGCGCTGATGCAAACCGCCAATAATATTACTCTGCGGGTGCAGCAGGCTGCGGCCAGCATATTGCGCTCTGGCATCACCGCCAGCGAACTGATCGACTTCGTCGATAAAGCCCACCGTAAAATGGGCACCAGCGGCTCGTACTTCTGTATTGCACTGTTCGGATCCGATAGCGCGTTCCCACATGGCGTGAAGCAACCCAACCCGCTGCAAAACAACGATATCGTGCTGCTCGATACCGGCTGCCGCTATAAAGGTTACCTGTCCGATATCACCCGTACCTATGTGTACGGCGAAGCCAACGAGCGACAGCGTTTCGCCTGGCAGGCGGAGCATGAGGCGCAGGCCGCCGCTTTTGCCGTTATCGCGCCCGGTGTGCCCTGCCATAAAGTGGATGACGCGGCACGCGATGTGCTGGTTTCTTATGGATTTGGGCCGGACTATCAGCTGCCGGGCCTGCCGCATCGCACCGGGCACGGTATCGGGCTGGATATTCATGAAGCCCCGTATCTGATCCGCAAACAGCAGCAACCGCTCGATGTCGGCATGTGCGCCAGTATCGAACCCATGCTGTGCCTGCCGGGTGAGTTTGGCATCCGCCTTGAAGATCATTTTTACGTCACCCACGAAGGCGCACGCTGGTTTACCCCGCCGGCAAAATCCATTGATAACCCATTTGATTTAGCGGGCTGATAATCCCCCGGGCGGCGATGCCGCTCGGGTTTAAATATAAATATTAATATCGACCATGTTTAATAAAACCATTTAATTATAAAACTTAGTGAAACCACTAATTAATTAAATTTTCGCGCCGCCTGAGTGAAATAACTCTTGATATAAAAATAGTTGTGAGCTAAAAATTAACCGTCCCTTTCAAAAGTGAATATGAAAATAAATTACACCTTCAAATGGAGTTGATAATGAAAACAATTGATATAGCTTTGCTAGACTCTATCGCCGGTGGCCGTGGTAATAACGGTGGCGACCGTGTAGATAATGGCGGCAGAAACAGAGGTAGAACCAGCAACACCAGTGGAAAAGCTGATAATGGTGGTTATTATAAGAAACAGAGTCAGGAGACAACAAATTGTAGTGCTGGCATTATCGGCGGCATGATTGCAGGAGCTGCTGGCGGACCGCTTGGTCTCGGCTTAGGACTTATTGGTGGATCACTTGCTGGTGGGTGCTTCACCAACAAAGGTTCTAATGGTGATAATAATAGCAATGCCGGAAATAAAAGTTCTAATTGTAATGGTTCAATTGGTAGCTCATGCCGTATCTAAACTAGAAACCATAGGCGGTAGTTTATTACTACCGCCTTATACATCAGAGTCGCGTTATATATGATAAAGACAATTAGATCGTTACTTGTATTGTTAGCTATAGTTTCCAGCAGCCCTTTCCTTAGCGGTGTTGGTGTGCTTAACCCTGGTTCAGGCTTTGCCGCGCCGGCAGGCATGTCTCAATTAGTCATTATCATTGCCACTTTCTCTTTTTTCATTTCTTTATTTTTTAAAGTATTCGATTTTTTTACAAAGTCTTCAGCATGAAGATAACATACTGGACAATATCAGTTTTAATTGGGATGGTTTTATCCTCTGTTTTATTAGCTGGTGCAGGCATCGGCGTTGATTATCTTTACTCTGCGCCAGAAAAAATCTCAAAACTCATCGTTGCCGTGTTCTTTTCACTTTCCATTATTATTTCCATATATAAAGTCATCTGTGTGGTTTTCAAAAAACATTGATAAAATCGCCCAACATATGAGAAATAGGTATCATAAAAAAAGCGTATTTATTTAATATTCAATCGCTTGGCCAGCCGGTGCAAGTTACCGCTGTCCAACTCCAGCTTACGTGCCGTGGCGGCCCAGTTCATCTCGCATTCCACCAGGGTTTTCTCAATCACGCTGCGCTGGAAATGCTGCGTCAGAGTGGCAAGACTCACCCCAATAGCACTCTCCGGCAGGGCGTCATCTATGATCCTGGCCGGCAAGGCTCCAGCCTTGATAGTGAAATGCGCCGGTAACAGTTGTAGCTCGCTGCTGCTTTGCTCGGCGCGGGCTAAAATCGCCGCCCGATAGATCGAATGTTCCAGTTCGCGAATATTCCCCGGCCATGAATACTGCTCGAGCGCGGATAACGCCTGTACCGAGAGCGTTAACTGCATCAAGCCCAGTTTGATGCGACAGCGTTCGCAAAAGTACCCCGCCAGCAGGGCAATATCGCTGACCCGTTCACGCAATGGCGGCACGGCAAGTGGGAACACGCTCAGCCGATGGTATAAATCCAGGCGGAATGCCCCATCCACCGCAGCCTGTTTCAGGTCACGATTGGTGGCCGCCAAAATGCGCACGTTAACGCGCTTGACCCGGTCATCCCCCACCCGCTGGAGGTCACCGTATTGGATCACCCTTAGCAACTTGGCCTGTAACGATAACGACAGCTCGCCAATCTCATCGAGGAACAGAGTGCCATTATCCGCCATTTCAAATTTTCCGGCGCGATGTTGAATGGCACCGGTAAATGCGCCTTTGACATGGCCGAACAGCTCACTTTCCGCCACGCTTTCCGGCAGCGCGGCGCAGTTTAGATAGACCAGCGGATTGGCCGCCCGCGCCGATCCCTGATGGATCGCCCGCACTACCAGCTCTTTCCCGACACCGGTCTCTCCGGTGATCAATACGTTGAGCTCGGAACCGGCAACGATGCTGATTTCTTGCTTGAGCTGCTGCATCACCGGCGAAAGCCCGATGATTTCATCATTTTCTCTCGGGGAGCTTCCCCCTGGAGAGGCCAGCGGAGACAGCGCCTGTCGCTCCAGCGCTTCGACCAATAACGCATTGTTTAGCGCCCCCCCCGCCAGCGCACTGATTAACCGCAGTTCCTCATCGCTAAAGCGATCGAATTGCATCGGATCCAAACTGTCGAAAGTCAGCGCACCGATTAAATCCTGCTCGGCAAACAGCGGCAACCCAATGCAGGCATGAACCTTCAGTTGGTCATGACCTGGGATCAACCCATCGTAAGGATCCGGTAATTCGCTGTCCGCAGGGAAACGTACCACGCCACCGGCGCGGGCAATCGCCTCCAGGCGTGGATGAGCATCCAGCGCGAAGCGCCGCCCCAGCACGTCCTGGGCCAACCCGTCGATAGCCAATGGGCGGAACTGTTGTCCTTCAAAACGTAATAAGGCGGAAGCGTCGCAACGCAGCAGGCTACGCAAGCTATTGATCAAACGTTGAAAGCGGTCGCGTTGCGTCAGGCCGCTTTGCAGTTCAATAGCGATGCTGGCGAGGGATTGTATGGAGAGGGTCATGATTGTCATTCCGACACTTACTAGTCATAAAGACAATGCTACGCCGATGTCAAAATGACATCAAATAATTATTAGTATTTATAAAACAATAAGATAATAACTGGCACGCCCATTGCTCATTACAAGTATCGAAATTGAGTCGCTGACAACAAAGGTAAAGAGCATGGCAATTCAGGTAAAAAACAATATCCAATGGGTAGGACAACGTGACTGGGAAGTCCGTGACTTTCATGGGACAGAGTACAAAACCCTAAAGGGCAGCAGCTATAACAGCTATCTGATCCGTGAAGAGAAAACGGTGCTGATCGATACGGTAGACCATAAATTTAGCCGTGAGTTTGTACAAAATCTGTCGGCGGAAATTGATCTTAAAACCCTGGATTACATCATCATCAATCACGCCGAAGAAGATCACGCCGGGGCGTTGACCGAACTGATGGCGCAGATCCCGGGGACGCCTATCTACTGCACCGAGAATGGTATTGATTCGATCAACGGCCACCATCATCACCCGGAGTGGAATTTCCACGTAGTACACACCGGCGACAGCCTGGATATCGGCAACGGCAAACAGCTGATCTTCGTTGAAACGCCGATGCTGCACTGGCCGGACAGCATGATGACCTATATGACCGGCGATGCGGTGCTGTTCAGCAATGACGCCTTTGGCCAGCACTACTGCGATGAGCATTTGTTTAATGATGAAGTCGATCAGAATGAATTGTTTGAACAATGTCAGCGTTACTACGCCAATATCCTGACGCCGTTCAGCCGACTGGTGACGCCAAAAATCAACGAGATCCTCGATTTCAACCTGCCGGTAGACATGATAGCCACCTCACACGGCGTGGTATGGCGTGATAACCCAACCCAAATCGTACAGCGCTATTTAGAGTGGGCGGCTGATTATCAGGAAGATCGTATCACTATTTTTTACGACACCATGTCCAACAACACCCGCATGATGGCGGATGCGATGGCACAAGGCATCAATGAAGTCGACCCGCGTGTGGCAGTGAAGATTTTTAACGTGGCGCGTCATGACAAGAACGAGATCCTGACTAACGTATTCCGTTCCAAAGGGGTGTTAGTGGGCTCGTCGACCATGAATAACGTGATGATGCCGAAAGTCGCCGGGCTGTTGGAGGAGATAACCGGGCTGCGTTTTCGCAATAAGAAAGCTTCGGCCTTCGGCAGCTACGGCTGGAATGGCGGTGCGGTAGACCGCATTCAAACCCGATTGATGGATTGCGGCTTTGAAACCACGCTGGCGCTGAAGGCCAAATGGCGCCCTGACGGCGATATGCTGGCCGTCTGTCGTCAACATGGCCGGGATATCGCTCGCCAATGGGCATTGTCTCCTTCGACGTTGACTGTCTCAGCCCCTGCGGTCACTGCCGTTCAGCCGGCGTCTGAACCCGAAGTGTCCTGTGCCGATGCCGATCTTGGCCCGCGCATGCAATGCAGCGTCTGTCTGTGGATCTACGATCCGGCGTTGGGCGAACCTATGCAAGATGTGGCGCCCGGAACCTGCTGGCAAGACGTGCCGGATGATTTCCTGTGCCCGGAATGTGCCATGGGTAAAGAGGTGTTCGACCCACTCTCTTCGGAGGCAAAATGAACCCCGGCATCCTGATCGTCGGCTCCGGCTTTGCCGCCCGACAGTTGGTCAAGAATCTGCGCAGGCAAGATGGCGAAGTCCCTATTCGGCTGATAGCCGCCGACAGTTGCGATGAATATAACAAACCGGAACTGAGCCATGTATTCAGCCTAAACCAAACCGCTGACGCCCTGACCCGGCAAAGCTTCGGTGACTTCGCCGAACAGTTCCAACTGACGGTACACCCCCATACGCGTATTACGGCTATAGATACGCAGCAAAAAATGGTGCGCAGTGGCGAGCAAGTCTGGCATTACGACAAACTGGTTTTGGCGATCGGCGCTGCTGCCATCGTGCCGCCGGTGCCGGGCCATGAGTTAATGCTGACGCTCAACAGCCAACAGGAATTTCGCGACAGCCAATTGACCCTGCTTCAGGCGCAGAAGGTGTTGATTTTGGGCGGGGGGCTGATCGGCTGTGAACTGGCGATGGACATGTGCCGGGCCGGTAAACAGGTCACCCTGGTGGACAGATCCGGCAGCCTGCTGTCGGGGTTAATGCCGGTTGAAGCGAGCTGCCGCCTGCAACATGCTCTGCAACAGATGGGGGTAGAATTGCTGCTCAACCAGCAACTGGGCGCACTGACACAACATGATGAGGGGATACAAGCCACGCTGAGCAACGGTCGCCCATTGTGGGTTGATGCAGCGATAGCGTCGGTCGGCTTGCGGCCAAACGTCGGGCTGGCGCGTCAGGCCGGTTTGCAGGTTAATCGTGGCATCCAGGTGAATAACCGTTTACAGACCTCGCAAGTGGATGTTTACGCTCTTGGTGATTGCGCGGAGATCGAGGGGCAACTGTTGCCATTCCTCCAGCCGATTCAGTTCAGCGCCATGACCCTGGCAAAAAACCTGCTGGGCGCGGCTGAAGGGGTGAAGCTGCCCGCCATGCTGGTCAAGGTGAAAACCCCCAGCTTGCCGCTGCAGCTGGCAGGGGAAACCCATCGGCAGGATTTGAGCTGGACAATTGTCGCTGAGCCGCAGGGAATGATCGCTAAAGGCTTTGATCAGCACCAGCAGTTACGCGCGTTTATCGTTAGTGAAGATCATATGAAACTGGCCTTCGGTTTAGTGAAAGAATTAAATGCCCTGACCTAATGAGAATGTCCTGGTGACACAACGCTGAGGGTGGCATTTTGTCCGCTATCAACGTTTAGCGGCTCCTTACGCCAACAGGGGGTAATCTGTTGGCGTCCCCCTTTAGTAAAATAGGCTCTATACCACCAGAAAAGAGCATCAAGAATAACCCGTGTCCAAGTTATAATATTATTAATATCGATTTAATTAACGACAGCCATTTATTATTATCACTCACAGAATAAAATATTGTCGACATAGTTCGAAAAGCAACAAGATAACTCTTGATACAGGACGCCAATTGGGTTAATAATTACACGCCATTAAACCTAAATCTCAAAACTCGCCCTCACGGCAAAGTAATTAATTTATATAAAAATATAATTTAATCTTTCGAGTTATAATTTTTATATATAAGTCAATTCGCATGGAATTAAAAATAATCAGACCATTCAAGGATAGTAACATGGCCTCTTTTACCTCTTCATTTTTCTCCCGCGGCTGTTTGTTAGCCCTGGCGACCACCGGTGGATTTTCCGCCGTCGTCAATGCAGCCTCACCCTGGCGCGTCGTTGATGGTTCAACACTGGACGTTACCCACGGCTATACCGGCACAACGGCCGGTGATTACCCTCTGTTTAGCTCCGGTGACGGCAGCCTGTTGCAAACGTCACTGACCGGGCTGAGTTTTAGTACGACCGGTAATTCGCTTTATGCGGCGAATATCCGCGCCGGGGGCAGTGCCCGCCTGGACGGAACCTTGTTAACGACAAACGGCCTACAAGCACATGCCGTCAATGTTGATGGCGGGAATTTAGTGATGAACAGCGGCAATATTACCGTCGACGGCAGTTACAGCGCCGGCGTTTTTGGCCGCAACGGGGCCAGGCTATCACTGAATAATTTGAAAATTTCAGCCAACGGCCCTCGCAGTGGCGGCGTCACCCTAACGGACGGCACATTAACAATGAGCCATTCAACTATTGTTGCCACCGATGCAAACCGTAAAGGTATTTCCCTAACGGGTTCAAATGCCGAATTCGCCCATGCCACGTTAGAAAACGTTAATATTTTTTTAAGCGGAACCGGAGTCCAGGCGGCGTTGGAAGTGAGTAATGGAAGGATCGAAGGGAATGGCGTTAATATTTCAACCAACGGAGAAAATCGGGGTGTAGAAATCTATAACAGCAACGGGGGGCGGGGTAGCGTTTTATTGAATAACAGTAATATCAATACCCAACAAGGGGATGGGATCTACATATTGAACGGCCAAGTCATGCTTGATAACACCACCATCAACACGCAGGGAGGGCTTGCCCTCAATCTCAATGTTGCGGCCCAGGCCTCAATTCGGGGCGGCAGCTTTACCACACACAGAAACTATAGGGATGCGCTATGGATAGCGACGCCAGAATCCTCAGCTGACGTCGTCGGCGCGACCTTCACTACCCACGGCGTTGGCTCGCACGCCTTCAGTGCGCATTTGGGCCCAGCCACATTGGCAGACACCAGCTTAAACACCTCCGGCACCGGCGGCTACGGGTTGTACAGCGAATCCAGGGTACAAGGCAATAATCTGCACATCACCACACTCGGGAGGCGTAGCATCGGTGTCTTTGCAGCCCGTGGCGGCATCATTAACCTTGATAACGCACGCATTGAAACTGCCGACAGCGACAGCTCCGGATTATTGGCCTATCCCGGTTCGGTCATTAATGGCAATGCGCTGTCGGTCACCACGGCGGGACAAGACAGCCACGCACTGTGGGCGCTAACCGGCACGTTGAATATCAGCAACAGTACGCTGACCACACAAGGTGATGCCGCCGGACTCTACATCAGCAATACTTCCAGCGGCGGCGTCAGTAACGTTGTATTGGATAACGTCACATTGTCCAGCGGCCTGGGCCCGGCGATAAAAACCAACGGCGCAGCGCTAAAACTGACGATAAAAAACGGTTCGCAGCTCACCGCCGGCAATGGCATTTTACTGGAGAATCTGGCCGGTAGCGGCGTTGATCCAAATGACAGCCGGGTTGTGGATTTGATTGCCGACAATCGGGTGGTGCTCAACGGGGATATCCGTTCTGCCGTTGAAAACCCGGTTGATGTGGCGTTGAGTCAGGCCACATTGCTCAATGGCGCCGTCAACGGGGTCAACCGTCTGAGCCTGAGCGATTCCAGCCAGTGGACAGTGACCCATAACTCCACGCTGAGGGAGCTAAATAACGACGGCCAGGTCGTCTTTCGTCACGCTGACAGCAATTTCCAGACCTTATCGCTGGATTCACTGTCGGGGAACGGGGCCTTTGTCATGAATACGGATTTAGCGACATTAAACGGTGATTTAATTGCCGTCAGCGGGGAAGCTAACGGGGAACATCTGTTGATGATCAAAAACAGTGGCCGGGAACCCGACATTACGGACAGCGCTTTAACCCTGGTAACGACCGGTGGCGGCAAGAGTCACTTTGCGCTGAACAACGGTGCCGTGGACGCCGGGACCTATCAGTATGAATTGCAACAACGCGACAATGATTGGGTGCTGGCGCAAAAATATGATGCCGAAGAAAAACCGGTAGTGACGCCTGTCACCCACACCGCGCTGGGTTTGTTCAATGCCACACCGACCCTCTGGTATGGCGAATTGACCAGCCTTCGCACCCGTATGGGAGAGGTGCGGCAGGGAAAACAACGGGGTGGCGCCTGGGTTCGCACACTGGGGAGCCGCTATCGGGTTAATGATCGCGCAGGCCTTGGTTACCGCCAAACACAATCAGGCATTTCCGTGGGTGTCGACAACGCACGCGACACCAATAATGGCCAATGGCTGACAGGGTTATTCAGCGGCGTGAGTCGCAATGCGCTCGATTTCAGTCAGGGCAGCACTGGCACCATCAATAGCTTCTTTATTGGTGGCTACAATACCTGGCTACTGGAATCGGGCTGGTTTGTCGATGCGCTACTCAAAGCCAATAATTTTAGTAGCCATGCTGATGTCCGAATGACTGACGGGGAAAAAACCAGGGGCGGTTACAACACGCCTGGCTTTGGTCTGTCGCTGGAAGTCGGCCGCCAATTTGTGCTGGGTAGCGGTTGGTTTGTTGAACCCTCTTTGCAACTGGCTACGCTGTGGGTGAAGGGGCAATCCTATACGTTCGACAATGGCTTGCAGGCCACCAGCGGCGTCGCCAAATCCCAACAGGCAATCCTGAATGGTGTTTTAGGGCGAACGCTGCCTCTGGAGAATGGCATGACGCTGCAACCCTGGCTACGTATGGCCGCCATTCAGGAATTCGTAAACACCAACCCCGTCAGTATTAATGGGAACGGATTCAACAACGATTTGTCCGGTACCCGGGGTGAATACGGCATGGGGCTTTCCCTGCAGTTTACCCCTGATGTCCAGATGTATACCGATGCAAGCTACAGTAAAGGGGACAAAATTGAATCCCCCTGGAGCGCCAACCTCGGTGTCCGTTGGTCCTGGTAAAAACGCAGGCCGCACCAGCCGGTTGAGCCTGCTTTTGGTCCCCCTTACCGCCTGACCATTCAGCGGTGCTCATCCAACCGCAAGCTACAGCAGCAGCGCCAGCTCCATTGCCGTGCGCTGCAGCTGTGGCAGCACCCGCTCACGTAACTCCGCCGCCGAAATCTGCGAAGCGTTGACGCCCACGTTCATCGCCGCGACTACGCCGCCCTTGCGGGAATGCATCGGCACCGCGATAGAACGCAGACCAATTTCCAACTGTTGATCGTTGATGGCATAGCCTTGCCGACGCACTTTAGCCAACTGTTCACGCAGTTGCTCGGCGCTGGTCACGGTGAATTCGGTCAGCGGTTCGAAACTGACCCGCGACAGATAATCGTCCAACTGTTCTTCATCCAGCGAACTGAGCAAGACCAGTCCCATCGAAGTCGCATAGGCCGGCAGGCGGCTGCCGCGCCCCAAATCGATTGTCATAATACGCTTCACCGAAGCGCGGGCGATATACAGGATATTGTCACCGTCCAGCGTCGCCACCGAGCAGGATTCATTCAGCAGCTTACTGAGGTAGTCCAGCGAGTTCTGCGCCGCTTTCGCCAGTTCGGAAGAAGAAAGATAGGCGTGCCCGATGGTCAGCACCCGCGGCAGCAGCCGGTAATGGCGGCCGTCAGGGCAATGCACAAATCCCAACGCACGCAGGGTGTACAGGCAACGCCGCACCGCCGCACGTGGGATACCGGTAATTTGGCTGATTTCAGAAACCGACATTTGTGAATACTGCGGCTGGAAGGCCTGCAGCACCTCCAGTCCCCTGGCCAACGACGCCATAAAATTGGGGTCACCCTTATATTGATCGTTGCTTAACTCCCCGATCTCCTGCAACCGACGCAGTTCTCCAGCACCAGACTCCGACGCATCACTCATCCTGACCTCCGACTCAATATAGTTATCCGTATCACAGAATTGATCACCAAAGGACTAATGTTTCGATAATCGCACAATACGCTGATATTCGCACTTGTCGCTGTTTTTTTCATCCCTTAAGGTAAATCCAGGCCCATAAGCGTCACGCAGAAATTACCGTTGCGCAATCAGGAGAGCAGATGATCGATAAATACGTGGCGTCCATCGATGCCGCCGTCGCCGATATTCCCGATGGCGCGACCATTATGGTCGGCGGTTTTGGCCCGGCCGGTCAGCCCTATACGCTGCTGGACGCTCTGATCCGCCATCGGCCGCGCGGGCTAACGCTGATCAGCAACAACGCCGGTAACGGGGATTTTGGCTTGGCGGCGCTGTTAAAGGCCGGTTGCGTGCGCAAGGTTGTCTGTTCATTCCCGCGCCAGTCGGACTCCTGGGTATTTGATGACTTGTACCGCCGTGGCGAGCTGGAGCTGGAGCTGATCCCGCAGGGCAATCTGGCGGCGCGCATTCAGGCCGCCGGTTCGGGGCTCGGCGGTTTTTACACCCCGACCGGCTATGGCACCGAACTGGCGCAAGGTAAAGAAACGCGCGAGATCGACGGCAAACACTATGTGTTCGAGCTACCGCTGAAGGCGGATTTCGCGCTGATCAAGGCCGATAAAGCCGATCGCTGGGGTAACCTGCTGTACAACAAAACCGGGCGCAACTTTGGGCCGATTATGGCCATGGCCGCCGCCTGCACCATTGCCGAAGTCAACCGCATGGTGCCGCTGGGGGAATTGGATCCTGAAAATATCATTACGCCGGGGATCTTCGTGCAACGCCTGGTGACTACGCCCGATCACCCTGCGCCAGCGTCGGCTTAAGGAGCGCCCCCATGACCAAACTTACACATCAACAGTTGGCCGAACGTATTGCCCGCGATATCCCGGAAGGTGCCTACGTCAACCTGGGCATTGGGATCCCAACCCAGATAGCCAACTTCCTGCCGGCGGATAAAGAGATCTTCCTGCACAGCGAAAACGGCATTCTCGGTATGGGCCCGGCACCGGCGGCCGGCCAGGAAGATCCCGAACTGATCAACGCCGGTAAACAGCCGGTTACCCTGCTCAAAGGCGGCTGCTTTTTCCATCACGGCGACTCTTTTGCCATGATGCGCGGTGGTCATCTGGATATCTGCGTGCTCGGCGCCTATCAGGTTTCCGAACGCGGCGATCTGGCCAACTGGAGTACCGGCGCAGCGGGGGCAATCCCGGCGGTCGGCGGCGCAATGGATCTGGCGATTGGCGCCCGTCAGGTGTTTGTGATGACCGAACACCTGACCAAAAAAGGCGAATGCAAAATTGTTCAGCACTGTACTTATCCCCTGACCGGCGTCGGCTGTATCGATCGCATCTACAGCGATCTGGCGGTGATGGACGTGACATCTCAGGGTCTGGTGGTACGCGAAATATTCGGCGGGCTGACCCCGCAGCAATTGCAAGCAGTCACCCCGGTCGAACTGACCTTTGCCCTTCAGCACGGAGAACCACCGCATGATCCCCGCCTACCTGTGTGATGCCGTCCGTACGCCTTTTGGTCGACTCAACGGCAGCCTGGCCAGCATTCGCGCCGACGACCTGGCCGCCCTGCCGCTCAAAGCGTTGCAGGCACGCCACCCACAACTTGACTGGGCGGCAGTGGACGACGTGCTGCTTGGCTGTGCCAATCAGGCCGGAGAGGATAACCGCAACGTGGCGCGCATGGCGTTGCTGCTGGCCGGGCTGCCGGTACAGATCCCCGGTTGTACCCTCAACCGCCTGTGCGGCTCCAGTCTGGACGCCGTGGCAATGGCGGCCCGGGCGATCAAAACCGGCGAAAGTGAACTGATGATCGCCGGCGGTGTAGAAAGCATGTCCCGTGCCCCCTTCGTGATGGGCAAGGCGGAAAGCGCCTTCAGCCGAATGATGAAACTGGAAGACACCACCATGGGCTGGCGGTTTATCAACCCACAGATGCAGGCGCTATATGGCGTGGAGTCGATGCCGCAAACCGCCGAAAACGTCGCCCTCAAATTCGGGATTAGCCGCCAGGATCAGGACGCCTTTGCCCTGCGCAGCCAGCAGCGCACCGCTAGCGCGCAGGAGCGCGGCTTTTTCGCCGAGCAGTTGATTGAAGTCAGCGTTGCGCAGAAAAAAGGCGCACCGTTACTGTTCACTCAGGACGAACACCCGCGCGCCACCTCGCTGGAAGCCCTGTCGAAGCTGAAACCGGTGGTTAACCCTCAGGGAACGGTGACCGCCGGTAATGCTTCCGGGCTGAACGACGGTGCCTGCGCGCTGCTGCTGGCCAGCGAAACCGGGATGACTCGCCACGGACTGCAACCCATGGCCCGTATTATCGCCAGCGCCGTTACCGGTATTGAGCCTTCAATTATGGGCTTTGCCCCGGCTCAAGCGGTACGCAAGGTATTAAAAATTGCCGGGCTGAGCCTCGACCAAATGGACGTGATTGAGCTTAACGAAGCTTTTGCGGCACAGGCATTGGCGGTGACGCGTGAACTGGGGCTGAGTGACGACGCCGCTCAGGTGAATCCCAATGGCGGTGCGATCGCCCTCGGTCATCCGCTGGGTGCTTCCGGTGGCAGGCTGGTGATGAACGCCGCCTGGCAATTGCAAAAGACGCGCGGCCGCTATGGCTTGTGCACTATGTGTATTGGCGTCGGCCAGGGTATTGCACTGATTATCGAACGGGTATGAGACGGAGAAACAGCATGGATATCAACTATCGCCTTGATGGCCACGCCGGAGCGCCGCTGTTGGTGCTGTCCAACTCGCTCGGTACCACCTTCGACATGTGGCAGGCGCAACTGCCGGTGTTGATTGAGCGCTTTCACGTCTTGCGCTATAACCAGCGCGGGCACGGTGCCACACCGTTGCCAACGCTTCCGCTGCGGCTTGAGGATCTGGGCCAGGATGTGATCGCCCTGCTCGATCATCTGGATGCACCAAGCGCCCATTTTTGCGGCATCTCGATGGGCGGCCTGACCGGGTTATGGCTCAACCGCTACCACCCGCAACGCATCAGGCGACTGGTGGTCGCCAATACTGCCGCCCGCATCGGCAGTGCCGAAGGTTGGCAGCAGCGTGCCCAACAGGTACGCCACACCGGGCTGGCACCGATCGCCGCCGCCTCTCCCACTCGCTGGTTCAGCGAAGTTTTTTTACAGCAGCATCCTGAACGGGTTGCCCCACTGGTCGCCGGGCTGGCGGCCGGTAATGCCGAAGGTTATGCCGCCTGCTGCGATGCACTGGCGCTGGCTGATCTCCGTGCGGAAATTGTCTCTATGACGCGGCCAATGAGAGTGATAGCCGGAGAACTGGACCCGGTGACTACGATAGCGGACGCCGAATTCCTGGTCGCCAACGCCCCCCATGCCGAACTGCAATGCCTGCCTGCTTCGCATATCTCCAATATTGCCTGTCCGGATCTCTTCAACCGCAGCGTTGTCGAGTTCCTGTCCGCGGAGATTTGACGCATTGATACTATGCCGAAACGTCAGGTTAAGTTTTAGCTATCGAATCCATACGCCAAAGCGTCTGTTCATTATGTGCTCTTTGGTTACAATCGTTAGCACTGAAATCCACCGTTTCGAGGGCTAACCAATATGTACAACTTCTCACGTTATCAGGCAAAAGAGCTGGCGCTGGCTTATATGAGCGGCAAAAAACACGATCTGTCCCCGCAGGAGTTTCTGCAGCAACTGAAAAGCAGCGAGAAATCCTTCGACTATCTGTTGAAGCACGGCAGCGAACAGCCGCGCGAAGTGTTGGTACAAAGCTTCTAAACACCCGCTCATAACCGCTATACCTCCCGCTTCGCCGGTGGCGAGCCTTCTGGCCCGCGTATTCCCGGCTGAACAACTCAGACCCACTCAATCGACCCTCATTTTTCGTATTGAGAGGCGAATAATCCACATATTCGCATTCAGATACGAATTATTGACATATTCGTATTTAGATGCGAAATTCAACCATCACTCCCCGCTTCAGAGCAGACAAACACATGCCAGCCCAAGTCAGCGTGATCACCGGCGATCTGGTCAATTCCCGGCAGTTAGACACCACTCACTACCTTAGCGGCTTAAATGCCCTGCTTAGCCAGCTGCAACAGGCTAAGCTTATTCAGCAGTTCGATATTTTCCGTGGCGATGCCTTTCAGGCAGTGGCCGAGCCGCAGTCTGGTTTGCTGCTGGCGGTGTATATCCGCATCGCGCTCAAAGCCATGGACGCCCAACGCTGGGATGCCCGTATCGCTGTCGGCCTGGGCACAAAGCAGGCTCAGAGCGCCGGCTATGGCAGTGCCTTTGTGAATTCGGGTCAGGCGTTGGACGGCCTGATGAAAAATTGCCGACTGGCTCTGAAAAATGATAACGATCAGACCAATACCATTGTCAGCGATCTGTTGCCAATGTTAGATCATGTGGTTAGCCGCCTTTCGCAGACCGAAGCGCGGATAGTCCAGGCCCGTATGTTCGCCACCAGTAACCAGGAAGTGGCAGAGAAACTGCAAAAGGCCGCCTCCACGGTCTCCGCAACGCTCAAACGCGCGGCCTACGAGGAAATCATGCGATTTATTCACGCGATTAACAGGATCACCTGAATATGGATTTAAGCTACCTGCCCCTGCTGATCTGGTTGCTGATAGCCCACTTGCTTGCCGACTTCCCACTGCAACCGCGTAGTTGGGTTGAGGATAAAATACGTCATCGGGCCGGCTCTCGCTTCCTGCTGCTGCATGCCCTGCTGCACGGCGTGCTGGCTGCCTGGGTCGTGGCCGTTTTTGCTCTGTTGTATGGCGGGATCTCTTCCGCTCAAGTGCTGTTCGCCCTGTTGGTTATTGCCATCAGCCACTGGCTGACCGACCTGCTGAAAGTCACCCTGTTAACCCGCCTCAGCCAGGCACGTGGTTTTTTGCTCGATCAAGGCCTGCACCTGACGGTGATTGTTTTGCTGTGGCTGTTGCTTACGCCGAATGCCCTCGCCCTGATTAGCGTGCTGGCTAGCGCCGCGGCTCGCTGGCAATCCGGGCTGGTGCTACTGGCTTATTTATTGATTTATATGCCGATGGGCATTCTGATGGGGCAATTGCTGGCTCGCTGGACGCCACAGATGCCGCCGTCAGCCAAAGCGGATAACGATTCGCTGTTACGCGCAGGCAAACAAATCGGTTATCTGGAAAGAACGCTGATCCTGACCTTTGTGCTGATAGGGCAGATCCCGGCTATCGGTTTTTTGCTGGCGGCCAAGTCAATCTTTCGCTTTGGTGATTTACGCCAGAGTGATGACAAAATGCGTACCGAGTATGTGCTGCTCGGTACGCTGTTTTCCTTTACGCTGACCATCATGCTGGGTCTGTTGGTGAAGAAACTGCTGTAGGGGCGCAGTAGGCTGCGCCCGCAATAATTACAACCACTCACCGAAACGGCGAATATAGAACCGCTTCATCAGCTGCGCGACAACGCAGTAGCTGATCAAGGTACCGGCCAGCCACGGGAAGTATTCCCAGGGCAGCGGCTGCAGCCCAACCAGGGCGCCAAGCGGTGAGAACGGCAGATAAATCCCCAACGCCATCACCAATATCGTGGTCAGCAGGACCGGCAATGCAGCGGTGCTCTGAATAAACGGAATTTTCTGGGTACGCAGCATATGCACCACCAGCGTTTGCGACAGTAACCCCTCAATAAACCACCCGGACTGGAACAGGGCCTGATGCTCCACGCTGTTGGCAGCGAAGACAAACCACATCAGCGCATAGGTAGTGATATCGAAAATCGACGAGGTCGGCCCAATCCACAGCATAAAGCGGCCAATGTTTTTCGCATCCCACTTGCGCGGTTTACGCAGGAACTCCTTGTCCATCTTGTCCCACGGCAGCGACAGCTGAGAAATATCGTACATCAGGTTCTGGATCAGCAGGTGGATCGCCAGCATCGGCAAGAACGGAATAAATGCGCTGGCCACCAGCACGGAGAACACGTTGCCGAAGTTGGAGCTGGCGGTCATGTTCAGGTACTTGATGATATTGCCGAAGGTCTCGCGCCCTTTGATCACGCCCTCTTCCAGCACCATCAGGTTTTTTTCCAGCAAAATGATGTCTGCCGATTCCTTGGCAATATCAGTGCCGGTGTCCACCGAAATACCTACGTCGGCATCGCGCAGCGCCGGGGCATCATTAATGCCGTCACCAAGGAAACCGACGGTATGACCATTCGCCTGCAACATTTTCAACACCCGCGACTTTTGCAGCGGCGTCAGTTTGGTAAAGACCGTGCGCTGCTCCACTTCACGCGCCAGTGTGGCATCGTCCATTTCGGCAATTTGCGGTCCGGAAAGCGGTTCGCTAGGCTCCAGGCCAACATCACGGCAAATCTTGCAGGTGATCACCGGGTTATCACCGGTCAGGACTTTCACCGCCACACCGTTTTCCTGCAGTGCAGCAATAGCTTCTTGCGCACTTTCTTTCGGTGGGTCAAGGAAGGTCAGGACGCCCTGGATCACCATATCGCGTTCATCGGTCACGCTCAGCGGCAAGGCATTGTTTTGTTCCCCAAGCTCCCGGGTTGCCAACACCAGTACGCGGAATCCATCCTCGTTATACTGGGCGGCCAGCGCCTGCAGTGCCTCACGTCGCACCTGATCCAGCGGTAAAATCTGCTGCCCTTCACGTACATGGGTAGCGATTTCCAGCATTTCCTCCACGGCCCCTTTACAGATCAGCCGCTGTTGGTGGTTTTCATCCGCTACGACGATCGACAGGCGGCGACGCACAAAATCGAACGGCAACTCGTCAACCTTGCTGAAACGCCCCAATGCTTCAACGCCCGGTTTGCCACGCCCAAAGCGGATCACCGCCTGATCCATCAGGTTTTTCATCCCGCTCTGGTGGAAGCTGTTCAGCCAGGCCAGATGCAGCACTTCATTGTCTCTGACGCCGCTGACGTCCAGGTGGTGTTCGAGGATGATGCGATCCTGGGTCAGGGTGCCGGTTTTGTCGGTGCAGAGTACGTCCATCGCGCCAAAGTTCTGGATGGCGTTCAAACGTTTGACCACCACTTTACGCCGTGACATGGCAATGGCGCCCTTCGCCAGATTGGAACTGACGATCATCGGCAGCATCTCTGGCGTCAGCCCGACCGCTACTGCCAAAGCAAACAGCGCCGCTTCGCTCCAGTCGCCCTTGGTGAAGCCATTGATCAACAATACAATCGGCACCATCACCAGCATAAAGCGGATCAGCAGCCAACTGACGCTGTTCACTCCGCGATCAAACGCGGTTTGCGAACGGGAACCGACTATCGACTTTGCCAAGGAACCAAAATAGGTGCGCCCGCCGGTCGCGACCACCACCGCCGTGGCGGTACCGCTAGCGACGTTGGTGCCCATCAGGCAGATATTCGACAGTTCCAGCAGCGCATGTTCACTGGAAACTTCGTCTTCGCTCGATTTTTGACTGACATTGCCCAGCGCATCGTATTTCTCGATCGGGATCGCTTCCCCAGTCAGTATCGCCTGGCTGATAAACAGATCGCGTGAGGCCAGCAGACGCACGTCCGCCGGTATCATATCGCCGGCAGAGAGCTTAATAATATCGCCCGGCACCAGTTCGCGGATCGGTATCTCCAGCGTCAAAGCCTGCGCGCTGTAACTGCTGCGGCGCAGTACCGTGGCGGTAGTACGCACCATCGACTTTAGCGTCTCAGCCGCCTTGTTGGTGCGGTACTCCTGCCAAAAACGCAGTAACCCGCTGAGTGAAACCATCACCAGTATGATGATCACGCCGGTAAGATCGGTTTCTTCACCGCGCCGGGCCGGCAGCCAGTAATCGGTAAAGAAACTGATCGCGGCCAGCACCATCAGCACATAGATAAACGGGTTGTTAAACGCGGCGAATAACTGCACCAGCGCATGGGGCGCCTTCTCATGAGCCACCTGATTAACGCCATACTGCTCCAGGCGTTCGACCGCATCGTCCTGGGTCAAACCATTGCGATTACATTTTAAATTGGCCAGCGTCTGATCAACGCTGTTTTTCGCCTCTTGGGCGATGGCGTAAGGCGTCGTTTTTTTATCACGACGGCGTACGTTTTCATTAATATAGGTCATAACGCTATTCTCTTATTTTACTCTGCGCACAGGGTTACCCCGCCCAATTAATGGGTGAATAAGCACAAAGTGGAATTTATTTAATTGACGTAATTAACGCGGTTTATTTCCACGCCAGAAACGTTGAATAATCAAACTTTCGGGGTCACCGTCCATGACGCCTCCTTATCACTTAATAAAGTGAATATTTATCAATAATCAAACAGGCAATTCGGAAGCAATGCGCCAGCGCACGGCACTCACGCTTTTTTCCAGGCTGACACGACAGACTATGCCCTCAATTTCTTTTTGCACCGAGGGATTTGCGGTTATTTCCGCGCAAACCTCCAACTGACCGGGAATGGAAATATCCGCACTGCGCAGCGATTGTAATTTTAATGCCACACCATTTAGCGCCTGCAATATCAGGGTACGCACCAGTATTTCATCCTGCTCACCGCAGGTGACCTGAATGCGGTAGCACACTTCCAGATCGGTCGCCTGCTGCTGGGGTTGCAGGTTGATACGCTGCGCCGCTTCGCGCAGCAGGATATTCGCACACAGGATCACCAACGTCGCCAGTACCGCGTTCCAATACTGCCCAAGGCCGCACAGCACGCCGATCGCCGCAGAACACCACAGCGTGGCGGCGGTATTCAGCCCGCGGATATTCAACCCTTCACGCATGATCACCCCGGCACCCAAAAAGCCGATACCGGAGACAATTTGCGCGGCAACTCGTCCGGCGCTGGAAGGATCGGTAGACATGGAACTGAGGATAAAGACCGCAGCTCCGGTTGCCACCAATGCATTGGTGCGCAGACCGGCCATACGTTGGCGCCACTGCCGCTCAGCGCCAATAACCGCGCCCAGGCTCATCGCCAGTAATAAATTTAAAACAAAAGGAGTCATAGCCATGACTTTCCCCTTAAATAACTGCAGGAGATAAAATCATGTGCTTTTTAGCACACGCGAAATCTCGCCGATAATAAATCAGCGGTTGGGCGTGTGAATGCCTGGAGGGAAAAGGCTGTGGCTGAAAGTGGCCATAATAGCGTCCAAATCAATTCACCCGATGCCATTGGGCAACAGGGACAACAATAAGATTCGGGTTTGCACAGCTCGGAATAACTTGAGAGGGGTGCTGCCCGCCGTTTTCGGCAAGCAACAAATCAGAAGAGGATTGGTCAGCTTGCCTTGTTTATATCACTGCAACTAAAACTGTCCAATTGTGTTTCCTCACTGAAATTTTGGCTGAGTATAGTGACGTGGGGTGATGATGTAAAGGCAAAATTATTAAACGAAAACTAAACTCACTAATTTCGTATATTTGACTCATCACGCGAATATAGATAATTAGCATTGGGCCGCCCGCTAATTCCCGATAAACTGAAAGTTCAGCAGGACAATCATCACCAAGGACAACTATTCGATGAACATGCTTCGCCTCTCTATCAGCCTCGCCCTGTTTGCCGGTTTCCCCGCCCAGGCCCTGCTCTTGCAACAGGGTGAAATCCGCTATGAAATCGATCCGGCCACGCTGCAGGTCACCGCAGGCAAGATCCAGGTCAACCAGGCGCAGGTTGGGCAAACCGTGGCTAACCTGCAAAGCACGCCTGCCCAGGCAAGTTGGCAATGGCCCAACAGCGCCATGCAGCTCACCGCCAGGCTGGAAGGCGGCGATCTGCGCCTGAGCTTCAGCAGCGACCGGGCGCAAACGCTGAACTGGTTCACCCTGCCGCCGCAGGCCACCACCCTACTGTTACCGATTGGCGAAGGCAGCCGCATCCCGCTGGATAACGCCGTCTGGCAGCGTTATCTGGTGAAAGAAATGACACCGCTGGATACCAACTGGGATCTGAAGCTGCCGCTGTGGAGCCAACAACAGCAGGGCAAGGTTTATAGCTGGTTGTTGCTCACCCCGTTCAGCAATCAGGTTACCTTTGCCGGCGCTAAAAACATGCTCACCATGCACAGCAGCCACCAGTTCAACCGTTTTAATCAACAACAAGCCTTCGAGGTATTGCTGCACGTAGGCGATACCCCACTTTCCGGCGCTCGCCGTTATCGCGAATACCTGCAGCAGAGCGGGCAGTTCAGCAGCCTGCGCGATAAAATCCGTATCGCGCCGGAGGGTGAGAAACTGATAGGTGCCACCCATATTTATCTGTGGGGCGACAAGCTGTTGGCACCGGCCGACGTGAAAAATTGGCCGGGATTACTTGCCTGGCTGACATCGCCAACCGGCGAAACGCTGTGGCAGAAAATGGATGCCGAAAGCCAGAAAACGGTGCAGAAACTGGCGGGGAAAACGCCGGAAGCCTGGCAGCAACAAGCCTTGGTTGATGCTCTTAATCAGGCGTTGGTGGCATTAACGCCGCTCGACGCCACGCCGGATGACAAGGATTTTCTGCAGGCGCAGCGCCAGCAAGCCACTAACGTGCGGGAATGGGCGCAGCGACAGCTTGGGGCCTATCTGACACCGCCGGATAGCTGGGGCCAGGGGCTGGCGAAACCGCTGATCGAGGCGTTGCACCAGGCTGGCCTGCCCCGTCTGTGGCTGGGCACCGACAACTGGACCGCCGAATTCCTGCATCCGCAGGCGGTAGAAAGTGCCAAAAAATCGGGTTACCTGATTGCCAGCTACGACTCTTACGACACCGCGATCCCACGCGGAGTCAATGACAGTTGGCTAACCGCACAACTGCCAACGGCGCTACGTGAAAAGTGCGCCATAGTACGGGCCGACGGCAGTAAAAAGCCCGGTTTCGGCAAGCAGGGTTACTACCTCAATCCAGGCTGCGTGCTGCCTTACTCTCAGCAGCGCATGCGCGAACTGGTGCAGTTGGCCGGGCTAAACAGCCTGTTTTTGGACGTTGACGGTACCGGGATGGTTTCAGACGACTATCAGCCCGATCACCCGACCGGCGCAGCGCAAATGGCGCAGGCCCGCAATGCGCGGCTGGCCTGGTTCAGCAATACCCTTAAGCTGCCGCTCGGCTCCGAGGATGGCAACGCGGTAACCGCACGCCACATCATGTTTGCCCACGGCATGGAAACCTGGGGCTTTGGCTGGGGGGATAAGCAGATGAATCAAGACAAATCCTCGCCTTATTACCTGGGTGCCTGGTGGCCCAATGCCCAACCGGCTTTCTTCTTCAGCCCGGCCAAAGTAAAAGAGCCTTATCGGACGGTGGAATTTGATCCGCGTTATCGTCTGCCCATGTATCAGGCGGTGTTTCACGATGCAGTGATCAGCAGCCACCACTGGAATTACGACAACCTGAAGTTTAGCGATGTTAAAACCACCCGCAGCCTGCTGAGCCTGTTGTACAACACCGCGCCGATGTTCCACCTCAGCCGCGCGACCTTGCAGACACGCCTGCCGCAAATCAAACAGGCCGATGCGGCCTTCCGTCCGCTGCATCTGGCACTGTGGGATAAGGCACTGACCGACTTCCAATGGCTTGATCAAGCCGGTTGGGTACAGCAAACCACCTTCAGCGACGGTTCAACCCTGACGGCCAACTTTGGCCAACAAGCGTTCGATGGCATTGCCGCCCATAGTCTGCGAGCCAAACTGGCGGACGGTCGCATCCTGAACATCACACCATAGCAACTCCGGTCGGGGTGAACTAGGCTAGGCACAGTCCCCCGACCGGCAACCTGGAGTTGATGATGGATACCCTTACTCAAACACTGCTCGCAGAAATCGGGCAAAGCTTCGGCCACAGCGACAACACGCCAGCAATTGCGCTGACGGTCGGCGGCGAAGGCAGCCTGAACAGCGCATTCCCGGTCAGTGAGCTGGCAACCGCCAGCCTGGGGGCCGCCGGGCTGGCCTGCGCTCAACTGCTGCAACAAAATCAGGACGGGCAACCGCAGGTGTTTGTCGACAGCCGGCTGGCATCGCTGTGGTTCGGCTGGACCTTACGGCCACTGGGGTGGTCATTGCCGGCCGCCTGGGACGCGCTGGCGGGTGACTATGCCACCAGGGATGGCTGGATCCGCCTGCATACCAATGCCCCTCATCACCGCAAAGCCGTAGAACAAGTGCTTGGCCCGCATCAGGATAAAAACGCACTGGCGCAAAAGGTGCTGACGTGGAAAAAAGGTGAACTGGAGCAGGCAGTGATCGAGGCCGGCGGCTGCGCGGCTGAAATGCGCTCAATCGAGGCATGGCGACAACATATTCAGGGCAAGAGCGTTGCACAGGAGCCGCTTTGCCATCAACGACAACAGGCGGAAGCTCCGCCCCCCGGCTGGGCGCTGCCAGCCGCCAGACCACTGCACGGCGTGCGGGTGCTGGATTTGACGCGGATTATCGCCGGGCCGATCGCCACGCGCTTTCTTGCCGGTCTGGGGGCCGACGTATTACGTATCGATCCCTACGGTTGGGAAGAACCCGGCGTCGAACATGAAGTGATCCTCGGTAAGCGCTGCGCACGGCTGAACCTGAACAACCCCCACGATCGCCACACCTTCGAACATTTACTGAAAAACGCCGACGTTCTGGTTCATGGTTATCGCGCCGGGGCGCTGGAAAAACTGGGTTATGGCGCAGAACAACGCCGCACACTATCGCCGGGATTGATCGACGTTTGCCTCAACGCCTATGGCTGGAGTGGCCCGTGGCGAGGACGGCGTGGTTTCGACAGCCTGGTGCAAATGAGCTGTGGGCTGGCAGAATCCGGCATGCAATGGAAAAACGCCGCCGTACCTGTCCCCCTGCCGGTGCAGGCTCTCGATCACGCAACCGGCTACCTGATGGCGACGGCGGTGCTGCACGGCATGCGTCAACGCCTGCTACAGGGTACCGGCTATAGCGCCCGACTCTCCCTGGCACGGACGGCACAACTGCTGTTTGATAACCCTTACCCGCAACAGCATCCGTTAACGCCGCTGGCTGCAGCCACCGCTGCGGATGAAAACCCGGAAACCGAGCTGACCCATTGGGGGGCGGCACAACGCCTTATCGCGCCGCTACGGTTGAACGGCACAGCACTGCTCTGGGCATTGCCTGCGACAACCCTTGGCAGTTCACAACCGCAATGGCTACGCCGCTAAACTCAGGCCAGTTGCCGCTGCAACCAGTGCAATAATGCTTCGACCGCCGGCGTCAATCCGGCGGCTTGCGGCCAAACCAGATAAAAGTCTATCTGATCAAGATGTCGTGCCGGTGCCAGTGCGGTCAACCGGCCCTCTGCCAGCGCATCACTCACCAGCAGTTTTTTCACCAGCGCGATGCCAAACCCTTGCTCAGCCGCGCGGATCAACAATCCCGCATCATTGAATAATGCCAAGGGACGGCCGGACTCCACCTGCTGATGCGCAGTGAACCAACTACGCCACGGCGTAACATCATGTTCCAACAGCGGTATGCCTGACGCGCCACGGTCAAATGCTGCCTGCCACTGGTCGGCCTGCGCCGGGGTAGCCACCGGCACTACCTCTCCGGAGGCAATCCACTGTGCCTGCATCTCTGCCCATTGACCATTGCCGAGGCGGATGGCCGCATCAAACCCTTTGCGCACCAGATCCTGCACTACCAGCGAGGCGTCAATATCCAGCGCAATATCGGCACAGGCCGTATGAAAAGATGGCAGACGCGGCATTAACCAGTAATGCGCAAAAGAGGGCAGCACGCTGATACGCAGAGCCTGACTTTGCGCAATCCTTCTGACCCGGCTGACACCCTGCTGCAATACCTGCAGCGCCGGTTCGGCAACGGCCAACAGCTCACGTCCGGCGCTATTGAGGCGCAGCCCGCGCCCCTGCCGTTCAAACAGCGGGCAGCCGATTGCCCGTTCGAGCTGTTGGATCTGCTGGCTGACGGCACCATGGGTAAGATGTACTTGCAGGGCCGTAGCGCGCAAATTCTCTAACCGGGCGGCAATCACAAAGGTCGGCAGAATGTGCAGTGGGATCGAGTCATTTAGCATTGGTTAGCCAGCCTATCCAAAAAGGCCATTTTTCATCGATTTTCGCCACAAAGCAAATGTTCTAGGCTGTCACTCATGCCCCTTACATCTGGAGTCAGCGATGCACCCACGTTTACAGCAGGACCTTGAGCAATTTCCACAGATACTCGACCGCACCCGGCAGTTGGCCGAAGGCTTCCTGACGGGCCTGCAACAGCGCCCGGTTTGCCCCCCTCTGGCCGCTCAACAGCTACAGCCGGGTGACAATTTACTGGCTGACAGCGGCGATGGCGCACTGGCGGCACTGGACGATTTCTGGCTGCGTTATGCCGAGGGTCTTTCTGCCAGCGCCGGGCCGCGTTATTTTGGCTTTGTTACCGGCGGCTCGACCCCCGCCGCATTGGCAGCAGACTGGCTGGTTAGCGCTGTCGACCAAAATAGCCAGCTGAGCCACGATACCGTGGCCGCGGCAATTGAACTGGCGACCATTGTGCAGCTAAAAGACTTGTTGGGTCTGCCAGAGGCATTCAACGGCAGTTTTGTCAGCGGGGCAACCATGGCCAACTTTGTCGGCATGGCCATCGGCCGCCAATGGTTGGGGCAGCAGCGCGGCATCAATGTTGCGGAACAGGGGTTGGCAGCGTTAGGGGCCATACAGGTTTTGTCAGCGAATGCGCACTCCAGCAGCGAAAAAGCACTCAGCATGCTCGGCATGGGTCGCGACGCATTAAAAATTATCGACAGCCTGCCGAACTCCGAAGCTATCGACCCTGCTGCGTTGGAACGGCATCTGGCCGCCAGTGTCGGTGTACCGACCATGGTGCTGGCCAGTGCCGGAACGGTGAATACCGTGGTCTTCGACGACCTGCAGCAGCTGCTGGTGTTGCGCGAGCGCTACCCGTTCTGGTTACACGTTGATGCGGCCTTTGGCGGCGTGGCGGCCTGTTCACCGCACTATGCGCCACGCTTAGCCGGTTGGGAGCAGGCTGACTCGATTACCGTTGATGCACATAAATGGTTGAACGTGCCCTACGACAGCGCGATCCAATTTAGCCGTCATCTGGCATTGCAGATGCAGGTCTTCCAAAACCATTCGGCTTATCTGGAAGCGCCGACGCAGCGGCCAGACAACTACCTGCACCTGACTCCGGAAAACTCGCGGCGTTTTCGCGCCCTGCCGTTGTGGATGGCGTTGAAAGCTTATGGCCGCAGCGGTATGCAAGATATGGTTGAACGCAATGTTCGACTGGCGCAGTTGCTGGGGGCAGAGCTGACGGCCAGCGCGGGTTTCCACCTGCTGGCGCCAGTCAATCTGAACGTAGTGTGCTTTGCGCTCAAAAATGTCGCAGGCGATGCTACTGCTGCACGCGATCGCTTTATAGCCCGTCTCGATCGGCACGGCGTAGTGCGCTGCACCCCTACCCGTTATAACGGACAGCCGGGGGTCCGTGCTGCGTTGGTCAACTGGATGACCGAGGAAAGCGATATCCATCTGGCGTTGGAATCGATACGTCACTGCCTCGCAGAGACTGGCAGATAGGACAAGTCAAGGTAACGCCACACTATTGATTGCTGTCGGTGATTATTCTACGGCAGCATTAACCCCCCCGGCCGATCAACGAATATTGGTACCCTGGGATGCTGCCCAAATAGTTCAGAAAAACCAATTAATCACTCACTGACATTTATCACATTAGTCGTAACAGCACGAATAATCACATCAACTCTTTGTTATAACGCCAATTTTCGTAACAAAAACACCGGGCAATGTTAACTCTGTGTGACTATTGGTTATCGCAAGTGATAAGGAATGGAAGAATTATCATTATCAAAAACCCATGAAATAAATATAACCATATGATAATATTAATAAAAATAAAACCGTTAAAACCTTACAGCACTTACACTGATGAATAAATAGGCCAAGAAATGTTAAAAAAACAACACATGAATTTTTTTTAAGAATTTTCCTAGCAATCTAAAATTTCGTTTCGTGACATGATGGGCAGATTCAATGATAAAAATACCAGCGAGCACGCGGCTCAAGCACAAGTTGCCGTTACTGCCCCGCAATCCTTACGCCAGCAGATTATTCTGACTTAAGCTAAACTTATAGGTTCATGATGTTAATTAGTTTAGAAAGAAAATATCGTTGAGTACTACCGTATTTATTGATAGAACATTCCTGGATGTGACTCTTTTTGTTCTTTTTTGCCTTTTAGGCTTCAGGCTTTTTCTTTTTGTTACCGCGGTAAAACGGATTTAAGTGGGGGTGAGATATGCCAACGATCATTATGGATTCATGCAGCTATACCAGATTGGGTTTAACAGACTACCTGACAACGCACGGAGTAAAAAAACGCCAGATTAATGCTATTGGTGATATCGACGATCTGCATGAAAAATGCAGCAAGTTGAAGCCTAGCCTGGTATTTATTAATGAAGACTGTTTTATACACGAAGCTAACGCGACGGAACGTATAAAAGGGGTGATATCACTGCACCCTGACACCTTATTCTTCATCTTTATGGCCATCACCAACGTACATTTTGACGATTATTTATATGTTCGTAAAAATGTCATCATCTCGTCAAAATCGATCAAACCAGAGACTATGAATCAACTACTTAGTCACTATCTGGAAAGAAAAGCTCCTCGCACTGAAAAAACCTCATTTGATCAGACTCCGGTTACGCTCAGCCAAACTGAATCAAACATGTTACGCATGTGGATGTCGGGTCAGGGCACCATCCAGATATCCGACCAGATGCAAATTAAAGCCAAAACCGTCTCTTCCCACAAGGGAAATATCAAAAGAAAAATTAAAACGCACAACAAACAGATTATTTATCATGTTGTTCGTTTGACCGACACGCTAACCAGCGGAATATTTGTCAATAGCCGCTAGGTTAAAAGCTTTGTTGTGTACTCTGCCAAACGTTGGTTTTAAATGTTGTTCAGCACAGAGTGCTGGAAACCACGCATTTAAATAACCTAAATACCTGCTCGCGACGAAAATCTCGGCCGCGGCGGGTATTCCCGCAGCAAAAAACCGATTATTCCTAGCGCTGTGAAATAATCACCCACCGTAAATCTTGCAAATTAAATTAACAAACCGGGCTATTTGGAGTCTGGAACCTGAGAAGCGACCTGTCGCAGTTCAACAAAGGTGCCGTCACGACTGTCTATCTCGTTAAAGAACCAGACACCGGCAGGATAGTCAGGCAAAGAGACCAGATACATTACCCCCTCGTTAAACTCTTCTACCGCCAGAATCACTCCCTCACGCCGTTGCTCACCATCAGTTTTTACCGTTACCAGATCGTTAGCTTTCATGCCCTACCCCATCATTTGTCATTGATGTCAGTGTATTACAAAATGCGGTAAGAAAAATACCGTACACTGCAGTAAATCCGCAGCTCTCCTGCGTAGCGCCTTTCTACAAGCGTAGCAGGCCATTCGGCCCGTGGCCTTTTCACTTTCTTAACGTTTTGTCCGCAGAATCTTAAGCGTGCAACAGGTAGTCTGTTCGCTGGTGCTTCCCCCCAGAGAAGTACCTGCAAATGAAGAAGTAACAAGGAACTTTTGCCCGCAGACTTGCGGGCTTTTTTTTTGCCTGCGGCAAATAGCGGGCACAAAAAAACCCGCCTTGGCGGGTTTTTATTAATCAGCGAGAGGCCGATTAGATAGCGGTAACGTTAGCCGCTGACGGACCTTTAGCACCGTTCTCGATAGAGAACTGTACGTTCTGGCCTTCAGCCAGGGTCTTGAAGCCTTGATCCTGGATAGCAGAGAAGTGTACGAACACATCTTTGCTGCCGTCTGCTGGAGTGATGAAACCGAAACCTTTAGACTCGTTGAACCACTTCACTTGACCTTTGATCATGTTAGACATGTTTAATTCCTACAATATTAAATTTACGCCACCATGGGCAAGAAATAGCCGGTCATCAGTTACTTATGGAGGCACTAGAAAGGAAATTCGTCAGTGAAGAGCTATCTAGGATAACGCTTTAAATTTGAACTACTTTACTCAAAATGTCGTGCATAAATAGGTCTGTACCACAGGCCGAGAAGCATTAACTCATGACGGGGCTTTAATAGCAACTCTTTTTATAAGCCCCTCTGTGGAAACGAGGCTAAACGCACAGGATTTCACCCGATCTGCTTAATTTGTCGTCATTTGTGACTGTGTTTCCCGGCTAACGGGGGTAAGGCACTGCCACAATATTTACAAAATATGGCCTCAGTCTCGTGGCCACCTCTTTGACATTGCTCACAATTACGCCTTTCACGGTTACGTTGCAGCTCCTGCGACATATAGGCCGTCAGAATGCCGGTCGGCACCGCGATGATTGAATAGCCCAGCAGGATCAGTACCGAAGTCAGTAACCGCCCCAACGGGGTATGGGGAACAATATCGCCGTATCCCACGGTGGTCAGCGTCACTACCGCCCAATAAACGGAGGCCGCCAGGCTGGTAAAGCCCCCGCTGCCCCCCTCAATCGCATACATCAGGCCGCCAAAGACGCACAGCACCACGGCGACAAAACCAAAAAACATCGCCAGCTTGTGACGCGCCAGTTTGATGCTGCGCCAAATCATGCCCATCTCACTCATGTAACGCAGCAGTTTCAACACCCGTAACACCCGCAGTATCCGCACGACGCGCAGCAGCATCACGAATTCCACCGTCATATGCGGGTAAAACCAGATGATGTACATCGGCAGCACCGTCAATAGGTCGACAACGCCGAAAAAACTGCGGGCATAGTGTTGGTCACGCGGGGTGCTCCACAGCCGTAGCAAATATTCGATCGTGAAAATAACGGTAAAAAAAATCTCGGCATAAAAGAAAAGATAAATCGCTTGCTGCCCCGGCGCGTACAAGGCGCTGCCGCCCGGCTCAAGAAACAGCAGCACCACGCTGAGCAGCGCGGTACTGACCCAAAAGGCTTCCATTCTGCGGCCGCTACGGGAGTGGTTGTCGAACAACAATCGATAACTGCGTTGGCGTAAGCTCAACGACGCAGTGTCAGTGGTCATAGCTCAATGTCTTATAAAGAGAAGTTACTCATAGAGTAGACCCGAACGCTGGCGCCGCCAACTCTGCTCTGCGCCATTTTCGGCCACAAATGATAGTAATTCTCGTCTGACTAATTTATAGTTGCGCGGCGTAACTATAAAGGGAGATTGACCATGCTGAGATGGCATACGCTGGCAGCGTCCTGCTGCACTGCTCTGTTGATACTGAGCGCCCCCGCCCAGGCGCTGGACCTGTCCTACACCGCACCAGACCCCAGTATCAAACCGGCACCCGCACCGCAAACCGCCCTTGGCCCGGAAAAAAAATCGGCCAAGCCACCGGTGGTGTGGTCGGAAACCGAAGACAAAACCGGTTTTCGCGTTGATATGGAATGTGATCACCCCGGCTGCAGTCGCCCGCGCGCCAAGCCGTATTCGTCGCTTAAATACGGCCCGAATAACGGCCCGGTGAAAAAAACCGATCGCCGCCGTCAGTCAGATCCCTACTCCACCGATCAGGAACCTGATTACAATGTGAGCATGGGTTATCAGTGGTAACGCGGCTTTAAGAGTTATCCCTATATCAGCCGCAGCACAGTGTTCATACAATGGCACTCTGTTCACCACTCCTCCTGGTGCTGAACACAACAAGCTGTGTTGTAATATTTTATGCGCCTCCCTATAGGCGCTTTTTTTATGCCTGAATATCAAGCACCTGCCGACTTACAGAATGCTCTCATTGCTGCGTAACGTGATAGCTGTCACAAATAACCACTCCTTAGCCATGCTTTATCGGAGGGTTGTCAGATGGCGACTGAATATTTATCTTTGCTGGCCGTATTAGCCGGCATCGCAGGATTCGCGTTGTATAAGCATTTCAAATCTCAGAAGAAAAGCACCTTGCTGCGTCCCTACGATCGTTAATGCAAGCGTACAGGGGTATGGCATTAACACCCTGCCCCTGGCCACAGAACTGCACCCTGTCATTTTTTCATCACAAAATTGTCACAATATGGCCATATCATGGTTGGCGATTATCCGCACTGGCTTAATACCAAGGATTTCGTTATGACCACCATTAGAGCAACCAACCACCAGGAAGCCGAAAAGCTGATCCGCTACGGCACGGCAAAAAAAATCGAACTGGCCTATGACATCGACAGCGACGACTTTTTCCAGCTCGCCAGCCTGTGGTGTGATCGAGGCGCCAAAATCTCCAAAGGGAAAGAACATTTTATCGTCTCGCTAAAAGGTTTTCGCATCCCACCCAATGACTGATCCCATGCCGCCCCTGCGGCGGCGCCCCACCTTTCCCCTTGCGACCGCCCTATGATCCACATTCTCCCTTCGGCATTTATGTAAGATAAAACATGAATTACAGCAGGCGGTTACCTACACTGGTTACTGCGCCTGAACGCCAACTGAGGAGAATCACCATGTCAGCCAACCCAGCGCTGCCCAACACCATGAAAGTCGTCGAAATCAGCCAGCCTGGCGAACCAGAGGTTCTGATTAGCAGCCAAAGACCGCTGCCAACCCTGCAACAGGGAGAAATTCTGGTGAAGGTTGCTGCCGCCGGCGTTAACCGCCCTGACGTGTTGCAACGCCGCGGCCAATACGCACCGCCTGCTGGCGCATCGGATATTCCTGGTCTGGAGATCGCCGGTACCGTAGTCGCTATCGGTATTGGGGTACAAAATTACGCCATCGGCGACGCGGTTTGCGCCCTGATTGCCGGCGGCGGTTACGCAGAATACTGCAAAGTACATGAAAGCAATGCGTTGCCGGTCCCCGCGGGCTTTAGCCTGATTGAAGCGGCGGCGATCCCGGAAACCTTCTTTACCGTATGGGTCAACGTGTTCCAGCGCGGGCACCTTAAGGCTGGCGAAACCGTTTTGATCCACGGCGGAACCTCCGGTATCGGCACTGTCGCCACCCTGCTGGCGAAAGCCTTTTGCGCCAAGGTGATCACCACCGTCGGCTCCGAAGAGAAGCGCCAGGCCAGTCTGGCATTGGGTGCCGATGTGGCGATTAACTACCGCAACGAAGATTTTGTTGAGCAGACCCAGCGCGCCACTAACGGCAAGGGAGCCGACGTGATTGTCGATCTGATTGCCGGTGACTATGTGGCGAAGAACTATCAGGCGGCGGCGATGGACGGCCGCATTGTGCAAATCGGCACCCAGAACGGCGTGGTGAAGGAACTGAACCTGATGCCGCTGTTGATCAAGCGCCTGACCCATACCGGCTCGACCTTGCGTGCACGCAGCGTGGAAGATAAAGCGCAAATTGCCGCTGATTTACGCCAGAAGGTGTGGCCGCTGCTGGAGCGCGGCGCATTAAAACCGCAGATATTCAAAACCTTCCCGCTGGATCAGGCCGCAGCAGCCCATGCGCTGATGGAGTCCAGTCAGCATATCGGTAAAATCATGCTGACTATCTAGGTCATACGCCCCCCGCAGCAGGGGTCGCGGGGGGACGTACTCAGCTGCCTGGCGTGTGGACCTCTTCCGGCGTGGAGTCGGTATTGGCTAACTTCTCTTGCGCCAGCGCTTCGTCTTCGCTGTCTTTCTCCAGACTTTCCTGCTGTGCCCCCTGCTTCGGCGAATACACCAGTTCCACCATTATCGGGAAGTGATCCGAGCCGACGCTGGTTAGGCGGCGCAGCGAACCGAGAACAAAATGATCACTATGAAACACATGGTCCAGGGGCCAACGCAGAAACGGATAGCCGGCGTGAAAAGTGCTGAACATGCCACGCCCACGGCGCGGATCCAACAGGCCGCTGACTTTCAGAAACAGCCGGGTGGTGGTCGACCAGGCCACATCGTTCAAATCGCCGGTCACAATTACCGGTAACTCCGATTTGGCTGCGCTTTTGCCCACCATCACCAGCTCGGCATCGCGATCTTCCGACTCTTCATTCTCGGTCGGGCTGGGTGGCATCGGGTGCACACAGTGCAGTCGTATCTGTGGCCCTTGCGGCAAATGCACCATCATGTGCATCGACGGGATCTGCTCATCCACCAGATATTGTATTTGCGCATCGCTGAGTTTCAGCCGCGAATAGACATGCATGCCGTACAGGTTATCCAGCGGGCATTTCAGGCTGTGAGGATAGTCCTGTTCCAGCGCCGACAGCTGCTGCTCCCACCAGGCATCGGTTTCTACCGCCACCAGCACGTCCGGCCGTTCGGTCGCCACCAACGCCAGCAACTTGTCCGCCTGCCGATTGGGCGTTAACACGTTGGACACCAGAATGCGGATACGCGGTTTCTTCTGGTAGCCGGTAAAATCCAGCACCTGGGGTTTGCTCAGCCGGGTATAAGGGTAAATCCACGCGGCCTGATAAACCACACAGGCCAGATTCACGGCTATCATGCCCCACACCCAGGGTGACAGCGGTACAAACAGCAGGTTAAGCAATAACACCAGCAACGAGAGCGCCAGTATTTGCAGGCGGGGGAAATCCCACACCCGGATCCACCAGGCTGCATGCTTTGAAAGTGGCGCAATGGTCACCAGCGCCAGCAAAAGCGTCAGTATGGCGGTTATCCCTGTCACAGTTAATTCCTCATCATCGATCCGGGCCGGTCGGGGTGACGGCCTCCTGACTGCCGCTTGGTGCGGCAGCCAAAGATTGCCATAAAAAACGCCTGTCCCGCCAGCCGACTTAAGGAATTATCTTGCGACGGCGGAATTCGTCAAACAGCGCGAACAGCATCGCTTCGGTTTCGACAAATTGATGGAAGCCAAAACGGCGTGCCTTACTGCCATCGGCAAACATGTCGTAATCCCACGAGAAAACAAAATCGGCAAAACGCCAACTCGCCACCGCACGGTAATCCGTTTCGACTAAATGATGCTGTTGCGCCAACGCCTGCCACAGCTCACTTTTATCCGCCATCACCGACTCCAGCGGCATCGGCAACGGCGGCGCCACTTCCAGATCAAAATAGCCGGCAATTTTCGGCCACAGCTCACTCCAGCGGAACAGGTCACCGTTATTGATGTTAAATGCCTGATTAGCCGCCGCCGGCTCCGTAGCCGCCCACAAGGTAGCTCGCGCCAGCAACCCGGCATCGGTCATTTCCAGCAGGCTGTGGTAAGCCCCTGGTTTGCCGGGAAAACGCAATGGCAGCCCCAGCGCCTTGCTGATCGAGGCATAAACCGCCAGGGTCAGCGCCAGATTCATCGGGTTGCCAAGCGAGAAACCACCGACGACGCTGGGGCGAATGGCGCTCCAGTGCCAGTTCTTCCCCTGCTGGCGCTGTTCAAGATAGCTTTGCTGTTCCAGATTAAACTCCGGCGGCATATGCCCGGCATCACTTTCACGCGCCGGGGTTTTGAACGGCCCTAAATGGGCGCCATACACTTTATAGCCTTGCATCAGGCTAATGTGCTCCAGCCCATGCGCCACCGGTTCCAACGCCTCCACCACATTGCTTAGCATCGCCAGGTTTGGCGCCACCAGCCCCGCCCAATCCGGCGCATCCTGATAGGCTGCGTAGAAAATGTGGCTGACCTGGGTCAGCGGGCGCAAGGCATCAGCCGTTGCCTGTGTATCCAACAGATCGACCGCCAGATAACGCACCTGCGGCCGGTCAACGCCTCCGCGCCGCGACAGGCCAATCACCTGCCAACCTTGTTGTTCCAGCTCTTCAATCAGCTTGCCGCCAATAACGCCGTTAGCGCCGACCACCAGCGCCAGTTTGTCGTTTTGCATGTTATGTCTCCGCTTCAGTATCTATTGAGACTTTTACTATGATTTATTAGTTAAGCTTGCGGTAGGTGGGGTTTATTACTATCACTTATAAGTAAAATCTATAGATGGAGAGCCGATGGACAAGCTAAACGCCATGCAGACTTTTGTTCGGGTAGCCGAGTTGGGCAGCCTGTCGGCCGCCGCTCGCGATCTGGGCCTGACACAACCGGCGGTCAGCCAACAGATCGCCAGCCTGGAACAACAGCTGCGCGCACAACTGCTGTTTCGCAGCACCCGCGCCGTGACGCTGACCGATGCCGGTGCGGGCTATTACCGACAAATCAAACCGATTCTGGCGGCGGTGGGTGAAGCGGAAGAAGTGCTACATGGCCAAAACCTGCGGCTGCAGGGTTCGTTACGCATCCATGCACCAACAGGTTTCGGCCAACAACACCTGACGCCGCTGGCGATCGCCTTTCAGCAACAACATCCGCAACTGAACATCGAACTGTTGCTGGACGATCGTCGGGCGGATGTGATCGGTGAAGGCATCGATGTAGCGATCCGCTTTGGCGAACTGAGTTCACCTGGCACGGTGGCGCGACGACTGGGAGAGTTACAACGTATTCTGGTGGCCTCACCGGCTTACCTGGCAGCCCAGGGTGAACCGCAAACGCTGGCAGAGCTGGCAACCCATCCGCACATCCGTTACAGCGGCCTGAGCGACGCAGACACGCTGACGTTAATCGGCCCTCATGGCCCCGAGATGGTGGAGCTGCGTCCGGTATTCCGTGCTAACAACACTTTTTCATTGCTGGCGGCGATTGAGTCGGGGCTGGGCATTGGCGGTGCACAGCGGCCGTTGATCGGTCGGCAATTGGCGAGTGGCGCGTTGGTGCCCATTTTGCCGGCCTGGCGTTATCCGCCGATGGCGCTGCATGCGGTTTATCCCGCGGCGCGCTTTATTCCCGGCAAAGTGCGGGCCTGGGTGGAGTATTTGCTGACGGCATTGGGGAACATTGAAGGCATGACGTTAAACTATGCCCCCGACCAGGCGCCGGAGGCATAAACATTATTTGAACAGTTTACCGACCATATCGCCCAGTTCATTGCTGTCCTGCTGCACTTCGCCATTTGGCGATGCGGCGTCAGCGACCGTTGGCAGGAACTGCGCAATAGTGGCGGATGCCTGAGCCGGATCGACGCCCAGCTTTTCGGCCAGCTGATTGATGGCATCGCTGCCCAGCGCCTGCTGCACGTGATCGCCGTTGATCTGCTGGTTTTGACCGTTGCCCAGCCATGAACCGACCACATCGCCGAATTGCCCCTGACGGAACTTGTCCAGAATCGCCTGCAGGCCGCCCTGTTGCTCGACCCATTGCATGATGGCGACGTAATCGATGCCTTTACCGCCGTTGGCACCGCCGAGAATATTGCCCAATACGCTATCAAAAAGACCCATGGTAATCCCCTTCCAGTCGTCGGCTCAGGCCGCTCGACCCTTGTGATTTAACGAAAAAAGGGCCGCCGCAGCGACCCTGTTGATCAGCATCTGATTAGTTTCTGATCTTTCTGTAGACAAAAAGCACCACCAGGGCACCGATGACTGCGACAACAAAGCTGCCCAGATTGAAGCCATCCACACGACCCATACCGAAGAAGGTACTGATATAGCCGCCGACAACTGCACCGATAATCCCCAGAATGACGGTCACGATAAAGCCACCACCGTCTTTGCCCGGCATGATCCATTTAGCCAAGATACCGGCGATTAACCCAAAAATGATCCAGGAAATAATGCCCATTTTTACTCTCCCTATTACCTTTTGCCTTAAGAAACCCTATCACCAGACCCACGACGGCGCCTGCTCGATACTTTCACACCTGCCCCTTCCCTTAACGGCAGAACGATACAGGGTAAATCACGATAAACACGCGTCTTCACACAACTACTATAGTCAAATATCAGCAGTTTACCCATTTCCGTCCGTCTGAATTTTACTGTACGAAAATTAGCCTAATTCATCTCACTGTCATTTATACAGGCTATAACGACAGGCGAGACTTCACGCCGGGGACAGACCATGACCAACACGCCGTTTCTGCTGATACTGGCTGCAATCTATGCCCTGGCTGCAGCCTGGGATGGCTCAGCTACCCTGCTGCTGATGTAATGTTACACATCCTTTGTCACTTTTTTGGCGGTTTTAATTGTGTCTTGTTTTTACAGAAATTTAATTGCCTGAAAGCCAATAATAAATAGCATCTCACTTAGATAAAAATCCCATTGGCCACCAGGCCTCAGGTTTCGCAAAACGGCTTGATTAACTGGCTGAACCACTCGGAAAAGGCTGTTAAACGCGCCGAACGCTGACGACGATGGGGATAAAGCAAAGCCATGCCCATTGCCGATGGCCGGGCCTGCGGCAAGATCTCGCACAGGCTACCGTTATCCAGGTAGTGTTGAACATCAAAACGCGGTATCTGCATCATTCCCAACCCCACCAGGCAACAGCCGATGTAGTTTTCCACATTGTTCACCGTCACCCGACTAGGCAACGTTTTCTCAAAATGCTGTCCATCCTGCTGCCACTGCCAGCTATCCGCCCCTGCCAGGGTCGGCTGCGCATAGCCCACCACCCAGTGATCTTCCAATTGGCCAGGATGCTCCGGGGTCCCGTAGCGCTGTAAATAATCCGGACTGGCACAGTTGATCATACTCAGGCGGCCCAGCGGCTGGCTGACCAGACTGCTGTCGCTGAGGCTACCGACACGCACCACGCAATCGATCCCTTCCTGGATCAGATCGACTGAACGGTCGCTGGCGCTGAGAAACAGTTGGATTTCGGGATACTGCAGAAAAAAGTCCGGCAGCGCCGGCACGATCATTCTCCGGGCGATTCGGCTGGGGACATCGACCGTCAAACGCCCCCCGATCGGGCCGTTTTGCCGGTGAAACAGACTTTCCAATGCCTGCACGTCAAACAGCAGGCTGCGTGCCTTTTCGAGCAACAGTTCACCGTCGCTGGTCAGTTGTACCCGGCGAGTGGTGCGATGAAACAGGCGGGTGCCCATTTCATGTTCCAATTGCTGTATCGCGGCCGAAACCGTGGTTTTTGGCATCAGCAGGATCTGCGAAGCCCGGATAAAACTGCCCACTTCGGCCACCTGGATAAAGACCCGCAATCTCCCTATTTTATCCACCGGCAGTGCATCCTGTTAAACAGGCTGCGGCATCGGCCGCAGCAAAATTGAGATTAACGGGTAGTATAGCCACCGTTGGCAAACAGCGTCTGCCCGGTGATCCACCAGCCGTCGGTGACCAGAAATTTGACGATCGGCGCGATGTCCTCAATGTCGGTCAGGCCGGTTTTCGAGAACTTGCTCAGCGCCGCGGCGCTGCTGTGATATTCCACCGCCTCTTTGCTTTCCTGCCCATAGAAGAACGGCGTATCCATTGGGCCGGGGCCGATGGCGTTCACGCTGATGCCCCGCTCGCCAAACTCTTTGGACGCGGCACGGGTAAAGTGCTCCACCGGTGCCTTGCTGCCCGGATAGACGGCATAAAACGGCGTATAAGCCGCCAGCAGTGAGCTGACGATGGACACAATGCGACCGTTGTCGGCCAAATGCTTGCCCGCCTGCTGGATAAAGAAGAAAGCCGCCTTGGAATTGATGTCAAAACTGCTGTCATAATCCGCTTCGGTCACCTCGGCAATCGGTTTTTTGATTACCAGACCGGCGGTATTAACGGCAATATCCACTTTGCCGAATGCCTTGATAGCCTGCTCAAACAGCTGCGCCACGTTAGCCGGTTTAGTCAGATCGCCCTGCACCGTTATCGCCTGTGCGCCCGCCGCTTTAACCGCCTTCAGCGTTTCCTCCGCTGCCGCCCGGGTCGCATCGCTGTTGTAATGCACGACTATCGCTGCTGCACCGCCGGCCGCCAGATCGCGCGCCACCAGGCCACCCAGGTTCTTCGCACCGCCAGCGATCAACACCACTTTTCCATTCAAAGATTGTTTGCTCATTACAGTGACTCCGTTAGTGAAGGTTGTAACGAGTATAGGAACTGTGACCGCTCAGATAATCTGTCTAAACCGGGATGAACCATCCCGGTTTTTCGGTCAATACTGCTGGGCGGGCGAAAAATCCCCACAGCGTGATCGGCAGCCAGGCATTCAGCGGAAATCGCACTACACTTGTAAGTTTCCAACAGCAATAGTCGCAATTAGAAACTATTGTTTCCCGCCCGCCGTAGGCCGCTAAACGCCCAGACGGGCCATAACAGAGGTCAATGTCATGGTGATTCAACCCTACTTATTCTTTAACGGTAACTGTGAACAGGCGGTGAACTTCTACGTGCAGCAGTTGGGTGCCACGCTTGAAATGATGATGCGTTACAAAGAGATGCCCGAAGAAGCCAAACAGGGCAACCCTCAAGACGTCAATCCGGAGTCCATCATGCATGCCCGGCTGCTGATAGGTGAAACCGCGCTGATGGCCTCGGATGGTTGCCCGCAGGAGGGTGCCGACGCATCACACAAAGGATTTGCCCTGTCGCTCAACCCGAGTACCGTGGATCAAGGCCGCGAACTGTTTGAAAAACTGTCGCAGGGCGGCCAGGTAACCATGCCTTATCAGTCCACCTTCTGGGCCAAAGGTTTTGGTATGCTGACCGACCAGTTTGGCGTCAATTGGATGATTAACGTTGAATAGTTCTTCATCCTGCTGCGGTGTCCGCCTCTGATAGCGGGCATCGTGGTATCAACCATCAGTTGTAGTGATACCAGTCATAGGCCGCCATGGCGAACAGCACAAACAGCGCCGTTAGCAGCACCAGTCCCAAACGCCAATAAGGCGACTTACGCTGCCGCCAGGCAAACAGGATCATTAACGCCAGAACGCCCAGCGTCACCGGGTAATAAACCACCAGCGTCAGCAAAGTAATAATGATGTAGTCAGACATGCAAGCGATCCCTGTATTCTCTCCGCAGCTTTAATGCGAAGGGTATAATCGGAGGCAATATATTCTTCCTCTGCCCTCAACAACTTATTCATTTTCGCCGTTTAAGGTGTAGTGGTCCAGGTGAATAACGAATAAGATGTAGGATTGTTCCTACCTCGATTTAAAGATTGTACAGCAAGGGTGACATGACACAGCAGCAACTGCAGGATGCCGAACGGCCTCGCAACGGTAAAAACTCCCCGTTATTATTTCAGGCCGGCGTGTTTGTCGTCATCGTTGCCGTTACGCTGATCCTGTTTAATGCCTGGCAAATTTGGAATGCCCATCAGCGCGACTTGCAAAGTGCCGAGTATGAGTCCGCCAATTTGGCCCGTGCACTGGCGCAGCATGCCGATGATACCTTTATGCAGACCGACAGCACGCTGTCCGATCTGAGTGAACGCATTCAGGTTGACGGGCTGGCTAGCCCACAGCTGTTACGATTGCAAAAAGTGATGCAAACACAGGTGGGTAACCTGCCGCAACTGCACGGGCTGTTTGTTTACGATGCGCAAGGTAATTGGGTCGTCACTTCATCAGGCCGCTTTGTACAAAACGCCAACAATGCCGACCGGGAATATTTTAAATATCACCTCGAGCACAACAGCAATGCAGTTTATATCGGCAAGGTGGTGCGCAGCCGCTCTACCGGCGATTTGATCATTCCGGTATCACGCCGTTTTAACCACCCGGACGGCAGTTTTGCCGGGGTCGTGCTGGCCACATTGTATATCAATTATTTCCGCCAGTTTTACGATACCTTTGCGCTAAACAGCGATGCTTCACTCAACTTACTATTGGCGGACGGCACCATTCTCTACCGTCGCCCTTATTCCCTGGCGGCCATCGGTAAGAATATTTCCGAGGGCGTGTTGTTCCGGGAAATATTGCCACATTCCGAATTTGGCAATGCCACCATTACCTCGCGCTACGACAAGGTGGAACGGATTTACGGCTATTCACGGGTTACCCGCTATCCACTGGTGATTGCCGCCGGGTTGTCGAAAAAAGACGTGCTGGCTGATTGGCGCAACGATTCCGGCCTGTTTGCCCTGGGTGGCGCCACCCTGCTGGCGATCCTGTTGGCGATGGGGATGGTGTTGATGCGTCAGATAAACCACAGCGTGCGCACCGAAGCCGAACTGATGCGCACTCGCGATCAGCTCACCAGTATCAACCGCACCCTGGAAGAACTGGCCTTGCTGGACGGCCTGACCGGGCTGGCCAACCGTCGTCAGTTTGATATCGCCTTAAAGAATGAGCTGATGCGCGCCTCACGCAACTACCGTAGCGTGGCGCTGTTGATGTTGGATATTGACTATTTCAAGCAGTATAACGACATCTATGGCCACGTTGCCGGCGACCAGTGTCTGCAACAGATCGGACAAATGCTCAAGGGAATGGCCAGCCGCAGCAACGACATTATGGCCCGCTACGGCGGCGAAGAAATGGCCATTATCTTGCCGGATACCGACGCCCAGGGCGCACTGATTTTCGCCGAGCGCGTCATTGAAGCAGTGCGGGAGCTAAAAATACCTCATGATGGCAACCCACATGGCGTCATCACCATCAGCATAGGGATCTACGCCAAAGTGCCGCATATGTATAACGACACGCCGATGAGCTTTATCAATCAGGCGGACAGCGCACTGTACCAAGCGAAAGCCCAGGGCAAAAACCGCATTTACTCCGCTTGATCCGATGGGCCGCCTTTAGCAAAAAGGCGGCCCCAGATAAAAACCCAGGCCACCTAATAGAATTATCATGCCTAATTGATGTTTTTGATTAATTTCCAATAATAAACCCACTAATTCCGTTTAATTCTATTTTTACCCATTCGTGCGATTAACATATCGTTTAATCTCTGTTTAGTACTTGGTGAATTTTAATAGTGTTACCATTATTAAAGCCAGTTTATTAGCCATTAATATAATTCGGGAATAATTCCCGCGGGTTATATATTCCATTCAAATAAAAAACAATTATAAGAACCCTATATTGCAAGGAGATAGGATACATATGGATAGCCTTATGCCGGAACAAGCGTTGATGACATTGCCACAACGGCAGTGGGATAGCGCCCCTCTGCCTGCTGCCCTCACCGCCACCCTGGCGCTGGAGCAAGGAAAAGTCTTGTTTTTACCCGAATTAAAATTTCCATTGTTAGCCGATGAAATAGCGTTATTGGATCCCGCACTGGTGGATATAAAACGTAAAAACATCAGCTATTGGCCAGAAAGCCAAAAATTATCTGGCGTAGCAATAGCGGCGCAACAACCGCAGGTACAGGCACTGCTGGAACGTTATTATCAGGCCTGCCGCCAGTTAATCGCCGGTTTACTGCCTCATTATCAGCAGACCTTGCATTCACCGGTTAACAGCCTGCGCCTGCACCCGGTTTCGGCCTGGCGTGCGGCCAGTTCATGGCGTAAGGACGACAGTCGTTTGCACGTTGACGCCTTCCCGTCACGCCCCAATCAGGGTGAGCGTATCCTGCGTATTTTTACCAACATCAATCCGCACGGCGAGCATCGCCAATGGCGCGTCGGTGAACCCTTCCCCCAATTGGCACGGCGTTTTATACCGCGCCTGCCGCGCTATTCGCCCTTGGGCAGTTGGCTGCAGCATAAGGTCGGCATCACCAAACGCCGCCGCAGCCATTACGACCACCTGATGCTGCACCTGCACGATGCTATGAAAGCCGACCAAAACTACCAGCAGCAAGGCCCACAGCTGGCACTCGACCTGCCGCCGGGCAGCAGTTGGATCTGTTTTTCCGATCAGACGCCGCATGCAGCGATGGCCGGCCAGTTTATGTTGGAACAAACCTTCCTGCTGCCGGTCAGTGCGATGAAAAATCCACGGCAGTCACCGCTAAAAATGTTGGAAACGCTGCTGCGCAAACCCTTGATTTAATCCTCGGTTAGCAGCAGGGTTTCCCCCTGCTGCGTCTTTAGCTTGCCGCCTCAAAATCCCCTTGCTGGCGTGCTACCAGCGTCAAAATGCTATACAACGCCACCGCCTGCTGATGTTGATTGAGCACCTGCACATCCCACACCACCACGCCATGCGGACGATCTTCAGCGGTTTTCTGCGGCTTGCGGATTTTCTTCTTGCAGGTCAGCCGTACCTGGATGGTATCGCCAATTTTCACCGGCTCGATAAAACGCAGGTTTTCCATGCCGTAGTTGGCAATCACCGGCCCCACCCCCGGGTCGACAAACAAACCGGCGGCGGCAGACACCACAAAGTAGCCATGCGCTACCCGCTCGCCAAACAGCGATTCGGCGGCACCGATCTTGTCCATATGAGCATAAAAATGGTCACCGCTGAGGCAGGCAAAATTAACGATGTCGGCCTCGGTCACCGTACGGCGTGCGGTCAGCAGGCTTTCGCCCAGCCGCAGTTGTTCAAAGTATTTACGGAACGGATGAACCGGATCCTCAATCACCGTTGCCCCGCGCACCCACTCACGGCCAATCGCCGCCAACATTGCCGGGCTACCCTGGATCGCCGTGCGTTGCATATAGTGTTTTACCGCCCGTAACCCGCCCAGCTCCTCACCGCCTCCCGCTCGCCCTGGCCCGCCGTGCACCAGCATCGGTAACGGAGAACCGTGGCCGGTGGACTCCACCGACGCCTGTTGATCCAAAATCAGCATACGACCATGGGCGCAGGCCGTCGCGCGGATAAAGCGCGTTGCCAGTGTTTCATCGGCGGTCACCAGCGATCCCGCCAGGCTGCCCTGGCCCATTAACGCCAGTTCGATCGCCTGTTCAGTGTGCTGGTAAGGCATCAACGTCGCCACCGGGCCAAAGGCTTCGGTACCGTGCACCGCCTGATGGGTAAAGGGATCGGCGCAGTACAACAGGGTGGCCGGGTAAAATGCGCCGTTACTCGCATCTTCGCCCATCACCGTCAGTTTATCCGCCACGGCACCGCACAAGGGTTCACAGCCGTTATGCAGCAGAAAATCGACCTTTTGCTGTACGTCATTGCGTTGTTCGTGGCTGACCAGCGCCCCCATGCGCACCTGCTCCAGTTTAGGGTCGCCCACCGTAACGCCGGCCAGGCGCTGCAACAGCGCCTGCTGCACCTCTGCCACCCGCTTCGCCGGCACGATAATCCGCCGGATGGCGGTACATTTCTGCCCGGCTTTCGCGGTCATCTCGCGGCACACTTCTTTGATAAACAACGCAAACTCCGGCATCTGCGGCGTGACGTCTTCCCCCAGCACGCAGCAGTTGAGCGAATCGGCCTCCATGGTGAAGGCAATGGATTTTTCCAGCAGGCGCGGATGGGCCCGCAGCCGCTGACCGGTCTGCGCCGAGCCGGTAAAGGTCACCGCATCCTGATAATCGAGGTGATCGAACATATCGCCGATACCGCCACACACCAGTTGCAGCGCGCCCTCCGGCACCAAACCGCTGTCGATAATCAATTTGACCATTGCCTGCGTCAACTGCGCGGTGGCGGTTGCCGGTTTGATGATCGCCGGCATCCCGGCCAGCCAGGTCGGTGCCAGCTTTTCCAGCATCCCCCAGCAGGGGAAGTTAAAGGCATTGATATGCAGAGCCACACCAGGGCGTGAGGTCAGCACATGGCGGGCGGCAAACTGCGCCTGTTTGGACAGCGGGATCAGTTCGTCTTCCGGCCACAGGGTATCGTCCGGCATTTCACGGCCTGCCAGACCGGCATAGGCAAACAGCGTGGCTATACCGCCCTCAATGTCCACCCAGCCGTCACTGCGAGTCGCTCCGGTTTGGTAGGAAATGTCATACAGCGCTTCTTTATGAGCCAACAGGTGTTTGGCCACCGCTTTCATCATCTGTGCGCGCTGTTGGAAGGTCATCTGCGCCAGCGCCTTGCCACCCCGGCTGCGCGCATACTCCAGGCTGGCGGCCAGCGGCAGCCCGTCGGAACAAACCTGATACAGCGCTTCGCCGGTAACGGCATGATGGATTTCGCGGGCGGTGCCCTGGCCGAACACCCAGCCGCCAGAAAGGTAACTGTGTAACTGCTGCATTTGCTCCTCCGGAATTCATAAATTTACACAACAATGATTAATTACGTATCAGGTATTGTCCAGTTTTCTCTTGGGCGAAATTTAACAAAAACAAAACATCATGACCATTAAGCTCGAAAAACAGGCTATTTCTCGTTGTCGTCAATTTTAAAATAACCATAAATAACAGTAGAATAGTAAAAACACCTGTGAGTGACATCGCAAAACCACATAAATGTCGTTTGATCTTTTTGTTATCAGTTTGTAGCCTTATGGTTAGTTAACGTGATTCACATTTTTATATTTAATGTGGAAAATACGAATCACCAAGAGGCAAGCATGACAACTGACGCGCAATATCAGCAACACTTCGACGACAAGATTGCGGCGGATATCTCCATTGAGGCCAAAGACTGGATGCCGGATGCCTACCGCCAAAACCTGATCCGTCAGATTGGCCAGCATGCCCATTCCGAAGTGGTGGGCATGTTGCCGGAGGCCAACTGGCTGACGCGAGCACCAACGCTGCGCCGCAAGGCGGTGTTACTGGCCAAGGTGCAAGACGAAGCCGGACACGGTCTGTATCTGTACAGCGCCGCCGAAACCCTGGGCTGCTCGCGCCAGGACATCTACCAGAAAATGCTCGACGGCAAGATGAAATACTCTTCGATCTTCAATTATCCGACGCTCAACTGGGCAGATATCGGGGTGATCGGCTGGCTGGTCGACGGCGCGGCTATCGTCAACCAGGTGGCGCTGTGCCGCGCTTCTTATGGCCCTTACGCCCGAGCGATGGTGAAAATTTGCAAGGAAGAGAGCTTCCACCAGCGCCAGGGGTATGAGGCGGTGATGGCGATGGCCAAGGGTAGCGAACAGCAAAAAGCCATGCTGCAGGACGCGATTAATCGCTTCTGGTGGCCGGTGCTGATGATGTTCGGCCCAAGCGACACCGATTCACCACACAGCGCACAAAGCATGGCCTGGAAGATCAAGCGCCACAGCAACGACGAGCTGCGGCAGAAGTTTGTCGACAATACCGTGCCGCAGCTGGAAGCCCTGGGGATGAGCGCCCCGGATGCCGATTTGGCCTGGGATGAAGCCAGCGGCCACTATCGCTTTGGCGAAATCGACTGGAGTGAACTTCACGAGGTGATTAAAGGCCGCGGGCAATGCAACCACGAACGGCTGCAGGCCAAACGCCGCGCCTGGGACGAAGGTGCCTGGGTGCGTGAAGGCGCCCTGGCCCACGCGGCCAAAAACACCTCAACCGCCGCATAAGGAACCGATGATGACACACGTTGAATGGCCGCTGTATGAAGTGTTTATCCGCAGCAAACAAGGGCTGGCGCACCGTCACGTCGGCAGTCTGCACGCCGCCGATGACCAGATGGCACTGGAAAACGCTCGCGACGCCTATACCCGCCGCAACGAAGGTTGCTCAATCTGGGTGGTGCAGTCCAGCCATCTGATCGCCTCGCAGCCGGAAGATCGTGAAGCCTTCTTCGATCCGTCCGATGACAAGATTTACCGTCACCCGACGTTCTACACCATTCCCGACGGCATCAAGAACATGTAGGGGCGACCATGACCTTTAATAACGATCCACTCATCACTTATGTTCTGCGTCAGGGCGATACGCCACTGATCCTCGCACAGCGGCTGTGCGGCTGGTGCGGCCACGCGCCGGAGCTGGAAATTGACCTGGCGCTGGCGAACATCGGCCTGGACCTGCTCGGCCAGGCGCGCAACTTCCTCGGCTACGCCGCCGAACTGACCGGGCCGCAATACAGTGAAGATCGCCTGGCCTTCGGCCGTGACGAGCGCGAGTTTCACAACCTGCTGCTGGCGGAACAGCCCAACGGCGGTTTCAACGACACCCTGGTGCGCCAGTTCCTGATTGACACCTACCACGTGCAACTGCATCAGGCATTGAGCAGCAGCAGCAATGCACAGTTGGCTGCCATCGCCGCCAAGTCACTGAAAGAAGCCCATTACCACCTGCGTTTCAGCCGTGGTTGGATGATCCGCCTGGGTGACGGCAGCCCGCTCAGCCGGCAAAAAATTCAGCAGTCACTGGATAATCTGTGGCGTTTTACCGCCGAACTGTTCCACGCCGACGAGCTGGAACTGCAGCTGGCGGAACAGGGCATCGCCGCCGATCCACGCCAGCTCGAGGCGCCGTGGCTGGCAGGGGTGAGCGACACCTTGCAACAGGCCGGCCTGCAGTTACCGGCCGAACAGGCCTTCCGTCACGGTGGCAAACAGGGACGGCACAGCGAGCACCTCGGCCCGTTATTGGCGGAGATGCAGTTTCTGCAACGCGCCTATCCCAACGCGAACTGGTAGGAGGCCGTCATGAACATTACCCGGCTGCAAGCCGCCGAAATCCCGCAAATCTGGCACTGCCTGCAACAGATCAGCGATCCGGAACTGCCGGTGCTGTCGATTACCGATCTGGGCATGGTGCGTGACGTAGTAGCCGACGGCTGCGGCTGGCGCATTACCTTCACGCCGACCTATTCCGGCTGCCCCGCCACCGAGTTCCTGCTCGAAGCGATCGAACAGCAGTTGACCGCGGCCGGTTTCAGCCCGGTAAAAGTGGATATCCGCCTTAGTCCGGCCTGGACTACCGACTGGATGAATGCGGCTGCGCGTGAGCGGCTGCGGGAATATGGCGTCGCGCCGCCACAGGGCCATACCTGCGACAAACCCCAGGCGCACGGCCCGGTACCCTGCCCGCGATGCGGCAGCACCCACAGCGAGAAAATCAGCGAATTCGGCTCCACCGCCTGTAAGGCGCTGTACCGCTGTTGCGATTGCCGTGAACCCTTCGACTACTTCAAATGCATTTAGGAATAACCATGACGGTCTTCCATCGCCTGAACGTCGCCGCCATCGAGCGCGAAACGCCGGACGCCGTAGCCATCACTCTGCGGGTACCCGAAGAACTGAAAAGTCACTATTGCTATACGCCCGGCCAGCACCTGACGTTGAAGGCGCTGGTCGACGGCGAAGAGCTGCGCCGCTGCTACTCCATTTGCAGCTCGCCGCAGGAAGGTTTGCTGCAGATCGGCGTTAAAGCCATTCATCAGGGCCGCTTCTCTTCGTTCGTTAACCAGCGGCTGTTGGTCGGCGACGCACTGGAAGTGATGGTGCCACAAGGGCGATTCGGCTATCAACCGCAGGCGGAAAACAGCGGTAACTATCTGGCGATTGCGGCCGGTTCCGGCATTACGCCGATGCTGTCGATCATCAAGGCTACGTTGCAACTCGAGCCAAACAGCAGTTTCACGCTGATTTACGGCAACCGCAGCAGCCGCTCGGTGATGTTCAAAGAAGCACTGTCCGATCTGAAGAACCGCTATCCCCAGCGTTTTCAGCCGCTGTACCTGTTCAGCCAGGAAAATCTTGATAGCCCACTGCTCAGCGGCCGCATCGACCGTGAGCACCTGCTGGCGATCGGCGGTGCATTACTCAATTACCGCGACTATGACCACGCCTTTATCTGCGGGCCTGAAAGCATGATGGACGACGCCCAGAGCGTACTTGAACAGGCTGGCATGCCCGCCGGACACATTCACAGCGAACGTTTTAACACCAGCGGCATGGTTGCCCGGCCGGTCAATGACGCCAACCGCAACGCCACCCGGATCGAAATTTTGCTCGATGGCCGTCGGCTGGATATCGAAGTAGGCGCCCAGGATGACAGCATTCTGGATGCGGCGCTGCGTCAGGGTGCTGACCTGCCCTACGCCTGCAAAGGCGGAGTGTGTGCGACCTGCAAGTGCCGGTTAAAGGCCGGTCAGGTGGATATGGCGGTTAACTACAGCCTGGAGCCGGATCAGCTGGCGGCGGGCTACGTATTGAGTTGTCAGTCGTGGCCGCGTGGCGACGGTGTGGTATTGGACTTTGACGTATAGGAGCCGCCGATGGAAACCCCTTTTGTCCTGCGACAGCAACACCAGCGAGTGGTGACACTGACACTGCATCGCCCAGAGGCGCGCAACGCCCTGAGCACCCCGTGTCTGGAACAGTTGGTTTATTGGCTGGAACAGGCCGATGCCGATGCCACCGTTGGCGCAGTGGTGATTACCGGCGCGCCCCGCTTCTTTGCCGCCGGTGCCGACCTGCGCGAGCTGCAAAAACAAGACTTGCCCGCCACGTTGACGGATCGCCGTCCGCTGTTGTGGCAGCGCCTGGCCCAATTAAGCAAACCGCTGCTGGCGGCGGTCAACGGCTATGCGCTGGGTGCCGGTTGTGAATTGGCATTGGCCTGCGACATCGTTATCTGCGGCGAAAGCGCCCGTTTTGGCCTGCCGGAAATCACCCTCGGCCTGATGCCAGGCGCCGGGGGCACCCAGCGTTTGATCCGCTGCGTCGGCAAGTCTCGCGCCAGCCAGATGGTGCTGACCGGTGAAGCGATCAACGCCAGTTGCGCACTGCAAAGTGGCCTGGTCAGTGAAGTCTGTGTCGATGCTCTGACGCTGGAGCGCACGCAACAGGTTGCCGAACGCATCAGCCTGCAGGCGCCGCTGGCATTACGCGCCGCCAAGCAGGCATTGAAACAGGCTGAAGAAACCGGCCTTAGCCAGGGGCTGGCCATCGAGCGCCAGCAGTTTGTCACCCTGGCTGCCACCGACGATCGCCGTGAAGGCATCGCCGCCTTCTTCGAAAAACGTACGCCAAACTATCAGGGGCGCTGATTTATGGATAACGCATTGATTCTCACCCATCTGGAAGCCGGGGTGTTGACCCTGACTCTTAACCGGCCCGATCGGCTCAACAGTTTTAACGACGAGATGCACCGCCAGCTTAGCGAAGCGCTGACCCTCGCCGAACGCGACGAAACCGTGCGCTGCCTGCTGATCACCGGTGCCGGGCGTGGTTTTTGCGCCGGACAGGATCTGAACGATCGCAACGTTAGCGTTGAGCAACAGGCGCCGGATCTCGGCCTGTCGGTAGAACGTTTCTACAACCCACTGATCCGCCGCCTGACCGCCTTGCCAAAACCGGTGGTATGCGCCGTCAACGGCGTGGCCGCGGGTGCCGGAGCCGCTTTGGCGCTGGCTTGCGACATCGTCATTGCCGCCGATAACGCCAACTTTATCCAGTCCTTCTGCCGTCTGGGACTGGTGCCGGACTCTGGCGGCAGTTGGTTCCTGCCACGCCTGGCAGGCCACGCCCGTGCCATGGGCATGGCGATGCTGGGTGACAAAGTCAGCGCACAGCAAGCGCTGGCCTGGGGCATGATCTGGCAGGTGGTTGTTGCGGATGAACTGGCCGCCACCAGCCAAACGCTGGCGCAACACCTGGCTACTCAGCCAACCTATGGGCTGGGACTGATTAAAAAAGCCCTCTACAGTTCGGCCAACAACAGCCTTGACCAACAGTTGGATCTGGAACGCGATCTGCAACGTCTTGGCGGTCGCAGCGACGACTACCGCGAGGGCGTCAGCGCCTTCTTCGCCAAACGCGCGCCCAATTTCAGCGGGAAATAACCATGGACCAGCCGAACTTAAACCTCAGGGTGGCGGTGATTGGTGCCGGTACCATGGGCATCGGTATCGCTCAGGTGGCCGCCGCCGCCGGGCATCAGGTGCAGCTGTTTGATATTGCCGCCTCTGCTGCCCGGCAGGCACTCGGCGCTCTCGCCCAACGGCTGCGTCAGCGTGTTGCGGCCGGCAAGGCCGATGCCACCACCACCGAAGCCCTGCTGGCGCGCATTCAGCCGGCAGAGTCGCTTAACTCGCTGGCCGACAGCGGTCTGGTGATAGAAGCGGTGGCGGAAAAGCTGGCAATCAAACAAAGCCTGTTCCGCGATCTGGAAGCGCTGTGCTCACCCGCCACGCTGTTTGCCAGCAACACCTCCTCACTGTCGATAACCGCCATCGCCGGTGCGCTGCAACATCCACAGCGTCTGGCCGGGCTGCACTTCTTCAACCCGGCACCGCTGATGAAGCTGGTGGAGATCGTCAGTGGGCTGGACACCAGCGCCGAAACCGTCGCCACACTGCAAAGGCTAACCCGGCAATGGGGCAAACAAAGCGTGCTGTGCCGCTCCACGCCGGGGTTTATCGTTAACCGGGTAGCACGGCCGTTTTATGCCGAGGCCCTGCGCGCGCTGGAAGAACAGGTCGCCGACGCCGCCACGCTGGATGCGGTGATACGCGACGCGGGTGGCTTCGCCATGGGGCCAATGCAACTGACCGACATGATTGGTCAGGATATCAACTACGCCGTGACCGAATCGGTGTTTCAGGCTTTCTTCCAGGATCCCCGTTTTACCCCGTCGCTGGTACAGCAGGAACTGGTGGCGGCCGGGCGTCTTGGCCGCAAAAGTGGCCGTGGTTTTTATCGCTATGGCGATCATCAGCCGCCGGTCGCTGCCGTTCTGCCTGCCTCTACGGCAGCATTGCCGCGCAGCATCACACTGCATGGCGATGCCGCTGGTATTGCACTACTGAGCAAATTACTGAGCGGAAATGCGCAGTCGATCAAACAATCTGGCCAGACCAGCGCCTACGCCCGGATCGATGAAGTTACACTTATGTTAACTAATGGTAAAACAGCCAGCCAGGTGGCCGATGAAACCGCAACCCCCGTGGTGCTGTTTGATCTGTCTGCCGACTACTCGCAGGCCACCACCGTTGCTATCAGCTGCGCCGCGCAAAACGATGCCAGGCACAACGCCACCATCGTCCGTCTGCTGCAATCTCTCGGCAAGAAGGTGATCGCTTTGCCGGACTATCCCGGCCTGTTGGTGATGCGCACCCTCGCCATGTTGGCCAATGAGGCGCTTGACGTGGTCAACAAGGGCGTCGCCAGTGCCGAGGATACCGACCACGCCATGCGCTACGGCGTCAATTACCCACGCGGCCCGCTGGAATGGGGGACGTCTCTGGGTTGGCAACACATCCTGACCACGCTGGAAAACCTGCAACTCTACTATGGTGAGCCACGTTATCGCCCAATGCCGCTGCTGCGTCATTACGCATCCCTCTCTTCAGGAGCCCAACCATGAACGCCAATACGCCACAGGCACTGGCGCAACGCTGCGCCGAACAGATGTTTCAACAGGATACCTGTGCCCAGGCGATGGGGATGCGGGTGGATGCGGTTGATGCCGGTTTCGCCCGGGTCAGCATGACCGTCGGCCCGCAGATGCTCAACGGCCACCAGACCTGCCACGGCGGCCAACTGTTCAGCCTGGCGGACACCGCCTTCGCCTATGCCTGCAACAGTCAGGGGCTGGCGGCAGTGGCCTCTGGCTGCAATATCGAGTTTATTCGCCCGGCGCTGGCCGGCGATCGCCTGACTGCCAGCGCCGAGGTACGCCATCAGGGTAAAACCACCGGGCTGTATGACGTCGAAATCGTCAACCAACTGGGCAAGACCGTCGCCTGGTTCCGCGGGCGGGCACATCGCCTCGGCCATGCCATTTTAGGGGAACAACCATGAGTCAGGCGTTTATCTGCGATGGCGTTCGTACGCCGATTGGCCGCTACGGCGGCGCATTGGCCAACGTGCGTGCCGATGATTTGGCCGCGCTGCCGCTGCGTGCCCTGTTAGCTCGCCACCCACAGGTGGACTGGTCATTGGTCGATGACGTGATCCTCGGCTGCGCCAATCAGGCCGGGGAAGACAACCGCAATCTGGCCCGGATGGCAGTATTGCTGGCCGGCCTGCCGGTGAACGTTTCCGGCACTACCGTCAATCGCCTGTGCGGTTCGGGGCTGGACGCACTGGCCATGGCGGCTCGCAGCATCAAGGCCGGTGAAGCCGGGCTGGTGCTGGCCGGCGGCGCAGAATCAATGACCCGCGCCCCGCTGGTGATGGGCAAAGCCGACAGCGCTTTCAGCCGTCAGGCGCAACTGTATGACACCACTCTGGGCTGGCGCTTTATCAATCCGCTGATGCAGGCGCAGTTCGGCACCGACTCGATGCCGGAAACCGCCGAAAACGTGGCGGCGCAGTTCAACATCAGCCGCGCCGATCAGGACGCCTTCGCGCTGCGCAGCCAGCAACGCGCCGCCCGGGCGCAAGAATCAGGTTTACTGGCGCAGGAGATAGTGCCGGTCAGCCTCAGCGGTAAAAAAGGTGCGGTGACGTTGTTCAGCCAAGACGAACACCCGCGCGCAGACACCCGGCTGGAACAATTGCAGGCGCTGAAAACGCCGTTCCGCCAAGCCGGTACCGTGACCGCCGGTAACGCCTCTGGCTTAAACGACGGCGCAGCGGCTCTGATTGTTGCCTCCGAGGCAATCGCCGTCAGTCAGGGCCTCACCCCGCGCGCACGTATCGTCGCCACCGCCACCTGCGGCGTCGAACCCGGCTTGATGGGGATCGGCCCACTGCCGGCCACCCGCAAGGTACTGGAGTTAGCCGGGCTAAGCCTGGCGCAAATGGACGTGATCGAACTGAATGAGGCCTTTGCCGCCCAGGCGTTGGCGGTACTGCGCCAGCTTGGCCTGCCGGACGACGCCCCGCAGGTGAATCCCAACGGTGGCGCTATTGCCCTTGGCCACCCGCTGGGGATGAGCGGTGCACGCCTGGCGCTGGCCGCCTTGTTTGAACTGGAACGGCGTTCCGGCCGCTACGCGCTTTGCACCATGTGCATCGGCGTCGGCCAAGGCATCGCCATGATCATTGAGCGAGTTTGACCCCGAGGCTAATAATGATGACTACCAACCCACCGCCACTCGACGCCATTGAGTTCGCCTCGCGTGATGAAATTGAAGCGCTGCAGCTGGAGCGTCTGAAATGGACGTTGCACCACGCCTATAACAATGTGCCAATGTATAAGCGCAAGTTCGATCAGGCAGGCGTGCATCCGGACGATCTTAAGCAGTTGAGCGATCTGGCGCGTTTTCCCTACACCACCAAACAGGATTTACGCGACAACTACCCGTTCGATACCTTCGCCGTACCAATGGAACAGGTGGTGCGTATTCACGCCTCGTCGGGCACTACCGGCCGACCTACCGTGGTCGGCTATACCCAGCGGGACATCGATAACTGGGCCGATATCGTCGCCCGCAGCCTGCGCGCCGCCGGTGCCACGGCCAAAGACAAGGTGCATGTCGCCTATGGTTATGGCCTGTTTACCGGCGGGCTGGGCGCCCATTACGGCGCGGAGCGACTGGGGGCCACGGTGATCCCGATGTCCGGCGGGCAGACTGAGCGGCAGGCACAGCTGATCCTGGATTTCAAACCCGACGTGATCATGGTAACGCCATCCTACTGTTTAACGCTGATCGATGAACTGGAACGCAAAATGGGCGGCGATGCGCGTGGCTGTTCATTACGTCTCGGGGTGTTTGGCGCAGAACCCTGGACCGAAGCGCTGCGGCACGAAATTGAAAGCCGCATGGGCATCAAGGCACTGGATATCTATGGCCTGTCCGAAGTGATGGGGCCGGGGGTGGCGATGGAGTGCGCCGAAAGCGGCGGTGGCCCGACTATCTGGGAAGATCACTTCCTGCCGGAGATCATCTGCCCGGAAACCGGCATTGCCCTGCCGGATGGGGAGCACGGCGAACTGGTGTTTACCACCCTGACCAAAGAGGCGCTGCCGGTGATCCGCTACCGCACCCGCGATCTCACCCGCCTGCTGCCGGGCGATGCACGCCAGATGCGCCGGATGGGAAAAATCACCGGTCGCTCCGACGACATGCTGATCATCCGTGGCGTCAATGTGTTCCCGTCGCAGGTGGAAGAACAAATTATGCAGTTCGAACAGCTGTCGCCGCATTATCAGTTGCAGGTCAGCCGCAGTGGGCACCTCGATACCCTGGCGGTACGCGTTGAATTGAAGGAGGCCGCACTCAGCCTCAGCCATCAGCAGCGCTGTGAGATTTGCCACCAGCTGCGTCACCATATCAAATCGATTATTGGCGTCAGCACCGACGTCAGCATTGCCAACTGCGGCGATATCCCGCGTTCGGAAGGCAAAGCCCAGCGGGTGGTCGACCTGCGCCCCCGTTGATTCCATTGGCGTCACGGATGACGCCTTAAGAATTTGTGGTAATGTTGTGTCTCACCGTCGGGTAACCCATGGAAAAATATGGAACATAAACTGGATGAGTTTATCCGCCATGCTATAGACGCCCAGCCGATCAGCGGCACTTCACTGATTATCTCCCTGTACGGCGATGCGCTGAGTCATCGCGGTGGCGAAGTTTGGCTCGGCAGCCTGAGCGCACTGCTGGAAGCGCTGGGTTTCGGAGACCGCTTTGTGCGCACCTCGGTATTTCGCCTGCAAAAAGAAGGCTGGCTGGAGGTCGAAAAAATCGGTCGCCGCAGCTTCTATCGGGTGACCGAACAGGGTATGCGCCAGTTCCGCCACGCCGAGTCGAAAATCTACCTCAGCGAGCCACCGGCCTGGGACGGGAAATGGGATCTGTTGTTGCTGGAAAGCGCGGAGAAAAGCGAGCGGGCACGGCTGAAAAAAGAGCTGGGCTGGCTGGGTTTTGGCCAGATAGCCAATAACCTGATGGCGGCGCCGACCCATGCGCAAACCGACGTCACCGCCCTGCTTGGCGAGCTTAACGCCAGCGAACAAGCGATCTATTTTCGTGCCGATTACCCCTATAACCGCTCCGAGAAAACCCTGCAGCAACTGGTGGCCAACTGTTGGGCGCTGGGCGAGGTCGCCGCCGATTATCATGAGTTTATCGTCTCTTTCCGCCCGCTAATGGCGTTGCTGCGCGAAACCGACGATGCCCTGCTGACGCCCCAGCGCTGTTTCCAGATTAAGCTATTATTGATCCACTTCTTCCGCCGCGTGGTGCTTAAAGATCCGCTGCTGCCGGACGCCTTGTTGCCCGCCCAGTGGGAGGGGCAGATCGCCCGCAACCTGTGTATCAATATTTATCAGCGGGTGGACCGCGCCGCGACCGAGTATGTCAGCGCGCTGGCGGAAACCACTATCGGCACCCTGCCCGCCCCGGCGGCCGGCTATTACCGGCGCTTTGGCGGCCTGCCGCGCGATCCTTCATTTTAAGGAGCTTTTGCTATGCCCGTGTATCAGATTGATGGCCTGACGCCAGTGGTAGACCCCAGCAGTTATGTGCACCCGACGGCGGTATTGATTGGCGATGTGATCGTCGGCAAACAGGTGTATATCGGCCCCAATGCCAGCCTGCGCGGCGACTTTGGCCGCCTGGTGATTGGCGACGGTGCCAATATTCAGGACAACTGCGTGATGCACGGCTTTCCGCAGCAGGACACCGTGGTGGAACAGGACGGGCACATCGGCCACGGCGCAATCCTGCACGGCTGCCGCATCCGCCGTAACGCCATGGTCGGCATGAATGCGGTGATTATGGACGGCGCGGAGATCGGTGAAAACACCATCGTCGGTGCCATGGCGTTCGTTAAGGCCGCCGCGGTGATTGAAGCCAACAAGCTGGTGGTTGGTAGCCCGGCGCGGGTATTGCGCGACCTGACCGAACAGGAACTGGCGTGGAAAGTGGCCGGCACGCGCGAATATCATGATTTGGTGCTGCGCTGTAAATCTTCACTGCAAGAAGTCGCCCCACTGAGCGAAATCGAACCGGGCCGTCAGCGCTTAAGTTTTGGCGACCACCTGATCCCAAAAAGTCAGCTTTAAGCATCACGACATACGCTATTTCGTTAAAAAGTGGTTTACAGTGAATACCCTGTTTAACTCTTTTTATCTGGACCGGAATCGATGCCAAGAACGGCCAAAACGGTTGAAGTCCCCGCCATCGGCGAGCTTGATCGCCAGGCGGGGCAGCTTAGTCTGCAGCTTGCTCAGGCATTGCGTGCCGCCATCAACAGAAGCGAACTTAAACCTGGCGATCTGCTGCCCTCCACCCGCGTGCTGGCAGGCGCATTGCAGTTGGCCAGAGGCACGGTGCTGGCGGCCTTCGAACAGCTGACCGCCGAGGGCTTTCTCGAAGCGCAGCCCGGTTCGGGCACCCGCGTCGCCCTGTCACTTCACCGCCAGCCCCCGGCACCAGTCAGCCCGGCTGATATTTGTGACATCCCCCTTTCCAGCCAGGCGCAGGCATTGGCGCAGTTTGCCGGTCAGTTACGGCCGCTGCCGCCGATCCCCTTCACCGTCTCGGTGCCTATCAATGATACCGCGCCCGATGACGTCTGGCGTCGTCTCGGCAACCGCATCCGCGCCCGTGGGCCAGGCGCCCCCGCCGGTTATGGTGACCCATTGGGGGCACTGCCGTTGCGCAAGGCGGTCTGTGAATACGTCCGCAAATCCCGTTCGGTGCTCTGTACGCCGGAACAGGTGATTATCACTTCCGGCACCCAACAAGGGTTGTATCTGGCGACGCAAATTCTGTTAGACGCCGGAGACACCGCCTGGGTGGAGGATCCGGCCTATCACGGCATTACCGCCATCTTTAACCACCTGTTCCGCGACCGGCTGATGGCCAGAGTCCCGCTGGATGCCGAAGGAATAGACGTGGCAGCGGGCAGCCAAATCGCACCGCAGGCCAAAGCCGTTTTTGTCACGCCTTCTCACCAATACCCGCTTTGCATGCCAATGAGCATGACGCGTCGGCTCGAACTGCTGGCCTGGGCCAAAGAGAGCCGGGCCTGGATTGTCGAGGATGATTACGACAGTGAAATGCGTTATTCAGGCCATCCGTTTCCTTCATTGCAGGGGTTGGATCCGGCCCGGGTTATCTACCTTGGTACCTTCAGCAAGATCCTTTTTCCTTCATTGCGGCTGGGTTACGCCATCGTGCCCAGGCCACTGGTGGATGCCTTCTGCGGCGCGCGCGTGCTGATGGATCGCCACCCGCCCAGCGCCGATCAACACGTGCTGGCGGCCTTTATGGCGCAGGGGCATCTGGATCGTCATATCCGCCGCATGCGCGGCGTGTATGCGGAAAAACGGCGGGTATTAACCGAAGCCATCAATGCCCATGTTTCTGCCGAGCTGGCGACGCTGCACCCCAGCTGCCAGGGCATGCATCTGGTGTTGTGGTTGAAGGCGGGACTGGACGACCAACGGGTCGCTCGCCGTGCTGCCGAGGCTGGAGTGGCAGTCAGCGCACTTTCGCCGATGTATGCCATCGACAGCGGGAAAAGCGGCTTGATACTCGGACTGGGCGGCTACGATGAGTTGCAAATCCATCGCGCCGCCCAACGGCTGAATCAGGTGCTGGTGGCCCTGGCTAACACCGGCTAATCCCCTCTCCCCCTGGAGAGGGGGCGCTCACTTGAGCAATATCATATGCCCGATTCAGCGCGAAAACCGCTTCGCGCCGTACACGCAAACCAATACCCCGGCCATGACCGCAATCATCGAAGGCTGGATGCTTTCATGCAGCACCCATGCGGCCAGCGCCAGACCAAAGAACGGCTGCAGCAGTTGTAACTGCCCCACGGCGGCAATGCCGCCCAGCGCCAAACCGCGATACCAGAAGATAAAACCAATCCACATGCTGAACAGCGAAATATAGCCCAGAGAAAGCCACGCACCGACGCTGACCTGCGGCCAACTCGCTGGTGCGGCCCAAACGGCAACCCCTGCCGTCAGCGGCAAGGCCACCACCAGCGCCCAGGAGATCACCTGCCAGCCACCAAGCCTGCGCGTCAGCACCGCACCTTCCGCGTAGCCCAGGCCGCAAAGCAGTACCGCAGCCACCATCAGCAGGTCACCAACCCAGGAAGTGCCCGCCCCCTGGCTTAGTGCAAAAGCCCCCACCAACAGACTACCCAACACCGAGAACAGCCAGAAAGCGGTTTTCGGGCGTTCTCCCCCGCGCAATACGCCAAAACAGGCGGTCGCCAGCGGCAATAGCCCGATATACACCAGCGCATGCGCCGAGGTGGTGTGCTGCAAGGCCAATGCCGTCAGCAACGGGAAACCGATCACTACCCCGATCGCAACCATCACCAGCGGCACAAAGTCCTGACGCTGCGGCCAACGTTGACGCATTACCCCCAGCGCGCTCAGCGCCAATATGGCTGCCAGCACCGCCCGCAACGCGGTCAGGAAAAGGGGATCAAACTCTTGCACCGCCAGGCGGGTGGCAGGCAAAGAACCGCTAAAAATCAACATCCCCAGAAAGCCACTAACCCAGCCCTGGGCCGAATTATCGCTTCGGCCGACAATCTGAATTTTTTCTGTCCCACTGCTCATGGCAACACCACTCTACACCTGCGAAAGATCCCTTATTCTCCGGTTAAAGTGGTTTATTGCCAGAGCCAGATAACGACATTATCAGCAAACCACTTTACTCTAACTCCGGCGTTTCCATCGCGGTGGGCAGCGGCTGATGGCGGCTATAGAAGAAATAGATCGCCACCAGCAGCAGAGTGAACGGGATGCCGAACCACAGCGTCATCTTGAAAAACTCGGTGAACGCCGTCGAGATCAACAGTGCGGTCATCAAACCGGCACCGGCCAGCGTGGTATAGGGGAAGCCCCACATGCGAAATTTCAGGTGGGTTTGGCGATGCTGGCGACGGAAAAACAGGTGAGTGACAAAAATCATCAGCCAGGTAAAGCAAGCGCCGTACACCGAAATAGACATCATGGCGGCAAAGGATTTCTCCGGATAAACCAGGCTCAGCACGATCGACACCACAATGCCAATGCAGGACATCGCCAGCGCGTTCACCGGAATGCCGCGTTTGCTGACCCGGCCCAGCGCAGCCGGTGCCTGACCGGCACGCGACAGTGAGAACATCATACGGGTGGTGATATACAACTGGCTGTTCATCGCCGACAGCGCGGCCACCAGCACGATAAAGTTGAAGATACCGGCGGCGGCAGGCAGGTGGATCACGTTCATCGCCATCAGGAACGGGCTTTCACCAGTGCCGGACTGCCGCCAGGGAACGATCGCCAGCATCAGCGCAATCGACAGCATATAGAAAATAAACAGCCGCAAGATGGTACCCTTGAAGGCAGTTTTCACCGCAATCACCGGGTTTTTGGCTTCACCGGCGGCTACTGCGATCATCTCAATGCTCAGGTAACTGAAAATCGACACGATCACCGCGAACCACATGCCCTTGACGCCAAACGGGAAGAAGCCGCCATTGGCGGTAAAGTTGTGAATACCGTAGGCCGGGTTAGCGGAAAACACCAAAATGCCGATGCCAATGGCGATAAAGGCCGCGATGGCCACCACCTTGATGGTCGACAGCGCATACTCCACCTGGCCGAAGGACTTGACGCCAATCACATTGATGACGATGACTGCCGCAGAAAACAGCAGCACCCAGGGCCAAATCGGCGTGGTCGGGAACCAGAACTGCATATACATACCGATGGCGGTGACCTCGGTGCCCACCGCCAACACTACGCAGGACCAGTAGGAATAACGCACCAGAAAACCGAACAGCGGACTGATGTAAAACTCGGCGTAGTCACCAAAAGAGCCCGGCGTCGGATGTTCAGAGGTCATTTCCGCCAGGCATCCCATCAGCAACAACGCCACCACGCCGCCGATAAAATAGCTCAACAGGACGCTGGGGCCGGCCATCTGAATGGCATAGGCACTACCAAGAAACAGCCCGGTGCCGATCGCCCCACCTATCGCCAGCATGGTCATCTGCCCGGCGGTGAGCTGTTTCTTCAACCCGCCCTGCCGCCGGGCAATTTCTTCAAAACCTTTCATCTGTTTCATGGCGGTCCTACCTTATTCACGCAGTACGGGTGACATCCAGGATGGCGGCAGTCACGTAGTCGACATTGTTTTGATTCAGGCCGGGCAAACACATGCGGCCGGGGGCCACCAGATAGATGGCGTAATCTTGCCGTAGCCGCTCGAGCTGTTGCGGGTTCAACCCGGTGTAACTGAACATGCCTTTCTGGTCGCGAATGCGCCGGTAGTCCAACGGCGAACCGCCCTGCTCCAGCCCGTTAGCCAGGGTTTGACGCATCTGTTTGATACGTTGACGCATGCCGGCCAGTTCGCTTTCCCACTGCTGGCGCAAGTTGGCATCCGCCAACAGCGTTTCCACAATCTGGCTGCCGTGAGTCGGCGGGCAGGAATAGCTGCGGCGGATCAAGGTTTTCAACGCGCCCTTGACGTTGTTCGCACTCTCCGGGCTGGCGCAGCGGACCGAAAGCCCCCCCAGCCGCTGGCCATACAGCGCGACGTTTTTCGAAAACGAATTGGCGACCAAAAATTCCAGGTCGGTTTTCAATGCCTCACGCAGCGCAAAACAATCCTCGTCCAGACCGTCGCCAAAGCCCTGATAGGCAATATCGAACAACGGCAGCAGGCGGCGACGCTGCACCACCTCAAGGGTGGCACGCCATTGCGCCGGGCTGAGATCGGTGCCGGTCGGGTTATGACAGCAAGGATGCAACAGCACCACGCTGCCTTCCGGCAGGCTGTCCAACGTATCGAGCATCGCGTCAAAACGCAGGCCGCCGTTGGCCTCATCGAAATACGGATAGGTATGTACCTTCAGCCCGGCGCCCTCGAAGATCGCCCAATGGTTGGCCCAGGTAGGATCTGACACCCAGATATCATGGCGGGACAGGTAGTGATGGATAAAATCCGCCACCAGCTTCAGAGCGCCTGAACCGCCAACGGTTTGCACCGTGCTAATCGACGCTGATGCCGCTTCGCCGAACAACAAGGTCTGCACCTGCTGGGCAAACAGCGCCGAGCCTTCTATCGGCGGATATCCATGCGGGCGACGCTGTTCGAGCAACTGCCGCTCGGCGGCCTCAACCGCTTGCATCAGCGGGATCCGCCCTTGCTGATCGTAATAAAGACCAATACCCAGATTAACTTTCTGCGTATTTTCATCCCGTAAATAAGCTTCCATCAACGACATAATAGGATCGGCCGCCGAACGGCCAATGTGATTAAACATAGCGATTCCTTAATTCATTATTTAATGAATTTGCAGGTGGGGATTATAGTTATCTATTTTCAGGCGGTAGCAGTGACGGTTATTTCTATTTTCATGCCTGGCACCACCAGCTTGTCAACAATTACCGTTGAACGATTAGGGTAAGGATAATTAAAATATTGCTTATAAATTTCATCAAGTAATTTAACGTCGTCCACATCGGTGAGATAAATAATTACCTGCAGAACATTATCGCTGTGGCTATCTGCCGCCTTTAACGTCCGGGCCAAATTATCAAAGGTCAGAGTAATTTGTTTTTCCGGCTCACCGGTTTCAATGCTGCCGTCGGGCCTGACCGGGCCATGGGCGGTGAACAGCATGCCGCCACCTTTAGTCGCCCAGGAAAAGGGTTGGCCAATCTCCGGCAAGCCGGTATCGATAATGGTACGCATGGTTTATTTCCCCGTAGTGGTTAACTGGCGGATCAACGCCCCATCCCTGGCGAACAGTGAATCCAGCACGTTGTAATGGTTGGCGCCGTCGACCGCAATCAGGCGGACGGGCAGCTGTTTTGCTTGCAGCGCAGCATAATAATGTCGCGACTGGCCAATCAGTTCCGCTAACTCGGCAGCGCCGTAAAATAGCGTCATCGGTTTGATGCGTTCGGGTATATTGCGCGCCGGGCTTAAGCGGGCAATTTGCTGCAGGGTCAACTGCAACTGCCGGTTAACGTAAGTGGTTAACAGGGGTTCCAGCTCGAAAATACCGCTGATCGGTAACACCACGTCGACCATAGGATGATGCTGCCAGAAACTGGCCAGATGCCCCCCGGCGGAATGGCCGCACAGGTAAACCGGCGCGAGTTTATTTGGCGCCAAGCGTTGTTGAATCGCGTTCAGCGCCACACCGGTTTGCCGACAAATATCGTCAAGCGAGGCCTGTGGTGCCAGCGTATATTCCAGCAGCACCACGTCAAAACCCAACGCCAATGGCACTGTGGCAATAAAGGCAAAGTCGTCCCTGGAACAAAATTGCCAATATCCTCCGTGAATAAATATTAATGTTCCCTGATGCGGCTTGTCAGTATATAACCAGTCGAAAACTTCCCGGGGTGAATCCCCATAGGCAATATTACGTTCGCTGCGGACTTGCTGATAAACCGCCTGACTGCGAGTTTGGAATGAGGTCAAAATTTCATCCTCATTGTCCACCGTCGAACCGTTATCGTAACTGCCCGCTAAAAGTTTCATATATTAAACTTCGTTTATTATTTAAGATATGCGTTAACTATTAGCACCGGGAATAATATTGTCAAGAAGGGAACAGCAGCAATGCGTGCAGGGTAATATAAATCTTTCCCGCGGCTCAATAAGTTTAGCCAGTGAAACTTATTGAGCCTGAATCGCTATTTTAACGGCGGCTGAATTTGCGCCAATTGACTTAATTCCTGCCAGGCATAATCCCAGAAGGTCCGCACCTTTAGCGGCATGCGTTGGCTATTTTGCGCCACCAGCTGCACCGGCATCGGCAAGGGTTCAAACGCCGGCAGCAAACGCACCAGCGTCCCCGCTGCCAGATCGTCCGCCACCTGATACGACAGCAACCGGGCGATGCCCTTGCCGGCTCGCGCCGCCAGCAACTGGGTTTCGACTTCGTTGAGCAGCAAGCGCGGCGTCAGCCTTACCCTGTCACCGTTTTCCTGTGGGCCAAACCGCCATTCGCGCAGCGACGCCCGCTGGGTGCCGACGATGGTGTCATGATCGACCAACTGCGCCGGTTCCAATGGCTCGCCGCGTAGCGCCAGATAGGCCGGACTGGCGACCGTCACCCGGGATACCTGCCCCAACCGACGCGCCACGCGGGAAGAGTCCTGCAAATGGCCGATACGCACCGCCACGTCCAGCCCCTCGTCGATCAAATCCAGGTTGCGATCGTTGAGCACCATTTCAATTTGCATCTGCGGATAAAGATCGAGAAACGCCATGACTACCGGTGCCACGTGCTTGCGCCCGAACTGCACCGGCGAGGTAATGCGCAGCAGGCCGCTGAGCTGGGTATCCGCCGTATCCAGTACCGCCGCCTGGTATTCATGCAGCAGTAAATGCGCGCGCTCCGCCAGCCGCAACCCGGCTTCGGTCGGGGCCAGCCGCCGTGTAGTGCGTTCAACCAGCCGGGCGCCAAAACGCTGCTCCAGCGAGGCGATGGCCCGGGTCACTGCCGGGGCGGAACGTCGCAGTTTGCGACCGGCGGCGGCCAGGCTGCCGTGCTGGATCACCGCTACAAAAATCGCCAGTTCGTCCAACCGATCCATAGACTATTCCATAAATTGAAATTATTAATTTCCAGATTGCCGGATTTCGCTCACCGACTGCAAGAGTATGCTGATTAAAATCCTTCTGGAGTGTGATTATGCAAAAGCTAAAACTGTACGGTACCCCGCTTTCCGGCCACGTCCACCGCGTGGAGTTGCTGTTGCGGATGCTCGAACTGCCGTATGAATTTATCGAAGCCCCCGCGGCGGTGCGCCAAAGCGAAGCCTTTCTGCGCCTGAACCCTTTCGGCCAGATCCCGGTGTTGCTCGATGGCGATTTGGCGCTGGCCGACAGCAACGCCATTCTGGTGTATCTGGCCAAACGCTATGCGCCGGACAGCCACTGGTTGCCAGAGGCGCCAGCGGTGGCCGCACAGGTGCAGGAATGGTTGTCCAAAGCCGCCGGGGAAGTCCGCTATGGGCCGGCTTCCGCTCGTTTGATCGCCCAGTTTGGGGTGCCAGAAGATTATCAGGCCGCGCAGGCCGTCAGCGCACGCTTCCTGCCACAGATGGAGCAGCATCTGACCCAACGTCAATTCCTGGCGACGGAACAGGCCACCATTGGCGATCTGGCCTGCTACAGCTATGTGGCCGTAGCGCCGGAAGGTGGCATTTCGCTGGTCCCTTACCCGGCAATTCAACGCTGGGTAGCGCGCATTGCCGCATTGCCCGGCTTCTTCGCCATGCCGTCGCTGCCGTACCCCGTCGAGAGGTAAATCCGATGATCCCGCAGATGTTCCACCCCGATGAACTACGTGCCCAGACCCTGGCCGGATTTGACCAGGTGGGCGGCGGTATTTTCCCCAATATGCCCGACCAGCACCGCAAGTTTTTCGAGGCACTGCCTTACCTGTTTGTCGCCACGCTGGACGAGCAGGGTTGGCCGGTGGCTACGCTGTTTAGTGGCCCACCCGGTTTTTTACGCACGCCGGACAGCACCCACCTGCGCATCAGCACCCCACGCCGCAGCGACGATCCGGCGCAGGCGGCACTGCAATCCGGCCAGCCGATAGGTGCCCTGGGGCTGGATTTTAGCAACCGACGCCGTAACCGCGTCAACGGTGTGATCGGACGTACCGACAAAAACCGCCTTGAGATCGAAGTCAGGCAAAGCTTCGGCAATTGTCCGCAGTATATTCAGCGGCGCGAGCTGTATCCGGCCCCTGCCAACCCTGCGCCAATTGAATATCTCACTCGGCTTGACGCGGCGGCACAGGCGTTGATTCGCAACGCGGATACCTGTTTTGTGGCCAGTGCTGCCCATACCACGCTGGCGCAAGGTGGCGTGGATATTTCGCACCGGGGCGGAAAACCGGGGTTTATCTATCTGGAGGGAAGCACTCTGTGGATACCGGATTTTCGTGGTAATCGCTATATGAATACCCTGGGTAATCTGTTGGCGCAGCCGCGAGCGGCGTTGCTGTTTATCGATTTTGAACGCGGGGATGTTTTACATTTGCAGGGGGAAACGCAGATCCTCTGGCAAGCGGAGATGGGGCAAGGGGTGAAAGGTGCGGAACGCTACTGGCGCTTCGATATACAGAGTGCTTGGCGTTTTTCGCAGGCGCTACCGTGGCGCGGCCGCAATCTGGAATTCTCCCCGGCAACGCTGAACACCGGGGTATGGTCAGTATAAATCTGCACAGTTATGCGGATTAACATCCCCTCACCCAAAAGAGAGGGGATGTAAGGAGTTTATACGCTGTGTTCCACGCTCGAAGTCTGATAAAGCTGGCGGAAATAGCTCAGGCGTTCAAAGAACAAGCGGCTTTGCGACTCCGACATATTGCCGGCCACTTTGCCGGCGTCCACCTCTCGCCCCTGCCACTCCATCAACGCAATGCTGGAAGCCAAAAAGTCCATTTCTCCGCCGCCATAAAGATGTCTGTCCACTGATTTCATCATTTGCACACTCCTTTTAATCACATCGAAAAGGGTCATATGCCTGCTGATTTCAGTATCGTTCCGCAGCCGGATGTTTTTTGTACAGAAGGTGCGCTTGACGGTAAATTGATTTGTTGCCACGGATCGGGCAAATAGCGGCGGAAAAGTTTGCTAGGGTAAAGGGGTGCCGTTTGGGATAGGTCACCCTGTGTTGAATTCTGAAAAAGGAAGAAAACCGATGAGCAATCACTTCTCTGCCACTCTCAAAGATCCTGCGCTGTTCCGCGAGGCCAACTATATCGATGGGCAATGGCTGCCGATCAAAGGCGACCAGAGCATCAAGATCCACAATCCTGCCACCGGCGAACGGGTCGGTCAGGTGCCGGCGTTCGGTGCCAGGGAAACCGCACTGGCGATCGCTGCCGCGAAAAAGGCCCAGCCGGCCTGGCGCGCATTGACCGCCAAAGAACGTGCCGGCAAACTGCGCCGCCTGTTCGAGTTGATGATGGAGAATCAGGACGATTTGGCGCTGATCATGACCGCAGAACAGGGCAAGCCGCTGGCTGAAAGCCGGGGTGAGATTGCCTACGCGGCGTCCTTTATCGAATGGTTTGCCGAAGAAGGCAAACGCGTCTACGGCGACACCATTCCGCAGCCCCAGGCAGGACGCCGCATTATCGTGCAGAAAGAGCCGATTGGGGTATTTGCTGCCATTACGCCGTGGAATTTCCCGGCGGCGATGATCACCCGTAAAGCAGGCCCCGGCTGGGCTGCGGGCTGTACCGGGGTGATCCGCCCCGCCAGCCAAACTCCCTTCTCTGCACTGGCCATCGCCGTGCTGGCCGAGCGTGCGGGCTTACCGGCCGGCGTCTGCAACGTTATCACTGGCCCGAGCCAGGCCATAGGGGCGGAATTGACCGCCAACCCGGACGTACGTAAGCTCTCCTTCACCGGCAGCACCGAGGTCGGTGCGCAACTGCTGGCACAGTGTGCCCCGACCATCAAAAAGACCAGTATGGAACTGGGCGGCAACGCGCCGTTTATCGTGTTTGACGATGCCGACCTGGACGCCGCCGTAACAGGCGCAGTCGCTTCCAAATACCGCAATGCCGGCCAGACCTGCGTGTGTACCAACCGTTTTCTGGTTCAGGACGGCATCTACGACGCTTTCGCCGAAAAACTGAAGGCGGCGGTAGAAAAGCTTAAGGTCGGCAACGGCCTGGACGACGGAGTGACTATCGGCCCGTTAATTAACCCGGCCGCCGTGGAAAAGGTCAACGAGCATATCGCCGACGCGGTGCAGTTGGGTGCCAAGGTTCTGCTGGGAGGCAAACCCCATGCGCTGGGCAATAATTTCTTTACGCCGACCATTCTGACCGACGTACCACGACAGGCCAAAATCTTCCATGAAGAGACCTTTGGCCCGGTAGCACCGCTGATCCGTTTCAATAGCGAAGCCGAAGCCATTGAGCTGGCCAATGACACGCCGTTTGGCCTGGCCTCGTACTTCTACAGCCGGGATATTGGCCGGGTCATGCGCGTCGCCGAGGCGCTGGAATACGGCATCGTCGGCATTAATGAAGGGCTGATTTCCACCGAAGTCGCCCCCTTTGGCGGGGTTAAAAACTCCGGGTTGGGCCGTGAGGGGTCAAAATACGGTATCGAGGATTATCTTGAGATTAAGTACCTGTGCCTCGGTGGGCTGGGGAACTAATCACCCGATGTCTTTATATGGCCCGCACGGCGCGGGCCAATGATTTTAATGAGGTCAACAATGGAATTCTCCGCCGCTATCCCCATTCTTCGCATCTTCTCGGTTGAAAAGGCCAGGGAGTTTTATCTGGATTTTCTCGGTTTCACGCTGGATTGGGAGCACCGTTTCAGTGAAGACCTGCCGCTGTATATGCAGATCACCCGCTCCGGCCTGACGCTTCACCTCAGCGAACACCACGGTGACAGCACGCCGGGTTCCGCCCTATTCATTCCCACCCAGGATATCGACGCACTGCACGCCGAGCTTTCGGCCAGGCAGTATCGCTATGCCAGGCCGGGGGTTGAAACTGTCGACTGGGGAAAAGAGCTGAACATCGCCGATCCCTTCGGTAATCGACTGCGGTTTTGTGAGCAACAGGACTGACATAAACTAAAAAGCCCTGCAGCATCGCATGCAGGGCAAGGACTAATAAAACAACGATTGATGTGCAGCGATCGGGAAAAAGATCAGCTGTAGTCCTGTGGCGTTAGAAAGCCAATGTCCTGGCCACCGAGAGCAACATGGATCCGCGTCCCATCCCAGGCTAATGCCAACTCCGCAGCGCTTGCCTGTCCACTTCCCGTTTTCAGCGTAAACCCGCCCTGAGCCACCGCAGTAGTGGCCTTGCTGTAGTTACCGCCAACCGGTTTACTAATACGTACGTCCGATGATAATGGCGTATCAATATACCATGGTAAACCCGTGTACTGGCCTAAGGTCAGATGCACATCCGGCCCGCGCAATGCAGGTAACACACTGTTTTTCCCTTTTATACTCCAGTTTCCGGCCACACTTTGCCCAGCGCCCATCAACTTCACAGGCGAATCAATCGCCTCACTGCTTTGTTCTATGGTCAGATTGCGCGGAACTTTGATAGTAGTGGCCGTAGTGACCAGGCAAACGGCCTTCGTCTCTTTAATAATCAATTCGTCAATATCACAATCGGCTGCCAGTAGAACAATTGGCAGCACACCCTCAGGCAACCCGTGAGCAAAACTCAAGCGACGAATCGAGCAAGGTTCCAAAATTCGACAAATTGCAGAGCCAGAAGTATAAGCAGCTGAAAATTCAAGCACGTTAATCTCGTCGATTACCAACTGTGGCATTCGGATATAAATACTGTCCGCACTATCGACTTTTCCAATATCCAGGCGACCAATGCGGCAACGGCTCTGCTGGCCTGATGCGGTTAACGCGAAACTGTGAAAACAGGAGCGCAGAGAAATACCATCGATTAAGTTGTCTTCAGAACCGTCATGTAGCTCAACGCCACTGAGGCAGGCTCCGGCAGCCACATTGCGGACAACCTGCCCTGTCCCTGAAACATAAACCGCGCAAGCACGATTTTTGATCGCGCTACTGGTTGGGTTGTTTAAAAAATAGCAGTCCCCGGCCTGAATGTTAATACAGGTATTATTGCTACCGGATAAAATAGCTATCCCACTCCCCCACTGACCGCACTGAATATTCGAGATATAATTATTACTTCCCATATCTTTATCTTGCGCAACACTTAACACTGCGCCGGAAAGATAACCAGCCTCAGGCTTGTCCGAAGGAATACCCGCCCCCTTCATGCGAATATTAGTCACATTGTTATTATTTCCCTTAACTAAAAATCCATCGCCGAGGCAATAACCACAAATAACATCGGAGATCACATTACTGTCATTATAGGTGGCGAAAAAATCATCACGGCATTCATCCACAATAATGTCGTGTGCCATCGACCGCCCCTGGAGGCTGAATCCGTCGTTAAAACCACTCAGTTGCATATGGTGGAAATAGCTACCGTCAGCGCCAGAATAACCAACATGACTTTTCACCGAATTGTAAACACTGTCGCGGTTGGCTACCCCCATCAGCTTCCCGCCGAACATTTCAACGCCATGAAGATAGTCATAAGCTTCTGCTGTCGATGTTTCATTGGCGAACATCGGTTTCACATGGCCCGTTTTGGCCTTGATCGTGGCACCATTTAAATTGATGGTTTTACGCGACGTGCGGCCATCTTTGATTCTGACCGTATCAGACGTCAGATAAGTGGCACCAGCTCGGCAAATCACGGCGTAAGGGGAAAGAAAACATGTGGTAAGCGGTAGAGTATCGTCGGCAACATTATCGCCACGCGCCCCATACATCGCGGGAGTAACGGTACCTGAGATATCCAAAACCCTTACCCAGACCCAATTGCCGGTAGATTTGATATACATCCCCCCGTCATCAGTCAGCGTTGACGACTGAATAGCACTGAATAAGCCGCCACCATCCGGAAGCGTCACTGGAGCATTCCAATTGGAATAATAGGAGGTCACCTCAACCAGCTCTCCGACAGCAGCCGGTATGAGGGTCCGCAACGTAGATATATCAGGACAATGGTTCATGGTATTTACCTTATTGGATTAAGACCGACAGTCGGCATATCCAAGGTAAATGAAAACCAGCCACCGGGTCGTGAGTGGGCTGTTGTGCCATCGCTGGCCAATCCGTCGCTAACCCTGCAGATACCCGGTAACCGATCCTATCAGGAAAGTCAGACATCATCGTAGCGCAGCCATTATTTTTGGTACTGCGCGTCGCTGACCTGCTCCAGCCAATCCACCGGGCTGCCGTTTAATGATTCAGCGATGGCAATGTGGGTCATGGCCGTCTCCGGCGTCGCGCCGTGCCAGTGTTTGACGTCTTCCGGGATCCAGACGATATCGCCCTGGTTCATTTCCTGGATCTCCTCGCCCCACACCTGGATCCAACCGCGCCCCTGGGTGACGATCAACGTCTGGCCGAGCGGATGGGTGTGCCAGGCTGTGCGCGCACCTGGCTCGAAGGTCACGGTAGCACCGCCTACGCGGGCCGGCTCACTGCCGGCAAACGGCGCATCGATCCGCACCTTACCGGTAAAATAGTCTTCTGGGCCCGGACGGGAGGGTTGGGAACCGCTGCGTTGAATTTTCATTTGTTGCTCCGTTTCGGCCAAAGTAGCCGACGCTAATAGGGACAGAATAATTGTAGAGGCTGCCAGCCACTTCACTGGGTAATTCCTAACGGGTGACGGCTGATGAAGAGGCGCGCTTGGCAAACACCTCTTTGGCAACAGGTACGGCGGACATGGCGTTGGGCCAACCGACATAGAACGCCAGATGAGCAATAACCTCGCCAGCCTGTTGCTGGGTCAGGCCGTTATCCATTGCCTTGTTGAGATGGAAGGTCATTTGCGCCACCTGCCCGTTAGCTACCAGTGCGCTCACCGTAACCAAACTGCGATCGCGGGGTGCCAGTGCCGGCCGGAGCCAAAGATCGTGAAACAGCACGTCCGAGGTGTAGGCAACCAGCCCAGGGAACTGCTCACTGCCGACCGCGTTTTCTACCGCACTGGCCCGCAGCTGTTCCGCCGCTTCATCCAGCGGCAGCCGTTGGGGATCCGCCGCCGGCAATTCGGCAGCATTAATGCCGCGCCGTTGAAAAACCTCACGGGCAACCGCCACTGCCGCCATGGCATTACCCCAGCCGGTATAGAAAGCCAGATGGGTGATAATCTCCGACAATTCAGCGGCTTTTACGCCGTTGTCCAATGCCTGGTTGAATTGCGCTGCCATCAACGCGCTTTGGTTACGGGCGATAACCGCTGCGACAGTGATCACGCTGCGGTCGCGTGGCGAAAGCTCCGGACGCTGCCAAAGATCGCCCTGTAATGTGCCACGCTGAAATTGGGCCAATGCCGGTGAAACGCTTTTAACCCGCTCTTCCAACTCCGGAGTTTCCGCCCCGGCACTGCCGGAAATCGCCATCGACATAGAAAGGGCTGTGGCTGCAAAATATTTCATTCATTTATCTCCCGATAAGGGTGGCGCGAAAGACCAAAGATAACGTCGCTCCGGCATCAGGACTAGATGGCAAAATGCGCAAGGAGCTATGAGCTGAATTCATTAATTGTCGGTGGTCATCGCAAACGGCTAGAATATCGTCATTAATTCTGCCCATACGGCGAGGCCGGGATGTTAAAAGAAAACTTTAACGATTTAATTTCGTTTCTGATGGTCGCCCGCGAGCGTAGCTTCACCAAAGCGGCAGCGAAACTTGGCGTTTCCCAATCGGCCTTGAGTCATGCCATCAGGGGGCTGGAAGAACGGCTGGAACTGCGTTTATTGACCCGAACCACCCGCCGCGTGGCTCCTACCGAAGCCGGTGAAAGACTGCTCAACAGCATCGGTCCGCGTTTTACCGAGATTGAAACCGAGCTGAACGCATTAAGTGAAATGCGGGCACGTCCGGCGGGCAACATCCGCATCACCGCCGGCGAACATGCCGTCGACTCGGTGCTGTGGCCGGTGTTGAAGACATTTCTGGCGGACTACCCGGATATCAATGTCGAGATCACCTTGGATAACACCCTGACCGATATCGTCAGCGGCCGTTTTGATGCCGGAATTCGTCTGGGTGAACAGGTCGCCAAGGATATGGTTGCGGTGCGTATCGCAGCGGATATGCGCCTGATCCCCATCGCCTCCCCCGCTTATTTTGAACAATACGGCACGCCAACCACCCCACAGGAACTGCAAAACCATCGTTGCATCAACATGCGCTTACCCACCATGGGCGGTCTCTACGCCTGGGAGTTCGAAAAGGACGGGCGCGAAATTAAGGTTCGGGTCGACGGCCAGCTAACCTTTAACAGTCTGCGCCAACGCATTGACGCGGCGAGGCTCGGCTTCGGCATCGCCTTTGTCCCGCAAGACAGCGTCACCGATGAGCTAGCCGACGGCCGTTTGGTCCAGGTGCTCGACGAATGGTGCCCACGGTTCCCCGGCTATCACCTCTATTATCCCAGCCGCAGGCAGCACACCACCGCCTTTGCGCTGTTTGTCGAGGCACTGCGCTACCCACGGCAAGCCTGAAAATCTAATTTCCATTCATAAAGCCAACAAAAAATCGTCGAAACAGCACAAGGTATGCAACGAAAGAGTAACAATTGGAGTAACCTAGCCGCGCTTCAGGCGGAGCGGTCGCCAGCCTCTCAATGAAGGGGCAAAACGCTACGCCCGATGCAGTGTTTTTTTACTTTCGTCCCCAATGACAGAGTTTTTCAATAAGCCAAAACCAGCCTCACCATTTTAACTGCCACTGCCTTTTAGCCTTGGCGCTGGAGAGGGTTTGCCGAACGCACGGGATGGATTTTTAGGGAGAAACCGCGTGTTTTTTTGGATATGGCTTAATCTCTAAATCGGGGACTTTTCATTTTGGTAAGGATAATACTATGCAAAATAAAGCATCATTGTCGCCGCTCATCATCATCACGGCATTATTTGCCGCGCTGAGCGGACTCTATCTGCTGGGAGGCGGCATCTGGCTGGCCAAGCTCGGCGGTTCGCTGTATTACATCATCGCCGGCCTGGTGTTGCTGGTTACCGCCTGGCTGTTGGCTCGCCGCCGCGCCACTGCCCTGCTGCTGTATGCCGTATTTTTACTCGGCACCACAATTTGGGCACTGTGGGAGGTCGGCCCGGACTTCTGGGCACTGACGCCACGTCTGGACGTCACCTTCTTCTTCGGCCTGTGGCTGGTATTGCCGTTTATCTATCACAAGCTGATTGCCAGCGGCAAGTTGGCCTACAGCGCACTGAGTATCGCGCTGGTGTTTACCGTCGCAGTACTGGCCTATGCGGTGTTTAACGATCCGCAAGAGATCAACGGCACCCTTGAACCGGCCCAGGTGAAGGTTGCCCCTCAGGCCTCAGACGCCGATTGGCCGGCCTATGGACGTACTCAGGAAGGTACGCGTTATTCCCCACTGAGCCAGATCAACGACAAGAATGTCGGTCAGCTCAAGGAAGCCTGGACCTTCCAGACCGGCGACCTGAAAACCGCCAACGATCCGGGGGAAATCACCAACGAAGTGACCCCGATTAAAATCCGCGACACGCTCTATCTGTGTACCCCACACCAGAAACTGTTCGCGCTGGACGCGGCCACCGGTAAGCAAAAGTGGCAGTTTGATCCTCAGTTGAAGTTCAACCCAACCTTCCAGCACATCACCTGCCGTGGCGTTTCTTATCATGAGACCCCTGCCGCCGCAGGCAACGCCACCGACGCCTCGCCGGCACAGTGCGCACGCCGCATTATCCTGCCGGTGAATGATGGCCGCCTGTTTGCTTTGGATGCCGAGACCGGCAAGCCTTGCGCCGACTTCGCCAATAACGGTGAACTCAATCTGCAAAGCAATATGCCATATGCCACTCCGGGTCATTATGAGCCGACTTCACCACCGGTGATCACCGATAAGGTGATTGTCATTGCCGGTGCGGTGACCGATAACTACTCCAATCGCGAACCTTCGGGCGTGATCCGCGGTTTTGACGTCAACAGCGGTAAACTGCTGTGGGCGTTTGATCCGGGTGCAGATGATCCCAACGCCATTCCGGCGGATGAACATCACTTCACGCCGAACTCGCCAAACTCCTGGGCGCCTTCAGCCTACGATGCCAAGCTGGATATCGTTTACCTGCCAATGGGGGTGACCACTCCGGATATCTGGGGCGGCGATCGCACGCCAAACATGGAGCGCTACGCCAGCGGCCTGCTGGCATTGAACGCTTCTACCGGTAAACTGGTGTGGTTCTATCAAACGGTGCACCACGACCTGTGGGATATGGACGTACCGGCCCAGCCGACGCTGGCGGATATCACCGACAAGAGCGGCAACAAGGTGCCGGTGATTTATGTACCGACCAAGACCGGTAACATTTTCGTTCTTAACCGTACCAACGGTGAGTTGGTGGTTCCTGCACCGGAAAAACCGGTTCCGCAAGGCCCGGCCAAGGGCGACCGCCTGTCACCGACTCAGCCTTTCTCTGAGCTGACTTTCCGCCCTGAGAAGAAACTGACCGGCGCGGATATGTGGGGCGCCACCATTTATGACCAACTGGTTTGCCGGGTGATGTTCCACAGCCTGCGTTACGAGGGCACCTTCACCCCGCCTTCCGAACAGGGCACGTTGGTGTTCCCGGGTAACCTTGGCATGTTCGAATGGGGTGGCCTGTCTGTCGATACTGACCGTCAGGTGGCCATCGCCAACCCTATCGCGCTGCCGTTTGTGTCAAAACTGATCCCACGTGGCCCAGGCAACCCAATCGAGCCGCCGGTCGGCGATAAAGGCGGCAGCGGTACCGAAGCCGGTGTGCAACCACAATACGGCGTACCGTTCGGCGTGACCCTGAACCCGTTCCTGTCGCCACTTGGCCTGCCGTGCAAACAGCCTGCCTGGGGTTATATTTCTGCCGTGGACCTGAAAACCAACGACATCGTGTGGAAAAAACGCATTGGTACCGTGCGCGACAGTTCACCGCTGCCGTTACCGTTCAAAATGGGGATGCCGATGTTGGGCGGACCGGTCTCAACCGCCGGGAATGTGTTCTTCATTGGCGCAACGGCGGACAACTACCTGCGTGCCTTCAGCGTGACCAACGGTGAAAAACTGTGGGAAGCGCGGCTGCCGGCCGGTGGCCAGGCGACGCCAATGACCTATGAGGTCAACGGCAAGCAGTACGTGGTGATTTCCGCCGGCGGCCATGGCTCGTTCGGCACCAAACTGGGCGACTATATCGTTGCTTACGCACTGCCAGATGAGAAATAATCGTCGAGGATAGACCTATCACAGAGCACGCCGCCTGGCGTGCTCTGTCACCGTAAACACCCCGTAAAAACTTTTCACGCCAGACCGCCCTTTCCCACAATAAATTTCACATTATATGTTGATAATGATTATCATTCGCAATATTATAACTGCGTTGGCCCCGGCAGTGGCCGACAATCATCTCGATATGACAGGCAGTGAACTGACGGCCGCCTCCGGGCGGCCCTCTTTGGAGACATATGATTCAACACCGCAGCAGACAAAAAATCGTTATCGCCTCACCCATCCCTACCGGTATGGAGGTTTTTGCATGAGCCAACAACCTTTGACCGCCATGCTGATGCTGGTTTATCTGCTGCTGATGGTGCCGGCGCTGTTTGCGATCGACAACCGCCTGAGCACTACCCGCTGGGGCCAGGGCCGCCTGCTGCGCAAAACGCTGCAAACCGGGTTTATCATCGCCCTGACATTGTTGTTCTTTAGCCTCATGACATTACTGTATTGATTAATTCGCCGCCACCGGCAGCACAGTCTCTTGTTTTACCACCGCGACCTTGCCGCTCAGGGCAAAGGCCGAGATCAGGGTAAACAGCAAGGCAATGCATCCGAGAATCAGATACGAGGTTTTGAAACCGTAGTTGACGTACATCAGGCCCGCCGCATAGGACATGCCGATAGCCGATAGCTGCTTGAAGAAGCAGAAACCCCACAGGTAAATCGATGCGGAAAGATTCACATTAAACTGGGTGGTAATGTATTTGAAAATGCCCACCAGCAGGAACGGCACCTCAAACATATGCAGGGTTTTGAGGAAAATCACCGCAGTCACCGAGTCAGCCTGAGACGAACCGATAATCCGCACCGACATAATCACCCCGGCAATCAGCAGCGCGTTCTTGCCGCCAATGCGGTTGATGATCAATGGCGCAAAGAACATGATAAAAGCGTTGAGGAACTCACCCAGCGTGGTGACATAGCCAAACGCCTGAGTCCCGGCATGTCGATCGCTGAAAAACGAAGTGAAGAAGTTGGCGAACTGCTGATCGAACACGTCGTACACGCAGGCCACCCCGACGATATACATCACCAGGCACCAAAACTTGCGCATTTTCAGCAGGCTCAACGCCGCTTTCAACTTGATCGGTTTATGGTTCAGCGCCAACCCGTCCGCCACCGCCAGCGTGTTGTTTTGCTCAGGTTTGAACATATAAAGCAGGCCGGCCAACACCAGTGCAAAACTCGACGCCAGCCAAAACGCAAACTGGTTGTTGATGGTAAACATATAGCCAACGATCGACGCGCAAATCGCCCAGCCGATACAGCCAAACAGCCGGGCACGACCATACTCAAACTGGCTGCGGCGGCTCACCTTCTCGATATAGGCTTCAATTGCCGGCGAGCCTCCGCTGCACACCAACCCCAGGTAAATCCCGCACAAGAGCGCCCCGAGCACAAAGTTGGTTTGCAGCAGCGGCGAGAAGACATAAATAAACAGCGGCGCCAGAAACAGCAGCAGGAAAATGATCATCCACAACAGGTGTTTCTTCAGGCCAAATTTGTCGGTGACAAAACCAAAAATCGGTTGGAACACCAGCGCAAACAGCGCCATACAGGCGAATACCAAACCGGTTTGTTGCTGGTCGAGTTGGTTGACGTCATGCAACCAGATCGGGAAGAACGGCAGCACCGCCCCCATGATAAAGAAATAGAAAAAACAGAAGGCACCGAAGATCCAAAAGTTCTTGTTCTTTAAATAAAACATGGCTCACCATCCCATTTATGACGGCGCAGGAAGCCCCGCGCCTTGTGCGTTTTGAGGAGGTAATACAGTTAGTTTGGCGATCAGTGGTAGGCGGGAAGCCAGTTACCGTGGGCCTCAATCAGTTCATCGCAGAGTTTACGGATATCATCAATCGAAAGCTCGGCTGAAGTATGCGGATCCAGCAGTGCCGCGTGGTAAATCGCTTCGCGTTTATGGGTTACCGCGGCTTCGATAGTCAGCAGTTGGGTATTGATATTGGTGCGGTTGAGCGCCGCCAGTTGCTCCGGTAAATGACCGACGTAACAGGGCGAGATGCCCTGCCCATCCACCAGACAAGGCACTTCAACGCAGGCTTCGGCAGGCAGGTTGGTAATTAAACCGCTGTTGAGCACATTGCCACCAATCTTGTACGGGCGATCGGTTTCCATCGCTTCAATAATATAAGACGCATACTCATGAGTGCGGGTATGAGTCAGGTTGGCGTCATTAGTCAGCGCCAGCTTGCGCTGTTGCCATTGTTCGATCTGCTCAACACAGCGGCGCGGGTACTCGTCCAGCGGAATATTGAAGCGCTCAATCAATTCAGGATAGTTACGCTTGATCCAATAAGGCATGTACTCGGCGTTATGTTCCGAAGACTCGGTGACGTAATAGCCAAAGGTTTTCATGATTTCATGGCGCACCATATCGTCGTGCTTGCCCTGCAGCGCATTGGCGCGACGCTTGATTTCCGGGTACAGATCCTCGCCATGGCGACGAACGTCCAGCAACCAGGCCATATGGTTAATGCCTGCGATGTGGAACTGGACATCATCGGTAGGCATATCCACGCTTTTCAGCAGCGTCTCTGCACAGACCTGCACACTGTGACACAACCCCACCGTTTTCACTTCGGTATGGCGCAGCATGGCGCCGGTTAAGGCCGCCATCGGGTTGGTGTAATTCAGCAGCCAGGCATCCGGACATACCGCTTCAATATCCCTGGCGAAGTCAAACATCACCGGAATGGTGCGCAGCGCACGGAAGATGCCGCCTATCCCCAGGGTATCGGCAATGGTTTGCTGCAGGCCATACTTTTTAGCAATGGTGAAATCGGTGATAGTGCAAGGATCGTAACCGCCAACCTGGATGGCGTTAACCACATAATTGGCATTTTTCAACGCCGAACGACGATTTTCCACCCCGAGGTAGGGAGTGATCTTCGCCCTGCCGGCGTTAATATTGCGATTGATATTGCTGAGCATGGCGAAAGATTCATTGAGACGGGCGCTATCAATGTCGTACAGCGCGATATCCACCTCTTTCAATGCCGGCGTTGCCATGATATCGCCGAGTACGTTCTTGGCGAAGATGGTGCTGCCTGCGCCCATAAAAGTTACTTTAATCATCGTATTTCTCCGCTGCACTGGTTTTCGATAGGCTGAAATTACCCTGCAATCCCTAAGCCGGATATGGATGAATGTGACCTCATTATGGCGAAAAACGACGCAGCGCAAAAACTGTGAGCCAGGTCTGGATTTGGCGTTTACCCACCTAACGCATGGCCGCTACACTGTTAGCGTGGACAAGAAAACCAGGACATCGCCTGATGCATAAGAGTTTCACCCTAAACCGCACCGACAATATTGAGCTGAATCTGTACCAATATGGTGAGGAGAACTGCGACAAAGGGCACAGCTTCGGCCCGGCGGTGCGGCAGCACTATCTATTTCATTATGTGATAAGCGGAACCGGCGTACTGCACAGCGAATACGGTGCATTTCCAGTCGTTGCTGGTGAAGGTTTTTTGATCCATCCGCACGACGTAACCACCTATCGCGCCGATAAAAAAGATCCCTGGCATTACATGTGGCTGGAGGTCGACGGACTGGTGGCCGGCAAGATTTTCGAAGAGTGCCGCCTGAGCCGCCAGTTCCCGATTTATCGCCCCCGCAAGACTGACGAGACTCCCCAGGCCCTGAGCTACCTGCGACAGCTCGTTAGCCATGATGATGAACATCGATTGAAGACCCTCGGCCTGAGCTATCTGTTTTTTTCTGCGTTGATCGACAATGCGCTACAGGGCAGCGATGAACACCCCAGCGACAAGACGCAACATCTGCACAAAGCGGTCAAACTGATTGAAAACCGTTACCACGAACACCTGACCATTGAGCGCCTGGCCGCCTACTGCAATATCAACCGCAGTTACCTGTGCCGATTGTTCAAGGGAGCTTACGGTATCGGGCCAAAGGAGTACTTGCTTAACTTTCGCATGACGCTCGCCACCAGCCTGCTGCGTAACAGCCGGACGGCGATAAAAGTGGTGGGGATCTCGGTCGGCTATGAAAACCAACTGCATTTTTCTAAAGCCTTCAAACAGGTCCACGGCGTATCACCGGCCCAATGGCGGCAGGAAAATCAACCGGACAACGCCCCGCCTTGCCACAAAGGTTAAGCCATCACATCGTTGACCCTTCCCCCCACTCGCTATCGGTCTCTGAGAGCGATGTTCAGAGAAGAAACTTTTCTCTTCACCTTGTGAAGCATTCAATAAGTTAATTAATTAAATCTCACCATCTCACATTATTGTGATGAATATCACTAATTTTATCGAGATATCAGCAATAATACTTAAGTATTTTTTTAGTGCTGTTACCTAAACGTTTATCGACTCATTTATCCACTTGCCGTTACGCCCAATATTTGGCGTTGCATCAAGACGATACAGATGCAGCCTCAATTATGACGGGTTTAAATCATAGAGGAACAACTTCAATGTTATTAAAGAAAACCCTTTTGGTATTAGCCTCATGTTCATTATTTTCCACCGCCGCATTGGCTCAGGAGCAAGTTTCCACTACCAAAGAGCAGGCTTCGGCACAGCTTAGACACGGTTCTGTCGCTACCCCTATTTCACGCCAATACCAATGTTTTAAAGAAGGCGGGTTTTATTGGCCGGCGGACGGTTCAGGTATAAAAGAGAGTGATTGCCGGGCGGCATATCAATACATTTACAATAAATATCTTAACAAGCCCGGCTTTGTTTCACCGAAAAAAGAAGGCAATAAAAATAGCAGCAAGCAAGAAGTTAACCTGATTGAACAGTCTAACTATCAATTCAGGCAATGGAACGAAGTCTCCAAAAACGTCGCCGATTACAACAACCCCGCCGCCGTTAAGGCCGCGATACCCGATGGGCAGCTCTGCTCTGCGGGGAACGTGGGTACCGAATGGGATGACAGAGACAAAGTCTGGAATGACAAGTCAGGGTTGGACGTTAAAGCCCCTTGGCGCACTAGCGATATCCAGAAAAATGCAAATGGTAAAATCGATATTGTTTATGATGCAACGGCAACGCATGATCCAAGCTTCTTTGAAGTTTATATTTCCAAAGCCGATTACGATGCTGAAAAAGCCGAATTAAAATGGAGCGATCTTGAGCTGTTAGGCAAAGTTGAAAACGTGACTCCGGTGAACCAGCAATATAAATTCGCCGTCGATGCGAAAAACTATACCGGCAAACATGTGCTCTACGTTCGTTGGCAGCGCATAGACCCAGTTGGCGAAGGTTTTTATAGCTGCAGTGACGTCAATATCAAAGGCTGAATATTCATCGCTTGATGCCCGGTTCCTTGGCTGAACCGGGCCTTTCGCATCAGATATCGGATGGGTATTTTTCCGCCACATCAGGCTGTTTTAGCCGCGGATATTTCCATAGCCAACGTCCGCTGACCATACGCCAATAAAACAACGCACCGCGCACCGCCCAATCCATAAACATCCCTAACCAGACGCCGACCACGCCCATCCCCAGCACAATGCCCAGCGTATAGCCGGCCACCACGCGGCAACCCCACATGCCCAGCATCGACACCCACATGGCGAAACGAGCGTCGCGCGCGCCTTTCAAACCGGCGGGCAGCACCCAGGAAGCGGCCCAGATGGGCATAAAGGCGGCGTTGAGCCAGAGCAGCACCTTCACCACCTCCTTCACATCATCTTGTTGCGTATAAAACGAGGCGAACATTCCCGCCAGCGGCGCCGTGCCCCAGGCGATCACCGTCAGTCCAATCGTCGCCAGCCAGAAGATGTGCCGCAACTGCCGTTCCGCCTGGGCTATCTGCCCTTTACCCAGACGTTTCCCGACAATAATGGTCGATGCAGACCCCAGGGCGTTGCCCGGCAAGTTGATCAATGAAGCGACAGAGAAAGCGATAAAATTACCGGCGATAACGTTGGTACCCATACCGGCGACGAACATTTGGGTCAGCAACTTACCGCCGTTGAACAACACCGACTCAATGCTGGCGGGGATGCCAATCCCCAACACTTCCCACAAGATGGCCAGCTTCAATGGACTAAAATAACTTTTCAGCGTGATATGCAACGCCGGGTTAAAGCCGATCATCAGCACGTAGATAATCGCTATCGCGCCGATATAGCGGGAAATGGTCAGCCCCAATCCGGCACCGACAAAGCCCAACCCATGCCAACCCAACATGCCATAAATCAGGATGCTGCTGATGATGATATTCAGGATATTCATGCCGCCGTTGATCAGCAGCGGGATCTTGGTGTTCCCGGCCCCGCGCAACGCACCGCTGCCAATCAGCGCAATGGCCGCCGCCGGATAGCTCCAGACCGTTGTTTGCAGATAAGAAAGCGCCAATGCTTTCACCTGCGGCGTGGCGGCACCGGCGATCACATCAATAATCTGCTCGCCGGCAAAATGGATGCCCACCGCCAGCACCAGCGCCACCAGCGTCATCAACACCAGCGACTGGCGTGCCGCCGAGCGTGCTCTTTTGCGATCGCGCTTGCCCAGGCTGAAGGCCACCACCACCGTGGTGCCCAGATCCACCGCGGCGAAGAAGGAGATAATCACCATGTTGAAGCTGTCCGCCAGCCCGACCCCGGCCATCGCCTCTTTACCGATCCAGCTCACCAGAAAGGTGCTCAGCACTCCCATCAGCAGAACGCAGGCGTTCTCCATAAAGATCGGCACCGCCAGCGGCGTGATTTCACGCCAAAACAGGACGCGATAACTTTTGCGTTTTGGGTACCAGGGGGTATTTTCTACTCGCTGACGCAAGGCGGTATATGGCTTCAAGATCGGCTCATGGGATAAAAGTGAAACAACATTTCAAATAATGAGCGACAGATGCTTATCCTGCAAAGAATATTTTAAACGCAGAGGTGGATTGGGGGATGACGGGCGCCGCATGCCGCGCCCGTGCATACGGGGACTACTCCATGTAGTCTTCCTGATCGGACTTGGCTGCGGCAACAAAGTTTGCAGTACGATTGTTCAGCGCGGCACATTTGTCCGTCAGCAACTGACGATCCTCCAGTATGGCCAGATAACGAGCCTGAGCCAGTGCCGGCAACTGCTGATAACCCGCTGCCTGGGTGTCCCAGCCCCGATGTTCCGCCACGCGCATCGCGGTACGTTGCAATTTAACGTCATCCGGGATGTCCGAACGGTGACAGTTTTGCCGCAGGAAGTGACTACCAGCCAGCATGGTAGAAAGCTTTTCCAACTGTACTTGCAGTGGTGGCGGCGGCTGATGTGCCTTTTGCTGGCAGCCCACGAGGAATAACAAGGCCGCAGCGCCCAAAACTGAAGTGCGTAACACAGTCAACATAGTGATTACCCATAAAAAAGTGATGGTTGAAATCAGCTTAGGCGAGCCGTGAAATATTGCAAAGTGGCCGGTGGCCTGCTTCCTCGAAAACCGCTTAATTCACCGGCAGCGCCAAGACCTGATCGGTGGTTTTGATTTCAGCAAACACATCGGCTACCCCGGCCAGCGCAGCGCGTTGCAGCACGGCGTGATTCACAATTTGGTTATCCCAGGTAGCCAGATCGCGGGTGGCGGTGGCATCCTCGGGAATAATCACCTCATAGCCCAACGGCACCGCATCGCGCGCCGTTGAAGAGACGCACATATGAGTCATCAACCCACTCACTAGCAGCTTCTTGATACCCGCCTGCTTAAGTTGCTTATCCAGATCGGTGCCCACAAATGAACTGGGGGTGGCTTTGGTGATCACCCGATCAATGCCGGACGGCTGCAGATCCGGATGGAACTCGGCGAACTTGCTACCTTCGGCAAACAACGGCCCATTTGCCGGGCCAATATGTCGAATAAAAAACACCGGCATCTTGTGCTGATGGGCGAAACTGACCAACCGTTGCGTGTTCATCAGCGCTTTATTTCCGTCGGGGATGGGCATCTTGCCGATGAAGTATTCATTCTGAAAATCAATCACCAATAGCGCTGTAGCGTTAACCGGTAAAGATGTACTTGCCTGCGCACCGCTCATGGTACGAATGGTAGGTGCCCTTTGCTTATCATCGGCAAAACCCAGGCTGGAGGTGGCCATCGAGAGTGCCAGTGCAGTACCGGAAATCAGTTTTTTCATTTTGGTTTATCCTTGAGAGAACAACAAAACAGCACGTCGTTTCCTGCTGTGGTCGGGTTCAATTCTGCAGGTTGCAGTGATATGGCAACAGGTAGTCTAATAACCAAAAGCGATATCATCGGGCCAAATCGTCCACATAGGGTTAATAATAAAAAGGAAGCAGTATGGCGCCACTTAAAGTGGGTATCGTAGTTTTTAACAACATCATCCCGTTTCACCTTTCGGTGCCCTGTGCGGTGTTTGAGAAGGCACTGAACAGCAACGGGGAACCGGCCTATCAGCTGTTGATTTGCGCCACCGAACCCGGCCCATTAAAGACCAACGCTGGTTTCTCGATAGTGGCAGATCATGGATTAGCGGCGTTGGCGCAAGCCGATATGGTGATAGTACCCAGTTGGTGCAATCCCGAAGTCCCGCCATCACCACAACTTATCGACGCCCTGCTAGACGCCCATGCGCGTGGTGCTACCCTGGTCGGCCTGTGTGTCGGAAGCTTCGTTCTGGCGGCGGCCGGCTTACTCAACGGCCGTCCGGCAACCACCCATTGGCAATGGATGGCGGATTTTCTGCGACGATATCCCCAGGTGTCGATAGACCAGAATGTGCTGTACGTGGATGACGGCGATATTGTCACTTCCGCCGGCACCGCCGCCAGCATCGACTGCTGCCTGCACCTGGTACGCAAGCACTGTGGTGCGGAGAGCGCCAACGCGGTGGCCAGGCAATTGGTGGTGCCGCCACACCGTCAGGGCGGCCAGGCACAGTTTATCGAGCAACCGGTGTATAACACTGTGGGCGGTGACCGTTTCATGCAAACGCTGAGTTGGGCAACGGAAAATCTGCAGCAACCGCTGACGCTGGATGCACTGGCGGACAAAGCCTGCATGAGTCGCCGCAGCTTTACCCGGCGCTTTCAGCAAACTACCGGCACCAGCGTCATGCCGTGGTTGCTGAATCAGCGGCTGGCGATGGCGCAACGTTTTCTGGAGAAAACCGACCAGCCCGTCGAGCGCATTGCGCAGGCCGCAGGTTTCGCCACTGCGTTGTCAATGCGCAGGCATTTTCAGCGGCAGTTCAAGACGTCGCCGTCTTTATATCGCAAGGAGTTTCGCGTTACGGAAAAATAAGCCGGTCATTCTTACTGGCAGCGGTGGAATTCGGTGATGCTGTGAAGGGCTATCTGTGACGGGGATCGTTGAAAGAATTTTATCTAAGTGATTGAATAATGGCGGAGAGAGGGGGATTTGAACCCCCGGTAGAGTTGCCCCTACTCCAGTTTTCGAGACTGGTCCGTTCAGCCGCTCCGGCATCTCTCCTTCTAGTGCTTGCTATCATGCCCCTTTTTGCGGCATTTTTACAGGGTTAGCCTCCAGCCGAATGTTCAAGTGACGACTTTACGAGCAACGTGATGATTAAATGGCCGTGGAAAACGCATCAACCGCAGGCGGAGACGCTTGCCCAGTGGCAGGACGCATTGGCAATTCCCCTGCTCTCTCCGCTGGATGAGCGGGAACAACAACGGCTGATCGTCGTTGCCGGGCAGATCTTGCAGCAAAAAAGTATTGTCCCGTTGCAAGGGCTGGTGCTGACCTCGCAAATGCAGGCGCGTATTGCCCTGTTGTTCGCTTTGCCGGTGCTGGAACTGGGCGCCGAGTGCCTTGACGGTTTCAATGAGATCCTGCTCTACCCTACGCCGTTTGTTGTGGAAGATGAATGGCAGGACGACTTCGGCCTGGTGCACTCCGGGCCGGTGGTGCAATCCGGCCAAAGTTGGGAACAAGGGCCCATAGTGCTCAACTGGCAGGATGTGCAGGACTCTTTTGATCTCTCCGGCTTTAACCTGGTGATCCACGAAGCGGTACACAAGCTGGACATGCGCAACGGCGGCAGTGCCACCGGTATCCCGCCGATCCCGCTACGCGATATCGCCGCCTGGGAACATGACCTGCACGCCGCGATGGAAAACCTGCAGGACGAGATCGACATGGTCGGCGAAGAGGCCGCCAGTATGGACGCCTACGCGGCGACCGATCCGGCTGAGTGTTTCGCGGTGCTGTCGGAGTACTTTTTCAGTGCGCCCGAACTGCTGGCCAACCGTTTTCCGGTGATGTACCAGCATTTTAGCCGCTTCTATAAGCAGGATCCTCTCGCACGTTTACAGCGGCTTCAGGCTGAAAATGGCGCAGAAGCCCCATAATCCAGCCCGCTTTGCTCAGATGCTGAGCAGTCGCACCGAATAGGCGAATTTAGCGTTGACACATTCTGGGTGGCTGGATATGATGCGCCCCGTTCAGACAATTCCTCTGTAGTTCAGTCGGTAGAACGGCGGACTGTTAATCCGTATGTCACTGGTTCGAGTCCAGTCAGAGGAGCCAAATTCGAAAGACCCGCTTAAGGAGACTTAGGCGGGTCTTTTGCCGTTTGGTATTATTGAATCTCTGACAGAATCAGATTTTATCCATAACGATGCCGCGTTAACGGCGTTGAAGGTATAGCGTCAGAGCTTTCGAGCGGTATACGAATGACTATGGGTATCCCAGCACTCTGTGGATCTCAGAAATCACCTGCATCGTTGCGTCTTCGATCATTCCTTCATTACGGCATAAAAACCAGCCGCGATTTGCAATTTCCCGCTCGAACGCGCGGGTACAAGCAACATGCTCTTCCAGCTTATGAATCACCGTACTGCTTAGCCCACGTGGCCTGGCCGCGGCCCTCGCCCATGAAATATCTGGCGCAGTAACAACCCCGACATGCAGGTCTGGCGTTCGCACGTTTCGTTCAATGTTAAGCTGTAAAATCTCTGCAAATGGAACCATCCGACGAAACGCGGCATCCGAGGGATACCAGCGATCCATCAGGATAATGCTGTCCGGCGGCTGTTTAGTCAGCACGTGCCGGGAAATCCATGCACGGCTATCAGCAAAGCGCTTACAGACCTCCAATTCCAAATCCAGGTTGGGATTTCTGGCGAGCTGGTTAACAAGGGCCATTGTTTCCCCCCTGTAGGGATCGCTTTTTTTCTCGCAAAGTCGGATCACCTTCTTGTTGTCTGCCCTTAGTACTTTCGTAATGGCTTCCAACAGTGTGGTTTTACCGGCTCCCTTGGGCCCATCCAGAGCAACAAACAGCTGACGACTCATTGTTCAAATGACGATTGATATAGGTTTTTTGTAAAGCTTGAATCTGGCAAAAGCATCTTACTTCCTTCGTATGAATAACTGCCTCCCTCTTCGTCCGTCGGGGCAGCTGGCGCGTCAGCGCGAATCGGTGAGCAAGGAGCGGATGTTAACTTTCAAATGTACTGAAAGTAGAAGCGCTTCCTTAGAGTCAGGGCTGGCCTACGCCGTTTAATCAGGTTTATCCAAACGACAGCGTTGGCATCCTTTCAAAGGGCTAGAAGAACTCCATTTTTTCATAAGGATGAGTTATACAGGCGCTGAGGCGGCTATCCAAATCTCCGTCATGAACTTCCAGCTTGTGTCCATCAGGATCCAAAAAGTAGATAGATTTCCCTTCGCTCTTGTTTGTTTTCCACTCTGTAACACCCGATGATTTTAGGTGTTCAGCATACACATCGAAATCTTCGCTTCGGATGCTGAATGCGTAATGAGTGTAATCCTCCCGTGTAGTTACTACATCAGCAGAAAGACATAACCACAGATTTCCCAGACACAGGTAAGCGCCGCTGGCCCATCTGGCCTTAGGTATAAAACCAAGAATATTAACGTAAAAATCAAAACTTGTTGAAACATCACTTACGGCGATTGTTATGTGGTTCAGTCCGTTTAGCATGCAGTGTCTCATTAGCAGGGGACGGGAGGGTAAGAGTACTTAAGCTCATCGCCTGCGTAAATCGGTAGTGTGAGGTCCGCTGTTGGCACATAGCGGACCGCCCGAAGCGTGGCGAGGTCTGCTATGAACGAGGAGCGGACGTTGAAAATACACAGTCGGTACCTTCTGGCGATGAACCTTCCCGAAGACGTCATGCTACGAGCATCAACAAATCCCTGCGCTCGCTGAACGAAGATGACCTGCTTGAAGTCATGATAAAGCTTCAGGGGAGATCTGAGGCCATCTTTGGTAAAAGGTGAACTTGACAGCCCCCCCAGACTCACTGACTATTGGCGCTGTGTTGCAGTTACTGCAATCACTCCCTGAGAAGATTTCTGAGAAATGCAAATAACTTCAATGATATAATATACAAATAAAAACGTCGGGAAACCGGGATAAAGTTCGGGTGTCACAGAACTCCGATGAAATTTAACTTTTAATAAACACATAAGTAATCCTTGCAGGATAAATAATGTCAAAGGTAAGAATAAAAATAGTAACACTTGGTCATATGCCTGCCCGCTTCAATAAAGATAAAATAGCAGAGTATAAATCCAGTCTCTTTGAAATCAATAGCGTTATTGACGATCACCCATTAACCTGTGATTCTGATATTCCTGGCTATTGGGCTTTCTCTGATAATTTAATTTCTGAACAGTTACCAAGTTGTAATGATGCTGATATCTTAATTGCAATAACCAGCGTCCCTTTACAATATGATTGGTATTCACGTAGATTAAATGAGAATAAAGTTGTATTCACCTTTCACATGGTTAAAGACTTTTTGAAAGATGAAAATATTCCTCTTGAAAATGTTGTCTATAGAATTTTGTATGCATATTCACTTGCTTACAAGCGTTCTGAGGATCGACTTCCCAGTTATGACGATACTCCAGGATTCACACATGATGAAACCAAAGGGTGTCTTTTTGATATGAATGGGTTGAAAACAGACTTGATAGAGTCTTGCGATAAACCAATAATATGCAAAGATTGCGAACATAAACTAGCCACAAAAAAAGTTCCTACTAATTTGATTGAAACAGTCAAGAAAGAATTAAATGGAATAAGAAAAACTCGATATTATAGATGGGCAGACTTTATAAAGTCCCACCCTATTTTATCGCTGGCAATATCACTGATTTCAGTTGTTTTATTTGGAGTGCTAAGTTCAGTCATTGCATCAATACTATATGATAATGTCATAAAAAATTGGTTCGCATAATAACGATATGTTAAAGAGGTCGCTGCGGGAGAAATTTGCAGTGGCCTTTTCAACATATGGACATTTCTACCGAGCCAGTGATTAGACATTTTTACTGAACCTTGACACCCGCAGGGCCCCTCAGCGCGATTCTGGCACGGGCGGGCCGTTTCCACTACCTTTCTCCGTCAAGAATCCTGAAACACACCCCTGATAATTCCGGCGCGTCTGCATTGCTATGCAGTGAGATCTGTTCTTCACCGATTAGTGCTAGCAGATGTTGGAAACGTCAGCTTTTGGCACGAAGCAGACAAAGGCAAAACTTAGGGCTGCTTTGAGCGAGGAGCTGAAGCTCTGGGCATAACTCAAGCAGCACAGCTTTTGACAATCCTTTAGAAGTTGTGATTAAGAGTTGGCGGTGAGTTCGTTCTTCTTAGCGAAAAATATAATCACCGGGCTTTAACGATAGCCATGACGAAACCATCCCATCCTTTTTCACCAACAGTCTGTACTGCTGTAGCTTCAAGTCGCTCATCCTCAGAAATCATCTGAACAAACTCTCGCAGACCTTTAACGTTCGGATCATCACTGCTGGAGTCGATTACACCGCCACCGCGCACAGTGTTATCCCCAACGATAACAGTACCTTGTTGCGACAGTTTGATAGCCCATTCAAGATAGTGTGGGTTATTCACTTTATCAGCATCGATAAAAATCAGGTCAAAGGGGGCTTTAAGTGTTGGCAAGACATCAAGAGCTGCCCCAATACGCAACGTTACGCGCTCAGCCAGCCCCGCTTTGTTTATATTCTGGCGAGCAACCTCTGCATGATACTCGTTGAATTCAATTGTCGTTACGCTTCCATGTGGTGGGAGAGCCCTGGCCATCCATATGGTGCTATACCCCCCGAGCGTGCCTATTTCAAGAACACGGACAGCACGTGACATACGAATGAAAATGGCCAGCATTTTCCCCTGCAAAGCAGATACATCGTGTGTGGGCAATCCTTGATCTATGTTATTAGCGAGAGTGTATTTTAAATCTGAGTCTTCAGGGGCGAGCTTTTCAGAAAACCAGGCGTCTACCTGTGCCCATTTATCAGAATCTCGCGAAGGATAATCAGGAATTCGCATATGAAATCTATTCTCCTTAAAAAACCATATGAAATTTTAGCAGACATTTGTTACATCGGTTGGTACGCCTACCTTTTCTGAAGGTTAAAATCAGTAACGTCCGCTTTGGCAACAGCAGACTGTCAGAGCCCTTTGGACACAATCTCGCTTCGAGCAGAATTTTTGAGGCCCGTTCTTGCCACCCTTCCTCCCTATGCAGAAAACATCGTAGAACGACCAACAGATGACAAGCCCGAACGGGTAACGGGTTGTTGTCAGGAGTGGCTGCAAAGCCACCCGCCCGCCGCGATCTGAAATGAAGTAAACTCAGGCCCCGCGAATGGTGCCACGCCAGACAAAATCGGCATGGTACAGCCGGGTTTCACCCGGCATCTCCTGCCCCAGTGCCGGCATCATGCTCTCTTCTTTCTTTTCTTCGGCCACCAGCCACGCAACCGAATCCTGAGCAAATATCGCCACCGGCTGGGTAAAAGTGGTGAGATGGTAAGAAGACCAGGCCGCCTGCGGAATATCGTCGTAGCCCGCGACACAAAGATCTTCAGGAATACGCAGCCCAAAACGATGGCGCGCCTCGTCCATAAAGCCGCAGGCCAATAAATCCGTGACGCAAAACACAGCATCAGGCCGCTCGCGCCGGGTCAACAGGCGGTGCGCCAGGATCTGACCGCTCTCATAGGAGGTGGTACCGAAGCGCTCGACGCTCACCGGTAACCCCGCCGCTTCCGCTGCCTGCAGAAAACCCCGTTCACGCGCCATCAGGCTGGGCGTACAGGCCAAAGAGTTGGCAAAAGCAATGCGCTGGCAGCCCGCACGAGCAAACGCCATCACCACCCTGCCCGCCGCCTCTTCGTTATCCAGCCGGATACTGAGTGAGCCGGGCAAGGTGTCATCACGGTTAATCAGCACCAGCCGCTGGCCGTGCCTGTGACACAGCCGGGCAATGGCGCTGTCGGGCATGCCGGATAGCACAAAGGAGGCATCCGCCCGAAAGTTTATTGCCTGTTGCAGCGCCTGAGAGACGCTGTCATCGGAGCGATCGGTGTTAATCAACATGGCGATTTTACCCGCATCCTGCAAATGCTGGGTCAGCAAACGCACCAGGCTGGCCCGGTAAGGGGTCGCCAACTCTGAAACAATCAGGCAAACAATGCCGCTGCGGTTACGCACCAATCCCCGAGCCAAATGGTTAACGTGATATCCCAGTTCTTCAGCCGCCCGCATCACCTTCTCGCGGGTCGCCGCCGACACGCTGGCACCAGACGTATAAGTCCGCGAGACCGCCGATCGGGAAACCCCAGCCAATTCCGCCACGTCTTTCGCACTGATCATCGCCTTGTCCACCGCCATCTTCATATCCATCCATTTTCTGCTCTGCGAAAAGTTTGCCGCACTTTGCAAAGCTGTGCAAATTTTTATCGGTAAAAATGTTTCATTTTTGTGACGAGAAGGTTGAATTGTTTCATTGCGCGATTGACAGCACAATTTTTATCCTCTAGTTATTTGCACACACGTGCAAAAAGAATAGGCGACAACGTATCGCCACCCTACACAACCAAGGAGAACACCATGCATCGCGTTACTCTGATAGCGGTCCTCGCCGCTGGCTCTGCACTCTCTGCTTCACCTGTTTTCGCCGCTGGGAAATTGAACATGATCTGCTCCGCCGATGTGGTGGTCTGCGAACAGATGACCAACCTGTTCGAGAAACAGCATCCGGATATCAAAGTCAGTATGGTGCGCCTCTCCGCCGGGGAAGCCTACGCACGTATTCGTACCGAAGCCCGTAATCCGCGCACCGATATTTGGTGGGCAGGCACTGGCGATCCGCATATGCAGGCCGCGGACGAAGGGTTAACCCAGCCTTATAAATCCCCGTTGCTTGATCAACAGCACGACTGGGCACGCAAACAGGCGGAAAGCGCCGGTTACCGCACCGTGGGTGTTTATGCCGGGGCGCTGGGTTGGGGTTACAACACCAGGCTATTGGCGGAGAAAAAACTCAAGGTGCCTGCCTGCTGGAGCGACCTGCTGGACCCGGCCTACAAAGGCGAGATCCAGATGGCTAACCCAAATTCTTCCGGTACCGCTTACAACACCCTCGCCACGCTGGTGCAGATCATGGGCGAAGAACCGGCCTTCGACTACCTGAAAAAACTCAACGCCAATATCTCGCAGTACACCAAATCCGGCTCGGCGCCGGTGAAGGCAGCGGCACGCGGCGAAACCACCGTCGGTATCGTGTTTATGCATGATGCCGTCGCGATGCAGGTCGATGGCTTCCCGATCAAAGCAGTAGCCCCGTGCGAAGGCACAGGTTTTGAAATTGGTTCGATGTCGATCGTCAAAGGCGCACGCAACCTCAATGAGGCCAAGGTGTGGTACGACTGGGCGCTCAGCGCTGATGCGCAATCGCACATGAAAGACGCCAAATCCTTCCAGTTGCCGTCAAATCGTAACGCGGCGATTTCCGAATATGCGCCACGCTTTGAGAACATCAAACTGATCGATTACGACTTTAAAACCTACGGCGCGACAGAAAAACGCAAGGCACTGCTCAGCCGCTGGGATAAAGAGATCGGCGCCAGCGCCCAATAATTCACGTCCCTTTCCTCCCGAATGTGACGCGCTCTGAGACAAACCGGGCGAGGTAACTCTCGCCCATGCAAAGCGCAGTGACGGAAAAATGAACTCTCGAGGTTATGATGAATGCTCAAAACCGCCGCCTGGACGGGGCCCTCGTGCTGGGCGCACTGGCCGTATTGCTACTGCCCTGGTACAGCCAGGAAGCCGGGTTCTTCGACTTTGGCTGGCTGAGTACGCTGTGGCGGGATCAGGCCAGTGCCCCCGCGCTGTGGCAAATACTGACCTTTCAACGCCCCTGGCTGCTGATTGCCCTGCTGATGCTGCTGGTTTGCGCGCCGGCACGCCTGCTGCCGGTGAGCCGCCTGCGCTCGCAACTGCTGATGTGCGCCAGCGTCGTCGGCATCGTATTTTTGCTGTTTGAAGGCCACGCCATCGGCTACAGCGGTTGGAACTGGCAGTGGAGCGAGCAGCTGTTCGGCACGCTCAGCGACGGCCAACCCGCCTTTGGCGCCGGTGCCATTTTGCTGATCACCACCTTTTTGCTGTTGTTCTCTTTTGCACTGGCCGAACGCGGCGTGCTGAAGGGGGATGCCTTTGTGGTGGCCGCCATTGTGCTGCTGGTCGCGCTGGTGACCACCTTCGTGCTCTACCCGGTTCTGAGCATGCTTGTCTCCTCGGTACAGGACGTGGACGGCTCGTTTAAACCCGACGGCCTGATCGCCAATATGCAGGATCCGGCCATCTGGAGCCTGGGTTGCCTGAAAGGCGGCAGTTGCGGTACAGCCTGGCGCACCCTGACCCTGGCGTTGATGACCGCCAGTGGTTCCACGCTGCTCGGCCTGGCTTTTGCGCTGGCCGCCACCCGCACGCCGCTGCCGTTCAAAAAAGGGCTGCGCCTGCTGACCGTACTGCCGATCATCACGCCACCGTTTGTGATTGGGCTGGCGCTGATGCTGCTGTTTGGCCGCGCGGGCGTGGTTACCGAACTGCTCGCCAGCCTGTTTGGCATCGAGCCAGGCCGCTGGCTGTATGGCCTGACCGGCATCTGGATTGCTCAGGTGCTCTCTTTCACCCCGATAGCCTTCCTGGTGCTGATTGGCGTGGTGGAAGGGGTCAGCCCCTCGCTGGAAGAAGCCTCACAGACGCTGCGCGCCAACCGCTGGCGCACTTTCCGCTATGTTTCACTGCCGCTGATGGCCCCCGGTCTGGCCAACGCCTTCCTGATCAGCTTTATCGAAAGCATGGCGGACTTCGGCAATCCGATGGTGCTGGGGGGCAGCCACGGCGTGCTGTCGACCGAGATCTTCTTCTCGGTGGTGGGGGCGCAAAACGATCCAAGCCGCGCCGCCGTACTGGCGATCATCCTGCTGTGCTTCACCCTCAGTGCCTTTATCTTGCAGCGCCAGTGGCTGGCGGGGAAAAACTTCGCCACCGTCACCGGCAAAGGAGATTCCGGCACCCACTGTGGGCTGCCACGCGGCTTGCGCTATGGCGTGTACGCGTTGGTGATCCCCTGGGGGCTATTCACGCTGGTGGTCTACGGCATGATCCTGATCGGTGGTTTTGTACAGTCCTGGGGGCTGGATAACAGCCTGACGCTGGCTCATTACGCCCGCGCCTTCGGTTTCCAGTGGAACAGCGGCCAGATAGTCTGGACCGGGGTCGCCTGGAACTCGTTCTGGACCACGCTGGAAATTGCCCTGATCGCCGCGCCGCTGACCGCCATTGTTGGCCTGCTCACCGCCTGGCTGATCGTGCGGCAGAAGTTTGCCGGGCGCCAGACCTTTGAGTTTATGTTGATGCTCAGCTTTGCCATTCCCGGCACGGTGATCGGCGTCAGTTACATCATGGCGTATAACCTGCCGCCGCTGGAGATCACCGGTACCGCACTGATCCTGGTGGCCTGCTTCGTGTTCCGCAATATGCCGGTCGGCGTGCGCGGTGGCATCGCCGCCATGAGCCAGCTGGATCGCAGCCTGGATGAAGCCTCGCTGACGCTACGCGCCAGCAGTTTCCGCACCCTGCGCAAAGTGATCCTGCCGCTGCTGAAACCCGCTATCAGCGCAGCTCTGGTTTATGCCTTTGTGCGGGCAATTACCTCGATCAGCGCGGTGATTTTCCTGGTCAGCGCCCAGTACAACATGGCCACCTCCTACATCGTCGGGCTGGTCGAAAACGGGGAATACGGCGTGGCTATCGCCTACTCCTCGGTGCTTATCGTGGTGATGCTGGCGGTGATCCTCAGCTTCCAGTTACTGGTTGGCGAACGTCGCCTGCGCCGCGCAATAACTGCTACCCCGCCGGTGACGCCACCCGCGGCCTTACATCAGGAGAATGCCCTATGACTGCCATTCGCTCCGGCTCGGTGGTGTTTGAGAACGTCACCAAACAGTTTGCCGACTTCACCGCCCTGCCCGGCCTTTCGCTCACCGTCGAACCCGGAACGCTGGTGACGCTGCTCGGCCCTTCGGGCTGCGGCAAAACCACTACCCTGCGCCTGCTGGCCGGCCTGGAACACCCCACTTCAGGACGTATTCTGATCGGCGGCAAAGATGTCACGCATCTGCCTGCCAATGAGCGCGACGTGGCTATGGTGTTCCAGTCCTACGCCCTGTTCCCGCATATGAATGCGCTGGACAACGTGATGTACGGCCTGCTCGCCAGCGGCCTGCCGCGTAAAGAAGCGCAGGATCGGGCGCGTGAGGGCTTGAAACTGGTCGGTCTGGAAAACATGGGCCAACGCCTGCCCGCCGAACTCTCTGGCGGCCAGCAGCAGCGCATTGCCGTGTCGCGTGCGCTGGTTTTAGAACCCCAGGTGCTGCTGCTCGACGAGCCGCTATCCAATCTTGACGAGCGACTGCGTCGCCGGGTGCGCACCGAGATCCGCGACTTGCAACAGCGCCTCGGCTTTACTGCAGTGTATGTCACTCACGATCAGGAAGAGGCTTTGGCGGTCTCCGATAAGATTATCGTCATGAAAGAAGGGCATATTGCCCAACAGGGTGCGCCACAGGAGCTCTATCACTCACCGGCTTCGGTGTTTATCGCCGACTTTATGGGCGAGGCCAATATTCTGCCCTGTGACATTGAGCGGGTGGATAACGGCGAGGCGCTGATCACCCTCGGCAGCCGTCAGTATCGGGTGCCGGGTGCCAAAGCGCGCCCCGGCGCCGCCCAGCTTTCGGTGCGGCCGCAGTTTATTACCCTGCGGCCAGAGCAGACCGGCGCATTAAATGGCGAAGTAACCCACAGCGCCTGGCTGGGGGACCATATCGAATATGAAGTGAAGACCGACCTCGGCGCGTTGTTTATTGTCGATGTGCAGATGGAACGCCAGCTGACGCCGACCACTCGCGTGGCCATTGATTTCAAATCTCAGGGGCTGGCGCTGATTGCCCAGTAAGCCGCAAAATATTAAGGAGCTAAAATGAATGAGCTGATTTCCCAACGCCTGACGCTGGCCGAACAGGCGGCGCGTGCAGCCGGCGACAAAGCGCTGGACTATTTTAACCGCCGCGAAAGCCTGGTGATTGAAACCAAACGCGATGCGCAGGACGTGGTATCGATTGCCGACCGCGAAGTTGAATTGCTGATCCGCGAGAAAATCGCCCAGCAGTTCCCGGACGACGGTTTTTTGGGGGAGGAGTTTGGCCTGCAGCCGGGTGACTCTGGCTACACCTGGGTGGTAGATCCGATCGACGGCACCAGCCCTTTCGTTAACGGTATGCCGAACTGGTGTGTATCGATTGCGGTTATTCATCAGGGTGAGCCGGTGATCGGGGTGATCGTCGCCCCTTGTCAGCAAGAGTGCTTTGTTGCGGCACGCGGTGCAGGTGCCACGCTTAATGGCAAATCGCTGCGGGTGGATCCACAGCGCACCATGCAAAACCACGTTACCGGTTTTGGTGCCAACAGCTATGTAACGCCCGAGCGCGTTGGCGAAATAGCCGCCGCGATCACCGCGGTGGGCGGCAATTTCTTCCGTAACGGTTCCGGTGCCATGATGCTGGCCTGGGTTGCCGCAGGAAGACTGGTGGGTTATTACGAGCCTTATATGCACGCATGGGATTGTCTGGCGGGTTACTGCCTGGTCAATGAAGCCGGTGGCTGGACCCATCCGTTTAATACCGACGGGGAACATCTGCTGCGCGGCGGGCCGGTGCTGGCGGTCGCGCCAGGGGCCAAACAAGATTTAATGCAGATCGCGCAACTGTAACTTGACCGGGTTCACTACAGGGGCGCAGCATGCAGCGCCCCTACTCTTTTACAAACCGCGTTTTTCCATCAGAACCGCCAGATCCACCAGCCGGTTAGAGAAGCCCCACTCGTTGTCGTACCAGGCGAGGATCTTGACCAAATTACCGCCAATCACCAGCGTGGAAAGCCCATCAATCACCGACGAACGCGGGTCGCCTCTATAATCACTGGACACCAAAGGCTCATCGCTGTAGCCGAGAATATCCTTGAGAGGACCGGATTCGGCGGCCTGGCGGAAAGCCGCGTTGATCTCTTCGGCCGTCACTTCACGTTTCAGCGTGACCGTTAAGTCCACGATAGACACTACCGGTACCGGCACCCGCAGCGAGTAACCGGTCAGGCGACCGTCCAGCTCCGGGATCACCTTGCCGAGCGCTTTGGCGGCACCGCTGGAATAAGGCACAATCGACTCCGCTGCGGCACGGGCACCGCGCAGGTCTTTTTCCGGTTGGTCATGCAGTGCCTGGCTATTGGTGTAAGCATGGGTAGTATTCATCAAACCGTATTCAATACCGAATGCCTGATGCAATACCTGGGCGGCAGGGGCCAGGCCGTTAGTGGTACAGCTGCCGTTGCTGACCACAAAATGTTTGGCCGGATCGTATTGCTGATGGTTAACGCCCAGCACCAGCGTAATATCATCGTCCTTGCCCGGTGCCGAGATAATGACTCGCTTGGCTCCGCCTTGGGTGATGTGCACTTCGGCCTTGGCTTTGTCGGTAAAGAAGCCCGTCGCCTCAATCACTACCTCAACACCCACGCTGCTCCATGGGATGGCAGCCGGATCTCTTTCGGAGAAAACATGAATCGGCCGACCATCGAGCAGCAACTGGTTCTCACCGGCTTCGACGCTGGCTGCCAGAGTGCCTGAAAGCGAATCGTATTTCAGCAGGTGCGCCAGGGTTTTGCTGTCAGTCAAATCATTGATTGCCACAACCTGAAAGTCACTGCGACCTAACGCCGCGCGCAACACGTTCCTGCCGATCCTGCCGAATCCATTAATGCCTACTTTGACCATGATCTACTCCTTCATTATTGGCTCTGTCACCAATCTAAACCGGGAGAGATATGACGTAAATGACGTTTGTAGATCAATTTAGGCCAACATGCGGGAATGAAAACGCTCGCGATACTCGGTAGGTGAGAGTTGCAAATGCCGCTCAAAAACGCGCCGCAGATTGAGGCCATTGCCAAACCCGCAACTGATGGCGATTTGCTCAATACCTTCCGCACTCTGCTCCAGGCGTTGCCGGGCCAGATATAAACGCCCTTCTTCAACAAATTTGGCGGGGGAAATACCGGTTTCACGCGTGAACACCCGGGTAAAGTTACGCGGACTCATGGCAACCCGTTCCGCCAACTGCTCAACGGAAAGGTCTGCGGCCAGATTCTCCAGGATCCACGACTGAAGATCGCGGATTGGGCCAGGGGTTTTAGCCTGATTCAACGGGTAACGGCTGAACTGCGCCTGACCACCAGGCCGACGCAGGAACATCACCAGATCTTGCGCCACTTCACGCGCCTGAACAAAACCGTAATCGTCTTCCACCAGCGCCAGGGTGAGATCGAAGCCGGAACTGACCCCGCCCGAAGTCCAGACGGAACCATCCTGCACGTACAACGGCCCATTTTCGACCTGCACTTTTGGGAAACGAGTCTGCAAGGTTTCCAGTAATCGCCAATGGGTGGTCGCCCGGCGTCCATCCAGCAAACCGGCTTCGGCCAGCAGCAACGCCCCACCGCAAACCGACGCAATACGCCGCGCCTGGGGTGCGGCACGCCGTAGCCAGTCGACAACATAGGCACTCTCTTCCTCGGTCGCGCCTTTTCCGGTCACTATGATGGTGTCGCGTTCCTGCTCTGGGTCGAGATCTGAAAGACGATGATCGGCCAACAGATTCAAGCCGGACGACCCATGCACCACCCGGTGAGATTGGGTGGTGGCCAGCGACATCCGGTAGAGTGGAGCGTCGTTGGGCCTCAAGCGATTGGCTTGCATCAGGATGTCGGCGATGCCTGCCGACTCAAATAACATGCCCCCTTCGGGGACGATAATCAGAAAAGTATGCATGTCCTTAAAATACAAAATGAGCAAAATAAGTCAAGCCCGCCACCGGAGAGGCTGGCGGGCTTTCGGTACGCGACTTATCAGCGCCAGTCCAGCGCCGGTGCAATATGCTTCAGGATCGACTCAATCACATGGGCGTTATACTCAACGCCCAACTGGTTTGGCACCGTCAGCAGCAAGGTATCCGCTTCAGCAATGGCTTCATCCTGCGCCAGCTGTTTGATCAATAGCTCCGGCTCGGCGGCATAACTGCGGCCGAATATCGCCCGGGTCTGATCGCCGATATAGCCCACCTGATCGCCCTCCTGCCCGCTATTGCCGAAGTAACTGCGGTCCTGCTGGTTCATCAGCGCAAAAATGCTGCGGCTGACCGACACCCGTGGCTCTCGTTTATGCCCTGCCAGCTTCCAGGCCTCGCGGTAAGCGCGGATCTGTTTGGCCTGCTGCACGTGGAACGGCTCGCCGGTTTCGTCGTTTTTCAGCGTCGAGCTTTGCAGGTTCATCCCCAGCTTCGCGGCCCAAACTGCCGTGGCGTCTGAGCTGGCACCCCACCAGATGCGATCCCGCAGCCCCGCGGAGAAGGGTTCAACGCGCAGTAGACCGGGAGGATTAGGGAACATCGGCTGCGGGCTGGGTTCGGCAAAGCCTTCACCGCGCAGCGCATCAAGCAGCACTTCGGTGTGGCGGCGGGCCATATCGGCTTCGGTCTCGCCGTCCGCAGGCGTGTAACCAAAGTAACGCCAGCCATCAATCACCTGCTCGGGAGAACCGCGGCTGATGCCAAGCTGCAAGCGTCCGCCTGAAATCAGGTCGGCGGCTCCGGCGTCTTCAACCATATACAGCGGGTTTTCATAGCGCATGTCGATCACGCCGGTACCAATCTCAATACGCTGGGTTTTGGCACCGATGACAGCCAACAGCGGGAATGGCGAGCCAAGCTGGCGTGCAAAGTGATGCACGCGGAAATAGGCCCCATCCGCCCCCAGCTCTTCTGCCGCGACGGCCAGGTCGATCGATTGCAGCAACGCATCGCCGGCCGAACGGGTGCCCGACTGTGACGAAGGCGTCCAGTGGCCAAAAGAGAGAAATCCAATTTTCTTCATGGGTGGTGTCCTTAGGTTCAATTATGACCGGATTACAGTGACAAATATGCCCCCTGTCAGGCCAGAAAAATTGTCTTCGACCGCACTAAACGAACCGTTTTTGGCAGAGAAAATCCTCCAGGCTTCCCCCCGCCCAAACATTGTAATCAAAAAGTAAATATCGTATAACAGGCTCCTCCGAGGGGTGTCCTGTAATGGGCTGAGATGGCGCAAGCCGAACCCTTTGAACCTGATCTGGGTCATGCCAGCGAAGGGACGGGTCGGCAATAACGCTATCAGTCATTGCCTGTTCATACCTCAGCGCGCCCGGATCTCCACTCACTTTTGGAGGTCCCATGTTTACTCCCCAATTCGACGACGGTCTCTACGGCCAACTGCGCCTGCGCGCCGGTAGCCACTGGCAGGACTATGTCGCTCACCCCTTTATTCAGCAACTGGCCGCCGGTACGCTACCCGAACCTGCTTTCCGCCGCTATCTGACCCAGGACTATCTGTTCCTGATCCACTTTGCCCGCGCTTACGCCCTGCTGGTCAGTAAACTGCGCACCCTGCCGGAGATGCGCACGGCCACCGCCTCGCTCAATGCGATTGTCGCCGAGCTGCCTTTGCATCTGGCCTATTGCGCCGACTGGGACCTCAGCGAGCCGCAGATTGCCGCCGAGCCAGAAGCCGCAGAAACCCTCAATTACACCCGTTATGTACTCGATATCGGCCACTCCGGGGACGCTCTCGACCTGCTGGCGGCGCTGTTGCCCTGCGTCGCCGGCTATGCCGAGATTGGCCTGCGGCTGCTGGGCGACCCTGCCACGGTGATGGAGGGCAACCCTTACGCCTCGTGGATCCGCAACTATGGCGATCCGGGCTATCTGACCGGGGTGCAGGCCGCTATCGATCTGCTGGAAAACGTCGGCCGTCAGCGCGGTGCAGAAAGCCGCCTGGGCGAACTGTCAGAGATTTTCACCACCGCCACCCGACTGGAATCTGCCTTCTGGCAAATGGGGCTGAATGCCCAATGAGTATAGGCAACGCGCAACACCATGGCGTTCGGCCGGGTATTCAGGTGCGGGATTTAACCCTGCGCTTTGGTCAGCAGGTGATTTTCGAGCGACTGAGCTTCGATATCGCAGGCGGCAGTTTTGTTGCCCTGCTCGGCGCCAGCGGCGCGGGCAAAACCAGCCTGTTGAAGATTATTGCCGGGCTGGAAAAACCCACCTCCGGCTCGGTGACCGGCAGTGATGGCCTGCCGATTGCCGGGCGCATCGCTTATATGGGGCAAAAGGATTTGCTCTATCCGTGGCTGACCATTGACCAGAACATCAGCCTCGGCGCGCGGCTGCGCGGTGAAAAGGTCGATCGGCCCTGGGCGGAACACCTGCGGGAACGCGTGGGGCTGAGTGGCTATGGCAATGCCTTGCCTGCTGCGCTGTCCGGTGGCATGCGCCAGCGCGCCGCCATCGCCCGTACCCTGTATGAGCGCCAGCCGATTGTGCTGATGGATGAGCCTTTCTCGGCGCTGGACACCATTACCCGCGCCATGATCCAGCAACTGGCCGCCGAACTGCTGGCGCAGCACACCGTATTGCTGATTACCCACGACCCAATGGAAGCCTGCCGTCTCAGCCATCACCTGCTGGTACTGTCCCGCTATCCCGCCGGTATTGACGATAGCCATGTTATCGAAGGTTTGCCGCCGCGCGCACCGGACGATCCTCAACTGCTAAAAAGCCAGAGCGAGCTGTTGTTGCAACTGGTGAGGGCCGCCGGATGAAACCACAGATTGAAAGCCGTCTGTCGCAGATGCGCCGCAGCCTGATGGTGTTTGCCGGCCTGCTATTGCTGTGGGGACTGGTCACTCTGGGTGATATTCCGGCTTTTCTGCTGCCTTCGCCCTCTTCAGTCGCGCAGGCGCTGTGGAACGACCGGGCTTACCTCGGTTACCACACGCTGATCACCGCCGCCGAGATCGCCTGCGGCCTGTTGGCCGGGGTGTTGCTCGGTGCCGTACTGGCGCTGTGCATGATTTATTCCCCGCGGCTGCAACGCTGGCTAATGCCGCTGGTGCTGACCAGTCAGGCTATCCCGGTGTTTGCACTGGCCCCGCTGTTGGTGCTGTGGTTCGGTTTTGGCATGAGCGCCAAGGTGGTGATGGCCGTATTGGTGATCTTCTTCCCGGTCACCTCAGCCTTCTTCGACGGACTGCGCCGTGTCAATAACGATTATCTCGATCTGGCCCGCACCCTGCGCGCTTCTCCCTGGGCGCAACTGCGGCACGTGCGGCTGATGGCGGCACTGCCGGCCTTTGGCTCCGGGCTGCGCATGGCCGCCGCCGTCGCCCCGATCGGCGCGATCATCGGTGAATGGGTCGGCTCGGCGGAAGGTTTGGGTTACGTAATGCTGAACGCCAACGCGCGCATGCAGACCGACGTCTGTTTTGCCGCGCTGTTTATTCTGGTGCTGATGACCATCCTGCTTTGGGTGACGGTAGACGCGCTGCTGCTGCGCCTGATCGACTGGGCGCCGGAAAATGACTGATAACAAGGGATCCACAATGATTAAAAATACCCTCTGCGGACTGATACTCTGCACTACGCTGGCCGGGCAAGCTACCGCCGCAGAAAAACTGACGCTGGTGCTCGACTGGTATATCAACCCCGATCACGCGCCGATTATGGTGGCCGAGCAGATTGGTGCCTTCAAGGCCGAAGGCCTGGACGTCAAGATTGTACCGCCTTCCGATCCGGCGTTACCACCAAGGTTGGTGGCGGCAAAACAGGCCGATCTGGCCATCACCTATCAGCCGCAGCTGCATTTCTTTGCCGATCAGGGTCTGCCGCTGATGCGCGTGGGTACCCTGATTAATTCACCGCTCAATACCGTGATTACGCTGGATAAAAGCATTACCACCCCGGCGGGGCTGAAGGGCAAAAAAATCGGTTACTCGGTCAGCGGCATCGAACAGGCCACGCTGGCAACCATGTTCAAGCATGAACACCTCAACCCTGGCGACGGTAAGTTGATCAACGTTAATTTCCAACTGACCAGCGCCCTGCTGGCAGGTCAGGTTGATGCGGTGATTGGCGGATATCGTAATATCGAAGCGCTGGAGCTAAAGTTGCAGGGCAAGGATCCGGTGGTGTTTAACGTGGAAGACTACGGCGTGCCGGCCTACGACGAACTGATTATCGTCGCCAATCGCGACGCGGTGGGCGAGCCGAAAATCAAAAAATTCCTCACGGCGCTGAAAAAAGGCAACGATTACCTGCAGGCTCACCCACAGGAAAGCTGGCTGGCGTTCGCCAAGGCCCACCCGGAACTCAATACTGAGTTCAACAAACAGGCCTGGCAGGCCAGCCTGCCGCTGTTCGCCCGCGATCCGGCCAGGCTGGATAAAGCGCGCTATCAGGCCTATGAACAGTTCCTGTTCGACAATAAGCTGATCAAGAAAATCACCCCGGTAGAGCAGTATGCGGTGGAGTTGCCTTAAAGGGCGCGTTGGTCTGTTTCCCCTCTCCCTGACCCTCTCCCGAAGGAGAGGGCCTATTTTGCGCTCTGCTGCTCTCAGACGTGATTAGTGTCACAGTAATGTCACAAAAAACGCCAATCGCACTCTGCCGCGGCGAGGCAATGCAAACACGCATTGACCCTGGTGCTTTCAATGCGCTATACCCTTCCTCTTTCGCGCTGTGCGCGGCTCAATAGCATTTGTCAGAGCAGTTAAGATTTTCTTTTTAATCAGACAGGGTACGGTGGATGGTTTCAGCATTAATTTCATTTGCACTTTTTTTAGCCTCAATTCTCATCTACCGGACCCGAGCCGCCGCCAACCGCTGGTGGCTGGCCGCCCTGCTGACGCTGTTGGGCAGCTATCTGATCCTTAACGTGGTGCTGATCGCCAGTAACTACTTTACCGGCGATGGCATTACCGATGCGGTGCTCTACACCCTCACCAGCAGCCTGAAGGGTGCCGGCGTTGGTAAATACCTGCTGCCGTTTATCGGCCTGTTGGCGGTGCTGGCACTGATCTTCGCCGTGCTGACCTGGAGCCTGGTACGGCGCAAGGCAAAAAGCAGCAGCGTGGTTTATAGCGTGCTCGCCGTGCTGCTGGCGCTGTTTTCCGTCGGCACCACCCCGGCCTTTCAGGATATCTCCCTGCTGGTCAGAAGCCAGATTAGCGGTGACACCGCCGACTTTGATACCTATTACAAAGCCCCGAAAAAGAGCATGCAGAGTAAAGCGCCGAACCTGGTGTATATCTATGCCGAAAGCCTGGAGAGAACCTATCTGGATGCGGATCTCTTCCCCGGCCTGACCGACGAACTGAACCAGCACCGCGCAAACAGTATCGATTTCAGCAATACCCAACAGCTACCCGGCACCGGCTATACCATTGCCGGTATGGTGTCTTCGCAGTGCGGGATCCCGCTGTTTGCCCCCTTTGACGGCAACGCCTCCAGCGCCGTTTCCACCTTTTATCCGGAAAACGTCTGCCTGGGTGACGTGTTGAAATCCGCCGGTTACGACAACTACTTTTATCAGGGTGCCGAACTGGCCTTCGCCGGCAAAGATACCTTCCTGAAATCGCACGGTTTTGACCATGCGTATGGCTTCAAGGAGTTGCGTGGGCAGGTCAGCGATCCGGGCTACAAAAATGACTGGGGCTGGTACGACGATACCGTGCTGGATCTGGTGTTCGACAAGTTTGTCGAGCTGTCGAAACAGGATAAAAAGTTCTCGCTGTTTGCGCTGACCGTCGACACCCATCACCCGGACGGTTTTATCTCCGCCAGTTGCAGCAAAAAGTCGTTCAGTTGGCAGAACAAGGAAAACCGCTCGCTAAGCGCGGTGGCCTGTAGCCAGCAACATATCGCGGCACTAATCGACAAAATCAAAGCGTCCGAGTACTTCAAAAATACCGTTATCGTGGTGTCTTCGGATCACCTGGCGATGAACAACACCGCTTATGACATTCTGACCAAGCAGAAACGCCGCAATCTGTTCTTTATTATCGACGGCACCCACCCACAGACCGCGCTGCATAACGAGAAACGCAGCACGCTGGACAACGGCGCCACGGTGCTGGACGTGATGGGCGGCGATAACTACATTGGCCTTGGCCGCAGCAGCCTCTCCAGCCCAACGCTGGCCACCGTGTTCCTGAATATCGATGAGAAAATCAACGCCTGGAAACCGGCGGTGGTGAAACAATGGGGCTTCCCCAACAACATCAGCAACTTTAACCTGGATAACCAGGGCAGCCGTTTTAGCTTCTCTGGCATCACCTTTAAGGTGCCGTTTATCCTGAAGGTGACGGACAATAAAATTGAGCCGATGTTTAACGTCTATCTGTCCACGCCGCTGAAAAAACAGCTCGCCGGTTTGGGAGCGGGTGAAAAATTCGTCTGGGTCGACAAGTGCTATGAAATTGGCCGGGTATGGGCGCCTGAACTGGCGCTGAGTACCGAGACCTGCGTTGCCTCAGGCAATCTGGCCGCCCCACCGCACATCGTGCAGGCTAAAGGGGGCAACTATCGTGGCAAGGTCAACTTTAGCAGCCCGGAAGGGGATAGCGTGGCCGCATATCAAAATGCCGTCGAGCGGCTGAAAGTGGACGATGCGGCGGTTAAATATCACGCAGATGCCATTGCCTTTATGCTGCCGGGCATGCCGGAACAGGTGAAGGCGATTACCGGTGTTGCCGCCGTCGAGGACTGGGGCCGCTGGTCGGACGCCAATCTGGCACCGACGGTGAACATCGACTATGTCGACCCACTGCCTTCAGCCTTTGATTTGGTGCTGCGCGCACGCGCCTACGGCAAAAACGTTGGCGAACCAATTTCGGTACGCGTCGGTGACCAGGAACAGTTTGTGACGCTCACCGAGCAGGACACTACCGTGACGCTACGCTTTGCTAACCCTGGCGGTGCGCAGAACATCCGTATCACACCACCGGCACCGACCGAGCCACAGGAAGGCGCCAGCGGCGGCTTTACGCCGAAAAAACTGGGCATTGGCCTGGTCTCGCTGAAAGTGGAACAGGCCGCCCCCGCATCCTGATCGCGACACCGCAGCGGCAGACGCCATGCCGCTGCGTTTTCTTTTCCCCTTCAATAAAGATTTTACGCCCGTCTTCGGCTAACCTGTTGCTGTGAATTGATATTGGCATCCGTATGCCTCCCGCCGCATAGCCGGGAGAACCAAGGAGAGAGTATGAGCAGTCAGCAATCCGGCACCGGCCTCACCCCCGCTCAGGCGATCGAACAACTGGAAGCGCTGTACGAAGCCTCGGTTGAAGCGCTGCGCCAGGCGGTTGGGGATTTTATCAATCACGGTGGGCTGCCCGACGCGCAGACCCGCGCCACAGGGCTGTTTGTTTACCCAGAACTGCGGGTCAGTTGGGATGGAAAATCGCCCGGTCAGACCAAAACCCGCGCCTATGGCCGTTTCACCCATACCGGCTGCTACACCACCACCATTACCCGCCCGCAGCTGTTTCGCCACTATCTGACCGAACAACTGACCATGCTGGCGAGTGAATACGATGCGCATATCGAAGTGCGGCCATCACAGCAGGAAATTCCTTTCCCCTACGTGATTGACGGCTCCAATCTGATGCTGGATCGCTCCATGAGCGCCAGCCTGGCACAGCATTTCCCCACCACCGAATTGGCGCAAATTGGCGACGAAACCGCCGACGGCCTGTTCCATGCCACCAGCACCTTCCCGCTTTCGCATTTCGACGCCTTACGGGCCGATTTTTCGCTGGCGCGGCTGCGGCACTACACCGGTACCCCGGTAGAGCATTTCCAGCCGTTCGTGCTGTTCACCAACTACACCCGCTACGTGGATGAGTTTGTTCGCTGGGCCTGCGCCGAGATAGCCGATCCGGCCAGCCCTTACATTGCGCTGTCGAGTGCCGGTGGCATCTATATCACGCCGGAAACCACCGCGCCGGACCAGGCAGTGTCCGACCTGGCCTGGAAGAACCACCAGATGCCGGCCTACCATCTGATTTCTCGTACCGGCCAGGGCATCACCCTGATCAATATCGGCGTCGGCCCGTCCAACGCCAAGACCATCTGCGACCATTTGGCAGTATTGCGCCCCAGTGCCTGGCTGATGATCGGCCACTGCGGCGGCCTGCGCGAAAGCCAGTCGATTGGCGACTACGTTTTGGCCCACGCCTACCTGCGCGACGATCACGTGCTGGATTCGGTACTGCCGCCGGACATCCCAATCCCCAGCATTGCCGAGGTGCAGCGCGCGCTGTATGACGCCACCAAAATGGTCAGCGGCATGCCCGGCGAAGAGGTTAAACAACGCCTGCGAACCGGCACGGTAGTCACCACCGACGACCGTAACTGGGAGTTGCGCTACTCGGCCTCGGCGCTGCGCTTTAACCTCAGCCGCGCCGTGGCGGTGGACATGGAAAGCGCCACCATCGCCGCTCAGGGTTACCGTTTCCGGGTGCCTTACGGCACATTGCTGTGCGTGTCCGACAAACCGCTGCACGGCGAAATCAAACTGCCCGGGCAGGCCAACCGTTTCTATGAAGGCGCGATCTCGGAGCATCTGCAGATCGGCATTTGCGCTATCGACCTGCTGCGCGCCGAGGGCGATCGGCTGCATTCCCGCAAGCTGCGTACCTTTAACGAACCGCCGTTCCGTTAACGGCGGATGGCTAAAGCCCGCGATGCGGGCTTTTTAACTTTTAACGCCCAGACCGTTGATGAACACACCGTAAATCTGTTACAACAGCGGCTTCCATCCCCCAGTCATTATCACTCCTATGATTGTCAGACCTCAGCAACACTGGTTCAGACGGCTATTCGTTTGGCACGGTTCGGTGCTCTCTAAAATTCTGTTTCGCCTCAGCCTTAACGTGGCGATGTCAATTGTCGCGGTACTGTGTTTTCAGTGGTACGAACACCTGGGCGTCAAACTCACGCTGGCCCCCTTCAGCCTGCTGGGCGTGGCGATCGCCATCTTTCTTGGCTTTCGCAACAGCGTCAGCTATGCGCGTTTCACCGAGGCTCGGTTACTGTGGGGAGGGTTGTTAATTGTTCAACGCTCGCTGCTACGGCAGATTAAAAGCCTGCTACCGCAACAAGATCAGGCAGCGCGTGAGTTTGCCGCCCTGCTGATGGCATTTAGCTACTGTCTGAAACACCAACTGCGCGGCAGCGATAGCAGCGAGGATCTGCAGCGCCTGCTGCCCAATGCCGACCTGCTGGCCATTAAAAACAGCGCCTCCCCCTGCAACCGACTGTTGTTGATGATGGGCCAATGGCTGGGCGAGAAACGGCAATCGGCTCAGTTGTCAGACGTACTTTTTCATAGCATTGACCAGAACCTTAACCGGCTGTCGGAGATCCTCGGTGGCTGCGAGCGCATTGCCAATACGCCGATCCCCTTTGCCTACAGCCTGATCGTTCACCGCACCGTCTACCTGTTCTGCACCCTGCTGCCCTTCGCGCTGGTGCCGGATCTGCACTACATGACGCCGCTGGTTTCGGTATTTATTTCGTACACCTTTATCTCGCTGGACTCCCTGGCAGAAGAGCTGGAAGATCCGTTCGGCACCGCCGCCAACGATCTGCCGCTCAATGCCATGTGCAATGCGATTGAGATCAACCTGCGCGAAATGAATGACGAGACGGATTTACCCGCCGCCACCCAGCCGGACAGCCGTTACCAACTCAGCTAATCGAGTTCGACCTGATTTATTGCACCAACGCCAGCACGCGTTTTTCCTGACTGCGGCTGGCGGCGATGGACAGCAGGATCTCTTTCACCACCAGCGCCGGTGCCGACAAGGATTGCTGGCCGGAAATGCACAGCGAAAGCGGCACGCTCAGCGATGGAGCATTGATACGCGCCATCCATGCCTTGGCCGGGCCAATCATCGCGCGCGCCACCGACTCTGGCAAAATGGTGGCCCCCAAACCACTGGCGATAGCCGCACTCAAGGTGCCAGGCGATTCAATTTCACCAATCACGTTGGCCGTTAACTTGCGTATCGCCATGGCTTCGTCCACCTGGCTGCGCACCACGTCCCCCTCACGCGGCAGAAATAAATTCAGCCGCGCAACGTCCAGCAGCTCAACACTGTTGCCAGGGTTTGGCACCGCACGCGTCGCCACCAGATAGAGATCTTCGCGCATTAAGGCCGTGGCCTGCAAACCTGCGGGCATTTTAGCGCCGTAGATCACCGCCATATCCAGATTCTGGTTGGCGACCTGGCCGGCCAGCGTCGAGCCAATATTCTCATTCAGACTGAGCAAAATCCCCGGATGCTGATCGCGCACCGCCTGCAACAGCGGCAACGCCAACTGTGACGCCAGACTGCCCGGGGCCAGCCCGACAGAGACCTGCCCGCTCATCGCCTGCCCGGCACTATTAACCGCACTTTGCGCCTGTTCGCACTGGCGCAAAATAGTCTGGGCATGGGCATAAAGAATATTACCGGCTTCGGTAGGCTGTACCCCGCGCTTGGTGCGGATCAGCAACTGCTGTTTCAGCTCTCCTTCCAGCGTTGCCAATTGTTGGCTGAGAGCCGGTTGGGCGATATGCAGCACTTCTGCCGCCTGGGTCAGGCTGCCGATGTCGACGATTTTCACGAAATACTTAAGACGTCTGAAATTCATACTGCCTCCGTCATGCCACTTGGCTGGGTTGAGATAAACCGCAGCAAGATCCGGGCCAGACAGACGGAATAAGAGAAAGCGTCAACTAATCGACGGAAAAATAAGAAAAAATGATATTGGCGTCGGTAGTGACGTTCCCCTCACTGGCGGAAAACCACCAAAGCCTGCACCAGCATAAAGCATGGTGATGAAGATAAGTGGCAGGTCGTGAACCACTGCGCAGCAGTGCAGCAATAAAAGCCATAAAAAGCAGCAGGTTGAATAATCTTGCAGCAAACGAAACATCAAGGCCTTTTCTGACTTTACAAGCCAGGGCCACCCCGTTATTATTCGCCCCGTTCAAACGATTCCTCTGTAGTTCAGTCGGTAGAACGGCGGACTGTTAATCCGTATGTCACTGGTTCGAGTCCAGTCAGAGGAGCCAAATTAGAAACGCCCGCTTAAGGAAACTTAAGCGGGCGTTTTGCTTTTTCAAGCCTCGGCCCGGGCTTCAGCGTCATCATCCTGACTGTTGTGATATGTGTTCCCGGGAACAGAGTAAGGATGTTTTCTGTATCTTCCCCTTTCACGTCGTCTGATCGTGAAACGGAGTCATAGATAACTTCTGCACCGAAGGCATAATTTTCTTCCGGTGGGTTTACGGATAAGTGTAAAGCACGGGCAGCAGGTGCACCCACGCTGGCCGCTGCGGTTAATATCGGTCTTTTCAACCTCGGTAATGCTGTAGGAGCCTGGCTTGGTGGCGCGGTGATTGCTGCGGGGTTCGGTCTGCAATCACCTAACTGGGCGGGAGCTATATTGTCTGTTATTGCACTGATACTTGCGATGTTGTCCGGTCTTACGGATAAAACCGGGCATGCTGCAGAGCTGAATTAGAAGATATGACGACTGGCCAGTGTGAAAGCCATCTGAATCATTCACTGGCCACAATAGTTAACGCAGAATTTGTTCGCATTTCACTTATCAGGTTAAGTAGCGCCCGCTTCTGGCGCAGAGCGGAAGGAAAGCAAGACCGCCAAGTCTGCTATGAGCGAGGTGCGGAAGTTTCATAGCGCATATAGGCAGAGTTGGCGGGCAAGTTACTCCCTGAGATAGGGCATTTGCATTATGTTAAACAAAACATCACAGTGACAAACTCAATATCTATCGTTCCAGATCAATCAGCGCACGTTGCAGATGATGCTCTATAAAGTTCGTTTTTAATGCGCTATAACGATGTGCATCGTTCTTACATAGCAATGCTGCTGTACGCTTTATCTCAGCGTAATCGCCTGCGATATCACTGTTTTTCCTCAGATAATCGCGGAAAGAAAGATGTTTTAGTATCTGAATGTCCCCTACTGAAAACGCATGCACTTGATGGCTACGCTGATCCCCCCCTTAATGAAGTACCGGCGTCCTGCAATGCCGTTTTCACCGCGAGCAACGTATCCGGCGTCGACCATTCCAGAGTTGCATTTATCCAGTTGGTTGATATCGGCAACTTCCAGAAGTATATCAATCACAGGCTTTGCTGAGAGGCCAGGCACTGACGTACTGCCAATATGATGAACCTTCCTAGCCACGTCACCAAGCAATGCTTGTAACAGAAAATTTTCAGCGTTAAACATAGCAGGCCATTTTTCATCGTATGGCTCCACAACGATTTCCCGCATGAATGCCCCCTTCTTTTCCGTCAAATTATTAGCATAAGAGTAGCTAAAGTACATTGAGGCGACAACTTCCGCTTCTGGCACAAAACTGCCCATGGCAAGAACGTGGTGCATCATCCAGGCACTCTGTAGATCTCGAAAATCACCTGCATTGTTGCGTCTTCAATCATTCCTTGATTACGGCATAAAACCCAGCCGTTATAGCTTACATCTGGCAAAAGCATCTTACTTCCTTGGTTTGAACATTCAGAAAAACTCCATTCCTTCGTATGGCTGAATACGGCAAGCACGGAGGCGGCTCTCAAGGTCTCCATCATGGATCTCAAGCCTGTGACCATCGGGGTCTAAAAAATAGACCGACTTCCCCTCGCTCTTGTTAGTTTTCCATTCTGTAACACCAGAAGACCTCAACCGTTCAACGAACACATCGAATTCTTCAGTAGGAATACTGAATGCATAATGCGTGTAGTCATCACCAACAGATACTTTATCCCCTGAAAGACACAGCCAGAGTTCACCCAACGAAAGGTAAGCTCCATGAGCCCATTTGGCTTTAAGTGTGAACCCAAGCGTCTCAACATAAAAATTCAGACTGTTTGCTACGTTACTCACTGCAAGGGTGATGTGATTTAGTCCGCTCAACATGTAGAACTCTTTAGCAGGGCGCAGAAAGATTTAATTTATATGATTTATATTTCTTTGCACATAAATACACTTAAGGGGTCTGCAGCATGAGGAGGGAAAGCATCGCAAATCTCATACCTACATCTGCGATACAGTGCTATGGCAGGTTGCTGGTGACTCCCTGCTTCGAGACGCAAAATGTGGCAGCTGTTTACTAAAACAATACTCTCAATTGCGCTAACAATCTGCTCTCCGACTGGTTGGAACACCGCCGTTGCCGCCGGTGGGATTGTGGGAGGTATTTTGCTGGATCGAACAGGCTTGGCGTCCTTTGCATGGGGTGTTATCGGACTTCTACTCCTCTCGTTGTTAGGCACGATTCTCGCAATGAACAGGGCGTTATCGCAAAAGGCCTAAAACACGATGTGAGGAAATGTTTGGGCGCACAGCTCCCTCTTATCCGGTTCCTTAATTTCTCAGTCGATACTGTAAAAACCACAGACCATTTCCCAATGACAATGATCTGTGGTGAGACTAAGTGACAAAAACACGGTTCATTTGTTCTCGCCAGAAACAGATCTAGCCGGATGCAGGCCTTTCACTCTGCGACTGATTGTCAGGCCGTATCCTGAACCAGATGGCATACATTGCCGGTAGAAAGACCAGCGTGATGATGGTGCCGCCAAAGGTTCCGCCAATCAGGGTATAGGCCAGCGTTCCCCAGAACACCGAATGCGTCAGCGGGATAAACGCCAGGATGGCGGCCATTGCCGTGAGCAACACCGGCCTGGCTCGCTGCACCGTCGCCTCAACAACGGCATGGAATGGTGCCAGCCCTTCCTGTTCGTTGTGATGGATCTGCCCTATCAGGATCAGGGTGTTACGCATCAGGATCCCCGATAACGCGATTAATCCTACCAGCGCATTGATGCCAAACGGCTGGTTGAAGAGCAGCAGTGTTGGCACTACCCCAATCAGCCCCAGTGGCGCGGTGAGGAATACCATTACCATCGCCGACATCGACCGCACCTGCAGAATAATAATCAACAGCGTCATGGCAATCATGATAGGGAACAGCGGAGCCATAGCCTGGGTGGCTTTGCCGGATTCTTCAATCGAACCAGCCTGTTCAATGCGGTAGCCCGACGGAAGTTGATTGATGACCGGCTGCAACGCCTTGATGATTGCTGTGGAGACATCCGGCGGTTGCAGATTTTCGGCAATGTCCCCCCGCACGGTAATCGTCGGGGTGCGATCGCGACGACGCAGAACAGGATCTTCCATTTGCACTTCAACCTTGCCTATCTGAGATAGCGGAATGCGCTGGCCGGAAGAGCCCACTAAGGTAAAACCGGCTATTTTTGCCGGATCAAGCCGGATATCTCCCGCCGCGCGTCCCATGACCTGCACCGAACGGATATCTTCACGCACAGAGGTGATCGGAACCCCTGAAAGCAGGAATTGAAGCTGCTGTGCAACCGCATTCGATGTCAACCCCACCGCCTGCAGGCGGTCCTGATTGAGCGTGAAATGCAGCGCCGGCACCCGCGGTCCCCAGTCGGTGTTGACGGTCCTCATCATCGGGCTGGCCTGCATCACCCTTTCTACCTCGTCTGCAATTTCGCGCAGTTTGGTGGGATCCGGCCCCATGACTCGGTAAGCCACCGGATAAGGTGAATACGGACCAAACACCAGTTGAGTCACGCGCACGCGCGCTTCAGACGCCAGGCCGCTGGCCACTGCTTCACGCAGTCTGAATTTGAGCGCCTCACGCGCTTCCTGACTGTCCGTCAGCACGACAATCTTCGCAAACGACGGATCGGGCAGTTCTGGTGCCATGGCAAGATAAAAGCGCGGCGACCCCTGCCCGATATAGGCCGTAATGATTTTTGCCTCTTTCTGCTTTTTCAGCCAGGCTTCAATTTTCGCCGTTGTGGCGCTGGTCTGCTCAATGGCTGTGCCATAAGGCATCTGGACTTCAACCAATACCTCAGGCCGATCGGAAGTGGGGAAAAACTGTTTTTTCACCAGCCCCATACCGAGAATAGCGACAATAAAGACGGCAATAACGGTAGTGGCCACTATCCATTTTCGCGCGATAACGCGGGTTAGTACCCGGCGAAAACGGTTGTAATGGCGGGTGTCGTAAATCGCCGCATGTCCTCCCTCCACCGTTTTGATTTTCGGTAGCATTTTCACCCCCAGATAAGGCGTAAACACCACCGCCACGACCCAGGAAGCAATCAGGGCAATCCCCACAATCCAAAACATGTTGCTGGTGTACTCGCCGGCGGTGGATTGCGCGAAACCGTTGGGCATGAAACCGACGGCGGTGACCAGCGTGCCCGCCAGCATCGGAGCCGCCGTGTGGCTCCAGGCATAGGCCGAGGCTTTGATGCGGTCGTAGCCCTCTTCCATTTTTACCACCATCATTTCGATGGCGATGATGGCATCATCCACCAGCAACCCGAGCGCCAGGATCAGCGACCCCAGGGTAATGCGGTCAAAGTTTTTGCCGGAAGCCTCCATCACCACAAAAACGATAGCCAGCGTCAAGGGCACGGCAGCGGCGACCACCACGCCCACGCGCCATCCCATACTGACGAAGCACACCACCATGACCACCAGCAGCGCGACAAAGAACTTGATCATAAACTCGTCAACGGCGGAGCTGATGTTGACTGATTGATCGGTTATTTTCGTCAGGTTCATGCCGAGCGGCATGCTCTCATTAATTTTGGCGGTTTCCGCATCCAGCGCCTTCCCCAGATCCAGGCCGTTCCAGCCGTCACGCATAACGATCCCCAGCAGCAGCGCCGGTTCACTCTGGTTGCGGATCAAGAAGGTTGCAGGGTCTTCATAACCACGCTCAACCGTTGCCACATCAGAAAGCTGTAGGGTTCTGCCCTGTACAACAATGGGCGTTTCGCGGATTTTCTCCAGTTCGTCGAAGGCACCGTCAAGGCGGATAAAGACCTGCGGCCCTTTGGTGTCAATCGAACCTGCGGGCGTCAGTACGTTCTGGCTGTTGAGGGCGGAGAAAATATCCTGTGGAGAAATGCCCAGCGTGGCCAGCCGGTCATGCGAGAACGAGACAAAGATGCGTTCGGCCTGTTCGCCGATGATATTGACCTTCTTGACCCCCGGCACATGTAAAAGACGCTGGCGCAAAGATTCCGCATCACGCACCAGCAGTCGCTGTGGCTCCCCTTTCGCCTTCAGCGCAAAGAGGGCAAAGGTTACGTCGGAGAATTCATCATTGATCATCGGCCCTATCACGCCTGCCGGCAGGTTTTTAACCTCATCACCGAGCTTCTTGCGCGCCTGATAAAATTCTTCCTGCACCTGTGCGGGCGGTGTGCGGTCCTGCAGTGACAACATGGTAAAAGCCAGACCGGGACGCGTGTAGGTCTCACTACGGTCATACCACTTCAGCTCCTGCATACGCTTTTCAAGCGGTTCGGCAACCTGATCCTGCATCTCCTGCGCGGTGGCACCCGGCCAGGCAGTAATAATCGTCATCTGCTTAACGGTAAAGGGGGGATCTTCAGCCCGCCCCAGTTCGAAAAACGAGAGAATACCCGCGACCGTGATCAGAATAATAAGGAACAGAGTGATCGAGCGCTCACGAACGGCAAGCGCTGAAAGATTGAATCGCCCCGCGCTCATGGCCGGCTCCCGGCGATGCGGGTATCGCTCTGTTCAGCCAGGCGTACCGCCTCACCGTCATGCAGCAGATGCGCCCCCAGAGCGACCACCTGTTCACCCGGCTTAAGGGTACCGGTCACCCTTGCAACATCGTCACCCAACCCCTGCAGTTGAACAGGCCGCCATGACACTTTGGCCGGCTTACCCGAAATCGCCCAGACACCCGGCCCTTTGCCCGGATCATAGATTGCCGCTAAAGGCACCTGCATCATCTGGCCCGGTAATTTTTCGTCAGTAATATGAAGCGTAACGGTGGATCCCAGAGGCGCACTTGCCAGTGCCCCCTCCAGCACATATCTCGCCTCGAAGGTGCGCGTTACGGGATCGGCCGCATCGGAAAGGAGCCGCAGTTTCGCAGGGACTGACTGTTTATCGGTACCGTACAACGTTGCCTCGGCCTCGCTTCCGGTAGCCGGGCGTAGTGTCTCAGGCAACTGCACGATGGCCTCGCGCTGCCCTGCTCTGGCCAGCCGGATGACCGCTTGCCCGGCACTGACAACCTGTCCGGGTTCAGCCAGCGTATCCATGACCACTCCGTCGGCGTCGGCCAGCAGCACGGCGTAGCCAGTCGCATTTTGTGCCACATTCGCCTGTGCCTGTGCAGCACTGAGTTCCGCTTTGGCCGTATCGGCTGCGGCCTTTATCTGACCGTAGGCCGATGCCGACACAGCCCCCGTAGTGACCAGACTGCGGTAACGCGCCTCGTCATCAGCAGCTTGTCTTGTACGGGCCCTTGCCGCCGCGACGGCCTGTTGCTGAGCCTGTGCCTGCAGGCTCAGGTCAACCGGATCCAGACGCATCAATGGCTGGCCGCGTTTAACGGTCTGGCCGGTATCGACCAGACGTTCAAGGATTTTGCCTTGTACTCTAAAACCGAGGTCACTTTGAGTTCGGGCTACGACAACGCCGGTAAATGCGCGGGAAGCATCGACAGCACTCACCACGGTCGCAGACCTTACCAGAGGAGGCTGAGTACGGGGATCTTCGGTGCTGGAAGAGTCACCGCAGGCCACAAGGGCAAGCGGCAACAGGCAAACAGCAAAGGTGGCAGGATTAAGCCTGAGCATGGGTTCCCTCAATTAATTTGGCAGGACAGTAACCGCATTCTCAGACTAGTGACCAATATTGTCAATAGTCACAACTCAGGGTGATAAACTCCTCAGTATCAGTGAGGACAGCAGCGCAGCAGCCGCCGATGCCGTTTCCAGATTGTATTGCAGTTGAACCGGATTGATGTAAGGCCGCATGACCAGATATATCGCATGCGCGGCCTCATCCAGCGGCGTTTTCCGTTCAAACTCTCCCGCCTGCCGCCCTTCTACAATGATGTGCTCAATCAGTTTTCTCAGACGCTCTTCATGGGCCTCTGCCGAAGGCCACTTATCCCGCGCCGCAACGGCAGCAATGTCATAAAGCTTGCGATCGTGAAAAAACAAATCACTGCCGGCTTCGGTCAGTGCTCTGAATAAACGCCGCAATTTTTCGGAGGCCGACGGTGCATCTGCAATCGCTGAATTGACAATCGCCATGATCATTGCCAGCCGATTGGCGCAGATAACCTCACCGATCGCCTGCTTGGAATCGAAAAACTTATAAATATAAGATTTTGAAAAACCTATTGATTTAGCCAGTTCCGATACGGTGGTTTTCTCATAACCAAAATGCCCGAAATGCTCTGTGGCAGCTTCGACGACCTGATCGCGGACGCTGTGATCCGAGGGTCCCCTGGGGGGATTTTCATTTATATGTTTAGTCATTTTTCCAGCTTAGCTCAATGAGCCCTGATTAACAACGAGTGACCATTTGATAATTAGGTCACAGCTCGGAGTTGGCCCAGAGAATATCAAAGCTCCCCTTAACAAAACAGATGACGGGCCATATAGGGTTACAAGATACCTCATATGGCCGATATCACGGAAAGAAACCAAACCATCCCGCTTACCCTATTGCCACCTCAGTAGCTATGTTTAAGTCATGATTTACTCTTCAAGGTAAAAATTAAAATCAAGTATCCCTTCAACTCTCAATAACCCGCAGCCATCACAAAGCCTCAGCATAAATCAGCGAATTAATAATTAGATTAATGGCCACCTCGATAAATAGAGCATTCCTTGAACAGTGATTTTGGACACACAAAACAACATTGAAGTTAAAATTATGTATCACTTTGTTGATTTTATGTAGCAAGCTAACTGAACTCTCACGGCAGGCTCGCCCTCCCTGAGCGAACAAACCACCGCCGCGATAACAGCGAGTTGACGAGGAAACTGCATGAAATTGTTATTTCAAACGCGTTCTGCTTTGCTACTGGCCCTTGGGTTGGGCTGCAACCTGGTGATAGCCCAAACTTTTGCCGCCGATGTGACGATAAAACGAGACACCTATGGCACCCCTCACATTTACGCCAATGACGTTTACGGACTGTTTTATGGCTATGGTTATGCCATCGCTCAGGACCGTCTATACCAGTTGGAAATGTCCCGGCGTAGTACTGAAGGGCGTGTCGCCGAAGTGTTGGGCAAAGACTATCTGTCGTTTGATATAGGCATTCGCCAACAGTATTCCCCTGCCAGAATAAAAGCTCAGTTGGCCGCGCTGCCCCAAAGCGATCGCGATATTCTCGATGGCTATGCCCAGGGCATTAATGCATGGCTGAAGAAAATCGATGCCAACCCGCAGCAATTGATGCCAAAACAGTTTATTGACCATAATTTTAAACCGGCTCCCTGGACGGACTTCGATGTAGCCATGGTGTTCATCGGGTCCATGGTTAACCGATTCGGAGACTACAACACCGAGTTGGAAAACCAGCAATTACTCGCCGGGCTGATAAAAAAGGATGGCGAGACGCAAGGCAAAGCGATATTTAACCTGCTGCTTTCTCAAGACAACGCAGGCGCACCCACCACAGTCTCCAAGGGGGAATGGCAGCCTTCGGTACGCGATGGAGCCTACGTTTCTGCCCCGCCGGCGACAACCGCTCTGAACCATGCAACGCTCCCGACAGAGACCGCAACCAACGAACAAACGCCCCGCTGGAAGCCACCGAAGGAAAAAGCCTTCAGTAACATCATCGTCCTGGGCTCCCGTAAATCTGAAGGTGCCGAAAGCATTCTGTTAAACGGGCCTCAGTTCGGTTTCTATCAACCCGCTTACACCTATTCTGTTGGGTTACATGGCGCGGGTTATGACGCGGTGGGAAACAGTCCTTTCGGCTATCCGATGGTGGAGTTCGGCTACAACCGCGACATCAGTTGGGGAAGTACCTGGGGGGCTGGTGATAATGTCGACATATACCAGTTGAAATTGAACCCTAAAAATCCTGAAGAGTACTTTTATCAGGGGAAATACCGCCCTCTGGAAAAACGCATAGAGACCATCGCGGTGAAGGATGGCGAAACCCGGCATTTGACGGTGTACCGTAGCGTGCAAGGTGCCGTCATCGACTACAATCCCAGGCAGGGTCTGGCCTATGCCAAACGTCGTGGCTGGGAAGGCGAGGAAGTCGCCACTTTACTGGCCTGGAATAAAGTTGGCAAAGCGAAAAACCATCAACAATGGCTCGATCAGGTCCAACATTCCGCCATCAACGTCAACTGGTACTACGCCGATAAAAAAGGCAACATCGGTTATGCCTTGGGCGGACGTTATCCAATACGCCTTAAGGGGCACGATAACCGGCTACCTATGCCTGGCGACGGCAGTTCCGAATGGCAAGGTTTCATGCCATTTTCCACCAATCCTCAGGTTTACAATCCCAAAACGGGTTACATCGCCAACTGGAACAACCGCCCGGCGGAAGGCTTCCCCAATCCGGACGAATGGTGGTACTCCTGGAATACCGCCGACCGTATCCAGTCGTTATTCACCCGCATTGATAGTCAGCCGCGCTTTACCCCCACGCAGTTATGGAATTTGCTGATGGATGCGGCATTCGAAGATCCTAACGCGCGCTTTTTTGTGCCCCGCCTGGTCAAGGTCGCCGGCAAAAGTGATAACCCGAAACTACGCGAAGCTGCCGCTATCCTCGGTAAATGGGACTATGAGGAGCGGGATCTGAATAACGACGGTTATTACGATACCCCGGCGACACCCATTTTCCGCACCTGGCTGCAACATATGCTGACTCTGTCTCTGGGCGGAATATTGCCTGCGGAACAGGCCTCGTGGTTCCTTGATACCGGCTATATGACGCCGGGAGAGAGCACCACGGGCAGCCAGAATATTTCGGTGGGTACCAAAATTCTTTATCAGGGCATGACCGCCGGCAGCAAGAGCTCGGGCTTTGATATCTTCAAAGGCAGGGACGTCGATAGCCTGATGATGGAAGCACTGCGGCTCGCCGTTAACGATCTGAACAAATCACAAGGCGGGAAGATGTCTGCGTGGCAGACCAGGGTGTCAAACACCACTTATCAAACCAAAAACTTCCTGAATGTTCCGCAAGCAGGCTCAGACGAACACCTTCAGAATCGTCTTGCCATGAACCGCGGGACCGAAAATGACATGGTGGTCTTTACCCATGAAGGAGTTACCGGTGTCGAGGTGACACCTCCAGGCCAGTCCGGTTTTATTGCTCCAGACGGGAAACGCTCAAAACATTTTGACGATCAGCTGTCATTGTTCGGTTATTTGAAAAACAAACGTACATGGCTCAGCGACACTGATGTCCAGGCCAATTCGGTCTCCCAGGAAACCATCAGTTATTGACGCCAGATAGTGTTTGCAGCCCAGTTCATGTTTGAACTGGGCTGTTGTTGCCCGTCAAACTGAATATGCAGGAAAATGCCCGTTACATTAGTCTGCGAGGCTTCCCGCCTTTTCATCTTTTTCTCCGGTTATTCACCCACATTGCTTGGCTGTCCTGCCTCTTCCCTCAGTACACTTGGCTGCGATGAAATTCGTCTAACGACTTGCGTGTACGTAAGTTATCGTACATCATAGGGAGGTAAGATGGGATTCAAGGACGTAAAACAACTCGCCATACGCTGTCTTCAGCAAGGAGCTCACAATGAGAATTGTTAAAGAAGGCGATACGCGCAGCGTTCTGTGCCAAAACTGCGGCCGAACAATGGCAACTTATCGTTTACGTGATGTGGACTTCAGCGATCGCTGCGGCACAGTAAGAAATATTTTAGCCGCCGTCTGCAATCAGTGTAATGCGGTGGTCAGTGTCCCTGCCCAGTCCACGCCGCGCATTAAAAGTGAGTTTGAGCAGGCTAAATCAGCGCTGGAAGTGCGAGTTCCGGCGCACTATCTCGATATTCTGAACGTTGCCACGCAGAAAATAGATGATTCGCTGGATGAAAACTTTCATAAAACGCTGATCCTTTACTACCTCCATGCGCTCACCACCGGCCGCTATCAGCAGCAAGAACTGAAAACGCTGTTAGGCAGCGAGCTGGCGAATGCAAAATCATCGAAGCGCTTGTCGATGAAAGTCAGTAAAAAGCAACTGGCTGAATTAAATAGCATAATGGAACAACAGAGCCTGACACGGAATTCTGATGTGGTGAAAGCGGTGATCCTTAAAATTTACCAGGATCTGGTGCAGGAAAAAAATCTGGGGATTTTGCCGGAGCTACGCAATGTTGCCGCTGCCTTATCCTGAAACTTGCGTTCGCCCCAGTACTGAATATGGCCTGAGCCTGTCAGGCCATATGATAGTCAGGCCTGGTTTTACTGCTCGCGGTTATATCCGGCGCAGAAAAACTTTTCGGCCAGACGATTAGCGCCGCCAGAAAAGAACTCGCTCATCACTTCCCCATTGAGACTGTACGCCCGGCACAGCAAGCCTGCTTCGAATGCGGCCTGATTTTCGTCACCCAGGCTTTCCGCCAAATGGTGTGCATACCCCAGCACGAAGCCACGTTTGTAATCACAACAAAACCGGGAAAGCTCCGAAGCTGGTCCGGCGTTCTGCGCGGCCAAACCGGCCATCAGCCCCTTGCCGAAGTGATTGTTCATGACATCCCCCTCCTTTGATAATCGCTATATAAATAATTATATAACGATTATCGCGCCGCTGGACATACTCACAAAGTTTTACCTCGTCATGTGAGCGCATAAAAAAACCCGCAGAGCGAAACTCAGCGGGCCTGTAAGCCTCAAATCCGGATAATTACAGGGTAAAGTTCAGCCCTTCCACCACCGTCTGCTCCAGCGGCAAGCGCCCTGAAGGGATCTCTTTTTGCTGCAGAAACTCCGGCAGCAGGGATTTATCACCCGCTTTGCCGATCGCCACCATGCCGTGTACCTGATAGTTGTCCGGCAGGTTTAACGCAGCCTTGATTTTGTCGTGATGAACACCGCCCATGCAGTGGGTCAGCCAACCTTTCAGATGAGCCTGCAGCGCCAGGTTGGCCCAGGCAGCCCCGGCATCAAAAGCATGGCTCGGGTTACTGACTTCCTGGTCACCGTTCAGACTGGTGGTTTTGGATATCACCACCACCAGCGCCGAAGCGTGCTGCGCCCAACCGCGATTGAACTCAATCAGGAAATCCAGATAGTTGTCCCAGCTGGCAGAGCCGTGCTTGCTGTAGGCAAAGCGCCACGGCTGAATGTTATAGGCCGAAGGTGACCAGCGCGCCGCTTCAAAGAAGCTCAGCAGGGTCTCATCGTCGATTGCATCATTTGCCAGCGCGCGCGGCGACCAACGTTCAATAAACTGTGCATCAATGGGGTAATCAGAAACTCTTGGCTGGCTCATGGACATCTCTCTCATGGGAAGGGAATAACAAAGTTATCTGATATTCCCATGCCTCACGCCAGAAGAATTTCTATTTTGTGCTGTGGTTCAGCGCAAAATTTCCTGTTGCAGCCAGGCCAGGAACGCCCGTACCGGCGGATGCCGTTCGCGCCCAGGCACGCACAGCGCGCTATAAGCCGCACCCGGTACGCAAATTTCCGGCCGATAGGATGCCAGCAACCCGTTACGCACCAGATCCGACACCATCACCGAACTGGCCAGCACCAGCCCCTGCCCGGCCACCGCTGCCTGCAAAGCATAATGCTCTTCGTCATAAGCCCGCAACGCGGTATGCCGTTGCCACCAGTCGACACCCGCAGCCTGGCACCACTGGCGCCAGCCGGTTTCATAAAGAGTGGAGTCATGCCAGTGAACGGTGATCAGCGTGGGCGCTTGTTGCTCAGTTGCACACAAATCCGGGGCGCCGTAAACGCCAAAGCTCTCTTCCAACCGCGCTGCCCGATGCAACTGCGGATAGTCAGTGCTGCTGTAGCGAATGGCAATGTCCACGCTGGCGTCCTGCTGCAGATCAATCACCTCACCGCAGGCCTCCAGGCGTACCAGGTAGTACGGGTAAGCTTGATAAAAGCGCCCCAGGCGCGGGACCAGCCACAATGCAGCGAAAGAATGGGTGACGGAAACACACAGTGAGCCGGTACTGGGAACCGGTCGTAGCGCATCCAGCGTGGTTGCCACATCGAGCAAAGCGGTATGCACCCCAGCGAACAAACGCTCGCCCTTCTGCGTTAACCGCACACCGCGCGGCACCCGATCGAACAAGGCAAAACCCAGTTGCTGCTCAAGCGCCTTGATCTGATGCGATACCGCCGTCGGGGTTACAGCCAGCTCCAGTGCAGCCTGTTTAAAACTGCGCAGGCGGGCGGCGGATTCAAAGGTGCGCAATGCAGTAACCGGAAGCGTGGCAAACATGATTAAATCCCATACAGATGAATTTAACTCATCCTGAAAGAATAGCCGTCATTTGTCACTGACTCTTTGAGCACCGTAAATTGGCAATCGTATATCCATGACCAATAAAACGGAGAGTGACATGAATTCATCTCAACAACCCAAGCGCCTTATCGTCCTGGTCGGAAGCCCACGGCGTGACGGCAACAGTGCAGCATTGGCACAGGCCGTGATGGCAGGAGCCGCCGAAGCCGGCACCGAAGCCAGTCTGCATTTTTTGGATGATTACATCAGCGGTTTTCTGACGGATGAACGTAATGCCGCGCCACCAGCCGATCGCTATGGCGAACTGTTTCTGGAGCATTTCTTGCCGGCGGATGCGGCGGTATTTTGTACCCCGCTCTACTGGTACGGCATGTCGGCGCAAACCAAAGCCTTTTTCGATCGCTCTTTCAGCTATTACTCCAACGCCTACCCTGATGCCGAACAGGTACATCAGCGTATGAGTGGCAAACGCATCGGGCTGACGGTAGCCTCGGAGGAAACCTACCCCGGCGGAGCTATGGGGATCGTGCATCAAATTCAGGAATTCAGCCGTTATTCGCATTGCGAGTTTGTAGGGATGGTTCAGGGTGCGGGCAACAATCGGGGTGAGGTCAGCCGTGATCCGCGTAATCCACTACAGGCCGCCCGCGATCTGGGCCGCGAAATTTTCACGCGTCACTATTCTGATTACCGGATGGATACGCCACGTAGCCCGCAGGTTTGGCAAGATTGACTCAATACATGGGGCACGTCTGCTGCCCCTTTATCAAGGTTGCGCAAGCATATGTAGCAAACTATTGCCGACCATTGGCCCACCAGGACAAACATCATATGATGCAGATGCCAGACCGGCGCGCCAATTAACTCGAAGTGAACAAGATGTCGAAACAGTGGAAAATAACAGCGGCAAACGCCTGTCTTAAGATGTACACCCGGTTGGGCGGCAACTTCCAGCAGAAAGCCAGTTTCAAGCCGGAACTGGCCTTTGAGCGTATCGTTATTTTTTCTACCACCGCCCTTGGCGACCTGATGTTTAATACCCCGGCCATCCGCGCGGTGCGCGAACGCTACCCAACGGCCAGTATCACCCTGATTTCCAGCCATAAAAATAAACAGCTGGTCGCGACCAGCCGTTACTTTAATGCCGTCATTTATTGGGATCATAAAGCCAAAGACATGCTCAGCATTATTCACCAGTTGCGTAAACATAAGCCGCAACTGGCGATCATCCTGCATTCCAAATCCCCTTACGACGTGATTGTCGCCATTACTGCCGGTTGCCAATATGTGTTCAAGGACGCCTATGGCAACAAGGCCACCGGCATGGAGCCCTGGTTGAGCGGCGTGAGCCAAAGTACCGGCGGCCATTTAATTCAGCGCAAGCTGGATTTAGTAGCACAGTTGGGCTGCAAGACCGACAACAGCGAAATGTTTATTCCCGTTGAGTTTGCGCCGATTAGCAAAACCGCGGATAAAATCCCGATCGGTTTTCAAATGGGCGCTTCTGAAACGCTGCGTTGCTGGCCCGTCGGTCAGTTTATTCGCCTGGCAAAACTGTTGCTGGCGCAGTCGCCGCATCACCAAATCGAATTAATCGGCTCGCCAAAAGAGCTGCCTATTGAGCGAGAATTTATCGCGGGGCTGACAGAAGCCGAACGGCAACGCGTGGTCAGCCATATCGGCAAAACCACCCTGCCACAACTGCTGGCAGTAATGTCGAACCTGCAGGTATTGGTCACTGGCGACACCGGCCCATTGCACCTGGCCATTGCCCTGAAAACCCCAACCATCAGCCTGTTTGTCACCGCCAATCCGCAGCACACCGGCCCTTATCAAAATCGCGACCTGCATCAGGTAATGAACGTGTCGGTTGATGCACAAACGCTCACTACGGCTCAACGCCGCCAACCCCTCAGCATCATCACTGAAAGTCAGGTGTTTGAAAAAGTGACGAGCGCGTTGGCACTAACGCGCATTTGAGGTGGGTTGTGCGAACACCACCGCCAGGGGGAACCAAAACAGGTACCAAAATTCGGCCGGATTCGCGATAACAAACATGCCCTGCGAACAGTAGAAGATCAGCATAAACAGGTATAACGCCGCCTCCAGACGTCGGCCTGCCTTAAGGTGAACCACGGCAAGCCGCGCGCCAAAAGTCAGCAACGCGATGAACAGGCAAAAGCCCACCAACCCGCCTTTGAGCAACGCGCCCAGATACAGGCTGTGAGTGGTATGAATAAACTCGCCGGTATAGTTGGTAAAAGTCAGCTCTCTATCAAATCCATAGCCAAAAAACGGTGCCTGCTCTATCAACGAGAAACTGTGTCGCCAAATGCTCATCCGCACAAAGCTCTGCTGATACAGCTGGGTAAACCGCGTTATCAGCATTTCACCGATGGACGACCATAGCACTACGCCTGCCGTAAATATCATTGCGGCCACAATGAACATTACCGACTTTTTATTCAGCGCCCGGTAAGATGTGGTTAACGCCAGCGCCGCCAATAAGGCAATTAGCGGCCCGCGGCTTTGTGTCAGTACCATAAAGGCAAAAAGCAGCGGGATCGCCAGCAGGACCTTTTTCTGTTGTGTATCCCGAAAAACCATCAGGCTTAAAATAATGCCCAATGCAGCATAACCGGCAAGATCGATCACGTTGCGCGGACCGGGGTTAATGTCCGAGGTCTCTCTGAGGGTATAAATTTGGTGGTAATCCCCCCATGCCAGATAAAGGCACAGCAAGGTGATACCGGCAATCACGGCGCAAAGTAACAGATTGCGGCGAGGGCTATCCAACACCGAGACCAACAGGCCGAGATAAATCAGAATATAAGCGCTGTGCGTCAGGGCAGACAGCGCATCTTCCGGCGTGCCTCCCCAGAAATTACTGGCGGAGTAGTACGCCAAAAAATACGCTACCAAGGCTATACCGATGAGTGCAGCACGCCTGCCAAGCCAGGCCTGACGGAATTCCGGTCGGGTGGCCAGCGTCAGCAGGAAAAAAATCGCTGAGATATGGAATAAATTATTCACCCGGGTGTGGCCGCAATAAATGGCGCTAAAAAATGAAAAGGCAAAAAAAGCGTAAACAGCGATCAGGTTGGTGACATCAGTTTTTTTTGAAAAAATCACTGCAATCAACCTTTTCAAAAATACGGGTGTCTATGGCGCTCGCCAATGAAAAATTCTTTATAGCGATATTGTTGATTTTCATTCTTTCACTCGCATGGCTAAAAGCCGGAATGATCAGGTCATCCACTTTCTCAGGCAAAAGTGTCGGCAATTTATTCTCTGGCGTTTCATAAAATCGCGGTAAATGGAAATTGTTCATATCCAGCCCGGCAATAAAAAGTTGTTTAAACCCCAGGAAGGAAATGATCTGCAAGGCCCAATAAACTACCGTCCCCGCATCGAAGATGCCACGTCGAATATCATGGCTAAAGGCGATGAATTTACAGACAGAAGAAAAATGAACGTTGCCGTCGTGGCGGTAATGATCCCAGAGTGCCGACGGACTTATTTTTGGGCGATAGATTTTGAAGGTCGCATCTTCGATTACGGCGAATTGGCACTTCACACCAGCCAACGAGAAACGATCGATTATTTTCGCCACGCCGTGGACCGTAGTGAACAGGATTAAATCCGTTGCCAGAATGATCTCTTCTATAATGTCGGGGCGTTGATCGATAAACCCCATATCGACAATGACATAAAAGCGAAAACTCACCTTGGCGCTTAAATAATAAGCACCATTGACCCCAAGAGCCGGCATTTCAGGAATATCGTCAAAACAAATGGAATTTACCGATGGCCCAGTAGCCGTCAACAGTATTGGGCCCTGACAACTGTCTTTCAAAGCGGACAGCCCGACTATAGGAACACTCTGATGTTTATAATGAAGTACGCTAATCTCTCCACTGGCTGCACGTTCAATTTTCACATAGGGCCAGAGATTTTCATTATGCCTGTAAGGGCGAGAATGAGAATAACGATATATCTGCTTAAAAAAACTTCCCATCGAGCCTATTTCCCATCAAAAATGCATCCATGCCAACAAAGATTTATCTGATAAAAATTAAATTCATTGATGGGTTGAGTATCTGAGCATTCATGACAGCGGGCAATTTATGCAATTTGAGTTATTCGACATGATTACGAAAAGAGTTATTTCAATTTGTTAATAACGTTAAAAGCTTGACTAAAAAAGTAATTATTATCTTAAATTGCTCAGGGGCGAAAACTTTCGCCCCGGTTTAAACGGGAATTATCGGCAGAAGGCTTAGCGATCGTCGAAGGGTTCGCCGAGGGTCAGCATCAGCCGATTTGCCCAGGCAAAGAACGCCGTCGATTGCACCAGATCCAGCAGCGCCAGCTCATCCAGCCCCTGCGCACGCAGCGCTACCAGATGATCGGCATTAGCCTGCGGCGGCGTAGCGGACAACGCGGCGGCAAAGTCTATCTGTGCGCGCCACGCTTCCCCTTGCCCCTCACTCAATACACCGCCCGGAGCCACGTCCAGCAGGCGCTGCACCTCGTCCGTTTTCTTGGACAACTGGGCCGCCTTGCGTGCATGTACAGAGGCACAATAGATACAACCATTCACCTTGCTGGCGACCGTCGCCGCCAGTTCGCGATCCTTACGTTCCAACCCGCCCGGAGTATAGAAAATGGCTCGGTCCGCCAGCGTTCGCTGTTCCAGTACCGGATGGTTACGTGCCAACAGGCGAAAATAATCCGAGTCGCTATGCCCGAAACGCGTTAACAACGCCTGACCTGATGCATCAAACTCCGCCAGCGGTTTGGCGGCGATCCACGGTTCCCAACCCAACTCCTGACGGGTGAACTTTGGCGGAGCATGGCGGCCGCTCAGGGTAGCGGACTCGGTACGCCAACTGCCGGCTCTGACGGATGAGGCACTGCCACTTTCGACCGGCTTGCCACTCAGCAGCCGATAGCCCGTCAGCAAACGGCTTTGGAAGCTGACAAAAGCGATCAGTTGCGACAGGGTGACAATATCATCCAGTGACCAACCGGCCTGCTGCAATGCCTGCAAATGCTGCGCGTCAGCACTGGCGGGTTTGAACGCCAACCGTTCGGCATGATCCAGCGCCGCCTGCAAACGCGGACTATCCTCTGCACCGCCCTGCTGTTGCAGCAACGCCGCATAATGGGCCGCCAGGGGTTTGTCCGCATGCCATTCGCTGATGCGCAGCGCTGTCTGCAGCCGCTGCGCTATCGGAAAATCGCCGGCATCGGCGGGTGCGAACAACGCCAGATAGCTGGCCTGAATCGCATCCGTCGCCGCCTGCCGCGTCACTCTGGCCTGCGCCAATGCGGAATCGGGTGCGATCTCTGCCAGCACGGCCAGCAGGTCGTCATTATTCAATGTTGCAGTCATACCTTTTCCTCAGCGTGATGTTCGTAGGAGTTCGAAACAGGAGTGCGACGTTGCCAGCCCAGTTCAGGGGCAACGTGACGGGCAATCAGCTCAATAGAACGCAGAATGTGGGCATGCGGCGGATCGATGGAATGCACCTGGAAGGCCAAGTCGGTCACGCGCGCCAACGCGCTGTCTTGCTGCAACGAAGCAATCACCTGATCCGGAGTGCCAAGATGCACGTCAAAGGCGCGGATCAGCCCATCGAGCGATTCGTCAGCCGGTCGGTGGCCGCTGGCACGCAGACGTTCAAGCCCCCGGCCCAGCCCCTGCGCGGCAAAATCCCGCGCCTGTTGGCTATTATCGGTCACTAATGCAGTACGTGAGCCCATAATGCGCGGCGCGATGCCGGGCGGCAGCGCCGCCAGATAGGCGTCAATAATCGGGTTCTGCAATTCGTCCAGCGGCAGATCTGGCACATCCGCCGGGCGCGGTTGCGTGCGCGACAGCATTAAACCATCGCCGGCCCGCCCCGCACGTTCACCCCCCTCGACAGAAAAAGTCGCCTGCCACACCCGCTCTGCCAACTGTGGCGCTGCCGGGTACAACCGGTTATCTTCGCCACCCAATGCCTCGCCGCGCCAGGCGCGCAGCAGGGTACTGAAGTTGTCGGCAAACACCGCGTGGCGCTGCTGAGCGTCAAGACCGAAGGCGCCAAACGCAGACGGCGTACCGCCGGCGGCAATCCCCACCTCCAGCCTGCCGTCGGACAGCAGATCCAACACCGCGGTATCCTCCGCCACCCGAATGGCCGACTCCATCGGCAGCGTGATCACCCCGGTGCCCAGCCGGATATGACGAGTTCGTGCCGCCACCTGCGCCAGGAACACCAATGGTGAGGGCAAACCGCCTTCATCTTCGTGAAAATGGTGCTGCGCCACCCAGGCGCTATCAAACCCGGCCCGCTCGGCATGCAGGATTTGCTCTGTCGCCAACCGGTAGCGCTGTTGCGCACTGCCCTGATCCAACAGGCGGGTGAAAAACCCCAGTCTTTTACTGCTCATAGAATACGTCCTCACTCTTGGGCTGTTCGGCATAAAACTGACGGCCGGGAATGGCCTCAATCAACTGACGGGTGTAATCGCTGCCCGGCATGGCGAACAGCTCGCCGGTCGCGCCGCTGTCCACCTGTATCCCCCGGTGCAATACCGAAACGCTGTGTGAAATCTGCCGCACCGTGGCCAGATCGTGTGAGATAAACAAATAGGTCAGCCCCAGTTCCTGCTGCAAATCCTGCAACAGCCGCAGGATCTGCGCCTGCACCGTAACGTCCAATGCCGAGGTCGCTTCGTCCAGCACCAGCACCCGGGGTTGCAGCACCAGTGCCCGGGCAATCGCCACCCGTTGGCGCTGGCCGCCAGACAGTTCGCGGGGTTTACGGCTCAGCAGCTCGTCCGGCAGCGCCACACGCTCAAACAGCTCACGTACCCGGCGATAGCGCTCGGCTTTGCCCAGCGGCTCAAAGTTCAGTAATGGCTCTTCAATCACCTGATACAGCGTCTGCGACGGATCGAGCGAGCCGAACGGGTTCTGGTACACCAACTGAATACGGCGACGGAACTGCCGCAGCGCCTCGCCCTTCAACTGGGTGAAATCGACGCCGTCGATAATGATTTGCCCGGCGTCCGGCCGTTGGAAACCGAGCAGGCAGCGCGCCAGTGTGGTCTTGCCGGAACCAGACTCCCCCACCAGCGCATGGGTGGTGCCGCGCGGCACGCTGAACGACACCTGATCCAGCGCGCGGTAAGTTTTTCCCCCGACACCAGCCAGGCGGAAATCTTTCACCAGCCCATTCACCTGGATCGCCAACTCTTGCAAGCCCTCGCTAGGTTTTGGCACAGCCGCACGGGTCAACGACGGCACGTCGGCAAACAGCCGCCGGGTGTAGTCACTGGTGGGTGCACGCAGCACTTCGGCGGTCACGCCCTGCTCCTGCACCCGACCATGGCGAAACACCAGCAGCCGGTCGGCACGCTCTGCCGCCACCGCCAGATCGTGGGTCACCAGCAACACCGCGGTACCAAATTCCTGCCGCAGCTCGTCGATCAGATCGAGAATGCGCTTTTGCACCGTGACATCCAGCGCGCTGGTCGGCTCATCGGCGATAATCAGCGCCGGTTGCAGCGCGATGGCAATAGCGATCAACACCCGTTGTTTCATGCCACCGGAAAGCTCATGTGGATACTGACGAGCCCGCAGCTCCGGGTGCGTCAGACCTACGCGGGTCAACAGAGCCACCACCCGCTGTTGCACCTGCTTACGCGGTAACCTGTGATGAATATTGAGGATCTCCGCCACCTGTTCGCCAATGGTTTTCACCGGATTGAGCGAGCTGGACGGATCCTGTGGGATCAAACTGATTTGCGCGCCGCGCACCGCGTCCAGCCGTCGGGACGACCAGCGGCTGATATCGGTACCGTTGAGACGGATGGCGCCCTGCTCCAGACGGCCGTTTTCCGTCAGCAGGCCAATGATCGCCTGCGCGGTAGTGGTTTTCCCCGATCCAGACTCACCGACCAGCGCCACCACTTCCCCCGGTTGAATGGCGAAGGACACCTGATGCACCACCCGTTGGCTACCGTTCGCGCCCTGGTAGGCAATCGACACCTGCTCCAGCTCCAGCACCGGCGTGGCCGCCGCCCGTTGTAATGCCGTCTGAATACTCATGGTTGCCCTCTCCCCAGCGCACGGCTAATGCGGTTGGCCGCCAGCACCACCGCCACTACCGCCAACCCCGGAAAGGTGGTCAACCACCAGGCGGTGGAAATATAGTTGCGCCCTTCGGCAATCAACAGTCCCCATTCCGGCGTCGGCGGCGGGGTGCCATAACCCAGAAAACTCAGGGTAGCGATCGCCAAAATAGCGCTGCCGAACTGCAGCGCCGAGAAGGCGATCACCGACGTCAGCGAGTTCGGCAGGATGTGCCGCCACAGCACCGCCCAGAAGGTGCCGCCGCTGCCATAGGCCGCCTCGACGTAATCACTGTGGCGCACCCGCACCACCTCGGCACGCGCCAGGCGGGCAAAGTTGGCAACCGAGGTAATACCGACGGCGATGGCGGCATTCACCGTGCCAAATCCCAGTAAAATAATGATGCTCAGCGACAGCAGCAGGCCAGGGATCGACAGCAAGACGTCGACAAAGCGCATCACCGCCTCGTCCGCAATGCCCCCCACCGCACCGGCAATCAGCCCCAGCGCAGTGCCCAGCAGCAGCCCCAATGCGACCGCCACCAGCGCCGCGGACAGCGTTTGCGAGGCGCCATAAACGATGCGTGCGTACAGGTCGCGACCCAGTTGATCGGTACCCAGCCAGTGTGCGCCACCCGGCGCCAGGCGCTGCGCCCCGGCGATGCCTTCAGTGCCGCTGTAAGCGGTGAATAACTGAGGGGCCAGCGCCCATAGCACCGCGATGGCGATCACCCCCCAGGCCAGCAGCAACGTCAGAGGCACGCGTCGACGACGTGAACGGCTGGTCGATAACGTGCCTTCGCTTTCCACGCCCCCCAGGTCACGCTCCGGCACGACGGTCTTTTCAAAGGAGATACTGCTCATACGGCGGCTCCTGTATGGGTTTTCAGTCGTGGATCCAACAGTGGGAACAGCAGATCCACCAGCAGATTGAGGGTGACGAAAGCGGCGGCGGAAATGACGACTATCGCCTGCAACACCGCCACATCCTGGTTCAGCACCGCCTGTAAGGTGAGTTGTCCCAGCCCGCTACGGCCAAATACGGTTTCGGTAATCAACGCCCCGGCTATCAATTCACCCAGCAGAATGCCGGCGATGGTCAGTGCAGGCAGCATGGCGTTACGCGCCACATGCCGCCACAGCACCCCGCTACGGCTGGCACCTTTGGCCCGAGCTACGGCAACAAACGGCTGAGTCTGCACCTGATCAATGCTGCGGATCAGGATCTGCGCCAAGGGGGCGGAGATCGGCACCGCCAATGTCACAATCGGCAAGATCAGCCCCTGCCACTCACCCGGATTGATCACCGGGATCAGCTTGAGTTGGAACGAGAAAACCTGGATCAGCACAATCCCCAGCCAGAAGGTCGGCACCGAGACAAACAGCGACGGCAGCGACTGCAGCGCCGCTCTCAGCCAGCCAAAACCGGTCAGGTTGGAGATAAAGGCAATCGCCAATGCCAGAAGCAGCGCCAGCGTGAAGCCCAGCACTGCCAATTGCAGCGTGGCGGGCAGGTTGGTGGCCAACAGTTCGGTGACCGGCACCCCGGCCTGAATGGAATACCCCAGATCCCCACGCAGCACGTTACCCAGCGCATGCAGATACTGCTGCCACAGCGACACATCAGCGCCATAGGCTGCGCGCATATCGGCGATCTGCGCCGGGCTTAGCCCCATGTCCGGGTTCTGGAACTTAATCAGAATGGCATCGCCGGGCAGCACCTGCAGCAGGAGAAACGACAGGCTAAAGGTCGCCCACAGCACCAGCAGCGCCTGCCCGATGCGCCGCGCCAGATATCGGCTCATCATCGCCTCCTCAGTGTTTCTCTAACCAGGCGCCGTAGAAACTCGGGCGACCGACCGCTTCGAAACTAACCCCCTTCAGATAAGGTGCACCGGCAAACACCTGCGGCTCCTCGAAGAACGGGATCACATAGGCCTGATCAAGCAGGTAATTCTGCGCCTCACCGGCAATCTGCAGGCGTTTTTGCGGGTCCACCTCAGAGGCGATGCCCAGCAGCAGCGCGTTCAGCTTGTCATCTTTGAATGCGCTGTTTTTGCCCGTCCCGCCCTGCTGCAACAGCGCATCGCGATTGGTCGGGTAGAACTGGCTCTTAATCACGTCCGGATCCGCCCGTCCCACTTCCACCACCGCCGCCGGGGTTTTCTGCGGATCGAGGTTATCCGCCACCTTGCTGCCGGCGTCGCCCGCCAGAATGTTCAAGCGCGCGCCGACCTTGCCCCACTGCTGCGAAACCAGCTGCAGCACCGCCTTGTTCTGCGGCTGCGGCAGCGATTCATAGACATTCAGCAGCAATTTTTTGCCGTCCTTCTCACGCAGGCCGTCACCGCCCTTTTTCCAGCCCGCCTCATCCAGCAGACGGTTGGCCAGCTCCGGGTCGAATTTCAGCTTGGCGGACAAATCGACGAAACCGGCGGCGGAAGAAGCAATCACCGATTTGGCCTGCGGGTAGTTAACCGAGAACAGCGTATCGACAATCTGCTTGCTGTCGGTGGCGTGCAGCAGTGCCTGACGCACGCGCAGGTCGCTTACCAGCGGATTGTCCGGCCGGAAGGCGACGCTATCGTTGACACCACGCGTGGGGGCCGCGTAAATCGTGAAGCCCTGTTCCTGCGTCTGCTTCTCGTCGTAGGCCTGGATCTGGCGAATAAAGTCCGCTTGTCCAGCCTGCAGTGCGCCGATGCGCACGCTGTCTTCGCCGGTGACAATCACCTTGATGCCGTCCAGATTAGCGCGCCCTTGCTGAGCCAATTTGGCCGGGCCCCAGTGATAATCCTTGCGAACGCTCAGGCTGACCTCACGCCCCAGCGTCTCGGCGCTGACCACAAACGGGCCGGAACCGATGATATGGCGCGCGTCACCGAGTTGGTCATAGCTGCGGTTCAGGGTGCTGAGCGAAACCAGGCCAGAACCAATGGTGGCGGTGCCCTGCAGGAAGCCGGGAGACGAGTGCTTGAAGTAAAACTTGACGGTTAACGGGTCAATCACTTCGCTGTGGTCGTAGTTATTGATGACCTCGGACACCGGCAGACGTTTCTCTTTATTGCCCAGGCCATAGGTATCGAAGTTTTTCGCCACTGCATTGGCATCCAGCGGTGTACCGTCGGAGAAAGTCACGCCAGGCCGCAGTTTGAAGGTGTATTCGGTTTTATCGGCGTTGCTGCTCCAGGACTCGGCAATCCACGGCTCAATCTCCAGCGTTTGCGGGTTCTGGTAGGTCAGTTTGTCGGTGATTTGATTGAGGATACCGCCGTTGGGGTAGAAACCGCCGGAAGGCGGATAAAGGTTGGTGTGCGCCTGCTGCTCCAGGTAGACAAGCGTGCCGCCCTGCACCGACGCCAGCGCCGGATTCATCGCCGCCGCCAGTCCCAATGCCACTGTTATCCCACTGGTTAATCTATTGAAAGAGAAATTAAACATAGAGTGCCACGCCTTCTTTATTTCGGAATGTTATGGGTTAGATAACAAACCAAAATGGCGGGGAGTTGAACGAACTAATTTCGCTAACCAATGGCGGAAAATGCACAAGGCATCGGTGGTTGGCAGAATGGGTGTTTTGTTATAACGTATCAGAAATTAAACTAGGAAGACCAAAATGAAAATTCAGCTCTCGCTGTTGTTCCTTGGCCTATTGGCCGGACGCGCCGCCGCGTTTCAGTCCAAAGTGCCCGAGACGCAGCCGGAACAGACGCGCTCAGCGGAAAACAGCCTGGAGAATCTGTTTTACGGATTTCACGCGCTGGACGCGCAAGCGGTCAACATCGGCACCTGCGCAGCGCTGCCGCAGGCGGGATGCCAGTGTGCTTTCTGCACCATGCTGCGACAGGCCGGGCCGACGAAATAATCGGTCCGGATCAAACCTCAGCCCAGCTCATACTGCACGATCAACTGCCCTTTTTTCATCTTGAGCGCGGTAATATTTACCCTACCCAGTTCAGCCAGGGAAGGGACATGGGTACCGCCGCAACCATATGTAGGCAATTCACCAAAACCTACCTGACGCAGGCCGTCAACCGTCAGTTGTTTGCGAGGGAAATCCGCCGCAATCAGCCGCGCCAACTCCGCATGCAGGAAATCCTGATCCAGGGTTTGAGGTTCTGCGTCCGGCACGAAGGTAATACGTCCTTCACCCGGCCAGTGGTGCGCCTTGACCGGCTGCCAGCCGCGCGTTTCACCCAACCAGCCAATCAGATGTCCGGCGGAATGCCAACGGGTATGCAAGCGGCGCAGTTCGCCATCAACCGTTACGCTCACCGGCCCTTCGGGCAGCGGCTCGGCGGTAAAGTGCAGCACTTTTTCGCCCTGTTGTGCCACACGCAGCACCGGGGTAGTACCGAGCAGGCCGCCGTCTGCCGGTTGCCCGCCGCCTTGCGGGTGGAACAGCGTGGCGTTCAGCTCTATCGCGTATCCGCCGTCTTCAACCGGAGTACAGGCCAGCACCTGTGCTTCGCCCTGTAAGTCATCGCTATAATAATAAAGCCGTTCGGTCATGGTTTTTCTCCTGGTTAGTGGCTCCATTATATTCATGCCATAATCAAAGCATAATCCATCAAAGATACAATGGACCTTTGCGCTGTGAGCACAAATCTCTCTCATTCGCTGCTGGCCGAAATGGCCGTTTTTGTTCAGGTGGTGGAAAGTGGCAGTTTTTCCGCCGCTGCCCGTCGGCTGGGCACTTCCCCTTCTGCTGCCAGCCGCAGCGTGGCCAAACTCGAACAGGCGTTGGCATTGCAACTGCTGCACCGCACCACGCGTAAGCTGCGCCTGAGTGAACAAGGTGAAGAGGTGTTTCTGCGCTGTCGCAGCATGTTGGACGCCGCGCACTCGGTGATGGCGTTCAGCGGCCGTGGGGCGGTGGAACCTGAAGGGCTGGTCAGCGTCAGCGTCCCCAAGGCGGTGGGCCGCTTTGTGTTGCACCCGCACATACCGGAGTTTTTACGCCGTTACCCCAAGGTAGACGTTCGCCTGCGGCTGGAAGATCGCTATATGGATCTGATTGACGATCGGGTCGATCTGGCGCTGCGTATTACCGAGCGCCCTTCTCCCGGCTTGATTGGCCGCCAATTGATGACTATCGAACACCTGCTGTGCGCCACCCCCGGTTATCTGGCGCAGCACGGCACGCCGCAGCATCCGCAGGATTTGGCGCAACACAGCTGCATTTATCTGGGGGAAACGCCCAACGACGCCCGCTGGAAATTCCGGCGAGAGGGTAAATCGGTGACGGTAAACGTGCACGGGCGTTATGCCGCCAACCACACCGGCGTGCGACTGGATGCGGTAAAACAGCACATTGGCATTGGCAGCCTGCCGTACTTTACTGCCCGACAGGCGCTGGACAGCGGCGAAGTCGTGCAAGTGTTACCGGAATGGGACTTTCTCAGCAGTTACCATGGCGGCCTGTGGCTGCTGTATGGCCCCAACCAGCACTTGCCGCCCAAGCTGCGGGTGTTTATCGACTATCTGGTTGCCTGTTTGGCAAAAGAGCCACAGTTAAAGCGCCTTACGTAGCGTGATGTTAATGCGGTGTGGCCCCACCAGCGAATGGTAACCCTCTTTAATTGGCATAATCCCGTGGAAGCACAGGCGCGACGGGCCGCCCCACACCACCACATCGCCGTGTGCCAAGGGTATGCGCTGGGCGCGATCGCTGCGTTGCATGCCGCCGAACTGGAACACCGCCGGCAGTCCCAGTGAGACGGAAACGATCGGTGAGCCAAAATCATGCTCGTCCTTATCCTGATGCAACGAGAGCTTGCTGCCCGGATCGTAGCGGTTCATCAGACAGGAATCCGGCACGAAAGGGGCAAAACCCGCCTGCTGCGCCGCCTCATCCGCCAGCGCCATCAGGATCGTCGGGATCGGCGGCCAGCGTTTGCCGCTGCGCGAGTCGCGCTCTGAGTAACGGTAGCCGCGGCTGTCGCTGCTCCAGCCGTTGCCGCACCAGCTCATCGCCACCGACATCACGTGACCGCCCGGCGTGGTCATATGCCGCCACGGCACCTGAGCGATCACCCCATTCACTGCCGCCAGCAACTCCGGGCCGTGATCGCGCACAAAACCGTGCATCACTACCGCGCCGGGAGCAATCTGTTCCCGCCACGGCGGCGGTACGGAGTCTTCAAAAAGATCGAGGGTCATCGCATAACACCTGTATTAATAAACAGTATTTATTTTAACTCGCCACTGCCGATTGTCCAGTGTGATACGCGGCATTGTTGTCAGCACCAAACTTCACTAGAGTGGGCGGCAATAAAATCAATAACTTTTCAGGACAGCCCGTGATTAAAGGAATAGCGCTTTCCGTTATCGCCTCAATATTGTTCGGCGTGATGTATTACTACACTTCCACTCTGACGCCGCTCGACGGTGAGCAAGTGTTTGGCTGGCGCACCCTGCTGACCGTGCCGTTTTTGACGCTGTTTATGCTGTTTTCCGCCGACTGGCGCAAGGTCAGCGAGACGCTGTGCTGGATAAAACAACGACCGCGCCGCCTGCTGTTTCTGCCGCTGAGCTCTGCGCTGCTGGGGGTTCAACTGTGGTTGTTCCTGTGGGCGCCGCTGCACGGCAAAGCGCTGGAGGTGTCACTGGGCTATTTCCTGCTGCCGCTGACCATGGTGCTGGCGGGGCGTTTGATCTTCCGCGACAGGCTTTCGTTGCTGCAAAAACTGGCGGTTACCTGCGCCATTATCGGCGTTGGTAATGAGCTGTATCAGGTGGGCGGCGTCTCCTGGACCACGCTGGTGGTGGCGCTGGGCTATCCGGTTTACTTTATTTTGCGCCGCCGTTTCGGCACCGACAACCTCGGTGGGCTGTGGTGTGAATTGACATTGATGTTACCGGTGGCCGCCTGGTTCGCCTTCGGTGGCAACGGGCCGCTGGCGGCGCTGAGCATCAGCCCGGCGCTCTATTGGCAAGTTCCGTTACTCGGGGTGATCAGCGCCGCCGCGCTGGTGTGTTATATCCTGGCCAGCCGCCTGCTGCCGTTCAGCCTGTTCGGCCTGCTGAGCTACGTAGAGCCGGTGCTACTGGTGATCGTGGCGCTGCTACTTGGCGAAAGCATCGGCCGGGATGAATGGCTGACCTATATTCCGATCTGGCTGGCGGTGCTGTTACTGGTATCGGAGGGCGCCCGTCACCTGGTTCGACGGCGGCGGGCCTTGTGATTAATGTGACAGTGCAACTTTTTCATTTCATTGATTATAAACAGATAAAAGTTGTGACATCGTCACCTTGTTGCCAATAACGACCGCCAAAACGGCGGCCAGCGTGGCAATGCGGCGTGAGATGTTTTAGCAGTTCGAATGCAAAGGTTTGTTGCTGTATATCAACCGCCACCAGGCGTGCATCGAGAAAATCAAAATAGCTACGTACCTGTGGGTACAAGGCTTTGAACAGGCTTTCTTTGGCGGAAAACACCAGCGTCAGCAGCCAGTTGAATGCCTGCGGTTGGGCGCGCAGGTATTCACACTCCGTCTCGCTGATGATAGCCCCCCATAGCTCCTCCGCCCGTGCCGTGGGGATTAACGTTTCAACGTCCAGCCCCACGCCACCCAGAGCGTTCTCCCGGTGTACGGCGCAGAGCGCGGTATCCGCATTATGGCTGATTGCCCCTGCGATGCCCTGCGGCCATTGCGGCGCACGATCTTCCCCGCGTAACACAGTGAAATCAGCAAACCCCAGCGGAGCCAGCAACTCCCGCGCCAGGTAACGCCCGGCCAGATACTCCGCCCGCCGCTTCGGCACGGCACGGGCCAGATGTTCGGGGATGCTCATGCCAATGGCGTCGAAACAGCCATCCTGATAGTTCGCCAAAGAAAAGCGGCAACGGGCAACCCGCCCTGGGTAATCATCCAGGTTCAGCCATTCAATGCTGGGGATAAAAGAAGAGAACACTTGTCGTCCATGTTGGGTGTGTAAACGGTAATTTTAGACGCCGAACCCATGGGCAACAATGATTATTCCTCTCCCCCGCAACCGGGAGAGAGGAATGGCGGGATTACAAAATGTCTTTCATGGTTTTTTCGAAGTCGCTCCAGGCGCAGTAGCCCTGCTTATCCACCGGGCAGCCTTTCAGCGCCAGCGTCACGCGCTGCGGCGGGGTTTTCAGCGTCAACGGGCTGGCATTGCGCAACTGGTCGGTGGATTGATACACGTACTCAATCTTCAGCAGGTCACGATCGTTTTTCTTGTCGTGCCAGCGTTGGAACACCAGCTTGCCGCCAATCGGCGTTTTCTCGTATTGATGCGGCAGTTGATATGGCTGGAACTCCATCGCCGACAGCAGCGAAGCAATGTTGGAGTCGTGGCCGACCAACACCGTCACTTTCGGGGAGTCCGGCTTGCGCTCGCCAATCAATGCGCCGTTGATGTAGGTCAGCAGCGGTTTGGCCACGTTCTGCGCCACCACCGGCGAAGTGAATAGCGAATCCTGATAGCCGTCTTTCAACTGCGCCAACTGCTTCCACTGCTGCGGCGTGGTGATTTTGCCCCAGGCCACGTCCTTCATCGGGAAACCTTCGTAATATTGCAGCATAAAGGCATCCACCAGCGAGTTCCCCACCCGTAACGGGCCGGCGACGCCCGGCTCTTTGCCCGGCACTGCGCTCATTTTGCTGGCTTCTTTGGTTAGATCGCAGCGTTTGTCGGTCTTACAACTGTTGGAGTCTTTGTAATCGATGATTTTCGCCAGTTGTTTATAGGCCGCATCCAGCTTCAGCGAGGCCAGCTCTTTGTTCATCGCCCCCAGCGCCTGCTGATTGAAAGCGTCGCTGTTGTCGGTGATGATCGGGTTAAAGGTTGGGTCCATCTCCCCCATTTTGTCCTGATGATGCACGCTGATATCGCAACCGGGGAAAGCGCCGTTGGTAAAGAACTGCGCGGTTGCCACCGTGCGCTGCAGGCTGTTGGCATAAACATAAACGCTGCCGGCCGTTGGGCAGCCTTCCTGCGGCAGAACGCCGGTTTGCTTGAGCCAGGCGTTAAAATAGTGGCCCATATAGACTTCCAGTACCCCGCCCTTGGTGGTCAGCAGGCCACCCGGCGTGTCCCAGGCCGGCCAGGCTTTAGGCGTGGACTGTGCCAGCACGCTGCCGTTATTGGCCAGCGGCGCACGCAGGTTATGGCGACTCATCACCAGCACCTGATCCAATTGATAGTCGTTGGTTTCTGCCAGGGCAGTCCCGGTGATTAATAACGGCAAGCACAGCAATAAGGCTTTTCTTTTCATCCGCAGAGGCTCCAGGAATATGATTATTTTTAGTGTGTTAGCGTTTGCCTCGCTATGATGGAGAGGTTAACGGGGAAAGTGTGTGATGGATATCACAAGGAAAGGTCTGCCCAGCGGCCATCCGCAGATGGCCGCCATTAACTCAAAAACTTACAGCCACAAACGCATGATTGGCCAACCGATCATCAGCAGCGCGGCGATATACACCACGCCGAGAATGCCGCCCATGCGCCAGTAATCCTTCGATTTCACATAGCCGCAGCCGTAGATGATCACCCCTGGGCCGGTGGCGTAAGGCGTCAGCACGCCCATGATGCCGATCGACAGCACCAATAACATCGAGAGTTCCTCCATCGGCACCCCCGGTAACCCCTTGCCGACAGCCAGGATCACCGGCAGCATGGTAGCGGTGTGCGCCGAAAGGCTGGCGAACAGATAGTGGGCAAAGTAGAACACCAGTACCAGCGCCGCCACCGTCATATTCGGCGAGAAACCGTCCAGATGGGTGCTCATGGTCTCGGCGAACCAGTCGATAAAGCCGGAGCGCGTCAGGCCGTTGGCCATCACCACCAGCGTCGCCAGGTTAACCAGCGTATTCCAGGCGCTGGAATATTGGGTGATCGCCTTCCACGACACCACATTCAACGCCAGCATCAGGGAAACCGCCAGCAGGCAGACCGTGGTGGCATTCACCACCTTACCGCCAAACACCCACAGACACAGGCTAAGCAGCACCAGACCAATCAGCTTGATTTCCTGACGCGTCAGCTTGCCCATCTCGTTCAGCGCGGTATTGGCCCAGGTCGCCACTTCACTGCTGTGGGTCACGCCCGGTTTGTACAGGTAATAGGAGATCAACGGCGCGATAATCAACAGCAACAGCCCAACTGGCAAGAAGGCCAGGAACCACTGCATCCAACTGATATGCACGCCGGCGATCTTGCTGACGAACTCGATCCCCAGCACGTTGGGCGCGGCACCGGTGACGAACATTGAGGAGCTGATGCTGGTCCCCACTACCATCATCCACATCAGGTAGCCGCCAATACGGCGTGAGGACGGATCATTGGGGAACGAGTCAAACAGCGGCGGCAGGTTTTTCACCACCGGGAACACGGTACCGCCGGTACGCGCGGTATTGGACGGGGTAAACGGCGCCAGCAAGATATCGATGATCACCACCGCATAGCCCAGCGTCAGGGTACGTTTACCCATAAATTTCACCAGGAACAGTGCGATACGCCGCCCCAGCCCGGTAGCCTCGTAGCCTAGCGCGAAGATAAAGGCCCCGAACACCAACCAGACGGTGGTGCTGGAGAACCCGGCCAGCCCCCATTTCAACGCTTCCTTACCGGCCTTAAAGCCCGGTTCCGCCAGTTCCTGCGCACCGAACAGCACCCAGTTGGCACTCAGCACGCTGAGGGTCACGGCGATAAAGCTGATCGCCGTCGCCGGGATCGGCTCCAGGATCATGCCGACAATCATCGCCACAAAAATAGCAAAGTAACGCCAGGCCTGCGGCGGCATCCCTTCCGGGGCGGGTATCCAGAGCAGGATCGCCAACACCAGCAGCGGTGCCAACGTTTTCCAGACTTTTTCCTTGGTTTCGGACATAAAATTCTCCTGAAGACGGGTTATTGTTTTTAGTTCGTTATCTGCGCCAGCAGCCAGGTGACGATTAACAGGTCGGCGCTACCGCCGGGGCTGAGATTGCGCGTGATGCATTCGGCGTCGAACTGCCGCAGGCGATCAATGCCCTGCTCGCCCTGCGCCCCGCCCTTAGCCAACAACTCTGCGGCGCGTTGCTGCAACCAGCGCAAGCCTTCGATGCCGCCGCGTGACGCGACGTTGGTGTCGTCGTTGTGAGCCATCAGCCACAGCAGGCTGTCCATCAGCGCCGTCTGCTCATCACAGCCGGCGTTCAGCCGTTGTCGATACAGGGGCAGCGCGCCGTTGATCACCCGCTCGAAGCCGGACTCGGCCTCGCCGCGAGCGCCGCTCAGGCCATGTTCGGCAAACAGTCGCTGACCGGCGGTCTGTAACGCGTTGTGCTGTTGCAGCTCACGCGCTACCAGCCCGTGACACATTGCCGCCACCTCGGTGCACAAGGTTTTGGCGTTAATAGGGTGTTGTCGCTGGTAACGACGGCCGAAGGCTGCACACAACAGACCGAGAGAAAACACGCTGCCTTTATGGGTGTTGACGCCGCCGGTGGCCTGGAACATGTGGTTTTCGCAGGCCAGCCCCAGCGGCCGCAGCCGCAATAGCTGCTCGGCCACCGGGCGGAAGGCATCGTCGCGGCCCTGGCGGACAAAGCGCGGCAGCCAGATGCCAATGGCGCGGGCGCTACGGTAGAAATGCCCGAGGTTCATATCCCGATGAGCCCCGTTGTTGTGACGATCCACCAGCCCCGGTTTGGGGGTCAGATTCACTTCCACCAACAGCGCGCGGTAGGCGGCGTGGGCGAAGTCACCGATCTTCGTTTGCGGCACATAGCTGACCGGCTCAGCGGGTAGCGAGTGCATCATTGAGCATCCTTTCCATTTCCTGCAGTAGCTGTTCACTGCCGTGCTGCCGTTGACGGGCGCAGAGTTTGGCCGGTTGGCTGCACAGCAGACAGCGACGCTCCGCCAACCCCAGATCGCGGCGCGACAAAATGCGCCCCTGTGAGTCCAGCACGTCGATATCCCACAGTCGGCCAATCGGCTGCTGCACTTCCAACTGCATGGCGCAGTCTTTCACCCGCTGTGCGTCTGCCTGCAACGCCACAAAACCCTCGCAGCCGGTCGACAGCGCCAGCGTTTCGGCCTGCAGGCAGTGCCAGCCCTGCTCGCCCCACATCCGTTGCAGCGCCTGCCAGCCCAGGTTGAAGATATTGCGCGTCAGCGCGCTGTCTTTTACCGCGCCGGGCACCACCAGCGTCAACACCAACAACGTGGACTGATGCTGCGCCAGCCACGCCTGTTGCCGAGCCTGACGGCATTCACGGCTGGTGAGCAATTCCGGCAGGCTGACTGCGCGGTTGGCGGCCAGTTCGGGAGAAAGGCTAGCCATAGGATTACTCCGCCACCTGATGCACCACGTCGATCACCGAACCGTCGCGATAGCGCACTACCGCCACCACCTTGTCGGTAAAGACGATCGGCTCAGGTTCACCGGTCAGCAGCAGCGCGCGCTGGCGCAGCCAGTCGATGCTGACCACCGGCAAACCGGCTTCTTGCAGCCGCTGCGCCAATTCCGGCCGCGCGGAATTGACGGCAATACCATGATCGGTAACCAGAATGTCGATGCTGGAGCCGGGCGTGACACAGGTGGTGACCTGCTCGACCAGCGTTGGGATACGCCCGCGCACCAGCGGTGCCACGATGATCGCCAGCCGCGCCGCGGCTGCGGTGTCACAGTGGCCACCGGAAGCTCCGCGCAGCAGACCATCGGAACCGGTCAGCACGTTAACGTTAAAACCGATGTCGATTTCCAACGCGCTCAGCACCACCACGTCAAGCCTGTCGACTGAAGCCCCCTTCGAGCTGAAGTTGGCGTATTGATTGGCACTGATTTCTATGTGATTGGGGTTACGCGCCAGCGACATCGCCGCCGCACGGTCAAAGCTCTGCACGTCCAGCAAGCGGGTAATCAGCCCTTTTTCATGCAAATCCACCATGGTTGAGGTGATGCCGCCTAATGCGAAACCGGCGCGAATGCCGCGCGCGCGCATTTTGTCTTCCAGAAAACGCGTCACCGCCAGTGAAGCGCCGCCGGTACCGGTTTGCAGCGAGAAACCTTCGGTAAAGTAGCCGGAACCGGCGATCACTTCGGCGGCCCGGCGGGCAATCAGCAGTTCACGCGGGTTGGAGGTCATGCGCGTGGCGTCGGCACCAATCTTGTCGGCGTCGCCCACTCGCTCAAGTTGAACGATCAGATCCACCCGATCCTGCGCCAGGCTGGCCGGATGATGCGGATAAGGCACAATCGCCTCGGTCAGCACCACCACGGTGCCCGCCGCGTCGGCATCCACTTTGGCGTAACCCAGCGAACCGCAGCAGGCTTCGCCGCTGTAGCCATTGGCATTACCGAACTCATCGCAGGCCGGTACCCCGAGGAAGGCAACGTCGATGCTCAATTCGCCGGATTCGATCAGGTTGACCCGACCGCCGTGGGAGTGGATTTGTACCGGTTCGGCCAACAGGCCGCGTGAGATGGCGTCCGCCAGCGGGCCGCGCACGCCGGAGGTATAAATACGGCTCACCACCCCGTTGCGGATATGGCCGACCAGCGGCGCATGGCATTCGCTGAGCGAGCTGGAAGCCAGCGTCAGGTTACGGAACCCCATCGCCGCCAGCGTTTCCATCACCTGATTCAGCGCCAGATCGCCACCGCGAAACGCATGGTGGAAAGAAATGGTCATGCCGTCCTGCAACCCGCTGCGGCGCACCGCCTGTTCCAGCGTGTCGCAGCGTTTGATATCACGGGGTTTGCTCGCCTGCTGGTTAGCCTTGGAGGACGCCTGATAGCAGCGCAAATCCGCCAAATTATTCAGGGTCATCAATCGTTGTTGGCGTTTCATTATGCTTCCTCTCCATGCTGAACCGAGGCTTCGCGGATGCCGGAAAGCGCTGCACGCTGCAGCACCAACCGTGCGCGTTCAATCACCGGGCTGTCGACCATCTTGCCGTTGAGCGACACCACGCCGCGCCCTTCCTGCTCCGCCGCCGCCGCGGCATCCACCACCCGCTGGGCATGGGCCACCTCTTTGGCGGTGGGTGCATACAGGTTGTGCAGCAGTTCGATCTGCCGGGGGTTAATCAGGGATTTGCCGTCGAAGCCGAGCTGTTTGATCAGCGCCGCCTCCTGCAGGAAACCGGCTTCGTTATTGGCGTCGGAATAAACCGTGTCGAACGCCTGAATGCCAGCAGCCCGAGCCGCCTGCAGCAATGAACAACGTGCGAACAACAGTTCGATGCCTTCCGGAGAACGCTCGGTACGCAGGTTGCGCACGTAGTCTTCCGCTCCCAGCGCAATGCCGATCAGCCGTGGTGAGGCATGGGCAATCGCCACCGCCTGGGTAATACCCGCCGCCGACTCAATCGCCGCCAGCAGGCCGGTGCTGCCGACCGGGCGTCCGCAGTCGGCTTCGATGGCGGCAATCTCGCGATCCATATCCACCACGTCCTGCGCACTGTCGGTTTTCGGCAGGCGCACAATGTCCGCACCGCCCCGCACCACCGCCTGCAGATCTGCCAGGCCGTAGGCGGAATCCAGCGCGTTAACCCGCACAATGGTTTCCACTTCCTGATACAGCGGATGTTGCAGTGCGTGGTAAACCAGCCGCCGCGCCGCGTCTTTCTCACGTAGGATCACCGAGTCTTCCAGATCGAACATCAGCGCATCGGCCTGATAAATAAAGGCGTTGCTTACCATCGCCGCATTGGCACCGGGCACGAACAGCATGCTGCGACGCAGGCGGTGTTTATTCAGCGTTTTCATTAGGCGCTCCCCAAGGCAGTTGGCCATTGTCGCTGGCACGCATCAGTGCGGTTTCCAGCCGGGCCCGCAGTACGCAGTCGAGCGCCCCTTTGTCGTCCACCATCACCTGCACCGGCTCCACCTGGTAGTGCTGCAGCACCTGCAACAGCGTCTGGCGGATGGCTTCGCCAAACTGTTTTTCCACGCTGCTGGCGATCAGCAGGTCGTGTTCCGACCCCTCGGCGGGGGCGATGCGCACCATGACATCGCTGGATTCCAGCGTGCCGGCCATTGCTTCTCGGATAATTTTCATCTTTCACCTGATTGTGCGGATTCAAAGGGGGTGGCCGCCGGTTTGGCCCGGCGCTGCGTTTGCAAATCTTGCAGGTAATACAGGGTGTCCGGTGGCACCAGCGGCGCGGCGGCGTGAAAATCACCCGCGGCCAACAGCTTGCGCACCCAGGAGGCGGAGATTGCCGTGCCCTGATATTGCAAACGCTCAATTTCTACCAGCGCGATTGGCGGGCTGGATAACGCCGGGGTTTCCAGCCAATAACGCATATCGCGGTTGTACTTCGCGGTGACCTCGCAGAACGGTTCGTTGCCGACAAAACGGTGGGTGATGCCCAGCGCGGGTGCCAGATACTGACGAAAGATCTTCAGATCGATCTCGGTGTAGCAGTCGTCGGCAATGCCCTGATCTTTAATGAAGTAACAAGGGAAAGTGGCGCGGGAAATGACGTATTGCGAGCCTTCATGCACCGTCAGATTGGCAATGTCTGCCGTACCTGCCAGCACCAGTCGCCGCCGGTCTTCATAGCTGAAGCGCGAGGTGTTTTCCTTGACCAAAAACAGGTGCAGCCAGTCGCACTTTTCGGCCGCCTGGCGCACCAGATATTGATGACCGCGGGTAAAGGGGTTGGCATTCATCACAATGCTGCCAATACGCTTGCCCGGCTGCCGCCGGCCCGCCAGTTGGGCGGCATAGCGCTTCAGGCGGCACGGGCTGTTTTCCATCAGCACCACGATGCCCGGCACCTGGGCTATCGGATAAAAACCACACTGGCGGAACAGCGACTCATTTTGGATTTTGGTATAGATAAATAGCTGGGTGTGGTGGCGTTCATACGCCAGATTCACCAGTTCGGTCGCCAGTTGCAGTGCCAAGCCTTCGCCGCGCATTTGTGGGCTGATAGCGACGCACTTGATAATATTGTCTGCTATGCCGCCGCAGGCGACCAACTTATCGTTTTGCGTAACGGTAATAAATATTTCAACCGTCGTATCAATATTCAGATCGTTACTCCGCAGGAAGGCATTAATCTGCGCAATACTTTTATGATCTGATCTTTTCACTCGGTCAAATATGGCATCGCCCAACATATCACACTCTCTGGGTTAACTAATAAATAACAAACAAAACAGAAAACGAACATCAATCAACATTTCAACGGGGAATTAAAACCTTAAAAACCATAAAGATAAAACCGTTAAAATCATGACCTGCATTTGATTAAACAATAGTAATCAGAAAAAAATAGCCAATTATTGACCTGTTTCACAAACCACCTCTGGTTAATAAGTTATTTAATGTTCTTTATTTACTTAATTATTTTTATGGTGTTTATTATTGAGATAATCTTTATTTTACGCGGCAATTAACTTACATTTTATTAGCATGTTGATTGCATATTGAAAGACGATGGGGAGACGAGATTCACTATGGAATGGTTGAATATACTGATCGTCGAAGATGAGACGCCGCTGGCGGAGATGCATGCGGAGTTTATCCGGCAGAACGGTGGTTGTCGGCAAATCTGGCTGGCCGGTACTCTGGCGCAAGCCCGTATGATGACCGAGCGCTTCAAACCGGATCTGATCCTGCTGGATAACTTCCTGCCCGACGGCCAGGGCATTGAGCTGCTGCGTGAGCTGACCCTGAGTGGTTATGCCGGCGGCATCGTGTTTATCACCGCCGCCAGCGATATGGATACCGTGGCCGAAGCGCTGCGTTACGGGGTGTTCGATTACCTGATCAAACCCTTGGCCTATGATCGTCTGGCCCACACGCTGCTGCGCTTTAGCCAGCGGCGTCTGGCGCTGAAAGACAAAGCGCGACTTAGCCAGCACCGCATCGATCAGATGTTCAACACCTACGCACGCGGTGAACAGCAGGCGGCGCTACCAGCGGGCATTGATGAACTGACGCTGGTAAAAGTCCGCGCCTTGTTCGATCACGCCTCCAGCAGCCACACCGCTGAAAGCGTTGCGCAAAAAATGGGGCTAAGCCGGACCACCGCACGCCGCTATCTGGAGTTTTGTACCGCCGCCCAGCAGCTGCGTGCAGAAATCATTTACGGCAAAGTGGGCCGTCCGCAGCGGATTTATCGCCCCAACCTGCCAGAATAAGCGGTTATTTGATCGCCCCTGCAAGCTTGAATGTATACCCTATAGCTTTCAAGTCGCAGCTAGGCGCCCAGCTCGCTCATCCCCAGGCGCTTACTCGAGTAAGTTACTGGGGTGACAAATCTGCCAGGAGCAGATTTGAACGCTGCTTGCAGCGGCCCCGAAGGGGTGTGGCCCATGGACGGGCCACATAACTGAGTGCAGGTAACAACGCTGCGGCTTGAAAGATGACGGGTATAACCGCTTTACTTTTTTGGTACTCATCAGCATCTTATTCGGCATGATGCCTCTATAATCTGCCGACAGGACGATCGCCGATGAGTAGCCTGCCCTATCCTTCCCTGAAAGACCTCCTCGCCCGCCGGGACTGGCAAAATCCGGCCTGTACCCATTATCAGCGGCTGGCTGCACATCCGCCTTTCTCGAGCTGGCGCAACCTGAATGCCGCCCGTGATGACAAGAGCAGCGAGAGCCGGCAAATATTGAACGGCGACTGGCAGTTCAGCTATTTCGATAAGCCCCAGGCGGTACCCGACGGTTGGTTACAACAGGACCTGACCGACGCAGATACTCTTGCGGTGCCGTCCAACTGGCAACTTGCCGCTTATGACGCGCCGATCTACACCAACGTCCGCTACCCGATCCCGGTCAATCCGCCACAGGTACCAGAGGAAAACCCGACCGGCTGCTATTCGCGGCAGTTTACCGTCGACCCTGCCTGGCTGGCGGAAGGCCAGACGCGCATCATTTTTGACGGCGTCAACTCGGCGTTTTATCTGTGGTGCAACGGCCACTGGGTCGGTTATTCACAGGACAGCCGCCTGCCCGCCGAGTTTGATCTCAGCCCCTGGTTGCAGGCCGGTGAGAACCGACTGGCGGTGATGGTGCTGCGCTGGTGCGATGGCAGCTATCTGGAAGATCAGGATATGTGGCGCATGAGCGGTATTTTCCGCGACGTCAGCCTGCTGCATAAACCCGCCACGCATCTGAGCGATATCCGCATCACCACCCCGCTGTATGACAGTTTCCGCCGTGGCGAACTGGTGGCGGAAGTTCACATCAACCAGCCCGCGCAGCACCGGGTACAGTTGCAGCTATGGCGTGATGGCCAGCTGGTTGGGGAAAAAACTCAGGCATTCGGCAGTGAAATTATCGACGAACGCGGTGCCTATGAGGATCGCACTACCCTGTGCCTCCCGGTGGAACAACCGGCGTTGTGGAGCGCGGAAACACCCACGCTGTACCGCGCAACCGTCACCCTGCTGTCGCCGGAAGGAAAAATTATTGAGGTGGAGGCCTATGACGTCGGCTTCCGCCAGGTGGAAATCAGCAATGGACTGCTGAAGCTTAACGGCCAGCCCTTGTTGATCCGCGGTACCAACCGCCACGAACATCATCCGCAGCACGGCCAGGTGATGGACGAGGCCACCATGCGCCATGACATCCTGCTGATGAAGCAACACAACTTCAACGCGGTGCGCTGCTCACACTACCCGAACCATCCATTGTGGTACCGGCTATGCGATCGCTACGGGCTGTATGTGGTGGATGAAGCCAATATTGAAACCCACGGCATGCAGCCGATGAACCGCCTGTCTGACGATCCGCTGTGGTTGCCGGCAATGAGCGAACGCGTAACCCGCATGGTGCAGCGTGACCGCAACCACCCTTGTATTATTATCTGGTCGCTGGGTAACGAATCCGGCCACGGCTGCAACCACGACGCGCTGTATCGCTGGGTGAAAACTCAGGATCCTACCCGCCCGGTTCAGTACGAAGGCGGAGGTGCCAACAGCGCCGCCACCGATATTATCTGCCCGATGTATGCGCGGGTGGATCAGGATCAGCCGTTCCCCGCCGTGCCCAAGTGGTCAATCAAAAAGTGGATCGGCCTGCCGGATGAGCATCGCCCGCTGATCCTGTGTGAATACGCTCATGCGATGGGCAACAGCTTCGGGGGTTTTGACCGCTATTGGCAGGCCTTCCGTCAGTATCCGCGCCTGCAGGGTGGCTTCGTCTGGGACTGGGTCGATCAGGCACTGACCCGCAGTGATGAAAACGGCAACCCATACTGGGCTTATGGTTGCGACTTTGGCGACACGCCGAACGATCGACAATTCTGCCTTAACGGGCTGGTATTCCCCGATCGCACTCCGCATCCCGCGCTGTTTGAAGCGCAGCGCGCCCAACAATTTTTCCAGTTTACCTTCGACGCCGAAACGCTGACGCTGACCGTCAACAGCGAGTATCTGTTCCGCCAAACCGACAATGAACGACTGAACTGGCGGCTGGAACTCGATGGCATAGAGCGCGCCAGCGGCAGCTTCGATCTCAGCCTGCTACCGCAGAGCAGCGCCAGCTTCCCACTACTCGAACGCTTGCCGATGCTCCATCAACCCGGCGAACTGTGGCTGAATATCGAAGTGGTACAACCGCAGGCCACCGACTGGTCCGAGGCCAACCATCGCTGCGCCTGGGACCAATGGTTGGTACCACGAACGCTGCATTTTGCACCAGCGACAGCGGACGGGTCAGTGCCACAGCTGAGCCAAAATGAGCAAACTATCGACATCACCCATGGCCATCAACGCTGGCAGTTTACACGCCACGACGGCTGCCTGAGCCAATGGTGGCAACATGACCACCCTCAACTGCTGACGCCACTGCGCGATAACTTTATCCGTGCGCCGCTGGATAACGACATCGGCATCAGCGAAGTCGAGCGCATCGATCCCAACGCCTGGGTAGAACGCTGGAAGCTGGCGGGTATGTATCGGCTGGAGGAGCGTTGCACGCTGTTGCAGGCCGATCAATTGAGCGACGGCGTGCGGGTGGTGAGTGAACACCTGTTCGAAGCCGATGGGCAAACGCTGCTGCGCAGCCGCAAACAGTGGCTGTTCGACAGCGAGGGCGCCGTCAACATCAGCGTCGACGTCGATATTGCCGCCAGTCTGCCGCCACCGGCACGTATTGGCCTGAGCTGCCAATTGAAAGAAATTCATCCACAGGCGCAATGGTTGGGGCTGGGCCCGCATGAGAACTACCCGGACCGCCGCCTCGCCGCGCAATTTGGGCGTTGGCAGCAGCCGCTGGAAGCGTTGCACACGCCGTATATCTTCCCCGGCGAGAACGGGCTGCGCTGCGAGACCCGCAGCCTGCAGTACGGTGGCTGGTACATCGACGGACGGTTCCACTTCTCGCTCAGCCGCTACGGCCTGCGCCAGTTGATGGAATGCAGCCACCAGCACCTGCTACAACCGGAAGCCGGCACCTGGCTCAGCCTGGACGGTTTTCACATGGGGGTGGGCGGTGACGACTCCTGGAGCCCGAGCGTTAATCAGGACTACCTGCTCAACCGCAGCCATTACCATTATCAATTGCGTCTAAAACGTGCAGAACGGAGCTAAATCTGCCAAAAGCTCAACGGGTTGCGCATTCTGTAAGCAAACAGTCACAGAATGCGTAATCCACCTTTGACATGCTGCCAACACCCCGTTATGATTCCGGCCGTTCAAACGATTCCTCTGTAGTTCAGTCGGTAGAACGGCGGACTGTTAATCCGTATGTCACTGGTTCGAGTCCAGTCAGAGGAGCCATATTAGAGAAGCCCGCTCAGGGAAACCTGAGCGGGCTTTTTGCTTTTGTTTTGGTGGATGGCTGCTACGAGCGAGGAGCAGACCTTAGCAATAATCAGTTAGTTCTGTTTTACTAGCTATTCTCAAATATCAACATTCTCAGTGGTGATTAATACTTGCAGAGAAAATATTCCTTAACAGAGAGGCTTGAAAAACAGTTTCTAGGTGATATCTTCAACACATAACTACCTAATCAGGAAGATAGTATGATTACTCTCAGGGATATGAATGAGGAAGAATTCGAAAATTATCGTTCTCTTTTCATCAATGAATATGCGCAGGATCTTCAAAAAAATCGGGGATATCTCTCCGAAAAAGCACTACTCAAAGCCATAGAATCTATTGATACAGTGTTGACTAAAGGTGTTGCGACCCCAGCTAATCAGCTGTGGTGTATTCAACAGCTTGATGAACCAGAGCAGGTTATTGGCTACCTGTGGTTGTCGATCACCAGGCCATCAGCATGGATATGTGATTTCTACATTTATCCTAATTGGCGCAGCCGTGGATTCGGCAGTTTGGCTTTGTGCGTAATGAAAAAATTGCTAAAAGTAATGGACATCAATGAAGTCGGACTTAGGGTAGCTCCGGAGAATGCCTCAGCCAAAGCAATTTATCATAAGAATGGCTTTCATATTACCGGAATCAATATGTCTCAAAATTTAAACTAAATCATTTCAGGAAATTTAGGAAGAGTTCTTACCAAAATCCGAAAATAATCAATTTTTCAAAGACCTCGTCATTCTGCGCCTCATAAAACTCATTTGAGTCAGGATTTCTACTACATTCTGCATTTTCGCAATTAAGAACGGCCTGTTAATCACAACTTGTTTAACAGGCGCCTCAGGATAAGCTCCCCCCATAAACTAACAAACGACGATACAAGTAACGTCCGCTTTTGGCACAAAGCAGACTGTTAAAACTCTTTGAACACAATCTCGCTTTGAGCTTTTTTATGCTCGTTCTGGCTATCGGTGCGACACGAAATCAGCTTGCTGTTTGCCGCAGTCCTGGGTTATCTGTTTCTCGGTGAAATACTCACGTTCAGCAAAATACTGGCGAGCACGGTGAGTGCTACCGGCACGCTGTTGATGGATTGACGATAACAGGAGGACTTGAAATGCCTGACTTCCCTACTATTGCTCTGATTGGTCCCGGTGCGATTGGTACCACTATCGCTGCTGCATTGCACGAAGTCGGCCGCACGCCACTACTTTGCGGGCGCACCGCGCACCCACAATTAATTCTTCGTTACGATGAAGGTGAAGTGGTGGTTCCTGGTCCGGTATTGAGCAGGCCGCCGACCAGCACCCAACCCTTCGATCTGGTCTTTGTGGCGGTGAAAACGACCCAGGTGGCTGAGAGCGCCCATTGGCTTGCCGCGTTATGCAATGAAAACACTGTCGTGTGTGCGCTGCAAAACGGCGTCGAACAGAAAACTCTGTTGGAACCCTATGTTAACGGAGCAACGGTACTGCCTTCGGTCGTATGGTTCCCGGCACAGCGCGAACCAGATTCCTCTGTCCGCCTGCGGGCTAAACCGCGTTTGACACTCCCGGATGTGCCGCAGGTAAAACGGGTCGTTGATGCGCTCAGCGGTAGCCGCTGCAGCGTTGAGTTGTCATCCGATTTCCTCTCGATCGCCTGGCGCAAACTATTGCAAAATGCGGTCGCGGGCCTGATGGTTCTTGCAAACCGCCGTGCGGGAATGTTCTCACGCGGGGATATCACGAAACTGGCACTGGCTTATCTGCATGAATGTCTGTCTGTCGCACGAGCCGAAGGTGCGGTACTTAGCGATAACGTTCCCCAGGAGATCGTTGACGGTTTTCATCGTGCGCCTGTGGACTTGGGTACCTCCATTCTCGCCGATCGCCAGGCGAATCGCCCGCTGGAATGGGAGATACGCAACGGCGTCGTGCAGCGTTATGGTCATGCGCAGGGTATTCCTACCCCCATTAGTGACATCCTGGTTCCTTTGTTGGCGGCAGGAAGCGAGGGGCCGGGTTGAAGCGCTAAACACCAACGGCATTTGTAGGGGGCGTTTCTCAAAGCTTTTTGACCCGTCACTGCCCCCACTATCGACACTTCCCCCCTCCGCACCCCAGATCATGAATATGCCTCATGTGGTAATGAAATTAAGTCGCTTTCACTCATTCCGTGGCTCTGGCATAAAAGATGCAATGTTAACTTACTGACAACATGAAGACTGACGAATGAGAAACCCAGTAGTTTCTGGTAAATCAAAAAGTTAGATTCAGTTTTCATACCAGAAATCAGGGTGCAAGATCACGATGAACAAAGATTTTACATTTACTATCAAGAGCAGTAGTTTCGATGAAAACTATAACCCTTCCGAAAATACGCGCATTACGACCAATTTTGCCAATTTGGCCAGAGGCAAAAACCGTCAGGAAAACCTGCGCAATACTCTGGTGATGATTGACAATCGTTTCAATACCCTGGCGCATTGGGATAACCCCAAAGGCGATCGCTATTCTGTCGAACTTGAAATCATTTCCGTTGAGATGAATATTAAAAACAATGACAATAGCTTCCCCGTCATTGAGATATTAAAAACCAACATTATTGACAAAAAAACCAACAAACGCACTGAAGGTATCGTAGGGAATAATTTCTCTTCTTACGTGCGAGATTATGACTTCAGTGTGTTGCTGTTAGAGCACAATAATAACCAAGCCGGATTTAGCATTCCAGATGACTTTGGCAACTTGCACGGGAATATATTTAAATATTTCGTCAACTCAAATGAGTACAAAGATAACTTTAAAAAATCACCGGTAATATGCTTAAGTGTTTCAAGTAAAGACACCTATTACCAGACTGGGAATCAGCATCCTGTATTAGGCATTGAATACCAGCAAAACGATTCTTCTTTGACTGAAAAATACTTCAGCAAGATGGGCTTGCAGGTTCGCTATTTTATGCCAAAAAATAGCGTTGCGCCTTTGGCCTTTTATTTTTCTGGTGATTTGCTTAGTGATTACACCGATCTTGAACTTATCAGTACCATCAGCACGATGGAGACTTTCCAAAAGATTTACCGCCCTGAAATTTACAATGCAAACTCTGCAGCCGGACAATACTATCAGCCGGCCCTGAATCACCAGGATCATTCATTAACAAAAATTGTTTATGACCGTGAAGAGCGTAGCCAGTTGGCCATTGAGCAGGGGAAATTTACTGAAGAACACTTTATCAAACCCTATAAGACTATTTTTGAGCAATGGTCTGCTCACTGCGCGCTTTGATTAACCAAAAATAAAAGGTCATCCATTATGAAAATATTATTACCTACTTCGACTGCCGGCAGCTTACCCAAGCCTTCCTGGCTGGCACAACCAGAGACACTTTGGTCACCCTGGAAATTGCAGGATGAGGAACTGATTGAGGGTAAACAAGATGCCCTGCGCTTGTCCCTGGAAGATCAGCAACGGGCAGGCATTGATATTGTCAGTGATGGCGAGCAAACGCGCCAACACTTTGTCACGACCTTTATTGAGCACCTGAGCGGCGTTGATTTTGAAAAACGGCAGACGGTCAGAATTCGTAATCGCTATGATGCCAGTGTACCCACTGTCGTCGGTGCGGTGGCCCGTCAAAAGCCAGTGTTTGTTGAAGACGCCCGGTTTTTACGTCAGCTAACCAAGCAGCCAATTAAATGGGCCCTGCCAGGCCCAATGACGATGATAGATACGCTTTATGATAGCCACTATAAAAGCCGCGAAAAACTGGCCTGGGAATTCGCTAAAATTCTCAACCAGGAAGCCCGAGAGTTAGAGGCGGCCGGTGTCGATATTATCCAGTTTGATGAGCCGGCATTTAATGTTTTCTTTGATGAAGTGAATGATTGGGGGATCGCCGCTTTAGAAAGAGCCATTGAAGGGCTTAAATGTGAAACGGCGGTGCATATCTGCTACGGGTATGGCATCAAAGCCAATACCGATTGGAAAAAGACTCTGGGGTCAGAATGGCGTCAATATGAAGAAGCTTTCCCCAAACTGCAGACATCCAATATCGATATAATCTCACTGGAATGTCATAACTCGCATGTTCCAATGGACTTGCTTGAACTGATCCGCGGTAAAAAAGTGATGGTAGGTGCCATTGACGTGGCAACCAATGCCATAGAAACACCGGAGGAAGTCGCCAATACTTTACGCAAGGCACTGCAGTTTGTTGACGCCGACAAGCTCTACCCTTCAACCAACTGCGGCATGGCCCCGTTGTCTCGTCGGGTAGCCACAGGCAAGCTCAATGCTTTAAGTGCAGGCGCTGAGATCATCCGCAGAGAACTCGCCGCTAAATAACCCCGCCAAATTAGAAAAGCAGGCTTCTCCGGAAGTCTGCTTTTGGTATTTTAGCCAGGCGTTAGTGCTCAGGCTTCACTGGTTGCTCTCAGAGAACTGACAACCTCACGCGCTTCAGCGAACAGTTTTTGGTAGTGGGCCTCACCGTCGGTGATCCCCTCCTCTACGCCAATCGTGTTATAGAGAAAATCGATCCTTGCATCCTCAACACCCAGATAGGCCATGCTGCCATTAATGTAATCGGTCATGTTCTTTTCCCAGCCGTACTTAATGAATCCTGACTGTGAACCGCCCACCAAAGCCAGCCAGCGGATCTTTTTATCCGTCAGACCACTCCCTGCGCCGTAGGCCAGACCATAGTTCCAAACGCGTTCCAGGTAGCCTTTAAGCATTGCCGGAAAGGCATACCACCATACGGGGAACACCAAAACCAGTGTGTCCTTATCCTCCAGCTCATTGAAAAGCCGATGCACCTCTTCCGAATAGGTTTTCTGCGGATTATCCCAGTCCGGCTCATCTTCCACCCTGAGTAGCGGATCAAAATGGCTGCGGTAGAGATCAAGGCTGGAAACATTGTAGCCCTGACGCGCCGCCTCTCTTTGCATCTCACCCACCACCTGCGCGGTTAAAGAATCGGGACGCGGATGGGCCCATATAAAATAAATATTATTTAATTTCATATAATTACCATTAAATTTCGTGAAAGAACTATTACTTTACGGCCGCAGGATAGTTGTGTAAAACGTAGTATTTGAGATGGGTTATTGAGGAAAATTCACTAATGCAGCCGAACTTTTCAGACTTTGCTTCGTTTATTGCCGTCGCACGCTACAAAAGTTTTCGGGAGGCGGGTGATGAGCTGGGGTTATCCCCCTCCGCCATGAGTCATTCCATCAAGCAGCTGGAGCAGAGATTAAAGGTCCGTTTATTTAATCGCACCACTCGCAGCGTGGCACTGACTGAAGCGGGATTAACCCTTTTTGAACGGCTGCGCCCGGTGTTTGATGAATTCAATACCATACTCGACGAAATGAATTGCTTTCGCGATGCCCCAATGGGCACTCTGAAAATCAATACTTCACGCCTGGCCTCACGTCTCTTTCTGTTGCCGATAATCGCCGGGTTCAGCCGCAAATATCCGGACATAAAAGTGGAGATCACCACCGATGACAAGCTGGTGGACATTGTCCGACAGGAGTTCGATGCCGGGATCCGCCTGAATAACCGGGTAGAAAAAGACATGATTACCGTCCCTATCGGGCCGAAAATCAAACTGGTGGTGGTTGCCACGCCTGAATACCTTAAGCATCATCCTGCACCGACACATCCGTGCGAGCTGATTCATCACCAAAGCGTCATTTTTCGTTTCCAGAGCGGCCGCCCTTATCTCTGGGAATTTGAAAACCCATCAGGGAAACTTGAAGTGGCTCCGGTTGGGAATATCATGCTCGACGATATGGATTCAGCGCTTGAGGCGGTTCTGTGCGGAGCCGGGCTGGGCTATCTCTATTACGAACAGGTGAAAGAACATCTGCAAAGCGGCAAGCTCGCCAAGGTTCTGGACGATTGGCTCCCCGAACGCCCATCCCTGCAACTCTATTATCCTAATCGCCAATATATGTCCGGCCCATTACGCGCTTTTATTGACTACATGAAAGAGACTCAGAGATCGGCTGAAAATAGTAATCAGGATAAGCAAATCTGATCGCGGTAGTGAGTTTACCAACCCATGAACTACCTCACTATCTCCCTCTCAGCATTTTTCCGCCCTTTCCCCTGTATGAGGCTTGTCACAAAACGCGCATGAAGTTTTAGCGTCCAGCGAACAAGTCGGCGCAGGGGAATTATTGTTAACGACCCGTTACGGCTTATCGCATTCAATTGTTAACGTTGATTCATGCGGCAAACGCATCAGCTGATGCGTTTATTGCGCTTATTTACTTTATTGACCTGATCCAGTCTGCAGAAACAGGCGCAGTAAAAGCGTCAATGACAAACTGGAGATTAAGATGCATTCCTCTAACGCCCCCATGACCCGCCGGGCCCGAATCAGCGCGATACTGCGAGTTACCTCTGGCAACTTTCTGGAGCAGTTTGATTTTTTCCTGTTCGGGTTCTATGCCACCTACATCGCCCATACCTTTTTTCCGGCCAGCAGTGAATTTGCCTCGTTGATGATGACCTTCGCGGTCTTTGGCGCGGGCTTTTTGATGCGTCCTATCGGTGCAATCGTGTTGGGTGCGTACATTGATAAAGTCGGCAGACGTAAAGGGCTGATTGTTACCCTGTCGATCATGGCCGCCGGGACCTTCCTGATTGTACTCATTCCGTCCTATCAGACGATCGGGATCTGGGCGCCGTTGCTGGTGCTGGGCGGCCGTTTATTGCAAGGCTTCTCAGCCGGTGCCGAACTGGGTGGCGTATCCGTTTACCTGGCCGAGATTGCCACCCCTGGCCGTAAAGGCTTTTACACCAGTTGGCAGTCTGGCAGCCAGCAAGTGGCCATTATGGTGGCTGCGGCGATGGGTTTCGCCCTGAATGCCGTCATGGAAGAAAGCGCCATTCGCGAATGGGGTTGGCGTCTGCCTTTCCTGTTCGGTTGCCTGATTGTCCCTTTCATCTTTTTCCTGCGCCGCAAACTGGAAGAGACCCAGGAGTTTAACGCCCGTCGCAACCACCTGGCGATGCGCGAGGTGTTTAAAACCCTCTTGGCAAACTGGCAGGTGGTTATTGCCGGCATGCTGATGGTCGCCATGACCACCACCGCGTTTTATTTGATCACCGTGTATGCACCGACGTTCGGTAAAAAAGTGCTGATGCTGAGCGCCTCTGACAGCCTGCTGGTGACCTTGCTGGTAGCGATATCCAACTTCCTCTGGCTGCCGGTTGGGGGCGCTCTGTCAGACCGCTTTGGTCGTAAACCTGTCCTGATTACCATGGCCCTGCTGGCACTGGTTACTGCGTATCCGGCACTTGGCCTGCTTGCTGAAGCTCCCAGTTTCTCAATGATGCTCACGGTGCTGTTATGGCTCTCCTTCATCTATGGGCTCTACAACGGTGCCATGATCCCGGCGTTAACCGAGATCATGCCGACGGAGGTCCGGGTTGCCGGTTTCTCACTGGCCTACAGCCTGGCGACCGCTGTCTTTGGCGGATTTACACCGGTCATTTCTACCGCGCTGATCGAGTACACCGGCGATAAGGCATCCCCCGGCTACTGGATGAGTTTTGCTGCGTTATGTGCATTGCTGGCGACGTTCTATCTGTACCGTCGCAGCCCATTATCTTTACAAACAGCCGCTTAAATCAGGGATTACGTCATGCAAAAAATCTATCGTTCATTGCTCGCCACGTTGGTGATTTTCTCTGTCAGTACGGGAGTACAAGCTAAAGAAGTGACCGTCATGATTTCAGGGGGCTTTAAAGCCGCACTGGAAAAACTGGCGCCAGAGTTTGAAGCAAAGAGTGGCGACAAAATCATTTTGGTGTCCGGCCCCTCGATGGGCAATACGCCCCAGGCGATCCCAGCACGCCTGGCTCGCGGCGAAAATGCCGACGTGGTGATTATGGTGGGCGATGCGCTAAAAAAGCTGGAAAAGGATAACTGGACCCAGCCGGGTTCGCGCGTGGAACTGGCCGACTCGCCGATTGGCATAGTGGTCAAACAAGGTGACCCTAAACCCAATATCAAAAATGATGCAGAGCTGCGTAATACCCTGCTGCAGGCTAAATCCATTGCCTATTCTGACAGTGCCAGCGGCAGATATGTCAGCAGCCAGCTGTTCCAAAAACTGGGTATTGAAGACCAGGTGAAGGAGAAAGCGCATAAGGTTGAACGCATTCCGGTGGCATCCGAGGTGGCAAAAGGAAAATATGCGCTAGGTTTCCAGCAGGTTAGTGAACTGCTCCCTGTCCCGGGCGTAACCTTTATTGGCGAACTGCCTGACAATGTCCAGTACATTACCCGTTTTGCCGGTGCGGTCACTGCCAAAGCCGAACATCGTCAGGAAGGCAAAGCGCTACTGGATTTCCTGTCCTCCTCGCAGGCGCAAAAAACCATTCGCGCCACCGGGATGAGAACCGTGAAGGCTGAACAACCGGCTAGGCAGAGTGATACTGTTCAGTAATCAATTTTTCCAACTCAGCGGCAAGATAGGATTGCATACGTCCGCTGCGCCGGATCAGGCCGACGGTGCGCTTGACAACCGGCTCGGTCAGCGGCAGGTGAGTCAGCACCGAATGATCTGATCCCGGCATAGACATAGCGGGTACGGCGGCAATGCCGATACCCGCCTCAACCATGCCCAGCAGGGTCGTCACATGGCGGATTTCGCAGAGGCTGGGACGCTCAGGGATGATATGCGCCAGCATCTGATCGAGCAGATTGCGGTTGCCGGAGGTTTTATCCAGCCCCACATAATCCTGCTGATAAAACTCGCGCCAGGTCAGGTTTTTTTTAGTGGCCAGAGGGTGATCGCGCCTGCAGGCAGCCACATAAACATCCCCAATCAACGGCAGGAATTCGATATTAGGTTGCAGGTTTCTCGCAAAACAGATGCCGAAGTCAGCCTGGCCACTGCTAACCGCTTCGATGACATTGCCTGCACTGCTATCGATAAGCTTAACGCGCACTCGGGGATAGCGAGCCTGGAAGCGGCGAATCACGTCGGGCATGAAGTAGTATGCCGCTGAAGGCACCGTGGCGACGGTGACCAGGCCCGTTCTGTCCTGACTGACTTTATTGATATCTGCTAATACCAACTCAACGTTCATCAATAGTTGATCTGAACGCTCGGCGAAAGTCTGTCCATAAAGGGTTAGCGTGACACGTCTGGTGGTTCTATCGAACAGCTTAATGCCCAGAGCGGATTCCAGCTTCTCTATCCTGCGGCTCAATGCTGACTGAGAAAGGCAGATGGACTCCGCGGCAAGCCGAAAATTGCCGTATTCAACCAACGCGCGGAAGGCGTAGAGATCGTTGAGATCAAAATTCACGGGCATAGTGGCAGGCAATCCTTTCGGCAGCGGCAAGGGTTTAAAGGAAAGATGATAGCCACTTATCCGACAACGGCAACACGGCAGCATAGAATAAGGAATTAATCCTGCATCTTGATAACCACTTTTCCCTTTGCATGCCCCTGCGCAAGGTAGGCAAGCGCCTCCTTTGTTTGAGCAAAGGGGAATACCTTGTCGATCATGGGTTTGATTTGTTCGGTTTCTACCAGTTTACCTATCTGGCTGAGTTGATCACCTTCTGGTCGAACGAATAGAAACGTATAGGTTAAGCCCCGCTTTTTTGAAAGACGCATAATATTGCGGCTCATAAGCCTGAAGATAAAAGTCAGAAAGAAATTTAACCCTCTAGCCCGCGCAAATTTGACATCTAACGGCCCGACGAGAGAAACAATACTTCCTCCAGGCTTAAGGATCTGGGTGGATTTTTCAATCGTATCTCCCCTGATGGTGCCAAGTACCACATCATAGCCAACCAATACTTTTTCGAACTCTTCTTTTTTATAGTCAACGACTTCGTCAGCCCCCAGGCTCCTCACCCATTCGATATTGCCCGTACTGGTTGTCGTCCCCACGGTTGCGCCCAATTGCTTCGCCAGTTGGATAGCAAAGGTGCCTATTCCTCCAGAACCTGCCGGGATGAAAACCTTCTGACCAGGCCGTAGCCTGACACGCTCTGTCAGAGCTTGCCAGGACGTGAGGCTAACCATAGGGAGCGAAGCCGCCTGTACAAAATCAAGATTTGCCGGTTTTATAGCCGCAGCGCTCTCAGGCACCACGGCAAATTCGGCAAGAGACCCCGTTCCCGTATCGAAGATGCTGGCGAAGATTTCATCGCCTGGGGAAAAACGAGTCACGCGACTTCCCACGGCAATAACAACCCCAGACAGATCGCTACCCAATGTTGCGGGAAGCTTAAAATGCAGAACCGGCTTAAATATTCCGGTTGGTATCATATTGTCGATTGGATTTAGGCCCGCAGCGTAAACTTTAACCAAGACTTCATTAGCCTTGAGCGAAGGATAATCTACGTTATCAAACCCTAATTCAGGAGATTTACCGTAACGCTTAAACGTGAAGGCTTTCATCGTCTTATTATTCATTTTTTTCCCCTGCCGTGCAGGCAGCTGAACGATTGTTCTGAGCAGTACCCTTATTGTCTAAATGGTTTTATATCGCTCTGCAGCTTCATCTTGTTTGATATCCGATAGCAGGGTCTGACGCGCAGCATCGAGGTTGTCCCAACGTGCGGCATTCTGCAAAGGTGGGATGGTAACGAGTTCACGCCGATCAAAACCAACCAGGGCTGCATCAACCAATTCGCCCACTTCCATCATTTGGGGCAAAGCGTTGGTGTCGATACCTGCACGTTGCCAAATTTCCGTATAAGTCCCGGCAGGGAGCACTGCCTGAACATAAATCCCCTTCTGCGACAGCTCAATATTCATGCCCTGAGACAGGAACAGAACAAAGGCTTTGGTTGCGCCATAAACCGACATTGCAAATTCAGGGGCGAGCCCGACGACGGAACTGATGTTGACGATAGCGCCCTCGCCAGCCAGCACAAACCGTGGCGTCACAGCATTAGCCAGTCGGGTTAAAGCCGTTACATTAAGCGCGATAAGCTGCTCAATCGAATCAGACGTCTGCTCTATAAAGCTGCCCGACTGCGCGATACCCGCGTTATTGATAAGAATGCCTATCCGCGTGTCATCACGTAAACGAGCTTCAACAGCCGCTAAATCATCCGCTTGCGTGAGGTCAGCAGGCAAAACGTCGACGGCAATACCCCTTTCTTGTCTCAACTGCTCGGCGAGGCTATCAAGTTTTGTCTTGTCGCGGGCGACCAGAACCAGGCCATGGCCCCGGCGTGCGAACCGTTCAGCATATACGGCGCCAATGCCTGTGGAAGCGCCTGTAATCAGAACTGTTGGTTTGGTCATGAAATACCCTTCTTTATCAATGAGTAAATAAAATTCGCAAACTGCGATGTCTGTAGAACCCTGATAGTGTGGCTAACGGGACTATCTCAATGATGATGATCGTAATCTAAAAAGTCAATCCGTTTGATTACGATCATCATCAATGTATACTTACGACATGAGTTTTAGGAGAAGAGGCAGAGCAATGAGGGTTTCTAAAGAGCAGGTTCGTGCAAACCGAATACGTATTGTTGAAACAGCTTCAGCGTTGTTTCGTGAGCGAGGCTATGACGGCGTGGGTGTAGCAGAGCTGATGTCTGCGGCAGGTTTAACTCATGGCGGGTTCTATAAGCACTTTGCTTCCAAGGCTGATTTGATGGCAGAGGCGATGAGCTGTGGTTTTACGCAATCCGCAGAAAATACGGCGGGTGTGAACCGGGAACAATTTGTTGAAAACTATCTCTCCCGCCAGCATCGTGATGATATGGGCAAGGGTTGTGTGATGTCGGCACTAGGTACTGATACGGCGCGCCAATCTGAATCGATTAAGGCGACGTTTGCGGCTGGCATTGAACGTCAGCTGGCTCTGTTAGCCAATGAAAATGGCGAAGGTGACTTAACGCGTGCCGACCTGATCGATACCATCGCACATCTTGTCGGTGCTCTGGTGCTGTCCCGCGCCTGCCCTGATGACTCCGCGCTGGCAGATGAGATTTTGGACGTTTGCCGCTCCCGAATTCTCAGTAAGGAAGCCCACGAGAATTGAGTTTCCGATTAATTCTGCGGGGTTGGTGCCCGAAAATCAGGCCATAACAGGCTTATTGTCACGAAGGTCACCAGATTCGCCAACAGCCCGTAATAGGTCACACTGTTAGCCTGCATTCCGTATCTGGCCATAAAATAGATGATGATGACAGCACTGGACACCATTGCCGATATCGCCCCGGTGGTTGAAGACCTTTGCCAACAAATGGCTCCAATCAGGGGGACCAACAGCACGCCAACCAGAATGGTATAAGCGACAGTCAGCGCAGTAATAACATCGCCAATCAAACTGGCGATGATCAGTATAGTGAAACCAAAGGCCAGGGTTGCGCAGCGATCTGTTTTAATTGAACATTTTTCTTTCTTGAATAAAGCGGCATAAATATCATAAACAAACAGGGTTGAGGTCGCCATCATGCAGGCGCTGGCTGTAGACATGAGTGCCGCGAGTGAAGCAGCAATGACAATCCCCCGAAGGCCTACGGGAAGCACCGTCTGTACGGCGCTCATGAATACGGCATCCGGGTTGCCAATATCGGGCAAAAACACCCGACAACTCATGCCGATAACTGCACCCATCACGCCCCAGACAATACAATAAACCCCGGCGACGAAGCCTCCCCAGCGAGCAACGCCGGCACTTCGTGCGGTAAACATGCGTTGCCAGATGTCCTGCCCGATAAACATTCCCAGGCAGTAGATTAAAAAATAAGTAACGATATTCGGTAAGCCAATATTGTTCAGAGAGAAGAAACCCTCGGGTAAAATATCCTGCATATTTTGCCAACCACCGGCATGAATAATACTGGCAGGCATTAAGATAAAAAGTATTCCGACCGTCATCATAATAAACTGAAAAATATCAGTCATGGTTAATGACCACATCCCCCCCAGAAAAACATAAATAACCACCACCCCGCCACCGATCCAGATGGCATACAGAAAGGGGATGCCCAACAAAACCTCGATAATGCTGCCTATGGCGATAATGGAGGTAACCGCAACCATTAGGTCATAGACCATCATAATAGCCGCTCCCAACAAACGAACACGGGGACGATAACGGATCGCCAGAACCTGAGTTACGGTGTGCAAATTGAGTTTCAACAACGGGGTAACCAGAAACAAGCTCAGACCAATGAGCCCCATTCCCAGGCTGGTTGCCAGCCATAACCCAGAGATACCATATTGATAGCCGAGTCCCATACTGCCCATGGTTGCCGCACCGCCAAGCACCGTCGTGGCCATAGTCCCGGTGAACATCAACGGCGCGAGACGCCTGCCCGCCACGGCATAATCATCTCGCGTTTTTGCGCGCTTCCAGCCCAGCCACCCCACGCCTAACACCAATAACAAGTAAAGCCCAATGAGGGAGAGATCAATAACCACAATTGTCTCCTTTGCCATGTCGCTTTGGCTGATAGCCCGGAATAGCCGCGGTGCCAATATCTGGTACACCCATGTGTAATCAACGAGCTTTAAGGTGCTCGTCAGTGAAACGCCACGCCATCAATATCTTTATTGATCAAGGTTCCCGCCCGTCCATCGACCATATCAACAATGTCCTCCAGCGATCCGATCACTGCCGATCTGCCTCTATTGATAGAAAACTCACACGTAGCCTGGATCTTGGGCCACATTGAACCTGCCGGAAAATCCATTTCAAGCAGTGCGTGTGGATTAGCGGCTTTAATTGCTTTGCTGTCCGCCGTGCCAAAATCAGTGAAAACTCTGCTGACGTCGGTCGCGATAATCAGTAAGTCAACATCCAGCTGCTGAGCCATCAGGCTGCAGCAACGGTCTTTGTCTATAACGGCCTCCAGCCCACGGCTTTGCGAACTGAGGGTGGTGACCGGGATACCGCCACCGCCGCCGGCAATCACAATCACATCATTGTTTACCAGCGTGCGTAATGTCTCAATTTCGACGATCGCCAATGGCTGTGGGCTGGGAACAACGCGGCGGTAATATTTACCATCCGGTTTTATTATCCAGCCTTTTTCCTGCATTAATTTTTTGGCCTGTTCTTCGTTATAGACCGGCCCAATAAATTTATTGGGTTGTTTGACTGCAGGATCGTTGATATCAACCTCTACCTGAGTCAGCAAACAGGCAACCTGCCTGCCGGGCATATGATTGCGTAGCTCCTGCTCCAGCATGTAACCAATCATCCCCTGGCTTTCCGCGCCCAAAACATCAAAGGGATAGGGCTCAACTTTATCGGCGTAGGACTCAGACTGCAGTGCTAATAATCCTACCTGTGGCCCATTTCCATGGCTGATAATTATCTGGTGTTTTCCATCCAGACGGGAAATAGCTTCACAGGCTATAACGATATTTCGCCGCTGGTTTTCTGCGGTCATGGCTTCCCCACGTTTTAATAGCGCATTGCCGCCTAATGCTATAAGTATTCTCATAATTATCCTCTCCTGTTCCCTGACAGATAAGAAAGGGGAAGCCCTACCCTCCCCTTTAGATGGCTGACTATTTCATGCCCGTTCTAATGGGAAAGTCATGCAGTGAGGCCCACCGCCACCTTTGAGAATTTCCTCCAATTCAATTTCAATGGTTTTAATTCCCAAAGCAGCAAGTTGCTGGTTGGTCTCTTTATTATTTTTAAAGGTCAGCACCCGGTCATCACCCAATGCCTGCAAATTACAATGATGGCGGAATACCCCCTGTTGCGGAACATCAATCAGGGTGAATTTTCTTCTGGCAAGCAGATTTAAAAACTCATCGGGAAGCGCGGCTTTGCAAACGACCGCGACTTTCTCTGCAACAATATTAAAGCACATGTCCAGGTGAAGATTTTCACGCTTACAGAAGATAGGTACCATGGTGTAACCCAGTTCCCACATCTGGCGTTCAATGTTCTTGTAGCCGTCATAGTCCGTTCTTGCCACCACGCCCTGAGCAATAGTGTGCTCATCTATCATCCAGAAATCACCGCCCTCAAATGCCCCACTGGTACAGCGTGCAACGCAGGGGATACCAAGCTGTTTCATCTTGGCCTCATAAGTTGCCGTTTCCCCCTGCCGGCAAGGTTCGCGGAACCTCCCCATAATGAAGCCTTCCGCGACACAGGCACCGAAATCGCGCGCATAAACCTGATAAGGAAGGTCAGGATCAGGATCCATCAATACCACTTCAACGCCGTTTTCACGATAAGCCTGAACCAGCGCATCATGTTCGCGCCGAAATGCGCTAATATCGGCTGACTCGCCTTTTTCCAGCCAGTCTTCAGTAATGACATTAATAGGCTGGAATGAAAAATGTTTTGGTGGACATAATAAAACCTTCTTCAGTCTATTAGTTGCATTTTTTACATAGCTTCTTTCCATTTTCAACCTCTTAATTATCTTTATTTCACAAGATACATTCAGGGTATTTTCATCGATATGAGTACAGAATTAATCCGAATGCCTATATTGAGTGGTCAGTCTTTTTTCACTATTTCGGTAGGAATATTTTCCAGTATCAATTTGGCCTGTTCTTCTCCGGAAACAGATTTATCCCGCAACAAATAGAGGATCATGCCAATCACCAGCAGCACACCCAATAGCAGATGCTCATAGGGCCACTTAAGCGACGCCGGGCTGCCAGGAACCAACATGGCCGCAGCCATAAGCAGAGTCACAATGGCCCCCACAGCCAGGGTGAATTTTCCTCCCGGAGTGGGAAGTGGGCGCGGAAGCTCAGGGCGCAATTTCCGCAGTCGCATCACGGAAAACAGCGTTGATCCCCACAAGACGATATAGGAAAAAGCGGCCACGGTGACCAGTGGGAGAAACACGGCTTTACCCAGCAGACAGGCAGAAGCGGCTATTAATGAAACGAAAAGGATGGCTACCGTTGGCGTATGGTAAACCGGGTGCAACCGGGAGAAAGCGGCCGGAATTAAACCCACCTGGCTCATATACATGAGTAAACGAGTTGCGCCATAAAAACAGGCGTTATAAACCCCCACGACTCCGCAACAAGCAGCCGCCGTTAATACCAACCCCCAAACTGGCGTACCTGTCACTATTTCTGCTGCATGAGCAAAGGGGATATCCATGGTCATCAGGCTTTGCCACGGCACAATGGCCGAAGGAACCAGCATGGTAATCAGATACATAAAGGTGGCGATGACCAAAGAGATAATCAAAGCGAGAGCGGTTTTTTTACGGCTTAGGCTGGCAGAGGCTTCTTCCGCCCCCTTGGCTATAGTTTCCCATCCGGCAATAGAAAATGGCAGGAGCGCCAGCAGAGCCACCACGCCGGCAAAGGTCGGTTTGCTCTGTAACGGACTGAGATTTTCAAGGTTGATATAGAATGAACACGCAATCAGCGAGACGATAACCAGGGTTAAAACAGTCACTGTAATGACCGTCTGTAACGTTGATGAAAGTTTTACCCCCCGGTGCTGCATCATGCCGATCCCCGCGACAAGTAACAGCCCGATAATCAATAATGGAGCACTGACCGCAAACCCGCCGACCTCATAGAGAATCGCCGCACTCTTCATGGAAGGCAGCAGGTAGCCCAGCATGGTAGTGATCGCCAGCGCTTCCCAGGCGCATAAAATGATATTCACCAACACGCCGAACCATCCGGCAATCATCGCGGCAAAACTACCGAAGGCAAGGTAAGAATACGCAGCCTCTCCGCCTGCCAGCGGAACCGCCGAGATGGCTTCCAGATAAGCCAGCGCAAGGGGAAGTTCAATGAGAAGGCAGAGCAAAATGGCCAGTGCCGCATTGGATGGGCCACCGGCGGTGCTTAGCCAGGTGCCGGTAAGTACCAACCAGGAAGCACCAAAAACGCAGCCAATACCCATCCCCAAGAAACCATTGAAGGTAATGGCTTTTTTTAGATGTGTTTTACTCTCCACAGATTGGCTCATAACAAACTCCTTAGTGAAGTACGGATGGCGACTAAAAGTAGAAGTGATATCTGACGGCATTACGCGGAGGAGCCAAAATTTTGGCTCCCTCGCCTTTGAGCCGGAATGCTAGACCGCCGTAGCCACCATAACGGCCTTCACGGTGTGCATGCGGTTTTCACCCTGATCCCACACCACGGACTGTGGCCCTTCAATGACTTCATCTGTCATATCTTCGCCACGGTAACCCGGCAGGCAATGCATGAAGACCGCCGTTTTACGCGCTTTCGCCATTGCCTGAGCGTTGATCTGGTACGGCATAAAGTCTTGAATGCGCTTTTCTTTCTGGGCTTCGTTTTCACCCATGCTGTGCCAGGTGTTGCCATATACCACATCAGCTCCACGTAGTGCCTCGTCGAAATCCCGGGTCACGATGACTTTGGAACCGCTTTTCGCCGCGTGTTGCTGCGCACAGGCCAGAATTTCCGGTACGGGTTCGTACCCTTCAGGGGCAGCAACGTAAATATCCATTCCCATCATGCCGCAGCCAATCATCAGGGAATGACAGACGTTATAGACATCGCCGGCATAACAGACTTTTACCCCTTTCCATTCACCAAATTTTTCTTTAATGGTCAGAAGGTCGGCCAGCCCCTGGCAAGGATGTTCCAGCGCCGTTAACGCGTTAATCACCGGATTTTTCATGTATTGCGCAAACTCCTGAACAATTTCCTGTCCATAAGTTCGGATATACAAACCATCAAAATAGCGATCAATAATGCGGGCGGTATCCTTAATTGGCTCGCCGCGGCTGAGTTGCATTTCATCCGGGCGCAGATAGATAGACTGAGCCCCCAGCGCCGTTGCGGCGGCATGGAAGGAATTACGGGTACGCGTAGATTTTTTTTCGAAAATCATGCCATAGGTACGCCCACGCAAATATTCATGTGGCTCACGCATGGTCCATTTGCGTTTTAAATCGGCTGCCAGCTCGACCAAATAACGGATCTCTTCTGCTGTATAATCCTGCATGGCAAGATAGTGTCTGGCGCGAAATTTATCTCTCATTTCATATCCCTCGATGTTTGGTAAAACGCCCATTTACGGATAGCAGTATTCCAGCCACTGTACCCATCTGAATATTTATTGATGTGCCACTGAGCGTAAGACTGAAATACATAGCTAACAATAGATATAAAACAAAGCTGACTTTATCATTTATGGATGTTTAACCGGAAAGCGTTGTGATATATAAGCATGCATTATTTTCAGTAGGGTTATTCATGTTCCAGAAGAATGTCAGACACCAGGGCTTCGAGTGCTTCATTATGCGGGCGATTTCGGTGAAGAATAAGGCAGTGAGTCACCTCATAGCTTAATTCTTCAGATTTCAGCAAGTACATTTCCTGTTTATCAACCCACTGCTGAGCATAATGTTGCGGCAGATAACCAATGTGTGTCCCTGCCAAAATCAGTAAGGCGACAGCCTCCATCTGGTGGGCCGTGGCAGTGATTAGTGGTGGCATTACAGGCACCAAATCCGACGGCATCAGATAGCCACGCTTCACCCAACTGAAGCGCAGTAAGTCCTCGGAGGTTACCTTTGATGATAAATACAGCGGATGGTGCTTTCCGCAATAGATTGATATTTTTTCACTGAAGAGATCGATATACTCAAGGTTCTCTAATCTGTGTCCAATATAAGATATCGCCGCATGCAGTTCGCCGCTGATAATTTCCTGTTCAAGTTCCGTTGGTGATTTAATAAAAACCTGCAGACTTACCTCATGATTACGCTGATAAAAACGTCTTATTGCCTCAACTATTTTTGCTTCGGGCAACGTCAACGTGCTGTCCAACAGCCCGATCATTAACTCGCCGCGTAATCGCCCTGAAAGGTTATGAACCTGTAAAACAAAAGCATCTAATTTGGCGAACAGTTGTTGTGTATAACACAGCACCTGTTCCCCTTCCGCTGTCAGACTGAATCCTTTTTTACCCCGTTCACAGAGGCGAAAGCCCAGACGCGTCTCCAGAGTCGACATACATGTACTGATGGCGGACTGGCTCATATTCAGCTGTGCCTGAGCGGCCGAGAATCCATTACACTGCACTATGGTCAAAAATATCTGTAACAATCGGATATCAACGTTATGAATATTACCAAGCATGACCCCTCCTTATATAATGAGTATAATTAACTCAATATTCAAACTCCTCTTTATTGGGTTCCAGAATTGGCTGAAAGCAAAATCCCTGGTTTCGATGTTTATTATCAATGCATAGATTTATTTAGTGATGGTGGTGGGCACTGACTAATAAATTATTTTCATCCTGTTTAATCGGCAAGTCAAAAAATACATATATTCAAAGCTGATAGTTTAGACCCGTGAAGCAATTATAGGAGGAATAGCCTATAGATAGAGGCCGAATGATTCCATTTGGCTGGCAGATGATAATGCTATGTTTGACTATTCGATAATCCCGTCCAGCCTTACCATCGGAAAAACCCTATCAATCAATGCCAATTCAATAGTCACAGACTATTACAACATTCAACCATTCCTATTTTATCTATCTGCATCCACTGACTAAGCTTAGAACTGAGTGTCAGTGCGAGCCCCATCAGCGGTTGGCGAAGCCTCATTTCTTATTATTTAAAATCAGTTGATTAGACAAACCATTAGCGCAACACCCGACGCGAGCATTAGCCCGCGATATCCGGCTCCCCAGGTACTGACAGACAGGACCTGGCGAGCGAACTTACAGAAGCAGAGAGCGCATCATGACAACTGAAAGCAAATGCCCATTTTCGGGTGGCGGTAAACCGAACACGCCACGCCGTGGCCCTTCGAATCAGGACTGGTGGCCCAACCAACTCAGCCTGAAGCCACTGCACCAGCACTCCTCCCTCTCCGACCCGATGGACCCTGACTTCGATTACGCCAAAGCCTTTAACAGTCTGGATCTGGCCGCCGTTAAACAAGATCTCCACGCCCTGATGACCGACTCACAAGAGTGGTGGCCGGCAGACTTCGGCCACTATGGCGGCCTGTTCATTCGTATGGCCTGGCACAGCGCCGGCACTTATCGTATCGGCGATGGCCGTGGCGGCGCAGGTGAAGGCCAGCAACGTTTTGCACCGCTCAACAGCTGGCCAGACAACGTCAGCCTCGATAAGGCCCGACGTCTGCTGTGGCCAATCAAACAGAAATACGGCCGCAAAATCTCCTGGGCCGACCTGATTATCCTGACCGGTAACGTCGCACTCGAATCCATGGGCTTTAAAACCTTCGGCTATGCGGGCGGCCGCGCCGATACCTGGGAGCCGGATGACGTCTATTGGGGGTCGGAAAAAATCTGGCTGGAGCTGAGCGGCGGCCAGAACAGCCGCTACTCGGGCGATCGCGATTTGGAAGATCCGCTGGCAGCGGTGCAAATGGGCCTGATTTACGTTAACCCGGAAGGGCCGGACGGTAACCCGGATCCGGTCGCTGCCGCCCGTGATATTCGCGAGACCTTTGCCCGAATGGCGATGAATGATGAAGAAACCGTGGCGCTGATCGCCGGTGGCCACACCTTCGGTAAAACTCATGGCGCAGGCCCGGCCTCGCATGTGGGTGACGATCCGGAAACCGCAGGTATTGAACGACAGGGCCTCGGCTGGCAGAGCAGTTTTGGCACCGGTAAAGGTAAGGACGCCATCACCAGCGGCCTGGAAGTCACCTGGACCACCACGCCGACCCAGTGGAACCACGACTTCTTCAGACACCTGTTCGAATACGAGTGGGAACTGACGCAAAGCCCGGCAGGTGCCCACCAGTGGGTAGCCAAAGACGTTGGCGAGACCATTCCCGATGCGTTCGATCCGGCGAAGAAACAGCGCCCAACCATGTTAACCACTGACCTGTCGCTGCGTTTCGATCCGGCATACGAAAAGATCTCGCGTCGCTTCTATGAACATCCTGACCAGCTCGCAGATGCTTTTTCCCGCGCCTGGTACAAGCTGACCCACCGCGATATGGGGCCACGCGCCCGCTATCTCGGCCCTGAAGTACCGGCCGAAGAGCTGATTTGGCAGGATCCGATCCCGGCCGTCGACCATCAGTTGATCAACGATCAGGATATCGCCGATCTCAAAACCAGCATCCTGACTTCCGGTCTGCCGATCTCGGTACTGGTGTCCACCGCCTGGGCTTCAGCCTCCACTTTCCGCGGGTCCGACAAGCGCGGCGGTGCCAACGGTGCGCGCATTCGTCTGGCACCGCAGAAGGACTGGGCAATCAACCAACCGGCGCAACTGGCGCAAACGCTGGCCAAGCTGGAAGAGATCCAGCAGGCGTTCAATAATGCCCAGTCGGGCAACAAACGCGTCTCGCTGGCAGATTTAATCGTGCTGGCCGGTGCCGCAGCGGTCGAACAGGCGGCAGCCAACGCCGGTCATCCGGTAAGCGTGCCCTTCACTCCGGGCCGTATGGATGCCACGCAGGAACAGACCGACGTCGACTCCTTCGAAGCGATGGAGCCGGTTGCCGATGGTTTCCGTAACTACCTGGAGCGCCAGTTCAACATTCCGGCCGAAGCCTTGCTGGTCGACAAAGCACAATTGCTGACGCTGACGGCACCGGAAATGACGGTACTGGTGGGCGGGCTGCGGGTGTTAAATGCCAACGTCGGCCAGAGCCAGCACGGCGTGCTGACCCAACGGCCGCAGGCACTGAGCAACGACTTCTTCGTCAATCTGCTTGATATGGGCACCACCTGGAAAGCGGCAGGCGAAGATGGCGTGTTTGAAGGCCAAGACAGCCAAACCGGCGCACTCAAGTGGACGGCGACCCGCGCCGACCTGATCTTCGGTTCACATTCCCAACTGCGCGCGCTGGCGGAAGTCTATGGCAGCTCGGACGCTCAGGCGAGTTTTGTATACGACTTTGTCGCCGCCTGGAATAAGGTGATGAACCTCGATCGTTTTGATCTGGCCTAAGTTATAACAGCATGAAGATCCCGGCGTTGTCTCAATGCGCAACGCCGGGTGGCTCGGTTAGATGTTTTCCAGATCGATACCGCGAGTTTTTGGACCAAACACCCCGATCACCACCATCACAATCAGCATGCTGGCAACGATAAACGCAATCACCCCTACCGAACCGCCGTATTGCAGGATCATGCCAATAATCAGGCTGCTGAATACCGTCGACAATCGGCTGAACGAATAACAGAATCCGACCGCACGGGCACGAATATAAGTCGGGAACACTTCTGACTGGTAGGAGTGGTAACTGTAGGTCAGCCAGGCATTGGACCAGGTAATGAAGAACCCGCACAGAATCAGCCACAGAGGGTTATTCTGCATGGCAAACAGTGAGCCGAAAATCACCGTCACCAGGCAGGAAAGAACAATCTGCCATTTGTTTTCCATCTTGTCGGCATAGCGACTGCACAGCAATGATCCCAGCGGATAAGCCAGGGTAATAAAGAAGGCGTACAGCAGACTGTGGGTGATTGAAGCGCCCTTTCCGGCCAGTAAGGCTGGCAGCCAGTTGCCAAAACCGAAGAAACCAATCGCCTGGAAGAAATTCATCACCACCAGCATCAGGGTGCGGCCCCGGTAACGAGGCGACCAGATATCTTTAAAGCTTCCCTGCGCGGGCGTTTCACTTGCTGATTCGGCATCACGCAACGGGAATTCCGTCACCTGGGTAACACCGCAACGACGCTCCATCGCCAGCATTACCTGCCTGACCTCCGGGTAACGTCGCTGCTGCGCCAGCCAACGCGGGGATTCCGGCAAGCCTTTACGCACCAGCCAAATCACCAGCGAAGCCACGGCACCGGCGATCACCACATAACGCCAGCCGCTCAGACCCAAAATGGTCTGTGGTACCAGCCACCACGACATCAACGCGACCGTTGGCACCGACAGAAATTGAATGAAAAACGAAAAGGCAAAGGCCCGGGTACGCAGATGCGCAGGCACCCACTCGGTCAGATAGGTATCTATGGTGACCAGTTCAATCCCCAATCCGACTCCCACCAAAAAACGCAGGAAGATCACCCACTCTGCCTGATGCTGAAAGGCCAGGCACAGCGAAAACACGCCATACCAGGCCAGCGCAAACATAAAGGTGGTGCGGCGGCCAAAACGGTCGGCGTAGGGGCTGAGCAGGCTGGCACCGATAAACAGGCCAAGGAAGGTGGCGGAGGCAAAAGCCGCCTGGTCGGAGACGCCGAACACGCCTTGCGCGCCGGTATGGAATATCCCCTCGGCAATTAAACCAGTGCTGATATAACCGGTCTGGAACAGGTCATAAAGCTCAAAAAAACCGCCCAACGCCAGCAAAGCGATAAACTTCCACAGGCCGGCCGAGGTCGGCAACGCATCAATTCTTGCTGACAAATCCTGTTCATGGATCGGTGACTGGGCCACCGCATCGCTTCCCGCAACCAAAACATCACTCACCATTAACCTCGCCATAACATAATTATTATTTTTCTATGCTATAGGCTCGGCGTCGGAGTTAAATATTTAATTAGCAGGCTATGAAAGGTAATTAAGCATAAAAAACTGCAGCAATCTGTTTTGCTGAGAGAAAATTTAAGCCGTGGGGAGATGCCTGATAGTGAGCCGGTGGCCCACTATCAGAGCGCAGGAAGTTAGCGGATTTGGTGGTGTTGCAGGCGTTCACTACGGTAAAAATTCAGCAGGCACCAGCCAAGGGCGATCAACGCCAGCGGGGCAGCGACAAAGCCGATGTTGCCCATACCCAGATACTGGCTGACCTGGTTACCCAGCAGTGCGCCGGCACCGATGCCGAAGTTGTACAGCCCGGAATAGATCGACATCGCCACGTCGGTAGCGTCCGGGGCCAGGTTCAATACTTTGGCCTGCATCGACAAACCAATTGCCATGATTGCCATGCCCCATACCGCAAACAGCACCGTCAGGTGGTTTTCATCACCGGAGGCCGGTAACAGCAGCAGCAGGCTCAGCATCAATAAGGCGATGGCGCCGATGAAAAAGCCCGACGGGAAACGCTCGCTGAAACGGCTAAACAGCAGACTGCCGATGATACCGGCGGCACCGAACAGCAACAGCATCAGGGTGGTGAAGTTTTCCGACAGCCCGGCCACGGTCTGAATAAAGGGTTCGATATAGCTGTAGGCGGTAAAATTGGCCGTCACCACAATGATGGTCAGCATATACAGGCTGACCAACGCCGGGCGCTTAAACAGCATTGGCACGCTGGCCAGCGAGCCGGAATGCTCGCTTTTCAGCACCGGCAGCAAACGCCACAGTAGCACCAGCGCCAGCGTGGCACAGACGGCGATACCAATAAAGGTCATGCGCCAGCCGAGGATTTGACCCACGATACGGCCCAGCGGCAGGCCGAGCACCATCGCCAACGCGGTTCCCCCCGCCAACAGGCTCAATGCCTGCGCCTTTTTGCCCGCGGGGGCGACCCGGATCGCCAGCGAGGCGGTGATCGACCAAAATACCGCATGGGCCAGCGCCACACCGGCACGGGAAATCACCAGCGTGGTGAAGTTCCATGCCACGGCGGTCAGCACATGGCTGGCGATAAACAGGATAAATACCCCGATCAGCAGTTTGCGCCGCTCAATCCGGCTGGTCAGCAGCATACACACCAGCGAACTGGCGGCGACGATCCAGGCATAAATAGTGATGATCAACCCCACCTGCTCGGTCTGCATCGAGAAGCTTTGGGCGATATCACTCAGCAACCCGACCGGAATGAACTCGGTGGTGTTGAAGATAAAGGCCGAAACGGCAAGAATGACCACGCGCAACCAGGCAGTTGAGCGAGAGACCTGAATTTGTTCCATGTTAAACGGGATCCGGACGGGTGCGGGAAGTAGCGATATTTTAACCAATCGGAAGGGTAAATGCGACATGCGTCACATTTTTATTAGCCTGTTTTTTTCGCCAGCCTTTTGCCATCCACGGCCTGCACAATGGCAGACCCTGGACAGCAACAGATGCCATTTACTGACTGATACAGTGCTTTAACGCCTCGACCGAGGTATTGATGCCGGCATCGACCGACATGGTCAGATCCTCCATCTCCAGCGACACCCAGTCGTTATAGCCCATCATGCGTACCACCGAGAAAAACTCTTTCCACCACTGCAGATCCTGCCCGCAGCCGACCGCCACATAATTCCAGGCACGCTCAGCCACCTGCTCCACCGGCCGGGTTTCCAGCAGCCCGTTGACTGCCACCATGCCCCTTTCCAGCCTTACGTCCTTGCCGTGCACGTGGTGGATGGCGTCCCCCAAACGGCGGGCTACGGCAATCGGATCGGCCCCCATCCAAATCAGGTGGCTGGGATCAAGATTCAGCCCGACCATCGGCCCCACCGCGTCACGCAGCCTGAACAAGGTGTCGGGGTTCCACACCAGCATCGAGCTAAAGTTCTCCAGCGCGAATTTCTCGATGCCAAACGCCTGTGCCTTTTCCACCAGCCGTTGCCAGTAGGGGATTGCCACTTCGTTCCACTGATAATCCAGGCAGTTTTTCAGCGTTGGCGGCCAACTGACGGTATAGGTGATCCAGTTGGGGATGCTGTCGCCAGGCGCCGCAGGGGGTAATCCGCTCATCATGACGATTTTCTTCACCCCCAGGCCGGCGGCCAGCGCCAGCGTGTTGTCGGTATCGTGGCGATGCTTTTCCCCCAGTACACCCGGCTCCAGCGGATTACCGGAAACGTTCAGCGCGGCAATTTTCATGCCACGGCTTTCCAGTGCCGCCAGTAACCGTCGGCGCTTACCGGCGTCCTGCAATAACGCCACGGTATCCAGATGCGGTGCCGAAGACCAGCCGCCGGTGGTCATTTCCACACCAAACACCCCCAATTCGCCCAATCGATCCAACATGGCTTCAAACGGCAGGTGGCCCAGACTATCGGTACAGAAAGAAAGCTTCATGTTATGTCTCCGCAAAAAGGTTTATTCAAAGGCTACCCAGCGAGCACCCTGATCGGCTGAGCGCACGCAGTTTTCAATCCAGCGCACACCGTCGATCCCGGCGTCGATGTCCGGATACACCAGTTGATCCAACGCCTGCCGATCTCCCCGGTTGCAGGCATCAATCGCCAGGGCAAATTTCAGGTAGATGTTGGCCCAGGACTCGGTCAGCCCCTCGGTATGCAGCGCCCCCAGCCGCTCCCAGGCGTTGCAGGTTTCGTCCAGATAGGGCATGCCGCGATATAGCGTCTGATTGGGTTGCCCCTGCACCTGGTAACTCAACTCGCTGGGGTTGATGTCGGTCCATTCCAGGCTGGCCTTCGAGCCGACGATGCGAATACGCTGGCTGCTCATGGCACCGGCATTGACCGATGAGGCCCACATGCGCCCCACGGCACCGTTGGCATAGCGCATCATCACCAGCGCGTTGTCTTCCAGCGGCGCACGCGAAGGAATAAAGCTCTGTCGATCGCAAAGCAGTTCGCTGATTTGCATCTGCGGCATCACCAGTTGGGACAGGTAATAGGTGTGGGTAGAAATATCGCCCAGTACAAAACTCGGGCCTGAGATTTGGGGATCAATGCGCCATTTCTGCGCATCGCTGAGACGGTCAACCTCGTCGGTGGCATTAAAACCGTGGGTATATTGCAGATCTACCATACGCACTTCACCGATCTGCCCATTGGCAATCATGGCACGCATCTGCAGCAGCAACGGATGGCCGGAGAAACCATAGGTCACGCCGACAATGCGGTTTTTTTCCGCCGCCAGTGCCTTGATTTCGTAGGCTTCCCGGCTGGTGAAAAACAGCGGTTTTTCACAAATCACGTGCAGCCCGGCCAGCAGTGCCGCACGGGTAATTTGGTAATGGGTGCCATTCGGCGTGGCCACCGACACCACTTCTATGCCGTCTTCTCGCCTGGCCTCTTGAGCAAACAGCGTGCGGTAATCGTCATAGCAGCGATCGGCATCCACCCCCAGATTGACGCCGAATTCGCGGCCGCGCTCCGGCACAATATCAAATGCCCCAGCCACCAGCGCAAAGGCGGTATTATCCCGCAATGCACCGCAACGGTGTTTATAACCCACCTGCCCCAACCGCCCGCCGCCGACCATCGCCCAACGCAAAGGCCGTGGCGTTTTTCTTTCACCATTCAACATAGTTGCTCCCGAAGCTCACAGTTTCTGATATTTCCGCCGCATTGCACCCGGGTGCAAATTTAAAATGCACCCGGGTGCAAAATTGGGTGGCAACTTGACCGCAAAACAAATGCCACTTGCGATGGACTATTGGAGAGGGTTAAAAATAAGTCAAATGCGCCATGATAAAACTGCCGCTCAGGATCACAATTTACCGATCAAAGGATCAATATGGCGCTCTGTCCTGCACCAGGGATCCCGCCGCTGACGGCAGCAACTCCCGCATCCGGCAAGGCTGTGCTAATCTGTTGAACCCATACCGTTTTTTCATCACGAGCAAAGATGATGGCGAAAAAACCCGGCGCGATCCCCGCGCCCACTGCACGCAAGGCGACGGCCAGTGATGTGGCGGCCCGCGCCGGCGTGTCCAAATGGACGGTATCGCGCGCCTTTACCGACGGTGCGTCAATCTCGCCCCATGCGAGGTTGCGCGTTCAGACCGCGGCCAGAGAATTGGGCTATCGCCCTAATCTGCTGGCGCGCAGCCTGTCGAAAAAAAGCACCCGCATCATCGGGCTGGTGGCGGACGAGCTAAAAAACCCGCATATTTTCACGCTGCTGGACGAAGTCACCCGGCAGTTGCAAAGCCGCGGCTATATGGCCTTGCTGCTGAATATCACCTCGGAACACGACTATGAATCGGTGCTGACGCTGGCCGATCAAATGCAGGTGGATGGCCTGCTGTTTCTCGGTACCCTGCTCAACGATCGGCTGATCACGCTGGCACAGGATATTCACCATATTCCACTGGTGGTGCTGTATCGCTATAGCGAAAGCCCCTATATCCAGGTGTTGGCCACTAACGGCTATCAGGCCGGGCGTGAAATTGGCGAACTGTTGCTGACGCAAAATTATCAGCGCATGGGCTATCTGGCTGGGCCGGTGAGCGAATCCACCCAGTTACGCCGCCTTGACGGTTTCCGCGCCGCGCTGGTGGAAAAGCAACGCGACGTCAGCGTGGTGCTGCAGGCCCCGCATTATCAACGTCAGTGCGGCATGGAAGCCTTCGCGGCCTACCTGGCGACCACCCCGGCGGAACAACGGGTTGAGGCGATTTTTTGTGAGAACGATATTCTGGCAGTGGGGGTTATCGACGCCATCCGCGCCACGCCTGACTGTGCGCCGATTGCCGTGGTGGGGTTTGATGACATTGAACTGGCCGCCTCCCCCAGTTACCAATTGACCACTTATCGCCAGCCGATGCAGTCGTTGATTGCCGATGGCATTCATTGCCTGACGCAGGCTTTCGAACCGGGCGGCCAACGTTTATATAACGGTGAATTAATCGTCCGGCGGTCGCATATTAAACAATAATAATATCAACGGTCGGCGAGAGCTTGGGTCACGCTAATAGAGGTCATATGTCAGCTATCTATGATTGGTCGGTGTTGGCATTACGCCGTATTTACGATCGCCGCATCAGCGGTGCGCCGGTGCTCGACAGCGCCCAACTGTTCCCCGACGCACAGCGTTTTACCGCCCAGTGGCCGCAGATCCGTGATGAGGCACTGACCCTGGCGCAAGATCTGCACAATATTCCGCGATTTCACGAAATCATGAGCGAACAGGCGTCGATCTCCGCCAATGACGCGCGTGACTGGCGCATGTTTATCATGCAGGCCTACGGCCAGCCGATAACGCGCAACCTTGCACGCTGCCCCTTATTGGCCAGCCTGATCGCTTCCTCTCCGGATGTGCTTTCCGCCTCGCTGTCTTTCCTGGCCCCCGGTAAACAGGTGCCGGCGCACCGTGGCCCGTTCCGTGGCATTCTGCGCGGTTATCTAGTGCTGTCGATGCCCAAGGGTGCCGATGGTCTGCCCGCCGCCGTATTGAAAGTCGACGGGCAGGAATACCGGCTCAATGAGGGGGAATTTATGCTGTGGGACGATACCTTCGAACACGAGGTGTGGAACGACAGCGACCAGGTGCGCACCGTGTTGCTGCTGGATATCCGCCGCCGCGATTTACCCACCGGGCTGCGGATGTTGTCCAGCGGCATTATTGCACTGGTGCGGCTGAACGTGCGCTGGATCCAGCGCCAGTTCTAGGCCCCGCCCAGATAGGCTTTCCTCACCTCCTGATCGTTTAACAACTCCGAACCACTGCCGGTCAGGCGGATCTGGCCGTTAACCATCACATAGCCGCGATCGGACAGTTTGAGCGCGTGGTTGGCATTCTGCTCCACCAGAAACAACGTCATGCCGCCACGAGTCAGCTCCCGTAAAATGCTGAAGATCTGTTTGACGATGATCGGCGCCAGCCCCAGGCTCGGTTCGTCCAGCAACAGCAGTTTGGGCCTGCTCATCAGCGCCCGGGCAATCGCCAGCATCTGCTGTTCGCCGCCGGACATGGTCATCGCCCGCTGGTTGCGCCGTTCCTTCAGGCGCGGGAACAGTTCGAACATGCGCTGCAAATCCTCATCCACATAGCGATTGCCAATGGTAATAGTGCCCATCAGCAGGTTTTCCTCCACGCTCATGTCCGGGAAGATACGCCGCCCCTCGGGAGCCTGAGCGATGCCGCTGCTGGCAACGTAATGGGTGGAACGCTGGCTGATATCCTCGCCACGAAACAGGATCTGCCCGCCGCTGATGCGCGGCTGGCCGAAGATGGACATCAGCAGCGTCGACTTGCCCGCGCCGTTGGCACCAATCAGCGCCACCGTTTCCCCTTCATTCACCTGTAGCGAGACCTGCTGCAACGCCTGGATCGGGCCATAAAACACGTCTACATCGCGAAACTCCAACATCACATTGCTCATCCCGCCAGTTCCTCTTCGTCCGCGCCAAGGTAAGCGGCGATCACCGTATCGTTGTGCTGAATTTCTTTCGGCGTGCCTTCGGCGATCACATCACCGTGATCGAGCACAATCACCCGATCGGAGATCTCCATCACCATGCCCATATCGTGTTCGATCAACAGCACCGTGATGCCGTGGTGCTGACGCAGAAAACGGATAATGCGGCTCAGCGTCGCCGTCTCTACCGGGTTTAGCCCGGCGGCGGGTTCGTCGAGGCAGATCATTTCCGGCGTGGTGCACATTGCCCGGGCGATCTCCAGCCGCCGCTGTTGGCCGTAGGACATCTCCCCCGCCAGCCGGTTGGCACAGTCCACCAGCTCCACCACTTCCAGCCAGTAAAAGGCGCGATCCAGCGCCTGGTTTTCGGCCCGGCGGTAACCCGGCGTATTGAGCACGCCGGCGATCAGATTGCGGTTGCTCAGCATGTGCTGCGCCACCAGCAGGTTCTCCACCACCGACATTTCGCGGAACAAACGGATGTTCTGGAAGGTGCGCGCCAGCCCGGCGCGATTGACCAGATGGGTGCCGCCAAACATTTTGTAGTAAACGCGCGAGCCCAGGCGTTTCGGGTTAACCCAGTCACCGGCGTGGAATTTCTGCCCCAGCACCTGGATCACGTCGGTCGGCCGCTTGTGGGTATTAAGCAGGATCGCGCCGCCGGTGGCGCGATAAAAACCGGTCAGACAGTTGAATACCGTGGTTTTACCGGCACCGTTGGGGCCGATCAGCGCGGTGATGGAACCGCGCTCTACCGCCAGATTCACGTCATTCAGCGCCTTGATACCGCCAAAATGCATCATCAGATGCTCAACCTGCAAGATAGCGTCGCTCATGGCTCTACCCCCTTGCGCGGAGCAAAACTGGAACGACTGATGCGCACCAGCCCACGCGGCCGCCAGATCATCATCGCCACCATCAACACGCCAAACAGCAGCACCCGGTACTCGGCAAAACTACGTAACAGCTCAGGTGCCACCGTGAGTACAAACGCCGCCAGCACTACGCCGATGGTCGAGCCCATACCGCCCAGCACCACGATCGCCAGGATCAGCGCCGACTCAAAGAAGGTGAATGAGGTGGGGTTGACGAAGCCCTGATAAGTGGCAAAAAACACCCCGGCCAGCCCGGCGGTAGAGGCACCCATCATAAAGGCCGACAGCTTCACCAGAACGTGGTTCAGCCCGAGCGAGCGACAGGCGATTTCATCCTCGCGCAGTGCCTCCCAGGCGCGGCCGATCGGCATGCGCGTCAGCCGGTGCTTGATGTACAGCACCAGCAGCACCACCAGGAACAGCACCGCATAGATAAAGATAAATTTCAGGTTGGGGTTATAGGCGATACCGAGGAATTCGTGGATCGGCACCCCGCCGTCCTTCGCCCGTCGGCCAAATTCCAGGCCAAAAATCGTCGGCGCAGGCACCGAGACGCCGTTGGGGCCACCGGTCAGCGACATCCAGTTATTCAGCACCAGGCGGATAATTTCCCCGAACCCCAGCGTGACGATCGCCAGATAGTCACCGTGCATGCGCAGCACCGGGAACCCCAGCAGCGCACCGGCCAGCGCGGCCATCAGCGCCCCCAGCGGCAACATCGCCCAGAACCCCAGCCCGAGATACTGATAACCCAGCGCCAGGCCATAAGCGCCAATGGCGTAGAACGCCACATAACCGAGATCCAGCAGCCCGGCCAGCCCGACAACAATGTTCAACCCCAGCCCGAGCAGCACGTAAATCAGCCCCAGGATCGCCACCGTCAGCAGGTACTTGGTGGCGACAAACGGGAACAGCAGCGCGATCACCGCCATTAACGGGATGATCCATCGCAGACTGGTTTTGGCCCCTATCGGCCGGACATACACCCCGTCATTGCCGCCGTCAAAACGCGTCAACAATTTCCGCCCCGGCGCAGTTTGCAGGAACAGGCTCAGCAACAGCCGCCCGGCCATTACCGCGGCGATAATCCACGCCAGGCGGCGCGGTTCAAAGTTAAAACTGTATCCGTTGAGAACAATACCGACGATCGGCCCGAAGACGATCAAAGCGATCAGCCCGGCCAACACCGCATCCAGCAGGCTGCGTTTAACGTTCAGCCCTGGGTGAACCATAGATTGCGACATAGTTTTCCCCTCAAACCTTAGCGACCATTGGCCGACCGAGCAGGCCCTGAGGGCGGAAAATCAGGATCACCACCAGTAAACCGAAGGAGAATACGTCTTTGTAATCGGAGTTCACCATGCCGGCAAACTGCGCCTCCGCGACGCCCAGCAGCAGCCCGCCCAGCATCGCGCCGGGTAACGAACCAATGCCCCCCAGCACCGCGGCGGTAAAGGCCTTGATGCCGATAATAAAGCCGACGTAGAAATCAAAGGTGCCGTAGTTCATGGTGATTAACACCCCCGCCAGCCCGGCCATGGCGGCACCAATCACGAACACCAGGGAGATCACCCGGTCGGTATTGATGCCCAGAATGGACGCCATCTTGCGATCCTGCTGGGTGGCGCGGCAGATACGCCCCAGACGGGTGTGCTGAATGATGTAAGTGAGGATGGCCATGCCCAGCAGTGAGGCGACCAGGATAAACACCTTGGTGTAGGTGATTTGGATCACCCCACCGTCAAAGTTGAGGCGGAACACGCCGTCCAGCAGCGTCGGGATCCCTTGCTGGCGCGGCCCCTGGCTGATTTGCGCGTAGTTTTGCAAAATGAGCGACATGCCGATAGCGGAGATCAGCGGTGCCAGACGAGTGGAGTTGCGCAAGGGTTTGTAGGCGATCCGCTCGATCACCCAGCCATACACCCCGGTGACCACGATGGTAAACACCAGCGTGCCGAGGATCAGCAGCGGAAAGGATTGCAGGCCGAAGAACGACAGCAGCGCCAGCCCGATAGCGCACAGGTAGGCGGAGATCATGTACACCTCGCCGTGGGCGAAGTTAATCATGCCGATAATGCCGTAAACCATGGTGTAGCCGATGGCGATCAGGCCGTAAACCGCGCCGAGCGTCAGGCCGTTGATCAACTGTTGCAGAAAGAAAACATCCATAATGAGCAGTCTCGCCTGGTGGGACCGCAAGCTAGTGCAGACGCGGCCCAAGGGAAGTATCGGCGCGGATCCGCCGAACACGCGGATCCGCTTGTCAATCATGTCAATCCAGCACCCTGCGGGTGGGATAAACCTGAGCCTTCGGGCTGATTAGAGTTGGTGATATTTGCCTTTATCGTCCCATTGATAGACCACGTAATCCGATACCTTCAGGTCGCCTTTCTTGTCCCAGGCCTTTTTGCCCATCACGGTATCCACATCATGCGATTTCAGCCATTCGCTGGCCTTAGCGCTGTCTTTGCCGCCGGTAGCGCTGAAGGCTGCGGCGATCGCCTGAATCGAAGCGTAGGAGTAGAGGGTGTAGCCTTCCGGCTCAAAACCGCTGGCGCGGAACTTGGCGATCACCGCCTTGCCCTCAGGAATTTGGCGCGGATCGTTGCCGAAGGTCATCAGCACGCCGTTGGTGTACTGCGGCCCACCGGCGGCGGTCACCAGCTCTTCGGTCACGATGCAGTCACCGGAGAAGAACTTGGCGGTCACACCCTGCTCACGCATCTGGCGCACCAATGGCCCAGCCTCTGGATGGCAGCCACCGAAATAGACCACGTCAGGTTTGACCGAGGCGATCTTGGTCACCAGCGCGTTGAAGTCTTTTTCACCGCGTGACAGCCCTTCATACAGCACTTCCTTCACGCCACGCTTGTTCATCTCGGCCCTGGCGGCATCTGCCAACCCCTGACCGTAGGTGTCTTTGTCGTGGATCACCGCGATGCGTTTGGCTTTCAGGGTATTGAGCATGTAGTTGGTGGCGATCACCCCTTGCTGGTCATCACGGCCACACATGCGGAACATGTTGGTCATGCCGCGTTCGGTAATCTGCGGGTTGGTGGATCCGGGGGTGATGGCGATAATTCCGGCTTCGTCATACACCTCGGAGGCCGGCATGGTGGAGGAGGAGCAGAAGTGCCCGACCACCGCCGCGACCTTGTCCTGATCCACTAACCGGTTGGCGACCGAAACCGCCTGTTTGGGTTCGCAGGCGTCATCCCCCTGCACCAGTTTGATTTTTTCCCCTTTAATCCCACCGGCGGCGTTGATATCCGCTGCCGCCTGTGAGGCACCACGCCAGTACTGATCGCCATAGGTCGCATTCGGCCCGGAGAACGGCCCGGCGACGCCAATAACAATATCCGCCTGAGCATAAAAAGCAGAACCTAAACAACCGATAAGCAGAGCAGCGAGCGGACTTTTAATCAATTTCGATGACATTGTTGTATTCCTCAGCACTGTTTTAGCGAAACGCCCAGGGGCGTGGAGCAGTCACTTTATGTGTAGACGGGGAAAATAATTTGCGCGAGAGCGCAGTCGCATTACCCGAATTTAGCTAAGCAAAAATCCAGCCATTGTGACGGCCAATACATATTTTCTGTTCATTCATCCTACATATCAGAGGCAAAACGCGGAGGTTTGCTGCCGTCAGGAGGCGCTGCGGGGGGATCAAGTGGCAAATTCGCGGCAAAATTTTTCTGCCGTTCGCCAAGGCCCTCTCCCCTTGCGCACCAGAAGCGTGCAATGGCCGGTGCAACCAATAAGTCGGGGATTTTGTGGTGATAAACAGCGTGATTGAACAGGATGAGTGCCGAAAAACAACGCAACATGCTCATTCCATCAGCAAACGCGCTTTTCTTGCAGTTTAGTGCTTTGACAAAGCCGCACCACCCCGCTATTATTCGCCCCGTTCAAACGATTCCTCTGTAGTTCAGTCGGTAGAACGGCGGACTGTTAATCCGTATGTCACTGGTTCGAGTCCAGTCAGAGGAGCCAAATTAGAGAAGCCCGCTCAGGGAAACCTGAGCGGGCTTTTTGCTTTTGGTTTTTTGGTTTTTTTGTGGATGGCTGCTATGAGCGAAAAGCGGAAGCTCGCAGTTGATCTCGCAGCCAAATTGACCCTGACCCAAAATCCTGTTCCATTCAGAAACAGAATTCCGGCATGATAATGACTCCCCTGAACGGAGGATGTGCCTATGAAAAAGTCACGATTCACCGAAGAGCAGATTGTTTTTGCCCTGAAGCAGGCTGAAATGGTACGCAGAATATCAAGAATTTTTGACTTACCAATTCCGTTAGGTCCAGAAATAATATTGATTTGCGTAGGTTGAAGGATATTTCAATGTGGCAAGGGAGTCTGATGCAAATTGGTGAAGGCCACTTTCCTAAGATTTGCGAATGATAAATAGGGCACCGGCATCATATTTCCTTGTTCGGTAAGTAGTTACTGTATCAGGGCAGCATAATACAGCACTCGACGTCCTGGCAGCCAGTTCTGCTCACTATGAGTCTGTCATGTAACCCAAAACGTGACATCATAGCAACCATGGTGGGTTAGATGGTTTACTGTATCGGCTGAAAGTCTATGGTAAATTGGAGTAAAACCTGCCATGCAGATTTGGGAGAACAAAAATAGATACTCAGGAGCCTACAGAATGCTAAACAGGCAAGTCAGGCAAATCTATCCTCAACAGGATAAAGATACCCAAACGGTGGTATTTAGTGATTATTCTCACTTTCCGAACATTGTTCTGCTTGGTGATCCTGGCGCTGGAAAAACGCACCTCTTCAAACAGTTTGCGGCATTGCAAGAGGCAAAATATCTGACAGTACGTCACTTCTTAAGTGGCGTACCGATTGATAATCAAAAAACGTTATTCATCGATGCATTAGATGAGAAGAGGAGTGCCAGTAACAGTAGTGACGTTGTAGATGACATCGTCCGTAGGCTTTTTTCCCAAACGCCACAAAATGTCAGAATTTCTTGTCGCTCTCAGGATTGGTTAGGCGAATCAGACTTGTCAGCATTTTTACCCTATTTTGATCAGACGGGAGGCTATGTTGTTTTACATTTGCAGTCGCTCTCAAAAGAAGAGCAGACTGCGATTCTACAAGCTAATGGTGTAGAACACCCCGAAGCGTTTCTGGCTGAAGCAGAAAAACATGCCGCCAGCGAATTTCTTTACAACCCACAAAATCTGCTAATGCTGGCTGAAGCCGTTAAAGAAGGAAACTGGCCCCGTACAAGGTCTGAACTTTTCCACTCTGCGACACATTTCCTTTTAACTGAACATAGCCAAGAGCATACGCGGCTAACTTCAGGAATTTATACCTGCGACGAATTAGAGTATCCTGCTGGATCAATTTGCGCGTTGCGCATATTGAGTGATGTTTCCGGGGTTTCTCTGCTTCCGAACGATATCCGACCAGAATACCCCAGTTACAGAACCATCTCGTTCTTCTCACATGAAATAATTAGAGCGGCGTTATCGAGGCGAGTTTTTTCTGCCGGAGATGAGCTTGAGACTGTTGAGTACAGCCACAGGATAATTGCTGAGTATTTAGCGGCAAAATGGTTAGCCGGGATCGTTGACAAAGGGCTACCCATGGGACGTTTAAGAAGTATGCTGGGATTTGGGGGGTATCCGTCTTCAGAACTCAGAGGTTTACACGCATGGCTAGCGGTCTTTTTACCGCAATACGCCCAGGTATTCATTGAAGCCGATCCCTACGGCGTTCTCACCTATGGCGATGCAGCTTCATTACCGATAGCGGAAAAACAAAACCTACTGGTGGCGCTGTCAAAACTTTCAGAACGTGATCCCTGGTTTAGAAATCACGGTCTCAATTCATATCTGAATGGCTTCGCGACAGTAGAAATGGAAACTCTGTTGCGACAGATAGTCCGCGATCCTCATTCGTCATTTTCTCTGCGCATGATCGTTTTGGAATCCTTATCGGTAACAACACCGATAGTCGCACTGAGTGATGACTTAATTAATATTGCCAAGTCGGAGGATTCCTCCTATGCGGAAAAAGAGGAAGCAATAACGGCATTAATCCATTTTGGAGTGTCTGGCCAGAAATTTTCGGTACGTTTTTTTACGGAATTAAAAGACAAAAATCACGATAGCATCCGGTTGCGTAACCATATTATTCAGTTGCTCTATCAAGATTACTTTGTACCACAGGATATAGCACAACTGCTGGTTGATACATTAAATATAACCAGTGAGCGATTACCGATAGGCACATTATGGCGACTGAATGATATTGTACCGACAGCTGATCTTCTCGCTATCTTTGAGTATCTCGAACGGTACCATAGCGATCACAGTAAAGATTGGTATTCCTCACCTAAAAATCAATATGAAATTGTGTATTTTCTCGAAGCTGGCTTATTGCAAGTACTGAGCGAGGATAGTAACCATAGTGCGGATCAGATATGGTTGTGCCTAAAAACGTTCTATAGCTACTCCCATAATCACCACTATCGCAGTTATGATAATGTGCAGAAATCTATCGTTCATGAGATAAATAATCGTAGCTGGCAATATGAAGATATTATAGACGCCGCCATTCTCTCATTTACACGCTATGATACTCGATACTTGTTCTTACATGAATTTACTGAAAGCACCTTCCATCTTGTCCCTGATGAGCTTTTGCTGGCTCGTTTTATCCACTATTTATCCCATTCCCAGAGTGATTCAGAAAAAATCGAATCTATTTATCGACTGGCGTTTGCAACTCTTTATCGTTGTGACACGCCCCCCCAAGAGACGTTTGATTTTCTTTCTGCGTATTGCCATTCAAATGAGCAGTTACTTACTGTGTTTGACACTTCCATCATCTGCGAAATTGACGATTGGCGAGTAAAGCAGAACCTCAGCCGAATAGAAAATAAGAAAAAACGGGAAGAGGTTCGTTTTGAAGATAGACACAATTTCGAGTTATGTCGTCAAGAAATTGTGTCGGGCCAACATTTAGGGTGGCTCAAATATATTTCCTATATTTACTATTCGAAATACAGCGATGTTGATGATAAATTGACGCCAGCACAGCGCTGTGCAGACATATTAGGTGCCGAAAACGTCACTGATGCGATATCCGGTCTTTTAGCAATTTTAAATCGTTCAGATCTGCCCACAATTGACGAGGTGAATAGTGTTTTACTGAAGAGGGAGTATTACGAATGGTGGTATGCGGTACTAGCAGGAAGCGATGAGTTATTTAAAAAGCATCCTGACGTTTCACAATGGAATGAAGGTTTATTAACAACGCTATTGGCCTTGGATGTGGCCTTAACAATTTACGTCAAAGACAATAATATTGTAAGTGGGTATTCATTATCGTGGAAAATGGATGTGATACTTAACAAAACAGCATTATTCATCAAAACCTATTACTACATTATCAATTTCTGTATTCATAACCAGTTGCAAGATATCCGTGCTCTTAATTATCTGTTAAATGATACCTGCATTCCAAGCGACAGTGCCATTCCTTTAGTTATGAGACTAGCTAAAGAGAATCCTGATGATGCTCTCCATCTACAAAACTTGGTAGAGTGGTTGTTAGCGCATCCTGAGTGTCATGCCGAGTTGTTGCAGTTATCTGAGTTGATGATGGCGCAACCCTCAGAACTTAAAAAGCCAAGTTATCAAATTTGGCTGGTATGTACTTATTTATTCGCTCCAGACCAGTGCCAGACTCTGTTTTTATCTGAATCAAAATTCGCACCGGAAATGATAGCGCTGATTCGTCAACTATCAGGTAAGGTGAAAAGAGGTCGTGGGAATAGTGAGCAGCGTTTATCACTAACTCAGTTGGAAGCGATCATCACTGTCTCTGCTATTCACTTTCCTAATGCAGATCGCCTTGCAAGTAGCGATCCTAACTCAGAAAACAATTGGGAGTTCGCTGATTTTGTCAAAAGGTTGATTGATGATGTTTCTTCTATTTCCTCATACGATGCCAGTGAAGTATTTGAGCGTTTATTATTACTGCCAGAATGTACAAGTTACCAGGATTATCTCCTGCATGCCCAAAGCAATCAGAAGGTTCGATATCGGGAATCACAGTTTCAACACGCCGACTGGAAACAAGCACTGAATACGTTGACAAATCAGACCCCGACTAATGTGATGGATCTTTATGCGTTATTGTTAGATCATTTGCGGGATATCGCTAACCGAATTACTTATGAAAATACCGATATTTATAAACAGTTCTGGAATGAGAATGGCCATGGTAAAATTTTAAATCCTAAGCCTGAAGAAAGCTGCCGGAATTTTTTCCTGGAGCTGCTTAGAGTACGACTCCACCCGTTACAAATAACCTGCGAGCCAGAAGGCTACATGGTTTCGGGTAAAAGGGCTGATATCATAATTTCACTCCCAGGAATAAAGATACCCATTGAGATAAAACGTGATTATCACCGGGATGTCTGGAACGCGCTTAATGAGCAACTGAACCGACTGTATACCACCAATCCCGATGCCGCAGGCTACGGCATCTATCTGGTGTTCTGGTTTGGTGCTTCTCGACCAAATGCGATCCCCCGCCCGGCGAAAAACACGCCCCCCCCAGCAAATGCCAGGACAATGGCGGAAATTCTTAATGAGGCTGTGCCAGTCGGTAAACGAGACCGCCTGTCTGCAGTAGTGATTGATGTCTCAGGTGAGGCTAATTCTACTGTTGAAATGCAAAAAACATCTATGTAAGGAAAGTGAATTATGATTACAAAAGAACTTGTTGATGAAAGTATCAATATTCACCGACTGGTTGATTGTGGCAATTTTGACCTGGCATATCAGCAATTCGTTGTATTTCTGGAAAAACTGGAAAAGATAACGGTCAAAGGTGATAATTATTTTATAGTGCTGGGGAATGTGGCTGGTGGTCTTGTTGATATTGGGCAAATGAGCAAGCATAAAAATGCAGCAGAGCTTGGTTTTAAGCTGATGGATAATAATAAGGAAGCATTAGCGCTTGTACAAGGAGAGAGCCATTTTTATTATAATTATGCTAATGCCTTGTCTAATAAGATAAGTGCCGATAATCCTCATGACCACACATTCCAGTCAATAGAAGAACTTGTTTCGTTAAAAAACATCTACTGGCGAGCCTTTAGATTCTCCTCACAAGAGAGCGAAGAGTTTCAGGCGGAACTGTCCGTTAATCTGGCCAATTCGCTAAGAAGCCAATTTAGGCTGAGTGAGGCACTGAGATATTATGATCTCACTAATCGCAAGGGATTAGATATACCACAGTCTTGGGTCAATCGTTCTGCCGCGCTCATTGAGCTAAACCTTGTTTCATCTTCATACTCCATTAAGCAATTGAAGGAGATACGAAAAGGTTATATTAATGCATCTGTTTCCAAAAAAATTCCTCCACAATGGGAATCATTCTATCTTGGGCGTATAGCACAAACAAACGATAAAATAGAAAAATGTGTATCAGCAGAAGGCGAAACGGACGAGCATGATGACATGCTCACGCAACTGGAGTTTGGCGCATTGAGTGCATATAGGCAATTCTGCCTTATAAATCATCTGACGCTGTCCGAGCACGGTCTTTATTGCCCCTGCGTGGTGAGTGCCACCGATAATCTTGTCATCTCTTCCTCTGGTGGTGTAACCGGTGATTTTATTGTTCCTATGGAGATGGCGCTAAACCGCTTTAAATCAGAGTTTTCACTCGCCCGCCATCTCTATTTTGATTACCTTTATCCTCAGGATACGGATGCTATCAAAGAAGAATGCCATTTTCTGGAGTTACATAATGACGAGATCTTAGGCATTGATATTGAGAAGATCAGAGCGGCATTTCGTCTCTGCTTTGGTATTCTCGATAAGATTGCGGTATGTATCTGTGAACTTCACAAAGTTTATCCACCTGCAAAGAAGGGCGGGTTACAGAAAAATATCTATTTTCAAAGTTTCTGGCAGTTAGACGTTGATAACAGAAGACAACGGTTTGAAGATATAAAGTCACCTGGACTTTTAGCATTGTACAGTATTGCTACTGATCTGAATAAAAATAAAGGTGGCGAATTGTCTTTTTATAAAGAGTGGCGCAATGGTTTAGAACATAAATTTTTGGTGGTACACAAAAGTGATAAAGCAGAAGATCTTTACCAGTCTTATAAATTGATTAAAGATATTCTTTTTATCAAAGAGGATGAGTTTATTCACCATTTCGCTCAGTTGATTCAGATAACCCGTTCAGCAATATTTTCATTTGCTTTTATGGTTAGGCATGAAGGAAAGAAACAAAAAAAAGAGAATATTCCTTATCTTACCAATGAACTGCATATGAAAAAGTATTCGTCAGAACCTAAGTAAAAGGCAGCAAGCGAAGCGCTATGTAAACATCCCTGCAAAACTACCCATCCACAAGTAGAGAGTCTTTGGCACTCCAGCGTCCGCTTCTGGCACAAAGTCGACGGTCAGGATAACAAAATAGCAAAGACACCACCAATAACTCCGTCCCCCCTTCCCCCCTAAATCAACAACTTCACCCGATCATAAATCAGTCGGTCCTCGAGCCGTGCGGAGCGGGCGTGCTGACGCAGGGTGCGGATAAGGTTATCGATCAGGGCATGGGCGGCGGTGCTGAGGATGCTGTTACGCCGGGTGACGATATTCAGTCGCGCCAGGTCACAGCCTTCCTGTAGCGCCAGCGGTTGCAGGCGTCCGGCAAACTGCGGTAACCCGAGCAACGGTGCCGGGCACCAGGTGCACATGTCTGCCGACTCCACCATTGCTTGCAGCATGCCGAGGGAATGCGCATGAATAATGCGGTTCGGATCAAGCTGAGCGCCATGTCGGCTGAACAGTTGCTGGATTAAATCGTCATAATTTTCTGGGGTGTAATTCAGCACCCAGTCCTGCTCCAGCAATTGGTGGACTGAGGTGCTTTGGCCCAACGGATGGCCGTGGCGCACCATCACCGCCGTTTCATAATCCAGCAACGGCTCACAATGAAACTCCTGCGGTGCCATCGAAGCCGGAAGCGGCGTGATGGCAAAATCCATCGTGCCCTCTCGCAGTTGGGATTGGGCATTGGCCATCAGGCTTTCAAACAGCTCCAGTTTTACCCTCGGCATCTTTTTGCGAAAGGCCACCACCGCCGCCGGTAACACCGTCAACATCAGCCAGGGCGTGATCGCCACCTTCACCTGCTCTTGCGCCAACCCACGCAGGCCCGCCATTTCATTGTTGGCCTGTTCCAGTTGGTTCAACACTAACCGGGCATGTGCCAGCAGCGTTTTCCCGTAAGGTGTAAAACCCAGTCCGGCCGGCGTGCGGATCAGCAATGGCAGTTCCTGCTGCTGCTCCAGCTCGCGTAAGGCCCGCGTGACCGCCGCCTGTGAAAGCCCCAGTTGGCGTGCGGCGGCTCGGATGCTGCCACCGTCGGCACTGGCGACCAAGGCCTGTAACTGATGTAGTTTCATCACGCCCCCTGACAATCAAAGGTTGTCAGCATAACCGAACGGCGGCTCCCCGGGCAAAAGGTTGTTTGTTAGTCTCCGAAGTACCTTGTTCCCGGTTATCGATCGCGTCGGGAACCGAAAATTCACTTTGGATATCGCGATGAGCAATCCGCTTGTTTTACCTGAAATAGCTGCCGTTCAACACGAAATGGTCGCCATTCGCCACCATATTCATGCGCATCCAGAACTGGGGTTCAATGAGTTTGCCACCAGCGATTTGGTGGCAAAACTGCTGACCGAATGGGGTTATCAGGTCACGCGCCATATAGGACAAACCGGGGTTGTCGCCACGCTGCAACGCGGCGTGGGGAAAACGCTTGGCCTGCGGGCCGATATGGATGCATTGCCGATTGAAGAAACCAGCGGGCTGCCCTATGCCAGCACCCACAGCGGCGTGATGCACGCCTGCGGTCATGATGGCCACACCACCATGCTGCTGGCGGCGGCGCGTTATCTGGCGCACCACTCTGACTTTACCGGTACATTGCGGTTAATATTTCAGCCGGCGGAAGAAGGCGGCGGCGGCGCCCGGGTAATGATGGAAGACGGGCTGTTCGAGCGTTTTCCCTGCGACGCGGTGTTCGCCATGCACAACGTGCCCGGCCTCCCGGTCGGCCAACTGGGCTTTGCCAGCGGCCCCTTCATGTGTTCGGCCGATACCGTCAACATCACCCTGCATGGGCACGGCGGCCATGGCGCGGTGCCACAGCACACCGTCGATCCGGTGGTGGTCTGTGCCGCCATCGTGATGAGCCTGCAGACCATCGTCTCCAGAAATATCGATCCACAGGAAACGGCGATTGTGACCGTAGGCGCGATCCAGGCCGGTCATGCCAGCAATGTCATCCCCTCGACCGCCACCATGACGCTGAGCGTGCGTGCGCTGAATGCCGATGTCCGTCAACGGTTGGAAGACCGCATTACGGCACTGGTGGAAGCGCAGGCCGTCAGTTTTGGAGCCCGGGCAGAGATTGATTATCAACAGGGTTATCCGGTGCTGGTGAACCACGCGGCGGAAACCGAACTGGCTCGTTCGGTCGCGTTGGAATGGGCCGGTGAAAGCCGGGTTATCGCCAATCTGCGCCCGATTACCGCCAGTGAGGACTTCGCTTTTATGCTGGAAAAATGCCCCGGCAGTTATATCTCAATTGGCAACGGGGAAAGCACGCCCGGTAACTCGCTGCATAACGCCGGTTACGATTTTAACGACGAGTGTTTGCCGATTGGCGCCACTTACTGGGTCAAGCTGGCGGAACGCTTCCTGGCTTAATCCCTTTTTGAACACCACTACGCTGAGGAAAACAAAATGAAAACAAAAAGTAGCCTGGTTTTATTGCTGCCACTGGCATTCAGTTTCGCCGCCCTTGGCGGGGAGTTCAGCGGCAAGGTGATTAAGCTGGGCATAGACCCCACCTTCCCGCCGCTGGAATACAAAACTGCGCAAGGAACCCTGACCGGGTTCGGTGTAGATATCGCTCAGGCGCTGTGCAATGAGATGCAGGCCAGGTGCGTGTGGGTCGAAAGCAGTTGGGACGGGATGATCCCGGGGTTGCAGGCAAAAAAGTTTGACGCCATCGCCTCGTCAATGACCATTACGCCGCAGCGCGAAAAGCAGATCTCCTTCTCGAACAAGGTGTCTAACGCCCCGGCACGCCTGGTGGCCCGCAAGGGTAGCGATCTGCAGCCCACGGCGGCTTCACTGAAAGGCAAATCGATTGGCGTGCAACAAGGCTCCAGCCAGGAAGCTTACGCAAACGCAATGTGGCGCCAGGCCGGCGTCAACGTGATTGCCTATCAGAGCCAACAGGAAGTGAATGAGGATCTGGCCAACGGCCGGTTGGACGCTTCGCTGCTGGCCAGCGTCAGCGCCAGCGAATTTTTCAAAACGCCCGGCGGCAAGGATTTTGCCTTTACCGGCGCGGAACTGAGCGACAGCAAATATTTTGGTATTGGCGATGGCATTGGCGTGCGTAAAGAGGACCGCGCATTACTTGATGCCTTCAACGCGGCGCTGAAAGCCATTATCGCCAACGGCACCTATAAGAAGGTGAACGATAAATACTTTGATTTTGATATGTACGGTAAAGGGTAGTAACTGAGGGGCAGATTAAAAGGGCCAGGCGAGCGCCTGGCCCGATAAAAATGGTTACTTCACTTCGCCCATAGCCTTCAGCTTTTTGGACAGGTCGCGACGTTCTTTAGACAGATCGGCATTTTTGATGATGTAGTCATCAACGCGATCTTCATAGTCGCTGCGCATGTTGGCAATGATGCCCTGAACATCTTCAATGCTCATGCCCGGTTTGATGTACTCACTCAGGTTATCGAGCAGCAGCACGCGCTTTTGGTTGTCGCGGACTTTCTTCTCGTTGTCGATAATTTCGCGTTGCAGCTTATTTTTACGTCGGAACATACGCACAAACTCCAGAACGTCCTGGAAACTCGGCTTATTTGCATTTTCCATCTTCATACCCTTGCTTTAGTAATACACAGATTCATTGGCTTACGGCCACAATGAGACCAAGATACAGGTTTGTGGCGCTCTGACACAACACTCATCGCCCTATCTTACCCACTTTACCGCCGCGACAAAAACCCGAAGCGCCTGCTTCATGATCTGGCCCCCTATTCACGCTCGCCGGCGGTACACACCTTGAGCAAGTCACCCAGTTCTTCCAACTGCTGCGTCAGTTCCATGCTCAGCCATACGTAGCCGTAGATCGGCGCTTCACCATGCTGGCTGACGCTGGCCTCCTGCATCAGGGTTTTCAGCTCCGCAGCGATTTCGCTCAGTTCCCCTGCCGCCATCGCCTGCTGAGCCTGCGGGCCGTTACGCATTGTCTCCGCCAGCGCTTCCAATGAGCGTAGCGTCAACAGTTGCGCGCTGCGCAGGGTTTTGGCATTCAGCATAATAAAATGGGTTTCGCGCGAGGCCCAGTAGGCGTCGGCCAACAGCTCCAGCGTACAGACCAAATTGCGGCTCAGCGTCTGCACCGCTTCGAATACTGCTTTGGGAATATGAGTTTCTTTGCTGCTGGGCACAATCAGCCCGCGCAATTTGACCACCTGATTCAGCAAGTCTTTCAGCTGCGGCTCCAGCCGTGGTCTTTCGATCATATTCGGGGACAGGTAAGCGCCGTAGATCTTGCCCGCGCTTTGCAGGCAATCGGCCATCTGCATGCGCCACAGAATGTAGGCCCGCTGCGGGTAAATGCTGGTGAACAACAGCGCCAGTAATGAGCCAAAAATCACGTCGCCACTGCGCCACAGCGCGGTATGCATATCACCGGCACCCGCGCCACAAACCACCGCCAGCGTAATGCCCACCAGCAATGCCATATAGGGCCGTTTGCCAAGCGTCAGGTAGCCGCAGAAAAACATCACGACGCCACACCACGCCAGCATTAGCGGTAGCGAATACAGTTCAAGATACAGGGCAATCAGACCGGAGGCGGCACCAAACACCGTGCCGGCAATACGCTGCAGCGCCCTTTGCAACACGTTGCCCCAGAATGAAATCGGCCCCATCACCACCACCAGCGTAATCAACGGCCAGGTGCCTTCCGGCACTTCAAGCAGGCGGATTAGCAAGAAGGTCAGGATAAACGCCAGCCCAATGCGTACACCATGCACAATGCGGTAATGGCGGTAAGTCAGACGTTCAAACGACGATATTTTTCTGTCGAGGCGCACAATGCATCCCGTTATCGATGGCGAGAAAGGATATCAGTTTAGCGGAGGAAGGCAGACTGAAAAAGGCGGATAAGGCGTCCCCTATCCGCAGTCAGACGTTAAGCGGCATATTTATCCACCAGCGCACGCAAAATGGCGGCGGTTTCCACATCCATCACTCCGTCATACTTTCGTTGACGGAAATGCAGCTGGAAGGCCCGCACCAGTTGGCGATAACCTTCGGCATTGGTCGCTGCCGAGGTGTCGTAACCGTATTTAGCGAACAGCGCCAGCAAATCAGGCTGTGCCGGCAGGCCCTGGCACTGATATTCATGCTGGTGACGATGCTTTACTGCTTCGTCATACCAGGCGCCTACACCTGCCAGATATAGCTGGTGCCACGGAAACTTCGGGCCTGGATCACTTTTGCGGCCCGGAGCAATATCGGAATGCGCCACCACGTTGACCGGCGTGATGTCCGGATAGCGTTGCAGAATGTTCTGCGCCAGTTGGCTGACCGCGGCAATCTGCTGCGGGTTAAACGGCGGGAAGGTAATGTCTTCGCCATCGCCGCTGGCCAGATTGACGATCTCAATGCCAATGGACGTATCGTTAAGATTATTGCGATTGCCCCACTGACTGGCCCCGGCATGCCAGGCGCGTTCCACTTCATCGACCAGGTTGAAAATGCGCACGCCGCTGAAACCGGCGGCCTGATAGCTTTGATCTTCAGGATCCGGCACCAGATAATGGGCGCTGACCGACTTACCGGTCAGTGACTGCACCGAATCGGCAAAGTTTTGCGCCGTGTAATGCAGCACCAGAAAACGCACCCGGTGGCCAAAGCTGGCTACCGAACGGTAGCTGTTGTAATCCATACTGAACATAATAGATTCCTTGTTGGTTAAACTCGCGTGCCACAGCATTGCAGGATCCGTTCCGCTCAAACGGCCGCAACGTACAGCGACCCTACAATGTCTTTGCGGACCATGTCCACCCGTTCATGTTTAGCTAATTGCTAAAGTTAAAGCAAGAAATATTTAGTGAAAGCAATATTTACCTTTTTGCTAAAGAGTGCGATCATCCGACGATGGAAACCAAAGAAATAAGACGCAATAATTTGCGCGAGCTGATGGCCAGCTACGCCCGACAGGGTGTCAACCAGAACGAGTTTGCGCTGCTGGTAGAGTCCTCTTCGCCGACGCTGAGCCAAATCAGCGGTGAAAAGTCTTCCCGCAATCTGGGTGATAACCTCGCCAGGCGGATCGAGGCCAAACTGAACCTGCCGAAGGGCTGGTTTGACGTTTTCCATGAAAAACAGCTGGTGCGGCCGTTTGATAACGTAGCGGCAGAGTCGGATTTTCAACCCGCCCGCCTCAAGCCGGTGGTATGGGAAGACACCGAACAGGACAAGGAAGAGTTTGTGGAAATTCCCCTGCTGGATATTAATTTCTCGGCCGGCGATGGCTGTTATGAAATCGTCGATCGCGAAGAATTTTCGCTGATCTTCCGTCGCTACTATCTGCACAAGATGGGGGTGGCGGTGAATGCCGCACGCATCATCCGCATTTCCGGCTCCAGTATGGAACCGCGCCTGCAAGACGGTGATGTGGTAGGGATTAATACCGATGACACACGTATTCGCGAAGGCAAAACCTACGCTATTCGTCATGGCAATCTGCTGCGGGTAAAAGTGTTGATCGAACAGCCCGACGGCGGTGTCACTATTCGCTCCCTGAACAGGGAAGAGTACCAGGACGAACACCTGAGTTACCCGCAGCGTAAAGACCAACTGGTGGTGCTGGGCCGCGTTTTCTGGTCGTCTTCGTCCTGGTAATGAGGTGGATACAGTCAGGCGCCGCCAATCGGCGCCGTGCTGTTATTTGAAATCTACCACCATTTGCTGCTGGATAGACAAACCGCGGGTCGACTGTACGCAACAGTCAATGTAGTCGGTAAAACGCGGGGGTTTCGGCATGCCCAGCTTAAGAATTTTATCGTTACTGAAACGCACGTTAAGCATGGCGAAAGATCCGTACAGGCGCATCGCCTTCAGCATCAGTCGTTCGTTACAAGGCCCGAAAATATCCTTCAGTTGCTTACGCATCTTCAGCAGCGCTTCGTAACTGACCTGCGCGTAATGATCGCCAAGCGGCGGTTTTTCCAGCGCGGCGGCAATGGCCCGGTCGATATCCGCAAAGCTGACGCTGCTCTCTTCACCGGCCGAGATATGATAAACATCATTATCCAGCGTTTCGCTGTTCAACAGCATCACCAGCGCATCGGCACAGTAGTCGACCGGGATCACGTCGATGTTGTCCTGCAGTGAACACATAAACTTGCGCAGCATCAGCGCCATGCTGAACACCCAAAAAATACTGCTGGAAGGCTGACACCCCAGGCGAGTATGCCCCACCACGATCGAAGGACGGGCAATCACCAGCGGCAGCTGCGGACAGCGTTGGCGCATTAGCTGCTCGATGGTCGATTTGGAGCGGGTGTATTCCACCAAATGCTCGGCGGTTTCTTCAAATTCACCGCTCTCTGCCACCAGAGAACCCGGTTCCGGCGCACAGGACATTGCTGTACCCACGTGCAGGAAACGTTTTAATCCAGACACCTGCGCCATTCTCTCGGCAAAGGCCAGCGTACCTTCGACATTCACCTTCCAAATAAGAGGGTTGTTGCCAAACGAGGCTACTGCGGCACAATTAATAACGTGCGTTACATTGTTAATTCGTGTGTCTGCCAAAAAGTCAGCAGGCTCACCTAAATCGCCCAACAATATATTTTCTATCGTGATCTTTGAAAATAAATCAGCATCAATATTAAACTTTTCCATATTCAATCGAATACGTTCCAGTCCCTGCTGTGCATTTTCAGCCCGCACTAACAGAAGATAGTTAATAGACTGATTTTCTTTAATTAGTTTCTCGAGAACTGCACCACCGAGAAAGCCGGTAGCACCGGTTAACAGCAGAGTTTTCATAATACGTATCCACATTGGTATTGAATGCTGCTGATTGTATGTGGAAACAATTAAACGAATACTAAATAAAACTCAGTGGCATCTACTTATCTTTTCTTAATATTATCTTAAGGAATGTTCTGAAACATCACGAAGGTATTTGGTAACACATTAACCAAAAAACAAACCATAATAATGTGGCCGTTGACATTCCATTGAGAGAAACTCTGATTTAATTTCCTGGCAAATTCTATTACCTTTTCTCATCCGGAGTATTTATGAGCTATAACCAAAAAGTCTGGTTGGGCATCCTGGTGCTGTGCAGCGTTTTCTGGCTGGCGGTGATCGGCAGCGTTTTCTCGGCCCACAGGGCCTTCGAGCACGCTAATCTGCAAAACCGGCAGGAATTTACGGTCAGATACTCGCAACATGTTCAGGGTGCAGCGGCTCCAGGCCACGGCCTCCAGGCACAGTCGCCCACATCTTGAGGCTCCCCCCAGAATGGGGTAGGGACAAGCGCGGCTAACGATCCTATGATGCCCCAGGAATCACAGGGAGAATAATATGGGTCGAAAGCTGGATAGCTTACCGCAAGCAGAACGTGAAAAAATTGAAGTCGATTTACTGGCCCTCAGCGTCATTTACAACGAACGCTATGGCATTAGCGTCAATGACGCCAGCAATGCCGAACAACAGGTGCCCGATTATTTACGCCCCTACTTTCATTTACGCCTGAACTACTATCGCGGTGCGTAATACAGCGCATTTCGGTGATTAACACTAACGACCGCTTGGCATCGTTCATCTCGCCGTTACAATAGGGGCATATTCCCTACGCACGCGAGAGATGCGATTTTGAGCAGCAAGGCACCGGCCACATTCTACATCCACGACTACGAGACCTTCGGCATAAGCCCATCGATGGACCGCCCGGCGCAGTTTGCCGGCGTGCGTACCGATATGGACTTCAATATTATCGAAGAGCCGCTGGTCATCTACTGCGCCCCGGCCGATGACTACCTGCCCGATCCCGAAGCGGTGATGATCACCGGTATTACGCCGCAACTGGCACTGGCCAAGGGCGTTAACGAAGCCGAGTTTACACGGCAAATTCATCAGGCATTCAGCGTGCCCGGCACCTGTATTCTGGGTTACAACAATATCCGCTTTGATGACGAAGTCAGTCGCAATATTTTCTACCGCAACTTCTACGATCCCTATGCTTACAGTTGGCAGAATGGCAACTCACGCTGGGATCTGCTCGACGTTATGCGTGCCTGTTATGCACTGCGCCCGGACGGCATCGTCTGGCCGGAGAACGAAGATGGCTTCCCCAGCTTCCGTCTGGAGCACCTGACCCGCGCCAACGGCGTCGAACATGAACATGCCCATGACGCCATGTCGGACGTTTACGCCACCATTGCCATGGCCAAACTGGTCAAGCAGGCGCAGCCACGGTTATTTGATTTCCTGTTGCAGCACCGCAACAAACATAAGCTGAACGCGCTGATCGACATCGCAGAAATGACGCCGTTGGTACACGTTTCCGGCATGTTCGGCGCGGCACGTGGCAACACCAGTTGGGTATCGCCGCTGGCCTGGCACCCGGACAACAAGAATGCGGTGATCATGTGCGATTTGGCCGGTGATATGACGCCATTGCTGACGCTGAGCGCCGACGAGCTGCGTGAACGGCTGTATACCCGCCGTGAGGATCTGGCCCCCGGCCAATCGCCGGTGCCGATCAAACTGGTACATATCAATAAATGTCCGGTGCTGGCACCGGCGAAAACCCTGTTGCCGGAAAACGCCGAGCGACTGGGTATCGATCGTCAGGCCTGCCTGCAAAACCTGCAGCTGCTGCGCCAGCATCCGCAAGTGCGCGAAAAAGTGGTCGCACTGTTCGCCGATGCCGAGCCTTTCAAGGGTTCTGATGATGTCGATGCGCGGCTGTACGACGGTTTCTTCAGCGATGCCGACAAGGCAACGATGAAAATTATCCAGCAAACCAAGCCGCAGAACCTGCCGGCGCTGGATTTGACCTTCAACGATGGCCGTCTGAAAGAGCTGCTGTTCCGCTTCCGCGCCCGCAATTACCCCAATACGCTCGATGACACCGAGCAACGCCGCTGGTTACAGCATCGTCAGGAAGCCTTAAGCGCCGAGCGGGTGCAGAGCTATGTCCTGCAACTGGAGTCGCTGTATAACCTGCATGAAGGCGATCAAGAGAAGACCGCGCTGTTGAAAGCGCTGTTTGAATACGGCAAAGAGCTGGTCGGCTGACAAAAACAACAAAGGGCGCCCCAAGGCGCCCTTCTTAATAATACTTACCGAATAAAGCTTAGGCTACGTCTTCGCTAGCCTGTGGTACCGGCAGGCGGAAGCTGCGCGTGACAAAGGCCAGATAAATCAGGCCAATTGCCGCCCACACCAGGCCCAGCGTCATTGAGCTGGCTTCCAGATTCAGCCACAGCGCACCCACGGTCAGCGCACCCATAATTGGCAGGATCAGGTAGTTAAAGGTGTCTTTAACGGTACGGTTCAGCTTGTCGCGAATATAGAACTGCGAGATCACCGACAGGTTCACAAAGGTAAACGCCACCAGCGCACCGAAGTTAATCAGCGCCGTTGCGGTAACCAGATCAAACGAAACTGCAGACAACGCAATCACGCCGACCAGCAGCACGTTCAGTGCCGGGGTACGCCATTTCGGGTGCACATAACCGAAGAAACGCTCCGGGAATACGCCATCACGACCCATCACATACATCAGGCGCGAAACACCGGCGTGAGATGCCATGCCAGAAGCCAGCACGGTCACGCAGGAGAACACCAGGATCACCGACTGGAAGAACTTGCCGGCCACGTAGAGCATGATTTCCGGCTGGGACGCATCGGGATCTTTAAAGCGTGAAATGTCCGGGAAGTACAACTGCACAAAGTAGGACACCACAATAAAGATGATACCGCCGATCAACGCCGTCAGGAAAATGGCTTTCGGGATCACGTTCTCTGCGTCTTTGGTTTCTTCCGACAGCGAACTGATACCGTCAAAACCGAGGAACGAGAAGCACAGAATGGTCGCACCGGTAATCATCGGCACCACGTGCGCACCCTCAGACCAGAACGGACGGCTGCTGATCAGCGTACCGGCACCTTCACCATGTGAAATACCGTTCACTACCAGGAACAGGAACACGATCATGATCGCCACCTGCACCACCACGATAATGGAGTTCAGGTTCGCCACCAGCTTGATGCCGCGCAGGTTGAACAGCGTCATCAGCGCGACCAGTGCCGCCACGAAGATCCACGAAGGCACACCCGGGAAAATGGCTTCCAGGTAAATCTTGGCCAACAGGATGTTGATCATCGGCATGAACAGGTAGTCCAGCAGCGACGACCAGCCCACCATAAAGCCGACGTGCGGGCTGATGGCTTTCTGGGCATAGGTATAGGCAGAACCGGCGGACGGGAATTTCCGTACCAGTTTGCCGTAGCTCAGTGCGGTAAACAGGACCGCCAGCAGAGCAAAGGCGTACGCAGTGGCGACGTGACCATCGGTCAGGCCGGATACGATGCCAAAGGTATCGAAGATGGTCATTGGCTGCAGATAAGCCAGCCCCATCATCACTACCGGAACTAAAGTCAGGGTTTTACGCAGCTGTGCGCGTTCAGCCGGAGCGGCATTGATGATGTTATCGGACATGACGCAGCCCCCCCTTACCTTCGGTCTTGCGGAGCGTAGACACGCCAAGACTTAAGGTTGCGGGGAAACTTCGCAACTTGCGACTGAATTCAAAAAGAAGGGGATTGGAAGCTGGATAACGAGTCAAGGCGGCCTTGGCTGCTCCATAATCGCTGCGACCGCAGCGGAAACCGGCGGGCACCGGTGCTAAAGTGAAAAATTGCCCCATCTTTCTTATCCTCATGAGTCACGACCATAAAGTTTTATTTGATCGCGCACGAAACTATTTATCTATCCGGATCGGTGTCCGGCCTCGCTTGGTGTATGAAACGCACAGTTTGTAAAACACAAATGCAAAAAAAATAACCGACGCGTTAAAACGTCGGCTATCTGCATTAAGGATATTTTGCACCAGAAACCCTCCTGATGACAAGATCAGGAAGGCCCGTTACACAAATTCTTTTCGCGATCGTTCGGAAAACAACCCTTACAGGTGAATTAATCCGCTATCGTTCTATCGCCTATCAAGTTAATGACGCACATTTTACGCCGCTTCAGGCATTTTTCAACATCCAGTCAATCTCGGTTTCCGTCACCAGTCGCTCAAACTGCATCAGTTCGTCCAGCTTGCAGGCGTGGTAAACGTGGGCAAAACGTTCGCCCAGATACTGCGTCAGTTCATGCTGGTGCTCAAACTCGTACAGGGCGTCGCTTTGACGGATCGGGAACGGCAGCCCTTCCTGCTCCAGCCCGTTGCCGGTCACCGGCTCAGGCAAGGGCAATTCGTTGTCCAGGCCGTAAAGAATGCCTGACAGTATCGCCGCCACCACCAGATAAGGGTTGGCATCGGCACCCGCAACGCGGTATTCCACCCGATGATTTTCCGGTTCGCCGCAGGGAATGCGTAGTGCAACGGTGCGATTGTTGTGCCCCCATGATGCCTGGGTAGGCACATACATGCCCGGCTGGAAACGGCGAAAAGCGTTCACATTGGGTGCCAGCAGCGCCATGGAGGCTGGCATTAAGGTGATCATCCCGGCCAGCGCGCGGTGCAGCAGCGTCGAGTCTTCGCCGTCCGCTTGCGCGAACAGGTTGTTGCCGTTGCCATCCAGCATGCTGATATGCACGTGCATACCGCTACCGGCATATTCTTCATAGGGTTTGGCCATAAAAGTGGCGTGCAAATGATGATTTTCCGCCACCATGCGTACCAGGCGCTTTAACCCCAACGCATGGTCACAGGCCAGCAACACATTATCGGTATGCTGCAGATTCACCTCGAACTGGCCGGGGGACGCCTCCGCCACCGCACCGTCTGCCGGTAAGCCTTGCATCTGCGCCAGTGTGTCGATGTCGTTAAGCACTTCGGCAAAATGATTCAGGTTATCCAGCGAGTAAACCTGGCTCTGCATGTTGCGCTCCTGGGTACCGGGCGCACAGGGGGGCTGCAAATACCCCTCAGAGTCTCGCTGCCTGTCAATGAGATAGAACTCCAACTCTACCGCTACCACCGGGAACATGCCGCGCTGGCGCAACGCCTGCCACACTCGATTCAGGACATTACGGGGTTCAACGTCAAAGGGAGTGCCATCTTCATCCAGCATGGTCAGTAATACCTGACCGATATTATCCGGATCCGCCGCTGAGGGAGTCAGTGAACCCGACACCGGCATGCATACACGGTCCGGTTCACCCAGTTCCTGGCCCAGACCCGCCTCCTCCACCACATTGCCCAAAATATCCATAGCGAATACCGAGGCGGGGAAGTAACAGCCTTTTTCCAATTTTTTCAGTCCGGAGACAGGGATGCGTTTACCGCGGAAGGAACCATTCAGGTCAGTGAGAAGGATATCGATATACTGCGTTGAGGGGTGGCGTTCCAAATAATGAGCAACCTCACGTTGGAACGCGCTACTTCGCCTCTCTTCATTATGCTGTGCAAAATTTTCAACTGCTGCGATATTGGTTTGCATACATCACCCGCCATTATGCTCTGAGAACGCGTTCGCGTTCACCTGCCGATAGGTTCAACACATGGTCTGATTTCTCTGTAGACTGCGCCAGAACTGGCGCTCAAAATAACATCCATAATATGAAACATAGCCTTAACACAAATGGTTTGCAAATGTTACAATCCTGTTTGATTATTCGCCACCGACTGCTAAATTGATAAAATATTGACCGAAAAGGCGTTAACTGCTTTTTTGTGTGCAGAATTTCTTCCGCCAGAACGGGGGTGGTGATGGGCAATATATTTTCCAAATTGGTCGCAACTACCGATATCATGTTGTGTCGAAGCCACTCGAACAGGTACCTGACACCGATATTCATTTCAGCCTGTCGTCCCTACCAGAAGGAAGTCCCTCTATGAGCGAAGTCAGCTTGGCGCCGGGTAAGCGCCTGTCACAGATCCGTCTGCAATTGGGTTTGTCGCAGCGCCGGGTCGCCGAACTGTCCGGGTTAACCCACAGCGCAATCAGCACCATCGAACAGGACAAGGTCAGTCCGGCCATCAGTACGCTGCAAAAGTTGCTGAAGGTCTATGGACTGTCGCTGTCTGCATTCTTTGCCGAGCCAGAGGCCGCCAATGAACCCAAAGTGGTGATCGAGGCCGAAGACCTGATCGAAATCGGCAGCCAGGGTGTCTCGATGAAGCTGGTACACAACGGCAACCCAACCCGCAATCTGGCAATGATGCTGGAAACCTACCAGCCCGGCACCACCACCGGAGAGAAAATCAAGCACCAGGGCGAGGAGATCGGTACCCTGCTGGAAGGCGAGATTATGCTGACCATCAACGGTCAGACTCACTGCCTGACCGCCGGTCAGAGCTATGCCATCAACACCGGCATTCCCCACAGTTTCAGCAATACCTCGGCGCGCGTCTGTCGCATCGTCAGCGCCCATACCCCGACGACCTTCTGAGAAACCGGACCAGGGGATGGCGCTATCAGCGATTCCCTTTCCGCGGCATCCCGTTCAGTTTTGCCATCGCCTCTGAACGGGCGCCCTCATCGGCGAAAGATTATTTTCATCCTGGTTATGCCATTTAGTTTGTTGAGAAAAACAAAATCTGTGTTACAAAATACTCAATTTAGCCATCTAAACACCTAAACGTCTTTTAATCACACTATGCCAACCCATACGCCCTCACGCCTCGAGATGCGCAATATCTCGATCGCCTTTGCCGGCTTCAACGCACTGCAAAACGTCGACTTCACCCTGCAGGGCGGCTCTACCCATGCGCTGGTCGGCGCTAACGGTGCGGGTAAGTCCACGCTGATGGCGATACTTTCCGGCGCGCACAATCATTACCGCGGCGAGATCTTTATCGACGGGCAAAAAGTGGATATTCATTCGCCGCTGCAGGCGCGCCAATATGGGATCCATGTGGTGCAGCAGGAAGTGGATGTGGCGCTGATCCCCACGCTGTCGGTGGCGGAAAATATCATGCTCGACTGGCTAAATGAGCCGGGGCATTTGCTGAACTGGGCGCAACTGTACCGCCAGGCGGCGCAGTTACTGGCCCAGCTGGATCTGACCATTAACCTGCGTCAGCGATTGACAGAGTGCACGCTGGCGGAAAAACAGCAGGTGCTGCTGGCGCGTGCGTTGTCCCACCGCTGCCGTTTCCTGGTGCTCGATGAACCTACCGCCCCGCTCGATCGCGCCGAAAGCGAACGGCTGTTTCGCGTGGTACGCCGCCTTAAGTCCGAAGGTATTGGCGTGGTGTTTATTTCACACCGCATTCATGAACTGAGCGAAATTTGCGACCGCCTGACGGTGCTGCGGGATGGTCGCCACGTCAGCGAAGACGCCATGCAGGGCCTGAGCGGTGAGCAGATAGTCGAGAAAATGCTTGGTCATCAATTGAATGATATCTTCCCGCCGCCGCGCCCACCGCACGGTTCCCGCCCGCTGCTGCAGGTGGAGGGTCTGAGCGATCGTCACAAGCTGCGCGACGTCAGCCTGCGGCTGTATCAGGGGGAAATCCTCGGCATTGCCGGACTGGCCGGGGCAGGCAAAACCGAACTGTGCAAGGCACTGTTTGGCGCCACGCCGGCACGGGTTGAACAAGGAGAACTACTGGGTAAACCCTGGGCCCCGCGTGCGCCGCACCTTAGCGTCGAACAAGGGCTGGCACTGGTGCCGGAAGAGCGGCGTAAAGAAGGCATTTTTATTGATGAAGCCATCCCGATGAATCTGAGCGTCAGCGCCGACGATAGCTTCTCACGCTGGAGCCTGTTCAGCCGTCGTCAGGAACTGCGCTGGGCGCGGGATATCATGCAGCGCCTGAATATTCGCGCCTCCGGCCCACAGCAGCGACTGACCAGGCTTTCCGGCGGCAACCAGCAAAAAGTGGCCATTGGCAAATGGTTACGCGGCGACGCCAAAGTGCTGATTTTCGATGAACCCACCAAGGGCGTGGATATCAAGGCCAAACAGGAATTATTCACCCTGATCGACGGGCTGGCCCGCGACGGCAAAGGCATTATCTATGCTTCCGGCGAGTTTGCGGAGCTGGTCGGTTTATGCGATCGCATCTGCGTGCTATGGGATGGCCGGGTAGTGGCGGAACTTGACGCCGCCGAGATTGATGAAGAAACCCTATTACTGTATTCCACCGGAGGAACCCCAGCGTGAGTAAAGAATTATCCCTGCAGAATGCGCAACCCTGGCGCCATCAGCTGTTTGAGTTTCTCTACAAGTGGGGGATGTTACTCACCGTTGTCGCGCTGATAGCCCTGTTCGGGCTGGCGTCAGACAACTTTCTCGATCCCAACAACATCATCAATATCTTACGCTCGATAGCCATCGTCACGGTGATCGCCATCGGAGTCTCCATCTCACTGTCGGTCGGCGGATTTGACCTTTCCGTCGGTTCTACCGCGTCACTGGCCAACGCCCTGGTGGTTTCGCTGTTTGTCTGGTACGGCTTCGGCACTACCGGCGCGATTGTGCTGACGTTGCTGATTTGCACGCTCGTCGGGCTGTTCAACGCTTTCCTGATCGTGGTGCTGAAAATTCCCGATATGCTGGCAACCCTGGCCAGCCTGTTTGTGATCCAGGGCGTGGCGATGACCTACAGCTACGGCGGATCCATCACCCAAAATATGCTGCTGCCGAACGGTGACATGGCAGAAGGCCTGATCCCGGAGATTTTCTCGTCTTTGGGCCAGGTACCGGTGATCGTGCTGATTATGCTGGCGGTCACCGTTGTGGTGCAGCTGTTTCTGTCGCTGACCAAGCATGGCCGCCGCATGTACGCCATCGGCGGTAATCCGGAAGCGGCACGCCTGTCGGGCATTCGCACCGTACGTTACAGGGTTGCTGCCTATGTCATTTCTGCCCTGCTGGCCTCGCTTGGCGGCATACTGCTGGCGTCACGTATTGGTTCGTCGCAGGTCAATGCCGGTGGCGGTTATCTGATGGATGCGGTCGCCGCCGCCTACATTGGTTTTTCGCTGGCCGGCTCCGGCAAACCGAACGCGCTCGGCACGCTGGTCGGTGCGGTGATCCTCGGCGTACTGCAAAACGGCCTGGTAATGCTCTCCGTCCCCTACTACGCGATGGACATTATCAAAGGCCTGGTGCTGGCCCTGGCGTTGGCAATTACCTACATCCAGAAACGCTGATTCTGCCCGGCGCACGCCCTGCTGCGCCGGTTTTCCCCTCAATTCATCAATTCATACGTTAGTTCTCCTTTCCTTTTATAAGCATACAAATGATACGAATTATCATTTGCGTTTACATTTTGTTTGAAATCCTTACAATGGCCTGACGAAATACTGCCGGAACGACGAATCTCGCAACGACGAGGCTCCGTTTCTACTTATTATTCAAAACGTTAAAACGACACTTTGTCGATTTACATCAGACCAGGAAAGGTTTGCCTCATGGAAAAGCCACGTTATAACCAGCTCACCGCACTGATTATTGCCTCACTCGGCAGCGCCGGCGCGTTCGCCGCACCACAGAATGACGCTCAGGACACCATGGTGGTGACCGCCTCGGGTTTCCAGCAAAAAATCCAGGACTCCCCCGCCTCTATCTCGGTGATCCCGCGCCAACAGATTGAAGACAAAGCCTACCGCGACATTACCGACGCGTTGAAAGACGTACCGGGCGTGGTGGTAACCGGCGGGGCCAGCAACAGCGATATCAGCATCCGCGGCATGTCCTCTAAATACACCCTGATTCTGGTCGATGGCAAACGCGTGGACACCCGTGGCACCCGCCCGAACAGCGATAACTCGGGTATTGAGCAGGGCTGGCTGCCGCCGCTGGAAGCCATTGAGCGCATTGAAGTGGTGCGCGGCCCGATGTCTTCGCTGTACGGTTCTGATGCCATGGGCGGCGTGATCAACGTGATCACCCGCAAAACCTCCAATACCCAGGGCTGGAAAGGTTCATTGCACGGCGATGCCACCTTCCAGGAGAACAGCAACTCCGGCGATCTGTTCCAGACTAACGCCTACGCTTCCGGTCCGCTGATTGAAGGCCTGCTGGGTCTGCGGGTCAATGGCCTGCTGTCCCGCCGCGCCGAGGACCAAATCCTCAATGGCTACAGCGAGCAGCGCATGCGCAGCGGCACCGCGGTATTCAACCTGACGCCAAACGAACAGAACGATTTTGATTTCGAAATTGGCCGCTCTTTGCAGGATCGTGACAGTACGCCGGGCAAATCCATGGCGACTGAAAACTGCCGTAACAATAAATGCACGGCTAACAGCGCCAGCGACAGCCTCTACACCCGGACCAACTACGCCGTAACCCATAACGGTTATTACGACTTCGGCAATACCACCAGCTACATTCAGCGCGAAGAAACCAATAACCCGGGCCGCGACATGAAGATGTACAACACTATCTTCAATACGCAAACCCAGTTTGACCTCGGCGACCATATGCTGAATCTCGGCGGCCAGTACCGTTACGAAAAATTGAGCGACGGTGGCAATCAGTTGGCAGCAGCGGATGGGTTGAACAAACTGACGCGCTGGAGCTGGGCGCTGTTTGCCGAAGACGAATGGGCGATGACCAACGATTTCAGCCTGACCAGCGGCATCCGTATGGATCAGGACCAGAACTACGGCAACCACTGGACACCGCGCATGTACGGCGTCTGGCACCTGGCCGAGCAATGGACGCTGAAAGGCGGCGTTTCTGCCGGTTACCGTTCACCGGATCTGCGTCAATCCTCAGCCAATTGGGGGCAAATCACCGGCGGTGGCCGCACTTCAATCATCATCGGCAATCCGGACCTGCAGCCAGAAAAAAGCCTGAGCGAAGAGATCGGGGTGATGTGGGATAACCAGCAAAACCTGAACGCCGGCGTTACCCTGTTTAACACCGACTTCAAAGATAAAATTACCGAAGTGCGCCGCTGCGACAGCGGCGACGGCGACGCGCAATGCATGATCGGCGACACGCCTTATTACTTTATCAGCGACCGTACTAACGTCGATAAAGCCAATATGCGTGGCGTAGAGGCCACCTTTGGCTGGCAAATCAGCAAAGACTGGAAGTGGAACACCAACTACACCTATACCTCATCAGAGCAAAAAAGTGGGGATTTCCAGGGCAAACCACTGAACCAGATGCCGAAGCATATGGTTAACAGCGTGCTGGACTGGCAGGCAACTCACGACGTCAGCCTGTGGTCCCGCGTTAACTTCCGCAGTAAGACATCGGACTACATGAGCCGAGCATCGATGGCCAAGAGCACACCGTCTTACACCTTTGTTGACGCTGGCCTTAGCTACCAGGCGAATAAAAACCTGCAGGTTACCGGTGGGGTTTACAACATCCTCGATAAAACCGTCGATTACGATAACTACAATACCGTGTTGGATGGCCGTCGTTACACCGTCGGCATGACCTACAACTTCTGATGCGATAAAAAAGGCCCCGAGATCGGGGCCTTATAATTTTTCAGGTTTTTTCAAACCACCGGCTGGTTCACCAATCCGTCGATCAACACCTGTGGGGTGCCCTGTGAACAACGCTCAATACGTCCGCGAACGCCATAAACCCGCGCCAAACTCTGCGGCGTGATCACCTCTTCCGGCGCACCGTCGGCAATCAATTCACCGTCCTGCAGCATCAACACATGGTCGCCATGGCGCAGAGCTATATTGATGTCATGCACCACCACCACTGTGATGATATTGCGTTTACGCGTCTCTTTGCGCACCAAATCCATCACATGGAACTGGTAGTTAAGATCGAGCGCGCTCAGCGGTTCATCCAGCAACAGCAGCGAAGGCTGACGGATCAGTGATTGCGCCAGGCCAACCAGCTGTTTCTGGCCGCCGGAAAGCTGGTCGAGGTAGCTCAGCGCCAAATGTGCGATGCCAAGCTGCTGCAGCAATGCCATAACCTCCGACTCACTGCCGGCGTTGCTGCGGCCGCCCGAGGCGCGTTGCGCCACAATGATCGACTCCAGCACGTGCAAATGCACTCCGGCAGGCAACGATTGCGGCAAATACACCACTTTCTCGGCCCGACGGGCAAAGGGCATCTGCATCAGATCGATATCATCGAGCCACAGTTGCCCCTGCGCCGGGTTCAGCCCGGCCAGCGAGCGCAGCAGCGTCGACTTGCCGCTGCCGTTCGGCCCCAACAGCACGGTGATTTGGCCACGTGGCAACATTGGCACCGCTAAATTGCCGATCACCTGACGCTTCGGATAACCGGCGGAGAAATGCTCGATACGCAATCCCTGGCTCATACATTCCCCCGATGACGCAGAATAATACTCAGGAAGAACGGCACACCCACCAGCGAGGTGACGATGCCGACCGGAATGATGATCCCCGGGATCAGGTTTTTCGAGGCCACTGAGGCCATCGACAGCACCAGTGCGCCAATCAACGCACTGGCCGGCAGATAGAAACGATGATCTTCACCGAAAATCATGCGGGCGATATGTGGCGCTACCAGGCCGATAAAACCAATCGGGCCAACAAATGCCACCGCCAATGCGGAAAGAATACTGATACGCAGCAAGGTGGTCAGGCGCAGGCGGCGCACGTCGATGCCGAAGCTCACCGCCCGATCCTCACCCAGACGCAGCGCGGTCAACTTCCACGAGCTCATCATAGACAACGGCAGCAGCACGGCAAATACGCCGAGCAGGATGCCCAGTTTGTCCCAGGAGGCGCGGGCCAGACTACCCATCGTCCAGAACACCAGCCCCTGCAGCGTATCTTCGCTGGCAATAAACTGCATCATGGAGACCAGCGCGTTAAAGGTGAACACCAGCGCAATCCCGAACAGCACCACCCCAGAGGTGGCAACCCTCGTCCAGCGTGTAATGCCGTCCAGCATCAATGCGGCAAACAAGGCGAAAATAAACGCATTGGCGGAAATAAACCACTGGTCAGGAATGCCCGGCACGCCAATCCCCAGCACAATGGCCAGTGCCGCGCCGAAAGCGGCGGCAGAAGAAACCCCGAGGGTAAAGGGGCTGGCAAGCGGGTTATTCAGGATGGTTTGCATTTCTGCCCCGGCCAGGCCAAGCGCAAACCCCACCACCACGGCCATCAAGGCGTAAGGCAAACGGATATCCCAGACAATCACCCGCGTACCGGCATCTGCAGCCGCAGGATCAATCAGCGTTTGCCACAGGGAGGACAGCGAAAGTCCGGATGGCCCCAGGGTAAAATCCAGCAGCAGCGAACCCAAAATCGCCAATGCCAACACCCCCATCATCAATAAACGGTGGCGGAGAATATGGTGATAACGCCCCATAACGTTGACGTCGGGTTGCCCCTTGGCGTCAGACAGAGGATCGGTGGATACGCTCATTATTTCGGATACCTGTTACGACAATGACCATGGCGGCGCGCCAGACGGCCGCTTGAACGGGATAAGCAGCCGATAACAATAAAGCAAACGATAATACTTATCAATCATACCAATAGCTATTACCTGCCATGTTAATGTGTAACGCTTTATTTTATAAGACTATTAGCCAATCAGGTCCGACAAGCTTCCGATGGCGTACAGGGTTAATAATTCCGAAAGTTTGGCCGCCCCGCGCCCGACTATGACAAATTGCAACAAAACCACATAGAATCCAAAGCCAGACCGGCAAAGGGTGTACCAGGCACCTTATGCCGGATATTTAGGGCCCGTTAGCGGGCCCTTTACTAAAGAGGCCGCCATGAGAAGTCGCTCCCCAACGTTAACGCCTAAAAAACCTGCGCTACTGAATTGGCTGCTACAAAGTTCGCATCAGGCTGATAACGCCCAATTTCAACGCCAAATGCGGCTTACGCTGGTGCCATCCCCCACCACTCCCTGGCTGAATGCAGCCGGTGTGGCACTGCTGCTGCTGGCGTATGGCTGGCTGAGCAACCTGGCAATCGCGGCTGCACTGCTGGCGTTGCTGGCATTACTGACCGCCGGGCGCTGGTGGCTGGCGCGCGTCACTCCCCCTATCAGGCCAACAGCCATGCTGGTGACGGTACTGCTGTGGTGTGCACTGGTGGGCGCAATTGCACTGCTGGCGATGCTTTCAGGCCGTATGCTACTGATCCTGTCCGCCGGCCTGTTGATCACCGCGCTGGCATTCTGGCTGATGCAGCGTCATGCCGCCGCCCCGCGTTTTGCCCTGCTGGAAATTATGCTGCTGACCCTGCCCTATCTGTTGGCCGCACCGCTGTCACGCGTACAAAATCTGTTTTTACTGGCGGATATCCTCCCGCTGTGGCTGCTGCTGGCTTATGGACTGATCGCGTTTTACCATCGTCAGGTCGCACAATACGTCACCCTCACCGCAGAAAAACAAAAAGCGGCCCATCGCGATCATTTGACCGGTTTCCTTAACCGCGCAGGCGGTGAAGCGGTGATGCAAGAAATTTGCCATCCCGCCACGACGATCCACCCGCTATCTCACCTGTTTATTATCGAATTCACCCCACTGGCGGCGCTCTACCAGAGCCACGGGGTGCTGATCGGCGATGACGTGTTACGCACCATCGGCGAGCGCCTGAAAATGCTGGTGCGCCCGAGCGATTTTGTCTGCCGCTATAGCGGTGGTCAGTTTCTGATCCTGGTGCACGGCCTGCCTTACGGTTCCGAAGGCGAATTTTTGGCGCGTATCGTTCCACCGTTGGAGGTGCCTTACGACTTTGGCGCATTCGGTGAGGTGACGTTGCGGTTGAATACCGGAGTACTGGCGTTAACCCAGGATTATAAAACGGTAGCAAGCCTGATGACGGCGGCGCAGCAAGCGCTGGGGATAAAAGGAAAGGATTAGTTTCAGGCTGCGGCCGAACGGTCAGCTGCAGCCTGAAATTTAACGGGCATAGACAGGGATTACTTCACGTCCATTTTCGGGAATTCCATTTCGCTGTACTTCACGACACGGGTGCCGCGCGTCAGCTTGTAGCCGAACCAGATAATCAGGAACAGCGGAAGACCGATATAAGTTGCGGTCACGCCGTACCAATCGATGCGGTCTTGCAGGAACGCCTGATAGTTCTGCCCCAGCGTGATAATCAGGCACAGGACAAACGCAAAGATCGGGCCCAACGGGAAGAAACCGGAACGGTAAGGTAAATCGTTCAGATCACGCCCCTGGATCATATAGCCGCGACGGAAACGGTAATGACTGATGGCAATCCCCAACCAGGCGATAAAGCCGGTCATCCCCGAGGTGTTCAGCAGCCACAGATAAACCGACTGGTTGCCGAACATTGAGCTGAGGAAGCACAGGCCAGCAACCACGGTAGTGGCGTACAGCGCGTTGCGTGGCACCCCGCCCTTCGACAGTTTGGCGAAAATACGCGGCGCTTTGCCTTCCGATGCCAGGGTAAACAGCATGCGGGTGGAAGCGTACATCCCGGAGTTACCGGCGGACAGCACCGCCGTCAGGATCACCGCATTCATCACCGCCGCCGCCGACAGCAGGCCGGCGTGCTGGAAGACCAGCGTGAACGGGCTGACGCTGATGTCTTTCACATCGTTACGCAGCAGGCTCGGATCGGTATAAGGAATGATCAGGCTGATAATCAAAATGGCGAAGATATAGAACAGCAGGATACGCCAGAACACCTGACGCACAGCGCGCGGGATATTTTTGCCCGGGTTTTCCGACTCGCCGGCCGCGATGCCGATAAGCTCGGTACCCTGGAACGAGAAGCCGACTATCATCGCCACGCCTATCATCGCCGAGAAGCCCCCGGCAAACGGCGCATCGCCAATAGTCCAGTTCTGCCAGCCCGCGTGCTCGCCCCCCTTGAGGATGCCGAAGATCATCAGCACGCCGATACCGATAAAGATAATGACGGTGGTCACTTTGATCAGCGAGAACCAGTATTCCGCTTCACCGAAGCCTTTGACCGAGATGTAGTTCAACAGGAACATCAGGCCAAGGAACAGTGCGCTCCAGATCCAGCCCGGCGTATCCGGGAACCAATAGGTCATCACCAGCTGCGAGGCTACCAGGTCAACGGCGATGGTCACCGCCCAGTTGTACCAGTAGTTCCAGCCCAGCGCGAAACCAAAGCCTTCTTCTACGTATTTGGCACCGTAGGTGGAGAAAGAGCCGGACACCGGCATAAAGGCTGCCAATTCGCCCAGGCTGGTCATCAGGAAGTAAACCATCAGTCCGATCAGCGCGTAAGACAGCAGTGCCCCGCCCGGACCGGCCTGAGAAACCGTAGCGCCAGAGGCGACAAACAGACCGGTGCCGATAGAGCCACCAATAGCAATCATGGTTAAGTGCCGAGCTTTCAGCTCGCGGCGTAATCCGGGCACTGCTTGCTCCGATGTTGTTTTTATATCCTGCTGAGCCATTCTTACCCTATCTGCTGGTCAAAAAAAATGAGGGCGGATTGTAACAAATACCCGCCGGCGAACTAATAACATTCCACTGATATAAGATAGCTTCATAATTCAGGGCTAATTATTAGCGACAGGCCAGAATACCTTACTTACTGTCATTAATGTGACAGGGAGCAGCTTTTTATGCTTTTTTACTGCTTTCGGAGACGCTATTGAGGCTGAAACCCACAGTATCCGAGAAAACGCTGCAGCGCGTTGGAGATATGCTTTTGCCGGTGATGGATCAGATAAAGGGTGCGCATCAGCGGCGGTAAAGGGATATTCAGCTCCACCAGCACGCCACTGGCCAACTGTTCGCCAATCACACGCCGCGACAGGCAACTGATCCCCATGCCATGGCGAACCGCATGTTTGATCGCTTCCGAATTACCCAGTTCCATCACCAGCTGGAAGTGCGGCAAGTGCGCCAGCAGCAGATGGTGCAGCACCTCGCGCGTCCCCGATCCACCCTCACGCAGGATCCAGGGGGCTGTGGCCAGCATTTCCAGGGTCAGTGGTTGCCCGGCCAACGGGTTGTCCGGCGCGGCAAATACCACCAATTCATCTTCCAGCCACGGCAGAGTGATCAGTTCCGGCATATGACAAGGGCCTTCAATCAGTCCCAGATCGACGCGGAAATCCGCCACAGCGCCGATCACGTCCTGGCTGTTGCCGACGTTCAGTTCCAACGGTGAAGCGGGGAAATCATGCCGATAATGGGCGATCATCTCCGGCAGCATATAGTTGCCGATGGTGCTGCTGGCACTGATGCGCAATGCACCGCCGTCATGGCGGAACAGTTGTTCAATCTCCCCCGCCTGCTCCAGCAGTGCCAGCGCCTTCGGGTACAGCAACCTGCCATGCTCATTAATGACCAAACGCTTGCCCACGCGGTCAAACAACTGCACGCCCAATTGCCCTTCCAGATCGGCCAGCGCGGCGCTGACCGCCGATTGTGATAACGCCAGAACTACCGAAGCCTGCGTGGTCGAACCGCTCTTAAGCACTTCGGTAAACACTTCCAATTGACGTAAGGTGATATGCATAGCGTCTCGGTTTTAAGCAAAGGTGACATCGAAAAAAGTCACTGAAATTAATGCAAAATCTGCGCTGCTGACCGGCAACAACGCACAGGGTGAATACTATTAATGGTACCACGTTTGCAGAAATCAGCATGAAAGCCGCCCATGTCGATTAACCACTTATTCAGATAGGTTATAACCATATAATCAATTTCTCTTTTATGCAGCCAGAACGTAGTCTGTGCTCAAGATTTTGATTAAAAGGGCTGACTTATGGCGACCAATACCACACATAATTTCCCCACTCGGCAATTTGCCCTGTTCGGTTTACCTCACCTGATCCCAGGGCTACTGTTGACCGGGGCTATCACCGCGTTAGCCGTCTGGATCGGTGATATTCCATGGGTGGCCGGACTGGGGCTGGGAGCGCTGACGCTGGCGATTTTACTCGGCATTGTGGTAGGTAATACGCTGTACCCCTGGTTACAGCCCAGCGCTCACAGCGGCGTTCAGTTCGCCAAACAGCGCCTGCTGCGGTTGGGCATTATCCTTTACGGCTTCCGCCTGACGTTTCAGCAAATTGCCGATGTGGGCACTACCGGTATCATCATTGATGCGTTAACGCTCACCACCACTTTCCTGCTCGCCTGCTGGTTGGGCAAGAAAGTGTTTGGCCTCGACACTCATACCACCATGCTGATCGGTGCCGGCAGCAGCATCTGCGGTGCGGCTGCGGTCATGGCTACCGAACCGGTACTGAAAGCCGATGCCAATAAGGTGGCGGTCGCCGTGAGCACCGTGGTGGTGTTCGGTACGCTGGCAATCTTCGCTTATCCGTGGTTGTACCATCTGAACGAACAATTCCAATGGCTGCCGTTTAATCAGGAAAGCTTCGGTATCTTCACCGGTTCGACCATCCACGAAGTGGCACAGGTCGTCGCCGCCGGACATGCCATCGGGCCGGATGCTGAAAACGCTGCGGTGATCTCCAAAATGATCCGCGTAATGATGCTGGCACCCTTCCTGGTCGTACTTTCAGGGTTTATCAGCCGCAGCCGTAGCACTGGCAACAGCGGTGAGAAAGCAGAAAAGTCTGCCATTACCATTCCCTGGTTTGCCGTGCTGTTTATCGCCGTCGCCGGGCTGAACTCGTTCAACCTGATCCCGGCTACGCTGGTAAAACATCTGATTACTGCGGATACCTGGATGCTGGCGATGGCCATGGCGGCGCTGGGATTGACCACCCACATCAGCGCAGTGCGCCAGGCGGGGGTAAAACCGATTCTGCTGGCCACCCTGTTGTTCATCTGGCTGATTGTCGGCGGCGGTGCGATTAACCTGCTGGTGCAACACTTCCTCTGATTCACCCCGCGATTATTCCACTACCTCAGGCCCGCCATCGCGGGCCTGAACTTTTTCAGCCATTCAATCCTTCCGCTATCAATGCCATAATGACGCCGATTACACAGGAGAATGAAAATGAAGTTTGTCGGTGCACATGTCAGCGCGTCAGGCGGCGTGGATCAGGCGGTTATCCGCGCGCACGAATTAGAGGCGACCGCATTCGCCCTGTTCACTAAAAATCAGCGTCAATGGAAAGCAGCGCCGCTGCCTGCCGATGTGATTGATAAATTCAAGAGCGCCTGCGCGCAGTACGGTTACGGCCCAGGACAGATCCTGCCGCACGACAGCTACCTGATTAATCTCGGCCACCCGGTGACCGAGGCATTGGAAAAATCCCGCGAAGCCTTTCTTGATGAGATGCAACGTTGTGAGCAACTGGGGCTGACGCTGCTGAACTTCCACCCTGGCAGCCATCTGATGCAAATTGACGAAGACAAATGCCTGGCACGCATCGCTGAATCCATCAATCTGGTGCTGGATAAAACCAGCGGTGTGACAGCGGTGATCGAAAATACCGCCGGTCAGGGCAGTAATCTGGGCTTTAAGTTTGAACATTTGGCGGCGATCATCGACGGCGTGGAAGACAAAAGCCGCGTCGGCGTCTGCATCGACACCTGTCACGCCTTTGCCGCCGGTTACGATCTGCGTACCGAGGAAACCTGTGAACAGACCTTTAAGGAACTCGGTGAGGTGGTAGGCTTCAAGTATTTGCGCGGTATGCACCTGAACGACGCCAAAAGCGAATTCGGCAGTCGCGTTGACCGTCACCACAGTCTGGGTGAGGGCAACATCGGTAAAACGGTGTTCAGCTACATCATGCGCGACCCGCGCTTCGACAATATCCCGCTGATCCTGGAAACGGTGAATCCGGATATCTGGGCGGAAGAGATCGCCTGGCTGAAGGCGCAGCAGTAGTTGTCGCAATAAAAAACCGGAGCCTGGACTCTAATGCCGGTCAGTTAAGCAAAGTTCTGAATAAGAATGTACGACGTTGTTTAAGTCGGCGTCCCCCTCTCCCGAGGGAGAGGGCCGGGGTGAGGGGCTTTCGCGTTAGTATGTATCCCCTCACCCTAACCCTCTCCCAAAGGAGAGGGAACAATATCACCTTAACTTACAAGCATTAGAGTCTGGACTCCGGTTTTTTTATTACCAACGCTAATCTTAAGCTACGCTGGCCGCCGGGACGTCAGCACGTTTCAGCAGCGCGTAAGACACGCCCGCCAAGAGCGTACCGGCGATAATCGCCACCAGATACAGCAGTACCGGAGTGATTGCGCCCGGGATCAGCAGCACGAACAACCCGCCGTGCGGCGCCATCAGTTTGGCGCCGAACGCCATGGACAACGCACCGGTCAGCGCGCCACCAGCGATGCAGCATGGCAGCACGCGCATCGGGTCACGGGCAGCGAACGGGATCGCGCCTTCGGAGATAAAGCACAGGCCCAACACCAGCGCCGCTTTCCCGCCTTCCTGTTGTGACTTGTCGAACTTGCGACGCGCCAGCAGCGTTGCCAACCCCATCGCCAGCGGTGGCACCATACCGGCAGCCATAATCGCCGCCATCGGCGCATACACCGAAGAACTCAGCAACGCCACGCCAAAAGCATAGGCCGCCTTGTTGACCGGGCCACCCATATCGGTACACATCATGGCACCGAGGATTGCGCCCAGCAGCACCGCGTTAGCGGTACCCAGTGACTGCAACCAATGGGTCAGACCTTCCATGATTTTCGCCACCGGCGTACCGACGATGAAGATCATGATCAGACCCACGATCAGGCTGGCAACCAGCGGAATGATCAGGATCGGCTTCAGCGCTTCCATACTCTGCGGCAAACGCAGTTTGGTGCTGATAAATTTGGCGACATAACCCGCCAGGAAACCGGCAATGATACCGCCGAGGAAACCGGCTCCGGTGCTTACTGCCAACATGCCGCCAATCAACCCCGGCGTAAGGCCCGGACGGTCAGCAATTGAGAAAGCAATAAAACCAGCCAGCACCGGCACCATCAGTGCAAATGCCGATCCGCCACCGATCTGCATCAGTGCCGCCGCCAGCGTGCCTTTGACTTCGAACGCCTTGATACCGAATACGAACGACAGTGCGATACACAGACCGCCCGCCACCACCATTGGCAGCATATAAGACACACCGGTCAACAGGTGGCGATAAGGCCCGGCACTCTCTTTCTTCTTGCCGGCCGCGGCCGGAGCACCGCTTTTCTGCGGCTGGAAAATCTCGGCTTCGGCCTGCGCCTTGTCCAGTTCCTGCGCGGTTTTCTTCAGCGCCAGCCCGGTAGAGGTGCGATACATTGGCTTGCCGGCAAATTTATCCAGATCCACTTCGATATCGGCCGCCACGATCACCAGATCCGCCGCCGCCACTTCTTCTGGCGTAATGGCATTACCGGCACCCACGGAACCGCGGGTTTCAACCTTTACCCACCAGCCGCGTTTTTTGGCTTCGCTCTCAATCGCCTCTGCCGCCATAAAGGTATGCGCCACACCGGTTGGACAAGCGGTGATCGCCACAATGCGTTTTTGACCCGCCGCTTTGACCGGTTCAGCCGTTGCCGGTGCCTGCCAGGTTTTTGCCTCGGCGATAGCCTGCGTCAGGAAGGCTTCCGGCTCACGCACCGCGTGTTCCACATCGCCCACATAAACCCGCTTGCCGTTCAGCGCGGCGTCAGCAGGCGCAGATTGCCCCGCCACCACCACCAGTTCAGCCTCATCCGGGGACTCCACCAGCGTCAGGCCGGCCTTCGCTGCAGCAGCGCCGAGCATGCGTTTCGCCAGGTGACCACGCGCCTGCCCCAGCGAACTGTCTATCATCAGCAGTGTTTTCATTCTGCCTCCCGCTATTGATTAAAAGGTTTCAGGTCGACACGCGCCATCATCGCGGCCAACTGTGGACGGTCGGTCACGCCAACGTTGCTCTGGCTGACGGCCAGCGCAGCTACGGCGGTAGCCAAACGCAAAGTATGTTCACTGGATTCGCGCATCAGCAGGCCATAAATCAGGCCGCCGACCATCGAGTCGCCGGCACCGACGGTACTGACCACTTCGCAGGCCGGTGGCTTGGCGATCCAGGCGCCGGAAGCATTGACCCACAGCGCCCCTTCGGCACCGAGAGAAATCACCACGTGAGCAATGCCCTGATCGCGCAGCGCATGTGCGGCCTCAACCACGTCAGCCAACTGTGGCAACGGGCGACCGGCCCAGATTTCCAGCTCGCGACGATTGGGTTTCACCAACCATGGCGCGGCTTTCAAGCCGGCAACCAGGGCTTCACGGCTGCTGTCGAAAATGATGCACGGGCACTGAGCGCGCAGGCGGATCATCCAGTCGGTAAAGGCATCGGGATCAACCCCGGCCGGCAGACTGCCGCTCACTGCCACCATATCGAACTGGCCGAGCCAGCTCAGGGAGTCGGTCACGAAACGTTCCCAATCCTGACCGCTCACCTCAAAGCCGGAGAAGTTGAAATCTGTCACTTCACCGTCTTTTTCCGTCAGCTTGACGTTAATGCGGGTGCGGCCCGGTACCACCTGGAAGCGGTTGGCAATGCCCAGATCGCTGAACAGCAGCTGGAAGCCATCCTGGTTATCTTTGCCCAGGAAACCGCCCACAGTGACATCAATGCCCAAATCTTTCAGCACCTTGGCGACGTTAATGCCTTTTCCGGCGGCGTGCAGACCGGCGGTTTTGACCAGATTAACTTCACCGCGCTCGATCTCCGGGCAAAAACCCACCAGATCGTAAGCCGGATTCAGGGTAATTGTTGCTACTCTTCTGCTCATGCTGCGCCCTCGCCCAGTCCTTCGTTAATGGCCTCACCGATCGCCTTCAGCGCCGTTTCAGCATCTTCACCCTTGGCGGTAAAGCGCAGGTGATGTCCTTTTTTTACGCCCAACGCCACGACCTTCATCAGGCTGCGTCCGTTGGCCGGTTTGCCACTGCCATCCAGATTGGTGACGGTAATTTCGCTCTCGAACTTCTTGATTACGTTGACCAGCGCCGTCCCCGGACGGGCATGCAGGCCGTGTTCGTTACGAATGACGTACTCGGCACTCAGGGTGGTATTTTCTTCTTCGACCTCACTGGTCAGCAATGCCAGCACGGTGATGGCATCGGCGTTCAGCAAGCGTTCAGCTTTATTTGCCAACAGCAGGTCACTCAGGTAGTTCAGCACCGCCAGCGGTTGCTGGTCAGCCACCGACAGCGTCAGCAGCAGCGCAACTTTCTCGCCGTCTTCGTCAAACGCCTGCACCGGACGGCTCAGGGTGGCTGCGCTGGTCAGATTGCCTTCGGTGCTGTCGCTCAGCCAAATACCCTGCCCCAAATTCAGCGGCTTGCGGGTAATGACGTCGCTGACGAACTGGGCGTTGACCGCACCAATTTTCTGCAAACGACCGGCATTCAGCGCCTGCAGCGTCATCAGGCTGTCGGCGGCCACATCGAGCGCGATCAGAGAAGCGTCAAATTTGAATTCTGCCGTCAGCTTTTCGCCCATCAGCAGGCTGCGCAGCTCTTCTGTCGAGGTGGTTTTCGCCAACTGTTCGGCTACGCTGTCGTCGCTCAGCACGTGTGTCAGCTGGCGTAACAGCGCCAGGTGTTCGTCGGAGCGGGCGGCAATGCCGATCACCACAAAGGCGGTTTGGCCTTCGCCCCACTCAATGCCCTGCGGGAACTGGAATACCTGTACGCCGGTATTCAGCACCAGTTCACGGGTATCGGTAGTGCCGTGCGGGATGGCGATGCCGTTACCCAAATAGGTGGAGGTTTGCAGCTCGCGCTGCAGCATGCCGTCCACGTAGGCGGCGCTGACGCAGCCGGCTTCGGTCAGTGCGGCGGCAACCTGCTGGATGGCTGCCTGCTTGCTGCCGGCAGTTGCGCCCAGGTGAATATCTTGCGGTGACAACTGGAACATGATTTTCCTCTCCTGCTGAATTGAATCGTTTCAGCTTTATTGGGAAAAAGGAGCGTTATCGGTACGGAATCATCGCGCCCATAACGCTGAAACGTTTCAAGGAGTGTGTGAGCAGCACCGGCTGAAAGCAAGTTTTCTCAAAATTGATGTGATAGATTTTTGACCTCACGCACACTTTTCCCGAAGGGTTATCCGTCGCGGCGCTAAAATGACATACTAAGCTGAAATTTTGCTGACGGAGACAAGCATGACTGTAGTGGCGGGCGTAGGGGTGATCATCGTAAATGCACAAGGGGAAATATTACTGGGAAAACGCTGCGGTCAGCACGCGCCTTTCTGGTCGATTCCCGGCGGGCATCTGGATGCCGGTGAAACCTTTGAACAGTGCGCTCAGCGTGAGATTGCCGAAGAAACCGGGCTGACCATCGCCCCACCCACTTTTATCGGCATCAGCAATAATCTGCAAACCTGGCGCGCCGAGGGAAAGCATACGATATCCGTCTGTTTATTGACGCAGCATCCCGGTGGCACCCCAGAACTCAAAGAACCGGAAAAATGTGCAGAATGGCGTTGGTGCTCTCCGAATAAGTTACCGGAACCCCACTTCGAAGCCAGCCGTAACGCCATTAATCTCTGGCAAACAGGCCAGGCCTACCAGCCGACGAAATAGCCTTTTCGTTCAGTATTTTTCATATCTGTCCGTGATCTGAATCATGGGCTGATAAAGACACATAAAAAATGCGTTATATAACCCAGAATATAACGCTGTAAAATCCCTCAAATGGCCATTTTTCTGCTAAAAATAACCCTATAGTATTAGATGTCATTGCTAATGTTACCTATACTTCCTCAAGTATGTCGGCGCTCGGCCGGCACTTTTTTTGGCAAGGTTTTCCTTGGTATTTCATAATTATAAGTGGGTTCAATATGACCAATAAATTCACTGGCTTGATAAGAAAGCACCGCTGGGGATGGCTGTGGCTTTTGCTGTTGGGGATTATCCTCGGAGCAGCATTATTGGCGGGTACCGCCACGGTATTCCACAAAACCAGCGACACCGCCTTCTGTGTGTCCTGTCATACCATGCAACAACCGCTGGCCGAATATCAGGGCAGCATTCACTTCCAGAATACCAAGGGGATCCGCGCTGAATGCGCCGACTGCCACGTCCCACACGAACCGCTCGATTACCTGTGGACCAAGATCCGCGCGGTAAAAGATATTTATGGCGAGATGGTGGGCACTATCGATACGCCAGAAAAATATGAGGCGCATAAGCTGGCCATGGCTCGGTCGGTATGGAAAACGCTGAAAGAAAGCGATTCCGCCACCTGCCGTTCATGCCACAGCTTTGATGCCATGGATATCACCGCCCAACGGCCTGAAGCACGCATTCAGCATCCGGTGGCTATCAAGCAGGGCGAAACCTGTATTGATTGCCATAAAGGAGTCGCGCACATTCTGCCGGACATGAGCGGTGCCGCCCAGGCCGGTGCAGCCGAACTGGCGAAGGCCGCGGCTGAAACCTCACCTACCGCCACCACGCTGTACACCATTGCCACTGAACCTTTCTTCCTGAAACCGGGCGACAGCCACAACGCCGGTAACCTGATGCCATCCACCGAAGTTCAGGTGGTGAAACAGGAAGGCGACAAGGTGCTGGCCAACGTCACCGGCTGGCAGCAGGACGGCGTCAGTGAGGTGTTCTATGCCGCACAGGGCAAACGTATCCTTAGCGTGCTGCTGGGTGAAGACGCTCGCAAACTGCTGAAAACCGGCACCACCATGACCGATGCCGAAACCGGCCTGGTATGGCACCAGGTTTCCCTGCAGGTCTGGCTGCCGCGCAAACAACTGATCGACGATCAGCAAAAAATCTGGCGCTACACCGCAGATATGATGTCGGCCAACTGCACCGGCTGTCACGGCCTGACCGCCCTTGATCGCTTCAACGCCAACCAGTGGATCGGCGTTATTAAAGGCATGGCTCCACGCACCTCGCTGACGCAGGAACAACTGCGCGTTCTGACACAATACGTGCAGAAACACGCCAGTGACATGCAGCCAACCAAACCTGCCAAGCTTTAAGGGAGAAGCGAAATGAGCAAATATCAACAACAAGCGTTAAAAATGAGCCGCCGCCGCTTCCTGACCGGCGCTACCGCGCTGGCCGCCGCCCCATTGCTGGCAGGCCTGTGGCCCAAGTCAGCGCTGGCGCAGGCCATCAGCCAGGCGCTGCCGCAATTTGTGGTGCTGCGTCAGGCGCAAAAAGGCATTCTGACCGGCGCACACTGGGGCGCTTTTGAAGCCATAGTGCAGGACGGCAAAATGGTCGGCGTGCAGCCGGTCAAGGACGATCCTTACCCGAACGAACTGATCACCATGGCGCCCTACCAGGTACATGCCGAAAACCGCATCAAATATCCGATGGTGCGTAAAAGCTGGCTGGAAGGCGGCCCCGGCAGCCATACCGAGCTGCGCGGCCGCGACGAATGGGTGCGCGTCAGCTGGGACAAGGCGATTGAACTGGTTTGTGGCGAGATCACCCGTCTGCAAAAAGATCACGGCCCGCAGTCAATCTATGCCGGTTCCTATGGCTGGAAAAGCGTCGGCATGCTGCATAACAGCCGCACGCTGCTGCAACGCCTGATGAACCTGACCGGTGGCTTCCTCGGTTATGCCGGTGACTATTCCACCGGTGCCGCACAGGTGATCATGTCACACGTGGTCGGCTCCATGGAGGTTTACGAACAACAAACCGCCTGGCCGAACGTGATCGAAAACAGCCAACTGGTGGTATTGTGGGGCTGTAACCCTATGATCACGCTGAAAAACAGTTGGAACGTGCCGGACCACTACGGCCAGACCGGCTTTGAGGCGCTGAAGAAGAAAGGCACCCGCGTGATCAGCATCGACCCGGTGCATAACGACAGCGCCAAATTTATCGATGCCCAGTGGATCGCTCCACGCCCTTATACCGATGGCGCCATGTTGATCGGTATCGCTCACACGCTGCTGACAGAGAAACTGCATAACCCGGACTTCCTGAAAACCTACACCGCCGGCTTCGACAAGTTCCAGGCTTATCTGCTGGGCGAAACCGATGGCACACCGAAAACTGCCGAATGGGCCGCCGATGTTTGCGGCGTCGATGCCGACGTATTGCGCCAACTGGCACGCGACATGGCGAAAAATCGCACCATGATCATGGGCGGTTGGGGTATTCAACGTCAGCATCATGGCGAGCAGCAGCACTGGCTGTTGGTCACCGTGGCGGCGATGCTCGGCCAAATTGGCCTGCCGGGCGGGGGCTTCGGCTTCAGCTATCACTACTCTTCCGGCGGTAGCCCGACGGCGAAAGGCGGCATCATTTCCGGTATTTCTGCCGGTAATGCGCCGAAAAACTCACCGGCCCCGATCCCGGTGGCACGCATCGCCGAATGCTTGACCAACCCGGGCAAGACCATTAATTTCAACGGCACACAGGTCACCTACCCCGAAGTGAAAATGGTGTATGTGGCCGGTGGCAACACCTTCCACCAGCACCAGGACACCAACAATCTGGTCAAGGCCTGGCAACGGCCGGACACCATCGTGGTGAACGAACCTTACTGGACCGCCACCGCCAAACACGCCGATATCGTGCTGCCGGCCACCACCAGCTATGAACGTAACGATTTGGAAATGGGCGGCGACTACTCGCAACTGTATGTGTTCCCAATGCATCAGTGCGTGGAGCCGCAGCATGAATCGCGCAGCGATTTCGATATCTTCGCGGCCATGGCGGCCAAGTTGGGTGTGCAGGATGCCTTTACCGAAGGCAAAGATGAAACTCAGTGGCTCAAAGGCATGTACGACGACATGAAAACCCAGGCGCGCGCCGCCCGGGTGGCCCTGCCGCCGTTCGACATGTTCTGGGCATCCAACAACTATGTGCGTTTCCCGGTGCCCGAGGCCAATACCCAATGGGTACGTTTCGCCGACTATCGCGAAAATCCGCTGCTCAATCCGTTGGGTACGCCATCCGGTAAGATCGAGATCTACTCCGACGCCATTGCCAAAATGAAGTATCAGGATTGCCCGGGCATCCCGACCTGGATGCCACCGCATGAATGGTATCGTGGGCCGGAGGCGGTTAAATATCCGCTGTCGCTGAACACCGCGCACCCGATCAACCGTCTGCACTCACAGCTCGACAATACGCCGCTGCGTAAAAAGTATGCGGTAGCAGACCGGGAAGCGATTGTGATCCATCCGCAGGACGCCAAGTCACGCGGTATCGCCAGCGGGGACCTGGTGCGTGCCTTTAACGATCGCGGCCAGATCCTGGTCGGTGCAGTAGTCAGTGAAGACGTGCGCCCTGGCGTGGTACGGATCAGCGAAGGGGCCTGGTTCGATCCGGCCGATCCTTCTCAGCCGGGCTCGCTGTGCAAGAACGGCAACGTCAACTGTCTGACCTTCGACGTCGGCTCCTCCAGCCTGGCGCAGGGGAACTGTGGCCAGATGGCCCAGTTGCAGATCGAGAAATATCAGGGCGAAGTGCTGAAAAACACCGCGCACGACGTGCCGGCCGGCGCGTAACGGGTCATAGCGTAATACCAGGGGCGATGGTGACATCGCCCTTTTTTATGCCTTTATACCGGAAAAAACTTTACCATTAAAAGGAATGAAACCGGTTTCGGTTCATTTCTTTTTTTTACAAATAAATGGGCGTATTATGCGCCGGATCCCTCATTGATGGCTATTTGCTGACCTCTATGTCTACATCATCTGCGGCAACGCGACGCTCACCCGACCTCACTTCACTGGCTTTTTTAGTGGTGGCGTTTCTCACCGGTATTGCCGGGGCGCTACAGACCCCTACGTTGAGCCTGTTCCTGGCGACGGAAGTGAAGGTGCGCCCCTCGATGGTCGGGCTGTTTTTCACCGGTAGCGCGGTGATTGGCATTCTGGTCAGCCAGTTTCTCGCTCGCCGTTCGGATCAAAAAGGCGATCGCAAAACGCTGATTTTCCTCTGCTGCATGCTGGGTGCGCTGGGCTGCGTGCTGTTCGCCTGGAACCGCAATTATTACCTGTTACTGGCGGTCGGCGTGATGTTGACCAGCTTCGGTTCCACCGCTAACCCGCAGATGTTCGCCCTGGCGCGCGAACATGCCGATCGCACCGGTCGCGAAGCCGTCATGTTCAGTTCAATCCTGCGGGCGCAGGTTTCCCTCGCCTGGGTCATAGGGCCGCCCATCGCCTTTGCACTGGCCCTGGGGTTCGGTTTTAAAGTGATGTATCTGGCCGCCGCGGCGGCGTTCATTCTGTGTGGCGTGCTGGTGTGGAAAATGCTGCCCTCGATGCGCAAAACGCCGGTAGCCACCAGCACCACGCTGGAGGCGCCGCGACACAACCGTCGCGATACGCTGCTGCTGTTTATGGCCTGCACCTTTATGTGGACCGCCAACAGCATGTATCTGATCAATATGCCGCTGTATATGGTGCATGAGCTGCATCAGCCGGAAAGACTGGCCGGGATATTAATGGGTACGGCGGCCGGGCTGGAGATACCGACCATGCTGCTTGCCGGCATGGTGGCGAAACGCTTCGGCAAGCGCTTTTTAATGCGTTGGGCGGTGGTGGCGGGCCTGCTGTTTTACTTCGGTCTGCTGTTTATTACCGGCACCTGGCCACTGATCGCCCTGCAACTGCTTAACGCGGCGTTTATCGGCGTACTGGCGGGGATCGGTATGCTCTATTTTCAGGATTTGATGCCCGGGCAGGCCGGTGCCGCAACCACCCTGTTTACCAACACCACTCGCGTGGGCTGGATTTTTGCCGGTTCCATCGCTGGCGTAGTGGCGGAAGTCTGGAATTATCACGCGGTGTTTTATTCCGCACTGGCGATGGTCGTTGGCGCAGTGCTGTGCTTGTGGAAGCTTAAAGACGCGTAAAACCGGCTTAGGGGGCCGTATCCGCTTCCAGCTTGGCCAAATAAATTAGCGCGTCGTCACGGTGATCGTGGCACATTTCGCGGCTGGCCTGCAGGCTGCCACAGACTTTGGGCCGCAATGGCGAGTGAAACAGACCACAGCGTAGCTGCTCGCTCAGATGAATGCAGCGGGTATTGGCAGGCTTGCCATTGGGCATGCCGGGGATCGGGCTGGATATTGAAGGCGCAATACAACAGGCGCCACAGTCGGCACGGCAGTCCATCAGCGAGTCTCTCGGTGGGCTGGCAGAAGTGAAGCGCGACAATATCAGTAGCGCTCATCCGCCGCCAGCAGAATCCGGGTTTGCCCAACAATCTTTACATCGCGCCCTTATAACCGCTAAACGTTTGCATTCATGCCGGGCTAAAACACGCCTCAAATCGCCCTATTCACACCGATTAATGCATGAAACAAGCATCTTCACGGCTTTACATGCGCCGACCGCACCTGTACCATTGAGCTAGTACAAAAGAACTTGCGGCCGCTATGGCCACTCAGGAGCAAAAATGTCCGCGGACACCATCCAGAAGCTTTCCCGCCCTTCGGTCCTTGGCGGCGCGATGATCATTGCAGGCACCGCCGTCGGCGCCGGTATGTTCTCCATTCCTATTGTGACTTCTGGCGTGTGGTTCAGCGGCTCGGTCGCGCTGCTGATTTATACCTGGGCCTGTATGCTGATCTCTGGCCTGATGATCCTCGAAGCTGCACTGCATTACCCAAGCGGTGCCAGCTTCAATACCATCGTCAAGGATCTGCTGGGTAAAAGCTGGAACGCCATTAACGGCATTTCCATCGCCTTTGTGCTGTACATTCTGACCTATGCCTATATTTCCGCCGGTGGCTCAATTATCGCCCACACGCTGGAAGGCATCGTCGGCGTCGGGCAGACCACCGCCGGGCTGGTGTTTGCCATCGTGGTGGCGTTTATCGTCTGGTTGTCCACCCGTGCGGTCGATCGTCTGAGCACCATTTTGATCGGCGGTATGGTGATCACCTTTGTGATGTCGGTGGGCGATATGTTCACTCATGTGCAACCGGCAGTGCTGTTCAACCGGGGCGACAGCCAGGCCAGCTATCTGCCTTACGCCCTGGCGGCGCTGCCTTATCTGCTGACCTCGTTCGGCTATCACGGCAATGTGCCGGGACTGGTGAAGTATTATCACAAGGATAGCGGTGCCGTAGTGCGCAGCCTGGTGTACGGCACGCTGCTGGCGCTGGCGATCTATATCCTGTGGCAGTATGTGATTCAGGGCAATATCGCCCGCGATGCCTTCCGCCAGGTGATTGCCGAAGGCGGCAATATCGGCAGCCTGCTGAAACAAATGGGCAACGTTTCCAGCAGCCAGACCGTTGGCCAACTGCTGAACGCCTTCTCATATATGGCACTGGCCAGTTCGTTCCTCGGGGTCTCGCTGGGCCTGTTTGATTATTTGGCTGACTTCTTCAAATTCAGTGATGACACCACCGGGCGCAGTAAAACCGCGTTGGTGACCTTTGCACCACCGACCATAGCCGCCCTGCTGTTCCCGAACGGCTTCCTGTACGCCATCGGCTTCGCCGGGCTGGCGGCCACCGTTTGGGCGGTGATCGTACCGGCCATGATGGCACGCGCCAGTCGTCGTCGCTTTGCCCAGGCGCAATATCGCGCTCCCGGTGGCCGGGGGATGATCCTGTTTATCATTCTGTTCGGGGTGATCAACGCCGTCGCACACGTGCTGGCATTGCTGGGTCTGTTGCCGGTCTTCAAGTAATACGCAGGGGATGGCGCTCGCCATCCCTTTTTCCGCCACTGTTTTTGCTTGATCTGCTTGCCTGAAATCATCGGCGCGAGTAACTTGTCGCAACTTCCCAAAAACTCTTTATTGCAGGTTATTTTATATGGCAAAGGCTAACGAAATTAAGCGTGGCATGGCGATCAGCTACAACGGCAAACTGCTGCTGGTGAGAGACATTGATGTACAAAGCCCAAGCGCACGCGGTGCCAGCACCCTATACAAAATGCGTTTCTCTGACGTCCGCACCGGGCTGAAGGTAGAAGAGCGTTTCAAGGGCGACGATATTCTGGACACCATTAGCCTGTCCCGCCGTAAGGTGAACTTCTCTTACATCGACGGCGAAGAATACGTGTTTATGGATGACGAGGATTACACCCCTTACATCTTCAAGAAGGACCAGATCGAAGACGAACTGCTGTTCATTCCTGAAGCCGGCCTGCCAGGCATGCAGGTACTGACGCTGGAAGGCCAGGTGCTGGCGCTGGAATTGCCACAAACCGTGGATATGGAAATTGTCGACACTGCGCCGGGCATCAAAGGTGCCTCCGCCAGTGCCCGCAACAAGCCGGCTACCATGGCGACCGGCCTGACCATTCAGGTGCCGGAATACCTCAGCGCCGGTGACAAAATCCGCATTCATATTGCCGAACGCCGCTATATGAGCCGCGCCGACTAGTTGAAACTCAGGGGCCGATTATGGCCCCTGTTGATTTTAACGCTACGGCAATTCAGGGAAGAAACGGCGTTTGAGCGCCAGCTCGACACCGCGCAGTTCCGCCAACCCCTTCAAACGACCAATTGCCGAATAACCCGGGTTGGTTTTTTTCTTCAAGTCATCCAGCATCTGATGCCCATGATCGGGACGCATTGGTATCGGCCGGGTATCACCCGCCTGATGACGGCGCTGCTCCTCGCTGAGGATCGCCTCAATCACCGCCACCATGTCGACGTCGCCTTGCAGGTGTGCGCCCTCATGGAAACTTTTTGGGTTATCTTCACGGCAGGTTGCGCGCAGATGGGTGAAATGGATGCGATCGCCGAAGGTTTCAATCATCCGCACCAGATCGTTATCCTCACGTACCCCATAGGAGCCGGTACACATGGTGAAACCGTTATGCAGGCTGTCGACCGTCTGCTTGAACCACTGCATATCCTCGATGGTCGAGACAATGCGTGGCAGGCCCAGGATCGGCCGGGGTGGATCGTCCGGGTGTACCGCCAGCCGCACGCCGACCTCTTCCGCTACCGGCACAATGGCGCGCAGGAACACCGCCATATTCTCACGCAGCTGCGCCTTGTCGATGGCGTCGTACTCGGCCAGACGGGCGCGGAACTGATCGAGCGTATATCCCTCTTCAGCCCCCGGCAGCCCGGCGATGATATTACCGGTCAATTTGGCGATATCCGCCTCGCTCATGGCAGCAAAGCGCGCGGCGGCCTGCTGTTGCTCTTCCTGCGTGTAATCCTGCTCTGCCCCTGTACGTTGCAAAATATGCAAATCAAAGGCCGCAAAGGCGATTTGATCAAAACGTAACGCCTTTGACCCGTCGGGCAGCAAATACTCCAGGTCGGTACGCGTCCAGTCGAGGATCGGCATAAAGTTGTAGCACACGGTGTCGATACCGCAGGCCGCCAGGTTACGCAACGATTGCTGGTAATGGGCGATGTGCTGCTGGTAGTTACCGCTGTGGGTTTTGATCTCTTCATGTACCGGAATGCTTTCCACCACCGACCACACCAACCCTTTCTCCGCCAACAACGCCTGACGAGCCTCGATCTCTTCGATCGGCCACACCTCGCCATTCGGGATATGGTGCAAGGCGGTGACTACGCCAGTGGCACCGGCCTGGCGCACATCGTCAAGAGAGACAGGATCGTTCGGCCCATACCAACGCCATGTTTGTTCCATTATTTATCCTTGTAAAAATCGCCCAGTATTGTGGTTGTGCTCAAGATTGCACCGCCTCGACAATCTTGTTATACCAAATTTAAATAGATATCGGTTATCTTTCACCTTACTCTTTCGCACCTGACTGTCAAAAGCGAAACCCTGATTGGTTGATCCACTTCACGGTTCTGGCTTATTTTGGGTTTGGCAATGTTATTAGCCCCCTTCCAGCCTTACACTGGCGGCAGAGAACTGATGCGAAAAAGGTAAGCGCCGTGCCGTTTTCCATTCGCAAAACTGGTCTGATAACTTTTTAAAAGTTCCCGGCCAGCACCTTTTACCCAGCTTGGAGCCATGCATGAAGACTATCGCCAACTCACCGCTTCCCGACGCCGTCCAGCAACCGCGCTATGACCGCAGCACATTACAAAGCCGCATGGTGCACATTGGATTCGGGGCGTTTCACCGCGCCCATCAGGCACTGCTGACCGACCGGGTATTGAACCGCCAGGGGGGAGACTGGGGAATTTGTGAGATCAGCCTGTTCGGTGGCGACATTCTGTTCCAGACGCTGCGTCAGCAAGACCATCTTTATTGCGTGCTGGAAAAAGGCGCTGAGGGGGATCAGGCGATAGTGATCGGGGCAGTGCATGAAAGCGTACACCGCAAACTGGAAGGGATCGGTGCGGTGCTGGAGAAACTGGCGGAACCGCAGGTCGCCATCGTCTCAATGACCATCACCGAAAAAGGCTACTGCATCGAACCCGGTAGCGGGAAATTGGATCTGCAACACCAGGGGATCCGCGCCGATCTTGCCAACCCCGCGCAACCCATTACGGTACCCGGCATTCTGGTCGAAGCCCTGCGCCTGCGCCTGGAACGCGGTCTGCCCGCCTTTACCCTGCTCTCTTGCGATAATATTCCCGAAAACGGCCATGTACTGCGCAACGCCATCATCGGCCTGGCGCAGGCGCGTGACGGCGCCCTGGCAGATTGGATTGCCCAGAAGGTCAGTTTCCCCAGTACTATGGTCGACCGCATTGTTCCAGCCGCCACCCCGGAAACGCTCGATGAAGTGGCTACCGCACTGGGCGGCGTACGTGATGAATGCGCCATCGCCTGCGAGCCCTTTATCCAATGGGTGGTGGAAGATAATTTTGTCGCAGGCCGTCCGGCCTGGGAACTGGCCGGTGCGCAGCTGGTAAATGACGTACTGCCTTTTGAACAAATGAAGCTGCGTATGCTGAACGGCAGTCATTCCTTCCTGGCCTACCTGGGTTATCTGGGGGGTTATCAGTATATAAACGACTGTATGGCCGACGAGTCTTATCGCCAAGCGGCACACCACTTGATGCTGGCCGAGCAGGCACCGACGCTCAGCGTCAGCGGTATCGATCTGGCCGCCTATGCCGCGCAGTTGATTGAACGCTACAGCAATCCGGCGCTGCAACATCGCACCTGGCAAATCGCCATGGATGGCACACAAAAATTGCCACAGCGGATGCTGGATTCGGTTCGTTGGCATCTGCAGCATGGCGGCAACTATGCCGGTTTGGCGCTGGGCGTGGCAGCCTGGATGCGTTATGTCGGCGGCGTGGATGATGCCGGTCAGCCGATTGATATCCGCGATCCGCTGCTGACAACGCTGCAACAGACGGTGGCCGCAACGCCGGACGATGAACAACGCGTAAAAGCCCTGTTGGCGTTGAAAGCCGTTTTTGGTGAACAACTGCCGGCAAATGAGGCGTTTGTGGCGGCGGTGACCCGCGCCTATATTTCCCTGCGCGATCGCGGGGCGCGGCAAACGGTGCAAAATTGGGTGTCGACTCAACTGGCTTGATACCCGGTTAAACCAGACCCTGACTTGAAAGGCTAAGAGGAAAATGGCCATGCCGGATGTCCGGCATGGCCGAACGACTTAACGATAAACTACCGTCATTACTGCAAGTTTTTTCTGCTGATCTACCCACTTCATCTCGGTCGAACCTAAATTCAGTGGCAATTCTTTGCGTGTAGCATCAAATTTTGACAGCGTCTGTTGGTCTTGATAGTGCCGCCCATTACGATAACATTGTGTATTGGCCGTTGAATCAGCGATGTTCACCGTGCAGGGGCTTTCCACAATAGAGCCAACAAAACGAATTACCCCGCCAGTGGTTCCTGCATAGCTTGCTGCCGTCCATGAAAACAACATTCCTGCGATCAAAAATAACCGGAAGACATTCATGGCAACCTCATTTTTTGTTAAGCCAATTTAACCATAGAGGATTTTCCTAAGAATAATCGCAAGGTCAGGGGAATTATTTGGCGGCTAATCTGGCAATTAACAAAGAAAAAACAAGCTACTAACAATTAGTGTCCATGGCTAATTCGTGGTTTTTGCTAAGAATTTTCCGATAACTTATCGTGGATTTAAGCGGTTAAATATCGCATCTTAACCTGCCAAATTTGTGAGCTGGCGCAGGTTGGAATGGCGCTGCTTAATTGTCGTTCAATAAATATTATTAACATCAGGAATAATTTATGACTAAAACTAACCTGATCACCGGTTTCCTCGGCAGCGGTAAGACCACCACCATTCGTCACTTACTGGCTAACAAACCGGAACATGAGCGTTGGGCAGTGCTGGTAAACGAGTTTGGTGAAATTGGTATTGATGGCGCATTGCTGGCAGACAGCGGTGCGGTGTTAAAGGAGATCCCTGGCGGTTGCATGTGTTGTGTGAACGGCTTGCCGATGCAGGTCGGGCTGAATATGCTGCTGCAACAGAGTAAACCCGACCGACTGTTGATCGAACCCACCGGACTGGGCCACCCGAAACAGATCCTGTCGTTGCTGACGCAGGACAGCTATGCCGGCTGGATCGATCTACAGGCCACCCTGTGCCTGTTGGACGCACGCCAGCTCAGCGAACCGCGCTATGTAGAAAACGAAAACTTCCGCGATCAACTGGCGGCAGCCGACGTTATTCTGGCCAGCAAAAGCGACACCTATCAGCCGCAGGATCTGCTGGCCCTGCAGCAATGGGCGCAGCAGGACTCCCTGCAGCGGCCGCTTTATCACATTCAACAGGGCCAGGCGGATGTCACCTTGCTGGACCTGCCTCGCACGAATCGCACAGCATTACCGAATGCACAGCAGCATCATAGCCACGGTAAAACACCGGGTCTGGCCGCATTGCGATTGCCGGAAACCTCACGCTGGCGGCGCGCGCTCAATCAAGGGCAGGGATTTACCAGCTGTGGCTGGATCTTTGACGCCGACACGGTGTTCGATACCGTTGGTATTATGGAATGGATACGGCTGGCACCGGTTGAACGCGCCAAAGGCGTAGTACGCATTGCTGAAGGCACGCTGTTGATCAACCGCCAGGGACAAGATCTCAACATCGAAACGCGCCCTGTCGCACCACTGGACAGCCGAATTGAACTGATTCACAGCGGGAATGCGGATTGGAACGCGCTGCAATCCAAGCTGTTTAACATTCGTTTAAGTTGAGAACTTTACCGTTAGCCTCTTTTTATTTTTAGACTTAAAACAGGTTATGCCATGACTCGCCGCAATTTACCCTTCATCATTTTCTTCAATTTACTGGGCATTGCGCTGTTTCTGTCCTGGTACCTGCCGGTTAACCATGGCTATTGGTTTACTCTGGACTCATCGATTTTCTTCTTTTTTAATCGTCATCTGGCGACTGACCCCGGGTTTCTGCATCTGGTGGCCATCACCAATAACCGTGCATTTGACGTGATTTCACTGGTTGCCATGGGGCTGCTGTACCTGTGCTTTTATCTGCAACAGGATGCCGCTGGCCGCCGTCGTTTGCTGGTAACCGGCGTTATCATGCTGCTGACCGGCGTAGTGCTGAACCAGCTTGGGCACCTGCTTCCGGTCAAGCACCCCAGCCCGTCGCTGAGCTTTGAGAATGTTAACCGCGTCAGTGAACTGACCGGCATTCCGACCAAAGACGCCTCCAGCGACAGTTTCCCTGGCGACCATGGCATGATGCTGATGATTTTCTCCTGTTTTATGCTGCGCTACTTTAACCGCCGCGCGTTTGCCGTCGCGCTGCTGATTACGGTGGTGTTTTCATTGCCGCGGGTGATGATTGGTGCCCACTGGTTTACGGATATCGCCGTAGGTTCGCTGTCGGTGGTACTGGTGGGTGCCAGTTGGTGCCTGATGACTCCACTCAGCGATAGGCTGATCCTGCGCCTGAACCGTATGCTGCCCGGCAAGCACCGACCAGCGTAGTTATAACCCACAGTTATGACCTGCAGGAGGCCGTTGGCCTCCTGATAATTTCCTCGCCGCTTGCCGTTTATTTCCACATCACCGCGTTAACGCTTCTGTCACCTCATTTCACGCAAAACCAACACAACGGACCATCAGCGTTTTTTATATGAAGATTTACATTATGTTACATCACAAATTCATATATAAAAGGGTGGAAAAAGGCTCGCAATCACCAATCCGTTACGGTAATCTCGGATGCGTTTGTGCCTGGTTTAACTCGACTCAGCATCAAATCCTCTAAAAATGTGCGTTCCAGCACATTTTCAGCGGTATCTGATTGTCGATAAAGCAGGTGCAGATTAGTCTCGTTCCGTTTGGCATTTTTCAGGTAGCGACTGACGTCGTTAAGGACTTCAAGGGAAAACAATAACAATGGTCAAATCTCAACCGTTTCTGAGATATTTTTTGCGGGTAGTACCTGCAATTGCCGCAGCGGTAATGCTCTCCGCATGTAGCACGACTCACACTTCGAACTTGAATAACGCACAAACTGAGATGCGTGCAGTTAATGACAAAGATGGTCTTTTACTGCAAGCCTCTCAGGATGAATTCGAAGCAATGGTCCGTAACGTTGACGTTAAGTCAAAAATTATGGATCAGTATGCAGACTGGAAAGGCGTTCGCTACCGTTTAGGCGGTGAAACCAAGCGCGGCATCGATTGCTCGGCGTTTGTACAGCGCACCTTCCGTGAACAGTTTGGCATGGACTTACCTCGTTCAACCTATGAACAGGAAGACATGGGCAAGAAAATCTTGCGTACCAAACTGCGTCCTGGCGATCTGGTGCTGTTCCGCGCCGGCTCTACCGGACGCCACGTCGGCATCTATTTAGGTAACGATCAATTCGTTCATGCCTCTACCAGCAGCGGCGTGATGATTTCGAAACTGAGCGATAACTACTGGAATAAACGTTATCGCGAAGCCCGCCGGGTGCTAACCAGCAGCTGACGGCGCAACCTTGATTGTCCTGAAGACCAAACGAGCGATAGAACGCTGCCTCCGGGCAGCGTTTTTTTTGCGCCACCGCCCTCCCCCATTATAAATTCGCGGTATTTTCAACATTGCCACTTTATATTTCACAAAATTATTGGAGTGAACTACGCCGACGATGAAAAACTCACCTATTATCGTCAAATGGGAAAACAGCGATAATGCCGCATTTAAACTATTATCAGCCATTAGATAAACGATGAATAATGACGACAACACCGTCATTGCGATATATTAGCCAGTCACTCTATAACAAAAACAAATTGATACGCCGGGTTCAGGGGGCAGGTTTATGGGCTTGAAAAGGGCATTTGCACGCCACGTCTCGCACAGACGACGTAGCCTGGCTAAAAGCGGCATCGTGGCCCTGGTATTTTTTATTCTGTTTATGGCAATTACACTTTCCTTGATTAGCCACCAGCGCACGCAATATCAACGCGCAGTAGAGCAACGGACGCAGAAACTCACCCTCGAGACCTTTAATAGTCTGACGGCAATCATGCAACAGTTGATGCCGTTGACCGAACGCTCCTGCGCAACCAGTCAGCCGGAAATTACCTATCAGGCGGCATTTCACTCCGGCGTACGCACCTTTATGCTGGTAAAAAACGGCTTTGCCTATTGCTCTTCCGCTACCGGCAACATGATGCTGGCGTTAAAAAACATCTACCCGGAAATTAATCAACAGCAGCGGCTGGATCTCAAACTGCAGCAGGGCACCCCACTGGTGCCGGGAAAACCGGCGGTTGCCGTTTGGTTGCGTCAGCAAGGCAAAGAAGACACCGGCATACTGGCCACCCTGGATATTGGCCTGATGCCCCAACAGATGTTCAGCTCCAATACCGATCAGACCCAGGGAGTTGCCATTATTCTGGGCGATCGCGCCCTGACCAGTTTTAGTCCAAATCTGATGCCGGTCAACCAGTTGCCGGACGAAAAGGCCGACCGCATTTCCATCGCCGGCACCCCGATGATCATTATGTTTTATAACCAAAAACTGACGCCCAACGATATCCGCCTGACTCTGCTGGGTAGTCTGGTGCTGTCCTTAATGATCGGCGTGCTGTGCTACTACATGCTTTTGCTGCGCCAAAGCCCGGAGCGCGCACTGATGCGCGGCATCAAACGCAACGAATTCTTTATCGAGTATCAACCGGTATTTCATACCAAAAGCGGCACCATCGGTGGATTGGAAGCGCTGATCCGCTGGCAGCACCCGATCGAAGGACGTATTCCGCCGGACCTGTTTATTCCCTACGCCGAAAGTGAAGGGCTGATAGTGCCGCTGACACGTCACCTGTTCCGCCTGATTGCCGAAGATGCCCCCAGGCTGGCGACGGCGCTGCCGCAGGGTGCAAAACTTGGCCTGAACATCTCCCCTTCTCATCTCAGTGCGCCCTCCTTCCACCACGACGTGTACGAACTGCTGGCGCAATTGCCGGGCGATTACTTTACGCTGGTGTTTGAAATTACCGAACGCGGCATGGTGGAGGAAGGCAACGCGCTGACGGAGTTCGACTGGTTGCATAAACAAGGCATTGAAATTGCCATCGATGACTTCGGTACCGGCCACAGCGCACTGATCTATCTGGAACGCTTTAGCATGGACTATCTGAAAATCGACCGCGGTTTCGTCAACTCCATCGGCCGGGATACGGTCACCGCCCCGGTACTGGACGCGGTCATTTCACTGGCCAAGAAGCTGAAAATGCAAACCGTGGCGGAGGGCGTAGAAACCGCAGAACAGGTGAGCTTCCTGCAGGAACAGGACGTTAATTTTATGCAGGGGTACTATTACAGCAAACCGTTGAGCATCGACAATTTTGTCGCCTTCTGCAACGCCCATACGGTCATGGACCATCAGGCGCTAACGGACTGAATCTTTTAACTTCTTTACTCTGCGGTGCGGCAGTAAATGTTATGCTGACCCAGATTTAATCGACTTAACAGCAGGAGCTTACCGTCAAGATGTCCGTGCGCGTTTTTGCTGCCCTGGTGCTCTCGGCACTGAGTTTTGGCCTGCAGGCCGAAACCCTCAATGAAAGTTACGCTTTCGCCCAGCTCGGTGAGCCGAAATACGCCACCGATTTCAGCCATTATGACTACGTCAACCCGGCGGCACCAAAGGGCGGCGACGTGCGCCTGGCAGCCATTGGCACCTACGATAACTTTAACCGCTATGCTCAACGTGGCGTTCCCGGCGAGCGTACCGATGCGCTGTACGATACCCTGTTCACCACCTCAGACGATGAAATCGGCAGCTACTATCCACTGATTGCCGAATCTGCCCGCTTCCCGGCCGACATGCGCTGGGTAGAAGTGGATATTAACGCGCGCGCCCGCTTCCAGGATGGCACGCCCATTACCGCCGCCGATGTGGCCTTTACCTTTACCAAGTTTATGACCGAAGGCGTACCGCAGTTTCGCGTGGCGTATAAGGGCATATCGGTCAAGGCCATCTCACGCCTGACGGTGCGCATTGAATTTCCACAGCCGGATAAAGACAAGTTGCTCGGGTTGTTCAGCCTGCCCATTTTGCCACAGAGCTTCTGGAAAGATCACAAGCTGAACGAACCACTGAGCACCCCACCGCTGAGCAGTGGCCCCTATAAGATCGCCAGTTATCGACTGGGCCAATACATTACCTATCAACGGGTACGCGATTATTGGGCCGCCAACCTGCCGGTCAACCGCGGCCGCTTTAACTTCGACAGCATCCGCTACGACTACTATCTGGACGACAAGGTCGCACTGGAGGCCTTCAAGGCCGGTGCCTACGACTTCCGCATCGAAGGTTCGCCAAAAAGCTGGGCGACTCAGTACCAGGGCGGTAATTTCACCCGCAATTACATCATCAAACAGGATGAAACCAATCAGTCGGCACAAAACACCCGCTGGATGGCCTTCAATATGCGGCGCCCTCTGTTCGCCGATCCTCGGGTGCGCGAAGCGCTCACGCTGGCTTTCGATTTCGACTGGATGAATAAGGCGCTGTATTACAACGCCTACCAACGAACCAATAGCTATTTCCAGAACACCCCCTACGCTGCCAGCGGTTATCCGGATGCGGCCGAACTGGCGCTGCTGGGCCCACTAAAGGGCAAGGTACCGGCGGAGGTATTCACCAGTATCTACCAGCCACCGTCCTCTGATGGCAGCGGTAACGATCGGCAAAATCTGCTGAAAGCGACTCAGTTGCTGAAACAGGCCGGCTGGGAGGTCAAAAACCAAAAGTTGGTGAACAGTAAAACCGGCCAGCCATTCAGCTTCGAACTGATGTTGCTAAGCGGCAGCAACTTCCAGTACGTCTTGCCGTTTCAGCACAACCTGAAACGACTGGGCATTGATATGCAGATCCGTGAAATCGACATATCCCAATTCACCAAGCGCATGCGCGACGGCGATTTCGATATGATGCCGACGGTTTATATGGCAATGCCTTTCCCTGGTTCAAGTCTTGAGACGCTCTGGGACTCCAAATACATTAACTCCAGCTGGAATACTCCCGGCGTCACCGATCCGGCCGTCGATAGCCTGGTCAGGCAGATCGCCGCGCATCAGGGCGACGAAAAAGCCCTGCGGCCGCTGGGCCGCGCACTGGATCGGGTACTGACCTGGAACAGATATATGTTGCCGATGTGGTATTCCAACCACGATCGCTATGCCTACTGGGACAAATTCTCTACGCCGTCGATCCGTCCGGCCTACGTGATTGGTTTCGATAACTGGTGGTTTGACGTCAACAAGGCGGCGCGTTTGCCGGCTCAACAACAATAAGGGGTTTGCGATGGCGGCTTATTTGATTCGCAGACTGTTGCTGATTATCCCCACCCTGTGGGCGATCATCACCATTAACTTTTTTATTGTGCAGATCGCCCCCGGTGGCCCGGTCGACCAGGCGATTGCCACTATCGAAATGGGCCAGAGCAGCGGCTTCGGCGGTGGCGGTGCCGGTGAAGGCCTGGGGCACGCACGTATTGGTGTTGGCAGTGCGACAGATAGCCAATACCGTGGCTCACGCGGGCTGGATCCGGAGGTGATCGCCGAGATCACCAAACGCTATGGCTTCGACAAACCGCTACATGAGCGCTATTTCACCATGTTGTGGAACTACATGCGCCTCGACTTCGGTGACAGTCTGTTCCGTGGCGCATCGGTGATGCAACTGGTGGGTCATAGTCTGCCGGTATCAGTCACGCTGGGGCTGTGGAGCACGCTGATTATTTACCTGGTGTCGATCCCGCTGGGGATCCGCAAAGCGGTGCATAACGGCAGCGCCTTCGATACCTGGAGCAGCACCCTGATTATCATTGGCTATGCCATTCCGGCCTTCCTGTTCGCGATTTTGATGATTGTGCTGTTCGCCGGTGGCAGCTACCTCGACTGGTTCCCGTTGCGCGGTCTGGTTTCCAGCAATTTCGATACCCTGCCGTGGTATGGCAAAATCACCGATTACCTGTGGCATATCACGCTGCCGGTGCTGGCGACGGTGATTGGTGGCTTCGCCACCCTGACCATGCTGACCAAAAACTCATTCCTCGATGAGATCCGCAAACAATATGTGGTCACCGCACGTGCCAAAGGGCTGGACGAGAACAAGATCCTTTACCGCCACGTGTTCCGCAACGCCATGCTGCTGGTGATCGCCGGCTTCCCGGCGACCTTTGTCAGCATGTTTTTCACCGGCTCATTGCTGATCGAGGTGATGTTCTCGCTCAACGGGCTGGGCTTGCTGGGCTATGACGCCACCCTGCAGCGCGATTACCCGGTGATGTTCGGCACGCTGTATATCTTCACCCTGATTGGCCTGCTGTTGAATATCCTTAGCGATATCACCTATACCCTGGTCGATCCGCGCATTGATTTCGAGGCCCGCCAATGAATCGCTTAAGCCCGATCAATCAGGCTCGTTGGGCACGTTTTTGCAGCAACCGCCGTGGCTATTGGTCGCTGTGGATTTTTCTGGTGCTGTTTATCCTCAGCCTGGGTGCCAACCTGATCGCTAACGACAAGCCGCTACTGGTGCGCTACGAGGGCCGCCTGTATCTGCCGTTTATTATCGACTACAGCGAGACCACCTTCGGCGGTGAGCTCAATACCGCCACCGACTATCAGGATCCGTTTGTTAAAAAGCAGATCGACAGCCACGGCTGGGCAGTTTGGCCACCGATCCGCTTTAGTTATAACACCATCAACTTCGCCACCGAGGTGCCCTTCCCCTCGGCCCCTTCACAGCAGAATTTATTAGGTACCGACAGTAACGGCAGCGACGTGCTGGCCCGCGTGCTGTACGGCTTTCGTATTTCGATGCTGTTCGGGCTGGCGCTGACGCTGTTTTCCAGCGTGATTGGCGTCTGCGCCGGCGCCATGCAGGGCTACTACGGCGGGCGCGTGGATCTATGGGGCCAGCGCTTTATTGAAGTGTGGTCAGGGATGCCGACGCTGTTTTTGATTATTCTGCTGTCGAGCATCGTACAACCCAATTTTTGGTGGCTGCTCGGCATCACCATTTTATTTGGCTGGATGAGCCTGGTGGGCGTGGTACGCGCCGAGTTCCTACGCACCCGTAACTACGACTACATCCGCGCCGCACGTGCCATGGGGGTGCAGGACCGGGTCATTATGTACCGGCATATGCTGCCCAATGCCATGGTGGCAACGCTGACCTTCTTGCCGTTTATCCTGTGCGGATCCATCACCACCCTGACCTCCCTCGATTTCCTGGGCTTTGGCCTGCCGATCGGTTCTCCGTCGCTCGGCGAGCTGCTGTTGCAGGATAAAAACAACCTGCAGGCACCCTGGCTTGGCATTACCGCGTTCCTGGTGTTGGCGGTGTTGCTGTCTTTACTTATTTTTATTGGCGAAGCGGTACGCGACGCCTTTGACCCCAGCAAGGCGCATTGATATGGCTAGCACTCCTTTGCTTTCAATTCAGGATCTCGGCGTTGCTTTCCGCCAGGGTGACCAACTGAATCAGGTCGTCAGTGGGCTTTCGCTGCAGATAGAAAAGGCAGAAACGCTGGCACTGGTGGGCGAGTCCGGTTCGGGAAAAAGCGTCACTGCACTGTCGGTGTTGCGCCTGCTACCTTCACCACCGGTGGTCTATACCGGCGGTGATATCCAGTTCAACGGCAATTCGTTGCTGCATGCGCCTGAGGCTGAGCTGCGCAAGGTGCGTGGCAACCAGATTTCGATGATCTTCCAGGAGCCGATGGTGTCACTCAATCCCTTGCATACCATCGAGAAACAGCTGGCGGAAGTCCTGGCGCTGCATCGCGGTATGCGGCGCGACGCAGCACGCAGTGAGATTATTCAGTGTCTGGATCGCGTAGGTATTCGCAACGCCAAGGGCCGGTTGAAAGACTACCCACATCAGCTCTCCGGCGGCGAGCGCCAGCGGGTGATGATCGCCATGGCGGTGTTAACCCAGCCCAAGCTACTGATTGCCGATGAACCCACAACGGCGCTCGATGTCACCATTCAGGCCCAAATTCTGCTGTTGCTGAAAGAACTGAAGCAAGAAATGGGCATGGGGCTGCTGTTTATCACCCATAACCTGAATATTGTACGCCGCCTGGCGGATAACGTAGCGGTCATGCGCCAGGGGCAATGCGTTGAGCAAAGCAGCCGGAGCAACCTGTTTAGCCGGCCGCAACACCCCTATACCCAACAATTACTGGCGGCAGAGAACGTAGGCGATCCGCTGCCGCTACCTGCTGACGCCGCCCCGTTGCTGAAGGTGGAAAACCTGCAGGTCAGTTTCCCGATCAGGCGCGGTTTACTGCGCCGCACCGTGGGTCAGCATTATGCGCTGAAAGATTTGAGCTTTGAGCTGAAGGCCGGGGAAAGCGTTGGATTGGTGGGCGAGTCCGGCTCCGGTAAGAGCACCACCGGGCTGGCGTTACTGCGCTTGCTTAGCGCCAGGGGGGCGATGTGGTTTAAAGGCCAGCCGTTGCACCAGCTCAGCATGAAGCAGATGCTGCCATACCGCAGCCAGATGCAGATTGTGTTTCAGGACCCTTACTCCGCGCTTAATCCCCGGCTCAATGTGCTGCAAATCATTGCCGAGGGGCTGGAGGTTCACCAGAAACTGAGCGCTGAGCAGCGAGAACAGCGGGTGATCGAAGTACTACAGGAGGTGGGGCTGGATCCCGCCCTGCGCCACCGTTACCCTACCGAGTTTTCCGGCGGTCAGCGCCAACGCATCGCCATCGCACGTGCGCTGATTTTACAACCTCAGTTGCTGATCCTCGATGAACCGACCTCGTCACTGGATAAATCGGTACAGGCGCAAATCCTGACGCTGCTTAAATCACTGCAACAGCGCCACCGGCTGGCCTATCTGTTTATCAGCCATGATTTGCAGGTGGTGCGTTCACTGTGCCATCAGGTGATTGTGCTGCGACAGGGGGAAGTGGTTGAACAAGGTGATTGCCAGACAGTCTTTAACTCACCGGCCGCCGCTTATACCCAGCAGTTGTTACAGCTGGCGGATTAGCGACGGGATTCAGAAAGGATATTGAGCGCTCATCGGCTCGGCAATAGCGGCACCCACGTTTTTTAGCCGACACATGGTGGCGCTTTCATCGCAGCGATGCACAAACAGGCAAGGTTCCCCTTCCCACTCTACGATGGCGCAGTCGACCTGGATCTCCTGCAACGACAATTTAAGCTGTTGCATCACCTGCCAGGCGTCAGCACCCTCATGACTGAGCAGTTTCAGACCAATCAGGTTGTTATCTTCGTCTATTCCGCTGAGCGGAATCGGTTCAACCTTGACGCCGGTAAAACCTGATAGCCAACGATAACTTTGCGGCAAGCGATGCACTACCGAAAGTTGGATACTTTCCACATGAAATCCCTAGTTTGAAAAAATGAAACGCTTTTTACCTGACAGGGTAACTAAGTTATAGCCGTTGACGCTCGACTCTGCCCCTTATGAATGTTATTTAAATGTAAAAAACATCACAAGCGGTTAACTCGCTCCCTGCGCTCGCTGATGTCCTGCGGTTTGAGTGACGCCCTGCGGGGTCATTTCACGGCATTTTGCGACTCAGCTCGCATTTTTGCGTTATATGTAACCCTTTCCCGCCGCGATCTCAACTCTTTTTTCTTGCAATACGGTTACTTATTGCTCGGCATAATTTTACATTGAGGAAACATTTAGCCTCGCACCACAACGGTGAGTTACAAGCTAACTCATTGACTATAAATGGCCTTAAAACAAATTACTCACCGGTATTAGTCCAGGAAAATAACGGATAGCCGGGTTATCTGTCTGAGCAGGCAGAGCATTTTTTTAACAAAAAGAATACAGATAGTGCGCAGGGGATTTAATTAGCACACTTATGTTTAGCAACGAAGTCTTCATTGCCATTGGGTTTCAGAGCGGGCTTGGGTCGGAGGGGATATTTCACCCAGGCCCAACATCACGCTGAGCCTGGATCAGGAAGAAAAGACTAGGGGGTATCAGACGAGGATTTTTGTCGTGGCCGACTGGCATACAGATAGAACAACACCGCAACAATGCTACACAGCGCCATTGAGGAAACCATCGGCCAGGCACTTTTGCCGGGCGCCATTGCCAGTATCGCCCCCACCAACGCACCGATGCTGAAACGCAAGGTACCTGCCAGAGAGGATGCCGTACCTGCCATATGCGGGAAGTCGTCCAGGATCACGGCCATGGCATTTGAGGAAATCATGGCGATACACCCCAGATAAACGGCCACGCCCAACACCAACGCCCAGAACCCCAGGCCAATAGCGCTCACTGCCAGTAACCACAGCCCCATAGCCAACTGCACAAACAGCCCCAGACGGAACATTTTGATCGCGCCCAACCGCCGTACATTACGGCTGTTAACCAGCGTGGTCAGGAACAGGAAAACAATATTCAGCGCAAAATAGTAACCAAAGTGCTGCGGTGAAACATGATTCAGTTCGATATACACGAACGGCCCGGCGCTGAGGAACGAGAACATACCGGCGAAGGAGAAGGCGCTGGCCAGCATATAGCTCAGCACGCGCTTATGGCGGAACAAGGAAGCGAAGTTACCCAGCGTGGTACGCAGATGGAATTTTTGCCGCCGCTCTTTCGGCAGCGTCTCTTTAATAAAGAACGCCACCAGCAATGAACCGATCAGCGCCGCACCGCCCATGGTCCAGAAAATCGCATGCCAACTGAACCACAGCAGCAGCGCGCCACCAATCATCGGTGCCAGCAAGGGCGCAATGGTCATTACCAGGATGACAAACGACATCATGCGCGAGAACTCGTCCTTAGTGAACATATCGCGCATCAGGGCATTAATCACTACGCTGGCCGCCGCCGCCGACAGCCCATGCAGGAAACGCAGATTGATCAATTGGTCAATCGACTGCGCCATCGCACAGGCACCACCGGCAATGGCGAAGATCAGCGTTCCCCACAGGATCACCGGCTTGCGGCCAATGCTGTCCGACATCGGCCCGTAGAACAACTGCCCCAGGGCAAAGCCGAGCATATAGGCGCTGAGCGTCATCTGCACGCTGCCCGACTCGACGCCGAACTGTTTGGCAATCACCGGCATACTGGGCAGGTACATGTCGATAGCCAGCGGCATCAGCATGGAAAGCAGACCCAGAATAAAAATCAAACCGAGGTGAGATGACCGGTTCTGTAACACGTTCGACGACTCCTTCATCAGCCGTAGTCTTGTAATGAATTAATCTTGCAGGTGCGGAGCACCAACGCTGGCGATTTCTTCTTCTGTCAGCGGACGGTATTCGCCCTCTGCCAGATCCTCATCCATCACGATGGCACCAATACGTTCGCGATGCAGCTCGAGAACCCGGTTGCCGACCGCCGCGAACATGCGTTTCACCTGGTGATAACGCCCTTCGCTGATGGTCAGGCGTACCAGCTTGTCTTCAATTTGTTCCAGTTGCGCAGGTCGGGTCAGATCTTTTTCGTTATGCAACTGCACGCCTTCGGCAAATTGCTGCGCGGTATCTTCCGCCAGCGGATGCTCCAGCGTCACCAGATAGGTTTTCTCACAGTGATGCTTGGGTGAAGTGATGCGGTGCGACCATTGGCCGTCGTCGGTCATCAGCACCAGGCCGGTGGTATCGATATCCAGGCGACCGGCGGCGTGCAGCTTGTAGGCCACCGGCTCATCGAGGAAATACAGCACCGTCGGATGATCGGGATCGTCCGTGGAGCAAACGTAACCCTGCGGTTTATTGAGCATAAAATAGCGCGGGCCGTTTTGGCGTTGCAGTGGGTTGCCGTCAAACGTCACCTCCTGCTCCGGAGTCAGTTTCAGTGCCCCGCTCTTCACCACTTCACCGTCTACGGTGACGCGTTTTGCCCGAAGTTCACGCGCTACCAGCGCACGGCTAACACCTAACTGCTGAGATAAAAACTTGTCCAGTCGCATTGAATCTGCTTTGCCTGTCGTTGTTATGATCGCATTGATCGTATTGCTAAAATATGACACCCACCGTTGCACCAGGTGCAACAGGGCAGGTTCGAAGAGGGGGAAACAGCGATTACTGTCACGCAAGTATAGCGGTGGAAACGGCCCCCTGACAGAGGTAATTTCCACGCTTCTCGCACCATCGGCGCTCAGAAGGCATAATAATAGAAATTTTTTAGCCGTCAGGGGAGTAAAATGTCACTGTTTTTATGGGATCAGATGTTACAAAACCTGTTCCTGACGGCCCTTCTCAACCCACGGCGTTAATTTATGGCCTTTACTCTACGCCCCTACCAACTGGAAGCGGTCGAAGCCACCATCAAACATTTCCGTCAGCACCCACAACCGGCGCTGATCGTGCTGCCGACCGGGGCCGGTAAAAGCCTGGTGATCGCCGAGTTGGCAAAGCGCGCGCGTGGCCGGGTATTGGTGCTGGCTCATGTGAAAGAACTGGTGGCGCAAAACCACGCCAAATACCGCGCCTACGGGTTGGAAGCCGATATTTTTGCCGCCGGGCTGCAGCAAAAAGACAGCGCCGGCAAGGTGGTATTCGGCAGCGTACAATCCGTGGCGCGTAACCTGCCATTGTTTGACGGTGCGTTTTCGCTGTTGATTATCGACGAATGCCACCGCATCAGCGACGATGACGACAGTCAGTACCAGCAGATTATTCAGCATCTGCAAAAAACCAATCCGCAGTTGCGGCTGCTGGGCCTGACCGCCACGCCCTACCGGCTGGGCAAAGGCTGGATTTATCAGTATCACTATCACGGTTTTACCCGTGGCGATGCCAACAGTCTGTTTCGTGACTGCATCTATGAACTGCCGTTGCGCTACATGATCAAAAACGGCTTTCTGGTGCCGCCGGAAAGGCTGGACATGCCTATTGTGCAGTATGATTTCAGCCGTCTGGAGGCCAGAAGCAACGGCCTGTTCAGTGAGGTCGACCTGAACCGTGAGCTGAAGCAGCAAAATCGCATTACGCCGCACATCATCAGCCAGATCGTTGAATATGCCGAAACGCGTAAAGGGGTAATGATTTTCGCCTCCACCGTTGAGCACGCCCGTGAAATTCACGGCCTGCTGCCCCAGGGTGAAGCCGCGCTGGTCAGCGCCGAAACACCGGCCAGCGAGCGTGATGCGCTGATAGAGGCTTTCAAACAACAGCAATTGCGCTACCTGGTCAACGTGGCGGTACTGACCACCGGCTTTGATGCACCGCATGTCGATCTGATCGCTATTCTGCGCCCAACCGAGTCCGTCAGCCTGTATCAGCAAATCGTCGGGCGTGGGCTGCGGCTGGCCCCCGGCAAGGAAGATTGCCTGATCCTCGACTACGCCGGTAACCCGCACGATCTGTTTACCCCAGAGGTCGGGATCAGTAAGCCACACAGCGACAGTCAGCCGGTACAGGTGTTCTGCCCCGGCTGCGGCTTCGCCAACCTGTTTTGGGGCAAATGCACCGAGAACGGCGATATCATCGAACACTATGGTCGCCGTTGTCAGGGCTGGCTGGAGGATGATGAAGGCCATCGCGAGCAGTGCGATTACCGCTTCCGATTCAAGATTTGCCCACATTGCGGCGCTGAGAATGACATTGCCGCCCGCCGCTGCCACCAGTGTCAGGAAGTCTTGGTCGATCCTGACGATATGCTAAAGGCAGCGCTGAAGTTGAAAGACGCTTTGGTATTGCGCTGTGGCGGCATGGAGCTGCAAAGCGGCCGTGATGAAAAAGGCGAGTGGCTGAAAGCCACTTATTACGACGAAGACGGCACCAGCACCAGTGAACGTTTCCGGCTACAGACCCCGGCGCAGCGCAAAGCCTTCGAAATGCTGTTCCTGCGCCCGCATCAGCGTGCGCCAGGGGTCCCCTTTGCCTGGCAAACCGCTGCCGACGTGCTGGCCCAGCAAGCGGCCTTGCGCCATCCGGATTTTGTAGTGGCGCGCAAACGCGGACAGTTCTGGCAGATACGGGAAAAAGTGTTCGATTATCAAGGCCGCTTCCGCCGTGCCAACGAGCTGTCTTGATCCTGACGGCCGGCAAATCGGGCAGGTTTCCATTGCCCTGCGGACGGCTTTCCGTTAAACTGCCGCCCGCTTTGCCTGGGTTCGCCCGGTGCTAAAGCAGGTTATCGAACTTGCTACTGGGTCGCCTGTAGCAGGGTAAATTTTCTTTTAAGAGAAAAAACAATGTTCACTATCAATGTAGAAGTACGTAAAGACCAGGGTAAGGGTGCGAGCCGCCGCCTGCGTATTGCCAACAAATTCCCAGCTATCGTTTACGGTGGCGAAGAAGCTCCAGTTTCCATCGAACTGGACCATGATTCTGTTAAGAACATGGAATCCAAACCAGAATTCTACAGCGAAGCAGTAACTCTGGTTATCGACGGTAAAGAAACCAAAGTGAAAGTTCAGGCTGTACAGCGTCACCCGTTCAAGCCGAAACTGGCTCACATCGACTTCCGTCGCGTTTAATCGCAACGAAATCGAACCTTTCGGGACGCCGAAGTAGAAAACGCCGCAATTGCGGCGTTTTTTATTGTCTGCGATCCGGTGAAATTACTTGTTGCCGCTGTTCTGGCGACGTTGTAACTGGTCACGCAGGTTCGGTGGCGTCCCTCTGATGGTTAGCGTATCGGTAGCCGCATCCCAGAAAATTCGCTCCCCCAACAGCATGGCATCAAAGTTCATGCTGATGCCACCACCGCTGCCGGCAAACTTGGTCAACTGACGCAGCGTGCCACGATCGGCCGGGAAACTGTCTTCCAGTTGATAACCTTGTTCGCTGGAAAACTGCAGAAAATCTTTCTCGCCTACGGGCGCAATCTCTTTCGACAGTTCCTGCAGTTCAATTTCTTCACCAGCCTGCAGCTGTTCGTTGCAATAGCTGTAAACCTGCTGACGTACCGACTGGCGCTCATTCTTGTCCAGTTGGGCATCGGCGCAGTAATCGTCAACCGCCTGCAGCAAGCCCCGGTTTTGCGCCTTGGTATCCAGACCTTCGGCCGCCGCCAGGAAATCCATAAAGAAATCGGACACCTTGCGGCCCACCCGCCCTTTCAGGAAAGTCAGGTAACGGGTCGACTCCGGATTGGTTTCCCACTCGGTCAGATCGATGCGTGCCACGATATCGGCGTGGTTGATATCCAGATAATGAGTGGTATTGATATCCAGCTCTTCGTTAACGCGCGAACTGTTGCGGCTGTTCAGCACCGCAATCAGCAAATACTCCACCGCCAGGTAGCGGTACTGACCAAACAGCACCACGCCGCCTTCGGCAAAGGGATACTTGGCCAGCTCATCGCGCAGGCGACCGGTCGCCGCACGGCTGAAGGCCAGAAAGTCCTTATCTTCCTTGCGGCAGGTACGCAGCGCGTCCGCCAGCTCACTGCCTTCATTGAACAGGCCGTAAGCCTTGCTCTTGGCACTGTAGACACGATGCAGCTCTTCCATCATCTCTTCCACCGCCGCATTGGTGGGCAGCAGAGAATTGCGCAGCACCACATCCAGCGTTTGTTCGTCGCGTTTGACCAACTGGTGCAGAGCGATCTGGTCGATATCCAGACTCATGGTAAATCCTCCTGTTCTTTAGGCGCGTATTCAAACACTGAAGGCTACCGTGCTGCAACTTTAAAGCAGTGATCTCATCACCAGACATCAATAAATTTCCAGCGCCCATTCAGGTCGTAAATGGCTGGCAGAACCGATGGATTTCAGGTGACACAACGAGAGTTGCCCAGCCCCCGTAAAGGGAGCCCAGCTACGCTGCGGTTTGAAAGACAAAGGGAATAGATAAAAGAGCGGAAAATCACTGTCCTATACGGTAAGATATGGGACTTTGTCAGGCTTTGAGCGCAATTTTTATGCCACAATCATCCCGTTACAGTGACGAACACGTTGAACAGCTGCTCTCCGAGCTGGTTAATGTTCTGGAAAAACACCATACTCCCACCGATCTTTCTCTGATGGTGCTGGGCAACATGGTAACTAATCTGATCAATACCAGTGTGGCTCCCGCGCAGCGGAAAACATTGGCAAAATCGTTTGCAGAAGCTCTGCAAGCTTCTATTCGTGAAGATAAAGCGCATTAATAATTAATTATGGTGACAAACCGTCAGCGTTATCGTGAAAAAGTCTCCCAGATGATTAGCTGGGGGCACTGGTTCGCCTTATTCAATATCCTGCTTGCCCTCGGGCTGGGTAGCCGCTACCTGTTTGTCACCGACTGGCCCTCTTCCCTGTTGGGTCGGGTTTATGCGCTGGTCAGCCTGCTGGGGCATTTCAGCTTTATCGTTTTCGCCGGCTACCTGCTGGTAATTTTCCCGCTCACCTTTGTGGTGATGTCGCAGCGGCTGTTGCGATTTATTTCCGCCGCCCTGGCTACCGCCGGGTTAACGCTATTGCTGGTAGACAGTGAAGTGTTCACGCATTTCCATCTTCACCTTAACCCGGTGGTGTGGGAACTGGTGATCAACCCGGATCAAAGTGAACTGGCACGCGACTGGCAGCTGATGTTCATTTGCGTGCCGGTTATCTTCCTGGTGGAAATGCTGTTTGGTACCTGGAGCTGGCAAAAGCTGCGCAGTCTGAACCGTCAACGATTCGGCAAGCCGCTGGCCGCACTGTTCATCAGTGCCTTTTTCGCCTCGCACCTGATTTATATCTGGGCCGACGCCAACTTCTACCGTCCGATCACCATGCAGCGGGCCAACCTGCCGTTGTCGTACCCGATGACCGCACGTAAATTCCTTGAAAAACACGGCCTGCTCGATTCGCAGGAATATGAACGCCGCCTGGTGCAGCAAGGGAATCCGGAAGCCGTTGCGGTGGAATATCCGCTGAACGATCTTGGCTACAGCGACAAAGGCAGCGGCTATAACCTGCTGATGATCGTGGTGGACGGCGTTCGCGAGCAGGATATGAAACAGGATATGCCTGCCCTGACCCGTTTCGCGCAGGAAAACGTTCGCTTCAGCGATCACTACAGTTCTGGTAATCATGCGGATACCGGCCTGTTTGGCCTGTTCTACGGTATTTCACCTACCTATCTGGACAGCGTTCTCGCCGCGCGCAAACCTTCCGCTCTGGTCAGTGCTCTCAGCGCCCAGGGTTATCAGTTTGGTTTGTTCTCGTCTGACGGTTTTAACGCCAGCCTGTATCGCCAGGCCCTGTTGACCGACTTCACGCTGCCGGCAGCAAAACAGCAAAATGATGCGGCGACCACGCAACAATGGCAACGCTGGCTGGCTGACCAAAACAGTAACGGTCCGTGGTTCTCCTATATCAATTACCGTGGTACTGAACCTGGGGCCAATGAGAAAACACCAGCCCCGGCCGATTTTATTCAGCGCTACCGCGCAGGTGCGCAGGATGTGGATGCGCAAATTGCTCAGGTGCTCAGCACGCTGAAAGAACGTGGTGTTCTGGATAAAACCGTAGTGGTGATAACCGCAGAGCACGGCGTTGAATTTAATGACACCGGTAAAGGCTACTGGGGTGCGGGTACCAGTTTCAACCAGCAACAGTTGCAGGTCCCCTTGGTTATCCACTGGCCGGGCACCCCGGCACAGACCATCAGTAAACTGACCGGTCATAACGACGTGATGCGTACGCTGATGCAGCGTTTGCTACACGTGAAAACCAACCCTAATGATTATTCGCAGGGTGAAGATCTGTTTACCGCCCAACGCAGGAATAACTGGGTCGCGACCGGCGACAACAGCCTGTTAGTGATCACCACTCCTACGCAAACTTTGGTATTGGATAGCAGCGGTAACTACCGTGCATACGATAAGAACGACAAAGAGATCAAAGACGAGAAGCCACAGCTGGCCCTGCTGTTGCAGGTGTTGACCGATGTGAAACGCTTTATCGCCAACTAACTGCTTAAAATACAATCAGTCAGTTGGGGGAGCTCTTGATTTGAGATTGGGAACGGGTAGTATAATTTGTTATAGCGTCGGCATGTAGCGCAGCTTGGTAGCGCACCGTCATGGGGTGTCGGGGGTCGGAGGTTCGAATCCTCTCATGCCGACCAAAAATCCCTTTAAAAACCAACCCTTAGCGGTTGGTTTTTTTATGATTAAACTCGGCATTCACCCGTGATTGAGTTTTTCCCCTGGGGGCAAACGTCGGAACTTTGCGGAATAACACCCAATATTGAGCCCAAAGAGCCTGTACACCCAGATAGGGTTAAAATAACCAAAAGAAACAATACCCTTTTCATCCAACACTCCTTATCTTTTCGCTATCTGGTTATATCTTATTCATGGCTCACTGTCTTTCAACAAACTGTCAGTTTTCGTGAAAATGCCGGCGAGCATGGGCCTTTAGCGCTTAACGCTCCAGCCATTCAACGGCCAGTATACGAGCCTCATCCAGACTGACATCCCTGCCTTCTCTGGTGATTGCCGTTTTCAACACATCAATGATATCGGCCTTTTCCGTCGCCCGTTCTTCATTAATTAACACCAAAACCGCATCGCCTATCACTGTGCATATGCCGATATATAAAGCTTTTGAATCTTCGAAGCCGCTGCCCATAACTACCTCCGGTTGCAATTTATGCAGATTAACATCTTGCGCCTGACAATGCCCTTTAAGGGCCCGGTCGGCGCGGGCGGAAAACGAAAAACCCCAGCGATCATTAAGATTGCTGGGGTTCGTAGACGGGATTAACCGTCTGTACAACTATATGGTGCCGGCTACCGGAGTCGAACTGGTGACCTACTGATTACAAGTCAGTTGCTCTACCTACTGAGCTAAGCCGGCTAAATTTGGCGGAAGGACAGAGATTCGAACTCTGGGAGCTGTTACACTCGACGGTTTTCAAGACCGTTGCCTTAAACCACTCGGCCATCCTTCCAATGGGCGCAGATATTAGCGCTACCGTTATGAAATGTCTATCGTTTCATGCAAAAAAAAGCGGGAAAAAGTGCGTTTGGTTAAACTTCATGCCACTGGCGGTTAAAAAATGAAAAACCCCGCCGAAGCGGGGCCAGATTGCTCAATATAACAGCCGTTATTTAGGCTGGGAGTCGTAGTCTGAACAAGTCTGATAACCTTTGTTCATCACATGACCTGTATCGCTGTAGCTAACAAAATAGGTTTGTACTTTCCCGTCACGTGGCGCCACCGCGTAGGTGTCGCAGGTACCCTGAGCATGAACCAGAGTAGCTGTAGTTGACGGTGGTCCTGCAATGGCTCGAACCTGCTGCTTGGTCATCCCCACTTTCACATCGCTGACCACAGGCTCATCCACGTAACTGGCGGCTCTGTCATACGCAGTACAACCGGCAAGAAGGGTGAAAGTCGCTGCGGTGCAAATGGCTAAAACCAGCTTATTCGTCATGGTTTGTCCTCTTTGAGTACGTTTATTGTCCTCTAAGTCTAGAAGAGAGAAGGCTTTTCTACAAATTTCACTTTGTCGATAGGTGCGGTTCGCGCCAATATCCTCAGCAGGCCACGGTAGCCAACCAGCGCAATTCACATTTTATTTTGTTGCTGTTTTAACTGCGCCTCAAATGTCTGTTGTGACTGTTGCACATATTGCTGCAACCCCTGACGATCGACAAACGCATCCAGATCGCCGGTCTGCAGGCGTTGCATTTTATTATCCAGATCGAAGCGCGTTCCCTTATTGGCGATAAAAATATCCGCCTGCTGCTGAGCCAACCGAGCAAAACTGCCACGGATATCCTGCACCAGACTGGGGTAGTTTTTGTTGTCGATCAGATAGTAGTCCGGCGTTGCCAGGCTATCAGCATAGACCAGTCGGTAACTTTGCCCTCCCTGATGTAGCGTGGTCAGCCACGAGGTGGCCCCCGGCAAATGGCCTGGCGTCATCAATGCCGTTAATTTCAGGTCGCCCAAGGTAATGCTGTCCCCCTCCCCGACGATAATATCGACCTTCACCGGCGGGAAGCTCAGCGCATCTCCCAGAGCAAAATCCTGTTTTCCGCCAAGCGCCAACTGTTGGGCATTGGCAGCGCTGGCGACAACTTTAGCCCCGCTCCAGGCTTGCAGACGCGCAATGCCACCCGCCTGATCGAGACGCGCGTGGCTATTGAGGATATAGCGCAGATCCTTGATGTTAAAACCCAAAGCCTCTATGTGCGCTCTTATCGCCGGAGCGCTGGCGTCCAGCGCGGCGTCGATAAGAATCAGTCCTTCCGGCGTGCTCAGCAGCACGGACGATAGGTTGCGGGTACCCACGTAATAAACATGCGGGAACATCTGAAATGGCGCGACCGGCTGCGCCCACTGTTCAAAAAGCGAATAGGGCGGCGCACTGGACAACGGCTGTGCCGGATTAAGCTGCGCCTGAGCGCCGAAACACAGAGCAACCGTCATAGCCGTCAGATAACCAAGGTTTTTTTTCATGTTCCAATTCTATGGAGGTAAACGGGGCTGAAGTATACTCAGCCCAATATTGAAACGTATTCAATTAAGAAGGCCATTAATGAACATCCTGCAAATGGACATGAACCTGCTGAAAGTGCTCTATCTGTTGACCAGCACCGGCTCCAGCCAGAAAACGGCGGACAAGTTGGGCATCAGCACTTCGGCCGTCAGCCATGCATTGGCCCGCCTGCGTGAAGTGCTCAATGAGCCTTTATTTCGTCGGGAGGGGCATCGCCAGGTGCCGACGCTGTTTGCCCTGTCGCTTAAAGAGAAACTAACGCCATTGTTCTCTTCGCTGGACGGTGAACTGTTCGGCCATTTGCAGGATGCACCACGACATTTCAACCTGGTTGCACCGCCGGCACTGCATCCGATATTGCTGCCGCTGCTGGCACAGAAAAGCACACTCGCCAATGTGGATATCCGTTGTCAGAACTTTGAGCGGCGCTCATGGCGGAACGATCTGCTGGAAGGCAGCATCGATATGGTGATCGCAGTGGGCGATCATCAACAGCGTACCAGCGCACTGCGTTATGCACTGATTGGCAGCACTCGCCTGGTCGCAGTATTTGGGGCCCCCTTGCAGCAGAGGTTGCAGCACAAGAGCAGTCTGGCCTTCAGCGAACTGGCAAACTATGCGCACTATTACTGTCACCCTTGGCCACAGGCGGAAAATGAGCTGGATCGTCAGTTGGAACGCCAGGGTTTACAACGCAGGATCCAGCTCAGCTGTGCCGATTATGCCCAGTTGCCACCAGTGCTGCGGGCGGCCCCGCTGATGGCGGTAGTTCCGCAGCCCTGGTTCAGTGCACAACCCGATAAACGAGGGTTATTCACCCTGCCTATCCTGGACAACCTGGCAATTGGCCATCTGTTTTCACACTATCGGCAGGGAGAAGTTGAGTGGAAAAAGCGTCTTATTTCCGCGCTTCATGCGGAACTGCGGCCTTATTATCAGTAACGACAATCAGAAGCCAAATTCACTCAGTGCCGCAATTTCATCCGGACGACGGCCAAGCGGCCAATGGAACTGACGATCCTGCTCGCGGATCGGCATATCGTTGATGCAGGCGTGTCTGTTGATCATCAGACCGTCCGGGTTAAATTCCCAATTCTCGTTGCCAAAACTACGGTACCAGTTGCCCGAATCATCACGCCATTCATAGGCAAAGCGCACCGCGATACGCGCCCCATCAAACGCCCATAACTCCTTAATCAGCCGATACTCCAGCTCTTTCGCCCATTTACGCTGCAAGAATGCGCAAACGGCCTCGCGACCATCAACAAACTCCGCCCGGTTACGCCAGTGGGTATCGACGGAATAGACCTGCGAGACGCGTTCAGGATCGCGGCTGTTCCAGGCATCTTCCGCCAGACGGACTTTCTCAATCGCCGACTCTCGGGTAAACGGCGGTAACGGGGGGTTAATGCTCATAGCTCACCTCTGCTGGGTTGTCATTAGGTAGACAGAACTGTCTACACAATTAAGCTAGCGCATGTAGACAGAGTTGTCTACAATCATTCCAACGATATTTCAGGAGATGCTTTAATGTCTGTTGCCCCCAGTACTTTGCCACCACGTCAGCGCATCCTGCTGACAGCGCATGATTTGTTTTACCGCGATGGCATACGCGCGACCGGCATTGATCGCATCATCAGCGAGTCAGGCGTAGCCAAGGTCACGTTTTATCGTCATTTCCCCAGTAAAAATGAGCTGATTGAGGCGTTTCTTGCCTACCGTCATGATCAGTGGCTGAGCTGGTTCAGTCGGTCTTTGGAGCAGCATGCCACCCGACGAGGAGATGTGATGCTCGCTTTGGTGCCCTGCCTTGAGGAATGGTTCAGCAGCCCGCATTACCGCGGTTGTGCTTTTATCAATACGGCGGTGGAACTGGCGGATATGTTACCGGAGAGCCTGAAAATCGCACGCCTGCATAAGAAGCAGATGGCCGAAGTCATTGCCAGCCACCTGCCCACAAGCCCTGAGCGGGAACAGCGAGCGGAGATGCTGTCGATGCTGATCGACGGAGCCATCGTCAAGGTACAAATTGAGCAGCAACCCCAGAACGCGCTGCTGCTGCTAAGTGAAATGCTGAAGACACTGGCTGCCGCCTGGAAGCATCAGTAATTGGCCCAAATCCCCGGAGTTACCAGTTCGAGCAGATGATTATCGGGATCGCGGAAATAAATACTCTCGCCACCGTGCTCCCAGCTCATGCGCCCTTCTATCTCTATGCCATGTGCCGCCAGATGCTGTTCCCAATGCGGCAGCTGTTCTTTCGTGACGGCCAGCCCGATATGCAGCGGTCCGCTGCCATCATGCGGGGGGATATAGCCTTCCGGGTAATGTGCTCCTTTGACCGAGTCGCCTTCAATAAACAGCAGCAAGACGCTTTGCTGGCTCACGTCATAGGCGCGAAAACGCTCATTGGCCACCATCACCGGCAGTTTTAATACCTGCTGGTAAAAAGCCGCGGCCCGCTCGATATCCTTGACGTACAGTACCGTTTCAATCACCCGATCTATCTTGAGCTCCATATTCACCTCCGGATTTCTCTATACCCTATAGCTTTCAAGTTGCAGCTAGGCGGCCAGCTTGCTCATCCCCAGGCGCTTACAAAAGTTAAGTAACTGGGGTGAGCAAGTGCAGGTAACAACGCTGCGACTTGAAAGATGACGGGTATATACGGTGAAAGTTTAGTTAAACCCCGACACATCAGGATGGCAATCCGTGCCGCGAAAATGCCAATTTGTGCCAAACCGCAGGCAAAAAAAACGCGGCCCGAAGGCCGCGTGATCAGATTCACACTCTGTTGCTTAGAACTGGTAAACCAGGCCCACGGCAACCACGTCGTCGGTGTTGATACCGGCAGACTTGGTGAAGTCATTTTCATCCATCAGGTTGATTTTGTAATCAACGTAGGTAGACATGTTTTTGTTGAAGTAGTAGGTCGCGCCCACATCAACATACTTCATCAGATCCTGATCGCCGTAACCGCGTTCGATGTCTTTGCCTTTAGACTGCAGGTAAGCCACGGAAGGACGCAGACCGAAATCGAACTGGTACTGGGCAACGATTTCCATGTTTTGCGCTTTGTTGGCGTAACCGTAAGTGCTGCTGTTGCTGCTGCCGAAACGGGTTGCGTTGTAAGACTGAGTATACATCGCTGCCAGGTAGACGTTGTTGGCGTCATATTTCAGACCGCCGCTGTAAGCCTCTGCCTTGTCACCACGGCCCAGAATGCCGGCGTTGTTATTGCCGTTCTGATCGTTGGTACGGTCGGAAGAGAAGTACGCCGCTGCAGCGCTGATACCGTAGCCCAGATCGTAAGACGCGGACATGCCGTAACCGTCACCGTTCTGCGCCAACACGTCACGACCGTTGTTGGATTCGGTAGCGCTGTCGTTTTTGCCCTGGTATTGCAGAGCAAAGTTCAGGCCGTCAACCAGACCAAAGAAGTCTGAGTTACGGTAAGTCAGCACGCCGTTGGTACGCTGGAACATGAAGTTGTCCGCACCGTAAGTATCGCCACCGAACTCTGGCAGCACGTCGGTCCATGCGCCGATGTCGTACAGCACGCCGTAGTTACGGCCGTAATCCAATGAACCGTAATCGCCGAATTTCAAACCTGCAAAACCAACACGGGTGAAGTTTTTGTTGTCCTGGCTTTCCGCATGGTTGAGGTTTGCCTGATATTCCCACTCACCGTAGCCGGTCAGTTGGTCACTGATTTGTGTTTCGCCACGCAGGCCAAAACGCATATAAGACTGGTCGCCATCGGAACCTTTATCATCGGAAAAATAGTGAAGACCATCGATTTTACCGAACAAATCCAGTTTATTACCGTCTTTGTTGTAGATTTCCGCCGCGCCTGCTGTGCCTGCAACCAGCAGTGCGGGTACTATCAGGGAGAGTACTCGAAGTTTCATCGTTATTATCCTCATTAATTATGTCGAGCTATGGCCACTGCCCTTTTGAGCATTATTAGCACGACTGTGCATTACCATTCTGGTAACAAGGGTTATATTAATCCAGAAAGAAAATGATACCAAGTATCCGATAGTGTTTCACCATGATTAATAAAGGTTTCAAAATGTAAATTTTCGCGAACTTCCACAAAACATTACAGACAGACAAAATAAGGCACGCAATGACAAAAAATACATTTATAGATACAAAATCATGCAGTTATACAAATCTTTAAGAAAAAAAAGACAGCCATACAAAAGTCACGCTCAATAAGCACATTGTGCCAAAATATTCTCATAACGCTGACGTTATAATAATCCCGCTATCATCATTATTTTCATTATTACCTTCATTATCTGTAAGATAATTTTTGTACACTTCGACCGGCCTATGGCCGGTTTTTTATTGTCTGAAACCTTCCCCACAATTCATCATAATGCGCACTTTTTGCCAAAAAATAATCACGCCACGATATTATCCCTGCAATTGATTTTCGCACTAATTGCTAATTTATTAATCGATATCAGTCTACGGGTTAATCGCATTAATTAGAAAAGCATTTTATTGCTTAAGTAACTACTCTCTGGGCCGACATTCTGTTCGGTGTGGCAATATTGGTCGCCCCTTCTATTTTGATAGTCTGGAAAATATCCAGAGTCCCTTGCTCAGGTCATTGCCTTGTGACCAGAAGCGCGGGCGAGCGCAAATCCTTTCGACCCGGATCGCGGATTGTGATAAAAACACTCCATAACTTTCAGCCCGCATTTCCACAATAGATCCTGATTCCCACATGACATCCACCTTGTGTAATGAACAGCAGAAACCCGGCGTCCCGGCACAGATCGCAACGCGTTTGGCCTTTTTTGTCGCCGGCTTCGGCATGGCTGCCTGGGCTCCCCTGGTCCCTTTCGCCAAAGCGCGTATCGGCATTGATGACGGCTCCCTGGGTCTGCTGCTGCTGTGTATTGGCGCAGGTTCGATGTTGGCGATGCCGCTTACCGGCTTCCTGACCGGCAGGTTGGGCTGTCGCCCGGTGATCCTGCTGGCCGGGCTGGCACTGTGTATTGATTTACCCCTGCTGGTCCTGATGGACACCACCACCGGTATGGCACTGGCCCTGCTGTTGTTTGGTGCGGCAATCGGCATGACCGATGTGGCGATGAACATACAGGCGGTAGTGGTCGAGCGCGCCAGCGGCAAGGCAATGATGTCCGGTTTTCACGGTTTCTTCAGCGTTGGCGGCATTGCCGGTGCCGGCGGTGTTAGTGTGATGCTGTGGCTGGGGCTGTCTCCTTTGCTGGCAACATGGGTCGCCGTATTGACCATTGCCGCATTGCTGATGCTGGCCAGTCGCAATTTGCTGCGTGAAAGCGGCGGTGACGAAGGTGGCCCGATGTTTGTGCTGCCACGCGGTTGGGTGATGTTCATTGGCATCCTGTGCTTCATTATGTTCCTGGCAGAAGGCTCGATGCTCGACTGGAGCGCCCTGTTTCTCACCACCCTGCGAGGCGTTGATCACAGCCAGGCCGGATTGGGCTATGCGCTGTTCTCCATCACCATGACCCTTGGCCGACTAAACGGCGATCGGGTGGTGAATACGCTGGGCAGATATAAGGTGTTGTTACTGGGCAGCCTGTGTGCGGCCATTGGCCTGAGTCTGGCCATTATCTTCAACAACGCCATGGTTTCACTGATTGGTTTTATGCTGGTGGGCCTCGGCGCTTCCAACGTGGTACCGATCCTGTTCAGTGCTGCCGGCAACCAGCAGGATATGCCGGCCAATCTGGCCATCGCCTCAGTGACCACCGTCGGCTACGCCGGCATCCTCGCCGGACCGGCGCTGATTGGCTTTATCGCTCAGTTCTCCAGCCTGACGGCGGCATTTGCCTGCGTTGCAGTTTTACTCCTGGTGGTCACCGCCAGCGCCCGGGCGATAACCCGTTGATTCAGGAATGCGCAGTCAACTATGCAAAATAAACAACTGACCATCAGCTCAAGCAATATTACTCGCTGCTTCCTGCTGTTTTCCGTGCTGCTGACGATTGCTATCGGCCTGTACGGCTACAACTATACCAACGCCTGGCTGGCGGAAAAAAAATACGCCCTGAACAGCATCGCCAACGGCCTGCAAAAGCGCATCGACAACTACCGTTATGTCACCTATCAGATTTACGACAAGTTCGGTAATGCACCTTCATTGAATGTCGATCCCAGCCTGCAGGAAACCCGACTGCGCCCGGACGTTTACTACCTGGAGAAGCCGCATAAAAAAACCGACGCGGTTATTTTTGGCAGTCATGAAGAAGGCACCCTGGCGATGATCGCCAATATTTCAGACTATCTGGATACCCGCTGGGGAGCCAAGACTGAAAATTACGCCATGTATTACCTCAACGGTCAGGATAACAGCCTGAGCCTAATCACCACCCAGCCGTTAAAAGAGCTGGCCTCGAGGTTCAAGGAAAGCTATCTGACGACCTCGGCAGAGGATCGCCGGGCTGAAATGCTGCAACAGGCCAATATGCTCGATGAGCGTGAAAGTTTCTCTGCCTTGCGCAAACAGCGCTTCCAGAACACCTATTCGTTTTCTATCCGCACCACTTTTAACCAACCGGGGCATTTGGCTACGGTGATCGCCTTCGATCTGCCGATTAACGACATCATCCCCATTAATATGGCGCGATCCAACTTTATGCTGCAGCCTGACGATAGCAGCATGGACGACGGTACCTTGCCATTGGATGCCACAACCAGCACCGGTATTTCGATGAGCGGCAGTTGGGTGGAGTTCAGCGCCCCGCTGCCTAACGCGCCACTGAAAGTGGTTTACCGCGTTTCGGCTATCAGCCTGGCAATTGACCTGCTGCGAAACAATATCTGGCTGATCGCCATCAATCTGTTGCTATTGGCGCTGTCATTGGTGGGCATTTACTTTATCCGTCGCCAATATATCCGCCCGAGCGAAAACATGGCGGTTGAGCTGGAAGCCGAACGAGCACTGAATCAGGAAATCATCGCCAGCCTGCCTTCAGGCCTGCTGGTGTACAATTTCGCCAGTAATACGGTAATCGCCAGTAACAAGATCGCCCAGCACCTGCTGCCGCACCTTAGCCTGCAGAAAATCGCCCACATGGCCGAACAGCATCACGGTGTGATTCAGGCGACGGTAAACAATGAAGTGTATGAGATCCGCATCTTCCGCAGCCAGCTGTCGCCGGAAACCTACCTGTTCCTGCTTAACGATCAGGACAAGGAAGTGATGGTCAATAAACGTTTGCAGCAGGCACAGCGCGAGTACGACAAGAACGTGCAGGCACGCAAACTGATGTTGCATAATCTGGGCATTGAGCTGAATCAACCGGTCCGGCAAATGCACGATTTGGTCGATCGTCTGCGCACACAAGCGGATGAGGAACAACAGCAAGCGCTGCAAAAGCAACTGGCGGTGCAGTCGTCAACGGTGTTGGGGCTGATTGAAAATATTACCCTGCTCACCCGGTTGGAAACCCAGGACTGGCAGCCTTCGCGTCATCCCTTCAGCCCATCGACCCTGATAGATGAATTGCTGCAGGAAGCCTTGCCGTCCATCAATCAAAAAGGCCTGTCGTTGTTCAACCATTTCCATCTTGACGTTGAACAGCAATATATCGGCGATGCCAATGCACTGCGCAAGGTGATCTCACTGCTGGTGCATTACGCCATTATCACTACTGCCTGTGGCAAGATTTCGCTGGTTGTCGATCATGAACCGGATCACCCCGATCGCCTGGTATTCCATATCAATGACACCGGTTCGGGCATTTCCAACGAAGAAATCAGCAACCTGAATTACCCGTTCCTCAGCCAAACGCTGGTGGACCGCTTTGATCATGGCTCCGGCCTCACCTTCTTCCTGTGTAATCAACTGTGCAAAAAGCTTAACGGCCAGTTGGATATCCGCAGCAAGATAGACATCGGTACCCGCTACACCATCCGCGTGCCTATGGAGATGGAGAAAAAAGAGGCGGAAGCGCAAGAAAAACTGCTCGACGGTGTGACCGCATTGCTGGACATTACTTCTGAGGAAATACGGAGCATTGTCACCCGCCTGCTGCATGCCTATGGCGCGAGCTGCATCGTTGCTGACGAACGTCAGATTAATCGCGACTACGACGTATTGTTGACCGATAACCCGCAAAGAGCTGATGATTATACCCTGCTGCTGACCAGCGATGAGGCCGGATGGCAACAGCTTGAAAAACGGTATATTCGGGTAAACTATAACCTGAGTGGTGCCATGATCGACGCCGTATTGATGCTGATTGAGCAGCAAATGGCCGCGTTGGAACAGCAGGAAAGTGCATTATCACTGACCGCAGATGACATCCAACTCTATGAAAAACAATTGAAATCAAGTGATTACTATGGCCTATTTATTGATACAGTACCCGACGATGTCAAAAAACTGTATACTGAGGCGGGCAGCAGTGATTTCAATGCTCTGTCACAGACAGCACACCGCCTGAAAGGCGTGTTTGCCATGTTAAATCTGCTTCCCGGCAAGCAACTGTGTGAATCGTTAGAACAGCACATCGCAGACGGTGATGCGCTCAAGATCGAGAATAACATCAGTCAGATTGATTTTTTCGTCAGTAGACTGCTGCAGCAAGGTAGCCAACAACATGAATAACCTGAACGTAATTATTGCTGATGACCATCCTATCGTACTGTTTGGCATCCGGAAGTCACTTGAGCAAATTGAATGGGTGAATGTCGTTGGGGAGTTTGAAGACTCAACAGCACTGATCAACAATCTGTCCAAACTGGATGCAAACGTCCTGATCACCGACCTTTCGATGCCGGGTGATAAGTATGGCGACGGCATTACGCTGATCAAATACATCAAACGCCATTATCCGCAGTTGTCGATCATCGTTCTGACCATGAACAACAACCCGGCCATTCTCAGCGCCGTGTTGGATCTGGATATCGAAGGCATAGTACTGAAACAGGGTGCGCCAACCGACCTGCCGAAAGCGCTGGCCGCATTGCAAAAAGGCAAGAAGTTCACGCCGGAAAGCGTTTCCAAACTGTTGGAGAGGATCAGCGCCAGTGGTTACGGTGACAAGCGTCTGTCACCAAAAGAGAGCGAAGTACTGCGCCTGTTCGCCGAGGGTTTCCTGGTGACCGAGATCGCCAAGAAGCTCAATCGCAGCATCAAAACCATCAGTAGCCAGAAGAAATCGGCGATGATGAAGTTGGGTGTTGAGAACGATATTGCGCTGCTCAACTACCTCTCTTCTGTCAGCATGGCACCGCTGGACAAAGAATAAAATCCCCGGTAGTTAACAGAGGGCGCGGCATTATGCCGCGCCCTTTTGCTTTCAGGCATCTTCAGACTCGGCGCGCATGCGGCGAACCTGTTGGCTGTAATACCCTAATGTCTGTTCCAGCGTTTCCAGGGTCACCGGCTTAGACAGGCAGTTATCCATCCCGGCCTCAATACAGCGCTGTTTTTCTTCCGCCAGGGCATTCGCCGTCACGCCGATTACCGGAGCGGTAAAGTGCAACTGGCGCAGGCGCTGGGTCAAACGGTAGCCATCCATATTAGGCATGTTGACGTCGGTCAGCACGATGTCGACGGTATTGCGATTCAACACGTCGAGCGCATCAACCCCATCATTGGCAGTCACTACCTGATAGCCCAGTGAGCCAAGCTGGTCGGACAGCAACCGGCGGTTAATCGGGTGGTCATCCACCACCAGCAAATGAATATCCCCGTTGTCTACCCTGTTGGCCTTGGCCGGCAACGGCAATTGCATCAAAGTATTGCCGCTTTCATCACGGGTACCAAACAAGCGGTTGAGCAGCGCCAGGGTTTCACGCGGCGTCGAAGTGCTGTGCATCCAATAGCCCGGCCGGGTTTCCTGCGACGGGCCGATATGCTCAATAGAGAACTGGATCTGCGCCAGCAGCGGTGTATTGATCATCAGCGGGTGATCGCTGAGCATCACATCCCCTGCCGCAGTCTCTTGCCCCTGATGACGCAGTACCGTCGCGCCATAGCCGCCAAGAACCTCCATCAGATAACTTTCCAACCGCTGGTTGCGGATAGCCAGCCACAGAGTTTTACCTTGCCAGGTATCGCTGGGCTGCGGGATCGGGAACTGAGCGTTAAACAGCGGAATGCGGATGGTGAACAGGCTGCCTAATCCCGGCTCAGACTCAACGGCAATGTCGCCATCCATCATGTTGATCAGTTTTTCGCATATCGCCAACCCCAGCCCGGTGCCCTGGAAATGGCGTTGCACGCCGCTACCCACCTGGAAGAACGGATCAAACAGGCGGGTAATTTCTTTCTCCGGGATGCCGACCCCGGTATCACGAACGCTAAACTCCAAATAGCTGCCGCGCGTACACACCTGCAGAATGATGCAGCCGGTATCGGTAAACTTAATCGCGTTGTTCAACAAATTGGACAGTACCTGCTGCAGCCGTACCGGATCGCCGGAAATGCGCTCCGGGACGTTCTGTTCGATAAAGCAGTACAACCCCAACCGCTTCTTCACCACCAGCGGCAAATAGTTGCCAGCGATGTGGGTGATCACCTCCAGGCAGGAGAACTCGCGCGGTTCAATCTTCAGTTGCTCGGATTCGATTTTGGAGAAATCCAGTATGTCGCTGATGATCTTGAGCAATAGCCCGGACGAGTTGTTCATCGCATTGACCAGTCGGTCAACGCCCTGCGGTAACGCCTTGGTTTGCAACAAATCGAGGTTACCGATGATGCCGTACAGCGGCGTACGTAATTCGTGACTGACGGTCGCCAGGAACATCGACTTGGATTGGCTGGCCTGCTCTGCCGCCGCCGCCATCTCCTGCAGCGACTCTTCCATTTTCACGCGGGCGCTGACGTCCACCAGCACACAGATCGCCACATCCTCGTTACGGTAACGGGAATGAACAAAGCTGATTTGCAGGTTATTGTTATTACTGGTCATCACATCCACAAAGTTCACCTGCTGTTCGCAGATGATGCGCGTTATGCGGTCACGGTCTTCGTGGGTCAGCAGGTTGATGTAGTTATGCGCCAATTCATTACTCAGAATGTTGGTGCCGTCACTGATACGCAAAATACAAATACCCACCGGTGCCGAGGCGACAATCTTGCGGTTGAACTGTTCATGCTCCTCCAGCCGGAAGGCGTTGTCTTCTGCCGGCAGGAACATTTTGCGCTCAAACAGCCAGGCCAGGCTGAACAACACAATGGCAGACAACATATTCAACAGCACCGCATTGAGGATTAGCATCCTGAAGCGTTCAACCACCGTCTTCACCGGCACAGAATAAACAATACTGAGCGATGACGGCGGCAGCGCTTTTTTCATGATCAGGTCGCGGTAATTATCAACATAGCCGAAGTAAGCCGGCTCATCCGGATAGCTGCTGGGAGCGTTCGCATCTCGCCCATCATCGGCCAGCCGCAGTATCGGTTGGTTATTCTCATCCAACAGGGTTACGCCGGTCGGCAAGCTGCCGGCGGAAACAAAGTCCTCCAGGCGAATGGTTTGCTCAATACCCAGCAACGCCTCCAGCTTGTTACCAATATAAATTGGCGTCAGTACATACAGATAACCGACATCCGGCCGTTGCTGGCTTGGGCTGATCCAGTACAGATTATTGTCTTTGTCCTGATTCTTGGCATTACGGTATTTAAGGATACGCTCATGCAGAGTTTTCAGCGCGTCGGCTCGATTGGCTACGCCGCTACCGCTGCCGCCAAACTCCGCCATGCACAGCGTATCGCCGTCGATGAAAAACACCCGGTTGAGATCGTAGGCCGCAACGAAGTTCTCTTTCCAATACTGGATCAACCCACTCAGAGAATTGAGTGAGCTGCGGTAGGTGGTATTAAGTGAACAACTGGACTCTGGATACAGCGGTACAAACTCCAGCGGACTGTTTTTGCCGGGAAAGATGCCGCTAAACATGTCCATGCTACTGACTGAACCGTTGAGACGGTTTTCCGCCATGTATTTGATATCACGCATTATATCGGCCGAATGGCGGATATAACCCTGAGCCTGATCGAAGTTCAGATTGTAGTCCTGCCGAATATCAGACTCTTTCTGATGCAGGATATTCAGGATATAGAAGGTGGTGAGCAACGCCCCCAACGACCACAACATGATCGCCAGCACCCGGAACAAATAGCGGGATATCTTTAACGTGGTGCGAAAAGAAGCTAAATATTTCAATCGGATACCATACGAATGTCAGTGGCGACCAGCGCGTTCATATCAAAGCCGGGAGCTCAGGCTTGGGTCCGGCAATTAAACCATAGAACTGAAAAAGGGCCTAGCATCGCTGCCAGGCCCTTGTTACCTCAGTGCGATAGGGGCACGTGCCGGCCCCTATGGCTTAGGCGTTGTCTTCTTCCACGTCGTCTGGCGCTTCAGAATCATCACCTTCGTCCAGCGGTGCAGCGTCTTCTTCTGCAATTTCCGCACCCGGTTCGAGGCTGTCCAGCTCTTCGTCTTCCACCGGCTCGGCGACACGCTGCAGACCGACGACGTTCTCGTCTTCCGCAGTACGGATCAGCGTAACACCCTGGGTATTACGCCCCACCACGCTAACTTCCGATACGCGGGTACGCACCAGCGTGCCTGCATCGGTAATCATCATGATCTGGTCGGTGGTATCCACCTGAACCGCACCCACTACCTGACCATTACGCTCGCTCACCTTAATGGAGATAACCCCTTGGGTAGCGCGTGACTTGGTCGGATATTCGGTGACTGCGGTACGTTTACCGTAGCCATTCTGGGTAACTGTCAGAATGTCGCCTTCACCGCGTGGCACAATCAGGGAAATAACGCTGTCGCCTTCGCCCAGGTTGATACCGCGTACGCCGGTGGCAGTACGACCCATAGAACGCACCTGCGTTTCCGGGAAGCGCACTACTTTACCATTGGCGGAGAACAGCATGACTTCATTGCTGCCGTCGGTCAGGTCAACACCAATCAGCTCGTCACCCTCGTTGAGGTTAACGGCGATGATGCCGGCGCTGCGTGGGCGGCTGAAATCGGTCAATGCGGTTTTCTTCACGGTGCCGCTGGCGGTAGCCATAAACACGTGACGCCCTTCTTCATACTCGCGTACCGGCAGAATGGCGGTAATACGCTCATTGGCCTCCAGCGGCAGCAGGTTGACGATTGGGCGACCGCGCGCGCCACGGCTGGCTTCAGGCAGTTGATACACCTTCATCCAGTACAGACGACCACGGCTGGAGAAGCACAGGATCGTGTCGTGGGTGTTGGCCACCAACAGACGATCGATAAAGTCTTCTTCTTTAATACGTGCCGCTGACTTACCTTTACCGCCGCGGCGTTGCGCTTCATAGTCGGTCAGAGGCTGATACTTCACATAGCCCTGGTGCGACAGCGTAACGACCACGTCTTCCTGGTTGATCAGGTCTTCGATATTGATATCTGAAGTATTGGCGGTAATCTCGGTGCGGCGGCCATCGTTGTACTGCTCTTTGATTGCCACCAGCTCTTCGCGGATCACTTCCATCAGACGGTCCGGGTTTTCCAGAATAAAGATCAGCGCGGCAATCGCCGTCAGCAGCTCTTTATACTCGTCCAGCAGTTTTTCATGCTCCAGGCCGGTCAGTTTCTGCAGACGCAGATCCAGGATCGCCTGAGCCTGCTGCTCGGTCAGATGGTATTTACCGTCACGGATGCCGAACTCCGGCTCCAGCCACTCAGGGCGAGCGGCGTCGTCACCGGCGCGCTCCAGCATGGCTGCCACATTACCCAGATCCCACGCTTGAGCAACCAACGCGGCTTTCGCTTCCGCAGGGGTTGGCGCACGGCGGATCATCTCGATAATCGGATCGATGTTCGCCAGTGCGATGGCCAGCGCCTCAAGGATATGGGCGCGATCGCGGGCTTTACGCAATTCGAAGATGGTACGGCGGGTCACCACTTCACGGCGGTGGCGAACAAACGCCTGCAGAATGTCTTTCAGGTTCAGCAGTTTCGGCTGGCCCTGATGCAATGCCACCATGTTGATACCGAAGGTGACCTGCAGTTGCGTCAGCGAATACAGGTTGTTCAGCACCACTTCGCCGACCGCGTCGCGTTTGATTTCAATTACGATGCGCATGCCGTCTTTGTCGGACTCGTCACGCAGCGCGCTGATGCCTTCCACGCGTTTTTCTTTGACCAGCTCGGCGATCTTCTCGATCAGACGCGCCTTGTTCACCTGATACGGGATCTCGTGAACAATGATGGTTTCGCGGCCGGTTTTGGCATCGGCTTCTACTTCAGCGCGTGCGCGCAGGTAGATTTTGCCACGCCCGGTGCGGTAGGCTTCTTCAATGCCGCGACGGCCGTTGATGATCGCCGCAGTCGGGAAGTCCGGCCCCGGGATGTATTCCATCAGACCTTCGATGCTGATGTTTTCATCATCGATATAGGCCAGGCAGCCGTTGATAACCTCTGACAGGTTATGCGGCGGAATGTTGGTGGCCATACCCACGGCGATGCCCGACGCGCCGTTTACCAGCAGGTTAGGGATCTTGGTTGGCATGACGGCCGGGATCTGCTCGGTGCCATCGTAGTTAGGCACGAAGTCGACGGTTTCTTTTTCCAGATCCGCCAGCAGTTCGTGAGCAATTTTGGACATGCGCACTTCGGTATAACGCATCGCCGCGGCGGAGTCGCCATCGACAGAACCGAAGTTACCCTGACCGTCCACCAGCATATAGCGCAGTGAAAACGGTTGGGCCATACGCACGATGGTGTCGTAAACCGCGCTGTCACCGTGTGGGTGATATTTACCGATTACGTCCCCAACGACACGGGCCGATTTCTTGTATGGTTTATTCCAGTCGTTACCCAATACACTCATCGCGAACAAAACGCGACGGTGCACCGGCTTCAGTCCATCACGAACATCTGGCAGCGCACGTCCGACAATTACGGACATCGCGTAGTCCAGATACGAGTTTTTCAACTCGTCTTCGATGTTTACCGGTGTGATTTCTCTGGCAAGGTCGCTCATGGAGCTGCTATCCCTCTACTAATGATTCATCTGCCCGCTGCCATAGTGGCAAAGGTGTAAAACTATATCACAAAGCACGCTTTACGGGAAAATAACCGCCGCTGTTTAACTTAAATTGTGCATATATGTGCAGTAAAAATGCATCGGCACAGACGGTGCTGCGCCGGAACATGTATAATCCGCGCAACGAGAACCAGGAGCCAAATACGCCCATGAATGCAGAATCATCCAGCCAAGCGCAAAACGTAGACCATCATGAAATCGCCAAGTTCGAGGCCGTGGCCTCACGCTGGTGGGATTTGGAAGGTGAATTCAAGCCGCTGCACCGTATCAACCCGCTGCGTCTGAACTACATCCTGCAGCGTGCCGGCGGCATTTTTGACAAAACCGTCCTCGACGTGGGCTGCGGCGGCGGCATTTTGGCGGAAAGCATGGCGCGCGAAGGCGCACAGGTCACCGGACTGGACATGGGCGCCGAGCCGCTGCAGGTTGCCCGGTTGCACGCGCTGGAAAGCGGCGTGAATGTGGCTTACATCCAGGAAACGGTAGAAAGCCATGCACAGGCCAACCCGCAGCGCTATGACGTAGTGACCTGCATGGAAATGCTGGAGCACGTTCCCGACCCGGCCTCGGTGGTACGCGCCTGCGCTCACCTGGTCAAACCGGGTGGCCACGTGTTTTTCTCCACCATTAACCGCAATACCAAAGCCTGGCTGATGGCGGTGGTCGGTGCGGAATATATTCTGAAGATGGTGCCACAGGGCACCCATGACCATAAGAAGTTCATCCGCCCTTCTGAATTGATTGGCTGGGTTGATGGCACGCCACTGCGTGAAAAGCATATGATCGGCCTGCATTACAACCCAATCACCGACCATTTCAAGCTTGGCCGTAACGTCGATGTGAACTATATGGTACATACTCAGCACGAAGGCTGAGCCTGCCAAACCGCGCCGGGACTGGCTGGCCAGTTCCGGTACGCCGATAACATTAAGATAAATACCTAATTTTTCCGCTTTCGATCAAAATCGCCGTTGTAAACAGTTTTTAAGAATATTAAATCAGATCAATATGCCGTTTTTTTCTAACGTTTAATAAAGCGGCAAACGATCACGTTTTTCTGATTCTAGGGAAATTCTTATCCCGCTTATTGACAAGCTTGTCGCGCCAGTCACAGCGCGCACTGCGAAAGACAAGTCACATTTCACCCCCAAGTTATCCACAAATTAGGCCAGTTTTGTTCACTTGCAAACGCCCTGTTTTCTCACTATCTTGTTACCTCACCGACATACAACCCCTATATATAGTGTTTACATACTGAGCAGAGCTACTACACTTCTGCTTAGGGGCACCATACGGACAGGTAAAACACCACATGAACCAAAGTCTGCTTGTAACTAAACGCGATGGCCGTAAAGAGCGCATCAACCTCGACAAAATCCACCGTGTCATAGACTGGGCCGCGGAAGGGTTAAACAACGTCTCGGTTTCTCAAGTAGAGTTGCGTTCTCATATTCAGTTTTATGACGGCATCAAAACTGCTGATATTCATGAAACCATTATCAAAGCTGCAGCCGATCTGATCTCGCGCGACGCGCCGGACTACCAGTATCTGGCAGCACGCCTGGCCATTTTCCACCTGCGTAAAAAAGCTTACGACCAATTCGAGCCACCGAAGTTGCTCGCTCACGTAACGCGCATGGTAGAAATGGGCAAGTACGATAAGCATCTGCTGGAAGACTACAGCTCTGAAGAGTTCGAGCAGATGGACTCCTTTATCGATCACTGGCGTGATATGAACTTCTCCTACGCGGCCGTTAAACAGCTGGAAGGGAAGTATCTGGTGCAGAACCGCGTTAGCGGCGAGATCTACGAGAGCGCTCAGTTCCTGTATATCCTGGTCGCCGCGTGCCTGTTCTCCAACTACCCGCGTGATACCCGTCTGGACTACGTTAAACGTTTCTACGACGCGATCTCCACCTTCAAGATTTCTCTGCCTACGCCAATCATGTCCGGCGTACGCACCCCAACCCGCCAGTTCAGCTCTTGCGTGCTGATCGAGTGCGGCGACAGCCTGGATTCAATCAACGCCACCTCCAGCGCCATTGTGAAATACGTTTCGCAACGTGCCGGTATCGGTATCAACGCCGGCCGCATCCGTGCGCTGGGCAGCCCGATCCGTGGCGGTGAAGCCTTCCATACCGGTTGCATCCCGTTCTACAAACATTTCCAGACCGCGGTGAAGTCCTGTTCCCAGGGCGGCGTGCGTGGCGGTGCGGCCACTTTGTTCTATCCAATGTGGCATCTGGAAGTTGAAAGCCTGCTGGTGTTGAAAAACAACCGCGGCGTTGAAGGTAACCGCGTACGTCACATGGACTACGGCGTGCAGTTGAACCGCCTGATGTACCAGCGCCTGATCAAGGGCCAGGACATCACCCTGTTCAGCCCGTCTGACGTCCCGGGCCTGTATGACGCGTTCTTCGCCGATCAGGACGAATTCGAACGTCTGTACACCCAGTACGAACAAGACGACAGCATTCGCCAGAAACGCGTGAAAGCGGTTGAGCTGTTCTCGCTGATGATGCAGGAACGCGCCTCTACCGGCCGTATCTACATCCAGAACGTCGACCACTGCAACACTCACAGCCCGTTTGATCCGCAGATCGCGCCGGTACGTCAATCCAACCTGTGCCTGGAAATCGCCCTGCCGACCAAGCCACTTGATGACGTCAACGACGAAAACGGTGAAATAGCCCTGTGTACGCTGTCCGCCTTTAACCTCGGCGCCATCGAGAGCCTGGACGATCTGGAAGAGTTGGCTACCCTGGCGGTACGTGCATTGGATGCCCTGCTGGATTACCAGGACTACCCAATCAAAGCCGCTCATCGTGGCGCCATGGGCCGTCGCACCCTGGGTATCGGCGTGATCAACTACGCTTATTACCTGGCGAAGAACGGCGTACGCTACTCCGACGGCAGCGCTAATGCCCTGACCCACAAGACTTTCGAAGCCATTCAGTATTACCTGCTGAAAGCCTCGAACCGTCTGGCTCAGGAACAGGGCGCCTGCCCGTGGTTCAATGAAACCACTTATTCACAGGGCATCCTGCCGATCGACACCTACAAGAAAGATCTGGATGTCATCTGCCAGGAACCTCTGCACTACGACTGGGAAACCCTGCGTAAAGAGATCAAGGAAACCGGTCTGCGCAACTCTACCCTGTCGGCGCTGATGCCTTCGGAAACCTCTTCGCAGATTTCCAATGCTACCAACGGCATTGAGCCACCACGTGGCCACATCAGTATCAAAGCGTCGAAAGACGGCATTCTGCGCCAGGTGGTGCCAGAGTATGAGCGTCTGAAAAACGACTACGAACTGCTGTGGGAAATGCCGAACAACGACGGCTACCTGCAACTGGTCGGTCTGATGCAGAAGTTTATCGACCAGTCGATCTCTGCCAACACCAACTATGACCCAACCCGTTTCCCGGGCGGCAAGGTGCCAATGAAGCAGCTGTTGAAAGACCTGCTGACTACCTACAAGTTTGGTGTCAAGACGCTGTACTATCAGAACACCCGCGACGGTGCTGATGATATTCAGGAAGATTTGCTGCCGGCAAAGGGCGGCGATGATGACTGCGAAAGCGGCGCCTGCAAGATCTAAAGTTTGACACAGCGGGCCGGAACTCTTCCGGCCCCTTCTAATTCAGCACGGCACTAATGGATTCAGGCTTATGGCTTACACCACATTTTCTCAGAATAAAAACAACCAGTTGCTGGAGCCGATGTTCTTCGGTCAGTCGGTTAACGTTGCGCGTTTCGATCAGCAAAAACATGAAATTTTCGAAAAACTGATTGAGAAGCAACTGTCCTTCTTCTGGCGTCCGGAAGAAGTGGACGTTTCCCGCGACCGTATCGACTACCAGGCGCTGCCGGAACATGAAAAACACATTTTCATCAGCAACCTGAAATACCAGACGCTGCTCGATTCGATCCAGGGCCGTAGCCCGAACGTCGCGCTGCTGCCGCTGATCTCGATCCCGGAGCTGGAAACCTGGATAGAAACCTGGTCCTTCTCTGAGACCATCCACTCCCGTTCTTACACCCATATTATCCGTAACATCGTCAACGATCCGGCGATCGTGTTTGACGACATCGTCACTAACGAAGAGATCCTCAAGCGCGCGAAAGACATCTCCGGCTACTACGACGATCTGATCGAGATGACAGGCTACTATCATCTGTTGGGTGAAGGCACCCATCAGGTCAACGGCAAGACAGTAACCGTTACCCTGCGCGCGCTGAAGAAACAGCTCTATCTGTGCCTGATGAGCGTTAACGCACTCGAAGCCATCCGCTTCTACGTCAGCTTTGCCTGTTCATTTGCCTTCGCGGAACGTGAACTGATGGAAGGCAATGCCAAAATCATCAAGCTGATTGCCCGTGACGAAGCGCTGCACCTGACCGGTACCCAGCATATGCTTAACCTGATGCGTTCCGGTGCAGATGACCCGGAGATGGCGGAAATCGCCGTTGAGTGTCAGCAACAGTGCTATGACCTGTTTGTGCTGGCTGCCGAGCAGGAAAAAGAGTGGGCGGAATACCTGTTCCGTGACGGCTCGATGATCGGCCTGAACAAAGACATTCTGTGCCAGTATGTGGAATACATCACCAATATCCGCATGCAGGCGGTGGGTCTAGGCCTGCCGTTCGCCACCCGCTCTAACCCGATCCCATGGATCAACGCCTGGTTAGTGTCAGACAACGTGCAGGTTGCGCCGCAGGAAGTGGAAGTCAGCTCCTACCTGGTTGGCCAGATCGACTCGGAAGTGCATGCCGACGACCTGAGCGACTTCGAACTCTAAGCGATGGCATCATCAATCGTCACGCTGCGTGCCAGTGGTACGCAGCTATGCTGCCCCAAAAGTGAAAACTGTCTGCTCGACGTGCTGGAATTGCACGACGTTGAGGTGGAATACCAGTGCCGTTCCGGCTATTGCGGCGCCTGCCGCCTGAAGTTGGTGAAAGGTGATGTGGTTTACCGACAGCCGCCATTGGCATTTATCAACGATGGTGAAATCCTGCCCTGCTGCTGCATGCCACTGACCGATATCGAGCTGGAAATTTGAAGAGTTGGGTGCCTGAAACCACGCCTGAAGACCAGAAGGCGGGGTTTCCCCCGCCCTATGATTACCGCTTCACATCACAAGCTAACCTGATCAATATAGTGATATTTTCCTGATAGATTATCAGCTCACACAGTGAGTCTCTTATCATCCAAATGAATATCAAAATAGTAATACATACAACAGTTAACGAGTGAAACACATGCTTTAACCGCATGCTTGCCTCCTTGCTGTGAAGGGGCTACCATAACGGTGTCTAGGCGTTAGGGCAGCCCCATTCTGATTGATAGTCAGTTTGGGGCTTTCATCTATCCGCCTTGCCACACAATGCCCAAGACGAATAGTCTCAAGCACCCGCAGCGATTGTAACAGCCTATCTTCAACGCGATAACCCCTTATAATATTATGATTAATAAGGGATATATCACTACCATCAAGCATTCTCTACTCGATAATCTCGACGATCTCCAGCCAGCCGTTTTTCCCACACACTGGCCCACCGTTCAGCCAGCGCCGCAGCATGTCCAATGCCAGCATTGCTACCGACTCTTGCCGTAGCCGTAAACCATGACGCGCTGCCCGGTAACGAACCGTCTGCCCGATATCGCCTTTCGGCGTGTGCAGCACCACGCTCACCTGGTCACCGCTCATGGCACTGACCGCCAGCGCCAGCTGTGCCCCGGTCAGTTCCGCCAGAGAACGAGCGCGGGCCAGCGTGGTTTCCAGTGTTTCCACACAGTGCGACGGTAGCAGCTCGCCACCGGCCAGCGGTGCGCCTTCGGTCTGCAACTGCAGATTGATCAATCCGGCGCTGAACTGTTCGCTCAGCGCCAGCTTCAACCCTTGCTGGTTCAAGCGTTGCGTCAGTGCTGCCGGCAAGCCAATGGTGCCCTCAAACAGAGTGTTGTCACCCGCCACCTGGCGTACTCGTTCCCAGGCCTGCTCCATCGCCGCACGCTGGCTGACCGGGCCGGTCAGCTTCAGCTCAATGATCGGGCTGGAAGAGCGGTAACCGAGCACCACTTCCGGCGGTAGCGGCATGCCATCGAGTTCGGCGGCCAGATCGCTTTCGGAGCTACCAAAGGTGGTTAAACGCAAACACAGCGGCGCAGCCGGCAAGGTAAAGCGCTCGCGCAGGCGCGGGACAATTTGCTGCTCGACCATCACTTTGAATTCAGAAGGGACACCGGGGGTGAAAAACATCGTGCAGCGGTTGAGCTTCAACGCAAAACCACAGGCGGTACCCACCGGGTTGTCGAGCATCTCGGCATTCGCCGGGATCTGCGCCTGTTTACGGTTTGAAGTCGCCATCGGCCGACCACGTTCGGCAAAATAAGCCTCCATACGCGCCAACCATTCAGCCTGTTCCACCAGCTCGACGCCGCAAGCGCTAGCCGCCGCCAGTGCGCTGAGATCGTCACTGGTCGGCCCCAGACCGCCGTTCACGATCAGCACATCGGCGATGTGGCTACGCTCCAGTAATGTTTCAATCAAAGAGGAGAGGCTGTCCCCCACCGTTTCACGACCGCTCATCGGCATACCCTGCTGGAACAGATAGTCTGCCAGCCAGGCGGCGTTGGTATCTATAATTTGCCCGTGCAGCACCTCATCACCGGTGCTAAGCATCTCCACCCTTAACATTGATCTCTCCCACATTTTCTGATCATTCCACTATAGAAGCCTGTAAATAAGTTTTCACTACGCATTGCCGGTTAATTTCTGCCGAAGGCACTTTTTTGCGACATCACGCGGCCCATCAATGTGTAAATATAAGTTAACACCACCCGTAACGCCTGTTTGACACAAAATAATCCATCAACTATCCTGCCGCACTTAGAATGAGTTACCTATAATTTTCCAAAATCTTTGGCTGGTAGAGAAAAACGTGAAGAATCGCACGCTTGGCAGTGTTTTTATCGTGGCAGGAACCACCATTGGCGCAGGGATGTTGGCGATGCCGCTGGCGGCGGCCGGTGTCGGCTTTGGCGTCACGCTGGGTCTGTTGGTCGGACTGTGGTTGTTGATGTGTTATACCGCGCTGCTGCTGGTCGAGGTTTATCAGCATGAACAGGCGGATACCGGCCTCGGGACTCTGGCAAAACGTTATCTTGGCGGCGGCGGGCAATGGCTGACCAGTTTCAGCATGATGTTCCTGATGTATGCCCTGACCGCGGCCTATATCAGCGGTGCCGGCGAATTACTGGCAGCCAGCATCAGCCAGTGGACCTCGCAGGACTTCCCCACCACGCTCGGCGTATTGCTGTTTACTCTGGTGGCGGGTGGCGTCGTCTGCATCGGCACCCATTCGGTCGATCTGTTTAACCGTATCCTGTTCAGCGCCAAAGTAGTGTTTCTGATTGTCATGCTGGGGTTGATGTTGCCCAATATCCACCAGACCAACCTGATGACCCTACCGCTGGAGCAAGGACTGGCGCTGTCGGCCATTCCGGTGATTTTCACTTCATTCGGCTTCCACGGCAGCGTGCCCAGCATTGTTAACTACATGGGCGGCAATATCCGTAAACTGCGCTGGGTGTTCATTATCGGCAGCGCCATTCCACTGGTGGCCTATATTTTCTGGCAGTTGGCGACGCTAGGCAGCATCAGCTCCACCACTTTCGTCGGCATTCTGGCACAGCAAGCCGGTCTGAACGGCCTGTTGCAGGCGGTACGAGACGTCGTGGCGTCCCCACACGTCGAACTGGCGGTGCATCTGTTTGCCGATCTGGCGCTGGCAACCTCGTTCCTTGGTGTCGCGCTCGGGCTGTTTGATTTTCTGGCCGACCTGTTTAAGCGCCAGGATAACGTGCGGGGTCGTCTGCAGACCGGTGCCATCACTTTCTTGCCGCCGTTGGCTTTCGCCCTGTTCTATCCACGTGGCTTTGTGTTGGCTCTGGGTTTTGCCGCCATTGCGCTGGCGGTGCTGGCGCTGTTACTGCCATCATTGTTAGTGTGGAAAACACGTCAGCAGCATCAGGCAAAATACCGCGTTTGGGGCGGCACACCGGCACTGGCACTGGTGTTTGTTTGCGGAATAACGGTGATTGCCATTCAGTTGGGCATTGCCAGCGGCATTCTGCCGGCGGTTGGGTAATAGATTGAACGATAAAACAAAGGGGCCGCTTGGCCCCTTTGTTATTTGCATCAGAAACTCAGACCGACACCAATATACGGGCCATCGGCCAGGGTGTTGTCACGACGTCCGTCCTTCCCTTCCATCTTCATGTAGCGATAACCCACATCTACGCTGAGCGGGCGGAAAATATTCCAACGCAGGCCGCCGCTGGCCTCGTTATACGCCTTCACGCCGCTGGTCAGCGAATCCGGGGCAAAATAACCTTCGCCATGCAGGCTGAAGTAACGGGAGATAGCCCAGTCCAGGCCGCCGCCCAACGCCAATGCTCCGCCGTCACTGCCGTCTTTCGGGCTTAGATACAACGCCTTGCCACCCACAGTGGCGGTCAACGGCCCCAGCGGCACACCGAAACTCAGCCCCAGACTGCCGACGTTGCCGTCATGATCGCTGCGCGCCCAGTTGCCGGTTATTCCCAAGCCGGAATTGCCGGTATCCTGGCCGAAACCAAGATTGGTGTAATGCTGCCCGGCCTCGCCCGACAGGCTGAGTGCGCTCGCCGCACCGGTCACAAACAGCATACTTGCTGCGCAGGCGACCAAAGTCTTTTTCATCATCTATCCCTCTTGCTGCTTCATCCATTACGAATGATATGAATTAACCCGTAATAATACCGTCACAAGTCTATACCAAAGCGCAATCGGTCTTTAAGGGATAAATCCCTAATTAATCAAAGAAATGTAAAGTTCTGCAAGCAAAGGTCTCATTCACTGAGGTAATGGCAACGATAACTCAGACCTATTTGCCGCAGCCGTTCAATAGGTCTACAACTAGTAGTGGCATTGACCCAAGTCAGGGTAACCACGCCCTGCCAGATTATGATGATGAACGCTTACGCCGCCAGAATCTTAACTCGATTGCACTACAATAAGGAGCAAGTGATGAGCAAGAAAGGACTGACCACCGCAGCCGGCGCCCCGGTTGTCGATAATAATAACGTGATCACCGCCGGCAAACGCGGCCCGATGTTGTTACAGGACGTGTGGTTTCTGGAAAAACTGGCCCATTTCGACCGTGAAGTGATCCCCGAGCGCCGCATGCACGCCAAAGGTTCCGGCGCCTACGGCACTTTCACCGTCACCCACGACATTAGCCAGTACACCCGCGCAAAAATCTTCTCTGAAATCGGCAAGCAAACTGACATGTTCATCCGCTTCTCCACCGTAGCCGGTGAGCGCGGGGCCGCCGACGCCGAGCGTGACATTCGTGGTTTCGCCATGAAGTTTTATACCGAGGAAGGCAATTGGGATCTGGTGGGTAACGACACGCCGGTATTCTATCTGCGCGATCCGCTGAAATTCCCCGACCTTAACCACGTAGTCAAACGCGATCCGCGCACCAATCTGCGTAACCCAATCTACAAGTGGGACTTCTTCTCGCTGTCACCGGAAAGCCTGCATCAGTTGACCATCGACTTCAGTGACCGCGGTATTCCTAAATCCTATCGCCATATGCATGGTTTCGGCAGCCATACCTTTAGCTTTATCAATGCCGACAATGAACGCTTCTGGGTGAAGTTCCACTTCCGTTGCGAACAGGGCATTGAAAACCTGATGGATGATGAAGCAGAAGCGATTATCGCCAAAGACCGTGAAAGCTCACAACGCGATCTGTATGAGGCCATCGAACGAGGTGATTTCCCACGCTGGAAGCTGCAAATCCAGATCATGCCGGAACACGAAGCCTCTCAGACGCCATACAACCCATTCGATCTGACCAAGGTATGGCCGCATGGCGACTATCCGCTGATCGACGTGGGTTTCTTCGAGCTGCACCGCAACCCGGAAAACTACTTCTCAGAAGTGGAACAGGTGGCGATGAACCCGGCCAACGTGGTACCTGGCGTGAGTTTCTCGCCGGACAAGATGCTGCAGGGGCGTCTGTTCTCCTACGGGGATACGCACCGTTATCGTCTGGGCGTAAATCACCATCAAATCCCGGTGAACAGCCCAAAATGCCCGTTCCACAACTATCATCGTGACGGTGCGATGCGCGTGGACGGTAACAGCGGCAACGGAGCCACCTACGAGCCAAACAGTTTCGGCCTGTTCCAGGAGCAACCGGACTTCAGCGAACCGCCGTTGAGCATTGAAGGTGCCGCTGACCACTGGAATCACCGTGAAGACGATGATTACTACAGCCAGCCGCGCGCGCTGTTCAACCTGCTGAGTGCCGAAGAACACCAACGCATGTTCACCCGCATCGCCGGAGAGCTGTCGCAGGTGCCGGAACAGATCCAGCGTCGTCAGGTTGAATTGTTTACCAAAGTGCACCCGAATTACGGTGCCGGCGTAGCCAAGGCGTTAGGTCTGAAATAACCCGCGTTACCCTCAAGGCCGCCTTCAGGCGGCCATTTTTATTGAGCCGAGATCTGCTCCACCGCCCATTGCTGCAACTGACGGCGCGAGATCTTGATACCCCCGGCCTTCAGCTCATTCGGCATCGCCAACAGCGCCATTGGCCGCTGGAAGTTCACCAGCCGGTCCTGCGACCAGGCCAGCAGCTCGTCCAGCGAGAGAGACTCCTCACTGTCGATCACCGCGACCGGCCGTTGACCAAACTCGGCGTCATCCACCGGCACCACCACCACCTGTGAAATTTGCGGATGGGCCGCCAATACGCGCTCAATATCTTCTGGCTGAACGCCTTCTCCGCCGCTGAAAAACAGGTTGTCCAAACGGCCGATAATCCGCAGCTCATCCTGCTCCAGGACGCCACGATCGCGGGTATGGAACCAGCCCTGATCATCGACAATCGGCAGCAAGCAACCCTGTAGCCAGTATCCCAGCGCCAGACTCCGCCCGCGGATCCACACCTCTTCATTCACCAGCTTAATTTCCCGACCGGCCAGCGGCAGCCCAACGCCCGGCCGTGCATCGGCACGCTTGGCACACACCGTGGAAGCCAGTTCAGTCAGGCCATAGCCACACCAGCAGCGGATACCCGCAGCCTCTGCCTGTTTGGTCAGTTCTACCGGGATCATCGCGCCCCCCAGCAGCACTTTTTTCAGCGTCAGGGCTGCCAGCGGCTGTGCCAGCAGGCGCCAGAGCTGAGTCGGCACCAAGGATGCATGAGTACAGCCCGCCAGAGCATCGGCCAACGGATGCATATCACGGACCACCAGCGTGGCCCCTGCCAGCAACCAGCGCCAGACAATGCCTTGTCCGGAAACGTGAAATAAGGGTAATGACAGCAACCAGCGATCCTGCGCCTGGAAATCCATCAACTGCAGTACGCCTTCGGCACTGGCCAAATGGCCGGCGTAACTGTGCGCGGCCGCTTTCGGTCTGCCGCTGGAGCCGGAAGTCAGGGTCAGGGTCGCCAACCGCTGAGGATCCCAGCGCGGCGGATTCAGCCAGCGGGATTCGGTAGACGGGGGATTTAAACGGATGATCCTGGTCGGCAAGGCTGGCAGTTGATCCGGGCTGAAGGCAAAGTCGATATCCAGCTCGGGCAACAGCGTCCCCAGTAAGGAAACGGGGAGCGCCGGATTCAGCGGCAGCAGCCGCGCACCGCATTGCAACAGCGCCAGATAGGCCAGCAACAAGGGATAACTGTTCTTGCCGAACAACGCCACGCCACAGCCTGGCTCCACCCCCTGGTGCTGAAAATCCGCCGCCAGCTTATCCACCTGACGGCGTAACACCAGCCAACTCACCGGCTGATGGCCGACAACCAGCGCCGCCGCCTGCGGGCGCCGCTGCGCCCAATGTCGCCACGGCCAGTCATTCAACTGCGCCATAAACACTCCAACTCTTGCGTCTCCAATAACGGCAGCCGGCTATCCGGCCAGCATCGCAGTATTTGCGCCTGCATCAAATCCAGCGTGTCTAGCCCAGGGACGGTCGTCGGCGTCAGCCAGTGCGCGATGCGCGCCAACTGCGTCAATCCCAGGCTGGACTCAATGCTGGAACTGATCACCGCCGCTAATCCCACCGCATGGGCCTGCTCCACCAACGAACGGCAACGGGCCAGGCTGCCGACCAACGTCGGCTTAATCACTATCGCTGCCACGCCCGGCTCCGCCTGCACCACAAAATCCGCCTCGCGCACGCTTTCGTCCCAGGCAATGGCAATGCCGGTCGCCCGAGCGAAATCCCGTGATTCATCGCGGGTTTTGCAAGGCTCTTCAAGGAAAGCAATGCGATCGCGCACAGCCGGATTGACGTATTTGGCAAACCCATCCGCTTTGGCGCGCGTCCAACTGCGGTTAGCGTCCAGCCGCAGCCTGAGATCCGGCAGTGCCTCCAGCAGCACGTTGACAACCATGCCGTCACGCACCGCTTCATACAGCCCAACCTTTACCTTGGCGACCTTCTCACCCGGCAAAGCAGTCAATACCTCGAACAGCTCATCGGGGTCGCCGGTGCACAACGGCGCTTTACGGTAATCAGCCTGCTGCGGTAGCCGCTGTTCCAGCTCCGCCACCGCGCAACTGGTGCCGAACGCCACCGAGGGTAACGGGCTTTCGGGTGGCAATACCCCACTTTGCCAGCTCTGCAGCCAGTTCAGCGCGGCCTGTTCAGCCTGCGCCAGCGTTTCCTGGCTGAATTCAGGCAACGGCGCAATCTCGCCCCAGCCTTCTTGCTCACCCTGCTGCAGATGGATCAGCAAACCATCGCGGGTTTTTAGCCGCTGATTGCGCAACACAACGCCCGCGTCCATTGGCAGGCTGTAACGGTAAAGGGCCGCATTACGGGGGGTTGTGTTCATTACGGGTTACGCTTGAATTTGCTGAAGTCCGGCTGGCGCTTTTCGTTAAACGCGTTGCGCCCTTCCTGGCCTTCGTCAGTCATATAGAACAGCATGGTGGCGTTACCCGCCAGCTCCTGCAGACCGGCCTGACCGTCACAGTCGGCATTCAGGGCCGCTTTCAGACAGCGCAGCGCCATCGGGCTGTTCTGCAGCATTTCGCGGCACCAGCGCACGGTTTCTTTCTCCAGATCGGCCAAAGGCACCACGGTATTGACCAGGCCCATGTCCAAAGCCGCAGCGGCATCATACTGACGACACAGGAACCAGATTTCGCGAGCCTTCTTCTGACCCACGATGCGCGCCATGTAGGAAGCGCCCCAGCCGCCGTCGAAAGAGCCCACTTTCGGGCCAGTCTGGCCGAAAATAGCGTTGTCCGCCGCAATGGTCAGGTCACACATCATGTGCAGTACGTGGCCGCCACCGATTGAATAGCCAGCCACCATCGCCACTATCGGCTTCGGACAGGTACGGATCTGGCGCTGGAAGTCGAGCACGTTCAGGTGATGTACACCGCTGTCATCCTGATAGCCGCCGTAGTCGCCGCGGACTTTCTGATCGCCGCCGGAGCAGAAGGCTTTGTCACCGGCACCGGTGAGGATAATGGTGCCAATGCCGTCGTCGTAACGGGCATTGGACAACGCCTCGATCATCTCTTTTACCGTATGCGGGCGGAAGGCATTACGTACCTGTGGACGGTTGATAGTGATTTTAGCAATGCCGTCGCTGGACTTGTGATACAGAATATCTTCGAAATCGCCGGAGCAATCCTGCCATTCGATAGCGGCATACAGCTGTTCTTCATTTGGATAGAGCATGTTCGGTTCCTTTAACCAGGGTTAACGAGAAAATTGCGCAGCTCGGCGGCGAACGCCTGCGGATTGGCCAGGTGCGAGTTATGCCCGGCCTGCGGCACGATGCGCAACGGCAACCCGGCGTCGCGCGTCAGCTGCTGAAATTTGTGATCGTCGGCGCCGCATAACACCACCAGCGGCACCGCCAGTTGTTGCAGCTGAGGCGCCAGATAGGGCTGCCTGCCCAGAGAAGTGGCTTCGAGCATGTCCGCCACGGCCGCGCCAGCGTTGTCAGAACGGGCATCGATCAGCGCATCACGGTGCACCGCACTGAGATTGGCGAACACCGGCTGTTGATACCAGTCCGCCAGCACCTGAGCGAGGGGTTCTCGGCGGAAACGCTCAGCCCAGGCCGTATCATGCGCCAAGCGCTGTTCGCGCTGTGCGGCATCGGCCAGCCCTGGATTGCCACCTTCGATAATCACGCCCTGCAGGCCCCGGGGTTCACCGTGACAGGCGTGATACATGGCAATACGTCCGCCCAGCGAATACCCCACCAGCCAATAGCGTTCGATGCCATGCATCTGCAAAGTAGCGCTGATCTGCGCGCTGATATCGTCAAAACTCGTGCAGACGACCGCAACGGAATCGCCGTGGCCGGGCAGATCTATGGCCAACGACGGCCATTCAGGACAACGCGAAGCGATCACTCGCCATTCATTATTATTGCCCAACAGGCCGTGTAACCAGATTAGCCATGGGCGATCGGCTTCGCCCTGTTGCAATACTTTTGTCGCCAGCATCATTGCTCCGCCATCTGTTGCACCAGATGCTGCAGCGTCTGCGCACCATCGCTCGGCGGCACCTGCAGCTCAATCAGCGTAGCGCCACCGTGACGCCAGCCCTGTTCCACCGCCTGCAGCAATTGCCCCCAGTTTTCCGGGCGGGCATAAGCCAGCTGGAACATCGCCGCCGCATGGCTGAACTCTACGTTCTGCGGCATGCAGTAGAACCGCTGCCGATCTTCTTCCGGCGTCGGCAACAGTGAAAAAATCTGGCCGCCGTTGTTATTGACCACAATCAGCACCGTCGGCGCAGAACATTGGCGCAGCAGCGCCAGCGCGTTCAGGTCATACAGTGCCGATAAATCTCCCACCACCGCCAGCGTCGGTTTGGCGGTGGCCCGCTGTACGCCTGCGGCAGTGGAGATCAGACCGTCGATGCCGCTGGCCCCGCGGTTGCTGAATACCGGATAACCGGCCGGCAAGCGGGTCAACGCATCAATCAACCGTACGATCAGGCTATTGCCGAGGAACAGTTGGCCGTTTTCCGGCAGCAGTTCCGGCAGGCGATGCGCCAACTGCGCCTCGCCAAAGCGGTTAACCAAATGGCCGGAAACCGCATCCAGCGCGTTGTCCGCCAGCGACGTCAACTCGTTGGCCCAGGGGGTTCGCGGCTGAGCCGGATGCAGTTCGAGCCACTGCGCCACGCTGGAGCGGATCCGCCGCCCCCGATGGTGTGCCGGATCGAGACGTCCCGGTAAATCGTCGATCAGCCAATACTCTTGCGGCTGGCACTGTTCCTGCCACTGCAGCAGGCGTTTGCCGGTCAGGCTGCTGCCAAACTGCACCACCAATTGTGCCTCGGCCAGCCGTTTTTGCGCCTGCGGCTGGGCCAGCCATAAATCGGCACAGGGCAGCGGCTGCCCGGTCTGGGACAGCACATCACCTATCAGCGGCCAGCCAAGCATCTCGGCCCACTGCGCCAGATGTTCGCCCTCTTCCGCGCTCATGCGCCCCGCCACTATCACGCCGCGCTTTTGCCGCCAGAAGAACCAGTCCGGTTGCTTGAGCACCTGGTGCGGATCCACTTCCCGCAGCCAGGGGTGGCTGCCTTGCCACCAGTCGCCGAGCGTCGCCGACCAGTCGGCATACTGTTGCTCATCACCGCCGTACAAGGGTTCGGCAAACGGGCAATTAATGTGTAAAGCGCCGTGCTGCAGGCGTGCCATCGCGCTGTCGACGGTGGACACCAACCAGCGAGCGGGGATGTCCGTCGTCGGCCGCGGCAGATCAATACTCAGCGCCGGATGGCTGGCATATAGGCCGTTTTGGCGGATCGCCTGATTGGCACCGCAGTTGATCAGTTCAGGCGGCCGGTCGGCGGTGAGAAACACCAGCCGTTCACCGGTCAGCCCGGCTTCGATCAAAGAGGGATAAAGGTTAGCGGCGGCGGTGCCGGAAGTGACGATCACCGCCACAGGTTCGCGCGACGCCTTCGCCAGGCCAAGCGCCAAATGGCCCAGCCCGCGCTCATCAAAATGGGTATGGCAGATAAAAGACTTGTTAGCCGCCGCAGCCAGCGTCAACGGCGTAGAGCGCGATCCCGGAGCGATACAGACATGTCGCACTCCATGGCGGGCCAGCGCTTCCAACAGCAACGCCGCCCACCGGCGATTAAAAACACTTGTCGACATAATTCGCTCACAAGTCGGTTAACAGAATCGTCCCCTGGCACCCGCCAATCGACGGCATGCCAAAAATGATGTTCTGCATTATATGAGTAGTTATCTTTACGACTTTTGCGCCAGCGCAAAAACGCCGTATATCCCGGTGACTTTATGGTAGACAATTAATTGATTTAGAACAAAAAATAAACATAAAAATCACAAGCAGTTTACACTCACCGCGCCATTCGCTCAATAAATCCGGAGCATAAGCAGGGAAATTCAACGCAATGGCTCTGGCAGCAGTAAAGTCAGCAGCCCGGCGGCCTTGTTTTCGATTTCCTGCCACTCTGCCTCGGCGTCAGAACCGGCCACAATGCCGGCACCGGCATAGAGTCGTAATTCCTGGTCGTCAATTTGCGCGCAGCGCAGTGCTACGCAAAACTCACTGCGGGAGGAGGAAAGGTAACCGGCAGATCCGGCATACCAATCACGGGGGAAAGGCTCATGTTGCAAAATAAACTCGCGCGCCGCCTGACGCGGCAACCCGGCTACCGCCGCCGTGGGCTGTAACCGCTGCAGGCAATCGGCATCGTCGTTATCGTTAAGCCGGCCTTCAATACGCCGCCGCAAATGCTGCACCTTACGCAAGCGCACCACTTCGGGCGGCAACACATCCACCGCGTCGGCACCGCCTTGCAGGCGTTGGCAGATATCATCCACCACCAGCAGATTCTCATGCTGGTTCTTGCCATCCCGCAGCAACCACTGCGCCAGCGCCTGGGCTTGCAGCCGATCGGGGTGATTGGCGACGGTGCCCGCCAGCGCTTCGGTCAGCAGATGGCGGCCGTTTCGCAGATACAGTCTTTCCGGGCTGGAGCCGAGAAATGCGGAATGTGCATCAAAGCGCAGCATAAAGTGGTAGCATCGGTGGTTCACGCTGCGGCTGGCATCCATCATCGCCGGTGCAGACAGCGGACAATCCAGCGTCAGTAACGTACTGCGCGCCAACACCACCTTCTCCATCTGTTGCCGGCCTATCGCTTTCAGCGCGTCTTGCAGCATGATTTCCCACCCAGCCCGTTCCGGTCGATGCTGCACCTTTGCCACCTGCGCCTTTAATGGCGTGATGGGCCTTGCAGCCGATACCTGCTCCAGCCAGCGGCCGGCAAACACCGCATCTTCACGCAGCGAGCTTTCAGAAAACAGATTCAGCGTTAATTGTGTTTCACCGTCACGGCTCAGAATTTCCAGACGGGGCAAAAATAAATGCGCCACGCCGTCAAAAGCATTCAGTCCCCAGACTCGCGCTCCCTCATGCGTCCTGAGAAACGCCTGTGCCTGTCGTGGCTGGGTAAACTGACGCACAGAGCCGCAGACCGCCGCTTCCTCATGCCCGTCGCGATGACGCCAGTAAAACTGCGGGAATGCCGGTTGCGCCGCCAGCCATTCAAGCAACCGGGTGGCCAACGGCGCCGGTACGGGCAGTGCAAGCTGCCGGAAACCGCCATCAGAAGGCAAATGTTGCTCAAGCTGCTGGCGTAACCGCCTCAGCAATCCCGAAAGTTGTTCCACGACCACCTCAATAACCAAGCTTAATGTAGGGAATTATACGGCAAATCAAGCCAGAACGGCGGAAAAATAGCGCCGGGAGTCAACGTCAGTAGCGGTCAATTGTTTATTAAAATTAAACAATTAGTTCAAAAAACGGCCAGCCTGGGATTATGCAGCTATACTGAGAAAGCATGTTCCTGCCTGCTGCGAACCCAAGCCATATCTACCCGGCGCCAAAAACAGGATATTCACGATCTCCCAGCGGTTTCACCGGCTGTCCTTTGGGTCAGATGTAAGGAGCTTTTGTGTGAAAGAAATACTAATCAATTGGTTAAAAAAGAAACGCAAAACAACCAAAGTAAATTCGTTGCCTGTCCGGCGTGCCAAAGGTGAGCCGGAACCGACAGGTGGCACCATCAAGGCCGAGCTGTTTTCTGTCGACCAAATGGAGCGTTATGGCCAGCGTCTGGCGCGCTCCCACAAGCTGGCGACGCGTAAGACCCCCTACTATTTGCTGAAACGGCTGGATGATAACGAACGCGTTCTGGCTGAAAGCTGTCACCAACTCAGCAACGGCAAGAAAGCCAGCATGACCCCGGCCGGCGAATGGCTGCTGGACAACTACTATCTGATCGAAGAACAAATCCGCGTTGTACGCCACCATCTGCCGAAAACCTTCGGGCGTGGCCTGCCCCAACTGGGCGCGCCGCACAACTGCCCGCGCATCTATGACATTGCTGCCGAAGCCATTGCACACGGAGATGGCCGCTGGGACGCCGAAAGCCTTACGCGCTATATCGCCGCCTATCAAAAAGAAGTCAATTTGACGCTGGGCGAGCTTTGGGCGCTGCCCGGCATGCTACGCCTGGCGTTGATCGAAAACCTGCGGCGCGTCAGCATTGAGGTGGCCCAGGCCCAGCAAGAACGTAACCTGGCCGACAGCTGGGTGACTAAAATGCTGGAGTCAGCGGAAAACGATCCGGCCAACCTGATCGTAGTGATTGCCGATATGGCGCGCTCCAATCCCCCACGCACCAGCGCCTTTGTCGCCGAGCTGGTTCGTCGCCTGCAAGGGCACGGCACCATGCTGGCGCTGCCGCTCACCTGGGTCGAGCAACGTCTGGCAGAGGTCAGCCTGACATCGGATGAATTAATCCACCGTTTTAACCAACAGCTCGCCGTCAGCCAACTGTCGGTCAGCAACAGCATTTCCGGCCTGCGCCAGCTCAGCGAAATGGACTGGGCCGAATTTGTCGAAACCATGAGTCAGGTCGAACAAACCCTGCGAGAGGATCCGGCTGGCGTTTACCCTTTGATGCACTTCAACACCCGCGACAATTATCGCCACGTGATTGAGATGCTGGCGCGGCACTGCCCGCACAATGAGGTGCAGGTCGCCCAACAGGTACTGAATATGGCGCGCGTGGCGTCAGAAATTCCGTCCAGCGATCCCCGCTGCAATCACATCGGTTACTACCTGATTGACGATGGTCGCCCGGAGCTGGAGCAGCAGCTTGACGTACGCCTGGGCCGTATTACCCGGCTGCGCCATGCGTTGAATCAGGCACCCTTACTTTCCTGGCTCGGTAGCCTGAGCCTGATCACCACCGCCTGCTGCGCCGAACTGCTGCGCCACGCTTACAGTACCGGCATCAGTTGGGGGCTGGCGCTGTTGTTTTTCCCCATGGCGATCGTCATCAGTCAATTCGTGCTTAACCTGCTCAGCGAGGTCACCACCCGCAGCCGCACGCCGCAGCCGTTGCCCAGACTCGACTTCTCCTGCGGTATTCCCGCCGAATTCCGGACTCTGGTGGCAATACCGACGTTAATCGACAGCAAAAGCGGCATTGATAAGTTGATCAATGCCCTTGAGGTTTGTTACCTGGGCAACGCGATGAAACACCTGCACTTTGCCCTGCTTACCGACTTTATCGATGCGCCCCAACAGCAGCATGCCGATGACGTAGCACTGCTCGATTATGCCAGCCAACAGATGATGGCACTGAATGCACGCTACCCCTGCGAAGGCCCCAGCCACTTTTTCCTGTTTCACCGCAACCGCGAATGGAACGAAAAACAGGGCGTTTGGATGGGGCTGGAGCGTAAACGCGGCAAACTGAACGCGCTGAACGACTGGCTGCGCAACCGCGGTAACGCCTTCTGTACTCAGATTGGCGACGGGCTGGAGGTGCTGAAAAACGTCAAATACGTCATCACCCTGGACAGCGATACCGTCCTGCCGCGGGAAAGCGCTCACCAGTTAATCGCCGCCATGGCGCATCCGCTCAACCAGCCGCAGTATGACGCCCGTCAGCAGCGGGTAGTGGAAGGTTACGCCATCCTGCAACCGCGCATGGCCGAAGAGATCCCGAGCTATGGGCAAGGCCGCTATGCCGCACTGTGCAGCAGCACGCCGGGCAATGACCCCTATACGCTGATGGCCTCGGATATCTATCAGGATCTGTTTGGCGAAGGCTCGTTTATTGGCAAGGGCATCTACGACGTGGATGTGTTCTCGCACAGCCTGAAGGGGACCTGCCCACCAAATCTGGTACTGAGTCACGATCTGCTCGAAGGCTGTTATGCCCGTTCCGGCCTGCTGAGCGACGTGCTGCTGTACGAGCAGTATCCCAGCAACTATCTGGTGGACGTCGCACGTCGTACCCGCTGGATCCGTGGAGACTGGCAACTGCTCAACTGGCTGCTGCCACGGGTGAAAACAGAAGGCGGCACCCGCACCGCCAACCCACTGAGCACCCTGTCGCGCTGGAAACTGTTCGATAACCTGCGCCGCAGCCTGACGGCGTCCAGCCTGCTACTGTTGCTGTTTTGCGGTTTCGTCTGGCTGCCGAATACCCGTTATTGGCTGGCGGTGTTCGCCATTATTCTGCTGCTCCCCACCCTGCTGGCGCTGGCTCAGGATATTGTGCATAAACCACCGCGCAGACCTTTTCTGCAGCACCTGCGGCTGGCGCTGAACGGTTCGCTGCACCGCCTGGCACAGGTTGGGCTGCGGTTGGCGACGCTACCGCATGAAACGCTGTACAGCCTGAAAGCGATTATTGTCACCCTATGGCGGCTACTGGTCACTAAACGCAATCTGCAAGAGTGGACCAGCTACGATCAATCCAAAAACCGCCAACAGGTCACGCTGGAAAACTTCTACCGCGCTATGTGGATTAACCCGGTGACGGGCCTGGCGTTACTGTTTTTCACCGTACTGCATAACCCGATGGCACTGCTTATCACACTGCCCTTCGCCGCCCTGTGGATCCTGGCACCCTGGCTGCTGTGCTATCTCAGCCACGAACCGCAGCGCAGCAAGACTGCCATTAACGAAGAACAGCGGCGCTTCCTGCGCCATACCAGCCGCCAGACCTGGGATTTCTTCAATACCTTCGTCAACCAGCAGGAAAACTGGCTGCCGCCGGATAACTACCAGGAAATACCGGAGCCGGTCGTCGCGCACCGCACGTCACCGACCAATATCGGGCTGTCGCTGCTGGCGAATCTCACTGCCTATGACTTCGGCTATCTGACGCTCAGTGAAGCTCTACGGCGTATCGAGTTGACGCTCAATACTCTGGACCGCATGGAACACTACCGCGGCCACCTGTACAACTGGTACGACACTCGCACGCTGGAGCCGCTGAACCCGCGTTATATCTCCAGCGTCGACAGCGGCAACCTGGCCGGCCATTTGCTGACGCTCAGCGCCGGCCTGCCGGCCCTGGCCCACCAGCCGGTCATTGATCCGCAACGGATACTGGCCGGGCTGGGTGACAGCCTGCAACTGCTGGAGCAACACTGGGGTGACGCCGCACCGAAGAACCTGCCAAAACTGCGCAACCATTTTGAGCAGGCGCACCACTGCCATCCCGCCGCCCTGCTGGCGGAGCTGAATGCCATGCGAAATTACAGCAATGGGCTGCAGGAACCGGCGCTGAATCACGATGAAGAAACCAAGCGCTGGGCCGGTGCGCTGCATCAACAGCTCAACGAGCTTTGTGCCGAATGGGCGCTGTGGTTCGGTTGGTTGAGCGACGGCCTGTCCGAACTGGAACAGGTGCCCAGCCTGCACTGGCTGGCAACCCCACCGGAAACATTGAAGCTGTCGCCAGAGCAACAAAGCCCGTTCGACGAGGCCAGCGCCCTGGCACAGGAGCGACTGACCCAGTTGTACAGCCTGCAGCAGCGGCTGGAAAAAATGGCGCAGATGGACTTCAACTTCCTGTATGACGAATCGACCCATTTACTGACCGTCGGCTTTAACTGCGATCAAAACCGCATGGACGGCAGTAAGTACGATTTGCTGGCGTCGGAGATCCGTCTGACCAACTATGTCGCCATCGCCACCAACCAGGTACCCCAACGCAGTTGGTTTGCGCTTGGCCGCCTGTTCACCCTGATCGACCATAAAGCGGCATTGATGTCGTGGAGTGGGTCGATGTTTGAATACCTGATGCCACAGTTGGTGATGCCCGCCTACCCTGACTCGCTGCTGGTGCAAATGTGCCGGGCGGCAGTGGAGCGACAGATTGCCTGGGGCAAGGAGCGCGGCGTGCCCTGGGGCATTTCCGAATCCGGCTATTTTGGCTTCGATGCCGATCAAAACTATCAATACCACGCCTTTGGCGTGCCAGGGCTGGGCCTGAGGCGCGGGCTGGGTGACGATATGGTGGTTGCGCCTTACGCTACGGTGATGGCGCTGATTGTTGACCCGGACGCCGCCTGCAATAACCTGGTCACGCTGGAACAAAATGGCGCCAAAGGCCGTTACGGTTTCTACGAAGCGCTGGATTACACCACCGCTCGCCTCAGCCGTGGCCAGTTGTACGTGATTATCCGTTCTTATATGGCGCACCATCAGGGCATGAGCTTCCTGGCCCTGTCGCACCTGCTGCTGGATGCGCCGATGGTGGCGCGCTTCGCCAGCTATCCGGCATTCCAGTCGACGCGGCTGCTGCTGCAGGAACGGGTGCCGGATGCCGTTGAGCTTTACAGCACCCGCCGCCACTTCGAAACGCACGAAGGCACCATTACCCCGGCCAGCTTCGCCGCACGCGAATTTAACCGGGTGGACACGCCGATCCCGGAAGTGCAGTTGCTGTCCAACGTCAATTATCACCTGATGTTGACCCAGGCAGGCGGCAGCTACAGCCGCTGGCAAAACCTGGCGCTGACCCGCTGGCGCGAAGATGCCACCTGCGATAACTGGGGCGCCTTCTGCTACCTGCGCGATCCGCAAACCGGCGAGGTATGGAGTAATACCTGGCAACCGATCGGCGGGGCTGCCAAGGGCTACAGCGCCGTGTTCAACGATGCCGGTGCCGAATTCCAGCGCCAGCAGGGGTCGCTGTCGGTCAAAACGCAGATCGTGGTGTCACCGGAGGACGATATCGAGCTACGCCGTGTGACGTTGCTCAATCGCGGTAAACAACCGCGTACCATCGAAATCACCAGCTATGCGGAAGTGGTGCTGGCACCGGCCGGTAACGATCTGGCTCACCCGGCCTTCAGCAATCTGTTCGTACAGACCGAACTGCTGCCGGATCAGGACGCCATCTTGTGCCACCGTCGCCCGCGCGAACCCCAGGAGAAATGCCCGTGGCTACTGCACATGATGACGGTACAGGGCCGCACCAGCCAAACGTCGTTTGAAACCGATCGCGCCAGGTTTATCGGCCGTGGTCGTACCCCGGCCAACCCGCAGGCGCTGTATCAAAATGCGCCGCTGAGCAACAGCGCCGGTCCGGTCATTGACCCGATCATCGCTATTCGCCAGCGCGTGGTACTGGAGCCGAACGTACCGCTGACGCTGGATATTTTCTATGGCGTCTGTGAAGACCGCGTCAGCAGCCTGGCAATGCTGGAGAAATACCGCGACCGTCATCTGGCGGATCGCGTGTTTGAACTGGCCTGGTCGCACAGCCAGGTGGTGCTGCGCCAACTCAACGCCAATGAGGAGGACGCCAATCTGTTCAACCGCCTGGCCAGCGCGGTGGTGTTCCCGGCGCAGGAAATGCGTGCCGCCAGCAACGAAATCATCCAGAACCGACGCGGCCAGTCAGGGCTGTGGGGACATTCGATCTCCGGCGATCTGCCTATTGTCCTGCTGACCGTCACCGACGGTGAAAATATCGAACTGGTGCAGCAACTGATCCAGGCGCACAACTACTGGCGTCTGAAAGGCCTGCAGGTGGATCTGGTGATCCTCAACGAAGACGTCGGCGGCTACCGCCAGGAGCTGCAAAATCAGATCATGAGCCTGATCGCCGCCGGTATGGAGTCCACCCAGACCGATAAGCCCGGCGGCATCTTCGTACGCACCAGCGAGCATATGTCACCGGAAGATCACCGCCTGCTGCTTAGCGTGGCACGAATTTATCTCGACGATCGGCGCGGTGGCCTGACCGAACAGCTCAACCAGCGCCTGCAACTGCCGCAGGTCCTGCAGCAACCGCTGTCGCCGGTCACCGCCTCGTCGAAACTGGCAACGGTGGATAATCTGCCGCGCAACCTGCATTCACCGCAGCTGCCCGCCATTGACGCGCTGCAGTTCTATAACGGCCTCGGCGGTTTCTCGGAGGATGGTCGCGAATATGTCATTGCGATGAATGAAAGCAAGATCACCCCTGCGCCCTGGTCAAACGTGATAGCCAACCCGATGTTCGGCTCGGTGATCTCGGAAAGCGGCCAGGCCTACACCTGGTACGAAAACGCCCATGAATACCGCCTGACGCCGTGGGATAACGATCCAGTCTGTGACCGCAGCGGGGAAGCCTTCTATCTGCGTGACGAAGAGAACGGGCATTTCTGGTCACCGACACCGCTGCCTGCCCGCGGCCGCGGCCACTATCTGACCCGTCACGGTTTCGGCTATAGCGTGTTCGATCACCGCGAGAGCGGCATCGACAGCCAGCTCACCGTGCTGGTGGCCAAAGAGGCACCGGTAAAACTGTTCCTGCTGACGCTGACCAATACCTCCGGGCGTACCCGCAAGCTGTCGGCCACCGGCTACGTGGAATTTATCCTCGGCGATCTGCGGCAAAAATCGGCTATGCACATCGTCACCCAGGAGGCTACGCTCGATAGCGGCTGCGGCATCCTGGCCACCAACCATTACGGCGGCAGTGGTTCGGAACGAACGGCTTTCTTCGGCGTGACCGGTGCGCACTGTTCTGTCAGTGGCGATCGGCGTGAATTCGTTGGCCGCAACGGATCGCTGACCAGCCCGGCGGTGCTGAAGCTGCGGCGGCTGTCCGGCAAGACCGGCGCGGGCATGGATCCTTGCGGTGCGGTCCAGTCGGCCATCAGTCTGATCGATGGCGATCAGCGCAGCTTTGTCTTCGCTCTGGGCCTTGGACAAAACGCCGATGAGGCCGAAGCGCTGTTGCAAAAATACCTGCGGGAAGACAGCCTGCAGGATGAACTGCAGCAGGTCGCGGCACATTGGGACACTATTCTCAACAAGGTGCAAATAACCACGCCACAGCCGGCCGTCAACCTGCTGGCCAACGGCTGGTTGCTGTACCAGACCCTCTCCTGCCGCATTCAGGCACGCAGCGGTTACTATCAATCCGGCGGGGCCTTTGGCTTCCGCGATCAATTGCAGGATACGCTGGCGCTGACCCATGCCGCGCCTGAGCGCCTGCGGGAACAGATCCTGCTGTGCGCCTCACGCCAGTTTGTCGAAGGCGACGTACAGCACTGGTGGCATCCGCCGCAGGGCAATGGCGTACGCACGCGCTGTTCGGATGACTATCTGTGGTTGCCGCTGGCGATTTGCCACTACCTGGACGCCACCGACGATCAAGCCATTTTGGAAGAACAAGTGGGCTATCTGGAGGCGCGCAAACTGGCGCCGGGCGAGGAATCCTCTTACGAACAACCGGCGCCTAGTGCGATACAGGAGACGCTGTACCAACATGGCGTGCGGGCGTTGAAGCACGGGCTGACCTTTGGTGAGCATGGCCTGCCGCTGATGGGGGCCGGTGACTGGAACGACGGTATGAATATGGTGGGTCTGGAGGGCCGCGGCGAGAGCGTGTGGCTCGGCTTCTTCCTGTTCCATATTCTGCAGCGCTACGGCGCACTGGCGCAGCGTCGTAACGACGCCGAACTGGCCGCGCAGTGCCGTCAACAAGCCGCCACCCTGCGCGATAACCTGCGCGATCACGCCTGGGATGGCGAATGGTATCGCCGGGGCTATTTTGACAGCGGGGAACCGCTGGGTTCCCATGAATCGACAGAGTGCCGCATCGATGCCATCGCCCAGAGTTGGTCGGTGCTGTCCGGAGCCGGTGATGAGCCACGCAGCCTGCAGGCGATGCAATCGCTGGATAAACATCTGGTCGACGACCAGGCCGGGCTGATCAAACTGCTGACGCCGCCGTTTGACGGCAACGGCCCGAATCCGGGCTATATCCGCGGCTATCTGCCCGGCGTGCGCGAGAACGGCGGTCAGTATACCCACGGCGCGGTATGGGCCGTGATGGCCTTTGCCGAAATGGGCAATATTGAACGCGCCTGGGAGTTGATGGCACTGATCAACCCGATCAACCACAGCCTGGACAGCACCGCTGCCGAACGCTACAAGGTCGAGCCTTACGTGGTTACCGCCGATATTTATGCGGTGGCGCCGCATGTTGGCCGCGGCGGCTGGAGTTGGTATACCGGATCTGCCGGCTGGATGTACCGGTTGATCGTCGAGTCACTGCTGGGGCTGAAACGCCATGGGGATCGGCTGACCGTCAACACCCGTCTGCCGGCGGACTGGCCGCAGGTGACGCTTAACTATCGGGAAGGCGGCAGCGAGTATCAATTGACCGTTCGTCAGGGTCAGGGGGCGGCACAGGTAACTGTCGACGGTGAAATACAGCCGGAGGCGGTGATAACGCTGGTAGACGATGGCAAAACCCATCAGGTAGAGGTGACGCTGGGGCAATAAACATCGGGGCGCGGCGGTGGCCGCGCCCAACTTCCAGGGAGCTTATTTACGTGACAGCAGCAAGCCCAGTACCAGACCGACCGTCGCACCAATACCTACGCTGTGCCATGGGTTTTCACGCACGTAACCGTCGGTGCGGCAAACCGCGTCCTTGGCTCGCGCATAGTAGGACTCGGTAGTATCAGCCAGTCGCGACTTAACCTCGCTCAATGCCTCTTCGGCATGTGACTTGATGTCGATATAGGCCTGATCGGCGCGATCGCCGGAGTACTTCAACACTTCTTCCAGCGTGTCGCTCAGCATTCTCAGATCGTCATCGAGCGTGGTTTGATCCCTATCCGTATTTCTCGCCATGTTAAGTTCTCCGTGATTAAAAATGATACGGTCCTTAACTATAGACAAGGATCGCCGCTCTTCGCCATCAGACTATTGGCTAAAATCAGAACACTAGCTGTACTTTGGCCGCCTGACTCTTGTCACCGGCAAAGGCCAACGCCTGCGCCAGTTGCTGGTTATCAAACTCGGCAGACAGCAGCGGCAATGGATTGACTGTCCCCTCGGCCAACCAGGCTACTGCCAAATCAAATTCTTCAACAAAACGGAACGAACCCAGCAAGTTTAACTCTTTGGCGATCAGCAACATCAGCGGGAAATCCGGGAAGCTGCCCCCCATGCCCACCTGTACTACCGTGCCTTTGGCCCGGGTGACCTCCAGGCAGCGCTGCAACGACGACGGATGGCCAGAGACTTCAAAAGCGATATCAAAGTACCCTTTTTCCTGCTGATAGAGGCTAAAGTCGTCATTGCCGGCATGCAGACAACGGGTTGCCCCCATTTTCTGGGCAATATCCAGGCAACGTGGGCTAAGATCGGCACAGACAATTTCGCCGGCGCCCAGCGCCTTCAATGCCGCCACCAGCAGGCAGCCAATTGGGCCAACGCCGGAGACAAACACCTTTTTCCCTGTCACTTCGCCGGGCTGCTTCGCCGCGTGTATCGCCACCGCCAGCGGTTCGGCAAACACCATCACCTTTTCATCACGATCGGCGTCAAAGGCAATACACTGCGCGCTATCGACCACCTTGTACTGGGTGAAGGCACCGTCAACATGCGGGAAATACATCGCGCTGCCGAAGAAACGCATCTGAGTACACTGGTTTTGCTGACTTGCCAGACAATACTTGCACTGCCCACAGGGTTTGCTGGGGTTTAACGCCACCTTCTGACCCACCGGCAGGCGGGCAGTATCACTGGCCACCACTTCACCGATCACCTCATGGCCGAGCACCATCGGCTGACGCACCTGGAAACTGCCGACTTTGCCTTCCTGGTAATAATGCAGGTCGGAACCGCAGATGCCGCCACGGGTGATTTTCACCAGCGTACCGATCCCCTGATAATCCACTTCCTGCTCCACCACCGCCACGTCATATTTGCCGTTCACCACGCAGGATTGGGTTTGAATTCTCATCATGATTTTCTCCTGGGCAAGCGGCTATACCGCCGCGGACATGCCGCCATCGACAAACAGCAGCTGGCCATTAACAAAATCGGAAGCCTGGGACGACAGGAACACCGCCGCACCAATCAGCTCTTGCGGGTCACCCCAGCGGGCGGCCGGGGTGCGCTTGGTCAGCCAGGCGGTAAACTCCGGGTTGTCCACCAGCACCTGAGTCATTTCGGTTTTGAAGTAGCCCGGCGCGATGCCATTGACCTGAATGTTGTAACGCGCCAGTTCAACGCACATGCCCCGCGTCAGCATTTTTACCGCGCCCTTGGAGGCGGCATACGGGGTGATAGTGTCGCGGCCCAGTTCGCTCTGCATCGAGCCAATATTGATAATTTTGCCGCTTTGACGTTGTACCATATGGCGAGCTACGGTTTGCGACACTATAAATACCGCCTTCTGGTTGACGGCGATAATGTCATCCCAGTCTTTTTCCGGGAACTCGGTAAAGGGATGACGCCGCTGGATCCCGGCGTTATTGATCAGCACGTCAATGCCGCCGCTTTCCGCTTCGATCTGCTCAATGGCGGCATGGATAGCCTGCGAGTCGGTGACGTCAAAAGCCGCAGCATCGGCGCGAAAACCTTCGCGTCGCAGTGTTTCAACGGCGCGCTGGGCGTTTTCCTGCGTGGTGGCATTAACCAGAATATGGGCGCCATACTGCGCCAGCCCACGAGCCAGCAAAAAACCAATGCCGCGAGAAGCGCCGGTAATCAGTATTTTTTTGTTATCCAGTGAAAATAAATTGTTCATAACGTTCCCCGGCGATGTCATTTGGATAGGACTGACGCCTATCTCAGCGGATCATCGCCGGTAAAAACGTGATTAAGATCACTTAAAATCGTGTTACTAAAAGCTGTTACCTTTAACGTGAAGCCACGCATTCCAGCGCGCCCGATAATTAATTCATTTCATTGAAAAATAGGGATTTTACACTTTATAACGTCGATTGTTATCGCCAGATCGATTTGTTAACATGGCAGAATTCGCGATCTCTACGCTCCACGCTGTTAAGGCCCCTAAATGAAGAACCAACGCGTCACGCTGCAGGATATTGCACTGCTCGCCGGTGTGACCAAAATGACCGTCAGCCGCTATCTGCGCACGCCGGACAAGGTGGCTACCGAAACGGCTGCGAAAATTGCCCAGGTGATGAAAGAAGTTAACTTCACCGACAGCGATGAGGCGCGATCGTCCCAAAAGCCGCGCATCGGCGTGCTGATCCCCTCCTTCAACAACCAGATCTTTGCCGATCTGTTGGCCGGCATCGAATCCATCACCCTCGAACACGGCTATCAAACTCTGGTGGTTAACTATGACTACAGCCGGCAGCGGGAAGAGGAACAGATTATCCAACTGCTGGCCTACCCCATCGCCGGGTTGATCCTCACCGATTCGGAGCACACCCTGCGGGCGGAAAAATATCTGGCGGCAACCAAAATCCCGGTGGCGCAGGTGATGAGTCTTGAAGGGCCCGAGGGGCGGATCGCCGTGGGGTTTGATAACTATCAGGCGGGTTTTGACATGACCGAAGCGCTGCTCGCCAGCGGGAAACGCCAGGTGGTTTACTTTGGTGCCATGTCCGACGCACGCGACACCAAACGTTTCCAGGGCTATTGCCGGGCGATGGAAAATCAGGGACTGACGCCACGGCAAATCACGCCGCATCGGGTCTCGTCGGTCTCGGTCGGTTCTGACATGCTGGCCATGGCCCGCCAGCTCTACCCCAGTCTGGACGGCATTTTGTGCACCAATGACGATCTGGCGGTTGGCGTGTTGCAGGCGTGTCTGCGGCTCGGACTGAAGGTGCCACAGGACATTGCGCTGTCAGGTTTTCACGGTCTGGATATTGGCAAGGCCACCACGCCGGGCATCGCCAGCGTGATCACCCCAAGGTTTGATATGGGCAAAGTCGCCACAGAGATTTTACTCAAACGCATCAAAGGGGTGCCGTGCATCGAGCGCGTTGACCTGCACTACCGCATTTCACTCGGCGGCACCATTTAAATCAGCGGTTAACATGCTCGGTAACAGCCGTTACCGGTTTGGGTTTCTCATTGCGTGCCGCCAGCCAAAGACCGCTGTTTTTCATCGCGTAGCCGAACACCAATCCCACCAGTAGGGAGAGGGTCACCAGCGGCCAGTCGCCGCCACCGGCGAAGGTGGCACAGGCACCAATAAAGGTGCCGGGCACAAACCCCAACCACTGCTGTTTTGCCTGGATACACATCAGGAAAGCCACGGCGCCTGTCAGCAGGTAGCCGAGGATGCTCAAGCCTGGGGCCAATTCGCTGCCGTGAATAATCACCATTGCCCAAAATACCCCGCTGCCACAGGTTAGCAAGCTTATCAACAACCCTTTCAGCCCACCCTGCGGGCAAGCAAAGTAGGCCGTGCAGCCGAGGAAACCAGCCCAGCTAATCAACCCCAGGCTGACGGCTACCCAGCCCCAAACGCCGGAGAGGATCCCGGTTGTCACCGCAATGGCAAAAATAACGTTCATAAACCGACCCGCAGCAGAGAAAGCGCGCAGTTTACTCGAAAATCGGTATTTTTATGTGATGTATTTCACATAAAATATGTAACGATAAACAAGAAAATTACATAGATGTGGAATTTGTCACAAAAAAAACCAGCGTGGCAAGCACGCTGGAAATGACACACAACAACACCAGGGAAATTGGCTCGCCACATTGCGCAGCGAGAACATATTTATTTCAAGTTTCAGTCAGCAAGACTTCCGCTTAAAAGAACAAGAATATTTCAACGCGGGAAGCCCGCACGGGTCACCATAAAGCTCAGAATCAAGCACACCACGGCACTGACCATAAATAACAGGTTGACCGCCAGATGCAGGCTGGCATGGTCGATCACTACCCCCAACAGAATCGGTACCCAGTTGGCGATATAAGCAATAACATAAAACAGCGAAATCAGTCTTGCATGGCTGGCCTTCGGCGAAATCAGGTTCACCAACGTGGCGCTGCCGACAAAAATTGCCCCGTAGGCGTAACCCGCAATCACCATACCGACACTGGCCAGGGCCAACGAGTGAATTTGAATCGCTTCGGCGAACACCACCACCGACAACGCCTGCGCCAGACAGCCAAACATCAGCGAGTGACGTGCATTAACACGACGGCTCAGGATCTGGCTGATACCGGCAATCACCAGGTAAACCGCGATCACGTAACCATAAATACCGCGGCTGTGCATGCCAAGCAGCTTTTCCGACACGCTCGGGCCAATCGCCAAAATGCTGGCAGCCACCGCCCAACAGATAAACAGTGCACCGGCACACAGGTAGAACTTGCCACCGGTCGCACGCAGGCCGTCAGCCAATGAGCTTTTTTCCGCTGCGCCATCAACCGCCGCCGCCCCGCTTAACGGCGCGACCACCACTTCAACCGGCCATTTCAGCATCACGCCCAGCGCGGCCACTGCCGCCACCGCCATAATGATAATGAACGGCAGCGAAGTGGTATGGAACCCGGTTTGCAGCGCCACACCGCTGAAAATCGGCCCCAACGCCAGGCCGGTGGTAAACGACAGCGTGGCAATCAGCGCCGCATTTTTACCGCCGTCTTTCGGCCCAAAACGCACCAGCGCAATATTGGCCGCACCGGTTAATGCCCCGGTGCCGATCCCGGCCAGCAAACGCGCCATAAACATCATCAAAAACGAATCGGCCATAGAGAACAGCAAAGCCCCGGCCAGCACCACCAGCAACGCCGGCACAATCATGCTGCGCAAGTCTTTGACCTTGCCGGCCATGTTGCCCACGCCGAACAGTGAGATCAATACGCCAGCGGCATAGGCGCCATAAATGACCGTCAGGCTGACCGAGCTTAGCGCCAACTCATGTTGATAAAGCGGATAAAGCGGCGTCGGCGCACTGCTGTTGAGCAATGCAGACATTAATGCCAGCGCTAAAAACAGCAGAATGGCAAAATGCGACGTGCCCGAATTCGCTTTAGCCGCTTCATCAACAGCCACACCTTCAGACATTTTTCTCTCCCGAAACAATCTGGATAAACACCAAGCCCTGAAACCAAATTCATCAGGAAACGCGTTTATCATACCTTTCGGGTATAACCGTCAAAATAGCCAAGAATGCATCATAGTGATTCATTAATGCATTCCGTTGAATGCAAAATTACACGGCTTCAGCTTTGGTGACTTTCGCCGGGGCGCGTTTCAAAATAGCCAGCGCACCGGAAAGAATAATCAACGCCATGCCGCCCGCGGCAATATAAGACAGTTTCTCGCCAAACAGCAGATAACCGAGCAGCGTGGAGAAAATGATGGTGCTGTAGGACAGAATGCTGACTATCACCGCATTACCGCTGCCATAAGCACGGGTCATGGTGATTTGCCCCAGGCTGCCGAACACGCCGATAGCGCAAACGCACAGTATCATGGCGCTATCCAGCGTACTGAACCCCACCACCGTGGTCATCACAGCGCCCACTATCGTGCCCACCAGTGAGAAGTAAAACACCACCCGCAGCTCCGGCTCGCCCGTGCGCACCAGCTTGCCGACGTTAAAATAGGCCAGCGCAGTCAGCAGGCCGGAAAGCAGGCCAATCAGCGTGGCGGCATACTCACCGTTCGGCGTATCGGGCCGCAGCAGCACCAGAATGCCAATAAACCCCAGCAGCACCGAGAACAGCAGCTTGCCGGTCAACTGGCCTTTGGAGGTGACAAAGGCGATCGCCGACTGAAAGATCGGGTTGGTGTAGCCCAGCGTGGTGGCAGTGGCGATCGGCAAATGGATCAGCGAGTAGAAGCCACAGTACATCGCCGCATTGCCGATGGCGGCGCGCTTCATATGCAGACCCAGATGCCGGGTGCGAAAACCGAGGTTTTTAACCTGAATTAACGCGGCAACGATCAGCACGTTAATCACAGAGCGATAAAAAATGATGTCGAAAAAGCCGACTTTGGCCGAAGCCAGTTTGATGCTGGCCCCCATCAGCGCAAAGAACCCGCTGGCGACAACCATCCACAAAGCAACCATGATTTCCTCGGAGTGCCGCCCCAATGGGCGACAAAAATAAAACGGGGCGAATCTATTCGCCCCTACGGCAACAGCATCGCGGTGTGAAAGACGACGGCTATTATTCGGCGGCTTTCACCGTCAACGGCTTGTTATCGGCACAGGCGAAGAACACCAGCATTTCGGCCCCTTTATCGCCGGAAACGCCCTGATGCACGATATCTACCGTATCGGTAAAGGAGTCGCCCTGCTTAAAGGTGTGCTTCACACCGGTTTTCTTTACCGTCAGCGAAACGCTGCCGCCGGTCATATACACCGCGCTGATGCACGGATGGGTATGCCAGGCCAGCACCTTGTTCGGTTCCACGGTGACTTTCAGCATAGTGATCTGCGGAGCACCGGCCGGATAGTGCTGGTACGGCGAACCTTCCCACGACGTCTCGGTTTTCAGCAGGGTTTCTTTGGTAATGCCTTCGCCGTGGTCGTCAGCGGCCTGTGCATAGCCCTGAAAGGCCATCATTAATGCCAGAAGTGTCAGTTTATACATCGTTATCGCTCCATGACTACTGTAAGTAAAATAGAATGGCGTGATACAAAGGACAATAATGACGACTCCCGCAATAACAGGGCTACGTCGTTACAAGCCTTTGATACGCTGCTCGTATTCTACGATGCTCTCGGCATAGTAGCGATTAGGTGCCACATGATTTCCTACCAACACTTCTATCAGGAACGGGCCTTCGTGCTCAGCCGCCGCGACCAGTGCCTCGTCCAGCTCTTCCAGCGTTGCCGCCCTGGCAGAAGAAACTCCCAGACTGTTGGCGAAGGCCTTCCAGTCGTGGTTTGGCAACGCCGTGTAGTCCGCCGAGACGCCGCGGTTCTGCAAGGTGTCGATATGCATCGCCCCGTGGGCGCAGTTGTTCATCACCACAAAGGTCATTTTGACCTGATAACGGGCGGCGGTCTGGATCTCCATACCGTGCATCAACATGCATCCGTCGCCGGTGACCACCACGCAGTCGCGGTGCGGCGCCGCCAGCTTGATACCAACGCCGGCACAAATCGCCCAGCCCATCGGTGCCAGGGAACTTGAGGTATGGTAATCACCACGCCCGCTGGCCAGCCAATGGTGCGCCATAAAGATGCGGTGCGCGCCGGAGTCGACCACTACGTTGGTGTCCGGGCCCATCCGGCTACGAATGCGTTTGATGGCGTCGCCGGGGTACATATTGGCTTCACCCAGGGCCAGGCGCGCCTGCAAATCGGGCTGCTGTTGCTCCAACGGCAGTTGGCGCACCTGTTCAAGCCAGCCATTGCGCAGGCTCTTGATGGCGACCAGATGCTGATCTTCATCGCTGACCGCATCCAGCAGGTGCCGCAGCGTATCGGTCAGGCTGGAGAAAATCTGCATGTCCGGCTGATAATGCGAGCTGACCTTGTCGAAATCCTCATCGATCACCACCAGCGTTTTGGTGCCATGCAGCCGTGAATTCCAGTTCAGGCTGTCGCGCTGGCTGAGATCGCAGCCCAGCACCAGCAGCACGTCGACCTCGTCGCCATTGATGGTTTCCACCGCCCGGGTATGACCGGCGAAACCATACAGCCCCAGCGCCAGCTCGTGCCCTTCGGGAAAAGCGCCCTTGCCGGACAGCGTAGTGGCAACCGGCAAGCGGTATTTCTCCGCCAGGCGCAGCAGCAGTGCGGCATCCAACGGGTTATTCATACGGTTACCCACCAGGCAGGCAACGTTCAGCCCGCGCAGCAGATAATCATCCAACACCTGCTCCAGCGCCTGTTGGTCGATCGCCGCTTCACGGCACTGTGGCGTACGCTGTGGGCTGGCTTCATAATTGCCGGCTACCGTTTTCTTTTGCATATCGACCGGCACGCTTAAATAAGCGCGGCCTTTACGCTGGGTGTTCAGGCAGGACAAACTGCGCCGCAGCTCGTGCTGCAACGTAAGATTATTTTTCACTTCTATCGCGGCGGAAAGCAGCGGTTTGACGATAGTCAGCTCATCAATGCCGCTATTGCTGCCGTCCTGGAAAGCGCCCTGCGCTTCATGATAAGTGGCGATACCGCCGGCCAGATACAGCACCGGGATTTTATCGGCCTGGGCCGCGGCCATCGCCGGCAGGAAATTCATGGTGCCGGGGCCGGAGATGCCCAGACAAACGCCAAACTTGCGGCTGGCGCGGGCGTAGCCGTCGGCCATAAAGCCGCAGGCGGTTTCATGAGCGCCGACGATGCCGCTAATGGCTGAATGTTCAATGGATTTAATCAGTGGGTACACCAGCTTGCCGGGTACCAGGAATATGTGCTGAATACCGCGTGCTTCAAGACCCTGGATAATCACATCAGCGTTTGTTTGCTCCGCCGCTTTCGTGCCGGGCGTGGCAATAACCCTGACACCATCCGCAGTTGCCAGTGCTACGGGGGTGTATAACTTCTCTGCGTGAGACTCCATTTTTAATGTCCAGTCGTGGTTGGCCAACCTGATTCAGAGTCGATCCCACCAGGCTGTTAGCCAACAGAGACAGGCTCTCATGCGCATCTGCTTTCGCGTTTAGGGTAACATTGGCACAAAACGTGCGCCAGATCACAGCATAAACGTTGATAAGGATAAAGATTGTCGGGTAAAAATAAAGATGCAAAATCGCTTCACGTTAATGCATTTATTCATATCCTGAAACATAATAAATAATTATGATACCAGCCCTGACTTGTCGCCTAAACCCGTGCCCGTAAGGTTGCGCAAGAATGAACACCAACAAGGCCGATAAGCCAGCATAAAGGAAATGGCATGATGAATTGGGATGACGCACGCTTCTTCCTGGCAGTAGCCCGCTGCGGCACTTTACGAAAGGCCGCCAATGAACTACACGTCGACCAGGCCACCGTCGGACGGCGTATTACCGCTTTTGAAGAGAGCCTGGGCTCCAAGCTGTTTATCCGCACGCCGAAATCATTCTCCCTCAGCCCTTTGGGTGAGGAAATGCTGGCAGACGTGATGAATATGGAAAATGCCGTGCAGGCGATTGGCCGCAAGGCCACCAGCGGCGACGATAGCCTGTGCGGTAACGTGCGCATCGCCACCACCGACACCATGGCCGAGGCCTTTGTCATACCGGCCTTGAAAGCGCTGCGGGAGCAACATCCGTTAATCACCGTCACCCTGCTGACGGCGGTGAATATCTCTGATATTTCCTACCGAGGAGCGGATTTGGCGATCCGTGGCGCCCGGCCCGAGTCCGATGAGCTGATTATCAAACGTATGGCAACCATCGAAATGGGGCTGTATGCCACTCAGGACTATATCGACAAACACGGACTGCCGACCAAGGGCGGCCACCTGAGTGGCCATGATCTGCTGATGTTTCCACGCGAGCTGGTGCCGCGCCACTGGAACGACTTTTGTGGCGAAGCGCTGATCGACCCTAATGTAGTTTTGCAGTGCAATTCACAGTTGCTGTTGCGCTCGGCAACGCGTAACGGATTGGGCATCGGCCTGCTGTCCTCCTTCCTGGCGGACAAGGACCCGGATCTGGTACGTATCTTCCCGGAGAATAAAGACTGGGTAGATATCTGGCTGGTACTGCACCCCGACCTGCAGCGCGCCGCGCGGTTACGTGCCGTAGTGCAGGCGTTGGAAACCTCGTTTAAAAACAATCCCGGCTGATCTCCTGCCCCATAAAAAAAGGTCGCCGAAGCGACCTCAGACTGCTGACAAAGCCCGTTATTAGGGAGAGCGTGCCGAAGGGGTCGTAGCGGCTTGCCCGCCGGAGCGCCCCTCGGTGCGCTAGGCCCGGGTATCTCGGATTCAATGACTACTTCATCAAGCTCAAAAAAGGTCGCCGAAGCGACCTTTTTTACTGCCTTGATGCCAATCAGAACATCGGCTGTGCCATCTGCACCAGCGTAATCAGCGGCTGCGGATAAACCCCCAGCAGCAACACCAACGCGGCGGAGATCAACACCACCACACCGCCTGCGGTCAACGCCCAGTTGTTCGGGGTATCGCGCTGCAGCGCTTCCGGCGCGCTGAGGAACAGGCTGACGGTCACGCGCAGGTAATAGTACAAACCGATGGCGCTGCCCAGCACCACTGCGCCGGTCAACCACCACAGGTGAGCACTGACACCCATCGCGATAACAAAGAACTTACCGATAAAGCCCAGAGTCATCGGGATACCGGCCAGTGACAGCATCATCACCGTCATTACCGCAGACAGAATTGGCTTATGCCAGAACAGACCACGGTAGGAGAACAGTGAATCGGCATCCGGGCCACGGTACGGGCTGGACATCAGGCTGACGACGCCAAACGCGCCCAGGCTGCTGAACAGGTAACCGGCCAGGTAAACCCCGGCGGTTTCCAACGACAGCTGATGGGTTTGCACCGCAATCAACGCCACCAGCAGATAACCCAGGTGGGCGATCGACGAGTAACCCAGCAGACGCTTGATATTGGTCTGGCTGATAGCCATCAGGTTGCCGAACAAAATAGAGCAGACGGCAATGATCGACAACACCATGCGCAACGCTTCGTTGTCGGCGGCCGGTGCATACAGGAACAAACGCATCACTACGGCGAAGATTGCAATCTTGCTGGCGGTCGCCAGGAAGGTTGAAACCGGCGCAGGCGCACCCTGATACACATCCGGCGTCCACAGTTGGAACGGCACCAGCGACAGCTTGAAGCCCAGACCGACAATCATCATGCCCATACCCGCCAGGACCAGCGGCTGGTGCATCATGTTTTCTTGCAGGCTTTTGCCCAGGCCAGCCAGTGACAGGTCGCCGGACTCTGCATACAGCAGCGCCATACCAAACAGCAGGAATGACGACGCGGCAGCAGACAGCAACATATACTTGATGGCCGCTTCCAGCGGACGCTTCTGGCGGTAGGCATAACCCACCAGACCGAACAGCGGCAGCGAGATCAGTTCAATACCGAGGAACAGCGACGCCAGATGGTTGGCACTCGCCAGCAGAATGCCACCCAGGGTAGCAATCAGCACCAGCAGGTAGAACTCTTCGCGGTTGTCCGGGTAACCGACCAGCCAAGGATAGGCAAAGGTACAGGTCGCCAGACTCGCCAGAATCACCAGCCCGGTATAGAACATCGAGTAGCCGTCAACCCGCAGCAGCGGGGTGACGTCCATTGGGCCTGCCTGGCCGACAAAGTACAGCGAAAGCAGCGCCAGGTTTAGACCGATCACGGTCAGGGTGGCGTTGATAAAGTGGTCGCGTCGCCACGCAATGCCTAGCATCACAACCACCACCGTCAATCCGACGATCAACAGTGGTAGCAATGCGATCAGTTGTTGAGGAGTTATTGTCATGGCGAATTACGGCCTTGTTGTTGAAATTGCTGAAACTGACGAACCAAACCAGTGTTGCACGTTGCTCATCGCCGCATTGGAAGTATCCAGAATCGGCTGCGGGTAAACCCCCAGCAGAACCAGCAACACCACCAGCAGCAGAATGATGAACAGCTCACGCGCGGTCATGCCCGGTAACGGTTGGTCAGACTTGGCTTTGCCGTAATAGGCGCGCTGCATCATGATCAACGAGTAAACCGAAGCAAACACCAGACCGAAGGTAGAAATCACGGTGATCACCGGCACAACCTGATAGCTGCCGAACAGGATCATGAATTCACCGACGAAGTTACCGGTACCCGGCATCCCCAGGGTCGCCACTGCGAAGAACAGCGACAGCGCCGGGATGTATTTGATACGTCCCCACAGGCCGCCCATTTCACGCATGTCACGGGTATGCAGACGTTCGTACAGCTGGCCACAGATGATGAACATACCGGCCGCAGACAGGCCGTGCGCAATCATCTGGATTACCGCACCCTGGTAAGCCAGTTGGCTGCCGGTGTAGATGGCGATCAGCACGAAGCCCATATGGGAAACCGAGGTATAAGCAATCAGACGCTTGATATCGGTCTGCGCAAATGCCATCCAGGCACCGTAGAAGATACCGACCACGCCCAGCCACATGGCGATTGGCGCAAACTCGTGCGACGCTTCCGGGAACAGCGGCAGGCTGAAACGCAACATGCCGTAGGCCGCGGTTTTCAGCAAGATCCCCGCCAAGTCAACAGAACCTGCGGTGGGTGCCTGGCTATGCGCATCAGGCAACCAGCCGTGCAATGGCACTACCGGCATTTTCACCGCAAAGGCGATGAAGAAGCCCAGCATCAACAGGTATTGCACGTTATGGGACATTGGCGTCTGCAGCAGGTCTTCGTAATCGAAGGTCCACACGCCGGTCGCGTTATAGTGCACGAACACCAGGCCCATAATGGCAATCAACATCACCAGACCACTGGCCTGGGTATAGATGAAGAACTTGGTAGCCGCAGTGATACGAGTCTTCCCGTCCGACGCCTTGTGACCCCAGAGTGCAATCAGGAAGTACATCGGCACCAACATCATTTCCCAGAAGAAGAAGAACAGGAACATGTCGATGGCGAGGAACACACCGATTACCCCACCCAGGATCCACAGCAGGTTCAGGTGGAAGAAGCCCTGGTATTTCTGGATTTCACGCCAGGAACAGAGAATAGCCAGCACGCCCAGCAGGCCGGTCAGCACCACCATCAGCAGTGACAGGCCGTCCAGCGCCAGGTGGATGGAAATACCAAAGCGTGGGATCCACGGCAGCAGGAATTCAGACTGCCACTGCGGAATGCCTTTCGGCGTAGTCAATGTGTAGCCACCCTGCATCCACAGATACAGAGAAAGCGCCAATGTCAGCCCCATTGCGATCAACGCAATCCAGCGCGGCACCTTAGTACCGAAGCGCTCAAACTGCCAGCACAGCAGACCGCCAATAAAGGGGATAAGAATTAGCCAAGGTAATAGCATGGCGTTTTGTGTCCCTTATACGAATAATTTCAAACTTTGTACGTAGCGCCTGCCCTGCAGGGCGCTACGCCCGAAAAATGCGTCTGTTTAAATTATTCAATTAAACCAGAATCAACAGAGCCAATACGACCACTGCACCCACACCCATAGACGCTATATACCAACGCACCTGACCGTTCTCGCTCACTGTCAGACCACGGTTCCCCCAGCGGGAGAAGATGGCCGGCAGATTCATCATCGAGTTCAGCGGATCACGCTGCAGCAACTTCGCAATACCCAGGTACGGCTTGACGAACACTTTGTCGTACAGCCAGTCGAAGCCCCAGGCATGGAACCACCAGGTCGAGAAGAAACGCCCCGGTGCGCTATTGGCAATGCGGGTCACCAGGCTACGTTTGCCCAGCCACAGCGCCGCCGCCAGCAGGATGCCGACAATAGCCACTACGCCGGAGGTAATCTCCAGTTGCAGCACGCTACCGTGCGCCAGCTCGGTGGTGTCTGGCAGTACGCCCTGCAATGGCGGAACGATCATCGCGCCAACGAAGGTGGACAGCACCAGCAGAACCAACAGCGGCAGGTGGTGAGTGATGCCTTTACCGGCATGCGCTTTGATTTTCTCTTCGCCATGGAACACGATGAAAATCATACGGAAGGTGTACAGCGAGGTCATGAACGCACCGACCAGACCGGCAATCATCAGGTTGATGTGACCGTTAGCCATCGCACCGGCCAGGATCTCATCCTTACTGAAGAAGCCTGCGGTGATCAGCGGCAGTGCCGACAGCGCAGCGCCACCCACCAGGAAGCAGACGTAAACCAGCGGAATGCTCTTGCGCAGGCCGCCCATCTTGAAGATGTTCTGCTCGTGATGACAGGCCAGGATCACCGAACCGGAGGAGAGGAACAGCAGCGCCTTGAAGAACGCATGGGTCATCAGGTGGAAGATAGCCGCATCCCACGCCTGCACGCCCAACGCCAGGAACATGTAGCCAATCTGGCTCATGGTGGAGTAGGCAAGCACGCGCTTGATATCGGTTTGCACCAGCGCGGCAAAGCCGGCCAGCACCAGGGTCACCGCCCCGATAATGCCCACCAGATGCAGCACTTCCGGCGCCATCAGGAACAGGCCGTGAGTACGGGCAATCAGGTAAACGCCCGCGGTCACCATGGTTGCTGCGTGGATCAGTGCAGAAACCGGGGTTGGACCCGCCATCGCGTCTGCCAGCCAGGTCTGCAACGGCAACTGCGCCGATTTACCGACCGCACCACCCAGCAACATCAACGTAGCCCAGGTGATCGCCGTATCGCCGACCGCCAGTTTTTGCGGTGCCAGGATCATCAGTTCGCGGATGTTCAGCGTGCCCAGCTCGTTGTAGAGGATGAACAGCGCAAATGCCAGGAACACGTCACCGACGCGGGTCACGATGAAGGCTTTCATTGCCGCCGCACCGTTGGCCGGATCCTTGTAATAGAAACCGATCAACAGGTAGCTGCACAGGCCCACGCCTTCCCAACCCAGGTACAGCAGCAACAGGTTGTCTGCCAGTACCAATACCACCATGCTGGCGATAAACAGGTTGGTGTACGCGAAGAAGCGTGAGTAACCCTCTTCACCGCGCATGTACCAGGAAGCGAACATGTGGATGAAGAAGCCCACGCCGGTCACCACTGACAGCATGGTCAGCGACAGGCCGTCCAGCGTCAGGGTCACACCGATATTGAAATTACCGACGCTCATCCAGTTCCACAGGTTTTGCTCAAACAGCTGCACACCCGTGGCTTTCTGGGCGAAGAAGTCCATACCCACGTGGACCGTGACCAGAGCAGCCAGGCCGATAGAGCCTACGCCGACGATTGCCGAGGTGTTCTCAGACCAGCGGCCTCGGGAGAAGGCCAACAGCAGGAACCCGATCAGCGGTAGCAGAATAGTTAAATATAATAGGTTCATCCGCGCATCTCACTGACAGTATCAATATTCAGGGTATGACGACGACGGTAAAGCTGCAGCAGCAATGCCAGACCAATACTGGCCTCGGCGGCTGCCAGGCTGATCGCCAGGATATACATCACCTGCCCGTCCGGTTGGCCCCAGTAGCTGCCCGCCACGATAAACGCCAGTGCTGCGGCGTTAATCATCACTTCCAGACTGATCAGCATAAACAGCAGATTGCGACGCACCAGCAACCCGGTCAGACCCAGGACGAACAGAATTGCCGCCAGGATCAGGCCATGTTGAAGAGGGATCATGCTTGCTCCTCCGATTTTCTTCTCGCCATTTCGCCACCGGCCGGGGCGTTGCTCAACACCTCACCCGGTTTGTGCTCACGGCCAATGTGGAAGGCAACAACCAGACCTGCCAACAGCAGCATTGAAGCCAGCTCAACCGCCAGAACGTAAGGACCAAACAGGCTGATCCCCACCGCTTTAGCGTCAACCATCTCACCGCTGATGCCCTGATCGGACACGCTGCGGATAGCAACAATCAGCACCACCAACAGCGCCAGCGACAAGATGCCAGGGCCGATCCACACCGACGGTTTGAGCCAATCGCGCTCTTGTTGCTGCACCGCGTTGCCGAGGTTCAACATCATCACCACGAACACGAACAGCACCATGATGGCACCGGCGTAGACGATGATTTCCAATGCCGCGGCGAAGTAGGCACCGAGTGAGAAAAAGACTGCAGAGATCGCCAGTAACGAGACGATCAGATACAGCAACGCATGCACAGGATTGGTATGCGAGATCACGCGAATTGTCGCGATCACCGCAATAAAACCTGCCAGATAAAAGGCAATTTCCATGCTTGCTGGCTCCTTAAGGCAACAGACCTTTGACGTCGATCGGTTTGGCTTCGTTTTCGGCTTCGCCCTTGGCTTTGCCGTCAATCGCCATACCGGCCATCCGGTAGAAGTTATATTCCGGATATTTACCCGGCCCCGAGATCAACAGATCTTCTTTTTCGTACACCAGATCCTGGCGCTTGAACTCACCCATTTCGAAATCCGGCGTCAGCTGAATGGCGGTAGTTGGGCAAGCTTCTTCGCACAGGCCGCAGAAAATGCAGCGCGAGAAGTTGATGCGGAAGAACTCCGGATACCAACGGCCATCTTTCTGTTCTGCTTTTTGCAGCGAGATACAGCCCACCGGGCAGGCAACCGCACACAGGTTACAAGCCACGCAGCGCTCTTCGCCGTCCGGATCGCGCGTCAGCACGATGCGGCCACGGTAGCGCGGCGGCAGGTAAACCGGTTCTTCCGGATACATCTGGGTTTCGCGTTTGGCGAAGGCGTGCAGGCCTATCATCCAAATACTGCGCACCTGGGTGCCGAAACCAACCAATAACTCTTTCAATGTCATGGTTTATTCACCCCTTATTGAGCGTTGTACAAAATGACTGCGGCAGTCGCCAGCAGGTTCAGCAGCGTCAACGGCAGACACACTTTCCAGCCGAAGGACATCACCTGGTCATAGCGCGGACGTGGCAGAGCAGCACGAATCAGTATGAACATCATCATGAAGAAAGCCGTTTTCAGCGCGAACCAGACGAATGGCGGTAGGAAAGGACCCTGCCAGCCACCGAAGAACAACGTCACAATCAGGGCAGAAACGGTGACGATACCTATGTATTCACCCACGAAGAACAGACCGAACTTCATGCCGGAATATTCAATGTGGTAACCGTCAGCCAGTTCCTGTTCGGCTTCCGGTTGGTCAAACGGGTGACGGTGACACACCGCCACGCCGGCAATCGCAAAGGTAATGAAACCAAAGAATTGCGGGATGACGTTCCACATGTGCGCCTGAGATTCAACGATCGCCTGCATGTTGAAGGAGTCCGCCTGCGCCACCACACCCATCAACGACAGGCCGATGAACACTTCGTAGCTCAGGGTTTGCGCAGAAGCACGCATCGCCCCCAACAGCGAGTATTTGTTGTTGCTCGACCAGCCGGCAAACAGCACGGCGTAAACCGCCAGGCCGGCCATCATCAGGAAGAACAAAATACCGATGTTGAGGTCAGACACCGCCCAGGTCGGACTGACCGGGACGATGGCAAATGCCAGCAACAAGGAAGTAAAGGCGATCATCGGCGCCAGGGTAAAGATCACCCGGTCGGAGAATTTCGGTACCCAGTCTTCCTTGAAGAACATTTTGATCATGTCGGCGACCAGTTGCAGTGAGCCACCCCAGCCGACACGGTTCGGTCCATAACGGTTCTGGAACAAGCCGAGCAAACGGCGTTCGCCGAAGCTCATGAATGCCCCACAGGTGACTACGACCAGCAGGATCACTACCGCTTTAACAATGGAGATCAGAATGTCGATCACCTCAGGGGTAAACCAGCTCATCGTGTTGCCTCCCGCAGATTTTCAACCGTTGCACCCACCAGTACCGGCGAGATCCCTGGCAAGCCGAGCGGTAAGCCCACCTGGCCCTGGGTCAGGGTTTCACTCAGACGCACCGGCAGACGCAAGGTCTGGCCCGCACAGCTGAATTCCACCAGCGCACCGGCATTGACGCCCAGCGCAGCCGCATCGGTCGGATTGACCATCACATAGGCCTCCGGCATGCGCTGCTGAATCACCCCGGAACGCTGTGACATTTCATCACTGCCGAACAGGTGGTAATACGGCGCGACACGCCAGCCTTGCTGTTGACCAAAGGCGGCAGGCACGCGGTCGAAGTAACCCAGCTTGCCCTCCCCCGCTTCGATCAAACGCACGCCCGGATCGCCATGACGCAGCTTGCCGCCCACTTCGGCCTGGAACTTGTTCCATGCTTGCGGTGAGTTCCAACCTGGTGCCCAGGCAAATGGGATCTGCTGGCGGTCAGCGAACGGGCTGTTGTTCCCTTCCATTGAGAAGGCGAACATGGTGTCTTTATCCTGCGGCTGACGCGGTTCGTGCACGCTGATATTGGCGCGCATCGCCGTACGGCCACTGGAGCGAATCGGAGAACGCGCCAGTTTCTGACCGCGGATACGGAAACTCGCGTCCGGTGCAGCATCGACAATGCCCTGCAACTGCGGCAACGCGGTGACACAGGCTTCGATCACATGATCAAGCTGCGTCCAGTCCACGTGGCGGCTGGTATAGGTGGAATGCAGCGAGTGCATCCAACGCCAGCTTTCCAGCATTACGGTGTAAACGTCTTTCTTCGCGTCGTCGTAGTACGCCGGATCGTAAACCTGGAAGAAACGCTGAGCGCGGCCTTCCTGATTGACCAGAGTACCGTCGCTTTCCGCGAAGCTGGCCGCCGACAGGATCAGATTAGCTTTATCCATGATGGCGGTACGCTGATGATCGACCACGATCAGGTTACTGACCTTGGCCAGTGCAGCGTCCACTTTCGCCGCCGGCGCATGCCGGTAGAGATCGTTTTCCATCACGATGGCCGTGTCGGCTTCGCCGCTTTCCAACTGGATCAGCGCCTGATCGAGCGAACCGCCGCCGATCATCGACAAACCGATGCTGTTGGCGGCGCTGGCTACGAAGGTGATGCCGACGTCAGAACCGCGATCCTTCAGCGCCTTGGCGATGTTGGCCGCCGCTTCGATGATGGCTTCGCTACCAGCGTTGCTGCCGGTGATGATCAACGGTTTACGCGCGTCGGTCAGCGCCTGCACGATGATATCGACTTTCTTGTTCAGGCCGTCAGCCAAATCGTTGACTGCCGGAGCCGCGTTGTCCAGCGCATGGGCGATAGCGAAGCCGAAGCGCGCCTGCTCATCCACCGGTGCGCGGTAGTTCCATGCCGCGATATCGTCCAGACGGGTGTTATCCACGTTGGTAACGAACAACGGGTGTTTGGCGTGCTGGCCAATGTTCTGCACCGCAGCAATCTGCCAGTCGGCAACGCGTTGGGCCGCAGCCATGGCACGAGCCTTGCCCTTCACTGCCTGACGTACAGACAGGGCAATACGTGCGCCGGTCTGGGTCAAGTCTTCACCCAACACCAGCACGGCGTCATAGCCTTCGATTTCGCGCAGCGCAGGCGTGTGAACGCCACTGTTTTGCAGCACGTTCAGCATCAGATCCAGACGGCCCTGTTCGGCCTGCGAGATACCGGTATAGAAGTTCTCGGCACCCACCAAATCACGCAGTGCGAAGTTACTTTCCAGGCTGGCGCGTGGTGAGCCAATGCCGATGGTTTTCTTCGCCTGACGCAGGATGTCCGCCGCGCCCTGCATCGCCTGCTCGGCGTTCAGGGTGATCCAGTCGTCGCCACGCAGTTGCTGTGGCTGACGTGGACGATCTTTCTGGTTCACGTAGCCATAACCGAAGCGGCCGCGATCACACAGGAAGTAGTGGTTCACGCTGCCGTTATACCGGTTTTCGATACGACGCAGTTCGCCATAGCGCTCGCCCGGGCTGGTGTTACAGCCGATGCTGCACTGCTGGCAGATGCTCGGTGCAAACTGCATGTCCCACTTACGGTTATAGCGCTCGGAGTGGGTTTTGTCGGTGAACACGCCGGTCGGGCACACTTCCACCAGGTTACCGGAGAACTCACTTTCCAGCGTGCCGCTCTCGACGCGTCCGAAGTAGACGTTGTCGTGCGCGCCGTAAACACCGAAGTCGGTGCCGTCCGCATAATCCTTGTAGTAGCGCACGCAACGGTAGCAGGCGATACAGCGGTTCATCTCATGCGAGATAAACGGCCCCAGCTCCTGATTGTTGTGAGTACGCTTACTGAAACGGTATTTACGGAAGCTGTGGCCGGTCATTACTGTCATATCCTGCAGGTGACAGTTACCGCCTTCTTCACATACCGGACAGTCGTGCGGGTGGTTGGTCATCAACCACTCAACCACGCTTTCGCGGAACTGTTTGGCTTCGCCATCGTCGATGGAAATAAAGGTTCCATCGGATGCCGGTGTCATACAAGACATCACCAAACGGCCACGCGTATCTTCCGCGTTTTGGTATTGCTTTACCGCACATTGGCGGCAAGCGCCGACGCTTCCCAGCGCCGGATGCCAGCAAAAGTAAGGAATATCGAGCCCGAGGGAGAGACAAGCCTGCAGCAGGTTGTCGGCCCCATCTACGTCGTATTCTTTGCCGTCTACATGAATCGTAGCCATAGTCAGCATGCTTCCAAGTGGCCTGCCTTGCGGCAGGCGTTAATCAAAAATTCTGGCCGTGTCGTCGGGGCGAGTCGGCTTACCAGCGTTGCTTCAGCAGATTATTGGCCTGAATACCGCCAATCGCATGCGCGTTGCTGAAGTGCTTCACTTTGATGCCCGCTTCGAACTCTTCACGGAAATATTTAATTGCGCTTTGCAGTGGCTCTACGGCACCTGGCGCGTGGGCGCAGAAGGTTTTGCCCGGGCCGAGAGAACGGCACAGCTGCTCAAGGGTTTCGATATCCCCCGGCTGCCCTTCGCCGTTTTCCAGCGCACGCAGGATCTTCACGCTCCACGGCAGACCGTCACGGCATGGCGTACACCAGCCGCAGGACTCGCGAGAGAAAAACTCTTCCAGGTTGCGCACCAGCGGAACCATGCCAATCTCGTGGTCTACTGCCATCGCCAGTGCAGTACCGAGACGGCTGCCGGCTTTACCGATGCTCTCGAAGTCCATCGGCAGATCGAGGTGATCGGCGGTCAGGAAGTCGGTGCCCGCGCCGCCTGGCTGCCAGGCTTTGAAACGCAGACCGTCACGCATGCCACCGGCGTAATCTTCCAGAATTTCACGTGCGGTGGTACCAAACGGCAGCTCCCAAACGCCTGGGTTTTTCACCCGGCCGGAGAAGCCCATCAGTTTGGTACCGGCATCGTTACTCTTGCCGGCGGAGATCCCCTTGTACCACTCAACGCCGTTCGCCAAGATCGCCGGAACGTTACACAGGGTTTCTACGTTATTGACGCAGGTCGGTTTGCCCCAAACGCCGGAGGAAGCCGGGAAAGGTGGCTTGGAACGCGGGTTGGCACGGCGGCCTTCCAGCGAGTTGATCAGGGCGGTTTCTTCGCCACAGATGTAACGACCGGCACCGGTATGAACAATCAGCTCGAAGTCGAAGCCGCTGCCCATGATGTTCTTGCCCAAATAACCGGCTTCGGTGGCTTCGGCAATCGCACGGCGCAAATGCACCGCAGCTTCGATGTACTCACCGCGCAGGAAGATGTAGCCGCGATAAGCCTTCAGCGCGAACGCCGAGATCAGCATGCCTTCCACCAACAGGTGCGGCAGTTGCTCCATCAGCAAGCGGTCTTTATAGGTGCCCGGCTCCATTTCATCGGCGTTACACAGCAGGTAACGGATGTTCATGGATTCGTCTTTCGGCATCAGGCTCCACTTCAGACCGGTGGAGAAACCTGCACCGCCGCGACCTTTCAGCCCGGCGTCTTTCACCAGGGTGACGATCTCGTCCGGAGCCAGGCCTTTAATCGCCTTTTCAGCACCGGCATAGCCGTTCTTGCTGCGATATTCATCCAGCCAAACCGGCTGTTTGTCATCGCGCAGCCGCCAGGTCAGCGGGTGCATTTCGGGAGTGCGTACAATGTCTTTAATCATTGATACTGCTCCAGTAGCGTCTCGATATCTTCAGGCTTCAGCTGACTGTGAGTGTCCTCATCAATCATCATGGTTGGCCCTTTATCGCAGTTGCCCAGGCAGCAGGTTGGCAGCAGAGTGAAACGGCCATCAAAGGTGGTTTGACCCGGTTTGATGCTCAGCTTCTTCTCAATGGCGGCCTGAATGCCCTGATAACCGGTGATGTGACAAACAACGCTGTCACAATAACGGATCACGTGGCGCCCTACTGGCTGACGGAAAATCTGGCTGTAGAACGTGGCCACGCCTTCTACGTCGCTGGCAGGAATGCCCAGCAGCTCCGCGATGGCATGAATCGCCCCATCCGGAACCCAGCCACGCTGCTTCTGCACAATTTTCAGTGCTTCAATGGAGGCAGCGCGTGGATCCTCGTAATGGTGCTTTTCGTGCTCGATCGCATCACGTTCTTCCGCACTCAGCTCAAATGCATCAACGCCGCTCTGGGGAGCGGCCGCATTGATAGGTTCAAGCGCTTGGTTATTCGCGTGATTGTCTTTTTGATCATGCATAGTTAGCGGTCCACATCTGACATTACAAAATCGATACTACCCAGATAGACGATCAGGTCGGAGACCAGGCTGCCACGGATTACCGCTGGGATTTGCTGCAGGTGCGCAAAGCTTGGCGTACGTACCCGGGTGCGATAGCTCATGGTGCTGCCGTCGCTGGTCAGGTAGTAGCTGTTGATCCCTTTTGTGGCTTCAATCATCTGGAATGATTCGTTGGCTGGCATCACCGGGCCCCAGGAAACCTGCAGGAAGTGGGTGATCAGCGTTTCAATGTGCTGCAGCGTGCGCTCTTTCGGCGGCGGCGTGGTCAGCGGGTGATCGGCCTTGAACGGGCCTTCCGGCATGTTGTTCAGGCACTGTTCGAGAATGCGCAGGCTCTGACGCAGCTCTTCCACCTTCAGCATTACGCGGGTGTAGCAGTCGCTGTTGCCGTCACCGACCGGAACTTCGAAGTCGAAATTCTCATAGCCGGAATACGGACGCCATTTACGCACATCGAACTCGATACCGGTGGCGCGCAGGCCTGCACCAGTGACGCCCCACTCCAACGCTTCTTTAGCATTGTAGGATGCCACGCCGACGGAACGACCCTTCAGGATGCTGTTCTTCAACGCAGCCTTGACGTAGGAATCCAGACGTTTTGGCATCCACTCAAGGAACTCGCGCAACAGACGGTCCCAACCGCGCGGCAGGTCGTGTGCGACACCGCCAATACGGAACCAGGCCGGGTGCATACGGAAACCGGTAATCGCTTCAACCAGATCGTAGATTTTCTGACGGTCGGTAAAGGCGAAGAACACCGGGGTCATGGCGCCGACGTCCTGAATGAACGTACTGATGTACAGCAGGTGGCTGTTGATACGGAACAGTTCGGACAGCATCACGCGGATGGTATCAACGCGATCCGGCACCTTGATACCGGCCAGTTTCTCAACCGCCAGCACGTAAGGCATTTCGTTCACGCAGCCGCCGAGGTACTCGATACGGTCGGTGTACGGAATGTAGCTGTGCCAGGACTGACGCTCGCCCATCTTCTCGGCGCCACGGTGGTGGTAACCGATATCCGGTACGCAGTCGACAATCTCTTCGCCATCCAGCTGCAGAATGATACGGAATGCACCGTGCGCAGACGGGTGGTTCGGGCCGAGGTTAAGGAACATGAAGTCCTCGTTCTCGGTGCCGCGCTTCATGCCCCAGTCTTCCGGTTTGAAGGTCAGCGCTTCCATTTCCAGATCTTCTTTCTGTTTGGTCAACACAAAGGGATCGAACTCGGTGGCGCGTGCCGGGTAGTCTTTACGCAGCGGGTGGCCTTCCCAGGTTTGCGGCATCATGATGCGCGACAGGTGCGGGTGGCCGTCGAAGGTAATACCGAACATTTCCCAGGTTTCACGCTCATACCAGTTGGCATTAGGGAAAACCTTGGTCGCTGTGGGCACGTGCAGGTCTTTTTCAGACAGCGCCACTTTCAGCATGATGTCGCGGTTGCGTTCGATAGAAATCAGATGATAGAAAACAGAAAAATCCGCAGCCGGCAAACCGTCGCGGTGGGTGCGAAGACGCTCGTCCACGCCATGCAGATCGAACAGCATGACGTAAGGCTTCGGCTGTTTTCTCAAAAACGTCATTACTTCCAGTAACTGGTCAGGTTTGACCCATACCACGGGCATTCCGGTACGGGTGGGCTGAACAGTAAAGGCTTCCGGCCCAAAACGGTTGCGCAGTTCGCCAATCACCGGGTCGTCAAGGTGATCTCTGGTTTGCCAGGCCGGCAATGCGTCGTGCGTCGTTGAATCTGTCATAATTTTTTTCACCACACTGAAGGGTTATTTCGCCGCAAGTTCACTTTTCGCTGTGTTAACCAATAGCGCACTAAGATGGACGTTAAATGAACGTCTTAAATCTCGTCAGGCGTCCGAAGGTTGGTCACCGCGATACGCTCGCCGTGTTTACGCTCTCTTTCAGACTGCATGTTGGCGCGGTAAACACCCTGATCGCCGACAACCCAGGACAGAGGGCGGCGTTCTTTGCCAATAGATTCCTGCAACAGCATCAGTGCCTGCATGTAAGCTTCCGGGCGCGGTGGGCAACCAGGAATGTACACGTCGACCGGCAGGAACTTGTCCACGCCCTGTACCACGGAATAAATATCGTACATGCCGCCGGAGTTGGCGCAGGCACCCATGGAGATCACCCATTTTGGCTCCAGCATCTGTTCGTACAGACGCTGAATAACCGGGGCCATCTTGGTAAAGCAGGTACCGGCCACCACCATCAGGTCTGCCTGACGTGGCGATGCACGCAGAACTTCAGCACCAAAGCGGGCCACGTCGTGAACGGCGGTAAACGACGTCACCATCTCCACGTAGCAGCACGAAAGACCGAAGTTATACGGCCAAATAGAGTTTTTACGCCCCCAGTTCACCATGTCATGCAATGCATGTTCGAGTTTACCCATGTAAACCGTGCGGTGAACCTGTTGATCCAGGGGATCGGCGACGACCTCCTGTTTTTGCAGGGGGTAACGGTCGTTCTCACCGTTCGGGTCTATGCGGGTGAGCGTATAGTCCATCTTAATGCCTCGTTTTTAACCGACTACTGCGGGTGACTGTTGGTGGCGTTTTTGATTGTGCCTGGCTTGCTCTGGCGCCTGGAGCGCACCGGAGTCCAATCCAATGCGCCAATACGCACCAGATAAACCAGCCCAGCCAATAACACCAAAATGAAAATGGCGGCTTCGATGAAGCCTACCCAACCGCTCTCACGTATGGAGACCGACCAGGCGTAAAGGTACAAGGCTTCAACATCGAAAATAACGAAGAACATGGCGACCAGGTAGAACTTGGCGGACAGACGCATGCGCGCCGTGCCGACCGAGTCGATGCCTGATTCAAACGGGGTATGTTTGGCGCGCGCACGGGCTCTCCCACCCAGGAAGAACGCGCCCATCAGCATTAAACAGCAAAGCCCGATTGCCACGACAAAAAATACGGCGAACGCCCAGTGATGAGCGATAACTTCAGTGGTTGTTGACATACTCTATGCTTACTCATCAAAAGTGGCGTCGATCGCTCTGCTCTTGTTTCTGGCAGTTAGTGCACCACATCGATTTAAGGGAAGGATAAATAAACCACACAAACAAACTGCTATTACAGCAAGTTAGCCAGCGTTTTACTGTGGGCTTTTTACTCCTTTCTATAACCTTTTGTCAACTTTGACAAAAGTATCTACACACTAGTTTACATACTCATCATTTAATTAACATTTGATGCGACCGGCTTAGGCTAAATCGTGTCAGTTAATTGATGTGTAGAAACAGATAGATATAAACCAACATGCTCATTTCAGTTTTACTATACCATTGTCTCAGGAATCTCCTGTTCTTCCACTCACTACCTAGGGGTATTTTTTTGATCCAGGACACGTTTTCAGCATAAACCCTCAAAAAAAGTGTGGCCCTTTAATAATTTTTGTCAATCCCGCCGGTCAAATCGGCCCGCCACAAACTACCAAAATAACCATATTGATTCCAGGCCTTTACCTTTATAATTATTCGTTCAATAAATGACCGAAAGACTATTTTTTCGTCTGATAACCGTTCTCATTAACAATCTTTAAGCCCAACAAATAAGACCTTCACTTTTAAAACCAATCGAAACCCTCATAAATCTAACTTTCATCGAATTCAGGGCAAAAAAAACCTCCGCCGAAGCAGAGGTTTTATTACCCGGTTTAACGCTTTTGGGCGTTATTCCTCATCGTCAACCAGACAGGTGTCATCTTCCAGCGAGGGACTCGGCCCACTGAAACTGTAGTTGTCGTTGCCGTTCTGCATGGTGCTGAATATCGCCATCGCCAGCTCATTGCCGCACTGGGTATCCTGGCACAGGCTATATTGAGTATCTGGCAGTGCCGGTAGCCCTTCCATTGCACCGAGCACCCGCAGGTCCGGGCTCATCATTTCAATCGGCCGAACGGTGATGCCCAATCCGGCCTTGCAGGCTGCGCGAACGGCGGACAACGTCGAAGCCACATAAGCAATCCGCCATGGGATCCCGGCTTCATCCAGATGTTTGATCGCCATCGAGCGGAACGGACTGGGTTCGTCCATCACCACCAACGGGATCGGTTCGCCGGCCTGGAAATGGTAATCCGCCGCGCAATACCACAGGGTTGGCGAAGTACGCAGCACAATGTGCGGGCGATCCGCGGTAGCCATAGTGGTGATCGCCAGATCGACTTCACCGTTTTCCAGCATGTCGATCATGAACGAGCTGGGTTTCACCCGGACGTCAATCGCCAGTTTTGGATACACCGAAGTGACGCGATTAAGCAGGAAAGGCAGGATGGTATCGGCGGTATCATCAGAAGCGCCAATAGTCAGAACACCTTTAATATTGTTGTACATCAGAGAAGTACAGGCTTCGTCGTTGAAGCGCAGGATTTTCCTGGCGTAGCCGAGAAGCTGAATACCGTGTTCGGTCAGTAATTTGTTGCGCCCATGACGGGCAAACAACTCTTTGCCAACCAGTTGCTCTAACCGCTGCATTTGTTGGCTGACGGCTGATTGAGTACGACAAACGGCGACTGCCGCCGCCGCAAAAGTATTCAAATCAGCAACAGCTACAAAGGTTCTTAGCAGATCGAGGTCGAGATTGAGTATCGGACGATTTGCAGTTGTCATAGTGTTTTCTTCACTTTTTAAATTCTAATTTACAAACTACCCTGGTGTGTTTCTAAGACATCGTTTAAAAGGGACGATGTCAGACATGACAGTACCCCACTCATTAGTGGAGGGCAAAAAAATTACTTTTATTTCGTTACCTCTATCGCCTTTTAAAATGTGATCTATCGAGAATGCTTATACAACGACTGACGTTATAAGTGGTGCAATTGTTTCATTTTTACCGAACAATATATTTTACTCACTCAGATAGTGGGATTACCACACCAATTGTGCTGCACAACCTCCGCAGCCAGACTGGCCTGAGCGTCTTCCTATACGCGAAAGAGTAAGAAGTTTCTGTTGTAACGGCCGGTACATTTTTTAATGATTTTAATAAATTCAATCAGTAACATTTATCCCGTCAATAACTAAGGAATAACTACTTAAATGCGGCTTAACAGAGAAACTAAAATAGCGCTAATGTGAATTTTCTTATGATTCAGTTTGGATCTCCGATGGACAAGCGGCCATCAGACGACTCTGGCATTATCATTTCTTTACATTTTAACTCCGTTAAATCCCCTCTGTGGCTTAACAGTAAAGTCCCTTCAGTTAGCTCAGCGTCGATGGCATGGGCCTTTATAGCTCTGCTCACCCGCATCAAATCAGATTAAATAACTACAAACTAAACAAAAACAAGAATTAAAAACCAGAAAAACACTTTAACATTGTTTATCATCCCTGAAATGAACCTCTGAGCCCTTCGTTTGCACCAAAGGCGTGCACAACCCTTCAAAAGCGTCAGCGCCAGGAGTACATTGGGCAGGTTGCGGTGTTCCACGGTAGGAACGCCCCCATCCCAGCAAAAGGCTCAACTTTCTATGTCCCCCATTGAGAAATCCAGCAAACTGGACAACGTCTGCTATGACATTCGCGGCCCAGTGCTCAAAGAAGCTAAACGTCTTGAAGAAGAAGGCCATAAAGTCCTCAAACTGAACATTGGTAACCCTGCCCCGTTTGGTTTTGACGCCCCTGACGAAATCCTGGTCGACGTGATCCGCAATCTGCCCACGGCGCAAGGCTATTCCGACTCCAAAGGGCTCTTCTCGGCACGTAAAGCGATCATGCAGCACTACCAGGCGCGCAACATACGTGACGTGACAGTTGAGGATATCTACATCGGCAATGGGGTTTCCGAGCTTATCGTGCAATCCATGCAGGCGCTGCTCAACAGCGGCGACGAAATGCTGGTGCCGGCACCGGATTATCCGCTGTGGACCGCGGCGGTTTCGCTGTCCGGCGGCAAAGCCGTGCACTACCTGTGTGACGAAGAAGCCGGCTGGTTCCCGGATCTGGATGATATCATCAGCAAGATCACCCCACGCACCCGTGGCATTGTGATCATCAACCCGAATAACCCGACCGGCGCGGTCTATAGCAAAGCACTGCTGGAGCAGATTGTTGAGATCGCCCGTCAGCACAACCTGATCATCTTCTCCGATGAGATCTACGACAAGATCCTGTATGACGAAGCCGAGCACCATTCGATCGCTGCGCTGGCGCCGGATCTGCTGACAGTCACCTTCAACGGGCTGTCCAAAACTTACCGCGTGGCCGGTTTCCGCCAGGGGTGGATGGTTCTGAACGGGCCGAAGAAACATGCCAAGGGCTATATCGAAGGGCTGGAAATGCTGGCGTCGATGCGTCTGTGCGCCAACGTGCCGATGCAGCACGCGATCCAAACGGCGTTGGGCGGTTACCAGAGTATCAATGAATTTATTCAACCCGGCGGCCGTCTGTATGAACAGCGCAACCGCACCTGGGAGCTGTTGAACGAAATCCCAGGGGTTTCCTGCGTGAAACCTCAGGGCGCGTTGTATATGTTCCCGCGCATCGATGCCAAACGCTTTAATATTCATGATGACCAGAAACTGGTGCTGGATCTGCTGCTGCAGGAAAAAGTGCTGCTGGTGCAGGGTAGCGCGTTCAACTGGCCGTACCCGGACCACGTGCGCATAGTAACGCTGCCACGTGTGGATGAACTGGAAATGGCGGTGGGCAAACTGGGGCGTTTCCTGGAAGGTTATCGCCAGTAGTCTCTGTGGGCGCAGCATGCTGCGCCCCTTCCCCTCCGCCGAATCCTAACCGCACGGCCCGAGTTGCATAACCCGCCATCACTGCTCACAATGGAGTCCTCACTTGCCGTTGTAAAAGAGAGCACCATGAGCCAGAGCCACTTTTTTGCCCATCTGTCCCGCTTGAAACTGATTAACCGCTGGCCGCTGATGCGCAATGTCCGCACCGAAAACGTTTCCGAGCACAGCCTGCAGGTGGCATTCGTTGCCCATGCGCTGGCGGTGATAAAAAACCGCAAATTCAATGGTAACCTGAGCGCCGATCGCGTCGCCCTGCTGGCGATGTACCATGATGCCAGCGAAGTGATTACCGGCGACATGCCGACGCCAATCAAATACTACAATCCGCAGATCGCCCACGAGTATAAGAAGATCGAAAAGATCGCCCAACAGAAACTGCTGGATATGATCCCGGAAGAATTGCGTAACGATTTTCGCTCGATCCTCGATGAACACTATTACACCGAAGACGAAAAGTTGGTGGTTAAACAGGCCGATGCGCTGTGCGCCTACCTGAAATGTCTGGAGGAGTTATCTGCCGGCAATAACGAATTCAAACTGGCAAAAGCGCGGCTGGAAAAGACCCTGCAACAGCGCAGCAGCCCGGAGATGGATTATTTCATGAAGGTGTTTATCCCCAGCTTCAGCCTGTCGCTGGATGAAATCAGCCTGGACTCTTCCCTGTAATTTTCATGGCGCAGCACGCTGCGCCGTTAATCAAAATGCATATAGCCAGGGCACAATAATCACGCTGACCAACATCACCAACAGCGTGAACGGCACGCCGATACGCACGAAATCCCCGAACTTATAGTTGCCCGGCCCCAGCACCAGTGTGTTCACCGGCGAAGAAACTGGCGTCATAAACGCGGCCGAAGCAGCGATGGCAATAATCATGGCAAACGGGTACGGTGAAACTCCCATTTCACGCGCAGCAGCAATGGCGATCGGTGCCATTAATACGGCGGTGGCGGTATTGGAGATAAACAGGCCAATAGTGGCGCACAGCGCAAACAGGCACACCAGCATCACCCGCGGCCCGGCATCTCCGGCGACGTCCATTAACCCGCGCACGATCAAATCTACCCCGCCGGTTTTTTGCAACGCCTGGGCAAACGGCATCATGCCGACAATCAAGATAATGCTCGGCCAGTGAATCGACTTATAGGCGCTTTCCATGTCGATGCAGCGGAATTTGCCCATCAACAGGCAGGCAATCAGCGCGGCGATCGGGTTGGGGATTTCATCGGTCAGCATCATCGCCACCATCAGCGCCAGGCAGAACAAGGCGTGCGGTGCCTGGGTGATAGCCGGTGCCACTTCGTCAACTTCGGCTGGCAGATTGAGCACGATAAAATCATGGGTTTTCGCCTGCAACTGACGGATCGCCTTCCAGTCGCCGATCACCAACAGAATATCGCCCAACGCCAGAGGCTCATCCACCAGTTTGCCCGGCAGGGTTTCTCCATTGCGGCGAATACCGACCACGTTCAGATCGTAGCGACTGCGAAAGGCTGACTCGCGCAGGCTTTTGCCCAATAACGTTGAATCGGGGATCAGCGATACTTCCGCCATGCCGACGTTGCGCGACTGTTCGGAGAAATAATCGCCACGCAGAATCATCGGCTCCAGTTGCTGCTCGCTGCAGAATTCGCGCAAATCGACCTGGCTGTCCGACATGTCGAGCAGCAGCACATCCCCTTCGCGCAGTTCGGTGCTGCCGGACGCGCTAACCATCACCCGCCGGAAGCGCTTCCAGCGTTCAATCCCCACCACGTTGGCACCGTAACGGGCGCGCAGATGCAATTCGTCCAGTGAATGCCCTACCAGCGGCGAGCCACTGCGCAGCGCCAGTCGACGGGCACGGCCGGTCAACTTATAGTCGCGGATCAGATCGCGGAAGGTACGGCGCTGCCAGGTTTCACGCGTTTTACCACCGTCGTCATTGCCCAGCCAGCGCCGGGCCACCAGCATATAACCCACGCCCAGCACCAGTACCGCCAGGCCGACCGGCGTCACGGCAAAGAAGCCAAAGCCGCCAATGCCCTCGCGCACCAGTTCACTGTTCACCACCATATTCGGCGGCGTCGCCACCAGCGTCATCATGCCGCTAATTAAACCGGCAAAACTCAGCGGCATCATCAACCTGCCGGGGGGAATTTTCATCCGCGCCGCCACGCTGAGCACCACCGGGATAAAGATCGCCACCACGCCGGTCGAGCTCATAAAAGCCCCCAGGCCGGCCACGGTGACCATCAGCAACATCAGCATCCTGGTTTCGCTGCTGCCGGCCACCTTCACCAGCCAGTCCCCTACCTGATAAGCCACACCGGTACGCACCAACCCTTCACCAATCACGAACAGCGCGGCGATCAGGATCACGTTGGGGTCGCTGAAGCCCACCGTGGCCTCCGACAGGGTCAGCGTGCCGCTCAGCACAAAGGCGATGATCACCAGCAACGCCACTACGTCCATACGCAGTTTGTTGGTGGTGAACAGCACTATGGCAATCAACAGTAAACTCAACACCCACAGTAATTCGCTGTTCAAAACGGCCTCATCCGGCAGAGATATTAGGGCCTTAAAAATTAGCATAAAAAAACCCCGCCGATGCGGGGTCTAATCAATTCGGGTGAAGATAGGCCGGTTATGCCACCAGGCTAATCGTCGCGCCCTGCTCAGTTTTACTTACCGCAATCTGTTCAAGCGAGGTTAACAGTAGATCAACCTGCTCCAGCTTGGGTGCATCGGCCGGTGCATTGACCGCAATCACCTGGCAGCCCGCGGCCAGCCCGGAAAGAATTCCTGCGGCGGCGTCTTCCACCACCACACAATCCTGTGGTGCCAACCCCAGGCGCTCGGCGCCCAGCAAATACGCGTCCGGCTGCGGCTTGCCATGCTTCACTTGCTCGGCGGTAATGAACACCTCCGGCTGCGGCAAACCACCGGCGTTACGACGGGCGCTGGCAACCGGGATCGACCCTGAGGTAACGATCGCCCAAGGGATGTCGAGACGATTCAGGCAATCGAGCAAGGCAGCGGCCCCCGGTAATGCCGTGACGCCGTCGGTGTCCTGCGCTTCTACCTGCTCCAGCAGCAAAAATTCCTGCTGAATGGCCGCCTCACTTTCTCCCGGCATAAAATGACGCAACGAGGTAATGGCCTGTTTACCGTGGATAAAATCCAGTACGTCCTGCGGATTAATGCCGCGGCGTTTGGCCCAGTTAATCCAGGCGCGCTCTACCGCCGGCAGTGAATCAACCAACGTCCCATCAAGATCGAACAGAAAACCCTTACACTCCACAGGAAACCTCTTTTAATCAGGCATTGATAATTTGCGCTATCTCTACGGCGCTCAGATGATACTGGCGTGGGCATGACAGCCAGATGGCCAGCATCCGCTGGTACTTTTCCCACATTTTGGTTTGGGCATTAAAGCCGTGGCTGCCGGAATCGAAATGAGTATAGCGCCCTTCCGTGGTCACCAGGAAACGCACGTAGCTCAGATGACGCGCTTCAGTCGCGGCATCAAAGCCGAGAAACGCCAGGCGGCGTGCCTCAATCCCCTGTTTTTCCTTCAGGTTGTCCCAGGAAACCTGCAGCGCATGGTGCATTTCCATCACGTTGATAATGCTGCGGCACACGTCTTCGCTCATTTCGCCAAAGTCGCGATCCAGCTCGCGCATCTGCAGGCCAAAACCACGTTCGATAATAGTTTGCAGGCGGCGATAACGCTCGGCGTTATCCGGATCCAGCAGGGTCATCATCTTGTATTGGTTCGACAGGATCAGCCGTTGGGCGTGGGTCATTTCCATCATAATTTCCTCGATAAATTACTTATGGCGGAAGCATCGCACAGCGCAATATCGCAGGAAATCACAACTCACCGGTTCTTTGATTTAAACCGGGGTTATTGGCCGGAACAGGCTATGCCCAAGTCTATTATTAGGGAGAGCGTGCCGAAGGGGTCGTAGCGGCTTGCCCGCCGGAGTGCCCCTCGGTGCGCTAGGCCCGGGTATCTCAGACTAGACATCAAACTTAACAAGGCCGCAATCAATGCGGCCATTTTCGAAGTTACAGATCATCCAGGAAGGTTTTATCCAACTGCTTGAACGCGCGTTTCAGCAGATCCGCCAACGCCTGATAGGTCGGCGTACCTTCTACCGGCGCGACCGCCTGGCCGGCTTCCGTCAGCTTGTTACGCACTTCATGGAACCATTGCAGCAGCGTTGGCGGCAACGGGGTAACCGAACGGCGCCCCAACCACCACAACCCCTGCATCGGCATGCTGCAGGCGAACAGTGCAGTGGCGATCGCCGGGCCAAGCTGGCCGCCCATGGCTATCTGCCAGGTCAGGGTAAACACCGCCAGCGGCGGCATAAAGCGGACGGCAAAACGGGTGGCACTCGCAACGCGATTCTCCGGAAAGACCGGAGCCAGACGTTTGTCTGACGGCCAGGTTTTCATATAATGCTGCCCGCGCTGGAAGACCTGAAACCAGCTTACGGAACCGGACGGTTTGCTCGTCATCGCGTACCTCAACGTCACAAAGAAAATAAGGACACAGCCAACACAATACTAAAAAAGTTGAAGCTTTAAATTTATTTTGTGTTTGCCTCAGGCTATCGGTATCCTAAGCCGGCCTTTTGGCCGGTAGAAGATGACAAGAATTCTGTCAACTTTTAGCCCTATAAAAATCAAGATTATTTAAACCGCAGAGAAATCATCGGTTTTTTCATCGTCATGTGGTTTGTTCAATTCACATGATGTTAATCATAAATGTCAACGGCATTATGCGCTACGCTTGTTGTCTGATTGACGATTAATTCACCACGTGTTTTGGTCTTTCCTTTAACAACACGAACTATTTAAGTAGGTACTTCCATGTCGAGTAAGCTAGTACTGGTCCTGAACTGCGGCAGTTCTTCCCTGAAGTTCGCTATCATCGATGCTGTCAACGGTGAAGAACACCTCTCCGGCCTGGCCGAATGTTTCCACCTGCCTGAGGCTCGCCTCAAATGGAAGATGGACGGCGCCAAACACGAAGCGGCTCTGGGTGCCGGCGCTGCGCACAGCGAAGCACTGAACTACATTGTTAATACTATTCTGGCACAAAAACCGGAGCTTTCTGCACAGCTGACCGCTATCGGTCACCGCATTGTGCACGGCGGCGAGAAGTTTACCGCCTCTGCCGTGATCAACGACGAAGTTCTGCAGGGTATCAAAGATTCGGTGCCTTTTGCACCACTGCATAACCCGGCGCACCTGATCGGTATCGCTGAAGCATTGAAATCCTTCCCTAAACTGGCGGATAAAAACGTTGCCGTGTTCGACACCGCATTCCACCAGACCATGCCTGAAGAATCCTACCTGTACGCCCTGCCGTACAGCCTGTACCGCGACCACAGCGTTCGTCGCTATGGCGCGCACGGCACCAGCCACTTCTATGTCACCCAGGAAGCGGCCAAGGCCCTGAACAAGCCGGTTGAAGAAGTCAACCTGATCACCTGCCACCTGGGCAACGGCGGTTCCGTTACCGCAGTGCGCAACGGCAAATGCGTTGACACCTCCATGGGTCTGACCCCACTGGAAGGTCTGGTCATGGGCACCCGCAGCGGTGACATCGATCCGGCCATCATCTTCCACCTGCACGACTCCCTGGGCATGAGCGTTGATCAAATCAACAAAATGCTGACCAAAGAGTCCGGCCTGCTGGGCCTGACCGAAGTCACCAGCGACTGCCGTTATGTTGAAGACAACTACGAAAGCAAAGCCGACGCCAAGCGTGCGATGGACGTATTCTGCCACCGCCTGGCCAAATACATCGGTGCCTACAGCGCACTGATGGACGGCCGTCTGGACGCGGTCATCTTCACCGGCGGTATCGGTGAAAACGCCGGTATGGTGCGTGAGCTGACCCTGAACAAACTGGGCCTGCTGGGCTTCGAGATTGACCACGAGCGCAACATGGCTGCTCGCTTCGGTAAATCCGGTGCCATCACCAAAGACGGCAGCCGCCTGGCGCTGGTAATCCCGACCAACGAAGAGTTGGTCATCGCTCAAGACGCATCCCGTCTGACCGCGTAACGCTCTCCGACACCGTCAGCCCAGGCTGACGGTGCTGTTTTAGCCTCATGTTAAATCGTGAAGAGGACTATTCTGTGTCACGTACTATTATGTTGATCCCCACTGGCACCAGCGTCGGCCTGACCAGCGTCAGCCTGGGTGTCATTCGCTCCATGGAGCAAAAAGGCGTTAGCCTGAGCGTATTCAAACCTATCGCACAGCCACGTACTGGCGGCGATTCGCTCGACCAGACCACCACCATCATCCGCAGCAGCAACTCCACCATCACGGCGGCAGAACCACTGCGCATGAGCTACGTTGAGGGCCTGCTGAGCTCCAACCAGCAAGACGTGCTGATGGAAGAGATCGTGGCTCGCTACCACGAGAACACCAAAGACGCAGAAGTGGTGCTGATCGAAGGCCTGGTGCCGACCCGCAAGCATCAGTTCGCCAACGCGCTGAACTATGAAATCGCCAAAACGCTGAATGCAGAAATCGTGTTCGTGCTGGCGCTGGGCAACGATTCCCCGGCACAGTTGAAAGAGCGTATCGAACTGGCGCGCAGCAGCTTCGGCGGCAGCAAAAACAAAAACATCACCGGCGTGATCATCAACAAGCTGAACGCCCCGGTTGACGAGCAGGGCCGCACCCGTCCTGACCTGTCCGAAATCTTCGACGATTCCACCAAGGCCAGCGTGACCAACGTTGACCCGGCGCAACTGTTCGCCAACAGCCCGTTGCCGGTGCTGGGCTGCGTGCCGTGGAGCTTCGATCTGATCGCCACCCGCGCTATCGACATGGCCCGTCACCTGAAGGCCTCCGTGGTCAATGAAGGCGACATCATGACCCGCCGCGTGAAGTCCGTGACTTTCTGTGCGCGCAGCATCCCGCACATGCTGGAACACTTCCGTCCGGGTTCACTGCTGGTAACTTCGGCAGACCGTCCTGACGTGCTGGTTTCTGCCTGTCTGGCAGCGATGAATGGCGTAGAGATCGGCGCCATCCTGCTGACCGGTGGCTACGCCATCGACGAACCTATCAGAAAACTGTGTGAACGTGCCTTCCAGACCGGCCTGCCGGTATTTATGGTTGAAACCAACACCTGGCAGACCTCGCTCAGCCTGCAAAGCTTTAACCTCGAAGTGCCGGCGGATGACCACCAGCGTATCGAGAAAGTGCAGAACTACGTGGCCAGCCACATCAACGCCGAGTGGATCGAGTCTCTGACCGCCACCTCCGAGCGTTCACGTCGCCTGTCGCCACCAGCGTTCCGTTACGAGCTGACCGAACTGGCACGTAAAGCCGGCAAACGCATCGTACTGCCTGAAGGCGACGAACCACGTACCGTGAAAGCGGCGGCTATCTGTGCCGAACGTGGTATCGCTGAATGCGTGCTGTTGGGTAATCCGGAAGAGATCCAGCGCGTTGCTGCCGCTCAGGGCGTTGAACTGGGCAAAGGCATCGAGATTGTTGATCCGGTCGCCGTCCGCGAACAGTATGTGCCGCGTCTGGTTGAGCTGCGCAAGAGCAAGGGCATGACCGAAGTGGTTGCGCGTGAGCAACTGGAAGACAACGTGGTTCTCGGCACCCTGATGCTGGAGAAAGGCGAAGTTGACGGGCTGGTTTCCGGCGCGGTTCACACCACCGCCAACACCATTCGTCCACCGTTGCAGCTGATCAAAACCGCACCGGGCAGCTCACTGGTGTCCTCCGTGTTCTTCATGCTGCTGCCTGACCAGGTTCTGGTGTACGGCGACTGTGCGATCAACCCGGATCCAACCGCCGAGCAGCTGTCCGAGATCGCCATTCAGTCAGCCGACTCTGCTGCCGCCTTCGGTATCGAACCACGCGTAGCGATGATCTCCTACTCCACCGGCAACTCAGGTGCAGGTAGCGACGTTGAGAAAGTGCGCGAAGCAACCCGTCTGGCGCAGGAAAAACGTCCTGATCTGATCATCGACGGTCCGTTGCAGTATGACGCCGCGATCATGGCCGACGTAGCCAAGTCCAAGGCGCCTAACTCGCCGGTTGCAGGCCAGGCTACCGTGTTCATCTTCCCGGATCTGAACACCGGTAACACCACCTACAAAGCGGTACAGCGCTCTGCTGACCTGGTGTCCATCGGGCCAATGCTGCAAGGCATGCGCAAGCCGGTGAACGACCTGTCGCGTGGCGCACTGGTAGACGACATCGTTTACACCGTGGCGCTGACCGCCATCCAGTCTTCCCAGGCTGATGCTGCAGCAGTCAAAGCCTGATAATTCCTGAATTATCAGATAAAAAAAACCGGTCAATTGACCGGTTTTTTTATTTGCGCGAACACATCAGGCATTTTCATCGCTATCGCGTAGCGGCTTGCCATAAGCCTGCTCGTTGTTACGCGTCAGCCACAGCGACAACGCTTTTAGCGAGTCCGGCGTGAATTCGTCGCAGCGGGCGGTGATCTCTTCCGGCGTCAGCCAGCTCACCTCAACCACTTCTTCTTCCTGCAGCGCAAACGGGCCGTGCGATACGCAACTGAACAATGCGCCCCACACCCGGCACTGATCTTCTTCAAAGTAGAACAGGCCGTGTTCGGCGAAAGGCACGCCGGCAATGCCCAGCTCCTCTTCCGCTTCGCGACGGGCGGAATCCAGCACGTTCTCCCCGCTCTGCACCACCCCACCCGCAGTGGCGTCCAGCCAGCCCGGATAAAAATCTTTAATATCGGTGCGACGCTGCACCAGAATTTTTCCCATTCCATCATGCACCACAATATAGGTAGCACGATGACGCAGCCGTTGGGCACGCATCTGTTGGCGACTGGATTGAGCAATCACTTCGTTTTGCTCGTTGACGATATCAACCCACTCGGTATCTGCAGCCTGATCCTGTTCCGCCATCCTCTAAAACCTTCTATTTTGGCGCGATGCATCCCGCGCACTGGTTAATCAATGAGTGTTTTTCAAAGATTTTTATTGTGTGTGTATAAATTAGTGCGTTAATGCCACCTCTGCAACAGCCTTGCCGCCGAGCAAAGTGACCACACTTAAAACGCCGTCCTCCAGTATGCCATAGCTGGCAGGAAAGCCCCCCTTCGGAATGCTGACCGAGCCTGGATTAAAGCAGTAAATATCCCCCTGCCGTTCCGCCTGCGGCAAATGGCTGTGTCCATAGACCAGCACATCTCCGGCAGATAACGGCGGCAGTGCCGAAGGATGATAAAGGTGACCGTGGGTTAAAAACAATCGTCTTTTTTGTAATAGCACCTGCTGCCAGGACGCGGTGATAGGGAAGGACAGTAGCATCTGATCGACTTCACTGTCGCAGTTGCCGCGAACGGCGATGATCTTGTCGCTATAGCGATTCAATTGTTCGGCAACCTGCGCCGGCTGATACCCCACCGGCAGCGCATTGCGTGGCCCGTGATTCAGCAAATCACCCAACAGGATCAGCCAGTCGGCACCGCTTTGTTCAAAATGCGCCAACAGGCTTTCGGTGGCGGGAAGCGAACCATGTATATCCGAGGCAAATATCAGCTTCATAACCTTGTCCCTGATAAGCAAATAGGCCCTATTTTAGCGCGCCATCGCTGCGCGACAACCCACAGATGTGCCTGCGGAAAATTGTAATGCATCTTGTGGTGATAGCATCGGACGAATCTCACATAGCCTGCTATTCTTAGCTGCTATTGTTGGTAACCCTATAGAAAGATCTCTGATATACCTTTGTGCGCGGCGAAGACCGCAACAACGTGTAATGGCTTACAGATCACCTTACCGCAGGAGGCAACATGATTGACCTGTATTACGCGCCTACTCCCAATGGTCACAAAATTACCCTGTTTCTGGAGGAGGTTGGCTTACCCTACCGTATCCACCGCGTAAATATCAGCGCCGGCGATCAGTTCAAGCCGGATTTTCTGAGCATTTCACCCAACAACAAAATCCCGGCCATCGTCGACCAGCAGCCGGTTGATGGCGGTGCGCCAATCAGCCTGTTCGAATCCGGCGAAATTCTGCTGTATCTGGCGGAGAAAACCGGCAAGCTGCTGAGCAAAGGGCTACGCGAGCGTGCAGCCACGCTACAGTGGCTGTTTTGGCAGGTGGCGGGCTTTGGGCCGATGCTGGGGCAAAACCACCACTTCAACCACTACGCGCCGCAGCCGGTGCCCTACGCCATCGAACGTTATCACCTGGAAACCAAACGTCTGTATGCGGTGCTGGAAGCCGAGCTGCAAAAGCACCCTTATCTGGGCGGTGACAACTACAGCATTGCCGATATCGCCACCTATCCCTGGGTAGTGTCACACCCGCGTCAGCGCATCGATCTGGCGGATTATCCGGCGGTACGCAACTGGTTCGAACGCATCAGCAACCGCCCGGCCACCGAGCGTGCCTACAAGCTGGCTGAGCAGGATTAATTTTCCGACTCCCCGGCCTCCGGGGAGTTTCCCCCGGCTCGTTATCATTTCCCTGCTTTCCGTGTATTCTGAGCACCAATAATCAGACCTGTGGAGATTCTCTGATGTCATTCAGTCAACCCGACGCCATTATTCGTATAAAAAATCTGCGGTTGCGTACATTCATCGGTATCAAGGAAGAAGAAATCAACAACCGTCAGGACATCCTGATTAACGTGGTGATCCACTACCCGGCGGATAAGGCGCGCGACAGTGAAAACATCGACGACGCGCTCAACTACCGCACCATCACCAAGGCCATCATTCGTCACGTGGAAGATAACCGCTTCGCCCTGCTGGAAAAATTAACTCAGGATGTGCTCGATATCGTGAAACAACACGCCTGGGTAACCTATGCTGAAGTGGAGATAGATAAACTATTGGCCCTGCGCTACGCCGACTCGGTTTCGATGACCATGAGCTATCGCCGGGCCTGAAAACCACCGTTTCAGGGAGAATCGACCATGCGAGTCCTGATAACCGGCGCCACAGGATTGATAGGGAGCAGCCTGACGCAACGGCTGCTGGGCCTTTCTCATCAAATTACGGTGCTGAGCCGCAACGTGCAACGCGCACGTGAGCGCTTTGGCGAGCAGGTCAGCTATTGGTCAACGCTGCAGGACAAGCCCTCGCTGGACGGTTTTGACGCCGTAATCAACCTGGCCGGTGAGCCTATCGCCGACAAGCGCTGGAGCAAAGCGCAGAAAGAACGCCTGTGCCACAGCCGCTGGGATCTGACCGAACAGTTGGTCAAACTGATTAATGCCAGCAGCACTCCGCCCGGCGTGCTGATTTCCGGTTCCGCAACCGGCTATTATGGCGATCAGGGCCAGGCGGTGGTTACCGAAGACGAAGCCCCGCATGACGAATTCACCCATCAGCTATGCCAACGCTGGGAGTCTCTGGCTCTGCAAGCGCAAAGCGACGCCACTCGCGTCTGCCTGCTGCGTACCGGCGTGGTGCTGGCGGCCAAAGGCGGCGCGTTGGCTAAAATGTTACCGCCATTCCGCCTTGGGCTGGGTGGGCCGATAGGTGACGGCCGCCAATATCTGCCGTGGATCCACCTGGAAGACATGGTTGATGGCATCGTTTATTTACTGGATCACCAAACCCTGCAAGGGCCATTTAATATGGTGGCCCCTTACCCGGTTCACAACGAACAGTTTGCCGCTCAGCTCGCCAACGTGCTCGACCGACCTGCGTTTTTACGCGTGCCGGCCTTTGCCATGCGTTTATTGATGGGGGAAGCGGCGGTATTGGTGCTGGGTGGACAGCGAGCGGTACCAAAAAGGCTGGAAGAAGCCGGTTTCAGCTTCCGCTTTTTGGAGTTGGAACAGGCGTTGGATGATGTGGTTAATCAGCGGGGCGCAGCCCGCTGAGGATCCGATCGGGGCCAGAAAGATCTGGCCCCCAAAGCCCGTTATTTTAACGCGCCGGAAAGAAACTGCTGCAGGCGAGGACTTTTCGGATTGCCGAACAGCTCAGCCGGTGGCCCCTGCTCTTCGATCAGCCCTTTGTGCAGGAAGATCACGTGGCTGGAAACATGGCGTGCAAACTCCATTTCGTGCGTCACCACCACCATGGTTTTACCTTCTTCCGCCAGCTTCTGCATGATGCGCAGCACTTCGCCCACCAGTTCCGGATCCAGCGCCGAGGTCGGTTCGTCAAACAGTAACACCTCCGGTTCCATCGCCAACGCCCGCGCGATAGACACGCGCTGTTGCTGGCCGCCAGACAGGTGCACCGGGTATTTGCCACGGGCACGCTCGTCGATCCCCACCTTGTCCAGGTAACGTATCGCGCGCTCACGCGCCTCGGTCTTGCTCAGCCCCAGCACCTGCACCGGTGCTTCCATCACGTTCTCCAGCACCGTCATGTGGCTCCACAGGTTAAAATGCTGGAACACCATGGTCAGGCGAGTGCGCAGCAACTGCAGCTGTTTCTTATCGAAGACCTTAAGCTGGCCGTCCTTGTCGCGCACCATGCGAATGTCTTCATTATTCAGGCTGATGGCGCCTTCACTTGGCTTCTCCAGGAAGTTAATGCAGCGCAAAAAGGTACTTTTACCGGAGCCGGAAGACCCGATGATGCTAATCACATCCCCTGCGTTGGCCGCCAGCGAGACGCCTTTCAGCACTTCGTGTTCGCCATAGCGTTTATGCAGTTCGGTGACGGCTAATTTATTCTCAGACATAGTAGGTTCCCGTCATTATCAGTGATTAACGTGTGCCATCCAGCGCTTTTCCGCCTTGCGGAACAGGCTGATTAATCCGTAAGAGATGATCAGATACAGCACCGCTGCAATGCCAAAGGCATAGAACGGCTGGTAGGTCGCCGCATTGATATCTCGCGCTATCTTCAGCAGGTCCGGCACGGTGGCGGTGAACGCCAGCGCGGTCGAGTGCAGCATCAGGATCACTTCATTGCTGTAGGCCGGCAGCGCGGTGCGCAGTGCCGAAGGCAAAATGATACAGCGGTACATTTTGAAACGTGAGAAACCGTAAGCATTGGCCGCTTCGATTTCACCGTGCGACACCGAGCGTATCGCCCCGGCGAAGATCTCGGTGGTGTAAGCACAGGTGTTCAGCGTTAGCGCCAAAATGGTGCAATTTAGCCCGCTGCGGAAGAAAGCGTTGAGGAAGTCCGTCCCACGCACGATTTCCAGGCTGTACATACCGGAGTAAAACACCAGCAGCTGCACGTACAGCGGCGTACCACGGAATATATAGGTGTAGAGCCAAACCGGGAAACGCACCCAGGTGATGGAGGAAACGCGTGCCACCGCCATCGGGATCGCCAGCAAACCGCCCATCACCACCGAGGAAATCAGCAGCCACAGGGTGACGGCGACCCCGGTGAAACGGTAACCGTCGCTCCACAGCAGCGATTGCCAGTACTGTTGTAAAATCTCGATCATAGCTCAGCCCTCCGGACGCCCAGGGAATAACGCCGTTCAAGCCACAGCAGCACACCATTGGAAACGGTAGTGAAAACCAGATAAACCACACCGGCCACGATCGCAAAGAAGAACGGCTGATAGGTGCCTTTACCGGCCAATTGAGTGGCTTTCACCACGTCATTGAGGCCCAGAATAGACACCAGCGCCGTGGCCTTCAGGATCACCTGCCAGTTGTTGCCAATGCCCGGCAGGGCAAAACGCATCATCGCAGGGAACAGAATGCGGCGGAAAATTTGTGAACCGGTGAAGCCGTAGGCCGTTGCCGCTTCAACCTGCCCCTTCGACACCGCCATATAGGCACCGCGAAAGGTTTCAGTGAAATAAGCGCCGTAGATAAACCCGAGGGTGATAATGCCCGCGCTGAGCGGATCAATATCGATTTGCGCGAAGCCAAGCAGTTCGGTGAGGTTGTTGAGCGCAATTTGCAGGCCGTAGAAAATCAGCAGCATCAGCACCAGATCGGGTACGCCACGGATCAGCGTGGTATAAGCGCCAAACACGGTAGAAAGCAGGCGATTTTGGGAAAGCTTGCCGCCGGCACCGATCAAACCGATGACCAGCGCCAGCAGTACGGAACTGAGGGCCAGCTCCAGCGTCACCAGAGCCCCCTCTAATATCAATTGGGAATAGCCTTGCAGCATTTACTTCACCCTGTCGTCATTGGATCCCGAACCATCGGGGCCGGCGGGCCAGCCCCGTAGTCACAACATGGAACGGTAAGCGGCATTAACCGCCGTAGACGTCAAAGTCGAAATATTTCTTCGCATACTTGTCGTAAGTGCCGTCTTTGCGCATTTCGGCAAAGGCTTTATCCAGCGCCGCCTTCAGCTCGGTATCGGTCTTGCGCAGGCCCATGCCGGTCCCCACGCCGAAGAATTTGTCATCCTTCACCGATTCACCGGCAAATGCATAATCCTTGCCTGGAGGCTGTTTCAGGAAGCCATCGCTGCCCGCCACTTCGTCCTGGAAGGCCGCATCGATACGGCCGGATGCCAGGTCGGCATACACCAGATCCTGGTTCTGATAAGGCACGACGGTGATGCCCTTAGGCTGCCACATGGCATTGGCATAGGCTTCCTGGGTAGTCCCCTGCAGCACGCCGACGCTCTTGCCTTTCAGCGCGTCTACGGTAGGCAGCAGCTTGGAACCTTTCGGCGCGATCAGGCGGGCGTTAGCGGCATACAGCTTGTCGGTGAAGGCAATTTCCTGCTGGCGTTTTTCGGTGATCGACAGAGAAGAGATGATGGCGTCAATTTTCTTCGCCTTCAGGGACGGGATCAGCGCGTCAAAATCGCTTTCCACAAAGGTACATTTAGTATTTATGCGTTTGCACAGCTCTTTGGCCAGATCGATATCAAAACCAACCAACTCGCCCTTGGCATTTTTGGATTCAAAGGGTGCATAGGTCGGATCGGTGCCGATCTTCAGCGTTGATGGTACTGCGGCAAATGCGCTGCTTGCCGCGCTTAAAGCCAAGACTAAAGGAAGAACCTTAACCAGCTTTTTCATAAATCACCCTCAAATTGATTTTTTGATGCCACTGCGGGCATTACTTTTCCACCAAATCAATTTGCAGTAATCGTGCCACATTTGTTGCTGTAGGCGGAGGGAACGGCTCCGGCCTTCACAAAACTGTTTCCTGGGACGATAACCGCAAAATTAAATCGGCCAGTGTTGGCCGCGCCACGGGCAATGGATAAATACCAGAGCCTTGAAACAGTGAGCGTGATGAAGTGGGATCATTATGGTGCATACGCCGCCCTAATTCAGTGCGGTGTTGCACAAATGTGCTAAATTGGGGAGAAATTTGTTAATTGGCACCTTGCCAGCGGGCAAATAAATCTTGCGGTAATTCAATGTCAAACTGATCGACCACCCGGTTTACCGTTTGATCGATGATGTCTTCTACGCTGGCAGGACGATGATAAAACGCCGGTACCGGCGGCATAATCACCGCGCCCATTTCCGCCGCCTGGGTCATCAGACGCAGATGGCCGATATGCAACGGGGTTTCGCGTACGCACAGCACCAATCGGCGGCGTTCTTTCAGCACCACGTCGGCGGCCCGCGTCAGCAGACCGTCACTGTAGCTATTGGCAATACCGGATAAGGTTTTGATTGAACAGGGCAAAATCACCATACCGGCCGTTTTGAACGAGCCGGAAGAAATGCTGGCACCAATATCGCGCGAATCATGCACCACATCGGCCAGCGCCTGCACTTCACGCAGGCTGAGATCGGTTTCCAGCGACAGCGTCTGTCGCGCCGCATTACTCATCACCAAATGGGTTTCCACCTCTGCGACGTCGCGCAATACCTGTAGCAGGCGCACGCCGTAGATTGCGCCGCTGGCGCCGGAAATACCGATGATGAGTCGTTTCATAACATTTACCCTGAATAATAACCAATGATCAAAGTGGGAACTATAGCATATTCGCTATACGGTGATGCTCATCCCCACACACCACCTTCTGTGTTGTGCCAGCAATAGGCAAACACCACGCCGTTGCCCACATTTTGACATCTACTTACTCTTTAAATCCGAGGAAACAGAAATGTTCTAATTTTGGGTAAAGGAAAATACCATGAGTAAATTAACCCGTGAGCAAAGTAGCAGCGCAACAAAAATCCATTTTTCTAATCCGGCAAAAGATTGGCAATCTGAAACGTTACCCATCGGCAATGCGCGTTTGGGTGCCACATTATTCGGCCATCCCGGCAATGGAACCGTACAGTTCAATGAGCAAAGTTTTTGGGGTGGGAAAAATAACTATGACAGCGGAAATTACGACACTTCGATTACTGGTTTCGGCAGCTATCTGAATTTTGGTGAATTTAGCCTTTCAATGCATGATGAACCCCAGATAACAGGCCCAGGTAATAAAGGCACCACCAGTATCACCGAAGACCTCACCAAAAGCTTCGATCAGGAAAAGAACACCAAATGGTGCATCGTCGCACCGGGGAATAGCGTGACCTGGCAGGTGCAATTACCTGAACCGCGAGCAGTCTCTGCATATACCCTGACCAGCGCTAACGATGTGCCTGAACGCGATCCGCAAGATTGGACGTTTGCCGGCTCCAACGACAATGTTAATTGGAGTACTCTCGATAGCCAATCACATACGCAGCCTTTTGAGCAGCGCCTGATGAGCAAAGTATTCTCATTCGCCAATCAAACGCCTTACCTATATTATCGCTTGGTCTTTACACCTAAAGCCGGAGTCAGTCACTTTCAGATCGCTGAAATCGCGCTCACAGGGGTAATTCTGAACGCGGGTAAAAAAACTTACATCTCTTCACCCAGCGGGGATGCCGCAGGCGGCCCTACTGCCGGCGAAGATATCAGCAAAACTTACGACGGTCGCGATGATACAAAGTGGTGCCTGCTCAATCCGAACCGCAATATTGAATGGCAAACTCAATTTCCCCAAGACACCAGGATCACTGCTTATACTTTAACCAGCGCTAATGATATGCCAGAACGAGATCCCCATAATTGGCTGCTACAAGGTTCTGCTGATGGTTTAGTCTGGCAACTGCTGGACAGCCAGTCCCGCAGCACGCCATTTGAGCATCGAAAACAGCAAAAGCTTTTCACACTCACTCAACCCGCAACCTTTCGCTATTACCGATTTATTTTTACCCCAAAGCCTGGCATCAATCATTTTCAAGTCGCAGAGATTGGCCTTTTACAGGGGGAACAGGCCACACTGCAGCATGATAATATTATTGCCAACTATCGGCGTGAGCTGGATATCCAGCAAGGGCTGCATACTATCAGTTACCAGATAAAAGACCGCAAGATCACCTGCGAAGCCTTCGCCAGTCATGCCGATGACGTGATGGTGTTCCATTACGCTTCAAGCACGCCCAATGCATTAACCGGATCGTTGAATTTAGCTTCAGCACAGGGTGCCACAACACAGGTGGTAAATAACCAACTCACTTTCAGCGGAACGCTGGCAAACGATTTGCGTTATGCAGCGGCTATCCGCGTATTACACCGAGGCGGCACAGTCGGGCAACAAGACGGCGCACTGCAATTTCAAGCCTGTGACTCTCTGACTATCCTAATCGATGCTCGTACCGACTACCTGGCAGACTATCAGCAAAACTGGCGTTCCGGCCGCGCACCATTAACAGTGGCCAGCGAGAATCTGGATCGCGCCGCCGCGAAAGGCCTGGCTAATTTACGTAACGCCCACCTGAGCGATTTTAAAACCCTCACACAGCGTGTATCGGTAAATTGGGGTAGCAGCTCGCCGGAAGTTAAAAAGCTGCCGATGAATTTGCGCCTGCAGAAATATGCCACACAGTTTGCCGATCCTGAATTAGAGCAAACCCTGTTCTATTATGGCCGTTATTTGTTGCTAAGCGCCTCGCGCCCCGGCGGCCTCCCCGCAAACCTGCAAGGCTTATGGAATAACAGTAACTCCCCGGCGTGGGGCAGCGATTATCATAATAATATTAACGTGCAGATGAATTACTGGCTGGCGGAAAGCACCAACCTATCTGAATGCCACTTGCCATTGATAGATTTTGTGCGCAATGCGCGTAAGTCTTGCCAACTTGCTACCCAAAAAGCATTTGGTGCCAATACCCCTGGCTGGACCGCACGTACTAGCCAAAGTATTTTTGGCGGCAATGGCTGGGACTGGAATAACGTCGCCAGCGCCTGGTATATGCAACATGTTATGGAGCATTATCATTTTTCCCAGGATAAAACCTATCTGAAAGACGTAGCCTACCCACTGCTTAAAGAAACCTGTCAGTTTTGGCAAAGCCGCCTCAAAACGCGGCCGGATGGAAAATTGGTCGCCCCCAAAGGCTGGTCGCCAGAACATGGTCCGGTAGTGGATGGGGTTATGTACGATCAGCAGATTATTTGGGATCTGTTCCAGAACTATCTGGACGCCGAAAAGGTACTTAACCTCGATGCTTCGTATCGTGACACGATAAATATGCTGCAAGCCAAACTGGCACCCAACCTGATTGGCAAATGGCATCAGTTGCAGGAGTGGCAAGAAGATATTGACGATCCGGCCGATGTCCATCGCCATACTTCTCATCTGTTCGCCGTTTACCCTGGCAATCAGATCTCGCAGGCTACCACGCCGGAATTTGCCGCTGCTGCATTGGTTTCTCTCAAAGCGCGTTGCGGTGAAAAAGCCGGAGAACCCTTTACCCCAGCATCAGTCACTGGAGACAGCCGCCGTTCATGGACCTGGCCTTGGCGTTGTGCATTATTTGCCCGCCTGAAAGAACCGCAGCGAGCATTGACGATGATCAATGGCTTACTCAGTTATAACACGCTGGCCAACCTGTTCTGTAGCCACCCACCTTTCCAGATAGACGGCAACTTTGGCATCAGCGCGGCAATCACGGAAATGTTGTTACAGAGCCATGAGGGCGTAATCGAGTTACTGCCCGCCTGCCCCGAACAGTGGAAAACCGCGGGTTCGTTTGTCGGATTGCGCGCTCGTGGTGGCTATCAGGTGGATTGCACCTGGCGCAACGGTCTGGTTGAAAACGTGGCTATCACTGCCGATCGTCGCACCGATAAAAGTGCAGTCAAAGTGAGGATGAACGGCAAACTCGTTGATATCACACCACAATAAGGCCTGATACGAAAAAACCCCGCTAGCATCAGCTAACGGGGTTTTCTTTTCTACACGCCGGTGGGATCACCCTTCGTTGTGCATTTCCAGATTTTCCGCTTCGGTCTGACCACGTATTTCTTTGGCGTCGTCATTACGCAGCGATTCCAGATATTCGAGGTAGCTCTGGTCGACGTCTTTGGTGACGTAGATACCGTTGAATACCGAGCATTCGAACTGGGTGATGTCCGGGTTCTCTTCGCGTACCGCTTCAATCAGATCGTCCAGGTCCTGGAAGATCAGACCATCGGCACCGATGATCTGGCGGATTTCATCCACTTCACGGCCGTGGGCGATCAGTTCGTTGGCACTCGGCATGTCGATGCCGTAGACGTTAGGGAAGCGAATTTCCGGCGCAGCGGAAGCCAGGTAAACTCGTTTCGCCCCGGCGTCACGCGCCATCTCAACGATCTGCTCTGAAGTGGTGCCGCGCACGATGGAATCATCCACCAACAGCACATTCTTGTCGCGGAACTCGGCACGGTTGGCATTCAGCTTACGACGTACCGACTTACGGCGCGCCTGTTGGCCCGGCATAATAAAGGTACGGCCAACATAGCGGTTCTTCACAAAGCCCTGACGGTACGGCTTATCCAGGATGCGCGCGATTTCCAACGCGATATCACAAGACGTCTCCGGAATTGGGATCACCACGTCGATGTCCAAATCTTCCCACTCGCGGGCAATCTTCTCACCCAACTTCTGCCCCATGCGCACGCGGGCGCTGTAGACCGAAATCTTGTCCATAAAGGAGTCGGGGCGAGCGAAATAGACGTATTCGAACAGGCACGGGTTGGTTTTCGGGTTCTCTGCACACTGACGAGTGAACAGTTGGCCCTTCTCGGTGATATACACCGCTTCGCCCGGCGCTACGTCGCGCAGGAATTCGAAGCCCAGCGTGTCCAGTGCGACGCTCTCGGAAGCCACCATATATTCATTGCGGCCATCTTCAAGCTGACGCTTGCCGATCACCAGCGGGCGGATACCGTTAGGGTCACGGAATGCCAGCAGACCGTGACCGATGATCATCGCTACGCAGGCGTAAGCGCCACGCAGTTGCTGATGCATGGCGGCAACTGCGGTGAAAATGTTGTCGGATTCCAGCGGATAATGTTGGAAACGATCCAGCTCACTGGCCAGTACGTTCAGCAGGATCTCGGAATCGGAGGTGGTGTTGATATGGCGGCGGCCGCTTTCAAACAGCTTTTGGCGCAGCTCATGGGCGTTGGTCAGGTTGCCGTTGTGTGCCAGCGTCAAGCCGAACGGCGAGTTTACATAAAAGGGTTGAGCCTCTGAGGCACTGGAGCTGCCAGCCGTTGGGTAGCGCACATGGCCAATACCCATGTTGCCCTGCAAGCGCTGCATATGGCGTGCCTCAAACACATCCTTCACCAGACCGTTTGCCTTACGCAGACGGAACCCATTGTGGGCATCTATGGTGACGATGCCTGCGGCATCCTGGCCACGGTGCTGAAGCACCATCAACGCATCATAAATCGACTGGTTTACCGGCATAAAACCGGCGATACCGACAATACCGCACATGTTGTCTTTTCCTCATCAGCGCTACCGCCCCGGTAAATGGGTCGGCAAGAAACTCGACGTGCTCTGCAGGTAGTCAAAGAACCACCTGATGATGTAACTGAACTGGGGGATCAGCTGCGACTGTTTCCAGTCGGTACTTTGTGAGAAGCCGGTAAAGGTATCCAGGAAAAACAGTATCGCCGAAACGATCAACACGCCGCGCAGTGCGCCAAAACAGACGCCCAGCACCCGGTCGGTGCCTGATAACCCGGTTTTCTCTACCAGTGAGCTAATCACATAGTTAACAATAGCGCCTACGATCAGGGTCGCGATAAACAAGATGGCAATCGCGATGCCGTTTCGCACCAGTTCATCTTCAAAACGAGTGAAGTAGACCGCAAGGTAAGAGTAGAAATGGCTGGCAACAAAAAACGCACATCCCCATGTCACAAGTGACAATGCTTCGCGAACAAACCCTCGGATCAGGCTCACCAGAGCCGAAAATCCAATCACCGCTATAATGACGTAATCAATCCAGACCATGAACTATTCCAATGATGAATCGCCCCTGCATCCATTTCGCGGCGAATTCTAACAGAAAACGTAAACGTTTGCGTAGGGGTTTTCCTGCCCCGCTACAAATAAAAAGCGGCGATAAAAAAATTCCCAATCGCCGCGCCTACATAGGCCATTTCAGCTACGAAAGGCACATTATTTTTAATGATTATATCGGCATGACTCTATTATGGGGCACAGCATGCTGCACCCCATAAACTTAACGTACGCCGTATGGCTTCACCTGACCGCTCAAACCACTGATCGAGTTCAGCGCGGACAGAGAAGACTGCAGCTTCTGTTTTGAGGCATCCGGGCCGACGTAGATTCGGGTAATCTGGCCCTGTACCGGCGTTGATGGCACGGTAAAGGCACGGTAACCGGACAGCCTGAGCGATGCCACCACCTCGTTCACCTTGGCAGCGTTCTTCAGCGCACCGAGCTGCACCACATAAGCCTGCCCTGCCGGCGCTTTCTCCTCCGCCGGTTTCTGCACGGGTGCAGGCTCAGGCTTGGGTACTGGCGTTGGCTCAGGTTTCACCACCGGCTTCGTCTCCACCGGTTTAGGTGGCTGTACCGGTTTTGGCTTCACTTCCACCGGTTTGGTTTCTACCGGTTTAGGCTTCACCTGCGGCTGCGGCATCGGTTGCGGACGGGTTTCGACCGGCGGGGTCACCAGCGTCGGCTGCTGCGTCGGTTGGCGAACTGCCTGCTGCGCTGCTGCCTCATTGGCCGCCTGCTGCTCAACCAGTGCGCCCGCGCCTTCCGGCGGCTGTGCCGGTAGCGGTTGGCTTACCGGTGGCACCACGTCGTTTTCTTCCACATCACCGGCCTTCGGCACCAATGGAATGGCGGCGAATTCGTCTTCATAATGTTTCTTTTTACCGTCCAGCAGCCCTGGCAGGATAATCACCCCCAGCGCGACCAAAATCACGGTACCGACCAATCGGTTTTGAAATTTACTTGCCACTCACACTCCCCGCTCGTCTAACGCCGCCATAACCTGTGCAACGGTGTGGAACGATCCACAGACGATCACAATATCCTGAATATCTGCGTCCTGCATAGCCTGACGCCAGGCAGTTTCGACATCGGCAAACTGCCGCGGTTCCGTCAAATATTGCACCAACAGTTCGACGCTGGCCCCGCGCGGTCCGTCCAGCGGCGCGCAATACCACTCATCGACCTGCTCACTCAAACAGGCCAGGGTACCGGCGATGTCTTTATCCGACAACATCCCCACCACCGCTCGCACCTTGCCGCCATTGCGCGGTAAGGTCGCCAGACGCCCGGCCAGGTAACCTGCCGCATGGGGATTATGCGCCACGTCGAGGATCAGCATCGGATCGCGTCGCACAATCTGGAAACGTCCAGGCAATGTCGCCTGCTGCAAGCCGGTGAAGATTGCCCGCTCATCAATTTCCAACGCAGAAAAATGCAGCGCCGCCAGTGCCGTCGCCGCATTGGCTAATGGCACGTTGGGCATCGGCAAATCGGTCAGCAAGGTACCGCCGCCTTGCCACTGCCAGCGTTCGCCCTGTTCGCTGAAGCTCCAGGCATCGCCGCGGCGATACAGTTGGGCACCCAGCGTTTCCGCCACCTGCCCAATGGTGGCCGGCATATCCGGTTCCCCCACCACCGCCGGTTTGCCGCTGCGGAAGATCCCGGCCTTTTCGCGGCCAATGCTTTCGCGATCGTTGCCCAGCCAGTCGGTATGATCCAGCGCAATGCTGGTCACCACCGCCACGCTCGGATCGACGATATTGGTCGCATCCAGGCGGCCACCCAGCCCGACTTCCAGGATCACCACGTCAAGCTTAGCCTGTTTGAACAGTTGCAGTGCCGACAGGGTGCCAAATTCGAAGTAGGTCAGTGAAGTTTCGCCCCGGCCCGCTTCAATGGCGGCGAACGAGCGGCAGTGTTCGGCCTCACTCAGTTCATCGCCCTGAATGCGCACCCGCTCGGTATAACGCACCAGGTGCGGCGAGCTGTAGACGCCAACGCGCAAACCGGCCGCCATCAGGATGGTTTCCAGGGTGCGACAGGTGGTGCCTTTGCCATTGGTACCGGCTACGGTAAATACCGTCGGTGCAGGGGTGAGTAAATCAAGATGCGCCGCAACGCGCTGTACGCGTTCCAGGCCGAGTTCGATCGCCTGGCTGTGCAGACGTTCCAGATAGAAAAGCCACGAGCTCAATGGCGACGTGGCTTGGGGAATTTGGTGGTTTTGCATGAGTCCCGTCACTGAACTTGGGTTCATTAATCCATCAGGGCACCACCCTCACCGCGGTAAAGGCGATGCTCTCCGTTATCAGCCGTCATTTAGCCACAAAATGGCGGCTGAACCCCGCGCCGATGGCTACCGGCGCGGGGAACCTATTGATCTCAGGCGTCGGCCTGATTTTCCTGCTCGGACACCGGCGCGGCTTCATCGAAATGCGGCTGCGGCTGGTTGGTCAGCTTGGAAAGGATACTCGCCAGGGTCTGACGCATTTCCGGACGGCGTACGATCATGTCGATCGCGCCTTTTTCAATCAGAAACTCACTGCGCTGGAAGCCCGGCGGCAGTTTTTCACGCACCGTCTGTTCGATAACGCGTGGGCCGGCAAAGCCGATCAGCGCTTTCGGCTCGGCGATATTGATATCACCCAGCATCGCCAGACTGGCGGAAACGCCACCCATGGTCGGGTCGGTCAGTACCGAAATATACGGCAGACCACGCTCCTGCAGTTTCGCCAGTGCGGCACTGGTTTTCGCCATCTGCATCAGCGACATCAGCGCTTCCTGCATACGGGCACCGCCACTGGCTGAGAAACACACCAACGGACAGTTGTCTTCCAACGCCTGCTCAACCGCACGCACAAAGCGCGCACCAACCACGGACGACATGGAACCGCCGATAAAGGCAAATTCGAACGAAGCAGCAACAATCGGCATGCCATACAGCGTGCCTTTCATTACTACCAGCGCGTCTTTTTCACCGGTCGCTTTCTGTGCGGCAACCAGGCGGTCTTTATACTTTTTGGAATCCTTGAACTTCAGAACGTCTTTCGGCTCCAGTTCGCTGCCCAGCTCCACTTCACTGCCTTCATCCAGCAGAGTATGCAGACGCATACGCGCAGTCATGCGCATGTGGTGGTCGCATTTTGGGCACACTTCCAGATTACGCTCCAGCTCGGCGCGGTAGAGAACCTGGCCGCAGCTATCGCATTTAGTCCAGACCCCTTCAGGAATACTTGCCTTGCGGGTTTGGGTGATGTTGCTCTTGTTAAGAATTCGTTCAATCCAGCTCATCGATGACCTTTCTGTTTGAACCTGGCAAATGCCAGTCCGCTGTTCATGCTTTAACAATCCCCCCGAAAACACCCCTAATGAAAAAATGCCTGAGCAGAACGCGGCTAGCGCGCGCGAGGCACTGGTTTCAAGGTTGTTAACAGGAACAGACCATAAATGTCGCTCATTAAACCATATCGGCCCGACACTGTGGATAAAAAACTGGTCGAACCGACAGGTTAAGCGATGTTTTTACTGTTTTTGCTGGCGGGCAGCCGCGCGTTTATGGCGCCAAATTTCAATGATGCCCGGCAGAATTGAAACAATGATGATAGCCACGATCAACAGTTTCAGGTTTTCCTGCACGATCGGCAGATCGCCGAAGAGGTAGCCAGCATAAGTGAAGAGCAGCACCCAAACCAGTGCACCAATCACGTTGTAGGCTGCAAAATGGCGATAGGACATATGTCCCATACCGGCGACGAACGGCGCAAAAGTACGCACGATCGGCACAAATCGCGCCAGAATAATCGTTTTCCCACCGTGTTTTTCATAAAACTGGTGGGTTTTATCCAGGTAGCTGCGGCGGAAAATTTTCGAATTCGGGTTACTGAACAACTTTTCCCCGAACAGCCGCCCAATGGTGTAGTTCACCGCGTCACCCAGTATCGCCGCACCTATCATCAACGCAACCATGGTATGTACATTCAGATCGTTGGTCGGCAAGGCCGCCAGCGCACCGGCAACAAACAACAGAGAATCACCCGGCAGGAACGGCGTCACCACCAACCCGGTTTCACAAAACAGGATCAGGAACAAAATGGCGTACACCCACATACCGTATTGCGCCACCAGCTCGGCCAGATGCACGTCAATATGCAAAATAAAATCAATTACAAACTTGATGATGTCCATAGGTTCTCTCTTTTACCGGGTGTCTCACCCACCCGGCAGGTACACAAGGGAGTAACGCGTCGGGCGCGCCAGTATTTAGTCGTCAGGTAAAAACAGTGGCCCCATTGGCGGCCGGGGTATGGCAAAGTGCTCAGGGTAATCGACGCTAACCAGGTATAACCCGTCGGCCCGCGCCGTCGCCGCAGCCAGATTACGATCCTTCAGCGCCAGTAATTCGGCCATCCAGTTCTCATCCTGATTGCCGCAGCCAATTTCCATCAGGCTACCGACAATGTTGCGAACCATATGATGCACAAAGGCATTCGCCTTGATATCTACCACAATATATTCGCCATAGCGCGTAACCTTAACGTGTTTTACGTTACGCCACGGCGTGCGTGACTGACATTGCACGGCGCGGAACGAAGTAAAGTCGTTCTCGCCCAGCAGCGCCTGCGCCGCCCTTTCCATCCGTTCGGCATCCAGCGGGTGATAAAAGTGGGTCATTCCCTGCTGCAATACCGCCGGGCGATAGCGATGGTTATAAATAATGTAGCGATACCGACGCGCAGTCGCGCTGAAACGGGCATGAAAATCTTCATTCACGCCAGTCACCCAACGCACGGCAATATCCGGCGGCAGATGGGTGTTGACGCCCATCGTCCAGGCGGCGTCCTTGCGTTGCGCAGTGGTTTCGAAATGCACCACCTGACCGGTGGCATGCACTCCGGCGTCGGTACGTCCGGCGCACAACACGTTGATCGGCGCATCCGCTACCTTGCTCAACGCTTGTTCCAGACAGGCCTGCACACTGGCGACTTCCTGCTGACGCTGCCAGCCGTAATACTGGCTGCCGTCATATTCAATCCCCAGCGCGATTTTCAACGTCGGCTGGGTGGGCAAGACAACTTCAGACATCAGTACATCTGCTCCTGCACCAGACGCTCTGCGGTTTCGATCGCCATCAGCGCGCCGCCGAAACGCACGTTGTCGGCCACCGACCAGAACTGCAGGATTTCCGGAATACCATAGTCATTACGCAAACAGCCGACGCTCAGCGCATCGCTGCCAGAAGCTTCCGTCACCTGGGTCGGGTAGTCGTCTTCTTCGCTCAGTTGGATATCATCCACCTGTTCCAGCTCACTGCGTGCTTCTTCCGCAGACATCGGGCGCAACGCTTCCAGGTGAACCACCTGCGCATGGCCGTAGAATACCGGCGACTGCACACAGCTCACGGAAATCGGCAGCCCTTCGTCCTGCAGCACTTTACGCACCTGATCGACAATCAAACGCTCTTCGCGCACGCTGCCCTGTTCGTCGGCCAGCAACGGCAACAGGTTGAACGCCAACTGCTTGGCGAAAACGCCTGCTTCAGCCGGAATACCGTTCAGCAGGCGCGCACTTTGACCGGCCAGATCGTCGACCGCCACTTTGCCGCGTGCCGATACCGACATCAGGGTGGTGACGTGCAGACGGGAAAGCCCGGCCTGTTCGGTCAGCGGTTTGATTGCGGTCAGCAGTTGGCTAACCATGCTGTCGGCCACGGCAACGATATTGCGGTTACGGTAATCCGCCAGCACCTGCGGGTTCACCCCAGGCACCACCAACGGCACGTCCGGCTCCAGCGCAAACAGGCCGCTGGTGTCGATCACCAGGCAGCCCATGTTGCCGGCTTCTTCCGCGTAGCGGGCCGAAGCCTCGGTTCCGGCGACGAAGAACGCCAACTGCGCCTGTGACCAGTCAAATTCTTCCGCGTTTTGCACCAGTACCGATTTGCCGTTGAAGCGCACCGTGGCACCGGCACTGCGTTCACTGGCTAATGGATAGAGTTCGCCCACCGGGAACTGGCGTTCCTGTAATAATTCCAGCAACGCTTCACCTACCGCGCCAGTGGCGCCAAGCAGAGCGATATTCCAGCCGTCAGACATTGGGTTTCTCCAGAGTATTTATTCAAATGCAGATGGGCGGCTACTGCACCGCCCTGATAACAAAATTAGTCGCTGTGGCTTAAGAAAGCCTTATGCCGTCAGGAAACCCAGCTTGTGCAACAGCTCCGCACTGGCGCTGTCATCGCACTGGACGCGTAATGAAGACCATTCGCGGCGTTCCTGGTAATGCTTGCGCAGACGATCAAACTCGCCCGGTTGCCCGGCCACTTTGCGCAGCGGCGCATCATCGCGGCGCACATCATACACCAAGTGCATCAATCGTTTTAATTTGCCTTCATCCAGCGGCCCATTGAGTTGGATCTGGCTGAATTCGGGCACCGGCAGCAACGAGGCCAGCTCTATCTGTTGCGGCTGGCCCAGGTGGCGGCTGAAGGCCTCAAACACCTGAGTGGTGCCACGAGCCTTGCCTTCCAGCGTGTAACCGGCAATATGCGCGGTGCCAATATCCACCCGCGCCAACAACGGCAGCGAAAGCTCCGGTTCCGGCTCCCACACGTCCAGCACGGTACTCAGTTTTTTGCCTTTCTCCAGTGCCTGCAACAGCGCAGCATTGTCCACCACCGCACCGCGACAGGCGTTGATCAGAATGCGATTGTCCGGCAATGCCGCCAGCAGTTCCGCGTCCACCAGATGCAGCGAGTTGTAAGGGCCGGATTTATTCAATGGCGTATGGAAAGTGAGCACGTCGGCTTCCGCTACCAACTTTTCCAACGGCCAAAACTCACCGGCATCACCGCGTTCAGCCCGCGGCGGATCGCATAACAAGGTACGGACACCCAAGGCTTTCAGGCGGGCATCCAGACGTGAGCCTACGTTGCCAACACCGATAATACCGACGGTTTTATCCCGCAGTTGGAAACCATCGCGTTCGGCCAGCAGCATCAGCGCGGAGAACACATATTCCACCACCGCAATGGCGTTACAGCCCGGTGCGGCAGAAAAACCGATGCCCTGCTGTTGCAGCCAAACATCGTCTACGTGGTCGGTACCGGCGGTCGCGGTGCCGACAAAACCAATACGGGTACCGGCCAGCAAGGCTTCATTCACTTTAGTCACCGAACGTACCATCAGCGCATCGGCATCGGCCAGCGCATCACTCGGGATCGGACGGCCAGGCACCGCCTGCACATTCCCCAAACGACTGAACAATTGAGTCGCGTACGGCATATTTTCATCAACCAGGATTTTCACTTATTGCTCCGACGGTTTACGGCTGTTTCGCTGGGAAATAGTGTGCCACTGAATCATGCCCGGCGAAAGCGCTCGGGGGTGGTACCGGCGATTTGCTGAAACATGACAATAAACGCCGAGGCCGAGCTGTACCCTACCTCCAGCGCCACCTCCTGCACGGTTTTGCCCTGTTCCAGCAGGGACACGGCATGCAGGAAACGCAAACGCTGGCGCCATTCGCTAAATGACATGCCCAGATCCTGTTGGCAACGGCGCGACAGCGTACGTTCGGTGGTATAGACCCGGGCAGCCCAGGCGGCGAGCGACGTATTGTCCGAAGGACAGTGTTCCAGCGCCTCCAGCACCGGTGCCAGGAATTTGTCTTCGGATGACGGCAGGTAGGTTTGCTGAACCGGCGACAGATGCAGTTGGTCGATCAGCGCCCGGCACAGCCGCAGGTCCTGTTTGCTCTGCGGGATATATTGTTTGCGTGCGTAAAAATCTTCGGCAATGGCGCGGAAAATGGGCGTCACACTGACCAGACAGGGAGCGACCGGCATCCCGGCGCACAGCGGCAACGCAATATCGACCATGCGGCACTGCGCCAGGCGCTGGTTATAACAAGAGTGTTCAATTTCCGCCGGCGCCCACAGCACAAATTCCGGCGGTGCCAGAAAACGCTGACCGCCGATGCGCAGCACCATAACACCGGCCTTGACCCACATCAGTTGCCCCCAACTGTGCCGATGCGGCTGGAACTCCGTGCGGGCGTTGAACTCCTCGCAGCGGAACTGCACCGGTCGTGGTGCCGGGATCAGCGCTTCGGGGTAATGACGGATTTCTGGCATGGTTTCGTCCCGTGACTTGTCTTGTTTAGGGCAAATATTGTCTGGATATCACTATATATAATAAACCGGACACAGGTAAACTAGCCAGCATGTCCGTTGTTAATGAGAATAATTATCATGAATATGCTGTTCCCTCTGCTGGCGGTGTTGATTTGGTCAATTAATGCCGTGGTCAGCAAGCTTTCCGCTACCGCCATCGATCCGGCCGCCATCTCCTTCTATCGCTGGTTACTGGCGCTGATCACGCTGACGCCTTTCGTGCTGCCCGGCGTGATCCGTCACTGGGCGGCAATACGCGCCAACTGGTGGAAACTAATGGTTCTCGGCATGCTGGGTATGGTGTTGTATCAGAGTCTGGCTTATTACGCGGCGCACAGCGTCAGCGCGCTGTTTATGGGCATTATTGTTTCCCTGATCCCGTTACTGACCATTCTGATCAGCATAGTGCTGCTGCGAGTGGCTCCTACGGTGGGCATCGCGATCGGTAGCCTGCTGTCGCTGGCCGGTTTGATCTGGCTGGTGAGCGCCGGTAACCCGGGCGAGTTACTGCAACATGGCATCGGCAAAGGCGAATTAATGATGTTTGCCGCCACCGCCGCCTATGCGCTGTACGGCGTACTGACCAAGCGCTGGGCGATTGCGCTGCCGAACTGGCAGTCATTGTATGTACAGATTGTGTTCGGCGTGGTGTTGCTGCTGCCTAACTTCCTGATGGCGCAGGACGTTGCGCTGACCAGCCAAAATATTCCGCTGGTGCTGTTCGCCGGTATCCCGGCCTCGATCGTCGCGCCATATCTGTGGATCCACGGCGTGATGCGTCTGGGTGCCAATACCGCGTCGATCTTTATGAATCTGGCTCCGGTATTTACCGCCATCATTGCGGTAGTGTTCCTGCATGAACATCTGCACAGCTACCACTTGATCGGCGGCGGCATCACCCTGTTGGGTGTGATCCTGTCGCAGCGTCTGCGCACGCCGCTGGGCCGTAAGGCCAAGCAAACCGCAGAGTGTGAAAGTTAAGGCAGCAGTTGAAAACGCACCCGCACCAACAGGCCTCCCAGGGTGGCCGAGGTCAGCAGCTCCGGGCGGGTGCCGTGATAACGGGTGATGTCGCTGACCAGCGCCAGCCCCAAACCGGCACCGGGCTGATTACCCACGTTATCCAGCCGATGAAACGGCTGCAGCGCCTGCGCCGTATCCTGTTCGGCAATGCCCGGGCCGCTGTCTTCAATTTCCAGTACGCACTCCCCAGCCAGTTTATCGATGCTTAACCGGGCCGTGACCGTGCTCTGATTCGGGGTGTATTTCAGCGCATTGTCCAGCAGGTTGGCACAGAGTTCGGTCAGCAGCAGTGCCTCCCCTCCAACCCAACAGACGGATTCCCCCTCATATCCCAGATCAATACGTTTGCTGCGTGCCTGCGGTAACCGCGAAAAACAGGCATCGCGCAGTACCTGCGCCAGATTCACCGGCTGCAACTTGTGGTCGGCAAGATGTTCATGGGCTTTGAGCCTGGAGAGATAGAGCAGACGATCGGTCAGCGCCACGGTGTTATCCAGCGTGGTGCTCATCGCCAACAGACTTTCCCGCCACTGCTCCGGTTTATCACTGGCCAGCGCTACCCCCACCTGGGTTTTCAGCACGGTTAACGGGGTGCGTAACTGGTGCGAAGCGTCGGCGCTGAAACGCTCCTGACGCGCCACCATCAGCCGCAGTCGTTCAATATAACGGTTGAATGCCAGCAACAGCGGCTGCATTTCCGACCAGGGCAACACCATCGGCAACGGCGTCAGTTCGCCCGGATCGCGTCGCAGCATAATGCCGGAAAGTTTGCGCATCGGCTTAAGCACCCGCTTGAGTAGCGCAAAGGCCAGGATCATGGTCAACACCACCACCGTTCCCTGGCTGAGCAAGGCGGAAAGCATCATTTGCCGCGCCAGATAGCGGCGCGATTCCAGCGTCTCCGCCACCAGAATTGTCGCCATGCCCATCACACCCGACTCGTTGACCGGCTGATACAGCGCGGCCACGCGGATCGGCCGGCCGCGATATTGGGCATCATAAAAATGCACCAGCGCCGGATACAGACTGGAACGCAGGATATGGGGCGGCATCGGCGGCAAATCGTTATAGCCTGAAATACTGTCGCCCTGCGGGGAGATCACTTCGTAATAAAGCTGATCGTTCATGTTGCGCTCGAAACTGTCGAGTACCACATAGGGCACGTCCGCTTCCAGTCGGCCATTGCGCACCACCAGCCGCTCCGCCACGGTGCGTGCCGAAGCCAGCAAGGTGCGATCGTAGGCCAGCGTAGCGGCATTCATCGCGCTGAAGTAGTGGGTATATATCGAGATGCCGCCCAGCACCAGCAGTGGCAGGCCAAAGAACAACAACAGTTGATAAAACAGTGATCGTGGCGCGTTAAACCACCTCATTGCAAAGCTCCAGGCTGTAGCCCAGACCACGCAGGGTGATGATCGCCACATTGCTGCCCTGCAGCTTTTTCCGCAGCCGATGAACGTAGAGTTCGATGCTTTCCGGGTTGGCTTCATCAGACAGGGTAAATACCTGTTCAAACAGCTGCTGTTTGGCAACCGGGCGGCCACGCCGGTGGATCAAGGCGGTCAGCACCGCCAACTCTCGTGGCGTCAACTGCAGCGGTTTGTCGTCGAGCTGGAAATAACCTTCATCGTGATAGGTCAGCGCACCATACTGCAGCGCCTGCTGGGTAACGCCGACGCTGCGGCGCAGCAACGCCCGAATACGCGCTTCCAATTCATCGAGTTCGAACGGCTTGGTCAGGTAGTCATCGGCCCCCAGATTCAGCCCTTTGACGCGATCGGCAACGTCGGTTCTGGCCGTCAGCAACAGCACTGGCAAATCCTGCCCGCGCTTGCGCAGCCGGGCCAACAGTTCCAGACCATTCAGCCGCGGCAGCGCTACATCCAGTACCACCAGCGCATAGGTCTCGTTTAACAACAGGTGGTCGGCCGCCAGCCCGTCCGGCGCGACGTCGACAGCAAAACCGACGCCGGTCAGCGCCTTTTGCAGCCAGTGGGATAACTCGGGATGGTCTTCAACCAATAACAGACGCATGTTTCCATTCCATTGATTTAGCTATGCCTATGCCCTCGGTGAAATAACCACCAGGCCAGGATGACGGCCAATTAACATATTTATAACAGCAGGATGGCATGGAAAACGCGGGGAAAGAAGAGTTACGCCGGGCCAGTTTTGGGAGCTGGGGCACAATTGCAACATGGAATAAACCACAGTCGGCCAGCAACTGCGGTTTATTGCGTTGGTTCGCCGTTATTTTTTTCTATCAGCCAGGGCGATATCCAATACCGGCTGCAATTTGGCTGGCGTGAACGGAGGGGAAACCAAAACCGAGCGATTATTGGCAGCAAAAACAATATCAATGCCGGTAATACAGGCAGTCATATGGCAAACGTATTTATCGCCTTTGGGATCGGCGAAATGCAGCTCAAAAACGCCGAGTTCCGGGCGCAGACGTTTCAGCCGGCACTCACCTTCATCGCCATAAATGGCGGCATACGCCGACGGCAACATCTTGATAGCTTTAACTTTATCGCTGTCCCTGCCACCGAATAACTTCCCTAATGAAAACATAACCCTGCACCTGCAATAATTCTAATTTTCGCCATTTTATCCCAAGGTTGAAAAAGCAAAAATGATATTACGCAGGCTTTAAGCAAGGTTTATGGGCTGTTATTACCTCATGTCATGTGCTAGCGCAGGGGTCAACCTGGACGGTAAGTACAACATTATTATCCCTGTCAGGAGATGCATATCACATCCCGGAAACTTTTCCGCCGGTTGAAAGGTAAATGAAAGGTTGTTGATTTAACAATCCAGCAACCCGTATCGGCGGGGATCCGCACCGACTGAAAAATACCTTGGGGAAAGCAATGAAAAAAATAATCACCCGCACTCTGACCGCCACCGCCCTGCTGCTGGCAGCCAATCAGGCCTTTGCCGTCGAAGCACCGAAACGCACCGAATGTATCGCCCCTGCCAAGCCCGGCGGCGGATTTGACCTGACCTGCAAGCTGATTCAGGTTTCGCTGCAGGAAACCAAAGCCATCGATAAACCGATGCGCGTTACCTACATGCCCGGCGGCGTTGGCGCAGTAGCCTACAACGCCATCGTTGCCCAACGTCCGGCAGAGTTCGGCACGGTTGTCGCCTTCTCCGGTGGCTCGTTGCTGAACCTGTCACAAGGGAAGTTCGGCCGCTACAACGTGGACGACGTGAAATGGCTGGCCGCCGTCGGTACCGACTACGGCATGATTGCGGTCCGTGCCGACTCGCCATACAAAACCCTGAAAGACCTGATGGACGCCTTCCAAAAAGATCCGAACAGCGTGGTGTTCGGCGCGGGTGCCTCGATCGGTAGCCAGGACTGGATGAAAACCGCCCTGCTGGCGCGTGAGGTCGGGGTCGATCCTCACAAGATGCGTTACGTGGCATTTGAAGGCGGCGGCGAGCCGGTTACCGCATTGCTCGGCAACCACATTCAGGCAGTTTCCGGCGATCTGAGCGAAATGGTGCCTTACCTGCAGGGCGACAAAATTCGCGTGCTGGCGGTGTACTCCGATCAACGCCTGCCGGGCCAGTTAGCCAATGTGCCGACCGCCAAAGAGCAAGGCTTCAATCTGGTATGGCCGATTATCCGCGGTTTCTACGTTGGCCCGAAGGTCAGCGAAGAGGAGTACCAGTGGTGGCTCGACACCTTCCAAAAAATGATGGCAACCGACGAGTTCAAAAAACAGCGCGATCTGCGCGGTCTGTTTGAATTCAACCTGGCCGGCAAAGAACTGGATGCCTACGTGAAAAACCAGGTCAATCAGTACCGCGAACAGGCCAAAGTTTTCGGCCTGGCCAAGTAACCGGAGGCTATCATGAGCGATCGCATTTTCGCCGGTTTCTGGCTGCTGCTGTGCATTGGCGGCCTGTTTATCGGCTGGGGTATTCAGAGCGAATACAGCTACGAACCGCTGGGCCCCCGTCCCTTCCCGCTGGCGATTCTCAGCCTGATGGCGCTGTGCGCGGCGTTACTGCTGCTGAACAAGCCGCAGGTGGTTGAATGGCCGCATAACAAGGTGATGCAACGCCTGCTGGTGCTGGTCATTACGCTGGTGCTGTACGCCTGGGGCTTCGAATGGCTGGGCTTCCCGCTGGCAACCACACTGCTGACCTTCAGCATTGGCCTGCTGTTCCAGGCCAGCCTGAAAGCGGCATTGGTGTCCGGCGTGGTGATGGGCGTGGCGCTGTATTACGCCTTTGACCGCTTACTTGATGTGACACTGCCACTCGGCGTTTGGCTGAGCTAACGGGGGCGACGATGGAAACCTGGATGTATTTGTCTCAAGGGTTCGAAGTGGCATTGGTGCCACAGAACCTGATTATCGCCCTGATCGGCTGCTTCGTTGGCACCATTGTCGGCCTGCTGCCGGGGTTGGGGCCGATCAACGGCGTGGCTATTTTATTGCCATTGGCGTTCGCTCTCAAACTGCCGGCCGAGTCCGCGTTGATCCTGCTGGCGACGGTGTATATCGGCTGCGAATACGGCGGTCGCATCTCCTCGATCCTGCTCAACGTGCCGGGTGACGCGGCGGCGATCATGACGGCCCTGGACGGCTATCCGATGGCGCAACAGGGGCGTGCCGGTGTGGCACTGTCGATCTCGGCGGTCAGCTCTTTCGTCGGTTCGATGATCGCCATCGGCGGCATTATCCTGTTCGCCCCGCTGCTGGCACGCTGGTCACTGGCGTTCGGCCCGGCGGAATATTTTGCCCTGATGGTGTTCGCCATCGCCTGTCTGGGCAGCATGATGAGCCAGAACCCGCTGAAGTCGCTGCTGGCAGCGCTGATTGGCCTGGGGCTGGCGACGGTCGGGGTCGATGCCAACACCGGCGTTTACCGCTTCACCTTCGACAGCGTTCATCTCTCCGACGGCGTGCAGTTCATCGTGGTGGTGATCGGCCTGTTCTCGGTCAGTGAAATCCTGCTGATGCTGGAAAGCACCAGCACCGGACAGAAGCTGGTGCGCAAAACCGGTCGCTTACTGTTTAATCGCAAAGAGGCTGCCGAATGCGTTGGCCCCACGCTGCGCTCTTCGGTGATCGGTTTCTTCGTCGGCATTTTGCCGGGCGCGGGCGCCACCATCGCCAGTGCGCTGACCTATATGACCGAAAAGAAAATCAGCGGCAACAGCGACACTTTCGGTAAAGGAGATATCCGTGGCGTGGCGGCTCCTGAGGCGGCCAATAACGCTTCGGCCTGCGGCTCATTCATTCCGATGCTGACGCTGGGCGTACCGGGTTCCGGTACCACGGCGGTGATGATGGGCGCACTGACGCTGTACAACATCACACCTGGCCCGGCGATGTTCACCGAGCAGCCGGATATTGTCTGGGGGCTGATCGCCGCACTGCTGATTGCCAACGTCATTTTGTTGATCATGAACCTGCCGTTGGTTGGTCTGTTCACCCGCATGCTGACCATTCCGCTGTGGTTCCTGGTACCGGCGATTGCCGCAGTGTCGGCGGTCGGTGTTTATGCGGTGCACAGCACCACCTTTGACCTGCTGTTGATGGTCGGACTGGGAGTGTTTGGCTATATCCTGAGGAAAATGCACTTCCCGATGTCGCCGCTGATCCTGGGCTTCGTGTTGGGAGAGATGCTGGAGCAGAACCTGCGCCGTGCGCTGTCAATCAGCAACGGACAGTTTGGCATCCTGTGGAGCAGCAGCATCGCGCAAACCTTGCTGGTGTTGGCGGTAGCCGTGCTGGTACTGCCGCTGGTGTTGCGCATAGTGCGCAAACGTCGCCAAACGGTGGAAGCGGCCAAGGCCGAATAAGTCAAAGGGCGGGGTTATTCCCGCCCTTTTCATTTAACGCTTAATTTCAGCTATCGCCCGTTCCAGGGCCGCAATATCATCATCGGCCAGCAAGGGCTGCACGCGGGCAAAATCTTCCGCCGACAAATCATAAATACGCAAAGCCAATAACCGGGCGATGGTCTGCGGGCTAAACCGCAGCTTGATTGGCCGCGCCGGATTGCCGCCCACGATGGTGTAAGGTTCAACATCCTTGGCCACAATACTGCCTGCAGCCACTATCGCCCCTTCCCCAATCGTCACACCCGGCATCAGCATCGCCCGCATCCCGATCCAACAGCCGTCCCCTAACCGGGTGTCGCCCCTCGGCTGATAGGAAGCCAGAATGCTTTCCATCATCGGATACAGGCAGAACCAATCGGCACGGTGAGTATGATTCCCCCCCATCAGGATCACGGCCTCGGCGGCAATGCAGACATAATCGCCGATCAGCAATTGGTCTATCACCCCTAGCGGCTGCCACTGTTGGCTGACCTCGTCCCCGTGCAAATAACGCACCACGGAGCGTTCAAAACCGTCATCCAGGTAGTCGCTGTAATAGCTGTGGGTCCCTTTGACGATAATATTGGGGTTGGTCACCGTTTGGTGCAGCAGTTCTGTTTTTGACCAGTGTTTTTCAGTCATGGCGCTTTCTCTATATTCATTGCAAGAGCCACAGCCAAAGGTCTGTGGCAGTGTTTTTTGGTCGCAAAACACTGCCGGACTAAGCGATTAACGCCCGTTTTAATCTTGGGTTATTGGTCATTATTGCCTCCAAATCTCGGCATAATGCTAACAAATCAGGCCTCGGCCGTCTTGTTTTTCAACATCAGCACCCCGCCCATCACCAGGGCGCTGCCGAGCAGTTGTAACGAGTTCATGTTTTCCCCCAGCAGGAAATAGGCGATCACCGCCGTGAACACCAACTCCAGCGACAAAATCAGGTTCGCCACCGCCAGCGGCAGGGTTTTCAGGCTGATGTTGTACAAACCAAACCCCAACAGCGTCGGGCCGGCGGCCAGCGTCAGCAGCAACAGCCAACCGCGCCACTCGATGCCCTGGACGCCCTCGGAAAGGAACCACAAAGAACCGGTCATGCCATGGAATGCCGCCAGCGGGTATAACGTCAGCGCAATGTTGAACAGCCACTGATAGACGGCGGAAAAACCGAACACGTACAAAATGGTATTCCACACCGGGTAATGGCGCTCAGTCGCCACCCGCCCGCCCAGCGTGTAAAGGGTATAACCAATGCCGGACAGCATACCGACCAACAACCCCAGCAGGTTGAAATGGCTGTTGCCCATGCTGTCACCGTTGCTGACCAGAAAACAGCCGCCCAGGCTGACCACAATCACCACTAACTGGCGCAGGTTCAGGCGTTCGCTGTAGATCATCCAACCGAGGAAAACGGTAAAACCCACCGAGCAGTAAGTCAGGATGGTCGCCACCGACGCGCCGTTCAGCGCCACCGACAGCGTCCACAGGCTGTTGAATACCGCCAGCAGCAGGCCATAACAGGCATAAAACGGGATCTGGGAACGCCGCAAGCGTGCCCACTCAGGCTTAAACAGCAACAACGCCGGTAATAAAACCAGCGCCACCAATGCCGCTCGCCAAAAGGCCAGCACAAAGGTCGGCAGGTGATAATACTGCGTCAGCACGCGGATAATAATGGCGGTAAAAGCCAGCAACATGGCGCTGATAATGGCAATCACATAACCCTGACTGCTGCCCTGTAAAATGCGCGCGCCGGGGAAAACCGGCCTGACTGAAACACCCGATGGTAATGACATGACACCCTCAAAAAACGGCGGTAATAGACTCAGGCAGAGATTCTAACGCCGCGCGATTTTGCCGCCAGAGCCACTTTCCCCCGATGTTATACAGGCCACTTTTATCCGCTTGAAGGCCTGCTGCTATGGGGTATAGTAAAAAGTGCCACCAACTACCGAGCCAATTTTGCATGCATATTCCGTTAGACCGTCAGCAGGATGTTCCGCTGTATCTGCAAATTGAGGAGGCGTTGCGGCGGGCAATCCTGAGCGGCGTATTTGTTGATGGTGACAAACTGCCCTCCACGCGCCAGCTTGCCGGCGAATTGGCCGTCAGCCGGTTGACGGTGGACAACGCCTATGCCGAATTGGCAGCCAAAGGCTTTTTACGCCAGCGGCGCGGCAGCGGTGCCTATGTCCAGCACCCGCTGGCACAGCCCGCACAGCCACAACCGGCAACCGATGTCCCTTTCCCGGCGGAGCGTTTCACCACCCTGACCTCACGGCTGGATGGTTACCCCGATATCCCGCTGCCAGATAGCATCATCAACTTTGCTGCCGGTGTCGGCAGTCCGAAAGTTTTCCCGCAGGAAGAGTTCCGCAAGATCTTGCTGTCGGTGCTCAGCCGCCATGCGGAAGAGGCTTTCAGCTATGGCGAATACTGTGGCTACTACCCGCTGCGCGATACGCTGGGGCGGATCCTCACCGCGCAGGGCATTCCGACCCATGCGGAACAATTGCTGATCACCAACGGTTCACAACACGCCATCAGCCTGATTGTGCAAAGCCTGCTGCAGCCAGGCGATACGGTGATCGTCGAACAGCCGACCTACGCCGAGGCCCTGGGGCTACTGCGCCTGCACCGCATCAATATCGTCACCATTCCCAGCGATCGGCACGGCATGCTGGTTGACCAACTGCCCGCCCTGCTGGAAAAACACCGGCCGAAGCTGATTTACACCATACCCAATTTCCATAACCCTACCGGGCGCTGCATGAGTGAGGCCCGGCGGCGTCGCCTGTTGGCACTGGCTCAGCATGCCGGGGTGGTGATCCTCGAGGACGATTTTGTCGGCGATTTGCGCTACAACGGCAAGCAATTGCCCTCGCTGCGGGCGCTTGCGCAGCCGGGGGCGGTGATTTATGTCAGCACATTTTCCAAAATGCTGTTGCCCAGCATGCGCATCGGCTATCTGGTGGCGGACAGCGAACACTATCAACGCATCGCCCGATTGAAACACGTCGACAGTTTTACCAGTTCCAATCTGATCCAGCGCGCGCTGGACGCCTTCGTCACCATCGGGCGCTACGACAAGCAACTGCGGCGTGCCGGACGAGTCTATCGCCAGCACCGGGATGTGATGGTCGCCGCATTACAGCAGCAACTGCCGCCAGGCTGCCGGTTTGAAACGCCGGAGGGCGGACTGTTTATCTGGCTGACGCTGCCCGCCGCCGTCAGCACCGAAGCACTGATGCCGGTGGCCTGGCGACAAGGCGTGACTTTTGCACGCGGTGAGTGTTTTTATGCCGAGGAACAGCGTGGCGCGCACGGCCTGCGATTGAATTTCGCCGCCAACACGCCGCCGCTGATTGAAGAAGGTATCGCCCGGCTGTGCCGGGCGATTAGTCAGGTGATAGATTCAGAACAAACCGGTGATTACAGCCCGGCCCACCACAGCCGCAGCTTCATGCCCCAATAGCTGGTCCAGCCGGTGGTGCTCTGCACCACCTGGCCTTTGGAGATAATCACCAGCGTCGGGGTAACGCCGATTTGCCACTGCGCCGACAGTCCGCCACGCGGGTCGTTAACCACCGGCAAGGTCACCCTCTTGCCTGCCAGCCACCTCGCCACCTGAGCATCGTCACCGGAGCGCAGCGCTACGGTCAGCACGTTGTCCCCCTCGCCGACCAGTCTGGCGACATAGGGCGTGGTGAAGCGGCAAACACCGCACCAGCTGGCCCAGAAATAGACCAGCAAGGGTTTATCCTGACTGAGCTGTGCCAGTGACACCTGCTCACCGTTCAGCGTCGTCAGGACCTGCGAATCGAAGGCTGGCGGAGCCTGCGGTGCACGCAGCCAGTCCATGCCGAACGCCGCTACCAGGACAATCAACAGCAGGATCAGCAGTTCCCGCGCCCAACGCCGCAGCCTAGCCATTTTTGACCTTCGCCAATTGCTGTTTCACCATCGTTTCCAACTCCTCGTAAGACACTGCCCCCGGCAACATCTGATCGCCGATCAGCGTTGCCGGCGTCCCCTGCACGCCCAATTTTTCTGCCAGCTCCATGTTAGTGCGCAGCGTGGTCATGCTCAGCTCACTGGGCGCCACTTCTTTCACTCCGGTTTTCTGCTGGGCAGCGGCAATGCTGGCGGTGTCGTGGAAACCTTTTTTCGCCATCAGCCGCTGGTGCAACGCCCAAAACTGGTCCGGATGCTGCTGCCAGGCAGTCAATGCCACCCGTGCCGAACTGACCGAGCTTTCGCCTTTGAACGGCAATAATTTCACCACCAACGCGACGTCCGGATATTGTTTGACGATCTTCTCCAGCATCGGATCAAAACGCTTGCAGTACGGACAGTTGTAATCGGTAAAGGTCACCAGCGTCAGTTTGGCGTTGGCCGCCCCCAGACGCGGGCTGGCCGGGTCTTCATACAGGGCTTTGGCGTTTTGCTTGATCGCCTGGCTGATTTGCTGGCCGGCGGTTTGCTGCTGCCAGGCATCGACCGCCTGCGCCAGAATATCCGGGTTCGACACCAGCGTTTCGCGGATCAGCTCTTTAATGCGGACTTCCTGTTCCGGAGTAAATGGGCCAGCGGCCCAGACAGGGGTGGCGATCAACATCAGTAAAATCATTAATTTTTTCATTGTGAATTTCCTTTGGCGGCGGACAGGGTTTGCAATACGGCATCGCGGGTCAACAGTGGGGACAACACCACGCCGTCGCGGCTGCCGGGGCCATAAATTTGATTAAAAGGCACGGCGACGCTGCCGCGTTGTTGCAGGAAGGCGCTAATTTCGGCCGATGGACGGCTCCAGTCCCCCCGCAGGGCGACAACGTCCTCGGCGCTCAGCGCTTTTTGCACGTCATCGCGCAGCAGTACGTTGAATTTGTTGGCTTTACAGGTCACGCACCAGTCAGCGGTGACGTCGACAAACACCCGTTTGTTCTGGGCCAGCGCCTGGGTGATCGCCTCCTCGCTCAGCGGTTGCCAGGCCACATTGTCGTGCAGCGGCTGACGCCACAGCCCGGCGGTCAGCGAACCGGCCAATAGCACCACCCCAACCAGCACCAGGGTAGCGGCTGCCAGCTTGGCCGCCAGGCGAACCCCGTGTTGCCAACCGACCGCCAGCAACAGGGCCAGCAGCGCGATAACACCCACCACCAGCGTTGGGACGCCACCGATATGGTTGGCCATCAGGCTTAGCAGCCACAACGAAGAAGCCAGCATCAGCAACCCCATCACCAGCCGCAGGCTGTTCATCCACCGCCCCGGACGAGGTAAACGCAGTGCCAGCGCCGGCCAGGCGGCAATCAACAGCCAGGGCAGGCTCATCCCGATGCCCAGCGCGACAAACATACCCCACAGTACCGGCAGCGGTGCTGCCAGAGCAAAGGCCACCGCGGTACCCAGGAAAGGTGCGGAACATGGCGTCGCCAGCAAGGTAGCGAAAGCGCCCTGCCAGAAATGCCCACTCAGGCCACGGCCGTTATGGGTCGCCAGTTTGGTGTTCAGCGAAGAGGAAAGCTGCAGATGGAACAGGCCGAACAGGTTAGCGCTGAATAACAGCGTCACCAGCACCATAAAACCGATAAACCACGGGTTTTGGAACTGAATGCCCCAGCCAAGCGCCTGGTTGCTCAGTCGCAGCAGCGTCATCAGCAACGCCAGCGCCATAAATGACGCCACAATGCCGAACGACGAGGCCAGGAACTGTAGCCGAATACTGTGCCGATCACGCTGTTCGACCTGCAAAATCGAGCCCAGTTTGATGCCTAATACCGGCAACACGCACGGCATCAGGTTGAGGATCAGGCCACCGACCAGCGCCATCAGCACCGCCTGCCACAGCGAGAAACTTGCCGCAACCGGTGAAGCCAGTGGCCCTTCAATAGGTAACGTCACCTGCTGCGCCACGCCGCCGTCACCGATCACCAACGTCAGGGTTTTGCCACGCAGATCCGGTGCGCTATCGCCCCAGCCATCACTCACCGGCACCCGCGCGAACATCCGGGTTCCGTCGCTGCTGACCTTCGGCTTGCCGAGGTCGGCATCCTCCAGCGTATCGAAGAACAGCTCAGGCTGCTGCCAACCGGCAGCTCGCTCGGCGCTGATCTGCAGTTCCCCGTTCTGATAACCGGCTTTAATACTCTCCACCAACCCATCGGCAATAGGTACCTGCCCCATTGCCTGGGCAAAATCATGGGTAAACTGCGCGTCGGACGGCGCGTCCAGATCCAGACTGAACGGATAGTCGGTCAAAATACAGACGTTACTGCAGGTTGACAGCGTCAAGGTGCCCGCCAACTGACGTGGCACCGCGCCTTTCATCACCATCGGCAGCTCAACCCGGTCGTGATAACCCTGGGTGGAGATGCCGGCAACGTCAAAACGCTGCGGCGTTGGCCAGAACCAGGTTGCCGGCGGTGGATTACCCTGCCAGGCGATGGTCGGCGCAATTCCGCCTTCCCCCGGCGAACGCCAGTAGGTTTTCCAGCCTTTTTGCAGCTCTATGCCCAGCAGCAAACGGGTTTCCCCGCTGTGCGAGGTATCGGCGCGCAGCCGCACCTTGGCGTGATCGTTAGTCGGGCTTTGTAGCCAGCCGCTGTCCGCCGCCTGCAAAGCAGGTAGCCACAGCAGTAACAGGCAGGCTAATGCCGACCTGATGATATTTAACATGTTTTTTCTCCATAAATGAATCAATCACCAAAACAGACGGGCGATGAACTCATTCATGGAATACGCATAATCGCAGATGTACCCTGAGGGTGGTGGGGGAAATAACTCTGGGAGGGGGAATGCGCAGACGCGCGGCCGCAGTAGGGGCCAACAGCACCAGCAACATGCCAAGGCCGAACAGCAGGGTTTCGAACATTACCGGCGGCGAGGCCAACAGGGATTTTGCACTTAGTTCGCAGGGAGTGGGTTGCAGTTCGGCGGCGTCATCGGTGGCGGAGGTGAGAGTGCTGGCGACAGGCAGGCCCATCACTTGCTGCAACGCATGCAGGCTCGCCATGCGCTGAGTCATGCAGGTCAGCACCACCAGGCAAGCCAGGCATAAAAACCATTTCGCAATCCGCTGCTGTTTAACCATGCCGTCCTCAATTCCAAGTCTGCGCTTATCTTAGCGGCGCAGACGCTTTTAGCAATGTTTTGCCTGTAAAGAAATGTCTGAGGACGGTATTGGTCGCGGCCGTTTACAGGTATCATAAGAACAATCCTGCGCTTTTCGCCGGGTACGACGATTTTCTACACAGCGAAGGACAGGTGATATGCAACCTTTGAGTGGACCGGGCACCCCGATCGCCAGCGATCGTTCCCCTAGCCCGGACAAAACCACCACCACTGACGGTAGCCCGCTCTCCCCGGCACAACGCACGACGCTGGAGAAGCTGGTCGTCAAGATCATGGCGCTCAGCCCGGCCAAGTCCGCAGAGATCTGGGTCACGCTGCGTCATGACCTGCAAACGGACAACAACAGTGAGCTACTGGCACGCCATTTCCAACCGGCCGAGCAACTGTTGCAAAACCGTCTGGCGCAGGTGCAGCAAAGCCATGCCAACCGCCAATTGTTGCAGCAACTCACCGATCTGCTGCCGCAGGGCAATAACCGCCAGGCCGTCAGCGACTTTATTCGCCAGCAGTTTGGCCATACGGTGCTGAGTCAATTGAGCCACCCGCAGTTGCAGCAGGTACTGAACCTGTTGCAGACCGGCAGCCTGACCATCCCGCTCCCGCAACAAACCACCACCAGCGATCGTCCGCTGTTGCCTGCCGAACATCAGAGCCTGCAACTGCAGGTGACCAAGCTGAGCGCAGCCACCGGCGAATCACCGGTCAAAATTTGGCAGACGCTATTTGATCTCAGCGGGGTCAAAACCAACGATCCGCTGCCGGCTCGCCATTTCCAACTGCTGAATCAGTTTTTGCAGGTGAAGGTAGCGCTGAGTCCACAAACCGCACCGACGCTGAACAATCTGTTGGCCGCACTGAAACATCCAGCGGATCCGCAGGAGCAGCAACAGTTGAATGACTACTGTCAGTCACGTTTTCACTGCAATGCCGGCGCACCGCTGACCCATCCGCAGATGAGCGACCTGATCAACCAGCTGTTTGCGCGCCGTCTGGAAAAGACCGGCCCGGCACAGCCGCTGTCCGGCAGCCACGCCGAACCGCAGCCGTTGCTCAACCCACTGATTGCCGCCCTGCCCCAACCGCTGCAAAAAGCGCTGAGCAAACCGGCCGTGGCGTTTATCCTGTTTATTCTGGTGCTGGCCCTGGTATTGGCGCTGGTGTTTTAACTTTTTGACTTCCCGGCAACTTATTTACTGGCCAGCGGATAACCCTTATCCAAGGCCAGATTGGGTATGGTGCTCGGAGGCTTCAAGCTTGAATTGACGCACCTGCGGCAGTGCAAGAATAAAGGCTGAAAACATCAGGCCCAATGTGGCGATAAATATCGCCTCGCGCGGAATCAGCTTGCGGTACGAAACATCAAAAAACAACTTACCCGTACCCAACAGGAATGCAGAGATAGCCAAAGTATAAAAATTTGCATGAGAAAAGTAAAATGCCAGCCCCCCCTAATACGATCGGCACTAACTGCTCTGAAAACACTAAATACCCCATTTGTATTGGCGTTATATGCAATTGCGTTATCGCAATATGGGCAAAGCGAACAGCGAAACCTCAGCACCTACTTGAGTTAGTATTTGAGAAAGCCATAACTTATTGAACGCTCCATTTTGCCATAGTGATACTTTCTCTTTCATAATATTCCCATAGCTATATTTTTTAACATTAAAGCCTTAGTTATTCGCAGCCCATTCCTTATCAAACACTCTATAATGAAACTCATCACTTGTAGAACCTTTGAAAAAATCTGCATTTTTCAATTCATTAATTTTCTTAAGTCCCAGAGACTCCACTAAACTAATGGAAGCAATATTACGCGTATCTATCAATGCATCGACATGAGACAGTTTATAATTACTGAATAAGAAATCCACCAGCATAGACACACACTTTTTTGCCACGCCTTTTTTCTGATATTGACTAAATACATGGTAAGCAATATATGCCCAGCCTTTATCAATCATAACTGTCGTCTGGACATACCCCAGATATTGACCAGACTCACGACCTATAATGACCCAATTTAACCATATTTCCTTTTTATCCGCCGAATAGCGTCGAGATACTCGCTCATAGCGAGACGCCAGTTCACCCAACGTTTTCGGGGGTTCGGAAGGTATAAACTTATAATCATCCTCAATACACAACCCCGCATACATGCCATGCGCATGCCATTTCTCTAAAGGTTCCAGTATATATAAACCTGATGTTATAGGTTCAATTAGTTTAAAGCTCACGATTCGAACTCCATTAACCCTAACATCATGGCTGTAAACAGAGATTTAATGACAGAATTACTGTTATTTTCGAGTAAGTCATAAGACAACGAACCACCATTCTTGTTTATTGAATCAAAGATATCCAAACTCAAACTCACACTCACACTCACACTCACACTCACACTCACACTCACACTCGCAGACAGCCGGCCTTTGATAAAGAAAACATATCGCTGTCCCTTAGAAAAAACAACATTGGTTAATGTGCCATCACTCAGTTTAATTGTATGTCCTGCCTTAAAAATCCGCAACCAATTGGTTTTATTTCTGGATATAAGGCGATCTCCCAGAAGTAATAAATCGACTTCATCATTATGCCTAAAGAAAATGATGGCATCCTCAGCACTATCGATAATGGGCTCGCCGCCGCCATTGAGGGAGGTGTTGACTAATATTGGATAGCCAGTTTCATCGTTAAAAATTGATTTTATTAAATGGGTAATGAGAGGTAAAACAAAGATGAAAGTTAAATAAATTTTAACATATCATTGGTTTACGATTAAATTATGGGATTATCTTATACTTTATTCAAATAACGCTGCTTGAGACAACACAAGGGTAACCACCCCTTGTGTCGCCCAACCAGAACGACTCTTTTACCGCATCAAGCGCAGCCGCAGTCTTCGCCAATAGCACTTCCCTGCAGCGAGCCCGGCTGTTCACCGGTGGCCAATGGATGGCCATCGCGTAGCCAGAAGTCCAAACCACCAATCAACTCCTTCACCCGAAATCCTTGCAGCGCCAGCTTGTACGCCCCCTTGGTGGAGCCGTTACAGCCAATGCCATCGCAATAAGTGACATAGACTTTATCGCGCGCCAGATGCGCCGTACCGGCCTCATCAATCAGGCGATGGGGCAAACTGATGGCACCAGGAATATGTCCGGCCGCGTATAGGGCTTCCGCACGGGTATCAATCACCAGGATCTCACTGACGCCGTTGCGCAGATCTTCCGCCACGTCCCACGCATCTGCGTAATAACTCAGCTTCGCGGCCAGATAATCCAGACTCTGCGCCGCCGTCCCCGGTGGAAAGGCCAAAACCAATGAAGATACCGCCATGTAATTCACTCCTGTTGATAAACACTGATGACAATATTGCCTGATTTTGGTCTTATGATTGATACCCATTTTCGCCCATTGATAAGTCCCATTATGGCCAGCACGCTACTCACTCTTTTTCACCTGCCGGAACACGCCAACGGGACCTTACGTGAGCGCGTATGCAGCACGCTGCGCCGGGCTATCCATAACGGGACGTTGATCAGCGGGCAACGTTTGCCCTCATCCAGAGTACTGGCGGCAGATTTAGCGATCTCACGCGTGACCGCCGAGGCGGCCTACGGCCAACTGGAGGCCGAGGGCTATCTACAGCGCCGGGTGGGTCAAGGCACCTTCGTGGCGGCTGGCATCGTCAAATCAGTGCCTGTAGCCAAAGTCAGCGGCGAGCCGCGTCTGTCACTGCGCGGCCGACAGATCGTACAAACCGGGGGCTGTCGCGATCCCCAACAGCCCTTGCCCTTTGCCGCCGGTTCGCCGGATCTCCGCGCCTTCCCGCTAAAACTGTGGAAACAGCTCACCGCACGGCAGTTAAGCCTGCGGGGCGAAACCCTGATGCGCTATGGCGATCCACAAGGTTATCTGCCGTTACGCGAGGCCATAGCCGGTTATATCAGCCAAGCGCGTGGCGTTAATTGTGATGCACAACAAGTGCTGGTACTGACCAGCTCACAGCAGGCCCTGCAGTTGATTGCCACCCTGCTGTTGGATCACGGTGATAAGGTTTGGATGGAAGAGCCCGGTTATCGCGGAGCCAGGAACGCCTTTACCAGCGCTGGCGCCGAGCTGGTACCGGTCAGCGTTGATGAAGCCGGGATACGGCAGGATGAACAACTTCCGACACCGCGGCTGATTTATCTGACACCTTCGCATCAATACCCCACCGGCGTGGCGCTCAGTCTGGCACGCCGTCTCGAACTGTTGGCACTGGCGCAACGCCAGCGGGCCTGGATTATTGAAGACGATTATGACAGCGAATTTCACTATGACGGCCAGCCCATACCTGCGATGCAAGGATTGGACCGACGCGGCAACGTGCTTTATCTGGGCACCTTTTCCAAGGTGTTGTTTCCCTCACTGAGGCTGGCCTATTTGGTGGTGCCCCCTGCGTTGGCGGAACCCTTTACCACCGCACGCACGGTTTACGACGGCCACAGCGCCCAACTGACGCAGGCGGTAACCGCCGAGTTTATCCAGCAGGGGCATTTTGCCGCTCATATCCGCTATATGCGTCAGTTGTACCGCAGTCGTCGTGACCGGTTATTGGAGGAGGTGCAGGAAAAACTGGGGCATTTTGCCACCCCACAACCGGCAAGTGGCGGATTGCAACTCAGCGTTTGGCTGCCACCCGGTCAGGAAGTGGCTCTCTCTCGTCAGGCGCAAGGCCTGGGTGTCGTGACGCCAGGGCTGGCAGCCCAGTATCTCACGTCAGCCGGGCGGCGCGACGGTTGGCTGTTGGGCTTTTCGGCCCTGACACCCGGTGAAATCCGCGCCGCCATCGAACGACTGGCACGGATCTCACCCGTTTAAGCTGACAATACTGCTTTTGATTAAATTACTGCTCGGTCAGCCGCAGTTCGGCAACCACCGGCAGGTGATCGCTGACCGCCGGCCAGTGAATGCCGTTCCAGTCGCCGCTGGCGTTCGGCACCGTCAGGCTGTCCAGATGCCAGCGCTGGGCATTGCCGCTAAAGATGTAGTCGACCTTGATTTCGGCATTTTCCGCCGGCCAACTGCGGCCATCTTGCGCGGCAGGCATGATGTCGTTCCAGTAGCGGCTGAGTTCGGTCCAGGTAACGCTGCCCGGAACGTCGTTCATATCGCCGAACAACAGTTTGATACCGCGCATTTCGATGGTGCGATCGTTCAACTCGCGCACCTGCTCCAAACGCATGGCCGGATCTTCTTTAGTATCCAAATGAGTGTTGATCAGCGTAATCGGCGCCGGAAACTCGGGCACGTCGGTCTGGGTGCTGAAGGCAATGCGTTGTTCACGCTGACCGGAGGGCAGCGGGTAAATTTTGCTGTCATGCAGCGGATATTTTGACAGGAACGCCAGGCCATATTCACCGCCGTCATAATCAATCGCGCGGCCAAAAACCACGTGCATACCGGTCAGTTTGGCCAGTTCCTCAGCCTGATCCAGCTTGCCGCTGCGGCCGGTCAGCTTGTCTACTTCCTGCAGCGCCACCACGTCAGCGTTCATCGCCTTGATCGCCTTGGCGATGGCGGTCATATCACTGACTTTACCGGCGGCAATATTGAAGCTGGCGACGCGGATCTTCGGTGCCTGCTCCAGGCTATAGGTTTTGTTCTTCAGGCCGCCAAGTGCGCTGGCCACTTCGCGGCTATTGGCGTTGCTGTTGGCATGGCCACCGTCGGTGGAGGACCAGGCAGTCTGAGATATTCCCAGGGATAACAAAGAAATAAGCAAAGCGTGACGTGAGCGCATGAATTCTCCTTTAGCATTCAGATTGTTGTTGGGGCATCCGCACCCCAGAGCTAACAACGATTTTGCCGTAGTTACCCGCGACTATTTCCTAGTTGCCCCGCTATTTTTTTATTCTGCGCGGTGTCTCGCATTCCGACGGCTAAAGCATTGCACCATTGGACAACCGGCTGATTTACCATTAAAACCGATAGACCGCTTACCGAGAGGATCCCGCATGACCAGCGCCATAGCCGAACAGCTCACCGAACGTTTCTTCCGTTATCTGGCGGTAACCAGCCAGAGCGATGCCGCCGCCACGGCCCTGCCCAGTACTCCGGGTCAGCACGATATGGCCAAACTGCTGGCAGCCGAACTGCGCGAATTGGGGATGACTGATGTGCAAATTGATGAGCACGCCACCGTTACCGCACGTAAACCCGGCAACCAGCCCGGTGCGCCGCGCATCGGTTTTATTACCCATATCGATACCGTGGACGTCGGCCTGTCGGCAGATATTCACCCGCAGCGCCTGCGCTTTAGCGGCCAGGATCTGTGCCTGAACGCAGAGCATGACATCTGGTTGCGCACCGCCGAGCACCCGGAGATCCTGGCCTACCCGAATGAAGAGATTATTTTCAGCGACGGTACCAGCGTACTCGGCGCCGATAACAAGGCGGCGGTGACGGTAGTGATGACCCTGCTGGCTAACCTGAGTGCCACCGACCGTCACGGCGATATCCTGGTGGCCTTTGTGCCGGATGAAGAGATTGGCCTGCGCGGTGCCAAGGCGCTGGATCTGGCGCGCTTTGACGCAGACTTCGCCTATACCATCGACTGCTGCGAACTGGGCGAAGTGGTGTATGAAAACTTCAACGCCGCGGCAGCGGAAATCCGCATCGAGGGGGTGACCGCTCACCCGATGTCGGCCAAGAATGTGCTGATCAACCCAATTCGTATCGCCAACGACATCATCAATCAGTTCGACAGCCGGGATACGCCGGAGCATACCGAGGGCCGAGAAGGCTATTTCTGGTTCAACGACCTGACGGCCAACGCCAACCTCGCCACGCTAAAAGCGTCGATCCGTGATTTTGATCTGGCGAGTTTCAATGCGCGTAAAGAGCGTATTCAGGAGGTGGTCCGGCAAGTGGCGGCAAACTATCCGCGTGCCAGGGTAAGCTGCAGCGTCACGGATATCTACAGCAATATCAGTAACTCGATCGGTGAAGATAAACGCGCCATCGAACTGATTTTCGGCGCCCTCGCCGCCCATGGTATTCCACCAAAGGTGATCCCGATGCGCGGAGGTACCGACGGTGCGGCGTTATCCAGCCGCGGGCTGGTGACCCCCAATTACTTCACCGGTGCGCACAATTTCCATTCGCGCTTTGAATTTCTACCGGTCAGCGCCTTTGTGAAGTCCTATCAGGTCACCCGCAGCATCTGTTTGCTGGCCGCACGCGGCTAACAGACGCGCCAGAGGAGAGCGGTATTTCAAGTAGAAATATCGCTCTTAAGCCAGCAACCAGCCGAGCAAACCACTCCATGCCAGCAGTGGCAGCGAGTAGTAATGGAATTTCAGCCAGATTTTTCGCTCACCCGCCATCCGCAGTGCAATCAGGTTAGCCAGTGAACCGATCGCCAAACCAAAGCCACCGGCGTTGACCGCATAGGCCAACAGTTGGCTGGAAGGCACGTAGTTAAGCAGTAAAATGGTCGCCGGCACGTTGCTGATCACCTGCGACAGACCGATTCCCAGGGCATAAATACCGCCCTCGCCCAGCCTGGCGATGTCAGCAAACCAGGGCTGAACCGCCTCAAGGCGGGTGAACAGCCCCACATCGATAAACATGGCGATAAAGACAAAAATCAGGCTCCAGTCAATCTGCAACAACACCCGGCGTGCCAACAGTAAAAAACCGGCGAACACCGCCAACAGGCCGTACAGTGGCAGGTCGATATCCAGACACAGCAGAAAAATCACGTACAGTGCCAGGCAGCTCAGCAACAGACGTCGCTGGTAAGGGTAGCCTTCGGTATGTGGAGCTTTAACGATCTCCCGCGCCGGGAAACTGAACCAGGTCAACAGCAGCAGGCTGGCCAGCATCGCTGCGCCAAAGGGCGCCATCTGGGCAATAAAGGCCAGAAACGACAGCGAGGATTTACTCCACAGCAAAATATTCTGCGGGTTACCAATCGGCGTCAGCAGCGAACCGGCATTGACCGCCAGCGCCTGAAAGATAATCAGCCGGCTAATCGGCAGCGAAGACAGTTTTTTCAGCGTGATGGTCAGCGGAATAACGATAAACAGCGCCACGTCGTTGGTCAGGAATGACGACAACAGCGCGGCTGAAAACACCAGAAACAGCGCCAGCCGCCGTTCGCTATGCAACGTATTGACTATCTTGCGGCCAATAAAGTCAAAATAGCCGCTGACCTCAACCCCCTTGGTCAGCAGCATCAGTCCCAGCAGGGTAATAATGGTGCGCCAGTCGATAAAACCGCTGAGCGCAGGCAGTTGTTGCGGATTAATAGCCAGCATCAGCACGCCGGCCACCAGCAGAATATGTAAAAAACGATCTTTCAGGAACGGCTGGAACAGCCGGATCAGGGAATTTGAACTCATGTTGAGCGCTTCTAAAAAACAACCGGGGATCAGGAGCCAGAAGTTAGCCCAAGCGCGACGGCAACGCCAGTAAAATGCTCTTTTACCTTTATCTGCTTTTCATTCGCCGCACTTTGCTTTATTTGTAGCGCCTTTCCCAGATTTGAAGGATTTCTTTATGGCTAACGTTTTCGCCAAAGGGCTGTTACTGAGCATGACGCTCGGCTTGCTGACCGCCTGTAATGACCAGAATACCCGCCCGCAAATGGACATCGACGGCAAAACCATGGGCACCTTCTACAGCGTCAAGGTCAGCGGTGATGTGGCAGTCGATAAACAACAGTTACAGCAGCAGATCGACGCCGTGCTGGAACGCGCCAACGACGATATCTCCACATATCGCAATGATTCGGTGCTGTCGCGCTTTAATCAGAGCAGCAGCACAGAGCCACAGCCGATCCCGCGCGGCATGGCGGACATTATCCTGATGGCCCAACGCATCGGCCGCGACACTCAGGGCGCAATGGATATTACCGTCGGCCCGCTGGTCAATTTGTGGGGCTTCGGCCCGGATAAGCGAGTGGTCAAGGTACCGAGCCAACAACAAATAGAAGCGGCGCAAAAGAACGTCGGCTTGCAGCACCTCAAACTGATCGGTGACAACCACGGCGAATGGCTGCAAAAAGACTTGCCTGAAATGTATGTTGATCTCTCAACGCTGGGTGAAGGCTATGGCGTTGACCAGTTGGTGCAATTGATGGCGCGCAACGGCATCACCAACTATCTGGTCTCGGTTGGCGGTGCGGTTTCCTCCCGCGGCGTTAACGGCCAGGGCAAAGCCTGGCGGGTGGCGATCCAAAAGCCTACCGACCGCGAAAATGCAGTACAGGCTTTGGTGGATTTACAGGGTTATGGCATCAGTACCGCCGGTAGTTACCGCAATTATTTCGAACAGGATGGCCAGCGCTATTCGCACGTGATCGATCCCACCACCGGCCGGCCGATAACCCACCGTCTGGTGTCCGCCACGGTGATCGCCCCGACCGCGCTGGAAGCCGACGGTTGGGATACCGGACTGATGGTGCTGGGGACGGAAAAGGCCCTGAAACTGGCGCAGGAAAAAGGGCTGGCGGTCTATCTGATCAGCAAAACCGACGAGGGATTCAGCGCCGTGATGACGCCCCAATTTAAAGCCTTCCTGGTAAAGTAATTTCTGGTTCGGTATTAAGGGGCGCAGCATACCGCGCCCCCTCTCCATCATCCCTTACGGTGCAACAACAAATACACCACCGGGACCACCAGCATCGACAGCAGCGGTGCACTGACCATGCCGCCAATCATCGGTGCCGCAATGCGCCGCATCACCTCCGAGCCGGCACCATCGCCCCACATGATCGGTAATAACCCGGCCATAATGGTGGCGACGGTCATTACTTTCGGCCGCACGCGCAGTACCGCCCCCTCGCTGATGGCCGCCATCAGCTGTTGTTGGGTTAACGGTTGCCCCGGCTGACGGTGTTTTTCCAGCGCATGGTTCAAATACAGCACCATGATCACGCCAAACTCCGCCGCCACGCCCGACAGGGCAATAAAGCCGACGGCCCCGGCCACCGAAAGGTTGTAGTTCAGCAGGTACAGCAGCCACACGCCGCCGATCAGCGCAAAAGGCAGCGTCGCCATGATCAACAGCGCATCGCGCACGTTGCTGAAGGTGACAAACAGCAGCACGAAAATGATCGCCAGCGTCACCGGCAGCACGATTTTCAACTGGGCGCTGGCGCGTTCCAGATATTCAAACTGTCCGGACCAGCTCAAAGAGACACCGGCCGGTAACCTGACCTGCTGCGCGACCGCCTGCTGCATTTCTTCCACCGCCGATTTAAGATCGCGTCCGCGCAGATCGACATAAATCCAATTGGAGAGCCGTGCGTTTTCACTTTTCAGCATTGGCGGCCCTTCGGTCACCCGAATATCTGCCAACATCGACAACGGCACCTGACTCCCGCTGGCCGTGAGTACCGGCAATGCCTGCAGTTGTTGCACCGAATCACGGATTTCGCGTGGATAACGCACATTGATCGGATAGCGCGCCCGCCCCTCAATGGTTTCGCCAATGTTTTCACCGCCCACCAGCGTCGCCACCATCGATTGCAGCTCCTTCACCGAGACACCATAGCGCGCAGCCCGCTGACGGTCGATATCAATATCCACATAGCGCCCACCGGTGATGCGCTCTGCCAATGCCGAGGTGACGCCCGGCACCCGTTTCACCACTTGTTCAATCTGCCCGGAAATCCGTTCGATATCAGCCATGTTATTGCCGTTGACCTTAATACCGACCGGGCTTTTTATGCCGGTGGCCAACATATCCAGCCGATTGCGAATGGGTGGCACCCAGACGTTGGCGATGCCTGGCACCTTGACCACGCTATCGAGCTCCGCCACCAATTTGTCCATGGTCATGCCTGGCCGCCATTGGTCACGCGGCTTGAAACGAATGGTGGTTTCCAGCATGGTCAGCGGCGCCGGGTCGGTGGCGGTTTCCGCCCGCCCTGCCTTGCCGAATACCGTCTCCACCTCCGGCACGGTTTTGATCAACCGGTCGGTCAGTTGCAACAGCCTGCTGGCTTCGCGTGCCGACATGCCCGGCAATGACGATGGCATATACAACAGATCGCCTTCATCGAGCTGCGGCATAAATTCGCTGCCCAACCGGCTAAGCGGATACAGGGTCAACAACAGCAACAGTAACGAAACCCCGAGCGTGGTTTTCGGGCGTGCCAACACCGCCGCCAGCACCGGCTGATAGCAACGAATCAGCCAGCGGTTGATCGGGTTGGCATGCTCATCGGGAATGCGGCCACGGATGAAGTAACCCATCAACACCGGCACCAACGTAATGCCCAGCCCGGCCGCCACCGCCATGGCGTAGGTCTTGGTGTAGGCCAACGGAGAGAACATCCGCCCTTCCTGCGCCTGCAGGGTGAAGACCGGAATGAAGGACAACGTGATAATCAGCAAACTGCAAAACAGCGCCGGCCCCACTTCCACCGCCGCCTGCTCCGAAATGCGCCAGTAATCCTTTGACGTCGGCTGTTGCCCTGGATGACGCTGTCGCCACTGCTCCAGCACCTTATGCATGTTCTCGATCATGACGATCGCCGCATCCACCATCGCCCCTATCGCAATGGCGATCCCGCCCAGCGACATGATATTGGCGTTCACCCCCTGATAATGCATCACCACAAAGGCACCGAGAATACCCAGCGGCAGCGTGATCATCGCCACCAGCGCCGAACGGAAATGGAACAGGAACAGAGTGCAGACCAGTGCCACCACGATAAACTCTTCCAGCAGCTTGTGGGACAGGGTTTCGATGGCGTGTTCAATCAGCTGAGAGCGATCGTAAACAGTAACGATTTCAACCCCCGGCGGCAGAGTCTGCTGAATTTCCTGCAGCTTCACCTTCAGCGCGTTAATGGTTTCCAGCGCATTTTTACCGTAGCGCATCACCACAATGCCGCCCGCTACTTCCCCTTCCCCGTTCAGTTCCGCCACGCCCCGGCGGATCTCCGGCCCTTCACGCAGCGTCGCCACCTGCGACAGCAGGATCGGCACGCCATCACGCACGGTGATCACCACATTGGCAAAATCACTGAGTTTTTTCAGGTAGCCCGAGGTGCGCACCATGTATTCCGCCTCGCCCATTTCCAGCAGCGCCCCGCCGCCTTCCTGGTTGGCGTCCTGAATGGCCGTCACCACCTGTTGATGGGTGATATTCAACGCACGCAGGCTTTGTGGGTCCAACACCACCTGATATTGGCGCACCATACCGCCCACGCTGGCCACCTCTGCCACGTTAGGGACGGTTTTAAGCTCAAACTTCAACGTCCAGTCCTGTAATGCACGCAGGTCGGCCAGGCTGTGCTTGCCGGTTTTATCCACCAGGGCATATTCGTAAACCCAGCCCACGCCGGTGGCATCCGGCCCCAGCGCCACCTTCACCTGCTCAGGCAATGAGGATTGCACCTGACTGAGCGATTCCAGCACCCGCGAACGCGCCCAGTAAAGATCGGTGCCGTCCTCAAACAGCACATAGATGTAGGCATCGCCAAACATGGAAAAACCACGCACCGTTTTGGCCCCCGGCACCGTCAACAACGTGGTAGTCAGCGGATAAGTGACCTGATCTTCAATCACCTGCGGTGCCTTGCCAGGGTAAGTGGCACGGACGATGACCTGAACGTCGGACAGGTCCGGCAGCGCATCCAGCGGCGCTTTCTGCAATGCCCACACACCCCAACCGGCCAACAACACCGAGGCCAATAACACCAGCAGCCGGTTGCGCAGCGACCAGCGGATCACGAATGCAATCATAAGTGGCCTCCGTGCCCGGCATTGATCGGCAGAACCTGGCTGATATGTGAACCGCTGTCGTCGACGCTAAAGTGAATTTTTACCCGGTCGCCAGGCTTGATGCCTGCTGGTAATCCCCCCGGCGGCAGAGCAAAATCCATGGTCATCGCCGGCCACTGCAATTCCGGCACCGGTCCGTGGGACAACGTCATGGTGTCGCCATTGAGTGCCTCAATCACCCCTTCGGCCTGATACTGTTTAACTTCGGTTTGTGCCGCCATCTGCGGCAAGGCACTGCGCATACTGGCCTCGGAGTCGATCAGGAACTGACCGGAGGTCACCACCTGCTGCCCGGCGCTCAGCCCGCGTTTGATCTCCACCCAGCCATCCTGTACGCGCCCGGCCACTACCTCCACCGGCGTGAAATGGCCGTTACCTTCGGCAACCAATACCCGGTTACGATCGCCGTTATCTATCAGCGCCTCCTGCGGGATTGCCAGCACCGGTTTGCCGACGGCGTTCTGCGATAGCGTCAGTTGCAGGTACATGCCTGGCCGCAGCTTTTTCTGAGGATTTTTTAACAGAATGCGCGCTTTGAAGGTGCGGGTTAGCGGATCGACATTGGCCAGCAGTTCGCTCACCTCGCCTGCAAACCTTTCCCCCGGCCAGCTGGCAGAAGCGGCCTGCACCTTGTCGCCCACCTTGAGTAACCCGGCCTGCGCCTGCGGATAGTCGGCCACGATCCACACCGGATCCAGCCTGGCTAGCTCAAATAACCCCTGCGCCGCGGTCACCTGAGCGCCCTCGAGCACGCTTAGCTTGTTCACATATCCGCTCTCCGGCGCCACTATCGTAATACGTGGCTCGGGCTTGCCCGTGCGCTCAACCTGCCGTATCACCGCCTCGGGCATAAATAACAGCTGCAACCGCTGGCGGGCGGCGGCGGTCAATGCGCGATCGTTCAGTTGCCGTATTGCCAAATACTCCTGCTGTGCCGCACTCCACTCCGGGATCCACAACTGTGCCAGCGCCTGGCCTTTTTTCACCTGCTGCTGGCTGGCACGGACATAGAGTTTTTCCACCAGCCCATTGGCACGGGCGGCAATAATCTGCACCCCACGCTCATCCGTCGCTACGCTGCCAAAAGCGTCAAGCTGCTGCTCCAACGCGCGCAACTGAGCGGTTTCAATACGTACCCCCAGATTCTGCTGCTGGCGCGCGCTGATGGTCACCCCGCCCTGCGTATCGGCCTCATCGGCATAGCGCGGCACCAGTTGCATATCCATAAAGGGGGATTTCCCCGGCTTATCAAAGCGCTGGGCAGGCATCATCGGATCGTACCAATACAGTACCTGTCGTTCCGTTTTGTCTGCCTGCGGCGCGGTCTCCCCCGCCGAACCCAACCCATACCCGGCCAGCCCACCGCCGATTAACGCCGCTAACAGCGCCAGCTTAAATGGCATTCTCATTGCATTGCCTCCTGAGGGGTGAGATAGCGGATGGCGGCCCAAATCTGTGCCAGTCCACGGGCGGCTTTACCGGCGCTGAGGCGGCTGTCGAGCAGCGCCCGCCGTGCCTCCAGCAGCGCAGACAAGTCGCTTTTTCCACTGCGATATTGCGCCAACAGCAAAGTCACTCGCTGTTGCTGCAGAGGGATCGCCTGTTGCTGCTGTCGCTGCCATTGCGCCTGCGCCGCCTGGTACTGTGCCAACAGCGTGTCGAGCTGCGCCTGATGATCGCGGATCAGCAACGTCAGCCGATCGTTGGCCTCCATGTTGCGGGACACGTCAGCGGCATAGTCTTTATCCTGCCGCTGCGAACGGAACAGCGGCAGATCAACGGTAAACATCACCCCGGCCAGATCCTCATAATCGTCGGCGCGCTTGCCGTAATACACCTCAACCCCCACGTCCGGTATGGCCGCCACCTCTGACTGTGCCGAACGCGCCCTGGCCACGTCGGCCTCGCGACTGGCCTGCTGCACCTCAGGATGTTGTTTGATCGCCTGTCGCAAGACGTCGCTGTCGGCCGGCAAACGTTCGAAGCGTGGCATCGCCCCGGCAGTGTCCGTGGTTGCCTGACCGGTCAGTTGAGTCAGGCGTGCCTGCGCTACCGCAACGTCGCGCTGTGCCTCACTGATGCGGTCCTGCATGGCCAGCAGCGTCAGTCTGGCGTCCAGCACGCCGCTGGCAGGAGTACCGCCACCGGCCACACCGGCATGCTGAGTGGCTATTTGGCGTTCACTCTCCGTAACCAGTGCGGTGGCGTCACGCAAGGTTTGCCGGCTCAGCGCCAGTTCCAGCCACGCCTGCGCGGTTTGCTGCTGCAAACGGGCACGGATGGTAGCGCTGCCGGCATCCGTCTGGCTGGCTTCGGCACGCAGGGTATCCGCCTTGCGCTGGCGTTTGGTGCTGCTGACGTAATCCTGCATGATGCCGACCCGCCCCATCGTCATGCCTTCGCGGGTGAGTCGCCGGGCGTTGCCACCCTGCACCGGCACGTTTTCAATCCCGAACTTCAACTTGGGATCGGGCAATTGCATCGCCGAATCCGCCATGTTCTCCAGAGCATTCACCTGATGCCGATTGGCCGAAAGTTCCGCCGAATAACGTTCAGCCGCCGTCAACGATTGTTGCAGCGTCAATTCCGCTGCCAGGCTGGCCGGTGCCCAACAGGCAAGCAGCAGCCAGCCCACCCGTAATGGGTGAGAAAGGATAATGGTCATGACGCCTCCGTTATTGCCGAGCGGTTGCGATAGCAATCAGCCGGTAACCGCCATCAATCGGCAGGAAGCTGAAATCAACCGCCGTTCCCACAGGCAGTACGGTGAGCGATGGCGATGAGGGGAGCTGGAAACTCATGGTCATGGGCGGCCAGTTGAGCGCCGGAATGGCCTGGTGTGCGATGGACACCTTGCGCTCATCCCAGGCCTTGATGACGCCCTGGCTATGGATTTCGACGGTAGGTTTTACGGCAGAATGCTGCATCGCCATATCGGCGGCGCTGACGGCAGAGGAGAAAAACAGGGTGATCAATACAACGGCAAAAAAATTACGCATAACGGGTACTCCATTAAATAGTTAACAAACGCGGGTGGCCGTCAGGGACGGCAAAGCGGTTGTCAGAGCTATTCACGGAACCGGCAGAAAACAATCTCCGCCGGCGGGCCTGTTATCGGTGGCGTTTGCCAGGTGTTAAGTGGGATAGAAATTGACGGGGAAAGAGCAATAACGGCCAATTCGCTGCTGACCGGCAAGGCGGCTAACGTCAGGCTGGCATGATCCTGTTGGGCGGACTCAGGGACACAATGTTTCTCGCACAGCGGCCCCTGGGTTTGCATCTGGTCTGACGAAGGCAGGCTGTTTTGCATATGCATCATATGCTGGGCCATAGGTGCTTCACCGCTGAACTGCAGGTTGCAATTATGGCTGGCCAACGCCAATTGGGTATTCAACAACAGCCAACTGACGACCAATAGCCATGCACAGGCCCGCTTTTTAGCGAAGCGCAAACGGTGCATGGATAAAGAGATGGACGCCAAAGCCGACATCAGGTGATTCCAGAGTATGGGATAGCCGGATTATATAGGCCATGTGCTTGCGCAGGAATGGAATTTACACCCGCTGACAAAGCCGCGTTTGCCAGTTGACTGGAAATAAAAATACTTTGATATCAATCAACCGGCGGTGTCTCAGCCAAAGAAAAACCCAGCACGGAGGCTGGGCTTGATACGGGGAAACTCACCGACGGAAGGTTATTTGGTTAACGCGATAATACCCAGCGTCAGACCGGCAACCGCCGCTGCACCACCGGCGATAGCGCCTGCGGTTTCCCAGTTATCCTGAGTGGTGCCTTTCATACAGGTGTTGGTGTGCACCAAACGCCCCTGATCGTCATAGACCGGGACACAAGGTGATTCAGTCGCGCACCCAGCCAAAAATACCGACAGCAGCCCAACTGCAATTAACTTTTTCATACTATTGCCTCAATGTTCGGTCACTCTGAAATGCTACGCCGAGTGATATTCGCGCTATTGAGCCATTGTATGCGCAAAAGGCTGAACGAAGCGTTAATGATCCGTCAGAAGATGTAATTTGAGATAACTCCGAGCGGCCAACCGGCAGGATCGACAGGCATTAAAAAGCCCGCGAAAACGCGGGCTTTATTCTAAAACCTTGAGCCGGTATTACTTCTGCAGCTTACGCATGACCAGCGTGGCGTTGGTGCCGCCGAAACCGAAGCTGTTGGACATCACGGTAGTCAGCTCGCGTTGAGTCGGCTGAGTCACGATGTTCATGCCTGCGGCTTTCTCATCCAGGTTTTCGATGTTGATGCTCGGCGCAATAAAGCCGTGCTCAACCATCAACAGGCTGTAGATCGCTTCCTGCACGCCGGCGGCGCCCAGTGAGTGACCGGTCATGGCCTTGGTGGAGGAGATTGCCGGGGTGTTGTCGCCAAACACTTCACGAATAGCGCCCAGTTCCTTCACATCGCCAACCGGCGTAGAAGTCCCGTGCACGTTCATGTAGTCGATTGGGGTGTCAACGCCCTGCATTGCCATCTTCATGCAACGCACTGCGCCTTCGCCTGATGGCGCAACCATATCGGCACCGTCGGAGGTCGCACCGTAGCCGATGATCTCGGCATAGATGTGTGCGCCACGCGCCAGAGCATGTTCCAGCTCTTCTACTACCACCATACCGCCGCCGCCGGCGATGACGAAACCGTCACGCGCTGCGTCATAGGTACGGGAAGCTTTTTCCGGGGTATCGTTGTAGCTGGTGGACAGAGCGCCCATCGCATCGAACTCACAGGCCATTTCCCAGCACAGTTCTTCACCGCCGCCGGCAAAGACTACGTCCTGCTTGCCCAGTTGGATCAGTTCAACCGCGTGGCCAATGCAGTGTGCAGAGGTTGCGCAGGCAGAGCTGATGGAATAGTTAACGCCACGAATTTTGAACGGGGTTGCCAGGCAGGCGGAAACGCCTGAAGCCATGGCTTTGGTCACCATGTACGGGCCAACGCCGCGCAGGCCTTTGGCACGCATGCCGTCGGATCCGGCAACCTGGTTGCGCGGAGAGCCGCCCCCTGAGCCAACTACCAGACCGGTGCGATCGTTGGAAACCTGATCGGCAGCCAGACCTGAGTCTTTGATGGCTTCTTCCATGGAAAGATAGGCATAAACGGACGCATCGCTCATAAAGCGCATCACTTTACGGTCGATCAGACCGGTAGTGTCCAGTTTAACATCGCCCCATACGTGACTACGCATGCCGGAATCTTTCAGCTCCTGGGAGAAAGTGATCCCAGAACGTCCTTCCTGCAGGCTCGCCAGGACCTCCTGCTGGTTGTTACCAATGCTGGAGACGATTCCCAGGCCAGTAATCACTGCACGTTTCATTCAGTACCTCTTCCACATTTTTACATTCGGGATTTTGCATCGCACTTTAGCGTACAGATGTACGCCGAACAAGTCCGATCAGCGTTTTTCAGCTTTATTCTTATCCAGTTTGCGCCATAGCGCCAGCGCCGTTAGAATCCCGTCACCCCTTGAGTTACGAGCAACCAACCGTGAGCCACGCCCCGATCCAAACCGCAGCGTTATCCTGGAATGAACAGGGTACACCTGTTTCGAAACAGTTTGATGACGTCTACTTTTCTAATCAGGATGGGCTGGAAGAAACCCGCTACGTGTTTCTCAAGGGCAACCGGCTGCCGTCACGTTTTGCCGAACACCCTCGCCCGCTGTTTATCGTGGCGGAAACCGGCTTCGGCACCGGACTTAATTTTTTAACCCTGTGGCAGGCCTTTGCCGATTTTCATGCCACAACGCCGGATGCCACGCTGCAGCGGCTGCACTTTATCAGCTTTGAAAAATTCCCGCTGCTGCAGGCCGATCTGGCGGCGGCACATGCCCGTTGGCCAGAGCTGGCTCCCTATGCCGACGAGTTACGCGCCCAATGGCCGTTGCCGCTGCCGGGCTGCCACCGCCTGTTGCTGGCGGAAGGCCGCATTACGCTGGATCTGTGGTTCGGTGACGTGAACGAATTGCTACCGCACTTCGACGCCAGCATGCACCGCCAAATCGATGCCTGGTTCCTCGACGGCTTCGCCCCGTCGAAAAATCCGGATATGTGGACCGAGCAATTGTTCGCCGCCATGGCGCGCTTTGCCCGGCCGGGGGGCAGCCTGGCCACCTTCACCGCCGCAGGTTTTGTGCGGCGCGGGCTGCAGCAGGCCGGATTTGAAGTCATAAAAAGCAAAGGTTTCGGCCAGAAACGTGAAATGCTGATTGGCGAGTTACCTGCCGATGCACCAGCGGTGGCCCACCCCACGCCCTGGTTACTGCGCCCGGCGGCGGAAAGTACCGACGATATCGCTATCATTGGCGGCGGCGTTGCCAGCGCCTTGACGGCCCTCGCCTTGCTGCGCCGTGGTGCGAAGGTCACGCTGTACTGTGCCGATCCTCAGGCGGCCGAAGGGGCATCGGGCAACCGTCAGGGAGCGCTTTATCCGTTGCTGAACGGCCGCGGCGATGCCCTGGAGAATTTCTTCAGCGCCGCTTTCCTTTTTGCCCGCCGCCAGTACGACGCACTGGTAAAACAGGGCGTGACGTTTGACCACCAGTGGTGTGGCGTCAGCCAATTGGCCTATGATGAAAAAAGTGCCGGGAAGATTGCCAACATGCTGGCGGTTGAATGGCCACAACAACTGGCCGTGGCAGCCGATCGCACCACGCTCAGCGCCCTGTGCGGTATCGACAGTGGTTTTGGCGGCATTAACTACCCACAGGGTGGCTGGCTGTGCCCGGCCGAGCTGACGCGCAATGCGATAGCCCTGGCGCAACGTCAGGGGTTAAGCTGTCACTATGAGTCTGACGTCCAAGCCCTGGCCGCCACCGACACCGGCTGGCAGCTCAGTTTCAACCAGGGTGAAACCCGACAGCATGCGACGGTGATCCTGGCCAACGGCCACCGGCTTGGCGAACTGGCGCCCAGCGAAGCGCTGCCGGTTTATGCAGTGCGCGGTCAAGTTTCCCATATTCCCACCACCCCAGCGCTGAGCGAATTGAAACAGGTGCTGTGTTACGACGGCTATCTGACGCCGGTCAATGCCAACAACCAACAGCACTGTATCGGTGCCAGCTACCAGCGCGGCGAAACCATCACCGAATACCGCGAGGAAGAACAGCAGGATAACCGTGCTCGCCTGCTGCGCTGCCTGCCTGAACAGAGCTGGCCAGCACAGGTTGATGTCAGCGGTCAGCAGGCCCGCTGCGGCGTGCGCAGCGCCACCCGCGATCACCTGCCGATGATCGGCGCGGTGCCAGACTATCAGGCTACGCTGATGCAGTATCAGGATCTGCAGCGCCAGCATCAACGCGGCGAGGCTATCGCCAATGCACCGAGCTATCCCAATCTGTTTGTGATTGGCGCGTTGGGTTCACGTGGGCTGTGCTCGGCACCGCTGGCGGCGGAAATTTTGGCGGCGCAGCTGTTCGGCGAACCCTTGCCGGGCGACGCAGACATGCTGGCAGCATTGAATCCTAATCGGATGTGGGTAAGGAAACTACTGAAGGGGCGTGCGGTTTAATGGCGGTTTTACGAGGCGCTGTTTTCAGCGCCTCGTAAAACGGATCAGGCGGTCGGCAGTGCGGTTTGGTACAGATTTTCCCACATGCCATACACCAACACCTGGTCCGGCGGCGACAGCTCACCGGCAGCAATGGCTTTATGCAGGCTGCTTTCCACCTGCGTTTTCAGCGCTTCGGCGCTGTGTTCGCCCAGCTCTTCCACTTCGGCAACCGCCAGCGTCAGATGACCGCGCAGGTAGCCACCGGCAAACAGTTCATCATCGCTGGCGTGCTCTACCATGTCATCAATCAGCGCCAAAATGCGCGCTTCAAATTCTGCGATCATCAAATTTCCTCATTAAATAACAAACTGACGGTCAGTTGAGATCTTCCGGATAGGGGAAAAGCTCAGCCGTCAGCGGTGGCGTATTGTAAAACGATTGTAACGCCTGAATAAAGCGCGCAGGTCTTGTGGGTATTCCCTGTTCCAACAGCAACAGTACCCGTTCGCGTACCTTACGCTGGAAGGCGATTCGATCCGGTTCGCAGTCACCGTTCAGGTTGTCGCAACTGACGTTGAACGGGAATCCCGCCGCCACGCAGAACATCCACTCCAGCGACTGCGGCTTGATTTCTACCGCTTCAAATTCGCTTTGCGTCTGTGCGTCGCGCCCGTCCGGGCAGTACCAGTAACCGAAATCGACCAGTTTACGGCGCTGTTCACCGGCAATGCACCAGTGAGAAATCTCATGCATGCCGCTGGCGTAATAGCCGTGGGCAAAGACAATACGGTGGTACGGCAGTTGGTCGTCGGCCGGCAAATAAATCGGCTCATCGTCGCCTTTAACCAGCCGGGTGTTGTAATCATCACTGAAGCACTGATTAAAGATATCAATCAGCTGTTCGTATTGATGGGTAGCCTGTGTGTCTGACATAAACAAATCCAATAACCACAAAAATAAAACGGCAATTATTTCATGTTACCGCTCGCTTGGCATGCTAAAAATGCAACGCCAGCCACTGCTGAATTTCCGTACCGTGATTGTCGTACAACAGCTTGCAGCTCATCACCAGAGAAACGATGACGATCATCGGGCGGATCAGCTTTTGCCCACGGGTCATCACCATATGCGCCCCGAGGCGCGCCCCCAGCACCTGCCCTACCAACATCACCAGACCGATACTCCACACCACCTTGCCGCCGATGATAAACAACACCAGGCTGCCAAAATTGGAAGTGAAGTTCAGCACCTTGGCGTGAGCGGTGGATTTGGCCAGGTTAAAGCCGCACAGCGTCACATAGGACAGCGCGTAGAAGGAACCGGCGCCAGGGCCAAAGAAGCCGTCATAAAAACCCACGCAGCCCCCGGCCACCAGCCCGAACGGCAAGGCGCTCAAACGACGCTGTCGGTCACTCTCCCCCAGACGCGGGGTCAGCAGAAAGTACAGGCCGATGCCGATCACCAGCAACGGCAACATTTGCCGTAGCAGATCGGCACGCATGTGCTGCACCAGGATCGCCCCGGCGACAGAACCGATCAGCGCCAACAGAATTGTCAGCTTTTGATCGTTGAGATCAACGGCTCGTCGGCGGATGAAGTACAGGCTGGCGGATAAGGAACCACCCACCGACTGCAGTTTGTTGGTTGCCAGCGCCTGCGCGGGAGACACCCCCACCGCCAGCAGTGCCGGTACGGTCAACAACCCCCCCCCACCGGCAATGGAGTCGATAAAGCCCGCCAGCAATGCCACCACAAACAAAACCCCGAGCATCTCGGGGCCAACGACGAACCAATCCATTTATTATTCCGCAGCGAAATGGTTATTCAGCAAAGCCTGACAGGTAGGCGGTAATGGCGGCGGTACCGGTTTACCCGGCTTGGCACTCGGCTGATGCGGAATGAACCAACTTGCCAGTTCGGCACCACAGCCGTCGCCCGGCGGTGGGGTATCCTGTTCTTTACACTCCAGGCTACCGGCCGGACAACGCAGGCGCACATGCATGTGCGCACGATGGCCAAACCACGGCCGCACCTTGTGCAACCAGTCACGATCGGCACCGGCATCCAGGCACAGGCGCTGCTTGATCGCCGGGTTGACGAAGATCCGCGTCACTTCCTGATCCTGCGCAGCTGCTTTGATCAAAGTTTCAATCTGCGGCTGCCACTGGCGCGCAACCACCTGCTTACCGTCACTGGAAACCAAGTCGATCGGTTGCGGCTTCAGCAATTGCTGTGCACTCCAGCGTTGACGCGGCAACTGTAACCAGATGTCGACATCAAGCCCTGACTGATGGCTGGCATGGCCACTGCTGAAGCGCCCACCGGCCGGCATCGCCATATCGCCGATCAGTACCGTACCGAGGTTTTTTTGGTTCGCCTTACTGCTCAGGCGCTGGATAAACGCCAGCAGATCCGGATGGCCGAAGTAGCGGCGTTGATCGGGGCGCATCACCTGATAATCCGGCGAATTCAACGGCAGCGGCTGGGCACCGATAATGCAACCATTGGCAAAACCGCCCACCGCCTGCGGTGAACCGGCCACCGGGTTCTCAATTTTCTGCCACGGCGTCAACGCCATGGCGGAGCCCGAAGCCATCAGGGCAAGGATGCCCAACATCCAGTTTTTCATGGTGATTACCAGCGTGGGACGTTAGAAACTACATCACCGTTCTGCGCACGTTGGCGCAACAGGTGATCCATCAGCACAATCGCCATCATCGCTTCGGCAATCGGTACCGCACGGATGCCTACGCAAGGGTCATGGCGACCACGGGTAACCATTTCCACCGCTTCGCCCTGGCGATTGATGGTTCTGCCTGGCACCATAATGCTGGAGGTCGGTTTCAGCGCCAGATGGGCGATCACCGCCTGCCCACTGCTGATACCGCCGAGGATGCCGCCCGCATGGTTGCTCTGGAAACCTTCCGGGGTGATTTCATCGCGGTTTTCGCTGCCGCGCTTGGTCACAACGCTAAAGCCGTCGCCAATTTCCACGCCTTTTACCGCATTGATGCTCATCAACGCATGCGCCAAATCCGCGTCAAGGCGGTCAAACACCGGTTCGCCAAGGCCTACCGGCACGTTTTCTGCCACTACGCTGACCTTGGCACCAATGGAGTCGCCCTCTTTCTTCAATGCGCGCATCAGTTCGTCCAGGGCTTCCAGCTTGTCCGGATCCGGACAGAAGAACGGATTCTGTTCGACCTGCTCCCAGTCTTTCAGCTCGCAGACCACGTCGCCGATCTGCGCCAGATAGCCACGCACCTGTACGCCAAATTTCTGCTGCAGGTATTTCTTGGCAATCGCCCCCGCTGCAACACGCATGGCGGTTTCACGCGCCGAAGAACGGCCGCCGCCACGATAGTCGCGCACGCCGTATTTTTGTTCGTAGGTGTAGTCTGCATGCCCCGGACGGAACACGTCCTTAATGGCACCGTAGTCCTGCGAGCGCTGGTCGGTGTTTTCGATTATCAGCCCGATGCTGGTACCGGTAGTCACACCTTCAAACACGCCGGAAAGAATACGGACCTGATCCGGCTCGCGGCGTTGGGTGGTATAACGCGAGGTGCCTGGACGACGGCGGTCCAGATCGTGCTGCAAATCAGCTTCGGTAAGCGGAATGCCCGGTGGCACACCGTCTACGATACAGCCCAGCGCCACACCGTGAGATTCACCAAATGTGGTGACGCGGAAAATCTGCCCAATACTGTTTCCTGCCATCGCGGATCCTTACCCTTAATTATTATCTTTGTTGGGCCCGCGAGGACAGGCCCGGAGAATGCTTAGCTGCGGTAGAGGCTGAAATGCTCTTTGCAATCTACCAGTTGCTGTTTGGTCAGCATGAACACCCCGTCACCGCCGTTTTCGAACTCCAGCCAGCTGAACGGAATATCCGGATACTGTTCCATCAGATGTACCATGCTGTTACCCACTTCACAAATCAGCACGCCGTCGTCGCTCAGGTAATCCGGCGCACAGGCCAGAATGCGACGCACCAGCTTCAGACCGTCGCTACCCGCCGCCAGACCCAGTTCAGGTTCAAAGCGGAACTCTTCCGGCAGATCGGACATGTCTTCTGCATCAACGTACGGTGGGTTGGTGACAATCAGATCGTACTGGATCGCCGGAAGATCGCGGAACAGATCGGAACGGATCGGAGTCACCTGCTGTTCAACGCCCAGCGCCTGAATATTGCGCTCGGTCACCGCCAGCACGTCGGCGGAGATGTCTACCGCGTCCACTTCCGCATCCGGGAAAGCATAGCCGCAGGCAATGGCAATGCAGCCGCTGCCGGTACACATGTCGAGAATATGGCTCGGCGAATGAGGGATCAATGCGCTGAAGCGATCGTTGATCAATTCGCCAATCGGGGAACGCGGTACCAGCACGCGCTCATCGACATAAAACTCCAGGTCGCAGAACCAGGCTTTGTTGGTCAGGTAGGCTACCGGAATGCGCTCGTTGACGCGGCGGATCACGCGTTCAACGATGCGGTGGCGTTCGCTGGAGGTCAAACGTGCAGTGTGCATGTCCTCTGGAATATCCAGCGGCAGGAACAGGCTTGGCAGCACCAATTGCACCGCTTCGTCCCACGGATTATCGGTTCCGTGACCATAGTAGATATCGGCGGCGTTAAAACGGCTTACTGTCCAACGCAGCATATCTTGAATGGTGTGCAGTTCATTCACTGCTTCCTCGACGAAAATTTTGTCCAATTTGCCCTCCGGCAGGCACTGTGATTCATGATTTAGCCGCATAGTTTGCCATGAAGCCCGCGACAAATCACGCTAACCCCTTGCGCTTTTCATTTTGGCGCGAATTTTGCGTCGACAGATACCCGCGACACGGTAAACTACCGCGATAAATGATTTCCGGTGAATGAAAAATGAAGAACAAGCACCCTCTGAGCAAAGATGAATTGCAGCTCTTCAGAGAGTCGGTAGTAGACGCAAAAAAGCTGCGTCAGGACACCATTGTCCACCGTAAACCCAAGCCAAAAACCAAACAGATTGCCCCGCAGCGCCTGCTGCAGGAACAGGTGGACGCCAGTCATTATTTCTCGGATGAATACCAACCGCAGTTGGAAGAGGAAGGCCCGACGCGCTATGTTCGCCCCGGTTACAGTGCTTTTGAGCTGAAAAAACTGCGCCGCGGTGACTATTCACCGGAGCTGTTTCTCGATTTGCACGGCCTGACCCAAATGCAGGCCAAGCAGGAACTGGGCGCACTGATCGCCGCTTGCCGCCGCGAACACGTGCACTGCGCCTGTGTGATGCACGGCCACGGCAAGCATATCCTTAAACAGCAAACCCCGCTGTGGCTGGCGCAGCATCCCGACGTACTGGTGTTCCACCAGGCGCCCAAGGAATGGGGCGGGACCGCGGCCATCTTGCTGCTGGTCGAACTGGCCGAGTAAACTGCAGAAATGACAAAGGGCGATATTTAACATCGCCCTTTTGTTTGGAACCGGCCTGCGGCCCCTACACTTTAGCCATCACCTGCGACGGACTGACCTGCCATTCAAATTTACCGCAGCTACCGTCTGCCGCCAAATCAACGTTGGCGATTGCCGAGGTGGCAAACATCGGCGGACATTCACCCGGGCAAAGCTCAGCCACCAGGTAACCCACCAGCGGCAAGTGAGAGACAATCAGCACCGAGCTGATCCCCTGCTGTGCCAGCACCTGCAAATAACTGCCCACCAGGCTGGCGTCCCCGCCCGGCGTCAACTCAGGCAGCACTTCTTCGCTCGCCGGCAAGGTCAAGGCTTCGCGCACCGTGGCCAGCGTCTGCTCGGCCCGCAGATAGGGGCTGACCAGCACTCGTTCAATATCCACAGACTTGGTATTTAACCAGGCCGCCATCTGACGTGACTCATCACGGCCACAAACAGTAAGAGGTCTTACCGAATCGCTGGCCGCATCGAGTGCCGCCTCTCCGTGACGCATAATCAAAACTTGCATATTGCACCGCTGTTGTTGACAAAATAACGCTATACAGAAACGCCGAGCGTGCTGTATCGCCGAGTTTTACAACCCCAAAGCAAAAGCTTTGAAACGATAACGCGCCGTCTCTCTATGGCGGCCGGGCATTTTGCCTGAAAGTTCACGTAAAGAAAACGCTGTTTTTTACATCAAAGGCGTCTCGACACGAATTCAATGCTCACATAATAACCAATTCAACAGGTTAAATTTTAACCTTCTCAACATGAATTTTATTGATGGCGGCCAGTTTTACACCGCCATCGGGCTACGTTACCTCGTCCCTATCCCCCTGTACAGCGAGTGGAATTGCCGGTAGTGCAAGGAGTGATAACGATCACAAAGCCCCTTGATCCTACTCTAGTACAAATCACGTCACCGCGCTGCTCAAGACCCCTGCGGATAGAAGCGCTCGCCCTGCTGGGCCATGCGCTGCAAACGTTCACAGGGCGCAAAATATTCCCCGTGCTGGCGCTGCAGGTACTCCAGCGTTTTAACCACCTTCTCGACGCCCAGCTGATCCATATAACGGAATGGCCCGCCAAGGAACGGTGGGAAGCCAATGCCGAACACTGCGCCGATGTCACCGTCGCGTGCGCTACGGATCACACCTTCATCCAGACAGCGCGCCGCTTCGTTCAGCATCATCATCACGCAGCGCTGGGCAATAACCGCCTGCTGCAAATGCGACTTCGGTGTAATGCCAAGCAGAATATATACCGAGGTATCGGCGCGTTTGTGCCGTTGACGTTGCTGGCCTTCGCTCGGATACAGATAGAAGCCACGGCCGTTCTTGCGCCCTTTACGTCCGTCTTTCAACACCGCATCGAAGGCCGCCGGGGCGGCAAAGCGCGGACCCAACTGCTCCACCAGTACCGGACTTATCTTGGTACCGACGTCAATACCCACTTCATCGAGCAGGGTTATTGGCCCGACCGGGAAGCCGAAATCGACCAGCGCCTTGTCCAGAGATTCGATCGGCTCACCTTCCAACAGACAACGCGCTGCTTCATTTATATAAGGAGCCAAAATGCGGTTAACGTAGAAACCGGCGCGATCGGCAACCACAATCGCCGTCTTGCCTTGCTTGTGCGCCAACGCCACGGTGGTGGCAATGGTTTCTTCGCTGGTCGTGGCATGGGGGATCACCTCCACCAGCGGCATTTTATCGACCGGGCTGAAATAATGCAGGCCGATCACCTGCTCCGGCCGCTGCGCCTTGGCGGCAATCTGGCCAATCGGCAGCGATGAGGTATTGGAGGCAAAAATAGTGTGCGGGGCCGCGTGTTGTTCGATTTCGGCTACCATCTGCTGCTTGAGCGACAAATCTTCAAACACCGCCTCAATTACCACGTCCACCTGATCAAAACCGCTGTAATCGGTCGAGCCGGAGATCAGCATCATCTGTTTTTGTCGCTCTGCCGGGCGCATGCGTTTACTGCGAACCCTTTTGCTGAGCACATCCCAACTGTATTTTAACGCGTGATTAATGCCCGTTTCGTTAACGTCTTTAATTCGTACCGGCAGGCCGCCGCGCGTAGCGGTCACGCAGGCAATCCCACCGCCCATCAAGCCACCGCCCAAAATGCCGATACGATGCAATGCGTGAGGTTGCGCATTACCACCGCGCTCTTTCTTCAACGCGGTAGAGGCAAAGAACAGGCTGCGTAACGCCGCTGACTGCGGGGTCATAGCCAGCTCGCCGAAGGCTCTGGCCTCGGCTTCATAACCGCTGGCGCTACCACTATCCAGGCCGGTACGCACCACCTGAATAATGCGCTCCGCCGCCGGATAGTTACCGTGCGTTTTCGCCAGCGTTTTCTTGCGTACAATGCTGAACAGCAGGCTTTTACCCAAGGGGCCGTTGAGCAAACGCTCCTGCCATGGCAATTCGCGTCGGCTCTGCCAGCCCTGTTTGACTCGTTCGATGGCGGTCTGCAGCAAGATCGATTGCGGCACCGCGTCGTCCACCAGCCCCAGACGCAGCGCCTGGCGCGCCCGAATGTGTTTGCCGGTCAGGATCATGTCCAGCGCCTTGCTGGCACCAATCAACCGCGGCAAGCGCTGAGTGCCGCCGGAACCCGGCAGCAAACCCAACTGAACTTCCGGCAGGCCGAGTGCGGTTTTATCATCCAGTGAGCAGACGCGGCCGTGGCAGGCCAAAGCCAGCTCCAGGCCGCCACCCAGGCAGGCACCGTGAATGGCTGCCACGACCGGAACCTGGAATGCCGCAATCTGTGCCAGGGTGCTTTGGCCTTTTTTCGCCAGCGTTTCGGCTTCTTTGGCTGTGGTACAGGCGGCAATCATGGTGATATCCGCACCGGCAATAAACGAGTCCGGCTTGCCGGAAACGATCACCAGCCCTTCCAGCGCTGGATGCTGCTGCGCGCGGATCAGTACGTCGTTGACCTGTTCGACAAACTCGGCCTTCAGCGTATTGACCTTCTCGCCGGGGACATCAATGGTGATCACGCCTATATTATCCGGACGTATCGTCAGCTGAAAGGCTGAGGGTTTGGCTCGCTGTTCGTGCAATGCGTTTTCAAAACTCATTATTCCACCTCTACGATCATTGCGGCCCCTAACCCCCCTGCCGCGCAGGCGGTAGTCAATCCCAGCCCGCCACCACGGCGTTTCAGCTCGTGCAGCGTTTGGGTGATCATGCGCGCGCCGGTAGCGGCAAACGGGTGGCCATAGGCGATCGAGCCGCCCAGTACGTTGAATTTATCCATATCCACTTCACCAATCGCCCGGCTGCGACCCAATTTTTGCTGGGCAAACTCGTCACTGGCAAACATCTTCAGGTTGGCCAGGGTTTGTGCGGCGAAAGCTTCATGCATGTCGATAAGCGTCAGATCAGCCAGGCCGATACCGGCGCGATCCAACGCCAGCGGTGTAGCATAGGACGGCCCAAGCAACATATCTTCCCACACGTCGATGGCGGAGAAGGCAAAGCTGCGCAGGTAGCCCAGCGGCTGTAAGCCCAGCTCTTTCGCCCGCGATTCACTCATCATCAGTACCGCCGCCGCACCGTCGGTCAGGGGGGTGCTGTTGGCTGCGGTAACGCTGCCATGCTTGCGGTCAAATGCCGGTTTCAGCTTCGCGTAGGAAGCCAGGCTGGAGTCTTTGCGGACGTTGTTGTCTTCGCTAATTTGGGTGCGATACGGCGGCACGTAGGCGGTCATCACCTCATCGTGCAGCAGCCCCTGTTCCCAGGCTTTGGCCGCTAACTGATGCGAGCGGTGCGCCAACGCATCCTGCTCTTCACGGGTGATGCCGTGGCTTTTCGCCATTTGTTCGGCGGTATCGCCCATTCGCAGACCCGTAGAGTATTCCGCTACCGCCGGGGGAACCGGCATCAGGTCACGGAACTTCAGTCGGCTGAACAATTTGAGGCGCTGTGACAGGGTACGGGCCTTGTTAACGTCCACCAGCGTGCGCGCCAGCGCTTTGCTGACGCCAATAGGCAAAACGGAAGAAGAGTCAGCGCCGCCGGCAATACCGATGCTGATGCTACCGGCCATAATGCTCTCAGCCACGTTGGCAATCGCCTGGAAGCTGGTGGCGCAGGCACGCGACACGCTGTAGGCATCGGTATGCACGCTCATGCCGGTGCCGAGCACGATTTCACGCGCAATATTCGGCGCTTCCGGCATTTGCACCACCTGGCCGAACACCAGTTGCTCGATCAGCGCCGGATCGATGCCAGTACGGGCCAATAGTTCACTCACCGCCGTTTTACCCAAATCTACCGCCGGAATACCGTGATAAGCGGTCGCCTGTTTGGCAAAGGGGGTGCGCAGTCCATTTACAATCGCAATACGGTCACCGTGACGGGTCACCAACGGCAGTGCCTTACTCATAAACGCTCCTGAAGAGAATAACGTCAGCACAACGGCCAAAAGAGGTCTGACCTGATGGGGCCATTGTTAACCAAATGTTTACATTTGGCAAACCGTCAGAAGCGAAAACTGAGAGCAGGAGCAACTTTCCAGGGAGGGATTGTCGGACAGGTGAAGGTGCGGGTAAGTCCCGCACCCTTTTAAAGCAGCAATTAACGCAGGCCGAGCTGGAAAATAAAGGTTTCTGCCTGGCAGGCAAAGGTGAAATCAGCCACCAGTTCTACACCACCGTCAACCGGTTTAATGCTACTGCTGATGTCGCAAGGGTCAGATTCCACACCCCGGGCTTTTTCAGTCAACGCGGCCAACATTTTCTCTGCATCCTGCTGATTGTTAAACACCTGGCTGTAGGACGCGGTGCAATCGGTATTGTCCATGACGGTGCCAACGTCAACACAGCAACAAGCGGCAGTTTCCTGGGCGCTACATTTATTAAGTGAATTTGACATGGTTAATTCTCCTCAGGGACCGCCATTACGCGCATCCAAATTGCCATTTAAACGCTGGCGCAAAGATACAAGGTTCTGCGCCTATTTTACTCTGCGGCGAAACCGATCACTAGCACTTACTTTTTATAGGTGTTTTAAGTGATGGAAATCACAAATGAAAATCGTTGTCTGCTAAGGAATGGTAAGAATTTTGTTATGTACCACTGGTTTTTTGTTAGCCAGATCTCTCTTTTGATATCAATTTGGAAATATTTCAAAAACAATGTTGCAACATTCTCACAGGTCGGACCTATAATTCAGCCACTGGTCTGATTTGTCTGAATGAGATCGGACCCTACAATCGCGCGCTTCCTTGTTACCTTATGTAACATGTTTAAATAATAAACACATAATGAGGTTTTGGTCATGAGCCAGAAAAACCTATTTACTAAATCAGCTCTCGCAGCTGCAGTGGCAATTATTTCTTCAAACGTGTCTGCCGCAGGATTCCAGCTGAATGAGTTTTCATCAGCTGGTTTAGGACGTTCGTATTCTGGCGAAGGCGCCATGGCAGATACTGCGGCTTCCGCCAGCCGTAACCCGGCCCTGTTGATGATGTACACCCGCCCGGAACTCTCCCTTGGCGCGGTATTTATCGATCCGGACGTGGACATTACCGGCAAGTCACCTTCCGGTGCCAGCCTTGACTCCAAGAACATCGCCCCTACCGCCTGGGTGCCAAACCTGCATTATGTTCAACCGATTAACGATCAGTTTGCCGTAGGCGGCTCTGTCACCAGCAACTACGGCCTGGCGACCGAATTCAACGACGGTTACACCGCCGGGGCTTACGGTGGTAAAACCGATCTGACCACCGTGAACCTGAACCTGAGCGGGGCTTATCGCCTCAATCAACAATTCAGCTTCGGCCTGGGCTTCGATGCGGTTTACGCCAAAGCCAAGCTCGAGCGTTATGCGGGTGAAAGTGGTGCAGCCCTCGGAATGCCGGCTGATACTCAAATCTCTCACCTGAAGGGCGATGAATGGGGCTTTGGCTGGAACGCCGGCCTGCTGTATGAAGTCGACGAAAACAACCGCTATGGCTTAACTTACCGTTCAGAAGTGAAAGTCGACTTCGACGGCGACTACAAAAGCAGCATTCCATCCCGCTTTAACCCGCTGCAGGGAAGAACCGGTCTGCCATGGGGGACCGATGGCAATACCATTCCTGGCTCTCTGACTCTGAACCTGCCGGAAATGTGGGAAATCTCGGGTTACAACAAGGTTGCGCCACAGTGGGCTGTCCACTACAGCCTGGCTTACACCAGTTGGAGTCAGTTCCAGGAGCTGAAAGCTACCGGCAACAACGGTCAAACGCTGTTTGAGAAGCATGAAGGCTTCAAAGACGCTTACCGTATCGCGCTGGGTACCACCTACTTCTATGACGATAACTGGACCTTCCGTACCGGTATCGCCTTTGATGACAGCCCGGTGCCGGCCCAGAACCGTTCTATCTCTATCCCGGATCAGGACCGCTTCTGGCTGAGCGCAGGTACCAGCTACGCATTCAACAAAGACGCCTCTGTTGACGTCGGTGTTTCCTACATGCACGGCCAGAAAGTCACCATCAAAGAAGGTCCATATACCTTCGAATCCGTGGGCAAGGCCTGGCTGTACGGCGCCAACTTCAACTACCGCTTCTAATCCTTTCGACGATGAAGCCAAAGCGCCCTGCGGGGCGCTTTTTTATTGCCTACTATTTGCCGGGCGAAAAAAAACCCGCCAGTCGACGGGTTGTTTCTGTTCGCTAACCGAAGTTATTGCGAGTCGATCTCGTCCAAATCACCCTGGATCGCCTGGGCGTTCGGGTTAACTTCCGGTTTCAGTGAACCACCGTTCGCCAGGAAATCGTTGCGCTGGAAGTAGGCCTCACGCACCATCAGGTATGGATCGGAAGAGTTACGCAACAGGCCGTCGGAATCGAGCAGCTCGGCACGGGTTTCAATCCCCTCAACCACCCACTTGCCTGCCGACATCCAGAAGGTCAGGTAGCTCAGCACCGGATAAAGGTCATCTGCCCAGTCACCGCCCTCTTCACGCAGGGTGAAACTGCCATAGCCCGGCAACATCACATAAGGACCATAGCCGACACCGTAGTGCCCCAGAGTGCTGCCGAAACGGTTCGGCTCTTCGCGTGCCAGTTTCGGGTTAGCCATGCCAGCCACGTCGATCAGGCCGCCCATCCCCAACAGGGTGTTGAGGAAGAAACGGTTAAAGTGGATCATCCCCTTGTACGGATCACCTTTCAGGAAGGAGTTGACCATGCTGGCCGGCTCTTCCAGGTTGGAGGTGAAGTTGCTGATGCCATTACGCGCCGGCATCGGCAGATAGTCACGCCAGGCCACGGCCACCGGGCGCAGGACATACGGATCCAGGACGTTATAGTTAAAGTTGAACATCGTCCGGTTAAATCCTTCCAGAGGATCGGATCGCCCTTGTGGTTCATCTTGTGGCGTGCTGGCACAGCCCACCAATAACACCGTTGTGAAAGCCAGCCCAGTCAGGCGAAAGTTCATATTCTTCTCCATGAAAACACGTTCGGTCTTTTTATTCAGGGGACCTGTTTGTTTATCTGAACGTCAATCTGCTCTTTACCGCTGAAATTCTGCAGCGCACTCTCACCGAACCAGTCACCCGCCTGTGGCGTGGCCAGACCGTCCTGAGAAATCCGCACCCGCACCTTGACCTGATGCTGGGCCGAAAGCAGCCGCTCAGGCATCATGGCATTGCTGTCATCCAGAGAGAATGACAGGGGGAAACGGCTTAAAGGCAGTTGTTTTACCGCCACCGGCACCGGATTGGTGCCATCGGTCACCGAGATTACCAGCGTCCCCTGCGGCGGCAAAGCGTTAGTCGCCTGCGGCGATAACGTCACGTTAACGCCAAGTTTAACAGTTTCTCCGCCTGCCTGTGTTTTTGCTTGTGCAATACTGCGCTTTATCACTTCGGCGCGTTGATCATTGGCCGGCAACAGTTTCAGCATGACCTGCCAGGCACCAATAGCCTGCTTGAAATCGCCCTGTTCAAAGGAATTAAACGCCAACAGGCTCAACACGCGCAGATTGGTATGATCTTCGGCGATCATCTTGCGCAGCATCTGGGTAGCCTGCTTGTTATCCTCTGGATCGTTGGAGCGCGTCAAGACTTCCGCATAACCGAGGCGCACTTCCAGACTATTCGGATCGAGTTGATAAGCATGGGCGAATGCCTGAGTGGCGGTGGTGGCGTTATTCAATGCCATGCCGACCCGGCCCAGCATCATCCAGTCGTTGATATTGCGGTCGTCCTGTTGCAACGCAGTACGCAGCCCCAGGCCGAGACGAGCAATCTCTTCCATGCTCAGCGGTTGGGCGCGTTCATTGCTAACCCGAGCGCGCAGTTCCGGCATTTGAGCTTCCACCTGCTGCCAGTCCAGCACCTGCGCCAACCCACCGGTTTTCAGATAGAAGCCCAGGGTGACCACCACCAGTAACGCTACGCCGGGCACCAGTGCCCAACGGTTGATCGGCTTCGCCTGCGTGTCCTGCTGACCGGGGATATCATTGAGCAGATTTTGCTGCAGTTCCTTCACCATCTCCGGACGCTCGGTAACCACGCCCTGATCCTCGTCCTGCTCCAGTTCGTGCAGACGATCCTGATAAAATGCTTTATTCAGCGTATCGCGGCTAGCGGCAGTGCTTTTGTCACTTTGACGCATCGCCGGCACCACCAGTAACGCCGCAGCGCCGACCAGCAATACAATAATAATCAGCCAAAAAGCCATTAGGGTTTCTTCCTGTCAGTCTCTTTCAGCAGCGCTGCCAAACGCTGTTGCTCCTGCTCGGAGAATTCATCGTTAGCGTTAGCAGCACCGGCGCGGCGACGGCGAGTGCGCAGTATCACTACCGCCCCGCCGATCAGCACAAACAGCAACGGGCCAAGCCACAGGATCAGCGTCGCCGGCGTCACCGGCGGTTCGTAGGTGACGAAATTGCCGTAGCGCGCCACCATGTAATCGATGATCTGCGGCTTACTCTGCCCCTGCATCATCAGCTCATACACCTTGGTGCGCATGTCCGCCGCAATGATGGCATTAGAGTCGGCAATGCTGTTGTTCTGGCATTTCGGGCAGCGCAGCTGCTCGGTCAGCTCACGGTATTGCTGTTCCTGCTCCACCGATTTGAACTGATAGGTATCAATAGCCGCAGCCGCGCTCCAGCTCAGCAGCAGAGCGAAGACCAGGGTCATCAGCCTCATGCCTCACCCCCGTATTTTTTGTACAGCGGCAACACTTCCTGCTGCCAGACGCGCTCATTCATATCCCCGGCGTGGCGATAGCGAATAATGCCTTGTCCATCGATCAGGAAGGTTTCCGGCGCGCCATACACGCCCAGATCCAGCCCCAGCATGCCGTCGCCGTCATACAGGCTGAGCGCATAAGGGTTACCCAGCGAGTTTAGCCAGGTCACCGCCTTGCTGCGATCGTCTTTATAGTTCAGCCCCACTACGCGGATACCGCGCGCGGCCAGCGTATTGAGATATTGATGTTCGGCACGGCAGGTCGGGCACCAGGTGGCCCAGACGTTCAGCAGCATGGGTTTACCATTGCGCAGCACCGCCTGATCGTAAGTCTTGCCGGGGCTTTCGAGCGATTCCAGTTTGAAGGCCGGTACCGGTTTGCCGATCAACGCCGACTCCAGCATGGTCGGATCCTCGCCACCGGCATTGCGCGTCAGTTGCACCATAAACGCTGCCACCAGCAGCAGGAACAGGATTAACGGGATAAACAGCAGCTTACGGTTCATGCCTGCTCCTCCAGTTTGCCTTCACGCTTGAGTTTTTTGCTCATCCGATAGCGCGGATCGAGAATACAAAGGATACCGCCGACCGCCATAAATACCCCACCGAACCAGATCCAGCGTACGAAGGGTTTATAGTACAACCGCACGGCCCAGGAGCCGTCGTCCAGCTCTTCGCCCAGTGCCGCATACAGGTCACGGCTGAAGCCGCCGTCGATGGCCGCTTCGGTCATCATGCTGCGCGCCACGCTGTAGTAGCGTTTCTCCGCGTGCAGCGTCGCTTCCGGCTTGCCGTTACGCGTGACGTCGATGATACCGACGCCGCCGGTATAGTTCGGTCCACGGATATCGTGCACATCACGGAACACAAAGTGATAGTTATGGATATCCACGCTGTCGCCAGCCTTCATGCGGACGTCGCGTTCCACGCTGTAGTTCTGGCTAAAGGCAATACCGATTACCGTCACCGCGACGCCAAGGTGACCCAGCACCATGCCCCAGTGACTGCGGGAAAGATGGCTCAGGCCACGCCAAAAACCGTGGCGATGAGTAGCACGTTCGTGCAGTTCCATCAGCGTAAGGATAATGACCCAGACCGCCATAATCAGCCCCACCACCGTCATACCGGCGATGCTGTCTTGCAGCAGCCACGGCAACAGGACTGACAGCACCAGCGTAATCACCAGCGCCACGCTCAGGCGACGCCACAGCTTGGTCGGTTCATCACGGCGCCAGCGCACCAACGGGCCGATGCCCATCAGCAAGGCCATCGGGGCCATCAGCCAGGTAAACATGGTATTGAAGAACGGCTCGCCGATAGAAATACTGCCCAGGCCAAGCTGTTTATGCACCAGCGGCAACAGCGTGCCCAGCAACACCACCAGCGTCGCGGCAATCAACAGTACGTTGTTGCCCAACAGGAAGGTTTCACGCGAGAAGGTTTCATGCTGAACCCGGCTGCGCACCTGGCCGCCTTTGACCGCGTACAGCAGCAAAGAACCGCCGATCACAATCACCAGATAGGCGAGAATGAACATGCCGCGCGCCGGATCGGAGGCAAAGGAGTGTACCGATACCAGCACGCCGGAACGCACCAGGAAGGTGCCCAGCAAGCACAGCGAGAAGGCGGTAATCGCCAGCAGCACCGTCCAGGCCTTGAAAGTCCCGCGTTTTTCGGTCACCGCCAGCGAGTGCATCAGCGCCGTACCGGCCAGCCACGGCATAAATGAAGCGTTCTCTACCGGATCCCAGAACCACCAGCCGCCCCAGCCCAGTTCGTAATAAGCCCAGGCAGAGCCCAGCACGATACCCATGGTGAGAAACACCCAGGCCGCGGTAGTCCAGGGACGCGACCAACGTGCCCAGGCGGTATCCAGCCGGCCGGCCATCAGTGAGGCAATAGCAAAAGCAAAGGCCACCGAGAAGCCGACATAGCCCATGTACAGCAGTGGCGGGTGGAAAATCAGGCCGATATCCTGCAGCAGTGGATTGAGGTCGCTGCCGTCGATCGGGAAATTCGGCAAGGTGCGGGTGAACGGGTTGGAGGTCATGATAATGAACAGCAGGAAACCCGCGGTAATCATGCCCATCACCGACAGCACGCGCGCCACCGCGTCTTGCGGCATCGCACGGCTGCACAACGCCACCGCCAGTGACCAACAGCTGAGCAGCAACACCCACAGCAGCAGTGACCCTTCATGGGCGCCCCAGGTAGCGGCGATGCGGTAATACACCGGCAGTTGCGTGTTGGAATTGGCGGCCACATAAGCCACGGTAAAATCATTGACCACAAAGGCATACACCAGGCAGATGAACGCCAGCGCGATAGCGGCAAACATGCCGTAGGTCAGCGGACGCGCCACCGCCATCATGCGGCGATCCTGACGCGCTGCGCCCCACTGCGGGTAAATGCTCAGCAGCAGCGAAATCGCCAGCGCCAGACACAGCAGAAAACTTCCCGTTTCCGGCATCATGATTTAGCGCCCTCGTTCTGCGGGGTGGCGTAAGCCGAAGCCGGCCCCTTATGGTTTTCTTTCATTGCGTCGGCCACCTCCGGCGGAGTGTATTTTTCATCGTGTTTCGCCAGCACTTCACGCGCATTGACCACGTTGCCTTCGCCCAATACGCCCTGCGCCACCACGCCCTGCCCCTCACGGAACAAGTCCGGCAAAATACCGGTGTAGGTGACATCGATGGCACCGCGCGCATCGTAGACCTTGAAGCTGACCTGCAGCGTTTTCTGATCGCGTTTTACCGAGCCAGGCATCACCATGCCGCCGATACGCAGACGTTGGCCCACTTCCGGCTTTTCATGATTTTCGCCCTTGCCCTGCAGAATTTCGCTCGGGGTATAAAACAGATCGATGTTGGAGCGCAGCGCATACAGCATCAGGGTCGCGGTAAGCGCAACGCCGATCAGCACTACGATCGCCAGATACAGGCGACTTTTACGACGTGGATTCACAATGATTTCTCCCGCGGGTTGGCGGATTTTTGTTTCGACTGTTGCGACTGACGAATGCGCCGTTCGCGCGCCTGACGGCGGCCGATTTCATCGAGCAATTGCCGGCGCTGCCAGAAAGTATGCGCCACCAGGCCCAGCAGCGAGAGCAGCGTAACGGCCACCGCCAACCAGACGTAGAAGGCGTAGCCCCCCATGGCGAAAAACGCCTGCCAGGAAGTAAATGCGGCATTCATGGTTGGCGCTCCTTATTGACCAGCCCGGCGACCCACGGACGCTTACTTTCCTGAGACAAAATCAAATTGCGCAGGCGCATCAAAGTAAGAGTAATGAAGAACAGCAGGTAGCCGAGGATCGCCCAGCGCAACGGGGTGCGCATGCTTGGGGCGATGCTCTGTTGCATATTGGTCGACCCCTGATGCAACGTGTTCCACCATTCGACCGAGAAATGAATAATCGGGATGTTCACCACCCCCACCAGCACCAGAATACCGGCGGCGCGGCCCGCCAGGCGGCGATCCTCAAAGGCGTTGTACAACGCGATAATGCCGATATACAAGAACAGCAACACCAACTCGGAGGTCAGGCGCGCGTCCCACACCCACCAGGTGCCCCACATCGGCTTGCCCCAGGCAGAACCGGTGACCAGGGCAATAAAGGTAAATACCGCTCCGACCGGCGCCATCGCCGCCACCACCGTATCGGACATTTTCATCTGCCACACCAGGCCGATAAATGCCGCTACTGCCATGGAGCCATAGATCCCCATCGACCACATGGCGGCCGGCACATGGATATACATGATGCGGAAGCTGTCGCCCTGCTGATAATCCTTGGGTGCAAAACCAAAGCCCCATACCCAACCCAGCAGCAGGCAGGCCGCTCCGGCCAGCCCCAGCCAGGGGATAAAACGGCCACAGACACGATACAGCCGTTCAGGCTGGGCAAACTGATGTAACCATTTCCACATTGTCGTCATTGCTCACGGTAAATTTATACGGTGGCCGCCCTGTTGACCAAGGCGACGAAAATTACTGGTGCGGTGCAACACGCTCTTGATGGCGTTAACCCGCATTTCAATATGTTAGCTAGTGCACGCTCACTCGCAGCGCTGCTGCGGTAGCGAACGGTGCCAGCGTGATGCTGCCCGCCAGCATGGCACCCAGAATCGCCAGGTAACCGTCTATTGGCATCCCCATAGAGGCGGCATCGATGGCCGCGGTGGAAAATATCAATACCGGGATATACAGCGGCAGCACCAGCAGGCTAAGCAGCACGCCGCCCTTGCGCAACCCGACGGTCAGCGCCACGCCGATAGCACCAATCAGACTCAGCGTCGGCGTACCCAGCAGCAGCGTAAATGCCACCGCCAGCCAGGTATTGATATCCAACGACAGCAGCAACGCCACCAGCGGCGACAGGATTAACAGGGGTAGACCTGTTACCACCCAGTGAGCACATACTTTGCCTAACACCGTCATTGGCAGCGGCGTCGGAAGCAACAGCAGTTGCTCCAGCGAGCCATCAAGAAAGTCATCGCGAAACAAGCGCTCCAGCGACAACAGCGCCGCCAGCAGCGCAGCGACCCAAATAATTCCCGGCGATATACGCGCCAGTAACTGCGGCTCCGGCCCAATCCCTAACGGAAACAGCGTGATAACAATCAGAAAGAACCACAGCGGATTAACGATTTCCGACCCTTTGCGAAAGGCAATCTTCAGCTCGCGGCGCAATACGGTCAAAAACATCAAACAGTCTCCATGCGGTTTTCCGTCAGGCTGATTTTACCTACCGCCTGCGTTACGCCGGCCAAATCCTGATGGGTGGTCAACAATACCATGCCGCCCTGCTGCGCATGTTGCTCAAAAAGGCTAATTAATTCAGCCACGCCCTGCTTGTCGATGGCCGTCAGCGGCTCATCCAGGATCCACAACGGGCTGTCGCTGAGCCACAAACGCGCCAGGGCAACCCGGCGTTGCTGCCCGGCGGAAAGCTGCGCCACCGGTAAATCCTCATAACCCACTAACCCTACCTGCTCCAGCGCCTGCCAAATGGCCTGACGATCGGGAACGCAACTCACCGCCTGGTAAAACTGCAGGTTCTCAAAGGGCGTTAACATGGTTTTAATCCCCGGCTGATGGCCAAGGAACAACAAATCCTGATGGTAACGTTCACGATGGCGCAATGTATTTTGCCCGTGCCAGTGGACTTCACCGCCCTCCGGGCGCGCCAGGCCGGCCAAAATACGCAGCAGGCTGGTTTTGCCCGCACCGTTCGGCCCTTCCACCTGAATAATATCGCCCGGTTTCACCGTAAAGCTTAACGCGCTAAACAGGGTGCGTTCATCGCGGACGCAACTCAGATTTTTAGCTTCCAGCATCGGAGAACTCATATTTTTCTTTGGGATAGCGATCATAGCATAAGCCATCTGCGGCACGTAGCCCGCGGCAGGGCACTCAGCTACTCCAATAGGGGTAATATTGCGCCCCAGATCAATAATGCGAAGAAAAAACCGGCGGCGTTAAACTCTTGTTACTTTTTTCTGCAATTTGCGACCTGGCTTTCGGCCTACCGGTGGGCCAGCTATGCTTAATCCGTGACCCCGGCAGCAGTTTAAGGAGAGAGCAGATAATGAGCGACTCACAACAGCGCCCGAAGACGGACAGCGACGATCCTCTGCAGGTGGAGAGCAAAGAGCATGAACAGGGCAAGAGCGAAATCGAGGTAAAGGAACAGAACCTGCCCTCACGCGCGGCGGCGGTGCATGAACAGATCCGCATGGAGGGTGAGAAAGAACTGGAGCGTGACTGGCTGGCCTTGCTGTGGTCAGCGGTGGCCGCCGGGCTGTCGATGGGGGCCTCCCTGATGGCCAAGGGTATTTTTCACGCCCGTTTGCCGGACGACCCCAGCCGCTTCTTTATCGAGAATATTGGCTACACCTTTGGCTTTATCATCGTGATTATGGCCCGCCAGCAGCTGTTTACCGAAAACACCGTGACCGCCGTACTGCCGATCATGCACAAACCAACGCCGAGAAATTTCATCATCCTGCTTCGCCTGTGGGGCGTGGTGCTGCTGGGCAACCTGATTGGCACCGGGCTGGTGTCACTGGCATTTATTCACATGCCGATTTTTGATGAAAACACTCGCAGCGCCTTCGTTAGCCTGTCGGAAGAAGTGATGCAAAACTCACCGTCAGAAATGTTCGCCAACGGTATTTTGGCCGGCTGGATCATCGCCACCATGGTGTGGATGTTCCCTTCCGCCGGGGCCGCCAAGATTTGGGTAATCGTCCTGATGACCTATCTGGTGGCGATCTGCGATCTGACCCATATCGTGGTCGGATCGGTAGAGATCCTTTATCTGGTGTTTAGCGGTGTCATCCCCTGGCAAGATTTTATCTACCCATTCGCCATTCCGACGCTGGCCGGCAACATTATCGGCGGCACCTTTATCTTTGCGTTAATCAGCCATGCGCAGATCCGCAATGATATGAGCGATAAAAACAAAGCGGCGCGGCTGGAGGCAGAAAAACAGACCGCCAGGGCGAGAAAACCGTGATCGCGGTCAGTGCAGCACGCGAAAATCAGTGCATATTGGCGATGGAATGAGCAAACGCACCGCTAAGCGCTTATTCTGCGGGTAAAAAAAGGTATACTGCCCCGGCAGCCTCAAGTTGCCAGCCCGCAGCGTCCCCGTAGTTAAACGGATATAACAAGCCCCTCCTAAGGGCTAGTTACTGGTTCGATTCCAGTCGGGGACACCATAAGCCGATTGCCCCCCACTATCTAAATCCGCAAAAACCGCGCCACACAAGACCTTAAGCCATTTTCGTCGCCTAAATACTTCGCTGTTATCAGCATGATGCGTGAGCACATCCCACAATCTGGCACAGATTCCAGGATTAAAGGTATAATCGCAGATACTATTTACTCGATTTTAGAAACGAACATGACAAAACTAACATTACAAGAGCAGATGCTTAAAGCCGGATTGGTCAACAGTAAGAAACTGGCGAAAGTGCAAAAAACCGCTAAAAAATCGCGCGTTCAGGCTCGTGAAGCCAGAGAGGCGGTGGAAGTCAATAAAAAAGCACAAATCGAACGTGATAAACAGCTGAGTGAGCAACAAAAGCAAGCTGCCCTGTCTAAAGAGTATAAGGCTCAGGTAAAACAGTTAATTGAAATGAACAGGATCGTTATTTCAAAGGGAAATATAAGCTATAACTTCACAGACAATAATTTAATTAAAAATATCAATGTGGATAAAACGACTCAAACTCAGCTAATTAATGGTCGTCTCGCCATTGCACGTCTGGTTGCGGAGAATGGCGTTGATAGCGAATACGCAATTATACCCGCGATCGTGGCCGATAAAATTGCGCAACGTGATGCGAGCAGTATTGTGTTAAATGCAGCGCTTAGTCAGGAGGCACAAGACGAAGAAGATCCTTATGCCGACTTTGTGGTTCCTGATGATTTGATGTGGTAGGAAAAAAGCACGTATTGCTATCACATAGCTGTCATATATTTCGGCATGTTAGTTTAGGGCAATGGGCTGTGACCATTGCCTTACCTCAAAAGACCCTATTTTCACAGTCATCCAAGAATAAATCGTATTTTAGTTCCACCGATTAAAATGTTAATATTGCTCTGTGTCGCGAATGGAGTAATAGCATGTTCCCCAACAAGAAATATTCACAACGGGCCAATCCGTTGACCAGCTATCAATTTTCACGGTTGCATACTTTTGAATGCGTCGCTCGTCACCTCTCCTTTTCATTGGCGGCGGAAGAACTGTCAATTACCCCCAGCGCTGTAAGTCACAGAATCAACCTGCTGGAAAAAGAGCTGGGCTTTCTTTTATTTCAACGTTTTCACCGCAGAATTACGCTCACACCGGAAGGAGAGCGGATGCAATGGTCGTTAAGCAATTCTTTCGATGCCCTGACTCAGGAAATTCTCGATATTAAAAACCGTGAGCTGACGGGCACCCTGACCATTTATTCCCACCCTTCCATCGTCCAATGCTTGCTGATTCCGCGGATCGGCGAATTTATTGCCCAGTACCCCACCATTCATTTGAACATTCTCACCGGGCAGGAGAATATCAACCTGGCCAACCGCGGCGTTGATTTAGCACTGTACTTTGGGCTTCTGCCGTCAGGTAAACAGCTGGACGAAACCTTTATGTCGGAGTCCATGGTGCCGATCTGCACTGCGCAATACGCCAAAACGCATGACCTCTACAATGCTCCTGAAAACCTGGCGCACTGCACCCTGTTGCATGACCGATATAATTCGGGTGAAGACGAGTGGCTGACCTGGGCACAACATTTTGATTTAGGGCTGGATACCGACAGTAAAAGCATGGAGTTCGATCGCTCAGATTTGGCGGTGCTGGCGGCGACACAGCATCTTGGCGTCGCCATGGGCCGACTCAATCTGGTGCAAGACTGGATCAAAAGCGGTGAGCTGATTATCCCCTTTACCAACATGACCCTGCCCTGCGAACACTGCTATTTTGTGTCGACCATATCCGAACGTCAGTGGCCGAAAATTATCGCGTTCAAACAGTGGATGATGAAAATAGAGCCTCTGGTCTGATTGCCAGAGGCATTGGCCGGTGGTTTAAAAAGGATTACCAAGTCTTGGGAGTATAAGAAAAATCGAGTGCGCAGCTGTATAACTGCCCGGCCTTTGAGTAATAAATATGTTTGCGGCTGTTATCCCATACCACAGTATAGTTATTGGAGAACTTTATTATCTCGACCGGCGTCTGGTTAGATAACCGACCGCGCTTAGTACTTTTCACCACAAAAAAATCGCCATTATCACTGAGCGTGATCAAAGGATAACCCCAGGCATATTTCGATATTTGCATAGTGATGGTGAATTGGCTTTCACAACTTATTTGATAGGTATTAACATCAACATCCATAGTTTATATTTTAGGTACAATCCCTCTGTTGAGATAAAATAAATAAGAACAGCTCACGACAATCAAACCTAAAACGATCAGGATAGAACCCAATACAAACTCAATCTGCAGCGGCTCCCCCAATATCACTACCCCGGCTAAAATACCAAAAATGGGCGTCATAAAGGTCAGAATGCCCAACGAGGACGCCTGATAATCACGCAGCAGAGAAAACCAGATCAAATAGCTGATAAAAGAAACCACCAGCGTTTGGAATATCAGGCTGGTCCAGGCCAATGCCGTCAGGTTGAAATGAACGCTCTGCGTGGTTATCGCCAGCAGAGATAACAAAATGCAGGCTCCCGAGAGCTGAAACAATAATGTTTGTTTTGATGAGCAGTTTGCCAACCCGGTAGTGCGAATGACAATGGTTGAGCCGCCCCATGACATTCCCGCCAACAGCCCGTAAATATCGCCACGCAATGAGTTCTCTGCGCCCGAACTGTCACTCATCCCGGAGATGGCGAGCACCACGCCGCCAAAAGCGATGGCAATACCGACCCATTGTATCAACGACAGCCGCTCATGGCGGATAACAAAATGCAGCCCGATGGCGGAAAACAAGGGGGCAGTATACAAAAAGACCGCCATATGCGATGCGCTGGTATAGCGCAACCCTTCGGAAACGAAGAAGAATTCCAACGCGAACAAAAAACCGACGCACAGACCTGCTAACAGCGTGGGGCGATCAAACACGAACTTTTCGCGACGGTAACGCGCCAGGAGATAAACCGCCAAAGCGGCAATGCCCGACCGAATGGCGATTTGCAGTACGGCAGAAATGTCCGGCTCGGCGGCCTTGATCGCCACCTGCTGCAGCCCCCATATGGCGCATATCATCATCATGGCGGCGGCAGCTCTGCTATCTATGTTTTTTCTGGCACTCATCACACCACCTCAAGCCGCTTAAATAAAAACACACCCTTCCCTCACCGCTAATAAAAAGGTGATGGATAAATCCGAGAAAAATATAAAAGGTTAGTCTTTATAAACCACTATTTCCTGGTACATCTTAATGACTTCATTATCACTGTCGACTTCACCGGTATATTCCGTTTGTTGCGCCACGTGGGTCACCTTCCAGCCCCGCTTGGCCAACTCAGGGATGGTGACGCGCCCAATATCACGACAGGTAAAGACCGTGTCATCACTCAGCCTAAGATTACCAATACTTGCATAATCATAAGCTTGTGACTGGCAAACGTGCGACTCAGCCGCCATCAAGGGTAATGGCAACAGACCGATAATCAACATTAAACACTTTTTCATAGCCCTCTCCATGCCTCTTATTAACCTTATCCATTTTGCAGATATCAGCTTGGTCAATTACGTTATATCCGCTTATTTAAATATCTTTCTGCGCGATGAAATTACACGATATATACCATTCACTGACAAGTGAAAAATATAAACCTTCGTGTTAGCTGAATTCATCCGAACATCATCGTCATTGCTGCGCCATTAAGTTAGGTTTTTACACCGCCTGACGGCATCGCGGCACTTCACTTCGGATAGTTACAGAAAAAACCAATAATTAGCAGGAAAAGTAACTTTTTGTGACGCACATTGTGTTACATATGCATTTCTCTTCACCCACGCTAAAAGCAATGAAAACGCTCAGAAAATTTCCTGAGCAAATCACTGATGCCAGAAGGTTCAGTGAGGTCGGCAAGTACACACAGGGATAAAAAATGACATACAAATTGCGCGCATTAACCCAGGCAATTGCTCTGGGACTGGTCGTTGGCAGTGCTTCTTTCGCCGCCCAGGCTGAAATTACCCTGCTAAAGCAGGATCCACAGGCGGGCGATCCGCTGAGCCGTCTTAATTTTACCGTCGGCGGCAGCATCCGTCCGCAGTTCAACAATATGACCGGCGATGGTGATAAAGGCTCTTACAAACGTAACGGTTTTGACGGCGGAACCCGCTTCCGCTTCGCCGCCGATTACTACCTGTTCGACGACATTAGCTGGATCAGCTACTACGAGCTGGGGGTGAATATCCCTGCGCTGTTCAACTGGGATAACCACTATGCAGAGGGCGCCAACAACACCAGCCGCCGCATGTTGTACACCGGTTTGAAAAGCAAAACCTGGGGACAATTGACCTTTGGTCAACAAAACAGCGTGTACTACGACGTGGTTGGCGCCAAAACCGATATCTGGGATTACGACATGCTGGCCCAGGCTCCGGGGAACGGCATCAACGGGGATTACGATGGATCTTACCGTTCACGTAAAATGCTGAAGTACAAAAATACCTTCGGCGATGCGGATGTGTATGCCTCTTACCTGTTCAGCGATAACGAGTACCTGCCGGGTAATGGCCTGCGCTACAAGCGCGAGGGCGGCGGTTCATTGGGTGTGGATTACCACCTGACGCCGGACCTGACCTGGGGTACCGCGTGGAACTATACCCGCGCCGAGATGCGTGACCCTGCCACCCACGCCACGAAAGATTATGACCAGAACATCCTGGGTACCGCGCTGAGCTGGAAACCGGATAACTGGACGCTGACCTTTGGCGGCGGCTGGTACAACAACTTCCTGACCACCAAAAAAGCCGACGTTAACGACTACTTTGCCGGTGACGCCTGGGGTATTGAATATCTGGCCGGTTACACCGTGCCGGTAGGACAATATGCGGTGAAATCCGTGATGCCGTACTTTATGGGTGACCGTTTGCAGTACGTCAGCGGCCGCGATTATCAGCGTATTGATAACGGCCTGGGCGTGACCGTGCAGTTTGATTACGGTTTCCGGGTAGATGTGGAACACGTGCTGACGTCAAGCACTGACAACCTGGGCGATATGACGCTGGTGCGTCTGCGTTACGATTTCTAATCGCTACCTATGTAAAAAAGGCCGCTTCCGCGGCCTTTTCCATTAATGACACGACATCAGAATCCGCCGCGCGCCGAACGGCCCACCGCTTCGCCCAACTGCCACACCGCCATCGCATAATGGGTACTGTGGTTGTAGCGGGTAATGGTGTAGAAGTTGGGTAAACCGTACCAATACTGGTAGCTGGTCCCCATATCCAGGCGCAGCAGGCTGGCTTCCTGATTGCCACCAAGCGACCCTTGCGGCGTCAGCCCAGCTTCCGACAAACTGGCCACCGAATAGCGGGTTTTAAAGCCATTTTCCAACCCCGGTGCCTGGCCGCTGGCCGGCACGGCCACAGGTTCGCCCTTGGTCCAGCCGTGCGCTTTAAAGTAGTTGGCGACGCTGCCGATGGCATCCACCGGATCCCACAGGTTAACGTGCCCGTCACCGTTGAAATCAACCGCGTAACTCTTGAACGAGGACGGCATAAACTGACCGTAACCCATAGCGCCGGCGAAGGAGCCGCGTAGCTCCAGCGGATCATCCCCTTCGGTACGTGACATCAACAGGAAGGTTTCCAGCTCGCCGGCAAAGTAATCGGCACGGCGCGGATAGTCGAACGCCAGAGTAGACAGCGCATCGATAATGCGGGTTTTACCCATCACGCGGCCCCAACGGGTTTCAACGCCGATAATGCCGACAATGATCTCCGGCGGCACGCCATAGGTCTGGTAGGCGCGCTGCAGCGCGTCCTGATACTGATTCCAGAACTGCACGCCGTTTTGCACGTTATCCGGCGTAATAAACTTATTGCGGTAACGCAGCCAGGAACCATTAGGGCCGGACGGTGCCTGGGTCGTTGGCGTCGGTGCCTGACGATCCATCAGCCGCAGTACAGAGTCTAACCGCCTGGCCTGGGCCAGCACGTCATGCAACTGCTGACGATCGAAACCGTGTTCCTGCACCATTTTATCGATAAAACGGGCGGTGTTCGGATTGTTGGCAAAATCGCCCCCCAACGGCTGACCGGAATGCGCTGGTGTCAGCAGAAACCCGCCTTTCACGGTGTTGTCCTGAGGCGTGGCTGGGGTCGACTTCGGCCCGCTGCTACAGGCAGTGAGTAAGGTAAGCAGAGGGAGAAGAACAACTAAATGACGCATCGGATATCCATATAAGCCAGGCCAGTGATAAGTGTGGGTTATGTTAATCCATTGTCAGGTGCGAAAAAACCGGATTATGTCGCCGATCACACCGCCACAAGCCAAAACTCAAGAAAACGTGACGGGCAGCACAGAAACAACGAAAGACTTAGGGTAAGTGGCTGCACCAACGGCAACCAACACTTGCTGCCAATGAGAACAACTATCATCTCCAGCCGGTACAACACTGGCTATCTGTGGGCCAAGCGGTCACAATGCCGCACCACTCCCGGCCCAAACAGGAAATACCATGTCTTGCCACTACCCCGCCCAATACACCTTTGATAACGACAGCGACGCCTGGCAGATTCAGTTTCGTGATTTTCCTCAGCAACAGGCTGCCTGCTATAAGCGTGAAGACATCGAACTGGAAGCACAGGAAAGCCTGCTGATTGCCATCGCGCTGGAAATGGAAGAAGGCCGCCCGGTACCGGCCCCTTCTCGTGCCTTGCCGGATGAGCTGGCGATCCACCTGCCGGTGCTGGTTAAACTCAAGCTCGAGTTGCATAACATTATGCTGGCCGATACCACTTCCAAAGCCAGCCTGGCTCGTAAACTGGGCTTTAACGCCGGCCAAATGGACCGCCTGTTGGATGTGGCCTATGCCTCCAAGGTAGAAGCGTTGGAACAGGCTCTTTACCTGTTGGGATATGAGGTACAAACCTCGGTAGCAGAGATCCGCCAGCAATAAGAAAAATATTTTATTCGGGGGCTAAATTTTCTCCATTTTTCGCCGATGTGTTCATTACCGAATCATCAAGAGCAAAAAGTGAAGGCTAAAAATGGAGTGGAGCCGCCGCAATATCTGGGCCGTAATTCTGCTGTGTTGCCTTGTCTTCTGGGCCATCCTGCTGACCGGTGCCAACGCCGTCGCCTGATCCCTTTTCATAACATCACAGCAAGCATAATTATAAAGCCTGCTTCAGCGGGCTAATCCTTTTTTGCCTGATGAAAAAGGTAAATAAAAATCGTTTAGAAACAGTCACGCCTGGTTAAAAAACCGTCAAAAAGTGTGATCAAAAACACAGTATTGTAATCAGGCTGAGATTGGGAGTACATTAACGCCGATCCTGTCGTGGTTCATGTTTTACCTCACGGACTTTGAAGCACGACAACCGGATAATCTGTGGTCAAGGACGTTGTTCTTCCTCTTGAAGGATCCGCCTCTCCACCACCGACTATCCACAAAATACTCAGCACAACAATCGGGATCATTGGCTTGCGAGGGACTCCAGAAGGGAGTTGTTCAGTGAAATATTTCGTATTTGGCGTTTCATTCATGTTGGTTACATGGATTGGCACCTTTATGCTGATGGTTGCATAACCAAGGCATAACCGGGAATATAGATAAAGGGGCGCACAGCGCCCCTTTGTTGTTTCTGAATGGGGCTATTTCCCCGGCATCATGCGGCGCAGAGTGTCGTCCTTGCGCAGATAATGGTGGTAGAGCGCTGCCAACGTATGTGCGCCAATGATGAAATAGCCGACGTTGGCCAGCGTTTCGTGTGTGGTTTTGATCAAACGCCGCATCACCGGATCCGGTGTTATCCACTGCGGTACCTGCCAACCCAGCAACACCCAGGTTTTCCCGCCATAAGCCAGAGTCAGCATCCCCAATACCGGCAAGGTCAGGAATATCACGTATAGCAGCCAATGAAAGACCTTGGCCCCCACGTCCTGCCACTCTTCGAGCGGCGGAGTGGTAGCCGGTGTGCCATGCCGCCGACGCAATCCCAACCGAACCAACATCAGTAAAAAGACGGCCACACCAAAGTTAAAATGCAGATTTTTTATCAATGGAGCCATGTCATCCGGCACCGAATTCTTCAGCAGCATCGCCGCGTAAGTCAGGATCACCATCAACAGCGTCAACCAGTGCAACACAATTTGTGAGTTCGCGTAACGGTTCCCCATAAACTCCCCCGATAAATAAAAAAATCTTATTAGAGAATAATGGGTGAATAATGAAGAAAACCTTGGGGGCAAGAAAAAAACCGGCGTGAATACGCCGGCCTGAAGTGATTATTTGGTGGTTGCCGGGCTGCTCTTGGCCGGTTTGATCAGCCCATCAGCCCGGAACATGGCTTTGATGCCGCGAACGGCCTGACGGATACGATCCTGATTTTCTATCAGCGCGAAACGCACGTGGGTGTCACCGTAGTCACCAAAGCCAATGCCCGGCGATACGCACACCTTGGCTTCCGCCAACAGACGTTTGGCAAACTCCAGTGAACCGAGATGTGCATAAGGCTCGGGAATTTTGGCCCAGACATACATCGCCGCTTTCGGGTTTTCCACCATCCAGCCCGCTTCATGCAGCCCTTTCACCAGCACATTGCGGCGCTGGCGGTACTGTTCCGCAATATCCCGCACGCACTGCTGATCGCCTTCCAACGCGGCGATGGCAGCCACCTGCAACGGGGTGAAGGTCCCGTAGTCGTGATAACTCTTAATCCTTGCCAGCGCGTTGACCAGCTCCGGGTTACCGACCATAAAGCCGATGCGCCAGCCCGCCATGTTGTAACTTTTCGACAGGGTGAAAAACTCCACCGCGATATCCTTGGCGCCGGGTACCTGCATAATCGAGGGCGCTTTCCAACCGTCATAAACGATATCGGCATAGGCCAGATCGTGGACCACCAGCACGTCGTACTGTTTGGCCAGCGCGACCACGCGTTCAAAGAAGTCCAGCTCTACGCACTGGGCAGTCGGGTTTGACGGGAAGCCGAGGATCATCATTTTCGGGCGCGGGATGGTTTCACGAATGGCGCGCTCCAGCTCACCAAAGAAATCCACTCCCTCCACCAGCGGCACCGAACGCACCTGAGCACCGGCAATCACCGCACCGTAAATGTGGATCGGATAGCTCGGATTCGGCACCAACACGGTATCACCGTGGTCGAGCGTCGCCAGCATCAGGTGTGCCAGCCCTTCTTTTGAACCTATGGTAACAATGGCTTCGCTTTCGGGATCGATCTCCACCTGGTAGCGATCGGCATACCAGCGTGAAATGGCACGGCGCAAACGCGGGATCCCCCGCGAAGTGGAGTAGCCATGGGTATCGTCACGCTGGGCAACGGTACAGAGCTTTTCCACGATGTGCGGCGGGGTTGGCCCGTCGGGGTTGCCCATGCTGAAATCGATGATATCCTCGCCACGACGGCGCGCAGCCATCTTGAGTTCGGCGGTGATGTTGAATACATAAGGGGGAAGACGTTCAATACGCGTGAAACGGCGTTGCGGACTATTATCAGCCATAGATACCTCGAAGAGACGTTAGCGCCCGGACCATCCGAGCGACGCTGGCCAACCTAAAGATTGACCGGATATTGAACATATCCCAGCCTCGGCAGGCTTGTCGAGACCCAGTACAACTTTTTTATTCCCCGGCCTTAAATTCCCTCGCCAGCAGCCCGAAGTGCCAGTCATCACGCCACTGCCCCGCCAGCCGGTAATTATCGCGCAGCGTACCTTCCAGCATAAAGCCACAGGACTCCAGCAACCGGCGCGAGGCTATATTGCCGGCGGTCACCGTCGCGGTCAGCTTATGGAAACCACAGCCATTAAAACCAAAATCCAGTACCGCACGCAGTGATTCCTTGCCATAGCCCTTACCTTGCGCGGACGGCAGCAAGGCGTATCCCACTTCCGCCTGTTGATTAGGCAACCACATCGGACGAAAACCGGTCATGCCAGCCACTTCTCCGCTCTCTTTCTCTCGCAACACCAGGCACAACCATTGATCCAAATGCTTGTCCCAGGTTGGTAAACGGGCCTCGAAACGACTGAGGATGCCCTCATCGCTGTACGGGTCGGAGATGTAACGGATCACATCAGGATCCTTATACAGGCGTAAAAACAGCGGCCAGTCATCAGCAGTCAACGACTCCAGGGTCAAACGCTCAGTTACCAACTTCATTGCTTCTGTCTCCTAAAAACAAAGATCTCCGAAAAATGAAAATGAGGAAGTTACGAATGAAAGATATCCCTTTATTTTCCCCTATTAAATCCAGATAATCATTAACGTCAAAACAACAAAACCATAACGCCTTACCCGGTCCCCTACAACCGTCCGTCGTTGCCCACCCGCAACACGAGGAGAACACCATGGCTTCCTTACAGATTGACGATATTCCAGGCGCAATTAAAACCGTCAAACAACAACTGCGCCAGGCATTACCGAATTACCGTGAGACCTTCCTGGCACTGGAAGACAATATCCGTCAGCAGGTCGAACAAATCCGCCAGGAGCTGGCCGCCGGTCAAAACCCGGTGCCGCAAATCGATGCCGAAGATATCCTTCAACAGCGCGTCAGCGAGCAGCAAAAAGCGCTGATTAAACAGCGCGGTGCCTGCGCCATTCGCGGCGTTTTTCCCCGTGACAAAGCCACGGCCTGGAACCGGGAAATCGGCGACTACCTCGACCGCAACAACTTCGTCGAACGTCTGAAAGGGGCCGCCGAAGACAACTACTTCGGCAAACTGGCCGCCAGCAAGCCCCAAATCTACGGCATTTACTGGTCAAAACCGCAGGTGGAAGCCCGCCAGGACGCCAGAATGCACGCGGTACAGGTATTCCTTAACAGCCTGTGGGAAACCGAAAGCAACGGAAAACAGCATTTTGATCCGACACGCGTCGGCACCTACGCCGATCGCACCCGTCGCCGTCCGCCGAACTCCTCTTCGCTGGGCCTGTCGCCACACGTAGACAGCGGCACCATTGAGCGCTGGCTGGATGAAAACTTCCGTTACGTCTATCGCCACGTGTTCTCCGGCAACTGGCAGGATTATGATCCGTTCGCCGCCGACGGCCGCACCGAAGTGCGTGAAATCGCTTCACCGGCAGTGTGCTCGATGTTCCGCACTTTCCAGGGCTGGACGGCGCTGACGCCGCAGCGCACCAATGCCGGCACGCTGAACCTGGTGCCGGTGGCCAACGCCATGGCTTATGTGCTGCTGCGTGCGCTGCAGGATGACGTCGCCGACGATGATCTGTGCGATGCCGCCCCAGGACGGGCACTTTCGATCTCCGAAAAATGGCATCCCCTTTTAATCAGTGGGATTTCCCCTATTCCCGATTTAGAGCCGGGTGATACGGTTTTCTGGCACTGCGACGTGATCCACGCGGTGGAAAATGAGCATAACGGCGAATTCGACAGCAACGTAATGTACATCGCTGCCGCGCCGGGCTGCGAGAAAAATGATGCCTACCTGCAACGTCAGCTGCCCAGCTTTATCGCCGGCAAAACCCCGCCGGATTTCGCCCCTGATGATTTCGAAGTGGACTTCGTCGGCCGGGCCACGGTTGACCTGCTGACAGCGCTCGGCAAGGAACAGTTGGGCATTAATAAATAATACGCTGCCCCGTGGCGCGCCGCCCGGCCGTCACGGGGTCAATTCGCTGTGATATACTCCCGGTATCTTTCCGCCGCAGCGAGAGCCCGCCGTGCACCCCTTTTTTGAAATGCTGTTAGCGGTATTTGATCGCGCCGCGTTGATGTTGATCTGCCTGTTTTTCCTCACTCGCACCCGGTTGTTCCGCCAGTTGCTGCAAAAAGAGGACCATACGCCGCTGGAGTTGGCCATGGTCACCGCCATCTTCTCGCTGTTTGCCCTGTTCAGCACCTATTCCGGCGTTAACGTTGAAGGTTCGCTGGTCAACGTACGGGTGATCGCCATCATGGCCGGCGGCATTCTGTTCGGCCCCTGGGTGGGGATCATTACCGGCATCATTGCCGGGGTGCATCGCTACCTGATAGATATCGATGGCATTACCTCGGTTCCCTGCCTGATCACCAGTATCATTGCCGGGATCGGTGCCGGGTATATCAACCTGAAGGTGAAGAAAGAACAGCGCTGGCGCGCCGGGATCATCGGCGGCATGCTGTGTGAATGCCTGACCATGCTGTTGATCGTGCTGTGGGCCAGGCCGACCGAACTGGGGCTGGATATCGTCTCCCAAATTGCCCTGCCGATGATCCTCGGCACGGTGTGCATTGGCCTGATCGTGCTGCTGGTGCAGAGCGTGGAAGACGAAAAAGAAGTGATCGCTGCCCGCCAGGCCAAACTGGCGCTGGATATTGCCCGCAAAACGCTGCCTTATTTTCGCAATATCAACAGTGAAACGCTGGCCACCATCTGCGACATCATTCGCCACGACATTCAGGCCGACGCGGTTGCCATCACCGATACCCATCAGGTGCTGGCCTATGTCGGGGTGGGGGAAGAGGCCTACCCGATTGGCCGCGAAGGTCTTAGCCGCGTGACCCGTGAAAGCATCCGGCACGGCAAGATCATCATCAAAAATAATCTGGAAAACCCGGCCACGCCGCAGATCCACTCGCAATTGGTGATCCCGCTGTGGGAGAAAGGCGAAGTGACCGGCGCGCTGAAAATTTACTACTGCCACGCCCATCAGATCACCAATACGCTGAAGGTGATGGCGGTCGGCCTGTCGCAGATTATCTCCACCCAAATGGAAGTCTCGCGCATTGAGCATCTGCGCCAGATGGCGGACAAAGCGGAAATGCGCGCCCTGCAAAGCAAGATCAACCCGCACTTCCTTTTCAACGCGCTTAACGCCATTTCGTCCTCGATCCGCACCAATCCGGACACCGCGCGCCAACTGATTATCAACCTGTCACGCTACCTGCGCTATAATCTGGAGCTGAATGACGAGTTAATCGACATCCGCAAAGAGCTGCACCAAATCCAGGATTATATTGCCATCGAACAGGCACGCTTTGGCGCCAAGCTGACGGTGATTTATGACATCGATGACGATATTTCGGTACGCATCCCCAGCCTGCTGATCCAGCCACTGGTGGAAAACGCCATCGTGCACGGTATCCAACCCTGTAAAGGCAAAGGCGTGGTGGTGATTGCGGTGAAAGATCAGGGTGACCGGGTCAAGATTTCAGTCAAAGATACCGGCCACGGCATCGACCCACAGGTCATCGAACGGGTGGCCCGCAACGAGATGCCAGGCCACAACATCGGTCTGCTGAACGTGCATCACCGGGTGTCCCTGCTGTACGGCGAAGGGCTTCGCATCCGTCGCCTGGAACCCGGCACCGAAATTGCCTTTTACATCAGCAAAAATGGCGGCAAACTGCCGGTAGAGAACAACATACTGCCGGCCGGGGAGCTATCATGAAAGCCATCATCGTTGAAGACGAGTTCCTCGCGCAGGAAGAACTCAGTTATCTGATAAAAAAACACAGCAATATCGTTATCGAAGCCACCTTCGAGGACGGGCTGGACGTGCTGAAATACCTGCAAACCCATCAGGTTGACGCCATTTTTCTCGATATCAATATCCCGTCGCTGGACGGGGTACTGTTGGCGCAGAACATCAGCAAATTCGCGCACCGTCCTTCTATTGTATTTATCACCGCCTATAAAGAGCATGCGGTGGAGGCATTCGAAATCGAGGCCTTTGACTATATCCTCAAGCCCTATCACGAAGCGCGTATCGTCACCATGCTGCAGAAGCTGGAAGCGCTGCATAACCGCCCCGCCACTTTACCGGAGCAGGCCAGCGCACCGAATCGCAGCAGCCACAGCATTAACCTGATCAAAGACGAGCGGATTATCGTTACCGACATCAACGACATTTACTATGCCGCCGCCGATGAGAAAGTGACGCGGGTTTATACCCGGCGCGAGGAGTTTGTGATGCCGATGAACCTGACCGAGTTTTACGGGCGCCTGCCTGAAGAGTATTTCTTCCGCTGCCACCGTTCCTACTGCGTCAATCTGTCTAAAATCCGCGAGATCGTGCCCTGGTTCAACAACACTTATATTCTGCGGCTGAGCGATCTGGATTTTGAAGTGCCGGTCAGCCGCAGCAAGGTGAAAGAGTTTCGCAAACTGATGCGTTTATAATCGCCGGCCGTTACCAGCGTGGCCCTGGGCGGTAGTAATAGCCCGGCGGTGGCGGTGGAGGCATGCGGTAATGCGGGCGATCACGCCATTCATGTCGTGGCGGGCCGTAATAAATCACCCGTGGCGGCGGACCATAGTAATAACCGCGCGGGCGTTCATAACCCCGGTATTCATAGCCCCGGTGTTCGGACCACCAGCGCGGATCGCGCCAGCGACCACCGTCCCAATAATGACCGCGATCATCGCGGTCGCCGATGTGTAATGAAAGGCCCGGAACATTTACGCCAATCGATACGTCTGCGTGGCTCACCAATGGCAGTGACAGCAACGCAGCTAATAACAACAATATTTTTTTCATCTCAACGACTCCTGCAGAGCGGAACCCGTCCGTTCGCAGATAACATAGATCTGCGCCAACCGCCGCTCTATAGGAACAATGCCCATTTACGAATTCCCCCCACATCCTTCACAATTCAGCCACAATCCCCGGCGGGGCATTGGCGATAAATCGCTAACATTCTTGATTTAGATCACGCGCCACCCGCTGCATTTCATCCCCTTTTAAGCCTTAAAACGGCAACTCATGCATCGTCAGAGGCATTTCATTCCTTCCCTTGTGCAACTCATTCCCGATCCGCCGCCGGCTGGTACTACCAGCCATATAATATGCCCATACCGCGGGGTTCAAGACAGCGCCCGCAAATTTCAGCCAACGGCTAACGCCCGGCAATGCACACACAGGAAGGAGCCCGGCCATGAACACCAAACCGGCAAATCGCAGCTTAATCGTTCTGGGTACCATCATCTGCCAGATGGGTCTCGGTACTATCTATACCTGGAGTCTGTTCAACCAGCCGTTGGTCGACAAGTTCCACTGGGGCCTCGCTGACGTCGCCACCACCTTCTCCATCACCAGCTTCTTCCTGGCCTTCGCCACTTTATTTGCCGGCAAACTGCAGGAACGCTTCGGGATCCGTAACCTGACCCTGTGCTCTGGCATCCTGGTGGGTCTGGGCCTGATTGCCAGTGCCTACGTCAGCTCACTGAATATGGTTTATCTGCTGGCCGGGGTGGTGGTTGGTTTCGCGGTAGGTATCGCTTATATCTCTACCCTGTCCAACCTGATCAAATGGTTCCCGGCCAACAAAGGGCTGATCTCCGGTATTTCGGTGGGGGCTTTCGGTAGCGGTAGCCTGCTGTTCAAATACGTTAACGCCGCGTTGATTGCCGACGTTGGTGTGTCCTCTGCCTTCTTCTACTGGGGTGCCATTGTGATGGCGCTGATTGTACTGGGCTCCCTGCTGTTGAAAGAGCCGGTACTGGTGAGCCAGTCTGCACAGCAAGGGACCAACGGCCTGGGCAATGACTTCAGCGTCCGCCAAATGCTGGCGACCAAAGAAGCTTACCTGCTGTTCATCATCTTCTTCGCGGCTTGTATGAGTGGGCTGTATCTGATTGGTATCGTGAAAGACATGGGCGTACAACTGGCTGGGATGGACCTGGCTACCGCCGCCAACACCGTTTCCGCCGTCGCCATCTTTAACACCGCAGGCCGTATTATTCTGGGTACGCTGTCCGATAAAGTGGGCCGCATGCGCGTCATCAGCTTTACCATGCTGGTCACCGTTCTGGCGATTGTGGCGCTGAGCTTCCTGACTCTGAACCACACCCTGTTCTTCATCTGCGTCGGTGCCGTCGCCTTCTGCTTCGGTGGCAACATCACCGTATTCCCAGCGATTGTCGGTGACTTCTTCGGCCTGAAAAACCACAGCAAAAACTACGGCATTATCTATCAGGGCTTCGGTCTGGGCGCACTGGCCGGTTCGTTTGTCGCCAAATACTTCGGCGGCTTCCATGCGACCTTCATCGTGATTGGCGTGCTGTCAGTGGCTTCTCTGATAATCACCCTGTTCATCAAGGCACCGAAAGCGGTAGCGCAGGAAGAAGAACACTTCTCGCAGGCGCAGTTGGCAAAAGCCTAACGCCTAAAACGATAAAAGGGGCGCAACTTAACGGTTGCGCCCCTTTTTTAATTGCTGCGATTATTACAGATGCATACCCAGCGTCTGGCGCAGGTGAGCGCCGGCACCCAGCAAACCGGGTTGTCCATGGGTGATCATAAAGACCGGAATGTCGTGCACGTAATCCTTGAAACGCCCTTTATCCTCGAACGCCGCACGGAAACCAGAGGCTTTGAAGAACTCCATAAAGCGCGGCACGATGCCACCGGCAATGTAAACGCCGCCAAAGGTGCCCAGGTTCAGCGCCAGGTTGCCGCCGAAGCGCCCCAAAATAACGCAGAACAGCGACAGGGCGCGGCGACAGTCGATACAACTGTCAGCCAGTGCGCGCTCGGTAATGTCCTTCGGCTCCAGCTTTTCCGGCAGGCGGTTATCGGACTTGACGATAGCGCGGTAAAGATTGACCAGCCCCGGCCCGGACAGCACTCGCTCGGCAGACACATGGCCCACTTCAGCGCGTAACACCTCCAGAATGATATCTTCCTCTTCACTGTTCGGTGCGAAATCAACGTGGCCGCCCTCGCCCGGCAGGCTCACCCAGCGACGATTGACGTGCACCAGATGTGCCACCCCCAAACCCGTCCCGGCACCATACACCGCAATAGGTTTGTCTTTCTGCGCGCTCCCACCGCCGAACTGCAATACATCCTCTGGCGACAGCATCGGGATCGCCATCGAAACGGCGGTAAAGTCGTTGATCACTTCCAGATGGCTCAGCCCCAGACTGGCCTTCATCTGTTTAATCGAAAACGCCCAGGTATGATTGGTCATCGCCACCCAGTCTTCAGTGACCGGACAGGCAATGGCAATACAGGCGTCCTGTACCTGGATATCCTGATCTTTTAAGTATTGGCGGATTACCGCCTCCAGGCTGTCAAACTCCAGGCCGGAATAGGTTTTCGCCTGGGTAATTTCACCCGTCGCCACAGTGCACAACGCCAGGCGGGCATTGGTGCCGCCTACATCACCTACGAGGGCATAAGTCATCAGTATCTTCTCCGCGAAATGAATAATAGAAAGCTGCCCACACTGTAAAATCCCGCTGCAAAAACAACAATCACCATCCGCTGCGCGGCCATCCATTAGCGATCCGGATCACAAAAAACGTTTCAGCCAACCCTTTTCAGCCCCATCTGAAACAAATTGCGGCAAAAAACGCGCCATAGTCACTGTTAACCGTCATGACAGAAAGGCACTATTAACCGGCTGCGACCTTCACGTCCGGCCGGAAATATCATTGCGTGCCAGAGTGCCGATTGTCTGGCAAGCTGTGGCCATAACCATCACCCGTTCGGCCTGCCATCCAGCGCCATTGAAAAGGGATCCCTGCATGCTGCACCCGCGCGCCAATGCCATGTTGGCTTTCGCTCTGCCCGCTCTCGTTATCGGTTCGGCCTCAAGCCTGGTGCTCATTCTGGTGATGAAGTTCGCCGATGCGCTGCAGCGGTTGCTGTGGGTGAATATTCCTGCGGCTATGAATATCGATACTCATTCGCCCTGGTGGCTGATCGGCATTCTGACGCTGACCGGCGTCGCCGTTGGGCTGATAATCCGCTATATGCCTGGTCATGCGGGGCCTGATCCGGCCACTGAATCTTTGATCGGGATGCCGCTGCCGCTTTCGGCGCTGCCCGGTCTTACGCTGGCGCTGATCGTTGGCCTGGTGGGTGGCGTCAGTCTGGGGCCGGAAAACCCGATCACCGCCATCAATATTGCGCTGGTGGTGGCAATAGGTTCGCGCCTGCTACCGAAAGTCCCCCGCATGGACTGGATTATTCTGGCCGCGGCCGGCACCATCGGCGCACTGTTCGGTACCCCGGTTGCCGCTGCGCTGATCTTTTCACAAACGCTGGCAGGCAATAATGACGTGCCGCTGTGGGATCGGCTATTTGCCCCGCTAATGGCGGCAGCGGCCGGTGCGGTCACTACACAGTTATTTTTCACGCCGAACTTTGCCCTGCAGCTTGATCCCTACACCGTCACCCGACTGACGGATATTTTCAGTGGTTCCATCGTCGCCCTGATCGCCATCGCACTGGGCATGGTGGCGCTATGGGGCTTCCCGCACGCCCACCGTCTGTTCCACTCGATAAAAAACCCGGTGCTGATGTTGGGATTGGGCGGTTTTGTGCTTGGGTTGCTGGCGTTAATCGGTGGCGACATCACCCTGTTTAAAGGGCTCGATGAAATGAAGCGGCTGGCGATCGGAGAGAATTATTCTGTCACGGAGCTACTGCTGATTACACTGAGCAAATTGGCGGCTCTGGTGATTGCAGCCGCCAGCGGCTTTCGTGGTGGACGTATCTTCCCGGCGGTGTTTGTCGGGGTAGCGCTGGGCCTGATGCTGCATCAGCATGTTCCAGCGGTACCGGCAGCGATTACCGTTTCCTGCGCCATTATGGGGTTGGTATTGGTGGTCACGCGTGACGGCTGGCTCAGCCTGTTTATGGCCGTTGCCGTGGTGCCGGAACTGCACCTGTTGCCCATACTCTGTGTGGTGATGTTGCCCGCCTGGCTGGTGCTGGCGGGCAAACCGCTGATGCTGGTGGGCAAGCGCCACTCTGCGCAGGACGATTAAGCGAGCGCGAATTCCGCTGCGGCGCGCGCATGGATGGCGGTGGTGTCGAAGACCGGCACTGACGCATCCTGCGCGCTGACCAGCAGGCCAATCTCGGTGCAGCCGAAAATGATGCCTTGCGCCCCCTGCTGTTCCAGGTCGCCGATAATGCGGCGGTACTCATCGCGCGACGCATCACGTATTTTCCCCAGGCACAGCTCTTCATAAATGATACGGTGCACAATGTCGCGATCGGCCGCCACCGGGGTCACCACTTCGATGCCGTATTTTTCCTGCAAGCGTCCACGGTAAAACTCCTGCTCCATGGTAAAACGCGTGCCGAGTAGCCCGACGCGGCGAATGTCCTGTTGGCGCACCTGCAGTGCCGTGGCGTCGGCAATATGAATCAACGGCAAGCCGCTGGCCTGTTCAACCGCATCCGCCACCTTGTGCATGGTGTTGGTACAAATGACGATGGCCTGCGCACCGGCGGCACGCAGCGAGGCCGCAGCGGCAGCCAATAAACGCCCCGCGCCGTCCCAGTCGCCCTGATGCTGCAGGCGTTCAACCTCGTGAAAATCGACGCTGTAGAGCACAATTTTCGCCGAATGCAGGCCACCGAGGCGCTCTTTCACCTGTTCATTGATCATGCGGTAATAAGGTATGGTTGATTCCCAACTCATGCCGCCCAGCAGGCCCAACACTTTCATCGTTTGCTCCTCCGTCATTGCTGCAATGATCCGACATTACCTGAGAATCGCAGTGATGACGACGCCTTATTTAGCCGAGGAATTGACCGGCTGGCGCGCCTCGAACCAGCGCTGACGCAGGGTATCGTACGCCCAGTTATAGAACATGGTGTACGGCAGGAAGAACAGGAAGAAACCAAGTTCCAGCATAAACGCCTGCACAAAAGAGATGCTCAGCATCCAGGCGGCAATCGGCACGCCGATCAACACAAACCCGGCCTCAAAACCCAGGGCATGAAACACCCGCACCTTAAGATTACGCACCACGCGGCCCACTGGCCACAGGCGGTCAAAAACGGTGTTATAAACCATGTTCCATACCATGGCGACGGTGGACAACATCACCGCCAACGCACCGACCTGTACCATCGAACGGTTTAGCAACCACGCGCCCAGCGGGGCGCAGATCATCACTGCGATGGCTTCAAAACCGACGGCGTGGACGATACGTTCAATGAAAGACTTGTTTTGCAGTTGCATACATCACCTGTTTTTTTACTGTTATTGCTAAAGTCAGGTGATTGTCATCGATTTTTTGGGTAGATTAAAAATAGGTTCCATCGATAAAGTAGATACATCATGCGTTATTCCCCTGAAGCCCTGCAGGCGTTTGTTGAAGCTGCCGCCCTCGGCTCGTTCTCTGCCGCCGCCCGTAAGCTACGCAAAAGCCAGTCCACCATCAGTACCGCGATCGCCAACCTGGAGGCCGATCTCGGGCTGCTCCTGTTCGATCGCCAGGCACGCCAGCCGGTATTAACCGCCGCCGGCCATAAGGTGCTGGGCCATGTGCAGGAGATCCTTGCCGCCAGCGAACGGCTGGACGCACTAAGCATTCGGCTGGCGGACAATATCGAGCCGCGCCTCAGCCTGGTGTTCTCCGATACCTATCAGCCGAAACACCATGATCGACTGATGCAACTTTTCGAGCAGCGCTATCAGGATATCGAACTGGAGTGGATGATCGCCGAAGACGGCGACGTGCTTGACCTGTTGCAAAGCGGCCGCGCGCATCTCGGCATGGTGGAGGTTCAGGCCAGTTACCCGCCGGACATCGGGTTTGCGCGGCTGCCGGAACAAACGGAAATGGGGCTGTTCGTCACCCACTCGCACCCGCTGGCGCAAACGGCCTCCCCCACGCCCGAACAACTGTCCAGCACGCGCCAACTCATCCTCAATACCTATAGCGGCGCTGAAGCCGCCCGCTCCGGCGGTCTGGTGTGGTCAGCTCCCAGCTACCTGCTATTGCTGGAAATGGCGGAACAAGGGTTTGGCTGGGCCGTACTGCCGAACTGGTTGGTAAAACAATACGGCCATGACAAGTTGACCGAGCTCAAACCCCGCGGCTGGCCGAAGCTGATTTCAGTGGATGCGGTATGGTCGAAACTGACCCCGCCGGGGCCGGCGGGGTATTGGTTACTGGAACGCCTGCTGGAGAACGCGGCGGATCAGGCGGCCGCGTTACGCGAGTGAATGGCGCGTGAAACGCTATCGAGCAGTTCGGGAATGTCCATCTTCGGCAGCATCACTTCCACAAAGGCCAGTTGTGGGCTGTCGCCAACTTCTTTCAGCGCCTGGCGCAACTGCTGCGGATCGGCGACCCGCAGCGTTTTCACCTGATGCTCGCCCGCCAGCGCCTGCGGTAACTGCGTCCAGTTCCACTGGGCGATGTCGTTGTAACGCTGTTGCGGGCCGTGAATGGCACGTTCAACGGTATACCCCTCATTATTGAGCAGGAAGATCACCGGCTTTTGTCCATCACGCAGCATCGAACCCAGTTCCTGCGCCGTGAGCTGAGCCGAACCATCGCCGATCAGCAACACCACCCGCCGATCCGGCTCCGCCGTTTGTGCACCGAACGCCGCCGGCAGGGTGTAACCGATAGAGCCCCACAGCGACTGGACGATAAACCGGCAGCCTTGCGGCAGGCCAAGAGCCGCCGCACCAAAGCAGGCGGTGCCCTGTTCGGCGATCAAAATATCGCCCGGACGCAGAAAGTCCTGTATCTGTTGCCAAAAGCCGTGCTGATCCAGGCCGCTGCCGCTCGGATCCGGCAACGCCGGGCGCTGAATGGCCGGTAATGACCATTGTTTTGCCAACGACAACGTCAACTGGTGCAGTGCTATTACCGCATCACGCAGCGGGATGTGGCTAAATACCTGCTGCCCTACCCGTGCTTCAAACGGCTGAAGATCAATGCATTTTTCCGCAGGCAGATGGTGGCTGAAACCGGCGGTAATGGTATCGGTAAAGCGCACGCCGACGTTAATCACCACATCGGCCCCTTCAATCAGTTGCTTCACCTGTGGATCGCTGGCGGCACCGGCGTAAGTGCCGGTAAAACAGGCATGGGTTTCATCCAATACACTCTTGCCCAGCAGCATGGTTGAATGCGGTATCTCAACCTCATTCATCCACTGTTCCAGCACTTTTTCCGCCCCAAAACGTTCCGCCAAAAAATCCGCCAGCAGGGAAACTCGCTTGGCCGGTAACAGCATTTGCCGCGCAGCGGCGATAAAAGCTTGCAGCGACGCCTGGGAAAGATGCGCCTGCCGTAACACCAACGGCGCAGGCCGGGATGTCAACGGTGCTTCCGCCACCTCACTGGGTAACACTAAATAGACCGGACGGTGCTCAAACAGCGCGATGGTCAGCAGACGGTCGATTTCCGCCTCGGCGTTGTCGGGGGTAAGGCTGGCCTGCGCGACGGTCACCTCTTTCGCCATACGGGCAAAGTGGCCAAAGTCACCGTCCCCCAGCGAATGGTGCAGCAAATCACCGGCCCGCTGCGCGCGTAACGTTGGGGCCCCCACCACGTGGATCACCGGCAGATATTCGGCGTAGCTGCCGGCAATACCGTTGAGCGCGCTCAGTTCGCCCACGCCAAAGGTGGTCAATAAAGCGGCGGCCGGTTTACAGCGTGCGTAACCATCTGCGGCATAGGCGGCATTGAGTTCATTAGCGCAGCCTACCCAGGTAATTTGCGGATGACTGATGACATGATCGAGAAACTGCAGGTTGTAGTCACCCGGCACGCCAAAGAAATGTCGGATGCCGATCTGAGCCAAACGATCGAGTAGGTAATCAGCCACTCTATAGGTCGTATTCATGATCATCACCTGCCAACACTTGAGATTGTCAGTATTAAGTATCGAAGATGTGGTATGAATTTCGAGCTTTATGTATAAAAAACGACTGGCAACCCAGCGTTACATCTACGCCCTATTGGCAGGCATGGGGAATACCTCACCCGCCGTATTTGTCCCGTTATGGCGATTAAGCGTGATCGGGAACTCTGACAACCCTTGTGAAAACGCATACACTAAAATTCATTTCACCTCTGCTGAAAAGGGTTCCTATGCTCTACCAGGCTGATTCTTCACGTTACCAAAATATGGAATATCGCCGCTGCGGCCGTAGCGGCCTGAAACTGCCGGCCATTTCACTCGGCCTATGGCATAACTTTGGCGACACCACGCTGTATGACAATGCGCGCAAGCTGATCCACTGTGCGTTCGACCGTGGGATCACTCATTTTGACTTGGCCAACAACTATGGCCCGCCGCCCGGTTCCGCCGAGGAAAACTTCGGCCGTATTCTCAGCGCGGACCTGAAGCCCTGGCGCGATGAGCTGATCATCGCCTCAAAAGCCGGTTACACCATGTGGCCAGGCCCTTATGGCGACTGGGGATCGAAAAAATATCTGGTTGCCAGCCTGGATCAAAGCCTGCAGCGCATGGGGCTGGAGTACGTGGATATCTTCTACCACCATCGCCCGGATCCGGATACGCCGCTGGAAGAAACCATGGCAGCGCTGGATTTGCTGGTGCGTCAGGGCAAGGCGCTGTACGTCGGGCTGTCCAACTATCCGGCCGACCGCGCGCGCCAGGCGTTTGCTATTCTGCAAAAACTCGGCACGCCATGCGTGATCCATCAGCCGAAATACTCAATGTTCGAACGTTGGGTTGAGCCAGAATTACTGGACACGCTGGAAGAACACGGCGTAGGCTCCATCGCCTTCTCACCGCTGGCCGGTGGCCTGCTGACCGATCGCTATCTGCAGGGGATCCCGCAAGATTCACGCGCCGCCAGCAGCAGCCAATTCCTGCAACCCGGCCAACTCACCGACGATAAGTTGGATAAGGTGCGTCGGCTCGATGCGCTGGCACAACAGCGCGGACAGAAGCTGTCGCAAATGGCACTGGCCTGGGTATTACGTGGCGACCGCGTCACTTCGGTACTGATCGGTGCCAGCAAGACCGGCCAGATTGAAGATGCCGTCGGCATGTTGGCTAATCGCAGCTTCAGCGATGACGAAATAACTCAGATCGAACAAATACTAATGTAATCGCTTACAATTCTCGCCGGTTTCCCCACCGGCGATACCCTATTTCGGCCAGACAAATCTTAAATCACTCGCCTCCGATCGTTTTTCAGATTCTCTCTAAGATTCAACCCTATCCGCAAAGGCTAAGATGCCGCTATTGCAGGCAAAACTATAAGGCCATTTTATAAACTGATGAACGCGCTTCATTACTTATAAAAAGGGCCAGGCCGCTGCGGCGGAAAGGAGAATTCATGTTTAAACCTCTGTTATTAGCCGCCCTGTTGGTGGCGTCGACACTGCCAGCCATGCAGCAAGCCCAGGCTGACGGCCTCAGTATCGATCTGATGCCGGGCGTTTCATTACGCATCGGCGAACAAGACAACCGCGGCCGTTACTGGGACGGTTATGACTGGCGCGACCGTGACTGGTGGCAGGGCCATCAGGGGCGCTACCTGGGTGACCGCAATCGCCGGGGCTACAACTGGGATGGTTATCGCTGGCGCGACAACGACTACTGGCGCAAAAATTATTACTATCATGAAGGCCGCTATCGCAAATACGATAAGCACTACTACAAGCATCATGAAAAGCACCACTGGAAGAAAAAACATCATGATGACCGTGATCATCGCCACCACGATCACGACGACTGACAGGCATCATGCCGTAATGCCTGCCAGCTAAGGTGAAATTGTTCCCTCTCCTTTGGGAGAGGGTTAGGGTGAGGGGATACATACTTACGCGAAAGCCCCTCACCCCGGCCCTCTCCCTCTCCCTCTGGAGAGGGGGACTATCGCTTTAGCAAAGTCGTACATTATTATTCAGAACTTTGCTTAGCTGACCGGCATTAGGCACTGCCGGCCTTTCATTTAATAGGCGCTCACAGCAGGCTACTGACCAGCAGATAACCGTTCAACCCCACCACTACCACCACGATCAACTTACCTATCGTCTGTATGGTGCGGCTGTTCACCATCTCACCCATCAACTCACGATTCCCGGTGAACGACAGCAACGGCACCAATGCCAGTGCAATACCGAAACTCAGTAATACCTGGCTCAGTACCAAAATGCGCGTGGCGTCCATCCCCAACATAATGACGATAAACGATGGCAGCATGGTGACCACACGACGCACCCACAGCGGAATGTAAAAACGCACAAACCCCTGCATCACCACCTGCCCCGCCAGCGTGCCCACCACGGTAGAAGATAACCCGGCGGCTACCAGGCTCAGCCCGAAGATCGTGGCCGCCGCCTGCCCCAGCAAAGGTTGCAGCGTCAGATAGGCCTGGTCAAGATCGGTAATACCGCTGTGACCATTAAAGTGAAAGGCCGCGGCGGCGGTAGCCATCATCGCCAGGTTAACAAACCCGGCAATGGTCATGGCAATGGCCACATCGACCTTGGTGGCAGCATACCTGTCGGCCTTTGAGTTTTCCCCGGCCGCCTGAGTTAACGACGAATGCAGATAAATCACGTGCGGCATAATGGTGGCACCAAGCACCCCGGCGGCCAGAAACACCGCATCACTGTTCGGCAAATCCGGCAGCGCCATACCTGTTAACAGCGGGCCTAACTGCGGTTGGGAAAACACCAGTTCCACCATATAAGCCAAAGCGACAAACAGCAGCAGGCTGCCAATCACCCATTCCAAAGGTTTTTGCCCACGTTGTTGCAACATCAGGATCAGGAAAGTCGCGATGCCGGTCAGGATCGCTCCCTCCAGCAAAGTCACGCCCAACAGCAGTTTGAAACCTATAGCCGCGCCGATAAATTCGGCCAGATCTGTGGCCATCGCAATAATTTCTGCCTGAACCCAATAAGCCCACACCGCCGGACGCGGGAAACGATCGCGAATATGCTCCGCCAGGTTTTTACCCGTGGCAATGCCCAGTTTGGCAGACAACAGTTGGATCAACATCGCCATCACATTGGCCCACACCACCACCCACAGCAGGGTATAACCAAAAGAGGCACCGGACTGAATATTGGTGGCGAAATTACCGGGGTCAATGTAGCCGATAGCCGCGATAAATGCGGGGCCCATCAGGGAAAGTTTGATCTTCCTGGATGAGCGCGGGGTGGTCTCAACCACGCGACTGTTCAGCATGTTCTGAACCCTTACTTCTAATAAGCCTGGGGTTATCTTATGTAAATGATAATAATTATCAAGTGCATTTGTGGCGGTAATACTTATCTCTGCAATAGGGAAAAAACACGGATTTAACGAAAGGTTTAGCAGGTAGATGAACATTTTCCGCACTCTGCCGAGCCATATTCAGAGCACAATCCGTCTTATAATCAAATTAGTGGAGGAATAGGAATTTCATATGACTTCATTAAGCTATTGATTTTTTATGCTTTACCGTAATAATTTAAGACGTTTCCCAGTATGAATTTCCATATTTGCAATAGACCTCTCGTTTTTAAACGTGGCGTTACATAAAATGACATCCGAAATTCAGCCTGCCTCAAGTTTGGAGCAAACATGTCCCATATTGCGCACTTCGCGTTGGCGTTGGTGGTGGTCACGATCCTGGCACTTTTAGTATGCCGCGATCGTAAAAGCATCCGCATTCGCTACGTTATTCAACTGTTGGTTATTGAAGTACTGCTGGCCTATTTTTTCCTGCATTCGGAAGCGGGTTTAGGCTTTGTAAAAGGATTCGCAGCGCTGTTTGACAAGCTGCTCGGGTTTGCTGGGCAAGGGACTGAGTTTGTATTCGGCGGTATGGGCGACAAAGGTTTGGCCTTCTTCTTCCTGAAGGTACTGTGCCCGATCGTCTTCATCTCCGCGCTGATCGGTATTCTGCAATACATTAAAGTACTGCCGTTTGTCATCCGCATCATTGGTACCGTGCTGTCAAAAGTTAACGGTATGGGCAAGCTGGAATCGTTCAACGCCGTCAGCTCGCTGATCCTGGGCCAGTCTGAAAACTTCATTGCCTATAAAGATATTCTGGGCAAGATGTCTGAAAAGCGCATGTACACCATGGCGGCGACCGCGATGTCTACGGTTTCCATGTCCATCGTCGGCGCTTACATGACCATGCTGGACGCCAAATTTGTGGTCGCGGCACTGGTACTGAACATGTTCAGCACCTTTATCGTGCTGTCATTGGTCAACCCGTATGACACCAGTAAAGAAGAAGAACTGCACCTGGGCAATCTGCACGAAGGCCAGAGCTTCTTCGAAATGCTGGGCGAATACATTCTGGCTGGTTTTAAAGTAGCTATTATCGTTGCTGCGATGCTGATCGGCTTTATCGCCCTGATCGCCGCGCTCAACGGCCTGTTCAGCGCCATCTTCGGCCTGAGCTTCCAGGAAATTTTGGGCTACTTCTTCTATCCATTCGCCTGGATTATGGGTATTCCTAAGCACGAAGCGTTGCAGGTGGGTAGCATCATGGCAACCAAACTGGTATCCAACGAATTCGTGGCGATGATGGAACTGCAGAAAATCTCTGCTGAACTCTCTCCTCGCAGCATGGGTATTCTGTCGGTGTTCCTGGTTTCCTTCGCCAACTTCTCTTCCATCGGCATCGTTGCCGGTGCGATTAAAGGGCTGAACGAGCATCAGGGCAACGTGGTTTCTCGCTTTGGTCTGAAGCTGGTTTACGGTTCAACGCTGGTCAGCATCCTGTCTGCGTCCATCGCGGGCCTGGTTCTGGGCTAAGCCGAAACGTCAGTAAGATATCAGTAAGATAAAGGTCGCTTCGGCGGCCTTTTTTAATGCCTGCAATTCGGTGCATGGGAAAGGGAAGGCAGTAAGGAAAGACAGAAAGCAAAAAGCCGACCCTAAGGTCGGCTTTTTAAATGGTGGTGGAGCTAGACGGGATCGAACCGTCGACCTCTTGCATGCCATGCAAGCGCTCTCCCAGCTGAGCTATAGCCCCACAAAAGTGGTACGCTTTAACCGGCGTTACGGTATTCCCCAACCTTTCTGAGATAAAGGTTGGTGGAGCTAGACGGGATCGAACCGTCGACCTCTTGCATGCCATGCAAGCGCTCTCCCAGCTGAGCTATAGCCCCAATCCACAATCACAAAATCCTGTGAACGGGGCGCATAATATGAAACCCACTCTAAGCTGTCAACGGCTAAATTGCATTCCTGCTTCAAGCGCTGAAAAAGCCGCCAAATCAGCGCGTTTGCTGCTAAAAATTGAGCATTATGCCCCAAACCATGACCCTGCCGCGGCGTACCAGGAATTCGCCATCAAGTAGCAGATACAAAAAAGCCCCGGGATTGCTCCACGGGGCTTTGTCATTAACTGGCAGGGAAACGCTCAGCCTTAAGCTTCACGCCCGGCAATATAAGCCAGCGCCAGGTCGATACGCTGCAGAGAACGGCTCTGACCGATGGCATGAACGGTGACATCCATACCCGGTGACTGACCGGCACCGGTAACCGCCACGCGCAGCGGCATACCTACCTTGCCCATACCTACGCCCAGCTCATCTGCCGTGCCCTGAATGGCGTCATGCACGTTTTCCGGCGTCCAGGCAGTGATAGCGGCCAGTTTGGCGCGCACCGCTTCCAGTGGCTGACGAGCAACCGGACGCAGGTGCTTCTTGGCAGCGTCAGCGTCGAACTCGCTGAAGTCTTCGTAGAAGTAACGGCAAGACTCGGCCATTTCCTTAAGCGTTTTGCAACGCTCGCCCAGCAGCTTAACGATATCTTTCAGCTCAGGGCCATTGCGGGTCTCGATACCCAGTTGCTCAACATGCCACGCCAGGTGCACTGCCACTTCTTCGGCCGGCATATGGTTAATGTAATGGTGGTTCAGCCACTGCAACTTCTCGGTATTGAAGGCACTGGCGGATTTGTTGATCGCTTCCAGGGTAAAGAACTCTTTCATCTCATCAATAGAGAAGATTTCCTGGTCGCCATGAGACCAGCCCAGACGCACCAGATAGTTCAGCAGCGCCTGCGGCAGGTAGCCGTCGTCACGGTACTGCATCACCCCTACCGCACCGTGGCGTTTCGACAGTTTTTTACCGTCGTCACCGAGGATCATCGAAACGTGCGCGTATTCCGGCACCGGCGCACCCAGCGCTTTCAGGATGTTGATCTGGCGCGGGGTGTTGTTGATGTGGTCTTCGCCGCGGATCACGTGGCTGATTTCCATATCCCAGTCATCTACCACTACGCAGAAGTTATAGGTTGGTGAGCCGTCGGTGCGGCGGATGATCAGGTCATCCAGCTCCTGGTTGCTAAATTCGATCGGACCGCGGATCTTGTCGTCGAAGATCACCGAGCCTTCCTGCGGGTTACGGAAACGCACCACGTGTGGCTCGTCATCGGTATGGCTACACTGGCTGTCGCGGCAGTGGCCGTCGTAACGCGGTTTTTCGCCGTTTTCCATCTGCTTTTCACGCAGCGCTTCCAGACGTTCCTTCGAGCAATAGCATTTATAGGCGGTATCCTGCACCAGCATGTCGTCAATCACCGCGTTATAGCGGTCAAAACGCTTGGTCTGGAAGTACGGGCCTTCATTCCAATCCAGGTTTAACCAGTTCATGCCATCCATAATTGCGTCGATCGCGTCCTGGGTTGAGCGTTCCAGATCGGTATCTTCGATACGCAGAACGAACTCACCGCCCGCATGGCGGCTGAACAACCAGGAGTAAAGCGCAGTACGGGCGCCACCGACGTGAAGATAGCCGGTTGGGCTCGGTGCAAAACGGGTTTTGATTTTCATTGGTTTCACTGCCTTATTACGCAACGCGTGTCGGCGGTTGCCGACGATTGCTCGGAATTTAAAAAAGTGGGCAACATTGTACCACCACGCGCTAATTCCTCAACGCTGACACGATATTGCCAAGGCTGATTTCATCATCTCTGCGGCGCTTTACGCATAACAATGTGCAAAGATTCGACATTGCAGGCGATAAATATCGCATCCTGTTTAAATTTGCGGCGAACGATTGAAATCATTTTAAAAACCGTTGACTCACTTTCAACTATCCCTATAATGCGACTCCAACAAGACGGGGCGATTAGCTCAGTTGGTAGAGCATCTCCTTTACACGGAGGGGGTCGGCGGTTCGAGCCCGTCATCGCCCACCATCTTGTTGAGTAGTAAAGCAGTAAGAAATGAGAAGAATGAGGGTGATTAGCTCAGTTGGTAGAGCATCTCCTTTACACGGAGGGGGTCGGCGGTTCGAGCCCGTCATCACCCACCACTCATTCTCTTGTTTGGCAGTACCCGGAAGTTCTGAAGTGGGTGATTAGCTCAGTTGGTAGAGCATCTCCTTTACACGGAGGGGGTCGGCGGTTCGAGCCCGTCATCACCCACCACTTCTGCGGGTCGTTAGCTCAGTTGGTAGAGCAGTTGACTTTTAATCAATTGGTCGCAGGTTCGAATCCCGCACGACCCACCAATACAGAAAAAAGCGCCTTTTGGCGCTTTTTTCGCATCTGCAGCACAGTAATCATCTCAAACACCTTTCTAACATAGTGCAGAGTGTCGTGCTGGATGAGAACCTGTGCAGGTTCGACAAAATTGCCCCGGCAATTTTTGAACAGCGCTTGCGCTGGCCTGAAGGGTGAGGCCAAAGGCCGAGTTAATCCCGCACGACCCACCAATACAGAAAAAAGCGCCTTTTGGCGCTTTTTTCGCATCTGACGTCCGGAAGCGCTCAAAACCTCAGTAATCCTCCCAGTATCTCCATACAACTAACAATACTCGTTATTAGGGAGAGCGTGCCGAAGGGGTCGTAGCGGCTTGCCCGCCGGAGCGCCCCTCGGTGCGCTAGGCCCGAGTATCTCGGGATTAAAGACAACTATTTCACTACAAAATAAAGGCGCTGCTTGCAGCGCCTTACGGCTATCGCGAAGATAGAACCTGATTATCAGGCCGCCAGCGTCGCCCCGCCGTCAATCACAATATCCTGCATGGTGATATGGCTGGCGCGATCGGAAGCCAGAAACAAAATGGCATCGGCGATTTCCTGCGGCTGAGCAATTTTACCCAGCGGAATGCCCAATTTGAACTGTTCCGGGAAACCGTTAATGGTGTTCTGCTCACCGGTTTCATCCTGCCACATGCCGCGCTGCATAGGCGTATTGGTCGATCCTGGCGAAACCAGGTTGCAACGTACGCCATAAGGGGCCATCTCCAGCCCTACGGTGTTGCACAGGCTGCGTAATGCCGCCTTGGAAGCACAATAGGCCGCCATACCGACGCGCGGCACATGCGCGGCGTTAGATGCCACGCTGACAATCGCACCGCGTCGTTGGCGACGGAATACCGGCAAAGCGTGGCGGAACATATTAAATGCCCCACCGGCATTGACGGCCAGGCAAGCCAGCCAATCTGCGGTGCTGGTTTCATCCGCCAGCCCCATACGCAGAATACCGGCGCCGTTGACCAGCACGTCCAACGCCCCCTGCTCCGCCAGCAAACGTCCGCAAACCCGATCTACCGCATCACTGTCGGCAATATCCAGCACTTCGGTGCGGAATGCGTATTCCGGCTCGCCAAAATGTTTATCAAAGCCAATCACTTCGGCACCGGCCTGCACAAACGCCAATGCCGTTGCCAGACCAATCCCGGCCCCAGCACCAGTGACCCAGACTCGCTTACCGGCGAAATCGCCCCGTTGTTCCATCAGGCTTTTCCCTCCGACAACAGCGTCCACCAGCCATCGATGGTCGGGTTCTTGGCCAGTGCGATAAAATCAATATCGCCACGAATTTTACGCCAGCGTGCCGCCAACTCCATGATGCGCACCGAATCCAGACCGTAGTCGATCAGGTTTTCATCGTCGCCCATATCTTCACTGTCTTCATCGAGGAAAGGCATGATTTGCTGGCGTAAGGCAGCCTTGCTGGCAATGCCCGGCAACAGTTCGGCAGTGGTCACCACGCGGCCACAACGGCCAGCGGTATAACGCAGCGCCATCAGATGCTCTTCGCGGGAGAAATCGGCCAGGCCGTCAGCCACCATAAACGGCTGAATATTGCGCATGAAGGCGTCGATCGCCGTAGTCATACAGCCGATATGGGCGTAGACACCACAGATGATCAACTGATCGCGCCCCGACTCCTGCAGAATTTCCTGCAGCGGTGAGCGGTGGAAGGCACTGTAGCGCCACTTCACCAACACCGTATCGTCTTCTTCCGGGGCCAGAGCCGCGACCACCGCCTGCTGTTCCGGGTGCTTATTCAGGCCCGGCCCCCACATGTCATTGAGTAATGCACGGTCTTCATCGCTCTGCTGATTAGGCTGCGCGGTGTAAAACACCGGGATCCCCTGCGATTTGCAGTAACGACGCAGGTTGGCAATATTCTCCACCACCTGCTTGATCAACGGGCTGTCTTCACCCCAGAAATTCAGGAAATACTGCTGCATATCATGGATCAACAGTGCAGCGCGCTGCGGTTCCACCGTCCAGCTCACTTTGTTGGTCGGCAGTTCAGCCTGAGTCGGCAACGCGTAATCATTCAGTTTTGGAATGGCCATGACTTATTCTCCCTGGACCAGAGTCAGTTGTTGCGCCTCCAGGCGTTGGCGCAACAGTTTTTTATCCACTTTGCCAACCGGGGTGAGCGGCAGCGTATCAACCTGTATAAAACGGTCGGGTAATTTAAATTCGGCCACGCCCTCGCCGCGTAAATGGCGGCGCAACACCACCGGCTTCAACGCGCTGGTCGCGATGATATAGGCGCAGCTTTTTTCACCCATCAGTTCGTCCGGCATCGACACCAACGCCGCATTGATCACTTCCGGATGGCGCAATAACAGGTTTTCGATTTCTTCCGCAGCGATCTTTTCCCCACCACGGTTAATCTGATCTTTTTGTCGCCCTTCAACTTTCACATAGCCATCTTCGGTCAGGCTGATCAAATCGCCGGAACAGTAGAAACCATCCTTATCAAAGGCGGCGGCGTTGTGCTCCGGACTTTGGTAATAGCCGCGGAAGGTATAAGGGCCACGGGTCATCAGACGCCCGGTTTCCCCCACCGGCAGCGGGTTGCCATCTTCGTCAGCCACCCACAGCTCGTCATCCGGCGACATCGGGCAGCCCTGAGTGGTCAGAATATGCTGGTCGTCATCGTCCAGACGGGTGTAGTTCACCAGGCCTTCCGCCATGCCGAACACCTGCTGCAACTGGCAGCCGATCTCGGCCGGAATACGTGCCGCCAGGGTTTCGCCCAGCTTGGCGCCGCCCACCTGCAACAGCTTAAGGCTGGTCAGTTGCTGGCAACCGCCCCACTCTTCAATCGCCTGCAGCCACAGCGTCACCGCCGGTGGCACTAGCGCCGTCACGTTAATCTGATGCTGCTCGATCAAACGGAAACATTGTCCGGCATCCGGGTCGCTGGCAAACACCACCAGCCCGGCGCCATAAAACACGCCCAGGATGCCCGGAGAACTCATCGGATAGTTATGGGCCACCGGCAGCGCGCACAGGTAGCGGGTATCGACATCGAAATGGCAAATTTCCACGCTGCGGCGAATGCTGTAGTAGTAATCGTTGTGAGTCCGCGGGATCAGCTTTGGCGTTCCGGTGCTGCCACCGGAAAGCTGGAAAAACGCCACCTGGTCGGCCGGGCTTGGCGTCGCAACAAAACCACTGCTGTCCTCTTCCAGCCAGGCCGCCAGCGACTGCTCGCCCCCGTCCTGATTGCGCAATGCCACCACGCGCAATGAAGGATGCTCGGCGCGAAACGCCGTCAGAAATTCGTCGTTGCCAAACAGGCCATGCTGACGGTCGGCAATCAGCAATGCTGGTTTGATCTGTACGGCGTAGGCGTTCAGCTCGTTGCGTTGATGGCTGAACAGCGCGTTCACCGGCACTACGCCAATTTTCAACAACGCGAAAAAGGTCACATAGAACTCGACCACGTTGCCCAACTGCACCAGAGCAGTATCTCCGCTCTGAATGCCGCGGCGCTGCAGGGCGGCAGCCAACCGATCGGAGAGCTGATTAAGCCGGCGATAACTCAGGCTGCGCTCCGGGTCGATCAGCGCGATAGCGTCATTTTTGGCCTGGCGAGTGATGATGTCGGTCAGGGGCCGGTCGGTCCAATAGCCGCGTTCGCGATAACGATGGGCTAACGCCTCAGGCCAGGGGGTAAAAGCAATGGTCATGGGAATGTCTATCCTTGGTTCAGGCCAAACGCCCGCGAAATGGTACTGAGTTTGGTGCCGGTTTCATGCCATTCGGATTCCGGCGAAGAGTCTTGCACGATGCCGGCACCGGCAAACAGTCGCACCTGATTGCCCTGCACCGTGCCGCAGCGGATGGTCACTACCCACTCACCGTTGCCTTCGGCGTCACACCAGCCGACGATGCCGCCAAACAGGCCGCGATCGAACGGCTCCAACTGCTTAATCACCTGATGCGCCAGCGCGGTCGGGGTACCGCACAGCGCCGGTGTTGGGTGCAGCAGGCAGGCCAGCGACAGCGCATTTTCAGCGCGGTTGGCGGCTTCACCGTCGATAGGCGTGGACAGGTGCCACAGCGTGGTGGTGCTCAATAATTCAGGAACGGTGGGAATATTCAGATAGCGACAGCGCTCGGCTAACACCTGCCGCATGCCTTCAGTGACAAACTGGTGCTCATAGCGATCTTTTTCTGACACCAACAACTGTTGGCTGACTTCCAGATCCCGCTGCGGATCGGCATCACGACGGGCAGAACCGGCCAGCGGGTTGGAGTAGAACTGCGCGCCGGATTTGCGTAGCAGCAATTCCGGGCTGGCCCCCAGTAATGCCCCCTGTTCCAGCGGGACATGGAAGTGGAAACCATGAGGATTCTGGGCGATGATCCGCGCCATCAACGCCTGGCGGTCTACCGGCTCACGCGTTTCAATCTCCAGCAGGCGCGACAACACCACTTTATCCAACTGGTCGCCGCGGGTCGCTTCCACCGCATCCGCCACCATTTGCATAAAGGGTTGTTGTGCCGGCACTTCATTTTGGCGGATAATTTCCGGCAACGCGTCCTGCGGGGAAGTTACGCCAGCCAGAAAGGCATCGCGCTCAAACCATTGGGTTTGCTGGGGAATAAACAGAGCGGAGGGCTGATGAGTATCAAACGGGATCGCGCCGCACAGAACCGGGTTTTTAACCCCCGCCAGTTTCGCTTCGGCAAAAGCATGTTGTACCGCCTGCTGGAAATCGCCGTTAAGCTGGTCCCCGTTATGGGCCGGCATCGTGATTTTGGCAAAGCAGCCTTGGGTGCTCAGGCTACGGAAAGGAGAGGTAAAGAAAAAGCCGGAGGTCGGCGACACATTTGCAGCAGCTTGTTCGCTATCCTTGCTTTGCGGCTTCTTCTGCCCGGTACTGTTTAGTGTAACGCTCATCGGTGCTCCCTTTCGTATCATGAACAATAACCTGTATAATAATGATTATCATTTGTATTGAATCGCGTTAAATTACCCTCGTGAATATGCTATGTCAATAAATGTAAACAGTTCTTCCATTCATAATCGTGATATAAAACCAGCAGTTTTAATTATATAAATGATAAGTATTACTATTTAACTTCTAAGGAATGCTTTATGAAGAAGAACCCCGTCTTCAGCCTGATGCTGTTTGGGCTGATGCTGATTGGCACGGCCCATGCCGCAGACGCCGGTTGGCCGCGTAAAATCGAAACCTCACACGGCGTCGTAACCCTCACGCAAGCCCCTGCCCGCATCGTTTCTACCAGCGTTACCGTTACCGGAACCCTGCTGGCGATTGATGCCCCGGTGATCGCCAGTGGCGCAACTACCCCCAACAACCGGGTGGCAGACTCACAAGGGTTCTTCCATCAATGGAGCGCTGTCGCGACGCAGCGCGGCGTTAAACGCCTGTATATCGGCGAACCCAACGCAGAAACCATTGCCGGTGAGGCGCCCGATCTGATTATCATCTCGGCGACCGGTGCCGATTCCGCTCTGCGTCTGTACGATCAGCTCTCCGCCATTGCCCCGGTGCTGGTGGTCAATTACGACGACAAAAGCTGGCAGGCACTGGCACTCGAACTGGGCCAGGCCACCGGCCACGAAGCCCAGGCGCAGAAAGTCGTCAGTGATTTCGACGCACGTGAACAATCGCTGAAGCAGCGTATGAAACTGCCGGAACAACCGATTTCCGCCCTGGTCTTCAACGCCGATGGCAAATCCGCCAACCTGTGGACCGCCGCATCCTCCCAGGGGCAAATGCTCAAACAGTTGGGTTTTACGCTGGCGACGCTACCGGCCAAGCTGAACAACAGCCGCAGCATGGGGATGCGCAAGGACATTATTCAACTGTCTGGAGAGAACCTGGCGGAAGGGCTGAATGGCCAAACGCTAATGCTGTTCGCCAACAATGACAGCGACGTCGAGCGGCTGATGGCCAATCCTTTCCTGGCGGACCTGCCGGCGGTGCAGCACAAGCGGGTTTACGCATTGGGCAGCGACACCTTCCGACTCGATTACTACAGCGCCAGCAACCTGCTGACGCTGTTGGAAAAGCAGTTTACTTCTCAGTAGATCCCGCGGCGGGCTGGAGATCGCTTTCTTGCCCGTCACTGCCCACCTGACGCAAACCGCGCATCGCAAATGCCAGCACTACACCGAGCAGCGCCACGCCAAAACCAAAGCTGGTGGAGGTCATCGCCGGCAGCATAAACGCCCCCATCGCCCCCAGCAGCAGCGCGCCCAGTGCATCACCCACCACGTTTTGCGCCGTCCACAGACCATTGATACGGCCGAGGAACGCATCCGGCGTCAGGTTCTGGATCAAGCCGTATTGCAGCAGTGAGTTCAACGCGCTCAGGTAGCCGAAAACCACCAGGAAAAACAGCGCCAGGCCGTACCACGGCATCAGACCGAACAGGCCAATAGCGACGAAAGCGCCAATCGCCGTCATCAGCATCATCCAGCCCGGACGCGCGACATGAGCCACCCGGCCGCTGGTAAAGGCACCGATGGCTGCTCCCAGTGGCACCGCGGAATACATAAAGCCCAGTTGAGCCGCACTGACCTGCCACATACCGGACATGGCCGGATACAGCACCCGCACCGCACTGGCCATGGTCAACAGCGCGCCGATCAGCGCCACCATGCCAATCACCCGGTTGCGAAACAGGAAACCAAAGCCACCGGCCAGCGCACGTAGCGGGTGCTCACGCGGCTGCGGCGGCGGCAGCAACTGTGGCAGACGCAGTAACGGGATCAGCGTCAGCAAGGTGCCAAATGCGGCCAGACCGTAGTTCCATGCCACACCGGCGTTGGCGATCACCAACCCGCCGATCGCCGGAGAGAGGATCGAACCAAAACGCACCGTCAGCATGCTGATGGCCCCGGCCTGCACAATATTTTCACGCCCCACCAACGCCGGTGTCGCCGCCAGCAGCGCCGTGACGCCAACCGCACCGAAAAAGCCGTCCCAGACTGCCAGCAGGTAAATCAGCGTTAATGAAGGCGTGGGCAGTGCGGCATTCAGGCACAGGCCGACAAAACCAATGCCGCAGGTGGAGCGGGCAAACAATATCAACCGACGGCGTTCGTAACGGTCGGCCAGCACGCCCCCCATCAGCAAACCGGCAAACATGCCGCTACCCGCCAGCGTTACGGATAGCCCGACCAGCAACGTCGACCCGGTCAAGGCCTGGATCTGCACCGGGATCGCAATGGCCATCAACCCCAGCGCTAAAATGGAAATAAAGCGCGCGCAAAAAACGGCACGAAAAGCGCCATTGGTCTTAAGCAGGCCAAAATCAAGCAAAATAGAGGGCTTACTCATGAGCTTTCTCACCAAAACTAAAGAAAAAGGGGCAGCGTCTGGGCTGCAATAGCGAAGGGACTCATGGTACCATAGATGAAAGTAATCAATAATGATAATAAAACTCATTTATATTCAATTGAATAATGGATTGGTATGTTACGGATTACACGCCCAGGCACACAGCCCGTCCCCGCTCCCCAGGAGCGTCTTATTGGCGGCACTTCCCGTTCATTTCGTCGCAGGCTTTTTGGCCTGCTGATTGCCGTTGGTGCGCTGCTGATCGTTATGCTGCTCAGCCTGTCACTCGGAGCTAAATCTATTCCCTTCGACACGGTGATCCAGGCGCTGAAAGGCCAGTGCAGCGGTGCTGACTGCACCATCATCACCAACGCCCGGCTGCCGCGTACGCTGGTTGGCATTCTGGCCGGTATTGCGCTGGGCCTGTCCGGCGTGCTGATGCAAACCCTCACCCGCAACCCGCTGGCCGATCCGGGCATTCTCGGGGTTAACGCCGGTGCAGGCTTTGCCGTGGTGCTGGGGATCACCTTCTTTGGTGCCGTCGACGTCAGCCAATATCTGTGGTTCGCCTTTGCCGGTGCGATGTTCGCCGCACTGCTGGTCGCGCTGATTGGCGCTCTGGGTGGCAGCAGCCTCAACCCGGTGCGTCTGACGCTGGCCGGTGTCGCGCTGGCGGCGGTGCTGGAAGGCATGACCTCCGGGATTTCCCTGTTGAATCCACTGGTTTTCGACCAGCTCCGTTTTTGGCAGGCCGGTTCGCTGGATATTCAAAATATGCAGGTGGTGCGCACCGTCGCCCTGCCGATCCTGTTGGGCACGCTGATTACGCTGTGGATGAGCAAGTCGCTGAACAGCCTGAGCATGGGTAATGAATTGGCTACCGCGTTGGGTACCGGCATTGTTCGTACTCAGTTGCTGGGCCTGCTGGCGATTACTCTGCTGTGCGGCGGGGCTACCGCGGCCGTCGGCCCGATAGCCTTTGTCGGCCTGATGATGCCGCACATCGCCCGGCGGCTGGGCGGTTCCGAACTGCATTGGATGCTGCCATGGACGCTGGTACTGACCCCCATCCTGCTGTTGAGCGCCGATTTGATCGGTCGCTTCCTGGTGGCCGGTGAACTGCGTGTGTCCATCGTCACCGCCCTGATTGGCGCCCCACTGCTGATCATGCTGGTGCGACAACGTCATATGTTCAGGAGGCAGCGCTAATGTCGACGTCCGCGGCCCGTCTGATGACCATTCACAAAATGCGCGCCCTGTCGCGCCCGACGCTAACCGCCCTGCTGCTGCTGTTGGCTGCTTTGGCGCTGGCGATTTACGCTCTGGGTTCAGGTGCCTTGTCACTGACGGCTACCCAGGTGATCGACGCCTTGCGCGGCGAAGGCCCGGCCAATCTGGCGGTGATCGTCACCCAGTGGCGTTTGCCACGCGTGGTGATGGCGCTGTTACTGGGGGCGGCACTGGGCCTCAGCGGGGCCATTTTCCAGTCGATACTACGCAACCCGCTCGGCAGCCCGGACGTGATTGGCTTTAATACCGGTGCCTACAGCGGCGTGCTGGTGGCCATAGTGCTGTTTAACGGTGGCGTTATCGGCATTACCGCCGGGGCGCTGGCCGGCGGCCTGTTAACCGCCGCGTTGATTTATCTGCTGGCATGGCGCAACGGCGTCGAGTCATTCCGTTTGATTATCGTCGGCATCGCCGTGCGCGCCCTGCTGGTGGCCGGCAATACCTGGCTTATTATCAGCGCCTCACTGGAGTCGGCCATGACCGCCGGGTTGTGGAGCGCCGGTTCACTTAATGGCATCAACTGGGCGAAAAGCCTGCCGGTGTTGGCGGTGATTGCGCTGTGCTGTCTGCTGTTACTGACCCTGACCCGCCGCATGCGCCTGCTGGAGATGGGTGACGATACCGCCTGCGCGCTGGGCGTCCCGGTTGAACGTTCGCGCGTCATGTTGCTGTTGATCGGCGTAACGCTAACGGCAGCAGCCACCGCCGTCGCCGGGCCAATCTCCTTTATTGCGCTGGTGGCCCCGCAGATTGCGCGACGCCTGTGTGCCAACCGCAGCGTGCTGCTGCTGACGGCCCTGATCGGTGCCCTGCTGTTGCTGCTCGCCGATGTCGCTGCGCAGCGCCTGTTTATGCCTTATCAGTTGCCGGTCGGAGTGTTGACCGTCAGCCTGGGCGGCATTTATCTGATTTGGCTATTAATCCGTGAGTCACGTAAAAAATGAATGCTGAACCCCTGCAGTCCGCGCCGTTGCGCGCCGAACACCTGACGCTGGGCTACGACAAAAAGATTGTCGCCAGCGACCTTTCCGTCGCTATCCCGCACGGCGAACTGACGGTGATTATCGGGCCAAACGCCTGCGGCAAATCCACCCTGCTGCGCACCCTCAGCCGCCTGATGCAGCCGCAGGCCGGGGCTGTCTGGCTGAACGGCAAACACATCAGCGAATACGCCACTAAAGAGGTGGCGCGCCAGTTGGGGCTGCTGCCGCAAAGCTCCACCGCGCCGGGTGATATCACCGTGTTTGATCTGGTGGCGCGCGGTCGCTATCCGCATCAGCGCCTGTTCAGTCGTTGGAGCGAAGCGGATCAGCAGGCAGTGGACCAGGCGATGCGCTCCACCGGCGTATTCGAACTGGCCGAACAGCCGGTCGATACCCTCTCCGGTGGGCAAAGGCAACGAGTGTGGATTGCGATGGTGCTGGCGCAGCAAACGCCGCTGCTGCTGCTGGATGAGCCAACCACCTGGCTGGACATCAGCCATCAGATCGACCTGCTGGAGCTGATGCGTCAGCTAAACCGTGAAAACGGCCATACGCTGGTCGTGGTGCTGCACGACCTCAACCATGCCTGTCGTTACGCCACGCATCTGATTGCCATGCGCGACGGTAAGGTGGTGGCCGAAGGGGCGCCGAAGGATATTGTGACCGCGGAACTGATCGAAGAGGTGTACGGCCTGCGCTGCATGATCATTGACGATCCGGTCTCGCATACGCCGTTGGTGGTACCACTGGGTAAGTCATAAATATTGTAGGGGCCCAGCATGCTGGGCCCGCGTTAATCGGGGCGAATCTATTCGCCCCCTACCCGTCACTGGGTATTACAGCGCTCTTAGAATACGGTTCAGCAACGGTCCCAACACCTTGAACGATGCTGGTGAAACGATATCTACGTGCGCACAATCCAGCTCATGCACCTGCAAGGCATCGACGTATTGCGACCAGGTTTGCTGCACGTCCATCCCTTCCTGCAACGTCTGACGCGCGACAAACAGCGTCGCCTGCCCTTTGAAGTTCGCCGTATGGGTGGCTGAAAGCAGGCGCACTGAGTCGGCATAGTTGGCTTCGATATTATCGAACATCGCCACCCGGGTTTCGCCCAATGCAGGATCAAGCGCATCTTCGGAAACGGCCAGGAACTGCTCGCGCTCGCGCTGGACTTCTTTAAGCACGTTGTCATCGAGCATCACGTCCCAGTTCTGGGTTTCCGGCGGATAGGTATCCAGCAGCCCCAGGAAGGCCACTTCTTCCCCCCGCGCCTGCAATCTGGCGGCGATACCCTGCGCCAGAGTGCCGCCCAGTGAATAACCGATAAAGTGATACGGGCCCTGCGGCTGTACCTGCAATACCTGCTCCAGATGCGCGTCGCACACCTGATCCATATTCTCGCTCAGCGCCAGCGGGCCGTCGGGGCGCGGTGACTGAATACCCACCAGCGACCAATGCTGGTCGATATAGCGCGGCAGCACGCTGAACTGCCATGAGAATCCGGAAGCCGGATGCAGGCAAAACAGCGTAGGGCCTTCGGTGGTGCGCAGCGGCAGTACGCTGTCGAAACCGGTCTGATCGGCCTCTTCCTGCGTACGATCTTCCGCCAACAGTTGCGCCAGCTGTTCCACGCGGGAAGCCACCATCACCTGCCCGACCGAAACCGCCTTACCCAGTTCACGGCGCAGCTCCGCCGCCAGGCGCATCGCCAGCAGCGAGTGACCCCCAAGGGCAAAGAAATCATCATCGGCAAACACTGTTTCACGCTGTAGCAAACGGGCGAATACCGCCGCGATCGCCGTTTCCAGTCCGGCTTCAGGCTCGCGCCCTGCGGCCCTGACCCCGCTTTGCGGTTGCGGCAGCGCTTTGCGATCCAGCTTGCCATTGGCACTCAGCGGCAAGGCGTCCATTTCGACTAACGCCACCGGCACCATATGTGGCGGCAGGCGATCGGCCAGCGCGGCACGCAGCACCTCCAGATCAAGGCGTACACCCGGCTGCGCTACCAGATACCCCACCAGTTGGCGGGCATCACCACCGGCCGGATCTGTCGGCGTATTGTCCAGCACCAGCGCATGGGTTACCGCCTGCTTGATGCCCGGCAATGACAACAACGCATGATCGATTTCACTCAGTTCGATGCGTTGTCCACGAATTTTCAGTTGATCGTCGCTGCGACCGAGATACTCCACTTCGCCGCCCGGTAACCAGCGCGCGACGTCACCCGTGCGATACATCCGCCCACCGTCGCCCGCCGGGTCAGCCACAAAGCGGCTGGCGGTCAGTTCAGGTCGCCCCAGATAACCGTGTGCAAGTTGTACTCCGGTGAGATACAAATCCCCGGCGACACCCGGCGGCACCGGCCGTAAGCGCGCGTCAAGAATACGCAATCCGGTATTCCATACCGGCAAACCGATAGGCACGTTGGCACCGGTGACGGCGGCCAACGCCTCACCCCAGGCAGGGTGCCAGCTGACGTCCACCGCCGCTTCGGTCGGGCCATAAAGGTTGTGCAGTCGCACCCCGGTGCGGCTTTGCCACAGACGGCACAGCTCGGCCGGTAGCGCTTCGCCGCTGCAGAACACCTGTTGTAATGGCGCGCAGCACGCCACCGCCTGCCGATTGTCCAGCGCACCGACAAAGGCGGCCAGCATTGAAGGCACAAAGTGCATCGTGGTGACGCGGTGTCGATCAATCAGTTGCAGCAGCTGTTCCGGATCGCGATGCGCCTCCGGCGGTGCCATCACCAACTGGGCGCCGACCATCAACGGCCAGAAAAACTCCCATACCGAGACGTCAAAACTGCAGGGGGTTTTCTGCAACACCACATCGCCCGCCGCCATTGGATACTGATGCTGCATCCACAGCAGACGGTTGACGATTGCCTGGTGCCCCACCAGCACGCCTTTCGGTCGCCCGGTCGAACCTGAGGTAAAGATAATATAGGCCGGATGGTGCGGCGTGGGTCCGCTTAGCACCACGTCCGTCGCGCTGTCTGCGGCCAGCGGCGCGTCATACAGAAAAATGTCACCCTTGCCGACAAAACGTGCCTGCTGGCTGGCTTCGGTGATAATCAGACGCGGCGTAGCGTCCTCCAGCATCATGCTGAGGCGTTCGTCCGGGTAACCGGTGTCCAGCGGTAAATAAGCCGCGCCGGCCTCGACAATCGCCATTAACGCCAGCGACAGAAACACCGAGCGCGGCAAGGCGACGGCAACGATATCGCCGGGTTGCACGCCCTGCGCTACCAGTTGGCGCGCCAACGCGCTGACCTGTTCGCGGGTCTCGCGGTAGTTAAATTGATACTGCGCATCGGCCAGCGCCGGGGCATCCGGAGTTTTCTGCGCCTGCTGCGCCAGCAAGCCGCTGAGGGTTTGCGGCGCCACAGGATAAGCAGTGTCGTTGACCCGAGCCAATAATTGGTGATCCTGCCCGGTGAGCAAGTCGGCGTCGCCGATCGGCATTTGCGGCTGAGCGGCGAACTGACGCAGCAACAGCGGCAGGCGTTGCAGATGGGCCGCCAATTCATCCCGCTGATAACGCTCGGCATTGGCCAGCAGATCGACCTTCAGCGTGCCGGCCTCATCAAGATACAGCGCAATCTCCAGGTCACGCACCGGCCCAGAGGCCAGCTCATGGGTAATGCCTTCGATATCGCCAAAGTCCAACTGGAAATCGAACATCTTAAAGTTGAAAACGGTGCCATACAGCGGCTGGGCATCACCGATCCGCCCCAGATCACGCTGCACCTGCTCCGCCTCGTAACGCTGATGGCGACGGACGCTTTTCAGCTCACGGCCGATATTGCCGGCAACCTCGCTCAGCGTCGCCTGAGGATCGAGGTGCATTTCGATCGGCAGTACGTTAATCACCGGGCCGTTGGCGCACAGTGCAGCCGAGCCGGTGCGACGCATAAAGATAAAGCCGGCGCTGAAGCTGGCGTGACCGCTCAGGCGAGACACCCACAGCGCCACCAGCGCCAACGCCATATCTGCTACGCTGAACTGCTGCTGACCGGCGTTCACCAGTTGGCTGAAGTCCTGGCGGTCGCACAGCTGTGATAACCGATGAATGCGGGTGGTCGGCGTCTGGCCGGCCAGTGGCTGCGGACAGAGTGTGGCTGGCGCAGGCAACTGCTTTGCCTTGTTCAGCCAAAAGGCCGCGTCACGCTGGCAAGTCGCCGATTGTGCATAGCGTTGATATTCTTCAACCACTTCACTGAAGGCACTAAACGGCGTCGGGTCCGGCTGCTCATTGCGCGACATCCGGGTGTAAATATGGGAAATTCTGCGGGCAATGGCGGTGAAACTGAAGCCATCCACCAGAATATGGTGATAGCGCTGATACCAGAACCAACGCTGATCCGACAGGCGGATCAACATATGGCGATACAGTGCATTGCCGCTGCCGATGCGTAAATCACCGGACATATCCAGCTGCATCAAGGCACGCGCTGCCGCTGCTGCATCAGGGGAGTCTCGCAGATCAATCAGCTCAACCGGCAGGATCGCCAGTTGCGGGTCATGCCACTGCATCGGCACCCCGTCACGCTCTTCAAAACGGAACTGCAGGGTATCCACTTCGGACAGCCCCTGCGCGATCGCCTGCAGCAGGCAATCCTGGTCCAGCGCCCCGCAGAGTTCGATATAGTGGGAAACCGCATAGGCGTTGGCGTGCGGTGAAATTTGATCGGCAACCCAGATCCCGGGTTGCGCGGCGACCAACGGCAACTCAGTGGCGAGTGGCTGTTCGGTCGATAATAAAGTGCTGTCTGACAAGGGACTGACTCCTGTTCTCGGTATTATTGCCATCACGCCTTACGCAGTGATGCGGGCCGCATATCCTGCCAATGTTGTTCCAGCCACAGCACGCACAGCGGCCGCGCCGCCGGGCCGAATACCGGCGTCCACCCCGCCGGTACTGCGCTAAATTCGGGCCACAGGCTGTACTGCAGTTGGTCATTGCACACTATCAGGCAAATTTGTTGTTCGTCATCGAACGGGTTCTGAGTTTCCATCACGGACTCCCTGGACGGTGAAGGTGAGTTTGGCCGCAGAGGCAGGAAGGCTATCCGACCACAGCGCCTGCAGCCCGTCGATCAGGCCGCCACGCCAGCACAGGTAGTCATGGCCGCCCGCCACCGTCCGGTATTGCACCCGATGCCCGGCGTCACGCAGCAACTCTGCCATTCGGTCATTCACCCGGTGCGCCACTTTTTCGTGCACGCCGGCCTCCATAAATACCTTCAATTTACCCTGACCGACGCCCTGCTCTACCTGATGCAGCAGCCAGCCGGCATCGGCCGGTATTGCTTCACGCTGATACATATCGCGGCGCGGCCACCAGAATGAACCGGACTGGCTGATCACTCCACCGAAGCACTGTGGCCAGTGCAACCCGGCATACAGCGACGACAGGCCGCCAAAACTCTGGCCGCATACCAACGTCGTGGCAGGGTCGCGGCTGTGAGGTGCCCATTCGGCCACCTGCGGCAGCAGTTCTTCTTGCACCGCCAGCCAGAAATCTTCATTGCAGGCCAGCTCCTGGCTGCGGTGTTTGAGGCTGATAATGTCGATCAGCAGATAAACCGCTTCCGGCAATTGGCCTTCACGGGTCAACTGCATCAGCGGATCCCAGACCGGCATGTTGCTCGACCAGAACTGGCCGTCCAGCAATACCGCCAGCGGTCGCTGCGCCGGGTTGCTGTCGCCGGTGGTGTAAACCCAGACGTCGCGGGTATTACCCAACCGCTCGCTGTGCCAACTGTGACGCTGTAGTCTGGCCGGTGGCGCTGGCGTACAACGTCCACTGGCCACGGCGTAGCGATCAAAATCCTGCCAGGCCGCTTGCGCTGGGGCTTCCGGCATATGCAGCCCGGACAGCACGTTGCCGCCAACACCGGTCCATGAACGATGGGGATTCAGCAGATCCTGAGTGGCACCGGCAAACACCTGATGCCACCAGTGACGAATCGAATGCATATTGGCGTGTGCATCGTCGCCACTGTGTTCCAGCGGTCGGTCGTCCATACAGGGGATAAAGCAGTAGCTGCCACGCCAGTCGGCGCTCAGTTCGGTTTGCCAGTACCAGACGTCGGTCCCTTCCAGCCGTTGCAGGCTCTGCGGCGGCGACGACTGGTGGTGGTCGGTCAGGCAATTGATGTGGATCCAGACGCGTTGATAGGCTGAAGTGAGTTCACATCCCTGCGGATCGCGCCATAAAAATGTGACCTTCCCTCGCCCATCCCCCTGCAGTTCCACCAGCGGCGTGCCGCGTTTGGCGATAGTCAGCCACCATCCATGGCGCCCTGCGTGCTTGCTCGATAATAATCTGCTGCTTTCTGACTCGGATTTTGTTTTCAAAACGCCTATTCACTATTTAGCTGGCAGCTTCAGGAAAGCCGGTAAATTCGCGGCGCGAGGCGCTGCCCAAGAAAACGGTAAACCGAATACTATTGATAATTATTTGCGTTTGCAATAGTGTGTGTAGGCTCGCAAACCGGGCAGGTATGTTCAACAGGGATGGATACCGAATTTTATACCCGTCATCTTTCAAGTTGCAGGGTATAGCGCTGGATCCAATGTCGGTGATGTCGCATCCGACCGGTTGGATTTTTATTTCCGAAAACACAAAAACTACAACCGCCCTTCTCTACTGCCGGAGGCCTGCTTTCGGTGCTCCGGGAAAGGCAGCAAGGTAGGAACTCTCACATGAACCGCAAATTATCTCGTTATTCCTTAGCCACACTCATCGGGTTAGGATTAGGCGCGTCCGCCTTTGCGCACGCCGCACAGCAAACAGAAACCACCGCAGAAACAGACTCCGTCGCCAAAAATAAAAAAGAAGCCGCCGAGGACACCATTGTTGTCACCGCCGCCAAGCAGAACCTGCAGGCACCCGGGGTTTCGACCATTACCGCCGACGAAATCAAAAAACGCCCACCGGCACGCGATATTAGCGAACTGATCCGCACCATGCCGGGCGTTAACCTGACCGGTAACTCCACCAGCGGCCAGCGCGGCAACAACCGCCAGATCGATATTCGCGGCATGGGCCCGGAAAATACCCTGATCCTGATCGACGGCAAACCGGCCACCAGCCGCAACTCTGTACGTCAGGGTTGGCGTGGCGAACGTGATACCCGTGGCGATACCGCCTGGGTGCCACCGGAGATGATTGAACGCATCGAAGTGCTGCGCGGCCCGGCAGCGGCACGCTACGGCAATGGCGCCGCCGGCGGCGTAGTCAATATCATCACCAAAAAGAACACCAAAGAGCTGCACGGCTCGTTAAATGCCTACTTCAACGTGCCGCAGCACAAGCAGGAAGGCTCTACCAAGCGCACCGACTTTAGCCTGTCCGGCCCGTTGACCGACGAGTTGAGCTTCCGCCTGTTCGGTGGCTACAGCAAAACTCAGGCCGACGCCTGGGATATCAACGAAGCGCACAAATCTTACCGTGCACCGGCTTACGCCAACAGCACCCCCTCCGGGCGTGAGGGCGTGGAAGACAAAAACATCGATGCCATGCTGCATTGGGATTTTGCGCACCTGCAGTCACTGGAGTTTGAGTATGCCTACGGTCGTCAGGGCAACCTGTATGCCGGGGATACTCAAAACACCAACTCCAACCCGCTGGTGCAAAGCAACTACGGCAAAGAGACTAACCGTATCTACCGCGAAACCTTCGGTCTTAACCACCGGGGGGCCTGGGATAGTGGCGTTAGTACCAACAACTATATTCAGTTCGAACGCACCCGTAATACCCGTCTGAACGAAGGCCTGGCCGGCGGTACCGAAGGCATCTTCGATACCAAAAACGAAGGGTTTGGCACCACCAAACTGGACGATTTCCTGGCACACAGCGAAGTCAGCGTGCCATTCGAACTGGGCGTGACACAAACCGCGACGCTGGGCACCGAATGGAACCAGCAGAAGATGAAAGACGGCTCCTCCACCAGTCAAACCCTGATGGGCGGCACCATTCCAGGCCAGAATTCCGGCACCCGCAGTCCTTATGCCTCCGCGCATATCTTCTCGCTGTTTGCCGAAGACAACATGGAGCTGACCGACAGCACCATGCTGACGCCAGGCCTGCGTTACGACCTGCACTCCGAGGCCGGCAACAACTGGAGCCCGTCGCTGAATCTGTCGCAGGAATTGGGTGACTTCTTCACCCTGAAGATGGGCATTGCCCGCGCCTACAAGGCACCGAACCTGTACCAGACCAACCCAAACTATTTGCTCTACAGCAAAGGCCAGGGTTGCTCATCCAGCGATGTCAAAAATGGTTGTTACCTGCTGGGTAACGACGATCTGAAGGCGGAAACCAGCGTCAACAAAGAGGTGGGTCTGGAGTTCCATAACGACGGCTGGCTGGCCGGCGTGACTTATTTCCGCAACGACTACCACAACAAAATCGAAGCGGGTAACTCCCGAATCGGCACCAGCAGCACCGGTACCGCTATCTACCAATGGGAAAACGTGCCTAAAGCGGTAGTACAGGGATTGGAAGGCACGTTGAACGTGCCGGTCAGCGAGACCGTTTCCTGGACCAACAACGCTACCTATATGATTGAAAACAAGAATAAGACTACCGGTGACTACCTGTCGATTATTCCTGAATTCACCATCAACTCGACCCTGAGCTGGCAGGCGACAGAGGAGCTGTCGATGCAGTCGACCCTGACCTGGTACGGCCGTCAGAAGCCGAAGAAGTACAACTATCAGGGCAAACCGGTTAGCGGCACCGAAACCAAGGAAGTCAGCCCTTACGCCGTCGTGGGCGCCAGCGCCACCTATGATGTGACCAAAAACGTCAGCCTGACGGCCGGTATCGACAACCTGTTCGACAAACGCCAGTTCCGTGAAGGTAACTCGCAGAACGTAGGTGACCCGACCACCGGCGCGATTAATATCGCCGGTGCAGGCGCAGCCACCTACAACGAACCGGGCCGAACTTACTATATGAGCGTGAATACCCATTTCTAATCGTGGGATAAACCGGTAATGAAACGGGGGCTGCCATGCAGCCCCGTTTATTTATTTCTCCAGCGAAACCTGTTTGAAGATGTGCTTGCCAAACGGGTCAATCTCGTAGCCTTTCACTTCCTTGCGCACCGGCTCAAAAATGGTTGAGTGGGCAATCATCATCGCCGGCATTTGGTCATGCATCATCACCTGCGCCTGCTGATACATCACCACCCGTTTGGCGTGATCGTTCTCTTCACGCGCCTGCTGGATCAGCTTGTCGAACGGCGGATAGCACCATTTGGCCGAGTTTGAACCGCCGTTGGCCGAAACGCAGGTAAACAGCGGGCCGAAGAAGTTATCCGGATCGCCGTTGGCGGTGGTCCAGCCCATCAACGCGGCCTGATGCTCTCCATTTTTTATCCGCTGCAAATATTCGCCCCACTCGAAGGTGACAATCTTGGCCTTCACCCCGATTTTCGCCCAGTCGGCCTGGATCATCTCCGCCATGCGTTTGGCGTTCGGATTGTACGGCCGCTGTACCGGCATCGCCCACAGATCGATGGCGAATCCCTGCCCCAGCCCGGCCTCTTGCAACAACCGTTTGGCTTTTTCCGGGGAGTACGGATAGTCCTCAATCTGGTCATTGCTGCCCCACTGGGTTGGTGGCAACAGGTTCTTCGCTGGCTGGCCTGCGCCGTGGAATACCGCCTCGAGGATCGCCGGCTTGTTCACCGCCAGCGCCAGCGCCTGCCGCACCTTGAGGTTATCCAGCGGTTTTTTCTGGGTATTGAACGCCAGGAACCCGATGTTCAGCCCGGATTTCTCCATCACCTGGATATTTTTGTCCTCGCGCATGCGCTTGAGATCCGCCGGGTTGGGGAACGGCATCACCTGACATTCATTCTTTTGTAGTTTGGCAAAGCGGACCGCCGCATCCGGGGTGATCGAGAACACCAGCCGGTCTATCTTCGGCTTGTCCTCCCAATACTGGTCGAACGCCTTGTAGAGGATCTTCGCATCCTTCTGGTACTGCACCAGTTGGAATGGCCCGGTGCCGACAGGATCGTTATCCACCCGCTGTGGCGTGCCGGCCTTCAGCATCGCATCGGCATATTCAGCCGAGAGAATAGTGGCGAAATACATGCCGAGATCGGCCACAAACGGCGCTTCGGCACGCGAAAGCTCAAAACGCACAGTGTTGTCGTCCACTTTGACAATCTTGTTGATCAGCGTGCCAAACTCCATCGACTCAAAGTTGGTGTAAGCGCCGTTGGAGACCTTGTGATAGGGGTTGTTGGCGTCTTTTTGCCGCATAAAGGAGAAGATAACGTCGTCGGCGTTGAAGTCGCGGGTAGGGGTAAAGTATTTATTGCTCTGGAATTTCACCCCTTTGCGCAGATGAAAAGTGTATTGCTTTCCGTCTTCGCTCACCTGCCAGCTTTCCGCCAGGCTGGGTTGAAGCTCGACGGTACCGACTTTAAAGTCCACCAGCCGGTTGTAAATCGTCGCCGAACTGGCGTCAACCGTCGGGCCGGAGGTAAACAACTGCGGATTAAACCCTTCCGGCGAGCTTTCGGAACAATAAACCAGCGTGCTGGCGCGAGCGCCGCCCATCACCGTTAGAGCCAATAGTCCCAACGTCATTGTTATTGCTTTTTTATTCATTGTGCCATCCCCAGAGTAGAAAACAGACTCGAGGGATACCAATAAATCATGCAGTTAGGGATGTAAAGCACAAATTCTGAGCATCAAAAACGGGGAGTGCCTCATGCGGCATTCCCCGTGGTTTAGCGACTTGCTGAAATTAAATCATCTGGCTGAAGTTCATCTGCGCCATCAGTTTGTAGTTGTCGGCGTAATCCACCGGAATAGCCACCACCACCGGCCCCTGGATTTCCATTGCCTTGCGCAGCATCGGTCGCAAGTCTTCCACCGACTGCACGGCAAACCCGACCGCGCCGCAGGCTTCAGCATAGGCTTTAAAATCAATCGGGCCGAATTCCACCCCGGATTTGCGCCGGTATTTGTTCACCTCCTGCATTTCTACCATGTTGTAGGCGTTATCCACCCAAATGACGTGCACGATGTTATTTTTCAGGCGTACTGCGGTTTCCAGCTCCATGCTCGACTGCATAAAACCGCCGTCGCCGGAGATAGAGACCACTTTGTCCCCCGGCCGCACCAGCGCCGCACCGATCGCCCACGGCAACGCCACCCCCATGGTCTGTTGGCCGTTGGAAATCAGTAACTGGCGCGCGCGGAAACTGTAAAGATAACGTGCGATCCAGATGTGGAAACTGCCCATGTCCACACACAGCGTCACGTCGTCGCTGACGATATCCTGCAGCTCTTTCACGATGCGCAACGGGTGAATTGGCATGCCGCCGCGCCGGGCAGCGCGTTCCGCCAGTTCATGGCGCTGACGGCCCAGATCGCTGAGGATCAATTCCACCTCCGTCGGCACGCTCACCACACCGCTAAAGGCTTCGGTCATCATGTCGAGAGTGGCGCTGATATTGCCCACCAGCTCGACGTCCGGGCGATAGCAGGTGTCTATATCCGCCGGCAGCACGTCGATATGCACCAGTTTCAACCGGCCCTGGCTATTCCACATGCAGGGATCGTATTCAATTGGGCCATAACCGACGCTGACCACCAGATCGGCCTTTTGCAATAGCTGGTCGGCGGGTTGGTTATTGAACAAGCCAACGCGCCCGGCAAAGCGCGCAAAGTGGTTAACGTCTATCACCCCCGCCGCCTGATAAGTGCCCACCACCGGCATATGGGTGCGATGCAGCAACTGACGTACCGACTCGCTGTTTTCCGGACGGCTGGCCTGCAAACCCAACAGCAATACCGGGCATTTTGCCTGCTGGATCAATTTGACCGCGGCGCGAATATCCTCGGCCGCCGCCGCCCCCATGCGTGGCAGCCGGCATCCCGCCAGCACCGGCGCACTGACCGGCTCATTGACGATATCCATTGGCAGACTGATAAAAGAGGCCCCCGGACGGCCGAACTCGGCGTGGCGGAAGGCGTTGGCGATCACTTCTGAAATCGCCGAACCGGCATGCACCTCGGCACAGTACTTGGTCACCGGCCGGAACATGCTGACGGTGTCCATGCTCTGGTGAGTCTGTTTCAGGTTATCGGCTCGTTTCACCGCGCCGCCAAAAGCCACTACCGCATCCCCTTCCGAGGTCGCCGTCGCCAGCCCGGTGATCAGGTTGGAACTGCCCGGCCCGGAGGTCACCAGTGCCACCCCGGCCTTGCCGGTCAGGCGCCCGACCGCCGCCGCCATAAATGCCGCGTTGGCTTCGTGACGCACCACCACCGTTTCTATCGACGGCGCATCCTCCAGAGAATCAAATACCCGGTCAATCTTGGCCCCAGGGATGCCGAATACGTGCTTAACCCCCTGCGCCTCCAGATTTTTCACCACTAAATCTGCGCCACATGCCCAGTTATTGTCTGTTTTTGCCTTGTTCATGGAATACCTCCTGAAAACTAACCCAAGACTGTCGCGGAATTAACCCTCGGCAGAACGAATTGCGCGATCCAAATCCTCTGGACAGAGGTCGGCGCGCAGAAAATCCGCGTCATGCGGCAACTGAAGATTGAGACGGGTGATCACACCAAATTGCAGACGGCCATGGTCGAGCTGGTAATCCAGCACGTGCCCACCGCCGTTGCGGTCTTCGGTGACAAAATGCTCGTGATAACCGGCCACGCCAACGCCCTGCATATAGTCAGGCGAGCGAAAACCGACCAGCGTGCCCTGGCAGTGATGAAAGGCAAAGGTGGGCTGTTCTTCAATCGCCTCCAGCATTGGGCGATAGGGGCGTTCCTGACGGGGCACAGTCCGGGTTTCCACGTGGCTGAACTCGCCGTCGACGCGCACCGCACAGAACAGATTCGGCGAAGCCACCTGTTCATCAATGCATTGGTGCAGCTGCGCCTTGGTGATTGGACGATCGAAATGTTGGGTGACGCTGGGTTGGAAAAAGGTGACGACGGCAAATGGGGTTTTCTGCTGCAGACTGGCCGGTCGTGCGCTACCGTCGGCACGCAACTGGTGTATTTCCTTGTCGAAGGCGATCAGTTCACCGTCCAGGTGGTTGAAAGTCCCCAGGCCAAAATTGCCGTGCCTGAGCAACTCGGCAATGGTGACCTCCCCTTCGTAAACACCGCTGATTAACGCGCTCATCAGCGAGATTTGGTAGATCTCGCCCTCCCCAACGCTCAGCGACTGCCTGGCAAAGCCCTGCGCCAAATGCTGCGCACAGGCACACCCGTGATCTTCGTTCATAACCTACTCCTCCACCAGCACGGAGTGAAATGCCCCGTGCGTTCAAAATGCTCACCAGAGAGTGAGCAAAGATGTCGCCGGCAACCCGTCCTGTTGGAACGATTCAGCCATCGGCGACAAAAAAACCGGCACGGCAGGCCGGCGGCGCCCAATGTCAACAACGGTTTAGTTTCACTAACCATTATTGTTAAACAGGACGCCAAATTGAACGGTTAATCTGGTGTTGAAGCAGCGATCAATACCGCAGGCACACAGCAAAGCCTGGGGAAAACAAGTGTTCTAACGTTCTAAAAACCGCGTGCTTTATGCATTATTGCTCTGCGCGGTGAGATCACGGCACGTTGTTACTCGCCGTAAGCTCCCAAAAAGAGTAGCCGTAATGCGCCAGACGGAGAACCTGGTATTCATAAGAAACGCTTTTGCATATAATGCAAAAATGAATGACGCCCGTTATGTTGAACATCTGCCGATATTTCTCGAGGTGGCCCTGTTGGGCAGCTTCTCCGCCGCCGCCCGCAAACTGGGAATGGTGCCTTCGTCCCTGGTACGCCACGTCGATGCGCTGGAAAGTGCCCTGGACGCTACGCTGTTTATCCGTTCAACACGCGGCCTGATGCTGACAGATGCCGGAGAAATGCTGCAGGCGCGCGCGGCAACGCTGCTTTCGGACATCAGCGATATCCGCGCCGAGCTGGCTTCACTTAGCGACAGGCCGCAAGGCACGCTACGTATCAGTTGTCTGCCGACCTTCGGCAAAACCTATATCCTGCCGCTGTTGCCTCTGCTTGCTGAACGTTATCCGCAGCTGTTTGTTGAACTGGATTTGACGGAGCGCCAGACCGATCCGACGCAGGAATTGCTGGATGCCGCCATTCGCATCGGCGAGCAGAAAGACAGTGGGTTGTACGCCAGCCGGATAGCCACCCAGCGCTGGGTGATGTGCGCCAGCCCGGCTTATCTCGCCCGTTATGGCAGGCCTGCCGATCTGAACGCGTTGCCGGAGCATCGGCTGATTGCCCGCTACCACAAGCAACAGCCGGCCTGCTGGGCGCAAATTCTCAGCGCCCCCTTGATGGACCGCTGCAGCCTGGTATTGCGCTGTGACGACTTTACCGCTCAACGCGAGGCGGCGCTGTTAGGGTTGGGGATCACCTTTTTACCCAATTGGGTGGTCGGGCCGGATATACAGGCCGGTCGGTTGCTGCCGGTGCTTGAGGATCCGCGTCAGGAGCAACAGGGGATTTATCTGCTGCGCCCGGTGGCAAAGGTGTCGGCACGGCTTAACCTGTTCATCACGTTGCTCAAGCAAAGTATCGGTCAGCCCCCAAGCTGGGAGTGAAGCGGTGATACCCGGCCATACAACGCCGGGTTGTCGCTTTCGTCTTTCAGGTCTATTCCGGTCAGGCGACGCTGGAAAGCCTGTTCCAGCAGCCACGCCAGTTTGAACGCCGCCTGCGGGTAATTCAGCCCTTCCGGACGCACGTTGGAGATGCAATTGCGTTCCGACTCGCGCCGCTGGGTATTCGGCCCCCAGGTGAGGTAGATCCCCAGGCTGTCCGGCGATGACAGGCCCGGTCGCTCGCCGATCAACATCGCCACAGCTCTGGCCCCTAAACATTCGCCAATATCATCCCCCAACGCCACCCGCGACTGATGCGCCAACACCACCGGTGCGACTGAAAGCCCCAATAATTCGAGATAAGGCCGCAGCGCCTGCAACAACGGCAGTGCCTGCCGATGTACCGCCTTGGAGGACAAACCGTCCGCCACCACCAGCAATAAATCCACCGGCTTGTCAGGCAAGTCCAACAGCAGGCTACGGCTGTCCGCGGCCAACCGACGTCCCAGATCCGGCCGGCTGAGATATGCTGTACGGTCGGCAGCCTGGCTGTGCACCGTCAAGGTTGGCCAGCCCTGATCCTGCAACGCCCCGCCCAACGTATCGCTGTCGAACGGCTGGTGCACCGCATCACGCGCCTGCGCATGCGCCAGGCCAAATTTAAGCAACTCCTGGGTTGGCAGGCTGGAGCCGGTGCGCCCCAGCGCAATGCGCGCATCGGTAAAGGCGCGCAGCGCATCCCAACGGTTAACGTGAACCGGCTTGCTCATGGTTGCTCTCCCTGTAACGCCAGCAACAACGGGTGATTGGCCGCGGTGTCGCGCAGCCGGCCCAGATCGTCGGTGATCTGCATTTTCGTCAGCCAGTCGGCGAACTCCGGCGCGTGCTTCAAGCCCAGCAGTTCGCGGATGTACAGTGCATCATGGAATGAAGTGCTTTGGTAATTGAGCATGATGTCGTCCGCTCCCGGCACGCCAATCAGGAAGGTCAGCCCGGCGGTGGCCAACAGCGTCAACAGCGTGTCCATGTCGTCCTGATCCGCCTCTGCATGATTGGTGTAACACACATCGCAACCCAGCGGCAGGCCGAGCAGCTTGCCGCAGAAGTGATCCTCCAACCCGGCACGGATAATCTGCTTACCGTCATACAAATACTCAGGGCCGATAAACCCGACCACGGTGTTGATCAGCAACGGGGAGAAATGTCGCGCCACCGCGTAAGCACGTGCTTCGCAGGTTTGCTGATCGACGCCATGGTGCGCATTGGACGACAAACAGCTGCCCTGCCCGGTTTCAAAGTACATAACGTTATTACCCAGGGTGCCGCGATTGAGGCTCAGCGCCGCCTGCTGAGCCTCCGCCAGCAGCGCCAGATTAATGCCGAAACCGCTATTGGCCGCCTCGGTTCCGGCTATCGACTGGAACACCAAATCCACCGGTGCACCGCGTTCGATCAGGCGTAGCGTATTGGTGACGTGCGTCAGCACGCAGGATTGGGTCGGTATGGCAAAACGCTGGATCACGTCGTCCAGCATATGATTGAGTTTTTCCAGCAGCGGCAGGCTGTCGCTGGCCGGGTTGATGCCCACCACCGCGTCACCGCTGCCGTACAGCAGGCCGTCGAGCATGCTGGCCGCAATGCCCTGTAAGCTGTCGGTGGGATGGTTCGGTTGCAACCGCACGCTCAGGTGGCCCGGCAGGCCAATAGTGTTACGAAAACGCGTAATCACCCGACATTTTTTGGCCACCAGGATCAGATCCTGATTGCGCATCAACTTACTCACTGCCGCCGCCATTTCCGGCGTAATGCCGGGGGCTACCTGCGCCAACATCGCACTGTCCGCCTGTTCACTCAGCAGCCAGTCACGAAAATCCCCCACCGTCAGGTGCGAAATTGGCGCAAAGGCCAATGCATCGTGGCTGTCGATAATCAGCCGAGTGACCTCGTCTTGTTCATAGGGCACCAGCAACTGCTGGAGAAACGTTTTCAGCGGCACCTCCGCCAGCGCGATGCGTGCCGCCATACGTTCCTCTGCGCTGTCCGCCGCCACTTCCGCCAGATAGTCGCCGGAACGGGCCGGTGATGCCTTGGCCATCAACTGACGTAAATCGCTGAAACGATAGCTGCGCCGGCTAAGCGTTGCCTGATACATAGCGTCCCCTGTTCTGCCTGAATGTTTACCTGAAGTTGCAAACCCTGTACCAAGTGTAGTCAGTCGACCGGCGAATATATTCTCCTGCGGTTTCGCCCACGGCCGCTTCAGGTTACAGTAGCCGCAACAAAGGAGAGGCAATGACCCGGCAACAACAAATTATCCAATGGTTACAACAAGATAATGAAAGAATGACGATATTGCGCACCGCCCGTCGGCTCGGTCTGAATGACTGGTGCCTGGGTGCCGGCTTTGTGCGTAATCTGGTATGGGATCGGCTGCACGATTACGCCATGCCAACGCCGCTCAACGACATCGACGTGATCCATTTTGACGCACAGCGCCCGGAGGCGGAGCGTGACCAGATGCTGGAAGCACGGTTACAAGAATGGTTGCCGCAGCCCTGGTCAGTGAAAAATCAGGCGCGCATGCACCTGCGCAGCGGTCGGGTGCCCTACCTTAACAGCGAAGACGCCATCAGCTATTGGACCGAGCTGGAAACGGCGGTGGGCGTGCGGCTGAATGCGGACGACAGCCTACAGCTGGTGGCTCCCTTTGGCCTCGACGGGTTGTTCGATAACACCATCACCTTCAATGCCAAAAACGGCGACCTCGACGCCTATGAACAACGGGTGGCCAGCAAAGGCTGGTTGCAGCGCTGGCCACGCCTGCGGCAAATCCGCGGGTAAAGTTTTACCCCATTCTGCCGATACCCTGAGCAGCGAAATCCAAACTCAGGGAGAGTGTTATGTCGACCAGCATTACCATGATTGTCCCGGTGAAAAACACCGTACCCGGCATCAGCAACGTTTTTAGCGCCCCCGGTAACCAAGGCCAGTTGCTGATGGCCAAGCCGGTCAACCAACAGCCGGAAGGCGGCAAGATGAAAGAAGCCAGGGAGGCTGAGGGTAACGAACAAGTGAAAGTGGCCGACAGCAGCGCTTCAGCGCGTATCAAGGCGCTGAACAAGCAAATCCAGGGGCTGCAACAAAAACTGGCAGACCTGAAAGACTCGGACGCCGATCCCAAAGAAATTGAAAAACAAAAACAGCTGATTCAGGCGCAGATCAAAATGCTGCAGGCCGAGATCGCGCGCATTCAGAAAGAAGAGATGGAAAAACAGCAGGCAGAGCAAACGGCTAAAGCTGCCGCTAGTATCGCGCCGGCCAAGGGCGATGGCATCAACCGCCCCACCGCGCACAACGCCGTGGATGTGTATATTTGACAGGCTTTTTACACTGATAAATCACTTGATTGAGCCTGCCATATCAGGCTCATCACCGTCATTTATAAGTACAATACCGAGTTGATCCGCCTCCTCGTCAATCACTTCCAGCACGGTGTCCGAATCAATAATCACTTCAGATTCGACGATGACATCCAACTGATCCCCCTTAATCCGATCGCCAAACAGCATTAAGGCACTGTCGCCATGCTGCTTGGATGACCATTTCAACCCATGTGCTGCGGGATGAGCCGCATGAATTGCAGAGGCATATTCCTGAGTATAAATATACTGATCGGCTGTCGAGTCCAGGAGCTGAGCTCTATTGACGCCCATTTTTTTCATGGTCTTAGGATTGAGATCGACCAGATTTAAATCAACTTTTGGCGCAATAACCGAATGTGCCAACCCTTGAAGATTGCCCATATCATAAGCCACCCCGTCAGTATGTTCCGGGAGGTCATGAAATAGGGTTTCCATCACCGCAACTCCGGTACTGACACCACCATAAATCGTGGGAACTCGTCGCCTCAGGCTGTCGTACACAGGGCTAAATCTGGCACTTCCCCGCGTTCCAGGATTGAACTGTATGGCGGTATAGCAGATAGAATGTACGCGATAAATATGTTGTCCTGCCGGCCAGGTGAAAAAGTTTACCTGCAGATCGCTAATTGGCGGCGGGATCCGACGTTCAACGTCATTTTCGCCCTTACTGTCATCCATGAGTTCCCCTCAACGTTTCCTCTCTGGCCGCAAGCAACACCTGTTCCGGCGCGCTGATCAACATGTCTTTGGGCTTACGGCCACCCAACCAGCTATTGTCAGCCCCAAACCAGGTGGCCAGCCCCCATGATGTTTTCCTTTCACCAAACATCAGGATTATTTTTTTAATTATCGGCAGCGGGCGATACCCTTCATCCAAAGCATATTCCGGATAAAAATCCTTCCCCTGCAACTGAATGGCAAAAATTTTACCTGATGATTTCCAACGATGCGGGCCCGCGCTAGGATTTGCTGATGTAAAACCCGTTTTTTGCGACAAATCATGCGCAGTTAACCACACCGAATCTTCTATGATGGCGGCATTGTGCTTCGCTAAGCGTTCTGCATGACGACGTTGACGTTCAGTTTTTTCATCTTGGCGGGTTCTTGCTTGAACAGTCGGCGTTTTATCTTTCGCCACTGTTGTTAATTTGGCTGTTTTATCGGTGCTATTCTCCGCTTTTCGGGGCGTTAGAGAAGATGATGTATCATCTGCACAGCCAGAGAATGCCGTCGCCAGGGAAGTAATAGCCGCTTTCATCGCCGCTTTGATGGCGTCAGCAAAATGCGGAATATGCCCTGTTAAATCGCCAAGCTCTACCACCAAATACTCAGCATTTGATTTGGTTTCAAGCTTGCGAAGCTCAGCCCCGCTAATCGTCTGAATGTTCAATGACGTTTGTACTTCGTGACGTGTCCGCTGTTTAATGACCATATTACCGCCTGAATATCGTGATATCGCTTATATTCGTTATGGTACACCGATTAACCCGACCGTCAATGCTGTTCAATAAACAGGCTACCGCGCACAACGCCGTGGATGTGTATATTTGACTCAGTAATCTGCCTGCCGCTGACGCTGCTGTTGCAGCAAGGCCGCCTGCTGCCCCACCACCTGCCAGATGACCTCTGCTGCCGGTGTCAGCGAGCGGTTTTTACGCCGTACCAGCATCAGCGCACGGTTGATTTCCGGCACCAATCGGCGAACCTTCAATTGGCCCCCCTCCGGTAAGGGTAACGCCAGCGCGGGGAAAATACTGATGCCGATACCCGCGGCCACCATAGGAAACAGCGTAGCCGGGTGGCCAATCTCCTGCACTACCGTCGCTTCCACCCCTTGTTGGCGCAGCGCGCTGTCAATCAGTGGCCGACTACCTGAAGCATAATCCTGCAACACCAAACGGCTGCCGTTCAGCGCCGACCAGTGCACTTCGGGCAATTCGGCAAACGGATGATCGTTGCGGCACAACAACAGGAAAGGTTCGTGCAGGATCGGTTCACAGTCCAGATCCAACGCCTGCACCGGATCGACCACGATGCCAAAATCGACCTCGGCGTTGCGAATGCTGTGCAGCACCTGCTGTTGCGCCTGGTCACGCAGCATGATGCGGATATCCGGATACTGCTTTTCCCCGGCGGCAATGCACTGCGGCATCAGGTGCGCGGAGATGGTCTGGCTCGATGCCACCCGCACCGTACCACTGCGTAGCACGCCAAAGCTGCGCGCATCCAACAATGACGACTGCAACTCATCCAGTAAACGTTCAACCCGGTTGGCCAGCCGTTGCCCGGCGTCGGTCAGCAACACTTCACGGGTGGTGCGATCGAGCAGGCGAACGCCGACTTCCGCCTCCAGCTCTTTCACGCTGTGGCTGACCGCCGACTGTGTCAGCCCAATGGCCTCGCCGGCCCGGCTGAAACTGCGGTGCCGGGCAATAGCGACAAAGACTTTGAGTTGTTTAATCGAGTAATTCATGTTTTTTATTCATATATGAATTAAATAAATCAATTTAATTATTATATCCGGTCGCGCGACAATGGGCGCATTGATTTTTCTTCGAGTACGCCGCCATGAGATTTTTGCCCGATCGCTTTACCCTGACGCTGATCGCCACCGTGCTGCTGGCTTCGTTTCTGCCGGCACGCGGCGAGTTCGTCGGCTGGCTGAACGCGCTGACCATCGCCGCCATCGCCCTGCTGTTCTTTATGCACGGTGCCAAGCTGTCGCGCGAAGCCATTCTGGCCGGCAGCAATAACTGGCGGCTGCACCTGTGGGTGATGTTCAGCACCTTTATTATTTTCCCGACGCTTGGCGTGCTGTTTAAATGGTGGTCGCCGGTCAACGTCAGCCCCGAGCTCTATTCCGGCTTTATCTACCTGTGCATTCTGCCCGCCACCGTGCAGTCGGCCATCGCCTTTACTTCGCTGGCGGGCGGCAACGTGGCCGCTGCGGTGTGCAGCGCTTCGGCTTCAAGCCTGCTGGGGATTTTCGTCTCGCCACTGCTGGTGGGGCTGTTGATGAATGTGCACGGGGAAACCGGCAGCCTGCAACAGGTAGGCTCCATCGTGCTGCAACTGCTGGTGCCGTTTGTCGCCGGTCATCTGTCACGACCGTTGATCGGCAAATGGATTGAACGCAACCGCAAGCTGATCGGCAAGACCGACCAGACCTCAATTCTGCTGGTGGTGTATGCCGCCTTTAGCGAAGCGGTGACGCATGGCATCTGGCATCAGGTCGGCATCGGTTCGCTGGTATTTATTGTGGTGGGCAGCCTGGTGCTTTTGACAATTGTGCTGGTGGTGAACACTTATATGGCTCGCTGGCTGGGCTTTAGCAAAGCCGACGAAATCACCATCGTGTTCTGCGGTTCGAAGAAAAGCCTGGCGAACGGTATCCCGATGGCCAATATCCTGTTTCCGGCCTCAACCGTGGGAATTATGGTGCTGCCGCTGATGGTGTTCCATCAGGTGCAACTGATGACCTGCGCGGTATTGGCACGACGCTATCAGAAGAAACAGCAGGAACAACAGGCGGCGCCCAAAGTGGAAACCGCGCGAGGATAGGAAAATGGGTGCGGCGGATACCGCACCCGGCAACTCAACTTTTCTTCAGCGGCTTGACCAGGTGGTCGAGCCCTTCAATTTTAATCGCCAACGTCATTTCCATCAGCATACCAAGCTTGCCCTGGGGAAACTCCCCCTTACGGGCAAACCACAACAGGTATTCTTCGGGCAGGTCAATCAGCACCCGCCCCTGATACTTGCCGAATGGCATTACCGTATTGGCAATTTCCAACAGATTCTCTTTTTCCATCAGGCCCCCAGCAGGCGGATCATTTCCGCTTCGTCGATGACCTCAATGCCCAGTTCCTGCGCCTTCACCAGTTTGGAACCGGCGGCTTCACCTGCAATCACCAGATCGGTTTTCTTCGATACGCTGCCACTGACCTTGGCGCCCAGCGCCGTCAGACGATCTTTGGCCTCGTCGCGTGAGAGCTGGCTCAACGAGCCGGTCAGCACCACGGTTTTTCCGGCAAACGGGCTGTCGATCTCTTCCGCTACTATCACCACCGGGGCCGGCCAGTTAATACCGATTTCGTCGCTGACCAGCTCCTGGATCACCTGTTGGTTGAGCTCTTCGTCAAGGAAATGACGCGTGTGCTTCGCCACGATTTCACCGACCTCCGGCACTTCTTTCAACGCCTCGATATCGGCGGCTAACAGTTTTTCCAGCGTACCGAAGTGTGCAGCCAGATTGGCCGCTGTGGCTTCGCCGACTTCACGGATGCCAAGCGCATACAGGAAACGGGCAAAGGTGGTCTGCTTGGATTTTTCCAGCGCGTTGACCAGATTCTGCGCCGATTTCGGCCCCATGCGATCCAGCCCGGTCAGGATCCCGGCGGACAGACGGAACAGATCGGCCGGATTCTTCACGTACTCTTTTTCCACCAACTGCTCGATGATTTTGTCACCCATGCCGTCGACGTCCAACGCCCGACGGGAAACAAAGTGCTTAAGCGCTTCTTTGCGTTGTGCAGCGCAGATCAGACCGCCGGTGCAACGCGCTACCGCTTCGCCTTCCACTCTCTCAACGTCGGAACCGCATACCGGACAATGCTGCGGGAACAAAATTTCACGCGCGTCCGCTGGACGACGTTCGGCTATCACTCCCACCACCTGCGGGATCACGTCGCCGGCACGGCGCACAATCACCGTATCGCCGATGCGCAGGCCCAAACGTTCAATTTCATCGGCGTTATGCAACGTGGCGTTGCTGACGATCACCCCGGCAACCAGCACGGGCTCCAGTCTTGCCACCGGCGTAATCGCACCGGTACGGCCAACCTGGAACTCCACCTCGCGCACCTGGGTAATCTGTTCCTGCGCCGGGAATTTGAATGCTGTCGCCCAGCGTGGCGCTCGCGCCACAAAGCCCAGCGTTTCCTGCAGGTCGATATCGTCAATTTTTACTACCACGCCGTCGATATCAAATCCGAGTTGCGTGCGGTCCTGCTCCACCTGGCGGTAGAACGACAGCACTTCGTCGCTGCCGGTACAACGTTTGGCGCGATCGCTGACCGGTAACCCCCAGTCTTTGAACTGCATCAGGCGCTGCCAGTGGCTGCGAGGCAATTCGCCGCCTTCCAGCAGGCCAACGCCATAACAGAAAAAGGTCAGTGGGCGTTTGGCGGTAATACGCGGGTCGAGCTGACGAATCGAACCGGCGGCGGCGTTACGCGGATTGGCGAAGATCTTGCCGTCCTTGCGACGCGCCTCTTCGTTCATCTGCTCGAAACCGGCCTGCGGCATAAACACTTCGCCGCGCACTTCCAGCCGGCGTGGGATATTGTCACCGGTCAGTCGCAGTGGAATGGCGCGGATGGTGCGCACGTTAGAGGTAATGTTTTCACCGGTTGTGCCGTCGCCACGCGTTGCCGCGCGAACCAGTTCGCCATCTTCGTACAGCAGGCTGACCGCCAGACCGTCCAGCTTCAGCTCGCAGCAGAAGGTCAGCGGATCGCTGTTCTTCAGGCGATCCTGCACTCGTTTGTAGAATGCCAGGAAGCTTTCTTCGTCGAAAACGTTGTCCAGTGACAACATAGGCACTTCATGACGCACCTGATCGAACGCCGCCAGCGGGGCGGCACCCACGCGCTGGGTCGGAGAATCTGCGGTGATCAGCTCCGGATGTGCGCTTTCCAGGGCACGCAGTTCACCCATCAGGCGATCATATTCCGCATCCGGTACTTCCGGCGCGTCCAGCACATGGTATTGATATTCGTGATGGCGCAGTGAGGTTCGTAGTTGATTGATTTGTTGGATTATCGATTCCATGGCTCACCATCAAAGATAAAAAACCCCCGGCAGGCGGGGGCTTTGTTGTTACGGATGTTCAGTGCGCGTGGCCGTCGATCAGGCGTTGTTTTCCAACACTTCACGAAGGCGCGCTTTGTAGGTTTCCAGCTTCTGCGGGGTCATCATGCGGCGCTCATCGTCCAGCACCACACCGCCCACATCGTCGGCGATTCGCTGTGCCGACTGCAGCATCAGCTTGAAGTTCTGATTAGCGTCGCCATAAGACGGCACCATCATGAACATCGACACACCCGGAGTAGAGAAATCGGACATCATCTCAGGATCAAAGGACCCTGGCTTAACCATATTCGCCAGGCTGAACAGCACAGGACCGCTGCCCGCAGGGCTGATATGGCGATGGAAGATCCCCATTTCACCAAACTGGAAGCCCGCCTGCAGCACGCTCTGCAGCAGAATTTCGCCGCCGATCACGCCCCCCTGGTGTGCGGTAACGTGCAGCACCAGTACGGTTTCTTTCAGTTTTGCCGGTTTGATGGCAGCTGGAGCAGGCTGAGGCTCGTGCGCCACCGCTGGTTTCACTTCCGGCTGCGGCTGATGAGCAGGTTCGGCATGGAACGCCGGCTCTGCTGCAGGTGCCACAGGCGGGAGATCGTCAACGCGCGGCTCACGGCGCGGCGCAGGCTGCTGCGGCTCGTCGTCTTCTTCCTGCGCGTAGTTGTCCAACAGGATGTCATCATAATCCGGCCGCTGAGACAGCGGTGGCGGAGTCTGATGGGCAGCCGGTTGAACGGCACGCGGTGCTGGCTCAGCCGCCGGAGCGGGCTTGGGCGCAACCACGGGTTCTTCGCGAGCGGCATCGAAATGACCAAAGGACGGCTCGTCTTCCGGGTGAGCGGAGCGTACACGCACCTCTCCCACACCTTCATCGAGTTCGTCGATCGGGGATTGTTCACGTTCCTTTTTGGAACGTTTGGCTGGGCGATCGCGAAAAAGCGATGAGCGTTCCTTACGACTGGTCCAAAGACCGTGCAATAACAACGCTATTATGGCGATCGCGCCAACAACGATTAATATCAGACGCAAATCCTGCATCATTGCTATCTCTGTTGTTCCAATACATTGCCACCGCGGCAAACATTCACTCTTTAACTCTATTTGCCCGAGCACACAAGTGCAAGTCCGTGCTGAACTTTATGCCAATAAAGATGATTATACTGCCTTTTTTTGCTGTTTTTTCAGCCAATGTCACCCTAGCCAGTAGAAAATCATCCCGATATGATAGCTAAGCCTGTTCAGACAAAGAGATAACTTAAGATATGTCCTATACGCAGTCACCTTCTCACTCCACCAGCGGCCTGCATTATTTTGCCGAAGGCTGGCGCCTGATTTCACGCCCGGGGATTAAACGCTATGTCGTATTGCCGTTACTGGTCAACGTACTGCTGATGGGGTCCGCCTTCTGGTGGCTGTTCAGCCAGCTCGGCGACTGGATCCCCAGCATGATGAGCCATGTTCCCACCTGGCTGCAGTGGCTTAGCTATTTACTGTGGCCGTTGGCGGTCATTTCCGTACTGCTGGTGTTCAGCTATCTGTTCAGCACCATCACCAACCTGATCGCCGCCCCCTTCTGCGGCCTGCTGGCCGAACACCTCGAGGGCAGCCTGACCGGCAAACCGCTGCCGGACACCGGCATCTTTGGCATTGTGAAAGATTTGCCGCGCATTATGGCGCGTGAATGGCGCAAGCTGACCTACTACCTGCCACGCGCGCTACTGCTGCTGATACTCTATTTCATTCCAGGCATTGGCCAGACGGTGGCACCGGTGCTGTGGTTCCTGTTCAGCGCCTGGATGTTGGCAATCCAGTATTGCGACTATCCGTTCGATAACCACAAGGTAAGCTTCGCCGATATGCGCCGCGCACTGCGTCAGCATAAGACCGACAATCTGCAGTTTGGTGCGATGGTCAGCCTGTTCACCATGATCCCGATCCTCAATCTGGTGATCCTGCCGGTCGCGGTTTGCGGTGCCACGGCGATGTGGGTTGATCGTTACCGCCCACAATTCGTTCGTTCCTGAGCCGTTTTATCGGCCACATTACGATTAATTCTTCGACAGGGCGCGCAATTTGCGCCCTTATCCTTGTGCTTAAAACTTATTTCCTAATAACATATAGATATACCAATTCTTTACTTCCCTGCCGGTACTGTTAGCGTATGCTTTCGACGTTCCCCACATTTTTCATAGAGTTAAAGGACGGGCTATGAGCAAGATATATGAAGACAACTCATTAACGATCGGCCATACGCCGCTGGTTCGTCTGAACCGTATCGGCAACGGACGCATTCTGGCCAAGGTTGAATCACGCAACCCGAGCTTTAGCGTCAAGTGCCGCATCGGTGCCAATATGATTTGGGACGCAGAAAAACGCGGCGTCCTGGTCGCCGGCAAAGAACTGGTGGAGCCAACCAGCGGCAACACCGGTATCGCACTGGCGTTCGTCGCCGCCGCACGCGGCTATAAGCTGACGCTGACCATGCCGGAAACCATGAGCATCGAACGCCGCAAACTGCTCAAGGCGCTGGGCGCCAACCTGGTGCTGACCGAAGGCGCTAAAGGCATGAAAGGCGCGATCGCCAAGGCGGAAGAAATTGTCGCCACCGATCCCAACCGCTACCTGATCCTGCAGCAGTTCAGCAACCCGGCCAACCCGGCGATCCACGAACAAACCACCGGCCCGGAAATCTGGGAAGATACCGATGGCGAAGTTGACGTTTTCATCTCTGGCGTCGGTACCGGCGGTACGCTGACCGGTGTCAGCCGCTATATCAAGAACACCAAAGGCAAGGCGATTACCACCGTGGCGGTCGAACCTACCGACTCACCGGTAATCACCCAGGCGCTGAATGGTGAAGAAATCAAACCGGGCCCGCACAAGATTCAGGGCATCGGCGCAGGTTTTATCCCAGGCAACCTGGAGCTCGACCTGGTTGACCGTGTCGAGCAAATCACCAACGACGAAGCCATCAGCATGGCACGCCGCCTGATGGACGAAGAAGGGATTCTGGCAGGCATTTCCTCCGGTGCCGCCGTGGCCGCAGCGGTGAAACTGGCTGAAGAACCAGAGTTCGCCGACAAAACCATCGTGGTGATCTTACCTTCCTCCGGCGAGCGCTATTTGAGCACCGCCCTGTTCGCCGATTTGTTCACCGAACAAGAATTGCAACAGTAGTGCCAGCCGCGCACTAATCGCTAAAAAAGCACCTTACGGGGTGCTTTTTTGTGGACTGGATCAAAGTTTATAGCAGTCGAAGATTGATTTTACCCGCCAGCTTTAGTATTTAACGGTGCATTATTTCGATGCGCGAAATTAATCACTCTCCATTCGTTGTTTAGGCTGAATCGATTTACTCGTTTGTCGCGGATGCGGTAAACACGGCATAATGGAGAGCGGATTTAAACGACGGCAGAAGCCGGTTTTTTTGATCTGAAGTGCCAAACTCGTCGTTTTCTGTTGCATCAATGCTCGCCCCTGTACCATAGTCAGGCGCTAACCAGACAAGCTAAAGTCATACCCTTGGGCTAAACTTTAGCTCCACAACACACCAATAAGTTGGGGAAACATCAATGTTCCAGCAAGAAGTTACTATTACCGCTCCGAATGGTCTGCACACTCGCCCTGCCGCTCAGTTCGTGAAAGAAGCCAAAGGCTTCACGTCTGACATCACCGTGACCTCTAACGGTAAAAGCGCCAGCGCCAAAAGCCTGTTCAAACTGCAAACTCTGGGGCTGACTCAAGGGACCGTAGTGACCATCTCCGCTGAAGGTGAAGACGAGCAGAAAGCCGTTGAACACTTGGTAAAACTGATGGCAGAGCTTGAGTAATCGGCCCGTCTTCTTAGTTAACACCAGTCAAGAGTAAGGTAGGGTTATGATTTCAGGCATTTTAGTATCACCGGGTATCGCTTTTGGTAAGGCTCTCCTACTGAAAGAAGATGAAATTGTCATCAACCGGAAGAAAATCTCTGCAGACGCTGTAGAGCAGGAAGTCCAACGTTTTCTTGATGGCCGCGCCAAGGCATCCGCGCAGTTGGAAGTGATCAAGACCAAAGCTGGCGAAACCTTCGGCGAAGAGAAAGAAGCTATCTTCGAAGGCCATATCATGCTGTTGGAAGACGAAGAGCTTGAGCAGGAAATCATAGCCCTAATCAAAGACGATCTGGCTTCTGCGGACGCGGCTGCCTACACCATCATCGAAGGCCAGGCGAAAGCGCTGGAAGAACTCGACGATGAGTACCTGAAAGAGCGTGCGGCCGACGTACGTGACATCGGTAAACGCCTGCTGCAGAACATTCTGGGCCTGGCAATCGTCGATCTGAGCTCAATTCAGGACGAAGTGATCCTGGTTGCTACCGATTTGACCCCGTCTGAGACCGCGCAGTTGAACCTGGACAAGGTTCTGGGCTTCATCACCGATCTCGGCGGCCGTACTTCACACACCTCCATCATGGCGCGCTCCCTGGAATTGCCGGCAATCGTGGGCACCAGCGACGTGACCAAGCAGGTGAAGAACGACGACTACCTGATTCTGGACGCGGTTAACAATAAAATTTACGTTAACCCAACCGCTGACGTTATCGATCAGTTGAAAGCCGAACAGAACCAGTACGTGACCGAGAAAAACGATCTGGCCAAGCTGAAAGACCTGCCGGCAATTACGCTGGACGGGCATCAGGTTGAAGTCTGTGCCAACATCGGCACCGTGCGCGACGTCGCAGGTGCAGAGCGCAACGGCGCTGAAGGTGTCGGCCTGTATCGTACCGAATTCCTGTTCATGGACCGCGACTCACTGCCGACCGAAGACGAGCAGTTCCAGGCCTATAAAGCCGTTGCGGAAGCCGTGGGCTCACAGGCAGTGATCGTACGCACCATGGACATCGGCGGCGACAAAGACCTGCCGTACATGAACCTGCCGAAAGAAGAGAACCCGTTCCTCGGCTGGCGCGCCATCCGTATCGCCATGGATCGCAGAGAAATCCTGCACGCGCAGCTGCGTGCCATCCTGCGCGCCTCCGCGTTCGGCAAATTGCGCATCATGTTCCCGATGATCATTTCGGTAGAAGAAGTTCGCGATCTGAAAGGCGAAATCGAGACGCTGAAAGCGCAATTGCGTGAAGAAGCCAAGGCGTTTGACGAAACAATTGAAGTGGGCGTGATGGTGGAAACACCGGCCGCGGCGGTGATTGCTCATCACCTGGCGAAAGAAGTCGACTTCTTTAGTATTGGGACAAACGATCTAACCCAGTATACTCTGGCGGTAGATCGCGGCAACGAGCTGATTTCTCATCTCTATAACCCGATGTCCCCATCAGTGCTTGGCCTGATCAAACAGGTTATTGATGCATCTCATGCAGAAGGCAAGTGGACCGGTATGTGCGGTGAACTGGCTGGTGATGAGCGTGCTACACTGTTGTTATTGGGCATGGGGCTGGATGAGTTCAGCATGAGTGCGATTTCAATCCCGCGCATCAAGAAAATTATACGTAATACTAATTTCGAAGATGTGAAGGCGTTGGCAGCGCAAGCCTTGGCACAGCCAACGGCGCAAGATCTGATGAATTGCGTGAATAAATTCATCGAAGAAAAGACGCTCTGCTAAACTTCCACGACACTGGAACGCCGCCCAATTTAATGCTTAGGAGAAGATCATGGGTTTGTTCGATAAATTGAAATCTCTGGTTTCTGATGACAAGAAAGACACGGGCACTATCGAGATCGTAGCTCCACTTTCTGGCGAAATCGTTAATATCGAAGATGTACCTGACGTAGTATTCGCTGAAAAAATCGTTGGCGACGGTATTGCCATCAAACCAACGGGCAACAAAATGGTTGCTCCGGTTGACGGCACCATCGGTAAAATTTTCGAAACCAACCATGCTTTCTCTATCGAATCCGACAGCGGCATCGAGCTGTTTGTCCACTTCGGTATCGACACCGTTGAACTGAAAGGCGAAGGCTTCAAACGCATCGCTGAAGAAGGCCAACGCGTCAAGAAAGGTGATGTGGTTATCGAGTTCAATCTGGCCCTGCTGGAAGAGAAAGCCAAGTCTATCCTGACGCCGGTGGTTATCTCCAACATGGACGAGATCAAAGAACTGATCAAACTGACCGGTAACGTCACCGTTGGTGAGACCCCGATCATCCGCATCAAGAAGTAATAGCGGATGAACGCAAGAACGGCGCCCTCGGCGCCGTTTTTTTATGTCTGTCATTCAAGCCAATCGCAACAGCAATTAACTCCAGCGCGGAATTCGCAGGGTAATCACTAGCCCTTCCCGTTCGCCGTTACGCGCCTCAACCTGACCACCGTGCGCCAGAACCACCTTGCGGGTGATCGCCAGTCCCAGCCCGTAGCCCTTGCCTGACATTGCCGATTTTACCCTGACGAACGGATCAAAAATGCTGGAAATTTTTGACTCTTCCACACCCGGCCCCTGATCGCTGACCTCAATCTGGAACAACTGCTCGATACGCGTCAGCACCACCGTCACCCGCTGTCCGTGGCTGGAGAAACGCAACGCATTACGCACAATATTATCCACCGCCCGCCGCATCAGTTCGGCATTGCCCTTGACGGTGTAATCCACGTCCGAGCTGGCCTGCAGCACGATGTCTACGCCGGGGATCTGTGCTTCGTAGCGCGCATCGCTCACCACCGCATCCACCAGCCCGTACAGGTCAAAATACTCTTCATCCGGCAGGCTGTTGCTCTCGGCACGCGACAGCGCCAACAGTTCGCCGATCATTTTATCCAGCCGCCCCGCTTCGTGCTCAATGCGCTGCAGCGAATTCTCTACGTTACCCGCATTCTGCCGCGCCAGGCCAATCGCCAATTGCAAGCGGGCCAGCGGCGAACGCAGTTCGTGCGAAACGTCATGCAGCAACTGCTCACGGGCGCTGACCAACAGCTCCAGCCTTTCCGCCATGCTGTCAAAGTCACGTGCCACCTCTGAAAGCTCGTCATGCCGCCGACGCATCGCCGGGAACAGGCGCACCGACAAGTCGCCCTGTGCCACACGATCAAAACCGTCACGCAGTTTGCGCATCGGCCGGGTCAGGTTCCAGGCCAGTACCGCACTGAACAACAGTCCTGCCAGCCCGCCCACCCACAGCATCGGCGCAGGAATATTGAAGAAATGCGAACGCTTTTTCGGGCGATACTCGTCCCGCAGGCTGCGCATGTCGTAACTCAGCCAATAGCCCTTACCGCCCTCGCCCTCTACCCAGGAGGTGACTGCTTTCGGCATCCGGCGGCTCTCAAACACCGGCTCCTCAGTTACCGGTGCAGGCGGCTTGTCCAGTGGGGTCACGGAAAGCAAGCGCCGGTCATCATCCGACCAGTCTTTCAGCATGGCATCCAGCGCCGGCATTCCGCCGCTGCGCAGCTGCGTGGCGGCCGACGTCAGGTGCAGCCCAATCACCCGTCGGGCCATCGAACTTTCCGGTGGCTCGTAGCGATCGCCATACAAGGAAAAAGCGACCCACAACGCCTGGGTCATGATGATAAAGGTCAGCCAGAAGCCGAGCAGGATTTTCCAGAACAGTCTTCCACGCATAGGCATTATCGGATGCGATAGCCGATGCTGCGCACCGTCTCAATGCTGAGCGCGTTGTCCGTCAACGCCCCCAGCTTCTGGCGGATATTGCTGATATGCACGTCGACGCTGCGATCATAGGCTTCTCGTGGGCGGCCTAAACCTTTTTCTGACAGCTCGTCTTTTGATACCACCCGCTCCGGCGCGCGCAGCAGTAACTCCAACAGGTTGAATTCGGAAGCGGTCAGATCAAACGCCTTGCCGCGCCATTCGCTGCTGCGGGTCGATGGGTTAAGGGTCAGTTCGCCGAAATTAATCGCAATCTCATCGTCCACCTCATCCGGACGCTCGTCGAAGCGGCGCAGTACCGCACGCAGGCGCGCCACCAGTTCCCGGGGATAGCACGGCTTGGGCATATAGTCGTCGGCGCCCATCTCCAGGCCGATAACCCGATCGATGTTATCGCCCTTGGCCGTCAGCATGATGATCGGCATGCGGCTTTTTTTACGCACGTCGCGCAGTACGTCGATGCCACTCATGTCCGGCAGCATGATGTCGAGGATCATCGCGGTGTAATCACCTGACAGCGCGCCTTCCACCCCGGCCTTGCCGGTCAGCACCAGCGTGGCGTTAAAGCCTTCGCCGGTCAGATATTCGCTCAGCATGGTGCCGAGTTCGAGGTCATCATCGACCAATAAAATTTTCATGCCTTGCTCCTTCGCGGATTTTCATCATTTTCACGCCTATTTGTCTGCTTCGCAGCCGGTTTTACTCAATCCTTACATATTCCTGAACGCCACTTACCGCAGCCCGGCCGACGGCGCGTTAAATTAGTGCCAACAGATTTTTGCCGCGCTTTTGTGCCAGGGAAGCCCACCGTTATTGTGGTCGCTATTGCCTGATTTCTCTACTTCAGGGCGCAAGACGGCGAAGAACTTCCCTTTATATCGCCCTGGTGGTCCAAAATAGGACCAGATAAAGGCCCTGGACGTGGCGCTGGGCGATTAACAGCATAAAAGGCAGCGGTAGCCGAGATTGACGACTCAACACAACAGAACGCTCTGAGGGACGCAGAAGAGATATTGGGGGATTTTGATTTCTTCCCGGCGAAACAAGCCGCCGGGATGGATCCACTACAAGCGTTGAAAAGGGGATAACCCTTAAGCAAAAACACCGGTGGAGAGATAACGATCGCCGCGATCGCAGATGATAGCCACGATCACGCTGCCCGGATTGGCCGCCGCAATCTGTAGCGCACCGGCTACTGCTCCGCCGGAGCTGACGCCGCAGAATATACCTTCGCGCTGCGCCAACTGACGCATGGTCTGTTCAGCGTCGGTTTGCTCAATGTCCAGCACCTGATCCACCAGGTCCGGCCGGAAGATCCCCGGCATATAAGCCGGTGCCCAGCGGCGAATGCCGGGAATACTGCTGCCTTCTGCCGGCTGCAGGCCGATAATCTGCACCTGCGGGTTTTGGCTCTTCAGGTAGCCCCCCACTCCGGTAATGGTGCCGGTGGTGCCCATGCTGGAAACGAAATGGGTCACCCGCTGATGGCTCTGCTGCCAGATTTCCGGACCGGTGGTGGTGAAGTGGGCGTAAGGGTTGTCCAGATTATTGAACTGATCCAGCACCTTGCCCTGTCCCTGATTCTGCATTTCCAGCGCCAGATCGCGCGCGCCTTCCATCCCCACTTCGCGGCTGACCAGGATCAACTCTGCGCCATAGGCACGCATCGCCGCCTGACGTTCCAGGCTCATGTTTTCCGGCATCAGCAGGGTCATCGAATAGCCCTTGAGCGCCGCTATCATCGCCAGTGCAATGCCGGTGTTGCCGCTGGTGGCCTCGATCAACCGATCGCCGGGCTTTATCTCACCGCGCAGCTCCGCCTGCTGGATCATCGCCAGCGCGGCGCGATCCTTTACCGAACCCGCCGGGTTATTGCCTTCCAGTTTGAGCCAAACCTCGCTGCCCAGGCCTGCAGCCAGTCGTTGTAATTTTACCAGCGGGGTATTACCGATGCATTGTTCAAGCGTTGTCACGATCTTTGCCTGTGTTGAAGTGCGAAAAGTAAAAAGGCAACCCCAGGGTTGCCTTTAAAATGCTGTTGGGGACTAAAAACTATCAGGCGCTTTTAGCTAACGCAACAGGTTGTAGCAGTTGATCGCCGGCGTACAGGCGCGCATTCAGGCTGCCAACGTAGTAGCGGCCACCGCGTACCGGCGGTTCGTTACCCTCCGGCAGCACCACGCTGATAGGTTCCTGATGCCAGCCAATCGGCTGCACGGTCATCTGCCAGAAATGGCCGCGTGGGCTGACTTCCAGCACCTGCACCGGCAGCGGGCAGCGGTCGCTGCTCTCGGTACCGACTTCCATTTCCCACGGGCGCAGGAACAAGTCCACGCGACCCTGATGCATTGGCTGGAACGACAACGGCCACTGGTGCGCACCGACGAACAGCTGCGAACCGCGGATCTCGCCGCTCAGGCGGTTCACTTCGCCCATAAATTCCAGCACGAAGCGGCTGGCCGGTTCACGTACAATCTCTTCCGGCGAACCGACCTGCTCAATATTGCCCTGGCTCATCACCACGATACGATCGGCGACTTCCATCGCCTCTTCCTGATCGTGGGTGACGAATACGCTGGTAAATTTCAGTTCTTCATGCAGCTGACGCAGCCAGCGGCGCAGCTCTTTACGCACTTGCGCATCCAGCGCGCCGAAGGGTTCATCCAGCAGCAGAATTTGCGGTTCGACCGCCAGTGCACGCGCCAGGGCCACGCGCTGCTTCTGACCACCGGAAAGCTGTGACGGATAACGGTTAGCCAAATGGGCCAACTGCACCATTTCCAGCAACTGGGTCACTTTTTGTTTGATCGCCGCGGCATTCGGGCGCTCACGGCGCGGCAGCACGCTCAGGCCAAAGGCGATATTATCGAACACCGTCATGTGGCGGAACAGCGCGTAATGCTGGAACACGAAGCCCACTCGACGATCGCGGGCATGCACGTGGCTGACGTCGGTGCCGTGGAAGCCCAGCTTGCCGCCGCTCTGGCTTTCCAGCCCGGCGATAATACGCAGCAGCGTGGTTTTACCGGAACCGGACGGCCCCAGCAGTGCCACCATCTCACCGGAGGCAATGTCGAGCGAGATATCGTTCAATACCTTGGTACGACCGAAAAACTTATTGATACCGTTAATCTCAATGCTCATGATTTTCCTCCCGCTCGAGACGTGCATTCTGACGTTCCAGACGCCATTGCAGGCCACTCTTCAAAAATAGGGTCACTATCGCCATCAGGGTCAGCAAACCGGCGGCGGTAAAGGAACCGACCGTGTTGTAATCCTGTTGCAACAACTCAACCTGCAGCGGCAAGCTGAAAGTCTCGCCGCGAATAGAACCGGACACTACCGATACCGCGCCGAACTCACCGATGGCGCGCGCGTTGGTCAATACCACGCCGTACAACAGCGCCCAGCGAATGTTTGGCAAGGTCACCCGGCGGAACATCTGCCATCCGGAAGCCCCCAGCAAAATGGCGGCCTCGTCTTCCTGACTGCCCTGACTTAGCATCATCGGAACCAGCTCACGTACCACGAACGGACAGGTCACGAAAATGGTCACCAGCACCATGCCCGGCCAGGAGAACATCAGCTGGATATTATGCGCATCCAGCCAACCGCCCAGCAGGCCATTACTGCCGTAGAACAACAGGTAAATCAGCCCCGCTACCACCGGCGAAACGGCGAACGGGATGTCGATCAGCGTCAGTAACAGCTGACGCCCCGGAAAGGTGAAACGCGTCACCAGCCAGGCCAACAGCGTGCCGAAAATCAGGTTGAACGGCACGGTAATCAAGGCGATCAGCACCGTCAGCCAGATAGCGTGCAACATGTCGTGATCGACCAGGTTGCCCCACATCACGCCAATACCTTTGGAAAAGGCTTCGGCAAAAATCGAAATGATCGGCACTACCAACAGCAATACCGAAAACAGCACGCCGATACCGATCAGCGTCCACTTGCCCCAGTTGACGCGCGGGCGTTCAACGCCGTTAAACTCAGAGATATCCGCCATCAGTGCCCCCCGATACGTCGGCCAAAGCGGCTCTGCAGAACGTTAATGCTGAACAGCAACAGCAGCGAGGCCGCCAGGATCACCGAGGCAATCGCACTGGCCGCCGGATAATCAAATTCCTGCAAACGAACAAAAATCATCAGCGAGGTCACTTCCGTCTTCCAGGCAATATTGCCGGCGATAAAGATCACCGCGCCAAACTCGCCCAGGCTGCGGGTAAAAGAGATTGCCGTACCGGCCAACAGCGCCGGGGCCAGCTCAGGGATCACCACGCGACGAAAACTCTGCCAGCGAGTCGCGCCCAGGGTTTCTGCCGCCTCTTCATATTCCGGCCCCAGTTCTTCCAGAACCGGCTGTACGGTGCGCACCACGAACGGCAGGCTGGTAAAGGCCATCGCCACGGCAATGCCGAGCCAGGTAAAAGTCACCTTGATGTCAAAATGCGCCAGCCATTGGCCGTACCAGCCAGTGGTGGAAAACAGTCCCGCCAGCGTCAGGCCGGCTACCGCGGTCGGCAGGGCAAACGGCAGATCGATTAGACCGTCCAACAGCGTGCGACCGGGAAAACGATAGCGGGTCAGGATCCAGGCCATCAGCATGCCGAACACCGCGTTAAACAGGCTGGCAACGCCCGCCGCCAGCAGCGTGACTTTATAAGCCGCCACCACCTGCGGATTGGAAATCACTTCCCAATACTGCGCCAGGCTCATCTGCGCCAACTGCATCACCAACGCGCTGAGCGGCAACAACAGGATCAGGCAGGTATAAAACAGGCTGCTCCCCAGGCTGAGGCCAAACCCAGGTAAAACCCGCTTGCTGGTCAACGACAACATTACTTATGCCCTGCGGCTAACAGCTGATCCAACTCGCCACCGGTGGAGAAATGCGTTTTCATCACCTGCGGCCAGCCACCAAACTGATCTTCCACCCGGAACAACTTGGTCTCCGGGAACTGCCCTTTGGCCGCGGCCATCGCCTGTTTGTCGTAAACGCGATAGTAGTAGCTGGTGATAACCTGCTGTGCTGCCGGGCTGTAGAGATAATTCAGATAGTCTTTGGCCGCCTGTTCGGTGCCGTTTCTTGCCACGTTTTTATCGACCCAGGCCACCGGGAACTCCGCCAGAATATCGACCGGCGGCACGATCACCTCGTATTTGTCTTCGCCATACTGCTTGCGAATATTGTTCACTTCCGACTCAAAACTGATCAGCACGTCACCCAGGCCACGCTCGACGAAGGTAGTGGTCGCGCCGCGGCCGCCGGTGTCAAACACCAGAACGTTTTTCAGGAAACGGGTCATAAAGGCGCGGGTTTTGGCCTGATCATTGCCATCCGCCTGATTGGCAGCGCCCCAGGCGGCCAGATAGGTATAACGGCCGTTACCGGAGGTTTTCGGGTTCGGGAACACCAGCTTCACGTCGTCACGCACCAAATCATTCCAGTTATGAATGCCTTTTGGATTGTCCTTACGCACCAGGAAAGCCATGGTGGAATAGAAAGGTGAGCTGTTGTTCGGTAAACGGGTCTGCCAGTCAGCCGGGATCAGTTGGCCGCGATCGTGCAGGATCTGCACGTCGGTGACCTGGTTGTAGGTCACTACGTCGGCGCGCAAGCCCTGCAGGATCGCCAGCGCCTGCTTGGAGGAGCCGGCGTGGGATTGCTTTATGCTCAGCTTGTCGCCCGGATGCTGTTGGTTCCATTGCTGCTCAAAACCTGGGTTCAGCGCGGTAAACAATTCACGGGAAACGTCATAGGAGCTGTTCAGCAATTCGGTTGCCGACAGCGGGCCGCTGGCTAACAGCGCCGCCGCCAACCACCCTTTCAGTACGATATTTTTAACCCGCGTTTGTTTCATTGTGCACCTTATCACTGAGTCAATCCGTCGGGCTTTCGCCCTGATGTTGACCAGTGTATTTATAACTAGGTGCGGAGCTGTAACGCTTTTATATACCGTTTAGTGATTTTCAAGCATCAAACGCTATAAGGCAGGAGCGGAGCGGCATGCCAGAGGGGGGAAGTAAAACCGGAGCCGACGTAGCCTGCCCCGGTAGAGGTATTACAGCGACAGCAGGCGCGTCAGTGATGGCGCAAAGTAATAACTGCCGGTCACCGCACGGCTGAAACGCAGCATCGCGTCGCGTTTGCCGTCCAGATCGCCAAACATGCTCAGCAGTTGCTTTTCGATGTTATGCAGGCGTGCGCAGTAGGCGATGAAATACAGCCCGTGCTTGCCGCTGGCGGTGCCATAAGGCAGGCTTTGGCGCAGGATCTTCAGCCCCTTGCCGTCTTCTTTCAGATCAACGCGGCTGACGTGCGAGGTGTCCGGGCGTTGCTCTGGCGGCAGTTCTTCACTGTCATGTTTGGTACGGCCGATAATCTGCTCCTGCTGTTCAGTGGTGAAACGCTGCCACTGACGCAGGTTGTGTTCGTAACGCTGCACCAGCACATAGCTGCCGCCTGCGTCTTCTTCGCCTTCGGCAATCACCGCCACTTCCGGACGTTGGTCGCCCTGCGGGTTTTCCGTGCCGTCGATAAAGCCGCTCAGGTCACGCTCTTCCACCCAGCGGAAACCGTGGGTTTCTTCTTCAATTTTGATGGCATTGCCGAACGCCGCCAGCGCGGCCTGGGCCAGCGTGAAGTTAACATCATGACGCAGGGATTGAATATGGATCAGCAGGTCGCGCTGGGTGGCCGGTGCCAGCCCTTTGCCGAGCGGAGTGAATGGCTTCAGCTCTTTGGCACCCTGACCGCTGGACAGGTCATGCCAAACGTCATAGCCAAAGGCAACCACCGCGCCCAAATGCGCATCGGGGAACTGCTGTTGCAGCTCGGTCAACGTCTGGCAAAACTGCTTGCAGCCCTGACGAAGTTCGGCAAATTCGCCCTGTACCGTGGCTTCCATAAAAATGGCGAAACGGCAGTGTTCCAGCAAAATGCCGCTCTGAACCTGTGTCATTGTCGTTATCCTCAATAGCAGAATCGGGTAACAGTAGCCTGTTACGAATGCGCAGCATCATACCGCAAGCAGGGGTAATTGCCTTGCCCGAACGCAAAGAAAATAAGGATATCCGTCAAGATGAAGGAAGCTGGGGCGCCGCAGATCGGACGCCCCAAAAAGAAGGGTTTACTGAGGTTTGGCGTGCCAGATGATCTTGCTGACCGTCCAGCTTTTCAACGTGTCATCCGGTGGGATGATGTCCTGCGGGCCAGCCCACTTGCCGTTGAAAATGTAAGTCACGTACTTGCTCTGCTCCGCCACACACTCCACCTTGCCGGCATCGTCGCCATCGGCCGGTTTACAGGCACCGAACGCCTTGCTGTACAGGTCGCTGAACGGCGTGCCAAGTTTGCTGCCCCACTCGGTCGCCACCTTGCTGTCCATCACGTCCACACGCTGCACGTGGCCCTTGGGTTCACCGGTGATCACCAGTTTCACGTCATTGCCGTCCATCGCCTGATAGTAAGAAACTATCTGGCCCTGGCTGGTGGCCATGCCGCCGCGCAGGCGGTAATCGCCTTTCAACCCGTCGTTGATGGCGCTTTCCGACATCGGGGTGCCGGCGTTCAAATCGCCAACGCCCTTGGCGCTGACCTCAAGGCTGCTGCCAAACCAGTTAAGCGGCGACAGGCTCGACCAGGAGAAGTTCGACATCGTCGAACAGCCGGTCAGTAACAGCGGGAGCCCTAACAATAATGGGCGAATATTCATCTCTAGCTCCTTAACATCAAAGGCATGGGCCCGGCGTTTTGCTGCGTGCCAGCCTCTCACAACTGCCCACGCTTCGCCATCGGTTGCGAGCTTGGAGTGCAGAAAATAGGAAAAGTGCCGCCGCAGGCGGCAATTACCCCGCTTCGTTCTGTACGGTAAAGCAGGCTTTCAGCCGCTGGTTCAGCAACAGATAGGCCAGGGCCAGCGCATCAAGCAGTATCAGGACAGCATCCAGCGGTGGCTGATTGTCGGCCTGCTGCCACAGGCTGAACAGCGAACCGCCCAGTGCCGCCAGTAGCGAGAGACAAAGCACCCAACGCCAGGCGCGCCACAATCGTGGCCATTGGTGACGCCGTGGAGCCAACAGAAATGCCAACGCCGCCGGCAACCCCAGCATGATGCCGTACCAGAACCTTTGGGTATCAGGGTAAAACAGCTGCAGCAGCCCTTCACCCTGCTGGCGCGAAGCACCGGCCATCACGAACAAAATCCAGGTCCGGGCCTGTAAAACCAGCACGCCCCAAAACCACAGCGGCAAACGCAGCGCGCCATGATGATCGTAATCGTCGGGGGAAAAACGGTGTGGGAGTGGCTTCAACGTCGATTCCTTGCCAATTTCATTATTATTACTCCTTCAAATGGGAGCCAGATTTATTGTTTTCAATGTACTCGCTTAAGAACCCCTTAAGATTTTCATGCTTTACTTAACCCCATCAAACCAGCAGTCCTGATTGGCAGGGCTTTAATTCGCGATTGAGATAAGGAAGCTTAAGATGAAAAAATATACCCTGGCCGCATTAATCGCGCTGTGCAGCGCACCGGTTCTGGCACAGCAAGGCGGGTTTATCGACCCTGCCGCGCCGCAGACACAAACGCAAAATACCCAACAGGGCGGCTTCTCCGGCCCAAGCGCGGCGCTGACCACGGTAGACAAGGTGAAGTCGATGAGCGATGACACCTGGGTGATGCTGCAGGGCAACATCGAGCAGCGCGTCGGCGACGACACCTATACCTTCCGTGACGCCAGCGGCACCCTGACGGTTGAGATCGACAGAAAACGCTGGAACGGCCAGACCATCACCCCGAAAGATAAAGTGCAGTTGGAAGGGAAAGTGGATAAAGACTGGAGCAGTGTGGAAGTGGATGTGAAGAACATCAAAAAACTGCCTTAACACGCAGCAACGGGCGGTGAAACTTCACCGCCCGAATGACGACTCAATATTCCTGATCTTCGATCAAGCGTTTACCCAGGTTGGTCACGTTCTGGATCTCGTAACCGAGTTTTTCGTACATCTCGATCACCGTGTCGTTGTCTTCACGTACCACCAGCTGGATCTTCGGACACCCACGCGCGATCAGCTTCTTCTCCAGACGGTTAATTAACGCATTGGCAATACCGCGCCCGCGATAATCCGGGTGTACCCCCAGGTAATACGCCGAACCGCGATGGCCATCGTAACCGCCCATCACCGACCCTACGACTTCTCCGCCCACTTCAGCGACCAGAAACAGGCCCGGATCGTGATTCAGTTTGCGCTCGATATCCATCTCAGGATCGTTCCACGGTCGCAGCAGATCGCAGCGCTCCCACAGGGTAATGACTTCTTCAAAGTCGTCTTGCCGAAATACGCGAATTTCCATCGATGTTCGCCGCTGTTAATTAAGATGTTTATCTGATTATCGCGTGATTATTCACTTACGCAATATCAAACTGCGATTTACCCCAGCAATTATCCAGAAATGATCGGTTACCCGCGTAATAAATGGACATAGTTATCAGGTCGATTAATGATTATCAATACGATATAACGTCGCAAAATAGAATTTGTCGACGGAGCGTAGCGTTATGAAAAAGCAGGTTAAACAATTCCTCAATTTTAAGCCGCTCTCCGTTTCCCCCACGCGACGTCAATTACTGCTCTCCGGCCTGGCGTTGGTGCTGCTCGGCAGCAAAAGCCAAAGCGCCGAAGCCGAGTCTGGTGGCATGCTGCGCAACCAACATCCCAAACCGACCGCTAAACCAGCGCCTAAACCCTCCGGCAGCAAAAGGCTGGTGATGATCGACCCTGGCCATGGCGGTATCGACTCCGGCGCGGTTGGCAGCGAAGGCTCACAGGAAAAGCACGTCGTGTTGGATATTGCCAACCACGTCCGCCGCATCCTGCACGAGCAGGAACACGTCGAAGTCCGTCTGACACGGGAAGAAGACGAATTTATCCCGCTGTTCCAACGGGTGGAGATTGCCCACCAGCATCAGGCCGATCTGTTTATCTCGATTCACGCCGACGGTTTTACCAGCCCGGAAGCCTCAGGCGCTTCGGTGTTTGCCCTGTCCAATCGCGGGGCCAGCAGCGCCATGGCGCGTTACCTGTCCAACCGTGAAAACGCCGCCGATGATGTGGCCGGTGGCAAGTACAAAAACCAGGACAACTATCTGCAACAGGTGCTGTTTGATCTGGTGCAGACCGATACCATCAACAACAGCCTGACGCTCGGCCGCCACGTGCTCGGCCAAATCCGGCCGGTTCACCACCTGCACAGCAACAGTACGGAACAGGCGGCATTTGCGGTGCTGAAATCCCCGTCTATCCCGTCGGTGCTGGTCGAAACCTCGTTCATTACCAACCCGGCAGAAGAGCGTCTGCTGGGCACCACCGCATTCCGCGAGAAAATCGCCCGCGCCATTGCCGACGGGGTGATCAGTTTCTTCAGCTATTACGATTCACACCAACGAAAACCCGGCTGATACTGCCAGCCGCGGTGAATAAAGGTATACTCTGCGCCTTGTTCAGTCAGACGCTGTGAATTATCCCGTATGAGTTTATCGACCATCGCAGAAGTAAAATCCTTCCTGCTGGCGCTGCAAGACCGCATCTGCACGCAGTTGGCCCAGGCCGACGGCAGCGCCGTTTTCAACGAAGACCGCTGGACGCGTGAAGAAGGCGGCGGTGGCCGCAGCCGGGTGTTGACCGAGGGTGCGGTGTTCGAACAGGCGGGCGTCAACTTCTCACACGTCTCCGGCGCTACCCTGCCCGCTTCCGCTACCGCGCATCGCCCCGAACTGGCCGGACGCAGTTTCCAGGCGATGGGCGTGTCGCTGGTGATCCATCCGCGTAGCCCTTACATTCCGACCAGCCACGCCAACGTGCGCTTTTTCATTGCGGAAAAGCCGGGCGAAGAGCCGGTGTGGTGGTTTGGCGGCGGCTTTGACCTGACGCCGTTTTATGGCTTTGAAGAAGATGCCGTTCACTGGCACCGCACCGCCGAACGACTGTGTGCGCCCTTCGGTGAGCAGGTCTATCCCAAATACAAAAAGTGGTGCGACGACTATTTCTTTATCAAACACCGTAACGAAGCACGCGGCATCGGCGGCCTGTTCTTTGATGACCTGAACACCCCGGACTTCGCCACCTGTTTCGCGTTTACCCAGGCGGTGGGCGAAGGCTTCCTCGAGGCCTATCTGCCGATCGTAGAGAAACGCAAAACGCTGAGCTGGAGCGATCACGAGCGCCAGTTCCAACTGTATCGTCGAGGCCGCTACGTAGAATTCAATTTGGTCTGGGACCGGGGCACGCTGTTCGGCCTGCAAACCGGTGGCCGCACCGAATCCATCCTGATGTCGATGCCGCCGCTGGTGCGTTGGGAATACAATTATCAACCGGCGGAAGACAGCCCGGAAGCGGCGCTGTACCGTGATTTCCTGCCGGTACGCGATTGGTTGAAGGAGCCGGAATGATGCAGATTTGGGTTGATGCGGACGCCTGTCCCAACGTAATTAAAGAAGTGCTGTTTCGGGCGGCGGAGCGCACCGCAATGTCGGTGACGCTGGTAGCGAACCAGCCGCTGAGAACGCCGCCGTCAAAGCACATCCACACCCTGCAGGTGGCGGCCGGTTTTGACGTGGCGGATAACGAAATCGTGCGCCGCTGTGAGAAAGGCGATTTGGTGATCACCGCCGATATCCCGCTGGCAGCGGAAGTGATAGAAAAAGGGGCAGTGGCGCTGAACCCACGCGGTGAACGTTACACCCCGGACACCATTCGTGAGCGCCTGAACATGCGTGACTTTATGGACACCCTGCGCTCCAGCGGCATCCAGACCGGCGGCCCGAATACGCTGAACCAGCGCGATCGCCAGCAGTTCGCCAATGAGCTGGACAAGTGGTTGCAGCAGGCAAAACGGGCGCAGTAATTGCGCCCGCATTCCGTTTAGAAACGCACCTCGCCGCCGAAGATATAAGTTCGGCCGCGGGCGGTGTTGGTCGGTGAGAAGTCTCTTGATTGCGATGGCATGGCGTTCATCTTGTTCAACGCATCGGAATAGTCTTTGTCCATCAGGTTCTGCACGCTGAATTTTAACAGCAGATTGCGGTTGAACTGATAGGTGCTGTAAAGATCGATAACGGTCGGGATATGCGGCGCAGGCTCTTTCAGCAACTGCTCATTCTCATCGACGTTAGAATCAGGTGAAAGGCGCACAGCCTTGCCGGTGTATTTCACCAGCCCGCCCAGCGTCAATTTCTCATCCAGCAAACGCACACCCGTATCCAGCGTGAAGTACAATTCCGGCAGCTCGCTAATGTCACCGGCACCGAACACATTGCTGGCCTGATTGGTCGGCTGGCTGGTGTGTTCCTTGCTCAGGGACAGTTTGGTGTAGGCAAAACCGGCGTCGTACATCGCCTCCACTTCCACCCCACGCGACCTGACTGGCTCGTATGAGTTGCTGTACATGGTCATGGCGACATTCACATCGGCGTTATCCCATTCCTCCTGACTAGTCTGGGCACGATTACATTTTTGGCGATTACTGCACACCATGTAGCTCTGGCTGGAAATGTAATTTTTGATTTTCGACTCAAAATACACCGCCTTCAGCTGGAAGCTGTCCTGTTTAAACAGCAGGTCATGAGCATTGGCGTTAAAACCCGCCTGATAGGTTTCTGCCGTTTCCCCCTTAAGGAACGGGTTCATCGACTGCCCGCCGCTGTTGGCGAAGAACACTTCCTGAATATTCGGCCCACGCATCGATTTGTTGTAGCTGACGAACGGCTGCAACCACGGTGTTACCTGTGCGGACAACATCACCGCCGGGTTAAAGCCGTGCTCTTTCAAATTGATGTTGCTGGCCCCCTGCGGGAAGCAGGCCACGCGTTCATCACAGGCCGGTTTATAGCCGGAGATATCATAGGCACTGTAGTTCAGGTCAAAATTACCCTGCCAGATGCCGTAATTAAGCTGCAGCCCACTGTAAAGGCTGGCTATATTTTGTTTTCCAGCAATTCCCACCGGCGAACTTTCCGCCTGGCCCTCATCTGTCACCAGCCCGGAGGCGCGCTTCTTGTATTCGTTGCGGATCAGCTTGCCGCCATAGCTAAAGGCAAAGTCGACCTCCTGCAGGCTGAAACGGCTGGTGTTATTGACGTCCAGCGCGTCCGAGATATTTTTTGCGGTGCTGTCGCTAAATCCCGCCATATTATCGGACATAAACTTCTGCTCACCCCGGCTGGTACTGGCAGTCAGATTAAAATCAATCAGCTCTGAAAACGGGGCGTAATGATATTTAATATAGAAGTCATTACTGTCGATATGGCGACGGGTGATCTTGTTTTGATAAGTTCTGGCCGACAGTTCAATACTATTAAAAGCGTCGGGTTTAATATCCACTTTAAATAACTGAGATTTTGGATTCTGGCGATAAGTTTTATCGACATTAAACTCTTCACTGTCAAACCCGGAACCGTTCTTATAATTAGAGGTGATCGAACTGCCGCTGATAGCCGCCATGGCTCCCAGGCTACCGCCTTCGCCGAATGCGCCGGTTTTCCCACCCACGGCGATCATACCGCTGCGGCCAATACCGTTATTGCCTACAGAAAACTTGGTGCGCACGCCAAAAGGATTATCCGAAAACACTACGTCATCCACGCCAATGGTGCGGAAGTTGGCGCTGCCTGCCAGCGCATTGACACCGGCGGATCCCGTCGCATTACCGCGTGCCACATCAACGCCGACGATAAAGTTAGGATCGATCAGCGCACCAAACTGGCTGGTTGGCAAACCGCCATGCGCCGCGTCACTGGGTGAACTGCCATAATAGTTCTGGGTAATGCCATCAACCATGGTATTAACGCGGCCAAAACCGCTCATGCCACGAATATTGACGCTGACCGAACCCTGGCCGGGGTCGATCTGGGTATAAGTGCCAGGCATACTGCGCAGAATGCTGTCCACCGACTCCAGATTTTTATTTTCCCCGCGCGAGCTGAAAGCGCCGGGCTTTTCCAACGCTTCTTTTTCACTGCTGCTGGTACTGCTATCTGCCGCCGAAACATTCAACGGGCTGAAAACGACCTTGCCCTTTCCCTCTTCTGCCCCATTCTGCGCAGCCGTCGCCGCCCCGCTCAGCGCTATTCCCGCGCCGATCAGGCTTACTATTAATTTGATTTTCATATATCCCCAGAAATTGCCAAAAAGATTTTATGGCCGACAATGCCCAGCAAAAAGCCCGCCGAAATCGACGGTAAATTTATTTTTTATAGTTTTAATAAACCGCCGGGCTTATTACCCGACGGTGATAGTGGTTATTTCTGTGTTTTCTGATCCATCGCCATAATAAAACTGTATTCCAGCGCGTTATTTTCCAGCCGCGTCAGGCGGCCCGATTTTCCGCCGTGGCCGGCCGTCATATCGGTCGCCAGCAGCAACACTGAATCACCCTGTTTAAAACGACGCAGTTTGGCTACCCATTTGGCCGGTTCCCAATATTGCACCTGGGAATCATACAGGCCGCTGGTGACCAGCAGGTTCGGATAGGCCTGTTTAGCCAGGTTGTCATACGGGCTATAGGACTTCATCAACGCATAGGCCTGCGGCTGATTCGGATTGCCCCACTCTTCGTATTCACCGACCGTCAGCGGAATGCTGTCGTCCAGCATGGTGGTCAGCACATCAACAAAAGGCACCTGCGCCACCACCGCGTTATACAACTGCGGTGCCTGATTAATCACTGCCCCCATCAGCAGCCCGCCGGCACTGCCCCCCATGGCGTAAATACGGCCCGGCTGACCATAACCCTGTTGGATTAATGCCTGGGTGGCGTCGATAAAGTCACTGAAGGTGTTTGGCTTATGAGTCAACTTGCCCTGTTGGTACCAGTTCTGCCCCAGCTCACCGCCACCGCGCACGTGGATTAGCGCATAAACGAAACCGCGATCCAGCAAACTAATGCGGTTGGCGCTAAAGGCCGGATCCATACTCATGCCATAGGCACCATAACCGTACACCAGCAGCGGGCTGTGCCCCGGTTTGAACATGGCTTTGTTGTAGACCAGCGAGACCGGCACCTTCACACCGTCACGCGCGTTAATCCACACCCGCTCGCTGTGGTACTGGCTGGGATCCACTCCCTTCACTACCTGCTGTTTCAGCAGGGTGCGCTCGCCTTTGTTGAGATCCCATTGGTATGTGCGGGTCGGGGTTGTCATCGCCGAATAGCCATAGCGCAGCTGCTGGTTGTCCGGATCCGGGTTATAGCCCAGCCAGGCCATATAACTGGCGTCGTCGAACGGAATACTGCGCTGGGTTTTACCGTCCCAACTGATTTGCCGTAGCTGTACCAGGCCATCAGCACGTTCCTTCACTACCAGCCAGTCGCGGAACACCGTGAAGTCTTCCACCTCGCGCTTTTCCTGTGGTGCCAGTAGCGCCTGCCATGGCTTGCCGACTGCCGCGGTGTGATACAGACCAAAATGCGGGCTTTGGTGGTTGGATCGCAGATAGAACTCACCGCGATAGTGGTCTACATAATACTCGTGGCCGTTCTTGCGCGCGGCAAACAACACCGGCGTGCTCAGAGGCTGATTAGCGTCAATCAGCCGTGCCTCGGAAGTGGTATTGCCGCTGATGGTAATAATGACGTAGTCACGCGAAGAAGAACGACCCAGGCTCAAATAGAACCCGCCATCATTTTCCTGATAGACAAGTTTGTCGTCCGCAACCGGCGTGCCGGACTGATGGCGATAAACCTGATATGGCAACAGGGTCTGCGGGTGGTTGCGAATATAAAATAGCGTCTTGCCGTCATTGGCCCACGCCATGTCACCGGAGGTGTTTTCAATCACTTCCGGCGCCCATTTTCCGCTATCGATTTCACGCAGCGAAATCCGGTACTGCCTGCGCCCCTGCAGATCTTCAGCAACCGCCATCTGCTGGTTATCCTGGCTGATCGCCATCCCGCCCAGACGATAATAATCCTGCCCCGCCGCACGCTGATTGGCGTCCAGCAAGGTTTGCCACGGCGCATCGGCAGTCAGGGCTTGTCGCTGATACAGGGCAAAATCTTTGCCCGCCGCGTAACTTTCCTGATAGCGATACCCATTAAGTTGGTAGGGCACCGAGCGATCTTCCGGGCTGATGCGGCCCAGCATTTCCTGATACAGGCTATCGCGCAGTTTTTTATACGGCTGCATCATCTGCTCGGTATAACGGTTTTCCGCCGTCAGATAATTCAGCACCTTTTTATTTTGCCGGCTGTCGTCACGCAGCCAATAATAATCATCCACCCGGGTTTCCCCCTGGGCGGTTAATGGGTGCGGGATAATCTCGGCGCTGGGCGCCAACGGCTGCGCCCAGGCGGCCTGGCCCAATAAGCTTAATGAAATCACGGCATAGGTGGCCGAACGCCAACGCTGGCGGCCCGACAGAAGTGTTTGTTTCATGGTCCCTCACGATAGTTTGGCATCAGCAGCTCCCTTTTGTTTGGGTAAACAAAAGAACGCGGCTCACGAAATAAATTATTGGCTGGCGTCCAGCGCCGCCAGATTAAAATCGATGGGCATCGTTACCTGAACCTTGCCCTGCCGCAGCATTTCGACCGGCGGTGGCGGCAGTGGCTGCGCCCGCATGACCACGGCCAGCGCCTCACGATCCAGCGAGGCGGTGCCCGACGGAGCATGCAAGGTCAGATCGAAAACCCGTCCCTGTTCATCCACGGAAAAAGACACCTGCGGCATGCCGGTACGGCGGCGGCGCTGCGCATCTGACGGATAACGCTTGATGCGGTTTAGCATTCCCTTTACCCGGCTTTCCCACGACAGCCTGACCTGTTCGCTGCTTGCGGAATCGCTGTTCAGCGGTGCGGCCGTCTGCCGGGCTATGTTCAAGGCTTTCGGTGCGGCAGCGCTGGATGCAGCGGCGTGCCTGATCTCTTTCAGCTGCTGTTCCGGCTTCGGCTGGGCTTTCTGCGGTGGCTGGTGTTCGGTTCGCTTTTTCTCAGCCACGCTGATTTTGGTCTTTTCGGCCCGCGCCAACTTGGGCAAATCGGGTTGATCCTGCGGCTCGGCCGGTTGTGCCGCAGAAGACTCGGCCTGTTGCACACCCAACGGCAGCGGCTTGGGACTTTCCGGTGCTTCAATCTGTGCCGCCCAACTCATCATCACCGCCGGTGGCGCTAACGGCATTGGCGGCAGCGGCTGGGGTGGCCAATAAAACAGCAGTACCAGCGCCACATGTGCCGCTATCGCACATAAAAATCCGCGCGCCCAGCGCGGCTGTGGCATGGAGGCGAGCGGATAAGATAAAGACGGACTCGGCATAGGGATATTAGATTACTTAATTACGAATGATTTTAGATCTCATTTGCTAATGATAATCATTTGTAATTTGTATTAACAGTTCTTTTCACCGTCTTAACCTAATCATTTACCCTCAGGGTTAACCGCTGGGGTAACCCACAGGTAATCCGCCACCTGCTTATCGACCTGTACACCAGGCTCAACCAGCATCAACACGGTTGGCACGGCTGTCGGCTGCAGATCCTGCACGTGTAGCGGCACCCCCACCGATTTGGAAGCATGATAACCGCCGGCAATCAGCAGCGTCGGCGTCGGCGCGGCCATTAACCGTTCGGCCATACGTCGATCGCGTTGCTGCTGGATCGCCAGCATGGCATGCAGTTGTTGAGGCTCAATTTTCCCACCGTGCGAAGTGCGGATAGTTTCTTCCAGCGCCTTCTGCACCGCAGGACGCACTGACAGTTGGCCCTGCGGGAAAACCGGCTGCTGATAAAACGCCATGATTTCATCGCGATCCAGGTTGGCCGACCACAGCGGGTACGGTGCGCGCATCGCCGCCATCGTCAAATCCCCGTACAGCGGCCATTTCCAGCCTGGTTGCCAGTCAATCAACTCCGCCACGCGCTCATCACGCACTCTCGGATTACCCTGCAGCCACTGTTTCACCTGACTCACTTTGGCCTGCTGATTCGGGTTAATCATCTCCATCAGTACGCTGCCCTGCGGCCGCTGCTGCGGTAAGTTTTCCACCAGCCACAGTTCAATCTGGTGGTGGTATGGGTTGTCATGCTTTTCTCCGACGATAACCCGTGGCTGAGCGGCCAATCGGGTCAGCAGTTGCTCGGGTGACAAACTTTCGCCGCTGCGCAAGTCGGTAATTTTCCCCAGGTTATCAAGGCTGTTTTTCGGCGAGGAAACCGGTGCCTGACTACAGGCGCCCAGTGCCAGCGCGGCCAATAAAATCAAAAATCTCATCATGCTGCCCTTGTAATAAAAGTGGCGACATTATAGATAATAATTATCATTTGCATATAGAAAGCAACCTGTCGTGAGACGCTGATAACGGTTTTTGCTTTATGGTTTCCGCTCACACATTGATTTCATGAAGTATTGCGGGTATAACTGATAGCCATTTAGCTATTTAGACGTCTATACGGATAGAATATTATGCACTCAGCCGTTCCCGCCGAAGGGCAGTTCAAACGCACCATGAAGGCCCGACATCTGGTGATGCTGTCGCTGGGCGGCGTGATTGGTACCGGGCTGTTCTTCAACACCGGCTATATCATTTCCACTACCGGTGCTCTCGGCACCCTGCTGGCCTATCTGATCGGCGCATTGGTGGTCTATCTGGTGATGCTGTGCCTGGGTGAACTGTCGGTGGCGATGCCGGAAACCGGCGCCTTCCACGTCTACGCTTCTCGCTATCTTGGCCCGGCCACCGGTTACACCGTCGCCTGGCTGTACTGGCTGACCTGGACGGTAGCACTGGGATCGAGCCTGACCGCCGCCGGTTTCTGCATGCAGTATTGGTTCCCGCAATCACCGGTGTGGCTGTGGTGTTTGATCTTCTGTGCGGCGATTTTCCTGCTTAACGTGGTCACGACCCGCTTCTTTGCTGAGAGCGAATTCTGGTTCTCGCTGATCAAGGTCGTTACCATTCTGGCGTTTATCATCCTCGGCGGTGCGGCCATGTTCGGCCTGCTGCCGATGAAAGACGGCACGCCAGCGCCCTTCCTGCATAACCTGACCGCCTCCGGCTGGCTGCCAAACGGCACCTTGCCGATCCTGATGACCATGGTGGCCGTGAATTTCGCATTCTCCGGCACCGAGCTTATCGGCATTGCCGCCGGTGAAACCGAGAACCCGGAAAAGGTGGTGCCCTGGGCGATACGTACCACGGTGATCCGCCTGATGCTGTTCTTTATCGGGACGGTGTTTATTCTGGCGGCGTTGATCCCGATGGATCAGGCCGGGATTGTCAAAAGCCCGTTTGTGCTGGTGTTTGAACGCATCGGGGTGCCCTATGCCGCCGATATCTTTAATTTCGTGATCCTGACCGCCATCCTGTCGGCAGCCAATTCGGGCCTGTACGCGTCGGGGCGCATGCTGTGGTCGCTGGCCAACCAGCGCACCCTGCCGGCCTATTTCTCCCGCGTGAATAAACGCGGTATCCCGATCAACGCGCTGACCTTCAGCATGCTCGGCGGCGTACTGGCATTGCTGACCAGCGTGATCGCCCCGGACACGGTGTTCGTGGCGCTGTCGGCAATTTCCGGTTTTGCGGTGGTGGTGGTCTGGTTGAGCATCTGTGCCTCGCACTTCGCTTTCCGCCGTCATTATGTCCGCAGCGGCCAGCCCATTTCCGGTCTTAAATACCGCGCGCCGGGTTACCCGCTAACGCCGATCGTTGGTTTCACCCTGTGCCTGCTGGCCTGCATCGGGCTGGCGTTCGATCCGGAGCAGCGCATCGCGCTTTACTGCGGGCTGCCCTTTGTCGCCCTGTGCTACATCGCCTATTACCTGACCCGCCGTGCCGGGCAAAAAACCTCTCTGGGAGAGAATCATGTCGGTTAACAACCCTGTCGCCACACTCTTGAGCGCCCACCCTACGCTGATTTTAGACGGCGCACTGGCCACCGAACTGGAAGCCCGCGGCTGCGATCTGAGCGATCCGCTGTGGTCGGCAAAAGTGCTGATTGAAAACCCTGAGCTGATTTATCAGGTGCATCTCGACTATTTCAACGCCGGAGCGCAGTGCGCCATCACCGCCAGCTATCAGGCCACGCCACAAGGCTTTCTGCGCCGTGGTTTGGATCAAGCGCAGTCACTGGCGCTGATCGCCAAAAGCGTGCAGTTGGCGCAGCAGGCGCGCAGCGATTATCTGGCACAACACCCGCAGGCCGCACCGCTGCTGATTGCCGGCTCGGTAGGCCCCTATGGCGCTTATCTGGCCGATGGGTCTGAATATCGCGGTGATTACTCGCTGCCGCAGGAAGAGATGATCGCCTTCCACCGCCCGCGCATCAGCGCACTGGCCGAAGCCGGGGTGGATTTACTGGCCTGCGAGACTCTGCCATCCTTCAGCGAACTGCAGGCGTTGCTGACGCTGTTGGAAGAGTTCCCAACCCTGGGTGCCTGGTTCGCTTTCACCCTGCGCGACAGTCAACACCTCAGCGACGGGACGCCGCTGACCGAGGTCATGGCAGCGCTGCACGCCAATCCACAGGTGCTGGCGATTGGCATTAACTGCATTGCGCTGGAAAATGTGGCCCCGGCGCTGCAGCAATTTGCCGCGCTGGCTGACAAGCCGCTGCTGGTCTATCCGAACTCGGGTGAACACTACGACGCGGTAAGTAAAACCTGGCATGCCTGTGGGGGGGCACACGGCAGCCTGATTGATCAAATTGGCGAATGGCAACGCATCGGCGCCCGGCTGATTGGCGGTTGCTGCCGCACGACACCGCAGGATATCCACCAGATCGCCACACGCTGCAGGGCATAAAATAAAAAAAGCCTCCGGCGCCGAAACGCTGGAGGCTTGTAGTCACTTAAGGCTTATAGTCACTCAAGGCTTATAACGGCGTGGTCTGCGCTTCCACCACGGCCAGCGCGACCATATTGACGATGCGGCGTACCGAGGCAATTGGCGTCAGGATGTGTACCGGTTTCGATACCCCCATCAGCACCGGCCCCACGGTAACGCCTTCGGAAGAAGATACGCGCAGCAGGTTGTAGCTGATACGCGCCGCTTCCATATTCGGCATGATCAGCACGTTGGCCGCCCCTTTCAGCGGGCTATCCGGCATCAGATCGTTACGGATGCTTTCCACCAGCGCGGCGTCACCGTGCATCTCACCGTCAATCTCCAGCTCCGGTGCCATCTTGTTCACCAGCTCCAGCGTTTTACGCATCTTGCAGGCCGCCGGGTTATCGGAAGAGCCAAAGCTGGAATGAGACAGCAGCGCCACCTTGGGTTCAATCCCGAAACGGCGCACGGTTTCCGCCGCCATCAGGGTGATTTCTGCCAGTTGCTCCGGCGTCGGATCGTCATTGACATAGGTGTCGGCAATAAAGGTGTTGCCGCTTGGCAGCAGCAGCGCATTCATCGCCCCGGCAACGTGCGCCCCTTCGCGGAAACCAAACACTTTCTCGACCACGTCGTAATGCTCGTGATAGCTGCCGATGGTGCCGCAGATCATCGCATCCGCCTCGCCGCGATGCAGCATGATGGCAGCGATCAGCGTTGGGTTACCAATTACCGCACGGCGCGCCTGTTCCTGAGATACGCCACGACGCTTCATGATCTGGTAATACTCGCCCCAGTATTCGTTAAAGCGTGGGTCGGACTCGTTGTTCACCACTTCAAAGTCTTTACCCGGCGTCAGTTGCAGGCCGAGTTTTTGCAGCCGCATTTCAATCACGCTCGGACGACCGACCAGGATTGGATAGGCCAGCCCCTGCGACACCAGTTCCTGAGTCGCATGCAGTACCCTTTCCTCTTCCCCTTCCGCCATCACCACGCGCTTCATTTCTTTCTTCGCCTGGGAGAAGATCGGCTTCATGAACAGGTTGGTTTTGTAGACGAACTCGGACAGTTTTTCGACGTAGGCGTCAAAGTCTTCGATCGGACGTGTCGCCACGCCGGACTCCATCGCCGCCTTGGCAACCGCCGGGGCGATTTTAACAATCAGGCGCGGATCGAAAGGCTTGGGAATGATGTATTCGGGGCCAAATGACAGGTCCTGATCGCCATAGGCCGAAGCCACCACGTCGCTCTGTTCTGCCAGTGCCAGATCGGCAATCGCATGCACGCAGGCCAGCTTCATTTCTTCGTTGATGGTGGTCGCGCCCACGTCGAGCGCACCGCGGAAGATGAACGGGAAGCACAAGACGTTGTTGACCTGGTTCGGGTAGTCGGAACGGCCGGTACAGATAATGGCATCCGGACGCACGGCTTTCGCCAGCGGCGGCAAGATCTCCGGTTCCGGGTTGGCCAGCGCCATGATCAACGGATCCCTGGCCATGGTTTTCACCATATCCTGGGTCAACACGCCCGGACCGGAACAGCCGAGGAAGATATCGGCATCCGGGATAGCATCCCCCAGCGTCCGCTGGCCGTTGTCTTCAATGGCGTAGGCCGCTTTGGTCTGTTCCATGTTGGCGTCGCGACCTTTGTAGATCACCCCTTTGGAGTCGCAGACGGTAATGTTCTGCTGGCGCAACCCCAGCGCCACCAGCAGGTTCAAACAGGCGATCGACGCCGCGCCGGCACCGGAAACCACCAGTCGCACGTCGGAAATATTCTTTTTCACTACCCGCAGGCCGTTCAGCACTGCGGCGGTGGTGATAATGGCGGTACCGTGCTGATCGTCATGGAATACCGGGATTTTCATGCGCTCACGCAGTTTCTGCTCGATGTAGAAACACTCCGGCGCTTTGATGTCTTCCAGGTTGATACCGCCAAAGGTGGGCTCCAGCGCGGCGATGATGTCGATCAGCTTGTCAGGGTTTAGCTCATCCACTTCGATATCAAACACGTCGATACCGGAAAATTTCTTGAACAGGACGCCTTTCCCTTCCATTACCGGCTTACCGGCCAAGGCACCGATATTGCCCAGCCCCAGCACCGCCGTACCGTTGGAAATCACCGCCACCAGGTTGCCGCGTGCGGTGTATTTGTAGGCCGCGAGAGGATCGGCAGCAATTTCCAGACAAGGGGCTGCAACGCCCGGCGAGTAGGCCAGCGCCAGATCGCGTTGCGTTGCCAGCGGTTTGGTTGGAGATACCTGGATCTTCCCTGGGGTCGGATACTGGTGAAAATCAAGCGCACTCTGTTTGAGCTGTTCGTCCATTATGGGTTCCTATGCTTTTTGCTTTTATGTTGAGGTAAGACTTGTAAACCTTTAAGGCTAGACCAGTATAGTGAGAGAAACGTCACAAACTTTGAAGCGGGCCATAACCTTGATCGAAATAGTTTTTTAAAAGTAAAAAAAGAAGTACCACAGGAGGGAAAAGAAAAACACTCCGTCAGTGCGACTGATAGTGAGTTTGATAACAAAGTTGTTTTTTAGCTCGAGATACCCGGGCCTAGCGCACCGAGGGGCGCTCCGGCAGCCAAGGCTGCTACGACCCCTTCGGCACGCTCTCCCTAATATCGGGCATCATCAGTAGTCTGAATACCGTCAGTGCGACGGCAGTTGGGCTCGCCAGGCATTGAGCGTCGCCACCCGGCCTGCGCAAATTTGTAACGAGGTTTGTAGTGCCAGCGTGTAACTCAGCGCATCGCCCCAGGAGTTACCCAGCAGCTGCGGCTGCTCGCACGGAGTAAACACCGACTCAGGGGGCAACAGCACCACCGGCGCTGCCGTCTGCGGGGGTTGGGCGCAAGAGCTCAATAACAGCGCCAGGCATAGGCTGCCCAGCACAGGCGTCATTTTTAATCGCATCACGGTATTTCCTCTGGTAAACGTCGCTTTGCTGGCGCAACTGCTGTTCCTGCTGCTGCTGAGCCGCCATCAGCGCCCGGTTCTGGGCATCCTGGGTTTGCAGCGTGGCAATCAACCCCGCCTGCTGCGCCAGGGTCTTTTGCTGTTCGCTCGCCTGCTGTCGCATCAGATCCAGCCGATGCGACAACAGCGAGCTATAAGCGGCCAGGCAGATGGCTGCCAACAGCAGCAGCAACAATCCCCCCTGCGCCAACCGGCTCAGCCAGCCGCTCATGCCGGGTAATCCCTGAAGGAAAGCTGGAAGTGTGGCCCGTCCTTCAGCGTTTTCCATTCGCCCCCCCACTCAACGTTAACCGCACATTCGCGTGCCGCACGGCGCACCGCCACCGCGATTTGCGCGTAATAGTCCCATTCCCAAGACACCACGCCCGCCGGCATCGCCACCACATCCACCGCGTGACCGGTCAAATGCCGACTTTTCAACGTCTGGCTTTGACCACCGCGTACCAGATCGCGCTGACGCGCCATGGTACGCAGCCCCTCGGTGATGGAAAACGGCACCAACGAGTAATGCAGTGCCAGCCGTATCACCCGTACCAGATCCGGGTGAACGCCAATTAAATTCGCCTCACTGCGGGCGGTAAACTGAATGTCTTCAATTTCATTTATCATTTTTAAGCCCTGTTTTTTTTCCTATGATTTTTTTAATTAATGCACTGATATAATCGGCCCCAAGAAAGCCAATCAGTACGCTGGCAAGATTCGCCCACTTTAATTCCAACCCGGCCAGCGCTAATGCATCGCGTACCGTCCAGGCCAATAATGCACACATGCCGGCATTTAATAATCGGCGCCGCATACCTACGTTGCGGTAAGCTCCGTGCAATAACGCCATGATGCCCGCCAAAATGGCATTCATCACCGGCTGCAGATATTCACATGCTCGCTGGATAATTAAGCCAACAGCGTCTGGCTCTAAACTGGACATAGCTGAACTCCTATTTTATTTTAATTAACTGCCAATCACGGCCGGTGGGATATCGGTACATTCAGAATCTAGTTAAGGATGCTATAACAAAGCAAATGAATAAATACAGCCTCTAAGTTAAAATTGATTCATGCTCAGCCATGGCACAACAACCCGTGGGAAATAACGGCGTCGAGCGATAAAAAATTCATCTTTACTGTGATTTTTTTCGACTTCTCTTTATTGAAAAAATAAACATTAATAGCGGCGAGAGAATGGCTCTCAATAACAACAAACCTCAACCCTGGAGAAATACCATGTCCGAACGTAAAGCCGTTATTGGTTATTATTTTATTCCGACCAACCAAATTAATAACTATACCGAGTCTGATACTTCAATCGTGCCATTCCCGGTGTCCAACATCACCCCGGCCAAGGCCAAACAGCTGACCCACATTAATTTCTCGTTCCTCGACATTAACAGCAATCTGGAATGCGCCTGGGACCCGGCGACTAACGACGCCAAGGCGCGCGACGTGGTCAGCCGGTTAACCGCGCTGAAGGCACACAACCCCAGCCTGCGGATCATGTTCTCCATCGGCGGCTGGTATTACTCCAACGACCTGGGCGTTTCCCATGCCAACTATGTCAACGCGGTGAAAACCCCGGCGGCACGTACCAAATTCGCGCAATCCTGCGTCCGCATCATGAAAGATTACGGTTTTGACGGCGTAGACATTGACTGGGAATATCCGCAAAGCAGCGAGGTGGACGGCTTTGTCGCCGCGCTGCAGGAGATCCGCACCCTGCTGAACCAGCAAACCCTGGCTGACGGTCGTCAGGCGCTGCCTTACCAACTGACCATTGCCGGGGCCGGCGGCGCTTTCTTCCTGTCGCGTTACTACAGCAAGCTGCCGCAGATCGTCGCCTCACTCGATTACATCAACCTGATGACCTACGATCTGGCCGGCCCGTGGGAGAAAATCACCAACCACCAGGCGGGACTGTTCGGCGACAGCGCCGGGCCAACCTTCTATAACGCGCTGCGTGAAGCCAACCTGGGCTGGAGCTGGGAAGAACTGACCCGCGCCTTCCCCAGCCCGTTCAGCCTGACGGTAGATGCGGCGGTGCAACAGCATCTGATGCTGGAAGGCGTGCCGAGCAACAAGATAGTCATGGGCGTGCCGTTCTACGGTCGCGCGTTCAAGGGCGTCAGCAGCAGCAACGGCGGCCAGTACAGCAGCCACAGCACCCCGGGGGAAGATCCGTTCCCGGGTACCGACTACTGGCTGGTCGGTTGCGAAGAATGTGTCCGCGATAAGGATCCGCGCATCGCCTCCTACCGCCAACTGGAACAAATGCTCTTGGGCAACTACGGCTATCAGCGCCTGTGGAACGACAAGACCAAAACGCCGTACCTGTATCACGCGGCCAATGGCCTGTTTGTTACCTACGACGACGTCGAAAGCTTCAAGTACAAGGCGAAGTACATCAAGCAGCAGCAACTGGGTGGCGTGATGTTCTGGCACCTGGGTCAGGATAACCGTAACGGTGACCTGCTGGCGTCGCTGGACCGCTATTTCAACGCGGCGGACTACGATGACAGTCAACTGGATATGGGCACCGGCCTGCGTTATACCGGCGTTGGTCCGGGTAATTTACCGATCATGAGCGCCCCGGCTTACGTTGCCGGTACCACCTATAACCAGGGGGCGCTGGTGTCTTATCTTGGCTATGTCTGGCAGACCAAGTGGGGCTTCATCACTTCCGTACCCGGCTCGGACAGCGCCTGGCTGAAAGTGGGCCGCGTGGCATAACGGCAGGTTGCCGCATTAAAAAACCCCGGGGCCGATGGCAACGGGGTTTTTATTGCTTTAAACGTTTAATTTTCGCATCCCTTCGTGGTCAATTCCCTCAGTTGTTACACCAAGGGTAACCCCCGTCACGTATCACTTCGCGTCCCATCAGGCTAAAGACGTCGCTTTTACGCGTCAGTCGCTCATGCCACCAGCTAAATCCCGCGCCCTTGCTGGCCGGGTGCCAGGCCAGCCAAATCATTTCGTCCCCCTTTTGCATATCAACCGGCACCGTCACCAGCTCACCGCTCGCCAACTCTTTTTCTATCAGCGCCGGTGGCAGGAAGCCGTGACCAATGCCGCGCTTCAACAGCGACAGCTTACTTTCGACGTCGCACACCACCAGTTGACGCTGTAACGGCATGGTGCCGTGGTTACGCTTGGGCAGTTCGTGGCTGCTGTCGGCAATCACCACCACGATATCGTTCAGCCGCTGGTTTTTATCCACCGGCTTTTTCTGCGCCGCAAAGGGATGCGAAGGTGAAACACAGAGCACAAAATTCAGTTTGCCGAGCATCAGCGTTTTGGCCTGCACGCTGTCCGGGATCTGACCGATAGCGATAATCAAATCCGCCCGGTTGTTCTTCAGGGCGTCCCAGGTACCATTCAGTGCTTCACGCTGTACGGAAATGTTGGCATTTGGGCTGTGCTGGATATAGTCACGGATATCCTGGGTGATAGTTTCCAGTGGAAAGAAATTATCGACGACGATGCGGATATTATTATCGAATTTCGGGATGTTTCTTACCCTACTCTCAAGATCCTGCACCGCATTTAAAATCCAGCTGCCCTCTTGCAACAGGAATTCCCCTTCATCTGTCAGGGTAATCATCGGGCCATTACGATGAAAAAGTTTCACGCAGAGTTTACTTTCAATATTGGAAACCCTATAGGATATCGCCGACGGCGTTTTATGCAGTGCCTCCGCCGCCATTGAGAAAGAGCCGGTACTTTTTATGGTGCTGATTATTTTAATCGCATCCAGGGATAATCTAGTCATACAAATTCCTCTTTGAAATAAAATAAGAAAAAATTGACACTAAATTCCCAAGTGGTTGGCGCGTAAAAGTCGTTCAAGTCACACAAGAGTAAGTAAAACCACAAGCAATATACTCCATATCGGAGAGCGTCATCTGAAAGACTATTCATCGAACCTTTAAATAAAATTCATCATGGCGCCGTTTTTTTAGACAGCAGTATTTAAATAAATTCAACCAAGAAACGAAAGGCAATCATCATAATAATTTTAGTTAATAGCCTATAAAACATTCCATCCTGACAGCCGAGACTAAGAGTAAAAATAAAACAAGCCGCCAAGAATGATGTTTTTAATTTCGTTAATAACCTCTCATTTCACCGGTGAAATAAACCCGACTTACAATACAACTTCAGTCAGGAGTGACTTATGAACAATACTTCTCGTACCCTTATGTCCCTTGGCCTGTTGAGCGCCGCATTGTTCGGCGTATCACAGCAGGCTGTCGCCCACGGCTATGTCGAAACCCCGGCCAGTCGTTCCTACCAGTGCAAGCTGCAACTCAATACCCAGTGCGGCAGCGTGCAATACGAACCGCAGAGTGTTGAAGGGTTGAAAGGCTTCCCACAGGCCGGTCCGGCAGATGGGCATATCGCCAGCGCCGACAAATCCACCTTCTTCGAGCTGGATCAGCAAACGCCAACCCGCTGGAACAAGATCAACCTGCACACCGGTGCCAACTCCTTCACCTGGACGCTTACGGCTCGCCATAGCACCACCAGCTGGCGTTATTTCATTACCAAACCGAACTGGGATGCCTCCCAGCCGCTGACCCGTGCATCGTTTGACCTGACGCCGTTCTGCCAACAGAACGACGGCGGCGCGATCCCTGCTGCGCAGGTCACCCACCACTGCAACATACCGGCAGACCGTAGTGGTTCGCACGTGATCCTCGCCGTGTGGGATGTGGCAGATACGGCCAATGCCTTCTATCAGGCAATTGACGTTAATTTGACTAAATAATAAGGAGGGGGAATACCGCAGGGTTCAGCCGGGTGCTGAACCCTTTTTTATTGTCTGTCTCCGCTATAAGCCTGGTTTTCGGGGATCCATAGTTCTTATCCATTGCAACAATCAGAAAAAGCGCATTTTAATCGGCGGGCTTCTGATGCAGTGTGTGCAGCCTACGATGGAAAACGTTCTCATTTCCCTACATTGACGTTTGGTCAAGGAGCTTATAAATGAATCAACTGGATGCACTCAAGCAGCTAACCACGGTGGTAGCCGACAGCGGCGATATCGAATCGATCCGCCAGTTCGAACCGCAAGACGCCACCACAAACCCTTCACTGATCCTGAAGGCTGCTGCACTGCCTCAGTATAAGCCACTGATCCTCGAAGCCCTGAGCTATGCCCGCCAGCAAGGCGGCAGCAAAGAAACCCAATTGATTAATGCCTGCGACAAACTGGCGGTCAATATCGGCGTCGAAATCCTGAAAAGCGTACCGGGCCGCATTTCCACCGAAGTGGATGCCCGCCTGTCCTTCGACCGCGGTATGTGCGTGGCCAAGGCACGCAAACTGATCGCGCTGTATCAGCAACAGGGCATCGATAAGTCACGTATTCTGATCAAACTGGCTTCTACCTGGGAAGGCATCAAAGCCGCCGAGGAGCTGGAAAAAGAAGGCATCAATACCAATCTGACGCTGCTGTTCTCTTTCGCCCAGGCCCGCGCCTGCGCCGAAGCCGGCGTGTTCCTGATTTCACCTTTCGTTGGCCGTATCTATGACTGGTATCAGGCTAAACAGCCTGCGGCTGACTACGACGCAGAGCAGGATCCTGGCGTGAAATCAGTGCGCAACATTTATGAATACTACAAACAGCACCGTTATCAGACGGTGATCATGGGTGCCAGCTTCCGCAAGGTAGAGCAAATTCTGGCCCTGGCCGGTTGCGATCGCCTGACCATCGCACCAAACCTGCTGGAACAACTCAAGCACAGCGAGCAACCGGTCGAGCGTAAATTGACGCCATCCACCGAAGGTTTCCATCAGCCTGCCCCACTGGCCGAAGCTGACTTCCGTTGGCAGCACAATCAGGACGCCATGGCGGTTGAAAAACTGGCCGAAGGTATCCGCCTGTTCGCCGTTGACCAGCAAAAGCTGGAAGATATGCTGGCCGCTGAACTGTAATCACACTGGAGTAAAACATGTCCTCTCGTAAAGAGCTTGCCAACGCCATCCGCGCACTCAGCATGGACGCCGTACAAAAAGCAAATTCCGGCCACCCGGGTGCACCTATGGGCATGGCGGACATCGCCGAAGTCCTGTGGCGTGACTACCTGAACCACAACCCGACCAACCCGCACTGGGCTGACCGTGACCGCTTCGTCCTCTCCAACGGCCATGGCTCCATGCTGATTTACAGCCTGTTGCACCTCACCGGCTACGACCTGCCGATGAGCGAGCTGGAAAACTTCCGCCAGCTGCACTCCAAAACCCCGGGCCACCCGGAATACGGCTACACCCCGGGCGTGGAAACCACCACCGGCCCACTGGGTCAGGGCATCGCCAACGCCGTCGGTTTCGCCATTGCCGAACGCACCCTGGGCGCGCAGTTCAACCGCCCGGGTCATGACATCGTCGACCACCACACCTACGCCTTTATGGGCGACGGCTGCATGATGGAAGGCATCTCCCACGAAGTCTGTTCGCTGGCCGGTACCCTCAAGCTCGGCAAACTGACCGCGTTCTACGATGACAACGGCATCTCCATCGACGGTCACGTCGAAGGCTGGTTCACCGACAACACCGCCGAGCGCTTTGAAGCCTACGGCTGGCACGTGGTGCGTCACATTGACGGCCACAACCCGGACGCCATCAGGGCCGCCATTGAAGAAGCCCGCAAGGTCACCGACAAACCGTCGCTGCTGATGTGCAAAACCGTGATTGGTTTCGGCTCCCCGAACAAGGCCGGCACCCACGACGTGCACGGTGCTGCGCTGGGCGCCGCCGAAGTGGCCGCCACCCGCGAAGCGCTGGGCTGGAAATACGCCGCCTTCGAAATCCCGCAGGACATCTATGCCCAGTGGGATGCCAAAGAAGCCGGCAAGGCCAAAGAAGCGGCCTGGAACGACAAGTTCGCCGCCTACGCCAAAGCCTTCCCGGAACTGGCTGCCGAGTTCAAACGCCGTGTGAACGGTGAGCTGCCGGCCAACTGGAAAGCCGAAGCCAAAGCCTTCGTGGAAAAACTGCAGGCCAACCCGGCCAATATCGCCAGCCGCAAGGCCTCGCAGAACGCACTGGAAACCTTCGGCAAGGTGCTGCCGGAATTCCTCGGCGGCTCCGCTGACCTGGCACCAAGCAACCTGACCATGTGGTCCGGCTCCAAACCGCTCAACGAAGACCTGGCGGGTAACTACATCCACTACGGCGTGCGCGAGTTCGGCATGACCGCCATCACCAACGGCATCGCGCTGCACGGCGGCTTCCTGCCGTACTCGGCGACCTTCCTGATGTTCGTGGAATACGCCCGTAATGCGGTGCGTATGGCGGCGCTGATGAAAATCCGTAACGTGTTCGTTTACACCCATGACTCCATCGGTCTGGGCGAAGACGGCCCGACACACCAGCCGGTTGAGCAGATGGCCAGCCTGCGCGTGACCCCGAACATGAGCACCTGGCGTCCGTGTGACCAGGTGGAATCGGCGGTAGCCTGGCAGTACGGCATCGAGCGCAACGACGGCCCGACCACGCTGATTTTCTCCCGTCAGAACCTGACCCAGCAGCCGCGTAGCGCAGAGCAACTGGCCAACGTTTACCGTGGCGGTTATGTGCTGAAGGACTGCGCCGGGACGCCGGACGTCATTCTGATTGCCACCGGTTCGGAAGTGGGTATCACCGTGGAAGCGGCAGACCAGCTGACTTCGGCGGGCCGTAAGGTGCGCGTGGTCTCCATGCCGTCTACCGACGCGTTCGACAAGCAGGATGCGGCGTACCGCGAATCCGTGCTGCCGGCGGCAGTGAGCGCGCGCGTGGCAGTGGAAGCGGGTATCGCGGACTACTGGTACAAATATGTGGGCCTGAACGGCGCCATCGTGGGTATGACCACCTTTGGTGAGTCTGCCCCGGCAGAGCAGCTGTTCAAAGAGTTTGGTTTCACCGTGGACAACGTGGTGGCCAAGGCGCAGGCACTGCTGAAGTAGTCATTCCCTCTCCTTTGGGAGAGGGTGACGCCCATTCAGGCAATATTGAATATATTGCACTCATCAGCCCGGCATTGTAGCGATGCCGGGTTTTCTCAGTCCATAATCCGATGAATTTGCAGGTACTGCAGCAGCATAATGGTCTTGCCGTCTTTCATCCGCCCGTCGGCGATCATCGCCACCGCCTCGGTGAAGGGCAGTTCCACCACTTCAATATCTTCGTCTTCGATACCGCCGCCGGCCGCATGGCGTTCGTCGTCATGGTATTCGGCAATAAAGAAATGAATAATTTCAGTCACGCCACCCGGCGACATATAGGCTTCGAAAACCTTCTTCACCTCACCGACCTGAAAACCGGTTTCTTCCACCGCTTCACGCCGCGCGCACTGTTCCGGTGAATCCGCATCCAGCAGGCCCGCACAGGCTTCCAGCAGCATGCCACTCTCATTGCCGTTAACATAGGTCGGCATACGGAATTGGTTGGTCAGTACCACCGTGCCCTTGGCGCGGTTATACAGCAAAATGGTCGCACCGTTACCACGATCGTAGACTTCGCGCATCTGCTGAACGGAACCGCCATCCTTGCGCTTGAGATCAAAAGTATATTTGTGCAGTACATACCAGTTATCCGACAACAGCTCTTTTTTCACATTCTCAATTTTCGCCGACATGAACCCTTCTTCTTTTCCGTTAGCTGAAACGCAAAAATGATACCGCGATTAAGCTTCGAAGTGACAACGGATTTGCAACAAAAAACCCCGTAGCTCATACAGAACCACGGGGTTTTTACCCTCAAAAGTATTTAGAAGCCGTTGGGTACGTCGCGCATATCCGGCAGCTTATGGGCGATCCCCTTGTGGCAATCGATACAGGTTTTGCCTTCGGTTATCGCCTTGTCATGCATCTTCGCCGCCACGGTTTTTTGCGCGGTAAAGTCCATATATTCAAAATTATGGCAGTTGCGACACTCTTGCGAGTCATTGGCCTTCATTCGTGCCCATTCATTGCTCGCCATCGCTAACCGATGCTGGTCAAATTTCTGTGGCGTATCGATCAGCCCGAACGCTTTGGCGTACAACTCCTTGCTGGCCTTAATCTTACGCAGCATTTTCGGCCCCCACTCATGCGGCACGTGGCAATCCGGACAGGTGGCACGCACGCCACTGCGGTTGTTGTAATGCACCGTGCCCATGTATTCCTCATAGACGTTTTCGCGCATTTCATGACAGCCGATACAGAACTGTTCGGTATTCGCTGCTTCCATGCCGGTATTAAAACCGCCCCAGAAGATGATGCCGGCGCCAAAGCCGAGCAACAGCAGCGTACCCAGCGCCAGGCGGCTTGGCCTGCGCCACCAGCGCCAGATCCGCAACAGGCGGCCGGGCTTTTTTTCAGTGGTGGTGTGTTTGTCTTCGCTCATAGCTCCCCCGCTTAATGCCCAAAGCCCGGCATGGGCTGGAAATCATTGCCGACAATCGGCGCCGCATCGGTTTGCGGTACGTGGCACTGCAGACAGAAATAGCGACGTGGCGCGACTTCGCTCAGCACCTTGCCGTCCCGGTCCATAAAATGCGTCGGGCTGATACGCGGCGCACCGGTGGTGCGGTAATGTTCCACACCGTGGCACTGCAGGCAGCGGTTGGTGTTCTTGCTGATCTGATAGCCATCCACGCTATGCGGGATCATCGGCGGCTGATTAACGTAGTTCAGCGCCATCCGTTCCTGCTGCTTTGGCATCGAGATCGGCCCGCTGGCAGTCGAGGACACTTCCGGAGACTTACTGAGATCGACATCACTGGCAGCAAACGCCAGGCCGGCAAAGGCCAGCGACAACAGGGTCACCCACAGGGCAAACGTCTTTTTCACAACAGGGCTTTTCATTTTTATTTGGCTCCCGGGTCATTAAATAAGGTGTTCATCGCGCAATTCGTCAGCCTCACACCTTCTCCAACTTCACCGCGCATTTCTTGAAATCGACCTCTTTGGAAAGCGGATCGGTAGCGTCCAGCGTCAGGTTATTGACCAGCTGCGCCGCATCAAAGAACGGCATATACACCAGCCCCCTTGGCGGACGGTTGCGGCCGCGAGTTTCGACCGTGCTGATCAATTCGCCACGGCGCGACAGCACCCTGACCTTCTCGCCACGGCGCAGGTTGCGGCTTTTGGCGTCCAGCGGATGGATAAACACCACCGCCTGCGGGAAGGCACGGTGCAGCTCGGGTACCCGGCGCGTCATCGAACCGGTATGCCAATGTTCCAGCACCCGACCGGTGGATAACCAAAGGTCATATTCTTTATCCGGACTTTCCGCCGCCGGTTCGAATGGCAGTGCGAAGATCACCGCCTTGCCGTCCGGCTTGCCGTAGAAACGCACTTCTTCTCCGGCTTTAACGTAGGGGTCAGTACCTTCGCGATAGCGCCACAGCGTCTCTTTGCCATCCACCACCGGCCAGCGCAGACCGCGAGCCTGATGATAGCTATCGAACGGCGCCAGATCGTGCCCATGACCGCGACCAAAACCGGCATATTCTTCAAACAGCCCTTTTTGCAGATAGAAGCCGAAGTCGCGAGCTTCATCGTTAAGCTGATCCGCCGGGATCTCCGTCAGCGGGTATTTATTGACCTCACCGTTGGCAAACAGCACGTCGTACAGCGTTTTACCGCGATATTCCGGTTTCTGTGCCAGTAATTCGGCCGGCCACACTTCTTCCACCGTAAAGCGTTTGGAGAACTCCACCAGCTGCCACAGATCGGATTTGGCCTCGCCCGGCGCTTTCACCTGCTGGCGCCAGAACTGAGTACGGCGCTCCGCATTACCGTAGGCCCCCTCTTTCTCCACCCACATGGCGGTCGGCAGGATCAGGTCGGCTGCCAGGGCGCTGACGGTCGGGTAAGGATCCGACACCACCACAAAATTGCGCGCATCGCGCCAGCCCGGCATCCGGTCTTCATTGATATTCGGCCCGGCCTGCATGTTGTTGTTGCACATCACCCAGTAAGCGTTCAGCGTGCCGTCTTTCAGCGCTCGATCCTGCGCTACCGCATGCAGCCCGACTTTGGCTGGAATGGTACCGGCCGGCAGTTGCCACTTCTGCTCGGCGGTCTGCCGATGTTTTTCGTTGGTGACCACCATGTCGGCCGGCAGACGGTGGGCAAAGGTGCCCACTTCACGGGCGGTGCCGCAAGCGGAAGGCTGGCCGGTCAGTGAGAACGGCCCACAGCCCGGTTTGGAGATTTTGCCGGTCAACAGATGCAGGTTGTAGCACAGGTTGTTGGCCCATACGCCGCGCGTATGTTGGTTAAAGCCCATGGTCCAGTACGACACCACCTTGATGTTCGGATCGGCATACAGTTTTGCCAGCGCTTCCAGTTGGTCTTCCGGCACGCCGCTCATTTTGGCCGTTTTTTCCAGCGTGTAGTCCGCGACAAAGGCTTTGTATTCTTCGAAGCTCATAGGGTCCGAAGCGTCGCTACCGGGGTTTTTCGCCGCTTTTTCCAATGGGTCGGTTGGGCGCAGGCCATAACCGATATCCGTCGCTCCACGGCGGAAGTTGACGTGCCGATTAAGGAAGTCCTGATCTACCGCGTTGTTTTGAATGATGTAATTGGCGATGTAGTTCATGATCGCCAGATCGGTCTGCGGCGTGAACACCATGCCGTTGTCCGCCAGTTCGAAGCTGCGATGCTCAAAAGTCGACAGGACCGATACGTTGACCTTCTCATTGCTCAGGCGACGGTCAGTGATGCGCGACCACAGGATCGGGTGCATCTCCGCCATGTTGGAGCCCCACAGCACAAAGGCATCGGCCTGCTCGATATCGTCATAGCAGCCCATCGGCTCGTCCATGCCGAAGGTGCGCATAAAGCCCACTACCGCTGACGCCATACAGTGACGGGCGTTCGGATCCAGGTTATTGGAGCGCAGCCCGGCTTTGAGCAGTTTGGCGGCGGCATAGCCTTCCCACACCGTCCACTGACCGGAGCCGAACATGCCAACGGCCTCTGGGCCTTTCTCTTTCAGGGCCTGCTTGAACTTTTCGGCCATGATGTCGAACGCCTGCTGCCAGCTGACCGGCGTAAACTCCCCTTCTTTGTGGTACTGACCGTCCTTCATGCGCAGCAGTGGCTGAGTCAGACGATCTTTGCCGTACATGATCTTTGGCAGGAAATAGCCTTTGATGCAGCTCAACCCACGGTTGACCGCCGCTTCCGGATCGCCCTGTGAGGCCACAATGCGGCCGTTCTGGGTACCGACCAGCACGCCACAACCTGTGCCGCAGAAACGACAGGGCGCTTTGTCCCATTTTATAGAGTCGGCGCTGCCTGCCGCCGCCTGCACCACCGTGGGAATAGTCAGCCCGGCGGCTGCCGCAGCGGCGACCGCGGCGTTTGCTTTCATGAAGTCTCGACGACTGAGTTTCATGGCGTTACCTCACCTTGAGTGTCCTGCTGGTGATAAACCAGCGATACCGCCAGCACGCCATCCAAATTGCGTACCGACTCAATTTTTTCCAGCAGCTGATGGGAACAAGCTGCCTGCATCACCACCACCAGCTTGCCGTGCTGCTGGTCCTGGGCCGGAATTTCAGTGTCTGCGATAGCCAGCAACTCGGCGACCAGCCTTGGAATTTTTTCCGGCCGTGCCTGCACCACCAGCCCGCTGACGTGCCATTCGTTATTCATCATTATTTTCGCTCTGGGTTAGGGTAACGGCACCGGCCGGACAACCGGCGACACAGGCGCCACAGCCAGTGCAGGCCGCGATCTCCAGCACCGGTTGAGCCATTTCGCCCAGACGGGGCCGAAAGCGGATCGCCTGAGTCTCACAGCTATCCTGACAACTGCGGCATTCCACGCCCCGCTGCGCCAGACAACCGCTACCGAATACCGCATGTTGTTGCCAGGGTGTTTCTGCCAACGGGCGGAATAGCGGTTCTTCGCAGGCCTGCACGCAGCGTCCGCAGAAGGTACATTCTGCTCGTTGAAAATCAATTTCGGGAAAACCGCCGCTGCCGCTAATCAGCACCCCGGTTTCACAAGCGCGAACGCAGGCCTGGCAGCGAGTGCAACCGGTAATAAAAAGGGATCCTTGCAGCGACCACGGGGGGCGGATCGCTGCGGCTGGCTGACGCCATTGTCCACCGAGCAGGTTACGCCGTGACAATACGGTCATGCTGTTTTCCTCGATATTGCAAACACGCCACCGCGCGTAATAAATAGAACCTGTTTTTGTATTGTTATTGTAGTCGTTACCAAGGAGTTTCCGGTTGTCGTTAAAGACATTAAAGGCGGTGGGCATAAACCTTGATAAATACGGGGGTAAGATAATATCAGTTCGGGGGGTATATAATCCCCCTAAAGGGGTAAATGCAGGAGTAGTTTGCGCCAGATCAATCAATTACCGATGGGGGGCGGAATTTTAGCCCTGCGATTTCCACTTACTCGCTATCTAGTTGATTATACAGCGGTCACCTTTTGTGACGATGGCAGCCAAATTCATGCAAAACGCTACGCATTTTAGTTGCAAAACTTATAATTTTGCTTTCGAATGAAACCCGGTGATGCTCATCGCCCGCGAGAAAAGGATGCATGATTGCTTGTTAAACGTTCAGTGACCAGCAGCCTGGCCAAGGCGCTGTTTTGCATTGTGATTTTGTCCGTGCTCTCTACCGGGCTGGCGCTAACCACCGTGGCTGACAGCCTGCGTGACGCCGAAGCGGTCAACATTGCCGGTTCGCTGCGCATGCAGAGCTACCGGCTGGCCTACGATCTCACTGGCCCGGCTCCGGAGCTGGAACAGCATCTATTACAATATCGGCAATCCCTGCAGGCCCCGGCGTTGCAGAAGTTGGACCGTTTTTACGTGCCTGCAGAAGTGCGGGAAAAGTACCTGTCTTTGCAGCATGCCTGGCAACCCTTGGCGCAGCAGATCCAGGCCGGCCAGTCGGCCGACTATCAGGCCAATATCGCCGGCTATGTTAACCAGATTGACCATTTTGTGTTGGCGCTACAGCGTTATTCCGAGCTGAAACTGACTATTGTGGCGGCCATCAGCGTGCTGGGCTTTATCGCCATCATCGGCCTGGTGCTGTTTTGCATCCGTTTTATGCGCCGTCAGGTGGTGGCACCGCTGAAGCATCTGGTGGATGCCAGCCAGCGCGTGCAACAGCGGGACTTTAACCACCCACCGCTGGATACCGCCCTGCCGAATGAGCTGGGCGTTTTGTCGCAGGCCTTTACCGCCATGTCGGGCGACCTGGCCAAGTTGTATGAGTCGCTGGAGCAGAAAGTGCAGGAGAAAACCCAGCGTCTGCAACAGGCGAACAAGACGCTGGAGGTGCTGTACAACTGCTCGCAAGCACTTAACGTGCGGCAGATAGACCAGCAGGCATTTGAGAAGATCCTGCACATCGTGCGCCAAAGTGAAGATTTGCACTGCATCCGGCTAAACGTGGCGGACAGCCTCAGCGAATGGCAATTGCGCAGCGGCCGCCCTTCGCCGACGCTGGCCTGGCAATCGCTGACCATTATCCAGGGCGACAAACCGCTGGGTGAACTGAGTTGGCAACATAAGGAACAGCCACCACATCCGCACCTGATGCAGAGCGTGGCCAATATGCTGAGTCGTGGGGTTTATTTTAACCGGGCGCAGAAACAGCATATGCAATTCTTGCTGATGGAAGAACGTGCCACCATCGCCCGCGAGCTGCACGATTCTCTGGCACAGGCGCTGTCGTTCTTGCGTATTCAGTTAACCCTGCTCAGGCGCACGCTGGCGGACAGCACCCCTGAAGCCCAAGAGATTATTAGCGATTTTGACCAGGCGCTGGCCGACGCCTATCGCCAACTGCGCGAACTGCTGACCACCTTCCGCCTGAACATTCAGGAGGCCGATTTGAACACCGCGCTGCACCAGTTGCTGGCGCCATTAAAGGTTCTTACTGACGCACGGATTCAGTTACACTGTCGGCTTTCTTCCCAGGCGCTCAATGCCCAGCAGCAGGTGCATGCGCTACAGATTGTGCGCGAAGCGGTGCTTAACGCCATCAAACATGCCCAAGCACAGGAAATCGTCATTCGCTGCGAAATGACGGCCGAGGGTGATAACAGCATCAGCATCGCTGACGACGGTTGCGGCATCGCCAGCCTGAATGAACCTGAAGGTCACTATGGTCTGACCATCATGAGCGAGCGCGCTGCGCGACTGGGAGGAACGCTGCGCATCCAGCGGGTTGAGCCGGACGGCACGGAAGTCCGCCTGACATTCCCGCCATAAAATCAGGACTGTTCACTCTTCGTTACGGTTTAGCTGAGTCTAACGGTCTATTTCAGGATGTTCGTGGCGCCAATCGCCACTATTTTATAAGAGTCTGTCCCACTGTGAAGCGTGCTGCACGGCGCGTTTGAGTGGCTTTACTCGCTACAGGGAGCATATTTCATGGTGATGAAGAATTACCGAGTGATGATCGTCGACGACCACCCGCTGATGCGCCGCGGCATTAAACAACTGCTGGGGCTGGATCCGCTGTTTACCGTACTGGCCGAAGCCAGTAACGGCAACGAAGCCATTACGCTCGCGCTGCAACACACGCCGGACGTGATCCTGCTCGATCTGAATATGAAGGGTTTGTCCGGCCTGGACACGCTGAAAGCGCTGCGTAATGAAGGTGTGGATGCCCGTATTATCGTGCTGACGGTGTCAGACTCACGCAGCGACGTGTACGCGTTGATCGACGCCGGTGCCGACGGCTACCTGCTGAAAGACAGCGAACCGGAACAGTTGCTGGAACACATTCGTGCGGCGGCGGAAGGAAAGAACGTGATCAGCGACGCGGTGGCGGACTATCTGTCATCCCGTAGTGAACAACACGACCCCTTTGCCGAACTGACCGAACGCGAGCTGGACGTGCTGCAGGAAGTGGCGCGTGGCCTTTCCAATAAGCAGGTAGCAGCCCAGTTGCACATTTCTGAAGAGACGGTGAAAGTACATATTCGCAATATGCTGCGCAAACTGGATGTACGTTCACGCGTGGCGGCAACGGTGATGTACCTGGAGCACAAGAGTCAATAATCTCTCCCCGGCATGCCGGGGAGGCTTTATTCGATGGCGGCAAGCAGCGCCTGATGATGCTGGTGAACCCAGCCCTTGTTGATCGGTCCCCAGTTTTCCAACTGATAGAAACCGTCGTTATTGCGTACGCCCTGCTGAACAAACTGCAGCTCTACCCCCAGACCGGGCAAGGCTTTCAACACGTCTTGCAGGGTCCGGCGCGGCCAGCCGGTCAGCTCCATCAGACGCGGGACGTTTGGCCGCTCGCTATGGCTGATCAGCCAGCACAGATAAAGACGACGGGCAAATACCGGGTTAATTTCCATGCCTTGCTCCTGCATTAAAGTGAGTCCTGATTATTTTTTGACAATCCCGAATACTCAGGCCATTGATTGTCATTAAATTGTCTTAATCGCGCCGTTAACGGTAATGACGGTGTAATTAGGGGTTTCTTCTACCGTTATTTACATTATCTCCTTTTTTTCTCCACGCTTTCCCCCCCCTTCACGCGTAAAGTGCATAAGTGCCGGAATCCTTCCCAGCCACTGAGAAAACGCAATTCCGATGCGTCTTAAAGATAGAACAAGTCATAACGAGGTTCGCGCTGCATGGCCAATTTTTTTATTGATCGCCCGATTTTCGCCTGGGTCCTGGCAATTATTCTTTGCCTGACCGGCGCCTTGGCGATTTTTTCCTTACCGGTGGAACAATACCCGAATCTGGCGCCGCCGAACGTTCGCATTAGCGCCACCTATCCAGGTGCTTCGGCACAGACGCTGGAAAACACCGTCACCCAGATTATCGAACAGAACATGACGGGCCTGGACAACATGATGTATATGTCGTCGCAGAGCACCAACACCGGGCGAGCCACGGTAACGCTGACCTTTGAAGCAGGTACCGACCCCAACGAGGCGATGCAGCAGGTACAAAACCAACTGCAGGCGGCGATTAAACGGCTGCCGCAGGCCGTGCAGACCCAGGGCGTAACGGTATCGAAATCCGGTGATACCACGCTGATGATGGTGGCCTTCGTTTCCACCGACGGCAGCATGGACAAGCAGGACATTGCCGATTACATCGTTTCCAATCTGCAGGATCCGCTCAGCCGCATCAACGGCGTGGGCAGTATGGACGTTTACGGTTCGCAATACGCCATGCGCATCTGGCTCGATCCCAACAAACTTAACAGTTACCAGCTCACCACCCAGGACGTCGTCAGCGCGATCCAATCGCAGAACGCCCAGGTCGCCGTCGGCCAGCTCGGCGGTACACCCTCCGTCGATAAACAGGCGCTTAACGCCACCATCAATGCGCAGTCTCAGTTACAAACGCCTGAACAATTCCAAAAGATTACCCTGCGAGTCAACCAGGACGGTTCATTAGTCACGCTTGGCGATGTTGCCACCATCGAACTCGGTGGCGAAAACTATGACTATCTCAGCCGCTATAACGGCATGCAGGCCGCCGGCATGAACATCAAGCTGGCCTCCGGTGCCAATGAGTTGCAAACCGATCAGTTGGTGAAGGATAAAATCGCCGAGCTGTCGCAGTATTTCCCGCATGGGCTGGAGGCGAAGGTCGCCTATGAAACCACCCCGTTCGTTAAGGCCTCAATCAAAGACGTGGTAAAAACCCTGCTGGAAGCCATTGTGCTGGTGTTCCTGGTGATGTACCTGTTCCTGCAGAACTTCCGCGCCACGCTGATCCCGACCATCGCCGTGCCGGTAGTGTTGATGGGCACCTTTGCCATTCTTTCGGCCTGCGGATTCAGTATCAACACCCTGACCATGTTCGCCATGGTGCTGGCCATCGGGCTATTGGTGGATGACGCCATCGTGGTGGTGGAAAACGTCGAACGCGTGATGAGTGAAGAAGGCCTGTCGCCCAGGGATGCCACTCGCAAATCCATGGGGCAGATCCAGAGTGCGCTGGTCGGCATCGCCATGGTGTTGTCGGCGGTGTTTATCCCAATGGCGTTCTTCGGCGGTACCACCGGTGCCATTTACCGCCAGTTCTCGATCACCATTGTTTCTGCCATGGTGCTGTCGGTGCTGGTGGCGATGATCCTCACCCCTGCCCTGTGCGCCACCCTGCTCAAACCCATTGCCAAAGGCCACCATCACGGCAAGCGCGGCTTCTTCGGCTGGTTCAACCGCATGTTCAACCGCAACGCCGACCGCTACGAGCGCGGCGTGGCGCGGGTGCTGCACTCCAGTGTGCGTTATATAGTGATTTACCTGTTACTGCTCGGCGGCATGGCGTTACTGTTTATCAAGTTGCCGACCTCCTTCCTGCCGCAGGAAGACCGCGGCGTATTCACCGTCCAGGTGCAATTGCCGCCGGGTTCAACCCTGCAGCAGACCACCAAAGTGGTGGAAAAAGTTGAACACTATTTCCTGACCAAAGAAAAACAGGACGTGCTGTCAGTGTTCTCCACCATTGGCGCCGGCCCCGGCGGGAACGGGCAGAACGTGGCACGCATGTTTATTCGCTTGAAAGACTGGGATTTGCGTACCTCCGGTGCCAACAGCTCATTCGATATCATCGATCGCGCCACCAAGGAATTTAACCAGATTATCGAGGCGCGGGTGATTGCCAGCAGTCCACCGGCGATTACCGGTCTGGGCAATTCTTCCGGCTTCGATATGGAACTTGAAGACCACGCCGGCCTGGGTCACGACAAACTGATGGCGGCACGCAATCAACTGCTGCAACTGGCCGCCGCTAACCCGCTGCTGTCCCGCGTGCGTCACAATGGCCTGGATGACAGCCCGCAGCTGCAAATTGATATTGACCAACGCAAAGCCCAGGCGCTGGGTGTTTCAATTGATGACATTAACAACACGCTGTCGACCGCCTGGGGCTCCACCTACGTTAACGACTTCGTCGACCGCGGTCGGGTGAAAAAAGTCTATGTGCAGGCCGCCGCACCGTTCCGCATGCTGCCTGGCGACATCGATAAATGGTTCGTGCGCAACAGCGCGGGTGGCATGGTGCCGTTCAGCGCCTTTGCCACCTCCCACTGGGAATATGGCTCTCCACGTCTGGAACGCTATAACGGCAGCTCAGCGCTGGAAATTGTGGGCGAAGCGGCAGAGGGTGTCAGCAGTGGTACCGCAATGGCCGAAATGGAAAAGATTGTCAGCCAGTTACCGACCGGCTTCGGTCTGGAATGGACCGCCATGTCCTACCAGGAACGCCTGTCCGGCTCGCAGGCACCGGCGCTGTATGCCATTTCGCTGTTGGTGGTGTTCCTGTGTCTGGCGGCGCTGTATGAGAGCTGGTCGATCCCGTTCTCGGTGATGCTGGTGGTGCCACTGGGCCTGATTGGTGCCGTTGCCGCTACCTGGCTGCGCGGACTGGAGAATGACGTTTACTTCCAGGTCGGGATGCTGACCATCATCGGGCTGTCGGCGAAAAACGCCATTTTGATCGTCGAATTCGCCAACGAGCTAAACCAGAAAGGTCAGGATTTAATGTCAGCCACATTGGAAGCCTCACGCATGCGCCTGCGGCCGATCCTGATGACCTCGCTGGCCTTTATCTTCGGCGTACTGCCGATGACCATCAGCAGTGGGGCCGGCTCAGGCAGCCAGCATGCGGTGGGTACCGGGGTGATGGGCGGTATGATTTCCGCCACCCTGCTGGCGATTTACTTCGTACCGCTGTTCTTTGTGCTGGTACGCCGCCGCTTCCCAGGCAAGCCGGCAGCCACCGCCAAAGCGCAAGACGTCGCGCAATAGCAGACAAAAAAAAGCAGCGTCGGGAAACCGATGCTGCTTTATCTCGAACGAGTGTCTCGTTCCCAGGGTGCTTTAATCACGAACAAATAAACCAACCTTGTTATCAACCTCAACGCAGTGTCAGTTACCTAACATCTCTTCGATGAAGTCTTTCCAGTTTCCCAACTCACGATCAACCATAATAATTTACAACCTCAATTAATAGACGAAGCGAATTCTACGCCTGTTTTTTGAGCAAGTGAAGAGCTTCGGGAACGATGCCGCCCACGAAAACCGGGGATAGTGCACATTTTCGTATTTATCTGATCAATGGATATTCCCGACTATTCCCTTCCGGTATTAACTCATCAAATCAGCGGCAGAAAAGATCTAACCCGGCCGCAGTTGGCAAGCGGCCGGGTAATTTGCTCGGCAAAAGTTAGAAATCGACACGTAAGCCGAGGTTATAACGGCGGCCTTCCAACTGCGGATATTCTCCCCAACTGGTGGTGCGCTTTGGCGCACTATCGAAAATGTTGTACACACCCGCCATCACCTGGGTGTGTTTGTCGAAGTGGTAAATTACCCCGCTATCGAGCAAAGCATAAGCGCCATAGCGGGTATGGTCGCCGGTCTCCTCATTGCGGCTGCGATAATTGACTTTGGACCAGACGTCCAGCGCCGATGTCGCTGCCAACTTGGCGGATAAGTTGGCCATGTGTTTCGGGAAGTCATTCAGGGCATAACCCTTATTAACGCCGTTTTTCTGTTCGCTTTTGTTGAAGGTGTAGTTGGCGCTAAAACTCAGAAGGTCCGTGGCCTGCCAGTCTGCGTTAAGCTCAAGACCGTAGACGTTGGCCTTGCCAATATTGAAATACTTATCGATGGATTCTGCGCTATACCCGTTAACCACGCAGGGGTGGTTCGCGCTCGCTTCACAGATATTCACCTCCGCGATCTTGTCCTTGAAGTCGGTATAAAACACCGTTGCGTCAAAAGAAAGATCGCGATTGTTGTTCCAGTACAGCCCCAGTTCGGTGTTCAGGCTGGTTTCCGGTTTCAACTCGCTGTTGCCCACCGACAGATAGGGATAAGGCGGGTTACTGCCACGCGGCGTAATGAATTGATCGGAGTTTTCCCGCAGCGACGGTTTTTTATAGCCGGAAGAAACACCGCCCTTCAGCGCCCAGGCTGAATCGAGGATCCAGTTGCCATAGAGTTTCGGGCTAATGTGGGTGCCAAAGTAGTTGTCGCGATCCATACGCGCCGAGGTAGTCAGTGAAAAATCATCAATATTCCATTGTCCTTCGGCGAACAGCGCCCAGCCGTCGCGCGAGATTTTGGTGACGGGCTCAATCCCTGGCGCCCGCTTGCTGTCAGCATAGAAATCGTCATTCAGCGTTTCACGGCTGTAGTTGGCGCCAAGGGTCAGGTTGTGCTCACCCAGGCTTAGCTTGGCCTGGCTGTTCAGCACATAATTCTCGCTCTGAATATGCTGTGGTGCCAGCGTGCTGGTGTGGAAGGTCGACTCACCTTTTTCGTACTGGAAATAGCTGGTGGTGGCCACGCTATCTTCCGCATACCAACCCGAGTGGGTCAGGCTCAGGGCGTCACGATCAAAATCCCAACCCCAGGGCGTACCGCCACCTTTTTCCGTCCGGCTACGTTTTTTCTCCCCTTTGACCAGGTTCAGATCGAACAAATTGGTCTCATTGGCGGCAAAGCCGAGCGTCATGTCGATCGACTTTTTGTTGTTCTTGCTGAACGAGTTGGGTTTTTCGTCCTCGCGTCGATCGAGATAATCTGCCGACAGGCTGAGTCCCAGAACATCGGGTACCAGTGGGCCAATCAGGAACAGGTTGGTCTGTTGGGTATTACCGAACTCCTGATGTTGTTGCAGGAAACTGTTTGCAGCGATCGAGCCCATCCATTCTCGTACGCCAAACGGCTTTTTGGTAATGACGTTGACCACACCGCCGATGGAGTCCGAGCCGTACAGCGATGACATCGGGCCACGGATCACCTCAATACGATCGATGGCCGCCACCGGCGGTAAAAAGCCGGCTTCAGTACCGACATTCTGACCATAGGGACGGGATTCGCCGGTATTCTGCTTGATGCTGTTGACCATGAACGAGGTGTAACTCGAGTCCATACCGCGGATCATAACGTCGCCGGAAACCTCAGTGCCGGCACCATTGCTGACCGACACGCCAGAAATATCCTGAACCGCTTCGGCCACATCGTGGCTGTTCTGCTTCTCGAGCGTCTTTTGATCGATAACCGAAATGCTGGCCGGGGCATATTTCTTGTTCTGCTTGAATCCGGAAGCGGTGACCACCAGTTGGTCTTCCTGCGAGGCGTTATTTTTCTGCTCTGCCTCCCCTTCCTGCGCATAAGCAGGAGGGGCAATAATCAATACCAGCGCCATTGCTCTGGCTATTTGGCTGCGTTTTCCCATGAAGTGTTGATCAATCATAACTATTCCTAATAAAACCTGTTTCCGATTGGTGTTGTAGCCCGCAAAGCATCCAAAAACGGCGGCGTAACAAGAAGTGAGTGGCCAATACCTGCCCACTGCGCACATCACCGGATAACCCCTGTTGATAGTATTTTTATTTACAGTTCTTAACAGTTAGCGGCGAATATAGCGGATATTTTCCCGCATTAAAACGAAATGAAAATCATTACATTCACTAAACAAACGGGAAACAAGATCGCTTAACAAGCCTAATTTATAAGGGCAAACTAATAAATTACTTATATTTCAAACACAAGAGAAACCATCACCATATGATTAATTAAATGATATTGATATTAATTATCAATATCATTAGCATCCTTGAATCGTAAACTGATGTAAAGGAATGTATATGAAATTACCCCTGTTCACCCCAGGCAAAGGTTTCTCTTTCAGCACCCTGACTTCCGCCATGCTGCTGCTGTCTTGCTCAACGCTGGCGGCGGAGCTGCCAGAAAGCCATTTCCAAACCAAACCGGTGGGATACGGCCTGTATGAGCTGGCATTTGATGGCCAAAACAACAGCCTGTTTGCCGCTTCTACCCCTTCATTCGCCAAAGGCAAAAACAGCGGCATTGTCTACCGTATCAATCCGGCCACGCTGGCCACCGATGGGAAAATCATCACCCAACGCCGCGCCTTTGCCACCGCGCTGGATGAAGAACGCCATGTCTTGTACATCGGCAACACCGTCGACGGTTCAGTAACGATGATCGATACCCAGAGCGGTAAAGAACTCGCTACCGTCCAGCTCAGTGAAAGCATGAAAGACGACCAATTCGTCCCGACGCGTGAAATGGTGCTCGATAAGAAAAATCAGCGTTTGTATGTCTCTGGCACCGCTCAGAAAGGCGTACTGTGGGTGATCGATACCGCCAAACGGGAAAAAATTGCCACCATCAGCAACGTTGGGGAATACCCTACCGGTCTTGCTCTGGACACCGAACGTGGCCATATCTACTGCGTTAACGGCGGCGGTGAACTGATTACCCTGGACGCCACCAGCCACAAGATCCTCAAGCGTCTGGTGGTGGAACCCGCTAAAAAACACTTCTTCTTGAATATCAGCCTGGACAGCAAAACCGGCCGTGCCTTCCTCACCGATCCTGACCTGCCGAAGGTGCTGGTTGTCGATATCAACAGCGGCAAAATCCTGCACCAGATTGAGGTGATCAACTCACTGGCGGTGCTGTTCAACCCGGCACGCAACGAAATCTACATCACGCACCGCGAGGCCAAACGCATCAGCATCGTGGACAGCAATAGCTACCAGGTCAAAAACAGCATCCTCACCACCGCACTGCCTAACAGCCTGGCCCTTTCTGCGGACGGCAATACCCTCTTTGCCAGCATCAAGCAGTCCAAGGAAGAGATGGAGAAAAAGCAGGATTATCTGCTCAAGATTAATCTCGGCGAACTATGAGGCAGGTAATGACGAGTTTTATGATTCGCCTCTCCGGTGGCGCACTACTGTGCCTGCCGGTGATGGTGGCACAGGCTGCGGGGACCGAGCAGGCTCCCCGCCCACAGAAAGAAGAAACCCTGGAAGTGGTCGCTTCGCCGTTCAGCGATGACGGCAGCACCGAGAACACCGGCTCCTACACCACCAGCCAGATGACCACCGCGACCGGCTTGCCGCTGAGCATCAAGGATACGCCGCAGTCGGTTTCGGTCATCACCCGCCAGCAAATTGACGATATCAACGCTTATTCGCTGAAGGATATTCTGCGCTGGTCCACCGGCGTCAGCGAGAGTAACTACGATAGCGAACGCTCCTCGTTCAATTACCGCGGTTTTAGCGTCGATAATTATCAATACGACGGCGTGCCCACCTTCTTTGATTCCGGCTATTCCGGCGGTGAGTCAGAAATTGACTCGATCACCCTCGATCATGTCGAAATCGTCCGGGGTGCCGCCGGTTTGCTGAACGGCGTCGGTAATCCGGGGGCGGCCATCAACCTGGTCAGAAAGAAAGCCTCCAGCCTTTCGCCTTTTGCCCGCGTCGAACTCTCCGCCGGTTCCTGGGATCACTACCGCACCACGGTCGATGTCGGCACACCGCTCAACGACGAAGGCACCGTCCGGGTACGCGTCGCGGCCGCCGGCGAACGCAGTCACTCGTTTATGGACAGGCATCAGGAACGTAAAGGCACAATCTATGGCACGCTGGAAGCCGATCTGAGCAGCGATACGTTGCTGCGCCTGGGCGCGGATTATCAGCAGAACCGGCCTAAAGCCTCCACCTGGGGCGGTGCCCTGCCGACCGGCTGGTTCAGCGACGGCAGCGAGATCAATTGGGATCGCCACTACAGCGGCGCTTCTGACTGGTCGAGCTGGGATACCACGCTCAGCACCCAGTTCGCGACGCTGGAGCACCAGTTCGATAACGACTGGAAAGGCGTGGCCAACTACACCCATAGCCGTCAGGCTTTCGATGCCAAAATGGCGATGAGTCTTGGTGGGCTAATCGATCCCGATACCTGGGCGGTGAAACCTTCAAGCCCTTATGCCGGGCGTTATGAGGGTTACCGCGATCAGCATGCGGTCGACCTGAAACTGAACGGTGATTTCAGCCTGCTGGGCCGCAACCACAAATTTGTGGTGGGCAGTTCTTCCGCCTGGCAGCACAGTTACAGCACCTATCGTAGTGCCAGCGCCTCACAACTGTTTAGCGGCAGCTTACTGGACTGGAACGGTGGCCTGGGTGAACCCGAGTGGTCGGACAAAATGCCACAGATGGATTACCGCACGCGGCAAATCGGCTTCTACAGCAGCGCTGACTTTTCGCTAACCGACCGTCTGGATCTGGTGCTCGGTGCCCGCTTCAACAGCTTTAAAAACACCACGACCACCACCGCAAACAAGGTCACGCCGTTCGTCGGCACGGTTTATAAGCTGACCGATCAGGTCTCTGCCTATGCCAGCTACACCGACATCTTCAAGGATCAGAACCTGCTCGACAGCAGTGGCCACTATCTGGCACCGATCGAAGGGGTGAACAAAGAGGTGGGTATCAAAGCCGCGTTGCTCAATGACCGGCTCAACCTGTCGCTGTCGGCATTCCGCATCACGCAGGACAACCTGGGCGTGCTGGACGAAGACACCGCCAATCTGGACTGGCTGCAGCAGACCTATCATGAGAGCCAGGGTGCCACCAGCAAGGGCATCGAGTTCGAACTGAACGGTGAGCTGGCCCAGGGCTGGAACGCGCAGTTTGGCATCACGCACTTCTCGTTGAAGGACAAGGATAAGGTTGATCTCAACACCGAGCAGCCGCGCACTCGTATCAACCTGTTCACCACCTACCAACTGACGGGTGCCTTGCGCGACCTGACGCTGGGCGGCGGCGCACGCTGGCAGAGCAAGGTTTACGCCAACGTTAGCGGGGCCGATAACGGTGAAATGGTGCAGCGCAAAGCCGAGCAAGGATCTTATGTCCTGGTCGATGCAATGGCACGCTACAGGCTAACGCCGCAAACCTCGGTGCAACTTAACCTGAACAACGTTTTCGACCAGAAATACTACTCGCAGGTTAATTTCTACAGTACCCGCAACTATGGCGAACCGCGTAACTTCATGCTTACGCTCAAACACGAGTTCTGATTATCCGCAGTAAACTGGCCCCAGACTACGGGGCCAACCTTCCCTCTGTAATGCCTTAGCCCTTGTGCGATGAATTCTTCCGTAGTAGCGTGCAAAAGATACAAAAACCTTACTCACCCAAGGCCATATGATGTCTCCTACGCTGACCATCGAACAATTGAAAGAGTTGGGCCGCTATCAGGAAGCGACCGAACTGGCGCAACAACAGTTACTGCAACAACCGGAAGCCGCCGGGCTGCACTACCAATTGGCTTGCCTGTACGACGTTCAGGGGTTTGAGCAGCAGGCCATTCCCTGCTACCTCGCGGCACTGGCGCGCAATTTGCCGGCGACGCAGCGGCAGGAAGCCTGGCTTGGCCTGGGCAGTACCTACCGGGCGCTAGGCCTGTACCAACAGTCGCTGGCCGCCTTCGACGACGGATTGAGCGAGTTCCCGCAGGCCAAAGAACTCACGCTGTTCCGCGCCATGACGCTGTATAACCTGGGTGAAACCAAACAGGCGGTCGCGGATTTGCTGTTACTGCTGGCAGAAACTTCCTCGCATAGCGACATCAGCAGTTACCAGCGTGCGATCCGTCAATACGCCGCCGATCTGGATCGGATTGGCTAAGTGAGGCTGATATGGAAATAGTGACTGACCCGAACCGCTACGGCGTCGACTGGCTGCAGTTGGCCGGGCTACTGGAAACCGCCGGATTGGGCCAGCGCGATCCGCTGGTATTGCAGCGCGTTTATCAGCACAGCCAATTTTGCTACTGGGGCTACCTGGATGGCCGACTGATCGCCACCGCCCACGCCATTAGCGACATGACTTCGGTGGCCTATCTGGCCGACGTAGCCCTGCATCCGGATTTTCAGGGCCGGGGATTGGGACGACAATTGATGGATCGGGTGATGCAGGATCTGGCCCCGCTCGGCAAAGTGTTTATCTACTCGGTACCCGACAAGCTGGAGTTCTACAAAAAGTATCACTTCCGTGAGCTGACCACCGGCATGGTCTATGCCGATAGCGCGGCTTTGGAACGCCTGCAGCACAATGGTTATGTCCGCTGAAAAAACCTTAAAGGAACATTGCTCCCAAGATCAGAAAAAAGCCTGAGTTATAAATTACGTCAGGCCGGAGAATAATTTCCGGCCAGTCATCTACAGCGTCTTCATCATAAAGACTCGGCTGGTGCCTGCCGGCAGACAGGGCACCTCACCAAAGCGCGTCCAGCCGTTCAACTCATAAAACTTTGGTGCCTGAAAGCTGATGGTGTACAGCACGGCGGAAACGCAGCCCCTGCGCCGCCCTTCCAATTCGAAACGACGCAGCAACTCACTGCCCAATCCTGAGCCACGCAGCGATTTTGGCAGATGAAACAGATCGACAAACAGCATGCCCAACGATGAACGCCCGCTAATGCCGCCCAGCACCTCGCCGCTGTTCGGGTCTCTCACCACCACCGCCAACGGGCGACGATCGTTGGTGCCGGTAACTTCATCGTTATATTGATTCAGCCCTTCTGCAATCAGCGCTTCTATTTCGTCAATGCCGCTTTCGGTAACTTCAATTCGGTAATTTTCCATAGTCTTCTTCTATGTAGGGTAACTGAGTAGCACATTGAGATTAGCAAAAAAGCACCGCAATAAACGCGATCGGGATTTTTTCAGCTTTCCCCGGTCTTTCAGACCATTGTACGGTGGAACTCCCCGCCATTTTTCGGCATGCTGGTCGCTGGCATTTATTTCACCGCCACCGGCGGTTTACCACCGGCCCCACGCGCCGGTGTCAGGTTGCAGAGAAGGTTCTTACTCCATGACGTTGACCATGTACGGCATCAAAAATTGTGACACCATCAAAAAAGCACGCCGCTGGCTGGAAGAACAGGGTGTGGCTTACCAATTTCACGACTACCGCGCCGACGGGCTGGACGAACAGCAACTGCGCGGCTTTGTCGAACGTCTCGGTTGGGAACCGCTGCTCAATACCCGCGGTACCACCTGGCGCAAGCTGGATGAAGCGCAGCGCACCGCCTGCAACAATGCCGATGCCGCCATCGCGCTAATGCTGGCGCAGCCGGCAATCATCAAACGCCCACTGCTGGACGACGGCAACGGACACGCCCTGCTCGGCTTCAGCGCCGAAGGCTACCAGCAATTTATTTCCGAGGTGGCAGCATGACTTGCCCGGTTATCGAACTGGCTCAACAGTTGATCAAGCGCCCGTCGCTCAGCCCGCACGATGAAGGCTGTCAGGCACTGATGATTGAACGTCTGGAAGCCATTGGTTTTACCGTTGAGCCGATGCCTTTCGGCGATACCCTGAATTTCTGGGCCTGGCGTGGCGAAGGCCAAACCCTGGCGTTTGCCGGCCACACCGACGTCGTGCCAACCGGCGACGAAAAACGCTGGGACAACCCGCCGTTTGAGCCGACTATCCGCGACGGCATGCTGTATGGCCGTGGCGCGGCAGACATGAAAGGCTCGCTGGCGGCAATGGTCGTGGCGGCCGAACGTTTCGTCGCGGCCAATCCGCATCATCAGGGCCGTTTGGCATTCCTGATCACCTCCGATGAAGAAGCCAGCGCGACCCATGGCACGGTGAAAGTGGTGGAAGCGCTGATGGCGCGCAATGAGCGCCTGGATTATTGCCTGGTCGGTGAGCCGTCCAGTACCGAACGCGTCGGCGACGTGGTGAAGAACGGGCGTCGCGGCTCGATCACCGCCAACCTGCACATTCACGGCATTCAGGGCCACGTTGCCTATCCACATCTGGCGGATAACCCGGTGCACCGCGCCATGCCGGCCCTCAATGAGCTGGTGGCGATCGAGTGGGATCGCGGCAATGAATTCTTCCCGCCGACCAGCATGCAGATTGCTAACGTGCAGGCCGGTACCGGCAGCAACAACGTGATCCCGGGCGAGATGTTCGTTCAATTCAACTTCCGCTTTAGTACCGAATCGACCGACGCGACGATCAAACAGCGCGTAGAGGAACTGCTTGAGCGCCATCAGTTGAACTACAGCATCGAATGGCGCCTGTCGGGCCAGCCGTTTCTGACTGCACGTGGCGCGCTGGTGGATGCGGTGGTTAACGCCGTCGAACACTACTCTGAGCTGACGCCGCAGTTGCTGACCACCGGGGGCACCTCCGACGGCCGCTTTATCGCCCAGATGGGCGCGCAGGTGGTTGAGCTGGGGCCAGTCAACGCGACGATCCATAAGGTCAACGAATGCGTACACGCGGCCGATTTGCAACTACTGAGCCGTATGTACCAGCGCATCATGGAGCAATTGGTCGCATGATCACACCGGAAATGTTGACCGGGTGCTCAACCGAGCATCTGGCACCACTGAGCGGTAACCACCGGCTGCAGCCCGCCGCGGTGGCTGCATTCCTCGCCATGCAGCAGGCGGCGCTGGAGGCCGGTTTTGATCTGCAGCCCGCCAGCACATTTCGTGATTTTGGCCGGCAACAGGCGATCTGGAATGGAAAATTCTGCGGCGAGCGCCCAGTATTAGATAAGGACAGTCAGCCAATCGACATCACGCTGCTGTCCACCGGCGAACTTTGCGAAGCGATCCTGCGCTGGTCGGCCTTGCCGGGCGCCAGTCGCCATCACTGGGGCAGCGATCTGGATGTCTACGATCCTTCACTCTTGCCTGCCGGGCAAAAACTGCAGCTGGAGCCCTGGGAATACCAACAAGGCGGCTATTTTTATCCACTCAATCAGTGGATGACGGAACATATGGCCGAATTTGGCTTTTACCGGCCGTTCACCGAAGAGGGTGACGGCGTGGCGGTAGAGCCCTGGCATCTGAGCTACCGTCCGCTGGCGCTTGAAGCCGAGCATCTGCTGACGCCGGAGCTGCTGCTGGCGGCCTGGAAAAATAAGGACGTCGCCGGTGCCCAATGGCTTGAAGAGCATTTGCCATCGCTATTTTCGCGTTTTATACGCCCTGAAGGAAAGGAGTGAATATGGAATGGTTAGCAGATTATTGGTGGATTATCCTGCTGATTTTAGTCGGGATGATTATCAGTGGGATCAAAGAGCTACGCCGCGTTGACGTCAAACGCTATCTGGCCGATAAGCCGGAGTTGCCTCCGCACCGCGATAATAACGCCGAGTGGGACGACGACGACGACTGGCCGAAGAAAAAATGATATCAGGGCGCATTATACCCTATGAATTTCAAGTTGCAGTTAGGCGCCCAGCTCGCTCATCCCCAGGCGCTTACTCGAGTAAGTAACTGGGGTGAGCGAGTGCAGGTAACAACGCTGCAACTTGAAAGGCGACGGGTATAAGCGCCCTGAAGTTTATTTAAAGGCCACCAAATCGCCGCGCTTGCCAAACATCGCTTCGTCCCAGTAGCGTTGCGGGACGTAGTAATGCAACCGTTCCAGGGCATCATTCATCATGCCCTGATTGATGGCGTGCCCCACGTCTTCTTCCACGTCCAGCGTGAAATCGACGCCGATAGCCTGCAGCCGCTCAGCCGCCGCCCTGGCATGTTGCACCCTAATTACCGCATCCTGTTCGCCGTGGATCAAATGCACCACGCTGTCACCGAACGCTTTATCAGGCAAACCGGCAAAACGCCCGCTGAAAGCCACGATGCGGCCGGCCAGCCGGGGTTCCACCTTCAAGGCTTCCAGCGCCATGATTGAGCCCTGAGAAAAACCGACCAGCGCGGTACCGGCATCATTCACGCCGCTTTGTTGCTGCCAGTAACGCACGGTTTCGATAAACTTCGGCATCACTTCAGCAATGCGCTCGGCACGGTTTTCTTCGGTCACACCCTGCACCGAAAACCACTGGCGACCGCCACCGGTATCGAAGGCAACAGGGCCACCAATGCTGACTACCTGCGCCTGCGGGAAGTCTTTGGCGAAATAGCTGCCAATCTCACCCATCGCCACCGGAGTATCGCCAACACCGTGAAACAGCAGGATCAGCTGCGCAGCCGGGGTTGCCGGGCTCTGTACAACAAAATGCTCATGTTTCATCGGTGACTCCTCGTGTTGATCAAATTCTGCCCGGCGCCAGATGCCCCGGTTCCTGCCAGCTACTATACGCCGCTGAGAATTCAGGAAAATCGGGTTTTATTGAGCAACATCTTCAATTTATTGCAATGACTGCGACCAGTCGTGCCAGCGCAGGCAATGCTGCGCATCGAGCTGTTCAAGCGCCATTCCCGTCTCTTGTCGCCAGCGACGCAGCAAGGCTTTCTGGCCGCTGAAACCAAGTAGCTCCACGCAACCTGCCGATGTCGTTTGCTGTTGCAGATGCAGCCGCAGTGCGGGCAGCGGCAAAGCGCTGGCTAACAATAAACGCTGTAACGCCCCCAGGCTGGCCTCCAGCGGCCGATGGGCGAAGGCGAATCCGGCCAGTTCACGCCAGTCGTCCTCGCCCAGCCGGGTGTCGCCGTCGTCACCGGTGACTTCCAGTTGCAGATCGATGCGCGGCTGCAACCAGCGCCAATCACGCGCCAGATGCTTGTGTGCCGCATGACGCAGCGCCTCACCCTGCTCGCTCAAGGGCAGAATGGCCATGACGCTGTAGCAACTGCTGCTGGCTTCGATCTTGCTGCCAATACGCGCCAGCTCAAAGCCACAGGACTGCCAAAAGCGCCACAGCGGCTCGGTGTAACCAAAGCTGACCGAAAGATAATCCAGCCCTTGTGCCTGCTGACGCTGCTGCTCGATCAGCCTGCGGGCGATGCCCTGCTGACGCATAGCGGGTAATACCGCAATGCGGGTAATGCGTCTTGAACGCAGCGTCGGTGCCCACCACTGGCCACCGTGCGCCGCCAACGATTGGGCCACCAGATTGCCACGCGGTCGCCGCCTGCCGGCCCAGACTTCGTGCGCCAGTTCGGCACTCAGCCCGCCTTCTTCTACCAGCCACAACGCGCCGACGACCTCATCCTCAACCTGCGCCAGGCCAAAATGCATACCCGGTGCATCCATCAACCGCCGTAAATCGAGCGGTGAAGTCCGGTAATGGGCGCTGCTCAACAGGGCGTAAAAACGCATTAATCGTTGAGGATCGGCACACAGCGTCCTTTGTTCGGCCCCAGTGATACTGACGAGCTTATCAGTCGCCTGCCACGGCGGGAGTTCGTTGAACAGCAACGCGTTATCGATGACACGCTCCAGCGCATCACCCGGCGCCCAACGCATGGGCTGCTGCAACTCCAGCGGCTGAAACTCAGGCAGCCCGGCGCAAAACTTGAGCAAGAAACCCCGGCCAGTGCCTTCATAGCCCTGTACCGTGGTCGTCAGCAGAATGCGGGGGAAATGGTTAACCCACTGCCGTAATAACGGGCCGGGGATCGCCGCCGCCTCGTCCACCAACAGCCAACCCACGTCGCTGACATCATGTTCGCGACAATGGGCCAACAGCGCGTCCGGTGCCCAGAATTGCGCACGGCCCTGCGCCCATTCACCAGCAACCTCGGTAGCCGCTCGGCTGGGCCCGGTGAGCCAGCAGGTCAGCGGCGTGTTGGCCACCAGCATCCCCGCCAGCGTTGACTTGCCGCGCCCACGGGCGGCGGTCAGCACCCAAACGCCTGGCTCAGCGCCGAGTAATTGCGTCAACAACGCTTGCTGCTCGAAAGTCGGTTGGCCATTCGGCGCTTGCCACTGCGGGCGGACCGGCAAAGGTGCCAACGTCAGCGGCTCATCCTGTCGCCAGAGCGTGACTTCGCTGTCCGCCACCAAGTGTTGCTGCAGATGGTGAATGAAGTTTGGGGTAGTGATCGGCTGTGGGCAATCGCTCCAGCGCAGGCTGTCGCTATCCGGCTGTTGGTGCCAGGACTGCCAGGGTGGGGTTAACAGCAACAACCAACTGCCGGCTCGCAGCGTACCGGCCAGCGCGGCCAGCGCTTCAACATCCAAACCATCGGTCGCGTCATACACGGCATGTAATCGTTCCTGCCCCAGCAATGTCCGTACCGCACCACTGGCCAGCGACTGCATGCCGCTGGGCGGGTTTTCCCCCACCCACGGCCAGTCACCCGGCAGGGTTGTCGCCAGCCGGTGCGCTTGCTGGCGACACCATTGCGGCTCGCCACTGAGCACCAGCAGGCGTCTGATGCCCTGCTGCTGCATAAGTTGTTGCATTGCCTGTAACATCAGTATCCAGACCCAGAGCTAAAAAAGTGCCCAGACCGCTGACACCCCCAACGGAAAGTTGGAATGTCAGTATTCACAAACTAAAAACCCAGGAAAATCAATTTATTGATTTTCGGCTGATAGCCACAAAGTGGGGAAAAACCACGCTTTTTCCCCACTTTGTCAACAACATAATGCCGGAGTCAGGCTCCGGCATGCATGTTAACGGGATGCGAAGGTATTGCAGGTGTTAGGGTCACCGCTGTCGAAGCCCTGTTTAAACCAGGTGTAGCGCTGCTGTGAGGTCCCGTGGGTGAAGCTGTCCGGTACCACGCGCCCCTGCCCTTGTTGCTGCAAACGATCGTCGCCGATCGCCTGCGCAGCGTTCAATGCCGCCTGCAGGTCGCCCTCTTCCAACATTTGCTGCTTCTCGGCATATTTGCCCCACACGCCGGCAAAGCAGTCCGCCTGCAGTTCCATTTTCACCGACAGACGATTCACTTCTGCCTGGCTGGCACCCTGCTGCATTTGACGCACTTTAGGCTCAATGCCCAACAGGTTCTGCACATGATGGCCCACCTCGTGCGCCACCACATAGGCCTGGGCGAAGTCACCGCCGGCACCCAGTTTGGTTTTCATATCCTGATAGAACGACAGGTCGATATACACCGTTTTGTCGCCCGGACAATAGAATGGCCCCATCGCCGCCTGACCGGTGCCGCAGCTGGTACGCGTTACGCCGCGATACATCACCAATTTGGGTGGCTGATAGGTTTTACCCATGCGCTGGAAAACTTCTTTCCAGTTATCTTCGGTAGAGGCCAGCACCACCGAGGTAAACTTGGCCAGCTCATCGTCTTTTGGACTGATGCTGGCGCTTTGTTGCTGTGTTTGCGGGCTAACGTCCCCGCCGTTCAACAGCGGTGAAAGATCGATGCCGTAATAGCCGGCCACCAATACCACCACCAGAATGGCGATACCGCCTTTGCCGCGAGGCACGCGGAAACCGCCACCGCCGCCACCCAGACCTGAAGACTGCCCGCGACGATCCTCAACATTGTCACTTTCCCGACGCCCTTGCCAACGCATAAGTAAACTCCAGATTAGGTTTTTGTCATGTTACTTAGATCATTATAAATGCTCAGCGGCAAAGGAAATGTAGAATTTTTCTGGAAATGTAGACAGAAGGAACAGACGGCGGGGAAAGTCAGGGAAATGACGGGGCCAAACGGCCCCGTATAGCGGGAAAGGGCTTAGTCGAGTTTGACGCCGATGCGGCGAGCCACTTCTTCGTAGGCTTCTATCAGGCCACCCAGGCTCTGACGGAAGCGGTCCTTGTCCATCTTGTCCAGGGTGTTTTTGTCCCACAGGCGGCTGCCATCCGGCGAGAATTCATCGCCCAGCACCACTTCGCCGTTGAACAAGCCGAACTCCAGCTTGAAGTCGACCAGGATCAGGCCTGCGTCGTCAAACAGCTTGCTCAGCACGTCGTTCGCCTGGTAGCTCAGCTCACGCATGCGTGCCAGGTGCTGTTTGTTCACCCAACCAAAGGTTTCGCAGTAGGATTCGTTGACCATGGGATCGTGCATTTCATCGTTTTTCAGGAACAGGTCAAACAGCGGTGGATTCAGTACCAGGCCTTCTTCAATGCCCAAACGCTTCACCAGTGAACCGGCAGCACGGTTGCGGATCACGCACTCTACCGGCACCATGTCCAACTTCTTCACCAGAACTTCGTTGTCTGACAGCAGGCGTTCCATTTGCGTCGGGATGCCGGCTTCTTCCAGTTTGCTCATGATGAAATGGTTGAACTTGTTGTTCACCATACCCTTGCGATCAAATTGCTCAATGCGCTGACCATCCAGTGCTGACGTATCGTTGCGGAATTCCAACACCAGCAGATCAGGATTTTCAGTGGTGTAGACGGTTTTTGCCTTTCCGCGATACAGCTCAGCTAGCTTTTGCATCTGACTTACTCCAATAAAAGAATTATTTAAAAACGCTTCAAGGATGATGGGGTCTATTGTGCCAAATCCGTGACGCAAACGATACCGTATTGAACAAAGAAAAAAGGGGCCGTAGCCCCTTTTCCGTTATTTAACGCTGGTTTTACTGAATGCTGACTGGAATGCCGCAACCAAGCCGTCGTTTTGCGACTGGGTTAATGGCTTCCCTTTAGGATCGATAAATTGCAGGCTGGAACGGTTGTTCAAGTCACCGACCTGCAGTTTGTAATCGCCTTCTTTCAGTTCAGGATCCTTGACGCCCAACGCATCCCAGTCGCTGCTGCTCAGGGATTTGTAGGTCACGGCGACGGTACCCTGCGGACGGCTGCGGTCACCCACTTTCATCCCCAGTTTTTCCAACGCCGCCGGCAGGCGATCCCACACCACGGTGTACGGACCACGCACGACCAACATCGGCAGGCCGGTATCATCCGCGCCGCTCTGCACGTCCAGCGCGCCGAAACGGTTGGCAGACTGGTTGCTCGCCAGGTTGTCCTGCTTGTCCAGGCCTTCGACGATGGTGTTCATCATCATGCCGTTGTAGCGCTGCACTTCGGACGGGTCGGTCACCTGATCGGTTTTGCCCTGCTGCTGCAGGCCGACGGTTTTCACCACCAGCGCCTGCTGGTAACCCTGCTGCTGTACGCTGATCTGGTAGCGGCCTTCGTACTGGTTGTCTTCATCCAGACGGTTCCACTTCACCCAGTCGGTAGTCAGGGTCTGAGTAGCGTCCTGACGTGAGGCTATCGCAATGTTTTTCGTTTGCAGCATGCTGGTAACGCGAGACCACAGGTTCTGGTTCTGCGGGCTGTTTTCAAGCAGCAACGTACCGCTGTCGCCGGCATATTGCGCGCGTGAACCGCTCAGCAATGCCAGTGGCTGTACCGGCGGACGAATATCCAGTTGCTTGCCGACGCCGCCTTTCAGCGTGGTGGCCGGAACATCATAATTACCGCTTTGCACCGGCAGGATCATACCTGCGGGTGCGTTCAGTGGCTTGAGCACCGACGCGTCGAGGTAAGACTCATCGCCGCTAACCTGGCGTTTGTAGCGTTGGTCGGTGGTACAACCGACCAGCATCATAACCAGCGAAATACCCACGACTTTTGCTACCGTCGACTTTTGCAATGAATAAACCATCAAATTTCCCTTAGAGTTACAGCAAACCGGCGCTTTTCAACGCGCGTTCCACTACCGGACGGGCAGCGTCGGTCAACGGCGTCATAGGCAGACGCATCGTATCGGTTGCCATCAATCCCAATGCCTTACAGGCCCATTTCACCGGAATTGGGTTTGCTTCTACAAACAAATCCTGATGCAACGGCATCAAGCGTTGATTTAAGCGGCGTGCCTCAGCAAAGTTGCCCTGTGCTGCCAGCGCGCAAAGTTGCGCCATTTCACGTGCGGCCACGTTGGCCGTCACGGAAATCACGCCCTTGCCACCCAGTTGCATGAAATCCAGACCGCTGGCGTCATCGCCGCTCAGCAAAATGAAATCTTCATCATCAACCAGCACTTGGATCTGACTTACACGACTTAAGTTCCCTGTTGCCTCTTTAACAGCAACAATATTCTTGATTTTTGCCAGGCGCGCAATCGTCGGCGGCAGCATGTCACACCCGGTGCGAGAAGGCACGTTATAGAGGATTTGTGGCAGTGCGGTGCTTTCGGCAATGGCCTTGAAGTGCTGATACAGCCCTTCCTGAGTCGGTTTATTGTAGTAAGGCGTGACAGTCAGGCAACCCACTACGCCGCTATTTTCGAAGCGCTGGGTCAGCGAAATGGCTTCGGCGGTGGCGTTGGCGCCGGTACCGGCGATCACCGGAATACGGCCTGCAGCCAGTTCCAGCGTCTGCAATACCACGTCAACGTGCTCGTCATGGGCAAGCGTTGCAGACTCGCCGGTAGTCCCTACGGAAACGATGGCCGCAGTTCCACTGGCTACATGATAATCAATCAATTTTTTTAGGCTCGCGCGATCGACAGCACCTGTGTCGTCCATCGGCGTAACCAGTGCAACTATACTTCCCGTAAACATTGGCCGTCCCCTCCACAAACAAGTCACTCATGGTACTTTTGCTGCCTATCCAAAAGCAAGCAAACAACGGTGTTGTAAGCGCTTGGCAGGCGGTTTTTTTTATGTTTACCATGGTAACCCCATTGTGCACGACAGGAAGCCCCATTTTGCCTAAGCCAGATGAACACTATCTCGTGATTACCGCGCTCGGTACCGACCGCCCCGGGATCGTCAATGCCATCACCCGCCACGTCAGCAGTTGCGGATGCAATATCGAAGATAGCCGTCTGGCCATGCTGGGTGAGGAGTTCACGTTCATCATGCTGCTTTCCGGTAGCTGGAACGCCATAACCCTGATTGAATCTACCCTGCCGCAAAAAGGGGCGGAGCTGGAACTGCTGATTGTGATGAAGCGCACCAACTCGCACGAGAGGCCGCCGATGCCGGCTACGGTGTGGGTGCAGGTTGAGGTCAAGGACTCCCCGCACATCATTGAGCGTTTTACCGATCTGTTCCACTCCAGCCAGATGAACATTGCCGAGCTGGTGTCGCGCACCCAACCGGCAGAAAGCGACCTGCCGCCCCAGCTTCATATCCAGATCACCGCACACAGCCCTGGCAACGCCGATGCATCAAATATTGAGCAAGCCTTTCATCGCCTATGTACAGAATTGAAAGCACAAGGCAGTATTAGCGTTGTGAACTATCCACAGCATGATGAGAAAGATGGAGAGTAGTGATGACCCCATTGAAAGCCGGTGACACAGCGCCAAACTTTAGTTTGCCTGACCAGGACGGTGAGGAAATTAATCTGGCCGACTTCCAGGGACAACGAGTACTGGTTTATTTTTATCCCAAGGCGATGACGCCGGGCTGTACCGTACAGGCCTGCGGTTTGCGGGATAACATGGATGAACTGAAAAAAGCAGGTGTCGAAGTTCTGGGCATCAGCACGGATAAACCAGAGAAGCTGTCGCGTTTTGCCGAGAAAGAGTTGTTAAACTTCACGTTGTTATCTGATGAGGATCATCAGGTAGCGCAGCAGTTCGGCGTTTGGGGTGAGAAAACCTTTATGGGCAAAACCTATGATGGTATTCACCGCATCAGCTTCCTGCTCGACGGCAAAGGCAAGGTTGAAAAAGTGTTTGATGATTTCAAGACCACCAATCATCACGACATCGTTCTGAGCTATCTGCAGCAATAATTGAACCGAAGCGCAGCAACCTGATCCTGCTGCGCTTCGTTTTTCCCGTTTATTCCGCTTCCGTTTCCACCCGCAGTTCGTCCGGCCAGGCGTGGATCACCGCCTTCACCAGGGTCGCCAGCGGGATAGCGAAGAACACGCCCCAGAAACCCCATAATCCGCCGAAAATAATCACCGACAAAATGATCACCAGCGGATGCAGGTTAACCGCCTCAGAGAACAGAATCGGCACCAGCAGATTCCCATCCAGCCCCTGCACCACCAGATAGGCGACGATCAGCGTCCAGAAGTCGGCACCGACACCCCACTGGAACATCGCCACTACCACCACCGGAATGGTCACCAGCACCGCACCGATATAGGGGATCAGCACCGAGAAACCGACCAACACCGCCAGCAGCAGCGAATAGCGCATATCCAGCACCACGAACACCAGATAGGTCGCGACGCCGACGATCACCATCTCCAGCACCTTGCCGCGAATATAGTTGGTGATCTGCTGATTCATCTCGATCCATACCTGTCCGGCCAGCCCACGATTACGCGGCAACACACGGCGTACCGCGTTGAGCATTTGCTCTTTGTCCTTCAGCAGGAAGAACATCATCATCGGCACCAGGATCAGGTAAATCGCCAGGGTCAGCAGCCCGACCAGAGAAGCCAGTGAGAATTTCACTACCGACTCGCCCATGCCCGACAGACGTCCACGCAGGTTTTCCGCCATCATATCGATGATGCCGGCATCCACCAGCGCCGGATAACGCTTCGGCAGCGTCGCGGCAAAGTTATAGAACTGATTGAGCATCCCCGGCAGATCGGTCATCAGGTTAATGCCCTGCTGCCACGCGGTCGGCGCCACCACAAACACCAGCAGCATTGCGATGCCGGCAAACATGATCATCACCATGCTCGCCGCCCAGTTACGCGAACAACCGATACGTTGCAGGCGTGCGGTCGGCCACTCCAGCAGGTACGCCAGCACTATCGCCACCAACAGTGGGGTCAGAATGCCATGCAGAAAATAGAGGATGAGGAAGCCGACAACCAGGATCACCAACAGCGCGATGGCCTGCGGATCGGTAAAACGACGACGGTACCACTGTAATAACATCTCCAGCATCAGAGAGTGCTCCTAGAGGTTTGACTGGCAGGCATTGCGGTTCCTGTGGTGGGATATTTTTTAACTTATTACTCCCCCCGGTATTAACCGGGGTTCAAGCGTATCGTTGTACCATGCCGGCCATTTGCCATCCAGCTATCACTGTCGAATCATTCTAAATATTCGCCCTCATTTAAGCGCCTGCTCGGCTAACAAGACAACGGCGATGAGGGTCATCGCGATACCGGAAATACGGCTGACAACCCGGGCCGCCTGCGGGCGCGTCTGTAATACTGACTGCGAACCATAACCCACCAGCAGATAAACCAGCCCACAACTGACCAGATGCAGCAGGCCGAGTGCCAGGATCTGCATCGGAATCGACCACAGGGCATGTGGATCGGTGAATTGCGGCAACAGGGCCAGAAATAACAAAAAAACCTTTGGATTCATGCCACTGATGCAAATTCCTTTGCCTGCCCAGCGCATCCATGAATCTGAGCTCTGTTTCTCGGCGGAACTGGGGACCGGAGGATTCAGCAACAGATTGATACCTATCCACAGCAGGTAGGTTGCACCCACGACGGTAAGCCCCGTCAGGATCAGCGGGTTACCGGCAACCAACACGCCGACACCGGCCGCCACTACCACAATCGCCAGCAGATGCCCAAACAGTAATCCGGCGACTGCCGGTACTACCACCCTGCCGCGTATACCCGCCGATATTACGTATGCCCAATCCATGCCCGGCGTGATGACAAACAGAATCGAAACTGCCCAGAAGGCGGCAAAAATGGCCAGCGTCATGACAGATTGCTCCACTGCCGAGATTGTTCTGTTATGCGTATTTTCACCTGACTTTCCTCATCATAGGGCCTGCAAACCGCGTTAAGTGCGATCGGCCCCGGCCGCTTAATTATTGGAAAGAATATCTTTAGGGCGTTAAAATGTGCTGCCAATGACTTGCCTGAAAACTACAAATTTTGGGAAATTCTTCTAAATGGATAAGATAGACCGCAAAATTCTTGCCGAACTACAAACTGATGGGCGACTTTCTGTCACCGAACTGGCCGAACGTGTCGGGCTTAGCGTTTCGCCCTGCCACCGCCGGGTGAAGGCTCTGGAAGAATCAGGGGTGATCAGGGGCTATCGCGCCCAGCTTGAACCCACCAGCCTGGGGTTTAACTTTTCCGCATTGGTTTTCGTCACCATGAGAGAAGGCGATCGCCATGCCGTCGCCGCCTTTGAGGATGCGATGACCGATATTCCTCAGGTGGTTCAGGCGCAAAGGCTGTTCGGTGACCCCGATTACCTGCTGCATGTGATCTCCCGCGATCTGCCCGCTTTCCAGCAGTTGTATGACGAGAAGCTCTCTGCCCTGCCCGGCGTTCAGCGCCTCAGCTCCACGCTGGTGATGAAAACCGTGGTGCCGGAGCGCTCTTTTTTACCCCTGGGGAAATAACAACGGGAGCGTTTCCGCTCCCGTTGGATACTTAAGACTCAAGCCTTAAGGCACAATCACAAAATCTGGATTGGCGACGGCAAACAAAGCATCGCGATCCGCCGCCGGTGGGTAAATCCACTGGGTGTTGATTTCCTGTTTGATCTTTTTGCCCTCTGCACGTGTGAATAGCACCTGGCGATCCCAGCCTTCGGTGTAAAGCGCACCCCAGGCACCGAGATCGAGGCAAGTCACATACTTGGGTTGGCTATAAGGGTGCAGCGGCAATCCCACCAGTTCCGCTGCGGCATTGTGCCCGGCAACGCGTCCCAGGCTCATCGCATGCTGGCAGGTCATCAGATTATGGTTGCCCAACGCGTCGGTCGCTGCCTTGACCGTATCTCCGGTAACAAAAACGCCAGCCGCCGCCGGCGCATGCAAGAAGGCATCGCCGACAATGCGACCAGAGCCGTCGCGCTCACCCGGAATTTGAGCGACCAATGGATTTGCCCGTACACCGGCAGCCAATATCACCGTGTTGGCTGCAATACGCTCACCGCTCGACAGCGTGACGCTGTCAGCATCGATCGCCGTCACGCGCATCCCGGCCCGTGGCTCAACGCCGCATTCTTCCAATGCTTGTCGGATCACCACGCCAGGTTCGGCCCCCATACCCGCCCCCACTTCCGCCGCAGTATCAACAATCACCACGCGGATGTTCGCTTCGCTGCCCAGAATGGCACGCAGGCGCATTGGCATTTCGGCGGCGCTTTCCAACCCGGTTAGCCCACCACCGACCACCACCACGGTGTTACGCGCCGGGGTTTCCGGTTGTGCCGCCAATGCCTTCAAATGCGCATCCAGTCGTTGCGCGCTTTGCAGCGTATCCACATTGAACCCATGCTCGGCGAAACCGGCAACCGGTGGAACAGAAAGCTGGCTACCGGTCGCCAGAACCAAACGGTCATAATCCAGCTGGAGCTTTTTCCCCTCTGCGTTTTCCACCACCAGCGTCTGGTTTTCGCTGTCTATCTGCTCAACCAAACCGGCCAAATGGCGAACGCCAATAGCGGCGAGCTGTGCCGAGATATCCGGGCTTATGTTCTCCAGCACCGCTTCATACAAGCGTGGACGAATGGTGACATTCGGCGTCGGCGAAACCATCGTGACTTCGATCTCCCCTTCCTTACCGGCCTGCGCTATCGCTCGCATGGCGGAAACTGCAGCCCAAAAACCAGCAAAACCAGAACCGGCGATCACTATTTTTTGCGTCATGGAATAACTCCTTCCTACAGGTTTAATCAGATGCCCGTACTATTTTCCAGGCGAGTGGCGCCGTTCCGCTGCCTGTTAAAAGGGTGCAGAAGGGCTACCGCCTGTGGCACACAGGCGGGGAAAAGAATCAGAGAAACTGCTGAGACGTTATTTAGGCTTGGTGCGGGCCGATTTGCCGCTGCGGGTGGTACGTTCGCTCATGCGCTCATCCATCCACAGGTTGACCTCACCAAAGAAACCCTCTGGCGCCTTGCGCCCGAAACGAGTGGCGACGGCCCCCAGAGTTTGTACCGCCAGTGCATCGCGCATGGCCTTTTCGGCCTGCAGCATCACTGCATGGATCGCACACTTGCCGGACAGCGCCCAGTCGGGTGGGTTGTCGTCAAAAACCGCGCAACGGCCGCGCACTTCCTGGCAATCGAACAACGGCTTGTGCCCTTCAATGGCATCGATGATCTCCAGGAAAGTGATCTCATCCGCCGGACGGGCCAACCGATAGCCGCCGCGTACGCCTTCGCTCGCGGCGACGATCCCCGCTTTCTCCAGCTTGGGGAAAATTTTGGCCAGGAAACTCGGTGAGATCCCCTGCAGTTCGGCAAGCTCACGGCTGCTGAGCGCGCGCTGATTGTCGCCGACTAACCAAAGCAGGCAGTGAATGCCATATTCAACGCTGGTAGTGATGTAAGCCATATTGGATTTGAGGTGCACCTATGAATTCAATAACACAGACTATATTAGTCCACGTTTATCCTGTCAATTAAAACGCGGACAAACTTTGTCTTTGTTTTGTCTAATGACCCGAATGGCAATATTGAGAAATGAAAAATAAAGCATTTCTGGTCGAATATTGCCGAACAGAAGTTTCATTGTCGCATCCGGCTGACTATGATGTTAACTGCCAACCGGCCGCCGCAACGCGTGCATTTTTTGTGAGCCAACACGCTTTCGCACTGATTGTTTTAGCGAGTCCGGCAGGGAACAAGAACTCTTAGGTGATGCTGACGTCTTAGAAATGACTATTTAAGGGAAACGCCTGACTATGACCACCCGGTTGACCAAAACAGCGATTGCAGTACTGTTGCTTGGCACGCTCAACGCCACGGCGCCGGTGCTGGCGGAAACCCAGGATCAACTGCCGGATATGGGCACCTCTGCGGGCGGTACCCTAAGCATTGGCCAGGAAATGGCCATGGGGGATTTCTACGTGCGTCAGCTTCGCGCCAGCGCACCGCTGATCAATGACCCGTTGCTGACTCAATATATTAACCAGTTGGGCAACCGGCTGGTGGCAAGCGCCTATTCGGTGCGTACGCCATTCCATTTCTATCTGGTGCGTAACGACGAAATCAACGCCTTCGCCTTCTTCGGCGGCAACGTAGTGCTGCACTCTGCCCTGTTCCGCGAAACCGACAACGAAAGCCAGCTGGCTTCGGTGCTGGCGCATGAAATCTCGCACGTGACCCAACGCCACCTGGCGCGGGCTATGGAAGACCAGCAACGCAATGCCCCGCTGACCTGGGTCGGTGCCCTCGGTTCAATCCTGCTGGCGATGGCCAACCCTACCATGGGCATGGCGGCGCTCAGCGGTACCCTGGCCGGTACCCAACAGGGCATGATCAGTTTTACCCAGTCGAACGAACAGGAAGCCGACCGCATCGGCATTCAGGTATTGCAACGTGCCGGATTTGATCCGGAAGCCATGCCTGACTTCTTGCAAAAACTGTCTGACCAGTCGCGCTACGCGTCTAAACCACCGGAAATGCTGCTGACCCACCCATTGCCTGACAGCCGCCTGTCTGACGCACGCAACCGCGCCAACCAGATGCCCAAGCATCTGGTGCAGTCCACCCAGGATTACCTGATGGCCAAAGTGCGCTCTCTGGGGATGTACAGCTCCGAAGGTTACGGGCTACGCGAAGAACTGCTCGATACCTACAGCAAAGGCAATATCCGTGAGCAGGCCGCCGCCAAGTATGGCCGCGCCATTTTGTTCTATGAGGCGAAGAAATATGACGACGCCCGTAACATCATTCAGCCACTTCTGACGCAAGATCCAAAAAACGTCTGGCTGCTCGACCTGATGACCGACATCGATCTCGGTCAGAAACGTGCGCCGCAGGCCATCGCTCGTCTGCAGGCCGCCAATGCGGCCCAAAGCAACAATCCGGTGCTGCAGCTCAACCTGGCTAACGCCTATGTTGAAGGCAACCAGCCGGCTCAGGCATCCAAAATTCTTAACCGTTATACCTTCGCCCACCCTGACGATCCCAATGCCTGGGATCTGCTGGCCCAGGCCAGTGCCGCGCAGGGGTTGCGCGATGAAGAACTTTCCGCCCGCGCTGAAAGCCTGGCGCTAACCGGCCGTCTCGATCAGGCCATAGGCCTGCTCAGCAATGCCAGTTCATTGCAAAAACTCGGCAGTCTGAAACAGGCGCGCTATGATGCGCGCATCGACCAGTTGCGCCAATTGCAGGAGCGGTTCCGCCAGTACCAGCGCAGCTGATTTTGAAAAGGATGAGTTAATTGAAAAACGTCACTATTTACCACAACCCGCGCTGCTCAAAGAGCCGCGAAACCCTGGCGCTGCTGGAACAGCATGGCGTAACCCCTGAAGTGGTGCTGTACCTGGAGACACCACCGTCGGTGGAGCAGTTGAAAAAACTGTTGAAGGAACTGGGTTTCACTTCGGCACGCGAGCTGATGCGCAAGAAAGAAGATCTGTACAAGGAATTGAAACTGGCGGATGAAAGCCTGAGCGAAGCCCAATTGTTAGCGGCCATGGTGGCGAATCCGAAGCTGATCGAACGCCCTATTGTGGTTAACGGCAACAAGGCGCGTATCGGCCGACCGCCGGAGCAGGTGCTGGAGATTCTGTAAACGTGATAGTGGGCACTGATTACGGTGCCCAAAATTTTCGAAGTGAAGCTGTTACAGCCCCAGGATCTCTTTCACAAACGGGATGGTCAGCTTGCGCTGGGCGGTGATTGAAGCATGATCGAGTTGATCCAGCGTCATAAACAGCGTGCGCATTTCGCGATCCAGGCGTTTCAACAGGAAACGGCCCACGTCCTCCGGCAATTCAAAGCCGCGCAGTTTGCCACGCAGTTGCAGCGCCAGCAGTTTCTCTTCATCCGACAGTGGTTGTAACTTGTAGATTTGCCCCCAGTCCAGGCGTGAAGCCAGATCGGGCAAATGGAGATTCAATTGGCGTGGCGGGCGATCGCCGGTAATAAACAGGCGCGTACGGCCGGTTTCCAGAATGCGGTTGTAGAGATTGAAGATGGCCATTTCCCACTCTTCGTCACCGGCAATGCATTCGATATTATCGATACACACCAGGGCCAGCTGCTCCATGCCATCCAATACTTCAGGCACGAAATAGGCTCGCTTATCCAGTGGCACATAGCCTACGGCCTCGCCACGCAGCGAAAGCTCCGCGCAGGACGCATGCAACAAGTGGCTGCGCCCACCACCCTCGCGTGACCAGAAATAGATATAGCTGCCATGTTCCTGACGAACGGCAGACTGGATCGCGCTCAATAGGGATGGGTTCTCCCCCGGATAAAAACTGGCAAAAGTTTCATCATCGGGAAGATAAAGTGGCAGTGAAAGCTGTGCCGGCGTATTCAGAAAAGCACCTCAACCAAAACTGGCAGGAAAACGCGGTAAGTCTACCACAGAAAGCGGGCTCTGTTGAACCGGCAGGATTTTATGCCGTAATAGTGAACAAAGGCGCCTGAGAAAGCCAAGCTCCCCAAGGGGGGCATGGGTAAAATTTGTATTTTATCCAAGACTTATCCTAGTATAGAAAGGCGAAACGCAGTTACCATAAACAAGGTTTCTACAAGGATATAGACGATGAAAGTATGGAATAAAGTGCTTTTGGCTTCACTCATTGGGCTAGTGCTTGCCGGTTGTGATGACTCATCCAAGGTCGACGCCAATCTTGAAAAAGCCAAAGACAGCGCAGAGCAAATGAAAGACGCCGCCCAGAAAAAAGCGGACGATCTGACTGATAAAGCCGCAGCCGTGGCCAAGGACATCAAGAAAGAGGCTACCACTCAGGCGGACCAGCTTAAAGACAAGGCCTCGGCGATTAAAGACGATGCCAGCAAGCAGGCGGATGCCATCACCAATGATGCCAAAGCCAAGGCCGATGCCATCAAAGACGACGCCAGCAAACAAAGCCAGCAGTTGGTCGATCAGGCCAAAGCCATTAAGAACGACGCCATTAATGGTGCCAACGACCTGACCGAACAGGCGAAAGCGAAAACCGAAGCGATTAAAAATAGCGCTGAGAATAAAGCAGAAGAATTAAAAAGTGATGCCGATGCTGCAGGAGCAAACAGTACTCAGCCGGCGACACAACAATAATTAGTTGATATCAAAGAAAGGAGCAGTCAATGGGAATTATTTCCTGGATCATCTTCGGCCTGATCGCCGGTATTTTAGCCAAGTGGATCATGCCGGGCAAAGACGGTGGCGGTTTTATCCTGACCATAGTGTTGGGTATTGTCGGCGCCGTGGTTGGGGGCTATATCAGCACCTTCTTTGGCTACGGCAGAGTGGACGGTTTCAACTTCGGCAGCTTCGTGGTGGCAGTGATTGGTGCCATCGTGGTGCTGTTTGTTTACCGTAAAATCCGCAGCTAATTATTGCGTATGAATAAAACGGGCAGCCCATGGGCTGCCCGTTTTTTATTCATTTTTTCTGTTCGGCAGGTTCATCCGGCTCTTCGAGCACGACCTCTTCCTTGCGGTACAGGCTGATCACCTTAAACAGCAGGCTGAGACCGATGCCAACAATGGTCGCCAACGCCATGCCTTTCAGCTCGGCGGCACCGATATGCACCTTGGCACCGCTGACGCCGATAATCAGGATCACCGACGTCAGGATCAGGTTCTGTGCCTTGTTGTAATCCACCTTGGATTCGATCAGCACGCGAATACCGGACGCGCCGATCACCCCGTACAACAGCAGAGATACACCGCCCATAACCGGCACCGGCACCGCCTGAATGGCCGCCGCCAACTTACCAACGCAGGAAAGCAGGATCGCCAGAACCGCCGCGCCACCAATCACCCAGGTGCTGTAAACCTTGGTGATGGCCATCACGCCGATATTCTCACCGTAGGTAGTATTTGGCGTTGAGCCGAAGAAGCCGGAGATGACCGTCGAGATACCGTTGGCAAACATGGAACGGTGCAAACCAGGGTCACGCAGCAAATCTTTTTTCACGATATTGGCCGTCACCACCAGATGGCCGACGTGCTCGGCGATCACCACCAGCGCCGCGGGCAGGATGGTAAAGATGGCAAACCATTCAAAACGTGGCGTGTAGAAAGTCGGCAGTGCAAACCAGTGCGCTTCGCGGATCGGGGTTAAATCCACCACGCCCATAAAGAACGACAGCGCATAACCCACCAGCACACCAATCAATATCGGGATAATTGCCAGAAAACCGCGGAACAGCACTGAGCCGAGGATCGTCACGCCCAGCGTCACCAGGGAAATGGTTACGGTCGAGGTATCCGCGCTGACGCCGTCGGCTGGCAGCAGGCCCGCCATATTGGCCGCCACGCCCGCCAATTCCAGACCTATAACCGCGACAATCGCCCCCATCGCCGCCGGCGGGAATATCACGTCCAGCCAGCCGGTACCGGCTTTTTTGACCAGCAGCCCCACCAGGCAGAACAGCACCCCACACATGATAAATCCGCCCAACGCCACTTCATAACCCAATGGCAGCAGCAACAGTACCGGGGAGATAAAGGCAAAGCTGGAACCGAGATAGGCTGGGATCTTGCCCTTGCAGATAAACAGATACAGCAACGTGCCGATGCCGTTAAACAGCAACACCGTCGCCGGGTTGATCTTGAACAGGATTGGCACCAGCACGGTAGCACCAAACATGGCGAACAGATGCTGGAAGCTGAGCGGAATGGTCTGCAGTAGCGGCGGGCGTTCACTGACGCCGATGACGCGACGTGTCATGGGGTTTTTCCTCTAATTATTTTCCGGTCAAAAAAAAGCCGACTCATCGTCGGCTTCAATTTTTATTTGGTACCAAATATCTTATCGCCCGCATCACCCAGGCCCGGCACGATGTAGCCCTTGTCATTCAGGCATTGATCGATAGAAGCGGTGTAGAGTTCGACGTCCGGGTGCGCTTTCTCCAGCGCAGCGATACCTTCCGGTGCCGCGACCAGTACCAGCACCTTGATGCTGTTGCAGCCGGCTTTCTTCAGCAGATCGATAGTGGCGATCATCGAGCCACCGGTCGCCAGCATCGGGTCAACCACCAGCGCCAGACGCTCTTCGATGTTGGAAACCAGCTTTTGGAAATAAGGTACCGGCTCCAGGGTTTCTTCGTCACGGTAAACGCCAACCACGCTGATGCGCGCGCTAGGGACGTTTTCCAATACCCCTTCCATCATGCCCAGACCGGCACGCAGGATAGGTACGACGGTAATTTTTTTCCCTTTAATCTGGTCAATTTCAACCGGACCACACCAGCCATCGATGGTCACTTTCTCCGTTTCCAGATCGGCGGTCGCTTCATAGGTCAGCAAACTACCCACTTCCGAAGCCAGCTCACGGAAGCGTTTGGTGCTGATGTCATTTTCACGCATCAGACCAAGCTTGTGTTTCACCAGCGGGTGTTTCACCTCAACGATCTTCATCATTTTTCTCCTATTAAGGTGGTTGACGGCCAAAAAAATCGCCGGATTATACCTCCTTTTGCCGACTGCGCCACCCACAATAGCCCGATCGGGATCAACAAAAGATTGAATAACAGTATAGATGACGAAAAATCGGAGCTGGTTCACAAGCCACTCGCAAACGTTTGCCTGCGCTGTTAGAATTGCCGCGCCTTAGTCCGGAATCAATGCCGGATGCACAGTTTTCAAACCGCAAACCGTCGTGGGGATCGCGCAGTGACCGACAAAACCTCTCTCAGCTATAAAGACGCAGGTGTCGATATCGATGCTGGCAATGCATTGGTAGACCGCATCAAAGGTGTAGTTAAACAGACCCGCCGCCCTGAAGTCATGGGTGGTCTGGGCGGTTTTGGCGCCCTGTGTGCGTTGCCGCAGAAATACCGCGAGCCGATACTGGTTTCCGGTACCGACGGCGTAGGCACCAAGCTGCGTCTGGCGATGGACCTGAAACGACACGACACCATCGGCATCGATCTGGTTGCAATGTGTGTGAACGATTTGGTGGTACAGGGCGCTGAGCCACTGTTCTTCCTGGATTACTTCGCGACCGGCAAGCTGGACGTGGACACCGCGGCCAGCGTGATCACCGGTATCGCCGAGGGCTGCAAGCAGTCCGGTTGTGCGCTGGTGGGCGGTGAAACCGCCGAAATGCCAGGCATGTATCATGGCGAAGATTACGACGTGGCCGGCTTTTGCGTCGGCGTGGTCGAGAAATCCGAAATCATCGACGGCAGCAAGGTGCAGTCAGGCGATGCCCTGATCGCCCTCGGCGCTTCCGGCCCGCACTCCAACGGCTACTCGCTGGTGCGCAAAATTCTGGAAGTCAGCAACACCGACCCAACCACTACAGTTCTGGAAGGCCAACCACTGGCTGACCATCTGCTGGCACCAACCAAAATTTATGTGAAATCCGTGCTGGAGCTGATCGAGAAAATCGACGTGCACGCTATCGCTCACCTGACCGGCGGCGGCTTCTGGGAAAACATCCCACGTGTACTGCCGGAAGGCATGCAGGCGGTGATCGACGAATCCAGCTGGCAGTGGCCGACCGTCTTCAACTGGCTACAGCAAACCGGTAACGTCAGCCGTCACGAAATGTACCGCACCTTTAACTGTGGCGTGGGCATGGTGATCGCTCTGCCGGAAGAATCGGTTGAATCCGCCATCGCATTGTTGACCGCAGCCGGTGAAAAAGCGTGGAAGATCGGTAAACTGACCGCTTCTTCTGACAAACAACAAGTGGTCATCAACTGATGAAAAAGATCGTGGTGTTGGTCTCCGGCCAGGGGAGTAATCTCCAGGCGCTGATTGATGCCTGCCAGCAGGGCCGGATTGCCGCCGAAATTGTGGCGGTATTCAGCAACCGGGCGCAGGCTTATGGCCTGCAACGTGCGCAAGCGGCAGACATTGCCGCCCATGCGCTGGATGCCAAGGCCTATGCCGACCGTGCGGCGTTTGACGTCGCGCTGGCAGAAGCCATTGACCAGTATCAACCGGATTTGGTGGTGCTGGCGGGTTATATGCGCATTCTCAGCCCGCAGTTCGTGCAGCACTTTGCTGGACGCATGCTGAACATTCACCCTTCCCTGCTACCGAAATACCCTGGGTTGCACACCCATCGGCAAGCCATCGACAACGGTGACAGCGAACACGGCACCTCGGTGCACTTCGTGACCGAACAGCTCGACGGCGGCCCGGTCATTTTGCAAGCCAAGGTGCCGATCTTCCCCGGTGACGAGGAGGATGAGGTAGTCGAACGAGTGCAAACACAGGAACACCTGATTTACCCGCTGGTGGTGAACTGGTTTGTCGAAGGTCGGTTGGCGATGCGTGATGACGCGGCCTGGCTCGATGGCAAGCGCCTGCCCGAACAAGGGCATGCGGCGGACTAAAATGTAAAACTGAACATTTTCTAAACGGCGCCTCTAACGGCGCCGTTTTTTTTCGCAGCATCGGCACCGCCAGCGCTATACTTGCCCACAATATAAAGCGCGATCCCTTACAATAACGACATAAGGAACCCCCATGTCCAGCCCTACCAACGTCAAGCTACGCCCACTGGAACGGGATGATTTGACGTTCGTCCACCAGATGGACAACAACGCCAGCGTGATGCGCTATTGGTTCGAAGAACCTTACGAAGCCTTTGTTGAGCTTTCCGACCTGTACGACAAGCACATCCACGACCAGAGCGAACGCCGCTTTATTATCGAACACCAGGGCGCCAAAGTCGGGCTGGTGGAGCTGGTGGAGATCGACCACATCCACCGCCGCGCAGAATTCCAGATCATTATTGATCCGACTCATCAGGGTAAAGGTTACGCCACTATCGCCGCCAAGCTGGCGATGGATTACGGTTTCTCGGTACTGAACCTGTACAAGCTGTATCTGATCGTCGACAAAGAGAACCCGAAGGCGATCCACATTTACAGCAAGCTGGGCTTCGAGGTAGAAGGTGAGCTGATTGACGAATTCTTCGTTAACGGCGAATACCGCACAGTGCTGCGCATGTGCATCTTCCAGCCGCAGTACATGGCAAAATTCAAAACCGCTGCCAGCGATAAACCTCTGGTGAAGTAAGCTAAAAACCCGCGAAAGCGGGTTTTCAACTGAATGAAGGCCTGGAGGTTATTTCACCGGCAGAAAGCGCTAACCCCATTAACCATAGCGCCCGGTAATATAATCCTCGGTACGGCGCTGGCGCGGTGAGGTGAAGATGTCGTCGGTGTCGTTATATTCCACCAATCGGCCCTGGTGAATAAACGCCGTGTAATCGGATACTCGCGCCGCCTGCTGCATGTTGTGCGTCACCAGCACCACGCTGTAGTGCTGTTTTAGCGCGGAAATCAGCTCTTCAATGGTTAGCGTGGAGATCGGATCCAGTGCCGAGGTCGGTTCATCGAGCAGCAGCACTTCCGGTTCGATGGCGATTGCCCGCGCAATCACCAGCCGCTGTTGCTGACCGCTGGAAAGGCGAAACGCGTTCTCGCGCAGCCGGTCTTTTACCTCGTGCCACAGCGCTGCGGCACGCAGCGAACGTTCCACCGCCTCATCCAGGATCCGCCGATCGCGCACGCCCTGCAGCCGCAGGCCGTAAACCACGTTTTCATAAATCGACTTCGGGAAGGGATTCGGACGCTGGAACACCATGCCGACCCGCCGCCTCAGCGCCGCAACGTCGATCTGCGTTCCAGAGATGCCCTGGCCGTTAAGTTGTAGTTCGCCTTCAATCCGGCAGTTGTCCACTAAATCATTCATGCGGTTGAAACAACGCAGCAGCGTCGATTTACCGCAGCCGGAGGGGCCGATCAGCGCCGTCACCCGGTGTTTTGGGATACGCAGTGAAATATCGTGCAGTACCTGCTTCTCACCATAAAACAACTTGAGATCCTTTACCGCCAACGCGGTATCTTCATCATCAAGATGCTGGACATCCAGCCGGGGCAAACTGCCTGGCGTCATCAAACCCATTGGGCACTCTCCAGCAATAGCTTCATTGTTACTGCGACCATGCTTTATACCGCTCCCTTAGCGAATGTCGGATGCCCATCGCCGCCAGATTCAACCCCACCACGATCGCCACCAACAGGAAGGCGGTGGCAAACACCAGCGGCCGGGCGGCTTCTACGCTCGGGCTCTGGAAGGCCATATCGTAAATCTGGAAGCTCAGGTGCATAAACTTCCGCTCCAGATGCAGATACGGGAAAATATCATCCACCGGCAACACCGGCACGGATTTCACCACGCCCACCAGCATCAGTGGTGCGGTCTCTCCAGCGGCGCGTGCTACCGCCAGGATCAACCCCGTCATCATGGCAGGTGCTGCCATTGGCAGAACAATGCGCCACAGCGTTTCCGCCCGGCTGGCACCTAATGCCAGCGATCCCTGACGCAATGAGGCAGGAATGCGCGACAACCCTTCTTCGGTAGCGACAATCACCACCGGCAAGGTCAGCAGCGCCAGCGTCAACGCCGCCCACAGCACGCCCGGCGTGCCAAAGGTCGGGTTGGGCAGCGACTCCGGGAAGAACAGTTGATCGAGCGTGCCGCCAATCATATAAACAAAGAAGCCCAGACCAAATACCCCATAGACAATCGAGGGTACGCCAGCCAGATTCACCACCGCAATACGGATCAGCCGTGTCAGCAAATTATTACCGGCGTACTCGTGCAGATAAACCGCGGCAATGACGCCGAACGGCATCACCACAATCGACATCAGGATCACCATCAACACCGTGCCAAAAATGGCCGGGAATACGCCGCCTTCGGTGTTGGCCTCACGTGGGCTGTCAGTAAGGAATTTCTTTACCTGCTCGCCCCAGTGCACTAGCTTCTGGGTGGTATTCATCGCATTGGGATACCAGGCATCGCGCACCTGGCTAAGCGCAATAGTATGAACCTGGCCGTGCATATCACGCAGCAGCAGCGCATCACGGTGACGATCGCGGTTCAAGCCTTCCAGTCGGTCAGACAACAACCGATACTGACGTTGCAGTTCCAGTCTCTCAGCGTTGATGGACGCCTGCGCACGGGCGTCGAGCTTGTCGTCATGCTGCAGGCTTTTCTCCCGCAGGCGCAGCGCATCAAACCGTTGGTTGATACGCGCCATATCGCGGAACTGAATATCATGCGCCTGACGGGAAAGCGCGGCAATTTGCGGCAAACGCTGCAACAGCGCCTGGCTGAGATTACGCCCGGTCAACGGCTGGCCGTCCTCCAGCATGCCCGCCAGATAACCATAAGCGGTGCCATTACTGTTGCGTTCCAGTACCAGCAAATTGCGCGGCGTACTCTTGCGAAGAATGTCACCGGCCAGCAGCGTACGGAAGTCCTGCCCTTCGCTGTCACGATTACCTACTTTGATCAGATAGCGCTCAAAACTCTGTGCATCTCCTGGCGGCAAGGCAACCCCGGACTCCTGCAATTGACGGCGCGGAATGCTCTGCTGTTGGTACAGTTCGCCAATCATGGTCACCGATCCTGCAGCGCTCTGATTGAGTTCAAACTGGTAGACCGGGCTGGGCCAGAAATAGCGCATCCCCTGCCCGGCCAGCAGCAGCATAATGCCGATCAACGCCAGCAGGCTGACGGCCACCGATCCGGCTGTCAGCCAGATCCACGGCGAGCCGCTCTTGGCCCAAAGCCTCATGGCGCCTCCTGATTCAGGGTATAGCGCTCACGCAGGCGCAGACGGATCGCTTCCGCCAGCGTGTTGAAGACAAAGGTGAAAATAAACAGCACCAGTGCGGTCAGGAACAGCACCCGATAATGGCTGCTGTCGGCCACCGCCTCCGGCATTTCGATGGCGATATTGGCCGCCAGGGCGCGCAAGCCCTGGAACAGGCTACCGTCGATCACCGGCGTGTTGCCGGTCGCCATCAGCACAATCATGGTTTCGCCCACCGCACGACCAAAGCCGATCATCAGTGCCGAAAAAATACCGGCGCTGGCCGATGGCAGAACCACCCGCATCACGGTTTGCCACTGGGTCGCACCCAACGCCAGCGATCCCTGGCTCAGGGTAGCCGGCACGCTGAACAAGGCGTCTTCCGCCAGTGAGAAGATGATCGGCACCAGTGCAAACCCCATTGCCACCCCCACCACCAGCGCATTGCGCTGGTCGTAATCATCGCCCAGCCAAAAATGCAGCGGCTCGCCAAACAGTTTTACCTCCAGCCACGGCCCCACGCTGAACGCCAACCAGACGGTCAATATCATCAACGGCAGCAGGATCAGCAGATCCATGCCCGGCGGCAAGCGGCGCGGTGCCAGCTTGTTCACCAGAGCGCCGCAGGCCAGCACCACTGCCGCCAACAACAGCGGCAGTGACAGCACCGCCAACAGATAGTGTTCAATCACCGGCGCCAGCCAGATACCGGCCACCAGCCCAATCACCACCGTTGGCAGTGCACCCATCACCTCAATCGCCGGCTTGATCACCCGCCGTAGCCCGGCCGACATGAAATAGGCGGTATAAATAGCCCCGGCCAATGCCAGCGGAATGGCAAACAGCATGGCGTAAGCCGCTGCCTTAAAGGTGCCAAAAATGACCGGCATCAGGCTGAACTTGGCCTGATAGCTGTCCTCACCGGAGGTGGATTGCCAAACATAGGCGGGCTCGGGGTAATTTTCATACCACACCTTGTGCCATAGCGAGCGCCAGGTGACATCGGGATAAGGGTTATCGATCGGATAATGCTGCCAACCCTGCGCCGTTTCCAGCAGCAGGCCGTCACCACGTGGAGCAAACGCCATCTGTTGCACCCCGGTGCTCAACCGGCCATTCAACAACGGCTGTGACTGAATGCTGGAAAACAGCGAGAAGCCCCCGTCGCGCCTAAGTGTGGCGAACACCCGACGATAAGGTTCAGCCACCAGCAAATCCCGTGGCTCGGACTGATGGTCGAAATGCTGCACCGGCGTCAGTTGCCAGCGCTGCCCTTTTTCAACATCAAACCACTCACGCAGGCTACCGTCAGCCGCTTCAATCAATAAGGCGCTGCCACCGGGCAAGGCCGTCAGTTGATAAGGAGTGCGATCGCCGAGAATACGCGTTTCTTTAAGCTGTAACTGAGTGTCGTTAATTTGATAGCGCGCCAGTCGGTTACCCGACAGCAGGTACAACTGACGGCCGTCCGGCGTCAGCACCAACTGTTGTACCGCGCTCTCCAGCGGGCTTTCGCTGAGCTGCGGCGCCTGGTCGCTGCCAAAACGGCCAAACACCAAACGCCGGTCTTCGGTAACCCCGGCCAGCAGATACTGCCCGTGCCGCGCTTCGGACAGTGCCAACAATGCCAGGGGCCGCCCCTGTTTATCCAGCGCCAATGGTCGTTGCCCCAGTGGGAATAGCCACTGTGGTGCAGAGGCGCTCGCGGCGGCAAAATCCGCACTGGCAACGATAAAGCGACCATCGGCCTGCGCCAGAGCAAACAGGTCACGTTCCCCGGCCGCCTGGGTCAGCAACGCCGGTTTGGTCAGCAATGGCTGCTGCGTTAATGGCTTGCCGGTGCCGGCGGGATCCTGCTGCGTCAGGGAGTAAAACTGCCCTGCTCCCTGCGTATCAATGCGATAGCCGATACGCTGCTGCACATCCATACCCAGCGCCAGCGCAGGCGCGGTGGCGCTAATCGGTAACGGCTTTGCCTGCCCCATCGCCGCCGGTTTAAACAGCGGCAGCACCGCAAACAGCAGGTAAACGAAGATCAGCATTAACGTCATCAGCACCAGCAGCCCGCTGACGGTCACGGCCGCCTGCACGCTACGGTCGATGCGCGCACGCAGCCGATCCCGGGGATGTTGGTTTACCGTAGTCTGTGCCATGTCTCTCACTGTCGCTGAAGTAAGCAGGCTTGCGCCATAGAATAACCGGGCATCTTATGTCAGTTTTATGACGTTTGCATGACAAAGTTGCCCGCCGAGTGCGTCGAACTTTAGGCTACACATAAGCATTATTAATCACATATATTGCTGAAAAATGATGATAAACCCGATCATATCTATAAACACAAAGCATGAAATGCGGGATTTTATGCCAGTTGGTAATGGCACGCAGTCCCAACGCCGCAGAAAATATTTTTACGCCTTAAAATGCCTCTCGCCAGGGTAATGGATATGTTGGACTTTCCTGTCAATCTCTCGCAATAATGATGAAGGACACTGAAGCGGCATCCGGGCTGCGTCCCGGATCCTTTTCTAAAATTGAACTGGAGTGGCAATGGGTCAGGAAAAGCTCTACATCGAAAAAGAACTAAGCTGGTTATCCTTTAATGAACGCGTATTGCAGGAAGCCGCAGATAAGAGCAATCCCCTGATTGAGCGCATGCGTTTTCTGGGCATTTACTCCAATAACCTTGACGAGTTCTATAAGGTCCGCTTTGCCGATCTCAAACGACGCATTCTGATCAGCGAAGAGCAAGGCTCTGGTGGCGCTTCACGCCATCTGCTGAAAAAGATCCAGGCCAAGGTATTAAAAACCGATCAAGAATTCGACAGCCTGTATAACGATTTGCTGCTGGAAATGGCGCGTAATCAGATCTTCCTGATCAACGAACGTCAGGTGTCGGAGAACCAGCAAATTTGGCTGCGACAATACTTCAAACAGCACCTGCGTCAGCACATCACGCCCATCCTGATCAATCACGAAACCAACCTGGTGCAGTTCCTGAAAGACGATTACACCTATCTGGCGGTGGAGATTATTCGCGGCATACGCATCGATTATGCGCTGCTGGAGATCCCGTCCGATAAGGTGCCGCGCTTCGTCAACCTGCCGCCGGAAGCCCCGCGCCGTCGCAAACCGATGATCCTGCTGGACAACATTCTGCGCTACTGCCTGGACGATATTTTCAAGGGCTTCTTCGACTACGACGCGCTCAATGCCTATTCGATGAAAATGACCCGCGACGCGGAATACGATCTGGTCACTGAGATGGAATCGAGCCTGTTGGAACTGATGTCCTCCAGCCTGAAACAGCGCCTGACCGCCGAGCCGGTACGTTTTGTTTATCAGCGCGACATGCCGAATGAAATGGTGGAGTTGCTGCGCGGCAAGCTGGGTATCTCCAGCTATGACTCGGTGATCGCCGGCGGCCGCTATCATAACTTTAAAGACTTTATCGGCTTCCCGAACGTCGGCAAGGCCAATCTGGTCAACAAACCGCTGCCACGCCTGCGCCATACCTGGTTCGAAAAGTTCCGCAACGGTTTTGACGCCATCCGCGAACAGGACGTGCTGCTTTACTACCCATACCACACCTTTGAACACGTGCTGGAACTGGTGCGTCAGGCGTCATTTGACCCTAGCGTGCTGGCGATAAAAATCAATATTTACCGCGTGGCGAAAGACTCACGCATTATCGAATCGATGATCCACGCCGCCCACAACGGCAAGAAAGTCACGGTGGTGGTAGAGCTGCAGGCACGTTTTGATGAAGAGGCCAACATCCACTGGGCCAAGCGCCTGACGGAAGCCGGCGTGCACGTAATCTTCTCTGCTCCAGGCCTGAAAATCCACGCCAAACTGTTCCTGATCTCACGCCGTGAAGGCGACGAGATTGTGCGCTATGCTCATATCGGTACCGGCAACTTTAACGAGAAAACCGCGCGTATTTATACCGACTATTCATTACTGACCGCCGACTCACGCATCACCAACGAAGTGCGTCGGGTGTTTAACTTTATCGAAAACCCGTACCGGCCGGTCACCTTCGACAACCTGATGGTATCGCCGCAGAACTCGCGCCTGAAGCTGTATGAGTTAATCGACAGGGAAATTGCCAATGCCGAGGCCGGGCTTCCCGCCGGCATTATGCTGAAAATCAACAATCTGGTGGATAAAGGGCTGGTAGATCGGTTATATACCGCATCCGGCGCCGGTGTAAAAATCCGCCTGTTGGTGCGAGGTATGTGTTCTTTGATTCCCAACCTGCCGGGGATCAGTGACAATATTCAAGTAATCAGCATCGTCGACCGCTATCTGGAACACGACCGGGTTTACGTTTTCGAAAACAAAGGTGACAAACTGGTTTATCTGTCCTCTGCCGACTGGATGACCCGTAACATAGATTACCGCATCGAAGTCGCGGTCTCGCTGCTGGATCCAACCCTGAAACAACGAGTTCTGGATATTCTGGAAATTCTGTTCAGCGACACGGTCAAGGCACGTTACCTCGATAAAGAACTGAGCAACCAGTACGTACCGCGCGGCAACCGCCGTAAAGTCCGTTCTCAGGTTGCCATTTACGAGTATTTAAAAGCTCTGGAACAACCAGGACAGTAGGCCAGCAACTATGCCGCTAAAAAGCACTGCAACAAATAAACCGCAGGAAATTGCTGCCATCGACCTCGGGTCGAACAGCTTCCATATGGTGATTGCCCGCGTCGTCAACGGCGCTTTACAGGTATTGGGCCGTTTAAAACAACGGGTCCACCTCGCCGATGGATTGGACAGCAACAATGTGCTCAGTGAAGAGGCAATAGAACGTGGACTGGCCTGCCTGGCGCTGTTTGCCGAACGGCTGCAGGGCTTCCCGGCGGATAACGTCACCATCGTCGGTACTCACACCCTGCGTCAGGCCGTTAACGCGGAAGTGTTTCTCAAACGTGCAGCTAAAGTGATCCCCTACCCGATTGAAATCATCGCCGGACAGGAAGAAGCGCGTCTGATCTTTATGGGTGTGGAGCACACCCAGCCGGAAAAAGGCCGCAAGCTGGTGATCGATATCGGCGGTGGTTCTACTGAGCTGGTGATCGGTGAAGACTTTGAGCCGCTGCTGGCGGAAAGCCGCCGTATGGGCTGCGTCAGTTTCGCCCAGCAGTTTTTCCCAGGCGGTGAAATCAGTAAAAACAATTTCAAGCGTGCGCGCCTGGCAGCGGCACAGAAGCTGGAAACCCTGGCCTGGCAGTACCGTATTCAGGGTTGGCAGTATGCTCTGGGCGCGTCCGGTACCATCAAGGCCGCACACGAAGTGCTGGTGGCGATGGGCGAAAAAGACGGCCTGATCACCCTGGAACGGCTGGAGATGCTGACGGAGCAGGTGTTGCAGTTTAAAAGCTTCAGCTCCCTGAGCCTGCCGGGGCTGTCGGAAGACCGTCAGTCGGTGTTTGTACCGGGTCTGGCTATCCTGTGCGGCGTGTTCGACGCGCTGGCAATCCGCGACCTGCGTCTTTCTGACGGCGCACTGCGCGAAGGCGTACTGTACGAAATGGAGGGCCGTTTCCGCCATCAGGATATCCGCAGCCGTACCGCAAAAAGCCTGGCCGATCACTACAATATCGACCGTGAGCAGGCTAAGCGGGTGCTGGACACCACCGAACTGCTGTACGCACAGTGGATGGCGCAAAACACCAAGCTGGCAAATCCGCAGTTGGAAGCGCTGTTGAAATGGGCCGCCATGTTGCATGAGGTGGGGCTGAGCATCAACCACAGCGGCATGCATCGCCACTCGGCCTATATTCTGCAAAACACCAACCTGCCCGGCTTTAATCAGGAGCAGCAGTTGCTGTTGGCAGCGCTGGTGCGTTTCCACCGCAAGGGTATCAAGCTGGAAGAACTGCCGCGGCTGAACCTGTTCAAGAAAAAGCATTACCTGCCGCTGATCCAACTGCTGCGTTTGAGCACCCTGCTCAATAACCAGCGTCAGTCGACCACCACCCCCGAGACGCTGCGCCTGAGTACTGACGATAATCACTGGACGCTGCGTTTCCCGGCCGGTTATCTGGCGTTAAACAACCTGGTACAACTGGATCTTGAACGTGAGCAGGCCTACTGGAATGACGTCGTCGGCTGGAAGCTGATTTGCGAAGAAGAAGAGACCCAAAACGAGCAACGTACTGCCTGAGTCTTTCGCCCCCTGCCTGCCGGGGGGCAAACTCAACGCGGTGTCGGTAACAGCGCCAGCAAGGGTTGTGGCTCGCCAATGAAGTAGCCCTGCATATAGTCCACGCCAACCCCTTTCAGCGCGACCAACTGCTCCATGCTTTCCACATATTCAGCCACTATCGCCAGCCGCTTCATGCGCGCAACCTTGCAGATAGACGTAATGACCTGGAAATCCACCGGATTGGTCAGCATGTCACGCACGAAACTGCCGTCGATTTTCAACATGTCGACCGGCAGCATCTTCAGCCGATCGTAGCTGGCATAGCCGGTACCGAAGTCATCCAGCGCAATGCGACACCCCATCTCACGCAGTGCCTGCAAATTGGCCCCGGCATAGGCCGTATCCTGCAACAGATGCGATTCGGTCACTTCCAGCGTCAGTTGATAGGGCTCAATCTGGTACTGCTCCAGCAGGCTGTTGACATCGTGGCGCAGCATAGGCCGGCACAGCGAAGAAGGTGACAAATTAACCGCGAAGCGCGCACTGGGCAGTTCGGCACGGTACAGATCCATAAATTTCAGCGTATTGCGCAACACCCACAGATCCAGCCGATACGCCAGGCCGAACTCATGTGCCACCGGCAGAAAATCATTAGGCGATATGATCTCTCCGCACGCGTCACGCATGCGCAGCAGAATTTCATGATATCGGTCACCGCGCAGGCCCACGATCGGCTGCGCCATCAAAATGAACCCATCGTTATCCAACGCATGCTGTACACCATGCAGTAACTCGACTTTGCGTTTGATTTCTTCCTGTACCCATTGCCCACCGTTTTGCACACTCTCCGGTTTGCCGCTGGTCAATGATACTTCCGCCAACGAGCTAAGCTCCCCCAGCAGAAGGTAGAGATGTTCGAAATCGGCATTCACGCTGCAATAGCCTAACCCCAGCGGCGGATGGAGCGGCAACCCGTTCCATATCAGACGGAATTTCTCCAGCGCGTGGTAGATCTGCAAAACCTTTTCTTCGCTGTCTTCGCCATCCACCCGCAGCAACAGATCATAACCTGGCAGATGATATACGCCCTCACCGGGTGCCAATACCTGATGCAGCAGCGCCGCCAACTGCTGTTTGAAACGAATGCGCAATTGCATACCGTAGTTGCGGCTCAGCAAATCCAGCTCGCTAACGCGCAGGAAACACAGCGTTGAAGGTAATGACAAGGTCAGATCGCGCTTGAGGGCGCGCAGGTTAGGCAAGCCAATCACCGGATCTTGCAGCGCAGCGCTTTGCGCCCTGGCATGGCTTAATCGCTGGCGGGTATTGAGCGCCGACATCAGGTAAATACACAGGGTAAACACCACCATCATCGAAGAGATGACTGCCAGGTTATGCAATAAATTGTCGCGCTGCGCATAACCGGGATAATGGAAAAACAGCACCAGCAGCGAAGAAGACCAGATAATGCAGTTGAATTGGTAGCCAAAGCGCATCGCGCCATACAGCATCACCGGCAGCAACAGGATCAGGCCATAGCCCCCCAGCAGCAGAGGATTGGAATTTTTGGCGTAGTAAGACAGCAAGGCCACCATGCTGACCAGCACCAGCAACCACAGAGACAACTCTTTTTTATCGGCCTGGGGGGCCATTTCACGGCCAAAACGTCGCCACAGCGTCAGTGCGAACCTGGGCTTGTTCAATAGGCGCAACATAAAGTAGAACAGCGGCATAGCGGACAGGCAACCCAGCAGCAGCGCCTGAAAATTGACCAGGGCCAACAAATAATCACTATTACCGGGCATCATCCCCAGTTCGTCAGGCAATTGGGCCAGAGCGACCAGCAGTTTCAGGCCGAAGACAAACAGCAACGCCGGCAGCACCACCAACCAGATCAACCTCGCTTTGACCAATGCCGGTACGCCGGGGGCCGCACACCAACGACGCTGAGTCTGGCTGCGATAGCCCAACCAGCACAGGATCAGACAAAGCAGGTACAACGAGGTGACCAATATGCCGCTCTCCAGCCCCAGTCGGCTCGCGTATCGCACCATGATGGCAAGGGTAATGCCCGGCAGCGCCCGCCAGTCGTAGACCATCAACAACGCAATGCAGGCTGCCAGTGGCAGATAGAGCAGATAGACTTTGCCCTCTGGCAACATAATGCGCGGCGACAACCAACCGGCGAACGGGATCAACAACAAGCCCCAGATGAGGGGATAACCCCACCAGCGCTCGCGTAAATGCTTCCAGAATATTGGCTTAACCATAAAAATAACGAGTCCGTCAGGGCGCAATTCCATTCGCGCGTTCAGGTAATAAGGCAGGTTCCTTTACGTACCTCTATCCATTCATGAGGCAAAGTGAAAGTAACATATGCGACAGGAGAATGGAGTGGAATTTTATGCGGCAGGGTCAGCAAGGGTTTGACTGCGATCAATCATGGAGGAAAAGTTGGGTAAATATGTGTAAGCCTATTTTGGGTATTTTCTTAAGTCCATGATCCAATAGACAAACTAAAACTCTTGCTAAACATAAGTGAAATATCCGACGGTACCAACTGGAAATAAATGGACAATATTTGTCATCGATAGCTAAAATTCCGTTTACAATTTATCGGCTTTCACCGTCGTTGAATGACACAGGAAACCGGCATGCCGGGTGATATATGCGTAAAAAAACCACCGGACAGATGACAAAAATAGTACTGTTTGTCAGCTTTATCATTTTGGTTGGCCGTCTGCTGTATGCTGCGGTGGTCGCAGTACCCCATCATCAGGAAAAAAAGCTCGCCCCTTATCAAACAACCACCGAAACAGGCGGCGAAAACCAGGGCACCGCTCCCTGACTTCAAAGACCCAGGCTACTTTGCAGGGCTTGCGAATAGTTAAGCAGCCTGCCGGCGTTTCGGCATGCCAGGCCCCTTACTTATTCCTCAGCTTCTGCTGCCATTTCATAAAAATGACGTCTGCATTCACTAAGCTCTCTGTTGTTCAGAGCTTGTCTGTAAGGACCCCTGAGTGCCAGTAAGGAATATCATGTCAGCCGCAACGCATAATGTTAAAAAAGTCGCTGAGCACCGCCAGCGCATTATTTCCCTGCTGTTAAATAACAAAGACCTGGTCGACGGCATTCTCGGCCGACCGGGTGACGAAAACGCCCTTAGCAAAAGTGAGCTGCTCAACCAGACCGCTGAAATTACCGGCCTGCTCGACGATATGCATGCCGCCGATTTGGCTGACTTGCTCGAAGCGCTGCCGCAGGACGAACGTCTGGCGTTGTGGCGGCTGGTGGGTAACGCCAAGCGCGGCCAGGCACTGGTGGAAGTCGCCGAGCCGGTGTGGGACAGCCTGATCGAAGAAATGAGCGATAAAGACCTGCTCAAAGCCATCAAAACGCTGGACGTTGATGAACAGGCCTATCTGGCGCAATACCTGCCGCGTAACCTGATGGGCCGCCTGCTGACCTCGATGGAGCCGGAGCAGCGCGCTCAGGTGCGCGAGATGATCCACTACGGCAAGGACACCGTCGGCTGGATGATGGATTTTGAACTGGTCACGGTGCGCCCGGACGTCACCCTCGGTGCGGTGCATCGCTTCCTGCGCCTGCGCAAAACCATACCGGCGGCCACCGATAAGCTCTTTGTCACCGACCGTAAAAATACGCTATTGGGTGAGTTGCCGCTCACCGCGGTGCTGCTCAATGACCCGGAAACTCTGGTACAGGCGGTGATGGACAGCGATCCCACCCGTTTTCTGCCGGAAGAGAAAGCCGAGGCTGCGGCCAGCGCGTTCGAACGTTATGACCTGATCAGCGCCCCGGTGGTCGATGCCAAAGGCAAGCTGATGGGCCGCTTGACCATTGAAGAGATCGTCGACGTGGTCAACGAGGAAAGCGACAGCAACCTGCGCCGTATGGGGGGCTTAAGCCCGGAGGAAGACGTGTTTGCCCCGGTCAGCAAAGCGGTGAAAACCCGCTGGGCATGGCTGGCGATCAACCTGTGTACCGCATTTATCGCTTCGCGCGTTATCGGCCTGTTTGAACACACCATTTCACAACTGGTGGCGCTGGCGGCATTGATGCCGATTGTCGCCGGTATCGGCGGCAACACCGGTAATCAGACCATCACCATGATCGTCCGCGCACTGGCCCTGCATCAAATCGAGGTCGGCAATATCTCCCGCCTGATGTTCAGGGAACTGGGGGTTGCCATCATCAACGGCGTAGTCTGGGGCGGTATCATGGGCATCGTCACCTGGCTGTTGTATGGCGATTGGGCGATGGGCGGGGTAATGACGCTGGCGATGATCCTCAACCTGTTGGTAGCGGCGCTGATGGGGGTGGTTATCCCGATGGCGATGCTAAAAATGGGACGAGATCCGGCGGTCGGTTCCAGCGTCTTGATTACCGCGCTGACCGACACCGGCGGCTTCTTTATCTTCCTCGGTCTGGCCACCCTCTTCCTGCTGTAATCTCTGATGGCCGGCGGCAACGCCGGCTTTTGCTGCCGTTCACTAACACCGTCCCCCTCTATTCAGCCTCATTCTCCTGTCTTTCAGGCCGTGGCGTCATTGGCCACATGCCCCCGATCACGTTTTTTTTGCTTAGCCAACCTGAGGTTAGTGGTATAACTAACGAGTTAAAGTTAATCGTTTGAACAAAACCTCGATACGGAAATCAGCACGCGCGTTAATTTCCACCACCATCTTTAAACGTGATTGCTCAGGGATAATGGCTATGAAAAACGAGTGGTTTGCCGCCAGAGAGCTTACCGGCATTGCAGGACTGCCCTCCTCGCCGCAGGGAATCAATTTGATGGCCCGCCGCGAAGGCTGGATCAGTCGCCGCCGAAAAGGCGTGCAGGGCAAAGCGGTGGAATACCACATCAATAGCCTGCCGATCGGCGCGCGCAGCCTGTTGGTACTGCAAGAAGATCCCGCAGAATATCAACTTGAACGCCAGGATCCGCTGGCAGTCTGGGTTGAGTATTACTATCACCTGAGCGAAAGCGAGCGCGAAAAAGTACTCACCTTCCTGATGCGTGAAGGGATCGACAGCCTGCTGGCGCTGATTGCTGCCGAAGAATAACGCGGCTACTCGTCGATCTCCGTTGACGGTACCCAACCCTGGTTATGCCACAGATGCAGCGTGGCATAAGAGCGCCAGGGCCGCCAGCATTCGGCATAGTTTTCAATCTGGCGTGGCGTCATCCCAGGAAAGCGCTGCTTGATCAGATAATCCCCTGTCAGAAACACATCCGGCCATGACCAGGCGCGCATCGCGATGTAACAGGCCGTCCAACTGCCAATCCCCGGCAACGCGGTCAGCGCCTTGATCCCTTGCTCAATATCCAGCACGTTTTCCAACTGCAGCCGCCCTTCGGTGACCGCCCGTGCGATGGCGATCAGCGCCGCTGCGCGTTTCAGTTGCACCCCCAGCGGGCGCAGTTCCTCGGGTTGCAACCGCGCCACCTGTTCGGCATTGGGGAACACATGGGTAATGCCGGCGTAAGGCTGTTCCAGCGGCGTTCCCCAGCGTTCAGCCATGCGTCCGGCAAAGGTCGCCGCCATCTTGACGCTGACCAACTGTCCAAGCACCGCCCGGGTCGCCTGCTCAAAGCCGTTGACGCAGCCGGGCAAACGCAGGCCCGGCGCATCGGCGGCAAGCCGCCCCAAGGCCTGGACGATCAGATCTGGCGCCGCGTCCAGATCAAACAGCTGCCGGATGCGACGCAGCACTTCCGTGGTCACCCGGCTGAGGGCGGGGGCAATCTCCACCCGCACTCGATTGTGGCTCTCTTCCGGCTGCACGCTGACCCAGCCGTGATAATCAATGCCGCCCTGGGTGATGGCGATCGCCCGCAGATACTGTTGCCCCTCCACCTTTTCCACTCCGCTTACCGCACGGGTTTGCAAAAAACTCAGCATCCGCGGCCAGTCATAGGGCGGACGGTAACCCAGATGAAAGACCAGCCCGCTGGCGACGGTGCGTTCATTACGGCCGCTGCTGCTGCGCAGCGCCGAGGGGATCAGCCGGTAGCGTGCCTTGAACAACTCGTTGAAACGCCGCAGGCTGCCGAAACCGGCGGCAAACGCCACCTCACTTAGCGGCATATCGGTATCCGCCAGCAGCCTTTTGGCCTGTAACAGCCGGTGCGACTGGGCATAATCAATCGGTGACGCGCCAAACTGATCGGCAAAGATACGCCGCAGGTGGCGGTCGGAAATGCCCAACCGCGCGGCCAGTTGCTCACAGCTGTGCTCCGACAGATAGCCCTGTTCAATCAACTGTACCGCCACCTGGGCATAGCGATTACCCAGATCAATCAACGCCAGCCCCGGCGCCAACTCCGGCCGGCACTTCAGGCAGGGGCGAAACCCGGCCAGCTCCGCCGCCGCCGCGCTAGGGTAAAAGGTACAGTTCTCGATTTTCGGCGTGCGGGCACTGCACACCGGGCGGCAATAAATACCGGTCGAAGAAACGCCGACAAAAAAGCGGCCGTCGAATTTACGATCGCGCGCACTCAGTGCCTGATACAGCGCCTGTTGTTGGTTTTTCATGGCTAGGCTCGGGGTCAGTTTTTTGTTCATTATGCGACTCGGCTGGTGCGCTGACGTGCGGGATTCGGACATTAAGTTAAGCACGCGCTCCCGTTAGTCACTAAAATTTTCGTCAGTTATGCGCTGGCACGTTGCCCGAGGGGCAAGTCTCGGGTAAAGTCGCCCCCCTTCATCGGCATGGGGAGTGAGAAAAGACATGTTTATTGGATTCGATTACGGAACGGCCAACTGTTCCGTTGCAGTGATGCGTGATAACGGCCCCGAGCTGCTGACGTTGGAAAACAACGAACCCTATCTGCCGTCGATGCTGTGCGCACCGACGCGTGAAGCCGTGAGCGAGTGCTTGCACCGTCACTGGCAAGTGCCCACCGGCAGCGAAGAGAACCAGCAACTGCTGCGCCGGGCAATCAACTACAACCGTGAAGAAGACATCCCGGTCGCCAGCAACAGCGTGCTGTTCGGCCTGCAAGCGCTGGCACACTACGTTGAAGATCCGGAAGAGGTGTATTTTGTTCGTTCACCGAAATCCTTCCTCGGCGCCAACGGCCTGAAGCCACAGCAGATCGCGCTGTTTGAAGATCTGGTGTGTGCCATGATGTTCCACATCAAGCGCCAGGCGGAAAACGTCCTGCAGGACAGCATCAGTCAGGCGGTCATCGGTCGCCCGATCAACTTCCAGGGCATGGGCGGTGAAGATGCCAACCAGCAGGCGCAGGGCATTTTGCAACGCGCTGCCGAGCGTGCCGGGTTCAAAGACATTGAATTCCAGTTCGAGCCGGTCGCGGCAGGGCTGGACTTCGAAGCCACGCTGACCGAAGAGAAAACCGTGCTGGTGGTAGACATCGGCGGCGGTACCACCGACTGCTCGGTACTGCTGATGGGGCCACAATGGCGTGACCGTGCCGAACGCCAGCAAAGCCTGCTGGGGCACAGCGGTTGCCGCGTGGGCGGTAACGACCTGGATATCATGCTGGCATTCAAACAGCTGATGCCACTGTTCGGCATGGGCGGCGAAACCGGCAAGGGTATCGCTCTGCCTGCGCTGCCTTACTGGAACGCCGTCGCCACCAACGACGTGCCGGCGCAGAACGACTTTTACAGCGTCGCCAACGGCCGCATGCTGCGTGATCTGATCCGCGATGCCGCCGAGCCGGAAAAGGTCAAACGCCTGCTGAAAGTTCACCAGCAACGTCTGAGCTACCGTTTGGTGCGCGCGGCGGAGGAGAGTAAAATCGCCCTGTCCGCACAGCAAAACATCAGCGCACCGCTGGCTTTCGTCCAGGCTGATTTGACGGAAACCATCAGCCAGGATCAGCTTGCCGAAGCTATTTCGCAGCCGCTACTGCGCATTCAGGAACAGGTCAGCGCCGCACTGGCCAGCAGCCAGACCGCGCCACAGGTGATTTATCTCACCGGCGGCAGCGCACGTTCACCGCTGCTGCGCGCTGCGCTGCAACAGCAGTTGCCGGGCATTCCTATCGTCGGGGGCAACGATTTTGGCTCGGTCACCGCCGGGCTGGCACGCTGGGCGCAAACGCTGTTCCGTTAATCGTCCGAGGGCGCGGCCTGCCGCGCCCCTGGTCATTGGAGGTCAGTGATGTATGAAATACTCCCCCTGGAAAGCGACCGGTTGCTATTGCGCGCCTGGCGCGACCAAGATCTGCCGGCATTTGCCGCCCTCAACGCCGATCCCCAGGTGATGCGTTATTTCCCTACCCCGCTGACAGCCGAACAAAGCCACGCGCAGGCTGACAAAATTCGTCAATTCATGCAGCAAAACGGTTGGGGTTTGTGGGCGGTGGAAGAAAAAGACGGCGCGCCTTTTATCGGTTTTGTCGGGCTGGCGATCCCGGCGGACGATCTGCCCTGCTCTCCCTGCGTAGAAATCGGCTGGCGGTTAGCGGCAGCGCACTGGGGAAAAGGCTACGCCACTGAGGCCGCCCGTACCGCACTGTGCTACGCTTTCGAACGGCTGGATTTAGCTGAAGTAGTGTCTTTTACCGCCGAAAACAACGGGCCATCACGCCGGGTTATGGAACGTATTGGCATGAGCTCCAACGGTGAAAACTTCCTGCATCCACGGTTGCCGCAGGGCCATCCGCTGCAAAAACATGTCCTGTATCGGCTGACACAACAAAACTGGCGGGAGCAACAATGCTGATCGTTTTTTCCGGTCTGCCGGGCAGCGGTAAAACTACACTGGCGCGGGCGCTGGCTAGCGCATTACCCGCAATGCATCTGCGAATCGATACCCTTGAACAAGCGATCCGCAACAGCGGATCTCTGGCCAATGACATTGGCCCGGCGGGATATTTTGCCGCTTATGGCGTCGCCGAAGATAACCTGCGCCTGGGTCACACCGTGATTGCCGACTCAGTCAATCCGCTGCCGGTCACGCGTGAGGACTGGCATAGCGTTGCACTACGGGCTGGCACTGCCTGCCTGGATATTGAAGTGGTCTGTTCCAACCGCACGGAACACCGCCGACGAGTCGAAACCCGCGACGGTGATATTGCCGGGTTACGGTTGCCCAATTGGGAAAGTGTCACCGCCCATGATTACACGCCCTGGAGCACACCGGTGGTGACGATTGATACCGCTGGGCGCACCGTTGAAGCCTGCCTGACGCAGTTGCTGTCATTGATTAACGCTGTGCGCAGCTAACCCGATTACCAGGCGCTGGCCTGGTTCAGGGTGCTGATATCCTCGGCATCCAACCGCAGACGGGTAGCGCTAACCAACTCATCCAACTGCGTTAACGAGGTAGCGCTGACGATCGGTGCAGTAATGCTCGGCCGCGCTATCAGCCAGGCCAATGAAACCTGCGCGGGTGAAGTCTGGTGCTTCGCCGCAACGCTATCCAACGCCGTCAGAATTTTTAAACCGCGCGGATTAAGATATTGCCCAATCACTCTGTCGCCACGCTGGCTCTTGCCGATATCTTGCTCGCTACGATATTTGCCGGTCAGGAAACCGCTGGCCAGCGAGAAGAAGTTAATCACTCCCAGTCCATGGCGCTGCGCCACCACCTCCAGCCCCTGCTCATAGCCTTCTCGCGCATACAGGTTATATTCCGGCTGCAGGGTTTCGTAACGCGCCAACCCTTCCCGCTCGCTGACGTTCAGTGCTTCTTCCAGACGATCGGCCTGATAGTTGGAAGCACCTATCGCTCGCACCTTGCCGGCCTTGATCAGCGCATCAAACGCCGCCAGAGTTTCTGCCAGTGGCGTGTCCCGGTCGTCATCATGCGATTGATAAAGGTCGATATAATCGGTCTGCAAACGGCGCAGTGAATCCTCAACCGCCTGCTGGATATAGCGCGGCGACAGCCCCTGTTTGCCTTCGCCCATCGGCTTGCCCACTTTGGTGGCAATGATGACCTGGTCGCGCTTACCGGTTTTTTTCAGCCATTGTCCAATGGTGGTCTCCGACTCTCCGCCCTGATTGCCCGGCGCCCAGCTGGAATACACGTCGGCGGTATCAATGAAATTGAGCTGGTTCTCCACCAGCGCATCCAGCAGGCTAAATGAGGTTTCGCGATCGGCAGTCCAACCAAACACGTTACCGCCGAAGGTCAATGCCGGCACTTTAATGCCCGAACGGCCCAGCTCTCTGTTGCTCATTGTATGCTCCAAGGGAATTAATGATTCGCAGGGTAATTATTAGCGCCAAACCGAGAAATAGGCCAAAACGTATTGGCTATAAGCCGGATTAAGTCTCTTATAAGGCGGGCATGCACAAATCTGCAACTTATTAGGACAATGCTGACGGTTACTCCATATTTCCTTCATTTTTATGCCGTCTTGACTGGCTAAACTAGTATCCTGTAAGGAGTGTAACTTTTTTGGCAATGAGTGCCCGCACGCCTGCCTTTTGGAGATATTTTCACCACCATGAATGCAAAAAACCCACGTCGTTCACTGATACTGCGCCTGCTGGTGGTGGTCATTGTGGTTATTGCCGCCGTGCTGATTTGGCGTCACTTCAGCGCTTCGCAACCGGCGACGGATGCCGCGCCGGGTGCCCGCCATGCAGCTAATGGCAAGGCTGCCGGTGGCCGACGCGGGGCACCGATGTCACCGGTACAGGCGGCCACCGTCACGCAGCAGACGGTGCCACGCTATCTGTCCGGACTGGGCACCGCCACCGCCGCCAACACCGTGACCGTCACCAGCCGGGTTGACGGCCAACTGATGGCGATCCACTTTACCGAAGGCCAACAGGTCAAGGCAGGCGATCTGCTGGTGGAAATCGACCCGCGCCCGTTTGAAGTGCAACTGACTCAGGCATTGGGGCAACTGGCAAAAGACCAGGCCACGCTCGCTAATGCCCGGCGCGATTTGGCGCGTTACCAGCAACTGGCCAAAACCAATCTGGTTTCGCGGCAGGATCTGGATACCCAATTGTCATTGGTGCAGCAGACTGAGGGGGCGATCAAAGCCGATCAGGGCACGGTGGACAGCGCCAGACTGCAAATCACCTACAGTCGCATCACCGCACCGATCGACGGTCGCGTCGGCCTGAAACTGGTGGATGTCGGCAATTACATCACCAGCGGCAGCACTACCGGCATTGTGGTGATCACCCAAACTCATCCTATCGACGTGGTGTTTACCCTGCCGGAAGCCAATATCAGCGACTTGATCAAAGCGCAAAAAGCCGGCCCGGTTAGCGTCGAAGCCTGGGATCGCACCAACCAAAATCAACTGGCCACCGGTTCATTACTGAGCCTGGATAACCAAATCGACACCACCACCGGCACCATCAAACTCAAGGCGCGTTTCACCAACGAGGACGATGCGCTGTTTCCCAACCAGTTTGTGAATGCACGCCTGAAGGTGGCGACGCTGCACGATGCCATGGTCATCCCGACCGCAGCGCTACAGATGGGCAACGAAGGCAACTTCGTCTGGACCCTGAGTGAAGAGAACAAAGTCAACAAACACCTGGTCACCACCGGCATGCAGGATAGCCAACAGGTGGTGATCACCGCCGGCCTGAACGTCGGAGATCGGGTGGTGACCGACGGTATCGATCGTCTGACTGAAGGCATGCAGGTAGAAGTGGTGACGCCGCAGACGGCTTCGGCAGCGGCTAAACCGAGCCAACCAACTCGCGCTCAGGGGAAATCCTGATGCAGGTGATGCCACCTAACCCCGGCGGCGGCCCATCCCGCCTGTTTATTCTGCGCCCGGTCGCGACCACGCTGTTGATGGTGGCGATCCTGCTGGCGGGGATTATCGGTTACCGCGCCCTGCCGGTTTCCGCCCTGCCGGAAGTTGACTATCCGACCATTCAGGTGGTCACGCTGTACCCCGGTGCCAGCCCGGACGTGGTCACTTCAGCCATTACCGCCCCGCTGGAGCGCCAGTTTGGCCAGATGTCCGGCCTGAAACAGATGGCATCGCAAAGCTCCGGCGGCGCCTCGGTCGTGACGCTGCAATTCCAGCTTGAGCTACCGCTCGACGTCGCCGAACAGGAAGTGCAGGCGGCGATCAACTCCGCCACCAACCTGTTACCCAGCGATCTGCCCTACCCGCCGATCTACAGCAAGGTTAACCCTGCCGATCCACCGATACTGACGCTGGCCGTGACTTCATCCGCCATGCCGATGACTCAGGTGGAAGACATGGTGGAAACCCGCGTAGCGCAGAAAATCTCCCAGGTCACCGGCGTCGGGCTGGTCACCATCTCCGGCGGCCAGCGGCCGGCGGTGCGCGTAAAACTTAATGCCGCGGCCGTTGCTGCCTACGGACTGGACAGCGAAACCATCCGCACCGCCATCAGCAATGCCAACGTCAACTCCGCCAAAGGCAGCCTGGATGGCCCGACGCGCTCGGTCACGCTGTCCGCCAATGACCAGATGAAGTCTGCCGACGATTATCGCCAACTGATTGTCGCCTACCAAAACGGCGCGGCGATCCGCCTGCAGGATGTCGCCACCATCGAACAGGGCGCAGAAAATACCCGGCTGGCGGCCTGGGCCAACAAACAACCGGCCATTGTGCTGAACATCCAGCGTCAGCCGGGGGTGAACGTGATCACCACCGCCGACAGCATCCGCGAGATGCTGCCCCAGTTGATCAAGAGCCTGCCAAAATCGGTCGACGTCAAGGTACTGACCGATCGCACCACCACCATTCGCGCCTCGGTCAGCGACGTGCAGTTCGAACTGCTGCTGGCGGTGGCACTGGTGGTGATGGTGATTTACGTATTCCTGCGCAACGTGCCGGCCACCATTATTCCGAGCGTCGCGGTACCGCTGTCGTTGATCGGTACCTTTGCCGCCATGTACTTCCTCGGTTTCTCCATTAACAACCTGACGCTGATGGCATTGACCATCGCCACCGGGTTTGTCGTCGATGACGCCATCGTGGTGATTGAGAACATTTCGCGCTATATCGAAAAGGGGGAAAAACCGCTCGATGCGGCGTTGAAAGGAGCCGGTGAGATCGGCTTCACCATCATTTCACTGACCTTCTCGTTGGTGGCAGTGCTGATCCCGCTGCTGTTTATGGGGGATATCGTCGGCCGACTGTTCCGCGAGTTTGCCGTGACGTTGGCGGTGGCGATTTTGATTTCCGCCGTGGTTTCACTGACGCTGACGCCAATGATGTGCGCACGCATGCTGAGCCACGAATCGCTGCGTAAGCAGAACCGTTTTTCCGCGGCTTCCGAGCGTTTCTTTGATCGGGTTATCGCCCGCTACGGCAAATGGCTGAAAACGGTGCTCAACCACCCGTGGCTGACGCTCGGCGTGGCATTCAGCACGCTGCTGCTCACCATCTTGCTGTACCTGCTGATCCCGAAAGGTTTCTTCCCGGTGCAGGACAACGGCATCATTCAGGGCACGCTGGAAGCACCGCAGTCCGTGTCGTTCAGCAATATGGCCGAGCGCCAGCAGCAGGTGGCGGCAGAAATTCTCAAGGATCCGGCGGTGGAAAGCCTGACGTCGTTTGTTGGCGTCGACGGCACCAACGCTACGCTCAACAGCGGCCGGCTGCAGATCAACCTCAAACCCTTAAGCGAACGCAGCGAGCGTATTCCGGCCATCATCACCCGACTGCAACAGATGAGTACCCAGTTCCCCGGTGTGAAGCTGTATCTGCAGCCGGTACAGGATTTGACTATCGATACTCAGGTCAGCCGCACCCAATACCAGTTCACCCTGCAGGCGATGTCGCTGGACGATCTCAGCCTGTGGGTACCGCAGTTGATGGCTGAACTGAAACAAACGCCGCAGTTGGCGGACGTGACCAGTAACTGGCAGGATCAGGGCCTGGTGGCCTATGTCAATGTCGATCGCGATTCGGCCTCTCGCCTCGGCATCAGCATGAGCGACGTAGATAATGCTCTGTACAACGCCTTTGGCCAGCGGTTGATCTCCACCATTTACACCCAGGCCAACCAGTACCGCGTGGTGCTGGAACATGACGTCAGCACTACGCCAGGGCTGGCGGCGCTGAATGATATCCGTCTGACCAGCAGCAACGGCACCATAGTGCCACTGAGCACCATCGCCAAAATTGAACAGCGCTTCGGGCCGCTGTCGGTTAACCATCTGGATCAGTTCCCGGCGGCCACCATCTCCTTTAACGTCGCAGGCAATTATTCCCTCGGTGAAGCGGTTGACGCCATCACTCTGGCAGAAAAAAACCTCAACCTGCCGAAAGACATCACCACCCAGTTCCAGGGCGCGACGCTGGCGTTCCAGGCAGCGTTGGGCGGCACCCTGTGGCTGATCCTGGCGGCGGTGGTGGCGATGTATATCGTGCTGGGCGTGCTGTATGAGAGCTTTATCCACCCGGTGACCATTTTGTCCACCCTGCCCACCGCCGGGGTCGGTGCCTTACTTGCGTTGATGATGGCCGGCAGCGAACTGGACGTGATTGCCATTATCGGCATCATCCTGCTGATCGGCATCGTGAAGAAAAACGCCATTATGATGATCGACTTTGCCCTGGCCGCCGAGCGGGAACAGGGAATGACGCCGTATGACGCAATTTATCAGGCCTGCCTGCTGCGTTTTAGGCCAATCCTGATGACCACACTGGCCGCGTTACTGGGCGCACTGCCGCTGATGCTCAGCACCGGCGTCGGCGCGGAGCTGCGCCACCCACTCGGAGTCTGTATGGTCGGCGGGCTGGTGATGAGCCAGATCCTGACGCTGTTCACCACGCCAGTTATCTACCTGCTGTTTGACAAGCTGGCGCGCAACACTCGTCACCAGCCGGATGCGCAGGAGCTGCCGTGAAATTCTTCGCCCTGTTCATCTACCGGCCGGTCGCCACTACGCTGCTGACATTGGCTATCGCCATCAGCGGCGTGATCAGCTTCAGCCTGCTGCCAGTCTCGCCGCTGCCGCAGGTCGACTATCCGGTGATTTCAATCAGCGCTTCGCTGCCGGGTGCCGATCCAGAGACCATGGCTTCGTCGGTAGCGACGCCGTTGGAACGGGCGCTGGGCCGGATTGCCGGGGTCAATGAGATGACCTCAATGAGCTCGCTGGGCAGCACCAGGGTGATTCTGCAGTTCGATCTCGATCGTGATATCAACGGGGCCGCACGTGACGTACAGGCGGCAATCAACGCCGCGCAAAGCCTGTTGCCCACCGGTATGCCAAGCCGCCCCAGCTACCGTAAGGTCAACCCGTCCGACGCGCCGATCATGATCCTGACGCTGACCTCAGATACCTACAGCCAGGGTCAACTTTACGACTTTGCCTCTACCCAATTGGCACAGAAAATCGCCCAGACCGAAGGGGTGGGCGACGTTTCGGTCGGCGGTAGCTCACTGCCTGCGGTGCGGGTCGAACTCAACCCGAGCGCCCTGTTCAATCAGGGCATATCGCTCGATGCGGTGCGCCAGACCATCAGTAATGCCAACGTGCGCAGGCCACAAGGGTCGGTGGAAAATCAACAGCAGCGCTGGCAGCTCCAGGCCAATGACGAGTTGAAAACCGCCAATGCCTATCGGCCGCTGATTATCCACTACAACAACGGCTCGGCGGTGCGCCTGAGCGACGTGGCCGAGGTTAACGATTCGGTGCAGGATGTCCGCAACGCCGGGATGACCAATGCCAAACCGGCGATTATTCTGGCCATAAGCCGGGCGCCGGATGCCAATATCATTGAAACCGTCGATCGCATTCGCGCCGAACTGCCCGCGCTGCAAGACAATATTCCGGCGTCGATCCAATTGAATATCGCCCAGGATCGCTCACCGACCATCCGCGCCTCACTGGCCGAGGTCGAACAGTCGCTGGTGATCGCCATCGGGCTGGTGATCCTGGTGGTGTTCATCTTCCTTCGTTCCGGCCGCGCTACGCTGATCCCGGCGGTAGCGGTGCCTGTCTCGCTGATCGGCTCCTTCACCGCCATGTATCTGTGCGGCTTCAGTCTGAATAACCTGTCGCTGATGGCACTGACCATCGCTACCGGCTTCGTGGTCGACGACGCTATCGTGGTGCTGGAGAATATTTCTCGCCACATCGAAGCCGGCATGAAACCCATTAATGCGGCGCTGGTCGGGGTGCGTGAAGTGGGCTTCACCGTGCTGTCGATGAGCGTGTCGCTGGTGGCGGTGTTTATTCCGCTGCTGCTGATGGAAGGCCTGCCTGGCCGCCTGTTCCGTGAGTTCGCCGTCACCCTGTCGGTGTCGATCGGGCTGTCGCTGATTATCTCGCTGACGCTGACGCCGATGATGTGCGCCTACCTGCTGCGCCACCAGCCGCCGCGCTCGCAGCGGCGCATTCGCGGCTTCGGTAAAATGCTGTTGGCGTTGCAAAAGGGTTATGGCCGTTCGCTAAGCTGGGTGCTTGGCCATTCGCGCTGGGTGCTGGCGGTATTTCTGGCCACCATCGCGCTCAACGTGTGGCTGTACGTCAGTATTCCAAAAACCTTTTTCCCGGAACAGGATACCGGCCGGCTGATGGGCTTTATCCAGGCCGATCAGAGCATTTCCTTCCAGGCTATGCGCGTTAAACTGGAAGATTTCATGAAAATCGTGCGTGAAGATCCGGATGTGGAAAACGTCACCGGTTTTACCGGCGGTTCACGCACCAACAGCGGCTCGATGTTTATTTCGTTGAAACCCCTGTCGGTGCGTAGTGATGACGCGCAGAAAGTGATCGCCCGCCTGCGCGCCAAATTGGCCAAAGAGCCGGGTGCCAGCCTGTTCCTGATGGCGGTACAGGATATCCGCGTCGGTGGCCGACAGGCTAACGCCAGCTACCAATACACGCTGCTGGCAGATGACCTCGCCGCACTACGCGAGTGGGAACCGAAAATCCGCACCGCGCTGGCTGCCTTGCCGGAACTGGCGGACGTCAACTCCGATCAGCAGGACAAAGGCTCGGAAATGGATCTGGTTTACGATCGCGAGACTATGGCTCGTTTGGGCATCTCGGTCTCCGATGCCAATAATCTGCTGAACAACGCCTTCGGTCAGCGCCAGATCTCAACCATCTATCAGCCGCTCAATCAGTACAAAGTGGTGATGGAAGTCGCACCGCCCTATACCCAGGACGTCAGTTCGCTGGACAAGATGTTCGTGATCAACAAGGACGGCAAGGCGATCCCGCTGTCTTACTTCGCCAGTTGGCGACCGGCCAATGCACCGCTGTCGGTCAACCATCAGGGGTTGTCGGCCGCCTCGACCATCTCGTTTAACCTGCCGGATGGCGGCAGCCTGTCTGACGCCACCGCCGCCGTAGAGCGCACCATGACGGCGCTCGGCGTCCCGGCTACGGTACGTGGTGCCTTTGCCGGTACCGCTCAGGTATTCCAGGAAACGCTGAAATCCCAGTTACTGCTGATCGCCGCCGCCATCGCCACGGTGTATATCGTGCTCGGCATTCTCTACGAAAGCTATATTCACCCGCTGACCATCCTGTCCACCCTGCCCTCTGCCGGGGTCGGCGCACTGCTGGCGCTGGAGCTGTTCGGCGCGCCGTTCAGCCTGATTGCGCTGATTGGCATTATGCTGCTGATCGGCATTGTGAAGAAAAATGCCATCATGATGGTCGACTTTGCCCTGGATGCACAACGCAACGGCGGTATCAGCGCACATGACGCCATTTTCCAGGCTTGCCTGCTGCGTTTCAGGCCGATCATGATGACCACACTGGCGGCGCTTTTTGGCGCACTGCCATTGGTGTTGACCCACGGCGACGGCGCAGAGTTACGTCAACCGCTCGGTATCACCATCGTGGGCGGCCTGATCGTTAGCCAACTGTTGACGCTCTACACCACCCCGGTGGTTTACCTGTATTTTGACCGGCTGCAGATGAAGTTCCGTCGCGGCAAGAAACTGGATCCTTTGCCCCAATAATGGCTGATCGATGCTTATAAAACACACCGCCTCCGTACAGTGGCAACTCTGGATTGTGGCATTCGGCTTTTTTATGCAGACGCTGGACACCACCATCGTCAACACCGCCCTGCCGTCGATGGCCGTCAGCCTGGGGGAGAACCCGCTGCGCATGCAGTCGGTGATCGTCTCCTATGTGCTGACGGTGGCGGTCATGTTGCCTGCCAGCGGCTGGCTGGCGGATCGGGTTGGCGTCCAGCGAGTGTTCTTCAGCGCTATCGTGCTGTTCACGCTGGGTTCGATCCTGTGCGCCCGTTCCGAAACGCTCAACGAACTGATCGCCTCACGCGTGGTTCAGGGCATCGGGGGCGCAATGATGGTGCCGGTCGGCCGGTTGACGGTGATGAAAATCGTCCCGCGCGAACAGTATATGGCGGCGATGACCTTCGTCACCCTGCCCGGCCAAATCGGCCCGCTGATGGGGCCGGCGCTGGGTGGTTTTTTGGTGCAGTACGCCAGCTGGCACTGGATTTTCCTGATTAATATTCCGGTGGGGATCGCCGGGGCCATCGCCACGCTGCTGCTGATGCCCAACTACCGCATGCAGACCCGGCGCTTCGACATCAGCGGCTTTATCCTGCTGGCAGTCGGGATGGCGACGCTGACGCTGGCGCTTGACGGCCACAAAGGCATGGGGCTGTCCGTTACCGCCATCGCCGGGCTGGTGGTGGCTGGCATAGCGGCGCTAGCGGGATACTGGTGGCATGCACACGGCAACAGCCGGGCCCTGTTCTCGCTGCGGCTGTTCAAAACCCGGACCTATAAGGTCGGGCTGACAGCCAGCCTGCTGGGCCGTATCGGCAGCGGCATGCTGCCGTTTATGACACCGCTGTTTATGCAGGTCGGGATGGGCTTTTCCCCGTTCCACGCCGGGCTGATGATGATCCCGATGATCATCGGCAGCATGGGGATGAAACGCATAGTGGTGCGGGTGGTTAACCGTTTTGGGTACCGCAACGTGCTGGTAGCCGCGACGCTGATGCTGGCGCTGATCAGCCTGAGTTTCCCGCTGGTGGCCATGCTCGGCTGGATCTGGCTGCTGCCGGTGGTGCTGTTCTTCCAGGGCATGGTTAACTCACTGCGCTTCTCGGCGATGAATACCCTGACGCTGAAAGATTTACCGGACCGGTTGGCCAGCAGCGGCAACAGCCTGCTGTCGATGGTGATGCAACTGTCGATGAGCCTTGGCGTCAGCATCGCCGGTATTCTGATCGGCAGCTTCGCCCATCATCAGGTGGTCACCGACAGCCCGGCTATCCACAGCGCGTTTATTTACAGCTACTGCTGCATGGCGCTAATCATCGCCCTGCCTGCGTTGGCCTTCGCCCGCGTCCCGGCTGATACCACCACTAACCGTACGCTGACCAAAGAGCCGGGCACAGGCTCCACGAGGTTGCAATAATGAAAATAGGCATTACCGGTAAACTGTTTATGGCGATTTTCGCCACCTGCATGCTGGTGTTAATCACCATGCACTGGGGTGTGCGTGTCAGCTTCGAGCGCGGGTTTATCGACTACATCAAAAACAGCAACGAACAACGCATCAACATGCTGGGTGAAGCGCTGGAAGAACAGTACAGCCGTCACGGCAACTGGGTCTTTCTGCGCAATAACGATCAGGTGGTTTATCAGATCATGCGTTCGTTCGAACAAAACAGCGACAGCAGCCACAATCTGCCGCCCAAGGGCTGGCGTACCCAGTTCTGGGTGGTGGACAGCCAGTTTAACCGGCTGGTGGGGCATTCCGGCCCGCTGCCAAAGGAAGGCCCGCGTCATCCCATCCGCTACAACAATGAAATTGTCGGCTGGGTGCTCACCACCCCGGTAGAGAGGCTGACGCGCAATACCGACATCAACTTCGACCAACAGCAAAGACGCACCAGCTGGATGATTGTCGCCCTCTCCACCCTGTTGGCTGCGGCGGTGACCTGGCTGATGTCGCGCGGACTACTGGCGCCGGTCAAACGCCTGGTAGCGGGCACCCATCGGCTGGCGGCGGGGGATTTCAGCACCCGCGTGGCGGTCAGCAGCCAGGATGAACTGGGGCGACTGGCGCTGGACTTTAACCAGCTTGCCACCTCACTGGAAAAAAATGAGCAGATGCGACGCGCCGTGATGGCCGACGTCTCGCACGAATTACGCACCCCGCTGGCGGTGTTGCGCGGCGAACTCGAAGCCTTGCAAGATGGCGTGCGCCAGCCCACCCCGGCCTCACTCAGCTCACTGCTGGCGGAAGTCGCCACCCTGACCAAGCTGGTCGATGACCTGCACCAGCTGTCGTTATCCGATCTCGGCGCGCTCGCCTACCGTAAATCACCGCTCGACTGTGTGCACCTGCTGCAAGTTGCGGTCGCCAGCTTCCGCGACCGGTTCCACGCTAAAGGGCTGGAAATCGTGACACTGCTACCAGAGCAGGCACCGCTGTTTGGCGATCCCGACAGGCTTAACCAACTGTTTAATAACCTGCTGGAAAACAGCCTGCGTTATACCGATGCCGAGGGTAAGCTGGAGATCGGCGCAGAATCGTTGCCGGGCCGCCTGCTAATCTATTGGCAGGACAGCGCGCCGGGCGTCAATGACGAGCAACTGGCACTCATTTTTGAACGCTTCTACCGTACCGAAGGTTCGCGTAATCGCGCCAGCGGCGGCTCCGGACTGGGGCTATCGATCTGTCAAAACATAGTGGAAGCACACAACGGGAAGATCTACGCACAGCACTCGCCTTTGGGCGGCGTGCGGATTACTGTAGAATTCGCCACCCCGGTAATGAATAAGGCGTCATGATGGAAACCCAGAACCAGCCGTTGCAAATTATGATTGTTGAAGATGAACCCAAGCTCGGCCAACTGCTGGTGGACTACCTGCAGGCTGCGGGATACGCCACGCACTGGCTGACCAATGGCAGTGAGGTGGTGCCGGCGGTACATGCCCATTCCCCTGCCTTGATCCTGCTGGATTTGATGCTGCCGGGCAGCGACGGGTTAACGGTTTGCCGCGAGTTGCGCCGCTTTACCGATATTCCGGTGGTGATGGTGACGGCGAAAATCGAGGAGATCGATCGCCTGCTGGGGCTGGAGATCGGCGCAGATGATTACATCTGTAAACCTTACAGCCCACGTGAAGTGGTCGCCAGGGTGAAAACCATTCTGCGTCGTTGCTACCGCCCGTTGGAGAATACGCAGGAAGAAACCCAGCTTCACATTGATGAACCGCGCTTTCAGGCCAGCTATCAGGGCCAAATGCTGGATCTCACCCCGGCAGAGTTTCGCCTGCTGAAAACGCTGGCCAGCCAGCCGGGCAACGTGTTCTCACGTGAGCAACTGCTGAATAATCTGTATGACGACTATCGGGTCGTCACCGACCGTACCATCGACAGCCATATAAAAAACCTGCGGCGCAAGCTGGAACTGATCGACGGCGAGAAGTCCTTTATCCGTTCGGTGTACGGCGTGGGCTATCGCTGGGAAGCCGAGCCTTGCCGGCTGGTGAATGGGCTTTAAGTCCAGTCTTCCACTGCCAGGCCTGGCACCATGGCGAACGCCTTATCGTTAGTCACAATCGTCGCACCGCGGCTCTGGGCGTGTGCGGCAATAAGCTGATCCAAAGCCCCCATCACCCGCCCGTTTTTTGTCATCTCCGCCCGCATAGCGCCATAGCAATGCGCGGCTTCACTGTCCCAGGCATAGACCGTCACAGAATCAAGGAATGCCGCAACCGTCGCTTTCAGCGTCAGACTCTGCCGTTTGGCGACGCCATAGAGCAATTCAGCCTCGGTAATACTGGAAATGCAGACCGCAGAAGGCGGGATCTTTTCCATTAAGCCGAGCAGACGAGGGTGCCTGCGAAAGAGCTGGCTGACCGTATTGGTATCAAACATATACATGCTTATTCTTCCCCGGCAAAGGGATCGCGGGTGGCCATCCCCTGCTGACGATCCTCCGCGGTCAGGAAGTCCTGCGGTACCTGCGTTTGTGCGATCATTTGCAGCAGCGGAGCCCAACTATCAGGTTTCGCCGGATATTTCGATAAAATCACGTTTCCCTCCCGATCGCGGCGGATATACACGCGATCTGTATCGAATTCGAATTCCACGGGTAATCTCACCGCCTGATTTCTGCCGTTTTTAAACAGCTTCGCGACTCTTTCCATTTTCATCTCCTCTGACAGGCATAGGCCTAAGCATATGCCTGTTGAGCTTCGATGCCAAGATGCTGTGATTATTTTTTAACCGCTATTTACACAGTGGGCCAACCTTAGCGCGTCATCGCCGCCGGTGAAATACTGCCTTGGCAATAATGCGGCCAGCTGCGCAAACTTTTAGTACCACAATCCGCCATTAGCTTCTCGTGCTACAGCACTTTTCGCTGGCTGAAACTCAACGCCAGCGCAAAAAAATTGCCTGTTTTTTGCGCTATGGTGCGCAAGTCAGGTTTATTAGCCGCCCAATTTCAAGCTATTGGCTACACTTACATCACTTATCGGAACCCACAGGAGAGGAACCATGGCAAACGGTCACTATGAGCTGAAAAAAGCAAAGAATGGACAGTATCACTTCAACCTGAAAGCCAGTAATGGCGAAATCATTCTGGCCAGTGAGATGTACGCCAGCAAGGCCTCGGCGGAGAATGGCATTGCCTCGGTGCAAACCAATTCTCCCCACGAAGCGCAATATGAAATCAAGCACAGCACCAGCAATCAGCCTTACTTTGTGCTGAAAGCCAAAAACCATCAGGTGATCGGCGTCAGCGAAATGTACAGCTCTGAAACTGCTGCAAAAAACGGCATTCAGTCGGTAATCAAAAACGGCCCGAACACCGACGTGCGCGATTTGAGCGCATAACATCATCTGAGCGACGCGCGATGGTCGCCATCGCGCGTTTTTCTTATGACCAGGATCAATCTCCCTGTAATAAATCCGGTTACCTGCTGATTTCTTGCCGCTCTGTCGCTACAATCCCCCGCTTTTACTGCGCCATTTGGTGGTGCGGTACTGACCTGAAATCAGACCGAGACTCATTATGTTTACACCGGAACTCCTCTCCCCGGCGGGGACGCTGAAAAACATGCGTTACGCCTTTGCCTATGGTGCGGACGCCGTTTATGCCGGCCAACCGCGTTACAGCCTGCGGGTGCGCAATAACGAATTCAATCACGAGAATCTGGCACAGGGGATTAACGAAGCCCACGCGCTGGGCAAAAGATTCTACGTGGTGGTGAATATCGCCCCGCACAACGCCAAGCTGAAAACCTTCCTGCGCGATCTTAAACCGGTGATCGACATGGGCCCGGACGCGCTGATCATGTCCGATCCAGGCCTGATCATGATGGTGCGCGAAGCCTTCCCGCAGATGGACATTCATTTGTCGGTACAGGCGAACGCGGTTAACTGGGCGACGGTGAAATTCTGGCAGCAAATGGGGCTGACGCGAGTGATCCTGTCGCGTGAGCTGTCGCTGGAGGAGATCGCCGAGATCCGCACCCAGGTACCGGAAATGGAGCTGGAAATATTTGTCCACGGTGCCCTGTGCATGGCCTACTCCGGCCGCTGCCTGTTGTCCGGTTATATCAACAAACGCGACCCCAATCAGGGCACCTGCACCAACGCCTGCCGCTGGCAGTACAAAGCGGAAGAAGGCAAAGAGGACGAGACCGGTAACATCGTTCATATGCATGAGCCAATCCCGGTACAAACCGTAGAGCCGACGCTGGGCATCGGTGCGCCGACCGATAAAGTGTTTATGCTGTCCGAAGCGCAAAAACCGGATGAGTACATGAGCGCCTTTGAAGATGAACACGGCACCTACATCATGAACTCGAAGGATTTACGTGCCATCCAGCATGTGGAACGCCTGACTCAGCTCGGCGTGCATTCGCTGAAAATCGAAGGCCGCACCAAATCCTTCTACTACTGCGCACGCACCGCACAAGTCTATCGCCGCGCCATCGACGACGCCGTCGCGGGCAAACCATTCGATCCCACCCTGCTCACCACGCTGGAAGGTTTGGCGCACCGGGGTTACACCGAAGGTTTCCTGCGTCGCCATGTGCACGAAGCCCAGCAAAACTACGATTACGGTTCCTCACTGTCTGAACGCCAGCAGTTTGTCGGTGAATTCACCGGCGTCCGCCGTGACGGTTGGGCAGAAGTAGACGTGAAAAACAAGTTCATGGTCGGCGATAGTGTCGAGATGATGACTCCCGGCGGTAACGTATTGTTTACCCTGGAGAGCATGCAAAATAAGAAAGGTGAAGCGATCGACGTGGCACCGGGCAACGGGCATATCGTTTATTTACCCATTCCGTCAGATATCGATCTCAATTACGCATTGCTGATCCGAAATTTGCCGGATACCAATAGCCCTGCGGTGTAAAAATTCCGCCCGCTATCTTTTAATGCTGGTTTTTGGCAAATATTAGAATTAGATCACATCAATTAGTGCGCAGCTTGGTTAACATCAGGCTGCTTAAAACTAAGAACGAAAAATATTTGCATAGCAATACTAGGAACCACCTCCTTAGCCGGTCCAATCTCCCTTGGACTGGCTTTTTCTTTGGTTTCAGCCCACGATTCCTTATAGCCTCGCTAATATAACGCTCCCTTATTCAAATCGTCATGTTATCCACTTTTAATAATCTGCCGTTCTTCTGATGATATAAAAATAATGCGGTAGCAATTAATTAATCCATTAACAATAATCGCTAACTTATCTAGCTTGCATATCTCAAATTAAGTCAATTTTGCAGGAATAACTTCTGCCAGGCGGCGACCAGCCAGAATTAACTGAATATTCTGATGGATTGCCACTGATGGGTAGTTTATCGTTGCCCCCTATCTGTTTACAGCCGGGAGATATTGGGAATGCATCCACCAGCACCAGCGCTGCTTATCATCAACGGCAAAGGCGCCGGCAACGAAGAAGTTCGCCTGGCGGTACAGAAATTGCGGGATGAGAACCAAACCCTGCACGTACGCGTCACCTGGGAACAGGGTGACGCCGCGCGCTATGTGCAGGAGGCCTGTCAACTTGGGGTGGCCACGCTGATTGCCGGTGGTGGCGATGGCACCATCAATGAGGTGGCAGCCGCATTGGCCGCGTTACCGGCTAAAGAACGGCCGGTATTGGGCATTCTGCCGTTGGGCACTGCCAACGACTTCGCCATGGCCTGCAATATCCCGCTGATGCCGGAACAGGCGCTGCGGTTGGCGGTCAAAGGCCGCGCCGTCCCGATAGACCTGGCAAAAGTTAACGATCATCGCTATTTCATCAATATGGCGACCGGCGGTTTTGGTACCCGAATCACCACCGAAACGCCGGAAAAACTGAAGGCCGCGTTGGGCGGCGTGTCCTACTTTATCCATGGCTTGCTCCGCATGGACACGCTCAAAGCCGATCGCTGCGAGATCCGCGGTCCGGATTTCCATTGGTCCGGTGACGCTTTGGTGATTGGTATCGGTAATGGCAAGCAGGCCGGTGGCGGGCAGCAATTATGCCCGGATGCCCTGATCAACGATGGCCTGCTGCAACTGCGGCTGCTGACTGCTGACGAACTGTTACCGACACTGATCGCCAGCCTGTTTAACGATGAAGAAAACAAAAACGTGATCGGTGCTGCCCTGCCGTGGCTGGAAATCGATGCGCCCCATGAAATGACCTTTAATCTCGACGGCGAACCGCTCAAAGGCAGGCATTTCCGAATTGAAGTGCTGCCGAACGCCATCGAATGCCGTCTGCCCCCCAACTGCGAGCTGCTTGGGCAAACCCAGTCTCCCCAATAACCGCTTAATATAGGGCTCAGACTGTGCGCTGAGCCCCCTGTTGGTCATCTGCTCTGCCCCTCTTTTTCCGCGACAAAATGTGATCTTCTCCGGCAAATTCATTAAATCATACTTGTATGGTAGTTAGTTCATGGCGTATTTTTCGTCCATTATGATGCCCAATGGGAACAGGATTAGACGTATGAAGATTATCAACGCAGAGGTTTTTGTGACCTGCCCTGGCAGGAATTTTGTCACGCTGAAGATTACCACTGACGAAGGAATTACCGGCATCGGCGACGCCACCCTGAACGGCCGCGAGCTGCCGGTGGCGTCCTATCTGAAAGATCACGTCTGTCCGCAGTTGATTGGCCGTGATGCCCACCAGATCGAAGACATCTGGCAGTTCTTCTATAAAGGCGCTTACTGGCGGCGCGGCCCGGTCACCATGTCTGCCATCTCCGCCGTAGACATGGCGCTATGGGATATCAAGGGCAAAGCCGCCAACATGCCGCTGTATCAGTTACTCGGCGGCGCATCGCGCACCGGCGTAATGGTTTACTGCCACACCACCGGCCACTCCATCGACGAAGTGCTCGACGACTACGCCAAGCATAAAGAGTTGGGTTTTAAAGCCATTCGCGCCCAGTGCGGCGTACCGGGCATGAAAACCACCTACGGCATGGCCAAAGGCAAGGGGCTGGCTTACGAGCCCGCCACCAAGGGCAACTGGCCGGAAGAACAGCTGTGGTCAACGGAGAAATACCTCGATTTCACCCCCAAACTGTTCGAAGCGGTGCGCAACCGCTTTGGTTTTGATGAGCACTTGCTGCACGACATGCACCATCGCCTGACGCCCATCGAGGCGGCGCGCTTCGGTAAAAGCATTGAGCAGTACCGCCTGTTCTGGATGGAAGACCCAACGCCTGCGGAGAATCAGGAATGTTTCCGCCTGATCCGCCAGCACACCGTCACGCCGATCGCCGTCGGCGAAGTGTTCAACAGCATCTGGGACTGCAAACAGCTGATTGAAGAACAACTGATCGACTATATCCGCACCACCCTCACCCATGCCGGCGGCATTACCGGCATGCGCCGTATCGCCGATTTTGCTTCGCTGTATCAGGTGCGCACCGGGTCACACGGGCCATCCGATCTGTCGCCAATCTGCATGGCTGCGGCGCTGCACTTTGATCTGTGGGTGCCGAACTTCGGTGTCCAGGAATACATGGGTTACTCCGAACAAATGCTTGAAGTGTTCCCACATAGCTGGAGCTTTAACGACGGCTATATGCACCCTGGCAACAAACCGGGGCTGGGCATTGAGTTCGACGAAAAACTGGCCGCCCGTTATCCGTACGAACCGGCTTATCTGCCGGTCGCGCGCCTGGAGGATGGCACCCTATGGAACTGGTAACAGGAGAAAGCGCCATGCAAAGCGTGGTCATTGAACAGCCCGGCCTGCTGGCTATCCAACAGCGCCCCCTGCCGCAACCGGCGGCCAACGAAGTGCGGGTAAAGGTTAAATTTGCCGGTATCTGTGGTTCTGATGTGCATATTTACCATGGGCATAACCCGTTCGCCCGCTATCCACGAGTGATCGGCCACGAGTTTTTTGGCGTGATTGATCAGGTAGGCAGCGATGTCAGCCCACTGCGGCTCGGTGAACGCGTCTCGGTCGATCCGGTTGTCAGTTGCGGCCATTGCTATCCTTGCTCTATCGGTCGTCCCAACGTCTGCACGGAGCTGCAGGTGATCGGTGTGCATCGCGACGGCGGCTTCAGTGACTACGCCTGTGCCCCAGCGCGCAATGCCTACCCTATTCCGGACAGCATCAGCGATCGCCACGCCGCCATGGTCGAACCCTTCACCATTGCCGCCAATATCACTGCCCATCTGCAGCCCAACGCCGATGATATCGCGTTGATCTACGGGGCCGGGCCGATGGGATTAACGGTGATCCAAACGCTGAAAGGCGTCTACGGCGTGAAACAGGTGATCGTCACCGATCGCATCCATGAACGACTGGTGATGGCACAGGAAAACGGCGCCGACTGGACATTCAATAATGCCGAAGCGTCATTGCCTGCCGAGCTGGAACGGCGCGGCATCCGCCCGACTTTGATCGTCGACGCCGCCTGCCATCCGGCCATTTTGCAAGAGGCGATCAATCTGGCGTCCCCGGCAGCGCGCATCGGCATCATGGGGTTCTCCGGCGATGCCTGCACCATTACCCAACAAAGCATCACCAGTAAAGAGCTGTCGATTTTCTCCTCACGTCTTAACAGTGCACGCTTCCCACAGGTTATCGATTGGATGGCCAGCGGGAAAATCGACCCGCAGAAACTCATTACTCACTGCGTGCCGGCCAACGAGGTCGAACAGGCGATGCTAATGTTCGAAAAAGATCAGCGCACCTGCTGCAAGGTGTTGCTGCAATTTGACTGATTGATTTACCAGGGCTGAGGGCGGCAGGAAAGCGCCCTCTACAACCATGAAACTTCGCGATTAAAACAACATTAAGTGGAGTGCATTTATGTTTAAAAACCTGCGTTGGACCATCGTATTCCTGCTGTTTATGGTTTACATGATCAACTACCTCGACCGCGTCGCGCTGTCGATCACCGTACCTATGATCGAAAAGGATCTGATGTTGAATGCCGAGCAGTTCGGCATCATCTTTGGCAGCTTCTTCTTCGGTTACGCCATCTTTAACTTTATCGGCGGGCTGGCGGTAGACAAGTTCGGCCCGACGTTGGTACTCGGCATCGCCGTCGGCCTGTGGTCTATCTTCTGTGGCATGACGGCATTAGCCACCGGCTTCTATTCCATGCTGATCCTGCGCGTGCTGTTCGGCATGGCCGAAGGGCCGATCTGCGCCTCCGCCAATAAAATGATCAACGGCTGGTTCCCGAAGAAACAGGCGGCGACCGCGATGGGCCTGCTCAGTGCCGGTTCCCCTTTGGGCGGTGCCGTGGCCGGGCCGATCGTCGGCTACCTGGCGTTGGCATTCGGTTGGCGGCCGGCGTTTATGATCATCTGCTCGATCGGCATCGTCTGGATGCTGGTGTGGTTCTTCGTGGTGGCGGATAACCCGGCGAAAAGCAAACGCGTCAGCGATAAGGAACTGGCGCTGATTAACCAGATGAAGGAAGAGACCCACAGCGCCGAAGAAGAGCTGAGCAACGCCGCACACGGCCTGGGCTACTACCTGAAGCAGCCCATCATTCTGGTCACCGCGTTCGCCTTCTTCTGCTACAACTATATTCTGTTCTTCTTCCTGAGCTGGTTCCCGTCTTACCTGGTACAGGCGCACAACCTGAACATCAAGGAAATGAGCCTCACCACCATGATCCCGTGGATTGTCGGCTTTGTCGGGTTGGCGCTCGGCGGCTATATCTCCGACAAGATTTTCAATATCACCGGCAAGCTGTTGCTGTCACGCAAGATTGTGCTGGTCACCAGCCTGCTGGCGGCGGCTGTCTGCGTGGCACTGGCAGGTACCGTCAGCAGCGTGGTACCGGCGGTGATGCTGATGTCGGTGTCGATCTTCTTCCTGTACATCACCGGCGCGATTTACTGGGCGATTATCCAGGACGTGGTGCATAAATCCCGGGTCGGTGGCGCCAGCGGCTTTATCCATCTGGTCGGCAGCGTTTCCGGCATCATTGGCCCGGTGGTGACCGGCTACATTGTGCAAAACACCGGCAAGTTCGACAGCGCCTTTATGCTGGCGGGTGGCGTGGCCGCGCTCGGGGCGGTGCTGGTTCTGCTGGTGATCAAAGCGCCACGCAATAGCGTGCAACCGCAAATCTCAAAACCCTAACGCATCCGGGGTGACAAATGTCGCCCCGTTTTCTGCCCCCACTTTCAGGAACTCCAGCATGACACTTTCCAGCAACAGCCTGCTGCCGACGGCAGTTGCGCAACCGGGTTACTCACGCGAAAGGATTAAACCGCGCATCGTGCACCTTGGCTTTGGCGCGTTTTTTCGTGCGCATCAGGCGGTTTACGCCGAAAAACTGGCTAACGAGCACGCCAGCGACTGGGGTTACTGCGTAATCAGCATGCACAACGGCCGGCAAAAAATCGCCGACCTGCAGCAACAGAATTTGTTGTATACGGTCGCCGAAATGGACAACGACGGCTGGCACGGCCAGGTGATCGGCGTGGTCAGGCAGGCGTTACACCTGCAGGTTGACGGACTGGAATCCGTGCTCGAGGCCATGGCGCAGCCGGAAGTTGCCATCGTTTCGCTGACCATCAGTGAAAAAGGCTACTGTTACCAGCCTGCCAGCGGCCAGTTACTGGCGGAACATCCTGATATCCAGCATGACATAGCCCACCCGCTGCACCCACAATCCGCCCCCGGTCTGATCCTGGCCGCACTGCGGCGGCGGCGGGAACGAGGGCTGCCGGCGTTTGCCGTGATGTCCTGCGACAACATGCCGGCCAACGGTCAGGTTACCCGCAACTTGCTCAGCCAGTTGGCTCAGCGGCAGGATGCGGAACTGGCCACCTGGGTCGAACAACAGGTCGCGTTTCCATCAACCATGGTCGACCGCATTGTCCCGGCTGTCACGGTGGAGACACGGCAACACATCGAGGCTTTACTCGGTGGCATCGCCGATCCGGTTGCCGTCGCCTGTGAGCCCTTCCGCCAATGGGTGATCGAAGATAACTTTCCGCAGGGACGTCCGGCATGGGAAAAGACCGGTGCCGAACTGGTCAGCGACGTGCTGCCCTACGAAGAAATGAAGCTGCGGATGCTCAACGGCAGCCATTCGTTTCTCGCTTATCTGGGTTATTTGGCCGGCTATACGCATATCAGCGACTGCATGCAGGACGAAGGTTTCGTTAATGCCGCACGGCACCTGATGCTGGCAGAGCAGGCATCGACGTTGCAGGTTCACGACCTGGATTTGACGCAATACGCAGACTCACTCCTGGCCCGTTACCGCAATGCCGTGCTAAAGCACCGAACCTGGCAGATCGCCATGGACGGCACGCAGAAACTACCGCAGCGCATGCTGGACGCCATTCGTTGGCATCTGGCTCACGGCAGCGATTTCAGTTGCCTGGCTTTAGGCGTCGCCGGTTGGATGCGCTACGTTGGCGGCAAGGATGAACAAGGCCGGACGATTGAGATCAGCGATCCCTTAAGTGAACGCCTCGCCGATTTGGTCAGCAACAGCCACGAAGGCCCGCAGCGGGTTCTGGCGCTGCTGCAGCTTGATACGGTGTTTGGCCACGATCTTCCTGATAACCCACGATTCGTCAGTGCCGTAACCGATTCCTATCTGGCGCTGCTGGCGCAGGGGGCCAAAGAGAGTGTGGCCAGATTACTGCCAGTTTGATCTGTATAAAACGCTGGGTGAATCCACTCAGCGTTAGGTTGTTGCATTAGGAATTATCCGCCGCGGCAGCAAGATAATCTGCTAGTATGGTGGCATCCAAATCCAAGCCAAATGACCGATCGTCACCATGTCTGAATCCTACAATCTCACTAATAGCCTCCCGGTTAATCAGCAGATCTACCGTTTCCTGCGTAAGGATATCGTCGACTGCACCATTCCCCCCGGCACGCTGTTGTCAGAGAAAGAGATCTCCACCCGCTTTAGCGTTTCTCGCCAACCGGTGCGCGAAGCCTTTATCAAGCTGGCGGAGGCCGGATTGGTGCAGATCTTGCCGCAGCGCGGGACTTTCGTGATGAAAATTTCCGCCAAACGGGTGGCCGACGGACGCTTTATCCGTCAGGCGGTAGAATGCGCAATTGTGCGCCGTGCGGCAGAGCGCATCACCCAGGAACAGCTGATGACGCTGGAGCATAATTTGCACCGTCAGGAGCTGGCGGCGCAGAACAAGCAGACGCGTGAATTCCTGGCGCTGGACGATGAATTTCATCAGTTGCTCACCCAGTTTGCCGAATGCCCGTTAGCCTGGGAGACCATAGAAACCATCAAGGCCACCATGGACCGGGTGCGTTTTCTCAGCCTGAGCGAAGTATCACCGCCGGAAAGCCTGCTGCAGCAGCATTACCGCATTTTTGCCGCGCTGAAAGCCCAGGATGCCGATGCCGCCGAGCGTGCCATCCATGAGCACCTGCAAGAGATGATCTACTCCATTACCCCCATCTCTTTGCAAAATACCGAGTGGTTCGACGCCGAATAGTCAAGCACCGACCTTCCAGGGGGCGATCGTCCCCCGCTATTTGGCTTTGCAAATGGCATTTCCTCTCAATCGCATCTATTGTTTCTCCTTGCCATCAGGATTTCATTACTATCGTTTTTACAGCTTCAATCACTGCTTTTTACTACGCGGGCAACCATTCATACCTTACTGTTTTTTGCTGCCGGTGTATTAGGAAGCTAATCAGGAGTTAATCATGACTGATATTGAACAGTTGTTAGGAAAGGAAGCGGAAGACCTGTTGCAACACCGCTGTACCACCATCCCTGCTGAAAATCTGTACCTGCCGGGCGCCGACTTTGTCGACCGGATCATGATCGATAACAACCGACCCAACACTGTCTTGCGTTCGATGCAAAGCCTGCTTAACCACGGCCGTCTGGCCGGCACCGGTTACCTGTCGATTCTGCCGGTTGACCAGGGGATTGAGCACTCCGCCGGCGCATCTTTCGCCGCTAACCCGTTGTACTTTGATCCGAAAAATATCGTCGAACTGGCCATTGAAGCCGGCTGTAACTGCGTCGCCTCCACTTACGGCGTGCTGGCTTCGGTATCGCGCCGCTATGCCCACAAAATCCCGTTCCTGGTCAAACTGAACCACAACGAAACCCTGAGCTATCCGACCCAATATGACCAAACCCTGTATGCCAGCGTCGAGCAGGCTTTCAATATGGGCGCAGTCGCGGTCGGCGCTACCATTTACTTTGGTTCAGAGCAGTCACGCCGCCAAATTGAGGAAATCTCAAGCGCCTTCGAGCGCGCCCACGAACTGGGCATGGTTACCGTGCTGTGGGCCTATCTGCGTAACCCGGCATTTAACAAAGACGGGGTCGATTACCATTCCAGTGCCGATCTCACCGGCCAGGCCAACCATATTGCCGCCACCATCGGTGCCGATATCGTTAAGCAGAAAATGGCGGAAAACAACGGCGGTTACCGCGCGGTGAAATTCGGCTATACCGACGATCGCGTCTACAGCAAACTGACCACCGACCACCCGATCGATCTGGTTCGTTACCAGTTGGCCAACTGCTATATGGGCCGCGCCGGGTTGATTAACTCCGGCGGAGCCGCCGGTGAAAACGATCTGCAGGAATCGGTGCGTACCGCGGTCATCAACAAGCGCGCAGGCGGTATGGGGCTGATTCTGGGGCGTAAAGCGTTCAAGAAATCAATGAAAGAAGGTGTCGCGCTGATCAACGCCGTTCAGGACACCTATCTGGATAAGAAAGTCACCATCGCCTGATCCCGTCACTCGCAAACCTGTTCCCCCCAGCCCGGTTCGCCGGGCTTTTTTATGCCCTTAATCTGCTCCTCCCCTCTGCTTAGCCTGACGGCTACCGCGCTTTTACCTTATTTTTCTTTCATAATTAACTTTCACAATAAAATATTTATCTTTCAAACTGTGATCTATTTAAAACAAATCAATCCATAAAGTGATTAGTGTAAGGCCCATGGCGACAGAGCCACCGTTCGCTCCAGGCCATACCTTCCATCTCAGGAGAACAATAATGATTGAGCTAATCACCCACGGCGCCGAATGGTTTATCGGCCTGTTTCAGAAAGGTGGTGAAGTGTTTGTCGGTATGGTGACCGGCATTTTACCTTTGTTAATCAGCCTGTTGGTCATTATGAACGCGCTGATCAAATTTGTTGGCCAGGAACGTATCGAACGCTTGGCGCAGCGCTGCGCGGGGAACCCGGTTTCACGCTATCTGCTGCTGCCGCTGATCGGCACCTTTGTGTTTTGCAACCCGATGACTCTCAGCCTCGGCCGTTTTATGCCAGAGAAATACAAACCCAGCTACTACGCGGCGGCGTCCTACAGCTGTCACTCGATGAATGGCCTGTTCCCGCATATCAACCCCGGCGAACTGTTCGTTTACCTCGGTATCGCCAGCGGGCTGACAACCCTCGGCCTGCCGCTGGGGCCGCTGGCGGTGAGTTATTTTCTGGTTGGCCTGTTTACCAACTTTTTCCGCGGTTGGGTAACCGATCTCACCACCAGCCTGTTCGAACGCAAGATGGGCATCCGCCTGGACCGTCAGGTACAACTTTAATCCGTGGAGTTCAGCATGAGTGCTTTTATCCGTATTGAGAAAGGCGATAGCGGCTGGGGTGGCCCGTTGCAGTTACCGATCGAGCCGGGGAAAAAAGTGGTGTACATCACTGCCGGTACTCGCCCGTCGATCGTCGACCGGCTTAGCGAACTGACCGGCTGGCCGGCCGTCGATGGCTTTAAAGAAGGCGAACCACCGGCGGAAGAGATTGGCGTGATGGTCATTGACTGTGGCGGCACCCTGCGCTGCGGTCTGTACCCCAAACGCCGTATTCCGACGGTCAATATCCACGCTACCGGTCAATCCGGCCCGCTGGCGAAATTTATCCTCGAGGATATTTACGTCTCCGGGGTACGCGACAGCAACATCAGCCGGGTTGAATCGGCAACGGAGACAGCGCAAACGGCCCCCGCCCCGCAACCCAAGGGACGGGATTATGACACCAGCAAAAAAATCACTGAACAGAGCGACGGCCTGTTGGCAAAAGTCGGCATGGGCATGGGCTCGGTGGTGGCGGTGTTCTTCCAGTCTGGCCGCGACACCATCGACACGGTACTGAAAACCATTCTGCCGTTTATGGCGTTCGTCTCGGCGCTGATCGGCATCATCATGGCCTCCGGCCTGGGGGATTTTATTGCCCACGGCCTGACGCCATTGGCCAGCAGCCCGATTGGCCTGGTAACGCTGGCGCTGATTTGTTCCTTCCCGCTGCTGTCGCCCTTCCTCGGCCCTGGCGCGGTGATCGCTCAGGTGATCGGCGTGCTGGTCGGGGTTCAGATTGGCCTGGGTCATATTCCACCCCAGTTGGCGCTGCCCGCGCTATTTGCAATTAACGCGCAGGCCGCCTGCGACTTTATCCCGGTGGGCCTGTCTCTGGCGGAAGCCAAACAGGACACGGTGCGGGTCGGCGTGCCTTCGGTTCTGGTCGGACGTTTCCTGACCGGCGCACCTACGGTGCTGATCGCCTGGGCCGCCTCGGCCTTCATCTACCAATAACTTTTACTGCCAAGGGCTAGCTATGAACACTATTTTCCAAACCACCATCACCCAGATTGGCGACAGTGCTCGCGAGGCGCTGCTGGACGACATGCTGATCACCTTCCGTGAAGGCGCACCGGCAGACATCGAAGAGTTTTGCTTCATCCATCGGCACGGCAATACCCTCGGCGAACTGCAGGCAGGCGGCTGGATGGAGTTGGCGGAGCAGCGTTATCCCATTACCGCCGTTGGCGACGTCGCCAGCCAAAACCTGCGTGAACTGGGCCACCTTACCGTGCGTTTCGACGGAGAAAGTCAGGCCGAATTTCCCGGCTCTATCCACGTGGCCGGTACCACGCCGGTTGATATCCCGTTAGGCAGTACGCTGAAATTTATCGCATAAGGAGTAAACCATGTCTGAAGTAGCTGTAGTGATTGGCGGAGGCCAAACATTAGGTGCATTTTTGTGCCTGGGACTGGCGCAGGCGGGTTACCGCGTGGCGGTAGCCGATTTAAACGCGGATAACGCCCACCAGGTGGCGCAGCAGATTAACCACCAGTACGGCGCCGGCATCGCGCAGGGTTTCCAGGCCGATGCCACCGATGAACAAAGCGTCATTGCCCTGGCGGCTGCGGTGGATAGCAAATTTGGCCAGGCCAATCTGTTGGTGTACAGCGCCGGTATCGCCAAGGCCGCACCGATCACCGATTTTCCATTAGGGGATTTTGATCGCTCGCTGCAGGTCAATCTGGTGGGATATTTTCTCTGTGCCCGCGAATTTTCTCGCCTGATGATCCGTGACGGCCTTGCCGGACGCATCATTCAGATCAACTCCAAGTCCGGCAAGGTCGGCAGCAAACACAACTCGGGCTACAGCGCCGCCAAGTTCGGCGGGGTCGGGCTGACCCAGTCACTGGCGCTCGATCTGGCGGAATACGGTATTACCGTGCATTCGCTGATGCTCGGCAACCTGCTGAAGTCGCCAATGTTCCAGTCGCTACTGCCGCAATACGCACAAAAACTGGGGATCGCGCCGGATGAAGTTGAAAAATACTACACCGACAAGGTGCCGCTAAAACGCGGTTGCGACTACCAGGACGTGCTGAATACCCTGCTGTTTTACGCCAGCGACAAGGCGTCTTATTGCACGGGGCAGTCGATCAACATTACCGGCGGTCAGGTAATGTTCTGATTAGCGATACTTCCCTCTCCGTCCGGGGAGGGAAGATAAACAGGAGACACTATGACCCAGGCATTAATCATCTTCGCCGTACTGGCCTGGCTGCTGCAAATCGCGCTCGGTTGGTGGCAGCTCCAGCGTTTCAACCGAGCCTTCGACGGCCTGTGCCAATTGGGCAGCGTCGGTGTCGGACGTTCCGGTGGGCGCTTTCGGCCACGGGTGGTGCTGGCACTGGCCTTCGATACGGAACAGCGAGTTTGCGGCAGCATGTTGATGCGTGGCCTGACCATTTTTGCCCAACCGCGGCCAATCGCCCGGTTGCATGGTCTGCACCAGAGAGACCTGAGCCCGGATGTGATCTTCCCCGAGGATCGCGCATGCCAGACAGCACTATCGTTAGCGATTGCCCCTAAATCATGATATTTTCACATTAAAAGACATTACCTTTCATATTGAATTATTCATTAAAGGGAAATGCTCAACTCTTGTGAACAGGACGGGCTATGAAACCAAAGCAGCGACAGGCCGCTATCCTTGAATATCTGCAGCGACATGGCAAAACGGCAGTGGATGCCCTGGCGGTACATTTCGCCACCACCGGCACCACCATTCGTAAAGATCTCACCCTCTTGGAAGACGAAGGCGAGGTGATCCGCACCTACGGCGGCGTAGTGCTCAGCCGCGACGATGGCGACCAGCCCATCGACCGAAAAACGCATATCAATACCGAAAAGAAACGCCAGATCGCCTACGCCGCCATCAAGTTGATCAACGACGGTGATTCGCTGATATTCGATGCCGGCAGTACGGTATTGCAAATGGTCCCGCATCTGGCGCAGTTCAATAACATCACTGTAATGACCAACAGCCTGCATATCGTCAATGCGCTGGTGGAGCTGGATAACGACCAGACCATCCTGATGCCCGGCGGCACTTATCGCAAAAAATCGGCGTCCTTCCACGGCAGTCTGGCGGAGTCGGCTTTCCAGCAGTTCAGCTTTGATAAGCTGTTTATCGGTGCAGACGGCGTGGATCTCAATGCCGGTGTCACCACCTTTAACGAAGTGCATAACGTCAGCAAGGCGATGTGCGAAGCCGCCAGCCGCATTATCCTGCTGGTGGACTCGTCAAAATTCGGCCGCAAAAGCCCCAATGTGGTTTGCGATCTGAGCGCCGTCGATACGCTGATCACCGATAAAAACATCAACCCGGATTATCTCGCCGCGCTGCAAGCGAAAGGCATCAATATCCTTCTGGTAGGAGATTCTGATGAGTAATAGTGCCGCCCTGCTGGCCTTTGCCCGCGAAACGCTGGAAATTGAGCTGGCCGAAGCACAACGCCTGCTGGCACGACTGGACGACAACTTCGTCTGTGCCTGCGAACTACTGCTGAACTGCCGCGGCAAGGCGGTGATTTCCGGCATCGGTAAATCCGGCCATATCGGTAAAAAAATTGCCGCCTCGCTGGCCAGTACCGGCACCCCGTCATTCTTCGTGCACCCGGCGGAAGCGCTGCATGGCGATCTCGGGATGATCGGTGCCGACGACGTGGTGGTGTTTATCTCCTACTCTGGCCGTGCCAAAGAGCTGGATTTGATCCTGCCGCTGCTGGCGGAAAATAACATCCCGGTGATCGCCATTACCGGCGGCAAAGAGTCACCGCTGGCCCAAGCGGCGGCCTGCATGCTGGACATCAGCGTTGAACGTGAGGCTTGCCCGATGGGGCTGGCGCCAACCTCCAGCGCGGTCAATACGCTGATGATGGGCGACGCACTGGCAATGGCGCTGATGCGTCAACGCGGTTTCAACGCCGAAGACTTTGCTCGTTCGCATCCGGGCGGCAGCCTGGGCGCACGCCTGCTAAACCGGGTACATCACCTGATGCGCACCGGCGATCGCCTGCCGCAGGTCAGCGAAAGCGCCAACGTAATGGAAGCGATGCTGGAACTGAGCCGTACCGGGTTGGGACTGGTGCCAGTGTGCGACGCGCAGCAAAAAGTGGTGGGGGTGTTTACCGACGGCGACCTGCGTCGCTGGCTGGTGAAAGGCAATAGCCTGCAGGATGCGTTAAGCCCGGCGATCACCCGCCCCGGCTACCGTTTACCGGAACAATGGCGCGCCGGAGAAGCACTGGAAGCGTTGCACGAACAGCACATCAGCGCTGCGCCGGTGGTCAATCTTGAGGGGGTGTTGGTGGGTGCCATCAACCTGCACGACCTGCATCAGGCCGGTATCGGCTGACCGCATTAACTAATGCTGCCCGTTTGTCCCCTCTCCTTTGGGAGAGGGGCTTCTAGTCCGCTTATTTCCAGTCCGGATTATTCTCGAACTGTTGCTTCAGCAGCGCCTTCATGTCGTCGTTCGGTTTACCCAACCACTGATATTTGGCGTATTTCTTCGGATGATCAATCGCTTCCGGCTTATTCGCCACCTCGACGCGTACCGCCCAGGCCTGCGACTTGTCTTCTTTAAACGCCACCATCATAAAGTTGTTGGCGCAGTCGTGGGGTTTACAGATATTACCCACCAGATAGTTTTGCCCTTTCCAGCTCAGGCTTTGCGCCGGGGTCGAAGTCCCCACCCCTTTGCGTGCCCAGCCAGGCAAGCGGGCCTGTCCCTTCACCATATTCTGCCAACTGCTCTGATAGCCAGGCTGCTGGATCACATCAGAAGTCGTGACGATCTGCTGGGCAAAGCCCCCCACGCTGAAGCTGAGCAACGCGCCGAAGATGGCGCCGCGAAGTGCGTTTTGTCCTGTCATGGCCTTCTCCCTTGATAAAATTTAATCGCACCCGGCCAATACCGGGCCTGGATCTAGTCAGACCACAAGGGTAGCAAAAAGTTGGCTCACCACCAGGCGTGAAAATGATGCACCGGCCCGATGCCGTGCCCCACTTCCAGCGTATCGGCCTGCTGCAAGGCTTTTTGCAGATAATCCTTGGCAGCAGCCACCGTACCTGCCCAGTCGTCGTGACGCGGACGCAGGGCGGCCAATGCGGCAGACAGCGTGCAGCCGGTGCCATGCGTATGGCGGGTCGCTACGCGCGGTGCAGTAAAGCGCTGCTCCAGTCCCGCACTGAACAGCCAGTCCGGGCTTTCACTTTCGCTAAGATGGCCACCCTTCATCAATACCGCCTGGCAACCCATCGCCAACAGTGCTCGCCCCTGCTCACGCATCTGGCGTTCATTTTCCGCCGGGGCGCATTCCAGCAGGGCCGCCGCTTCCGGCAGGTTCGGCGTAATGATCGACACCAGCGGCAACAGCTCGCGGCGAATCGATTCCACCGCCTCCGGCGCCAGCAGAGGATCGCCGCTTTTCGCCAGCATCACCGTATCCAGTACCACAAACGACGGCTGATAGTGACGTAAACGTTCCGCGACCGCCTGCACAATATCGGCGTTGGCCAACATGCCAATCTTGGTGCTGTCGATACGCAAATCGCTGAACACGGAATCAAGCTGGGCAGCGACAAAAGCCGGTTCGATGTTATACACCGACTGCACGCCGCGGGTATTTTGCGCCACCAGCGCGGTAATTACCGAGGCACCGTAGGCCCCCAGCGCGGAGAAGGCTTTCAGGTCGGCCTGGATGCCGGCCCCCCCGCTCGGATCGGTACCGGCGATGGTCAACGCGTTAATCCGTTTCATTGCAGATCCTCCGGACGCAGTTGGTACAGAGCGTCGAGGAATGCCGGGGTAAAACTGCCCGGCCCGGCGGCGCGGCGCGTGGCCAACTCACTGCAAAGTGACATCACCCGGCAGGCAGTCGCCACGTTGTCCAGGCGATCGCCCGGCAGGCTGCAGAATGCCGCCACCACGGCCGAAAGTGCGCAACCGGTACCCACCACTCGCGTCATCAGCACGTCGCCCCCGGCAACCGCCCAGTCACGCTGGCCGTCGGTGATGTAATCCACCACGCCGGTCACCGCCACCACGGCCCCACTGCTTCGCGCCAGCTCCCGCGCAGCCGGTAACGCCGCCAGTGAATCGTCAGCGCTGTCGACGCCGCGCCCACTCGCCTGCAGGCCACTCAGCGCCATGATTTCAGAAGCGTTACCGCGGATTGCCGCCGGCTTTTCGCCCAGCAAACGTTGGGCAAAGGCGGTGCGATACGCCAGCCCACCGACGGCGACCGGATCCAGCGTCCAGGGAGTACCTGCCGCATTGGCAGCTTCTATCGCCGCCAGCATGGATTCGGCTCGCGAGGCATTGAGAGTGCCAATATTGACCAGCAAGGCATCCGCCAAACGGCTGAACTGTGCCGCTTCGGTCGGCTCCACTACCATCGCCGGGGAAGCACCGAGCGCCAGCAACACGTTAGCCGTCAGTTCCTGCACCACTTCGTTGGTCAGGCAGTGAATCAATGGGGATTGGCGTTTAAATTGAGTTAAACAGGCCGCGGCGCGGGCGCCGGGGAAAACATCAGGTCGAGCGAGCATATTCCTCCCAACCGGCGTTCAAGAAGGCGGGTACCGGTTGGGGCACCGAGACTTCCCTACGCTGGCATAATCCAGATCAGGTAATACGGGTAAAATCTCAGCCCCTAGAGGCACCCCGAGTCAGACGGCCATTATTGGGGTTGCCGCCGGTGAGGTCAATCGCGCTATAGTGACAAAAAAATAAAAAGGAGCCGCCATGCGAATAAGAAAATACCAAGAGGCCGATCGTCCCTTCCTGCGCACCCTGTATCTGGCATCGCGCAAGGCGGCGTTTCCCTGGCGTGATACCGAAGATTACCGACTGGAGGATTTCGATCGCTCGACGCTGGGTGAGGACATTTGGGTGGCGGAAGAAAACGGCAAGCGGCTGGGGTTCGTCTCGATTTATCGTCAGGATAACTTTATTCACAATCTGTATGTCGACCCTCAGCTACCGCCTCTTGGCGTCGGTAGCGCCCTGCTGCAGGCGGCGGAGCAAACCTTCACTGCCACCGGCTCGCTGAAATGCCTGGTGAAGAATGAGAAGGCGCAGGCCTTTTACCACAAACACGGCTGGCGGACGATCGCTACCGGCAATGACGGCGCGGAAGACTATTACCTGATGCACTCACTGACAAAGTAAAGGGGCGCCGTGCTGTGGCGCCCCCTTTAATAAACACCAGGTCAGACGGCAGAAACCGCCGGGGTCAATTTGCCGCGTGCGCGGATATTTCTAACCAGCAGCCCCGACACGATGATCCCGGCGCAGGCAAACATGCCCATCAGGCCAAAGACAATCTTGTAGCCGGTCAGCCCTGGGAAGGCATCGAGAATGTGGCCGTACAGGCTGAAGCAAAACATCGCCGGGGCATAGCCGATAAAACTACCCAACGCCATCGCCGCACCGGTATGTTCCTCATCAATCCCCGCCTCACCGATCGGGGCGAAGAACACCGCGCGTTGGGTAAAGACCACCGCCCCAAATCCCAGCGTACAGGCCATGCCCAAATACACCGGCATTTGCTCATGTGGCAACAGGATCAATAATGCCAGCGCAATGGCGCTGATAATAAAGGTGTAGAATAAATACTTGCTGGGGGACTTTAATACTTTATCCGCGATCAAACCGCCAATCGGCCCACCGACCATTTTCAGGCAATACTGATTAATAATCCCATAGGCACCCACCAGCGCAATCGGCAATGCATAGACATGGCTCAGGAAAGGAATAAAGAACGTCAGCCCGCAATAGACGGCATATACACAGAAGACGCTGAAGGCAATCAGCCAAACCGTTTTATTTTTTAATACGCTGCTCATGCCCGGTTTTTTATCGGCTGGCGCTTCGCTCTTAGAGGTTGTTTTTTCCTCCGGGCTTTCCTTCATCACCAACAGAATAATAATCCCGACGATAATGGCGATCGCTGAATAAAACAGTATCCCAACCTTGAAGCCAAGGTAGCCGCTGCCAAAAGCGGTAAACAACGCCAGTGCGGAAAACGCCACCACGGTATCCACCACGCCACGACCGGTTTCGAAAAAGCCGAACAGCCGCCCCTGTTGAGTGCTGTCCCCCAGCATACTCACCGATTTGAGCAGCACCGGCCAGTTCAGCATGTCACAGGTGACCCCAAACAACGCCCAGACAAACAGAATACCCCAGTAGCCCGGCATGCTGGATAGATAAATACCAAGCAAGCCGGTGGCGATCAGTGAAAACGACATGGTAAAGCGGCGCGGCAGGCGATCAGAGAAATAAATCGACAAGAAGAAGCCAATGGTGGTCACAATCGAGTTGACCGACATGGCGTTACCAATTTCCCCGTTACTCAGGTGAAAGTATTCTTGCATCGGCACATAAAACGCATCCTTAAGGGAGGGTAATTTATATATTGTCCCGCCACATAAGACCAACAAGCTAAATAGTGCCCATCTTTTTTTAGTCAGCATAATCCCCTCACAGCCATTAGATAATAAGCGGTGTTGTTACCTCAGTGACAGGACGAATGTTTCTCCACATCATTGAGAATGTGTTATTTATAAATTTATTTATTATATTATGCCGGGGTTAGCAGCTCCCGGGCTTGCTTTATCAAACTGTCAGTAATGGTGCGAACATGGTGAATTTGATTTAATGCATCCTGAACCTCTTTTTTAAGCCGTTCCTCCAGCCCTTGTTCCGGTAACGCGGTTTCACTCATCTCCCGCCATGGAATATGTGGGTTATCGCCCTCTCCGTTAAAACGAAATGGCGGCGCGTAATAATCCACTTCTTCCTCCAACCCATAAGCGGTAACCTGCGGCCGCTCTTCGCCCAGGCAAATTAGCCCCAGCAACAATTCCCGGAAGGGTAAATCCCCCTGCCCGGAAATACAGGCCCGGTGCCCCATTCCCTGATCTTCACGCACGATCAGTGCGTCCTTGATATGTACCTGGGTGATATCTTCAGCCATTACCGCCAATGCCGTCAGCGGCTCTTCATTGGCGTTGATCATGTTGGCGAAATCAAATAACAGGGAAAGCTGCGGGAAATCTGCCGCCCGAACCAGGCTAACCAGTTCATGACTTTTAAGATCCTCGTGCTGCTCCAAAGTAAAGCTCAGACCGCTGTGCTGATAACGCTGCTTGATGTACTGAATATCTTCGGCAATGCGCGCCAACACTTGCTGCAATGCCCCCTGATAGCGCGGATAGAAGCGCACCGAACTGGCACCGGATTTAAGGGCAATGTTCACCGCCTGATCGATGGTCTGCGAGTCGGAAGCGCTGGTTTCGATATGGATATCCAACCCATAGCGCTGTGCCTGCTCACCAAAGTTGCGAAGGCGGGCATCATCGGCGTGGCAAAGCGCCTGACTTTCCCCATCCAATACATGCACTTTCACGCCGCGCAGTTGCTGCTGATGAGCAATGGTCAGCAGATCCTCAGGCAGGATTTTCTCCATGCGCATATTGAGATGAAAGGCGTAGGCATGCAGATAAAGTGGCAAATTCTGCGCCCGCAGAAGAACTTTCTCCGCCGTTAAACGATCCATGGTGTTCACCTATAAGTTAATGAAAAAATCCACCGACTCGAAGCGCCAGTATTCGATATCCACCTGCACGATACGGCGCTGGGCATCGGCACGATGCTTCTCTACCAGAATCGACGGCGTGCTGGCGTTGCCGCCCATCACCTTGCAGGCATCACCGGACAATCGGGTCGGCTTAAAAGCCAAATGATGGGTGCGAGTCGCGGTTCCGTAGGCGTTTTCCCATACATCGGCAAACGAGTTCTCACCCAGGCGTTCGATGAAGTCGGGTGCCACCCGCGGACTGATAAAGGTTTCGTGATAAAACACGATGTGATTATCCAGCGCTCCCCAGCCACAGATTTTGTAGATCTCCGCCCCTTCACTAAGCTGCAGTAAATCGCAAATGGCCGCCGGTGCCGTCAAAACCCGCTCCTTGGTCATATAGCCCCAGGAAGGAGAACGGCCCTGCTCAATGGCCGCCTGTTTGAAGCTGGTAGACGAATTGGGGTTGTAGTTAAAGCGTGGCAATGCTGCAAACCAACCCCGACGATCCTTACGGAATATCCTCGACTCACTTTCCAGGAACAGCAGCGCCTGACGCAGCGTCATGCGTTTAATGTTCAGCAATTCCCCCAGCTCTCGCTCCGAAGGAAGCTTGTCGCCGGGGGCTATTGCGCCCTGACTCAGCCAGTCATTAAGCCTTTGCTTGGCCAGTTCAACGGTAGAGTTGTTTTCCATAGCTCACTTTATTGGTTTAAACCAGATTACATAACAGTATCGCGGTGAATTATGACAAACAATGGGGGTACTGAATTTTATATGTGACTCCTGTCCCAGAACCGAAAGGATGCCGCTAATGCGCCGCATCTGAGGCCGGCATGGCACGCAGCGTCAGCCCCCAGAACAACAAGGCCGCCAGGCTGACGCTCGCCCCCAGCCAACACACGCCGTACCAGCCCGCCACTGCGAATACGTGGGTACTGGCAAAGGCACCCAGCCCGCTACCCACCGCGTAGAACAGCATGTAGCAGCCGACTAACCGACTGTGAGCCTGCGGATGTGCGCTGAAAATCAGGCTCTGATTCAACACGTGAATGGCCTGTCCGGCCAGATCGAGCAGCACAATGCCTATAACCAGCCATCCCAGCCCGTAACTCAGCAGGCCGAGCGGCACCCAGGCCAGCACCAACAGCAACAGACAGATACCGGTTGCCAACTGCCCCAGACCGCGATCGGCCAAATGTCCGGCACGAACCGCCGCCAGCGCACCCACCGCCCCCACCAGACCAAAGGCACCAATCAGCGAATGTGAAAAATTAAACGGCGCCTGACTGAGTGGCAGAACCAGAGCACTCCAGAAAATGCTGAATGCCGCAAACATCAGCAGCGCCAGCATGCCGCGGATCTGCAGCGTGCGATCGCGCCACAGCAACGTCAGCATTGATCGCAACAGCGCCGGATAACTGAGTGTTGAAGGCGCTGTGTGCGGGACGGGCAACAGACGCGCAAGCACCGGCAACAGGAGCAGGGTTACCGCCGCCGAGAAAAAGTAAACCGCGCGCCAGCCGCCGATATCCGCCATTGCGCCGGAAAGCGTGCGCGCCAATAACAACCCAAGAACCACACCGCCTTGCGCGGCACCCACTACCCGTCCCCGCTCATGCGGCGCTGCCAAGGTGGCGGCGAAGGCGACCAATCCCTGGGTCATGGCGGTACCCAGTAACCCCACCAGCAGCATGCCGACCAGTAATAACAGGCTGCTGTTCGCCCAACCGACCACACAAAGTGCGGTAATCAGCAGCAGTTGCTGAACCGCCAGCAGCCGGTGACGATTAACCCGATCGCCCAACGGCACCACCAGCAACAATGCCAATGCGCAGCCTAACTGAGTGACGGTGATCACCATGCCCACCGACGCCAGGCTGATATGAAAATCCTGAGCAATGGCGTCCAGTAAAGGTTGTGCGTAATACACATTCGCCACGCTAAAGGCACTGGCCCCCGCCAGCAATAACACCAGCGATGCTGGCAGGCGACTCAGCGCTCTGCTCTGCGCGGCACAAATCGGATCCAGCGTTTTATCACTCATCGTTCGCTCCAAAGTGGTTTCATTATTAAACCCAATGAACTTTACGCACAGAGGTTTTATAATGCAACCAGTTGTCGCTACAGGAATGGAAAGCCATGAAACGTAAAAGTCTGGAAGATGCGCAGTGCCCGGTGGCACGTACGCTGGATGTGATTGGTGACTGGTGGTCGCTGCTGATTGTGCGCGATGCCTTCGACGGCGTGCGCCGCTTCAGTGAGTTTCAAAAGGGACTGGGGATGGCGAAGAATATCCTCTCCACCCGGCTACGTACCCTGGTGGCGCACGGCATTTTGGAGATTGCCCCTGCCTCGGACGGCAGCGCCTATCAGGAATATATTCTCACCGACAAGGGGCGCGCCCTGTTCCCGGTTATCGTCGGCCTGCGCCAGTGGGGGGAGGATTATCTGTTTGACGCACAAGAGGCAAGATCAACGTTGGTAGAAAGCGATAGCGGCCAGCCGATCCCGCGCATGACGCCGACCGGCAGCACCGGGCAGGTTCTTACGCCACTGAATACTCGGGTGGTGAAGGTCGACGGAGCCTTAGCCAGGCACATGCTGGGTCATTAATGACCGAAAAGCAGCTCGGTGTATTTCCTGGAAACGGCTCCGGTGCGTTTACCGCCTTCGCCGTAGTAGCGATCCTCGCGGCACAGTCGCTCTTTGACATCGCAGAAAATGCCATTGGCAAAGGTGAATTCGGTCGGGTCGAAGTCACCTTGCGAATACAGTTTGCTGGCGACTTTCTTGCCGAGATACTTTTCGGTCAATGGGCGGGAAATGCCATCGGTGCCATTCGCACAGGCATAACGGTCGCACAACACGCCTGGTGCTGGCGACTTGAGGGATGAGTTTTGCTTCGCTTGCGCAGGCATCACGGATGCGGCAAGCAGTAGAGTCAGTGAGAACGAAAGTGCTATTTTATTCAATGAGTCAGCCTCGTTTAATGGCAGAGCGCCCGTTATTGGGAGCACTATACTGCCATGAAAAACAGGCCTTTGACGATGTGCAATTTTAAGCAATCTTCGCAATGCCCCTCGGGTGATGTATAGTCCGCGTTTTACGGGGACACCATGCCAACTCAATCATCCATTCGCCTGAATAAATACATTAGCGACAGCGGTATCTGTTCCCGCCGTCAGGCCGATCGCTATATCAAACTGGGTAAGGTTTTTATCAACGATAACCTGGCCGAGGTGGGTGCGCCGGTATTTATTGGGGATGTTGTGAGTGTTAACGGGCAACGGATAGAGCCGCGTAATGATGCAGATTTGGTGCTGATCGCGCTGAATAAACCCGTGGGCATCATCACCAGCATGGGTAAACACGTGCCGAACAACATCGGTGATTTCGTTAACCACAGCCAGCGCACCTTCCCCGTCGGCCGCCTGGATAAAGACTCTCAGGGGCTGATTTTTCTGACCAACCGCGGTGAACTGGTCAATAAGATCCTGCGCGCCGGCAACAATCACCAAAAAGAGTACCTGGTCACCGTCGACAAACCGCTGACCGATGAGTTTATTCAGGGCATAGGCGCGGGCGTGCCGATATTGGGCAAGGTGACCCATAAATGCCAGGTGGAGCAAGAAGCTCCGCAGGTGTTACGCATTACGCTGGTGCAGGGGCTTAACCGCCAAATCCGCCGTATGTGTAAATACTTTGGCTATCAAGTCACCAAACTTGAGCGCGTGCGCATTATGAACATCAGTCTGGAAGGGTTAGCGCTGGGCGAATGGCGGGACTTGAGCGAGGATGAACGAACCGAATTATTTAAGCTGCTTGAGCACTCTTCGTCCGAGGACCCAGACCTGCCACAGAGAGACGAGATACCGCCAGGCAACGATAATCTGTTACCCAACGATACCCCGTTATAACAAAACCGAATTTATCAAGAAATCAGAATGACCATCGGATGTTGGCATTAACGGCATTAACCTGGGTATCGGAACCGTATTGCCCCTGATAGCCGAGATCCAGGCTAGTGGAGCGCGACAGCTTCACGCTCACCCCGACGTCCGCCACCATCAGGTTGTCATCAACTGCGGTGCCCTGCGTGGTAAACGCATCGCTGCCGGCAAAGGCCATACGCGAAGAGGTGGTTTTATCGCCGTAGGCATGCTGCCAACCCAGTGAGCCGTAAAGACTGACGTTCTGCGGCAGTTCAACCGTACCGCGCACGCCTAACGTGGAATAGAAGGTATTCATCGTTTCATTACGCACGCTAAGCGCTGCGGCACCGCCACTTTCCTTGAAGTTATCCGTATGCAGACGGATGTAGCTCAGATTGACGAATGGCTCAAGGTTCGCGTCCGACTGCCCAAAACGGTAGCCCGCTTCGGTGAACGCCAGCAGCGAGTCGGCATCATAGTCTGCCTTAAGCCGATCCGAGTAATTACCGAAATTAACGTTGCGCTCATTTTCCAGCCGGTGCCAGGTGTAACCCAACGCGCCACGTAACGAGAAGGCGCCTTGCTGCCCTGCGGCATACAGACCGAGGTGATAATTATCGCTGTCGGACTTGGAGCTGCGGCTATCGATATCATAATCACCGCGGCTATAACCAAAATATCCACCAACGCGAACACTACTATCGGCTAATTTATGGTCTGCCCCCAGCAGGAAGCCGCTGGTGTTGCCATCGAGTTTTCCAACGTTGTCGTTACCGCTGTTTCTTGCCCATGAGCCAAACGTCTGCCCCCACACGCCACTGTTTTCGGCCTGCGCCGGTTGAACCAGCGTCATCGCCAATGGCGGAACGGGCAACGTATCGTTATCAAAAGCGCGCAACATGCGCTGATTGAGCACATTGAACAGCATGGTGCTACCGGCAATCAGATTAGATTGCATGGAGGGATAGACCTCACCAGAAAGTTGATTGAATGCCTCACGAGCTTCGGGCGCACTCAATAACAACAGTGAGTTGTACAGGGCCAATGAAGGGCCACCTTGCGCCAGAGTCGAGAGCGCACCCGCGGTATTCCATTGGTTGTCGGTTTGTGCCACCGTCTGGAAAATACCTGGCTTGCCGCTGCCTTCTCCCGGCCCCTCACCGCCTGGGTTTTCACCCCCCGGATTCTCGCCGCCAGGGTTTTCGCCTCCCGGATTTTCACCGCCTGGGTTCTCGCCGCCTGGGTTCTCACCACCCGGATTTTCACCGCCGGGGTTCTCACCGCCGCCTTTCTGCGCAATCGTCAAATCCACGGCGTTAGCCTCGTGTTTGAGCGCAACGTCCAGGAACGCAGATTTTGAGACCGCTTCGGCGAACTGCCCGTCAATTCCCCCTTCCGAGGTTAAAATACGATAGCTTTGGCCGGTCTGATAGCTGGTTTGCGAGTCCAGCGCAGTCACCAGCACCTTCGCTTGATCGCTGATAGTGGTTTTACCCGTAACCAGCAGTTTGTCACTACTGCCATCACCGGCGATATCAACGTCGTAGAAAGATTCACCAATGAAGTTCAGATAGCGTTTCAGCGTCAGAGTGCCAATATTCCCGTCGCCAGGGGAAATGTGACCACCGGACTGAATTTCTGTCTGACCTAAAGTGCCATTGCCGCCCAGCGTGCCGCCGGATTTGATTGACGCAGCACTGCTGTAACCCAGACCATTGCTGACGTCGGAGCCGGCTGTCGCATTAAGAATCAACGTACCGCCATTCTCGGCATTCAGGGTCTGCACGTCGAAAGGACTGTCTTCTGGCTGCGTATTGATATCGCTGTTAATGATGATTTTACCGCCACGGGCGGTTACGTTCGCCTTAAGCTGGGTAAGATCCCCGCTCAGCGTCGTCTGCCCGGCGGTGTTGATCACCTCACCTTCGCCAACCATCTTATTGCGGAAATCATAGTTGTCGGAGGTATGGTTAAAGTACACATAGCTACCGAATAACCCACCGCGCAGATTGACCACCGTTTGGGCATCAAGGGTACCCGCGCCGCCCGCCGCACCGAGCGTGGGTTCGGTCAGGCCGGTGCCGGTATCCATATTGCCGCGGCTGCCGATGATTAGCGCGCCCCTGTTCGAACCGGAGCCGGTATCGCCCAACCGCAGCTCGTTAGCCCCGGCGGAGAATGTTCCGCCGTCCACCACCGACAGCACGCCGTTGCCATAATCTCCCACGTTGACGCTGCCGGCACTGGTAAAGCGCGAGCCTTCACCAGCAATATAAAGCTCGGCAGTTTTGCGCGAGCCGGAAACGCCGGCAATTTCCGCGCTGCCGACGTTAACCACGCCGCCATTGAGCACGTCCACATCGCCGTTGGCCGTGAGCGTTTGGCTGATGTTCCACTGCGAGTTTTTACCCGTCACCGTGGCTTTGGGGTTCAGCTTGTCGGCCTCATCAGGCTTGAATCCGCTGTCTATTCTGGCGGCAGCCGTAGTTGTCACCACCCCGCCATCTTCAATCAGCAGGGTGGAGCGCGCGCCCTGCCCAAAACCGATGCCAAGCCTGTCGCTGGTAACCCTGGAACCGGCACCTTTAACATTCAAATGGCTGTCGTAACCTCCGGTGGTACCGACGATAATTTCTTTCGCACTGGCCAGCCCGCCATCTTCAACCCGCAATGTCCCCTGGCCGAGGTTTAAACTGCCACGCAGAACATTTTGATCGTTTACGGCACTCAATATCGCATTAGGTCCTCTGACCGTGACCAGGCTTTCATAAATTTTGCCGTCTGAGCGGGTGCCGATATTGATGTTATAGCCGCCGACCTGGCCATTATCTATCAACAGGTTTCCACTTTGATTGCGACCGACGTAAACATTCCCGCTGTAGGCTAAGGGTTCTGTCACTTTGGATTCACCATCGAATATGACATCGTCGGCCCGAGCCATATCGGCAGACCCCATCAATAGCAATGGCGCGGAAAAAAGTGCGAGGTAAATTTTGGAAAGCGGTTTTCTTACCGCTAAATGATGCGATATTTTATCTTTCATGTTTTCTCTCCGGCCTAATTAACTTAGAGCCATCAAAATTATTATTTATATGAAAAATTCAATGTATTAGAGGGTGTAGAGTGCGTAATGCCGCAAACACAAACTGATTGCCATCGAGACGCAAGCTTATTGCCCCCCAGCGCTAACGCCTCGATGCCAAACTTATTGGGCTTGCGGATCAATACTGATTTTCCCCTCGGCTCACGCCCACAGGAGATTATTTATGCGTGACAACCGGGGTGCAGCTCGGGGCGGTCAGCGATGGCGCAGATCCTAAAAACCCTGGCATCATCATCGAAGAGCAGTCGAAAATTCGCCCTTTTTCAGTGGTGGCGCGGTAAGTGAGTTTTTGTCCACCGAGTGCGTCGGGCTGGGCGCCGTTAACATTGGTCACGGTAATTTCGTCTGATGAGCCCAGACCCAGCATTTTAGCCGTTTCCGCCTGCAGCAAAGGTATTGCCTGATCGGTTTTCAACGTTGAACAACCGGCGACCAGTAAAGTAACGGCCAGAGCGATAAATGGTTTCTTCATAAATTATCCTTTTCAACCAAACAGATCCAAACGCTGAATGGCTCTATGTTTTATCTTATCCAAATCCCCGCATAATATATTTCTCTTTCCTAAACGAAAAAACCCTCCTAAAGTAGGGAGGGTGGATAATAAAAGATTACCGGAACCATCCGATACGTTTATACGAAGGAGCTAGCTTTGGGACAGGAGTATGCACTGGTCGTTGATGACCATCCTTTGGTGGCAAGTGGCATCGCCAATTTTCTTAATACGCATTGTCGATTTAAACATGTCCACATGGCGACCAACGAAGATCATTGCTATCGCCACATTATGCTAAATGGCCCTCCTCGTTTAATGGTTATAGATTTTTGGCTATCCAATGGCACGGCGCTTAAATTCCTCAAAGAGATGAATGAACGTTATTCACAAATTCGCTTATTGGTGGTCAGTGGCGACGACAACAATGAAATATGGCAAAAGGTTCGAGCAGCCGGTGGTCACGGTTTCGTGCTTAAAAATGAATCTCCTGAATTATTCGCCAAAGCCGTAGCCACACTCACAGACAATCGACTATGGTTTCCTCAGGATAATGCGACGGGTGTAACGCCCGTCCAAAACCATTTGCAACATTTAAATCTAACGCCGCGACAGGTTGAAGTGCTTGCCATGATGTTGCGTGGTTTTCCTAATAAAAGAATAGCCTCGCAACTTTCAATTTCAGAGCCCACAGTTAAAGAGCACATCAGTAATATTCTGAAAAAAATAGGGGTGAATAGTCGGGTAGAGGCGATCACCCTGCTCCACGGCAGATCGGGGCCATTATAATGAGGTTACTTCAATCTTTACAAGATGATGGTATTTCTCCCCGTGCGCAAATCCGTCTGCTGGACAATACATTTATACGCCTGGTATTTAGCTTCAGCGCAGTGCCCTTTGTTGGTATTCCTTTCGCTATTTGGATTTATTTACTGGGTGAAAACCTATGGCCGATTAGCCTTTGGATAGTCTTATATTTGTTCTGCGCCGTCGCCATCAGGTTATGGCATCGCAGCTATAAGAAAGAAACACTAAAAAAAGATGCAGACGTTATTCTTCGCCGCTGGCTACCCCATATCAATAAAGTTGCCTTCGTTCATGGCCTGGGTATTTCTTCGTTATATATAATCACGCCACAGATAAACAATTTTGACTTTTTCTTATTATTGAACATCAGTATCGCGGCTATCGTTGCGGCCAACGCAACACATTTAACGCCAGTCATTAGCACCTTTACCCTGTTTTTCTTTTCCTGCTGGAGCGTACTGAATATTGGCATCATCTGGCGATTAAACGATGTCATGCTTATTGTGCTGATGCTTAACCTGCTTTATGGGTTCGCCATCTACCGCCACGCATTGAGTTCCCATAAATTCTTTATCCAGCAAGCCCGCCTCGAAGAGGAAAGCTCCCGTCTTGCGGAACAATTCAGGCAGGCCAAAGAGGAAGCAGAGCAGGCCTTATTGGATAAAAACCAATTTCTTACTACCGCCAGTCATGATTTGCGTCAACCAGTGCACGCCATGGGTTTTTTGATCGAAGCCATTATCCATAAAAACCGCGATGTCACGCTCATCCCCCAGCTATTGGATCTGCAGCAAAGCGTAAGATCCGTGCATCTTATGTTTAATTCCCTACTCGATCTCAGCAAGATTGAATCCGGCAACGTCAGCACGGCAACGACCCATGTGGACATTGGAATGCTGCTCGACTCGGTGATGACCCTGTTTCGCGAAGAGGCGAACAGCCGGGCATTATCATTACGGGCATGGCGGCCCAAGCGCCGAATTTATGTGATGGGCGATCAGCTACTCATCAGGCAATCACTGATTAACCTGATACAAAATGCACTGCGTTATACGCAAAAAGGAGGCGTGCTGATAGCCATTCGCCCTCAGGGAGCGGAATGCTTAATTGAAGTTTGGGACACCGGCGTTGGCATCGCCGACGAAGAGAAAGGCAAAGTTTTTTCCCCCTATTATCGCCCTGAGCTGGCGTGGAAAATCGATAGTGCCGGCCACGGATTAGGGCTGGCGGTAGTGGCACGCTGCGCCAAACTGATGAAGGTGAAATACGGCATGCAATCCGTTGAAGGCAAGGGTTCCCGTTTCTGGATGCGCTTTGCCCTTTACAACGGCGAATGCGAGCTACCAGAAAGCGCAAACAGTTACTCAAATAGCCTCACTCCCATCCGCTATGCGCCGCTGTACGGTTCCTGTCTGGTGGTGGACGATGACCCACTGGTGACTTCCGCCTGGTCGAGTTTGATGAGCACCTGGGGCCTCACCGTACGCTGTGCGGCCTGTGCAGAGGAGGCATTTGCGATTATCGATGAAGGCTTCAGCCCTTTTGCCGTGCTGTGCGATCAACGGCTCCGCTCTGGCGAGAGCGGGTTCGATATATTGAAAGCGCTGTTTGAACGCCTGCCGAATACCAGCGGTGCCATGGTCAGCGGGGAATTTAACTCACCCACTTTGCAAGAGGCCGAACAGGAAGGTTATCTGGTACTGCGAAAACCGCTGGAACCCGCGAAACTCTATGCATTGCTGTCGCAATGGGCAGCCTCCAGTTAGCCGGGAGGCTTTATACCGGTGAACCCATGCCGGAATTCCGTTTCCCCATGGGTCCGATTTCAGGAGTGGCATTCCTTTAGATCTCGAGGCCGCGCAGCAGGCCCTCAAGGTTGCGCTCGCCAATCCGGGTCTGGGCACCTGCCTTCAATCCGCCCCGAATGAGTTTTTCTGCTGCGGGCCGTGCGAACAGCCCAGCCCAGGCATCGTGCTCACGATAAAAGCCTTCCCGCAGATCTGGTGCAGGCATCGCCTGTTTGGCCGCCGCAATAACGCCCTCGGGCAATGCCGCAATGTTGCGAGCCAACCGATCGACGAAATCATCGAGTTCGGCAGCAGGTAATGCACGGTTGATCCATCCGTAACGTTCCGCCGTAGCGGCGTCGATCAGTTCGGCACCCAGGATCACTTCAAGCGCACGACCGCGCGTCATCCGGCTGGTCAGATACTGGGTAGCGCCACCGCCGGGCGTGATGCCCATCAAGGCCTCACACTGGGCAAGCCCCGCCAGCCCCTCGGCGGCAAACGCCATGTCGGCCGCCGCAACAAACTCGGCACCACCGCCGCGTGCCAGCCCGGCAAGCTTGACGATCGTGACCTGCGGCTGCTCCCGCAGAAGCTCACCGAATGCCTGGAACGGATTAAGGCCTTCTGGAGCATGGCGTGCAAGCTCATCGAAAGCGTGCGGCTCATCGATTAAGGTCATGTCGACATGAGCAATAAAAAACTCGGTATTTGCGCTCTGGAATACCAACACTCGCGTGTCCGGATCGTCACGAACAGCAACAAGAAAGCGGCTGATCTCCGACATCAAAGACACATCAAGCACGTTGACCGGAGGATTGTCGATCGTGATCGTCGATACGCCATGGTCATGGGAAATACTCAGCCTGCCGAAATCTGTATCTGTCATGTCAATATCCTGGGTGGTGGGGAAGAAAGTGGCACCGGGTTTGGGTGCTGTTCACCGCATGGTATACTTTGCATACCTAGGGTCAATTACGCACTTTAAACATCCCAGGGATGCTGGAGGATACCTATGAACGAGACAGATCCTATCTACCGGGCCGACTGCCCAAGCCGAATCATTCTCGACCAGATCGCGGATAAATGGTCGATGATGGTGCTGGAAGTGCTTCGCGAGCCACGGCGCTTCAACGCGATTAAGCGCCGCCTTGACGGCGTCACTCAGCGCGTACTGACCCAGACACTGCGCAAGCTGGAGCGCAACGGCATGGTAAAACGCAGGGTGTTGGATGGGCGGGTACTGGGCGTCGAGTATTCACTGACCCCACTCGGCCAATCGTTACAGGAGCCGTTTGCAATCCTGTTTAATTGGACGCTGGGGAATATGGAGACGATTCAGGACTGCCAGAAAAAATATGATGAGCAAAGCCAACAGGATGAAAATTGAGGTTGGCAGCCTCAATTCCCCGTGCGATTAATGGCCGCGTACATCCAATAATCTCTGGCCTGCCCGCGCACGCGGCGGTATTGCCTGATTAAACCTTCGCGCTGCATGCCCACTCGCTCCAGGACGGCAATCGACAATATATTGCTATCAAGAACCGTAGCCTGAACACGCTGAAGGCCCAGAACGGTGTGCGTCCAATGAATAACGGCACTCGCCGCCTCAGTCGCCAAGCCCCGGCCACAGTGGCTCGGGTCAAGATCGTAGGCAATTTCCGCCCGGCCATGATCGCGGGATATTTCGTTCAACCCTACCGTGCCGAGCAAACTGTCACTCTGATCCACAATGGCCCAACGAAGCGAGTCTTTGCCTTCGGCATAGTCAGCAATCAACTTTTCGAGGTTTGTCGGGCCGACATCCCCCCAGCTGGTATGTTCAATCACGCCAGGTTTACTCAAATACGCCGACCACGCATCAACATCGTCTAATCTCAGCGGCCTTAATGACGCGTAAAGCTCTTCAGGCAGTGGTATTCGTGTTGGCAATGTCGTCATCAAACCTCCGGCGGATTTTTCAAAACCTGGCGGTCTAGCTAACCGCCGTTGCAGAAATATAACGTACTGTAATTTAGGCGCGATTACGAGGAAACAGGTTCTGTTCGAGATCGTGGAATCGAGGCCATCATCAGAATAATGGCAGGGACAACCACTACACCGGCTGACAACATGGCACCTTTAAAGCCAGCTACACTCAGCGCCTCCCCGCCAATAATCACACCCAGACCAATCGCGCTGTTCAATACAGCCGTATGGATCGCGGTTGCCGGTACAGTGTGATCACCGGCAATCCTCAATACCCAGGTCTGCAGACCTGTAAACAAAGCGGAAATGGCCACGCCCCAAATCACCAGCAAGATCACTACGGCCACAATACCCAGTGGCGGGCCGTAGATGCCTAAAGTCACCAAGGCCAGCGCCATCACCATCAACGCCACCAGAATGAAAACCTTTAAGTAGCGATCGATAAAGAGTGCACTCAGCAAGTTACCCAGGAAACCGGCTGCCCCAAAGGCAAACAACAAGGCAGCAATCAAGTACGACGTCATGCCCGGTACCTGGCCAATAAAAGGTTCGACAAAGGTATAGGCACAAAAATGCGCGGCCGCCGTCAGTCCGGTAATGACATACGTAATCAAGAGATCCTTACGGCGCAGTACCACCGCGAATCCGACACCTTTGGCTAGAGAATGAATGTGCATAGTAGGTAGCACCAACACCATAGCACCGGCACTGACGACACACAGCAGGGCCAGGCATAGAAAGGCCGTGCGCCAGCCATCGTATTGGCCAACCAGGTTGATCAGCGGGACGCCCATAACCGTAGCAATGGTGATGCCCCCCAAAACAATCGAGGTGGCGAGCCCCATTCGGTGTGTCGGCACAATATGCGCGGCAGTGGCAGCCACGATGGCCCAGAACACGCCATGGGCCAATGCACCGACGGCGCGGGCACCGAGCAACATAGAGAATTCGGGGGATAACGCCACCAGGCCGTTAGAGACGGCCAGTATAAACATCAATGCGATCAACAGTGCCTTGCGCGGGATCCAACGGTTTAACCAGTTTGATAATAGGCCGCTGGCAGCACCGATCCATGCATATAACGTTACTGTCAGCCCAATGGTTGATGGATCTTGATTCAGGTCGTTTGATAGCTGCGATAACAAGCCAATGGGAGCGAATTCGGAGGTCACCATAGTGAACGAAGCCACACACAACACACTGACCGCACACCATATCCGCAAAGTTGAGTTGGGCATCTGTCCATTCCTGTTTATGACGGAGCCATTGTGAGTCCTCCTGCGAGGATACCCTGACTCGTAGCGGCTACCATGCCACAAAAAAGTGGTGCTTGGCGATGCCAAATATTGCCAGGCTGCGCCGGAAAAAAGACAAAAAAAAGCCCGCTTTTACGCGGGCTTGGTTATGTTCTTCGCTAGTTGCTGTCGAACGTCAAATCATTCCCACTCAATGGTAGCCGGTGGCTTGCCGCTGATGTCATAAACTACACGGGAAATGCCGTTCACTTCGTTGATGATGCGGTTGGAGACGCGGCCGAGGAAATCATACGGCAGGTGCGCCCAATGCGCGGTCATAAAGTCGATGGTTTCCACTGCGCGCAGTGAAACAACCCAGTCGTATTTACGGCCATCGCCCATCACGCCAACGGAACGTACCGGCAGGAACACGGTGAATGCCTGGCTGACCTTGTTGTACAGATCGGCCTTGTGCAATTCTTCAATGAAGATGGCATCAGCGCGGCGCAGCAGGTCGCAATACTCTTTCTTCACTTCGCCCAGCACGCGCACGCCCAGACCTGGCCCCGGGAACGGGTGGCGGAACAGCATGTCGTACGGCAGGCCCAGTTCCAGGCCAATTTTGCGCACTTCGTCTTTGAACAGCTCTTTCAGCGGTTCGACCAGGCCCAGCTTCATCTCTTTCGGCAGGCCGCCCACGTTGTGGTGCGACTTGATCACGTGTGCTTTGCCGGTGGCAGAAGCGGCGGATTCAATCACGTCCGGGTAGATGGTGCCTTGCGCCAGCCATTTAACTTCAGATTGCTTGCAGGCTTCTTCGTCGAACAGCTCAACGAACACGCGACCAATGATTTTGCGCTTGGCTTCCGGCTCGTCAACACCGGCCAGGGCGCTCAGGAAGCGATCTTCCGCCGCCACGTGAACGATGTTCAGGCCGAAGTGGTCACCAAACATTTCCAGTACCTGTTCGGCTTCGTTCAGGCGCAACAGGCCGTTGTCGACAAACACGCAGGTCAGGCGTTTGCCGATGGCACGGTGCAGCAGCATCGCGGTAACGGAAGAATCCACGCCGCCGGACAGGCCGAGGATCACGTGATCTTCACCTACCTGCTGACGAATACGTTCTACCGCATCTTCAATGATGGTCGCCGGGGTCCACAGGGCTTCACACTGGCAGATATCCAGCACGAAACGCTCCAGCATACGCTGGCCCTGACGGGTGTGGGTTACTTCCGGGTGGAACTGCACGCCGTAGAAGCGTTTTTCTTCGTTGGCCATAATGGCAAACGGGCAGGTATCGGTGCTGGCAACGGTCACGAAGTCGGCCGGGATAGCGGTCACTTTGTCGCCGTGGCTCATCCACACGTCCAGCAGCGGTTTGCCGGCCGGGCTCAGTGCGTCTTCGATGTCGCGCACCAATGCGCTTTCGGTGGTGATTTCCACCTGGGCATAACCGAACTCACGCTCGTTGGAACCTTCTACCTGGCCACCCAACTGCATCGCCATGGTCTGCATGCCGTAGCATACGCCCAGCACCGGGACACCGGCGGTGAACACGTATTCTGGCGCGCGCGGGCTGTTGGCTTCGGTGGTGCTTTCCGGGCCGCCGGACAGGATGATGCCGCTTGGATTGAATTCGCGGATTTGCTCTTCGCTAACGTCCCAGGCCCACAGCTCACAGTAAACGCCGATTTCGCGCACGCGGCGTGCTACCAGTTGAGTGTATTGCGAACCAAAGTCCAGAATCAGGATGCGATGCTTATGGATATTTTTTGTCATGTGAGGCGAATTCCAGCAACAGAGAAAAAGAGCGAAAATAGTGTTTTCGGGGTGAAGCGTTACGCCCCACCCCGGCTTCTCCCGCAGGAGAAGTTAAAGCATTAACCCATGCGGTAGTTCGGTGACTCTTTGGTGATGGTCACATCGTGCACGTGGCTTTCCTGAATGCCGGCGCCGCTGATGCGCACAAATTCAGCCTTGGTGCGCAGCTCGTCGATGGTGCCGCAGCCGGTCAGGCCCATGCAAGAGCGCAGACCGCCCATTTGCTGGTGAACAATCGCTTTCAGCATGCCTTTGTAAGCCACGCGGCCTTCGATACCTTCCGGCACCAGTTTGTCGGCGGCGTTATCGGTCTGGAAGTAACGGTCGGAAGAGCCTTTGGACATCGCGCCCAGTGAACCCATACCGCGATAGGATTTGAACGAACGGCCCTGATACAGCTCGATTTCGCCCGGAGATTCTTCGGTACCCGCCAGCATGGAGCCGACCATCACACAGGATGCACCAGCCGCGATGGCTTTGGCGATGTCACCGGAGAAACGGATGCCGCCGTCGGCGATAACCGGAATACCGGTGCCTTCCAGCGCTTCAACCGCGTCGGCGATAGCGGTGATCTGCGGTACACCAACGCCGGTAACGATACGAGTGGTACAGATGGAACCAGGACCGATACCCACTTTAACTGCGCTAACACCGGCATCAGCCAGCGCTTTGGCGCCTGAAGCGGTCGCGACGTTACCGCCAACGATCTGCAGATCCGGGTATTTGGCGCGGGTTTCACGAATGCGCTGCAATACGCCTTCGGAATGGCCGTGGGAGGAGTCAATCAGCAGGACGTCAACGCCGGCAGCGACCAGCGCATCAACGCGCTCTTCGTTACCTGCACCGGCGCCAACCGCAGCACCAACGCGCAGACGGCCATGCTCGTCTTTACAGGCATTTGGCTTGCGTTCCGCTTTTTGGAAGTCTTTGACGGTGATCATGCCCAGCAGATGGAACTGGTCGTCTACCACCAGCGCTTTCTCTACGCGTTTTTCGTGCATTTTCTGCAGCACGACTTCACGCGCTTCACCTTCTTTCACCGTAACCAGGCGCTCTTTCGGCGTCATCACGGCGGTAACAGGCTGGTTCAGATCGGTGACGAAGCGAACGTCACGGCCGGTAATGATGCCGACCAGTTCGTTTTCTTCGGTCACGACCGGGTAGCCGGCAAAGCCGTTACGCGCGGTCAGTTCTTTCACTTCTTTCAGGGTGGTAGTCGGAGTCACGGCCTGTGGATCGGTGACCACGCCGCTTTCATGTTTTTTCACGCGGCGGACTTCTTCAGCCTGACGCTCGATGGACATGTTTTTGTGGATGAAGCCTAAACCGCCTTCCTGCGCCAGCGCGATAGCCAGATTGGCTTCGGTAACGGTGTCCATGGCTGCGGACAGCATAGGGATATTCAGGTGGATGGTTTTGGTCAATTGGGTGCCGAGCTCAGCGGTATTAGGCAGAACCGTAGAGTGAGCTGGAACCAGGAGAACGTCGTCGAATGTCAGTGCTTCTTTTGCGATGCGTAGCATGGGCAATATCTCACCAGAGTGGGCTGTGAAAAAGATAAAATATTGCCGCGGCATTATACAGAGCGTAATCGGTTGCCTCCAGTACTTTCGCACAAAAACTCTTGATTACCTTTTTCAGCCATGTAGTATCGACCAATTAAGTGCTTGTTTTGAAATTTGATCTGGGTCACATGTCGCTACCTGTTTCGCCGTCTATTTTTACCGTAAGCCGCCTGAATCAGACGGTTCGACAGCTGCTGGAAATGGAAATGGGCCAGATTTGGCTCTCCGCCGAGATTTCCAACTTCTCCCAACCCTCTTCCGGCCACTGGTATTTCACGCTGAAAGACGATCGGGCGCAGGTGCGTTGCGCGATGTTCCGCAACACTAACCGCCGCACCACTTTCCGTCCGCAGAATGGCCAACAGGTCCTGGTTCGTGCCAGCATTACGCTGTATGAACCCCGCGGCGACTACCAACTGATTGCCGAAAGCATGCAGCCTGCCGGTGACGGCCTGTTGCAACAGCAGTTCGACCAGTTGAAACAGCGCCTGAGCGCCGAAGGCCTGTTCGACCAACAGTTCAAGCAACCCTTGCCCAGCCCGGCCAAACGCGTCGGGGTTATTACCTCCGCCAGCGGTGCGGCGCTGCACGATGTGCTGCAGGTGCTGCAACGGCGTGATCCTTCACTGCCTATCATTATTTACCCTACTTCGGTGCAGGGCGCAGAAGCGCCATTGCAGATTGTGCGCGCCATCGAAACGGCTAACCGTCGCGACGAGTGTGACGTGCTGATCGTCGGCCGTGGTGGCGGTTCGCTGGAAGATCTGTGGAGTTTTAATGACGAACGCGTGGCGCGGGCAATTTTCGCCAGCCGCATTCCGATCGTCAGCGCCGTCGGCCATGAAACCGACGTCACCATTGCCGACTTTGTCGCCGACCTGCGTGCACCAACCCCTTCCGCCGCCGCCGAACTGGTCAGCCGCAATCAGCTGGAGCTGCTGCGCCAGTTGCAGTCCCAGCAGCAGCGGATGGAAATGGCGATGGATTACTACCTGGCACAGCGCCAGCAGCAGTTCACCCGTATCAACCACCGTTTGCAGCAACAGCATCCGCACCTGCGCCTGGCGCGTCAGCAGACGCTGTTGTTCAAACTGCAGCGCCGGCTGGAAGATGGTATGCAGAACCAACTGCGAGTCTCTTCACGCCGCGGCGAGCGGGCGCAACAGCGCTTGGCGCAGATGCAGCCACAGGCACGCATTCATCGCTATCAGCAACGCGTGCAGCAGCAGGAATACCGTTTGCAGCAGGCGCTGGAGCGGCGGCTCAACGCCTGGCGTCAACGCTTTGGTGTGGCCTGCAGCCAGCTTGAGGCGGTCAGCCCGCTGGCAACGCTGGCGCGTGGCTACAGCGTGACGCAAACGCCACGCGGCGAACTGCTGAAAACCACCAAACAGGCACAGGTGGGTGAACTGCTGAAAACCCGTCTGCAGGATGGCTGGGTGGAAAGCGAGGTGAAAACCATCACCCTGGCCAAAAAGCCGCGCAAAAAGCGCGCGGCTGAATAATTCCGCTTATTCCAGCGTAAAACTGTTGCCGGGCGCGCCGTTGATCCACAACTCGCGCGCTTCTCCGGCAGGCAAGCAGAAGGTCAGGGTTCGCCATGCCGGTTTAAAGCGGCCCTCGGTGGTGATATTCAGCGTGATGCGCTGATTGTCACTGAGCATCTCCCAGCGCAGCCACAGCGCGTCGCCCTGCTGCCAGCCATAACTCTCGCCGTCATCTTCGAATAACAGCCCAGAAGCGCTGCCACAGCCTTTTAGCGGGTACAACTTAAGCTCACGTCGATCGTCCGCCGTTACGTCAACATGCGCCAGGCGGGATGACAACGGCAATGCCGCACCGGCACGCACCAGCAGCGGCAAGCGCTCCAGCGGGGCTTCCAGCACCACCGTCTGGCCGCCACTGAACCACTGGCCGCTGTAGAAGCAATACCAACCATCGCCGTTATCCGGCAGATACACCGGCCGCTGGCGTTGCCCCTGCTCCACTACGTTGGCCACCAGCAGATCGCGACCAATCATAAAATCATCGGTTTCTTTCAGGGTCTGTTCGTCATGCTCATGGTCGAGGAAGGTCGGGCGCAGCATCGGCTCATCGTCGGCACTGGCCTGCCACAGCAGGGTGTAGAAATACGGCATCAACCGGTAACGCAGGTTAATCGCCTCGCGTACCGCCGGGGTGGCGGCCGGATACATCCAGGGTTCGTTAACCGTGGCGTCGTCGTTCCAGGAGTGAATGGTAAAACGCGGATGCATCACGCCGTTTTGCACCCAGCGCACCAGAAGCTCGGCGTCCGGCTTGTCACCGGAGAAACCGCCGACGTCGTGCCCCAGGTTATACAGGCCAGACAGGCTCATGCCCAACCCCATACGGATGTTGTAACGCAAAGTCTGCCAGTTGGTGCGGTTGTCGCCGCTCCAGGTCTGCACATAGCGCTGCATACCGGCGCAACCGGAGCGCGAGATCAGGTAGGGCCGCAGCTCGGGAGCAAAGCGTTGCTGAGCCTCCATTGAAGCGCGCATCATCAGTAACGGCATCACCGGGCGGATATGCTTGATGGCGATAGGCGTGCCAAAACCGTGGCAACGCGCCTCTCCGTCCCACACTTCGTATTCGTTATTGTCATTCCAGGTGGAATCAATGCCCATCTCCAGCAGCTGCTGCGTCACGCCCTGTTGCCACCATTGCACCGCCGCCGGATTGGTGAAGTCGAGGTGCGAACCTTCGTCGTCCCAAAAGCTGGAGCGCTCCGGCCGATCACTTTCGGAATCCCGGATAAACAACCCCTGCTCCGCCGCCTGCTGATACTGCGGATGATCCTGCAACAGGCACGGCTTGATGTTGGCCGCCAACTTTAACCCGGCGTCGTGAAACGCCTGGCTCAGTAGCTGAGGCTGCGGCACCTTGTCGTAGTTCCAGTTGAATACATAGCGCTTGTTGCCGATCGAGGTATAACCCGACGACAGTTGGAAGGAGTCGCAGGGAATATCATGCTGGCGACAGAGCTGAATAAACTGCTGTAGCTGCTGCTGGGCGTCCGGCGCATCGGTGTAATGCATGGTGGAACCGCTGTAGCCCAGGCTCCATTTTGGCCCAAAGTGAGTCTTGCCGGTCAGGCGTACAAACGCCTTGGTCACGTCCAGCACTTTGGGGCCGAGGAACAGGTAATAATCCAGATCCCCCGCTTCGGCCTGATAGCGGCGATAGGCCAGATGGTAGTTATCGATCTCATTGCCCAGATCCAGCCAGCAACTGCTCAGGTTGTCGTAAAACAGCCCGAAACTGGCCTCTTCCCCACGGGTGATGGTGAAAGGAATGTGCTTGTACAGCGGATCGGTGCTGGCGGCGTTGTAACCCATCGCGTCCAGGTTGCGCATTTCAAAGCGGCGGCCGCTGCGTTCCAAATCACCGGCCTTCTCACCCAGACCATAGTACCGCTCGGCGGCCTGACGGCGCTGGTAGTGGGCCACGCCATCACCGTGCGGGTTCAGCAGATAAGCGCTGGTTGGCCGATCGGCGGCTAGCGGACGCCATTCACCGGCGGCGTTGCAGTGCTCCCACTCCAGCCACAGCGGCTGATGCACGGTAACGCGCAGTGCAGACGTCGTCACCACCAGCCGATCCTCATGTTGCTGCAACTGATAACCCGGCAGGCCGAAGCCGGCCACGCTCAAGCGATCACGCCCTTCCCAGGGCACGTCACTTTCCGGCGCAATGCTCCAGGTGCGATCCAGCGCCAACTCGCCATTGCGTTTAATCAACACGCGGAACAGGCTGTTTTCCAGCACGTACAGGCAGAACAGGTGACGTTCATCGACCAACAGCTCAATGCGATCGGCATACTGACCGGCCAACGTCCAATTTTTTAAGGTTTTCATAGGCATCCAACTTAACTATTAAGTGTTTTTTTACCGCCACGTTCGGCGATCAAGGCAATCAGGAATACGGCGCCGATCAGGTCGAAGAAGCCCATGGCGATAAACAGCGGGTTGAAGCCGACGGTGTCGGAGACCGCGCCGATCAGCAGCGTGAACAGGAAGCTGGCGATCCAGGCGCTGGAGCCGCGCATGCCGTTGACCGTCGCTACCTGATTTTTATCGAATGATTCCACCACCAGCGCGCTGAGCATGCAGGAGATCACCTGATGGCCGAAACCGCCGATCGAGATCAGAGCGATCGCCACATAGGGATCTTTGGTGATCGCGACGAACGCCAGCGAGACCATCATGAATGCGCCGGTGACCGAGCTGGCAACCACCGAGTTGACGCGGCTGCAGCCGAACCATTTACGGTACAAAGTGGTGAGATAGCCGCTGGCGACGCTGCCGATGTCCGCCGCCAAAAACGGCAGCCAGGCAAACATGGCGATGTGTTTTAAATCCATGCCACGTTCGGTGGCCAAATACAGCGGCACCCAGAAACTGAATACCGCCCAGGCCGGCTCGGCGAGAAAGGCCGGAATGGCAATGCCGTAGAACTTTTTGTTGCGGCAGAGAATGGCCAGCGATTTGAAGAATGGCAGTCGGGGTAACTCCGGCTCGTTATCTTCGCGGATCAGATCCAGCTCCTGCTGGCTCAGATTGGGGTGCTGCTGCGGCGAGTGGTAGAACCGCCACCACAGCACCACCCAGAGCAGCGCCAGCGCGCCGGAAAACAGGAAAGCGCCCTGCCAGCCAAAGGAGACGTGGGCAATAACAATGATCGGCGGTGCCAGCATGGCGCCAATAGAAAACCCGACGCCCGCCCAACCGGCGGCGATGGGCCGTTCCTTCTTCGGGAACCAGTCGGAAATCGCCTTGGCGTTGGCTGGCGTAGCCGCTGCTTCTGCCCCGCCCATAAAGAAGCGCAGGATCGCCAACTGCACCCAGGTGCCGGCCCCGGCATGCATCATGCAAACCACCGCCCAGATGCTGGCGCAGATCAGGAACCCCATCTTCAGGCCAATCACATCGATCAGCCAACCGCAGATCGGCTGAAACACCGTATAGGCCAGTTGGAACGATGCCACCACCCAGGAATACTGCTCGGTGGTCATGTTCAGACTGGTTTTCAGCTCAGGTGCCAGGATGCCCAGCGAGTTACGAGTGATGTAGTTAACCGTGACACCCAGCAGAAACAGCGCCAGCATCCACCAGCGCAGTGATTTAAATTTACGCCGGCCGCTGTCGACGACCCTTTGATTAATTTCCACACTCATCTGTCTTCTCTCCACGACGGCTGCCCGGTGACACAGCGCGCTTTTTGGTAGGGTACGTTTGGTTGGCGAAGGTATGGGTGGTGTTAAATTGCATTATGCTTGCCAGAAGCAGGCGCATGTCCTTCACAACCACATGATTTATTTTCATTTTATTTATAATTCAGCCCATTAATTGGACTGATAAATCTATAAAGTTGGTATACCAATTCAGACTAGCCAGCCGGAAGCGTGAGCGAAACGTGGTTTTTTGCAAAAATTTTCATACGAAGGATAAAAGCTCGCCATAATGGCCACCGAAACCTGACAGTACGCTGAAAAAATGCAGTGAAAATATTTTCATCACCAAATTTGAAGGAGATCACAGAATGAACGGAAAGCTGAAAATACAGGAGATCGCCCACCAAACCGGGTTGTCGATCAGCACCGTTTCACGCGTTTTAGCCGGCAAATCCAATACCAGCGCCGAAGCACGCCAGAAGGTGCTGGCCTGCGCCCAACAGAACGGCATTCTGCAAGGGATTTCCAGCGGTCGACTGATGTTGAACAGCGTGATGGTCTTCGCGCCACAACGCGCCTTTGACGTACGTACCGATATTTTTTACTACAAGGTGATCCAGGGCATCACCGCTGCGCTGGCAGAACATGAGGTGCGTATTCGCTATTGCGGGCTTGAGGAACTGCACAGCGACGGCGCGCTGTTTTTGGAAAAGATGAGCGATCCGCAGACCCAGGCGGCGCTGATTATCGGTATCGATGACGAGCATATCCACCAGTTAGCCGCCGATCTGAATAAACCCTGCGTACTGATTAACTGCAGCGACCGGCAAATGCGGCTCGATAGCGTGTCACCCGATCATCAGCTGATTGGCGAGTTCTCTGCCAATTACCTGTTCCAGCAGGGGCACAGCCATATTCTGAACCTGCAGTGCCTGCGTCGGCACACCATGGAGCTGCGGCTGGCGGGCATTAAACAAGCCTATGCGCGGCACAACATCGCCTTTGACGAGGGTCGCCATTTGGTCACCACCTCCGGTTTCGGTAGCGAAGAGGCCGAACAGGCGCTCACTACCTTTATCAACCGGGTCAGTCAGCGCTCACAACTGCCGACGGCCATTCTTGCCGGTGGCGACTATATGGCGGTCGGCGCGGTCAAGGCACTCAACAAATTGCAGTTGAGCGTGCCAGGCGATATTTCGGTGATGAGCACCGACGGTTTTAATCTGGCGGAAATTCATGACGTGCCGCTCACCTCGGTACACGTGCCGCGCGACGAGTTGGGCTATGAGGCCATTCAGCTACTGCAACGCCGCATGCTGCGCGCCGATGCGCCCCCGTGCAACCTGCTGCTGCACGGCAAGCTGGCGGTTCGCGCCTCGGTCAAACGCGTCAGCCCCCATAAAACCAGCCCGGCGGTAAGCACTCACGATCACCGTCTTTACGATGTCTGAACTACACTTAGTGGCGGAATCTTTATTCAAGGAGAGCCACTATGCCGACCCTGACAGCGCGTTCGGTCATTCCCCCTTATATGCTGCGTCGGATCATTGAGCACGGCAGCCTGCCGCAGCGCGACTGCGCATTACACACCCTGAACCACGTTCAAAGCCTGCTCGGCAACAAGCCGTTACGCGCCCCCGGGGCGAAAACCTCGACCGGTGGCGAAGTCATCCGCGATATTTTTGATGCCGAAAACGGCACCCAACTGCCCGGCAAACAGGTACGTAATGAGGGCCAGGCCAGTAATCATGACGTGGCGGTGGATGAAGCCTATGACTACCTCGGCGTCACCTATGATTTCTTCTGGCAGGCATTCAAACGCAACTCGCTGGACAACCGGGGCCTGCCGCTGACCGGCAGCGTGCATTACGGCAAGGAATACCAGAACGCCTTTTGGAACGGCCAGCAAATGGTCTTCGGCGACGGTGACGGCGAAATTTTTAACCGCTTTACCATCGCCATTGACGTGGTTGGCCACGAACTGGCACACGGCGTCACCGAAAGCGAGGCCGGACTAATTTACTTCCAACAGGCCGGTGCGCTGAATGAGTCGCTGTCTGACGTGTTCGGTTCTCTGGTCAAACAGTTCCACCTCAAGCAAACCGCGGATAAGGCCGACTGGCTGATTGGCGAAGGCCTGCTGGCGAAAGGCATTAATGGCAAGGGCCTGCGTTCGATGTCGGCACCCGGTACCGCCTACGACGATCCGCTGCTGGGGAAAGATCCGCAGCCTGCCGACATGAAAGACTACATTCAGACCAAAGAGGATAACGGCGGCGTCCACCTCAACTCCGGCATTCCCAACCGCGCCTTCTATCTGGCGGCCACGGCTCTGGGCGGCTTTGCCTGGGAGAAAGCCGGTTACATCTGGTACGACACGCTTTGCGACAAGACACTGCCGCAGGACGCTGACTTCGCCACCTTTGCCCGTACCACGGTGAAACATGCCAAACAGCGCTTCGACAGTAAAGTGGCGGATAAGGTACAGCAGGCCTGGCAACAGGTAGGGGTGGATAAGGTACAGCAGGCCTGGCAACAGGTAGGGGTGGCGTAATGAAACCCTTGCCGGCACTCAATCAGGACACGGTCATTGAGCTGGCGCGTGAAGGCGGCTTCGCCTTTATTCCCAAACTGGCGGGCCAGCGGCGCATTGCGCTGGCCGACATTACGCCAGAACAACGGCAGCGCCTGAATCAACTATTGAACCAGACGCTGCCCTACGCCCAGGAAGAGGGGCAACCGGACTCTCCCGGCTGCGGTGACCAACGTTATTTTCGCGTGCAGATCAGCTACTACAGCCAAACTTTACGCAGCGAAATCGTACTGCTGATCCCGGAAACCAGCGCCCCGCAGGCGTTGATCGACCTGTGGAAAACCGGTCAGGTGGATGAGTGAACGCTTACAACGGCTGATAACTGAATAAAACCCGCTTTTTGGATATCAACCCATGGCCGTTCTGGCACAGGTAGTCCACCGCTCCGCAGGCCTTGAGTTCTTGTAATGGCTGCCCACAATCCGGGCAGTGGGCCAACTGCTGATAATCGCTGTTACAGGCGGTGCAATGGTAGTGACCATTCACCCACTCCATCGTTTGATCGCATTGTGGACACTGCGCTTCCATAGTCACTCCCTGGTTAAATCACGCCCCATGAGCGTAAGAAATAGATGCCCAACGCGGTAGTGAAAAACGAGCCGACGGTGGTGATGGCGATAATATTCGCCGCCAGCGTGGCGTTTCCCCCCATCGCACGCGTCATCACATAGCTGCCAGAAGCCGTTGGCGTGGCCGAGAACAGGAAAATAATCCCCAACGCCGCGCCGTGAAAACCGCACAGCCAGCCACTCAGCGTCATTATCACTGGCACGACAAACAGCTTGGCCGAAGAGGACAGCGCCGCCACGTTGGACGAACGAAACATGGCGCGCAGGTCTAAACTGGCGCCGGTGCACAGCAAGGCCAGTGGCAACGACAGTGCGGAGATATAGCTGCCGGTCTGCCGGATCACCTGAGGTATTCCCAGACCGGTCTGCGCATAAGCCAGTCCGCACACCAGGCCGATAATCAGCGGATTGGTGACAATACTGCGCAACAGCGACAAACGGCTGATCCTCTTGCCCTGCCCGCCCTGCAGGCTACGCGTGAGGGTGATCACTGACAGTATGTTAAACAGGATCACCGTCACCGTCAGGTACAGTGACCCTAACGCCACGCCCTCACTGCCGTAAGCAGTCATGGCATAGGCCAGGCCGACAATGGCGGTATTGGCACGGAAGCCCCCCTGCACAAAGACACCGCGCTCACGTGGCTCTTTAACCAGCCAGATAGCCGCCACTTCCAGCAGCAGGAAGGTGACCACGGTGCCAATAGCGCCAAAGATTACCAGCGGCAGGTTGCCCAGCAACTGCGGGTGGTTGGTGGCGATGCTGAAGAACAACAAACAGGGCAGCGCCAGGTTAAACACCAGCTTGGTGGCTCCATCAATAAAACGGTCGTCCATCAAGCGCCAGTGGCGCAGCAATATGCCCAGCAACATCATTAACAGATTGGGTACGGTGACGTTGAATGCAAAACTCCAGGTTTCCCAGGACATGATGTTCCTTCAGGCTAACGGCGGTAATAGTCAGATAATAAAACGATTTCGATCCAATAAAAAAGGGGCGCGGTAGTGATACCGCGCCCCTCATTCTTATGATTAGCCTTTCTTCAGGTGGCTCATCAGACGTTTACGCTTGCGCATCTGGTTCGGCGTCAGCAGGTTGCGCTTACCGGCGAACGGGTTCTCACCCTCTTTGAACTGGATGCGGATCGGCGTACCCATAACCTTCAGAGAACGACGGAAGTAGTTCATCAGGTAGCGTTTGTACGAATCGGACAGATCGGTCACCTGGTTGCCGTGGATCACCACAATCGGCGGGTTATACCCACCGGCGTGCGCATATTTCAGCTTCACGCGGCGGCCACGTACCAACGGCGGTTGGTGATCGTCGGCAGCCATCTGCATGATTTTGGTCAGCATTGAGGTGTTCACGCGGCGGGTCGCACACTCGTAAGCTTCCAGTACCGACACGAACAAGTTGCCAACGCCGCTACCATGCAGGGCAGAGATAAAGTGAATGCGGGCAAAATCGACAAAGCCCAGACGCAGATCGAGCATCTCTTTCACGTGATCGCGATCTTCCTCGCTCATGCCGTCCCACTTGTTGACGACAATCACCAGTGAGCGCCCACTATTGAGGATAAAGCCGAGCAGCGAGAGATCCTGATCGGAAATGCCTTCGCGTGCATCCACGACCAGCAACACCACGTTAGCGTCTTCAATCGCCTGCAGGGTTTTGATTACCGAGAACTTCTCTACGGTTTCCGTAACCTTGCCGCGCTTACGTACCCCGGCGGTATCGATCAGCACGTATTCGCGCTCGTCGCGGACCATCGGGATATAGATGCTGTCACGGGTCGTGCCCGGCATGTCGTAGACCACGACACGATCTTCGCCGAGAATGCGGTTAGTCAGTGTGGACTTACCTACGTTAGGACGACCCACGATAGCCAGCTTGATTGGCAGATCCTGCGGGTTGAAGTCGTCTTCCGGCTCTTCTTCTGCGCCTTCGAGGGTTTCACCTTCTTGCTCGGCCCAATAAGCGGCGTTAGCCTCTTCTTCGGTCAGCTCGACTTCTTCCGGCTTTTCACCGACAAACGGCACCAGTACGTGCTCGATCAACTGCGCTACGCCACGACCGTGGGAAGCCGCGATCGGATGCACGTCGCCCAGGCCCAGCGAATAGAAATCGGCGGCGGCCATGTCTGGATCCATACCGTCGGTTTTGTTGGCGACCAGAAAGGTGGCTTTCTGACGGTTGCGCAGATGCTGGGCAATGCCCAGATCGGCCGGCATCAGACCGGCGCGAGCATCGACCATAAACAGCACGATGTCTGCTTCTTCGATCGCCAGCAGCGACTGACCGGCCATGCGTGTTTCAACGCCATCTTCGGTGCCGTCAATGCCCCCGGTATCGACGATAATAAATTCATTACCCTCAACCTCAGCACGACCATACTTGCGGTCTCGCGTTAGCCCGGGGAAATCCGCCACCAGCGCATCGCGCGTATGGGTTAAACGGTTAAACAAGGTGGATTTACCCACATTCGGGCGCCCTACTAGCGCGACGACAGGTATCATTGTGAAGCCTCATTACTTAATAATCAATGCGTTACTACACTTTGGATAGACACCAGGAGTGCAGCTTATAAAAATACGAAACGGCCCCTGAACATTCAGGAGCCGTTGGCAATCCGTGCGACGATCGGCGTTAGCGGGTGAAAGCGTAAACTTTTCCGCCCTTCGCCTGGATGACCAGCTTATCGCCAGCTACCACCGGCGCAGACAGGAAGCCGGAGCTATCCACTTCCTGCTGAGCAACAAAACGGCCGTCCGTGGTGTTGATCCAGTGCAGGTAACCTTCAGAGTCACCGGTCACCAGGAAACCATTGTACATCACCGGCGGAGTCAGGTTGCGGTGCAGCAAATCGCTCTGCGTCCATACGGTCACGCCACCTTCGGTGCTCAACGCCACCACGCGATCGTTCTGATCGATAAGGTAGATGCGACCTGCATCAACGATAAAGTCGTTCACCGAGCCCAGTTCACGCTTCCACATGATCTGGCCGGAACGCAGATCCAGCGCCGTCAGGTTGCCATTGTAACCTAATGCGTAGACAACGCCCTCAACAATCACCGGCGTAGTGTCGACATCGTTCAAACGATCGATTTCGGTCGCGCCGCTTGGCTGGGAAATACGTTGTTGCCAAATCAACTGACCTTGCTGCATCAGCACGGCATTGACGCGACCGTTATCACCGCCAACAATGGCTGCGCCAAAGGCAACGGCCGGTGCGGACTCACCGCGCAACGACAGTGAAGGCATGTCCAGGTTAACCGTCCACTTCACCGCGCCGTCAGATTCGTTCAGCGCCTGCAGCAAACCGTTGGAGGTGTGGATCAGTACCATACCGTCGCTGATCACCGGGCGTGAAATCGCTTCGCCGGCCACCTTGGTCTGCCAGGCTACTGTACCGTCTGAGGTATTCAGCGCGTAAACCACGGCTTTCTCACTGCCGACATAAGCCTTGTCGCCCGCGACCGCCATACCGCCCGACAGCAGTGCCGGCAGGTTGCTGGACAGGAAGCCGGTTTTCTCAGAGAGATCAACCTTCCACTTTTCGTTACCGTTATCGGCATCCAGTGCTTTCACGATGCCATGACGATCGGCTGCGTAAATAGTGTTGTCCTGGAAAGCAGGACGCAGATGAGAGTAGAACTCACCAACACCGTCACCGACCGAGGTACTCCACGCCTTGTTCGGCGTGAACTGATTTTCAACTTTCGGCAGCGGCGACATGGTAACCACGTCTTCTTCACTGTTGAACAGTGAGCAACCACTCAGCAAGGCAACGGAAACCAGTCCGACCAAGAGTGTTTTACGCAATTGCATGGGAATTCCCCTTAGCTGGACAAGTTATTCAATTTCATGCGCAGCAGAACCTGCAGCGCCTGAGAAGCGTTAGACTCAATGCCTTTACTGTAAGCTTCACGTGCACCTTTGGTGTCACCCTTAGCCAACAACACGTCGCCGCGCGTATCTTGCGCCATCGCCGCCCAGCCTTCGCCTTTCACGCCATCCAGCGTTTTCAGCGCGTCATCCAGCTTTTTCTCCTGCAGCTGGACACGTGCCAGACGCAGGTTAATCATCGAAAGCATGTTTTCGTCTTTGGTCTGGCCCTGAGCCAACACCAGTTGTTGGCTCGCTTTGGCAAACTCATTCTGCTCAACAAAATGCTTCGCCAGCTCCAGGGAGGCCAGCACGCCATAGCTGTTGCTGTTGGCCTGGGCAAACTTCTCCGCGGCGGCTACATCGTCCGGCTTACCGCTAGCCAGACGATCGCTGGCTTCCTGATAGGACTGGGACGCAACCATCATGTTGGAGTTTTCGTGGCTCTGCCAGTAACGCCAGCCGACCAGGGCACCAATTCCGAGCACCACGCCCACTGCCAGCGCTTTGCCATTTTCGGCAAAGAACCGACGCACGGCGTCGACTTGTTCGTTTTCAGTGGTATAGACTTCCACGGTGTCCTTCTCCTTAACCTAACATCAGAGCCAGGCGCACTGCGACTTCGCTTTGCGCCAGCGTTTCTTGTTCACCACTGCGCAGGTCCTTAACCACCACCTGCTGGGCTGCGACTTCGTTCTCACCCAGGATCAAGGCGACGCGCGCGCCCCACTTATCCGCACGGGTGATCTGCTTCTTAAAGTTACCACCGCCGTAGTTGGTCATCAGTTTGAGCTGTGGCGCCGCATCACGCACGCGCTCCGCCAGCTGCATTGCTGCACTCTGAGTACCGGCACCGGAGGAGATCACATACACGTCGATGGTCGCCGCGGCCTTGAACTCTGGGTTAACCGCCTGAACCAGCAACACCAGGCGCTCCAGGCCCATGGCGAAACCGACCGCCGGCGTTGCACGCCCGCCCAGTTGCTCTACCAGGCCGTCATAACGACCACCGGCACACACCGTACCCTGAGCGCCCAGACTGGTGGTCACCCATTCGAATACCGTGCGGTTGTAGTAGTCCAGACCGCGCACCAGGCGTTCATTGATGGTATATGGGATGCCTGCCTGCGCCAAAAGTTCACACAGACCTTCGAAGTGGGCTTTGGAATCTGCATCCAGATACTCGGACAGGCGTGGCGCGTCGTTCAACAACGCCTGCACTTCCGGGTTTTTCGAGTCCAGTACTCGCAGCGGGTTGCTGTACATACGGCGTTTGCAATCTTCGTCCAGCTTCTCTTGATGCTGTTCCAGGAAGGCCACCAGAGCATCGCGGTAGTTGGCGCGCGCTTCCAGTGAACCGATGGAGTTCAGCTCCAGCTTGACGTGCTCGGCGATCCCCAGCGCTTTCCACCAGCGGGCGCTCAGCAGGATCAGCTCAGCGTCAATATCCGGGCCCTGCAGGCCAAACACTTCGGCCCCCAGTTGATGGAACTGGCGATAGCGGCCTTTTTGCGGGCGCTCGTAGCGGAACATCGGACCGACGTACCACAGACGCTGCTCCTGATTGTACAGCAGACCATGTTCGATGCCGGCGCGAACGCAACCAGCCGTGCCTTCCGGACGCAGCGTCAGGCTTTCGCCGTTGCGATCGTCGAAGGTATACATCTCTTTTTCCACGACATCGGTCACTTCGCCGATCGCGCGTTTGAATAACGGGGTCTGCTCTACAATCGGCAAGCGGATTTCGCTGTAACCGTAGCCGCTAAGCACCTGCTTGAGGATGCCTTCAATACGCTGCCATAATGCCGTTTCTTCCGGCAGGTAGTCGTTCATGCCGCGAATGGCTTGAATGTTCTTTGCCACGTGAGTTCTCTGTCCGTTGTCTATAAAAATGAACCCGATTATAGGGACTTTGCCGCCCCGTATTCAACGCGAATACCGAGTTCTGCTCCCGGGTTCATAAACAAGCGGGCTAAAAAGCCCGCCGTATCGGTGTAATGCTTATTTTTCCAGCAGGTTGACCGCGATGCGATTGCTTTCATCCATCATCGACGCCTTGGCGCGAATTTTGGCTTCCAGCTGGTCAATCATCTGCTCGTTGTCGAAACGTTCTTTCTGGCGCACACCATCTTCGTAGAAACCGCTCTTTTTATGGCCACCGGTAACGCCGAGCGTGGAAACCAACGCTTCGCCCGGGCCATTGACCACACAGCCGATAATCGAAATGTCCATCGGCGTGATGATGTCTTCCAGACGCTGTTCCAACGCGTTGACCGTTCCGATAACGTCAAATTCCTGACGTGAACAGGTCGGGCACGCGATAAAGTTAATGCCGCGAGCGCGGATGCGCAGCGATTTCAGAATGTCGAAACCGACCTTAACTTCTTCCACCGGATCGGCTGCCAATGAGATGCGCAGAGTATCGCCAATGCCTTCCGACAGCAGCAGCCCCAAACCAATCGCCGACTTCACTGAACCACTGCGTGCGCCACCGGCTTCGGTGATGCCCAGATGCAACGGCTGATCGATACGCGCAGCCAACAGACGATAGGATTGCACCGCCAGGAACACATCGGAGGCTTTAACGCTCACTTTGAACTGATCGAAGTTGAGACGATCAAGGATATCAACGTGGCGCATGGCGGATTCGAGTAGCGCTTCCGGCGTAGGCTCACCGTATTTTTCCTGGATGTCTTTTTCCAGCGAACCACCATTCACCCCGATACGGATTGGGATATTTTTATCGCGCGCGCAGTCTACGACTGAACGGATACGCGACTCGTTACCGATATTGCCCGGATTGATACGCAGGCAGTCTACGCCATACTCGGCAACCTGCAGCGCGATACGGTAATCGAAGTGGATATCGGCGACCAGCGGCACGTTAACCTGCTGCTTGATCAGTTTGAACGCCTCGGCGGCATCCATGGTGGGGACTGAAACGCGGACGATATCAACGCCCACGCGCTCCAGCGCTTTGATCTGATTAACCGTTGCTTCAACATCAGTGGTACGGGTGTTAGTCATCGACTGCACGGCAATCGGCGCACCATCACCAATAGGCACATTGCCGACGTAAATTCGCGTTGATTTTCGACGGATGATGGGCGATTGGTTATGCATTACTTACTCTCCATTGTTGCCCTGACTTAACGACAATGGCCGCGCAATTACTGCGCGGCAACGGTCAGACGAGCAACACGGTTTGACTTAACAAACCGGCTTAAATCAACCGGCTTACCTTGATATTGAATCTGTACTGCAGCCGGGGCGCCAATGGTCAGTTTGTACGGCGCGGTACCCGCCAGGCTCAACTTGCCGCCGCTTTTCTGGCTGCCGCTGTACAACGTTTTACCGTTGGCATCACTCACCTGCAACCAACAATCGGCGGAGAACTCCATAACCAGCGCGTTAGGATCAACAGCCGGGGCAGTCACGCCCGCGTCGGCAGTTGGTAACGGCGCAGTTGGAGCCGCAGGCGTGGTCTCAGGCAGCGTCGTCTGGCTTGGTGAAACCACCGCAGGCTGCTGCGCGGTTGCACTGCCGCTAACGGTCGGAGTCTGAGACTGCTGTGGAGCAACGCCGGTATCTACCGGCGTGGAACCATTGTCAGCCAGAGGCGCGCTGTTGTCGGCATTGCTGTCGGTCAACGGCACTGACTGGCCTTCATTGTTTTGTGAAAGCTGCGCAGAGGATTGATCGGCCATGGTGACGATCTCTTCCTGCTGGGCCTTGTGGTTTTGCCACCACCAGGCGCCGGTCAGGCCAACCACCACGAAAACGATCAGCCAGGTGAAGCTCATCAGCCAGCCATCGCGTTTTTTGCGGCGCTTGCCCAATGAAAAACTCTGCATTGGTGCAACTTTCGCAACCTTCAACGGAGCCTGCTTGGCCAGCATCGGCAGCAGTTCATCCTCTGGCAAACGCACCAGCTTGGCGTAGGAACGGATATAACCCCGCACGAAGGTTGAAGCCAAATCTGCGGACAGATTGTCTTCTTCGATATCGCGCACGGTAGACATTTTGAGGCACAGGCGTTCTGCAACGGCCTGTTGACTCAACCCGAGTTGTTCACGGGCCTGACGCAGACGTTCGCCTGTCGTCATTGATACAGTTTTATCTTGGGAGGCTTCAGTATTCATTAGCTAAGAACTGCTGGTACTGTTTGGATTGTGGAAAACTTCGCGATAACTGCTTGCCATAGCGTTGCACGCTATCCTGGCGCCCGGCTAACGCGGCGAAACGAATCTGTAACCATAAGCTGTCGGCGCTAGCCGGCAGAACATGCTGATAACTATCGAGTAAAAGTTGCGACTGTGCGCGCTTCCCTTCTCCAAATTGCTTTTCTGCCTCCACCAACAGTGGAGTGCCTTTGTCCGGATCGATCTTCATGGCACGCGTTAACAAGGTACGTGCTTCATCGTTCTGTCCGGCCTTGAGAAAACAGTAACCTGCGTTTTCCAGGCTGTCGGCAACCTGACCGTAATCCGGTGCTACTGCCGCAGCGCTAAACTGCTGTTGTGCCGGTACATACTGCCCTAAACTGCAAAGAAACGCACCGTAATTATTCAGCACGGTGCCATTGTTCGGCGCAAGTTTGAGCGCTTGCTGATAACGCTGTTCGGCCGCGCTATTTTCGCCCATCCGCTGCTCATAAAGCGCCATGCCCAATTGGGTACGGTAATCCTGTGGGGCAGCGTCTGCCGCTTTCTCCAGATTCTGTCGCGCGGCGGGTAAATCGCCCTGCTTGAGATATTCCAGACCCAGTTGCAAACGCGTCTGGCCCGCTTGTGACTGCGCGTCTTTTTCTTCCGGCGTTGAACCGGAACAGCCGGCCAATAAACCAGCCGCCAGCAACGTTCCCCACAGAGTCAGCTTCATGCCTGCATTCATTTCCTTGTCTGATGTCACCTTGACGTCCATTCACATAACAGACTGTAAGATAACAAAAAAATCATGCTATAGGATTCAGACCGCACGTACAGAGATAGGTTCCCCGGCCATTTTCTTTTTCAGGGTACGCTTGGTACGGTCGATCACTTCACCCGCCAGTTGCCCGCAGGCGGCATCGATATCATCACCACGGGTTTTACGAACAATAGTCGTAAAGCCGTATTCCATCAACACTTTGGAAAAACGATCCACCCGGCTGTTGGAGCTGCGGCCGTAAGGTGCCCCCGGGAACGGGTTCCATGGGATCAGGTTGATCTTGCATGGCGTGTCCTTCAGGACTTCTGCCAGCTGGTGCGCGTCGTCGGTGCTGTCGTTGATGTGGTCCAGCATCACGTATTCAACCGTTACCCGCCCCTGGTTGGCATTGGATTTTGCCAGGTAGCGACGTACCGCCGCCAGGAAGGTCTCGATATTGTATTTACGGTTGATCGGCACGATGTCGTCGCGGATCTTGTCGTTCGGCGCATGCAGCGAGATTGCCAGTGCAACGTCGATCATATCGCCCAACTTGTCCAGTGCCGGCACCACGCCGGAAGTAGACAGGGTCACACGACGCTTGGACAGGCCAAAACCGAAGTCGTCCAGCATGATTTCCATCGCCGGTACCACGTTGTTCAGGTTGAGCAACGGCTCACCCATGCCCATCATCACCACGTTGGTGATCGGACGTTCGCCGGTCACTTTCAGCGCACCGATAATTTTCGCCGCACGCCAAACCTGACCAATGATTTCCGACACGCGCAGGTTGCGGTTAAAGCCTTGCTGCGCGGTCGAACAGAATTTGCATTCCAGTGCACAACCCACCTGGGAAGAGACACACAGGGTCGCACGGTCGCCGTCTGGGATATACACGGTTTCGACCTGCTGATCGCCCACTTTGATCGCCCATTTAATGGTGCCATCGGCTGAGCGTTGTTCTTCCGCCACTTCTGGCGCACGGATCTCGGCGACGCTCTGCAATTTATTGCGCAGGACCTTGTTAATGTCGGTCATCTGCTCAAAGTCATCGCAGCAATAGTGGTACATCCACTTCATGACCTGATCGGCACGGAAGGGTTTCTCGCCCATTTTGGCGAAAAACTCACGCAGTTGCTGACGGTTCAAATCCAGCAGGTTAATTTTGGCCACAGCCGGTTGTTCCGCGTTAACGGATTGAGTAGTCAGCGAATTATTTTCAGACACGATGTGCTCGGACGTGATGGGTTCTAACATAATTGATCTCTGGCCTCGTTGTTACACGTTACGGCGCGAAAGAGTGGAAAGTAAGTGCGTCGTTCAACCCGCATAAATTGCGGTGACGGCGCTAAAAGCGCGCCCCTGACAAGAAGCCTCATCAGGGGCGCGGCATTGTACAAATTTTAGTAGCAGCTTTCCACGTCTGAAAGACATTCAGGGCATTTTTATTGTTTCAGCCGATGAATGAAAAATTCGAGTAGCGGCGCTGCATGCTGCGCCTGAGCCAATCGGGGCGAATATATCGCCCCCTACAGCTTGAAAGGCGACGAGCAAATTAACGTGAGCAGATTTCGCTCTCATTAAAGAAATACGCGATTTCGCGCTGTGCAGATTCTACTGCGTCAGAACCGTGTACGGCGTTGGCAGTGAAGCTGTCCGCGTAGTCAGCACGCAGGGTGCCGGCCAGTGCGTTGTCCGGGTTGGTTGCGCCCATGATGTCACGGTTACGCTGTACTGCGTTTTCTGCTTCCAGAACCTGAACCACGATCGGGCCAGAGGTCATGAACTCAACCAGGCCATCGAAGAATGGGCGGCCTTTGTGCTCAGCGTAGAAGCCTTCGGCTTGTTCGCGAGTCAGACGCAGCATTTTGGATGCGATGATTTTGAAACCGGCACGCTCAAAGCGAGCATAGATTGCGCCGATGTCGTTGTTAGCTACAGCGTTTGGTTTAATGATGGAAAAGGTACGTTCTACGGTCATGATGGCCTCTGTATAACTTCCAAAACAGGCCGGTCTGCAAACAGGGTGCCGGCCTTCTCAAGTGGCGCAGATTATATGTGTGCTGCCAACGCTTGCCTACGGGAAAATCAACATTTCATTAAAAAATCATTATCTTTATTCTTCACTTTGCGGCCCAGAGCACAGGTTATGAAAACTTACCTTAATCGAGGTTAAATTCGCGCAATGCCACCTGACCGCTCTCATCCAGCACGCTGAGCTGATAGCGACCAGGTTGTGTCAGCGTCTGTAGCAGCGACTCCCCTTCCCCCACCAACTGGCCGTTGAGGAACCACCAGCGCTGTCCGCCGCCGCCCTGGACGCTGACCCGCAAATCCAGCGTATTATTGCCCGGCAGGCGACGCAGTATCGCGCCGTCACGCACGCCCAGCATTAACAATGGCGGTGCTTCTTGCTGCTGCAACGGCGGGCACTGCGGATCAATAGCCGGCAAGCGCTGTGCACGGCGCTCCGCCGGAGGCAACCAGGGCTCCAGCGGCGTAGGCCATAGCGCCAGCCGACGCGGCGTCGCCCCCGGGCAATCCGCTGCAACCCGCAATCCACGCGCGTTCAACCACATCAGCGGCTGGCTGCCCAGCACGCTTTCCTGACCCGGTGCGGGCAGCGTCGGCGGAATAGTCCCGTCGAGAGTCCAGCTCAGACGTCTTTGGCGGCAATTGCTGTCCCCCGCGGGCAGTGGCTGCCCGCCCGGCCAGCAAATCACCGCACGGCTGACGCTGGCGGGGCGCGGATCGGCCGGAATGCCTTCCCCACGCTGGCGTAAAGAGGTCAGCAACAGGTTATTGACCTGGTTAAGCAGCGGCACCGCGGTAGCAAAACCGAACTGCCCGGCCACCGGAGTACCGTCCGGTCGCCCCACCCAAATGCCTATCGTATAGCGCGCATTAACGCCGATGGCCCAGGCGTCGCGGTAGCCGTAACTGGTGCCGGTCTTCCACGCCAGTGGCACACTGGCAGGCAATGCATCATCCGGCAATGGACGTGCCTCTCCCGCCAATATTCGCCGTACAATCCAGGCGGCGCCCGGCGACATGAACTGGCGATCGTAAATCCCTTGCTGAGGCGTAAAGCGCAGCGGTGCCACCCGGCCCTGACGAGCCAGCGCGCTGAATCCGGCCACCAATTGATCCAGCCGGGCACCGGCCCCGCCCAGGATCAGCGCCAGGCTGGGTTCGGCGTGTGCCGGCAGCCGCAGTTCAACCCCCACGTTACGGAGATTGGCGGCAAAGCGCTTCGGCCCGTAGGCTTCCAGCAACTGGACCGCCGGCAGGTTGAGTGAACGCGACAACGCTTCACTGGCGCTGACCGGGCCGTGGAAACCGGTATCAAAATTACCGGGCCGATAATCCCCAAAACGGCGCGGTACGTCCTGCAACAGCGATTCGGCGTGGATCAGGCCGTCGTCCAGCGCCAAACCATACAAAAAGGGTTTTAACGTCGAGCCCGGCGAACGCCAGGCAGCCACCATGTCGACATGGCCAAAACGGCTGTTATCGTTCAAATCCAGCGAGCCCAGGTAGGCACGTACTTTCATATTGGTGTGATCAACCACCAATACGCCAACCGAGGTTTTTTCCGGCAGTTGACTCTTCCAGCCGCGAGCCAGTTCTTCCAGCCGCCGCTGCAAGGTAGCGTCCAGCGTGGTGGTCACCACCTGGCTACGATTGCCCTGTGTCATGCGCCTTGCCAGTAACGGGGCCAACTGCGGTACCTGGCGCGGGGCCAGCCACAACGCTTCCTGCCGGATTTCGGCCACCTGTGGTGCCGGCCAAACCTGATAATACGCCAGGCGTTCCAGCACCTTGTCACGCGCAGCCTGCGCCCGTTCCGGGTAGCGGTCCGGCCGCAAACGGCTGGGAGCCTGCGGCAACACTGCCAGCAACGCCGCCTCACCACGCGTCAGCGCCGAAGGCGGTTTGCCCAAATAAGTCCAGCTGGCCGCGCCAATCCCCTGTAGCGTGCCGCCGTAAGGTGCCCGGTTAAGGTAGATTTCAAGGATTTGATCCTTCGACAGATGCCATTCCAACTGGGCGGTACGCCACACCTGGCGTAACTTGCCGGCCAGAGTGCGTGGATGGGGATCAATCAGGCGCGCTACCTGCATCGACAGCGTGCTGCCGCCGGAAACGATCTGCCCGTTGCGCAGGTCCTGCCAGGCGGCACGGGCCAGCGACAATGGATTGATGCCGGGGTGCCGATAAAACCAACGGTCTTCATAGGTCAGCAGCGCCTGCAAATAATAGGGTGAGACCTGCTGCAGACTGACCGGATAGCGCCATACGCCGTCACTGTCCGCATAGCGCCACAGCGGGGTACCGTCTTCCGCCACCACCACTCGTGCCATCTCGGCATCTTTCAGCGGCAACGGCCACAGCCGGTCCGCCAACCACAGCAAAACGGGCGGCAGCAAAATAGCCAGCAGCCAGATGGCTGCCCGGCGACGTAAATGAGTAAGAAGTCGATTCATCAGGAAGGTATCACCCCTTTGCCCCGCCACCGGCTAAATCACCGGGGCGGGGCAAAGAGGATCATTTGGCAATTTCAAGCCGCTGTGGTGTCGCGCCCAGCGCACGCCAGGCAGGCACATACATCGACTCAACCTGCGGTGCCGGAACCAGATAAGCGCCCGGCGTCACGGCCCGAGCCAGATACAGCAGCGTGGTATGACGGTAGCCGTCGATATTCACCGCCGCCACATAGCGATCGTCACGGAACTCCTGATGTTTGATATCGGCCTGCTGCATATCCTGCAGCAGTTCGGTCACGCTGCTGGCGCTTTCGCCCAGGCTGGCGCTGCTGTCCCCCAGATTTTGGTTCTCCAGCTCCAGCCCGGCCGGCAGCAGATCCACCACCAGCGCGTCCGGCACCTGATTATCGGCCCAGACGTCCAGGTGCACCAGGATCAGCTGGCCGCTTTTCAGTTGGGTCAGATCCACGGGTTTGCCGTCCAACCCCAGGAATTCGCGGCGAATATTCAACACGTTGCTCTGCGGCTGCGGCGCCTGCTGCGGATAACCGACCAAATCGACCCGGCTGTACAGCGTACCGCTGCCGGTATTGGTGAGCTGCAACCCGTTCGCCAACTGCTCAGCGGACAGATTTTGCGTCAGCGCCTGGCTGCCGGACAGGGTTTTGCCCTGCGCCGTTTGTGCCTGCCATGGCGTTTCAGCACTGCCAATCAGATTGCGCGCCGCCAGGAACAGGGCATTGCTCTCCTGCGTAGACAGATAACGTTCGCCGTTGAGACGCTCAGACAGCGTCAGCAAGCGCTGGTCGCGCTCGGCCGGCAGCAGGTTATTTTCGGTCAGAAGCGCCAGGATCATCGCGTCATCACGCAGTGGACTGCCGTAATCTTCCAACCAGTAATCCTTGGCATTGCGCTGCGTTGCCAGCCCTTGTTCAATAGCCTGATTGGCACGCGGCATATCGCCCATCAGCTTCAGCGCCACGCCAAGTTGCACCAGCGGCAGGCCCGAACGAGCATCGGCACGGCGCTCAAACAGCTGTCGCAATGCCCCGAGCGGTGCCTGTTGCTGACGCGCCAATACCAAGCCGGCATAAGCCTGCACCGCAAAACGGGTGTGGTCCGGATACTGGGTGGAGGCAACGTCAATCTGACTGCGGTCCTGTAAATAGCGCTGCAGACGGTTATTGGCCGCCGTTAGCGCATCGGTCGGGACGCTGTAGTTCTGTTCACTGGCACGGAACAGGAAGTCGGTAGCGTAGGCCGTCAGCCAGAACTCTTCCTGGCTGTCGCGACTCCACAGACCAAAACCGCCGTTATAGCGCTGCATGCTGAGCAGATGCTCGATGCCAACGTCGATACTGTTGCGGCGGCTTTCATCGCTGCCGGATTTAATCCCGAGCGCACTGAGCTGCGCCCGGTTGGTATACAACGACGGATAAAGCCCGCTGGTCGTCTGCTCCAGGCAGCCGTAGGGATAGGCGTACAGCTCGCTGATGTAACGCGCCAGGTTGATTGGCGGACGGCTGGTCAACAGCAGTTGCCCTTCGGTCGTCGCCTGAACCAGCCCGGCGGCGGCATCTGCCGGCAGACTCCAGCTTTCACCGGCGTGGATCACGCTGGCGAACTGGCGGGTTTGCGCTGGATAAGCCGGCCTTACGCCAATCTTCCAACTGTGCTGATAGTCCTTGAGCGTTTCCCCCGGCAGCACCAGACCGCTGAGGGTCAGCGCGACCTCGCCCTGACCAAAGCCCGCCAGCGCCTGCACCGGGATCTGCAGCGTAGTGCGTTCGCCGTTGGCCAGGCTGACCTGCTGTTCGGCAGCCCCCTGCAGCGCTACCAATCCGCTAGAAGCCAGTTTCACGGTTAATGTCTGCGGCTGGCCCGACAGGTTACTGACATCCAGCGCCAATTGGGTGCTGTCGCCCCCGGCCAGGAAGCGTGGCGTCGCCAGCTCTGCCACCACCGGTGCGGCAACCACGGTCTTGCCTTCCGCCTTGCCGAAGTCTTCATCGCTCCACGCCTGCGCCATCAGTCGTAATTCACCGTTGAAGTCAGGAATGGCAATCTGAATTTCGCCTTCGCCGTTGGCATCCAGCTTAACCGGCTGCGCCTGCTGGGCAACAATGGTAACCGCGGTGATCGGCTTTTTACCGCCGCGCGACAACGCATCTTCGTCATCACCGTCGCCGCCGTAGCGCAGGTTTGCCAAACGCCCTTTGCCTTCAATCAATTGACCATAAACATCGTACTGATCGGCGCTGTAGCGCTTACGGCCAAAGAAGGCCTGATACGGATCCGGCGTCGCATAATTGGTAATGTTGAGGATGCCGCTGTCCACCGCGGAAAGCAGCACGTTGATTTGCTGTGGCGGTTTACCGCTGCTGTGGGCGGCCTTCACCTTCACCGTCAGCATTTGGTTCGGCCGCATACGCTGCGGCGCGTCCAGCTGCAGTGCCAGTTTGCGTCCTTCATCCACCAGCGGCAGATGCAACAGCCCCACCGCCCGTTTCGGCGTCGACTGCTGTTGCTTGTCACCCGGGCGGATCACCAATGCGCTGAGGTACAGATCGTGGCGTTTCCACTCCTGATTGATAGGCACTTCAACATCAACGCCCTTGGCCGGCACATCCAGTTCCTGCCACCATAGCGGACCATCGCTGGATTCCACCAGCAGGTAGCCCTTGCCGGCGGCCGGCGCTTCGATATGCAGCTTCACTTTCTCGCCCGGTTGGTAGGCCGGTTTGTCCAGCTTCAGCTTCACCTGGTCCGGACGTACAGCCCCACTGCCATTAGTGTTGTCCTGCCAGCTGTAACCGGCCCAGAAACGCAGGCTGCTGATCAGATTGCTCTGCGGATCCACGACCTCAATACGATATGCGCCCCACTCCACCGGGAAACTGACCTTGGTGCTGCCGTTGGCGGCGATATCGATAGACTGTTCCGCCAGCGGTAGATCCTTCTTATCGTACAACGACTGCCAGCCTTCGCCTTCTGACCACTGCCAGTAGTAGTCGCGACGCTCACGCACCAGGCGAGCCTTCAGCCCGCTGACGGCCAGTTTTTCACCAGCGGCATTGGCGTAGACAATATCAAACCCGGCCTGGGTGTTTTCATCCACCACCGGCTGGGCCTGGTAGCTGTTGCTACGATAATCATAAATCTGTTGTTTGTTGAACAAAGGTCGAATGCCGGGCAGCGCATCGGCAGGCCAGATCGCCTGTTCGGCGCGGCGCGTTACCGGGCGACCACCGGACTCCAGCAGGCTGGCCTGCAAGATGGCTTTCAACGGCGATTTTACCTCTGCCCAACTGCTGTCCACCGCCACCTGCGCCTTGCCGGCGTTATCCAGCGCCTGGTCGAATTCATCCATATTGCGCGACAGGCTTTCTTCCGTGACCGAACCAAACTCATAGCCCGGCAGGCTGCTGACCGCCTCACGCTGCGGCCGCAGGAACACCTGCCCCTGCAGGCGGTTACCCGAGGCCGGGGCACCATAGAGATAACGGCCGCTGACGTCGAACACTAACTGTGCGTCAGGGCGCAGCGGGGTTTTCTCGGCGGTAATGTCTAACGCCATGCGTTCCGGCAGGAAATCCTCGACCTTGAAGCTGTAAAGCCGCGGCTGGTTATCGCCCAGATTGAAACGCAGCGACCAGTTGCCGGTCGGCCCGCCTTCAGGGATTGGGTACTGATATTGATACAAGCCATCCTGCGGCTGCCAGACAAAGCTACGCGCCACCTGATCGTCCGGTTTGACGATATCCACCTTCACCGGCTGGGCCGGCAGTGGTTTGCCGTCGGCGTCACGCAGCAGCCCGTTAACGATTAGCGTTTCGCCGGGACGGTAAAGATCACGCGGGCCGAAGGCGAAGAATTGCTTGCTGTAGCCTTCCGGCCCGGCAATATCGAACTCAGCCAAATCCAGCGCAGGCGTCGACAGATCGATCATGCTGGTCTGGCCCTGTTGCGTCGCCAGCAACAACCGCGCCTTGGCGCTTTTCGCCAACTGGGCGTGCCCTTGCTTATCGGTGGTGCCCTGGGTCAGCGTTTGACCTTTTTCATCCAGCAGGCGCAGTTCAACCGCGCCCAATGCCGCGCCGCCATCCAGAGCCTGGGTAAACACGTCCAGACGGTCGTGATAACTGTGCAGCGAAACGCCGATATCACTGAGGGTAAACAGGGTCGCCGGGTTGGTATATCCGTAATGCCCGGCCTGCTGCATCACCGCCAGGTAGACACCCGGCTGTTGCAAGGCCTCGATGCTACTCAACGGCAATAGCAGGCGTTCGCGGGTGTTGCGCTGCGGGTTGAGATCGAAGCGGCCGCTGTAGACCAGATCGGCCATTTTCAGCAGTTCTTCCGACTCCCAACTGGAGAGCGAATTGCGATATTCCCAGTTTGCCAGGAACGCAGGTAAGGCATCGGCCTTCACCCGGAAGAAGTTAACGTCAACGTTATCGACGTTTAACGCCATCACCGGCAGCCCCTGCGCCAGCTTGGTCGGCAACAGCGAGCCTTTGCCGGCAAAGCCGACGCTCGGTTTGATGTCGCGGGTGGTAATAGTCTGTTCTTGCTGTTTGCCCAGTTCGGCACCGTTGACCGCTTTCAGAGCGCTCTCGAGGGTCAGCACCAGCTTGCGGTTGGGCTGCAGATGGCGCAGCCGCAGTTCCATCCGGTTATCTGACAGCTCCCAGGCACCGTCGATTTTACCGCTAACGCTGTCGACCAGATGCGCTCGCGCAGCGAAATCCTGACTCGGATCCAGCGGCAAAGAAAACGTCAGCACCATGGCACTGGCGCCGTCGAGTTGCAGTTCGGAGGCATCAAGCAGCGTCAGCGGCTTACCGGCGTCGCGTTTCGCCAATGCCGCCAACGCGGCGGCATCCGGCCGTTTGGCCTGCGTGACACTGCTGGCCTGGGCATCAGCCTGCGCTGCGGTTGGTTTTTTTCCGCCGTCATCACAGGCGGCCAGCAGCAGCAGGCCTCCCGCCAATGCGATCCCCTGACAAAGCTTCTTGCCTGATGCAAATGCCCCTGAACGGTATGGTTTCATCGTTTAACTCCCTGGCAGCCTTTACGCAACGACACTCGTCGGCGCAAGATCCGAATATGGATGAATAATAGCAGCGCTGTTAGCATCAGACCCAGCTCAATTTTTTCCCTTCAACAGAAAGGGGCCACCCAAGCCTGAAGCAGGAAATGATATGGCCACAATGAAAGATGTTGCCCGACGGGCAGGTGTGTCGACGGCCACCGTCAGCCGGGTGATCAACAGCACCGCCTATGTGGAGCCGGTCACCCGCGAACGGGTTGAAAAAGCCATGCGCGAGTTTAACTATCACCGCAATGCTGCCGCGCTGGCCCTGGCGAAAAGAAGCGGCAATATGCTGGGGCTGTTGACCGGTAATCTCGACGACCCTTTTTTCTCGCGTCTGGCACGGGGAGTCGAAGATGTCACGCGCAAAGACGGCGTAAAATTAATGGTCTGCAGCGGCGGCCATCAGGCCGAACTGGAGAAGAACGGTCTCGATTTTCTGATCAATCAGGGCTGTGAAGCCATCGTGGCCCACGTGACCCGGATGAGCGATGCCGACGTTTTACGCTATGCCGCCCACACCCCGGCGATGGTGGTGATCAATCGCTATTTGCCTGCCATCGCCAACCGCTGCATCTGGCTGGACAACGTCAGCGCCTCTCAGGCCGCCACCCAGATGCTGATTCGGCACGGGCACCGCAATATCGCCTGTATCACGACGGACTTACCCATCGATGACAGAAAACAGCGTCTGGAAGGCTATCGCAGTGCCATGAATGATGCCGGGATCTCGGTGCCGGGTAGCTGGATCATCAGCGTTCCCTTCAATGAGCAAGGGGGCGAATTAGCGGCAGAAAGGATCCTGGCAAGCGATCACCCTTTTACCGCCGCACTGACGTTCAATGACGTGATGGCCGCCGGTATGATGCGAACCTTTCGCCAGCGGCAGATAAAACTGCCGGAGGCGATCTCGATTGTCGGCTTTGATGACGTGACCCTGGCAAAATATCTTCACCCGTCATTGACCACCATGCATTATCCGATTGAGAAAATGGCGCGACGTGCGGCTAATTTGGCGCTGCAGTTGAACTCTGCTGCCACTGTGGCACCGCAGAATAATATGTTTTCCGCTGAATTGATCCTGCGAGACTCGGTCACCCCCCTCGAGAAAAACACCTCAAATCAAGAAAACAAGCCTGAAAAATGAGAGGCAACGCACACAACGCCTACTCATGAAACCGATTACATGGACAGTTGCCCAGGCTCACATCCCAATCAAAACGAATTCATTAGGCTGGCGTCACACCCTCATCCTTAACCGGAGTTGTTAATGAATAACAAAAAGAAACTCAACCTGGGACTGGCGATGCTGCCCATTGTGGCGATGCTATTGCTGCTCATCGTCGGCTACGGCCAGCTTGGGCTGCGGATCGAGCCGTTGCTGCTGGTTTCGGCCACCATTGCCGCCGCACTGGCCTGGTGGCAAGGTTACCGCTGGAACGACATTATCGAGTCCATCGTCGCCAAACTGGCCAAGGCCATGCCAGTGATCATGATACTGATCTGCGTCGGCGGGTTGATCGGCACCTGGATGTTCAGCGGCACCATTCCTTACATGGTGTACTGGGGCTTAAAACTGATTAGCCCGCAATATATCCTGATCGCCGCATTCTTTATTACCAGCGTGATCTCCGTTTGTACCGGCACCTCCTGGGGCGCGGCAGGCACCGTGGGTGTCGCACTGATGGGCGTTGCCGCCGGACTGGATGTTCCCCTGGCCGCCGCCGCCGGTGCCGTGGTTTCCGGCGCCTACTTTGGCGATAAGATCTCCCCGCTGTCCGACTCCACCAATTTCGCGGCCATCGTCGCGGATACCGATCTTTACAGCCATATCCAGCACCTGATGTACACCACAATACCGAGCTTTGTTTTAGCCGCGGTGGTGTATCTGATTGCCGGGCACACCAGCGCCGTCGGCAGCGTAGCCACGCCGGAAAAAGTCACCGAGATCGTGACCGCGCTGGAGGGTTTGTATCACTTTAACTTGCTGCTGATCCTGCCGCCGGTGTTGGTGCTGTGGGGTGCCGTGACCAAACGGCCGGTGATCCCCGTCATGCTGGCGGCCTGTACCCTCGCCATATTCATTGGCGTATTGCTCCAGGGGTTTAACCTGCAGCAAGGCTTAAATGCATTGATGGACGGTTTTAATCTTTCAATGTTTACGGCTCAGGGGCACAGCATTACCGGCATCGCCCTAGATGTTCCGCGCCTGCTCAACCGCGGCGGCATGTTCTCGATGATGAGCACCATCCTGCTGGTGTTCTGTGCGTTTTCCTTTGCCGGTGCCTTAACGCTGACCGGCGCGCTGACCGTTATCATCAACCGACTGCTGAAAGTGGTCCATACCACCGGCCAGTTGATCGCCGCAACGGTCGCGACCACCATCCTGGTGACCGGTGCCACCAGCGACGGCAAGCTGGCATTGCTTATTCCCGCCGAGCTGTTCAAGGGTGCCTATCGCCGCATGGGGTTAGACAATAAAAACCTGTCGCGGACCGTAGAAGATGCGGGCACCGTCATCGAACCTTTAATCCCGTGGACGTCCGCGGGCATCTATATGGCAACCACCCTGGGTGTCAGCACGCTGGATTTACTGCCGTGGGCCATCCAATGCTACGCCGCCGTGGTATTTGCCCTGATTTATGGCTTTACCGGGTTCGGGATTGCCAAAATACAGCCACAAAACGATTTACAGCGTAAGGAAGCCTGACGTGAAACAGAGCGATTTTAATCAGATAGTCAACCGCCACAACACCGGCTCGGTGAAATGGGACTTTATCGACCGCTATCTGCAACTCGATGAGACCGACCTTTTGCCAATGTGGGTCTCTGATTTTGACTTCCAGTGTCCAGAGGAAGTCCGGCAGGCGCTGCATCAGCGGGTGGATCACGGCATATTTGGCTATAGCGAACGCGATGACTCATATTACCAGGCGGTGATCAATTGGTTCTCAAGACGGCACAATCTGCCTTTGCAGCGCGAATGGTTCACCTCCGTTGAGGGGGTGGTGCCCGGATTGGCGCTCCTGATCCAGTTGCTTAGCCAGCCTGGCGATCCGGTGGTGATCCAGGGGCCATACTATGGATCTTTCGCCAAGATCATCACCATGAACGGCCGAGAAGTCCTCGAAAATCCGCTGAAGGAAAGCGCGCAGGGTTATCAATTCGACTTCGAGCATCTGGAAGCCTGTTTTGAACAGCGGAAACCGCCATTATTGCTGTTGTGTAACCCACATAACCCCACCGGGCGATGCTGGACCCGCAGCGAACTGACGCAGTTGATGACGCTATGCAGTCGTCATGACGTGACGGTGATTTCCGATGAAATCTGGGCCGACCTGACGCTGCCCGGCGAAACCTTTACCTCGGTGCTGCATCTGGATGAAGCCTGGCACGACCAGCTGATTTCGGCGACCTCTGCCAGCAAGAGCTTTGGCCTGTCGTCGCTGAGGATCTCAAATTTCCTGATCCCCAATGTTCGCACCCGCAATGCGTTTATCGAACGCCTTAATGCTCATGGGTTGGATGTCTTTAATGCACTCTCGATGACTGCCGCAACAGCAGCTTATCAACAGGGGGAAGCCTGGCTTGATGATTTACAAGGTTATCTGGCCGACAACCGGCGTTGGTTTGAGCAGGCATTAGCCTGTGCCGCACCCTGGTGCAAAATGACCCCAGCCGAAGGAACCTACCTTGCCTGGCTGGATTGTCGCGCCTTAGGCCAGGATGATCACGCCCTACAGCAGGCGTTGATCCACCAGTCAAAGATTGCCGCTTCGATGGGCATCAGCTTTGGCGAGCAGGGAAAAGGCTTTATTCGCATCAATCTCGGCTGTCCTCGCCAATATCTTGAACAGGCCATCGCGGGGCTCGCCCGGTTAAAACCCTGAACCACAATCACCGACGTATGAAAGGCCCCAAACGGGGTCTTTTTACGACCAATATCTGGCGCGAATGGTTGAACGAATTTACCGCGACCTGACGGTATAGCTTTGAAATTAAAGCTTCTGTTAGACTGCGGACGGGCGCTTGAAGCTTTCTGCTTCAGGCCCTGGGTGGGAAGCAGAAAGAAGAAAGCCCCAAACTGACTCTTAATCAGAATGAGGCTTCACCATACTGCATCAACACCAGCATGGTAGCCTCTTAACCGCAGAAATGCAACGGAGGGCTGACATGTCGCGAAAACTGTTTTTACCAGGATTTACAGTAGGATGCGTAACGTTTCTGGTATTCACCCAACCTATACCCTATGAGTTTCAAGTTGCAGCTAGGCGCCCAGCTCGCTCATCCCCAGGCGCTTACTTTAGTAAGTAACTGGGGTGAGCGAGTGCAGGTAACAACGCTGCAACTTGAAAGGCGACGGGTAAATACGTGGCTCAGTTTGCGAGCTTACATACAAACAGGGAAATACGGAGGTAGCGGCAGTGTTGTCCTGTAACGTTAAACGTTAAATGGCAACCTGTAGGCGGGGTTCGCCCCGCCTGTTATGGTGTGACGCAGTGGTTTTCCGGCGCCCATTGTTGTACGCGGCCAGCCTTTCGAGGTTGGCCGCTCTCTTTTACCCTGATACAACTTACAACAGCAAAAACAGGGCTACTGGGTTTTATCGGTAGAAGGGATGATGTTGCGTAACCAGCTGCCCCAGCGACGCTGGTAGAAGGGTTGGGTATGGGTGATCAGGTAATGGCTGACGCCACGTTCCTTTTCCGATACCAGGCAAAAATCCACCGGTTCGTCGTTAGGTGCGGTTTCGCTGGCCACGCTGCCCGCTTCATTGATCAGCGCCTCGATATCACCTTGTTCGCCATCGACTTCCAGCCCGATCAACAGATTAGGTTTTTCGTCGACCGCCTGATCGTGCATCAGTGCCAGAAACGCGCGGCGTACCGGCTTGCGCTGGCTGAACAATGTGGTCAAGGCATCGACCATTGCCGACGGATATTCTTCCGGCTGCCCCAACAGGATCTGGGTATCCTTGTCGATATAGCGTTCTGCCGGTTTGTTTACGCCGCCGGTGGCCAGCAGCATTGCCACCTCTTCAGGATAAAATTCCTTGCCGTACTCGGCCTTCGGGTTGAGGAACAGGTCCGCACCCTGCGTAATCTCGAATAAGACCCGTGCCGGCATGGCGATGAAGGGCTGTTCATCCTCAACGGCCTTTTGCAGCGCTTCCACCGAGGTGAAAAACGGGATGATACTGCCGCCGTCCTGCTTTTCCCAATGCTGGATATTCACCGGTGTGTCAGCATTGAGCGTGATGTCTCCACCGAGTTGCACCTGTTCGCTGTCACCGAGGATCAACACCGTAGCCTCAAGCAGTTCACGAAAGAATGCCGGACGATGGGCCGGCTCCGTCACCGCCAGTTTCAACAGGCGTTCAAGTTCGTTTTCGCCTGTGGCGGCTTCGTGATGGTGAGAACTCATGGCAAACTCCAGCAATCAAATAACGAGGCCCAGCATGCTGGGCCCCGAGGATAAACGACATTCTATACCCTATAGCTTTCATTTTGCAGCTAGGCGCCCAGCTCGCTCATCCCCAGGCGCTTACTTTAGTAAGTAACTGGGGTGAGCGAGTGCAGGTAACAACGCTGCAACTTGAAAGATGACGGGTATAACGCCCACCGGGGTGGGCATTCAATTATTTGGCTTTGCTCAGCAGCAGGTTGGCCAGGGCACGTACACCCAGACCGGTTGCGCCAGCGGACCATTGATCTACTGCACCTTTGCGGTAAGTAGCGGAACAGTCGATGTGCAGCCAGCCCTGCTGGTAGTTAGTCACAAAATGCGACAGGAAAGCAGCCGCAGTACTGGCACCCGCCGTGTAGGCTGGACCGGCTACGTTGTTCAGTTCGGCAAAGTTGGACGGCAGTTGGCTGCGGTGGAATTCAGCCAGCGGCAGACGCCAGAATGCCTCTTGCTCCGCCGCCGCACTGGCCAGCAGCTCTTGCGCCAGGGCGTCATCGAAGCTGAACAGCGCATGGTAGTCGTTACCCACCGCCGTTTTCGCCGCACCGGTCAGAGTGGCGCAGTCGATGATCAACTGAGGGTTCTGCGCGGACGCATCGATCAGGCCATCGGCCAGCACCAGACGCCCTTCCGCATCGGTATTCATCACCTCAACGCTTTTGCCGTTGCGGTAACGGATGATGTCACCCAATTTGAAAGCATTGCCGCTGACCATGTTGTCGGCACAGCACAGGTAAAGTTTCACACGCTGTTTCAGACCGCGAGCCGCTGCCAGCGCCAGTGCGCCGGTAATGGTGGCTGCACCGCCCATATCCGCCTTCATGGAGTCCATAAAGGCGCTTTGTTTCAGGCTGTAGCCACCGGTGTCAAAGGTGATGCCTTTGCCCACCAGGCAGGCAAACACCGGCGCTTCCGGGTTACCGGTCGGGTTGAAATCCAGTGCCAACAGCACCGGTGAACGATCTGACCCACGGCCCACGGTGTGAATACCGGCGTAGTTTTGCTCACGCAGATCTTCACCCTTGGTAATACGATAGCTGACGGCTTCACAACCGATGTCACACATCAGATCAACCGCGCGGGTAGCCAACTGTTCTGGCCCCAGCTCTTCCGCCGACATGTTGATGGTGTCACGCACCCAGTCAACAATCTTCAGGCGCTGTTCCAGCTCTTTGCTTTCCGCTGCCGGCAATGGTGCCCATTCGACACTGCGTTTGCCTTTCGGCCCACGGAAGCCCTGCCAGAATGCCCAGCTGTTTTCCAGATCCCAGCCGTCACCGGCCAGTTTGACATTCTTGATGCCCTGGCCGTCAATCTTACGGGCCGCACGTTGAATGCTGCCCAGTTTATCTTTGCCGGTCAGGTGGATGGTCATCCCTTCTGCACCGGTGCTCAGTAGCGCTTTCTCGCCCCAGCGAGCGTCAGCAGATTGGTTCGACAGCGTTACCAGCATAAATTCAGTTGTCATAGCCTTACTCCGGATTTCCCCTTCATTTTCACGCCACGCGCAAAATCTATTGGGGATTTTTATTGTATACCCTATGAGTTTCAAGTTGCAGCTAGGCGGCCAGCTCGCTCATCCCCAGGCGCTTACTTGAGTAAGTAACTGGGGGGAGTGAGTGCAGGCAACAACGCTGCAGCTTGAAAGGCGACGGGTATGTCGGATACAAAATAAACGGGCCGCCTATGGCAGCCCGTTACGCTATTTACTCCGCTTCATCTAACCAGACCAGCAGAACAGCTTCCAGTATTTTTTCGTTGGAAGCCTGTGGATCGTCGTCAAAATCTTCCAGATCGCAAATCCACTGATGCATGTCGGTAAAGCGTACGGTTTTCGGATCGGTATCCGGGTATTGGTCGTACAGGGCTTCGCCGATTTCACGGCTGTCGGTCCACTTCAGTCCCATTTCTACTGTCCTCTCACCCTTCACGCGCGTGGTTAACGGTATAACGCGGCATTTCAACCACCAAATCTTCGTCGGCCACCAGTGCCTGACAGCTCAGACGGCTTTCCGGCTCCAGACCCCAGGCCTTGTCCAGCATGTCGTCTTCCAGTTCAGTGCTCTCTTCAAGAGAGTCGAAACCTTCGCGCACGATGCAGTGACAGGTGGTGCAGGCACAGGATTTCTCACAGGCATGCTCAATCTCGATACCGTTGCGCAGCGCAACGTTGAGGATTGACTCCCCTTGTTCGGCTTCCAGTACTGCCCCCTCCGGGCATAAATCTTGATGGGGCAGGAAAACAATTTTAGGCATGATTAAACCTCATCCACAGAATGGCCAGCCAGCGCACGGCGAATGGAAGCATCCATGCGGCGCGCGGCAAAGTCTTGCGTTTGTGCATCTAATGTTTTAATTGCGGCTTCAATAGCGGCAGGATCGGTGCCCTGCGTCGCCTGTTGCAAAGCTTCTACCGCCGCGGGGATCGCCGTGCTTTCTGCTTCGCTCAGCAATGCGGCGTCGCTGGCCAGTGCGCCCTGCAGGCTTTCCAGCACCCGTGACGCCTCAACCCGCTGTTCCGCCAGCATGCGCGCGCCGACATCGCTCTGCGCATTGGCCATCGAATCTTTGATCATGCCGGCAATTTCGGCGTCGGACAGACCATACGACGGTTTAACCTGAATTGAAGCCTCAACGCCGGTGGATTTCTCCATCGCGGTGACGCTTAACAGGCCATCAGCATCCACCTGGAAGGTAACGCGAATATGGGCGCCGCCGGCAGGCAGAGGCGGTAAGCCACGCAGCGAGAAGCGCGCCAGCGAGCGGCAATCCTGCACCAATTCGCGCTCGCCCTGCAGCACATGGATCATCATCGCGCTTTGGCCGTCTTTAAAAGTGGTGAACTCCTGCGCACGCGCCACCGGAATGGTGGTGTTACGCGGGATCACTTTTTCTACCAGACCGCCCATGGTTTCCAGACCTAGCGAAAGTGGGATTACATCCAGCAGCAGCATGTCGCTGTCAGGCTTGTTACCCACTAAAATGTCCGCCTGGATCGCCGCACCAATAGCGACGACTTTATCCGGATCGATCGAAGTTAACGGCGTGCGGCCGAAGAACGTGCCCACCTGCTCACGCACCAGAGGCACGCGGGTGGATCCGCCAACCATGACCACTTCCAGCACTTCTTCGGCACTCACGCCCGCGTCTTTCAGCGCACGGCGGCAGGCCATCAGGGTACGTTTCACCAGAGTGGCGATCAGCGCATCAAACTGTGCTCGGGTCACTTCGCCCTGCCAGCCGGCAATCTCAACGACAGTACTGTCGGCATCGCTCAGTGCAACTTTGGCCGCGATGGCCGCATCCAGCAGTTGGCGCTGTACACCGTGATCGCTACGGTCAGCCACACCGGCCTGTTCACGCAGCCAGTCAGCCAGCAGATGGTCAAAGTCGTCGCCCCCCAGCGCGGAATCCCCGCCGGTAGCCAACACTTCAAACACCCCACGGCTCAGCCGCAGAATGGAAATATCAAAGGTACCGCCGCCCAGATCGTACACCGCGATAATGCCTTCCTGCCCGGAATCCAGGCCATAGGCAATCGCCGCCGCCGTCGGTTCGTTCAGCAGACGCAGCACGTGCAGCCCGGCCAGACGCGCAGCATCTTTGGTGCCCTGGCGCTGTGCATCATCAAAATAAGCAGGAACGGTGATCACCACGCCGTCCAGATCCCCTTCCAGCGCGGTTTTTGCACGCTCGGCAAGAGCTCTGAGGATATCGGCAGAAACCCCTACCGGGTTAACCGCACCGGCAGCGGTCAGCATCATCGGCAAGCCGTTGTCGCTGGCCTGAAACTGATACGGCAGGTTCGGGTAACGCGCCAGTACGTCGGCCAATGAGCGGCCCATCATACGTTTGACTGAGCTGATGGTATTGGCAGGATCCTGCGCTGCCTGTTGGCGCGCATCCCAACCAACACGCAGAGTGTCAGCCTGGTAATGCACTACCGAGGGCAGTAAATCGCGGCCCTCGGCGTCGGCCAGCGTTTCCGCCTGCCCACTGCGCACCGTGGCGACCAGAGAGTTGGTGGTGCCTAAATCAATACCGGCAGCCAGACGGCGCTGGTGCGGCGCAGCGCTGAGGCCGGGCTCACTAATTTGTAATAAGGCCATATTGAAGCTTCCACAAGCAAAAATGTGTTACTCAAAACCCAGCAGTTTTTCTTCGAGTTGTTCAACCTGTTGCTGGAGTTTGTCCAAAAAACGCAGCTTACGCACGGTGTCAGCGGCATCCATCCACTGCTGGCTATCGAGTTGCTGAATCATCAGAGCGCTGCGTTGTTTGACCGTCTCGTTCACCCGCGCGCCAAAGCTGGCCAACTGGGTTTGTGCATCTGCTTTGCGCTCAATGGCGTCGAGCTCCTCGCGCAGTTCCAACTGTTCCATCAGGAACGCGGTATCACGCATAGTGTGCTGCTCGTTGCCCAAATCAAAGCCGTGCAAAGATAGCATATACTCCGCGCGTTTTAATGGGTGCTTCAGCGTTTGGTAGGCTTCATTGATAGTCGCTGCCTGTTGCAACGCCATCAGGCGTTCGCGTTCTGGCTGACTTGCAAAACGATCGGGATGGAATTGGCGCTGCAGATCCTGATAGCGAGAGGCAAGCAGGCTGCCGTCCACGGGATAGCGAACTGGCAGCCCGAATAAAGTAAAGTAATCCATAGCGTGCTCTGGGCGTTATCGGATGAAGTTCCCCCGCACCTGGCGGGGGAGCACGATGGACTGTCAGACGTTGAAACTTTCGCCGCAGCCACACTCGCTTGAGACATTGGGGTTGTTGAACTTGAAGCCTTCGTTCAGGCCTTCCTTAACGAAATCAAGCTCGGTGCCGTCAAGGTAGACCAGGCTCTTGCCGTCAATGATCACCTTAACGCCTTTGTTTTCAAAAACGATGTCGTCATCGTTCATATCGTCAACAAATTCCAGCACATACGCCATCCCGGAGCAGCCAGAGGTTCTCACCCCCAGACGCAGGCCAAGGCCTTTGCCACGGTTATTCATAAATGCCTGAACGCGCTGTGCAGCGCTGTCGCTCATGGTAATTGACATCACAACCTCACACTTCAAAGCCCAACCAAGGCCGGGCTAAATGACTCAGAAATAATTACTTGGCGCTGTGTTTGCTCTTGTAGTCGGCAATCGCTGCTTTAATGGCGTCTTCGGCCAGGATTGAGCAGTGAATTTTTACCGGCGGTAATTCCAGTTCTTCGGCGATCTGGGTGTTTTTGATCGCTTCGGCCTGATCAAGAGACTTGCCTTTCATCCATTCGGTCACCAGCGAGCTGGAGGCGATGGCGGAACCGCAGCCGTAAGTCTTGAAACGGGCGTCTTCAATGATACCTTCATTGTTGACTTTGATCTGCAACTTCATCACGTCGCCACAGGCCGGTGCACCCACCATGCCGCTGCCAACGCTAGGATCTTCGTTGTCGAAAGAACCCACGTTACGCGGGTTTTCATAGTGATCGATTACTTTTTCGCTGTAAGCCATGACCTTGCTCCTGAATCCTGAGAATTAATGATGTGCCCATTCGATGCTGTTGATATCCACGCCCTGCTTGAACATGTCCCACAGTGGAGACAGGTCACGCAGACGGCCGATGGATTTACGCACCAGTTGAATGGTGTAATCGATCTCTTCTTCTGTGGTGAAACGCCCCAGAGAGAAACGGATCGAGCTATGCGCCAATTCGTCAGTCATGCCCAACGCGCGCAGCACGTAAGATGGCTCAAGGCTGGCGGAGGTACAGGCAGAACCCGAGGATACGGCCAGGTCTTTCAGCGCCATGATCAGCGACTCGCCTTCAACATAGTTGAAGCTGACGTTCAGGATGTTAGGCACCCCGTTCTCCAGAGAGCCGTTCAGATACACTTCTTCCATATCTTTCACGCCGTTCCACAGACGATCGCGCAGCGTGCGCAGACGTGCCATTTCCGACGCCATTTCTTCTTTGGCGATACGGTAGGCTTCGCCCATACCGGCGATCTGGTGTACTGGCAGGGTACCGGAACGCATACCGCGCTCATGACCACCGCCGTGGATCTGGGCTTCGATACGGATACGTGGCTTACGACGCACGTACAGTGCACCAATGCCTTTCGGGCCATAAATTTTGTGGCCGGAGAAAGACATCAGATCAACTTTCAGCTTGCTCAGGTCGATAGGCAATTTGCCCACGCTCTGGGTAGCATCAACGTGATAAATGATACCGCGCGCACGACACATTTCGCCGATAGCTTCGATATCCTGCACCACGCCGATTTCGTTGTTCACGTGCATGATAGAAACCAGAATGGTGTCCTCACGCATCGCGGCTTCGAGGGCCTGCAGGCTGATAATACCGTTGCTCTGAGGTGCCAGATAGGTCACTTCAAAGCCTTCACGCTCGAGCTGGCGACAGGTGTCCAGCACGGCTTTGTGTTCGGTTTTGCTGGTGATAATGTGCTTGCCTTTCTTTTGATAGAAATTGGCAGCGCCTTTGATCGCCAGGTTGTCGGACTCGGTGGCTCCGGAAGTGAACACGATTTCGCGCGGGTCAGCGCCAACCAGTTCAGCAATTTGGTTACGGGCGATATCTACCGCCTCTTCCGCCTGCCAACCGAAACGGTGGGAACGGGAAGCCGGGTTACCAAAAGTCCCGTCCAGAGTCAAAAATTGCATCATTTTCTCAGCAACGCGCGGATCAACCGGCGTCGTTGCTGAGTAATCCAGATAAATCGGTAATTTCATTGCTCTTGTGCTCCGTACATCACTTCCAAAAACTAAAAAAATATCGCCAGCTGCTTATGCGCGCAGATTAACGTTGATAGTTTCTTGCGGACGACCGTTGGCCGTGCGACGGGTATCGTTGTTTTGACGGTCCGCCACCACCAGCACGTCCTGGTTGTTCACCAGTTCAGCCAGCGTAATGTTGTTCAGGAACCCGCTGATGCGCTCGCTCAGATCGCGCCACAGGGTATGGGTCAGGCAGCGATCGCCACCCTGACAGCCTTCTTTACCCTGGCAACGGGTTGCGTCTACCGATTCATCGACAGCAGTGATGACTGCACCTACGGCAATCTCACTCGCGTCTTTGCCCAGCAGATAACCACCGCCCGGTCCACGTACGCTGGCCACCAGGCCATTCTTGCGCAGACGGGAGAATAATTGTTCCAGATAAGAGAGCGAGATACCCTGGCGCTCAGAAATATCCGCCAGAGGAACGGGCCCTTCCTGGGAGTGCAATGCCACGTCAAGCATAGCGGTTACGGCATAACGGCCTTTGGATGTCAGTCTCATAGCTAAGTGGTTACCTGTTGGTCAAACATGGCCGAAAGTCTGACATTCCTGAGTAAATCAGTCAACTATTTAACCTAGTAATTTACTCAAGTATTAGCACGTTTTGGACTAAGCCAGATAATATGCATATAAAATACACATTATAACCGTTAGATAACTAATACTATTACCGCAAGCCGTCATTTCACATCAAATTAATTACCTTGATGTTTGTCCTGTTTCTCGATCGACGTCAGCATACCGCGCAGGATATTCAGCTCTTGAGCTTCCGGCCGCGCACGGGTGAATAAACGACGCAAACGGCTCATGACCTGCCCCGGATGAGAGGGACGGATAAAGCCACTATGCTGCAGCGTTTGTTCCAGATGCTGATAGAAGCGTTCCAGGTCATCGACCAACGGATACGGCGTTTCTTCCAGTTGTGGCGCGCCTGCCTGTTGACGATCGAGGTAAGCCACACGCACTTCATAGGCCAGAATTTGCACCGCCATCGCCAGATTCAACGAGCTGTAATCCGGGTTGGCAGGGATGGCGACATGATAATGGCACTTTTGCAGCTCATCATTGGTCAGGCCGACACGTTCACGGCCGAACACCAGCGCTACCGGCGCATGTTCACCTTCGTGCACGGCGCGGATGCCGCATTCGCGCGGTTCCAGCATCGGCCACGGCAAGGTGCGCGAACGCGCACTGGTGCCCACGACCAGACTGCAGCCGGCAATGGCGTCATCCAGAGTGTCAACAATAGTGGCGTTGCCGATCACGTCGCTGGCACCAGCGGCCAGGGCGATCGCCTGAGAATCAGGTTTTATCAGCGGATTAACCAAATAAAGGTTGGTTAATCCCATGGTTTTCATGGCTCTGGCGGTCGAGCCCATGTTACCGGTATGAGAGGTTTCTACCAGAACAATGCGGATGTTATGCAGCATACAAACTCTGAGCGTAGCGGAAAATCACAGCAGCTTAACACAGCCGTAGGCATTTTGCCGAACACCTGCTATACTTCGCGCCGTTTCCTGTTCTTTAACATCCTAGTTGGAAGATACCCATGCATCCGATGCTGACGATCGCCGTGCGCGCTGCGCGTAAGGCCGGTAACCTGATTGCCAAAAACTACGAAACCCCGGACGCTGTAGAAGCGAGCCAGAAAGGGACCAATGACTTTGTCACTAACGTCGATCGCGATGCAGAGCATCTGATCATCGACGTCATTCGCAAGTCCTATCCGCAACATACTATTGTTACCGAAGAACGCGGCGAATTGGTCGGCGAAGATAAAGACGTACAATGGGTGATCGATCCACTGGATGGCACATCAAACTTCATCAAACGTTTCCCACACTTCTCAGTTTCCATCGCCGTACGCATTAAAGGCCGTACTGAAGTGGCTGTGGTTTACGATCCAATGCGTAACGAACTGTTCACCGCCACCCGCGGTCAGGGCGCACAGCTCAACGGTTACCGTCTGCGCGGCACCAATGCCAAAGATCTCGATGGCACCATCCTGGCGACCGGCTTCCCGTTCAAGGTTAAGCAGCACGCAACGCCATACATTAATGTGGTTGGCAAACTGTTCACTCAGTGTGCCGACTTCCGTCGTACCGGTTCTGCCGCGCTGGATCTGGCCTATGTGGCCGCCGGTCGCGTTGACGGTTTCTTCGAAATTGGCCTGAAGCCATGGGATTTCGCCGCAGGTGAACTGCTGGTACGTGAATCCGGCGGCCTGGTGACCGACTTTGTTGGCGGCCATAACCACTTCAGCTCCGGCAACGTGGTAGCCGGCAACCCGCGCGTAGTGAAAGCCATGCTTTCCACCATGCGTGAAGAACTGAGCGAAGCGCTGAAGCGTTAATATCGCGAAGTGAATGAATAAAGAAAAAGCGCTGCAATTTATTGCAGCGCTTTTTTTATACCTGTCAGCGGGAGAAAGGCCGGATGCCGCCGATAAACTCCGACTGGGCAGTGAGATACAGCAACAGCCCGGCGAACAGCAAAATCAGGCCACCGGCCAGCGCCAGCGAACCCCAGGCCACCGCACTCCAGGCCGCAGGGGCACGCGATTGGCTGAGACGTACCGCCAATCGGCGACTGTAATGCACCAACAAGGCCAATAATGAGATAGTCAGTGAGGTGCCCAGCGCCATGGCCAACGCCGAGAAAACGCCCCAGACAAACACGCCAATCACCTTGGAAAACAGCAACACCAGTATTGCGCCCGAGCACGGCCGCATTCCCATCGCCAACACGATGGCGGTCTGCGTACGCCAGTCGCTACCCGCCTGCAGTTCGCTGTCGCTCGGCATATGGCGGTGACCGCAGCCGCAATGCTCGCTGTGAACGTGGTCCGCCGGCAGCGGTTGCAGGCTGTTGATTCGCAGCGCTGGCGACGGACGCATGGCTTTCACCGCATAATACAAACGCTTCAGCGCTCGCCAGCTCAGCAACACCCCGAGCAGCATCACCAGAATAAAACTGCCTTTCTCGAGCCAGAAACTGCTCTGGTGCAGTTGCCGGGACGACAGTTGCAGTACCACCAGCATCAACGTCACCAGCGCGATCGCCACCAGTCCCTGCACCAACGACGCGGCAAAGGTCAGTTTCAGGCTGCTTTTCAACCGCGTCGGATGGGTAGCCAGATAGGTGGCAATCACCACTTTACCGTGGCCGGGGCCAAGGGCGTGCAGCACGCCATAACTCAGGCTGAACAACATCAGCGCCAGTCCGGCCTGTTGCGGTGCCGCTTTTACCTGCTGCAACAGACCCGCCAATTGCAGGTGCAGCCCTTTCTGCCACACCACGCTTTGCATCAGTAATTGCGGCCAATAGTGCCACGCCAACTGCGCGCCCAGCATCAGCAACACGGCAAACAGCAGCAGCGGCCACAGGCTGAAAGCCCAGTGTCGCTTACGCGCCCGGTGCTGGCTGAGATTTATTGACATTGCAGGCTAACCCGCTGGGCGAACTGTTGCCCCAGCGCCATATCTTCGCCGGGTGAATCGTTTTTATCGAGGGACAATGCGTAAGCCTGTAAAGAGGAGTCCGGTTTGGGCGTCATCAGTTTGAATTTGCACTGCGAAGCCATCTCCGGCGGCAGATGCAGTGCCGTTTTATCTTTATAAGTCATATCGACAAAATAAGTGGGATCGTAGGTGGAGATCTCAAACGGCTTACCCGCCAGCGGCTGCGGTTCGGCCAGCGGCAGTACAAACTCCAGTACCGCCTGGTGCCCCTGGCGTGACAGGTGGTATTCCGTTGGCAGATTCAGGTATTTCACCGGCTTGCCGTCGCGATAGACATCCGTAAAATAGTGTTGCCCCAGAACATTGGCCATCACTTCCGCCGCCAGCTTTTTCCATATTTCCGAGTCTTTTTTGGCATTTTGTGCATCGTACAGCAGATCTGCCGAGGTGATTTCATCCATAACCCAAACCATTTTCAAGCCAACCAGCTGTTGATCCTTCGCCACAAAGGTGGTGTTCATATCAATAAAGCTGTGCGGGTGAGCCACAGCGCCGGCGCTCAATAGCATTAGAAAACCGGCCAAAACAAAGCGTAACTTCATCATCAAAAGATACTCATTATTGTTATAAAGTAACATAAACCGTTCTTCAACCGCCGCGATCCCGCCCAATATTTGTGACGAAAGTTGTAAGCCGAAGTAAAACCGGGTGCCGTTGCCGCGCCGCGCATCACCTTTTGCTATGCTTATTCATAATTTAAACGTTACCTGCCCGAAGGTGATATGAGCCTGGACACTGCCCCCGTGCCTGAGCTCTCCGGTCAACAACGACGCTGCCATCTGTTATTGATGTTGTATGCGCCGGTGCCCGCAGTACAACTGGAGACTATCAGCCAAATTAATGGCGTTTCCCCCCCGATTACCCGGCAAGATATAGCCGAGGTTGCCAGTGAAATCCAGCGTTTCCACCATCTGGAGATCGACGGTAACCCCGACGAGGGTTACCGGATCAGGGGCAGCGCACTCAACCAACGCCTCTGCCTGCTCCACTGGCTGCGCAGAGCCCTGCGCTGTAGCCCGGAATTTATCGATCAACATTTTTCCCGTTGGTTACAGCAAGCTCTGGGGCAAAGCACCGATCTGACACCGCAGTTGGAACAGTGCATCAGCGAGTATGAAGCGCTGGTCAACCGCAGCTTTGATCGACGCGATCGTCAGTTTCTGCAACACTACCTGCGCTACTGCGCATGGGAGAACCAGCGCCGGCGGCACCCGACGTTCAGCCCCGCACAACGCGACTGGCTGCATCAGAAGCCGGAACATCAGGCGACCCTCTTGCTGCATCAATCATTGAATCAGTTATTTGCCCTGCCACCCGAAACCAGCGAAAACGATTTTCTGGTGCTGATGTTTACCATGCTGAAAAATCACAGCTACCACAGCAATGACTCAACGGAAGATCTGCGATTAATGGCAGCGATTGAAAATATGGTCGAGCGCTTCCAACAGATTTCCGGCATGACTTTTAGCAGTAAAGAGGATTTGATCAGCCAGCTGTTCGCCCATCTGGCCCCTGCGGTAGAACGCTGTCGCTTTGAGATTGGTATCGATAACACACTGCTGGAGGAAGTTGAACGCAAGTATCCGCGCCTGATGCGTACCGCCCAGGAGGCACTGGCCCCGCTGGAACAGGAATACGGTATTCATTTTTCCAGCGAAGAAGCCGGGCTGGTCGCCATCAGTTTCGGTGCCTGGTTGATGCAGGGCAATGCGTTGCAGGAAAAACAGGTGTTATTGCTGACGCTGGACAACCCGCAGTTGGAAGATGAAGTGGAATATCAGATCCGCGAATTAACGCTGCTGCCACTGAATATCAAGTATTTGCCACTGCGCGACTATCTGCATTCTGGCGCGCCGCAGGGCGTCACCCTGGTGATCACCCCCTATGCCACGGAGCACAGTGCGCCGCAGCCGCCGCTGATTTATACCGAATTGCCATTAGCGCGCCAGCAGCGCAAATTCATCCGTGCGCTGCTGGAAACCTCTTAACGGCTGCTGCTGACCGCAACGGCCGGTGGGCGGATAAACAACGCCGGCAGCACCACTGCCGCCATCACCCAGAACACCCCGCCCTGCAGATGCTCGAACAGGAAACCGGCGATCACCGTCATAATCGCAATACCGCCGCCCATCGCCAGCGCCGAATAAACCGCCTGCAGCCGGATCACTTCCGGCCCCTTGCGCGCGGCGATGAAACGCATCGCTGCCAGATGGCAAACGGTAAAGGTGCCACAGTGCAGAATTTGGATCACCAGCAGCCACCCCAACTCGGTGCTACTGGCCATCAGGCTCCAGCGCAGAATCCCGCAGCAGGCAGAGAGCAGCAGCAGATTGCGCGCATTCCAGCGGCGGAACAGGAAATTGCTGCTGGCAAAAATAATCACTTCGGCCACCACACCCAGCGACCACAAGTAGCCAATGGTCGAAGCCGAATAGCCCGCCTCCTGCCAATAGATAGAACCGAAACTGTAATAACCGGCATGTGCCCCCTGCAACAGCGTTACGCACAACAGGAAGCGCCAGACAGGCCCTTCCTTAAGCATCTCCCACAGAGAACGCTCGGTTTCGCTGTGGGTACGCGCTTCCCCCTGCGGCATCACGCTCGGTTTCAACATCATGCCCAACAGCATCGCCAGTATGCTGATTATCAGGCTGTAGAGAATGGCGCTATGGCCCCAGACGGAAACCATCTGCCCGGTCAGCGCCGAACCAATCACAAACGCCAGCGAGCCCCATAGCCTGACCCGGCCGTAATCCATGGTGATTTGCTTTTGCCAGGTGCCGGCCAGTGCATCGGTGAGCGGGACCAGCGGCGAAAAGAACAGGTTAAAGCCGGCGATCACCAGCATCAGCCAGCCCCAGCCGTTGCCGAAACAGAACCCAATGGCAAAAGCCAGCGTCAGCAATGCCAGCAGGCGCAATGCCGTCACCAGATGGGCGGGATCTTTCACCCGGGGAGCAATCAACAAACTACCGAGGAAGCGCGCAACCAGACCGGCGCCAAGCAGAATACCGATGGTTTCAGGCGGTATGCCCTCACCTTTTAACCAAACGCCCCAAAAGGGTAAGAAGATGCCGTAAGAAAAAAAGTAGGTGAAGTAACTGAGAGCTAGCCAACGCGTAGATTGCAGAACCATGATCCCTCCGGTGTGAGGGCGATACTTTGACAGAGCTCACACTGGCTAGCAATGTTCATTCACAGTCGAGGGAGTAGAGTGCTAGGGAGTTCACATTTTATTCCCATAATCAGGGCGCAGCTTGCCGCTACCCTGATTATGGAGAGACTGCTATTTAGCCCAACAAATGATCCGGGCCGAACCCAAGTGGGAAAAGCTCAGAAATATCGTGCACATAGTACTCATCCAGGCTGTTAGCGATAATGATTTGGATATCCTTGCCGAATTCATAAATCATTTGGCGGCACACGCCGCAAGGCCCGGAATAACCTTTAGCCTTGCTTTCACCCACTCTGGGGCCGCCGATCACCACGATCATCTCAAAACTGCGTTCGCCTTCGGAGACCGCTTTCAGGATCGCCACGCGTTCTGCGCAGGTGGTTGGCGAATAAGAGACGGATTCGACATTGCAGCCGGTGAACACCTTACCGCTCTTGGTGATTAATGCCGCCCCCACGGTAAAGTTGGAATAAGGGGCATAGGAAAACTCTCTGGCCCGGGAGGCGGCAGCAATCATTTCTTGAATCTTGGCTTTGTCTTCCATTCTAATTTCTCCTTTTGATTGAATTCAATATATTGCACCAGAAGGCGGTATAATTTTCCCATTGCATAAATTGCGGCCCCCCCCAATGTGGGGAGCAATCAGCGGCAAAACAGGCAACATGGCCTTCTTGATAATTACCCACCACCAGCAGAGGATCGCCGTTAATTTCGGCTAATGTTTCGCTGCCGGGTTTGGCAATAAATTTGTTATAGCCCAGTAAGGGCGGCCATTCATTTAAATGACGGGTAATCTCGTGAGTCTTGCTTAACGTGAGGGGCTTGCAGCCTTGCGGTAACTCAACGCGGTCGTCGTGGTCTAACATTTCAACCGGTAATACTTCGGCAAAGATGGTGTTTTTATAATTTGCTTTTGCCTCTATGCCGGTAAAGGAAAGATAACCGCCTATCATTAACGCGCCGCCCCCCATAGCGACATAGTCTTTTATCAGTGACAGAGCATTGGTCATCATCTCCATTTTATAAAAGGTTTTATTTTGCAACAGGAAGGTATTACTGCCGATATCGCTAATCACGACGACATCATAAACCAGCAGTTCGTCTAACGTTTGTGGGAAGGCATTTTGTACTGTATGCGCCGGCATATAGTCGATGGAAATACCGGCGCTGCGCAGACAGGACAACAGATACTCTGCCCCCTCTTCATATTTACTCGAGGTAAAACTGTCAAAGCCTTTAGAGTGGATCATGTGAATATGCCATGACTCACCAATAAACAAAATCTTCATTGCAACACCTCCTTATGTCGGTTTATTTTAAATACCGCCGGGATAAATATTCCTTAATCTAGCCTGCCAGAGGGTTTAAATAACCAATCCGGCCACCGCTGCCGATAAGAAACTCACCAGCGTTGAGCCATACAGCAGTTTCATACTGAAACGGGAAACCACGTTCCCCTGCTCCTCGTTCAATGCTTTAATCGCACCCGCCACAATGCCCACCGAGGTGAAGTTGGCAAAGGAAATCAGGAATACCGACAAGATCCCTTCGGCGCGGGCGACAGCACGGCTTTAATCTGTTGCAACTCAGTCATGGCGACAAACTCGTTGGCGACAATCTTGGTCGCCATGATGCTGCCAACCTGCTGCGCCTCATGAGCCGGCACGCCAAGCACCCAGGCAAATGGATAAAGCAGATAGCCCAGCAAGCCTTGAAAACTGATGCCAAACAGGCTGCTAAACAACGCGTTGATGGCGGCGATCAGGGCAATAAAGCCCAGCAGCATGGCGGCAATGATTACTGCGACCTTAAAGCCGGCAAGAATATATTCACCCAACATTTCAAATAAACTTTGTCCACGATGCAGATCCTGCATCTCAACCTCTTCTTCCAAATCGACACGATACGGATTAATCAGTGACAGCACGATAAATGTGCTAAACATATTCAGAATCAATGACACTACGACATAGCGGGCATCAACCATATTGATATAGGCACCGACCATAAAAACCGACACGGTTGACATCGCGGTGGCTGCCATAGTGTAAATGCGATTTTCGGACATCTTGCCCAGCACGTCTTTATAAACGATAAAGTTCTCTGACTGCCCCAGTAATAATGCGCTGACGGCATTAAAAGACTCCAACTTGCCCATGCCATTGACTTTGGACAACACCGTTCCCACTCCCCGAATAATAATCGGCAACAGATTGATGTGCTGAATAATACCGATCAATGCAGAAATAAAAATAATAGGACACAATACATTGAGAAGGAAGAATGCCAGTCCTTGCGCCCGCATTCCGCCGAATAAAAAGTCAGTGCCTTCACCGGCAAACAGCATCAAACCGTTAAACACCGTAGAAACCTGTGCCGTAAATCCGGTACCCATATCAGAACGAAGGAACAGCCAGGCAAGTAATACTTCAATCACCAGCAGCTGAATAATATAGCGGATCTTAATTAACTTTCGGTCATGGCTGACCATCAATGCCATTATCGTCACTAACAGACACGAGAGGATAAAGTGAATAACCTGCGTCATACGACACTCCATAGTATAACAACCGTCCTTTTTCAAGATATACCATGAGAGCAAATAACAATCATATAGACTTAAATCACATAACACCGTCTGTAAACAAGGTAATTAATTAAAAGACGACAAATATCACACCCTATCGTTGATATATATATCAATAACTAATATTAATGACGGAAATATATATACGACGTTCAATCTCTAACCGTCGCCTAAAGGTAAAAAAAAACCGGTCACCCAAGTGACCGGCCTGACGCCTCAGCGTTTTTTACAGCAATGGAAATTATGCGTAAACCGGCAGGCGGGCGCAGATATCCAGTACTTTCTTCTTGGTGCGTTCGATGGTGGCTTCATCGTTGATGTTGTCCAGCACGTCGCAGATCCAGCCGGCCAGTTCACGCACGTCAGCTTCTTTGAAGCCGCGACGGGTCACTGCCGGAGTACCGATACGCACACCGGAGGTGACGAACGGGCTCTTGGGATCGTTTGGCACGCTGTTTTTGTTCACGGTGATGTTGGCGCGGCCCAGGGCAGCGTCAGCTTCTTTACCGGTCAGGTTCTTATCAACCAGATCCAGCAGGAACAGGTGGTTATGAGTGCCACCGGAAACCACTTTGTAGCCGCGCTCCAGCACCACTTCCACCATGGCTTTGGCGTTTTTGGCCACTTGCTGCTGGTAAATTTTGAACTCAGGCTCCATGGCTTCTTTCAGCGCCACCGCTTTACCGGCGATCACGTGCATCAGCGGGCCGCCCTGGCCGCCTGGGAACACCGCGGAGTTCAGCTTTTTATACAGATCTTCATCACCGCCTTTCGCCAGGATCAGGCCGCCGCGCGGACCTGCCAAGGTTTTGTGGGTGGTGGTGGTCACGATATGTGCGTGAGGGACCGGGTTCGGATAAACGCCGGCGGCGATCAGACCCGCCACGTGCGCCATGTCAACGAACAGGTAAGCGCCGATGCTGTCGGCGATTTCGCGCATTTTTGCCCAATCAACGATACCGGAGAAGGCAGAGAAGCCGCCGATGATCATTTTTGGTTTATGAGTCTGTGCCTGCTTGGCCAGATCTTCGTAGTCGATTTGACCTTTTTCGTCGATGCCGTAAGGCACCACGTTATACAGTTTACCAGACAGGTTGACCGGTGAACCGTGGGTCAGGTGGCCGCCGTGCGCCAGGTTCATGCCCAGAATGGTGTCGCCCGGCTGCAGCAGCGCGGTGTAAACAGCGAAGTTCGCCTGGGAACCAGAGTGTGGCTGGACGTTGGCGTAATCTGCGCCGAACAGCTCTTTTGCGCGATCGATGGCCAGTTGCTCAACGATATCCACATATTCGCAGCCGCCGTAATAACGCTTGCCCGGATAACCTTCAGCGTATTTGTTGGTCAACTGGGAGCCCTGGGCCTGCATTACGCGCGGGCTGGTGTAGTTCTCAGACGCAATCAGCTCAATGTGCTCTTCCTGACGCACAACTTCTTGCTCCATTGCACGCCACAGTTCGGCATCGTAATCAGCAATGTTCATTTCACGCTTTAACATCCGGCTTCTCCTGACTAAATCAGCTAACTAAAAAATCACCAAATAACTACCCGTTCGGGTTCTGGGCCACAGTGTAAACTGTTTCGCCCCACCGAGGATAGGTCTTGACAGAGGTTTTTACGCAAACGATTGGCATAAGGCGCAGCAAGGCTTTGATCCGATAAAACACCCCATTCGACAACCGACTTTTACTCATACTGAGGATGCGGTTTTTTCATGTTCTGTGAGCGAGATCGTCGCCTGACGACTCCGCAACAAAAACAGGGGTATTTACAGCCACGGCAGAAACCGTTAGGATGCGTTCAAATGTAAAGATGCATTTTAAATGCATCATTAGAATATTCCAATAATGTCCGACCAAGGAGCGCCACCATGCTGGATAGCCAAACCATCGCCACCGTAAAATCTACCATTCCCCTGCTGGCCGCTACCGGGCCAAAACTGACCGCCCACTTCTACGATCGCATGTTCGAGCATAATCCCGAGTTAAAGGACGTGTTCAACATGAACAACCAGCGCAATGGCGATCAGCGTCAGGCGCTGTTCGACGCGATCTGCGCCTATGCCGCGAATATCGAAAACCTGGCGGCGCTGCTGCCGGCGGTGGAGCGCATTGCCCAGAAGCATACCAGCCTGAATATTCGCCCGGATCAATATCAGATTGTCGGTGGTCATCTGCTGGCAACTCTGGACGAAATGTTCAGCCCGGGGCAGGAAGTGCTAGACGCCTGGGGTAAAGCCTACGGGGTGTTGGCGGATGTCTTTATCCAGCGCGAAGGCCAGATTTATCAGGCCAGCGAAACTGCCGAGGGTGGCTGGCGCGATCGACGAGCCTTCCGCATCGTCAAAAAACAGCCACAGAGCGAGGTGATTTGCAGCTTCGTGTTGGCGCCGGTTGACGGTGGCAAGGTGATCGACTTCAAACCGGGCCAATACCTGGCGGTCTACATCAAGCACGACAGCATGGAAAACCAGGAGATTCGCCAATACTCACTGACCACCTCACCGAATGGCGAGTACTATCGCATTGCGGTAAAACGAGAGGATCAGGGCAAGGTATCGAACTTCCTGCACCAGCAGGCCAAAGAAGGCGACGTCATTTATATCGCTCCGCCGCACGGGGATTTCTTCCTGGAAGCGCAGCCGGAAACCCCGGTGGCACTGATCTCCGCCGGTGTCGGCCAAACACCAATGCTCGGCATGCTCCATACGCTGCACGATAACCAGCACCCGGCGGACGTGCACTGGCTGCACGCGGCGGAAAACGGCAGCGTTCACGCCTTTGCCGATGAAGTGGCGGATATTGCCGGCCGCATGCCGAATCTGAGCCGTCACGTGTGGTACAACCAACCGGGTGCCAATGATGTGGAAGGCCGCGACTACCAGAGCCGTGGCCTGATGAATCTCAGTGCCCTGCGTGAAACGCTCAGCACGCCGCAGATGCATTACTACTTCTGCGGGCCGTTACCGTTTATGCAGTCTGTGGCCAGCCAACTTCTGGACATGGGCGTAGAGGCCGAACGCATCCACTACGAATGCTTCGGGCCGCACAAGGTCATGTAATTGAAATGGGGCACGGCCTGCTGCCGTGCCCCACCGTTATTTCTCCGCCAGCTTGCGTGTCTCTTTTACCTGCTGCGCCGTGACCGGTGCCGCCTGGTTGCCCCAACTTCCCCGCAAATAACTCATCAGATCGGCAGCCTGCTGGTCGTTCAATGTCCAGGCGTAACCCGGCATGGCAAGCGCCGTAGCATGTTGAGTGATCGGCGTATGTGCTCCTTCCAACACTACGCGCAGCGCGGTGAGTGGATCCTCCTCCGTGACCGTTGCGTTACCGGCCAATGCCGGAATGGTATTGTCGCTGCCCTCGCCCTTATTACCATGGCAGGTTGAACAGTACATGGCATAGGTGCGTTGCCCCGCTTGCCAGTTGTCGACCGCCATGGCTACGGGTTTCTCCGCCGGCGGTTTCTCTGCCGCCAGACTGTGCAGGTAAGTAGCAATGGCGTTCAAATCACCGTCGGTCAGATATTGCGTGCTGTGGCTAACCACTTCACTCATCGGCCCTGCGACTGCCGCATGTTGGCTGCGCCCGCTTTTCAGCAAGGCCACCACATCATCCTGTTTCAGCCCGCGTATTCCTGAAGCGTACCAGCCATCGAGTTCGGCACCGCTCAGGAAGACCGGATCTTTGCTGTCCAGCCCTTTCTCCTGCATCGCCCAACCGCGCGGCGTATGGCAACTGCCGCAGTGCCCAGCCCCTTGCACCAAATAGGCGCCACGGTTCCACTCGGTGCTCTGGCTGCTGTCCGGCTGATAAGGCGTATCCTCATGGAACAGTTGGTTCCATATTGCCAACGGCCAACGCATCGACAACGGCCAACTGATATCACTGGCGCGGTTGGCGGTGTTCTGCGCCGGGACTTCCTTCATCAGATAGTCGTACAGCGCACGCATATCTTCCGCGTTCATTTTGGCGTAAGAGGTGTACGGCATCGCCGGATACAGTCGATGGCCATCTTTGGCAATCCCCTGACGCATCGCACGGTCAAACTCGTCAAAGGAATAGGCGCCGATCCCCTGCTGTTTGTCTGGCGTAATATTGGTAGCGTAAATATTGCCCAGCGGAGTCGGAAACTTCATACCACCGGCAAGCAAAGCCCCACCCGGTGTGGTATGGCAGGCGGTGCAATCACCAGCCCTGGCAACATATTCCCCGGCCGACATCGCCTGTGCCGAGCCACCCGCCGCCAGTAAGGTCAGTAAGTACAGTGAACGCATGCTCATGCTCCCTCCTTGGCGGCAACCTGGCCGAAGGCCAGTTCATTAACCGCACGCCACGCCTGATCGATCGCCGAGTTGGCGTACGGGCTCCAGTCTGAATCCGAGTTGGCAATCACAATTTTGCCGATCGGCTTACGCGCCGTCTCAATGATTTTCTTCGCCTCGTCCTCATCGTCAAACAGCCCGTTGAGGAAGTAGGAATAGCCGTGCGACCAGCGGTTAACGGTGATCGCCTCGATATCACGCTGATGATCAAAACCGGCGGAACCGAGCATGCCCTGCAACTGCTCACGGATCATCTGCTCATGCACTTCAAACGGCGTGCCCAACAGCAAGGCACGGCCCTTGCGCGACTGTTCGCGTGGGCTTAACCCGCTGCCCGCCAGCGTCGGGACATACACCATGTGCAGGCCAATCGGCTGGTTCGGATCGCGTGGATGCTGGTAGCCGCCCATGCTCACCGGATAATCCAGCTTCACACGGCAATAAGGCGCCGTTGGCGAGTAAACCTCATGCACGCCCAGTTTAATAAACGACTGCCAGTTACGGATCACCACTTTGCTGTACACCAGCGGCGACTTGACGTTCTGCTTCAGCGCCTGTTGCTGCTCCGGCGACATTTCCGGCACCAGATAAGGGATCATCATGTTGTAGCCGGCCATCACTACCTGCCCGGCGCGCACCTTGGTCATTTTCTCGCCGGTCATGTAGGTCACTTCGACCTTGTCGCCAACGTTAGCCGCGTGCAGCCCGGTGCTGTTCAAGCGCAGTTTTACCGGTGACTCCGCCCGGTCAAGCCGGCTGTAGTCGAACTTCGCCAGCACTATGTCATTCATGTCCTTACCGCCCGGTGAGACCGCCGGGATCAGATGGCGCACCATTAAGCGTGTCAGCGTGGCGTTGCCGTCCGGGAAGTGGAACACGTAAGGATCGTCGAGATCCGCCTGTGACTCTTCATCCAGCGGCGGCAGGTTCATGCCGTTCAGGCCAGGCAGATCGCAAATACGCGCATCGCTGCACGAAGTGGCGTCGATGCCCACCGCCTGGAAGTCACTGGTGGTTTGTTGGAAATAGCGGATCGCCATTTCGCTCAGGCCAACCTTGTCACGCAGGAATTCGGTATAACTGTGCTTGTCGAGCCATTCACTTTTCTGCTCCTGACTCATTTCCGGCAGGTAATCCTTATCCACCGTATGCAGTGCAATCAGCGCCTGGCGATCGCTTTCCGGCAGCGGGAAATCACCGATAAAAGCTTCGTAGGAACGGCCATTAAGGCGGTCATGGGGAATATCATCCGCCACCATACGGCCAGGATCCCCGTTCACTACTTTGTCGACGCCGAAGTTTTTGCGATCGAAATAGACGCCACGGCTCAGGTTAAGATCCGGGTAGAAGGTTTTATCGAAAGCCTTTTCCAGGTTGTCGATGCTGACGCCCAGCTTTTGCAGCAGCCCCATAGCTACCGGACTGAAGTTGGATCGCGGCGACTGCAGCGACTCGCTGCCGCCGTAGCCGAGAATGGTGCCATTTTCGCTGCTGAATTCATTGCGCTTGGCGTGGCCGCCGAAATCATCATGGTTGTCGATCAGCAAGATACGCTGCTGCTGACCTTTCATTTGCTGCCAGAAACAGGCGGCGGCCAGTCCGCTGATCCCGGCGCCGACCACCACCAGATCGAACTCCTCGGTAGCGGGCACAGTGGCAAAATCGAAGGCCTTGCCGTCACGCCCCAGTTGGTGAGCATGCTCAAACGAACCGGAATGGTTGCCCCGCAATCCGGTCAGCGTCGGCGGATAATAGAGGGTTTGATTGGCGGTTTGCGGCGATGCACGCAGGATCTGCATCGGCGTTAACCCGGCGGCGATAGTGATCGCCACCCCATTAAGAAAATCGCGTCTGGTGATGCTCATAATTGGCTCCCTTTTGAGTTTGATGACAAAGTGGTCTTTAAACCCGAGATACCCGGGCCTAGCGCACCGAGGGGCGCTCCGGCGGACAAGCCGCTACGACCCCATCGGCACGCTCTCCCTAATAACGGGCTTTGTCAGCAGTCTGCTTTGCGTTTTTATTATCATCAGACCGGCCGGAGCCGGTCTGTAAGCCGCGTTATTTTGCAGATAAAACCTGATGAATCAATGTTTAAACATCACGTGGCGAATAGCGGTGTAATCTTCCAGGCCATACATCGACATATCCTTGCCGTAGCCGGACAACTTTTGGCCACCGTGCGGCATCTCGCTCACCAGCATGAAATGGGTATTCACCCAGGTGCAGCCGTATTGCAAACGGGCGCTCAGGCGGTGTGCCCGGCCCACGTCGCGGGTCCACAGCGACGACGCCAGCCCGTAGTCAGACTCGTTGGCCCAGGCCAGCACCTGCGCCTCATCGTCGAACGGTGTAACGGTCACCACCGGCCCAAACACTTCACGCTGCACGATTTCATCCTCCTGACGAGCACCGGCCAACAGCGTCGGCTGGAAATAGTACCCAGGGCCGTTAACCCGCTCACCACCGGTCACCACCTGTACATGCGGCAACGCCTTGGCTCGCTCGACAAAACCCACCACCCGCTCCAGATGCTGAGCGGTAATCAACGGGCCCAGTTCGCTGCTGGCATCGATCGGCGGGCCGATCTTCAGGCTGCCGATAGCCTCGCCCAACGCCTTCACCAACTGTGGATAGATGCCTTTCTGCGCGTAAATGCGACAGGCGGCGGTGCAGTCCTGACCGGCGTTGTAGAAGCCAAAGCTACGGATCCCTTCCACCACCTGTTGCAGGTCGGCGTCGTCAAACACCAGCACCGGCGCCTTGCCCCCCAGCTCCATATGGGTGCGTTTAATGCCGGATGCGGTATGGCCAATGATATGTTCGCCGGTGGCGATTGAGCCGGTCAGGGATACCATGCGCACTTTGCTATGGCCGGTCAGTCTGTCACCGACGCTGGCGCCACGACCAAACAGGACGTTGAGCACGCCCGGCGGGAACAGTCCGGCGGCCAGTTCAGCCAGCTTGAAGGTGGTCAGCGGTGTTTGTTCCGACGGCTTAAGCACTACGCAATTGCCCGCCGCCAGGGCCGGAGCCAACTTCCACGCCGCCATCATCAGCGGGTAATTCCAGGGGGCGATCGAGGCGACGACGCCCAGGGGATCACGGCGGATCATCGAGGTATGTCCAGCCAGATATTCACCGGCCGCCAGCCCGCTCAAACAACGGCTGGCCCCGGCGAAAAAGCGAAAGACGTCGGCCACACCCGGCAGTTCATCATTCAGCACGCAGTGATAAGGTTTACCGCAGTTAATCGATTCCAGGCGAGCGAAGGTTTCCGCATGGTTGTCGATCAAATCCGCCAGCTTCAGCAGATGTTCAGCCCGCTCCTTCGGCGTGGTCTGCCCCCAGTGTTCAAAGGCGGCGTCGGCCGCCAGCACCGCCTGATCGACCTGCTCTGCGCTGGCTTCAGCCACCTGTACCACTACCTCTCCGGTTGCCGGGTTATACACCGGCAACAACGCGCCCTGGCCGGTAACCAGTCGGCCGTTAATCAACAGTTGGCTTTGCATAGGATTATCCTTTTATAAGATGTCTGGTACGCATTAGGGTCAAGAGGCTATTTATTTGCCGCTGCCGGCGACGCTTTCGCCGCCCTTGGTCAGGTAATAGGCCCCCAAAATCGGGATCATGGTCAGCAACATCACCGACAGCGCCACCACGTTGGTGATCGGCACATCGCGCGGACGACCGAGCTGATTGAGCAGCCACAGCGGCAGCGTGCGCTCATGCCCGGCGGTAAAGGTGGTGACAATGATTTCATCAAACGACAGTGCGAACGCCAGCATGCCACCGGCCAGCAATGCTGAACCCAGGTTGGGCAACATCACGTAGCGGAAGGTTTGCCAACCGTCGGCACCGAGATCCATGGAAGCCTCGATCAGGCTATGGGAAGTCCGGCGGAAACGAGCGATGACATTGTTGAACACGATCACTACGCAGAAGGTGGCATGACCGATCACGATGGTCAGTACTCCCGGCTCGATATTCAGCGCCTTGAATGCCGCCAGCAGCGCCAGGCCGGTAACAATGCCCGGCAGCGCGATCGGTAACAGCAGCAACAGTGAAATACTGTCCTTACCGAAGAAATCACGCCGGTACAGCGCCGCCGCCGCCAGGGTGCCCAGCACCAGCGCCACCGCCGTCGCCAGCGCAGCAATCTGCGCGGAAAGCAGCATCGCATCGATAATGTCCTGCCGACCGGCAGCGACGCTAAACCAATGCAGCGTAAAGCCCTTCGGCGGGAAGCTGAACGCCGCGTCCTCGGTGTTGAAGGCGTAGATGGCGATAATCGCCAGCGGGAAATGCAGGAAGATCAGACCGCCCCAGGCGGCCAGTTTCAGCCCTAATGGTGCGCGCTCAGAGTGCATCGAAGGCCCCCAGACGTTTCACAATGGAAAGATAAATCGCGATCAACACAATCGGCACCAGGGTAAAGGCCGCTGCCATTGGCATATTGCCGATCGCCCCTTGCTGGGCGTACACCATGCTGCCGATGAAATAGCCCGGCGGCCCCACCAGCTGCGGCACAATAAAGTCCCCCAGCGTCAGCGAGAAGGTGAAGATCGACCCGGCGGCAATGCCTGGCACCGCCAGCGGCAGGATCACGTAACGGAAAGTCTGCGACGGACGCGCGCCCAAATCCGCCGAGGCATGCAGCAACGAAGGCGGCAGGCGTTCCAGCGCCGCCTGGATCGGCAGGATCATGAACGGCAGCCAGATATAAACAAACACCAGAAAACGCCCCAGCCCCGAGGTCGACAGGGTATTGCCTCCAACGCCCGGCACGGTGAGGATTGCCGCCAACACCGGCTCCAGCCCCAGATGTTGCAGGAACCACTGCGCCACACCATCCTTTGCCAGCAGCAGCGTCCAGGCGTAGGCCTTGACGATATAGCTGGCCCACATCGGCATCATCACCGCGATATAAAAGAACGCTTTGACGCGGCCACTGGTGTAACGCGCCATGTAGTAGGCAATCGGGAACGCCAATACCGCACTGGCCAGCGACACCAGCACCGCCATGGTCAATGTGCGCAGAATAATGTCGTAGTTGGCCGGGTTGAACAGCGCCCGCAGGTTATCGAAGGTCAGATCCGGCGTCACCGTCATGGTGAAGTCGTCGAAGGTATAAAATCCCTGCCACAGCAGCGTCAGTAATGAGCCAAGGTACACCGCGCCGAACCACAACAGCGGTGGAACCAATAACAGCAACAGGTACAGCGTCGGCCGGCGATAGAGAAAGGTCGACAGGGCGCGCAGAGTACCGCGGCGCGGCGCGGGATAGTCGATGCTCATCTCCATCTCACCTCTCCTCCAGCAGTGGCACCATCGCCTCACGTGACCAGCAGGCGGTGACCGGCTGACCGATCAGATGCTGCTGCCCGGCGGCATGCCACTGAGGATTCGCCTCGCTGACCAGCAGTTTCTCACCGCTGCTCAACGCAATTTCATAGCGCGTAGCCGCCCCCTGATAATGGATCTCTTGCAGCAATCCCTGCACCTGGATTTCACCCTGCGCGGCACCGGCCTGATCCATTAAGCGAATATGCTCGGGGCGGATCGAGAAAGTGGCGGTCTGGCCGAGTAAACGCTGAGCCAGTTCGCTGCGCACCACGTTAGAGGTGCCGACAAACTCGGCAACAAACGGTGTCTTCGGCCGCATGTACAGCTCACGCGGCGCATCCACCTGCTCGATCCGCCCATTGTTGAACACCGCCACCCGGTCAGACATCGACAGCGCTTCGCTCTGATCATGGGTGACGAAAATAAAGGTGATCCCCAGTTGCCGCTGCAGCTTTTTCAACTCGCCCTGCATCTGTTCACGCAGCTTGAGATCCAGCGCGCCCAGCGGCTCATCCAGCAACAGCACCCGCGGTCGGTTCACCAACGCGCGGGCCAGTGCGACCCGTTGACGCTGGCCACCGGAAAGATGAGCCGGCTTACGCTCGGCCACGAAACCCAGCGCCACGCTGTCCAGCGCCTCCTGTGCCCGGGCCAGCCGTTCACGTTTGGCGACGCCCTTCACCATCAATCCATAGGCGACGTTTTCCAGTACCGACATGTGCGGGAACAGGGCGTAATCCTGGAATACGGTATTCACGTCGCGCTGGTACGGCGGCAGGTTGGCCGCTTCCTGCCCGTGAATGCGGATCGAGCCGGCGCTGAGTTGTTCAAAGCCGGCGATCAGTCGCAGGCAGGTGGTTTTGCCCGAGCCGGAAGGCCCGAGCATGGAGAAGAATTCCCCGTCTTGTATCTCGATAGAAACCCGATCCACGGCGCGAACCTCGCCGAAGCTCCGCGAAACATCGATAAATTGCACGGCAATGGTCATGATCTGCGCTCCTGAAAGGCATTAATCGGGCGTAGCAGGCTACGCCCCCGCGGGTTAGCGACCGCCCATGATGGCGATATAGTCCTGAGTCCAGCGGCTGTATGGCACGAATTTGCCGCCCTGTGCCTGCGGTGTTTTCCAGAAGGCAATCTTGTCGAACTGGTTGAAGCCGTTGGTTTCACAACCTTTGTCGCCCAGTAGCGTGCTGGCCTTGCAGCCCGCCGGTGATGCCGGTACCGAACCAAACCAGGCGGCAACGTCGCCCTGCACTTTCGGCTCCAGCGACCAGTTCATCCACAGGTAAGCACAGTTCGGATGCTTGGCATCGCTGTGCAGCATGGTGGTGTCCGCCCAACCGGTAACCCCCTCTTTCGGGAACACGGTGCCAATCGGCTGGCCTTCTCCTTTCAGAGCATTGGCCTGATAGGGCCAGGCGCTGGAGGCCACCACGCCTTCGTTTTTGAAATCGCTCATCTGCACCGAAGTGTCATGCCAGTAGCGGTGGATCAAGGCATGCTGGGTGCGCAATAGCTTCAAGGCGACCTGATACTGCTCTTCATTCAGTTGGTACGGATCGCTGATGCCAAGCTGCGGTTGCGTGGCCTTCAGGAACAGCGCCGCATCGGCGATGTAAATCGGCCCGTCGTAGGCCTGCACCCGGCCCTGATTGGTCTTGCCGTCCGGCAGGTTCTGTTGCTGGAACACTACCGCCCAGCTGTCTGGCGGCGTTGGGAAGGTTTTGGTGTTGTACATCAGCAGGTTTGGCCCCCACTGATAAGGCGTGCCGTAGGTTTTGCCGTCAACGGTGTACCAGGCACCGTTCAGCAGGCGCGGATCTATGTTTTTCCAGTTGGGGATCAGCGCAGTGTTGATTGGCTGCACCCGTTTACCGAAGATCAATCGCAGCGAGGCGTCGCCGGAAGCGGTGACCAGGTCATAGCCGCCCTTGGCCATCAGGCTGACCATTTCATCGGAGGTGGCGGCGGTTTTCACATTCACCGCGCAGCTGGTTTGCTTTTCAAACTGGCTGACCCAGTCATAGTTTTTATCGGACTGGCCACGTTCGATATAGCCCGGCCAGGCGATGATATCCAGGCGCCCTTCGCCTTTACCCAGCGCCTGCGGCAAGTCTGCCGCCTGGGCCAGGCCGCAAAGCACGGTGAAACAGAGTGCGGAAACTGTGGTGGTGACTGCGGTAGTTTTTCCCATCGTAATAACCCCTGTGTTGCGTATCTATGTGCGGCAGGGAACGGCTGCCGCTGTCGTATAATTTTATTTACCCTATGAATTTCAAGTTGCAGCTAGGCGACCAGCTCACTCATCCCCAGGCGCTTACTTGAGTAAGTAACTGGGGTGACAAATCTGTCGGGAACAGATTTGAACGCGGCTAGCCGCGGCCCCGCCAGGGGTTCGGCCCACGATGGGCCGAATAACCGAGTGCAGGTAACAACGCTGCAGCTTGAAAGGCGACGGGTATGCTGCCACTAGAAGCTGGCTTTAAACTTCGCCATTACATGCCTGACTACGCTGTAGTCCTGCAGTGAATCACTGGAAAGATCTTTGCCGTAGCCGGAGCGTTTCAGACCGCCGTGTGGCATCTCACTCGCCAGGGTGAAATGGGTGTTGATCCAGGTGCTGCCGTATTGCAGATGTGCGGCGATATGCAGCGCCCGATCGATATTCTGCGTCCAGACCGACGAGGCCAGGCCGTATTCGGAATCGTTGGCCCAGTTGACCGCCTGCTCCAGATGTTCGAAGCGGGTGACGCTCACCACCGGGCCGAACACCTCGCGCTGGACGATTTCGTCGCTTTGCAGGCAGCCGGCCAGCAGCGTGGGTTGGTAATAGAAACCCGGACCGGAGTGCGCGGCGGCGCCGGTGATCAATTCAATATGCGGCTGGCTGAGCGCCCGCTCGACAAAGCTGGCCACGCGATCGCGCTGGCGGCTGCTGATCAGCGGGCCGATTTCGTTATCTTCATCGCGCTTGCGGGCAAAACGCAGGCTGGCAACCGCCTCGCCCAGCGCTTCCACCAGCTTCGGATAGATCCCCGCCTGCGCGTAGATGCGGCAGGCGGCGGTGCAGTCTTGCCCAGCGTTGTAGTAGCCGTAGGTGCGAATGCTGTTGACCACTTCATCCAGGTCGGCGTCGTCACAGACAATCACCGGGGCCTTGCCGCCCAGTTCGAGATGCGTGCGTTTAACGCTTTTCGCCGCAGCCTGCAGAATTTTTTGCCCGGTGACAATATCGCCGGTCACCGAGACCAAACGCACCTGCGGATGCCCGACCAGATGGCTACCGACCCCTTCGCCACCACCATAGATGATATTCAGCACGCCCGGCGGCAGGATGTCCTGCAGTGCAGGCACCAGCGCAAGAATGGTCAGCGGGGTGTGTTCGGAAGGTTTGAATACTACGGTGTTGCCCGCCGCCAGCGCCGGCGCGATCTTCCACGCCGCCATCATCAACGGGTAGTTCCATGGCGCAATCGAGGCCACCACACCTACGGGGTCACGGCGGATCATCGAGGTGTGCCCTTCAATATATTCACCGGCCAGTTGCCCCTGCTGGGTGCGCACCGCGCCGGCAAAGAAACGAAACACGTCGACGGCGGCCGGCAGATCGTCATTGAGCGCCTGATGCAGTGGTTTTCCGCAGTTAAGCGCCTCCAGACCAGCCAGGCGCGGGGCCTGCCGTTCGATGGCGTCGGCAATACGTAGCAGAATGGAAGCACGGTAGGCCGGTGTGGTGCGCGACCAGTGGCCGAAAGCCTGCTGCGCCGCCTTAACCGCACTGCCGACCTGCGCCGATGAGGCTTCGGTGATGGAAACCAGCGTTTCGCCATTGGCCGGATTAACGATGCACTCCTGCTGGCCTTCGCCTTCGACCGACTGACCGTTAATGAATTGCTGACAGGATAAACCTGAAAGGAGGTGCACATCTGCCATGGTGTATTGCCCCTAAGTGACCAAAACGTTAACCAAATGTGAATAAGTTAGTTTCAATCAGACTAAGCGAGCATCAGGCAGCCAACAAATTCTAAATACTGAACGCCGCGTTCGATTAAATCGAATGCTTCAGCCCGGCAGCGTGCATATTGCCATTCTCACGGGCAATGGTGAGGAAAGGCGTGACCAGTTCCGGCCGCGCACTGCCGCGTCGCCAGGCCAGGCCGATGTCGAGCGGCTCCAGCAGATCCACCAGCTTGCGGGCTTCAATCATGTTGCCCTCCAGCGACCAGGCGCGATAGGCCATGTCCGGCAGGATTGAAACACCCATGCCCGCCGCTACCAGGCTGCGCACCGCCTCCGTCGAACCGGTTTTCATGGCGATCTCCGGTTTCACTCCGGCACGCGCCCAGATGCGCCGCGCATGCACGTCCATTTCGTCGGCATTCAGCTGGATCAGCGGCAGCTTCGCCACATCCGCCAACCCGATACTTTCATGATCCAGCAACGGATGCAGCGGCGGTAACCACAGACGATAAGGCGAGTGCATCAGCACTTCGGTCTGTAACGCATCACGATCCTCAATATTCGACAGTATCAGTACGCCGATATCGATCTCCCCGCTCACCAGCAGGTGCTCAATATAAGGACGTTCGTCTTCGATCATCTGAATGGTGACATTGGGATAGGCCGATTTAAACCGCTTGAGCAGTTCGACCAAAAAGTATCCGGCCACCAGGCTGGTCACGCCAATGGTCAGCTTGCCGGTCAGGCTTTCGGTACCCAGTTGCAGGCTGCGCTTGGCGTTATCCACCGTGGCGAGGATCAGGTAAGACTGGCGCAGAAACTGATGGCCCTGATGCGTCAGGTTCATGCCCTTTGCGTGGCGATCAAACAGCCGCACGCCAATGTCGGTCTCCAGTTGCTGGATGGCCAGCGTCAGCGAGGATTGGGAAACGAACACCGCCTGGGCGGCGGCGGAGATCGATCCGGTTTCCGCTACGGCAATGAAGTGGCGAATTTGGCGTAGCGTCATCATAGGTCACAACCTCAATCAAAACAGTTGGATTGAGTGTAGATGCCGCGCGTAAAGCGATCGGGAAAACTATTAAAAACGCGACAGCCTTCGCTTTTTTAGAATGCTAACGGCAACAATGACAGAGAAGGAGGAATCAATCGGTGGGAGGAGATAACAGACTGCAGATATGACAAGGGCGCAGCATGCTGCGCCCTCAGGGGTTTCAGACCAGAAACGTCACATTAAATCGCTTCTTCGTCCTGCTCGCCGGTACGGATACGCACTACGCGTGCCACGTCGAAGACAAAGATTTTGCCATCGCCGATTTTGCCGGTTTGCGCGGTCTGCATGATGGTCTCGACGCAGGTATCGACGATATCGTCGGCCACCACGATCTCAATTTTCACCTTCGGCAGAAAATCGACCATATACTCCGCGCCACGGTACAGCTCGGTGTGGCCCTTCTGGCGGCCGAAGCCTTTCACTTCGGTGACGGTCATCCCGGTAATGCCAACCTCAGCCAGCGCTTCACGGACATCATCCAGTTTGAACGGCTTGATAATAGCGTCGATCTTTTTCATCTTGTTTCCTTTACCAATTTTTGCGGCCAAAGCCGGATGTGATTGGGTAGCGGCGGTCTTTGCCGAAATTGCGGGCGGTGATGCGCGGCCCGACGGCGGCCTGACGCCGTTTGTATTCGTTGATATCCACCAGGCGGATAACCTTGCGCACGATCGCCTCGTCGAAGCCTTCGGCCACCAGATCGGCAACCGACTTATCGCGTTCGACGTAACCTTCCAGAATTGCATCCAGAATGTCGTACGGCGGCAGGCTGTCCTGATCGAGCTGATCCGGCGCCAGCTCTGCGGACGGTGGACGATCGATAACCCGCTGCGGGATCACGTATGAGACGGTGTTACGGTATTCGGACAGCTTGAACACCAGCGTTTTCGGTACGTCTTTCAGCACGTCGAAGCCACCCGCCATATCACCATACAGCGTGGCGTAACCTACGGCCATCTCGCTTTTGTTGCCGGTGGTCAACACGATGCTGCGGCGCTTGTTGGACAGCGCCATCAACACCACGCCGCGGCAGCGTGCCTGCAGGTTTTCTTCGGTGGTGTCGCGTTCGGTACCGGCAAACATTGGCGTCAGCTGGCCCATAAAGGCGTCGAACATAGGTTCAATAGAGACGATGTCGAATTCAATGCCGAGGATTTCAGCTTCTTCTTTGGCGTCAGCGATACTGATATCCGCGGTGTAGCGGAACGGCATCATCAGCGCCTGCACTTTATCTTTGCCCAAGGCATCGACGGCAATCGCCAGCGTCAGCGCCGAATCGATACCGCCAGACAACCCCAGTACCGCGCCCTTAAAGCCGTTTTTAGTGACGTAATCGCGCACCGCCAGCACCAGGGCTTCGTACACCTGCGCCAACTGCGGCAGCTCGGCGGCCGGAGCGGTCATTGGCACCACCTCCAGCTCATTGAGCTCAAGCAGGGTCACCTGCTCGGCAAATGCGGTCAGGCGATGGGTCATATTGCCGGCCGCATCGAACACCTTCGAACAACCGTCGAAAATCAGTTCATCCTGCCCGCCAATCTGGTTCAGATACACCAGCGGCAGATGGGTACGTTGGCAATGGCCGGCCATTAACGTCTTGCGGATATACGGTTTTTCGCGGTTGTACGGCGAGGCGTTGATCGACAAAATCATTTCGGCACCGGCCGCCTTGGCGGCATCGACCGGCCCTGGGAACCACAAATCTTCGCAAATCAGCAGGCCCAATTGATAGCCTTTCAGCTCAACCACGCAGGTTTCACTACCGGCCTGGAAGTAGCGTTTCTCATCGAAAACGCCGTAGTTCGGCAACTGCTGCTTGAAGTAACGCGCCAGCAACTGCCCTTCAGAAAACAGCGACAGCGCATTATACAGCTTGTCGCCTTCACGCCACGGATGGCCAACCAGAATGGCGACCTCGGCAGATGCCTGCTGCAGACGCTGCAGCTGCGCGTCACAGCGCTGGTAAAAATCGTTGCGGTACAGCAGGTCTTCCGGCGGATAGCCGGAGAGCGCCAACTCGGTGAACATGACCAGATCGGCTCCCGCCTTCTGCTGCTCTTGCACGGTTTGCAACATGCGTTCGGTGTTGCCTTCAATGTCACCGACCAGCAGATTCAGCTGGGCCAGTGCGATGGAAAGTGATCTGCTCATTGTTTAGGATCCCGCTTAATACGTTCCATGGTGCTCTGTGTTGGGCCACGCCACAAACAAGAGAACGGAGTGTAAATCATTCCGCCGCGTTTGTTGAGAACCTGCGTGCGCAGGCTGCGGCGGAAAAAATCATTCTTTAAAATCGTTGGCGTCCAGTTCATGACGCGACAGCAATTTATAAAACTCGGTACGGTTGCGGCCTGCCATGCGCGCGGCCTGGGTCACGTTACCCTTGGTGATCTGCAACAGCTTGCGCAGATAGTGCAATTCAAACTGATTGCGGGCCTCGACAAAGGTCGGCAAGGCGGTATTTTCCCCTTCCAACGCCTGCTCAACCAGCGCTTCGCTGATCACCGGCGCAGAGGTCAGGGCCACACACTGCTCGATGACGTTCACCAGTTGGCGCACGTTGCCCGGCCAGGTGGCGGTCATCAAGCGTTTCATAGCGTCCGTTGAGAAGCTGCGAACGAAGGGTTTATGGCGCTTGGCCGATTCGCGCAGCAGATGATTGGCCAGCAGCGGGATATCCTCGGCACGCTCATTCAACGCCGGGATCTTCAGGTTCACCACGTTCAGCCGGTAGTACAAATCCTCGCGGAATTCGTTTTTCGCCATCGCCTTTTGCAGATCGCGGTGAGTGGCGGAAATGATGCGAACGTCAATGTCCAGATCGCGGTTGCTGCCCAGCGGGCGCACCTTGCGCTCCTGCAATACGCGCAACAGCTTAACCTGCAGCGAAAGCGGCATATCGCCGATCTCGTCGAGGAACAGCGTGCCGCCGGCTGCCGCCTGGAACAGCCCTTCGCGGCTGCTGACCGCGCCGGTAAAGGCCCCTTTGGCATGGCCAAACAGCTCGGACTCCAGCAGTTGCTCCGGCAACGCACCGCAGTTAATGGCGATAAAGGCCTTTTTACCGCGAGGACTGGCACCGTGGATCGCCTGTGCCAGCACCTCTTTACCGGTGCCGCTGTGGCCGTTAATCAATACGCTGACGTCCGACTGCGCCACCATTTTTGCCTGCTCCAGCAGGCGCAGCATAATCGGGCTGCGGGTGACGATGTCTTCACGCCAACTGTCATCACCGGCCGGCAGTGACAGCGATAGGGCATCGTCGATGGCTTTATACAGCGCATCACGATCCACCGGTTTGGTCAGGAAGCTGAACACCCCTTGCTGGGTAGCCGCCACCGCGTCCGGGATTGAACCATGGGCGGTAAGAATGATCACCGGCATGCCAGGCTGATGCTTTTGGATTTCGGCAAACAGTGCCATGCCGTCCATTTCATCCATCCGCAGATCGCTGATCACCAGATCAATCTTCTCACGCCCTAACAGGCGCAGCGCTTCCTGGCCGCTTTCGGCGGTGGTGACATGAAAACCTTCGCTGGTCAGGCGCATCCCCAGCAGCTTAAGCAGGCTGGGATCGTCGTCAACCAATAACAAATTGGCCGGTTTGCGTGCGGTCATTGCGCGTGAGACTCCTTGTTAGCGGGGGGCGGCGCGTAGGTATCTTCCGGCTCCACCGGCAAAGCGGTACCCTTCTCAGGTTCAGCATCCGATTCTGCTGCCTTGGCGGGCGCAACTTTCTTGCCCGTGGCGTCAGTTTTTTGCTGCGTTCCGCTGTTGTCCGGGATGTCACTCTGCATCTGCTTGCGCGAAGAGAGCTGGCGTTCGATATCGGTCAGGTTTTCCAGCTTGCGCGAGGTATCCTGCAGCTGCGCCTGTAAACGTATCTGGCTCTGACGCAGCGTATCTATCTGGCTGTCGGAGCTTTCCTGCAGGTGCTGATAGCGCGCCTTTTCATCAAACAGGGTGATCTGCAGTACCTGCTGTTGACGCCACAGCTGCAACAGCGGGCGCAGTGAGCTTGGGAACTCCATGCGGTAACTGTTCAGACGGTCGATCATCTGGCGACGTTCGCCCGAGGTCGGCTCGGCACTGGCCAACAGGATACTTTGCTTGAAAATACCGTCCCAGCTGTTGCCAGGCAGGGTTTTCGCCAGCGCACGCGCCTGGGTTGAACCGATACGATCGGCACAGTCCATGGCTCGCAGCCAGTAAAGTGAGTTATTCAACGCGTCTTTTTCGTCGAGCGGCCACAGGCTGTCGCAGGCTGCGATGCGATAATCCACCACTTTGGTGTCCGGGATCGCTTCCTGCTGCGGCTGATTCAGGCCACCGCTAACCGCACGATCGACGCAACCCGCCAACAGAAACGGCATAAAAAGAACGCTGCCTAAAAAGGAAAATCGACGCTTGCCGAGCGGCGTGCCCTGTGTGGCACGCGGTGAACGTTCGGTCTGCGAGAGACGAAGGCGTTTAGACCATGTGTACATTATTATTCATTCTCGGCGGTTAATGGCAATTCAATACGGAAGCAGACGTCGGTGCCGGCGACTTCAACCAACTGCAGTTCGCCACGCATGCGGCGGATACAATCCTGCGCAATGCTCAGCCCCAGACCGCTTCCTTTTACCGCCCCTTTTCGCTGGTGACTACCCTGGAAAAAAGGCTCAAAAATCATGGTTCTCTCGGCTTCGGGGATCGGCGTGCCGCTGTTGGCGACATCAATCTGCACCCGTTGCCCAACCTGACGGCTGCGGATCCAAATGTTACCGGATTCCTTGCCGTAGTGCACCGCATTGGAGTAGAGATTATCCAGCACGCGCATTAATAGCGTAGGCTCTGCCCAGCATATTTCCGCATCCAATTGGATCTCGGTGCGGATCAATTTTGCCCGGGCCGGCAAACTGTGTGCCGCCACCACCATTTCGACCATCTCTTTCAGCTCGACATTCTCATGCTCTGCCGGGCCATCGGCCAGTTTGCGGTTGTAATCCAGCAGTTGTTCAATCAGTTGCTGCAGGTGACGGCTGCTGCCGTCGAGAATGGTTACCACCTCTTTCTGATCGGAGGTCAGCGGACCGGCCACTTCGTCCGCCAGCAATTCGGTACCCTCGCGCATGCTGGCCAACGGCGTCTTCAACTCGTGCGAAATATGGCGCAGGAACTCATGGCGCTGCGACTCCAGCCACGCCAGGCGTTCACTCAGCCAAATAATGCGCTGAGCCAGAGAACGCAGTTCACGCGGCCCTTTGAAAGAGTCGGTACTGCCCAACGCCCGACCTTCCCCCAGGCGGTTGATCATTCGCTCTACCGCTTTTACCGGACCGATAATCATCCGGGTGAATAACACCACCAGCATTACGCTGACCAGAAACAGCATCAATGCCTGCCAGCCGAAGAACTGACCGCGCTCGGCAATCGCCTGCTGTAACTGCTGGCCGCGAGAGAACACCACGGCACGCGTGGCCTGCACCATTTCGGCATTGGAACGCGAGAATGACTCCAGCAACATCGAAGCCTGTGCGTCCGGGCCGCTGCTTTGGCATTTAATCGCCGCAAGCTGGGTCAGCAGATCGCGCAAGGTTTGATAATAGCGTTCATCCGGCAGGATCGGCGCGTGGGCATCGAGCATCTGTGAATACTGTTTGCGCTGGTTTTGGTACAACCGCGCCAGAGTGGGATCGACCAGTACGCAATACTGGCGGTAACTGCGTTCCATTTCCAGCGCCACGCTGGTCATTGCCTCACTGCGTCGCGCATCCACCAGCGTGGTGCGGTTGATGTCTGCCGCCTGCGCGCTGAGGTGATCCAGGCTCTGGTAAGCCTGATAGGCCAGCACCAGCAGTGGCAGCAGCACCAGCAGGAACGCCATCAGCACCAGTTGGCGCAGCGATCGGGGAAATAAACGCCATCTTTTCAATGAAATCATCTCACTGTCTCTAGTTGCTCCGATGCTAACCGAGTCGCCGATGAGAGGAAAGCCCGGCGTTCAGCGGAGCGTCAGGAAAATACAGGTCAGCGAGCCATAAGTAGGAGTTTGTGTTTGAAACTATCGATAACGGATGAAGATAGAGGTAGGCATAACGTTGAGGTTTGACGCTGGGGCAGAGCTGCCCCATCGCAAGAATGTGTGGATGCCCTTGAATCTCGTCCCCAGGGTGATGTAGCACATGGCTGGCATCGAACAGGACGAATAGCATCCGTACGTATCCGGGATTGATGAACACTCATCACAGTTGGATACAGGCGGTGCCTCACTCCACGTGTCGCCCGATGCTTGATAAAGCGCTTGCGCGTCTGTTATCGGTTTGGTTGGACGATAGGCACCATTTCTTTGGCATCATTCGGAGGCTTATGAGGCAACAATTCCGTCTAAATACGGGGCCGTCATAAATAGTTGAATGAGCAACTGGGCAGAATAATGCACTTAGCGTGCCAACTTTTCAAGTTATTTTTAACTAATTGATATTTATTAATAAAATATTTATTCACTGTCAAAATACACAAATTAACCGCGTATCCGGCGAAGAAAAAAACGTCACCCTGTCGCCAAAAACCGACAACTTAAGCCAATTAATTTTACACCATTATAAATCAATGAGTTAAGTGTCTCTTTTTAGAGACAGTTAAAATAGCCCCTGTCGCAAAATGCCGACAACTGCCAGCGAGCAAAAAAATAAAAAGGGGCGCAATCTCTTGCGCCCCTCAGGCTACCGCTAAATGCTCGCTTAACCCAGTTGCTTACGGGCGTTGCGGAACATACGCATCCACGGGCTGTCTTCGCCCCACTCTTCCGGATGCCACGAGTTGCTGACGGTGCGGAATACCCGCTCCGGATGCGGCATCATCACCGTCGCGCGGCCATTGCTGCTGGTCACTGCGGTGATCCCGTTCGGTGAACCGTTCGGGTTGGCTGGGTAGGTTTCCGTAACCTGACCGGCATTATCGACAAAGCGCAACGCCACCAGGTTATGGTGCTCCAGAGCCGCCAGATGTGCAGCATCGCGCACCTCGACGTACCCTTCACCGTGCGAGACGGCGATCGGCATGCGTGAACCCGCCATACCCTGCATGAACAGCGACGGGCTGGCCGCCACTTCCACCAGGCTGAAACGCGCTTCAAAACGGTCTGACAAATTGCGTACGAAACGCGGCCAATGTTCAGCCCCTGGGATCAGGTCGCGCAGGTTCGACATCATCTGGCAACCGTTACACACGCCCAACGCCAGGGTCTGCGGACGGTGGAAGAAGGATTCGAACTCGTCACGGACGCGATCGTTGAACAGAATCGACTTCGCCCAGCCTTCACCGGCGCCCAGTACGTCACCGTACGAGAAGCCGCCGCAGGCCACCAGCGTATGGAAGTCCTGCAGGTCGCGACGGCCTTCCAGCAAATCGCTCATATGCACGTCTACCGCATCAAAACCGGCGCGATGGAATGCTGCCGCCATCTCAACGTGAGAGTTAACCCCCTGCTCACGCAGTACCGCCACTTTAGGACGTGCGCCCTTGGCGATGTACGGCGCAGCAATGTCTTCTTCCGGAGCAAAGCTCAGTTTGACGTTCAGACCAGGATCGCGCTCATCCTGCTTGGCCTGGTGTTCCTGATCGGCACATTCCGGGTTATCACGCAGGCGTTGCATCTGCCAGGTGGTTTCCGCCCACCAGGTGCGCAGCGTGGCGCGGCTTTCGCTGTATACCGCTTTATCGCCCTGTGTGATCACAAAGCGATCGCCAGTCTGCACGCTGCCGATGTGATGAACATTGTCCGTCAGGCCGTGCTGAGCAAATACCTGCTGTACCGCTGCAAGCTGGTCAGCCGTAACCTGGATCACTGCGCCCAACTCTTCGTTGAACAGCGCAGCCAGCGCATCGTCGCCCAGCGCTTTGATATCCACCTGCACGCCGCAGTGGCCGGCAAACGCCATTTCCGCCAACGTGACCAGCAGGCCGCCGTCGGAACGGTCATGGTAAGCCAGCAGCGCGCGATCGGCCACCAACTGCTGCATGGCGTTAAAGAAGCCCGCCAACTGCTCAACGTTGCGCACGTCGGCCGGTTTGTCGCCCAGTTGACGATAAACCTGCGCCAACGCAGTGGCACCCAGCGCGTTATGGCCGTTACCCAGGTCGATCAGCAGCAGTGCGCTGTCGCCCTTATCGGTACGCAGTTGTGGCGTCACGGTGTGGCGGACATCTTCTACACGAGCAAAACCGGTGATCACCAGTGACAGCGGCGAGGTCATTTCGCGCTGTTCGTTGCCTTCCTGCCAGCGGGTTTTCATCGACATCGAGTCTTTGCCCACTGGAATAGTGATCCCCAGCGCCGGACAAAGTTCTTCGCCCACCGCTTTCACCGCTTCATACAGACCGGCGTCTTCACCCGGGTGACCGGCTGCCGCCATCCAGTTAGCGGAAAGCTTCACGCGCTTGAGCGAACCGATTTCGGTCGCGGCCAGGTTGGTCAGCGCTTCCCCGACCGCCAGGCGGCCAGAGGCAGCGAAGTCCAGCAGGGCTACCGGCGCACGTTCGCCGATCGACATCGCTTCACCGTAATAGCTGTCCAGGCTGGCGGTGGTAACCGCACAGTCGGCCACCGGGATCTGCCACGGGCCGACCATCTGATCGCGTGCCACCATACCGGTCACGGTACGGTCGCCAATGGTGATCAGGAAGGTTTTCTCTGCAACCGCCGGCAGATGCAGTACGCGGTTGACCGCATCATTCAGGGTGATCTCGTCACGCTGCAGCGGCTGGCCTTTGGCCTGCAGACGAGTCACGTCACGCGTCATCTTCGGCGTTTTGCCCAACAGCACGTCCAGCGGCATGTCGATCGGCTGGTTGTCGAAATGGCTGTCGTTCAGTGTCAGATGCTGTTCTTCGGTGGCTTCACCGATCACCGCATAAGGCGCACGCTCACGGCGGCAAATCTCATCAAACTGCGCCATCTGCGCCGGTGCAATCGCCATCACATAGCGTTCCTGCGATTCATTACACCAGACTTCCAGCGGACTCATGCCCGGCTCATCGTTCAGAATATCGCGCAGTTCGAAACGACCACCGCGGCCACCGTCGCTGACCAGTTCAGGCATGGCGTTGGACAAGCCACCGGCGCCGACATCGTGGATAAACAGAATCGGGTTTTGTTCGCCCAACTGCCAGCAGCGGTCGATCACTTCCTGGCAACGGCGTTCCATTTCCGGGTTGTCGCGCTGTACCGAAGCGAAATCCAGATCGGCATCAGACTGGCCGGAGGCCATGGATGATGCCGCGCCGCCGCCCAGGCCGATATTCATTGCCGGGCCACCGAGCACCACCAGTTTGGCACCGACGGTGATTTCAGCTTTTTGTACGTGGTCGGCACGGATGTTACCGATACCGCCCGCCAGCATGATCGGCTTGTGGTAGCCACGCAGCTCGACGCCGTTATGGCTGTTGACCTGCTCTTCATAGGTACGGAAATACCCCACCAGCGCTGGACGGCCGAATTCGTTATTGAACGCCGCACCGCCCAATGGGCCGTCGGTCATGATGTCCAGTGCCGTCACAATGCGGTCTGGCTTGCCGAAATCCTGCTCCCATGGCTGTTCAAAACCGGGAATACGCAGGTTGGAAACCGAGAAGCCCACCAGACCGGCCTTGGGTTTGGCACCGCGACCAGTCGCGCCTTCGTCACGGATCTCACCGCCGGAGCCGGTAGCCGCACCCGGCCATGGGGAGATCGCCGTTGGGTGGTTATGAGTTTCCACCTTCATCAGGATATGAGCGGCTTCCTGATGGTAGTCATACTGGCCGCTTTCCGGTGCGGCGAAGAACCGACCGACCTGCGAGCCTTCCATCACGGCCGCGTTGTCTTTATATGCCGACAACACGTAATCCGGCGTCTGTTCGAAGGTATTTTTGATCATTTTGAACAGCGACTTCGGTTGCTGTTCGCCGTCGATGATCCAATCGGCATTGAAAATTTTATGGCGGCAGTGCTCGGAGTTGGCCTGCGCGAACATGTAGAGTTCGATATCCGTCGGGTTGCGCCCCAGACCGGTAAAGGCATTCAGCAGATAGTCGATTTCGTCTTCGGCCAGTGCCAGGCCCAGCTTGAGGTTAGCCTGCTCCAGCGCGCTGCGCCCTTCCCCCAGCATATCGACCCTCTGGTAAGGTGCCGGCTGATGCTGAGCGAACAGTTGCTCCGCCTGTTGCAGACTGCTGAAGACGGTTTCCATCATGCGGTCGTGCAACAAGGTGGCAAGCTGCTGCCATTGGGCTTCGGTCAGCGCCTCTGCCTTGACGTAGAACGCCAGACCGCGCTCCAGCCGCAGCACCTGCTTCAAACCGCAGTTATGGGCAATATCGCTGGCTTTGGAAGACCACGGAGAAAGGGTACCCGGACGCGGCGTCACCAACAGCAGGCGGCCTTCAGGGGCATGTTCGGCGAGAGAGGGGCCGTACTTGAGCAGGCGCGCGAGCTTGGCGTGCTCTTCGGTATTTAACGGTGCGCTAACATCAGCAAAGTGGACGTACTCGGCGTAGATATCACTGACCGGAAGTTGAGCGTCCTGGCAGCGGGACAGCAGTTTGGTAACACGAAAAGCCGACAAAGCGGGCGAACCACGCAGTATTTCCATAATCAAAGTTCTCTCGTCTTCGAAGCAACTGACTTCAGCACTTCATTGGGCGCAACAGGGGGAAAACGCGCGCCATTATAGAGAATCTACGCCGCCGACGAAACCGTTTGCGTTGCTATTATTGATAAAAGCTCTCCGCCCCCTCGAATTGTCATAACGTGTCAATAAAGTTGCACGCTGGCGTTTTGTTGCGCAAAATGCCCCGGCACTGTTGATTTAACCATAAGAAAAGACTGGTCAGCCGTCGGCAGTGCATGTGTGCCACCACTGGATAACTATTTGAAACGCCTTAAAATAAACTACATTCTAATCGGTGTTGTTACCTTGCTTCTGGCGCTCGCCCTGTGGCCCAATATTACCTGGCGCGGCGGTCAGGGCGGGCAACTCGAAGAGATCAAATCGCGCGGAGAGTTGCGTATCAGTACGCTAAACTCGCCGTTGACCTATTTCACCACCAAGCAGGGGCCGAGTGGTCTCGACTACGAGCTGGCAAAACGCTTCGCCAACTACCTGGGCGTGAAACTGGTAGTGATCCCGCACAAGAACATTAATGACCTGTTTGACGATTTGGACGATGACGATGCCGACCTGTTGGCCGCCGGCCTGATCTACAATCAGGATCGCCTCAGCCGCGCGCGCACCGGCCCGGCTTATTATTCCGTTTCCCAACAGTTGGTTTATCGCCTGGGTACGGCGCGGCCGAAAACCTTTGCTGATATTAAAGGCAAACTGGCGGTGGCCTCCGGCTCGGCACACGTCAGCACCCTGAAACAGCTCAAGCAAAGTAAATTCCCGGATCTCAGTTGGGAAGCCTCCAGCGATCTCACCTCCAAAGAGCTGCTCGAGCAGGTGGCCGACGGCAAGCTGGATTACACCCTCGGCGATTCCGTTACCATCGCGCTGTTGCAACGCATCCACCCGCAATTGGCAGTGGCGTTCGACGTCACCGATGAAGAACCGGTCACCTGGTATCTGAAACGCGGCACCGATGACAGCCTGTATGCGGCAATGCTGGACTTCTACAGCCAGATGGTGGATGACGGCACGCTGGCGCGGCTGGAAGAGAAGTACCTCGGCCACGTAGGCAGTTTCGATTACGTCGATACCAAAACCTTCCTGTCCGCCATCGATTCGGTGCTGCCGACCTTCCGCTCACTGTTTGAAAAGTACGCCAGCGAGATCGACTGGAAACTGCTGGCGGCCATTGCCTATCAGGAATCGCACTGGAACCCGCAGGCAACCTCACCGACCGGCGTGCGTGGCCTGATGATGCTGACACGAGCCACCGCCGACGGTCTGGGGGTTAACGATCGTCTCGATCCCGAGGAAAGTATTCAGGGCGGTGCCCTCTACCTGCAAAGGCTAATGGCCAAGGTGCCCGACAGCGTGCCGGAAGATGAACGTATCTGGTTCTCACTGGCAGCCTATAACATGGGCTGGGGCCATATGCTCGATGCCCGCAAACTGACCAAAATGCAAAAAGGCAATCCGGACAGCTGGGTCGACGTCAAACAGCGTCTGCCGATGCTCAGCCAGAAACGCTACTACCCGCAATTAACCTACGGCTATGCGCGTGGGCGCGAAGCCTATAACTACGTGGAAAACATTCGCCGCTATCAGGTCAGTCTGGTGGGTTATTTGCAGGAAAAAGAGAGAAAGGCGGCACAGGAAGCGGCCGAACAGGCTGACCTGGGGAAAGGTTATCCGGCCGTTACGCCGGAACTGGCACTGAATTTCTGATTATTCCGGCTTGTTATCTACATCGGTACGCTGCGCTTGTTTCAACGCCTTTTGCTGCTCACGACGCATGCGGAAAAAGTTGCTCAGCGTAGCGGCGCACTCCTCGGCCAGCACGCCGGACAGGATCTCCACCTGATGATTCATGCCGGGGTGGCGCAAAATATCCACCAGCGACCCTGCCGCACCGGTTTTAACATCGGCCGCGCCGTACACCAACCGACGAATACGGCTGTGCACCATAGCGCCTGCACACATCACGCAGGGTTCCAGGGTCACGTACAGGGTAGCATTCAGCAGACGGTAGTTTTGTAGCACTGCCCCGCCCTGCCGTAACGCCATGATTTCCGCATGCGCCGTCGGATCGTGGCGGCCAATCGGTCGGTTCCAGCCTTCGCCTATCACCTGATTATCCAGCACCAGCAATGCCCCTACCGGCACCTCGCCCTCTTCCTGCGCACGCAGGGCCAACCGCAATGCCTGACGCATCCAGTACTCATCGTTATATTCAGTCATTGCATAATTCCTCGTGCACTTTGCGGCGGGCATTATACACAGTAGGGGCACTGCATGCTGCGCCCGTGTTAGCCGGGGCGAATATATTCGCCCCCTACAGGTGGGAGCAAAGTTGAACTCTGCAGCTTGAAATACAACGGGTATATACTGATTGAATAACGGTGTTTTTCAGGGACAGGAAACATGAAATTCAGCAAAAAAAATGCCGCCGTGGTGCGAAAAGCACTGGACGGTTGGGTGGGTGAAGGCGCGCTGACCCCGCAACAACAGCAACAGCTGCTGCAGCATGTAGAAGTGCAGCCCTTCGACTGGCGACGACTGGCGCGTTATGCATTTCTCGCGGCGCTGGCTTCGCTGGTGATAGCCATCAGCAGCCTGTTCGCCGACAGCGAGCTGCTTTACCGCTTGAGCGAACTGTTCCGCTTCGATGCCCCGGTGCGCATGACTATCGCTGCCGTAGTAGCCGCACTTTGCTATATCTGGGCGCTACGCCGTCGTCGTCGCCATCCGGAAAAACGCTACGGTAATGAGGCGGCGCTATTCGTTGCCGTGCTGTTTACCGCCTGTGCCCTGTGGCAGATGGGCGTCTGGCTGGATAACGGCAGCGGCCGGGTTTCACTGCTGCTGATATTCGCCGCCCTATTGTATGGCGTGATCGGCTGGTTCAGCCGCTCCGGGCTGGTGTGGTGGTTTGCCCTGCTGTCACTCGGCAACGCCTTCGGTGCCGAAACCGGTTATATGTCCGGCTGGGGAGCTTATTGGCTGGGCATGAGTTTCCCGATGCGCTTTATTGCCTTCGGGATAGTACTGATCGCCGCGGCTTTGCTGTTACGACCGCTGCTCGCCAGTCGCGGGCTGGAACGAGTTTCCCTGGCGATGGGCTTGTTGTATCTGTTTATTGCCCTGTGGCTGCTGTCAATCTTTGGCAACTATGGTGACCTCGACAGTTGGTACAACGCTCGTCAAATAGAACTGTTGCACTGGAGCCTGTTGTTCGGCCTGGTCGCCGTCGGCTGCATTTGGCTGGGGCTAAAACGTGACGACGGCATGCTGCGCGGGTTCGGCCTGACTTTCCTTGGCATTAACCTCTATACCCGCTTTTTCGAGTTTTTCTGGGGCGCGATGCCAAAGGCGATTTTCTTTGTGCTGCTCGGCCTGAGTCTGTGGGCGTTAGGCCACTACGCTGAAAAAATATGGCAACTGGGCCGCAAACCGCACGACCTGACCGATGATTAACATCCGGCCACGTCTGCAGCGCAGCTAACAACAGGGTGGTTTAAAAGACAACGGGTATACCGCGAAATTGCGATAGATCATAAACGCTTAATAATTAGCGTAGTAATGTTTGAGGCAAGCAATAAAGCTTTTATCAAGGAGTGACTTATGGCTGCCTCAACTTTCTTTATCCCTTCCGTCAATATGATTGGTTCCGGCTGTCTGGACGAAGCGGCAAAGACCATGAAACAACAGGGATTGCGCCACGCATTGATCGTGACCGACAAAGTGTTGAATAACATCGGCGTGGTCGCCCAGGTACAACAGTTACTCGTCGCGCAACAGATTGAAAGCTGCGTTTATGACGGTACTCACCCTAACCCAACTACCCTTAACGTGAAACAGGGCCTGGCGCTGCTGCAAGAACACCGCTGTGATTGCGTGGTTTCTCTTGGCGGCGGCTCGCCACACGACTGTGCCAAAGGCATCGCGCTGGTCGCGACCAATGGCGGAGAGATCAAGGATTATGAAGGTGTCGATCGCTCCGCCAAACCGCAGTTGCCGATGATTGCCATCAACACCACTGCTGGCACCGCGTCTGAAATGACCCGTTTTTGCATCATCACCGATGAAGCACGCCACATCAAAATGGCGATTGTCGATAAACACGTCACCCCAATCCTGTCGGTCAACGACCCGCACCTGATGGCCGGAATGCCGAAAGGCCTGACCGCCGCCACCGGGATGGATGCATTAACCCACGCGATTGAGGCTTACGTTTCCAGCGCCGCCAACCCGATTACCGATGCCTGTGCGCTGAAAGCCGTCACCATGATTGCCGAATCGCTGCGCGACGCGGTCGCCGACGGCAGCAATATGCAGGCACGTGAAAACATGGCTTACGCCCAGTTCCTGGCCGGAATGGCCTTCAACAACGCTTCTCTCGGTTATGTGCACGCCATGGCGCACCAGCTTGGCGGTTTCTACGATCTGCCGCATGGGGTGTGTAACGCGGTGCTGCTGCCGCACGTGCAGGAGTTCAACGCCCGGGTTTGCGCGCCACGGTTGAAAGACATCGCCGTCGCCATGGGGCTGGATGTGAAGCATCTTAACGACCCACAGGGTGCCGCTGCCTGTATCGCCGCCATTCGTTTGCTGGCAAAAGACGTCGGCATCCCGGCTGGGCTGCTCGATTTAAAAGTGAAAGAACAGGATTTCGATACGCTGGCGACCAACGCGCTGAAAGATGCCTGCGGTTTCACCAACCCGATACAAGCCACCCACGAGCAGATTGTCGCCATCTTCCGCGCGGCAATGTAATCCATTAAAAACAGTAAAGGGCGGATATCCGCCCTTATACTTCGTTAAAGCCAGTTATTAGGGAGAGCGTGCCGAAGGGGTCATAGCAGCTTTAGCTGCCGGAGCGCCCCTCGGTGCGCTAGGCCCGGGTATCTCAGTCTAACCAACAGCTTTATGATTAAACCAAGGACGGATATCCGCCCTTTAGTTATTCCAACTGCTGCAGCTCACCCAGCTTACTGACCCGCCAGCGGTGCTCGCAGAAATACAGCAAAGGATTATCCTGCTTGCTGTCACTGTAGCCGCTATACAGCTTGAGCGGCGCGCCGAGACGCTGTTCCAACTGAGTCACCTTCTGTACCCCCAGGCAACGCAGAGACAGCACCCAACCACCGTAACGCCGTAAAATACGGCTGCCCACCAGATGGACCTGCGGCAGAAAAGCAGAGTCCTGATATACCTGCTCCACCAGACGCTCCGGCGAACCGGTGATCAGCCATACCTGCGCATCATGCGCTTCGAGGTACTGGCGCAAACGCATTTGCACCACCGGGAAAGCGGTCACCTTATCGCGGAAATAACTGACAAAACGCTGTTCCAGCGCCTTTAAGCGGGCCTCCGAGCGACCAAAGGTAATCGACCACAGCAGCACGCTCATCGGCCAGCGGGCAGCGCGGCCCATCACCAACAGCGTCAGCCCGACAACCGGCAACAACGGTACCACCAGCAACAGATTCAATGGCAGATGGCGCAACAAGAAACGCAAGAAACTACCAAACATGTCTTCCTGATGCAGCGTGCCGTCCAGATCAAAGAACACCACACGGCGGCCTTCCGCGGCCTGTTGGCTCTGTTTCTCGCTCAAGCGCTACTCCTCAGGATCGTTGAATCCCATTATCCAGGTGAAAATAAATCCAGCGGCAATGGTAATCACCAGACCCGTCAGATACAACATCACCTTACCCGAGACAATGGTTAACGCCAAAGGTAAACCCGAGATACCGAAGGTGATCACCGTCGCCACCTTCCAGTAGCTGATCAGCGCCCCGCCCACGGCACCGCCGAGACACGCGGCGACAAAGGGCCTCCCCAGCGGCAAGGTCACCCCGAAAATCAAGGGCTCGCCAATACCGAGAATACCGACCGGCAACGCTCCCTTGATCACCTTTTTCAGCCGTGCATTACGGGTTTTCATTAATACGGCCAGCGCAGCCCCGACCTGACCAACACCCGCCATCGCCAAAATCGGCAGCAATGGGTTGGAACCATGTGCCTGCACCAGCTCGACGTGGATCGGCACCAGCCCCTGATGCAAACCGGACAACACCAACGGCAGGAACAGCCCGGACAGCACTGCTCCCACCAGCAGGCCCCCTTTGTCGATCGCCAGGTTAGCGCCGTGGGCGATGGCATCCGAAATATAGCCGCCCAGCGGCTGCAGGATCACAATCGCCAACGATGCGGTCACCAGCGTGGTGATCAGCGGATTGAGGATCAGCTCGATCGACTCCGGCAGCCAATTACGCAGCCGCTTTTCAACCCAGCACATCAACGCCACCACCAGCAGCACTGCAATCACCCCGCCACGACCAGGCTGCAACGCCTCACCGAACAAAGTGATCTGCGCCAACGCCGGGCTGGAGAGAATACCGGCCATCACGCCGCCCATAGCCTGAGAACCGCCAAACACCCTGGCGGCGTTAACCCCGACCAGAATATTCATGATGGCGAACACGGCGCTGCCAAAAATTGCCAGCAGTCCCAGCACGTTAGGGTAATTTAGCGCCAGTTCGCCGGCAATATCCGGCCGTTTCAGCAGGTTGATGATGCCGGTAATCAGACCGGAGGCGATGAACGCCGGGATCAACGGAATAAAGACATCGGCCAACTTTTTCAGCGCGCCGCTCATTGGCGCAGCATACTTTTGCTTGGCTTGTGCCTTGTTACGGGCGACGTCATCTCCGCTGGCCACGGCAACCGGTGCACCGGTGAGCAGTGAACGCATGGCATCGACCACCTTGGCAGCGGCACCTGGCCCAACAATAAACTGGTGCTGTTCGCCCTGTTTGATATAGCCCTTAACACCCGGTAACTGCTTGAGCGCCGCCAGGTCAAGGCGTTGCTCATCGTTAACCTCGACACGTACTCGTGTCATGCAGTTCTCCAGCCGGAGGATATTCCCCTCACCGCCAATGCCCGCCAGAATCTGTGTCGCCAGTGCCGTTGTCTTGTCCATCGCCCGCCCCAGGTGTGGTTTAGCGCGTCAATGCCGCGCGCAAATAGCCGTCATGCTGTTGTAAGCGCTGCTGCGCCTCTTGTGCGTCGATACCGGCCAGGATCATCAGGATTGCCGGTTTGACTTCAAAACCGGTCTGCTTCAGCGCCGCTTCGGCCTGACTGCGCTCGGCACCGGTGGCTTCCACCACGATGCGGCAGGCGCGATCCACCAGTTTTACGTTGGTGGCCTTCACGTCTACCATCAGGTTTTCATAGACTTTACCCAGTTTGACCATCGCCCCGGTCGACAGCATGTTCAGCACCAGTTTCTGCGCAGTGCCAGACTTCAAACGCGTCGAACCGGTCAGGGCTTCCGGCCCCACCACCGGTGAAATCGCCACCTGCGCCTCATGGGCGATTGGCGAATCCGGGTTACAGGAAATCGCCGCCGTCGGACAGCCCAATTGGCGTGCATAGCGCAGTGCACCAATCACATAAGGTGTCCGCCCGGATGCTGCCAGCCCAACCACCATATCGGTAGCGGTCAAATTCAGCGCGACGAGGTCAGCCTCGCCCAGCGCCGCATCATCCTCCGCACCTTCCACCGCTTTGAGCAGCGCGCCCGGGCCACCGGCAATCAGCCCGATCACCATGCCATGCGGCACGCCGAAGGTCGGCGGACATTCGGAAGCATCCAACACCCCAAGGCGGCCGCTGGTGCCGGCCCCCAGATAAATCAACCGCCCACCGGCCTTCAACGCCGCGGCCGCCAGATCCACCGCTTGTGCGATGGCCGGCAATACTTTTTCAATCGCCTCCGGTACCTTGCGGTCTTCCTGGTTAAAACAGCTCACCATCTCCAGCGTCGACATCTCGTCGAGCCCCATGGTGGCCGGATTACGGGTTTCAGAGACTAATGCGCCCAAGTTCATTTTTTCACCTTTGAATTTTTAATTCACAAACTGAAATCATTATTTGAATATTTTATTCAACAAAGCGAGCGCTTTTTGCTATTTTAGAGACTGGCTCACAAAAAATTTTCACTGCGCGTTTTCGCCATCACCGTGGCAGAATAGCGTCTGGTTTCCAGGGATATATCAATATCAATGAGTACCCTTCTTCGTATTCGCCAGATGTATCCAACGCTGGCTCAAAATGATCGCAAGCTGGCGGACTTTCTGCTGCATAACGCCGAGCAGGCTCGCCATCTCAGTTCACAAAAGCTGGCCCAACTGGCTGGCATCAGTCAGTCGAGCGTGGTGAAGTTTGCTCAGAAGATGGGCTACAAAGGCTTCCCGGCACTAAAACTGGCGCTAAGCGAGACCCTGGCCCAACCGCAGACAGCCCCCGTAGTTACAGTACATAACCAGATCCTCAGCAGTGATGCCTTGAAAACCGTTGGTGAAAAACTGTTGGTAGAAAAGCAGGCAGCGTTGCGCGCCACGCTGGACATTAATAGTGAGGAACGCCTGCATCAGGCACTGGAAATGTTGCGTCAGGCGCGAAGGGTTATTTTGTTGGGGATTGGCGCTTCCGGCCTTGTCGCCAAAGACTTCTCCTATAAGTTGCTTAAAATTGGCGTGATGGCAGTGGCCGAGCAGGATATGCACGTCCAGTTGGCAACGGTTCAGGCGCTGGACAAGCGGGATTTGCTGTTAGCCATTTCGTTCAGCGGCGAACGACGGGAAATCAATCTGGCGGCGGAAGAGGCCCGCCTGGCCGGTGCTAAAGTGCTGGCGCTGACCAGTTTCTCACCGAACGGCCTGCAGCAACGCGCCGACCACTGTTTGTATACAATTGCTGAAGAACCCAACACCCGCAGCGCTGCCATCTCTTCCAGCACCGCTCAATATGCCCTCACCGACCTGCTGTTTATGGCCTTAATCCAGCACGATCTTGATCATGCCCGCGATAGAATAAAACACAGCGAACAGTTAGTGAAAAAACTCGTCTGAGTCGTATAATGCCCATGCCACAAATACCAGAATATAAAAAACTCATCTAAAAATAGAGTGCGTGGCGTTTATTGTTTAAATTCCGCCCAGAATTTAATCAGGCATGGACAGCAATATATTGATAATCGAGTTTAATGAAAACACATACAGCAATTTCAAATAAAACCCACATACTCGCAACATCCCCCGTGGTCCGCAATTTTTTGCTCTTCGTTGTCGTTTCGTTGATATTAATAAAAGCGATGGGTTATGGCGGCACCAAAGGGGTTGATATCCTGTTTATTTCCCTTAGCCTGTTATTATTATCTGCAATCCCCTCACTCGGTACTTTCTGGTTATCCCCTACATTATATTCTGTGCCATCTATGCCCCTGTAGGGGTGATCTACGGTCCACCTTCCGTTTCCGTGGTGTCGGCCCTGTTTCAAACCAACCGTGCGGAAGCCATCGAGTTTCTGTACGCCATACCTGCCGGCTGCTATCTGTTACCCTGCGCCACACTGCTCACGTTGTTTATTCTTGCTCGCTATAGCTGGCAGCAGCCACTCCCGGTTAGAAAAACATTGCCATTTTGGGTAATTTTTATCGTTTTGCTGTTCGCCAGAATACTCAGTGGGGGAGTAGGGAATCTTCATTTGGTGGATTTTTTTCCTCGCTAATTTCTTCATACCAGAGCTACAACCAACAAATGGCCGAAATTGAAGCCGGTACGCATTCCCAACCCAGCTGGCTCCTTAATGGCGCTAATAGTAATAAGGCTAACTATGTCATTGTGGTTGGCGAAAGCATGCGCAGGGACTATATGTCATTATTTGGTTATCCGACGCCAACGACCCCTTTTCTGGATCACGTGAACGGAACCTTTTACAGTAATTATATTTCTACTGCGCCGAACACCTTCGAATCTCTGCCAAGAACCTTGGCATTGAGCGACGGAAAAACACATCATATTGCGGATAATATTATCACCCTGGCAAAAGCCGCAGGACTGCATACCTATTGGTTTTCCAACCAAGGGTTGATTGGCCAATTTGATACGCCGATCTCCAAAATAGCCATGTTCAGTGATGAGCATCAGTTCCTGAAAAAAGGAGATTACCAATCACGCAATACCGATGACGATGAACTGCTGCCGCTGTTGCAAACGGCACTGGCCCATAATGGCGTGGGGAACCTGTATGTTCTGCATATTATGGGATCTCACTCGGACTTTTGCGAACGCCTCGGCGGTGAACCGCCGGTTTTCACCAGCGATAACGCTGAGCTCGCTTGTTATCTGTCAACCTACCGCAAGACGGATCGTTTCATCGAGCATGCTTATCAGATGCTGCAGGCGACACACTCCCCGTTTAAATTATTCTATTTCTCTGACCACGGACTTTCTCACAGAGATATTGACGGCAAACTTTATCTACGCCATGGCGGCAATAATCGGCAGAATTATGAGGTGCCACTGCTGGTGCTTTCTGATTCCGACCGACAGCGGACACTTATTGAGAATCCGCACAGTGCCTTTGACTTTCTCAGTCTGTTTGCCCAACAGGCTGGGATTACCCTCACCCAGCCACAGTTGCCTGCGGCGGTAACGGCGCAAGGCAAGAGGCACGTATTCAATGGTCAGGAAATGGTTGATTTTGATCAGTTGGCCAACGACCCGCCGGAGTTACTATGACGGCCCGGTTAAGTGCATCTGCTGCTACAGGTGAAAAAATACCCGGAAAAATGGGTTTTATGATAGATTGCGCGCCTGTTCGTGTGCACCGATTAAAAGATAACTGACATGGCACTACTGATTACCAAGAAATGCATCAACTGCGATATGTGCGAACCCGAATGCCCTAATCAGGCCATTTCGATGGGCGAGGATATCTACCAGATTGATACCGATCGCTGCACCGAATGCGTCGGCCATTACGATGTTCCCACCTGCCAGCAGGTGTGCCCTATCGATAACACTATTGTGGTTGATCCGCAGCACAACGAAACCAACGAACAGCTGTGGGACAAATTTGTGGTGCTGCACCACGCCGACCGACTCTGACCACGCAGTCAGATCAACAAGGGCGCCTACAGGCGCCCTTGGGTTTGATGACAAAGTTGTCTTTGAATCCGAGATACCCGGGCCTAGCGCACCGAGGGGCGCTCCGGCGGGCAAGCCGCTACGACCCCTTCGGTACGCTCTCCCTAATAACGGGCTTTGTCAGTAGTCTGAAGGGCGCGAATAGCGTCCTTTCGTTTTATCGCCGGATAAAACCATTACCCTTCGATAATCACCGTGGCGCAGGCATAGCGGCGTTCATCCGCCAGCGAAACATGGATCGAGGTGACCCCCATTTCCTGTGCCAGCTCGGCGGCGCGAGCATGCAGGCGAATATTCGGCTTGCCGAGACCGTCGTTGAAAACTTCAAACTGATTAAACGCCAGCCCATTGCGAATACCGGTGCCAAACGCCTTGGCGACGGCTTCTTTCACCGCAAAACGTTTGGCCAGAAAGCGTACCGGCTGCTGATGTTGCTGGTACAATTCCCATTCAGCCTCGCTCAGCACGCGGCGCGCGAGACGATCGCCACTGCGCTCAACGACGGCTTCAATGCGCGCCATTTCGACAATGTCGGTACCCAGCCCCAGCACCGCCATTAGCGACGCGCTTCGCGCATCAGTAACTTCATATCTGTCACCGCTGCCGGCAATCCACACATCACTGCCTGGCCGATGATTGCATGGCCGATATTCAGCTCATGCATTTCCGGCAGAGCAGCAATTGGCTGAACGTTATGGTAAGTCAGGCCGTGGCCGGCGTTGACCTTCAGGCCTTTCTCTGCGGCGTAGGTAGCGGCAACGGCAATGCGGTGCAGCTCGGCTTTCACCGCCAGCTCACCTTCGGCTTCGGCATAGGCGCCGGTATGAATTTCAATGTAAGGAGCGCCCACCGCAACCGCCGCATCGATCTGTCGATGATCCGGATCGATAAACAGCGAAACCAGAATGCCGGCCTTTGCCAAACGCTCAACCGCAACGGCCATCTTGTCTTGCTGCCCGGCGACGTCCAGCCCACCTTCGGTGGTCACTTCTTCACGCTTTTCCGGTACCAGGCAACAAAAGTGCGGCTTCAACTCAATGGCGATATCCAGCATTTCATCGGTCACGGCCATTTCCAGGTTCATGCGCGTCTGGATGGTCTGACGCAAAATGCGAACGTCGCGATCGGTGATATGACGGCGGTCTTCACGCAGGTGTACGGTGATCCCGTCGGCCCCTGCCTGCTCGGCAATAAATGCCGCCTGAACCGGATCCGGGTATTGGGTTCCGCGCGCGTTACGTAACGTGGCGATGTGATCGATATTGACGCCCAGCAGCAAATCAGCCATGACAACCCTCTAAAAAACGATTTTCAGTGGCCGTAGTTTACACGCGGGGACAGTGCTGCAAAAGGGGAAAAGGTCAGGCGTCGTCGACCGGCGGATCCGGCTGTTTACGGACAAACTGACGAAACAGCTCGCGGCTCTTCAGTGGTTTGCCCCCCAAATAAGGTTTGAGCGCCATGCGGGTGAAACGTTTGGCGGCACGCAAGGTTTGCACATCCGGGAACTGGCGCTCTGCCAACGCACGAAGCTCACGGCCGGTAAAGCTGTAATGGTCCACCACCAGGCTGGCGATAAAGCCTTTTTCCTCGCGGTAGCGATAGGTCATGCCGTCGTCCACCGGCTGGCCACTACCGGCGCAGTGCAGGAAGTCCAGGCCGTAGCCCAGGTGATTGAGCAAGGCCAATTCGAACTGACGTAATGCCTGCTCCGGCGAAACGTCTTCCGCCGCCAGCGCCTGCAAACATTGCAGATAATCGAAGAATAATACCGAGTAGTTTGCTTCCTGCTCCAGCACCCGTGACAGCAATTCATTCACGTATAGGCCGCTGTAGAGCATCATGCCGCTAAGGGGTAAACCGAGAGAGACCGCTTCGGCGCTACGCAGCGTTTTGACTTCGCCACGACCGCCCCAGCGTACCAGCAGAGGAGTAAAGGGTTGCAGACAACCCTTTAAATTGGAACGGCGGCTGCGCGCGCCTTTTGCCAGCAAACGCACCCGCCCATGACCTTCGGTAAACATATCCAGCATCAGGCTGGTTTCACTGTACGGTCGTCCATGCAGGACGAAAGCGCGTTCCCAGCCGTCCATTGGATAGTTTATTTCAGGTCGTCGGTATAACCCAGGCTACGCAACGCACGTTCGTCGTCCGCCCAGCCCGATTTCACTTTCACCCACAGTTCCAGATGCACTTTGGTTTCAAACATCTGTTCCATATCCTGACGGGCTTCGATACCGATGGTTTTGATCTTGGCGCCCTTGTTGCCGATGACCATTTTTTTCTGGCCTTCGCGCTCAACCAGAATCAACCCGTGCACGTTGTAACCACCGCGCTCGTTCGGCACAAATTGTTCGATCTCAACCGTCACCGAGTAAGGCAGTTCTTCACCCAGGAAACGCATCAGCTTTTCACGGATAATTTCCGACGCCATAAAGCGCTGGGAACGGTCGGTGATGTAATCGTCCGGGAAGTGGTGTTCCGCCTCCGGCAATACCTTGCGCGCGATAGCCGCGATAGTGTCCACATTCATGCCTTTTTCAGCAGAAATCGGCACTACGTCGAGGAAGTTCATCTGCTGGCTGAGGAACGCAATGTGCGGCAACAGCTTGGATTTGTCGGTAACGTTGTCGACCTTGTTGATCGCCAGCAGCACTGGACATTTCAGGCTACGCAGCTTGTTGACCACCATTTCATCATCGGCGGTCCAGTTAGTGCCTTCCACAACGAAGATCACCAGCTCGACGTCGCCGATTGAGCTGCTGGCCGCACGGTTCATCAAACGGTTGATGGCGCGCTTTTCTTCGATATGCAGACCCGGGGTGTCGACGTAGATGGCCTGATAGGCGCCATCGGTATCGATACCCATAATGCGGTGACGGGTCGTCTGTGGTTTACGCGAGGTGATGGAGACTTTTTGCCCCAGCAGTTGGTTCAGCAACGTGGACTTGCCCACGTTGGGGCGACCGACTATCGCAATAAAACCACAGTATTGTTTCTCTTCGCTCATTCAAGCTCCAGCTTTATTAACGCTTGTTCCGCTGCCGCTTGTTCGGCTTTACGGCGGCTTGAGCCGGTTCCCACGACGGGTTCGCTCAAACCACTCACCTGACAGTGGATAGTAAATTCCTGATCGTGCGCCTCACCGCGAACCTGCACCACCAGATAAGAAGGTAACGGCAGATGACGACCCTGCAAAAACTCCTGCAAACGGGTTTTTGGGTCTTTCTGCTTATCACCGGGGCTGATTTCGTCCAACCGGCTGCGATACCAGTCCAAAATCAGTCGTTCAACAGTTTGGATGTCGCTATCCAGGAAAACGCCGCCAATCAAGGCTTCCACCGTATCCGCCAGGATTGATTCGCGGCGGAATCCACCACTTTTCAACTCACCCGGACCAAGACGCAGACATTCGCCCAGATCAAACTCACGCCCCATCTCTGCCAGCGTATTACCGCGCACCAGCGTGGCGCGCATACGGCTCATATCGCCCTCGTCTACGCGAGGAAAACGCTGGAACAGCGCATTGGCGATGACAAAACTGAGAATGGAGTCACCCAGAAACTCAAGACGTTCATTGTGTTTACTGCTGGCGCTACGGTGAGTTAACGCTTGCAGCAAGAGCTCCTGCTGTTGAAAAGTGTAGCCCAGCTTCCGCTGTAGCCTATTTATTACGATGGGGTTCATGAGTTACCAATAGATCAAGAATGCGTCAAAAACTTGCAGCATACGGAACAGGCCTGCTTTGCCGAAAGCCAATCCAAAGCTGTTTCGTTTGCAGTGGCCCCCAACAGGGAGCCAACTTTTTATCGCTCGAGCCGGTATTCTACAACGAGTGGAAATATAATGCTGCGTTAATAGACGCCGGATTAATGAATTCCACCGATGCGGCTAAATCTTACGCCGGTAGGCCATTCGCCTTCCTGCTTTTCAAAACTCATCCAGATAGCCGTGGCCTTGCCTACCAGATTTTTCTCTGGTACGAAGCCCCAATAGCGGCTGTCGGCGCTGTTGTCGCGGTTATCACCCATCATGAAGTAATGACCCGCCGGCACAACCCACTCCGCCAGCTGTTTACCCGGCTGCTGATAGTAAGCGCCCACCTGATCCTGCGTGCCCGGCACGGTCAGAATATGGTGAGAAACATTACCCAGCGTTTCCTGGCGTTCACGCAGGCGGATACCGCCCTGCGGCACGTTTTCACTCAGCGGGATCTGGTAGAAACCATTGCTGGCCTCACCCATGCCGCTGCGGCTGAACAACTGCACAAAATCACTTGGCTGTGCGTCGTTATAAGTCACTGCCAATGCGGTATCGCATGACTGGCCGCTATTACACGAAGGCTGAACGGTCACACGCTTATTGATCGGATCGTAACTCACGCGGTCGCCAGGCAGGCCAATTACGCGCTTGATATAATCGAGTTTCGGATCCAGCGGATATTTAAATACCGCAATATCACCGCGTTTCGGATGACCGGTTTCAATTAGCGTGGTCTGGGTAATAGGATCTTTAATGCCGTAGGCATATTTCTCCACCAGAATAAAATCGCCAATCAACAGCGTCGGCATCATGGAACCGGACGGGATCTGGAAAGGTTCGTAAATAAACGAACGCACCACAAAGACCAGCAGCAATACCGGGAAAACCGACGCGCCGGTTTCAATCCAACCCGGTTGTTTCGCCACTTTCGCCAGCGTTTTATCATCTACGGTGCCCGCAGTCTGTGCATTCACCGCCGCAATCTTCGCTCGGCGGGCCGGCGCCCATCTGAAGCGCTCAAAGGCCCAGATGATCCCGGTAACCAATGTAGCCAGTGCCAGGATCAGGGCAAACATATTCGCCATGCAAACTCCCTAGTTTCGCGACTTTATCGCTGTTACTTACTTGTCCTTGCCAACGTGCAGAATGGCCAGGAACGCTTCTTGTGGCAACTCGACGTTACCCACCTGCTTCATGCGTTTCTTACCGTCTTTCTGCTTCTGCAGCAGCTTCTTCTTACGGCTGACGTCACCGCCGTAGCATTTAGCCAAAACGTTTTTACGCAGCTGTTTCACCGTCGCACGCGCGATGATATGAGTACCGATAGCGGCCTGGATGGCAATATCGAACTGCTGGCGTGGGATCAGCTCTTTCATCTTCTCTACCAGCTCACGGCCACGGTACTGCGAATTGTCACGGTGAGTGATCAGCGCCAGCGCATCCACGCGCTCGTTGTTGATCAACACGTCGACGCGCACCATGTCAGAGGTCTGGAAGCGTTTGAAGTTGTAATCCAGCGACGCATAACCGCGCGAGGTAGATTTCAGACGGTCGAAGAAGTCGAGTACCACTTCCGCCATTGGAATTTCGTAAGTCAGCGCAACCTGGTTACCGTGGTAAACCATGTTGGTCTGCACACCGCGTTTCTCGATACACAACGTGATCACGTTACCCAGGAATTCCTGCGGCATCAGCATGTGACATTCGGCGATCGGTTCACGCAGCTCTTCGATGTTATTGAGTGGCGGCAGCTTGGATGGGCTATCAACGTAGATAGTCTCTTTGCTGGTGGTTTCCACTTCATACACTACCGTTGGCGCGGTGGTGATCAGCTCCAGATCGTATTCACGCTCCAGACGTTCCTGAATGATCTCCATGTGCAACAGGCCGAGGAAGCCACAGCGGAAGCCGAAGCCCAGCGCGGTGGAGCTCTCTGGCTCGTAGAACAGCGAGGCGTCGTTCAGGCTCAGCTTGCCCAGCGCGTCGCGGAAGGATTCATAGTCGTCGGAGCTGATTGGGAACAGGCCCGCGTAAACCTGCGGCTTCACTTTTTTGAAGCCCGGCAAGGCTTTGTCCGCCGGTTGGCGAGCCAGTGTCAGGGTATCGCCCACCGGTGCGCCAAGGATGTCTTTGATTGCACAGACCAACCAGCCCACTTCACCACAGTTCAACACGTCGCGATCGACACGTTTCGGGGTGAAGATGCCCAGACGATCGGCATTATAGGTTTGGCCGGTGCTCATGACCTTGATCTTGTCGCCCTTGCGCATGGTACCGTTCTTGACGCGCACCAGGGAAACTACGCCCAGGTAGTTATCGAACCAGGAGTCAATGATCAGTGCCTGCAGTGGCGCTTCCGGATCGCCTGCCGGCCCCGGAATATCACGCACCAGGCGTTCCAGCACTTCTGGTACGCCAACGCCGGTTTTGGCCGAGCAACGCACCGCATCGGTAGCGTCAATACCAACGATGTCTTCAATTTCCTGCGCGGCGCGATCGGGATCGGCTGCCGGCAAGTCAATTTTGTTCAGTACCGGTACCACTTCCAGATTCATATCCAGCGCGGTGTAGCAGTTGGCCAGCGTCTGGGCCTCTACGCCCTGCCCGGCATCGACCACCAGCAGTGCGCCTTCACAGGCGGCCAGTGAACGGGAAACCTCGTAGGAGAAGTCAACGTGTCCAGGGGTGTCGATAAAGTTGAGCTGGTAGGTTTGGCCGTCTTGCGCCTTATAATCCAGCGTCACGCTCTGCGCTTTGATGGTAATGCCACGCTCGCGCTCAAGATCCATAGAATCGAGCACCTGCGCGGCCATTTCACGTTCGGTCAAGCCACCGCAAATTTGGATAATACGGTCGGACAGCGTCGACTTACCGTGGTCAATGTGGGCAATAATGGAGAAATTTCGTATATGCTTCATTATAAAAGTTTTTCTGCCTTGGTATTTCTGAATTACTCGCCTATAGAAACCCGCATGGACCTAAAGCGACAGTGAATGGGTTCGGCCGTCTTGCGCCTGAATCGCTGCATTCTACATGCCACAACACTGAAAACCTAGCGATCGGTGCAGTGAAGGCATTCTATTATGTACACTTTAATGTTACAGAGCGCTCCGGGTTATGAAAGCGGATGTTAACAAAGCCCGACGCGGTCGACAGGGTAAGTTATAACAATCTTGCCCTCCCATATTGCCTCGCCAGCCGTTGACGAGATCATCCGTTAATACATATCCGCCAATAACGCAATAAACCCTCTCCTAATTCTGAATAAAATAATATTTGGATCAACATCTTAGAATTGCACTTTGCCCCCCGGGCTTTAGGAAAAACCCGATGTACGCTCGCCGGCTGCTCCTATAGAAATGAGGGTGAACACCGCGATAAAACATAATTCAGGGCACTACATCGGCATGCCCACCGGGGTTCACCAGCATATCTCTGCGTGTTGATTGGAAGGTGCATAATGATCGATAAAGGGCAAATGCTGAGCCGGCACGATTTTTCAAAGGTCAATTGGGGCATTCTCGCAGCGGCAGCGCTGCTGTTAACTCTCGGTGCGGCACTGCTGTTGCTGCCGCTGCTGAGCAACATGGATGAAAATGAGGTACTGACCTTACTGCAAACCGGCGCAGCGACTATTTTACTCGGCTGTATCCTGCTGGCACTGCGCCATTACCTGCGGCCAGCATTGACCTATCGCCTGTACGAACAGGGTGTTCGGGTGATTAACCCACATAGTCATAAAGAACGATTTATCCCCTTTGAAAAAATTGGTGATATTTATCGTTTTCGCGGCGGTCGTTTATTTGGGGGAGTCTTGGATGTGATGGCATTTCGGGCGTCGTCTGATCAACCCTGGTGTCCGGTGTTCAGCAATGTTTCCCACTCCTTGCGGCTGGCCGATACCATTATCGCTCAGCAGATCCAACAGCGTGGACCACAGGCCTTGAATGCATTGTATCAGGGGGAAGTGCTGTCGTTTCGCTATCTCAGTTGTGGCGCTCGCTGGCTGACCCAATTGCTGCCTGGCCATCGGAAAGGACAATCGGCCCAAACGTTGAGCCTGAGTTCAACGGCACTGATCACAGCTCAGGGGTCTATCCCGATTGAGCAGATCCGCGAACTGGAAAATAATCCGCAGCGCGGCACCATTCGCCTGCTGGATAATCAGGGCAATGCGTTATTTACTATCGGCTATTTTTCGCTGCTCAGCGCCGATCTGTTTATCGCGCTGCTGGAGCATATGATCTACGCCCGCATCACCGCCTACCATAACCCGGCGATGACGCGGCAGCAGTTTTAACGCAGAGGCTGGTTTTCCGTTTGCAGGCGCATGGCCCCAGGCGGTAAACCAATTTGCAGAACAATGGGTTGGTAATTTGCCTGTTCACCGAGGCGGTGTGCCAGACTGCGCGCCAGCATAAAGGCCGCGCCACCGCCGAGCAATGCGCCAAGCGCGGCAGAAGCATCGCTACCCAACCAATATTGCAACAGGCTCCCCCCCAGCATCATGCCCAGTAGCGGCGTCAGATAAACCAGCATTGCTGAGCGCAGCAGGCTGCCTTCCGCAATACCCACCTCAACCCGCTGGCCCGGCTCAAGCGGCTGCGCGATATGTACCTGCAACTGGTGTTCGGTTTCCGGCACCAGTTCATTCAACGCCCGCGCGCCACAGCCAGAACGGGCAGTACAACTGCCACATCCGGCTTTCGGCTCACAGCGCAGCAGCGCCACGCCCTGTTGCCACGAAACGACCGTGGCCCACTCTTTCATCATTGTGGTGACACCTTGAAGGAAATGCTGTCAGCGATACGCTTGGCCGTTGCCGGCGGCAGTTCGCCCACGATAGTGATCTCATTGCCGTTACGCACTTCGGTTTGGATAGTACGACGCCCCTGGCGATAATATTGCTGGCCGGCACCGCTGCCCGCCGGGCTGACGTTGACCGAGAAACTGAACAAGCCGTCGCTGTAGAGCCGCGACTCAACAGGTTCGGTCACATTCGGCAACTTGCGGCGATTACGTGCGACTTCATCGACCCCAGCCGGTAACCAGCCCGTACTCCAGCTCAACTTGATTTTATCTACCGCCGGAAGCGACAGCAAGGGAGGCAGATTAGCCTTGATCAGCCCCTGCATCGCGCCTTGTACCTGCGACCCGACGACAAAAGAAATCACCCGGTATTGCTCAAGCGTTTCGCCATCACGGTCGATCAAATCCACCCGCAGCGGCAGCTTGGTGGCTTCATCCATCCAGACAATGTAGCTATAGCGTGAACCATCGCGAGCGACCACGCGGATCACTTCGCATGGACGATCGGAAATTCGGGTGCTGCCGACGGAGATGAAATCGTAATATTTCGCCAGACGGTCAAAATCAGCATAAACAATGGCCGGCAACGCATCGACGATGTGATCGCCGGACAGCGTAAAGGGCTCCAGGCCGGGTTCGAAATAGCTAATTCCGCCGCCACGCTGCAGCACTTCACGGCGCGGGCCGTCCATATGCAGTAATTGGCCGAGCGGTTGCTGGTCAATCACCGCATGACGATAGCGCAGCGATTCGATCCCCTGCTTGCTGATGCTGATATAGGCGAGTTCATAATTGAGCGAACGGCTGGCACTGCTCATCTGTTGTAACAACGCCCCGGACGCAGAGGGCTGCGCCGGGGCGATGTTTGAGTAGAGCAGGCTGCCCGTCAATAGACAGACGGAGAACCAAATTTGCTTCATTACTGCTGTTGCATTCCTAAAGACTGAGTTCCGGGAACCTGAACGGCAGCCTGTTGTGGGGTGCTTTGCTCAAGCTGCAGTTGATCAGAATGCAAACGACGTTGCAACTCATAATCTTGCAGCATAGCGTTAATGCGTTTGCGTTGTTCCTGCACCTGCTGCTGTTGACCGCTGCCGGTGGAGAAACTGTCTGCCGGCACGCCGAGGCTGACCGGTGACGCCTGCCCCATGATTGGCAGGGTATTAAACGCCGGTGATTCAGCGGCGCCAGATTGTGCAGCCGGTTGATTGTATTGCTGAACGCCTACAATCACCGCCAGCGACACGCAGGCCGCCATACCAATCTGTGTGATCTGGCTGGCCCAAGGGCGGACTTTGTGCCAGAACGGCATTTTCTGCCAGGTGTGAGGTTGCGGCTGAGATTCTGGAACTGCAGAAGGAACCAGACGTGCAGGTTCTTTCTCAAGTGCAGCAGCAACACGATCTGCGATATCGAGATGCATGACTTGTCCGATATCACCCCGTAGTGTGTCACGTATCAGGTGATAGCTCTGCCAGCTTTGTTGAAGCGCCCTGTCTTTAGACAACGAACTCAGCAGCTCGCTGTCGAGCGATTCCCCATCCATCAGAGCGGAAAGCTTTTCTTTCTGCATGCCTAAGTACCCTTCCTGTGTCCGCCATTGCTAACGTTGAATCAGCGGTTGAACTTTATTATCGATAGCCTCCCTGGCGCGGAAAATACGCGAGCGTACGGTTCCTACCGGGCAATCCATGATGGCTGCTATCTCTTCGTAGCTTAGACCATCCAACTCCCGCAGGGTAATCGCCATGCGAAGATCCTCAGGGAGAGACTCAATGGTACGGAAAACTATCTGTCTCAGCTCTTCTGACAACATTAAGTTCTCAGGGTTCGAAATTTCTTTCAGTGCACCCGCACTTTCGTAATTTTCGGCATCGTTGGCATCCACATCGCTGGATGGCGGACGACGGCCCTGAGCCACCAAATAATTTTTTGCCGTATTCACAGCAATTCGATACAACCAGGTATAGAAAGCGCTATCCCCACGGAACGATTCCAGTGCGCGATAGGCTTTAATAAACGACTCCTGTACCACATCCGGCACATCGCCCTGCGGTACATACCGGGAAACGAGACTCGCCACTTTATGCTGGTAACGAATTACCAGTAAGTTAAACGATTTCTGATCGCCCTTTTGGACCCGCTCAACCAGAACTTGATCCGTTAACTGCTCGCTCATCCGAGGTAAACTCTCCCCAAATCCGTCTCCACGCGTAAAATTGTACTGCCAGCCATACATTATTTTCCTGAGCAAGCACTCGCTTGGAGTTCATACAGAACGCGAAGTTCCGTATTGCCATTGTTTTTATGTTGATGTCACCCATCCGTGGCTTTTGCCCGGACAATTAGGCTAACATGAATTTCACTCTTCTTCTGCACACATCATACGCTATGCAACCATCATCTGAACATGTTAGCGATGTACTGATCGTCGGTAGTGGTGCTGCCGGCCTGTCACTGGCGCTGCGCCTGGCGCAGCATTGCAAGGTTACCGTACTCAGCAAAGGGCCGCTCAACGAAGGCGCCACATTTTATGCCCAAGGCGGGATCGCCGCGGTTTTCGATGAAACGGACAGCATTGCCTCACACGTAGATGACACTTTGATTGCCGGAGCCGGCCTGTGTGACAAAGACGCCGTTGAGTTTATCGCCGGCAATGCGCGCCACTGCGTGCAGTGGTTGATCGATCAGGGGGTATTGTTCGACACCGAGGTCAACGCTCAGGGCGAAGCACATTACCACCTGACGCGGGAAGGGGGGCACAGCCACCGCCGTATCCTGCATGCCGCTGATGCTACAGGTAAAGAAGTAGAGACTACCCTGGTGGGGAAAGCAAGCAACCACCCGAATATTTGCGTGATGGAACGCCGTAATGCGGTCGATCTGATCACCTCGAACAAAATCGGCCTGCCGGGCACTCGTCGGGTGGTCGGCGCCTATGTGTGGAACCGCGAGCTGGAGCAGGTAGAAACCTACCGCGCCAAAACAGTGGTATTGGCTACCGGCGGTGCAGCCAAGGTTTATCAATACACCACCAACCCGGATATCTCATCCGGCGACGGGATCGCCATGGCCTGGCGCGCAGGTTGCCGGGTCGCCAACCTTGAATTCAATCAGTTCCACCCGACCTGTCTGTTCCATCCGCAGGCGCGTAACTTCCTGCTGACCGAAGCGTTGCGCGGTGAAGGTGCCTATCTGAAGCGCCCGGATGGCAGCCGCTTTATGCCCGATTTTGACCCTCGCGGCGAACTGGCACCACGGGACGTCGTTGCGCGAGCCATCGACCACGAAATGAAGCGTCTGGGTGCGGACTGCATGTATCTGGACATCAGCCATAAACCAGCTGAATTCATTACCCAGCATTTCCCGATGATCCATGAAAAACTGCTGACGTTGGGCTTTGACCTGACCAGCCAGCCGATCCCTATCGTCCCTGCCGCGCACTATACCTGCGGCGGCGTGATGGTCGATCAGCATGGCCGTACCGACCTTGACGGGCTGTATGCCATTGGCGAGGTCAGCTATACCGGCCTGCACGGCGCTAACCGCATGGCGTCCAACTCACTGCTTGAATGTCTGGTCTACGGTTGGTCAGCGGCGGAAGACATCATGATGCGTCTGCCGTTTATCAAGCTGGCGAAACAGCTGCCGCAGTGGGATGAAAGCCGGGTTGACGACGCCGACGAACGCGTGGTGATCCAACATAACTGGCATGAGTTGCGATTGTTTATGTGGGACTACGTAGGGATAGTGCGCACCACCAAACGGCTGGAGCGCGCATTGCGCCGCATCAATACCTTGCAGGCAGAAATTGACGAGTACTACGCCAACTTCCGCATCTCCAACAACCTGCTGGAACTGCGCAATCTGGTGCAGGTGGCGGAGCTGATCGTCCGCAGCGCCATGGAACGCAAGGAAAGCCGTGGGTTGCACTATACGCTGGACTATCCGGATCTGCTGCCGCAAGCGCTGCCGACCATTCTGCAGCCCTAATGATGCCGCCTGGGCGCCTGACCATGGCGCCCTTTTCATCTCAGTAAAACAAATAGAAATCGGTAATCAGACGGCGAAAATCATCGGTGTAACTGCCATCGGCCAACTTAATCGCCAGCTTCTGCTCGGTTGCCTCTTCCGCAGGCTGACGCGTCAGGGCTAACAATACCCGGTGCATCGGCGTATCCGCGCGATCGCTGACATTCAGCCGCTGCGCAGTATGCCAGCCACGGCGATGTGCATTAGTTTCGAAAGCTTCACCAATGTCATGCGGCAGCACTACGCAAAAGGTTCCCTGCGGTGCGATTAGCTGTTCCGCACTGACCAGCAGGGCATCGTGGGTCAGGGTTTCGGTGTAACGTGCGTTATGGCGCGCCTGGTCGCGACAGGCGACCGCAGGCTCGAAATACGGCGGGTTGCTGACGATTAGGTCATATTGACCGGCATGATGTTGGGCAAAATGGTGAATATCCTGCGCATGCACCTGAATGCGCAGCGACCAAGGGGATTCCAGCACATTGTCATGCGCCTGTGCAGCGGCGGCTTCATCGAGCTCTACAGCGTCAATCTGCACGTTCTCGGCGGTACGCTGCGCCAGCATCAGCGCGATCAATCCGCTACCGCTGCCGATATCCAGCACCCGTTGTGCCTGTGCCAGGGGAGCCCATGCACCGAGCAGCACGCCGTCGGTACCCACTTTCATTGCACAGCGATCGTGAGCAACAAAAAATTGCTTAAAGGTAAAACCGCCGCGACGCGGAGTAAAATTCGCTTTCGATTGAGTGCTCACAATAACCACCTGAATACAAAACTGGCGTAGCATAAGGCAATCTGATTTTTGGGAAAAGAGATGCTTTCCGCTTAAATAGGTGAAGAACGCGGCCAACCCGTCTATAATCGGCGCCCCAAGTAGAGGTAGACCATGACAGTAACCAATTTTTCCGAGCTCGAACTCGATGAACGCCTGATAAACGCCCTGCGTGATAAAGGCTACGAACGCCCAACCGCCATTCAAGCCGAGGCGATCCCGCCTGCGATGGATGGGCGCGACGTATTGGGTTCGGCGCCGACCGGCACCGGCAAGACCGCTGCATTTTTGCTGCCGGTATTGCAACATCTGCTCGACTTCCCACGCAAGAAGTCCGGCCCACCGCGCGTACTGATCCTGACCCCGACACGCGAGCTGGCGATGCAGGTAGCCGATCAGGCACGTGAACTGGCTGCTCATACTTCGCTGGATATCGCTACCATCACCGGTGGCGTCGCCTATATGAACCACGCGGAAGTCTTCAGCGAAAACCAGGACGTGGTCGTTGCCACTACCGGTCGTCTGCTGCAGTACATTAAAGAAGAAAACTTCGACTGCCGCGCGGTAGAAACGCTGATCCTTGATGAAGCCGACCGCATGCTGGACATGGGCTTCGCGCAGGACATCGAAACTATTTCCGCCGAAACCCGCTGGCGTAACCAGACCCTGCTGTTCTCCGCGACGCTGGAAGGCGATGCCATCCGCGAATTCGCCGAACGCATTCTGAAAGAGCCGGTAGAAGTCGAAGCTGACCCGTCACGCCGTGAGCGCAAAAAGATCCTGCAGTGGTACTACCGCGCCGATGACGTGGTGCATAAAACCGCCCTGTTGGTGCATTTGCTGAAACAACCGGACGTGCAGAAATCCGTAATCTTCGTGCGTAAGCGTGAGCGCGTGCATGAGCTGGCAGCCTGGCTGCGCGAGGCTGGCATCAATACCTGTTACCTCGAAGGAGAAATGGTGCAGGCCAAGCGTAACGAAGCGGTAAAACGCATGATGGACGGCCGTGTCAACGTGCTGGTCGCCACCGACGTTGCTGCCCGTGGTCTGGATATCCTGGATATCACCCACGTATTCAACTTCGACATGCCGCGCACGGCGGACACCTACCTGCACCGCATCGGCCGTACCGGTCGTGCCGGGCGTAAAGGCACCGCGATCTCGCTGGTTGAGGCACACGACCACCTGCTATTGGGCAAAGTGGGCCGTTACCTGAACGAGCCGCTGAAAGCGCGGGTGATCGAAGAGCTGCGTCCGTCAACCAAAGTACCGAGCGAAAAAAGCAACGGCAAGCCTTCCAAGAAGGTGATTGCCAAACGCGCAGCCGATAAAGAAAAGAACAAAGAAAAAGCCAAGGTGAAAGTGCGTCATCGCGATGCGAAAAACGTGGGCAAACGTCGCCAGCCGAAGGCCAAACCTGAGAGCAACGGCGCGAAGTAATGCTGCCGTAGTGAATAAAAACCGCCTCCATTAACCTGAAGGCGGTTTTTTTATGCCTGCTTACTGCTGCGCGTAATGCGTTGCCTGCTGATGGGCTTTCAGCCAGGCATTCAGTTGACGATAACCCTCGCGCATTTCTTCACTCTGCAACGACGTTGGCGTTTGTGAGAAATAGAACTGAAAGGCCATCCCCTGCTGATTGCGGGCCTTGGCATCTGCCCCCGCCTGCAACAGCATCAGCGCCAACTGCGGCGCGTTGGTTTTAGCCGCTACGTGCAAAGGCGTATCGCCCAGCCGATCGCTCAGCGTGACATCCGCCCCAGAGACCAACAGCAACCGCAGTTGCTCTTCCCGCCCGGCCAACACGGCAGTCGCCAAGGGGGTGGCGCCGGTTACCGCATTACGTGGATTAACCGCTCCCCCCTGCTCCAGCAACAGCCGCAAATACTGCGGGTCCTGCACCGCCGCCGCGGTATGCAGCGCGCTGTTGCCATCCAGACCCGGAGTGGAAGCATCAGCTCCCAGCTCCAGCAGTAAGGCCAGACTTTGCGGTTGCTGCGCCAATATTGCCCACTGCGGCAAAGTGACCTGACGCTCACCCTGCTCGCTCAGACGCCCCTGTGTGGCCTGTTCGGCAATACCCTGTACATCACCGCGCGCTACCGCCTGAGCCAGCGCTGCATTGCCACGTCCGTTGAACGGAGAGATATCCTGATTCATCTGTTGCTCCTTAGCCATAATCAGCAAACCGGAGATCGCAACCAACGCCAGCATGGCGATAATCAACGTCTGCCGCACGCGCCGCCTGTCAGGCATTGGCCTTGATCTCCCATGGCTTTTGCTCCGCCATCGAACTGATGACCTTATCGATTCCGTGCGCGGTCAGGCTGCGATCCACATGTTTGCTCGGCCGCCAGTCGTCAATGCCACTCAGAGTATCGTTATTGGCTAACGTGATTTTATGCCCGATAGCGTCCGGGATCAGCGAAGTGGATTCCTGAGTGCCGGTCAGCATGTCGTATTGTTCGCTGTAACGGCGGATCCCCCCCGCTTGCGCATCTTGTTTCGCCGCTGCCGGATCGATCCCCATGCGGTTCAGCGTGCAATCGGAAACGCCTGCGGCGTTAAAAGTCACCGCCACCGTGCCAGTCGCCAGTGCCGCCGTTGCAGCCAGGCCACCGCCAAGCGAATGACCGGCAATCACCAATGCCTCGCCAAACGCCGCTTTGGCGCTTTTGGCAACCGCGACTGCCTGATTGTACTGCACATCATCATAGCCGGTCGCCTGACGCACATTGCTCAACCAGTCACGCATATCATTGGTGCCGGCAAAGGCCAAGACATACTGCTGATTATCGCTGTAGATCCCGGCCTGGAAACCCGATGCCGAGTCATGCAGGCTGGCGGGGTCAATGCCTGCGCCGAGCAAGGCACTGTCGTTCAAACGGGTGAAACCGCCAACGCCCTGACTGGCGGTGTTGTAAACGTCCTTGGCCAGTAACGCCAGCGTATAGTCCCCTTGCTGTGACTGTTGCCCACGCGTCACGCCCTGACTGGCAGCCACCGGCGCAGCGGCCGAAATATCGCTCACCAGCGTATTAAGCAGATTCTGGGCATTCAGACTGTTTGGGGAAAGCGTGGCCGCAGGGGCTTTAGCCGCTGGGGGCTCAATCGGCTGTGGCGAATTCAGGGGTTGCGGTACCGCACGGGCCACCGGGGGTTGAATGGCCGCAGGGCTGACCGCAGAGGTAAAACTCAAAGACATACTCATGCCGACTCCTTGTCGATAGACTTATCTATGCCGCACCCAAATGAGTGCTGCTGTAGCTATCGGCAGGTCGGAGCAGTTCTGTAATGCGAGTGATTATCTTTGCAAGGAATGTGATCAGGATTCACTTTCTGGCGGGTACAGCAATGAAAAAGGGAGCCGAAGCTCCCTTATTAATCACGCAGACAATTACAGGCTTTCTGTAAAAGTACGTGTAATCACATCGCGTTGCTGTTCTGGCGTCAGCGAGTTAAAACGCACCGCATAACCGGACACGCGAATGGTTAATTGCGGGTATTTTTCCGGATGCTTAACCGCATCTTCCAGCGTTTCGCGGCGCAGTACGTTCACGTTCAGGTGCTGCCCCCCTTCAACGCGCACGGTAGATTGCATTTCCAGCGGCACTTCACGGTACTCGATCTGGCCCAGTTCGCTGACCGGAACGACCTGATCTTCCGCGTAGTTGGCTTTCGCGCAAACGCAGCGAGCTTCGGATTTTTCATCGTCCAGCAGCCAGAAAGAGTTCACCAGCGCCTGGTCGTTCGCTTTAGTGATTTGAATACCAGTAATCATGTTGTTGCCTCCGTACAAGGGCGAAAAATTCTACTTCGAAAAAACCCAATGTTGGTTTCGGCCATTTGGTAAAACCATTGTTGTCTTGTTGTTCTGTATACCAGTCTGGCCGGGGCAATTCTTTGATTAAAGTCAATTTTTACGGGGTACCCGCACAGCACAAGGGGGCAAGTTTATGTTTTATGTCAATTTTCCCCGCAAGACACCTCGCAATTATTTTTGTAAATTTTCAACAATATTTGCATAAAACGAAAAGACGCCAGGATAAAAGCGGGTTTCACTGAGTGAAGCTAAACGGTAAGCTATGCCCAGTGAATTGTTAACGAAAACAAAGGAGAGCGTTTATGTCCACCTCCCTCACCTGGCATGATGTCATCGGCAAGGAGAAAGAGCAGCCCTATTTTCATGAAACGCTTGCCTTTGTTGCCGCTGAACGTCAGGCCGGTAAGACCATTTACCCACCGCAAAAAGACGTGTTCAACGCCTTTCGCTATACCGAACTGGCAGACGTGAAGGTGGTGATCCTCGGTCAGGATCCGTACCACGGCCCGAATCAGGCCCACGGCCTGTCTTTCTCGGTGCTGCCCGGCGTGCCTGCTCCCCCTTCGCTGGTGAATATGTATAAAGAGCTGGCGACGGATATCCCGGGTTTTGAACGCCCTAGCCACGGATGCCTGCAAAGTTGGGCGGAACAAGGCGTGCTGCTGCTGAACACGGTGTTGACGGTGGAAGGTGGCCAGGCGCATTCACACGCCAAACTGGGCTGGGAAACCTTTACCGATAAGGTGATCGCCGCGCTGAATGAAAACCGCGAAGGTGTGGTGTTTCTGCTGTGGGGCGCTCACGCCCAGAAGAAAGGCAATTTTATCGACAGCAACCGCCACCACGTGCTGAAAGCGCCGCACCCTTCACCGCTTTCCGCCCACCGGGGTTTCCTCGGCTGCCGCCACTTCTCGCAGGCCAACCAGCTGCTGGTGCAACAGGGGTTGCAACCTATCGACTGGCTGCCGCAACTGCCGCAGAGCTGATTCAGACGTAAAAAAGGCACCCTAAGGTGCCTTTTCTTTACTTAATTCGCTTAAGCCTTGGCTTTGGAAACCGCGACCATCGCCGGGCGCAGCAGGCGGCCATTCAGCGTATAGCCTTTTTGCATCACCATCATTACGTGATTTGGCTGGTGATCGGCCGATTCCATCAGGCTCATTGCCTGGTGTACTTCCGGGTTGAACGGCACGTTAGTGTCGCCAACGATTTCGATACCGTACTTACGCACTACGTCCTGCAGGGACTTCAGCGTCAGCTCGATACCTTCGATCATCGCCGTCAGCTCCGGATTGTTTTTATCCGCCAGATCCAACGCACGCTCCAGGTTATCCAACACCGGCAGCAGGTCACCGGAGAATTTCTCCAGGGCAAACTTGTGCGCTTTTTCAATATCCAGCTCGGTGCGGCGGCGGACATTTTCCATTTCCGCTTTGGCACGCAGCAGGCTGTCGCGTTCATGCTGCTGGGCTTCGGCCAGTTGAGCTTCCAGCTCAGCAATGCGCTCATCCCGCAGATCGACGCCCTCAGCCGCTTCCGGCAAGACTTCCTGCTGTTCCATTTCTTCCGAGACTTGCTCGTTTGGCGTCTTCTGTTCTTTACTACTCATGAATATCTCCGCGTTTTAGCATTAATCTCGCAACTTGGCTTATTATGGGGATCAAAACCGGGGTTTCAAGTCAACCGGTCACAATGTGGGGCATAAACTGGTCCCGGTGAGGAAAATCACAACAATGAATAAAAAATTCGCCTGTATTGGCATTGTTGGCCACCCGCGTCACCCTTCGGCGCTGGCAACGCATGAGATGTTATTTCACTGGCTGGTCGCCCGAGGCTATTCGGTGATGGTTGAACGGCAGATAGCCCAGGATTTGGGGCTGAAAGACGCCGTCACCGGCAGCCTGGCAGAGATTGGCCAAAAGGCCGATTTGGCCGTGGTGGTCGGCGGCGACGGTAATATGCTGGGCGCAGCGCGCGTGCTGGCACGTTACGATATTAAAGTGATCGGTGTTAACCGCGGAAATCTCGGTTTCCTGACCGATCTTGATCCCGACAACGCATTGCAGCAATTGGCCGACGTGCTGGAAGGCGAATATATCGATGAACAGCGCTTCCTGCTGGAAACCATCGTCCACAAGGAAAACCAGCAGTGCCGCATCAGCACCGCTATCAACGAAGTGGTGTTGCACCCCGGTAAAGTGGCGCACATGATTGAGTTCGAAGTGTATATCGACGATCGCTTCGCCTTCTCACAGCGCTCTGACGGCCTGATCATCGCCACCCCAACCGGTTCGACCGCCTATTCGCTCTCTGCCGGCGGGCCGATCCTGACGCCGTCGCTGGAAGCCATCGCGCTGGTGCCGATGTTCCCGCACACCCTTTCAGCCCGCCCGTTGGTGATCAACGGCAACAGCACTATCCGGCTGAAGTTTTCGCAGATTGGTAGCGATCTGGAGATTAGCTGCGACAGCCAAATCGCGTTGCCTATCCAGGAAGGTGAAGAGGTATTGATACGCCGTAGTGATTTCCATTTGAATCTTATTCATCCAAAGGACTACAGCTATTTCAATACGTTAAGCACCAAGCTGGGTTGGTCAAAAAAATTATTCTAAAAACTGCGCCAGCCTCTTTACTGTATATAAAACCAGTCTATACTGTATGAAACTACAGTTATGTGTTTATACACAGGAAGGTTCCCATGCTGGCGCAATTGACCATCAGCAATTTTGCTATCGTTCGTGAGTTGGAAATTGATTTTCAACCGGGTATGACGGCGATTACCGGTGAAACCGGCGCCGGCAAATCGATTGCCATCGACGCGCTGGGGCTGTGCCTCGGTAATCGCGCCGACGGTAACGTCGTCCGATTGGGAGCCGCCCGTGCCGATATCTGCGCCCGTTTCTCACTGGCGGACACCCCTTCTGCACGACAATGGCTCGAGCAGAACCAGTTGGACGACAGCAATGAGTGCCTGCTGCGCCGGGTGATCAACGCAGATGGCCGTTCCCGTGGCTTTATCAATGGCACCGCCGTCCCGCTTTCGCAACTGCGCGAACTCGGCCAGCGCCTGATTCAGATCCATGGCCAGCATGCCCACCAGTTGTTACTCAAGCCTGAGCACCAAAAACAACTGCTCGACGCCTACGCCGATGAACCCGCCCTGCTGACGCAAATGCAGCAAGCTTACCAGCGCTGGCACCAAAGCTGCCGCGAACTGGCTCATCATCAGCAACAGTCCATCGAGCGCGACGCACGCAAACAACTGCTGCAATACCAATTGAAAGAGCTGAACGAGTTTGCGCCGCAGGCCGGTGAGTTTGAACAAATCGATACCGAATTCAAACGCCTGGCCAACAGCGGCCAGTTGCTGACCATCAGCCAGCAAACCCTGCAATTACTGGCCGATAGCGAAGAAAATAATATGCTGAGCCAGCTCTATACCGCCAAACACCTGCTGCTTGAGTTGGTCGGCATGGATGAAAAACTCAGTGGCCTGCTGGATATGCTGGAAGAGGCGTCAATCCAAATCAGTGAAGCCAGCGATGAACTGCGTCACTACGCCGATCGTATGGATCTGGATCCAAACCGCCTGCAAGAACTGGAACAGCGCCTGTCGCGGCAAATAAACCTGGCGCGTAAACATCACGTCGCGCCAGAAGAGCTGCCGCAATTGCACCAGCAAATGCTGGATGAGCAACAGCTGCTGTCACAGCAAGAAAACGACCACGAACATCTGGCCGAGGCGGTCACGTTGCATCATCAGCAAGCTCTGTTGTTGGCAGAGCAACTGCATCAGAAGCGTCAGCATTATGCCGCTGAGCTGACCACGTTGATTACCGACAGCATGCAGGCACTCTCCATGCCGCACGGTAAATTTAATATCGACGTGCGCTTCGAGCCGCAATATTTGAGTGCTGAAGGCGCTACCCGCACCGAGTTCTGCGTTTCCACCAACCCGGGCCAACCACTGCAGGCGCTGGCGAAAGTGGCCTCTGGCGGCGAACTGTCGCGCATCGCGCTGGCAATCCAGGTGATTACCGCCCGCAAGATGGAAACACCGGCGCTGATTTTCGACGAAGTGGACGTAGGTATCAGCGGCCCAACCGCCGCCATTGTCGGTCGCCTGCTGCGCCAGTTGGGGGAATCGACCCAGGTTATGTGCGTTACTCACTTGCCGCAGGTAGCCGGTTGTGGTCATCAGCATCTGTTCGTCAGCAAACAGACCGACGGCACGGAAACCGAAACACAGATGTCACCACTGGATAAACGCGCTCGTTTGCAAGAATTGGCGCGCCTTTTGGGCGGCAGTGAGGTCACCCGAAATACCCTGGCAAACGCGAAAGAACTGCTTGCCGCATAGAAAAGCTCAACTTTTTTACTTTCCTGAGGTCATATTGGGGCCCTGTAAAGGTTTCCAACTGCTGCAAGGTCTATTATCATCGGCATCCTATGCCCTAAAGGAATGTGATTACTATGCGCTGTAAAACGCTGACTGCCGCCGCTGTGGTTCTTGTGATGCTGACTGCAGGCTGTTCTACTTTTGAGAAGGTGGTTTACCGGCCTGACATCAACCAAGGGAACTACCTGACGTCAACCGACGTAGCTAAAATTCAAAAAGGTATGACCCAGCAACAGGTCGCTTATACATTGGGCACCCCAATGCTGCAGGACCCGTTCGGTACTCAGACGTGGTTCTATGTGTTCCGTCAGCAACCTGGTCATGAAAATATCACCCAGCAAACCCTGACGCTGACCTTTAACAGCGCGGGTGTCTTGACCGATATTCAGAACAAGCCGGCGCTAACCAAGTAATCCGCGCAGGAACTATCGTCCGGCCCGTGAGGGACGCGTCAAGTTCTTCATGACAGTACCAGGCTGCAACTCGGAAGATAAAATTCTGATAAAAAATAAGGCGCTATCAGCGCCTTATTTTTTTGCCTTCTCTGCCCGTTGACGGCGCAGCTCTTTGGGGTCGGCAATCAATGGGCGATAAATTTCTACCCGGTCACCATCGCTGAGCACATCACCCAACTTGGCCGGTCGGCTATAGATGCCCACCTTGTTACTTTGCAGGTCAATATCACCACGCAGTTCCAGCAGGCCGGAGGCGACAATCGCCTGCTCAACGCTGCTGCCCTCCACCAGTGTGACATTGCGCAGATACTGACGCTCCGGCAAGGCGTAAACCACCTCGACCCGTATCTCAGACACTGTAAACCTCTTTTGCCCGCTGGGTGAATGCCTGCACCATGTTACCCGCCAGCTCTTTAAACACCTTGCCGAACGCCAACTCGATCAGTTTGTTGGTAAATTCAAAGTCAAGGTGCAGCTCAACCTTGCAGGCTTCCGGGCTGAGCGGCGTAAAGTGCCAACCTCCCATCAAGGAGCGGAACGGACCATCAACCAGTTGCATATTGATGCTTTGGTTATCCAACAGCGTGTTGCGCGTGGTAAAAGTTTTGCTGATACCGGCTTTGGCAACATCTACTGCAGCGGTCATTTCATTGTTGGACGCGTTAATCACCCGGCTACCGGTACAACCCGGCAGAAAATCAGGATAAGAATGAACATCGTTAACCAACTGATACATCTGCTCGGCGCTGAATGGCACTAACGCAGATCGACTGATCTGGGGCATATCATTTCCTGTGAGACACAAAACATACAAATCATACCATTTATCTATCGGCAAACAAAAAATCTGCTATGCAACACAGAGGCCAGAAATGCGAAAAATTGCGCAGGTGCTGAGCGGGAAAGGATTTCTTTCGCTGACGCATCCAGTATAATGAACACACTATGACAAAGAAAAAAGCACACAAACCCGGCTCTGCCACCATTGCGCAAAACAAGCGTGCGCGTTTCGAATACGCCATTGAGGAAGAATTCGAAGCGGGCCTGTCCCTGCAAGGGTGGGAAGTCAAATCGCTGCGTGCCGGCAAAGCCAACATCAGTGACAGCTACGTGACTTTTCGCGATGGTGAAGCCTACCTGTTTGGCGCCACTGTCTCACCGCTCAACGTAGCTTCTTCTCATGTGGTCTGCGATCCGACACGTACCCGTAAACTCCTGCTGAAAAAGCGTGAGCTGGACTCACTGCTCGGCCGTGTAAACCGTGACGGTTACACCGTGGTTGCCTTGTCCATGTATTGGAAAAATGCCTGGGCCAAGATCAAAATCGGCGTAGCTAAAGGTAAGAAAGAACACGATAAGCGCGATGACATCAAAGATCGTGAATGGCAGACGGCGAAATCCCGTATCATGAAGCACGCCAACCGATAAGCCTCTGGCTTAACGGGTAAAACTTCTGTTATACTGCGCGACGTAACTTGGGGCTGATTCTGGATTCGACGGGATTGTGAGGCCTTAGGAGCATGCCGAGGGGCGGTTTGCCTCGTTAAAAGCCGCAAAAAAAATAATTGCAAACGACTCGCAATTCGAATCTGCTGCTTTAGCAGCTTAATCAGCCTAAGAAACTGAAGATTCCCTCTCTCCCTAGCCTCCGCTCTTAGGACGGGGATCAAGAGAGGTCAAACCCAAAAGAGATCGCGTGGATGTCCTGCCTGGGGCTGAAGCGTTAAACCCAATCAGGCTAGTTTGTTAGTGGCGTGTCCATCCGCAGCTGACCGGCGAATGTGAAGATTGGACTAAGCATGTAGTGCCGACGGTGTAGTAATTCCGGACGGGGGTTCAAATCCCCCCAGCTCCACCAAATGATGATCCGGGTATTACCAGATAAGTCCGGAGAAGTACGGAAAGCCCGCATCCCACCTAGGTTTGCGGGCTTTTTTGTGTCTGTAGTAGTCCGAGAACATCCAGCTAAATCCGGGATTTATTGGTATACGTTTAGGTATACGTTAAAATGTATGCCATAAACGTATACCAATTATGGAAGAACCCTTACATGGCGCGGACTACACGCCCCCTCACACATACCGAAGTACAAAAAGCCAAAGCCCTGGAGAAAGACCTCACCCTACACGACGGTGACGGCCTGTTCCTGTTAGTCAAAACCACCGGCAAGAAACTGTGGCGTTTCCGCTACCTCCGCCCCGGCACCCGTTCACGGACTATGGTTAGCCTCGGCGCTTAACGGCGGTGTCTCGCGTCGTCGGGTGATTATCACCTTTCCCGAAGCGATACCGGCGAAGGAACGTGACCCGCAGCGGTTGGATAAAATCAGTGGGGAGTTGGCAGTCATTGTCCAACACTTGATGCAACACTTTGCCAACCCGAACGATGCCCGTGAGTTGCTGCAGGCGCAACAGAGTTCGGAGGAAGCATTAGCCATTAAGCCGCAATCAGACCCGTTAATGGACTTCTGCGGTTACCTGACGACCCTGAGTACCCCGGTGGGCATGTTAATGGGGGAACGGCAATATCAGACCGGCCAATCCACGCCGTTACCTCTATCACGCTTACTTGTCATTTATGGAGGCGCGTGGGCATCAAAATACCATGAACCTGACCTCATTCGGGTTAGCCGTGCCACAAACGCTCAGGGAGCATGAGCTGACGTTGCTTAAACGCAGAACCAATCAGGGTATGCAAACCAACCTGACGTTGAGTGAGGATTGTGAGGCTGACTGGTTGCCCAAGTGTGATATTGCATGATATGTCGTTGACGCTCGGTGTGGCCGATCAATCGGCAGTTATTGATCTGCCGAACCCATTGGACGTCCGTTGCTGAGGTTGCCTATAGTGGCAGTGGACAAGATACACACGGCAACACCAGGGCATTATACAGGCCATACCGTGGCTGACATTATAAAAGCAGTACCCCAAACCGGCCCAGGCCGGTTTTTTGTCTCTTTAATTCACATACGGCAAACGACGCGACGTGAACAGTAAAGAGAGTGAGGGTGTTTAATTTTTAATTAAGTTAATACTTAACCGTTTTTCAGAAAAAATGGCATGCCTGCTGAGGTACGATAACTGGACTGACTCCTAATACGATGGCAGTTACACAGTATTATTTACAGGGTCGGATGCATCTAATCCCGTGAGCAGTTCGTTATCCGCAAGCACCGTAACTCAGTATCGTGGGGTGGTCATTCCACACGAAGCGATGCCTGACTGATGGGGGAAATCCTGGACCTTCTCCCCCACGTCTTTCGAACGGTGAGATGACATACGGAGTGCGCCTGTATCAGTAATTGACAGGCAATGTTCGAATACTAATTAAGCGACCTTTATGAATATTTATATACTCTCCAAGTTGTAATTCAGCCAAAATCTTTAAAACCCCACTTCGTGACAAACCCGTCCTTTGATGAATAAACTGCTGCACATTGATCGATTGTCTCGCTTCTTCCGGCAATGACATCAATTCTGCCAGCTTATGTCTCACCATCGTATAGGAATCAACAGCGACGAGCTGACGATCGCGCAAGGTAAGTTGCTGTACAAAATAGGTCATAACCTGAGCAACTTCAGGCCATAGTCCCGCCATGGATATCTTTTCATGCAGCGTTTCAACCAATACAAGATTACCGCTGCAAGGGCTATCTGCGATGAGTTCAAAATAACTCGGGTAATGAAACAACTCGGTTAAACCAAAAATGAATGGCGCGGTATCTGTTGCAAATAGCAACATGTCCTCACGTCTTGTCAGCGTAAAATCACCATTTTCAATAAAAAAAACACATTTCACATCAGATAGTTGAGTTCGATTTTTTGGCAGTTTCTCCCCCTTATCAAGATAAAAAGGGGTACCTCCTTTAGCAAGCATCTTGCATAGATGTTTGAAGATCCCTTCCGGTTTTGCTGCTAATGCGAATATATTGTCTGATTGAAAGGCGTATTTTACTGACATCTCATTGATCCTTAAAGATATTCTTGTATGCTATTTACTATCAACTGAAGAGATAACATTAACTATCCATATGAATCGAAAATCATTCCTGCCCTTTAAATACCTGAGTAAATCACTGTGATTTTCGAGTTCAATAAACTAAAGTAATAAATGGAAAGTAACTGTGCTCATGTTATTTAAAAACTCCTCATAAGTATTTTATAACACACTAATTTTACAATGTTTTATTATAATTTCCGGGTAATGTTCCATCCTCAATGAAGCAGTAGAGATGGCGTTATTTTACACCCAGTCGAAAGCACTACTATTGCTATAGAGCAGTTCTACAGCCCCCCCCCATAAAATGTGATTATGAATGGGCATGATGAAGAATTTGACTACTCATGCAGTGCATATGACTAAAATAGTATTAATTATATATCAATTATCGTCCTCACTTACCGATGTATGCAATAGGCCTAAACGATTATCCGTTAATTGCTTTGATATCGTTGCTATGCAACTTTTTTATAAATCAGCGCCTAAATAGGTTACGAATTGTAACCCATATGTTCAAAACTGATTTGTTAAGCACCTGTTGAAATTTGAAATTTATTATTATGATTGTATCACTTAACTGGTGCACACTAGCTACTCGTTTCTTTTGTTTCTGTGCATTGGGTCACGCTATGTGGGCAGAGCATTAAAACGATGTAACAGCCTTGTAATACATAATCGGAGAGCTGTTTTTATACCGTTATACTTTCTACTGTAATGTACGTGAAATAATAATCGTTGAATATTACTTAAATTTCAACAGCTTACAACATTGTCTAAAAATGGATTGTCAATTTATTTGACTCAAAAAATATAATATTGAAATATTACATTTAGATTATTGCTTAGCAGGCAGATTATTTTATATTGTAAAAACATCACCTCACCTTTTCGTATGTTTGAGATAAACGTGAGTTGATACTAGCCATGCCAAATATCGATACGAGAAATGCAAAATTTATGTTCAATAATACATATTTAACCAAATTATTAACCAGTATCGAACCGATGTCATTTGGGAGAAAAATGGCCACTTTAGCAACTCCAGGCAATGTAAATGGTGACACTCTTGGTTTTTCTGGACATAGGGCTAGATCTCCAACATCTACCCAAACAGCTCAAATTCACAATATCGAGACACACAATCTAAAACGGTTGAGGGTCGTGCCAAAGCCGATCCATGTAGCATTAAAATGGAGGGTAAGGATGTTCAGTAACAGTAACTATGCGATTGTTGCAGAGAGCGATCTGCAATTGCTGGCTATGCCATCTGCCCCTTCGACAACGCCATCTAAAATTAATGACATATTGTAAGGCGTTTAATCTCTTTCAAAAACTCTTTGCTGCCTCGACATGGTTTCCACGTCTCAATTGAGAAAGGCTCCCTATAAAACTACTTCGCAGAAGCTAAACACAATCAGAATATGACGTGAAAAATAAATGGTATTTTTATAAAAATAGGGAAAAAAACACTTTAAGAGACCAACGCGATATCGATATTAATTTTGGCATAGAAAAAACGATTCCCTACGAATAAAAAAGATCTGCAATACCTGCCAGCGTTGGCGGAGCCATGTGTGAGAGGGGTAATTCACCTGCTATTCTCTGCCCTGTAAGAAGCAGGCAGAAAAAAACACACTCTCCCAGGTAATAGCAGCTTACACCAGGCATGTAGATTTTTTCCAGGAAACTGAAAAGAGATGATGGATAGCTATATCTAAATTAGGCTTGTTTCCCGCACGTAAAGGTAACCATGGAACATCGATATCAGCACACACCATAAAAACCTTAACTGCATAATATATGAAAGAGCAACAGTATAATTTATTAATTAAATTGCTTTTTCATACCGTATCAACTATACAGAGTGCGCAAATTTTGTCGGAGACAGTAATGGAAAAAAATAGAAAATACTTAACCAAAAATGAAATTGAGCTAATACTCAAAAAAGCAAGTGAAACGCGGCATGCTGCTCGAGACTGTTGTTTGATATACATGTGTTATGTCCACGGCTTTCGTGCCAGTGAGCTCTGCCGTATCACATTACAAGATATAGATCTTATTGATGGTATCATCAATGTCCGGCGTTTAAAAAATGGCCTATCGACTATACACCCACTAATAATCCGGGAAAACGATTTACTCAAGAATTGGATAACCGAACGCGCTAAATGGCGTGATGCCGATAGCGACTGGTTATTTTTGTCGCAAAAAGGCGGGCCATTATCCCGGCAGCAATTTTATCTTCTATTAAAACGTTATGGGGAATTATCTAATATTTCCGTCCCCGTACACCCTCATATGCTCAGGCATTCCTGCGGCTATAGAATGGCGGATTTGGGAACAGATACACGATTGATTCAGGATTATTTGGGACATCGAAACATTCGCCACACTGTTCTTTACACTGCCAGTAATGCAGAGCGATTTAAGGGCGTTTGGCAAAAAGAAAATGACAATAACAATACACTTTGGACCAAACTGTAATATATATTTAAGATTAATTTAAAGCGTGTCAATTACTGTCTTTGTCCATTTTTGGACTTATTTGCTATGACATTGTAATAGAATAACTTTTCACGAAATTAACCTTACTCATTATTGATATCTCATGATGTTTTTCCTGCCATTTGCATGCCTTCAGGCTTTTATTCCTCCTCCGACCAAGAGTATTAACGCCCTAACCAGGGCGTTTTTTTACTCCAAAGAAAACAACCAACAAAGAACAAATAACCACAAAATATACATTTTACAGAATTTAATACCAATAATTACAATTTGGTCCAAAGTGTGTGGTTTTTTCACTGACCGAACTGTACTCAGCTTACGTCAAAAAGCCGATTTAACTGATTGTTTTTAAACGGCAATTTGCTAAGCCCGACGATTATGAAACATTTATTGGGATTAAATTTAATGAAAAAGTCTCTTTTGGTATTGATGATGACAGGCTCGGTTATGGCAGGGGCAAACATGGCACACGCAGCCGATGGCACGGTGAAATTTACCGGTAACATCATTGCTGATGCCTGTACCGTTGATACAGCGTCTAAAGACCAGACCGTTGTGTTAGGCGATGTCTCTACCAAAGCTTTTGCCGCAGCTGGTGACAAAGCATCACCGACCAAGTTCAAGATCAGACTGACGACATGCCCGACCAGTCTCACTTCCGTTACTGTGAAATTTGACGGTGTTTCCGATTCTGCCAACACCAACCTGCTGAAACTGGATTCAGCTCAGACAGCGACCGCTGTTGGCATCGAAATTGCCGACAACAACGGTGTGCCAATCCCGCTGCACACTGCTTCCCCTACCTACCCCATTGCGGCTGATCATACTGCAGATCTGACGTTCGTGGGTCGTTATGTAGCCACTGCTGCTGCCGTCGGTGCCGGTACTGCAAATGGGACCTCTCAGTTCACTATCAACTACCAGTAAAACGCAAAGCCTTACGTAAAAAACCGATGACGCATGTCATCGGTTTTATCGACGCGCAACAGATAACAGAACGGAAGAAGCATCGCCCATAGCGATGAGTTCCTGGTATCCGTTGTAGATAAGCCGTTGTTATTCGGTGATTCAGGCAATTCTTTTTAATCACAGGTTACCCAACACATGAAAAGCAGATTGAGCACAGGCATCTTTCTGGCAATAAGCATTTGGGCGGGCGTAGCGCATGCGGGTATCGTCGTGGGCGGTACTCGCGTGGTCTACAATGCTGACAAGCGCGAAACCTCTCTGTCGATCAGCAACCCGGACAAAATCCCCTATCTGATTCAGTCCTGGGCAGATGCTGACGGCCCGCTTGGCGACCATACGGAAAACCCCAAGCCGCCTTTTGTCGTCACCCCCCCTCTGTTTCGTCTCGATCCCGGCAACGAAAACCTGCTGCGCATCATCCGCGCCGGCGGCACTCTGCCGGAAGACCGCGAATCGGTGTTTTGGATGAACGTCAAGTCGATCCCATCGACATCCAGAACCGACAAAAACGTGCTGCAGATCTCCGTAAAAACACGCATCAAGCTGTTCTATCGGCCTGCAAACCTGAAGACCACCCCAGAAGAAAGCTACCAGGCAGTGAGCTTCCACCGCCAGGGTAATCAGTTGCAGGTCAGTAATCCGTCACCGTTTTACCTCTCGTTCTTCTCACTGAAAGTGGGCAACGCGCCCGTGATTACCACCAACGTGATGGTGCCGCCGAAGAGCAGCGTTGCCTATCCGATGCCATCAGCGGCGTCCGGACAGGTGGTGAGCTGGCAGGTCATCAATGATTTTGGGGGCAACAGCAAGACGATAACGTCCCCGCTGAACTGAGCCCATGCCGCAAGGCAAGCGTGATTGATGCAACACGCAACTCTTTCTTGCCCTGTATGAAGGGAGTGGGCATTGAGCAAAGATGATTTTAAAAGGTGAACATATGCCGATAATAATGACAAATGCGTACAGGCAGCAGGTTCTGGCAAGGACTCTGACATTCAGACCAGCAAAACTGGCTGTTCTGATAGCACTGATTTATACCGTACAGATGCCCGTATGGGCTGCCGACAGCTTCAACCCCAACGCCCTTGAAATCGACAACCCGTCGAAGACCCCGGTGGATCTGTCACAATTCTCCGAAACCGGTGGGCAGGCACCGGGGCGCTATCATGTCGACGTGTACATGAACGGAGAACAGCAGGATACCCTGGACGTAAACTTCATCACCGGGACCGATGGCAAACTCTATCCCGAGCTGACGCCAGCATTGCTGTCACAGTGGGGCGTTAAGGTCGCGTCGCTAAAGACGCTGATCGGCATCCCGAAAGACACCGTGCTGAAAAATTTACAGCGCTATATTCCATCAGCAACAACCCGATTCGACTTTTCCCGACAGTCACTGAATGTCACCGTGCCACAGGACAATATGAATGTGTCGGCACAAGGTGCAGTGGATCCAAAATTCTGGGATGAAGGCGTGCCCGCCCTGCTGATGGACTACAGCTTTACCGGTTCAAACGGCTGGCAGGATAGCAACGACAGCCGCAACGACAGCTATTTTCTTAATCTACGCAGTGGTATCAACCTGGGCGGCTGGCGTTTGCGCAACTACAGCACCTGGAACTACAACAACACCACGCAACGCACGGATAACAGTCGCACTGGCTACAATCAGGGCCCTGTCAATACCACGAGTCCGAACGATAGCAGCCGCAACAGGCAGAGCCATTGGGACTCGATTAACACCTATGCGCAGCACCAAATCGCCGCGATAAAAGGACAATTTACCGCAGGCGACAGCTATACGCCGTCGGACGTGTTTGACAGTGTACAGTTCCGTGGCGCCCAGATAGCCTCCGATGACAACATGCTGCCGGACAGCTTACGCGGCTTTGCCCCTACCGTACGCGGGATTGCCAACAGCAATGCCAAAGTCACCGTGAAGCAAAACGGCTCGGTGATTTACCAGACTTATGTGCCGCCAGGGGCGTTCACGATCAATGACCTCTATCCGACCTCATCGAGCGGCGACTTGCTGGTCACCATCACCGAAGCCAACGGATCTCAGCGCAGCTATATTCAGCCCTTTTCCAACGTGCCCATGATGCAGCGTGAAGGGCGTCTGAAATATGCCTTTACGGTCGGGAAATATCGGGCGCCAAACGACTATGACGAAGAGCCCATTCTGGGCCAAGGCACCGTGCTGTATGGATTGCCGCATGCGGTGACGGCATACGGTGGCTTCCAGACGTCGAACAACTACAACGCGTTGGCCCTGGGGATGGGGTTTGGGTTAGGCGAATTGGGCTCTATCTCCCTGGATGCGACCCAGGCCTACACCACGCTCGACTCCGCGGACAACAAGCAAGGGCAGTCTTATCGCTTCCAGTATTCGAAAAACATTGCCGCCACCGACTCAACGGTGACGCTGGCGGGCTATCGCTATTCGACCACGGGGTTCTACGCCTTTAGCGAAGCGATGGATAATCGGGCGCACGATGATGGGTATTTCTTCAATACCCTGGGTAACAAACGCAGCCGACTGCAAATCGACCTGACCCAGAACCTGATGGGGGGCGAATGGGGCTCGCTGTCGTTCTCCGGCTATCAGCAGGATTACTGGAATGATGGCGGATATGAACGCAGCCTCAGTGCGGGTTACAGCAATTCCTGGAACAGCGTCAGTTGGACGCTGATGTATACCTACAGCGAAAATGCCTACCCGATTGCGGGTAATAACCAGCAGCTGGCGCTGAGCATCAGCGTGCCGCTGTCGAACTGGCTGCCCAACGCGTACCTGAACAACAGCACCACCAGTGATTTGCACGGCCAGGTGCGCAACCAGGTGGGTCTGAACGGAACCCTGCTTGATGACAACAATCTGTCCTACAGCGTTGCACAGGGCTACGGCAATCATGGCGAGGGTTACAGTGGGCTTGCCAGCGCCGACTACCGCGGGACCTACGGCGAAGCAAATGCAGGCTACAACTACAGCAAAGATGCACATCAGCTGAACTACGGGCTGCAGGGTTCAGTCATTGCGCACCCGTACGGTGTGACCCTTGGCCAGCCGATGAATGGCGACATGAATGCGGTGGCGCTGGTACGTGCACCGGAAGCGAATGGCGTCAAGGTACAAAACGGCGCCGGGGTTTACACCGACTGGCGGGGTTACGCCATCGTCCCTTACCTGAGTCCATACCGACGTGCCCGTATCGGCCTGGACCCGGGTTTACTCGGGGATAATATCGACCTGAACGAAAACGTGACGTCGGTGGTCCCGACGGCGGGGGCGGTTGTGCTGGCCGATTACAAAACCCATGTGGGTGCACGGGTGTTGCTCACCCTGATGCACGGTGGCCAGGCCGTGCCGTTTGGGGCCACCGTCGCCCTGGCCGGTGACGACGGCAACGCGGCTATCGTCGGTGAGGAGGGCCAGGCCTACCTGAGCGGTTTGCCACAAAGCGGCAGCCTGGTGGCGAAATGGGGCAGCGGCGGCACGCAGCAATGCCATGGGAACTTTACGCTGCCGGCAGCGGCAGGCGAGAAGGGCAAAGCCGTGGGTGTGCAAAAAACAGTGGTTAACTGCGGGTAAAGACGATGAGACTAAACATGTTTAAGAAAATAATGAAATTAGGTCTGGGTGCCATACTGCTCCTGCTCTGGCACTCAGGGGCCTGGGCGGGGACGGGATGGTGTACGGCTAACAATGGAACACACGTATTTACGGCCCCGTTCACGTACAACTTAACCGACCCGAGTCAAAACGTCGCGGGTCGTGTTATCAAGAATGCCTATTACTGGTCGTTGCCTAGTGATTATATAGGGTCTTGTGACTGTACTTCCTCGGGTGTTACCTATTACAAGACTGACGTGCCTTTATCTGACGTTGCTTATAAAAATGGGGCTGATACTTATTATTCAGTGAATGAATATCTGGCGGTGGGCACCGATGTTTGGATCAGTGGCTATGCACAACGATGGGTATCGGTACCATTTAACGATGTAAATAATGCCTATTCATCAGGTTGCGGCGCCCAAACATTTGAGACCGGTGGTTATGGTCATGTGAATTTGTATTTTAAAAAAGCGTTTGTCGGCCAATCTGTGATCCCTTCAACCACGGTGATGCGTATTTTTGGCAGCAAAACATCAGGGAGTTATCCTGCAACGCCTCTGGCCATTGTCAATATTTCCGGCACCATTACCGTGCCGCAATCCTGCAGGATTAACGATGGCCAGGTGATCAATATTGAGTTTGGTAACATCCTGAGCAATGCCTTAAAAACCAAAGGCGCCGGGCCGACGGGGTACGCCGCGAAAGTGGAACAGCTGGCCTATGTTTGTACCAATATGGCACAAGGTGTCAAACTCAGTTTCACCTTTAAAGGGCAGGCCTCACCGGATGACAGCAATGCGCTGGCAACAAATAACCCGGATGTGGGTGTTCGCCTTGAAGATATGAGCGGTGCTGTTCTGACCCCGAACAGTGGCAAGTTATCCGCAGTGCTGGATCACGCCACACAGAAAGGCTCGACGTCGTTTAAATCGTATCCGGTCAACACCACCGGTAAAGAGCCTGCGGCCGGTGAATTTAAATCAACAGCCACGATTATTACCAATATTGAATAGTCGCGACACTAAAACAGGTTTGTTGAGGTGTGACCTCTTCATCGAGGATTTTATAATGCATGATACTAAAGTGAATATCTTACTCTACTTCGCAATAATCGTTCTGGGTCTGGCGATCTGCTTCATGTCCTTTGCAGCAGATGTGCCCGTTAATTTCCATGGGACAATCAGAACCAGTGCCTGCTCAATTGAGACTCCGACAGCATCACAAACGGTGGCGTTAGGGACCGTGAGCAACACGAGTTTAGACAAGGTCGGCGCTTTATCTTCGCCGAAGTCATTTACGCTGGGTGTTCAATGCTCTGCCAGCGCTCAGGCCACGGTGACATTTACCGGAACGGCAGACAGCAAGGATAACACGCTACTGGCGATTGACTCGGGTGCAGGAACGGCCAGCGGTGTGGCTATCTATATTGCAGACGGCCTTAATACTAAAATCAACCTTGGCACACCTTCAGCCACACAAAACCTGGTGGCAGGGAGCAATACCCTGACGTTTGTTGCACGTTATCAGTCTACCGTGCCACGGTCAGAAATAACGCCGGGTGTGGCCAACGGGACGGCACAATTTACCCTTAATTATCCTTGATAACATGAACCGCCAGGACGAAAAGCCTGGCGTTCAACATGTGATTTTCAGCGAAGGTATTATCTGGTCATTTCTCTGATTCGAAATGACCAGAGGAGATAAATATGAAATATCGAGATCATTATTCCAGCATTATCGAGCTAATTCGTAAAGATCAGGCCTTTGCTCTCGCCTATTTAAATACCGCTTTAGAAGAACTTGATGACGACGGAGGAGAAGAAGCCTTCCTCATCGCACTGAGTCACATTGTTGAAGCCAATGGGGGGGTAACGGTAATCGCTGACAAAGCACGTATTTCGAGAGAAACGCTATATCGTGCATTGTCCCCCAAAGGAAACCCAAAACTGAAGACGATATCGCGGGTTATTCACGCCTCCGGAATGAAATTCACATCGGTAACCGAAGTGGACGATTTGATGCTGTTACATGGGTAAGTGTAGATGCATTACATAGAAAATAAGGCTCTATTTCAAGACGCCTGAATAACTCCATGTTTTGGTTGGCAGCGCCCTATCTTTGCTGATAGAGCTGAGTTTATTCCGCACGAAAGATAATACACTCATGAATAAGATATTGAGCATCGCCATCATTGACAATGATAAGTTTTATACTGCCGGGTTATTTATGGCACTGTCCCTACATTTAAAAAATAAAAACATTAATGCCGAGATGCTCCCCGCGGGCTATAGTACTATAGCTGCTGATGTTATTTTCCAGGCGATATGCTGTGGGACATTCATCGCTGCTTCCACCAAGGCTAACGAATCAAACCCGTTTTACTTCGTTATTACGGATAAAAAATACGTTCATTTAAAACATTTATACCAAGGTATAAATGAATCAAACATATTATACCGAAACCAATCGGTTAATCATGTATTACAGCGAATTGAAGACGCCTTATCTTCACAAGAGTCATCATCAAAAAAGATATTACCGGCCTCTGAATATTTTATTTATGAACCCCTCACCTCACGAGAACATGAAGTTTTATTTCATCTGAAGCAAGGCAAGACACCTACTGGCGCAGCAATTAGCATGGGGATCAATGTAAAAACCATAAGCGCTCATAAACGAGCGGCAATGAAAAAATTAAACTTCAGACGTACTTGTGAACTCTTCCATTGGATGCTGCAAGGCGGTTTATCCGGTATCAGTCAAGAAAAGAAAATTAAAAATGAGTGATAACCCACTGCTTGCCACCCATCATACTGATGAACATACTTTTACTGAGCAGTTTCCCTACTCTACCTTCGACCGCCTGTCAGAAATGTTCCTCTAAAACCCGTAACCTAAATTACGGGCTTTAGAATCAACGGCACAAACCTCTTGCCACTAGTGATCCAAATACAGGTAGTGCATCCAGCTGGTCATGCGCAACAGGACTTTACGCATAATGGAAAGATGCTCAAAGTGCTCGGTATACACTGCAGTCTGCGCCGTCACGCCATCGGGCAGTTTGTCGAGTTCCTTGCTGGGGGCCAGATCAATCATCACGTAAACCCCTTCCTGTTGGGCGCCGACATTTAACCCCTGCAATGCCCCGCTAGCCTGGTAGCTGCCATCCGGTACCACCGGCAACACCCGCGTCACCGAGCCACCATAGACTTTGCCCGGCAAGCCGTTAAATACCACCTCGGCTTTATCGCCCTCGGTTAAACGCAGGATCGAGTTTTGTCGGAATACCGCTACCACCTGCCGTTTTTGCTGCGGAATAAAAATCATCACCGGCTTGAAAGGCAAACGCACCGCGGTGGTGCCCGGTCTGGCCAATACCTGGGTAACATAACCGTCGCTGGGTGCGCGAATAGTGGTTTGTTCCAGGTTATAGGTGGCCTCTGCAATTTGTGATTTCAGGCTGGCGATATGGGCATCTTCACCATTGTAGTGGCCCGAAAGCTGTTCCTTCGCCTGCTGATGCTGGGCCCTGGCGACCTGCAGCGCGGCGGATTGCGCCTGGTATTGTTGCTGCGCATGGCTGATGTCTTGCTCAGAAAAAGGGTTGACCGCCATGGTCGCGCCTTTGGCATAGCGCTGATAATCCTTGCGTGCTCGCTCATACTCGGCATTTACCCGCTGAACATTCGCGGCAGACTCATTCAATGTCGCCTGGCGCCCACGTACATCCGCCTGCGCACCGGCAAGCTCCGCCTGCAGTTTGTTGAGTCGGGCGCGGTAGCGGGTATCATCAAGGCGAAACAGAACTTCCCCTTTGCGCAGTAACACGTTGGTTTTATCGGTAACTTCAACAATCATCCCCGAGACCTGCGGGACGATCGGCACGGATATCGCGATCTTCTGCGCCCGGTAGGTATAAGGATGGTTGTAATTCATGCCCAGGATTAAGGCACCCACAATGAAAATACCGCCAAGCACCGCCGTCGGCACCGTCCATTTATTGACCGGAATACGGAACAGTTTGAATACGCCGTAGCTCAGCGCAACGTAGCTGAGAATAATTAAGAGATCCATACTGTTTGCTTAACCTTTATTGGACGACGAGCTTTGAGCGGCAACCTGCGTCTGCATACGCTGCAATTCACTTTCGAGCCGATTAATTCGTGCCTGCAGCAGATCAGGTTGATCAGCTTTGTCGCTCATTCCCCAGCCCCGTTCCGGCCGGTATAAGGTCGCCCAAATCCATAACAGTGGCCAAATGGCATGCAAAGTAAACAGGCTAACCCAGCCTGCCACATGGATAGCATCCTGATGCGGGTGCTGGCGTTTCTTGGCCAGCAGATAAGGAATATCGTGGATAATGATCACGCCGTAAAACAGAATTAAAAACACGGCGATCAATACGCCTAAAGCGAAGTAATCTAGAAACATGCGAAACCCTGGTTAATAAGGCAAACTAATTACCGACGTCTATGACGTCTTATATTCTTTAATATCATTGGCAATGGTATCTATGGCATTTTTCACATCGGCCACTTTTAACTGCGACTTTTCATTATTCAGATTCTCTCCGGACGCCTTCCTCACCACTTTGATTACCGGCTGGTTGGTTGAAGCGTCGATAAATTCACCTTCCATATAAACGGCGCTTTCCATGGTGCGGTGGCCGGTTACGCTTTGCGTTGCGGCAACCAGCAGCGTAATCGGCAGTACCTCATACACCTGTAGCCCCTTCTTCTGCGTGTCGATCGCCGTGATAGCTCCACGGAAAATCAGCGTGTTTTCACGCGGAACATCCTCCAGGGTAAAATGCGACCCCATAGCTTGCTTGAACTGCCTGTTGGTGTAACTGAGAATATTATCAAGCGCCTGCTGGCTCACCATCTCGCTAGGCTTTGGCCGTGGGAAATAGATCATCGGCTGGTAAACCAGATATTTATATTTGGAAAAATCAACGTTCTTATCCTTCCAATATAATACGTCCTTGCCGGAGGCCGATTGGCTCTTGGTAATATCATTATAATTAGGCAGAAACGTCGAGAATTTCTCTTTTTCAGTGACCGATGATGAGCAGGCGGTCAATGTTAACGCCACGGGTAAAATTATCGCGCAGGTTTTTTTCATTATAATCTTCCATGTCAATTTTAATGCATAGCAAATAATTGACCAAAAGAATACCCGCCGGTCAGTGATAAGTCATATGACAATAACGGCAAAAATGTATATCATTTTTGATATACAAACTCAGAATGGCTCACCGCGTGAAAGCAAAAGACTTCAGGATCGACGAACTCAGGATCGTTCGCACCATCGCCGAAACCGCCAGCGTCAGCAAGGCGGCACAGCTGCTGGATATGCCGCAATCCAATGTGTCGCGCACCCTGACGGCGCTGGAACGGCGACTTGGCCTTGAGATATTTCTACGCAGCCCACGAACGCTGTCTTTGACCGAGTTTGGTGAACAGTTTTTACGCCGCGCCGCTCAGCTATTGGATGAGCATAACGACCTGCTCGATATGTCCGGCACCTATAAACAAAGCCTGAACGGCATGGTGACGCTTGGCGCACCGATCGGCATCCATTCATTCCTGACCCGTTATCTACTGCCGCCGTTGCTGCGCGAGTCACCCGAACTGATCGTCGACCTGGTGACCCGCAATCCGGATGAACGTGAGAAAAAATATGGCGCGGTTTTCGACAGTGACAGCGATCTGCTGATCAGTTTCTTCCAGCCACAGAATGAAAGCCTGATCGCCCGACCACTGACCCGCTTCCGGGTGGGGCTGTTTGCATCGCCGGATTATATCGCCAACTCTCCGCTCGTGGAGCCGACTGAATTGACGCAGCATCGCTGCATCACCCTGCGGGTATTGGGCGGCAGCCGTAATACCTGGAGCTGTTACAACTCGCTGGGGCAGTTGGTCGATGTAGCGGTCAACGGCACCAGCATCTGCGACAATATTCTGCCGGCGATTGAGTTAGCCAAGCAGGGGCTGGGCATTGTTTATGCCCCTTACTACTCGGTGGCCTCGGCGCTGGAGTCCGGTTCACTGCTGCCCTGCATTGAGCGCGAACGCTGCATCGATATGCAGGCGTATCTTATTTACCGCCAACGTGGCGTGTTACCCCACCGGGTGCAGGTGATGATGGACAGCATCATGAATACCATTAAGCTGCACGAACATCGATTGGTCTAACCACCAGCAACCATTAACGCATACGGCTACCACTCCCGGCATATTATTTAAATAAACCCAGAGTCCAATTTCGGACTCTGGGCACAACCTTATGAAATAAAATAAAAACCTTCAATTTTAATATATCTTGAAACATTCGCAACCGCACTGAATTTAAATTAATGCGTAATATCGCCATGAGACAAATATAAGGAGTAGATAATGAAAAGAAGAATAAAAATGCTGATCGCCGGCATGTGTTTATTTTCCGCCGGTTCTGTTTTTGCCGCCGAAGGCTTGCAAAGCGCCAGTCGTCTGGCCGGTGTATTGGATCTGAGCCAAACACAGCGTCAGGAAATACATGTTATTCGCGATAAGGCGCAACTGCAGCTCGACAGCATCAAAACGGATAAGGTCGACAACGGCGCCATTCTGAAAGTGCTTGGCTCCTCTCAGTGGGACGAGCCAACGGTAAAAAAACGCATTGCCGAAATGGGCATTTATCAACAACAGGCGGAATATATCCGTTACCGCTACTTGTTTGACGTAATGCAAACCCTGACGCCAGAGCAGAAAACCAAACTGCAAAAAATGATCAAGTAACCCCATTCCCAGCTATACCCACTGCCAGTCATTCCCCCGGCAGTGGGTTACGCCCAGGGCAAAAAACGTTTAATTCCCCGAATTAAGCAGCCTCCCCTATACTCAGCCGGTACAACACGCATAAACTACAAGCTAACGTGCTGATTAACGGGGAATCAAGGTGACAGACAAGCCGCATGCAGCCGGGAGTGCTCCAGGCAACGACCACTTCAACGATGCGCTGCAAAAAATCATTCCGCATAAGCCAAGCGACATCATTGCTCGTCTGATGGCGGAGCTGAAACCCGAGGCCGTCGAAGTGACCGCCAGACGCTCACGCCAGTTCAGTGGTAAAAACCCTCAGGTATTCCTGCTGTTGCAGGGTGCGGTTAATCTGCATCGTCAGTCGGACGACCTGCTGATGACCACCATCTACGCGCCACATATCATCGGCCTGGCGGAGTTGCTGCACCCGGTGGGACAAACCTATCTGCATCTGGAAAAAGACTGTGAGATCCATGTGGTGGCAGGCAGCAAGGTGCTGCAAAAACTCGACCAGCACCCCATGTTATGGGCCGACGTTTCGCGCATTTTGGCTTATCAACTGCATTTCGCCAGCCTGCGTGACCTGCACTTGCTGAATAACCATGCTTATGACGCCATCCGCGGCAAGCTATTGGAATTGATCAATGCACCAGAAAGCACACGGCTCGACTATTCGGCATTGAGGTATATTCAGGAACGCACCACACTGGCTCGCAGCACCATATTAAAATGTTTGAGTGACTTGAAGACTGGCGGTTATATTGCCATGGAGAAAGGCCACCTTACTCAGGTGTTTAATTTGCCTCAGCGTTATTAAAAAAGCCGCTGGGGATGCCAGCGGCAACGGACACTACTGATATTGTCTTTCTAGCTTTCTTATTGCTTACACACAGTGGCAATAATAGAGTAATAAAATCCTATGCCCATCATTATCCGGTCCGAATTCGGACTCTTTCCTTTCTGATTATTCCGTAAAATACACCGCAATCAATCTCTTTCTGTATTTAATCAGCCGCCAGAGCGCGTTGCTATACCTTCTGGCCAACGGGATAACCATGAACAAATACGCATTATGCTTAACCGGCAGTCTGCTGCTGTGCGGCGGTCTGTTGCTTACCGGCTGCAAGGATCAAAATCCCAAATCTGCACAGCTTCCGCCGCATCCGGTCGGTGTAGTCACCTTGCGCTCTCAGCCACTGGCAATAAAAACAGAACTGCCGGGTCGCACCAATGCTTACCGCACGGCGGAAGTCCGGCCTCAGGTCAGCGGTATTATCCTCAAGCGCCAGTTTGTCGAAGGCAGTGACGTACAGGCCGGCCAATCGCTGTATCAGATCGACCCGGCCAGCTATCAGGCCGCCTGCGACAGCGCGCTGGGCGATCTGAAAAAGGCCCAGGCCAGCAGCGAAATAGCGCATCTGACCGTAAAGCGTGAACAACCGCTGCGGGCCAAAAACTACGTCAGTCCGCAGGAGTTCGACACCAGCGTGGCTCAAGCCAGACAGGCCGATGCCGATGTAATCGCCGCCCGCGCTGCACTGGAAAGCGCACGCATCAACCTGCAGTACACCAAGGTTATTGCGCCAATCTCCGGGCGCATCGGCAAATCCAGCGTCACCGAAGGTGCGCTGGTGACCTCCAGCCAGAACAGCGCGCTGGCGACGGTACAACAATTGGATCCGATGTATGTCGACGTCACCCAGTCCAGCGACGATTTCCTCAAGCTCAAACAGGCTATCGCCTCCGGTACCATTACCCACAACGGCGGCAAAGTGCCGGTCAGCCTGATCCTAAATAACGGCCAGCGCTATCAGCCTACCGGCACCCTGGAATTCTCCGACGTCACCGTTGACCAAAGCACCGGTTCCATTACCCTGCGCGCGATCATCCCTAATCCGCAGCACAGCCTGCTGCCCGGCATGTATGTCCGCGCCGAAATTGACCAGGGTCAACAGAAAAACGCGCTATTGGTACCGCAGCAAGGTATCACTCGCAACCCGCGCGGCGAAGCCACGGCGCTGATTGTCGACGCCCACAATAAAGCACAGTTACGTCAGGTGATCGCCAGCCAGGCGATTGGCGACAAATGGTTGGTGACGTCGGGGTTGCAGGCCGGCGACAAAGTGATCGTCAGCGGCCTGATGCGCCTGAAGCCGGGCATGCAGGTACGGGCAACGGAAGAGACGCCGGACACCGCTCAGGCCTTGTCTGACGTGTATCACGGTTAAGGGGCGCCAAGGCATGTCTAATTTCTTTATCAACCGCCCGATATTTGCCTGGGTCATCGCCATCATCGTCATGATGGCCGGTGCCCTGTCCATCATGAAGCTGCCGATCGCGCAGTATCCGACCATCGCGCCGCCGGCGGTCAGTATCAGCGCCACCTATCCGGGGGCCGACGCCAAGACGGTGCAGGATACGGTCACCCAGGTGATTGAGCAGAATATGAATGGCCTGGACGGCCTGATGTACATGTCGTCCAACAGTGACGCCGCCGGTAACGCCACGGTCACCCTGACCTTTGCCACCGGCACCGATCCGGACATTGCTCAGGTACAGGTGCAAAACAAGCTGCAACTGGCGATGCCGCTGCTGCCGCAGACCGTGCAGGATCAGGGGATTAACGTGCAGAAGGCCTCCAGCAGTTTCCTGATGGTGGCCGCCTTCACTTCCGACAGCAGTGCCATGACGCAGGCCGATCTGGCGGACTATGCGGTCGCCAATATCAAAGACCCGATCAGCCGTACCAGCGGCGTCGGTCAGGTACAGTTATTCGGCGCGCAATACGCCATGCGCATCTGGCTGGATCCCAACAAGCTGGATAATTACCAACTGACCAGCGAAGACGTGGTGCGTGCCATCAAGGCGCAGAATAACCAGATTGCCGGTGGCCAGCTCGGCGCCTTGCCGGCGGTACCGGGGCAGCAGCTCAACGCATCGATCATTGCCCAAACCCGCCTCAGTTCGCCGCAGCAGTTCGGTAATATCCTGCTGCGTGTCAATCAGGATGGTTCTCAGGTGCATCTACGTGACGTTGCGCGCATTGCGCTGGGCAGCGAAAACTACACCACCAGCGCCGAATACAACGGCAAACCGGCCGCCGGGCTGGGGATTAAATTAGCCACCGGCGCCAACGCGCTGGATACCGCCAACGCGGTGAAGGCTGAAATTGGTCGTCTGGAACCTTATTTCCCGGCCGGGATGCACGTGGTATATCCGTATGACACCACGCCATTCGTTAAAATCTCGATCGGTGAAGTGGTGAAAACGCTGATCGAAGCCATCATCCTGGTGTTCCTGGTGATGTCTCTGTTCCTGCAAAATCTCCGTGCCACGCTGATCCCGACCATTGCGGTGCCGGTGGTGTTGCTGGGAACCTTTGCCATTCTGGCGGCCTTCGGCTTCTCGATAAACACCCTGACAATGTTCGGTATGGTGCTGGCGATAGGCCTGTTGGTGGATGATGCCATCGTGGTGGTAGAGAACGTCGAACGGGTCATGACGGAGGAAGGATTACCGCCCAAAGAGGCCACACGCAAATCGATGGCGCAGATCCAGGGCGCACTGGTGGGCATCGCCATGGTGCTGTCGGCGGTATTTATTCCCATGGCGTTCTTCGGTGGCTCAACCGGCGCCATCTATCGCCAGTTTTCAGTCACCATCGTTTCCGCCATGGTGCTGTCGGTACTGGTGGCGATGATCCTGACGCCGGCACTGTGCGTCACGCTGTTGAAACCCGGCGTGCATGCGCCCAAAACCGGCTTCTTCGCCTGGTTTAACCGCCTGTTCGACCGCAGCACCCAACATTATCAGGGCAGCATCGGCAATATCCTCAACCATACCGGTCGTATGCTGCTGATCTACCTTCTGATTGTGATTGGTATGGCGCTGCTGTTCATCCGCTTGCCCACCGCCTTCCTGCCCGACGAGGATCAGGGGGTATTCATGAACATGATCCAACTGCCGGCCGGCGCCACCCAGCAACGCACCGAGGCCGTATTGGGCCAGGTAACCCACTACTACCTGAACAAGGAGAAGGCTAACGTCAATTCGGTCTTCACCGTTGCCGGGTTCGGCTTTAACGGCAATGGCCAGAATAACGGGTTGGCGTTTGTCAGCCTGAAGGACTGGAGCCAACGTCCAGGGGAGAAAAACAAGGTTGAGGCGATCATCAAGCGCGCCAATATGGCCTTTGCCCACACGATCAAACAAGGTATCGCCTTTGCCTTTAACCTGCCGGCGATTACCGATCTCGGCACCGCTACCGGCTTTGACTTCGAGCTGATCGACAACGGTGGTCTCGGCCATGCCGCGTTAACCAAGGCACGTAACCAGTTGCTGTTTATGGCCGCCAAATACCCTAACGTGGCAACCAAAATTCGTCCGAATGGCCTGGAGGACACGCCGCAGTTCAAGGTTGATGTCGATCAGGCCAAGGCCGAGGCGCTGGGGGTTTCGGTTGACGACATCAACCAGACGCTGTCTACCGCCTGGGGCGGCACCTACGTTAATGACTTTATCGATCGCGGTCGGGTGAAAAAGGTCTATGTGCAGGCCGATGCGCCGTACCGCATGCTGCCGGACGATCTCAACCAATGGTACGTGAAGGGTAACCGCGGCCAGATGGTACCGTTCTCCGCCTTTGCCAGCGCGCACTGGGAATACGGTTCACCACGCCTGGAGCGTTACAACGGTCTGCCTTCGATGGAAATTCTGGGTGAACCGGCCCCGGGGCGCAGTTCAGGCCAGGCGATGATGCTGATGGAAAAACTGGCGGCCAAACTGCCGAAGGGCATCGGCTATGACTGGACCGGCATGTCTTATCAGGAACGACTTTCCGGCAACCAGGCTCCCGCGCTGTACGCCATCTCGCTGGTGGTGGTGTTCCTGTGCCTGGCGGCGCTGTATGAGAGCTGGTCCATCCCGTTTGCCGTAATGCTGGTGGTGCCGCTCGGCGTGGTCGGTGCGCTGTTGGGGGCCACCTTACGCGGCCTCAATAACGACGTTTACTTCCAGGTCGGCCTGCTGACCACCATTGGCCTGTCAGCCAAAAACGCCATTCTTATCGTCGAATTCGCCAAGGATCTGATGGAGAAAGAGGGCAAACCGCTGATTGCCGCCACCCTTGAAGCCACCCGCATGCGTCTGCGTCCGATTCTGATGACCTCGCTGGCCTTTATTCTTGGCGTGCTGCCGCTGGTTCTCAGCAGCGGTGCCGGTTCCGGCGCGCAGAACGCAGTCGGCACCGGCGTCATGTTCGGCATGATCAGCGCCACCCTGTTGGCGATATTCCTGGTCCCGGTATTCTTCGTTGTCGTCCAACGTCGCTTCGGCCGTAAATAAACCGATTAACCCTGGCGGGCCGCATTGGCCCGCACTTTTTTAAAAGGTCTAATGATGATTAAAAAACAAAAATTAACCTGGATCCTGCTGAGCGCGGGTTGCTTAAGCCACCCCGCCTGGGCGCAAAGCCCGTGGACACTGGGTGCGTCGGTGCTGGTCAGCCCCAGCCCCTATCAGGGGGAACAGGACCGGGTAATGCCACTGCCGGTGATCGGTTATGACAGTGACCGTTTCTTCGTGCAGGGGCTTAGCGCCGGAGCCTATCTGTGGAAGGACCAGCAGAATCAGCTCAGCCTGAATGCCTACTATTCTCCGTTGCATTTCAAGGCCTCCGACAGCGACAACGACGCCATGAAACAGTTGAACAACCGCCACGCCACCATGATGGGCGGTATCGGCTATCGCCACCAGGCCAGTTGGGGCACCCTCCGTACCGAGCTGGCGACCGATATGCTGAACAACAGCAACGGCTTTACCGGCGACGTCGCCTATCTGTACCCGATCGAACGCGGTGATTGGCAACTTCGGCCCGGCGTTGGCGTCACCTACAGCAACGGCAAAACCAATGATTACTACTATGGCGTTTCTTCCGATGAGTCGGCGCGCAGCGGACTATCTGCTTATAAGGCCGGCTCGTCCTGGTCGCCCTATCTGGAACTGTCAGCCAGCTACCAGCTCACCCCGCAATGGACGACCTTTATCACCGGGCGCTATACCCACCTGGCGAACAGCATCACCGACAGCCCGATGGTGGATAAAAGCGGCAGCGGCATGCTATGGACCGGCGTGACCTACCGCTTCTGACCCGGCGGTCCGATTCCGGACCCGGTTTAAATATCGCCCAATGAGTGAACATGGGATTCTGGGGCATCCGAGAAACTGAGCGGGGAATGGCGTTAAACGCCGCAGCCAGGTCGGCGCTTCCCCCTGAATGGCTCAAGAGATCCTCGGCTCAACAAGAGGAACATCGCATGTTCAACATGAAAAAATTACCCTGGGTTCTGATGGCGCTGCTGGCGCTGAGTGGTTGCGACCGAGCGCAAGACCGCCCTGCACCGCCGTCTTCGTCATCTGCCACCGCGCCGGTACCACTGGTGCAAAATGGCGGCCAACCACAAAGTGCCGCAAGCACTCAGCAGTTGTACTCACTGCTCGGTCCGATCGCCCTGTTCCCGGATAATTTGCTGGCACAGGTCCTGGCAGCGAGCACCACGCCCGATCAGGTTACCGCCGCCAATGCCTGGCTGCTGCAAAACAAAAGCCTGACCGGCAGCGCACTGACGCAGGCAGTTAACGCGCAGCCCTGGGCGCCGGCGGTAAAAGCCATGGTGACCTTCCCCGACGTGCTGCAGCAAATGGCACAGAATCCGGGTTGGACTCAGGCACTGGGCAGCGCTTATAGCCAGGATCCGAGCGACGTGATGAACGCGGTTCAGCTACTGCGTCAACGCGCCAGCAACAGTGGTGCGTTGAAAAGCAACGCACAACAGCAAGTTATCGTTACCGCTAATAACGCGGCAGGCACGCCCGCGACTGCGGCCAATAAGACCACGGCTGCACCGACCCAGACCATCGTCATCAAACCGGCCCAGCCAAGCGTGGTGTATGTGCCCAGCTACGGCACCGCCGTTTATGGCAATCCGCCAGTGGCCTACTATCCGGGCTATGCGCCACCACCGGCTTACAGTACCAGTGACATGGTGGCTACCGGGTTGATCAGCTTTACCGCCGGGGTCATGGTCGGATCGATGTTCGATAATAACTGGGGTGTGCACTGGGGCGGCAGCCCGGTAGTGGTATATAACAACCGGACCTTTATCAGCAATAACGGTTGGCATCACAACGGATATGGGCCACGCGCGCCCTTCAGCGAACCGCATTTCTCACCGGCGCGCAGTAACTTTACCCCACGGCATGCCACGCCCCTGGAGCATCAGGGTCTCCGTTCACCGACCTTCGACCCGCATCGCAATGCCGAGCGTTACGCAGGCCCAGTCCGTACCACGACACGCCAGCCGGAACGTCATGTCGAGCATGCCCTGCCCCAGCGCAGCAGCGGATTGCAATCCGAACGTCATCTGGCCCCCGGACCGGTGCGCTTGTCCTCCGTGCATCAGCCCCAGTTCCAACGTGAGCGGGATGTGCGTCCCTTCGGCGATGGTGCATCCCACCCGGCATTTTCCACCGCGCTGAACCACTCGTGGGGGGATGGACATCTCTTCGGCGGGAATAATCATCGCCGCCGGCTGTGATCGCACTCAGACAACAGCCCACAGCAGATGTCGGGCTTTTCACAATGTCCGCGTATACACTCGCGAAGCCTCACCCCAGGGGTGATAGCCCAGCCCATTGAAGGCAAACCCCTGTTTCTCGTAGTAGCCTTCCAGATCGGTGCACAAATGCAACTGCGGGAAGCCGAACTTGCGCGTCTCCTCCGCCACATGATTAATCAGTTGTGAGCCATAACCGCGCCCGCGGTGCTGCGGCTCCACATACAGCGCACACAGCCAGGGATAAAGTTCACCACGGCTAATAAAGTCATTGGTGATCAGCCCAGCACAGCCCAGAATTTGTTCGTTATCCATTAACAAATACCACTGCGGCAACGGATTGACCGCGCCAATGCATCGGGTGATGGCATCCTCATACATTATCAGGGTCTCTTCCGTGGCCCAATGTTGTTGGAAGTAGCGAATCGCCTGAGATTTAAACTCGGGTAACTGACGCACCGAAATCATCTTCATATCCGTTCCTGAGGTTAGTTTTCATGCTTTTTCCGGTCGACGATTATGCGACAGCCTACACGGGTTATCACTACCTTTATTATGGGAATCAGTTGGATGTGCGGATACTATGGTAGCACTGCCCAAATATCCGGCAGCGGTTTATCCCCAACAGGAGTCGTTATGACACAGAATATTTATGACAATCAGGCGTTTTTCGACGGTTATGCCCAGCTCAGCCGCTCGGTGCACGGGCTGGATGGCGCACCGGAATGGCAAAGCATCCGTAGCATCCTGCCGGACTTGCAGGGTAAAAAAGTGGTCGATCTTGGCTGTGGTTATGGCTGGTTCTGCCGCAGCGCACGTGAACAGGGCGCCGCCAGCGTTTTGGGCTTAGATCTGTCGGAGAAAATGCTCGATAAGGCACGGACGATGACAGAGGATAGCGGTATTGAATACCGCCAACAGGATCTGGAACAGCTTCAACTGCCATCGCTGTCTTTTGATCTGGCTTACAGCTCACTAACGCTGCACTACATCAAAGATCTGGCACGGCTGTTCGCCACGGTTTATCAGGCGCTGGTGCCGGGCGGGCAGTTTATTTTCACCGCCGAACACCCGATTTACACCGCCCCAAAACAGCAGGGCTGGTTGGTTGACGAAAACGGGAAAAAATCCTGGCCGGTCAACGGTTATCAGCAGGAGGGGCAACGTATTTCAAACTGGTTGGCGGAAGGAGTGATCAAGCAGCATCGCATGCTCGGCAGTTACCTTAATCTGCTGGTGCAGCAAGGTTTCGTCGTGAGTTATCTCAATGAATGGGGCCCTTCGGCACAGCAAATCGCAGAAAACCCCGCGCTGGACGAAGAGAAAGAACGCCCGATGATTTTTATTCTGGCCGCCCATAAACCCGCGTAGTTATTCCTGCCACAGTAAATCCTTAACATATCCAATATTGGGGAGGCTGCCTCCCCCAAAGTCACCTATGACTCAGCCTTCAGGCACGGATATCCTGATATTCCGGCGTGGTGTCAAACTCATGTTTGGCGAACGGGCACAGCGGAATAATTTTACGGTTTTCCGCCCGCATTTTCGCCACCACCAGCGCCACCAGTTTTTTACCGACGCCCTGACCTTTCAATACCTCATCCACCCAGGTGTGATCGATAATGGTTAATTTGTCTCCGCTCGGCACAAAGGATATCTCGGCGATCATTTTTCCCTGCCGATCGTTTATATAAAAACGTTTCTCGTCTGCCAGAATTTCAAGATCCATAAATTTATCCCATTTTAAAAGTGCATAACTGTGGGTGAACGCTAGAACAAACCTGATATTAGTCTACTATTTAATCAGTAACACAACATAATTTTGACAGTGGCTGAGGAGTTCAAAATGGGTGAAGGCTCAAAAGACGGCGTTATTCTGCTATCCCGAATCTTATTGATGATCCTGTTTATCATTTTTGGTTGGATGAAATTGATCGGTTTTGGTGCAACCGTTAGCGCAATGGAAGGTTATGGCACGCCAATGCCCTATTTGGCGGCGATTATCGCCGTGGTGGTTGAGTTCTTTTTTGGCATCGCGCTTATTCTCGGATTATTTACCCGGCCTATTGCGGTTATTTTTGCCGTCTATGTCCTGGGCACCGCTTTTATCGGTCACCCGTTCTGGAAAATGACCGGCATGGAAATGATGGGCAACGAAATAAACTTCTTTAAAAATATCAGCATTATCGGCGGGCTGCTGTTGCTGGCGGTCACCGGTGCCGGGCGTTATTCGCTGGACCATAAATTCTTTAATAAATAGCCTATTCCAGCCGGCGGCAACGCTGCCGGCTGCTGCTGTTCCACAATCCCCTAACGGCTGCGCTTGGCGTGGCGCTCGAAATTATCCGCCCTGGCCTGCGCCGATTTGCGCAGCGTGACATAGCAGGCACCTTCACCGCCGTCACGCGGCTGCGCCCGGCAAAAAGCCTGCACCTGTTCAAACTGTGCCAGCCACTTGGCGAGATAGCTGCGAATGATATTGGCATGGCTCTCTTCTTCACGCCCACGGCCGTGGACAATCAGCAGCGAACGCAGGTTTTGCTTTTCTGCCTGCAAAATAAAGCGAAACAGCGCCTGCCGCGCAGCCTCCACCGATTGTTTCAGCAGGTTCAGGCTGGCCTGCGGCGGATAGCGGCCATGGCTCAGTTTGTCCAGTACCCCCTGCTGAATACCCTCGCCTTTGTATTCCAGCGGGACTTCGCAAGGGATCAGTTCGAGAAAGCCGGTGCTGAGAAAGTTTTCCTGCCGCAGCGCCTGCGCCTCACGCCGGGCACTTTTATCCATAGTTTCCTGCGGTTTAAGGTACAGGGTCTCGGGGGCGCTGGATAACGGGATGACATCCGCCATCGCCTGTTCAAAAAAGTCTTTGTCCTGGTTGCTCATCATTCTGCCACTCTCAGACTGGGCCTTTAATGCCGGGGATGAACCTGATTGTAAGACGGCTTGCCGCGGTTGCAAGCCGGGAATTTTCCGCAATTGTCGTCAACGGGTGAGGTTCTGTGCAGTTTTCGTTATACTGCTAAACCATTATTGAGTGCCGCAAAGGATCGATCCCATGAAAATGCGCGAGCTGGAAACCCAGTTTCAAAATGCCATGAGCGAGTTGCAGGCCAGCTTCGAAAAGCAGCACCGTGAATGGCAGCACAGCTATCAGGCACTGCAGCAGTTGCTGGAAGAGGCTAAACAGCGTGAAGTCGCATTGCGTATGCAAAATGAGCAGCTGGTGCGCAAGCTGAGCACCGCCAGTTCAGTGCCGGAGCAGCACGCGTTAGTGAAGCAAATCAAAATGCTGGGCGCCCATCTGGACGCGCTGGCCAAGGATGCAGCCACCTTCAACCACCACCTGCGTCATCAACAGCGGGCAGCCGACAATTTCAGCGGCGAACAGCGTTGATACCGGGCGCTGTCACGCAGCGCCTCCTGCCAAATACTGGCGCAATGAGAGTGTAATAAATCATAAATGACCTGGATCATCATCGCTGCCCTGATCGTTGTATTTATTATTGGTTACCGCATTCTGACTTCCGATACTCGCAAAGCCATTGACTCTCTGGCCCACCTGCTGAAAGTAAAACCGATGCTGATTGAATCCATGATTCAGGAGATGGGCAGCCGCAATAGCCAGACGTTTATCCGCGTGCTGAACAACGGTTACACCGAAGAGATGCACCAGGCGGCCTATTTGCTGTTTATCTATCTGACCTTTATCAAACAGGCGGATGACCACCAGATAGCTCTGTGGCGGGAAACGCTGATACGCGCCGGGCTGTCGCCGGAGCTGCATGCCGAACACACCGAGGCCGCGCTGTTTTACTTTGCCGATCTGGATATCGACGCTTTCGAACTGGCGCAGTTTCGCCGCGCTTACAATGAGCGTTTTAATCAGGAAGCGATTGCGAATTGGTAAAATTGTGTCCCCCGCTGGCGGGGGAGGCATTACTGGAACATGCTGTAGATATAGCGCGAAAGCGCATCACGCGAGCTGAAGCCGTGGGGAATGCCGTAACGCGCACTCGGGGCATCGCTGCTTAAATCCAGGGGAAACTCAAGGTACTGATTGCTGATGCGCACCGGCGAGGTCGGCGTGGCAAAATGCACGCTTTTCTCTTTCAGCGCCGGGTGGATCACCAACGCGGTTCTGCCCATCCGCGCCTCACGATTCACATAAACGTAGTGCTCACCCTTGCGGTAACCATAAGACTGGTCGGTGACATAATCACGCTCAAAGCCAGTATTCTCCAACACTCTAGCCACTTCATCCGGCCGTAAATACATCGATTTCTCCTCTCGTTCTGGACCGCTGAGCGACCTTACCGTAATCATGAGATGAAACAATAAATTTTTCGGTATGGATGTGGGTTTAGGAATAATCCTTAACTATAGATTTTGCCGGTTTTGCAGCAGCAAGCGCAGCGTCAACAGCACGCCCAGAAACACTATCAGAGCCGCCGCCAGATAGATTGATGGCACGCCCATGCGGCTCATCAGCAAACCGGCCAACGGCCCGGTGATCCCCAGCGCCAGATCGAGAAACGCCGAGTAGGTGCCCAGCGCGGTACCCTGATTCTGCTGCGGCACCTGTTTCACCGCCTCCACGCCCAGCGCCGGGAACACCAGCGAGAAACCGGCACCGGCCAACAAAGCCCCGGCCTGCACCATCAGCGGATCGCCAGCCTGCCAAATCATCAACAACCCGATAATCTCAATCAGGAACGACACCAGCGTAACTTTCAAGCCGCCGTGGCGATTAATCGTCTGGCTAAATATCAGGCGGATACCGACAAAGGCAACGCTGAACAGCGTCAGTGAGAACGCGGCCCCGCTCCAGCCCTTATCAGCATAGTAGAGGGTAATGAAAGTGGCGATCACGCCAAAACCCACGGTGCCCATCGCCAACCCCAGGCCGTAAGCCCAGATGCGGCCAAACACGGCGCTAAAGGCAATGCGCTGACCGGCGGCGATCGTCACATTGGGCTTACCGCTCGCCAGCCACAACGAAATCGCGACCGCCAGCACAATCAGCGCCGCCACCCCGGCCAATCCCCAATGCTGGTTGAGATAAACGCCCAGTGGCGCTCCGGCCGCCATGGCACCGTATGTCGCTACCCCATTCCACGAGATCACCCGGGCGGTATGCAGCGGCCCCACCAGACCAATGCCCCACAGCGTGGAACCAGTACTGGCAAAGCTTTCACCGACGCCAAGAAACACCCGCCCGACGCATAGCAGGATTAAACTCAGCAACGGCAGGCCGCTGAACCAAAAAGCCGCAGCGTAAAACAGGCCGCTTGCACCGCAGCAGGCCAGGCCGAACAGCACCACCTTTTTCGGCCCGAGCTGATCGGCATAGCGTCCGGCATGCGGGCGGCTAAACAAGGTAGCGAAATACTGGGCGCTGATAATCAAACCGGCCAGTACCGAGTTGTAGCCCAGATCGTTATGCACAAACCCAGGCAGCACCGCCAACGGCAGGCCGATGGTCAGGTAACAAACGAAGGTGAACATCACGACCGACAAAATACGTTTATTCAGTTGGAGATGGTTTTCTTTGGAACTGATTGCGGTCATCGAAGGTGGCTCGCATCGAACGGGGTAAGCAACAGTGCTCAGCATACCCCGATGGGATCCGATGATAAATGTGAGAGTTATAACGAATTATTATTTAACTACGCGTTTGTTGCCTGCGCCATTCGCTCGGATTAACACTATAAATACGCAAAAATTCACGGTTAAAGTTCGACTTGGTGGTAAAGCCTGCCGCCTGCATGATATCGGTCACCGGATCATCACTGGCAAGCAGCCATTGCGCCGCCTGGTGGACACGCAGCTGATTCACATATTGCGACACATTCATGCCCGCATGCCGATTGATGGCTTGTGACACCCGACGCGCCGGCAAGCCCACTTTGCGCGCCAATCGGGCCAGGTTCAGCTCAGGCTCCAGATAAAGATCATCCTGCAGCAACCGCTGTTGTACCCGGTCAAACCACTCAGCCAGTTGCTCTTCGTCCTCGGTGGCCTCCGGCGTCGGCTCCGGCAGCGGCTCCACCGGGTTGTCCAGGGGACGGCTACGGGACAGCACCAGATAAAGGCTCAAGGCCACCAGCACGTTAACGAGGGTCGCCAGCACAGCAGCGTGCCGGCCATCGAACAGTGAGAAATCGAGTGCAATCACCAGTTCGGCCAGCGCGATGGCTATTAACAGCATGCCCAGACCGCGCCACAACCGGTAACTGAGCCAACTTTCCGCCAGCGCCACCTGCTGTAAGCCGTTCTCGCCGCGCCGCAACGCGTACAGCAGTGCCAGGCCGTAACCCAGATAAGCGCTAACAATCAAGGTATCCAGCCAAAAAGGCGCGATCAGACTGGCTAACAGCGTCAGGCCCAGCGGCGTCAGGTGCCCAACCTCACGCCAGCGAAGCCGACCCTGGGTACTGACCAGAAAGGCCAGATAGGTCAACGCAGGGATCGCCACCGCGCCGAACGGTTGCAACCGGTTAAGTTGCGTCACGCCATAGCCGTAGCGGACACCCACCAGCAGACTTTGCCAGGCGCATAACAGCAGCAATAGCTGGAAAACCCAAAGCTGCGCCCGCGGTCGTCCCAGGCGGTACAACAGCCCCAGGCACAGCAAACCAAACAGAAAAGTAAGCGGAATAAGTGGCATTATCGGCATCTTGTTGTGTTCACACAGAACCGGCAGTGTACTGTCAAAACAATCATTTAACGACCCGGATCGCGATCGAGGTCGCCGGATAGCGCCGCCAATGCCACCCTCGCAAGGTCAACATCTTGAGGAGTGAAAATGAACAGAGCGTTGTTGTTGTGGATATTGCTGTGCGGCGTTGCCAGCGCTACCCCTTATCAGGTCGCCACCCACGATCAAGTCTTCCAGGCCGGTTCACGTTCGTTGAACAGCCGAATTTACTACCCCACCACCGAGACCGCTCAACAAAGGGCCATCGGGGCGAATCCGGTCTTTACCGGTATCAACAGCCAACCGGATGCCGTTGTGGCCAGTGGACGTTTCCCGCTGATCGTTATCAGCCATGGCAGCGGCGGTAATAACAGCAGTCAGGGCTGGCTGGCGGCGGCATTAGCCCAACAGGGAGTGATCGTGGTGGCGGCCAATCACCCCGGCAGCACCACCGGTAACTCTGTCCCGGCGCTCTCCGCCGAATTGTGGTTACAGGCCGAAGATATTTCCGCCTTGATCAGCGCCATCACCGCCGCTCCCCAGTGGGATAAAGTCATTAATCGCCAGATGATTGGCGTTATCGGCCACTCCAAGGGCGGTTACAGTGCCATTGCCGCCATCGGCGGACGAGTTCGGCTGGCCGATTTCATCAGCGGCTGCCGACAGGCCCCACAGTCACCCAACTGCCAGTTTTATACCCAGGCCAAGGTTGATTTGGCTGCGCTTTCCGCCCGGCAATTTGATGCGGATTATACCGACCCGCGCATCCGCTTTGCCGTTGCCCTCGATCCCGGCATGGTGCCTTATCTGTTGCCTGCCAGCCTGCGTCGGCTCAATGCCCCTTTATTGGTCATCGAACCTCAAGGTTTCGAACCAGACAGCCGGATACCCGGCCTTGGCGGTGCCGCACTGGCCAAAGACGCAGGGCAGCAACCGATTGATGCACTACGGCTGTCGAACGGTAACCATTTCGATTTTATTCCGCTTTGTCAGCCGAATGGCCGTCAAATTCTGGCAGCAGAGGAGAAAGATGCGGCGGTGTTATGCGCTTCCTCCAATACGCAGCGTGAGTGGGTACACCAGAAGACAGTGGCAGCCATAATGACGTTTATTCGCCCGTGGCTACCCGCGCCCGCAGAAAATCAATAAACGCCCGCACCTTTTCCGGCACGTGACGCGTGTTTGGATACAGTGCATAAATGCTTTGTGTCGGGAATTGATGGTCTGCCAGCAGCGGGCACAGCTTGCCTTCGGCAATGGCGGGTCGCACCAGCCATTCTGGCAGCAATGCCACCCCGGCACCGTGCAGGGCAAAAGCCAGCAGTGCAGCGGCGCTGTCCCCCATCAGTGTGGCGGCGTCTTCAACCTTGAACAGCACCGCCTGCCGTTCCGGGGTAATCACCTGCCAGCTCAACGGTGAACTAAGGCGGCTGTGGGCAATCCACTGCGCCTGCGCCAGTTGCGCCAGCGAGCCAACAGGATGGCGGGCCAGATACGCCGGTGAGGCGACCGGCAGGATGGCAAAGCTGTCGAGCCGCGCTGCGTGATGACTGGAGTCCGCCAGTTGCCCCAGCCGGATCGCCACGTCGAAGCGCTCCGAAATCAAATCGGCATGATAAGAAGAAGAAACGTGCTGAATGCGCAAGCGCGGATGCAACTGGGAAAATGCCGCCAGCGCCGGTACCACCACCTGTGCGCCGTACTCCGGCGTGGTGGTGATACGCAATACCCCGCTCAGGCCGTGGTGATCGCGGCGCACGTCATCCAGCACATTCTCCGCGTCTTGCAGTAGCCGCAGGCAGCGTTGATAAAAGCGTTCACCGGCATCGGTCAACGCCAACCGCCGGGTGCTGCGCACCAGCAACGAGACGCCCAACTCGCTTTCCAACTGTTTGACATTGAAACTGACCACCGCCTTGGTTTGCCCCAATGCCACCGCTGCGGCGGTGAAGCTGCCCGCATCCACCACCGCCACAAAGATCGCCAAACGCTGCAGGTTAAGCATAGTGTTGTCCGTTACTGTCAAAATTATTTTGACAGTGTAATCGTTCGCAGCCGATTTATCCGCAGTTTCCCACCCGCTACACTGCGGGCCTTCAACCGGAGGCCTCATGCCCTATCGCATCAAAGTCGCAATCGTCTATCTGCTCGGATTTTTTGTCGATCTGATCAACATGTTTATCGCCAATGTCGCTTATCCGTCGATCGGCCATGCGCTGCAGGCTTCGGTCGGTGAACTGGCCTGGGTCAGTAACGGTTATATTCTCGGCCTGACGCTGGTGATCCCGCTCAGCGCCTGGCTGGCACAGCGCATCGGCGGACGACGGGTATTTTTGTTGTCGCTGACGCTGTTTATGCTGGCGACAACCGCGGCGGGCTACGCCAGCTCCATTGGCGAGTTGATTGGTTGGCGGGTACTGCAAGGTATGGGCGGCGGTTTGCTGATCCCTATCGGCCAAACGCTGACCTATCAACTGTATCGCAGCCACGAACGCGCCGGGCTTTCCGCCGCCATTATGCTGGTCGGCCTGCTGGCACCGGCGCTGTCACCGGCGCTGGGCGGGTTGATTGTCGACAGCCTTGACTGGCGTTGGGTGTTCTTCGCCAACCTACCGCTGGCGGCGCTGGCGTTGCTGCTGGCCGCGCTATGGTTACGCCCGCAGGCGGCCGATCCGCAGCGCAGGCCGCTCGATCTCAATGGGCTGCTCAGCGCCTGCGCTGCGCTGACGCTAATCCTGCTGGGTCTGACCCGGCTGGGTGAAGCCGATGGCCTGGCGCAGGGCATGGTGTTATTGGCTGCCGGGGCACTGATGCTGGCCTATTACCTGCGACGCAGTCTGCGCATTGCCCAACCGCTGCTGAATTTGCGGCTGATGCAGGATCCGTTACTGCGCACTTCAATGATGATTTATCAATGCATTCCCGGCCTGTTTATCGGCGTCAGCCTGGTCGCCATGCTATATCTGCAAAATCAATTGGGCATGCACGCCGCACAGGTCGGCAGCCTGATGGTGCCCTGGTCGCTGGCCTCGTTTTTGGCCATCACGCTGACCGGCAAGAAGTTTAACCGCCTTGGCCCACGACCGCTGTTTATCGCCGGTTGCCTGCTGCAGGGGCTGGGCATTCTGGCGCTGTCGCAAATTACCCATGCCGGGGATCATGGGTTGCAGCTGGCGGCCTTCGCCCTGATGGGCTTTGGCGGCAGCCTGTGCAGCAGCACCGCGCAAAGCAGCGCTTTCCTGCAGATTGCCGATGAGCAACTGGCGGATGCCAGCGCACTGTGGAATATCAATCGACAGCTCAGTTTTTGCCTGGGGGTCGCCCTGCTCAGCCTGCTGCTGAATCTGCTGCTTGAACATTTTTCCCCCGCCGTCGCTTACCAAAGCTGTTTTTACCTGGCCGCCGCCAGCACGCTGATCCCACTGCTGCTGTGTCTGCGCATCGCTAACCGCGCCATCGTGCGCCATCTCAATACTCAACAGGAAAACTGATGAACCGCTATTTTACCGAAGTGATCGACGCTCATGTCGCCATTGAAAACTGGCTGGAGAAAGGTGCAGGGGAAGAACAGGCCTTATTGGCACGTTTTGACCCGGCGTTCAGCATGATCGCGCTAAACGGCAGTCGGCTGGATTTCGCCGCACTGAGCGCCTTTTTCCACGCGCATCGCGCCGCTAAACCGGGGCTGGAAATCACTATAGAAGAGATGACTTTGGTGGCCGAATGGCCGACCGGTGCGGTGGTCAGCTACCGTGAAAAGCAAATGTTGCCGGGACAGGCGGCAACGCTACGCAACTCCACCGTGGTGTTCGAACAGACCCAAACCGGGCTGGGTTGGCGGCACCTGCATGAAACCACGCTGGCGCAGTAATCAGAGAAAACCGTCGGCCAGGAACAGCTCCCAGGCGACAATCAGCCCACACAGGGTGACGGCGCTGAAAATCACTTCGAATAAATAACGATTGATCATCATGAGCTAGCCCTCAAAAGAAAACACCCGGCAAAACCGGGTGTTTAAATACTGTCTGGATGCTGCGGTACCGCAGACTTCACTTATTTAGCGGCTGGAGCTGCTTTTTTGGTGGCTTTGTGGTGTTTTTTAGCAGCCTGGGCTTTTTGAGCTGCAGCTGGCTTGGTCGCTTTGTGGTGCTTTTTAGCGGCCTGGGCTTTCTGTGCTGGAGCGGCTTTGGTCGCTTTGTGGTGCTTTTTGGCGGCCTGGGCTTTCTGTGCTGGGGCTTTCTTGGTCGCTTTGTGGTGCTTTTTAGCGGCCTGAGCTTTCTGAGCTGGGGCTTTCTTGTGCGCTTTCTTATGGTGAGTGGCTTTAGCTGGTGCCTTGGTAGCAGCAGCGGCTGGTGCAGCGGTAGTGGTTGCAGCTGGAGCCGCAGCCGCCGGAGCTACTGCATCGGCAGCGAAGGCAACAGAAGACAGACCCATGGTAGCAGCAACGATCAGGGCTAATACTTTTTTCATCTTTAATTCCTCAGAGTGTTTTTTCAGTAAGCCCCGTTGGGCCGTTGAAGCAGATACTAGAGGAATCGATGAGCCGCTTCCGTGAGTGATTGGTTTCGCCGAGTAACCAAATGTACAGCGACAGTATGACCATCGGACAGGCCGTTTTTTTCCGTGATCGCCAACACATTTTAAATAATGGTCTACACTTAAAAGACATGTGTCGAAACGGAGAATCGAATGTTTAAGAGATCAGAAAAAGTAGAACGCGACATCGATCAAGACGTCACCCTGCTGGCGGATACGCTGGATGAGGTGCTACGCGAATCCGGTGACAAGACCAAGGAGGAACTGAAAGAGCTGCACAGCAAGGCAAAAGGCGTTTTACGCGATGCCCGTGCGCGCTTCAATGGCTCCAGCAATTTGACACAGCACGCCCGCGATGTCGTCGGACAAGCCGACAGCTACGTGCGCGACAAACCTTGGCAGGGCGTTGGGATCGGGGCCGCTGTCGGCATCGTCCTTGGCGTACTGCTGGCCCGGCGTTAACACCCCTTGCAGTCATAAAGATAAAACAGATGTGCGTCTGGCCCACGGGAAACCGTGGGCCGTTTAATTTCTGCCTTTGAACAACTCAGCCAATCTGGCCACCGCACGCTCCGTCTCGTTCTGCTGAGTAAAGTTGGCAAACCCCATCAGCAAGCCAGTACCTGTAGGCTCTGTGATTCGCCAGTCCGATAGCGCCTGCACCGACAGACCGCACCGCCAGGCATCCTGCGCCAAGCGCCGATCCTCTCCATCCTGTTTAAAACGAGCCAATAGCTGAATGCCGCCGTCCTGCGACGCCACCGTCAAATATTTCGCCAACTGTTGTTCCAGCGCTTGCGCCAGCCACGCTCTGCGCTGACGGTAGATTGGCCGCATACGTTTCAGGTGACGGTAGAAATGCCCCTGTTCTATAAAGTCCGCCACGCTGGCCTGTAACAACGGCGGGCAACCGCAGCCGCGCAGCCGACTGCTGCGCCCAAAGGCTTCCACCTGCCCTGCCGGTACCACTAAATACGCCATGCGCAATGCCGGGAACAACGTTTTGCTGAAGGTTCCGGCGTAAAGCACCCGCCCCTGACGATCGAGACTTTTCAGCGGTGGCAACGGCCTGCCGTGGTAACGAACCTCACTGTCGTAGTCATCTTCAATCACCCATGCCGCCTGCTGTTGCGCCCACTCCAGCAATGCCATGCGCCGCGCCAGGCTAAGCGAAACCCCCAATGGACTTTGGTGAGTCGGCGTCAGCACCGCCATCCGTGCCTGAGGCGCCCTGGCCATACCGCTGGCAATGTTCATGCCCTGTTCATCAACCGGCACCGCCACCGGCCGCATGCCGGCGGCTTGAAACAGCGGCAGCGTCACCGGATAGCCCGGATCCTCCAGCCATACCTGATCGTCCGGCTTGAGCAGGGTACCGATCACCAGATCCAGCAGCGCCTGATACCCTGCGCAGATAAACACCTGTTCCGGTCGGCAGCTGATGCCGCGCGAAAGCTGTAAATAATTGACGATCGCCGCACGCAGCTCGGGCAATCCCTGAGTTGAAGGATGGGCCAGAGCGGCCAGTGGGCTGGTGCGCAACTGGCGGCCGACAATCCGCTGCCACAGTGCGCGAGGAAAGGCATCCAACGCCGGTAGCCCCAGTTGAAACGGCTGTGTGGCGCCGTTCGGATGCAGCGCATTCGCCGTCACCGTTGGCATAGGCTCCACCGCCAGCGCCGCACGCACCGGCAGGTTTTGCAACTGCGGGGAAACATAGGTTCCCGCCTGCCCCCGACTTTGCAGAAAACCTTCGGCAATCAGCTGAGCGTAGGCACTTTCTACCGTCGCGCGCGCCACGCCCAGATCGCTCGCCAGTCCACGAACCGAAGGCAGCCGACTGCCCGCCTGCAGAGTTCCCTGCGCAATGGCATCTTTAATTCGCAGATAAATCTGCCGGTACAGCGGGTCGGCAAGCCGACTGTCCAGCGTTAGGGAGGAAAGAAACTGACGCATTATGGCCCGGTTAAATAATCATTTTATGGCCCTATAGTATAGTCCATATCACCGTTAAAGTAGCGTCATGTTCCTGTTATTCGCACACCGAGGTTGACCATGATTAAGCAACGTTTGAACTATTCCGCACTCTCCCCCGCACCGTACAAAAGCATGGTGAGCGCCCTGATGGCACTGGAGAAAGGCGCGCTGGACAAAGCGACGATTGAACTGATGTTCATGCGTGTTTCGCAGATCAACGGCTGTGCCTTCTGCCTGGATATGCACGGCAAAACGCTACGCGAAAGCGGCGTCAATAACGCCAAACTGGACCAGTTGGCAGGCTGGCGCGTTAGCCATGAATTCAGTGAGCGCGAGCGTGCAGCACTGGAATGGGCAGAGTCCGTCACTCTGATCGCCACGACTGGCGCACCGGACAGCGCGTTTGAAGCACTGCAGGCGCACTTCAGCGACGTGGAAATTGCCGATTTGACCTTCGCCATCAGCATCATGAATGCCTTTAACCGCCTGGCCATCAGCATGCGTCAGTGATAAAACCGCACTTCCCCTCTCGCGGCGAGAGGGGTTTTCCGTCAATAACCCTCTGCAAAAAAAATTTACCCACCGCTTTTCCAGCCCCGCTGCACCCTGCGCGAAAAACTCAACAAAACACCATATATAGCGTGGTTGATAAATAAAATATCTACATATAGTATTTAAGTCATCAACCGCAGGGAATATGTCGCGGTCGGTAACGCCGTCAGAAACGCCGTTCAATGCTCCGTTATCTGACCTTTCCGCCTTTCCTTCAGCTTAAAAGGTAAATGCGAATCATGAGCATTATTATTTACAGTAAACCGGACTGTGTCCAGTGCAACGCCACCTATCGCGCATTCGATAAACAAGGGATTGGTTATCAGGTGATCGACCTCACCCAGGATCAACAGGCGCTGAGCCATGTCAAATCCCTTGGCTATCAGCAGGTTCCGGTGATTATCGCCGGTGACGATCACTGGTCCGGTTTCCGCCCGGACAAAATTGGCGCACTGGCTCACGCCCTGGTGCCTTGAGGCCGACCATGAACCCGCTGGTCTATTTCTCCAGCAGCTCGGAGAACACCCACAGGTTCGTTGAAAAGTTGGGCTTGCCGGCGATGCGCATACCGATCGCCGGTGCCCGCAGCAAACTGTTGATGGAAACACCCTATATTTTGATCGTGCCCAGCTATGGCGGCGGCAGCGCCGTGGGAGCCGTGCCGATCCAGGTGATCCGCTTTCTCAACGATCCACAGAATCGCGCCTTCCTGCGCGGCGTCATCGCCGCCGGGAATACCAACTTTGGCGCAGCGTACGGCATTGCCGGCGATATCATCGCCAAAAAATGTCAGGTGCCTTTTCTTTACCGTTTTGAGCTGCTCGGCACCACACAAGACGTTGCAAACGTTCGACAGGGAGTAACCGCATTTTGGCAACGACAGAACTGACCAGGCCCACCACCAGCGCGCTGGATTATCATTCGCTCAACGCGATGCTCAATCTTTATGATGCCGAAGGCCGCATCCAGTTTGATAAGGATCGACTGGCGGCGCGGCACTACTTCCTGCAGCACGTGAATCAAAACACCGTGTTCTTCCACAACCTGGAAGAAAAGCTGCGCTATCTGGTGGAAGAAGGTTATTACGAGCAAAGCGTACTGGCGCAATACGACTTCGCCTTTATCAAGCAGTTGTTCCAGCAGGCCTACGCGAAAAAATTCCGCTTCGAGACCTTCCTCGGTGCCTTTAAGTACTACACCAGCTACACGCTGAAAACCTTTGACGGCAAACGCTATCTGGAACGCTACGAGGACCGGGTGTGCATGGTCGCCATGACGCTGGCAGCGGGTGATACCGCACTGGCGCAGGATTTGGTAGAAGAAATGATCTCCGGTCGCTTCCAGCCGGCGACGCCCACCTTCCTCAACTGCGGCAAACAGCAGCGCGGCGAACTGGTTTCCTGCTTCCTGCTGCGCATTGAAGACAACATGGAGTCGATTGGCCGGGCGGTGAATTCTGCGCTGCAACTGTCGAAACGCGGCGGCGGCGTGGCATTTTTGCTGACCAACATCCGTGAAGTCGGTGCGCCGATCAAACGCATTGAGAACCAATCCTCCGGCGTTATTCCGATCATGAAAATGCTCGAAGACGCCTTCTCATACGCCAACCAACTGGGCGCACGCCAGGGGGCAGGAGCGGTCTATCTCAATGCTCACCACCCGGATATCCTGCGTTTTCTCGATACCAAACGCGAAAACGCCGACGAGAAGATCCGCATCAAAACCCTGTCGCTCGGAGTGGTGATCCCGGATATCACCTTCGAGCTGGCGAAAAACAACGAAGAGATGTACCTGTTCTCGCCGTATGACGTCGAGCAGGTGTATGGCGTGCCCTTCTCGGAAATCAGCGTCAGCGAGAAATATCGCGAAATGGTGGATGACAAGCGCATCCGCAAATCACGCATCAATGCGCGCGAGTTTTTCCAGGTGCTGGCGGAGATCCAGTTCGAATCTGGTTACCCGTACATGATGTTTGAAGATACCGTCAATCGTGAGAACCCGATCGCCGGGCGCATCAATATGAGTAACCTGTGCTCGGAGATTTTGCAGGTTAACCGCGCCAGCACTTACCACGATGACCTGAGCTATGACCAGGTGGGCAAGGATATCTCCTGCAACCTCGGCTCGCTGAATATCGCCAAAACCATGGATGCGCCGGACTTCGGCAAAGCCGTCGACACCGCGATCCGTGCGCTGACGGCTGTAGCAGATATGAGCGACATTCGTTCGGTGCCGTCGATCGCCGAAGGCAATCGCAGCTCGCACGCCATCGGTCTGGGCCAGATGAACCTGCACGGCTATCTGGCACGCGAGCGCATCTTTTATGGCTCGGAGGAAGGGATTGATTTCACCAACATCTATTTCTACGCCGTTGCTTACCACGCCATTCGCGCTTCTAACCAATTGGCGATTGAACGCGGCAGCGCCTTCGGCGGCTTTGAGGATTCCACCTACGCCTCCGGTGAGTATTTCAGCAAATACACCGAGCGGGATTGGCTGCCACAGACCGAGCGAGTTCGCACACTGTTCGCCGACGCCAATATCGCCATTCCAGGCCGTGAAGAGTGGCTGGCGCTGCGCCAGTCAGTGATGATGCACGGGCTGTACAACCAGAACCTGCAGGCGGTGCCACCAACCGGTTCCATTTCTTACATCAATAATTCGACCTCCAGCATTCATCCGATTGTGTCACGCATCGAGATCCGCAAAGAGGGCAAGATTGGTCGCGTGTATTATCCGGCGCCCTATATGACCAACGACAACCTGGAGTACTACCAGGATGCCTATGACATCGGGCCGGAAAAGATCATTGATACCTATGCCGCCGCCAGCCAGCACGTCGATCAGGGATTGTCGCTGACGTTGTTCTTCCGCGATACCGCCACTACGCGCGACATCAACCGCGCGCAAATTTACGCCTGGCGTAAAGGCATCAAAACCATTTATTACATCCGCCTGCGCCAGATGGCGTTGGAAGGCACCGAGGTGCAGGGCTGCGTGTCCTGCGCACTGTGAGGCAAATTATGAATAGCATTAAACCGGCGCAGCTGGTGCGCGCAGTCAACTGGAACATCATCGAAGACGACAAGGATCTGGAGGTGTGGAACCGTCTGACCTCCAACTTCTGGCTGCCGGAGAAGGTGCCGCTGTCGAACGATATTCCCTCGTGGGCCACGCTGACACCGAAGGAACAGCAACTGACCATCCGGGTGTTCACCGGCCTGACGCTGCTCGATACCATTCAAAATACCGTCGGGGCACCCGCGCTGATCGCCGATGCCATTACGCCGCACGAGGAGGCGGTGTACTCCAATATCAGCTTTATGGAGGCGGTACACGCCCGCTCCTACAGCTCGATTTTCTCCACGCTGTGCCAAACGCCGGACGTCGACGACGCCTACCGCTGGAGCGAGGAAAACCGTGCGCTGCAGAAAAAGGCCAGCATCATTTTGGCCCACTACCGCAGTGACGATCCGCTGATGAAGAAGGTCGCCAGCGTGTTCCTCGAGTCGTTCCTGTTCTATTCGGGCTTTTACCTGCCGATGTACTGGTCGAGCCGTGCCAAACTGACCAACACCGCCGATCTGATCCGCCTGATCATCCGCGACGAGGCGGTACACGGCTATTACATTGGCTATAAATTCCAGAAAGGGTTGGAGAAGGTAGATGCCGCCCGCCGGCAACAGGTGAAAAACTTCGCCTTCGACCTGCTGCAGGATCTGTATGACAACGAGGTGCGGTACACTGAAGAGCTGTACGACGGGGTGGGTTGGACCGAGGACGTGAAAACCTTCCTGCATTATAACGCCAACAAGGCGCTGATGAATCTGGGGTACGAAGCGCTGTTCCCACCGTCGATGGCGGAGGTCAATCCGGCGATTCTGTCTGCGCTGTCGCCGAACGCCGATGAGAACCACGACTTCTTCTCCGGCTCCGGCTCGTCTTACGTGATTGGTAAAGCGGTCAATACCGAGGATGATGACTGGGATTTCTGAGGTTAATAGCAGGGGCGAATAACTTCGCCTTATAACGATAACCGGTGAACGGGCGCAGCATGCAGCGCCCCTACGGTTTAGATATTTCCTGCACGCTGGCGGATGCGTTGCCAGATGGCTCGCTTTTCATCGTCATCGGCGCTCGACCAGGCGGCGATTTCATCCAGCGTGCGCCAACAGCCACGGCACCACGATTTTTCGGTGTCGATCTGGCAAACATTATTGCAGGGCGAACGGACGCCATCATCGATCTGACTGCCCGTCTTCCTTCTTCTACTGCGGCCTACCATTAAACGCTTCCTCGCGGTGGATTTTCTGCCACAGGATACCCGATCCCGCAGCGGAAAAACCGGCCGCAAGCATCAGATAATGCCACCATTGGCACGCAAGGTTTGGCCGTTGATCCAGGCACCGTCGGCACCGGCCAGGAATGATACCGCCGCGGCGATATCCTGCGGCTGGCCCAGACGCTCCAGCGGTGCCATTTTCGCCAGACGTTCGACAAGCTCCGGCGTTTTACCGTCCAGGAACAATCCGGTGGCGGTCGGGCCCGGCGCTATCGCATTGACGGTGATATTACGCCCGCGCAGTTCTTTCGCCAGCACGCTGGTCAGCGCCTCAACGGCGGCCTTACTGGCGGCGTACATGCCGTAGCTCGGCTGCAACAGCCCAACCACGCTGGAAGAAAAGTTGATGATGCGGCCATTGTCGCGCAGACGTTTCGCCGCTTCACGCAGAGTATTAAAGGTGCCTTTCAGGTTGATGTCGATCAGCCGATCGGCATCGGCATCGCTCATTTCCGCCACCGGGGCCAATGCAATTACCCCGGCGTTGTTGACCAAAATATCCACGCCGCCGAAGGCCTGTTCGGCGTGGTCAAACATTTTTGCCACCGCTGCGGCATCGCTGACGTCCGCTTTGGCGCTCAGCGCGCGGCCGCCATTTTGCTCGATTTTGCGCACCAGTTGATCGGCCAAAGCCTGATTACCTGAATAATTGACGATCACGGTCATTCCGTCGGCGGCCAGCCGTTCGGCGATGGCGGCACCGATGCCGCGTGATGCACCGGTTACGATGGCAACTTGTTGGGTGGTGGTGTTCATCTGATCTCTCCTCGTCGGCGCTGCGCCGGCAGACTTGCTGGCGTGAGATCATCATGCACCTTTCGCAATGGCGGATAATCCCCTAATCTTCGTTATCACTATTCGAATCAAGCGAACAATCACATGGACAGAATTGATGCCATGCGTCTGTTCACCCGCGTGGTGGAACAACGCAGCTTTACCCAGGCCGCGCAGGATCTGGCTCTGCCACGTTCGACGGTGACCGATGCCATCAAACAACTGGAGGCCAGGTTGCAGGTGCGGCTGCTGCAGCGCACCACTCGCCACGTCAGCCCAACGCTGGATGGCGAGGCTTACTATCAGCGCTGCCTGACTATTCTGGCGGATATCGAAGATGCCGAAATGGCCTTTGCCGGTGCAAAACCGCGTGGGTTGTTGCGCATTGATGTGCATGGCACGCTGGCACGGCACTTTCTGCTGCCGGGGTTGCCCGACTTTCTGGCGCAATATCCGGATATCGAATTGTTTATGAGCGAAGGCGATCGGCTGGTGGATCCGGTGCGGGAAGGCATCGACTGCGTGATCCGCGTAGGTAAACTGAAAGACAGCGATATGGTGGCGCGTCGGCTGGGTGAGCTGGAAGAAGTGACCTGCGCGGCACCGGACTATCTGCAACGCTTCGGCACGCCGCTTGACATCGATGAACTTGAAGGGCACCGCATGGTGGGTTTTCGCTCCTCGGCCAGCGGCAGCATAATGCCACTGGAGTTTAACGTCGCAGGCCAGCCGCAGCAGCTAATATTGCCCTGCACGGTGTCGGTCAGCGCGGCGGAAAGCCTGGTGGCTGCGGCTCGTATGGGATTGGGGATTATTCAGGTGCCGCGCTATCACCTGCGCGACGATTTGGCCAGCGGCAGTCTGCTGCCGCTGTTACCACAATTCCCTTCCACGCCAATGCCGGTATCGCTGTTGTATCCCCGCAGCCGCCAACTTTCCCCCCGGGTACGGGTATTTATCGACTGGTTCAGCAAGGTGTTCGCCGCAGGCAACCACTAAAAAACCGCCCATAAGGGCGTAATGCCGGTCAGTTAAGCAAAGTTCTGAATCAGAATGTACGACGTTGTTTAAGTGGGCGTCCCCCTCTCCAGAGGGAGAGGGAACAATAACAAGCATTACCCATCGGGGCGGTCAATGGCTTACATTGTGCCGTAGTCCAGCGGGACCCAGTTGTAGCCTTCACCCTGCTGATTGAGATAACCCAATCCCGGGAATGACAGATGCGCAGCGCCCACCAGCACACTCTGCCGGGCGCTATCACCAAAGACTCGCAGGCGCTGAGCCACCGCCGCTTTGGCATCGCTGTCGAAACTTATGGCAACACGCGGATCGGGAAGCTGCACTGCCGCCACATGGATCAGATCGCCAATCACCAGCAGCTTTTTACCTTCGCTCTCGACCAGATAAATGCTGTGCCCCGGCGTATGGCCGTGAGTCGCGAACGCGCTGATCCCTGGCGACAACTCACCGTCACTGGCGAAAGATTTAAAATGTCCGGCAGCCTGATAAGGTTTGATCGCCGCCATTGCCCTTTCAAACGAGGCTCTGTCTTCGCTTTTCGCCTGCTTCAATCGGCTCTCGCTCAGCCAAAAATCGGCATCCTGCTGACTGGCGCGCACCACCGCATTCGGGAATATCGCCCTGCCGTGTTGCGACAGGCCGCCGAGATGATCCGGATGCAGATGGGTCAGATAAATTTCGTCCACCTGCTGCGGCTGATAGCCGGCGGCCTTCAGGTTGGCCACCAGCTTGCCCAACCCGTCCCCCAGCAACTTGCCGGCACCGGTATCAATCAGGATCAGCTTAGTGCCGGTGTTGATCAGATAGGCATTGACCGAGGTGACCACCGGCAGTTTCTGATGGCGCTCGGCCAGGGCGTTTTCAATCTGCTTTGGCGAGCTGTTAAGCAGCAATTTATCCACCGGCAAACGGATGATGCCATCGGACAATACGGTGACTTCATAGCTGCCCAGCATAATGCGATAAAAACCCGGCGCGGGGGTTTTCACCTGTGGCGCAGCGGCCAGAGTTTGCAGTGACATGACGGCCAGCGCCGCCCCCAGCAGGTAACGTTTCCAGAACATAACGACTCCTTATTGTAAATTTGGCAGCGCTAAGTATTGACGCAAAACCCAGAGCCTGCCCGCAAGAGCGATGACACAGGCAAAAAAAATCCCCGCGGGGGCGGGGAAAGGCAAAGAAAACTGAGGTTTTTTTGTTATACGAAGAATTTGGCCAGGACTAACAAAGAGAGTGAGACGTTGATCGCACCGCCGATACGGGTGGCGATCTGGGCAAACGGCATCAGCGACATGCGGTTACCGGCAGTCAGGATGGCCACATCACCGGTACCGCCCTGCCCGCTTTGGCAGCAGGAGACAATCGCCACGTCTATCGGGTGCATGCCAATTTTTTTACCAACGAAGAAACCGGTCGCCACCAGGGTGGAAACGGTGCTGACAATCACCACCAGGTTTTGGAGAGTGAAGGCGTTAACCAGTTCCTGCCATGGGGTGATGGCTACGCCAACGGCAAACAGGATTGGGTAGGTCACCGCCGTGCGGAAGAACTTATACACCACCTGCGAACCTTCCTGAATGCGTGGGGAAACACCGTGCGCCAGCTTCACCGCTACCGCCGCGAACAGCATGCCAACCGGTGCAGGCAGGCCAATCATGCGGTGCAGCAGCATCCCGACCATGTACAGCAAAATGGCCAGCAGAGCGCCACAGGCAATGGTACTGACATCCACCTTACCGCTGATTTTATCCACCGCGCTCATTTCGCTGTCACCCTGCTTGCTCGGCATCAGGCTGCCCTCACCGGTCAGGTGCGGGTAGCGTTTACCAAGTTGATTCAGCAAGCCGGCAAGCACAATGGCGGTCAGACTGCCGAGCATCACGATTGGCAAAATACGGCCTAACGCCACCCCCTGCTCCATATGCAAAATTGCCGCGTAGCCCATCGACAGCGGGATCGCGCCCTCACCGACGCCCCCGGCCATGATTGGCAAGATCAGGAAGAAGAAGATCTGGAAGGGTTCCAGCCCAAGAGCCATACCAACGGCCATGCCCACCAGCATGCCGGCAATCTCGCCGCACAGCATCGGTACGAAGATGCGCAGGAAGCCCTGGATCAGCACCTGACGATTCATACTCATAATGCTGCCGACGATAATGCAGCAGATATACAGGTACAGAATATTGGTCGACTTATAGAATTTGGTGGTCGACTCCACCACTACATCCGGCAGCAGGCCGTAATGCACCAGTGCGGAAGGAATAAAGGTGGCGCAGATCGCCGCGGCACCCATTTTGCCGATCAGCGGCAGGCGTTTACCGAACTCACCGCAGGCAAAGCCAAAGAAGGCCAGCGTTGCGACCATCACTACGATATCGCTGGGTAATTTCCCTTCCAGGCAATCAAGTAAAATAAGTACGCCGGCCAGAACAAAGAACGGCAACGGAATAATCCCTACTTTGTAGTTATCCAGTATGTGCCACCATTTTTCACGCAACGGTATTTCAGCGGCTTTATCTTTGGCGACGAGGTAAGAATCATCTGTTGTGCTCATAATCTGGCCTCTTATTAGTTTGTTCAGCCATCATAGAGAAACGCACGGATTATCTGCTGTGATTTTGTTCAAAATAAAAAAGGGTTTTTAATGGTGGTTATGGTTTCTATGGTGTTAATTAAGGTTATGTAAAATACAGCGTGGTTTTAATGGTGTTAATGTTATTTTAACTTTAAAAGTTATCAATTTTATTGCGGTCGTGAATGCAGCGACCCATCAAGAATAAACCCGTGGCGGCGATCACAAGTTGATCGGGCGCAATATTACATGAACCCCGACTCATGATAGGGTAAGCGCTCAGGATTTCTCAGGGTACCTCCCAGACTATGCGCATAAAACTCTCATTTCAAATTAAGCTATTCCTGTGCCTGGTCGCTTTCTCCTGCCTGCTGCTGAGCTTTATTGGCGCCTATACCTACTATCAGCTCGATGCCCAGTTGCACCGCGATCTCGGCGCGCGGGCGCAAGTACAGGCGCGAGAGATTGCCCTGATCCCCTCGCTGGTCAGCGCGGTGGAAAAAAACGACCCGGTAAAAATCGCCGAGCTGATGAAAAAAATACGAGCCAGCAGCGATGCCAGCTATATCGTGATCGGCGATAAACAAACCCGGCATCTTTACCATTCTGAATATACCAACCGTGTTGGTACCCCAATGGTCGGGGGCGATAATAAAGAGGTTCTGGAAGGGAAAAGTATTATTTCCATCCGCAAAGGTGGCATCGGCATTTCATTGCGCAGTAAAGCGCCCATTATGGATGAGCATAATAACGTTATCGGCATCGTTTCGGTCGGCTATCTGAAATCCCATATCGATAACCTGAATGCCAGAACCCTGACGCAAATCGTCGGATCCATTGTGTTGTTATTAATCGCCCTGTTTGTTTTTTCCTGGCTATTGTCGAAGAATTTAAAACGCCAGATGTTCTGGCTGGAACCCAAAGAAATTGCGCTACTGGTGCGTCAGCAAAAAGCCTTGCTGGAGGCCATCTATGAAGGCGTCATCGCCGTCGACCCGCAACTGCGGATCATCACCATCAACCACGCGGCGCGTGAACTGCTGGAGCTGCGCCAGCCTGCCGCCGCGCTGATGGGCCGCAATATCGGCGAGATTATCCAGTCACAGCCGGATTTTTTCGGCGCTTCCCAGTTGGGGCACGACACCCACGACGAGGTTTGCCGCTTTAACCACGTGCGGGTTATCGCCAGCCGGGTGCGTATTATGCAGGAGCAAGAGCTGCAGGGTTGGGTGATCAGCTTCCGCGACAAGAACGACATCAATACCCTGAGCAGCCAGCTCAGTCAGGTCAAACGCTACGCTGACAACCTGCGCATCATGCGCCATGAGCAGCTTAACTGGACTGCCACCCTGGCCGGGCTGTTGCATATGCAGCGCTACGACGAGGCGATCCGCTATGTGGAGGCTCAATCGGAAGGCGCGCAAGAAATTCTCGACTTTATTTCGCAGCGTTTCAGCTCGGCGGCACTCTGTGGTTTGCTATTGGGCAAGTACTCCAGCGCCAGGGAAAAAGGCGTTGAGCTGCGCTTCGATCCCGCCTGCCAGCTACGACAAATTCCGGCGGCGCTGAATGAAACCGAACTGATGTCGATCATCGGCAATTTGCTGGATAATGCGGTAGACGCTACGCTGCATTGCGCCGAGCCACACGAGGCGGTAGAACTCTATATTAGCGATATCAGCAATGAGCTGGTGATTGAAGTGGCCGATCGCGGTATCGGCATTGCGCCCGAGGTGCGTGATACGCTGTTCGAGCAAGGCGTCACCACCAAAGAAGATAAAGGTGACCACGGCATCGGCCTGCATTTGGTCGCCAGCCACGTAGCGCAGGCGCATGGCAGTATAGAAGTGTCGGACAACGAGCCGCACGGGGCCATTTTTTCTTTATTTATCCCTAAAACCTTATAACCCGTTTCGAGCACCCGAATGATGCAACCAGAAGCACTGGACGTTTTGATCGTTGAAGATGAGCCGCAGTTGGCCACGCTGCACGCCGAGTTTATCGAGCAAAACTTTGCTCTGCGGGTGGTGGCTTATGCCGCCACGCTGGCCGAGGCCATAGTCAAAGTCAACGCCCACCAGCCACGTCTGATCCTGCTGGATAACTTTTTGCCGGACGGCCAGGGCATCGAACTGATGGAAGAAGCCGCGGTGAAAAACCCCGGCTGTTCGGTGATCTTTATTACCGCCGCCAGCGATATGAACACCTGCAGCCAGGCGATCCGCAACGGTGCCTTCGACTACATCATCAAACCGGTATCCTATAAGCGGCTGCGTAACTCGCTGGAGCGTTTTATGCAGTTTGTTCAAACCCAGCGCACCTTTAAGGTGATCGACCAAAGCAACGTCGACGCGCTGTATAACCTGCAATCCAAACAGTTCTCCAGCGAACCCAGTGCCAAGGGCATTGAAACCAATACGCTGGAGTTGGTGCAGGCGCTGTTTATCGAACAACCGGAGGCGGCGCACGCGGTGGAAGACGTGGTCAAACAGGTGGGTATCAGCAAAACCACCGCCCGGCGTTATCTGGAATATTGCGTCGCTACCCAGTTCGTGCGCGTAGAGATGATGTACGGCAATATCGGTCATCCACGCCGCCTGTATCGCAAGGCCTAATCTGACATCTGGCTGTCATATTAAGCGGATAATATGACTGCGACGATATCCCCTCGATATCGGCACCTGTCGTTGAAATTAATGAAATACTGATGACTTTTACCCGGCCTATGGTCGGGTTTTTTATTGTCTGAATTCAGTGCCGAACGGGGAAATAACAAGATTATTGCAGCAGGATTATTTTTACCTAAAACCAAGAGTTTAAGGCGAATATCAGATTCAAATAATTGAATATCCACCCCACTACCATAGCCAATCGAAATGTTGATGTAAATCGCTAATATCCCATTCATCGGACATTGAGGGTTGTCTCAGATATTCACTGTGTTAGGGTATAGGCGACTATTATTTTCTATTGGGACATTTTTTATCGTTTGATAATTCATCAGAGGAAACAGCAAATTGCATGGCAATTAAACTCGAAGTAAAGAACCTGTATAAGATATTTGGCGAACATCCGGATCGCGCATTCAAACTGATTGAGAAAGGTCTGACAAAAGATCAACTGCTTGAAAAAACCGGGTTATCACTAGGCGTAAAAGACGCCTCTCTGGCCATTGAAGAAGGCGAGATATTCGTCATCATGGGGCTTTCCGGTTCAGGAAAATCCACCCTGGTACGCCTTCTCAATCGTCTGATAGAACCCACCCGCGGCCAGGTGCTGATTGACGGTGAAGATATATCGAAAATATCCGACAGCGCACTGCGCACCGTACGTCGTAATAAGATCAGCATGGTGTTTCAATCATTCGCTTTAATGCCGCATATGAATGTGTTGAATAACACCGCATTCGGTATGGAATTAGCCGGTATTCCGCCGCAGGAACGTCAGGAAAAAGCCCTCGAGGCCCTGCGTCAGGTCGGACTGGAGAATTATGCTCATTCTTATCCCGATGAACTTTCAGGTGGGATGCGTCAGCGTGTGGGATTAGCCCGAGCCATGGCTAATAATCCGGATATATTATTGATGGATGAAGCCTTCTCAGCACTTGATCCATTAATCCGTACCGAAATGCAGGATGAACTGGTCAAATTACAGGCCCAACATCAGCGTACCATCGTCTTTATTTCCCATGATTTGGACGAAGCTATGCGTATTGGCGATCGTATTGCCATTATGCAGGGCGGTGAGGTGATTCAGGTCGGTACGCCGGAGGAAATATTAAATAATCCGGCCAACGATTATGTACGCACCTTCTTCCGTGGCGTAGATGTCAGCCATGTTTTCAGCGCCAAGGATATCGCCAAGCGTCGTCCGGTCGCGCTTATTCGTAAAACCCCCGGTTTTGGTCCGCGCTCAGCGTTACAGCTGCTGCGGGATGAAGACCGCGATTATGGTTATGTTGTTGAACGCGGAAAGAAATTTATCGGCGTGGTGTCGGTAGATTCACTCAAGCAGGCGCTGGCGGCCAATCTGACGCTGGATGACGCCCTGCTGGAAGCTCCCGCCCCGGTACCGGCCGACATGCCGCTAAGCGAACTGATTTCATTGGTCGCTCTGGCGCCTTGCGCGGTACCTGTGGTCTGCGAAGAAAACAACTATATCGGAATTATTTCCAAGGCCATGCTGTTGCAGGCCCTGGATAAAGAGGGCCCAACGAATGAGTGATACTACACAGGATCCATGGGCCACTGCGCCTGCCGACGCCGGTGCCAGTGCCGCACCGGCCACTGACGCTGCAAATTCAGCGGCTCCCGCCGGCGATGCCTGGTCGAGCGCTCCGCCACCGGCAAGCCATGACGCCGCTAATCAGGCCGCTCAGGGCGCCGACTGGCTGAATAGCGCACCGGCTCAGCCGGAGCATTTCAACCTGCTCGATCCGTTCCACAAGACCTGGGTACCGTTTGACTCCTGGGTCACCCACGGCATTGATTGGCTGGTGCTGCACTTTCGCCCGCTGTTCCAGGGGATCCGCGTACCGGTCGACTTTATCCTCAGCGGTTTTCAACAACTGCTGCTGGGCATGCCGGCACCGATCGCCATTTTGCTGTTCTCGCTGATTGCCTGGCAGCTCTCCAGCCTCGGTATGGGTGCCGCCACGCTGGTCTCACTGATTGCCATTGGCGCTATTGGTGCCTGGTCGCAGGCCATGGTGACGCTGGCGCTGGTATTGACCGCCCTGTTCTTCTGTATCGTCATCGGCTTGCCGCTCGGCATCTGGCTGGCGCGCAGCAAGCACGCAGGCAAGGTCATACGGCCGTTATTGGACGCCATGCAAACCACGCCGGCCTTCGTCTATCTGGTGCCGATCGTCATGCTGTTCGGTATCGGTAACGTGCCGGGGGTGGTGGTCACCATTATCTTCGCCCTGCCGCCCATCGTGCGTCTGACCATTCTGGGCATTAAGCAGGTGCCGGAAGATCTGATCGAAGCCGCGGAATCCTTTGGTGCCAGCCCGCGCCAACTGCTGTTTAAAGTGCAGTTGCCATTGGCGATGCCGACCATTATGGCCGGGGTAAACCAAACGCTGATGCTGGCACTGTCGATGGTGGTGATCGCCTCGATGATCGCCGTCGGCGGTCTGGGCCAGATGGTGCTGCGCGGTATCGGTCGCCTCGATATGGGGCTGGCCGCCGTCGGCGGGGTCGGTATCGTGATCCTGGCGATTATTCTCGACCGTCTCACCCAGTCGCTGGGGCGCGATCGCCGCAGTAAAGGCATGGGGCGTTGGTACGCACACGGCCCCATCGGCCTGGTCACCCGGCCCTTCATCAAAAAGCCTTAATTGCCCTGCCCCCGGCCAGCGTCGGGGGCACCGATAAAATCGAAGGAACCACTATGCGCTCGACAGGAATTTGGGCTTTGGCCCTGACTTCATTGCTTGGCACACAGGCGTTCGCCGTCGAACTTCCCGGCAAAGGCGTCACGGTTAAACCCTTGCAAAGCACCCTCGCCGAAGAAAGCTTCCAGACCGAACTGGTCAACCGTGCCCTTACCAAGCTGGGTTATAACGTCCAGCCGACCGGTGAGGTGGAATACAACATCGCCTATACCTCTATCGCCTCCGGTGATGGCACCTATATGGCGGTGAACTGGGATCCGCTGCAAACCGACATGTACCAAAGCGCCGGCGGCGACAAAAAGTTTTATCGCCAGGGTGCCTACATCACTAATGCGGCGCAGGGTTATCTGATTGACAAGAAAACCGCCGATAAATACCACATCAGCGATATTTCGCAGTTGAAAGATCCCAAGCTAGCCAGACTGTTTGACGCCGACGGTGACGGCAAGGCCGATCTGGCGGGTTGTGAGCCTGGCTGGGTGTGCGGCAGCGCGATCAACACGCATATCAAAGCCTATGGCCTGAGCAACACGGTTACTCAGAACCAGGGTAACTACTCCGCCATCATCGCCGACACCCTGACCCGCTACAAACAGGGTAAACCGGTGCTGTATTTCACCTGGACGCCGTATTGGGTCAGCGACGAACTGGTGCCCGGCCGCGATGTGGTCTGGCTGACCGTGCCGTTCTCCGCCAGCCCGGGTTCGTTGAAAGACAAGGATACCGCGTTGCCGAACGGCAAAAATTACGGCTTCTTCGTCAATAACGAGCATATCGTCGCCAACAAGCAATGGGCGCAGGCCAACCCGGCGGCGGCCAAGCTGTTCGCCATCATGAAACTGCCGTTGGCGGACGTTAACGCGCAGAACCTTCGTATGCACAAGGGCGAGAACAGCGCCGACGATATACAACGCCACGTAGATGGCTGGATTAAAGCCCACCAGGCCACCTTTGACGGCTGGGTCAGCACCGCTGCGGCGGCAGCGAAATAATCCCGACGTGCCGGAAATCCCGGCTTCATAACATAAAAAAGGTATTTCACTATGCGCACTACAGGAATCTGGGCGGTTGCCCTCACCACATTGATTAGCTCACAGGCGGTTTCCGCCGCGGACTTGCCGGGTAAAGGCATTAGCGTTCAGCCGGTGCAAAGCACCATATCTGAAGAAACCTTCCAGACGCTGCTGGTCAGCAAGGCGCTGGAAAAGTTGGGCTATGACGTCAAGGACACCCGTGAAGTGGACTATAACGTCGCCTACACGTCGATCGCCTCTGGCGACGCAACCTTCCTGGCGGTGAACTGGGATCCGCTGCACGCCGATCAATACAAGGCCGCCGGCGGCGACGCCAAGTTTTACCGTGAAGGGGTTTATGTCAACGGCGCAGCGCAGGGTTACCTGATCGACAAAAAAACCGCCGATAAATACCACATCACCAACGTTGAGCAGTTGAAAGACCCGAAGATCGCCAAGTTGTTTGACACCAACGGTGACGGCAAGGCCGATCTGACCGGTTGTACGCCGGGCTGGGGCTGTGAGGCGGCGATTAACCACCACATCAAGGCCTACGGCCTGGATAAGACCGTCGAGCATAACCAGGGCAACTACGCGGCGATGATTGCCGATACCATTACTCGCTACAAAGAAGGCAAACCGGTGCTGTATTACACCTGGACGCCATACTGGGTGAGCGACGTGCTGGTACCGGGCCGTGATGTCGTCTGGTTGCAGGTGCCGTTTTCCGCCATGCCGGGCGAAATGAAAGATATGGATACCAAGCTGCCAAACGGTGCCAACTATGGGTTCCCGGTGAACACCATGCGCATCGCCGCCAACAAGAAATGGGCCGAAGCCAACCCGGCAGCCGCCAAGCTGTTCGCCATCATGAAACTGCCGATTAGCGACGTGAATGCGCAGAACCTGCGGATGCATGAAGGTCAGGCGTCAGAAGCCGATATCCAGGGCCACGTTAATGGCTGGATCAAGGCGCATCAGGCCACCTTTGACGGCTGGGTGAAAACCGCCGCCGAAGCCGCGAAGAAGTAATAACACCGGGGCGCAGTTCACCACTGCGCCCCGTTCTATTCATTCAGCAATAGCTATCCCACTAAACTGCAAAAACCGCTCGGCGGTTCTGGACAGCGGCTGCGGCCATACGCAATACACCTGTCGCCGCGGACCATCCTCGATCGGGATCGACACCAGCGAACTCAAACGCTGCGCCGTCGAGATGGGCACAATGCCTGCCGCCAACCCACGCCGCACCAGATTTTCCAGCCATTCGATATGGTCAATTTCAAAACTGACATGCCGCTTAATACCTGCCGCCTGAAACGCACGGTCGGTCTGCCGCCGGGCACCGGTCCCGCTGTAAAAGTCCACCAGCGGCACTTCTGACAGGGTTTGCAGATTGACCCGTTGACGACTGGCCAGCGGATGCTGCGTCGCCACCAGCGCAACCAGCGGCTCATCGGTTAGCTGCCGATGCGACACCGGCAGCATATCAATATCCCCCGGCCAGAGACCGACAAACGCCACGTCCGTCTTTTGTTGGCGGACGTCTTCCAGCAATGCTTCGCTCATGCCCACGTACAGCCGGATATTCACCGCCGGATAATGGCGATGAAAGTTGCCCAGCTTTTCGGTCAGATCAATCGCGTTTATGGTTGAGATAGTGCCAATGGTCAGGGTGCCGGATACCGTGCCGCTGGCGGCAACTACCTCTTCCACCAGCGCCTGTTTCGCCGCCAGCAGCCGTTGCGCCGGTTGAATAAACGCCTGCCCGGCGGTGGTCAGCCTGACCCGCCGCGAGGTGCGTTCGAACAATGTACAGCCCAGCTCCTCTTCCAGTTTGGCGATCTGGTGGCTAAGGGCAGACTGCACCGTGTGGCAGCGCTGCGCCGCCCGGGTAAAGCTCTGCTCTTCGGCTACCGCCAACGCAAAGCGTATCTGTTTCAGGTTCATGGCATCTATCGCAAAATGAGATTGATAAAATGAAAATTATACATTGGATTCACCGGCTGTCGTGCCCGATACTTCGGCTAACTTTTCCCTGTGATTAATATCTTATGAGCCAACAACATTCACAGCCGGGTCTCAGCCCGGCGCTGATCGTGCTGATCGCCATCGCCACCGGTCTGGCGGTCGCCAGTAACTATTACGCCCAGCCGCTGCTGGAAACCATCGCCCAGAACTTCGATTTATCGGTCAATCAGGCCGGCTTTATCGTCACTGCCGCCCAGTTGGGCTACGCCGTTGGCCTGCTGTTGCTGGTGCCACTCGGCGATATGTTTGAACGCCGCGGTCTGATCGTCTTTATGACGCTGCTGGCGGCGGGCGGCATGCTGATCACCGCCAGCTCCACGACCTTGCCGATGATGATCCTCGGGACCGCGCTCACCGGGCTGTTCTCGGTGGTGGCGCAAATTCTGGTGCCACTGGCGGCCACCCTGGCCCATCCGGAAAAACGCGGCAAAACCGTCGGCATTATCATGAGCGGCCTGCTGCTCGGCATTCTGTTGGCGCGCACCGTAGCCGGAGCGCTGGCGTCACTCGGCGGCTGGCGCACCATCTACTGGGTCGCCAGCGTGTTGATGATCCTGATGGCATTGATCCTGTGGCGCGCACTGCCGCGTTACAAGCAGCATTCGGGGCTGAATTACCCGCAGTTGCTGAAATCGATCTTCACCCTGTTTTGCGGGACCCCGCTGCTGCGTACCCGCGCGATACTCGGGGCGCTGTCGTTCGCCAACTTCAGCGTGCTGTGGACTTCGATGGCCTTTTTACTGGCGGCTCCGCCGTTTGGTTATTCCGAAGGGGTGATTGGTCTGTTTGGCCTGGTCGGTGCTGCCGGCGCATTGGCGGCTTCACGCGCCGGGCATTTGGCGGATCAGGGTAAGGCCAGTTTAACCACCAGCGTGGGCCTGGTCCTGCTGCTGCTGTCCTGGATACCCATCGCTTTCGCTAAACAATCCCTGTGGGCGTTGATCGCCGGTATCCTGATCCTCGACCTGGCCGTGCAGGCCGTACACGTCACTAACCAGAGCGTGATTTACCGCATTATGCCGGAAGCGCGCAACCGCCTGACCGCCGGCTACATGACCAGCTATTTCATCGGGGGTGCACTCGGCTCACTGCTGTCTGCCTCGGCCTATCAACATGCGGGTTGGACTGGCGTTGCCGCGGCCGGGGGCGTTTTATGCCTGCTCAACCTGCTGACCTGGTGGCACGGCAGGCCTCACGATCCGCAAGGACCGGCGACAATCTGATTAGCAAGCGAATAGTCATATCAGGAATTTATTAGCGCCACAGGGTATAAACATTACTCACTCTCTGGTAATGTTCTGCAGATGAACTATTGATCTCTATATCCTGCGACACTAATAAAAATGCAAAGCCAAGCTGCAGAAAACCTCAATCCCCCAGCCGTCAGTTCTACCTTCACCCACGGCATCGTCGACAGTTTACCGATCGTCATCGGCTATGTGCCGGTGGCCTTTGCCTTTGGCCTGAGCGCCGTTAAGTTGGGGTTCTCCCCACTGGAGAGCATCTTCTTTTCCTGCATTATCTATGCAGGCGCCAGCCAGTTCGTGATCACCGCCCTGCTGAGCGCCGGCATGTCGCTGTGGGTTTCCGCGCTGACCGTGATGGCCATGGACATACGGCATCTGCTGTATGGCCCCGCTCTGCGCCACCGCATCGTCTCACGCATGTCGGCCGGTAAAACCGCACTCTGGGCGTTCGGCCTGACCGACGAAGTGTTCGCTGCTGCTACCGCCAAACTGATGCGCAATAACCGCAGCTGGAGCGAGAACTGGATGCTCGGCATTTCACTGTGCTCCTGGCTGTCGTGGGTAGCGGGCACCGCCATCGGAGCGCTGTTCGGTAACGGACCGCTGGAGCAATACCCGGTGGTTGAAGCCTCGTTGTCCTTTATGCTGCCGGCGCTGTTCCTCAGCTTCCTGCTGGCCGCCTTCAGGCGTCCACAAAGCCTGACCATCGTCGCCGCACTGGCTGGCGCGCTGCTTGGCGTGGTGCTGTTTTCCATTCCCGTCGCCATTTTAGCCGGCATCAGCGCCGGCTGTATTGCCGCCCTGTTCCAACCCACCGCAACGGAGGCCATCGATGAACACTGATGTGGTGGTGATTGGCCTGGTGGTCGGTTGCGCAAATTATCTGTTCCGTTACTTACCCTTACGCCTGGCTCCGGCGCGTGCCCAACCGGGCATTAAACGCGGTAAAACCGCGCTGTTGCTCGACAGCATTGGTATCGCCTCCATTTGCGCACTGTTGGTGGTATCCAGCACGCCGGTGGTGATGCGCGAACCGGACAAGCTGTGGCCGACGCTGGTCGGCTTCGCCGCCCTGGGGCTGTGCTTTTACCGTAGCAAAAGCATCATTCTGTCTACCTTGATCGGTGCGCTCGCCTTTGGCATCACGTTAAAGATATTTATGATTTTCGGTCCTGCCAGCCTTTGATTTTATCCGTCATCCCCATTCTGAGCTGTCGCTCGTGAATGGGCCGTTGACAAATAACTTACAAATGACACGAATTGCTAAATTATTCGCACGGCTGAAGATTTACATTATTAATCACTATCGTTACTATCTCGAACGAAATTAATGAGGCCCCAAATTATGGAAAGCTCGTTTACTCCCATTGAACAAATGCTTAATTTCCGCGCAAAACGTCAGAAAGATTTTCCTTATCAGGAAATTCTGCTGACCCGGCTGTGCATGCACATGCAAAGCAAGCTGCTGGAAAACCGCAATAAAATGCTCAAGGCACAAGGGATTAACGAAACACTGTTTATGGCGCTGATTACTCTGGATGCGCAGGAGAATCACAGCATCCAGCCTTCTGAGCTAAGCTCTGCTCTGGGCTCGTCACGCACCAATGCCACGCGGATTGCCGATGAACTGGAAAAACGCGGCTGGATTGAACGCCGGGAAAGCGACCATGACCGTCGTTGCCTGCATCTGCACATGACGCCGCAGGGAGAAGAGTTTCTCAACCAACTGCTGCCACCGCAGCACAAATGTCTGCATTTCCTGTGGTCCACGCTGAACGATGATGAACAGCAACAGCTTGAACAGCTGACACGCAAGCTGTTAACGCGTCTGGACCAGATGGAAGTTTCAGGACAGTTATCCCAATAATTTCTGTTCAGGTAACCTACTATGCGATCCCCGTTTAACTGGAGATTCACCCCGCTGTTCGCCGTATTGCTGCTGGCCGGGTGCGCTTCTACCGACAATATTGCCCCGCAGTCCACCTTGATGGACCCGCAGAGCCTGCAATTGTCACAGCCGAAAGTCAGCTCGCTGAACGTTAGCCCACAGTGGTGGCGCTCGCTTAACGATCCGCAGCTCGACAGCCTGATGACCCAGACGCTGCAAAGCTCACCGACGCTGAGACAAGCCGCCGGGCGCGTGCGCGAAGCGCAAAGCGTGATGGGTGAAGCCAGTGCAGCCAACGGCCCGAATCTGGATCTGAACGCCAGCAGCAACCGCCAGAAAGTCCCGCAAAACGTCAACATGGGATTGGGCTATCCACATAAGCCGATCTACGAGAGCTCCAACTCGCTGGGGCTGAATCTGGCCTATGAATTTGACTGGTGGGGTAAATACCGCAATCAGGTTAACGCCGCCAAGGCGCAGGTCGATGCGGCCCGCGCCGAGCAGGAACAGGCTGCGCTGACGCTAACCAGCTCGGTGGCCTCCGCCTATTTCCAGCTGCAGAGCAATTTCGCGCTGGAAAAACTGCTGCAACAGGAAGTCGACAACAACCAACGCCTGACGGATTTGCGCCAACAACAATATAAAGCCGGCATCACTGGTGTTGATGTTCCGCAACAAAGCCAGGCGCAGGCCGACGGTGCCAAGCAGCAGATCCTGCAACTGCAGTCGCAGATTGAACAACTAAGACACCAGTTGGCCGCGCTGGCCGGCCAGGGCCCAAGCGCGATGCAGCATCTGCGTCCGGTGGCTCTGCCCGCCAGTAATCTGATGGCGCCAAAAGGTGAACTGACCGCCGATCTGCTGGGCAAACGCCCGGATATCGCCGCACAGCGTCAGTTGGTCGAGTCTTACAACCAACGCGTCAGCGCCGCCCGCAAGGAATTTTACCCCAGCCTGACCATTTCAGCCTTTGCCGGCCTGACTACCACCAACACCAGTGGGACCAGCCCGAATCTGTTTGAAGCGGCCAGCCAGGCCTGGAACGTGATGCCGGCGATTTCATTGCCGATCTTCCACGCCGGTGCGCTGCGCAGCAAACTGGGTGAGGAGTCCGCGCTGTATGACCAGGCGGTGGAGTCCTATAACCAAACCATCCTGAATGCCGTGCAGGAAACCGCCGATGCCATCACCGTCCAACAAAGCACTGCGCAACAGCAGCTGCAGGCGGCATCTGCGTCCCAATCGATGCAACAGGTGTACCGCGTCGCTAACGCTCGATACCAGGCAGGGATTATCGGGCGCGACCAGTTGTTAACCAGCCAGACGCAGCTCTTGCAGCAGCAACAGGCGGAACTGAATGCCAACAGCAACTTGCTGCAGGCGAAGATAGGACTGATCCGTGCGCTGGGCGGTGGCTATCAGGCCCCGGTCGCTGCGGATTCAAAAGCATAATAAAATAGAGAGCTTGGAGAACACCATGAGCGCAAGCGCGGAGACTCAGACCCCGCCACAACCTGTCGGCAAAAAGAAGCAGCGCAAGTTTTGGCTGCTGTTGATGACGGTTATTTTCGTTGTTATTGGGGTGGCATATTTAGTGTATTGGTTCCTGGTGTTGCGTCATCATCAGGAAACGGACGACGCCTATGTGTCCGGTAACCAGGTGCAGATCATGGCCCAGGTGAACGGTAGCGTTAACAGCGTCAACTTCGACAATACCGACTACGTGAAGCAGGGGGATGTGCTGCTTACGCTGGATCCGACCGATGCCGAACAGGCGCTTGAACGCGCCAAAACCGGCCTGGCCAACAGCGTGCGTCAGACCCACCAGCTGATCATCAACAGCAAGCAGTATCAGGCCAACATTGCCCTGCGCAAGTCTGACCTGAGCAAGGCGGAGAACGATCTGAAGCGCCGCGTGGTACTGGGCAGCCTTGACGCCATCGGCCGTGAAGAACTGCAACATGCGCGTGATGCGGTCGACAGCGCCAAAGCGGCACTGGAAGTGGCGGTTCAGCAATACAACGCCAACCAGGCGATGGTGCTGAACACCCCGCTGGAGCAACAGCCGGCTATCCAACAGTCCGCGGCGCAAATGCGTGACGCCTGGCTGGCCTTGCAACGTACCAAAATCATCAGCCCGATCACCGGCTATGTGTCCCGTCGCAGCGTACAGGTTGGCGCGCAAATCGCCGCCGGTTCCCCGCTGATGGCGGTGGTGCCTGCCGATCACATCTGGGTGGACGCCAACTTCAAAGAAACCCAGATCGCCAATATGCGCATCGGTCAATCGGCCACCGTGGTCAGTGATATTTACGGTGACGACGTGGTGTACAGCGGTAAAGTGGTCGGTATCGATATGGGCACCGGCAGCGCCTTCTCACTGCTGCCTGCGCAGAATGCTACCGGTAACTGGATCAAGGTGGTTCAGCGCCTGCCGGTACGTATTGAACTGGATGCCAAGCAAATCGCCGATCATCCGCTGCGTATCGGTCTGTCGACGCTGGTGAAAGTTGACACCACCAACCTGGACGGCCGCGTGCTGTCTGACGTGGTGCGTGACAAGCCGTTGTATCAGACCGACGCGCTGGCATTGAATCTGGCACCGGTTAACCAGATGATCGCCGACGTGATCCATGCGAATGCCGGCTAAGCGCGTGGGAGGCTACCTTGGCACAGAAACCGCTTGAAGGTGCCCAGCTCGCCTGGATGACGGTCGCGCTCGCCATGGCGACCTTTATGCAGGTGCTGGACTCCACCATTGCCAACGTGGCGATCCCGACCATCGCGGGTAACCTCGGGTCTTCCAACTCGCAGGGTACCTGGGTGATCACCTCGTTTGGCGTGGCGAACGCTATCTCGATCCCGATCACCGGCTGGCTGGCGAAGCGCGTCGGTGAAGTGCGGCTGTTCCTTTGGTCCACCGCACTGTTCGTACTCGCTTCCTGGCTGTGCGGCATCTCCAACAGCCTGGGCATGCTGATCTTCTTCCGCGTGATCCAGGGTGTGGTCGCGGGGCCACTGATCCCGCTGTCGCAAAGTCTGTTGCTGAACAACTATCCGCCCGCCAAGCGAGCGATGGCCCTGGCGCTATGGTCGATGACGGTGATCGTCGCGCCAATATTCGGGCCTATCCTCGGCGGTTATATCAGTGATAACTATCACTGGGGCTGGATCTTCTTCATCAATATTCCAATTGGCGCCGTAGTGATCCTGGTGGCGATGTCGACGTTGAAAGGCAGGGAAACCAAAACCGAGATCAAACCGATCGACACCATCGGTCTGGTGCTGTTGATCGTCGGTATTGGTTCGCTGCAGGTGATGCTCGATCAGGGCAAGGAGCTGGACTGGTTCAACTCCACCGAGATAATAGTGCTAACGGTGGTGGCGGTGGTGGCGCTGGTGTTCCTGATCATCTGGGAACTGACGGACGACCACCCGGTGGTGGATCTGTCGCTGTTCAAGTCGCGCAACTTTACCGTCGGCTGCCTGTGTATCAGCCTGGCCTATATGCTGTACTTCGGCGCTATCGTGCTATTGCCGCAGCTGCTGCAGGAGGTGTATGGCTATACCGCCACCTGGGCGGGGCTGGCTTCGGCGCCAATCGGGTTAATACCGGTATTGCTGTCGCCGATCATCGGCAAGTTCGGTAACCGACTCGACATGCGACGACTGGTGACCTTCAGCTTCATTATGTATGCCGTGTGCTTTTACTGGCGCGCCTATACGTTTGAACCGGGAATGGACTTTGGCGCCTCGGCCTGGCCGCAGTTTGTCCAGGGCTTCGCCATTGCCTGCTTCTTTATGCCATTGACCACCATTACGCTGTCCGGCCTGCCGCCGGAACGTATGGCGGCGGCGTCGAGCCTGTCGAACTTTACCCGTACGCTGGCGGGGTCGATCGGGACGTCGATCACCACCACGCTGTGGACTCAGCGCGAGTCGCAACACCACTCGCAGCTGGCGGAGTTTGTGAATCCTTACAGCCCGCAGTCGCAGGACATGTACCGGCAACTGGAACAGATTGGCATGAGCAAGCAGCAGGCGTCGGCCTATATCGCCAACGAGATCACCGCGCAGGGGCTGATTATCTCGGCTAACGAGATATTCTGGCTGTCCGCTGGGGTGTTCCTGGTCCTGCTGGCGCTGGTCTGGGTGGCGAAACCGCCATTCAGCTCCGGCGGTGGGGGCGGCGGCGCTCACTAAACAGTAGAAAGCAAAACGGGCACCCCAGGGTGCCCGTTTTTTTATAAAATATTATGTATACCCTATGAATTTCAAGTTGTAGCTAGGCGACCAACTCACTCATCCCCAGTTACTCTAGTAAGTAACTGGGGTGACAAATCTGCCAGGAGCAGATTTGAACGCTGCTAGCAGCGGCCCCAAAGGGGTGTGGCCCATGGACGGGCCACATAACTGAGTGCGGGTAACAACGCTGCGGCTTGAAAGGCGACGGGTATATTAGGCCTGGTTTTGACGCCACCAATCAGCCAGCAAAATGCCGGTCGCGACCGATACGTTCAGGCTTTCCACCTTGCCGGTACCGCCGATAGACACGTTCATGTCGCCCTGCTGCCAGGCACTGTCGCTCAGGCCGTCACGTTCCTGGCCGAGTACCAGTACCATTTTGGCCGGCAGCTTAGCCTGCGCCAACGGAGTCCCTTTGTGGCTCGAGGTGGTGACGATGGCGTATCCCGCTTTGCGGAAGGTATCCAGCACCGACAGGAAGTCATCGGCATTAATTGCCTTGATGTGTTCCGCGCCGCCTTCAGCCGTACGCACCGCAGCACCTGATTCCAGCACCGCCGGATCCTGCAGCAACACGCCGTTCACGCCAAAGTGAGCGCAAGAACGTACGATAGCACCCAGGTTGTGCGGGTTGCCTACTTCTTCCAGTGCCAGCACGCAGTCTTTCGCCGGGGCTTCTTTCAGATAGGTTTGCGCATCCAGACCCTGACGCTTTTTAATCAGGAAGCAGACGCCGCCGTGGTGTTCGGTGCCGGACGCTTTGGCCAGCTCTTCTTCATCCACCACGTGATAGGCTTTGCGGTTTGCCGCCATCCAGCGCAGTGCTTCACGAAAACGTGGCGTGACCGACTGTACGAACCAGGCGCGGACGATAGCGTCCGGACGGCTGGCAAACAGGGCCTGACAGGCGTTTTCACCGTAAACGCGGGTTTCTTCCGCACGCTGACGGCGTAACTGTTCTGGATCGATAAAACTCTTGCCGCTGATGCCGCCGTGATCAAATGCCGGCTCTTCTTCCGGGCCACGTGACACGGTTTTCCACGGCGAATCATAACCGCCACGGTCTTCATTGTGCGCTGGACGGCGAGGACGATCGCTTTCACTGCGGCGGGAATCAGAGCCAGAGCCACGGCGATCGTTATTACCGCGCGGCTTGTCCTGACCGGTACGGCCCGAAGAGCGCGCACCGTCTGCCGGACGGCCTTTGCCGGCCGGACGCTTATTCTTGTTACGGTCGTCGCTGTTGTTGTCGTCGTCACTGCGGACGTACATCACTTTAACTTTACCGTTCTTGCCACTAAATGAATCGTTCATTTTCTTCTCCACCAACGCGCAGGGCGCGAAGATTACCTGATGTTGGGGTGCTAAGCCACCTACTTGCGCTAAAAGCTAACAACTATCGTATTCATCGAACAAACCTCTTTGTCCATTACCCTACTTTTAACGATAATAAGCAGCATTAAAGATACATATCCGCAACCCGAGTGCGGCATGTCGTGCATTCTCAGTATCCGAGGTCATCATGAATACAGTTTGTCCTGCTTGTAATGCCACCAACCGCGTGCCTGAAGAACGAGTGGCTGACGGCGCGAAATGCGGCCGTTGCGGCCATGCGCTCTTTGACGGCGAGGTGATCAACGCCACCGCCGCCACACTGGACTCGTTGTTGCAGGATGGCCTGCCGGTGGTGGTCGATTTTTGGGCGCCGTGGTGCGGCCCTTGCGTCAGTTTTGCCCCGATCTTTGAAGACGTCGCCGAGGAGCGCGCCGGCAAAGTTCGCTTCGTTAAAGTCAACACAGAGGCAGAACCCGAACTGAGCGCCCGCTTCCGCATCCGCAGCATTCCAACCATTATGCTGTTCCGCGAAGGGAAAATGGTCGACATGCTCAACGGTGCCATGCCGAAAACGCCGTTCGATAACTGGCTCAATGAACTAGTTTAACGCAGAAAGTCTCTACCCGTCGCCTTTCAATAGGCGGTGTTGTCCATTGCCCGTGACACCGCCGTGACTCAATCCAGCCCGAACGCTCCCGTCGGGCTTTTTTCTGCGTTACAATAGCGGTTTTCCCCGAGATCTTTATGACCGACAACGCCGTCCTTCGCCTGCGCCAATTTCGCCTGGAACGCTCTACTCGCCCTTTTCTGGCGCGTGGCAACCGCGTACCGCGTTGTCAGGGCTGCCTGCTACCCCATAAAAACTGCCTGTGTGACAGTATCCGGCCACAGCCTGCCGCCAGCCGTTTTTGCCTGATCATGTTTGGTGCAGAACCGCTGAAACCGAGCAATACAGGCCGACTGATCGCCGATATTTTGCCGGAAACCCAGGCATTTCTTTGGTCGCGTACCGAGGTTGACCCTGCCCTGTTGGCGGCGATTAACGATCCCGAACGCCAGCCTTACGTGGTGTTTCCCGCCTCCTATGCCGCCCCCGAGCGGCCGGTGTTCAGCGAATTGCCCGCTGGTGGCAAACCTCCGTTGTTTATTATGCTCGATGGCACCTGGACCGAGGCGAGCAAAATGTTCCGTAAAAGCCCGTACCTTAATCAGTTCCCGGTATTCTCACTCAACGTGACCGCCGCTTCGAATTACCAACTGCGCGAAGCCAGCCGCATCGAGCAACACTGCACGGCCGAAGTGGCAGCAGCGCTGTTGCAGCAAGCCGGTGACGTGGCCGCCGCCAACGGGCTGGCCGAGCATTTTCACTATTTCCGTCAACAGTATCTGGCCGGGAAACCTACCCGCCCGGAGGCACCGGTCACAGCAAAGCCGTCGCAAAACGCCTAGAATCAGGCGTAACGTTGCCTAAAGGAGTCGTGCATGAGCCAGCGAGGGTTAGAAGCGCTTTTACGTCCTAAATCGATTGCCGTTCTCGGCGCTTCACAACAGCCCGGCCGCGCCGGTAACCTGATGATGAGCAACCTGCTGGCCGGCGGTTTCAACGGGCCGGTGATGCCGGTCACACCGCGCTACAAGGCAGTGTGTGGCGTCATGGCCTACCCGGACGTCGCCAGCCTGCCCATCAGCCCCGATTTGGCGATACTTTGTACCCATGCGCAGCGCAACCTGGCATTGATTGAAGAACTGGGCAAGCGCGGCTGCAAAACTGCCATTGTGCTCTCCTCCCCGCCGGAACAGTTCGCCGAGCTGAAAGCCTGCGCGCAGCGTTATTCGATGCGCCTGCTGGGGCCAAACAGCCTCGGCCTGCTGGCGCCCTGGCAAGGCATTAACGCCAGTTTCTCACCGGTCCCCATTCTCAAAGGCAAGCTGGCGTTTATTTCCCAGTCCGCCGCCGTGGCCAACACCATTCTCGACTGGGCGCAACAGCGTGAGGTTGGCTTTTCCTATTTTATCGCGCTGGGCGATAGCCTGGATATTGACGTCGACGACCTGCTGGATTTTCTGGCGCGCGACAGTAAAACCAGCGCCATTTTGCTGTATCTGGAAAACATCAGCGATGCACGGCGCTTTTTATCCGCCTCGCGCAGCGCCTCACGCAACAAACCGATTCTGGTGGTCAAAAGCGGCCGCAGCCAGCAGGCCCAGCTGTTGCTTAACAGCCAACAGGGGTTGGATGCCGCCTACGATGCCGCTATCCAGCGCGCCGGTTTGTTGCGCGTGCAGGATACCCATGAGCTGTTCTCCGCAGTAGAGACCCTGAGCCATATGCACCCGCTGCGCGGCGAGCGGCTGATGATCGTCAGCAACGGTGCGGCACCGGCCGCTATGGCTCTGGACGAGCTGTTGGGCCGTAATGGCAAGCTGGCGCAGTTGGGCGACGAGATGCTGACGCAGCTTGGCGAGGCTTTGCCCGAGTTTATCCTCGCCGGCAACCCGATTGACCTGCGTGATGACGCGACACCGCAACGTTATCTGGCGGCGGTTAAAACGCTGCTCGACAGTCATGACTACGACGCCTTGCTGCTGATCCACGCTCCAAGCGCGGCGGCCCCGGGCACCATTACTGCCGAACGTATTATCGAAGCGGTGCGTCAACACCCGCGTGGCAAACGCATTACGCTACTCACCAATTGGTGCGGTGAATATTCCTCGCAGGAAGCCCGACGGCTGTTTACCGAGGCCGGCATACCCACCTATCGCACCCCGGAAGGCGCGGTGACCGCGTTTATGCATATGGTGGAATACCGCCGTAATCAGAAACAGCTAAAAGAAACCCCGGCGCTCCCGGTCGGCCTGACCGCCAACACCGCCGATGCCCACCGATTAATTCAACAGGCGCTGGCCGAAGGCGCTACGCAGCTCGATACCCACGAGGTGCAATCGATTCTGCAGGCCTATGATCTGACCACGCTGCCAACCTGGATTGCCGAAGACAGCGCCGAAGCGGTGCATATCGCCGAGCAAATTGGCTACCCGGTAGCCCTGAAATTGCGTTCGCCGGATATCCCCCACAAGTCTGAAGTCCAGGGCGTTATGCTCTACTTGCGCACCGCGACCGAAGTGCAGCGAGCCGCAGATGCGATCCTTGACCGGGTGAAACGCACCTATCCGCAGGCACGTATCCACGGCTTGCTGGTGCAGAGCATGGCCAACCGCGCCGGAGCGCAAGAGCTGCGTATTGCCGTGGAACAAGATGCCATTTTTGGCCCATTGATCATGCTGGGCGAAGGGGGGATCGAATGGCGGCAGGAAAATCAGGTCGCGGTGGCGCTGCCGCCGCTGAATATGGCGCTGGCGCGCTATCTGGTATTGCAGGCGGTAAAAGGAGGAAAAATCCGCGGGCGCAGTGCCCTGAGGCCGCTGGATATTCCCGGGCTGAGCCGCCTGTTGGTACAAGTCTCCAATCTGATCCTCGACTGTCCGGAAATCACCCGGCTGGACATCCACCCGGTACTGGCCTCGGGCAGCGAGTTCACCCTGCTGGATGTTTCCATGCAGCTTGCCCCCTTTGTGGGTGACCCGCAGGCAAGGCTGGCGATCCGTCCTTATCCCCATGAGCTGGAAGAAACCATTGGGTTGAAAGACGGTTCGCAATGCCTGTTCCGGCCGATCCTGCCGGAAGATGAACCAGCGTTGAAACACTTTATCGATCGCGTGACCAAGGAAGACCTCTACTATCGCTACTTCAGTGAGATCAACGAGTTTACCCATGACGATTTGGCTAACATGACGCAGATCGACTACGATCGAGAAATGGCTTTTGTAGCAGTGCGTGATGAACAGATTATAGGCGTAACCCGCGCGCTATCCGACCCGGACAATACCGATGCAGAATTTGCCGTGCTGGTGCGTTCCGATCTGAAAGGACTCGGTTTGGGACGCCAACTGCTGGAAAAAATGATCGCCTATGCCCGAGCCCATGGGTTGACCCGTCTGACCGGCATCACCATGCCGAACAACCGTGGAATGATCGGGCTGGCACAGCGGTTGGGTTTTGGCATTGATGTGCAGATCGAGGACGGTATCGTCAATTTGACCCTGCCGCTGCAGGCAGAGGAAGCGCAGTGACCTGTGTCGCAATGCGCTACGAATCCACCACTTAACGCCAAAACATACGCACAATCGAGGCAACTAGTGGTATTATCGCCCGATTATTCGATTTGTTGTTTTTCCGTATTTGGCGTTCAGGCCATCTAATCATGAGAGAAGAAGCGCACTGTGATGTTGTCAAAATTTAAACGTAGCAAACATCAACAACACCTTGCACAACTGCCCAAACTCCCTCAGACGGTAGCTGATGTACGTACTTTGTACACGCCGTCTGATTACCGTGCCACCCTGCTGGAATTAATCGCTAACGCCACCCAACGCATTTATCTGGTCGCTCTGTATCTGGAGCATGACGACGCCGGGCGCGATATTCTCAACGCACTTTATCAAGCGAAGCAGCGGTGTCCGGAGCTGGAGATTTGCATTTTGGTCGACTGGCATCGTGCCCAGCGTGGGCGCATCGGCGCCGCGGCCGCCAATACCAACGCCGACTGGTACTGCTCAATGGCAGACCAGCATCCGGGGCTGCCGGTGCCGATATACGGCGTGCCGGTCAACACCCGTGAAGCCTTGGGCGTGTTGCACCTGAAAGGTTTTGTTGTCGACGATACCGTGATTTACAGCGGTGCCAGTATCAATGACGTTTACCTGCATCAGCATGAAAAATACCGTTACGATCGCTACCAACTGATCGCTAACGGTGAATTGGCCAACACCCTGGTCGATTACATCAAACAGCATCTGCTGACCGCCGGTGCCGTACAACGTTTGGATCGTGACGATCGCCCGAAAAGCCCCGAGATCAAAAACGAAACTCGCCTGTTCCGCTTCGGCCTGCGCCGTGCCGGCTATCAGTTTCGCAACAACGCCAGCAACGATGAGCTGGCGGTAACACCGCTGGTTGGGCTGGGCAAACAAAGCATACTGAATAAAACCATTCACCATCTGATGTCCAGCGCCGATCAAAAACTGACGCTGTGTACCCCCTATTTCAACCTGCCGGCGCTGCTGGTGCGCAATATTATTTATCTGTTGCGCCAGGGCAAGCAGGTGGAAATCATTGTCGGTGATAAAACCGCTAATGACTTCTATATTCCGGAAGATCAGCCATTCAAAATTATCGGCGCGCTGCCTTACCTGTACGAAATCAACCTGCGACGCTTTCTCAGCCGTCTGCAGCGTTATATCGATACCGGTCAGCTGATTGTTCGCCTGTGGAAAGACGGCGATAACAGCTATCACCTGAAAGGCATGTGGGTAGATGACGAATGGCAGTTGATTACCGGTAATAACCTCAATCCACGCGCCTGGCGGTTGGATCTGGAAAATGCCATTCTGATCCACGATCCCAAACAGGAAATGCGTGAGCAGCGGCATAAAGAGCTGGAATGCATCCGTACCCATACCACCGTGGTGGGACACTATCTGGAATTGCAAAGTATCCAGGAGTATCCGATCAAAGTGCGTAAGCTGATCCGCCGTCTGCGCCGTATCCGTATCGACCGATTGATTAGCCGTATACTGTAAGCGCGCTATAATTCAGCTATCGCAGACCCCGGCCCATGCCGGGGTTTTTTATGAGCCGTGACAACAGGATGTTTTCATTATGCGCCCACTCCGCTGTCTGTTTGTGCTGCCCTTTGTCCTGTTCACCAGCGGTTGCACACATTGGGCAAATGACAGCTGGACCGGAAAAGACAAGGCGCAGCATTTTGTCTCTTCTGCTGCCTTTGCCGCCGCGGGTGCCGCTTATGGCGATCATCAAAACTGGAGTGAGGCTCGCAGCCGGAGCTTTGGCCTGATGTTTTCGATCGGGCTGGGTGCCGCCAAAGAGCTGTATGACAGTCGCGAAGGCGGCACCGGCTGGAGCTGGAAGGATTTTGCCTGGGATGTGGCGGGGGCGGCTACGGGGTATAGCCTGTACCACGCCACCCGTTGATTCACAGTTGGATCTCTTTCCCCTTGCGATGCAAGCGAAGTGAAACGATCAGCGCCAACAGACACATGCCGGAAACGTACCAGAAGAAGGCATTCTCTATGCCATATGACTTCAGCGACAGAGCAACATATTCTGCAGACCCGCCAAACATCGCGTTAGCCACCGCATAAGACAGACCAACGCCTAGCGCCCGCACTTCCGGCGGGAACATTTCGGCTTTCAGCAACCCACTGATCGAAGTATAAAAACTGACAATAAACAGTGCCAGCACGATCAGACCGAATGCCGCATAGGGATTGCTGACATTTTTCAAGGTTAACAGAATAGGTACTGTGAGTAAGGTGGCGAAAGAAGCAAAGATCAGCATTGAGCTACGGCGACCAATCTTGTCCGACAATGCCCCAACCAACGGTTGCAGCAGCATATAGATAAACAAGGCTGCAGTCATAATACCGCTAGCCAGCTTGGCGTCCATCCCTGAGGTATTGACCAGATACTTTTGCATGTAGGTGGTAAAAGTATAAAAACTTAGCGAGCCACCGGCGGTAAAGCCCAGCACCATCAGAAAAGCTTTACGGTTCTTCCACAACCCTTTCAGCGAACCTGCATCCTTATGGCTACGGGTTTTGGCATCGGATGTTTCATTTAGCGAACGACGCAGATATAACGCCACTACGGCCAATACCGCTCCTATCGCGAAGGGAATACGCCAGCCCCAGGCTTTGAGCTCTTCCGTGGACAGGATTTGTTGTAGCGCCACCAAAACCAGCAATGCCAACAGTTGGCCGCCAATCAGCGTGACATATTGGAAAGAGGCATAGAACCCGCGTCGCCCCTTTATGGCCACCTCACTCATATAGGTCGCACTGGTGCCATATTCACCGCCGACCGACAGCCCCTGGAACAGGCGTGCAACCAGCAGCAGCACCGGTGCCCAACTGCCGATCGACTCGTAGGTCGGTAAGCAAGCGATCACCAGCGATCCGGCGCACATCATGCAAACAGAAATCAGCATCGAGTTTTTACGGCCATGCTTGTCAGCAATATAACCGAACAACCAACCGCCAATTGGGCGCATAAAGAAACCTGCTGCAAACACACCGGCCGTTTGCAGCAGTTGGGTAGTGCTGTTGCCGGCGGGGAAAAACGAGGCGGCAAAGTAGATAGAACAGAAGGAATAGACGTAAAAATCAAACCACTCCACCAGATTCCCTGATGAGGCCCCAACAATCGCGAAAATACGTTTCTTTTTGTCCTGAACAGCCAGATCGGCGGTCCCTTCATCCTCAATGGCCGAGGTTGTTTCTGTCATTTTATATTCTCCGAGCCAGATAAACAGTGAAGTCGGCGTCCTGCCGTTTAAATGTGATTCAATTGTTAGTGTTTAGTTAACGATTAAAACAAATAGCGGGCGAAGAATATAGCGTGATTTATGTGATGTGTATTGAAGAGTGATATGAAAATTGGTGGGATAACGGTCATTTATTTATAGCAGGCAAAGCAAAAAGGCCATCCTTGCGGATGGCCTCTTGGCTTAATTGATGCCTGGCAGTGTCCTACTCTCGCATGGGGATACCCCACACTACCATCGGCGCTACGGCGTTTCACTTCTGAGTTCGGCATGGGATCAGGTGGGACCACCGCGCTATTGCCGCCAGGCAAATTCTGTTTCATTCCAGCCGTCATTTCCATGACCACCAGAACCAATCTCGGAACGCGCTGAAAATCTCTCAAATCAAAACACTTTTGGTGTTGTAAGGTTAAGTCTCACGGATCATTAGTACTGGTTAGCTCAATGCATCGCTGCACTTACACACCCAGCCTATCAACGTCTTAGTCTTAAACGTTCCTTCAGGGGAATCAAGTTCCCAGGGAAGACTCATCTCGAGGCAAGTTTCGCGCTTAGATGCTTTCAGCGCTTATCTTTTCCGCACTTAGCTACCGGGCAATGCCATTGGCATGACAACCCGAACACCAGTGGTGCGTTCACTCCGGTCCTCTCGTACTAGGAGCAACCCCTCTCAATCTTCCAACGCCCACGGCAGATAGGGACCGAACTGTCTCACGACGTTCTAAACCCAGCTCGCGTACCACTTTAAATGGCGAACAGCCATACCCTTGGGACCTACTTCAGCCCCAGGATGTGATGAGCCGACATCGAGGTGCCAAACACCGCCGTCGATATGAACTCTTGGGCGGTATCAGCCTGTTATCCCCGGAGTACCTTTTATCCGTTGAGCGATGGCCCTTCCATTCAGAACCACCGGATCACTAAGACCTACTTTCGTACCTGCTCGAGCCGTCACTCTCGCAGTCAAGCTAGCTTATGCCTTTGCACTAACCTCACGATGTCCGACCGTGATTAGCTAACCTTCGTGCTCCTCCGTTACTCTTTGGGAGGAGACCGCCCCAGTCAAACTACCCACCAGACACTGTCCTCACCCCGGATTACGGGGCCGAGTTAGAACATCAAACATTAAAGGGTGGTATTTCAAGGTTGGCTCCACGCAGACTGGCGTCCACGCTTCAAAGCCTCCCACCTATCCTACACATCAAGGCTCAATGTTCAGTGTCAAGCTATAGTAAAGGTTCACGGGGTCTTTCCGTCTTGCCGCGGGTACACTGCATCTTCACAGCGAGTTCAATTTCACTGAGTCTCGGGTGGAGACAGCCTGGCCATCATTACGCCATTCGTGCAGGTCGGAACTTACCCGACAAGGAATTTCGCTACCTTAGGACCGTTATAGTTACGGCCGCCGTTTACTGGGGCTTCGATCAAGAGCTTCGCCTTGCGGCTGACCCCATCAATTAACCTTCCAGCACCGGGCAGGCGTCACACCGTATACGTCCACTTTCGTGTTTGCACAGTGCTGTGTTTTTATTAAACAGTTGCAGCCAGCTGGTATCTGCGACTGGCTTCGGCTCCGAGAGCAAGTCTCTTCACCTACGCGCCAGCGTGCCTTCTCCCGAAGTTACGGCACCATTTTGCCTAGTTCCTTCACCCGAGTTCTCTCAAGCGCCTTGGTATTCTCTACCTGACCACCTGTGTCGGTTTGGGGTACGATTCTGTGTTACCTGATGCTTAGAGGCTTTTCCTGGAAGCTTGGCATCAACTACTTCTGCACCGTAGTGCATCGTCATCACGCCTCAGGGTTGAATAAGCAACCGGATTTACCAGGTCACTCCCCCTACACGCTTAAACCGGGACAACCGTCGCCCGGCTAGCCTAGCCTTCTCCGTCCCCCCTTCGCAGTAACACCGAGTACAGGAATATTAACCTGTTTCCCATCGACTACGCCTTTCGGCCTCGCCTTAGGGGTCGACTCACCCTGCCCCGATTAACGTTGGACAGGAACCCTTGGTCTTCCGGCGAGCGGGTTTTTCACCCGCTTTATCGTTACTTATGTCAGCATTCGCACTTCTGATACCTCCAGCAACCCTCACAGGCCACCTTCAACGGCTTACAGAACGCTCCCCTACCCAACAACGCCTAAGCGTCGCTGCCGCAGCTTCGGTGCATGGTTTAGCCCCGTTACATCTTCCGCGCAGGCCGACTCGACCAGTGAGCTATTACGCTTTCTTTAAATGATGGCTGCTTCTAAGCCAACATCCTGGCTGTCTATGCCTTCCCACATCGTTTCCCACTTAACCATGACTTTGGGACCTTAGCTGGCGGTCTGGGTTGTTTCCCTCTTCACGACGGACGTTAGCACCCGCCGTGTGTCTCCCGTGATAACATTCTTCGGTATTCGGAGTTTGCATCGGTTTGGTAAGCCGGGATGGCCCCCTAGCCGAAACAGTGCTCTACCCCCGAAGATGAGTTCACGAGGCGCTACCTAAATAGCTTTCGGGGAGAACCAGCTATCTCCCGGTTTGATTGGCCTTTCACCCCCAGCCACAAGTCATCCGCTAATTTTTCAACATTAGTCGGTTCGGTCCTCCAGTTAGTGTTACCCAACCTTCAACCTGCCCATGGCTAGATCACCGGGTTTCGGGTCTATACCTTGCAACTATTCGCCCAGTTAAGACTCGGTTTCCCTACGGCTCCCCTATACGGTTAACCTTGCTACAAAATATAAGTCGCTGACCCATTATACAAAAGGTACGCAGTCACCCAACTAGTAGGCTCCCACTGCTTGTACGTACACGGTTTCAGGTTCTATTTCACTCCCCTCGCCGGGGTTCTTTTCGCCTTTCCCTCACGGTACTGGTTCACTATCGGTCAGTCAGGAGTATTTAGCCTTGGAGGATGGTCCCCCCATATTCAGACAGGATGTCACGTGTCCCGCCCTACTCATCGAACTCACAATTAATGCATTTTAGTGTACGGGACTATCACCCTTTACTGTGCGACTTTCCAGACGCTTCCACTAACACAAGAACTGATTCAGGTTCTGGGCTCCTCCCCGTTCGCTCGCCGCTACTGGGGGAATCTCGGTTGATTTCTTTTCCTCGGGGTACTTAGATGTTTCAGTTCCCCCGGTTCGCCTCATACGACTATGTATTCATCGTATGATAGTGCAACGAATTGCACTGGGTTTCCCCATTCGGGTATCGCCGGTTATAACGGTTTATATCACCTTACCGACGCTTATCGCAGATTAACACGCCCTTCATCGCCTCTGACTGCCTAGGCATCCACCGTGTACGCTTAGTCACTTAACCTCACAACCCAAAAGTGTTTCCACAATTGTGCTGCTACATTTGAGAGACTCTATGACAGGGTACTCCTTACTCCAGTACTTCTACGGAGGAGTAAGTTTCAGCTGTCATGTTTCAATTTTCAGCTTGTTCCAGATTGTTAAAGAGCAAAATACTTCGCAGCATACTGTCGCCAGTACACTCTGAAGTATTGAAATACAGGACTATATGGTGGAGCTAAGCGGGATCGAACCGCTGACCTCCTGCGTGCAAGGCAGGCGCTCTCCCAGCTGAGCTATAGCCCCATACAGTCACGTGCAGTACCTTTTCCACTTCAAGAAGTGGTAGGCCTGAGTGGACTTGAACCACCGACCTCACCCTTATCAGGGGTGCGCTCTAACCACCTGAGCTACAAGCCTATAAAGGTATTTCTGCTCGTTACTTTCTATCAGACAATCTGTGTGAGCACTTCACGCAATCAATATCATTAGGTAAGGAGGTGATCCAACCGCAGGTTCCCCTACGGTTACCTTGTTACGACTTCACCCCAGTCATGAATCACAAAGTGGTAAGCGCCCTCCCGAAGGTTAAGCTACCTACTTCTTTTGCAACCCACTCCCATGGTGTGACGGGCGGTGTGTACAAGGCCCGGGAACGTATTCACCGTAGCATTCTGATCTACGATTACTAGCGATTCCGACTTCACGGAGTCGAGTTGCAGACTCCGATCCGGACTACGACGTACTTTATGAGGTCCGCTGGCTCTCGCGAGTTCGCTTCTCTTTGTATACGCCATTGTAGCACGTGTGTAGCCCTACTCGTAAGGGCCATGATGACTTGACGTCATCCCCACCTTCCTCCGGTTTATCACCGGCAGTCTCCTTTGAGTTCCCACCATTACGTGCTGGCAACAAAGGATAAGGGTTGCGCTCGTTGCGGGACTTAACCCAACATTTCACAACACGAGCTGACGACAGCCATGCAGCACCTGTCTCAGAGTTCCCGAAGGCACTAAGCTATCTCTAGCGAATTCTCTGGATGTCAAGAGTAGGTAAGGTTCTTCGCGTTGCATCGAATTAAACCACATGCTCCACCGCTTGTGCGGGCCCCCGTCAATTCATTTGAGTTTTAACCTTGCGGCCGTACTCCCCAGGCGGTCGACTTAACGCGTTAGCTCCGGAAGCCACGCCTCAAGGGCACAACCTCCAAGTCGACATCGTTTACAGCGTGGACTACCAGGGTATCTAATCCTGTTTGCTCCCCACGCTTTCGCACCTGAGCGTCAGTCTTTGTCCAGGGGGCCGCCTTCGCCACCGGTATTCCTCCAGATCTCTACGCATTTCACCGCTACACCTGGAATTCTACCCCCCTCTACAAGACTCTAGCTTGCCAGTTTCAAATGCAGTTCCCACGTTAAGCGCGGGGATTTCACATCTGACTTAACAAACCGCCTGCGTGCGCTTTACGCCCAGTAATTCCGATTAACGCTTGCACCCTCCGTATTACCGCGGCTGCTGGCACGGAGTTAGCCGGTGCTTCTTCTGCGAGTAACGTCAATGTAATGTGCTATTAACACACTACCCTTCCTCCTCGCTGAAAGTGCTTTACAACCCGAAGGCCTTCTTCACACACGCGGCATGGCTGCATCAGGCTTGCGCCCATTGTGCAATATTCCCCACTGCTGCCTCCCGTAGGAGTCTGGACCGTGTCTCAGTTCCAGTGTGGCTGGTCATCCTCTCAGACCAGCTAGGGATCGTCGCCTAGGTGAGCCATTACCCCACCTACTAGCTAATCCCATCTGGGCACATCTGATGGCGTGAGGCCCGAAGGTCCCCCACTTTGGTCCGAAGACGTTATGCGGTATTAGCTACCGTTTCCAGTAGTTATCCCCCTCCATCAGGCAGTTTCCCAGACATTACTCACCCGTCCGCCGCTCGTCACCCAGAGAGCAAGCTCTCCTGTGCTACCGCTCGACTTGCATGTGTTAGGCCTGCCGCCAGCGTTCAATCTGAGCCATGATCAAACTCTTCAATTAAAAGCTTGATTTGCTTCAACCTGTCTTTTACAAGAACAGGCAAGCGATGCTCGAAAATAACTTTCGTAATAGTCGTTCAGTTGGACAAGCCAACAAAACAACTTATTGCTTGGTCACTCTTCAAGACTTGATATTTTTTCGAACCCGAAGGTTCTGGATATCGTCTTGTGGAGTGCCCACACAGATTGTCTGATAAATTGTTAAAGAGCAGTGAGTTAGCCGCCGTAGCTTGCTATCTCGAGGTGGCGTATATTACGCTTTCCTCTTTCAGAGTCAACCCCTAAATTTCAGGATTTTTTCTCTTCGAACCCCGGAGACTCTGTGAAGTTGTTCACATGTTCCGTGTCGATGGAGGCGCATTATAGGGAGCTGGTTCAGAATGACAAGGGTTTATATTCACTTTTTATCTGACCGCTCACTATTCATGCACAACGCCTACTAAACCCGCTTTTTGATGGCTTCCGGCAGGTCTGCCAGGCTGTTTATCACCCAATCCGCCAGTTTCTCACCTTGCTCAGTGACAGGTTTGCCGGTACGCACCAGCACTTTAGTCCCGACGCCTGCCGCTATTGCTGCCTGCATATCTTCCGGTTTATCGCCAACCATATAAGAAGCAGCCATATCAATGTTCAATTCCTGCTGCGCCTGCAACAACATGCCCGGCTGAGGTTTACGGCAGTCGCACACCTGACGGAACTCTTCTACTACTGCATCAGGATGATGTGGACAGAAATAGATACCGTCCAGGTCAACATCGCGATCGGCCAGCGACCAGTCCATCCACTCGGTCAGGTACATAAATTGGTCTTCGCTGAACATGCCGCGCGCGATGCCGGACTGGTTGGTCACCAGTACCAGAGCAAAGCCCATCTTTTTGAGTTCGCGACAGGCGTCAATCACGCCATCTATAAAGTGGAAATTATCGATTTCATGAACGTAGCCATGATCGACATTAATCGTGCCATCACGATCGAGGAAAATTGCTGGAACGCTTTGTGTCACCGGTTTGCTCCTGAGGGCCTGAAAACGCCGACAGTATCGCATGTTTTACCCGGCACTGAGAACGGCAGAGAACAGCGTTGATCGTTGACTTGGACGTCTAGACGCCTTAACATCTGACTCATACCTTGGTCCACGCCAGGGTTTACTTTTATCTAGCCACGGGCAACCACGCTAAAATAAGAAGAATATGATTAAACTTTCTAACATCACCAAAGTGTTCCAGCAGGGTTCGCGCACCATTACCGCGCTCTCTGACGTGACTCTTCACGTCCCTGCCGGGCAAATTTATGGCGTTATCGGTGCATCAGGCGCCGGTAAAAGTACCTTAATCCGCTGCGCCAACATGCTTGAGCGTCCTACCTCCGGCCAGGTACTGGTTGACGGACAGGATCTGACCTCGCTGTCTGAAGGCGAACTGACGCGCGCTCGCCGTCAGATCGGTATGATATTCCAGCACTTTAACCTGTTGTCTTCCCGCACGGTGTTTGGCAACGTTTCATTGCCGCTTGAGCTGGACAACACCCCACGCGCTGAAATCAAAAAACGCGTAACCGAATTGCTGGAACTGGTCGGACTGTCAGACAAGCATGACGCCTACCCGGCCAACCTGTCGGGCGGCCAGAAGCAACGCGTGGCGATTGCCCGTGCGCTGGCAAGCCAACCTAAAGTCCTGCTGTGTGATGAAGCCACCAGCGCGCTGGACCCGGCCACCACCCGTTCAATTCTGGAACTGCTGAAAGACATTAACCGTCGTCTCGGTCTGACCATCCTGTTGATCACCCATGAAATGGATGTGGTGAAACGCATCTGCGATCAGGTTGCGGTTATCAGCCAGGGTCAATTGATTGAAAAAGACAGCGTCAGCGAAGTGTTCTCGCACCCGAAAACTCCGCTGGCCCAGCAGTTTATTCAAGCCACGCTGCATTTGGATATCCCGGACGACTACGCAAAACGCCTGGCACCGGAACGCAGTGGCGGCCGTCAGCCCCTTTTGCGTCTGGAGTTCACCGGCCAATCCGTTGATGCGCCGCTGCTGTCAGAAGCCGCCCGTCGTTTCAACGTTAACAACAACATTATCAGTGCGCAGATGGATTATGCCGGCGGCGTTAAATTCGGCGTGATGCTGGCAGAGCTGCATGGCAGTGATGAAGACGCGCTGGCAACGATTAAGTTCCTGCAGGAAAATCAGGTAAAAGTAGAGGTTCTGGGTTATGTCTGAGGCAATGATGTGGTTAATGGCTCGTGGCGTGTGGGAAACCGTCATGATGACCTTTGTCTCCGGCTTTTTCGGTTTCGTACTCGGCCTGCCGGTTGGCGTGCTGCTGTATGTGACCCGCCCGGGGCAAATCGCCGCTAACAACACGCTATATAGAACGCTGTCCGGGCTGGTGAACGTTTTCCGTTCCATTCCGTTCATTATTCTGTTGGTGTGGATGATTCCATTTACTCGTTTGATCGTTGGTACCTCGATCGGCCTGCAGGCAGCTATCGTACCGCTGACCGTGGGCGCGGCGCCGTTTATTGCCCGTATGGTGGAGAACGCCCTGCTGGAGATCCCATCCGGTCTGGTGGAGGCCGCCCGCGCTATGGGGGCAACCCCGATGCAAATCATCAAGAAGGTGCTGCTGCCGGAAGCCCTGCCGGGCCTGGTTAACGCCGCCACTATCACCTTGATCACTTTGGTGGGTTATTCCGCCATGGGTGGCGCAGTCGGCGCAGGTGGTCTGGGACAGATTGGCTATCAGTACGGTTATATCGGTTATAACGCCACAGTAATGAATACCGTATTAGTATTACTGGTGGTGCTGGTCTATCTGATTCAGTTCTTCGGTGATCGGATCGTCAAGGCCGTCACCCATAAGTAGTTTTTACAGCAACTGCGCTCACACAGCGTATTTCAAATGCGAGTCTAATGAGGAAGGGATATGTCGTTAAAATTTAAATCCATCGCGGCAATCGGCGCACTGATCGGTACTCTGGCTCTGGCAGGCTGCGGTCAGGAAGAAAAAGATCCGAACCATATCAAAGTCGGCGTCATTGTCGGTGCTGAACAGCAGGTCGCTGAAATCGCGCAAAAAGTAGCAAAAGAGAAATACGGTCTGGACGTCGAACTGGTGACCTTCAATGACTACGTGCTGCCAAACGAAGCGCTGAGCAAAGGCGATATCGATCTGAACGCCTTCCAGCACAAACCTTACCTGGATCAGCAGATCAAGGATCGCGGCTACAAGCTGGTGTCGGTCGGCAACTCCTTCGTTTACCCGATTGCCGGTTACTCCAAGAAAATCAAATCGCTGGACGAACTGAAAGACGGCTCTCAGGTTGCGCTGCCTAACGACCCAACCAATCTGGGCCGCTCCCTGCTGCTGCTGCAGAAGGTTAACCTGATCAAACTGAAAGACGGTGTTGGCCTGCTGCCGACCGTATTGGACGTGACTGAAAACCCGAAAAACCTGAAGCTGGTTGAACTGGAAGCACCACAGCTGCCACGCTCCCTGGACGACCAACAAATCGCTCTGGCGGTGATCAACACCACTTACGCCAGCCAGATTGGCCTGACGCCGGCAAAAGACGGCCTGTTTGTTGAAGATAAAGACTCACCGTACGTTAACCTGCTGGTTGCCCGCGAAGATAACAAAGACGCGGAAAACGTGAAGAAGTTCGTTCAGGCTTATCAGTCTGACGAAGTTAATGAAGCGGCCAACAAGATCTTTAACGGTGGCGCAGTTAAAGGCTGGTAATCATTAATTACCGAATTTATTCCTATAATTGCAAGACGGGCTACGGCCCGTCGAGAGAGTTGGCATAGTTCTTTGCGGCTAAAAATAATGATTTATTCCTAATGAAAACAAAGAATTAGATCTTCTGAATTACCCCAAACACCCGAAAACCACGTTTTTCGGGTGTTTGTCTTATATCTAGACGGGCTACGGCCCGTCTTGTTATTTCCACCATAGATTGCTTCAATAGCGCCACTTAACTAATTCCATCAAGGCAGAGGAATCTCAATGCGTGCTTTACCTCTCTGTTTGTTAGCGCTTGCGCTGGCAGGGTGTTCGTCGCAGCGTTTCGCACCCCCGTCCACAAGCAGCACCAGCAAACCGGCAGTAACCACTCCGACCAAACCCACACCAGCAGCGCGTCCGGCACCGGTTAAACTGTACAAAAGTGCAGAAGAATTAGTGGGTAAACCATTCCGCGATCTGGGTGAAGTCTCTGGCGAATCCTGCCAGACAACCGTTCAGGACTCACCACCGAATCTGGCGACCGCTCGTAAGCGCATGCAAATCCGCGCCTCTTATATGAAGGCTAATGCCGTGCTGTTGCATGACTGCCAGATTGTCAGCGGTGTTGCCGGCTGTTACCAACAGGCCATTTGCCAGGGTTCAGCGCTTAACGTTTCGTCCAAATGACCGAATTTGTTTTCAACCAGATCGGTACCATCCGTTCACCGTATAAAGAAAAGTTCGCCGTCCCCCGCCAACCGGGGTTAGTCGAAGACGGTGGCGGTGAGTTGGTGCTGCTGCCGCCCTATAATCAGGCGGAAGCGGTACGCGGACTCAGTGAGTTCAGCCATCTGTGGGTGATGTTTATTTTCCATCAAACCATGGAAGGTGGCTGGCGCCCCACTGTCCGGCCACCGCGCCTCGGCGGTAATGCCAGGATGGGAGTTTTTGCCACCCGCTCAACCTTCCGCCCCAATCCGCTCGGCATGTCGCTGATCGAATTAAAAGGCATACGTGTGCAGGGCGGAGAAGTGGTGCTGGAGTTGGGCAGTCTCGATCTGGTTGACGGCACGCCGGTGGTGGATATCAAACCCTATCTGCCATTTGCCGAAAGCCAGCCGCAAGCCCGCGCCGGGTTTGCTCAGGCAGCGCCTGCCGGTGATATGCCGGTATGCTTTGCACCAGAAGCGGAACAACAGTTGCTGCAACATCAGCGGCGTTATCCGCACCTGCGGCGCTTTATCAGTCAGGTGCTGGCTCAGGATCCGCGTCCAGCCTACCGCAAGGGGCAAGCAGCAGAACGGGATTATGCCGTCTGGCTACTGGATTTCAACGTGCGCTGGCGAGTGGTGGGTCAACAAACCGAGGTGCTGTCTCTCGACCTGCGTTAAAATTCCACCATCTCTCTTTTGACAACCCGCTCGCACTGGTAAACTAAATCACTTTCGAAAATTTTGGCTGCCCTACTACTGGCAGCCGGTTGCAATTTGCAGTTCTAACGGAACCAAAACACCATGCGTACTAGCCAATATCTGCTCTCCACCCTGAAGGAGACACCTGCCGATGCCGAAGTGATCAGCCACCAGCTGATGCTGCGCGCCGGGATGATTCGCAAGCTGGCCTCCGGTCTTTATACCTGGCTGCCAACCGGCCTGCGCGTTCTGAAAAAGGTTGAAAACATCGTTCGCGAAGAAATGAACAATGCTAACGCGATCGAAGTTTGCATGCCGGTGGTACAGCCTGCCGATCTGTGGCAGGAAAGCGGCCGTTGGGAACAGTACGGCCCTGAGCTGCTGCGCTTTGTCGATCGCGGCGATCGTCCATTCGTGCTGGGTCCAACCCACGAAGAAGTGATCACCGATCTGATCCGTAACGAGATCAGCTCTTACAAGCAGCTGCCGCTGAACTTCTTCCAGATTCAGACCAAGTTCCGTGATGAAGTCCGCCCACGTTTCGGCGTCATGCGCTCGCGTGAATTCCTGATGAAGGATGCTTACTCGTTCCATACCTCGCAGGAATCGCTGCAGGCAACCTACGAAGCGATGTACGAAGCCTACAGCAAAATCTTCAGCCGCATGGGGCTGGACTTCCGTCCGGTACATGCCGATACCGGCTCGATCGGCGGTAGTGCATCACACGAGTTCCAGGTACTGGCCGACAGCGGTGAAGACGATATCGTGTTTTCTACCGGCTCCGACTTTGCCGCCAATATCGAACTGGCAGAAGCGGTTGCACCGGCTGAGCCGCGTGCGGCAGCCAGTGAAGAACTGCGCATTGTGGATACCCCGAACGCCAAGACCATTGCTGAACTGGTAGAACAATTCCAGCTGCCGGTGACGAAAACCGTCAAGACGCTGCTGGTGCGTGCTAAAGAAGAGAGCGGCCACAAGTTGGTTGCCCTGTTGGTGCGTGGCGATCACGAACTGAACGAAATCAAAGCCGAGAAGCTGCCGCAGGTTGCTGCTCCGTTGGTCTTTGCTACCGAAGAAGAGATCCGCGCTATCGTAGGTGCAGGCCCTGGTTCACTCGGCCCGGTCAATTTGCAGGTTCCCGTGGTTGCCGATCGCAGCGTAGCGGCGATGAGTGATTTTGGCGCCGGTGCCAACATCGACGGCAAACACTACTTCGGCATCAACTGGGAGCGCGATCTGCCGCTGCCACAGGTTGCCGATATCCGTAACGTCGTTGAAGGCGATGCCAGCCCGGACGGTAAAGGCACACTGCTGATCAAACGCGGTATTGAAGTGGGCCATATCTTCCAGCTCGGCACCAAATACTCGGAAGCGATGAAAGCCACCGTTCAGGGTGAAGATGGCCGTAATCAGGTGCTGACCATGGGTTGTTACGGTATCGGGGTCACCCGCGTGGTCGCTGCCGCTATCGAACAGAACCATGACGAACGCGGTATCATCTGGCCTGACGCTATCGCGCCATTCCAGGTGGCTATTCTGCCAATGAACATGCACAAATCCTTCCGCGTGCAGGCGCTGGCGGAGGAGTTGTACAACACTCTGCGTTCCCACGGTATCGACGTGATCCTCGACGACCGTAAAGAACGTCCGGGCGTGATGTTCGCGGATATGGAACTGATTGGCGTACCGCACTCTATCGTGATCGGCGACCGTAACCTCGACAGCGAAGAGATTGAGTACAAAAACCGCCGTGTCGGCGAGAAGCAAATGATTAAAACCGGCGAAGTCATTGATTTCTTGCTGGGACAGATCAAGCGCTAATCCACTTTCGCAGAAACTAAAAACCCGCCTAGGCGGGTTTTTTTGTAGCGGTTATTTGCTGTCGCAATTTTTACTGCGGTCGAAGGCTATTTTATCGTCCGGCACCAGCGCCTTCTCGGTTAACCCCTCTTCCATTGACGGCTGAACGCTAAAGTGGCCGTTCAGCGTCAGGAACACCGGTTCGCCCGGCGTTTTGTACGCCTTGGCATACCCCTGCTCCAGCGCGATTGTATTGTCGACCGGGAACGTTTTACCGGTGGCGCAATCTTTGAACACTGCCGCATCCGCCATGTAGGTGTAGCTGCCTTTCAGCGCCATCGGCGTTTTAGGCAAGGCTTTCTCTACCGGATCAAGACGGTAATTCAACTGCGACTCAATCGGCATGCCGGTTTGATCCAGCATTTCCAAACTTTTACCCACCGGGCGGAAATAACGCTTGTCACCACGGCTGTCGGTCAGCACCAGCTTATCGGCGGTACGCGCCCATTTACCGTAGTCGGCAAAGGTTTGATCGCCGTCTTTGGTGCCGCGATAGGTTTCCTGCAGGACGAAAGTACCGTCTTTATCCAGGAATAATGCGGTATCCAGACCACCGCAGTCAGCGCAAGGCAGCACGCCCTGATAACTTTGTTGCATCGCCTGAAGCGGTTGTTCTTTCGGCTGAAAGTGGTTATTACATCCCAGTAACGAAAGTGCCCCTGCCGCTAAAAACAGGGCCAGTGTTATTTTCTTCACAGTTATTCTCCTACTGTGTTCATGTGTCCTTAAGTGCGGATCTTGCCGCGCAGCGCTTTAGTCGCGCCTTTCCGTACCTTGCCTTCCAGACGACGTAATTTTGCCCCTTTGGTGGGCTTGGTCGCCCGGCGAGTTTTTTCTACCACCATCGCCTGCTGGATCAAAGTGACCAGTCTGGCCAACGCCGCCTCGCGGTTTAATTCCTGACTGCGATATTCCTGCGCTTTGATAATCACCACGCCATCGGCGGTAATTAAATGATTATTCAGGGCCAGCAGCCTTTCCTTATAATACTCTGGCAGGCTGGATGCCCGGATGTCAAAGCGCAAATGGATAGCCGTTGAGGTTTTGTTCACGTGCTGGCCACCCGCGCCCTGCGCGCGGATCGCCGTCAATTCCACTTCGTTATCCGGTATGGCTACATTTCTTGACAGTTCAAGCACCGGTCACACCTGCGCCTGTTGCCACTCGGCAAACTGGATTTCCAGACTATTCTGAGCATCGGAAAGCCAGATAGTTCCCTCTTGCAGCGTGGCCTGCAGCGTCATATTGCGGCTGGCCAACGCCGCCAGTTTGGCTAATTGTTCATCATCCAGGAAACGGATGCTTAGGTTTTTGTGGTTTGCCACCTTGCCTTGCATCGATTGCCACCACACGTGGCCGGCACGCTCGCCGTAAGCATACAGCACCACTCGCGGTGACTGGTTGCAGGCCTTCTTGATGCGTTTTTCATCCGGCAGGCCCATTTCAATCCACATTTCCAGCCCGTTATGATCGTTTCGCCGCCAGATTTCCGGCTCATCATCGGCGCTCAGGCCTTTGGTAAACACCAGACGCTCATCGGCATGACAGATCCAGGCCAGCAAACGCAGCATCATGCGCTGTTCAGTTTCGGAAGGATGCTGGGCCAGGGTAAGCGTGGCGTCGTGGTAGAAGTGACGATCCATATCAGCGATATTGACCGTGGCTTTATAAATAGTAGCTTTCAGCGCCATGGGTGACCTCATTATTATCAGGCGACAGTGTACTAGATTTGGCCCAACCGCGGCCAGCACCGCCGGGCAAAGCCCGGTGCGAAAGCCGCGCTGAGGTGCTAATAACTCCACAATAGCTGTGCTATAGTCGTCTAGGATAGAGTCAAGCTCCGAGTGCCTGCGCCTCATCGCTATAAGGCTTCGATGACGCAGAGGTTCTTAAGGGAGGAAACTGTGCAACAATACTGTGAGTTAGTACGCCGTTTTTACGCTGAGATCGGCAGTGGTGATCTCGGCTACGTGCCTGATGCGTTAGCATGTGTATTAAAGGCATTGGACGAAGTTGCTGCGAATAGCACGCTACCGTCCTCCGTTAGGGAACAGGCGGCCTTTGCCGCCGCTAACTTATTGGTGAGCGACTATGTTGATGAATGATGAGTACCAATCCATCAATTGCGATGACTATGAAAGCCTGGAACTCGCCTGTCAGCATAACTACATTCTGAAGCTGGAGTTACGCGACGGAGAAAAATTCGAAGGCAAAGCCACCGAGCTGAAGTTTACCAAGGGCGTTGAGTACCTGATTATCGATCGGGCCGGCGACGCTCTCAGCTTGCGTCTGGATCACATCCTCAGTTTCAGTCATCCGGAAATCGGTACCGTGGTCGTCAGCCTGTCTGATTGATTTAGCGGTAACGCCATCCCAACAGGGCAGCCCAACGGCTGCCCTCGTCATTTATGGTTTGAGGCTGGCTAGGGTTTGAGACTGGAATAGTAGGCCGCCAGATCGGCAATATCCGCATCAGACAGCGGGGAAACGTAGGCTTTCATCACTTCCGCCTGTCCTCCGTTACGCTCACCCTTCTTATAAGCCTGCAACGCATGCTCCAGATACATGGCGTTTTGCCCAGCCAGATTCGGGTACATGGGCATCGACACCTTCCCTTCAGCCCCATGGCACGCCATACAACTGGCGGACTTGTCCTTACCCGCAGCCGCATCGCCCGCCGCCATTACAGGCAGGCTGAACAGACCCAACATCACCGCCATTGCGCTCACAAATTTCATCATGGTTCCTCAGTCTAATTATTATTTTTTACGCCAATGCAGCCGCCAGGGCTGCTGCCCTTCAGGCGTTTGTCCGGCCTCGCTGACAAAAACCCCCAGCGCCGCAATCAGCTGGTCATCATAATAGATCAACGGGATACGCTCACGCTGCCACGGAGGAATACCCAACTCCTGCCACAATTTTTTGATCGGACGAGAATGCGCGCGCCCCAGGATGCGGTGTTTGCCCTGAGCGCTAAAACGAATGCTCACTTTTTGCTGTGATTGCGGCGCACGCAAACAGATGTCTCCTTCCCCACTGACCAGTTCACCCAACCCATCCGGCAGCATCAGCGAATCATCCAATGACCAGCTTAGACTGATTTCACGCAGATCGGCCATCAGCGGCAGCAGATACAAGCGGCGGCGGAAGCGGCGAAACTGATATTGTCCCAATTGCAGCTGGGGTTCGGCGTCTTCGCGGCTAAGCGCCACTTCTTCCCATAACCGCTGCAACTGTTCGCGAGAAGGCATGGTAACGCCAAATAGCGCGATCCAACGGCGTAACAAGGCGAAACGTCGGGCCGCTGAGCATCCCAGCAAACCATCAATCGCCAGCGCACGGTCTTCATCGAGCAGCATATGCAGTTGCTCTGCCAGCAACTCATCCAGCAATTGCTCTTGCTCGGCGCACAGGCTGGCACTACGTGCCGTCGCTGCAGCAAAGTGCGGCCAGCGCTGATTCAGTAGCGGCAACACCTGCAGGCGCAAAAAGTTGCGGTCGAAGCGTGGGTCCTGATTGCTGTCGTCTTCAATCCAACTGAGCTGATGTTGCTGCGCATAGGCCTCCAACTGCTGGCGAGAGTGACCCAACAGTGGACGCAGCAAATGATTATTCTCCAGCGACGTCTGTGCAGCCATGGCCGACAGGCCCGCCGGACCACTGCCACGTTTTAGCGCCAGCAGGAAGGTTTCACATTGGTCGTCAAGGTGTTGCGCGGTAAGCAAGGTTTCATCAGCCGCCAGCGTACTGGCAAAAGCCGAGTAACGTGCCGCCCGGGCTGCGGCTTCGATACCGCCCTGCTGGCTATCAACCTGCACGCGCTGAACCACCAGGGGGAGCTGCCAGGCAACGCATTGTTGCCGACAGTGTGTTACCCACTGGTCGGCAAAAGCACTCAGGCCGTGATGCACGTGCACCGCGCGAAGCTGCAAGTCCGGCAATTGCTGCCGTAACCCTACCAGCAGATGCAATAGCACGCTGGAGTCCAGCCCGCCACTGAATGCCACCAGCAAGTGCCGGTGTGCACCCAATTGGCGGGCTAGCTGTGCGGATAATTGATTGTTATTCATTGATTAGGCTTAATGACGTCCAGATAGCTGCACGTTAACCCCCGTCATACCATCAATCAAGCATTAACCGCACGGATATGACGGCCGGACAGCAACCACCACATGGCCAACACCGCCACCACTGCCGCCGTACAGCCCATCGCCCACCAGCCAATTTGAGCAAACAGGTGAACATAGGCCTGCGCCGTCGCGCCTGTTGCCGGGTCTTCAGCGGTCTGGCCGGCAATAATACCGGCCAGATAATTGGCTATCGAGCCGGTGGTCAACATATAGATGCCGGTCAGCACCCCGGTAGCGCCAGGGATATTCAGTCGGGTAATCTGTGCCATGGCGACCGGATCGATAAACAGTTCGGCAAGCCCCATCACCGACAGCCCGGCGATCATCAGGCTCATCGAGCCCTGGCCGTAACGGGCGTTAAGCGCCATCAGGGTAAACCCCACGCCAATCAGCAGTAAACCAAAGGCGAACTTTCCCCAAATCCGCAGAGTGGGGTTGCCATTGCCGTTACCCCGCACCAGCCAGGCCAGCATCACACCGCCAAACATCACGGCAAAAGCGTTAACCGACTGGAACAATGCGGTCGGCACCGTCCAGGAAAACCATTGGCGGTCGACAAAGTGATCGATAAACAGGCTGATCGAACTACCGCCCTGCTGGGCAAAGGCCCAGAACAAGGTGCCCAACAACATCAACATCACTATCTGCCACAGCCCACGGCGCTGCACTGTTGTAGCCCGGGCCATTATACGGATCACCATCACGACGGCGGCGGCACACACCAGCATCAGTAATTGGCCGGCCAGGTCGTAAATGAACAGTGAAGTGAAGAACAGAGGGGCCAACAGCAGCATGGCACCAAGCCATACCCAGTTAGGTACTCGCAGCGTGGTGACGCATATCTGCGCCCGATCCACACCGCGCGTATGGCTGAAATGACGGCTGCCGAACAGGAAGATCGTCAACCCGGCCAGCATGCCGATACCCGCCAGCGCAAAGCCGACGTGCCAGCCGTAACGTTCTGCCGCCAGCCCACAGGCAATCGGCGCCAGGATCGAGCCCACGTTACCGGCGGCATACAGCAGTGAAAAGCCCCCTTCCCGGCGCGAGTCCTGCGGTTGATACAACTCGCCCAGCAGGCAGCTGATATTGGATTTAAACAGGCCGTAGCCACAGATGATGATCGACAGCGAGAGATAGAGTGATTGTGTCGATACGGCGCTCAGGCCGAGAACGATATGGCCCAGCGTCATCAATACCGCTCCGGCAATGACCGCTACGCGGTTGCCCAGCAGGCGATCGGCAAGCAGGCCGCCGAGGATCGGCGTGACATAGACCAGAGAAGCGTAAGCGCTATAGAGGCTAATGGCGCGGCTATCGGAATAACCAAGTTGGTGGGTAAGATAGAGAATAAGTAACGCACGCATGCCGTAAAAGCTGAAATATTCCCAAATTTGTATGGCTACGACATAGTAGATTGCGCGCGGCTGTGAGGGTGTTTTCATGGTTTTCTCCCATCAGTCGGGGAACGACAAAAGGGGAAGCGCAAGCGCCTCCCCTTGTTAGTTCACTTATTTATCGTTTTTCAACACCTTCACGGTGTAACGTCCATCCGCCTGGCGATAAGCGCCATGGATATCAGTTTCGAAGCCTGGATAATGCGCGCCGATCTCGCACAGCATTTGCAGGAACTCCAGAACCGGACGGCTTTCCTCGGTGAGCATTTCACCCGGCATGACCAGCGGAACACCCGGAGGATATGGCAGGATCATGTTGGCATTCACTTTGCCCACCATGTCTTCCAAATAAACCTCTTCCACTTCACCGTGCAGTTCTTTCTGGAAGGCCTGGAACGGGTTCATTACCATCGCCGGCAGCACTTCAAAGGCGCGGTACATCAGGTCAGGCAGATTATGGTGTTTCACCAGGTTGTGGATATTCTGAGCCAGCTCCTGGATCCGCATGTCTTCATAAAACTCTGGTGCCTCTTTATACAGCGAAGGCAGCATGTTTTTCACCCGCAGGTTCAGATCGAACGAGCGTTTAAAGTCAGTCAGACCGCGCAGCAGGCTGAGAGCCTTGGTTTTATCGATGCCGATGCTGAACAGGAACAGCAGGTTATACGGGCCGGTTTTCTCAACGATGATGCCATGCTCGTCCAGGTATTTAGCAACCAGGCTGGCCGGGATACCAAACGACTCCATTTCGCCATCTTTGCTCATCCCCGGTGTCAACATGGTGACCTTGATTGGGTCAAGGTACATATGTTCGTTATCAATACCTTTGAAACCATGCCATGCACTGTCGGAACGCAGCGGCCAACATTCTGCTTCATCAATATGTTCCGGCTGCCAAACGTCAAAGAACCAACCTTCAGATTCGACATTCAGACGTTTGATTTCTTTACGGAACTTGATAGCTCGCTCAATTGAACCGTTAATCAGACGCTTACCGGCATTGCCTTTCATCATCGCCGCTGCGGTTTCGGTAGATGCCACGATACCGTAGTGCGGTGAAGTGGTGGTGTGCATCATGTAGGCTTCACTGAAGGTTTCTTCATTGATGTCGCCTTTCACGTGGATCATCGAAGCCTGTGAGAACGCCGCCAGCAGTTTATGGGTGGATTGGGTTTCATAGATCACTTTCCCTTCCACGCGGCCACCGCTCATGCCGCACTTGCCTTTGTAGATCGGGTGGAAATTGGTGTAAGGCACCCAGGCAGAGTCAAAGTGGATGGATTTCACATCCAGCGTGCTCTTGATGAAATCGGTGTTATACAGCAGACCGTCGTAGGTCGAGTTGGTGATCACCGCGTGTACCGGCCAGGTGGCGTTCGGCGTCTCTTTCACGCGTTTGGCGATGGTGGCGCGGGCAAACTCGCTCTGTGGAATACCACCGAGGATGCCGTAAGCGTTACGCGTCGGGCGGAAATAAATTGGCGTAATGTCGCTCATCATCATCAGATGGGTCAGCGATTTGTGGCAGTTACGGTCAATCAGCACCGTGCTGCCGGCAGGTGCGGAGTACATACCGACAATTTTGTTGGCGGTAGAAGTGCCGTTAGTCACCATATAGCTGCGTTCAGCGTTGAACACGCGGGCAATGTATTCTTCAGCTTCTTTGTGCGGGCCGGAGTGATCCAGCAGTGAACCCAGCTCAGAGACCGAAATTGACACGTCGGATTTCATCGCATTAGGGCCAAAGAAATCGTAGAACAGGCTACCGACCGGGCTTTTCTGGAAGGCAGTACCGCCCATGTGGCCAGGAGTACAGAAGGTGTATTTGCCTTCACGTACATATTTGAACAGCGCTTTGGTCAGCGGTGGCAGGATGGTGTCTACGTACTCATCGGTGTTCTGTTTGATCTTGTCGGCAATGTCGTTGGCCGCACCGAGCGCATATTCAAAGAAACGCACCTGCATACGCAGATCGTTCAGGCTAACGTCCAGGGTTGAATAGGTATTGGCAAAGGCATACAGCGGCATGTACTCATTCAACTCGCTGATTTCCTGGCACAGCTCAAGGTTGTATTTATCCCAGTCGAAGATCACGCCGCACAGACGGGCATTATTCTCGATCAATTTGAGCAGGTCTTCGCGGTCGTTCGGGTAAACAATGCGGAAGTTCAGTTTTTCCAACGCGTTGTGCAGTTCGCGGATGGGCTCTTCTTTGAAGTAGACACCCATGTGGTTCATGATAGCAATAACGTTCATAATCATTTCTCCAGGTAATGCGAGCCCCTTGCCATCACGGATGACAATCGTTGTTGCAAGGGGCTGAATTAAGAAGTGGGTCAGTACGTGCTTAGTGCGCTTTGGCCGTCGAGCTGTCGTCGATGGCTACAGCATTGGCTTTCGCTGTCTGACGGGTATTCATTTTGCGGGCGTAGAACATCAGGATGATCAGGCTGATGATGAAGGTACCGGCCAGTTCGAACGATTCGGCACCCATCAGTGCGATGAAGCAGAAGCCACAACCCAGAACCGAGGCAATCAGGCTCAACAGGTTACGGATATTGACGCCTTCGAAGCGGATCAGGTCTACGCAAGAGTAGAAGTAAGGCAACATGGTCAGCAGCACCGCAATACCGGTCAGCATGCCGAACAGGTCGGAAGCTTTACCGCCGCCGGAGCTCATGGCGGTAATCAGCACCATCAGCGCGGTCATTTTGCAGCTTGCCAGCAGCAGGCCTTTTTTCGGCACGCCGTTTTTATCGACTTCACCATAAACTTTCGGGAAGTTACCGTCGTTGGCGGCACGAACCCCGGCCTGGCCAACCAGCATCATCCACGAACCCAGTGAAGTCAGGCAGGCAAAGGCGGTGAAGGCAGAGACCAGTGGTGCAGCCCAGTTACCCATAATGGCGGAGGCGCTGACGGCGAACGGTGCACCGCTGGCAGCCATTTGGCTAGCCGGGAACATACCGCTCATCACCTGAGTGGCCGCAATGTAGATAATCCCGGCCAGCGCGGTACCCAGCATGGTTGCCAGCGGTACGGTACGTTTCGGGTTTTTCACCATGCCGGTGCTCACGGCAGCAGACTCTACGCCGATGAACGCCCACAGGCACAGCAGAATACTTTTGATTACCGCATGGCTGTCGGTGGTACCGGAAGTGTTCCAGTTAGCGTGGTAGGTTGCAGCGTCGAACCAATGCCAGCCCGCAGTCGCGGTGACAATCACCGGGATTAGCACCAGCACCAGGCCGAGGGTGGTCAAGCGGCTGACCCAGGTCCCGCCAAGCAGGTTAACAAAGGTGAATATCCAGACGATGGCGATACAGGCAATACCTGCCGGTACCGGATTATTCAATGCAGGGAAGAAGGTAGAGAGATAAGAAACTGCGGTAATGCCGATGGCCAAATTACCGATCCAGTTCGCATGGTAATAAAGCACACCGGTCTGGAAACCAAACGCCGGGGAAATTTCACCCGCGTAAGCAATAGGACCACCCTGCTGAGGGTTTTTGGTGGCCAGACGCGCATAGACATAAGCCAGTGACATCGCGCCAATAATAGAGATTACCCATCCCCAGATGGCGATAGAACCGAGGCTTGCCAGGTTCGCGGGTAATAAGGCAATACCGCTCCCCATCATATTACCGGCAACCACACCGGTGCAGGCAATAAGCCCTATTTTCTTGGATGAACCCATGGTCAGTTTCTCCTGATTTTGATTTCTTATAAGTCTTGGCCGTTATGCAAATTTGCTTATGACCGGACTTGATAGTCAGGATGCTAATGATTGGCGGGAATAAAGTCCTAAAGATAAAGTGATATTACGCTCATGATCATACAAATGATAAATTGAGGTTTTTCATTAACACATCAAGAGATAAACACGTGCTCAAGAAAAGATAAACAATCAATAAAAACATTAAGGTAGCGTTGTTATTTTCACTAACAAATGAAAATAGAAGAGAGAAACAAATCAACTAATAAGTTAATGGGGCTTAACAAATAAAACACAATAAATAACACCGCCGGTCAACTATCTGACTCGGCGGCGTGGCTTAATTGGGTTGTTTATCCGGATTGTAGTTTTCGAGGTAGGGAACTACGGTGTTTATTGAGGTATGGAAGACAGCATTGCGGATCCAGTGCAAGGTATTCTCGCCCGGACGCAGGTTAAATGCCGTGATATAGGAATCTGCAGCCAAGCGATTGTAGCCCTGCATTTCATAAACTTTGCCGAGCAACACATAATTCATCCATGACATCTGCAGCTCGATGCCTTTATTTATCGCCTGATAAGCCTCATCGGTTTTCCCCTCTCCCAGTGCCCGTATTGTATGAATTTGCTGAATTATGGGGCTGTCTTTTAAAGTGGGCAGCGCATCCAGGCGAGCTATCTCCGTATCCAGTTGCGCCAACTGCACAGTATCAAAAGGTTGATAAGAATTACGCAGTAAGTCTGCCAGCGCTTTTTCGGCCGCAATATAAATAAAGTCCGGAGACGATTTCACCATATCACCCAACATGCTACTGGCATGGGTCAAAGAATCGATATCCCCCTGGATCAATAACTGATGTGCCTGGTAATACTGCTGCAGTTCCGGGCCTGAGTTTGGCAAGAGTTTCATCAACCGTTGCTGCAAAGGGGCCGGCCACGGCTGATTGAGGGCCAAAGACAGGCTACTCAGGAAGTCCTCCTGAATTTTCAGTTGATTGTCTGTAGTAACGAAGTAGCGCTTATCCAGCATGATCGAGCTGTCCGCATTGTCCACCAGCCGTACCGACAGGAAACATTGCTGCGCACGATAATGGCGCTGGTTGACGAACTCAATGGTCAGCGATTTACCCGAACTGCTTGGCCCGGTGTAGTTATAGTTGGTTTGATCGTGCACCAGGAAAGTGGAATAGGTGTTTAGCGAGTCCGTGACTACTTCGCTCAGGCCGACGACATAGGAAAGTTGCGGCGTCCAGTTACTGCAGCTGTTGCCCCCCTGAATGCGGATATCAATATCCCGCGGGTTCATCAGCACCGGCATGGTGGATTCCGGTATGCGACGCGACAAAGTTGCAATGGCCACAAACACCACGCAGGCGCTCAATGCCGCCAGGAAAGCCAGCCACACCCAGAACGGCGATTGTCGATAAAAAGCCACCTTCGACTTTGCCGGCGATGTTTTTGCCTGGCTGGGTTTTGGCGGTTGATAATCAACGTCATCGTCTTCACTGCCATCTTCCGGCTCATGGGTGATGACCGCCACCCGCGGTAGCGCAGGTATGCTTGTCTCTTCCCCTTCACACCACATCACTGGCGCAGCCAGCTTATAGCCGCGCTTGGGCACGGTAATGATATATTCCGGGCTGTTGCTGTCACCGTCCTTCAGGTATTTGCGCAGTTCGGAAATACTCTGAGTCACCACATGGTTGGTGACAATGTTGCGCTTCCAAACGTTATCGATCAGCTCATCGCGACTCAGCACCACATCCGGGTGCCGGGCGAAATATTGCAGCATATCGATTAAGCGCGGCTCCAACGCCAGTTGGCGCCCATCACGGCTTATTTTGTTGTCTGCGGGAGTAACCAACCACTCACCAACGCGAAAAACGGGTTCTTGCATAGTGAAAATAACTCAAAAGGGGGTGCGGCAAGCGCGGGATAATACCATATGAGCGCCCGACCTGCGTCGATATGCCCCGATTAAGCATTCATACCTCATATAATTCTAGAGGCAAGCCATCGGGATCGCTGAAAAAAGTGAAGCGTGACTGGGTATAAGGATCGATGCGTACCGGCTCGCAAACTACGCCGGCAGCCTGCAAATGCTGGATGGCCTGCTCGATGTCCTCGACGCTGAATGCCAGATGGCGCAGGCCACAGGCTTCCGGACGACTGACACGAGCCGGGGGGGACGGGAAGGAAAACAGTTCGATGCTGTATTGGCCGTTGAGTGCCAAATCGGCCTTCCAGGAGTCACGTTCTTCGCGGTAAAACTCGCCGAGTAAGGTGAAACCCAGAATATCGCAATAAAAATGCTTACTGGCCGCATAGTCTGAACCAATGACGGCAATGTGGTGTATCTGACGGAGTGCCAACATAGTGTGTCTCATTATCGATGTGATGAGGCACGTTATCCGGCAGCAGTGGCGACGTCAACGACAAAAAGCCCCGCATATAAGACGGGGCCGTCATTCAGAAATCAGCAACGCAACGGCAGATCAGGCTTTAAGATCCGCCAGCGCAGCACCGTAGTTGATGTGCAGTACCTGCCCATCCACCACCAGCGCCGGTACGCTCTGTACCCCGGCTTTTTCTGCTTCGGCGATACGCGCCGGTTTTTCACCCAGATGAACGACATCCACTTGCACATCCTGGCTCAACAGGCCCAACAACTGCTGCTCTGCGCTCACGCAAACCGGGCAACCGGCATGATAGAAAACGGCCTTAGTCATGATAATTCTCCTTGGTTCTGACTGTGTGGGCGAAATTAATTCGCACATTTAGTTTCGATTCGAAACTAAATGCACAATAAATCCTCCGTCACGCCTTGTCAATATAGTTTTTAATCGATACTATTTTCCCACGCTAGCGAGGATCCCATATTGAGACTTTTTGATTTACTGGAACGGCTGAATAGCCTGCAACGCAGCTGGCTGCGTAGCCATGAAGAGCTGGAAAGCCTGCCCCCGGTGCAATTGAGTGCGTTGTACTATCTGGCGCGCTGCAACCATTACTCCAACACGCCAATGGCGGTGGCGGAATATCTTGGCCTGACCAAGGGCACGGTATCGCAATCGCTGAAAAAGCTGGAAAGTAACGGAATGATTGCCCGCACTGCGGACGAGAAGGACCGCCGCAGCGTCAGGCTAAAGCTGACCGACAAATCACGCGTATTGATGGATGCCCTGTTCCCACCGGCCTATTTACAGGATGCGCAGGATGCCATGCAGCGAGACGGCGGACAGCTAGTGGAACTGCTGACGCAGTTGTTGCGCCAGTTGCAAAAGCAGGATGATAACGTGGCGTTATTCGGCGAATGCCATCGCTGCCGCTATCACCAACGGCAGGATGGCCAACCATTTTGCGGCCTGACGCAGGAACCGTTGCCGGCAAGCAGCGTGAACCTGATTTGCCGGGAATTTGCTTAAGCCAGCGGCATTTTCAGCACCTTCACCAGATAACGCCCGTCTTCGGTCAGTTTCGCGCCGTGGATATCGGTTTCAAAGCCCGGGTAACGCTCGCCGATCGAGCACAGCATCAGCAGGAAATCCAGCACTGCACGGCTCTCTTCGGTGATCATCTCGCCCGGCATCACCAGCGGAACCCCTGGCGGATAAGGCAGGATCATGTTAGCCGCCACCTTGCCGACCAACTGATCCAACTCGCAGGTTTCTACGTTGCCGCGCACCTGTTGCTGGAACATCTGGTGCGGCGTCAGTTTCATTTCAGGCAGCACGTCAAACGCCCGTTGCATCAGCCCCGGCAGGTCGTGCCGACAGATTAAACTGTGGATCCCGGCCGCCAGATCCTGAATGCGCATATTGCGGTAGAAATCCGGATCTTCCGCGAACAGATCCGGCAGCATGTTCTTCACCCGCAGGTTGAGATCGTAAGCGCGTTTAAAATCGGTCAAACCGCGCAGCAGACTCATCGCCTTGGTTTTATCGATGCCGATGCTGAACAGGAATAACAGGTTATAAGGCCCGGTTTTTTCCACTACGATACCGCGTTCGTCCAGATACTTCGCCACCAGCGCCGCCGGTATCCCGCTCTCTTCCAGCATGCCCAGTTCATTCATGCCCGGCGTCAGGATAGTGACCTTGATCGGATCGAGGTACATGTGGTTGCTGTCGGTGTTGCCGAAACCGTGCCAATTATCATCCGGGTTCAGCGGCCAACACTGCGCCTCGTCGATCTCCTCCGGCTGCCAGATGTCGAAGAACCAGCTATCGCTCTCCTCTCGCAGCCGCTGCACCTCACGGCGGAAATGCAGTGCGCGCTCCACCGAGCGATTTATCAATCGCCGCCCCGGATTGCCGCGCAGCATGGCTGCGGCAGTCTCCATCGATGCTACGATGCCGTAATTCGGCGAGGTGGTGGTGTGCATCATATAGGCTTCGTTAAAGGTGCTTTCGTCGTAGTCACCCTTAATGTGAATCATTGAGGCCTGCGAAAACGCCGCCAGCAGCTTGTGCGTAGACTGGGTTTCGTAGATAACCTTGCCGGGCGTGCGCTCGCCGCTCATACCGCTCTTGCCGTCGTAAATGGGATGGAAGTTGGTATAGGGCACCCAGGCCGAATCAAAGTGAATTGAGGGTACGTCCAGCGTCTGTTTGATGTAGTCGGTGTTGTACAACAAACCGTCATAAGTGGAGTTGGTGATCACCGCATGTACCGGCCAACTGGCGTTAGCCGTTGCCGCGACCCGGCCGGCAATGCTCTCGCGAGTAAATTCATGCTGCGGAATACCGCCGAGAATGCCATAGGCATTACGCAGCGGACGCAGGTAGATAGGCACGATATCGCTCATCATCAGCAAATGGCATAAGGATTTATGGCAGTTGCGGTCAATCAATACCGTGCTACCGGTCGGCGCCGAATACATTCCGACTATCTTGTTGGCGGTGGAGGTGCCGTTGGTCACCAGATAACTCTGCTCGGCGTTAAAGGTACGGGCAATATACTCCTCGGCTTCCAGATGTGGGCCGGTGTGATCCAGCAGCGATCCCAGTTCTGTCACAGAGATCGAGACATCTGCTTTTAGCGTGTTGGCACCAAAAAAGTCGTAAAACAGACAGCCGACCGGGCTTTTCTGAAAGGCAGTGCCGGCCATATGGCCTGGAGTACAGAAAGTGTATTTCCCTTCGCGCACATAGTTGAACAGCGCCTTGGTCAAAGGAGGCGTAATGGTATCTATGTATTCGGCGGTGTACTGCTGAATACGCTGTGCAATATCATCCGCCGCATTCAGAGCATACTCAAAGAAATACAGCGCCATGCGCATTTCATGCAGGCTGACGTCGAAGGTGGAATGCGTGTTGATGAAGGCATACAACGGCAGATATTCATTCAACTCATTGATATCGCTGCACAGCTCCAGACTGTAGTCGTCCCAGTCAAAAATCACCCCACAAATGCGCGCGTTGGCTTCGACCAGTTTTAACAGATCGCCGCTGTTTTTCGGATAGACCAGTTGGAAATCCATTGCAGCCAGTGCGGTGTGAAGTTCGCGGATCGGCTCGTCTTTGTAATAAACGCCCGCTGGGCTCATGATCGCGATGATATTCAACGGCTGCTCCTGTCAGTTAACCACCAAACGTCTATAACAACATGAAAAAACCGTGCTGTGTACCCCAAAGCCCCCCTTTTCATCAGCCAAAAAAAAACCGCCCAAATGAAGGCGGTTTCTTGTAACGCATAACAAAACTCAGCAGTAGCCGTAGTTCATCAGGCGCTGGTAACGACGGTTGCGCAACTCTTCGTTGTTCAGGCCATCGAGGTCTTTCAGGTCAGCCAGCAACTGTGCTTTCAGCGTCGCAGCCATCGCAGGAACGTCACGGTGAGCAGAGCCCAAAGGCTCCGGGATCACCGAATCGATCAGCTTAAGCTCTTTCAGACGCGGTGCAGTAATGCCCATCGCTTCTGCAGCCAGAGGTGCCTTATCAGCACTCTTCCACAGAATGGATGCACAGCCTTCCGGTGAAATCACCGAATAGGTGCTGTACTGCAGCATATTCACTTTGTCGCCAACGCCGATGGCCAATGCACCGCCAGAACCGCCTTCGCCGATCACGGTGCAGACAACCGGGATATTCAGGCGAGACATTTCACGCAGGTTATGGGCAATCGCTTCTGACTGGCCGCGTTCTTCCGCGCCCACGCCCGGGTATGCCCCTGGGGTGTCGATGAAAGTGATCAACGGCAGCTTGAAGCGAGAAGCCATTTCCATCAGGCGCAGCGCTTTGCGATAGCCTTCCGGTGCCGGCATGCCGAAGTTACGGCGGATTTTCTCTTTGGTTTCGCGGCCTTTCTGGTGACCGATGATCATCACCGGGCGACCATCCAGACGCGCAATACCACCGACAATCGCTTTATCATCGGCATAGGCGCGATCGCCAGCCAGTTCTTCGAAGTCGGTGAAGATGTGTTTGATATAATCCAGGGTATAAGGACGGCGTGGGTGGCGTGCCAATTGAGCAACTTGCCAAGCCCCAAGATCGGAAAAAATCTTGCGCGTCAGCTCAACGCTCTTTTCACGAAGGCGCTGAACCTCTTCGTCCAGATTAATATCTAATTTTTCGTCTTGACGGCTGACTGCAGTCAGCGAGTCAATTTTCGCTTCCAGCTCTGCAATCGGCTGTTCAAAATCAAGAAAATTCAGACTCATAGCATTCCTATTTTAGTCAAATTCCAGTTCCACCTGCTCATTACCTACCAAAGTCCGCAAATCTATCAATAAGCGGTCGGTGGGCGTCACGCGCCAGGTTGCGCCAAAACGCAGCTTGGCCCGCGCATCTTCCCGTTGATAGTAAAGATGCACTGGAATCGTCCCCGAGCGATGGGGTTCCAAAGACTGACGGAGACGGTTCAAAAGCTGGTCATCAATTTGCCTGTCCGTCAGCGAGATAGCAAGTCCGCGAGCGTATTTTTCACGGGCTTCGCTGATGTCCATTAGCTCGCGGGCGGTCATTTTAAGCCCACCGCTAAAGTCATCAAAGCTGACCTGTCCACTGGCGATCAGGATACGGTCTTTTTCCAATAAATGCTGGTATTTTTCTAACGCATCGGTGAATAACATCACTTCCAGACGGCCTGAACGGTCATCCAGCGTACAAATTCCGATGCGATTACCCCGCTTGGTGACCATAACCCGTGAGGCGATCACCAGCCCAACGGCGGTCGTCATCTTGCCCCGATCCGTCGGGTGCATATCTTTCAAACGCTGGCCACCGGCATAGCGTTCGATTTCCTTCAGGTACTGGGTGATCGGGTGGCCAGTAAGGTACAACCCCAGCGTTTCCCGTTCACCGTCCAGCACCACCTGCTCCTGCCAGAGGGGCACGTTGGCGTAGGATTGCTCCACCTGCTCCGGCGCTTCGGCCAGTACGCCAAACATGTCCACCTGGCCGATCGCTTCGGCTTTGGCATGCTGATCGGCCGCTTTCAACGCATCGGGTAATGAGTTCATCAGCGCGGCGCGGTGCGGCCCAAGGCGGTCGAATGCCCCGGACATGATCAGCTTTTCCAGAATGCGGCGGTTCAGTTTTTTGATATCAGAGCGAGCACACAGATCGAACAAGTCTTTGAAGTAGCCCTGCTCACCACTGTTGCGCGCTTCAAGAATGGCTTCAATCGGCCCTTCCCCGACGCCCTTGATAGCGCCGATGCCGTAAACGATCTCGCCTTCATCGTTAACGTGGAAATGGTACTGACCGCTGTTGATGTCCGGCGGCAGGATTTTCAGGCCCATACGCCAACATTCATCCACCAACCCGACCACCTTATCGGTGTTGTCCATATCGGCGGTCATTACCGCCGCCATAAACTCGGCTGGATAGTGCGCCTTCAGCCACAATGTCTGGTATGACACCAGCGCATAGGCAGCGGAGTGCGATTTGTTGAAGCCGTAACCGGCGAATTTCTCCACCAGGTCAAAGATTTTTACCGACAGTTCACCGTCGATACCGCGTGATTTTGCCCCATCTTCGAAACCGCCACGCTGCTTGGCCATCTCGACCGGGTTCTTTTTACCCATCGCACGACGCAACATGTCCGCGCCGCCCAGCGAATAGCCGGCCAGCACCTGGGCAATCTGCATTACCTGTTCCTGGTACAGGATGATGCCGTAGGTAGGTTCCAGCACCGGCTTGAGCGACTCATGCTGCCACTGAATATCCGGGTAAGAGATCTCTTCACGACCGTGCTTACGGTCGATAAAGTTATCTACCATGCCGGACTGCAACGGCCCAGGGCGGAACAGCGCCACCAGTGCGATCATATCTTCGAAGCAGTCGGGCTTCAGACGTTTGATCAAGTCTTTCATGCCGCGCGATTCAAGCTGGAAGACCGCAGTGGTCTCCGAACGCTGCAGCATGTCGAAGCTTTTCTTGTCTTCGAGCGGGATAGCGGCGATATCGATCGGTTCCAGCCCGGTCTTCGCGCGGCGGGCGTTGATCATCGCCAACGCCCAGTCGATGATGGTCAGGGTACGCAGACCGAGGAAGTCGAACTTCACCAGCCCGGCGTATTCCACATCGTTCTTGTCAAACTGGGTTACCGGATGCTGGCCTTCCGCATCGCAGTACAAGGGGGCGAAGTCAGTGATTTTGGTCGGTGCGATCACCACACCACCGGCGTGCTTACCGGCGTTACGCGTCACCCCTTCCAGCTTGCGCGCCATGTCGATCAGCGCTTTGACTTCCTCATCAGCCTCGTAAATTTCCGGTAACTGCGGCTCGGCGGCAAAGGCTTTCTCCAGCGTCATACCCGGATCGGGTGGCACCAGCTTGGAGATACGATCGACGAAGCCGTACGGATGACCCAGCACGCGGCCCACGTCGCGAATAACCGCTTTCGCAGCCATGGTACCGAAGGTAATGATCTGGGATACCGCCTCACGGCCGTACATCTCCGCCACGTGATCAATCACCAGATCGCGTTTTTCCATGCAGAAGTCGACGTCGAAGTCGGGCATCGAAACACGTTCCGGATTAAGGAAACGTTCGAAAAGCAGGTCAAATTCCAGCGGATCAAGATCGGTGATTTTCAGCGCGTAAGCCACCAGTGAACCGGCACCAGAACCACGGCCTGGCCCGACCGGCACGTTGTTGTCTTTCGACCACTGGATAAACTCCATCACGATCAGGAAGTAGCCCGGGAAGCCCATCTGGTTGATTACTTTCAGCTCAATATCCAGACGTTCGTCGTATTCAGGGCGGCGCTGGGCACGCACCTCCGGATCCGGGAACAGGAACTCCAGTCGATCTTCCAGCCCTTCCTTCGACTTAAGGACCAGGAAGTCCTCGGTAGTCATATCACCGGTTGGGAACTGCGGCAGGAAGTATTCGCCAAGGCGAATAGTCACGTTACAACGCTTGGCGATCTCTACGCTGTTGAGCAACGCCTCCGGGATATCGGCAAACAGCTCACACATCTCGTCTTCGTCACGCATGTATTGCTGCGAGGTGTAGTTACGCGGGCGCTTGGGATCATCGAGCGTGAAACCGTCGTGGATGGCAACGCGGATCTCGTGGGCGTCAAAGTCATCTGCGACCAGAAAACGCACATCGTTGGTGGCCACTACCGGCAGCCCACGTTCGGTCGCCAGGGCTACCGCCGCATGCAGGTAGTTTTCTTCGTCCGGCCGACCGGTACGGATCAGTTCGAGATAGTAACTGTCGGGGAAGTACTGCTGATAGAACTCCAGGCACTGCTCCACCTGCGGCTGGTTGCCGCGCAGCAGAAACTTGCCGACGTCGCCCTGACGGGCGCCAGAGAGCAGGATAAGCCCTTCACGGTGCTCAATCAGCCAGTCGCGATCGATGATCGGGCCGGCAGCGCCGTAACCACGCTGATAGGCGCGGGAAATCAGCAGCGTCAGGTTTTGGTAACCTTCATTATTGGCGGCCAGTACGGTGAGCTGCGCCAGCTCGTCGCCCAGCACTTCACTTTGCACATGAAAATCCGCGCCGATGATCGGTTTGATCCCGGCGCCGTGCGCGCTGCCATAAAACTTCACCAGGCCACACAGGTTGGTAAAGTCGGTAATTGCCAAAGCGGGCATGGCTAACGCGGCGGCTCTTTTCACCAACGGTCCGATCTTGGCTAATCCATCAATCATGGAGTAGTCGCTATGAACGCGCAGGTGAATAAAACGAGGTTCGGCCATATCCAGATACCTGAATCTAGGGGTTCAGCGAACTGAACCCGGGTTAACTCTATCGCTAGGGCCGGCAGATTACAGCGCCAGCACCCTTCTAACCGGGGCAAAGCTGCGGCGATGATGCTCGGTCGCACCCAGCGCGGCCAGCCGCTCCAGATGGAAAGCGGTTGGGTAGCCTTTATGCTGCGCAAAGCCGTAGTCCGGGAATTCCCGATCCAACTCGGTCATTTCGCGATCACGCGTTACCTTCGCCAGAATGGACGCGGCGCTGATTTCTGCCACGCGGCTATCGCCCTTCACCACCGCCTGCGAACGCATCGGTAATTTAGGACAACGGTTACCGTCGATCAATACCATGTCCGGCGCGATATGCAATCCGGCAACCGCTCGCTGCATCGCCAGCATGGTGGCATGCAGAATATTCAGTTGATCGATCTCGTCCGGCTCGGCTCGCCCCAGACTCCAGGAAAGTGCCTTTTCGACGATTTCGTCATACAGCGCCAGGCGGCGCTTTTCACTGAGTTTTTTCGAGTCCGCCAGCCCAACGATTGGCCGCGCAGGATCGAGGATCACTGCGGCGGTCACTACCGCCCCGACCAAAGGGCCACGGCCGACTTCGTCCACGCCGGCAATCAGCGTGGCGACAGGATAAATGAAGGGTTCAATCATGCTTTTGCCAGCTCCAACACAGCCTGAGCGGCCTGTTCATCGGCACCACAACGGATGCTTTGGTGCAGGGTAAGGAAAGTCTGTTTCAGTTCGTCGGTTTGCGGACTGTCTTCCAGCAACGGCATGACCGATGCCGCCAACTTGTCCGGCACGCAGTCGTGCTGCAACAGTTCGGTGACGATCTCTCGACCGGCCAACAGGTTGGGCAGTGAGACATAGGGAGTCTTCACCAACCTCTGCGCTATCCAGAAGGTAAAGGGCTTCATGCGGTAACCCACCACCATCGGGCATTTGGCCAGCATGCACTCCAGCGCCGCCGTCCCTGAGGCCAGTAAAGCTGCGTCGCTGGCGATCATCGCCTCACGGCCCTGGCCATTGAGCAAATGGACCCTTAACTCAGGTGCCACTTCCGCCTTGATGCGTTCGAACTGCTCGCGTCGCTTGGCGTTAACCAACGGCACCACCAGTTCCAGCTCCGGATAGCGGGTACGCAGCAACTGGGCCGTCTTCAGAAAATCAGCGCTCAGCATCTCGACTTCCGCACCGCGGCTGCCCGGTAGCAGGGCCAGACAACGCGCATCAGCGGCAATGCCCAGTTTAGCGCGCGCAGCCAGTTTGTCCGGTTGCAGCGGCATGGCGTCGGCCATGGTATGGCCGATAAACCGACAGGGAACGTTGAAACGATCGTAAAACGCTTTTTCGAAAGGGAGAAACGCCAACACCAGATCGGTGGCTTTGCCTATTTTGAAAACGCGCTTTTGACGCCAGGCCCAAACGGAGGGGCTGACATAGTGAATAGTGCGGATGCCGCGCTGTTTCAGGCGACCTTCCAGGGTGATATTGAAGTCCGGCGCGTCGATACCCACAAACACGTCAGGCGCGAGATCGCTGAACCGGCGGGTAAGATCCTTGCGGATCTTTAACAGGCGTGGCAGGCGCTCAAGCACCTCGACCACGCCCATTACCGCCAGCTCTTCCATTTCGTACCAGGTTTCGCAGCCTTCGGCCTGCATCAGCGGGCCGGCGACGCCAACAAAATGCGCGTCGGGGATCTGCGCCTTGAGCGCGCGGATTAAACCAGCGCCAAGAATATCACCGGAAGTTTCTCCGGCGACCAATCCGATGGTCAATGGGCGATTTTGCATAGGTCAGCGAATAATACCGCGGGTGGAACGACCGAAGAAATCAAGGAACTGCTGCACCACTGGCTGTTCTTTCGCCAGGGCTTCGATTTCTGTTTTCGCTTCATCCAGCGTTTTCTCGCTGCGATAAAGAATTTTGTAGGCGTTACGAATAGCCTGCATTTCATCTTTATCAAAACCACGACGCTTCAGGCCAACGGCGTTAACACCAAATGGCGTGGCGTGGTTACCCTGCGCAATGACAAAAGGTGGCACGTCCTGGGCAACGCCGGAACAACCGCCAACCATCACGTGAGTCCCGATAATGCAGAACTGATGAATAGCCGTCATACCACCGATAATGGCATGATCGTCAATTTCCACATGGCCGGCCAGCGTGGCGTTGTTTGCCAGGATACAGGAGTTACCCACCACGCAGTCGTGCGCGACATGCACGTTAACCATCAGCAGGTTGTCATTACCTACTTTGGTCAAACCGGTGCCCTGCGCCGTACCGCGATGAATGGTGACGCTTTCGCGGATGCGGTTGCGATCGCCAATCTCGACACGCGTCGGTTCACCCGCGTATTTCAGATCCTGATTCACTTCGCCAATAGAGGCGAACTGATAGATCTGATTATCGCGGCCGATTTTGGTCAAGCCATTCACCACAATGTGGGACTTCAGTACCGTGCCTTCGCCGATTTCCACCTGGGAGCCGACGTAGCAGAAGGGACCGATGTGCGCACCAGCGCCGATAACGGCGCCTTCTTCAATAATCGCGCTAGGATGGATAAAGGCGGTTTTGTCGATCACGGATTAGGCCTCCCGGCTGCGCGCACACATCATGGTTGCTTCGCAGACAATTTTGCCGTCGACGGTCGCCACGCCTTTAAAGCGCGTCAAACCACGACGAGTTTTCTCAAAGGTGACTTCCATGATCATTTGATCACCAGGCACTACCGGGCGTTTGAAGCGAGCTTCGTCGATACCGGCAAAGTAATACAACTCGCCCGGCTCCAGTTTGCCGACGCTTTTAAACGCCAGAATACCGGTGGCCTGCGCCATGGCTTCCAGAATCAATACGCCTGGAAAAATCGGCTTACCAGGGAAGTGTCCCTGGAAAAACGGCTCATTTACAGATACGTTCTTCACCGCACGCAGGAATTTGTGCTCCTCAAACTCGAGGACGCGATCAACCAGCAAGAACGGGTAACGGTGAGGAAGCAACTCTAAAATTTCTGCAATATCCAGAGTATGAGTGTCAGTAGTCAAAATACTCTTCCTGTCTCTAAAAACTGATGGCATCAACAACACGGCCTGCGCTGCCCCCAATAAGGAGGAAGTCATGCAGGCCGCAAATTAACAACTCTTTGCGCTTTTGGTCTCATGACCAACGCGTTTCGTTTTGTACCCAGCGAGGCGGGCGGTAGTGATTAGTCTTTTCCGACTTTTCGTTCGACAGCTTTTAAGCGCTTGCTAATCTCATCGATATTCATCACCAACGCAGCGGTTTTACGCCAAACTTTGTTGGGTTGTAACGGAATGCCCGAAGAGTATACCCCAGGTTCGGTGATTGGTCGCATAACCATTCCCATTCCGGTGACAACAACCTTGTCGGCGATCTCCATGTGACCGTTGATCACGCTGGCTCCGCCGATCTGGCAGTAGCGGCCGATTTTCAGGCTGCCCGCCATGATAACACCGCCGGCAACGGCAGTATTGTCGCCAATCACCACGTTATGTGCAATCTGGCATTGGTTGTCGATGATAACACCATTCCCGATCTGGGTGTTATCCAGCGCGCCGCGGTCAATGGTGGTGCAAGCGCCAATCTCGACGCGATCGCCGATAATTACCGTGCCCAACTGAGGAATTTTTATCCACTCACCACGTTCGTTGGCATAGCCGAAACCATCAGCACCAATCACAGTACTTGATTGGATCAGGCAGCGTTGGCCGATCTCGACTTCATGATAAATCGTTACGTTCGCCCACAGACGCGTACCCGCGCCAATGCGTGCACGTTTGCCGATGAAGCAGCCAGGGCCGATAACCACGTTATCGCCAAGCACTGCGCCCGACTCGATCACCGCATTGGCACCAATGGCAACATGCTGACCCAGAGTGGCTTCAGGTGAGATAACCGCGCTTGGCGCGATATCCTGAGCCGGGGACGGCGTGGTATCCATCAGTTGCGCCATGCGCGCGTAAGTCAGGTAAGGATTTTTAACCACCAGCGCCGCAGAACGACAGTGTGGTAAATCCGCCTCGGTAAGCACTACTGCGCTTGCCTGGCAGGAAGCCAGCTGCTCTTGATAGCGGCTGTTTGACAAAAACGTGATTTGGCCAGCCTGTGCCGAATGCATAGAAGCAATGCCGGTGATGACGAGATCGCCATCACCGTGCAATTGTGCATCCAACTGCTGCGCTAGATCAGCCAGTCGAATTGAAGGCATGTTGTTATTTAACCTGTTTCAGCACGTCAGCAGTGATGTCTTTAGAAGTCCCTGCGTAGGCAACAGCGTTAGCATCGATAACTACGTCGTAGCCTTCTTTGCTGGCAACAGATTTCACAGCGTCCTGAATACGGCTCAGGATTTTGTTACGCTCTTCCATCTGACGGCGACGGTTGTCCTGCTCAAAAGCCTGTGCTTTCTGAGAGAACTGCTCGCGCTGTGCCATTACGTCTTTTTCCAACTTGCTGCGATCGCTGGCTTTCATGGTAGCGCCATCACGCTGCAAACGTTGCATTTTGGTCTGAAGGCTACGCTCCATAGTCTGAAGCTCACCCGCACGGCCTTTAAACTCGTTTTCCAGCTGTTTAGCTACGGTTTCACGAGCCGGCAACTGTTGGAAAATGCTGGAGACGTTAACTACAGCGATCTTATCTGCTGCCTGAACGCCAGCTGAAGCAGCCATTGCTAAACCGAGGCCTGCGGCACACAACCACTTTTTCACTATAAACTCCTTACCATCACCCATTTGTGTCATATGACACTTGAAGTACACAATCTGCCAGACTTATCCCGCAAAACAATGAGAATCATCTCTCTGTGCTCGGACGGGCGCCTGGCATTTGCGATTCTTAATAACTGCTATGCCCAGAAGCCGGACCTGTTACCAGGTCTTGCCAATGTTAAACTGGAACTGTTCGGACTTGTCGCCTTCGTATTTCTTGATCGGGTTGGCATAAGAGAACACCAACGGACCCAAAGGTGACATCCACTGCAAGGCGATACCGGCAGAAACGCGGATATTGCTCGCCTTACTGTAGTCCGGAATATCATACATGCTGGTCTGTGCAGTATTCTGCCAGTTGGTATCCCACACGGTACCCGCATCCATGAACAGTGAAGTACGCACCGAGTTGGCGTATTTCTCACTGATGAATGGCGTTGGTGTGATCAGCTCCATACTGGCGACAGCCATGGCGTTACCGCCCACTGCGTCGTCCGAATTACAAATCGGGGTACCGTTACTACAGCCATACGAATTGGAGTTGTAGTATGCCGCTTTTGGACCAATGGTGTTGGAGCCGAAACCACGCACGGTGCTGGAACCACCGGCATAGAAGTTTTCGTAGAACGGCATTTCTTTGCCGCCCAGACCATCTGCATAACCCAGACGGCCACGACCCAACAGCACCCAGGTGCGGTCATCATTGATCGGAACATACTGCACGCTGTCTAACGTCAACTTGTAGTATTCGTTATCCGAGCCTGGAATGGTGACTTTACCATTGAGCGTAGTGCGGTTACCCGAGGTTGGGAAATAGCCACGGTCAAGGTTGTTGTAGGTCCAACCCAGGTTCAGCGTGAAGTCATCGGCAGAATAGCTGGCGCGATCGGTGGTGTTAGGGTTCAGACCCATCGAGTCCAGATAACGCCACATGGCAATCTGCGGCTGCATGTTGGACAAGCCGTTATGCACGTAACCCAGGCCGGTACGCAACGAGTTGTTTTCGTTGATCGGGAAGCCCAGGGTACCGTCTATACCGTAACTCTTGTTGGTATAGTCGGACAGGTCCGCGTCATCGGCTTTAAAGTCGTTGTAGAAGATACGGCCACCCAAACTCACACCGTCAACGGTGAAGTACGGGTTGGTTACCGACAGCTCGGTGTAGGTCTGGTAATCGTTCTTGGTACCGCTGATGCCGACGGAATAGCCGGTCCCCAGCCAGTTGTCCTGCTGAACGCCCGCCTGGAAGCTCACGCCGCTCTCGGTGCCGTAGCCAACGCCGAAGTTGAAGGTACCGGTGTTACGCTCTTTCACCTTATAGGTGACATCAACCTGATCTGCAGTACCTGGCACGCGCTGGGTTTCCACATCTACCGTTTCAAAATAGCCCAAACGGTTCAGACGTTCTTTGCCCTGCTCTACCTGTGCATTGCCCAACCACGCACCTTCCATCTGACGCATTTCACGGCGCAGTACGGAATCTTTACTGGTGTCGTTGCCTTCAAACTTGATGCGACGGACATAGAAACGGTTACCCGCATCAATATTCACGTGCAGCTTCACGGTTTTATCCGCGTCATTGATTTCAGGCTGGGTAGAAACACGCGGGTAAGCGTAACCGTAACGGCCCAACATCGTTTTGATGTTGTCTTCCATTTTGGTCACTTTACTGCCGTTATACAGCTCACCTGGCTCAATCTTGGTCAACTGGGCAACTTCCGCCGAGTGGCCGGCCAGATTACCGTTCACCACCACGTCGGTGAGCTTGTACTGCTCGCCTTCAGTGATATTGATGGTGATGTAGATACCTTTTTTGTCCGGCGTCAGGCTGACCTGAGTCGAATCAATATTAAAGCGCGCGTAGCCGCGGTCCAGATAGAAACTGCGCAGGGTTTCGAGGTCACCCGCCAGCTTTTGCTTCTGGTATTTGCGATCGCCAACCACGTTCCACCACGGCACTTCATCACGCAGTTGGAAGCGTGAAATCAGTTCATCATTGGTGAAGGCATGATTGCCGACAATGTTGATTTGTTGAATCTTGGCGGAAACCCCTTCCGTGAACACCAGTTTCAGGTCAACACGGTTACGCGGCAATGGCGTGACCACGGCTTTCACCGAGGCACTGTATTTACCGACGCTGTAGTAGAAGTCTTCCAGCCCTTTTTCAATGCTGGATATCGTGGTGCGGTCGAGCGCTTCGCCAACCCGGACGCCAGAGGCTTCCAGGTTTTGCTTGAGCATGTCATCTTTCACCGACTTGTTGCCGGAGAAAGTGATGCTGGCAATGGTAGGGCGTTCCTTAACCTGAACAATCAGCGTATTACCATCGCGCAGCACGCGAACGTCCTCGAAGTTGCCAGTGGCAAACAAGGCACGGATGGTATTACTGATATCATCGTCAGTGACGGTATCGCCTACGCGAACCGGCATGTTGAGTAACGCCGCACCGACGGCGACTCGCTGCAGGCCTTCGAAATGAATATCCTTCACTACGAACCCGTCTGCACCGTATACGGTGGCGCTGCCAAACAGCAGCGACGCTATGAGCAACTTTTTCATCGCCATCGTTGTTATGCGTTCTTCCTAACCTATCCCCGCCCCTAAAGACGAGAAAAATCATTGAAAAGTGCAAGACCCATTAAAAGCACCAACACGATCGAACCTATGCGGTAACTGTAGTCCTGTACTCGCTCGGAAACCGGCCCACCCTTCAGCTTTTCTATCGCCAGGAAGAGGAGATGCCCACCATCTAACACCGGTAATGGGAACAGGTTGATGATACCCAGGTTGACACTGATCAACGCCAGAAACATCAGATAATACACAAACCCGACCCCAGCTGACGCCCCTGCTCCCTGTGCAATCGAAATCGGGCCACTCAGGTTGTTCAGCTTTACATCACCGGTTATTAATTTACCCAGCATTTTGACCGTAAGGCTCATAAGCTGCCAGGTCTTGTCCCCGGCCTGATACAGCGCCGGGAAAGGTCCATACTGGCGAATCGTCTTATACTCGTCCGGCAGCGGCAACACTTTCGGAATGATGCCGGCAAAACCCACCGATTTGTCTTTTCCCACCGGCTTTGTATCCGGTATCAGCGTCAAAGACAAGGGGGCGCCGTTTCTTTCGATCTCTAAAGCCAGCGGTTGCCCTGGACCGTTGTGTATCCGTTTCACCAACGTTTGCCAACGCCCCAATAACTGACCATCGACTTTAACGATCCTGTCCCCCGCTTGTAAACCCGCCTTTTGCGCTGCCGACCCCGGCTGCACTTCGGCAAGGACAGATTCTATCTGTGGGCCGCGCGGAATGATACCCAACGCCACCACGGGATCCTGTTTGTCCGGCTCAAAATTCCACTGGCGCAAATCCAGGGTTTTGGTCACCACACTGGAAGAACCAAACGGCGCGATACCCACTTCGGTTTCTGCGTCGCCAATCTTCGCCACCAGTGCCAGACGAACTGATTCCCAATCAGGCGTTTCGATGCCATCTACGGACTTAAGTTCCATTCCAGGCGAAATTTCAGCGTGGGCTGCAATCGATTGGGGAGCGATTTCACCGATTACCGGACGGAAACTGGGCACGCCGATAATGAATACCAGCCAGTAAGCAAGGATAGCAAACAGGAAATTGGCGATAGGACCGGCACTGATGATAGCGGCACGCTGCCAAACGGTTTTGTTGTTAAACGCCTGATGACGGAGTTCCGGTGCGACCGAATCAACCCGCTCATCGAGCATCTTCACGTAGCCGCCAAGCGGGATCAGGGCAATCACGTACTCCGTACCCTGACGGTCGGTACGACGCCACAAGGCGCGGCCGAAGCCAATGGAGAAGCGTTCTACACGGACGCCGCAGCGACGGGCGACCCAAAAGTGCCCGAACTCATGCACGGTGATCAATACACCGAGCGCAACAAGAAATGCGACTAAGTTCCAGAGCACGCTAACCATAATCCCTTCACTCCCCGCCGTTGACGGATTAAAACACTAACAGCATCAGGCAGGCAAATACAGGCACTGCTGCGGTCAGGCTATCGATACGATCCAGTATGCCGCCATGACCCGGTATCAAATGACCGCTGTCTTTGATACCCGCTTCGCGTTTGAACATGCTCTCGGTAAGATCGCCCAGCACGGAGGCCAGCACGGCAATCACCGAACAAATCAGTAAGGTTGTCGGCACCACATTGAGCGGGGCATAACGACCAAACAGCCAGGATATCAGGGCCGAAGTAATCAGGCCACCGACCAGCCCTTCCCAGGTTTTCCCCGGAGAAACTTTGGGTGCCAGCTTATGCTTGCCGAACAGTTTGCCGAACATGTAGGCACCGGAATCCGCGCCCCAAACCAGCAACATCACATACAGCAGCCACCAGGCGCCGGTGAAGTGGTTTTGTTCGTAGCCGAACTGACGCAGCGATAGCATACCCCAGAAGAACGGCACTATGGTCAGCAGACCGAAAACCAGACGTATCGGGCGTGAGTTACGCCACAGTGCGGCCGAGCCGGGATAGAACAGCACCAGCAACAGCGCCACCAGCCACCAGGCCATTGACAGCCACAGCGAGCCGCCTACCTGAAGTAAATGGACCGACTGATGATAGGCCGGAATACTGAGCATCATCAACGCCAGCAGGAAGCCGCACAATATCGCCAACCAGATGCGCTGAGAGCGGGAGGTAAATCCGGCCAGCTGGCCCCACTCCCAGGCCGCTAACATGCACACCACGAGTGTTACCAGGGCAAAGCCCACCGGCGGCAGCAAAAACAGCGCCGCGATAACAATCGGAATTAAGATCAGAGCAGTTATGAGGCGATACTTCAGCAAAAGTTCCCCCTAGGACGCATTGGCGCCGATAGGTGTTGTTCCCCCGAAGCGACGCTCGCGTTGTGCAAATGCATTCAGCGCACCTTCAAAGACAAGTTCATCAAAATCAGGCCAGAGTACATCAGTAAAGTAAAGTTCGGCATAAGCAATTTGCCACAGCAAGAAGTTACTGATGCGATGTTCGCCACCGGTACGGATCACCAAATCCACCGGCGACAGATCGTTCATGCAGATCCGCTCACCCAGTAACTCTTCGCTGATTTGATCCGGACGCAGTGAACCGTCCTTCACCTGCTCAGCCAGTTCCCTTACTCCCTGAATAATATCCCAACGGCCGCCATAGTTGGCAGCAATGTTGAGCGTCAGGCCATCGTTATTTTCTGTCAGTTGCTCGGAGCGACGGATCCGCTCCTGCAAGCGCGTGCTGAAACGGCTGATATCACCGATCACTCGCAGTCTGACGTTATGTTTATGCAGGCTTTTTACTTCACTGTCCAAGGCGCGGACGAAAAGCTCCATCAAAGCGGAAACTTCCTGCACTGGACGATTCCAGTTCTCGCTGCTGAAGGCATAAAGCGTGAGCGCATCTAAATGGTTGTTGGCGGCAAAACTGACCGCGCGACGCACCGATTTCACCCCTGCTTTATGACCGAAGACACGTAACTTACCCTGACGTTTAGCCCAGCGCCCGTTGCCGTCCATAATAATGGCGACATGTCGTGGCCCCAGAGTGGACAGATTAGCCTCTTGTTGATTTGCGGACGACATAACTCGTACTTATTTCCTCAATAGAAATACAACTGCCCTTCCGGAACATCAGGCCCTTACGCGCAAAAAAAGCCGTGTGCCCGACACGGCTTTTCAGACTGCCTTGCGACAGCCGGTAATCTGCGCTGTGCTATCGGCATTCGAGATGTCAATCAGGCCATAATTCAACGGTATAACCGCTGAAAGGTGGCGCAGACTATACCACCTCAGCAAGGCCTGAACAAACGGCCCCACTGCGGCACGCGTAATTTGCGAACAAAATAGGATAATTGCCGGTATCAGTTATGCAGTGATTTAACCAATCCAACCGCAACCTCACGCGCCTGGCGATCTATTTCTAAGACCGCATCAATGCAGGACGGTTCCTGCAGTGACAGCCGTTCGACTACTTTTTGGTTCACTGCCGCAATATCGGTAAAGCGAATCTGCTCCTGCAGGAAAGCCGCCACGGCCACTTCGTTGGCCGCATTCAGCGCGGTAGTCGCCGCCTGACCGGCATCAAAGGCCTCAATGGCCAGATACAGGCAGGGATAGCGCTCCCGTTCAGGCTCGGCAAAGGTCAGCGAGCCGATGCGGCAGAAATCCAGCGCTTCCACACCAGAATTAACGCGCTGAGGATAAGCCATCGCATGGGCGATCGGCGTACGCATATCCGGCGTGCCCAACTGGGCCAGTACGCTGCCATCGGTGTAACGAACCATCGAGTGGATCACCGACTGCGGATGCAGAATCACTTCCATTTGTTCGGCCGAGGCGTTAAACAGCCAGCGGGCCTCAATATATTCCAGTCCTTTGTTCATCATGGTGGCGGAGTCCACGGAGATCTTGCGCCCCATCGACCAATTGGGATGGGCACAGGCCTGATCCGGCGTCATCGTGGTGAACTGCTCCAGCGGCGTAGTGCGGAACGGGCCACCAGAACCGGTAAGCACGATGCGCGACACACCATGACTCTCTAATGAAGAGTATCCCAACTGACGCTGAATGCTCTCAGGCAAACTCTGAAAAATGGCGTTATGTTCGCTGTCGAGCGGCAGTAACTGCGTCTTGCTCTGTTGCACCGCGTCCATAAACAGACGCCCGCAGGTGACCAGCGACTCTTTGTTCGCCAGCAGCACCTGCTTGCCGGCACGAATTGCCGCCAGCGTTGGCAGCAGTCCGGCAGCGCCCACAATGGCTGCCGTGACCTGGTCGACGTCGTCCAATGCCGCCAACTCACAGGCCGCCTGCTCGCCCGCCATCACCTCGGTGGCAATACCGTTTTCCGCCAGCAGAGTACGCAGTTCACGCGCAGCGCCTTCGTCCGCCATCGCGGCATAGGCAGGGCGAAACTCAATGCACTGTTGCGCCATGACCGCTACATTGCGGCCGGCAACCAGCGCTTTAATCGCAAAACGGTCGGGATTTTCCCTGACCACGGCCAGGGTACTGGTCCCCACTGAGCCGGTGGAACCAAGAATAGTCAGTTGCTTCATGAGCTCACTCTGAATAACTGTCTGATGAGATCGGAGGTGCTCCAGTGTGTAACCTTGGCCACCACTTGTCCATGATCAATCAGTACGATGAAACGGGATCTGCGCCACAAAAAACAAAGCGCCGCCCAGGCGACGCTTTTTTTCTGCGCGATGCTGATTAGAATTCCATCAGCTCTTTTTCTTTATCCGCCAAAGCGGCATCCAGAAGTTTGATATAGGCATCGGTCAGCTTCTGAACGTCGTCCTGTGAACGACGATCCTCATCTTCGCTGATTTCTTTGTCTTTCAGCAGCGCTTTAACCTTGTCGTTGGCATCACGGCGCACGTTACGAACCGCTACACGGCCCTGCTCAGCTTCATTACGCACGATCTTGATCAGATCTTTACGGCGCTCTTCGGTCAATGCAGGAAGCGGAACACGGATGTCGCTACCGGCTGAAGATGGGTTCAGACCCAGATCGGAGCTCATGATTGCCTTTTCAACAGCGGCACTGATAGAGCGGTCAAATACGTTAATTTTCAGCGTACGAGAATCTTCTACCGTCACGCTAGCCAGCTGACGTAGCGGCGTAGATGCGCCGTAATATTCAACCATGATGCCGTCCAGGATGCTCGGAGAAGCGCGGCCGGTACGGATTTTACTGATTTGGTTTTTGAATGCTTCTACGCTTTTTTCCATGCGTGAATCAGCATCTTTTCTGATTTCATTAATCACGTTGCGAACCCTTGAAAGCTGGATACTTGGCAGGCCATACCACAGTATAGCCCGTGAATTTTACTCAAGGAAAGCGCGCTACGCCTGGCGTTAGCCGCTCCCGCTAAATTTGGCAGACCCGCCTTATTTGCTGATCAGCGTGCCTTCGTTTTCACCCATCACTACCCGGCGCAGAGCACCCGGTTTGTTCATGTTGAATACGCGGATTGGCAGACCGTGATCGCGAGCCAGCGTAAATGCCGCCAGATCCATCACTTTCAGCTCACGTTCCAACACGTCCTGATAGGTTATATGTTCGTACAGTGTGGCATCCGGATTTTTAACCGGGTCAGCGGAGTATACACCATCCACTTTAGTCGCTTTCAATACCACATCCGCTTCAATCTCGATCCCGCGCAGGCACGCCGCAGAATCGGTAGTGAAGAACGGGTTGCCGGTACCGGCGGAGAAGATCACCACGCGATTATTACGCAGCAGGCTGATCGCCTCGGCCCAGCTGTAGTTGTCGCACACGCCGTTCAACGGAATTGCCGACATCAGGCGAGCGTTCACATAGGCACGGTGCAGTGCATCACGCATAGCCAGGCCGTTCATCACGGTAGCCAGCATTCCCATGTGGTCGCCCACTACGCGGTTCATGCCGGCTTGTGCCAGGCCCGCGCCGCGGAACAGGTTACCGCCGCCAATAACTACACCGACCTGAATTCCCAGTTCGACCAGCTCTTTAACTTCCTGAGCCATGCGATCCAAAACGCTAGCGTCGATACCAAAACCTTCTGCACCTTGCAGGGCTTCGCCACTCAGTTTAAGCAGAATACGCTGATATACGGGTTTTGCATTGGTTGCCATGGTGATCTGTCCTAAGAAGCAGTATTAGTATTGGGGATTTCAGCCGATGAAACGCGCCTGTGCTGTGTATCATGCCACAGGGCTTGCCACCGGTGTAATTCTGGCTGGATAAAATGGAACCGCCAGACGGCGGCCCCATTAACAGTCATTAAGACTGCTTGCTCATTGCTGCAACTTCAGCAGCAAAGTCGTTCTCAACTTTAGCGATGCCTTCGCCCACTTCGAAGCGGATGAAGTTAACCACGTCAGCGTTGTGCTCTTTCAGCACCTGGCCAACGGTTTTGCTTGGTTCGATAACGAAAGGCTGACCGGTCAGGGAAACTTCGCCGGTGAATTTCTTCATGCGGCCTTCAACCATTTTCTCAGCGATTTCTTTCGGCTTGCCAGACTGCATGGCGATGTCCAACTGAACCTGGTACTCTTTTTCTACCACTTCAGCAGACACGTCTTCAGGCTTAACGAATTCAGGCTTGCTTGCCGCAACGTGCATGGCAATTTGCTTAACCAGCTCTTCGTCAGCACCGGTAGCTGCGATCAGAACGCCGATACGCGCACCGTGCAGGTAGCTACCCAGCACTTCGCCTTCCAGGGAAGCAACGCGACGGATGTTGATGTTTTCACCGATTTTCGCAACCAGCGCTACACGTTCTTCTTCGAACTGTGCTTTCAACACTTCAACGTCAGTGATTTTGCCGGCAAAAGCAGCATCCAGCACTTTGTCAGCGAATGCCTGGAAACCAGCATCTTTAGCTACGAAGTCAGTCTGGCAGTTAACTTCCAGGATCAGACCGTAGTTGCCTTCAATCTTGGTTTTGATCACGCCGTCAGCAGCTACGTTGCCTGCTTTTTTCGCCGCTTTGATCGCACCAGATTTACGCATGTTTTCGATTGCCAGCTCGATGTCGCCGTTAGACTCAACCAGAGCTTTTTTACAATCCATCATGCCAGCGCCAGTACGCTCACGCAGTTCTTTTACCAGAGCAGCGGTAATATCAGCCATTTCTTTTTCCTCGGTTATCTCACGTGGAGACAGTTCTCATTCAGATAAGCAAAGGGGGCCTATAAAGGCCCCCCTAACCAACATATTCAATACCTGGTTAATAAGGGCTCAGTGACGAGCTTGCCTTATTATTCAGCTTCTACGAAGCTTTCTTCCGCTTGAACGGCCAGATCTTGAGAACGACCTTCACGGACGGCGGCAGCAACGGCAGTCAGGTACAATTTGATTGCACGGATTGCATCGTCGTTACCAGGGATGATGAAGTCAACGCCGTCTGGATCGGAGTTGGTATCAACGATAGAGAATACCGGGATACCCAGGTTGTTGGCTTCTTTGATCGCGATGTGTTCGTGATCAGCATCGATTACGAACAGAGCGTCAGGCAGACCACCCATGTCTTTGATACCACCCAGGGAGTTTTCCAGCTTGGCCAGTTCGCGAGTACGCATCAGCGCCTCTTTCTTGGTCAGCTTGTCAAAGGTGCCATCTTGAGACTGGATTTCCAGATCTTTCAAACGCTTGATTGACTGACGAACGGTTTTCCAGTTAGTCAGCATGCCGCCCAACCAGCGATGGTTCACGAAGAACTGGTCGCAGCCGGTAGCATATTCTTTTACCGCTTCGCTTGCTGCGCGCTTGGTACCAACGAACAGGATCTTACCTTTACGGGAAGAGATCTTGGTCAGTTCAGCCAGTGCTGCGTTGGCCATTGGTACGGTTTTTTCCAGGTTGATGATGTGAACCTTGTTACGTGCGCCGAAGATGAAAGGCTTCATTTTCGGGTTCCAGTAACGGGTCTGGTGACCAAAGTGTACACCGGCCTGGAGCATGTCGCGCATGGAAACAGTTGCCATGATTAAACCTCTATAGAGTTAGTTGGGGTTATGCCTCCACGTATCCCATAACGCCGACCCTGGCGGTGATAAATCACCTCAGGGCACCCCGGCGGATGTGCCGATACGTGTGTGTTATTTACACAAAGTGAGTGCAGTTAAAGTATTTTCGGCCTATTCCGCCATTATCACAAGGAAGATGTGCGGATCTGCCGGCGCGCTTTATACCATAAACCCACCCCGGACACCAACTTTTGTTGCCAGGCGCAGGCCGGCGAGAAATCAAATTTGGCAGCCTCAGGCCGGGCTGATACCATAAGAGACTGCTTCTTATTTCTTTCTGTTGTCGGCGAGCACGACACCTGCGGACGAATTTCATGGCAATCTCAATTAAAACACCTGATGACATCCAAAAAATGCGCGTGGCCGGCCGACTGGCTGCCGAAGTGCTGGAAATCATTGAGCCGCACGTCAAACCTGGCGTGACCACCGGCGAACTCGATCGTATCTGTCACGATCACATCACCAACCAGCAGCAGGCGATCTCTGCCTGTCTGGGCTACCACGGTTTCCCGAAATCCGTGTGTATCTCGGTGAATGAAGTGGTCTGCCACGGCATCCCGAGCGATGACAAGGTCCTGAAAGACGGCGACATCGTTAATATCGACGTTACCGTCATCAAAGACGGTTTCCACGGTGATACTTCTAAAATGTTCATCGCCGGTAAACCGACCATTCTGGGCGAGCGCCTGTGCCGCATCACTCAGGAAAGCCTGTATCTGTCGCTGAAAATGGTGAAGCCGGGTATCCGCCTGCGCACGCTGGGCAAAGAGATCCAGAAATTCGTCGAGGCCGAGAATTTCTCGGTGGTTCGCGAGTACTGCGGCCACGGCATTGGCGAGGTGTTCCACGAGGAACCGCAGGTGCTGCACTATGACGCTGACGACGGCGGCGTGGTGCTGCAGGCTGGTATGGCCTTCACCATCGAGCCGATGGTCAATGCCGGTGATTACCGCATTCGCACCATGAAAGACGGCTGGACGGTAAAAACCAAAGATCGCAGCTTGTCGGCGCAGTATGAGCATACTATTGTGGTCACGGATAACGGCTGCGAGATAATGACGTTGCGCAAGGATGACACCATCCCCAACATCATTACGCACGAGATGTAAGCGCCGCGGCGTTTTGCCGCGATGCATGATGTCACAGGCCGGCTTTTGCCGGCCTTTTTTATGGGCTGCGTATTATGTCTGAAAACTTTCGCCAACAAGACACCTCGGTCATTTCGCCACAGGCCGTACCGGTGCAGCCTGAATATCCCAACGCCTATGGCGATGAGGAGATTAACTGCATCGCGCTGAAACAACGCCTGGAGCAGTTCCAATTATGGCTGGCGGCAGCGTTCAACGCCGGTTCCAGCGCCGAAAGCCTGGTAGCGGCCCGCAGCGACTTTATCGACCGCCTGCTGCGCCGTCTGTGGGTCTTCTACGGGTTCGAGGATATTCCGGAAACCGCGCTGGTTGCCGTTGGCGGCTATGGCCGTGGCGAGCTGCACCCGCTCTCGGACATTGACGTGCTGGTGCTCAGCCAGCGCCGCCTGAATGAACAGCAATCCCAACGCGTGGGGGAATTTATCATCCTGCTGTGGGATCTGAAGCTGGAAGTCGGCCACAGTGTGCGAACCCTGGAAGAATGCCTGCTGGAAGGGCTGGCGGACCTGACCGTCGCCACCAACCTGATTGAATCGCGGATGATCTGCGGCGATGTCGCACTGTTTCTGCAAATGCAAAAACATATCTTCAGCGATGGCTTCTGGCCCTCCCCGCAATTTTTCCACGCCAAGGTGGTTGAGCAGCAGGAACGCCATCAGCGATACCACGGTACCAGCTACAACCTGGAACCGGATATCAAGAGCAGCCCCGGTGGCCTGCGCGATATTCACACTTTGCTGTGGGTGGCGCGTCGTCACTTTGGCGCTACATCACTGGACGAAATGGTCGGCTTCGGCTTTCTCACTCAGGCCGAGCGCAACGAGCTGAACGAATGCCAGAGCTTCCTGTGGCGCATCCGCTTCGCACTGCACCTGGTGCTGCCGCGCTACGACAACCGTTTACTGTTCGATCGCCAGCTCAACGTGGCACAGTTACTGCGTTATGAGGGGGAAGGCAACGAACCGGTTGAACGCATGATGAAGGATTTTTATCGCATGACGCGCCGCGTCGGCGAACTGAATCACATGCTGCTGCAGCTGTTCGACGAGGCAATTCTGGCGCTGGACGCGACGGAAAAACCGCGTCCGCTGAACGACGATTTCCAACTGCGTGGCGATCTGATCGACCTGCGTGATGAAACGCTGTTTATCCGCCAGCCGGAATCCATCATGCGGATGTTCTACCTGATGGTACGCAACCGCGAGATCAAAGGCATTTATTCCACCACAGTACGCCAGCTGCGTCATGCGCGCCGCCATTTGAAGCAGCCGCTCTGCACCATTCCTGAGGCACGCGAACTGTTTATGGCCATTCTGCGCCACCCCGGCGCGGTCTCCCGAGCGTTGGTGCCGATGCACCGCCACAGCGTGCTGTGGGCCTATATGCCACAGTGGGGCAAAATCGTCGGGCAAATGCAGTTCGATCTGTTCCACGCCTACACCGTCGACGAACACACCATTCGCGTCCTGCAAAAGCTGGAAAGCTTTGCCGATGCCGAAACGCGACCGCGCCATCCGCTGTGTGTCGAGCTGTATCCACGCCTGCCGAATCCAGAACTGCTACTGCTGGCCGCCCTGTTCCACGATATCGCCAAAGGGCGCGGCGGCGACCATTCGATCCTCGGTGCGCAGGACGTGCTGGAGTTCGCCGAAGTCCATGGGCTGAATTCCCGCGAGGCCCAACTGGTCGCCTGGCTGGTGCGTTGTCATCTGCTGATGTCGGTGACCGCCCAACGCCGCGACATTCAGGACCCGACCGTTATTCAGCAGTTCAGCGCCGAAGTGCAGAGCGAAACCCGTCTGCGTTATCTGGTCTGCCTGACGGTGGCGGATATCTGCGCCACCAACGAAACCCTGTGGAACAGTTGGAAACAGAGCCTGTTGCGCGAGCTGTATTTTGCCACCGAAAAACAGCTGCGCCGCGGCATGCAAAACAGCCCGGACCTGCGCGAACGCGTACGTCATCATCGCCTGCAGGCTTTGGCGTTGCTGCGCATGGACAATATCGACGAGGAGGCGCTGCACCGCATCTGGAGCCGCTGTCGCGCCGATTACTTCCTGCGTCATTCACCCAACCAGTTGGCCTGGCATGCGCGCCATTTGCTGGCCCATGACTCCACCAAACCGCTGGTGCTGGTCAGCCGGCAGGCCACGCGCGGCGGCACCGAAATTTTCATCTGGAGCCCTGACCGCCCTTACCTGTTTGCCGCCGTGGCCGGGGAGATGGATCGCCGTAACCTGAGCGTACATGACGCGCAGATCTTCACTAATCGTGACGGCATGGCAATGGATACCTTTATCGTACTGGAGCCGGACGGCAGCCCGCTGGCCCAGGACCGCCACACGGCGATCCGCCACGCACTGGTGCAGGCCATTACCCAGCGGGAGTATCAGCCACCGCGCGTGCGCCGGCCGTCTTCCAAGCTGCGTCATTTTAGCGTGCCGACCGAAGTCAGTTTCCTGCCGACTCATACCGACCGTCGCAGCTATCTGGAACTGACCGCACTCGACCAGCCAGGTCTGTTGGCTCGTGTGGGCGAAGTGTTCGCCGATCTCGGTCTGTCGCTGCACGGCGCACGCATCTCCACTATCGGCGAGCGGGTTGAGGATTTATTTATTCTTGCCGACAGCGATCGACGTGCCCTTAATCAGGAAACACGCAGAAAGTTGGAACAACGGTTGACAGAGGCCCTCAATCCAAACGATAAAATGTGATACAAGTAACTTTTTCGTAGACAACATCAGGACAGAGAACAGCATGCAGCAATTACAAAACGTTATTGAAAACGCCTTCGAACGCCGTGCGGAAATCACCCCGGCGAACGCAGACACCGTAACGCGCGAAGCGGTAAACCAGGTGATCGCCCTGCTGGACAGCGGCGCCCTGCGCGTTGCCGAGAAGATTGACGGTCAGTGGGTAACGCATCAGTGGCTGAAAAAGGCCGTGCTGCTTTCTTTCCGCATCAATGACAACAAAGTGATGGACGGTGCCGAAACCCGTTATTACGACAAAGTGCCAATGAAATTCGCCGATTACGACGAAGCGCGCTTCCAGAAAGAAGGCTTCCGCGTGGTGCCACCAGCCACCGTTCGCCAGGGCGCGTTCATCGCCCGCAATACCGTACTGATGCCATCCTACGTTAACATCGGTGCCTACGTTGACGAAGGCAGCATGGTGGATACCTGGGCAACCGTCGGCTCTTGCGCGCAGATCGGCAAAAACGTTCACCTGTCCGGCGGCGTCGGCATCGGTGGCGTACTGGAGCCACTGCAGGCCAACCCGACCATCATTGAAGACAACTGCTTTATCGGTGCGCGTTCAGAAGTGGTTGAAGGCGTGATCGTGGAAGAAGGTTCAGTGATCTCCATGGGCGTGTACCTGGGCCAGAGCACCCGCATTTACGACCGTGAAACCGGCGAAGTGCACTACGGCCGCGTACCGGCCGGTTCGGTAGTGGTTTCCGGTAACCTGCCGTCCAAAGATGGCTCTTACAGCCTGTATTGCGCTGTCATCGTCAAGAAGGTCGATGCCAAGACGCGTGGTAAAGTCGGCATTAATGAGTTATTACGTACCATCGACTAAAATAGACATGGCGGGTTAATCACCCGCCATTTTTTTATCTTCATTACGTGAGCAGTCACAGTCTCTGGCGCGGTTATTCGCCATAATCCCAGACCGTGGAATATAGTCTATTTATAAGGTGGCGCTATTATGTATGACAACCTGAAAAGCTTAGGAATCAATCAACCGGAAGATGTCGATCGCTATAGCCTGCGTCAGGAGGCCAATAACGACATTCTTAAGATTTATTTCCGCAAGGATAAAGGCGAATTCTTTGCCAAGAGCGTGAAATTCAAATATCCGCGCCAACGCAAAACGGTCGTCGCTGACAATGCCGGCCAGGGTTACAAAGAAATCCACGAAATTAACCCGAACCTTCGCTACGTCATTGATGAACTGGATCAGCTATGTCAGCGCGATCAGGTGGAAGTCGATCTGAAGCGCAAAATTCTTGATGACTTGCGTCATCTGGAAGGCGTGGTCTCCCACAAAATTGCCGAGATTGAATCCGATCTGGAAAAACTGACTCGCGGTAAGTAAGGGTTCAGCGAACTGAGACTACAGATTGTAGGGGCGCAGCATGCTGCGCCCGTATTAATCGGGGCGAATATATTCGCCCCTACAGGCGGCGGGTAATTCTATTTCAGCAGCGTTCCCCACTTCTCAACCCACGGGCAAGAAACCACTTCCGGTTCCGGCTGTTCCATCGCATCGATTTCCAACACTTCACCCACGCGGGTGGCGCCTTGTTCCTGCAGCAACGCATCAAAAGCACGCCCGGCACCGCAGAAATTGTCGTAGCTGCTGTCACCCAGTGCGATCAGCCCATAGCGCAGCTCCGGCTGGTAGCCGACCTGGTCACGGATAGCGTGAAACAACGGCGCAATGCTGTCCGGCAAATCACCCTGGCCGGTCGTTGAAGTGATCACCAGCGCGTAGTGCTGACGGTAAAACTGCCAGGCCTCAAGCGTGCCTTCTTCAAACAGTTTGACCTCATGGCCCTGCTCACTGAGGATAGTTTCAGCCTCTTCCGCCACCAATAATGCGTTGCCGTAGACCGTTCCCACGAAGATTCCAACCTGAGCCATTGCCCCTACTCCCTTAAATATCTTTGAAAATGATCAGTTATCCTGACCGCTAGCCGGGGGAAACTCAACCCTGGCAAGCTCAGGGAGATTCTCTGTCCAGCCAAACTGTGACATGACTCCCTGCCAGGGTTCATCCCAGCGCGCGGAAAGATGCAGCGGCTCACCGGTCACCGGATGATTAAGTTGCAGATGACTGGCATGCAGCATCAGGCGTGGACAGCCAAAATGCTGGGCCATACCCCGATTCTGGTTCAGGTCGCCGTGTTTGCTGTCACCAATAATCGGATGGCGGATATGCACCATATGGCGGCGCAACTGGTGCTTGCGGCCATTTTCCGGCTTCAGTTCAACCAGGCTGTAGCGCGCGCTTTCGTAACGGCCAATCGCTACCGGCATTTCTACCCGCGCCAGCGGCCGGTAATGAGTGACCGCCGGCTGCGGGCCTTTATCTTTAGAGGCAAACTTGTCGGCGATTTTGTCCAGTTCTTCCGTCAGCGGATAGTCGATGGTCGCACCCTCCAGCACGTAACCACGCACCACCGCGTGATAGGTTTTCTGCATCTGATGCTGTTCAAACTGCTGCGACAGCAACCGTGCCACCTCACTGGACAGCGCCATCAACAGTACCCCTGAGGTGGGCCGATCGAGGCGATGCACGGTAAACACATGCTGGCCAATCTGATCGCGCACGGTTTGCATCACAAACCGGGTTTCATGGCGATCCAGCCAACTGCGGTGTACCAACCACCCGGAAGGCTTGTTCACCGCCACCAAATGCTCATCCTGATATAGAATCTCAAGCATTATTGCAGCTCTTTATTCAGCATGTTATCCAGGCGCTGCAACAGCACCAACAGCGGCATGCAGTTGGGGTCGTTATCTTTCAACGCCTCTTCGAAATAAGGCGTGATGGCAAAACGCGTCGGCAGCGGCGCTCCCGCATCCAGCAACGCGTACATGCGTGGCAGAAAGACCCATTGCAACCAGGCTTCGGCCGACATGCTGTCAACGCAAAACGGCTCGGGGCTGGCGAAGGCTTCAGGCTCGGGCGGCGTAGCTTGCCACAGCGCCAACTCTCGCATTGACTGTTCAATCGCCTGCAAACTAAGGCGAACCTGATTTTGTATACTCATCTGCATTCCCGATCTGTTTAAACCATGATATTCAGCGGCGCGGCTGAAAGGCGGCAAAGCATAGCATTTTACTTTTTATAGCCCAAATTCAGCTGAGTTGATGGCAGAAATGGATTTGGACTGGTGGGCGGCACGGCCACACGGCACAATGTGTTCACCGAATAAACCACACAGATTAGACAGATGCCCGCAATCACACCGAAAAAAAATCACGCCACGCCCGGCAAAGCCATGGTGGCTTCAGTCACCGGCTACGCCATGGACGGCTTTGACCTGCTGATCCTCGGCTTTATGCTGCCTGCCATCAGTATCGAAATGGGGTTAAGCTCCTCCGCTGCCGGTTCACTGGTCACCTGGACGCTGATCGGCGCGGTACTGGGCGGCGTGATCTTCGGCCACCTCAGCGATCGCTTTGGCCGTATCCGGGTGCTGACCATTACAATTTTGATGTTCTCACTGTTTACCGGTCTGTGCGCGCTGGCGCAAGGCTACTGGGATTTACTCGCCTACCGCACGCTGGCGGGCATTGGGCTCGGCGGCGAGTTCGGTATCGGCATGGCGCTGATCGCCGAAGCCTGGCCGGCAGAAAAACGTAATCGCGCCTCGGCCTATGTGGGTATGGGCTGGCAGCTTGGCGTCCTGGCGGCGGCGTTCCTCACCCCACTGCTGCTGCCCCATATCGGCTGGCGTGGAATGTTCCTGGTTGGGCTGTTACCGGCGCTGGTGTCGTTCCTGATCCGCCGCACTCTGGGTGAACCGGAAGAGTTCGTCCGTCAGCAAAACAGCGGCCAGCAACTGTCTTTCACCCAACGTCTGAGCCTGCTATTCAAAGACCGGGCCACCAGCAAGGCCAGCATCGGCATTTTCATTCTGTGCTCGGTGCAGAACTTCGGTTATTACGGGCTGATGATTTGGATGCCGACCTACCTGGCAAAAAACTTTGGTTTCTCACTGACCAAATCCGGCCTGTGGACAGCCGTCACGGTGATCGGCATGGCATTTGGCATCTGGCTATTTGGCGTGTTGGCCGATCGCTTCAGCCGCTGGAAGATTTTTATCTGCTATCAGATTGGTGCGGTGGTCATGGTGGTTGTCTACGCACAGCTTAGTGACCCAACGTTGATGCTGTTTGCCGGAGCGCTGATGGGGTTATTCGTTAATGGCATGATTGGGGGCTACGGCGCATTGATCTCCGATACCTACCCGGTTCAGGCGCGTGCCACTGCACAAAATATTCTGTTTAACCTGGGGCGAGGCGTCGGTGGACTGGGGCCATTGGTCATCGGCGCGCTGGTGACACAGGTATCCTTCACTGCGGCGATCAGCCTGCTGGCGGCTATTTATTTGCTGGATATCTACGCCACGCTGTTCCTGTTACCGAAAAAACAGAGCGATGGCGATACGCTGGGTGCGATTGGTTAATAACTGAGATGAATGTAAGCAGGGTTAAGTATTATTGATACTTAAAGCATGAACCCGTATAAAAAGTTGAGGGCACTGCGCTAACAGTGCCCTCGGTTCGTTTTATAGCAGTCCCGCTACACAGTGTGCTCCCTGCTCAATCCTTGAAAACTTTTCCTGCGGCCATCCTGACCAAAACCATCCTGGCTCTGTCCTGTAGCATCGTCCTGACGCGGTTCCTCAGTCTTCATGACCCGCCAACCATCCTGTGCCGGCTCTCAATCTCCATCCTGGAGGTGTCCCTGGTTTCAATCCTGAAACATCCTGAGCATCTCCTGACGCCGTCCTTCGCTCTTCACTGAGCGCATCCACTTCTTCATCCTGAAGCTGCATCATCCTGATGCTTTCCAGCTCCACCGTATCCCTTCCGGTGAACATAAGATCGCTTAATTATCCCGGGTTCACAAGGGCTTACTGGACGGCTGACAGGAAATTAACACTAAGAGTTATCCTAAAGAAAATCTAACCAATTGATCTGGATAACAATAAATCCCACCTAAGCTAGTGCGAGGGAAAAATTAAAAGCGATCTCTCACAGCCCGTGTGCGAGATCTCGCACACGGGCTTCGGAACAAAAAGGCTCAAACACCCAACGTCGGGCGCAATGCATCGAGGAAATTGCCCAACGAAGCCGCCAGCAAAGTGCGTTTATCACTGCCAAACTGCTCCAAAACCACATTGCCGCTAACGTTACACAGCGAGACCATGGTCATTTCTGATTCGGTCGTTGCCAGGAACAGCGTTGGCGACAGTTTCAGGCGCTTTTGCGTCACCAGATGACCGATCAGGTTTTCCTGCAGACGAATAAAGTCGTCCTCGCTCCATACCTGCAACAGAGTCACGTGATGCTCACCAAACTGGGCGCTCATGTCACCCGCATACTGCTGGGTATAAAACAGATTGATATCCGGCTGCAAGCGCAGCTCGAGCGCGGTCTCTACCTTTTCCAGCGTCGCCGCCGGGGTAAACGGCTGGGGCAACCACAGCACTTCATCATCACGATTTTCTACCAGGCAAGGCGACGGCACACCGTACAGATCCTGGCTGGCTGGGGCATGACCACGCTCTTGCTGCCAAAGATCAACATAGCGCTGGGTAAATTCACGCAGGGCGTGCGGTACATCATGGTCCATATTTTTTCTCGCATACGGTAAACTGGCAACCATTGTACCTATCTATTACCAAGGTGACAGCAGATGTCCTCCTACCAAGACCATCACGCCCTGTCGGCACTGACGCTGGGCAAAGCCACCGCGTATCGCGACCATTACGACGCCACGCTGTTGCAGGCGGTACCGCGCAGTATGAACCGCGAGCCGCTGGGCTTGTATCCGGACAGCCTGCCGTTCCACGGGGCCGATATCTGGACGCTGTACGAACTTTCCTGGCTGAACGACAACGGCTTGCCGCAGGTGGCTGTTGGAGAAATAAGCCTGACTGCCGACAGCATCAACCTGATTGAGTCCAAGAGCTTCAAACTTTATCTCAACAGCTTTAACCAAACGCCTTTCAGCGACTGGGAGACGGTGCGCAATACCTTGCAACGCGATCTGTCTGCCTGCGCTCAGGGCGAGGTCAGCGTCTCATTGTTCCGCGTAGATCAGCTGGAAGGCAGCCCGATCGCCCGGTTAGACGGCGAATGCATCGATAACCAGGACATTCGTATCGATAACTACGAGTTCAATGCCGATTATCTGCAAAATGCCACCGGCCTCCTGCAGGTGGAAGAGCAGTTGGTCAGTCATCTGTTGAAGTCCAATTGCCTGATCACCAACCAGCCGGACTGGGGCTCGGTGCAAATTGCTTATCGTGGTGCGCAGATCGATCGCGAAGCGCTGCTGCGTTATCTGGTGTCTTTCCGTCATCACAATGAATTCCATGAACAATGTGTCGAACGCATCTTTAACGACCTGATGCGTTACTGTCAGCCGCAAAGCCTGACGGTATATGCGCGCTACACCCGTCGCGGCGGGTTGGACATCAATCCATGGCGCAGCAACACTGACTTTGTCCCGTCACATGGCCGTCTGGCACGCCAATAGTGCGAAACAGTGCTCAACAACTGAGCTAACGAGCGGTTTGTATTGGTAAAAAACAGGGGACGGCGGTAAGGTTAAATCAGGAGCGCTGGGCATTCCGGCTGGCAAACGATGATGTTGCCGCCGTGCGCTAACTATAACGAGATGCTGTTCTGCTGCGTATGGATTACTACTGCCCCTTTCCGGGTGCAAAGGAGTTACCTTGATTACACACATCAGCCCGCTTGGCTCTATGGATTTGCTGTCGCAGCTGGAAGTAGACATGCTGAAGCGTACCGCCAGCAGCGATCTTTACCGTTTGTTCCGCAACTGTTCGCTGGCCGTCCTGAACTCCGGCAGCCAGACCGATAACAGCAAACAGCTGCTGTCACGCTACGAAACCTTTGACATTAACGTCCTGCGCCGTGAGCGCGGGGTCAAACTTGAACTGGTGAATCCACCGGAAGACGCCTTTGTCGACGGGCGAATCATCCGTTCGCTGCAGGCCAACCTGTTTGCCGTGCTGCGCGATATCCTGTTCGTTCACGGGCAGATCGACAGCGCCGGCCGTTTCCAGCATCTGAATCTGGAAAACTCGGCCCACATTACCAACCTGGTGTTCTCTATCCTGCGCAACGCCCGTGCGCTGCATCTCGATGAAGATCCCAATCTGGTAGTGTGCTGGGGGGGTCACTCGATCAACGAAAACGAATACCTCTACGCACGTAAGGTCGGTAGCCAACTGGGCCTGCGCGAGCTGAATATCTGTACCGGCTGCGGGCCGGGTGCCATGGAGGCACCGATGAAAGGCGCGGCCGTAGGCCATGCGCAACAGCGCTACCACAATAGCCGCTTTATCGGCATGACCGAGCCGTCGATCATCGCCGCAGAACCACCAAACCCGTTGGTCAATGAGCTGGTGATCATGCCGGACATTGAAAAGCGCCTGGAGGCCTTCGTCCGTATCGCCCACGGCATCATCATCTTCCCGGGCGGTGTCGGCACGGCAGAAGAGCTGCTTTATCTACTGGGTATCCTGATGAACCCGGAGAACAGCGAACAGGTGTTGCCGCTGATCCTCACCGGGCCGAAAGAGAGCGCCAACTACTTCCAGGTGCTGGATGAGTTCATCATGAACACGCTGGGAGATGAAGCGCGCCGTCACTACACCATCATCATCGACGATCCGGCCGAAGTCGCACGTCAGATGAAAAAAGCCATGCCGCTGGTGAAAGAGAACCGTCGTAATACCGGCGATGCCTACAGCTTTAACTGGTCGATCCGCATTGCGCCGGATTTGCAGCTGCCGTTTGAGCCAAGCCATGAGAATATGGCCAATCTCAACCTGTATCCCGACCAGCCGGCCGAACAGTTGGCTGCCGCGCTGCGCCGCGCGTTTTCCGGCATCGTCGCCGGTAACGTGAAGGAAAATGGCATTCATGCCATCGAACAGTTTGGGCCGTACAAGCTGCACGGCGAACCGCAGATGATGAAGCAAATGGACAGTCTGCTGCAGGGCTTTGTCGCTCAGCACCGGATGAAACTGCCAGGCACCGCTTATGTGCCCTGTTACGAAATAGTCGCTTAATGAGCAATCCGGGGCGGCCTGACAGCCGCCCTTCTTTTTTCTGACCTTGTAAGCCCATGATGATACACCTACTGATTGTCGATGCCCTCAACCTGATCCGCCGCATACACGCCGTGCAGGGGTCCCCCTGTGTGAATGCCTGCCAGCACGCACTGCAACAGTTGATTCAGCACAGTCGGCCAACACACGCCGTAGCGGTGTTCGATGAGGATGACCGCAGCGAAAGCTGGCGCCACCAAATCCTGCCCGACTACAAGGCCGGACGTTCGCCCATGCCGGACAATTTGCAGCAGGAAATGCCGCAGTTACGGCAAGCATTCGAATCGCTTGGCGTTGCCTGTTGGCACTATCCGGGCAATGAAGCCGACGATCTGGCGGCAACGCTGACCGCCAAGGTTGCAGGCGGCGGCCATCAGGTGACCATTGTGTCCACCGACAAAGGCTATTGCCAACTGTTGGCACCCAGCGTGCAGATCCGCGATTATTTCCAAAAACGTTGGCTGGATATGCCGTTTGTGCAACAAGAGTTCGGCGTATCGCCACAACAATTGTCGGATTACTGGGGGCTGGCGGGAATAAGCAGCAGCAAAATCCCCGGCGTGGCGGGGATTGGGCCGAAGACGGCGGTATTGCTGTTACAGCAGGCAGGTTCGCTGGATGGGTTATATCAAAGTCTGGAACAGGTGCCGGAAAAATGGCGCGGAAAACTGCAACAGCACCGCGAGATGGCCTACGTCAGCAAAAGAGTCGCTACCTTGCGAACCGATCTGGCATTAACCGGCAACCTGCAGCAACTGCGGTTACCGGTTTAATCACTGGCGCTGACAACAGCGCCCTGTCATTTAATCGCGCTCGTCGCGGCGGCCTGCCACGGCCGACCACATACGACGGACGTGCACGGTGACTTCTTCACGATCGTGATACAGCTGCTTGGCATGAATTTCTGAACTGATACCCGCCGTATCCAACGCTTCCTTGATGGCCAGCAGATTCTGCGAAACCTCTTCGTAACGTTTTTTCATCGGCAATTTCAGGTTGAAGATCGCCTCACGACACCAGCCTTTCACCAGCCACTGGATCATCAGGCTGGTCACCTTCGCCGGTTTTTCCACCATATCGCACACCAGCCAGTAAATCTTGCTGCTGGAAGGCTCATATCTGAAACCGTCGGCACGATGATGCGTCACCTGCCCGGTATCCATCAGGCTCGGTGCCATTGGGCCATTATCCACTGCGTGCACCATCATGCTGCGCTGCACCAGTTGATAGGTCCAGCCACCCGGACAGGCGCCCAGATCGACCGCGTGCATGCCGCTGGCCAAACGTTCATCCCACTCGTCGGCAGGAATGAACACGTGGAACGCTTCTTCCAGTTTCAGGGTAGAACGGCTCGGTGCATCGGATGGGAACTTGAGACGCGGAATGCCCATATAGAACGGTGAGTTGTTGTTGCTGAAGGAGTAACCCACATAGCAACACCCCGGAGCGATAAAGAACACATGCACCACTGGACGGGTCTTATTCTCACGCGCCATCAACACCTTCTGCTCACGCATCGCAGTACGCAACGGTACCGTCAGCTTGCGGCAGAACTTCAACAGTTCTTTGCTTTCGTTGGTATCCGGCACTTCCACGCGCAGTTCACCACCACGATCGACCACGCCAATCAGCATGCCGACAATCGGAGAAACCCGATCTTCCGGTGGTAAATCGCGCAGCAACTCGCCAACCACCAATATCTGACGGGCAAAAATCAGCTCCCGGAACGGGATTTCCTTCGCCAGGCGATCGGCGTCATCCGGCTGGTAGCACTCGAACAGCACGTAGCCGCTGTTATCCTTTACTCTGGCAAAACCGAACACTTCCAGTTCGGCAGCCTTGGCGGTAATTTCTGCCGCACACTCTTTTTCAAAGCCTTGACGGCAATACAACGCAAGTCTATTCATGGCGCTCGGCCTTTTTCCTCAGACGCAAAGCGCCAATCAACATCAATACCCAACCGATCAGGAAACACACGCCGCCAATCGGCGTGATATAAACCCAGAACTTCAGGTGTGACAGCGCCAGACAGTACAGACTGCCGCTGAACAGTACGGTGCCGAGCGCCAACAACGCTCCGCTCCAGTAAAACCACAGGCTGACGCGGCGTTGCATTGCCACCGCCAGCGCCAGGATCGCCAGGGTATGGAACCCCTGATAGTCCAGTCCGGTACGGATCCAGACCATCTCGTTGGCACCCAGGGTGCCACTTAATACGTGTGCGCCAAACGCGCCCAGAGCAACAAATACAAAGCCACTGATAGCGGCAAAAATCAGCATTGAACGACTGCTCATCGTTATTTACCTTTATTGAAGAAAACCGGCTGCGCCATCGCGGCGACCGGCCTCATTGTTCGTAGCGAAAGCGGAACTTTTCTTGTTCGCTGGCTGCCCGAGCCAGGATCCACTGACGAAAGGCGGCTATTTTACCCAGTTCTGCCTGGCTGTCATGACATACCAGATAAAAAGCATTTTTACTGACCAAAACCTCGTTAAACGGACAGACCAAACGCCCGGCTTCAATCTCGGTCTGCGCCATCACGTTATTCACCAGCGCAATCCCCTGCCCATGCACCGCCGCCTGAACCACCATCGCGCTATGGCTGAAAATAGGCCCCTGCTGCACATTAATGTGCTGCAACCCCAACTGACGGGTATAGGCCAGCCAATCGCGGCGTGAAGTATCATGCAGTAGCGTGTGATAAGCCAGATCGCTCGTCATTTTTAACGCATGTTCCCCGGTCAGCAGGCTGGGTGAGCACACCGGCAACAGATATTCCGCGTATAAACGTTCGGCTCGCAATCCGGTCCAGTTGCCGCGTCCATAGAAAATCGCCACGTCGACATCATCCGCCAGCTTGTCTTCTTCGCGGTCCACGGCCTGAATACGCACGTCAATTCCCGGATAAGCTGAGTTAAAGCCGGACAGGCGCGGCACCAGCCACTGAATAGCAAAACTAGGGGGCAAACTGACGGTTAATGCCCCCTTGGCGCTGCGGGCCTGCAGCTTGCGGGTGGCCTCATTGATTGAGGTGAAAATTTCTTTGATATCCAGGTAATAACTTTGCCCTTCTTCCGTCAGCAACAGCGAGCGATTGCGGCGCCGAAACAGCTTCAGGCCGAGGAAGTCCTCCAGTGACTTGATCTGGTGGCTCACCGCGGCCTGGGTGACAAATAGTTCTTCTGCCGCTTTGGTAAAACTCAGGTGACGGGCAGCCGCGTCAAAAACCCGCAGTGCATTAAGAGGTGGTAAGCGTTTAGACATTTATTAGCTACTTTTGTGTAACAATAATCCGAGTGATTCGGCATAAAAAATCAGGCGGCGTTATCTGCCGTGCGATAGGCACCAGACAGCAAAGCGCTACCATTAGTTTTTTTAATCCGAGCCATTATAAATTGTCCGTTGAGCATGCGCCAGTAAATACCTATAGTGGCGGCACTTCCCGGGCCGGAACGAAAAGGGAGTGGGTGTCGAGGACGCCGATGAACTTTTGGCTTGTGGTTGTGATGTTGTGTTTGCAAATTGTCTGGCAATCCAGACGTGGTAGCTAAGCTACTGTTTTTCACTTCCTGTACATTTACCCTGTCTGTCCATAGTGATTTTATGCAGCACCGCAATCTTTGCGGTGCTTTTTTTTGCCCGACGTTATTGGTCTTTTTCAACCATTTCCTTCACGTCTGAACGGTTGATCTGCTGCTCAACGCCGTTGGCGTCTTTATAGCTGATCATCCCGGTGTCGTTATCCAACGCGGGTTTTCCTTTAGCGACAATGGTGCGTCCATCATTGGTCTGCATCACGTAGTTGCTGGAACAGGCGGCCAGGGTAAACGTTAGCATCAGGGCAGAGATAACTGCGGCTGTTTTCTTCATTGTGGACTCCTTGTAGTTTTAAATGCTGTAAAAACCTTTTATGTTATTTAACGCCATGACTTAGTGCGCACCTAACAGCATAACAAACTTACCTATAATTTCCAGACGATGAATCCTAATATGCGGGATAGCTTGTCTCTGGCGGTAAAATAAGACAGGATCGGCCATTGACTCAAGCCAGTGACAATCAGGTTATGACACCTTTTAATCCCATCGTCTTTCGTAATCAGTTTCCTGCCTTGCAGCAAGCGGGCATTTATCTCGACAGCGCCGCCACCGCGTTGAAGCCGCTGGCGGTCATCAATGCCACGCAGCAGTTTTACCGCGACGATGCCGCCACCGTGCACCGCAGCCAGCACCGGGCGGCGCAGGATCTGACTGCACGCTTCGAGCAGGCTCGCCAACAGGTCGCGACGCTGGTCAATGCTCCTTCAGCCGACGACATTATCTGGACCCGCGGCACCACCGAAGCGATCAATTTGGTAGCGCAGAGCTATGCCCGCCCCCGGTTGCAGCCCGGTGAAGAAATCCTGGTGAGCGAGGCCGAACACCACGCCAACCTGATCCCCTGGCTGATGGTGGCGGAACAAACCGGCGCTCGGGTGGTGAAACTGCCACTGGGTGCAGACCGCCTGCCGGATCTGACCCAGTTACCAAACCTGCTGAGTGATAAAACCCGCCTGCTGGCACTGGGCCAAATGTCCAACGTCACCGGCGGCTGTCCGGATCTGGATCTGGCCATCCGGCTTGCCCATAGTGCCGGTGCCCTGGTGATGATCGACGGCGCACAAGGCATCGTTCACTGTCCGGCTGACGTTCAGCGGCTAGACATTGATTTCTACGCCTTCTCCGGCCACAAATTATATGGCCCGACCGGCATCGGTGCGCTATACGGGAAAAGCGAATTGCTGGCGCAGATGGCCCCCTGGCAAGGCGGCGGCAAGATGTTGACTCAGGCGTCCTTCGACGGCTTCACGCCGCAAAAACCACCGCACTGTTTTGAAGCCGGTACGCCAAATATCGCTGGTGTGCTGGGGTTGGCCGCCGCATTGGAATGGCTTGGTACTCAGGATCTGGCGGCAGCCGAGCAATACAGCCGCGAACTGGCCGATCTCGCCGAGAAACAATTGGCGCAACTGCCGGGGTTCCGCAGTTTCCGTTGTTCGGGCTCCAGCTTACTGGCGTTTGATATTGCCGGTATCCATCACAGCGATATCGTCACCCTGCTGGCAGAACAAGGCATCGCGCTGCGAGCCGGTCAGCACTGCGCTCAACCGCTGATGGCAGCGCTCGGTGTCAGTGGGACACTACGCGCCTCCTTTGCGCCATACAACACGCAGGAAGACGTCGATACCCTGGTAACCGCACTGCACAACGCCATCGACCTGTTGGCCGATTAAATGAACCCTGGAGACGCTATGCTTGCCCCCCATCCCTTTGGCCATGAAATTACCGCCGAAGCGCTGATCGAGAAATTTACCGAGCTGAAACAATGGGAAGATCGTTATCGCCAACTGATCATGCTGGCGAAACAATTGCCGCCATTGCCAGAGGCATTACGCGCAGCAGAAATGGAGTTGAGCGGCTGTGAGAATCGGGTCTGGCTGGGGCATCAGTTACTGGCGGACGGCACGCTGCACTTTTATGGCGACAGCGAAGGCCGTATCGTGCGCGGTCTGTTGGCGGTACTGCTAACGGCGGTAGAAGGAAAAACGCCGCAGCAGATAGCGGCGATGGATCCCCTGGCGCTGTTTGATCTACTGGCGTTACGTGCTCAACTCAGTGCCACCCGCGCCAGCGGGCTGGCAGCACTGGCTGCTGCCGTGAAAGAAATGGCCGCTAGCTACGCCTGACGCGCGGCTTTCGCCACCATCTTCTTCAGCGCATGGGAAACGGCGACAAAACCAAAGGTAGCGGTAACCATGGTTGCCGCGCCAAATCCCGCGCTGCAATCCATTCGTTTTGGCCCTTCCGCGGTACTGCGTGATGCGCAAACGCTGCCATCCGGCTGGGGGTAAACCAGCGGCTCGCTGGAAAATACGCAGTCGATGCCCAATTTACCCTTGCTGTTCTTCACCACGTTGAAATCATTTTTCAACCGCTCACGCAGCTTGGCCGCCAGCGGATCCTGAATGGTTTTGGCCAGATCGACCACTGCAATCTGGGTCGGATCTATCTGACCACCTGCTCCGCCGGTAGTGACCACCGGGATCTTGTAACGACGACAATAGGCCAACAGCGCGGCCTTCGGTCGCACGCTGTCAATCGCATCGATGACATAGCTAAAATTGTTATTCAGCAGCTCTGCAACGTTGTCCGCAGTAATAAAGTCGTCAATGCAGGTCACCCGGCACTCCGGGTTGATCGCCAGAATGCGCTCCGCCATCACTTCCGTTTTTGACTGGCCCACATGCTGACGCAGCGCGTGGATTTGGCGGTTGGTATTGGTGACGCAGACATCATCCATATCAATCAGCGTAATGGCACCGATACCGGTGCGCGCCAACGCCTCTGCCGCCCAGGAGCCCACGCCGCCGATGCCAATCACGCAAATGTGCGCCTGGGCAAACAGCGCCAGGGCCTGCTGACCGTATAAACGTGCCGTGCCGCCAAAACGCTGCAGGTAGGCTTCAGAATAGGCTATGCTCATAACGCTTTAATTACCTTAACATTGCAAATAATAAGGGCCGGAATGTCCGGCCCTTGCGGTCAATTATTGCCGTTAGCGGGTGACTAACAGCGAGCCGCCAGAGGCGGAACGGGTCTGGCTGGTGAACAACGGTGCATTAACGTTGGCGCCTTTCAGCACCCAAACGCGGCCGTAGTGGTTGTAAAAACCTGCCGAGTGACCGGCATCCGGCCCGATGCCCTGGTACATATCGAAGTGCTGGCCTTTGATTGCCCCACCCACGTCCAGAGCCACCATCAGGCGCATCTCATATTTTCCCGTGAATTTACCCTTGTTGTCCAGTAGCGGCACCTCTGCCAGCAGCGTGGTACCCGCCGGGATCAGTGAACGGTCGGAAGCCACCGACGCCTTGGCCACCAGCGGCACGGCGCTGGCACCGCGTACCGGCGCAAAGGCTTCAGGACGGAAGAAGACAAAGGAAGGGTTTTGCTCCAGCAACTCGCGCACTTCGGCGGCGCTGTGAGTGTCCGCCCACTGGCGGATCGCCTGCATCGACATATCCGCCTTGGCCACTTCACCGCGATCGATCAGCACTTTACCAATGCTGCGATACGCATGGCCGTTCTTGCCGCCGTAACCGAAGAACACCAACGGCTGGCCGTTGCCATAATCCACATAGCCACTGCCCTGGACTTCCATCATAAAGTTGTCCATCAGCGAGTTGGTATACGCCACGATATATCGGTCATCCAGTGCGCCCGAGTAAATGCCCGCGCGATCGGGCAGACGGCCTTTACCTTTTGGTGGCATGCGGTACAGCGGGTAACGGAACTCCCCCTGCTGGGTATAACGCGCCTGCAGCACCGGTGTGTAGTAACCGGTGAACTGCACGTTGCCATAACTGTCCACGCCTTCCATTTGATAAGCGCTGAGGCCATATTGGTTCAGAGTACGAGTGTCGGCACCGGACGCCATCCAGCTTTGTACCGCCTGGAAGGTAGTGTTGTTGCGATTAAAAAGTGAAGGAGAGGCGTATTTAATCTCCATCAGCTGATCCGAGTAATCCTTGGCATTAACCGGTACGCCCCTGGCGTTGGGTTGATTCACCAACTCCAGCGACTGATCCAGGTGACCATCCTTATATTGTTGTCCCCGGTCGGTCGGCTTGGAAGAACAGCCCGCCAGTACCGCTACCATTAACCCGCCCAGCAGGTATTTGCCCCAACGTCCTTTCATCGCACACACTCTCTACATATATGATCTCCCGGCGAACGATAACAAACGCCCATAGATAAAGGAATCGCCGCCAATAAAAAAAGCCCCAGGGGCAATAACGCTGAAAAAGAACGCAGATTGCGGACTAATCCAGCAGAAAGACTGTTTTAGTTCAATTAAGTGCAAAAAGGGTTGCAACAAAATGCACGGAGAGTATAGTGCGCTTCCATCGGACGCGGGGTGGAGCAGCCTGGTAGCTCGTCGGGCTCATAACCCGAAGGTCGTCGGTTCAAATCCGGCCTCCGCAACCAACCGATATTGCCAGAGGCAGTATCAAGTAAAGTGTTGGATTCGATGAAAAAGAAAGTATTATACGGACGCGGGGTGGAGCAGCCTGGTAGCTCGTCGGGCTCATAACCCGAAGGTCGTCGGTTCAAATCCGGCCCCCGCAACCAACCGATACTGTACCAGCGGTATCACATGAAATGTTGGTTTCGATAATACAAGCATTAAGACGGACGCGGGGTGGAGCAGCCTGGTAGCTCGTCGGGCTCATAACCCGAAGGTCGTCGGTTCAAATCCGGCCTCCGCAACCAATCTTAATGACTACAAATAAGCACCTTAACGGGTGTTTTTTTGTATCTGAAATCCGCCAAAAATCGACCGGGCAGCCGCCCAGTCGTTTCCGCATTAACCTTACCCTCTGCGCGCTACCGCACCACCGTTGGCAAAGTACGCCTTGATACCCGCCAGAATAGATTCCGCCACCTGCTGCTGGAAATGCGTGGTACGCAGCTTGCGTTCTTCTTCAATGTTGCTGATAAACGCCGTCTCAACCAGAATCGAAGGGATGTCCGGCGCTTTCAATACCGCAAAACCGGCCTGATCGACACGATTCTTATGCAAACGGTTTATTTTGCCCATCCGGTTCAGCACTTCCTTACCGAATTTCAGGCTGTCATTGATGGTCGCGGTTTGAATCAGATCAAACATGGTGTGATCAAGATAGCGGTCACCGCTTTTGCTTACGCCGCCGATTTGGTCCGATTCATTTTGGGTCTGCGCCAGGAACTTCGCCGCCGAACTGGTGGCACCTTTGGTCGACAGCGCAAACACCGATGACCCACGCGCGGCCCGGCTGGTAAAGGCATCGGCGTGGATGGACACAAACAGGTCGGCACGCTGCTTACGCGCCTTCGCCACCCTCACCTTCAACGGAATGAAGACGTCTTCATTGCGCGTCATAAACACCTTCATATTCGGCTCGCGCTTGATTAACGTGCTTAGCCGACGCGCAATCTGCAATACGATATCTTTTTCACGCGTTTTGAATTTACCAATCGCTCCGGGATCTTCGCCGCCGTGACCGGGATCCAGCATGATGACAATCGGTCGGTCACGCCCCGCCTTACCGGCCTGTGGCGCTTCCGCCGGCAATGTGCGCTCAAGATCGCCCTTGTTGTAATCTTCCAGTAACGCCAACAGCGGATCATAGTCTTCACCGCTGCCGCCCTTGCTCGGGTACAGATCCATCACCAGACGATTGCGGTATTCCGGCACCGGCGCCAGAGTAAACATGTGCGGGCTGACGCTGCGCTTAAGCTCCAGCACCAACCGGACGGTGTTTTGATCAAACTGACCGACGCGCGCCTGTTTCAGGTAGGGATCGTCGGCACGAACCTGGCCAACAATCCCCTTGAGCACGCTGTTGAGCTGCACGCCTTCAATATCCACCACCACGCGATCGGGATTGGTCAGCGCAAACTGCTTATATTTCAGTTCAACGTTGGATTCGAGCGTCACCCGGGTATAGGTGGAGGATGGCCAGACGCGTACGGCAATGACGTGCGATGAAGCAGCGAAACCTGTGCGACTCACACTCAGCAACCAGCTTGCGGCAACCCCCTGTAATAAACGACGGCGGCCCAGATTGTGATTTGAGTTTGGCATGCGGCTCCAGCAGTGGTAACAGATTAAAACAGATGAAAAAAACACCAGTTAACAGGAATGCCGAAAACTTTAACCAATCATTCCGGCGCTGTCATCAGAAAATCTTTTTATGGTTTTTCAATTTATTAACGACTCAGCGCCCCCGGCAAAGAAATAGAGATAAATTCTCACTTGCCATCAGGGCAATAAAAGAATAAAAATACAAAAATATCGTATAAATATGCAAATGAGGTTTGGCCGTGAAGGAACGTAGTACAGAGCTGGTCCAAGGATTCCGTCACTCAGTTCCCTATATCAACGCCCACCGTGGCAAGACGTTTGTCGTTATGCTGGGTGGCGAAGCCATAGAACATGAGAACTTTGCCAACATCGTTAACGACATCGGGCTGCTGCATAGTCTGGGTATTCGTTTAGTCGTGGTCTATGGTGCCCGGCCGCAGATTGACGTCAATCTGGCGCAGCATAATCTCGAACCGATTTATCACAAGCACACCCGCGTCACCGACGCCCATACGCTGGAGCTGGTTAAACAGGCGGCGGGTCTGCTGCAACTGGATATCACCGCCCGGCTGTCAATGAGCCTCAACAACACGCCATTGCAGGGCGCGCATATCAACGTGGTCAGCGGTAATTTTATTATCGCCCAGCCACTGGGGATTGATGACGGTGTGGACTACTGCCACAGCGGCCGCATCCGCCGTATTGATGAAGAAGCCATTCACCGTCAGCTCGATAGCAACGCCATCGTGCTGATTGGCCCGGTGGCCGTTTCCGTCACCGGCGAAAGCTTTAACCTGACCTCGGAAGAAGTGGCAACCCAGTTGGCCGTCAAGCTGAAAGCCGAGAAAATGATCGGCTTCTGTTCGTCACAGGGGGTCACCAATCAGGAAGGCACCATCATTTCCGAACTGTTCCCCAACGACGCGCAAAAACGCATTGAGGAGCTGGAAGAGCATGGCGACTATCATTCCGGCACCGTGCGTTTCCTGCGTGGCGCGGTGAAGGCCTGCCGTAGCGGCGTACGCCGCAGCCACCTGATCAGCTATCAGGAAGACGGTGCGCTGGTGCAGGAACTGTTTTCACGCGATGGTATAGGCACCCAGATAGTGATGGAGAGCGCTGAACAGGTGCGCCGGGCGACGATTAACGATATCGGCGGCATCCTCGAGCTGATCCGTCCGCTTGAGCAGCAGGGTATTTTGGTGCGCCGCTCACGTGAGCAACTAGAGATGGAGATCGACAAATTCACCATTATTGAGCGCGATAACCTGACCATCGCATGCGCGGCGCTGTATCCGTTTCCAGAAGAGAAGATTGGCGAGATGGCCTGCGTTGCGGTTCATCCTGATTACCGCAGCTCGTCACGGGGTGAAATGCTGCTGCAACGGGTGGAGAGTCAGGCACGCCAGATGGGCCTGCGTAAGCTGTTTGTGCTGACTACGCGCAGCATCCACTGGTTCCAGGAACGTGGTTTCACGCCGGCGGAAGTCGACGTGCTGCCGGTTGAGAAACAGGCGCTGTACAACTACCAACGCCGTTCAAAGATTTTACTGGCGGATCTGTAATTGCTGGCGGGCGCAGCGTGCTGCGCCCATGGGCACTTAAGCCTTGAGCTGCAACCGCTCCGCCAACCCGCTACGCCGCTGGGTCGGAGTGCGGATCGCCCGCATCAAAACTGCATCGATGGCGTACAGCGAAAGCTGCCTGCGAGCGCGGGTGATCGCGGTGTACACCAGTTCACGGGTCAGCACCGGCAGGAAATGATTGGGCAGCACCAGTACCGTATGGTCAAACTCCGAGCCTTGTGATTTATGCACCGTCATCGCATAAGCGGTTTCATGCGCCGGTAAACGGCTCGGCTGCACCGACTTGATGCTGCCGTCCGGCAGTTGAAAGTGAACACGTAGTTCGCCGCTCTCGTCCCGCAAGGCAATGCCAATATCGCCGTTAAACAGCCCCAGAGCGCTGTCATTGCGACCAATCATCACCGGACGGCCGGAATACCAACGCCCAGCGGCTCCCGGCTTACGCTGGATTAGACCGGCACGTTGCAGCCCCGTCTCAATCCGGTCATTTAACCCGGCGATGCCGAAAGGCCCCTCGCGCAGCGCGCACAGCACCTGGAAATGACCGAACGCCGCCAACACCGCCACTGCGTCTGCACCTTCACCCACCAGCCGCAAATAATCACGGTAACCCGCCACGCAGGCATCCAACAGTGCCTGATAGTCCTGCGTTTCCGCCAGTGGATAACCGCTAACGTCAGCGAAACTGCCGCTGAGCGCCGCCATTGCCCGCTTGCCATCACCGGCGTTCACGGCAAAGGCCAATTGACCAATACCCGAATTGGCATCAAAACGGTAGCTTTTACGCAGTAGGCACAGACTGTCGCGCACCGCAGCTTCCGCCTGGGCGGTTTGCCCCTGCAGCCGGCAGCCGGTCAGCCGCGAAAGTTGCTCCGCCCGCGCCACGCTGTAACCTTGTTCGGCAAAGCGGCAAATATCTCCCAGTACCGCCCCGGCCTCTACCGAAGCCAGTTGATCGCGATCGCCCAGGAAGATCACCCGTGCCTGAGTGGGCAAGGCGGCAATCAAACGCGCCATCATAGGCAGATCGACCATAGAGGCCTCATCAACTACCAGCACGTCCAGATGCAGCCGATTGCCACTGTGATAACGCATACGCTGACTGTTGGGCTGAGCGCCAAGCAGGCGATGCAAGGTGGAAGCTTCGGTAGGGAACAGCGCACGCTGCTCCGGGGTTAGTGCCAGTTGTTTGCCGGCACTGCCTAACGATTCGGTTAAACGCGCCGCTGCTTTACCGGTAGGCGCCGCCAGTTGGATGCGCAAACGTCGCCCTTCATCGAGCTGCACCAGCGCCGCCAGCAATTTGGCGACCGTGGTGGTCTTACCGGTGCCCGGTCCGCCTGAAATCACCGCAATACGTCGCGTAGCGGCCACCGCGGCAGCAATTTTTTGCCAGTCGGGTTCATCGGTCGCCTCACCAAATAATTGGTCGAGAATGGTGCGCAGGTCGGCCTCTTCAACCGCCTGAGGCAGACTGTCGCTGCTGATACTGTCACCACGGATAAAGGCGGCCACCTCCCCCTCGTTCTGCCACATGCGCTGTAGATACAAGCGCTGTGGTTGTAACACCATCGGCGTCGCAGTGCTGCCGTCGCTCACCGCCGCACTGGCCGACAGCCGACGTTGCCAACCGGCCACATCCAACTGCCCTGCCGCCAACCACACGGCCTGCGCCAGCTCCGGCTGACGTCCGTCAAAAAGGTTTTCCGGCAGCAGTTGCTCCAGCATCAGGCAAACGTGACCCGCGCCAGCCTCCGCGCTGAGGCAGGCGGCAGCCAACAGTATCTCAGGCTCATCCGCTCCAGCGACTACGCGGGCGAACTGCAAATCTAGTGGACGTAACACGCCAAGCGCTTGCGCCTGTTCCAGTAGAGCGATCATGATGCATCCTCCACCGCAGCGGTTTTACCGCTGAATAACAAATCCATGCCTTCCACCAATTGCTCCTGCGGACGGCAGGCAAAAATGCCATTGCCCGGATGCTGTGCATCCACACCGCGCAGGAACAGATAAATCACCCCGCCGAAGTGCCGCTGATAATCATAATCCGGCAACCTATGGCGCAGATAGCGGTGCAGTGCCAGCGTGTATAGCTGGTACTGCAAATCGTAACGATGTTCCGCCATCGCCTGCTCCATCGCCGGTTGGGTATAGGCACTGCTGTCTTCACCCAACCAGTTGGATTTGTAGTCCAGCAGGTAATATTTCCCCTGCCAGCAGAACACCAGGTCGATAAATCCTTTCAGCATTCCCTGCACCTGCTGAAAATCCAACTCAGGGCAGCGGGCAGAAAGCGGATCGTAACTTTTCACCAGCTTATCCAGCTCACGCGCCTGCAACAGCTGCTCGATAGGCAGATAAAACTGCAACTCCGCCTGCTTATGCTGCGGAGCCAGCGCCGACAAGGCGACGCCGGTATCATTAAGCGGGGTGTTTAACAGCACCTGCATCCACGCCAACAGTATCGGTTGCCAGTGTTCGCCAAATCCTTGTTGTTGCAACTGCTCCAGCAACCACGCCTCATCGAGGGGTTGGGTAAAGTCGATCGTTTCAAACAGACTGTGCAGGAAGGTCCCCGGACCGGCGCCACGAGGAAAGGTATGCGGTGTGAGCGCTGGCTCACTGTCCTGCGCTTGCTCGCCGGCGGCATCAACATCCAACCGCGGCAACAAATCCTGCATCAGGCTCGTACCGTGCTGTTGCAAACCGGTATAGCTGGTCACCCTCCAGAAATCCTGCACCTGGCGCGTAAAGTGTTTCGCCGACAGCTCGGTCAAGACTGGCGTTTGCGGCTGCCAGGGTTGCTCGTCCAGGTTTCCGGCCAGCGACAGCGCAACGCCATCGACAGCCAACTGTTGCAGACATTGCTGCAGATAAGCCGCATCGCCGGCTTGGCCAGCCTGTACCAGATAGCCCAGCGCGCTGCGGTGTAAATCACTATCACCCTGTTTTTTGCGGGTACCCTGAATCAACGGCGCAATGCCGATACTGCAGTGGTATACCGAACGGGTCAGCGCGACATACAACAGGCGTAAATCTTCCGCCAACCGCTCCTCCTCCGCCCACTCAATACTTTGCTCATCGGCGTTGAGGTCAAGTAGGGCCTGGAAACTGTGACGATCGTGGTACAACACCTGCTGTTGCTGGCGGAAATTGCCGACGAACGGCAGCCATACCAGATCGAACTCCAACCCTTTGGATTTATGGATGGTGATCACCTGTACCAAATGGCGGTCGCTTTCCAGCCGTAGCTGCTGGTTGTCCGACTGTCGATTGGGCTGGGCAATCTGCTGCGCCAGCCAACGCACCAGCGCATGCTCGCTGTCGAGCTGTGCAGAAGCTTCCTGCAAAAGCTCGCCCAGATGCATCACGTCGGTCAACCGGCGCTCACCGCCGAGGCTGGCCAACAGGTTTTCTGCCAGATGGCGCTGATTCATCACCTCACGCAGCATCGGCAACACGCCGCGGCGCAGCCACAGCGTACGATATTTGTCGAACTCGTTGACCAGCGCATCCCAGGCGCGCTCATCTCGGTTCAATCCGTCCAGCGCCTGCGCATCCAGCCCCATCAGCCCGGTAGCCATGGCACTGCGCAGCGTACGTTCCTGCTCCGGCGCCAGCACGGCCTGCAGCAGCCACAGCAAATCCTTGGCTTCTGGCGTATCGAACACGCTGTCGCGGTTGGACAAATAAACCGAAGGTATCGCCAGCGCACTCAGGGCATCACGTACTAACGCCGCCTCATTGCGGCTGCGCACCAGCACGGTAATGTCTGACGCCTCTACCGCCCGCCGTTTTTCGCCGTCGACCAGCCAGGCCTGTTGGTTTTGTCCGGCGCTGAGCCAGTCGCGAATTTGCGTGGCGCACAGGCGCGCCATCAATTGTTGGTACTCACTAACGCCAACACCTTCCCCCTGCTGCAGCCAGAACTGCATCGCCGGCTGCGGCTGATTTTGCAGCTCAAACGCCAGCCCCCGATTTTTCTCGGCGGCGGCCACCTCAATAAAGGGAATCTGGCCGAACAGGAAAGGTTTTTCCACCTGCGCAAACAGATGGTTAACGCTGTTCACCATCGCCGGTGAGGAGCGCCAGTTGGTTTCGAGCGTGTAGTGGGCGCTTACCTCTGAACGAGCGCGCATATAGGTAAAGATATCGGCACCGCGGAAAGCGTAAATTGCCTGTTTGGGATCGCCGATCAGCAGCAGGCCGCATTCCGGCCTGCCGACATAGAGTTTTTGGAAGATGCGGTATTGCTGTGGATCGGTATCCTGGAACTCATCGATCATCGCCACCGGGTAACGCTGGCGAATCGCCTGTGCCAAACGTTCACCACCTTCGCTCTGCAATGCACTGTCCAGACGACTTAACAGGTCGTCAAAACCCAGCTCGGCCCGCTGGCGTTTCTCCTGCTGAATGGACAAACGTATCTCGCTCAGCGCCCGCGCCATGATCAGGTCACGCAGTGTCAGCGGTTCATCGAACAGTTCGTCGATCGCCACGAACAATGCATGGTGCGGCGGTTCGCCTTTTTTGGTTTTATCCAGCAGCACCGACTGACGGAATTTATCCAGCTCTTTCGGCAGTTGGTAGTCCTGAGTTTCCAGCACCACCCATTCACCGACTTTGTGCAGCCAGTTAGGCAGGTGCTTGCTGCTGTAGCTGCGCTTATCAACGCCGGACTGGCTGATTAACGCCTCCAGATCGCCCGCTGCTGCCAGCCACTGCGCTTTGATGGCGTCAATATGCGCCACGATCTGCTCATGGCGCATCAGCACCGTTTCTTCATCCTTCGGCGGCCGACGCAGCATCGGCGCTTCGCCATGCAGATAGCCGGAAAGATCGGCCAGCAGCGCTTCCGGGTCGCTCCATTCCTGGCTCACCGCCCGGGCAACGCCAATCGGCAACGGATAACAATGGCGACGCCAAAAGTCCGCACAGGCCTGGCGGCGCAGCGGCAGTTCATCCTGCACCAGCGTCTGCTCAAACAGAATGCCGGACTCGAAGGCGTTGTGGGTCAGCATACGCTGGCAAAAACCGTGGATGGTGTAGATTGCCGCTTCGTCCATCTGCCGCTCGGCAGCCAGCAGTTGCGCGGCAGCATCGGGCAGATCGTCAATTTCCGCCATTAACGCATTAAATAACGGGTCTTTACTGCTGCCCCGCACGCAGGCAATGCGTAAGCCATGGATATTGCTGCGGATACGTCCACGCAGCTCCTCGGTGGCGGCCTCGGTAAAGGTCACCACCAGGATCTCCTCTACCGTCAGCGGCCGGGGAAAGGCCGCTGCCTGGCCCAGGCCAAGCAGCAGGCGCAGATACAGCGCACCGATGGTAAAGGTTTTACCGGTCCCCGCCGACGCTTCTATCAACCGCTCGCCAAATAGCGGCAACGTTAGCGGATCAAGTCGCTGCGGGGTGGTCTCTGTCATGGTGTCGCCACCTTACGCGGCAGAGTTTTCTGCAGCGCAGAGGCGTTTGGATAAGTCACCCAATTCGGCTGCACCGCATAATCCGCCTTCTCTTGCCCACTACCACTCACCTGCGACAGCACCGCCAGCCCCTGCGGCTTAATCACCGCCTGGTGGAAATAATCCGCCAGTTTGGTCGGCGTCAGCTGCTTGATTTGCTCAATCAGCTTATGGCGGGTATCAAAGGTGAAGTTGCCACGGTCGAAGTCATTGGAGAAACGGCCGGCTTCTTCGCTCAGGGTTTGTGGACGCTGCTTCAATTCGTTGATCATCGCCTGCTTATACTGCTCGAAGTCTGCTTCTTTCATCTCTCGCAGGCGTTTCTCGGTTTTCGGGTAGAAATCCTGATAGCGCTGATACAGGTACGCCGGTTGCTTGCTGTTACTTTGCAGCAGGAAACCAATCCCCCACTGACGGCCGACGGACATCGGGAAAGCAAACACCGCGTAGCCCAGCTGTTCCTGAGTACGCAATTGGCTGTAGAACCATGGCTGGATAATTTGGCCAAGCAGCGAGCTGTAAGCCATGCCGGTCACTTCGTCGTAGCCGGTCGGCACATACACTGCCGCCAGCGCCGAGTCGGTGCTGCTGCCTGCCCGCTGCAGATTGGCCAACTGGCTTTTAGTCACTTCAACATCTTCGCCATGCCACCATGTAACACCGGTACAACCCAGACGGTGTTTCAGCGTAGAGGCCAGGGTATCCACCTGCTGCTTGCTCATATTGCCCACCACCAACAACTCCGGCGTCGCCTCAGCCAGCAGGCTGTCACGGTAGGCCAGCACATCTTTCAGCGTCAGGGTTTTCAGCACCTCGCGGCGCTCACTACGTTCTGAGTAAGGCACGCGGGAAACCATCTGCACCGGCTGGATAGCCAGTTCAAAGGCTTTGCCTTTCTCGGCAGAATCCAGCTGTTCCAGATACCAGGATTTGGCCTGCGCCAGTTGATCTTCCGTCGGCGTAAAGCTGGAGTAGCCTTCGATCAGCGAGGTCAGTAATTGCGGCAGACGCTGGGTAAAGCCGTTGGCGTTGAACTCCAGACCGTTGTTCGGCGAGGTTGAGAAACTCAGCCCGCCAACCGAAGCCTGGTAGCTCAGTTGATCCAGTGAAATGCCGGCCAGATAGTCAGTCAAAGAGAACAACACCTGGTTGCGTGCAGAATCCATGGTTTTTGCATTGCGGAACGCTACTGTGACGTCAGCCTTCGGCTCGTCGGCAAAGTAACGGCTCGGCATATACAACACGCGCAGGCCCGGTTGGTCGACCACCACCTCCGGTTTTTTAAACTCGTGCGAAGGTTTGGTCAGGCTGAAATCATCAGGAATATACGGATTCAGCGTGGGTAACGACAGGCTGATGCCTTTCCCCAGTTGCTGCCACTGCTCAAAGCGCTGCGGGGTGATTTTATCGACCTGATACGGCGCATTGACGAAGTAGGCCATCTTGTTATGCGGCTCATTCGGGCTGACGAACCAGATACGCGCATTTTGCGGCGTCATGGCGTCCAGACGCTCGGCAATCGCTTTGGCGTCATAGCGGTCGGCCAGGTAAGGCGCATCCAGCGTATGCTCGACCGGCACGCGCAGCATGGTATCCACCAGCCATTCGATGTAGTCCATATCACGGGTGATCGACGGATAGCGGAAATCCAGATTCAGTACGTGGGAAATCTCATCAAAATAGCTTTGCTTGATGCCTTCGCTGCGCAACATTTTCAGGTAGTTGAAGATGGCCGCCACCACTTCGTCGCGCTTGGCCAGGCCTTTATCGGTCAGCGAGACGCTGATCGAGAACACGCCGCCGTTGCGATCAACCATAGGATCGGCCCCGGCATTGATGGCATCCGCCAACCCCTGCTTTTGCAGCCAGTCAGACAGGGTATTTTGGCTGCGGTTGCCTATCAGGTAACTGATGTAGGTATCGGTCTTGCTGCGGAACTCGGCACTGTTGTTGTCGATGCGGAATTCTACTTTCAACTGTTTACGCGGCTGGGCCGGCACATAATGAATAATGATGCCCTGCTGTTCAGGGGTGACCGCCGGGACTGTGATCGGCGGTACGCTGGCGTCTCGGTTAGGGACCTTGCCAAAGGTTTTGGCCGCCAGTTCAGCCAGTTCCGGCAATGGCTGGTTGCTGTACAGCACCCCCATCATCAGATTGGCAGAATAATAACGTTGGTAGAATGCCGTCAGCTCATCGTGCAGCTTGCTGCCCGGTTTGTCTTTTAAGGTATCGAGGTTACCGCCTGAGAAACGCGCGCTCGGGTGAGCCGGGTTCAGCGTTTCTGCCCCAACCTGCGCCATGCGCATACCGTCGCGTGAGCGTGCCATCGTCAGTTCGGCGTTGACCGCATTACGTTCACGATCGGCATTGCCCGGATCCAGCAGTGGCTCGGCGATCGCGTCCGCCATGCGGTCTACCGCCGGGGCCAGCGCGTCGTTTTCCACTTCCAGATAGAACGCGGTGCGGTAAGACGCGGTGCTGGCGTTATGGCTGCCACCGTGCTTCTTCAGGAACTCCGACAGGTTTTCGGGTTGCGGATAGCGCTTGGAACCCATCAGCACCATGTGCTCCAGGTAGTGCGCTAACCCCAACTGACTGTTCGGATCTTCCAGCGAGCCTACCGGCAGTGCCAGCGCCGCCAGTGATTTCGGTGCCTGTGCATCAGAAACCAACAGCACGGTCATGCCGTTCGTCAGTTTGATCGCCTGGTACTGGCGCGGATCGTGATCGCTTTTATTGATCTTCTCCGCCAGCGGTTGCCATCCCTGTGCGGCCCAGCTCAACGGCGTCCAAAACATAACCACTAATACCAACCCGGTGATGCGGGCCAACTGTCTGCGCATATCCAAAATGAACCCCTATTCAGACGCCGTCGCGCCACATCCCTGACGTTGACGGCGTACATCAAAACAACACACTCAAAATCTATACCCTATGAATTTCAAGCTGTAGCTTGAAAGGCGACGGGTCTATATGCCTGTACGTTATGTAAGACCGGAGCTAACCCCGATAGTTGAATATAACCCTGATTATTTTTACCACCTCAGGGCAATCAGTACCACCGGGGGATTGTTACCCAAGGTTATGCCGTGCCACCGGCAACAGATAACGCTCTGTTTCGTCCAGAATTTGCGCTAAATAAATATTGTCCAACTGGCGGAATACCCGCTGCACATAAGGGTCTTCACCTTCGCCCGGAATACGCTGGTCGCCCTGCCAGGTTTGCAGCAGCTTGGCCCGGGCCTTGATTTGCACCTCTTCATCCCAGTCAATCTGCTGCGTTTGTGGCTGGTAGCACTGGCTCAGCCACGCCCAGCCGCTTTTGTTCAGCAGCAGTAACGGCTGACACAGGCCGCGCTGATAACCCGCCACCAGTTCGGCCAATTGTTCGTGGGCCTCTTGCGCGCTTAATGCAGCAAAGCGCCAGACAGCCCCTTTGCGCCCGTAAATGCGACTTTCGCCGCTCCCCCCGACGCAGCAATACACCAGATGCTCCAGCCACAGCAATATGCCATCGACTGCCGATAAGGTTGATGGCCGCCAGCGCAGCAGCCCATCGCCTTGTACCTGATGTAACCAGCCGCTGATGCGCACACCGGCAATGTCGATATCCAGTTCCAGGCTGTGCCCTTCACTTCTTTCGGCGCGTACCTGTTCGGCCAGCTCGCTCATCTCTTCTTGTTGTTTCTGCCAGTAAATTTCGCCGAAGGGGCCAAAAGGCAACCCACCGGCGGCACGCACCCGCTGAAACAGGCGGCTGGCATCCTCACCGTCAATCAGGGTGTTCAGCAGTTGGCTGTTGAACTGATAGCGGCTGAGGTTATCCAGGGTGAAGGGTTCTTCATCCGGCAGTTCGGTTTCTTCCAGGATGAAACTGACCCCCAGCCGCAGTTGGAAGAAGGCGCGGATCGGGTGGCGGTAGAAGCGCAATAAATCGTCCAGCGAGATCTGAGTTTTCTCATCCGGCAACAGGGGCTGATTAAACGGCGGATGCGCCGCACCGCGCCGATCGGCGGCAGGCAGCCATTCTGCCGCATAGCTCTGCGCTTCGGTATTAGGCAGGAAGTTCTCGGCGGCAAACGGCATGCGTGAATGCCAGTTAAGCAAGTGTTTACCCACACGCCGTGCGCTGCCATCGGCGTCCAGATGTTCATCGCCCGGCAGACAATAACTTTGCTCCAGATACTCCAGCAGTTCGGTCACCAGTACCGAAGGATAACGCTCGCTGTTATCCTGAATGGAGCGGCCAATAAAGCTGATGTACAGCCGTTGCTGAGCCGACAAAATCGCTTCCAGGAACAGGTAACGGTCATCATCACGGCGGCTACGGTCACCGCGTTTGACCTGTTGCGCCATCAGATCAAAGCCTAACGGCGGCAGAGTGCGCGGATAAACCCCGTCGTTCATACCCAGCAGGCAAACCACTTTGAATGGGATAGAACGCATGGGCATCAGCGTACAGAAGTTGATTTGCCCGGCCAGGAAACGCTGGCTGATGCGTTCCTGATCGAGGCGCGCTGCCAACTCGTCCCGCAGGATAGACAGCGGCACCTCATCGGGATAACGCGCCGCCAGCCCGAACTCGAACAGCCTGTTCCACTCCCGCTCTATCAGTGCCAACACCACTTCCGTTTCGCCGTCCTGCTCAAAGAAAGTCTCAAGCAGTTGACGACACAGTGGCTGCCACTCAGGCAAAGAGCGCGCCTGCCCCAGACGTTGCCGCCAACGACTCAGCGCTGCCAGCAGTTCCGCCAGTTGCCCGGCCAGTTCTGCCACCAGCCCGCTCGACTCGTCATAAGGCAAAACGCCCTGCCAATCACCGGCATTGCTGTCCATCGCGTAACCCAGCAGCATGCGTGTAATGCCAAATTGCCAGGTATGCTGGCCGGTAGCGGGCAGATCCAATTCACGCACATTGTCGTCATCCAGCCCCCAGCGCACGCCAGACTCACCAACCCAATGGCGCAACAGGCGCAATCCTTCCTCCCGAATCGAGAAACGTGCCGCCAGTGCCGGAACTTCCAGCAAAGCCAGTACCTGTTCTGAGGTAAAGCGGCTCTGCGGCAGATCCAACAACGAGATAAACGCCTGTAGCGCCGGGTGCGCCTGGCTGGCTTTTCGGTCAGAAATGGCAAACGGCAGATAGCGTTCGGGCGAGGCGTTACCGAATACCGCCTGAATATAAGGGGTGTAACTGTCGATATCCGCCACCATCACGATGATGTCCCGCGGCGTCAGCTCAGGATCGTCCGCCAGCATGCTCAACAGTTGGTCATGCAGCACCTCGACCTCACGCTGCGGGCTATGGCAGGCGTGCAGGCTGATAGACCTGTCGGCCGGATCCAGTCGACGTTTGGTGTCGCTGCTCTCCAGCGTTTCCGGCGTGGTGCCGATCACCGCACTGTTCTTCAGCTCCAACATATCGTGTTGAATGCCATGCAACAGATTGTCCGCAGGGATATCCACAAAGGCAAAAACCTCTTCTGAGGTCTCGATCTGCGAAAGTAAAAAGTGGTGGTCGCGCCCCAGCTTGCCCCATGAGGCCAACAGCGGGTTCGGCAGGTCTTGCTCGCCGGCGTCATTAAACAATGCAGAGGCGTTTTCTGGATCCCTGAATAACGAATATTCCGTTTTATCGCGATAATGCTGTCTTTTGCGGCTCTGTAATTTCGCCAGGAAGGACTGGCTCTGAATGTCCCCCCAATAGTAGCGGCAGGGGTTGGTGAACATCAGATGAATATCGATATGCTTGCCCAGCGCCTGCAGCGCTTCCAGATAGACCGGCGGCAAGGCCGAGATGCCGCAGATAAATACCCGCGGTGGCAACCCCGCAGGTGGGGTTTCAGCTTTATCTAACGCGCTGATAAAACGGCGATACAGGTTGGCACGATGCCATTCCGGCTGCCCCAGTTCCTGGGTGTATTCGACCAGTCGCGCCCACAGTGGTGCCTGCCACTGCTGTGCTTCCGCCAGTCCGTCGATGCGTTCGCCTTTCTGCCAGCTTTCCAGCCATTGCGGGCGATACACCAGATATTGGTCAAACAGGTCGGCTACCCGGCCGGCAAGCTGGTGAATCTTCCGCTTGTCGCCGTCGTCGGTGAGGTAATGCTGCAGCGGGGCAAATTCAGGCTGAGTGAGCAGATCGGGCAGCAGCCACATCAGCTTCCAGGTCATGGCGTCTTTGCTGAAGGCGCTCTCTTTCGGGATACCCGGTAACACCCGGGTAAACATGTCCCAGATGAAGGTCGCCGGCAATGGGAAAGCGATGTTGGCAGCAATGCCAAACTGTTCAGCCAGTTGCATCTGTAGCCACTGCGCCATACCCGGGCTCTGCACCAGCACCACTTCCTGTTGAAAAGGATCGGCCAATGGCTCTCTGGCTATCAACGCGCTGGTTAACGTTTTCAGCAAATCCAACTGATTGGAATGATAAACCCTAAACATTGGGAGCTCCCTTAAAACAAAATATCTGCCGGATCACTGACGCATGCAGTACCAACGACTGAGTTCCGCCCACTGCCGCTGGGGCGTTTGTATTCTTACCGTCAGCCGCTGGCAGGCGACTTGCGGGGTGCTTAACCCGGTCTGACGCTGCCATCCGGATGTCGGTAGCGGTAGCCCGACGTCCGCCCGCCCGGTAGCAGCGAAAACTTCCAATTGCTGATGCGCCAACGACCAGGCCTGTCGATACTGCCATTGACGCTGGAACGACTGCAACAGCACCTGATGATACTGTAACAATCCCAGCAGTGACACCGCGAACAGCAACGCGGCAATCAGCACCTCCGGCAGGCTGAAGCCCCGCTGGCTACTCCGCACAGTCAGCCTGCTTTTTTTCAGGGCAAAAATCCAGCCAGCCGCCGGTTTCCGCTCTTAGCCCGATGTCGCCCCCTGAGCCATCAGGCCTGGTGCGTTGATATAACCGCAGCGGTTCCCCACGGCTCACCTGCGCATCACCACGTACCAGCACAATACCTGCCTGAGAGGACAGTTTTGCACAGGCCCGCAGCTGGCCGGTTTGCTGGCACCACCAGCCGTTGGCAGCGAGCCGGCCGCGTGGCCAGGACTGCGCGACGCCCCAACTGAGCGCCGAGGCGGCCTGATTGTAAGCCTGTAAATATTGCTTCTCGTCGGCTGCCAGCAGCAAAGCACTGTCCAGTTGGCGGTGCTGGGCATTCAACAGCATCATCCCCATCACCAGTAGCATCATCACTGCCGCCAGGGTGCTACCTCCCCGCTGCCCGGCAGCGTTCATGGCAGCGAGGCCATATTAACCGCCCACTGCAGACTGCGCCGTATGCCGCCATCCGCTTTTGAACGGCCACTCAAGGTCAGCGTTACCCAGCGTTTACCGCCTTCGCCCGCATTCATCTTGATGTTGAAGGCTTCAATGCGTACTTCGTCGTTATCCAGCAGACGCTCCCAACCAGCGCCATGGCAGTGTCTCACCCCACGTTGCCCCTCTAGCATGCCTTGCCGTAAGCGGTAACCGAAGTATCCGGCGTCGGCGCTAAGGGTTTCCCAACGCCCACTGCGGGTGATGTCATAGGCGACTATCACGCAACTGCCCACGGCCTCTCCGCCCGCCCGGCTAATCAACAATGGTTGCCCCTGGCACTGGCCGGCACAGAAGCCGGCGCGGCGCAGATCCTTCTCAATGCCAAAAGCTAACTGCCGCAGCACCGATTCCAGCCGATAATGCCGACCAACATCGACACTGTGCTGACGCAAGACCGGATAAGTTTTAGCGGCAGCCAGCGCAATCAGGCTGCCAAACGTCAGCGCCAGCATCACCTCCGGCAAGGTAAAACCGCGCGCTAGGGCTGGCATGTCGCAATCCCTCTTATGCTCGCGCCTTCACTGCATAGCCGTAGCCGCCCCTTGGCAGACAGCACCAACCGCAGGCGGCCAGCGCCATTGCTGAGCAAGATATGCCCGGCCTGCGCATTGTTACGCAGGCCATAAAACCCCATATCCTTTTGAGTAAACCCCGCCAGTTGCACGTCCCGATAGCCGGGGCTGAACACATCATCGCCGAGCGCTGCGCAATCCATTGGCGCTTGACCGCTGCCGATGCACCAGGGATCGCCGGTTTTAAACCCCAGCAGTGCCGTGCGGTTGCGCCAGTTGGCGTCTGCCTGTAACCGGGTGAGAAATGCCAACAGTTGCTGCGCGGTATGTTCCAGCCGCAGGGCCTGTTGATAATGACGCCAATGGCTAACCCCCCAGCCGGTCAGCAGGCCTGCCAGGGTTATCACCACCAGCAGCTCAATCAGCGTCATCCCGCGCTGGCCATCAATATTATTGAAAATCATCTTGTCGTTCATGGCGGCCAGTGTAACCAGGGGCACCACAGGATAAAGACGGCGTTATCCGGCCTGAAGCGCACCGCGCAACCTTTCTATGAAACTGACGGGAGAAACCAACAAAATGCGATGAGGAACGCAGAAACAACCAAGGCGGATCGGCAGAAATAAAAAAGGGCGCAACCTGTGCGCCCCTGGGGATCAATCATAAGGTAAAAATCAGATGGCAACCGGTGCCTTAATGGCTGGGTGCGGATCGTAACCTTCGATTTCAAAGTCTTCGAAACGGTAATCAAACAGCGATGCCGGCTTGCGCTTGATCACCAATTTCGGCAAGGCACGCGGCTCACGCGTCAACTGTAGCTGGGTTTGTTCCATATGATTGCTGTACAAATGAGTGTCGCCGCCGGTCCAGACGAAATCACCCACTTCCAGGTCACATTGCTGCGCCATCATATGTACCAATAGCGCGTAGCTGGCAATGTTGAACGGCAGGCCGAGGAACACATCGCAAGAACGCTGGTACAGTTGGCAAGACAATTTGCCATCCGCCACGTAGAACTGGAAGAACGCGTGGCACGGTGCCAACGCCATCTGATCCAACTCCCCCACGTTCCAGGCTGAAACAATGATACGACGTGAATCCGGGTCCTGTTTCAACTGGTTCAGCACGGTGGTCAATTGATCGATCTGACGACCGTCCGCCGTCCCCCAGGCACGCCACTGCTTGCCGTACACCGGGCCAAGGCTACCGTTTTCGTCGGCCCACTCGTCCCAGATGCTGACTTTGTTTTCCTTCAGGTAAGCCACGTTGGTGTCACCGTTCAGGAACCACAACAGCTCATGGATGATTGAACGCAGGTGACACTTTTTGGTAGTGACCAGCGGAAACCCTTCCTGCAAATTGAAACGCATCTGGTGGCCGAATATCGACAAGGTGCCAGTGCCGGTACGGTCGGCTTTAGGGGTGCCCTCGGCGAGCACTTTGTTCATCAAATCCAGATACTGTTTCATTTGTTCCTCACGACAGTTGTTGCTGCGGGCGGCGACGATACGCCCAAATCATCATAATAATACCGGCCACCACCATAGGGACGGACAGGATCTGCCCCATGCTGATTACGCCGTCGAACAGGCCGAGCTGGGCATCCGGCTGGCGGAAAGCTTCGACAATAATACGGAATGCACCATAGCCAATCAGGAACAGGCCGGAAACGGCGCCCATCGGCCGCGGCTTGCGGATAAACAGGTTCAGAATGATAAACAGCACCACGCCTTCCAACAGCAGTTCATACAGCTGGGACGGGTGACGCGGCAACACGCCGTATTGGTTCAGGATAGGCAACAGTTTCGGATCGGCGGCAGCAAGCGCCACGTCTTCTGCACGCGAGCTTGGGAACAGCATCGCCCATGGGGTATCGGTAGTCACGCGGCCCCAGAGTTCACCATTGATAAAGTTGCCCAAACGGCCGGCGCCCAGGCCGAAGGGGATCAGCGGGGCAATAAAATCAGAAACCTGGAAGAAGGTGCGTTTGGTGCGGCGAGCGAACCAGAACATCACCAGGATCACCCCCATCAAACCGCCGTGGAACGACATGCCGCCATCCCAGACTTTAAACAGATAGAGCGGGTTTTCCATGAACAGCGGCAGGTTGTAGAACAGCACATAACCCACGCGGCCACCGACGAACACACCGAGGAAACCGGCGTACAGCAGGTTCTCTACTTCATCCTTGGTCCAGCCGCTGCCTGGTTTGTTAGCCCGGCGTACCGCCAGCCACATGGCAAAAACAAAGCCAACCAGGTACATCAGACCGTACCAATGCAGAGAAACCGGGCCGATCGAGAAAATCACCGGATCAAATTTAGGAAACGCCAGATAGCTATTGGTCATCTATCACCACAACATGTCTATTATTCTTCCCCATCCGGGGGCGGCAGGTGCCAAACGCGGTGAAACTCAGCGGGAACACTATTTTCCCGTGGCTTTCAACGCAGTTGAGGAAGCGGATAATAGCATAAGCTTAACCACCACCGGACTGGCCCGCCGGGAAAAGTTCTGTAAAAAAATCAGTCAGCCCGCGGCCTTACTTGCCGCCGCGGATCAAACCGCCCATACCACGACGTTCCATAAATGCCGCCACCTGATGGCGCACTTCGGTGGTCATTTGGGCGTTAAGCACCCGCTGGGCCAGCACTTCGGCGTCGGATAACTCAATGTGTCGCAGCAGATATTTTATCCGCGCCACGCTGCGGCCGTTCATGCTCAGGTTGCGGTAGCCCATCCCCACCAGCAGCAGCGCCCCCATTGGGTCGCCGGCCAGTTCACCACACAGGCTGACCTGCAGCCCGACGGCCCTGGCCTGAACGGCTATCAGCTTCAGCACCTGCAACATGGAAGGATGCAGGCTGTCGTACAGTGAGGCCACACGGGTATTGTTGCGATCCACCGCCAGCAGGTATTGGGTCAGGTCGTTGGTCCCCACCGAAATAAACTCAATGCGCCCGGCCAGATGCGGGATCATGAAGATCATCGAAGGGACTTCCAGCATGATGCCCAATTTGGGTTTTGGGATTTCATACCCCAGCACCTCTTCCACTTCCCGCCCTGCCCGGTCGATCAACCTGCGAGCCTCGTCGATCTCTTCCAGGCTGGTGATCATCGGCAGCAGTATGCCCAGATTGCCGGTGCCGGCATTGGCGCGCAGCATGGCTCGCACCTGGATCAGGAAGATCTCCGGTTGATCCAGGGTAATTCGGATACCACGCCAGCCCAGGCACGGGTTTTCTTCGCTGATCGGCATATAAGGCAGTTGTTTATCTGCACCGATATCCAGCGTACGTAGCGTCACTGGCTTATTCGGGTACATCTGCAACATGCCCTGATACTGGGCGACCTGCTCCTCTTCGGAAGGGAAGCCACTCTGTAGCATAAAAGGAATTTCGGTACGGTACAGACCCACACCGTCAACCCGCCCGCCCAGCAGCTTTTCATGTTCCGGGCTGAGGCCGGCATTAAGCATCACCTGAACTCGCTCGCCGCTTTTAAGCTGGGCCGGTTGCTCAACGTCATCTTCCGCCAACCGGCTTAATTCCAGCTCTTCGCTGATCAGCCGTTGGTATTCCTGCACCAACACCGGTTCGGGGTCGACCAAAAGTTCGCCGCGATAACCGTCGACAATCAGCAGCCGCTGGCTGAGCAGCGCAGGCTGAATATCCGCGCCCATCACCGTCGGTACGCCCATCGCCCGCACCAATATGGCTGCATGGGAGTTGGCGGCACCGTCGCGCACCACCACGCCGACCAGCCTGTCCTGCGGCATTTCAGCCAGCAGAGTCGCGGTCAGTTCATCGGCTACCAGCACAAAACGCGCCGGCCACTGGGTAGCGCCCTGGGTGGTGTCATCGAGATGGAATAGCAGACGCTGGCCGAGCGCGCGCAGATCGCTGGCACGCTCACGCATATAGGTGTCTTGCAGGCTGGCAAACTGGGCGGCAAAGACTTCGATCACCTGTTTAACCGCCCATTCCGCCACGGAGCCGGCATCAATCTCGGCAAAGAGTTCGCGCTTGAGGCGAGCGTCGTTGAGCAGGTGAGAGTAAAGATCGAAGATCGCCGCGCTCTCTTTTTGCGAGCTGGCGGCAAAGCGCTTGCTGAAACGGCGGAATTCCGCGCCGGCCTCTTCCAATGCCTGAGTCAGGCGTTCACGTTCGCTGGCGGTATCGAGCGTCGAGGCTTTGTAAACCTGGTCGAGAGACGGCTGGCTGCTGTCCTGCCAGCCTTCAGCTACTGCGACGCCCGGCGATGCCGCCAGTGCACGAATACGCGTCTGACGATACTGACCAAAAATGGCGTTAAGCTGTGACTGCGAAAGGATCCCGGCCATTTGCGTGGCCAGAGTCACCATGAAGGATTCTTCGCTTTCATCAAACTGGCGCAGTTCACGCTGCTGCACCACCAATACCCCCAGCAACTGGCGGCGATGAATGATCGGCACGCCGAGGAAGGATCGGAAACGATCCTCTTTCACCTGGGGAATGTATTTGAAGCTGGGGTGGCTCTGCGCGTCTGCCAGGTTAATCGGCTCCGCACGGCGTCCGACCAACCCGACAATACCTTCATCAAATGCCAGTGCGATAGCGCGCCCACGCGGTTTTTTTAACCCGCGTGTCGCCATCAGGTAATAGCAGCGGCGGTCGTTGTCCGCCAGGTAGATGGAACAGACTTCTGTATCCATTGCCAGACAGGTTTCATTGACCAAAAGATCCAGCGCATCTGTCAGACTGGCCGCCGCGGCCACCTTCTCAACAATTTCTCGCAAGCGCGTGAGCATAGTCGGCTTAACTTAACCTCTCTTCCGGCGATAAGCGGGGGTCTGCCGCTGTGCTGCCTGCTCCTGCATCGGCATCACGGTGACGGCGAATTCTTTCATCACCCGGCGGTAGACGTCGCGTTTGAACGACACCACCTGGCGCACCGGATACCAAAAACTTACCCAGCGCCAGCCGTCAAACTCCGGCGTGCTGCTGCGTTGCATATTGATATCAGCGTCATTGCACATTAACTGCAACAGAAACCATTTCTGCTTTTGGCCGATACAAACCGGCTTTGTGTCCCAACGCACCAAACGTTTTGGCAATTTATAGCGCAACCAGTTGCGGGTTGAGGCCAGGATACGGACATCCTTTTTACTCAGCCCCACTTCTTCGAACAGCTCACGGTACATGGCCTGTTCTGCGGTTTCACCAGGGTTAATCCCACCTTGGGGAAACTGCCAGGAGTGTTGACCGTAACGGCGAGCCCACAGGACTTGCCCCTGACGATTACAGATTACGATACCAACATTCGGGCGGTAGCCATCATCATCGATCACCGGACTACCTCGATAAGCTTAAATTCGCATAGATACCCTGATTGTTTCACACAAGCTACAGGCGGTAAACCACTGCTTTGCGGCGCTGCAAACCGGATAACATTGGGATAACTCACAGATAATGGCAAAGTTATAAACATGCGGAACGATTTACACCGGGTTTTATTCACTTTTTCTGTGGATAGGTATGTGAAGAACTCAAGGGATAAGCCGGTAAAACTCTGGTGAGCCTAAAAACCCCGGAAATACAAAAATCACATTAACCCTTTAAAAACATATTAATACGTAATTATCAACAGCCCTACACAGAGCAAAAATGTGATCTATGTCCGTTTAGGATCTTACCCTGGCGAAAGATCCACCAACGTCGATTTTATCCACAGATTATCCGTATGAGTTACGCACAAATCGGACAATTTCGCAAAAAAGTGCCTGCGTCAAGGCTGTAAATCGAACCAGTGATCGGTAAAAATTTGGGTTATCCCATAAATCTGTGGATAAATAGGTGTAAGATCCTGTTTATTGTCGGTGGCTACAGGTGCACAAGCGTCAGCCGGAATTTTTCCTCTGTCGGGTGAGAGAGAAAAAGTCATGGAAAATCATGCTACTATTATTCTTTTCCCCAGTCCTTTCCGGTCAAAGTTCTCTGTGGACAAATACAGTACGTTTTTCAACCAAATCTAACAGGCTTGTATTATGGCGTTTTTATCTCCTTTGCCCCCTCCTCCAGAAAACGAACAACAGCTGTTTGAAAGGGCGCAGCGGCTTGCCGGCTGTTCCCTGGGCGAACTGGCCGAAGGTGCGCGGTTGGCTATCCCCAGGGATCTGAAGCGTGATAAAGGCTGGGTTGGCATGCTGCTGGAGCAATATCTTGGCGCCATGGCGGGCAGCAAGCCGGAGCAGGATTTCCCCGAACTGGGCATCGAGCTGAAAACCATCCCGATAGACGCCGCCGGCAAACCGCTGGAAACCACCTTCGTCTGCGTAGCCCCCTTAACCGGCAACAGCGGTGTCACCTGGGCCAGCAGCCATGTACGTCATAAGCTGGCACGGGTGCTGTGGATCCCGGTAGAAGGTGAGCGACAAATCCCGCTGGAGCAGCGACGTATCGGTTCACCGCTGTTGTGGAGCCCAAACGCCGAAGAAGAAGAGATGCTGCGCCGCGACTGGGAGGAACTGATGGATTTGATCGTGCTCGGCCACGTAGAGCGGATCACCGCCCGCCACGGTGAGGTGCTGCAACTGCGTCCCAAGGCGGCCAACAGTAAGGCCCTGACCGAAGCTATCGGCGAACAAGGGCAGCCGATCCTCACATTGCCACGCGGTTTTTACCTGAAAAAAAGCTTCACCGGTGCGTTATTGGCAAGACATTTCTTTGTCTGATCCCTTTTGTTTAGGTCGCGTTTAGGTAACAGTGTCGCTGTATCAATAAACGCGTATAATTCAGCCTTTGTTTTTTATTAAGGTGTGGCTCGACAATGTTTGAGTGGATTATGGATCCCAATGCCTGGTTAGCGTTAGGTACGCTGACCATTCTTGAGATCATTCTGGGTATTGATAACATTATTTTCCTTTCGCTGGTGGTGTCCAAGCTGCCGAAAGCGCAGCAGAACAAGGCTCGCCGCATCGGGCTGGCTGGCGCAATGTTAATGCGTCTGGGACTGTTGGCCTCCATCGCCTGGGTGATCCGTCTGACCCATCCGCTGTTTAGCGTCATGGACCACAGCATCTCGGCACGCGATCTGATCCTGCTGCTGGGTGGGCTGTTCCTGATTTGGAAAGCCAGTAAAGAGATCCATGAAACCATCGAAGGCTCTGATGAAGAGCACCACACCAAGGTGCACGGCTTCTTCGGCGCCATCGTGCAGATTATGCTGCTGGACATCATTTTCAGCCTGGACTCGGTGATTACCGCGGTAGGCCTGTCCGACCATCTGTTTATTATGATGGCCGCAGTGGTGATTGCCGTTGGCGTCATGATGTTTGCCGCCCGACCTATTGGTGAGTTCGTTAACCGCCACCCTTCGGTGAAGATGCTGGCGTTGGCGTTCCTGATCCTGGTGGGCTTCACCCTGATGCTGGAAAGCTTCCAGGTGCATGTACCGAAAGGCTACATCTACTTTGCGATGTTCTTCTCAATGTCGGTCGAAGCGCTCAACCTGATGCGCAGCAAGAAAAAAACCGTCTCTGAGTAATTCCCCCACGGGAGTGCGCGTCAGCCACTCCCGTTATTATTTTCTGCTGCCCTGTTTCAGCGTCACTTTCCCTATCAAGATAAAGACTTATCCGAAACACGGCGCATCCATATTTTGCTAATCTTAAAAGAAGCTTCTTTTTTGCATATATAACTGAGGATCCGCAGGATGAAAAAGTGGGTAATGGCAGTGTCTGCGTTGGTGATCGCCGCCGGGTTGGCGGGATGTTCCAGCGATTACGTAATGGCGACCAAAGACGGCAATATGATCCTGACCGAGGGCAAACCGGAGATTGACCAAGATACCGGCCTGATCAGCTATAAAGATGAAAAAGGCAACAGCCGCCAAATCAACGGCGATCAGGTTTCACAGGTTATCGAACGTTAAATTCCCCGTCGGCTATCGCTCTCGTAGTGCGCGATAGCCCTCCCCGCACTGAATCCGCTTCCCCCATCTTCTCGGCTTGGTTATAGTCGGCAAAGGCAGTACACCGCCTTGCAGGTTGTTTGCCACAGCCTGCCCTTTGGCTCCTGTTTCACCGGGCGGTTCAGCCCGTAAGCGCTAACATGAAAGGAAGGCCGTTAATGCAATACCACCGTATTCCCCACAGTTCTTTAGAAGTGAGCGTGCTGGGACTGGGCACCATGACCTTTGGCGAACAGAACAGTGAAGCCGATGCCCATGCGCAACTCGACTATGCATTAGCCGCTGGCGTCAACCTGATTGACACCGCAGAGATGTACCCGGTACCGCCCCGCCCTGAAACCCAGGGGCTAACCGAGCAATACATCGGCAGTTGGATCAAGGCACGCGGCAACCGTGAAAAGATAGTGCTGGCCAGCAAGATTTCCGGGCCGGTGCGCGGTACCGACAGCAGCATCCGCCCGCAGCAGGCGCTGGATCGCAAAAATATTCGTGTCGCGCTGGACGCCAGCCTGAAACGACTCAACACCGATTATCTCGATCTCTACCAATTGCACTGGCCGCAGCGCCCGACCAACTACTTCGGCAAGCTCAATTATCAATACACCGACGATAAGGCCACCGTCACCCTGCTGGAAACGCTGGAAGCGCTGACCGAACAGGTACGCGCCGGTAAAATCCGCTATATCGGGGTATCTAACGAAACGCCATGGGGCGTAATGCGTTACCTGCAACTGGCTGAAAAACATGAGTTGCCGCGCATCGTTTCGATTCAAAACCCCTATAGCCTGCTGAACCGCAGTTTTGAGATTGCCCTGGCGGAGATCAGCCAGCACGAAGGGGTCGAACTGTTGGCCTATTCCAGCCTGGCGTTCGGCACCCTGAGCGGCAAGTATCTCAACGGTGCCAAGCCTGCCGGTGCACGCAACACGTTATTCACGCGCTTTAACCGCTACTCTGCGCCACAAACGCAGTTGGCGATTGCCGAGTATGTCGCGTTAGCCAAAAAGCACGGGTTGGATCCGTCGCAGATGGCACTGGCGTTTGTGCGCCAGCAGCCGTTCGTTGCCAGCACCCTGCTGGGTGCAACCACGCTGGAACAACTGAAAACCAACATCGACAGTTTCGACGTGGTATTGAATGAAGACGTACTGCAGGGGCTGGAAGAGATCCACACCCGCTTTACTATTCCGGCACCATAAAAACACGTCCTGCGCCATCAATAAGATGGGGCGCCTAATCCGCGCCCCTTCTGCTATTTTGCCCGCCGCTGCGACAGCCACAGCGCGCTAATCGCCAATGCAAACACCACGCCAAAGCCAATTCCCACGCCGACCACCGGCACGCTGACTTTAACGGCCAGCGAATACAACCCGAGCATCAGCAGCATGGCGGTGTTCTCCCCCAGGTTCTGTACCGCGATCGCATTGCCTGCCCCCACCGAATTTTTGCCCCGTTCCTGCAACAGCGCATTCAACGGCACCACAAAAAAACCGCCCAATACGCCGATAATCAACAGCAGTGCATAAGCGTTAAACAGGGAGGTTTGCAGGGCGAATATTGCCACCGCTACGCCGATCAGGATCCCGGCTGGCATACAGCGCTTCACCGTCTCCAGCGTGACGAAACGCGCGGCTGCCCCGGCGCCTATCACTATCCCGACCGCCACCATCGCATTGAGCAACGTCGGCGTAGCGTTGTCGGCGATACCGAGTGCCACCGGCACCCAAAGCACCAACAGGAAGCGCAGCGTGACCCCGGCCCCCCAAAACAGACTGGTACCGATCAAAGAGAAACGCGTCTGACCGTCGCGCCACAGCACCACACAGGCGTTGAAGAAAGCCTGCGTCATGGCACGCGGCGTCCAGGAAACGGCAGGATGTGCCGCCGGCAAACGTGGAATATACAGATTGGCGATCACCGCCGCCGCGTAGACCACCGCACACACCGCCAGCGCCGCCACAATGTGCCAGTCGGCCAATATGCCGCCGGCCACCGAACCGATCAGGATCGCGGCGATGGTAGAAGCCTCCATCAGGCCATTGGCTTTGACCAACTTTTCGCCGCTGGTGATCTCACCCAGAATGCCGTATTTGGCGGGTGAATAGGCGGCTGCCCCTACGCCGACCAGGGTATAGCCGAGGAACGGATTAAGCCCGAAACAGATCACCAACGCGCCGGCCAGTTTCAGGCCGTTGGCCACCATCATCACCCGCCCCTTGGCGAAGCTGTCGGCGACCTGACCGACAAAGGGCGCGAGGATGATATAGGTGGCGACAAACGCCATCTGCAAAATCGGTTGGCTCCAGTCGGGATAGAGCTGTTGCTTGATCAAGGCCAGAGTGGCGAACAGCAATGCATTGTCACCGAATGCGGACAGAAACTGGGCGCAAATTACGGCGATCATACTGCGAGAAAGCAAAGGTGAATCAGTAGGTAACGTCGGGTTCATCAGGCAATCTCCGGCTGTTCAGCCATGTTACGCAGGGTCACAAAGTCAGGTTTACCGCTGCCAAGCACCGGTAAGGTTTTCAAAATACGGATATCACGCGGCACCATCAGCTCAGGGCTGCCCAATTCACGCGCCACCTTCAACAAAGCTTCACGGGTGATGCCGGCGTCGGTGGTAAACAGCACCAGCGCCTCGCCCTTGCTGCTGTCGCTTTTTACCGTGGCGGCATGCTGGGCTTCCGGCGCGACGCGCTGTGCCAGCAGCTCCACGCTTTCCAGAGAGACCATTTCCCCCGCCAGCTTGGCAAAGCGCTTCACCCGGCCGCGGATCACGCAGTAACCCTGCTCGTCCAATGTGACAATATCGCCGGTATCGTACCAACCCGGCTGCAGGTTACCCTGCTCATCCTCAGCCGCCGGGGGTTCCAGTTCGCCCGGACGCTCGACCCGCAGATAACCTTTCATGATATTAGGCCCCTTCAACTGCAGGCGCCCGCCGTTATCGATACCCGGCACCTTCATCAGCCGCGCTTCCATGTTCGGCATAATACGGCCGACGGTACCGACCTTGGCCGCCAGCGGCACGTTGATCGACACCACCGGTGCGCATTCAGTCACGCCATAGCCTTCCAGAATACGGATGCCGTATTTGTCCTGATAAATCTGTTTGGTGCTGTCCGCCAGCTTTTCCGCACCGGCAACCACATAGCGCAAACGGGCAAAATCATACGGGTGAGCGAAACGCGCATAGTTATTAAGGAAGGTCGCTGTGCCGAACAACACGGTGCAGTTACGGTCATACACCAGTTCCGGAACCACACGGTAATGCAGCGGGCTGGGGTAAAGGAAGATGCGGCTGCCGGTCATCAGCGGCGTCAGCAGCCCGACCGTCAGGCCGAATGAATGGAACAACGGCAGCGATGACATAAAGCGGTCACGCGGGGTGAAATCGGCGATGGTACGGATCTGTTCAACGTTGGCCAACAGGCTGGCATGGGAATGCACCACGCCTTTCGGATTGCCCTCCGAACCCGAGGTGAACAGGATCAGCGCCGCATCGTCAGGTTGCTGTGGCAGCATGGCCCGCGCCGGTTGGAACAGATGGCGCAGGATCCACAGCTTGTCCGCCAGGGTCACCGTATCTTTCAGGTCTTCCAGGTACACCCAGTTGGCCTCCGGCACCTGCTGCGGCAAATGGGTCAGCTTGCCCTTTTCGAGAAACTGACGTGACGTGACGATAGTTTTGAGACTGGCGGCGGTCATGGCGCTTTTCAGGCCCTTGGAACCGGCGGTGTAGTTGAGCATCGCCGGAATGCGGTTGCGCAGGGAGGCGCCAAAAATAACCGCTACGGTGATGGTCGCGTTCGGCAATAACATGCCGACATGTTCGCCCTCGGCGGTAAAACGTTGCAGGATGCGGCTGACGCCCAGCGCTTTCTTGGTCAGCGTGCGGTAACTGTCCTCCTTGAAGTTAATATCCTCGATACACGGCTTGCTGCGGCCATAACGGTGCTGCGCCGCCAGCAGAGCCTGAAACAGGGTCTGCGGCTCACGGGTATCCATTCGCGCCTGCATCATGATCTGGTGCAGCCGATCCCCGGCCAATGCACGGCGATCGCGGGCGCGCGGCGCTACCGGCATCGGCAGCGAGGTCGGCGGTAAAATACGGATGCTGATCTGCGGGAACCAGCGGATCTTGAACACTCCGGCCATGCGGCCAAAGGGGCTGAACTCGGCGCCATCGAGCCGTATCGGCACCAGGGTCGCCCCCGATTTGGCGGCGATAAACGCGGCACCGTCATAAACCTTCATCAGCGAACCGGTAACGGTTATGCGCCCTTCGGGAAACACCACTACCGGCCTGCCCTGTTCCACCGTGCGCACCAGCTGTTTGATGGCCATGGGTTTGGTAGGGTCGAGTGAGACAAAGTCGATATAGGGCCGCAGCCAGCGCATAAACCAGCGATCGCCAATACTGGCATAGACGGCAAATACCGGTTTGATCGGCAAAAACAACGCCAGCAAAACGCCATCGAGGAAGGAGATATGATTGGGCGTAATCAGCAGTTTTTGCTGGTCGAAATGCCGGACGTCGCCCTCGACACGTACCCGGTACAGCAGGCGGAACAGCACCCGCAGTATAGAAAAGATCATGCCCTTCTCCCCTTGGCCAAGATGAGCGTAAATGGTTGTAGGGAAAAGAATACTATATGGCAGGCAAAAAAAAACCTACGCATCCGCGTAGGTTGGTGCAATTGAAAATGGCTTCAACATACAGAGTATGCTGATTTCTCACCAATCAATACCTCTGGGATCACCTACTCTAGAGAGGTAGCGATCAAGAAACTACCGACCAATCGCAAGAGTTTTGCTCTAAATGCAACCAGCTGTAAATTTCCCGCAATTTACGGAAATAACTCAATGAAACTTAAACAGTCCTGGAACAGAAAAATACAAAATCGAATTTTGTGCAGGCGGGATGGCAAGGCATCAGACAAAAAAAAACCTACGCATCTGCGTAGGTTGGTGCAAATTAATATGGGTTCAACAACAAGTTGCTGAGATTCACCAATCAATACCTCTGGGACGTTCAATTTACCCCGTGCCGGCAAAAACCAGCCAGCAGGCAATCGCAACATTGGGGCGCAAAGTGTAACCAGCTGTTTATACCCGTCGCCTGGCCGCAACTCGAAATTCATAGGGTATAGTCAATTATCGGGCGCTCACCTCGACCAGGCAGCTCATGGCGTTCGGCCCCTGGGTCAGCGGCGAGGTGCCAATATCCAGCGTTAATACGTTCGGATTGCCGGACTGTTCCACCTGCAGCCGCTGGCTGCCGAAGCCCGGATCAAACCAGGCACCGGTGGCCATCAGCACCACGCCCGGTGTAACGCCGTCGGTAATAGCGACGCCCGCCAGACAACTGCCGCGCGCATTGCTGACCAACACCTCAACGCCATCGACAATACCGCGTGTTATAGCATCCTGCGGGTGCATATACAGCGTTTCGCGCCCGGCGGTTTTATTGCCCTGCGCCAGGGGGGCCGGGTCCATCTGACTGTGTAAACGATCGCTCGGCTGGATGGAAATCAGGTGCAGCGGCCACTCTTTGGCCTGTGGCGCCCCCAGCCATTCGACCGGCGGCTGCCACTGCGGATGCGGGGCAAAATCAGCATAACCGTAGCCGGCAATTTTCTCGCTGAACAACTCAATCTTGCCGCTCGGAGTTTGCAGCGGGTTGGCCTGTGGGTCGGCGCGGAAATCGTCAAAGAACACAAATTCTTTCGCCGGTGCCGGCAGCTCGACATAGCCTTTACGCCAAAAATCCTCGAATTCGGGCCATTCCACACCGGTACCGGCCTGCGCCTGTCCGCACTGCTGATAGATAGATTCGATCCAGGCTCGTTCATCGCGATTTTCGGTGAATTGTTCGCGGTAACCCAGTCGCTCCGCCAGGTCGGCAAAAATATCAAAGTCGTTACGCGCCTGATGCTGAGGCGCAATGGCCTGATGCATCGCCAACACGTAGCGATCGCGCGATGAACCGCCGATATCGTTACGTTCCAGCGAGGTGGTTACCGGCAGCACGATATCCGCCATTTTGGCGGCCGGAGTCCACCAGATATCCTGCACAATCACCGTATCCGGCTTCTGCCAGCCTTCCACCAGCCGGTTTAACTGTTGGTGATGATGGAACGGGTTACCCCCGGCCCAGTGCACCAGATGGATATCCGGGTAATGCAGCGTCTCGCCACGGAACTGGTAGGGTTCACCCGGTTGCAACAACATATCGCAAATGCGTGCCACCGGGATCGCCAACCCGCAAGGATTTGACCCCACCGGCATCATTGGCCCCGGCGTATCCACGCGCGGGTTGCCAACGCCGTTCATGGAACCGTGGCCAAACGAGAAGCCGCCGCCCGGTAGCCCAACCTGGCCGAGCATCGCCGACAGGGCAATCATCATCCAATAGGGCTGTTCGCCACGATGAGCGCGCTGAACGGAATAGGAGCAGGTAAGAAAGCTTCGCACGCCAATCAGTTGCTGTGCGAGCAAGCCAATGCGCGCCGCCGGGATACCGGTGATCGCACTGGCCCATTCTGGGGTTTTCGCCACGCCGTCATCGGTGCCGCGCAGATAACTCGCCAGTTGGTCATAACCGGCACAGTGGCTATAAAGGAATGCTTCGTCCTGCGCGCCCCGACGCTGAATTTCATACGCCAGTGCCAGCATTAACGCCACATCGGTATTCGGGCGGATCGGGATCCATTCGGCATTCACAAATGCCGGGCAGTCATCACGCATCGGGCTGATGTTGATAACCGGGGTGCCTTTCTGCACCAGTTTTTGCAACCATGGTTTGAGCGAGTGTTCCGCCGCGCCACCGGACGATACCTGGGCATTTTTCAGCGCCAACCCACCGAAAGCGACAAACAGCTCACAGTGCTCAACCACGCTCGGCCAACTGGTGACGCGCCCGGTCAATGGGGTGAAGGTACCAATCACATACGGCAGGAAAAACTGCGCAGCGCCCCAACTGTAGTTGCCTAATTGATCAACACCGCCGCCACCGCCGAAATAAAAGCGCCGCACCAGCGAACGCGCATGATGCAAACGCCCGGCGGATGACCAACCATAGGAGCCGGTAAACAGGCCCGAGGGGCCGTAGCGATCGCGCACGCGGCGGTTTTCTTCCGCCACCAGATCGAGCGCCAGATCCCAGTCCACTTCGACAAAATCCTCACGGCCACGCAGCGTGCGGTCGCTGCCTTCACGCTTTTGCAGCCAGGAACGGCGCACCGCCGGCTTGCGGATGCGTTTGTCGGAATAGACCATCGGCGCGATGGAGTCGAGCATCGGGGAAGGATCCGGATCGCCTGCAAACGGCTCACAGCGGATAAGCCTGCCGTCTTCAACCACGGCGGTATACGCCCCCCAGTGAGCGAGTTGCGGGTAACGTTTAATCGACATGCGGTTCTCAAACAAAATGGGATGCACAAAAGTAACATTAGCTGCCGTGCGCCACCAAAGCACAAATGGCTCTATTACTGAGCTACGCAGGTCTAAGCACAGAATAAATCGCCCATATCTGCAACAGCCGCCACAAGTTGCGATCGCCAGCGCTTGCAGCCCCGGGTTTTTTCCGCAAGACTGAGGAATGTAAGCGATTACCCAGGATGTATGACAGATATGGCTACCATAAAGGATGTTGCCAGGCTGGCGGGTGTTTCCGTGGCCACGGTATCCCGCGTAATAAACCATTCCCCGAAGGCCAGTGAAAGCTCACGCACCGCCGTGCTGGCCGCGATGGAACAACTGCAGTACCACCCAAACGCCAACGCCCGCGCGCTGGCGCAGCAATCGACCGAAACGTTGGGGCTGATCGTCTCCGACGTGTCCGATCCCTTTTTTGGCGCTATGGTCAAAGCGGTCGAACAGGTGGCCTACGCTACCCACAACTTCTTGCTGATTGGCAACGGTTACCATGAGGCGGAAAAAGAGCGTCAGGCGATTGAACAACTGGTGCGTCACCGCTGTGCAGCACTGGTAGTGCATGCCAAAAAGCTGACCGATACTGAGTTAAGCGGCTGGATGCAGCAGATCCCGGGGATGGTGCTGATTAACCGCACGCTGCCGGGCTTTGAATCGCGCTGTGTGGCGCTGGACGACCGCTATGGTGCCTGGCTGGCGACTCGCCATCTGATTCAACAGGGGCATCAGCGTATTGCCATCGTCTGCTCCACCCACCAAATTTCCGACGCCGCAGACCGCCTGCAGGGTTATCTCGATGCATTGCAGGAGCATGGCATTGCGGTAGATGAAAGGCTGATTGCCTACGGAGAGCCGGACGAAATCGGCGGTGAACAAGCGATGACCGAGTTGCTCGGGCGCGGTAAAAACTTCACCGCAGTGACCTGTTATAACGATTCGATGGCCGCCGGTGCGCTCTCGGTGCTGAGCGACAACAGCGTGGATGTGCCGGGCCAAATGTCGTTGATTGGCTTTGATGACGTGTTGATTTCACGCTATCTGCGCCCCCGCCTGACCACCATCCGCTATCCAGTGGTGGCCATGGCGACCCAGGCGGCCGAACTGGCACTGGCGCTGGCCAATAACCAGCCGCTGCCGGAGATCACCAATATGTTCAGCCCGACGCTGGTGCGCCGCCACTCGGTGGCCAGCATCAATAACGTTTACGAGCAGAACTAGCCCAGCTCGCGGTGATAGAGCCGCACCGGGCGGTCAGGGTAGTCCAGCGCGTCGCCGATATAGTGCCAGCCGTGACGTTCGTAATAGCCGCTGAAGTCACTGTAGAGATACAGCTCGTCAAAGCCGGCCTGGCGGCTGTAGTCCTGTACATGCTGCTGCAGCCGCAAGCCCAGGCCGCTGCCGCGCTGGCTTTCATCGACATACAGCGCCGCCAGCCAGGGCGTCAGATCCTGGCGGCTGATTAAATCACAGCGCCACAGACCGACGGTGCCGACCAGTTCGTCCCCCTGCAAGGCAATAAAAGTGATGGGCAGGTCTGCCCCACGCAGACCACTGTCCACCACGCTGGCGAAAAATGCCCTGCTGTTTTCACTGCCGAATGCCTGCCATAGCCAGTTGATCACCCGCTGCCGGTGCTGCGGATAATCTGCCAGAAGCACAATATCAGTCATCCAGCCTTCCCCTTATTCTCATTGCCAGAGAACAGTCTACGAGCGTTTCACCACAACGCAATCACTGCGATAAAAAGCCGCGCAGCCAAGGGCTAACCCTATGCTAGACTGAGCATTATTTGCCACAGCGGATGTTGAAAGGGGTAAGCCATTGATGATCACCATGTTGGATGTTTCCATTCGCGCGGGGGTATCTAAAGCCACGGTCTCACGTGTGTTGAATGGCACCGGCCAGGTGAAAAAGAGCACCCGCGACGCGGTGTTCAAGGCCATGGACGACCTTGGCTACCGCCCCAATTTCCTGGCCCAATCGCTGGCAAATAAAAGCTCCAACAGTATCGGGCTGGTGGTTTCCAACTTCGATGGTCCCTACTTCGGCCGCCTGCTGCGTAAAGCCGCCAAGCTGATCGAGGCCAGCGGCAAACATCTGATTGTCACCGATGGCCACGACACGCCGGAAGACGAACTGCAGGCGGTGCAACTGCTGGCCGATCGCCGCTGTGACGCCATCATCCTGTATACCCGTTTTATGTCCGAGCCCACGCTGATGAACCTGTTGGACAGCCTGCCGGTGCCGATCATGGTGATCAACCGCGATCTGCCACAGGCCCGCGCACGCTGTGTGTCCTTCGAACAGCAGAAAGCCGCCTTCCATGCGGTGGATTATTTGATTCGGCAAGGACATCGCGAGATAGCCTGCATTACCGGGCCGATTGCCACGCCTACCGCCCTGGCTCGGTTAGCCGGTTATCGGCAGGCACTTGAGCATCACACCATTGCCTTCGACGACGCCCGCGTAGCCTATGGTGACAGCAGCGTACAGAGCGGCTACCAGGCTGTGCGTAGTTTACTGGCCAGGGGTAGCGGCTTTAGCGCCCTGTTTGCCTGTAACGACGACATGGCGGTCGGCGCAATGAAAGCGTTGCACGATGCAGGCAAACGCCTGCCGCAGGATGTCTCACTGTTCGGCTTTGACGACGAACCCAGCGCCGCCTATTTGCAACCGGCGCTGTCTACCGTTTATCTGCCGATCGACGTGATGATCGAAGCCGCCATCAGCCAGGCTTTCCGCCTGATTAAGGGGGAGGATATACAGCCACTTACGCCTTTCACCGGTGAACTTCGGCTGCGGGAGTCCGTGATACCGGGGCCTTACGCCAACTGATTCCTTCGGGCGCTGGCGCTGATTGCGCACCGCGCTCCCCAACGGCCAGCACCGGCGAATGTCTCTGTGAAACGGGCGCAGTACTGAACTGCGCCCGAGAGCATCAGATCAGTTCCAGCGCAATCAGCTCTTCAATGGTCTGGCGGCGGCGAATCAATCGCGCTTCGCCGTTTTCAAACAGCACTTCCGGCAGCAATGGACGGCTGTTGTAGTTCGATGACATTGACGCGCCGTAAGCACCGGTGTCATGGAACACCAAATAATCACCGACCTGCACCGGCGGCAGTTCGCGGGTTTCAATGCCACCACCGGCCTGCTGGGTAAAGACATCACCGGATTCGCACAGCGGCCCGGCAATCACGGTATCGCGCAGCGGCTGGTTGGCTGTATCGCGGCCATCGGCCGGCAGCAGAGAAATATGGTGGTAACTGCCGTACATCGCCGGACGCATCAAATCGTTAAAACCGGCGTCCACCAGCACAAAGTGGCGGCTGCCCATGTCTTTCACCGCGCGCACCTCGGCCACCAGCACCCCGGCTTCCGCCATCAGGAAACGCCCAGGTTCAATCTCCAGGCTCACCGGATGCCCCAGATGCGCGGCAATGCGCTCACGGGCACTGTTCCACAGGCCAAAATAGTGCTCGGTATCAATAGCCTCTTCACCGTACTGATAAGGGATTGACAGGCCGCCACCGGCGGAAATGGCGCTGATATCCTGGCCGAGATCGATCACCTGCTGCACCATGGCGTCACACACCCGCTCCAGATGCTGGTAATCCACGCCCGAACCGATATGCATATGCACACCGATCAATTTCAGGCCGTACTGCTGAATTTTCGCCACCGCCTGCGGTAAATCGGCATACCAAATGCCGTGCTTGCTGTTTTCGCCGCCGGTATTGGTTTTCTGGCTGTGGCCGTGCCCAAAACCTGGGTTGATGCGCAGCCACACTGGATGTCCGGTAGAAAGCTGGCCCAGTTGTTCCAGCATGTCGATCGAACCGACGTTAACCGGAATTTTCAATTCGCTGACGCGCGCCAGGGTCGCGTGATCCAGCACGTCGGCGGTAAACACAATCTCACTTGGCTCACCACCCGGCTGAAAACCGGCCTGCAATGCACGCTCAATCTCCCCCAACGACACCGAGTCCACCTTGACGCCCTGCTCACGCATCAGGCGCAGAATATGGATATTCGAGCAGGCTTTTTGGGCAAAACGAATAACATCGAAATGACGCAGCTGGCTGATGCGCTCGCTAATGATAGCGGCGTCATAAGCCCATACGGGGCAACCAAAGCGCTCAGGCAGGGCCAACAGGTTAGCGGCATTGAGGGCAGTCGTCGTATCGTGTAAAGCACGTGGCATGGTGGTATCCCTGAATAAAATTTAGTGACTCTAATACCCCAATATTGCCGCACGCTTTCCTGGATGGAAAATATCTATTTAGCCAGAGTCTATTCATTTATGATATGGCTTTACTGATTAAAAGAGCTGCCGATGCACGCGATAACGCTACGCCAGATTGAAATCTTCTATGCGGTGATGACCACCGGCAACCTGACTGAAGCCGCCGCGCTGCTACAAACCTCGCAGCCCACCGTCAGCCGTGAGCTGGCGCGCTTTGAGAAGCTAATCCAGCTGCAATTGTTCGAACGGGTTCGCGGGCGGTTATCCCCAACGGTGCAAGGCCTGCGGCTATTGGAAGAGGTTCAGCGCTCCTACTACGGTCTGGATCGTATCACCGCCGCCGCCGCCAGTATCCGCCAGTTCCGGCAGGCGCAGCTGTCGATTGCCTGCCTGCCGGTGTTCTCGCAATCACTGCTGCCCGCGGTGTGCAAACCTTTTATCGATCGCTATCCGGAAGTGAATTTCAGCGTAATACCGCAGGAATCACCACTGCTGGAGGAGTGGCTGTCGGCGCAGCGCCACGATTTGGGACTCACAGAAAATACCCTGACCCCGGCGGGGACCGAGCGCATGACGCTGATGACTCTGAACGAGGTGTGCGTACTGCCGGCCGGGCATCCCCTGCTGGCGAAAACGGTGTTGACGCCGCAGGACTTTGCCGGGCAAAACTTTATCAGCCTGTCGAACACCGACAGCTATCGCCAGCTACTGGATTCGTTGTTCAGTGAGGAAGGAGTCAACCGCCGTCTGGTGATGGAAACCCATAGCGCCGCATCGGTCTGCGCCATGGTTAAAGCGGGAGTGGGAGTGTCGGTCGTTAACCCGCTGACGGCGCTCGATTACGCCGGCAGCGGCGTCCATGTGCGGCCATTCAGCGTTGAGGTCCCCTTTACCGTCAGTCTGATCCGGCCGCTGCATCGCCCATCGTCGGCGCTGGTCACGGCCTTTACTCAGCATTTGCAACAGCAGGCGCAGACACTCCCCGCCCGCCTGGCTGCGGTAATTACACGCTAGCCGGGCGCTTGGCACGGCTGAAGGTCACTATGCAGAGCAGCAGCCCCAGCAGCGCAATCCCTGCTGCGGCCAGCGGTACGCTGGTCAAGCCCAGCCCCTGCGCAATCACCACGCCGCCTACCCAGGCACCGATGGCATTACCGACGTTGAACGCGGCAATATTCAGCGTAGAGACCAGGTTGGGGGCTTTTTTACCGTAGGTCACCACGTTGATCTGCAATGCAGGCACCGCGGCAAACGCCGCAGCGGCCCACAGGAACAGGGTGATTTCCGCCGGCACCATTGAGTGACTGGTCCAACTGAACAGCGCCGCAAAACAGGCGATAACCAGGAAAGTACAGGTCAGGGTCAGCGGCAAACGCCAGTCTGCCAGACGGCCGCCAAGGATATTACCCAGCGTCAGGCCAACCCCCATCAACAACAGCGTCCAACTCACGCCATGTGACGAAACTCCGGTCACTTCGGTCAGCAACGGGGCAATATAGGTAAACAGCGCGAACATCGATGCGGCAAAGGCCACGGTCATCAGCAGCGAAAGCCAGATGCCGCCGCCACGCAGTGCCGTCAGCTCTTTTTTCAGGTCGGTCGGTTGTTCATCCTTGACCGTCGGCAGCTTGCTATACAGCGCCAACAGGGATAATACGCCGATTACCGTCACCGCCCAGAAGGTTGAGCGCCAGCCCAATGCTTGCCCCAGTGCAGTGCCGATCGGTACCCCCAGCACGTTGGCCAATGTCAGACCGGTGAACATCAACGCCACGGCGGAAGCCCGACGGTTGGGAGCCACCAGATTCGCCGCCACTACAGCGCCAATGCCGAAGAATGCTCCGTGGCACAGGGCGGTGATAATGCGCGCCAGCATCAGGAAATCGTAGCTGTAACTCAGCGCGCACATAATATTGCCGAAGATGAAAATCACCATCAGCAGCAGCAGAGTCTTTTTGCGCGGCAGCTTCGCCGTTAGCAGCGCCATGATCGGTGCACCGATAGCCACGCCAAGGGCATAGCCGCTGATCAACCAGCCGGCGGAAGGAATAGAGACCTGCAGATCCCTCGCGACCTCCGGCAGCAACCCCATAATTACGAACTCGGTGGTGCCGATAGCAAATGCACTTAATGCCAGTGCGAGCAGAGAAACAGGCATGCGTAACGCTCCCAATCAACAAAGCCCCGGCGTCAGGCGCGCGAGGCTGGTAAAAAAACACAAAATTATCGGCCAGCCTGACAGGCTGCCCGTGAAAAGGTCAGAGAGGATGTTCAAAGAGCCGGGATATCTATTTAACCCTATAATTATTAAGTCTTATTCACTCTTCTCACGCTACAAAAACTACACGTCGCCCCATCAGTTAACCAGTGACAGAGCCGCGACAGCGCACAAAATGCCCCGGTAAACTCGCTAACCGCTTGAATGCGCTAATGATGAAAAATGTGTGAAAATGTTACTGCGGCGTTAATGATATCAGCGCAACGTCGCTCGCCAGCCGGCATCGGTGGCAAACCACTCCACTAAAAAGTCCAACATGGTCCTCAGAGTCGCCGGCATCTGCCGACGCGAAGTATAAATGCCGTAAATGCCCATAGACTGGGGCCGATAATCCGGCATCAGCTCAATCAGTTCGCCGCTGGCCAGCAGCGGTGCCGCCGAATAATAAGGTTGCATGGAAACCCCTGCCCCCTGCACCGTACCCGCCATCAATACCACCGATTCGTTGGCGCTCAGATTACCGCTGACCGCGACTGCCGACTTCACCCCCTGGTGGTCAAAATGCCACAGGCTTTTACCGAAGTAGGAGTAAGTCAGGCAGTTGTGCAGCGCCAGATCCTGCGGATGACGCGGCGTGCCATGCGCCGCCAGATAGGCCGGTGCAGCGCAGACCACCGAGGCGCAGGAAGAGAGCGGTCGGGCGATCAGATTGGGATCCAGCTCATTGGTAATTCGCAGCGCCAAATCGATACGCTCTTCGACCAGATTCACTGCGCGATTATTCATTTGCAGATCCACAGCCACCTGCGGATGACGCTTAAGGTATTGTGCTACCGCGCCCACCAGCGCCGTCTGGCCCAGCGACTGCGAGCAGGTGATCCGCAGCAGGCCGCGTAGTTCATCACTCTGTTCCCCCTCGACCAGGTCTATTTCCCCCGCCAGCGCCAGCATCTGTCGGCAGCGCTCTAATGTACGCTCACCGGCGTCAGTCAGACTAAGCTTACGGGTAGTTCGGTGTAACAAACGTGCCCCGGCCCATTGCTCCATTTGGGCCAGATAACGCGTCACCATGGCTCGCGACATTTCCAGCGTTTCTGCCGCCGCAATCATGCTGCCACGGTCAACGATGGTGATAAAAACCTCAGCTGCGGTAATGCGATCCATGATTCGTCCGATTTACGCAATGAATAATTGCTCATTATCCGGTTTTTCTATCGCTTTATGCAACCTAACATCTACACAACATTTAATCGCTACCCAAGGACCTCTGCCCATGTTTAACAAATCATTACTGACCCTGGCCTTCGCCGGCATCACCACCTTTAGCGCCTACGCCACCGCCGCCGACACTCTGACCATGGAAGTGTACAACCCAGGTGAGAAAAGCGTGTTCCCGGTGTCCTCTGAGATCATCAGCGGTAAACACGAAGTGGCGCTGATTGACGCCCAGTTCCAGCGCAACGACGCAGAAGAACTGGTGAAAAAGATCAAGGCCACCGGCAAAAAGCTGACCACCGTCTACATCAGCCATTCAGATCCAGATTTCTACTTTGGTCTGGACGTGATTAAAGCCGCGTTCCCACAGGCGAAAATCATCGCGTCCCCAGGCACCATCGAAGAAATCAACGCCACCAAAGACGGCAAAGTCGCCTATTGGGGCCCGATCCTGAAAGACAATGCACCGAAAGCGGTGGTGGTTCCACAGGCGTTGCAGGGTGACAGCTTCACCGTTGACGGCCAGAAAGTGGAAGTGAAAGGCCTGACCGGCCCAACGCCGGAGCGTACCTATGTGTGGATCCCGGCGCTGAAAGCGGTAGTGGGCGGTGTTCCGGTCGCGGGCGACAACATCCATCCGTGGGTCGCCGATAACCAGAGCGTTGAATCCCGCGCGCACTGGCAGCAAACGCTGGAAGGCATCAAAGCATTGAAACCGAAAGTCGTTGTCCCTGGCCATTTCCTGCCGGGTGCCGACCAGACGCTGAAATCCGTGACCTTTACCCAGAACTATCTGACCACGCTGGAAGCTGAACTGCCGAAAGCCAAAGATTCTGCTGCACTGGTGGCGGCAATGAAAAAGCATTACCCGAACCTGAAAGATGAATCGAGCCTGGAACTGAGCGCCAAGGTGCTGAAAGGCGAAATGAAGTGGCCGCAATAAGCCCGCCTTAATAAACAGACTACGGCGTTACTGCAACCCGCCCTTGAAAGAGGGCGGGGATAACGAGGAATAAATATGACCGGCACGACTCTGCATTACATTTTCGATCCGCTGTGTGGCTGGTGCTATGGCGCAGCCCCGCTGGTGAAGGCGGCCAAAACCATTCCAGGGCTGAATATTGCCTTGCACGCCGGTGGCATGATGACCGGCAACAACCGCCGCCAAATCACGGACGAATGGCGTAATTATGTTATCCCGCACGACAAACGTATTGCGGAGTTAACCGGACAAACCTTTGGCGAAGCCTATTTCAATGGCTTGCTGCGTGATACCAGCGCAGTGATGGACTCAGAGCCGCCGATTACCGCGATACTGGCGGCGCAAGCGCTGGCGGGACGCGGGTTGGATATGCTGCATCGCATTCAGGAAGCGCATTATCAGGAAGGTCGACGCATCGCCGATACGCCGGTGCTGGAGGCCCTGGCGAAAGAGCTGGGCCTGGCCTCTGCCCCGTTCATCGCCGAGATGCGCTTTAACGCCGGTGCCCCGACCGCGCAACACATCGCGCAAAGCCGGGCATTGCTGGCCAAAGTTCAGGGACAAGGCTTCCCGACCTTTGCGCTTGAAGACAGTGAAGGCCAGCTGCGCCAGATCCCGGCGGGCAACTATCTGGGGAATGTTGAAGCCTGGAAAGAGTTGTTGAGCGGTGCCGCTACCTGGGCGTAATGCCTGTTACAGTGCCCGGACATTCAGGATATTGAATGTCCGGGGCTGATTATTCGACCCGCACGAAGCGTCCTTCCGCCCGCACGTTAAAACCAAAACCGCAGTCGCCTTTGGTGTGCATTTCCAGCGCATCCGCGCTGAATTGCATCGTCACATCACAAGCCATCGAGTCCTCCGGCTCCCGCTGACGGTACAGCGCCTTGCCCTGTTCAATCGGCAACACCTCGGCGAATTCGCCCATATTCGGGCCGTAATACAACCCCATTTGCGGCATATAATAGCCGGAATAATTGATCAGCCAGCGGCCGTCCTGTGGCTTGACCTCCACTTCGCTCCATACGCCGCGCCCGGCGTACTGCCAGTAGACGCCACCCGGTCCGTTCGACGGCGGTTGCTTCGCCAGGCGCTGCTGCAGCAGTTTCAAATTATGTTGGGATTTACTGTCCTGTGGCGCCAGTTCCAGATAGGCGCGTGCCTTGAGCAGTTCACCGGCATGCATCAGCGCCAGCGCCACATTGTTGTAAGCAGTGGCGGTCGCCTGATTGGCGAGACCGCAGAACTCACTCCAGGCGGCCTGATCGCGGAAAACGTCGGCTGCGCGTGGGTAATCACCGCGCTGGTAGGCACTTTTCCCCAGCTCGGCATAGCTCGCCACCTTGTGACAATCGGCATCAATATCCGGCTCATCAATCTGTGCCGTCGCCAGGCCGCTGGTGAGCGCACCATAGGCCAACAGCAGGGGAACCCACGCCTTCATCACTCATCCTTTCCGCAGTAAACAAGCCAAATTTCGGCGCCAGTATAACCGCCATCCCTCTCGGCTTCACCTCTGACGATTCAATCACAATATTTCAAAAGGTTAGCCGCGTTAAAACTGCTTACAGTCCCGGTTTGTTTGTTACTTGCCTGCGGCCCATGCTGAAAAAAATGCAGAATTAACGAGACCTCATGAACGCAACCCCAACCCCCAAACACGCCGTCTGGCAATTGATTAAGCCCTTCTGGGTATCGGAAGAGAAACTGCGAGCCTGGTCGATGCTGATCGCCATTGTCGCTTTGTCGCTCGGGCTGGTGTACATCAGCGTACAGATCAATGAGTGGAACCAGGTGTTTTACGACGCGCTGCAAAACAAAAACTATCCGGTATTCAAAGCACAACTGTGGCGTTTTACCTATCTGGCGCTGATCTTTATCGTGCTGGCAGTCTATAAAATTTACCTGACGCAGGGCCTGCAGATGCGCTGGCGGCGCTGGATGACGGAAAAGTTTATGGGTAAATGGCTGGCGCATCAGGCCTATTACCATACCGAACAGCAACAGATCGTCGATAACCCGGACCAGCGTATTGCCGAAGATCTCAATGTACTGACCCAGTACACGCTGTCGCTGTCGCTCGGGCTGCTCTCCAGCCTGGTGACGCTGTTTTCCTTTATCACCATTCTCTGGCACGTCAGCGGGCCAATGACCTTTGTTATCCATCAGCATGCCGTCACCCTGCCCGGCTATATGGTGTGGTTCGCCCTGCTGTATGCGGTGCTGGGTTCGCTGCTGATTTGGTGGGTGGGTAAGCCGCTGGTCCAGCTCGGCTTTAATCAGGAGCGCTATGAGGCAAACTTCCGTTTTGGGCTGATCCGTATCCGGGAAAACAACGATGCCATCGCGCTTTATCACGGCGAACCGCGCGAAGCGCAACAGTTGGGTGACCGCTTTGACAACATCCGTACCAACTGGGGGTCAATCATGCGCATCACCCGTCGGCTGAACATCGCCTCTAACTTTTACAGCCAGTTTGCCATTGTTTTCCCGCTGTTGGTGGCGGCTCCGCGTTACTTCTCCGGCGCTATCCAGATGGGCGGCATGATGCAGATCGCCTCCGCCTTTGGCCAGGTACAGGGGGCGCTGTCATGGTTTATCGATGCCTTTAGCGATCTGGCGACCTGGAAAGCCTGCGTTAACCGTCTGGCCGGTTTTAACGCCGCCGTGGATCAGGTACACCATCAGCAACGCGGCATTCAACTGCAAGCAGAGAACGACCAACCGCTGATCCTCGATCGTCTCAGCCTGCAACTGCCGGACGGTCAAAGTTTACTGGGCTCAACGTCGATGACGCTGAAACGCGGTGAGAAAGTGCTGGTCGTCGGCCCTTCGGGCTGCGGTAAATCCACGCTGCTGCGTGCTATCGCCGGGATCTGGCCCTACGGTTCCGGCACCATTGGCCGCGACGCGGCCAGCAGCGCCTTATTCCTGCCACAACGCAGCTATATTCCCATCGGCACGCTGCGCGAGGCGCTCAGTTATCCGCATCTTGCGGCCGAATACAGTGATGAGCAACTGCTGAAAGTGCTGGAAAATTGCCGTCTGAAGCATCTGCAACGCTGGCTGGACACCAGCGCCAACTGGAGCCACCGCCTGTCGCCAGGCGAGCAACAGCGGCTGGCATTCGCCCGCGCTATTTTGACCCGCCCGGATATTTTGTTCCTCGACGAGGCCACCAGCGCGCTGGACGATGAAACTGAGCAACTGATGTATTGCCTGTTAGTCGATGAGCTGCCGCAGGTGACATTGGTCAGCGTGGCGCACCGCAACAGCGTGGCGAAATACCACCAGAGCTGCTGGCGCTTTAGCCGCGCAGAAGAGAATCAACCGGCCCGTATGGCACTAAGCCCCCTGCCTATCGCCGGTTAATCAACCGGGTGGTGCTCATCGCAGCGTCACCCGGCTTGCCTCAAATGCCGTCGGTCTGTACGTCTTCACATTTTACCCGGCGTCTTTCGTGCCACAGGCTGGTCAACCCACGCTTGCCGCACTCCAATGCCACTTCGCGGAATTCGTCCAGGCTCAGCCCGTCCCTTTCCAGCATCATTTCCGCCGCCAACTGCATATTCACCCCGGTCAGTACCTCACAATCCCCGTGCGTATCCGCCAGTTCGCTGGCACAGCGAAACGGCGAACCGCCGAGCATATCGGTGAGAAACACCACGCCGTCCGGCTGTGCCACTTCGGCCAACGCCGAGATCAACGCCGCTTTTAACTCGCCAGTACTCATCTGCTCGGGAAAATTGACCGCAACGCAGTACGGCTGCGGCCCCACCACCTGTTCAACCGCCTGCAACAGGCCACTGGCGAAACCGCCGTGACCGGTAATCACAATGCCTGGCATAAATCGCTCCTCACAATAAACCGATAAACTTGCCCACCACGCCAATCACCACCGTCACGCCGATCAGTTTTACCGGTGAGAAGCCGCGCTTCATCAGGAAGAAAATCAGCAGCGTAAAGCACAGCGGCAGCAGGTTGGGCATCAGCTTGTCCAGCACATCAGTCTGTAGCGCCACGCTGGCTTTGCCGGCATGCATCACCAGCGGGGTTGAAAGATGAACATACGAAGCCACCAGCGCACCGATCACCGTCATGCCGACAATCGAGGCGGCGTGGGATATTCGCCGGGTATGGGTTTTCAGTAGCGCCAGCGCGCTGGTACCGGCCTGATAACCATAATGAGCCAGCCCGAAGCGCAGCCCGAAGTGAAAGACGTTAAACAACAGCAGGAAGACGATCGGCCCAAACAGACTGCCCTCCAGCGCCAGCGAGGCACCAATCCCGGCGCAGATCGGCAGCAGCGTCAGCCAGAACAGCGCATCACCAATACCGCCCAGCGGCCCCATCAGCGCCACTTTTACCGCACGGATGGTGGAGATCTTCTCTTTGTTTTGCTCCATCGCCAGCACCAACCCGGAAAGGAAGGTGACGTCAAACGGATGCACATTGATAAACTCCATGTGCATTTTCATCGAGTTGGACAGATCCTGCGGATTGCGGTGGATCTTGCGCAATGCCGGGATCAACTGATACAGCCAGCCACCGGCCTGCATACGCTCATAGTTGAACGACGCCTGCAACAGCAACGAGCGCCAGGCCATCCGGTTGATATCGCCGCGGGTCAACGCCTCGGCAGGCTGGCTATCGACGTAGTCGTCCTGCTCCACCTGACTGGTGGCCAGCGCCTGCGCCATACGTTTTTCCGCTTTTTGCGCCAGCAGATCGTCGGTATCGTTAAATGCCATCTTCAGCATCCTCCTGGGGTACAGGTTGTTTGAGCGGGTCGGCAGCGGCCCGTTGACTGTTAAAGAAGTCGATCAGGGCGATCGCCAGCGCGCCCAGCGCCACGGCCAGGATCGGCAATTTAAGGAAGGTGACGGAAATAAAACCGAGGATGAAATAGGCCACATAGGTTTTTTTCATCATCACTTTCATCAGTAGTGAGAAACCAATCGCCGGCATCATGCCACCGGCCACCGCCAAGCCGTCCAACAGCCAGACCGGGGCCTTTTGCACCATGGCGCTGGCCGCGTCGGCACCGAAATAAATCGGCAGAAACGCCACCACAAAATAGAACGCGAACAGGATGGTGATACCGAGATAGTTCACCCGTTCAATACCGCGCCAGTTCAGTTCTTTCACCATGCGATCGCAGCGATGCATCATCGGTGAAAACAGGGTGAACAGCAGCGTGATACAGCCCTGCACCGCAATCGAAAACGGCACCGCAACGCCAATCGCCACCTTGGGATCGGCTTTGGTCAGAATGGCGAACGCCGTGCCAATCACCCCGCCGATCACCACGTTCGGCGGCTGAGCCCCCGCCAGCGGCACCATGCCCATCCACACCAGTTCCAGCGTGCCACCGACCAGCAAGCCGGTGTAGACATCCCCGAGGATCAGGCCGACCAGCGGCCCCAGAACCACAGGACGGTGGAAGTGGGTCAGGCCGTCGAACAGATCGACCCCCGCCAGCCCGGCCAGCAGTGCAATCAATAACGCATCAGTCAACATGATTTCCCCCAAACTCAAAACAGCAATTTGTCGACAGGCTCACCCGCTTCATCCGGCACCCGACGCACCTCACACTCGACGCCCAGCGCCGCCAGTTCGCGAAAGGCGGCCACGTCACCCTCATCCAGCGAGACCGTTTTATGCACCTGCCGCTTGCCCTCGGCGAAATGCATGTTGCCGACGTTCACGAAGCGGATCGGCACCCCGCCCTGCACCAGCCGCAATACATCCTGCGGCGTTTTGCACACTAAAAAGATCTTCTGGCGATCCGCTGCCTTGTGGATCACGTCGATGGTTTTCTGCAGCGTGAAGTAACGCGTCTGCACCCCCTCCGCCACCACCATGTCCATCAGGTTCTGCTGCACCGGATCGGCCGCCGCTTCATCGTTGGCCACCACCACCAGATTGGCCCCCAGGGTGTTGGTCCAGGTAACGCCGACCTGGCCATGTACCAGTCGGTTATCAATGCGGGTCATCAGGATATTCGGCATTTCAGTGCACCTCCGGGTAGCAGGCAGCGTGATAATCATCGAGCACCTGCGTCACCTTGTGCATCACCCAGTCCTGCGGATCCTCGCTCAGTTCGCCGGCATTCATCGCGCGGGCCTGCTCAGGCAGATACTGGCTTAACAACGCCAGCGGTACCGGATTGCGGCGCAGGTTGTCAATTAGCCCCTCTACCGCCTGCTGAACCTGCGGCTGCGGCCAGTAGTAACGCACCCGGTCGCTCAGGCTGTAGTGGCGATCCAGATACTGTTGATGCGGGTTGCCGTGGTAATAGCGACTCCACTGCTGTGGCTGCTCGCGCATCACCTGTTCCAGCGTGGCGCACAGCTGCGCCGACTGATGCTCGCCCAGCCATTCACGTTCAATATGATCCAGGGCGAACAGCGCCTCACGCAGGGCAAAGGTCAGCGCCGGGCCGACTTTCAGGATGGCGAAATGGTCGCCCACCAGTTGCCGATAGGCCTGCGGGGGTTGGTAGTCCGTTGAATGCGCCTCGTAGACCATGCCCGGCTGACGTTCGATAAAACGACTCAGTTCATGAGCCCGCTGTGGCTGGTAGTGTTCTACGCTGTGATGATCAAACTCCACGCCCGGCTGTACCACCAGCGCAATGGTTCGCCTCCAGGCATCGACCAGCTCTGCCCGTTGCCAGGCCAGGCGATGTACCTCAAGCGTTTGCTGGACCGCCTGTGGCGTGGTGACCTGCATGCCTTCCAGCGCCTCCTGCGCGCCGCCCGGCACCGGCACTTCGGTACCTATGACATACACCGGTGGCTCGCCGCCACTTTGCTGCCAGGCGCGTTCCGCGACGCTACATAACCGGGCCGCACGAACGGCCACGGTTTCATCATTGAGCGGGAAAGGATCGCCAACGCAGGACATGGAGCAATCGAGGTGAATTTTGCGAAAACCCGCGCGCACATAATCGTCGATCAGCGTTTCCGCCAGTTGCATCGCCTCTTCCGCCGGTCGATCCTGCCAGGCATTGGGGCCGAGATGATCGCCTCCCAGCCACAGACGATCCCGCGCCAACCCCACTTCATCCGCCAGTTGCCACAACGCATCGCGGAACTGCTGCGCCGTCTGGCCGGTGTAACCACCAAACTGATTGACCTGATTCGAGGTGGCCTCAACCAGCACCGGCGTGCCACGCGCTTTGGCCTGTCGCAGGGCCGCTTTCAGCACCCAGGGGTGAGCGGAACAAACGGAAAATACCCCAACCGGTTTTCCGGCCTTGTGCTGCTCAACAAGCTGTAACAACTGCTGCATGAAACCCCCACGCAGGCGCCGTACTACCGGTCAGCAATGACAACCTCCACGCCCAACTCGGTTAACGCCCGCTCGTAATCGTCCGGAAGAAGGCTGTCGGTAATCAGCCGATGAATTTGTCCGGCTTCGCGAATCATGCAAAAGCTCTTGCGACCAAACTTGCTGGCATCCGCCACGGCGATGATCTCGCGCGCCACCTCGCACATCACGCGATTGAGGTGGGCCTCACCGGGGTGAGGCGTGGTGATGCCGGCAACCAGATCGAAACCGTCGACACCCAAAAACAGTTTGTCGAAGCGGTACTGGCGCAATTGCTGCTCGGCAGCCGGACCGTAGAGCGAGTAGGAGTTACGGCGCACGCTGCCGCCCAGCACCATCACCTCCACCCCATCGTTACCTGAAAGCTCATAGGCAATGTTCAGCGCATTGGTCATCACCACCAGATCGCGTCGCCCTTTGAGGAACGGCACTATCTGAGTGGTGGTGGAACCGGAATCGAGTATCAGCGCATCGCCATCACGCACATAGCTGGCCGCTACGCTTGCGATCTGCGACTTCACGTCGCGGTTTAACCGCCCTTTGTCATGCAACGGGCGATCGAAGGCGAATTGCTGATTGAGCATCGCGCCGCCATAAGCCCGCAGCGCACACCCTTTTCGTTCCAGAAAGCGCAGATCGTTGCGGATCGTCACCGTGGATACTGCAAATTGTTTGCTGAGCTGCTCCACGCGCACGCTGCCGTGCTCGCATAACAAGTCGATAATGTGTTCACGTCGCTTTGCGGTATTCACTGGCATGAGCTGCGGTCCTCAGGTTTCCGGCCGGGCCGGGGAGAAGATGGCTTTCGCTCTACTGCGCTGGCATTACAACAAAGCGAAAGCAATGAAATTGTGATCGGGGTTACAGCGCTGTTTTAGCAGAAAAAGAGGCTAAAAACCTTTCGGATCGAAATGAAATGAAAATATTAAGCGGCAGTGAAAGGCAAAGTGAAATCTCTGCGTGGGCGCGGCTGCCGGGGTGAGGAGTCTAATGCGCGGCAGAAAACGAAAGAGGGGGTGCAGCTGCCCGGCTGGCTGACTTTTATTTCATCAGGTGATCGGGATCACATAACAGCAATTATCCCCTCCCGGCATTGCGTCGCAGACGCCGGAACGGCGCATACATCGCAAAACCTGCCCCTTGTCAGGTCAGGGGTTCTTCCCTACACTTGCGCGCAGACATTGGCCGCTGCCGATGCGTAAGCGTTAACGTCAATCAACGCATCATGCCATGCAGTATTGATTGACTGCCTGCCCTGGTGCGAGGAACTGATGCCCCAATCTGTCTTACCCCCAACGTCTGCTCCCCTAAAACGCAGCCGTTTACGCCACCCATTATTACTGGTCACCGGCATTATGCTGGTCGCGGCCAACCTGCGCGCCGCGCTCACCAGCGTCGGACCGTTACTGGAACAGATCCAGCAGCAGTTGTTGCTGTCCGCCACCGCGGCCGGCCTGCTTAATTCGTTGCCGTTAATCCTGTTTGCCGTGCTGTCACCAGTGACTCCTGGCCTGGCCAAACGCCTGGGGATTGAACGCACTCTGGGTATGGCACTGTTGTTGCTGGTTTTCGGCATCGCACTGCGTTCCCTGCCGCAGCCCGGCATGTTATGGCTGGGCACTATCCTGATCGGCGCGGCTATCGCATTTGCCAACGTGGTCCTGCCGACGTTGGTGAAACGCGACTTTCCAGGCCGTGCCGCCGCCATGATTGCCGGTTACGCGGCGGTGATGTCACTGGTGGCCGCAACCGCTTCGGGTCTGGCGGTGCCGCTGGCGGGGTTGAATGGTCTCGGTTGGCGCTTTTCCCTGCTGTGCTGGAGCCTGCCTGCGTTATTGGCGCTGATAGTCTGGCTGCCGCAGCTGCGCCGTCCAGCAACTTCGGTGACTGCCGATGCCCCGGCGGTTCAGCCGGCGTCACCCCGCTCCCCCTGGGGCAGTGCGCTCGGATGGCAGGTGGCGCTGTTTATGGGCCTGCAGTCCATCACCTTCTATACCATTATCGGCTGGTTTAGCGCCTTCGCCGCCAGCCATGGCACCTCGCCGCAGCAGGCGGGGTTTGAGCTGTTTATCTATCAGGTGGTGGCCATCGCCGCCAACTTTGTGATGGTGTTTATTCTGCCGCGCGCACGCGATCAGCGGGCTATTGCGCTGTGCAGTTCACTGCTGATTTTTATCGGCGTCGCCGGGCTGCTACTGCTGCCAACCTATTCTCTGATTTGGTTGATTTTTGCCGGTCTGGGGGCGGGAAGTTCTTTGGTACTGGCGCTGTCGTTCTTTGGCCTGCGCAGCAGCCATCATCACCAGGCCACGCAACTGTCAGGCATGGCGCAATCGGTAGGCTATTTACTGGCCGCGCTGGGGCCGACGCTGTTCGGTCTGTTACATGACCTGACTCAGGGCTGGCAGTTGCCGCTGAGCATTCTGCTGGGCCTGACGCTGCTGCAGATGCTGTTCGGCATATTGGCCGGGCGCAATAGGGTTATTCGTTAACGCCGGGCCGGGTGGCCGGTTTCGGTACGGGTTCCGTGGCATCGTCCTGCCAGAGATCGTTGATAAAATCCCGTTGTTGTTGGGTCAACTGCCATAAAGGGGGGATCTTGACCGGGCTGTCATCCCGGGCGCCCCCTTTCTTCTTTACGCGCTTTTTGTCCATCGATTTGTTTCCTAAATAAGCAGCCAATAAATCACGGCGGCAACGGCCAGCCAAAACACCCCGCAGCCGATAAATACGCACAGCCAAGCTTTACGTTTGATATCCGCGTCATCCTTGCTTATCACAGCCGCCTCATCTAATAGATTAAACTAATCAAAATGCAATTATTGATCTATTTAAACGATCAATAAAGAAGTTTGTTCCTATAGAAATTTAAAAAATATCTGCTAGTCATGTACCTAAAGTCAGGTATGCAGCAGAAAGACAACAGGATTAGTCAGGTCATTGGCGCCAGATTTGGGGTAGATTAATCGACAAGCCGCAGTGTGGCACAAGCAGGTAGATCAAAATTAAACCACTATTCAATAAATCAAAACACAATTAATCAGCATAACTTAAGTTAAATTGGCGACAATTTAGGCCGGAGAGTGACTCTGAAACGCGGGGATATGCTGATTTTAGCGGATAGCGCCATGCGAGAAGAATGGATAACCCAGCCCAATAGTGCAGGCCGGGTGATATTAATTTCAGTCAATCTGCGAAACCGAGTCCTTGCTGGCACGTTCACGTTCGCTGCCGGTCAACTCGCTGAGGCGCCCGTCACGCATTTGCAGTAGCCGATCGGCATGTTCGAAGTAATGATCGTCATGGCTGATGGCAAACACCGTTTTACCCAAAGCGCGTAACTGCGGTAGCAGTTCACGATAGAATATTCGACGAAATTGCGGATCCTGATCCGCCGCCCATTCGTCCAATAGCAAAATATCCCGCTTCTCCGCCACTGCCAGCAGCAGCGCCAGTCGCTTGCGCTGCCCCTGCGACAACTGTGGATTAGTTACCCGCAGGCCGTCGAATTGCAATTTGCTTTTCATGTTCAAACGGTTAAGCCAGCTTTCCACCAGTTCGGCATCCGGCTGTTCGCCTTCAGGCCCCTGCAAATGGTGGAACGGATGAAAGTCGGTGAAAATGGCGGAGAACAAACGACGATAGTCAGACATATCGTTCGGAGTCTGTGGCACGCCATCCAGCAAGATTTGTCCACTGACCGGCTGATATAACCCGGTCAGCAACATCGCCAGCGTCGACTTCCCACTGCCGTTACCGCCTATCAGGAAGACCAGTTCACCACGTTGCAACCTCAGGTCGATCGGCCCAACGGCGAACCCCGTTTTTTGCTCCGTCGCGCCATAGTGGAACATCACATCGCGCAGCTCCAGGGTTTGCCAGGCTTTGGCCGCTACCGCAGGAAACTCGGGTTGATAATCGGCAAGTCGCAGCGCTTTGACCTTGCCGAAGGCAACTTCGGCACCGATCAGCGTCGGGAATGCCCCCACCGCCTGCAGTAACGGGGTACGCAGGAACAACAACGTCAGCGAGTAGGTGGCCGCGACGGTGGTATCGGCCCAGCCCAGGCTGTTGGCCATGTAAAACACCAAACCAATCGCCCCCAACATCATGATATTCGACCAGTTCACCGCACTGAGATGGTAGGTATCGGCGCGGATAATGTGCTGTCGATAATCTTCGGCATCCGGCTGGTAGGCCTGCTGGTACAGCGCTTTTGCACGATCGCGGTTCAATGCCAGCTCTTTGCGGCCGTCAATCGCAGACTGATAGTGTTCATAGAGGCGCTCTTCGGCCTCTCGCACGCTGGTCAAATGACGATACACCCGCGAGACCAGACAGCCGCTGCCAAATACCGTCACCGCGACCCAAACGGCGGTGACCGCCAGCATCTGCGGAGATAGCCAGCCCAGATAGGCTGCCGACCCCAGCGTCAGTATCACCCCTTGCACCAGCTCCGGCAGGCGAACAAAGGCAATGGTGATATTTCGTATATCACTGGCCAGGCTCGCCAACAGTGAGGCGCTGCCCAATTGCTCTATCCGCTCGATATCGGTATCCAGGATCTGTTTCACCAGTTGGCCGCGCAGTCGGAACACAAAATGGTGGCCGAGCGTGGTCAGCGCCAGCTGCGAGCCCAGCGTGACCGCCATCAGCAACGCCAGCAGCCCGAGGAACTCAGGCAATACGGCCAGCGGGTTACCCGCCACCGTCATCAGCCGCAAATTTATAAAGGCGATGATGCCTATACCCAGCGCCGCACTGGCCATGGTCAACGCCATTACCGCCAGAAACGGCCAGCGATACTGGCGGTAAACCACCCGTAGCAACTCCATGAAGAACCCTTAGCCTGAAATCTTGAGATGGCAGGCATTGTAAGCGGCCAAAAAGTGATATCAATAACAATTCTCATATTGTCGCCAACGATTGATTCCTGAACCTGAGGATTTACACTGGCCGTTACTCCGGGACGAGGAAACACCCACCGATGCTGCCCACACATGAATACGCCAACGACCTGATCCTGTTCGCCCTGATTGTTGACTGCGGTTCTTTCAGCAAAGCCGCTGAAACCGCCGGCATCACCAGCTCGGTGGTCAGCAAGCGCATTGGTCGCCTGGAGAAATCTCTCGGCGCACGCCTGCTGTACCGCACCACCCGCAGCCTGACGCTAACCGAAAACGGCCAAAGCCTGTACCGTCAGGCCAAAGAAATCAGCGCAAAAACTCAGGAAGCCCTGAACGTCATCAGTGAACACAGCGATGAACTGACCGGCATCATCCGCATGTCGGTGCCAACCATTTCAGGGGAATTGTTGTTAAGTGAAAGCGTGGCGGAATTTTGTGCCCTTCACCCGAACCTGAAGGTGGAAATGCGGCTGGAAAATCGCTTCGCTGATTTGGTCAACGAAGGGATAGATCTGGCTATCCGCACCGGCACCCTGCCGGATTCCAGCCTGATCGCCCGTCCGATCCTGAACTCCCGCTGGGTGATCGTTTGCTCGCCCAGCTATCTGCAACAATATTCTGAGCCGCAGTCAGCAGGCGACCTGCTCGAGCATAACTGTCTGACCTATACCTATCAGGAAAGCGGCACCGACAACTGGCTGATGAAGCAGCCGGGCAGCAACAAGATTTATGAACTGCAGGTTAGTGGCAACCTGTCCGCCAATAACGCCCGGGCGATCCGCAAGGCGGTGATCGCCGGTTATGGCATTGCCATGGTGCCACGCTGCATGGTGTACGAGGATTTACAGGAAGGGACCATGGTGGAGGTTTTGAGCGGCCACTGTGGCAAGGTATTAGGTATTTACGCGGTTTACCCTTATACCCGCAATTTACCGTTAAAAACCCGGCTGCTGATCGAACATATCATTGCGTCCTATCAGAATATCAGCCACTATTTTTGAAGTGAGTCACATAATTATTTTTCGTTGGCTCGTGAGCGAGCCGCGGGATTACTCCATTTTTGAATATAATCTATTGGTAATTATTGTGTAATCAATGTGACCCAGCACATTCATCACACAACAAAAAATTATATCCAATTGATTTTAAATCAAATAAAAACAAACCCAATAATCGGAAATCATCCCGCAGAGTCACTATACCGCCCCACATCCCCATCCTGGAAAATTGCAGAATAGAACATCAGCCAGCGTTGTGATTAGAATGAAAATGTTGCGGTAATTAACCTTCCGGCTACATACCTCTACAAATAACAATAATAACGCTGAGGCTCTTATGTCCCTGTTTTTCAGTATTGCGCCGATCGTCCTGCTGATTTGGATGATGACCAAAAAGAACGGTGTGCCCTCTTATATCGCGCTGCCCTTAACGGCCGCTGCCGTGTATGGCGTGCAAATGTTTTGGTTCGACAGTCTGCCCCTGCTGCTGCACGCCAATATCATTACCGCACTGGTGTCGGTTTTCACCCCGATAACCATTATTGCCGGCGCGATTTTGCTGAATAAGCTGATGCAAATCAGCGGTGCGGAAAACGTGGTTCGTCGTTGGCTGGAAAATATCAGCCCCAATCCGGTTGCTCAGTTGATGATTATCGGTTGGGCATTCGCCTTTATGATTGAAGGCGCCAGCGGATTCGGCACGCCAGCCGCCATTGCCGCCCCCATTCTGGTCGGGCTAGGTTTTAACCCCCTGCGCGTTGCGCTGCTGACGCTGGTCATGAACTCGGTTCCCGTCTCATTCGGTGCCGTCGGCACGCCCACCTGGTTCGGCTTTGCCAATTTGGGGTTATCCGATGCCAGCCTGCTGGAAATTGGCCGTCAGACCGCGTTGATCCACTTTGTCGCCGGATTTGTTATCCCATTGCTGGCGCTGCGTTTTATCGTTTCCTGGCGTGAAATTCGCTATAACCTGCCGTTTATTTTACTTAGCGTCTTGAGTTGCACGGTGCCTTACCTGCTGCTGGCACAGGTTAACTATGAATTCCCGGCTCTGGTGGGCGGCGCCATTGGCCTGATGCTGTCGGTGCTGTTGGCGCGTGCCGGCATCGGCCTGACCCGCTGCGAAGGCAAAACATCTCCCCAGGCCGTGCCATTCGTTCAGGTCATCAAGGCAATGACCCCGACCCTGCTGCTGATTGCTATTCTGATAGTGACCCGTATCCACCAGTTGGGCATCAAAGCGCTGCTCAACAGCAGCGCACTGCTGTGGCAAGGGAGCCTCGGCAACGTGGGTGAGCTACGCGTCAGCAATGCCCTGATCATTGAATTGCAGCAGGTGTTCGGCACTTCTGCCGCCGCCAGCTACAAAACGCTGTATGTACCCGCACTGATCCCTTTCTTGCTGGTGGTCGTGCTGTGTATTCCCCTGTTTCGGCTGAACTGCAGGCAGGTAAAACAGATGTTCGCAGAAACCGGTGGGCGCGTGGCTAAACCCTTTATCGCCCTGTTTGGTGCGCTGGTGATGGTCAACCTGATGATGCTGGGCGGCGACAATGCGCCGGTGATCCTCATCGGCAAGGCGTTGGCGGCATTGACGGGGGAAAGCTGGCTGCTGTTCTCTTCTTTCCTTGGGGCGCTGGGTTCGTTTTTCTCCGGTTCCAATACCGTTTCCAACCTGACGTTCGGCGGCATCCAGCAGTCTATCGCCCTGAGCAGCGGGCTAAACGTCAACCTGACGCTGGCACTGCAATCCGTCGGGGGAGCGATGGGCAACATGATATGCCTGAACAATATTATCGCCGTTTGCTCAATCCTCGGGATCGGCAATGCCGAAGGCAAAATTATCAAAAAGACCGTATTGCCCATGTTGGTGTACGGGGGGATCGCCGCTGTGATGGCGCAGGCAATGATCCTCTGAGCGTAAAAGCCCATTATCGAAATAAGGTATAAATATGATCATCTCCGCTTCAACCGATTACCGGGCCGCAGCACAGGCTAAGCTCCCGCCTTTTCTGTTTCACTATATTGACGGCGGGGCCTACGCGGAACACACGCTACGACGCAACATGGAAGACCTGGCGGGCATCGCGCTACGCCAGCGCATACTGCGCAATATGTCCGACCTCAGCCTGGAAACCAGCCTGTTCGGTGAAAAACTGGCGATGCCGGTGATCCTCGGCCCGGTCGGGTTAACCGGTATGTACGCCCGACGCGGTGAAGTCCAGGCAGCCAAAGCCGCCGCGCAGAAAGGCATTCCTTTTACCCTGTCGACGGTCTCGGTTTGCCCGATTGAAGAAGTGGCACCGGCAATCGATCGGCCGATGTGGTTCCAGCTGTACGTATTGAAAGACCGGGGCTTTATGCGCAATGCGCTGGAGCGCGCCAAAGCGGCCGGGGTGAAAACCCTGGTATTCACCGTCGATATGCCGGTGCCCGGTGCGCGTTACCGCGACGCCCACTCCGGCATGAGTGGCCCCAATGCCGCCGTGCGCCGCATGTTGCAGGCGGTGACCCATCCGCAGTGGGCCTGGGACGTCGGGCTGTGCGGCAAGCCGCACGATCTGGGCAACGTCTCGGCCTATCGCGGCAAACCCACCAGCCTGGAAGACTATATCGGCTGGCTGGGTACCAACTTCGATCCCTCGATTTCCTGGAAGGATTTGGACTGGATCCGCGAGTTCTGGCAAGGCCCGATGATCATCAAAGGCATTTTGGATCCCGAAGACGCCAAAGATGCGGTGCGTTTCGGGGCCGACGGTATTGTGGTATCCAACCACGGCGGCCGCCAGCTGGACGGCGTGTTGTCCACTGCCCATGCGCTGCCGGCAATTGCAGAGGCGGTGAAGGGCGATATCACCCTGCTGGCCGACTCTGGCATTCGCAGCGGGCTGGACGTGGTGCGCATGATTGCTCTGGGCGCCGACGGCGTGCTGCTGGGGCGCGCCTTTGCCTATGCGCTGGCCGCCGCCGGGCAGTCCGGAGTCGCCAACCTGCTCGAGCTGATCGATAAAGAAATGCGCGTTGCCATGACGCTGATCGGCGCGAAAACCATCGCGGACATCAGCGCCGACTCGCTGGTCCAGGGGCTGCGTTAATCGTATCGTTCTTACAATTAGCGTTACCATTGCGCCAGCCTTGGTGGGTGGTAACGCTGGCAATTCAGCACCCGGCAGACGAAAACCCCTCGGCAAAGGCACTGCGCAGATAACGGCTGAACTCCGCCACCGCTCGCGAGACCTGGGGCGAATAAGGGCGTACCACATAAAGGCTGTCAGCAAAGGCATCTATCGGCCGCCAGGCCGGTAATACCTCGATCAATCTGCCGTCTGCCAATGCCTGCTGCGCGCTAAAGTCTGGCAACAGGGCAATGCCCAAGCCTTCCGCTGCCGCATCACGTATCGACTCGCTGTTATTGGTGGCAAACGGGCCGCTGACCGGCACCCGAATCTTTTCTGTCTTGCCCTCTGCTGCCTGTTTGGCGACAAAGCTCCAGCTCGGGGATTCACTGCTGCGGGGATAATAAAGACACTGATGCCGTTGCAGATCGGCCGGTGAAACCGGCATGCCGTGCCGTTTCACGTAGTCTGCCGAGGCCACCGCCAAGGTTTCGGTCTGGCACAGTCGCCAGGCGACATGGGTATCGGGCAGGTTGTCACTGTGGCGGATCGCCAAATCGAACCCTTCGCTGGTTAACGACACCAGCCGGTCGGACACCTCAAGCTGCAACCGCACCTCCGGATTAGCACGCAGAAAGCCGGTAATACGTGGCACCAGTTGCTGACGGGCAAATGCCACCGGGGCCGTCACCCGCACCGAACCACGCAGCGGCCCGGCCGAATCGCAAATGCCGGAGAAACTCTGCTTTATCTGCGCGAAAGGCTGGCGCAGTTCCTCCACCAGTCGCAGCCCGGCATCGGTCAGTCTGACGCTGCGCGTCGTGCGTTGCACCAGCGGCACCCCGGCCAAGGTTTCAATCTCTTTGATTTTTTGGCTCATCGCCGCTTTGCTGACATCCAGCCGCTCCGCCGCACGGGTAAAACTGCCCTGCTCGGCCAGCACGGTGAGCCAGTGCAAATGGGTCCACAGGGTTTCTATTTTTGGGTTTTTCATCGTCGACTGTTCATTTATATAAACAATGAGTTCAAGTATAGCGCTTCTTCCCACACCGCCGCTTGGCTAAGATGGGTTCTCAAAGGCGAAGATAACTCGCTGCCTCACATCGAGATTAACCCACTGACAGGATTATAAAAATGCCATTACTTATCTTTGAAGTCATTGAGGGCCGCAGCGAAGCCGAACTGAAAACCCTGCTCGATGCTGCCCACCGCGCGGTGCTCAGCGCCTTTGAAGTCCCGCCGCGTGACAGGTACCAGATTGTTCATGAAAACAAGGCTCACCACATGGTGATTGAAGACACCGGCCTTAACCTGACTCGCACCCGCGATTTGGTGGTGGTACGGGTGATTACCAGCCCGCGACCCGAGCAGCAGAAACAGCGGTTTTATGCCGATCTCAGCCGGGAGCTGAAGGAGAACTGTGGGATTGAAGGCAGTGACCTGATGGTGTCCATCACCACCAACAGTCAGGGCGACTGGAGTTTCGGCAACGGTGTAGCGCAGTACCTGACCGGCGATCTATAAACGACAATCCCCAGGCGCAGTAAAGCGCCCGGGGTCAACACCTTCAGGGCTGCTGTTCGTCGTTATATTGGTTTTGCCACATCGCAGCATAGCGACCATTGGCTGCCAGCAAGGCTTCATGCCGTCCGCGCTCAACGATTTCACCGGCCTCCAGCACGATAATTTCATCGGCATCCACCACCGTCGATAAACGGTGCGCAATCACCAGCGTGGTGTGGTCACGGCTCACTTCACGTAAGTGCGACTGGATTTCGCGTTCGGTCTGGGTATCCAGCGCGCTGGTGGCTTCGTCGAAAACCAGGATCGCCGGATTTTTCAGAATGGTACGAGCAATCGCCACCCGTTGCTTTTCACCGCCGGACAGCTTAAGCCCACGCTCCCCCACCCGGGTTTGATAGCCGTCGGGCAGGCTGACGATAAACTCATGTATATGCGCCAACCTGGCGGCCCGCTCGATCTCGTCCTGGCTCGAGCCGGTTTTACCGTAGCCAATGTTGTAGCCCAGCGTATCGTTAAACAATACGGTGTCCTGCGGCACGATGCCGATCGCCGCGCGCAGGCTGGCCTGTTTCAGGCTGCGGATATCCTGGCCGTCAATCGAGACCGAGCCACCGCTCACGTCATAGAAACGAAACAGCAACCGGGACAGCGTGGACTTGCCCGCCCCCGAGGCTCCGACCACCGCGACCGTGTTACCGGCCGGAATAGTGAAGCTGACGTTTTTCAGGATCGGCCGACGCGCATCATAGCCAAAGCTGACCGAGTCAAAACTCACCTCGCCAGCAGCCAGGTGCAGCGCCTTCGCATCCGGCCGATCGACGATTTCCTGCTCTTCCTGCAACAAATCGAACATGTTTTCCATATCGATCAGCGCCTGCCTGACTTCGGCATAAATAAAACCGAAGAAATTCAGTGGCTGATAGAGTTGCAGCAGATAGGCATTCACCAATACAAAATCACCAATCGTCATGCGCCCCTGCACAATGCCCTGCGCCGCCATCGCCATCATCACGATCAGGCCGATGGAAATAATGGCAGTTTGCCCGAGGTTCAGAGCGGTAAAACTGAACTGGTTCTTGATGGCGGCATATTCATACAGCCGGCGCGACATATTAAAACGCTCGGCCTCGAAGTCTTCGTTACCGAAGTATTTTACCGTCTCATAATTGAGCAGGCTGTCGATAGATTTGGTATTGGCATCGGCATTCGCCTGATTAAGCTCGCGCCGAAAGCGGCTACGCCAACTGACCGCCATCACGGTAAACAGGATATAGCAGCCGACCGTCAGCAAAATGGCCAGTGCAAACCAACCGTTTAACAGATGCCACATGATCACCGCGACCAGGGTGATCTCGAACAAAATGGGGAAAATGGAGAACAGCAGCCGCGAAAGCACCGTTGCCACCGCCTGAGTACCGCGTTCGATCGATAACGATAACCCGCCGGTTTGGCGCTCCAGGTGAAAGCGCAGGCTCAGCGCGTGCAACTGTCTGAAAACCCGCAGCCCCAGTAGTCGGGTGGCATTCTGGCTGACATGCACAAACATCACGTTGCGCAGCTCTTCAAATAACGCCCCACCGATGCGCGCCACGCCATAGGCCAAAATCAATCCTATGGGGATGGCCAGCATTTTGGCGGTTTCGCCACTCAGGGCGTCGATCATCGCTTTGTATGCCAGCGGCACCAGCGTGATACTGACCTTGGATATCACCATGAAAGCAAAGGCAATAACCAGGTAATAACGCAGTTTAGGGTTATCTTTAGGCCAAAGATAAGGCAGCAGAAATTTCAGTAAGCGGGAAGGAGCCATCATCGGATATCTATTATCTCGGTCAGCATAGCGGCATCGGTTTTATCTCTATTCTGGCACGTATGCCATGAAAAACCTTATGTAATCCACCTGCGAGGCTCTTTTTGGTACCGGAGGAAAAACACCGCAGCCATGCATCATCCTCAAGGCGGCGTGTTCCACTATACTCAGTGGTGAACAGTACAGGACATTCAAAACAAGGGAGTTACATCATGTTAAATATGAATCATCTTCATTCGTTGAACATCGACGAACAGAGCCTAAAGAAACAACGCACCCCGCTGTTAATCATCTCGCTACTGCTGTTACTGGGCGGCCTTTTCTGCCTGTTCAGCCCCTTCGCCTCCGGCGCGGCGATCAGTATGGTCGTGGGGATTTTCTTGTTGCTGAGTGGATTTGGTCTGATTTTCGCCATGGTTGCCAACCGGTTGCAAAATACCTGGCCGATGATCGGCGGTATTCTGCTCGGGGTGGCTTACCTGATTATCGGCTACGTTTTTATCACCAACCCGGCGGTGGGCATTTTCGCCATGGCAATTTATCTCGCCGCCTTGTTTGCGCTGGGTGGAATTGCTCGTCTGATTGCCGGTTACAAGCTGCGTGAAGTTAAAGGAAGCTGGTTGCAATTGGTGATTGGCGTTCTGGATTTGGCGATTGCCTGGCTGCTGCTGAGCGCCGATCCCGTGACGTCGGTGGTGTTGGTGACCACCATTGTCGGCATTGAAATGCTGTTCAGCTCTTTCAGCCTGTTCCAGGTTGCCCGACTACTGAAACGGACATGATCCCGCAGCGGAGCCACCCGGCTCCGCTTTTTGGTTGCCAAACCGCCTGATGACATCGGGACATCAACGACAAACAGCCCGACTAAGAGTAAAGTTTCACCCAATACAGGTTCAACTATCCCCCTGACGAAAGATTGAAGTGAGATGATAACGCTATGGAATTCAAGGACTACTATGCCATTTTAGGGGTTAAGCCGGCGGACGATCTCAAGGCAATCAAAACTGCCTATCGCCGACTGGCACGAAAATATCACCCCGACGTCAGCACAGAATCGAATGCCGAGGAACAGTTCAAACTGGTCGCCGAAGCCTATGAAGTGCTGAAAGACGACGAACGCCGTGCCGAATATGATCAACTGCGAGAGCACCGCAACGATCCCAATTTTGGCCGCCAGACGCAGCATGGCAGTGCTCATAACGCCGAAGATTTTTCCGATATTTTCTCCTCCATGTTCGGCGAACATGCCCGTGGCCAACAACATCGTCAACGACGTCAGGGCATGCGTGGCCAGGATGTTGAAATGGAAGTGGCTATCTTCCTGGAAGAAACCCAGGCCGAGCAAACCCGTACCATTCGCTATAGCCTGCCGGTATATAACGCTTTCGGCATGGTGGAGCAGGAAATTCCTAAAACCCTTAATGTGAAAATCCCCGCCGGCGTTGGCGATGGCGAACGCATTCGTCTTAAGGGCCAGGGCGGACCAGGAACTGACGGTGGCGCCAGCGGCGATCTCTATCTGATCATCCGCATTGCTCCGCATCCATTGTTCGACATCGTCGGTCACAATCTGGAGATCGTGCTGCCAGTCGCCCCGTGGGAAGCCGCACTCGGCGCCAAAGTACCGGTACCCACACTGAAAGACAGTATCCTGTTGACCATTCCTGCCGGTAGCCAAACCGGGCAGCGCTTGCGCATCAAGGGAAAAGGCCTGGTCGGCAAAAAAGAAACCGGGGATTTGTATGCCGTGATCAAGGTCATGATGCCACCGAAGCCGGACGAAAAAAGCGCCGCGCTGTGGCAACAGTTGGCAGAAGCCCAGCAGAGCTTCGATCCGCGCAAAGACTGGAGTAAGCAAAATGGCTAACGTAACAGTAACTTTCACCATTACCGAGTTTTGCCTGCATACCGGCGTTTCACAGGATGAGCTGACGGAAATTGTCGGGCTGGGTGTGATTCAACCGCGCGATCCCGAGACTGAAGACTGGATCTTTGACGATCGTGCATTAATCACCTTCCATCGCGCTGAGCAGTTGCATCGCGAGCTGGCTCTGGATTGGCCCGGAATTGCGGTAACGCTGACGCTGCTGGAAGAAATTGAGCATTTACGTAAAGAGAACAGTCAATTGCATCAACGGCTGGCCCGCTTTATCGCCAAGCCCTGATAGCATCAAAACCAGCCCGTTGCTTCTGCAGCGGGCTATGTCAGACACTGCCACTCTCTGCTGTTCCACTATAATTTTGTTTTCATTAATTAATTAAAAAAATAAGTTTTACCCTACCGCCACTGTACGAATTTCAAGCATAATAAACCTCCTAAAACTCAAGATTTGAGGCTGAAAAATAAGCGTTCCATGATGCTTAGTCGATGATTATTATGAACACTGTTAATAAAGACATGTCATTAAAAACATGTTATTAAAAACAGTATTGACACCCCTTAAAAAACCAGTAGATTAGTAATCATCAACAGCGTAATAATAGCTTGTTGATAAAGGTAAAAGTATTGAAGTTTAGTTATTACAGTTATTTTTGCGATAAAGGCCACGAAGTATTTTTTGTATGGGCATCAGTATCGAGATAAGCAACATTCTCTATTGATGACGCTTTCAGGCCATGTAGTCAGTACCTACAATCGCAGGGTGTGTACCAACACGCGATGATGTAAGGCCATGTTCTAATTGTTTTTTGTTTGCGATTCTTCAGTTTAGTGCAACAGATCGCAATAGAAGTGAGGCCACGCATCAAAGAGTCTATATCGCGAGGGGAGATGTACCTGGTTAAGCCATCAATCTTTGAATATCTATTAGGATTGATGATAAACGTAAACTGGTAAATATAGGGGAGGTTTTAGTTCGCCCAATATTATCTGTGATAAACATGTACATTTAATGGTAGTACCTTAGCAGTAAGAAATCAGTAAGTTCATTAATGTTAAATTTGAAGTCGATAGTACCTTAAAAGCCCTGGCAACCATTGTCAGGGCTTTTATCTTTTATGCATCAGCCACATGACGATAAAAGATGCCTGCCACACAGCCTGAGTCCTGTCATTATCCCTCATGTGGCACCGAGGAAATATTGGCCTGCCAATGACATTAAGGAAATTAATCCTTGCTTAATAAATCAAACCAAGCCTACTATGGCGGCATCGGTTTGGAACACAGACCTTATGAAAGCAGTTTTAGTAAAGCAGTTCTCAGTTCAAGCGTTATCTCTAGATACCCTTCTTCATGAGCCTCCTCCTAAGTGCCCCATAAGTAAAAATCTGCAAAACAGGCCATGTTCGCCACGTTGAGTGGCTCAAAAAATGAAAAGGATATATCTATGTCTAACAAAATGACTGGTTTAGTAAAATGGTTTAACGCTGACAAAGGCTTCGGCTTTATCACTCCACAAGATGGCAGCAAAGATGTCTTCGTACATTTCTCCGCCATCCAGAGCAGCGATTTTAAAACCCTGGATGAAGGTCAGAAAGTAGAGTTCTCGATTGAGAACGGCGCTAAAGGCCCATCTGCTGTTAATGTTATCGCGCTTTAATCGCCGATAATCTCACTAAGACTTACGATAGCGATGAAGGCACCAGCCTGAGCAGTTAAGCATTAGTGATAAAAAACCCGCTTTGAGCGGGTTTTTTGCATTTCAAATCTAAGAAAAATAGTGATTCATCAACACACAGCATTATCCAGCGCTGCGCCCCCTCGTTACAAGAAACCGTAGGCCGCGGCCAGCACCCAACCCATCACGCAGGAGACGGAAACCCCGATCAAACCCACCATGATGAAACTGTGGTTGATGACGAACCGTCCGATGTTGGTTGTCCCGGAGCGATCGAACTGAATAGCCGCCAGATCGCTTGGGTAGGTGGGTAAAATATAGTAGCCATAGCAGGCGGGAGCAGAAGCTACGATATAGGCCGGATCAACACCGATAGCCAATGCGACAGGGATGATGGCTGCAAGTGCAGCCGCCTGGGAGTTAACAAACTTGGAAACCAGCAGCAAAATGATAGCGTAAGCCCAGGGATACTCTTTAACCAGGGTTCCCAGTACGGACTTTATCTCTTCCAAATGCGCACCAAACATGGTTTCGGCCATCCAGGCAATACCGTAAACCGCCACTATGGCAATCATGCCTGAACGGAAAACCTCGTTTTTTGAGATATTGGCCGGATTCGTTTTGGTCGCGATAATAATTACTGCACCTGCACACAGCATAAACATCTGGATGACCAATACCATGGAAAGTGGTTTTCCATTAATTAATGGCCGTAGTTCAGAAAAAGCGCCCAATAGCGCAACAATAGCTATGGTAGCCAGAAAAATCCACATAGCCACCCAGTTGCTGGTGGGCAATTTCTTATCCAGTAACGTTGCCGTGTCGCCATAAACGTATTTATAGTTTTCCGGGTCTGAAATGAAGCTTTGGAACTTTTCGTCCTTATCCAGATCCTTACCCCGGAACCAACTGAAGATACCAATAGCCAGAATGCCGCACAAGGTCGAAGGAATAGTAATGGCCAGCAGATCGAGAAACTCGAGGTGCTTGCCATTGAAGGTAAAATTACCCAGCATAGCAACCAGCGACACCACAGCGACGGATACCGGACTGGCTATAATGCCCATCTGCGCCCCGATAGAACTGGCCGCCATCGGTCTTTCCGGGCGAATGTTATTCTTGATTGCCACATCATAAATAATCGGCAAAATGGTGTATACCACATGCCCGGTACCGCAAAGAATGGTCAGGATGCAGGTCACAAAGGGAGCGACGATGGAGACATATTTAGGATTGCGGCGCAGCATACGCTCGGCAATCTGCAGCATCACGTCAAGCCCGCCGGATGCCTGCAGCGTCGCCGATGCGGCCACCACGGCGATGATAACCAGCATGACATCCACCGGCGGTTTTCCGGGCGGTAAATGAAAAACGAAAACCAGGATGATTAATCCAATACCGCCGAGCAACCCCAGTGCAATCCCACCTTTTCTGGCTCCATAAAATAGACAGATCAGTATGACAATAAGTTGAATGGTAAATAACATGCTAACCTCATTATTATTGTTAAGAAGGTTAATAATTAACTTCTTTTCATTTTCATTGAGGGGTAGCGATCACAAACAGATGGTTTTTTTAGTTAAAAAAACACCAGATAAAACAAGTTAAACTTAGCTTGTTTAAATAAGGTTATTGTTGTTTTCGTTTTGTAAATAAATAGAAATTAATCATCATCAATTTCGGTAAATAAATATAGCTATAAATTTTCCTTAAGACTGCCGACAATGCCGGCAGTGATTAATTAAACGTCGGGGCAATGTTGTTTCAACCATCCCCGAACATCCGTCACCTCAATACCTTGCCGAACATTGTAGGTTTTCGCTTTATCCCAGGAAACACCATCTGCACGAGCAAACGCCAGTCGGTAGGCTGCGGTGAGACTTTCAGGTGACGCAGTCACAGCATCCTGCAAAGCCTGATGATCCTCGACCACCAGCGTATAAGCACATCGGTCATGCTCACCAAGCAGTTCAGCCAACTGACGGTAAGTCATGCTGTCCCCTGCAATATAAATAATGTCATTGTCGATCCGTGGCCGCTGAAAGAAAATCTTCGCCGTCAACTGACCAATATCTTCGGGCGTGGTCAGGGTGATCGAATAGTCAGCACTACCCGGTGCATTAACCCTGTGGAGCTCCCGCTCAACCACCCCAAAGCCGGGGTCGAAAAGATAGCTGGTGAACATTCCGGTCGATACGATGACCCAATTTGTCCTCTGCTGCGCACGTAGCAGACTCCGCACGGCAAGCTGTTCATCCCATACCGGTTGACCGCTTCCCATGCCGATACGATCGTAATCGACGCCAAACTGCCAGGGGAAATAACGGGCCACCCCGGCTAACAGAACCGCACGAGTAATTTTAAGCTGTGTTCCTTTACCGCCGACAAATCCACTACAGTTTATGACGGCGTCATACTTGGCAAAAACCGTTGCCAGTTCTTTTTCCGATTGCAGGCTAAAATCGGCGGTAACGATATCAATCCCCCATGCTTCGAGCTGCCTTTGACGCAACAGGTTTTCCTGCGAGGTATTGCCCAGTGATAAAGGGCGCAGCAGTACCGTCAGTTTGACATCAGGCCGCCGTTCCTTCTCCCTCACAAATCCGTTCAACATGGCCATGCCAAGTTCGCCGGCTCCCAGAATCAGAATATTAGATATTTGACGACTATTTGAGATGCTCATACTCTCTCCTGCTGTATTGGTCGCCATATCCTGTCAGCCTGATAGCAAGGGAGCAATCAGGCACACCGTTGATACTGTGAGGATGAAATGAAACTCAACGACGAACAAAAAACAAAATTTGCCGCGATATGCAGTGCGCTCAGCGATGAAGATGATGGCTTAAAACGTGAAGTACTGGCGCATACCGGCAACCGTTGGTCTCTGAGTATCATCTATACGCTGGGCACCCATGGGCCTTTACGTCATGCGGAACTGGGCCGGGCGCTATCCGGTGTAACACAACGCATGCTGACAAGAACACTGCGCCATTTGGAGCGTGACGGATTGATTACTCGTCACGACTACCAACAAAAATACCCGCATCCTCACGTTGAATATCAATTAACCCCAATTGGCGAAGGCGTGCTGATTAATATGCTGCCAATGTGGGAATGGATCCTGTCAAACATGGCGGAGATCCGGGATTCCCGTAGCAAATTTATGGCGGGAGCTATGGATGTTCAAGGTGAAAATACAGCGATATAATTAGGACTTACACCTAAAAACTTCCAACTGGTTTTGGATCCTGCTGATCGCCATCATCGGTACTCTGGTCGCCATTTCGTGAAGCGCAGCCTCCCGGTCAATGAGAAGAAATAAAATCAGAAGGGGTCACTGGCGCAGGCAACGAAAAGTTGTGCCTCATACGCTCAACTTCATTAAGCGGCGTTAGTCCGAACAGACGTTTAAACTCACGACTAAACTGAGAAACGCTTTCATACCCCACCCGCACGCAGGCGGCTGAAGCGGAGAGATTATTTCGCAGCATCAGTAATCTGGCCTGATGCAGTCGCGTAGACTTCAAATATTGCATCGGTGAAGTGTTGGTCACGGTTTTGAAATGACTATGGAATGTTGGCAGGCTCATACCCGCCTCTTTCGCCAGCGCATTCACATCCAGATGCGAGTCATATTCGGCGTGCAATTTTCGCAGCGCTTTCGCCACTTTGCCAAACTGCCCCTGGGTGGTCAGCGCATTTCGCAACATCTGCCCCTGTGCCCCGGTCATTACGCGGTAATAAATTTCCCGCATCATCGCCGGCCCCAATATCTCGGCATCCAGCGGTGAAGCCATGATCTGTAGAAAACGTAAAACCGAACGGCTTATTGTGTCATCCAGCGGACTCGAGACCATACTTCGTGGAGGCTCGCTGAGCGCCGGAGCGCGATCGTCGAGTTGCAGCATCAACTGAGCGGCCAAACTGAAATCCAACCGCATGTAAATCGCCAGCATCGGCTCGGAAGCACTGGCATCCGTTTCCATGGTAAAAGGCACCGGAACCGAGACCATCAGATAATGCTGCGCATCATACAAATAGACATCGTTCCCCAAAAACCCGCGTTTTCGCCCCTGCACCACAATGACGATCCCCGGTTCATATAAAACCGGCGTGCGCATCAGCGGACGGTTGGATCGTAAAAAGCGCACGTCCGCCAGGGCCGTTAGGTTGTAGCCTTCACGCGGCGTTAGTCGGTCCAAAAGCTCAGCCATCTGGCCGCTAATCGTCGGAGGGGGAATGGCCATAAGCACCTGCAAAAAGAGGCTGAAAGTGTGCGAAGTGTGACACTCAGCGTCATCCTCGTCCAGACAACTCAGAGGAATAGGCAAACATCAGAGAGGATCCGGGCTACGGATTTTATCCTGCCTCCCCTATTCTGCTTCTCCACATTACTGAGGAGAGTGCCATGAACCATTCAAAATTATTTTTCATCACCGGTGTCAGCAGCGGTTTCGGTCGCGCACTGGCAGAAGAAGCGCTTAAAGCGGGTCACCGCGTGGTCGGAACACTGCGCAACCAGCAGGCCAAAGATGAATTCGAAACCCTGGAACCGGGCCGCTGCTTTGGCCGCATTCTCGATGTCACTCATTTCGCTGCGATTGCCCCACTGGTCGATGCCGTAGAGCAGGAACTGGGGGCGGTCGACGTTCTGGTCAATAATGCCGGTTATGGCCACGAAGGGATTATGGAAGAATCGCCGCTGAGTGAAGCTCTCCACCAATTTGAGGTCAACGTGTTTGGTGCAGTGGCCGTAATTAAAGCCTTCCTGCCTTATTTTCGGGCGCGCCGGGCCGGCCATATTCTCAATGTGACCTCCATGGGCGGCTTCATTACCCTGCCGGGGATCAGCTACTATTGCGGCAGCAAATTTGCCTTGCAGGGAATTTCAGAAACGCTGACCAAAGAACTAAAGCCCTTTAATATTGCGGTCACCGCCATTCAGCCCGGCTCTTTTCGAACCGACTGGGCCGGGCGCTCGATGGTGCGTTCACCACGCAGCATCAATGATTACGATCAGAGTTTTGGACCGATCCGTGAAACACGCGAAAAACGCAGCGGCCATCAACCCGGCGATCCGGTTAAGGCCGCCAAAGCCATCCTGCAACTCATCAACAGCCCTGCCCCCCCTGCATCACTGCTGCTGGGCAGCGACGCCGTCATGTATGTCAGAGAAAAACTGCACCAAATGAATACCGATATCGATGCCTGGGAAACCCTTAGCCGCTCAACCGACAGCTAATACTGTCTGCGTTCATTCTTGTTTACAGCAACATATCGCTTGAAGGTAGTCGGCGCTGGCTAAAAATTGCGTTGGCAATAGTGTCGACTACAATTCAATCGAAATACCTCCCTACAAAGTCAGTCTTGATTCATATTTGAGGTGATTATGTTACATAAACACGAAAACGTAATAAGTATGACTGCACTTAGCCACCAGGCCACCCAACAATTAATGCCGTCGTTTTCTGGCTTGCCGCATACACAACACGCCGACGGCAAGTACCGCTTGCGCCGCTATTCGGTCGTCAAACATCTCAATGGTCATGTGGTAGAAATTGGTCCGCGCAATTTCGTTCAGTCTGACGAAATCAACCACTTTCAGGGCAACGTAGTGCGCCGTTTCGAGCCGATTGACGATGCCGTACTGCAAAGCGCCGCTATGGAAGAAATGTGCAATCTGTTTGCTGAAAGCAATGATTTACCTGAAGGAACGGAAATAGAGATTCATCAGATGCGCGTGGTCGCTATTGATAATGAAACGCAGGTGGCGCCGGAAGGGATCCATCAGGATGGTTTTGACCATATAGCGATGATTGGTATTCATCGGCAAAATATTGTCGGCGGCGAGATCATGCTATACGCCGATAATCACCAGCCCCCGTTCTTTAAAAAAGTGTTGGCGGATGGCGAAGCCGTTTTGTTGGCGGACAGTAAGCTATGGCATAACGCCACGCCGATCAGCGCCATTGTCCCGGAACAAGAAGGGCATCTTGACCTGTTTGTCCTGACCGCACGAGGGGAAAAAGCATGACGTTTACTCCCGAACTCGCCCGGGCTCAGTTTAGTGCGCTGACCCAACGCTATGATGACAAACCCGTTATCTTTTTCGATGGGCCTGGCGGTTCTCAGGTTTCGCAAGGGGTGCTGGAGAAAATGACCCACTACCTGGGGAAATATAACGCCAATCTGGGCGGACATTATTTTTCCAGCCATAAAACAACCGAGGTGATGGATCATGCAAGGGAATCGGTGCGCGCCTTCTTGAATGCACCCTCGCCCGATAATATCGTTTTTGGCATGAACATGACCTCGCTGACGTTCCACCTCAGCCGCATCATTAGCCGTAGTTGGCAAGCCGGGGACGAAATCATCGTTACCGAGCTTGATCACTACGCCAATGTCTCCAGCTGGCAGCAGGCGGCAAATGACAAGCAAGTCACCGTGCATCAAATCCCCCTGCAACAAGCGGATTGTTCTTTGGATACCGCCCGGCTGTGCGAAAAGATTACCGCCAAAACTCGCCTGGTCGCCGTCAGCTATGCGTCTAATGTTACGGGCAGCATCGTCGATATTAAAGCCATCACCGAAGCCGCCCACCGGGTCGGCGCGCAGGTTTATGTCGACGCAGTGCATTATGCTCCGCATAACCTGATCGATGTGCAGGCGCTGGGCTGCGACTTTCTGGTGTGCTCTGCCTATAAATTCTTTGGCCCGCATATCGGCATGGCCTATATCGCGCCGCAATGGCTGCAACGGCTGCAGCCCTATAAAGTCGAACCGGCCACCGACACTGGCCCAGGCCGTTTTGAGACCGGCACCCAAAGTTTCGAAGGGTTGGCCGGTGTAACGGCGGCGATTGACTACCTGGCGCAATGGGGTACAGCAGGCGCTCCTTTAAGGCAGCGTTTACAGGAAAGTTTTGCCGACTATCACCACCATGAAGAGAATCTGTGCAGGCACTTCCTGCAAGGCCTGCGGAACTTCGACGGCGTGCAGCTCTATGGTACCCCGCAGGCTGACATTCACCGTCGTACCCCGACCTTTGCCCTGACCTTCAGCAGCCATGCGCCTGAGGAGATCGCCCGTCGACTTGGCCGGCACAATATCTGCGTCGGCAGCGGACACTTCTATGCGCTGGGGTTAATTCGACGGTTGAACCTGCAGGACAGCGGCGGCGTGCTGCGCATTGGGATGATGCATTACAATACTCTGCAAGAAATCGATACTTTGTTTGAGATACTTGCCAGCGAACTGACAGTCGCGGGAAGACAAGCGGCAATAGGGCAAATTTAAGGCGTCAGCAATGGGACAGGGATGTCGGTAATCAGCAGGGAATGTGAAGCAAACGATAGCGGAAATGGAGCGGGTGAAGGGAATCGAACCCTCGTATGCAGCTTGGGAAGCTGCCGTTCTACCATTGAACTACACCCGCATCGGTGTGCGGCTGCCATTATAACCGGTTATCCCTGCCGGGCAAGCGGAGATAACGCGTAACTGCTGGTGTTTTAAGCAGTTAGCGATAATAGGCCCTATCCTCACTCATCAGACGAAAAAAAACCGGCACAGAGACCTGCGCCGGTTGATATTCATCACTGCGAAGTTATTTCTGTGGGCGCATTGCCGGGAACAGAATCACGTCGCGAATGGTGTGGCTGTTAGTGAACAGCATCACCATACGGTCGATACCGATGCCCAGACCTGCGGTTGGTGGCAGGCCGTGCTCCAGCGCGGTGACATAGTCTTCGTCGTAGAACATGGCTTCGTCATCACCTGCGTCTTTCGCATTAGCCTGGTCAGCAAAACGCTGCGCCTGGTCTTCTGCGTCATTCAGCTCGGAGAAGCCGTTGCCGATTTCACGGCCGCCGATGAAGAACTCAAAGCGGTCAGTGATTTCCGGATTAACGTCGTTACGGCGTGCCAGCGGCGAAACTTCGGCCGGGTATTCAGTGATGAAAGTCGGCTGAATCAGATGGCTTTCCGCCACTTCTTCGAAGATCTCGGTCACTACGCGGCCCAGACCCCAGCTCTTCTCAACCTTGATGCCGATGGATTCAGCGATAGCCACCGCTTTACCCATATCAGCCAGGTCAGCCAGATCGGTTTCCGGACGGTATTTTTTGATCGCCTCGGTCATGGTCAGCTTCACGAACGGCTTGCCGAAGTCGAACACTTCATCACCGTACTGCACCTGAGTATTACCCAGCACGTTCTGGGTCAGGGTGCGGAACAGCGACTCGGTCAGTTCGATCAGATCTTTGTAATCCGCGTAAGCCATATAGAGTTCCATCATGGTGAACTCTGGGTTATGACGCGGAGAGACGCCTTCGTTACGGAAGTTACGGTTGATTTCGAACACGCGCTCGAAGCCACCTACTACCAGACGCTTCAGGTACAGCTCTGGGGCAATACGCAGGTACATATCGATGTCCAGCGCATTGTGGTGAGTCACGAATGGACGAGCAGAAGCGCCACCCGGGATCACCTGCATCATAGGAGTTTCGACTTCCATGAAGCCGCGTTCCACCATGAAGTTACGCATTGCCGCCATGATCTGAGAACGCACCTGGAAGGTCTTGCGCGACTCGTCGTTGGCAATCAGATCCAGGTAACGCTGACGATAACGGGTTTCCTGATCGGCCAGGCCGTGGAACTTGTCCGGCAGCGGACGCAGTGCCTTGGTCAGCAGGCGCAGTTCGGTGCAGTGGATAGACAGCTCGCCGGTCTTGGTTTTGAACAGCTTACCGCGTGCGCCAAGGATGTCACCCAGGTCCCACTTCTTGAATTCTTCGTTGTAAACGCCTTCCGCCAGATCGTCGCGGGCGACGTACAGCTGGATGCGGCCACCAACGTCTTGCAGCGTGACAAAGGATGCCTTGCCCATGATACGGCGGGTCATCATACGGCCGGCAACGGTGACTTCTACACCCAGTGCTTCCAGCTCTTCGTTGTCTTTATCGCCGTACGCAGCGTGCAGCTTGTCGGACGTGGTATCGCGACGGAAATCATTCGGGAACGCAATGCCGTTCTCGCGCAGCGCAGCCAGTTTTTCACGGCGTGACTGCAACTCGTTATTGAGATCCAGCGCCTGTTCGGCGCCTTGTGGTTGTTGCTCAGACATTTCTGTTCCTTATAACCCGGCTTTCAAACTTGCCTCAATGAATTTATCCAGGTCGCCATCTAATACGGCCTGCGTGTTGCGCGTTTCAACATTAGTGCGCAAATCCTTGATTCGGGCGTCATCCAGCACGTAAGAGCGGATTTGACTGCCCCACCCGATATCGGACTTGTTGTCTTCCATCATCTGTTTATCAGCATTTTTCTTTTGCATCTCAAACTCGTACAGCTTGGCCCGCAGCTGTTTAAACGCTTGATCCTTGTTCTTATGCTGAGAACGGTCGTTCTGACACTGCACTACGATATTGGTCGGCAAGTGGGTAATACGCACCGCCGACTCAGTTTTGTTCACGTGCTGACCACCCGCACCCGAGGCGCGGTAAACGTCTATACGCAAATCCGCCGGGTTGATGTCGATATCGATATCGTCGTCCACTTCCGGGTAGATAAACACCGAACTGAACGAGGTATGACGACGGCCGCCGGAGTCGAACGGGCTCTTGCGCACCAGGCGATGTACGCCGGTTTCAGTACGCAACCAGCCGAACGCATAGTCACCGATGATCTTGATGGTGGCGGACTTCAACCCTGCCACGTCGCCGTCGGACTCTTCAATCACTTCGGTCTTGAAGCCTTTGGCCTCGGCCCAGCGCAGGTACATGCGCAGCAACATGCTGGCCCAGTCCTGTGCTTCGGTGCCGCCGGAACCGGCCTGGATATCCAGGTAACAATCAGCACTGTCGTATTCACCAGAGAACATACGACGGAATTCTAATTGCTCAAGCTTGGCAGACAGTTGATCAAGCTCAACGACGGCTTCGTTAAAGGTTTCTTCATCGTCGGCTTCAATCGCCAATTCCAGCAGGCCAGAGACGTCTTCGCCGCCCTGCTCCAGCTGATCGATGGTTTCAACGATGGCTTCAAGCGCTGCGCGCTCTTTACCCAGCGCCTGTGCGCGCTCGGGTTCGTTCCAAACGTCAGGTTGTTCCAGCTCTGCGTTAACTTCTTCTAGGCGTTCTTTCTTGGCATCATAGTCAAAGATACCCCCTAAGAACGGCAGTCCGCACGGACAGGTCCTGAATTCGGTTTTTTACCGGGTTAATTTCAAACATGTTTTTTGCGTTCTTTTACGTTGATGTCGTCGATGGCGAAATGCCATTGGAACCGGTAATTCTAGCGGATCCAGACGTCAGTTTATAGCCGGTTGGTTAGTTTTTGTGGGGGAAGAAAACTTGCCGGGATTTGGCAGAGCAAACCCCGGGATAAAGCAACCACAAATCAACGCGGCCAGAGGTGTTGGATCAGTAACTGCACGTTGCGGTTGCCACGGAACTCGTTGACGTCGAGCTTGTAGGCCAGTTCCACTTCGCGCACGCTGCTGTCGGGCCACAGGGTGGTATCGACATTGAACGCGATACCGTCCAGCAGCGGGCCGCCGCCAAGCGGTTCTACCATCAGTTTCAGGTGTTTCTCGCCCACCAGCCGCTGCTGCAGGATGCGGAATGTGCCATCGAAGGTCGGTTCCGGGAACGCCTGGCCCCAGGGGCCGCCCTCGCGCAACAGCTCCGCCGTTTCGAGCGAAAGTTCCTGCATCGCCAGTTCGCCGTCAGACCAAATCACCCCTTCCAGCATCGCCGGATCGAGCCATTCCACCACCAGATCGCCAAAGCGCTGGCGGAACTCGTCGAATTTGCTCTCTTCCAGCGACAGCCCGGCCGCCATGGCATGACCACCGAACTTCATCATCAACCCCGGATTCAGCGTATCCAACCGCTCCAGCGCATCACGCATGTGCAGACCGGCTATCGAACGGCCCGAGCCTTTAAGAATGCCCTCACCGGCCGGTGCAAACGCGATCACCGGGCGATGGAAGCGCTCCTTGATGCGTGAGGCCAGAATCCCCACCACGCCCTGATGCCACTCCGGATGATACATCGCCAGCCCGTATGGCAAGGCGGTGCTGCTGCGCTCGAGTTCGTCGCACAGCTGCAGAGCTTCAACCTGCATGCCCTGTTCAATCTCGCGCCGTGTCAGATTGAGCGCATCAAGATCGTTAGCCAACATACGCGCCTGCGCGATGTCATCACTCAACAACAAGGCCACGCCGATCGACATATCATCCAACCGTCCGGCGGCGTTGAGCCGTGGCCCCAGCGCAAAGCCGAGATCGTTGGCTGCCAGCTGACGTGCATCACGGTTAGCCACTTCCAGCAGCGCCCGGATACCCGGCCGGCATTTACCGGCGCGGATGCGGTTCAGGCCCTGGTACACCAGAATGCGGTTGTTGGCGTCGAGTGGCACCACGTCCGCCACCGTACCGAGCGCGACCAGATCCAGCAGTTCCGCCAGGTTCGGCATCGCCAGCGCACGTTGTTCAAACCAGCCGCTGTCACGCAGCCGGGCACGCAGCGCCAGCATCAGATAGAATGCGACGCCGACGCCGGCCAGGGATTTGGAAGGGAACTCACAGCCGCGCAGGTTCGGGTTGACGATCGCTTCCGCCGCCGGCAGGGTTTCCCCCGGCAGGTGGTGGTCAGTCACCAGCACCTGCATGCCTTTGGCGTGGGCCACGTCCACTCCCGCATGGGAAGAGATGCCGTTATCCACCGTCAGGATCAATTCCGCACCGCGCGTTGCCGCCTGTTCGACCACTTCGGGACTCAGGCCGTAACCGTCCTCAAAACGATTCGGCACCAGATAATCGACCGCACTGCCGCCCATGCTGCGCAGCGCCAGCACCGTCAACGCGGTACTGGTGGCGCCATCGGCGTCGAAGTCCCCCACCACCATGATGCGGCGACTCGCCGCCAGCGCCTGTTGCAAAATGCCAACGGCGGTGTCAATGCCATCCAACTGCTGCCACGGCAGCATGCCTTTGACGCTGCGTTCCAATTCCTGCTCAGCCTGAACGCCACGCAGCGCATATAAACGGCGCAACAGCGGGTGCAGGCTGGCCGGCAAATGGCTGTCGTCCGCCGCCGCACGGCGGCGTAGTTGTGTTTTGATGCTCACCGGCGATTAACCACCGGTTTTGGTTGCGGTCTGATGCGCGTCCAGCATGGCGGCCATCTCTTTTGGCCCCTGATACCCTGGGATCATCATGCCGTTTTCCAGAATGATCGCCGGGGTGCCCTGAATACCGAACTGCACGCCGAGCGCATAGTGTTTGCTGATGTCGGTTTTACAGGTCGCCGGAGAAACCGCGTCGCCTTTCATGGCGGTATCGAAGGCCTTGGCCTTGTCGGCGGTACACCAGATTGACTGCATGTCTTTTTCGGCCTGGGAATTCAGCCCCTGACGCGGGAACGCCAGATAACGGACGGTAATGCCCAGATCGTTATATTCTTTCATCTGCTGGTGCAGCTTGTGGCAATAGCCACAGGTGATGTCGGTGAACACGGTGATCACGTGTTTCTGCTTTGGCGCTTTGTAGACGATCATCTGATCTTTCAGCGCTTCCAGTTTACCGGTCAGCAGTTGGTTGGTGACGTTAACCGGCTCTTTGCCACTCACGTCGTACAGCGGGCCTTGCAGAATGTGTTTGCCGTCTTCGGTCACGTACAGCACGCCGCTATCGGTCAGTACGGTTTTCAGACCGTTCACCGGTGAAGGCTGCACGTCCGCCTGCTGAATGCCCAGGCTGCCAAGTGCTTTTTGAATTGCCGCGTCGTCGGCATGGGCCGCGCCGGTCACTGAAGCCACCAGCATAGAGAGCAGCATTAAACCTTTCTTCATTCTTCCAATCCTTTTGAACCCGGCGTGTCAGGCACGCGGGTGGTGCTGTTGATGTAGCTGTTTAAGTCTTTCGGTCGCTACATGCGTGTAAATTTGTGTGGTCGAGAGGTCGCTATGCCCCAATAACATCTGTACGACACGGAGATCGGCCCCATGGTTCAGCAAATGGGTGGCAAACGCGTGGCGCAACACGTGCGGCGACAGCCTCTCGCTGTCAATACCCGCTAGGATCGCATAGTGTTTGATGCGATGCCAGAATGTCTGTCGGGTCATTTGCTGGCTGCGGTTGCTGGGGAACAAGACGTCCAGCGCCTGGCCGTTGACCATCCACGGGCGGCCGTGCTCCAGATAGTTTTCTATCCAGTACACCGCTTCTTCACCCAGCGGCACCAGTCGTTCCTTGTTGCCTTTACCTATCACCCGTACCACGCCCTGGCGCAGGCTGACATCGCTGATGGTCAGCCCGACCAGTTCGGAAACGCGCAGCCCGGTAGCGTACAGCACTTCCAGCATCGCCTTGTCACGCAGCTCCAGCGGCTGATCGACACAGGGCGCCTTCAGCAGCGCATCGACCTGCGCTTCGCTCAGGTCTTTCGGCAGGCGCTGCGGCAGCTTCGGCGAAGCCAGCAGTGCCGTGGGATCGTCGCTACGCATATTTTCGCGATACAGGTATTGGAACAGACGGCGCATGGCGCTCAGCAAACGGGCGGAGCTGGTCGCTTTATATCCTCCCTCCACTCGATCGGCGAGAAACGCCTGTAAATCCAGCGCCTGTGCCTGTAACAGCGAGGTATTTTGCTGATTCAGCCAGGCACCCAGCGCCTGCAAATCCAATCGGTAAGAGGCCAGCGTATTTTCTGCCAGATTACGTTCGAGCCACAGCGCATCCAGGAATTGCTCAATCAACGCACTCTCTTGCTGTTGCACGCGGTCCTCTCTTTGTTACGTTTATGCCACAGGCATTATGCCTTAAGCCGGGACAAATCGGGTATACTCGCTGCAATTCTACCTACGGCAATATAAACGGTTTACACATGAAGATTGGTCTGTTTTACGGCTCCAGCACCTGCTACACCGAGATGGCGGCAGAAAAAATCCGTGAGATTTTAGGTGAAGACCTGGTCGACCTGCACAACCTGAAAGACGTTTCCCCCAAGCTGATGGAAGAGTACTCCATCCTGATCCTCGGCATGCCAACCTGGGATTTCGGTGAGCTTCAGGAAGACTGGGAAGCGATTTGGCCACAGCTGACCACGCTGGATCTCCAGGGGAAAATTGTCGCCATGTATGGCATGGGCGATCAACTCGGCTACGGCGAATGGTTCCTCGATGCGCTCGGCATGTTGCACGATCACATTGCCCCACTGGGCGTACAGTTTATTGGCTTCTGGCCGATCGACGGCTTCGAATTCACCAGCCCGAAACCGCTAAGCGCCGACGGCAAACACTTTGTTGGCCTGGCGCTCGATGATGTGAACCAATACGACATGAGCGAAGAACGTCTGCAACAGTGGTGCGAACAGATCCTGCTGGAGATGGAACCCCTGCTGTAATGCCCGTGGGCGCGGTAGCCGCGCCCAGTCCGATGCTTATTTCCACAACCGGAAGCGGCTCTCCTCCGCGCCGGTTGGCGTTTCTCCGTTCAAGCGCGCCGGATCGGCCACCTGATACCAGTCCAATTTACGCGTCAGCAGCATAATTCCCGCCAAAATAGCGAACAACAGCCCTGCCCCCAGCACCAACGCGTTATCTTCCGACTGCAGCAACAGATACAGCACTCCATACAACATCAACAGACTGGCGGCGAACAGCGCCCCCCGCAGCCTGCCACGCAGTACCGCACTGAGGTAAAAAGCGATCAACCCACTGCAGGCGATGCTGGCCAGCAGATAAGCGATGGCGAAGCCAAAATGCTCGGAGAATGCCAGCAGGATCAGGTAGAACAGCACCAGTGCCGTGCCGACCAGCAGGTACTGAATCGGGTGTACCCGCAGGCCGGTCAGGGTTTCGAACAGGAAGAACGCCATAAATGTCAGGCCGATAAACAGCACCGCATACTTCACCGCGCGTTCGGTCAGTTGATAGTGATCGACCGGTTCAATCAGGCTGGTGCTGAAGGTTGGCAACTTGTCTTCGCCAAGAATTTCGTCGTCGTAATGGAAAGCGCTGTTGATGTTGTTGGCAAACCAGGTGCTGCGCCAGCGGGCACTGAAGCCTTTTTCCGTCACCTTGCGTTCGTCCGGCAAGAAGTTACCGAGGAAATTCGGGTGTGGCCAATTACTCTGCAACGTCAATTCGCTGCTACGCCCGAGCGGTACCAGTGACAGGCTGCTGGTGCCGGCCAGCGTCAGGGTGAACTCGGCATCCAGCCCCGCTTTTTGCAATGCGGGCAGCGTCAGCGGTGCATGAATACCCTGAGGTAACACGTTTACCTGGGTACCTGGTTCAAACACCGTTTGAGACTCTGCGCTGCTAAGCGGCGAGATGCTCTTGATGCCGCGTGAATCGCTCAGCGAAACCAGCAGGAACGGCTGGCCTATCACGACATTGCTGCGCTGCAGGTCTGTCACATCCGGCTGGCCAAACTTCACCTTAAACTGCAACGGTCCCTGATAGACCTGAGTCTGGTAAATGCCCAGCTTGCGCACCTCCACGTTCGGCTTGCCGCTGACCTGCAACGTCTCGGGCAGCAGATAGCGATGATGCCGAACTATCTGCACCACCTTCTGCCCCTTGTCATCCGTCTTCTCTTCCCGCTCGCTGTAAGGGATGACGATCAGCGGCCCCAAAATGCGCTGCGCCCGGCTGGTGCTTTCACTGACCTGCCCAACCACGCTCTGGCGGTAGCCGCTGCGCTCATCAATCACATTCATTAACATCGTTACCGGGATAATCATTAAAATCATTAGTCCCAGCAGAGTGGTTATTTTCCAAAACAGTATCGATTTCATCATCGCCGCGCTCCATGTAGGTAATGGAGTCACGATAATGCCCTCGGGTGAAAGCAGAATGTGGTTATGTGAAGGGACGGTGAAGTCAGAGCGATAAGGTGAAAATAGCGGTCACGCCGTGCGGCTGGTGGTTGCTCAACTGGATACTGCCACGGTGCAAGCGCGCCACTTCCTGCACAAAATTCAGCCCCAGACCGCTGCTTTTCGGCTTATCCGAGCGGGCCAGAGAATAAAAACGCTCGAACACTTTATCCAGTGCATAATCCGGAATGCCGCTGCCGTCGTCACTAACGGTGACCTGGTAGTGGCCCTCATGGCGCTCGCCGCGCACCTTGATGGTGCCGCCAACCGGGGTGAAGTCCAGTGCGTTGTCCAGCAGGTTGGTCAGCGCCTGGCTAATCAGCAGTCCATCGCCGCTCAGGGTAATATCTTCCACCCCTTCAACCTGTAGCAAAACGCTACGCCGCGCTGCCTGCGCCTCTTTGCCTGCCACAGCCTGACGCACCAGCGTCGCCATGGCCAGTGGCACAAGATCCAGGACCGGCCGGCTCTCCAGCCGCGCCTGCACCAGCAATTTATCCACCAGTTGCTGAATGCGCGCACTCTGCTGTTCGATATTGGTCAGAAAACGCTGGGCGGTGGCTGCCGGCGGTTGTTCCTGCAACAGCTCTGCTGCGCCACGGATCGCCGCCAGCGGGCTTTTCAGTTCGTGGGTCAAGGTATGTACATACTGTTCGATGTAGGCCTTGCCCTCCAGCTTCACCCGCATGCTGTCCAGCGCCTGCGCCAACTGGGTCAATTCATGGCCGCCCATCTTCGGCAACGGCACACTTTTTCCCTGCGCCACGCCGTCGGCGTAGTACACCAGCCGCCCAATCGAGCGGTTGATCCACCAGACAAAGCCCAGGCCAATCAGCAAGGCAATGCCCAACAGCAGCGCACCGGCCCACAGAATACGGCGTTCGCTGCGCTTGATCACCGGTACCATGGTGCTGTTCGGTTTACCGACGCTAAGCACACCGATAATTTTCCCCTGCTCCATGACCGGCGCGGCAACATACATCACCGAGCTGTTTTCATCCTGCGGATCGCTGCGCGTGCTGCGTGCGCCGTACTGGCCAAGCAGCGTCAGATAAACGTCATTCCAGCGTGAGTAGTCCTGGCCGAGCGCCTTGCCGCTGGAATCAAAAATGACCTTGCCGTTTTGATCGGTAAGATAAACGTGATATTCGCTGCGATCCTTGCGGATGCCGGCAATATTGGCGCCAATGGGGCGTTGATTGAGTTGAGAGAACGCCTGTGCCAGTTGCCCGTGCGCTACGTCGGCGCGCTGCATGTCCAGACGTGCAATCTGCGCCAGCAGGTTGGCAGTGTCCACCAGTGTGCCTTCGGTAGCGCGCCGCACGCCGGGTTTCACTTCCTGCACGAAAATGCTCAGTACGAAATAGCCCGCCACCGCCACAATCAGGAAGTACCCCAACAGCAGGCGCAGGCCTATTCTCATGGCTGGCGGCTCACGCTGTAGCCGAGGCCGCGATGGGTGTGGATCGGCGGTTCAGCGGGATCGATGGCGCGCAGCTTGGCACGCAGCGTTTTGATATGGGTGTCGACGGTGCGATCCAGGCTTTCTTCGGCCAGCGCCCAGACGCTTTCCATCAGTTGCTGGCGTGAAAATACCCGGCCGGGCGCCAGCAACAGCGTTTTCAACAGCAAAAATTCGTAACGGGTCAGCAGCAGCGGCTGCTGATGGTAATGGATGGCCGCGGCCTGTTCATCCAGGCTGAAAGGACCGAATTGATACAGAGCCGGCTGCTGCAGACGCTGCTGTTTTTGCAAACGGCGCAGAATAGTGCGCACCCGGGCGCTGACTTCTCGCGGGGAAAAGGGTTTGGCGACGTAATCATCGGCACCGATTTCCAACCCTATCAGGCGATCAAGCTCATCGCTGCGGGCGGTGAGAAATAAAATAGGCAAATCCGCCGACTGCGATAACAACCGGCGGCAGAGTTCAAAACCATTGATGTCCGGCAGACCAACATCGAGGATCGCCAGCGCAGGTGCCCCTTGCGCCAACGCCTGTAATGCCGGTTCACCGCGTTCGAACCAGCGCACCTGAAAGCCTTCGCTCTCCAGGGTATAAATCAGCGTATCGGCAATGCTGGGTTCATCTTCCACCAGCCAGAGCGTCGGCTTCATCAGGGCTCCTCGTCATCACTGGCGGGCGGATACAGCAACCGTTGGCGCAACTGCCGCCAGTCGGCTTTAGCCATGGAGTCGGAAGCCAGCCACAGCCGACGGCGCTTTTTGCCTCCCACCGGCTGTAAGGTCAACAGAATGCCGTAACGTGGCATCCAGGGCTGCTTTAGCAGTTGCCACTCCTGCCCATGCCAACCCAGGCGTTGGTTCTCCAGCAGGCGCAGCTCACCCTGCCGCGACGCAATACGCTTTTGGCTGCGAATGCACTCAAACACCACCAGCGTCAGTAGCACCAGCCAGATCGGGCCATAGCCTTCCGGCCAGGGCGAAATCAGGATCAGCAGGATCAGTACGCCATGTGTCAGGAGCGAAAATAACTGGGTGCGCCAGGAAATACGGACGTCACATCGCCACTGGGCCACGGTCTTTATTTCGCGTCTGGATCAGTGTCACCATTCTCTGCAGTTCACTGTCCTGCGGAGCGCCATGATTCATCAGCCAATTGAAGAGATCGGGATCGTCAGACTCCAGCAGACGGATAAACAGCGCTTTGTCTGTATCGTTCAACAGGTCATATTCATACTCGAAGAAGGGCATGATGGAGATGTCCAGCTCACGCATACCGCGGCGACAAGCCCAGTGGATACGTGCTTTGTTATTAATATCCATGTTGTTATGACTAACCTCTTTTCAGCGTGGCAACACCATCGCAGGGTTCAACTGACACACTGTATGGCAACACCGGCGCGATATAATTCCATCAGCCAAAGATCTGTCTGCAAGGGTTACCCTTGGCCGCAAGCCTATAGAGTAACAATTTGACATACTCGCCGGGAAGGACGTTCTCGGTGTAAAGCGTAATAAAGCGCTAAATGTCAAAAAAAGCGCTGTCTGCGAGGCAAGCGTGAATAACAGTTTGCAAAGGCCGCCACCTCTTTTACCATGGGGCCAACACACCTTCAGGTAAGCTAAACGTTAAGCAGGATCTTACTATGGCGTATAAAATTCCATTTCCACCCCGTCAGCCTTCCGCTTCCTCCCATCTGCCCCTGACCCTGATCTCACTGGAAGATTGGGCGCTGGTGACATTGAACGGGCCGGACCGGGTGAAATACCTTCAGGGCCAGGTAACCGCCGATATCGAAGCGCTGCCGGCCGATAGCCACGTGTTGTGCGGCCACTGTGATGCCAAAGGCAAAATGTGGAGCAACCTGCGTTTATTCCATCGCGGTGAAGGCTTTGCCTATCTGGAACGCCGCAGCGTGCTGGACAGCCAACTGGCTGAAATCAAAAAGTACGCGGTATTTTCCAAACTCACCATTGCCGCCGACAACGAAGCGGTGTTACTGGGCGTAGCCGGTTTTCAGGCACGCGCGGCGCTGGCGGGCGTTTTCAACAGCCTGCCGGATGCCGAACATCAGGTCGTGCAGGACGGTGAAACTACCCTGTTGCACTTCTCACTCCCGGCAGAACGTTTTCTGTTGGTCACCACCGCCGCCGTTGCCGAACAGTTGGTCGACAAACTGCACGAGCAGGCCGAATTGAACGACAGTCAGCAGTGGCTGACGCTGGATATCGAAGCCGGCTACCCGGTGATTGACGCCGCCAACAGCGGGCAGTTGATCCCACAGGCCACCAACCTGCAGGCGCTGGATGGCATCAGCTTCAGCAAGGGCTGCTACACCGGTCAGGAAATGGTGGCGCGCGCCAAGTTCCGCGGGGCCAACAAACGGGCATTGTACTGGCTGGAAGGCAAGGCTGGGCGAGTGCCGCAGGCCGCTGAAGACGTGGAATTGCAGTTGGGTGAAAACTGGCGCCGTACCGGTACGGTGCTGAGCGCCGCCAGGTTGGCCGACGGCACGCTGTGGGTACAAGTGGTGCTGAATAACGATCTGGACGCCGACAGCAAGCTGCGGGTTCGCGACGATGCCACCAGTCAACTGGCCATCAAGCCACTGCCATACTCACTGGCGGAAGAGAAATAAAGAAGGGAGCAGTCAGAGCTTCCTGGTCTGTCTGCAATAGATTTCGCACTGCAGCCAACAACGCTGCAGTGCGAAAGATATCAGCGGGTATCAGACGTACAGATAAATCGCCATAAAGTGGCACAGGCTGCCACCGAGCACGAAACCATGCCAAATGGCGTGGCCGAAGCGGAAACGCTTCGATGCATAGAAGATCACGCCCAGGGTATAAACCACGCCACCGACCGCCAGCAGCGTCACACCGCCCAGCGCCAAACGAGTTGCCAACTGATAAATCACGATCAGCGACAGCCAACCCATGGTCAGATAGGTCACCAGCGAGAGCGCTTCAAACCGGTGTGCGAACGCCAGTTTGAACAACACGCCCAGCAGCGCCAAACCCCAAATTACCGCCATCAACCCCTTGGCGAGCGGTGAATCCAGCCCCACCAACAGAAACGGCGTGTAGGTACCGGCAATCAAAAGATAAATGGCGCAGTGGTCAAATTTTTTCAGCCAGTGCTTGGCTTTCTGGTGGGGAATGGCATGGTACAGCGTGGAGGCCAGGAACAGCAGGATCATGCTGCCGCCATAAAGACTGTAGCTGGCGATGGCCGTCACGTCAGCGCCGGTGTCTACCGCCTGAACCAACAACAGTACCAGGCCGACAATACCAAAAACCAACCCTATACCGTGACTGATGCTGTTAGCGATTTCTTCCGCCCACGGATAGGCCGTGGCGGCCATTTTTTCAGTACCGGCTTTCACTACGCCCGTTTTTCCCATTGCACACAACCCCTCAAAACAGCCAACATTGTTCGAAATTACCGCAAGGCAGCTTAACTGAGAATAATTTCAGTGTACACGTGTACGCTAAAATAAAACTGTGTGCGCGTGTAACCATCGAAATCCCTCGCCCGCTGGTCTACAATCGTTCGGCTTCAACCCATCTACCATGAGGTTTACACCATGTCATCCGCTGTACCCGCGTTAGATTTCGGCTCCATGACCCAGGTCATCCAGTTCCTGATGGAAATCGACAAGTTGAAAAGCGTGCAACGCCGCACCAAAGTGCTGGGCACCCAACGCCAGGAAAACTCCGCCGAACATAGCTGGCACTTTGCTATTGCTGCCATGAGCCTGGCCCCTTACGCCAGTGAAGGCGTAGATATCCAACGCGTGATCCAGATGGCGCTGCTGCATGACATCGTTGAGATCGATGCCGGTGACGTGCTGGTCTACGATCTGGCGGCCCGCGCAGCGATCCATGATGTGGAAGTGGCGGCGGCACGCCGGTTGTTCGGTATGCTGCCGGACACTCAGCGCGAGTATTTCACCGCTTTATGGCAGGAATATGAAGATGGCGAGAGCGCCGACGCGCGCTTTGCGCTGGTGCTGGATCGCACCATGCCGATGCTGATGAACCTGCACAACCAGGGCCAAAGCTGGGTAGAGAACGGTATCAGCCTGGAGCAGGTATTGGCGCGTAACACTACCATCGCCGATGTTCACCCGGAGTTGTGGAAGTACCTGCTGCAACACCTGCAGGACGCACAACGCAAAGGCTGGCTGAAGTAACAGCGTTGCTATTGTGACAGGCCGGGTGATCCCTTCACCCGGCACGCCTTTCATAACGGCTTGTGTGCCGTTTCCTTCGCGGCAATCACTGCCCACAGTGTGATTAGCAGTGCCAGCACCACATAGGCCGAAATAGCCAGCGTGCTGTCGTAAGACTTGAACAATGAGGCGATGATCAGCGGCGCAAAGCCACCGCCAATAATACCTGCCAACGTATAAGCCAACGACGACCCCGCATAACGCACCCGGGTTGGGAATTGCTCGGTGATAAAGGCCGCCTGCGGGCCATACATTGCCGCATGGATCAACAGACCGACCACCACCGCCAGGCAGATCAGCACCGGCTGGCTGCTGTCGAGTAGCATAAAGAACACAAATGCCCAAACCATCGCCGCCAAAGCCCCACCGATATACACCGGCCGACGGCCAAAACGATCGGACAGTGCGCCGAACATCGGCACGGTAATCGCGTTACCGATCGCCCCCAACATGGTGGCAGCCAACGCCACCGGGCGCGGCAGGTTCAGTACCGTAGTGACGTAGGTCAGGGTAAAAACCACCACCAGCGCATACAGCACGTCGGAACCAATACGCGAACCCCCGGCGATCAACAGCGGACGCCGATGCTGGGTGAAAACTTCGCGGATTGGTGAATGGGTAACGTCCTTCGATGCCTCCAGTTTCAGAAACGCAGGCGTTTCCCCCACGCCACGGCGTAGCCACAGGCCAAACACCACCAGTACCAGGCTAAGCAGGAAGGGAATACGCCAGCCCCACTGCTGGAAATCCTCCGCCGTCATCGCCACCGTCACCAGCGTGATAAGCCCGGTGCCGATCAGCGTTCCGCAGGAAGGGCCAACCTGAGCAAAGGAGGCGTTGCGTCCTCGCTGATGAGGCTTGCCGTGCTCCATCGACAGCAATACCGCCCCCGCCCATTCGCCCCCCAGCGCAATTCCCTGAATAAAGCGCAGCGTCACCAACAGCAGCGGGCTCCAAATTCCCCAACTGGCATAACCGGGTAGCAACCCCATCAGCGCGGTTGTCACACCCATGATCACCAGCGTGGTCACCAATACAAAACGCCGTCCCAGCACGTCACCCAGATGACCAAAGACGATACCGCCAATCGGCCGCGAAACATAACCCACCGCGTAAGTGGAAAACGCCAAAATGGTGCCCACCAGCGGATCGAAAGAGGGGAAAAATACGTGGTTGAAAATCAGCGCCGCCATGATGTTGTAGACGGTGAAGTCATACCATTCCAGCGCGGTGCCAATCGAACTGGCCGCCGCCAGCTTGCCGGTGTTTGGCGGATGGGCGGTAGCCTCGGCAGTGGACGCTTCCGCGATTGACGGCTGTGTGGTTGAAGTGCTCATGATGAAAGCTCCTGTGTGGTCAGTTGCCAGCCAAGGGCATAATGCATGGCATCGGCGGCGGGGATTTTCAGTTGGCTACAGGCCAACTCACTCAGCCGCTGTCCGGCTTCGGCGCTGCTGCTTTCGATCAGCATCATCGGCAGTAACTGGCGGTTCTCCCGCGACTCTTTCGGCAACGGGGAACTTAGTTCAGCGTCCGGCGACAGCAGGCTACTGCGCACAAAACCGGGCAGTTCGGCCAGGAGGCTCCCCAAATGCTTGATGCAGGCCTTCAGCACTTGCGGCCGCGCCGGTTCGAGGGGAAGGATAACCAGATGGCTGCCGCAACCCTGCCCGGTCACCGCCTCCACCGCGCAGACACGACGCATCGGATCGCGCATTTTATCGAGACTGGCGACCGACCAGGGGGTCTGCTCGGTAAACGCGGCGCGGTAGGCCGCAGAGGTAAAGCTGGCCAGAGTTTCGGTTTTATACAGTCCGAGGTATTTGCGCCCGCCCTGTAGTGCCTGATAGCGCGTACCCGACAAGAAACCGGGCACCCGCACTCGCTCTTCCACGTGCTCGCGGTCGTACCACTTATTGAAATCCGCCTCGTCCTGCGCGGCGACATCTGTTGCGACAAACAGCATTCCGTTTGGGGAACCGGTCATGGGTACTCTCCTGTTAGTTCAAAGTAAGGCGGGGTCGTCCCCACCGGAAAATCACGCCTCGGCGAGGCAGCGTTCGATCGCCAGCGCCCAGCCCAGCAGCGCCTCGTCATGCAGCGGTAGCCCAGCCACCATCAGGCCAACCGGCGCTGCATCACCTCGTTGACAGGGCAGTGACAACGCGCAACCATCGAGGAAGTTGATCACCGAAGGGTTACGCAACGCGGCACCGTTGATACGGAAATAGGCGTCTTCATCCTCCTGCAGTTCGGCAATGGTCGGCGCAATAAAGGGCAGGGTTGGCATCAACAACGCGTCAAATTTTTCCACTTCCGCGGTCACTCGCCGTTGCCAATCGGCACGCTGCATCCGCAATTGCTGCAGATCCTGCTCATCGAGCAACCGGCCGCGACGAATACGTGACAGCACCCGTGGGTCATAGTCTTCGGCATGTTCGGCAATCAGCGGCTGGTGCCAGCGCCAGGACTCCAGCGCGGTGAAACCGCCGGCGGCGTTGATCGCTGCCAGCTCGGCGAACTCATGACAGGGAATAAATTCAATCTGCGCCCCCGCCTGCACCAACCGCTCTACGCTGAGATGAAAGGCGGCGGTGACTTCCTCATCCAGGCCATCCAGCACCAACGTTTGTGGCACGGCAAAGCGCGCCTGACTCAGCGTTTTCTGCTGCGGGTGCAGCGGCTGCTGGGTAATCACCGTATCCAGCGCGATGCAACCGACAACGTCATGGGCAATCACGCCAATTGAATCCAGTGAGGGTGACAAGGGCAGCAGACCACGACTGCTGATGCGCCGGGCGGTAGGTTTATAACCGGTCAGGCCGCAGAAGGCCGCCGGAATACGTACCGAACCGCCGGTATCGCTGCCTATCGCGCCAAAGCACATGCCGTCAGCCACCGCAACCGCCGCACCGGAAGACGAACCACCGGGAATACGGCCAGCAGGGCGATCCCAGGGATTGGCGGGCGTGCCGTAGTGGGGATTAATGCCAAGCCCCGAATAGGCAAACTCGGTCATGTTGGTTTTGCCGATCACTACCGCGCCAGCCTGCAACAACTGCGCCACCACTGCAGCGTGGTTGTTGGCTACCGGCGCATCGGCCAACACCCGCGAACCGGCAGCGGTGGTCTCCCCGGCGACATCAAACAGGTCTTTGACCGATACCGGCACACCGTCCAACGCCGACAGGGGCTTACCCGCCGCACGCCGTCGATCGGCAGCCAATGCCTGCTGCTGTGCCCAGTCGCTATAAACATGAGTAAAAGTGCGCCCACCCTCCCCCTGCGGGTCGGCGATTTGCGCCAGAGCGGTGGCGGTCAGTTGCACAGCAGTGAATTCGCCACTGGCCAATCCGGCGGCGGCCTGCGCTAAAGTCAGTTTTTTCATCACGCCACCACCGGCAGTTCTATGCTGCGATAACCGTGGCTGATGGTGCGTCCCAGCACTTCGTCCACCAGTTCCATACGAAACTCGACCGCCGGACGGATACCGCCAATCGCCGCGACCGTGCCACAGGCCATCGCCAGGCCATCTCGCGGCTGCGGGACCGTCAGCCCGCCCTCCGGCACCTGCTGACCACTCAAATAGCGATCCAGCAGATCGCCGGGAGTACGCAGACTGGCAAGGTAACCCTGCTGATAAAGCCGGAACTCACCGTTTTCTTTGATCCAGGATCGCAGGATCAATGAATCCCAGTGAGCAATCACTTCCCGTAGTGGCCAGGCGGCGCGGGCTACCGGTTTGACGCAGATTTGTTTGGACAGCGCGACGCTGTGCGCCTCCAGTTGGCGATCGGTATGATCTGAGGCCAGCGAAACAAACAGTTCACCCTGATGAGTGAAGATCAAAGGCTCCGCTTCGCCGGAGCTGGCATTGCCGATCACTTCAATGCAATCGCTCTGACTGAGCTGATTAGCCGCCACCCGATAAAATAGCGGGACTGCACTGGGTTGGGGCACGCCCAGTTCGGCCAACTCCCTAATATGGTGCAGAATGGCCTCGCGATCGCGGCCGGTCCAGCCGGCGATCACCAGATGATCAATCTCAACATCCAGCACCCCGGCCCCGCTGGATTCAGGTAAAGTGAAGGTCAGTCTCATGGCGTTTGTGTCCCTTTAGTTAAAATACTGTGAAATTTTACTATATCTTTAGCTACCAAATAAGCGATTTCCATGCCATGTTTTTGTGTACTATGTCTAAAAACTTTCTTCTTGCAGGAGCAGAACGTGATGAGCCTTGACGCAGAGAGCCAGGAACTCCCGACGGCAGAGGAAGCCGGAATGTCACTGAATGAACTGGCCTATCGGCGCTTTAAGCAGGCATTGGTGACGTTGAGTTATAAGCCTGGTGAATATCTCAATACCGCGCAGGTAATGAGTGAGCTGGATATGGGCAGAACGCCAATCAATCAGGCGATCCACCGGCTGGCCAATGAAGGGTTGCTACAGGTGATCCCGCGTAAAGGAGTGATGGTTTCGCCGCTGTCGATGGATGACGCACTGGAACTGATTGAAGTCCGACTGGCTAATGAAATGCTGTGTATGCGGCTGGCAAGCAAGCGAATTACCGAACCACAAGTCGCCGCACTGACGGCCCTCAATCAACAAATTGAAGCCGCCAGCCAGCGCCGTGACCGGGTGCAGATGATGACACTGGACCACCAGTTCCACCAGCAGCTGGCGCAGATCGCCGGGAATAACATGCTGGCGGACATCCTGAGCGTGCTGCATGCCAGGGCGCAACGCTTTTGGGCCAGTACGCTGTCACGCGAAGGTCATATGCGAGAGGTGATCGAAGAACATCGAGCCATTATCGCTGCACTGGCCGCACAGGATGACGACGCAGCCGCCAATGCAGCAGAGGCGCACATTCTGTCTTTCCGCAGCGCGCTGCTGCATGAGGGCTGATTGGGTAGAGATAACGCCAAAGCAAAAACCCGGTGAGTCTAAAGCTACCGGGCTTTAAACGGCAGGATAAACACCAGCAGGTGAATAATTTTACTTTTCTAGCTCTTGGCCTTTCAGCATGGCGGCACGCAAGACCGCGTTCAAACGTTTCTGGTAACCTTTACCCGGCCTCTGAAGCCACTCCAGAATATCAGCATCGATCCTGACGGTTTTTGATACCTTCATCGGTTTGTAGAACCTTCCTTGTAACGCAGTCCCCCACTTCTCATCGCTAAGTGTGGGCGCATCACTGTAGTCAATGTCGACGTCTGGCATAGCACTCAATGAAGCTATTTGCGCTTTTTGCACCTCCGTCAGGGGAGGAAGCACGCTATGTGGCACATTCCTAACCAAATTTTTTCGCTTCATATTTTCCCCTTTCTTTAACATCCGCTTTGCGGGCTGAAATGATACGGATAATCTCTATACTGTCACCGTCCACATCAACCTCTCGCGTGGTATGCGCCACCAGCAATATCAGGCAACCACCGACCATGCCAATGGTTTGCCAGCGCTCTTCGCCACCATCAATGCGCTCAATCACGGCTAGCTGGTTTGGGTCCGAAAAAACATGCTGCGCCAGCTCAAAGCTTATGTGATGTTTCGCCAGATTACTTTGGCTTTTTCTTTGATTCCATTCAAAAGAAACATACATTTTTGTAACTACAAATTGGTTGTTATTTGAACAAAAATTACACCCAATAATACCTGAAGTCAAAAGGATACTCGCGGAACTGTGGCTAATGAGCCATCAGCGGCCGCCGGCGGCCTCGATAAAGCTGCCGGTGACGTAAGAAGCGGCATCGGACAGCAGCCAGGCGATGATTTCTGCCACCTCTTCCGGGGTACCGCCGCGTTGCATCGGCAGGCTGCTTTTTACCCGATCAACGCGCCCAGGCTCGCCGCCGCTGGCATGCATTTCGGTATAAATAAGCCCCGGCCGCACCGCGTTGACGCGAATACCCTGCGCCGCCACCTCCAACGCCAGTCCGGTAGTTAGCGTGTCCACCGCCCCTTTAGAGGCGGCATAGTCGATGTATTCGCCCGGTGCGCCTAAGCGTGCTGCAGCGGAAGAGACATTGACGATCGCCCCGCCCTGGCCGCCATGACGATGCGCCATGCGCTTCACCGTCTCGCGGCAACAGAGAAAATAACCGGTGACGTTAGTGCTCAGCACCTTGTTGATGCGCTCGGCGGTCAGTTGCTCAATGCTCGACTGCTGAAACAGAATACCGGCATTGTTGACCAGTGCCTCAATAGGCCCGAGGGTGGCATCCAGTTGGCTAAACATCGCCACTACCTGGCTTTCATCGCCAATATCGGCCCGCAGCGCCAGCGCCCGGCCGCCCAGTGATTCTATCTCCGCGACCACCTGTTGCGCTGCAGCTTCATTCTGCAGATAGTTAACGCCTACCGCGTAACCCTGACGTGCCAGCAGTAGCGCCGTAGCGCGGCCAATACCCCGACTGGCGCCGGTGACCAGTGCAACTTTAGTCATGTTGTTCCTTTCTTTGATTGGGAAGTCATAACCGGTAACTGGCGCTCAGCAAAGCTACCTCAGCCACCTTCTTCAACAGAGTATAGATATCCATGCTGCAGAATATCCAAGGGTATTTTTCCACTTGTTACCCTTATTAAAATAAACCTTATAACTGCACCAAACGACGCAGCTGTTTTTTAATCCGTGGCTTTAAGCTTTTATAAAAAATCAGGGACTGCGCATGCTGAATATGCGGTAAGGGGAAGGAAATCTGGACGGGATGATTTTCCCCTTGCGCGCCAACGTCGGAAGGCAGTATGACCAACACCAACAATAAAATTGCGCCTGTACAGGTAACCGCCATTGAAAAGTTGTCGACACGCATTTTTCCTACCCTGATGATTTGTGCAGGAATCAGCGTACTCGAAATATATCGACGCTCCCTTAACGCCAAATTAATCCCAGATTAAGGTTTGCTTAAGAACGATAGTGCAAAAAGGATGACGCCGTTGTCTTCCCATGAGGGTTGTAGTTATATAGCCGCCAGCGCCGTGACATAAACCGGATACCCCGTGAACATATTGTTAGTGGAAGACGATCTGCAATTGGGCAAGGCCCTGTGCCGGGCACTAGAGCTGGCGGGTTTTGAGCTATGCTGGGTGCGGCTGGTGCATGATGCTCAAACCAGGCTCTCACAGGGCAGTTTCGATTTAATGCTGTTAGACCTGACCCTGCCAGACGGGGATGGATTAAAAAAACTGGTCGAGTGGCGGGCCGCCGGACAAAATATCCCGATCATTATTTTGACCGCACGCGACCGTATCGAAAGCCTGGTCAATAGCCTGGACTCCGGCGCGGACGACTTTCTGGCCAAACCTTTCGCCTTGCCTGAGTTGATATCCCGCGTGAAGGCGGTGAACCGCCGCATGGCCGGGTTTGCCTCCCAAACCTGGAGCCTGGGCAATCTGTATCTGGACCCAATCAATCACCAGGTGACGCTGGATGACGAACTGCTGCTGTTATCGAAAAAGGAGTATCGGCTGCTGCATGAACTGATGCGCTGCGCCGGCACCGTGGTGCGTAAAACCGCACTGGAGCAGAGTCTGTTCGGCCATGGCGACAGCGTGGAAAGTAATTCTCTGGAGGTGCATATGCATAACTTGCGGCGCAAGATTGGCAAGGAAAAAATTATCACCGTGCGTGGCATCGGTTATTTATTAAAAAAAGAGACTCTGGGATGATAAGTTTTAAATCCTTTTTTATTCGCACCATTATTTTCCAGGTTTTAGCTATATTATTGCTCTGGGGCGCATTGATTGGTTGGGTAAAATATTCATATTATCCCGATGCGGAAAAGTATTTAGATAATCAGCAACGCATTGTCGCCCGGGGTATCGCCAATATTCTTGATAAGACAGATGTTACCAACCGCAGTTATCTTGAGGTGATTAAAGATATCGAAGTCATGTATATCGACTCGATCAAAAACGGCATGCAGGATGAAATAGACTATCGCCCGCTATTTGTGGTTTACGATAGCAACAACCAGATGCTTTACGCCTCACCGTCACAGGAAAAACCGTTGTTCCTGCCGCCGTCGGTGCTGTCCGGCACCATCAGCTACGCCAATGTGAAGTGGCATATTGCCGGCAGTTGGAGCGATAAACAGCAATTTAGAGTGATCGTCGGCGAATCCTTTGACAACCGCACCACTATTTTCGGCAATCCGGCGGAAAGTACCGCGATCCCGCTGTTGGTCACTCTGGCAGCCATCATTGTCACTTTGCTGTTCACCGCCTATCTCAGCCTGCGGCCACTGCGGCAAATTGCCAGAATGATCTCTGACCGCAAGCCCGGTACTCTGTCGCCGATCAATGCGGCCGAACAATATCAAGAAATCCGGCCAATCGTTTTGGAAATCAATAAGCTGATGTCGCGTATCGATGCAGCCAATCAACGTGAAAAGCGCTTTATGGCCGACGCGGCTCATGAACTGCGCACCCCGATCGCCGCCGTGCTGGCACAGCTGCATCTGCTGACCCAGGTGGCGGATAAAACCGAACGTCAGGAAATCATTGAAGACATGCAACAAGGGTTGGATCGCGCCGCATCGCTTTCGCGCCAGCTAATTGATCTGGCCAAACTGGAGTCGGAAGACTTCCCACTGAAGATTGAAACGGTGAATATCCACGCGGAAATCGGCAAATGCATTGCCCAGCACGTGCCCTATGCGCTGGAGAAGAACGTCGAACTCTCGCTGGATGGCAGTGAAAATGTGATAATTGATACCGATCGTCACTCGCTGATTACCATTTTTACCAACCTGTTGGAAAATGCCATCAAATACGCGCCTGACGGTGGCCGAATCGAAGTCAACATCCGTTCGCTATCGCCACTGGGTTGCTATATTACTGTGCGAGACAATGGCCCCGGTATTAACCCTGAATACCACAAACGGTTATTCGAACGTTTTTATCGCGTGCCAGGTACTCTGCAGGTCGGCAGCGGTCTGGGGCTGGCGATTGCCAAAAATCTGGCAGATAAAATCGGTGCGCAACTGCGGGTGGCCGAAGGGCTTGATGAACGCGGCATCGGGTTTGTTATTGATCTACCGGAGAACTATCTGGCGTCATCGGAGAGTTAAGCCAACATCGCCCAGCCAATTTTACTGCAACGGCATCCGCTTGATTTGCTGTGGCAAACAAATGGGCAAACTGTTATTTGCCCATAAATATAAAAATAGCTATCCGGCAATGCGGATCACCGAGCGGACGTCGCTTTTCTTGTTCAGATCCCACACTTCAGCGATCTCGGATAAGCCATGCTCCTGAGTCTCGACCGAAATCTGCCCGGTGGCCGCCAACGCCAGGATCTCACTGGCATATCTCTGCATCTCAGCCGCCGGGGGGAAATTGCCGGTGCCGCTACCCATAATCTGCAGTTGGTTACTGCGCAATACTGCCGCCGGCAAGCGAATGTCTGGCCCGGCCATCGACCCAACATTGACCAAGCGAATACCGCGCCCACCGGCGTAGGAAGACAGGTCGTGGTTGTTCAGCGTGGCCAGCAGCGCCTCGGTCGCCGTACCCCAGATGTAATCGACTATCACCTGATATCCGTTCGGCCCTGCGGCAGCAGCGAAAGCCTGGGTTAGCGCATCCCCTTCCAGACTGAGATCCACCGTTGCATCGGCATCCAACGCATCCAGCACGCTCTGCCGACGGCCTGCTGCAACAATGCGCCCTGCGCCCGCCTGACGAGCCGCCGCCACCGCCAGCTTGCCCGAGGTGCCGGTCGCGCCAATAATCAGTACCGTTTCACCCGCCTGAAGCTCGGCACGCCAGTGCAGCGGCAGCCAGGCAGCGAATGCCGGGTTGATCAAGGCGGCGGCGGTAGCATCATCCACACCAGCCGGTACCGGCACGGTCCAGGAAGCGACGGTACGCTCAGCCAGAGCACCGTGCGGCTGTCGGAAAGAGGCGAAATAAACCCGCTGGCCGTCCGGTGTATAACCAACACCATCGGTTCCGGGCACGACCGGCAACGCCTTCGGGCTGGAGTAATGGGTTCCCGCCACCATGGCGCGATCCAGTTGTTTGATACCGGCTACGCTCACCTCGATCAGCGTCTCCCCTTCCCTGGCTACCGGTTCATCCACATGACCCGCCACCGGCGCCTGACCTAACACGTTGACAATTGCAGCTCTCATTATTATTGCTCCATATATCGTTCGGGTACCCTGCGGCGACAATAGAAAAGGACACTGCATAATGCAGTGCCCCACTGATAGTACGCTTTGCCGAACGTGTTATTGATATTGACTAAAATCAGAACCGCCAGGTCACGGACAGATTGCCCTCTAACGAATTGCTACCCTGACGGAACAGTTCGCTGGAAAGGCCGGCCCCGACGGAAACATCTTTGTTCAACTGATATTGCACACCCGCCTGCGCCGCCAATCCATCACGACCGGCCAACGTGCTTTTGCTATCAAAAGCGGAGGCGTCATAACCGACGAATTGGGCACGCTGAGTGACACTGTTGCTCAGCAGCTCATGTTGCCAACCAAGGCGCAGGGTGGCGGACAAAGCCTGTGGCCCCTGGTACAACGCTTCCACGCCCAGCGTGCTTTGCAGTGAATCGGCATAATGGCCTTTAATCTGCATCGGCAAGGTACCAGACCCGGACTCTTTAATTGTACGATGCCTGCTGGCGGTATAATCCAGCGCGGCTACCGGGCCGAAGCTGAACGAATCGGTTAACGCAAAATGATAGCCGCCGCCCAGGGTTAATGAACCGTTCCAGGTCGTCCAGTCGCTCTTGCTGGTGCCGCTCACACCGGCGACATCAAACTGACGCTTCATATGATTATCCTCAGCCCCCACACGCCCCAGGCCATAGGCAAACGCCCCGGCCATGGGATCCTGCGCGAAGCTGAACTGCAGACCGACATCAAATGACGTGCTGTGTGCCCGCGCCCGATCGGCGCTTTTGGCATTGACCGTTTGCCCGCCGACCGCCACGTGGAAGCCGGTTGTCAGCCCCGGCACCAGGACGTTGCGTTTCTCCGCGCCGAACAGCACGCCATAACGCGAGGCGTTGTAACCGGTGATATTGCCCGCATTACGCTGCCAGGTGCCACCGCCGTAAGGCAGGGCAAAACTGATCCAATCCTGCTCGTCGCCCATTGGAGCCAACGTCAGATTGCGTTCCGGTGCCGTCAACGCACGGGTTAACTGACGCTCACGATCAAAGGAGGCCTGGATCAGGCTGTTATAGGCCGACGGCTCCAACTGTGCCAAAGCGCCGCTCACCTGCTTGCCATCAGGAGTGGAGAAATCCAGCGCGGTCAGTAACGGCCGCATATCATTACCCGCCGTCACCGCCGCACGGGCCAACGCCAGCCCGACATTTCGCTCATTTGCGCTCTGCGCATACTGGCTGTAGGCCGATGCACCACGGGTCGCACTGATTTGATATTCTCCGCCCGCCAACGGCGCTGTACTGAAGCTCAGCGTCGGTGATTGCGTCTGTACGCTGACTTGATCGAACTCGCCGCTGACCTGTCCCAGTTGCAGCAGCGAAGCGCTGTTCAACTGCCAGTCTGAGGCATACCAGCCTTTTACCGGCATCAGCGTCAGGGCACCGCCCAGACTGGATGTGCCACTGATTGACACCTGATCTCCGTGCCCCAGGCTGTCGAACATCAGTTGCAAACGCCCCTGTGGCCCCTGCTGGTAATCACCAATGATAGCAACCTGGCCAAAAGGCGAACCGGTAGTCAGCAAGCCGTTATTGGTGAACAACCCGGCATCCGATAGCGCATAACGGCTATTGCCTGCCAACTGGGCCCCCGGCTCAATGTCCACGCTATACACCTGATGCTCGCCGTTCAGGGTGGTTTTGCCCCCTTCCGCCACCAGCGCCAGATTATCCTTGCCGCGAATATTGCCGTTATAGGTGAAATCAAAGCCACTATCCGCCGCAGCGGTCACCTGCCCCAACGCATCCGGTTGCAGACCGAAGGTTAAGCGGGTGAGCCGCGCCTGATTATTTTCGTCCCATTGCGCATAATCAGAAATAATATCACCCTGAATATCGGCGCCGCGCATCACGTTGATTGCGCCGGCCAGCGCATTCACCGACTGGTAAATAGCCGCTTTGGCCCCCTTTAACGAGCCGGTGATATCGAAGTTGGACACCAATGGTCCTGCCATGTCTTCGGACTGATCGGTGCCGCCCACCAGCCAAATATACGAACCCCGGTATTCACTCTCATTGCCCAGCAGGTTGTTGCCAAAATCCAACCGGGCAGCGATGCCCTCTTTACCGGTCGCCTCCAGGCTGCCGCGCTGGATAATCCTGTGGTTATCGCCGTAGGCCACCAATAAGCCAGTGCCGTAATCACCGTTGGCCTGCACCCGGGTACCCGGTGCGATGGTCAGCGTATTGCCCGCACCGTCAATCCGAATACCGGCGGCGGCAACGCCATCGGCCAGTAAGTCACCATGTTGCTCTATCCGGTTATTACTGCCGTATATGTGCAACCCGAGACCGCGGGCGGCGGTATTGGCCTGGCCGTCAAGATACGCAGTGCCTGCGGCATTGCGCGCGAAATACCCCTGCTGGTTAACCACATCCAGGCCACTGCCGTACACAGAACGACCAAAGAAATTACGACGATCGATGTCGTACCCCATGTCCTGCAGCATAGCCAGCTCGGCTTCCATCATGGTGGTGTAGTTGCGGTAATCTTGATGGCTCATCAGGCTGCGATCCAACTCACTGTGGGACATGTAATCCTCATCCAGACTGCCATCCTCAAAGAGGATTCGCACAGGAACTCCCGGCATAGCGCCGGCCAGCACCTCTTTGACGTGACTGCCGGCAAAATAGCCCTGGTCTTTGCGCACGTCAAAACCTGAAGGATCGTCCGGTCCCTCACAACCTTTGCATAAAATGGCCTGATCCGGCTGAGCAGGATTACCGTTGTCGTCAAACAGGTGTGATGTCCAGCTGCCCTGCGTCGGGCTAAATTGCGTCACGCCATCGACTACCTCAGCCTCATTACTTATTCCCAGCGCATGGGCAATCTCATGAAATATAGTGACTTCCAGATCGGTACGGTGATCGGTTGGGATCTGCGCTGGCGAGGCTTGGGTCGGGGTAAAGTTCAATTTACCGATGCTAACGAAGGCGTGGGCGCCACTGTCCAACTCACCTGCATCCTGGCCTTGTAATACCGCCTGAAGTTGGGTCAGGCTAAATGGGACTTCGCTGACATTAGGGCTCAATGCTCCGGCATTCTGTTCATCAAAAGTACCGATATTGATCACCCCGGGCAATTCGCCGGGCTTGGGTTTAATGATATCGGCCCAGCGCTGCGCCGCACTGATCACCTGGGCCTTTTGTCCGGCATCCAGTGTCCAGGATGAGCGCTGAGGTCCATCCTCATCCGTAAAATAGCTGCCGTCGGTGGGAGCGTAAAAATTCAGTTTAAATACCGTTTGTCCGCTGTGATTGCGGACTTCATAACTCTCAACCGCCTGCGCGGCACAGAAGGGTAAAGCCGCAATGATTGCGATAGCCAACCTTTTCATAGAGCACTCCTTGTGAGTCTATCTTCCCTGCAAAATATTTTGCTGAGTTCAATTTAATCACCAGGGTTTAAACGGAAAGTAAACCGATCCGAGTCTTAACCCGGATTGAATAAAAACGACGGGAAATAGCATAAAAAATAAAAAAAACAGCAATTAATCAAAGATATAAACAAGAATACTCTTAGGTGTTTCGCGCAAAAAAAAGCAGCGCATGATGCGCTGCCTCTTGATAGCCCATTGACAGAGGAGCTTATTCGTATTCGCTCATCGGCACGCAGGAACAGAACAAATTGCGGTCGCCGTACACATCATCCAAACGCTTCACGCTCGGCCAGTATTTGTTCTCACGCACTCCGGCGATAGGGAATACAGCCAGCTCACGACTATAGGCATGCTGCCAATCGCTGACCAGCTCCGCCTGAATGTGCGGCGCGTTCACCAGCGGGTTGTCTTCCAACGGCCATTCACCTTTTGCCACCCGGTCGATCTCGCTGCGGATAGCCAGCATCGCGTCGATAAAGCGATCCAGCTCCACTTTGCTTTCCGATTCGGTTGGTTCAACCATCAGCGTGCCCGCTACCGGGAACGACATGGTCGGCGCATGGAAACCGTAGTCAATCAGACGTTTGGCAATATCCATTTCGCTGATGCCGGTCTCTTCTTTCAGCGGACGAATGTCGAGAATACATTCATGCGCCACGCGGTGATCGCGACCGGTATACAGCACCGGGTAAGCGTCCTTCAGGCGGGTCGCAATGTAGTTGGCATTAAGAATTGCCACCTGGCTCGCCTGTTTCAGCCCTTCCGCGCCCATCATGCGGATATACATCCAGCTGATTGGCAGAATAGAAGCGCTGCCGAACGGCGCAGCGGAAACCGCACCCTGCTGAGTGAGCACACCGTCGATCTGCACTACGCTGTGGCCTGGAACGAAGGGTGCCAAATGCGCTTTAACGCCGATTGGCCCCATGCCTGGACCGCCGCCGCCGTGCGGGATACAGAAGGTTTTATGCAGGTTAAGGTGTGAGACATCCGCACCGATATAACCTGGCGTAGTGATGCCCACCTGAGCATTCATGTTGGCGCCGTCGAGGTACACCTGGCCGCCGAACTGATGAACGATTTGGCACACTTCACGGATAGTTTCTTCATACACGCCGTGGGTCGACGGGTAAGTTACCATAATACAAGACAGCTCTTCACCCGCTTGCTCCGCCTTGACGCGCAGATCGTGCAGATCGATGTTGCCGTTCTTGTCGCAGGCCACCACCACCACGCTCATTCCTGCCATTTGGGCAGAAGCCGGGTTAGTACCGTGTGCGGAACTTGGGATCAGGCAGATATGACGGCCGGATTCGTTACGGCTTTCATGGTAATGGCGGATCGCCAGCAGCCCGGCGTATTCGCCCTGCGCGCCGGAGTTCGGCTGCATGCAAACCGCGTCGTAACCGGTCAATTGCACCAGCCACTGTGACAACTGGCCGATCATCTGCTGATAGCCTGCAGCCTGCTCCGGCGGGCAGAACGGGTGCAGCTCGGAGAATTCAGGCCAGGTAATCGGGATCATTTCCGCCGCGGCGTTCAGCTTCATGGTGCAAGAGCCGAGCGGGATCATCGCCTGGTTAAGCGCCAGATCCTTGCGTTCCAGACGGTGCATATAACGCATCATCTCGGTTTCGCTGTGGTAACTGTTGAATACCGGGTGAGTCAGGATCGGATCCTGACGCAGCATGCCCGCCGGGATCGACTGGCTATTTTTGCTTACCGCCGCGTCCAGCGCGTCGATGTCCAGACCGTGATTGTCGCCCGCCAGCAGGGCGAACAAAGTCTGCACGTCTTCACGTGAGGTGGCTTCGTCCAGCGTGATACCCACCGCACCGTGAATGTCGGTACGCAGGTTGATACCAAAGCTCAATGCGCGTTCCAGCACCGCGGCCTTGTCTTTCACTTCCACCGTCAGGGTGTCGAACCAGGTTTTATGGCGCAATTGCAGACCGGCCTGTTGCAACCCGGCAGCCAGAATGTCGGTCAGGCGATGGATGCGCCCGGCAATGCGCTGCAGGCCCTGTGGGCCATGGTACACCGCATACAGGCTGGCAATGTTGGCCAGCAGCACCTGCGAGGTACAGATATTCGAGTTGGCTTTTTCACGACGGATATGTTGTTCACGGGTTTGCATCGCCATGCGCAGCGCGGTGTTACCAGCGGCATCGCGGGAAACACCGATGATGCGGCCCGGCATCGAACGTTTGAATTCGTCACGGCAGGCGAAGAAGGCGGCATGTGGGCCACCGTAGCCCATCGGCACGCCAAAGCGCTGCGCGGAGCCGAACACCACGTCGGCGCCCTGTTTGCCCGGTGCGGTCAACAGCACCAGCGCCATAATGTCGGCAGCCACGCTGGTGCCGATTTTGCGGTTTTTCAGTTCCGCCAGCAGTGCGCTGTAATCGTGCAATTCACCGGTCGTGCCAACCTGTTGCAGCAGCACGCCAAACACGCCCTGCAGTTCCAGCACCTTCTCGGCTTTATCTACAATCACTTCAAAACCGAAGGTGGCGGCGCGGGTACGTACTACGTCCAGCGTCTGCGGATGTACGTCGTCAGCCACGAAGAAGCGGTTGGCGTCTTTCAGCTTGCTGGCGCGTTTGGCCAACGCCATCGCTTCGGCTGCCGCGGTTGCTTCGTCCAGCAATGAAGCGGATGCCAGATCCAGACCGGTCAGATCAAGAGTTACGGTCTGGAAGTTCAACAGCGCCTCAAGACGGCCCTGCGACACTTCCGGCTGATAAGGGGTATAAGCGGTATACCAGCCCGGGTTTTCCAGCATGTTACGCAGGATCACCGGCGGCGTCAGCACTGCGCTGTAGCCCATACCGATATAGGATTTGTAGCGCTGATTCTGCGAGGCAATCGCCTTCAGTTCGGCCAGCGCCTGATGTTCAGTGGCCGCATCACCCACCGGCGGCGGCGCAGGCAGTTGAATATCTGCCGGCACAATCTGTTGGATCAGCGCGTTGAGCGAACGTGCGCCCACCGCTTCCAGCAACTGCTGCTGTTGCTGCGCAGAAGAGCCGATATGACGTTCGATGAACGCTTCGCTGTGTTCAAGTTGGCTGAGTGTCTGAGTCATTGCTACAAATTCCTGAATGCTTACGGGGTACGGGACATAGCCTGTTCTGTAACTAAAACGCCCCGACCAATAGGCCTGGGGCGTTGCAACGGTTACTCGTCGATAGAAGCCTGATAAGCCGTGGCGTCCAGCAGCTTCGCCAGTTCGCCTTCGTCTGAGGCTTTAATCTGGAACAGGAAGCCTTCAGCGTATGGCCCGCTGTTGACCAGCTCCGGAGAGCCTTCCAGTTCGCCGTTTACCGCAACGATTTCGCCGCTGATTGGCGCGTAAATGTCAGAGGCCGCCTTGACGGACTCCGCCACGGCGCAGTCTTCACCGGCGGCAACGGTGCGGCCTACTTCCGGCAGATCGACAAATACCATATCGCCCAGCAGTTCCTGCGCGTGTTCGGTGATGCCCACGGTGTAAACGCCGTTACCTTCTGAACGAACCCACTCATGGGAAGATGCATACTTCAATTCTGTTGGCACATTGCTCATCGCCAGCTACTCCTTCGAAGAAATAAAGAATCAATAAACAAAAAATTAATTAGTCAGTGGCTTACCGGCACGCACGAATCCAGGTTTGGTGACCTTGACCGGCATTTCACGGTTGCGGATCTGCACGATCGCCTGCTCGCCGATACCGGCGGGCACGCGGGCCAGGGCAATACTGAAGCCCAGGGTCGGTGAGAATGAACCGCTGGTGATAATCCCTTCATGCGTCTGACCTGCTTCATCGGTGAATCGCACCGGCAGCTCATTACGTAATACGCCTTTTTCCGTCATGATCAAGCCGACCAGTTGCTCGGTACCCATTTCACGCTGTTTTTCCAGCGCTTCACGGCCAATAAACTGACGGTCTTCCGGCAGCCAGGCAATAGTCCAGCCCATGTTGGCGGCCAGCGGCGAAACGCCTTCATCCATTTCTTGCCCGTACAGGTTCATGCCGGCCTCCAGACGCAGCGTGTCGCGTGCGCCCAGGCCGGCAGGCTTCACACCTGCTGCCAGCAGTTTTTGCCAGAAATCGACCACCTGCTCTTTCGGCAGGGCGATTTCATAGCCCGCTTCGCCGGTATAACCGGTGGTGGCAATAAACAGATCCCCGGCCTGTACGCCGAAGAATGGCTTCATGCCTTCAACCGCGCTTTTTTGTTCCGGAGTAAATAAGGTGGCGGCACGTTCTTTGGCCTGTGGGCCCTGCACCGCAACCAGCGCCAGATCGTCACGCACCGTCAGGGCTACGCCGTAAGGGGCTGCGTGCTCTTCGATCCAGGCCAGGTCTTTTTCGCGTGTGGCGGAATTCACCACCAGGCGGAAATAGTCTTCAGTAAGGAAGTAAACAATCAGGTCGTCAATCACACCGCCGGACGCATTCAGCATACCGGTGTATAACGCTTTGCCAGGTTGAGTGAGCTTGGCGACGTCATTCGCCAGCAGGTAACGCAGGAACTCGCGGGTGCGGGCACCGCGCAGATCCACAATGGTCATGTGGGAGACGTCGAACATACCGGCATCCTGACGCACGGCGTGGTGCTCATCGATCTGGGAGCCGTAATGCAGCGGCATCATCCAGCCATGAAAATCTACCATGCGCGCACCGCACGCCACGTGCTGGTCGTACAGTGGGGTTTGCTTTGCCATCTTTTCCCTCATTTCACTCAGAAGCTGAAGATAGGGTGCTGCTACGCAATACATCAGATAATGGCTCGCGGCCGGATTGCGTGGCGCACTGACTGCCCAACAGAAACGCTGCGCCGAAACGTGCAAAAACTGCGGCTAACCGCCGCGACGCAAACGATACCTTTGTCCTGACGTTATCACCGAATGACCCCATTAACCATAAGATAAAATAGGCTTGGCGTCGTTCAGGGCCAGTAAAATGCCGGGCTAGTGTGCAGAGTTTTTGACTGGAAAAATGCGCTTTAAGGCACAAAACCAACAATTAAAGCACCAAAAATCCGAAGTTATATAACAAACCCACGGCCGCATACGGAATTTCGACTTTTGATAACCGAACATGGAATTAGAAAAACTAATGGCAAAACCGGCCTGGAATTAGATTATTTCAAATGAAGTGTTATATAAGAAAAATCTATGGGTATAAGGCGCAGGGCTGCGCCTTCGGGAGCGATGATAATGCGAGGAAAATAAGGCAGAGAGGTCTGGCGACCTCCCTCAGACAGCGGTCAGGCCAGCCATTCTGGCAGATCATTGAGGCCCATCGCCTGACGCACCAACCTGGGCTTCACGCCCGGCAGGCTGTCGGCCAGTCGCAGCCCGACATCACGCAGCAGCTTCTTCGCCGGATGGTTGCCGTCAAACAGTTCTCGGAACCCCTGCATGCTGGCCAGCATGACCGCCGCGCCGTGTTTGCGGCGGCGCTCGTAACGACGCAGATACAGGTGTTGGCCAATATCCTTGCCCTGACGTTGCAGACGGCGCAGTTCGGCAATCAACTCGGCGGCGTCCATAAAGCCCAGGTTAACCCCTTGCCCCGCCAGCGGATGCACGGTATGCGCTGCATCACCTACCAGCGCCAGCCGGTGCGCGGCAAAGCTGCGGGCGTAACGCCCGGTCAGTGGGAAGGTCTGACGTTCACTTTCCACCGTGCAGGCACCGAGGCGCAGGTCAAAAGCCATCGCCAGCTCACGGTTAAACTGCTCCGGCTCCAGTTGCTTCAGCCGTTCTGCCTCCTCCGGCGCCACCGACCAGACGATCGAGCTTAAATGCGGATCGCTGAACGGCAGAAACGCCAGAATGCCATCGCCGTGGAACACCTGCCGCGCCGTCGCCAAATGCGGTTCTTCAGTGCGGATAGTGGCCACCAGCGCATGGTGGCGATAATCCCAGAAGGTTAGCGGGATATCGGCATGCTGACGCAGCCAGGAATGGGCACCGTCGGCACCAATGACCAACCGGGTAGTCAGCATGCGGCCATCTTCCAGGGTGATAAAAGCGTCGTTTTCGCCCCAGGCCACCTGCTTGAGCGCCGCCGGAGTCATCAGCGTGACGTCACTCAGGCTTTCCGCCCGTTTCCACAATGCCTGCTGGATCACCGAGTTCTCGATGATATGCCCGAGATGACTGAAGCCGCACTCGTCACCACGAAAGGCTATTTTACCGAAGCTATCGCGATCCCAAACTTCCATCGCGTTATAGGCGCTGGCGCGCAGGTTGAGGATCTCGTCCCACACGCCAATATGCTGCAGCAGGCGCTCGCTGGCGGCATTGATAGCGGAAACGCGCAGTTCCGGCTGTGGTTGCGGCGGCGTCATATCCGGTTGCTGATGTTCCAGCACCGCAACGCGCAGACCGCTGCCCTGCAAACCACAGGCCAGAGCCAGCCCCACCATACCGCCACCGGCGATAACCACGTCAAATGATTGCATGCTGCTTAATTTCCTTAAATGACTCGCTGTGCCATTGCCCAGCGTTTTGGGCGCAGCACGCTACGCCCCTGCTCATACACCGCTTAACGATCGACCCAGCCCAAAGTGCGCTTGGCAAAGGCGTCTCGCACCGCCGGTAACCGGGCCATCGCCATCAGGCCCAGATTGCGACCGACCACCAGGGGGCCATAGCGATTGGCGAACAGCCGGATCAGGCCGTCGGTCACGCCGATGGTTGCCTGCTGATCTTGCTGCCGCCGTTGTTGGTAACGCCCCAACAGCGCATAGCCACCGGGATCTTCTCCGGCCTGCTGCGCCTCGGCCAGGGTTTCCGCCAGCGACATCACGTCACGCAGGCCGAGATTGAACCCCTGCCCGGCGATCGGGTGCAGCGTTTGCGCGGCATTGCCCACCAGTGCCAGGCGATGGCTGACATGCTGATTGGCGGTCAATAGGCTGAGCGGATAGCTGTGACGTTTCCCGGCGCGAAGGATGCGCCCCAGACGCCAGCCAAATGCCTGCTGCAACTCACTGATAAAACGTTCGTCGTCCCAGCTGTCAACCTGCTCGCGATCTTCACGCGCATGGCACCACACCAGTGAGCTGCGTCCCTGAGACATCGGCAATAATGCCAGCGGCCCGTACCGGGTGAAGCGTTCAAAAGCGCGCCCCTGCGGATGCTCGGCGGTGGTGACATTGGCGATGGTAGCAAACTGCGGATAGTCGCTTTGCTGCCACTGCACATTACAGGCCTGTGCCAGCGCCGAACGCGAGCCGTCTGCCGCCACCAGCAGTTTCCCGCTGATGCGCTGACCGTTATCCAGCAGCACTTCGGCCTGCTCCGCGGTGCGCACTACATCGACCACCCGGGCCGGACAGTGCAGCGTAACGCCGGGGGCCTTGGCCAGCAGAGCAAACAGCCGTTGCCCTGCGTCGTGCAGCTCAATCACCTGCCCCAACGCGTCAACCTGATAATCCTGCGCGTGCAAATTAACGAACCCGGCGTGGCCGCGATCGCTAACGTGCACCTGGGTGATGGCCGTCGCACAATCACGCAGCGCCGGCCAAACGCCGATGCGCGTCAACTGCTGACAGGTGCCCTGCGCCAGGGCAATGGCGCGGGCGTCAAATCCCGGATGGCTGCGGTCGTCCGGTCGGGTCGCTTCGACCAGATCAACCGCCAATCGTCCCTGAGTAAGCGATGAAATGGCCAACGCCAAAGTCGCGCCCGCCATACCGCCGCCAACGATGATTACACTCATGCTATTACCTTGCCGCCGCCATCAGTGCTTCGATGGCGTCAGCGTCTTTCACTACGCCGGCAGTCAGGTTCTCAATACCGGTCGCGGTGATCAGGATGTCGTCTTCAATACGAATGCCCATGCCGCGATATTCTTCCGGCACGTCGGCATCCGGCGCAATATACAGCCCCGGCTCAACCGTCAGCACCATACCCGGCTCCAGCGTACGGTCGCGATCCGGCGTGCCGTAATGGCCGACATCATGTACATCCAGCCCCAACCAGTGGCCAAGGCCATGCATATAGAACGGACGGTGGGCCTGCTCGGCAATCAACTGCTCTACTTCGCCTTTCAGGATCCCCAGCTCTACCATCCCGGTAATCATAATGCGCACCACCTCATCATTCACCACACGAATGCTGATGCCCGGCTTGAACATCTCCAGCGCCCGCGTCAGTGACGCCAGCACGATGTCATACACCGCGCGCTGCGGTCGGCTGAATTTGCCGTTGACCGGGAAGGTACGGGTGATGTCACCGGCATAGCCTTTAAACTCACAGCCGGCGTCGATCAACACCAGATCGCCATCGCGCAATTCGCTTTCGTTCTCGGTGTAATGCAGGATGCAGGCGTTGTCTCCACCACCGACGATGGTGTTGTAGGACGGGGAGCGGGCACCCAGGCGGGTAAACTCATGGTGAATTTCCGCCTCGAGCTGATATTCGAACATCCCGGGACGGCATTTCTCCATCGCACGGGTATGGGCCAGCGCACTAATTTCACCTGCGCGGCGCATGATAACCATCTCTTCGGACGACTTGAACAGGCGCATTTCATGCAGCCACGGACGCCAGTCGGTCAGAGTCGCCGGTGCCTGAAGGTTCTGACGGAAGCCTTTGCGCAGCTTGTCCAGCGCGTCGAACACTATTTTATCGGCATAGGCGTACTGGCCCTGTGCGTGGTAAACCACGTCCAGGCCATTGAGCAACAGAGGCAATTGATCGTTGATTTCATTGAACGGCAGAGCGCGGTCCACACTCAGCTTCGCCGGAGCGGCATCCTGGCCCAGACGGCGGCCAAACCAGGTTTCCGCCGCCAGATCGCGCACCCGGTTGAACAGCACGCTGTGGTTATGCGTCTCGTCACTTTTCACCAGAATCAGCACCGCTTCCGGCTCGTTAAAACCGGTCAGGTACCAGAAATCGCTGTTCTGACGGTAAGGATATTCAGTATCGGCACTGCGCGTCGCTTCCGGCGCAGAGAAAATAATCGCCGCGCTGGCCGGAGCCATTTTAGCCAACAGCGCCTGACGGCGGCTGTTGAATTCCTGCTGAGTCATCACCTTCTCCTGAAATCAATCTGCCTGTGCTCACGGCCTTAAGGACGTGAAATCGGGTATTTAGTGCAAGGTCGGTTTGGCATTTTCCGGTGCCGTCGGCTTGCGGCGGGTAAATTCGGTGTGGCACAAAATGGCCGCCATCCGCACATACTCCACCACTTCCTCCAGAGAGTGCTCAAGCTCTTCCTGGTCTTCGTCTTCTTCATAACCGAGTTGGGCGATATTGCGCAGATCGTCGATCGCCTCACCCACCTCGTCTTTCACCTGAGCCAGTTTCGGCTGCATCATGCCGAGCCCGAGCAGGAAATGGTTCACCCAACCGCTCAGCGCGTCGGCGCGATCAAACACGCTGACCGTCTCGCCTTCCGGCATCATCAGTTGGAACATGAAATCGTCGTCTTCCAGCGTTTCACGCGTAATTTCATGAAGTTGCTGAAGTGGCAAGCTTAGCGCCTGCGGGAAGGCCACGCCTTCGTTAGTCAGATCATAGACCAGCGATTGCCAGCCGGCGTCGCGGCTGCCACCGCACAACAGGCCACTGATCAGGCCGTGCATTTCTGCAGCGGTCAACGCCACCGCTTGCTGGTTGAGGGCAAGGGTCAAAGATTGGTAACTTGGAAATGTATTCTGTATAGACATGCGTATTCGTCATCGTTGGCAGGATAAGTTCGTGTTATGCTACCACCAAGGTCCGTCGCTGTACCAGATAAGCACGACACCTCAGTGGCTAGTTATAATCGTGATGTGCCAGATCTCACACACTGCCGGCAGGGAACAAAATGAAGCTAAATACGCATTTTGAAACCCTTTTTTGACTGGTAATGTCTGTCGCAGTAGATTACAACCAGGTACTGAAAAAGGGGTTGTATCTTGGTACCGAGGTATATATAGTGGCGCCCGCTTTGGACGGCCCGGTAAGGGCAGGTTGAGGCTGGCGCGAAATTTAGGCAGGAAGGTGGCATGTCTGCACAACCAGTAGATATTCAAATTTTTGGTCGCTCTTTAAGAGTCAATTGCCCGCCAGAACAACAAGATGCGTTGAACATGGCAGCGGTCGATCTTAACGAACGGTTGCAAGATCTTAAAGTTCGCACTAGAGTCACAAATACTGAGCAGCTCGTTTTCATCGCGGCATTGAATGTTTGTCACGAACTTGCTCAAGAACGGTTGAAAACCCGTGATTATGCGTCCAATATGGAACAACGCATTCGCATGCTACAACAGACCATTGAACAGGCTTTGCTTGAACAGGGTCGCATCTCTGAACGTCAGGATGCACAATTCGAATAACTTAAGTTGCTGAAATCCAAGGTTTCGGCAATGAGTAAAAAATTTCTCTGAGATGTTCGCCAGCGGGCCAGTCCCCTGAGCCGATATTTAGTACCAACAGAATGTGATGATCCGCGATCGGTGTGCATGCTCGGCCCGCCGAGAAGCCTTAAGATTGCGACAGCACGTTCACCTTGAACCATGGGTTCAAGGGTTACAGCCTGCGACGGCATCTCGGAGATTCCCCCTTCCTCAGCGGTAAGTGTGCTGACTATGTCTTTTCAAGCCCAGTATGCCCAGCAGCGGCAAAACATCCGTAACCAAATCCGTCAGCGTCGACGCGCCCTAACCTCTGAACAACAAAATAACTTTGCCCTGCAAACTGCCGAACGTATCGCTGTACATCCGCGCATCCAGGCGGCGCACAGCATTGCAGTATTTTTGTCGTTTGACGGTGAGTTGGATACCCGTCCGCTGATTGAACGGTTATGGCAACAGGCCAAGCAAGTCTACCTGCCGGTGTTGCACCCGTTTAGCCCCGGCAACCTGCTGTTCCTGCGTTACACCCCGGAAACGCCGCTGGTTCACAACCGTTTCAATATCCTTGAGCCACAGCTCGATGTGCGCAACGTCTTGCCGGTCGGATCACTCGACGTGGTGCTGACGCCATTGGTGGCGTTTGACAGCTCGGGCCAGCGTTTGGGGATGGGCGGCGGTTTTTACGATCGCACTCTGCAAAACTGGCAACATCTCGGCCCTTACCCGATCGGGTTGGCGCATGACTGCCAGCAGGTGGAACAGTTGCCGGTGGAGCATTGGGATATCCCGCTGCCGGAAATCATTACCCCATCTCAAAATTGGACATGGCAGATAGCCAAATAGAAAAGGCCGGAAAAATCCGGCCTTTTTGTCACCGCGTATTCAATCAGAGCAGCAGGCGAGCACGGATAGTGCCGTCAATAGCCTTCATGCGTTGCAGTGCAGCATCAGCACGTTCGGTTTCCGCTTCGATATCGATAACCACGTAGCCGATTTCCGGACCGGTTTGCAGGTACTGCGCGGCGATGTTCACCCCTTCTTCAGCGAAGATCTGGTTAATCTGCGTCAGTACACCAGGACGGTTTTCATGGATGTGCAGCAGACGGCTGGCATTAGGGCCATGCGCCGGCAGTGATACTTCCGGGAAGTTAACCGCCGACAGGGTCGAACCGTTGTCGGAGTATTTTGCCAGCTTACCGGCCACTTCGTCACCGATGTTCTCCTGCGCTTCCTGCGTAGAACCGCCAATGTGCGGAGTCAGGATCACGTTGTCAAACTCGCACAACGGTGAGATGAACGGCTCACTGTTGGTCGCAGGTTCTTCCGGGAAGACGTCGATCGCCGCACCGGCCAAATGCTTGCTGGCCAGGACTTTGCACAATTCTGGGATATCCACCACGGTACCGCGCGAGGCGTTGATCAGAATCGAGCCAGGCTTCATCAACGCCAGCTCTTCTGCGCCCATCATATTCTTGGTCGACAGGGTTTCCGGCACGTGCAGCGTCACTACGTCGCTCATATTGAGCAGATCGGACAGGTGGCGCACCTGCTGGGCATTACCCAACGGCAGCTTGTTCTCGATATCGTAGAAGAACACTTTCATGCCCAGGCCTTCGGCCAGGATACCCAGTTGGGTGCCGATATGGCCGTAGCCAATAATCCCCAGCTTCTTGCCGCGCGCTTCAAACGAGCCGACGGCCAGCTTCTGCCATTCGCCACGGTGCGCTTTGGCGTTGGCGGACGGAATGCCGCGCAACATCAGCAGCAGTTCGCCCAGCACCATTTCAGCCACGGATCGGGTATTAGAGAAAGGTGCGTTAAACACCGGGACGCCGCGTTTGGTCGCCGCCTTCAGATCAACCTGGTTAGTGCCGATACAGAAACAGCCAACCGCCACCAGCTTCTCTGCGGCAGCGAAAACTTCTTCGGTCAGATTTGTGCGCGATCGGATACCGACGAAGTGAGCATCGCGAATCGATGCCTTAAGCGATTCGGTGTCTAACGCACCTTTGTGATATTCAATGTTGGTATATCCGGCTGCCAGCAGATTATCTACCGTGCTCTGATGAACCCCTTCCACCAACAGGAATTTAATCCTGTCTTTCTCCAATGATACTTTTGCCATTTACCCGACCCTATGTTCAGACTTCAGAAGCGGCTGTTGTGAAACAGCACGCATCCAACATAACAAAAATATCGCGGGCGGCAATACAAACGATTGCCCGCCCGTCAGTACAAGGCTCAGCGTTGTTGGTGGTTTCTGGCAGAAAATGCCATAGGGAAAGAAATAGGCAGAAGCTTCGTGGAGCTATCGCTCGCAATGTGACATATGTCACCAAATTTGACGCTTTTAATAAAAGATATTTTAACCAGTGAATTATGCGGCCTGGTGGGATCCAAGACCGCATACCTGTAGCGGCACTACATTACTCGACAACCTTCACGCCGTCAGGCGTACCTACCAGCGCCACATCGGCACCCCGGTTGGCGAACAGACCCACGGTCACCACACCGGCGATGCCGTTGATTTTGTTTTCCAGCGCAATGGCGTCCATGATGCTCAGGTTATGCACATCGAGGATCACGTTGCCGTTATCGGTCAGGACATTCTGACGATACTCCGGCAGCCCGCCCAGCTTGACCAGCTCACGCGCTACGTAAGAACGTGCCATCGGGATCACTTCTACCGGCAGAGGGAATTTACCCAACACATCGACCTGTTTGCTGGAATCGACAATACAGATAAATTTGCGCGCGATAGCGGCAATGATTTTTTCACGCGTCAGCGCAGCGCCGCCGCCTTTGATCATCTGCATATGGCGGTTGATTTCATCCGCGCCGTCGACATAAATATCCAGTGAATCCACTTCATTGCTGTCGAAAACGTGGATACCGAGGCTTTTCAGCTTGGCGGTAGAGGCGTCAGAGCTGGACACCGCCCCTTCGATCTGGTGCTTGATCGAGCCGAGCGCGTCAATAAAGTGGGCGGCGGTCGAGCCAGTGCCGACCCCAACGATGGTGCCCGGGGTAACGTAATCCAGTGCTGCCCAGCCAACCGCTTTTTTCAGTTCATCCTGCGTCATAATATGTCCATTGCCTCTGTACGAAAACGTGTGCGTATTATAGGGTAAATCGCTATTTTTCACTTAGGCAGGATCACACTTCTTCACGCCAGGCCGCATTTTTAGGCGCGGTGCGGCAAGATAGCCCGGTGATTTTCCACCTGTAATACACCAGAGATGTGGCATAGTGCCTGTATCAATTTACTTTAAGGGATATCTTTCCGATGAAACGCCCAGACTATCGAACGCTGCAAGCGCTGGACGCGGTGATCCGTGAGCGTGGCTTTGAGCGCGCCGCGCAAAAACTTTGCATCACACAATCGGCAGTATCCCAGCGCATCAAGCAGTTGGAAAACCTGTTTGGCCAACCGCTGTTGGTGCGTACCGTGCCGCCACGCCCGACCGAGCAGGGCCAAAAACTGCTGGCGCTGTTGCACCAGGTGGAATTACTGGAAGAAGAGTGGCTGGGCAACGATACCGGCATTGATACGCCGCTGCTGCTGTCGCTGGCGGTTAACGCCGACAGCCTGGCGACCTGGCTGCTACCGGCATTGAAACCGGTGCTGACAGATTCGCCTATCCGCCTGAACCTGCAGGTCGAAGACGAAACCCGCACTCAGGAACGTCTGCGCCGGGGTGAAGTGGTGGGTGCAGTGAGTATCCAGCCACAGCCGCTGCCAAGCTGCCTGGTGGATCAACTGGGCGCGCTGGACTATTTGTTTGTCGCCTCGAAGGGTTTTGCCGAGCGTTACTTCCCGAACGGGGTTACGCGCTCCGCGCTACTCAAAGCGCCGGCGGTGGCGTTCGATCATCTCGACGACATGCACCAGGCTTTCCTGCAGCAGAACTTTGATCTGTCGCCGGGGAGCGTGCCCTGCCATATTGTGAACTCGTCGGAAGCCTTCGTGCAGTTGGCACGCCAGGGCACCACCTGCTGTATGATCCCGCATCTGCAGATTGAGAAAGAGTTGGCTTCGGGTGAACTGATCGATCTGACGCCGGGCCTGTTCCAGCGCCGCATGCTGTTCTGGCACCGCTTCGCGCCGGAGAGCCGCATGATGCGTAAAGTGACCGATGCCCTGCTGGAGCACGGCCGCCAGGTTCTGCGCCAGGATTAAATAGAAAAGGTTCGCCGCGGCGAACCTTTTGAGGTTACTGACAAAGTTGTTTTTAAGCCCGAGATACACGGGCCTAGCGCACCGAGGGGCTATTATGGGATACATCCCTGTATCCCACCCTTCGGGCCGACTGGAAGTCGTTCCAATTTGCTCCCGGCAAATTGGTCGACGGCCAAGGCCGTTACGACCCCTTCGGCACGCTCTCCCTAATAACGAGCTTTGTAAGTAGTCTGCAAAACCAGTGTTATACCCTAAATAATTGGAGCTGCATCAAGGCGGCCAGGGCAGGAGTCCCCAGGAGCTTACTCAAGTAAGTGACTGGGGTGACTGCCTGCAGCCAACACAGATGCAGCTTCAAGTATGACGGGTATATTATTGTGCCGCGTTGCGCTGCAACTCAAACACCACATCCACCTGATCGTCAAAGTGAATGCTTTGCTGTTCGTAGGTTTGTGCCGCGTCGCTTTCCGCTGCCGCACCCGCCGATTTATACATGCGCGCTACCGGCATCGGCTGGTAGTTGGCGACATGGTAACGAATGCTGTATACCGGCCCCAGCTTGGCGTTAAAGCCTTTCGCCAATGAAGCCGCCTGCTGAGTCGCGTTCTCGATAGCCTTCTGACGCGCCTGCTCACGGTAGACATCCGGTTTTGCCACGCCCAGCTCAACGGAACGGATCTCATTGAGACCGGATTTCAACGCCCCGTCCAGCAGCTCGTTCAACTTGTCCAACTGGCGCAACGTCACCTGTACCTGACGAACGGCACGGTAGCCTTTCAGCACCGACTCACCGGTTTTCAGGTAATCATATTCCGGCTGGGTGCGCAGGTTGGCGGCGCTGATGTCTTTCTTCTCAATATTGTTTTTCTGCAGGAAATCAAAATATTGCGCTACGCGCTCATCAACCTGCTTCTTCGCCTGGGCGGCGTCTTTGGATGAAACGCTGACCTCGATCGCCAGGGTGGCGATGTCTGGCGTCGCGTCAACGCTGGAGGTACCCGAGGTCACTACGTGCGGCCCTTCCGGCACTTCTGCCGCCTGCAGCGCCAGAGGTAACGTCCCTAATCCAATCATTGCGGCCATAGCCAATGCTTTAAGCTTCACGGTGTCTCCTTGATGACAGGCTCTAACTGATTACCGGCCTGAAAGGCCAGTTCCTTGGCATCAAAGCTAGCATATCGCACGGGTTTTTGAATTCGGATTAGTGACAAATTCTTATAAACTTGCCCCTTGCCAGGCCAACTGCAAGGCGATGCCCCACATCACCACCCCGACCAATGTATTAATGATGCGCTGCGCCATTTGGGTTTTCAGCCACGGCGCCAGCCAGGAGGCCAACAGTGCCAGGGCGAAGAACCACACGACGGAAGCGCTCACCGCCCCCAGCGCAAACCAGGAACGTACATCCGGCGTCAGTTGCCCCCCCAAACTTCCCAGCACCACAAAGGTGTCGAGATAGACATGCGGGTTCAGCCAGGTCACCGCCAGCATGGTAACCACCAGCCGCCAGCGGCTTTGCTTCAGCTCTTCGGCCGTCGCCAGCGCCAGTTGCCGGCTAAATGCGGTACGAAAGGCCCCCCAGCCGTACCACAGCAGAAAAGCTACCCCACCCCAGGTCACCAGCGCCAGCAGTAGCGGCGAGCGGCTCAGTAAGGCGCTGCCACCGAAAATCCCGCCGCAGATCAGCACGATGTCGCTCAGCGCACACAACGACGCGACCATCAGATGATACTGGCGACGAATGCCCTGATTCATAACAAAAACGTTTTGTGGGCCAAGCGGCAGGATCATCGCGGCGCTCAGGGCAAAGCCCTGCAAAAAGACAGCTAGCATGGTATTCCTCACAGAGAAAAGAGCGCCGTTCAGCGGCGCGTATCGGTCAATACGCGCATCATAGGAGGAAAAAATTATTAGGTGAAATTGATATTTCTAATCAACTATCAGCAATGCTAATAATCAGGCGGGAATAACAAATCCCAGCTCCTGAGAAATACGCTGTGCGGTCGCCAGCACCGGCTTAATCAGGGCTTTGACACCAATCTGTTGCAGTTTGGCGGTCGGCAAAGAGACCGACACCGCATAAGGCACCCGCTGTTGAATATCAAATACCGGTGCCGCCACGCAGGACACCCCCAGCTCATTCTCTTCGCGATCCATCGCCATGCCCTGCTTGCGAATATCGGCCAGTTCCTCATACATCTTCGGCAACTCGGTGATGGTATTGCGCGTCAATGTCTGAATTTCATGCTGATGGGTTTGCCAGTAACGATCGGGATAATCGCTGTTGCCGTAGGCCATAAAAATTTTGCCCATCGCCGAGCAATACAGCGGCATATGCTGGCCGATATAGGCGCGAGTGCGCATCATGCCGGTGGTTGGCTCCAGCTTGTAGATCAAAATGACATGGTCGTCTTCGCGGCTGGAGAAGTTAACCGTCTCCCCCACTTCCAGATTGAGCTGTTCCAGATGCGGCGCAGCGACATGGATAATATTCAGCGAAGAAAGCGCCTTCTGACCGACAGAAATAAACTTGGTGGTCAGACGGTAGCTACCGGGCGACGGCGCCTGAGTGACATAGCCGCTGGTATGTAGCCCCTGCAGCAGGCGATGGACGGTACTCTTGTTCATACCGGCCAACTCAGACAGGTGCGCCAGTGGGCAGCCGTTAGGGAAGTTGCTCAGGATCTCAATCAGTTGCAAACCACGGAACAGGCTTTGGCTGCCCAGGGGTTTGTCTTTCTTGTCATCTTTCTCGTCGACAGCTTTCAGGCTCATAGCGCAATTTCTCCAGTGTCGGGCCGCCAGCCAACGCCACGGCGTGGCAAACGGATCCTTTGCCGGGAATGTTACCCCAAGGCCCGCATCAGGTGAAGACGGAACGCCGTTTCATTGTCGTCAGCGGGTTAAAAACTCGCAACATTCCGCTAACTTCCGAAGTGAGTTGTGCGTCACAATTCCGCAAAGACATAAATAAATAATTGTTTTAAAAAGAAAATTAAAACCTCTCCTGCTTTGCTTTAGATCGGCAATCGGCATATTATTTTTGAAATTGAATTTCGCATATTGAAATTTAAAGGCGATATAACCACCAACAAGCATCACGCCGATCGCGGATGCAGGGACCAGGGGCGCATCACATGACACCAGAAAATGCGGAACAACCCATTCTCACCCTCAGCCATATCGTCAAACGCTTTGGCGGTAACGTCGCGGTGAATGACGTCAGCCTGCAGGTGATGCCGGGCGAAGTCCTGGCCTTGCTGGGCGAAAATGGCGCGGGCAAATCGACGCTGATCAAAGTACTGGCGGGGGTTTACCCACGCGACGCTGGCGATATTCAGTTTCAAGGGGCCAGCATAGCCTCCGCCGCGGCGATAAAAAGTGACAGCCGCCAGCCTATTGCCTTTATTCATCAGGATCTCGGGCTGATCGAATGGATGACGGTAGCGGAAAACATGGCGCTGGTGATGGGTTTCCCACGTCGTTTCGGCCTGATCGACTGGCGTGCCATTCGCCGCCGTGCCGTTCAGGCACTGCAGGATGTCGGCATAGAGTTGGATCCCGACGCCAGAGTCTTCGAACTGTCGCGTACCGAAAAATCGCTGTTGGCGATAGCCCGGGCGGTCGCGGTCAATGCCGAACTGCTGGTGCTGGATGAACCCACCGCCTCGCTGCCCGCCAACGATGTGCGCCACCTGTTCGCGGTGATTAACCGGCTACGTGCCAAAAAAGTCGGCATGATTTACGTCACCCATCGGCTGGATGAAGTAATCGAAATTGCCGACCGGGTGTGCGTTATGCGCGACGGCCGTTATGTGGCCGGTGGCAATACCGCCGATTATTCACTGCGCGATCTGGTGCAGATGATCGTCGGCGAAGCAATGGCTGACGATCAGCGTGAACCTCTGCCTGAAAATCAGCCGCCCGTGCTGCAACTCAATAACGTGGTGGTCGGTGATATCGGCCCGGTCAGCTTCAATCTGCAGCCTGGGGAAATGCTGGCGCTGGCCGGTCTGCGCGGCGCCGGTCAGGAAGAAATTGGCCGGTTGCTGTTTGGCCTGCGTCACGCTGATGAAGGCGAAATCCGCTTTCGCGAGCAAGGCTACACCGCCAGCAGCCCACAGCAAGCCATGGCCTGCGGCGTCTCATTGGTCGCAGGGGATCGCACCGGCGAAAGCCTGGTGATGTCGATGAGCGTGCGTGAAAACCTGTTTATCAACCCTGTGGCCAGCGGCCACAAACTGCTGTCACGCTATAGCCGCCGGGCCGAGATCGGGGCCAGTTGGTGGAAAGTTCAGTTGTTCGACGTGCGGCCCAAGGACGTCAATATCGATATCAGCGCCCTGTCCGGCGGCAACCAGCAAAAGGTGGTCATGGCACGCTGGATGCATCTGGCCGCCCCACTGCTGATCCTGGAAGATCCCACCGCCGGCGTCGACGTCGGCGCACGGGCGGAAATCTACCATCTGTTAAATAAATCCCTGGAGGAAGGCGTGGCGGTATTGGTTATCTCCAACGACTTTGAGGAGATCGCCCATATCTGCAACCGCGCACTGGTATTTAACCGGGGAAAAGTGGTCGGCGAGCTGAAAAATCAGCAGGTGTCATTCGCCAATTTATTGGAACTGGCCTCCGCCAGCGCCGGGGAAACTCTCGAGACAAGGTTAGAATCTGAGGTGGGTCATGTCTAAAACATCTGTTAAATCAACGGCACTAGAACAAAGAGTCAGCCTGTCGCAGGACGGCGCCGGCCCGTGGCTGATGCAGGTTCTTACCCGCTACGGCCTGCTGTTGCTGTGCATTGCGCTGGTGATCCTGTTTTCACTGATCTCCCCCACGTTCGCCTCAATGCTGACGCTGCAGGCGATCCTCTCCAGCAAAGCAAAAATCGCCCTGTTGGCGCTGGCGGCGACCATCCCGATGATCGTCGGCAAAATTGACCTTAACGTCGGCTTCGGCATCGTGCTGTGGCATATCCTGGCCATTACCTTACAGGTGGAATACGGCTTTTCGTGGCAGATGGCGGTGCTAACGGTGCTGGCACTCTCCGCGCTGTACGGCCTGTTGAACGGTATTTTGGTGGCGCTGGCGGATATCGACAGTTTCGTCGCCACCCTCGGATCAGGCACCGTTCTGTATGCCATTGCGCTGTGGCACTCCGGCGGACGACAGATCGTCGGCGATCTGCCGGACGCCTTTATCGCCCTGCACCACACCGAGATCGGCGGGATCCCGATCGTGGCGTTCTACGTGTTGATCGTCGCGGTGGTGCTGTGGTTGATCACCGAACACACTCCACTGGGCCGTTGCATGTATGCCGTTGGCGGTAACCCGGCGGCGGCGCGGCTGAACGGCATTTCGGTCAATCGCTTTACCATCGGTGCCTTTATCGCCTCCAGCGTGCTGACCGGCTTTAGCGGGGTGCTGATCGCCGCCGAGCAGGGTGTTGGCCAGGCCAGCGTCGGCATGGACTATCTATTGCCCGCGCTGGTGGGTGCCTTCCTCGGCAGTACCACCATTCGTCCCGGTCGGGTTAACGTCTGGGGCACCGTAGTCGGCATCGCCATTCTGGCTATCGGCATCGCCGGTATCCAGCAGTTTGGCGGTGAGTTCTGGGTCGAACCGCTGTTTAACGGTGCGACGCTGTTGCTGTCAATCACGCTGGCAGGCTACGCCCAACGCCGTCGGCTACTCAATCAAAAAGCGGTTCAACGCAGCCCAGCCACTTCGGCTGATAAAAATAACCATAAAGCGATCAATCCTTAACCAGGAGTTCACCGAATGAAACATCTTTGGATATTGCCCACCACCCTGCTGCTGGCCAGCGCCACCTCATCCGCCTGGGCCGATGCCTATCTCGACCAGGCCACGGCGGCGGTCACCAAGGCCACCGCCAGCGTGACCCAGTGGGATGGCCCCACCAGCGGGCCAAAGTTACAGGCCAACAAGAAAATCATCTTTATCGCTTCGGACATGAAAAACGGCGGCGTGCAGGGCGTGCAGGAAGGGCTGAGTGAAGCGGCGAAAGCGGCCGGCTGGAAATTGGAAACCCTGGATGGCGGCGGCTCGGTGAAAGATCAGCTGGCGTCACTGAACCAGGCGATTGCCCAGAAGCCGGACGGTATCGTGATCGGCGGCTGGAACCCGAACGTGGCCAAGATCCCGCTGAAAAAAGCCATCCAGCAAGGCATTGTGCTGACCGCCTGGCATGCAGTGCCTGAGCCGGGGCCAATCGCCAAATACAACGTGTTTTACAATGTCACCTCCGACTCCAATGAAGTGGCACGCATCGCCGCCCAGTATGCGGTGGTGCAGTCCGGCGGCAAGGCCAGCGTGTTGATCTTTACCGATTCGCTGTACCAAATCGCGCTGGACAAGGCCAACGTAATGAAAGAGGAAATTGGCAAATGCAGCGGCTGTAAGGTGGTCGAGTTTATCGACACCCCGCTGGCGGATACCGCCAACCGCATGCCGGCCATGACTTTCAGCCTGCTGCAAAAATACGGCGACCAGTTCCAGTACGCGCTGGCCATTAACGATCTGTATTTTGATTTTATGGCCCCGGCGCTGAAAACCGCGGGCAAAGGCGGCAACAATGCGCCCTACAGCATCTCGGCCGGCGACGGCTCTATTTCCGCCTACCAACGTATCCGCTCTGGGGGCAGCCAATCGGCTACGGTACCGGAACCGCTTAAACTGCACGGCTGGCAACTGCTGGATGAGTTTAACCGCGCCTTCGCCAAACAGCCGCCTTCCGGCTACGTCACCCCGGCGCACCTGGTGACCCGCGACAATATCACTGCCGACGGTGGCAGCAGCAATCGGTATGACCCGCAAAATGATTATCAGGGCCACTACAAAGCCATTTGGGGCGTGAAGTAAGCGGAGGCAGCATGAACCCACTGATGACAGGTCACCCGCTTGAACGCCTGTGCTCACCGGCCATTTGGGCCGAGGGGCCGGTGTGGCTGCCGCTGCAGGATGCGGTGGTGTTCAGCGACGTGAAAGGCAACCGCATGTTCCACTGGTCGCGACAGGGAGAACTCAGCCTGTGGCGCTCCCCGTCGCACTATGCCAACGGCAATGCGCGCGATGCCGAAGGCCGGGTGATCAGCTGCGAACACGGGCGGCGCGGCATCAGCCGCACCGAAAGCAACGGTGAGATGCAAATGCTGGTCGATCGAGTAGACGGCAAGCGCTTCAACTCCCCTAATGACCTGGTGGTTCGCTCCGATGGCACCCTTTGGTTTACCGACCCGCCCTATGGCATCACCGGGGATGAAGAGGGTTACAAATCGGAAAGCCAGATCATCGGCTGCTACCTCTACTGTTTTGATCCGCGCGACGGCTCGCTGAACATTGCCGCCAGTGACCTGCAGCGGCCAAACGGCCTGGCGTTCTCACCGGATGAGTCACTGTTATATGTGGCGGACATGTCGATCGTTGATTTCCCGACCCTCGGCCGCAGTGAACTGCGGGTCTATCAGGTCAATGGGCGTGAACTGGACGCCGGTCGGCGTTTCGTCAGCGTGGCGCCCGACTTCCCAGACGGCTTTTGTGTTGATGAGATCGGTAACCTGTTTTGCAGCTGTGCCGATGGGGTACTGATCTTCAACAGCCAGGGAAAACAGCTCGGTAAGATTGAGGTACCGGAACGCGTCTCTAACTGCACCTTCGGCGGGCCGGACGGCAATGAGTTGTACATTACCGCCACCACCTCGTTATACCGCATGGTGCTGAATACTCGCGGATAACGGGGAAAAATGATGTTGGCAGAGCGGGCCTGTTCCGCTCTGCTTTGCCACGTCTGAAGCACGTCAATGCCCCAAAACGTGTTGTCGATCACAAATTCATCAGATTAATTTAACACACTGTTTTATATAAATAACTTTCTCTTCCGTCGCTTTGACTTCGTTTAACCGCAGGTATAGCATTTATTTGAAATGCAATTCCGTATACTGAAATACAAAGAGCACAAAACAAACAAACACGCCGTAGCGGAGAATCAGGATGAGAGTGAGTTACACCGATCTAAAGCAGCAATTCAAACGCGTGCTATTGGCGCGGGGCGTGGCGGAAGGCACCGCCGATGACTGTGCCGGTATGTTCGCCGATACCTCCGCCAGCGGCGTTTACTCCCACGGCGTTAACCGTTTCCCACGTTTTATTCAGCAGTTGGACGCTGGCGATATTGTGCCGGACGCCGAGCCCAGTAAGCTGCTGTCGCTGGGTGCAATTGAGCAATGGGACGCCCATCAGGGCATAGGTAACCTCACCGCCCGCAAGATGATGGATCGCGCCATGCAGTTAGCCGACGGCCACGGTATCGGGCTGGTGGCCCTGCGTAATGCCAACCACTGGATGCGCGGCGGCGGCTACGGCTGGCAAGCGGCAGAGAAAGGCTATATCGGCATTTGCTGGACCAACTCAGCAGCAGTGATGCCGCCCTGGGGAGCCAAAGAGTGCCGCATCGGCACCAATCCATTGATCGTCGCGGTGCCGGGTAACCCAATCACCATGGTGGATATGTCGATGTCGATGTTCTCCTATGGCGCGTTGGAGCTGAACCGGCTGGCGGGCAAAACCCTGCCAGTGGACGGCGGCTTTGACAACGACGGGCAATTGACGCGCGATCCGGCCACCATTGAAGAGAACCGTCGCATTCTTCCGATGGGCTACTGGAAAGGATCGGCGCTGTCGGTAGTGCTGGATATGATTGCCACCCTGCTTTCCGGCGGATCTTCAGTCGCGGAAGTCACCGAGGACAACAGTGACGAGTACGGCGTGTCGCAGGTGTTTATCGCCATTGAGATCGAACGCTTGATCGACGGTGCCACTCGCGATGCAAAACTGCAGCGCATCATGGACTACATCACCAGCGCCGAACGCGATAACCCGGAGGTGGCTATCCGCCTGCCGGGCCATAAATTCCCACGCATTCATGCAGAAAACATGCGTGACGGCATTCCGGTGGATGAGCGCATCTGGGCGCGCATTCAGGCGCTGTAACAGGAGAAACACCATGATCTTTGGCCATATCGCCAATACCTCACCGGAGCACTACCCGGCACCGGTGGCTCACGCCATCGCCTATTTGCAAGGCACGGATTTCAGCGCCCTGCCCGCCGGACGTTATCAGGATCCCGCTACCGGCTATGTAGTACAGGTGCTGGATCTGCACACCCAGCAACCGAGCGATCTGCGGCCCGAAGTGCACCGTCAAAATGTTGATGTGCAGTTTCTGGTCAGCGGCAGCGAATTGATCGGCGTGGCGGCGGATCGTGGCGATAACCCGATCCATCAGGAATTACTGGCGCAGCGCGACATTATTTTTTATCAGGACGTCGCGGATGAATCCTGGTTAACCATGCAGCCCGGTAACTTTGCGGTATTTTTCCCGCAGGATGTTCATCGCCCGGCCTGTATTCATCAACAACCCTGCGATATTCGCAAAGTAGTGGTGAAAATACCGCTGGCATTATTTAGCGCCTGACCGACAGCAAAGGAATCAAAGATAAAAATCATCGGCCTACGGGCGGGTGTGGGCGCCCCTGCGCCTTAAACCACCAAAACAATAAAATCTGACCCTACAGGTGTATATATGAATATTGCCTCTGTTTCTGTCACTCAAAACCAGGCGATCCCCAAATTACGCTGGCTGCGGATCGTGCCGCCGATCCTGATTACCTGCATCATTTCCTATATGGACCGGGTGAATATCGCCTTCGCCATGCCCGGTGGTATGGATGCCGAGCTGGGTATTACCGCCTCGATGGCCGGTTTGGCCGGCGGCATCTTCTTTATCGGTTATCTGTTCCTGCAGGTACCCGGCGGCAAGTTGGCGGTGTACGGCAACGGCAAGAAATTCATCGGTTGGTCGCTGCTGGCCTGGGCGATTATTTCGGTGCTGACCGGGCTGGTCAGTAACCAGTATCAACTGTTGTTCCTGCGCTTTGCCCTGGGCGTCTCCGAGGGCGGCATGCTGCCGGTGGTGCTGACCATGATCAGCAACTGGTTCCCGGACAAGGAACGCGGCCGTGCCAACGCCATCGTCATTATGTTCGTGCCGATAGCCGGTATTCTCACCGCCCCACTGTCCGGCTGGATCATCACCGTCTGGGACTGGCGTATGCTGTTTCTGGTGGAAGGCGCGCTGTCGCTGGTGGTGATGGTGCTGTGGTACTTCACCATCAGCAACCGTCCGCAGGAGGCCAAGTGGATTTCAGCAGCGGAAAAAGACTACCTGATCAAAACGCTGCATGACGAACAACTGCTGATCAAAGGCAAAACGGTGCGCAACGCCTCGCTGCGCCGGGTGTTGGGCGACAAGATCATGTGGCAGCTGATCCTGGTGAACTTCTTCTACCAGACCGGGATTTACGGCTACACCCTGTGGCTGCCGACCATCCTCAAGGGGCTGACCAACGGCAACATGGAACAGGTCGGCATACTGGCTATTCTGCCCTACATCGGTGCCATCTTCGGCATGCTGGTGATTTCCTCACTCTCCGATCGTACCGGAAAACGCAAAATCTTCGTCGCGCTGCCGCTGGCCTGCTTCGCCATCTGCATGGCGCTGTCGGTACTGTTGAAAGATCACATCTGGTGGTCCTACGCCGCGCTGGTCGGCTGCGGGGTATTCATCCAGGCCGCCGCCGGGGTGTTCTGGACCATTCCTCCCAAACTGTTCAATGCCGAAGTGGCCGGTGGGGCACGCGGCGTGATCAACGCACTGGGCAACCTGGGCGGTTTCTGCGGCCCTTATATGGTCGGCGTATTGATCAGCCTGTTCAGCAAGGACGTCGGCGTTTACAGCCTGGCGGTATCACTGGCCATTGCCTCGGTGCTGGCGCTGATGCTGCCGAACAAATGCGACCAAAGCGCGAGGGCCGAATAATGGACTATTGGTTGGGGTTGGACTGCGGCGGCACCTTTATCAAAGCCGGGCTGTATGACCGTCAGGGAACTGAACTGGGCATCGCTCGCCGCAACCTGGACATTGTCTCGCCCCAACCGGGTTGGGCGGAGCGGGATATGCCTGCGCTATGGCACACCGCTGCCGAGGTGATCCGCGAGTTGCTGGCCCGCAACAAGATTGCTGTCGGTGATATTCAGGCCGTCGGCATCTCGGCGCAGGGCAAAGGGGCGTTTCTGCTGGACCAGCAAGGGCAGCCACTGGGTAATGCCATGCTGTCTTCTGACCAGCGCGCACTGGCGCTGGTGCAGGAATGGCAAAAACAGGGCGTGCCGCAGACGCTGTATTCGCAGACCCGGCAAACGCTGTGGACCGGTCACCCGGTGTCGCTGCTGCGCTGGGTTCGGCAGCATCAGCCGGAACGTTATCGCCAGATCGGCAGCGTACTGATGGCCCACGATTATCTGCGCTACTGCCTGACCGGCGAGTTGGCCTGTGAAGAAACCAATATCTCCGAATCCAATCTTTACCAAATGGCCGAGGGTCGCTATGACCCGGCGCTGGCACAGCTGCTGGGCATTGGCGACATCATGCCCACCCTGCCGCCGATTGTCGGTTCGGCCGAAATCGCCGGACGGATCAACGCCGCCGCTGCAAAGGCAACCGGGCTATTGGCAGGTACGCCAGTGGTCGGCGGGCTGTTCGATGTGGTGTCCACCGCGCTGTGCGCCGGGTTACACGACGAAACGCGGCTCAACGCAGTGATGGGCACCTGGTCGGTTACCAGCGGCATTACCGACAAAATCACCGACGGTTTCGACCACCCGTTTGTTTATGGTCGCCACGCCGAAGCCGGCAAATACATTGTGCACGAAGCCAGCCCAACCTCTGCCGCCAACCTGGAGTGGTTCTGCCGACAATGGGGGCTGCAGGACTACGCCCAGCTCAACGACTGGGTGGCAACGCTGCCGAAGGCCGACAGCAGCCTGCTGTTTGTTCCCTTCCTGTACGGCTCCAACGCCGGGTTGGGCCTGAGCGCCAGCTTTCACGGCATGCAGGCCTTCCACCAGCGCGAGCACTTGGTACAGGCGATTTATGAAGGCGTGGTGTTCTGCCATATGACCCACCTCAACCGCATGCGGCAACGCTTCCCTGCGGCTACTGCGCTGCGCGTCACCGGCGGTCCTGCCAAATCCGCCCCCTGGATGCAAATGTTCGCCGACGTCAGCGACCTACCGGTGGAACTGCCGCAGGTGGAAGAAACCGGCTGCCTGGGTGCAGCCATGGCGGCAATGGTCGGCAGCGGCGTATTCAGCGATTTCACTGCCGCCCAGCGAGCGCTGGCACCGCGCATCGAACGGGTGCTGCCGGACGCAGCAGCAGCAGAGGCTTACGGTAAAAAATATCAATGTTATCAAGCGCTGGTAGCCACGCTGCAATCCATCCAGAAGGAGGCCCTATGAGCAACAAACCGCGTCTGCAACTGGCGCTCGATCACACCCGGCTGGACGCCGCCCTGCAAACGGCAGAACGCCTGCAGCCGCACGTCGACATTATCGAGGCCGGCACCATTTTATGCATCAGCGCCGGTATCCAGGCGGTGAGCGCGCTGCGTGAACGCTGCCCACAACATACGCTGGTGGCCGACCTGAAAGTGGCCGATGCCGGTGGCACGCTGGCACAGCAGGCCTTCAGCCACGGTGCCAACTGGATGACGGTGATCTGCGCCGCGCCGTTAGCCACCATGGCCAGCGCGCTGGAGGTGGCGCAACAGCACCAGGGCGAGATCCAGATTGAGCTGTTCGGCCGCTGGACGCTGGACGATGCCCGGCAGTGGCGCGAGCTTGGCATCCGCCAGGCGATCTACCACCGTGGCCGCGACGCCCAGGCCAGCGGACAAACCTGGGGCCGGCAGGATTTGGATCTGATGAAAGCGTTGTCGGATCTGGGCATTGAGCTGTCGGTCACTGGCGGCATCACCCCGACCGATTTACCGCTGTTTAAGGACATCGCCGTTACCGCTTTTATCGTCGGCCGGGCGTTGGCAGAAGCTGCCGATCCGCTGACCGCCGCCGGTCAGTTCCGCACCGCCATTGATGACATCTGGAGAAGTTGATATGCGCCAGCACCCATTGGGAATTTATGAAAAAGCCCTGCCGAAACACCTGACCTGGCCCGAGCGTCTGGCGCTGGCCAAGGCCTGCGGTTTTGATTTTGTCGAAATGTCGGTGGATGAAAGTGACGAACGGCTGGCACGCCTGAGCTGGAGCAAAGAACAGCGGCTGTCGCTAGTCAGCGCCATGCTGGAAACCGGCATCAGCATCCCATCAATGTGTCTGTCCGGCCACCGCCGCTTTCCGTTCGGCAGCCATGACGATGCGCTGCGCCAACGCGCCTTCGAGGTGATGGAACAGGCGATCCAACTGGCGAAGGACGTAGGTATCCGTACCATCCAGCTCGCCGGTTATGACGTCTATTACGAACAGCAGGACGAAAGCACCCTCGCCCGCTTCACCGAGGGCATGCAATGGGCGGTCGAACGCGCCGCCGCCGCCCAGGTGATGCTGGCGGTGGAAATCATGGACACCGCTTTTATGAACTCAATCAGCAAGTGGAAGGTCTGGGATACCTGCCTGGCATCGCCGTGGTTCACGGTCTATCCGGACGTCGGTAATCTCAGCGCCTGGGGCAATGACGTGGCGCAGGAACTGGCGCTGGGCATTGACCGCATCGCCGCCATCCATCTGAAAGACACCTATCCGGTCACCGAAAGCTCGCCAGGGCAGTTCCGCGACGTGCCCTTTGGCGAAGGCTGCGTCGACTTCGTCGCGCTATTCCGCACGCTGAAACAGCTTAACTATCGCGGCGCTTTCCTGATCGAGATGTGGACCGAGAAAGCCGAAGAGCCAGTGGCAGAAATCGTACAGGCACGCCGCTGGATCGAACAAAAAATGCAACAAGGGGGTATGACATGCTAACGCTGTCGCAGCTGAAACAACAGGTACTGGAAGCCAACCTCGACCTGCCGCGCCATAACCTGGTGACTTTCACCTGGGGCAACGTCAGCGCGGTGGATCGCGAACGCGGGCTGGTGGTGATCAAGCCTTCCGGCGTGGAATATGAACACATGGTGGCCGAGGACATGGTGGTGGTCAGCCTCGCCAGTGGCCAAACCGTCGAGGGCAGCAAAAAGCCCTCCTCGGACACCGCCACCCATCTGGCGCTGTACCGTGAATTTGCCGATATCGGCGGCATCGTACACACCCATTCGCGCCACGCCACCATCTGGGCGCAGGCCGGGCTGGACATCCCCGCCTGGGGCACTACCCACGCCGACTATTTCTACGGTGCCATTCCCTGCACCCGGCTGATGACCGAGGACGAAATTGCGCAGGATTACGAACTGGAGACCGGCAAGGTGATTATCGACACCTTCCAACGACGCGGTATCAGCCCGAACGCCATTCCGGCGGTGCTGGTCAACTCACACGGTCCCTTTGCCTGGGGCAAGGACGCGCACAGCGCGGTACACAACGCGGTGGTGCTGGAAGAAATTGCCTATATGGGGATTTTCTCGCGCCAACTGACGCCGGGCATCAGCAGCATGCAGCCCGCACTGCTGGATAAACACTACCTGCGCAAACACGGCAAGAATGCGTATTACGGGCAATAAATTGGCTTGGCGGGCCTCAGTTCCAGTATCAAAAGTTTTCACCGGATGCTTTGAGGCATCTGGTGAAGACAAAGTTAGCTGGCATGGAAATCAGCCTTCTCGGTTTTTCCCCGCCCTGTTGCCAGGCGATCGTAATTCGTCAGCCGGTTTAAAATTCGTTATCATCCGCACCCACTCTCCCTCCGGGTTGCCTGATGTCCAAGATTATCGATACCTTTATTGCCCCGCCGTGCCATGAGCAGATCGAGATCCTCTATCAGGACGAAAGTCTGGTGCTGATCAATAAGCCCACCGGGCTGCTCAGCCTGTCGGGGAAAAATCCGCAAAATCTCGATTCAGTGCATCATCGGCTGGTACAGCAATTCCCCGGCTGCACGTTGATCCACCGCCTGGATTTCGGTACTTCCGGGCTGATGGTGATTGCCCGCAATAAGGCTATCAATGCCGCCCTCTGCCAGCAGTTCAGCCAGCGTACCGTGACCAAAGTGTACAGCGCACTGCTGTGCGGGCATCTGGCCGATAACGAAGGGGTGATAGACGCAGCGATTGCCAAAGATCCGGCGTTGTTCCCGCTGATGTCGATTTGCGCCATCCACGGCAAGCCCGCTCGCTCCGGCTATCAGGTCATTGAGCGCTTTTATCATGAGTTGGCAGACGGAACGTCACTGCCATTGACGCGGGTGCAGCTAACCCCGGAAACCGGGCGTACTCATCAACTGCGCATCCACTGTCAGCAATTGGGCCACCCTATTTTGGGCTGTGACCTGTATGGCGGTCTCCTACTGCCCGGCACCGAACGGACCCCGCGGCTGATGCTGCACGCCAGTGAGCTGCATTTTGTTCATCCCATGACCGAAGAGCCAATCAAAGCCCATCACGCCAGCCCGTTCTGAAAGCGAAAGTATCTATTATTAGCGCCCTCTGCTTCCCCTGCGTGAAACCCGCAAAAGATCATCGGCTTCCCCCGTAACATCGCTGCAAGCCCTTGGCTCTGGTGTATACTCGGGTTTCTACGCCATGCCAGCCAAAGCGGCTTTGGCTCAGGCCCGTTTCAGCCGGAACCTGACGCCTATTCTGCCCTCCAGCCAGCTCCACACCAGCCCAATTTAGTGGAACTACCATGAGCCAAAACACCGCTCGTATCAGTGAGATTATCGACAACGCCAAGGTCTCGCCTTACCAGATCCTGATCCTCAGCCTGTGTTTTCTGATCGTCCTGCTGGACGGTTTTGATACCGCCATCATTGGCTATATCGCCCCCGCCCTGCGCGAAGAGTGGGATCTGTTGCCTGCGCAGTTATCCCCCGCCTTTGGTGCCGGGTTGTTCGGTCTGCTGCTCGGCAGTCTGATCTTCGGTCCGGTCGCCGATGCCATTGGCCGCAAACGGGTGCTGCTGGTTTCGATACTGATTTTTGGCGGGGGGACTTTGGCCTCGGCCTATACCCATTCCATTGAGTCGCTGACCCTGCTGCGGTTAATTACCGGCATTGGTTTGGGTGGCGCGATGCCCACCTGCATCACCCTCAGTTCAGAGTACTCCCCGGCACGTCGGCGGATGATCATGGTCACCCTGAGTTGGAGCGGTTTCACCGCCGGTCTGGCCCTGGGCGGCCTGCTGGCCGGGCAGATTATTCCGGTGTTCGGCTGGCGTGGCGTGCTGATGTTGGGTGGCATAGCGCCGTTATTGCTGCTGCCGTTGCTGGCCTGGCAGATGCCCGAGTCAGTACGCTTTATGGCCTCCAGCCCGAAACATGCCGCGGGCCTGCGCCAGGTGGTTGAGCGTATCACTGGCAAAAGCTGGGCTGGCGTAGCGATCCTCGATGACGAGCGCCCAACGCAGGCGCGGTCGCCGATGACCCATCTGTTCACCGAAGGCCGCGCAGTGCGGACCCTGCTGCTGTGGGCCGCGTTCTTCTGCTCGCTGTTCGTGTTTTACCAGCTCACCAGTTGGCTGCCGAGCATTCTCAAGGACGCCGGTTACGATATCGTTCACGCATCACGCATTGGCGCGATGGTGCCACTGGGCGGGACTCTCGGGGCTATCTTGATGGCGCTGCTGATGGACCGCGTTGGGCCTTACCCGGTGCTGGCCCTGTCCTACCTGGGTGCCGCGCTGGTGGTCGGCGCTACCGGTTATCTGATGGGGGATGTCTACACGCTGGCCGCCACCGTGTTCCTTGTCGGCTTCGGCGTGGCGGGCGCACAGAACGGCTTGAATCTGGTCTCTGCCACTATCTACCCCACTGCGGCTCGCGTCACCGGGGTAAGCTGGGCGATGGCGAGTGGCCGCTTCGGCTCCATGCTCGGTGCCTGGATGATTGCCGCTGCCGGTTCCCCGGAGACGTTCTTTATCTGGCTGGCGCTACCGGTGTTGGTGGGTTCTGCCGCCATCTTCCTGCTCTACCGGCTCAGTTTGAGTCGCCGGGCATCTGCGCATAACCCTGCGTTGCCCAACTGAACAAATAAAAAAGGGGCCAAGGCCCCTTTCCGTTATTCCGCTTTCGCGGTGGTCGCATCGTTGCGATACAGATGAACGTCCATCTGCGGGAACGGAATACCGATGTTGTTGGCATCCAGCGCGCGCTTGAAGTTCTCCATCAGATCGAAGTACACGTTCCAATACTCGGCATTGGTGGTCCAGGAGCGGGTCACGAAGTTCAGTGAAGAAGGTGCCATCTCGTTCAGACGCACGGTCACGCCTTTGGCGTGCATGATGCGCTTGTCAGCGGCGATCACATCGCCCAGTACCTTTTTCACCACATCGATGTCGGCGTTATAAGCCACGCCAACCACGATATCCACACGGCGGTTCGGCTCGCGGGAATAGTTGATGATGTTGCCGGCGATGATTTTACCGTTCGGTACCACGATGGTTTTGTTGTCTGCGGTGCGCAACGTGGTGGAGAAAATCTGCACCTGGTCGACGGTACCAGCTACGCCGCCCAGATCGACATACTCACCGGCACGCAGTGGACGGAAGGCTACCAGCAATACGCCTGCGGCGAAGTTGGACAGCGAGCCCTGCAGCGCCAGGCCGACGGCCAAACCGGCGGCACCCAGCACGGCGATCACCGAGGTAGTCTGTACGCCTACGCGCCCCAGCACTGCAATAAAGGTGAAGGCCAAAATGCCGTAACGCGCCATGGCCGACAGGAAATCGGCTACCGTGGCATCGATGCCGCGCAGCTTCATCACTCGGTTTACCGCATTGCTGACTACCCGGGCAATGATCGAACCAATGATGAAAATAACAATCGCCGCGACGATGTTCACCGCATACTGAATCAATAAATCCTGGTTCTGCACCAGCCAGTTACCGGCACCATTAATGCCGTCTACTACATTCAGATCTTTCATTCGTGTCGTCCTAACTTTTCCCTAAGGGGATAAACTCGCAAAAAAACTGACATCTGGCGTCAGTCGGAAACCACCGCCCTAGGTTAACTAACATTTCCGCAGCATGCCAACCGTAAGCGGTAAAAATCGCCGAACTTCCTCTATGCTGAACATAGCGCTATCGCCTTTTTAACGATAAGGAACTTCGCTCGTCATGCAGATGCCATCGTCGATTCAACACTATTGGCGGGTCCGCCCCAGGCTGCTGCTTTCCGTCGCTGCGGGCATCCTGTGCTACCTGCTGCTGCCGGACAGGCTCGGTCAATTGCAACGCCTGATGCTCGGCTGGAACCTGCTGGCCTGGTGCTACCTGCTGTTTCTGTGGCGGTTGATGCTGGTCAGCACGCCGAAGCATATCCGCCAACTCGCGCGCACGCAGGATGAAAGCGCCAGTAAAGTGCTGGCGCTGGTCAGCATTGGCTGCATGGTGAGCATTCTGTCGATTCTGTTTGAGCTCAGTACCACCAGGCAGGTCAGCGACTCGCTGAAAACACTGCATCTGGCGCTGACCGGCGCCACGCTGGTGGTGTCCTGGCTGCTGCTGCCCACCGCGTTCACCATGCACTATGCCCATCAATTTTATCGTCAGGGCGCGCAGCAAGATCCTCTGCCACTGTTGTTTCCCGGTGACCTCAAAGAACCGACCTATTGGGACTTCGCCTATTTCTCTTTCACCATTGCCGTGGCGTCGCAAACCGCCGACGTGGCGGTCGGCGCGGCCGAGGTACGCAAAATCGCCCTGCTGCAATCGGTGATTTCCTTTGTCTTCAACCTGATCATCCTCGGGTTGTCGATCAACGTCGGCGCCAGCCTGCTGAGCTAGAAATAGAAAAGGCTCCCCGAGGGGAGCCTTCATGTAGAGCTAACAGCTAACCGAGATTACAGAACGTCTACTGCGTTCAGATCTTTGAAAGCCTGTTCCAGACGAGTAATCATCGAAGTCTGGGCTGAACGCAGCCATACGCGTGGGTCGTAGTATTTCTTGTTCGGCTTGTCAGCACCTTCTGGGTTACCCAGTTGGCCTTGCAGATAGCCTTCGTTCTTTTTGTAGTACTGCAGGATGCCGTCCCAGGTTGCCCATTGGGTATCGGTATCGATGTTCATTTTGATCACGCCGTAACCTACGGACTCTTTGATCTCTGCATCGGTAGAACCGGAACCGCCGTGGAACACGAAGTTCAGGCTGTTGTGCGGCAGGTTATATTTCTTGGAAACATAGTCCTGAGAATCACGCAGAATGGTCGGGGTCAGTTTCACGTTGCCTGGCTTATAAACGCCGTGCACGTTACCGAAGGACGCCGCGATAGTGAAGCGCGGGCTGATCGCATTGAGTTTTTCGTATGCGTAAGCCACGTCTTCTGGCTGAGTGTACAGGGAGGATGCGTCCATATGGCTGTTGTCCACGCCATCTTCTTCACCGCCGGTGCAGCCCAGTTCAATTTCCAGGGTCATACCGATTTTCGCCATGCGAGTCAGGTATTTGCTGCAAATTTCGATGTTTTCTTCCAGGGACTCTTCAGACAGGTCGATCATGTGGGAAGAGAACAATGGTTTGCCGGTAGCGGCGAAATGCTTCTCGCCAGCGTCCAACAGGCCGTCCAGCCATGGCAGCAGTTTCTTCGCGCAGTGGTCGGTGTGCAGAATAACCGGCACGCCGTAATGCTCAGCCATCTGATGAACGTGGTGTGCACCAGAAATCGCGCCCAGAATTGCTGCACCCTGTGGAACGTCAGTCTTCACGCCTTTGCCGGCGATAAACGCGGCACCGCCGTTGGAGAACTGAACGATAACCGGAGCGCGTACCTTCGCGGCTGTTTCCAGCACGGCGTTGATAGAGTCGGTACCTACACAGTTAACTGCTGGCAGAGCAAAGTTGTTCTCTTTAGCTACTGCGAATACTTTCTGAACGTCATCACCAGTGATGACACCCGGTTTTACGAAATCAAAAATTTTAGACATGTTACTTTGTCCTGTTTCGTCGGCCGTAGATGGATGTAAATCGATTTTTCATGCCGCGCCGCCTATGCCGCGCGGTATAAAATAAACGGGCGACTTTCGCCTCCCGTTGTCTGAATTACTGCTTAGCGCGCTCTTCCAGCATCACAACTGCCGGTAACGCTTTGCCTTCCACGAATTCCAGGAAGGCGCCGCCGCCGGTAGAGATGTAGGAAATCTTATCCTCGATACCGAACAGATCGATAGCCGCCAGCGTATCACCACCACCAGCGATAGAGAATGCCTCGCTGTCTGCGATAGCGCGCGCGACAATTTCGGTACCCTTACGGAAGTTAGGGAACTCGAATACGCCAACCGGACCATTCCACAGAATGGTTTTGGCTTCTTTGAGCAACTTGGCCATAGCCAGCGCGGTTTCGTCACCGAAGTCCATGATCTCTTCATCATCGTTGACTTCACTGACTTTTTTCAAGGTGGCAGGTGCAGTTTCAGAGAACTCCGTACCTACGCGAGAATCGGTAGGAACCGGAATTTTAAACTCGTCACGCAGTTTTCTCGCTGCATCGACGAAGTCAGGTTCGTACAGAGATTTACCGACGTTGTTATCGATAGCCACGAAGGTGTTGGCGATACCGCCGCCCACGATCACCGTATCGGCGATTTTCACCAGCGAGTTCAGCACATCGAATTTAGTCGAAACCTTAGAACCGCCAACCACGGCAACCATCGGGCGAGCCGGGCTTTTCAGCGCTTTGCCCAGGGCTTCCAGTTCTGCAGACAGCAACGGGCCAGCACAGGCGACAGGTGCAAACTTGCCCACGCCGTGGGTGGAAGCCTGCGCACGGTGTGCCGTACCGAAGGCGTCCATCACATACACGTCGCACAGCGCCGCATATTTTTTGGACAGGGTTTCGTCGTCTTTTTTCTCGCCCTTGTTGAAACGGACGTTTTCCAGCACTACCAGTTCACCTGCTGCAACGTCAACACCTTCCAGGTAGTCTTTAGCCAGACGAACCGGATTTTTCAGGTGTTCTTTCAGATAGTTGACCACAGGCAGCAGGGAGAATTCTTCGTTGTACTCGCCTTCGGTAGGACGACCCAGGTGGGAAGTTACCATCACGCGGGCGCCTTGTTTCAGCGCAGCTTCAATAGTCGGCAGGGAGGCACGGATACGTGCATCGGAAGTCACTTTACCGTCTTTCACTGGAACGTTCAGATCGGAGCGGATCAGAACGCGTTTACCGGCCAGATCCAGATCGGACATGTTAATTACAGACATGGTGAACCCTCTTGGTTGATTCTCTAGAAACTATAAAGTTGCCTGAGCGGCGCATCGGTCGTGCCGATGCCGCCGTACTAGAAACCGCTTGCGGCCATTGCCCGTGTTGTATCCAACATCCGGTTGGCAAAGCCCCATTCATTATCACACCAGACCAAGGTCTTGATCAGGTGCTGACCGCTGACCCGGGTCTGCGTACCGTCGACGATAGCGCTATGCGGGTCATGGTTAAAATCGATCGAGACTAATGGTAGTTCCGTATAGTCAACTATACCACGAAATGATCCCCGTGCGGCCATTTGCAGCAGCTGGTTGACCTCTGCCACCTTCACCGCCGAACTGACGCTGACGCTGAGATCGATGGCCGTCACGTTGATGGTCGGCACGCGCACCGAAATCGCTTCGAAACGATCGCAAAACTGCGGAAAAATACGGGTGATGCCCGCGGCCAGCTTGGTGTCGACCGGAATAATCGACTGGCTCGCCGCACGGGTACGCCGCAAATCCTGATGATAGGCATCTATCACCGGCTGATCGTTCATCGAAGAGTGAATGGTGGTCAGGGTGCCCGATTCGATGCTGTAGGCATCGTCCAGCAGCTTGATCACCGGAATAATGCAGTTGGTGGTGCATGACGCATTGGAAACAATGCGGTGTTCTGCCAGCAGCGTCTGATGGTTGACGCCGAACACGATGGTGGCGTCCAGATCGTTACCGCCTGGGTGGGCGAACAACACTTTTTTCGCCCCCGCCGCCAGATGGGCTTCGCCATCTGCCCGGCTGCCGTACACACCGCTGCAGTCCAGTACCACGTCGACACCCAACTCTCCCCAGGGAAGCTGTTCCACCGCCGGCTGATGCAGCAAGCGAATGGTATCGTCCCCGACGGTCAGCATGTCGCATTCCTGGCGAACATCCCAGGCAAAGCGGCCATGGCTGGAGTCGTATTTCAGCAGGTGGGCCATCCCCTCGGCGTTTGCCAATTCGTTGATCGCCACCACGGAAATCTCCGCTCTTCGTCCCGATTCATACAGTGCGCGTAAAACGCTGCGGCCAATGCGGCCAAAGCCGTTTATCGCTATGCGGATTGTCATGCTGCTCCTGAAAAAGGGCCTTCCCTCACCGGGCGTACTCACCGTTGTCGAGAGGGCGCTGACTGGGTTATCTGGATAACCCGCATAGAGTACGTTAGCGCACCACCCGCTGTGAATCGTCGCATTGCATTATTCCTTCGACCCGGCAGTGGTTTCACCGGCGTCACTCCGGCATTTCAGTTGAAAACAGCCACAACTGAAACGCTTCAGCCGAGCATAAACCAAAGTTTTACCAAAAGGAACAGGTGCAACAGTCTGCCTGACAACCGAACGACACTTTGCGGGAATAAGATGATCTAGCGCACACTTTTTCCTGGCCAATCCTTGGCCTTGCGCCAGATTTTTTAACAAAAACGACGTTTTCCGCCTTAAACTTTAGGAAAAATCCACAGGTGCTCGGGCGGCAGGGAGAGCCGGCACAGTGTCTGGCCTCGTACTTCGGTGCCATAAGCGCGCACCACGAAATCCTCGGCAACGGTGCGGAACAGGTATTCCCAACGGTCGCCGAGGTACATGCTGGTCAGCAACGGCAGCTCAAGCTGATTGCCCTGCGGATCATCTCCCAGCCGCACGCGCTCCACGCGGATCACCGCCGTGGCCTCTTCGCCGGCTTTTACCCCTGCCCCCGCCATGCCCCACAGCGCCCAGTCTTTGCCTTCAATGCGCGCTTTCCCTTCACTCACCTCGGTAACCTTGCCGTGCAGGCGGTTATTGCTGCCCATAAACTCGGCGGTAAACAGGGTCGACGGCGAACCGTACATTTCCTGCGGCGTACCCTGCTGCTCGATTTTTCCGTTGTTGAGCAACAGGATGCGATCGGAGATGGCCATTGCCTCGTTCTGATCGTGAGTCACCATCAGCGCCGAAAGCCCCAGTTTGATGATCAGCTCACGCAGGAACACCCGCGCCTCTTCGCGCAGCTTGGCGTCGAGGTTAGATAACGGTTCATCGAGCAGGATAACCGGCGGGTTGTACACCAGCGCCCGTCCAATCGCCACCCGCTGTTGCTGACCACCGGACAACTGATGCGGATGACGCTGGCCCAAATGCCCCAGACCAAGCTGGTCGAGCACGCCCTGCACCCGCTGCTTGATCTCCGCCGAAGCGATTTTGCGTAATTTCAGCGGGTAGGCGACGTTTTCAAATACCGTTTTATGCGGCCACAGGGCATAGGACTGAAACACCAACCCCAGGTTGCGCTCCTCCGCCGGAATTTCGCTGCGCGCGCTGCCGTTGTACACGGTATTGCTGCCAATGATAATGCGGCCCTGGGTCGGTTTCTCCAGCCCGGCAACCGCCCGTAGCAGCGTGGTTTTACCGCTGCCCGACGGCCCCAACAGCGAAACCACCTCGCCACGCTTTAAATCCATCGAGACGCCCTTCAACACCGGGTTGTCGCCGTAGGTTAAATGCAGGTTTTCTACCGAAAGTTCAATCATGTAATTTCACTCCAAAGCGCAGGGCAATACCCAGCCCCAACACCACCAGCAGGATGTTAATGAACGAGAGTGCCGCAACGATATCGATGGCGCCCGCCGCCCATAGAGAAACCAGCATCGAACCTATGGTTTCGGTACCCGGAGACAACAGATACACCCCGGTGGAATACTCACGTTCGAAAATCAGGAACATCAGCAGCCACGAACCAATCAGGCCGTAGCGCGACAGCGGAATGGTGACGTGACGGGTGATCTGCCCCCGGGTCGCGCCGGCACTGCGCGCCGCCTCCTCCAGCTCTGGGCCGACCTGCAGCAGCGTCGAAGAGATCAGCCGCAGGCCATAGGCCATCCACACCACGGTGTACGCCAGCCAAACGCTAAAGATGGTGCTGCGCAAGGAGCGCAGCCAGACGATCAGGTTCTCCCGCAGCCACTCGGCCACCGGCAGCGCCGACAGCCAGCCCTCTTTCAATGACTTGTCCAGCCACATCGGCAGGAACAGGAACACCCACAGGAACGCCAGCCCCGCCAGCAGGCCCGGCACCGCACGCGGTACCAGCACGCTGTAATCGAGGAAACGGGTAGCCCCGTCGGGTTTGCGGTGCATGGCGATGCCGATAAACAGGTAACAAACCACCGCCAGCGCACCGCCGAATACCCCAATCGCCATCGAGTTGACGATCGCCCGCAGCAGGTTGGGTTGCTGCCAGATGGTGCGGAAAGTGTTGAGCGACAGTTCGTCCCAGATTGAAACGCCCACGCCCCAGTTGGAGATAAAGGCGCGCAACACCACCCCCACCAGCGGTACGCCGATGGTCACCGTCAGCCAGAACACCACCACCGCACCGGCGACCCAACGCCATTTCCCCAGCGGCAACGCCCGCGCCTGCGACGCCTTGCCCTTGACGGTAACGAAGCGGTTAGCGGTGCGCATCAGTCGGCGCTGCAACATCACCAACGGAATGGTGATGCAGATCAGCACCACCGCCACCGCCGCCATCAGATGGTAAGACGGCGTGCCCAGCTTATTGGTCAGTTGATACAGGTAAGTCGCCAGCACCAGGTTGCCTTCCGGATCGCCCAGCACCAGCATCAGGCCGAACACTTCCAGCCCAAGGAAAAACAGCAGCACTCCAGCGTACAAAATGGACGGTCGCACCATCGGCAAGCTAACGGCAGTCATCACCTGCAAAGGCGAGGCCCCCGCCGTTCGTGCGGCCTCTTCCACGTCGGAACCGACGCTGCGCAAGGCCGAGGAAATATAAAGATAGGCGTGTGGCACGTGCGTCAGCCCGGCAATCACCACGATGCTGGCCATCGAATAGATATTCCAGGGTACGAACCCCAGCAGCGACTCCGCCCACAGCGAGAAGAAGCCCACCGGCCCGGCGGCCACCACGTAGCCAAAACCCAAGACCATCGGCGAGACAAAGATCGGCACCAGGATCAGCGGTTCAATAAAGCGCCGACCGGGCAAGTCGGTTCTGACCATCAAAAAGGCCAGAATGCCCCCCAGCGGAATGGCGATCACCACCAGCCCGAAAGCCAGAATAAACCCGCTTTTCAGCGCCTTGTAGAAGTCCGGATCGGTAAAAATAAACTGGAACGCCTCCAGGCTGAACACCTTGGAGGGGGAGAAAAAGGGAGCGGAGAGGAAACTTTGAATCACGATAAACGACAGCGGCACGTAGATAACCAGTGCGGTTATCAATACCACCAAGCCGCGCGGCAGGCTTTGCCACTTTCTGCGCCATGCTTCCATAAATATATCCCGATGGTTGTAAACGACGACGACCAAAGGGCGCGCGCCACAATGGCAGACGCGCGTCCGGATCCTGTGTTATTTCGCGGCGGCGGTACGCCACTGTTTGATGTAATCCAGGCGTTTGGCCGGCTGCAGGTACTCCAGCAGGCTTTCATCCACCGGGATCGGTTTGAGCGCTTTGCCGAGCATTTTGGTCATGCCGTCGATGTCGTTTTTGCCTTCAATGTCGTTACGAATAGACGGAATATCGGCCTGGTTGGCGAGAATGCTCTGGCCCTTTTCCGACAGCACGTAGTTAAGCCACAGTTTTGCCGCATTGCCGTTGGCAGCCTCTTTGCTGATAAAGGACACGCGCGACAGCACCAGGGTGTAATCCTTCGGATAAGAGATGCCGAGGGAAGGGTCGGTTTTGGCTCGTGCTTCGGCGTAGGAACCCAGGATGTTGAAACCAATCAGGTTTTCACCGGATGACACCCTTTCCATCATGGTGCCGGTAGAAGATTGCACCGCCAGCCCCCCTTTGGCGACGTCAGCCAGGGTGGCGAAATAGTTCGGGTCGGCCTTGAAGTCCTGCACCGACAGCATGAAGCCCAACCCTGACTTTTCAATGTCATAGGTGGTGACTTTCTTTTTGAACTTGTCGGTCTGACTGGCAATCAGCTTGGCCAGCGCGGCGTGAGAATCCGGTACATCGCCCTGCGGGATCAACCGTTTGTTATAGATGAAGACCACCGGTTCGTAGGTGGTACCGTAGGCTTTATCTTTCCAGACCGCCCACTTGGGCAGTTGGCCCTGTTCCGGCGAAGCGTATTCCTGTGCATAGTCGGTCGCCAGTTTCAGCGCGGTATCCATCGACGAGCTCCAAACCACGTCACCGCTGGTGCCCCCCGCCGCCTGTTCGCTGATATAGCGGTTGTACAGCTCGGTGCTGTTCATGTCGTTGTATTCGACCTTAACGCCAGGATACAACGCTTCGAACCCCTGGATCAGCGGCCCGGCGGCCTTGGTATCCGTGGTGGAGTACACCACCACCTTGCCCTCTTTCTTCGCGCCATCCACAATTTTTTGATAGTCGGCTGGATAGCCTGCCGGGAATTCAGCGTAAGCAGGCACTGCACCCAGTACAGCGATCGCCACTACCGACGCGCCGATTCTTGTCAACATAATCAACTCCTGGTTACATTTAAGAAACTAAAAATTAACATATAGTTAATAAGTGTTCTTAAGCAACGCCGTTGATTTTTTATCTTTTGGTTTTGTGAGGTTGGACGTTTTTCAGTCAAAAAAATCCATGGTCACCCCCGTTTTTAAACCAAGGACGAAATAACCGGTGTTATTGCATCAGTTTGGAACGCCGCAGCAGGCGGATCTTCTGTACGATCGCCACGCCGAGCAATGTCAGGCAAAACCCCGCCAGTTGCACCAACGACAGCGCTTCGCCAAACAGGAAATAAGCCTGCAACGCGGCAGCCGGCGGCACCAGCAGCATCAGCGCGGTAATGCGCGTCAGATCGCCATGCCGCACCATCCAGATAAACAACGCGGTACCGCCCAGCGACAATATCCCGGCCGACCACAGCAGCGAGAACCACAGCGTTGGCGAATTATCCCATTCTCCTGATCCCATCACCGCCGCCAAAACGCCGGTGACCAATGCCGCGCCAAGATGCTGGATAGCCCCCGCGGCCCGGAGATCCGCCGCCGCCAGCGAAGACTTCTGCACCATGATGCCAATCGTCAGCGCAACGATGCTGCCAAAACCCAGCAGGATGGGCAGCAGCGCCATGTTACCGACGTCGATGCCGGTCAGTCGCGGTGACAGCACCAACGCCACGCCGATAAAACCGATCGCCAGCCCCGTCCAGGAACGCAGACCTATCGGCTTGCGCAGCACCAAAGCAAAAATCAGCGCCGTGAACAGCGGCTGCAGGCCGCCGATCAATGACATTACGCCGGCTGCCAGGCCGTTCGCCACCGCCCACCAACTGGCGGCGAGATAAACGCCGTTCATCAGCATGCCGGTAAGCAGGTGCATGATGAACTGTCGCCCTTTAGGCCAGGCGCAGTTGGCGGCCAGCAGGGCAAAAACTGCGGCGGCGATCAGGAAACGAAAGGTCAGAAAAAGATTGGGATCGGCATGATCCGCCACCGCGCGAGCGGCTATAAACCCGGTCGACCAGATCAGTATCAGGAAAAACGGCGCAATAATGGATTTGCGCCGATAGAAGCTTTCCTTGCCGGTAATTACCATAAAAATACCTAAATAATGCTGTTGGTGGTTCACTACAAAGCATACTAACTAATTTAACATTAGCTTAATAGATTTTACCTCACGAATATTGACCTCGATAAAAACAAAACATACCCGATACGCTAATAATTAAATCGAAAGCCATATAATTAACCTGTCTTATAATTCATTTTTATTTATACCCTTCATACTTAAGGCTGGATATACGCATCGGCGAAATCATCTCCGTGGAATATAACGAGAAGGCATTAAAGCCGGCGTATAAATAGAGAGACTGGAATTCCAGCCTTTTGTGCTGTCGGTCGAGGAAGACTTTATCCGCCATGATTCGGGGCAAATTCGCCACTTCCGCGGCATCAACGACGACCTGCAGTTAAACACCGTATTCCAGGCGATAATGCGCTTTAAGGCCTACATTATCGATGGCGTCAGCGTAGCCCCGCGCGCCAGGCTGAATCAGGACATCAATAAATTTGTCTGTACCGTTTTCAACCGGTTGCCGTTTATTCCCTGCTGCCCGGCAACCGGTTTATTTCCAGCTTTGAACTGATTCATCGCAGCGTAACTCAGGCTTTTCTCGGCAAAATATCATATCCTGCATGCCGAAATTTTTATGGGTGCCCGTTTGCCCATCGCGCCTGCCCTTGAGTTTATCGGCGCCAGGTTGTTTTTATCGTACACAGGCAAAGCAATACCGTTATGACAACACGCTTATCTCCCAAAGACATCATCGCCCTCGGCTTTATGACCTTCGCCCTGTTTGTCGGCGCCGGCAATATCATTTTCCCGCCAATGGTGGGCCTGCAGTCCGGTGAACATCTGTGGCTGGCCGCCGCAGGCTTTATCGTCACCGCCGTCGTCCTGCCGGTGATCGCGGTGATTGCGCTGGCGCGTGTCGGCGGCAGCATCAGCCTGTTGACCGCACCAATCGGCCGCAGGGCCGGCCTGCTGCTGGCTACCCTCTGCTATCTGGCGCTCGGCCCGCTGTTCGCCACACCGCGCACCGCCAACGTTTCTTTCGCTTTGGGCATCGCGCCCTTTACCGGCGACGGCGCCCTGCAGCAGTTTATCTACAGCCTGCTGTTCTTCACGCTGGCAATGATTATCTCGCTGTACCCCGGGCGGCTGCTGGATAACGTCGGCCATATTCTGGCACCGCTGAAGATCCTCGCACTGGCCGCACTGGGCGTCGCCGCGTTGATTTGGCCCGCCGGCGCGCCCATCCTCGCCAGCGGCAGCTATCAGGACGCGGCGTTTTCCACCGGTTTTGTGCAGGGATATCTGACGATGGACACGCTGTCGGCGCTGATGTTCGGCTCGATTATCGTTACCGCCGCACGGTCGCGCGGCGTCAACGATCGGGGGTTATTGATGCGCTACACTCTGTGGGCCAGCCTGATTGCCGGCATCGGCCTGACACTGGTTTATATCTGCATGTTCAAGCTGGGTGCCGGCAGCGGTGGCCTGGTTGCCGACGGGCAAGACGGCGCGGCAATCCTGCATGCCTATGTACAGCACACCTTCGGCGATTTGGGCAGCGTCTTTATGGCCATCCTGATGCTCATCGCCTGTCTGGTGACTGCGGTGGGCATGACCTGCGCCTGCGCCGATTTCTTCTCCCGCTATCTGCCGCTGTCTTACCGTTCACTGGTGGTCCTCCTCGCTGCGTTCGCCATGCTGGTGTCCAATCTCGGGCTGGCCAATCTGATCCGCGTATCGATTCCGGTGCTGACGGCCATCTATCCTCCGTGCATCGCCCTGGTATTGCTCAGCTTTAGCCAGAGCCGTTGGCGCAGCGCCAACCGCGTGTTCGCACCGGTGATCGCCACCAGTCTGCTGCTTGGCCTCGCCGACGGAATAAAGGCCTCCAGCTTCAGCGGCCTGCTGCCGGACTGGTTCGATCAACTGCCGTTGGCGGATCAGGGATTGGTCTGGTTGCAGCCGACGCTGTTAGTGCTGTCGCTGGCGGCGGTTTACGATCGGTTGCGCGCACCGCGCCGCGCCGGGACGATGGCCTAAAATAAAAAAAACCGGTCAATGACCGGTTTTTTTATCAGCTTGCGAAGGACCGCTTATTTCAGCAGTGCCTGCGCCTTGGCCACCACGTTGTCCACGGTGAAACCAAACTCTTTGAACAGCTGCTCTGCCGGGGCTGACTCACCGAAGCTGGTCATGCCCACGATGGCGCCGTTCAGGCCCACATACTTGTACCAGTAGTCCGCGATACCCGCTTCCACTGCCACGCGTGCGCTCACCGCCGCCGGCAGCACGGATTCACGGTAGGCCGCATCCTGCTTGTCGAACGCATCGGTAGACGGCATGGAGACCACGCGCACCTTGCGGCCCGCCGCAGTCAGCTGGTCTGCCGCTTCCACGGTGATACCCACTTCCGAACCGGTGGCAATCAGAATGACGTCCGGTGTCCCGGCGCAGTCCTTCAGCACATAACCGCCACGGTAAACGTTGGCCAGTTGCTCTGCGCTACGCGGCTGCTGGGTCAGGTTCTGACGTGAGAAAATCAGCGTGGTCGGGCCGTCGTTGCGCTCGATGCCGTACTGCCAGGCGACCGCCGACTCTACCTGGTCACACGGACGCCAGGTGCTCATGTTCGGGGTCACGCGCAGGCTGGCCATCTGCTCAACCGGCTGGTGCGTCGGGCCGTCTTCGCCCAGACCGATGGAGTCATGGGTGTAGACGAACACGTTGCGGATTTTCATCAGCGCCGCCATACGCACCGCATTACGGGCGTATTCCACGAACATCAGGAAGGTCGCCGAGTACGGCAGGAAGCCGCCGTGCAGCGCGATGCCGTTGGTGATGGCGGTCATGCCGAACTCGCGCACGCCGTAGTGGATGTAGTTACCCGCCAGGTCTTCGTTGAGCGGTTTGGAGCCGGACCACATGGTCAGGTTGCTTGGTGCCAGGTCAGCGGAGCCGCCGAGGAATTCCGGCAGCACCTTGCCGAAGGTTTCCAGTGCGTTCTGCGAGGCCTTGCGGCTGGCGATATTGGCCGGGTTGGCCTGCAGTTTTTCCACGAAGGCTTTGGCTTCGGCTTTCCAGTTGGCCGGCAGTTCACCGTTCACACGGCGTTTGAACTCGGCAGCCAGTTCAGGGAAGGCTTTAGCGTAAGCGGCGAACTTGTCGTTCCAGGCCGCTTCTTTGGCCTTGCCGGCTTCCTTGGCATCCCACTGGGCATAGATGTCCTGCGGGATTTCGAAGGCGGCGTATTTCCAGCCCAGTGCTTCGCGGGTGGCGGCCACTTCGGCGGCGCCCAGCGCAGCGCCGTGCACGTCGTGGGTGCCGGCCTTGTTCGGGGAGCCGAAACCAATCACGGTTTTGCACATCAGCAGCGACGGCTTGTCGGTGACCTTGCGGGCTTCTTCAATGGCGGCCCTGATGGCGTCCGGGTTGTGGCCGTCAACGTGACGCACCACGTGCCAGCCGTAGGCTTCAAAGCGCTCGGCGGTGTTGTCGGTGAACCAGCCTTCGACGTGACCGTCGATGGAGATGCCGTTGTCATCGTAGAACGCGGTCAGTTTGCCAAGCTTGAGGGTACCGGCCAGCGAACAGACTTCGTGGGAGATGCCTTCCATCATGCAGCCGTCGCCCATAAAGGCGTAGGTGTGGTGGTCGACGATGTCATGACCCGGGCGGTTGAACTGCGCGCCCAGGGTGCGTTCGGCAATGGCGAAGCCGACGGCGTTGGCGATGCCCTGACCCAGTGGGCCGGTGGTGGTTTCCACGCCCGGGGTGTAGCCGTATTCCGGGTGGCCCGGGGTTTTGGAGTGCAGCTGGCGGAAGTTTTCCAGCTCGCTCATCGGCAGGTCGTAGCCGGTGAGGTGCAACAGGCTGTAAATCAGCATGGAGCCATGGCCGTTGGAGAGGACGAAGCGGTCACGGTCAGCCCAGTGCGGGTTGGTCGGGTTGTGGTTCAGGTAGTCACGCCACAGGACTTCGGCGATGTCCGCCATGCCCATAGGTGCACCCGGGTGGCCGGAATTTGCTTTTTGTACGGCGTCCATGCTGAGTGCGCGGATGGCGTTGGCAAGCTCTTTACGAGAGGACATGTTTTACTCCAGGTCGGATTAAAAAATCAGTCAAGTTTTCTATTTTCTCAGACTCAGCATTAAAACGGCAATCCCTAATGCCAAATGAGAGCGAGTTCACAACTTATTAGCACAATTGGTCGGTTTTTCGGAATAACACTATTTTCCTGATTGTCAGCGTACACTAGTCTCAGACGGCAAGATTTCCCTAAACTAAAATGGCACTCCCCCCTTGTTACTTTCACAGGAAGATGGCTTTATGAAGATCCGTACCTCTTTGATTGCATTAAGCATTGCCACTTTGGCAAGCGGCTGTCAAAACCTGAATACCGATACCCTGATGCAGTCTGGCGCACAGGCGTTTCAGGCGGCGACGTTGAGCAATAACGACGTAAAAACCCTGAGTGATAAATCCTGCGCGGAGATGGACAGCAAGGCACAAATCGCGCCGGCTGACAGTACCTATGCCAAGCGTCTGAACAAAATCGCCGCGGCGCTGGGTGATAATATCAACGGCACACCGGCCAACTACAAGGTTTACGTCACTAAAGACGTGAATGCTTGGGCGATGGCCAACGGCTGTATCCGCGTTTACAGCGGCTTGATGGACATGATGACCGATAATGAAGTGGAAGGCGTACTGGGCCATGAAATGGGCCACGTGGCGCTGGGCCATACTCGCAAGGCGATGCAGGTGGCTTACGGCACCGTGGCGTTGCGTACCGCAGCGGCCTCAACCGGCGGCATCATCGGCTCGTTGTCACAGTCACAACTGGCGGACATGGGCGAGAAACTGGTGAATGCCCAGTTCTCGCAGAAACAGGAAAGCGAAGCGGATGACTACTCGTTCGACCTGCTGAAACAACGCGGTATCGATCCGAACGGTCTGGTCACCAGCTTTGAAAAACTGGCGAAAATGGAAGCCGGCCGTCAAAGCAGCATGTTCGACGACCACCCGGCCTCGGAAGCGCGCGCGCAGCACATTCGCGACCGCATCGCAGCAGGCAAGTAACCTTCATTATCCTACAGAGCAACGGCACCCAAAAGTGGGTTTCCCACTGATTAAGGTGCCGTTTTCAAAAAAATAAAAAGCGCACTCCTATTAAATCCATTTTAAAAAAGCCACTCAACCCCACTTATAGAATCAAATAAACAAAACAACTTACAACAACACATGATAACCATTTATTTTTTGTGATCTTTAACGAAAATTCACCTACGTGGCATTGAACGTTGTCTGGAAACAATATAATACTAAGTTTCCTCATGGACATAAAACAACACTATGGAATGGAGTTATTTATGAAAACTATTGACTCATCTTTACTCGATCAAATCGCCGGTGGTCGTGGATAGTAAGCAGCCTGGCCGTCATCTGTCGCATTTTATACATACAAAAAAATCGCTTTCACTCAGTAATGACGGAGATTAAGGCGTCAACTTATGAATAAAGCAAGATACTCGTTAATTTCCATTATCTGGATGCCAGGCTGTTACTTTATTGGCATTAAGTCGTCATTGAAAATATTACAACCGGCGACCAGCTATATGGACTTGGTCACGCTGGTTCTTGCTATTATTGGGCTACGAGTATCCATTTCACTGATAGTCGACGCCCTGGGAATATTTAATAAAAATTAACTTCATTTGAACGACACCTTACTGATCAAGGTGTCGTTCAATCTGTCACAACTCAGTACAGGGTTTTCTGCGGTGGTCCAGCGAAGGTCAACGGCCCAATGCTGTTCATGTCCACTTCCACCACCGACGGCCCCGGATAGTTAATCGCCTCTGCCAAGACGCCGCTGAACTGCGCCGCGCTGTCGACCTTCCAGGCTTTCAGCCCCATAGCTTCGGCCACCAACGTAAAGGCCGGTGTGTGCAGTTCGTTATAGTACTGACGACCGGCAAAGTATTTATCCTGAATGCCGCGCATCACGCCGTAGCCACCGTCGTTCATAATCAGCAAAGTGATATTGGCCTGCTCCTGTGCCATGGTCGCCAGCTCGCCCAGGCCTAACGCCAACCCGCCGTCGCCCACCAGCCCGACCACCTTGCGCTGCGGGTTAGCGATCGCGGTACCAATCGCCATCGGCAAGCCCATGCCAATCGCCCCGGCCAGCGAGTGAATGTTACACAGCGGCGAAATCGCGCGGAACAAACGGCTGCCCCAAACGCTGCCGGAGACGGTAATATCACGCACCAGCAGCCCATCCTGCGGCAGCGCGGCGGCAATGGCGTCGTTTAATTTGGCATATTCCCCCGACTGTTGGCGCAGCGCGCTTTCCGCCTGCTGCACCGCGTGGGCGATTTCGCTATCCCACTCGGCATTGACCTTTTCACCTGGGCTAACTCGGGCAGCCAGTGCTTTAAGCAAGGCACCACAGTCGCCGTTGATTTGTTCGTCGGCCAGATAGTTGCGATTGGCCGCCGCCGGATCAATATCAATCTGCACCAATGGGCGCGGCAGCGGCAGCGTCCAGGTACGGGTTTCATTGCTGCGCAGGCGTGAACCGGCCACCAGCGTCAGATCGCACTGCGTCAGGATCGCCTCAATGCTCGGCGAATTATGGAACGCACGCAGGCTGCGCGGGTGGCTATCCGGCAGAATGCCGCGCCCGTGGGTGCTGGAGATCACTGCCACACCGGCATCCGCCAGTTTACGCACCGCCTCAGCGCAGGCCAGCGCACCGCCGCCCAGCCATAACAGCGGGCGTTTGGCCTGTTTCAGCCGCTGATACAACCGTTCAACCGCGTCGTCACTGGCTGGCGGCAGTGGCGCAGGCATCACCGGCTGGCTCAGCACCGCGCTGGAAACCAGGCTGCTTTGAATATCGATTGGGATCTCTACCGCCACCGGGCCGCAAGGCACCGTCTGCGCGTCGAGAATGGCCCGTTGGATCACTGCCACCGCCTGTTCCGCAGAGTTAACCCGATACGCGCGTTTGGAGCAGGCGCGCAGGAAACCCAATTGATCGCGGGTTTCATGAATGAACCCGGCGTCGGCATCCAGCCAGGCTTTTTCCACCTGACCGGTAATGTGCAGCAACGGCGTATTAGCGTTCATCGCCTCGATCATCGCACCGACCGCATTGCCGGCACCGGCACCGGTACTGGTCAAGGCCACGCCCAGACCGGAGAAACGGCCGTGGGCATCGGCCATGGTCACGGCCCCCGCCTCACCGCGTGCCGGCACAAAGCGAATGTTGCCGCGCTGCCCCACCGCATCGGCAATCGGCAGATTATGAATCGAAATGATGCCGTACATCGCCGACACCTCGTACTGTTCCAGAGTCCGGGCTATCGCCTCGCCAACCGTTATTTTCTCGCTCATCATCAGCCTTCTTATATGTTCGTTGTAGGGTACGCACCGTCGCTCAAAACTAATCGCTCCAGCGATTCACCTGATGGCTAAGCGCCAGGTACAGGCTTTTTTGCTGCATATAGGCTTTGATGCCGTGCAGGCCCTTTTCGCGGCCCAGACCGCTCTCTTTAAAACCGCCAAAAGGCGTAGAAATGGAGAATGTTTTGTAGGTATTGATCCATACCGTGCCGGTTTCCAATTGCTCCGCCAGCGCCATAGCCCGAGGGAAATCACGGCTCCAGATACCCGCTGCCAGCCCGTAGACCGAATCATTGGCCTGTTCAATCAACTGCTGCTCGTCGTCAAACGGCAACACCACCAGCACCGGGCCAAAAATCTCTTCCTGACAGGCGCGGGCGCTATTACTCAGCCCTTCGATGATCGTCGGCAGGTAATAGCTGCCGACGGCCAGTTGCGGATCGGCCGGGGCTTCACCGCCAATCACTATCCGCCCGCCTTCCTGCTGCGCCAGCGCTACGTAATCCGCCACGCTTTGGCGATGCTTTTGGTTAATCAGCGGGCCGAGATGCACACCCGGCGTCAGTGGATTGCCCACCCGCAACCCGGCCGCCAGCTCACTCAGGCGCGCCAGCAGTGGCTGGTACAAAGAACGGTGCACAAACAGCCGCGAACCGGCGATGCAGGCCTGACCGGCGGAGCTGAAAATGCCATAGCAGATGCCGCGCGCCGCCTGTTCTAAATCCGCATCTTCCAGCACGATGGTCGGCGACTTACCGCCCAGTTCCAGCGAGGTGGGGATCAGTTTCTCGGCGGCGATATGCGCCAAATGGCGACCGGTATTGGTGCCACCGGTAAAGGAAATCTTTTTCACTAACGGGTGGCGGGCCAGCGCTTCGCCAATCACCGAACCTTTGCCCGGCAGCACGCTGAGCAGCCCGGCAGGCAGCCCTGCCTGTTCAAACAGCTCCGCCAGTTTTAGCGCCATCAGCGGCGTGGCTTCGGCCGGTTTAAGGATCACCGCGTTGCCCGCCGCCAGTGCCGGGGCCACCTTTTGCATTTCACTGGCAATCGGCGAGTTCCACGGCGTAATCGCCGCGATCACCCCCAGCGGTTGATACTGGCTCAGCGTCATCACCTCGGCGCTGCGCTGGGTCGGCAGTTCGCCCTCCAGCACCTCGCAGGCGGCAGCAAAGTAGCGAGCCGTTGCCGCCGCACTGGCCACCAGCCCACGGGTTTCCGCCAGCGGTTTACCGTTGTCGCGGGTCTGCAACTGCGCCAACTCTTCCTGCTGCGCCATAATCAGATTACTGACGCGGTACAGAATATTGGCGCGCTGATGCGGCACCAGCCCACGCCACTCGGGCGCACGCCAGGCGCGTTCCGCCGCGGCTACCGCATCATTGACGTCTTCAACGCTGGCGGCACGCAGCTGCGCATTGACGCTGCCATCGGCCGGAAACACCGAGGTCATCTCGTCGCCACGCCCTTCACACCAGCGCCCAGCTACAAAAATCTTTAACTTTTCCATGCTCGCTCCTGCCGTTCAGGCAATAAAGCCACCGTCAACCAGACGGCGGCAGGCTTGTACCGCGCTCAGCGCCGCCAGGGTTGATGTTTTGGGATTGCTCGCCAGCGGGTTGCCGCTCAGCTCAATCTGAAACTCACCGAAATTGCCGCACACCTGTAGCCGGTGGGTATTGCGTCGGGTGGCGGGATCGACCAGTAGCCGCACCCGGGTGGCGTCCATCCCCAATCCGTTAAGCGCAATGGTCGCGGCCACGTTGGCATTGGCCGGGAACAGCCGCGCCGCCTCACGCGCTGAACCTTCAAAAAACACCTGCGCCTCGCTCACGGCATCAAGATCAATCAATTGCTCCGCCATGCTGCCGCGCCAGCTCGCCGGGCTTTTACAGGCCTGATAGGTGACGCTGTCCAGCCCGCCTTCACGCGCCGACGCCAGCCCATCCATCCCCGCCACCGCTCCGGACAGGACGATCAACTGGCCCTGGTGCTGCCGACAGGCCTGCTGCAACCGCTGCTGCAGCGCCGTATCCGCCAGAGCCCCGGTGGAAATCACCGCCAACGGCCAGCCGCGCGTCACCACCGCTTCACCAAATTCCGCCACCGCCTGCTGGCTGGCACATTCCAGCACCAGATCCGGCTGTTCAGTACACTGATCCGGGTGGGTTAACGCCTGCACCTGGCCACCGAAGGCACTGTCGATTGCCGCATGATGAGCCGCACGCGCCAGGATCCAGCCCACGCTCACCCCGTCCGGCAAGCGGGAAAGCACTTCTCTGGCCATTGCGCCGTAGCCAATCATCATGATCTTCTTCATCTTTTCAGCCCCTGCGGTTAAAGATGGCGGTTAAAGCCACCGGAGACGTCAAACGCCGCACCGGTAGTGAAAGACGCCAAAGGCGAAGCCAGGAACAACAGCGCCTGCGCCGGCTCCTGCGGTTTGCCGAGGCGTTTCATCGGGATGCCGCGACGTTCGGCAATCGCCGCCGTCCACTGCTCCCAGCTTTGATCCTTATCGCTGCGCTCGTCGAAGCGGCGTCGCCATTGGCCGGATTCCACCATGCCCAGCAGGATCGAGTTGACGCGAATGCCCTTGTCCACCAGCTCTTTCGACAGCGTCAGCGTCATGTTGAGCAGTGCGGCACGCGCCGCCGAAGTGGCGATCATGTGTTCTTCCGGCTGCAAAGCCAGCAGTGAGTTCACGCAGGTAATTGAAGCGATATCCGAACGCTCCAGCGCCGGCAAAAACGCCTGCACCGGGTTAATCACGCCGAACAGTTTTAGCTCCGCCTCATGCAGCCAGGCGCTACGTGGCGTCTGGTCAAAATGCGCGACGAATCCCTGGCCGGCGTTGTTGATCAACAGATCCACCCCGCCGAAGTGCGCCGTCACCTGAGCGGCAAACTGCGTCACCTGCGCCTCGTCCAAGACGTCGCAGCACAGCGCCAGGATCTCAGCCTGTGGAAACTCATTACGCAGGCTGGCTTCGGCCCCGGCCAGTTTGTCCGGGTTGCGGCCGCAAAAGGCCACCTTCGCCCCTTCCGCCAACAGCAGGCGCAGGGTCTCAAAACCGATGCCCGACGAACCGCCGGTGACCACTGCGACCCGTTGCTCAAGCTGAAAATTCATGGTTGGATTGCTCCCGTAAAGTCCTGCAGATAACGGTTAAATTGCTCCGGTGCATCGAGATAGCTGGCGTGCCCTGCGCCCTCAATCAACCGCAGAGGCGCGTCTTGCTGCTGCGCCAGTATTACCGCCGCTTCCGGTGGTGTGATCCGGTCGCAGTCGCCACACCACACCTGTAGCGGGCCACGATAACGCGCCAGATGGCGGCCGATATCGTCGTTGGCCAGCATCCAGGCGGCGCTGAGAAAACCTTCCGGATCCAGCTGTTGCATGCCGTTGCGCACCCAAGCGATATCCTGTGGATCCGCGCCATCACGCAGCAGCGCAGCCGCCCGTTGTTCGCCGTAGCCCTGCGGCCCCAGCTTTTCAATCATCTGTTTGCGCTGGCCGTAAACCTGTTGGCGTTTTTCTTCCGGCGCAGTGGCATAACCCTGAGCCGGATCGGCCAATATCAGTCCGCATAGGCCGTCGGGATGAGCGGCAGCATAGGCGCTGCCGATCAACGCCCCGAGCGAATGGCCGACGATCAGCGGCTGATCCAATTGCAATTCGGCCACCAGCGCCGCCAGCGCGGCGGCGTAAGCGGTAGCATCCGGCTGGTTCACCGTCAGCGGCAGGCTGCCGCCGTAGCCCGGGGCATCCCAGGCCAGCAGGCGGTGACCATCGGCCAGGCCGCGATCGTTAAACTGCTTGATCCACGAGGCAGAACCGGAGCTGATGCCGTGCAGCAACACCACCGGGCGGCCGTGCCCCGCTTCACGCCAGCTCAGGGTGTAACTCCCGCAGCGCGCCTGCTGACGTTGAACCAGGCCGTTCATCAGTTACGCTTCACTTTGGACAAGGGGTGATCTGCCGGGTAGGTCGGCGTTTCCGGTTTGGCCGTGCCGAGCATCACGCACATCAGCGCCTCTTCCTCGCCGTGGTTGAACAAACCACGATAAACACCGGCCGGCACCGAGATCAAATCGCGCTCTTTTAGCTTGGTTTCGTAGTACTCCGTGCCGTCCTGGATCATCAGCGTGATACTGCCCTTCAGCATAAAGAACACCTCTTCCACATCGTCGTGCAGATGCAGCGGGCCTTCGCATTTCGACGGCAGCACCATGGTGGAGAAGGTAAAGTTGCCCGCCGGAATGGTATTGGTGTCGTTAACCACCCCGGTGGCACCGGTACCGATGTAGCGCATCTGCGCACGGCGGTATTTCGGGTCGTAGTCAGCCTGGAACTTCAACGCATTCCAGTCATACTTACGGCCTTCAAAACGGGCGATACGGGATTCCACCCAATTTTCTATCGACTGATCCTGCGGCTTGACGCCGGCTTGTTTCTCAACCTGTGACATGTTGGTACTCCTCTTTTCAATCAATGGGATATCAATATTTCTTCAGCAACGGCAGCAGAATGATGCAGCCGATAAAGGCCATTACCACCAGGAACAGCAAGCCGTTATCCATGTTGCCGGTGGCGGCGATCAGCGCCCCCATAAGCACCGGCGCCAGCGCACCGGCAAAATTACCCAATCCGTTAAAAATACCGCCGGCGGTGGCGCTAACCTTGCTACTGGTGGCTTTCGCCAGCAGGGCAAAGATGTTCGGCGCACCGGCCCCCCACATAAAGGTGCTGAAGGCCATGGCGGCAATCACGCTGTAGGTCCCCTGCATATGCAGCACCGCGGCCAACCCCAGCCCGGCACCGCACAGCGAGATAAAGCAGGCCAGCGCACGACGATCCAGTTTGTCCGACAGCCAGGCCCCGAGCACTTCACCCAGCAGCATGGCGATAAACGGCAGCGATGACAGGTACCCGGCGTGTTCCAGGTGAATACCTTTGCCCTTGATCAGGTAGCTGGGCAGCCAGCCGTTCATGCCCCACAGGTAGGTCAGGAAGGCGATGTTAAACAGGCAAATCATCCAGAAATGCGGGTTGCGCAGCAGCTCAAGGCGATGCTGTTTGCGTTCGGCGATGGCCGGTTTTGAAACGGTAGCGGCGGCCGGGCGTGACACATTCAGATGACGCATACCGAACAGCACCAACAGCATTACCGGCAGCGTCAGGAACGCCATAAAGAAGAAGGTGGTCTGCCAGTCAAAAGTGTTGAGGATATACAGCGTGACCGGGAAGCCGAGCGCCGCCCCCAGCGGGGTGCCGAGTAGCCACAGCATGGTGGCACGCGCCTGCAGCCGCTGCGGGAAGGCCTGGCGGATAATGGCGTAGGCCATCGGTAACAGTGGGCCTTCGGCAATGCCGAGCAAAATGCGCAGCGTCATCATGGTGTGATACGAACGGGCCAGGCCCATCAGCACCATCAATACGCCCCACACTACCATCATGCCGATCAACACTTTTACCGGGTTCAGCCGGTCGCCAATGCCGCTGAGCAGCATCGAAGAAATACCGTACGAGAACAAAAATGCGCTCATCAGCAAGCCCAGTCGCGCCGGGTCAAAACTGATGCCCAGCGCCTGCTGGAATTCGCTATCGGAAAACAGTGCCGCGATGCTGATCTTGTCGAAAAATGCCAACAGCACGCAGGCAAACAGCGCAATTGGCACCGACCAGCGCACCCGCTGCTGCGGATTTTCGGCAACGGCTTCCCCCACCCGTCCAGCGCGGGCGTCAATATCTTGCGTAGTCATGAAACGCTCCCGAGGTTACGGGCGTTATTTCAACGCCATCAAAGAAAACTCCGCGTCCGCCAACTGCTGTGGCTCCAACACTCGCCCACTGGCCAGCCAGCGTTTGCCCAGCTTGATGGTGCGTGCATCGTTAAACGCCACCATCTGCACCAACTGCCGGTCGGCATTCAGCGTGAAGAACACCTGTGACTGCGGCGTGCGTCGCACTACGTGATGCACGCCGCCGGTCGGGATACCGAGGATCTGGATATTGGCGTCGTATTGATCCGACCAAAGCCAGGCCACGTCATCGTAAGGTGAGGCAAAGGCATCCAGCATCGCGCAGGCGGTGCTGATCGCCTGATTCTGCGCATAGGCCCAGGATTGCAGGCACAGACCCAGCGTCGGGTGGCGGGCTACGTCTCCGGCGGCGAAGATCGCCGGGTGACTGGTGCGTCCCTGGCCGTCAACCACGATGCCGGCGTCAACCTTCAGCCCGGCGCTATGCGCCAGTTCCAGATTCAACTCCACGCCGATCCCCACCACTACCAGATCAAACTCCTGAGGATCGCTGCTGTCACTGCCGATCCAGGCGCTGCCGCCACGATCTTCGAGTTGAATGTCACCGCAGCCGCAATGCACCGTTACGCCCTGCTGCTGATGCAGTTCGAGCAACGCCTGGGAGACGTCCGCACCCACGCTGCGCATACATAAAGCCGGTTGACGCTCAAACACCGTTACCTCAGCCCCGAGACGCCGTGCCGAAGCGGCGATCTCCAGGCCAATCCAACCGCCGCCGACGATGGCAAGCCGGCGGCAACCCTGCAGCGCCTGGCGCAGGCGGCTCGCATCGTCCCAGGAGCGCAGCGTCATAACGCGCGGATGACTGGCCCAACGGGCGTCCGGCAGACGCGGTCGCCCACCGGTAGCGATCAGCAGTTGATCAAACTGCAGCCGTCGGCCGTCGCTGAGAGTGACAATTTGTTGCTGTGCATCAATGGCTTCGGCACGCAACGGGCGACACCAGTTGATGTTTAACCCGGCCACCACCTGCTCACTGAACAGCCGGCTGAGCGGCGCATTGCCGTCCAGCAACGCCGCCTTGGAAAGCGGTGGACGTTCATAAAAGTCATAGGGTTCGTCACTGACCACCGTCAGCTTGCCGGTGTAGCCGCGGTCACGCAGCGTTTTCGCGGCCCAACCCCCGGCCTGCCCGCCGCCAATGATCAGGATGCCCGCCGATTCTGGCTGGCTCATAACGCCTCCGGCTTTTTATGCTGGCGACGTGTATCGTGGTCGATACCGCCTTCCACTGCCCACTCGGTGAACGACACCAGTGAGTGCTCCAGCTCGCGTGGCTGCCAGTTTTCGGTCAGATAATCGTCGTTGGTGTAGTACTCAAACGCCCCGCCGGTCGGGCTGTTGACGTACCAGAAATAGGCCGAGGAGATCGGGTGACGGCCGGGGCCGATAAAGGTGCTCCAGTTCTCTTTATTCATGGCAATGCCGCCGCCGATCACCTCGTGGATGTCGCGTACGGTGAAGGCCACGTGATTCAGGCCGCGTGGACGATTAGGCAATTTCAGCAGGAACAGGTTGTGATGGCCGCCGCGCGCCTGAGTTCGCAGGAATACTGCGCGGTCGATATAACGATCCGACACCTGGAACCCCAGCACTTCACAGTAGAAGCGCTCGGTCGCCGCCAGATCCTCGACGAAAAACACCACGTGGCCGATATTGATCGGCTGCGCCTGGGCATACACCGGGCTGGGCTGATCGATGCGGCGCACGTCGCCCCACTGGTTGATCGGCGATACCGGCAAATCAACTTCCCGCTGCCGGCTCACGCAAAAGCGCACCGTCATACCGTTCGGATCAAGGCACTCAAGTTCTTCCCCGACCAGGCGGAAACCCGGCATCTGCGCCAGCAATGGCTGCAACGCCGCCAATTCGGCCGGGCTGCCAACGCCCCAAGTCATGCGGCGCAGGGTCGAACCGCCCTCAAATGCCACGGGTAAAGCTTCGCTCAGCAGCGGATGCAGCACCACGCGCGCCCCGCTCAGGGTAGTGAATTCGCGCTGGGTTTCGCCCCAGTGCTGTTGAGCCGCCAACAGGCCAAAGTCCTGCATGAACTTTTCGCAGGTTGGCAGATCTTCGACGCCAAATTCCAGTTTTTCGATTCCGATTACGCTCATTAAGTGTGCCTCACGTTCTCGTTGAATGCTGTTTTCAGGCATGATCGAACCCAGGCCCCTGTTTGCCATGGGCCTTATCCCTGCCTGAGTAAAAGAGTCGGTGTCGTCAGTTAACCGGCGTTAGCCTGTGGCGGTGCGCCCAGGAAGCCGGAGATTTTCACTGCGGCGTCCCGCACCTCCATGCGTAACCGCTCGCGATCCGCTTTTGGGATCTCATCGGACGGCACCATAATGCTGATCACGGCCTCAACCCGCTGCTCGCGATTGAAGATCGGGTAGACGATAGAGGAAATACCGTGGCGGAAAAACGACTCGCCGATCACATAGCCGCGCGCCTTGTCCTGCTGCACCATTTGCCACAGCGTTTCGCGATCCGCCGGGGTGCCCGGTCCGCTGCCCGGCAGCTGTTCCTGCGGATACAGCAGTTCGAACTCTTCGCGAGTGGCGCTGGTCAGCAACATTCGGCCAAGCGAAGTTTGGTGTACCGGCAAGCGGGTGCCGACACTGACCTGGTTGATTTGCGAACCGGCGGCGCTGACGCGGGCGATGTAGATCACATCGCGTCCATCACGGATCGCCAGATGACTACTGCACTGGCTGCGATCGCGCAGTTGTTCTATTACCGGCTGACCGGCCTGCGCCACATCCAGTGAGGCAATATATTCAAAGCCCAGGCGCAGTACCTTGATGCCCAGCGAGAAAGTGTTGGTGCGTGGATTGCGCTCCAGAAAGCCCAGATGCTCCAGCGTTTGCACCACGCGATAGGCGGTAGCTTTTGGCATATCGACCAGGCGATGCAATTGGGCAAAGGTCATTTCCTTATGTTGCTCGCCAAACGCCAGCAACAGTTGCAATCCGCGATCCAGTCCTGGGATCAGATATTTACACCCTTGGTCGTCTGCCATGTGTTGCTCCTGGCTAATTGAATATTGATTAGTTAAAGACGAATCCGCCGTTAACCGGCAACAGCTGACCGGTCACGAAGTTTGCCAACGGTGACAGCAGATAGAGCACCGTGCCGTTGACGTCGTCAGGATGCTGCGCCCCGGCCAAGGCCCGGCCCTGCTCGTACAATTGGTGACGCTCGGCAGGCACGTATTCCGTGGCCTCCACCCGCGTCAGGCCCGGTGCGATGGCATTGACGCAAATGCCCTGCGGGCCCAGCTCACGCGCCATCGAGCGGGTCATCGAGATAATCGCCCCTTTGCTGGCCACATAGGCCATTAAGCGCGGTGCGCCCCACAGCGCGGTATCCGAAGCCACGTTAACAATCTTGGCATGCGGGGTTTGAGCCAGCAGCGGCACCGCCGCCTGGCTCACCAGCCAGGTGCCGCGTACGTTAACCTGCATCACCCGATCCCACAGATCGATGTCGTATTCCATCATGGTTTTGCCACCGACGCCGGTGGCCAGGGCCGCATTGTTCACCAACCCGTCGATCGCTCCGCCTTCGGCGATGAAGTTAAACGCGGCGCTGATCGAGGCAGGATCGGCCAGATCGATAACCTGGCTTTCGACCTGTGCCCCTTGCTCACGCAGGCTGACGGCAGCGTCTGCCAATTCATCCGCCAGAATATCGCACATCACCACCTTGGCACCGGCGGCGGCAATAGCGGCGGCGAAACTACGCCCCAGCCCGCGTGCCGCGCCAGTCACCACAATACGTTTCCCCGTCAGCAGGCCGTTCACTGCGCCGCCTCCAGTTCACTGAGCCGCGCCAGCTGTTTCTGCGCTTCTTTTTGCATCATGCGGCGCAGGCGAGATAGCCCGACGTCATGCTGATACAGATATTCACGGCCACGCGCGTTCGGTGCCATGTTTTCCAGCACGATGCGATCCTGCTCCAGGACGTCCCAGTGCAAGGATTCCAGGCGGTTGCGGTACATAAAGCGCCACATGTCACGCTGCCAGTCTTTCACCTTGCGGATCCGCCAGAAGAACACCCGGCAGTGATCCTTGTCTTCCGGTACCACCATGCCGATGATCCAGAAGTGGCCGCCCGGTCCAAAGCGTTTTTTGTACGGGATCGACAGGCGCATCCAGTAAGCTCCGCTGCTGCCAAACTCTACCCAGTCAAAGTTCACGCCGATCTGGCCATTCTTCTTAAAGATGAAACCGCTGTCGGTCGGCTCCAGCGCCATATCCGCCTTGCGATCCCCTTCCGCCATTGAGTGCGACGAGGAATGCAGGTAGGTGCCGTGCATCGGATCCATCACGTTTTCCAATGCGTACTGGTAATTACAGTCCCAACTGGCGGTGCACAGGAAGTTGCTGTAGGCCGCTTCGTCCGCCAGCTCCGGCGGGAAGGTCAGTTCGGCCGGTTCTTCATCTGCGGTCACGCCGAAATAGAGGAACACCGCGCCGTAGGCCTCTTTCGCCGGATAAGAACGCAGGCATTTTTGTCCCACCAGCGGGCAACGATCGACCGCCGGCACGTCTTTAACCGTACCGTCACCGCCGACTTCCACGCCGTGATACCAGCAGGCGATGCGATCGCCCAGGTTCCAGCCCATGGAAAGCCGCGCTCCGCGATGCGGACAGCGATCTTCCAGCGCGTGGATCGCGCCTTCACCGTCACGCCACACCACGATTTGCTGCTCCAGACGCGTAATGCCGACCGGGTTATTGCCAATTTCCCAACTGGCCAGCACCGGATACCACATGCCGCGCAGCCCCTGATCGAGATAGTCCTGCAAGGCTTGTGCGGAGGATGTTGTGTTTGCTGTCATTGTCTTCTCCCGGGTGTGGATCAGAAACCGTTAACGTGCAGGAATTCGCGGAACGCCGTCTCATTCCACGGTTGGCCGTTGCGATCAAACAGGCGACGCTGATTAAGCGCACTGACGATCTGCTCCAACTCTTCCGCACCCTGATCGAAGATCTCTTCCAACGCCGTCACCAGCGCAGTTTCAAAACCGTCCGGCACCCGGGCACGGTTCTGCCAGATGACGTTTTGGAATTGGCCTGGTTGGTGAATTTGACCGTTGCCGCCTTCGCGCGCCGGGATCACCTGTTGGGTGTCCGGCAGCCAGGGATTGAAATCGGTGATGTGCTGCATGATTACTCCTCCGCAATAAAGGTGATTTGGATTTGATTGTCGATCACCCGGGTGGCATAGGTTTGCAGATCGCGGCCGCCTGGCTCACGCAGACACTGGCCGGTACGCACGTCGAACAATGCTTCGTGCAACGGACACTCGACCTTACCGTCATCAACAAACCCCTGGCTGAGCAAGGCATAGGCATGTGGGCAAACGTCTTCCAGCGCGTAATAGTTGCCGTCGATCAGATACACCCCGACTTCTTTCCCTTCCACGTTGGCGGAGAAAGGAAAATCTTCTTTCACCTGAGACACTTCACACACTTTCTTCCAGCTCATTGCTTCTGTCCTCTATCTGATTGTTTCATATATGAAACTCAGTTTCTTATTTAATACGCTCACTATAAGTCTGGTGAAACTTTCGTCAAGAGAGCAAAGCGGCAATTGTTAATGGAAAGTTGTTTAAACATGACAAATGCGGAGAGGATCACGAAAAAATGCACCGATATGAAAAACTGATGAACACTGTGCTTTTCATCACAAATTCATGGCAAAAAACAGGTTGATCTGGCTGAGGCAATGAGAGTAAAAGTTCTCTCTCACTGACTAATCATCCTTTTAAGTAACAATAAATTTACATTTAGATGACTCAACCCTGCTTTTCAGCACTGTGAAATCAGCGGGTTAGTTCTCTGCTGCCTGAATTCTTTAACCACCCGCCAAAGGAGCGCAGATGGAGCGCATTGTGCAACAACGTCAACGCTGGTTCGGGGTCGTGGCCCTGCTGTTTTTGATCGTCATCGCCTATGCCGATCGGGTGAATATCGCCGTGATGCTGGTTAACCCCGACTTTCTGCAGCACTTTCAGCTCGGGGGAAACCGTGCGCATCAGGGCATGCTGATGACGGTGTTTTTGCTCGGTTACGGGCTTTCCGCCATGCTGCTGACGCCGTTTCTGGAAACCCTGATGGGTTATCGCCGTGCGCTGACGCTGAGCATTGTGCTATGGGCGTTGCTCACCGCCGCCTCGCCGCTGGCAGGGTCGCTGCTGCTGTTATTTGCGGTGCGCGCATTGTTGGGTGTCAGTGAGGGCCCGTTGTTCTCGCTGAAAACCATGTATATCGGCGATCACTTCGCTGCCGATGAGCGCGGCAAGCCCAATGCGGTCAGCACTCTGGGCGTCTCGCTGGGGCTGGTGATTGGCTTTCCACTGGTGAGCTTCCTGATGGCGCACTTCGGCTGGGCGGTTTCTTTCTATCTGCTGGCGCTGATCAACCTGTTGCTGGGGCTGGCGTTGGTACGGCTGTTTATCCATCCCGCCGCATTGCCGCCGCGCGCCGTTGACCCAAGACCGATCCTGCAACGCGTCTGGGATACTTTTACCCTCGCCTGGCGCACCCCGATGCTCGGCTGGATCATGCTTATCGAGATCGCCACCCTCAGCTATCTGTGGGGATCCAGCTCCTGGCTCCCGGCCTACCTGACCGACGAGAAAGGCTTTTCCATCAAACAGATGGGCTGGATGGCCTCCTTGCCGTTTATCGTCAGCATTGCCTCTAAATATCTCGGCGGCGTACTGCTTGATCGCATCCGCCCTTATCAGGCACCGCTGATTTTCGCCTTTGGCGGTGCGGCGACGGCACTGTGCATCTATGGCGTGATGCATAGCGAACAGCTCGGCTGGATAGCCTTCTTCCTGCTGGCGGCCAATGCCTGTTGGGGTGCTCAGGGAGCCGCGATCCCGACGCTGTTGCAGCATTATGCGCAGCCGCAGGCCGTCGGCAGCGCCTATGGGCTGATTAACGGCATCGGCAATATGTTCTCAGCGTTTGTACCAATGATTATGGGCATGGTGATGGCCAGCCAGGGCAAGGTGTCTTCGGGGTTTGCGGTGCTGATTGTGTCGCAGGTAGTAACACTGTTGGCGGGCGGCGTGCTGTTCAGCCGGATGCTGATGACGCGTGAGGCAAGGCGGGCGTAAAAGGGTCGGGGCAGATAACGCGCCCCGACTCATATTCATGTTACTGCGGCTTAACGCCCTTTCTTTTTACGGCCAGGCTGAGCGAAGCGCTTACGCGCAGGGGCACCTCCGGCTGGCTTTTCGGCGCTTTTCGGCGCACTGGCGGGCTTTTTCACCGCCGGTTTGGCTTTCTTCGCCGGCTTGGCTTCCGAGGAAGAGCCTTCGATCGATTTGAACAGCTCGACCAGCTCATCGTCAGTTAAGTCGCGCCATTCACCCGGAGGCAACCCGGCCATGCCCACATTCATAATGCGGGTACGCTCCAGCTTGGTCACCTCATAGCCGAAATGCTCACACATGCGGCGGATCTGGCGGTTCAGCCCCTGCACAAGCACGATGCGAAACACAAATGGCGCTTCTTTCTTCACCTTGCACTTTTTGGTCACCGTACCCAGCATCGGCACGCCGGCTCCCAGGCCACGAATGAAGTCATCGGTTACCGGTTTGTTGACCGTGACCAGATACTCTTTCTCGTGGTCGTTGCCCGCCCGCAGGATCTTGTTCACCAGATCGCCGTGGTTGGTGAGGAAGATCAGGCCCTGTGAATCTTTATCCAATCGCCCGATCGGGAAGATACGGGTGCTGTGATTGACGAAATCGACAATATTGTCTTTCTCGCCTTCTTCCGTGGTGCTGACAATACCGACTGGCTTGTTCAGCGCGATAAAGATCAGATTGTCTTCATTACGCGGTTCAATCAGCTGACCGTTGACCTTGACGACGTCGCCTGGGAACACCTGATCGCCAAGCGTCACGCGCTTGCCATTGATAAAAACATTGCCTTGTTCGATATAACGATCGGCATCGCGGCGCGAGCAAATACCGCTCTCGCTTATATATTTGTTGAGACGTGTGGAAGGTTTGGTCAGCATGCTTTCTCCATGGACTCTGGCCTCTGAAAGGCCAGAGTTTTAGCTGTTACTGTTTAAGATTGCTTTTTGGCAGCCTGCAGATACAGCATTTCCAGGCCCAGGGTCGCCGCGGCCAGCGCGGTGATCTCGGACTGATCGTAGGCCGGTGCCACTTCCACTACGTCCATACCCACGATGTTCAGTGACTGCATGCCGCGAACCAGTTTCAACGCGCGATCGGAGGTCAGGCCGCCGATCACCGGCGTGCCGGTGCCCGGTGCGAACGCCGGATCCAGACAGTCGATATCGAAGGTCAGGTATACCGGCATATCGCCGACGATCTGTTTAATCTGGGCCAACAGGTCGTCCGCACTGCGATCGTTAACCTGCGCGGCATCCAATACGGTAAAGCCGTTGTCGTGATCGTATTCGGTACGAATGCCGATCTGCACCGAGTGTGTTGGATCGATCAGGCCTTCGTTCGGCGCATGGAAGAACATGGTGCCGTGGTCGTATTGGCTGCCGTTGGCGTAGGTGTCGGTATGAGCATCGAAGTGCACCAGCGCCAGTTTGCCGAAATGTTTGGCGTGCGCGCGCAGCAGTGGCAACGTGACGAAGTGGTCGCCACCGAATGAGAGCATGCGTTTACCGGCCGCCAGCAGTTTTTCCGCGTGCGCCTGCAGGTTGTCGCTCATGCTCTGAGCATCACCAAAGTTGAACACGATGTCGCCACAATCGACGACGTTCAGACGATCGCGCAGGTCAAAGTTCCACGGCCAACGGTTGCCTTCCCAGGCCAGGTTGGTGGAAACCTGACGGATCGCCGCAGGGCCATGACGGCCACCGGCGCGGCCGGAGGTTGCCATGTCAAATGGAATGCCGGTGATGACCCACTCTGCATCGCTGTCGTAAGGCATAAAGTTCAGCGGAAAGCGCAGGAAACCAAAGGCGTTGGACACTAAAGAATTATCGGACTTATGGCCTAAGGTACTCATAGTAAACCCTCATATTTCAACGTTTCACCTGTTGAAAAATCACACAGGCGCTGGCAAAAAAAAATCCCTCCCGCGTCGTTAGCCCGACGAGAAAGGGATCCATTCGAAATCTGTTTAGTACTGCTGATACGGCAGATTATCGCCGTATTTGGTTCGCGCTTCAAGAGCGCGCATCATCATCCCGGCAGCTCGTCGTCACCCAGTATAGACCCTGCATCCTTCAGGCATGTGACCGTCGCCGCTCGCCGACACTTCGAGCTTTGTGATTTTGATCCCTTTACCTGGAGGATAAATCATTTAAGTTCATTACATCGACCAACTTTATTAATAATACAAAATAGAACATTCATCCCATTAATAAATAAAAAATCAAACTGATATATGAAACGGAATTAATCAAAGCCATGTTTAACATCATGCCAATGAGCTACAAACGAAGCATTAAAAATAAAAAACTTTATATAACGCTAGAAGTTATCGCTTTCTTATCAAGTATTCCATTGGGTTATCTGTGCTCTAAATTTGATGCACTGAATGAAATCTCCATAGAAATAGTACTTATCTATATCCCTATCTCAATGATATCAATGAATTATTTTTACCAATTTGTTGAGTCAGAATAAGCATTAAAAATAATTATAGATCGGAGGCTTCACCATAAACCAGGTTAATGGTGATTATAAAAACTCATAAAACTGAAAATAATAGAAGAAAAAAATTAAAAAAGGCCAAGCATCCTTGAGATGCCCGGCCTTTCAGTTCGGCTCTACTTATTCATCTTCTAAATAAGTATAACCGTATAAACCGGCCTCAAACTCTTCCAGGAACTGCGCCTGCAGTTCGCTGTCCAGATCGGTTTCTTTCACCTGATCGCGGAATTTGGCCAGCAGCGCGGTAGGATCGAGCTGCACGTACTCCAGCATGTCGGCAACGGTATCGCCTTCATCGGATACTTCGCTTTCTACCGTGCCGTCAGGGAAGACAAACACGTCAACCGAGGCGGTATCACCGAACAGGTTGTGCATGTTGCCCAGAATTTCCTGATAGGCACCGACCATAAAGAAGCCCAGCGCCGGCGGGTTTTCCGGATCGTACGGCGGCATTGGCATGGTGGTCGCCACGCCGTCACCGTCGATGTAGTGATCGATAGTGCCGTCAGAGTCACAGGTGATGTCCAGCAGCACCGCGCGGCCTTCCGGCGGCTTGTCCAACCCTTCCAGCGGCAGCACCGGGAACAGTTGATCGATACCCCAGGCGTCCGGCATTGACTGGAACAGCGAGAAGTTGACGTAGAACTTGTCCGCCATACGCTCTTGCAGTTCGTCGATAATAGGACGGTGAGCGCGGTTGCTTGGATCCAACTGCTGCTGGATTTTGTTGCAGATGTTCAGGTACAGCTGCTCGGCCCAGGCACGCTTGGTCAGATCCAGCATGCCGTGAGCGTACTGAGTGTGAACATCATGCAGGTCCATCTGGCTGTCGTGCAGCCATTCGCGCAGCGAGCGACGGTTTTCCGGCTCGTTCAATTCCTGCCAGGTTTCCCACATGCTTTCCAACGCGCGCGGCGCGTCTTCTGCCGGCGGCAATGGCTCGCTGAATTCGTTGCGTTCAACGCCGATCACGTTAGATACCAGCACCGTATGGTGCGCGGTGACCGCACGGCCGGATTCGGTGATCACCGTCGGGTGCGGTAAACCGTGTTCATTACAGGCGTCGCCGATACCCCAGATTACGTTGTTGGCGTATTCGTTCAGGCCATAGTTCACCGAGCAGTCGGACTGCGAACGGGTGCCTTCATAATCCACGCCCAGACCGCCGCCCACGTCGAAGCACTGGATGTTAACGCCCAGCTTGTGCAGTTCAACGTAGAAACGTGCAGACTCGCGCACGCCGGTAGCGATATCGCGAATGTTGGCCAGTTGCGATCCCAGGTGGAAATGCAGCAGTTGCAGGCTGTCGAGACGACCCGCTTCGCGCAGGGTTTCCACCAGCTTCAGCACCTGAATGGCTGCCAGACCGAACTTGGATTTTTCGCCACCGCTCGACTGCCATTTACCCGAACCTTGTGAAGCCAGACGCGCACGCACACCCAGACGCGGTACCACGTTCAGACGTTCAGCTTCTTCCAGCACCATGTTGATCTCGGACATCTTCTCGATCACCAGGTACACCTTGTGCCCCAGTTTTTCGCCGATCAGCGCCAGACGGATGTATTCACGGTCTTTATAACCATTACAGACGATCACCGAACGGGTCATGCCGGCATGCGCCAGCACGGCCATCAGCTCGGCTTTGGAGCCGGCTTCCAGCCCCAGCGGTTCGCCGGAGTTGACCAGGGACTCAATCACGCGACGGTGCTGATTCACTTTGATCGGGTAAACCAGGAAATAACCGCCTTCATAGCCGAACGATTCACGCGCGCGTTTGAACGCGGCATTGATCGAACGCAGGCGATGCTGCAGGATCTGCGGGAAACAGAACAGCGCCGGTAAACGCAGGCCATCTTTTTGGCGTTGTTTTACCAAATCGGCCAGGTCGACACGTGCCTGCGGGACGTCGGGATCCGGGCACACGCTGATGTGGCCCAGTTCATTGACGTCATAATAGTTGTTGCCCCAGTAGGCGACGTTATAAGTGCGCAGCATCTTGCTGGCATCACGGTCATTCATAGCAACCTCCTGCATGGAGCGCAAAGATATAGATTCGCCCGTTGCTGACGGACGGTGAATCAATAGATCATCAGACATTACTCGCCTCACATCCCGTACTGACGATACAGTCAGCCACTATCGCAGCTACAACCCGCGAGAACAACCCAACAAACCGCCCTTGCGGCAGCGAATAAAACTGCCGTTCGCGGTCAGCGATCGGTTTATTACTCATATAATTGTAAGACACCCTGTTCAAACCTCGTGAATCGGGTCAAGAAACATCCCACAGGAAGGCTGCAGGCTACCCTTGTTCAGTTCTTCAGACGACCGTTAACCGGCCCGAGAATCCTGAGTAGCGCCCAGGTGTTTATCACACCTGAAAGGTGGTGTAGAGACAAGACGGGAGATAGCAAAAGAATGTGCGCCAGAACGGCACTGTTGCTGAGAACCAACAACCGGTAGACAACGGATCATTAATCCAACCACCTCCACGCACGCCGCCCACAATGAACGACCGAGCCTCTATTAATAGTGTAAGAACGTGACCGTTCTATGAAGCGGCGACGCCAAAAGCGGCGTCTGCGGCTGACCATCAGGCGACTAACGGGAGCGTCACAGAAATTTACAACTTCTTGCCCCACGCTGTGCATCAAATGAGCCGCGCGCGCAGTTTATACCGATAACACGGGGAAAATGCAAAATGAAAATTTGCCGGAAACTGTTTCAAGCGATGAAAATGGCGTCGCCGGCTTTGCGCAAAAGAGCGAAATGGCAAAAAAATACTGGCAATCCGGCCAAGGCCTGACCTAAAATAGACGTCCAGATGTTAATCCATCTATACTGATTAACGAAGAAACTGCTTAACGGCTTTGCCTGAGGGGCGTTGCAGGATGCATCTCGCGCCATCAGCGGAAGACCCTTCGCTTTGATGCCGGATCTCCAGCGCTGTGCAGTAATTTCTAACCCGTCTTATGCAAGGTAACGAACACAATGGCTAAACACCTTTTCACGTCTGAATCCGTCTCTGAAGGACATCCTGACAAAATCGCCGACCAGATCTCCGATGCCGTTCTCGACGCCATCCTGGAACAGGATCCTAAGGCACGCGTAGCCTGCGAAACCTACGTGAAAACCGGCATGGTGCTGGTCGGCGGTGAAATCACCACCAGCGCCTGGGTAGATATCGAAGAGATCACCCGTAAAACCGTGCGTGAAATCGGTTATGTTCATTCAGATATGGGTTTCGACGCCAACTCTTGTGCCGTACTGAGCGCCATCGGTAAGCAATCCCCGGATATCAATCAGGGTGTTGACCGTACCGATCCGCTGGAACAGGGTGCCGGCGATCAGGGCCTGATGTTTGGCTATGCCACCAACGAAACCGAAGTGCTGATGCCTGCACCGGTGACCTACGCACACCGTCTGGTGCAGCGCCAGGCCGAAGTGCGCAAGAACGGCACTCTGCCATGGTTGCGTCCGGATGCAAAAAGCCAGGTCACCTTCCAGTACGACGACGGTAAAATCGTTGGTATCGACGCGGTCGTGCTGTCCACTCAACATTCCGAAGATATTTCTCTCAAAGACCTGCAAGAAGCGGTGATGGAAGAAATCATCAAACCGGTTCTGCCTACCGAATGGTTGAGCACCGGCACCAAATACCACATCAACCCAACCGGCCGTTTCGTTATCGGTGGCCCAATGGGCGACTGCGGTCTGACCGGACGTAAAATCATCGTTGATACCTACGGCGGCATGGCTCGTCACGGCGGCGGTGCATTCTCCGGTAAGGATCCATCCAAGGTTGACCGTTCAGCAGCCTACGCAGCGCGCTACGTAGCGAAAAACATCGTTGCTGCCGGCCTGGCTGACCGCTGTGAGATCCAGGTTTCCTACGCTATCGGCGTAGCAGAACCAACTTCAATCATGGTGGAAACCTTCGGTACCGAGAAGATCCCTACCGAGCAGCTGACTCTGTTGGTGCGCGAGTTCTTCGATCTGCGCCCATACGGCCTGATCCAGATGATGGATCTGCTGCAGCCGATCTACCGCGAAACTGCTGCCTATGGCCACTTCGGCCGTGAGCACTTCCCTTGGGAAGCCACCGACAAGGCAGCCCTGCTGCGCGATGCCGCCGGCCTGAAATAAGCCCGGGTATCGGAAGTGAAGACGGCGAGCCTGGTGCTCGCCGTTTTTGTTTTTATCGGATGGGTGCTCATGGATCAACGCACAAACAACCAACAGGCGGGAGCAATGCCCCCGCCGTTGGGTTGCCTTACCCTTTGGATTCGTAAGCCAGAATGGCTGCAACTTCCGTGTCGCCCAGCTTGATGCGCAATTCGCACAGCGAACCGCGGGTGATCCACATAAGCGCAATCAGCGTCATGCAGATAACCATCAGCCTTGGAACTATCCGTCCCTGCTGAATTTTTGACCTCCTTTTCCTTGCCTCTCGGCAGGTAAGAAGCTAACCTAACGTTCTCTGGCGTTAGAGTTGGCCTCGGGTTGATGTATATCGACACGGGGCTTTTCTCTTTCTATCCCTTGCGTATGCTCAGGACGAAAGATCCAGAGCACCCGCACGCAGTATATTCACCCATACCTTGGTTTCGGCGTCCCTTTCCGCACTAAATTCCATTTCTGCGCAGCGTTGCGCAAAGCTCTGCAACAGCCTGAAAATACAAAAAAACAAGGCCCAGCAATGCTGAGCCTTTGAGAGCAAAAACCGGAGTCGCCGGGTCGTTTACGAGGTTTGCTTGCGCAACAGGTAAACGAAATACGGCGCGCCGATAAAGGTCGCCAGCAGCCCGGCGGGAATTTGGTACGGGAACATCACCATGCGTCCGCACCAGTCGGCAAACACCATCAGCAGCCCACCCAACAGCCCGGCAATCACCATCTGCGGTAACGCACGGCGGAAACCCAACATCCGCGCCATATGCGGCGCCATCAGGCCGATAAAGCTCAATGGCCCTACGGTCAGCGTTGCCATGGCAGTCAGCGTGGCGGCCAGCAGCAGAATGCTCAAGCGCACCGGCGTCAGGGCAATGCCCACCGAACGGGCAGTGGCACTGCCGAGCGGCAGGATGCTGAGCCAACGACGACACAGCGGCGCCAACGCAATCAACGCAAGTGCAATGACCGCCGTACGCACCGCCTGCTCCGGCGTCACCGAATAGGTGGAGCCGGAAATCCAGGTCAGCAGCCCACCGGTGCGTGGATCGCCACTGGCCAGCAACAGGAAAATGGTGGTGGTAAACGCCGTACTGAGCGCGATACCGGCCAGCAGCATACGCTCGGTGGAGAAGCCTCCGCGCCCGGCGGCAATCATGATCACCAGCAGAGTTCCCGCGGCCCCCAGGCTGCCTGCCGGCAACAACCAGACAAAGGCATCACCCGGTACTATCAGCAGCATCATCACCACGCCAAAGGCGGCTCCCGAGCTGATACCCAGGACTTCCGGGCTGGCCATTGGGTTACCGGTCAGTTTTTGGATTAGGGTCCCCGCCACCGCCAACATCATGCCCGCGGCCAGTGCCGACAACACCCGAGGCCAGCGCCACGGCAGCAATGACTCCAGCTGGGCACCCTGGCTCCAGTGCCAGCCGGCAGCGTTTTGGCCAAACATCAGCGCAACGGCAATACCGGCCAACAGCACCGCCCCTGCCAGCGTAACCCACACCACCAAGTGGCCACGTTCGGCCGGTACCTTATCGCCCAGATTCATCGGCGGCGGTGTCGAAGCACTGCGCAGGCGCGGTAGCAACCATAACAACAGTGGTGCACCAAACAGCGCGGTAGCCGCACCGGTCGGCACTTCTCGCCATACCTGCGTCAGCCAGATCATCACCTGATCGGTTAACCACAACAGCAGAGCACCCAGCAGCGGTGCCAACATCATGCGGTGCGCCAACCGACGCGCCCCCAGCATTTTCGCCATCAGCGGAGCAAACAGGCCGATAAAACCAATCACCCCAACGGCATTCACCAACATGGCGCTGAAGATAATTGCCACTGCCAGCGCGCAGAAACGCGCCATCGACAGCCCGAGCCCAAGATTGCGTGCCACGCCATCGTCCAGGCCCAGCAGCGTCAGTGGGCGCAGCAGCAGCACCGCCAACAGCCCGGCCACCAGCAGGCGCGGCAGAATAAACTGTACGTTGCTCCAGTCTTGCTGATTCAGCGCTCCGGTACTCCACAGGAACACCCCCTGCAGCTGATCATAATTGAACAACGCCAGCAGGCTGTTGACTGCACCGCAGTACAAGCCCAGCACCAGCCCGGCCAGGATCAGCGTCACCGGCGACATGCGTTTGCCCCAGGCCACGCCGAACACCAGCCCACCGACCACGACCGCCCCCGCCATGGCGGCCAACTGGCGAGTCAACTCGCCGCCGGGCAACATCCACAGCGTAGCGACAGTCAACCCAAGCTGGGCCCCGGCGGAAACGCCAAGCGTTGCCGGCTCCGCCAGCGGATTGCGCAAAACCTGCTGGAACAGCACGCCGACCAATCCCAGCCCGGCACCGGCCAACAGAGAGACCGACAGCCGCGGCAACAGGCTATAGTGGAACAGCATTTGCTGCACATCGTCGATGTTCGGTGCCATCAGCGCCTGCCCCCATAATGCCCAGGGCAGTTGTTGCAACAGGTTGTAGAGAGTCAGGCCGCCCGCCGCAGCCAACAACAGCAGTACCAGCGTCAGCGGGAATGCCCGGATGCGCGCGCTCATGAATAACTCTCCTGCGCCTGCTCCAGCAGATGGCAGAAGCGCATCGCCGACAGCGTTGCCCCGTAGAACCACACCGCCGGCACCTGGCGCAATTGATTCTGCCGCACGAACGGTAATGCCTGCCACAGCGGGGTGGAACTGACTTTCTTCAACATTTCCTGATTACCGTGGTCGAGATAAATCGCCCGCGCACTTTTCACCACCGCCAGACGTTCAATCCCCACCACTGCCGTGCCCCAAAAGTTGGTTTCCCCTTCCCAGGCATTGATTATTCCAAGCTGATCCATCACTTCCTGGAACAGGCTTTTCTGGCCAATGACCAGCGCATGGCGAGTGTCGATCAGTGAAAACATCAGCAATGGCTGTGTGGTGTATGAATGCAGACGCTGACGCGCATCCTGAAGAAAGCGGTCAAACTGAGCCAAATGCTGCACCGCCCGGGTTTCCAGCCCCAACCGCTGCGCCAAAGCCTGCAGTGACTGCCTGGCCACCGTCAGCGGCTTGCCGCTGCCGTCGTTGAAGCTAAAGCTCATTGAGGGCGCGATAGGCTCCAGCTTTTGCGGCGTGGGGCCATAGCCTTTCGACAGCAACATCAGCGATGGCTGAAGCTGCTGTAACAGCTCGAGGTTAGGTTCGGTGCGCTGGCCGACATCAATCACCGAGGCGGGCAACTTTGGCTCTTCCACCCACAGGTTGTAGTTATGGATATCAGCGACCGCCAGCGGGGTAACCCCCAGCGCCAACAGCAGCTCAATCGGCAGCCATTCCAGCGCCACAATACGCGTAAGGTCAGGCGGCGTGGCTGCGGCTTGTGCCGGCAAAGAAAACAACAAGGGCGACAGCGCCATTGCCGTCAACAGGCGTCGGCGAACGGCGTCATGGTGAAAATCGGAGGAATCAGGCATCAGTAGACAAAACTCACCGGCGCACCGCCGCTTGGATGTGGCAGCGTTCCCATAGGAATACCGTAAATTTGTTCCAGCACCTCGCCCTGCATCAGATCTAGCGGGCTACCCTGGGCAATCATCTCACCGCCGCGCAAGGCCACCAGATGGTCGCAGTAGCGCGCCGCCATATTGATATCGTGCAGTACCGCAATCACCGTCAGGCCACGTTGCCGGCTCAGTTGCTGGATCAGCGCCAGCACCTCAACCTGATGAGCGATATCCAGGGCCGAGGTAGGTTCATCCAGCAGCAGACAGCGGCTGTCTTGCGCCACCATCATCGCCAGCCAGGCGCGTTGACGCTCCCCGCCGGACAGGCTGTCCACCAGGCGGTTGGCAAATGGCTTCAAACCCACCAGCGCAATCGCCTCCTCCACCTGCTGACGATCGTTAGCGCCAAAACGGCCCAGCGCGCCATGCCACGGATAGCGGCCAATCGCCACCAGTTCACGCACCGTCATGCCTTCTGCAGCGGGCAGTTGCTGGGGCAGATAGGCAACCTGACGCGCAAAGGCCTTGCTGTCCCACTGGCCCAGTAGCTGCTGGTTAAGCAGCGCGTTGCCGGTGGTGGGGCTTTGATGGCGACCAAGGATTTTTAGCAGCGTGGATTTACCGGAGCCGTTATGGCCGATCAGCCCACAGACTTTTCCCACGGGAAAGGTCAGCGATAAAGGCTGCAACAGCACGCGGTCGGGAACGGCAAAGCTGGCGCTGTCTAACGTAAAAGTGGCGTCGTGATTGGGGTGTTTATCCTGCATAGGTCCTACTTTTTCCGGGGCGACATGATGCCGCCCCGGTGATCCGGTTAGAAGCGGAAGGTTGCGGTGGCGACCACCTGGCGTTCTGCGCCCCAATAGCAGCCGTAGGTGGCAAAGCAGCTAGAGACGTATTCTTTATCAAACAGGTTATTCACATTGATGCCAATCGAGGAACCCGGCAGATTGAAACGCGCCAGATCGTATTTTATCGCAGCATCAACCACCGTGTAGTCTTTCACTTTAAAGGTATTGGCTTCATCACCATAGCTGGAGCCGACATAGCGAACACCAGACCCCAGGGTCAGGCCACTGATGGCGGTTTCATGGAAGGTGTAATCCGCCCACAGTGAAGCCATATGTTTTGGGATCGCGGCAGGGGTATTGCCCTGCAGCGTAGTGTCTTTGGAATACTCGGCATCCGTGTAGGTATAAGAACCCAGCAGATTAAGGTTGGCCGACAGCGCGGCTTTAGCTTCCAGTTCGACCCCGCGGGAACGGATCTCACCGCCCTGCACGCTGGCGAATGGATGATCTGGATTAGGGTCAGCCACCTTGTTGTTGGTCTTGGTCAGCTGATAGATCGCCATGCTGGCAGTAATAGGACGATCTTTCGGCGCAAACTTCACACCGGCTTCATACTGCTTGCCCTTGGAGGCGGCGAAGGTGTTACCACTGAAGTCCGTGCCGGAAGTCGGCTCAAAGGATTCACTGTAGCTGACATAAGGCGCAATACCGTTTTCAAAGACATAATTCAAGCCAGCCCGGCCGGTGAATTCGTTGTCTTTTTGCTTGGATACCGAGTTCTGATTCAAACGGTTGGTGCTGTTGGTATCGCTCCAGTCATAGCGCCCCCCCATGGTCAGCACCCATTGATTCCACTCGGCCTGATCCTGTACGTAAAGCCCGGTTTGCTCCTGACGATTGACCTGACTTGCACCACCGGTAATGGTGTAATTTTGGTTGCCGTACTGTGGAGCCACGACATTCAGCGGGGAAGCGGTACCGTACTGATAGACGACGTCGTTACGCATGCGCATGTAGTCCACCCCCATCAGCAAGGTATGATCAACCACGCCGGTGGCAAATTTTGCCTGGGCCTGGGTGTCCACCGCAAAGCTCGACAAATGCTCTTTCGAGTTCATCACGCCACGCGTCAGCTCTGCCGGGTTAGTCGGGCTGATGCCCTGACCATAAATGGAACGGTAATCAAGATCCATTTTTGAGTAACGCAGGTTTTGGCGCACTGTCCACACGTCGTCAAAACCGTGCTCGAAGGCATAACCGACCATCTGTTGCTTGCGCGAGATGTTGTTATAACCCGGCTCACCGTCGTTGAAACTGGTTGGCAACTTGCCGTTGATGCCATTTTGCACCGTGCCCTCTTTCGGCAGCCAACCATAGAAGCCCAGGTCAGGATCATCCTGGAAACTGCTGAGGAAAGTCAAAGAAGTACGATCATCCGGCCGCCAACTGAAAGAAGGCGCGATAGCATAGCGCTTACTCTTTTCGCCCACCTGCTGCTGATCTTCATCACGCGCCAGACCTGTCAAACGGTAAGAGTAAACACCATCATCATCCACTGCGCCGCCAAAATCGAAACCGGTCTGGAACAGGTTATCGGTACCCATCTTGAACTGAACTTCACGCAGGCTTTCGGTGGTCGGGCGTTTGCTGACCAGAGCGACGACTCCACCCGGATTGCTCTTGCCATAGAGTACCGAAGAAGGACCACGCAGCACTTCGGCACGCTCAAGGAAGTAAGGATCGATCTGGTAAATGGAGTAGTTGTCGTCCTGCAGTTTCAGGCCGTCGAGGTACATATTGGTACCTACCGAACTGAATCCGCGAATGTTCACGGCATCGTAGGCGGTGGAAGCACCACGGTTGCCCACCATCACCCCCGGCGAATAAGCCAGCGCACCTTTCACCGTCTCCGGCTGGCGCATATCCATCTCTTCACGCGTTACCACGGAAATCGACTGCGGGGTCTTTTCGATCGGCGTATCGGTTTTGGTACCGGTGGCGCTGTGCTTGGCCACATAGGTGCCGACCGGCCCCCAGGCGCTTTCCTGCTGCGGTTGGCTGCTGCCCACCACGGTAAGGGTCTCTTCCTTGGTGTCGGCGGAAAATGCCGGCATTGCCAGCGTGCCAAGTGCGGCAGCGATAGTTATCGCTAACCCACTGACATGAGTGCGGCCCTGCTTGGCCCCGGAAGATGAAAGACGCTTGGTCGACATAGATGGTTTCTCTGGTAAATTATTTGATGACGAATGTAAACGATAATAATTATTATAAGCGCCGCATTTTATGCAGAAGCCAAATTAAACTGCAAGCTCATTTCAGCAGCAGAAGCCAGAGGGGACGGGGTTGATACACGGATTAACAGAGTGGGAATAGACTGAGCGGATAAGAACAAAAAGCCCGCAACACAATAGTGCGGGCCGGACAACACAATGCGCTTATTTCCTATATCCCGTTAACATCAACAACGGCGGTGTTTTGCTCTCGGCTGAATCAATACTGAACAGACGACCGCTGTCATTACCTTCCACCGCAATAGTGATCTCGGTTTGCTGATTTTTCACTGCCTGCCGCAACCACGCATCCACGTTGCTATAACGGTATTCGCGATTGTGGTCCAGATACAGCGCCGTTTTGGTGTCGGTAGAACATGCCGGGCGGGCGCCCCAGCTCAGGTTTTCCGGCTGCCAGTCATTGTTGCATTGATAAAAATAGATCATGCCGGCAGTAGCATCCGTCACGTTACCTGCAACCGTACGCAGGCGATAAACCAGATCTTTATCGGTATCAATATCTTTGTCTGCCGGCCACTCAGGTACCGCAAATTTGAGATAGGCAATTTTCCTGAGGCCAGGTTTTTTGCTGTCTCCCCGCACCAACAGCTCTGCAGGATTTTCATTTATGCTGCCATCAGCGGCAACCGTAGCCTCAGCCAGGGGGGCTGAATAGCTATAAGGTATTTTTTTGCCACAATCCATAGGGAAATTCATGCACTGCTCGGTCATAAAGACGGCGGCCTGTTCAGTCCAGCCATTCATAAAGTCGCCGTGTGCGGTATAGATCGAACCCCATTTCTCCACCATTTTGCCGTTTTCCATCACTGGATCCAGCGACAACTGCGCCTTGCTGAGATCCACCGCCGTATCGCTATCCAGCTCATAGGCGACGTTCATGTTGATGGTTGGCAGTTTCACCGGATAGGCCGCCGGGCACGCATCCTTCACTGCGTAGACCGCATTTTTCAACGTTTTGCCTGGCTTGAGGTTTTTACCATCCCAACAATTAGGGAATGCCAGAGCAATATTGAATTGCAGTTTACCTGGCGCATACGGCGGACAGTTTTTAAACGGCACAGAAGAATACCCTTGCCCCTGACAAAAATAGTTCACCACGCCAGGCGTGGGTTTAGTGCCTTGATGGTCACCCACCAACAATTCCAGCCCATGCGGAAACGGGTGCAGCGGAAACTGCTCTACGTTTTTCGCCTGGTAATAGGTTTTCTGATAGGCCGGGCGCACCACCGTGCCGTCTTCCAACCGCAGTGCAGGCACCCAGTACGCGGAATGGTCGGCCAGGTTATTACAGGTGGTTTCCGGGGTAGCCAACAAAGTATCGGAGGTAGAATTGGCATCGGTTGCCGTGTTGCCAAAGAAATCATGCCACATCGCCATACCGGCCTCGCCCGGCATCATAATGGCATCGTCGGCCAGCGTATGGCTGTAATGGCATTGCACGTCGGCCTGCGGCCCGCTGGGCTGTACGGCAAAAGTACTGAGGGGTAACCAACCGACCATGCCGATGGTTAGCGCTGAATAAGCAGAAAAATATCGCATCGTTATGTTCCTTATTACGTTTTAGCGAGAAGGCGACGTCGAGACCTTTTGAAGGTTAATTCTCAGGTGTGACCGCCCTTCATCGACACCGATAATAGGGAATAGAAAATGCCAACATCTTGATATAAACATGAAAAAGGGCACAAAAATTTGTGCCCTTTAGGGAAGGTTTCAGCAATGTTTACTTGCCGAACATGTCCTTGATCCAACCGGCAACGCCGTCAGCATCTTTTTGCTCACCCGCATCCTGCTGCTGTTGCTGCTGTTGCTGCTGTTGCTGCTGTTGCTGAGCTGTCTGACTTGCCTGGCACAATCCTTGCGGATTATCGGTCCACACCGGAATGGTGCGCCCGCCGCCGCCACAGACAAAGTTACCGCCTGAATCGATGCCCATCTGGTTGATACCTTCCGGCGGCTGCAGCATCAGCGGCAGCGGCGTCTGGTTTTCCAGATAGCGGCGATACAGGGTCAGCGCACCGTTGGCACCGGTCAGTTTGGCCGGGCCGTTGTTATCACGACCCACCCAGGCGATAGCCACTTCCTTGCCATCAATACCGGCAAACCAGCTGTCGCGCAGATCGTTGGTGGTACCGGTTTTCGCCGCCAGATTGTAGTTGGGGAATTTCACCGACAACGAGCGAGAAGTCCCGCGTGCGACACCCTGTTGCATGGCGTACAGCGTCAGATAAGCGGCCTGTGCCGGCACCACGCGTTCCGCCTGCGGGAAGCTCTGGTACAGCACCGAACCGTCTTCGGCGATCACCGAGCGCACCGCAGACAGCGTCGCACGATTACCGCCACCGGCGATGGTCTGGTATTCCTGCGCCACTTCCATCGGCGTCAGGCCAATGGCACCGAGCAGCATGGAAGGTACCGGATTGATTTCCGCTTTCGGAATGCCCAGACGTTGCAACGTGGCACTGATTTGATCCAGCCCAACCGCCATACCCAGGTTCACCGTCGGCACGTTGAGTGAGAAGGCCAACCCATCCACCAACATCACCTGCCCACGGAACTTACGGTCATAGTTGTTCGGCTGCCAGACGGTGCCGTTCTGCAGTTTCAGCGTCAACGGCTGATCCGCCAGCCAGGTATTCAGACGGTATTTATCCGGCTCGGACAACGCGGTCAGGTAAGTGGGTGGCTTGGCCAGTGAACCGACCAAACGGCGCGCCTGCATCGCACGGTTAAACCCGGCGAACTGCGGGTTGGCACCGCCGACCATGGCGCGGACTTCGCCGCTGAAACGATCGACAATCACCATCGCCGCTTCCAGATCCTGCACGTGACGAGCCGCCCTCAATGCCGGAATACCGTCTTCGACTGCTTTTTCCGCCGCATCCTGCGAAACCGGATCCAGCGTGGTGAAGATTTTCACACCGGACAGATCGTTAACCTTGTCGCCCAGCTTGGCTTGCAGTTCCTGACGCACCATCTGCATAAACGCCGGCTGTGGTGTGATCACCCCACCTTTCGGCTGCACGCCCAACGGCCTGGCGCTGAGCATGTTATACAGTTCGGCATCGATAACCCCCTGGTTCTGCAACAGTTTCAGTACCAGGTTACGGCGTTCCAGCGCCAGTTTAGGGTTACGCCAAGGGTTATACAGCGACGCCCCTTTAACCATACCAACCAGCAGCGCCTGCTGATCCAGACTCAATTCATCCACCGGGCGGCCGAAGTAATACAGGCTGGCCAGCGGGAAACCGCGGATCTGGTCGTTACCGCTCTGGCCGAGGTAAACCTCGTTCAGATACAGCTCAAGGATACGATCCTTGCTGTAACGGTAATCCACCAGCAACGCCATATAGGCTTCGTTGGCCTTACGCCACAGCGAACGCTCGTTGGTCAGGAACAGGTTTTTTACCAACTGCTGCGTCAGGGTACTGCCGCCCTGCACCGCACGCCCGGCGGTCAGGTTAGCCAGCACGGCACGGCCGATGGAGTAAGGACTGATGCCGTCATGTTCATAGAAGTGACGGTCTTCGGTGGCGATCAACGTGTCCACCAGCAGGTCCGGGAAACCGGCGCGCGGCACGAACAGACGTTGTTCACCGTTAGGTGACTGCAACATGGTGATCAGGCGCGGATCGAGGCGGAAGAACCCGAAACTGCGCTGGTTTTCCATGTTCTCGATTTTCGCCAGGCGGTTGTTCTGGAAATCCAGACGGGCGTGGATCTGCCCTTCTTTACCGTCCGGGAAGTCAAATGGACGGCGCAGCATCTCAATGCTGTTGGCCTGTACGGTAAATTCGCCCGGACGGGTCATGCGGCTAACCTGGCGGTATTGCATGCCCTGCAGCAGATCGACCATTTCCTTTTTGCTGTACGGCATGCCCGGTTCCAGGTTGACCATGCGGCCATACACCGCCGCCGGTAACTGCCAGACCTTGCCGTCAATGCGGCTGCGGATCTGCGAATCCAGATAAACGCCGTAGATTGCCAACAGCACGGCAACCACCAGAATCAGTTTGATCAGCAAGCCGAGCCAGCGGCGTTTTTTACGCGGCGGAGTCGCTTTTACCTTACGCGGCATGCGTTCTTCCTCGTCTTCATAATCATCATCTTCATCCTGGTACTCGTCTTCCTCGTAATCATCGTAATCGTCATCTCGACGACGGCGCGACGGTTTGCGCGACGCGGTGCGTTTTGGTTGTTTCCCTTTGCGCCCGATGGGCTCGCGGTCATCCCCAGCCATTGCTGTTAATCTCCAGACTTGGCGGCACTGCCGGCCATTATAAGTCGCTTAATCTGTCGTGGCGTGACGCCGCTGAACAGAAGAAACATCTGAATTCATTTACTGATATTTTTTCGTGCGCCGCGTAGGAGCGGTATTTGCCGGGTCGTCCGGCCACACGTGCTTCGGGTAACGCCCTTTCATCTCTTTTTGCACTTCCCGGTAAGCGCCCTGCCAGAACGCCGCCAGATCGCCGGTGATTTGCAACGGCCGGTGCGCCGGTGAGAGTAACTCAAGCACCACCGGGATGCGACCTTCGGCCAGCATCGGGCTACGTTGTTCACCAAACACTTCCTGTAAACGCACCGCCAGCGCCGGGGGTTTGCCGGCATCATAGCGGATCGGCAGCCTGCTGCCGGTCGGCACAGTGTAATGAGTGGGTAACGCATTATCCAGTCGCTGCTTTTGCTGCCAATTCAGTAACCGCGCCAGCGCCTCGGCGATATTCACCTGTTTCAGCCCACGCATGTCACGTACACCACTCAGCGACGGCAGCAGCCACTGTTCCAGGGATGCCAACAACGACTCATCGTCGACCAATGGCCAGTCAGCCTCCGGCAGCCAGTTCTGTGCGCACTGCAGGCGTACACGCAACTGTTCGGCGGCGGTGTCCCAGTTGAGCACCGCTACCCCCTGGGCACGTACCCAATTGAGCAGCGCCAGTTGCAGCTCTTCGGCAGCCGGTTTGGCCAGCGGCTGCGCACGCAGCGTCAGGCGACCAATCTGCTGGCGTTTCCAGGCGCGCAGCGTGCCTTTTTCCTCATCCCACTCTACGGCGGTTTGCTGGGAAACCATCGCCGGCAACTGTGCCGCCAGCGCCTCGATATCCACCGGCAGCGCCAGTAGGATACGAGCATCGGGGCTGTTATGCCCCTGGAGCAGACTGGGAACGATCAACCATGGCGCACGCGATAACGCCTCGTCCTGATTCATCGCCGCCCCCATGCCGTTGGCCAGCAGATAACGGCCATCCTGACCGCGCCGTTGAGCGATGCGGTCAGTGAAGGCTAACGCCAGCAGGCGCGGTGCCATCTCAACATCAACCTGCCCGGTTTTTCCTGGCAAGCGTCGGGCAAGCTGGGTCGCACGGCGTTGCCAGTTCGGCTGTGGGCGGCTCAGCCAGTAGCCGATATCCATTTGTCCGCTGCGCGGAGGTTCTTCCAGTAACGCCGCCAGCGCGGCGGCCGTTGCCAGCCCATCAGCGCCAAGCTCCGCGCCGTGGGTCAGCATCGCCGCCAGCCGTGGCTCACAGCCCAGTTTGGCCATCTGCCGACCGCGCGAGGTGAGTTTATCGCCGTCATCAATGGCCCCCAGCCGCTGCAACAGCCTGCGGGCTGCCGCCAGCGCCGTTTCCGGTGGCCTGTCGAGCCAGGTCAGTTGCCCGACGTCATGACAGCCCCATTGCAGCAACTCAAGCCAAAAACCGGCGAGATCGCTTTGCAGAATTTCCGGTTCGGCATGCTCTGCCGCCCGTTCTGCCTGCTCTTTGGCAAACAGATGCCAGCAGATACCCGGCTCCAGACGCCCGGCACGGCCTGCACGCTGGATCATTGACGCCTGACTGATACGTTGAGTGATCAGCCGCGTGAGACCGTTACGCACGTCATAACGCGCCACTCGCTCCAGGCCGCTGTCTACCACCAGCCGGATACCTTCGATGGTCAGGCTGGTTTCGGCGATGTTGGTCGCCAGCACCACTTTGCGTCGCCCGGCGGGGGCCGGTTGAATCGCTTTTTGCTGCTGTGCCAACGGCAAGGCACCGTACAGCGGGCATAGCTCGGTATCGGCCGCCAGCTCACCGTTCAACCGCTCCAGCACCCGGTTGATTTCCGCTACGCCCGGCAGAAACAGCAACAGCGATCCTGTTTGTTCCGACAGCAGGCGTTTGACCGCCGCGGCCACGCCGTCCTCCAACCGCTGATGGCTGGCCAACGGCTGATACTGGCGTTCAACCGGGAAACTGCGGCCTTCAGAGACCACCACTGGGGCCTGCGGCAGCAACTGCGACAGGCGGGCGTTATCCAGCGTCGCCGACATGATCAGCAGCTTGAGATCGTCACGCAGCCCCTGCTGCACGTCCAGCAGCAGCGCCAATGCCAGATCGGCCTGCAGGCTACGTTCATGGAATTCGTCGAGGATCACCAACGAGACGCCCTGCAGCTCGGCGTCCTGCTGCAGCATGCGGGTAAGAATACCTTCGGTAACAACGATCAATCGGGTATTCGGCCCGCTTTTGCTTTCGGCGCGCATGCGGTAACCCACCGTCTGGCCAGGCTCTTCTCCCAGTTGCTGTGCCAACCTATAAGCCACGTTTTTCGCCGCCAATCGCCGTGGTTCGAGCATGATAATTTGCCCCGGCAGTCCGGCCCTGGCCAGGATCTGTAATGGCAGCCAGGTGGATTTACCGGCACCGGTCGGCGCATGCAGCAATACCTGCGGGGCGGATTGCAGCGCAGTGAGTAATTCATCAAGAACCGCGCTGACGGGCAGTGAAGACACAGAACTCTCCGTAGTGGTTAACATTGGGCGGCGCACATTGTAGCATTAGACTCCGCCTTTCATTACTTGCCGGGAACCTATGTCCAGCTCGCGCCGCCTGTTTTTCGCCCTGACCTTGCCTGATGCGCTGCAGCAACAGGTGATCCGCTGGCGCGCCGAAGCCTTCGCGCCGGAAGTCGGCCGGCCGGTCGCGGCAGCCAATTTACATCTGACGCTGGCCTTTCTTGGTGACGTTTCGGCGCAAAAAGAATCCGCATTGAAAAAGCTGGCCGCCCGTATCAGCCAGCCCGGTTTTAGCATGGTACTCGATGACCTCGGCCACTGGCCGCGTCCCGGCGTGGTTTGGCTCGGCACCCGCCGTGCGCCGCGTGGGCTATTGCAATTGGCGGAGCTGTTGCGTTCGCAAGCGGCCCGCAGCGGCTGCTATCAAAACCCCATGCCGTTTCATCCGCATATCACCCTGCTGCGCAGCGCAACGCAGCCGGTCGCCGTACCGCCCGCTACGCCGGGCTGGAACTTCAGCGCTAACGAATTCGCCCTGTACCAGTCAGTGTTTGAAAACGGCCGCACGCGTTATCAGATGCTTGAGCAATGGTCTTTAGCCCATCAGGATACGCCATGATTTTTTCGCCACCGTTGCGCCACGCCACGCTGATTAAACGTTACAAACGCTTTCTGGCGGACGTCATTACCCCGGAAGGGGAAACCTTCACCCTGCACTGCGCCAATACCGGTGCCATGACCGGCTGTGCCACGCCTGGCGATACCGTCTGGTATTCCACCTCGGATAACCCCAAACGTAAATATGCCCACAGCTGGGAACTGACGCATACCCAACAGGGGGACTGGATCTGCGTGAACACCCTGCGTGCCAACACCCTGGTACGTGAGGCGATCGAACAGAATCTAATCAATGAATTATCCGGTTACAGTAAAATAAGCAGCGAAGTAAAATATGGCAGCGAAAGCAGTCGTATCGATTTGTTATTACAGGCAGAAGATCGCGCTAACTGCTATATTGAAGTTAAGTCAGTCACATTATTGCAACAACAACGTGGTTACTTCCCTGATGCGGTAACGCTCAGAGGACAGAAGCACTTACGTGAGTTGCTAAGCGTGGTTGAAAGCGGGCAACGGGCGGTATTGTTCTTTGCTGTGTTACATAGCGGTATTGAGCAGGTCGCACCGGCACATCATATAGATGAGCGTTATGCGACACTGTTGGCACAGGTTCAGCAGTTGGGCGTAGAAGTGGTTTGCTATGGGGCTAAATTATCACCTGACGGTATATATCTCTGCGATAAGTTACCGTTTTTTATCGATTAGCACTGACCGGGCACCAATAATTCGACAACCGGTTAACGCGTCGCCAAATACGCCTTCCTTCACACCATTGTCAAGCAGGCGACAGGAATAATTGCCAACCTACTTCCCATCTGTTATTTATAGCGGCCTGTTTTTCCCCCACATTGGGGATTCGATAGTGCGTGTGTATGTAGGAGAAGCAACATGCAAGAAGGGCAAACCCGTAAAACCTCGTCCTTGAGCATTCTCGCCATCGCTGGGGTGGAGCCGTACCAAGAGAAGCCGGGCGAAGAGTACATGAACGACGCCCAGTTGTCGCATTTCAAGCGCATTCTTGAAGCATGGCGCAACCAGCTCAGGGATGAAGTGGATCGTACTGTATCTCATATGCAGGAAGAGGCAGCCAACTTCCCTGATCCGGCCGACCGTGCCACTCAGGAAGAAGAGTTCAGTCTTGAACTGCGTAACCGCGACCGCGAACGCAAACTGATTAAAAAGATCGAGAAAACGCTGAAGAAAGTAGAAGACGAAGATTTCGGCTACTGCGAATCCTGCGGCGTGGAGATCGGCATTCGTCGCCTTGAAGCGCGTCCGACTGCTGATTTGTGCATCGACTGCAAGACTCTGGCCGAAATCCGCGAAAAGCAGATGGCAGGCTAATACAGTTGTTACCGCTGCGGCGTGCGTTCTGCGTGCGCCGCACAGAGAAAAGGGAAAGTTTCCCCTCTGATATGCAAGAAAGACAATATGTGGGGCGCTTTGCCCCATCGCCTTCCGGAAGCCTGCATTTTGGTTCGCTGATTGCCGCTCTGGGAAGCTACCTCCAGGCTCGTGCCCAACGCGGGCAGTGGCTGGTTCGCATTGAAGATATCGATCCCCCGCGCGAAGTCGCCGGTGCGGCCGATCGTATCTTATCCACTCTGGAACACTATGGTCTCCTCTGGGACGGCCAGGTCATCTATCAATCCCAACGTCATGAAGCCTACCGCGCTACTTTGGATCTACTGCATCAGCAGGGGCTCAGCTATTGCTGCAACTGCACCCGCAGCCGTATCCAGCAGCTAGGCGGTCTGTATGACGGCCACTGTCGTCATTTGAATCTTGGCCCGCAGGGTGCCGCCATTCGCTTACGCCAGTCCACCCCGGTTTACGCCTTTCATGACCGCCTGCAGGGCGAGTTGCAGGCCGACCCGGCGCTGGCACGGGAAGACTTTATCATCCGCCGACGCGATGGGCTGTTCGCCTATAATCTGGCGGTGGTGGTGGACGACCATTTTCAGGGCGTTACCGAAATTGTGCGTGGTGCCGACCTGATTGAACCGACGGTGCGCCAGATAGCGCTGTACCACCAGTTGCAGGCGCCGGTACCCACCTATGTACATCTGCCGCTGGCGCTGGGCGCTAACGGCAGCAAACTGTCGAAGCAAAACCATGCTCCCGCTCTCCCCGACGGCGATCCACGGCCGATACTGGTGGCCGCGCTGAAATTTCTGCGTCAACCGCTGCCGGAAAGCTGGCAAGATCTTGACCTGTCGTTATTATTGAGCTGGGCAGTCGCTCACTGGAAGCTGGAGGATGTGCCACGCCGGGAGGCTATTTCCCTGGACGAAAACACATCGGCATTCTCAAAAGAGCCATGGTGAGCTATGATTAGCCGCTATTTTTTGTTAGCGCCATTTTTATCAGACACTATCGAGGTGTACCATTTTTACCCGAGTAGCCAATTTCTGCCGTAAGGTGCTAATCCGCGATGACAAGCAACCGCGCGACGATGCGCCGGTCAGCGATAAAAACGTAGTCCGCGAAGAAAGCGTGGTGGCGGAACAGCCGGCCGCGCCGCAGCGACGTTCCGTCGAACGCGGCAGAGAAAGCCCTGCCCGCCGGCCGGCACCGCGTAAACGCCCCCCTTTTCCTGCCGCAGAGGGAACCGGCTCAATGACCGTGATCCCACGCGACCAGCATTCCATCTCACGTAAAGACATCAGTGAGAATGCGCTGAAGGTGCTGTATCGCCTGAACAAATCCGGCTTCGAAGCCTATCTGGTCGGTGGCGGCGTACGCGACCTGCTGCTGGGCAAAAAACCGAAAGATTTCGACATCACCACCAACGCGACGCCGGAGCAAGTGCGCAAGCTGTTCCGCAACTGCCGTCTGGTTGGCCGCCGCTTCCGCCTGGCCCACGTGATGTTCGGGCCGGAAATCATTGAGGTTGCCACCTTCCGTGGTCACCACGAGCAGCAAACGCCGGAATCTGACAAAAACTCTTCCCAGCAGGCCCAAAACGGCATGCTGCTGCGCGACAACATCTTTGGTTCGATCGAAGAAGATGCCCAGCGCCGCGACTTCACCATCAACAGCCTATATTACGGCGTAGCAGACTTCACCCTGCGTGATTACGTCGATGGCCTGCGCGATCTTAAACAGGGCGTGATCCGCCTGATTGGCGATCCGGAAACCCGTTACCGTGAAGACCCGGTGCGTATGCTGCGCGCGGTGCGTTTTGCCGCCAAGCTGGACATGACCATCAGCGATGAAACCGCCGAGCCAATCCCGCGCCTGGCGTCCTTGCTGCATGAGATCCCGCCGGCGCGTCTGTTTGAGGAGTCACTCAAGCTGCTGCAGGCAGGCTACGGTTACCCGACCTATCTGAAACTCTGTGAATACCAGCTGTTCCAACCGCTGTTCCCGCAGATTGCACGTCACTTCACGCCGGGTCAGGACACGCCAATGGAGCGTATTTTGGCGCAGGTGCTGAAGAACACCGACTACCGTCTGCAAAACAACATGCGCGTCAATCCGGCGTTCCTGTTTGCTGCTATGCTTTGGTATCCGCTGCTGGAACATGCGCAGAAACTGGCGCAGGAAAGTGGGCTGGCGTACTACGACGCCTTCGCGCTGGCAATGAATGATGTGTTGGACGAGCAGTGTCGTTCGCTGGCCATCCCGAAACGCATCACCACGCTGGTTCGCGATATCTGGCAGTTGCAGCTGCGTCTGTCCCGTCGTCAGGGCAAGCGTGCGCACAAGCTGATGGAACATCCGAAATTCCGCGCCGCTTACGATTTGCTGGCGCTGCGTGCCGAAGTAGAAGAAAACCAGGAGATGCTGCGTCTGACCGAATGGTGGGGCGAGTTCCAGGAAGCCACACCGGCACGACAGAAAACCATGTTAAGTACTTTGGGTGACGATCCGGCACCGCGCCGTGCGCGTCAGCGCCGCCCTCGCCGTCGGACGCCGCGTAAAGAAGGAGAATAATGATCCGCGTTTATATCGCGCTGGGCAGTAACCTGGCGCACCCGCTACAGCAGGTGAAAGCCGCACTGGAAGCGCTGGAGCATCTCCCGCGCACCCGGTTGATCGTCTGTTCTTCGTTTTACCGCACCAAGCCGCTGGGGCCGCAGAACCAGCCGGACTTTCTCAATGCGGTGGTGGCACTGGATACCTTGCTGCCCGCCGAACAGTTACTCGATCACACCCAGGCGATTGAACGCAATCAGGGCCGCGTGCGCAAAGATGAGCGCTGGGGCCCACGCACCCTCGATCTGGATATCATGCTGTATGGCGAACAAGTGATCCATACCGATCGCCTGACGGTGCCGCACTACGGTCTGAAAGAGCGTGAGTTTATGCTCTATCCGTTGGCAGAAATCGCCCCCGAGTTAGTCTTCCCGGACGGCGAATCGCTGGTCAGCTGCCTGAAGCGCGTGCCGCAAAACGGCATGGAGCTCTGGCACCAACCCAGGCAAAAAGCCTGAGTCAGCGCAGGATATACAGAGCGCCCCTACAGCGCTACCTGAGCAACAAAGCCCCCTTCAGGCCGATTGGCAAAGCTAACCCGCAGTCCGTGTAAACCGGCAATGCGTTGCACAATTGACAACCCCAACCCGCTACCGGTCTGTTCCTGACCCGGTGGACGATAAAAACGCTCCCCCAACCGCGCCAGATGTTCCGTCGTCACGCCCGGGCCATCGTCTACCACCGTCAACAGACGCTCTGTCAGCCTCACCGTGACCGTACCGCCCGTCGGGGTGTAACGCACCGCATTATCCACCAGATTGCGCACCAGCAGCGACAGCAGCAACGCTTGCCCCTGTAACGGTGGAGGCATGCCCTGCTGTTCGTAACGTAGCGTGACGCCGGCCGCATGAGCATGGCGATCCTGCTCGGCCAACGTCATCGGTACCAGTTGGCTCCAGTCGGCAGCTTCCAGCTCGGCGAGGTCTGACAGGGAATCCAACCGCGACAGCGTCAGCAGTTGATCCACCAACCGGGTGGCGCGATCGATACCTACAGTCAGATTGCCCAGCGCATGCTCACGCATCTGCTCGTCATCACCGGCCAGTTGTACCACTTCCGTTTGCACCCGCAGCGCCGCCAACGGGCTACGCAGTTCGTGGGCGGCGTCAGAAGTAAAACGGCGTTCACGCACCAACAGCGCATTGATTCGGGCAAACAGAGCATTGAGCGCATCGACTAATGGCCGGACTTCGGTCGGTACCTGACCGCCATCCAGCGGCGTGGCATCGTCCGGTGCGCGTTTACGCAGCCCGGCAGCGACGGTGCGCAATGGCCGCAGCTCGCGCCCGACCATCAGCGCAATCAGCAGCATCAGCATCGGCAGCGTCACCAGCCACGGCACCAGTTGCCCGGTTACCATACCCAGCGCCATATCCCGGCGATAATCCCATTCCTGCCCCACCACGATGCGATAACGGCCATCCGGGCTGGTCAGCCACAGCAGCCGCCAACTGTCGTCATCGCCCTTACGTTCTCCGTCGGTGAAACCTTCACGGTCGCCGTCAAAACGGAAATCTGCCCCGTTCTCCCCGTCGTTGAGCAGCATCTTGCCGCTGCGGTCGAAGATGGCGAACGCCAGCGCATCATCATCCTGCTCGCCACGCTTGCCGTGATGCACCAGTTTTTTGGTTTTCGGCAGGCTGCGCACGCTCTCGTCTGCCAACAGATCGCCCAGATTGGCGGTTGCCAGCCGTTTGGCAAACAGCATCTGCTGGGTATCGAAGACTTCGTTGATGGTATTGCGGCTCATCTTCCAGGCCACCAGGCTGGCAGCACACCAGGTCAATAACGCCAGCAGGCTGAAAATCAGGATCAATCTCAACCGCAGACTAAGATGTTTCACGCGTTGTCCCCCAGCGTATAACCCACGCCGTGTATGGTGCGGATAAACCCGTTACCCAGCTTGCGCCGCAGATGATGGATATGCACCTCCACCGCGTTGCTGCTGACTTCGTCGTCCCAGTTGTACAGTTTTTCCTGGATCAGCGGCCGTGCCAATACCCGCCCCTTGTTATGCAAAAACAGCTCCAGCACCGCCAATTCACGCGGGGTCAGCGTGACTGCCTCACCGTCGCAGCTCACGCTACGGGTTGCGGTATCGAACACCACATTGCCATGGACCAGTTGCGGCATCAGTTGGCCGTGACGACGGCGGATCAAGGCCTGCAGGCGCGCGGCAACCTCCGTCAGGGCAAAAGGTTTGCACAGGTAATCATCGGCACCGCTTTGCAGGCCGCTAACCCGTTGCTCCAGTGCATCACGCGCGGTCAGGATCAGCACCGGCACGTCATGGCCGGCCTGCCGCCACTGACGCAACAGATCCAGGCCATCGAGGCCCGGCAGGCTCAAGTCGAGGATCACCGCATCGTAAGGCGCGCTTTCCAGCGCATTTTTGCCAACCAGTCCATCGGTAAACCAGTCCAGGTTAAAGCCCAACCTGGTCAGCCCGGCCTTGATACCGTCGCCGATTAACTTGTCATCTTCTATCAGCAGAATTCGCATGTGCGTCCTTTTTTAGCCATTGCCGCCCATTACACCACAAGGTTCTTAAGAACCACTTAAGCATTATGATCTGCGCTACCCACCCCGTTAGGGTTACAGTAGAATGACAGCACTTTTTTGCAGCCAGGGCCCTGCGCACGCCGCGCGACCCTATTCAGGAGACGACGTGATGAAACCCACCACCGTGACCCATTTGCACCAGTGGAAGCAGGAACAGCGCAAGTTTGCTTCCCTCACCGCCTACGATGCCAGCTTTGCCAAACTGTTTGAAGAGCAAGGCGTTAAAGTGCTGCTGGTGGGCGATTCACTGGGCATGACGCTGCAGGGCCACGACTCCACCCTACCGGTCACCGTCGCCGATATCGCCTATCATACCCGTGCCGTGCGCCGGGGTGCTCCGGCCTGTCTGCTGTTGGCCGACCTGCCCTTTATGAGCTATGCCACCCCACAGTTGGCCTGCGCCAATGCCGCCGAGCTGATGCAGGCCGGTGCCAATATGGTGAAGCTGGAAGGCGGCAGTTGGCTGTGTGAAACGGTGAAAACACTCACCGAACGCGCGGTACCGGTCTGCGGCCATCTCGGCCTGACGCCGCAGTCAGTCAACGTATTCGGTGGCTACAAGGTGCAAGGCCGCGATGAACTTGCCGCCAAGCAACTGCTGGAAGATGCAAAAAATCTGGAGCTGGCCGGTATCCAACTACTGGTGCTGGAGTGCGTACCAACCGAACTGGCGCGCAAGGTCACCGAAGCCCTGACCATTCCGGTGATCGGCATTGGTGCCGGTAACGCCACCGATGGACAAATCCTGGTGATGCACGACGCCTTCGGCATTACCGGTGGCCACACGCCAAAATTCGCTAAAAACTTCCTGGCACAGAGCGGCGATATCCGCTCGGCGGTGCAACAATATATTCAGGACGTAGAGCAAGGCATTTACCCCGCTGAAGAGCACTCTTTCAACTAAAGTGTCCGCGTTAGGAGTTATGGAATGGTAATTATCGAAACCCTGCCGCTGTTGCGTCAGCAGATCCGCCGCTGGCGTCAGGATGGGAAACGCATCGCGCTGGTGCCGACCATGGGCAACCTGCACGAAGGTCATATGCGGCTTATCGATGAAGCCCGCGAGCGTGCCGATATCGTGGTAGTCAGTATTTTCGTCAATCCGATGCAATTCGAACGCCCTGAAGATCTGGCCAGTTACCCACGCACCCTGCAGGAAGACAGCGAGAAACTAACCCGCCGCGGCGTCGAACTGGTGTTCGCCCCGGCGCCGGCCGATGTCTATCCGCAGGGGCTGGAACAGCAAACCTATGTCGACGTACCGGGGATTTCCACCATGCTGGAGGGTGCCAGCCGTCCGGGCCACTACCGCGGCGTCGCCACTATTGTCAGCAAGTTGTTCAATCTGGTGCAGCCGGATCTGGCCTGTTTTGGCGAGAAGGACTATCAGCAACTGGCGCTGATCCGCAAGATGGTGGCGGATATGGGCTACGACATCAACATTGTTGGCGTATCGACAGTACGGGCCAAAGATGGTCTGGCGCTCAGCTCACGTAACGGTTACCTGACTGCCGAAGAGCGGAAAATCGCCCCACAGCTCAGCAAAATCATGAATGCGCTGGCCGAACAGCTCAGCAACGGTGAACGCCACGTCGACGAGCTGCTGGAACAAACCGCAGAGCACCTGCGCAACGCCGGGTTCACCCCGGATGAGCTATTTATCCGCGACGCCGACAGCCTGCAACCGCTGGGTGTTGAAAGCCAACGTGCCGTGGTGTTAATGGCCGCCTGGCTGGGTAAAGCGCGGCTGATCGACAATCAACAGGTTGACCTGACGCTGTAGGTTTTTGCATATTTGGTACCGCTGTTACCGGGAAAGTAATAAAAAATCTACCCTAATGGATTTCGAGTTGCAGCTAGGCGGCAAGTACGGGAATCCCCAGGAGCTTACTCAAGTAAGTGACTGGGGTGAGCGACAAATCTGTCGGGAACAGATTTGAACGCTGCTTGCAGCGGCCCCTAAGGGGCAAGACCCACGGATGGGTCTTGTAAAGCAGCCAACAACGCTGCAGCTTGAAAGACGAAGGGTATAAACGCCACCTCAATCGCCTGTGAAGGCTGATACTTAGTTAGGTAAAGTTATGATACGTACTATGCTGCAAGGCAAGCTGCATCGGGTGAAAGTGACTCAGGCCGACTTGCACTATGAAGGCTCCTGCGCGATTGATCAGGACTTTCTGGAGGCCGCAGGCATTCTGGAATATGAAGCTATCGATATTTATAACGTTGATAACGGTCAGCGTTTCTCAACCTATGCCATCGCCGCCGAACGCGGTTCGCGCATTATTTCGGTCAATGGTGCGGCAGCACGCTGCGCCTGCGTGGGCGACAAACTGATCATCTGCTCCTACGTACAGATGAGCGATGCCGATGCCCGCCAACACCGCCCGAAAGTTGGCTACTTCGAGGGTGACAACCACCTGCAGCGCAAGGCAAAAGCCGTGCCGGTTCAGGTCGCATAAAAGTAAAAACGGGCGCTGTCGGCGCCCGTTCCTTCCTGATTATTGCACCACCAGCGTTCCTGGCTTATTGGCTATTCTGTCCGCCATGGTCTGAATCGAGTCGGTGCGCAAGATATACAGCCGTTTCAGCGTATAGGGGTTATCCCCCGGTTTCACTTTGCCCTGCACCGTGGTCACCGCCATATGAAAACCGGCGTCTTTCGCAGCCTGTATCGCCCGCTGATTGTAGCCGCCAAATGGGTAGGAGACATACAGCACATGCGGATTAAACTGCGACAGCGCGCGGCGTGAGCGCTCAAAATCGAATTCAATATTGTGCAGTGAACGACTGAGCAGGATCGGTTGACGATTACCGTCGGTACGATGCAGGAAATGGGTATGTGACTGCACGTCGAACACGTCCTGAATCTGCTTCAGCTCGGAAATGCTCATAAACTGCAGCGAATCTGGGTTCCACTTCTGCGGGTGACGCTTGATGCGTGAAGAAATAATAAACGCCGTGGCACGGAAGCCGTAATTCTTCAAGACCGGGTAAGCGTAGCGATAGACCGATTTCAGCCCGTCATCAAATGTCAGCACCACCGCCCTGCCCGGCAGATTGATCTGGTTTTTCAGGTAGGCTTCCAACTGATACAGGGAAATAGTGTCGTAGCCCGCCTGCTTCAAATAGGTCATCTGGTTACTGAACGCCACGTCAGAGGTGGTCGTCGAGGTATGGCGGAAGCGCTTGTTCTCTTCGTTTTTCAGCAGATGATGATAGGTCAGTATCGGTATACCGGTGTCAATCTCACAGTCCAGCTCACTGACATAACCCAGGCGATCGCCAATATTGACCTCATACCAGGTGTTGTTGAGCCGATCTTTCAGCTTGCCGATAATCGGGTAGCGCAGGTTCTGTTCCAGTACACCAAACACATCGCTGGTGTTATCCGCATCGGTATAGACGTTGATCGCCTTCTGCGTGATCAGGTTCTGGTTAGTCAGCGGTTTATTCAACTCCCCCAGATCGTCTTTCACCTTGCGTGATTTTTTAAGCTCTCGCACATCGTCTTTATCGATAAAACCCGTGCCGTGGCCGAATTTGAACTCGTAATATTCCGCATCCGCCGGGAACACCTGGATCAGTTGCCCCTGCTTCACTTCACCGACAGGAATGACATGCTCGCCAATCAGCGAATAAACCTCACTGTCGCGTTGCGCTTCCATATATTCGGATTTAACGGCACTGTCTTCCGACAACAAATTGGCCAGGCTTGCCGGGGCGACAAGGGACAACAGAATGCCGAGTAACCCAGCCGCTATCTTGTGTGTAGACCGCATGGTTATGTTCTGCTTACGAGTGCGTATACCCGTCGCTTTTCCAGCCGCAACTTGAAATTCATAGGGTATATAACAAAATGGAGAAAATGTGGAGCGCCAGCATAGCACGATTTGAATGGCGGGGAGAAAGGGGTTATTTGAGCAATTCTATTGATTTACAGGCTACTTGCTTCAGGTCAGGTAAAGCGTCCCCGTACGCAATGTCCGGGGACGCTGGTTAATCAGGTACGCAGACCGCGACCGCGCTCAATCAGGTACCAGGACAGCAGGTAGAACACCGCAATGAACGCCACCAGCACCGTCATGGTCAGCGTCAACGGCACGTCGCTGATGCCCAGGAAGCCATAGCGGAATCCGCTGATCATGTAGACAATCGGGTTCAGTTTGGACACCGCCTGCCAGAACGGCGGTAGCAGCGTCAGCGAGTAAAACACCCCGCCCAGATAGGTCAGCGGCGTCAGCACGAAGGTCGGGATCAGGCTGATGTCGTCAAAGGTGGTGGCAAACACCGCGTTGATCAGCCCCGCCAGCGAGAACAAAATCGCCGTCAGCAGCAGCGTGGCGACAATCACCCACCAGGCATGCACCTGCAACGGCACGAAGAACAGCGAAATCACGGTCACCAGCACGCCGACGCAAATACCGCGCGCTACGCCACCACCGACGTAACCGGCAATCACCACGTGCGTCGGTACCGGTGCCACCAGCAGCTCTTCAATATTGCGCTGGAATTTGGCGCTAAAGAACGATGACGCCACGTTGGCATACGAGTTGGTGATCACCGCCATCATAATCAGGCCGGGGACGATAAACTGCATGTAATCAAAACCGTGCATCTCGCCAATGCGTGAACCTATCAGGTTGCCGAAGATGATGAAATACAGCGTCATGGTGATCACCGGCGGCACCAGCGTCTGGATCCAGATGCGGGCAAAACGGTTGATCTCTTTAGCCCAGATGCTCTGCAAGGCCACCCAATACAAACGCATCATGCTTTTTCTCCATTACCGTTAACCAGAGTGACAAACAGCTCTTCCAGCCGGTTGGCCTTGTTACGCATGCTCAGTACCTGAACGCCCTGCGCACTGAGCTGGGCAAACAGGCCATTCAGGCCCTGTTCGCGCATCACTTCCACTTCCAGCGTTGAGGTGTCCGTCAGGCGATGGCGATAACCGTCCAGCTGCGGCAACGGGCTTTTCGCCGCCAGATCGAGGATGAAGGTTTCAGACTTCAGCTTGGCCAACAGGCCTTTCATCGAGGTGTTTTCCACCAGCTCACCGTTTTGGATAATGCCGATATTGCGGCACAGCATTTCTGCTTCTTCCAGATAGTGGGTGGTGAGAATGATGGTGGTGCCCTGGGCATTAAGCTCTTTCAGGAAGCCCCACATCGAGCGGCGCAGCTCGATATCTACCCCGGCGGTCGGTTCGTCGAGGATCAGCAATTTTGGCTGATGCATCAATGCGCGAGCGATCATCAGGCGGCGCTTCATCCCGCCAGATAACATGCGGGCACGTTCGTCGCGCTTGCCCCACAGATCCAGCTGGGTCAGGTATTTTTCCGCCCGCACCAGTGCCTCACGGCGGGTCACGCCATAGTAGCCGGCCTGATTGACCACAATCTGCATCACGGTTTCGAACGGGTTAAAGTTGAACTCCTGCGGCACCAGCCCAAGTTGGCGCTTGGCGTTGACGATGTCTTTATCGATGTCGTAGCCGAACACCCGTACGCTGCCGGACGTCTTATTAACCAGCGAGCTGATAATGCCGATGGTAGTGGATTTTCCGGCGCCGTTAGGCCCCAGCAAGGCGTAGAAATCCCCCGCCTCGACGTTCAGGTCGATCCCGCGCAATGCCTTGACGCCACCGGCGTAAGTCTTGGTGAGCTGCGCTATTTCCAGTGCATAATTCATAAGTTAAAAAGTACCTTGTGACGATGAGTATGCTGCTGCGTCTTGTAATGAAGGTGATGTTATCATCAGCAGCGTTTTCACTGAGGCAAATCCGTGCGGAAAATTCAGGTTCCATCCCGCCTTACTGTATAAAAAGTGGCTGAATACCCTCTAGCGTAGCTGTTCCGATTTCCAAACTGTGACGCTTGTCCTATATTACCCCAACGCAATCTGTCCGTTACAGGTCTATAACCTCCATGAAAGAAATCGAAAAGCTTATCGCTAATAACCATACCTGGTCGGCTAACATCAGCAAGGAAGACCCGAACTTTTTTGAACGTTTGGCCCAGGCGCAGAAGCCTCGCTTTTTATGGATAGGTTGTTCAGACAGCCGCGTTCCCGCGGAAAGACTGACCGGGCTGGAACCGGGTGAACTCTTTGTTCACCGTAACGTGGCCAACCTGGTGATTCACACCGATTTAAACTGCCTGTCGGTGGTGCAGTACGCCGTCGACGTTCTGGAAGTTGAGCATATTATTATCTGCGGTCACCTGGGCTGTGGTGGCGTAGAGGCCGCGGTTGAGAACCCTGAGCTGGGGCTGATCAACAACTGGCTGCTGCACATTCGTGACCTGTGGTACAAGCACAGTTCACTGTTGGGTGAGCTGGAGCCAGAACAGCGCCTCGACGTACTCTGTGAAATCAACGTGATTGAGCAAGTCTATAACCTGGGCCATTCCACTATCATGCAGTCAGCGTGGAAACGCGGGCAGAAAGTGATGATTCACGGTTGGGTGTACGGGATCCAAGACGGACGTCTGCGGGATCTGGAAGTTGCAGCCACCAGCCGGGAAAGCCTGGAAATGGGCTATCGCAAGGCGATGGCTACACTGCAGCAGGATAAGGGTATTTAATCCTGTCAGGGGCGCGGCAAACCGCGCCCACCGCATATTACTCGTCCAGCAGTACCACTTTGCCGACGTACGGCAAATGGCGATAACGCTGAGCGTAATCGATGCCATAACCCACCACGAACTCGTCCGGGATCGGGAAGCCCACGTACTCCACCGGCACTTCGACTTCACGACGTTCAGGCTTGTCCAGCAGGGTGCAAATCGCCAGTGATTTCGGCCCGCGCAGCGCCAGAATTTCGCGCACTTTGTTCAGCGTATTGCCAGAGTCAATGATGTCTTCGACGATCAGCACGTCTTTGCCACGGATGTCTTCATCCAAATCCTTGAGGATTTTCACGTCACGGGTGGTGGACATGCCACTGCCGTAGCTGGAGGCGGTCATAAAGTCGACCTCATGCGGCACTTCAATGGTGCGACACAGATCGGCCATGAACATAAAGGAACCGCGCAGCAGCCCGACCAGCACCATATCACTGCCGCTATCGCGGTAATCTTCGGTGATCTGGCGGCCAAGTTCAGCAATACGGGTCTTAACTTCCTGCTCGGAAATCATTACTTCTACAGTGTGTTTCATAGTTTTCAGGTCAGTTGCCGGAAGAAGGGCGCAGAGTTTAGCATAGCCTGAAGCCGCTGGCGACGCGAGTGCGCCGCCCGTTGAATCTGGCGGGTTCAGGTATCAACTAAGTTTAGGGTATAGCTCGAGGGTATTCCTGACGGGCATGAAGCACACTTAACACCTCGATATGCTCCGCTAATACGCGATAAATCACTATATAATTTGGGTGTACCACTATTTCCCGAGTTCCGGCTACGCGCCCGGTTCGGAACAAATACGGATGTTCAGTTACTGGAATGACCGATTCTTCTATACGCTGCATCAGCGACTCAGCAGCAACTGGATTTTGTTCCGCGATAAAAGCGATCAGGGTATATAAACCCGTTTTTGCCTCGTCAGTCCATTTGACGGTCAGCATCAGGCTGATTTTCTTTTAGCTTTAGCTTCTTCGATAATCTTGCGGGCACCGGCCATGACTTCATCATGAGGGATCAAAGGGGCGCTACTATTGATTGCAGCTTCAACCTGGCTCCGAAACCAACGGTCGTAGTGGTCAGCCTGCTCTTGAGTTTCAAACTCCGAGACGATAGGGTCCAATTTTGTCGACATAATGCTTCCCTCCATAGCTGATATTTTAAGCAGTATAGCCACTTCCCAAGGCCAAACCAAGCGTGGCGACGCGAGTGCGCCGCCCGGTTTTCCATGGGGGTGATCAGTCGGTGACGGTAAAGCCCAGCATCATGCCGGTATCTTCATGTTCCAGCAGGTGGCAGTGGGCCATATAGGCATGATCGCTATTGGCTGAGTGATCAAAGCGCACCAATACCTCACTGCGCCAACCTTCGACCCGCACCGTGTCTTTCCAGCCGCTGCGGTGAGCCGCCGGAGGTTTGCCGTTTTCCGACAGGATGCGGAACTGGGTGCCGTGAATATGGAACGGATGCAGCATCATGTCGCCCTCACCCGAAATGGTCCATTTTTCGTATTTGCCGCGCTTGGCCTCAAACATCGGCTTGGTCATGTCGAAGGCCTTGCCGTTGATCATATTGGCATGGCTGAAGTCGAACGACTTGGCACCATGATCCATCCCTTTCATATTGCCATGGTCCATCCCCTTCATACTGCCATGGTCCATGCCTTTCATGCCGGCCATATCACCACCGTCTTTAGGCATGCTGCCGTGGTCCATGCTCATGCCGGCCATGGCCTGATGGCCGTAGCGGTCCATCAACGCCTGCATACCCAGCTTATCCAACTGCGGGTTCATCATCAGTTGCAACCAGCGCTCCTGGATCCCGCTTACCGCCGGTATTGCGGGCAATTTGACCAGGCTGTCCGGCATGCTCTTGATACCCTGCGCCAGCGAAGGCTGAATATGCAATACCGGCAGCGGCTGGTCGAACGGGGCCAGCGTCATGCCCATCTGTTTAACCGGCAGCGTAACAATATCGAAAGGCTTGCCGTCGGAGGCATCCACCAGCACTTCAAAGCGTTCGCCCATCAGCATCGACAGTTCGGTCAGCTTGACCGGCTCGGCCAAAAAGCCGCCGTCGCTGGCGATCACGTAGAGCGGCCGATTATCGCTGGTTGCCAGATTCAGTGAACGCGCATTACAACCGTTGAGGAAACGCAAGCGCAGCCAACCGCGCGGTGACACATGCCGTGGATACTGGGCACCGTTGGTGAACATACGGTCACCGAACCAGCCTACTGCGGCACTCATTACGTCCAGTTGGTATTCAATCTGTGCATCTTTACCCAACCGCTTGTCCTGCAGGATCACTGGAATATCATCCTGCCCCCAGGTTTTAGGCAGCGGCAACTTGCTGCTCTCGTCGTCTTCCAGCAGAACCAGCCCCGCCAAACCCATCATCACTTGCTGGCCAGTCTTGCCGTGAGTATGCGGATGGAACCAGCAGGTGGCTGCGGGCTGTTCGACCTTGAACTGCACCCTGCGCGTGGTACCTGGCTGAATCAGTGCCTGCGGGCCGCCATCAACGTCACCGGGGATTTCCAGGCCGTGCCAGTGAACGGTACTGGCCTCCGGCAAGCCATTGCGAATATCCACCGTCACCGGTTTGCCGCGCTGCAATCGCACCGCAGGCCCCAATAACGCCCCATTAACGCCCCAGGTTTGGGTCGCCTTGCCCGGCAGCCAGTTCATTTCGCCGGTTTGCAGCGCCAGCGCAATGTTCCCTTGTGCGTCCGGCATCAACAGCGGCGGGATCGGCAACGCCGGCAGCTCGGCTGCCCACACGCCCCGGCTCCACAAGGGTAAAGCACTTGCCGCGGCCAGCGCGGCGGTCAATTTGATAAAATCACGGCGTAACATCGCTGACTCCCTTTTTCAGTGATCGGCACTTAATGCGGCACAAGCTGCACTGCAACTTGAAAGAGTATGGGTATAGATTGATCTGTTCGCAGCCTAAACCCTCCCCTTAGCGGAAGGTCAAGCCTTTGCTGCTGGTTATGTTACCTGCCGGTAATAAAATTTGGTGCCTTTACAGGCAAGTGTGATAACGTCTGTGGACAATAAACAGGTCTATTTTCATGATGAAAAAAACAACGTTACTGGTGCTGCTGCTCACCATGCTGGGGTTCTCCAACGCCAGTCTGGCGCTGAATGAGTCTGAGGCGGAAGATCTGGCCGATCTGACGGCGGTCTTTATTTATTTGAAAAATGACTGCGGCTACAACGATTTGCCCAATGCACAAATCAAGCGCGCCATCGTTTATTTCGCTCAGCAAAACCGTTGGGATCTGACCAACTATAATAGTTTTAATATGAAGGCGCTGGGTGAAGACAGCTATCGCGATCTCAGCGGGATCGCCATCCCTACCCCCAACAAGTGCAAATCCCTGGCGCGCGACTCGCTGAGCCTGCTGGCATACGCCAACTAATCCCCCCGCCTTGCGCTACCTCTGTTTGAAATTCAGCCGTGCATCACCAGGCAGAGTTAGCTATGATGTTGCGCCAATTTTTCATGGCTGTTATTACGGAGTCCCCGCACATGACCCAGAAAGAAATTTGGTATGAAACGCTGCATGCCAACTTCGGCCAGTACTTCTCGGTAGAGAACGTGCTGTATCGTGAGAAGACCGAGCATCAGGATTTGGTGATTTTTGAAAACCCGGTTCTGGGGCGCGTGATGGCGCTCGACGGCGTGGTGCAAACCACCGAGCGCGATGAGTTCATCTATCACGAAATGATGACCCACGTACCGCTGCTGGCCCACGGCCAGGCGAAGAAAGTGCTGATCATCGGCGGTGGCGACGGCGCCATGCTGCGCGAAGTCAGCCGTCATCAGGGCGTAGAGCAGATCACCATGGTTGAGATCGACGCCGGTGTGGTCGAGTTCTGTCGCCAATATCTGCCTAACCACAATGCCGGTGCTTATGACGATCCGCGCTTCAAGCTGGTGATCGACGACGGCGTCAACTTTGTTAATCAGACCGATGAAAAATTCGATGTGATTATCTCTGACTGTACCGATCCCATCGGCCCCGGCGAAAGTCTGTTCACCTCAGCATTCTACGAAGGCTGCGCGCGCTGCCTGAACGAAGGCGGCATTTTTGTTGCGCAGAACGGCGTGTGCTTCCTGCAGCAAGACGAAGCGGTCAATAGCCACACCAGGCTGAGCCAGTACTTCAAGGACGTCAGCTTCTATCAGGCGGCGATCCCGACCTATTACGGCGGTATCATGACCTTCGCCTGGGTGAGCCAGGATCCGGCGCTGCGCCAGCTTGATCTGACCACGCTGCAACATCGCTTTCATCAAAGCGGCTTAAACTGTCGTTATTACAACCCGGCAATTCACGCGGGCAGCTTTGCTCTGCCGCAGTATTTGCTCGACGCACTGAACGTTTCACGTTAAGCGAGAAGATAAAGGAGGTGAACCAAATTGCATAAGCTAAAACTGCACGGCTTCAACAACCTGACCAAGAGCCTGAGTTTTTGTATTTACGATATTTGTTACGCCAAAACCGCGGATGACCGCGCTGGCTATATCGCCTACATTGACGAGCAATACAACGCCAATCGCCTGACCGAGATCCTGAGCGAAACCTGCTCGATCATTGGCGCCAATATTCTGAACATTGCCCGCCAGGACTATGAACCTCAGGGTGCCAGCGTGACCATTCTGGTCAGCGAAGAGCCGGTGGATCCGAACGATGTCGATACCTCGGAACACCCAGGCCCGCTGTCAAAAACGGTGGTTGCCCACCTGGACAAGAGCCACATCTGCGTTCATACCTATCCGGAGAGCCATCCGGAAGGCGGTTTGTGCACTTTCCGCGCCGATATCGAAGTGTCGACCTGCGGCGTGATTTCACCGCTTAAAGCGCTGAATTACCTGATCCACCAGTTGGAATCCGACATCGTTACCATGGACTACCGCGTGCGTGGCTTTACCCGCGACGTGAACGGCGTGAAGCATTACATCGATCATGAGATCAACTCGATCCAGAACTTTATGTCTGATGATATGAAGGCGCTGTACCACATGATGGACGTGAATGTTTATCAGGAGAACATCTTCCATACCAAGATGTTGCTGAAGGATTTCGATCTGAAGCACTACCTGTTTAACGCCAAACCGGATGCGCTGAGTGCCGCCGAACGTAAAGAGATTACCGATCTGCTGTGGAAAGAGATGCAGGAAATCTATTACGGGCGCAATATTCCGCATCTGTGATAAGTAACGGGTGCGGCATGCCGCACCCTACTCTTAAATGCCTGTCTGTTTTCGCCCAAACCATAAGCCTCATTCGTCTACCTCTCTGAGTTATGTGATCCCTCTCCCATTATCATTTTTTGCCGATTGCCTGATCGGCCGGGAAGATAGAAGATTTAAATCTTCACAAAAATGAAAATTAAAAAAGATGAGCAAGGCATTTATTAAGAAGGAAGGTCTGGCGTTAGTCAGCCTGGCACGCTACCTGTTCGGACTGGCACCGGGTGCCCGTCTGAAAACCATTGATGAGCTGTCCAGCGAACTGAATCTCTCGGTCGGCGTGGTACAACACGCCTTGAAGACCCTGGAAACCGCGTCTTGCGTTACGCTGGAGCGTCGCGGCAGGAATGGTACCCTGCTTAGCAACATGAATTATCCGGCCCTGCTGGAGCAAGCGGATATCGGCAATATAGTGTGTGCCATGCCATTGCCCTACACCCGACTGTATGAAGGACTGGCCAGCGCGCTTAAGGCCCAGTTTGAGGGTTACCCACTCTATTACGCCCATATGCGCGGTGCAGATGTCCGCATTGAATGCCTGATCGACGGCGTTTATGACATGGCGGTCGTCTCCCATCTTGCCGCAGAAAGCTACTTGCGCGATGGCAAAGTCACTGCGGCAATGATGTTGGGGGCCGGTTCTTACGTTGACGGGCATCAGTTGGTTTATCGCAAAGGCGAAAAACAGAATATCCGTCGTATTGGTCTGGACTCTCGTTCGCCCGATCAGCGTTTGCTCACGGAAGTGGTATTTGCCGGGCAGGATATTGAACGCATTAACCTGCCTTATAACGAATCGCTGACGCGGATTGAGCGGGGAGAAATAGATGCAACGGTGTGGAACGTAACCGAAGATCTCGACAGTCTGAATCTGGTCAAGGAACCCCTCAATCATTACCCGGTAAGCATTAAGGCTTCCGAAGCCGTCCTGCTGGTGCGCAATGATGACCGGGTGATCCCTCATCTGGTCAAGACGCTGGTTAACCTGCAACAGCTATTGGCACATCAGCAAGAAGTCAAAAAAGGCACCAGAGAACCCAGTTACTAACTCAGGAGCAGCAAAATGGAAGCACGTCTGCAGATTTTACATGATGCCCAGGTCATCGATACTGAGGTCTATATCGGTATGCTTGAGGTCGTTAAACGGCTCGAGCAGCATTGGCAGCTTAATATCCGCCATAGCCAGGGCGAAATGATGATTACCCATATGGCCAATGCCATGACGCGCGCACGCCGCGGGGAAATCATCGCGGCAATCGATCCGGAGCTATTAGATGAGATAGAAGCATCAAACGTCTTTGCCAACATCCGGGAAATCAACAGCGACCTGCTGAGTCTATTCCCATTTGCGATTCCAGATTCTGAACTCGGCTACCTACTGGCTAACGTTTTTGGCCTGTATCTCGCTCAGGCAGACAGCAGCACAGTGTGAAGTTTTGGTTACGCCTTAAATATTCAAAAAAATGAATTAATAGCACACATCGAGGGACCTATGTTTCTAAATGCGCTGGAAAAACAAAACCCTGCCCTGATTGATGCCGCTGTTCACTTTTGGCGTAACGGCGCTATCAAGCCGGATTGCTACGTTATCGACGTCGACCTGGTATTGGAGAATGCCCGGCTGTTACAGGAATGCGCTGAGAAACTGGGCCTTTCGCTGTACCTGATGAGCAAACAGTTTGGCCGCAATCCGCTGCTATGCCAGCTGCTGTTGAAGCAGGGTTATCAGGGCATTGTCGCCGTTGATTTTAAAGAGGCGCGTCAACTTTGGCAGCAGGGTTTACCGATAGCCCACATTGGCCATCTGGTGCAAACGCCCGTCAATATGATTGATGAAGCCATTGCCCAGCGTCCAGAAGTCATTACCGTTTATAGCGTTGAAAAAGCACAGCAGATCTCCACTGCGGCGCTGCGCCAAAATCACCGGCAGGCGCTGCTACTGAAAGTTCAGGATAAAGGCGACGTGGTCTATCCGGGCCAGGAGGCGGGTTTCTTATTGGCAGAACTGCCGGACGTGATTAATAAAATCAGCAGGATGGCAGGCGTTGAAATTATTGGGGTCACTCACTTCCCCTGCATGCTATTCAACGAGCAACGGCAAACTACCGAGGCAACCCCCAATCTCGCCACATTAGCCAGGGCAAAAAACCTGCTGGAACAACAGGGTATTGAAGTTCGCCAAATGAATGCCGCTTCGGCAACCTGCATTGAAACCCTGCCCAAACTGGCCGCTGCCGGCGTGACCCATACCGAACCCGGCCATGCCCTGACGGGCACGCAGCCCGCGAATCAGTACGGCGGCGGACCGGAAAAAATAGCCATGCTTTATCTTTCTGAAATTTCGCACGGCCAGGACAACATCAGTTTCTGTTACGGCGGTGGTTACTATCGCCGCGGCCACCTGCAAAACGCGCTGGTGCTCGACGGCCAATGGCAGCGCTGTCGCGTACTGCCGATAGATAGCGACAGCATCGATTATACGCTGCCATTAGCAGGACGCTGGCCTGTCAGCAGCCCGGTGATTATGTGTTTTCGCACTCAGGTTTTTGTAACACGCAGCGATGTGGCGCTGATAAGCGGTATTCAAATGGGTAACCCTCAACTGTTGGGGGTGTTTGATAGTCTCGGTAACGACCTGGCAAGGAGCCATCATGGATAAGTTTGTGGTTTTGGTCATTGATAGTTTTGGCGTGGGCGCGATGGGAGATGTTCCCGAAGTGCGCCCACAGGACATTGGGGCCAATACTTGCGGCCATATTTTGCAACGGTTGCCCAATCTGCAACTGCCTATGCTGGAAAAGCTCGGTTTGATCAATGCGCTGCATATCGCCGAACCCGGCCATCGCGTCAGCGCCATGCACGAAAGCCCGACAGCGGCTTTTGGCGTTGCGCTGCTGCAACACGAGGGCGGTGATACCTTCATGGGGCATCAGGAGATCATGGGAACCCTGCCGCTTCCTCCGGTGCGCATGCCCTTCTCTACCCGGCTTGAAAAGGTTGAACAGGCACTAAAGACCGAAGGTTTTAAGGTCGAACGCTATCAGGCTCACAACAGCGAATTGCATTTACTTTGGGTCAACGACGCTGTCGCCATTGGTGACAACCTCGAAGCGGATTTAGGCCAGGTGTTTAATGTCTGTGGCAATCTCTCGGCCATCAGTTTTGAACAGGTTGAAAAAATTGGTCGGGTGGTGCGCAGTTGTGTCGAAGTGGGCCGGGTTATCGCCTACGGCGGCTTGCTGGAAAGCAGTGAACAAATCCTGGCGGCGGTGGAAGTCAAAGATAACCGCTTTATCGGCATCAACAGCCCAAAGGCCGGGGTTTATCGGAACGGCTTCCAGGTGATCCACTTGGGCTATGGGGTCGATGCCAGCGTTCAGGTACCGCAACAATTATACCAGCAAGGCATTTTGACCGTCCTGGTAGGGAAAGTGGCCGATATTGTCGAAAACCCGCAGGGGCGTAATTATCAGCAGCTGGTTGATTCGCAAACCATTCTGGATATCACCCTCGATGAATTGCAGCGCCCGGCGCCGGCGTTTATCTGCACCAATATTCAGGAAACCGATCTTGCCGGTCATGCGCAAGATGCAGAACGTTACGCCGAACGCCTGCAGCTGGTCGATGCTTCACTGGCAAAACTCATCTCCGCGATGGATGGAAGCGATTGTCTGGTCGTCATGGCTGACCACGGTAACGATCCAACCGTCGGTCACAGCAAACACACGCGAGAACAGGTTCCCCTGTTGATTTTTCGCCCAGGACAAGCGGCTTGCTCACTCGGTATTCGCACCACGCTTTCTGACGTGGGGGCAACAGTTTGTGAGTTCTTCAACGCTAAAGCTCCCTACAACGGCCGCTCATTTCTGGCCGCGCTTAACGCTTAGCGCCTAATGTACAGGGGCACTCTCACTGCCCCTGCCGGCACAATCAGTATTTCAGCATAAAAGAACGGTAGGCCTTCAGCACCTGCAGAAAATCTTCGACGCCGCAGAATGAGAGGCTTTCTTCGTCATAATAATTCATCCCCTCCTCCATCTCTTCGCCTTCAAACTCCAGCAGATTGGCACGGATCATCACTTCTTCGCCGTCCATCAGCAATGTGTATTCATGGCCTTCCAACTGCCATTGACGCTCGCTGCCTTTCACTTCCGCCGCACCGGCTTCAATGCGATCCAGCAGGTTAAAATCGCCTTTGAGTTCTTCGTTGATCCAGTGGCCAATAACCTCATGCCCCATCGAAAATCTGACGATCACCTGTCCGGTCACGTCACGCAGAAATTCGTAATCCATAGCACGCCCTCCTGAGCCCTTTCTCTTAGTGTAAACATTAATTCATGACTAACTCAGTGAGCGCTCGCAAAGTTGGCAACTGAGAAAAATAAAACGGGAGGCCAAGGCCTCCCGTTAAACAGTTGCGCAATATAGCGACTTAAACAGCGGTTTGGAAGATCACGCCGTCGGCTTTTTCAGTGTACTGACCCAGTTGGTCAAAGTTCAGATAGCGGTAAGTATCCGCCGCCGTTTTATCAACCTGCGCCATGTACGTCTGGTACTCGTCCGGCGTTGGCAGGCGGCCCAGCAATGAAGCCACCGCTGCCAGTTCTGCAGACGCCAGATAGACGTTAGCGCCAGTACCCAAGCGGTTCGGGAAGTTACGGGTAGAGGTGGAAACTACCGTCGCACCATCAGCCACACGCGCCTGGTTACCCATGCACAGTGAACAACCCGGGATCTCGATGCGCGCACCGCTCTTGCCGAATACGCTGTAGTAGCCCTCTTCGGTCAACTGAGCTGCGTCCATCTTGGTTGGCGGTGCTACCCACAGACGGGTCGGCAACTGGCCCTTGTGCTGATCCAGCAGCTTGCCGGCAGCACGGAAGTGGCCAATGTTGGTCATGCAGGACCCGATGAACACTTCATCGATCTTGCTGTTGGCTACGTCAGACAGCAGACGCGCGTCATCCGGATCGTTTGGCGCACACAGGATTGGCTGAGTGATCTCTGCCAGATCGATCTCGATCACCGCAGCGTATTCTGCATCCGCATCGCCTTCCAGCAGTTGCGGATCTGCCAGCCATTTCTGCATGCCCTGGATACGACGCTCCAGCGTACGGCGGTCGCCGTAACCTTCGGAGATCATCCACTTCAGCAGTACGATGTTGGAGTTCAGGTACTCTTCGATCGGTGCCTTGTCCAGTTTGATGGTACAACCGGCAGCGGAACGCTCGGCGGAGGCGTCGGTCAGTTCGAACGCCTGCTCAACCTTCAGCTCCGGCAAACCTTCGATTTCCAGAATACGGCCGGAGAAGATGTTCTTCTTGCCCTTCTTCTCAACCGTCAGCAGACCCTGCTGGATGGCGTAGTAAGGAATGGCATGCACCAGGTCGCGCAGCGTGATACCCGGCTGCATTTTACCTTTGAAGCGCACCAGCACCGACTCAGGCATATCCAGCGGCATCACGCCGGTGGCGGCAGCAAAGGCGACCAGGCCTGAACCCGCCGGGAAGGAAATACCGATCGGGAAACGGGTGTGGGAGTCACCACCGGTACCCACGGTATCCGGCAGCAGCATGCGGTTCAGCCAGGAGTGGATAACGCCGTCGCCAGGTCGCAGCGATACGCCACCACGGTTCATGATAAAGTCCGGCAGCGTATGGTGAGTGGTCACATCAACCGGTTTCGGGTACGCGGCAGTGTGACAGAACGACTGCATCACCAGATCGGCGGAGAAGCCCAGGCAAGCCAGGTCTTTCAGCTCGTCACGGGTCATCGGGCCGGTGGTGTCCTGAGAACCGACGGAGGTCATCTTCGGCTCGCAGTATTCCCCCGGACGCACGCCGGCAACGCCACAGGCGCGGCCAACCATTTTCTGCGCCAGCGAGAAGCCTTTGTTGCTGGCTGCCACTTCTTTGGCAATGCGGAACACATCGCTGTGCGGCAGACCCAAAGATTCACGTGCTTTCGTGGTCAGGCCACGACCGATGATCAGCGGAATACGGCCACCGGCGCGCACTTCGTCGAGCAGCACGTCGGTCTTCAGTTCGAAGTTGGCAATCAGTTCACCGGTTTCATGGTTACGCACTTCACCCTTGTACGGGTAAATGTCAATCACATCACCCATGTTCAGGTCATTGACGTCCACTTCAATCGGCAACGCACCGGCATCTTCCATGGTGTTGAAGAAGATAGGCGCAATTTTGCCACCCAGCACCACACCGCCACCGCGCTTGTTAGGCACGTGCGGGATGTCGTCGCCCATAAACCACAGCACCGAGTTGGTGGCGGACTTACGGGATGAACCGGTACCGACCACGTCACCGACATAAGCCAGTGGGAAGCCTTTTTTGTTCAGCAGTTCAATCTGCTTGATCGGGCCAACGCTGCCCGGCTGATCCGGCACTATGCCTTCACGTTCGTTTTTCAGCATTGCCAGGGCGTGCAGCGGGATATCCGGGCGCGACCAGGCATCCGGTGCCGGTGACAGATCATCGGTATTGGTTTCACCGGTGACTTTAAACACGGTAACGGTAATTTTTTCCGCCAACTGCGGACGCGACAGATACCACTCGGCATCGGCCCAAGACTGCATAATCTGTTTGGCGTGTGGGTTACCCGCCTTGGCTTTCTCTTCTACGTCGTAGAAGTTATCAAACATCAGCAGCGTATGAGACAGCGCTTTGGCGGCAATTGCAGCCAACTTTTCGTTATCCAGCGCGTCAATCAGCGGATGAATGTTATAGCCGCCCTGCATGGTGCCCAACAGTTCAATGGCTTTCTCAGGGGTAATCAGGGGGGAGGTTGCTTCGCCTTTGGCGATGGCCGCCAGGAAACCTGCTTTAACATAGGCGGCTTCGTCGACGCCTGGGGGTACACGGTTAATCAGCAGGTCTAACAGGAATTCTTCTTCGCCTTTTGGCGGATTCTTTAATGATTCAACCAGCGCTGCCATTTGGGTGGCGTCTAACGGCTTAGGGACGATGCCCTCTGCAGCACGCTCGGCTACGTGCTTACGGTATTCTTCTAGCACGACATTCTCCTCGCTCTCATTGTCATTTATTGTGCCTGGCGTTCTCTATTCAAACCGGGTTTAGCGCACGGTATTGATGCCATTGATCCTGACGGGGCACTGCTGTCGATGTCCTGGACTGTAAGTTACAGTGCCCGGTTCCGCTCAGCCAGCATATCAGGATTTGAATTGGTTGTTAATTCGTTCACATAAAAGCAACATTAAATCTTTGCTGAATCGTTGAGTACAGTGTAATCGGCTGCGGCACAGGCTAGCCGCGGCTGCAGGTTGGGTCCGTCTACAACAAAATCAAGCCTGACGAGCACAACACAATACCCACTCACTTACAATGGTTATTGGTCGCGAATAGTAAAATTTGGGAGCGTAAGGCACAAAAAAACCGCCGTTAAGGCGGTTCTGTTGTTCCGTTCGGTGTTAGCAGGCACCTTACGGATTTCTTACATCGTTAAAGAACGATACAAGCGCTACCGAGCCAAAACATTGTGCGCAACATCGTTCAAAAAATCAACTAAACAATGTTATCAATCTCGTTTTGTAGATATTCTTTCTATGGGTCTGTTCTGCCGGTTTAGCCGTCGGTCATCGGGCATTCCACGCATAAAAAAACGGCCCCTTTTCAGGAGCCGCTTATCAACCGTTCAAACCAGCAGAATTACTTCTTCTTGGCTTTCGGGTTAGGCAAGTCGGTGATGCTGCCTTCGTAGATCTCAGCCGCCAAACCTACGGATTCGTGCAGGGTTGGGTGAGCATGGATAGTCAGCGCGATGTCTTCTGCGTCGCAACCCATCTCGATAGCCAGACCGATCTCACCCAGCAGCTCGCCGCCGTTGGTGCCGACAATCGCGCCACCGATAATACGGTGAGTTTCTTTGTCGAAGATCAGTTTGGTCATGCCGTCTGCACAATCGGAAGCGATAGCACGGCCAGAAGCTGCCCACGGGAAGGTGGAAGTTTCGTAGCTGATGCCTTTCTCTTTCGCTTCTTTCTCGGTCAGACCCACCCACGCAACTTCCGGCTCGGTGTACGCGATCGATGGGATCACTTTCGGGTCGAAGTAGTGCTTCATGCCGGCGATAACTTCTGCGGCAACGTGGCCTTCATGCACGCCTTTGTGCGCCAGCATCGGTTGACCGACGATGTCGCCGATAGCGAAGATGTGCGGCACGTTGGTGCGCAGTTGTTTGTCGACGTTGATGAAGCCACGCTCGTCAACTTCAACACCGGCTTTACCCGCTTCCAGCAGTTTGCCATTCGGCACACGACCGATAGCCACCAGCACCGCGTCGTAACGCTGTGGTTCTGCAGGCGCTTTTTTGCCTTCCATAGTGACATAGATGCCGTCTTCTTTGGCTTCTACCGCGGTTACTTTGGTTTCCAGCATCAGGTTGAACTGCTTGCTGATGCGTTTGGTGAAGACTTTCACCACGTCTTTGTCAGCAGCCGGGATCACCTGGTCAAACATTTCGACCACGTCAATCTGTGAACCCAACGCATGGTATACGGTGCCCATTTCCAGGCCGATGATGCCGCCGCCCATAACCAGCAGACGCTCTGGGACAGTTTTCAGTTCCAGTGCATCGGTAGAGTCCCACACGCGTGGATCTTCATGAGGAATGAATGGCAGTTGGATCGGACGGGAACCTGCGGCAATGATGGCATTGTCGAAGTTGATGGTGGTTGGGCCATTTTCGCCTTCAACAACCAGGGTGTTAGCGCCGGTGAACTTGCCCAGGCCGTTAACCACTTTCACTTTACGGCCTTTAGCCATACCAGCCAGACCGCCGGTCAGCTGATTGATGACTTTTTCTTTCCAGACGCGCACTTTGTCGATGTCAGTTTTCGGCTCGCCGAAAACGATGCCGTGTTCGGCCAGCGCTTTGGCTTCTTCGATCACTTTGGCAACGTGCAACAGGGCTTTGGAAGGGATACATCCCACGTTCAGGCAAACCCCGCCCAGAGTGGAATAACGTTCAACCAGAACGGTTTCAAGACCTAAGTCAGCGCAACGAAAGGCAGCAGAGTAACCTGCCGGGCCCGCCCCAAGTACCACGACCTGAGTTTTAATTTCAGTACTCATCATGACCTCTTAATTGATTGTCCGGCGGGTCAGACGTCATTTTTATAGCTAATCGATCTCATAACGCCCTTCATCCACCGGGACGCTTACACCGCCAGCAGTTTACAGAATTGTTAATAATCTGCAAAGCGTGTTCGAGTGACCCGTGTCTCAACAATTTTGTCGAGTCGTGCAAAAACCGACAAAACTGCTACTGAAGTGGTAAGGGCGCAGCATGCTGCGCCCTTTTTTCATTACATCACCATACGGCGGATGTCTGCCAGCATGTTGTTGATGATGGTAATAAAGCGCGCACCATCTGCACCGTCAATCACACGGTGGTCGAAGGAGAGCGACATTGGCATCATCAGACGCGGCACGAACTCTTTACCGTTCCAGACCGGCTCCATAGCAGACTTGGAGACGCCCAGAATGGCCACTTCCGGTGCATTCACAATCGGTGCGAAGTGAGTCGTCCCGATACCGCCCAGGCTAGAGATGGTGAAACACCCGCCCTGCATTTCGCCTGCGGTCAGCTTGCCGTCACGAGCTTTTTTGGAGATAGCCATCAGTTCGCGGGACAGTTCAGTGATGCTCTTCTTGTTCACATCCTTGAACACCGGAACCACCAGACCGTTTGGCGTATCAACCGCTACACCCACGTTGATGTATTTCTTCAACGTCAGCTTCTGGCCATCTTCGGACAGAGAGCTGTTGAAGCGCGGCATCTGCTCCAGAGCAGCAGCAACGGCTTTCATGATGAACACCACCGGGGTGAACTTCACGTCCAGCTTACGCTTGGCAGCTTCTTCGTTCTGTTGCTTGCGGAAAGCTTCCAGATCGGTGATATCGGTTTTGTCGAAGTGAGTCACGTGCGGGATCATCACCCAGTTACGGCTCAGGTTGGCACCAGAGATTTTCTGGATACGGCCCAGTTCCACTTCTTCGATTTCACCGAACTTGCTGAAGTCCACTTTCGGCCAAGGCAGCATGCCTGGCAGACCGCCACCGGCAGCAGCAGCCGGAGCCGCTTCTGCACGTTTGACCGCGTCTTTCACGTAAGTCTGAACGTCTTCGCGCAGGATGCGGCCTTTACGACCGGTGCCTTTCACTTTCGCCAGGTTTACGCCGAACTCACGCGCCAGACGGCGGATGACCGGGGTAGCGTGCACATAAGCGTCGTTCTCAGCGAACTCGCCTTTGGCAGCAAGTGCAGCCTGTTGGGCCGGTGCAGAACTTGCAGCCGGAGCCGGTGCAGCTTCTGCCTTCTGGGCTGGAGCGGCAGCAGGCGCAGCGCCTTCTACTTCGAACACCATAATCAGGGAACCGGTTTTTACTTTATCGCCGGCGCTGATTTTGATTTCTTTCACGGTACCTGCGAACGGTGCCGGCACTTCCATAGAAGCCTTGTCACCTTCAACGGTGATCAGTGACTGCTCAGCGGCAACTTTGTCGCCCACTTTAACCATCACTTCAGTGACTTCTACTTCGTCGCCGCCGATGTCCGGTACTGCAACGTCTTTGGCCGCAGAAGCCGCCGGTGCTGCAGGAGCAGCCGGAGCCTGTGCCGCAGCCGGAGCGGCAGCAGAAGCGGCGCCAGCCACTTCGAACACCATGATCATAGAACCGGTGGTGACTTTGTCGCCGGTGGCGATTTTGATCTCTTTCACGGTACCTGCGAACGGTGCCGGGACTTCCATTGAAGCCTTGTCGCCTTCAACGGTGATCAGGGACTGCTCGGCTTCCACCTTGTCGCCCACTTTCACCAGGATCTCGGTCACTTCAACTTCGTCAGCACCGATGTCCGGTACCGCAACGTCTTTGGCAGCAGCGGCAGCCGGTGCAGCAGCAGGTGCTGCGGCCGGTTTCTCTTCAGCCTTGGCAGCTGGTGCGGCCTGAGCCGCCCCTTCTGCTTCAAAGATCATCAGCAGTTTGCCGGTCTCGGTTTTATCACCGACGGCAACCTTGATTTCTTTAACCACACCCGCCTGCGGGGATGGGACTTCCATGGAAGCTTTATCACCTTCAACGGTGATCAGCGATTGTTCTGCTTCAACTTTATCGCCCACTTTCACCAGAATTTCGGTGATTTCCACTTCGTCTGCACCGATGTCCGGTACTTTAATTTCGATAGACATTCTTCTGTACCTCTTATGCCAGACGCGGGTTAACTTTTTCTGGGTTGATGTCGAATTTCTTAATCGCATCAGCTACCACAGAAGCTTCAATTTCACCGCGTTTAGCCAGTTCACCCAGTGCAGCAACCACAACGTAAGAAGCATCAACTTCAAAGTGGTGGCGCAGGTTTTCGCGGCTGTCTGAACGACCGAAGCCGTCAGTGCCCAGAACGCGATAGTCGCTGGCTGGAACGTAAGTACGAACCTGTTCTGCGAACAGCTTCATGTAGTCGGTAGACGCAACCGCCGGCGCTTCGTTCATCACCTGAGCGATGTAAGGTACGCGCGGAGTTTCGGTTGGGTGCAGCATGTTCCAACGCTCACAATCCTGGCCATCACGCGCCAGTTCAGTGAAGGAAGTCACGCTGTAGATGTCAGAACCCACGCCGTAATCGTCAGCCAGGATCTTCGCCGCTTCACGAACATGACGCAGGATAGAACCTGAACCCAGCAACTGAACCTTGCCTTTGCTGCCTGCCAGAGTGTCCAGCTTGTAGATACCTTTACGGATACCTTCTTCTGCACCCTGCGGCATAGCCGGCATGTGGTAGTTTTCGTTCAGCGTGGTGATGTAGTAGTAGACGTTTTCTTGCGCGTCACCGTACATGCGAACCAGACCGTCGTGCATGATCACTGCCACTTCGTACGCGTAAGCTGGATCGTAAGAGATACAGTTAGGAATGGTCAGAGACTGGATGTGGCTGTGGCCGTCTTCGTGCTGCAGACCTTCACCGTTCAGGGTGGTGCGGCCTGAAGTACCGCCTACCAGGAAGCCGCGCGCCTGTTGGTCGCCTGCTGCCCAGCACAGGTCACCGATACGCTGGAAACCGAACATCGAATAGTAGATGTAGAACGGGATCATTGGCAGATCGTTGGTGCTGTAGGAAGTCGCTGCGGCCAACCATGAAGAGGCTGCACCCAGTTCGTTGATACCTTCCTGCAGGATCTGGCCTTTCTCGTCTTCTTTGTAGTAAGCAACCTGCTCACGGTCCTGCGGAGTGTACTGCTGGCCGTTCGGGCTGTAGATACCGATCTGACGGAACAGACCTTCCATGCCGAAGGTACGAGCTTCGTCGGCGATGATTGGAACCAGGCGATCTTTGATCGACTTGTTCTTCAGCATCACGTTCAGGGCACGCACGAAGGCGATGGTGGTAGAGATTTCTTTGTTCTGCTCTTCCAGCAAGGAGCTGAAGTCTGCCAGAGCCGGCATTTCCAGCTTCTCGGTGAACTTCGGCATACGGGTAGGCACATAGCCTGCCAGCGCCTGACGACGTTCGTGCAGATATTTGTACTCTTCGGAATCTTTCTCGAAGGTGACGTACGGCAGTTTTTCGATGTCAGCATCGGCAACCGGCACGTTGAAACGATCGCGGAAGTGGTGAACCCCTTCCATGTTCATTTTCTTCACCTGGTGAGCAATGTTTTTACCTTCCGCGGTTTCACCCATGCCGTAACCTTTGATGGTATGGGCCAGGATAACGGTTGGTTTGCCTTGGGTGTCCTGCGCTTTTTTCAGTGCAGCAAAGACTTTCTTCGGATCGTGACCGCCACGGTTCAGCGCCCAGATCTCTTCGTCGGTCATATCTTTGACCAGCGCAGCAGTTTCCGGGAAGCGACCGAAGAAGTGCTCACGTACGTAAGCGCCGTCTTTGGATTTGAAGGTCTGGTAGTCGCCGTCCAGGGTTTCGTTCATCAGTTGGATCAGCTTGCCGCTGGTATCTTTACGCAGCAGTTCATCCCAACGACCACCCCAGATCACTTTCAGTACCTGCCAGCCTGCGCCAGCGAAGATGCCTTCCAGCTCATTGATGATCTTGCCGTTACCGGTGACCGGGCCGTCCAGACGCTGCAGGTTGCAGTTGATGACGAATACCAGGTTGTCCAGCTTCTCACGGGTAGCGATGGTGATCGCGCCCTTGGATTCCGGCTCATCCATCTCGCCGTCGCCCAGGAAGGCGTAAACGGTTTGAGCAGAGGTGTTCTTCAGGCCACGGTGTTCCAGATATTTCAGGAACTTCGCTTGATAGATGGCGCTGATTGGGCCCAGGCCCATGGAAACGGTCGGGAACTGCCAGAATTCCGGCATCAATTTAGGATGCGGGTAAGACGACAGGCCTTTACCGTGAACTTCCTGACGGAAGTTATTCATTTGGTCTTCGGTCAAGCGGCCTTCAAGGAAGGCACGTGCGTAAACGCCCGGAGAGATGTGGCCCTGGAAGTAAACCAGATCGCCGCCATCTTGTTCGGTGCGTGCACGGAAGAAGTGGTTGAAGCAGACTTCATAGAAGGTCGCAGAAGATTGGAAGGAAGCCATGTGGCCGCCCAGATCCAGATCTTTTTTGGAAGCACGAAGAACGGTCATTACCGCATTCCAGCGAATAGCGCTGCGGATACGACGCTCAAGATCCAGGTTACCAGGGTAAGCAGGTTCGTCTTCCACCGCGATGGTGTTGACGTAGTTGTGAGCCGCAGCACCGGCTGCAACGCTAACACCGCCTTTACGGGCTTCACCCAGAACCTGATCAATCAGAAACTGAGCTCGCTCAACACCCTCTTCACGGATGACCGATTCGATCGCCTGCAGCCAGTCGCGGGTTTCGATCGGATCCACGTCATTGTTTAAACGTTCTGACATGGTGGTATTCCTTATCTGTCTAATGGTTTGTTTTGGAGCCTGTCTTCCTGTGTTCTGAGACAAAACACACGAAGACAGGCCCATCAGTTTAGTTGCCGCTTACTTAAATGCTTAATTAAGCACTTCGAACGTAAACCCCGCAGGCTGGTGTGCCCTGAAGAGAACCGCTCTTAATCCTTGCGTTGCTGGAGACGCCGCAGCGATCTCTCGCGTCGGGTATGCTCCCGACTGAGATCCAGCAAGATTTCCTCGATAAACGCCAAATGGCGGTGCGAGGCTTCACGAGCTTTTTCTGGCTCGCGTGCCACAATCGCCTCAAAAATTCCGGCGCGGTGGCTGCTCACTTTTGCCAACATCTCACGGCGCGAGTAGAGCAATTCAAAGTTCTGACGCACGTTCTGTTCCAGCATCGGCCCCATACAGCGCAGCAGGTGCAGTAACACAACGTTGTGGGCAGCTTCGGTCACGGCGATTTGGTATTGCATGACCGCGTCGGCTTCGGCGTCGAGATCGCCGCTGTCCTGGGCCTGCTGAATCAGCATATGGCAATCGCGGATGCGTGCCAGATCTTCGTCGGTACCGCGCAACGCCGCGTAATAGGCAGCAATGCCTTCGAGGGCATGACGGGTTTCCAACAGATCGAATTGTGATTCAGGATGGTCGGCCAGCAGTTCAGCCAGTGGATCGCTAAAGCTCTGCCACAGATTAGTTTGTACAAAGGTGCCACCGCCCTGACGGCGCAGGAGCAACCCTTTGGCTTCCAGGCGCTGGATAGCCTCTCTCAGAGAAGGACGGGAAACATCAAATTGTTTCGCCAGTTCACGCTCCGGTGGCAGTTTTTCGCCTGGACGCAGTGTTCCCTCGAGGATCAGGTGTTCGAGCTGCTGCTCGATGACGTCTGACAACTTGGGTTGGCGGATTTTGCTGTAGGCCATGGGTGATTTCTTCTCTGCGAATGGCGCGGAGTCAATTGGTAATACCAATTTCAAAAACGTGACGGTAAAGTAACAAAGTATTCACCTCCTGTCCATATGGGCCTTGATCGAAATCAGGTTACCCGCACATTTTAACACCTCAATACCAGACCTGCTGCAAACCGCTAACGCGCGCTTGGTAATACCATTTACGAGGTAGGTTTTTGATTTAACTTTTGCGAAACCTGCCGTCAGGCAGACTGAAGTCTCTAAAGTAGAATTCTATTGCATGTTTATTAAACTTTGACGAATACCTATTTACATCGCAAAAGGTGCGTTCAGCCGGTTAATATTTCGCCACCGACAAACCGCCAGAGCTAAATTATTTTTGCGCATTATGTGAGTTAATGCTTATTTCATGCATTGAATCCCCCCTGTCGTCACACAACCCGCATTTTGTTTCCTAAACTGCTGAAATCTTAATCACTCACTACATAAAGCAGGTGCAAACTGGCGCGCATAACATTATTCTTTGCCAAACGGTAGCGGCTCCGTGGAATTAATAGATATAACGCCGTAAATAAAACAAAACACACATCGTAACCACTGCTTTACAGCATGTGAGTAATTCTGCAACGACAGAGGGTTTGATTGATGGATGGTCAACAGCATGATGGCGACCAGCTGAAACGCGGCCTTAAAAACCGCCATATTCAGCTTATTGCACTAGGGGGCGCTATTGGTACCGGGCTATTTCTCGGCATCGCGCAAACAATAAAGATGGCCGGCCCTTCGGTCATTCTCGGTTATGCCATTGGCGGCTTTATCGCATTTCTGATCATGCGCCAACTGGGTGAAATGGTGGTCGAAGAGCCGGTGGCCGGTTCCTTTAGCCACTTCGCCTATAAATACTGGGGTAACTTCGCCGGCTTCGCTTCCGGCTGGAACTACTGGGTGCTGTACGTCCTGGTAGCCATGGCGGAACTGACCGCGGTGGGGATCTATGTGCAGTACTGGTGGCCGGAGATCCCGACCTGGGTGTCGGCAGCCGTATTCTTCCTGGCGATTAATGCCATCAACCTGGCAAACGTGAAGGTGTATGGCGAGATGGAATTCTGGTTCGCCATCATCAAGGTCGTGGCGATTATCGGCATGATCGTGTTCGGTGCCTACCTGCTGTTCAGCGGCATGGGCGGGCCGGAAGCCACAGTGACCAATCTGTGGGCGCAGGGCGGGTTCTTCCCGAACGGCGTCATGGGGCTGGTGATGGCGATGGCGGTGATCATGTTCTCGTTCGGTGGGCTGGAGTTGGTGGGCATCACCGCGGCAGAAGCCGACAACCCGCAGAAAAGCATTCCCAAAGCGACCAACCAGGTTATCTACCGCATCCTGCTGTTCTATATCGGTTCACTGACCATTCTGTTGTCGCTGTACCCGTGGGGTAAAGTGGTTGAAGGCGGTAGCCCGTTCGTACTGATCTTCCACGCGCTGAACAGCAACCTGGTAGCAACGGTGCTGAACGTGGTGGTGTTGACCGCCGCGCTGTCGGTATACAACAGCTGCGTCTACTGCAACAGCCGCATGCTGTACGGCCTGGCAAAACAGGGCAACGGGCCGAAAAGCCTGCTGAAAGTCGACGGTCGCGGCGTCCCTGTCATTGCGATTGCCGTTTCCGCCACCGCCACGGCGTTCTGCGTACTGATTAACTACCTGATCCCCGGCCGTGCCTTCGAACTGCTGATGGCGTTGGTGGTGTCGGCACTGGTGATCAACTGGGCGATGATCAGCCTGGCACATCTGAAGTTCCGCGCAGCCAAGAACCGCGAAGGTGTTGAACCGAAGTTCAAAGCCTTCTGGTACCCGTTCAGCAACTATCTGTGCCTGGTGTTTATGGCCGCTATTCTGGTGATCATGTACCTGACGCCGGGGATCCAAATCTCGGTGTTGCTGATCCCGGTTTGGGTCGCCATTTTAGGCATCGGCTATGCCATTAAACAGCGCAGCCAGCGTGCCGTGAGCGCAGCCGGTCGCGGGTAACCAAGCCGAAAAAACAAGGCCCGCAGTGCAAACTGTGGGCCTTTTTATTGCCGACTATTTTGCCAGCTGGCTCACAGTTTCCCCGCCACGGTGGATTTGTCCATCTCTACAACCATTCACTTCTGATAACTCGCCGCCAACCGGGACAATAATCGTTGCCACTCAGTCAGATCCTGCCAGTTCGGAGAAAATGTCCATGAAGAGCAATGCCCTTTCAATAAAAGAAAAGATTGGCTACGGCATGGGAGATGCCGGCTGCAACATGATCGGCGGAGCGATTATGCTGTTTCTCAACTATTTCTATACTGACATCTACGGTCTGACGCCTGCGCTGGTCGGCGTGCTGCTGCTGTCGGTTCGCGTGCTGGATGCCGTCACCGACCCGATTATGGGAGCGATAGCCGATCGCACCCAAAGCCGTTGGGGTCGCTTTCGCCCCTGGTTGCTGTGGATCTCCCTGCCATATGTATTATTCAGCGTGTTGATGTTTACGACACCGGAATGGAGCTACAACAGCAAAGTGGTCTATGCCTTCGCCACTTACTTCTTGATGTCGCTGACCTACACGGCGATCAATATCCCCTACTGTTCGCTGGGCGGCGTGATCACCGCCGATCCGCACGAACGGGTCTCCTGTCAGTCCTACCGTTTTATCCTGGTCGGTATCGCTACCCTGATCCTGTCCCTGACGCTGCTGCCAATGGCTGAATGGTTTGGCGGCGCAAACAAGGCGCGTGGCTATCAGATGGCAATGGGTGTATTGGCACTGATTGCCCTGTTCATGTTTCTGTTCTGCTTTGCCACGGTCAAAGAACGTATACGTCCGGCAGTGCCAACCCATGACGCCCTTAAATCCGATCTGAGAGACGTGTGGAAAAACGATCAGTGGGTGCGCATTCTGCTGCTGACGTTTTGCAACGTCTGCCCCGGTTTTATCCGCATGGCCGCCACCATGTATTACGTCACCTACGTCATGCAACAATCAACCTCCTTTGCCAGTCTGTTTATCGCGCTGGGCGTCGTTGGCATGATGGTTGGCAGCGCATTGGCCAAGCCCCTGACCGATCGCTTCTGCAAACTGAAAGTGTTCTTCTGGACCAATATTTTGCTGGCGGCGTTTTCGTGCGGCTTCTATTTCCTCAACCCTCAGTTCACTTCGCTGATCGTCGCCGCCTATTTCCTGCTGAATATCCTGCATCAGATCCCTTCGCCGCTGCACTGGTCGTTAATGGCCGACGTGGACGATTACGGCGAATGGAAAACCGGCAAGCGCATCACCGGCATCAGTTTTTCCGGCAATCTGTTCTTCCTTAAAGTCGGGCTGGCGGTGGCCGGCGCCATGGTGGGCTTCCTGATGTCGCTGTCCGGCTATCAGGCCGATGCGGTCAGCCAAAGCGCTGGCGCACTTAACAGCATCGTGCTGTTGTTCACCGTGATCCCCGGTATCGGATATCTGATCACTGCCGGCGTGGTACGCCTGCTGAAGGTTGATCGCCAACTGATGCGTCAGATTCAGATCGACCTGGAAAAGCGACGCATTAATTACCGCGAGCTAACCGACTACTCTGAGCAGCAACTAAAAACCCGAACCCCGTAAGGAGCCTGCGATGCGCGACTACCCTAATCCCTTGATTGAACAGCGGGCCGATCCCTTTGTTTTGCGCCACAGCGATGGCTATTACTACTTCACCGCCTCGGTACCGGAATATGACCGGTTAGAACTTCGGCGCGCGCGTAGCCTCAGCGAACTGGCGCAAGCCAGCCCGACGGTGGTATGGCGAAAACCACAGCAGGGACCGATGAGCCATTTAATCTGGGCGCCGGAACTGCACTTTATTAACGGCAAATGGTATTTATACTTCGCCGCAGCCCATAGCCCGGAGATTGCCAATGGCCTGTTCCAGCACCGAATGTTTGCTCTGGAATGCAGCGCTGCCAACCCGCTGACCGGAGAGTGGGAGGAAAAAGGCCGAATTTATACCCATATCGACAGTTTCTCCCTCGACGCCACCCACTTCGAACATCGTGGCAAACACTATTATCTTTGGGCGCAGAAGGATCCTGCGATCCACGGCAACTCCAACCTGTATTTGGCCGAAATGGAAGATCCCTGGACGCTGAAGGGCCGGCCGGTGATGCTCAGCCAACCTGAACTCCCTTGGGAAACCGTCGGGTTCTCGGTCAATGAAGGACCGGCGGTGATCGCCCATGGCCAAAGAATATTTATCAGCTACTCCGCCAGCGCGACCGACGAGAATTATTGCCTCGGTCTGTTATGGGCCGATATCGACAGCGACATCACCGATGCCGCCCAATGGCATAAGCTCGAACAGCCCGTGTTTCGCACCAGCGTAAAAAACCGCCAGTTCGGCCCCGGGCACAACAGTTTTACCCTGGATGAACAGGGGCGAGATATCTTGGTTTACCATGCGCGTAATTACACGGAAATCGAAGGGGATCCGCTCTATGACCCAAATCGTCATACACGGATTAAACCGCTGGAATGGGATGAGGAAGGAATGCCGGTATTGGGTGAACCCCCGGCAGATAATCGTTAATAAAAAATGGCTCGATATGCCGAGCCATTTCAGACTACTGACAAAGCCCGTTATTAGGGAGAACGTGCCGAAGGGGTCGTAGCGGCTTGCCCGCCGGAGCGCCCCTCGGTGCGCTAGGCCCGGGTATCTCGGATTCAAAGACAACTTTGTCATCAAACTCAAATGGCTCGATATGCCGAGCCATTTTTCCATTGAACCTTACTTACGTAGCGCTTTCACCTGCTCGGCCGTCACATCCGCCGGCAACCCGCCCCAGGTCACACGCAGGTAGTTCACCAGTTCCGCCACCTGTGCATCATCGAGACGTTCGCCAAAGGCCGGCATGCTCTGCATGCTTTCGCCGTTAGGGAATTGCTGGGCCGGTAAACCGTCCAGTATCGAGACAATCAGGTTTTTAGCGTCCGGTTGGCGCAGCGTAGCGTTATCACGCATCGCGACCGCCACATGAGGCTTACCCTGGCCTTCACGCGCATGGCAACCGGAGCACTGATCCTGATAACTGATGCGTCCGGCATCGCTGCCCTGACCGATTTTAACCGGCACAGCCGCCGGCGGCTGTTCACCCATCAGATAGGTCGCCAGCGCCTGACCATCTTCCGGCGTCAGATGACGGGTGCTGAGACTCACCACCATATGCATCTCGCTAAAGGCGGAACCCTGCGGTGCCAGGCCGGTCGAGAGGAAGCGGTTCAGATCGTCCGGCGTCCAGCCGCGCTGCGCCAACCCGTGCGGGGTGATGTCCGGTGCCATAAAGCGCCCAAGATCACCGCCCTGCATAGGTTTAGTCAGATTCATTTGACCCAGCATACCGCGTGGCGTGTGGCATTCCCCACAGTGGCCCAGCGTATCCGCCAGATAACGGCCGCGTTGCCACTGCGCCGAATCACCCTGCGAACTGACCGGCAGCGGATCCTGACTGCGGAACAACAGATTCCAGCCAATCAGCGCCATGCGTTGGTTAAACGGGAACGGCATGGCATTTTCCGGAATGGCAACATCCACCGCCGGACGGGTCATCAGATAGGCATAGATATCATCAGCATCCTGACGCGACATGCCTTTATACGAGGTATAAGGCATCGCCGGATACAGATGACGACCGCCCGGTGCCACGCCCTGGGTCACCGCCAGGAAGAAATCGTCCTTGGTCCAGCGGCCGATCCCCTGATCGGCCGAAGGCGTCAGGTTACTGCCATAGATAGTGCCGAACGGCGTATCCAGCGGATACCCCCCTGCCATTGGCGCGCCACCACTGGCGGTATGGCAGGCGGCACAGTCGGCGGCCTGAGCCAGATAGCGGCCACGGGCAACCTGTTCGGTGCTGGCGGTTACCTGCTGTACCGGGCCGTCGTAATGGCGATTTTCACGCCACCACAGCACGGCGATGACGATAATCACCACCAGCAGGATCAGCAGTGCGAGACGTTTTTTCATTGCGCCGTCTCCTTCACCAGACCTGGGGTCTTCAGCACCACGTCGCGTACCGCTTCGTAGTAACGCACATAGCCGGTACAGCGGCAGATATGGCTGTCCAGCGCCTGTTCAATCGCGCTTTCCAGTTGATCGCGGGCAATCGGCTCGCGCTTGAGCTTCTCGACAAAAATAGTGGCGGCGTTAACAAAGCCCGGCGTGCAGTAACCGCACTGGAAACTGTAATGCTCCAGGAAAGCCTGCTGGATCGGCGAAAGCTCGACCACTTCTCCCTGATCATCCACCTTGGCGTGGCCTTCGACGGTGCGCACTTTCTTGCCGCTGAAGAAATGCGCGCCGGTGATACAGGTACGCACTTCCTCACTGGTGCCGCTCGGGTGATCGACAATCGCCACGCAGGCGTGACAGATCCCCTGACCGCAGCCAAGACGCGAACCGGTCAGGTCGAGATATTCGTGCAGGAAGTCGATCATCATCAGCCCTTCCGGTACTTCGATCGGGCCGTACTGTTTTTCATTGATGGTCAGGGAAATCGGCTGGGTTTTAATGCTCATTGTAATACCTCACGAATATTTTCTGCACGAACGGGCAAATCACGGAAACGGTGGCCGGTAGCGTCGGCGATAGCGTTAACCAGTGCCGCAACTACCGGGATCATCACCACTTCGGCCATGCCTTTGGGTGGATCGGTTTCCGACAGCGCGGGCAGGATGTCATCGGTCTGTTTCCAGACCGCCACATCGCTGGCGCGCGGCAGATGGTAACGGTTAAAGTTCCAGGTACCGTTACCAGGCCCGTCTTCGTACAGCGGTAAATATTCGTGCAGTGCATGGCCAATCCCCATTGCCAGGCCGCCCTGCAATTGGCCGGAAACCAGCTCAGGCACAATCAGATTGCCGCACTCCATGATTGAATGGTGGTTCAGCAGCTCCACCTGACCGGTAGCGATATCCACCGCCACTTCCGCCAGGGTACCGACGGCGCTGTAATAGGTGACCGCCGCGTTATTGCGTTGGGTCGGTGGATAGTAGGCCTGGCTGCGCGACAAGGTTTTAAACTCGCCATTGGCATTGCGCACCGCCAGCCCGTCAATCGGCAGACGCTCGCTTTTAGCGCTCAGGGTGAACTCCGCCTCGGCCCACTGCCAGCGGTTAAATACGTGTACCGCCGCACCGGTGATACCGCCCATCTGGTAGGCTTGTTTCGCCAACCGCTCCAGACTCAGCACTTCCATGCCGGCCGCGGTCAGCCCGCCTTCCACCCAACGTGCGTCTTCTCTGCGCACCACTAATGGTGCTGCCTGGCCGCCACCGGGGCCGGATTGCCAAATGGCCATCGCCGCCGGCCACAGGCCGTGATCGAATATCAGACGTGCCGCTTCGCGCGTGCTGTGGGAAAAGTAATACGCCGAGTTGCTGGCGCTGGACGGTGAGCAATAGCTTGGCGTCCAGGCCGGGTTGGCTTGCAACTTGTCCTGTTCGGCCTGCGACATAATGTAAGGATCGCCGCTGGTGACCATCGGCAGTACCGACCAGTCGGTCACCGAGAAGTGCGCCTCATCCGCCGGTTTGCCCAGCCACTGTGCGCACAGCACCGATTGTGAGGTCGACATGCCGGTTCCCATTTCGGCACCGCTGTGATGCAGCATGATGCGCCCATCTTCCCCCAGCTCGACGCGAGCGAACGAGGTCTCGGCCCCGGTGCCGAAGTCTTTTTGCACGCAGCCAAAGCCAACGCCATAACGCTTGCCCGGGTGCCGGCTCTCAAACTCCGCCTTCCGCTGGGCACGTTGCAACCACATCTCATGCTTCGCTGCCTTTTCCAGCACTTCATCGGCACGAATGGCCCCGGCCGGGATAGCGCCCTGGGTATTTTTCATGCCGGATTTGAGTACGTTGCGCAAACGGAACTCGATCGGGTCGATCTTCAGCTCGGCAGCCAGTTCATCCACCATCATCTCGGTAGCGGCCATGCTTTGCAGCGTGCCGTAGCCACGAGCAGAGCCGGCATCAATGGCGCGTGAAGCCAGCCCCACCGCCGACAAATCGCTTTTCGGGAAGTAGTAAATCGACTGTGCCGCCGTCGCCGCTACCATCACCACCGACGGCGTAAAGTTGCTGCGACCACCGCCATCTGCCGTCATCTCGCCGTGGAATGATTGCAGTACGCCGGTTTGACGGTTGACCGCAATACGGTAATTCATATCGAAGGCATGGCGCTTCAGCGCCGTCTGAAACTGTTCGAAACGGTCATTGGCCAGGCGTACCGGGTGCCCGTCGCCGTACATCGCCGCCACCGCACCGTAGTACGGGAAGTTAAAGTGATCTTTCGAACCGTAACCGACGGTGTAGCACGGGTGCAAAATCAGCTGTTTCACCGGCGGATTGTGTTTGGCCAACATGCGTGGCATTTCGTCGGCCACTTCCTGCGGCGACTGGGTAGGCACCACCAGATGCAGGGTCTGCGTCGTGGCATCGTACCAGCCGTTGGCGTTATCCGGCTCCAGCGCCGAAGTATCAACGGATTGCGTAGTATAGCGACGCGACATCACCAGCCAGTCTTCCGGTGGCGTTTGCAGCTCATTGGCTATCATGCCGGCGTAATACATCCCTTCCTGATCCAGCTTGCCGCCCTCGCGACCTTCCGGCCAGACCGGCAGGTGTTTCTTCATCGATACCGGGAAAATCGGCGTGTCTTTCAGGCTGGAGAAGCGATCGTCGTCGAACGGCTTATCGCCACCCACGCGCACATAGCGGAAAGTGCCCCAGGGATCCCGCTCCAGCGGGCCGGTTTCCGCCCCGTACTTGAGAGTTTCCTCACGGAATTTCAGCTTGTCTTTGGCAAAGCGGAAACGGGCGAAATCGTGATAAATCAGAATTGCCACCGCCTGGCCAAGATAGGCCGGAGTTTTGCCGATCGGCAGCAGCATGTCGTCGCCGTAGAACGCCGGAAAGGCCAGGCCGTCACGCGCCAGATCCTCTGCTGTTACCAGCCGGTCGGGCTGCAGATCGTCTCCCAGCAACGAGAGATCGATGCCCTCGAACAGCCGGTCGGCCTTGGTGACGCGTAAAATAAAGGCGTGCGCCTGTTGTTGCGGCCAGTGCGGCATATCGACCGCGCGAATGTCGCGGGCGAACACCTTTTGCCCCATCACCTTGGCACGACCATCGATGCGAAAGCGAATACGCTTTTCATGGGCATCCCAGTTCGGGGACTGAAGGATTTTTTGCTCAAACAGCGCGGCATAAGCACGGCTGTACAGTGGCGCGAGGTACACGGATACCCCCGCAATCACGGCGCTTTTGATAAAGCGGCGCCGCGACGGGCTAAAATTGCTCATAAAAAGTCCTTTGCTTCTTTATTGTATTTTTGTATTCAGCGGTGGTGTTGCGCAAACGCTGACGACCTTGCCGTAGACGTCATAAGCATATGCTTATAACTAAAATTATGTGATGATTAACATGCTGTTTTCAAGAAAAACACATCTCAAGAACACATATTTTTAGTAAGGTAATATAAGTTGCGCAAATTCGGGCGGATAAGATGACAACGGGCATAGTGATCGCCGCTGCCGGACGTGGAGAGCGTTTCTCTCTGGCCGGGGGCGAGGGCAATAAATTGAATGCCGAGTTTGCGGATAATTCTGGTCAGCGACGCTCGATATTTGAACAAACGCTGCGTCAGGCGCTGGCCTCTGATCTGCCGGTATGGGTGGTCACCCGCCCGGACAATCTTCTGGTACAGCAGGTCTGCGCGGCCTATCAGGTTCCGTTCACACTACTGCCAAGCTCTGGCCTCGGAGAATCCATCGCCGCCGGCGTTAACGCCACCCCGTACTGGCAAGGCTGGCTAATCCATTTAGCGGATATGCCCTTCGTTACGCCGACGGTTTTCCGGCAGGTGGCGGCCGCCCTACGGCAACACGCCATCGTCCGCCCCGCTTTCCAGCAGCAGCCGGGCCACCCGGTCGGGTTTTCCGCCATTTTGCGCAAACAACTGGGCCAATTGCGCGGTGATAATGGCGCACGTGAGCTGCTTAAAGGGCAGCCAGTGTTCCTGCTTTCTCTTGAAACGTCCGAAGTGGTGCAGGATATTGATCTTCCGTCACAGCTACCGGCCAGCGAGTAAATCATCTATGCAACATCTCGATATCACCGTGGTCAACCAGGCGATAAGCTGGCTGAAGCAACAGCCGGTGTGGCTGTGCACCGTACTGAACACCTACGGCTCCTCACCGCGATCGCCAGGAGCGCTGCTGGTGGCCACCCAGGATGGGCATTACTGTGGTTCGCTGTCGGGTGGCTGCGTGGAAGAGGATTTTCTGCGGCGCGTAGCGGCCGGGGAATATCAGGCGGCCAGCCAGGTGATCCGTTATGGTGAAGGGGGTCTGGAGCCGAATGTAGCACTGCCGTGCGGCGGCGTACTGGAAGTGCTGATCGAATCCCTGCCAGCCGGTGACGACAGTATTGCCTATCTGACAAAAATTGCCGGTGCACTGAACGGACACCACGCGCTGGTCAAACGCCTGACCTTGCCCGATGCCTGTACCAGCCTGACATTGACCGATTTCGCCAGCGCCACCCAGGTGGAACGTCGTGGTCCGCAGGTCACTTTGCATATCGCCGCGGCACCGCGTTTGTTGATCGCCGGGCTGTCCAGCGTAGCGCTGTACTGCGCCGACTTCGCCAGCTCACTGGGCTTTGAAGTGTTGGTTTGTGAGAATCGGCCGGAGGCGCTGGATAATTTCGCCCCTCAGCTCAGAGGCAACGTCACATTGTTGCGCCAGTTCCCGGCCAAGTTTATTGAAGACGGCGGCTGCCACGCCAATACGGCGATTGTGGCGCTGACCCACGATCCGCGCATGGACGATTTGACGCTGATGGAAGCGATCCACACCCCGGCATTTTACATCGGTGCCATGGGGTCATTGCGCAACAGCGCACGCCGCCGCCAGCGTCTGCAGCAGATTGCCGAATTCAGCCCACAGGAACTGGAACGTATTCATGCTCCGATCGGGTTACCACTCGGCAGTAAAACCCCGGCGGAAATCGCGCTGGCGGTAATGGCGGATATCGTGCAGCAGAAAAACCGCACTACCGCGGTCCGATCGGTCAACCAATTGGAGTCACTGGCACCAGATGCTGGAGCTCAAGCTGCAACTCCTCCCGCTCGTTCAGCGAATAGTTGAACATCGTCAGGTCTGGCCCTACTCTTCGGGCCAGGCCCAATTCCGGTAGTGCCTGGGTGTAAATCTGCACCACATGGTCGTGCAAGGCCACCGGCTTGCCGGAGTAACAAAAGCGGCAATAATCGCCGTGAATTTCCGGCCATGGCTCAAGCCCGGCGGCATCACTGGCCGGGCAGTCCTCGGCAACGCCAAGCGCATATTCCACTCTGACCTGCTCTCCATCTGGAATAAACTGGGTCAATGCATAGGTCAACGCCGGTCGGCTGGCCACCGAGTGATAGAACTGCTCTCTGATTTTGCTGCGGATGTGCAGATGCGACTTATCCAAATCGGCAATATCGAGGTGGTAAGCGTAACTTTTCCCCTTGATCGCATACTGCCCTTTGGCCACCTTGATGCGGTCAACCTGAATATCACCAGGATGGTTGGCTGACAGCGAACGAACCAGATGACTGAAGTCCTGCTTGCGGGCATGACGATAGACACTGGGAGATTCGGCAAAGTGCTTTTTGAAGCAGCGGGAAAAGGTTTGCTGGTTATCAAATTGATATTCAATGGAAATATCAAGAATGCTCTTTTGCGTGAAGCGCAGGGCAAAAGCGGCGAGATACAAACGGCGGGCGCGAATATAGGAGGCCAGCGACAGACCGGTCTGCGTCTTGAACATTCGCTGCAGATACCATTTCGAGTAGCCTGATTTGGCAGAAACGATATCCAATGATAGCGGGTTGGTCAGGTTGTCTTCAATCCAGACCAGTAGTTCCCTGATATGATTTTCTTGCGTTTCCATGTAGTTGCCGAGCCTTCTGTGCCAAATATGCCTTTATTCGTGTATTACTGCTGCGCACGTAGGGTATACAGGTTAAAACGCGGCGTCCAGCGGGCTACAGGACTTTACACAGGGCCTGAGCAAGCCTGAAACTTGCCGCCCGAAAGCGGACGGCAAGTATTGACGAAAGTTATTTCACACAGCGTGAACACTGACCGGCCTGGATCTTCTGGAAGAAGTCATTGCCTTTATCATCCACCAGAATGAACGCCGGGAAATCTTCCACTTCGATTTTCCAGATGGCTTCCATCCCCAGTTCAGGGTATTCGACGCAGGTCAGGCTTTTGATGCTTTGTTGCGCCAACACCGCCGCCGGGCCACCAATACTGCCGAGGTAAAAACCGCCGTGTTTGTGGCAGGCGTCGGTCACTTGCTGGCTGCGGTTGCCTTTCGCCAGCATGATCATGCTGCCGCCGTGGGACTGCAGCAGATCAACGTAAGAGTCCATACGCCCGGCGGTGGTTGGCCCCAGAGAACCTGAAGCGTAACCGTCCGGCGTTTTGGCCGGGCCGGCGTAGTAAATCGGATGATCCTTAACGTACTGCGGCAGACCTTCGCCGTTATCCAGCCGCTCTTTCAGCTTGGCGTGTGCGATGTCACGCCCCACGATAATGGTGCCGCTCAGCGACAGGCGGGTGGACACCGGGAATTGCGACAGCTGCTTGAGGATATCGGCCATTGGGCGGTTGAGGTCAATCTTGACGGCTTCGCCTTCCCCCGCCTGACGCAGTTCTTGCGGAATAAACTTGCCCGGATTGTGCTCCAGCTTCTCCAGCCAGATGCCGTCACGGTTAATCTTGCCCTTGATGTTACGGTCAGCGGAGCAGGAAACACCCATACCTACCGGACAGGAAGCACCATGGCGCGGCAGACGCACCACGCGAATGTCGTGCGCAAAGTATTTGCCGCCAAACTGCGCGCCCAACCCCAAATTCTGCGCTTCTTTGAGTAACTCTTCTTCCAGCACCACGTCGCGGAATGCCTGACCGTGCTCATTGCCTTCGGTCGGCAGGCCGTCATAGTACTTGGTCGAGGCCAGTTTGACGGTTTTCAACGTCGCTTCGGCCGAGGTACCACCGATAACGAATGCCACGTGGTAAGGCGGGCAGGCCGCGGTACCCAGCGTGCGCATTTTCTCGACCAGATAATCCTTCAGCTTGCCCGGTGACAGCAACGCTTTGGTTTCCTGGTAGAGATAGGTTTTATTGGCTGAACCACCGCCCTTGGCGATGCACAGGAATTTGTATTCTTCACCGTCGACGCTGTAGAGATCGATCTGCGCCGGCAGGTTGCTGCCGGTGTTGACCTCGTTGTACATATCCAGCGCGGCGTTTTGCGAGTAGCGCAGATTGTCTTCGATAAAGGTGTTGTACACCCCACGCGACAATGCCGCTTCGTCACCGCCGCCGGTCCAGACGCGCTGGCCTTTTTTGCCGACGATGATGGCGGTACCGGTATCCTGACAGGTCGGTAAAATACCCTTGGCGGCGATTTCTGAGTTACGTAAAAATTGCAGCGCAACGTACTTGTCGTTTTCGCTGGCGTCCGGATCCTTAAGGATATCGGCCACCTGCTGCTGATGCGCCGGGCGCAGCATGAATGAGGCGTCATGGAATGCATGTTGAGCAAGGAGGGTTAACGCTTCGGGGGCTACTTTCAGCACTTCCTGGCCTTCAAACTCACTCACGGAAACGTGGTCACGGCTCAACAGATAGTATTCAGTATCGTCTTTCTTCAGTGGGAACGGATCTTGATAATGGAACGGTTTATTCGACATTAATCTCTCACTTGCAACATCAGCTGCGTTAAATTCACACTTACTCAGCCAGCTCGGGGCAGGCCGCGTCAAAAAACTCCCCACACCTTACGTATTTTTAATCAGTCGGTTATTGCGCTAAATCGCATAATTCCCTCTGATTTGTAGGGGCGCTGTATACTGCGCCCGTGTTAATCGGGACGAATATATTCGTCCCCTACAGGCAGGGACTCAGCATGTACGGTTCATTATCCCGCAGTTAACACAATGATTACAATCCATCAGCGTCGATCGGGTTATCAATGCGGTGAAAAACCTGCCTGGTAAACCCCTGACAAATTAGCTTTGCCTCTTATTGCCAGCCGGCGCGCCTTTGCTTAAGCTAGCCACAATGAACAAAGCAAGAATCCCCATTGCGCTGCAACAGGCGGTGATGCGCTGTCTGCGAGAAAAACTGCAGCTGGCCCGTCAGCATTTTTCCGTCGAGTTCCCTGAGCCAAAAATCCTTTACCAGCAACGCGGAACCAGCGCTGGCACCGCCTGGCTGCAAGCCTGGGAAATCCGGCTGAATCCGGTGTTGCTGATGGAAAATCAGCAGCCGTTTATCGATGAAGTGGTACCGCATGAACTGGCGCACCTGCTGGTATTTCGCCAGTTTGGCCGCGTGCCACCACACGGCAACGAATGGCGCTGGATGATGGAAAGCGTATTACAGGTATCGGCCAGCCGTACCCATCAGTTTGAGATTGCCTCGGTGCAGAGCAAAACCTACCCCTACCGCTGCGGTTGCCAACTGCACCAGCTTACCGTGCGCCGCCACAATCGGGTGATGCGCGGAGAAAGTGAATATCGCTGCCGTCAGTGTGGCGACAAACTGAAATTTTTCGCCGGCGAGCCTGTTTAGCGTAACGATTTATACGTTAAAACAAGTAAATATCGCCATTTGCTACGGCTTCAAACTTCCGCTACCCTGCCTGCTTTTCCAATTTTGAGCTGTTTTGGAATATGCTTCGCAAAATTTTATTTATGGTGGTTCTCACTGCCGGTGCCGCACAGGCGCAGGGTATCAACAACTTTTCTCAGGCCAAGGCGGCTGCCGCCAAAATCAATCAGGACGCCCCCGGCTCCTTCTACTGCGGCTGCCGGATAGACTGGCAGGGTAAAAAAGGCATCCCCGATCTCAACAGTTGTGGCTACCAGGCGCGTAAAAACGCCCAACGTGCGCAACGTATCGAATGGGAACATGTGGTACCGGCCTGGCAATTCGGTCACCAATTACAGTGCTGGCAACAGGGCGGGCGCAAAAACTGCAATAAAGACGCCGGTTACCGCCAAATCGAAACCGATTTGCACAACCTGCAGCCGGCGATAGGTGAAGTGAACGGCGATCGTAATAACTTTATGTACAGCCAATGGAAAGGCGGCGAGGGCCAGTACGGCCAGTGCCCGATGAAAGTGGACTTCAAAAATAAGCAGGCCGAACCGCCGGCCCGCGCCCGCGGTACGATCGCCCGCACCTACTTCTATATGCGCGACCGTTATCAACTGCGGCTTTCACGCCAGCAGACCCAGCTTTTTGAGGTATGGGATCGCCAATACCCGGTCAACCAATGGGAATGCCTGCGCGAGGCACGCATCGCTAAGGTACAGGGCAACCATAATCCGTATATTCAGCAGGCTTGCCAGCAACGAAAGGGCTAACCTACTATAATAGCCGTCGCTTTCAAGCCGCCTACACCCTTTAGTCAGGATCGAATTTTCATATGCGCATACCCCGTATTTATCATCCGCAGCCGTTGATCGACAACGCGGAAATCTTCTTAAGCGAAGACGCCGCCAACCATATCGGGCGTGTACTGCGCATGAACGCCGGCCAGGCGCTGCAGTTATTCGACGGCAGCAATCAGGTGTTTGACGCCGTGATCGCCCAGGTCGACAAGAAAAGCGTGCAGGTGCAGCTCAGCGCCGGCCAGCTGGAAGACCGCGAATCACCGCTCAATCTGCATCTGGGCCAGGTGATTTCTCGCGGTGAGAAGATGGAGTTCACCATTCAGAAATCCATCGAGCTGGGGGTTAACGTCATTACCCCGCTATTTTCCGAACGCTGCGGCGTGAAGCTGGACGGAGAACGCCTGGCGAAAAAAATTCAGCAGTGGCAGAAGATTGCCATCGCCGCCTGCGAGCAGTGCGGCCGCAACCGCATCCCGGAAATCCGCGAGGCCATGCAGCTGGAAGCCTGGTGTGCCGAGCAGGATGGCAGCCTCAAGCTGAACCTGCACCCGCGCGCCAGCCACAGCATTAATACCCTGCCGCTGCCGGTGGAACACGTCCGGTTACTGATTGGGCCGGAAGGCGGTTTATCAACAGGCGAAATTGCGATGACCACAGGCCACGGATTTACTGATATCCTGCTGGGGCCACGCGTTCTGCGTACAGAAACCACAGCGCTCACCGCAATTACCGCTTTGCAGGTACGTTTCGGCGATCTGGGTTAAAGGAGAAAAGATGATTAAGCTCGGCATCGTGATGGACCCTATCGCTTCCATCAACATCAAGAAAGACACCAGCTTCGCCATGCTGCTCGAAGCGCAGCGCCGTGGCTGGGAACTGCACTATATGGAGATGGACGATCTCTATCTGCACGCCGGTGACGGCCGCGCCCGCACCCGCCTGCTGAGCGTGAAAGAAGATAAAGAGAGCTGGTTCAGCTTTGGCAGCGAGCAGGATCTGGCGCTGCAGGATCTGGACGTGATCCTGATGCGTAAAGATCCGCCGTTCGATACCGAATACATCTACGCGACCTATATTCTCGAGCGCGCAGAGGTCAAGGGCACGCTGGTGGTCAACAAGCCGCAGAGCCTGCGTGACTGCAACGAAAAGCTGTTCACCGCCTGGTTCCCGGAACTGACGCCGGACACTTTGGTCAGCCGCAGTGCGGCGCACATCCGTAAATTCCACCAGCAGCATGGCGACATCATCCTCAAGCCGCTGGACGGCATGGGCGGCGCGTCGATTTTCCGCGTGAAGCAGGATGACCCTAACCTGTCGGTGATTATCGAAACCCTGACCGAACACGGCAGTCGTTTCTGCATGGCGCAGAACTTCATTCCGGCGATCAAGGAAGGCGATAAGCGCATTCTGGTGGTGGACGGTGAGCCAGTGCCTTACTGCCTGGCGCGTATTCCGGCGCAGGGCGAAACCCGTGGTAACCTGGCGGCCGGTGGCCGGGGCGAAGCACGTCCGCTCAGCGAAAGCGACTGGAAAATTGCGCGCGCGGTAGCGCCGACGCTGAAAGAAAAAGGGCTGATTTTCGTTGGCCTGGACGTGATTGGCGATCGACTGACCGAAATCAACGTCACCAGCCCAACCTGTGCACGCGAAATCGAAGCGGCCTTCCCGGTGTCTGTCACCGGTATGCTGATGGACGCGATCGAAAAGCGTCTGGCAGCGAAGTAATCCGCAGTGCGGGCGGCGTTGCCGCCCGCCACCCTGCCCCCGAACTGGCGCTATCAGCTTGAAAGGCGACGGGGATGGCCGCATACTGGCGGCTGTTCAACTTACCACCACTTGATTATTTTAAATAACACCATGAATTTACAGCACCATTTTCTTATCGCTATGCCATCACTTCAGGATCCTCGCTTCAAACGCTCGGTGATTTACGTCTGCGAGCACAATGAAGACGGCGCCATGGGCCTGGTGATCAATAAACCGGTGGAGCAGTTCACGGTGGAAACGGTGCTGAGCAAACTGAAGATCATGCCACAGGCACGTGATCCGGCGATCAGCCTCGATAAACCGGTGTTTGCCGGTGGCCCGTTAGCAGACGATCGCGGTTTTATCCTGCATACGCCGCGCAAGGGTTTCGGCTCCAGCATTCAGATCTCGCCGGATACCATGATCACCACCTCGAAAGACGTGCTGGAAACGCTGGGCACCCCGGAGCAGCCGGATGACGTGCTGGTCGCGCTCGGTTATGCCGGTTGGGAAAAGGGCCAGTTAGAACAGGAAGTGCTGGAAAACGCCTGGCTGACCATTGAAGCCGACACCGACATTCTGTTCCATACGCCAATCGCCAGCCGCTGGCGTGATGCCGCCAACCGCCTGGGCATCGACATCTGCAGCATTGCCAACCACGCAGGACACGCCTGATGACCAACCGCACCATTATCGCCTTCGACTTCGGCACCAAGAGCATTGGCGCCGCCATTGGGCAGGAACTGACTGGCAGCGCCCGCGCGCTGGCGGCCTTCAAAGCACAGGACGGTTCCCCGGACTGGCAAAAGATCGAAAAACTGCTCAAAGAGTGGCAGCCGGATCTGGTGGTGGTCGGCCTGCCGCTGAACATGGATGGCACCGAGCAGTTGGTGACCGAACAAGCACGCAAGTTCGCCAACCGCCTGCACGGCCGTTTTGGCGTACAGATAGCGCTGCATGATGAGCGCCTGAGTACCGTCGAAGCCCGCGCTCATTTGTTCGACCGTGGCGGGTTCCGCGCGTTGGACAAGGGCAGCGTGGACTCCGCCTCGGCGGTGGTTATTCTGGAAAGCTGGTTTGAGCGGCAGCTGGGTTAATCCCTATTCTGAGTGTCCTGCCCTCCACCAAGTAAGCCGGCGCTGATCCGCTGCTGCAGGCCCTGTTCAAAGGTCTGCATGCCGGACTGCCCGCCGGTTTGCAGCACGTTGGCCAACTGATGGGTTTTGCCTTCACGGATCATGCTGCTGACCGCCGCCGTTGCCGTCAGCACCTCAAAAATCGCCACCCTGCCGCCTCCGGGCCGACTTAACAGCTTTTGTGCAATCACCGCCTGCAGGCTCCCGGCCAGTTGGGCGCGTACATAGGGCTTTTCTTCCGCCGGAAAAACATCCACCAGCCGATCCACCGCCTGCGGCGCACTGCGGGTATGCAGCGTGGCCAGTACCAGGTGGCCGGTTTCCGCAGCGGTCAGAGCAAGGCGGATGGTGGCGGTATCGCGCAACTCCCCCAACAGGATCACATCCGGATCTTCACGCAGTGCGGCACGCAATGCGTCGTCAAAACTGTGGCTGTCGCGCCCCAACTCCCGCTGCTGAATCAAACACTGCCTGCTGCGGTGGATAAACTCAATCGGATCTTCCAACGTGAGGATATGCCGCCGCTGGTGCTGATTGATGTCGTCAATCATCGCCGCCAAGGTGGTGGATTTACCGCTGCCGGTCGCGCCGGTCACCAGGATCAGGCCGTCTTCACGTCGCACCAACGCAGGGATAATATCTGGCGCCGCCAATGCTGCCAGAGTCGGACATTGGCCCGCTATCAGCCGCAATGCAACGGAGACGCCCAGGTTTTGCAGAAAAAAATTGGCACGCAACCGGATATCACCCGGCAGCGAAAGCGCCAGATCCAACTGCCCTTGTTGTTGTAACTGCTGTCGTTGTAACGGCTGCAGCACGCCGTTGCACAGCAGTTGCATTCTGGCTTCGCTCAGTATTTCCGCCCCTTCCAGCGGCTGAAGTTCACCATCAATGCGCAACATCGGCCGATGACCGGTACAAAGGTGCAGATCGGAAGCATTATGCTTTACACTAAGGGCCACGAATTCATCGATATCCATATCAATCTCCTGGGTCAATAATGAGCACTATCCAACAGAATCTGCAGGATGTCAGAAACCGCATTGCCGCGGCCGCTCAAGGCTGCGCACGCGCTCCAGAAGAAGTTACGCTGCTTGCAGTAAGCAAAACCAAACCTGTGGCGGCGATCGCAGAAGCCATCGCGGCGGGCCAGCGCGCCTTCGGCGAGAACTATGTTCAGGAAGGGGTGGATAAGGTTCAGCATTTCGCCGCGCAGCCGGAAGGCGCAACGCTGGATTGGCACTTTATCGGCCCGTTGCAATCCAACAAGAGCCGACTGGTGGCAGAGAACTTCGCCTGGTGTCACACCGTCGATCGGCTGCGTATCGCCTCGCGCCTGAATGACCAGCGCCCGGCGGACATGCCGCCGCTTAACGTTCTGATCCAAATAAATATCAGCGATGAGCAGAGTAAGTCTGGCATTGTACTGGCTGAATTGCCGGCGCTGGCGGAGGCGGTTGCCGCCCTGCCTAACCTCAGACTGCGCGGGCTGATGGCTATTCCAGCCCCGCAGGAGGATTATCAGAGCCAGTTGGCGGTATTCGGCCAAATGCGCGACGCCTTTCTGGCCCTGCAGCAGCAATATCCGCAGGTAGACACCCTGTCGATGGGCATGACCGATGACATGACGGCGGCAATTGCCGCAGGCAGCACCATGGTGCGTATTGGCACCGCCATTTTTGGCGCCCGTGATTATTCACAGGCCTAATATACTGACGAGGGATTCTAATGCAGCATCGCAAGATCACCTTTATTGGCGCCGGCAACATGGCGCGCGCTATCATCGCCGGCCTGGTGGCGGGCGGTTATCCGGCCAAATCCATTAGCGTCTGCGCACCTTCGGCCAAAAACCGTGATGCGCTGGCGGCGGACTACGGCATCGTCAGCAGCAGCGACAATCTGGCCTGCACACAAGCCGCCGATGTCGTGGTGCTGGCAGTCAAACCGCAAATGATGGCCGACGTCTGCCAGCCGTTGCGCGAAGGAGTGGATTTCAGCGCCAAGCTGGTCCTGTCGATCGCCGCCGGTATCCAGGTCAGCCGTTTTTATCAACTGCTGGGTGACAAGCTGAACATCGTGCGCATCATGCCCAATACCCCATCGCTGGTGGGCAAAGGCATGAGCGGCCTGTATGCGCCGCAGCAGGTCAGCCAACAGGACCGCGACTACACCAGCGATTTGATGGCATCAGTCGGCAAGGTGTGTTGGGTGGAAGATGAAAACGGCATTAATAGCGTGATCGCCACAGCAGGCAGCGCACCGGCTTATTTCTTCCTGTTTATGGAAGCCATGCAACAGGAAGCCGAACGTATGGGCTTCGACAGCCAGACCGCCCGTAATCTGGTGCAGCAGGCTGCCTCCGGCGCGGCTGCGCTGGTGGAAGCCAACCCGGATACGCCATTGTCGACCTTGCGTGAGCAGGTCACCTCCAAAGGCGGCACCACCGCCGAAGCACTGCGCGTTTTCAACGAGCAACAGCTGCCGGCAACCGTGGCCAAAGCCATGCAGGCGGCAGTATCCCGCGCGCAGGAAATGGAAAAATCATTTTAAATAATCGAGAGTTAAGGAGAAGGGCTACTACATGCTAACGCTGACTTTTTTGGTCAAAACCGTTATTGATCTGTACGTCATGGTACTGCTGCTGCGTATCTGGATGCAGTGGACACGCGCTGACTTTTACAACCCATTCGCGCAGTTTATCGTGAAGATCACCCAACCGGTAATCGGCCCGCTGCGCCGCATTATCCCATCGATGGGGCCGATCGACAGCGCATCGCTGCTGCTGGCGTTCCTGCTGATGACCATCAAGTACCCGCTGCTGCTGCTGATCCAGGGCGGCGCAATGTCACTCAGCCCGTATAACCTGCTGTTTGGCCTGATCTCGCTGGTGAAGTCGGCCGGTTACCTGATCTTCTGGGTAATGATTATCCGCGCGTTGATGAGTTGGATAAGCCAGGGCCGAAGCCCAATCGACCAGTTGATGTACCAACTGACCGAACCTTTGATGTCCCCTATCCGCCGTATTCTGCCGGCGATGGGCGGCATTGATTTTTCGGCGATGGTGGTGATCCTGATCCTGTATCTGATCAACTACCTGGGCATGGATCTGTTCGGTGAGATCTGGTTCCTGCTGTGAGTGCAGTAACCCCGGTGCTGGACGGGCTGGCGATCAGGCTATATATTCAGCCGAAAGCCAGCCGCGACCAGATTGTCGGTTTGCATGGCGACGAACTTAAAGTCGCCATTACCGCCCCGCCGGTAGACGGCCAGGCTAACGCTCATCTGATCAAGTTTCTCGCCAAACAGTTCAAAGTGGCGAAAGGCAACGTCACCATCGAGAAAGGCGAACTGGGGCGGCATAAACAGTTACGCATCGTTAATCCGCAACAGATCCCCGACGTGGTCGCGGCGCTAATCGAATAAATTTCAAGGTAGTCATCATGCAAAAAGTCGTTCTTGCCACCGGTAACCCGGGCAAAGTGCGCGAACTCGCCGACCTGCTGGCCGATTTCGGGCTGAATGTGGTCGCACAAACCGAGCTGGGCGTTGAATCTGCCGAGGAAACCGGCCTGACGTTTATCGAAAACGCCATCCTGAAAGCCCGTCATGCGGCGCAAATCACCGGCCTGCCGGCGATCGCCGACGACTCGGGCCTGGCGGTGGACGCTCTGGGCGGTGCGCCGGGCATCTATTCTGCACGCTACGCGGGCGTTGACGCCTCTGACCGGCAAAACCTCGACAAACTGCTGGTGGCACTGAAAGACATACCGCAAGGCAGCCGTGGCGCTCAGTTCCACTGCGTGCTGGTGTATCTGCGCCACGCCGAAGATCCAACGCCGCTGGTGTTCCACGGCAGCTGGGCCGGTGAAATCACCGACACTGCGGCAGGTGAAGGCGGTTTTGGCTACGATCCGATCTTCTACGTCCCGGAACTGGGCCGCACCGCCGCCGAACTGAGCCGCGACGAAAAACGCGCGATATCGCACCGTGGCAAGGCGCTGAAACTGATGCTGGAAGCCATGCGTAATGCTTAAGTTGCCTCCGCTGAGTTTGTACATCCATATCCCGTGGTGCGTGCAGAAATGCCCGTACTGCGACTTCAACTCGCATGCGTTAAAGGGCGAAGTCCCGCATCAGGAATATGTTGATCACCTGCTGGCGGATCTGGATGCCGATCTGCCGCTGGTGGCCGGCCGGGAAGTCAGTACCATTTTTATCGGCGGCGGCACCCCCAGCCTGCTGAGTGCCGAGGCGATGCAATCGCTGCTGGACGGCGTGCGGGCGCGCATTCACGTCGTTGATGGCGCAGAGATCACCATGGAGGCCAACCCCGGCACCGTGGAAGCCGACCGCTTCAGCGGCTATCAGCGGGCCGGAGTGAACCGCATTTCTATCGGGGTGCAGAGCTTCAGCGCCGAGAAGTTAACCCGTCTGGGGCGCATACACGGCCCGGAAGAGGCCAAACGCGCAGCGCATCTGGCCACCGGTCTCGGCCTGCGCAGCTTTAACCTCGATCTGATGCACGGTCTGCCGGACCAGTCGCTGGAAGAGGCGCTGGACGATTTACGCCAGGCGATTGCCCTGAACCCGCCGCACCTGTCGTGGTATCAGTTGACCATCGAACCCAATACCCTGTTCAGCTCACGCCCGCCGGTACTGCCGGACGACGATGCGCTGTGGGATATTTTCGAACGCGGTCATGAGTTACTGAGCGCTGCCGGCTACCAGCAATATGAAACCTCGGCCTATGCCAAGCCGGGCTATCAGTGCCAGCACAACCTCAACTACTGGCGCTTTGGCGACTATCTGGGGATTGGCTGTGGCGCACACGGCAAACTGACCTTCAGCGACGGCCGCATTCTGCGCACCGCGAAAACCAAGCATCCGCGCGGTTTTATGCAGGGCAAGTATATGGACAAGCAGCATGAGGTGACGACGGCGGATCGGCCGTTCGAGTTCTTTATGAACCGTTTCCGCCTGCTGGAGGCCGCGCCGCGCGCCGAGTTCGTCAACTACACCGGGCTGGATGAAAGCACTATCCGCGCCCCGCTGGATGAAGCGCTGGCGAAAGGCTATCTGGAAGAGACGCCGGAATATTGGCAGATCACCGAGAAGGGCAAACTGTTCCTGAACTCGCTGCTGGAGCTGTTCCTGGCGGATGAATAGCAAAAAGCGCTGAATTATCAGCGCTTTTTTTTGTTTCAATCTGGATAGAACTCGTGGGAAAGCACCTGCTGAATATCCCAAATCCCGTTTTCCGGATAAACGTCCAACCCGGTTTCCGTCGTCGCCAGCGCTATCGCCTTGGACCAAACCACATCCAGCCAGTCTGCATCGCCGAGTTTGCTTTTTAAACTGGGTGACTCTTTCAGGCTATAAAGCACCTCTTTGCGCTGCGCCTTAATGGTTCTTTCCCAGCTGGTGCCACGACGCGCCGGCTGATACTTCCATTTCAGCAGGTGTGCTATCAGCACCGTCATTCGGCTTGCAAGTTCCCTTTGCTCGCTCTTTCCCACGTCCTCAATCTCCTCGGCGATCTTTTCAACATCGATCTCAGACAATTTTCCGGAGCGCAAAAGAGCAGCCTGTTCATTTGCCCAGGCGACAACATCAGTTTCGTAGCGAGTATGGCTCATAGCGTTCTCCGTAAACACCCATGAATCTGTACATAGTTTAACCAGTCTGTCAGATAACCGTCAGGAGGTCAAAAAACACGCTACCCGCAGTGATTTAGTGTTACTTCAAAGCATTAAGCAGGTCTTTACGCTGAGTTTCCAGGCCGGTAACGCGGTTACACACGTCGTGGCCGAAGTTCTGGAAGTCCTGCTCCTGGTTGTTCCATTCGTTCTGAATCGCTTTTTGCAAGCCACCCAGATTGCCCATGATCGCCTGCAACGGATTGCCGCCGCTGTTGGCCGCCTGCTTGACGCCCATCTCGTTCAGGCTGTCCTGCAACACGCCACCCATGCTCTGCTGCACCAGATTACGGCCATCCTGCTCAACCTGATCAATCGCCTTGTGGTGGAAGGTCAGGCCGTCGCTGCGGTGTTCAATAATGCGGTTCATCTGCTGTTTGAGCTGACCATTGAGCGTAGTCAGGCGGTTGCGCACGTTGCTGTCGCTGCCCAACTCCTTGACGATCACCTTGTCCAGCGCCACGCGCGCTTTTTCCAGATGTTGCTGCGCGCCGTTGTCGATCCACGGCAGTTCCTTACGCAATGCGCTCTGGTAGCTGAAGGCCTTCTGGCGCTGGCTGTCAGTCAGGGTCAACGCCTGCCCGTTGCGGGTTACATCGCCATCCGCTGAAATCTGCAGGTTGCCGCTGGCTCCTGTCACCTGCACGTTCTGCGGGCTGATAATCACGTCGTCCTGGGGTTTAACGCTGCACTGGTACTCGGCATGGGCCTGTGAAGCAGTCAACAGCAGTAAGGCTAACCCGGTTTTCTTTAACATATTTTCTCCTGACTCCCTTCCGTGGTGGGATTAAAAAATCGAACGGCTAATCCGTTGAGACAACAGTTCCAGCGCCGCAGTTCCCGCCAGTGAGTTACCGGAGGCATCCAGCTCTGGCGACCAGACGGCGATCGACAGCTCATCGGGGACGATGGCGACAATACCGCCGCCGACACCGGACTTGCCCGGCATGCCCACGCGATAGGCAAATTCCCCCGCGCCGTCGTACATGCCGCTGGTCATCATCAACGCATTAATCTGGCGCGCCTGCAGCGGGCTGATCACTTCACGCCCGCTAAGGTCACGACCGTGATTGGCCAGGTAGACAAAGCTGCGCGCCAGCTCCAGGCAGCTCATCCGCAACGCACAGTAGTGGAAATAGGTTTGCAGCACGGTAAGCACGTCGTTTTCAAAGTTACCGAACGACTTCATCAGATAGGCGATGGCCGCATTGCGATCGGAGTGTTCAAACTCGGAACGGGCGACCCGCGAATCATAGGCCAGGTCTTCTTCTCCGGCCAGTTGGCGCACCACTTCAAGCATGCGCTGTTTGGGGGCGCTGAGCCGGGTTTGCAGCATGTCGCACACCACCAGCGCACCGGGGTTGATAAACGGATTGCGCGGCTTGCCCTGCTCCATCTCCAACTGCAGCAACGAGTTGAACGGCAGACCGGAAGGCTCTTTGCCGACCCGCTGCCAGATCTCGTGCTCCTGATAGCGTGTCAGCGCCAGCGTCAGGCTAAGCACCTTGGAGATGGACTGAATAGAGAAGCGCTCGGTGGCGTTACCGGCCTGGAACATTTCACCGTCGACGGTGCAAACGGCGATCGCCAGACGATCGGACGCCACTTCCGCCAGCGCCGGAATATAGTCCGCCACCTTGCCCTGGCCAATCAGCGGGCGCACCTGTTGCAGGATCTCTTCCAGCAACGCGTTATCCAATGTAGTTACCACCGCGGTCACACTCCGGACAAAATAAAGGTGCCGTTAAGGCACCTTACAATCAATGAATACAGCGCAAAATCAGGCGGGGAAAATCAGTCCCACCAGATATCGAACAGATCGCTAACCTTAACATCGGTCAGCTTGCGCGTTTCCAGCCATTTTTTGACCAGTTCACGCTGTTCGTCGGTACAGTGACCGATAGTCTGCAGGCAGATCAAACCTTCCCACTGCAGGTAGCCACTGCCGTCAAACGCCATGCCGTTCGGCTCGATCACTTCGTCGATGAAAGCGTCCAGCGTGCTGTCGATATCTTCAACCGCGGTGCCTTCGGCAAAACGCCATGCTACGGAGAAACCCAGCTCCTGAAACTCTTCAATGTGTAACTTTTTACGTAAACGACGACTGCGGTTCTTAGCCATTATTCTTTCCTCTCAAACATCAAATCCCAAACGCCATGTCCCAGACGCTGGCCGCGTAATTCAAATTTTGTCAGTGGTCGTGAATCCGGACGCGGCACGTAATCATTATCGCTGGAAAGATTACGATAGCCTGAGATCCCGTTCATAACCTCTAACATATGTTCTGCGTAAGGCTGCCAGTCGGTGGCCATATGGAAGACGCCGCCGACTTTCAATTTGCGCCGCACCAGTTCAACAAACGGCGTCTGTACGATGCGACGTTTGTTGTGGCGCGCTTTATGCCACGGATCGGGGAAGAACAGCTGCACCATGTCCAGCGAACCATCCGGGATCATATTCTCCAGCACCTCAACCGCATCGTGACACATCACGCGCAGGTTGCTCAGCTCCGCTTCGGTAGCGTCGGCCAGGCAGGCACCCACGCCCGGCGAGTGTACTTCAATCCCCAGGAAATTCTGCTGCGGGTTATGGCCCGCCATGGTCACCAGCGAGGCGCCCATGCCAAAACCGATCTCCAGCACGGTCGGCGCATCGCGCCCAAACAGTGCGGTGATATCGACAGGTTCAGCCTGATACTCCACGCCCATCACCGGCCAATAGTTGTCCAGCGCGTGCTGCTGGCCTTTGGTCAACCGCCCCTGGCGGCGGACAAAACTGCGGATACGGCGCATCGCACGGCCGTTCTCATCAAATTCTGGGGAGATGACGTCATTAATCATAGTGCTTTCTGTCTGTTTGGCTGCCAATTAGGGAAACGCGCATTATGCAAAGATACATTGGTTTAGCAAGTGTTCATCTTGTGTACCTGCCGTGCGACGTCGGAAAGTTCCGGTTTACAGCATCATGACTCTATGCTGCAATCGCGCTTCATTTTCTGCCGGATATCGAATCTGCTTATGATGCAAGCACAACAGTTCGCACAGGTGGTGCTTGACTGGTACCAGCGTTACGGCCGTAAAACCCTGCCGTGGCAGCTTGATAAAACCGCCTATAAAGTATGGCTCTCCGAGGTCATGTTGCAACAAACTCAGGTTGCCACCGTGATCCCTTACTTTGAACGCTTTATGGCACGTTTTCCCAACGTGCGTGCGCTGGCAGAAGCGCCGCTGGACGAAGTGCTGCACCTGTGGACCGGCCTGGGTTACTACGCCCGTGCTCGCAACCTGCACAAGGCCGCGCAGACTATTGTCGCACAGCACGGCGGCGAGTTCCCGACAACCTTTGAAGAAATCCACGCCCTGCCCGGCATTGGCCGCTCAACGGCCGGTGCGGTACTGTCATTGGCACTCGGCCAGCATTACCCGATCCTCGACGGCAACGTGAAACGCGTGTTGGCTCGCTGCTATGCAATCGAAGGCTGGCCGGGCAAAAAAGAGGTCGAAAACCGGCTGTGGCAGATCAGTGAAGACGTCACCCCGGCGCAGGGCGTCGGCCAGTTCAATCAGGCGATGATGGACCTGGGGGCGATGGTTTGCACCCGCTCCAAACCCAAGTGCGAGCTGTGCCCACTCAACCTCGGCTGCATCGCCTATGCCCATCACAGTTGGGCGAAATACCCCGGCAAAAAGCCCAAGCAGACGCTGCCGGAAAAAACCGCCTACTTTTTATTGCTGCAACACGGCGAACGAGCCTGGCTGGAACAGCGCCCGGCCGTCGGCTTATGGGGCGGCCTGTTCTGCTTCCCGCAGTTCGGCGAACGCGAAGAGATGGAACTCTGGCTGCAACAACGCGGTCTGAACAACAATCGCCAACAGCAGTTGACCGCATTTCGTCATACTTTCAGTCATTTCCATCTCGATATCGTGCCGATATGGTTGGAAATGAACGACGCGGCGGCCAGCATGGATGAGGGCGCCGGTCTCTGGTATAACTTGGCGCAGCCGCCATCGGTCGGGCTGGCAGCGCCGGTTGACCGCCTGTTACAACAGTTGGCAAAACAGTCCCCGCGCCAACAGGGTTTATTTGGCGATAGAGCCATTGATGAGGAATTAGCATGAGCAGAACCATTTTTTGTACCTTCCTGCAGCGCGACGCCGAAGGGCAGGATTTCCAGCTTTATCCAGGGGAAGTCGGCAAACGCATCTATAACGAGATCTCGAAGGAAGCCTGGGCAGAATGGATGAAAAAACAAACCATGCTGATCAACGAGAAAAAACTGAACATGATGAACGTTGATGACCGCAAACTGCTGGAAGGAGAGATGATCAAGTTCCTGTTTGAAGGGCACGACGTGCACATCGAAGGCTATACGCCACCAAGCGAATAACGCTGTTGGGGCCAGGCGCTGGCCCTCTTCAACACTTCCCGTATACGGCTTTAAGATGAAGAAAATTTTAGCTCTGCTAGTGATAGCGCCTTTGCTGATTTCCTGTTCCGGCAAAAAAAATACCGAAGTCAACGAAGCCCTGGTCAAAGACACCAACGGCTTTGAGATCCTGATGGGCCAATTCGCCCACAACATCGAGAATATCTGGGGTCTGAACGAAGTTCTGATCGCCGGGCCAAAAGATTACGTTAAATACACTGACCAGTATCAGACTCGTAGCCACATCAACTTTGATTCTGGTGCCATCACCATTGAAACCATCGCCACCACCGATCCTGCCGCCCACCTGCGCCAGGCGATTATCAGCACCTTGCTGATGGGGGACGATCCGGGTTCTATCGATCTGTATTCCGACGTCAACGATATCCAGATCAGTAAAGAGCCGTTCCTGTACGGCCAGGTGCTGGATAACAAAGGCGCACCGATCCGTTGGGAATGGCGTGCGGCGCATTTCGCCGACTATCTGGTGCAGACCAAACTGCAAAAACGCACCTCCGGCCTGCACGTGATTTACTCGGTCACCATTCAACTGGTACCGAACCACCTGGACAAGCGTGCGCATAAATACCTGCCGATGGTCCGCAAGGCGTCCGAGAAGTACGGGGTGGAAGAATCACTGATCCTGGCGATTATGCAGACCGAATCGAGCTTTAACCCCTATGCGGTGAGCGGTTCAGATGCGTTGGGTCTGATGCAGGTGGTACAACACACTGCCGGTAAAGACGTGTTCCAGATGCGTGGCAAATGGGGCAAACCAAGCCGCAGTTACCTGTTCGATCCGGAGAACAACATCGACACCGGTACCGCCTATCTGGCCATTTTGCAGAACAACTATTTGGGCGGCATCCAGAACCCAACCTCGCGTCGCTACGCGGTAATCACCGCCTATAACGGCGGGGCGGGCAGCGTGCTGAGGGTGTTCTCCAGCGACAGAACCCGCGCGGTCGGCATCATCAACGGCATGCAACCGGGCGACGTCTACCAGACGCTGACCACCAAGCATCCGGCCAGTGAATCGCGCCGCTATCTGGTGAAGGTGAACAACGCGCAGAAGAGCTATCGACGCCGTTAATCACCCGGTCAGGGCGGTCTTTCCCGTCGCCCTGACCACCAGCATCCCTAAGCAATACTGTAGCCATTACGGCCAAGCTCCTTGGCGCGGTACAGAGCCTGATCGGCTGCTGCCAGCAGTTGTTCACGGTTCTGTCCCGGCTGCCATTGCGCTACCCCCTGGCTGACCGTCACCCATTGCGCTACCTCAGAAGCCGCATGCGGCATCGCCAGACCGGCAAGCAAACCTTCAATCCTCTTCGCCACCTGCACCGCTTCGCCTGCGTCGGATTTTGGCAGCAGAATAATAAACTCCTCACCACCGTAGCGGGCCACCAGATCCTGCGAACGCCGGGTGGCACTCTCCAGGCAGGTAGCCAAGCGAGTCAGGCACTCATCCCCCTGCTGATGGCCATAGTGGTCGTTATATTTTTTGAAAAAATCGACGTCCAGCAGGATCAGGGAAAACGGCGCCTGCAGGGTTGATTCCCGCAACAGAACCGCATCAAAGTAGTTGTCGAAGTAGCGGCGGTTGGCAATGCCAGTCAGCGGATCGCGGTTGGCCAGCTTGCTCAGGCGTTCAATCAGCTGCTTATTTTCCAGCTCGCGCTCGATCGCCAGTTGGAACCACTGCTCCAGCCGGCTCCGCGCCGAATAAATCAAAAACAGCATCAGCGCATAGGAGATCAGGTTCACCAGTGAAAATGCGCTGTTGATGAAGATATTTTCGGCAATCGCCACCAGCAGCACCGGAATGCTGAACAGGAAAAATAGCCGCGGGGACAGATAAAAAGCGATCAGAGAAGAAAACAGCAGGCCGAGGGTTAGCGGGTAAAGCAGATTAATACTGTCGTTGACGATCAGATGGTGAAAAACGCCGCACCAACACAGGGCCAACAACAAAATACAAACCACCCCGCCACGCCAGGCGGCCTGTTCACCTCGGGCGGCCAACTGACGCAACGCAACAAAAGACAGAGCAGACACCAATACCACGCCGCAGATAGCCGGAGCGCCACGCAACAAAGAAATCAGAGAGTGCTCGCCAAATGCTTCGGCACGCTGAAACAGCAGATAAAGCGCCAGCAGCACATTAACCAATAAGAACCAGTTAAAATTACGTAGCGTCGAACGTCGCTTCTCTCTACCGACCCACTCGAGATTACCCTCTTCTTTCATCATCTTATTCCGCTACTGGACACTTTTACCTAAAGGTAGCGCCAGCACTCGGCTTTGTCATCCCGGACCGGGATGATTTAAAAACGGCCCCTGCGGGCCGCTCAAGACTATTGCTTGATCATATAACCGAAGATACGTTTCCAGCCGTGATCCTTTTTCTCGATATACACGCCCTGCAGCTCCGGCGAGAAGCCCGGTAGCCGGTTGATACCCTCTTCCAGCGCCAGGAAGTAACGCTGCACCGCCCCGCCCCACACTTCCCCCGGCACCACGCACAATACGCCCGGTGGGTACGGCAGCGCGCCCTCCGCCGCAATGCGCCCTTCCGCCTGGCCAATCGGCACCAGTTCAACGTTGTCGCGGATAAACTCCACGTTGGCATCCTGTGGGTTCATCATCACCTGTGGGAAATGACGCTGGCGGAACATTTCTTTCTGCAACTGTTTGACGTCAAAGCTGACGTACAGGTCATGCATTTCCTGGCACAATTGGCGAAGGGTATAGCCGCGATAGCGCTGTTCATTCTTGCGATACACCGTTGGCAGCACCACGCTCAGCGGCGCGTCTTCTTCCACATAGCGTTCGAACTGCACCAGCATATCCACCAACTGCTCCATCTTGGCCGGATTTTCCGCCGGGGTCAGCAGGAACAGGATCGAGTTAAGATCGCATTTCTCCGGCACTATGCCGTTCTCACGCAGGAAGTTGGCCAGAATAGTCGCCGGTACGCCAAACTCGGTGTACTGGCCGGTAGCCGCGTCGATACCCGGCGTCGTCAGCAGCAGCTTGCACGGGTCGACCAGATACTGATCCTGCGCGTAACCTTCAAAACCGTGCCATTTTTCATCCGGGACAAAGTTGAAGAAACGCGCGTCGTTGGCGATCAGATCGGTGTCGTAATCCTGCCAATTTTTACCCGCCACCTGCGGCGGGATAAACGGCCTGAGCTGCGAGCAGCGTTCCAGCAGTTGCTTGCGCGTCTCGATACCCAGTTTCACGCAGTCCAGCCACATGCGACGACCGGCAGCCCCGGCATGCATCTTGGCGTTAACGTCCAGCGCGGCAAACAGTGGATAGAACGGGCTGGTAGAGGCGTGCAGCATGAAAGCATTGTTAAGGTGCTTGTGGTTGCAGTGGCGCTTCTGGCCCTTGATGTGGTCGTCTTTCTTGTGGATTTGCGAAGTCTGCGAGAAACCGGCCTGTTGTTTATGCACCGACTGAGTAACAAAGATGCCCGGATCCAGCTCATCCAGCTCCAGCAACAGCGGCGAGCACTCTTTCAGCATCGGGATAAAGCCTTCGTACCCCACCCAGGCAGAGTCAAACAGAATGTAGTCACACAGGTGGCCGATGGTGTCGATCACCTGACGGGCGTTATAGATGGTGCCGTCGTAGGTACCGAGCTGAATAATCGCCAGGCGGAACGGACGTGCCGCATTGGCCTTTTCAGGCGCCACTTCGCGGATTTGCTCGCGCAGGTAACGCTCATCAAAGCAGCGCGAATCAATGCCGCCGATGAAACCAAACGGGTTACGCGCGGTTTCCAGATAGACCGGCGTTGCCCCGGCCTGGATCAGTGCTCCGTGGTGGTTGGACTTGTGGTTGTTGCGATCGAACAACACCAAATCACCCCTGGTCAGCAAAGCATTGGTCACGACCTTATTGGCGGCAGAGGTGCCATTAAGCACGAAATAGGTCTTATCGGCGTTGAATACCCGTGCCGCATGCTTTTGCGCATCCTTGGCCGAGCCTTCGTGGATCAATAAATCGCCGAGCTTAACGTCCGCGTTGCACATGTCGGAACGAAAAAGCGTTTCACCGTAGAACTCAAAAAACTTCCGGCCGGCCGGATGCTTGCGGAAAAACTCGCCGCCCTGATGGCCCGGGCAGGCAAAGGTTGAGTTTTCCATTTCCACATAGGTTTTCAGCGTCTTGAAAAATGGCGGCAGCAGCGCCTGCTCGTAGGCATCGGCGGCGGCTTCGAGCTGTGCCATATAAAACGCCTTGCTGGCGCCTTCCAGCGCAAAAACACCGCTGATCAACGGCAGGTAGTCCGGAGAGAGATGCTCATCCCCTGCCACCGCCACAAAGGTCGGGATCTCGAACCCGGTCGCTTTGAGCTGCGCCAGGTGACCTGCGTTGACGTCATCAACCGACACCACTAACGCGGCCACGTCGGTGTAGTCCGTTTGCTCGATGCGGACGACCTGGCGCAGTGTTTCAATGGTGGCAACCAAACTGGCGCTGGTGGCTATTTTCAATTCTTTCATTGTGCTAACTCTCAAACGGTTAAGGATGAGGTGGTGCCACGGGGCACGGTGATGGGATAACAAAAATTATCCCGGCAAATTGATGTCCGGCGTAGCGCATAAAGCGCAAGCGTGACCGGCTGACTCTCTTAAGATTATCAGGTAACTATCGGGGACTGGTATCGGCAGCGTCCGATAGACATCAGTAAAAGCAGAGCCGCAGCTCTATTTTTAATAATGCCTAACAGCGAGCATCAGATAGCCTTACCGCATGGCAGGCTGGACGTTTTTGACGGATTGCGTTCGGGAAGGGTAACGGTTGAGTAACGGCATCATTTGATGTCTGGTGCGCAGTGACGCTTGAGTAACAAAACCAGTCATGCCTGCAACCCTCTGACTTAAATGAGCGGGAACGCCGTTAGGGGACGTAGAGTGCCAAAATTTGCGCAATGATTGCATGTTTTTTTATGAGGTTCAAGTGACAATTATGCTGCTTTGATTACGAAAACTTAACGAGTAACATATTGTTAATTAAACAATTAAAATAAAACACAGAAAAATCAAAACGGTATAAATAGACGATTTTTTTGCATATCTATTACCAAACAACACCACTGACTCTCACCCGCCCCACCTGCCATTGCATGAAAATAGAGCAACCGATCGGCTTTGTGACAGAAAGCGATTGACGATTTCCGGCCAATAGGGTTAAATGCGCCCCGTTGCCCGGATAGCTCAGTCGGTAGAGCAGGGGATTGAAAATCCCCGTGTCCTTGGTTCGATTCCGAGTCCGGGCACCATATTTAGAAGAACCCGCCTATGGCGGGTTTTTTGCTTTCTGGCGTAGGGACTCTTCATCGAACAAGTTCGATTATTCGGCCAAAGGCCTCACCCTGCGGGCCAACGCTGAAGCGTTGTTCAACCCGGCGCAAGCGCCGGTTGTCCGAGTCCGGGCACCATATTTAGAAGAACCCGCCTATGGCGGGTTTTTTGCTTTCTGGCGTAGGGACTCTCCATCGAACAAGTTCGATTATTCGGCCAAAGGCCTTCGAAAAACACTGGATTGACGCTCAATGATTAGAGCTGAGCTCGCGTGCTGCGGCGCAACCAGCCATAGAGTTCGGCATTGCGCCGAAACCCCATTTTCCGCATCACGCTCATCTTGTGGTTACTGACCGTTTTCACGCTGATGTCCAACATATGGGCAATTTGCGTGACGCCCAATTCCCACTTCATGCATCTCATGATTTCTTGTTCTCGCAGCGTCAGGATCCTTTGACATCCACAAGAGCGTTTATGGCTAGGGCTGTCCAATGGCCATAATCGCTGACGCTCCAGCCCGGCGATAACCACCTGTAATGCTGATGAAACCGGCATATCGTGACGGATCACCCCAGACTCAAGCACGCACCTGGCGCTGGCGGTTACAGAGTGCCGCTTATCCGGTTGACGCAGTGTGAAATACAGAGGTTTCCGCCCCATTGGCGGTAACTCATATTGACAAAAACAGCTCAAATTGCCGGGGGAGAAATAGCGAAAAACCAAATCTGCCTCACTGACCTGATCAATATCCACGATACGCACCAACACACCGCGCGAATTGAAGTGCTGCGCTAAGACATCCTGTAATCCCTTGATGAAAAAAGTGTTCTTATCAGATAAGGCTATTGTCATTATGGAACTCATGCTGGCTCTCCTGCCTTTATTAAGCCTAACCACTGCTGTATTCGCCCTTAGGGGGTCTGGCTATTGTCGATACGCAATTCGTAAACCATGGTGGCATTCGGCGGCACTTTTGGCGGATAGCCCGCTTCGCCATAGGCAAACTCCGGTGGCACCACCATGGTCAATGAACCGTGATTGCGAAGATGACCAATCGCTTCCCGGAATAAAGGCGGATATGCCTGGAGCGGTTGCGAAAGGACTTTACCGCTGAGCTCCATATCCTGGATGACGGTGCCATCGGTCAGCCTTTCCTTGACCACCACATCAATCACCGCATCCTTGGCCAACTCGTGATCGCCGGCGTAATCCACCCGGTACCAAAAGCCCATCGCTGATTGTTTAACGCCCTTTTGTTTACTGAAACGAGCCAGATAATCCTGATCTTGTTGCACCTGCGCCTTGACCCGCTTTTCTCGCGCGGCGCCAGCGGCGCTATCTGCCTTTTCCATCAGTCTGGCCAGCTCTGCCGGGGGCAACAATAAATGACCGGCAACCGCATCCAATACGCCAGCCAGCAGACTATTACGGTCTACCGGCACGCCCCAGCTCTGGCGTTCAGCCATTAACCCATCAATATCCCGCCCAAGCGCACTGCCTGCCGCATAGGACAACCGAGTCTTTTCATCCTTTAACTGTTCAGCTGTGACTTCCCACTGCCGGCGTTTGCGTAATTCCGTTGCCTCGCTCTGCACTTGCACCAGTTGCTTCTGCTGCCCCGCCAGCTTCTGCTCATAGTCCTGATTCGCTTGTTCTGTCGCGGACAATTTCGCCGTCAGGCTGGCTAATTGGCTCTCGGCCAGAGCCTGCGCCTCTTTGGCCTGCTGCGTATCCTGTTGGGCTTGCTGTAGTAAAGAAGCCGTTCTTTGCGCATCAGGCGAACCACGCCAGGCCTGACTCAGCCCCGCCAAGGACTGCTGCAACAGCGACAGGTCGGGTGGCACCGGTGAAGCACTAACGGGCGGTTTCTCGGCACGCAACGCGGTAATTTCCTGGCGCAACGCATCCAGCTCTGCCCGTTGGCGGGTCAGCTGTTGCTCACTTTCCACCAGCGACCGGCGAAGCGTAAAGGTCGTCGAAGCACCGGCTTTCGGGGGTTCTGCCTGCTTTGCTGTCTGGCGGGGACTGTTATCTTTCTTTTTTGGCGCAGCCGCTTTATCGCTCGCTGGCGTCTCCGGCTTAACATTCTGACGCTGGTATTGTTCGGCAAATTGCAGCAGAGCAGGTACGCCCTCATCTGCCTGTGCCTTACCCACGACCATCAGTGCCGTAAACCCCAAAAAAGCCAGCCGGGACAGCCGCATCATTTAACCAGCTCCCCGCGTTCCGCCAGGCCCGTCAGTACCGCCTGATTCACTCCGGCGCACAGTAAATTAACTTTATAGCGATACAGCGCATCTACGGTCTCCTGGGTATCGCCATTAACTTTGGTTCGCACCCCGGCGTACTGCGAAGCCCCGCTCATCAAACTGTCGAAAGCCTGCTTATACTGTTGAAACTGCTTGGCATTGATATTACGCAGTGCGCCCAGTTGTTCCTGGCACTGCTGTAGCCGCTCAGCCTCACGCTGTTTGCGTAAGGTTTCCTCCGATATCTCCCTGGTGGCGCTGGCCTTTCCGGCGGCTAAGGTTTTAGTCGACTTCGGGTTTTGGCACGCCGTGGCCCCCATCACCAGCAGACACAAGATCCCCACTCGGGCACTAAGATTTATATGCTTCACCATCATCTTTCCGGCTTCCTTTTTTAGATGTATTCCTGTCCAGCACGGCCATAGCCAGCCGTGACTACTCGCCCGTGGTTGCCGTTGACCGGCGAAAGCGCGGGTCGGCGGGAAACAACAACGCAGCGTCAAAACCATATTTTTCGGCCTCTGCCGTTTGCTGCTGATAACGCAATATGGCAATCAAACTGGCGTACACATTGGCGTCAACTCGGCTCGTCAGGTAATGGCGAGCCCAAACGGCATAGCGCGAAAGTTCTCTGTCGTCTCGCCGGGTGTTGTAAGCCAGTAGGCGATGCGTCTGTAAATCAAAATCGACTCTGTCCTGCAACCCCCATCGCGCAAGCGGCGACATCGAGTTCAGGATCTGTATATCGCGCAGCCCATTGCGCTCGGCCTGCGTCAGTGAAAGGCCTCCGCGGAAAATCGCCACCATCATCACAACTGCCGCCACGCACAGCCCACCAATGCCACAATGCAGCGGTAACCTTCCCCTTACCGGAAGAATAACGACGCCCACTTTCCGGCAAGAAAGACGGTCGGCCATCGCCAACAGCACCAAAAAGACCATCCAGTGCATGGCCGACAGATAGAAAGGGTATTCCAGCTGGGTATGTACCAACATTGGCAGCAGAGCCAGGCATAGCGCGGTGGGTTCACCGGCGTTACCGGCTCCGGCCGCAAAAGCACGGCGATCATGCCCAATCGCCTGTAAGAGCAGCCGCCCACCGCCCAGGATCAGCAAACCAATGCCCATCAGCGCAACCAGCCCACCTTCCACCCACCAGTACAGGATCTCATTGTGTGGATGGCGCGCAATTTCCAGCACCTGCGTGGGTGGCACCTGTTCGATGCGGAAGTGCTGAAAAGCGTATTCAAAACTGCCGTATCCCCAGCCGGAGAACGGATGCGCAGCGATCATCTTCAGCGTGTCCTGCAGCATCGCCAGGCGCGCCTGGTTCGACATTTCGTGGGAGATATAACGCACACCGCCTGCGCTATCCGGCCACAGTATGACAACGCCGCCCAACGCCGCGCCCAGCACTATCAACAAAGTGGCTGTCAGTAATCCGCGGGCAAAGTGATGGCGGAAACACATCCAAAATCCCAGTACGGCCAACAAAGTCCCCAGCCAGGCAGCGCGGGACTGTATCCAGATCAACACTGCAGAGAACACCACCAACAGCAGGGAAAGAGCAGCACGGCGTACCCGTTCCCAGCGTGACGAAGCCCGTACATAGCCCGGCAATACCCACTGCATCAGCGTCAAAGCCAGCCCGGTGGCGATAAAACTGCCTAACACGTTGGGTTGCTGAAAGATGCCATACACCCTGGCCCCTCGCAGCGGCACCCAGCTCCAGGCCGGCAAAAACAGCTGTAAGACCGCGATAACAGCCTGACCGGCAATGGTGACCAACAACAGCATCAGCACCAGTTGGCGCAGACGAAAAGGCAGGCGCACCTGCAACCCACGGCAGTAAAAAGCCCAGCCGGCCAGCAAACCTGCAACACGCCATGCTGCGGAGGAAAACCCCGCTTCGGGGCCATAGGCCAGCGGCACAGATAACAAAAACACGCCGAGGGTTAAATACCCGGCGGTCGGTGTGAAGACGATGCCGCGACGCTGTGGCTTGCCGCACCAAATCAACAGCACCATCACGGCCATGACGGCATAAACCAGAGGATTAAAAGGCAGGCTCAACCCAACGCCGCCCATATTGGGGAAGTAACAGCACGACACTATTGGCAAGCCGATGAAACAAGCGACTAACCCTTTATTTTTTCGCAACACGTCAACTGCACCCTAAAAGCAAATAAAAACCCGCAGGTATCGCTACTCGTATTCCAGGGTAAACGTAGTTACCGCACTGAATGTCCCGCGCCCGATTGATTTGTTTTGGATCGCCTCAGGCTCTCCCTTTACATAGGCCTGCAGGTTGATCATGTTGCTCCCCGCAGACAGTCGGAACTTTTCGCTGGCGCTGTTGAGCGGCAACGCTTTACCCTCCTGGGTTTCCAGCCCGATCCCCACCCCCGATGCACTACTGCCGCCGTCCAGCGCCAACAGGCCGGGCAGCTTGGTGTTTTCCGTGCCGCTAAAGGTGATCGAAACCGTGTTACCCAGGCTGAGATCGCATTCAGCCAGATGCAAAGCAAAAGGTTGACTATGAGTACGGGTATTCAGATACAGGTATTTGTCGACAATGGTGCCGAAATCGAGCTGTATTTCCTCTTCACCCGGTGGGATCACGCAGGGTTCCGCCACCAGGGTGCCGTGAAAACGCATATTTTCTTCCGCAGCCGCCGGTTGGCCGATAGCCCCTGCCAGCATTACCCCGGCAATGCCCAACCTGATGGCCCTGCGCCAGTACATTTCTCTCACGCCCATGATGACACTCCCTTTTGTCGGTCTTGCGCTTGCCCTTAAGCCACAAATTTTTCAAACGTTTAGTCGTAATACAGGCGAAAATCGATCACCGCGCGATAGGCCCCCGCCCCCAGCGTTGCCGGGGTGCGCACTGGCGTCACTGTGTATGTCAGGGTGTTTTGCCCCGGCGTCAGCAGAACCGGCTTATTACGGGCACCGAGCCGTACCGGCAAGCCGGAAGCATCAGCCAACTGCAACCCCAATCCCGTTACGCCCGACACTTTGAGCAGGCCCGGCGCGTTACTGTCGGCAGGCGCCATAAAGGCCAATGACACGGCAGGCTGACTACTGCTCCAGGCCAAAGCGCCGGTCCAGGCATCCCGGTTGCTCGCCGGTGCTCGCAGGCAATCTTTCAATCTCAGTTCAAACGCCACTGGCGTGCCGCGATCGCCAGGATGCTGAAACTGCGCCGTTCCGGTTTCACCGAGCCACACCTCCTGTCGAGCGGTAGCCATCTCCAAACTGCAGGCGCTCTCGGTCAGCGATCCGTAGACATGCAAAGTGCCATTGGCCCCTTCCACGTCCCAGTTATCCACCGCACGCGCCTGTGGCATCAGCATTAAAATCATCCCCGCGGTCAGCGGGAGCATCAACGCGGCGAGTACCGTCAGGCCAATAGTGCGGCGTTGGTAGTGGTCATAGGCCTTTTCTGACAACACTGGGCTCTTTCCTTGCATGGTTTATTTCACTCCGCTGTCTTTAATACCGTTTCTTCCTTGCTTGCCGTAGTCACCGCGTTTTTCCGGTTATTTTTGGGCAGGCACAACCTGACAGGTGCTACCGGTGCAGCGGAACGTCAGTTGCGGTCGGCCGCCGTAATCGTTGATGTAAGTCAGCACCGGACTCTCCCCCAGCACCGCGGTAGTCAGGTTCAAAGAGGCACTGGCTTTCGGTGCCACCATCATTGGCTCAAAAGCAGCGATCCCCTTTCCTTCCTTACGAGCATTGGCTTCAACAATCGTGACGTAATAAGGCGTCGGGTTATTCACCGCGTACTTGTCACCCTGTCGGGTCAATGTCAGTTTTTCCTGCCAGGGAGCCGCATTTTTTTGCGGTGCTATTGAGCCCGGCCGATAAAACATCTTGATGCGTGTCTGTAACGCTATCTGTAAGGTGTTTGGCTTATCGCTACGCGGCGGAATTTCACGCAGGTTGAAGTAATAAAGCGTTTCCCGGTCCTGCGGCAGCTGGCGCGCGGCAGGCAAGGCCTGAATTTTCACCTGACTCGGTTTGCCGGGCTCCAGCCGCTGTACCGGTGGCAGCACGGTGAACGGGCTTTGGATTTTGTTTCCCTGTTCATCCTCAATCCAGCCCTGCGCCAGATAAGGCAATTGCTTGTTCTGGTTACTGATGTTGAGACTCATGGTCTTCAGGTCACCGTCAAAGATCACACGAGTGCGATCCAGAGCAATAGCCGCATAAGCGGGCATGGCAATGGTGCCGGCGGATAGAACGGCAACGGTGGCGAACGTGCCCAAAAGTGAGATTTTTTGTTTGCTCATAGTCTGATTCATCATTTTCTTTGCGGTTATCAGCCAGCCTCAGTGCAGCTGGCTGACCGGCGGTTAAACGGTGAGGCAGGCCTCACCCTGAATGTGGTCAGGTAACAGGCGTAACCTGCGCAGTCTTAATGCCTTCAGGTGGTGAAGGCAAAGCCGGTTTACTGGTTCCCAAAGGATGGCAAGGCAACAACAGCGTGTTCATCAGCACCTCATCAGGCAGCAATGCCGGTAGCTGGATCTCGCACTGCGGGCCGCTGTTCCAATGCACCGTCATCACTTCCCCCGGATTAATGCCCGACAGGTAGACACTGCCGCCATCATTGACGATCCCCGTGTCCTGCTTGCGTCGGTTCATCACCGTCGCGCCAAATGGCGGTTCACTGCCATCGGCCAGTTTGATGATGGCCATCGCTTTCTCACCGGAAATCACATCAAACTTGCGATAACCAATGGCCCCTTCAGTCAAGGTCGCTTGCACCACCGATCGGGTCGCTTCAACGTTATCCCCAAGGCGGTTGAGATCGATGCTGGCCTTGTTGCGGTAGTAGCTGTTCACATCAGTCACCACTGCCTTGCCATAACGGTTAGTCAGCACCGTACTGCCGTAACCCCGAACCGGCACATCGGCAACGCCGTCGGTATCCAGCATTAATCGGGTTCCGCCCGGCGTATTTATCCGGTGCAGCACCACGCCTTCCTGTGCCAGCGTCACCCCACCTTGTGCCCCCAACCCAATAGCGCTGTAACGGCCCGACTGGTAGCTGGCGTTAGCGTTAATCTGGGCCATATCGCCCTCATGGCTGTAATAGCCACTGGTTGTCGCTCCGCTGCGAGCGGCACCCGCACTGATCTGATAGTTGTTGTGTTCATCAATGCGGTCGTAGTAACCCACGCGGTGCGCGTTATCATCACGATTGACCGTCATGTTGTAGCTAAGCGTCCCCGTATTGCCCCAGGGGATCGACAAGGACAGATACATCCCGTCGTCGTTACGCTCGTTGTAACGGTTGCGATAAGCAGACAGTGACGCACTGACATTCTTGAAAGTGCCGATGTCGAAATAACGCGATACCATCAGGTTGTAGCGATCGTTGGCCGCACGGTCCCAGTAGGTTTGGTGGCTGTAGTTGAGATAGGTGCTCAACCCCAGTTCACGGAACTGTTTGTTGAAGGTGATGGTGTACATCTCCTTGCTCTTGCCGCTGCGTCCGCCTTCATATCGCGAATCGAGGTATTCCCCCATGCTCATAAAATCTTCCTGGGAGAAGCGATAACCCGCGAAGGTGACCTGGCTGTCATAGTCGTCAAAGTTTTTCGAATAGCTCAAACGGTAGGAACCGCCGGTCAGTACGCCGTCTTCCGGCAGTTTTGCGCGTGACTGCGTGGCATCGAATGACAATGCGCCAAGCGCCAACAGATCACGCCCCAACCCCACCGACAGTGCGTTGTAGTCCCCACCGCTGATGGCCCCGCCATACAGTGACCAACCATTGCTGATGCCCCATGAAAACTCCCCGGTGCCAAACAATGGCCCGCGCAGGTGATGGCCCCATTCGGACGGTTTGCCTGCGGCCAGCTTGTAGCGAACGGTGCCTGGACGCGTCAGGTAAGGAATGCTGGCGGTGTTCATCTTGAACTCCTGCACGCTGCCATCCTGCTCTTCAACACGCACATCCAGTTCGCCAGACACCGCATCGTTGATGTCCTGAATGCGGAATGGCCCAGCAGCAACCTGGGTCTCATAAAGCACCCGTCCCTGCTGACTCACCACCACCTTGGCGTTGGTTTTTGCCACGCCGCTCACTTCAGGCGCATAGCCGCGCAGGTTAGGCGGCAGCATGCTGTCATCCGAGCGCAAACTGGCACCGGAGAAACGCAGGCTGTCGAAGATATCGGAATTCAAATAATCTTCGCCCATCGTCAACCGGGAGCGCAGGGCCGGGATAGCCCGGTAGGCGTAATAGCGGCTCCAATCGAACTGTTTATCGGTCGGCTGATTAGAACCCGTCTGGTGGTTAAGATTGGCTTGCCAGTCAGCACGCAGACGCCAGGCCCCCAGATTGGCGCCACTGGTGCCATTACCGCTCAGGTTGTAGCTGCTGCCGCCCCCTTTCAGATTCTTTTGCGTTTGGGCGTTGACGTTGTAATCGAACAGCAACCCCGGAATACCTTCATCCCAACGTGATGGGGGGTCCCAGCTTTCTGAGCTGTATTCGAGGTAGGCCTGAGGAATATTGAGATACAGAGATGAAGTGCTTAGATCGCCACGCGCTTCCATTCCGGCCAGACGCTGCAAATCAAGGCACTGGCCGTCATGTGTCCAGCTCAGGGAGTTTTGCAGTTTTTCCTTGAACCCTAATTGCTTGACCAATGCCGGCGACAGGCAGGCTTCACTGCCTTTAGGATCCTTGGGTGGGGCTAAAAAGGTTACCGTCTGCTCCGGCAAATCGTTTTTATTGACGTGTACCACCATGGTATAGACGCCCGGCATAATGTAGCCGCTGCGCGTAAACTGGCTCAGGTCGATATTCTTACGATCGTTAATATCTAATACATCCGTGTTGAACTGGATTTCGGCAGCGGCGTAAACCAACGCTACTGGGTTGCCCAGCGAAAGTGCTACACAGAGTCCCAGTACCTGAAGACGAAATAACTTCCCTGCCGGTGAAAGCATAATAAAAGTCCTTTCAAAAACGAATTAACCGTCAGCACGAGATAATTCAAAAATAATCCAGCTTAAAACGCACTGTGGAAAAATACGCTCCCGCTTTCAACGGCTGATGATTGGCCATCAGCGTCATGGAGTAATTTAGCGTTCTATTTCCAGGAACTATTTTTTCCATCGGCAATGGCTCACCAGGAATAACCACATTCCCGTTACTATCATTAATTTTCAGTGCAACACCGCGGGCATCGCCTTGAATACCAAACAGTGTTCCTTCTGCAAAACCGTCAAAAGTAACCTGAAAAAATTTCCAGTCGGATTTATTCCCCGGTCGTTCCAGGATGCAGTTCACCAATTCGATACTGAAAGGTTTAGTCATCCCCTGACCGTCACGGATGATTTGTCCTAAAGGAATAGTTTCCATATCTATGGTTTGGTCCCGACTGCCAGCCGCAATGGCGCAGGCGGTATCAATAATAGCGCCGTGCATATTGACCCTGCCCCATCCCTGTAAGGTTTGGGATGCATAACTGGATCCGGCGGCCAATACCGAGAGTAATATCAAAAGTATTACACCGGCCTGATTCCCTTGTGAAAACATCGCGACATTCCTTTGACAGGGGGATCAACCAGGCATGCGATAATTCACATGCCTGGTCTATTAAACCTGCGGGGTTACTTACTGATAAGCCAGGGTGAAATCGGCTACAGAAGTAAAATCACCTGGGACGACAGCGGCAGAAGCCCCTTCACCCTGGAGATAAGCAGCAAAATGCAGGGTGTTGTTGCCGGTGTTCAGAGTCTGAGCCGTTGTCGCTTCACCCAACTTGATTGGCTGGCCATTGTAAGAGATGGCTACACCCGCGCCGCTGGCCGTCCCTGCAATACCCAACAGATCTTTGTTGGTTGCAGAAGCTACGCCGCTGAAAGTGGTCTTGACCGTTTTCAGAGTAGTGATGTCGCACTGCTCCAGCTTAATTTCGAATGGACGAGGATTGGATTTACCGCCGCCATTCAGTGCCACGTTGGAAACCTGACCCAGGTCTACAGTCTGGTCAATGGACTCAGGGGCAATCGAGCATGGCGCATCAATGATTGAACCCGTGAAAGTAACTTTACCGTGTCCCTGATCGGCTGCGTGTGCAAAAGAAGTTGCGCCAAATGCAATCACTGCAGCCATCATGATTTTGTTAAGTTTCATAGAACCTATATTCCTTATAAGAAAAAATGCATATCCCAATAAAGAACAGAGCATCAGCGTGCCGAACACGCGTAGATTTAACGCTCTAATTCCTTAGCATCTTGAGAGTAATTAAGCCACCGTACTCAGGGGCGAACAGCAATATAATCACCGATTCTAGCCAGGCGATGAGGTTTAAAAAAACCAATGAATTAACATATAACAAATAGGTGAACACATTGAATATTAAAACCGCAAAACCCTAAACTCCCTCTCTTGGTTGGCGATTAATATTCTTGCAAAAGCCTCCCATTAAAAAAAGGATTTTATTGAGCATGTTTAATATTCGCCATTTATTCCCTGTATCAGGTTAATTTATTGTTATTTTTAGCCTCATAGATCGTAAAATATTCTTTCTTGGAATAAAATCCTGTTTTTTATAATCTGCCAACCAATGAGATCGCAAACTGGCATTTTATGAATATAATAAACCAAATTATGGGGCTTAAGTATGACATCAACCCGTTATGCCTACTGGCGATAAATGGGTAGCAAGCAATCTATTTTTCAGCCTCAAAAAACAGATAGGCGTTTGCTTTCTATAGGAATTAAAGCAGGTTCTACGAAAAGAAAGAGTTTATTTCTCCAGAAAAAACAGCAATAGGAATACAGAGGAAGTGCTATGGAAGCGTTATCCCCGAAACAAAAGGAAGTCCGGCAGTTGCAGCAAGCTCTGCTACAAGCTTTATTAACGCAGTCCCCTCAACCCAGCCCTTTCATAGGGGTGCCACCTCAGCATGAATGGCTGTCAACCAGGCAACTGGCAGACATCATCGATGTAGGGGTTTATCGGGCCAGAAACCTGCTGCTGGAAATGGTCGCAAAAGGTGATGTTGTGGTCTCCTCTGGCTCAATAAAAAACTCCCTTAGATGGTACCCGGCAGCCATTTTCTCCAGCCATGGCGTCACGATTTAAATTGCCGATAAGCTTTTGTTTATTAGAATGAAAAAAACACCACCTATTCATGCCGGGCGGCTTATTTTCATCTAGAAAAAATCGAGAGTTCAGCAAAATCGTTAGCCACCGATTATTGGAATATTATAGTGAGAAAGACATCCGTTTTATTATTACGTTGCTGTTTGGCCGCCACCTTCTTTTTACTGGTTGGCAATGCCAACGCATTTACCTGCAGAACCTCAGATGGCGGAATAATCCCTCCGGGCGGCTCCAACACACCGGTTGATGTCAGGGTGCGAATCGGCCCGCAGCTGTCCTATGGGAAAAATGAAATTGTTAACGTGAGTCAGGTAACCTGTAAAAACGACGTTGCCAATTGGTGGGATTACTTAAAAACCGATGCTCCGGCAATGACAATGAATACCGCCATTTTTGGGGCGATTGGCAGCGGTATGACTATTAATGGGGTAGATTATAACTCCCCAGTTCCTTCTAATATCAGCGTATTGAATTTGACTAATCTGCAGACCAGCAGTGTCGCTATCAGGATGTTTATCGTATTGAACCGGTTCCCTACGCCAGATATCAAAGTCAATAAAGGTGACGTTATCGGTCAAATCAATTTTCGTCAGACAAACGACCAATCAGGCTGTCCACAATGCGGCCCTTATCGCTGGCGCCTGATTGCCGACAACGACGCCTATTTTGTGACGACCAGTTGCACCATCAACAATGGGCAACAAATTAACGTCGCTTTTGATCAAATCAGGCAGGATTACCTGACGCAAAACGTCAGCGACGCACAAATAAAACAAGACAAGGCTCTGAGTTATCAATGTGATGACCAAAGTGCCACCCAGGATATTCTGATTCGCATGGTCAGTGACGCCACCGGATTTTCGAGCGATTTTATTAAAACCAGCAACCCAAACGTCGGTGTTGCCATGGTTTATAAAAATGCGGTTGTTAAACCCAACAACAGCTTTAGAACACGCATCGTTAATGGCATGGGGAGCGACACCATCACCTTTGTTCCGGTAAAAAACAATGTCCCTTATACCAGTATTGCCACCGGGCCATTATCAGGTTCAGCCACGCTTATTTTCAGCGCACCTTGAGACAGAGGCAGATATGATCACCATGAAAAAAAGGCACTCTCACCGCCTTATTTTTGTCTTGTCGATGGTCAGCTTCGCTTCATCGGCCGTAGATCAGGGTACCAGGGTAAACATCACGGCGACCGTGGTAGCCCCTCCCCCCTGTGTGATTAATGATGGGCGGACTATCGACGTCGACTTCGGTAAGGTGGGCGTGAACAGAATTGACGGCACTCGTTATATGCAACGAGTGGACTACAGCATCAAATGCGAGTTTCTGGACAATACCAGACAACTAAAGATGAAAATTATGGGCAGTGGAGCGGCTTTTGATGCCAATGTCTTAAACAGCAACATTAGTGGATTGGGCATAAAGTTGCTGGCGGACGGTAAGGCATTCAATATCAATACACCGTTAAGTATTGATTACACCAAGCCGCCAACCCTGGACGCCGTACCGGTTAAAAGTTCCGCGCTTGCCTTGAAGGACGGCGACTTTACCAGTGGTGCCACGATGCTGGTCGACTATTTTTAAGCTTTTAGCAACGGGGGAATAGATACAGGGCGGCATTCAACGAGTGCACCCTGCCCCCAGCAACGAAAACTCACTCCTGAGCCCGATAGCCATGTCACCTAATGGCTGATGAGATGTTAATATCGACGTTTTTCAGGTAAACAGGCTCCGCATGCCATCCTCTTATCGTCGCTTTCTCACCCTTGTTATCATGCTGGTTATCGGCGTGGGCTCCCCTCTGCTGGCGCAGGCCAGGCCCGATCTGGAACGTAAGATTGGCGTGACCGTCGCCGATAGTCCTTCACCTGATTATCAGTTCAGCGACCTGCCGATCACTTCGGCGGACGGCCAACGCCGTTATCGCATTCGCATAGCGCAGCCGCGTATTGCCCCGCCGACGGCCGGCTATCCTGCGATCTACTTTCTGGACGGTAATGCGGTGCTGATGGAGTTGAATACCAGCTTATTGGCCCGGCTTGCAGCGCAAAAACAGCCGCCGGTATTGGTGCTGCTCAGTTATGACAATGATTTACGTATCGATGCCAAAGGCCGCAGCCAAGATTACACGCCGGCCAATGGCGGGGCGGATGACTTTTTGAAACTGATCGAAAACCAGGTTAAACCGACAGTGGCGGCGAGGGTGGCCATTAACTCTCAACGGCAAACGCTGTGGGGGCACTCTTACGGCGGTCTGTTCGTTCTGCATACTCTGTTGACCCAGCCAACCGCATTCCAAAATTACGTCGCCGTCGAACCTTCACTGTGGTGGGGAAAGGGCTTTATTCTGCAGGAAGCACAGCGGGTTATTGAAAGGCATCCCGCCATCTCCGCCCATCTGTGGCTGTGGACCGGCGGCGGTGAAAAAATGCGTAGTGCGCCGCCCAATATCAAACAGCAACCGCTCCCCGCCGACGCCGCTCAGCGTCTGGCCGAACGGCTGGCGACGCTGAACGGGCTTAAGGTAGATTTCCGGGAATGGCCAGGCCTGGATCACGGTGCCATGTTCAATGCGGCCATCGTACCGGCATTGGATGAGGTAGCAGCAGGCGACTGAATAACACCATGCCGCTAATCTGGCGATGATCTCAACTTTCTGTTTACGAAGAAGTTTTATTATCTACTTATCGAAAACAAACGAAATATGGTCATCGTCCAGATACTTGATCTCAACCTCACAGCCTTTCTGGACCTTTGAAGAGTAAAAGGCGGGAATGGTTTCCTTGCCTTCTACCTGCTTGGTCATCCCCTTTTCATGCCATGAAAGGCGGTATTTTATGTTGGTGGTCCCGTTATCATTTGAACTGATGTAATGGACCTCCTCCACCCGAGCCTGAATATCCCGCCCCAGCGTCTGGATTTTATGGTCACGGTTAAACAGATAAACAATATAGGCAATGACGCCTACAGTAAGAATCACTGAAATAATAATCGCAAACTTCATCGATTCGTCCCTTAGCCGAACATGGTCAGACCGTTAAATGATGACATTATCTTCCCGACATGAGCCATCGCATCGATAAAAGCCACACGCCCCTCGGTGGTGGTAAGATCAAAGGCTGTCTTATCAAATTTCATATTAGTCAACCCGAGCTTGCCGCTCGCAGTCACGCTCATAGAATAGCCTTCCGTAACAATTTTCGCCGCCGTGAAATCAAAGGAAAACATGGAAGCGGACTCTTTATGATCTTTGTATTCAAAAGCATGCGGCGTCTTGATGCTCACTTTTTCCGCACTGTCGATGGTGATCATTTTCGGTGAGGTGATGGATACCCCGCCTTGCACCGTCTGCTTCCAACTGCCCAGGATGTCCGTCTTGGCATCCTTGGTGATGGTTTGTACCCGTCCCCCCAAGATTTCGTCAGTAACGTCCTGGGTGACGATATTATGGCGTTTCCCCGTGACCTTGTCATAGCGATCCCCGGTGAGGAAGGAGTCCATGCCTGCGTCATAGGTGCGGGTTACCTTGCCGGTAACATGTTGATTTTCTGTGCCGTCCGTATCGATGCTCCGCTTTCCCTTAATGGTTAGCGCTTCTCCGCCGCTGGTAATATCCGATGTCCGGCCATTGGTGATAGTGACCTTTTCCCCGTCCTTAAAGGTTTTGGTTTCCGGTTTGTCGACCGTCGTGGTGCGCATACCGTGGAATTGGAAGATAGCGTTGCCGAACACCTCATCCTTCTGATCTTTTTGGATGGTGGTGGTGCGATTGCCGTCCACGGTCACCGTTTTATCGTTCTCCACCGAAATATTCATGTCTTTTTCGGCATGCAGCTGCACCATTTCCGAGCCCGCCTTATCTTCGAAGAACAGGTGGCTGGAATTATCACTGTGGCCGTCTTTGGATCGCGTCATAAAGCCCATCATGGTCGCACCGGCGGGCAGCGTCCACGGCGGCATACAGGCTTCGTTATACACCCGGCCGGTAACCATCGGGCGGTCCGGATCGCCATTGATAAAATCAATCACCACTTCATCCCCCACTCGCGGGATCTGTACGCCGCCGAAGCCCTGGCCTGCCCAGGCGCTGGACACTCGCACCCAGCAGGAACTGCTTTCATCCCCTTTCGCCAGACGATCCCAGTGGAATTTCACCTTCACCCGACCGTATTTATCGGTCCAGATAGACTCCCCCTGCGGCCCCACCACCCGGGCCGTTTGCGGGCCATGGGTCCGCGGCCACGGGGTACGCTGCGCTGAGCGGAACGACGTGCTCGCCGGGATCACCACAAAATCGGTGCGATGCACCGCCCCTTCTCCCCCGCTGGCGTAGCTGTTCTCTTCAAAATCGTAACGCGCACTCAGCACCAGATACTCTCCGCCGTCACTGGCAAACGGCGGGTTGAGCAGGGCAAAGGTACACCCCGGTACGATGCCCAGCGCGGTAGCCGTTGCGTCGATGCGCTGATGCTCCGCCTGCCACTCCTCCTGGCGCACCCGGGCGTAGGTTTCGCCGTGGCTGTGTTCCACGAAGTGCCCCGGCCAGTCGTAGTAGTCAATCTGGCCCGGTGAGGGTGAGGTTGGGTTCTGTCGCGCCTGGAACAGCCATGCGTTGGGCTTGCGGAAATCGTAGTCGTCGATGCTGTAGATCCCCGGCGTCACCCGCTCGGATATCGCCCACTGGCCGATCCCCTCTTCGCTGGTGCTGCCACCGGAAGGCGTAGCGTGGTAAGGAATGGCCTCATAACCGCTAAACGGCTGGTGCTGCTGAGAGGCGTCGTACAGCACCATGGTGTGTTTACCCGACTCGTGGCGGAAAAAGAAATAAATGCCCTCCAGCTCCATCAGGCGCGAAATAAAGTCGTAGCTACTTTCCTGGTACTGCACGCAATATTCCCAATTGCGGTAGTTACCGGTGAGCTGGTTCTCCATCTGCACGCCATATTCGTCGAGCACCGTTTTGATGATGTCCGGCACCCGCTGGTTCTGGAATATCCGTTGGTTGCGGTCCCGCTTCAGCGGCCACAGGTCCGACTCCATGGTCAGCGTGTAAACCACGTAGCGCTCACCATTAATATCCGCACTATGAACGTTGACCCTGGTGATTTTTCCGTTGAGATAGCGTGGCGCAGCGAGCAGCCCCTGAGTAGGGATAGTCAGGGTAATCGGCTGGCCAAGCATGGCCCTGCGGTCCAGGCGGGCGTTGGTGCTGAGCATCGTCACGCTCAATTCAAATGAGCGTGAAACCACTTCCTCTCCGCTAAGTTTCCAGAACTTCAGCGTTCCCTCACCCGCAGGCGTTGTTGCCGTGATACGGTCAAACATAGCTTCTTACCCCTGTAACTAAGACTGCGTTATGCCGCTCTGCCACTCATGGTGCCAGCATCAGTACTTTGAACTGGCTGGGTACCGCACGTATCCCCACGGCATTGGTTGAATTCTGCAGGCTGACGCTGGTCAGGCGCGTCGCCGGAGTGCCTTTGAGCAGCACGGTGAAGGAACCGGTGAGATGCCGCGACGGCCCCATCACGGTGCCTGACGCCACGCCGGTGGCAACACCGGGATTATCCCCGTTGGTCAGCGGCGTCACCGTGGCCATGTTGTGGGCAGGCATGCCCATAAACAGAATATTCAGCGCGTTGGGGACGGCCGTTGGCCCAAGCGCGATATCCGGATAAGGTATCGGCGTTGGGGTCGGCATCGGCGTCATGCAGACATCGGGAAAGGCCAAATCGGTGCCCATCAGTTGACAGTTGGCAAACATCGCGGCCTCCTCAGCCCATATGGATCTGTTCGGCATCCACTTTGGTGATTGCCTTTGAAGTAATAACGGTATTTTGCGCATGCAGACGCGCATAATCTTCAGCCTGCATATCCAGTTGGCCGGCACGTACCTGCTCCGTCTGGCGCGTAGTGCGCAACAGGTTATGGCTCACCTGGGTGATGGTTTGCCAGATTGACTCACTGTGCTTGCCCACCATGCGCGAAAGGCTTACCCAGGCGGAAAGCTTATCGCCGCTGTACTGCATTTCGCTGATATGGCAGTCGCCCTGGCTGGCGCTGACGCGCAACGCTTCGCTGCTGAGGCTGATTTCGCCGCTGCTGCGGATATGCAGATCGCCCGGTACGCTCAGTTCGGCCATTTCCGGGTTGGCGCGTTCCAGCACCGCCAGCAGCCACACCTGATTATCCACGCTGGTGATAAGCACCAGATCCCCGGTCTGAGGAGCAATAACGCAGCTGGTAGCACGCCGGCAGTGCCAGCCGCGCCCTTCACTCTCCACGCTCAGGCTGCCGTTGGAAAAGCAGTGGGTCACCATCCCCGCACTCTGCAGCGGCGGTGCTGCCGCTTGTACCAGTTTGTGATTGATATTGTTCATCTTCTCTCCTTAACGGCGGCTCTGATGCTGAAGGCTCCAGGCCTCCGCAGCCAGTAACTCTTCGTCATACTCAAGGATGCCCCGGCGATCGGAAAAATGGGCTCCCTCCTGCTGCGCCCGATGGAACCGGGTGCGGGAAAATGTGGCACTGCGGAAATCGGCCCGGCGCAAATCAGCATGGGTGAAATCGCTGTAGGTCAGGTCGCACAGGGCAAAGTTGCTGCCTTCGGCCTCCACCTGCTGCAAAATGCTCTGGAACAGGCGGCTGTGGCTAAAATCGGCCTGTTGTAACCTGGCACCGATAAACAACGCCTGATCAAACAAACTGCCCTGACAGTTGGCTCCGGTAAGGTCCGCACTCATAAACAGCGCCTGGCTGGCGTTCACCTTACGGAGTTGAGCTTTTCTCAGAGAAGCGCCTTTGAAATTGCACTGCGTCAGCTGCGCCCCGTTAAAATCGACCGCGTCGAGCTGATTATCGGTAAACTGACAGCCGCTAAAGCGCTGCTGGGCATAGTTTTTTCCACGCTGATCGCAGTTGAAAAAGACCGTACGGTCGAATTGACTGTGGCCCAAACGGGTAGTGCGCAGGTCGATATTGAAAAAGGTCGTCAGCAGGCACTGGCACTGCTCCAGTTGCGCCTCATCCAGCGAGCTTTCAAAGAAGGTAGTACGTTCCAGCGTGGACTGGTTGAAGGTGCTGCCGGATAGCGGGCTGCGCATGAATTGGCAAGCGTCGAACCTGCTGCGGGAGAAATCGCCGTTGCCAAGCTCGCAATGATTAAAGATGCACTGCGCCATTAGCGTGTCGCAGGCGCTGATTGCCGTCATTTCACAGTCGTTAAACACGCTCTGCTGCATGCGGGCGCCGCTCAGCGTCACCCCATTCAACAGACACTCATTAAATACCGTTTCATGTAAATTGGCCGCCTGCAGGTTCGCCCCCAACAGTGAGACATCCTGAAAAATGCCGCCGGACAGGTCGCATCCTTGTAGCTCAAGATCATCTAGGTTGCAGGCGTTAATCATCTCGCCATTTTTTATTTTCTGCTGTAGCTCTGCCGCGCTCAGCGTCGTCATGACAGTTCCTCATCCCGCTTCGGCAACGTTTTCACCCGGCTGGTATAGGCGTTGTCCAGCCGCGTCTCCATATTAATAAAGGATTGTGACAGATCGGCACGGAACAGATTGGCAGCGGTAAAGTCCGCGCCACCCAGTTGGGTTTTCTGCATCAGTGCGCCCATCAGGTTGGCCCCAGTGAAATTGACCTGGCGGAAATCAGTGCGGATCAACAGGCTCCCGACCAGGTTGGCGCGGGTGAAATTCGCCCTCTGACAGTCCGCCTCGCTGAGATCGCTGTTCTCCACCTTCGCCAACGTAAAGTTCGCCTGAGTAAGCAAAGCCTGGCGCAGATTACTTTCTTTCAGCGTTGCTTCGCTAAAGTCCGCGCCGCTTAAGTCACTCTCCATTACGGCCGCGCAGGTCAGCAGGCTGGCCGCTTTAAACTGGGCGTGCGGCAGTTTGCTCTCCACCCAGTTACAGCTCTCAAGCCACGCACCGTTGAAGACCGCAGCCTGCAACTCGCACTGTTGGAAGACGGTCTTACGCAGCCTGGCCTCGCTGAAATCGAGCTGCGGCAGCGTTAAATTCATAACGATACACTCCTCCAGCTCGGCACGGTGGAAACGGCAATGGCTAATACCGACCTGGCGCAGCAACAGCGTTTTTAGCGTGGCACGGCTGAAGTCACAGTCTTCAAACAGCGCGTCTTCCAGTTGGGTTTCCGTCAGGTTGGCGCCGCTAAAATCGGTCTGTCGGCACTGGGCCAACGCCAGGCTGGCTTTGGTCAGATTGCATTCACGCAGCGAACTGTTGCGCAAATCGGTTCGCGCCAGCATCGCCTCGCTAAAATCAGCGCCGTCCAACTGACAACCGCTGAGATCGGCGCTTTCCAGCAACGCCTTACGGAAATTAGCGCCGCGAAAATCCATACCGGAGAGGTCCGCGCCGGTGAAATCCAACTCGCTAAAGTCTCCTCCGCACGCCATGGTGTTCGAAGCGCGCTGGCGAATAATCCGGGCGATATCCCCCGTCATGCGTTGCGCCGGCGGTTGATGCTGGACCGCCATCAGATACATCTGGTGCAGCGATTCGCGGCTCTGCGCCAATTTCTTCGCCGTCATGCTGTCCGCATGTTGATGCAGCATCTCCTGCATACGGTGCATTGATTCCGGGCCACGCGGCCGTGAGTCCTGTTTGGCACCCTGGCGGGCTTCCACTTCAGCCTGGCGCACCTCGGCCTGCGCTTTCATCTCCTCAGCCTGGCGCTCCAGTCGTTCGACAAACTCCGGCAGTTCATCCAGCCTCGGCATCTCTGGCTGCGACATATCCGCCAGTAGCTCGTTAACATCCCGCCCTTCAGCCTCAAGCCTGGCGCGGTGCAGTTCGCGTATTTTACTTACCCGGTTTTGCATATTATTTTGCATCGGGCTTTCTGTTTGCTGCATTTCGCTGTCAATCCAGGGACCGATAAGCTCTTCCGGCAACAAATCTTTTTCACGGAAGGCAAACAGCGCACCCTTCCCTTTATCCAGCCGCTGGGCCAACACCTTGCGATAGTGATTGGCCGAACGAGCGGCGCCGTTTTTCTCCAGCGCCGGCATCAGTTGCAGCACATCCGCCGCATCATCCTCGTTAATGCGGCAACTGCCCTGCCAGATCAGCATCATCTGTTGCCGATGCGGGAAGAACCAGACCGTGGTGGTACGCAACCTAATCTCTTCAAACAGCGTTTCATCCCCACGCTGACGATTGATAAAACAGCGCGCCCGCCATGGCGGCAGTTTGCCCGACTGTAGCGGTTTTTCCGGATGCATATTCCAAATGCGCCACTCGGCTTCAGGCGGCAGCTCATCTTGTTCCGGCCACCATTGATCCGGGCTGGCGGCATTGAATACACGCCAGTCGGCGTCGCGGGCCAGGCCTGGAAAGTCATTCTTCAGCCAGTTGGCATCATAGGCTTTGCCCATGCGCTTAAAACGACGCGGCCAGGTCATGTCCAGCGGCCCAAAACTTACCGGCTCGGGCTGCTGCCGCGGTGAGGTCATACGTTGATGTAGCGGTTCGATATTCGGCAGGCGACGAAAAGCCGCGCCGTTGTGCTGCTCTTCCACGGCGCCAATACCATGAGGGTTCTCTTCGTATCCTGCGCCGCCAAAAGCACGGCTCCAGTCAAGGCGCATCGACTCAAAATTGCGTGGCGGGGTCGGCTGCGAACCAGACCAGAAACGATCGCCAAAAGCCACCAGGGTCTTGCTGAGGCTGCCCACGTCAATGCGCACTGCGCAGCTGTTTTTTTCCTTCTGATGACGGGTATAAGCATTACCCGTCGCCAAAAATTCAGCCCGGGCTTTCGGAATCGCCACATCAATAACGCCGCCACTGGTTTGCAGTTCTTCCGCCGCCAGTTGCCATAATTCCACTTCCGGACGCAACTGGGGCGTCGTGCCCATATCCAGCAGTGCCATCACAGAAACGCCGAGATAATTTTTACCCTGCTGGCGGAAAGGTCGATTTAATACGCTCAGACGCAGCGGCTTAATAATCTTCATATAATGCGCCTTTAGGCAGCCAGTTAATGAACGCGCTTAAAAAGGGGGATAATACATCTGTCTAGGTTTTCTATCGCATTAACCTAATCAGTGCAAGATGGATGTTAGAAACAATTATTCCCCAATGTCAGAGAATAAAAGACAGCCACTGCGCCAGGCGCCCTCAGGCCAAGCGCCAGCGGGGCTAACGCCTTCTGGCGCTCGGCCCTTGTCGCAAATAGGCGGGGACTGGCAAATCCAGAATTAAGATTATTCCTAATTAACGGTGTTAAACTGATATTTTTTTGCATTAACCCAAAGTGGCTTCTATTACTAATAAGCGTCATTCCCTTATATTATCAATATAAGGTGGTGTTCCATGGATATTGATATAGATTTTAAACTGGAAGGCGTGGAGGAAAAGCAAAGGATTGAATCACACATCGTTCAGCCCTGATTGATAAAGCCATACAGGTTATTTTGAAAAACGGCGAGCTGAATTGAGCCGTCGGTGTTATCCCCGTATTAAAACAATACAATAGCCGCAACCTCCTGTGCTTCCCCCTCTGACAAGCCGCCGCCAGACCCTGCACTTTCTCGACCGACGGTCGACGACGCACAGCAGCAAATTTCAACGCAGATTCATCGGAAGGCTGAAGATAGCGGCTCCCCTTTGGCAAGTTGACTTGCTCTACCGGTGGAGCCTGAAAGGCTAATGTATTTCCTGGATGAGGCCCTGGTGAGGCACAATAGGAATAGATTGACTGAGCAAGGCTAACGGCTATTTATTACCACGTATTACGCTATTTTCTAGCCTCGTCACAGTTAATATAAACGTTTGGCCCCCTGACGGGAACGGGTGAAAAACACCCTTGAAATACATTACGAAAAGTGATAGTTAAAGCCGTTGGCAAGCCCCAAATTAGTTGCCATAAGACATTATTATCACAGGGAATCATATCATATCCATGAAAATCAATATTACCGACCAGCCAAATCCGCAAGATGAAGAGTTCGTTATCGACAGCCTTTGGGCTCATAATGAAAAAACCGAACACGTTGATATCCACCCCTTGTTCCTGACCGTGACCGATGAGCAAGGTAAAATCGTTGCCGGGCTGGTGGCCAGAACCTGGTGGGGCGGGCTTGAAGTGCAATATCTTTGGGTCAGCGACCAGCATCGTAAAAGCGGCTATGGCCGTCAACTGATGCTCCAGGCAGAAGAAGAGGCCAGGAAGCGCGGCTGCCACATGGCCTATGTCGATACCTTCGACTTCCAGGCCCGCGGCTTTTACGAAAAATTGGGCTATCAGCTGTACGGCAACCTGGGTGGCTATGCCAAGAAGCATACGCGCCACTACCTGGCAAAAGAGATTTAATCCGGTTGTCATCGGAGAGGTCAGAATGGATTCGTCCGATAAAAATAATGAATTTTATTTGAAAGGTCTGATTGCCATGATGGAGCACTTAAGTGAGCCATGGGGCATTAAGGATCTGGCATCCCGTCATATTTATATGAACCATGCCGCCTACCTCTATACCAATACGCCGCTTGATTTTGATGTAGCCGGTAAGCTGGACGACGAGTTTCCCGCCGACTGGGCCGAATGCGCGGCCGATTTTGTCGAACACGACAAAATGACAGAGGTCTCGCGGGAGCGGGTTGCGGTGATAGAAACGCATTATTGGTACGGGAAAGACAGTCTGACCCCGTTTATCAGCGAAAAACTGCCGATCTACAACGATAAAAAAGAAGTGGTTGGGGTGATGTGGAACGCCAAACCGCTCAACACCTTATCTCCGTTGAAATTTATCAATCAACAAAAACCCAGCGTTCTGACCACAGAAACCAATAGCACCATTTTCACCCGAGCCGAACTTGACGTGATATTTTTAATGTTGCAACGGCTGTCGGTGAAAGAGATCGCCAAAATATACAATATCAGCAATAAAACCATAGAAAACAGAATATATAACATCTATCAAAAATCTGACGTCCATACACAGCAGCAGTTTGAAGAATTTTGCAAATATGCGCATCTGGACAATTACATTCCCGATCGCCTGATAGCTAAAGGCATTCAGTTTATTTAATAGCAAGGAATACCTCACCGTGATCAAAATTGAAGACTATCCGTTAACCCGGGTACCTCAGGATAAAAGAGTCTCGTTTTTAAGCGTGGCCATTGTGCATATGGGCATGCTGACCGCGCTGGATCAGTTTATGCTGGGCGCCGTATTGGGCCACTCGATGACGCTGTTCGATGCCTTTACCGCCATTTTCGTCGGCAGCCTGATCTTTGGCGTTGTCACCTACGGCCTCGGGCTGGCGGGGATGCGCGAAGGGATCTCCGGCAGCCTGCTGGCCCGCTGGTGCGGCTTTGGTCGACTGGGTTCGGTACTGATCGGCGTGGTGGTGGCCGTCAGCCTGCTGGGCTGGTTTGGCATACAGAACGCCATTTTCGCCAAGTCGCTGGATTTCGCGCTGGGCAATAAGCTGGGCTTTGGTCTGGCGGCCGGCCTGTCCGGTACCCTGCTGACCATACTGGTGGCCTTTGGCTTCAAGGCATTGCGTATCGCCGCCCGAATTGCGGTACCGATGTTTATTATGCTGGTAGCCTATATCTCTTACATCACCCTCACCGGCCATAATCTGCCGGAAATTATTCAATTAATGCCGCCAGGTGAGCCACTGTCGATCAGTGCCGGCATCACCATCGTGGTCGGTGGCGCCATCGTTGCCAGCCTGATGACCCCCGATCTGACGCGTTATTCCAAAAACGGCAAGCACGTGTTTGGCGTGACCCTGCTCACCATTGTCGCCGGGGAGTTCGTGGTTAACGGTCTGGCGCTGCTGATCGCCAAAACGCTCGGCACGGCGGATGTCGTGACCATCATGTCACAGGTCGCCGGGGGAGCTGGCCTGCTGGTGGTAGTGTTCTCCACCTTAAGGGTCAATGACCTCAACCTGTACTCATCTTCACTGGGCATCGTCAACGCGGTTGAAGGCATGACCGGTAAAAGGCTGAAATACACCGCCACCACGCTGGTGATTGGCGTGTTGGGTACAACGCTTTCGGTGCTGGGGATCCTGGATCGGTTCGTCGACTTCCTGACGGTACTGGGCGTGGTGTTCCCGCCGATTATCGGCGTGATGCTGGTGGATTATTACTTGCTGCGGACTCACCGTAAAATTCTGGATGACAGCCGCCGGGAAGGCAAACTGCCCGACCAGACGCCGACCATTGGCTGGGCAGCGATCGTCGCCAGCATTGCCGGCAGCATCGTCGGGTTAGTGACCGAATGGGGTGTGCCGACCATCAACTCATTGCTGGCCGCCAGCCTGTTGTATTGGGTATTCAAGTTGGCGCTGAATCGTTCGCAGAAACCGGCCCCGGCGCAAAGCTGACTCGGTTGCCAGCGACGAAATGCTATTACCACTCTCCTGCAACGGGTGAGTGGTAATACTATAGAATGAGGATTTGGTGGACTAAAAACTGCGGTTTTAAAACTGAAACCTGATTGGAATTCCCTGGTGTCGGTAGCTAAAACATCCTTTATTACCCAGAGAATGGAAACGCCTCCCTCCCTGAGTTTTTTATTATAGAAGTTGTCAGACAATCGGTTATTAACTGTTTTGACCGTCAAGAAACACTTCAGTATGGATGAACAGTAGCTCACAAAAAGCACCATGGTCAACACAAAAGTAGACACAAAACCCACTTTTGTGTTCACTTTTATGGATTCATCATCTAAGCGATTGATTTGTATTTAATTACTTTCATTCCACTTTTCACTCAACAGGGTGAAAGTATCATTAGGGGTGATACGTAGCCGTTTAACATACGTTTTCAAAGATTAATCAGCCGGTTACCCACCCTCTTCCAATGGCAATTCTGGACAATGTCAGCGCGTGCGATATAGTAATGCCGGCCAGAATATTGTAAGGAATGCTTATGAAGACCACTAACGCCCAGCGCAAAAGCAACATCATTAAGAATATTGAATATCTGATGCGCACCCGTGGCGAAACCAAGGCATCCTTCTCTAACCGTACTGGCCTGACACGTACCACTATCTACAAGATCCTCGATGGGCGGGTCAACAACGTGCAGCAAGCCACGGTTAACCGGATTTCAGATTTCTTCGGCGTTTCCTGCGAAGAGATCGAAGACTATGATCTGGAAAAACTGGAGCTGCTCAATGAAACCCTGTCCACCGAAGGCAATAAAAATCCTTCCGCAATTCCTGTTATTCCGCAGTCGCGTTATTTAGCGGTTGCCGGCAAGAAGATCGGCCAACTGGTCACAGAGTTCCCTTTGACTTATTTCTTCGGCGATGAGTCAAATATGGTAGCAATGCGCATAGAGACCGAAATAAAAGGTTCATTTATCCCAGGCGAGGTCATTATTATAAAACGCCCGCCGGTATTAGTTTGCGATTCGCCTTTATTGTATCACTCGGGAAAATACGGCTTCTTTGTGGTTAACGACAAAGAAGAAAGCAGCATGGAGAAAAATCATCAGGATACCGTGCAATTCCTGGGTTATATCATTGGAGAAAGGCTATAAATGGAACCGAATCAAAAGTTCAAGCTATTGGGCTTTACCCGGCATGGCACTCTGGCTGCCAATGTCATGGTATTAGCCACCGGCAAAACCATTACCATGGGGCTTAATGAGCTGGCCGACAGCGACATCTCGGAAGATCTGAGCCGCCATGAACTACAGGCGCTGTATCGCAAAATCTACGGCAACAACCAGCAGCAAACTGCCTATGAGCTCAGCGATCGCCATGAAAGATCCTGGTATGCCTATCTGATTATTACCGTGGCGCTCAGCGTGATTTATATCTTCTCAACGCTGTGCGGCGTCAAACCGATTGAAATTGCTGCATTGAATATCATCACGCCCCCGGCGATATTTATTTACCCCCTGACCTTTATCCTGGTGGATATTCTTAACGAATTTTATGGGCTGCGGCTGGCCAGGCGCACCATTATCATCTCGTTTATGGCCAACCTGATTTTTGTGCTGGGCGTTTGGGCAACCACGCTGGTACCGAGCATTCCGCAGTGGGAGTTCAGCCAGACTTATGACGGTATCGTCCACAGCATCATGGCGGTGCTGGTGGCCTCATCTGCCGCCTATTTAATCTCCGAGAACGTCAACTCCTGGCTGCTGTGCAAAATCAAAGAGCTGACCAACTCTCGCTATCTGTTTGTACGGGTGATCACCAGCACCGTTGTGGCCTCGGCCATCGACAGCCTGGTGTTCTGCACCCTGGCGTTCTACAACGTTTTGAGCTGGGACATCATCAAAACCATGATCCTGTCGCAGTTCCTGATTAAGGTGGTCTACGCCCTGGTGGGCGTCGGGCCGATATACGCCGCCCGTAGCCTGTTTAACCGTTATATCAATACCGATCTTGCAAGGAGCAATGAATATGCATATCAAAAAACAAGATAAAATCACCCATCTTGGCGCCAACTCCGATTATCCGGACCAGTATGCTCCCGAATTGCTCGAAGCCCTGCCGCGCGCACGCGGTCGCGATCTGATCGGCGTGGATGAACGCAAACTGCCATTCAGCGGCTTCGACCTGTGGACCGCCTTCGAACTTTCCTGGCTCAACGCCAAAGGCAAACCGGTGGTGGGGATTGGTGAATTTACCCTGCCCCATTCGTCCACCAACCTGATCGAGTCCAAATCATTCAAACTGTATCTCAACAGCTTTAACCAGACGCGCTTCGACAGCGTGGAACAGGTCAGCGCCGCGATGCAAAAAGATCTGTCGCAGGCCGCCAATGGTCAGGTTGGGGTGAAGCTGTATCCGGGGCTGGACGGTTATTCAGCGCAGATAGACGCCCTGCCGGGCATCAATATCGACGACCTGGATATCGCCGTGGATGACTTTGATTTCAAACCGGAATATCTGATTGGCGCCACCAGCGAACAGGCGGAAATAGTGACGGAGACGCTGTCGTCCAACCTGCTGAAATCCAACTGTCTGGTGACCAATCAGCCGGACTGGGGCAGCGTGGTGATCCACTATCAGGGCCGTAAAATCGATCGCGAGCGCCTGCTGCGCTATCTGATCTCCTTCCGCCAGCATAATGAGTTCCACGAGCAGTGTGTCGAGCGTATTTTTAACGACATCAAACAAAGCTGCCAGCCGGAGAAACTCAGCGTGTTCGCCCGCTATACCCGCCGCGGCGGTCTGGACATCAACCCGTTCCGCAGCGATTTTGAAACGGCACCCACCCTGGGCCGTTTGATCAGGCAATAACCGTTCCACTTGTCATGCCCCCGCCCGGGGGCATTATTTCCCCCGATTCATCTGTTTGTTATTTTTCGCCATTATCGTCGTTAACAACTATCTTCAAAACAACCCTCAGGGAGATTAACGACGCATGCCTGATTTTTCGCGCAGAGAAATACTGCGGGCTGCCGCCATCGGATCGGCTTTTTCACTGTTACCCGCCTCGATCCGCAAAGCGCTGGCCATCCCCGCCAATAACCGCACCGGCACCCTTAACGATGTCGAACACGTGGTGATCCTGATGCAGGAAAACCGCTCTTTCGACCATTACTTCGGCACCTTGCCCGGCGTACGCGGCTTTAGCGATCGCATCACCATTCCTTTGCCCGGCGGCCGTCACGTCTGGCAGCAGCAGGGGGAAAGTCGGTTGGTGCTGCCCTATCATCTCGACAGCAAGCGCGGCAATGCCCAACGGGTCAGCGGCACGCCGCATTCGTGGGTCGATGAACAATCCGCCTGGGATAACGGCCGCATGAGCGCCTGGCCGACCTATAAAACGCCCACCTCGATGGGCTATTACCGTCGGCACGAATTGCCGTTCCAGTTTGCGCTGGCCGAAACCTTCACCCTGTGCGACGCCTATCATTGCTCGATCCACGCCGGGACCAACACCAACCGTCTGTTCCACTGGACCGGCACCAATGGCCCGACGGCGGCCGAGGTCGCGGTGGTGGTCAACGAGTGGGACAGCCCCGGCCCGGCGGAAGTCGGCTACCAGTGGCAGACCTATCCGGAGCGGCTGGAGGCCGGCGGCGTCAGTTGGAAGGTCTATCAGTTTTTGCCTGATAACTTCACCGACAACCCACTGGCGGGATTCCGCCAGTACCGTGCCGCCAGCGTTAAGGTCGGCAACCCGGCACAGCCGCCAAAAGACTTCACCGCCTTTGTTCCCTATCGCGATGAATTGAACGTTGAAGCCCCGCTGTACAAGGGCAATGGCAATACGCTGCCGGCAGCCGACGGCAACGATCTGGATGCGATGCTGACCGGCTTTCGTAACGACGTACAGCAGGGCAAGTTGCCGCAGGTGAGCTGGATTATCGCCCCGGCGGCCTACTCGGAACACCCCGGGCCTTCCAGTCCGGTGCAGGGCGGCTGGTTTACCCAGGAGATCCTCAACGCGCTGACGGATAACCCGGAGGTGTGGAGCAAAACCGTGCTGCTGGTCAATTACGACGAAAACGACGGCTTCTTCGATCATATGCCTTCGCCATCGGCCCCGTCACTGCGCGAAGACGGCAGCTTCGCCGGTAAATCGACGGTGCCGTTCGACAGTGAAATCTTCCAGCATGTCGCCCCACCCGGTTCACAAGAGCAACCGCCACCGGACGGCCGTATCTATGGCCCCGGCCCGCGGGTACCGATGTTGGTGCTGTCTCCCTGGAGCCGTGGCGGCTGGGTCAATTCACAGGTATTCGACCACACCTCGGTACTGCAATTTTTGGAAAAACGCTTCCAGGTACATGAACCGAACATCAGCGCCTGGCGACGAGCAGTCTGTGGTGACCTCACTTCGGCCTTCAACTTTGTCGACCCAAATGAGGAAACCTTGCCTCGTCTGCCCACCACCAGCCGTCACGCCGCCGATAACCTGCGCCAGCGACAGGAACAGTTACCGCAGGTGCCCTTGCCGCCGGTGGACAGGCAACAGTTACCGCATCAGTCGCGACTGGCACGCCCATCGCGTGCGCTGCCTTACCAGTTGCACGTTGAGGCCAACAGCAACCCCGGGCAAAAAATGCTGACGCTCAACCTGTACAACACTGGCGAACAGGGCGTGGTCTTTCATGTGTACGACCTGTTGAGTCTGGAGCAGATCCCACGGCGCTATACCGTCGAGGCCGGTAAGGCAGTCAGTGATAACTGGCTAACTGCGGATCGCTACCACCTGTGGTTGCTAGGCCCCAACGGTTTCCATCGTGAGTTGGGTGGCAGCGTTCTGCAGCCGCAGCCGGAAGTACAACTCACCCCGCAGGGCGATCGTTTATCGCTAACGCTAACCAACTCAGGTAGCCAGGCAACAACGGTGACCATCGCCCGCTGCCCTTATACGCAAAAAGGCCCTTGGCAGATTGAACTGCCAGTGGGTGGCCGCCATCAGCAGGCCTTTGCTACCAAATCCAGCGGTGGCTGGTACGATCTTTCACTGCAGGGGCCACAGGGCTGGCAACGCCGACTGGCAGGCCGGCTGGAGAACGGCGACCACAGCGTCAGCGATCCGTTGATGGGTAAGGTCTGAGATATCCGTGCAGGGTGTTCAAAAGGAGAATGCCCTTTAGCGGCAGTACAAGCGGAACAGGCGTGCCAGGTGTGCGCCCATCGGGGTCAGCGTGGTGTCTTTACGCTGGATCAGATAAAACGTCGCTTTTGGCAGGCTCTCCTCCAGCGCCAGCGGCACCAGATGTTTACCCAATATCGGGTCGGAAATCACGTCCACCGACAGAATGCTGACAAAGTCGCTCTGCGCCACCAGGCTGGTGCAGGCCATAAAAGTCTCGCAGGTGACGCTGATAGACGGCGCCATTCCCAAATCCCCGAACAAGTCGTGCAGTAGCCGGTAGTAGCTGCCCTTTGGCGTCGGCATCGTCCAGTCGCAGTGCTGCAGTTGCCTGAGTGACGTCGCCCCCTCCATCGGATGCCCCTTGCGCACCACCACCTTGTATTCTTTCTCCATCAGCCGTTCGTACTGCAACTCATTGTCCAGGCTGCTGGGGTAATAGGTATTGACCGTGAAATCCAGTTCCCCCTGGCGAAGTTCCGGGATCATCGACACCAGTTGCCCTTCGACAATCCGCACTTTGACCTTTGGGTATTCGCGGTGGAACTGATTGATCACCTGCGGCATCACGGTGCGCGCAATGCTGCCACCGACGCCGATATTCACTGAGCCGCCCGCCAGCCCCAGTCGTTGCTGGATATCCTCCTGAGCCACCCGCAGCTCTTCGAGGATCAGGCTGGCATGCTGGAAAAAGTTATCGCCGCAGTCGGTCAGCACCACGCCCTGGCTACGGCGGATAAACAGCTTGGCCCCCAGCACCGTCTCCAGCTCCTGAATCGATTTGGTCAGCGCCGGCTGGGAAAGTTGTGAAGTCCGGCTGGCGGCACGGATACTACCCTGGCGGCTGACTTCTACAAACGCACGTAATTGGTGCAATTTTATTGAGGCTGGCATAGGCGAATGGTGATAACCGTTGTTTATCAATAGCAAGATATTGGCATCTTATTTAGCCCGATTCCATTGTGTACATTCGAAAAAAACATAATAAATAACCAAATTCTTATTTCGCTTAATTAAACGCATTTTCTGCGCCAATAAGCGCATTTCACGGCAGTTAGTCACTAAATACGTCTTTTTCATTAAACAGTTCCACCGTCTGACCTCAGTTCAGCGCACCACTGCTGCCCGGCGTTTGCCTGGGCGCGATAACCAATGAGATCTCCCAATGAATAATCCGCTTTCGATGTTGGTGTCAGATTTATCCCCGCAACTGCAGGCCTGGCGCCGCGACTTTCACCGCTATGCCGAATCCGGCTGGTTTGAGTTCCGCACCGCTACGCTGGTGGCGGAAGAACTGGATCGGCTGGGCTACCGCCTGCAACTGGGCCGCGAAGTCATTAATGCCGATGCCCGCATGGGGTTGCCTTCCGCCGAAGCTCTGCAGCAACAGGAGCAGCGCGCCCGCGAACAGGGGGCACTGGATAAGTGGTTACCGCACTTTTCCGGCGGCTTCGCCGGTATTGTCGCCACGCTGGACACCGGCCGCCCCGGCCCGGTGATCGCCTATCGCGTTGACATGGATGCGCTCGATCTCAACGAAAAACTGCAGCCGGATCACCTGCCGTTCCGTGAAGGCTTCGCCTCCTGCAACAGCGGCATGATGCATGCATGCGGTCATGACGGCCACACCACCATTGGGCTGGGACTGGCACGGGTGTTCAAGAGCCTGGAGGCGCAGCTGAGCGGCACGATCAAACTGATTTTCCAGCCGGCAGAAGAAGGCACCCGTGGCGCAAAATCCATGGTGGAAGCCGGCGTGGTGGACGACGTGGATTTCTTCACCGCCGTACACATCGGCACCGGCGTACCGGCCGGGGAACTGGTGTGCGGTAGCGACAGCTTTATGGCCACCAGCAAGCTGGACGTCACCTACCGTGGCGTTGCCTCTCACGCCGGTGCCAAACCGGAGGACGGCCGTAATGCCCTGCTGGCGGCGGCGCAGGCCACCGTGGGGCTGTACGCCATCCCACGCCACAGCGAGGGCAGCTCACGCATTAACGTCGGCGTGCTGCAGGGCGGAACCGGCCGCAACGTGATTGCCGATCGGGCGTTTATGAAGGTGGAAACCCGCGGGGCCACCAACGCCATCAACGAATTTGTTTACCAGCAGGCGCTGAACGTGATCGAAGGCGCGGCCAAAATGCACGGCGTGGAATACGACATCGCCCTGATGGGTGCAGCGCAGAGCAGTAAACCGACCCAGCCCTGGGTGGACTACATTCACCGCCAGGCGCAGGAGATAGCCGAACTGACTTCGGTCGTCGATCGCCGCGAGCAGGCCGCCGGTTCCGAAGACGCCACTTATATGATGGAACGGGTGAAATCCCACGGCGGGCAGGCCTCTTACGTGATTTTCGGTACCGAACTGAGCGCCGGGCACCACAACGAAAAGTTCGATTTTAACGAACAGGTGATGGCGGTGGCGGTGAAAACGCTGGCGTCGCTGGCACTGAACCTGCCGACCTTTGGGAGCAAAGCATGAGTAACCCGCAACTGCTTACGTTTATCAATCAGTACATTGACCAACACCAGCCGCAGTTCAGCGCACTGAGCGACAGCATCTGGGATCACCCGGAGACGCGCTTTACCGAAACCTATTCTGCCAATCTGCTGGCCGACGCGCTGGAGCAGGAAGGTTTTCGGCTTGAGCGCGGCGTTGGCGGCATTGAAACCGCGTTTATCGCCAGCTACGGCAGCGGCCAGCCGGTGATCGCGCTGCTGGGCGAGTACGACGCACTCGCCGGACTGAGCCAACAGGCCGGCTGCGCCACGCCACAGCCGCTGGTGGAAAACGGCAACGGCCACGGCTGCGGCCACAATCTGCTGGGCACCGCTGCGCTGGCGGGGGCATTCGCGGTGAAGGCCTGGATGCAACAGCAGCACCTGACCGGCACCGTGCGTTTCTACGGCTGCCCGGGTGAAGAAGGCGGCTCCGGCAAAACCTTTATGGTGCGTGAAGGCCTGTTCGATGACGTGGATGCCGCCCTCACCTGGCATCCGGAAGGCTTCAGCAGCATGTTCAATACCAGCACTTTGGCCAACATTCAGGCGGCGTTTCAGTTCAAGGGCATCGCTGCTCACGCCGCCAACTCACCGCATCTTGGCCGCAGCGCGCTGGATGCGGTTACGCTGATGAACACCGGTGCCAACTTCCTGCGTGAGCACATCGTACAGGAAGCGCGGCTGCACTATGCCGTCACCAATACCGGTGGCAGTTCACCCAATGTGGTGCAAGCCGATGCCGAGGTGCTGTACCTGATCCGCGCGCCACAGCTCGATCAGGCGCAGGATATTTACCAACGGGTGATCAACATCGCCAAAGGCGCAGCGCTGATGACCGATACCCAGATGACGGTACGTTTCGACAAGGCTTGCTCCAACTACGTGCCAAACCGCAGCATGGAGCAGGTGATGTATCGCTATGTCTGCGACTTCGGCCTGCCGGAATACAGTGAGGCGGAACGCAAATTCGCCACGGAAATCCGCCAAACGCTCAACAAAGACGACCTGCGTAATGCCAGGTTAAATATCGCCCGTACCGGCGGCGCGGCGGGCCGCGAGTGGGTTCAGAATCTGGGCGACAAGGTGTTGATGGATCAGGTAGCCCCTTATGTGGCATCGGAAGATCTACTGTACGGCTCTACCGACGTCGGCGATGTCAGTTGGGTCGCGCCGACCGCCCAGTGCTTCAGCCCCTGCTTTGCGTTCGGCACTCCGCTGCACACCTGGCAACTGGTAGCACAGGGTCGCACTTCGATCGCCCACAAAGGCATGTGCCTGGCCGGCAAGGTGATGGCGGCCACCGCCGTCGAACTGCTGAGCGACAGCGCTCTGCTGGCGGACTGCCGCCGCGAGTTCGAAGGCCAGCGCGCCGAACAGCCTTATAGCTGCCCGATCCCCAAGGACATCAAGCCTTCACCGTTAAAGTAACCACCATGCAGCCAAGGCCCGCAATAGCGGGCCAGTAATAATAATTATAATTAAATCAAATAATAAAAAATAAACACAACAGGACAAACACAGAGGGTAAGACAATGAGTGAGGTCACAACTTCAGCCAATAAAAGCCCCGGTCGCGTTTTTTACTGGGTAGAGCGCATCGGGAATAAAATCCCCAATCCATTTTTACTGTTCGTCTATTTAATCGTTGTTTTAATGCTGGCTACCGCGCTGTTCTCCTGGCTCGACATGGCGGTAAAAAACCCGGCCACCGGCGAGTTGATCAAGGTAAATAACCTGATGAGCGTGGCGGGCATGCAGTGGATCTTCCCGAATATCATTCATAACTTCAGCAGTTTTGCCCCGCTGGGTGCAATTTTGGCGCTGGTGATCGGTGCCGGGCTGGCCGAAAAGGTCGGGCTGCTACAGGCATTGATGTACAAGATGGCCTCACGCGTTAGCGCCCGCTATGCCAGCTATCTGGTGCTGTTTATCGCCTTTTTCAGCCATATCTCTTCTGACGCCGCACTGGTGGTGATGCCGCCGCTCGGCGCGCTGATGTTTCTGGCCGTGGGCCGCCACCCGGTGGCCGGACTGCTGGCCGCGATTGCCGGGGTTGCCTCCGGCTTTACCGCCAACCTGTTGATCGTCACCACCGACGTACTGCTCTCCGGCATCAGTACCGAGGCCACCAAGGCGGTGGACGCCGCCGTTCACGTCAGCGTGATCGACAACTGGTACTTTATGGCCACCTCGGTCGTGGTGCTGACCTTCGCCGGGGCGCTGTTGACCGATAAGTTTATCGAACCGCGCCTGCCCAAATGGCAGGGCAGCGCCGAGGACAAAATTGAGACGCTAACCCCACTACAAAACCGTGGGTTGATGATGAGCGGCATTGCCGCGCTGGTGTTTATCGCGATTATCGCCGCCCTGGTGGTACCCGAAGCGGCCCCGCTGCGCGATCCGAAAACCGGCTCGGTGATCCCATCGCCGTTTATTAAAGGCATTGTGCCGATCATCATCCTGTTCTTCTTCACCGTTGGCATTACCTATGGCGTGGTCACCAAACAGATCAAACGGCCGGACGATATTCCCAACCACCTGATAGAGCCGATGAAAAGCATGGCCGGCTTTATCGTGATGGTGTTCCCACTGTCGCAGTTCGTGGCGTTCTTTAACTGGAGCAACATGGGCAAGTTTATGGCCATCGGCCTGACCGATATGCTGGAGGCCGCCGGTATGAGCGGTGCCCCGGCGTTTCTCGGGCTGATGTTCCTCTCGGCCTTCCTGTGCATGTTTATCGCCAGTGGCTCTGCCATCTGGTCGATTCTGGCCCCGATCTTTGTACCGATGTTTATGCTGCTGGGCTTTCATCCGGCGTTCGCCCAGATGATTTTCCGCATCGCCGACTCCTCGGTGCTGCCGCTGGCACCGATGTCCCCCTTCCTGCCGCTGTTCCTCGGTTTCCTGCAGCGTTACCGCAAAGACGCCCAGCTCGGCACCTATTACGTGCTGATCCTGCCCTATCCGCTGGTGTTCTTTGCCGTGTGGATTTTGCTGCTGCTGGCCTGGTACGCGCTCGGCCTGCCGATTGGCCCGGGGGTTTATCCAAAGATGGGATAACCCTGCTGACCCCGCCCTGAACCACACCAGGGCGGGCATTTCCTCCTGCGCTTTTGCTCGCTGTCGCTACTCTTTACCCCCACCTTTCGCCACTCGACACATTATTTTATTGCTTTGCTAAACCGGTTCTTCTATTTTAGCTCGCCATCAGACACCGATGAAAACGGGGATCGAACATGGTTAATCGCGTATGGGTGCTGGGTGATGCAGTTGTCGACCTGGTACCTGAGAATTCAAACAGTTACCTGAAATGCCCCGGTGGCGCTCCGGCCAATGTGGCGGTTGGCATCGCCCGCCTGGGCGGCAACAGCGCCTTTATCGGCCGGGTAGGCCGGGATAGTTTCGGCGATTTCCTGCAGCAGGTACTGAGCGAAGAGCAGGTCGACATCGGCCATATGTCACAGGATCCAGACCACCACACCTCTACCGTGGTGGTGGATCTTGATCTGATGGGTGAACGCTCCTTCACCTTCATGGTCAGCCCAAGCGCCGATCTGTTCCTGCAACCCGAGGATCTGCCTGATTTCAAAGCGGATGAATGGCTGCACGTCTGCTCTATCGCTCTGTCACAGGAACCCAGCCGCAGCACCACCTTCACCGCAATGGAGAACATCAGGGCGGCCGGTGGCTGGGTCAGCTTTGACCCAAACATTCGTGAAGACGTTTGGCGCCAGCCGGAAGCGCTGCGCCCCTGCCTGCAAAAGGCGTTACTGCTGGCGGACGTGGTGAAAATTTCACTGGAAGAACTGAGTTTTATCAGCAATATCGGTGAGTTAGAGAGCGGTATCGACTGGATGATGCAGCGCTACCCACTGCGTTTGTTGCTGGTGACGCTGGGCGGCGACGGTGTCTGCGTGCATGACGGCAAACAGATCCGCCATTTCCGAGCCCCTTCAATCACCCCGGTCGATACCACCGGTGCGGGTGACGCCTTTGTCGCCGGTCTGCTGGCCGCATTGGCACACCTGGGCGCTTTACCGCAGGAAGCCCAATGGCCGGCAGTGATCGCCCAGGCCCAGGCCTGCGGGGCGCTGGCCACCACCGCCAAAGGCGCTATGACCGCCCTGCCGCATGCCGACGAGTTGCAGGACTTCCTGCGACGCTAACCCGATAGCTATAAGTCAGGCCCAATGCCACAGGGCATTGGGTGCCACCCCTCCTTCATCTCCGGAACATAATTTGCGGACTTGATCACAATAGCTGAATCGGGTTAGCAAACTTGATTGCCAGTCGTCGTTCAACTCTCTATCTTTCTTCGTGAAAAACCGGTTTAGCAATTTAGCAAAAAATAATAACAACCACCCCGGATGATAGAAAATCATGAAAAAACTTGGCTATCTGGCAGTCACTACAGGGCTTCTCATCTCTACCTCTGCGGCCGCGACTGGTACCACTACCAGTATCGAAGCCCGTCTGAATGCGCTGGAACAACGGCTGCAACAGGCCGAGCAGCGAGCGGTCCAGGCGGAAACTCGTGCCACGGCGGCGGAACGCAAGGCACAACAGTTGGAGTTACGCACCGCCAACACCGAGCAGCAAACCCAACAGGTTGTTCAGCGCACCGCGACGCTGGAAACCCACGCCGCACCGGCAGGCAAGCTGCAACTCACCGGATTAACCGACCTGAAACTGTACGGCGACGTCGAGTTCAACCTGGACGGCGCCAGCCGCAGCGGCCAGCTCACCTCGCTGAAAAGCAGCGACAACAAAGACTGGAAGCCGGGCAACAAAGAACGTTGGGATATCAACGGCCGCATTCTGGTCGGTGTAGACGGCTACCGACGCAACCCGGACGGCAACTTCTCCGGTTTCAGCGTACAGCCGCTGGCCGACATGACCGGCAAAATGAACCTCGACGATGCCGCCTTCTTCTTCGGTAACGAAAAGAACTGGCAGACCAAGATTGGCCGTTTTGAGGCCTACGACATGTTCCCGCTCAATCAGGACACCTTCATCCAGTATTCCGGCAATACCGCCAACGATCTGTATGCCGATGGTTTTGGCTATATCTACATGATGAAAGAAGGTCGTGGGCGTAGTAGCAGCGGCGGCAACCTGATGCTGAGCAAGTATGCCGGTAACTTCTACTTTGAGCTCAATACGCTGGTGGAGGACGGTACCTCACTGTTCCAGGACGACGCCTACCACGGCAACAACCTGGATAATAAGAAGAATGTCGCCTACCTGCGGCCGGTGATCGCCTGGAAAAAAGACCAGCTCAGCGCGGCGGTGGCGATGGAAAGCAACGTAGTCAACAATGCCTATGGCTATCACGACAGCCAGGGGCAATTCGTCGACCAGTCCAAACGTAACGGCTACGGCATGACTCTCAGTTGGAACAACACCGCCGCCAACCCGGACAACGGCGTGGTTGCCAACCTGAGCACCGCCTACCTGGACGCCTCCGGCGAGCAGGACCTGACCGCAGGCGTCAACGTACTGTGGCGTCGCTTTGAAGTGGGTTACATCTATGCCCACAACAACATCAAAGAGTTCAATACCGCCGGTATGAGCGCCGACATCAGTAACCCGCTCAGCGAGCCGGGCAAATATGATATTCATACCATTCATACCTCGTACCAAATACCAAACATCATGAATATGAAGAACTTTAACCTATATCTCGGGGCCTACGTCTCGATGCTGGAGGCCAATGCAGATAACAAAATTGCCAACTCCAGCAACGATCAGCGCTACGGCGTACGTGCCCGGTTCAAGTACTTCTTCTGACGCTGATGAACTGATTTCCGCCGCGAAATTCCGCGGCGGCATTTTTATTGATTAAGGGAGTGAACATGGACATTACCGCAACCGCTAACGCGCTATTGCCGTTGCTCGGCGGCAAAGAAAACATAGCCAGTGCCGCCCACTGCGCCACGCGCTTGCGCCTGGTGCTGCTCGATGACAGCAAGGTGGACAAAGTGGCGATCGGCAAGCTGGAAGGGGTGAAAGGCTGCTTTAGCAACGCCGGGCAAATCCAGGTGATTTTCGGTACCGGGCTGGTCAACAAGGTGCACGCGGAGTTTATCAAGGCGGCTGGCGTCAGCGAGTCCAGCAAGTCTGAGGCCGCCGATATCGCGGCGAAAAAACTCAACCCACTGCAGCGTATGGCTCGCCTGCTGTCGAATATCTTTGTGCCCATCATCCCGGCTATCGTCGCCTCCGGCCTGCTGATGGGCCTGCTCGGCATGGTGAAAACCTACGGCTGGGCCGATGCCAACAGCGCCGTATTTGTGATGCTGGATATGTTCAGTTCGGCGGCATTTATTATTTTACCAATCCTGATCGGCTTCACCGCCGCGCGTGAATTTGGTGGTAACCCCTATCTGGGCGCTACGCTCGGCGGCATTCTGACCCATCCGGCTCTGACCAACGCCTGGGGCGTCGCCAGCGGTTTTCACACCATGGATTTCTTCGGGTTGCAGATTGCCATGATCGGCTATCAGGGCACGGTGTTCCCGGTGCTGCTGACGGTGTGGTTTATGAGCATGCTGGAAAAACAGCTGCGCAGAGTGATCCCCAATTCGCTGGATCTGATCCTGACACCGTTCCTGACGGTGGTGATCTCCGGCTTCGTCGCCATGCTGTTTATCGGCCCGGCCGGTCGCGCGCTGGGTGATGGCATCTCCCTGGTGCTCAGCACGCTGATCGCCCACGCCGGTTGGTTTGCCGGCTTGCTGTTCGGTGGCCTGTATTCCGCCATCGTCATCACCGGTATCCACCACAGTTTCCATGCCGTCGAAGCCGGACTGCTCGGCAACCCGAATATCGGCGTTAACTTCCTGTTGCCGATCTGGTCGATGGCCAATATCGCTCAGGGCGGTGCCTGTCTGGCGGTCTATTTCAAAACCCGCGACGCCAAGATCAAAGCCATCGCGGTGCCTTCGGCCTTTTCCGCCATGCTCGGCATTACCGAAGCGGCACTGTTCGGCATTAACCTGCGCTTTGTGAAACCCTTCCTCGCGGCGCTGGCCGGCGGTGCGCTCGGCGGTGCCTGGGTGGTGGCCAATCACGTCGGCATGAACGCGGTCGGGCTGACGGCAATCCCGGGGATGGCCATTGTGCAGGCCAGTTCGCTGGTCAGCTATATCATTGGCCTGGTGATCGCCTTCGGCAGCGCCTTTATTATCTCGTTGCTGCTGAAATACAAAACGGACAGCGAATAATGGAAGAGTTGAATTTGATGAAACAGGCCGTTCAGGCGTTGATGCGCGACATACCAAAGGTACTGCGTGCGCCGCACCGCCCGGCGTGGCATCTGGCGCCCAGCGTCGGGTTACTCAACGATCCCAACGGATTCATTCAGCATAACGGCGCCTTCCACCTGTTTTATCAGTGGAACCCGCTGGGTTGCGATCACCGCAACAAGTGTTGGGGCCACTGGCAGTCGACGGATCTGGTCAACTGGCAGCATCAGCCGGTGGCACTGGTGCCGGGAGCCTGCTACGACAGCCACGGTTGTTATTCCGGATCGGCAGTGGTGGCGGACGGCAAAATCATGCTGGCGTATACCGGCAACGTCAAATACCCCGACGGCTCCCGCACCGCCTACCAGTGCCTGGCGCAAGAAAATGCCCAGGGCGGCTATGACAAACTCGGCCCGGTATTACCGCTACCGCCGGGCTATAGCGGCCATGTGCGCGATCCGAAGGTTTGGCGTCATCAGGACGACTGGTACATGGTGCTCGGCGCTCGCGACCTGCAAGACCGTGGCAAAGTGCTGCTGTTGCGCTCCGCCGATCTGCGTAACTGGCAGTTGCTGGGAGAGATTGCCGGTTCACAGCTGAACGGCATCGGTGATTTCGGCTATATGTGGGAATGCCCGGACCTGTTCACACTGGACGGGGTCGAGATACTGATCTGTTGCCCACAGGGGTTGGCGGCGCAGGCCGAGCAGTATCTCAACGTTTATCAGGCGGGCTATTTCACTGGCAAACTGGATTATCGGCAGGCCAGGTTCGAACATGGCGCCTTCCACGAGCTGGATCTCGGGTTCGAATTCTATGCGCCACAAACCACCCAGGCCGAAGACGGCCGCCGGTTGCTGGTCGGCTGGATGGGCGTGCCGGAGCAGGACGAGGATTATCACCCGACGCTGCAGTACGGCTGGATCCACATCCTGACCTGCCCGCGCGAACTGTCGCTGCATCAGGGCAAGTTTTACCAACAACCGGCGCGCGAACTGCAACAATTGCGTGGTGAAAACCGGCAATGGCAGGGGATCGCCGACGAAGCGCCATGTTGGCCCGTCGGCAGCGCGGAACTGCTGCTAACGCCAGAAGGGGCATTCAGCGCCGACTTTGGCGGGGCGATGACGCTGCTCTGGGACGGTGCCTTGCTACGACTGACGCGTAATAATCTGCGTAACGGGCAGCCGGAACATCGCTACTGGCGCGGCAACCTGAGCCAACTGCAGATCCTGTTTGACCGCTCCAGCGTGGAGATTTTTATCAACCACGGCGAGGCAGTGATGAGCGCACGCTACTTCCCCGGCCCACAACCACAACTGCACCTGAGCGGTAAAACCCAGCTGACGCTCGAGCACTGGTCGCTGACGCCATGCATGCTAGAATGACGCATCCTTCGATGAATTCAGATGCCGTCAGTGAAAAAAAATAAACGCATTACCATCAGTGATATTGCCGCACTGGCCGGCGTGTCGAAATCGACCGCCAGCCTGGTGCTTAACGGTCGCAGCAAGGAATATCGGGTGTCCGACGACACCCGCGATCGTATCCTGGCACTGGCCGGTGAGCACCACTACCAGCCCAGCTTCCACGCCCGTTCACTGCGTTCTTCCCGCAGCCATACCCTGGGGCTGGTGGTGCCGGAAATGACCAACTACGGTTTTGCGGTGATTTCACGCGAGCTGGAAACCCTGTGCCGCGAGGCCGGTTTGCAGTTGCTGATCGCCTGTACCGATGAAAACCCGGCGCAGGAAATGATGGCGGTGAACAGTCTGGTACAACGCCAGGTCGACGGCCTGATCGTCGCCTCCAGCCAGCTTAACGATGCGGAATACCAAAAGATTAACGCCGGCCTGCCGGTGGTGCAGATGGACCGGCTGATCGTCGGCTCCGACCTGCCGCTGGTGATCACCGACTCGCTGACCTCGACCGCCACGCTGGTGGAAAACGTCGCGCGTCAGCATCCGGACGAATTCTATTTCCTTGGCGGCCAACCCCGCATTTCGCCCACGCGCGATCGGCTGGCCGGTTTCCAACTCGGTCTGGAACGTGCCGGGGTGGTGTGTAAACCGGAATGGATCATCAACGGTAATTATCACCCCAGCTCCGGCTACGAGATGTTCGCCCAACTCTGCGCGCAACTGGGCCGACCGCCCAAGGCGCTGTTTACCGCCGCCTGCGGCCTGCTGGAAGGGGTGCTGCGCTACCTGAATCAGCACCAGTTGATGGAGAGCGATCTGCATCTGTGCAGCTTTGACGACCACTACCTGTTCGATGGCCTGACGCTGAAAATCGACACCGTGGCGCAAGACTGCCGCGCCCTGGCCCAACACAGTTTCGACATGGTTAGCGCGCTGATTGACGAGCGGCCATTAGAGCAGAACGCGCTGTACCTGCCGGGCAGCATCCACTGGCGCCACGCCGGTTCGAAGGCATTGCTCGGCCAGCCTTAGGCTTTTCTTCGTAAAAAACTCAGCCAATAAAAAAGGCGCCTGAGCGCCTTTTTTATCGTTGGTGATGTCAGCCCGCTTTGGCGGTGCCTTCCATCCCCACCAGCCCCACCTTCAGGTAGCCGGCTTTACGCAGCGTATCCATCACGCTCATCAGCGTCTCGTAGTCCACTGTCTTGTCCGCCTGGAAGAAGATGGTGGTCTCTTTGTTGGCCTGAGTTTGCTGATCCAGCACCGACGTCAGTTGATCTGCACTGACCGCCTGTTCGCCAACGTACAGCTGCTTATCCGCTTTTACCGACAGGAACACCGGTTTTTCCGGGCGCGGCTGCGGTTTGGCTGAGGAAGCCGGGAGATCGACACGAATATCTACCGTTGCCAGCGGCGCGGCCACCATAAAGATGATCAACAGCACCAGCATGACGTCGATAAACGGCGTCACGTTGATTTCATGCAGTTCGCCGCTGTCGTCCAGATCTTCATTTAAGCGCATCGCCATAACTCACCCCACCCGCAGTTGCTGTGAATGCTGTGAACGTTTGGCTTGTGCCGTGGCGGCCAGATCCAAATCGCGCCCCAGCAGCAGCAGCACCTGAGCAGCCACGTCACCAACCTGAGCGCGATGACCGCTGATTACACGGGCAAAGATGTTATAAATCACCACTGCCGGGATCGCGGCCACCAGGCCCAATGCGGTTGCCAACAGCGCTTCTGCGATACCGGGTGCAACCACGGCCAGGTTGGTGGTCTGCGAATGGGCGATGCCGATGAAGCTGTTCATGATGCCCCAGACGGTGCCGAACAGGCCGACAAACGGCGAAATGGCACCGATGGTTGCCAGGAAACCGTTACCACGGCCCATGTTACGGCTGTAGCCCGCAACGCGACGCTCCAGACGGAAACCGGTACGTTCCTTGATGCCGTTGTTGTCGTTAGACTCTGCCGACAGCTCCAGCTCGTTTTGCGCATCATTCAGTAATACGGAACTGATGCTCTCGTCCGAGAAGTTCTGTGCCAGCTCGGAGGCTTCATCCAGCGAGCGCACATTGGCCAGCGCCAGCTGTTCGCGGCGCAGACGGCGCTTGGCGCGGAACAGTTCGCTGCCCTTGGAGAACAGGATGGTCCAGGTGACGATAGACGCCAGCACCAGGCCGATCATCACGATTTTCACCACGATGTCCGCATGCTGGTACATGCCCCAGACGGACAGGTCCATACCGCGAGTTTCCGGCGGCAGGATGGTCGGTTGCGGATTCAGCGGAGTGATACTTTCAGGCGCGGCTGCGGCAGGCGCAGAGGCCGGAGCAACGCTCTGGGTAACGGCCGGATTAGTCGCCGGAGCAGCCTGAACGCTACCGGCCAGACCCACTACCAATACCATTGAAGCTAACAGACCGCGGCCAAATGCCTGGCCCCATTGCGCCCGGCCCTGACCGAACGATCCTTGATTTAAATTCTTGCCAGCCGTTTTCACGCTGTGCCTCCACCCGTTACCGATCAAAATTGAGGAATAATTCAGCGTGCGATCATATCAAACCAATCAGGGATTGATAGTAGTTCTCATTATTATTTACCAAATAATCGGCAAAACGACGTCCCAAGAACGGGTAAATCGGCAACGCTTTTACATTTGGCGGTTAAAACGTCTGGATGGCTATCATATGTCATGCTAACGTAAGGGCTATCGCAAACATCCCGTGAAGACCCAGCCAAAGGTGAGCCCGCTCCTATGACGTCAAAAAACATCGAAACCACCCTGATCGGCGCCGGACGCAGCAAGCGCTATACCCAGGGCTCCGTCAATCCCGTCACCCAACGCGCTTCTTCACTGGTCTTTGATTCGGTGGCGGCCAAAAAGCACGCCACCGCCAGGCGGGCCCATGGAGAACTGTTTTATGGGCGGCGCGGCACCCTGACCCACTTTGCGTTACAGGATGCGATGGTAGAGCTGGAAGGCGGCGCAGGTTGTGTCCTTTACCCTTGCGGCGCGGCTGCGGTCTCCAACGCCATTTTGTCCTTTGTCAGCGCCGGCGACCACCTGCTGATGACCGGCTCGGTGTATGAGCCCACACAGGATTTTTGCAGCCATATCCTGAGCCGCATGAACGTGGCAACCACCTATTTCGACCCGCTGATCGGTGCCAATATCGCCGGGCTTATTCAGCCCAATACCCGCGTGGTGTTTCTGGAGTCACCCGGCTCGATCACCATGGAAGTTCAGGATATCCCGGCCATGGTGCAGGCAATTCGCGCGGTGGCACCGGAAGTGGTGATCATGATCGACAATACCTGGGCGGCCGGTGTGCTGTTCAAGGCGCTGGACTTCGACATTGATATTTCGATTCAGGCCGGGACCAAATACATTATCGGCCACTCCGATTACATGCTCGGCACCGCCGTGGCAAACCAGCGCTGTTGGGATCAACTGCGCGAATACTCTTATCTGATGGGCCAGATGGTGGACGCCGATACCGCCTATATGGCCAGCCGTGGCCTGCGCACGCTGGGCGTACGCCTGAAGCAACATCAGCAAGGCAGCATCGAAGTCGCCAACTGGCTGGCCGAACGGCCGGAGGTGGCGGTGGTCAATCACCCGGAGCTGCCCAGCTGCAAGGGTCACGAATTTTACCGCCGTGATTTCAGCGGCTGCAACGGCCTGTTCTCTTTCGTGCTGAAACAACGTCTGAGCGACGCACAGTTGGCCGAGTATCTGGACAACTTCAACCATTTCAGCATGGCCTATTCCTGGGGCGGTTATGAATCGCTGATCCTGGCCAACCAACCGGAAGAGCTGGAAGCCATTCGTCCGGCCGGCGGCGTCGACTTCTCCGGCACCCTGGTGCGCCTGCATATCGGATTGGAGAACGTGCAGGATCTGATTGACGACCTCGCCGCCGGATTTGAGCGTATCGCCAACGCGCACTGACGCGCCACCTGTTGCAATGGCAACTTTATTCGCCTTGTTTAATGTGTGCTTAAGCTATTAGCGTTACACTAGCCGGGTAACTGTCAGATACGGTCAACACCGCATCCTGGGGAAGCCAACCCCAGGCGCAACCGGCATGCAACAGGATATATAATGGATGTATTACGAGAGATTGTTCATGCGCTTTGGCAGCAGGACTTTATTGCCCTTGCTGATCCCAGCGTAATTTGGGTGGTTTATGCAGTACTTTTCACCACTCTATTTTTAGAAAACGGACTACTGCCAGCCTCCTTCTTGCCCGGCGACAGCCTGCTGCTGTTATCCGGTGCCCTGATCGCCAAAGGCGTGATGGCCTTTGTGCCAACGCTGATCATTTTAACCGTTGCCGCCAGCCTCGGCTGTTGGCTGAGCTACGTGCAGGGGCGCTGGCTGGGTCACACCAGTCTGGTCAAAGGCTGGCTGCTGCAACTGCCTGCCCAATATCATCAACGTGCGCATAATCTGTTTAATCGTCATGGCTTGATGGCATTAGTGATCGGCCGTTTTCTTGGTTTTGTTCGTACCCTGCTGCCGACCATGGCCGGTATCTCAGGCCTGAACAGCACGCGTTTTCAGATATTTAACTGGCTGAGCGCCGTGATTTGGGTTGGCGCGGTGGTCGGTCTTGGCTACGCTTTCAGCCAGATCCCACTGGTGAAACGCTACGAAAGCCAGGTAATGACCGGGCTGATGATCCTGCCGCTGCTACTGCTGCTGGTGGGTCTGCTGGGCGCCATGCTGGTTATCTGGCGTAAAAAGCGCGCCGCCTCTTCCTGATTGGCTTGCGGGCGGCAGTAGCCGCCCCTACAAAGCTTTTTCAACCTGTGCCAGACTGGGGGGCAACTTGCTCACCAGCGTATCCACCGCCAGCCGTACCTTCAACGGCAGATGTGGCGTTTGCGGCCATACAGCGTGAGCCTCAAATGACATGCCTGGCCGATCGCGCATCAGCCTGACCAATTCCCCTTTCAACAACGATTCCCGCACCAGCCAGCATGGTAACCAGGAAATGCCAAACCCGGCCACCGTGGCATCCGCCATCGCCTGCAGGTCATCCATCTGCAACCGCTTGTTCGGCATCACTTCCTGCACTTTGCCACCGTTATCCGGGATTAGCCAGTTACGCACCACACCGGCGCGCATGTAGGTCACCGCATCATGTTGAGTCAGCTGTTCAAGGTTTTTCGGCTCGCCATGCTGCTGCAGGTATGCCGGCGCCGCACACAACGTCATACGGTGATCGCCAATGCTCCGCGCCACCAACCCACTGCTGCTGGTCAACGTCCCATTGCGGATCGCCAGATCAAAACCGTCCTCAATCAAGTCCACGATGCGATCGTTAAATGACAGCTCCAGCTCCAACCCCGGGTGATCACGCGCCAGGCCGGTTAACAGCGGCGCAATGCACATGCGGCCAAACAGCACCGGCATCGACACCCTCAGCCTGCCGCTGACCTGCTGTTTACCCGACTCCAGCAGAGTTTCTGCGGTGCGGATCTCCTCCAGCGCCCGTAAGCAACGTTCATAAAACAGAGCGCCGTCGTCAGTCAGACTCAAACTGCGGGTGGTTCGGTGGAACAGGCGCACAGCCAAGCGCTGCTCGAGACGGGCAATGGTTTTCCCCACCGCCGAACGTGAAAGGTGCAGCCGACTGGCCGCCAGCGCGAAGCTGCCCGCCTCCACGGCGGTGACAAACACCGAAATGCCGTTCAATCGGTCGGTCATGATTTGTAGCCTTTAGAGAAACAATCAATGGAAATCTTATCGCCACTGGCGAACCTCAATCAACGATAATATCCACAGGTCTGTTTATCACTGACTTTGGAGTCAATCATGGCCGAAACAATGCAACGCTGGACAATGGATGCTCTCGGGCGTCAGCACCTGAAACTGAGCGAAAGCGCCATTCCGCAACCGGGACCACATGAGATTAGGGTGAAAGTGAATGCGGTATCGCTTAATTACCGCGACAAGTTGGTGATCGAAACCGGTATGGGGCTGGAACTGCCACAATCGTTTACTCCCGCCTCCGACATGGCCGGTGAAGTCGACGCAATTGGCGCCGATGTCAGCCGTTTCCAACCGGGCGAGCGGGTTATTTCCACCTTTAGCCCCGGTTGGATAGATGGCAAACAGAAGCCGTATGGCAATGCGCGCACCCCGCCTTACCGTACGCTGGGCGGTTTTTATCAGGGCATGTTGGCGGAATATGTGGTGCTGCATGAGGACTGGCTGGTAGCGGCCCCCACCTCGCTGGACGACGCGCAAGCCAGCACCCTACCCTGCGCCGGGCTGACCGCCTGGTTCGCTTTGGTGGAACAGGGCCACCTGTTCTCTGGCCAATCTGTGCTGGTACAGGGCACCGGCGGCGTGGCGCTGTTCGCGCTGCAGATCGCCAAACTGCAGGGTGCCGAGGTGTACGTCACTTCCAGCAGCAACGAAAAACTGGCGCGAGCCAAGGCGTTGGGGGCCGATCACGGCATTAATCGCCTGGATGACGATTGGGTGGAGGCGGTGTATCGGTTAACACAGGATCACGGCATAGACCACGTGGTCGACACCGTTGGCGGCCCTAACCTCGGTAATTCGGTTCGTGCCGTCGCCGTGCAGGGACGCATCTCGGTGATCGGTGCGCTGGAGGGCTTTGAGGTCTCGGCCCCTGCCGGACCGCTGCTGCTAAAATCACCGGTGATCCAAGGAATTGGCGTCGGCCACCGCCGTGCACTAGAAGATCTGGTGCGGGCGGTGGATGCCAATGGCTTACAACCGGTGATTGATCAACGCTATCGCTTTGACCAACTGCAGCAAGCACTCGACCATCTCGATCGCGGGGCGTTTGGCAAAATTGTACTGACGCGCTGAATTACCGCCCCGGCTGCGTGCTTAGCCCTCCATCATTAAAGGAGGGTTATCACGCAGTCGGGCCACTTCGTCGCTTGGCGTCACGCCAAAGAAGCGTTTGAATTCACGACTGAACTGCGAAGCGCTCTCATAGCCGACGCGCAGCGCGGCGGTGCTGGCCTTCAGGCCGTCGTGGACCATCAGCAGACGCGCCTTGTGCAGCCGATAGGACTTCACATACTGCAACGGCGAGGTATTGGTCACCGCCTTAAAGTTATGGTGAAACGCCGAAATACTCATATTCACCTCCCCCGCCAACTGCTCAACGTTGAGGCTGTCGGCATATTGGTTCTCGATGCGTCGCAGCGCCTTGGCGATTTGGCTAAAGTGGGTATGGCGATTGACCAGTTCCTGCAACGACGTTCCGCAGCTGCCACGCAGCACGTGGTACAGAATTTCGCGCACAATCTGCGGCCCCAATACCCGTGCATCGAGCGGTTTGGCCATCACGTCCAGCAGGCGTTCGGTGGCGCACAACAACTCTTCCGACAGCTCGGCCAGATTAACCCCGCTGCTTTCTCTGCGCGGTTTCATCAGGTAGTCGTCATCGCCGATGTCGATCAACAAGTCCTGCAGCATTTGGCTATCGATATTCACTGACAGCCCCACCAGCGGCAGTTCCGGGCTGGCAAAGGTTTCACATTCGAACGGTAGCGGTACCGTCATCAACAGATAGTTACGCGGATCGTACTGAAACACCCGATTGCCGCAGTAACCCACTTTGTGGCCCTGGAAAATGATCACCACCCCAGGTTCGTACATCACCGGCTGACGCGGACAATGGCGATCCACATAGAGGATTTTCACCAGTGGCACCGGCGAAGGGGTATAACCGTTACTCTCGGCAAAGCCGGCCGCCTGGCGCGCCATCCGACCGCGCAGTTCATCGATTTCACTCACGGAAACACCCTCTTACACTAAGAACAATTCGGCATAAATAATAGTTTAAAACTCTGCTTTTCTACAACGCTTTGTAGGAATAGGCAAGACTCGGGCAGGAATGAGCATTGTGCTGCGGGGCCAGGTTACTGACAATACACCCCAGATATTTTGCGCCATCCGGCGCTTGCCTCATGCAGAAGAGAAATCAGCCATGCAAAACTTTATTCTCCATACCCCAACCAAAATCCTGTTCGGTCAAGACCAAATCGCCGGCCTGGCGCAGCAGATCCCTGCCGATGCACGCATCCTGATCACCTACGGTGGCGGCAGCGTGAAGAAGAACGGCGTGCTGGATCAGGTTTATTCCGCACTGGCGGGTCGCAACGTGCAGGAGTTCTCCGGTATTGAACCTAACCCAACCTACGAAACGCTGATGAAAGCGGTCGAGGTCGTGCGTGCAGAGAACATCGATTTCCTGCTGGCCGTCGGTGGCGGTTCGGTGGTCGATGGCACCAAGTTCATCGCCGCAGCGGCCCACTATCAGGCGGATAGCGACCCATGGCATATCCTGAAAACCGTCGGCAGCGAAATCAAAGGCGCTGTGCCGATGGGTTGCGTGCTGACACTGCCGGCTACCGGTTCTGAATCCAACAGCGGCGCGGTGATCACCCGTAAAAGCAGCGGCGACAAACAGCATTTCTTCTCGCCATACGTTCAGCCACTGTTTGCGGTACTGGATCCGGTAGTGACCTATTCGCTGCCACCGCGCCAGATCGCCAACGGCGTGGTCGATGCCTTTATCCACACCATTGAGCAGTACCTGACCTACCCGGTCGATGCGAAAGTGCAGGATCGCTTTGCCGAAGGCCTGCTGCTGACGCTGCTGGAAGATGGCCCGCGTGCGCTGGCAGAACCGGAAAACTATGCCGTACGCGCCAATGTGATGTGGAGCGCCACTATGGCATTGAACGGTCTGATCGGTGCCGGTGTGCCGCAAGACTGGGCAACCCATATGCTGGGCCACGAGTTAACCGCCATGCACGGTCTGGATCATGCCCAGACGCTGGCCATCGTCCTGCCGGCACTGCTGAACGAGAAAAAAGCGCAGAAACGCGAAAAACTGCTGCAGTACGCCGACCGCGTCTGGGGTCTGCGTGAGGGCAGCGAAGACAGCCGTATCGACGGGGCCATCGCCGCCACCCGTGCCTTCTTCGAACAAATGGGCGTGCCAACCCGCATGGCCGATTACCAGCTCGACGGCAGCTCGATCCCGGCACTGCTTGATAAGCTGCATCAGCATGGCATGACCGCGCTGGGCGAACATCAGGACATCACCCTGGAAGTCAGCCAACGTATTTATGAGGCGGCACGTTAATCGCAAACTCGCGGTTACCTGTCAGGCTTTAATTTCAGTCTCTTGCGCCCGAGTTGTCCTCGGGCGCAGTGCCAAGCACTATTCTGATATCGCTGAAATTTGCTTAGCAAACTCAGCACCACCCCAGTTTGCCAACTAGAATTTATTGATAGCCGTTCCTGGTGCATGCAGCACCGGGCAATCCGTTAACAAGGAGATACGCATGACAACGCAACAACCCATCATCAAACTCCACGATGGTAATCTGATGCCGCAGTTGGGTCTCGGCGTTTGGCAGGCGAGTATTCCAGACACCACCCAGGCGGTGCTCAAGGCGCTGGAGGTGGGATATCGTTCGATCGATACCGCTGCGATTTACAAGAACGAGGAAGGGGTCGGTGCTGCACTGCAATCCGCCTCGGTGCCGCGCGATGAACTGTTTATTACCACCAAACTGTGGAACGACGATCAGGGCGACCCACAGGCCGCCCTGGAAACCAGCCTGGAAAAACTCAAGCTGGACTACGTCGATCTGTATCTGATCCACTGGCCAAAACCGCAGCAGGATCAATACGTGGAAGCCTGGCGCGGGCTGATTAAACTGCGCGAACAGGGGCTGGTGAAGAGTATCGGGGTCTGCAATTTCCATACCCCACATCTGCAGCGCCTGCTGGACGAAACCAATATCGCACCGGTGATTAATCAGATTGAGCTGCATCCATTGCTGCAACAACGTCAGTTGCGTGCCTGGAACGCAACGCACCACATCGCTACCGAATCATGGAGCCCACTGGCGCAGGGCGGCGAAGGGGTGTTCGACCAACCGCTGATCAAACATCTGGCGGAAAAATACGAGAAGACCCCGGCGCAAATCGTAGTGCGCTGGCACCTGGACAGCGGTCTTATCGTGATCCCGAAATCGGTCACGCCATCACGCATTCGCGAGAACTTCGAGGTGTTTGATTTCAAACTGGATAAAGACGAACTGAGCGATATCGCCCAACTGGATATCGGCAACCGTCTGGGGCCGGATCCCGACTCACTGTAATGTTAGCCAGCCCTGTTGTTTAATGGTAGGGGCGCTGCATGCCGCGCCCGATAGCATAATCAATGGGTTAAATCGGGTCGAACATGTTCGACCCCTACAGGTTTAGCTCTTACCAGCCCTCTCTTTCAAGAGAGGGCTGCTTTTTCCCCGTTACAGCTGCTCACCGTGGCTGGCGATCACCCGCTGATACCAGCCAAAACTCTGCTTCTTCTTGCGCGCCAGATTGTTGTCGTGATCGACATACACAAAACCGTACTGCTTTTGATAGCCGTTGAGCCAGGAAAGCAGATCGATAAACGACCAGGGATAGTAACCGCGCACATCGGCACCCTGCTCGATCGCCGCACCGATCGCCTGAATATGATCGCGCAGATAGTCTATGCGCGGTTGATCGCGCACTTCCCCCTCGACGATCGGATCCTTGGCACCCAACCCGTTCTCGGTAATGTAGATCGGAATGTTGCCGTAGCGTTTGACGATGCGGCCAATGGCATCGGTCAGTCCCTGCGGATAAACCTCCCAGTCCCAGTCGGTATAAACCCCGTTCGGGTTGCGCACCAGTTTGAACAGCCCCTTAAAGCCCAGTTCACGCCCGCTGCCCTTCTGGCCACTGGTGTTGATCGCGTAGCCCTCGACGTCGTCGTTATGCGCCACCATTTCGCGCTTGTAGTAATTAAGACCGATAAAATCGACGATGTTGCCCTTCAGCAACGCCTCATCGCCCGGTGCAAAATAGGGTACGCCAAAGGCCTGCTGCGCCATCGCCAACAGCTCTGCCGGGTATTCGCCCTTCAACACCGGATCGTACAGCCAGTGTGTGAAGATCCCCTCGGCTAACTCGCAGGCGCGGCGATCTTCTGGCGAGTCGCTGATCGGATCGTTAGGTTGCAGCACGTTGACGAAGCCGATCTGACCGTTGATCTTCATTTCGCGGAAGCTTTTTACCGCGCGGGCATTGGCCAGGAACACATGGTGACAGGCCTGAATGCCCTTCTTCGGATCGGTCAACTTGGGCGGATGCGCTCCGGTGATATAGCCCATGCCGATAAACACGATGGTTTCGTTAAAGGTGGACCACAGCTCGACGCGGTCGCCGAAACGCTGATAACACAGACGGGCATATTCATCGAAAGCATCGACGATCTCACGCGATTCCCAACCGCCAAATTCTTCTTGCAGCGCCTGCGGCAGATCCCAGTGGTACAGGGTGATCATCGGTTTGATGTTGTGCCTGAGCAGTTCGTCGATCAGATCGCTGTAGAATTGGATCCCGGCCTCATTCACCTCGCCCCGCCCCTGCGGCAGCAACCGTGGCCAGGAGATCGAAAATCTGTAGGTCTGCATCCCCAGCTCCGCCATCAGCGCCACATCTTCACGGAAGCGATGGTAGTGATCGACCGCGACGTCGCCGTTGGTACCCTGATAAGTGGTGCCGGGCAGGTGGGAGAACAAATCCCAGTTGGACAGGCCTTTGCCGTCGGCATCAAAGCCGCCCTCAACCTGGTAAGACGCTGTCGCCGCACCCCACAGGAAATCCTTCGGAAATACGCTCATTGGTTTTTCACCCCGTTCTGCTCCAGTAATCGGTAAATTCTCACCAGTTCCTCCACCAGATCGCGCGCCAGCATGGCGTTCATGATGTGGTCCTGCGCGTGCACCATAATCAGATTGACCGGCAGCTTGCCTTCCCCCTCGTCAAAACCAATCAGCTCGGTTTGAGTGGCATGCGCTCGCTTCGCCGCCAACTGCGACTCCGCCAGCAGAATATCTACCTGATCCCACTGGTATTTGCGCGCTGCGTACAACGCCTGCATGGCACAACTGCGAGCCTCACCGGCGTTGATGATCAATTCCATTACCGCCGTTTCCATGTCGATCATTCGGTGACTCCTTGTGTCTGTTCGATCTGCTCCGCCTCACTCACTTCCTGATCCAGCAACTGCTGCTCATAGACCTTGAAGAACGGGTAGTAAATCAGTGCCGATACCGCCGCCAGCAGCAGCACCAGCAGTGCGGCACGGAGATCCCAACCGGTGGCCCAGGCAGCGCCAATCGGTGCCGGTGCCGTCCAGGGCACTACCGAGATCACGCGGCCAATCAGATCCAGCTTCACGGCCGCATAGGCAATGATCGAATTGACGATCGGCGCGGTAATAAACGGGATAAAGAAGGTCGGGTTCATGACGATCGGTGTGCCGAAGATCACCGGTTCATTGATGTTGAAGCAGCTCGGCACCAGGCTCAGCTTGCCGATCGAGCGCAGGTGCGCCGAACGGCTGCGCAGATAAAGCAGCACCAGCCCAAAAGTGGCGCCGGATCCGCCAATGACGATAAAGAAGGTCCAGAAAGCTTCCATAAAGATGTGCGGCATCGGGTGGCCGGCGGCCAACGCATCCTGATTGATGCCCAGATTGGTCAGCCAGAATGCCTGCAGCATGCCGGAGACGATCACCGCGCCGTGAATACCGGCGAACCACAATAAATGGCCGATCAGCACCGCGAGCAGGATCGCCGGCAGCGAATCCGCAGCGGAAATCAGCGGCTGGAACAGCGCCATGATCGCCTGTGGCAACAGTAAATTAAACTGATGCTGCACCAGCAGGCTGAGCGGATACAGGGTGATCACCACCGCCAGGATCGGGATCAGCAGATCAAACGACTGCTTGATCTTGGCCGGCACCTGTTCCGGCAGTGAGATACCGATATTGTGCAGCTTGAGAAAGCGGATCAGTTCGGTGGTGTAGACCGCCACCAGAATGGCGGTGAAGATCCCCACGCCGCCCAACGCGGCGGTCGGCAGCATCTTTTCGGTCTGCGGCGCGGCGACCAGCAAAAATGACATCAGCGCCAGCATGGCCGCCATAAAGGGATCGAGCTTATAACTCTGCGCCAGGTTATAAGCGATGGCGGCAGTAATATAAATCGACATAATCCCCATGGTCATATTAAACGGGGTAAGAATAGCGACCTGATGTTTCTCCGCAGCCCCTAGCCACCATTGAGCTATTCCCCAACTGCTGTCGGCTGAAAAAGGCGGGTAGGCAAATACCAATAAAAATGAGCCGACGATCATAAAGGGCATCGCGGAAATAAAACCGTCGCGGATCGCCATAATATGTCGCTGGGTCGATAATTTACCGGCAATGGGGCTGATACGGTTTTCAATAAAATTGAATGCGGCCTGGCTGATACTCATGGTTCAACCCTCGGGACGTTCTGAGTCAATGGTCACGGGGCGAACAAACCGACGCCACGCGCGGCGGCTGGTGGCCCCGGCGGAATTAGTGTTGTGCGATCATCCGTAAGGCTTCGGCGAGGATTTTATCACCGCGCATCATGCCGTAATCCATGCTGTTGATAACCGCAATGGGCTTATTTTCCCTGTCGGCGATTTTTTTAAAATCGGCCAGTTTATATTTAACCTGCGGCCCAAGCAGGCAGCATTGATAATTTTCCAGCGTAGATTCAAATTCATCCATACCGACGGCAATAATATCAACCTCAATCCCCTGTTGTTCTGCTGACTTTTTCATTTTATTTACCACCATGCTGGTAGACATTCCGGCGGCACAGCATAAGAATATTTTTTTCATCCGCTCTCCTGAGATATAGGTGCAAATCATACAGTCGATGAATGAGTATGGTTTCAAAAACGAAAAAACAGCAACCGGTTTCAGTAACCGGTTGCAGGGTTTAAACGGGTTCTGTGAAGGAGATCCGAATTTTAATTTCCGGACTTAAAACGAGGAATAACTGAGCAGCATCGTCTGGCTAAACCGCTGCCCTTTAGCCAAGCGGCGTAGCCCACCCAGGTCAGCCATGTTATGGCCGTTAGCGGCATGCGACATCGGTTCCAGGCAGAAGAAGTCGAACTGATAACCCGGATCAAACGCCGGATCCGAGACGAACAGGAAGTAAACCGGGCAAGCCGGCTGAGTGTTCATCCGTAACCGAGCGCCTTGTTCCGGCCACTGGATCCGCGCCTCGCCGTTCCAGCCGCTGAAACCGTTATTCACCCAGTGACGCGGCAACGGGCCTGGCTGGGAGAAATCCAGCGCCTCGGTCAGTGCCGCCTGCTCGCCCGCCAGCCAGTCTTCGGCCTCCAACCAGTAGGCCCCGGCGGATGCCTGTACTCGGGTATCCGCCGTTAACGGGAAATACGGATGCCAACCCAACCCATAGGGCATCGGCCTTTCACCACGGTGTTCTACCGCCAATTCAATACTGAGTTGATGTTGCTGCAGGGTGAAATATTGCTCTACCTGATAACGGTAAGGGCCATCCTCATGCTGATAACGCAAGTGAAGGTGATTGCTACTCTGTTCAACACATTGCCACTCCTGCAGCCAGCCGTCGCCATGCAGATAGTGCCGATCCCAGTCGGTATTCGCGCTGAGCTGATATTCATGATCCTCGAAATTGAAGCGGTTTTGATTCACCCGATTACCAAAAGGAACCAGAGGAAAACACCCCGATTGCAGCGCCGACGTGGTATCACTCAACACCGCAGGCCGCAGCAGAGGGATCTCTCCCTCTGGCCCGTGCGCGGCCAATTTCAACACGCTGCCACCCAACGACGAAACCATCAACGAGAGACAGCCGTTATCCATATCAAACAATGCCATAGTGCCCCCGGATATTAATCGGCGAAATTGATCACCACTTTGCCGCACTGGCCAGAAGCCATCAGAGCATAAGCCTCGGCAGCCTGCCCGAGTTTAAAACGGTGGGTAATCGCCTGATGCGGGTGCATTTTCCAGTCGTGCAGGTCGGTGCAGCATTTTTCCATGTGGTGCAGGCTGGTGACCCAAGAGCCGATGATCCGCCGCTGGTGATGCATCAGGTCTGCGCTGACCTCGAACTCCACCTTGCCGGTTTCGCCAATGTAGATCACTCTTCCCCAGTCCGAAGAGGCCTGCAGCGCCAGCAGGCGCCCTTTGGCGTTGCCGGAACAGTCGAGCGTGACGTTGGCCCCGCCAGCGGTCAATTGGCGAATGCGTTCTGTCACGTCGTCACCGCTCAGGAAGCCGTGATCCATCAGCCCCAGGCGTTTCGCGGTCGCCAGACGCTCCGGGATAACATCAACGCCAATCACCGTTTTTGCCCCGCGTCCCTTCGCCAGCATCATCGCCATCATACCGACCGGGCCCAGCCCCACGACCAGTACGTGGTCGCTGCCGGAGACCTCGCCACGCACGATGCCTTCATAAGCCGTGCCGACCCCACAGGAGATAAAAGCGCCGTCTTCATAGCTGAGCGAATCCGGCAGATGAATCAAATCCTTTTCCTCCGCCAACAGGTAGTCGGCATGGCCGCCATCCCGCTGCCAGCCATAGGCGGCCTTGCCAGCGCCGGTGCAGGAAATCGGATAGCCTCGCCGGCAGTTGCTGCAAAAGCCGCAGCCGGAAATATGGTACACCAGCACGCGATCGCTCTCGCGGAAGTGGCGGCAGCCGGCCCCCAGCGCCACGATCTGGCCACAAGGCTCGTGACCGTTAATAAACCCCCGGTACAAGGGTTGATCCGGTGCGGCCGCCGTACCACGGTGCTGATGATAAATATAATGAATATCGCTGCCGCAAATACCGGACGATTTCATTTTAATTAATACCTGGCCAATGCCCGGTTGCGGAATATCCACCTCGCGCAGTTCTGCCGTGGCGTTTCCGGGTAAATAAGCCGCCAACATTTTTCCCATACTATTTCCCCTCCAGCTTTAATCAGTTATTTGTGTGGCATGTGAGGCTATTGCTTAGAGTTCTTTTGCATCACGATAATATTGGCCAGCACCGCCAGTACGATAATTACCCCTCTGACCACCTGTTGGAAAAAGGAGTTAATCCCCAGCAAGACCAGGCCGTTGCCAATCAGGGTGATCACTAGCACGCCGAGCAGGGTGCCGAGCATCGAACCGCGTCCGCCGGACAAGGCGGTACCGCCCACCACCACGGCGGCAATCACGTCAAACTCCAGGCCGCTGGCCGCCCCGGCATTACCGGAGCCAAGACGCGCCGCCAGCAGAATACCGGTGACGGCGGCCAGCAAGCCGGCCAGGGTAAATAGCAGCACGCGAATGCGTTTGACGTTAATGCCGCACAGCTGGGCGGCACCGGCGTTGCCGCCAATGGCATACACCGAGCGACCAAAGGCAGTTTTCTTGCTGATAAACTGAAAGACCACAAACAGGATCAGCATAATCACCGCCGAAACCGGCAGGCCCAACACCTGCCCGCCCAGCCAGTCCAGCACCGCGTTTTCGTCAATCGGTACCGGCAAGGCGTTGGTCATAAACAGCCCCATGCCGCGCAAGGCGCTCCAAAGCCCCAGCGTGGCGACAAAGCTCGGCACGTTAAACCAACCGCGCAGCGCTCCGGCGACCGAGCCCAACGCCGCCCCCAGACACAGAGCCAGTATCAGCGCGAACGCCAGCGGGATTTGGTATTGCATTAAATAAGCCAGGATCACCGAAATAAACGCCACCATCGGGCCGACGCTGACGTCGATTTCGCCGGAAATAATAATCAGCGTCATTGCCCAGGCGGCAATACCGATAGTGGCGGCGTCGCGTAAAATATTCATTTGGTTATTCAGAGAAATAAACCCGGTGGCGTAAATGGAAAACACCAGGTACAGCACGATAATAATTGCCAACAGGCCAAGTTCATTAGCGTGCTTCGATAATTTACGGGCTTTTGCTATTTTTACATCCGGTACCAAGGTGGACATTGTCATTACCTCCGATGCCTTCACATGCGGGCAGAATTATTGGATCATCAGCACTTCGGACATCAGCTGTTCAACATCCACGGGCGAGATAAACTCCTTCACTATCGTTCCCTGCTGTAACAATAAGATCCGATCGCAGACCTGAGGCAATTCCTCCACTTCGCTCGACACGAAAATAATGCTTTTCCCTTCGGCCGCCAGTTCGCGCGCAATACGATAGATTTGATTTTTCGCTTCGACATCGACGCCGCGCGTCGGCTCATCCAGCAACAAGATGCGGCTCCTGGCGTAAACCCAACGGCCAATCACCACCTTCTGCTGGTTACCGCCGGAGAGCGTCATGATCGGCGTGTCGGTTTCAGCGGTTTTCACCCGCATGCGGCTGACGATGGCCGAGGTTGCCTGTTTGATCTTCGACCAGTTCAGTACGCCAAAGCGGCTTACCGAGCGGCTGTCGGTCATCACGGTATTCTCATCCACCCCCAGCAGCGGCATGATGCCCTCGGCCTTGCGGTTCTCCGGTGTGTAGGCCATACCCCGTTTGAGCATGTCGGCATAATTCGGGCAGATCAGCGTCTCCCCGTCCAGCACCAGTTCGCCATCGGTAAACGGCGTCAGGCCAACAATGGCCTTCAGCAATTCGCTGCGGCCCGCCCCCAGCAACCCGGCAATGCCCAGCACCTCACCGCGCCGCAGCTCAAAACTGACCTGCCGCAATTTGGGCGGCAGCGATAACTGCCTTACCTCAAATACCGTTTCGCCCCCTGCCGGAACAGTCACGGTTTGCGTATGGTGCTCCTGATGGCCCAGCATCAGATCGACAATCTGCTGGGTGGTCGTATTGTCCAGCGTCACGTCACCCGCCACGCGGCCGTCGCGCATAATGGTGCAGGACGACGCCAACCGGCGGATTTCATTCATCCGGTGGCTGACATACACCACCGCAATCCCCGCCGCAGAAAGGCGCATCACCGCCGCAGCCACCAGATCCGCCTCGGCGTTGGCCAGCGAACTGGTCGGCTCGTCGAGGATCACCACTTTGGGATCTCCCTGACAGGCCCGGGCTATCTCCACCAGTTGCTGCTGCGCCGGGCTGAGATCGCGAACCCATTGCTGAGGATCGATATCTACCCCAAGCAGTGCCAGCGCAGCACGTGCCTGCGCCATCATGCATTGCACGTCAATCACTCCGGCACGCTGTGGCCAGGCGCCCAGGCACAGGTTTTCCGCCACGCTCATATCCTGCACCAGGCTGAGTTCCTGATAGACCGCCCGCACGCCAAGCTCACCGGCACGACGCGTCAACAACGCCTCTGGCCCATCCAACAAGCGGTCGCCGATAAAGACTTGCCCGGCGTCCGGTCGCTCACTGCCGGTCAGCATGCGGATCAGGGTAGACTTGCCCGCGCCGTTTTTCCCCAGCAGGGCACGTACCTCACCTCGCCGCAGGGTGAAATTCACATCTTGCAGCGCCACTACCCCCGGGTAACGCTTATGCCCGGATTCAATGCGGGCCACCACCGGTTGCTGCGCCAATTCGTTTAAGGCCCTTTCGCTCAGGGTCGCCGCCGACATTAAGGTAAACCGTCTTTGTGAGTTGCCAGCCAATCAGTGGCACTCTGCGATGAGGCATAGAGATCTATCGGTACCTGCACCACCTTTTGGCCGACCGGCTGGCGGTTAATTGCATTCATTGCCTGCGTGAAGACCAAAGTCCCCATTTTCTTGCCCGAGATATCCACCACCGCTTGCAATACCTGGCGGTTAACCAGCTCCTGCGCGATTTCAGTGGTCATATCCGAGCCGAAAACCACCGTTTTCCCGACCTTGTTCTGATTGCGCACGGCTTTAACCGCGCCGAGCGTGGCACCGCCGGACTCGCCGAAAATGGCATCGACATTCCCGGAGGAGATCAACAGTTTTTCGCCGACCGAGATCGCCTTATCCAGCACGGTACCCTCCTGATTGGCGACGATTTTCATGCCCGGCACTTTCGCTTTTAGCGCATCTTCAAAACCTTTACGCCGCTGCACGCAAACCTCGAAGGCTTCGCAGTTAATTACCGCAATCGCGGGTTCGGTTATTTTCTTTTCTATAAAGTAATCGGCGGCGGTATTGCCCAGTTTTTTGCCAAACTCATAGGGATCACCGACCAGATAGGCATAAACATAGTTATCTACGCCCTTCTCGTTAATACAGGTGTTGTAACAAATCACCGGAATATTCGCTTCGTTGGCACGCTTGATGGCCCGCACGCTGCCATTGACCGAAACGGCGGAAAGCACCACGGCATTTACGTCGCGTGCGATCATGGTATCGATAAACGAACTCTCTTTAGAAACATCCCCCTGCGCATTGGTTTCTATGATTTCGATTTTCCCTCCGCCCTTGGCGGCACCATCCTGCACACCCCAGCGGACCCCGGCGTAATACCCCTGGGTATCGAGATAAATCGCGCCGATGGTGGTTTTATCGTTTTTAGCCTGTGCGCCTGCACTGAAAATAATCAGGCCCCCGGTAATGGCTAACAGCATGTGTTTTATATTTTTTAGCAACATCGTTATTCTCCAGTTAATGTTCATTAACCTCTTGCTGCCTATTTTTATTATCCCGTCGGAGGGCTTTACCGCAGTTTGCCATCCAACGGGGCACAGACTCATTACACTAAATGATCAAGCTGATTACTTACCGCCACAGGATCACGCATTAAACTAAACGGCGTTAAGTAAACTCTTTCGCCTTGGCGACGCTAGCGCCTGCTGCGCTGAGCCGCTCTTCCAACGCCTCCAGGGTAATGCCTTTGGTTTCCGGGACCCGGGCGTAGATAAACACCGCACCGGCCAGACAAATGCCGCCATACAGCAGGAAACTGCCCGCCGCACCCAGTGCCGCATTCAGCAGTGGGAAGCTGTAGGTCAGCACAAAGCAGGCCACCCACAGGGCAAAGGTGCCCGCGGCCATTGCCGCGCCGCGAATGCGGTTGGGGAAGATTTCAGACAGCAGTACCCAAGTGACCGGTGCGAGAGTGACGGCATAGATAGCGATGGCGACCAACACCAGCAGCAGGACCGGCAAACCCAGCAGCCCATAGGCGTAAGCCGCCGCCATCAGCAGGTAGATCGCCGTTAATCCACAGGCACCGATCAGCATCAAGCGGCGACGACCAATACGATCCACCAGTGGCAGGGCCAGCAAGGTGAAGATCAGGTTGATCAACCCGGTGGCGACGATCGATTTCAGGGTGTCGTTAATATCAAACCCTGCCGACGCGAAGATCTCCTGCGCATAGTTGAAGATCACGTTGATACCACACCACTGCTGGAAGACTGCCAGCACAATGCCAATCACCAGCACCGGTCGTACGTCGCTGCGCAATAGCGCACGGAACGGCACCTTGCCACTGTCCTTGCCCAGAGTCTGACGGATCTCCGCCAGCGTTTGCTGTGCGTATTGCTCGTTGCCAATACGCCGCAATACCCGCTGCGCCTTTTCATGACGCCCGGCTTTTGCCAGCCAGCGCGGGGATTCCGGCACCACCAGCATCAACAGCAGGAAAGCCAGTGCCGGAACCAGTTCGGCGCCGAACATATAACGCCAGCCAATTTGTCCATTCCAGCTGGCTAACAGATCGGCCTGGCTGGCATTGGCCACCACCGGATCGGCGATCAACAGGTTGATCAACTGCGCCGCCAGCACCCCAATCACAATGGTCAATTGGTTCACCGCCACGAAGCGGCCACGCTGGGCTGCCGGGCTGACTTCGGCGATATACATCGGCGACAGCGCCGAGGCCAGGCCAATACCGACACCACCAACAATGCGATACACAATAAAGGCATCGAAACTGGTGGCCATGGCGGTGCCCCAGGCGGAGATCACGAAGGTTAGCGCGGCGATCGCCAACGGCAACTTGCGGCCAAAACGGTCCGACAACAGGCCCGAGATCAGGGCGCCAAAAATACAGCCTACCAGCGCTGAGCTCATCGCCCAGCCGGACTGCGCAGGGTCGGTAATGCCGAAGTAAGCCTCGTAAAACGGCTTGGCCCCGCCGATCACTACCCAGTCATAGCCGAATAACAGGCCACCGCAAGCGGCGACCAGGCAGATAGTCCAGACATAGGGCATGTTCAGTTTATTCGTCACATTCGTCCCCTTGCGGCATCAGTTGGCCAAAGCTTCGGCCAACAGGCTGAATAAACGCGCTTTGTCATGCGCAGGATTTATCGCCAGCAACTCGCTCAACGTCTGCTGCGCCGCCGTTAACTGCCCTAACCCCAGCAGCGCCAAAGCAGTCACCAGCAGGCAGTGCTGTTGATGCGCCTGGTTCAGGTCGTTGTCCAACGCCATCAAATCCGGCAGCGAAACGGCAAAGAAATCGGCACCCGGCGCCAGCTCTGACTGTTGCCGCACCCATTGCTGCATTTGCATGAACTGTTGTTCGGCCTGTGCCGACTGCCCCAGTTGTTTGAGTGCCATACCGCGATAGAACAGATAGTCCACCGGTTGGTCGTTGTAGTAGCGGCTTTGCGTCAGGTCACCCTGCCCGGCACAGGCCTGCTGCCAGTAGCCGGCGGCAGCGTCAAGATCACCTTGCCGGGCGGCACTGATGCCGAGCCAATAGTAGAGATCGTTGTCACTTTGCCCGGCCAGCCGGCCTTCTCCCAGATTGTGCGGGTAGTGTAAGGCTGACTGTAGCCAGGCATGCGCCTGCTGCGGCTCGCCCTGCTGTAGCGCCTGAAACGCCAAGCGCTGCAGGTTGATCAGGTACTGGCCGGTGACCTTGCCTTCACCGCCTTCCCACGGGTGGAACTGCCGCTGTTGCAGAGTCTGTTGCGCCTCACTCAAGCGGCCACACTGGTTGTACAGGCTCAGCAGTTCGGCGGTGAGGTCATCACGCCTGGCCACCACCGCCAAATGTTGTTCCAACAAGGCCAGCCGTTGTTCAGGAGCCGCTCGCAGATGCTTATTCAGTTGATCCAGCTCGAACAATAACCGGGCATCGTCGGGCTGTAGCCTGAACGCTCGTTGCAGATATTCCAGCGCAACGTCATGCTGCTGGAGCTTGTTGAAGCTGTAGATCCCCAGGTTGCGCCAGGCATCGGCAAACCCCGGTTGCCGCTCGACGCAGCGCTGCCACAGTGCCACCGCCTGCGAGTAGTTGCGTTTGCTGTAATGAAAACACCCCAGCAGGTACTGCGCAAAATCGCACTCCGGCAATTGGCTCAGCATCTGTACTTCGTTCAGGGTATTGGGGAAGCGTACCTGTCGGCTAAAGCTTTCACGCGCCTGCGCCAGCAACTGCTGGTATTCGCTATCGCCCGCCTCGCCCTTGCGCAAGCTGGCCAACAGATAAAGCGGCAGGCTTTCCTGGCTATCCAGCAGCGTCAGCAGTTCAATCGCCTGCGATTTGGCACCCCATTCACAGAGTTGGTTGGCCATGGTCAGCGCATTAATGCCACGGCAACCGGTCACCGCACGCAAGCGTTGTAAATCGGCAGCCTCACGGGTTTGCGCATAACGCAGGTAATACAGGCTGTAATGCAACGGGAGGGCAGCCAGTTGCTGCGCAATATAGGCCAGGCTCTGTTCCCCTTGCCCCAGGCATTGCAACAACCATGCCTTGAGAGCGATCAACGGATAATGGCTGGCATTAACGCTCAGGCTGCTTTCGCAAAATTCCAGCGCCTGCGAATGATCCCCGCGCCGCGCCGCGACCCGAGCCAGCCCGTAGAAGCCGCCCGGTTTGCCATTGCCGCTCCAGATGGCGCGGTAGAAATCTTCATAGGCCGCGCTGTCGTCACCCAATTGTTCATGCGCACAGCCGCGGATCAGACTGGCCAAGCCACACTGTGGGTTACGGTTAAGGTGGTGAGCTCGTGCCAGCGCATCGTCAGCATAGGCAATGGCGCGTGCAAAATTGGCGCGGTTATATTCCAGCGTCGCCAGGGCCAAATTGCAGCGGTAATCGAGCGGATCCAGCGCCAAACCCCTCTGGTAGTAATCGAACGCCGAACGGCTGGCGTGATGGTATTGCTCCAGATGCTGGCCGATAAACCAGGCCTCATCGGCACTGTCAATTTGCCCGGCCAGCGGCGGTGCTTTGGCCGGCTGCGGCAGCTCTGCCGCCGGATCGGCCTGATGCTGACGATAGCTGAGTACGCAGCGCCCCTGCGAGTCCAACAATTCAATCGTCAGACGACCAGAGAAATCACCGGTCATGGTCTCCATCAAGGCCGCTCCGGGGCCGAGATCGATACGACGATCGAGCAATAGCTGTTGGTCGCTATCGCTGCGGACCACCAGCCGATGCTGCGCCAGCGGCGCGACCGCATACAGCCCCCACACCAGCTGTCGTCCGTCGCTTTCCAACTTTAGCGCCGCCCGGGTGTTGGCGTTCTGCACCATGCCCAAGGTGTTGTAAGGCAGGAAATTCTGCACGAAGCATTTTTCTTCATAAGCATCGAGCCAGGTGAAATCCGGCTGGTTATCGGTGTAGACCCCGGTCATCAGCTCAATGTACGGGCCATTGTTGTCGGTCAGATTGCGATCCCAGGCCTGTCCAAATTCGCCGTGGCCCCAGCTCCATTGTTTCTTGCCGGGTGATACATGATGATCGGCGATATGCAGCAAACCGCCCTGTTCATCGTGGCTGTAGGCCCCGACGAAGTCATAGTCCGACTTATGCGCCATATAAGACGTCGGCACCGGGATATTCTTGTAGCGTGAAATATCCACCCTGGCCGAGTAATCCACCTTGTAGTAGGTGCCGGTAGCAATGGGGAACGAGGAGACATCGCGCTTGCCGTGGTCAAAAACGGCGGTCACATCCGGTGGGAACACGCTCTGGTGATCGTCCCCGCCCTTCACTGCCGGGTTGGCCCACCAGAGGAAATGGCGCGGCGTCGGGTTGGCGTTAAAGATCCTGGCGCTGATTTCAATCAGCGCGCGGTCGGGATACAGAGTGAAACCGGCCATCACCTGCAGGCCGCGCATCGGTTCCACTTCCCCCAGCCAGACGGTCTGTGCTCCGTTAGCATGCTGTTGAATCTGGCAGTCCACCGGCATATAAGTGGTCGGCCGGTGGTGCTGTGGCCAGTTAAACTCAATGCCCCCGGAGATCCACGGCCCCAGCAGCCCCACCAACGCCGGCTTGACCACCTCGTTGTGGTAGACAAAATCACGCTGCTGCACTTTGTCGTAGGCCCGATGAATGCGCCCACCCAGCTCCGGTAACAGCATCACGCGCAGGTAGTCGTTTTCCAGATAGACAACCTGATAAAGGCGCAAGGTTTTCTCACCGCTTAGGGTATCAATCACGCCATAAGGGTAAACCGCGCCGGAAGATCCCTGATAGACGCGGTTTTCCAGGAACATCGGGTGCGAGTCCTGCTCACCGGTACCGTAGGTGGGTAATTCAACCTGTTCTTGCCAAACCTTGACTGTCCCGTGCATGCTTTCCTCTCTAAAAATACTGAACATTACGTTTCAGGCAGTCTAGATGACGGAATTGATGACTTTATGCGCTACCATCACGCAATACACTAAACGGGGTTTAATAAATGGCATTGCAAGGTTTGAATAACCAGCGGGTGCGTAATTTTAATAAACGGGTGTTATGTGCACTGCTGTACCGGGAAAAGGTCGCCAGTAAGTCGACGTTGGCACGGCTTTCACAGCTGTCTATTCCTGCGGTCGGCAAAATTCTCGAAGAACTGCAGGAAGAGCAGCGGGTAGAACACGACCCGCACAACCTGCACAGCCGCGGTTTGGGTGGCGGCAGTTACCGCATCGCCGCCGCCGGGCAACGCATCCTGTGCCTGAATGTCTCCCCTTATCTGATTGAAAGCATCGTGGTAGATGGCCTGATGACGCCTTGCAGCGCCTTCACCCCGCAGCCGATCGTCGCCACTACGCCGCAGGCGATGCTGCAGGAAATGGTGCAAATCTATCATCTGCACAGCCGCCAGCAGGGCATGCCACTGAAGATTGCGCTGTCGATCCACGGCCAGGTCAATCCGCTGACCGGGGTGTCTCAACGTATGCCGCAGGCCCCGTGGGAAGGCCCGATAGAGATAAAATACCTGCTGGAAGAGCGTCTGAAGACCGAGGTTTTGATCGATAACGACTGCGTGATGCTGGGGCTGGCGGAAAAGTGGCAAAATAACGCCAATCTGCAGGACTTTTGCGTGATTAACGTCGATTACGGCATAGGTTCATCATTTGTGATTAACCAGCAGATTTACCGGGGCAGCCTGTTTGGCAGCGGTCAAATCGGCCATACCATTGTCGATCCCGATGGTGGCCTTTGCTCCTGTGGCCGTTACGGCTGTCTGGAAACCATCGCTTCGCTGTCGGCGCTGAAGAAAAAGGCCCGCATTCAGCTCAAGGTCGCTCCCTGGGCGCAACAGGAAGGTGAACGGATTAAAACCCCCACCACCGCCGAACTGATCGCTCGTTATCATCAGGGCGATGCTGCGTTGCAGGTGCTGGTGCAACGCGCCGCCCAGGCGATTGGCCTGAGCCTGTATAACTTCCTTAATATCCTCAATATCAACCGTATCTATCTGTACGGGCGCAGCTGTGGATTTGGTCAGGCCTGGCTGGACAGCATCATCAGTCAGACCGGTTTTAACCCTTTCGACCGGCACGACCAGATCCAGGCCCAGGCCACGCATATCGGCTTTGGCCAACTGACGCGCGCGCAACAGGTGACGGGGATAGGTTATCTGTATGTCGAACAGGCACTGGCTGAGATGCTATGATGCCCGACTTTATCCCAGCAAAAACAATACGGAGCACCATGAACCCCACTCTACGACTCTGGTCACGCGCAGGCATTGTCTGCCTGATGCTGATCCTGGCCGGTTGTTCCAGCAAAAAACCGCGTACCAGCTATGATGCTCACGCTTTTGATGATGCAATTGAAGATGCTGCGGATAAATACGATGTCGATCAAAAGCTGATCGCCGCGATGATTAAGGTGGAGTCCGGCTTTAACCCGGCAGCAATCAGCCGGTCAAATGCCATAGGGTTAATGCAGCTGAAAGCTGATACCGCAGGTTGCGACGCCTATCGCTACAAAGGCAAACGCGGCTGCCCGGACGAAGACGATCTGCTGGATCCTGATACCAATATCGATCTCGGCGCCGCCTATATTGCCGTATTGCAAAAACAGCAGCTTAAGGGGATCGACGATCCCGTCACGCTGCGTTACGCCACCATTATCGCCTACGTCAACGGCACGGGTGCGCTGCTGCGGACCTTCTCCAGCAACCGCCAGCAAGCTATCTCGATGATTAACAATCTGTCACCGGAAGCCTTTAACTGGCATATCCGTAAATATCATCCCGCCCCGCAGGCACCACGCCACTTGATGAAAGTAGAAGCGGCCTACGAGCAACTTTGATTTTCAACAGCAAAAAGGAGAACCCGGGGGTTCTCCTTTTCGTTTAACGCTGACTTAACCGTTAGGGCTTGCTGTTGCGGATAGGCTTACGCGGCGGCTTATTGGACGGCGTACGCTGACGGGTGATGTCAGTATGCTTGGTCAACGCCGGGCGGGTATGGCGCTGCAAACGCTTGGCCTCACGTTGCTCGTCAATGCTTGGCGCCGGAACCAGACACTCGCGACGGCTGCCGATCAGGTGCTTCATGCCCATCTCTTCCAGCGCGGTGCGGATCATCGCCCAGTTGGCCGGATCGTGATAACGCAGCAGCGCCTTGTGCAGACGACGCTGACGATCGCCCTTCGGTATCACCACATCTTCACTCTTATAACCGACCCGGCTCAGTGGGTTTTTACCGCTGTAGTACATGGTGGTGGAGTTAGCCATCGGTGACGGGTAGAAGTTCTGCACCTGGTCGAGGCGGAAACGGTTTTTCTTCAACCACAGCGCCAGGTTCACCATATCTTCATCGCGGGTGCCCGGATGCGAGGAAATGAAATACGGGATCAGATACTGCTCTTTGCCCGCCAGTTTGGAGTAATGGTCGAACAGTTGTTTAAACCGATCGTAGCTGCCCATACCCGGCTTCATCATTTTCGACAGCGGGCCTTCCTCGGTGTGTTCCGGGGCAATTTTCAGGTAGCCGCCAACGTGATGGGTAGCCAGCTCTTTGATATAGCGCGGATCTTCCACCGCCAGATCGTAACGTACGCCTGAGGCGATCAGGATCTTCTTGATGCCCTCCAGTGAACGCGCACGGCGATACAGCTTGATGGTCGGCTCGTGGTTGGTGTCCATGTAGGTGCAGATTTCCGGATACACGCACGAGGCGCGGCGGCAGGTCTGCTCTGCGCGCGGGTTGGTGCAGCGCAGCATGTACATGTTGGCCGTCGGGCCACCCAAATCGGAGATCACACCGGTAAAGCCCGGCACCTTGTCACGGATCTCTTCGATTTCACGAATGATGGAGTCTTCCGAACGGCTCTGGATGATGCGCCCTTCATGCTCGGTGATCGAACAGAATGAACAACCGCCGTAGCAGCCACGCATGATGTTGACCGAGAAGCGGATCATGTCATAGGCCGGAATGGTTTCCTTGCCGTAGGACGGGTGCGGAATACGCTGGTACGGCAGGGCAAACACGCTGTCCATTTCCGGCGTAGTCAACGGGATGGCCGGCGGGTTGATCCACACATAGCGATCGCCATGTGACTGCATCAGCGCACGGGCACAGCCCGGGTTGGTTTCATGGTGCAGAATACGCGAGGTATGCGCATACAAGACCTTGTCGGCCTTCACCTTCTCAAAGGACGGCAGCAGCACGTAGGTTTTTTCCCACGGCTTCGGCTTGGCAGCGCGTACGGTCACCGGCTTGGCTTCCGGTTCCGGCTTGCCGCCGTCGGCGCAGGGCAGATCGTCGCCGTAAGGGTTTGGAATGGGTTCAATGCGGCCCGGCTTATCCAGACGGGTTGAATCTACGCCAGTCCAGCCTGGTAACGCGCCCTTGCGCATCACCGCCGTATTGCGGATATCATGGATCTCACTGATTTTTTCCCCGGCGGCCAGACGGTGCGCCACTTCCACCAACGGACGTTCGCCGTTGCCGTAGATCAGCATATCGGCTTTGGAGTCCACCAGCACCGAACGACGCACGGTATCCGACCAGTAATCATAGTGAGCAATACGGCGCAGGCTGGCTTCAATGCCGCCCAGTACGATCGGCACGTCTTTATAGGCTTCTTTACAGCGTTGGCTGTAAACCAGTGTCGCGCGATCCGGGCGTTTGCCGCCCACGTTACCGGCGGTATAGGCATCATCGTGGCGCAGCTTGCGGTCGGCGGTATAGCGGTTGATCATCGAATCCATGTTGCCGGCGGTGATGCCGAAAAACAGGTTCGGTTTGCCCAAACGCATGAAATCTTCTTTATTGCTCCAGTCCGGCTGCGCAATGATACCGACGCGGAAGCCCTGCGCTTCCAACATGCGGCCGATGATCGCCATACCAAAACTTGGGTGATCGACATAGGCGTCACCACTGATAATGATCACATCGCAGCTGTCCCAGCCCAGTTGATCCATCTCTTCGCGCGACATCGGTAAAAACGGCGCGGTGCCATAACATTCGGCCCAATAAGGCTTATAGGAAAACAATTCACGGTCGGGTTGGATCAGGCTGGTCGTGCTCATTCTGGTGCTCTTTCACAGGTTAATTAATCGCCGGGCGGCGATTATACGCACTAGTGGCAAAAAGAGCATGGTTATTTCACACATCGGTCACATCACGGGGCGGGCTACGCCGGTGGAGGGCACACCGGGGCAAACAGGGACGACGGTTCTAGTTTGGCAGCGTGGCCTTTAAGGCTGCTGATGAGCGCAATGGACCTCACACCGTGCTTCATTCTCGTAACGCATTACTCAATTTTAATAAAAAACACTGAACAATACTGACATTTAAATAAGTAACTGCACTTAACAAAAAATGTTTTTATCAAACAAAAACTCAACATAAGCAATATTAATAATGTAAAAACAAATTATATAAAAATAAAACAATCATAACTAATTGTTTTATAAGTACATATATAGATCTCGATGTGGCGCGGCAATAATCAAAATGTCACAGCAACAATCAAGTAGAAGACGGAAGACTATTTATGCAAACATAACCATGTAAGATTTATCTTAAGTTGTTATGGTCATTAAGAAACATTTTATGATTACTCGATCATTTAATCTCACCACACATAAGTACAACGGAGGTCAGTGTGAAACCGAACATCAGAAAATATCTGGATGAGTCAGAAATAAACAGCATGATCGAGAATATTAAAAAAGGCCTGAATGCCTGGCGCGACAGATGCATGATCAGCATGTGCTTTATTCACGGCTTACGCGCCAGTGAGTTGCGGGGGTTGACATTGGATAATATCGAGCTGGATGCGAAGAGGATCTACATCCCTCGTTTGAAGAATGGTCTTTCCGTACAACACCCTTTACATGAAAATGAGATAGTCATGCTGAATCATTGGTTGGAAATAAGGAAAAGCTGGCACTATGCCGATCAGCCCTGGCTGTTTCTTTCACGAAAAGGCGGGCCAATATCCCGCCAGCAAATTTACCGTCTGATCCGTGATTACGGTAAAAATGCCAACATCCAGGTTTCGACACATCCTCATATGTTACGCCATGCCTGTGGCTACTTTCTGGCAAATCTGGGGATGGACACCCGCTTGATTCAGGACTACCTTGGGCATCGAAACATTCAACATACCGTACTCTATACCGCCAGTAATGCCATGCGATTTCAGGCTATTGAATTCTGATTCATTTCCCTTGGAAATAATAACAACGCTTCACAAATAAAAATAAAATATATTTATAATTTAAATTATATATAATTCAAATAATCACGATAACATTACTATCCTGAACACCAAAACCAGGAGTAACAAATCCGACAAATAAACAAACCGACTGGTTTACCCCATGCAAGATCATTTACCATTAACCCCAGAATTTATAAAATCTTCAAGGCCTCAAATACAATGACTAAAGATAATGATGGGCTTATTTACCGTCACCAGACAGAATTAACCGTTAGCTCTACCCACTGGGAATACGGCCAGGTGGATAACGTTGCGGTCAGCGGGGCTCATCAAGCTCAACTTTTCCGCCCCAGCCACACGCTGATTATCTATGACAGTTTTCACGCTGCTGACGGCGGTAGCACCATCCATGGCGACATTTGGTTTGACGAAAAACGGGTTCCCTGCAGACGCACGATCAGCCAGGTCGCGGACATCATCCCCTGCGGCTGTGGTTTTGAGGCGGTGACTTATATCGACGGCACGCTCAAATACACCGCTATTTCCGTTTCCCCCGAGCTCATCGCGTCACTTCCGGGTGGCTCCACCGGGCTGAATATTGAGCCTAACGCCAATATTCGCAGCCCGCTAATCAGGCAACTGTGTGCCAGCCTGAAAACCAGTACGGATGAATTGCATGCTACGTCCTTGATGTTGGCAATGCTGACTGAAACGTCACATCACCTGCGGGTGTTGTCCTCGCCGTCGCTCGCGCACCAGGCGCTCACCAAAACGCAGATGGAGCAACTGACTTGCTACATCGAAGATAATCTGGGTGATACCATCACTCTTCAGGCCCTGGCTCAACTCACCGAGTTGAGCCTGTTCCATTTTTCCCGCGTTTTTAAACAGGTTTTTGGTCTGCCGCCCTATCAATATGTTCTGCATCGACGGCTGGAACGAGCCTATCAACTGGTCATCACCAGCCGGTTGTCTCTGACCGAGATCTCCGCCCAATGCGGTTTCAGCGCCCCGGCGCAATTCAGTACCCACTTCCGTCGCCAGTTCGGCCGGTCTCCTTCGTCCCTGCGTCCCTAGCGACGGCAGAAGGTTAAGGGTTTTGATGGCTATTTTCGGGGGTAAAATAGAAACGCAACACCGGCCCGCAAGGCCCCTCTTTGCTGCTGAATTCGGCATCCGCGTCTTGACTGCCGCTCAGACAAAAACTCACCTCACGCTGGCCGGCCTGTAAGGCTTGCGTGACGGCGGCAGTGACATCAAAGGTTTTCTGCACCGAATCGGTCCACATCTGCGCGTGATCCAATGGGGTCGATGGACACTCCTTGATGGCGTGTTGCCCCTGATTTTCATCCCAATTCAGCTCCGGCATTGCATATAACCTCACCTGCCCGGTCTCGCCGCTGACCTGGCGACCATAGAGGCGCAGGTCGGCTTGGGTTATATTCAGGTTGTCGAGACGTTCCGGCAGCTCAAACTTGATTAAGCCAATTTTTTGCTCGCCCCCGACCTTAATCACCGCCTCCTCACCATGAAGACGCCCATCGCTCACTGAAACCCAGGCATCATCGCTGCTACGCTCGAAATCGCCCGGGATATCCTTATCACAGACAACCTTGCGATTGAGGCACTCTTCCACGCTGTAGCGCGTAGCGCGTGGGTTCCAGGCGGCAAAGAAATCCGCATGCGCGCTGTAAAGGTTGCCCCAGGTCGGAAGCAGACTGCCATCGGCCTGCAGAACGGGGTTCATGGACAACATGGCCCCTTTCAGGTTGCCATTATCCCCCAGCGCATAATGAATACGCATATTCAACCGTGGGATTTTCACCGGATATGCCGCAGGACACAGGCCGCTTGCCAGATCACTGTAACTCGCATTACGTTTTTTCGGGTTGGTGGTCAGGCTTTTACCATCCCAACAGTCTGGGAAACTCAGTGAAATATTGAATTCGGCCCCCTCATCAAACCCGGCTATCTGCGGACAGCTTTCTGGTGGAACGTTTGAATGTTCCCCACCTTCGAGCGTTGTACGGCAGTAAAACCAGATACTAGGGTCATACTGGCCTGCCGGACGATGGTGATTGCCGGCCAGAAGCTGCAGCCCCAGAGGGAGAGGTGCAGCGGCCTGTTCCGGGATCTCGTTGCGGTAATACACCTTGATATAGCTGGGAGCAACAACGCTGCCATCGGCTCGTTTTAACTGTGGCGCCCAATACGAGGAGTTGTCATAGGGCGAGGTACAGGTCGTCGTCGGGGATTTTTGCAACGACTCGGCCGTGCTCATCGCATCCGCCTCAGTATTGCCAAAAAAATCATGAATCATCGAGAACCCCGGTAAGCCCGGCATAACAATGGCATCATCGGCCAAGGTGTGGGAGTAACCGCACACCACGTTAAAGATGCCAACATCGCCACCTTCAATCACTTCGGTAGGGGTGTATTCGGGGGCCAGAGGTGAAGCCAGAGACAAGCAGGGGAGAAATAAAGTCAGAGGAATAATACAGGTGAGTTTATTGCTAAACATGTTTTTTCCTTTTGAAATGAAAAAGCAATATTGCCTGCTGTAAACAGTTTGAATAAATAATAACCAGAGGTCAGTCAGACCATTCTTGAGAGAATATTTTTCTTATCAAATAACTGATGTTTTATCACCGCAGCGACATGCATTAGCAACATCAGCCCCAAAGCGATGCAACTGTAACGATGAACGTTGAAAAAGAAGAGGTTCACTTCAAGGTTATTGAGCGGCTGAGGGACAGGTAGCAGGCCAAAGAAGAGATAGCCATCTTTCAGCATCAAGAAGCCACTGATCAAAACAACAAAGATGATCAGGTAGAAAATTTCATGAAGTAAAATAACCAAACCTTTTTTATTTCCCTGAATATGCTCGCCGTAGGGAACCGAGGGTCTGAAAAAACGCCAGGTAAAACGCACAATCATCAGCAGTGTCATCACCGTTGCCAATGACATATTAAGCTCTGAGAAGAAGGAGAAAATTTTGGGGTCAGAAATGAAATGCAACCCATAACCCACCATCGAGGCATAAATAATCCCGACGGCCAGGACCCAATGCAATATGCGAGAAAAACGATCGTAGCGAGAACGTGGTGCATTACTTTTCATGTTCATTAACATCCTTATTATTGATGAAAAAAAGTCGGCCCGGGGCAGGCCGACAAAAAATAATGTTGCTGTTAGTTTTTAATTATCCAGGCTTGTTGCCAGTGTTCACCGATACCAGGTTCAAATTGCGCCTTACTGCTAGTCCATTGCGTGCAATAGCCGCTGTAAGGGAAAGGTTTGCACTGATAGGTTTTGCCATCTTTAGGTTGTAACACCACCGTCCCTGCCGTGTAGCTATCGAGACCTTCGGGGAAGATGTATTGATAGTTGCCGGAAGAAGCATCCTCTACTTGCAGGTTAATCACATCCTGTTTAACCAGTTGGCCTTCTTTATTGGTTGCGAAGTATTTCAGCATATGGTGCCCGGCAGTAACGTTGCTCAGCGGCAGAGTCATCAATAGGCGGTCATCGGTTACGCTTTGCTTCAGGTAGCCTTTTTCGCTGCCGTGGTGATCGAACACCCTGGCTTCAAAGGTGACCTCACCCTTGACGTTAACATTGAAACTCACATTGGCGCGGCCATCCTGGATTTTATCCACCTGAACGCCGGAGATTTCCACTTCTTCCTCAATGCCTGGCGCCAGCTCTTCATAGGAGACAACCACCTTGCTCAAGCGGCTGTCATCCTTGACGAAAGCACTGTTGTTGCCGTAAACCGGATTCACACTTCCTTGTGTGTCCTTTACGCCAATACGTACATCATCATGTTTCGCATTAATCAATACCGCCAGATCGTGCGACCAGCGGTTTTTATCGGTCTGCTCCTGATTATCAATGGCCATTTCAGTGCGCAGAGACGTCACCTCTCCCTGATCGTCAAAAAATCGAGTAATAACTTTATCGCCCTTTTTTAGGTCCTTACCAGATACCTGACCTGAAATCTGCTTACTCCACGGTGACGTTACGCCTTCACCTTCGCCAAAATCGACGTCAATGACCTGATAGAAACTGTTTTCGGTATCGGCAATTTCCCAGACGCCGTAAATCACCTGATAACCACTGCGCTGCGGCACGTTACATTCATGAACGGCCCGCTGGGCCGGCATCTGCCCATGGCCCTCAGATTGGCAGAAAGGCGTCGCTTCGAATGCCGCACGAGTCAACGGCTGATTGGCATCCCAATTCTGTTTGGTCATGTAATACCGCCAGTTATTGGTTTTGTGCATGGCAGTATGGAACCAGGTAAACGTGTTGACTCCCGCCTTGATGGGATTTTTTGCCCACATATTCATACTTTGCTTATCAAGCGGAGAATAATTAGGAATGCTGGCACTGGCCAGTTCGCCATCGCGCGGTAAAGGCCCGGTCGGGAAGCCGGAAATTTTCTCAACGCTTTGCGGCTCGTATTGCACGGGGCCGCAATCGGTATTTTGCTGCAAATTACATTTATAGGCCCGGCTTTGCGGCGATTCAACATAACCATGCGCCAAAACACCACTGGAGAGTGTTAGTGTGGCTATTGCCAACGCGATTTTTTTCAATTCCATTTTATCACCAGAGTTATCATTTAAATTTAACTGGTTAAACGGTGTATATCCCATACACCGATAACCGCTCATTTACTCTGCCGACATCATAGTTATTCTTCTGCCACGGGCACCTTAAAAAGGCTGAATATAAGGGAGTATAAGTGACATGACGCCTTTGACGGCCCATAATACCCCCAGAAAAAAACACCTGTTACCCCCGTATCTTTCGACATAAGAGACGCAGAAATTCTGAAATTTCATGGAGCCTATCAGTGGTAAAAAAACAGTTTTTATTATCTTTTATTTTGTGCAACACATTATTAACGGGTTGTTCGACAACCTCTGACAATAACCCCACCACCAAGCTGGATGTAGAACATCAACAACAGTTGGCGGCATTAATTGCCGGAAGTCAGTATCTAAAAGAAAATTGCCAACGCAATGACATTCCTGCTATTTCGGCATTAACAAAAACGGCGATATTAGAAGCGAAAAATAAAAAATGGCCGGTCAATGAAAGCCTGTCTGACGCATTACCGCTGAATGCCCGCGAAATTATTAACAAGCTGAACCAAGACCCCACGCCGGTTGCCCAGAAGTGTGCCTATTTTAACTCATCCTTGGCCGCTTTTATTGAAGCCTCTCGCCGACAATAACGCTATTTCAGCTGTAAGATCAGGCAAATCGCCCCTGCAACACACAGCCCCGGACCGAAAGGTTGGGGCTGGCTCCAGCTATCTGCTCGCTTTTTCGCGAACAACAGGATAACAAACAGCGTTGCCGTCGAGGCTATCAGCAGGATTTCCGGCAACTTCTGCCAGCCAAGCCAGGCACCGAGCGCCGCCAGCAGCTTGAAATCGCCATACCCCAGCCCTTCCTTCCTGGTCATCAGCCGCAGACTCCAATAGAGCAACCACAACACCAGGTAACCGGCGATAGCACCGAGTACCGCATCACCCAGAAAATCACGCTGCTCCAGCCAGTGCCAAAACAGGCCGCACCACAACAACGTCAAAGTCAGGATATCCGGCAATATTTGATGGCGAAAATCGATGATGGCCAGCGAGAGCAGCAAGGCGCTAAAAACCATCATCATCACCCAGTCCGCTCCCGGGGACAGATAGCAGGCCAACAGGGTGGCGATAACCGCCATCGCCAGCTCGACTGCCGGGTACGCCCAACCGATAGCCTGCCGGCAATAGCGACAGCGCCCGGCCAAAAACAACCAACCGAGCAGCGGAATATTATCGTAACAGGCAACGGTATGCTTGCAATTGGGGCAATGAGAACGCGGCAGAAACAGGTTCAGGACTGCACGGTTTTTATCGGGGAAAATGCTCTTTCTGACGGGCGTTGGCGCGGCGCTGGGATGTCGGGTTAAATAATCCATCACGAAGGTTGTTTCTTCCCGCTGCATCATCAGCGGCAAGCGATAGATCACCACATTAAGCAAACTGCCGATGCACAATCCCACCAGCCCCGAGAACGCCAGCCAAAGAAAGGTATCAGTGTAAAACGCCATGGTCATTCCTATTGATTAATGAACTGAGATGACTTGAAGACTCAATGCCTGCACCCTGACCTCATCCCCATGCAGGCTGAGATCAATCGAATTGACCCCCATGCCATATGCCTGTTGCAGGTTCTCCAGCCACAACAGCAGTGGTTTGACGGGTTGCGGGGGCAATGCAACATCCAGGTTATTTTTGTCTGAGCGGACGGTCCCCAATCGCACCCCGAGTTTTTCAGCGCGGGTCTTAAGCAGGGTCTGGAGCGATGTGCCTTCAGGCGGCGGCGGGGGTAAAGGGTGCCGCAGCATGGCAATACGCTGCGCATTGCGTTGCATTTGAGCCAGTTCAGCGTTCGCCTGCTGAGCCTGGCCTTTTTGCTGAAGATAAAATGCTAAAATGCTGACCGCGACGAGAATGCCGCAAAAGATAAGCGCCGTGCTCTTTTTGCCCGCACGCTGCCGCATTGTTGGAGACATCATTGAGTTTCCTTCAGGGTAAGCGTCCCCTGCTGTTTGGCCGGGTTAACCTGCAGCTCCAGGGTGTTACCTTCATCATTTATTTGCGTGGAGGGCTGCAATTCAGGCGCCTGTAATCTGATGGCCAGCATTGACCTATCGGCGTCGAAAGTTAGGCCAATGACCCGGTGTTTCGGGATCCCCTGCAGGGCCCGTTGCGCCTGCGCGGCAAGCTCGAAAAATTGACGCGGAGATTTTGCTTCTTGTAGCGCTCGGATATAACGCGCGCTCTCACTCACAGGTTCCGCCGGTATCGGCTGGCCAACGAAAAGCCGCTGATATAAAGCGTCACGTTGCTGGTTGGCCTGCTTAGCCTGATGATGATAATGCGCCCCGCCGATCGCCAGAGCGCATAGCGTTAACGCCGCCCCGACGATGCTGGGCCAGTGGCGCCAGAACGGGTTTCGTTGCCAGCGTGGCGGCGCCTTATATTTGCCCTGCAGGAGTGAAACTGCCGTTTCGGCCTCTCCCCGAACCCGGTCCCACAACACATCGCAAGGAGACAGGGGAACGGCGTCGACGACGTCGGACGGAGCCAAAAGCCACTGTGACGGCAGCGAATAGCCTGACCATCGCGACGTCCTGCGCAACAACCTTCCCCGCCAACGGTAGAAATGACGGTCGTTGACCGGTCCGCAAAGCGTGTCTGGCAATAAGCTGTCGGGAACAACGCCCCAGAGTTTCAATTGCGACAGCCAGCGTTGCATATCCGCATGACGATAACCGGCGAGAGCATATTGGTCGTCCTGCCGACCCAGGATTACCCAATACAACTGCTCAACCTCCTCCAGCAGGCTATCCTCACACTGATAAGCCAGGGCCAGGGGGGTTGCCGCGCGGCTGGGGCCAGAGAATGTCACCCTCTGCAATGTCACCGACTGGCCCGGCACGCAGACCACGACTCTGCATTGCGATGCCTTTATCGGCAGCGCCGCCGGCAAGGTATCTGGATCCCCTGCCCCCGCATGCCGCCATTGCGATTCACTCGGATCCCCCTGACACCATAGGATTGGCGCTCCGGCCTCCCCCAATGCCAGCACCAACAAGGATTTTGAACACGTCATTGAACCTTCTCTCCCTGCCCGGTTTGACGACCTTTCACCGTCACCCTTCCTTTTTCATAATGCAATTTGCTGCGCAGGTAATAACCGGCGTCTGCACCCTGAGCCAGCAGCAGGACGTTAAAATAACGGCTCTCCGTCACCAACAGTTTCTCCCCCGCCGGCGAGGACAGGCGCAACCCGGCCAGTGCTTTTTGCCAATTCTGATCGTCCAGCGCGCGCCAACCGGCCTCGGGACGGGCATTGAGCCATTTCTTCAATTGAGTGTCGCTGGCCTGGTTCAAAAACAAGGCGCGCAGCAGAGGTAAGTGAGCCTCATCCAGCGTGTTGATATTGATTGCCGGCTTACGTTCCGGCAATGCACATAGCCAGGGCAGTAAACGCAGATACTGCTGGCGGCCAATGAAGGGAAATGTGCGCAATTCGGAAACGTCAGTAAAAAGCGAATTCTCCGGCATCAGCCGCTGTTCTATCGCACTGCCGATGCCTTTGATTTCATCATCGGTGAACGCCAGATTCGATAACAGAGCGCCGAACACCTGACGGGCAATATCTCTGTCGATTTTAACCTCGGCCGCTGGGGCCGGCGGCGGGTCTTGCGGGGGCGATTTTTGCTTATCCGGCAAGTAATGGTAGCGTAACGTATTGATGTTAAAACAGGCCTGGGCATCCTTGATCACATAAGAAATCCCCCTGTCTTCCATGTGTATCATCCCAGGCGTCGCCCATCGCTGCCCCAGATTGACGGACGTCTGTTCATGCAAACTTTCCACCAATAACTGCCGAACAAATTGCTCCCCCGCCAACAGATCCCATTTAGCCTGAAAGGCCGTTTGCGCGTGCAATGTTCGGGTGAAGGCAAGCTGCCAAAACTGATGAATGCCCATCGACAAAGTGGCCATCAGCGCCAACAATAACAGGACGATCAGCAGCGCCATTCCCCGTGATTTGTTCATGCCGCCTCTCCATCGGCCGTCAAGAAAATACGCTGTAGTTCCCCCCGGTCGAACAAGGTCACGGACACCTCTATCGCCTGAGGCAAACCGGCACCGTTAAACGCCCCCTCTTGCCAACGTCCGGTAAGCCGGTGACGCAGTTGGAAACGTTCTACGCCCTGTAACAAAGTGACGACTCTGGCTTTGTCTTCCGGGGCATCGGGGGTCGGATAGCTCAGGCGCTGCAACTGCCCGTCATGCAGACGGTAAGTGACGCGCTCCAGGGAGGAACGAGGCAATAAGCCCCCAGGGTTGAGCCAGTTGCTACGCAGTAACGCCAGCGTCGGCGAGGCTTCCCCCACTTGGGCAGTCCCCAGATTGGTCCTGAGCGGATGATCAGGCAGGAACATCAGGGTCTGGCGGACATCCCGCTCCATCAGAGCCAGTGCCTGTTGTATCTGGGTCAACGCGTTGGCCTGAGTTTGCACTATGGCATTGTTCTTAACGATGCTGCTCAGCAACTGTGACGCCATCAGCGACATCAAGGAAAAAATCGCGATCGCCAGCATCATTTCGATTAAGGTGAACCCCTTTTGCTCAGGGTTTGGCATCGCTTATCCTCCAGGTTCGCAGGCGCAAGATCGGGGACCTGAACTCAGGTTCACTATCCACTTCAATATCAACAACCTGCAGATGGCTGTCGGTGGTCTGCCGACTGCGACAACGCCAGAACCATTGTCGATTAGCCATCATGCTATTCCCCTGCTGCCATAACGGAGACAAGGTCATATCCCCCAGATAGAACTGCGTCAGTTGGTTATCCGCCACCCAGCCGGCCACCATTTTTTCCTCCAGCGTGCCAAGATTGCGCACCTGTAGCCCGGTAGTGCGGATCACCGCCATGCAACCGACGGATAAAATCACCATCGCCAGCAGAACTTCCAGCAAAGTCATGCCGCTATGGTGCTTGCGCATCATCACAACTTTCATCTCCCGAGCTAAAGCTCATATAACCGCTCGTCTCCAGGACCCGCTCGCATAACCCTTGTCGTAGCCTCAGGGTAAAAACCGACATTTCACCACCGGGATAGAACCAAAGCTGCGGTGTCATGTCGGCGGCCAGGGAAGACGGTAAGGCGATCTCCTGCAACTCAAGGCGTAATGAAAGGCTGAGGGTTTCAGGCAAAATGACGGTATGAACGCCATCGGCTCGCCAACCTTCGGTTGCTTCTGGCCGGTCCCTCAGACGGTAGATCATCCGTTGCCATCCTTGCTCGGAAACGGCAATTCCCACGGGCAAACCCGTTTGCTCGGCGCGCTGCTGAGCGGCATCCAGCGCCAGAATCAACGTGCTCATGGTCGTGGAAAAAAGCGACCTATCTGAACGCCCATGGGGAACTAACACCGCACCGGTGAGGCCAATCAGCACCAGAACCAACATAATTTCCAGTAGGGTAAACCCACGCTGATACGGCCTGCCGTTAGGTGCCATTGGTGATATCGTCTTCGCTATCCCATTGGCCATCAGGCCCGGCTGACGAAATGTCTATCCGATTGTGCTTCCCCGGATTAAGCAAACGGTAATCGCTCCCCCAGGGATCCTGCGGCAGGCGGCGCAGGTAGCCATCTTCCGGATAATTACGAGGCAGCGGTGGCGTCACCGGTTTGGCAATCAACGCCGCCAGCCCCTGTTCGGTGTTGGGGTAGCGGCCATTGTCGAGACGGTACATGTCCAGCCCATTCTCCAGCGCGACAATGTCGCTGACGGCTTTTTGCCGATCCGCCTTGTCCTTATTGCCCATCAGATTGGGGATGATAAAGCTGGCCAGCAGACCCAGGATCACAATCACCACCATGATTTCCATCAGTGTAAATCCCGACTGCCGGGTGTTCCTTGCCATTGTTGGGGTTCGCATACGGTTCTCCATTGAGTTAACCCATCATGTTGTTGAGCTGTAAAATCGGCTGCAGGATCGCCAGGATAATGAACAGGACAATGCCGGCCATACTGATCACCAGCGCCGGTTCAAACAGGCTCAGGACCAACGCGATGCGCTGATTAAGGGCGTCCTGTTGCATAGCGGCGGCCCGTTTCAACATGCCGCCAAGTTCACTGCTACGTTCACCCGCCGCGATCATGTGGCGCATCATCGGGGAAAAAAGATCGCTGTCTGCCAGCGCCTGATGCAAAGATCCCCCCTCCTGTACCTGCGTCATCGCCTCGAGCAACCGACGCCGGGCCTCCTCGTTATTCAACACCGCAGCACTGATATTCATGCTGTCCAGTAAAGGCACCGCGCTGAGCGTCAGGATGCTGAGGGTGTGTGCATAACGGGCCGTATCCAGATTCAGGAACAGGCTTCCCAGGTACGGCATGCGCAACAGATAACGGTGCCACGCCAGGCGAAACCGCCGTTTTTTCAACTGCCAGCGAAAACCCAGCAAGCTCAGCACGACCAGCGCCAGGCCAGAAGGTCCCCACCGACCGACGCCTTCACTGCACAGCAGGAGGATCTGCGTGGTTAACGGCAGCGTTTGTTTCATATGCACAAACTGTTCAATCACCTTCGGTACCACCGCCACCAACAGCACGCCGATCACCGCAATGGCGACCAGCGTCAATATCACGGGGTAAGTCATGGCCTGAGTCATTTTATTTTTTATTTTCTGCCGCTGTTCGACATAGTCCGCCAACTCGGTGAAGATCAACGGCAACTGGCCGCTGCTCTCTCCGGCGGCCACCATGGCGCAAAACAGACGGTCAAAAACCGAGGGGAATTGCATCAATGCCTGCGACAACGACAAGCCTTCCAGCACATGGCTGCGTATGCGGGTGATTAACTGGATAACGGTTTTTTTTTCTGACTGACATGCGACGGTTAACAGTGCCTCTTCCAGTGGTAAGGAGGCTGCAATCAGGGTCGCGAGCTGCCGGGTCACCAGAGCCAGTTCGCTGCTGCTTAAACGAGGACGCTGCCGTGCCGCCAGCAGCGATGCCACCACGCTTTTCTTCTGCGGGATAATATGCGAGGGCGTCAGGTTTTGCTCACGGAGCCGCTGCCGGGCACTACGCAAAGAATCCGTCTCCAGCACCCCTTTGACCGCTTTGCCGGAGGCATCGTATGCCTGATAGTTAAACTTCACCGCAATGGTCCCCACCGGTGACCCGCAGCACCTCTTCAATACTGGTTTCACCGGTCAGCAGTTTGCTTACGCCGTCTTGCCGCAGGGTGCGTCGCGCATGGCCGCAGAGTTGCTCTATCTCCTGCTCACTGCTGCCCAAATGAATGGCTTTGCGGATGGCGTCATCAATCAGTAGCAGTTCGTGGATCCCCATCCGTCCGCGGTAGCCCAGGCCATTGCATTTTTCACAGCCGATCGGACGCCACGCGACCTGCTCAATCTCGACAGAGAGCTGTAGCGAGAGCGCTTGCTCTGCAGAAAGCACATAGGCCTGGCGGCAATGCGGGCACAATTTTCGTACCAGCCGCTGAGCGAGAATGCCCGTCAGCGAACTGGCCAGCAGGAAGGGTTCGATCCCCATGTCACGCAGACGGGTGATGGCGCCGATGGCGGTATTGGTATGCAGCGTGGACAACACCAGGTGCCCGGTCAGTGAAGCCTGTACGGCGATATGTGCGGTTTCGGTATCGCGTATTTCGCCCAGCAACACTACATCCGGATCTTGCCGCAGCAGGGCGCGTAATCCACGGGCAAACGTCATATCAACCCGCGTGTTGACCTGGGTTTGCGAAATGCCCTTTAATTCAAACTCCACCGGGTCTTCTATGGTCATGATGTTGCGATTGCCGTCATTAATCTGCATCAGTAACGCATAAAGCGTGGTGCTTTTGCCCGAGCCGGTCGGGCCGGTCACCAGGATCACCCCATGGGGCTGATGAACCAGTCGCGTCAGCGCCGCGAACTCCACCGAGCGTATGCCCATCCTGGCGAGATCCAGACTGACGCTGCTTTTATCCAGCAAACGCATCACCACCCGCTCGCCGTGATTGGTCGGAAGCACGGACACCCGCACATCGACGGCCCGGCCGCCAATCTTCAACGTGATACGGCCATCCTGCGGGATGCGCTTCTCGGCAATGTCCAGTTTGGACATCACCTTAATGCGAGAGGTCAGCAAGGCCGCCAGTTGATGCTGAGGAGTCAGAATGGTTTTCAGCACCCCATCAATACGAAAACGGATCACCAGTTCGCTGTCATAGGTCTCAATATGAATATCTGAGGCCCGCTCTTTAATGGCTTCACTGAGCATCGCATTAAGCAAACGGATAATCGGCGCATCGTCTTGTTCATCAAGCAGATCCTGTGTAGCCGGCAGCGCCTGCGCCAGGCTGTAGAAATCCAGCTCCTTGCCCAGGTCGTCCATGGTCTTTTGCGTATTGCTGTTGCCCTGTTGGTAATGTTCCAGCAATTTCTGCTCAAAGGCATTTTCGTCCAGTAGACACAGCGGAATGTCGGCCTCCAGCAGACGCGCAAGCTCGGCCAACGTAGCCAGGCCCACGTCCTGTCGACACCATAGGGTGTATTGGTTTTCTTCGCTGGTGAGTACTGCGTGATGCTGACGGGCCCAGGCATAAGACAAGCAGGGTGTATTCACGGCTCCCCCCGCGGGTAAAATGCATCAATTTGCCGTTGGACTCGCTGGAAGGTGCCGTTCGCGGTGGAACCGACCCTATCAAGCTGCGCCTCCGCATGGGTTTTTAACGGGAGGGGCTGAGCGTCGAGTGAGCGGAAACGGGCCGCTTTGCGCATACTCTCTTGCGCGTATTCCTCGGTAGAGCGTATGACCGTCGGCCGAATAAACAAGATTAGGTTCCGTTTGCTCTCTTTATGAGAGGTAGAGCGGAACAAGGCTCCAAGCAACGGTATGCGTTCCAAAAACGGCACCGCACTTTTGCTGTCAGATTGCGACTTGTCCAGCAAACCGCCGACTACCACGGTCTCACCACTTTCAACCAGCACCGTGTTATTCACCGTCCGGATATTAAAAGTCGCGCCCAGGTTATCCTTATCCACCGAGCTGTTTTCCGCTACGCTGGATACTTCCTGTTCGATCTGCAGCAGTACCGACTGCCCCTTGTTGATTTGCGGCTTGACCTTGAGCTTGATGCCGACGGTTTTACGCGAAACCGTATTAAACACGTTGTCACTGTTGGTGGTTTGCGAGCCGGTCAGAATAGGTACATCCTGACCCACGCTAAACTCGGCATCTTCGTTGTCCAGCGTCATGATGCTCGGAGTGGCGAGAATATTGTTCTGGCTCTGGTTACTGATGGCGGTGAGCAAGCCGGCCCAATTGCCACTGTAAAATCCCGTGACCAGACCGTTGGCGTTTTTAAAGACTTCGCTCATCCCTCCTTTAAATCCGGGTGCTATCTGCGCCTGAGCATTGCCGAACTGTGTACCGCCGGCATAACGGTTGGCCCATTGGATCCCCAGGTTCAGACCGTCTGCGTTTTGCATTTCAACAATCACCGCTTCAACCAGTACCTGGGCCCGGCGAATATCAAGCTGCTCAATGACTTTTTCCAGGTTGCTCATCACGTCCGGGGTGGCGTTGATGATCAGCGCATTGGTCTGTTCATCAGCCTTGATCACCATGTTCTTCATGACGGAAACGTTGTTGCCGACCGTTTTTTTCTCGTCTTGCAGATTGGCGCTGACGCCGGACAACACTTCAAGCAGGCCTTGCGCTTTGGCATATTTCAGCCGGATCACCTTGGTATTCCCCTGGCTGGCTTTTTCTTGATCCAACTGTTGGATAATCCCTTCGATGCGCGCCTGCAGGCTCGGTTCACCGGCAATCAGCACGGTGTTGGTCCGCTCATCGGCAACCACTTTCATGCCGGGAAGCGCTCCCTTTTTCGTGCGGTTTTCATCCCGAAATAACGTCGTGACAATGCTGACCACATCGGTGGCGGAGGCATGTTGCAAGGCGACAGAGACCACGCCGGCCTGTTCGGTACGATCCATTTCATGGGCCAGTTCAACCAGACTATTGACCACATCGGCACGGCCGGTGATCAACAACGCGTTGCCACTTTCCAGGAACACCACGTTCCCGATACCAATGCTGTCGTTAAACTGGCGCATCAACGGCGCCACCTCTTTCGCCGCGATATTGTTCAGGGGCACAATCCGCATGATCAGCTCATCGCCTTCGGCTGGGGTATTAAGGGCGCTGAGCGCCGCCCTTTTGCCGTCTTTCGCCGGGATCACCTTCAGAACGTTGTTGGGCATGCCGATCACCGCATAACCATAGACATCAAGCACGTTGAGGAAAAATTGGTAATATTGCCCGGCATCCAGCGGCTCATAGCTGCGCACGGTAACTTTGCCTTTTACCGCATCGTCAATAATGATGGTTTTCCCCAGCGCCTTACTGGCTGTACTGATAAATTCGTGTATGTCCGTTCCTTTAAAATTGGCGGATAACGCCTCGGCCTGAACGGGCACGGTCCCCCACAGCAGCATGACGAGCACTGCCATTAATGCGATCATTTTCGAGAAGAGCATATTTGTCATTTTTGCGCGCATGTACCAATGCCTGCCTGGAAATAAGTCGAGGTTGCACATATCTGTATCCGATTGCGGCTTGCTGTAATGTAACCGCTGTGATTGCACTCAATTTTCGAGCATTAATGCGGCATAAAATCCGTTTTCATTGATAATGATCCGGTCTACCAATATTTTCACTATCGGATAAGTGTCATTTATTTTTTCGCCTGATACATAACTCTGCTGCCGACCTGAGCGTTCTATAATCACCATGCCGACATGGTCATCCTTATCGCACAGCAACCCCACCACTTTTACCGCTAACTTTGCTATGGGTACCGTCATTAATAGGGTATTACTCAGTTTTTTTTCGGTAATACGGAAACGAGTTTGCTCTATCGGCATGTTGGCGTGAGCATTTGAATATAACAGAGTCAGTAATGGGTTAGCCTCCAATTCCATGGGTTTTTTGACTATAATCTGGGATAATTCTTTAATATTGGCTTCAGGAATTTTCTTTGCACTCGGAATTTCGTAACCTACCCAAAATACCGACAGCACCCCGAACAGCAAAAATAAATACCCCAGCACTCTCGGCCACGCTTCTTTGTCAATACGGCCGATGATTGGCAGGTCGCCGTGAACAATACCAAACCTCATGCAACGTCTCTCACACGTCGTAATGGAATGTAGACATGCCTATCGAATTCAAACCACGACACTGGCAATAACTATATAATTAATAACGACTAAAAGTAGAATATTGCGAAACAACCTTTGCCGTTCACTGAGCATTCCGACAAATTTTTTATGCCATTTAGGCAACTTGACGGTGCGCTGGCTCAGGGCTTCTTCCAGTGGCGAGTAGTTGAATCTCACGCCATATCGGGGGATGGTTTTGATGACTTCAGGAGGTATACCATGGCGGGAAAGCAGCGTTCTGCATTGATATATTAATTGATGATAGTTGTTATCAGTGATAGTAACGTGGTTATTTTCCCATACTGACTCTATCACTTCTTGCTTCTTGGTTACGCCACTGAGCAAAATACAAAAAAGTCGTCTCTGCAGTTCAGTAAGATGAATGGTTATATTTTTCGGCTTGATAATTAGGGTGCTACTCTTACTGTTCAGAACGAGAAAATCGTTTTCAACCAAAGACAATTTTTTCTCTGCGAGTGTCATAACTAAAATATACCCTTCAGCAATAATCCATTATTCCTCGTTATGAATAAGAGACCACATAGCCCGGTAGCAGTCAAGGGTTAGCGACTAAAAACGCAGTGAGCAATAAGCTGTCGACGCTTAAAGTTCATTATATAAAACAATCCTCACCAACTTTGTTGTATCGATGTTTTATCTTGTTGTGCATTATTTAATATCTACGTCATTAAAAGCAATAATAATAAACCAGAGCAATTTATAGAAATATCACCCGCTGGGGTGAAACTGGAAATAGCGCAGCGGCAAGGCGGGAGGTCCTGAAGTAAAATGGGCGCAAACCGAGTTGCGCCCATAGGGTTTTAATGTGCCCGTTGCGCTGCGCCAGGCAGCTCCTCCGGCCGATGCTGGTAGTTGAAGGTCAGTGCGAAAATCACGCCCAATACCAGCGTATATAACGCGAAGATCAGCCAGATACTTTGCCAGTCCTTGACGCCGTTGTGGGTGAAGAAGTCCACCACTTCACCGCTGGCAATCGCCCCCAGATAAGCGCCGATACCGTTCACCATGGTCATAAACAACCCTTGTGCACTGGCACGAATGCGGTGATCGGCCTCTTTCTCAACGAAAATAGCCCCGGAGATATTAAAGAAATCAAAGGCGCAACCGTAGACGATCATCGAAAGCAACAGCAGCACAAAGCCGAAACCCGCCGGGGTGCCGTAGGCCAGGAACAGGAAACGCAGGGTCCAGGCCGCCATGCTGATCAACATCACCTGTTTGATGCCATATCGACGCAGGAAGAACGGAATGGTGAGGATAAAGAACACCTCGGAGATTTGTGACAGCGACAACAGCACCGCAGGATACCTGACGCTTATGCTGTCCTGATACAAAGGGTTATTGGCGAAATCGTGCAGGAAGGGATTGCCGAAGGTGTTGGTTATCTGCAATGCGGCACCCAACAACATGGCAAACAGGAAAAACAGCGCCATACGCCGCTGGCGGAATAGCACCAGCGCGTCCAGCCCCAGCACGCTGAACCAGCTTTTCGATTGTTCCACTTTGCTGGTCGGGCAATTCGGCAGCGTCAGCGAATAACCCGCCAACAACAACGACACCCCGGAGGCCAGATAGAGTTGCAAATTGCTGAGTTCAATTCTGCTAAAACCGATCAACCACATCGCTACGATAAAGCCGACGGTGCCGTACACCCGTACCGGCGGGAAATCTTTCACCGTATCGTAACCGTGCTTTTCCAGACAAAAATAGGATATGGCGTTGGAGAGCGAAATGGTCGGCATATACACCATGGCATTGAACAGCATCACCCAGAACATCACCATAGGTTGCTCAACCTGGGCGGCACAGTACAGCGCTCCTGCGCCGAACAGGTGACACAGCGCATAGAGGTAATTGGCCTTGATCCAGCGATCGGCAAGAATGCCCGCCAGCCCCGGCATAATCAGCGCGGCGATACCTTTGGCGCTGTACACCATACCCACCTGCAGGCCGGTAAAATGCAGGGTGTTAATCATGTAAGATCCCAGCGTGACCAGCCAGGCCCCCCAAATAAAGAACTGCAGAAAGAGCATCACCTTAAGTCGTGTTTTTATTGCCATCACCATCACCTTATTATTCTGATTAAAACGATGATTCGCGCGACAGGGTCCCTGCCTCCTGCCGCGAGGGGTTTTACAGCATTACAGCGTTTTGAAGAACTCACGGATCAGGCGCATAAAGTCCTCTGCCGCCAGTGCCGCACAGCTCAGCGTTTGTTCATGAGAGAGCGGCGTATCGGACAACCCTTCGGCGTAGTTGGTCATCGCAGACACCACCAACACCTTCAGTCCACAATGACGCGCCGAGAGCACTTCCGGTACGATCGACATACCGACTACGTCACAGCCCAAGGTTTGCATCATGCGAATTTCCGCCGGCGTTTCGAAGTTTGGCCCGGTGTAAGCGGCAAATACCCCTTCGGCCAGCGGAATGCCCACGTTTTGCGCCACCTGTGCCAACTGGCCGCGCAGCTCGCGATCGTAGGCGTTGGCCAGGCTGAAGAAACGCGGGCCAAAACGCTCGTCGTTATCGCCAACCAGCGGCGACTCGGGCATAAAATTGATGTGATCGGTGAGTGCCACCAGGCTACCCGGTGCCACCGACTGACGCAGCGAGCCGGCAGCATTGGTGGCCAGCAGGAACTCGCAGCCCAACAGTTTGAAGGTGCGCACGGCGGTGGTCATCACCTGCATGCCGCGCCCTTCGTAGTAGTGGCCACGCCCTTTCATGCACAGTACCGGCACGCCCTCCAGCCAGCCGGCAACCAGTTGCCCGGCATGGCCAGCCACGCCACTGACCGGGAAGCCCGGCAGCTCTGCGTAGTCGATAGTCAAGGTGTCGGTCATCACCTCCGCCAGCGCACCCAGCCCGGAGCCCAGTATCAAAGCAGCGCGCGGCTGGAAGTCCGGCAGTCTGGTGCGGATCACTTCAGCACAGGAAAAAGCATCTTCTTGATTAAACATTGTATTCTCTTCTATGAGGGGGGAGGTTATCCCCATAGTAGAGAGCGAGGTGCAGCGGCGACCAATACATTATTGGCGGCCGATTTATTCCATTTACCTATAAATCGGTAGCCCCAGGAGGCCATCATCAGCATCAAACAGCCCCAACAACTGCCCGATCCCAGCCGGATAAACTTCCGCCTGCTTCACTACTTCCGCGTGGTGGCGGAGGAGATGAACTTCACTCAGGCGGCATTGCGACTGAATATTTCACAGCCGCCGCTGAGCAAACATATTAAAGAGCTGGAGAGCCAACTGGGCGTGGAGCTTTTCAAGCGTACCACCCGATCGATGGCATTGACGCTGGCCGGTCGCACGCTGTTTCACAATGTAGAAATGCTGCTCGATCAGGCCGGGCATGCGCTCAATCAGGTGCAGCAGTTGGGCCGCGGCGAGGCCGGGCATATGGTGATCGGCATGGTCGGCACTTCGGTTTGGGGTGGGCTAATCCCGGCATTGAAACGCTTTGCCGGGCAAACGGCCAACGTCACCTGGGCGTTAAACGAACTGACACCCAGCCAGCAGATAACTGCGCTGCAAAAGCGTCATATCGATATTGGTGTCTGGCGCGAGGCAAAGGAGCAGATATTGCCGGGGCTGGCGAGTCAGCTGTTGGCACGGGAGAATATTGCGCTGGTGCTACCGCAGGACCACCCACTGGCTCAGGCGGAAAGCCTGCCGCTCGCCGCGCTGCGACATGAAAAATTCATTGTACTGCCGTCGCACGAAGCCAGTTTGGGTCTCTATCTGCACAATTTGTGTCTGCAGCAGGGTTTCAAGCCGGATATCGCCTATCAGGTCAACGAGCCGCAAACGCTGATGGCACTGGTGGCCGAAGGCTATGGCATCACGCTACTGCCGGACAGTTACGGCCGTATTCCCTGGCCCGGCGTGCGTTTTTGCCCGCTGCAGCAGGCGCCGTCAGCGGATCTTTACGCCATTTATCATGCCGACAGCGCAACGCCGGTGGTACTGGCATTTCTGGAGATGCTGCGTTCGGCCTCCCTGGGGAAACCCATACAACCGATTTAAAGCGCAGACTGCACCATAAACTGGCCGGCGCTGCCGCGATCCGCCATCTCCAGCGTCTGGCTGTAGAACAGGAACGGGAAATGTTCCGAAGTGGACTGATTGAAGTAAACCAGCAGTTCGACGTCGCCGTCGACCCATACCGTGTCCTTCCAGCCGCGATCTTCCGCCATCGGCTGCGCACCGTTGACCCGTTTCACCAGGAAACGTACGCCCTGAATATGGAACGCCTGCGGCGTATCCGCATGGATATTCCAGCGCTCCCAACTGCCCTGCTGGGTTTGCACATCGATACGGTTCATGTCCCAGAGAGCACCGTTGATCCCGGCCTGGCTATCGCCCAGACGGAACTCACGGGTGCGGCTGACGCTGCCGTCCAGCAGTTCATCCGCCAGCAGGCGCATCGGCAGGTTATCGGTCACCAACGGCAACAACCCGGTCGGTTTCAGCGTCAGAACCTGGGTAGAAACCAGGATGCTCGAAGGCTCAATCAGGCCACGCAGGCGATCCATAATGCCCGCAGCCTCACCGGCGCTGATCGTCACTTCATCGCCTTTTGACATATCGATCAGTACTTCACGGCGCTCACCCGGAGCCAGTGACAGCTGTTGTACCGCTACCGGAGCCGGCAGGAAACCCTGATCGCTGGCGATCACATTTAACGGCCGACCGTCACTCAGTTGCAGCATGTAGCGGCGTGAGTTGGAGGCATTGAGCAGGCGCAGGCGCACCCAACCGCGTGACACTTCGACATAAGGATTTTGCACGCCGTTAACCAACAGCGTATCGCCGATAAAGCCGCCCTGCGACGGGGGAGCGTATTCCGGTGTACCGAAGTTATCCAGTCGCTTGTCCTGAATGATCAACGGGAAATCATCGACGCCATAGTGGTTGGGCAGCGGCAATGCCTTGCTGACTTCGTCTTCGACCAGCCACAGCCCGGCCAGGCCGTTGTAAACATGCGGTGCCATGCGGTTGGGCGTGTTGGCGTGATACCAGCAGGTGGCGGCACTCTGACGGATTGGCAGCACCGGCGACCAGTCAACGTTAGGAGACATCATGCGCGGTGCGCCACCCATCAAGGTTCCCGGCACCTGCAGACCGCTGATGGTCATCGCCACTGGCTCCGGCAGGCGGTTGCTGTAGATCAGCTTGACGTCATCACCGTTGTAAACCCGCACCGTCGGCCCAAGGTACATGCCGTTAATGCCCCACACCGACGTCTTGCGGTTATCCATAAATGCCCAATGGGCGCGCTGCAAGGTTAAAAACAGCGGCTGGCCGCGGCGGGACTCCAGCAGCGGGGGAATAGGTAATGGGGTCTGCATTCCGCTCGCCTCAGCCCTCAGCGGCACGGCTCCTGCGCACAGCGCCAAGCCCGATGCCTGAATAAACTGACGTCGACTGAGTGACATATTTTCTCCATGAAAAGCAATGACTAAACCGTGTGCAAAGACCAGGCTCCTGTTAATCAGATTAGCAGGAGCCCAGGCGTTAACGGCGTTTTACGCCGTTTAAAAGTTCATTCTTTGAAGCCGGTAGGAATATTATTTTCCGGCTGTATTGCGCTGGGCAACTTCTGCGTCCAGCTCGGCAATTTTCGCCAGCATCAGCTCATGGCAATGGGCTGCCAGCTCACGCACATTTTCTCTACCGTAATTACTGATATCGATCGGTTCCATCACTTCTACGATCGCATGACCGTTATCCCAACGGTTAAGATTAATTTTACCGCTGGTGGTGGAAACGCAGATCGGCACAATCGGCACCCCGGCAGCGATTGCCGCGTGAAATGCACCGGTTTTAAACGGCATCAACCCACGCCCGCGGCTGCGCGTACCTTCTGGAAACATCCAGACCGAAATATCACGTTTTTTAAACTGTTCAGCCACCTGGGCAATGGTGCCGTGCGCCTTGGCCCGATTATCCCGGTCAATCAGCAAGTTACCGGTCACCCAATACAGTGGGCCGAAGAACGGAACCCACAGCAGGCTTTTTTTACCCACGGTCACGGTGCGCGGCTGCACCGCTTTGGCGGCCGTCACCATATCGTAGTTATTCTGGTGGTTGGCAATATAAATGCAGTTGCCGTTTTTGGCCGCATCGGCCGGTACCCGGACTTCCACTTTCAGACCAAATAACCCGGACAGGCGACCAAACAAATGACCGAACGTCGCCACATGGCGGGGATCGCGGGGGCGGAATACCAAACAGTAAATAGAACCGAAAATGCACACCAGAAGACAATACAGAGTGGCGAGCACGGCACGTAAAATTAATAACATAACAACCTCATTAGCACACTGCCGGCGCAGCCTGAAACGCTGCGCAGATCCCTTTACTCATTCTTTGCTTGCAGGGTTCGAAAACCTGCCCTGCCTTTTTTTGCTATTTTCCCGCCAGCCGACGAAACGCACAATAATTTTATGCCGGGAAATGTTAACTATTTGAAAATAATTGCCGGTGGTGGGAAATAAAGCGGGCGCAGTATGCTGCGCCCGTGGGGTTATCCAGCCTTCACAGGCTTATTCTTCGCTGTCACCGCCAGGCGCACGTGCCGGGGCATCAACCTCTACGCGATCGATTCGCTGCAGGCCACGTGGCAGTGAGGTACCTTTACGGCCACGTTCCGCACGGAACTTCTGCAAATCTTCCGGACGCAGCGTCAGCTTGCGTTTACCCACGTGCAGGGTCACCGAGGTTTGCGGCGGCAGCACGAACAGCCATGCCAGCTTGTCTTCACCGGATGCGGCCTGTGCCGACGGGATGGAGACAATCTTGTTGCCCTTGCCTTTCGACAGTTGCGGCAGGTCGGCAACCGGGAAGAACAACATGCGCCCGGCAGCAGTGATCGACAGCAGCATGTCATCTTCACCGTGGATTTCCATCGGCGCCAGCGCTTTGGCGTTATCCGGCAGAGTAATCATCACCTTACCGGCACGGTTACGCGCCACCAGATCGTTGAAGGTACAGACAAAGCCATAACCGGCATCGGAAGCCATCAGCAACTTCTGGTCGTCCGCAGCCATCAGCACCTGTTCAATGGTCGCGCCCGGCGGTGGCGTCAGCTTGCCGGTCAACGGCTCGCCCTGCCCACGCGCCGAAGGCAGCGTCAGCGGATCCAGTGCGTAGCTGCGCCCGGTGGAGTCGATAAACACCACCGGCTGGTTGGTCTTGCCACGTGCCGCACTGCGGAAGCTGTCACCGGCCTTGTAGCTCAGGCCACTTGGATCGATATCGTGGCCCTTGGCGCTGCGCACCCAGCCCATTTCAGACAGCACGATAGTCACCGGCTCCGACGGCACAAAGTCATGCTCGCTCATCGCCTTGGCTTCTGCACGCTCGGTAATTGGCGAGCGGCGATCGTCGCCGTAGGCCTGCGCATCGGCCTGGATCTCTTTTTTGATCAGGGTGTTCAGCTTGCGCTCGGAGGCCAACAGCGCCTGCAGTTGATCGCGCTCTTTGGCTAACTCATCCTGCTCACCGCGGATCTTGAACTCTTCCAGCTTCGCCAAATGGCGCAGTTTCAGTTCGAGGATCGCTTCGGCCTGGGTATCGGAAATACCAAAGCGCTGCATCAGCACCGGCTTGGGTTCGTCCTCGCTACGGATGATGTGGATCACTTCATCGATATTGAGGAACGCCACCAGCAAACCTTCCAGGATGTGCAGGCGTTTCAGTACTTTTTCCAGACGGTAGTTCAGGCGGCGACGCACCGTATCGCGACGGAATGCCAGCCACTCGGTGAGGATTTCCACCAGCCCTTTCACCTGCGGGCGGTTGTCCAGACCAATCATGTTCATGTTGATACGGTAGCTGCGTTCCAGATCGGTCGTGGCAAACAGGTGATTCATCACCTGATCGAGATCGATTCGATTGGAGCGTGGCACAATCACCAGCCGCGTTGGGTTCTCGTGATCGGATTCATCGCGCAGATCTTCGACCATCGGCAGCTTTTTGGCACGCATCTGGCTGGCAATCTGCTCCAGCACCTTGGCACCGGAAACCTGGTGCGGCAAGGCGGTGATCACCGCGCTGCCGTCTTCTTTACTCCAGACGGCGCGCATGCGGACCGAGCCACGACCGTTCTGATAAATTTTGCGGATCTCTTCACGCGGGGTAATGATCTCGGCTTCAGTCGGGTAATCCGGGCCCTGTACGAACTCGAGTAACTCTTCCAGCGAAGCGCCAGGCTTGTCGATCAACGCCACCGCAGCAGCGGCCACTTCACGCACGTTGTGGGGTGGAATATCGGTCGCCATACCCACGGCAATACCGGTGGTACCGTTCAGCAGGATGTTGGGCAGGCGGGCCGGCAACATCTTCGGCTCCTGCATGGTGCCGTCAAAGTTCGGCACCCAGTCAACCGTGCCCTGGCCCAATTCGGCCAGCAGCACTTCCGCATATTTGGACAGGCGGGATTCGGTATAACGCATCGCGGCGAAGGATTTCGGGTCATCCGGCGCCCCCCAGTTCCCCTGGCCGTCTACCAGCGGATAGCGATAAGAGAATGGCTGCGCCATCAACACCATGGCTTCATAGCAGGCACTGTCGCCGTGCGGATGATATTTACCCAGCACGTCACCCACGGTACGGGCAGATTTTTTGAATTTGGCGCTGTTATTCAGCCCCAGCTCAGACATGGCGTAGATGATGCGGCGTTGTACCGGCTTCAAACCGTCACCAATGTACGGCAACGCCCGATCCATGATGACGTACATGGAATAGTTCAGATAGGCGTTTTCAGTGAATGTGTGCAGCGGTAAACGCTCTACACCGTCATGAGTCAGATCACTCATTACTCAATTATCCTCAGACCGTGGCTTGGCAATCCCTGGACGACAAAGGGTTGATTCTGTCCGCGATAGTAACTCATCAGCGGGGTGGCTGTCACAGATGGCGCAGCAATCGTCCGGAGTCGCGGGTTCATCGGCCGATTTTATGCAAAATTTCGCTATCCCACGGCGCATTTATTGACTCACAGTCAACACTGTTGTGCGCTGGATCCCATTTTTACTTACATTGCCAAGCATTACACTCCCTGTCAGCGAAATGTTTTCCACCCTCTGGTGCAGAAGACATCATAGACTTTAACTCTGACAGGAGCCGCGAAAGATGAGCAATATCCTGATTATCAATGCTAAAAAGCAGTTCGGCCATTCCAACGGCGAACTCAACCAAACCATGAGCGACGTGGCGGAAACCTATCTGCGCGATGTGCAACACCAGGTACAGGTTACCGTGGTCGATGACGGTTACGACATCGAAGCCGAAGTGCAAAAATATCTGTGGGCCGACGTGGTGGTTTATCAGATGCCAGGCTGGTGGATGGGCGAGCCGTGGATCCTGAAAAAATACATCGATGAAGTGTTCACCGCCGGGCACGGCAGCCTGTATGCCAGCGATGGCCGCACCCGCTCGGACGCAGGCAAGAAATACGGTTCCGGTGGCCTGATCCAGGGTAAAAAGTACATGCTGAGCCTGACCTGGAACGCCCCGCTGGAAGCCTTTACCGACCCGGAACAGTTCTTCCACGGCGTCGGCGTTGACGGCGTGTATCTGCACTTCCACAAGGCCAATGAGTTCCTGGGCATGGAAGCGCTGCCGACCTTTATCTGTAATGACGTGATTAAACAACCGGATATCGACAGCGACATCGCACGTTATCGCGAGCATCTGGCCGAAATTTTTGCTTAACTGGCACTATGCACGTCAATCAATGAGGTAGTGATGATCACCGTAATTGCAGAAATCAAAACCAAACCGGGTCACCGTGAAACGGTCCTGAAGGCGATTGAGAAACTGATCCCGCTGGTGCTGGCAGAAGACGGCTGTAGTGAATATACGCCGATGATCGACAGCCACACCCAGGCACCCTGGCAAAAACTGTCGCCGGACTCGGTGTTTATGCTGGAAAAATGGGCCAGCCAGGAGCACCTGGAAAAACATCTGGATATCGCTCACATGCATCGGCATCGTGACACCATCAAGGACAGCGTACTGGGCGTGACCATTCACGTACTGGGTAACGCACTGTAATCCCCCGAGGGGCCGCCCTATGGTCCCTAAAGCGTCTGCTCATCAATATGCGCGCTGACGTAGTCCAGAAAACAGGTAATACGCGCCGCCAGCTGGGTATTGCGGTAATAGACCGCATTAATCGGCTGGCGCACATCCAACGTCTCCTGCTCCAGCAACGGTACCAGCCGCCCGCTACGCTGATCGTCACGGGTCATAAAATCAGCCAGTTGCACAATCCCTTCACCCCGCAACGCCAACTGCCGCAACGTTTCGCCGCTGGATGCCGAAATAGTCGGCGTGATAGCAAAATGCTGTGCCTGCTGATAACGCAGCGGCCACAGATTGAGTGACTCCGGTTGGGTGAAGCCCAGCAGGCTGTGATCTCGCAGCGCTTCGACGCTGGCCGGTGTACCGTAACGTGCGAGGTAATCCGGGCTGGCGAGAATACGTAAACGGCTGGCACCCAGTAGGCGTGCATGAATGGTCGAATCCCGCAGCGCGCCGATGCGAATGGCAATATCGGTGCGTTTCTCCAGTAGATCGATGATCAGGTTGTCGGTATTCAGTTCCAGCTCAATTTGCGGGTAGCTTTGGCGAAAGCCCGCCACCAGCGGCACGATCACGTGTTCCATAAAGGGGGCGGCGGCATTGACCCGCAACCTGCCGGCCGGGATCAGCCTGCGTAGCGCCATCTGCTCTTCAGCATTCTCCACCGAGTTGATAATTTCACGCGCATGGCCGAGAAAACTTTGGCCTTCTTCGGTCAGCTCCAACCGGCGCGTGGTGCGGCGCATCAGGGTCGTATCGAGCTTTTTTTCCAACCGACTGAGGGCGCGGCTAATGCCGGAGGTGGTCTGGCCAAGCTGTTCGGCGGCGGCAGTAATGGAGCCGCTATCAACAACGGTGGTAAACGCCAGTAACTCTTCGAGGGTGATTTTCATGGATTCCGCCCAGTGTGGTCGGGTGCCGCACGCGGTCCCCCTGCGGGAAGAAGACCCGGCGGGGAAGCCGGGTCTGTCAGTCTTTCGCCTGGTCTGTCAGGCAGACAGCTCGGCCATATCGCCTTTGTCCTGCAGCCAGTTGCGGCGATCTTCCGAACGCTTCTTGGCCAGCAACATGTCCATCATCGCCAGCGTCTGATCCACGTCTTCATCGCTCACCGTCAACTGCACCAGACGACGGGTATTGGGGTCGAGCGTGGTTTCACGCAGCTGTGGCGGGTTCATCTCACCCAGCCCTTTAAAGCGCTGAACGTTAGGCTTGCCCTTTTTGCGCTTCAACTGTTCCAGTACGCCGGCCTTTTCTTCTTCATCCAGCGCATAGAACACCTCTTTGCCGAGGTCGATACGGTACAGAGGCGGCATCGCCACATACACGTGGCCACCCTTCACCAGCGAACGGAAGTGGCGCACAAACAGCGCGCACAGCAGCGTGGCAATGTGCAGGCCGTCTGAGTCCGCATCCGCCAGGATACAAATTTTTCCGTAGCGCAATTGGCTGAGATCTTCGCTGTCCGGATCAATACCGATCGCCACCGAGATGTCGTGCACTTCCTGCGAAGCCAACACTTCGTCCGAAGACACTTCCCAGGTATTGAGGATTTTACCTTTCAGCGGCATGATCGCCTGATATTCACGATCGCGCGCCTGCTTGGCTGAACCGCCTGCCGAGTCCCCTTCCACCAGGAACAACTCGGTCATGTTCAGGTCCTGCGAGGTGCAGTCGGCCAGTTTACCCGGCAGCGCCGGACCGCTGGTCAGCTTCTTGCGCACCACTTTTTTGGCGGCACGCAGACGGCGCTGGGCGCTGGAAATAGCCAGCTCGGCCAGCTGTTCCGCCGCCTGTATGTTCTGGTTCAGCCACAGGCTGAAGGCGTCTTTCACCACGCCGGAGACGAAGGCCGCACACTGACGCGACGACAGACGCTCTTTGGTCTGTCCGGCGAACTGCGGATCCTGCATCTTCACTGACAGCACGTAGGCGCAACGGTCCCAGATATCCTCAGCGGAAAGCTTCACGCCGCGCGGCAGAATATTGCGGAATTCGCAGAACTCGCGCATCGCATCCAGCAACCCCTGACGCAGGCCGTTAACATGGGTGCCGCCCTGCATGGTCGGGATCAGGTTCACGTAGCTTTCGGTCAGCAGTTCACCGCCTTCCGGCAACCACAGCAGTGCCCAGTCTACCGCTTCGGTATCACCGGCAAAGTTGCCGACAAACGCCGCTTCCGGCAGGGTAATCAGGCCGTTAACCGCTTCCATCAGGTAATCGGTCAGGCCGTCCTGATAGCACCAGCGTTGCTCGGTATTGTTCAGCTTGTCGATGAAGTAGATTTCTACTCCAGGACACAGCACCGCTTTGGCTTTCAGCAGGTGGCTGAGACGCGAGACAGAGAAACGCGGGCTGTCGAAGAACTTCTCGTCAGGCCAGAAATGGATGCTGGTGCCGGTATTGCGTTTGCCGCAGCTGCCGGTCACCGCCAAATCCTGCACCTTGTCGCCGTTTTCGAAGGCAATGCTGTAGACATTACCGTCGCGCTTGACGTTGACTTCCACCCGGGTCGACAGGGCGTTAACCACCGAAATCCCCACGCCGTGCAGGCCGCCGGAGAACTGGTAGTTTTTATTGGAGAATTTACCGCCCGCGTGCAGACGACACATGATCAACTCAACCGCAGGAACGCCTTCTTCAGGATGGATATCCACCGGCATACCGCGGCCGTCATCGATCACTTCCAGTGACTGATCGGCGTGCAGAATCACGTCGATGCGCTTGGCGTGACCGGCCAACGCTTCATCGACGCTGTTATCTATCACCTCTTGTCCGAGGTGATTGGGGCGCGTCGTGTCGGTATACATGCCGGGACGACGGCGCACTGGTTCTAGACCGCTGAGTACTTCAATGGCATCAGCGTTATAGCTGGATTGAGTCATCGTTGAATTTTTCGTGGTTAAAGGAAGGAACCGGAACCGCCTGCTCAGACAGCGTTGAGCCCTAAAAAATCCACAATCTGGGGGAAGTAGTGCTCGAAACCGACGAAAGCGTGGTTTCCACCCGATTCCACCGTCTGACGGCACGCAGTGTAATAGGCCACCGCTTGCCCATAATCGAGAATTTCATCGCCCGTTTGTTGCAGCAACCAGATCAAATCCGGTGACTCCAAGGGATCGATCTGCATCGTTTTCAGATCGTAAACGTGTCGAGACTCTAACACATATTGCTGGCCGGTGTAGGGGTTCTCGTTTTTGCCGAGGTAGTCAATCAGCAGCTCAAACGGCTTCACAGCAGGGTTAACCACTACCGCAGGCAGTGAAAAACACTGTGAAAGCCAGGTTGCGTAGTACCCGCCCAGTGAGGAACCGACCAGGCCTATCGTCTGCCCGGCGCGCTCCATCACCATATTCTCGATCATCTCGGCAGCCTCCGCCGGGAAAACCGGCAGCTGCGGCACTAATACCTCGATATGCGGATGATGTTCGGCCAGCCACGCCTTGAAAGACGTTGCCTTGGCCGAAAACGGCGAACTGTTAAAACCGTGCAGATAGAGCAGTGTTGAAGGCATCAGTACCCTTCCGAATCCATGTCGGGGCGGAAATCGTCGTTTTCCAAGCGGAAAACCTGCGTTTCGACGCGGCCGTCCGGCAGTAAATCAATATAGCGCCAGCCGGGTGAAACCTCGTCGATGGTGAAATTGGTACAGTGCGGCTTGAACTGCACGCAGGTGGACGGCGAGGCCAGCAGGCGCCTGCCCTGCCACTCCAGATCCAGCTCCTGATGAATATGCCCGCACAGCAGGGTATTCACTTTCGGGTAACGCAGCAGCACCGCGCCCAGCATATGTGGGTTGCGCAGGCTGTGCTGATCGAGCCAGGTGCAGCCGGAAGGCAGCGGATGATGATGCAACAGCATTAAGGTATAGCGCTCGGGATAGGCTTGCAGGCAGCGCTCCATCCACTCGAGCTGATAGTCGCTCAACTCGCCGTAGGGCACGCCGAACACCTGGCTATCGAGCAACAGCACCTGCCAGTGGTCGCCCACCAGTACCTGTTTTGACGGGGCAATCCCGGCGTCGGCCAGGGCGTCGACCATCGCCGGCTGAAAATCATGGTTGCCCGGCAGCCAGACGCAAGGCGCCGGCAGTCGTGCAATACCTTCGGCAAAGTGCCGGTAGGCAGCCAATGAATGATCCTGAGCCAAATCACCGGTGGCGACGACCAGATCAAAATCACGCTGCTGCGCCAGGATAGCGTCCAACACCGCGTGATAGCTGCGATAGGTATTAATGCCAAGCAAAGTCTCATTTTCGCCGGCAAAAAGGTGGGTATCTGTTATTTGCAGGATCCTGACCCTGGCCCCACTTGCCACGGTCGGTTTAAACAGGCTTTCCAAATGGTGTCCTTTGTTATCTCAGTCTGTTTAACAAACCGGAACCGCCATCGCTCCATGCGCCAAACAGTAGCGCAACCAATCAGCAAGAAACTGGTTAATTTGATGCTTTTCGTCGCGTTGATGCAACTTTTTGTTGGGATAATCATAACGCGCTTTAAAGCGATAGATCTGCTGACTTGAACACACTTCCGCAACCATCGCGTCATGATACAGCCTCACCGTCATGGCTGGCAGGCTCCAGTAGCTGACCGCCGGGGCGGTCTGTTCAATTTGCACCAACGAGGTATAGCGGGTGGATTCAATAATGGTCAGACGATAACTGGCGCCGCTCACCTGATAAGTCACCGTTTCACCCACTTCGTCATTGCGCGGCAACAAGCGGCGCAATTGCGCGAAGTTGGTTTCGCACAATCTCATCATTTCGGGGAAATCAGGGGTATAGCGCTGTTTCATTAATTGGCCCACTCTTTTCTTAACGATTCATGGTGCAACGCCAGCCACTGCAATGCAATCACTGATGCCGCGTTATCAATCGCGCCCTCTTCAACCCAGCGGTAAGCCTGTTCGCGGCTGACCACATGGACACGGATATCTTCATGCTCGTCGATCAGTCCATGGATGCCAACTGCGGTAGTCGCGTCCACTTCGCCCACCATAATCGACAAGCGCTCGCTGGTACCACCGGGGCTGGCCAGGTAACTCAGCACCGGCTTGCACCGCCCGACCTCGACGCCGGCCTCTTCCTGCGCTTCACGGCGGCACACGTCTTCAACACTCTCGCCGGTTTCGATCATACCCGCCACCATTTCCAGTAGCCAGGGTGAGTTACTGGTATCGACCGCGGCGATCCGCAGTTGTTCAATCAGCACCACCTCGTCACGCACCGGGTCATAGGGAAGTAACACCGCGGCATGCCCACGCTCAAAAATTTCACGTTTAATTTCGGGGCTCATGTCACCATTGAACAGGCGGTGGCGGAAACGATATAAATTGAGTGAAAAAAAACCACGGTAAAGCGTCTCTCGTGCAATAATTTCTACATCATTTTCATCAAGAGTAACGGGCGACGGAAGCGAGTGGCTCATAAGTGAATTCTCCTGCATGAGTATGCCGATAAAATAAACAGTTTTGATGACAGAAACGGCGGGATAATCTTCCGCGGCTTTATGATAGATTGTGAGCCATGATATCAGGTGTGACGTGTGCGACCAGTTGAACTAATGTAAACAGGCGGCCTGAAAGGTAAAAGTTACGCGAGATGGCACATTCAGCCACCTTAGGCGTACAACAGACTCTGCTAGAATCGGCAACTATTTCGTCTATCGTCAGCTAACTCCGCAATATTGCTGCACAACAAGGAATGCAAATGAAGAAACTGCTCCCCCTTCTTATCGGACTGAGCCTGGGCGGCTTCAGTGCAATGAGCCAGGCAGAGAACCTGCTGCAGGTCTACAAACAGGCCAGGGAAAGTAACCCGGATCTGCGCAAAACCGCCGCTGACCGTGACGCCGCATTCGAAAAAATCAACGAAGCACGCAGCCCGTTGCTGCCGCAGTTGGGTTTGACCGCGGGTTACGATTACACCAATGGCTACCGCGACAGCAATGGCGTTAACAGTAACGTCACCAGCGGTTCCCTGGCGTTGACGCAGACCGTATTCGACATGTCCAAATGGCGTGCGCTGACGCTGCAGGAAAAAACCGCCGGCATTTCCGACGTGACTTTCCAGACCTCGTCACAGCAGCTGATCCTCGACACCGCTACCGCCTATTTTAACGTACTGAGCGCCATCGATACGCTGTCCTACACCCAGGCGAACAAGCAAGCGGTTTACCGCACCCTGGACCAGACCACCCAACGCTTTAACGTGGGCCTGGTCGCGATCACCGACGTGCAGAACGCCCGTTCGTCCTACGATACTGTGCTGGCGGCCGAAGTCACCGCCCGTAACAACCTGGACAACGCGCTGGAAAAACTGCGCCAGGTGACCGGCACCTTCTATCCGGAACTGGCCTCGTTGAATACCGACCGTTTCAACACCAAACGCCCGGATGCAGTCAATAACCTGCTGAAAGAGGCAGAAAGCCGCAACCTGAGCCTGTTGTCCGCTCGCCTGAGCCAAGACCTGGCCCGTGAGCAGATCCGTTCGGCGCAAACCGGTTATATGCCAACAATAGACGTTAGCGCATCCACCGGCATCAGCAATACCAAATATAACGGATCCGCTACCAGTGGCCCGGTGAACTCATCGCGTTACAGCGATTCCGATGCCGGTCAGAATAAGGTTGGCATCAGCTTTAACTTGCCGTTGTACAGCGGCGGTCAGACCAACTCGCAGGTGCAGCAGGCGCAGTACAACTTCGTTGGCGCCAGCGAGCAACTGGAAAGTGCCCACCGCAGCGTAGTGCAGACCGTGCGTTCTTCGTTCAATAACGTGAACGCCTCGATCAGCAGCATCAACGCCTACCAACAAGCGGTAGTGTCTGCCCAGAGTTCATTGGATGCGACCGAGGCCGGCTACCAGGTGGGTACCCGTACCATCGTCGACGTGCTGGATGCAACCAGTACGCTGTATAACGCCAAGCAACAGCTCTCCAGCGCGCGTTATACCTACCTGATCAACCAACTGAACATCAAGTCGGCGCTCGGTACCCTGAACGAGAACGATCTGATGATGCTGAATGGCGCATTGGGTAAACCGATTTCTACTTCGCAAGACGTGGTAGCGCCACCGACTACCGCACAGGACGCTTACGCTGAAGGCTATAACGGCAACGCCCCTGCGCCACAAACTGCAGCACCGGTTGCCACCCGCGCCTCCGCGCCGGCGGCCACCACCAGCCAGCCTGCACGCACCAGCGGTAATCCATTCCGTAATTGATTGCCGTACTGCGCTGAATACGGGGTCCGGCATCTGCCGCACCCCGTTTTTTTTGCCTGCTCATCGGTTCTGCCCACCGCCTCACAGCCGTTCCCCCACCCTGGGGTGGTATCATCCAGGTTATCGCTTTATCTCGTCTGGACGGGATCCAATGGAAAACACCTCAAGCTGGCAACGCCTGATCGAAGGCAACCTGCCACCCGAACAACGTCCTGCGCCGGCAATCTATGCTTCCTGGCTACGCTGCCGCAGCCTGATGCAGCCCGCGGTGTGGAAAGCCCCCCACTGCGCACTTGGCGCTACCTTTAACTCCATCTGCCAGCGTAAGAACGATCTGCTGACGCTCGGCCAGGCGGCGCTGGAAGACGCTTGCGAGTACATGGAACAACGGCGCTGCCTGCTGATGATCCTCGACGAAAGCGGCTGCATGCTGTGGCTGTGCGGCGATGCCCTAACGCGCGAACGTCTGCAACAGTTGGGTTTTATGCCTGGCGCTTATTGGGCCGAAGGTGACATCGGCACCAATGCACCGTCACTGGCGGTGGCAGAGGGCCACCCAATGCAGGTCCGCGGCAGCGAACATGTGCGCCAGGCGCTGCACGACTGGTCATTCTGCGCCACGCCGGTCTATGACAACAGTGGCCGCCAACGCGGCTCGATCGCATTAGGCTGCCTGCTTGCCGACTGTGCCGCCGGTGATTTGTCACTAACGCTGGCGCTGGCACGTGAGATCGGTAATTCAATCAACGCCGACAGCCTGCTGGCGGAATCCAACCGCCATCTGAATCAGCTATACGGCCTGCTCGACGGGGTGGATGACGGCGTCATGGCCTGGGACCATCGCGGCTACCTGCAGTACATCAATCAGCGTGCCGCTTCCTTGCTCAAGCTGGATGAACAACAAAGTCAGGGCAAGCCCCTGAGCCAGTTACTGACGCTGCCCGCCCTGCTCAACCGGGCCATCGCCCAGCGGCAGCCACTGCAACACGTTGAAGTGACCTTCGAAAGCCAGCGGCAGTTTATTGCGGCACTGTTAACCCTCAAACCGATCTTCGACGGTGAGCGCTGCAGCTTTATTGCCCTGCTCCATCCGCTCGAACGACTGCATCAGTATGTCAGCAGCCAACTGGGGCGAGTCAGCCACAGTTTTGAACAGATGCCTTCCGCCTCGCTGGAAATGCGGCGGTTGATTCGCTATGGCCAACAGGCGGCGAAGGGCCAGCACCCGATCCTGCTGTGCGGCGAAGAAGGTGTTGGCAAGGAGCTACTCAGCCAGGCGATCCACAACGCCAGTGAGCGCGCCACCGGGCCTTACATCGCCCTCAATTGCCAGTTATTGCCGGAGGCTCAGGGACTGCGGGAGCTGCTCGGCAGCGATGCCAACGAGGAAGAAGCGGGCCAGCTCAGCAAGTTTGAACTGGCCAATGGCGGTACGCTGTACCTGGAACAAATAGAGTATTTGCCGGCGGAGATGCAGTCTGCGCTGCTGCAGGTGCTGAAAACTGGCGTAGTCATGCGGCTCAATTCCAATCGGGTGATCCCGGTCGATGTGCGGGTGATCGCCAGCAGTGCCGCCGATCTGCCGCTGTTGGTGCAACAGAATCGCTTTCGCCGCCAACTGTTCTACAGCCTGCAGGCGTTCGAGATCCAAATCCCGGCGCTGCGCCAACGGCTGAGTGATATTCCGCTGCTGGTGAAGCACCACCTGCGCACGCTGGAACAGCATTTCCAGTGCCGTTTTCGGGTGGATGACGAAGTGATGGTCCAGCTCGGTCTGTATCTGTGGCCCGGCAACGATCTGGAGCTGAAGGGGGTGGTGGAGCGCACCGCGATGATGTGCCACGGCCACCATCTGCAACTGGCGGACTTGCCCGAGCACTTGCTCAGCCACCAGCCACTGCTGGAAAGTGAACCGCAACCGGGCATACCGCTATTAACACTGGCGGAGATGGAACGTCAGGCGATCATTCACGCGGCAAACGTCAGCCGCGGGCAATTGAACGAAATGGCGCAGCTGCTGGGCATTGGTCGCACCACGCTGTGGCGAAAAATCAAACAGTATCAGATTGATATTCGCCAGTTTAAGCTGCGCGCCTGAGGGCACGCCGTCAGTGGCTGAGTTGCAACACACCGCGCGCCGCATCCAGCATCGCTTTCTGGCCATTGCGGGTTTTGCTGATGCAATCGTTCATGCCCACCACCATCGGCATGCCCATCGCCTTCGCCAAAATGGCGCTGTGCGACAGTGCGTTACCGCCGCTTAAGCAGATGCCGAGCACCAGACGACGATCGAGCATCACCACGTCAGACGGCATCAGTTCATCCATCACCAGAATGGACGGCGCGGTTAGCGTAATCACCGGTAACGGCTGCTGTTGCAGATGACTCAGGGTGCGACGCAGCATGTCGCGCACGTCCAATTCCCGCGCCCGCATATATTCATCGTCCAGTTCACGATACTCCCCGGCAATCGCTTCCATCTCTTGCCGCCATGCCTGCTCGGCGCTGCATTGCTGGCGGGCGATGCGGGTATAGGCCGCCTGCTGCAGATCTGGATCGTCCAGCAGCATGCTGTGGGCGCCGAATATGGCCGCCTGCGGTTTGCCAATCAATGAGCCAGTGCGCTCCGCCAACCGGTTCAAATCGCTCAGCGTGAGCTGCAACGCCTGGCGTAGCCGCTGTTGTTCGTTCAGCACGTCGTCAGCGCCAATAGTGCGCTCGACCACTGTCGGCCAGAAGCTCAGCGCTTGCCACACCGGGCCACTGGTCACGCTCTCCGCCACCGGAATACCGTGCAGCGACGGCAGGCTCTGCTCGGAGACCGTTTCGCCAAAGTGCTGCTCCGCCAGTGCGCTAAACGCCGCCAGCGCCTGTTCGGCCTGCGGTCCGTCCGCAATCAGCCGAATGGTGTCGCCGTGGCGCACCTGCAAAAGCGCAATCTGGTTAAGACTACGCGGATTGGCGCACTGGCCCTGTTTTTCCAGCACCAGCTCGGCATCAAACGGGGCCAGCGCTTCCGCCAGCCGCGCCGCCGGTCGGGCGTGCAGGCCATGCGGGTTCTGCACCGTCCAACTGACGCTTTTCCCCTGTGCAAGCGGCAATTCAACGCTTTGCACAACCGATGCGGTGGCTTCCCCCAACTGCGCCTGTTTGGCCTGCAATGCGCCCTGCGCCTCGGCCAGTACCTGTTCCAGCCCGGCTCCGGCATTGGCGGCCACCACCGCGGCCAGCGTCCCTTCGACCAGCGGTGCCGAGCACAGCCGGACTTTGGCGGCCAACGACGGATCCAGCAGATCGATCGCGGTTTCGGCGCTCAGCAGCGCACTGCCCAAATCCATCAGCACCACAATGCCCGCACCTTCAGCCACCGACTCAATCGCCTCCATCACTTTGACGGCGTCGGTGCCTATCGGGTGCTCCGCATCATCGACCCCCGCCGCCAGCACCAGTTTGCAGCCATCGCCACGCATCATCTGCAACGCCAGCTCTTCAACCCCGCGCGCCAACAGCGCGCTGTGTGAAACTACAACGATATTGATCATTTCGCCTCCTGCTATTGGCCGGCGACCGCTGCCAGCGTTTTCATCATCAGCATCACCGAGGTGGCACCCGGATCCTGATGGCCGATGCTGCGCTCACCCAGGTAACTGGCCCGCCCTTTGCGTGCCTGCATGGTGATGGTGCTTTCAACCGCCTGCTCCGCCCGTTCACTGGCGCGCTGCAAGGCCTCCGCCACGCTTAGCTGCTGCTCGGCCGACTGGCCCAGGCTTTCCACCACTGGCCACCAGACGTCACACATGGTTTTATCACCCGGCTCCGCCTTGCCGCGCATCACCACGCCTTCGACGCCTTCCTGCATCATTTGATGCAGCTCCGCCAGATCCAGGCTCTGCTTGGCATTGGTCGACTGCGCAGCGCGGATGAAGAAGGTGCCGAACAGCGGGCCGCTGGCTCCTCCCACGCTGGACAGCAGCGTCATGCCGGTGTTCTTCAGGATAAAACCGATGTCTTTGTCCGCCACCGAAGGCAGTTTTTCCACTACCTTGTTGAAGCCGCGGTTCATGTTCAGCCCGTGGTCGGAATCACCAATCTCGGTATCCAGCCGGGTTAAAAAATCACGCTGCTGAGTAAATACCTCGCCGCAGCGCATCAGCCAGTCGACCACTTGTTGTTTGGTTAACGCCATGACTCCTCCTCAGCAACCCCAACGCAGCGCAGGCGTTTTCACCGGCGCATCCCACAGGGACAACAGTTCGTCGTCCACTTTCAGCAGCGTGATTGAGACCCCTTGCATATCCAGCGATGTGCAATAGGAACCCACCAGGCTGCGCTCAACTATCATGCCTGCTTCGGCACAACGCTCCGCCAACCGGTGATAGACGCCATACAGTTCGGACAGCGGCGTCGCACCCAGGTTGTTTACCAGTGCGATCACCCGGTCACCGCGCGTCAGCGGTTGTTTGGTCTGCACTTCATCGCGCCATTCGCCCTGTTGACGATCCCAGACGCGGATGGTGCGCTGGTAATGACCATGGTCGATCAGGGTATGGAACATGTCGTCCACCGCCGCATTCAGGGTGGTGAACGGGCGCCGCGCAATCCCCGGTTCACCGTGAATACCGACGCCGAATTCCATCTCGTTTTCCGCCAGCACGAATGACGGTTTACCGGCAGCCGGTACGGTACAGGCCCCCAGCGCGATACCGATCGAATGCCCGTGATTATTGATGCTGTGGCCCAGCGTCACGATGCTATCGAGGTCATCGCCACGCGCCGTTGCCGCACCGAGCAGTTTCTCCATCAGCACGGTATTGGCCACCCCGCGTCGCCCGGCGGTGAACAGGCTGTCTTTAACCGCCACGTCATCATCCACCAGCACCGTCGCCACCTGGACACCGCTGTCATGCAACAGCTCAGTGGCGGTTTCAAAGTTCAGTACGTCGCCGGTGTAGTTTTTAATCAGCAACAACACCCCGGCGCCGCCGTCGATCGCCTGGCCGCACTCGTACATTTTATCCGGCGTGGGCGAGGTAAAAATTTCCCCCGGGCAGGCACCGTCGAGCATGCCTTCGCCGACAAAACCGCAGTGCATCGGCTCGTGGCCGCTGCCGCCGCCGGACAGGATCGCCACCTTGCCCGCTACCGGCGCATCGGCGCGGGTGACAAACACCGGCTCCTGATGCACCAACAGCTCAGGATGAGCCTCTGCCAACCCCAGCAGTTGCTCTTCCAGTACCGACTCAACCTTGTTAATCAGTTTTTTCACGGTTATTTCCTCGTTTGGCCAACGGGACGCAGCGTGCTGCGCCCCTGCTCTATCAGCTTGAGTGTTGTTGCAGCCAGGCGTTGCCCAGCCGGTCTGCCGTCAGAATGGCCGCCTGTACGCTGGCAGGCGTGACCTCAAACGGCATATTGTGAATGGTTTCGCCTGCCGCGCAGCTGGCTTCGGCCACCGCCATGATTTTCTCCGCCGGGTCGCCGCTAACGCCCATCTGCGCCAGCGTAATTGGCAGGCCGAGACGCTGACAGAAATCCAGCACCGTTTCGATCTGCGCCATGCTGCTGTTTTGCAGCACCAGCTGTGACAGCGTGCCAAATGCCACCTTTTCGCCGTGATAAAGGTGATGGCACTCTTCCAGCACGGTAAAACCATTGTGAATGGCATGCGCGGCCGCCAGGCCACTGCTTTCGAAACCGATACCGCTCAGATAGGTATTGGCCTCGATAATGCGCTCGACCGCCTCGGTCACCACGCCGGCCTCGACCGCCAGCTTGGCCTTCACGCCCTCCGCCAGCAGCGTCTCATAGCACAACCGCGCCAGGCTCAATGCCGCCAGCGTGGACTTGCCGCCCGCCATGCTGGTCGCCTGGGCATCGAAACAGGCCTGTGCTTCAAAATAGGTTGAAAGCGCGTCACCCATGCCCGCCACCAGCAGTCGCACCGGCGCCTTGGCGATAATCGAGCTGTCCATTATCACCATGTCCGGATTACTGGTGTGGATCAGATATTCGTCAAATTCGCCCTGCTCGGTGTAGATCACCGACAGCGCGCTGGTTGGCGCATCGGTGGAAGCAATGGTCGGGATCAGCACCACCGGCAGATGCTGGTAATGGGCAATAGCCTTGGCGGTGTCCAGCGTTTTACCGCCGCCGACGCCAATCACACCGCGGCAGCCATGGGCCTTCAGTTCCTGGCCCAGCCGGTCGATTTCCTTATGGCAGCATTCGCCGTTGAACACACAGGCGTGATGCTTCACCCCGTGCTGGTGCAGGCTGCCCATCAGGGTATCGCCCGTCAGCTTCATCACGAAGTCGTCGGCGATCACGAAATAATGGTCGGCAAGGGCTTTCGCGTATTCGCCCACGGCGGCCAATGCGTTGGCGCCCTGGATGTACTTGCCTGGAGACTGGATGATTCTCAACATAACCGGATCCTTGTAGGGAAATTGGCGATGGTAACGTTCAGATATCAGGTGATAATGCGCCGGTCTTGTGCCGTCGCGTTGTTATGGACTGACTATAGGGCTTGTCGAAGGCTTTGCGACCTCCGGTATTTTCGTTTCATTATGGAACATTACTTTACCCATGACGTTTCATAATGAAACTCTGACGAGGCTTTTTTAGCCGGTAAAGCGAACTGGCGCACAACCCAACGTATAGCTGCGTAAAGAGTGGATTCCGTAGGTATTTCAGCTTTAATTTTGACCATCTTTACCCTATCCTTACCGCCATTACTGGGAATGGGCGAATACAGCCCGACTGATGGGATGAATAACGATGAAACGGACAAAAAACATCAACCGAGAGACGTTCCGCAAATCCTGGCGCGACTACCGCGTTGCGCCCGTAGCTTTGGCGATCAGCGCTGTCTTTATGCTGGCCGGCTGCGAGAAGAGCGATGAAACGGTCTCTATGTATCAAAATGCCGACGACTGTTCGCGCACCAACCCTTCGATGAGCGAGCAGTGCACCACTGCCTATAACAACGCCCTGAAAGAAGCCGAAAAAACCGCGCCGAAATACGCGACTCGCGAAGACTGTGTCGCCGAGTTCGGTGAAGCGCAGTGTACTCAGGCACCGGCTCCGGCACAGGCCGGCATGGCTGCAGAGTCACAGAGCAGCGGCAGCATGTGGATGCCGCTGATGGCGGGTTACATGATGGGCCGCATGATGGGCGGCTCCGGCTTTGCTCAACAGCCGCTGTTCACCTCTAAAAACGCCGCCAGCCCGGCCAACGGCAAATTCGTTGATGCCTCTGGCAAGAGCTACGGCCCGGCCACCGCAGGCGGCCGTACCATGACGGTGCCAAAAACCGCCATGGCACCGAAACCGGCAGTGACCAATACCGTCACCCGTGGTGGCTTTGGCGAATCCGTCGCCAAGCAGACCAGCATGCAGCGCAGCAGCGCGACCTCCAGCTCACGCAGCATGGGCGGTTAATGCATGAAACGCGTTGCGATCACCGAGCGCCCGGACTGGCGCGAAAAAGCCACCGAATTCGGCTTCCGCTTCCACACCATGTATGGCGAACCCTACTGGTGTGAGGACGCCTATTACCAATTCACGCTGGCGCAGATTGAAGAAATTGAAAACGCCACCGCCGAATTGCACCAGATGTGCCTGCAGGTGGTAGAGAAAGTGGTCAGCAGCGATGCGCTGATGACCAAGTTCCGCATCCCGAAACACACCTGGGAGTTCGTACGCAGCTCATGGCGCACCAGCCAACCGTCACTGTATTCACGTCTTGATCTGGCCTACGACGGTATCAATCCGCCCAAGCTGCTGGAAAACAACGCCGATACCCCGACCTCGCTGTATGAAGCGGCCTTTTTCCAATGGTTGTGGCTGGAAGACCAGATCAACGCCGGCAAGCTCAGCCCGGAGTCCGATCAGTACAACAGCCTGCAGGAAAAACTGATCGAGCGTTTCGCCGATCTGAAAGCGCACCACGGTTTCGGCCTGCTGCACCTGGCCTGTTGCCAGGACAGTGAGGAAGACCGCGGTACTGTGCAATACCTGCAAGACTGCGCGCTGGAAGCCGGAGTCCCGACCGAATTCCTGTTTATGGAAGAGATTGGTCTGGGTGAGAAAGGCCAGTTTACCGACCTGCAAAATCAGGTCATTGGTAACCTGTTCAAGCTTTACCCGTGGGAATTCATGCTGCGCGAAATGTTTTCCACCAAGCTGGAAGATGCCGGCGTGCGCTGGCTGGAGCCGGCGTGGAAAAGCATTATCTCCAACAAGGCCCTGCTGCCGATGCTGTGGGAAATGTTCCCGGATCACCCTAATCTGCTGGCGTCATATTTTGCAGAAGACGATCATCCACAGCTCGATCACTACGTCACCAAGCCGCTGTTCTCACGCGAAGGTGCCAATATCCAGATCGTGCAAAACGGTCAGGAAGTGGCACGCGTCGATGGCCCTTACGGCGAAGAAGGCATGATCGTGCAGCAGTTCCACCCGCTGCCTCAGTTTGAAGGCAGCTATACGCTGATCGGCAGTTGGCTGGTTGACGATCAACCCTGCGGCATCGGTCTGCGTGAAGATCGCGAACTGATCACCCAGGATCTGTCGCGTTTCTACCCGCACATCATCCTCGGCTAACGATTAAATTGGTTGATATCAAGCGCGATCATATCGCGCTTTTTTTATACTTTCCGGCTGGTGATTAATCGATTAACCTTTTATACTCAAAGTGTCTGTTCTCCTCGGGCGGAGCAACCAGATATGAAACTGACGTCCATTATTCCACCGCAGGTCAACCTGGCGGACGGATGCTTTACTGCACCTGATATTCAACGAAAATCTACCACCCTGGGCAGTCTGACCGGGATCTTTTCCGATCCTGCCGCATGGCGAGAGATGCCGGCAGAACTTGCCGTGTATCAGGTAGAAATGCTGCCTTCCGAGCAACAGGAAGGTGAGCTGTTTGTCGGCACCACTCACCTGCAACCTGGCCGGGTGGGCAGTGAATTCTTTATGACCCGCGGGCACTTTCATCAGCGCCCCGAACAGGCGGAATTCTATTTTGGTCTGCGTGGCCAGGGTTTGCTGTTGCTGCAACACCGGGACGGTGCTTGCATGCTGGAACAGGTAACCCCCGGTAGCGTGCACCATATCCCTTCCTTTACCGCTCATCGCCTGATCAACACCGGTACTGAGGTACTGTCCGCACTGGCGGTTTGGCCAACGGTGGCTGGGCACAACTACGACGCACTACAGCCACAGGGCTTCAAACTGCGGGTGTTTACCGATGGCAGCGGTTGGAAAGCGGAGGCGCAATATGAGTGATTCGATGCTTAGATTTGGCCTGGATGTCTCCATTAGCGAGCATCCGATGGGGTTTGGCTATGGCGATGACGTGATTGGCCCTTTGCCGGAGATTCGGACGTTAGAACAAATCCGCCGTTCTCTGCGCGACCCTGACTGCAGCGGGCCAGAACAGGTCTATGCCATCGCCATGGACGTCGCCAAACAGCAGCATTTGGCCGAATTGAAAAAACGCATGTTGTTGTTCGGCATTGTCACCTATGCCAAAGGCCAGTTAGGTCAGGAGCCAGTACGCAGTCAGGGTCATGTGCATCGCATCAGTGTACACAGCGGCTGGTCACCGCCGGAGCTGTACGAAATCTGGCAAGGGAAGGCCATTATTTACATGCAAGAAAGGGTTGAGCGTGAGCCGGGACGTTGCTTTGCCGTACATGCCGGCCCGGGTGAAAAAGTATTGGTACCGCCAGGATGGGCGCACGCCACGATTTCCGCCGATGCCAATCAGCCGCTGACCTTCGCCGCCTGGTGCGATCGTGAATATGGCTTTGAATACGATGCCGTACGTGAATATAAAGGGCTGGCCTGGTACCCGCTATTACAGGGCAGCAATATTATCTGGCAACAGAATCCGCACTATCAATCCGGCAGGCTGCACGCCATCGGGCCACGCCAATACCACGAATTCGGTTTGAGCGACGCTCCCTTATACTCGCAGTTTGAAGCTGACCCGGCGCGCTTCCAGTTCATTTCCAAACCCGGCAGCGTAGCGGAAAAATGGCAACGATTTGAGCCGTAAAGACCACTGTCCCACTCAATAACAGGAAATTTCATACCCTATGAATTTCGAGTTGCAGCTAGGCGCCCAGCTCACTCATCCCCAGGCGCTTACTTAAGTAAGTAACTGGGGGGAGTGAGTGCAGGTAACAACGCTGCAACTTGAAAGGCGACGGGTATTAAGAGAATAGACCGCAGGCTACCCCTGCCGCTGCCAATACCAATAACCCCAGCATCGCCTTCACCGGTGACAGTCCGCGCTTGGCCATCAGATACCAGGTCGCCAGCACCACGATCAGCGGCATCAGGTTAGGGAAAATGCCGTCCAGCATTTGCTGCAGGTGGATATTCACCCCGTCTTTGGTCACAAACTCCAGCCCAGTCCCCAGTTTGACGTAGCTCGCCGCTACGCCGCCCATGACGAACACTCCCAGCAGAGAAAGGGCTTCCCGCAGCCGTGAGGACTTGCTGCTGACCAGCATCTCCACCGAGCCGGAGCCCATATGGTAGCCTTTCATAAACAGCCAGTAAGACCCCGGAATGACGATCAGGCTAAACGCGATGATGTAAAACAGCGGGCCAATCACACTGCCACCGGCCGCCAGCGCCATGCCGATACTCAACAAAATCGGGATCAACATGCCCGGCACCATCGAGTCTCCGATACCCGCCACCGGCCCCATCAGCCCCACCTTGAGCGTGTTGATGGTTTCCCCGTCGATCGGCTCGCCGTTGGCACGTTTTTCTTCCAGCCCAATCACCATGCCGTTAACAATCGCGCCCAGCTGTGGCTCGGTATTGTAGAAAGAGGTATGACGGCGAATGGCTTCAATACGCTGCTGTTTATCCTGATACAGTTTTTTCAGCGCCGGCATCATACTCAGGCAAAAACCGTAAGACTCCAGGCGTTCGAAACTCATCGATGACAGGTTGTACATCATCCAGCTGCGCCAGCAACGACGCAAATCCTGCTTATTCAATTTAGGTGTTGGCGTATCCATCAGAATTCATCCTCATCATCAGCCTGAGGCGTGCCCTGTGCGGCGGCCACCTGCGGCTCTGGCTTATAGTTGTAGTGAATCAGTGCCAGCAGCGCGCCGACAATCACCAGCGCCACCATATTCAGTTTGAGGAAAACAATGCAGATGAACCCCACCAGGAAGTAAATCAGCATGCTGTAGCTCTTAATAATCTGCTTGAGAAGAATAGCGATGCCGACCGCAGGCAGAATACCGCCCACCACGTTCATGGTAGTCAACACCAGCGCAGGCAGGCTGTCCATAAAGGCATTGATATAGCGCGCCCCGAAAAAGACCGCGATGAACGTCGGTATAAACCGCAACAGGAAGTTGGTGACCTGCGGCCAGATGGCGCTATTGAGGTAAATCCCCCGCTCATCGCCGCGCTCGACCGCCAGATCCGCACGGTGATTCCAGTAAGAGTTGAGCACCATCATGGCGTTGAACAGCACGGTGCCCATGATGCCGATAGTCGCCGCCAGCGCCACCGCCACCTCGGTTCCCTTACCGGAAAGAATGCCCAACGCAATCGCCGGGAACGCCACAAAATTGAGATCGGCCGGCATCGATCCGCCCGGTGTTACCATGGCGATATACACCGCCTGAACCGCAACACCGATGATAATGCCGGTCTGTACATCGCCGAGGATAGCCCCCACCAGCATGCCGGAGACCAGCGGACGGCTGAGGATATACCAGCCTCCGGTCAGTCCCAGCAGCCAGGGGCTGCTCAGCGCACCGAGATAGCAAAGTATCCCGATAAGCGTCGCTTCAAACCACATAGTTCACTCCCGCCGTTCAGGCTTATTTGAGTTTCTTTTTTGCGTCCAGCCAGCTGAAATGGCTGGCGTCTGGGACTAAACGGAATTCGATGGCATGTCCTTGTTCGGCAAGGAAATCGAAGGCCTCTGTCTCTGCCGCGCTCACGGATTGATTGGGGCCAATGGTCACCGTTTCCTTGCGGGCAGACATCGGCCCGACGTTAATTTTCTTGTTACGATTGCTGAGATCGATCCCTGCCTCTATCAACCTGCGCAGCGTGACCGGCGATTTGCCGATCACGAAGTACTGCTTGTCGCTGGCGATCACCTTCGGCAGTTTTTCTATCGCCTGCTGCACGGTAAACAGCCACACTTTCGTGTCCTGCACCGCCCCCTTCATCACCGATGACAGCAACGGGTCTGCCGCCACCTCATCATCGATCGCCACAATACCGTCGCAAGGCAACTCCTTCGCCCAGCGGGTGACCAGTTGACCGTGAATGACCCGGTCGTCGATACGTACAAATGAAATGGCCATCTTCTCTCCTCAGAAATCGTCCAATTGCGCCGTTACCGCCGGACGGGCAACGGCAATCGCCTCACCCGCCAGCGCTACCAGCTCTTGAGCCGCCTGGTGAACGTCCTTTTCGTCCAGCAATTCGGCACTCATCAACAGCATCGGGAAATTCACGCCGGTCACCACGGCCATCGGCACTGGCGTTTGGGGATCAAAAGCGTGGCGACAGGCCACGTTGTAGGGCGTACCGCACAGCATGTCGCACAGCACCAGCACACCGTCCGCCCCCGCGCTCACCCGCTGCAATTCGTCGGCAAACTCCTGTTTAAAGGCTTCGATACCGGCACCTTCGCTCAGGCCTACATGGCTGGTCCCCGGCAGATCACCGTAAACCATACGTGCGCTGCTCATCAGCGCCTCGGCCAGCGGGCCATGGGAGGTCACTATCACTTTCAACATAATGCTTATCCCCTTACCCAGGCTTTGATGGTGCCCAGGGTCTTGCCCAGGCTGCGACCATGGGGGCTGATACGGTATGGCCCCACGGCGGCCGGTACGATAAAGGTTTCGGCGTAATGCACCACAAAGGGCGCGAAATGGCCCTCAGGGCTTTCAACTACCGCCTCTTCCCCTTCAACCAAATTCAGTACGTTCACCCGGCCTTCGGTATGGTGCAGCACCGGTTCACTGAACCAGTGACGACGGGTTTCGATAAATTCGCGCTCGTGCAAACCGGTTCGCTCTTCCTGCCAGCCCGCCCCTTCGGCAACCTGTTCAATACGGTTCACCAGGTGATCCTTCGCCCAGGTGGTGTCGCACTGCCAGTTGATCACCTGTTCGCCATGCTGCAGATGCACCGGGCGTGGCTGACCATCCAACCCCAGGCGGCCCCAGTCCCACAGTTTGAAGGTGAAAATATATGGCGTCGCGCTGATCTCCAGCACCATGGAGCCGGAGCCGGAACAGTGCACCGTCCCCGCAGGGATCAGGAAATGGTCGTGTTTACGCGCCGGAAAACGATTAACAAAACGCTGGTCATCGAAGGGCTTTTCACCGCTTTGGGCAGCGGCCAGATCGGCCATCATCGCCTGCGGTTCGGTACCGTTTTTCACTCCCAGGTACACCTCAGCCCCCGGCTCTGCCGCCAGAATGTAATAGCTTTCATCCTGGGTGTAGTGCATGCCGAAATGCTGTTGGATGTATTCCGTCAGCGGGTGCACCTGGAAACTGAGATTTTGCCCACCGACGGTATCGAGCAGATCAAAGCGGATCGGGAATTCGGCGCCGAAGCGGGCGTGTACCTGCTCACCCAGCAAGGGGCGGGGATATAACAGCACCAAATCCTGTGAGGGGATCTCGACCCGAACGTCACCAAAACGCATTAGCAGGCTGTTTTCCTCGGGCACGCAGTCAAAACACCATGCATAGTTGGCTGCCGTCGGGTCGAGATCGAACTGTTGTTTCATCCACTGGCCACCCCAGACTCCGGGGTCAAAAAACGGCACCACGCGGAATGGGCGTTGGGTTGCCTGCTGCAATCCGGCGTGGAAAGCCGTGCCGGTCACCAGCTTGGGTTGGCCGGCCTGATTGGTATCCAACACAAAATCGGCACGCTGCAGCAACGGGGTTTTATGACGATCGAAGACTCGCCATTCCACGAAGAATGCCCGTTTGTAACGGCGCAGCACGTCTTCGTCCACATTATTCACCCCCCAGTTGCCCAGTTCGCCGCGACGGAAACGCTGTTGGATTTCCCAGCGGGCCATATCGGCATACACCAATACATCGGCTTCGGCGATCAGCGCCGCACCCGGCCCGTAAACCACCACCAGCCCACTGTCTACGCTCGCAATTTGATCGCGCAATTGCTGGACGCGCTCGGCGTCAAAAAACTCGGGCATTTCATGGCACGACAGCACGCCAAAAACACGGTCATCCGTTAAATTGCGCTCAATCATCGCGTGGATGTGCGGCTCATCGTATTTAGCCGACTCGGCGTTGATGCTACTGACCGGCTGCAGAGGATGAATAAAATTCTCGGTTAGCTCTGCCAGGCTCACCCCATGGTAGCAATCCACCACCAACAGGGTTTTGCGCAACCCAAGAGTGGCAATCTTGTGGCTGACGGCGGCGGCCACTGCCTGCCAGCCCTGCCAGGCGGCATGATCAAATCCCTGCACTGCCACTTCCGGAGACTTGTCATAGCTTGTTGATTTATGCTGTTGCTGTGTCATATTCTTCTGCCTATGAACTGAATACATAGAAAAAGATTAATCGATTAACCGAATACAAAATAGGCTGATTAACGAGATTAACCTCTTACAATCGATAATAACCCCATAAAAAACCAAACTTTCGTGACGCGAATCACGATTTATCGGCAGGGTTTTACAAAATAAGGTTAATCGTTATACCTTGCTATGACAGTCGGCACCGACAGGAGATGAAATGAGCACAATAACCTTGGCGGACGTCGCCGCACTTGCAAAAGTCTCCACCGCGACGGTATCGATGGTGTTGCGCAATCGAGGCCGCATATCGGATGCCACCCGCAAGCGCGTGCTGAGCGCCATTGATGAGCTGGGCTATGTCTACAATCAGACCGCCGCTAACCTGCGCAATCGCAGCAGCAACCAGGTCGGCCTGCTGCTGCACGACATCACCAATCCGTTTTATGCGGAGATGACCGCCGGGCTGAGCCAGGAGATGGAGCGCCATCAGTTGATGCTGTTTCTGGCCAACAGCGAAGAGTCCGCCGACAGGCAGCAAAAATTTGTCGACTCCCTGTTGCAGAACAATACCAGCGGCATGGTGCTGTGCGCCGCAAGACAAACGCCACCGCTGTTTTTTGAAACGCTGAAACGCCGCAAGATACCGGCCATTATGGTAGTCCGCCCGGTGGCCGATGCGCACTTTGACTTCGTCGGCACCGATAACTTCCTGGGCACTCAATTGGCGACTCAGCATCTGCTGAATCTGGGGCATCGTCATATCGCCTTTATCGGGGGATCCATCAGCTCGACTACCCGCGCACAACGGCTGGGCGGCTACACCAGCAAGCTGGTAGAGCACGGTATCGCGGTCAACGGAGAATGGATTGTGGATAGCGAGGCCAGCCAAAGCTCCGGAGCCATGGCGGCGGAACAGTTACTGAAAGCCCATCCGGAAATCACTGCGGCCTTATGCTATCAGGACATTGTCGCGCTGGGGGTGATGCAGACATTGCGCAAACTCAACCGCCAGATTGGCCGTGATTTTGCGCTAATTGGTTTTGATGATATTACCGAAGCCTCGCTGGTGCAGCCGGGTTTGACCACCGTATCGGTGGCCTCGCGCGAGATTGGCCGTAAGGCCGGGGAACTGTTGTACAGCCGTATTCAGGGTAATGATGAGCCGCCAAAACGTATCATCCTGCCGCCTTCTCTGGTGATCCGCGAGTCCTGCGGTTTTGCAGATAAATCCACGCCAGCCTGAGCTGGCGTGGATGATCTAGCCGATCTGCACTGACAGCATGCTCAATGAGCTCATCTCAATGCCATCTACCGGCACGGTGATCGCTTCCTTGCCGTCCCAACCGCCAAGCACATACAGCAGCGGCAGGTAGTGCTCCGGCGTCGGGTTCGAAAGCGCCGCACCTTCATGCTGCATAAAGTTCACCAGCGGGTGGTTATCGCCATGATAATTCAGGTTATCCCGCACGAACTTGTCAAACGACGTGGCCCACGGATAAGGCGTCGCGTCACCCTGCCATTTCACCATCCGCAGGTTATGCACCACGTTACCGCTGGCAACGATCATAATCCCCTGTTCGCGTAACTCCGCCAGTTTGCGGCCCAGCTCATAATGGTATTCTGCCGGCTGAGTACCGTCGATGCTGAGCTGCACCACCGGAATGTCCGCCTCAGGGTACATTTTGATCAACACGCCCCAGGTACCGTGATCCAACCCCCATTCACTGACGTCAGCCTTGACGCGAGTCGGCTCCAACACCTGCTGGACCTGCGCAGCCAATTCGGGAGAGCCGGGAGCCGGATACTGGGTATCAAACAGCGCCTGTGGGAAACCACCAAAGTCATGGATGGTTTTCGGTTTTTCCATCGCAGTAACGGCGGTGCCACGGGTATACCAGTGAGCGGATACGGCAACGATGCCCTTCGGACGTGGCAAGGTTTCACCCAACGTACGCCATGCCCGGGTGTAGCGGTTTTCTTCCAGCGCGTTCATCGGGCTACCGTGGCCGAGGAAAAGTGCTGGCATACGAGAGGTTTTCATACAGGATCCTTGGTTGGTCGCAATACATTCTATAAACCAGACTACGCCGTTTGCCGAGGTAAAACAGCCGGATAACCGTGATGATGATCTTCAATAAATTTGAATGGTTAAAACAATGGAAGCAATCAGCCAAATCCACTCGATTTATGCCTTTACTCTGTTAGTATCAGAAAATAAACAACAATTTCAACGTACAGGAGAAGACTATGTCCGTACCGCTGCTCCTGACCTTGCTGGCCGGCGGCGCCACCTTTGTCGGTGCCCTGTTCGGCATTATCGGCCAGAAGCCATCCAACCGAATGCTGGCGTTTGCTCTCGGCTTTGCCGCCGGGATTATGCTGTTGATATCTCTGATGGAAATGCTGCCCGCGGCGCTGCACACCGTCGGTATGTCACCCATGCTGGGCTACGGCATGTTCATGCTTGGCCTGCTGGGTTATTTTGCGCTGGACCGGATGCTGCCACATCAGCATCCGCAGGATTTACTGCAAAAACCACTCCAGCCGCACAACCTGAAACGCACTGCCGTGCTGCTGACGCTAGGTATCAGCCTGCACAACTTCCCGGAGGGCATCGCCACCTTCGTGACCGCCAGCGCCGATCTGGAGCTGGGAATGGGTATCGCGCTGGCCGTAGCCATTCACAATATTCCTGAAGGCCTGGCGGTCGCCGGGCCGGTGTACGCCGCAACCGGCTCAAAGACCAAGGCGTTGCTGTGGTCGGGTATTTCCGGCATGGCGGAAATTCTCGGCGGCGTGCTGGCATTTCTGCTGCTCGGTCCGATGATATCGCCGGTGGTGATGGCGTCGATTATGGCGGCAGTCGCCGGTATTATGGTGGCGCTGTCGGTCGATGAGCTGATGCCGTTGGCGAAAGAAATTGATCCGAACAATAACCCGAGTTACGGCGTGCTGTGCGGAATGGCGGTGATGGGATTCAGCCTGACGTTATTGCAAAGCGGCGGGATCGGTTAAACCTTTTAAGCCAAAAAAAGCCGCATTCGCGGCTTTTTTATATTCAGAAAATCAGTCCGATATCAGCTGGCTTTCTGCTCGTGTGACTGGCGGTAGGCCACCAGATCTTCGATGGTCAGCACGGTCATATCATGCTGTTTGGCGAACAGGATAACTTCTGGCGCATGCGCCATGCTGCCGTCATCGTTGGTCAGTTCACACAGCACGCCGGCAGGTTTGAAACCGGCCATTGATACCAAATCGATAGTCGCTTCGGTATGGCCACGACGGCTCAGGACGCCACCCGGCTGCGCACGCAGTGGGAACACGTGGCCAGGGCGGTTCAGATCGCTCGGCTTGGCGTTATCGGCTACCGCCGCGCGAATGGTGGTCAGGCGATCGGACGCGGAAACACCGGTCGTCACACCCTGCGCCGCTTCGATAGTCACGGTGAAAGCGGTCTGGAACTGGCTGGAGTTGTTGGTCACCATCATCGGCAGCTCAAGCTGCTGACGGCGTTCTTCGGTGAGACACAGGCACACAATACCGCTACCGTGGCGAATGGTCAGCGCCATCTGCTCAACGGTCATGGTTTCTGCGGCGAAGATCATATCACCTTCGTTTTCACGATTTTCATCATCGAGCACCATCACACCGCGCCCATTGCGCAATGCTTCAAGAGCGCGTTCTACGCGTTCTACCGGCGTGCCGAAATCTGAAAGTAGGGTCTGATTCATGGTAAAAAACCTCATTAGAAAATTATGGATTACCAGAACCAGGGCGATCTTGAGGAGTAGCTAGCAATAGCTAAAAAAATAACGCAAGCGGGCGCAAACCCGGCAGATACCGTTACTCTCTCCCATCCGGACTATAACCGTCGGCCCCGGAATTACACCGGATCTGCTGACCTCTAACCAAACTGCAAGAGACTGGCTGAGCGCTCGCGGGCTTTCACCGTAGAAGGTGATTTACCGCCGGTGGGGACTTGCACCCCGCCCTGAGAATAAGCCTCTCGACTATAACGCTAATGATTAATCAGGGCAATTGGCAAAAGCACAATTCGGCCAGCCGCAGGGAATGCGGTTAAATAGTTTATCCGGCGGGCAACTCGCATTACACTAGGCAACAGCTATTAAACTCTGAAAGGGATACGCCATGATTGACCCGAAAAAAATTGAACAGATCGCACGTCAGGTGCATGAGTCCATGCCTAAAGGCGTGCGCGAATTCGGGGAAGACGTTGAGAAGAAAATCCGTCAGGTGTTGCAGTCACAGCTCACCCGTCTGGATTTGGTCAACCGCGAAGAGTTCGACGTGCAGACCCAGGTATTGCTGCGCACCCGTGAAAAACTGGCGTTGCTGGAACAGCGTATGAGCGAGCTGGAAAGCAAGCTGAACGCCACGCCTGCTGCACAACAGCCAGACGCCGAATAAGTTACCGTTAAGGGCGCGATACTGCGCCCTTATTGCGGTTTGAGCGCCGCCTGAGCCTTAAGCCGCAACACCAGCCAAATCAGCGCGAACATTCCCAGTGCATACAGGCTTTTCCAGCCGATAATCACCATCAACAGCACACACAGCCCTAATCCTGTCGCCGCCATTAGCCGCGAACGCCCGTGCAAAATTCGGCAGCCCGCCAGCATACACAGCAAATAGATCAGCACAAAGATGCCATTGGCATACACCAGCAGCGTATCCAGCGGCAGCTTCAGCGTATAAATCAGCAAAGTGAACAGCAAACAGCTGCCCACCACCGCGCTTAATGCATTGACCGGTGCCTGTCCGGCAGACAGCCTGGCCAGCGCGCTGGCCGGTCGGTCCTGCGCCTGCGACCACACCAGCCGGGCGAAGCTTTGGGTATAGATATTGACGCTGGCAAAGCAGGCCAGATAGCCAATGATACAGGCCACCCACAGCGCATGCTGACCAAACAGTTGCACCACGATACCCGGCAATGACGCAGCCGCCGCCTGATGCTCACCGTAGGCGTGGAAATGCAGTACCGCCACGGTACAGCCCCAGTACACCGCCCCGGCGACCAACATGCCAAACAGAAGTGCACGCGGAAAATCGCGTTCAGGGTTACGGAACTCGGTCGCCAGATGGGCAAATGCCTCCAGGCCCACAAAGCACCAGAACATCACTGCCAGCGCATGGAACAGATTGGGCGAGGAGATTTCATTGATTGCCGGCCAGGGAATTTGGGACAGTGAAATGTCGCCACGCCACCAGATAGCGGCCACCAGCGCTACCACCAGAACGGCGATTAGCGTTTGAATATTGGCACTGGAACCCGCGCTGCGCGTGCCTAAAAACCAAATCATCACCAGCGTGGCAATTTGCACCAACAGCAGGCCATTGGCGCTCCAGCCGAAAGTGGCCTGCCAAAAACCGGCGGCAATCTGCAGCGCCGCCGGCAGGCCAACCGGAATAACCGACAAAAACAGCCAGCCGGTGACTTTCGCCATGCGCGGACCAAAGGCCAGACCGACAAAGTGCGCTGCACCAGCCGCACTGGGGAAATGGCGGCCCAAGGCGGCAAAGGCAATGGCGATCGGGAAAACCAGGATAATCAGCAGCGGCCAGGCCCACAGACTATCGCCCTGTGCCACCTGTGCTGCCAAAGCCGGAACGGCAAATACGCCGGTACCCAGCAGTGAAGTGGACAATAGCCCAACGCCCTGCGCTAAACTCAGCTCTTGCTTCAGTCCACTCACTGCCCACCGCCGTTTTCAGCGAACGTTAGCCACGCCCGTCTTTGATTGCCTTGATGATGTTGGTGGTCGACAGGCCGTCTTCGAAGTTCAGCACTTTTACGTCGCCGCCATTGGCCCATACCTCGGTACTACCGGCGATATCTTCAGGCTTGTAATCGCCGCCTTTCACCAGCAGATCCGGCAGGATATCGGCGATCAGGCGTTGTGGCGTGTCTTCTTCGAACGGCACCACCCAATCCACCGCTTCCAGCGCACCCAGTACAATCATGCGGTTTTCCAGCGCGTTGACCGGACGGGTTTCGCCTTTCAGACGTTTAGTGGAAGCATCGCTGTTCACCGCCACAATCAGGCGATCGCCCAGCTTGCGGGCATTGGCCAGATAAGAGACGTGACCGGCATGCAGAATGTCAAAGATGCCGTTGGTCATCACCACTTTTTCACCGCGCTGACGGGCTTGCGCCACGGCGGTTTTCAATTGCGCCTCGGTCATTACGCCAAAGCCGGTTTCGGCCCGGCCGCGTACCGCGTTTTCCAGCTCGATTGGTGAAACGGTCGAAGTCCCCAGTTTGCCCACCACCACGCCGGCTGCGGCATTAGCCAGGAAACAGGACTCTTCCAACGTGTTACCGGCAGCCAGTGCCGCGGCCAACACGCCGATAACGGTATCGCCGGCACCGGTAACGTCAAACACTTCCTGCGCCAAAGTGGGCAAATGCAGCGGCGCGATGCCCGGCTGCAGCAGCGTCATGCCGTGCTCGGAACGGGTGACCAGCAGTGCAGAAAGCTCAAAGTCCGCCACCAGCTTCATGCCGCGCTCAACCAGTTCGGCTTCGTCTTTGCAGTGACCTACCACCGCTTCGAATTCGGACAGGTTTGGCGTCAGCAGTGTTGCGCCGCGATAACGCTCAAAATCAGAACCTTTTGGATCGATCAGCACCGGCACCTTGGCGGCACGCGCCAGCTGGATCATGCTCTGTACCTGACTCAACGCGCCTTTGGCGTAATCTGACAGCACCAGTGCGCCGATCTGCGGCAATGCCTGCTGAATACGTTCCAACAGCGGCTGCGGATCGACGTTTGAGAAACCTTCTTCGAAATCGAGGCGGATCAATTGCTGGTTACGCGACAGCACGCGCAGCTTGGTGATGGTCGGGTGCGTCGGCACCGAGACAAAATCACAGCGCACGTTGACTTCATTCAGCTTGGCGCTCAGCGCCCGCGCGGCATCATCAATACCGGTCAGGCCCACCAGGCGTGAATTGGCGCCCAGCGAAGCAATGTTCATCGCTACGTTAGCCGCACCGCCGGGACGCTCTTCAATGGTTTCAACCTTGACCACCGGCACCGGCGCTTCCGGTGAAATGCGGCTGGTCGGCCCATACCAATAGCGATCCAACATGACGTCACCCACCACCAATACCCCGGCGCGGCGAAAATCAGGCAGTGTAACTTTCATCCGATAACTCCAAAAAAGTACAAAATTTTAGTGGCGCAGATATTACCACAGACGTCTGTAATAGCTGCAAAACGTATTGCGCAACCGGCCTGCTCAGCCCAGCCACTTCGCCCAACTGGCGCGGACTTGTTCACGTTCGGCGGCGAATTGCCCATTGCCAACCTTGCCGGAATGCTCCTGCAACGCCAAATGATGGATCTCATCGCGCATGGTGACGTAAGCCTGGGTCAGCGCACGCGCTTCCTCTTCCGGCATGATGTCGTAATTGGCCATCAGTTCGAAAATGCGCACGTTATCAGACCAGCGCGTCAGGCGCGGTTCGGCGGCCGCATAGCCTAAGACCAGATACTGGGCAATAAATTCGATATCGGTGATCCCGCCCTCGTCGGCTTTGATATCAAACAGTTCACGCTGCTTGTTGCCAAGGTGATTGCGCATTTTCTCGCGCATCTCACGCACCTCGCGTTTCAGCGTTTCCAGGTCACGCGGTTTGCACAGGATCTCCCGGCGGATAACATCAAACTGCTGATGCAACAGCGGATCGCCATGCACGATGCGTGCCCGTACCAGCGCCTGATGTTCCCAGGTCCAGGCTTCGCTCTGCTGATAATCGGCAAAGGCTTCGACGGTGCTGACCAACATGCCGGCCGCCCCCGACGGCCGCAGGCGGGCGTCCACTTCATACAAAATACCGGACGAGGTACGGGTGCTGAACAGGTGCATCACCCGCTGTGCCAGACGCAGATAAAACTGACGGCCGTCGATGCTGCGATCGCCGTCGGTCATCACCTCCGGCGGACAATCGAGGATAAACACCAGGTCAAGATCGGAACTGTAACCCAGTTCCCAACCGCCCAGCTTGCCGTAGCCAATCACCGCAAAACCGCGCCCTTCACGCTCCTGCAAATGGGTTGGCTGGCCATAGCGTACGACCATATCGTTCCACGCCTGCTGCACCACGGTGTCGATAATCGCCTCCGCCAGATAGGTGAGGTGATCGCTCACTTTCATCACCGGCAGCGCACCAGAGATATCCCCGGCGGCAATACGCAGCTGTTGTGCCTGTTTGAACTGGCGCAGCGCTTCCAGCCTCTGCTCTTCGTCGTCCTCCGGCACCCGCAGCAGGTACTGGCGCAGCTCGCTGCGGTAGGCATCCGGGGCCACCGGCTGATACAACGTCGCCGGCTCCAACAGCTCATCGAGCAGCAGCGGATAACGCGACAGCTGGTTGGCCACCATCGGCGAAGCGGCACACAGGCGAATCAAATGGCTAAGGGCCGCATGGTATTCCACCAGCAGCTCAAGGTAGGTGGTACGGGTCACGATGCTCAGCAACAGCTGGGTCAGCCTGAGCAGTGCGGTCGGCGCGTCCTGACGCGGACAGACTTCCGCCAGCAGGCGCGGCATCAGTTGATCGAGCACGTCACGACCGCGTGGGCCGATGGTGCGTTTGTCGACGTCATGCCGAAATTCAGCGATGGTGCGCAGCATTTGTCTGCGCGCCTCTTCATCCAGATGTGGCGTCAACGGGGCCAGTTCGTTCTCTTCCAGCGCGTCCTGCCACAGACTGTGATAGTGCTGATAATCAGGATCTTCGCCAACGTCGGGGCTATCATCGCCAATCAGGTCGTTAAATACCGCCCTGACCGCCTGCATATGGTGATCCAGCGCCAGCAGCAGGGCCGACCAGTCGTCGAACCCCATGCCCCAGGCCAGCCGCGCCTGGTCGAGTTCATCTTGCGGCAGCGTTTGCGTTTGTTGATCGGCAATCGCCTGCAGCAGGTTTTCCAGCCGGCGCAGGAACAGGTAACTGGCACTCATCGCCTGTACCTGTTGCGGCTCCAGCAACCCCAGTTCCCCCACCGCCTGTAGCGTCGGCAGCAACGAGCGCCCTTGCAACGCCGGCTCGCGGCCACCGCGGATCAGTTGGAATACCTGGGTGATAAATTCAATTTCGCGGATGCCACCGGCACCCAGTTTGATATTGTCTTTTAGCCCGCGCCGCCGGACTTCACGGGCGATCATGCCTTTCATATTGCGCAGCGACTGGATCACGCTGAAATCGATATAGCGACGGAAGACAAACGGCCGCAGGGTTTTGCGCAGCTCTTCGCTGTAGGCGTCTTCCGAGCCGCCCATCAGCCGCGCCTTGACCATCGCATAACGTTCCCAGTCACGGCCCTGCTCCTGGTAATAATCCTCCAGCGCGGCGAAGCTCATCACCAGTGGGCCGCTGTCGCCGAACGGCCGCAGCCGCATATCCACGCGATAGACGAAACCGTCAATGGTTTGCTGATCCAGCGCCTTGATCAGCCGCTGCCCCAGACGGGTGAAGAACTGGGCGTTATCCAGCTCACGCCGCCCGCCCTGGGTCTGGCCGTTTTCCGGGTAGGCAAAGATCAGATCGATATCGGACGAGAAGTTCAGCTCACCGCCGCCCAATTTCCCCATACCGAGGATCAGCAACGGCTGCGGCACGCCCTGAGCATTGCATGGAGTACCCCACTCACGGCAGCAGGTTTGGTACAGCCAGTCGCGGGCGCTGACAATCAGCGTTTCCGCCAGCCCGCTCAGCTGCAACAGCGTTTCTTGCGTGCTGCATTGGCCCAGCGCCTGCGCCCAGGCGATCCTGACCAGCGTCTCGCGGCGAAACAGGCGCAGTGCACGCATCAGTTGCGCTTCGTCACGCACCTCTTCCAAATCATCCTGCAGCCAGGCGGCATAATGTTGCCACTCGTCCGCCACCGGCGGTTGCTTGCGCAGCGTCGCCAGCCATTCCGGCTGGCTCTGCAACATGTCGCAGACAAAGTCGCTCGACGCCAAAACCCACAGTTCCTGGCTGCTGAGCGCGCAGTCCGCGCCCTGAGTTTCCTGAAAACGCTGCACGATGTTCTGTGCCTGAGTCTGTAACGCTGCTGAAAGTGGCAACATAGTGAATGATCCAATCGAAGACCTGCGCCTGGCAGGCCAGCTTAGTTAGCGGAGCGCGCCGTTTAACCAGAATGGCGCATGCGATAAGGCCTGCTTGCGGCTGCCTTCGTACCAGCCCTGGCGCCGTTCGGCCACCGCCAGTTGCAGCTCGCGCCAGCCGTCAATGTAGGGGCCGGTTTCGTCGTCAGGGTAAGCCCCAGACAGCAGGATAAATGCCGAGACCTGACGAGTCAGACGCGGCAGCTGTTCCTCGTATTCGTCATCGTTCAGCGTGCGGGTGAAGGCTTCTTTCAACTCGGCGGCGCTGCGCCCCAGCATAATGTCGCTGAAACGTTTGAAGGAACCGTCAAGCTTGGCCTGCGCCTTGGCATCGATAAAAGGTTTCCAGGCAGCGGTCACCAACCACGATGTGAGCGCCAACTTACATTGCAGATATTCCGCGCTATAGCACAACTCCTGCGGCTGAGTGGTTTTATCAATCAGCAGCGGCTCCAGTGCAGTCAGACGGGCGCGCAGATCGGCGCTGGCCTTGCGGGGTACCAGGCCGCCGAAAATCACCAGTGCCTGGCGGATCAGCGCAATCGCCTCCATCACGGAACGACGGGCCTGAGTATCGCCACGCAACCACAGTTCTTCGTGATATTGCCAATGGCTCAAACCCAGTTCAAAACTGGCGATCATCCCTTGCTCAACGCTGGATTTGGCGGCTGGCTTCAACACCGCCAATGGAAGACGTTCGCGCGGGACGTTGCCCTGCGCCAGATGATAACCCCGTGCCGCCTTGCTCAGGCTGCCCTGACGCAGGCCGCCGTGCTCCGCCAGTTGGTTGGCCAGCGCCAGCAAATCGGCGGTATTGCCTTCTTTCAATTCCAGCTCGATTTCGCACAGCGCTTCGCTCAGCTCACCGGCTTTCACTTCACCCTGGTCAAGACCAACCTCAATCTCGCTCTTACCGTAAGTGACCACCCACTTCTCACGCACGAAATCGGTGCGGAACAGCGGTTGTAACGCCTGCTGCAACGCCGGGATATCACAACCCTGCGGCCAGATATCTGCCGGGAACCGATCCAGCGCCAGCTCCGGCGTGGCAATCGCCACATTATATTCCGGACGCTGATGCAAGCCCGCCACCACCTTGCCGGCGGTTTTGATAGTCATTTCATAACTGTCGTCGAACCCGCGGATACGCAGCCCCATATCCTGACCACGCAGGAAATTGTCGGCGGTTTCGAAATAAATATTGGTCAGTTTTTGCGGTGCGGAATGCTGATTCGGCCAGGCAGCCAGTTGCTGCGGCAAGGCGGCAACCGCATCCGGGGTGGCAATAAATTTCAGTTCTATTTCAACGGTCATAAGTCTTTTACACCAATAAGTTACGCATTCGCGTCAGCCTTCACGGCGGCGGGCCTGGCCTGCCACGTTCTGCCCGGTGACGCACAGTTGCCGTTATCTTACCGCGATTCCCGGCGCCTTAACCCTGCTAACTGCAGAAAAAACCTGTTACGTTATAAAACGCTGCGCAACTCACAGAATCTGCCACAGTAAGATAGTTCTCATTCCGGTTTTAGCGTTGCGTCGTCAGACTGAACGCTCTACTATCGTTCCCATAAATTCACACAGAAACGATGAACTAATGCAGAAATTACGCCTGATTTGCCTTGCCGTGCTGAGCTTCAGCATCACTTGGGGCGCCCATGCCGAAGATAAACGCTATATCTCCGATGAATTGAATACTTACGTCCACAGCGGCCCGGGTAATCAGTACCGTATTGTCGGCACCTTGAACGCCGGTGAAGAAGTAACCCTGTTGAGCGTAAACGACAGCACCAACTATGGCCAGATCCGCGATGCCAAGGGCCGCAACACCTGGATCCCGTTGGATCAGCTTAGCCAGACCCCAAGCCTGCGCACTCAGGTGCCCGCGCTGGAGCAGCAGGTCAAAACCCTGACCGATAAACTGGCCAATATCGACAACAGCTGGAACCAGCGTACCGCTGAAATGCAGCAGAAAGTGGCCGGCAGCGACAGCACCATCAGCGGCCTGCAGCAGGAAAACCAGGATCTGAAAAACCAGCTGGTAGTGGCGCAGAAAAAGGTTAACGCGGTTAACCTGCAGCTCGACGACAAACAGCGCACCATTATCCTGCAGTGGTTTATGTACGGCGGCGGCGTGGCCGGCGTAGGCCTGCTGTTGGGCCTGCTGTTACCACACCTGATCCCGCGTCGTAAAAGCAACAACCGCTGGATGAACTGATTAAAGTATCGTTCGGTTTGAGATTGGGCGCCTGCGGGGCGCCCTTTTTATTGGTTTCGGCAGCGCCCCGCTAATTGAGGTAATCTGGTCAACAGAGCCTTAGAATAAATTCAGGAGTTAACAGTGAAGACTTACCTGGTCGGCGGTGCCGTCCGCGACAGCTTGCTTGAAATACCGGTAGTCGACCGCGACTGGGTGGTGGTAGGTGCTGCGCCTTCCGAGCTGACAGCCCTGGGCTATCAACAGGTCGGTAAAGACTTCCCGGTGTTTCTCAACCCCAAGACACATGAAGAATATGCGTTGGCGCGCACCGAGCGGAAATCCGGCCAGGGCTATACCGGTTTTACCTGCTATGCCGCGCCGGACGTAACGCTGGAAGAAGATTTGCAACGGCGCGATTTAACCATCAACGCCATTGCCCGCAGCACCGACGGTGAGTTGATCGACCCTTTCAACGGCGTGGCCGACCTGCAAGCGCGAGTGCTGCGCCACGTGTCCGATGCCTTTGGTGAAGATCCGTTGCGTGTACTGCGCGTGGCGCGTTTCGCCGCCCGCTTCGCCCATTTGGGTTTTAGCATCGCGCCGGAAACCGCCGGGTTGATGCGTCAGATGGCACGCAGTGGTGAACTGGCCGCGCTGACGGCCGAGCGGGTATGGAAAGAAACCGAGAAGGCGCTGCAAAGCCAGAGCCCACAGGTCTATTTTCAGGTACTGCGTGACTGCGAGGCGCTGGGCGTGCTGTTCCCGGAGATCGACGCGCTGTTCGGCGTACCGGCCCCCGCCAAATGGCACCCGGAGATCGACACCGGCATTCATACCCTGATGACGCTGGCTATCGCTGCCCAGCTCAGCACTGAAGTGGACGTACGCTTCTCCGCACTCTGTCACGACCTCGGCAAGGGGCAGACGCCAAAAGAGCTCTGGCCACATCACCACGGTCATGGACCGGCGGGCGTTCTGTTGGTCGAAGCACTGTGCCGGCGGCTGCGAGTCCCCAATCCGGTGCGCGATCTGGCCAAGCTGGTTGCCGAATATCACGATCTGATCCATACGGTAAACAAGCTGCGCCCTGAGACCTTGCTGAAACTGTTTGATGCGGTCGATGTTTGGCGCAAACCGCAGCGGCTGGAACAGATGATCCTCACCAGCGAAGCCGACGCCCGCGGCCGTACCGGCTTTGAAAACAACCCTTATCCGCAGGGCGACTATCTGCGCCAGGCGTTTCAGGTGGCGAATGCGGTATCGGTCAAAGAGGTGGTGGCCAGCGGCCTGCAAGGGCTGGCTGTCCGCGACGAGCTGAAACGCCGCCGCCAACAAGCTCTGGCCGAGTGGAAACAAACTCAGGATATCCCTCTCGATCAGGCATAAAAAAACCCCGCAGCGCGGGGTTTCTTATTGCCGCTCGGCTTACATGAAGACCATGTAAACCACGCCGGCCACGATAAAGCGATAGATGGCAAACGGCACAAACGAGATGCGTTTGATCAGCGTCAGGAAGGTCTTGATCGCGATCAGTGCTACCACGAAGGCCGTGGCAAAACCGACTGCAAACATCGGTAAATCGCCCATCGTCAGGAAATGCAAACTCTTGTACAAATCCAGCCCACTGGCACCAATCATCATCGGCACCGCCAGAATGAATGAGAACTCCGCAGCCGCGTAACGATTCACGCCCACCAGCATGCCACCGGCAATGGTGGAACCTGAGCGGGAGAAGCCCGGCCACAGTGCCAGACATTGGAAGCAACCAATCATAAACGCCTGGCGGTAGGTGATGTCATCAAGCCCTTCAGCACTCGGCTTTTTCGGCTTCAACCATTCCGCTGCCAGCAGCAGGAAACCACCCACTACCAGCGCATACATCACGTTTTTCGGTGCAAACAGCGACTTGATAACGTCATGGAACAGCAGCCCCAGCACTACCGCCGGGATCATCGCCAGCAGAATATGGCCCAGTTTCAAATGGCCCGTCGTTTTGCCTTCATGCTCAACCGGCTTACCACCGAAATGAATGCCGATCAGCCCGAACAGGCGACGCCAGAACATCACCACCACCGCCAGAATCGACCCCAGCTGGATGATCACCTCAAAGGTTTTGGCCTTATCGCCGGTAAAACCCAGCCACTCGCCGACAATAATCATGTGCCCGGTTGAAGACACCGGTAAGAATTCAGTTAACCCTTCGACCACCCCAAGAACAAACGCAATAAACAGTGAATGCATGTCCGCCATGTGCTTCGATCACCCTATAAATTTACGGCTATAAACATAAAAAAGCGGCAGTGTTCAATACATTGCCGCTAAAACAATTCTCAGGTTCAGACCAATTTAATGACCTTTAGTTGCACAAGTATGACAGAACCTCACACCGGCCGGGTGCCACGTTCAATGATCACCCCAACCCGGCTGGCATGTGCAACAGCGCCCGGTTTGCTGACCTTAATACGGACCCACGGGGAATTGAAGCGCTGGAGTAATATTTCAGATATTTCCTCTGCAACCCGCTCCACCAAAGCAAAGCGATTGGGCTCCACGTGCTGGATGATGGCTTCACTGATATCGGCGTAGCTCAGGCAGTCATTCACATCGTCACTGGCGGCCGCCTGGCGATTGTCCCAGCCCATTTCGATATCGAACACCAGCTTCTGGCGAATGTTTTGTTCCCAGTCATAAACGCCAATGGTAGTAATTACGGTAAGCTCTTCTATAAATACGATATCCATCACGTCATTCTCTGTTTTTGGCCTTGCCGGATACCACTTCCAGCGGAATATGGGTATTATCCATATATGTTGCGAGTAAAACGACCCTTATTAAACGGAACCGCGTTATGAGTGCTACCGCGCTTGGCATGATTATCTTCGCGTATCTGTGTGGCTCAATTTCCAGTGCGATCCTGGTTTGCCGGATCGCCAGGCTGCCCGATCCGCGTGAAAATGGCTCAGGGAATCCAGGAGCGACCAACGTCCTGCGTATCGGCGGGCGCGTAGCTGCGGCGGCGGTGCTGGTATTCGATATTCTCAAAGGGATGCTGCCGGTCTGGCTGGCATACAAACTTGATGTCCCGCCGCTGTATCTGGGCCTGACGGCGATCGCGGCCTGTCTGGGACATATCTACCCGGTATTCTTCCACTTCCGCGGCGGTAAGGGCGTGGCAACCGCGTTTGGTGCCATAGCACCGATCGGCTGGGATCTTACCGGCCTGATGACCGGCACCTGGCTGCTGACCGTGCTGCTCAGCGGCTATTCTTCGCTGGGTGCGATTATCAGCGCGCTGATTGCTCCGTTCTACGTCTGGTGGTTCAAACCGCAGTTCACCTTCCCGGTAGCGATGCTGTCGTGCCTGATCCTGATGCGGCACCACGACAATATTCAGCGCCTGTGGCGTGGTCAGGAAGGGAAAATCTGGAGTGTCTTCCGCAAGAAGAAAACCGACGCGGTAGAGCAGGAAGAAAAAAAAGAAGAGTAATCAAAAAGGCCGGAGCTCTCCGGCCTTCAACTATTTATACTGCAGACAATTCAGCCAGCGGCCAACGCGGTCGCACCGAAACGCTCAGTTCCGGATTGGCACCGCTCTGCAACCGTACCAGACCCGCATAAGCGATCATTGCGCCGTTATCCGTGCAGAATTCCGGACGGGCATAGAACACCTCACCGCCGCGTTTGTGCAGCATCTCCGCCATTTTGGTGCGTAGCGTGCGGTTGGCACTGACGCCGCCGGCCATAACCAGCCGTTTGAAACCGGTTTGCTCCAGCGCACGTTTGCATTTGATCGCCAACGTATCCACTACCGCATCTTCAAACGCCCGGGCAATGTCCGCACGCGTCTGATCGTCATTACCGTTGGAACGAATGGTGTTGGCGGCAAAGGTCTTCAACCCGGAGAAACTGAAATCCAGCCCCGGCCGATCGGTCATTGGCCGTGGGAAGGTGAAACGGCCTGCGGCACCCTGCTGCGCCATTTTCGACAGCATTGGCCCGCCGGGATAGTCCAGCCCCAACAGCTTGGCCGTTTTGTCGAAGGCTTCACCCGCCGCATCGTCGACCGATTCGCCCAGCAGTTGGTATTGACCAATGCCGGTCACGCTGATCAACTGGGTATGGCCGCCGGAAACCAGCAGCGCGACAAACGGGAACGCCGGTGGATTATCTTCCAGCATCGGTGCCAGCAGGTGGCCTTCCATGTGATGCACCGGTACTGCCGGCACGCCCCAGGCAAACGCCAGCGCACGACCAATGGTCGCGCCGACCAGCAGCGCCCCCACCAGGCCCGGCCCGGCAGTATAGGCAACGCCGTCGATATCGGCCGCGCTCAGGTTCGCTTCCTTCAATGCCGCCTGAATCAAGGGCACGGTTTTACGCACATGATCGCGGGAAGCCAGTTCCGGCACCACACCGCCGTAGTCGGCGTGCAGCTTCACCTGGCTGTACAATTGATTCGCTAATAAACCGGCCTGATCGTCATACACTGCAATTCCGGTTTCATCGCAGGAGGTTTCTATACCCAGTACTCGCATTACATTTCCCATCATTCACGTGCGGCCGCCAGTTTAGCACAAACAGGCCGGTTTACCGCCAGTGCGGCGCATCTTGTCGGCCCCCCTGGGCTATGTTGATGATTCCAGCCATAAATGCCGTTTGATTAAAAACGAGCATTTTTTTCTGATTAGTCTATAATCAGCGCCCGATGCAAAATTGCGCATGTTTTACCAGGGTGGCCGCAGGTTCAATTTGCTGTGGTGCTTTACAAAGCAGCATCCGTTGAAGTAAAATTCCGCACCATTTTGAAATTGCTGGCGCTTGGCCAGCAGCAAACCGAATTTTATTGAGGTGAGAGGCACATGCCTGTAATTAAAGTACGTGAAAACGAGCCATTTGACGTTGCTCTGCGTCGTTTCAAACGCTCTTGCGAAAAAGCGGGCGTTTTGGCTGAAGTTCGTCGTCGTGAGTTCTATGAAAAACCGACTACCGAACGTAAGCGCGCTAAAGCTTCTGCTGTGAAACGTCACGCGAAGAAACTGGCTCGCGAAAACGCACGCCGCACTCGTCTGTATTAATTCTTCGGGGGCAACCCCGCCGCGTGAATTTCTGATTTTAAAAATCGCGCAGACCGAGTAGTTGCATACGAAGGCCGTGCTTTCCGAAAGGAATGCGCGGCTTGTTCTCGTTTATAGGCTAGTAAAGTAAGGGCTTATGGCTGGACGAATTCCGCGTGTATTTATCAATGACTTGCTGGCTCGCACCGACATCGTCGATCTGATCGACGCCCGGGTAAAGCTCAAGAAGCAGGGCAAGAACTATCACGCGTGCTGTCCGTTCCACCACGAAAAAACGCCTTCATTTACCGTTAATGGTGAAAAGCAGTTTTATCACTGTTTTGGTTGTGGTGCGCACGGTAACGCCGTCGACTTTCTGATGAATTACGACCGACTTGAGTTTGTCGAAACCATCGAAGAGCTGGCAACCATGCACGGACTGGAAGTGCCTTACGAGGCAGGTTCCGGACCGACCCAAATCGAACGTCATCAGCGCCAAAGCCTGTATCAACTGATGGAACAGCTCAGTTCGTTCTATCAACAGTCACTGCATCAACCTTCCGGTGCACCGGCGCGTAATTATCTGCAACAGCGCGGGTTGAGTGACGATGTTATCCGCCATTTTGCCATCGGCTTTGCACCTGCCGGTTGGGATAATGCCTTAAAGCGTTTTGGTCGCGACGCCGACAGCCGTAGTGCATTGAACGATGCCGGCATGCTGGTGACTAACGATCAAGGACGCTCGTACGATCGTTTCCGTGAACGCGTAATGTTCCCTATTCGCGACAAGCGTGGGCGAGTGATCGCCTTTGGCGGACGCGTGTTGGGTGACGGCATGCCGAAATACCTGAACTCGCCGGAAACTGAAGTATTCCACAAGGGTCGTCAACTGTACGGCCTGTATGAAGCGCAGCAGAACCACCCTACCCCGCAGCGCTTGCTGGTAGTGGAAGGCTATATGGACGTGGTGGCGTTGGCGCAATACGGCATTGATTATGCCGTCGCCTCGCTCGGAACCTCAACGACGGCTGAACATATTCAGCTGCTGTTCCGCGCCACCGACAACGTGGTCTGTTGCTATGACGGTGACCGGGCCGGTCGTGAAGCGGCCTGGCGCGCACTGGAAACCGCGCTGCCCTATCTCAATGACGGGCGTCAGCTGCGGTTTATGTTTTTGCCTGATGGCGAAGACCCGGACACATTAGTACGCAAAGAAGGCAAAGAGGCCTTCGAACAACGGATGGAGCTGGCGCAGCCGCTTTCCACTTTCCTGTTCGAAACCCTGATGCCACAGGTTGATCTGAGCAGCCCGGACGGCCGCGCCAAGCTGAGCACGCTGGCGCTACCGCTGATTACTCAGGTGCCGGGCGAAACGTTGCGCTTGTACCTGCGTCAACAGCTCGGCAGCAAGCTTGGCCTGCTCGATGACAGCCAGCTAGACAAGCTGATGCCCAAACAGGCTGAAAATGCGAATACCTATCAGGCGCCCCAGCTAAAACGCACAACCATGCGTATACTAATAGGGTTACTGGTACAAAATCCGCAGTTGGCTACACTTATCCCTTCACTCGAGGGATTGGAGCAGACCAAACAGGCCGGTTTACCGCTGTTTGTCGAGTTGGTGCAGACCTGTTTAGCTCAGCCAGGCCTGACTACCGGCCAGTTGTTGGAGCAGTATCGCGACAACAAATTGAGCCAGCAGCTTGAAACCCTGGCGACATGGAACCATATGATCGTTGAGGAAAGGGTCGAACAGACCTTTTTGGACACCTTGGCCAGCCTATATGACTCGGTACTGGAGCAACGGCTGGAGACATTGATCGCCCAGGCCAGAACACATGGCCTCAGCCCGGAAGAACGTGAAGAAGTCCGTTCTCTTAACCAAGTGCTAGCGAAGAAAAACTGAATACCTAAACGGCTTAAGTGCCGATAAATGCGAGGGCAGAGCCCTGCAATATGCCGCCACAGTGGGCCGCGGCAACAACAAAAACGCCCCAAATGCTATTGTTGGCGGTTTCGCCGACCGACACCAACCCCAATACTCTGAAGTGTGGATACCGTCTTATGGAGCAAAACCCGCAGTCACAGCTAAAGCTACTTGTCACCCGTGGTAAGGAGCAAGGCTATCTGACCTATGCTGAGGTCAATGACCATCTGCCGGAAGATATCGTCGACTCCGACCAGATCGAAGACATCATCCAGATGATTAACGACATGGGCATCCAGGTGCTGGAAGAAGCACCGGACGCCGATGACCTGATGCTGGCCGAGAACACCACCGACACCGATGATGATGCGGCGGAAGCGGCTGCTCAAGTGTTGTCCAGCGTTGAGTCTGAAATTGGCCGTACCACCGACCCGGTGCGCATGTACATGCGTGAAATGGGGACCGTTGAACTGCTGACGCGCGAAGGCGAAATCGACATCGCCAAGCGCATTGAAGACGGCATCAACCAGGTTCAGTGCTCGGTTGCCGAGTACCCGGAAGCCATTACCTATTTGCTGGAGCAGTACGATCGCGTCGAAGCAGGCGAAGCTCGCCTGTCCGATCTGATCACCGGCTTCGTCGATCCTAACGCGGAAGAAGACATCGCTCCTACCGCAACGCACGTCGGTTCTGAGCTGTCGACCGAAGAGCAGAAAGATGACGAAGAAGAAGACGACGAAGACGAAGAAGAAGATGACAACAGCATCGATCCAGAGCTGGCTCGTCAGAAATTCGCCGATCTGCGCGATCAGTATGAAGCGACTCGTGTAGTCATCAAAAAGAACGGCCGCAGCCACGCCAGCGCAGCAGAAGAAATTCTGAAGCTGTCTGAAGTGTTCAAGCAGTTCCGCCTGGTGCCAAAACAGTTCGACTTCCTGGTCAACAGCATGCGCATCATGATGGACCGCGTTCGTACTCAAGAACGTATCATCATGAAGCTGTGCGTTGAGCAGTGCAAAATGCCGAAGAAAAACTTCGTTACCCTGTTCTCCAGCAACGAAACCAGTGATACCTGGTTCGCAGCAGCGCTGGCAATGGCCAAGCCATGGTCAGAAAAGCTCAAAGACGTCGCGGATGACGTGCAGCGCAGCCTGCAGAAACTGCGTCAGATCGAAGAAGAGACCGGCCTGACCATCGAGCAGGTGAAGGACATTAACCGTCGCATGTCTATCGGTGAAGCGAAAGCCCGCCGTGCGAAGAAAGAGATGGTTGAAGCCAACTTGCGTCTGGTTATTTCTATCGCCAAGAAATACACCAACCGTGGTCTGCAGTTCCTGGATCTGATCCAGGAAGGCAACATCGGTTTGATGAAAGCGGTAGACAAGTTTGAATACCGTCGTGGTTATAAGTTCTCAACTTACGCCACCTGGTGGATCCGTCAGGCTATCACCCGCTCTATCGCCGACCAGGCGCGTACCATCCGTATTCCGGTGCATATGATTGAGACCATCAACAAACTCAACCGTATTTCGCGCCAGATGCTGCAAGAGATGGGCCGCGAACCGACGCCGGAAGAGCTGGCTGAACGCATGCTGATGCCGGAAGACAAAATCCGCAAAGTGCTGAAGATCGCCAAAGAGCCGATCTCTATGGAAACGCCGATCGGTGATGATGAAGATTCACACCTGGGCGATTTCATCGAGGATACCACCCTCGAGCTGCCGCTGGATTCTGCTACTTCGGAGAGCCTGCGCTCTGCCACGCACGACGTTCTGGCCGGCCTGACCGCCCGTGAAGCGAAAGTGCTGCGTATGCGTTTCGGTATCGATATGAACACCGACCACACGCTGGAAGAAGTGGGCAAACAGTTCGACGTTACCCGTGAGCGTATTCGTCAGATCGAAGCCAAAGCGCTGCGTAAACTGCGTCACCCAAGCCGTTCCGAAGTGCTGCGTAGCTTCCTGGACGACTAAGGTTTGGTTCGGTTGATCGAACTTTAAGCTTCGACAATAAACGGCTTCTTTAACAGGAAGCCGTTTTTTTTATGCCTCAAAACACCAGTAACCACACAATAAAAAAGGTCTTGAGCGGCGGTCAAAAAAACACCATATTAATAGTGTTTTACGGTTTCCGTTAAAACACGAGGTAATTGTCTTAAGAACATTACTGAGAGATATCAAATAAAAGGAATGATTTTGATGAATGATAAATGGGAGTTTTATCAAGACAATCGCAATGAATGGCGTTGGCGCCGTACTGCACCTAACGGTAAGATTGTCGGCGCATCTACGGAGGGTTATAAGAACCGTTCCGATTGCATTGCCAATGCCAAACGTAACGGTTATCCAGGGTAGTCGCTGCTCTATTAGTTTGGTTTGAATTAAGTCAGTATAAGCTGCTCGCGGCAAAAGCCGGGGCAGCTCTTTGACAGTCTCCACAGCCTTATTATCGATCTCATGCCCGCAATAAAAATTATTTCAGAGCCAGGAACAACTCGCGGTAGCTCTCCGTAAGCTGCTCCAGCGTGGCACGGTTCAATCCGCTGGGGTTAGGCAATACCCAAACCTCCGTTTTGCCGATCGTCATCTCCTGACGGCCCCAGGCCGCATTTTTCACCCCAAAGGCACTGCTGAACGCCTGCTTGCCCAAAATCGCCAGCGCACGCGGCTGGTAACGCAGGATCTTTTCCTTTAACGCCTCACCGCCGCTGAGCAATTCGTCACGCGTCACCTCACTGGCCGCCACCGTGGGCCGTGCTACCAGCGCGGTGATGCCACAACCGGTATCCTGCAGCTGTTGCCACTGCTCCGGCGCTAACTGAGTATCGGTAAAACCGGCCTGATGCACTACCTTCCAGAAGCGGTTACTGCCGTTAGCGAAAGGGTAGCCTTGGTGAGCCGAGGACAGGCCAGGGTTGATGCCGCAAAACACGACCCGCAGGTTGGGTGCCAGGAGTTCCATAAGGTTCGGGAGTCCATTAAAGGGATTTACAGCGGTTATCGCAAAATCCGCCAGTAATTACAACAGGCTAGAACTGCGCATAAAAGCAACATACAGATGGTTAACAGTAGACCTGCGCCGGAGGATTACCGTATAATCTCGCCGCTTGGCCCCTTAGCTCAGTTGGTTAGAGCACGCGACTCATAATCGCTTGGTCACTGGTTCAAGTCCAGTAGGGGCCACCAAATTTTAGCTGATATAACAGCACATTAAGCCACTTCACACGAAGTGGCTTTTTTGTTTCTACTGTACAGTGTCGCAAAAGTGTCGCTCTGTTTTTTTTGAGTGCTACTCATACCCGACGAACCCCGGCACAAGATAGTTGCTTGGCCAATGTAAACATGCCAACAAAAAACCCGCATTACGCGGGTTTGTCTCTCTATGCTGGTTACATCCACATAACCTGTTGCTGCCCTGACACATTTGTACCAACTGGATGCGGCGGTACTGCCCTTACCTGCCCCGGCGTCATGATCGCACTGTCGTAGCTCTCCATTGTTTTAAACGTGTGGCCGCAGTTGATATTTTGGCATTGGTGATAACGTTCTTTCGTGTGCTGACTTAGGTAACGGCTGGTGCGAGCATGGGCCGCCATCTGGCAAAGTGGGCAATGAAACATGATTAGTTCCTCATCAATGGATCTTGCCGCGATAATACGCGCTGTGATCTGGATTTAAATTAGCTTTAATCTAATTTACAAATTCACAAAGCGAAGTCACTCACCTCATAAGTCACATCGGAAAGCAAAACCTCAAACTCTAACGCCGTCGTAAAGCCGCTATCGCTCAGGCTGTGCGTGGCTTTGCTCACTATCCAAGCCTGTGCGTCAATCACTTCCTTAAACCCGCTGACGCGTACTGGCGTTTCCGGGGTGATGTTAGCGCGGCCCATAGCGAGCGACAGTGAGAACTCAGCCGCTCCGCGCTGCAGCTTTTCCCATTTGGCTTGCGCGGCCCGCATGGCGGCGGCCTTATTCGCGTAGACCTTGGGGATCACAAACACGTTATCCTCGGCCCCCACCAGATATTCCCCTTTCTTTTCCTCCACCTGTTTACCCGTTTTTTTACTGGCGGCCGGCTTGGCTTTAGGATGCTGCAGCGCCCGTAAATGTTGCTCTTTCGGCTTACGCTGCAGTTTCACTTTCTGCGGTTTTGGCTGTTTGGTATTGAGCCAGCTCGCTGTTACCCCGGTATAAGCGTCCCGATCGGCAATACTAAAGCTGTGCTGATCGCCATCTTGCCGGGTGATAGTAAACATCGGCAGCGGCTTGCCGCTCACAGTAGTGCCGTTGCCCGGTCGCATAAACAGCAGACTGCCGTTCTTCACCACGGCCACCGCCCCATTGAGGGAAGCTAACCGGGTAAGAAATGCCGCATCCGTCTCTTGAGTCTGGTCGATGTGGCTCACCTTGATAACCCCCAGACCGGCGGCAATGGTGGCCTTAAGCTTATTGCGGGCCGCCACCTTCTGCACGATATGGCTCAGCGTAGTGTCATGGTAGGACTCATCGCGGCGGGTATTCAGCGACCCACGAAAATCCGCACTCCGGGCGCGAATAGTCAGCGTGTCCGGCGTGCCCCGGTGCTCTACCTCATCCACGGTAAATAGCCCCTTTGGCGTCAGTGCCTCCCCCTTCCAGCCGAGTGACAACGCAAGCACCGCATTGCGCTGCGGCATCGCCATCAGGCCGTCGCTGTCGTCCAGCTCAATATCAAGCTGATCGGCCTCAAAGCCCCGGTTATCCGTCAGCGATAAGGAAATAAGCCGTTTGCGGATGTTTTGCGTGATGTCTTTTTCCTGCAGAGATAAAGAGAAGTCCGGGGCAATCAACGCCCCGGCAGGCATAGCAACACCCGTGATCATGATAATAATCCTCCCATTGCACCGGCGGCCTGCCCGGCCATAGCGCCCGCTTTGTCGTACAGTTCCCCGGCTTGCTGGCGCAGATCGCCAAACATCGCAGACAAAGACTCATCCACCCGTTTTAAATCGAGTGTGAACTCGGTACGGCGCGGGCTGCCGTCGGCGAAAAAGTCCGAGTGGCTCTCTGATATAGACTCGATCACAAACATGCCGTAAATCGTACCGCTGCCCTCAATCAGCGGCCACGCCCGCCCCTGCTCCGCCATCAATTGCAACGTTAACAACGAAAAGCGGCCGCCGGTGATCTCCGGCAGCAACACGCCGGACAGGGTAATAGTTTCATCATCCAGCCCCAAAAACTGCGCCGCCGGACGCTGGCCTACACGCGCATTGCTCGGCCAACGGTAATCCGCCGTGCGGTTCAGGGACTGATAAGGCAGCGTTTGCAGCATAAAAACAAACAGCCCCAGCGTTAACATCATGTCGTTACCCTCCGTAATTCATGCGGCTGCGTGCGGCGGCCGCGTGTTTGCGCTGCTCGGCAGCAAGCTGGCGAGACACTTCGCGGGCAATGGCCTGCGCATCCTGTCCCGGTGCGACATGTACCTGAATAGTGATAGGTGCCGGGGCCATCTGCACCGGCGCGGCTGGCGGTGCTGATGCCATCACCGGCGTCGACAACGACAGCATGGCAGCCGATAGCGCCGTTGTTTTCCGGCGACCGGTGACATTAACCGGGCCGCTGACCACTTCCGGGCCGCGTTCGCCCACGATGCCAAACTGACCACGGGGAATGTTGCCGCCTTTGTCAAAAGCTCCCGCATAGCCCGGCCCCGGTGCCAATTCCGGCGCAGGCCGATTGTAAGAAATGGCCGGGTTAATTTCCGTCTTATCACCGCCAAACTTCATCCAGTCCGGCAACATATCGGTAAGGCCGCTAAACTTGTCTTTCAGTGCCTGCCAGCGTTCGGTAATGCCATCAATGATGCCGTTAATCATGTTCATCCCGGCTTCCTTAAACTTACCCGGCAAGGCCTTAGCCGACCCCACAAGGTCGTCCCATTGCCCACCCAGCCACGTTTTAAGGCCCTCCCACGCCGCCTTTGTTGACTGTTTTACACGTTCCCATGCTGCCGACGTCGCCGTGGTGATGCCATCCCATGCACCCAGGGTGGCACTCTTGACTGTCTCCCAGATGGCTTGGAATTTTGGCCCCAGCGTTTCCCAGTTCTGCCAGATGTAAATCGCCCCCATGGCCACCAAGCTGATCACGGCCAGAATCGGGTTAGCCATCATGATGCGGCCCAACCACATCACCGCCGTGCCTACAAAACGCAGACTTTTGACCAGACCGGCAAATGACACGCGCCCGACGATGGACATCAATCTGAGCATGCCACTGCCCATCGTCAACAGGGAACGGCCCACCGCGCCGCCGGTAAACTTCATTACGGTGCCAAGCCCACGCGCAGCGGTGGTTATGCCCTTAAACGAAAACTTGGCGGCAATCCCGCTCAGTTTAAAAAACCCTTTGGTTAGGCCGAGTGTGGGCCCCATCAATAGACTAAGAGCGGTGATCACCGGCCCGGCCAAAAAGCCCACAATAGCCAAGCCGCCAATCACCGCCGTAATGCCCAACGCCAGCTTAAACAGCGTGCCGGACAGCTCCGGGTTTTCCTTCGCCCACTGCCCGGCCACACCGAGCCATTTTGTGGCGCTTTGCGTGAGCTTACGTAACCCGGAATCCTGCTTATCAAAGACCTCAATCTGAATATCCTCAAAAGCCGAGGAAAGGTTTTTTAAGTCGCCGTCGAGGTTATCCGTTTTCGTCTTGGCGATATGCTCTGTCGCCCCCTTGGAATCCGTCACCGTCTGCTTTTTCGCATCCAGCTTGCCGTTGCCTGCCGCCGCAATCAGCTTGATTGCGCCTTTCATCGCCTCTTCGCCGAAAATGACTTTCAGGTATTCAGCCTGCTGCGCGGTGCCGAGCTTGTTCTTTTTAAACGAGCCGTCGATTTTCTTCAGGATGCCTTCGATCGGCAGCATGTTGCCTTTGCCGTCTTTGGTTTTCACCCCCAGTTCTGACAGCGCATCCTGCGCCTGCCCGACCGGCGCTTGCAGCCGGGTGAACATGGCACTTGTCGCCGTCCCGGCCATACTGCCCTTGATGCCGTTATCGGCCAGAACGCCCAGCAGTGCGGTAGTGTCCTCAATACTGGCCCCGGCCGCCTCCGCAATTGGGGCGACGTACTTCATCGCCTCGCCAAAATCCATCAGGTTGCTGTTTGAGCTGGTAAAGCCCTTGGTCATCACATCCGCAACGCGCTGGATCTCGTCTATCGGCATGTTAAACGCCGATTGCATATTGGTGATGATGTCCGCCGCGTCGGCAATATCCAGATCGGAGGCCAACGCCAAATTCACCGTGGATTCGGTCGATTTCAGAATGGCATCACCGTTAAAGCCGGATTTCGCCAATACTGATTGCGTGCGGGCGACGTCCGTCGGTGAAAATGCCGTTGTGGCCCCGATGTCCCGCGCCTGCTGGCGAATAGCCGTCAGTTGTTTGTCGTTTTTCGCCAGCCCTAAGGTGGCCTGCGTGTCTGACATCTGCTTATCGAATTGCACACCCGGTGCCATAAAGCGGCTTTCGGCATACAACCCGGCGGTAGCGACACCCAGCCCGACGGCACTTTGATTGCGAACGGTGGCACCCAATGCTTTACCGGCCTGCGCACGCTGCTGAATACGGCTCAGTGACTCCTGCTTTTTACTCAACCGTCCCAGCTCAGCACGCTGACGGTTTAGCGCTGCTGTGGCCTCACTGGCGCTGGCTTTTAACCGGCGTTGCTCGGCGCTCAGCTTCTTGGTGGCGATACCGTCAGCGTTGAGCGCATTGCGCTGGCGTTGCACCGACTGGCGCAAGCCATTGTATTTTGTTTGCAGCTCGGCAGCGGCGCGTTTGGAGGCTGCCAGCAATCGCGCCTGCTGTGCAGTGGGTTTTTCCGTGGCCTTGAACTGGACAGCCAGCGCGGCCGCTTCCGCCTTGGCGGTTTTCAGCGCCTGCCCGGTGACAGCAAGCTGCGCCTGCTGCTTACGAAAACCTTCAATCCGGGCGGCTTGTGCGTCCAGTGCTTTGAGGGTTTGTTGTGTGGTTTTAATGTCACCGGCCAGCGTTTTGCTTGCCTGTTGGATACTCTTTAGCGGGCGGGTGGCTTGGTCTACGGCTTTCAGCAAGACCTGAAGCTGCAGGCTTTTACTCATCGTGATTCACTCCGCTGCGTTGTAAGGCTTTATGACGCCAGTTCAACAGCTCCGTGAGCGTCATACCGGCCATTTCAGACGGCGGCCAGTGGAATATCACCGCAATGTCCGCCATCAGATCATCAACGCCCAGCCGGGCGTCAATTTCTACTCCGCCGACTTCGGCGACAAAAAACCGACAACCTGCCCGGCCAGCGCCACCAAGTCCGACAGTTCCAACCGGGCACATTCTTCTTTGGTCAGGCTCGGGAACGTGACACGCGGCAGGATCACCAGCAGCGCATCAACGTCCGCATTCGCTACGGCTGCCAGACCGACGCCGCGCAGTGCGCCTGCCGTGGGCTTAATTACCTGCACTTCGGTAATGGTGGTTTCACCACGGGTGATCGGGGTATCGAGGGTGATGACGTTTTCTTTAGCTTCGTTCATGGTAGTTTTTCTCTCTTGAATCAGGGAACGGCCAGCCCGGCGGGCTGGCGCAGGTTTACAGGCCGATGGCCTTACGGTGTTCAGCCAGACGATCAACGCCGTCGACCTTTTCGACCATGTTCACGGTGTCAACTTCGATCAGCTCTTTGCCATCCACGGTCAGCTTGAAATAGGTGCATTCGGTAGATACCTTGGTTTCGGTGTCCTCGCCTTGCTTGTATTCGCCAAAGTCGAGTTCTTTGTGGCGGCCACGCATGACCACCTCCACGGCGGATACTTCGCCGGTGTCATCACGCTGGAAGGAACCGGCAAAACGCAGCGGTACGGCATCAACTGCGCCCCATTGTTTCAGCACCAGTTCATCAATGCCGCCCATCGCCCACTCAACGGCCAGCGCGTCATCGTCCAGCCCCATATCGACAGGGGCCGCGCCATTCATCCCGCCGCCCCGGTATTTCTCCAGCTTGCGGGTGAGCTTGGGCAGCGTCAGCGATGACACAATGCCCATGTAGTTAAAACCGTCGTTGAACAGGTTCAGGTATTTCAGTTTTTTCGGCAGAGCCATAATTCATCCTCTCCTTAACGGTTCACGGACGCGGCGAACGTCGCCAGATAGCGATCAGTGATACGCTGGCGCAGGGTTAAATCTTCCAGCGGCGGCACTGGCGTATAGTCGTAATCGATAAACAGCTTGCCTGCTTTCAGGGTTTCTTTGTCGTTGGCGCTGGCGTCATACCAACAGTCACCATCGATAATCAGCCCGGCGGATTTCAGTTCGCGGAATTTGGCTTTGATGCCGTCAATCATGTCGCGGACAAGCGTTGGCGTGACCGGGCGGTCTACCGCCCACAGATGCGCTTCGGCCATGGTGTCCGCCAGCACCTGCGCGGTGCGGGTGTAGTTTTCGAACTGGAACAGTGGATCGTCAGAACAGGTGCGGGAACCCCAGAATTTAAAGCCGTCTTTGCGGATCAGGGTGGTGACGCAGGCTTGGTTTAACAGGTCAGCATCGGTGCCGGGTGCTTGCAAGTCCCAGAACACGCTGGCCGTGATACCGCTTACCCCATTAACGCCGACATTAGACAGGGTTTTGTGCCAGCCGGTTTCCGTGTCGATTTTGGCACGCAGGCCCAGCGCACGGGCGGTGGCGTAGGCAATATCGCTTTTGTTGGTGGTAGTGTTCCAACTGACAAAATCCGGCCAGACAATCATCAGCTCACGCTGGCTGAAATTGGCGCGGTACTTAATCGCATCCTGCACCGTTTTGCAGCCGTAGGCGCTGACATAGCCGAATGCACGCAACTGCTGACAGATACCGGCTAATGCGGTTGCCACTTCCAGCGTGTCATGGCCCGGCACGCCGAGAATGCGCGGTTTAACACCCAACTCCGCCTGTGCTGATAACAGCGCTTTCATGCCGGTATAGCGGCCTTCTGCGTTAGCGCCGCCGATAATATTGGAGGTGGTTTCTTTGGCGTCTTTACCTTCGGCAACACGCACAACCACCGTTACCGGTTTTGACTGGTCAGCGATAGCCAGCAGCGCCGCTGCCAGCGTGCCTTTTTTACCGGCTTTGCCGGAAGCGGCTAACACGTCGGTAATCAGTACCGGGGTATTTAACGGGAATGCTGCCGCGTCGGCATCCTCCGCCGTGCAGACCATGCCGACGATAGCCGTCGAAACGGTGGAAATAACGCGGGTGCCGTCGTTGATTTCGACAACACGCACGCCGTGATGATAGTCAGCCATATAAGCTTGCTCCGTGGTGAGTAGGTGCAAACATGATGCCGCGCGGCACGGCAGGCCGCACGCGGAGGATGATGGAAGGCAGACCAGACAACAGGCCGCGCCTGTTGAGGGAATATAAGGAGGCTTACCGATCGTTTTCGCCGATCAATAACGTTGCATTGATCTACACAACCAATTGGACGGAATTTAGCCGGGCGGGGTATGGTCAATAAACAAGACGCGGCAACATCAGGGAAAGCCGCAAAGCACGAAGCCCGCATATCATAATGATGCGGGCTTTTTTATTAGGCGTCGGGGACTGTCGGCCAGTCAATGTCCTGCGTATCCTCAGGCCGAATACGGTTGGCAAGCACCCGGCAGGTTTTCCATGCGATCAACTGCGCCTTCTCTTTCTCGGTCGCCATCCCTAATTCAACCGCATCTTGCAAAGGAGCAATTGCATTGCTGGCTTGTACTATCAGCAAACTTTTTTTCCGTGACGCTTCGCTCACCTGTTCCTGTTGGCTCAACGGTGGAGCGTCAATCCAGCACGGCAGGCCATCGCTATCCGCCGCCCGGATTTTTCCCGCAGGGGATTGCCCGCGGTATTTTTCCCAATGCTCTACAGACACTGGTTTAACATCATCAGGCCAGTTGTTATTTGTTTCGTAGGCTTCTTTATCTTCCAACACATAGAAAATATTGGTTTTCGCACTGTATCCGTAATTCATCATTAAACCCCAACCGCCCACCAAAATGCGATGCGTTCATTTCCATTCATACCAGAGTCAAATCCTCCCGGCCCCACGTTTAGCGCTTCCATGTTTGCGGATGAGTCCCCCCAATGACCCGCCAATGTTAATTGAACCCCGAAACAGTCCTGTGTAAACCCACGTGGAAAATTAACGCGGTTTAGATAGTTATCGCCGCGATTGATAACACCCCCCTGATGGATATACCCGGTTAACTCGTCTTTATACCACCAGGCATTTCTATTGCCGGAAATGTGACTACGATTGTTAAATGAATTCCAGTCAACACGGCCATTTAAATGATCGCTTAGCCAGTTGCTAAGATATCCGCCCCATGCAGTCCCATTAATATTCCCATCGGTTTGATAAGTCGTGTTCCCTACCTTCAGGTTGCCTGCAACGTTGGCATTTCGATCAACCCATAAATCCTCGCCAATCGAAACACCTTTATCAGAACGGAAACTGCTAAGTGTTTTCAGCTCACCACCGACAGACACATTGTGACCGAAATTTACATGCCCGCCTTTCACATCAATAGAAAACGGGCGCAATCCGTTAAATGTGCCGTACTGGTTTTTCGCATTCGTCACCATTAAATACAGGCTTTTGCCATCATTACGCCAGAACGTGCCGTAATCACCACCGATTAATCGATAATTATCGGTTGATGTTGATTGAATTTCAGCGGAGGTTTTTACTATTCCGGTCAATTGACCGCCGGACTTCATTAAATAACGTCCGTCCGCCTCTGATTTATTCCAGGCGTTAACGTCCGCCGCCAACAGATTGACATCACCGGATAGCGGCTTGCCGTTGACCTTGTACGATCGCAGGGCATATTTCTGCGCGGCTTGTGCATCCGTTAACGCTCCCACATCGGCAGCCGTTGGTTTATTACTGGTGTGATAGAGCTTTACAAAATCAGAGTATTTTTTAGCATCCGCTGACCGTAACCAAAAATTATTCGTCGCTTTTTCAGATAATAATTGAATCCCACGATGCTCAGTCGCGCTCAAATTTACCAACGTCGAATAAGGCTGCGCGGGATAACCACTGATATTTTTATCATCAAATTCCAACGTTGATAGGCTGATCCCCTGCTTCCAGAGCGCGGGGACGTCGGTAGCCGCTCGCAATGGTTGCGTAGGTAGCACCGTTGCGCCATCAATGACAAGCGTCCCGGCCATGGTGTCGCCCGTCCGTTTCACATAACGGCCATCTGCCTCCGTTTTGTTCCATGCGTTAACGTCAGCCGCCAACAGATTAACATCACCGGACAATGGCTTGCCGTTAACCTTGATGGAGCGCAGGGCAAACTTTTGCATCGCCTGCGCATCGGTCAATGCCCCGACATCGGCCGCCGTCGGCTTGTAATCCGTGGTGTAAATCCGTGACCAGCGCACCCCATTTTCCGGCCTATTGGAATAGCCGATAAAGCCATGGCCAACACCTGACACCGCAATATAACCCGCCGACGGCGCGGCATCGCAAGGCAGGCTAATAACCCCGGCGGCAATGTTACCGCTAATGGGTGGCTTGTTTTCTGATGACACATTAACCCGGTAAATTTGCGCGATATTTGAATAAGCATCATCAAATTGCCTTCCCCCCATACCCAGCCCAAACGCACCGACGGCCATCACCTGCCCGCCCTCAACGCCGACGTTTTTCGTCGCAGCACTGCCTAACGCCAGATTGCCACGAGCGGCGGATTTGTCGGTCAGGTCGGACAGATTGGCGGACTTTTTGGCGCTGGCATCGTTAACGGCTTTAACGGCCTTCGGTGTGGCGGCTTTGGTTTCTTCCGCGCTGGTTGTCGCGCTACTCAGTTGCACCAACCCTTTAGCGGTGGTACTGGCGTTCGGGTGGTTGCGGGTTTTCTCATGGTCTTTGATGGCGTCCGCAACAAAATCTTTGGTTGCCAGTACGGTATCGCCCCCGGCAATCACGCTGATAGCGGCGGCGCTGCTAACTATCAGGATCATGCGCAGTGTCTGCGTGCGGCCGCTGCCCTCCTCCAGTTTCGGCTTGTAGCTTTCGGCCATGTTAGCAACCGCAATCAACGTGCCGAAATCATCATACAACCCCATCTCACGCAGCCAGAACCCGCCCACGCTCGCCGGGACAATCAACTCCGCCACAATATGATTTTTCAGAGCTTTATCAATGGTCAGTCCGTTAAGGAGGGCCCGGTATTTCTCATTGATCAGCTTGGTCTGTGCCGGGTTCGGGGTGGGTAAGCTGCCGTTACCGTCGCCGACGGCCATACGGGTGATTTTTAACTGGGTACCGCCTGCCGACGCGGCGGCAATTTTGGCCGCCCCGGCGGTGGTAATAATCGCTTTATACTTGCTCATAATTTCCTCTTATCCGGGGTAAACGGTGATGACATCGCCGTCCACGACGGCCGCGCCGACGTAAATCAGGCCGGGAATGTCCTGCAAAATATTGAGGCCAATCAGGTGACGGCTCAGGGGTTTGGCATCGGCGATCAGCCGCTCCATTTCTAAATACATTTCTTCCGTGATGCCGGTTTCTAATACGCCAATATCCAGCCGAAAGGTGCCGGGCGGATCGTCACCGTGAAACCATTCAGTGACGTTAATCAGGTAGCCGAGCGGCTCGACCACGCGGCGCACGGCCCCGATGGTGCCTTTATGGCGATGGATGAAAAATGCCGCTGCAACCACACCGCGCTTCACCTCTTCCGGCCATGCCTCATCCCAGCGGTCAACGGAAAACGCCCACGCCAGATAGGGCAACAAGTGCACCGGGCAGCGTGCCGGGTTCCACAGTTCGCGCAGCGGTACCGGTAAACGCTCCAGCTCAGCACAGGCCGTGGCGGCGGCCACTTCCAATGGGGAAGAACCGACCGGCAATAATCGGTTATTCATCAGCACGCCCCGGATTGATGGTGAAGCCGGTGCAATAGCCCGCCTGCGTCTTATCCAGCACGATATCGGCTGCCGGTTTGATGATGTCTACATGCTCGACACCTTCCACGGTCAACGCCGCATTCATGCTGGAACGCCGGATACTGCGCCCCAACCGGCGCACACCTTCCACGTAATTACGCAACCTTTCGTTGGCCGCCGTGAGGATCGGCGCAACCTCCGGGCCGGGATGGAGGTATAACGTGGCCTCGATGGCATAGCGGGTAATTTTGGCGGATTGCACCGTCACCCGATCAGCGACCGGGCGCACATCCTCATCGCTCAGCGCCACGCTGACGACTTGCAACAGCTCAGGGCTGGCGGTGCCGTCGCCGTCGCGTGACAACACGGTCACGGTGATACAGGCCGGGGATGGGCTAATGGCGGTCACATCGGCCACTCGTCCATCGGCAGAGCGAGCATGAAAACGGTAAGAGCCTGCCGAACCGGCGGTGCTCATGCCTTCAAAAGCATCCTGTAAGCGCAGCCGATAATCGTCGTCCGACTCCATTAGCGCCGGTGTCGGCGGGATAGTGGTTTCATCCGCCGGGATAATCACCAGACGCGGGGTGTTAAAACTCCCCCCAAACTGGTCAAGGTCTGCCCCAGTGGAATAAGCCAGCATCACCGCCTTGGCGGCATCGTTGATGCGCTGGCGTAAAATCACCTCACGATAAGCATTTTCCTGCAACAGCTTAACGATCGGCTCTGACTCCAACGCCAGTGTGCGGCTGATGGCCGCCCGTTCGGCCTCGGGATAGAGTGAAATTAGCGTAGCCTTACGTTCTGCCAACAGCGTTTCATAGTCCAACACCTCGACCACTGTCGGGGCGGGAAGCAGGCTTAAGTTAATCGTTGCCATGGTTCAGCTCACAGGAATAGACAACGACAACGCGCCGGGGGTATCGGTGCTGGTGCCAGTGATATCAATCACCATCTTGCCGTCGTAGGTGGTGTTAAAGGTGATGCCGGTCAGCTTTACGCGGGGTTCCCAAGCCAGAATCGCGCTGTAACAGGCGGCCATAATTTGCAGACGCAGCGTGTCATTCTGCGGCTGGTCGAGCAGCTCAGACAGCAACGAACCATAAGCCCGGCGCATAGGGCGTGAACCCTGCGGCGTGATCAGAATGTCGGCCACGGATTGCCGTATATGGTCGATATCCGTCAACATGCGACCGGTGTCGCGGTTCATGCCGAGGTATTTCGCGTTGTTCATGCTGGTTTATCCGTGTTGTCGCCGCCGTTCTGCACGCCACCGTGGGTATGGGTATGCACTACCACGCCGTTAGACGTGATGCTGCCGCCGCTGTGCTCAATGCTGCCGGTCATCTTCCCGCCGCTTTTCACTTCCAGCGTGCCGGTAGTCAGCTTGTTAGTGCAGATCACCTCAGGGGTATCGAGGGTGATGTTTTTTGCGGCTTTGACCATCACCACCTTGGTGCTGGCGGTGATTGACTCGGACGCCTGCACGTCAGCAGTTTTAATGCCAGTCACACTCAGCGCACCGCTGGCCGGTTCATACTCCAGCACCGCGCCATCAGGGAAAGTGATATACAGCGCATCCGCAGACGCCGACGGGGCCGGGAAGTCATCGGAAAAGATACCCGGCAGCGCAAAGGCGGTGTCCAATTCCCCCCCCAGCGCCAACACCAACACCTGTTCACCTTCGGACGGTGCCCACCACATGCGGGCACGGCCTGCCCGGCAGGTCATCCAGTGAAGCCAGTCAGTAAGGTTGCCGCCGGTATCGACACGGCAAAGACCGCGCTCAAGGTCGACGGCGTTCACGGTGCCAATGCGGATCATGTTGCGCAGCAGGCGCATGATGTTTGGTAAATTTTTCATGCTGAAAGGATGCCGCCCGACGCGGGTAACAGCAACGGAAAGGGGTTGGAAGATCTTAGGCACAACATACCATTGGATTTGCTACAATATTTTTAATTTATTAAAGGAGTAGCATGATGTTTGCAATAGATCAGATATTTCCCGATGGGATAAAATTATTAGTATCTCTTGGGTTTATTACATTAATTATTTTGCGATGTGGTGGGATATCAGTTTTATTTAGATTCTTGCTAAGAACCGCGGGACTTAGGTTTAATCGTGGCGTTCTAGGAAAGGCCGACGATGAAATGTTTTACACTCAAACATTTTCATTACTTAATGGTGTTAAAGTCGAAAACGTCCGAGATGCAAAGTTACTATCGAAAGGATTACTCACTGGGGAAATATCAAAAAAGCAATTTTACTTCGCTTCTCTTTTTGGCGTAGTAGGAAAAATAAAAAGTTCACGCTATGAAACCTGGTTTGTTGTTTTCATGGGGATAATCCTACTATCATTCGCATTTTTCCTGTTGAGCGACCTACCAAAGGTTGGGTATGTAAATTACCATGACGATAAATTATCCGTACAGATTTCCGAAAACAACATTTTGGTTCCTAATGGCTTCCTTAAAGACCACACAGTGCTAAGCGAAAGCGATTGTATAGAAATAATAAAAACCCACCCCCACGATATATATCGCTCCGCATGTGAATACATATCCCTTGACGACAAAGAAAAAAAAGCAGAGTTAATCGAAGTGATTAACTCTTGGGAACACATGAGAAATGTGTCTATCCTCGCTTTCTTATCAATAATTTTTTTCTTCACAGCCCTAACAGTCGGTTCAATAAATCATAGAGCATTAAGCAATTATCTATTTCAGTTCAGAGGGTAACTTATGCCAATTGCAATAGGCCTCATTCAGATAGATGAGCGATAATAGTTTCCTCTATATACTTAACGTCATCATATGAAAAACCCAGCAGCGGACGCGCTTCATATTTCACGGGGCCACTGTTCGGCGATGGCCGGTCACGCAGGCCATAATGGTGCACATTAGCCATGCGCTTAACGCGGCCGACAAACTCCACCACAGCCTCGTCGCCGCTGCCCTTGGCTTTCATGTAACGCGCGGTGCGCAACTTGGAGAACATCGCCCGATCGCGCAGGCGCTTTGTATTGCGCAATGGCGTTTTACGCGGGGCATAAGGGGTGCCGTCCGGTGCCTGCTGGCGCTTGATGTTTTGCTGTTGGCTGGCGCGTAAACGCTTGGACACGGCAACGGCCAACGATTTGCGGGACTGCGGCGACAACGCGGTAATCAGCCCGGCCAGATGGGCGTCAAAGGGGTTAAGCTCGTTCATTCCACTCACTCACTAATTCACCATGTACATAGAGCTGCAGCGGACGCGTGACGTTTTCCGGCAACGGCGGCTCCGGCAGGTGCTTAACGTGCAGCGCACCGCCGTCTTGCTCGTTGACCACCACACGCTCGGTTAACTGCAACGACACGCTGAAATCGTAAGAGCCGTCGTTATTAAAATCCGTGGCGAAAGTACAGCCGGTACGGCGCTTTTCTGGGGTGGCCATAATGTCCGGTTGGTTTTCTCGTAGCCACGCCTGTATCGGTACCACGATTAAATCCAGATCGCCGGTGTAATCCAGAAACAGCAGATTCAGCGTGTAGCTGTACTCATGCGACAGCGAGGTGGCAAGCGTGGCGGCAATGCTTCCACCTTGTACCCGTACCTGCAGACTTTCGGGGTTGCGCTGCAACCATTGCAGGCAGCTTGTCAGCTCAGCGCGGAGCTGTTGCGGTTTTAACATGGTGTTGTTCCTGACAGGTTTTAATGGCGTCGACCTGCACCGCGCAGGCCGCCAAGGCGTTTTCAAGCTGGCGAATGTCGGCGCTCAGGTCGCCGTTATTTTTCGGGCTGCTTGCCGGTATCTGGCACGGGTTCACCGCCTGACAGCCAACGTAGATAATTTGCGGCGCCGGTGAAGCCGGGGCGCTGGTGCAGCCTTGCAACATCAGCAGGCAAAGAAGTGTTGAACCAATCACGTAAAATTTGGTTTTCATTGAGTAATCTCTGTATTTTTTGTTCGCGGGTCAGCGCCAGCCGGTGCGCATTGTTGAGGTCATTTCTCAGGCTTTTCTCTTCCTGCGCCAGTTGGCCGGCCGCTGCCTGCAACATGCTGATCACCGTACGGGTATCGGTCAGCGCCGTCGAAATCCGGCTGTTTTCCCGTTGCACTTCATCCAACTGACCACCCAGGGCGATAACCTGCCATTTGAGCCAACCGGCGGCGGCCAGCGACAGGAACAGGAACAGCGCACCGGTGCGGTTCATTGCGCGGCCCCGGTCAGACAATGGGCCATCTCTGATACCCGGCGACGTTCCAGCCCAGCGGTTTTAACCCCGTTGACATACACCCAGCGCGGCAACTGCAGGCAGGCGCTGTGCCATTCTTTCCGCTTGATGAAACCGGCCAGTGCGGAGCCACACGCCGCCGTCACGCCGACGTTAAAGGCAAAGGATACTACCGCGTCATAAACTGGCTGCGGCATCGTGACCGGCATACAGCGACCTATGGCACGCTCTACCCGATAAATATCAGCGACCAGATTGACGGCGGCTTGACGTTCGCTAATGACCTTGCCCGGCACTACCCCGGCGGTGTGACCGATGCCGCTCGTCCACACGTTCGCGCTGCACTGGTAAGGGGAAAGCCGACAGCCTTCAAAATCGGCCAGCAACCGCAACCCGGCCTCCGAGGTGTGCAGGGTGCTGTATTGCGGCAGCAAAGCAGCCAGCACCAGCACGGCGGCCACTGTGCAACGTTTAGCGATTGAGTTCATCGTATACCCTCCGGCTAACACCTAATTTATTCAGTAACTGATAGCTTTTGCGGCGGTAGTACCAGTTAACAAGAAAGGTACCGACGCCCACGGCGGCCCCGACCATAAAGGCAATATCCTGCGGGGAATACTTGCCGATCCACGCAAGGAAAATCGCCACCGCGTAGGCTAAAAATGAGGTAATTCGCTCCATTGTTAATCCCATAAATTGACAGTTTCACGCTGCGGCGCGGCGGTCACATCCGGCAGCTCGACCGGCTGGCAGTGCGGCAAAATCGCCCCGGCATCGGCCAGCCCCTCATTGAGTGAGTAAACCTGTTCAACTACGCCCTGCGTGCGCCCGTAGTAGCGCCAGCAAATCGCGTCAACGGTGTCGCCCTGCAGGGCGTAGATTTTCATTACAGCAACCCGATGATGCAGTGGGCGCGGTCGGCCACATTGCTGATCGCGTTACGAGCCGAGCGCCACAGTTCATCAATGGACGCCTCGACAACATCCGCTTTGCGCCCGCCGGTGCCGGTGGTGTCCATGCTGCGGTATTGTTCCGACAAAATGGCGGTGGTCATGGTGCTGACCGCGTTGCGGTATTCACTTACCCGGATACTTTCGCCGTCAAGTTCGTCGGCGGGGACATCCTCCAGCCGCTGATAGCCGTCGGCCATCTGATCGCGGCGGTAGGTGAAAAGCTCGGCGTTGACTTCCGCCAGCGCACTTTTAATCGCCAGCCGTAGCCGTGGAGCGGTGATCGTGCCTTCAATGCGCATCACGTCGCGCACGTCTGCCGGGGTGATATCCGGGAAGAAAAAGACGTTTTTAATGATCGGCTCATCCTCCGGGCGCGGGGCTGGCGCGTCCGGACGGGGTTTTATAATGACGGTGCTCATATGACCTCAAAAAATAGGGGGCGGTGGACGACGGCGTTAACGAGGTGAAACCTGTCGCGGCCATCGTGCCGCCCGGCGCGGGGCGCGTTCTGTTAGCGGCTGGCAGCGGTACGGATCGCCCGCTCCAGCCGTTCAATGTCCTTTTTGACGCCACAGCCGTTATGCAACTGCAACGCACGCTTCAGGTGGTTTAACGCCAGTTCAGCCCTGCCCGTTTCACGCAAGACGTACCCGGTAATTTTGTGCAGCTTGGCGCGCACTTGGTCGGGCATGTCTTCTGCGTCGGTGAGTTCCATGGTCTGCGTGAGGTGGTCAATATTGACCGCCTCCCCAGCCTCATGGGCACGGGTGGCAGACTCGGCGACGACTTCTGCGATGAGGTACGGCGTGGAGCGAGTGAAGTTGCCCGGCGGTGCTAACTTGTAGCGCAACGCATAGCAGGCAATGTCCAGTGCGCCGGGGATATCCCCGGCATCCAGTCGCCAAATCATGACCGTCATCAGAATGGCATCCTGCGCACCGTTACCTTCCGCCAGCACTCCGGCAACCCAGGGGGCATAGTCCGGCAGCAGTTGGCGTTTGAGTTCGGCTTTACGCTCTTGTGAGCGTATCTGCTTGAGTTTTCGCTTATCCTCATAGAGTTTAAGCATCATCAGTTCATAGCCGTTGGCATGGCGCAGCGGGTCATTTTTCCGCTGCGCGGCCTCGACCGCAGACTGGCGCAGAAGGTGACGGCGGGCAGGGCTGGTCATGGTTACTTACCGCCTTTTGCCGCTTTGTCGTCTACTGACACAGCGTCAGTACCTTTCACCTCAGGATCAGCGGCATCCGTAATCGATTCGGTTGGAGCTGCGACTCCTTTCACCGCCTCAACAATGGCACCGGCCAGCTTTTTAAGCCCCTCATCAGCGGATAGTTTTGCTTTAGCCTCCTCATCCTCCTTCACTTTCTTTGGGTCTGGCGGTGGCAGCAACACGATGTTTTCCACCAGAGTGCCGCAGGCGTAATCCTCCACCACATAGTCCTCGTTGATGGATTCGTAATTTTCGATGCGGTCACGCTTGGAGTTTTCCACCATATGACGGCGGTGGGTGTCTTCCTGCCAGTAAATCGACAGGTTATCCAGTCGGGTGATCATCAGCGCATTGGCCGGGAAGAACGGCACGCGCACGGCGGGCAAGTTGCCAATGCGTTTTTGACTAATAATCAGGTCAGCAGCCAACGCTTCACTGTTCGGCTGTTCCTGATTCACCAGAGGAAAATACTTGTCGGCCAGTAACTGACGGCCACAGATAACAACCAGTTCCGGATCTTCCTGATACCACGGTGCAATCAAGGTGTTGGTGGCATCCATCACCAGCGCGTCGAGGGTGACGTAATCGCCCCCGGTTCCCACGCGGATTTTTTCTGACAACACGGTGCCATCCTCGTCGGTGATATTGTGCATCACGCGGGCCGGGGCGTTGTCGCGGTACTTTTGCAGCCAACCCGGCGCAATGTCCTGCAGCAACGGAAATTTGATTCGGTTGGAGGTTTTCGCACGATGGGTACCGTTGAAGCCGATCATCATGCGATCAAGGGACTGGCGTTTTACGATGGCATCACGCAAACGAGCCTGAAAGTCCTGATAACGTGCCCACAAATCAATAGTGTTATAGCGAATGTGGAAATCGTAGTTTACCTGCTGGCAGAAATAGCCCTCTGCATCCAGCGTGGCAAAGTCGGCGGTTTCGCGTTCATCACCGCCGGTGGTGTCGGTGGTGCTGGCAATAGAGCCGTTGACGCCAAGGCCGACTTTTTCCGCTTTCATTTCTGCCACCGGCACAATATTGATGCGGGTCAGAAACGCGGAGGAATCCTGTACGCGGGTCATGATGGTCTGTGTGACAGATGGCTCTACGCTGAATTTTTTATCCAGATCGCCGGTGTCGACACCGTTCAGCTCCGCAACGCGGGACAGAAAGGCATTAAATTTCAATCGGGTTTGCTTGCGCATAGTTATTCCTGTTTTTATTCGGTTTTATCGGGTGTGGCTGCCTTAGCAGTCGGTCAGCACGTCTTGCGCACCGTTGCCGCCTGTGGCTTCCGGGCGTGTCGGCTGGCTAAAGCTCTCGGTGTTGGAAAGCTGCGTTTTCAACTCACTGAAAGCGCTGTTGCCGGTTTCCACCTGCTGTCTGAGATCGGTAATCACTTCATTGAGGGCGTCGGTGGTCTGGGTAAAACGCGCTTCTGCTTCCTGCAACTGCTCGGCCACGGTCATCACTGCGTCTTCCATTTCATTGAAGCGCACATCATCCCCAGCCTGTTTGCGGGTAAACATCGCTTTAATACGGCTGGAAAATGAGTTTTCCGGGTCGGTGATTTCGTCAAACTCAATCAGTGCCTCAACGGCAGCAGTGAATAAATTTTCCGGATCGGATTTACGGCCTGCCAATGGGTTCTTTTGGGCACGCTGGCTAAACTCCAGCATTTCAGTGCCGAGGCTGGCCGGATCATCAGTGACAGCCAATCCCATGAGGTAGGTGCTACCTGTTTTGGCAAAATCGCGGCGGATCTCCATCGAGGTGTAAATCTTCTGACTCGCTGCGACCATTGCCACTAAATCTGGTGTCGGTGTCAGTCTGGCGTAAAGCGCCCACTTGCCGTGCAACAGAGGTTCGTCCGGCTCGTCTATCTGCTCAGCTTTCAGCTCGACAACATCGCCATAACGACGGAAATCACTGGTCGGCAAAACACTTTTGATGTGTTCAAGGTTGATGCGTGCACCGCGCACTTTCGGGCTGTAGTGCTGCGCCATCTGCTTAATATCGTTAACGTCGATTTCTCGCCCGTCACAGGTGTCACCTTCAACGCCGATGCGGAAAAACTTAGAAACTTTCTTTGCCATGTAAACGGCTCCAGTTGGGGTGGTTGGGTTCGGAGCTAGTTTCAGGGGAATGGCGTCGCGTCTCAACGCGTTGCGGTTGGAAGATCTAAGGCACAACAGCGACTTAAGGCGAGTTGCATCGGGCTTCCGTAGCCTTTGCAGCATGAACACGACACCGACGACAACCATCATCAGCGATCCGCGCCGACAAGCTGCCTTGCTCTACTGGCAGGGCTTCTCTGTGCGCCAAATTGCGGAAACGCTGAATGCCAAGGCACCGACCGTGCAGAGCTGGAAGCTACGCGACAAATGGGACGATATCGCGCCCATTTCCCGCGTGGAGCAGAGCATGGAAGCGCGGTTAATTCAGCTCATCATGAAAACGAAAAAGGAGGGTATCGACTTCAAAGAAATTGACCTGCTCGGCCGCCAGATTGAACGGCTGGCGCGGGTCAATCGCTATTCCATGAGCGGCAACGAGGCGGATTTAAACCCAAATGTCGCCAACCGTAACAAAGGCGAACGCAAGCCCGTCGAGCGTAACCTGTTCAGTGAAGCGGCCATTGCCAAGCTTAACGATATTTTTCTGGGGGATTGTTTCGAATATCAACGCGGCTGGCACCGTGCCGGGCTGCAACACCGCATCCGCAATATCCTGAAATCACGCCAGATCGGCGCAACCTTCTATTTTGCCCGTGAAGCGTTAATGGATGCGCTGACCACCGGCCGCAATCAGATTTTCCTGTCAGCCAGTAAGGCACAGGCGCATGTCTTCCGCAACTACATCATTGACTTTGCCCGATTGGTCGACGTTGACCTGAAAGGCGATCCTATGGTGTTACCGAACGGCGCACGCCTGATTTTTCTCGGCACCAATGTGCGCACCGCACAGAGCTACACCGGCAACCTCTATCTGGATGAATATTTCTGGATCCCGAAATTCCAGGAGCTGCGCAAAGTCGCCAGCGGGATGTCATTGCACAAGAAATGGCGCACCACTTACTTTTCCACGCCGTCCAGTCTGGCGCATTCCGCTTATCCGTTCTGGTCGGGTGAACTGTTCAATAAGGGCCGTCGCAGCAAGAACGACCATATTCAGCTCGACCTCAGTCACAGCCACCTTGCAAAAGGCGTGCTGTGCGGGGATGGGCAGTGGCGGCAAATTGTCACGGTAGAAGATGCGCTGACCGGCGGCTGTAACCTGTTTGACCTTAATCAGTTGTCCCTTGAGTACGCGCCAAGTGAGTATCAAAACTTGCTGATGTGTGAATTCGTGGACGATACCGCGTCGGTGTTTCCGTTCGCGGAGCTGCAAGGCTGCATGGTCGACACGCTGGAAGAGTGGGAAGACGTCAACCCGTACGCCGTGAGGCCGTTTGGCTATCGCCCTGTGTGGATTGGTTACGATCCATCAGAAGCCAACGGCGGCGACAGCGCCGGGTGCGCAGTCATCGCCCCGCCTATGGTGGCCGGTGGCAAATTCCGCGTGCTTGAGCGCCACCAGTGGCAAGGCATGAACTTTGCCGATCAGGCCCAGAAAATCAAAGACCTTACCGAAAAATATTGCGTGGAATACATCGGCATCGATGCGACCACCGTCGGGCAAGGGGTTTTCCAATTGGTGCGCGAATTCTTCCCGGCTGCGAGAGAAATCAAATACACCCCTGAAATCAAAACCGCCATGGTGCTGAAAGCCAAAGACACCATTGGGCGCGGCTGTCTCGAATATGACACCAGCCACACCGATATCACAGCCGCTTTTATGGCGATCCGCAAGACCATGACCGCCAGCGGCGCACGCTCCACTTATACCACCAGTCGCAGCGAAGAAGCCAGCCACGCCGATGTCGCGTGGGCAATCATGCACGCCTTGTTAAATGAACCGCTCACCGCAGGCAGCGGCCACAGTAGCCCGAACATTTTGGAGTTTTATTAATGAGTAAACGCAAAGGCCGTAAGGCATTCACCTCCCCTACTCCTGCCACTCAGGGGCAAGATTTTGAGGCGTTCTCTTTTGGAGAGCCTTCTCCGGTGTTAGATAAGCGGGAAATTCTTGATTACATCGAATGCACCGGCAACGGTAAATGGTACGAACCGCCGATCAGCTTTGACGGGCTGGCACGCAGCGTGCGGGCCGCCGTTCACCACAGCTCACCTATGTTCGTAAAGCGCAATATTTTGGCGTCTACGTTCATCCCTCACCCCATGCTAAGCCAGCAGGAATTTAGCCGCTATGCGTTGGATTATCTGGTGTTTGGGAATGCTTTTTTAGAGGTAAGGAAAAACCAACTCGGCGAGCCGCTGCGCCTACAGTGTTCACCGGCAAAATACACCCGCCGGGGCGTTGAGCCGGATACGCATTGGTTTGTGCAAGACTGGAAAGAGCCCCACCAATTTGCACCGGGAAGTGTGTTCCATCTGATTGAGCCGGATATCAATCAAGAGCTGTACGGCCTGCCGGAGTATCTCAGCGCATTAAATTCTGCGTGGCTGAATGAAGCGGCGACACTGTTCCGCCGCAAGTATTACCAGAACGGCGCTCACGCCGGTTACATCCTGTATATGACCGACGCAGCCCAAAGCACCAGCGACGTCGACAGGATGCGCCAAGCCATGCGAGACACAAAGGGACTGGGTAACTTCCGCAATTTGTTTATGTATGCACCTAACGGCAAACCCGACGGCATTAAAATCTTGCCGCTAAGCGAGGTCGCTACCAAAGATGATTTTTTCAATATCAAGAATGCGACCAGAGACGATTTGCTAAGTGCGCACCGAGTACCGCCTCAAATGATGGGGATTATACCGAACAATACTGGGGGGTTTGGGGATGTTGAAAAGGCTAGTCAGGTATTTGTGCGAAATGAACTGCGACCATTGCAAGAGCGGATGAAAGAAGTTAACAAATGGATGGGAGATAATGTAATTTGTTTTTCCCATTATGAACTATAGTCAAATTTCATTTACAAATTAAGCCTTATAGATAAAGTGCATTTAAACACCATATACTACCTTAGAAAATAGCAGTCTTTTAATAATTATTGCCGCAATCTATAGTCGCGGCAATTATTACAATAAAAACATGCGAAAATTAAATTTAAATATTTTATATTTAGCAAAAAAGCATTAGCCACACTTTAAAAAGCAATAATCAATCAGGCAGTTCAATTCCATACTTAAGAACTCTCAACCTATTCAAATCACTTTCCCCTGCTATTTTGCAAAGAGCTTTTTTAGCATTATTAGATATGATATTATACTTCTCATCACTGCTATTTAGATCACCAAACTTCAAACATGTACTAACAAATGAAACCAAGTCTTCTCCTAGCTCACTGGTAAATAAATCATAATACTCACCAGCTGATGTATTAGCCAAAATATCTATATCCTTAGGATTCCAACCATTCCTTCCAGCTATCCTGCCCAACACATCTTTTGCACTTTCATTAATTTTATTTTTTTCATAAACATCTCTAAATGTAGCAACTATATCTGGATCTTTAATATCACCAAAGTGATTCAATTCATTTAAATTAAAAAACTCAAGATCCACTGAATGTTCACTAACATACTTATTTATTATTTCCTTTGCCTTCTCATCCTCATTTAGGCTTTTCATCAATGTGACCGTACCATTAAGATTTCCAGCGGAAATATAACGACAATTAATCATATAACTATCATACAGTGTGTTTACAAGTTCTTCTTTTCCTATAGTGAAACTATTATGATATTTATCCCACGCTTTAGTAAATGAATTGCTCGACTCATCACGTATAATGGCATCATTCCTTTTTTTTAACAAATCCAAAAAATCATCCTTATCGAAATAACCACTTATTACTGCTGCTAAAATAACAACATCAAGCTCACTAGTATGATAATACTTATAAGCCATCAATAATCTATCCCACTCGGCATGGACAGGATCTTTTTCTTTTTTATCGCTAATGTTATACAAGTCAATTCCTTTACCTCTTATAAAATCCAGAGTGGGTATTTTTTTATTGGCTTCGGAACAATAGTAACACCAAACGAAGAGAACCAATGAATGCATAACTTCATTTTTCAGCATCTCCCTTACATCACTCAAGTAGGAGTTTGCTACAATAGATAATCTTTCTATTTTTTTTAGAACACGAATATTTTTTATTTGTAGCGCATTACAATAACCTTTCACTACATCCGGAGTATTGTGACCAAAAGCTAAAGACACACATTCTTCAGATGTAGGGTGAAATTCCACTTCGTAATCTATAACTTTCTCCTTGTACTTATTTAGCTTAGATTTCCTTAACTCATTCTCATTTAATAAAATAACTATCTTACATTTTCTTTGCTCCTTTAACATTGAAATTAAACCTAGGACATCAGTTATTGTCAGCCCTTTACCTCTGCGCTCAATGTCATCTATACAAATCAACGTCTCTTTTAATGATAAAAATGACATTCTATCTAACATCGGTATAAAATTTTTAATAAATGGGAAATCCTTCACAAGGGCAGCATTACTCTTCCCAAAATTCAATAATTTTTTTGATGAGCTTTCGATAAAATTATCAAAACTATCACTATGACTAATTTGGTTTTTGTACACTACATTTTCGAAAATACTATTTTTCAAACATTCAAGAGAGTTTATACCAAATAAAGATACATATGAGTATTTTGATAATGCTAGTTTTTTTTCTCGCGCAGAATTACGTAAACATTCATCCCAACAATAAGTTTTCCCTACCCCCCAATCTCCTTTGATAACCATGACCTCAGGTAAATCATAGGAAATAAATTCCATAATATTTTTTCTCACAAAGCTGAGCGACATAACTTCTCCTTTATCTATATCAAACAACAGCTTTTATCTTAAGGCTAAATTTTAAGTTATTCTATGGTTCAGTTATAAAAAGCACTTCTAACTCAATATCATTTTCTAGGAACACGCACATAACCAGTCAGCGCGCAATGCTATCCCCGCCTCGCCTGCCCGCTTTATGTGTCGCTTTTAATGCACTTGCATGATCCAGCGCGATCCGCACCAGTGCTGGCGCTGCGGGGGTAAATGTCACACCGGATCATCATGCGAATTCATGCACCTAATGCATGCATAGGGTATTTAGCTATATTAGCTCAGACTTGAGCTGGCAACATTCCCTAGCAGCGTACAATCAAAACTGACAGTCCGCTCTGAGCGACCAGCGGAAATTAACATATCTTTTAAAGTGGTCAAATTTAGCTATTCACTATGGCAACTGGTCAGGACTATAGGCACACATGTCGATATTTACACAACTGGCTGGTAATCAGAGGATAGTGGAATTTTAAGGACTAACTGGTTAATTTTGGTGATAGAAAGAACAAAAAAAAGCATGACAAAATGATTTTATCAAACTTTAATTTAACCACCATAAAGTATCCCCACCACACTTGGTTCACACATTTATGTGAGAAATTTCCCTCACTTAACAATTTCATTAAGAATAATATCTAACTTCCTCATGTTAGAGCATAAATAAAATCTTGATGAGTATTTATAGCATCTTATATAATGGATATTATTCCCAGCTATATTCACACTGTAACTGCAAATCATACTTAGATAGTATATATTCTCTCCTATACCAAAAGATAAATAATTTTAAGAAGCAAAAGAAATTATACCTTTGCTTCTTTCTTATTTTTTTATTTATAGCTCAAGAGGATTTTCTGCATATTTTCACGCAGGAGATCTCTCTGTTTCTCATCAAACTCGCCCTTTATACTAGTCATAAGTAATTTAGTTAGAGTATCTTGATAACTAGCATCAGAGAAAAGCTTTATTATTTTGCTGAATTCGTCCTTAAACTCACGATGAATGAATAGCAATACATAGCTGATGTTATTATAATGACCCACATCAATTTCTGAATGGTCCAAGGCCTCTTCATTTACTTTTCTTCTTAACGAAGTAACAAACTTAATTATATCTCCTTCACTGTTATTATTATCGTCAATGATAACCGATAAAGTATCAAGTAAGCTCATCGAGTTTTCCTTAAAGAAATATTCTTCAGATATTGTAGCCAAAACACCATCCTTAAGAGACTCCGATGATATTTTCAATCCAACCAAGGAAAGTCTTTCAATCGCTCGCTGAGGCGTATAAATAAGCCACTCAGCATACTTATTCTCTCTGCGAACAATATTCCTGAGGAGGTACTGAGACGTATCCAAAGTGATCAGCATTGGAGTGCTAAAATATCCTTTTGAATCAAGATGTAACTTCTCTTCGCCTAAAGTGTAGGCGCAATATATATCATTATCAATCGCTCTGTAAGGTCTAAATGAAGTTGATTCCCTAATAAATTTTCTTCTCGTTCTTTCTACGAACTCTGAGGATACCAGATCTTTATTGTCTATAATATCAAAGTTAGCTGCTGTTAATAACTCAAAAATACAGCCTGCATAGGCTGTAAATTTATTGCTCGGATTAATCTCCTCTTTTTCCAGTCCTAAGAATGCACTAGTAAAATCGTCGAAGTTAGATTTATCACTTCTTTTATTTTTCCACTTCATATAGACATTGAAGTAAACATTTTTTGACTCACCAAATTGTTCTACCAATTCTTCAGTAACAAATTGGCTTAACTTCTCTGCTTGAGAAAAGTGTCTGGCAGTTTCTTCAAAATGTTCATTTGAAACCCTTAACCTTTTGTTTCTTATTAAGTTTATATTCTCTCTCAAAAGATTAATATTTCGTAAAGATTTATCGAATAAAGAACCATCCTTGAACATTATTGTGATTAGATATGGTATCAATACCGGTGCATCAAGATAAATATAGAAACTTTTATCTTGAATGTATTTTTCAAGCTTACTATCACTCAAAAAACTAACACACAACTTTGCTGAGCAATGCTCTGATAGATATTCATTTTCACCAGCTAACGCAAGTAATTCACTGGCTAATGCTTCAGATTCACCTCTATCTAAATCGCATTTCTCATTAATTAATACCTTTAGCTTATGAATTGTTGCTTGAAATATTTTTAACTTAGGAGGTTCAAATTTGCTCTCTGTTATTTGAATACTTATAGATTCTTCATAAGCTGTGATGATTAACTTCACAACTTCAGAGGCCAAATCCTTATCAGTATGCTTTGCAAGCTTATTACTAATAGTTTTAATTAGTTCTTGTTTACGAGTACTATCCCTAAGCTTGATATTTTCAAGCTTAGATACTTCTTCTCTACTTAGGATATATACACCATCTTGATGGATTATTTTACCTGCACGAGTAAGAGTTTGTAATTTACCTTTTAGACTACCTATTCTCAAATTTACTCCTTGAAGCAAGCCTAATAACTCTTCAATAGCTTTTCCACCTTCATTCAAATGAGAGAGGATATTTGCATCTAAAATAGCATTCTTTAAATTCGTACTGTCTTTACTGAGCAGAAGATACTCATAAAAAGCTCTTTGTTGAAAATTTATTGGCTCATCATTTTGTATATCAAATTTATGAATTACTTTGATTAGATAATTAAGAATATGTGGATAATGATCTGTTAAATCTTGCGCAATTCTTTTTGCATCATAAAACTCCAAAGAAATTAGATGATTAGTCATCGCACCAGTTCTGAGCTTATCCAATGTATACTCAGAAATGGGATGACTCCAAAAAAAATGCAATATCGGTGGATAATTGTGATTATCCATCAACTTCTCCACTTTTAACAGGTCTGCCTCAAGTTTTTCTTCAAGTTTTTTTTCTTGAATGGTTATCTGCGCAGCTTGGCGAACTTCTCGTTCATTACGCTTAATAACTAAATCCTTACCATTATCGTAAGGCCCGCCAACTAAATATGCATTTCCTTTGAACAATTCCTCAGCGTATTTTTTGACAAGTGTTTCAAACTCACCTTCAGTTGAGATCGAACTGATAAATTTAACATTACTGTTCACATAGACTCCTTTCATGTTGACTATATTATGATTTGACATATTGAAGGAATATAAGATCATTAATTTGTACAGTCAATTCAATCCAAAAAAACAAAAAAAAATCACATAAATAACATAAAAATCAACAAGTTATCATTTTCATTTGTTATTATTAGAAACGTTTTTGACTAAATTCGGCTTAAATTAGAATGTACTGTTGGGATTTTAAAAAGCGCAACCTGCCATTTTGGTAACTCGAAGTAGTTTATTTACCCCATTGAGTCAACTGCAACTTAGAGCGCGTACAGCCAAGAATCCCCGCTGGCGGTGCCGGCGGGCGACAACTTTTGACAACTTAATCCCATCACCAACTGACTTGACCTGCTCACCGTTGATTAACACATTGTGATGTCATCAATGTCCGGCCCTGTTAGGTTAAGCTCTGTGCTGTGACAATGTCAGCTCAAGTCTGAGCTAATACAATTTTTAGCACAGATAAAGATATGTGTTGTGCTGATGGCGGCCCTCTTCAATCAACTTGAAAACATGGCCAGACCTATTTTTTATGTAGTAATTCGCCTCCTCCGGGGTGACGTGCATCCCTTGCTTTGTCGCTGCATGTATAAAGTCTACCGTCTTAATCCTGCGGCCTTTATCGGTAGATTTTAGCGCTTCTATGAACGCCCCGGTCATGTGTAAATCTCGTTTCATACGTCACCTACTGGATCAAGAAATAGTCGCAAGGTGTTTTATCACTGCTGCTTTTTCCGGGGCGATGTTGGTTTTCATCTCACCGGCCAATTCTGAAATCCAGATCAATGCAATGTCTTTATCTTTAGCTTGGCTCTCATAACAAACCCCCAAGCGGGCAATGAGTTCAATGCGTTCCAAAACAACCAATTCTTCCACTGCTGGTAAATGCACCCTGTTCCTCCGATGCCTAATCACTGTATGCATATACAGTATCAACCATAAATTTTGCTTCCGCAACTAATTATTAAAAACCAGCCCAATCATTAACCGGCTCATACTGCATTGAAATATCACCAAATTTGACTTTAGCACCGCGTGCTAGCGCTTCCAGTTCCCAGCGCTGGGCGGCAATGTCGTGCTGGGCCAAATCTGCCCGGATTCCGCTCAGCCGATCACGTTCTGCCGGAGTCAATCTTGCTGATGGGGCCAGTTCTGGCACCTGATAAGGGTCAAAACTGCGTTGTGATTTCTTTATCTGCGACGGAATAGCCCGTATACGGCTCATAACAGACCGTGTAACGGTCATATCATTCCAGTCAATCGGTGTTTCCGGTGAGTGTTCCAGCACCGCCACGGCCTCTACAGGCTCACTATCCTGCGAATTTGTAGCGCCTTTGCTATCGACCAACCCACAGTTATTGACAGGACTCCGAGGCGCGCCAGAGGCGCTTTTCAAAGTCAAAGGCTCAACGGCAACAGCTTTAGCGACGATGCGCCATTGGGTGGTGCGAGTTTCATAAACGCGATCGGCACCGATGTGCGGGGCAAAAATCCCTGCGATTTTCTGCACTTCTTCGTCATAGGCGTTGCGCTCGTCGGCAACCCGGCGGGCTACACGCACGGTCTGATCGTCGCGGGCAACGTTAGGGCCACCCTGCGCCAAAATGTAAGCGGCAAAATCACCGGCATCAGCAGCAGCACGCACAGCCTCTACTGTTTCGTCAAACTCATCGGCCAAACTGACAGAGCGAATCTTGCGGCACTCGCGCCATGCGCCGCGCGATGGCAGGCCGATAAAGTGGAATTGAGGGATTCGCCACGTTGACGCCCACGCGGTGACGGCAGCGGCTGTATCAGTCAACAACTCGCCGGTTTCATGATCGCGTTCGCCGTCCAGCGCGTACCCGTCGATGTTTTTTGCAATGTATTTAGCGATATAGCCCGCCGCACCGCCTTTGTTCAGGTGCTTGCAGTCAAAACGGTTTTTGGCGGCGCCGCGCTCGTCGCCATCTTCAGCCATAGCATAACGGCGTATGATGTCGATCACCTGCTGGCGCTGCTCTTTGGAGGTAAACAGCATCATATGCCAGTGCGGCGTCGCATCATGGTGCGGCTCGACTACGCGCACGCCATAGACCTGCAGACCTGCATCTTTAAACGCCGTGCGAATATTGCTAAACAAGTTCACAAGGTAGCGCTGGCCGTCTTTTGGTGTGTAGGCTTCATCGTCCCATTTGTGGTTAAACTGCACCTTCGGGCTGTTCTTGCCGACGGCGCGCGTTGGGTGATATTTGGATGGAGTGGTAATGGTGATAAACATCCCCTTATCGCCCCGCGTAGCGGCGGCCTGCTCAACACCGGCGATCATCGCCATTAACTCCATACGGCGGATTTCCGGATTAGAGATACTCGCCATCACCTTGTCGATCAGGCTGAAGCGTTCGCCGGTTTCGACATTCTCCAGCTCGCGGCTGTTGAGGTAATCAAAGTTGGACTGACGACGCGCTTTCACTTCCCGGATCGCCTGCTTGCTGGAATAAGATGACGCCCCACGGTTCACATTGCCGACAGCAATCAACAACGCCTCGCGCCAGCGCGTGCGCTGGGCTTTTAACTGGCGTTCCCACCATTCCGCATCTACCAACCGGGACAGACTTGCGATCGCTGACCGGGCATCAAGTTTGCCCTTGCGGTATTTGTTCCAATGCATCGGGGTGATATTGAAGGCGCGGGCCATCGGCGCGGTATGACCATAAAAACAGGCTTGAGTGCTATCTTCAAACAGCCCTGTATTGTCTCCGCCGTTACTTTTAATAAATTCTTCAACGCGGCTTTCATAGATAGACAACAGTTGACCGGCCACGCGATCCGCAAGGCGTTTCAGCTCTTTGTCATCCATACCCGGTAAACCCGCATAATTATCAATCTCCGCCATCCAGCGCGGTGAAGCCGCTAAGTTCATCCCATTCTTAGCGTTAACCGCCTCAATACGGGGCCATATGCGGCGCTCAAACTGGAACACAAGCCATTTATTGGCGTCATGCAGCCCTTTGGATTTCAGCAGGTAATCATGGCGTGACAGGAAAATGGCACTAAGAAAACGCGGCAGGGAATGGATATTGCGTAAAACAGCTTGCCCCTGAGCATGTTCCTCACGGGTAAGCGGTCTTACCGGCCCGGCGATTGCCGGGCGCGGTGCGTTCCATGGGTAAGCGTAAGCGGGTACCGCTTGGCTCATTGAATTATAGCGCCGTTGGAGTAGGCACAGTTGCCACAGTAGCGCTCATTGCAATTCACACACATTGAGTCTTGCTGTATTTGGATGCTTAAAACTACATAACCAGCCTTCCACTCGCTGACGTCAGTAATATGAGTGACCTTTACAAGAATGAACTCACCAGTATATCCATTAGCATCTTCTAGCCACTCACGGAGTTTTAATAAATCGCCCTCTTTAAAGTCTCTATCATTCAAACGAAACTCAGCCTTTTTTACTCCAGCACGAACGAAGTTAAAATAAGAGGGTTTGATTTTTAAATCATGTAGCGTCACAAAAAACTCCTAATCGTAATTTTGGTTTTCTGGGCGGCGCATGAATTCTAAATCACTCAAATCGGCCGCAATAAAATGACCTACTGCAAAAATCAGCAGGCCGAATAAAATGGAGAATTCGATCATGCAATCCCCGAAAAAATAAAAAGGTGACCTTTTACCTCGCGGAGATGCTGGCAGCCCACGCAGGTATAAACGCCGGGAACAGCCACACGACGTGCGGCGGGGATCGGAGCGTCGCATTCTTCACACACAAACGCAGACGGCAACGCCGAGCACTGGCGGGCATTAGCGATCTGCGCCTCCAGCAATAGCGCCTGATTCTCCTGTGAGTAATCCATAGAGTCCGCCATCAGTGAAGCTCCTGTGCTTGGTGCTCGATGGTTTCAGCCTCTTGGCGCAGCAGTTCCACAGCTTCGATAGCCGTTAAGCCGTTCTTAGTAATGTGAGCAGCCAAACGCACCAAACGAGCAGCGGCGAGATCGGCTTGATTCTTACGTTCATCAAGACGGGCGCTATCAAGCAATACGATCACCTGTGAGAATTCGCTCCCTTCCTTGGCCCGGTCTAATCCAATAAAAACCATATTTGACATACTTAATTCCTTATTTTAGGCAAAGTGATGTCCGGCGGGTTAACGCCAGAATTACGCAATGCGGTTAATTAGTGTTTAATTCGCAATCATCATTACTGATAAATCGCGGTAAAGTTTTTGATAAATCAATCAGGTCATTCAGCGCCCACACGATTTGTTTACGCTCTGAATAACTCATTTCTGCAAATTTCATATTTACATGCCGCTCTTTCAATCCAGCATGAAAACAAACAGTTCTGCGGATATGCCCCGGTGACTTATCAAAAGCCTCTTGCGCCACGTTCTTTCTATGCGCGAACAGATCACGCTTAATCTGAGAAATGCGCTTAATGCCGATAGCTTTTTGGTCATCCGTTGCCAGTAACATATCAACCCCAATTAACGGCAGAACATACGGCGCAATAGTTGCGCAGGTTTTGCAGTAGACAGACCGCGCAGCAATGCAGCCTGATCGTGACGTGGCCGCCAGCGTTTACCGCCCGGCAGTTCAATAAAGCCGTTTTCAAAATGACGCGATGGGCTTTGCTGTTTCAGTAGCGGAGCGATTGAGATAGGCACAGTGATCACCTCAGCTTAAACCAGCGACAACACTCAGGCCGCCGAGCACGTCAACGGTGGAGGCTAGCGCCGGGGTGGATTGGATACGGTTTTGAACGGTTAGACCGATTAGCGACAAATGGCGGATCGCCGTGTTGACGCTTTCAAGCAGTGCACTCTTGCGAACCGGGGTCTTGTGGTCGCCTTGAACTGCAGCGGCAGCAATATTGCCGACGGCAGCCGTCGCCTGTAGTGCATACGTTGGGATGTTCCCGGCGCTGGCTTCATTGACTGGCACGGATGGCATGCAGTTGATTTGCGCCAACAGTGCATCAAGCAGGCTTGAATCTTCTGTAGCGTCGGTAATCGCAAGCAATTCAGCACAAGTAAGCTGATGAGGCTGGCCCGGACTCAGCTTATTGCGCAACGTCTGGGCATTCATGCCGATCTGCTTAGCGAGAGCCGTCACATTGTGACGCGCTGGAAACTGGCGACAGGCTTCATCGAAGTGCGAATGTTTAGAAACAGCGTAATCAAACATGGTTAGCCCTACTCTAATCGGTAAAATAGATTAAGCCTGAAGAGAGACGCTACATTCACTCAGGGCTCGAACAGTCAGGGCCGCCATGTTTACTTCAATGAGCCCTTTTTTCTGTTTACCCTTTGGTTTGATAGGCAACTTTCCGTATTCAATCAGGTTCTTAGCCGTTTCTTTATTGGTGCCGGTACGGCGGCAATACTCGTCTAGAGGGAGGTAAGGTTCAGGGATGACAATTGTAATATTAGGTCGCATAAGGCAAACTCTCTCGATTAGCGCCAGATACGGTAATATCCGGCAATATGAGTCTAATTCAAAACAACACGGAGATTACTTAGATTAATTCTAAGTGTCAATATCATAAATGAGTAAACATCTAAGCTTTGATTTCCCTAAATCAACTTCAGAAGCTCTCGACAGGGTCGTAGCCGCCTACGGTTTCAGCATGAAAATGCAACTTGCGGAGCACTTAGGCATTGCTGCCAGTAGCTTATCCGCGAGATACAAACGTGATGTTTTCCCGGCAGATATCGTTTTGCAATGCGCCCTAGAAACGGGAACAAGTATCGAGTGGCTGGTGACAGGCAGGGGGGGTAATTCTCAAGACATCAAATCAGATACACTGAGTCTAATTAGAAAAAGACTAATCAATGGTCAACTCTATGAGGCTGATAAAGTCTTATTCGATAAAGGGATATTCTTGGAGCCAAACCATGCCCCTACCTCTCCAATGTGCCTAATAGATGGCAACATTCAATACATCGTTGATGAGAAATACAGCGAGGTGCATGACGGCTTATGGTTAGTCGAAATTGAGGGAAAAATAGGCATACGCACGCTTACACGCATACCAGTTAAGAAGGTGCGCATCAGCGGTACTGGAGCCGCTTTTGACTGCGATCTTGATGATATAACTGTGCTTGGTCGCGTAGTTTTGACGGTGGAATAAGTAATGCCAGTAAGAAAGCTGCCTGACGGGCGCTGGATAGCAGACTTTTACACCGTTGACCGTAGCAGCGGTAAAGAAGGTAAGCGTGTTCGTAAAAAGTTTGCCACAAAAGGCGAAGCGCTTGCGTTCGAGAATTACACACTAGATCAAATTGAGTCTTCGCCGTGGTTAGGCGAAGGGAAAGAAAAACGCCGCCTCACCGAGTTGGTTGAGCTGTGGTTTAGTCGCCATGGCATTACCTTGAATGATGGTGAGAAACGTAAAAGCTCCATGTTATGGGCTGCAGAGTGTATGGGTTTTCCCCTAGCCAATGAATTTACTGCTCAACTTTTTACGGCTTACCGCGCTAAGCGCCTTGAAGGGAAATTTGCTCGTACCAAACGCGTTAGCAAAGTATCTCCCCGAACGATGAATCTGGAACACGCGTATTTTTTAGCTGTGTTTAACGAACTAAAAAGATTAGGCGAGTGGTTAGCCCCAAACCCACTAGAAAATGTTAGACAGTTCAAAACTGACGAAAGTGAAATGGCCTTTCTGACAAAAGAACAAATTGGTCAGCTTTTACATGAATGCCGCAACAGCTCAGCAAAACATCTAGAAATCATTGTAAAGATCTGCCTCGCCACAGGAGCTCGTTGGAGTGAAGCTGAAAGCCTCAAACACTCACAGATATCAACTGGAAAAGTAACATTCATAAAAACCAAAGGAAAACGAAACCGTACAATTCCCTTATCCTCGGAATTAGTGGCTGAACTACCGAAAAATAATGGTACACTTTTTATTCCCTGTTACTACGCGTTCAGAAATGCACTTGAACGTGCAGAGATTGATCTTCCGCCAGGGCAGTTAACTCATGTTCTGCGCCATACATTCGCATCTCATTTTATGATGAATGGTGGAAATATCTTAGTATTGCAACGAGTTCTTGGGCATACAGATATAAAAATGACTATGCGGTATGCTCATTTTTCACCGGACCATCTAGAAGATGTTCTCTCCTATAATCCATTAATAAACAAATGAGATTAGCATGGATAATATAACTCAGTTTAGGGATTACATTGATTATTACAAGAAACTTATCGCCCCCGGATACGCAGTTCTCGTAACAGGTGAATGGGGTTCAGGTAAGACGTATCAAATAAAAAAATCTTTGAAAGACGATGAAATGTACTATGTCAGTCTTTTTGACGTTACATCAATAGATGATATTTACGCTTCAGTATTCTACAAAATGTCTCCTGCGAAAGCGCTTGCTAAAAAAGCCGCTGGCGGTCTGAGTGATAGCAGCCTTGGTACAGAGGCATTTACATTCGGCCTAGGAGGTATTGTCAGTAACCTTGTAAATGCGGCAATAAAGGAGGATGTAAAGAATGATCGCGTGATTGTATTTGACGATATTGAACGATGTTCAGTCAACATAAATGAAATACTCGGAGCCATTAACAAATATGTAGAACATCATGGATGTAAAGTCATCGCAATAGCCCATGACAAAAAAATAATGGAATCATTTGATCAGTCAAAAGAAAAAGTAATAGGTCAAACCTTAAGAGTTGAACCGAATATTAACGAGGTGTTTAATTTTTTTACAGATAGAAAAGAAATTCCTGATAAAATAAAAAAAGCAATTCTAAATGCTTTCACAGCCTCTGAATGCCGTTCTATGAGAATTTTAAAACACTCTATTAATGATGCTGTTCGACTATTGGAATGCCTTGAAAAAAAACATATATACAATGACGCTGCTATGCATGAAACATTCACTTTCTTTACGGTATTCTCCATAGAATACCGGTATGGGAAAATAAAAGAAAGCGATATAATTCTTAGAGTTGAAAAATCAATAAAATATCACGTAAATAAAGATAAAGATAACGAAGCACCACCTGCAATCGTACAAATCGGTGAGTCTTACAGGAAAAAAGGGTTAACACTTGATTTAATAAGAAGTATATTTAGCGATGAGACTCTCATAAATTGTTTAACAAAAGGCTACTATGACAAAAATAAAATAATTTCCGAAGTAGAGTCTAGTAAGTATTTATCTCAAGAAAATATGGAATCTTGGCTAATTTTAATGAACTTTGATGAGCTATCACACCAAGATGTAAGTTTGGCAATACAAGATATAGACAATAAATTAGACGAGCTATCAATAGTTGATACAGGGAAAATACTTCATATATTTAATTTAAAATTACTAATGTCATTAATTAAAGCTCACGACCTAACTTATCAAGAAGTTTACACTCAACTTAGTCATTATCTAAGAAAATTATTAAAATATAATTTAATGCCCTTACCAAACCCTAATAGTAGATTTTCAATGCATAGAGAATCCTCCCATGGCTATGGTTATTGGATACGAGATGAGTATCGAAAAATCTCCAATGACATGTTTGATCTTATTGAATATAATCAAAGGATTGCAATGCAAAAAAAATACCCAGAATATATAAAAGAAATAATTGAATCTATGAATGAAGATCCTGATAAATTTAAAAGCTTGATATCATCTGGCTACCACGGGCAAGGACAGTACAGTTATATTGATGTCATGAGATATATCAAAGCTCACCGATTTGTTAATATATGGTTAGATGCTCCTGTTAACCACTGGCAAAAAATCAGAGAAGGCTTGGAGGCCAGATACAACACTGGCGCTTTGTATAGCGAACTATCTGAAGAAAAATTATGGGTCAACAGAGTAAACTATATCCTTCAAAAATATGCTGATAAAAAAACTGGATTTGATCGTCTCCGTATCGAGAGACTAACCTGTAACATCGGCTAGGAAAATGTCGCAAAAGTGTCGCATGAAGTTAGGATTATTGCCTTACATTGCCGCTTATTGACTTCACAACTCATTGTTATTTAACTAAGTTATTGTTTTATGGTTGACGTAAATGGTTCTCATAATCGCTTGGTCACTGGTTCAAGTCCAGTAGGGGCCACCAAATTTAGCTGATATAACAGCACATTAAGCCACTTCACACGAAGTGGCTTTTTTGTTGCCCTGATTTTCATGGCGATGAAATGGCGATAGCTTAATCAGGCGCCACCGTTCTGCCGCTGGTGCGCCAACTGTTCGGCACGCAGCAGGATTTCCTGCAGGTCGTCTTCGTCGATATCAAACAGTTCGCCCTGCATCAGGGCCTCATGCAAGTCGGCGCGGGTGATAGACACCGCATCAATCGGCAGATTGGCTGGCTTGGCCTCGGCCGAGGCCAGAGGGTGCGGGTAGCGTCGTCCGGCCAGGTTATTGAAGATAATCGCCAGCAGCGCCAATAACACCGAGTTCAACAGCACCGGGTACAGCACGAAGCTATAGCCCAGTTGATGAATGCCCGGCCCACCGAGGATCGCAGTCAGCGCGACCGCGCCGCCGGGAGGATGCAGGCAACGCAGTTTAAACATTAACCCAATCGCCAATGCCGCCGCCACTCCACAGGCCAGGCCGGGATCGGCTATCAGCAGGCTGGTGCTGACCCCCACCGCTGCGGCCGACATATTGCCCCCGACGATGGACCATGGCTGCGCCAGCGGACTGTTCGGCACGCCAAAAAGCAGCACGGCGGAAGCCCCCATCGGCGCAATAAACCACAGGTTCACTTCGCCCAGAACAAAATGGCTGATCCAACCGGAAATCATCAGCCCCAGCCCGGCGCCAACGCTGGAAAGCAATATCTCTTTTTTGCTTACGGCTAAGGGATGCGGCCACAAACGTGCACACCCTAGTTTCAAACTCTCTATCCACTGCTTCTTCATGTTACTTCGCGCTGCCAAAACCAACTTAATAGCAACAAATATATCACAACGTCGGCAACCACCGCCCGCAGTGCGGGTCGCCGTTGAAATAACTTTCTGCTAACAGATTGATTTTTAGCCACTGCTCGGCAATTATCAAAGTTCGCATCCCTTTGCCTTGAGGAAAACCCAATGTCTCAGCCGATTGCCGAACTCTATACCGATGCCGAATTTTTCAGCCCCTATGCCATGTCGGCGTTTATTACCCTGACGGAGAAAGGCATTCCCTTTACCGTTAAACCGGTCGACCTGTCACAGGGAGAAAACAAAGCGGCAAGCTATGCAGCGCTGTCATTGACACGCAGAGTCCCTGCGCTGGTGATCGGTGAGTTTCAACTCTCGGAGTCCTCGGCCATTGATGAATATCTCGATGAGATCCACCCGGCTCACCCGGTGTATCCGCGCGACGTTAAACAACGCGCCAAGGCCCGGGAAGTCCAGGCATGGCTACGCAGCGATCTGCAGAACCTTCGCGCCGAACGCTCGACCGAGGCCGTTTTCGGCAAAGGCAAGTTTCCCCCGCTGTCCGCCGCCGCACAGGCTGACGCCAACAAGCTGATCGCCGCCGTCGAAAAAATGCTGAGCCACGGCCAGGATAATCTATTCAGGGAATGGTGCATTGCCGATACCGATCTGGCATTGATGCTCAATCGGCTGGTGATACACGGTGATGCGGTGCCGGAAAACATTCGCCACTATGCACAGAAACAGTGGCAACGTCCTTCGGTGCAGGCCTGGTTGGCACTGCCGGAGAAAATGCGCGGCTAAAAAAACCGGCGGCCACGACGCCGCCGTTCTCAATTATCGAGAAACAACATCACTTCTTGAGGGAAGGCAATTCACCATCCAGAGGGCAGATAGCCGAACAGCGACGCAATGGCATACACCGCACTGCCCAGGTACAGCAATATGATGCTTACCTGCAACAACGGGTGAGTGATCCAGCTGCACTGCCAGCGTGGCGTCTGGTCACCGTGCTTGCGCGCCCCGCGCAGGATCAGCATCGGCATAATCGACAGGATCACCCCGCTGAATACCCCGGCGAAATACAGTGCGTTAACGAATGACACCAGCCCGCTGTAAGCCAGCGCGAACGGCGGCAATACCACCAGCATCAGCACGCCAAAACGGCGCAGCGGCTGTTCGTCATTACCCAGTCTGAACTGGTCGAAAATATTGGTCAGGAAGCTGCCGCCCAGCCCCCAGTAAGAAGTCAGCATCGCGCACAGGGCAAAAATGTTGGCGGAGAAGAACGCCCATTGCCCCAACGCCTGGCCCCATGAAATGGTCGCCACATCAGTGATGCCATCCAATCCACTGAGAGCAATGACCGACATCGGCACCGCCGCCAGCAACACAAAGGTCACCGCCATACCGACCATAATCGCCTTGGGCAGTTGTTCTGGTTTGTCCGAAAAACCGCGCGCCATTTCCGGCACGATATACTGCGCCGAGAAGCAGAACACCACCACGTTGAAGACCGGCACCATAAAGCGCCAGTCACCGTCCAGCAGGTTGCGCATCTGAGTGGTGTCTTTGAGCAGCGTGGCGGCCACCAGCGCGGTCAGCATCACCACCATGCCAATGCTGATAAACTTTTCGCCACGGCCAATCGCCTTCAGCCCCAAGTACAATACCCCCGCCGCCGGCACGAAAAACAGCAGGCTACCGATCGCCGGAGAGATACCAAACAGGGATTGCAGCAGTTTACCGCTGCCGGTCATATAGGCGGTCAGCGCCCCGACGCTGTTGACGCAGACCGAAGCAAACATCAGCCAGGCACCGATACCGCCGACATAACGTTTCGCCAGCCCGCTTAATTGCAGGTGAGCACGGGTGCGCAGAGTGGATTCGGCGACGTAAAGCATGGTGATAGTGGTCAGGCTGCCCACCAGCACCAGCCAGAACAACAGCGGTAAAAAACCGGCCTTGCTGGAAGCGTAAGCGATAGACAGCACGCCGGCGCCAATGTTGGTGCCGACAATCATCGCCACCCCTTCGAGGAAACTCAGTGATTTGGCGGGTGCAGGCTTTCGCACCCCGGCGCTAAGCGCCGGAGAAATAGAGGTATTATCAGCAGACATGCAGCATCCTTTGTCTCCCGGCGGTGCGAGCCACCGGGAGAGGTTAATTTCCCAGTGGTTAACAGCTCACATCGATACACAGGTATTTCAACTCCAGATATTCTTCAATCCCGTAACGCGATCCTTCACGCCCGAGCCCTGATTGTTTCACGCCACCAAACGGCGCCACCTCGTTGGAAATCAGCCCGGTATTGATGCCGACCATGCCGTATTCCAACGCTTCCGGGACACGCCACTGGCGCGAGGCGTTCTGCGTGAACAGATAGGCAGCCAGACCGAATTCGGTATCGTTGGCCATGGCGATGGCTTCCGCCTCATCATGGAAACGGAACAACGGCGCCACCGGGCCAAAGGTTTCTTCTTTGGCGAAACGCATTTTCTGCGTCACGCCGGTCACTACCGTGGGCTGGAAGAAGGTACGCCCCAGCGCGTGTGGCTGACCGCCAATAGCGATCTGCGCACCTTTGATCAACGCATCGTCGATGTGGCTTTGTACTTTTTCCACCGCATCCTGGTCGATCAGTGGGCCCTGAGTGGTGCCCTCCTGGCTGCCGTCGCCGACTTTCAGTTGCTCGACCGCCGCCACCAGCTTGTCCACCAGACGGTCATAGATGCCGTCCTGCACATAGATGCGGTTGGCGCAGACGCAGGTCTGGCCGCTGTTGCGGAATTTGGAGGCCATAATGCCGGCGACTGCCGCGTCCAGGTTGGCGTCGTCGAACACGATCACCGGCGCATTGCCGCCCAGTTCCAACGACAGTTTTTTGATGGTTGGTGCGCACTGCGCCATCAGGATCCGGCCGACCTCGGTCGAACCGGTAAAACTCAGTTTGCGCACCACCGGGCTGTCACACAGCATCTTGCCCACCTGAGCGGCATCACCGGTGACAATCTGCAATACGCCAGCAGGAATGCCGGCATCCTGCGCCAGCTTGCCTAACGCCAGCGCGGTCAGCGGCGTTTGTTCGGCCGGTTTAACGATAATCGCGCAGCCTGCCGCCAGCGCCGGCGCGACCTTGCGGGTGATCATCGCCGCCGGGAAGTTCCACGGGGTGATCGCCGCACAAACGCCAATCGGTTGCTTGACCACCACCAGGCGCTGTGAGGCCAGTGGCGCCTGCAATACCGCACCGTCGACCCGTTTGGCCTCTTCGGCAAACCAGGTGATAAACGAAGCGGCATAGGCCACTTCACCACGCGCTTCCGCCAATGACTTGCCCTGCTCAGCGGTCATCAGCTGCGCCAAATCTTCTTGCGCTGCCAGTACCTTGTCGGCCCAGGCCAGCAGCAGTGCGGAACGTTGCTTGGCGGTCAGTTGCTTCCAGCCTTGCTGCGCCACCTGTGCCGCGTTAATCGCCTGCTGGGTTTCTTCGCCGCTGACCAGCGGAATACTGGCCAGTTCGACGCCGGTTGCCGGGTTGATCACCGCTTCACGCTTGCCGCTCAGCGCATCGCACCACTCACCGTTAATCAGGCACTGGCTACGCAGCAGCTCGGGATTATTCAATTTCATTGCCGATCACTCCTTATTGGGCCAGCGCGCGGGAAAGAATGCCCAGCGCCTTGGTGAACTGGTCTTCCGGAATGGTCAGCGGATACAGGAAACGGATCACGTTGCCGTTGACGCCGCAGCTCAGCAACAGCAGGCCCTCTGCCAGCGCTTTTTGCTGTACCTGACGGGTAATCTCCGCCGAAGGCTTGCCGGTCGCCGGATCGTTAAACTCCACTGCCACCATCGAACCTTGCGCGCGGATATCCACGATCGCCTTGCTGGTCTGGCGCGCCTGCTGCAGCACCTCCACCAGATGCTGCCCCAGGCGCTGCGAACGCTGGCACAGTTGCTCTTCTTCAATCACTTCCAACACCGCCAACGCTGCCGCCACCGCCAGCGGGTTACCGGCATAGGTGCCACCCAGCCCACCCGGTGCTGGAGCATCCATCACTTCGGCACGCCCGGCCACCGCCGACAGCGGCATACCGCCCGCCAGGCTTTTCGCCATGGTGATTAGATCGGGTTTCACGCTGTAATGCTCCATGGCAAACAATTTGCCGGTACGGGCAAAACCGGTCTGCACTTCGTCAGCAATCAGCAGAATGCCGTGCTCGTCACACAGCGTGCGCAGCGCTTGCATAAACTCGACCGGTGCGATGTTGAAACCGCCCTCACCCTGCACCGGCTCCAGCACAATAGCCGCAACCTGCTTGGGATCGATATCCGCTTTAAAAATACGTTCCAGGCTGTTCATCGCGTCTTCGGTGGTCACGCCGTACAGCGCATTTGGGTACTGACCGTGGAACACCGAACCGGGGAATGGCCCGAAGCCCAGTTTGTAAGGAGCCACTTTGCCGGTCAGCGCCATGGTCATATAGGTACGGCCGTGGAAACCGCCGCCAAAGGTGATAAGACCTGGACGACCGGTATGAGCACGAGCAATTTTGACGGCGTTCTCTACCGCTTCGGCACCGGTGGTGAAGAATGCGGTTTTACATGGGCCTTCGATTGGTGCGCGCTGATTGATCCGCTCCGCCAGCGTAACGTAGCTTTCGTAAGGAACAATTTGGTAAGCGGTGTGGGTGAAGGCCTTCAGTTGCTTTTCAATCGCGGCGATCACCTTCGGGTGACGGTGCCCGGTATTCAACACCGCAATACCAGAGGCGAAATCGATAACTTCATTACCTTCGACATCCCACAGCGTGGCGTTCTCTGCACGCTCTGCGTAAAAACCACACATCACGCCTACCCCACGCGGGGTGGCATCCTGACGACGTTGATTCAATTCTGCGTTTTTCATGTTGTTCTCTCCGGTCGATGAGCGATGCCAGTTGTACGTTTCGTTCACATTCGTGAAACAATGGCGTTTATTTACACAGGATGTGGCCCTATAATCGAGAGCCAGTTACGATTAATTGAGGGATCCAATTGCGCTCACTGAGTGGTGACCTGTTATTGCAGCGTCTCGGCGAACAGCCCGATGATAAGCTGCATAAACGGCTCTATAATGCGATCCGTACCAGCATTCTGGACGGTAGCCTGCCGCCCTCCAGCCGCCTGCCCGCCTCACGCGATTTAGCGCAGGAGCTTAGCCTTTCACGTAACACGGTTTTAACCGTTTATGAACAATTGCTGGCAGAAGGATATGTTCTAGCGCGCGCCGGAAGTGGCACATTCGTCGCCGAAACCGTGCCGGACAGTTGTTTATCCACTGCCAGTGCTCCTGCTGGCAGTGATGGGGTGCAACGAGGTATTGAACTGTCAGAGCGCGGTGCCGCTCTGTTGCATCACGCCAGCGCCAGCCCCAAACAATGGGGCGCGTTTATCCCCGGCGTGCCCGATGTAAATGCCTTCCCTCATCAGTTATTCAGCAAGATCCAGGCACGCATTAGCCGTCGCCCAGCCCCGCAGAAACTGACCTACAGCAACCAGGGCGGCAGCCCGGAACTGCAACATGCACTGGTGGATTATCTGCGTGTGGCGCGTTCGGTACGCTGTTCGCCGGAGCAGATTCTGATTACCGAGGGCATCCATCAGGCGATAGATCTGGTGACGCGGCTGCTGTGCAATCCGGGCGACGATGCCTGGATTGAAGAGCCGGGCTATTGGGGGATCCGCAATATCCTGCGAATGAACGACGTGAATATCTGCCCGCTGGAAGTTGATGAAGCCGGCATGGTGCCACCGGAGCAGCCCAGCGGCGCACCACGGTTGATATTTGTCACCCCGTCGCACCAATATCCGCTGGGATCGGTGATGAGCCTGGCGCGGCGACAACGCTTGCTGGCACTGGCACGCAACGGCGGCAGTTGGATCGTTGAGGATGACTACGACAGTGAATTCCGCTTTTCCGGCCAGCCGATCCCGGCATTGCAGGGGCTGGAAGCCGACGCACCGGTGATCTATATCGGCACCTTCAGTAAAACGCTGTACCCGGCGCTACGGCTGGGCTACGTGGTGTTGCCAAAGCCGCTGGTCGCGGCGTTGAAAACCGCCCATGCCGAGCTGTACCGCGGCGGTCATCTGCTGATCCAGACCGCATTGGCGCAGTTTATTCAGGAAGGCCATTACACCGCACATATCCGTCGCATGCGGCTGCTGTATGCCCGCCGCCGGGCGTTTCTGACCGCATTGATCGAGCAGCATCTGGGCAAGCAGGCGTTGAGCGAGTTCAACAACAACGCCGGCCTGCACCTGATCCTAAACCTGCCGGACGAGGCGGACGACGTGGCTATCGCCGCCGCCGCCAACGAACGCGGCGTGCTGGTGCGGCCGCTGTCGCGTTACTACATGCTGCCCAACCATCGCCGTGGCCTGCTGATGGGGTTTGCCTGCGTGCCAGAAGAACAAATGGCCGCCGCCTTTACCCTGCTGCTGGAATGCATCCGTCCCTGAGCGCTGTTTTGTTTTCCATCAAAGGCTCTGCAATTGCCACCCTTCCTGCCGCCATTGCAAACGGTGGGTCAATTTCAACGCCTGCAAAAACGCTTCATCATGGGAGACCACCAGCATCGCGCCGGGAAAACTGGCCAATGCGGCCTCGATCGCCAGTGACGATGCCAGATCCAGGTGGTTGGTCGGCTCATCCAGCAGCAGCAACTGCGCCGGTTCCTGCCGCCACAGCATGCAGGCCAGCGCCGCTTTCAGCCGTTCCCCTCCACTCAGCGCCGCCAACGGTAACAGCACGCGTTCGGCATTTAACTGCAACTGCGCCAACTGGCTGCGCATCCTGCCTTCATTTAGCGGCGAATCCTGCAGGCCAAGATGCTCAACCACCGAGAGCGACAGATTGAGCTGCGAAAGATTTTGATCGAGATAAGCCGTCGGTAGCAAGCAATGGCAACGACCGGCTTTGGCGGCCAACTGCCCGAGGATCACCTTCAGCAAGGTCGTTTTACCGCAGCCGTTCGGGCCGGTTAACGCCACGCGCATCGGGCCATCGATGCGTAAATCCAGCGGCGGCATAGTGATAAAGGGCAGTTGCAGTTGTTCCAGCACCAGTACCTGTTTGCCCGCCGCCACTGCACTGCCTGGCAGAGTCAACATCACCGGGCTGTCTTCCTCCACCCGCTGCCAGGCTTCACGCACTGCGGCATCGAGGGAGCCTTTCTGCTCCTGATGCTGCTTGCGCAGCGTACCCAAACTCTCTTTGGCCGCCGCCTTGTAGGCCACGCGTTCAAAGGAGGCAATATTCAGCGTATCGACGGTTTTCAGCGTCTGCGCAGAGCGCCGTTGGCTGATGTCATGTTCTTTCTGCTGCCGGGCGCGGGTGCGTCGACGTTCCTGACGCGCATGTTCCAGTCCGGCACGCGCAGCCTGCTGCTCCAGATCACGCTGGTGACGATAATCATCATAATTACCGCCGTAGCTGTGCAGTGCGCCGGGCGTCAATTCGACAATGCGCTGCATACGCGCCAGCAGTTGCCGATCGTGGCTGGCAACCAGCAAGCCGCCACGCCAGTTTTCCAACTGCTGATACAGCCAGTCGCGGGCGCGGGTATCAAGGTGGTTGGTCGGTTCGTCCAGTAGCAGGAAGTCCGCCTCACCGAGCATCGCCCCGCACAAGGCGGCACGCATCCGTTCACCGCCGCTCAGATCGCTCGCTGGCCGTTGCGGATCGAACGGCGGCAATCCGGCGGAGGTAAAAGCGGCCTGCAGACGATCGCTGAGATCCCATTGCCCTTCCAGACGATCGATATCGTCCGCCTGCGGTCGTCCCTGCTCAAGACGGGCCAACGCGGCAAAGGTCTCGCCGTAGCCGAGCAGCTGCGCCAGCGTAGTCCGCGGTGCGAGATCCGGCTGCTGCGCCACGTAGGCCAGTGAAGCATGGGATTCAACATGGCCGTTACCCGGCAAGTCCAGCCCGGCAATCAGCCGTAGCAGACGCGTTTTGCCGACGCCGTTGCGCCCAACCAGGCCGCAGCGTTGTTGATCGAAAGTCAGATCCAATGGGCCGAACAGCGTTTCGCCGTCAGCAAACTGGCAGCTCAGTTGATGTAAAACAAGATGAGGGGACTGCGCAAAATGAGCCATAAGCACTCCTGAATGAGATCAAAACATCCCCACAAGGCACAGATGTGCGCAACGTGGGACAAGATATCAGCAGGCGTGTGTGTTCATTTTCGGTAATGGCTCCGCAGAGAGAAGGTATTTCAACGCGCAAATGCTAACCGATTTGCTGTTCACGATGCAAACAGCAATAAAGATTCATGACATCTATCACATTCAGCGCAATGCAGGTTCCCAACCGCAGTGAAGACGGCTAGATTTATCTCATCCGACCACTTGGTCGTACATAATAATAACGATGAAAGACGCGATGGAGACTGCAATGAGCAATTACCCACACCTGCTGGCGCCGCTGGATCTCGGCTTCACTACCCTGAAAAATCGGGTGCTGATGGGATCGATGCACACCGGCCTGGAAGAACTGCCCAATGGCCCCGAGCGCATGGCCGCTTTCTATGCCGAACGCGCGGCGGCCGGCGTGGCGCTAATCGTCACCGGCGGGATCGCCCCCAATGAAAAGGGCGTGGTGTATCGCGGCGGCTCCACCCTCAGTCAACCACAGCAGGTCAGCCACCACCGCATCGTCACCGAGGCCGTTCATCAGGCCGGCGGTAAAATTGCGCTGCAGATCCTGCATGCCGGTCGCTACAGTTATCAGCCGCAGCCGGTCGCCCCCTCCGCGCTGCAGGCACCGATCAATCCCTTCGCTCCCACTGCGCTGAGCGAGGCGGAGATCGTGCAGACCATCGCCGACTTCGCCCAGTGTGCGGCACTGGCGCAGCAGGCCGGTTACGATGGCGTCGAGGTGATGGGTTCCGAAGGTTATCTGATCAACCAATTTCTGGTGTCGCGCACCAACCAGCGCGACGACCAATGGGGCGGCAGCTTCAGCAACCGCATGCGTTTTGCCGTGGAGATCGTCCGGGCGGTGCGGCAGGCGGTCGGCAGCGATTTCATTCTGATTTACCGCCTTTCGATGCTGGATCTGGTGGAAGACGGTTCCAGCTGGCAGGAGATCGAACAGTTGGCGCTGGCAGTTGAGCAGGCTGGTGCAACCATCATCAACACAGGTATCGGCTGGCATGAGGCGCGTATTCCGACCATCGCTACCATGGTGCCACGTGCCGGTTTCAGTTGGGTAACTCGTAAGCTGATGGGCAAAGTGCGCATTCCGCTGATCACCACCAACCGCATTAACGATCCGGCCGTTGCCGAGCAGGTGCTGGCAGACGGCTGCGCCGATATGGTGTCGATGGCCCGTCCGTTCCTGGCCGACGCCGCCTTTGTGCAAAAGGCCGCCGAAGGTCGCGCCGACGAAATCAATACCTGTATTGGCTGTAACCAGGCCTGCCTCGACCAGATTTTTGAAGGCAAACTCACCTCTTGCCTGGTTAACCCACGCGCCTGCCGCGAAACCGAAATGCCACTGGTTCCGGCAGAAAAACCGAAGAAACTGGCGGTGATCGGCGCCGGGCCAGCCGGGCTGGCCTTTGCCACCACCGCCGCCAGCCGTGGCCACCGGGTGACGCTGTTCGACGCTGCCGACCAGATTGGCGGCCAGTTCAATATTGCCAAACAGATCCCCGGCAAAGAGGAATTCCATGAAACCCTGCGCTACTTCCGCCGCCAATTGGCGCTGCTGGAGGTAACGCTGAAACTGGGTACCTGGGTGACGGCGGCCGACCTGGCAGAATTTGACGAAGTGATCCTCGCCTGCGGCATCGTGCCGCGTACCCCGGAGATCCCTGGCATCGATAACGCCAGGGTCTTGACCTATCTGGACGTACTGCGCGACAAAAAACCGGTCGGCCAACGGGTGGCGATTATCGGTGCCGGCGGTATCGGCTTTGACACCGCCGAGTACCTCAGCCAGCACGGCGTGTCGAGCAGTCTGGATCAGGCGGAGTTTAACCGTGAATGGGGTATCGACAACCAGCTTAACCATCGCGGCGGTCTGGCAGCCGAAGGGCCTGTGGCGACGCACGCGGCTCGGCAGATTTATCTGCTGCAACGCAAGACCAGCAAAGTGGGTGAAGGCCTGGGGAAAACCACCGGTTGGATCCACCGCACCAGTCTGGCGATGCGCGGCGTAAAAATGCTCAACAGCGTGAATTATCAACGTATTGATGATGAAGGCCTGCATATTTCACGGGCCGAGCAGGAAAGTTGTCTGCCGGTAGACACGGTGATTATCTGCGCCGGGCAGGAACCACGCCGCGAGCTGCAACAACCGCTGCTGGATATGGGCAAAACGGTGCACTTGATTGGCGGAGCGGACGTGGCCGCCGAACTGGATGCCCGCCGCGCTATCGATCAGGGCACGCGGCTGGCGATGGCGCTGTAAAAAATTGCCACTATAGTGGCAAAAAACACCTATATATAACCTTAATTGCTATAATAGTAGCAATTAAGGTTGTCATAGGTGCACCATGATTTCCCTACATACTCCCTACGATACGCAACTCGCCCTGCAGGATTACCTGAAGCAATTGCGTAAACGCCGTAAATTATCAGTCGCCGCCTTGGCTAAAATTTCTGGCGTCCCTAATAGTACCATCCGCAAGTTTGAAGCCGACGGCAATATCTCATTGCGTCAGTTCCTGATGCTCTATGACGCTCTTGGTGATCTGAATGAACTTCATCAACTGACCAGAACCCGCAATAGACCGCAAACTATTGAGGAGGTATTGAAAAATGCTTGATATTCCTCTGCTGGTAAAACGTCGCCTGAGCGATGGCAATGTACAAAATGTGGGGCAACTGGCAGAAAATGCCACCGGTGTTTATTTCCGTTACGACGAAAGCTATTTAGCCTCGCATCAGAGTTCACTTTCCCCCTTCAATTTGCCCTGGGATAACTTTTTGCATCAGGCACCAAAACAGCCGCATTACGGGTTACAGGGTGTTTTTGCCGATAGCCTGCCGGATGGTTGGGGGCTTTATTTGATGGATCGTGTATTTCGACAAAATGGCTACAATCCCAGAACAATTAGCGTATTGGAAAGGTTGGCCTTCACCGGTGAACGTGGGTTTGGTGCTTTGTTTTATGAGCCTGACTTGCCATTATCCCATCAGGAGAACAATCAAGATTTAACCTTGATAACACTGGGGAATGAGGCCGTTAAGGAGTTTGAAGGGACGGAGTCACACCTGATTGCTCATTTGATGGATGCCGGGGGATCGGGGGGCGCGCGGCCAAAATTAAGCGTCACTCGCTTAGCTGATGGTACTTTTTCTAGCCAACAGGATGCTGTCGGCAAGAAGCTTTTGGTAAAGCTAACCTCCGAGAAATTTGCCCTTGGGCATCGTGAAAGCCAGATCGAATACGTTTATATGACGATGGCGCGGCAAGCCGGTATTGAAGTCGCAGACTTTACTTTGATCGATATTGGCAAAGACCGTCATTGGCTTGAGCAAGAACGCTTTGACTGCGTGGGTGACCATGGCCGTCGGCACATGATTTCTGCCAGCGGATTATTGGATGCCCCTTTTCGTGAGCCTTCATTGGATTATGTCGATCTGATTAAAGCGACCCGAATACTCTGCGGTGTGGAAGAAGCCAGAAAATTACTACGCCGAGCCCTGTTCAATTATCTGACGGTAAATCAGGACGACCACGCCAAAAACTTTGCTTTTCTGGCGGATGATCAAGACAACTGGCGGCTATCCCCCTGTTATGACATCGTTTATAGCCCTTCGCCTTATGGTCAGCATATGACGGCTTTTAACGGTAACGGTTCGAAAATCACCGCATCAGCAATGACGATGATGGCCGGGCAGGCCGGTTTGGCCAACGCCAAGGCCGTAATGAATGTGGCCGAAGAAATTTACAGCGTGGTAAGCCATTTCCAACAACAGGCTAATACGGTCGGGTTACCAACCGCATTAGCCAAAGAGATTCAACGAGATATTGATGGGAAATGGCTGACTCTACGCTCCGCCAATCAGTAACGTGCGCCGGATTTCACCGCTTTGAGGATCACGAACTTCTTGTTGGATGCGATCAGGGTGCAGTTACCGAACAAACGCTTCAGCTTCTGGTGGTAATCCAGATGGCGGTTGCCGACAATGCGCAGCTCGCCACCCACCTGCAGGCAACGCTTGGCGTCGCAGAACATCTGCCAGGCGGTATGATCGGTGATCGCATGCTGCTGGTGGAACGGTGGGTTACACAGCACCGCCTGCACGCTTTCACGCTCAATCCCCGCCAGCGAGTTGTTCACTTCAAACTGGCAACGATCCATATCCTGCGGCAGGTTATGCTCCACGTTCAGTTCACTGGAGGCCACCGCCATATAGGACTCATCAACAAAGCTCACCTGGGCTTGCGGGTTCTGCATCAATGCGGCCATGCCGATGACACCGTTACCGCAGCCGAGATCGATAATGTGGCCTTCAATGTCATGCGGCAGATGATCCAGGAACAGGCGTGCGCCGATATCCAGGTTGCTGCGTGAGAACACGTTGGCATGGTTGTGGATCACCCAATCGGTGCCGTCCAGCACCCAGTTGGTGGTTACCGGCGCTGCCGGTGGCACGATGTCTGCGACTTCACAGTGGATCAACCGCGCTTTCTTCCATGCCAGGCTGGTGCGAGTGGGGCCGAGCACCTTTTCAAACAGCTGCATGGTAGAGGTATGCACGTCGCGCGCTTTGGCCCCGGCGATGATCACCGTGTCCGGTGCCACTACATCACGCAGCGCACGCAGCTGCTGTTCCAGCAGTGCCAGCGCTTTAGGAATGCGGATCAGCACCACCGCCGGTGACGCAGGCAATTCGGCCAGGGTGTCCAGCAGCGTAACCTGCAGCGGATCCAATTCATTGAGCTTCAGGTTATGGCGCGTGGCCAACTGGCTCATGTAAGAATCGCTGATGCTGTAAGGCTGATGGCTGTGCAGCGCACAGGCCAGCGTGCCGAAGTTGTCGTTGAAAATCAGCACCGGACGATCGCCAATGTTTACATTTTCAAGCTGTTGCAGCAGATATTCGTCCGCCGCTTCCCACGCCTGTAGTTGGGTGGATTCTTCCTGTTGGGGATAACGCTCCAGCTCAAGTTGCTGTGTTCCCAGATCGAGTTGGCTCATTGCCCCTCCTGACTGATAAAATTTGGGCTGTTTATCCCCTAAAAACGTCCGCCAGTAAAATGTTTTTTCGGATAAATTGCGCATTCACTCGCATAGCGGAAAGCCAAACCCGCTTTTCGCTGCTGATAGCTATAGCATTCCTTCCGCTTAATCTGTATTGAGCAATTTTTAATCCGACGCAATGTAACTTTAAATGTTACACTCATTGGCCCAATGGAATGGGGAAGGAAATGATTTCGTCTTTCCGAGACAAATATTTGGCGCAATGATGCCGCCGAGCTGATTTACCTAGACCCACATCAAGATACCTAGGCAACGGAGAATTATGTTAGAGACCATAAGCCGAAAACCCACTACGGTGGGGGAAGTGCTGCAAGAAGAGTACTTAACACCGCTGGGTATCGGCCAGGAGGATCTGGCCAAGGTCTTGGGCGTCACTCGCGCCACGGTAAACCGTTTATGCAATGGGCATCGCCGTCTCAGCGTTGTGGAGGCAAACCTGTTTGCCGATCTTTTTGAAACCACTGCAGATTTTTGGCTAAACCTGCAGGCGGCCCACGACCGCTGGGAAGCCCGACAGGCAAATATGCAGCGCGAGCGACTGCGTCCAATTATGGAAATTCTGGGGCGTGATATTACTCATGCGTGAAATCGAACTGACTTACCTGCAGGGTTACTCTGAACATCTGCAAAGCCAGGTGCAGCAGTTGATCGACCAGCAGCGTCTGGGTGAAGTGCTGTTACAGCGCTATCCGCAGGTGCACGACTGCACCACCGACAAGTCGCTTTATCAGTTTACCGTCGATCTGAAAAACCAGTACCTGCGCAATGCCCAGCCGCTGAGCAAAGTGGCCTACGACGGTAAAATCCAGGTAATGAAACACGCGCTCGGCATGCATACCGCCATTTCCCGCGTGCAGGGTGGCAAGTTGAAGGCCAAGGCGGAAATCCGCGTGGCGACGGTATTCAAGCTGGCACCGGAGCCGTTTCTGCGCATGATCGTGGTGCATGAACTGGCGCACCTGAAAGAAAAAGACCACAACAAGGCTTTCTACAGTCTGTGCTGCCATATGGAACCCAACTACCATCAACTGGAGTTCGATACCCGGCTGTATCTGACCCACCTCTCCGTGTTTGGCAATCTGTATACCTGACGATTCCCTGTGATACTCTGATTTCTAACGTCTGGGAACCGGAGATATCTATGATTCGCTTTGCCGTTGTTGGTACCAACTGGATTACGGAACGCTTTATCGATGCCGCACACGAAAGCGGCAAACTGAAGCTGACCGCCGTCTATTCGCGCAAGCTGGAACAGGCGCAGGCATTTGGTGCCAATTACCCCGTCAGTCTGTTTTTCGATTCCCTGGAAGCGCTGGCCCAGTCAGACGCCATCGACGCGGTTTACATCGCCAGCCCCAATAGCCTGCATTACCAGCAATCGCTGTTATTCCTCAGCCATAAAAAACACGTAATTTGCGAAAAACCGCTGGTATCCAACCTGCGCGAAGCCGAAAAGCTGGTGGCCTGCGCACGTGAAAATCAGGTAGTGCTGTTCGAAGCCTTTAAAAGCGCCCACCTGCCGAATTTCCTGACCTTGCAGCAGACGCTGCCGAAAATCGGCCGGTTGCGGAAAGCCTTTATCAACTACTGCCAATACTCTTCGCGCTACCCACGCTATCTGGCCGGTGAAAATCCAAACACCTTCAACCCGCAGTTTTCCAACGGTTCGATCATGGACATTGGTTATTACTGCCTGGCCAGTGCCGTGGCGCTGTTCGGTGAGCCAAAATCGGTGATCGCCAGCGCCAGCTTGCTGGATACCGGCGTTGATGCGCACGGCACCGCCTGCCTCAACTACGGCGACTTCGACGTGACCCTCTCCCACTCCAAGGTCAGCAACTCGGACATTCCGAGCGAGATCCAGGGCGAAGAAGGCACGCTGGTAATTGAGAAAATCTCGGAGTGTCAGGGCGTAGTGCTGACGCCACGCGGTGGTCAACGCCAGGATCTGACCCAGCCGCAGCATATCAATACCATGCTGTACGAAGCGCAAGTCTTCGCCGAACTGGTGGAGAAACGGCAGGTAGAACATCCGGGGCTGGAAAACTCGCTGATTATCGCCCGCCTGTTGACCGAAATCCGCCGCCAGACCGGCGTAGTATTTCCTGCCGACGGAGAATGACATGAAACCGTTATTACTGATGCAGACCGGCGACGCGCCGGAAGTTATCCGCCAGGAAAAAGCCAATTTCGACGGTATGTTCCTGCAACATGGGAATATCGACGCCGATCGCGTGCAGATCGTGCACCTACCCGCCGGCCAACAACCGCTGCCACCGCAACACTACTCTGGGGTGGTGATCACCGGTTCACCGGCGATGGTCACCGAGCAACTGCCGTGGAGCGAACAGGCCGCCGAATGGCTGCGTCAGGCCATGCTAATCAAACTGCCGATTTTTGGCGCCTGCTACGGTCATCAGTTGCTGGCCTATGCGCTTGGCGGGGAAGTTGGCTATCACCCGCAGGGCATGGAGGTGGGGACGCTGGATATCGAGCTGTTGCCCGCCGCCGCCCATGACCGGCGAATGGCGATGCTGCCGCCGCGCTTCAAGGCGAATCTGATCCACTCCCAGAGCGTATTGACGCCCCCTGCCGGTGCCGTAGTGCTGGCACGTTCGCAACAGGATGCTTATCAGATCCTCAGTTATGGCGATAACGTGCTGACCACCCAGTTCCACCCAGAGTTTAACGGCGCGGTGATGCACCAGTATCTGAGTTGGCTCGGTGAGCTGTATCCGCAGCAACAGGCGGAGTATCAGCTTAAGCAACAGCAGGTTAGCGATACGCCGTTCAGCCGGCTGCTATTGCAAGGGTTTGTCGTCAGCCTGGGCGCGCAAAAAGCCCTGGCCGGGTAGTGCAATAAACGTTGACCGCTGACACATTTTGCATTACTTTCTGCCGTGCAAAGGGGAGTAACTTCATTGCCGGTTAATCGTCATTACGGTGCGCAAGCACCCGGTTACCGGGCAACCTGATGTCAGGGAGCACCAAGGTGCACCTTCATCAACGTTGTAAGTGAGACCTTGCCGGAAGGCGAGGTTTGCTTGCAGCGTTCATAAGAGCGGCTAGCGTCTTCCGACGTTGGCCGTTTTTGTTTTTGAAGGATACCTCTGATGATGAATACCGTTGGCACACCTTGGTTATGGGGCAGCTTTGCCGCCATCATAGTTGTGATGCTCGCAATTGACCTGCTGCTGCAGGGCCGCAAAGGCGCGCATACCATGACGCTGAAGCAGGCCGCCAGTTGGTCGCTGGTGTGGGTCAGCCTTTCTCTGCTGTTTAACCTGGGTTTTTGGTACTACCTGAACCAAACCGCCGGGCGCGCCGTTGCCGACACACAGGCGCTGGCCTTCCTCACCGGCTATCTGATCGAAAAAGCGTTGGCGGTTGATAACGTCTTTGTCTGGCTGATGCTGTTCAGCTACTTTGCCGTTCCGGCCAACCTTCAGCGTCGGGTGCTGATTTTTGGCGTACTGGGCGCGATCGTGCTGCGTACCATCATGATCTTCGCCGGTAGCTGGCTGGTGACCCAGTTCCAGTGGCTGCTGTACCTGTTCGGCGCTTTCCTGCTGTTCACCGGTATCAAGATGGCGCTGGCGAAGGAAGATGGCGCGGCGATTGGCGACAAACCGCTGGTGAAATGGCTGCGCAGCCATCTGCGCATGACTGATAATCTGGAAGGTGAGCGCTTCTTCGTGCGCCGCAACGGCCTGCTGTTTGCTACGCCGCTGGTACTGGTGCTGATCCTGGTAGAACTGAGCGACGTGATCTTTGCGGTCGACAGCATCCCGGCGATCTTTGCCGTGACCACCGACCCGTTCATCGTCCTGACCTCTAACCTGTTTGCCATCATGGGCCTGCGCGCCATGTACTTCTTGCTGGCTAACGTGGCAGAACGCTTCTCGATGCTGAAATATGGTCTGTCGCTGATCCTGATGTTTATCGGCGTCAAGATGCTGATTATCGATTTGTTCCACATTCCGATCGGTGTTTCACTCGGCGTAGTCGCCAGTATCCTGACGCTGACGCTGCTGATCAACGCCTGGGTTAACCGCCGGAATGACCGCCTGACTAATAATAAAGCACCATAATCTGTTATCCGGGGCGCTAGTCGCCCCGTGATTGTTTGGCAATTCGCCTAAAACGCCAAACGTTATTGCGATCACACAAATGTAACCAGTATGTTATCAAGAGTTGATCCGCCCTCAGAATTTCACCGCTGGCCCTTTCCAACCCCCCTGGTTTACTGAATACTGATTTGGCAAACACACTTGGTTACAGATTCAAATAAAAGTTGTCCGGCGAGGTTCCCGCCGAGATAAAGCTGTAAGCAACATCATCGGGAAGAAAAAGCACTATGCAAAAACTATTACAGAAGATCACTCAGGGCAGTCTGGTCAAACAAATCATGGTCGGCCTGGTGGCCGGTATTATTGTTGCGCTGGTCTCACCGGCAACGGCTTCGGCGGTAGGCTTGCTGGGTGCGCTGTTCGTTGGCGCACTGAAAGCGGTGGCGCCGGTACTGGTGCTGGTGTTGGTCATGGCCTCAATCGCCAATCACAAACACGGGCAGAAAACCAATATCCGGCCGATCCTGTTCCTTTACCTGCTGGGAACCTTCGCTGCGGCGCTGGTGGCGGTCGTGGTCAGCTTTATGTTCCCGTCCAACCTGGCGCTGGTGGCCGGCAATGCCGAGATCAACCCACCGGGCGGCATTATTGAGGTGCTGAAAGGCCTGCTGTTGAGCGTGGTGGCCAACCCGTTCCAGGCGCTGATTAGCGCTAACTATATTGGTATTCTGGCCTGGGCTGTGGGTCTGGGACTGGCGCTGCGTCACTCCTCTGACACCACCAAATCATTGATTAACGATATGTCACATGCAGTCACCATGGTGGTGCGTGCGGTGATCCGCTGCGCCCCGCTTGGCATCTTCGGCCTGGTGGCTTCGACGCTGGCAGAAACCGGCTTCGGCGCACTGTGGGGTTATGCTCAACTGCTGGTGGTACTGATCGGCTGTATGTTGCTGGTCGCACTGGTGCTTAACCCGCTGATCGTTTTCTGGAAAATCCGTCGCAATCCTTATCCGCTGGTGTTCGCCTGCCTGCGTGAAAGCGGCGTGACCGCGTTCTTCACCCGCAGCTCGGCCGCCAATATTCCGGTGAATATGGAGCTGTGCAAAAAACTGAATCTGAACGAAGACACCTATTCGGTTTCTATCCCGCTGGGTGCGACCATCAATATGGCCGGTGCGGCGATCACCATTACCGTGCTGACGCTGGCGGCGGTGCATACTCTGGGGATCCCGGTTGACGTGCCGACCGCGCTGCTGCTGAGCGTAGTGGCCGCCGTTTGTGCCTGCGGTGCTTCCGGCGTGGCCGGGGGTTCGCTGTTGCTGATCCCGTTGGCGTGTAACATGTTCGGCATCCCGAACGACGTGGCCATGCAGGTGGTCGCCGTCGGCTTTATCATCGGCGTTCTGCAAGACTCCGCCGAAACCGCACTGAACTCTTCTACCGACGTCCTGTTTACTGCCGCAGCCTGTCAGGCGGAAGACCAACGTTTGGCAGATGAAGATCCGCTGAAGGTGCGTTAATTTCCGAGCTTATTCAACAAGGCGCTCATTATTGGGCGCCTTTTTTTGACCTCACTATCACAGCCCTACAAGGTTACCCCGCTTTTAAAAATCGCCAACTCACGGAAATCATTCACTTCATTACGCGCCGCCTGACCATTGGCGATCGCCACGATCAGGTCGACAAACTGCTCCAGCAGACTCTCCATCGAGGTGCCGTGGATCAGCCGACCGGCGTCAAAATCAATCCAGTGGGGTTTCTTCGCCGCCAGTTCGCTGTTGGTGGCCAGTTTCACCGTCGGCACGAAGCCGCCATAAGGCGTGCCGCGTCCGGTGCTGAACAGCACCATATGACAGCCGGCACCGGCCAGCGCGCTGGTCGCTACCGCATCATTGCCAGGCGCGCTGAGCAGGTTTAAGCCGGGCTGGCGCAGGCGTTCGCCATACTTAAGCACGTCCACCACCTGACTCTGCCCGGCTTTCTGCGTGCAGCCGAGGGATTTTTCCTCCAGCGTGGTAATCCCGCCAGCCTTGTTGCCCGGTGAAGGGTTTTCATAAATCGGCTGATTATGGGCGATGAAGTACTGTTTGAAGTCGTTGACCATGCTGACGGTCTTCTCGAAGGTCGCCCGATCGCGACAACGGCTCATCAGGATCCGTTCGGCACCAAACATCTCCGGTACCTCGGTCAACACCGTGGTGCCGCCGTTGGCGATCAGGTAATCAGAAAAACGCCCCAGCAGTGGGTTGGCGGTGATCCCGGACAGACCGTCCGATCCACCACACTCCAGTCCGAACTTCAACTCGCTCAGCTTACCCGGCTGACGGCGATCGTCACGCATCACCTGATACAGCGCATGCAACTGCTCCAGCCCGGCTTCGACCTCATCGTCCTGCTGCTGGCACACCATAAAGCGCACCCGTTGCTCATCGACCCTGCCCAGCGTACTGCGGAACACATCCACCTGATTGTTCTCGCACCCGAGTCCAATCACCAGCACCGCCCCGGCGTTCGGATGGCGAACCATATTTTGCAGCATGGTGCGGGTGTTCTCATGATCCTGACCCAGTTGCGAACAACCAAACGGATGACTGAACAGATGCACGCCGTCGATCCCCTGCGCATCCTGAGTTTCCTTCAGAAAACGCTGCTGGATCTGCCGGGCAATGCCGTTGACGCAGCCAACGGTCGGCACGATCCACAGTTCATTGCGGATCCCCACCTCCCCACTGATTCGGCGGTAAAGCTGCACCTCACGATCCGCAGCCTGTGGTGGCAGCGTCGGGAAAGCGGGTTGATACTGATAGCTGTCGAGATCGCTCAGGTTGGTTTTGGCATTTTGCGAGTGAATATGTTCACCCGGCGCTATGGCTTCCAGCGCATGACCAATCGGCAAGCCGTATTTGATGATGGCCTCACCGGCAGCGATCGGCTGCAGCGCAAACTTGTGCCCACGCGTCACCGGTTGCGCCAGCCGAATCGTCAGTGCGTCCAACGCCAAGGTTTCGCCGGCGGCCAGATCGCTCAGCGCTACCGCGACATTATCCAGCGAATGAATTTTTACCATGCTTTGCATAAACCCACCTCGGGCAACGGCTACGCCAGTTCAATGGCGAAATAGTTTTTGGCATTGTCGAAGCTGATGTTTTTCACCATCTCACCCAGTAACGTAATATCCGCCGGCGCTTCCCCGTTCTCCACCCAGCCGCCAATCATCTGGCAAAGGATGCGGCGGAAATATTCATGACGGGTATAAGACAAGAAACTGCGGCTGTCGGTCAGCATGCCAACAAAACGGCTCAGCAGGCCCAGTTGCGCCAACTGCGTCATTTGCCGCTGCATACCGTCTTTTTGATCGTTGAACCACCAGCCGGAGCCGAACTGCATCTTGCCCGGCGTGCCCTCACCCTGGAAGTTGCCGACCATGGTGCCGATCACTTCGTTGTCGCGCGGGTTGAGGCAGTACAGAATAGTTTTCGGCAGGCCGCCCTGGCGTGCCTGGGCGTCCAGCAGGCGAGAAAGCGCCTCCGCCAGCGGCCGGTCGTTAATCGAGTCGAAGCCGATGTCCGGCCCCACACTGGCGAGCATACGGCTGTTATTATTGCGCAGCGCGCCGATGTGATACTGCTGTACCCATTCGCGACGTTGATATTCGGCGGCCAGGAACAGCAGTACCGCACTTCTGAACTGGGCGCTTTGCTCCGGCGTCGGCAGCTTGCCGCTCAGGCGCGCGGTTAAAATCGCGTCCAATGTGCTTTCGTCCGCTTCGCCATACACCACCACGTCCAGCGCATGGTCAGCCACCTTGCAGCCATGGGCGGCAAAATGATCCATGCGTTTTTTCAACGCGTCACACAGCGCGCTAAAACGGCCAATATTGATATCCGCTGCCGCTTCCAGTTTTTGCAGGTAATCATTGAAACCCGGCGCGTCGATATTGAACGCCTTGTCCGGTCGCCAGCTTGGCAACACCTTGATATCGAAGCTACTGTCAGCCTCAATCGCTTTATGGTGGCGCAAATCGTCGAACGGATCGTCGGTAGTACCAACCATCTTCACATTCATTTGCTGCATGATGCCACGCGCCCTGAAATCATCCTGCGCCAGCAAGGCGTTGCCCCGCTGCCAGATATCGTCCGCAGTCGTTGGGGAAAGCAGCATGCCGGTAATCCCGAACGGGCGGCGCAGCTCCAGATGAGTCCAGTGGTAGAGCGGATTACCTATGGTATGCGGCACGGTAGCGGCCCAGGCATCAAACTTTTCACGGTCACCGGCATCTCCGGTACACAGCCGTTCAGCCACACCGTTGGTGCGCATCGCCCGCCATTTATAGTGATCGCCCTTTAGCCAGATCTCATATAAATTTTTGAAGCGGGTGTTCTCGGCGATCTGCTCCGGCGGTAAATGACAGTGATAGTCAAAAATCGGCTGGTCTGCCGCATAGTCATGATACAAACGCCGGGCAAATTCGTTGCCCAACAGAAAATCTTCGCTTAAAAACGTCGCCATCTTTTTTGGTTCCTCGCCTTGCTTGCCGTTCGGTACTCTGTCCAATGCGACAAAGTTATCACACCAATTTCACTGAGCGTCCAGCAAAATATCACCCACTGCCTGGGTAGCATCAGCCATAAAAGGCCGTTAAACGGCAGTTTTACGGCAAAAACTCGTCTAAATCGCATAATTATCCAGCAAACAGTATTGCCCAATTGAAAAACGGCTTTTGTGATATCACTCAACTTTTAAATCTGTATGACAAGTTATTGTCTCGCCACCCAGTCGTTCATGCGGCGGGAATACGTCGGTGACGGACAGGCCGGCGCAGAACAACGAAAAGGGGGATCCCCCTAAAACACTGCCGCCATCTCGGCGTCACCTATTGAAGACTGGGAGATATTTTGGATGCGTAAAATTAAAGGGTTACGCTGGTACATGATCGGGCTGGTGACCATCGGCACCGTGCTGGGCTACCTGACCCGCAATGCCATGGCCGTGGCGGCACCGACGCTGGAAGGCACCTTACATATCACCACGCAGCAGTACTCGTACATTGTCGCGGCCTATTCTGCCTGCTACACCCTGATGCAGCCGGTGGCGGGATACGTGCTGGACGTACTGGGTACCAAGGTGGGTTACGCCATGTTCGCCATTCTGTGGGCGCTGTTTTGTATGGGAACCGCACTCGCCAACAGTTGGGGCGGTCTGGCACTGGCGCGCGGCGCCGTTGGCATGGCAGAGGCGGCGATGATCCCCGCCGGGCTCAAGGCCAGCAGCGAGTGGTTCCCAGCCAAAGAACGTTCGATAGCCGTTGGCTACTTCAACGTCGGCTCGTCAATCGGCGGCATGCTCGCTCCACCGCTGGTGGTCTGGGCCATAGTGGCACACAGTTGGGAAATGGCGTTTATCATCACCGGCGTGCTAAGCCTGATCTGGGCCATCTGCTGGCTGATTTTCTATAAGCACCCGAAAGACCAGAAGAAACTCAGCAGTGAGGAACGCGAGTACATTCTGGAGGGCCAGGAAGCGCAGCACCAAACCGACAACGCCAAGAAAATGTCCGCCTGGCAGATTGTGCGCAACCGCCAGTTCTGGGGCATAGCGCTGCCGCGTTTTCTGGCAGAGCCTGCCTGGGGCACTTTCAACGCCTGGATCCCGTTATTCATGTTCAAAGCCTATGGTTTTAACCTGAAAGAGATCGCCATGTTCGCCTGGATGCCGATGCTGTTCGCCGATCTCGGCTGCATCGTTGGTGGCTACCTGCCACCGTTTTTCCAAAAGCACTTTAAGGTGAACCTGATCGTTTCACGCAAACTGGTGGTCACTATGGGAGCCGTGCTAATGATTGGCCCTGGAATGATCGGTTTGTTTACCAGTCCTTATGCGGCTATCGCGCTACTGTGCGTCGGTGGTTTTGCCCATCAGGCGCTGTCTGGCGCGCTGATTACCCTGTCATCTGACGTGTTTGGTCGCAACGAAGTGGCCACCGCCAACGGCCTGACCGGCATGGCAGCCTGGACCGCCAGCACAATGTTTGCCCTGGTGGTCGGCGCATTGGCCGATACTCTGGGTTTTAGCCCACTGTTCGCCGCGCTGTCGGTATTCGATATTCTCGGTGCCATCGCCATCTGGACCATCCTGCAAAATCGGCCGGCCTCACAGCCGCAGGAAGATCCGCTGCAACCGGCCTCGGCTCGCAGTTAACCCCATCGCCCGGCCAGCGTGCCGGGCGCGCCCCCCGGCCACTGGTAGCTCCGCAGGATAAGTGGTATAACAAATCCATGGTTACGCGCCCCTCCCTACCCTAAGAGCATTCACTATGGAATTCACTGAAACCAGACGCCTGTATCAGCAGCTGGCCGCCGAGCTAAAGCAGCGTATTGAAAGCGGCCGATATCCGGTGGGCGATAAACTGCCGGCCGAACGCTACATTGCCGAAGAGATGAACGTCAGCCGCACCGTCGTGCGGGAGGCGATCATCATGCTGGAAGTGGAAGGCTACGTTGACGTGCGCAAAGGCTCCGGGATCCATGTGATGTCCAACCAGCAGAAAAACCTGGTGATTCCGGGCGACAGCATCGAGTTTGCCACCGCCGGGCCATTTGAACTGCTGCAGGCGCGCCAACTGATTGAAAGCAACATTGCCGAATTCGCCGCCACCCAGGTCACCAAACAGGACATCGTTCTGTTGATGGAGATCCAGGAACAGGCACGCAAGGAAGATCGCTTCCGCGACTCGCAGTGGGATCTGAAATTCCACGTGCAGGTCGCGCTGGCCACTCAGAACACGGCGATGGCCACCATCGTGGAAAAAATGTGGGTACAGCGCGTGAATAACCCCTATTGGATCAAGCTGCATGAGCATATTGACGACCGCTCGATCGCCAGCTGGTGCGACGATCACGATCAGATCCTCAAGGCATTGATACGTAAAGATCCTTACGCCGCCAAACTGGCCATGTGGCAGCATCTGGAAAATACCAAGCAGATGCTGTTCAACGCCACCAGCGACGATTTTGAATATAATGCCGACCGCTATCTGTTCGCCGATAACCCGGTGGTTCATCTGGACGGCGTGGCCCCAGAAAATAAATAGCGCGAGCAGTCAAAAACCGTAGCGTTATGTCAGGTATTGTAAAATCCGCTGAATCGATGCCTGAACGGCGATTTGCCGTGTAGTATTTCACCGCTGGCAACGTAGATTTCCCTGTTGCCAATCGTGCTATTTTGGTAAAGTTGAGCCACTTTTTACCCTCTGCTACGGGGCGGGACGCGAATACATGCGCTGGTTGTTTGCCATGCTTATTGCTCTTTTTTGCTGGACCGGTTCGGTCTCCGGCCAAAAGCTATGCGCGGCGTCCTCCAAAGCTATTCCCACGGCACTGAACGGTCAGCCATCGCTTGCCGAGTCGGTGTTCTCCCCTGATGACCCGGTTTACCAGTCACCGGCAGAACTGCGGCGTAAAGCGCCCGGTAAAATGCCGCTGCTGCTGCCGCGGGTGCATTCTTACCCCGGTTCGCTACCTGCCCCCGCCCAACTGTTGCCGGTTTATTCGTTAGCCACAGAGTTGGGTCACAGCACTTGCCTCCCGCGCCAGAAATCACCTGCGCCAAACCGGCTTGCCCAGATGAACTGGACGCTGCATACCTCGCAGCAGCAAAACAGGCTGGGTGGCTGGAAAGAAAGTAATATGCTTTATCGTGGTACGCTGACTTACCACTCTTGACCGGTGTCGCACCGATTAGAAACCACTAAAAAGCAACACCGTTTCATCATTATCAGCAGCCAGGATCGCCCGCGCGCTCTGCGTCCACTCCCGATCCGCCGCTGAGACAAAAACAAACAATGACGTTTTAGGAACACCGGATGGACATCATTAAAGAACTGTTACATGCCTTATGGCAGCAGGATTTTGAGACGCTGGCGAATCCCTCGCTGGTCTGGACGCTCTACGGCCTGCTGTTTTTGATTCTGTTCCTGGAAAATGGCCTGTTGCCGGCGGCGTTTCTGCCGGGTGACAGTCTGTTGATCCTGGTTGGCGTGCTGATCGCCAAAGGCACCATGAATTTCCCGCTCACCATTTTTATCCTCACCGTCGCCGCCAGTCTGGGGTGTTGGGTCAGTTACATACAGGGCAAGTGGCTCGGTAATACCCGAACCGTGCAGGGCTGGCTATCTCATCTGCCGGCTCACTATCATCAGCGTGCCCATCAGTTGTTCCACCGCCACGGGCTTTCCGCTCTGCTGGTCGGCCGTTTCCTGGCGTTTGTCCGCACTCTGCTGCCGACCATTGCCGGCCTCTCTGGCCTGAGCAACGCACGTTTCCAGTTCTTTAACTGGATGAGCGGTCTGCTGTGGGTGGTGATCCTGACCTCGCTGGGCTTTGCCTTGGGCAAAACCCCGGTGTTCCGCAAATATGAAGACCAACTGATGTTCTGCCTGATGCTACTGCCGCTGGTGTTGCTGGTAGCGGGGCTGGTGGGCTCGTTAATCGTGCTGTGGCGCAAGAAACGCGCCGATCAGGGGAAAGGGGCGTGATGATCAAGCGCCCGCGCTGGCAGTACGTGTTGCTGATTGCGCTAGCTTTACTGGCGCTCGCCACGCTGTTGGTGCCCTGCATGGTGCGTACCGAAAGCGAACTGCGCATCCGTGCGGGCCAGCAAGGCCTTTCGCTACCTGACGGTTTCTATGTCTACCAAAGGCTGGATCAGCGAGGCATTCGCATCAAAAGCATCACCCCGGAAGGCGATGGCCTGGTGATCCGCCTGGACTCGCCGGAACAACAGTTGCTGGCGCGCGAAGCATTGCAAAACATTTTGCCACCGGGCTACATCATCGCCCTCAGCGAATCCCCTGTTCCTACCCATTGGGTGCGTGAATTTGCACGCGCCCCACTCAATCTGGGATAATACCCCCTTCATATGAAGGGCTTTCCTTTCATTTAGCCTCACTGTTCAATTAATCACCAATCACCACCGAACTGGGGCGGATTCTTTGGGGGTCTGCGCTTTCCATGACTATGCTAAAGGTTAGCGTCAGTCAGCAGCGTAAGACTCCTGTCGCGCTGCCTTTGTTGGCAGTCAGGAACAGAGGATGTTTACCAATGCATCCCAATAATTAAGGAACTGATAACATGAAATTACGCCATTCGGTGTTACTTGCCCTCCCATTATTCCTCGTGCCGGCCCTGTCATTCGCAGCAGAGAATGGCTGTGTGACCAAGGCACAAGAAATTCAGAAACAGATCGATTATGCCACCCAGCACGGCAATACTCAGCGTGTCGCCGGGCTGAAAACGGCATTGGGCGAAGTGCAGACCCATTGCACACCAGCCAGCCTGCAGGCCGATCGTCAGAAAAAAATTGATGAAAAACAAGGCAAGGTCACCGAGCGTCAGCAGGAACTGAAAGAAGCCCAGCAGACCGGCAACCTGGAGAAAGTGGCCAAGAAACAGAAAAAGCTGGCTGAAGCTCAAGCCGAGCTGAAACAAGCTCAAGCGGAATAATTTTTTTACACCAGCGGATTTATCGCTGAGAGCCACGCCACACGGGATTTTTATTGCGTATAAAATGGATGCTTAGTGATATCAGCTACCCATCCGCCCTTTGCTCCGGCGAAAAAATCCGCTATGTTGAAAGTCTGTCGAAGTTAACGTTAAGGAATAATCACATGGCACATGATTCAAATGCAGAAAACTTACGCGCTGAACTTAAATCCTTAGCCGATACGCTGGAAGAAGTGTTGAACTCTTCCACCGATAAGCCAAAAGCCGAGCTGGAAAAGTTGCGTTCCAAAGCTGAAGGTGCGCTGAAGGATACCCGTGCTCGCCTGAGCGATGCCGGGGACAAGATTGCCTCCCAGACCAAACAAATCGCCGGCCAGGCGGACGAGTATGTTCGTGATAATCCGTGGACCGGTATCGGTATCGGCGCTGCGGTCGGCGTAGTGCTGGGCGTTCTGTTAGCGCGCCGCTAATTATGGCAGAACAACCGCAAGTTCGTGCACAGGGCCCCGCTAAAGGGGTCCTGGATGTCGCCCAGCGCATCATCACCATTCTGGTCGGTATGGTGGAGACCCGGGTTCGACTGGCCGTGGTCGAGCTGGAGGAGGAGAAAGCCAACCTCATTCAGTTGCTGATTATGGCCGGTATGACCCTGTTATTCACCGCATTCGGCCTGATGAGCCTGCTGATCCTGATTTTCTGGGCCGTAGATCCCGTCTACCGTTTGATCGCGTTAGGCACGACGACCGGTGTGCTGTTGTTCCTGGCCGTGGCTGGCGCTATCTGGACACTGGTCAAAGCGCGCCGCTCCACGCTGCTGGGTGCGACACGCAATCAGTTGGAAATCGACCGTTCCGAGCTGGAAGGTGAAAAATGAATCGCCGCCGCTATCTGGAATGGAGAAAAGAGAAGTTGATTGGCAAGATCCAGCAACAAAGGCTGGATCTTGCCGAAAACAAAGCCCTGTGGCTGGAAAAGACCGAGCGCATCGATCGCGGCTGGCAAACCCTTTTCGGCCTGCGTAAATATCTGGTGGTCGGTTCCAGCGTGATGGCGTTGTACGGTATCCGCCATCCCAGCAAGTTGATTCGCTGGTCACGCCGCGCTTTTGGTGCCTTTGGTACTATCCGCTTGATCCAGAAAACGTTTTCCAGCAAGTAACCGTCCCCCTTCCATCAATACTTCCGATGTTTTGCCCGCCTTTTCACAGAGACTTTGCGTTTCTGCCGGTGAAGGCTGGGCAACTTTCTGATTCCCCACGATTTGTTAGCAGGCTAAAGATTCAGTTTTTTTGAAAAAATACGACAGTTTTACTTGCTAACAAAGCGTACTCATCCCGATTAACATTCACTCCATCAAGACGAAACGGGCAGGACAGGGTCAGATACCCGGCATACCGCTCACTAACATGACAAACGCCAAAACTGGCAAACAAAAATCACTTTGGAGTAAATGATGAAAAAATTAGAAGATACAGGTTTGCTGGTTGCTCGTATTCTGATGCCAATCCTGTTTATCGTGGCAGGCTACGGCAAAATGGGTGATGGCTATGCCGGCACCCAACAGTACATGCAATCGATGGGCGTACCTGGCTTCCTGCTGCCGCTGACCATCCTGCTGGAATTTGGCGGCGGTCTGGCAATTTTGTTCGGTTTCCTGACTCGCACTGTGGCACTGTTCACCGCCGGTTTTACCATCCTGACCGCATTACTGTTCCATACTAACTTTGCAGATGGCGTAAACCAGATCATGTTCATGAAAAATCTGACCATAGCTGGCGGCTTCATCGTACTGGCCATTGCCGGCCCAGGCGGTTTCAGTATCGACCGCATTTTGAACAAAAAGTGGTAAGGTTTTAACACCGACTCAGGGGCCCGCATGTCGGGCCTTTTTGCTTTTTCACTCGGACACGAAGGAGATTCCCATGGGACAACTCGTCGATGGCGTTTGGCAAGACATCTGGTATGACACCTCATCCACCGGGGGCCGTTTCAAACGCTCAACCTCTCAGTTCCGCAACTGGGTGACCGCCGACGGTCAGCCGGGCGAACACGGAGTCGGGGGTTTTAAAGCGGAGCAAGATCGTTATCACCTGTACGTTTCACTCGCTTGCCCCTGGGCACATCGCACGCTGCTGATGCGTAAACTGAAAGGGTTGGAGTCACTTATTCCCGTTTCCGTGGTGCATCCGCTGATGCTGGAAAATGGCTGGACCTTTGGCACCGACTTCCCTGAGGCCACCGGCGACAGCCTGTACCACTCAGACTTTCTCTACCAGCTTTACCTGCGCGCCGACCCGCACTACACCGGCCGCGTGACGGTGCCAGTGCTGTGGGACAAACAGCAACAGACCATCGTCAGCAATGAATCGGCCGATATCATTCGCATGTTCAACAACGCATTTGATGGTGTTGGCGCACGCGCCGGCGACTATTATCCCACCGAGCTGCGCGGGAAAATTGATGAACTGAACGGTTGGATTTATGACCTGGTGAATAATGGCGTCTACAAGGCCGGTTTCGCCACCAGCCAGGAAGCCTATGACGAAGCGGTAAACGGGGTATTTGACGCACTGGCGCGACTGGAACAGATCCTGGGGCAACAGCGTTACCTGACGGGCGATCGCCTGACTGAGGCAGACCTGCGTCTGTGGACCACGCTGATACGCTTCGACCCGGTGTATGTCACCCACTTTAAATGCGACAAACACCGCATCAGCGATTATCTCAACCTGTATGGCTTCCTGCGGGACATCTACCAAATGCCGGGCATGGCCGAAACGGTCAGCCTGCCGCACATCCGCAATCACTATTACCGCAGCCATGCCACCATCAATCCGCACGGCATTATTTCTATCGGGCCGGCGCAAGATTTGGATGAGCCACACGGCCGCGACCGGCGTTTTAGTTAACGCACAACTCCCTTTTGCTTAACGGCAAAAGGGAGTTTTACTGTCGTTCCAACTGTGCAAACAGACGCGGAATTTCGCGCAGGAACCAGGCCTTTGCCTCCCCCATGCTGTCACGTCGCCAGGCCATAATGATGTCAACTTCGCGGCTGTATTCCGGTCCGACAACGCGCAGACGCCCTTCTTCGATATCTTTCTCAACCATCGGGTAAGGCATGGTCGCCACACCCAGGCCGGCCAGCAAAGCCAGGCGCTTGTCTTCAATGGTGCTGACCGTTAGCCGCTGCTGTTTATCCAACAATTGCACGGTTAACACCGGGCGTTCCCGGGCGGTATCCGCGACCGCAATGCCGCGGTACTTCACGCGCGTCACTTCAGACAGCGGCTCCGGTTCCAGGTGGATTGGATGGCCCGGTGCGGCTACATACACGCTCATCACCTTGTACAGCTTACGCGTATTGATTTCGGACGACGCACGGAAGTGCATATCCGGAGCGATAACAATATCCGCTCGCCCCTGTTCCAGCCTTTCCCAGGCACCGGCCAGCACCTCGGTCAAGATCGACACCTGGGTATTGGCCTTCAGCGCGAGTTTATCGACCAGCGGAAACAGTTTGCTCGGGGGTGATAGCGCCTCGCTGACAATCGTCAGGTGGGTTTCCCAGCCGCGCGCCAGCGCTTCGGCATCGGTGGTCAGCTTGTCTGCTGCCTCCAGAAGTACCCGTCCGCGCTCCAGCAGCATACGTCCGACGTTGGTGAACTTGGTACGGTGGCCGGAGCGGTCGAACAGCACCACGTCCAATTCTTCTTCCAATTTTTGCATGGTGTAGCTGAGCGCCGAAGGCACGCGCCCCAGCTCATCGGCTGCCGCAGCAAAGCTGCCACGTCGGTCAATCGCATCCATAACCCTTAACGCTTCAAGCGTTAACGCCCGATCTCTGGCCATCGAATCTCTCTGTCAGGAAATTTGAATATACCGACCAGATTAACTGGCTAACAATCCGCCGTCCAGATGCTTACCATCTAGATAATGAATTTAGAGAGCCGATTGCCATGATTACATGCAGAACAGCACAACAATGCGGGCAAGCTGACTTTGGTTGGCTGCAGGCTCGCTACACCTTTTCTTTTGGACACTACTTCGATCCCAAGCTGATGGGCTACGCCTCGCTGCGGGTATTAAATCAAGAAGTGCTGGCCCCGGGCGCGTCGTTCCAGCCACGCACCTACCCCAGCGTGGATATCCTGAATTTAATCCTGCAGGGTAAAGCGGAATACCGCGACAGCGAAGGCAACACGGTAAGCGCCAGGGCCGGTGAGGCTTTGCTGCTGGCCACCCAGCCGGGGCTGAGTTACAGCGAGCAGAACACCAGCAATGATACGCCGCTGACCCGCTTGCAACTGTGGCTGGATGCCTGCCCAGAGCGCAACAACGAACGCGTACAACGCCTGATGTTGCCAGAGACCGGCCTGACGCTGCTGGCCTCGCCAGACGGTGCTCAGGGCAGTCTGCAACTGCGTCAACAGGTGTGGATCCACCATCTGGATTTACAACCGGGCGAACAGCAGACGCTGGCGCTGAACGGACCGCGGGCGTACCTGCAATCGATCCACGGCACCATTGAAGCCCATGGCGAGCGCAACGACAGCCAACACCTGACCTGCGGCGATGGGGCGTTTATCCACGAGGAAAACCGCCTGACCATCCGCGCCGAGACACCGCTGCGCGCACTGCTGATCGATTTGCCGGTGTGATGGGCATCCAGAAAGGAAAAAACCCCGCGTAACTTGCGTCACGCGGGGTTTTCTTTATAGAGGGAGCTGACCGGTAAGCCGGGTTCTGTCGTGGACAGTCATTCCTCTAGGCCAGCAATCGCTCACTGGCTCAAGCAGCCTACCCGGGTTCAGTACGGGCCGTACCATGTGAACCCCTATTTGGCCTTGCTCCGGGTGGAGTTTACCGTGCCACGAACTGTTGCCAGTCGCGCGGTGCGCTCTTACCGCACCCTTTCACCCTTACCTGATCCCGCTTGCGCGGGCCATCGGCGGTTTGCTCTCTGTTGCACTAGTCGTAGGCTTGCGCCTCCCAGGCGTTACCTGGCACCCTGCCCTATGGAGCCCGGACTTTCCTCCCCTCCATCTGTCTCCCCCGAAAGGGACGGCAATGAAGCGGCGACTGTCTGGTCAACTCCGGCGCGGATAGTAGCGTTGCGCCCACCGCAGGTCAACCGCTTTACTGTTCTTGTTGCTCTAAAGCATATTTATACAACGCATTTTTCTTCACACCGTGGATCTCCGCCGCCAGCGCCGCCGCCTTTTTCAACGGCAGTTCTTTTTGCAGCAGTGCCAGGGTGCGCAGAGCCTCCAGCGGCAATGCGTCCTCCTGCGCCTTGTGGCCTTCAACGATCAGTACCATTTCGCCGCGACGTCGGACTTCATCTTCCTGCACCCAGGCCAGCAGTTCACCAACCGGTGCGCCGGTGATGGATTCCCAGGTTTTGGTCAGCTCGCGCGCCAGCACCACATAACGTTGCGGCCCCCAGACGGTGACCATGTCCTGCAAACTTTCCAGTAAACGGTGGGTGGATTCGTAGAAAATCAACGTGCGCGGTTCCTCTGCCAGCGCCATCAGCGTATCCTTACGGCCCTTGGTTTTCGCCGGCAGGAACCCTTCGTAGCAGAAACGGTCTGATGCCAAACCGGCGGCACAAAGTGCGGTAGTTGCCGCACAGGCACCTGGCAGCGGCACCACACGGATGCCTGCTTCACGGCAACGGCGCACCAGGTGATAACCAGGATCGTTGATCAACGGCGTACCCGCATCGGAAACCAGCGCAATGCTCTGGCCTTCCTGCAGTTTCGCCAACAGTTGATCGGCCTTTTGTTGTTCGTTATGGTCATGCAGCGCAAACAACCGCGCGCTAATCGCAAAGTGTTGCAGCAGCAACCCGGTATGGCGCGTGTCTTCCGCCGCAATCAGATCAACGCTTTTCAGTACCTCTAACGCACGGTGGGTAATATCCCCTAAATTGCCGATTGGGGTGGGCACCACATACAGCGTTGATGCAGAAATGACTGATTGTTGGTGTTGATTCATTGTTTCATCCGGGTTGCCGATTTAATATTGAGCATCTTGAAAAAAACATCACTGGATACAGTATGCTTTCCTCAACATTCGTTCGTACCAAAGCAGGGCGTTCAAAGCCTGTCCGACTTACCGCAGTTATCGCAGCAGCCCTTTTCCTTGCAGGCTGCCCAAGTCAGGCCCCGCAGACGCCGCCTGCCAATATACAGGACGAAGCGAGCGCCAGTTCCGATTACTATCTGCAGCAGCTGCAGCAAAGCAGCAATGATAACAAGGCTGACTGGCAATTACTTGCTATTCGCGCGTTGTTACGCGAAGGGAAACTGCCGCAGGCTAGTGAACAACTGAACCAACTGCCGAAAAACCTCAGCAGCGTGCAGCAGGTGGAAAGCCAGTTGCTGACCGCAGAACTGCAGGTGGCGAACAAAAGCTACGTCAGCGCGCGCAGCACGCTGGGTCATATCGATAGCGGTTCGCTATCAGCCAATCAGCTGGTGCGCTTCTACCAGGCGCAGATCGCGGCCAATCAGGGTAAACCTTCCCTGCCGCTAATCCGCGCTTACATTGCGCAAGAGCCATTGCTGACCGGCAAGGCACATCAGAACAACCTGGATCAAACCTGGCAGTCACTGCTGCAACTGACGCCGCAGGACATGAACAGCCTGGTGATCAACGCCAATGAAAATGTGCTGCAAGGCTGGCTGGATCTGCTACGGGTGTATCAGGACAACAAACAGGATCCTGACCTGCTGAAAGCCGGGATTAAAGACTGGCAGAACCGCTATCCGCAGAACCCGGCGGCAAAAACGCTACCGACCCAGTTGAACCAGGTACTGCACTTTACCCAGGCTTCCACGTCGAAAATCGCTCTGCTGCTGCCGCTGAACGGCCAGGCCAAAGTGTTCGCCGACGCGATCCAAAAAGGCTTTGAAGCGGCTAAAAATGGCGTGACGCCTTCTACGCCGGTTCAGCAACAGCAACCCGCCAGCGTGCCTGAGCAGGCAGTGCAACCGGCATCAACCGATCAAAACGCCAATGGTGCGGTGAGCACCTCGGCACCAGATGCGGCCCCGGTGACCGCCGCTCAGCCGTCCGCGCCTTCTACTGCGCCAATTACACCGCCGCAGGCCGCTAACGCACAGATTAAAGTGTATGATACCTCCAGCCAACCGCTGGCCGCGTTGCTGACGCAGGCACAGCAGGATGGCGCGACCCTGGTGGTCGGCCCGCTGCTGAAAGAAAACGTCGATCAACTGGCCAGCAGCACCACTACGCTGAACGTGCTGGCGCTCAATCAGCCGGAAACGCCGAAAGATAACCCGAATATCTGTTACTTCGCCCTTTCTCCGGAAGACGAAGCGCGTGATGCAGCCCGTCATATTTGGGAACAGCAGAAGCGGCAGCCGCTGTTGCTGATCCCACGCGGTGCCTTCGGCGATCGCGTTGCCAAAGCCTTTAACCAGGAGTGGCAGAAACTGGGTGGCCAAACCGTGCTACAGCAAGGCATCGGTTCCGCCAGTGAGCTGCGCCAGATGGTCAACAGCGGTGGTATTCGCATGTCCGGTACGCCAATCTCCACCGCACCGGCGCCGCAGGCAGTGACCATTGCCGGGCTGACTATTCCGGCACCACCAAGCGATACGCCTGCAACCAGCGGTGGCAGCGTAGACTCGGTTTATATCGTCGCGACTCAGTCCCAGCTGACGCTGATCAAACCGATGATCGATATGGCCACCAACTCGCGCAGCAAACCGGCAATGTACGCCAGTTCTCGCAGCTACCAGGCCGGTGCCGGCCCGGACTTCCGTCTGGAAATGGAAGGCCTGCAGTTCAGTGATATTCCATTGTTGGCCGGCGCTAACCCGCAGTTGTTGCAGCAGGCAAGCAGCCAGTTCCGCAACGACTATTCGCTGGTGCGCCTGTACGCAATGGGGATGGATGCCTGGACATTGTCCAACCACTTTGCTGAAATGCGCCAGTTGCCTGGCTTCCAGGTCTCCGGCACCACTGGCGTACTCACCGCCGCGCCAGGCTGTGTGATCAACAGAAAGCTGCCTTGGCTGCAATATCGTCAGGGCACGGTCGTTCCGGTCTCTTGAGTCAACGCGCCATAGGGGCGGGCTATGAGTTACAGGCCCGCCACTATCTGGAACGCGCCGGGCTCACCTTCTGCGCCGCCAATGTGGCGCTGCGTGGCGGTGAGCTCGATCTCATCATGCGCGATGGTCAAACCTGGGTGTTCGTTGAAGTCCGCTACCGCCGCAGTGACGCTTTTGGCGGTGCTGCTGCCAGCGTCACTTATCGCAAGCAGCAGCGGTTGCTGCATGCCGCCGCCGTGTGGCTGGCGGGACGCGGAGCCAGTTTTGACACATCGTCTTGCCGTTTTGATGTTTTGGCCATCACCGGTAGCCAGTTAGAATGGATACCCAACGCCTTCAATGCGGATTAATCATGGTTTACCGGTGCAGACCGGCCCTTTGACTTAGTGGATTAATACAACGTGCTGGATAGAATTAAAGCCTGTTTTACCGAAAGCATCCAAACCCAGATTGCGGCAGCGGAGGCCTTGCCCGACGCCATTTCGCGTGCTGCGATGACGCTGGTTCAATCCTTACTTAACGGTAATAAAATTCTGTGCTGCGGCAACGGCACCTCGGCGGCCAACGCGCAGCATTTCGCCGCCAGCATGATCAATCGCTTTGAAACCGAGCGCCCAAGCCTGCCGGCCATCGCGCTGAATGCCGATAACGTGGTGCTGACGGCGATCACCAACGATCGGCTGCACGACGAAGTTTATGCCAAACAAGTTCGCGCGCTCGGCCATGCCGGCGACGTATTGCTGGCAATTTCCACCCGCGGCAACAGCCGTGATATTGTGAAAGCGGTCGAAGCCGCAGTGACGCGCGACATGACGATCGTCGCACTGACCGGCTATGACGGCGGTGAGCTGGCCGGCTTGCTCGGCCAGCAGGATGTCGAGATCCGCATTCCATCGCACCGCAGTGCACGTATTCAGGAAATGCATATGCTTACCGTAAATTGCCTGTGCGACCTGATTGATAGTACGTTGTTTCCCCACCAGGACGAATAAGGAACTGAGATGAAGCTGAAAGCCACATTTGCAGTGCTGTCCAGCGCCCTGCTGTTACAAGGCTGTATTGCAGGCGTTGTCGTTGGCAGCGCCGCCGTTGCCACCAAAACTGCCACCGACCCACGTAGCGTCGGGACTCAGGTAGACGACGGCACGCTGGAAGCCCGGGTTGAAAACGCCCTGAGTAAAGATCAGCAGTTGAAGAAAGAGGCCCGGGTGGTTGCGACCGCCTATCAGGGTAAGGTGCTGCTGACCGGCCAGGCGCCGAATACCGATCTGGCCGCCCGCGCCAAGCAGATCGCGATGGGTGTTGAAGGCACGACCGAAGTGTATAACGAGGTCCGTCAGGGTACGCCGGTCAGTCTGAGCACCGCGTCTTCCGACACCTGGATCACCACCAAGGTGCGTTCACAATTGCTCACCAGCGATGCAGTGAAATCATCCAATGTGAAAGTCACCACCGAAAATGGTGAAGTGTTCCTGCTGGGTCTGGTCACGCAACAGGAAGCGCAGTCTGCGGCACAGACCGCCAGCCAGGTCGGCGGCGTGAAACACGTCACCACCGCCTTTACCTTTGTGAAATAACCGCTTGCCGGGGAAAGTGGCTTCAGCATTGTCTGATGCCCTCACCCCGGCCCTCTCCCACCGGAGAGGGGAAAGCTCACTCAATCCAGATTATTTTCTTTCAGAAACCCTTCACCACCCAACTGACGCATCTGGCGCATGATCCACTGCTGCCGCTGTACCACGTAGCCCGAAGGCGCATTGGCTTTGAAGCGATGCGGGTTGGGCAAGACTGCCGCCAGCAATGCCGCCTCTGAGGCCGTCAGACGTTTGGCCGGTTTATTGAAAAAGCGCTGTGACGCTTCCTCCACGCCGAAGACGCCATCGCCGAACTCCACGATATTCAGATAAACCGTCAGGATCCGTCGCTTGGTCCACACCAGCTCAATGCCCGATGTCAGCCCGGCCTCCAGCCCTTTGCGCAGCCAACTGCGGCCATCCCACAGGAACAGGTTCTTCGCCGTTTGCTGGGACAGCGTAGAGGCACCACGGATGCGCGTGGGCCGACGTTCGTTGTGGCTAAACGCCTTTTCGATCGCCGCCACGTCAAACCCCCAGTGCTCCGGGAATTTCTGGTCTTCCGCCGCCATCACCGCCAACGCCATCTGCGGGGAAATATCGTCCATCGACACCCAGTCGGAATGCGCCACATAGCTAAAATCGCCATTCAGCCAGGCACCGATCTGCCGTTCAACCATCACCGCAGAAAAAGGCACTGGCAGAAAAGCAAAGGCAAGGATCCCCAGTAGCCATGCGCCAACCAGCACAATTAATCCACGTTTCAGCCAAAACCAGGGCCGGGAAAAAATCGATTTGCCCGCAGATTTTCTCATTCAGTCAAATCCAGCACCCGTGAAACCAGCTTATCAATTCCGCTGGCCGCCTCAGCGATCGATTTCGCCAGCATATAGGCCGGCGTAGTCACCACTTTGTTCTCGATATCCACTACGATGTCGTCAACCGGACAAATCACCGGCTCGCCGCCCATGGCATCAATCACTTCACCCAGGTCGGGATCGTTGCCAATGGTCAGCCGCACTTGTTGATCCAGCAACTTCGGCAGCAAGGCAGGCGCAATACACATAAAACCAATTGGTTTATTTGCCTTATGCATTTGCTGCGTTAACTTAGCCAAATCCTTATCAATCCAGCATTCCGCCCCTTCGCTGGCAAAACTGCTGAGGTTCTTTGCCGCACCAAAGCCGCCGGGGACGATCAGGGCGTCGAGTTGGCTGGCGTCGGCCTGTGAAAGCGGCTGAACCTTGCCTCTGGCAATGCGCGCAGACTCCACTAAAACATTGCGATTTTCCGGCACTACATCGCCAGATAAATGATTGATAACATGAAGTTGAGGTTTATCCGGGGCAAAACACACCGCCTGCGCCCCCGCCCGGTCCAACGCCAGCAGCGTCAGGACGGCTTCATGGATCTCCGAACCGTCATAAACCCCACAGCCACTCAGCACTACGCCAACGTTTTTCATCACCCTTCCTCCTGTCGCTGCTGTCAACTGGTTAGTGCTCTGAGTTGACAAACACTAATCTACATCACACATTTTAATGAATCTTCTAACAAGAGCGCTTACATTTGCTATGTTGTTGGCTGTATGATGTTTAGGAATTCTCTACAACCTGCTCGACCAGAACATTAAAACCAATACGCAGGTTCACAATTTCCCTGGTGTTGGCGCAATATTCGCGCACCCCGGCCTAGGTCGGGGTCATTTTTTTTCAGCTTCCGCTACCCACTCACGCAGTACCTGCACATCGTTGCGCCATTCCAGCTTCAACTCATCAACCCAATCTTGCACGTTATCCCACCATGCCGGCAGCGTCGGAGTTTGAATTTGCTGCGCAATTTGTTGCAGATGACGCAGGCCAACCGAGCCGGCGGCACCTTTGATTTTATGCCCCTCTTCCGTGATGCCTTTCTGGTCGCGCGCCGTCATGTTGGAATCCAGCACTGCCAGATAACCCGGCATCATCTGCTCAAACATCTCCAGGCTTTGATGAATCAACTGCGGCCCCACCAGGTCCATATACTGTTCCAGCATGGTGGTATCCAGTAAAGACTCATTAATCTTCATCGTCTTTTGCTCCGTTTTCTTTGTGGTGTGAGAGGGTTGATGATCCCAGTAATGTTTAATCACTTTGGTCAGCGCCGGTACCGACAGCGGCTTGCTCAGCACATCGTCCATTCCCGCGTCGAGGTACTCTTTTTTGTCTTTCAGCACGTTGGCAGTCAGCGCAACCAGCGGTGGCAGCGCCTGCCCGGCATAGCGTTCACGCAATATCCGGGCGATATCCAGCCCGGTCATATCCGGCAACTGGATGTCCAACAGCACCAAATCGAACTCGTCCGGATCAAACATGGCCAGCGCATCCTGGCCGTTCATCGCCACTTCAACGCTGTTACCCAGTTTTTCCAGTACCGAACGCGCCACAATCACATTCAGCTCAATATCTTCCACCAGCAGGATATGCAGCGCCGGCAATGGCAGTTCCTCTTCAACTGCGGTTTCACTTTCCACTTCCTGCACCGCCGGTGCCTTGATGGATAAGGTGAAGCAAGAACCCTGCCCCTGTACGCTGCTGACGGTGATATCGCCGCCCATGCTCTGCGCCAGCCGCTTGGAAACCGCCAGCCCAATGCCGGTACCGGTTGCCGGACGGCCGCCGTGCTGATCCTTCACCTGATAATACATGGCGAAGATCTTGTCCTGTTCATCCTGCGGAATGCCCATGCCGGAGTCTTCCACTTCAAACACCAGCCGATCCTGCTCTTCACGCCGCACCCGCACCACGATTTGCCCCTGCGGGGTAAACTTCACCGCGTTGCCGATCAGGTTCCACAGGATCTGCCGCAGGCGGGTACCATCGGCGATGATTTGTTGCGGCAGCGGTTGCTGCGGCTCCATCACAAACTGCAGCCCTTTCGGCTGCACCAGCAGGCCGGAGAGGTTTTCCAAATCGGCCAGGAAGCCGGTAAAGTCCACCGGTTGATTGTCGAGCTGCACTTTACGGCGCTCGAGTTTGTCCATCTCGATAATGTCATTGAAGATATTACCCAGCGTGATGGCGCTGACATGGATGGTTTTGAGGTATTTCAGCTGTTCGTCGTTTAATTCGGTATCGAGCAGAATGCGACTCAGGCCGACGATGCCGTTAAGCGGCGTACGAAGCTCGTGGCTGATCGTTGAGATGAAGGTAGTCTTGTCCCTGCTGGCATTCTCCAGCGCGTCCTGATAGCGCTTACGTTCGGTTATATCGCGGCCAAAGCCCATAAGGCCGTGGCGTTTGCCCACGCGGTCGTAAAACGGCACCTTGCGCAGCTCAAAACAGGCCTTGCGACCATCCGGGTAAACCAGCCACTGTTCGTAGGTCAGTGAGACGTTGTGACGGAACACTTTCTCGTCGGTTTCGATTACCTTCTCGGCAATTTCCTCACCGTAGACGTCAAAAGGCGTCAGACCGATCAGCTGCTTTTCGCTTTTGCCGGTCAGCAGTTCCATCGCCCGGTTACAACCAGAGAACTCTTTGTCTTCGTTGCGGTAATAGACCAGATCCGGTGAGGCGTCGAGGAAGGAGCGCAACAGCGCCGACTGCTGGCCCAGTTCGATCTGCGCCAGTTCACGCTGCTCCATCTCTCCCGTCAGTTTGTCCATCACCTGCTGACGTTCTTCTTCCGCCTTGATACGGTCGGCAATTTCCTGATTCAGTTGGCTGATGTTGTCCTTAAGCTGTTGGTTCAGCTCCAGGTCGCGGTGGCGCATCTCTTCGAGCTTATCCACCAGCCGCGTCAGGCGCTGGCGCGACTCCTCAAGCTGTTCGACCACCACCGACAGAAAGTAGACCGCCCATGGCGTAATCAGCAGGCCGAAGAAGATAGAACGCACCACGTCTATGCTTTCTACTTCCCCGCGCAGCAGCATGGTGACCGCCATCTGTACCACCATCGCCAGCACCACCAGCGCCGATGCCAGCAGCAGCGAAAAGCGCACTAGCCCCAGTTTTACCATTAAATCAACGTAGTACTGGGCTAACACCCGGATTTGCTTCATAGCCGCTCCCATCAGACAGAATCTTGTAAATCATACCGTAAAACCCCGGTGAGATAAGAAAGCAAACGCCGAAGTGTGGGAAAGATTGCAAATCAAAACAGTGCGCAAGGGCGATATTGCTGCTTTTCTTCCAATGCGCTGCCCTGGCCGCCATGGCGTTGCAGATAGCCCCCCACCGCCTGCATGCCGTTCCAACGGTTTTCGCACCATAATGGTGCCAACAGCGTCGGCCGGCGGGCACTGGCGGAGATGCGGTGATATACCACCTCTTTCGGCGTATGGCGGATCATCTCACCGGCGCTGCAGGCATACTCCTCGAGCGCCAGCTCAGGCAAGCGCCCAGCCTGCCAGGCCCGCGCCAGGGTGCTGCCGGTCACGATATGCAGCGGGTGCAGCTTGATGCCGTCCACCCCGCTGTCCACCACCTGTTGCAGGGTCGACAGATGGTCGGCGGCCGTTTCCCCTGGCAGCCCAACAATCAGATGGCTGCAGACCTTCAACCCGCGTTCACGCGCCAGCCGAGCGGTGTGCTGATAACAGGAGAAATCATGGCCGCGATTGATGCGTTTCAGAGTTTTATCGTGCGCGGTCTGTAGCCCCAACTCCAGCCACACCTCATAGCCCTGTTCAAGGTAACCCGCCAGCAGATCCAGCGCGGCGGGCGGTACACAGTCCGGGCGCGTGCCGACGCAGATACCGACCATATCCGCCTGCGCCAGCGCCTGCCGATACATCTGTGCCAGCAGGCTCACTTCGGCATAAGTACTGGTATAAGCCTGGAAATAGGCCAGATAGCGCTTGGCGCGGTTGACCCTGACCGCCTGCAGCGCCAACTGCTCGGCGATACTTTGTTGCTGCATCTGTTCATCGGCGAAAGAGGCTACATTGCAAAAGGTACAGCCGCCGCGCCCAAGCGTGCCATCGCGGTTCGGGCAACTGAAACCGCCATGCAGCGTGAGTTTATGGATCTTTTCACCGTAGCGGCGCTGAAGATCGGCGCCAAACATATTGACTAATTGCGGCAACTGCATAATCTTGGGAGTCTCTGTGCTCAAAGCCCGTGATGCTAATAAGAAACGGCTTTTCCCGCGATGACAGAGATCAACGCTTTCCCCGCAAGGCTTCACCAGGCATAACTATTCATTATAAATGCAAATAAAATCACTCTGGCCGAGATGAATTTTTCTTATTCTCACGCAACCGTTCACGTCAATATGACAAAGCGATGAAAAATAGTTATAAACAACGAAAAAGAATAACTTATTAGAATAAAATTCCGACATTCCCACCCGCACTAGCATGGTGCAGAGATTCAGGCGTTGCACTATAGTGAGACAGCTCACATTTCTCCGGGGGTTACTGCTCTCCTGCACAAGCTCAAAAACGGATATAACATATTAAATATCAATTAATTGAGCGCAAAAAATCCCATAAGAAACCCCCTTAGGCCTATAGTTGACCTGCGTATTCTTTCTCGCTAAGTTGGAAGTCCGCTGGAAGCTTTCTGGACGGGCAAACGTCTCGTCATATTTATGCAGTAATTTAAGACTCCCTCTTAAAACAAGTCATTTACCACTTGTGAGAACCGTCACGAGAGGCCATTAACGGAGGGCGGAAAAGCAGATCGGCGCTATTAACCTTGCTGATTGGACTTCTGCCTGAAATTAAGAAGCCGCTCGCAGTGGGTTGTGAGAGTCACGCAGAGCCTGGGGAGGTTCACTGATATGTTGTACGATAAATCCCAAGAGCGGGACAACTGTGGTTTCGGCCTGATCGCCCACATAGAAGGCGAACCTAGCCATAAGGTGGTGCGTACCGCTATTCACGCACTTGCCCGTATGCAGCACCGTGGCGCAATCCTTGCTGACGGCAAGACTGGCGACGGTTGCGGCCTGTTATTGCAAAAGCCCGATCGCTTCTTCCGCATGGTCGCAGAAGAGCGCAGCTGGCGTTTAGCCAAGAACTACGCCGTTGGCATGATGTTCCTCAGCCAGAACGAAGAGGAAGCCCGTGCCAGCCGCCGCATTGTCGAAGAAGAGCTGCAGAATGAAACGCTGTCGGTAGTCGGCTGGCGTGAAGTGCCGACCAACCCGGACGTATTGGGTGAGATCGCCCTCTCTTCTCTGCCACGCATTGAACAAATCTTCGTTAACGCCCCGGCCGGTTGGCGTCCGCGTGATATGGAACGCCGCCTGTTTATCGCGCGTCGCCGTATCGAGAAGCGCGTCCAGGACGACAGCTTCTACGTCTGCAGCTTCTCGAATCTGGTGACGATCTATAAAGGCCTGTGCATGCCTGCGGATCTGCCGCGTTTCTATCTTGATTTGGCGGATCTGCGCCTGGAATCGGCCATTTGCCTGTTCCACCAGCGTTTTTCCACCAACACCGTGCCACGCTGGCCGCTGGCGCAGCCGTTCCGCTATCTGGCGCACAACGGCGAGATCAACACCATCACCGGCAACCGTCAGTGGGCGCGTGCCCGTACTTATAAATTCCAGACGCCGCTGATCCCGGATTTGCAGACTGCAGCACCCTTCGTTAACGAAACCGGCTCCGACTCCAGTTCGCTGGATAACATGCTGGAACTGCTGCTGGCGGGCGGGATGGATCTGATCCGTGCCATGCGCCTGCTGGTGCCGCCGGCCTGGCAGAACAACCCGGATATGGACACCGATCTACGCGCCTTCTTCGACTTCAACTCGATGCACATGGAGCCGTGGGACGGCCCTGCCGGCATCGTGATGTCCGACGGCCGCTACGCTGCCTGTAACCTGGACCGTAACGGCCTGCGTCCGGCGCGCTACGTCATCACCAAAGACAAGCTGATCACCTGCGCCTCGGAAGTCGGTATCTGGGATTACCAACCCGATGAAGTGGTAGAGAAAGGCCGCGTGGGCCCTGGCGAACTGATGGTGATCGACACCCGCAGCGGCAGGATCCTGCACTCCGCCGAGACCGACGACGATCTGAAAAGCCGCCATCCGTATAAAGAGTGGATGGAAAAGAACGTCAAACGTCTGGTGCCATTCGAAGATCTACCGGCCGATCAGGTTGGCAGCCGTGAGCTTGACGACTCGCAGCTTGAGACTTACCAGAAACAGTTTGGCTACAGCAGCGAAGAACTGGATCAGGTGATCCGCGTGCTGGGTGAGATTGGCCAGGAAGCCACGGGTTCAATGGGTGACGATACCCCATTCGCCGTGCTCTCCAGCCGTCCACGCATTATTTATGACTATTTCCGTCAGCAGTTCGCCCAGGTGACCAACCCACCGATCGACCCGCTGCGTGAAGCGCATGTGATGTCGCTGGCGACCAGCATCGGCCGCGAAATGAACGTGTTCTGCGAGGCCGAAGGCCAGGCACACCGTTTAAGCTTCAAATCGCCGATCCTGCTGTACTCCGACTTCAAACAGCTCACCACGCTGGAAGGCGAATACTATCGCGCCGATACGCTTGATCTGACCTTTGATCCGGCGGAGCAGGATTTGGAGCAGACCATCCGCGCCCTGTGCGACGAAGCGGAACGCAAAGTCCGCGACGGCGCCGTGCTGCTGGTATTGTCCGACCGCGCGATCTCCACCAGCCGTCTGCCGGTGCCTGCACCGATGGCCGTAGGGGCGATCCAGACCCGTCTGGTTGAAAAGAGCCTGCGTTGCGACGCCAACATTATTGTTGAAACCGCCAGCGCCCGCGATCCACACCATTTCGCCGTATTGCTGGGCTTCGGTGCAACGGCGGTCTACCCGTACCTGGCCTACGAAACCCTGGCCAAACTGGTAGATACCCAGGCAATCGACAAGAAATACCGTGAAGTGATGCTGAACTACCGTAACGGCATCAACAAAGGCCTGTACAAGATCATGTCCAAAATGGGCATCTCGACCATTGCCTCTTACCGCTGCGCCAAACTGTTCGAGGCCGTCGGTCTGCATCGCGATTTGTCCGATCTGTGCTTCCAGGGCGTGGTCAGCCGTATCGGCGGTGCCAGCTTCAGTGACATCCAACAGGATCTGCAGAACCTGTCCAAGCGTGCCTGGCTGAAACGCAAACCGCTGGAACAAGGCGGCCTGCTGAAGTTCGTCCACGACGGCGAGTACCATGCGTACAACCCTGACGTGGTGAGCACGCTGCAAACCGCGGTCCACAGCGGCAAATACAGCGACTATCAGACTTACGCCAAGCTGGTGAATGAACGCCCGGTGGCAATGCTGCGCGACCTGTTGGCCATCACGCCGAAAGGCACGCCAATCCCGGTCGATCAGGTTGAACCGGCAGAATCGCTGTTCAAACGCTTCGATACCGCGGCCATGTCTATCGGCGCCCTGAGCCCGGAAGCGCATGAGTCGCTGGCGATTGCCATGAACAGCCTCGGCGGCTTCTCCAACTCCGGTGAAGGCGGCGAAGATCCGGCACGTTACGGCACCAACAAGGTGTCACGCATCAAGCAGGTGGCATCCGGCCGTTTCGGCGTGACTCCGGCCTACCTGGTAAATGCCGATGTGATCCAAATTAAAGTGGCGCAAGGGGCCAAGCCGGGTGAAGGCGGCCAGTTGCCGGGCGACAAGGTGACCCCTTATATCGCCAAGCTGCGTTACTCGGTACCGGGCGTGACCCTGATATCGCCACCGCCGCACCACGACATCTACTCGATCGAAGATCTGGCGCAGTTGATTTTCGACCTGAAACAGGTCAACCCGAAGGCGATGATTTCGGTGAAACTGGTGTCAGAACCGGGCGTGGGTACCATTGCCACCGGCGTGGCGAAAGCCTATGCCGACCTGATCACCATTGCCGGCTACGACGGCGGTACCGGCGCCAGCCCACTGTCTTCGGTAAAATACGCCGGCTGTCCGTGGGAACTGGGTCTGGTGGAAACACAGCAGGCGCTGGTGGCTAACGGCCTGCGCCATAAAATCCGCTTGCAGGTAGACGGCGGCCTGAAAACCGGCGTGGATATCGTCAAAGCGGCGATCCTCGGTGCGGAAAGCTTTGGCTTCGGTACCGGCCCTATGGTGGCGCTGGGCTGTAAATATCTGCGTATCTGTCACCTGAATAACTGCGCTACCGGCGTAGCAACTCAGGATGAAAAACTGCGCCGCGATCACTACCACGGCCTGCCGGAACGTGTGGTTAACTACTTCCAGTTTATCGCCCGTGAAACCCGCGAGATTATGGCGCAACTGGGTGTCAGCCAACTGGTAGATCTGATTGGCCGCACTGAGTTCCTGACCGAGCTGGATGGCATTTCTGCCAAGCAGAACAAGCTGGATCTGTCACCGTTGCTGCAAACCGCCACGCCGCATCCGGGCAAGGCGCTGTACTGCACCGAAAGCAGCAACCCGCCGTTCGACCAGGGGTTGATGAACAAAGATCTGCTGGCGCAGGCGCAACCGCATATCGAAGCCAGACAAAGCAAGGCTTTCTACTTCGATATCCGCAATACCGACCGTTCGGTGGGCGCCACCCTGTCCGGGGCTATCGCTACCGTGCACGGCGATCAGGGCATGGCTGCCGACCCGATCAAGGCGTACTTCTCCGGTACTGCCGGCCAGAGTTTCGGCGTCTGGAATGCGGGTGGGGTTGAACTGACCCTGACCGGCGACGCCAACGACTACGTTGGTAAAGGCATGGCCGGTGGCCGTATCGCGGTACGTCCGCCGATTGGTTCTGCGTTCCGCAGCCACGAAGCCAGCATCATAGGTAATACCTGTTTATATGGTGCGACCGGCGGCAAGTTGTTCGCCGCTGGCCGGGCAGGCGAACGCTTTGCCGTGCGTAACTCCGGTGCCATCACCGTCGTCGAAGGTATCGGTGACAACGGTTGTGAATACATGACCGGCGGTATTGTCTGCGTAATGGGCAAAACCGGCATCAACTTTGGTGCGGGCATGACCGGCGGCTTCGCCTACGTGCTGGATGAAGACGGCGAGTTCCGCAAACGTGTGAATCCAGAGTTGGTGGAAGTGTTGGATGTCGAACAACTGGCTATCCATGAAGAGCACCTGCGCGGCTTGATTACCGAGCACGTCCAGGCGACAGGTTCTTCGCGTGCGGAAGAGATCCTGGCCAACTGGCCGGAATGGGCACCGAAGTTCGCTCTGGTCAAGCCGAAGTCCAGTGATGTCAAAGCATTGTTGGGTCACCGTAGTCGAACCGCTGCAGAGCTGCGGGTTCAGGCGCAGTAAGAGGTCATTAATGAGTCAGAATGTTTATCAATTTATCGACCTGCAGCGCGTTGATCCGCCAAAGAAACCGCTCAAGATCCGTAAAATTGAGTTTGTAGAGATTTACGAGCCGTTTTCGGAAAGTCAGGCGAAGGCGCAGGCGGACCGTTGTCTGTCCTGCGGTAACCCTTATTGCGAATGGAAATGCCCGGTTCACAACTACATCCCGAACTGGCTGAAGCTGGCGAATGAAGGCCGCATCATGGAGGCAGCGGATCTGGCGCACCAGACCAACAGCCTGCCGGAAGTGTGCGGTCGCGTCTGCCCGCAGGATCGTCTGTGTGAAGGTTCCTGTACCCTGAACGACGAGTTCGGTGCGGTGACCATCGGCAACATCGAACGCTATATCAGCGATAAAGCGATTGAGATGGGCTGGAAACCGGACATGTCTCACGTGCTGCCTACCGGTAAACGCGTGGCGGTGATCGGGGCCGGCCCGGCAGGCCTGGCCTGTGCCGATGTACTGACCCGTAACGGCGTGAAAGCGGTGGTTTACGATCGTCACCCGGAGATCGGCGGCCTGCTAACCTTCGGGATCCCGGCCTTCAAGCTGGAAAAAGAAGTGATGGTGAAGCGCCGTGGCATCTTCAGCGAGATGGGCATTGAGTTCCAACTCAATACCGAAGTGGGCAAAGACATCACCATGGAGACGCTGCTGAGTGATTATGACGCGGTGTTCCTCGGCGTCGGTACCTATCAGTCAATGCGCGGTGGCCTGGAGAACGAGGATGCGCCGGGGGTCTATGACGCCCTGCCGTTCCTGATCGCCAACACCAAGCAGTTGATGGGCTATCAGGCCGAGCAGCACGAGCCTTATGTCAGCATGGAAGGTAAACGTGTGGTGGTGCTGGGCGGTGGTGACACCGCGATGGACTGCGTGCGTACCTCTATTCGCCAGGGGGCAACCGACGTTATCTGCGCCTACCGCCGTGATGAAGCCAACATGCCAGGCTCCAAACGCGAAGTGAAAAACGCGCGTGAGGAAGGGGTTGATTTCAAATTCAACCTGCAGCCGCTGAGCATCGAACTCAACAGCGCCGGTCGCGTGGCCGGAGTGAAAATGGTTCGTACCCAGTTGGGTGCACCGGATGCCAACGGCCGCCAGATTGCTGAGCAGGTACCTGGTTCCGAGCACATCATTGATGCCGATGCGGTGGTTATGGCCTTTGGTTTCCGTCCGCACCAGATGGACTGGCTGGCCGCGCACGATGTGGAGCTCGACAAACAGGGCCGCATTGTGGCACCGGAAAGCACCGATAATGCCTTCCAGACCAGCAACCCGAAAATCTTCGCCGGTGGCGATGCGGTGCGCGGGTCGGATCTGGTGGTAACGGCGATTGCCGAAGGTCGTAAAGCTGCCGATGGCATCATGAGCTACCTGGAAGTCTAATCTTCCATCGGCTTTTCCCCAAAGGGCCCGCAGGTGATCTGCCGGGCCCTTTGTTTTTTCCCGGGGCGCAGGCCATAAAAAAGGTCGCCGAAGCGACCTTTACTGTTCACCGCTGCGGGATTATTTCACCACGCGCAGTGCCGGGCGGCCACCACGTGGTGGCGGTGGCGGCTCGTCGTCTGGATCGTTACCTTCATCCAGATCGGGGCGATCGCCATCAATCACCGACATCAGGCTTTCCGAAGGGATCGTCTCATTGTCCAAACCTTCAAACGTGCCTTCCGCTTCATAAGCGGCTTCCGGTTCGAACATGGTGCCTGCACCGTTCTCACGGGCATAAATCGCCAGCACCGCTGCCATTGGCACCGAGACTTCACGCGGTACACCACCGAAACGTGCGTTGAAATGCACTTCGTCGTTGCCTAACTCCAGGTTGCCCACAGCACGCGGCGCGATGTTCAGAACGATCTGACCATCACGGGCGAATTCCATAGGCACCAGAACGTCAGGGCGCGTCACATCCACCACCAGGTGCGGAGTCAACTGATTGTCCAACAGCCAGTCATAGAAAGCTCGCAGCAGATACGGACGGCGCGGAGTCATCTGAGACATATCCATAACGCTTAGCCCCGAGTCTGCAGGCGCATTTCGCGCTCGGCTTCGGTCAGGGAGGCCAGGAAGGCGTCACGCTCGAACACGCGAGTCATGTAGCCTTTCAGCTCTTTGGAACCGGCACCGCTCAGTTCAATGCCCAACTGCGGCAAACGCCACAGCAGCGGCGCCAGGTAGCAATCCACCAGGCTGAACTCTTCGCTCATGAAGTACGGGGTCTGACCAAAGATAGGGGCAATCGCCAGCAGTTCTTCGCGCAGTTGACGGCGAGCTGATTCAGCTTCCTGACCGTTGCTCTGCTCGATTTTGTACATCAGCGAATACCAGTTTTTCTCGATACGCAGCATCATCAGGCGGCTCTCACCACGAGCAACCGGGTAGACCGGCATCAATGGTGGGTGCGGGAAACGCTCATCGAGGTATTCCATGATGATACGGGATTCATACAGGGTCAGTTCGCGATCGACCAGGGTAGGCACCGTCTGGTACGGGTTGAGGTCAATCAGATCCTGCGGCAGGTTATCCAACTCAACCTGCTCAATCTCAACGCTGACACCTTTCTCCGCCAGTACGATACGTACTTGATGGCTAAAAATGTCGGTCGGGCCAGAGAACAGCGTCATTACCGAACGTTTGTTGGCAGCGACAGCCATGAAAACCTCCAAGTTATCTAGAAAATACTGCGAATAGCCAACTGACAGGCTGCTATCCTGAATGATCTTGACCGCAGGCCAGCAACTTGCAGCGAAACCTTAGGTCATAAAAACGGCCTCGGAGGTAGACTGATAACTGCTGCATGGCGAACAGGCGCAAAAGTGGATGATAGTTTACCAGATTTTGCTTGTTTTGTGGGGGCTGTGCGGTGATTTCGTATTGAATTGTCTGATATACCAAAGATTTTAGTAGCGACAAGTTGATTTTCAGGCATAAAAAAACCCGGTGAAGCACCGGGTTTTTGGCGTAAATTCCACTGCCGAGGCAGTAAAAAATTAACGCTTGGAGAACTGCGGACGACGACGTGCTTTACGCAGGCCGACTTTCTTACGTTCAACCTGACGGGCGTCACGAGTAACGAAGCCAGCTTTACGCAATTCACCGCGCAGAGTCTCGTCGTACTCCATCAGTGCACGGGTGATACCGTGACGGATAGCGCCAGCCTGACCAGAGATACCACCACCTTTAACGGTGATGTACAGGTCAAACTTACCAACCATGTCGGTCAGTTCCAACGGTTGACGAACTACCATGCGGGCAGTTTCGCGACCGAAGTACTGTTCCAGACTACGCTGGTTAATTACGATGTTACCACTGCCCGGCTTGATGAAAACGCGAGCGGCGGAGCTTTTGCGGCGACCAGTGCCGTAGTATTGATTTTCAGCCATTGCCTATAATCCCGATTAGATGTCAAGAACTTGCGGTTGCTGTGCCGCGTGAGTGTGCTCGGTGCCCGCGTAAACTTTCAGTTTACGGAACATTGCACGACCCAACGGACCCTTTGGCAGCATGCCTTTAACCGCGATTTCAATCACACGCTCTGGGTTGCGGGCAATCATCTCTTCAAAGGTCGCTTGCTTGATACCACCGACGTAGCCGGTGTGACGGTAATACACTTTGTCTGTACGCTTGTTGCCGGTTACAGCAACTTTTTCTGCGTTCAGAACGATGATGTAGTCACCGGTATCAACGTGCGGGGTGTATTCCGCTTTATGCTTGCCGCGCAGACGACGAGCCAGTTCAGTAGCGAGACGGCCTAAAGTTTTACCATCTGCATCAACAACGTACCAGTCGCGTTTTACGCTCTCTGGTTTAGCTGTAAAAGTTTTCATTAGAAAGCTTACCCAATAATTAGTTACACGTTGGTGAACACCCAAACGCTCGAAAACAGTTGAGGCTCACACGACCATACAAGTCCAGCAAACCTACCCCTTCGAATAGCCATTGCCGGCACTAAAAAGTTTTTGGGAAAAAAACTTTGTTGTAACGTGGGGTCGCAAGATTATAGAGAAGTCGCTCACAAAGATCGAACGCTTTTTGAATAGAAACGCAATTAAACGCCAATGGCAGAAAACCGGGGACGCCAGTGGCCTGGGTCCCCCTGGACGTCACGGCAGATGCGGCAACTTCAGATACTCTTCGCTCTGCATTTCTTGCAGCCGCGACAGACAACGCTGGTACTCGAACTTCAACCGCTCACCCTGGTAAATATCGAACATCGACGCTTCGGCAGCGATCACCAGTTTGACGTGACGTTCGTAAAATTCATCGACCAATGCCAGGAAGCGGCGCGCGGTATTTTCCTTCAGCGGCCCCATCACCCGCACATTATACAGGATCACGCTGTGGTACAGGCGCGACAGCGCAATATAGTCCAACTGGCTACGCGCCTCTTCGCACAACGTGTGAAAATCGACCGCCAGCACGCCGTCTACCGCGTTGATCGCCTGCAACGGCCGATGATTGATCTGTAATACCGGCGCCGCCTCTCCTGGCTTGCCGGCCAGTTTCACAAACATCCGGTCCATGGTCAGCCGGGTCTGTTCATCAAGCGGCGTCAGGTACAAATGCGCCTGAGTCAAGGTACGCAGGCGATAATCAATGCCGGCGTCAACGTTCATCACGTCACAGAATTCGTTAATCAGATCGATCGCCGGCAGGAAACGCGCCCGCTGCAGGCCGTTGCGGTATAAATCGTTCGGCGGGATATTGGAGGTCGCCACCAGCGTAATGCCACGGGCAAACAGCGCCTGCAACAACGTTGCCAACAACATGGCGTCGGTAATATCGGAAACAAAGAACTCGTCGAAACACAGCACATCGGTCTGTGCCTTGAAACCATCCGCGATGATTTCAAGTGGGTTTTCCTGCCCCTGCAGTTCGGTCAGCTCTTCGTGCACCCGCAGCATAAAACGGTGAAAATGCAGCCGCAGCTTGCGCTCCCCCGGCAGGCTATGGAAGAACATGTCCATTAGCCAGGTTTTGCCGCGTCCCACGCCGCCCCACATATATAAGCCCTGGACCGGACGCTGCTGAGTCGTTTCACTGCTCTTGCCCAGCCAACGATTCAGTTTGCCGCGCAGGCCCGCGGCCGGCGCACTGACAGCCGGCGTCTGCTGCAATAATGCCTGATAGATATGATCCAGTTGAGTCACGGCCTCCATCTGGACTTCATCGGCCTGGTATTCTCCCGCAGCAAGCAGCCGCTGGTAGCGTGATAACGGTGATTGTGCCTGCATCTGTTCGATGTTCCTTCACAACGCTTAGAAATTATTTAGCCCATTTTCGCGGCAACTTTGGGTGGCTTCGCGCCCTTATCGCTACAAATACCCGCTCAGGGCGGCGCTGAAAACCCTGAAGAAATCAGGTCATGGCTCATCAGGATTCCACTCGGACAAGGTTAACGGTTATAGTGGATATTATTAAGTGAAAAATCCCTGCGGAACAACGAAGTCAAAATAGGAGTCATCATGACCTGGGAGTATGCGCTGATTGGTTTGGTGGTCGGTATCGTCATTGGTGCGGTAGCGATGCGTTTTGGTAACCGTAAATTACGTCAACAACAAGTTTTGCAGAACGAGTTGGACAAGAGCAAAACCGATCTTGAAGAGTATCGCCAGGAGCTGGTCGGCCACTTTGCCCGCAGCGCTGAGCTGCTGGACAATATGGCACGCGACTATCGCCAGCTGTATCAGCACATGGCGAAAAGCTCCAACAACCTGCTGCCGGACCTGCCAATGCAGGAAAACCCGTTCCGCTATCGCCTGACCGAAGCCGAAGCGGATAACGATCAGACGCCGGTAGAGATGCCGCGCGATTACTCAGAAGGCGCATCAGGCCTGCTGCGTGGCGAACGTCCGCGCCGCGACTAAACGCTGTTCTTCGCCCGTGGGCCAGTTCCACGGGCTTTTGCTCCCCCATGCTTTTTCTTCCCCACGCCGAGCTATCCTTAAAGCTGGCACCTGAGTGAACTTTTCACGCAAATTCACGGTCTTACCCTTCACTATGGTAGTGCTGCTGCATTATCATCACCCTTTCACCGGCAGGTATTGAGAGAGTTATAATCAATGAATAAAAAGTCGTTAATTCTTAGTGCATTGGCAATGAGTATTGGCCTCACACTGACCTCCGTACCGGTAGCCAACGCGGCGATGCCTGTCGCCGTGCAGGGGCAGCAGTTGCCAAGCCTGGCGCCGATGTTGGAAAAAGTATTGCCCGCTGTCGTCAGCGTGCATGTGGAAGGCACCCAGGTGCAGCGCCAGCAGGTACCGGAAGAGCTCAAACGCTTCTTCGGCCCCGGCGGCCCTGGGCAGCAGCAAAGCTCACGCCCGTTTGAAGGCTTGGGTTCTGGTGTGATCATCGACGCCGCCAAAGGCTATGTGCTGACCAATAACCACGTGATCAACAATGCCGACAAAATCAGCGTACAGTTGAATGACGGGCGTGAAGTGGATGCCAAGTTGCTGGGACGTGACGAACAGTCCGACATTGCCCTGCTGCAGCTCAGCGATTTGAAAAACCTGACCGCGATAAAAATGGCGGACTCCGATCAACTGCGGGTCGGCGACTTCGCCGTGGCCGTTGGCAACCCATTCGGCCTCGGCCAGACGGCGACTTCCGGTATTATCTCTGCACTGGGTCGTAGCGGTCTGAACCTGGAAGGGTTGGAAAACTTCATTCAGACCGATGCTTCCATCAACCGCGGTAACTCCGGTGGCGCACTGGTTAACCTCAATGGTGAGTTAATCGGCATCAACACCGCCATTTTGGCGCCAAGCGGCGGCAACGTGGGTATCGGCTTTGCCATTCCGAGCAACATGGCGCAGAACCTCAGCCAGCAGTTGATTGAATTTGGCGAAGTGAAACGCGGCCTGCTGGGCATTAAAGGCAGTGAAATGACCGCCGATATGGCCAAAGCCTTTAATACAGATACCCAGCGTGGCGCCTTCGTCAGTGAAGTCCTGCCGAAATCTGCCGCTGCCAAGGCCGGCATCAAAGCCGGTGACATTCTGGTCTCTGTTGATGGCAAGCCCGTCAGCAGCTTTGCCGAACTGCGTGCCAAGGTCGGTACCACAGCTCCTGGCAAAACTATCAAGGTTGGCTTGCTGCGCGACGGCAAGCCGCAGGAAGTTTCCGTCACCCTGGATAACAGTGAAGGCGCCTCCACCAACGCCGAAACGCTTTCTCCGGCTTTGCAGGGCGTGTCACTGAGCAACGGCGCCATTCCAAGTGGTGACAAAGGCGTGAAGATCGATAGAGTCGATAAAGGCTCTGTAGCCGCGCAGATCGGGTTGCAGAAAGACGATGTGATCATTGGCGTCAACCGTCAGCGCGTTGAAAACATCACGACCTTACGCAAGGTGCTGGAAGCCAAGCCACCGGTGATGGCACTGAACATCGTACGCGGCGGCGAAACCATTTATCTGCTGTTGCGTTAATCGGTAATTTGTTTAAAAACCGGGCCCGGTGACATACTGCGCCCGGTATTCTCATGCTATCCTCCGTGTATCTTTCATCTCACGTACTAAAACTCCATGTTTGCTAAGCTCTTGCGTTCCGTCGTTATTGGTTTAATCGTTGCCGGCCTGCTGCTGGCTGCTCTGCCCGTGCTACGTTCTTCCAATACCCTGTTCGCAGAAAAACATGAAAGTACCCGTGATGAAACGCCGGTCAGTTACAACAAGGCGGTGCGCCGCGCCGCACCTGCCGTGGTAAATATCTACAACCGCAATATGAATGGTGCCGCCAACGTACTGTCTTTGGGTTCTGGCGTGATCATGAACGATCGCGGTTATATCCTGACCAATCGGCACGTAATCAAAGATGCGCAGCAAATCACCGTTGTATTGCAGGATGGCCGCCGCTACGAAGCGTTGCTGGTCGGCTCTGACAGCCTGACCGATCTGGCAGTGCTGAAAATAGATCCGGGCAACCTGCCGGTGATCCCGATAAACACGGCTCGCACCGCGCACGTAGGTGACGTAGTACTGGCGATCGGCAACCCCTTCAATCTCGGTCAGACCGTCACTCAGGGGATCCTCAGCGCTACCGGCCGCATCAGTATGAGCACCACCGGTCGCCAGACCTTCCTGCAGACCGATGCCTCGATTAACCGCGGCAACTCGGGCGGTGCGCTGGTCAACTCGCTGGGCGAGCTAATCGGCATCAATACCCTGACCTACGATAAAATCACCGATGGGGAAACGCCGGAAGGTTTGGGCTTCGCCATTCCTATCGAGCTGGCCACCAAGATTATGGACAAACTGATCCGTGACGGCCGCGTCATCCGCGGTTATTTCGGTATTCAGGGTAAAGAGATTATTCCCCTGCGCTCGTCCAATTCCGGCATCGATCGCCTGCAGGGCATTATCGTGACAGAAATTACGCCGAATGGGCCGGCAGGCAACGCCGGCTTCCATATCAACGACGTGATCATCAACGTCGACAACAAACCGGCGATTTCGGTGCTGGAGACCATGGACCAGGTGGCGGAGATCCGCCCAGGCACTGAAATTCCGGTGATTGTGTTGCGCGAAGGCAAACGCATCACCTTGAAGATGACCGTGGGCGAATTCCCGGAAGACACCAATTAAAAAGGGCCCGGCAAAGCCGAGCCCTCAAGACTGCATTTTCGCCGGGGCATCACCCCGGCATCCAACAGATTACTCGCCTTTCACACGCTCGATATTTGCACCCAGCGCACGCAGCTTGTCTTCAATACGCTCATAGCCACGGTCAATGTGATAGATACGATCGACAACGGTCACGCCGTCGGCGATGCAGCCGGCAATCACCAGGCTGGCTGAAGCGCGCAAATCGGTCGCCATAACCTGAGCACCGGACAGTTGCTCAACGCCGTGACAAATCACGGTGTTGCTCTCGATCTCAGCATGTGCACCCATACGGATCAATTCAGGCACGTGCATAAAGCGGTTTTCAAAGATGGTCTCGGTGATCACGCCGGTGCCTTCCGCAACCAGGTTCAGCAAGCTGAACTGAGCCTGCATATCGGTTGGGAACCCCGGGTGCGGCGCGGTGCGAATGGTCACCGCTTTCGGACGTTTGCCGTGCATGTCCAGACTGATCCAGTCTTCACCTACTTCGATATCCGCACCGGCTTCACGCAGTTTGGCCAGCACCGCATCCAGCGTATCCGGACGGGTATCACGGCACATCACTTTGCCACCGGAAACCGCGGCAGCGATCAGGAAGGTGCCGGTTTCGATACGGTCCGGCAGAACGCGATAAACGCCGCCACCCAGGCGCTCAACGCCCTCGATGGTGATGCGGTCACTGCCGGCACCGGTGATTTTCGCACCCAGCGTATTAAGGAAGTTGGCGGTATCGACAATTTCCGGCTCACGTGCGGCGTTCTCAATCACGGTGGTGCCCGTCGCCAGTGTGGCGGCGCTCATGATGGTCACGGTAGCGCCAACGCTCACCTTGTCCATAACGATGTGTGCACCCTTCAGGCGGCCGTCAACGGAAGCTTTTACGTAACCCTCTTCCAGTTTGATCTCTGCACCCAGCTGTTCCAGACCCGTAATATGCAGATCAACCGGACGAGCGCCGATCGCACAACCACCCGGCAGGGAAACCTGACCACGACCAAAACGAGCGACCAGCGGCCCCAGTGCCCAGATAGAAGCACGCATGGTTTTCACCAGGTCATACGGCGCGCAGAATTCGTTCACGCCGCTGGCATCAACGAATACGGAACCGTTACGCTCAATCTTGGTGCCTAACTGGTTGAGTAGCTTAATGGTGGTATCGATGTCCTTCAGCTTCGGGACATTCTGCAGCTCGACCGGCTCTTCCGCTAATAATGCGGCGAACAGGATCGGCAGGGCAGCATTTTTGGCCCCGGAAATAGCAACTTCACCGCTTAGGCGGGTCCGGCCCTGCACACGAAATTTATCCATTTGACTACTCTCTATTATCTAAACTGACGCTGCCCGCCCCGCTGGGCAAACAGCCTTAAAATCCGTTGAGTTTGCGGTCTCGCTGCCACTCTTCTGGGGTGTACGCCTTGATCGACAAGGCATGAATTCGGTTGTCCGCAATGTATTCCATCAGCGGTGCATACACCGCCTGTTGTTTCTTGACGCGGCTCATGGCGGCAAACAGCTCGCCGACCACGATCACCTGAAAATGGCTACCGTCACCGGTAACATGTGCTTCATCCAGTGCCAATGCTCGCATCAGCACGTCTTTAATCTCGTTATTTTCCATAGTATCCAGTTCTGCATCAAAAGGATCATAATCAGCCTGACATCTTAGTGGAATCAGACGTTTTCTTAAACTAAAGAAAAAGCCCCTGTGTAACAGGGGCTTTCTGAGGCGAAACCGTCTTTAACCAGCCGAAAGTAGGGCTAACCAGCGGTATCGACAGGCATTATTGCTTGCAGGTTGTACAGGGTGATCAAGGTTTTCAGGCGATCGCTGGCACCAGAAATTTTTAATTCCACGCCGTGCTGACGCTGCTGTTCACGCAGATGTACCAGCAATGCCAGCCCGGAAGAGTCCACACGCTGCAATTGCGTAACGTCGAGGACAGTTATATCCGCCAGCAACGTTTCCCGCTGTTCCCACAGCGGCAACAGAGTTTCCCGATCCAGTTCACCGCGCAGGATCAGAGTCTGCTGCTGCGATTCAACGCTGAGTGCGGTCATCAGTTTTTCTGATCCAGCGTGATTGGACGCTGCGCCGCCGCCTGCAGTTGTTTGGTCAGGCCGTCAATCCCTTGGGTACGCAAGGTAGATGCCCACTCGTTTTGCTTGGTGGTAATCATGCTGACGCCTTCGGCGATCATGTCATACGCCTGCCAGTAACCGGTCTTGCTGTTTTTGCGCCACTGGAAGTCCAGACGCACCGGCGGGCGACCGCCCTGGTCAATGATGGTCACGCGGATGGCGACGATATCGGCATTATCCAACGGCTTTTCAGGTTCAATCTGGTAAGTCTGGCCGTGGTACATCGCCAACGCCTGGCCGTAGGCCTGTTCCAGGTAGGCCTGGAATGCGGTGAAGTAAGCTTCACGCTGCGCCGGGGTCGCTTCTTTGTAATAACGGCCCAGTACCAGCGCACCGGCGTATTTAACCTGTACAAAAGGCATCAACTCCTGATGCACTACGGAACGCAGGTAGTTGGGATCCTGCTTGATTTTCGGCTGCTCGGTTTTCAGACGGTTAAAGGTCTTTTGAGCCGCGTCCTGCATCAGGCTGTAAGGATTGGTTTGATCGACCGCGTTCGCCAGCGGCGCAACCACCAGCAGGGCAACCATAAGTAAACGTTTAAACATGCAGGCTTCCTCTCTTAATGAATGGGGGCAGCGGGTTGCGGCGCAGTACCGGCAGCCGGGCTGGCAGCCGCGTCTCCCGCTTTATCTGCGTTATCCTGGCCGCCGCTCTTATACAAGAACTGGCCGATCAGATCTTCCAGAACCATGGCTGATTTGGTGTCTTGAATGGTACCACCGTCCTTCAGGATGGTAGTACCCATATCCGGGTCTTCAAAACCGACGTTCAGTGCCAGATATTGCTCCCCCAGCAGGCCGGAGGTGCGGATCGCCAGTGAGCTGGTATCCGGTATCTGGTTGAATTTATCCTGGATATCCAGGGCAACGCGCGGCGTATAAGTTTTAGGATCGAGAGAGATATTGGCCACCCGGCCAATCACCACGCCGCCGATTTTCACCGGTGAACGTGCTTTCAGACCACCGATATTATCGAAGGTCGCGTAAATACGGTATGTAGGTTCGTTACCGATCGACTTAATGTTTGCCACTTGCAGGCACAAAAACACGACGGCGCACAGCGCAATCAGCATAAATGCCCCAACCCAGATTTCACTCTTCTTCGTTTGCATCGAATCAATTCCCAAACATCAGTGCTGTCAGCACGAAATCCAATCCCAACACCGCCAGTGACGAATGTACCACGGTACGGGTCGTTGCCCGGCTAATCCCTTCAGAGGTCGGTACTGCATCATACCCGTTGAAGATGGCAATCCAGGTCACGGTAATGGCAAATACCACGCTCTTGAGCAGGCAGTTGAGCAAGTCTTTTTTCCACTCTACGGCGCCCTGCATCGCCGACCAGAAGAAGCCACCGTCAATGCCCTTCCAATCCACACCGACTATCGAACCGCCCCAGATACCAATTGCGACAAAGATCAGCGTCAACAACGGCATGCTGATCAAACCGGCCCAGAAGCGCGGTGCGACAATACGCCGCAGCGGGTCGACCGCCATCATTTCCAGGCTGGAGATTTGTTCGGTTGCCTTCATCAGGCCAATTTCGGCCGTCAGCGCGGAACCGGCACGACCGGCAAACAACAGTGCCGTCACCACCGGGCCCAGTTCACGTAACAGCGACAGCGCCACCATCATGCCCAAGCTGGCCTCGGCACTGTAGGTGGTCAGCACCAAATAGCCCTGTAGCCCCAGTACCATGCCGATAAACAACCCGGAAACCATGATAATCAGCAGTGATTGCACGCCTACACTGTGCATTTGCTTGAGCAGCAACGGCCACTGTTTGCGCGGCTCGGGCCGCCCGACCAGCGCGCCCCACAGCATCAATCCGGCGCGTCCAAAGCTGGCGCTGGTGTTGATGCCACGGCGTCCTAACGACGCTAACGCCTGTAATAACATCAGCTTATTTACTCCCTAAACCTAACAACTCGGCCTGATAATCGCCAGCCGGATAACGGAAAGGCACCGGCCCATCGGCAATACCATCCAGGAACTGGCGCACGCGTGCATCAGGATTGTTCTGTAATTCTTGCGCCGTGCCTTCGGCAATCACCCGATGATCGGCAACAATGTACGCGTAGTCGGCGATGCTCAGCACCTCAGGTACATCGTGCGAAACCACAATGCAGGTGATGCCCAGCGCGTGATTGAGCTCATCAATCAGCTTCACCAGCACGCCCATGGTGATCGGATCCTGACCGACGAAAGGCTCGTCGAACATGATCATCTCCGGGTCAAGCGCAATCGCCCGCGCCAGCGCCGCACGCCGCGCCATACCGCCGGACAACTCATTGGGCATCAGCTCAGCCGCGCCACGCAGTCCGACCGCCTCCAGTTTCATCATTACCGTACTGCGCAAAATAGGTTCCGGTAAGCGGCTGTGCTCACGCAGCGGATAAGCCACGTTTTCAAACACCGTCAGATCGGTGAACAGCGCTCCTGACTGGAACAGCATGCTCATTTTCTTACGTGCTTCATACAGCTGATGACGGGACAACGCGGGAATGTCGTCGCCATCAAACCAGATCTCACCGCTGTCCGGTGCCAACTGGCCGCCAATCAGACGCAGCAGCGTCGTTTTACCAATACCGGACGGCCCCATGATCGCCGTCACCTTGCCACGGGGAACCGTCAGGTTGATGTCTTCGAATATTAGTCGATCGCCGCGAGAGAAAGTCATGTCGCGAACTTCGACCAGATTCTCTGCCTTCTGGTGCATGTTAATGGATCCTTTGCGGCTTATTTTTGCCAAATCTACCCGCGATGTTAAAGCAACGGGCGCAATGCGTCTCATCTTTACAAAAACTTACCGGCATTTCGTTACCAATGGTGCCATAGGTTTTACTTTTACGCGCCACCCGGTCAAAATTGGCACCATAACGAAAAAAAACGAAAGTGTTCATATATTAGCCGGGAAATCCCGTTGCTGCGGCTTTTGCCTGCGCAACGGAGGGCAAAGCAAGATAGCCGAATTACGGCTTTTAACCAACGAACCGGGATAATTCCCAACAAAGGACCCTGCATGTTTCTCGCGATAGTTTTATTAATCGTTGGTTTATTTTTACTGGTGTATGGCGCAGACCGCTTGGTTTACGGTGCTGCGGTGATTTCTCGTTCACTTGGTGTGCCACCGCTGATTATCGGCATGACCATCGTCGGCATCGGCACTTCATTGCCGGAACTGTTTGTTTCGACCACCGCCGCGCTGAACGGGCAGATAGATATGGCGGTGGGAAACGTAATAGGTTCCAACATCACCAATATTCTATTGATCCTCGGCGTTGCCGCGCTGATCCACCCGCTGGCTGCACGTTCTGAAGTGTTGCGACGCGAACTGCCGCTGATGTTGGCGGTCACAGTATTGTGCGGTTTCGTGCTGATGGACGGCACGCTAAGTCGGCTGGATGGCGTGGTGCTGTTGGCCGCCGCCGCCGTCTTCATTCTGTTGATGTTAAAAATTGCCCGGCTGGCACAGCGTGAAGGCAACGACAGCCTGACCGTAGAACAAATGGCCGAACTGCCGCAGGACAGCAGCAACACCGTGGCGGTGCTGTGGCTGGTGCTGGCGTTTATCATTCTGCCGCTGTCTTCCAAAATGGTGGTCGATAACGCCACGGTGATCGCGCACTTTTTCGGTATGAGTGAACTGGTGGTCGGTCTGACCCTTATCGCTGTCGGCACCAGCCTGCCGGAGCTGGCGACCTCCATCGCCGGAGCACTAAAGGGTGAGGATGATATGGCGATTGGCAATATCATCGGCTCCAACATATTCAATACGGTGATAGTGCTGGGTGTCCCCGCCCTGCTGTCCCCTGGCAGTGTCGATGGCGCCGCCTTCCACCGCGATTACTGGGTGATGCTGGCGGTCAGCATTGTGCTCACCGCCTTGTGCGTTGGGCGTAAACATCGCATCGGTCATCTGGCAGGGGCTCTGTTATTATGTGGCTTTATTGCGTATCTTGCGGTGCTGTTTTTTAACCCTTTCAGTACTTTCGGCTAAACCGACGGGCGGGAATGAGTATGTCGAACATTCAGTTGCAACCAGGCTTTGATTTTCAGCAGGCAGGCAAAGAAGTGCTGCAGATTGAGCGTGACGGGCTGGCTCAGCTCGATCAATACATCAATGCAGACTTTACCCGCGCCTGCGAGTTGATCGCCGAATGCACGGGTAAAGTGGTGGTGATGGGCATGGGCAAATCCGGCCATATCGGCTGCAAGATTGCCGCCACCTTCGCCAGCACCGGTACGCCTTCGTTCTTTGTTCATCCTGCGGAAGCCAGCCACGGTGACCTGGGCATGGTGTCTGCGCAGGATATTGTGCTCGCCATCTCCAACTCCGGCGAGTCCAACGAAATCCAGGCGCTGATCCCGGTGTTGAAACGCCAGCAAATCCCGTTGATCTGCATGACCAACAATCCGGAAAGCTCGCTGGGCAAAGCGGCGGATATTCACCTGTGCATCAAGGTGCCACAGGAAGCCTGCCCGCTCGGCCTGGCACCAACCACCAGCACCACCGCCACCCTGGTGATGGGCGATGCGCTAGCCGTCGCCCTGCTGAAAGCCCGCGGTTTCACGCCGGAAGATTTTGCGTTGTCACACCCTGGTGGCGCTCTGGGCCGCCGACTGCTGCTGCGCGTGAGTGATATCATGCACAGCGGCGATGAAATTCCCCACGTCAGCGCCGATGCATCGCTACGCGACGCGCTGCTGGAAATCACCCGCAAAAATCTGGGTATGACGGTCATCTGTGACGATCTGATGAAAATCGCCGGTATCTTTACCGATGGTGACCTGCGCCGGATTTTTGATATGGGTATCAATCTCAACGAGGCCAGGATCGTCGATGTTATGACGCTCGGTGGCGTGCGAGTGCGTCCGAACCTGCTGGCGGTTGACGCGCTGAACCTGATGCAGCAACGTCATATCACCTCAGTGCTGGTTGCCGATGGCGACCAGTTGCTGGGTGTGGTACATATGCATGACATGCTGCGCGCCGGCGTCGTTTAATTATGGAAGAGAACTCAATGAGTCTGGTTGAAACCTGCTACGGGCCTGTAGAACAAGACGTCATGGCGCGCGCCGGTAAAATCCGCCTGCTGATTTGTGATGTCGATGGCGTTCTGTCAGACGGCCTGATTTTCATGGGCAACAACGGTGAAGAACTAAAAGCGTTTAACGTGCGCGACGGTTACGGCATTCGCTGCCTGAAAACCTCGGATATTGAAGTGGCAATTATTACCGGCCGCTCCGCCAAGCTCCTGGAAGACCGCGCAAATACCCTCGGTATTACCCACCTTTATCAGGGGCAATCCGATAAGCTTTTGGCCTTCCGCGAACTGTTGGATACACTGTCGCTAACGGCAGATCAGGTAGCCTATATTGGCGACGACCTGATCGACTGGCCGGTGATGGCCCAGGTTGGCCTGGCAGTCGCGGTAGCAGATGCACATCCTCTGTTGCTGCCAAGAGCCCACTATATTACCCGCATTGCCGGCGGCCGCGGTGCGGTGCGCGAGCTGTGTGACATTATTCTTTTGGCTCAGAACAAGCTGGAGGACGCCAAAGGGCTGTCGATATGAGTAAAACCAAACTTTGGATCACCATCTTGCTGGCGGTGATCGCATTGGCGCTGATTGGCTGGAACATGACTGATGTCAATGATGATGCCATGCCGGGACCGGCTAACAGTAAGGACCCGACTTATCAGAGCCAGCACACGGTCACCATAGTGTACAATCCGACCGGCAAGCTGAGCTATAAGCTGGTGGCGGAAGACGTAAAGTACTATGAGGCCGACGAATTAAGCTGGTTTACCCAGCCGGTGATGACGCTGTTTGATGAAAACGCGGTGGCCACCTGGTCAGTTCGCGCCGATCGCGCCAAACTGACTAAAGACCGGATGCTGTATCTTTACGGCCATGTCGAGGTGAACAGCCTGACCACCACCTCACAGCTGGAAAAAATTAAAACAGACAATGCTCAGGTGAACCTGGTGACCCAGGATGTGGCTTCGGATGACGAAGTGACGCTCTATGGGACGAACTTCACCTCTAACGGCATGAAAATGCGTGGGAACCTGCGGGCCAAAACCGCTGAGCTGATTGATAAGGTTAAGACCAACTATGAAATTCAGAACCAACAAACCAAGCCGTAATTTGTTGATCGGCAGCTTGATTTTGGCCGCCAGCGCACCCGCCTGGGCGCTGAAATCCGACTCCAGCCAACCGGTAAGCATCGACTCACTGAAACAGTCTCTGGATATGCAGAGCAACGTCAGCACCTTTACCGATAACGTGGTGATCAAGCAAGGCACTATCGATATCAAGGCAGACAAGGTTGTGGTGACCCGCCCAGGCGGCGATCAGAACAAAACCTATATCGAAGCCTTTGGCAATCCGGTGACCTTCTATCAGATGCAAGACAGCGGCAAGCCGGTGAAAGGCCACGCGCAGAAGGTTCGTTACGATGTGGCGTCGCAGTTGGTGACCCTGACCGGGAACGCCTATCTGGAACAGCTCGACAGCAACGTAAAAGGCGATCGCATCACCTATCTGGTGCAACAGCAGCAAATGCAGGCGTTTAGCGACAAAGGCAAACGCGTGACTACGGTTCTGGTACCGTCGCAGTTGCAAGACAAAAACGGGCAAAAGAAGAGTAACTAATCACTTATGGCTACACTCATCGCAGAAAACCTGGCGAAAGCCTACAAGGGCCGCAAAGTTGTTGAAGACGTCAGCCTGAAAGTGAAATCCGGCGAGATCGTCGGCCTGCTGGGGCCAAACGGCGCCGGCAAGACCACCACCTTCTACATGGTGGTGGGTATCGTTCAGCGTGATGCCGGGCGTATCGTGATTGACGAAGAAGACATCAGCCTGCTGCCGCTGCACGCCCGTGCGCGCCGTGGCATCGGTTATTTGCCGCAGGAAGCCTCCATTTTCCGCCGCCTCAGCGTGTATGACAACCTGATGGCCGTGCTGGAGATCCGTGAAGATCTCAGCAGCGAGCAGCGAGCAGACCGTGCGGTAGAGCTGATGGAAGAATTCCATATCTCCCACCTGCGCGACAACCTGGGCCAGGCGCTGTCCGGTGGTGAACGCCGCCGCGTCGAGATCGCCCGTGCGCTGGCGGCGAATCCGAAATTCATCCTGCTGGATGAACCGTTCGCCGGGGTTGACCCGATTTCCGTTATCGACATTAAAAAAATTATCGAGCACTTGCGTGACAGCGGCCTGGGCGTGCTGATCACCGACCATAACGTGCGCGAAACGCTGGACGTGTGTGAACGCGCCTATATCGTCAGCCAGGGCAAACTGATTGCCCACGGCACGCCGGATGCTATTCTGACCGATGAGCAGGTGAAACGCGTTTATCTGGGCGAAGAATTCCGCCTCTGAGTGCCAGCGCGTCCTGATGGACGACTGTTAACGGAAGTAGACTGAAGATTATGAAGCAAGGTTTGCAACTCAGGTTTAGCCAACAACTGGCCATGACCCCCCAGCTCCAGCAGGCTATCCGCCTGCTGCAGTTGTCCACGCTTGAGCTCCAGCAGGAGATACAGCTGGCGTTAGAGAGCAACCCATTGCTTGAACAGAGCGACCTGCACGAAGAAGTCGACGCCAAAGAAACTGTCGAAACCGAAGGTTTGGATACCCGCGAGGCGTTGGAACAAAAGGACATGCCCGAAGAGCTGCCGCTCGACGCCACCTGGGACGAAATCTACACCGCCGGTACACCGTCCGGTACCCGCACCGATTACAGTGACGATGAGCTACCGGTTTATCAGGGCGAGACCACCCAGACCCTGCAGGATTACCTGATGTGGCAAGTGGATCTGACGCCGTTTTCTGACACCGATGCCGCTATTGCCACCTCAATCGTCGACGCCGTTGACGACACCGGCTATCTCACCGTGCCGCTGGAAGACATTCTGGAGAGCCTGGGTGACGAGAATGTGACAATGGACGAAGTCGAAGCGGTATTGAAGCGCGTACAGCGTTTTGATCCGGTTGGCGTCGCCGCACGCGACCTGCGCGATTGTCTGCTGGTTCAGCTTTCCCAGTACGCTAAAGACACGCCCTATTTGGCTGAGGCACGCCTGATCATCAGCGAGCATCTGGACCTGCTGGCTAACCACGACTTTCGCAGCCTGATGCGAACAACGCGCTCAAAAGAAGATACACTGAAAGAAGCGATGTTGCTGATCCAGTCATTGGATCCCCGTCCGGGTCAGTCGATCAACACCGGCGAATCCGAGTATGTGATCCCGGACGTGCTGGTGCGCAAAGTGCAGGATGTCTGGACGGTCGAGCTCAATAGCGACAGCATTCCACGCTTGAAGATCAACCAGCAGTACGCCGCGATGGGCAATAGCGCACGTAACGACAGTGACGGGCAGTACATCCGCAGCAATTTGCAGGAAGCGAAATGGCTGATCAAAAGTCTGGAAAGCCGAAACGACACTCTGCTGAAAGTTTCGCGCTGCATCGTCGAGCAGCAACAGGCGTTCTTTGAACAGGGTGCAGAATTTATGAAGCCCATGGTGCTGGCAGATATTGCCCAGGCCGTGGAGATGCATGAATCGACAATTTCACGCGTGACCACGCAGAAGTTTTTGCACAGTCCGCGCGGCATTTTCGAATTGAAATATTTCTTCTCCAGCCATGTGAATACCGACAGCGGGGGCGAAGCCTCCTCTACGGCGATCCGGGCAGTGGTCAAGAAAATGATCGCGGCGGAAAACCCCGCCAAACCGCTCAGCGACAGCAAGCTGGCCACCCTGCTTTCCGACCAGGGGATCATCGTGGCGCGGCGTACCGTCGCCAAGTACCGAGAGTCTTTGTCCATCCCGCCGTCCAACCAACGTAAACAGTTGGTTTGACCTCTATTGAGAAGGAAGACATTATGCAGCTCAACATTACCGGACACCACATCGAAATCACCGAACCTTTGCGCGAGTTCGTGAACACCAAGTTCGCCAAACTCGAACAGTATTTTGATCGCATAAATCAGGTGTATGTCGTACTTAGTGTGGAAAAAGTGCAGCAGATTGCGGAAGCGACGGTGCACGTGAATGGAGGCGAGTTGCACGCCACCTCGGAAGACGAGAACATGTATGCTGCAATTGATAGCCTGATCGACAAACTGGCGCGTCAATTGAACAAACATAAAGACAAACTGAAACAACACTGACATTCTGGGCCGTTTCCGTCAGCGGGTACGGCTCAAACGTAGCCTCGGCCATCGGCGCGTTACCTGTATGGGTATCGCGCCGATAAGCCATCAAGGGTTAAACAAGGCGAAAAATCACCTCACAAGCCTCCTGCTTGCTGGTGTGGTTTTAAGTGAAGATGAGATGAACAACGAAACAATGCAATTAAGCTCGGTGTTAAACATCGAGTGCACCAGAAGCTCCGTCCATTGCACCAGCAAGAAACGGGCTTTGGAAATTATCAGCGAACTGGCCGCAAAACAGCTCAACCTGTCATCACAGGTAGTGTTTGACGCGGTTCTCACCCGCGAGCGCATGGGCAGTACCGGTATCGGCAATGGTATCGCTATTCCCCACGGCAAACTGGAAGAGGACACACTGCGGGCCGTTGGCGTGTTTATCCGTCTCGACCAACCTATCGCCTTTGACGCCATTGATAACCAGCCGGTCGATCTGCTGTTTGCCTTACTGGTACCAGCCGACCAATGTAAAACCCATTTGCATACTCTGTCGCTGGTCGCCAAGCGCCTGGCCGACAAAACCGTATGCCGCCGCCTGCGTGCGGCGCAAAGTGACGAAGAACTTTACCAAATCATCACCGAGTAACGCCCGGCTGGCGTGACTTCCAGCCCGGATAACGATACTGTTTAGCCACGATGGATCCCGGTTCGGACAGGGATCCTAAAGTTTCTAACGGTGGCGATAAACGCCACTGAGATGCCAGGGGGAGTTGCCACATGGTGCTGATGATTGTCAGCGGCCGTTCCGGTTCAGGGAAATCCGTCGCCTTACGGGCGCTGGAAGACATGGGTTTTTACTGCGTTGATAACCTGCCCGTGGTACTGCTGCCGCAGCTTGCCAATACGTTGGCGGAACGCAATAGCTCCGCTGCGGTAAGCATCGACGTACGTAACATGCCGGAATCGCCGGAAGTGTTTGAATATGCGATGACTCAACTGCCGGACAGCTTTTCGCCGCAGTTGCTGTTCCTCGATGCCGACCGTAATACGCTGATTCGCCGCTACAGTGATACTCGCCGTCTGCACCCGCTATCGAGCAAGAACCTGTCGCTGGAAAGCGCCATCGATGAAGAGAGCGACCTGCTTGAGCCACTGCGCTCCAGGGCCGATCTGATCATCGATACCTCAGAAATGTCAGTGCATGAACTGGCCGAAATGCTGCGTACCCGCCTGTTGGGCAAACGCGAGCGCGAACTGACCATGGTGTTCGAATCCTTTGGTTTCAAGCACGGTATTCCAATCGACGCCGATTATGTGTTCGACGTGCGCTTCCTGCCTAACCCGCACTGGGATCCAAAATTGCGCCCAATGACCGGTCTGGATAAACCCGTCGCCTCGTTCCTCGACCGCCACACCGAGGTGCACAACTTTATCTACCAGACCCGTAGCTATCTCGAACAGTGGTTGCCAATGCTGGAAACCAACAACCGCAGCTACCTGACGGTCGCCATTGGTTGTACCGGCGGTAAGCACCGTTCAGTCTACGTGGCAGAACAGCTGGCCGACTACTTCCGCTCACGCGGCAAAAACGTGCAGTCGCGCCACCGCACGCTGGAAAAACGCAAACAATGACGGTCAAACAAACGGTTGAAATCAAAAACAAGCTGGGGATGCACGCGCGCCCGGCGATGAAGCTGTTTGAGCTGGTGCAGAGCTTTGATGCCGAAGTGATGCTACGCAACGACAGTGGCACCGAGGCCGAAGCCAGCAGCGTGATTGCGCTGCTGATGCTGGACTCCGCACAGGGGCGTCATATCGAAGTGGAAGCCACCGGCCCGGATGAAGCCAAGGCACTGGCGGCGGTGATCGAACTGATCAATTCCGGTTTTGACGAAGACTAAAGAGTCAGGTGCGCTACATGCAGCGCACCTACTTTACAACACATCATTCCTGCAGCTAGATCCTACTTAAACAGTCCAGCGCCACCGCCTTGAAACTGTCGAAATTATCACTGCCCAACAGGCGACTCATCGAACGTTCGCGCACAAAAGTGACGAACAGATCGTAGATTGCCATCGCCTCTTCGTAATCGCTCTTGCTGATCGCCAGCAGGAAAATCACGTGGGCAATTTCACCTTCACCCCAGGCCACCCCTTGCGGCGCCAGCAGCGTCACCACGACGGTTTTTTTCGCCAGCAACCCCAGCGAGTGCGGCAGCGCGATCCCTTCACCCAGCAGGGTAGAAACAATCGCCTCGCGCTCGACCACTGAAGGGTAAAAATCTTCGCCAACATAGCCTTCTTGCTCAAGCTGACGACACACCTGCTGGAATAATTCCGCCTGGGTCAGCGGTTCATTGACCAACATAAAATGCTCGGCGTCGAAGAACTTCTCCAGCATATAGGGCTTGGTACGATCCACCAGCACCAGTTTGCCGAGCTGTTCGAGCTGGTATTCGGTCGGGAACGGCGACATCACCACCACCGGCTTGTTCTTTTCGCTAACCCGCGCATTGGAAATAACGAAGTCTTCGTCGATATGGCTGAGCACCTCGTAATCTCGCAGTGAAACGATGCGCGTCATCACCAGTTGCGGGTATTTGCGTGCGATCTGCGCCTGGATCATCCGCACCGTCGAGTTACCGGTATCGCACACCAGCATCACCTGCGGGTGTCGCTCATAGCCGATGTTGTAATGCCGCTCCAGCCCAACGCCAATGTGCAGTACCAGATAACCGATCTCGTTTTCACTCAGGGTGTAGGGCGTATATTTCCCCCAGCTGGAGACCGCGGCCAGCGTCACGTCATAGGCCATCGGGTAGTGCTGCTTAATGTTCGCCAGCAGCGGGTTGGGGATATTAATCTGGTATTTCACCCGGGTGATCATGGTCTTGATATGGGTCAGCAGATCGGCACGCAGCTGCTTGTCACCCTGCAGATTGTAGTTATAGTGCGCGTTGATATACGACAGAATGTAATCCACCAGCGCTTCTTCATCGTCGGCGTTGATCTCGGTAGGTTGCACCTCCTGCACCCGCCGCGCAGCAATATTCACCCGCAGGTAGGCCTCTTCCGCTATCGATATCTCTTTGCCACTGGCTTTACGCAGTTCCCCGGCCAGCCAGGTCGAAACCTTGCGCACCGCGTCATCCCCGTCCTCAACGTCAAAGTCCGGCAGCGGATAACCATCGGTAATGCGTTGCAGCGCGACTGCACAATAGAAAATCAGATACTGCTCACCTTCGTCCGTCAAACGAATGGCATATTGCGACAGCAACGGATGCAGCAAACCGGCAAAGGTCGTCACCTGCGGTTGCCGCAGGATCTCATTGTTGAGCAGTGGATTTTCGGCATCGGCCAGATGCAATTGAAATAACAGATCGGTCAGACAGGCGCGGATCGCCATCTCCGAACCAAACAGCTTCATGCCGTAGCGCGGTTTGGTTTCAATGGTCAATTGGTAGTGCGCCAGACGCTCTCTTACCTCAGCCATGTCGTTTTGCAGCGTGCCACGGCTGACAAACCATTCATCGGCTAAATCTTCAAGTTTCAGAGAAAAGGCTGAGGTCAGAAAACGAATCAGCAAATAGTGCACCCGTTCCTGCGCGCTGCGTGGCGTGGCGTGCTTTTTACGTTCCTGATGTTGCAGGGCGCTAAACAGTACGGCGTCATCGACCTGTAGGCGATAACCCGCCCCACGGCTATGCACAAAGTGGGCACCATAGTTTTCCAGAATATCGTTCAGCGCGGTGATGTCGGCGCGCACGGTTCGGGTGGAAACAGCAAAGCGCTTCGCCAGCTCTTCCTGTGGCAAAGTCTCTGACTGTAAAGCATCAAACAGATAGGCCAAACGCGGGTAGGGAAATCGCACCATTCTCTTTCCGTCAATTAAGGTGCCCGCCTGGGGAATCAGGCGGGCAACGGGTTACTTCGCCACCGGCAAGAACACCATTTGCGAGGGGCTGCCCACCGGCGTATAGCCTTCAACAAAGCTGAGTTTGCCGCTGGCCTTATCCACGCCAAAGCGGGTGACGTTATCGCTGCGTTGGTTCATGGCATACAGATAACGCCCGTCCGGGCTTAGCGTCAGGGATCGTGGATAATCGCCGCGCGTCCAGGTTTCCGCCACCGCATGCAACTCGCCATCGCTGCCGACGCTGAACTGCGCGATGTTGTTATGTAACCGGTTGGCAACATACAGATTTTTGCCGTCTGCGCTCAGAACCAGCCCGGCGGCAAAGTTGGTACCCTTATAATCGGCAGGCAACGAAGAAACGACATGTAACTGTTTCAATGTCCCTTTTTGGCTGTCGAAACGGTAGCTGGTCAGCGTCGAGGCCTCTTCATTCACCAGCAGCACAGTTTTGCCATCCGGATGGAAGACAAAGTGACGTGGGCCGGCACCCGCAGAAGATGCGGCGATCCACGGCGGATCGTTCGGCGTCAGCTGGCCACTGGCATCGTCAAAGCGCCACTGGTAGATCCGATCCAGCCCCAGATCGGTAGAAAACACAAACTTGCCGCTCGGATCGCTGGCGATCATATGCGCATGCGGCCCATTGTGATCGCTGATGGCAAAACTGCCCTCTACCGCGCCTTCCGGCTTACCGGCACCTGTAGGCCCTTGCTGTTGCTGCACCGAGCTGGCGTTGCCCAGTTTACCGTCACTCTCCAGCGGGAAGGCCGCCACGGTGCCACTGACGTAGTTCGCTACCAGCAGATAACGGCCATTGGGCGTCGGATAAAGATAAACCGGCCCTGCACCTTGGGAGTCGACCTGATTAAGCTGCGTCAGGCTGCCATCGGACGGATTGATATGGTAGGCAATAATGCCGCCGTGCCTGGTGCCGTTAAAATCCGCCACTTCACTGGCGACATACAGCGTCTGGCCTTTGGCATCCACGGTAAGCTGTGCCGGATTGGCCTGCTTGCTGACCAGCGTTCTGGCGCTAAACGCACCGCTGGCCGAGTCAACCTGCACCCGGTAAACGCCTTCACCGTTGGGATTGTAAGTACCGATATAAGCAAAATGAGATGACGTAGATTTCATTGCATCCTCAGCATGCAGCACCGGGCTGGTCATCGCCAGTAACGCCAGAGTTAACGCGGTGCGTAGGGTTGGTGACTGCCAGTTTCGCATAGTTATCCTTATGATAGATAGCGGCGCGGAATGCCCGCGCCTGTGAATACAAAGCCTGTCGCCTCCCTGCCTTACGTCATCCGATAATGCGTTTACCCGACCAGTTTTTTGGTGATGGCCAGCAGGGTTTTAACGTCCTGCGGGCGAGTGTTGCCCGTGGCGGAATCGATGATGGAGCTGTAGATATGTGGGATCACCCGTTTCACTCCCGCAGCCAATGCGATCTCGACGATCGGCTCGAAGTTTTCCAGATCGATGCCGCCGGTCGGCTCCAGCATAAAGTCATGTTCGGCGCAGGCCTGGGCCACATACTGGTATTCTTCTTTGCATGCCAGCCCGCCCATCGGGAAATACTTGATTGAGCTGCCGCCCATGTCTTTTAACAGGGCAATGGCGGTTTCCACCGGCACAATGCCGTCCGGTGCCGCAGCACTCAGCGGGCCGGTTGAGATTTTCACCCAGCCAACGCGGCCGGTAGGCGACACCAGGCCATTGACCACGCTGTCATTTTGGCCCAGCAGCGCACGGCTGGCACCGACACCGGTAAACACCTGGTTTACGTGCTGTGGCTGCACCTGTTGAGAAATCAGGCTGACCATCGCCGATTGTTTCGGATCCCCCGCGCCCAGCCCCACCGACAGCGCATTTTCAATCAGCCGCGCATAGCGCTGCATGTCTGCCACCGCACTGTCGACGTCCGGGTAGTTCTTGGACAGAACGCCCACCAGCACATGCCCTTCCGCCGCCGAATAAATATCCTGCGCATTGTCTTTCGAACCGGCCAATACGTTGAGGCACACGCGATCGCGATAGTAGTTGGGTTGCAGCTTCATGCTTGTTTCTCCGTGAACAGATTTTTAATACAGGTGAAGACGGTCATCAGCTGTTGCTGATCAACGCTGCGCACATCCACTTCAATCTTGCCTTCGTTAGCCTTATAGCCACGGAAGTAGATGGCGATGGCGCCGGTTTTCAGCGCCTGCACGATGTCGTAGGTCGAACGCCCGAGTACCGCTTCGTCAAAGGTGATCTCTGCCCGCGCAATATCACGGCCGGCACTGTCCCAGACGGTTTTGGCGCTGATGCCGGTCAGGGTGTTCAGGCTGTCGATAAACGGCGTCATTCTTTCCACCATTTGCTGGCCGGTGGTTTTCTCCAACGTCAGATAGCTTTCGATCGCCTGCGTCAGGCCGAGGATGCCCTCTTTACCTACTTTCATCGCCCGGCCGATGCCGCCGGATTGCAGCTTCACCCACTCAACGTATTGCTTCTTGCCGATCACCAAACCGCTGGTTGGGCCTTCAATGGCTTTGGCGCCGCTGTAAATCACCAGGTCGGCCCCCATCTGGTAGTAGCACAGCAGATCTTCTTCCGCGGCGGCATCGACGATCAGCGGCAGGTTATGTTTACGTGCCACCACCACCGCCTGTTCAACGGAAAGAATGCTTTTCTGCACGCAGTGGTGCGACTTGATATAGAGAATGGCGGCAGTCTGCGGCGTGATGCAGGCTTCGAGCTGCTCGGCAGAACACTCGTTGGCATAACCCGCCTCGACCACTTTGCCGCCTCCCAGTGCGACCATGGTGTCGACCGGCGCGCCGAAGTTGACGTTATGGCCACGCGGCAACACGATTTCCCGCGGTACGGTAATCGGCGCAGAGTGCAAATTCACCAGCAGGTTGGCGTTGTCTTTGACGATCAATGCCGCTACCGACTGGGCGATACCTGCCGAGGCGCAGGAAACGATCACCGCATCTTCGACATTCAACAGATTGGCGATATAGGCCCCGGTCTTGTCGACCAGATCCTTTATTTCAAAATAGTGATTCAGGCCGTAGTCAACCGCGTCAATGACGTCCTGACGTGGTGTGGACACGCCAAGCATGGTCATGCGGCCTGAAGTATTAATGACTTGTTTTAAATTATATTTTTCATAAATTGAAGACATGAGCGGCTTTCCCTTCATCGGTTAATAGGATTTCCCCGGCCACCACCGCGGCCAGCGGAACCAGCAACTGTTGGCCGGCTGCCGATTGCCCTTCTGAATCGGCAAACACCTGCGGCCCCTGGCGGAGATCAAACAGGGTGAAATCGGCGTCGCAACCCACTTCGAGCCGGCCCTTGTTGACCAGACGTAGGGCCGACGCGGCATTCTCAGTCACGCAGGCAATCACCTGCGACAGCGACAGCCCGACGCCGAAGAATTTGGACATCACCGTCGCCAGGCTGTGTACCGGCCCGGCCATGCGGTTACGGCAGTAAATATCGGAACTGATGGTATGTGGCAAAATGCCCAAGGCTATCGCCTGCCGGGCGACTTCAAAGCTGAAGCTGGCGGTGCCGTGGCCAACGTCGAGCAACACACCGCGCTGCAGCGCACGCTGGATAGACTCACGCAGCGTGCCGGCCGGGGTCAGGATGCGGTTTGGCTTGCCGTTGTAGCAGTGGGTAATAATGTCGCCACGGGTCAGCAGATCGGCTATCTCATCGAGATCCGGCGGGTTATTGCCGATATGCACCATCAGCGGCAACAGGCTATTTTCCTGCTGGATCTCTTTGGCAAGCACCAGCGGCCGTGTGCCGTTCTGGCCGACCACGCTGCTGCTCATGCGCGCCTTGATGCCGATGACAAAACCGGCATGTTTGTCGATCGCCCGGCTGACTTTCTGCTTGTCGATATCAGTCAGGTCTGCCAGTTCATTCTGTCGCAGCAGACCGATGCGCGAAATATTCAGGAAGGCAAAAACGTTGGTTTTGGCACGGCGCGTCAGTGCATAAAACGTATCGACATCGTCAGTGCCGGTGCTACCGGCGTCGACCACCGTGGTGACGCCACAGGCGGTGCCAACCAGATCCGGCTCGTCATGGTAAATCGGCGAAGAGGGGTAACAATGCACGTGGGAGTCAATCCAGCCGGCGCTCAGGTGGTGATTGCCAGCCAGATCCCATTGCCGATGAGCGCGAACGTCTTCAGCCAGTTGCCCGACCGCGGCAATCTTGCCGTCCAGAACCGCCAAATCGACCAGTCGGTCATCCGCCAGTCTGGCGCGTCTGATTACTAAGTCATACATACTGCATCACTCCTTTTCAAGCAGGGGAGCGGCGCGCCGCTCCCCAACAATCACAGTCGCATTTAAGCGATGGCTACCGGGAAAATAGCCCCTAACAGCATCGCCCCGAGGATCGCCCCGCCGGTGATTGGCTTATTCCAGATATAGAACAGCAGTGCGCCGAGCAGTGAACCAATGCCAATCGGAATCGAGGCGGTCATCGCCGACAGGATGATCAACGGCCCCAGGAAACGACCGGAGGAGTTACCAGCCCCCATCATCACGTCCGCCCCGTAGGTGGAGTTGCTCTGGTTGATGGTAAATTTACGCGCCAGAATGATCAGGTAGCCAATCGCCAGACCAATCACCAGGCCGGTTACCAGCGAGGCGGCAAAGTTGGCAACCGGGAAGATAATGCCGGCCCCGAGCAGCAGTGCCGGCACCCCCAGGCCAACACCGGTCTGGATTGCACCGCCGATGTCCAAGATCCCCACCAGTGAGCCTTCGATGATGCGCGCAAACAGGAAGCTGGCACCGAATGCCGCCACCGCGCCATAAACGCCGGTATCCATTCCGGCCCGCAGCATGGAAACGAAGGCCACTTCGTTAAAGGCACCGATACCGTACAGGTAGTACATGTGCGTCCCGGCGAACACGCCGGACGAGAGCAGGCCAACAAAAATCGGGAATGACCAGTCGGCATACCAGAAGCCTTTTTGGGTTTGTTCTTCCATCATCCAGCTCCTTATTTACCGCTCAGGGTATTGTGAATGGCATCCAACCAGCCCGGCACGCCGAGGCTGAAGGATTCGAGGACTTTCATGTCGAAGCCGCGGAAGAAACCGCTCAGCACGAACAGCAGCACTATCACTGCCATCATGATCTTGGTGATTTTGTTCCAGCCGCTCTCTTCCACACCTTTACCGATCAGGATGCCCAACACCAGACCCGGTACGGCGTTGCCCATAATCAGCTGCGCCAGGCCGCCGAAGATGGTGCCCCAGAAACCGGAGCGACGCCCGGCGTCGATAGCCGCCAACCAGAAGATCACCGGCATCACGGTGTTCACCAGCAGGTTAGCGGCCGGCACCAACACTTTAATCGCCGTAACCTGCAGCGCAGCAGGCACTGCAGAAGCGGTAGTGTTGAGGAAAGCCACCACCAGCATGCCGATAATGCCGCAGGCGATAGCCATTTTTTTCGGGTCGTGCAGCGTTTGCGCCAGGTTGCGGTTTTTGACCATCAACGCTGCCGCTCCCCAGTGTGGGATGATGCGGTGGTCAACGTCCTGCGTGAAGGCCCCGGCCGCCACGGAAGACGCCCAGGCGTTGAAGAAGAAGCCCAGACCGAATGAGAAATGGGAAGCCGGATCGCCCTCGCAGGAATTCAGCTCGCCCAAGGTACGGAAAGCGCCCATGCCCTGGGTGGTTGGGGCATGGAACATGCGTGCGGCGCCGGCCCCTACGCCAACCCCCACCAGTCCGCCAATAATAAGCGACTTAAATAAGATTATTAAAAACATCAGTATACCCTTTGATTTATGCTAACGTTTTTATTTCGCGACGAAGACAACTTTTTCTGTATTGATGATTGTCACGTTCACGGTTATTTCCAGAGATACGGAATAGTTCTTTCTTTCGCGCGGCAGAAAGAAGAACAGAAACTTTTCTTTTGTTATTTTCTCTTCCGCTTTTAATACGCTGACATCCTGCGGTTCAATACGCAGCAGAATATTACTGGTGGATTTTAATACCGCGCCCTGCACATTGGCCAAGGCGGAAGCAAAAGCTTTCGCTTTGCTGTCGCCCTTACCCTCCACCTTTACCGACGTTGTATATTGCTCTTTCATTACGGATTGCCATGTTTTTTAACGTAGGCTTCAACCAGCCTCTGGCCCAGCTCTTCTTTATCCATAAAACCGAAGCCTAATACGGTGCAGCCTTCGTTAATTGCCGTCACGCCTTCATCAATCGAGCGCATGCCGTATTTGGCTTTATAGCCGTATTTGGTTTGAGCGGTAATCGCACCAGCACCGCCGCTGCCGCAGAAAGAAATACCCAGCTGCGCGCCTTCCGCTTTCATCACGTCGCCGAGTTTCATGTCTGCCGCCACGCCTGGGATCACAATGGCTTTTCCGCCTGCGTTTTCAATGCCCTGACCCACTTTCTGACCTTTACCCAAACGATCGCCAATCACTACGGTAATCTGACCCATGGTATTTCTCCTGATTAAATTAATTCGTTAACTGCTATTGGTTATTATCTTTTGCCACTTCAAAATGGACGGACAGCAAATAAGCCTCTTCGATCGGTAAAGTGGCAAACTGCCCCACTACCCGCTCGGCCATTTGCATTGATTCCGCCGAAATCTCATCAAACAGTGATTTATCGACTTCCGGTAATGGCTCGCCGGTTATTGATCGCAGCACCATGGCACGAATATGCGACTCCAGCATCTGTTGCTGTACCGCGTTGGTATAAATACCCTCTGCGCTTAGCATCTCGGTAATACCTGCCAGCACCTGTTCGGTGATTGTCCCGGCTACGCTGATATCGGGTTGCTCACTATTTTCTATCGCAACAGATCCATCATTCACTTTTCAGTACCCCTAGATCCAAACATGACTCGGTCAATTGCACGGCATCACCTGAATAACCCGCCTTCTCTGATGCCTTTACCCTAACCCCGGGAAGATTTTCTGTGTAGCCTGTTTTTTTCCAGTTGGAAGTGGAAATTCAGTGACCGTCAGGGATCCATTTCGCAAAATAAGCATTTGCCAGATAATTCAATTAAATTACAAAAAGATAACGCCACAAACTGTTTCCAGTTCGCCCGGCGACGGTGAAAAGCTTCGTGATCGGGATCTCTTTCTTTTCCCCGCTTAACCGCCTACTATCGGTAAGACAATTCGACATCAACAACACCCCCGCTCCTCTGGCGCGGGGGTGTTGCTTTTGTGCTGTTTTTCCGAATTTATGGGCGCGTAACCTGACGCCCTTTGATTTGACTGGAGAGTGGAATGACCAAACCAACCATTACTATTAATGAGCTGGATGCGGAGCGCCTGGATGCGCTATTGGCACAACCGGCCTTTGCCAACACCGATGTCGCCACCGCGCTGAACATCGAGCTGGATCGCGCCGAAATTCTGCCGCCGTCCCAGATCCCAGCCAACGTGGTGACCATGAACAGCCGCGTGCGTTTCCGCGATCTGCATACTGCAGAAGAACACGTGCGGACGCTGGTTTACCCGGCTTCGCTGAAGGACAGCCACGAACAGCTTTCGGTAATGGCACCTTTGGGCGCAGCGCTGCTGGGGATGCACGTAGGTAACCAGATTACCTGGCAGTTGCCGAACGGTGAAGAAGCGCGTATCGAAGTGCTGGAACTGTTGTACCAGCCAGAAGCGGCGGGTGAATACCACCGCTAAGCGGTTATCAGGGCGGTTCCCTGCCGCCCTTTCTGTGTCCTGCCTGTCCGAAAATACTTAGCGGAATTTCTTGTGGTTGGCGTCGCGGGTTTGCTTGAAACCCTGGGCGACCTGTTTGGCTTCGGCCAGCTTGCCCTGATTAGCCAACGCCAGCGACTGGTCGATCTGGCCGATCAGCGTATCCAGCCCGTGGTGGAAATCTTTTATCTCTGGGCTATCGTTGGCTTTGTCTTCCATTTTTGGCGGCTTGCTTTGCTTGGCATCCACTGCCGCGGCACGCATATTCTGCAAACTTTGTTTAAGGGTATCGGTGGAATCGGTGCTCAGCACCTTTTTGTAATTGCCTGCAATGGTATCCATATCGTCGGCCAGATCGGCCGCGACCGCCAGTGAACTGGCACCCAATAATGCCAACGCCAACAGCGCTTTCAGTTTGTTCGACATATTTGCTCACCTTCCAGTTATAGTTTTATTTGACCCAGGCTAACCATAGGCAAGAGGGCTGAAAACCGAAACCGAAGATTTGTAAGCAAGGTTAAAACGGGGAAGGGGGAGTGATGCGGCTGGCAACCGGAGCGGCCAGCCGTAAGCAGATTTACTGACCGGCGATTTTCATGTCCGGCAACAACACGGAACCACACTGGATGTTGCTACGGGTTTCGATATCACTGCCCACGCTGACGATATTGCGCAGCATATCTTTCAGGTTGCCGGCGATGGTGATCTCGCTGACCGGATATTGGATCTCGCCATTTTCCACCCAGAAACCAGCCGCGCCGCGTGAGTAGTCACCGGTAATACCGCTGACGCCCTGCCCCATCAGTTCGGTAACCACCAGGCCGGTACCCAACTGTTTCAACATGCCGGCAAAGTCATTACCCTGACCGGCAATACGCCAGTTATGAATGCCGCCCGCATGGCCGGTGCTGTGCATGCCGAGCTTACGCGCCGCATAGCTGGTCATCAGCCAGGTTTGCAGCACGCCGTCTTTGACAATGTCGCGCCGTTGGGTACGCACGCCTTCGCTGTCGAACGGCGTGGAAGCCAGCCCCTTCAGCAGATGCGGGTGCTCTTCGATGGTCAGCCACTCCGGCAGGATCTGCTTGCCCAGCGAATCCAACAGGAAGGTCGATTTACGGTAAACGCTGCTGCCGCTGATGGCGCCAACCAGATGGCCGAACAGACCGGTCGCCACTTCAGAGGCAAACAGCACCGGAGCGGTCATGGTCGACAGCTTGCGCGGAGACAGGCGTGACAAGGTGCGGCGGGCACATTCCTGTCCCACCCATTCAGGGCTTTGCAAATCGCCCATCGCACGCCCGATGGTATAGGCGTAATCACGCTCCATATCACCACCTTGCTCGGCGATCACACAGCTCGACAATGAATGTCGGCTGGAACAATAGCTTTGCAGCATGCCGTGACTGTTGCCGAACACCTTGATGCCGTAGTGGCTGTTAAAACTGCCGCCTTCGGTATTGGTGATGCGCTTGTCCGCCGCCAGGGATGCCTGTTCGGCGCGGGCAGCCAGCTCGATACCGCGATCGGCGTCCAGCTCTGCCGGGTGGAACAGATCCAGGTCCGGCGCGTCAAACGCCAGCAGGTCTTTCTCCGCCGGGCCGGCATGTGGATCCACTGAGGTATAACGGGCAATGTCCAGCGCCGCCTGCACGGTGCGGGCAATAGCGTCCGGGCTGAGATCGGTTGATGAAGCGCTACCTTTACGTTGCTGGTGATAGACGGTAATACCCAACGCACCATCGCTGTTGAATTCAACGTTTTCCACCTCGCCAAAGCGGGTGCTGACGCTGATACCGGTAGATTTGGTCACGGCAACTTCTGCCGCATCGGAACCGGCGCGCGCCAGTTCCAAAGCCTGTGAAACGGCCTGTTCCAGCGCCTTGCGCTGCTGTGCAACTTGAGTGACTACTTTCATCAATCTGCCATACTTAATCAGAAAATCGTTGAGAAAAGTGCCGTGGCGGCGTGGTTGCGCGTGGAGTCACGCGCAAAAATCATGAGATTTATACTTTTGAGTCTAACAGGAACCGCGTGGAATTTCGCATAAAGCAATTGCGGGGCATAGAAAGGACACTAAATCGGTGAGTTTGTCACTCAATCACCAACTTTACTGATTTGCCTATATTGGCGAGCATATTGATCAGTGCATCAAGAGTAAATTTGTCTGTTTTCTGATTTACCACGTCAGACACGCGTGGTCTGGAAGTATGCAAATGACGTGCGGCCTCTTCTTGACGATACCCTTCCCCTTCTATCCAGGCACTTATCTCTCCCATCAGCTGTTTTTTAAGCGCAATGAGGTGTTCAATCTCGGCGTTGGATTGCGCCTGTAATTGCCCTGCCTCATCGGGGGCAAACCCAAGATCAGCAAATACGTTGCCGCCTCGTGGCGTGACATGCCGGGAATGGGTATCAATTGGCTTGGTCATTTCTTCTTACCCCGCTCTTCTATCACCGCGTCATATCGCGTTTTGATAATCTGAATATCGTGCCGACTGGTTTTAGCTGTCTTCTTTTGAAAACTGTGCAAAACATAAATAACTTCTTTGAACTTAGCCACGTAAATCACTCTGAATGCACCAGCAAGTACATATAAGCGGATTTCACAAACACCCGCACCGCACCCACTCATGGGTTTCCAACTGCCAGGTTCGACGCCTCTTTGTACTTTACTCAATTCAAACCCGGCAGCCTTTCGCGCGTCGGTCGGAAACGCTAATAGATCCACCAACGAGGATCCACGCCAGTCAATGGCCTTTTCACTCTCATCATCCATGAGCACCGCCTCCATTTGTATAAAATTTTATACATTAATGGTGATAAAAACAACAAATCAAAATGGCTGCCCGTTAATAAGGGCGATTTTTCGTCGCATCGGTAGCTATACTCAATCTGCTCTGGTGCGTAATTGGCGGGTTGCTGGACAACCTGTTAGGATTAGCCTCTTTTTAACGGAGCCTACCATGAACAAACAGCCTGAAGACTGGCTCGACGATGTCCCGGAGAACATTGACGAGGAAGATGACGAGATTATCTGGGTCAGTAAAAGTGAAATTAAACGTGATGCCGAAGCGCTGAAAGACCTGGGTGTTGAACTGGTCGAGCTGGGTAAGAACGCGCTGGAACGCATCCCGCTGGATGAAGATTTGCGCGCTGCGATTGATCTGGCGCAGAAAATCAAAAAAGAAGGTCGCCGCCGTCAGCTGCAACTGATTGGCAAGATGTTGCGCGCCCGCGACGTAGAGCCGATTCAGACCGCGCTCGACAAGCTGAAGAACCGCCATAACCAACAGGTTTCGCTGTTCCACAAGCTGGAAGCATTACGTGACCGCCTGGTAGAAGAAGGTGATGACGCGATCCCGTCAATTTTGGCGCTGTATCCGGAAGCCGATCGCCAGCAGCTGCGTTCACTGGTGCGTAACGCACAGAAAGAGAAAGCCGCTAACAAGCCGCCGAAAGCTTACCGTCAAATCTTCCAGTACCTGCGCGATCTGGCCGAGACCGCAGAATGATCGCCGCCGTCACCACGGGATGAACCCAGTTCATCCCCGGTGATGTGCAGGTTCACCGCTGCTTTCACGAATATTGAAACGCAGGCTGCCTTCCAGCTCTTCCTCCGCCTCTTCAAACAACAGGATAATCGCGCCAAAGCGACGTTTGCTGCGGGCATTGAGATGGGTAAATTCTATCTCCACCGGCAAACCGATGTCCACCGTCACCACGTCCCACAGCGCATCCAGATTGGCACCAAACGCCTCATCCAGCGCAAACTTTTGCGCGAAGTCGCGGTAAAAAGCCGGCAAATCGTTAATCTGATTAAAATCGAACTCTACTTTTGCCATCAAGCTCACTCCACCCGAATGAAGTTTTTATAATGGTCACGCGTGACAAAAATCAGGCCGTCGCTGGAATACAGCAAACGATCGGCGCCGCGCCGGCCGCATTGATAATTGATATCCGCCTCACGCCATACCCGACTGTGGGCCGTGGGCAGTTGCCCTTCACGGTTTGAGAAACGATCGCCGCCAATCGCTTTGCCCGGCAACACCGAACACAGATTGCCGTTACGTGCATCCCATCCCTGTTCACGCGCCTGCTTCTTGGTGATGTAATAGTCCGGCAGCCGCTGGTGCTGCTGCAGATAGCTCACCACCCTTTGCTGCTGCGTCAGTTGGTCAATGCTCTGACCTTCGGCTACTGCCGGTACGTTGGCAATCACCCGATCGTTACTGCGCAGTGCAGTAAAACCGGCTATCACAACGGCGATAACGATCGCCACGAGGATCCGCTTATTCATTGCTGTCCCTGATTTATGGCCGACAGGGGCGCATCAACACCCATGCTGGTTGGATTTATAGATGAAAAGGATGAAGCAGAGATGACTGGCATGTAACGTTTTCACTTCAGGGAAAGCGCGCCGAACAACCTGCATCACCCGTTCAAGCTAATCATGCCATTTTGCAGCCGGTCAGGCACTCAGTGCAACTCTGAAACGGGGCTATCTCAGGCAAGTATAGCCCCGGCAAGAAAATTTGAGGTATCAGTCAATCAGGGCGTGTCGGTAGCGATACAGCATGTCAGCCAGACGTTTTACCGGCCCGGTAACGCTGAGCGGGGCCTGATAATCCACCAGCTTCTGCTGATAATCGTTCATTTCACTCAACAGCCGATCGTAATAATAAGCACGTTTTACGTCGTTCTTCGCCGAGACCATGTGGTCGGCGGTATTGCGGATCTGCTTATGGAAAGCCGAAAGCTCCTCGCTGACCGGGATCTCAGCCCGCTGCATACGCTGGTGAGCGATGATCAGATTCAGCGCCAATCGGTACTTGGCAATATCGTTCGGGAACATCATCAGCAGCTGATTCAACTGCTGATACAGCGCAGGCAGGTGGTTTTGCTGACGGCGTGCGGCCTTGGTAGTCAGCGCCGATACCGCGCTGCCGACAAACTGGTTCAGCAAGGTGCGACCGGTACGTTCACGCGAGTTATCGCGGATCAGCAGCAGCACCATCAGGCCCACACAGCTGCCGAGGAACTGGCCAAGCGCACCATCGAGGAACTGCGTGACGTTGAACTCCATCGGGTTGCTCAATACCAGAATATTGATGGTCCCCGCCAGCAGGCCAAGCGAGCCCAACCGTCGTTTCTGCACTTCGATACCGATGAAAAACGCCAGCAGGCCCAGACTGAGGCACAGCAGTAAAATACTTTGCTGAGTCGCCGGCAGGATCACCATAAAATACAGTGAGCCGACCGGGATCGCCGCCAGCATACCCAGGATAAAGTCCATCGCCACCATGCGCGGTGCCGGGGTGCGCATCGCCAGGGAGGTGATCACCGCAATGATCACCATAAAGCCGCTGCCGGAGGTCCAGCCGGTCCACAGCCACAGCAGGCTGCCAAAGGCCGTCGCCACAAAGGTGCGCAGACCGTTAATCATCGCGTGGTGTCTTTCCGCCGAGGTTGGTTTAACCACCACCTCGCTGCTCAACACCCCTTCTTCTACCGAACTGATACTGCTGTTGGTGTGTACACCTTTGGCCAGCAGCAGGTAGCGAGTGGCCGCCCCCACCCAGCTGGTGATGGTCACTAATGTCTCGTCGGTACGGTTGGTGGTCAGCACCTGCCGCAATAACTTCATGCGTTTATGGATTTCCTGCGGCGTTTGGGCCGGAACCATCAGCAACTCGCGAACGTTTTCTTTCAGCGCATCCGGGTGGTTCAACAGGATTAAATAGGTCTCGCAGGCCTGGGTAATCAACGTCAGCGAAAGCGTATGCAACGCCAGAATGCGGCGATTCACCTTTTGCCAGCGTGATGACTCCATCATCAGGTTGCTGCGCATGCCGTTCAGCGCTGTGGTGCTCTTCACCAAATTGCTCCAGGCGCGGTCGATATCTTCTTTCTCGGCATTGCTGATGCACATCTGCATCAACAGGTACTGATCCACCAGCAGTTTATCCACCGCCCGGTCGATATCTTGTTTGATTGAGCGCGGCGAGAACAGCAAGTCTGCCAACACGGCGCTGACGATCCCCAGCACGATCTCGCTGCAGCGCTCAATAGCGAACTGCGGCGCTTCCAGCAGATGCGCTTCGCTGCTGGCAACGGTGACAATAATGATTAGCGCGGTATAACCCGCCAGGCCCCAGGCATAGGAGTTTTCAACTTTAACCAGAGAGGAAATCCAGGTGCAGAAGCCGGCCCAAATGCAGCACAGCAACAACATCACCACCGGTGCACGCGCCGTAGTGACAATAATCGCTATGCCGACAAAGCAGCCGATGAATGTGCCGATAATACGCAGCCAACCGCGATGACGAATAGCACCGGAAAAAGGCTCGCCGCCCGCGGCAAAGGCCGTACCGGCGGCCACGATGGCGGCGGTCATCGCCGACCAGCGTGGGGTTTCCAGATTGAGATGGAACCCGACGAACAGCGCAAACACCACCGCAAAGCTGAGCTTGAAGGCAAATCTCAGCCGAATAAAGGTTGGGTTATTCATTAACCGAACTCACGCAGCCGATGCATCAAACGCACAAAAGGCGAGCCGCTGTTGGTCGCGCGATCGTTCTTACCGGTGATCACCACGGTGGCGGTGGTGCCAGCCGGGTACGGGTGCAATTGGTCTTTGTCGTCCAGCAGGATTTTTACCGGCACGCGCTGCGCCAGACGCACCCACTCCAGGTTGCTGTCGATCGACGCCAATCCTTTGCTGTTCACGGTGCTGCTGCTGTTGTTGACGGCGGCGGCCACGCTATCGACGGTGCCGTGCATGATGCGATTGCTGCCCAGCGGAGTGATTTCCGCACGGTCGCCCTTGTTCAGGCCATTGAGCTTGGTTTCTTCCAGATAGGCCAGAATGTAGAAGCTGTTTTTCTTCACCAGCGCCACGGCGACTGAACCCCGGGTGATGTATTCGCCGGCGTGAACGTTCAGGTTGGTGATCCAGCCATCGGCCGGTGCGCGTACCGTAGTGCGTTCCAGATCCAATTTAGCCAGTTCACGGGTCGCTACGGCCTTCGCCAGCTGATGCTCTACGGTTTGCAAAACGTTATTCGCCTGGTCGATCTCTTCCTGCGACATCGCCTGCACGCCGAGGCGCACACGGCGGCCGGCTTCACGTCTTTTTTCTGCCGCCAGCGTCTGGTAGTAGGCGACATCGGCATTGGCTTCCGCCAGGGCCTGTTGGTAGCGCGGCTGGTCAATCACCAGCAGCACCTGCCCTTTCTTCACCAGTTGGTTATCCACCAGAGGGACATCGGTCAACAGACCGGTGACGTCCGGGGCGATCGCCACCACGTCGGCGGTGAACTTGGCGTCACGCGTCCAGGGGGATTCGGTGTAGAACACCCAGGCCTTGAATATGGCGATGATCCCCAGCAGGACCAGAATCAGAGTGATCGCGATTCGGGTTATTTTTATTGAAAAATTTTTCACAGCGACCTCAAACGAAAAGACAGGTAATCAGATAGAACAAACAGCAGTACAGCGCGGTATTAAAAAGCGCTGGATGCCAGACAAAATCGTAAATCCCGGTGGGTTGCAGCAGGCGGCGCAGCAAAAAAAACAGCGCCAGCGAGAGCAGCAACTCAAAAAATATCGGGGGAAACGACAGTCCGAAAATGACCATAACCGGAAGCAAACTCATCAATTTTTCCTTATCACTCACTGCACCGGGCGTTAACCCCCATACCCGTCATCTTTCAAGTTGCAGTGTTGTTACCTGCACTCGCTCACCCCAGTTACTTACTAAAGTAAGCGCCTGGGGATGAGCGAGCTGGGCGCCTAACTGCAACTTGAAAGCTATAGGGTATATCTCCGTTCACATTCTCTTTACATTTTAGCGGACACGCACCACAAATTCAGGCCCAGACAGGTCAGGAACCTGAAATAAGAGTAAACTCTGGAGCGTACATCCGCGATAGGGACTGCGAGGATATCGGAGGGATCGGCCACCATGGCGCTGCCGATCGCACTCGCGCGTTAGTAAGGTCTTTTCACCCGACCTGTTTATATTAGCGTGCTTACTATCAAGTCATCAACAATCTGTGATCTAAATCACTTTTAAGCCAGAGTGAATAATGGAAAGACTAAAACGGATGTCGGTATTCGCCAAAGTGGTTGAATGCGGGTCATTTACTGCGGCAGCGCGCCAGTTGGATATGAGCGTTTCGTCTATCAGCCAGACCGTCTCCAAACTGGAGAATGAGCTGCAGGTCAAGCTGCTCAACCGCAGCACGCGCAGCATTGGCCTGACGGAGGCCGGAAAAATCTATTATCAGGGCTGTCGCCGCATGCTGCTGGAAGTCAGCGAAGTGCATGAGCAGCTGTACGCGTTTAACAATACGCCGACCGGCACGCTGCGCATTGGTAGCTCATCCACCATGGCACAAAACGTGCTGGCAACCATGACCGCAGATATGCTCAAAGAGTACCCCGGCCTGACGGTGAACCTGGTAACCGGTATCCCGGCACCGGATCTGATCGCCGACGGGCTGGATGTAGTGATCCGCACCGGCGCGCTGCAGGATTCCAGCTTGTTCTCCAAACGCCTGGGTTCAATGCCGATGGTAGTGTGTGCCGCCAAAAGCTATCTCAGCCAGCACGGCACGCCACTAAAACCAAGCGACATGGTCAATTTTTCCTGGCTGGAATACAGCGTGCGGCCAGACAGCGAGTTCGAGCTGATCGCACCGGAAGGCATCAGCACGCGCATCTCGCCGCAGGGACGCTTCGTCACCAACGATTCACAGACCATGATCCGCTGGCTGAAAGCCGGGGCCGGTATCGCCTATGCACCGCTGATGTGGGTGATCGAGGAGATCAAACGCGGAGAGATCGAGATCCTGTTCAAAAACTACCATTCGGATCCTCGCCCGGTGTACGCGGTGTACACCGAGAAAGACAAGCTGCCGCTCAAGGTGCAGGTGTGCATCAACTACCTGACCGAGTACTTTAAGCGCGTGGGGGAAGTCTATCAGGGCTACCGCTGAGCAATACACGACGCGCCAAAGCGCCAAGCACCAGTATTGCCAGCATACCCAGCCCCCAGATTAACCAGACGGCGTACTTCGCCCAGGTGAGCAACAGTGGGAAAGACCCCGCCAGCCAGTTCCCCAGTTGCTGCAACTGCGGCAGCCAAGTGTCCAATAGCGCCTGTGGCACCAGGCTGAGCAAGCCGGTAAGCTGCGGTGCCAACTGTGCCGAACCGCTCTGCGCCAGCCCCGTTAACGCGGGCAACCAGCCCAATACGCCAGAAACGCCCCAGGCCAGCAGCGTCCATAACGCCATTACCGCCAACAGCACTGCCACACTCCATCCACGTTTTGTCATGGCTATCCCCCGTTAGCGGCCTTGCCGCATTGTTGGCAAAAACGGCTTCCCGGTGACAACGGCGCTGAACACCCGCTGCACTGTGCCGCCGCCGTCTCGAAAGGTTGTCCACAACGGTGGCAATAACGGGCACCGGGCTTGTTAGGTGCCTGACATTGCAGGCATTGTGGCCCCTGCTCGCCGTGCTGGTTATAGCGGTTACCATGGTGGCCACTGCGATACCCTGAGCGCTGGTGCCCACCGCCAAAATCGCCTTGTCCCAAGAGTTTTTTCAACAGGCTCATCGCGCTTCTCCTCTGTGCTTTATGCCAGGTTATAGAATAAAGCCTGGAGTAAACTCCAGGGTAAAGCGCGCCGAGGGGGATTTACGTTTAATTACATCGCTAAATCAGCAACGCTTTGATGTGGTTAGCAAAAAGCATTATCGGTCATTACCTCGCCCACCATCGGTGCGCTATGCTGCGGGGACCTCTCCCTGCATCAGGAATAACAATGAAAAAAATCATACTGGACTGCGACCCGGGACATGACGATGCGATCGCCATGCTGCTGGCCTGGGGCAACCCGCAGATCGATCTGCTGGCCGTGACCACCGTGGTGGGCAACCAAACGCTGGAGAAGGTCACCCGTAACGCGCTGGCCGTCGCACGCATCGCCAATATTACCGGCGTACCCTTTGCCGCCGGCTGCCCGCGCCCGTTGGTACGCCAGATAGAAGTCGCACCAGATATCCATGGCGAATCCGGCCTGGATGGCCCGGTGTTACCGAAGCCAACGCTGGCGCTGGAACCCTGCCACGCGGTTGATCTGATCATCGATACCATCATGGCTCACCCGCCGGGCAGCGTGACGCTGGTTCCGACCGGCGGCCTGACCAACATCGCCATGGCGGTGCGCAAAGAACCACGCATTGCCGAACGAGTGAAAGAAGTGGTGCTGATGGGCGGCGGCTACCACGTGGGCAACTGGAGCGCGGTGGCGGAATTTAATATCAAGATCGATCCGGAAGCCGCGCACATCGTGTTCAATGAAAAGTGGCCGCTGACCATGGTCGGGCTGGATCTGACCCATCAGGCGCTCGCCACGCCAGAAGTCTGTGCCCGCATCGCCGCTATCCAAACCGGACCAGCCAGGTTTGTCGGCGAACTGCTTGAGTTCTTTGGCAAGATGTATCAACAGGCGCAGGGCTTTAGCGCCCCGCCGGTACACGATCCTTGCGCGGTGGCCTATGTGATCGATCCCGAAGTGATGACGGTGCGTAAAGTCCCGGTGGATATCGAACTGACCGGCACCCTGACGCTGGGCATGACGGTAGCCGACTTCCGCGCCGCACCGCCGCCGGACTGCCACACTCAGGTGGCGGTGACGCTGGATCAGGATAAGTTTTGGGATTTGATAGTGGATGCGCTGGAGAGAATTGGGGAAGTGAAGGTTTAGGCTGCGGCTTGTAGGACAGGTAATGGTAAGGCGGTGGGCCGGGGGTGTTTGGATAGCCGCCCGGCCTGGGTTTATCGGGGGATAAACTAGCGTTTTAATAATGTGGCTAATTGTTCATCCAACTGGCTAAGGCAGTTATCCATATATTCCGTGGTGACCTGCTTCACCATCGCATAATCACTGGCTTGCCACTGCGCCAACGATGCCGTTAGCGGGGTTGGGCTGCACTTGAACTGGTCGAAAGCTGAGAACATGTTTCCCCCTTCCGGCCGTTTATAAAAGGTAACCGCGTAGCGCAGTTCGAATGGAGTGTCACTTTTCGAAAGCTCTTGATACACCAGCAACCACTTGGCGGGAGTGATATTCAAATTATTCTTGTAATTGTAACCGGCACTGTTCTTTTGCAACCATTCGGCGATAACCACCTTGGCTTTAGGCACCAGATAACTTTTGGTCGGTTCCGGCAAAGAATCCACACTGCTACCTTTCAATGTATCCTTACTGAAAGTACTGGCAGAAAGGCCACCAGCAAGCACAGAGGTTAAAACTGACAGCCCCACACCGACCCCCGTATCGGCCTGAGTGACAATACGTAGCTTGGCGTCGGCATATTGATTATTATTATTTTCAGGTAGAGCAAAGAAAGTCCTTACACCAATGCTACTGCCATTAGCGGCGGTGACCTTTTCTACATTATTATTTGATGAACAGGCAGTTAATAACAGCATACTGCTCGCCATGGAAACACACAGAACTTTTTTCATTACTGCTCCTTGTTAGTAATATTCCAACATCATGTTGGATTTTTATTGATATCGTTTATCTTTAATATAAAGAAATTTATTTTATTAATGATTAATCTTGGGTAATTCAATTTTCAAAATGACAATATTTTACTAATCAACCGGCTACTCCCGACACTGCAGCTCTCCGAATTAGGCGGTTGCGGCAGCAGGAGTTAATGGATTTAGGCCTTAAATGTAACTCCCCGGCCAGTTCCCCGAGTTTGTATTTATTAATCAACAAGAGCCTTCTTTGCTTCCGTCAATACAGATAAAAACTCATCTAACGGTAATTTCATTGCTACTTCTTCTGCAAGAAGCCTGGAATCAGAAAAAAACTCAACTTCAATATTATCAATACCTTTATCTTGATTTAACTGGCAAAGTATCTGGCCTTTATAAGTAATCTCTGCGGTTAACTCTTCATAATGAGAGTCGCTAAAGAAAACGATTTCAAAATCAGTATGCATCATTATTGCGGCCTCATAGGGTCTAAAAATCCAAAGAACGAACAATCAGAGTTATAACGAACTCCACAACCATCTGATATCGTGACCAACCGTACCAGCTTTAGTTTTTCATCTACAGCAATCATTACATCTAAAACTCGGCTAATTCCACTAAGCAGCAAAGCTGCGTCTTGTTTCGTTGCACCAATTCTGGTTTCGAACTCCAATATCGCCATTCCATTACAGATCTCATTAAGCGCTGAGTTTAATATTATTAGCTCGTTTTCTGTAAGGCTTAGTTCCGCTGCCTTCTTTGCCACTGTTAAAATGTCCAGCACTTACCTCAGAGTCTCAAAATATGTACGTCTTTTGACTAACCTAAACACTGTTCCGGCATCAGCAATTTACGTAGAACAGTTAGAGAGCACCGCCGCACCCGGAGTAATCCGGCTGCGACAGCGAGAAGGATTTTAGGTTGTATTTAGGTTGTAAAAGCACCCCCCCGACCAATGGCCGGAGTGGTTGCTTTAGTCGAACTCTTTTTCTAGCTTTTCCACTACCCTCTTGTAGATCTCGACAACTTCAGGAACGCCATCGGTAAGATCGTCTTGAAAGTATTCCTGATATAGTTCCTCAGGCCATAAAGCTAGTTCGTATTCACTTAAACTTTTTATTTTCCAATATGTTGATGGACGATCATCAACCACTTCAAAAAGGCATGCCGGCGCAGGTACAGCATATCTCATTGGGATCTTTAGTATTGTTCCGGCGTAACGCCCTATTTGTGTATGAATACCAAGAACTGTATAAACCGTCCCAATAATGAAAGGGTAGTGAGGATTCTCATGCTCATCGAGACCCATATTTTGTTTTTGCTCTGCAGTTAAGCTTGTTGCAATACATTTAACTTTCATTATGTTGTCTTATTTTTGTGTTGGAATGGTTTTCGGCTCAACCAGTTGACCTGTTATTGCATTACGGTAAGCATGAATTTCAAATTGCGAACCATCAGCAGCGGTATAACTCTTACTGGATACCTTACTCCAGTCAGACACCTTACCGCCATATTCTGCTACTAACCTAGGTGCATCACGTAACGGATCTTTAGCTCCATTACCAGCTAACGAAGCACCTCCACTTTTAACAAGATCTGCCAACTGTGCTTCACTGGCTAATGACTTATTCAGATTCAGACCACTGGCAGCGCTGTGGGCTGCATTATTAGCCGCCTTAGCCGCCGTCGCCTCTGCCGCTGTCTTACCGATACCCACCGCACCACCGGCACCTACACCACCCGGCACGATGGCTTCCGACATCTGGATACCAGCATTATTAAGGCACAGCACTACATTACCCGCACAGGTCTGTATCGCCGCCTTGGCTGCTGCCGCTAGCTCCGGTGTCGCAGCGGCCAGAACGCCACCACCAAGCCCGGCTGGCAAAGCAACCATCAGCGCATCGTTCATCGCCAAACCTTTCTGGCAGGATGCTGAACTTGAGTCAGTGCTGCAAGACGCAATATTCTTGCCGTGTTCCTGCACGAACTTGGTCTGAGTTTCCTCATTCCCGCCCAACAAGTTATTCTCCACCGCATTCTTAGCGGCTTGCGAACCTGTCACCACGCCTGCGCTGCTGTCTGAGACGAGACCGCCCGCCAGCCCTGCGGCCAGTTGGCTCAGCGCACTGACCTGCTGTTTCTCGCTTTCTGTCAGGTCCGAGATTTTACGGCCCTGGAACATCTCACTCAGTATCACCCGCGCTACCAGCTCACCACCACCGGCACCTACCGCACCCGCTACCGCCGACTGGTTGTTCAACTGCGCGGTTATCGCACCCAGCACCGCATGCGCCATCGCGTTGGCGGCCACGTTGTCATCACCGATTCGCGCTTTGATCTCTCTCGCCAGATACGGTGCCGCGCCGCTCGCCAGTGCACCGGCAAGATTGTTTCCCGCCAGCGCCTGCAGCGCCCCCGTCACCGCCTGTGCGGCTCTTTGTATATCGCTGCCGGTACCGTATTCCTTCATCTCGGCTTGATATTCCGGCGTTTTACGCAACGCTTTCGCGTCCAGCCCCGGATGCTTATCCTTCGCCGCCTTCAGCCCATTAATATCACCCTGGGTGCGGATAACATCCATCGTCTGCCCGGCGATCTCACCAATCAGCTGCGCCTGCTTCAGCCGGTTCTGCTCTTTCTCCTTGTCGAATATCGGTCCGATACTGCCGTTGGCGTTATCGGTATCGCGACTGAGTTGATTAACGTCCTGCTGCTGGTTGGCCTGGTCCCGAATGACCACGCTACCGCCCGACACTGCTGCCTGCGTGGTGCCTTCTGCATGCCCTTTATTCCCCGCGCCGGACAGGGCTGCGCCCGCCAGATTAGTTAGCAAGTCGGCCCCTACCGGGCCACCGCTGCTGATGCTGCCCCCCTGATGCTCGGCCTTGAAATCCGCCTGATTATGGATATCACTGAAGCCCAAGGTGCCGGTATCAAGGCGGTTTTTATCCGCCGTAGCCGTGCTGGCAATCACCGCGCCATCTAACTGCGTATGCTCGCCCACCTTAACATCATAGCCGCCCTTGCCGGCAAACAGACCGGTTTGCTCCTGCACGCTGTCATAATTACTGTGCAGTTTGTCACGACTCATGCTCAGGCTGGCGGAGCCGCCGGCACCGATGATGGCTACGCTGAAACCACCACTGACGCTGGTCTGTTTGGCGTCGTAATTATCGCTATCCTGTTGGCTTTGCAAAGTCAGGTTACGCCCGGCATCCACCTTCACCGTTTCGCCACTGGCCTGCGCACCCGACAACAGGGTATCCCGGCCGCTGTGCATTGACAGCGTGCCGCCACTGTCTATCGTCGCTTCACTCCAAAACGTGCCATCGCCATGCTCGCTGCCCTGGCTCTTGTTGGCATTGGCGAACACGCTCAATCCGGTCTGTTGCCCTACGCCAATACTGACGCCGATATTGCCGCCGCTGCTCTTGTTGCTGCCCTCAGTCTTCTGCGTATTGGCTGCACCCAGCAGCAACACATCCCGCTCGGCACTCAGGGTGGTGTCGCCCCCTGCTTTGAGCTGGCTGCCCACCACGGCAATATCGCCACTGTCGGCCGAGTTACCCTTGCCGGTCGCCGTCACCTGCAAGTTATTACCGGCGTTGAGCGTCGAGCCAGTAACTGAGGTTTGCTCCTGATGCTGTTTCGACGACGATTTCTGTGCCCCCAGCGAGACACTGATACCTACCATGCTGCCTTCTTCGGTATCGGTATTGCCGACTTGTGCCAGTTGCCCTGCCTGAACGGCCTGCACGCCAGATAAGGCTGCTTTGGTGCCCTGCAATGCTGCCAGCCGACCATCAGTCTCCTGCTTCGCCTGCTGGGCCGTCGTTACCGCCGTGTTGATGGCGCTGCCAACCGTGCCGGACAAGGCGAGGCTCAGACCACTTTGTTTCTGTTCAAAGGTTTCATCACGACGACGGATATCCTGACCCGGATCGATTTGTACGCTATCTCCCGTCACCGACAGGTTCTTATCCGCAATCACGTCCGCGCCGCTGATATGCGCCTTGCCGCCGGCCACGATATTCACGTCGCCGCCGGTAGAGCCAATGGTGCTGACGCTCTGGCTTTGGGTGGTGCCGTCTTCGTTCAACTGATGACGGGAAGATTTGCTGCCGAAGGTCACGCCGATGCCACCGCCGCTGAACATGCCGCTGGTTTTTTTCTCGTTCAGCCGATAACGGGATTGCTCCTCGGTGGCTGCCACAATGTCGACGTTATTGCCTGCCTGCAGGTTTACCTTGCCGTCGCCGACCACCGTCGAGCCTTGCACCTTGAGATCGTTACCGGCATTGAGTGAGACATTGTTCCCGCTCAGTAGCCCGCCTTTCTCGCGGGTGGCGTAATCCTCTTCCACCGTATGGGTGGTGGTTTTGGACATCAGGCCTTTTTTGACCTTGGTCTCTTCAAAGAAGCTGTAGTCGCTTTCGGTGGCGCTGTTCAGCGCGATATCACGCCCGGCACTCACCGCCACGTCACCGCTGGCCTGGGCCTGGGTGGCGTTAAGGGTCGCGTCCCGTCCGGCCTGAATGCGTGCGTCACCGCCGCTGGCGATTTCAGTGCCCTGTTGGCGTATGGACTCATTTACTCGCTGTTGGCGACCGCCGTGGCTTTCCTGATATTCCCGGCTTTGTTGAGTATTGAGGTTAACGTCACGCCCGGCGCGGAGTTCAACGTCGTTATCCGCCACCAGCGCCGCCGCCTGCGAATTCAAATCGCGACCGGCCTGCAACTGCAGATCCCCGCCGCTGGTGAGGGTGCTGCGCGTCGCACCGCTGCTGATGTGTTCGCTACCGTCGGTTTTCTGACGGCTCACCTGTTCGGCGGTGTTCAGATTGATGTCACGTCCGGCTGTTAATGCCGCATCACCCTTGCTGCCGATTTGGCTGGCAACCAGGTTCAGATCCTGCCCGGCGTTGACGTTTAGCGCCCCACCCGCACTGATTTCAGTGGCCAGGCTGCCATGGGTTTCACTTTCTTTTAGCCCACCGCCCCAGCGGCCGCCGTCTGACTTGTCGACGCGAGAAGTGTTATTGGCAAGCAGGTTGATGTCGCCGCCCGCCCGCAGATCTATTGCGCCGCCAGAGGTAACCTGCGCCCCGGTAACATCGATATTGTTACCGGCCTGCATGTTCAATGTATCTCCGGCACGGATCACGGCGGTATCACCGACTTCGGTACGCGACAGCGTCAGCGATTGGCCACCCAGGGTATCGGTGGCATCCCACTGGCGGGCCTGGGTTTTATTGATAATGCTGCCGTCCTGGCTTTCAAGCTCGACCCGCTGACCGCTGATGGTCGAGCCGATATTGCTGATATCCCCAATAGCGTTCAAACTCAGCCCATCTTTAGCATTGATCATTCCCTGATTAAGATTGCTGATGCCTGCCTGACTGTTGACGTTCAGCCGCTCACCGCCCTGCAGCGTGCTGGCGTCGTTGCGGATGCTGCCAGCGTTCAGGTTAACCTTGTTGCCCGCAATCACGCTGCCGCTCAGCGGGGCGACGTCAGCTTTGGCCAAGTACAGTTTTGGTGCCAGCACCGTCTGGCCGTTGACCGTCACCTTCTCCCACCAGACGATGCTGTGCTCCAGCTGTGAAACCTGTGCCGGTGTCAGGCCGATGCCGAACTGCAACTTCAGGCCGCTCTGCGCCCGTGCCGCGTTGTCGATCAACTGCTGCATCTGCGCCAGTTCGGATCCGACGCCGTTAAGATAGCGCTGACCGGTCTGGCTGAGCATCGCATTGCTGATGTAACGGGTATCGAACGCCGCATCGCCCAGGAAACGGTAGTCGTAATCGGGGTTTAACTTTAAGCGGTCGAGGAAATAGGCCGAGCCGATAAACTGCTTCTCGTTGGTGAAACGGCTGTCGCCTTCACGCGGGGCCGTACCCGGCTGTTGGCCCAGCATGGCGTAGAGATCGTTGAACAGGCTGTTGTCCAACTGGCCCAGGCCGTCCAGCTTGGGATTGGTGGTGATCAGATAGGGGCTGTTCGGGTCTTCGGTCACGACAAAACGACCGTTGCCGCCGGTTGGCAACGGGTAATCCGCCAGATTGTCTTTCCACTCCGGCGAACCAAACACTACGCTTTGGTCCTTCGCCAGGGCTTGTTGTTCTACCGCATTGACGGCTTCCGGCTGTTGCAGGCTATCCAGCGTCGGCCGCGCCAGAGTGTGGCTGAGGCTACCGGCGTTCGGGGTCACAGTGGTATTGCTGATATCGTCGGTAAACTTGGCGTTGACTGTACCGCCAGCCTGGAGCACTGAACGATAGACACCGTCGTCGGTGCGTTCAGTGCGCACTTCTCCGCTGGCTTTATAGTGGATATTTTTGTCGTCGATTTTCCCTTTGGCGTAATTATTGATTGCAGAGACCGCGGACACCTTCGGCGTATTATCCGAGCCCGGCAACGGCGGTTTTTGATAGGTATAGGTTTGATAACGTGTTTCTGTACCCGCAGCCCATGACTGGTTGTTCAGCGTGCTGCCGGTGAGCGCAATATCCCCATCGGCCAAAATATCGCTGGCCAGATTATCCAGCGTCGTGGCATTCAGCGTCATGTTACGGCCGGCGGCAATGCGCGCCGCGCCGCCCGAGCTGCTGACCGTCACCTTGCTGGTCGACAACGCCAACTCTTTGGTGGTGGCATACGGCGAGGCGTAGGTATACGTCTTGTACACTTCACGCGCAGCATCCCCCGCCATTTGACGCATGGTCTCCACGGTGTAATAACCGTACTCGTCATCGTTAAAGAAGCTCAGCGGAATGCTGGCCGTGGCCCCGTTCAGCCAGTCGTATTTTTTGGTCAGATCTTCCTGCGTAACCGAGGTTTTCAGCCCATCACGCTGATTAAGCAGATGCGCGGTTTTGATCTGAATATCGCCGGTTTCGGTCTCGATGGTGCCCGAGGTGTTGACGATCTGGCTGTTGGTATTACCGTCGGCGTCTTTCTGCATCCACAGTTTATTGGCTGCCAGAATGTCGCCACGCTGGTTGGTGATACGATCAGCCAGCAACTTCATATCGACGCCGGCGTACAGCATGCCGCTGTTGAGTAATGAGTTTGCGGCACTCAACAGCAGAGTACCGGCGGTGCCGATAAAACCGTTGTTGCTGATGTCGCCACGGCTCAACAGCTGCACCAATCCGCCCGACTGCAGGCTGGCGGCGGCGTTTTGAGTTATCCCGGCGGCTTCGAGGCGCATTTCTCCGCTGCCGCCACGCAATGAACCGGCGTTGCTCAACTGACCGCCGCTGCGAACATCCACACTCTGGCCCTGAGTGGCGCCCTGCAGCAGAATATCGCCGTCGCTGGTCAGAACCAGCGCTTTGCCCACCGCCAGGGTGCCGCTCTGGGTGAAGGCGTCTTTCAGCGTCAACGTCATGTTGCCCAGCGCCACCAATTGGCCGTACTGATTCAACAGGGTGCTGGCCAGTGAAATATCGCCGCCACTCAATAGCTTGCCGCTGTTCTGGTTATCAATCTGCCGCGCTTTGAGGCTCATCTGGCTTGTCGCCAGCAGCGTGCCGGTGTTATCCAGGCTGTCTGCCTTCAGTTTTAAATTACCGCCCTGCAACGTCCCTTTATTATTCAGAGTATCCAGCGTGAGCTGGTTATCGCCGGAGGTGCTCAATGTGCCGCGGTTATCCAACGTCGTGCCGGTGAACGTCAGGCTGTCGGCCTGCAGCAAGCCGCTGTTGTTCAGCGTCGGTGCTTGCAGACTCAGCGCACCACCTGCCATCAGGTTACCTGAGTTGATCAACTGAAGATCCAACTGCAGCTCGCTGCGGCCATCACCCTGCAGATCCCCGGCGTTATTGAGCTCTTTAGCCTCCAGCTGCAACGTCCCCAGACTGCGCACATTGCCGCCGGCCAGGTTATCGAATATGCCGCTTAGCTTGGCATCGAGGCTTTTTTGCCCCTGCAGCCTGCCGCTGTTGGTCAGGTCTGCGGTGCTTAACTTCAATTCTTCTGCCTGTATATGGCCCTGGTTGTTCAAGGTCAGCGCCGTCAGGTCCGCTTTGCCATTGGAGAAAATCTTGCTGCCGAGATCGGCATCAAGATCGCCGCTCAGATCCAGTTTGATCCCCTTAGCCGCCTGCAGCGTACCTTTATGATCCAACTGCCGCGCAGTCAGCGTGATACGATCCCCCTGCCATAATCCGCTGTTATTAACCGTCGCCGCCTGGGCCGTTAATTCGCCTTCGCTGAGCAGCTTGCCCCCAGTAGCGTTGGTCAAATCCTTAGCCAACTGCAACGCCAGCTTTTTTACGCCGTGCAGGTTGCCGGTGTTGTTCAGCGATTCGCTTAACACCAGATCCAGCGTCTGGGCACCCATCAGCCCACTGTTCACCAGGCTATCGCCGCGTAGCTCCAGCCGTTGGTCAGCCAGCAGATCCCCCTGCTGATCGAGCTGTTTTACCTTCAGCGTGGCGTTCTCAGTGGCCTTCAGGTGTCCGCGCTGCTTCAGCGAGTCTCCGCCCCAGTCAATATTGCGCGCGTCTATTTCGCCGCTGTTATCCGCCGTGGCGGCAGAAAACTTCAAATCCTCCAGCGTGTTGAACACGCCGGCCAGCTGCGCGTCTTGCGCAACCTTGAGCTTCATGTCCTGTTTGGACTGGGTGCGGGCGCCGGCGGTAGACAGCAGTTTTTTTGTCTCTATCGTCAGGCCAAGTTCACTGGAAAGCAGCCCGCCGAGCCGTACATCATCGGCGTTGAGGGTGATATTGCCGTCGCTCAGCAGCGATGAACCCAGCTCGGTTTTCAGAGAGCCGGTGTGAACAAGGGTGACACCCTGCTTGCCGCTGGCGCTTCCGGCCAGTAAAAATTCACCCGCCTGTACCGTCAATGGGCCATCGGCAAGTAGTGAGCCCGCGACATTAAGTCGGTCACGTACCCGCAGTTCGAGTTGTTGTTGGGAACCGATCGCCCCCTTATTGTCGACACCGTTGGCGGTGATGGTCTGCATTCCCCCCGCTTGCAACTGCCCAAGGTTAGCGAGTTGGTTGCTGGTCAGGTTCTGCGTGCCCTGAGCCTGGATCAGGCCGCTGTTGGTCAGGTTCTGTGTCTTAACACGGCTGTCGCGATTGGCAGCCAGCTGGCCAGCGTTGGTCAGATGATTGGCCTGCAACTGCAGATCGCGTCCAGCGGTCAGGGTGCCCTGCCAGTTGCCGTCGCCGCTGAGCGTCAGGTGGATATCACCTTCGGCCGTCAGGGTGCTGTTTTTATCGCTGCTCAGGCTGGCAGCATCCACTTGCAGGCGGCCGTCCGTATCGGCTTTGCCCGCCTGCAGTTTGCCTGCGGCAGTCAGTTGCATATCCCCTTTGGCGCTCAGCGTGGCCTGACTCATGGCAATATCGCCACGGCTATTCAGGGTAAGCGCCTGCCCGGCCTTGTGGTTGCCGCTGAGCGTTATTCCCGCCGCAGTGGCATTCAGGCCGCCCTGCGCCAGGGTTTTATTCAGTCGCAGTTGGCCATTGGCATCCAGCTGAATATCGCCTTCACGCGCGGTGAGGTTGCCGAGGTTGACTCCGACCCCTTTTTCACTGGACACCAAATGAATGCGGTTGGCGTACATACCGCCAAGGGCGCCGGTGTCGATGGCCACCTTGGGCACGTCGCCATTACCGGCGATCGCCGTGGCCTTGCCGGTAGCGTCCACCCGGTTAGCCCCGAGCGTGATGTTGAGATCTTTGGCATACAGTTGAGCGTTAATCTCGGTAGCGCGGGCGATCAGGGCGAATTTGTCGCTCTTGCTGGCGTCCAGCCCCTTGCCCTGAATGGTGATCGCCCCTTGGGTGACTTCCAGCGCCTGCAGCTTGCCGTCGGCACCCAGCACCGGTTTGCCGGTGGTCAGCGTCGCGTTAGGGGTGTTGATAAAGCCACAGCCGTCGCAGGTGATGCCATAGGGGTTGGCGACCATCACGCTGGCCTGCTTGCCTGCCACCTCCAGGTAGCCCTGAAGCTGTGAAGGGTTCGGTGCCACCACTTCGTTGATGATGCCCTGCGCTTCCTTGCCGGCCTGCAGGTTGGGGTTGTTCTGGATCAGGCCGCCAAGCTGGCTCTGGTTGAGCTGACCGGTGGCGTTGTTGAGGATCACGCCCTCTTTGCCGACGTTGAAATCGTTGTATTTGTTATGGGAAATACCGGCCTGATTCGGCGTGGCAATGTTGACCACCGGCACGCCGTTGGCGGCCTGATCGACACGGGTATTACCTTCGGCCACGTTAACGCCTTCGGCCAGCGCCGGCAGCAGCGGCTGCCCGGCCAGTAACATGCACAGGGTGTAGCTCAGCAGACGCTGAGGGGTATTAAGCGGTTGATTCTGTTTACGCTTCATCCTTGAAACCTTCCTGTACAGTAGCGTTAAAGTACGATATTCACCCGGTAGTAAACCGAAACCCGATCCGGCTTCAACCAGTCGGGATAAGCCAGCGGCCAGCCGACGGTCAGTTGGCTGCCGAAATAGCGCCCGCGGCTGCCCAGCCCCACTGCGCCGCCCCACAGCGTGCCGGAGGCGTTAGCATCCAGCTTGTCACGCTGTAAATAGCCACCATCGAGCGCCGCCAGGGCGTTGATGCTGCCGAGGTACGGCAATGTCACCAGCGTGCGATTGACCTCGTTACGCCAGTAACCGCCCTTGTCACCAGAAAGGTATTGTTCCTTGAAACCACGCACAGAGCTTTCTCCACCTATCGTCAGGCGCTCGCTGCCGTACAAACGGTGGTTACTCCACTGGCTGTAAAGACTGGTGAGATAGGTCCAATCTTGCGTCAGCGGCAGATAGTAGCTGCCGGAAAGCGAAAGTTTGTGAAACTCGGCCCGGGGCGCTTCCTTGATTTTTCCGCTGTCATTTTCTGCGCCCAACCAGGGGACACCACGGCTGTAGGCCGGGTTCAGGGTAGCGAACCCGCCCAGCAATTTCTGGCTGTGGCTGACCCCCAACGTCACGCTGGTCAGCTTGCGGCTGCTGCTTTCCAGCCGGGTATCGTTGAGGTAATTGCGATTGATGCGGTGCGTCAGCCCCAGCGACAGGCCGGTTTTCATTTCGCCGTCGCGGAACAGCACCCGCGAAACGCCCAAACGATGGGTCTGGCTGTCACCGCGGGAGCGCCAGTCAAAACCCTGGTTATTGAGCGTGGTCAGGTAATCGCTGTAGGAATAGTTGTAATCCAGCGTCCAGTAGCCGTAGGGCAGGCTCACGCCGGTTTGTACGCTGCGTGCGTTGTGATCGTTGGCAAAATCACTGCTGCGGGCGCCGGCGACAAACCATTGGTCCGCCAACCCGAGCAGGTTATTGCCGGTCAAGGATCCGTTGATCTGCCCGGTCCCGGTGCTTTTTTGCCCGCTGTTGTCGAAACCCAGCCCGAGCATCAGCGGAAATTCAGGTTTGGCGCTCAGGTTGACCAATGAGTAACCCGGTTGGCTGCCGGGCAGGATTTCTATCTGCACCGGCTGCTGACGCAGACGATTGATCTGCTCCATGCCCTGCTCGATATCACGCAGGTTAAGGATCTTGCCCTGCAGGCCCGGGAAGGCCATTTTCAGCATCCGATCGTCCTGCTTTTCCAGCTGAATTTTCTCCAGCTTGCCTTCCAGCACCAGTAACCGTAGTTCGCCACGCGACAGATCCTGCTCGGTCAAGAATGCGCGGCTGGTGATATAGCCACGGCCGATATACCAGTCGGAGATTTGCTGCACCAGCGTTTGGATTTGCCCCAGATTCAGGCATTGCTGCAGGTAATTCTGGGTGAGTTTACGTTGCGCGCTGGCAGGCAGATGCTCGGCGCCTTCCAGTTGAATTTGGGTGATGGTGAAACAAGGACCACCCGCGTTGGCGCTGGGTGCCGGGGTTGCTGGCAAGGTCGGCGTCAGACTGCGTTGCAATTCCTGTCGCTGCTGCTGGTTTTGTTCCAGTAATTCGCGCTGCTGTTGTTGGATCGTGTCGCGGTCCGCCGGGCTAAGCAGGTTAGCGCCGGTGGCGGAAGAAAAGAAAATGCACAGCAAAGCAGCCGAAAGCCGTTGAGTAACTGAATCCATTCAGAAGACCATCCGTGTGTTTTTTCAGCATTTTAACGACAGGACGGGGAATGTAACAAGGTTGAATCATTAGCCAATAAGGTAGTTCAGACCGATTGGTAGAGACAATTCCTAAGCCAAACCGCAGAAAATCACCTGTAATAGTTAAATATAATTCATTGATTCGCACGAAAAGGAAAAAACAGTGGATCGCTCTTTATTTCAGCTAAACCCAAAAATTGCTGCTAATGCGATGAGCGCCGCAAAACAGAAACGGATAGGGGCCGTGAACCGGCCCCTGGAAAGTATTACGCGGTACCACCGACGGTCAGGGTGTCCAGCTTAAGGGTCGGTTGACCAACCCCCACCGGCAGGCTTTGCCCCTCTTTACCGCAAACGCCGACGCCTTTATCCAGCGCCAGATCGTTGCCCACCATCGAAATTTGCTGCATCGCCTCAATACCTGAGCCGATCAGCGTGGCGCCCTTCACCGGCTTGGTGATGCGGCCTTTTTCGATCAGGTAGGCTTCGGTGGTGGAAAACACAAACTTGCCTGAGGTGATATCCACCTGGCCGCCGCCAAAGTTCGGCGCGTACAGGCCGTATTCAACGCTGGCGATGATCTCTTCCGGCGTAGACTTGCCCGCCAGCATGTAGGTGTTGGTCATACGCGGCATCGGCAGATGCGCATAGGACTCACGGCGGCCGTTACCGGTCGGCGCAACGCCCATCAGACGCGCATTGAGTTTGTCCTGCATATAACCTTTCAGGATACCGTTCTCAATCAACATGTTGTACTGGCCCGGTACACCTTCGTCATCGATCGCCAGTGAGCCTCGTAACCCCTGCAAAGTGCCGTCATCCACCACCGTACAAAGCTCTGAGGCCACCAACTGACCCATCTGGCCGCTGAAGACCGAAGTACCACGACGGTTGAAGTCACCTTCCAGACCATGGCCCACCGCTTCATGCAGCAGGACGCCCGGCCAGCCTGCGCCCAGCACCACCGGCATATTACCGGCTGGGGCCGCAACGGCAGAAAGGTTAATCAATGCCATGCGCACCGCTTCTTTGGCGTAGGCGTCGGCACGGACTTCGCCATCGGCGATTTCCAGGAAATAGTCATAGCCGAAACGGCCACCGCCGCCGCTGGAACCGCGTTCACGCTTGCCGTCTTGCTCCACCAGTACGCTGACAGACAAGCGCACTAATGGGCGAACGTCCGCAGCCAGAGTACCGTCGGTGGCCGCCACCAGAATTTGTTCATACACGCCGGTGATACTGGCGCTGACCTCTTGCACCCGTTTATCGGCCGCGCGGGCTACCTTGTCAATGCGGTGCAACAGGGCGATTTTCTCTTCCCGCGGCAGGCTTTGCAGCGGATCGAGCAGGGGATACAGCGCCTTATGGCTGATTTCACCCAAGGTATGCACCTGACCATTACCGCTGTCACGCACTATGCTGCGCGCGGCATGGGCACTTTGCTGCAAGGCGTTCAGGGTGATTTGATCGGCATAGGCGAAGCCGGTTTTCTCGCCGCTCACGGCGCGTACTCCAACCCCTTGGTCGATATTGTAAGAGCCATCCTTGATGATACCGTCTTCAATCACCCAGGCTTCGTGGTAGCTCGACTGGAAATAGAGATCGGCGTAATCGAGGCGGCGTTCGGCCAGTTGCCCCAGGACGGAAAACAGATCCTGGTGGCTCAGCTTATTGGCAGCAAGTAACTGCTCACTGACAAACGTCAGGCTCATAATTTTTTCACTCTTTAATGGAGAATTTGTTGTCAAACGGCGCCGTCAGCGACGTCTGGAATCGGTTGTGTTGCAATACCGGCATTTGCTCGCGAATAGTTTTGAGGCCGGTGATATCGACCCGCACTTTCAACGCCGATACCGCATCGGGGTTTTCAGCCAATACCTTGCCCCAGGCATCCACCGCCAGCGAATGGCCCCAGGTGCGACGAGTCGGGCCATGGCTGCCAACCTGTGCCGGCGCCAGGATCACACACTGGTTTTCTATCGCTCTGGCGCGCAGCAAAATTTCCCAGTGCGCCTCACCGGTCACACGAGTAAAGGCCGCCGGTACGGAAATCAGTTCAGCGCCCTGTGCCCGTAACGCCTGGAACAGCGCCGGGAAGCGCAGATCGTAGCAGATGGTCATGCCAAGCCGCCCGACCGGGGTATCCACTACCATGAGCTCTTGGCCATGCTGATAGGTATCCGACTCCCGATAATGGCCGTGAGAGTCGTTAATGTCCACGTCGAACATGTGCAGCTTGTCATAGCGCGCGCGGATCTCGCCCTGGTCGTCGAACAGCAGGCTGCTGGTGGTGATCAGCGCAGGATTTTCACGGCTGACCAACGGCATCGACCCCACCAGCAGCCAGACACCATAACGCCGTGCCATCTCGCGCACCGCATTCTGCAGCGGCCCGTCGCCCTGGCGTTCAGCATGTTCACGATAAGCCGCAGAATTGGCGAACAGCAGCGCGTTCTCCGGCGTCATCACCAGTTTTACCCCGGTATTGAGCTGCTTAATCTGCTGTTCAATCTGGGCCAGGTTATCACGCACCCGATCGCCACTGCACAACTGTAACAACGCAACGTTAGCATTTCTCATGACGCCTTATCCTCCTTTGGCTTACGCAGGACCTCGTTGACCTTCGGCTGGTCCAAATCGCCGCTGATGTGGTAACGAATCAGCGAGATCTTACTCCACAGCGGCCCCAACACCTGCGAGGCAGCAAACACCGCCGCGCCGACAATCGGGTTAATCACGAATGCCGTCGCCACACCGACAGTGGTCGAAATGGCCGGCGCGACCACCGCTTCCATATCAATCCGGCGGCGCGCCAAATCGACCTGTCCGTTCATGGCAATATCCGCCGCCAGTCCGTCAACCAACAGGTTATCGGTATGCATTATGCCATCTTTCAGCCACGCGGTGCTGCGGATGGAGTCAAAGTAGAAACCTTTGCCGAAGGTATCACTGAAATCGAACTGCAACTTACGCAACAGGGAGTCGACACTGACCAAACGCAACAGCTGGCCGGCACGTCCACCGCCCATGCTGTCGATCTCCCCCTTGCCCATATTGACCTTCATCGCACCGCTGAGGGTACTCATCTGCGGTTTCCACGGCGTGCCACGCCAGTACAGATCAAAATCAATGTCATAAGGCGCGCCTTTCAGCGGCGTGGTGATGCCGAAGAAAGCGGCGGTTTCGTCAATCTTGCCACCCAGCAGTTTGCCTTTCAGCGAGCTGCGTTCTTCCTGGGCGTTCTGCTTCCACAGGCCGCTGGCGGTCATGCGCCCTTTGCCGGTATCGACCAAGCCATGCTCCAGGGTCAGGGTATCACCCTGATTGGCCAGATCCGCCTCCACCTTGCCGAGGTTTTGCCCCATCATCCAGCACGACTTGCAGCGCAGCATCAACGACGGCCAGTCACGGAAAGAAACCTTTTCTGCCGCGGCCAGCGGGTTGCTCGCCGCCGTCGCCGTCCCCTTGCTATCGCTAAACTGCGGATTGTAATAAAGATAATTGATATCGGCACGCCACGGCCCACGATCCGTCACCCGCAGACTGCCGTCAACTTCATCGCCCTTGGCACTGACCAGCGTGCCGCCGAGCTGTTTCTCGGCCGACAACGTCAGCTTGTGCCAGGCCTGACCGCCCAACAGCAGCTGCGGTGTTTTCAGCGCTACGGTGGTTGGGAAGTTGAAGCCGCCCACCTGGCCCGAGCCACCGCCTTGTTTTAACGCCGGTGCCATTAACCCCAACCACTTTTCACCGTCCAGTGGCGGCAGGTTTAGCGTCAAAGATTTACCGGCCGGTAAAGGTGGCGTTCCACCGCCTTCGGTTTGCCATGCCGCTCGTGCAAGCCGCACCTGCTGTTTGGCGAAGGTCCATTCGCTGTTGAAATGGTTCTGCTTGCCGGCGCTACCGGTCAGCATGAAGCCATTCAGGCCACCTTTCACTTTTACACTCAACGGCAGTGGCTCACCAGCCGGCTTATCCAGTGGAGAAGGTAAGTGACTGCTTACTTTCCTAAGGTCCGCATCAACGCCGATGTCATAGCTGGCGTTGCCCTTATGCGGCAAGGTAATGGCAACCTGGCCCTGCCACGGAGCACTGCCGCTCAGCGCATCGGCCACTTCCTGTGGAATACCCGGGAATTTGCCCGGCTGCCAGTCGGCCTTCAGACCCACATTGACCTTGTAGTCACTTTTACCTTCCAGCGTATTGAAATTCACCGCAACCGGCTGCCCGAACCAGTTGGCCGACAGGCTATCACTGGTCAGATTGCCGTTATCGAAGCGGAACTTGCCGCTGACCTTTTGCAGCTCACTTTCGATCGGCTTAACCAGCAATGAGTTGTTGTTCAGCGCCACCTCGCCCGTGGCGCGCACCAGCTCGCCGTTCAAGGGGATGTCGAGATGTAAGCGCCCACTGACATTCCCGCCAATCTGCAGTTCATCCAGTGCGGCACCCAGTGAATCATGCAGAGGTGTCTGCTCGAAATAGTCATGGATTTCCTCACCCTGACCCGCCACGTCAGCATCAACCAACAGGCGCTCTTTCAGGTAGTCCGGAATGATGGCGGTAACATTTTTGCCATCGACTTTACCCAGTTTGGTCTGCGGAGCATTCATCCACAGCCCTTCATTGGCAAAATCGAGATCGATGGCCAGATCGGTCAATGCCGGCCAGTCCGGTTGGAACTGGAAGGTCGAATGGCGCAGCGGGACAAATACCTCAAACTGGCCTTCATGTTTACGGTAAGGGAAGTGCTGCGGGTCACCGTTGTAGAGCAGCGTGGCGTTATCCACCTGCCCGCCCTGAATGGCACCGCTGAGGTAGTCCACCAGGTGCTTGCCCATCAAGGGTTCCGGGAAGTAACGCCAGGCGTCTGCGGCATCATACAGGCGGATACCGGCCAGAATGCTCAGCCACGGATCCCCTTTGGCCGGCTGCTGGTAGCGGAAATCACCGTTCACCCACAGCGATTTGGCTTTCACATCCAGATTTTTACTCGCCAGCTCCCAGCCCTGTGGGTTGTTCAGCCAGGTTAACGCACCGCGCGCGCTGCTGACTTCCAGCGGGGCGCGGAACATGTCACCGTACGGCAAGGTGCTGTCGTTGAGATCAAGCTGCAGGCGGCCATTTTCTACACCGCCACTCAGCGCGCCAGAGAAATGATTTATCCCCGGTAACAGTTTCCACGGCTGCCAACTGACGTCCTGCCAACGGGCCTGGAAACGGGTTTTTTCCGGCTGTTTCAACGGAATATCCAACGCCAATGCATTGACCTTGCCTTGCGGTTGCAGGTCGTTCCAGCGCTCCAGCACGTCCGGGCTGAGGAATGAGAAGGTCGGCAATAGCGCAGACAGGCGTTCAAGCTGAATGTTGGTCGCTCGCACGCGTAGTTCTTCCGTCTGCCCCGGCCCCATAAACTCGGTATTTTCCGGCAGCCACAGCCCGGACAGCTTGCCTTGCGGCCAGGCCTGGCCGTCGGTGGCCAGGTTGAGCTGCGGCACCTCGACTTGCCAGCCGGTCCCCTGGCGGCTGAGCGTCAGCGCCAGATTGTCCACGTCCAGCCGGTGCTGTTGTTTGCCCACGTTCCAGTTGGCCGCGCCCTGCTTTAACAACGCACTGCCGCCGGCAATTTCACCGTTCTGTATTTGTAGCCAGGCTGCCAGGCTAAAGTCGGCGCTTTCCAGGCCGGTATTGGCGCGTAACCAACGGGTGAACCAGGGCTTCATGTCGATATTATCGGCCTGCATATAGACCGTACCCACATTCAATAAACCCTGGTTATCACGCAGGTCCATGCGCAGCTGTACCACACCATGCTGGCCATTCAGCGTCGACAGGCTAATCTGCCCTTCGGCACGGTGGCGATCGCGGCCGTTAAGCCAGGTTAGCTGTGGAACCTCGAATTCGGCGCGCGCACCGGCAGGCGTAAGGAAGGAAAGGCGGCTGTCACGCAGGTTGAAGTGATCGACCTGATGCAGCAGCAAATCGCTGATTTTACCCGGCTCGATGGTGCTGCCCTTATGCTCTTCGCCACCCAAAGTGGTGTTGAGATCGAACTGGAGTTGGTAGAAGGTGAGATCGCGGAACTGCCAGCGCCAGTGCAACAGCGACTGCCATACGTCCAGCGCCAGGGTAACGCGTTCAATACGCAGATTGCTTTTGGGCAGCGTGGCACGCACGTTACGCATTTCCAACTGCGGGCCGAAGGTTTCCCAACTTCCCTGCATAAAGTCGATCTGCACCGGCACGCCGGAGAGGCTTTCGACCTTGGCCAACAGTTGCGGGCGGTAGTTGTTCAGTTCAGGCAGCGCCAAACGCAGCCCGCTGATCAGCAACGCCACGATGACAATCAGACTGGCGCCTGTAGCTAACAAAATCCCAGGCAGTCGCCTCACGCAGTTCTCCTTGCTTCCGCTGCCTGGCAACGGGATATCTATGCATGGGAGGCCCAGCATGCTGGGCCCCACCAATACCGGACTTTGGCCGCCAACGGGCGGACTACATCATGACAACGTCAAATTGTTCCTGGCTGTACAAGGGTTCGATCTGCACCTTGACCTGTTTGCCAACAAAGATTTCCACTTCGGCCAGCGCATGGGACTCTTCGCTTTTCAGCGCCTCACCCACCGCCGCAGAGGCGTAAACCAGGAAACGATCTGAATCATAAGCATGGTGCACGCGCACAATTTCACGCAAAATTTCGTAGCACACGGTTTCCACAGTTTTCAGGGTGCCGCGTCCATGACAAGTAGGACAATCATGGCACAGCACATGTTCAATGCTTTCGCGCGTGCGTTTACGCGTCATTTCAACTAAGCCTAGCTGAGAGAAGCCGTTGATCGTGGTTTTTACCCGATCTTTACTCAGCGCCAGCTCCAGCGAATGCAGCACCCGACGACGATGTTCGTCATTATTCATATCAATAAAGTCGATAATGATAATGCCGCCCAGATTGCGCAGCCGCAGTTGGCGGGCAATCGCCTGGGTCGCTTCGATATTGGTATTAAAGATGGTTTCGTCGAGATTGCGATGGCCGACAAAGGCGCCGGTATTGATATCCACGGTGGTCATCGCTTCGGTCTGATCGATGATCAGGTAGCCGCCGGACTTCAGCTCTACCTTACGCTCCAGCGCACGCTGGATCTCGTTTTCAACATCATACAGATCGAAGATCGGCTGACTGCCGGTGTACAGCTCCAGCTTGGCGGTAATATCCGGGATGTACTCACCGGTAAATTCCACCAGCAGATCGTGGGTCAGACGCGAGTCCACGCGGATCCTGTCCAGTGCCGCACCGGCGAAGTCACGCAAAATACGCTGCGCCAGCGCCAGCTCACCGTACAACTTGTATTTGGTCTGGTTGCGCTTTTTACGCTCCATCACCTTGGTCCACAGGCGTTTGAGGAAGGCAGCGTCTTGCGACAGCTCTTCTTCACCAATGCCTTCTGCCGCGGTGCGGATGATAAAACCACCCAGTTCATCGCAGTAACCGGCGACGGCTTTTTTCAGGCGATCGCGCTCGGCTTCACTTTCAATACGCTGTGAAACACCAACGTGCGCCGCCCCCGGCATGAACACCAGGTAACGCGAAGGCAGAGTGATGTCGGTGGTCAGGCGCGCGCCTTTGGTGCCCAGCGGATCTTTCACCACCTGCACCATCAGATCCTGCCCCTGGCGCACCAGCTCGGCAATATCGCGCACGTGGAAATTTTTCTGCTCATCGCCGGCGACACATTCGGTGTGCGGCATGATATCGGAGGCGTGCAGGAAGGCCGCTTTGTCCAGGCCGATATCGACGAATGCCGCCTGCATACCCGGCAACACGCGACTTACGCGCCCTTTATAAATATTGCCGACGATACCGCGCTTGGATTCGCGCTCGATATGGATCTCTTGCAGGATGCCGCCATCAATATAGGCAACCCGCGTTTCAGACGGTGTGATATTAACCAGTAGCTCAGCTGTCATGCCTTCTCCTCAGAGCCGGTCGATAATGGCAGCGCCCATCAACCGGTTCTTACATCACGTAATGCGACAAAATTACTGAGCAGCTCATGTGTTTCGACCAACGGCAAGCCCATCACCGCGTGATAACTCCCGGTTATCGTCCTGACGAAACAACCACCCTTTCCTTGAATTCCATAGGCGCCCGCTTTATCCATCGGTTCGCCCGTTGCAATATAGTCGCAGATATCCTGTTGTGACAGGTTGCGGAATGTCACGTCTGTCACCACTAGTTGGCACAGAACATCATGACGATCGGCGATCGCCACCGCGGTCATCACCTGATGCTGTTTACCCGACAGCGCCGCCAGCATTTGCGCCGCATGCGTTTCGCTTTGGGGTTTTTCCAGCACCCGGCCATTGAGCACGACAATGGTATCCGCGCCCAGCACCGGCCAGTCCTGCTGGGCCAGCGCCACGCCTGCCCTGGCCTTATCCTGCGCCAAACGGCGCACATAGACTTCCGCAGCTTCCCCTTCCTGTCGTTGTTCTTCGGTATCCGTCAGGATAATTTCAAACGCCACGCCCAACAGGGTCAGTAATTCACGTCGACGGGGAGAGCCGGAGGCCAGATAAAGCGAAGTCATTGATATACCCTTACTGTACGGCGAACTGACGGCGGATTTTGCGCATCAGCAGGAATAACCATGGCCACAGAATGCCGTTTACCACACTACTCCAGAACACCTCTGGGCGGAAAGAAACGTTGATCACTAAAAACTCGGCCCAGAACACCACAACATCCATCGCCAGTGACAATAGCACGACGATCAGCGCCTGTTGCCAGAGGGCCATGTTGCGGAACAGTTGGAATTTAAACGCGACCAGATAGGCAATGATCCCCAGCGCCAGCGCACGCACACCCAGCGTAGAACCGAGGATCAGATCCATAATCAACCCCAGCACAAAGCCGGTGCCGACGTTAACCCGGTGCGGCAGTGCCATTACCCAGTAGATCAGGATCAAAGCCAGCCAGGAGGGACGGAACATGTAGATCTGTTCCGGCCACGGCATAATTTGCAGCACCAGCGCCACCAGGAATGACAGCCAGATTATCCAGCGCCCATTACTGCGGTAGCGATTCATTGGGTAACTCCCGCGGCCGGTGCGGCGGTTTGCGGCACGGCAACGCCGGTTGCCGGTGCCGGCAGTGGCTGTTGCGGCCCCATGGCATCGGCCGGTGGCAGCACCTGAGGCATCATCTGCATCAGCCGCTCATTGGCGACACGGTGCACTTCGTCCGGCGGCAACGGCATATCGCCATTACGATCGGCACCCCACAGCAACAACAAATAGCGCAAACGCTGCAGACCCGCCGTCGGGCGTGCCTGGATCACGGTATATGCACGCTGGTTATCCACTTTAACCGAGGACACCACCGCCACCGGATAGCCTTCCGGGAAGCGGCCGCCCAGGCCGGAAGTGACCAGCACGTCGCCCACGCGAATATCGGTATTGTTCGGCAAGTGTTCGAGCTGTAAATCATCGGCACAACCGCTGCCTGCAGCGATCACCCGGATATCATTGCGCAGTACCTGGATAGGCAGCGCGTGTGAAGCATCGCAGATCAGCAGCACGCGGCTGGTGACTTTCGCCACCGCGACTACCTGGCCGACTACGCCTTTATCACTGATGACCGGCTGGCCTTCATAAACGCCGTTGTCCGAACCTTTGTCGATCACCACCTGGTCGCTGTAAGGATCAGATCCGGTCGAGATCACCTGGGTGACCATTTTGTGTTCGTCCTGGCGCAGCGGCGAGCCTAACAGCTCACGCAAACGGGCGTTTTCCTGCTTGAATTGGCCAAGAAGAAGAATATCGCTGTTTTTCAGCAGCAGTTCCTGCCGCAGAGCACGGTTTTCCAGCTCCAGCTGTTGGCGGGTAGCCAGCGTTTCTGAAACGCTGTCCAAAACCTTACGCGGCCCATTGGCCAGAAAATAGAAAGGGCTGACGGCCGTATCCATGTAGTTACGTATTTTCACGAACGTACCGAGACGGCTGTCGGCAACGATCAGGCAGATAGCCACAATCACTGCTAAAAAAAGTCGTAGTTGCAGGGAAGGCCCCCTGCTAAAAATCGGCTTCATAAATTATGCGTGTTCCTCGACAACAGAAAGAGGAACCGTACCCGATTTTCGCTTTGCGCATTCATCCGATACGATTCCTCCTTCCTGGGGCTGACTATTCTTCGCTGAACAAATCGCCGCCATGCATGTCGATCATTTCCAACGCCTTGCCGCCACCGCGAGCTACGCAGGTCAGCGGATCTTCTGCCACGACTACCGGAATACCGGTTTCTTCCATCAGCAGGCGATCCAGGTTGCGCAGCAATGCGCCACCGCCGGTCAACACCATGCCGCGTTCGGAAATGTCGGAAGCCAGCTCCGGCGGACACTGTTCCAGCGCGACCATCACCGCACTGACGATGCCGGTCAACGGCTCCTGCAGCGCTTCGAGGATTTCATTGGAATTCAGGGTAAAGCCGCGTGGCACGCCCTCAGCCAGGTTACGGCCGCGAACTTCGATTTCATGCACTTCATCGCCCGGATAAGCTGAGCCGATGCCGTGCTTGATACGTTCGGCCGTCGCTTCACCAATCAGTGAGCCATAGTTACGACGCACATAATTAATGATGGCTTCGTCGAAACGGTCACCGCCGATACGCACGGAAGAAGAGTAGACCACACCGTTGAGTGAAATCACCGCCACTTCAGTAGTACCACCACCGATATCCACCACCATTGAACCAGTCGCTTCAGAAACCGGCAGGCCTGCACCGATTGCCGCAGCCATTGGCTCTTCAATCAGAAACACTTCACGCGCACCGGCCCCTTGGGCGGATTCGCGGATGGCACGACGTTCAACCTGAGTTGCGCCGACCGGCACACACACCAGCACGCGCGGGCTTGGCCGCATGAAGCTGTTGCTGTGAACCTGTTTGATAAAGTGCTGCAGCATTTTTTCAGTCACGAAGAAGTCGGCGATAACGCCGTCTTTCATCGGACGGATAGCCGCGATATTGCCGGGGGTACGCCCCAGCATCTGTTTAGCCTCATGACCCACGGCCGCAACGCTCTTGGGTGAACCGGCACGATCCTGGCGAATGGCAACCACCGAAGGTTCGTTCAGTACAATGCCTTGCCCTTTAACATAAATTAGGGTATTGGCGGTACCCAAGTCGATGGACAAGTCATTGGAAAACATGCCACGAAATTTCTTAAACATAACTAAAGGATAATCCTGCAAGCTGGGGGCGGAAAATAAAATCCGCCTACTTTACCAACCACACGAAGCAGCGACAAGGCGCAAAAACGTTCTACTTCGGTGAAAAATAGTCTGTATTGTTTCTGCTCGAATGCACGGAAATTGGATGAGGCCTGAATTCCCTGAACAAAGGCTCAGTTTACCACCCTGTCAGCGCACGAAACGGCGTAACACAGCTCATAAAATCTAACATATTCCCTGATTGCCGTTGGTGGTAAGCACCTACCAACGTTCAACAGAAAAGGACTGACAAGAGCCTATATCAAATAGGCGTCATTGTCGCAGGCAGTTTGGGGATAACCCCAAAAAGACAGATAAAATAGCCCAGATGAATTGGCGCTCATTCTACGTCAATTTTTGCCCGGCATTCAGGTTAAACGCGATAACGACGCGAATATTTTTTACGCCCTGCGTCTATCGGTTCCGGCGACGCGAAAAAGTCACCCTGCCCGCCGAGGATCCCGCGATCTTTCAGCGTCTGCCATTCATTACGCGTCCGCACGCTGGCGGCAAAAACCTGGGTACTGGTCCCTTCGCAGGCGCCAGTCAGGCTCTGAACGAACAGCTGATTCTCATCCCGCTTATCAATACTCCGCACCAAACCAGGGTGGAGCTTGACCAGTTCCACCGGTAAAGACTTGATATAGGAGGTACTGACCACGGTTAACCCCGCCTGGGACACGGCCAGACGACACCCCAATCCAGAGAGTAATCTCAACACCGGGCGCAAACGGTCGATATGTTGACACACGTCTGCCTCTGCAAGTTCAATCAGAATTCGCCGACGATGACTTTTTTCACATTGCAGAAGGCTATCACGCAGCCAGCGCTGGAAAGTACGCTGCAATAAAGAGTCTACACACAGCGTAAATGCCAGCGTTTCTTCAGGCCACAGCGCCAGTAAAGGAAGAATGCGACTCAAATGCTGGCGATCGTAACTTTCCGCCAGCCCCAACTGCTGTACCAACGGCATATATTCAGATGGCAGCAGTTCCTGGGTCCCATCGTATATCCGGCTCATGATCTCCCGGTGATGAACTTCCCCCTCCACCGTCACTGCCGGTTTCTGGTACAACCGTGGCCCGCCCCGCGCCAGCACCTGTTCCAACAGAGTGCGCCATTTGACGCTGCCGCGCCCTTTTTCCGGCACCTGGCTGTCGTAGACATACCAGCCGTTTTCCCCCTGCAGCGTCGCGTGGCGCGTGGCCTGCTCTGCATGATCAATCACCTGTTCGGTACTTTGTCCGCTGCGGTAGGCCACAATACCGATATGCAAAAACGCCTCGCGATCGATAAGCGCCGTCGAAGGCAAGGCGTCAATGGCATGAACCAACTGTGAAGCAATGCCGTCCGCCTCTTTCAGCGTGCGATGCGGCAACAGAACGCTGAAATCGCTGTGGAAATAGCGCGCCAGCAACGCCGCCGGGTAGCGCATCACGAAGGTCGACAACAGATTGACCAGTGAATACATCAGTTCTTGCACCGCACTGTTGCCGTGGGTTTCCCGCAGCGTGTCGAAATCCGGTAATCGCACCATCATGACAATGCCGTGCGAACCTTCCTCTTCCAGTTGGGTGGTCAGTTGGTTATCAAAGAACAATCGGTTGTTCAGCCCGGTTTTGGCGTCCTGAGCGGCAAAGGCGCGGATCAACGTATCGACCCGGCTACGCTCCTCGCGCGCTTCCGCCAGATCCGCCAGCAGGCGATCGAGTGCTCCGCTGACGTTTGCCGGCCATTCGCGCACGTCGCCCTGCATCACGCTCTCTCGTTCGCCATTAAGAATACGGCGTGCACGGCGTTCCAGCCGGTCCTCCCCGTCGGCCTGATCGCGTAACCAACGCAAACTGAGCAGCAAGATAACCACCATCACGACGATCGACAAAGTGACAGCCGCAGTGGATTGCAACGAACGCACGTCGCTGGCGAAAGGGTCAATATAGGTAATGCGTAGCGAAGCGCCGGGATGCTGCATCAACGGCAGAGAAACCTGCCGGTAGCCGTTGAGCGATTCCCAGGGCTGCTTTACCGTTGGCAGATGATAAGAAAGAAGATTGCTGTGGCTGGTATCCACGCTGACGGCCACGATACCAAGCGGACGCATCACCAGCGGTAACCATTGTTCCTGTTCCTGTGGAGATTCACGCAGCATCGCCTGATCGAGCGAGGTCATCAGCGAATTAAAGCGGCGATCCAGCCTCTCCTGAGTGACGTAGAAGTAACTGTATGAGCAGCCCATCAGCATCAAAAACATCGCCAGAGCAACAAGCAGGGTGATCAATGCAGAGAGCTTGGTGGTAAATCGCATCCCTGTGCCTTGTCCGTTATGGTTACGTGAATTATCACCTTTGGTCGTATAAAGGCCCCGAATCCGCTCAAAAGAATCCAACACAATACCCTGATTTTTAATTAGTCACTGGCGTATCCTTGACGATCATCGCCGGCAGTTCATGCCGCCAAACTACCAAGCATCATCAACGAAGAAAACCTTCAATCACCCTTTTTTGTCTTTTATCAGGACATAAATTTCTTATATGCATATAGTCAATTAAATCGGATCCAGCCATCCATGACAAAATTGCAAACAAGAGGAAGAGTGACATGCGTGCACTGTTATTGGAACAACAAGACGATCAAACTCTGGCTCGCGTCAAAGATATCAACAGTGACCAACTGCCCGACGGCGATGTCACGGTCGACGTTAATTGGTCCAGCATTAACTATAAAGACGCGTTGGCGATCACCGGCAAAGGCAAAATCGTGCGCAACTTTCCGATGGTGCCAGGCATCGACTTCGCCGGTACCGTGCGCCAAAGCCGCGACGATCGCTTTAAAGAAGGCCAAAGCGTGGTGCTTACCGGCTGGGGCGTGGGTGAAAACCACTGGGGCGGCCTGGCTGAGCAGGCGCGTGTCTCCGGGGAATGGTTGGTGCCGTTGCCAAACGGATTGGATGAACGTAAAGCGATGATCCTCGGTACCGCCGGCTTTACCGCCATGCTGTGCGTGATGGCGCTGGAAGAAGGCGGCGTACATTCGGATGACGGCGACATTTTGGTTACGGGTGCCAGCGGTGGCGTCGGCAGCACGGCGGTCGCTATTCTGGCGGCGCTGGGCTATCACGTCACGGCCATCAGCGGCCGTGAAAGCAATACCGACTACCTCAAAGCGCTCGGTGCCAAAGAAGTACTGTCGCGTGACGGCTATCTCGAAGCTCCGCGCCCACTGGAAAAGCAACTGTGGGCCGGTGCGGTGGATACCGTCGGCGACACTATGCTGGCGCGGGTTTTGGCGCAAATGAACTATAACGGCACGGTCGCCGCCTGTGGCCTGGCCGGTGGTTATCACCTGCCGACCACGGTGATGCCATTTATTTTGCGCAATGTTCGTTTGCAAGGGGTCGACTCGGTGCACACCCCACTGCATCGCCGTCAAACCGCCTGGGAGCGCCTGGCCGGTATCCTGCCGGACAGCTTCTACCAGCAAGCCACCCAGGAAATCACGCTGGAGCAGGCACCGGCCACGGCTGCCGCACTGTTGGACAACAAAGTTACCGGTCGCACCCTGGTAAAAATCCGCTGAGTCTGACGGCCCCCCCGCAACGGGGGCCTATCCCGTCTGCGAAATTTCATATTTTCCCTCCGCCTCTCGCATAAGGCCTGGTTTCACGCCATGCTTACACCATAAATTGCGGAGAAAATACCATGAGCAAACAACGAAAACTCACTGAGGCCGATGTCACGCCAGAGAGCGTATTTTATCAGCGACGCAAAGTGTTGCAGGCGTTGGGCATTACCGCCGCATCGCTGGCCCTGCCGCATAATGCACAGGCCGATTTGCTGTCATGGTTTAAGGGTAACGATCGGCCCAAGGCACCGCCGGGTAAACCGCTGGAGTTCAGCAAACCTGCCGCCTGGCAGGCCCAGTTGGCCTTGACGCCCGAAGATAAAGTCACCGGCTATAACAACTTCTACGAATTCGGTCTGGACAAGGCCGATCCGGCAGCCAATGCCGGCGGCTTGAAAACCGAAGGTTGGCAGGTGCGCATCGACGGCGAAGTCGCCAAACCCATCACGCTGGACATAGATGATTTAATCAAACGCTTCCCGCTGGAACAGCGCATCTATCGCATGCGCTGCGTTGAAGCCTGGTCAATGGTGGTGCCGTGGATTGGCTTTGAATTGGGTAAACTGATCAAGCTGGCAGAACCCAACAGCAATGCGCGTTACGTCGCTTTCCAGACGTTGTACGACCCGGAACAGATGCCCGGCCAGAAAGACCGCTTTATCGGCGGCGGGTTGAAGTATCCCTATGTCGAAGGGCTGCGTCTCGACGAGGCGATGAACCCGCTGGCACTGCTGACCGTCGGCGTGTACGGCAAAACGCTGCCGCCGCAAAATGGCGCACCGCTGCGCTTGATCACCCCATGGAAATACGGTTTTAAGGGGATAAAGTCGATCGTCCATATCCGCCTGGTGCGCGATCAGCCGCCGACCACCTGGAATCAGTCTGCACCTAATGAGTACGGCTTCTACGCCAACGTGAATCCGCACGTCGATCATCCCCGCTGGTCGCAGGTCACCGAGCGTTTTATCGGTTCCGGCGGCATTCTGGACGTTAAACGCCAACCCACCCTGCTGTTTAATGGCTATGCGGAACAGGTCGCATCGCTGTACCGTGGCCTGGATCTACGGGAGAATTTCTAAGTGCGTTTGACTCCAACCCATATCAAAGGGATCAAGGTTGCCATTTATCTGGCGGCATTTTTGCCCTTTCTCTGGCTGGTGCTGTCGGTGGATCAGGGCTGGTTCAGCGCCGATCCGGCCAAGGATATCCAGCATTTTACCGGCAGGATGACGCTGAAACTGTTGCTGGCAACCTTGATGATCGCCCCACTGGCACGCTATACCCGCCAGCCTCTGTTGATCCGTTGCCGCCGCCTGGTGGGCCTGTGGTGTTTTGCCTGGGGGACGCTGCATCTGATAAGCTATTCGACGCTTGAATTGGGACTGAGCAATATTGGCCTGTTGGGGCGTGAACTGGTCACCCGCCCTTACCTGACGCTCGGCATCATCAGTTGGCTGATCCTGCTGGCACTGGCGGCAACCTCGACGTTGTGGGCCATGCGCAAACTGGGGGCCAAATGGCAGACGTTGCATAATCTGGTGTACCTGGTGGCCATCCTGGCACCGATTCACTACCTGTGGTCGGTCAAAACCTTTTCGCCACAGCCCTTCATTTATGCCCTGCTGGCCGTCGTGCTGCTGGCACTACGCTACAAGAAATTCCGTAATTGGTGGCGTTAAAAGGCGGAACTTTTCTGTGTTCTACCCCTCATAATGCGATAACACCCTCATCAGTTTGCAGGTTTTGGGTTGAATATCTTCGCTGATAAGACCAGTATTTAGCTGCGAATTGCTACGATATCGTTATAATGCCCGACCTTGTTTCTGTTCTCAGGGTGAATTGTCCCCTTAACAGGTGACAAATCGGTGACATCGGGTTATTTTCTACGATGATGGTTTTATTGCCGGAGATACCAGCACAATGGCGGATAAGTTTCACATTTTGCTTCTGAACGGCCCCAATCTGAATCTGCTGGGGACGCGTGAGCCGGAGAAGTACGGCAGCACGACGCTAACAGAGATTGTTAACGGATTGGAAAACCAGGCATCCGCACTGGATATTACCCTGAGCCATCTGCAGTCTAACGCTGAACATGCGCTTATCGACTGCATACATCAGGCACGCGGCAACACAGATTTTATTCTGATCAACCCTGCCGCGTTCACGCATACCAGCGTGGCGCTGCGCGATGCATTGCTGGCGGTGCAGATCCCGTTTATCGAGATCCACCTCTCCAACGTGCATGCCCGAGAACCTTTCCGCCATCACTCCTACCTTTCCGATATTGCGGTGGGTGTGATTTGCGGCCTCGGCGCAGATGGCTACACATTTGCTTTACAGGCAGCGGTTAACCGTCTGTCGAAAACCCACTAATTGCTACGCAAAAAGAGTACGGAATCACACTCATGGATATTCGTAAAATCAAGAAACTGATCGAACTGGTTGAAGAATCAGGTATTTCTGAACTGGAAATCTCTGAAGGCGAAGAGTCAGTTCGCATCAGCCGTGCCGCCCCGGCACAGGCTTACCCAATGATGCCGCAGGCATACGCAATGCCGGCACAGCCGCAGCCAGCACTGGCTACTGCCGTTGCTGCCGCGCCAGCCGAAACCCCTGCAGCACCAGCGGCCATGAGTGGCCACATCGTCCGTTCTCCAATGGTCGGCACCTTCTACCGCACGCCAAGCCCGGATGCGAAAGCCTTCATCGAAATTGGCCAGAAAGTGAATGCCGGCGACACGCTGTGCATCGTTGAAGCCATGAAAATGATGAACCAGATCGAAGCGGATAAATCCGGCGTGGTGAAAGCCATTCTGGTAGAGAACGGCCAACCGGTAGAATTTGACGAGCCACTGGTCGTCATCGAATAACGAGGCGAACATGCTTGATAAAATTGTTATCGCCAACCGTGGCGAGATCGCGCTTCGTATCCTGCGTGCTTGTAAAGAGCTGGGTATCAAAACCGTTGCCGTGCATTCCACAGCAGATCGCGATCTGAAACACGTGCTGCTGGCTGACGAGACCGTGTGTATCGGTCCTGCGCCATCGGTAAAAAGCTATCTGAATATCCCGGCCATCATCTCTGCAGCGGAAATCACCGGCGCAGTGGCGATTCACCCGGGTTACGGCTTCTTGTCTGAGAACGCCGACTTCGCCGAGCAGATCGAACGTTCCGGCTTTATCTTCATCGGCCCGAAAGCCGAAACCATCCGCCTGATGGGCGACAAGGTTTCTGCCATCAACGCCATGAAGAAAGCAGGCGTGCCTTGCGTACCAGGCTCTGATGGCCCGCTGACCGACGACATGGATAAAAACCGTGCCTTCGCCAAGCGCATCGGCTACCCGGTAATCATCAAGGCATCTGGCGGCGGCGGCGGCCGTGGCATGCGCGTTGTGCGCAGCGACAAAGACCTCGAACAATCCATTTCCATGACCAAAGCTGAAGCCAAAGCGGCTTTCAACAATGACATGGTTTACATGGAAAAATACCTGGAAAACCCACGCCATATCGAAATTCAGATTTTGGCAGACGGTCAGGGTAACGCCATCTATCTGGCCGAGCGCGACTGCTCCATGCAGCGTCGCCACCAGAAAGTGGTTGAAGAGGCTCCAGCACCAGGCATCACCAGCGAAATGCGCCGTTACATCGGCGAGCGCTGCTCGAAAGCCTGTGTTGAGATCGGCTACCGCGGTGCGGGGACTTTCGAGTTCCTGTACGAAAACGGCGAGTTCTATTTCATCGAAATGAACACCCGTATTCAGGTTGAACACCCGGTTACCGAAATGATCACCGGCGTGGATCTGATCAAAGAGCAGCTGCGTATCGCTGCCGGTCAGCCGCTGTCGATCAAACAGGATGAAGTGAAGGTTCACGGCCATGCGGTGGAATGCCGTATCAACGCCGAAGACCCGAACACCTTCCTGCCAAGCCCAGGCAAGATCACCCGTTTCCATGCGCCAGGCGGTTTCGGCGTGCGTTGGGAATCTCATATTTACGCCGGTTATACCGTACCGCCGTACTATGATTCCATGATCGGCAAACTGATCACCTACGGTGAAAACCGTGACGTGGCGATTGCCCGCATGAAGAACGCCCTGGCTGAGCTGATCATCGATGGCATCAAAACCAACGTTGAACTGCAGCAGCGGATCATGAGCGACGAAAACTTCCAGCACGGTGGCACCAACATCCACTATCTGGAGAAGAAGCTCGGTCTGCAGGAAACCTAAGGCAGGCAATCCACCTCGCCTGACAGAAGGCCGGTTAATCACCGGCCTTTTTCTTTTTCATCTCAGGCACGGTAACGGCTTGGCAAAAGCCGGCCTTGCCGTAGAATTCCTTACCTTTGGCAAAACCATCACCGTAAACCTATGGGGAACACTGATGGAAACACGCTTTATTCAAGCCCACCGCGAAGCACGATGGGCGCTCGGTCTGACGCTGCTGTATCTGCTGGCCTGGTCGCTGGCGGCCTACCTGCCGGACAGTGAATCTGGTATTACCGGCCTGCCACACTGGTTCGAAATGGCCTGCTTATTGGTACCACTGCTGTTTATCGGCCTGTGTTGGCTGATGGTGCGTGGCGTATTCCGCAATATTTCGCTGGAGGACGGCGATGCAAACTGAAGTTATTTTGCCGCTGGTTGCCTATCTGCTGCTGGTGTTTGGGCTGTCGGTTTACGCTTACAGCCGCCGTCAGACAGGTAATTTCCTCAGCGAATACTTCCTGGGTAGCCGATCGATGGGTGGCTTTGTGCTGGCCATGACGCTGACCGCAACCTATATCAGCGCCAGTTCGTTTATCGGTGGCCCCGGTGCCGCCTATAAATATGGCCTTGGTTGGGTGTTGTTGGCGATGATCCAACTGCCCGCCGTATGGTTATCGCTCGGTGTGCTGGGCAAGAAATTCGCCATTCTGGCGCGTCGCTACAATGCCATCACCCTGAACGACATGCTGTACGGGCGCTATCAAAGCCGCCTGTTGGTCTGGCTGGCCAGTCTTAGCCTGTTGGTGGCGTTCCTGGGGGCCATGACGGTGCAGTTTATCGGCGGTGCCCGCCTGCTGGAAACCGCTGCCGGCATCCCTTACGACACCGGCCTGCTGATCTTTGGCGTCAGCATCGCGCTGTATACCGCCTTTGGCGGCTTTCGTGCCAGCGTGCTGAACGATGCCATGCAGGGCCTGGTCATGTTGATCGGCACCGTGCTGTTGTTGGTGGCGGTGATCCACGCCGCTGGCGGCCTGCACAGCGCGGTGGACAAACTCCACCAAATTGACCCGGCGCTGGTGTCACCCCAGGGCGGTGAACAGATCCTCAGCCTGCCGTTTATGGCCTCGTTTTGGATCCTGGTGTGCTTTGGCGTGATAGGCTTGCCGCATACTGCGGTGCGCTGCATCTCTTACAAAGACAGCAAAGCGGTACACCGCGGTATCATCCTCGGTACCATGGTAGTGGCAGTGCTGATGTTCGGTATGCATCTGGCCGGTGCGCTGGGCCGCGCGGTGTTGCCGGATCTGAAGATCCCCGATCAGGTGATCCCGACGTTGATGATCACCGTGCTGCCGCCGTATGCTGCCGGCATCTTCCTGGCAGCACCGATGGCGGCCATCATGTCGACCATTAATGCCCAACTGCTGCAGTCTTCCGCCACTATTATTAAAGATCTCTACCTTGGCGTACGGCCGCAGCAGATGCAGAACGAACGCTTGATCAAACGCTTTTCCAGCCTGACCACCTTGATCCTCGGGCTTTTGGTGCTGCTGGCGGCATGGCGTCCGCCGGAAATGATCATCTGGCTAAACCTGCTGGCGTTCGGCGGCCTGGAGGCGGTATTCCTGTGGCCGCTGGTGCTGGGCCTGTACTGGGAGCGCGCCAACGCACAGGGAGCGCTTAGCTCAATGGTGACGGGTGCGGTATGCTATACGCTATTGGCCAGCTTTAATCTGCAACTGGCGGGGCTGCACCCTATCGTGCCTTCGCTGCTGCTTAGCCTGCTGGCATTTTATATCGGTAACCTCGTCGGCGAAAAACGCCGGACGGCGTCATCATTACCCTCTTAAAAGAGAATTGTTATGCCTTGGATCCAACTCAAACTGAACACCACCGGCAGCCAGGCAGAAGACCTGAGCGACGCGCTGGTTGAAAGCGGCGCAGTATCGGTGACCTTTCAGGACACTCACGACAATCCGGTGTTCGAACCGCTGCCGGGCGAAACCCTGCTGTGGGGCGATACCGATGTGATCGGACTGTACGACGCTGAAACCGATATGGCCGAAGTGGTGGCAATGCTGGAACAGCATCCACTGCTGGGCGCCGGTTTCCGCCACAAGATTGAACAGCTGGAAGACAAAGACTGGGAACGCGAGTGGATGGACAACTTCCACCCGATGCGTTTCGGCCAGCGTCTGTGGATCTGCCCAAGCTGGCGTGACGTGCCCGATCCGGATGCGGTTAACGTGATGCTCGACCCGGGCCTGGCGTTCGGTACCGGCACCCACCCGACGACGGCGCTGTGTTTGCAGTGGCTCGATGGTCTGGATCTGGCCGGTAAGACCATTATCGACTTCGGTTGTGGTTCCGGCATTCTGGCGATTGCCGCACTGAAGCTCGGTGCAGCGCGCGCTATCGGCATCGATATCGATCCCCAGGCCATTCAGGCCAGTCGCGACAACGCGCAGCGTAACGGCGTATCAGAGCGTCTGGAGCTGTATCTGCCAAAAGATCAGCCTGCCGAACTGCTGGCCGATGTGGTCGTTGCCAATATTCTGGCCGGTCCATTGCGTGAGCTGGCACCGCTGATTGGCTGCCTGCCGAAGTCCGGCGGCCATCTGGGCCTGTCCGGCGTGCTGGCCACCCAGGCAGCGAGCGTGGCGCAAGCCTATGAAGATAAATTCACGCTCGACCCGGTAGCAGAACGCGAGGAATGGTGTCGCATCACCGGCCAACGCAAATAATCATATTTTTGTTCCTATAAAAACCACCGATAACTTAACAAGTTACGGTGGTTTTTTTTCGCCCCAAGATTTCACTGATTTATCCTGATAAAAAGCAGGCGTATTCTGCTGCAGGCGCGATCGCAGCCGATTTTTTTAGCCGCTGTCCGCCAAAGACAATTAACGATTTTTCAATAAGGATTGGCAATGAAAGGGAAATTATTACTCGCCGCTTTACTGATCGCCGGATTTTCGGCCAACGCCACAGAGCAAGCCCATTGGGGCTATGAAGGTCAGGAAGATCCGGCACACTGGGGAAAACTCTCTCCGGACTTTTCGCTGTGCGAAACCGGTAAAAATCAGTCTCCGGTGAATATCAAGGGTGCTCTGAAAACCCAGCACGACAAACTGAAACTGGCTTTCCAACCAGGCAAACAGCAGATCGTCAATAACGGTCATACCGTGCAGGTAAACGTCAGCGGCGGCAATACCCTGGTACTGGATAACGACACCTTCACGCTGCAACAATTTCACTTCCACGCCCCCAGCGAAAACGAAATTGACGGCAAGCAATTCCCCCTTGAGGCGCACTTTGTTTATAAAGACCAAGAGGGTGAACTGGCAGTCCTGGCATTAATGTTCCAGCAAGGCAAAGCCAACCCGCAGCTGGCACAGGCCTGGCGGCAGATGCCGACCGCCGTCGATCAGCCCGCAGTACTGACCACGCCGCTGGATATCAAGGCGTTGCTGCCCCAAAACTTTAACTTCTATCGGTTCAGCGGCTCGTTAACCACACCCCCTTGTTCCGAAGGGGTAAGCTGGATGGTGCTGGATAAGCCTGTAAGCGCCTCTGCCGAGCAGATCGCTCAATTCCGCGCCGTAGTACACCATGCGAACAATCGCCCGCTACAGGCGCTGAACGGCCGCGTGATCATCGACTAAGGCTGTCGGAATAACTTCACCGCCGATTTGATCCCCGGCGGTGAACAAATGCGTTTTTAATCGAAACCTTCACCACGCGATTTCAGCGTAATTGTGCCCCTTCTCAACGCAATACCCTGACAAATGGCCTATATCGCTGCCGATATCCAGCTGAATCGAGACTCAATACAGATAAAATTCTGTTGTGTTGGGAATATTTTATCGAGCACTAATTGACCAAATTTCGTCAACTCATTGTTAAATATATATAATATTTTTATAGATCCTGACGAGGTGCATTTTTATTGCCGAATAGCGCCTGATTGGTCAAAGTTTGGCCTTTCATCTCAACGCAAAAATGCGTAATATACGCGCCCTTGCGGACACAGTATGGTTACTCTTTGTCTATGCGCATTGGACACCACCAGCTTACAAATTGCTTGATTGCGGCCCCGATGGCCGGCATTACAGATCGCCCATTTAGAGCCCTATGTCATGCAATGGGTGCTGGGATGGCTGTATCCGAAATGCTCTCCTCCAATCCGGAGGTGTGGCGGACGGATAAGTCGCGTCTGCGTATGGTCCATAGCGATGAACCAGGGATCCGTTCCGTGCAGATTGCCGGATGCGATCCGGATGATATGGCCGCCGCGGCACGTATTAACGTGGCCAGTGGCGCACAGATCATCGACATCAATATGGGGTGCCCGGCCAAGAAAGTGAACCGGAAGCTTGCAGGGTCTGCATTGCTGCAGTACCCGGATCTGGTTAAACAGATCCTCCACGCGGTAGTTAACGCTGTGGATGTGCCGGTAACACTTAAGATCCGTACCGGCTGGGAACCCGAACACCGTAACTGTGTAGAGATTGCCCAACTGGCCGAAGACTGTGGTATACAGGCCCTGACTATTCATGGCCGAACCCGCGCCTGCCTGTTCAACGGCAACGCGGAGTACGACAGCATTCGGGCAGTTAAGCAGAGTGTTTCCATTCCGATTATCGCGAATGGCGACATTACTGACCCGCATAAAGCCAGAGCAGTGCTCGACTACACTGGGGCTGATGCCCTGATGATAGGCCGCGCTGCTCAGGGGAGACCCTGGATCTTCCGGGAAATCCAGCATTATCTGGACACTGGGGAACTGCTGCCCCCTCCGCCACTTGGCGAGGTTAAGCGTTTGTTGATAGGGCATATTCGGGAATTGCACGGCTTTTACGGCCAAGGCAAGGGATTCCGGATTGCTCGTAAGCACGTATCCTGGTATCTCCAGGAGCACGCCCCGAATGACCAGTTTCGGCGCACATTCAACGCCATAGAGGATGCCAGCGAACAGCTGGAGGCGTTGGAGGCATATTTCGAAAATCTTGCGTAACAAAAAAGAGCTGACAGAACTATGTTCGAACAACGCGTAAATTCTGACGTACTGACCGTTTCTACCGTGAACTCACAGGACCAAGTGACTCAAAAGCCTCTGCGTGACTCGGTGAAACAAGCACTGAAGAACTATTTTGCTCAACTGAATGGTCAAGACGTTAACGATCTGTATGAGCTGGTATTGGCTGAAGTTGAACAGCCACTGTTGGACATGGTGATGCAATACACCCGTGGCAACCAGACCCGTGCAGCCCTGATGATGGGCATCAACCGCGGTACGCTGCGTAAGAAATTGAAAAAATACGGCATGAACTGATACTAGTCAGTTGGCATGTTGAAAAGGCGCAACCTCGCAAGAGGCGGCGCCTTTTTCTTCTTTGATGCTTTATCAAATTCAGGTCAATGCGAATGAGAATATTCGCATGCCACTCCTGCTTATCAGGTCGTATTGTGTGTTACAATATACATTCCTGGAGCCGCCTTCGCGGGCCTGCAGCCCTCCCTCCGAAGCCTGATAGCAGCGCGAACCGCCCCTCGAGTGTAAAGATTTGGTCAATTATGGAATCTGGCTAAACAATAGTGATGTCTGGGTGTCTGAGTGGTCGTATCGCAATTAAGTGGATCCTTGTGCGTTACAGGTTGCTGCCCCTTTTAATGCATAAATGAGTTCATATGAAGCGTCCGCAAAAATTCAAAATGGCCCTGCTACATCCTCGCTACTGGTTTACCTGGTTCGGGCTGGGCTGTCTGTTCTTACTGGTTCAACTCCCCTATCCGGTGCTGCATAAGCTCGGTATATGGATGGGCCGCACCTCGATGCGCTTCCTGAAACGCCGCGTTTCCATTACCCGCCGTAACCTGGAACTTTGCTTCCCGGACATGGACGTGGAACAGCGCGAACGCAAAGTGACAGGTAACTTCGAATCCCTCGGCATGGGCCTGCTGGAAACCGGCATGGCCTGGTTCTGGTCAGATAAGCGCGTTAAGCGCTGGTTCAACGTTTCCGGCATCAATCACCTGAAAGCGGCACAGCAAAACCAACGCGGCGTACTGGTAATTGGCGTGCATTTTATGTCGCTGGAGCTGGGTGGTCGTGCCATGGGGCTGTGCCAGCCGATGATGGCGATGTACCGTCCACACAACAATAAAGCGATGGAATGGGCACAAACCAAAGGGCGTATGCGTTCCAACAAGGCCATGCTGGATCGCAAAGACCTGCGCGGCATGGTTCAGGCTCTTAAGCGCGGCGAAGCCGTATGGTTCGCTCCAGATCAAGACTACGGCCCACGCGGCAGCGTATTCGCCCCGTTGTTCGCCGTCGATCAGGCCGCTACCACCAGCGGGACCTATATGCTGGCACGCATGGCCAAGCCGGCGCTGGTACCGGTGGTTCTGATTCGTCGCGAGAAAGGCCGTGGTTATGATCTATTGATCCAACCGGCACTGGAAAATTACCCTATCAGCGACGAAATCGCCGCCGCGGCTTACATGAATAAAGTGGTTGAGAAAGAGATCATGCGCGCTCCAGAGCAGTATATGTGGCTGCATCGTCGCTTCAAAACCCGGCCGGCCGGTACCCCGTCGCTGTACTGAGCCAAAACCTGATTTTCCAAGCCCGGCCAACGCCGGGCTTTTTTGTGCGCCGTAGCTCTAAAGGAACCACAACGGCGAAAGTGACGCGCGAGCAGTCGAGCTGCCGCAGGCTTACCACATCAGTTGCCCTATCAGCGGCGCGGCAATCACCGTGATAATCCCCGCCAGCATCATCACCAGGCTGGAAACGACCCCTTCTTCCTGCCCCATCTCATAGGCTTTCGCCGTACCGGCACCGTGTGATGACGCCCCGAGCCCGACGCCTTTCGCCAGACTGCTGCGCACCGCCAGCCGCAGGAACAAAATATCCCCAATCGCCATGCCGAACACCCCGGTGATCACCACAAACAGCGCCACCAGATCTGCCTGCCCGCCCATCTGTTTGGCCGCCTCCAGCGCAAACGGCGTGGTGATGGAGCGCACTGCCAGGCTACGCTGCACCTCTTCCGGCAGCGTCAGCAGTCGCGCCAGCCACACCGAGCTGTAAACGGCCACCAGCACTGCCGTCAGCACTCCGGCGCTGAGCGACAGCCAGTGGCGGCGGATAATATGCAGATTCTCGTATACCGGTACCGCGAAGGCGATGGTGGCCGGCCCCAGCAGCCACAGCAACCAGTGCGTTTCGCCAATGTAGTCCTGGTACGAAATATGGGTCACCACCAGCAACAGCACCAGGATCATTGGCGTCAGTACCAATGGCATCAACAGCAAGGTTCGACGGCGGCGGTAGAGTTTTTTATTGGCGAAATAGAGCGCCAGCGTTGCCACAAAGCAGGCGATGCTCAGGATAAAATCACTCATCGCGCTGTTTTCGCCGTTGTAACCAGACTTCCAGTCGATAGACCCGGTCAACCACCAGCCCCGTCGCGCCCAGCGTCAGCGTGGTGCTGACGGCAATCACCAGGAAAATCTTCCAGCCTTCTACCATCAGCAACTGGGCATAATTGACCACCGCCACTACCGCCGGGACGAAGAACAGCAGCATCTCGGCCAGCAGCCAGCGCGAACCGGCCCTGACCCAGTTCAGCGGCAGAATGCGTAGCGAAATCAGCGCCAGCAGCATCAACATGCCGATAATGTTGGCGGGCAACGGCAAGTGAAACTGCTTCACCAACCGGTCAGCAATCAAAAATAACACCGCGTATAAAACAACCTGGACAGGCACCTGCAAGCGGGCCAGCAAAGAAGGAGCAGCGTGGCGTAACGCCAGTAACATGGAAGATGACCTTAAACAAAAAATTCACGGATTACAGTATACGCAGCCAGGAAACCCCGCCTGAAATGAATTAAAATCATCAATATCATGCCATCAGGGAATAATTTCCCGCTGGTATTGTTCCTGAGGAGAACCCAACGTGGATGTCCGCACTTTGCGCTACTTCGTGGAAGTGGTGCGCCAGCAAAGCTTTACCCGCGCGGCGGAAAAACTGTTCGTCACCCAGCCGACCATCAGCAAGATGCTGCGCCATCTGGAAGAGGAGCTGGAGTGCACCTTGTTGATCCGCGAAGGCCGCAGGCTGCACCTGACCGACAGCGGCCAGGCGGTATATCAGCGCGGTCTGGCCATCATCGATGAATTCCGCCAGTTGGAGGCCGAGCTGGAAGACATCAGCTCGGTGAAAAAAGGCGTGCTGCGGTTGGGCATCCCACCGATGGTCGGCCGGCAGATTGCCGATTTGATCCGGCAGTTCCGCCAGACTTATCCCGGCATCGAACTCAAAATCTCCGAACTGGGCGGGCTATCGGTTGAACAGGCGGTGATGTCCGGTGAACTGGATCTGGCGATGACCATTCTGCCAGTCGATTCCGCTCAGCCACTGACCTTTCTGCCCTTGCTCGGCCACCCCATGTGCGTGGTCGCACCACGAACGCCGCACTGGTTAAACCGTACCAGTATCCATATCTCCGAGTTGGCCAACTGGCCGATCCTGCTTTATAACGAGGACTTCGCGCTCTACAAGATGCTGATGACAGCATTCCGTCAGGCCGGTTTTGAACCCCAGATTGCGGTACGCAGCGGGCAATGGGATTTTCTGGCGTCGATGGTGCAGGCCGGGGTTGGCATCGCCACCCTGCCGGAGCCGGTCTGCCAATGGCTGGATAAGGAAAACCTGATTTGGCTGCCGCTGGAGCCACGCATGGAATGGAAGGTGGGGTTAATCTGGCGTCAGGGCAGCTACCTGTCGCACAGCGCCCAGGCCTGGATCGCCTGCTGTCGCGACTACTGGCCGTCGATGAAATAAACGGGGCCGCGTCTGCGGCCCCATTGGCATTACCCCTCGCGCTCTATCAACAGCGCTTCCAGCAGGTCGAGATCGTGCAATAGTTTTTGCAGCGTCTCGTTGCTGATTTTCTGCGTGGCGCGCAGGTGATATAACTCACCGCGTTCGGCACGCAGCGCCGTCAGGCGAAAACGCCGTTCGAGGTTTTCCAGCATCAGCGCATTTTCGATATCGTCTTTAGTGGTGATGCGCCTCCGCAGCGTCCCGACCACCCGCGAACTGATCTCTTTCAGTATCTGCGGATCGATATTTTCCTCGGTATCCACGGCCAGGCGTTCTTCCATTTTGTTGATGCTTTCGATCGCCACTTCGGCCGCCATGGCAATCGCCATCCGCTCTTCACTCTTGCTGACGCTCTTGTCTGCCACCTGCACGCCGCGCAGCAACAGCGGCAACGCCATGACGCCGGCAATCAGCGAAAGCAGGATCACCCCGGCGGCGATAAACACCAGTTGGTAGCGCGCCGGGAAGGCAGAACCGTCACTCAGCAACAGCGGAATGGACAGCACACCCGCCAGCGTAATCGCCCCACGCACCCCGGCGAACGACGCCACCCACAGTTCCCGCGTGGTGAAATCGCCAAACTGCAACGGCCGTTTTTTCATAAAGCGACGGCTGGCGTTTTTCATCAGCCACAGCCAGGTGAAGCGCAACACCAGCAACGCAGCGTAGATGATGGCGACATCGGCAAACAGGTACCAGGTCTGAATGGTCGGATCCAGCTCCGCCTGCAGAATGGAGGTCTCCAGGATCCCCGGCAACTGCAGGCCCAACATGATGAACACCATGCCGTTAAACACAAATTCCAGCATCGCCCAGACGCTGTTGGCACGCAGACGCATCGCCAGCGGGGCATTGCGGATCACGCCAGACTGGCTGATGGTCATCCCCGCAGCAACCGCGGCCAGGATGCCGGAGACGCCAATATGTTCGGCAATCAGATAAGAGGCAAACGGCAACAGCAGCAGGAATACAATTTGCGTCGCCGGGTCGTCGCCGCTCCAGCGGCTCATTACGCGCAACGATTTACTGTAAAGCCAGGTGATCGCCACACCGGCCAGCAGGCCGCCGATCGCCACCTTGAGAAACTCCAGCGTCGCCCCGCCCACGGTAAACACCATGGTCCCCATCGCCACTGCGATGGCGAATTTGAGTGAGACCAGACCGGACGCGTCGTTCATCAGCGCCTCGCCTTCCAGCACCCCCATGATCGACTTGGGAATACGCCCTTTACCCACGATGCCGGACAGCGCCACGGCATCGGTTGGCGACAGTACCGCCGCCAGGGCAAACGCCGCCACCAGCGGGATGCCCGGCACCATGGCGTAAATCAGGTAGCCGACACCGACGACGGTAATCAGCACCAGCACCAGTGCCAGACCAAGGATTTCACGGCCGTGGTGCAAAAACTCACGCGTCGGGGTTTTCCAACCATCGGCAAACAGCAACGGCGGAATAAACAGGACCAGGAACAATTCAGGGTCAAAGTCGACGTGCAGCCCAAAATGCGGCCAGGCCAACAAGGCCCCGATACCGATCTGCATTAACGGCAATGGCACCTGGAACGGCAACATGCGCGTCACCACCCCGGACAGGGAGACCACCAAAATTAAAATGAGGATTGTAAAAAAGATTTCCATGCTTTCCTTAGACTCCAGGGTTCAGAAATATCTCTGAATATGCCCCGATAGTAGATCACTTTTTTTACAGCGGTTAAAGCTTGTTGTGCCATTCAAAATGCAGTATCGGCAGAAGGAGACTTATCTGAAGCAGAAATGGGGATAAAACATCCCCCGCCGAAGTGACGGGGGAAACACCAGCGCGATCAGATTGCCCAACCGCCGGCATAGAACGCCACCAGCGCCACGGCAATGACCACGGTACCGATATTCAACCGACGCCATTCGCCGGAGAAGATACGGCCAATCACCAGTGCGCTAAAGCCCAGCATGATGCCGGTGACGATATTACAGGTCAGCACGATAAACACCGCACACAGCAGGCCGGACATGGCATCGACAAAGTCGTTGAAGTCCAGCTTGGTGACATTGCTCAGCATCAGCAGGCCGACGTACATCAGCGCCGGTGCGGTGGCGTAAATCGGCACCAGATAAGATAACGGCGACAGGAACAGGATCATCAGGAACAGCAGACCGACCACGGTCGCAGTCAGGCCGGTTTTGCCGCCCGCCGCAGTACCCGCCGCAGATTCGATATACACCGCTGCCGGAGCCGCGCCCACCAGGCCGGAGAAAATGCTGCTCAAGGAGTCCGAAGTCAGCGCTTTGCCGCCGTTGATGATCTGCCCGTCTTTATCCAACAGGTTAGCCTGACCGGCTACCGCACGGATGGTGCCGGTAGCGTCAAACACCGCCGTCATCACCAACGCCAATACGCTCGGCAACACTACCGGCTGCAAGGCGCCCATGATATCCAGACTGAAAATCAGCGAATGGCCGTTAGCGTCCGCCAGGCTTGGCATGGCGAACAGCCCCTGATACTTCACTGCCGGGTCAAACACCAGCCCAATCACCGAAATGGCGATAATCACCAGCAGGATGCCGCCAGGAACGCGCAGTTTTTCCAAACCGAAAATCACCGCCAGCCCAAGCAGTGTCATCACTACCGGGAATGAGGTGAAGGCACCCAATGCCACCGGCAGGCCGTCCAGCGGGTTCTTCACCACCAGGCCCACGCCGTTAGCGGCGATCAGCAACAGGAACAGACCAATGCCGATACCGGTGCCGTGTGCCACACCCATCGGCAGATTGCGCAGGATCCAGGCGCGGATACCGGTGACAGAGATAATGGTAAAGAGCACGCCCATCAGGAATACCGCACCCAGCGCCACCGGGATGCTGATGTGCTGGCCCAGCACCAGGCTGAAGGCGGTAAAGGCGGTCAGTGAGATCGCACAGCCGATAGCCATCGGCAAATTAGCCCACAGCCCCATCAGCAACGAACCCAGGCCGGCAACCAGGCAGGTGGCGACAAACACCGCCGTTGGCGGGAAACCCGCCTTGCCCAGCATGCTCGGTACCACAATCACCGAGTAAACCATCGCCAGGAAGGTGGTTAACCCCGCCACCACTTCCTGCCGCACGCTGCTGCCACGCGCAGAAATATTAAAATAACCATCAAGCCCGCCTTTTGGTTTAACGGCGTTGTTCGCTTGAGAATTCGACATCTTGCTGTCCCCTGTGTTTCATTGCCAGCCCGTTGCAAGGCTTGTTATTCCGCCCACACCTGTTTGGTAGGGTATCGTTTGCTTTTCGGTCTTTCACTCACGTCGCTTATTGGCGGCGCTTATTAAGGCAAACGATTAACTCTCATTGCGTGAGGCGGGTGATTTATGGTGGTTTATTCAAGGCAAACGATTATCCAGCCTTCTATGCTCTCTGATCAACCAAAGATCGCGGCAATTTATGCAGAAAAGTAATGAGGCCCATCATTATCGAAAATATGAAATTTGTCACATAGGGAAATCTGATGGGAAAGCCCCCCGTTCGGAGGGCAAAAAGGGTCACTGGGCCTGCGCGGCCTTTTCGTCCATGTACATCAGTTCCCAGATATGACCGTCCAAATCCTGGAACCCGTGACCGTACATAAAGCCGTAATCCTGCGGCTGATTATAGGTATTACCGCCGGCAGCAATCGCCTTGCGCACCAGTGCATCCACTGCCGCCCGATCGGGCTGCGACAGACACAGCAAAACCTCGGTCGATTTTTTGGCATCGACAATCGGATTCGGGGTGAACATTTTGAATTTGTCGTGGGTCAGCAACATCACATAAATACTGTCGCTAACTACCATGCAAGCGGCGGTATCATCGGTAAACCGGGGATTAAAGCTGAAGCCCAGTTCGGTGAAAAATGTCATGGATGCGGGCAGATTGCCCACCGGCAGGTTAACAAAGATTTGCGTAGCCATGGGCTACCTCCGATGAAGGGTGACCTCATCGAGTATAGCCCATCGCCTCAGCTCAGCAGGTCATAAGGCCCGCCCTGCTCCAGCGCCCGCTGGTAGGCCGGACGCGTATGAATGCGCTGTAGATAACCGCGCAGCTTGGGGCAACCGTCCAGTGCGCCACGTGACGCCATCGCCTCCAGCGGGAAGCTCATCTGGATATCCGCCGCGCTGAATTCATTACCGACAAACCAGGTGTTTTTGCTCAGGTGCTGTTCCAGATAATCACAGTGTGGCGCGATCTGTTTGTCCAGATATTCACGCTGCACGCCTTTGCCAATCGCCCCCGCCACCGGCCGCAGCAACCAGGGGATCGGCGGCTGGCCCAATCGGCTAAACACCAGCTTCATCACCAGCAATGGCATTAGCGACCCCTCGGCATAATGCAACCAATACCGGAACTGCTGACGGGCATGATAGTCGGTGGGAATAAACTGCCCCTGTGCGTCGTAGGCTTCCTGCAGGTATTCAATAATGGCGCCGGACTCCGCCAACGTCAGATCGCCATCAACAATCACCGGCGACTTGCCCAACGGATGAATTTTCTTTAACTCCGGCGGTGCCAGCATAGTTTGCGGATCGCGCTGATAGCGCTGCACCTGATAGGGCACGTTCAACTCTTCCAAAAACCACAGGATACGCTGCGAACGCGAGTTATTCAGATGGTGAACAATGATCATGAGGGCGCTCCTATCCGTTGCCATACCAATTCGCCTGTCTGCACGCCGTTGCCAAACTGTAGCGGTACCGTACGAAGCTCGAGACGATCGCCGGAGAAACGATAAAAGCGCACCTGGCGGCTACCGATCCAATTGGGGAACGAGCTGCCTTCGACCTGATGCACCACCCGCTGGTCGCTTTCATCCACCTGATAGCGGCCAAAATAACAAATCATGTTGATAAAGGCGGCGCGGAGCTCCTGTTCGCTGCCCTGTGCCAGATCGTCGGCGGCAAAGCATGGCCGGGTGGCGCTGTAGAGCTGCGCCGCCATGGTGCCATTGGGCTCGTAGTTAATGCGCCCCAGCACCTGCTCGCCCAGCGGGTGATTGACTCTGCCGTCTTCCCCTTTGAAGACAGAAGACACCAATGACCAACTGCCGATAAACGCGTTGACTGACATGCCGTTTACTCCTCTAAGGTTTCTGCTTACTCAAAGGGTAGTGGCGATTTTTCCAGCACGCCAGCGCAAGCCGCACCGCTCAAAAATAAGTCAATTTATTTGATAAAGATTATCAAAACTCTCCGATTTTCTATTCAGCCGCGCCAGCCTATTATCTACCACATCGAGAGGCAACAACCTCTCACCTAAAAAATACCCTGAGGATTGAATCATGAAAAACATCAAAATTTTTGCTACTGCTCTGCTGCTGACTACCGCCTCTTTCGCCAGCGTTGCTGCCGACCAGCCAACCAGCCAACCTGCTGCCGACGCCCAGAAAATCGGTGTGGTATCCGTTAGCGGTGCCTCTAACCTGAGCGCACTGGAAACTGAACTGGCCAACAAAGCCGCAGCATCAGGCGCCAGCTCTTACCGCATCATCTCCGCCGGTGGCCAGAACAAACTGTACGGCACCGCAGAAATCTTCAACTGATCGTCAGACAGTAAACTGACGGAAGAATGAAGCCCCGCAAGGGGCTTTTCACGTTTCTAGCGCGCGTCAAACCGAGCCGCCAGCTTCTGCAGGCGGAATTGTTCGGTGATGTAATCGACGAACACCCGGGTTTTGGTCGGCAGAAATTTGGTGGTGGGGAAATACAGGTGCACACTACCGCGATCGACATACCAGCCTGGCAATACTCGCACCAGGCGGCCGCTCTCCAGATAAGGTAACGCGTTCGGCATGCTGATCAGCGCAATGCCTAAACCCATTTCCGCGGCCCGTGCCGCCGCTTCCGGCTCGTTTACCGTCATTTTTATCATCATGCTCGGCGCTCGCTGCTCGTTATCCGCATTGCGCAGCGGCAGGTTGCGGACTCGCCCGGTTTGCGGTGAGCGAATAAAAATGCCCGCATGACTCACCAACTGTTCCGGCTGCTGGAGCAATGGGTACTGTTGCAAATACTGCGTCGAAGCCACCAGCACGCCGTGTGCCGGTGCCAGTTCGCGGGCGATCATCCCCTGCGCCAGTTCGATACCGCCTCCCATTGCCGCATCGAAATGCTCGCCAATCAAATCCACCTGACGGTTATCAAAATGCCAGTCTGGAACAATCGCCGGATAACGTGCCAAAAAATCCGGCAACATCGGCAGCACAAAATGCAGGCCAAAAGCGGTACCCATGCTGACCTTTAAGGTTCCCGCAGCGACCCCACCGCTGCTACTCAAACTTTTCAATGCACACTGGATCAACAGCAAGCCGCCGCTGACCTCCTGCAAAAAACGTTCGCCCTCTTCGGTCAGCGTCAATTTACGCGTATTGCGCTGGAATAGTCGCACGCCCACCAACGACTCCAGTTTGGTGACGTTCTTTCCCACTGCGGCAGAACTGATCCCCAACTTGCGGCCGGCGGCGGAAAAACTGCCGCTCTCTGCGCTGCTGACAAAACATTCCAGATGGCCGAGCATGATTTTTCTCCAACGATTTCAAACCAATGGTTTAAGCTGATTATAGCTCTTTGTGGCTAGTTACCGATCCGCGTTTCTCCGATACTGAACCGGTAGCTTTATTAACCTAATCCCACTCTGGAGAAACATCATGTCCGCAACTCTCTCTCTGCAAGGCAAAGTCGCATTCATTCAGGGCGGTTCACGCGGCATCGGTGCTGCCATCGCCAAACGCCTGGCGCGCGAAGGTGCCGCCGTGGCTTTCACTTACGTCTCTTCCGCCGGTAAAGCTGATGCACTCGTCGGTGAAATCACCGCTGCCGGCGGCAAGGCGCTGGCTATCAAGGCCGACAGTGCCGACGCAACAGCGCTGCAGCAGGCGGTACGCCAGGCAGTAAACAGCCTGGGCAATCTGGATATTTTGGTGAACAACGCCGGTGTGCTGGCGATGGGCAGCACCGAAGAACTACCGCTGGAAGATCTGGACCGCACGCTGGCGGTGAACGTCCGCAGCGTATTTGTCGCCAGTCAGGAAGCCGCGCGTCATATGAATGATGGCGGTCGCATCATCAATATTGGCAGCACCAACGCCGAACGTATGCCATTTGCCGGCGGCGCGGTATATGCGATGAGTAAATCTGCGCTGGTCGGCCTGACCAAAGGCATGGCACGCGATCTCGGCCCACGCGGCATTACCGTCAACAACGTGCAGCCCGGCCCGGTAGATACCGATATGAACCCGGACAACAGCGATTTCGCCGAGCAGTTGAAAGGGATGATGGCGATCGGTCGTTACGGCAAGGATGAAGAGATCGCCAGCTTCGTCGCCTATCTGGTTGGCCCCGAAGCGGGTTATATCACCGGAGCCAGCCTGAGCATTGACGGCGGCTTCTCGGCTTAATGTCCCCAGAAAAACAAAAAGCCCCTCTCGGGGCTTTTTTAGTTTGACTACAATGAGAAGACGCACCATTCGGAGTGTCTTCCATGAATGCCACCTCTTCCCAAAGATTGCTGGTCGCCTGCCTGGCGTGTCTCACAGCCCTGCTGTTCGCCAGTTCAGTATATGCTGCCCCCGCTAAGGACAAGACGCAGGATCAGGAAGAACCAGAGACGCTCCAGGTCAATATGGACGACATCATGCGGCCCTGGCTGGGGGATTTGCCAGGCATGCTCGACCGACGGGTGATTCGGGTATTGACGACTTACAGCAAGACCTTTTTCTTTATCACCAAGGGCACCCAGCGTGGAGCCACCCATGACATATTTATGGAGTTCGAGCACGACCTTAATCTCAAGTTGATGAAGGATAAAAAGCTCAAACAGCGCCATCTTAAGGTGCGCATCATCTTCGTGCCGGTAGCTCGTGACCAGTTACTCAATGCCCTCAATGAAGGCCGGGGCGATATTGCTGCCTCCAACCTCACCATTACCCCGGCGCGTCAGGAGCAAGTGACGTTCACCACCGCTCTTTATCCGAAAGTGAAGGAACTGCTGATTTCTGGCCCCTCCTCACCCAAAGTGGAAAACCTGGAACAACTTTCCGGAAAAACGGTATTCGTGCGCCTCTCATCGAGCTATCACGAAAGTCTGGTGGCCCTGAATAAGCGCTTTGCCCAGGAATCACGTCCTCCCGTTATTCTGGAGACTGCCCCCGAAGCGCTCGAGGATGAGGATCTGATCGAGATGCTGAGTGCCGGCCTCATTCCACTTATCGTGGTTGATCGCCATAAGGCTCTGTTCTGGAAACAGGTTTTCCCTAAAATTCAGATACACGAAAATGTGGTGCTGCGTGACGATGCCGACATCGCCTGGGCGGTGCGCAAGGATAACCCGCAGTTACTCGCTTTGCTCAACGGCTTCGTAGAAAAGAATCGCCAGGGTAGCAAGTTGGGGAACACCCTTCTGTTGCGCTACCTGAAAAATGCCAAATATGTCAAAAATGCGGCCTCAGAGAAGGAGCGCAGCAAATTTCTGGCGATGGTGGACGTGTTCAGGAAATATGGCGATCGCTATAACGTGGACTGGCTACTGATGGTGGCCCAGGGCTATCAGGAGTCGCGCCTCAACCAGTCGGTCCGCAGCCCGGTGGGGGCCATCGGTATTATGCAGGTGATGCCGGGCACCGGCAAAGAGCTGAAAGTCGGCGACATCCGCAAACTGGATCCCAATATCAATGCTGGGGTGAAATACATGCGCTGGATGATTGACCGCTACTACGCAGACGAGCCGATGACGCCACTCGACAAAGTGCTGTTCTCATTTGCCTCTTACAACGCAGGCCCAGCCCGCATCGCTCGTTTGCGAGCGGAAACGGAGAAACGTGGCTTTAACCCCAATATCTGGTTTGGCAATGTGGAATACCTGGCCGCCGAACGGATTGGGGCCGAGACGGTGACCTATGTCAGCAATATCTACAAATACTACGTCGCTTATCGGCTGATCATGGATCAGCGAACTCGCAAGCAGCAGGCCATGGACCAATCCAAAAGTGCGCCAGCAGCAGAGAAGCCGCCACAAGCCCCAGCCGTGCAGTGAGTTTGGCGTGAAAGTAGCCTCCTTCAGAAACAAAAAAGCCCCTTTCGGGGCTTTTTCATCGGCTTTAGACAACCTTATATCAGAAAGGAATATCGTCGTCGAAGTCCATTGGCGGTTCGTTGCTGCTGGCTGCCGGCGCATTGTTTTGCGCTGGGCGAGCCTGCTGGCCACCGCTGAACTGGTTGCCGCCTTGCGGCTGTTGAGGCTGACCCCAACCGCCCTGACCACCGGAAGCCTGGCCACCGCCTGCAGGTGCACCGCCGCCTTGACGGCCGCCCAGCATCTGCATGGTGCCGCCCACGTTTACAACGATCTCGGTGGTGTATTTTTCAACGCCAGCCTGATCGGTCCACTTACGGGTTTGCAGAGCGCCCTCGATATACACCTGGGAACCTTTACGCAGATATTCGCCCGCCACTTCAGCCAGCTTGCCGAACAGCACAACGCGGTGCCACTCAGTCTTTTCTTTCTGCTCGCCAGTCGCCTTGTCACGCCAGCTTTCGGAGGTCGCCAGGGTAATGTTGGCCACTGCGCCGCCATTCGGCATGTAACGGACTTCTGGGTCTTGGCCCAGATTCCCGACCAGAATTACTTTGTTTACGCCTCTGCTGGCCATGAGAACTCTCCTGAAGATTGATTTTTACACAGTATAAACGAGTAAGTTTAACACGCTCAGCCCGAAACGACACCCGTGTTGATAACTGCGTATTCTATTCCAGAATTGTCGTTCCGATCGACCTTGTTGCATTCGTATACTGGATATTCATTCAGGTTTTTTTGTGTCATAATTATGCGTTTCGTACTGGCTGTGCCGGTTTTTTGCGCGTTCGATCACAAAATCGTCCGTAAATCACCCAGACAGGCGCGGTGTATCATCAAGACGGGAAGTGTAAATGGACAATATCGAAGTTCGTGGTGCTCGGACCCATAATCTCAAAAACATCAACCTGATTATCCCGCGTGACAAGCTGATCGTCGTCACCGGTTTATCCGGTTCAGGCAAGTCCTCGCTGGCTTTTGATACTCTGTATGCCGAAGGGCAGCGTCGCTACGTCGAATCGCTCTCCGCCTATGCACGCCAGTTCCTCTCGCTGATGGAAAAACCGGACGTCGACCACATTGAAGGCCTGTCACCGGCGATCTCCATCGAGCAGAAATCGACCTCACATAACCCACGTTCTACGGTCGGCACCATCACCGAGATCCACGATTACCTGCGCCTGTTGTTTGCCCGCGTCGGCGAACCGCGCTGCCCGGAGCACCATGTCCCGCTGGCGGCGCAAACCGTCAGCCAAATGGTGGATAACGTGCTCAACCAGCCGGAAGGCAAACGCCTGATGCTGCTGGCACCGGTGGTAAAAGATCGCAAGGGCGAGCATACCAAAACGCTGGAAAATCTGGCCACCCAGGGCTATATCCGAGCGCGTATCGACGGTGAAGTCTGCGATCTTTCCGATCCGCCAAAATTGGAGCTGCAGAAGAAGCACACTATCGAAGTGGTGGTCGATCGCTTCAAGGTGCGTGACGATATGTCGCAGCGTCTGGCGGAATCGTTCGAGACCGCGCTGGAGCTGTCCGGCGGCACGGCCGTCGTCGCCGACATGGACGACGAGAAGGCCGATGAGCTGCTGTTCTCCGCCAACTTCGCCTGCCCCATCTGCGGCTACAGCATGCGCGAGCTGGAACCGCGGCTGTTCTCGTTCAACAACCCGGCCGGTGCCTGCCCGACCTGTGACGGCCTGGGCGTGCAGCAGTTCTTCGATCCGGAACGTGTGGTACAGAACCCTGAGCTTTCGCTGGCCGGCGGTGCGATCCGCGGCTGGGATCGCCGTAACTTCTATTACTTCCAGATGCTGCGCTCGTTGTCGGAGCATTACGCGTTCGACGTCGAAGCGCCGTTCAACAGCCTGGATGCCAACGTGCAGAAAGCGGTGCTCAGCGGTTCCGGCAAAGAAACCATCGAATTCAAATATATCAACGATCGCGGTGATACCACCGTGCGCCGCCATCCGTTCGAAGGCGTGCTGCACAATATGGAACGCCGCTATAAAGAAACCGAATCGAGCGCGGTACGCGAAGAGCTGGCCAAGTTTATCAGCAACCGTCCTTGCGCCTCGTGCCACGGCACCCGCCTGCGTGAAGAAGCGCGCAACGTGTTCGTTGAAGACACCACGCTGCCGGAAATCTCCGATCTGAGCATCGGCCACGCCATGAGCTTCTTCCAGAACATGAAGCTCAGCGGCCAACGCGCCCAGATTGCCGAGAAAGTGCTGAAAGAAATTGGCGATCGCCTGAAGTTCCTGGTGAACGTCGGCCTGAACTACCTGTCGCTGTCGCGCTCGGCGGAAACCCTGTCCGGCGGTGAGGCACAGCGTATCCGTCTGGCCAGCCAGATTGGTGCCGGTTTGGTGGGCGTAATGTACGTACTGGACGAGCCGTCAATCGGCCTGCATCAGCGCGACAACGAACGCCTGCTGGAAACGCTGATCCACCTGCGCAACCTCGGTAACACGGTGATCGTGGTTGAGCATGACGAAGACGCCATCCGCGCCGCCGATCACGTGATCGACATCGGCCCCGGTGCCGGGGTGCACGGCGGTCAGGTGGTGGCAGAAGGCACCGTCGAAGACATCATGGCGCAGCCGGAATCACTGACCGGCCAGTTCCTCAGCGGCAAACGTGGGATTGCCATTCCTGAGCAGCGTGTACCGGCGGACCCGACCAAGGTGCTGAAACTGAGCGGCGCGCACGGCAACAACCTGAAAGACGTGACGCTGACTTTGCCGGTGGGACTGTTCACCTGCATTACCGGGGTTTCAGGTTCGGGCAAGTCAACGCTGATCAACGACACGCTGTTCCCAATCGCCCAGCGCCAGCTCAACGGCGCCACCCTGGCCGAACCTGCACCTTTCCGCGAAGTGACCGGTCTGGAGCATTTCGACAAGGTGATCGACATCGATCAAAGCCCGATCGGTCGTACTCCACGTTCCAACCCGGCAACCTACACCGGCATCTTCACCCCGGTGCGTGAACTGTTCGCCGGCGTGCCTGAGTCGCGTAGCCGTGGCTACAACCCTGGCCGCTTCAGTTTTAACGTCAAAGGCGGCCGCTGCGAGGCCTGTCAGGGCGACGGCGTGATCAAGGTGGAAATGCACTTCCTGCCGGATATCTACGTGCCGTGCGATCACTGTAAAGGCAAGCGCTATAATCGCGAAACGCTGGAAGTGAAGTACAAAGGCAAAAGCATTCACGAAGTGCTGGAGATGACCATCGAAGAGGCGCGTGAATTCTTCGACGCGGTGCCGGCATTGGCGCGCAAACTGCAAACCTTGATGGAAGTGGGCCTGTCGTACATCCGTCTCGGCCAGTCGGCCACCACGCTGTCCGGCGGTGAGGCGCAACGCGTCAAGCTGGCGCGTGAGCTGTCGAAACGCGGTACCGGCCAAACGTTGTATATCCTGGATGAGCCGACCACCGGTCTGCACTTCGCCGATATCCAGCAACTGCTGGCAGTACTGCATCAGCTGCGCGACCAGGGCAATACCATCGTAGTGATTGAGCACAATCTGGACGTGATTAAAACCGCGGACTGGATCGTCGACCTGGGGCCGGAAGGCGGCAGCGGCGGCGGCGAGATCCTGGTGGCCGGCACGCCAGAAACCGTGGCCAACTGCGAAGCTTCACATACCGCGCGCTTCCTTAAGCCGTTACTGAAGAAGAAGTAATCCCTGCCCGGCGGGCCGTTCCTGTAGCGGCCCGCGCTATTACCTGTTTCGCTCAAATTGAACAGAAACAGGCAAGATTTAGACATTTTCAGGCATTTCCCTCCCCGCTCGCAGCTTTTATCATCAATGTTCCCTCTGTGGCCACCTGCTGTATCCAGGCCGCGTCTTACCGGCATCCTGCTGCCGGAAATTGTTCCCCACCCTTTGATGACTGGAGTGACCATGAACATTACGCACGCCTATGCCGCGCACGACGCCAAGTCAGCGCTTGTTCCTTTTGATTACACGCCGCGCACCCTGCGCGACCACGATGTGCAAATCAACGTTCTGTTCTGCGGCGTCTGCCATTCTGATCTACACCAGGCCCGCAACGAATGGAGCAACACGATTTTCCCGGTAGTGCCCGGCCACGAGATTGTTGGCCGCGTAAGCGCCGTCGGCAGCCATGTTTCTCGCTATCAGGTCGGCGATTTGGTCGGCGTGGGTTGTATGGTGGACTCTTGCCGTAGCTGTCCGAGCTGTGAAGAAGGACTGGAGCAATACTGTGAAAACGGCTTTACCGGCACCTATAACGGACAGGATCGGCAAACCGGTGCCATCACCTACGGCGGCTACTCAACCGCGATGACCGTGGACCAGGACTTTGTGCTGCGGGTGCCGGAGAACCTGGATCCGGCCGGTGTAGCGCCACTGCTGTGCGCCGGTATCACCACCTATTCCCCGTTGCGCCAATGGGGTGCCGGCCCCGGTAAAAAGGTCGGCATTGTTGGTCTGGGCGGATTAGGACATATGGGGGTCAAATTGGCCCGGGCGATGGGCGCGCATGTGGTGCTGTTCACCACCTCCGAATCCAAAGTCGAGGATGCCAAACGCCTCGGTGCCCACGAAGTGGTCATTTCCCGTGACCCGGAACAGATGGCGCAGCACACCAACAGCTTCGACTTTATTCTTAACACCGTCGCAGCCCAGCACGATCTGAACCCGTTCCTTAACCTGCTACGCCGCGACGGCACCCTGACGCTGGTCGGTGCCCCGGAACACGATCACCCGTCACCGCAGGTGTTTAATCTGATCATGAAACGCCGCCGCCTCGCCGGTTCGCTGATCGGCGGTATTGCAGAAACCCAGGAGATGCTGGATTTCTGCGGTCAGCACGGTATTACCTCGGACATCGAACTGATCCCGATGCAGCAAATCAACCAGGCCTATGAGCGGATGCTGAAAAGCGACGTGAAATACCGCTTCGTGGTGGATATCAACTCGCTGCGAGCTTAACTCTAAGGGCGCCATTCATTGTGGCGCCCGATTTTTGCTTACAGTTGTTTAATCACCCGTGCCGGGTTGCCGCCGACTACGCAGTTGGCCGGCACGTCTTTAGTGACCACCGCCCCGGATGCCACCACCACGTTATCCCCCAGAGTCACGCCAGGGTTAATCACCGCCCGGCCACCAATCCACACGTTATCGCCAATGCGCACCGGTTTGCCAAACTCCGCGCCGCCGACGCGGGTTTCCGCATCCAACGGATGGGTGGCGGTGTAGATATGCACCCCTGGTGCCAGCATGCAGTTATCACCGATATGCACTTCACACACGTCGAGGATCACGCAGTCAAAATTGGCGTAAAAGTTCTTACCCAGGTAGATGTTGTAGCCGTAATCGCAGCGAAAAGTCGGCTCGATGGTTCCACCCTGATACTGGCCCAACAGCTCCGCCAGCCACTGTTTACGCAGGTCAGTCTCATCCGGGGATGAATGGTTGTAATGGTGTACCAACTGACGTGCATGCTTACGCTCGCTGCGCAGTAGCTCGTCGCCGGCATCATACAACTCGCCGGCAATCATCTTGCGTTTCTGTTCACTCATGGCCATCTCACGGCATCCTTTGGTCTGGCAGTTTATGGTTAAAAAGCCTAGCCGTTCCCGTTGCACAATGAAGCGGGAACGTTCCCAGCATCAAGTGGCGATCACAATATGAGCGGTAAATAGGGTGATGGACGATAAAAAAGCAGGCGGTGCACCTGCCCTCAACGCCTAAGCGCGCAGTTCCTGGCGCACGTGGTCAGGTAACCCTTCCAGCACCAACTGATATGAACTGTCGATCAGGGTATAAAACTGCGAGTTCGGCAGGTTGCCGTCAAGAAACACCGTATTCCAGTGCGCTTTGTTCAGCCGCTCACAGGCGACGATCTCCGGATGGTGTTCCCGCAGGCTCTCCGCCAGTTCCGGGCTGGATTTTACCGCCAGCGCCGGCCGCCCCTGCACCTCGCACACCATGGCGAACATAACGTCGCCAACCTTGATCTGGCTGGCCTGCCACTGGTCCTGGTCGCTCTGTTCCGCGCCCGGCTTCGCCATGCAGTATTCCAGCAGTGCTGTGTTATTCATTGGGTTATTCCCCCTGTAAAGTGGCCACAACCCGGCGTGAACCGCCGTGGATGCGGTGCTCCCCCAGCCAAATTCCCTGCCATGTGCCCAGCATCAGTCGCCCGTGACCGACAGGCAACGTCAGGGACGTGCCCAACAGAGAGGATTTGATGTGCGCCGGCATGTCGTCCGGCCCTTCATAGTCGTGCTGATAGGGTGCGTTCTCTGGCACCTGACGCAGGAAATGCTGTTCCATGTCGGCTCGCACCGTAGGATCGCAGTTCTCGTTCAGCGTCAGCGAGGCCGAGGTATGTTGCAACAACAGGTGCAACAGGCCAGTTTGCAGGCGGTGTAAGTGGGTTAGCTGGTCGGTAATCTCTTCGGTAACCAGATGAAAACCACGCGCTTTTGCGCTGAGGATTAGCGTTTGCTGATGCCACATGAGTGAGCGCCCCTCAATCAGTATATTCTCTATCCAGTTTGCAGCAACTCCGGCGGCAAACCGACAACAAAAAGGGAGCGATATCGCTATCGCTCCCTTGCGAACTTCAAACCCTAACAACATTATTGCACTGCGGCAAACGCCTCGGCCACCTGATGCACGTTGTTATGGTTCAGGCCGGCCATGCAGACACGGCCGCTGTGGATCAGGTACACACCGAACTCTTCACGCAGGCGATCGACCTGTGCCGCGCTGAAACCGGTGTAGCTGAACATACCGCGCTGTTCCAGCAGGTAATCGAAGTTACGCTGCGGCAGAGCAACCTTCAGCGCTTCCACCAGCGTTTTACGCATCTCAAGGATACGGGTGCGCATGATTTCGACTTCTGCCAGCCACTGGGCTTTCAGCTGCGCATCGTTCAGCACCTTCGCCACCACCTGTGCACCGAAGTTCGGCGGGCTGGAATAGTTGCGGCGAACCGTGGCTTTCAGTTGACCCAATACGCGCCCCGCCGCCTCTTCGCTTTCGCACACCACCGACAAGCCGCCGACGCGTTCGCCGTACAGCGAGAAGATTTTAGAGAACGAATTACTTACCAGGCATGGCAGACCGGCCGCAGCCATAGTGCGGATGGCATAGGCATCATCGGCAATCCCACCGCCAAAGCCCTGATAGGCGATATCAAGGAACGGGATCAGTTCACGTTCGGCGATCACTTTGACCACTTCATCCCACTGAGCATGGGTCAGGTCAGAGCCGGTCGGGTTATGGCAGCACGGGTGCAGCAGCGCGATGCTGTGCTTCGGCAGCTGTTTCAATGCGCTCAGCATGGCGTCAAACTTCACGCCCAGGCTTTCGCTGTCGAAGTAGGGATAGGTATTGACCTTGAAACCGGCACCGCCAAAGATGGCGATGTGGTTTTCCCAGGTCGGATCGCTGACCCACACCTGCGAATCCGGGAAATAGCTTTTCAGGAAGTCGGCACCGACCTTCAGCGCGCCGGAACCGCCCACGGTTTGAATGGTGGCGATACGCCCCTGTTGCAACATCGGGTGCTCGGCGCCGAACAGCAGATGCTGAATGGCAGTACGGTAAGGCTGCAGGCCTTCCATCGGCAGGTATACTGACGCGCCGTGATCCACGCTGCTCAGTTGCGTTTCTGCGGCGGCAACCGCCTTCATCTGCGGGATAATGCCCTGCTCGTCATAGTAAAGGCCGATACTCAGGTTAACCTTGTGCGAACGGGGATCTTTTTTGAATTTTTCCATCAGCGACAGGATCGGGTCACCTACATAGGCATCAACGTTCTGAAACACGGGTTGTTCTCCTGGATTATTAGGGTTCGGGGGCACAGCATCAGGCTCTAATATAGACGGAAAACGGCGTTCGGTTTTAGCTTTATCGCGCAACCGGCAACAAACCGTTTTCCTTGATTCGGTTGAGCACCACCGCCGTTTTGATATGCGCCACGCTTTTATGCCGCGACAGCGTCTGACTGATAAAGTCGTCCAGCGCCGGCAGGTCCGCCACCGCGACCTTCAGCAGATAATCAGCATCGCCGGTAGTTTTATAGGCGTCAAGAATGGCATCCACTTCTTCCAGCATCTGGTGGAAACTGTCGATCTGCTCCTGAGCATGGTGAGTCAGGCTCACTTCTATCAGCCCCACCAACCCCAGCCCGACGGCCTCCGGTGCCAGCCGTGCATGGTAGCCACGGATCAGCTGCGCCTGCTCCAGACTGATGCGCCGCCGGGAACACTGGGAGGCCGACAACCCCACCAGATCGCTCAGTTCCTGATTGGTCAGACGGCCATTGGCCTGTAGCAGCGTCAGGATTTTCATATCAAAATCGTCAATGTTGTACATAGCCACCTGTAAACTGTGTTAATAAATGTTGACGTTACAGCCTATCAGTTTTTTGACTGTGGATACCCTTCCCCCACCGAGGTTGTGAAGCGCACAGCAGCAATGCCGAACGTTTCCACCTGCTAATGGCATAAAAAGTGGGTAACTCGCGCAAGTCAGCGACAATTAACGCCTAAAGAGCGCATAAAACCACGAATGTATAAAAAGGACGCCGATGAAAAAATTATTACCTCTCGCACTGCTGGTTGCCGCCGGGAGCGCCAGCGCTCAATCGCACCTGGATAAGGTGATCCAGCAGGGCACACTGGAAGTGTGCACCACCGGCGATTACAAGCCTTATACCTTCCTGAAAGAAGACGGTAGCTATGAAGGCATTGATATCGATATGGCGGAATCGCTGGCCAAAAGCCTGGGCGCCAAAGTGAAATGGGTAAAAACCAGTTGGAAAACCCTGACGCCGGACTTCGTCGCCGGTAAATGCGACATCGCCATGGGCGGTATCTCCGTCACGCTGCAGCGTCAAAGGCAGGTATTTTTCGCCGACATGCTGGATACCGACGGCAAGATCCCATTGGTACGCTGCACCGACGTGAAGAAATACCGCACCATCGACCAGATCAATAAACCGTCGGTGCGTCTGTTGGAGCCGGCGGGCGGCACCAACGAAGCCTTCGTGCACGCCTATCTGCCCAAGGCCAAACTGACGCTGACCCATGATAACGTGGGGATTTTCCAGCAGTTGGTCGACAAGAAAGCCGACGTCATGATCACCGACGCCTCCGAAGCGCTGTATCAGCAAAAACGTTTTCCGAAACTGTGCGCGGTGAATCCCAAAAAACCGATGCAATACGGCGAGAAGGCCTACATGCTACCGCGTGATGATTTAAGCTGGAAATTGTATGTGGATCAGTGGCTGCACCTGTCCAAAGCGACCGGCGAGTATCAGAGCATTATCGATCAATGGCTGGCGGTAAAGAAATAACGCGTTATTGATTGGGGCCGGCAGGCGCTGGCCCCTCACAGGCTATTCGCCGATGTATTCCATCGACACGCGCTGCGTTAGTTTGGTAATCAGTTCATAAGCGCTGATGCCGGTACAGTCGGCAATTCGTTCGACCGGTAAAGCCTGGCCCCACAGCACCACTTCATCGCCAACCTTATCGGTAGCTTCCGGCCCCAGATCGACCGACATCATGTCCATCGACACCCGACCCACTATCGGCACTTCACGGCCGTTGAGCCACACCGGTGTCCCCGTAGGTGCGCTGCGCGGGTAGCCGTCGCCATAGCCCATTGCCACCACGCCCAAACGGGTATCACCTGCGCTAACCCAGGTGCCGCCGTAGCCCACAGATTCACCGGCTTTGTGTTCACGCACCGCGATCAGGTTGGATTTAAGCGTCATCGCCGGTTGCAGGTCATACTGACAGCCCTGAGAGCCTTCCATCGGTGAAACACCGTACAGGATAATACCTGGACGTACCCACTCGTTGTGCGCATCCGGCCACAGCAGAGTGCCACCGGAGGCGGCGATCGAACGCTGCCCCGGTTTGCCGGCGGCAAAGCTTTCGAAACACTGTATTTGCTTGAGCGTCGTGTCCGACTCAGGCTCATCGGCGCGGCTGAAATGGCTCATGATATTAACCGGCTGCACCACGTTACGGCAGGCGCTCAGACGCTGATAGAACGCCTCTGCCTGCTCCGGGCGCACGCCCAGACGATGCATACCGGTATCGAGCTTCATCCACACCGGCACCGGGCGCGCCAGCTCGGCTTGCTCCAGCGCTTCGAGCTGTTCGATGCTGTGCACCGCGGTTTCGATGTTATTGGCCACCAACACCGGCAGGTCTTCCGCACAGAAGAAGCCTTCCAGCATCAGGATCGGTTTGACGATACCGCCGGAGCGCAACATCAATGCCTCGCCAATACGCGCCACGCCGTAGCAGTCGGCGTCTTGCAGGGTGTGCGCTGTTTCCAGCAGGCCATGTCCATAAGCGTTTGCTTTCACAACGGCAATCAGGCGACTTTGCGGCGCCTGACGGCGCACCTGTTGCAGATTATGTCGCAGAGCGCGGCGGTCGATTACAGCGGTTGCCGCTTTCATTTCAGTTCCTTAGCTGATTATTCGTCATCATATTGTGGCCCCGCGTAGTTATCGAAACGCGACCACTGGCCGTTAAAGGTCAGACGCACGGAACCGATTGGACCGTTACGTTGCTTACCTAAAATAATTTCGGCAATCCCTTTCAGATCGCTGTTCTCGTGATAAACCTCATCACGGTAGATGAACATAATCAGGTCGGCATCCTGCTCGATGGAACCGGACTCACGCAGGTCGGAGTTGACCGGGCGCTTGTCGGCACGCTGCTCCAGGCTTCGGTTCAACTGCGACAGCGCCACCACTGGCACCTGCAGTTCTTTCGCCAACGCCTTGAGCGAACGGGAAATTTCAGCGATCTCCAGCGTACGGTTGTCGGACAGGGACGGCACGCGCATCAGCTGCAGGTAGTCGATCATGATCAGGCTCAGGCCGTCATGTTCACGGAAAATACGGCGGGCGCGGGAGCGAACTTCGGTCGGCGTCAGGCCGGAGGAGTCATCAATGTACATATTGCGCTTCTCCAGCAGGATACCCATGGTGCTGGAGATTCGCGCCCAGTCCTCGTCATCGAGCTGGCCGGTACGAATGCGCGTCTGGTCTACGCGCGAAAGCGACGCCAGCATACGCATCATGATCTGGTTGCCTGGCATCTCAAGGCTGAAGATCAGCACCGGCTTTTCCTGCGTCATCGCGGCGTGTTCGCACAGGTTCATGGCGAAGGTAGTTTTACCCATCGAAGGACGGGCGGCGACGATAATCAGATCCGATTTCTGCAAACCGGCAGTTTTCTTATTGAGATCCTGATAGCCGGTATCTACCCCGGTAACGCCATCGTGCGGCTGCTGATACAGCTGTTCGATGCGCGCAACGGTATCTTCCAGGATACGCTCAATGCCTTTCGGGCCTTCATCTTTGCTGGCCCGGTTTTCCGCGATTTGGAACACCCGGGATTCAGCCAGATCGAGCAGGTCTTCACTGCTGCGACCCTGCGGATCATAACCGGCGTCGGCGATTTCATTGGCCACCGAGATCATCTCACGCACTACCGCACGTTCACGTACGATATCTGCATAAGCACCGATGTTGGCAGCACTTGGGGTGTTTTTCGATAATTCGGCCAGGTAGGCGAACCCACCGACGGAATCGAGCTCACCGCGCTGTTCCAGCGATTCGGACAGGGTGATCAGGTCGATCGGTCGGCTCATTTCCAGCAGGCGCTGCATCTCGGTAAAGATCAGGCGATGCGGGCGGCTGAAGAAATCGTTGGAGACGACGCGTTCGGACACGTTGTCCCAGCGCTCGTTATCCAGCATCAAACCGCCCAACACGGACTGTTCCGCCTCCAGCGAATGTGGCGGCATCTTCAGCCCTTCCATCTGGCGGTCTCTTGGGCGCTCTTTGGCTTCGTCTGCGTTTGTTCTGTTGGTTGGTTTTTTTCCTGCCATGAAACGTATTCTTTATCCGGTGGCGAATGGAGGATCCTGACGCGAGAGTATACGTGATTTTTAGCTGTGATTCCTGCGCATAACAGATGCAAAAAGTATCAAGCCACCCCAGGGCAAACTGGATCGCCGATGCTAAAACGCGTAGGGTGAAATCAGACCCCCACTCGAGGTAATGAAATGGCAAAGCGCATTCAATTCTCCGCCACCGGCGGCCCGGAAGTCTTGCAATATGTTGATTTTACCCCCGTAGATCCGGCAGCCGGTGAGGTGCAGATCGAGAATAAGGCGATCGGCATCAACTATATCGACACCTATGTGCGCAGCGGTCTGTACCCGCCGGCCAAACTACCGAGCGGGTTGGGCACCGAAGCAGCCGGGGTAGTCACCAGGGTCGGTGCCGGTGTCAGCGTGCTAAAACCGGGTGACCGGGTGGTGTATGCCCAGTCGACGCTTGGAGCCTACAGCGAAGTGCACAACGTTTCGCAGGAAAAAGTGGCATTGCTGCCGCATAACCTGAGTTTTGAGCAGGGCGCAGCCTCCTTCCTGAAAGGGCTGACGGTGCATTATTTGCTGTGCCAAACCCATGAGGTGCAACCGGGTGAAGTGTTCCTGTTCCATGCCGCCGCAGGGGGCGTTGGGCTGATAGCCTGCCAGTGGGCTAAAGCGCTCGGGGCAAAACTGATCGGCAGCGTCGGCTCCGACGAAAAAGCCGAGCTGGCGAAGCACGCCGGCGCTTGGGCAACCATCAATTACCATAAGGAAGATATCGCCCAGCGCGTGGCTGAGCTGACACAGGGCGAGAAAGTCGGTGTCGTTTACGACTCGGTAGGCCAAAGTACCTGGCAGGCCTCACTTAACAGCCTGAAACGCCGTGGGCTAATGGTGAGCTTCGGCAATGCCTCCGGCCCGGTCACCGGTGTTGATCTGGCGTTGCTGAACCAAAAAGGCTCGCTGTACGTCACCCGCCCTTCGCTTAACGGCTACATTACCAACCGTGCTGAACTGCAGTATGCCAGCAATGAGCTGTTTTCCTTGATCGGCAGCGGGGCTATCAAAGTCGACGTGAAGGAAGAGCAAAAGTTTGCGTTGGCCGATGCACAGCGCGCACATCAGGTGCTGGAAAGCCGCAACACCAGCGGTTCAAGCTTGCTGATCCCGGGTCGCTGAGATAAATATCCTTACAAACACAAGGCAATATAAAGCACTGTATCGCATCGAATAATTATCACGGAAGGAATATGATCTTCTGGTAATTCATGTTGATCAATAAGGAAATAACGCAGAAATGAAAATAAAAATGCTTGCCACAGCACTGGTTTTCGCCGTAACCCCTGCATTCGTCAGCGCAGCACCGGCGGCTACTCAGGACACAGAGCAAAACGTTTTGATGAAATACCAATACTCCAAGACCTATATGCAATGCATGGATAAGGATGGCGGTAACACGCCTGGTGCTGCCGCCTGTATCGAAGCGGAATTCAAACTCTGGGATGCGCGTTTGAACAAGGCCTATAAGGAATCACTCAAGTTTAAAGCCGCGCCAAAGGCCTGGCGTGAGGCGCAACGTAACTGGCTGAAGTTCAAAGACAGCCAGTGTCTTGCGCTGGTCGCAGCGCCGCATGGTTCCGGCGATATGCTGGACTCTGCTTCATGCCAACTGAATATGACCATTGATCGCACACTGCAACTCGAAAGTAATGACTGGCCAGCATCCTGATATCGCGGGATCATAACCAATAGAAAGGGCTCCTGACGGAGCCCTTTCTATTACTGCGTTTGTAGGGGTAGAGCAGAGTCCGCAAGAAACAGGGGGTTGCTTGAGCAACACTGGTATTGGGTAAATGTCTCTAGCGGTGATGAAATAGGTCGCATCGCTGCATCGACAAATATCCTAACAGCCCGGAAAGGCAAAAAACATGGCTAATACGCCGCATTAGCATTTAAAGCGCCAAGCTGTGATCGCTGCCGCATTCAGAACAAGTCTGTTGCGTAATTTTCAACGTGACCGCCTGATTATTCAACAAAAAATCAGTAGCGGCGTATTTGTGGTTTCTGCATCGAACGGTAAATCCAGACACCGACCACAGCCAGAATCAACCACGGCAACAGCTTAATCACCATCGCAAACAGCCCACCGAGTAACATAAACGCCGCCGCCACCAGTATCGCGGCAAACACGCCCAGCAGCGAAATCCCGGTCACCATCAGCATCACAACAAAACCGACCAGAAAGAAGAGTTCCAACATGATTTTGCTCCTTCGCAAAACAAAGTATCTGCTGAGCTATTACAAGAAGCGTGCCAAGCTGGCGTGGAAACCAAGTGATTGAAATTAAAAAAAAGGCACATCACATAATGCGACATGCCTGGTCAAAAACGCTAACTTTTAGTCAGATATTAATGTCAATTACGCCATTTCGGTACGCGGCAGGCGCACCAAATCCAGTGCTTGTTCAACCACGCGCGCATCTGCCCCTGGCTTATGGGCATTTTCGCTCAGGTGACGGCGCCACTGACGCGCACCCGGCACGCCCTGGAACAGGCCCAGAATATGGCGGGTAATATGGCCCAGGTAGGTGCCGTTCGACAGTTCGCGTTCGATGTAAGGATACAGCGACTCAATAATCGCCACGCTGTCCATCACCTCGGTCTGGCGGCCAAACAGTTCACTGTCGACCCGCGCCAGAATGCCTGGGTTCTGATAGGCTTCGCGCCCCATCATTACGCCGTCCAGATGCTGTAGGTGCTGCTTCGCCTCTTCCAGCGTTTTCACCCCACCATTGATGGCAAGAGTCAGTTCTGGGAAATCACGTTTTAACTGATAGACACGCGGATAATCCAGCGGCGGAACTTCACGATTCTCTTTCGGGCTCAGGCCCGACAGCCAGGCTTTACGCGCATGAATGGTGAACATATCGCATTCACCGCGTCCGGCAACGGTGGCGATAAAATCGCACAGAAACTCATAGCTGTCCTGGTCGTCAATACCGATACGGGTTTTCACAGTCACCGGGATCGACACCACATCACGCATCGCCTTGATGCAGTCGGCAACCAGTGTTGCCTGCCCCATCAGACAGGCGCCGAACATGCCATTCTGCACCCGATCGGACGGACAACCGACGTTGAGATTAATCTCGTCGTAGCCGCGCTGCTCAGCCAATTTGGCACAGTGTGCCAACGCGGTCGGATCGCTGCCGCCCAGTTGCAGCGCCACCGGATGTTCTTCTTCGCTGTAGGCCAGATAGTCACCCTTGCCATGGATAATCGCGCCGGTAGTCACCATTTCGGTGTACAGCAGCGTGTCCTTGGTCAGCAGGCGGTGGAAGTAACGGCAATGACGATCGGTCCAGTCGAGCATCGGCGCGATGGAGAAACGATTGGCGGCGTATTTTGAAGCGTTGTTGTCTGTCGTCATGCTGGGCTACTGGCTACCTGATTCTGTCTGGTTTCAACGAACGGCATGCTGCCGCAAACGGCTATTATAACGACAATCGGCCGCCTTGGGAAAACCACCGTGCCGCCTGACTAAAAAAAGCCCCCGAAAAAACGAATAAAAATGTGCTGTCGGGTGTTCTCTCGTTATGGGTGCAGCTCTGCGCCCTTCCCAATGAGGAAACAACCATGAACAGTTTCGTTAAACGCCTGTTGCTGCCTGTCATTGCCGGTTCTCTGCTGTTTTCCGGGGCGGCCCTGGCAATGGGCGGTGATGATAGCGGTCAGACCACCCCAACCTGCCCGAAAGGCCAGATATACGATACAAAAACCAAGACCTGCATGGTGGAAAAAAGCAGCATGATCGACGACAACGATCGGGCTAACTATGCCTATGCGCTGGCAAAAAGCGGTCGTTACCAGGAGGCGCTCGACGTGCTCAATACCCTGAAGGATCCTAACACCGCGGTTGCACTGAACTACCGCGGTTACGCGACCCGCAAGCTCGGCCGCACCGATGAAGGGATCGGCTACTATTTAAAATCAGTAGCGCTCGATCCGAAATACCCGAAAGTCCGTGAATATCTGGGTGAGGCCTATATGGTCAAGGGCCGTCAGGATTTGGCGAAAGAACAACTGAAGGTGATCCAGTCGCTATGCGGCACCGGTTGTGAAGAGTACCGCGATCTGGCGGCAGCCATCGATCACCACCCAGAATCATGATCTAGCCTGGCCCGGAGGTAAACATCAGTAGCGACGCGATCCGTAACGAAATCGGCCAGTATCTTTCCCGCCTGTGGCGCTATGGTCTGGTGCTTTCCCACCGGCGGGATGTTGCCGACGATTTGGTTCAAGCCACCTGCGTGCGGGCGCTGGAACGCGCCGCACAGTTTGCCGTGGGCACGCGGATGGACCGCTGGTTGTTTGCGATCCTTCATTCTATCTGGCTTAACGAGATTCGCGCCCAACATATCCGCCAGGGGCAGGGTTTTGTCGACGTCGACGAACTGGCCGGGTCGGAAAACAGTGAAGAGCCGATTTGGGCCAACGAGGTGATGCAGCGGGTTAACCGGCTGCCGGAGGCGCAGCGCAATACGCTGTTTCTGGTCTATGTGGAGGAGCTGTCTTACCGTGAGGCTGCCGAGGTGCTTGGCGTGCCCATCGGCACCATCATGAGCCGTCTGGCGGCGGCACGCCTGAGATTGGCAAATGACAGCATGCTGCAGACCCGTTCACCCCAGGCAAAAGGAGAACAATCATGAGCTCAACCTACGCTGCGGATGAACTGCTGGTCGCCTATCTGGACAATCAATTGGACCCACGGCAGCGCCAGCTTCTGGAACAGCGCCTGATCGATGAACCCGCGCTGGCCGAACGTTTGTCGTTATTGGCACGCAGCACCCTGCCTTTTAAGCAGGCATTTGCTCCGTTGCTTGATGAGGCGCCGGTCCAACGTCTACGCGCCGCAGGCCCCATTACCACCCCAGTGCCGCAGCGCGGTGTCAGTCGGCGTAGCCTGATCGCCGCCGCGGTTGGTTTTCTGGCACTGGGCATCGCAGGCGATCGCGCCTATTTACAGTTCAGCCAGCCAGAAGACAACTGGCGCGGTTTGGTCGCCCAATATATGGCACTGTACACGCCGGAAACGCTGGCAGGCTTCGATGACACGGCTACACAGATTGCCCATCAGCTACAGCAAACCGGCGATCGGCTGGGCATCGCACTCTCGCTACCGAAGTTAATGTTGAGCGGCGCCGAGCTGAAAAACGCTCGCGTGCTGGCTTACGACGATCGGCGTATCGCTCAATTAACCTGGCTGGATGCTCAATTCGGTGCGCTGGCACTGTGTATTGTTCAGCAACCGGGCAAGTCTCAGTCCGCCCAAAGCGAGCGCCGCCAGGGAATGAACGTGGTCTACTGGGCCGATGGCCGTCATGGTTTTATGCTGATTGGGCATAACCCTGCGCCGGAAATGGCCGCGTTAGCAGAGCGCTTGCAACACTCACTTGCCAGCTAAGACCCCACTCCAAGTGTGAACATCGTCACACTGGTGACGGACGGCAGGCGCTAAACCAGTCGATTAGTGCGCCATATCAGAGGAAAAGGGGCCGACTCTCGGCGATTTGACTGAAGCATGGTAAAATCGGCTTTTTTACGTACCGGGAAATTTGCCATGAACTCAAACACCCAGGAAAAGCTGCTGGCACAGGCTGAACAACTCTGTCAGCAACGCAATGTGCGTCTGACACCGCAGCGGCTGGAAGTGTTACGCCTGATGGCACAGCAGCCCGGTGCCATCAGCGCTTACGACCTGCTCGATCTGCTGCGCGTCGCCGAACCCCAGGCCAAACCACCGACGGTGTACCGTGCTCTGGATTTTCTGCTGGAACAAGGCTTCATTCACCGGGTGGAATCCGCCAACAGCTACGTGCTGTGCCATCACTTCGAACAGCCGACGCACACTTCCGCGCTGTTTATCTGCGATCGCTGTGGTCAGGTGACTGAACGCACTACCGAAGGGGTCGAAGAGACACTGCAGAAACTGGCGAAGGAGTCTGGTTTTGTTCTACGTCATAACGTGGTGGAGGCGCATGGCCTGTGTGCGGGTTGCGTTGAGGTAGAAGCCTGTGACAGCAAGCATGACTGCGGCGAACACGATCACAGCATCGCCATCAAGAAGAAATAGGTTGGATTTTCAGGTACCTCCCTGTACCTGCAGGCTTGGCGTCAAGGGGATAAAAACGCCGGGCCTTTAAAAGTAGCTTATGGCCGCAATCCGCTGTGGCCCAGCGCGCTACCAGCGATACTTATTGTGGTCTTCCCAGGATTTAACTTCTTTCTCGGCCGCCTCTTTCTGGTAGCCATAACGTTCCTGAATTTTACCGACAAGCTGTTCACGCTTCCCTTCAATGACCGTCAGATCGTCATCGGTCAGCTTGCCCCACTTTTCCTTCACTTTCCCTTTAAACTGCTTCCAGTTACCGTCGGCTTGATCTTTGTTCATAACCTCTCCGTTACCTGTGATTAGTCAGTTTTAAACACCTGTGGCCGGACTTAACTGAGTAATTATTTCGGTCAATCGACCTGAATAAAAGGGTTGTCAGTTCCCATTTATTCCGCCAGCCACATGATTAACTATAGCTACAGATAGCGATAAAAAAGAAAAAATCAGGATAAAAATTCAAAAAACAAAGAAAAATCAGTAAAAACCCCAGAAGAACAGTAAGTAAGCGGAAACAATTTCGCTCAAGAAAATGTAACTTAATATAAATAAAAACATAAACAAAATTAATGTTTATGCATTTTTTGACTGTGTCGCATCCGCTGCAAACCAGGTCCCTCGCACCCTGTGGCGATGCCAAATCCACCCGAGAGAAAGGCCGCGTAGCGAAAGAAATACCGCCAGCGCCAGCCACAATCCATGGTTGCCCAGTACAGGCAGGGTAAACAGCGTCAGCCCATAACCGGCGGCGGCTACTGCCATGCTGTTGCGCATTTCTGCGCCGCGGGTGGCACCAATAAACATGCCGTCCAGCAAATAGCACCATACTCCCACCAACGGCAGCACTACCTGCCACGGCAAATAGTGGCTCGCCAGTGCGCGCAGCTCCGGTAAAGAGGTTAAGGCGGCAATGATTTGCTGCCCGGCAACGGCATAGATCAGACCAAAACCCAACGCCACCAGACAGGCTTGCCGACAAGCCGCACGCCATACTTTGCGCAGTTGGCTATCGTCACGGGCCCCATAGGCATGGCCCGAATGTGCCTCTACCGCGTAGGCAAAACCGTCCAGCGCATAAGCGGTGAAGGTCAGCAAATTCATCAGCACCGCATTTACCGCGACCACCTCGCCACCCAGCCGGGCACCGAAAATGGTCAACGAGGCAAAACACAGTTGCAGCAGCAATGAACGCAGCATAATGTCGCGATTCAACGCCAGCAGACGCCGCAGATTACCGCGCCAGGCTTGGCTCAGCATTGGCACAGAAATGCCGCGTATGCGCATCACGCGCCAGGACAGCCATAATCCCAACAGCAGCGTGGCATATTCAGAGATGGCGGTCGCGGTCGCGGCCCCCTGCACGTTCCAGCCCAGTCCCATCACCAGCCAGATATCCAATGCGATATTCAGCAGGTTGCCGATAATCAGCAGGATCACCGGTGCGCGTACGTATTGCACGCCAAGCAACCAACCCAGGATCACCATATTCGCCAGCGCCGCCGGGGCGCTCAGCCAGCGGATCTCGAGGAATAAGCGAGCCTGTTCCAGCACCGCCCCATCGCCACCAACGATTTTTAGTGCCAACTCAATCAGCGGATAGCGCAGTAACACAATAGCCACCCCGGCCAACACCGCCAGCAGCAACGGCTGCATAAAGGCTCGTGCCAGACCCTGAGGATTTTGTGCCCCCAACGCCTGAGCAGTCAGCCCGGTGGTGCTCATACGCAGAAACAGCAACAGCATAAACAGGAAGCTGGTGGCCATGGAGCCAACCGCTACGCCACCCAGATAGGTCGGGCTGTCGAGGTGGCCGATGACTGCGGTATCCACCAGCCCAAGCAGCGGCACGGTGATATTGGAGAAAATCATGGGCAGCGCAAGGCGCCACAGGGCTTTATCGGTATCGCTGGTGAAGGCAGAAAGCAGGCGCATAGTGAAATGTTCCCGTGTATACCCGTCATCTTTCAAGTTGCAGCGTTGTTATCTGCACTCAGTTATGTGGCCCGTCCATGAGCCACACCCCTTCGGGGCCGCTGCAAACAGCGTTCAAATCTGCTCCCGGCAGATTTGTCACCCCAGTTACTTACCTGAGTAAGCGCCTGGGGGTGAGCGAGTTGGCCGCCTAGCTGCAACTTGAAAGCTATAGGGTATATAGTGAATCAGATATGACATCGCCCCAGAGCTGGGGCGACTTGAATCAGAGGACGATGTTTGGGCGTGAGGATTAAACCCAGTCGCCATTGCGGATCACACCGACCGCCAGACCTTCAATGGTGAAATTCTGCTGACGCAGATCGACCACAATCGGCTGGAATTCACTGTTTTCTGGCAGCAGCTCAACCACGTTACCGTGTTTTTTCAGACGTTTGACCGTGACTTCATCTTCAATGCGTGCCACAACCACCTGGCCATTACGCACGTCCTGAGTTTTATGCACTGCCAGCAGATCGCCGTCGAGAATACCGATGTCACGCATCGACATGCCGTTGACCCGCAGCAGGAAATCCGCGCTCGGTTTGAACAGGGAAGGATCGACCTTGTAGTGCCCTTCGATATGCTGCTGCGCCAGCAGCGGCTCACCGGCGGCGACACGGCCAATCAGCGGTAAACCCTCTTCATCTTCCATCAGCAGGCGAATGCCGCGCGAAGCGCCGGAGATAATCTCGATAACGCCTTTACGCGCTAGCGCTTTCAGGTGCTCTTCTGCGGCATTTGGCGAACGGAACCCCAGACGCATGGCGATCTCGGCGCGCGTTGGCGGCATGCCAGTGGACGAAATATGATCGCGAATCAGATCATAGACCTCTTGCTGTCTGGTAGTTAGTGCTTTCATTCCGCCCCCTGTTTGTTTATACAGTCTTGCTGTGAGTATATACAGGTAACTGCGGCTTGGGAACCGAAGAGTGAATAAAAATCAGGGATTAGCGACACCTGTCGCAACGCAACGCCGCCACTCAGGCAAAGTGCTGCCACAGCACCGACCCCCAGACAAACAGCGCCAAAATAATCGCCAGCGAGACCGCCGCCGAGCCCATATCCTTTGCCCGACCGGAAAGCTCGTGATGCTCAGTCCCCACCCGATCGACAATCGCCTCAATCGCGCTGTTCAGGATTTCGACGATCATCACCAACAGCACCGATCCGATCAGTAAAATGCGCGCTATCGCACCCACGTCCAGCCAAATCGCCAGTATGATAGCCAGCACGGTCGCCACCAATTCCTGGCGGAATGCCGCTTCGTGCTGCCAGGCAGCGGAAAAGCCTTTATAAGAGTAGCCGGCGGCTTTAATAATACGGGTCAGGCCGGTTGCTTGGTTTGCCATGTTTTTTAGTGCCTTTAGCAGAGATAAGTCATAATTAAACAGTCTAGGCCAGGAAACTCTCCCGGCTCTCGGTTTTCCAACACCACAGATCTGCTACCCGGTTTCTGGTATGCTTGCGGCGCATTGCTAACAAGAGGCTTCACGTTGTTATGTCAGGTTGGCGTAAAATTTATTATAAACTATTGAATTTACCACTCAAACTGTTGGTAAGAAGTAAGGTTATCCCTTCAGATCCGGTCACGGAATTAGGGTTGGATCCCTCACGGCCGATTTTGTATGTTTTACCTTATAATTCCAAGGCGGATTTGCTGACGCTGCGCACCCAGTGCCTGGCGCAAGATCTGCCCGACCCCCTCAATCCGCTGGAGATAGACGGCACCGTGCTGCCAAGCCACGTGTTTATTCACGACGGCCCGCGCGTATTCCGCTACTACACGCCGAAAGAAGAGTCGGTAAAACTGTTCCACGACTATCTGGACCTGCATCGCAGCAATCCGGATCTCGACATTCAGATGCTGCCGGTTTCGGTGATGTTTGGCCGCTCTCCGGGGCGCGAAGGTCAAGGTACTCCGCATCTGCGTCTGCTGAACGGCGTGCAGAAATTCTTCGCCGTGCTGTGGCTCGGCCGCGACAGCTTTGTCCGTTTTTCCAATACCGTTTCGCTGCGCCGCATGGCCACCGAGCACGGTACGGACAAAATCATTGCGCAGAAACTGGCTCGCGTAGCGCGCATGCACTTCTCGCGTCAGCGTCTGGCCGCCGTCGGCCCAAGCCTGCCGGCCCGTCAGGACCTGTTCAACAAGCTGTTGGCGTCCAAAGCGATCGAAAAAGCGGTCGAGGACGAAGCGCGCAGCAAGAAGATTTCCCACGAAAAAGCCCAGCAGAATGCCATTGCGCTGATGGAAGAGATCGCCGCCGACTTCTCTTACGAGACGGTGCGCCTTTCCGATCGCGTTCTGAGCTGGACCTGGAACCGACTGTATCAGGGTATCAACGTCACTAACGCCGAACGCGTGCGTCAGTTGGCGCAGGACGGCCACGAGATTGTTTATGTACCCTGCCACCGCAGCCACATGGACTACCTTCTGCTGTCCTACGTGCTGTATCACCAGGGTCTGGTGCCACCGCATATTGCTGCCGGTATCAATCTCAACTTCTGGCCGGCCGGGCCGATCTTCCGTCGCCTGGGCGCTTTCTTTATCCGCCGCACTTTCAAAGGCAACAAGCTGTACTCGACGGTATTCCGTGAATACCTCGGCGAGCTGTTTACCCGCGGTTACTCGGTGGAATACTTTGTTGAAGGTGGCCGTTCCCGTACCGGACGATTACTGGAGCCGAAGACCGGCACCCTGTCGATGACCATTCAGGCGATGCTGCGCGGCGGTAGCCGTCCTATCACACTGGTGCCGATTTACATCGGTTACGAACACGTGATGGAAGTGGGTACCTACGCCAAAGAGTTGCGTGGCGCGACCAAGGAAAAAGAGAGCCTGTTGCAGATGCTGCGCGGCCTGCGCAAGCTGCGCAATCTCGGCCAGGGTTACGTCAACTTTGGTGACCCACTGCCGTTGACCGCTTACCTGAACCAGAATGTGCCACAGTGGCGAGAATCCATTGACCCGATCGAAGCCCAGCGCCCAAGCTGGTTAACGCCGACGGTCAACGATTTGGCGGCCAAGATTATGGTGCGCATCAACAATGCCGCCGCCGCCAACGCCATGAACCTGTGTTCCACGGCGCTGCTGGCCTCACGCCAACGCTCGCTGACCCGCGAGCAGTTGCTTGAGCAGTTGGAATGCTACCTGCAACTGATGCGCAATGTGCCTTATGCCGGCGACGTTACCGTACCAACCCAGACGCCGGATGAGCTGCTGGATCACGCGCTGAACATGAACAAGTTCGAGGTGGAGAAGGATAACATCGGCGATATCATCATCCTGCCGCGCGAGCAGGCGGTGTTGATGACCTATTACCGTAACAATATCCATCACCTGTTGGTTCTGCCATCGCTGATCGCCACTATCGTGATGCATCACCGCCGGGTATCGCGCGCTGAACTGCTAAGGCAGATTGGCCTGATTTACCCGATGCTGAAAGCTGAACTGTTCCTGCATAACGACAAGGAACAACTGCCGGAAGTGCTACGGCCACTGATCGACGAAATGATCCGCCAGCAACTGATCTGCGATAAGGGTGACGATCTGGTGTTGAATCCGGCACGCATCCGTCCATTGCAGTTGTTGGCCGCCGGTGTCCGCGAAACGCTGCAGCGCTATGCCATCACCATGTCGATCCTCAGTGCCAATCCAAGCATCAACCGTGGGGCATTGGAGAAAGAGAGCCGTATTATGGCCCAGCGTCTGTCGGTGCTGCATGGCATCAACGCGCCGGAGTTCTTCGACAAGGCGGTGTTCTCCACCCTGGTGGCGACGCTGCGTGCAGAAGGCTACATCAATGACATCGGCGATGCGGTCCGTGAGCACACCATGGAGGTCTACAACATGCTGAGCGATTTGATTACCCCGGAAATCAAGCTGACCATTGAGAGCGTCAGTATGCCGGCGGAAACCAACGCGTTGCCGGAAACGGTCGCAACGGAAGAGAAAGAAGACTAATCCATTGATACAAAACAAAAAGGCACCCTCGGGTGCTTTTTTTTTCACAATTTATCTTAGTATTGCATTCACGAGCAGGTATTTCTGTCATTTCGTATCTCGATACCCCCATTTTCCAAACTAACCCCACATTATAAATTTAACCCTCAGTGTCATCAATCCATGGGGGCTCATTTTGTAAGAGCATACCTATCGCACTAATAGTATCAACGAGTTCATCATTTCTTTCTTTTACAAGTAATATCCATTCTTAATAGCCAGCCCGATGATGAAATAAAATAGTCATACTTTGACTATCGTAATGTTTAATAAAACACATTTTAATTACTAGAAAAAATAAAATAAATATATTTTCCATGTATCAAGGATGCTTTTTTCACTGAAGAAGAGGAAGTCATGTGCAAAACTAATGGTAATACCTGGTATCTCTCTAAAAAATCCACTCCGCTTTTAATTGCATTAACGGCAATGTCGGTCAGTTCATCATTGCTAGCCGATACGCTGACCCGGGATAATGGTGCCCCTGTGGGGGATAATCAAAACTCTCAGACAGCAGGTGCTTCCGGCCCCGTGCTATTGCAAGATGTCCAGTTACTACAAAAATTACAGCGTTTCGATCGCGAACGTATACCCGAACGCGTCGTGCACGCCCGAGGGACTGGTGCATTCGGCTCATTTACGAGCACAACAGATATTACCGCTTTGACTAAGGCTGGCGTTTTTCATAAGGGGGAAAAGACGCCTGTTTTTGTACGTTTCTCCAGTGTCGTCCATGGTAACCACTCACCGGAAACCTTGCGCGACCCGCATGGTTTCGCTACCAAGTTTTATACAAAAGAGGGGAACTGGGATCTCGTAGGCAATAACTTCCCAACGTTCTTCATCCGCGATGCAATCAAGTTCCCCGATATGGTTCATGCATTTAAGCCTGATCCTCGCACTAACCTTGATGATGATTCGCGCCGCTTTGATTTTTTCTCCCATGTCCCGGAAGCGATTCGCACTCTAACCCTGCTCTATTCTAACGAAGGGACCCCCGCCAGCTACCGCAACATGGATGGCAATAGCGTTCATGCTTATAAATTTGTTAACGCTCGCGGTGAAATTCACTATGTGAAGTTCCATTGGAAAACATTACAAGGGATCAAGAACCTGGACCCGCAGCAGGTAGAAGCCGTACAAGGGAAAGATTACAGCCATCTGACACATGATTTGGTTTCAGCGATTGACCGCCGAGATTTTCCAAAGTGGGATCTCTATATCCAGGTGTTAAAACCAGAGGATCTTAAGAAATTTGATTTTGATCCGCTTGATGCAACCAAGATTTGGCCAGATGTTCCAGAGCAAAAAATTGGTCAATTGGTTTTGGATAAAAACCCCAATAACGTTTTCCAGCAAACTGAACAGGTGGCGATGGCTCCGTCAAATTTGGTACCCGGCATCGAACCTTCGGAAGACAAACTCCTGCAGGGGCGGCTTTTTGCCTACGCGGATACTCAAATGTATCGTATAGGCACCAATGGTTTTAACCTTCCAGTTAACCGTGCACATACCACAGTGAATAATGGTAGTCAGGACGGAAGCCTTAATGCTGAAAGCACGCAGGACCAAGGGGTTAACTATCAGCCAAGCCGGCGCTATCCTCGTGAAGAGCTGGCCTCAGCACGTTACAGTAATTTGCCAGTAGAAGGCACGACCCAGCAAAGCAAAATCCAGCGTGAGCAAAACTTTAAACAGACCGGTGAGCTTTACCGCTCCTACAGTAAAAAAGAACAAGACGATTTAATTGGTAGCCTGGGATCGGCACTGGCCATTACAGACGAAGAAAGTAAAAACATTATGCTTTCTTACTTTTATAAAGCCGACACAGAGTATGGAACTCGTCTGACGGTCGTAGCAAAAGGTAATATGGCCAAGGTACAGCAACTTGCCGCTAAACTGGTTGATTAACTAAGGATCCCCCCTACCGGAGACATTCTGGCCGGGGGGATATTGAGGGAAAGTCACATGGCTTCGATAAAATCGCTGATAGGATTTATCATTCTGTTTATTTACTCTGGTTCCGTACTGGCAATAAATGTTTCGTCTATACAGGATGACCAAGTCAAAGAAAAACTGAATAACTATCTCTGGGAGGCATCACGAAATGGTAATGATGACCAGATCAAGATGTTAATTTCAGGGAAATACAATCTCAATGTGGCAGATGAACGGGGATATAGTGCAATTATTCTTGCTGCCTATCACGGGCACGACAGTACAGTAAAATTATTAATTGAAGCGGGAGCAGACCCCTGTCAACGTGACAAACGGGGAAACAGTGCACTTATGGGTGCAATTTTTAAAGGGGAGATTAAAGTGGCAACCCGTCTGATTGATGCAAAATGCTCACCGGATATACGAAATAATGCAGGACAAACCGCAGCAATGTATGCGTCATTATTTCAGCGCAAGGAGTTGCTACAGGCATTAATAGCAAAAGGTGCCAACACTCAAACTGTTGACCATCAAGGGAACAGTGTTGCAACCCTTGCTGATGGAGAAATTCTCGTCGCACACTAAAACCACCCTATATGTTATTTATTACCATTAATAAATCACTTCGACAGAAAAGGTATTAACATGAAAATACCATTTGGAATTATAGCCGCATGGTTGTTTGTATCCTCCTCGGTTCTTGCCGCTCCCACCTGTGTTAAAGTTGATAATGCTACAATTGAAAGTTTATTTGATAAATGGAACCAGTCCTTACAAACCGGAGATGCGAAAAAGGTTGCAGATAACTATCTGAGTGATGCCGTCTTGCTCCCTACTGTATCCAATAAGGTGCGTTTAACTGAAACGGAGCGAGTAGATTATTTTGAACACTTCCTGGAAAAAAAACCTGTGGGCAAGATTGACCAACGGACCATCCGTATTGACTGTAATACAGCCATAGATGTAGGAACTTATACATTTACTTTTGCCGACAAATCGTCTGTCTCCGCTCGCTATACCTTCACCTACGCTTGGAACGGTAAAGAGTGGAAAATTTCCACTCATCATTCTTCCACTATGCCTCAGGGCTGATACTTGAACGGATAACTGTTGCCAACTATGGCAAACTGAACGACGAAAACCTTAAATCAGGCATGCTGCCATTAGGCAATTTCCCCAATGTGCAACATGCCAGCAATCCCTTAACTTTGCCAGTAACTCAGTGCAATACCGATAAACAACACCAGCCCGACATAATTGTTATCCATGAACGCTTTGAAGCAGGCATCACGCTCACGGCTGGCAATCTGTTTTTGCTGATGGATAAACAAGGCGCCCGCCAGTAACAGCGACCAGTAAAAGGCCCCGCTCATCTGCGTCAGATAACCTACCCACAACATCAGCAGCAGCGTGGCGAACTGCAGCAAACCGACGATCAACTTGTCGTAACGACCAAACAAAATGGCCGTAGATTTAATGCCAATTTTCAGGTCATCGTCACGGTCAACCATCGCATATAAGGTGTCGTAAGCCACCGTCCAGCAAATATTGGCCAGCAGCAACAGCCAGCAGCTCAGTGGCAAGGATTCACTGACGGCGGCATAGGCCATCGGGATCCCCCAGCCAAACGCCGCGCCAAGAACAAACTGCGGCAGGTGAGTGACCCGTTTCATAAACGGATAGGCCCACGCCAGCGCCAGCGCCGCCAGCGACAGCCAGATGGTCATCGCATTGAGCGTCAGCACCAGTCCGAACGAGACAAGCACCAACACCACAAACAGTACCTTGGCCTCTTTCTCGCTCACCCGGCCACTCGGCATCGGACGAGCGGCAGTGCGTTTCACGTGGCCATCGACAGCGCGATCGGCGTAATCATTCACGACACAACCGGCGGCACGCATCAGGAAGACCCCAACCACAAACACCACCAGGATAGACAGCGACGGCACGCCCTTGCCCGCCAGCCACAGTGCCCACAGCGTCGGCCACAGCAACAGCAAGGTGCCAATGGGTTTATTAATGCGCATCAGATGGCTATAAGCCTGCCATTTGCTTTGATTCACGCTTCCTTCCAAGGTTTTTTCTCTCCTCATCATTCGGGAACCGAACTTCCTGTCGCGTACAGCGGCGAAGCCGGTAAAAACAGTTCGGTCAGCAACAGCGGCTTACCCGCCAGCCGCAGGCGGGAACGGCGCGCCCACAGTTCATCTTGCCGTCCAATATGAATGTAATCGCGAGTCAGTTCATCGCTGCTGAACAGATAGCGGCCCAGTGGCAAGGTACCCAAATCCACCAGCGCCAGATCAGGGCCGGTCAGAGTTTCCAACGGGATCACCGTACGCCCTAATAGCCAGGGCTGGTTATCGCCCAACAACACAACTTCACGCAGCCAATAGCGCGGACTGTCCGGCAGGTGTTCTGCCTCTTCCCCCAGTTGGTCGCGGGTAACAAAACATTCGCGCTGTGGTTCGACGTGCACCCGCCCACAGTGGCGTTCAAAGCGCCGCGTCATGGAACCTGGTTCCATCAGCCAATCGCTGACGGCGGCGGGTGCCGGAGGATGTTGCGCGGATAACCACTCCAGCGGCGGTAGGATCGAATCCCTGTTGCCTGACATTGTTCTACTCCATGCCTGACGCCGCGCCCTGCGGCCGCGCCAGACCAGACAAACTGTTCACAGGCGCCCATTGTAACGCAGAAATTCAAAAGCGGCAGGCTGATTCGAGGGGTGCCGCACAGCAAAACTTCGCGCCTTAAAAGCACCGCCTTGTCATCTTTCTGCCATCTGTTTTCTTTACCTTCATTCCCCGGCGCGGTGGGGATTATGTGATCTCCAGCAAAATTTCACTCCTGCAGCATTGTTTTATCTACGCGCGTAGATACCCTTGTTACTGCAGCGTTGAATCGCCATCAGTCCAAAACTTTGTCAGCAAACCTTCTTGCAGACACCAGGGAAACCATCTTTAACGGCGCCATTTATGGCGCAGACGAAAAGAGGATATCAATGCCATGAGCGAAACAACGCTTGCACACCAGCAGGCCGCCGGCGATACGCTGGCGGCCGACGAACGCCTGACCACCAAAGAAGGGCGCGGCCAATTCTGGCGCGCCACTTTCTCGTGCTGGCTCGGTACGGCAATGGAGTATGTCGATTTTGCCCTGTATGGCCTGGCGGCCGGCATGGTGTTCGGCGACGTGTTCTTCCCCGAAGCCACTCCAATGGTGGCGTTGCTGGCCAGCTTTGCCACCTACTCCGTCGGTTTTATTGCTCGCCCTATCGGCGCGTTGGTTTTCGGCTGGATTGGCGATCGTAAGGGCCGCCGCGTGGTGCTGCTCACCACGGTAGCATTGATGGGCGTCTCTACCACCTTGATCGGGCTGATCCCTTCTTACGCCCAAATCGGCGTCTGGGCCCCCACCTGTCTGGTGATCCTGCGTTTTGCCCAGGGCTTCGGTGCCGGGGCAGAGCTGTCCGGAGGCGCGGTGATGCTGGCAGAATACGCACCGGCCAAACGCCGTGGCCTGGTCGCTTCGATCATTGCGATCGGCTCCAACAGCGGTACTCTGTTAGCCTCGCTGGTCTGGTTGCTGGTGTTGCAATTGGACAAGGCCGATCTGATCGCCTGGGGCTGGCGCATTCCGTTCCTCGCCAGCATCCTGATCGCCGGGGGCGCTCTGTACCTGCGCCGTCACGTGCGTGAAACCCCGGTATTTGAACGCGAACTGCAACAAAACCGTCAGCGCATGCTGGACAATGCTCCCGTGGCAGCGGATAACCGCAGCTACCTGCAGCGCACCAAAGCCTTCTGGATCATGCTCGGCCTGCGTATTGGTGAGAATGGCCCGTCCTATCTGTGTCAGGGTTTTATCGTAGGTTACGTTGCCAAGGTGCTGATGGTGGATAAATCGGTGCCGGCGTTGGCGGTAATGATCGCCTCGCTGTGCGGTTTCCTGGTGATCCCGCTGGCGGGTTGGCTTTCCGACCGCTTCGGCCGCCGCGTCACTTACCGCTGGTTCTGTCTGCTGCTGGTGCTGTACGCCTTCCCGGCCTTCTGGCTGCTCGACAGCCGTGAGCCGGCGATAGTGATTTCGGTGATTGTGATCGGCATGTGTATCGCATCTTTGGGCATTTTTGGCGTGCAGGCGGCCTATGGAGTGGAACTGTTCGGCGTCAAAAACCGCTACTCAAAAATGGCTTTCGCCAAGGAACTGGGGTCGATCCTCTCCGGTGGGACCGCACCGCTGATCGCTACCGCGCTGCTGGCCGGTTTCGGTCACTGGTGGCCTGTTGCCTGCTATTTTGTTGTAATGGCAGGCATTGGCTTAATCACCACCTTCTTTGCACCGGAAACCCGTGGCCGCGACCTTAACCTGCCGCAGGACGCGGTGTAATCAGGGCGTACAGGAACCCAACTTGGATAATCAATCCGCGCGGCGTATCACCCGCGCCGACGTCGCCCGCGTAGCGGGCACTTCGGTCGCGGTAGTCAGCTATGTGATCAATAACGGTCCGCGCCCGGTGGCAGAAGCTACCCGTTTGCGGGTGCTGGCGGCGATCGAGCAAACCGGTTACCGGCCGAACGACATCGCCAGGGCGCTGGCTTCGGGCAATACACTGACTTATGGATTGGTGGTTCCCGATATTTCCAACCCGTTTTTTGCCACAATGGCACGGGCACTGCAGCGTGAAGCCTTCAACCATGGCCGCGTGCTGCTGTTGGGGGACGCCGGCGACGACCGGCAGCACGAGCACGACCTGATTAACCACCTGCTGCGCCGTCAGGTTGACGGGCTGCTGTATACCAGCGTCGATCGTCATCCCTGGTTTGATCTGATCCGCAATTCCGGCACCCCCTGCGTGATGATAGATACCATCGACAGCCATGCCGGTATCAGCGCCATCCGCGTTAATGAACGCGACGCCGCCTGCCAGGCCACACGCCATCTGTTGCAGCACGGCTACCGGGAGCTCGGCATTTTTGTTGGCCCGCTGACCATGCTCAACGCACAAGATCGCCTTAACGGCTGGCGTGACGCGCTGATTGAGGCGGGTATTACGCCGCGTGAAGAATGGATTTTTGAAGCCCCCTATACCCGACAGGGCGGCTATCAGGCCAGCCAGAAAATGCTGCAAGGCCCCCGCCCACGCGCCATATTCACCTCCAACGAACAACAGGCACTCGGCTGTCTGTCAGCGCTGGCGGAACATCAACTGCGCGTGCCGGACGATTTGGCTATCATTTGCTTTAACGGCACCCAACAGTCCGAATTCAGCGTGCCGCCGCTCAGCGCGGTCGAACAACCGATCGACGCCATGGCCAGGCAGGCCATCGCCATGTTGGCCACCGGTACCGCGCAGCCAGAACTGCACGAATTCGCCTTCCAGCTGCATATCCGCCGATCGTGCGGCTGCTAGTTTATTGATTCAGGTAACTGCTATGCGTTTGATTATTGATTGCGATCCCGGCAACGGCATTCCCGGCGCCAACGTTGACGACGGGCTGGCTCTGGCGCTGGCGCTGGCGGCCAAACCTCAGCTCTCACTGGAGCTGATCAGCATCGTGGCCGGCAATACGCCGCGCGACGTCGGTTTTGCCGTCGCCAGCCATTTGTTGCAGCAAACCGGTTATCAGGTGCCGGTGGTGGCTGGCGCAACGCGAGCATTGAGCGAAGCGCCAGAACCCTGGCGCACCCATCTGGATCGGGCGATTACCGATCCGCAGCTAGCCACCCTGTGGCGTAATACGCCTTATCCCCAAGCCGCCACAATACCCACCCCCAACGCCGCCGTAGCGATCGGCGAGTTGATCTGCAATCACCCCGGCGAGATCACCCTGGCAGCAATCGGCCCGCTGACCAACGTCGCCCATACCTTGCAGTTGTACCCGCAGATGGCGCAGGCGGTGAAGGAAATCGTGATTATGGGTGGGGTGTTCAACGTCGAGGGTTACATCAAGGACACCAATTTCGGCCTGGATCCGGAAGCGGCCAGGCAGGTGCTGACCAGCGGTGCCAATATCACGCTCGCCCCGCTGGATGTCACCACGCAAACCATGCTGACTCAGGCCGATCTTGCCCAAATGACCCAGCCGGATACGCCGCTGTGCCGCTACCTGCGAACCACCACTCAGCCCTGGATCGACTACTCCCGCCATACCCGCCATCTGCCGGGCTGCTGGATCCATGATGCACTGGTGATTGCCTGGCTGCTGGAACCGCAGTTGGTCACCACGGAGGAATATTTTGTCGACGTGGCGCTGGAAGGAGCCATAACGCGCGGCAGCTCCCGTCGCTGGCGACCGGAAAGTCTGCGCCTGACGGTCGGCATGCCGGAAGCCGAAGGTCGACCGGTGCGGATAATGCAGCAGGTGGACAATGCGCGCCTGCTGGCGTTGATCGGTGAAACACTGGCCGACGAATGAAAAAAGGTGCGCCGGGGCGCACCAATCATCAAGCCAGCATCGGCAGCGTCGGGTACTACCCCTTGCCTTTCACGCTGCCAATAAACGTTTCACGCGCTGTGGTAGAACCCAGTTTTTCAGCCTCATTCATCAGTTTCAGCGCTTTATCGATATCCCCCGCCTTCACTGCCTGTTTGATGCCGTTGTTAAAGTAACTTTCGGTGTCATTCAACATCGGTTCCGCCGGTTTGGTTGGAGCCGGTGCCGGAGTCGGTGCTGCAGCAACCGCCGCGGTTGATCCCACCACCACTGGTGCCGCCGCCGGTGCCGGTTGCAGCATGCCAATCATGATATTGCCGCTGCCCTGTTCGGCCGTAACTTTCAGTTTGATGGTCCCGCTGGTGCTGTGGCTGGCGATCGGATCCGGAATATCCGGTACCGCGTTACCCACGCCCTGCGCATAAGCCTTCGCCGGGTTAGTCAATTGAGTGGTTTTCGCCAGATCCTGACGGGTGGTATACACCAGCAAATAAATCTGCTTTTGGCCCAGTGCCGGCGTCAGTTTCAACGTGCCCTCAAGGCGATCGGATGACATCGCACCCGGTGGCTGATAAGGGAAATAGCTGCTCGGATAATAGGCCGCCGGACGCAGGTGTTCATCCAGCACCAAGACGCTAGGTGCATAAATTGAGTTGTTCTTGCTGATGCTGCTCAGTGTGACTTCCAGCGAACCGCGATCGGCCGGCAGCGTATAGGCGGCGATAGCGCCCTGAATGTCACCCTGATTAATTTGCGGGCTGACATTATCCAGTTTCACATTCTGGCTGACCGGTGGCACCAGCGGTTGCCATGGCAGGCTTTGCAGCGTGCTGGAACTAATAGCAGGAGCGATGGATACATTGGCCGGCGTATCGGCATTGGCCACCAGTGGTGCACCAACGGTAAGAGCCAGTGACAGGCATAGAGACAGCAGATTCTTTTTCATTGTTATACCCCAAGGTAACCGACGCGGCTCAGGCAAGAGAGACGATGTCGGCGAATACAGGTTGGGGAGAGCACCTGGCTCTCCCCGTTATCTCATTACCACCAGATTTCCATCTGGGCGCCGAAGGTGACTTCATCGTCATTGCCACGGCTGAAGGTGTGCATGCTGGTGTCGTTATACGCGGTGCCGGCTTTCAGACCTGGATTGCCCTCTGCGTCGCTGGAAGTCGCGTAGCCCCATTTCTCATCCCACTTGGCGTAGGTCGCAAATACGCGGATAGCCGGACGTGACCAGATACTGTTGCCCGCCTGCCACTGTTGCGCCAGGGTGACCTTGTACTGGCCGTTGCGATCGCCAGTGCGCTGGGATTTCACGTTGTCGTAACCGGCTTCCAGCAGGGTGCTCATGATAGGCGTCCATTTGTACATTGGGCGCACGCCCACGGTGTACCAGGTGCTGCCGTTGTTGTTGTCGCGATCGATGTCCTGGAACATGGCGACATACATCATCGCCCATTGATCGTTGAAGTCGATGGCACCGTGATCCAGCACGCGGATCATCTTGCCGTTGTTGTCGATGGTTGACCCCTGGCTACGGCCGTTGTTCTGCGAGGTCATTGAGTCAGTGGCGTATTGCAGCACGAACTTGTTGTAGCCGGTCAGGATGCTCTGGGTATGTTCCGCAGTCACCAACCAGCCGTCTTTGCTGGCGCCATCGGCCAGGCTGTAGCCGTCCTGCGCGTTAGCCCGACCGTAGTCCAGACCCAGCTCCAGGGTACCGCCCGGGTTCAATTCCAGACCGGCCAGACGCACGTCGAAGGTGTCGTTGACGGTCGGACGTTGGTCCAGTTCATTATCCAGATAACCGTAAGAACCGCCGGATTCGGAGTTGCGGGTCACGGCAGCAGACAGCTTGCCGAAGCCCAGATCGATATTTTCCAGACCGGCACCCGGACCTGAGATATCCCAGTAGTAGAAGTCAATCATGTGAACATCATGACGCTGATAGAAGCGCTTACCGGCCCACATATTGGCCCCCGGCAGCCATTCGATCAGGTTTTTACCCTGCACGTTCACTTCACGGAAGCCTGGCGTCACGTCTTCCCAGTCGGAACGTTGTGAAACCGAGTAAGCCAGGTTGGTATCGAAGTAGAAGCTTTTGTCGCCCTCTTTCCACACTTCCTGACCCAGCTTCAGTTCGGCGTAGGTTTCACATTCGTTACCGAGACGGTATTTGCTGTCGGCGCCGGTGGCCTTGAAGCACTGTTGCTCACCGCCACTGCCGGTCCAGCCGATGCCGGAACGGGCATAGCCTTTAAAATCAAGGGCCATGGCCTGAGTGGTGAGAACACCAGCGGCGATTGCCAGTGCCAGAGGAAGTTTGCGCAGAGTAGTCATCATTATTCTCCTGTTATACAGACTGTGATGCTTTAAACGCCCGGCTCCTGGTGCAGCCGTTTACATGCCGTACCGTCTTCACGGAACAGATGGCAGCGGTGAGGCGGCAGGCCGATGGCGAATGTTGCACCTTCTTCTACCAGCACCACGTCGTTCTGGCGGTAAACCAGGTTTTGACGAATTGCCGGGATTTGGATGTGGATTTGCGTCTCGTTGCCGAGTTGCTCCACCACCTGTACGTCACCGGTCAGCCGAACTTCAGAGGCATCACCAGGCAACAGATGCTCCGGGCGAATGCCCAGTGACATGTTCGAGCCGGCCTGCACCTGCGTGCCTTCCACCGGTAACCACACCAGTTGACTGTTAGGCAGTTCGACCTGGACCTGTTGAGGCTCTACGGCGGTCACTTTGACCGGCAGGAAGTTCATTTTCGGCGATCCGATAAAGCCGGCGACAAAGCGGTTGGCTGGATAGTGGTACAGCTCCAACGGCTTGCCGATCTGGGCGACGCGCCCGGCATCCAGCACCACGATCTTGTCGGCCAGCGTCATCGCTTCAACCTGATCGTGGGTGACGTAAATCATGGTGCGCTGCAGACGCTTGTGCAGACGGGAGATCTCAATGCGCATCTGTACCCGTAGCGCGGCGTCGAGGTTGGACAGCGGCTCATCGAGCAGGAACACGTCCGGCTCTGCCACCAGCGTACGGCCGATCGCCACCCGCTGACGCTGCCCGCCGGACAGCGCTTTTGGCCGTCGGTCGAGCAGGTGAGCCAGCTGCAGCACTTCCGATACCTGATTGACCCGCTGATTGATTTCCGCTTTTTTAGCCCCGGCCAGCTTCAGGCCGAACGACATGTTGTCGGCCACCGACAGGTGCGGATACAGCGCGTAAGACTGGAATACCATGCCGATGCCGCGCTCGGACGGCGGCACCTCATTCATACGTTTATCGCCGATCATCAGCTCACCGGAGGTTATATCCTCCAGCCCGGCGATCATGCGCAGCAGCGTCGATTTACCGCAGCCCGATGGCCCGACAAACACCACAAACTCACCGTCATTGATCGTCAGATTGACGTCTTTGGAAATCACCGTTTCGCCGAAAGCCTTATAAACGCTGCGCAATGTGACGCTAGCCATGCGTTACTCCCCTGCTTTCGCAGTTAACATTTCGTGTAAAAATGGCGGACGCAAAACCCGCCAAAACCCATTGATGACCCTCTTGCTGTGCACCGTGCTGCCAAGCCAGTGGCAAGGTCGCCTCAGACGGTGCGGCCGCCTGAGTATAAGGCTGCAGGTTAATCAGCGCTTCAAGGCATTGATCCTGATGGGTAATAAGTAATCTAACGACACCATTACTCTGGCTGACCGCGCTCAGTTCTCCCTGCTGGATCACCGCTAAACGGCGCAGCGCCAGCAAGGACTGGCAGTAACGCAAGGTGGATTGGTTGTCATACTGTTGGCGACTGATGGCCAGCGCACGATGTTCAATCGCCACCTGCTGATACCAGTGGATCTCACCGGCGGTCACTTGCTCAGGGGCTTCATGCCAGGGCATCGGCGTTTGCGCGCCGAGCGGATCCTGCAGACCAGCCGCGTGCGGCAAGCCCAGCTCTTCCCCCTGATACAGGCAAATGGGTGCGGGCAGCATCGCCAACAGCGTCAAAAAGGCATCGGCGGAGCGCAAGTTACCCTGCCCCCAGTGGCTGACCACCCGAGGCTGGTCAGCATCACCGGTGCTCCACAGGCTTTCTGCCAACGTGGTGCGGCGAGCATTCAAAACCTCAACCAGCCTCTCCACGCTAAAGGGCACCACTTCCAGCGCCAGTGGGCTGCGCAAATATTGTTGCGGTGCCGCAGCGCGACGAATGTGGTTTGGCCCGTCGCAGTACCACAGGGCCAACCCCTGGGCAACGACCGCCGCTTCCTCCTGGGCCGCCAACGCCTGCGGCAACACCAGGCCGTCAATCGACAGCGTGCTCAGGTAGGGCAAGGCCGCAATCATGCCGTGGGTGTCGCCCACTCCATCCCCGTTTCCATCACGGAAACTGACCGGATGGATCCGATACAGGGTGGGTTGAGTGGCGGTAGGCATTGGCGACATAAATCCGGTTCCCTGCTGCTCGTGGCGATAAAAATCAATGTGGCCGATAGTGCGGTAAACCCCACAAAGGGTAATCATCCGTAACAGAATTTTTCATGGGGGAGGAGATGGGAGGATGAGGGAACGACCGCGGCGATGAGAAGTTCCACGCTTAAGACAAATCTGTGATCTGCCTGGCAAAAATCGTCCCCCTATTTTGTGTCTGACGCCACAGAATAGAGAGCAATGTTAACTGGATCACACTACGCAGGCATGGGGCGTAGAGGGGGGGAGGATGAGAATGTGTCGCTTTGTGACCCACTATTACCGCGAAACCTCTCTCCTTGATTAACGTGCCCATAAAAAAGAAGGATTGGATTATGACTCGCAGCTTTACCACCGCCCGCACACTGGTGCTTTCGGCTCTGACCACGTTGGTGCTTTCTTCTTCCGCCTTCGCCAAGATCGAGGAAGGGAAACTGGTTATCTGGATCAACGGCGATAAGGGCTATAACGGCCTGGCCGAGGTCGGCAAAAAATTTGAGAAAGACACCGGTATCAAAGTCACCATCGAGCACCCGGATAAGCTGGAAGAGAAATACCCACAGGTTGCCGCCACCGGCGACGGCCCGGATATTATCTTCTGGGCCCATGACCGCTTTGGCGGCTACGCGCAGTCGGGCCTGCTGGCCGAAATCCATCCTTCGAAAGCCTTCCAGGACAAACTGTTCCCATTCACCTGGGACGCGGTGCGCTACGACGGCAAGCTGATCGGCTACCCGATCGCGGTGGAAGCGCTGTCGCTGATTTATAACAAAGACCTGATCAAACAGGCGCCAAAAACCTGGGAAGAGATCCCGGCGCTGGACAAAGAGCTGCGCGCCAAAGGCAAGAGCGCCATCATGTGGAACCTGCAAGAACCCTACTTCACCTGGCCGATTATCGCTGCCGACGGCGGTTATGCCTTCAAGTATGAGAACGGCAAGTACAACATCAAGGACGTAGGCGTGGCCAATACCGGTTCACAGGCAGGCCTGCAGTTCATCGTCGATTTGGTGAAAAACAAACACATCAACGCCGATACCGATTACTCGATTGCCGAAGCCGCGTTCAATAAAGGCCAGACCGCGATCACCATCAATGGCCCATGGGCCTGGTCAAACATCGAACAAAGCAAAATCAACTACGGCGTGACCCTGCTGCCAACCTTTAAAGGCAAGCCTTCCAAGCCTTTCGTCGGCGTACTGACCGCCGGGATCAATGCCGCCAGCCCGAACAAAGAACTGGCGACCGAATTCCTGGAAAACTACCTGCTGACCAACGAAGGGCTGGCGGACGTCAACAAGGACAAACCACTGGGCGCTGTAGCGCTGAAGTCCTATCAGGAACAACTGGCGAAAGATCCGAAGATTGCCGCCACCATGGAGAACTCACAGAACGGCGAAATCATGCCGAATATCCCGCAGATGAGCGCCTTCTGGTATGCCGAGCGCAGTGCGGTGATCAACGCCGTCAGCGGCCGCCAGACGGTGAAAGCCGCGCTGGATGACGTACAGACCCGTATCACCAAGTAACACACTATGTTGTGCGGGGTGCAGACAGGCACCCCGCTGCGGCTTCACAGAAAGGAACGCCCTATGCAATTAGCTCACGCCGGTTCACCTGCGCGCAAAAAGTCGAAGTGGTGGCAGAGTGACATACTGAAATGGCTGGTTATCGGCCTGTTCAGCCTGGTTACCTGCTATCTGATTGTGTTGATGTATGCACAGGGTGAATACCTGTTTGCCATTCTGACGCTGATTCTGGTCAGCGCCGGGCTTTACGTCTTCGCTAACCGCCGCGCTTATGCCTGGCGCTATGTTTACCCTGGCATCGCCGGCATGGGGCTGTTTGTCCTGTTTCCGCTGATTTGCACTATCGCCATCGCCTTTACCAACTACAGCAGCACCAATCAGCTCACCTTTGAGCGCGCCCAGTCGGTGCTGATGCAACGTCAATTCCAGACCGGCAAGACCTTTACCTTCGGCCTGTATCCGGTGGAAAACCAACGCTGGCGTCTGCAGTTAACCCACCCGGACAACGGCCAGCAGCTGATTTCCCAGCCTTTCAGCTTTGATGCCAACGCACCGCAAACGCTAAAACTGGTCGAAGAAAGCGCCGAACCGGCAGGCGAGCGCGCCACGCTGCGGGTGATCACTCAAAACCGTCAGGCACTGAGCCAACTGGTGGCACAATTACCGGACGGCGGTGAGCTGCGCATGAGTTCCCTGCGCCAATTTTCCGGTACCAGTCCACTTTACGCACTGGATAAGGACAGCAATGCGCTGACCGACCAACAGACCCATATTCAATACCGGCCGAACCCGGAGATTGGCTTTTATCAGGCGGTGAACGCCGACGGTAACTGGGCCAAAGAAACGCTAAGTCCGGGCTATACCGTCACCATTGGCGGGAAAAACTTCCTGCGTGTGTTGCAGGACGAAGGCATCAAGAAGCCGTTCGTGTCGATCTTCATCTGGACCATCGTGTTCTCGGTGATGACCGTGATCCTCACCGTGGCGGTAGGCATGGTGCTGGCCTGCGTGGTGCAGTGGGAAGCGCTGAAAGGCAAAGCAATCTATCGCGTGATGCTGATACTGCCCTACGCGGTGCCGTCGTTTATTTCGATTCTGATTTTCAAGGGGTTGTTCAACCAAAGCTTCGGTGAAATCAACATGATGCTCAGCCATCTGTTTGGTATCAAACCGGCCTGGTTCAGCGACCCTGTCACCGCCAAAAGCATGATTTTGATCGTCAATACCTGGCTGGGTTATCCGTACATGATGATCCTGTGCATGGGGCTGCTGAAGGCGATCCCGGACGACCTTTACGAGGCTTCGGCGATGGACGGCGCCACCCCGATGCAGAACTTTTTCCGCATCACTCTGCCGCTGCTGATTAAACCGCTGACGCCGCTGATGATCGCCAGTTTCGCCTTCAACTTTAATAACTTCGTGCTGATCCAACTGTTGACCAACGGCGGGCCGGACATGATCGGTACCACCACGCCGGCCGGTTATACCGACCTGCTGGTCAGCTACACCTACCGCATCGCCTTCGAAGGCGGCGGCGGACAGGACTTCGGGCTGGCGGCGGCGATTGCCACGCTGATCTTCCTGCTGGTGGGCGCCCTGGCGATCCTGAATCTGAAAGCCAGCAAGATGAACTTCGACTAGGGAGAAAAATAATGGCTATGGTCCAACCCAAATCCCAGCGTCTGCGCCTGTGGATAACCCATGCACTGATGCTGTGCTTTATCGCCCTGATCATGTTCCCGCTGCTGATGGTCGTCACTATCTCGCTGCGCTCTGGCAACTTCGCCACCGGCAGCCTGATACCGGAACAAATTTCCTGGGATCACTGGCGGTTGGCGCTCGGCATGAGCGTGACGCACGCCGATGGCAGCGTCACCCCACCGCCGTTCCCGGTCCTGCTGTGGCTGTGGAACTCGATCAAGATCGCGGTGATCACCGCCATCGGCATCGTCACGCTGTCTACCACCTGTGCCTATGCCTTTGCCCGCATGCGTTTTCGCGGTAAAAGCACCCTGCTGAAAAGCATGCTGATTTTCCAGATGTTCCCGGCGGTACTGTCGCTGGTGGCGCTGTACGCCCTGTTCGATCGCCTGGGCCAGTACATTCCGTTTATCGGTTTGAACACCCACGGCGGTGTAATCTTCGCCTATATGGGCGGCATCGCGCTGCACGTCTGGACCATCAAGGGCTATTTCGAAACCATCGATAATTCGCTGGAAGAAGCGGCGGCACTGGACGGGGCCAGCCCGTGGCAGGCTTTCCGTTTGGTGCTACTGCCGCTGTCGGTGCCGATTCTGGCGGTGGTGTTTATTCTGTCGTTCATCGCCGCCATCACCGAGGTGCCGGTGGCCTCGCTGCTGTTGCGCGACGTCAACAGCTATACGCTGGCGGTTGGGATGCAGCAATATCTGAACCCGCAGAACTATTTGTGGGGCGACTTTGCCGCTGCGGCGGTGCTGTCAGCGATTCCGATTACCGCCGTCTTCCTGCTGGCGCAGCGCTGGCTGGTCGGTGGCCTGACGGCCGGTGGGGTGAAAGGTTAGTTTTGTGCCACTGCAATACGCTTGATGTACTTCGTTCTATTTCTTTACCCTATGGATTTCAAGTTACAGCTAGGCGACCAGCTCGCCCATCCTCAGGCGCTTACTTTAGTAAGTAACTGGGGTTGGCGAGTGCAGTTAACAACGCTTGTAGCTTGAAAGGCGACGGGTAATCTATACCTGTGTCTTCGGCGGCCCTCTGGGCCGCCATTTTTATACTATTTACTCTCGTTTTAAACGGTCGGTGTTAGCCAGATAAAGCGTCACCACCAGCAACAATATCGCGGCAGAATAAATTAACGTGTCTATTGGGTTTTCATGATCCACTATGATCAAACGAATAATCGCGGTGATGCCGATATAAATAAAGTAGCGCAGCGGGAAGTGATAACCCGATTCAAAATACTTCACAATCAAGGCGATAAACTCAAAGTAGAGGAAGTAAATCACAATCCCTTCAATCAGCAAATAGGACGTCGATTCCTCGTTGTTTACAAATAAGACTTTCGCCAAATGAATGGTTTCTTTCACCAAAAAGACGATCAGGATCGCCGCCAGCAGCAACAGCCCCACGTTCAACACCCGTTGCAACCCTTTGGCGATCATCACCGAACGAGAGGTTTTTGCCATAAATATTCCCCATCAATACCACTGTAGTTATTCGCGCATCCTGACATAGGCATTATCTTAAAAATTAACATCTGCGCAGGGCCTGAAAAAATTAAATATTATTCAAAAGGTTACACTTTAATGTTTCATATGGATATATTTGTAGCAAATTGAAATGTCCACTATGATGGGTCATAGATCTTTACATAAAACAAACAACTCGAATTAACAAGGGAATATTTATGCGCGCTAAACTTAACGGACTGGTCGCCGCAGGCCTGTTTACCTGTGCATTGAGCGGCCATGCCAGCGGATTGGTAACCCCTGATAATGACCTGCGTAATGACCTCGCCTGGCTGTCCGACCGTGGCGTCATCAACGTCAGCCTGTCCACCTGGCCACTGAGCCAGGAAGAAATCAGCTCCGTAATTTCACAGGCCAAACCGGTAACCAACACCGAGAAAAACGTTCTCGACCGCGTTCAACGCCGCGTCGGTGACTTAAAAGCCAATATTCGCGTCAGCGGCTACGCTGCCACCGACAAACCGGGCACGCCACAGGGTTTCGGCCAGAACCAATATGCTGACCAAAGTCTGACTATCGGTGCCGGTGCCAACGGCGAGTTCTGGGACGTGCGCGTTCAGGGTTCGGTCGAGGGCGATCAACGCGTCAGCGACGGCTCCAAATTCAACCTGAACGGCTCCTATGGTGCAGTGAAAATCTGGAACCAATGGTTGTCCTTTGGCGAGGTTTCCCAATGGTGGGGGCCGGGCTATGACGGCAGCCTGATTCGTTCCGACGCCGCACGCCCGGTTGCCGGTTTTATGCTGCAACGAGCCGATCAATCACCGTTTGAAACCCCTTGGCTGTCGTGGATTGGCCGTTGGCAGTACCAGCTGACCGCCGGCCAGCTGTCGCAATACACTGCCGTGCCTGATACCAAACTGATTGGCGGTCGTTTTACCATGATGCCGACCAACTTCCTCGAGCTGGGCGCTTCACGCGTCATGATGTGGGGTGGCGATGGCCGTCCGCACTCCTGGAGTTCGTTCTGGGACGGTGTGACCGGCAATGACAACACCGGCGACCCGAAAAACGATCCGGGCAACCAGCTTGGCGGGTTTGACTTCAAGCTGAAAATGCAGCCGCTGATCGGCCTGCCAGTCAGCTTCTACGGCCAAATCACCGGTGAAGATGAAGCCGGCATGTTGCCGTCGCACAATGCCTATCTTTTAGGTCTGGAAGGCCACCCGGAATGGGGCCCAACCACCATCAACTGGCACATTGAGGGCACTGATACTCGCTCCAACGGCAATGCCAACAACGTTATGTACAATCACTACATTTACAAAGGTGGCTACTACCAGCAAGGCTACCCACTGGGTCATGCCATGGGCGGCGACGGGCAAATGCTGTCCGGCCGAGTAGAGCTGGTGCTGGACGACAGCCAACGCTGGAGCACCCGTTTGGTCTATGCCAAAGTGAACCCGAACAACCAGTCAATCAACCAGGCGTTCCCGAAATCTGACACGCTGAAAGGCATTCAACTGGGCTGGGGTTACACCCTTCCTTCCCAGGTCAAATTCGATACCAGCCTGTGGTACACCGATAGCCATGCCAGCACCGCCGATGACGTGGGCGCAGGCATCAGTTTCGAAGTGCCAATCGATCTGTAATCGTTCAGATGTAAAAAAACCCGCCTTGGCGGGTTTTTTATTGGCATCAATTCAGGCGGTAATTAACGCCATTCTTTAAAGCGGTTGATCAGCGCATTGGTTGAACTGTCATGGCTGCTGACCGCTTCGTCACCCGCCAGTTCCGGCAGGATGCGGTTTGCCAGCTGCTTGCCCAGCTCCACGCCCCATTGGTCGAAGGTGAAGATGTTCAGGATCGCGCCCTGGGTGAAGATCTTGTGTTCATACAGGGCAATCAGGCTGCCCAGGCTGAACGGGGTGATCTCACGCAGCAGGATGGAGTTGGTCGGGCGGTTGCCTTCAAACACCTTGAACGGCGCCACGTGCTTGACCTCTTCCGGCGTTTTACCCTGTGCGGCAAACTCGGCCTCTACCACTTCCAGCGATTTACCGAACGCCAGCGCTTCGGTCTGTGCGAAGAAGTTCGACAGCAGTTTGGCGTGGTGGTCGCTCAGCGGGTTGTGGCTGATGGCCGGTGCGATAAAGTCGCAAGGCACCAGTTTGGTCCCCTGATGGATCAACTGGTAAAACGCGTGCTGACCGTTGGTGCCTGGCTCGCCCCAGATGATTGGGCCGGTCTGGTAATCCACCGGGTTGCCGTTGCGATCGACATACTTACCGTTGGATTCCATGTTGCCCTGCTGGAAGTAAGCAGCAAAACGGTGCATGTACTGGTCGTAAGGCAGGATAGCTTCGGTTTCTGCACCGAAGAAATTGTTGTACCAGATGCCGATCAGCGCCAGCAGCACCGGCAGGTTTTTCTCTGCCGGAGTTTGTGCGAAGTGTTGGTCCATCGCATGCGCGCCACTCAGCAGCTGTTCGAAGTTATCAAAGCCCAGCGACAAGGCAATTGACAGGCCAATCGCCGACCACAGGGAATAACGACCGCCGACCCAGTCCCAGAATTCGAACATGTTGGCGGTATCAATACCGAACTCACCCACCGCCTTGCCGTTGGTCGACAACGCAGCAAAGTGTTTCGCCACGTGTTTTTGGTCACCGGCAGTGCTCAGGAACCAGTCGCGCGCGCTGTGGGCGTTGGTCATGGTTTCCTGAGTAGTGAAGGTTTTGGACGCCACCAGGAACAAGGTGGTTTCCGGGTTCAGTGGCTGCAGCGTTTCGGCGATATGGGTGCCGTCAACGTTGGAGACAAAATGCATATTCAGGTGATTTTTGTAAGGGCGCAGCGCCTCGGTCGCCATATAAGGGCCGAGATCAGAACCGCCGATACCAATGTTCACCACGTCGGTAATGGCTTTGCCGGTGTAACCTTTCCAGTCACCGCCAATCACGCGGTCGCAGAACTGTTTCATTTTGGCCAGCACCGCGTTCACTTCCGGCATCACGTCTTTGCCGTCCACAATAATCGGGGTATTGCTGCGGTTACGCAGGGCAACGTGCAGCACCGCACGGTCTTCGGTACGGTTGATTTTCTCACCGGCAAACATGGATTTGATCGCGCTTTGCAGATCGGTTTCTTTCGCCAGTGCCTGCAGCTTTTCCAGGGTCTCCGCGCTAATGCGGTTTTTAGAGTAGTCCACCAGCATCTGATCGTTGAAGGTGGCAGAGAACTTGGAGAAACGCTCTTTGTCCTGAGCAAACAGATCGCTGATCTGTACATCTTTCATCTGTTCGAAATGTTGCTGCAGGGCTTGCCAAGCAGCGGTTTGACTAGGATTGATATTTTTCATAGCAACACTCTTAGGCTTGAGAATAAAGATGACGTGGTTGTCCGATTGTAGCCTGTTCGACTGTGATTATGATCTCTTTTCTTGCGATAGGCGCTAACTGTCAAACGCCGCCGCATCGTTTCAGCTCTTCCCCTATACTTTTGGATAACAGCCTGTTATCAGGGTTAGTTAACTGTCACTAAGCTGTGTCAGGTTATCACCACGTCATTGACGTAATTAGGCTAAGGATGCGCGGCCAATCAGGCTGCGGTTTGAAACACGAAGGACATGACTATGGAATTATCTGCCCCGTTGATGTTGGTGGTTATTGGATTGAGTTCGCTGCTGGCGCAGTGGCTGGCCTGGCTGTTACGCCTGCCGGCCATTCTGCCGCTGCTGGTGTTTGGCGTGGTACTGGGCCCGGTGGTGCATTGGGTCCAGCCGGACGCGCTGTTTGGCGATTTGCTGTTCCCACTGGTGTCGCTGTCGGTCGCCATTATTCTGTTCGAAGGCGCGCTGACGCTGCGGGTCGAGGAAATTCGTGGCCTGGGTGGCGTAGTGCGCAACCTGGTAACCATCGGCATGCTGATGACCTTCCTGGTGATCGGCGTGGCCTGCTGGTGGCTGCTGGACTTCCCCCCCGAGCTGGCGGCGCTGATCGGCGCGGTAACGGTGGTCACCGGCCCGACGGTGATCGCCCCGCTGATGCGGGTGGTGCGACCCAACGCCAATATCAACCAGGTGCTGCGCTGGGAAGGGATAGTGATCGACCCGGTCGGCGCTATCTTCACCCTGCTGGTGTTTGAATTTATCGTACTGAAACAGCATTCGGAATCTTACACTCACCTGTTCTACACCCTGGGTATTACCGCCGCCGTCGGTCTGGTGGCCGGCGCACTGTTCGGTTACCTGCTGGGCGTGGCGCTACGCCGCGTCTGGCTGCCGGGCTACCTGCAAAACCTGGCGGTGCTGGCAATTATGCTCACCGCTTTTGGCCTGTCCAACGCCATTGCCGACGAGTCCGGCCTGCTGACCGTCACGGTGATGGGCATCTGGCTGGCCAATATGCGCGATGTCGATACCAGCGACATCCTGGCATTTAAAGAAGAGCTGTCGGCGATCCTGATTTCGGCGCTGTTTATCATTTTGGCAGCGCGGCTTGATATCCAGGCGTTGTGGAATATGGGCTGGCCGCTGCTGGGCCTGCTGCTGGTGGTGCAGTTTATTGCAAGGCCGCTGTGTATTGCGGTGTCGACCTGGCGCTCCTCCCTGCACTGGCGCGATCGGCTGCTGCTGTGCTGGATTTCGCCACGCGGTATCGTTGCTGCGGCGGTCAGTTCGCTGTTCGCCCTGACCTTGCAACGCAGCGGTTATCCTGGAGCCGATCGCCTGGTGACCGTGGTGTTCGCCGTGATCATCGGTACCGTGGTGCTGCAAAGCCTGACCAGCAGCATGATGGCACGCTGGTTGCGGGTACAGCAGCAAAAACCACGCGGCGTGCTGATCGTCGGCGCCAACAGCGTGGCGCGCATGCTGGCGCAGGCGTTGATAAAAATGAATATCCCGGTGATCGTCACCGACAGCAGTTGGGAGTATTACCGCCAGGCGCGTATGGACGGCATCCCCGCCTATTATGGCCATGCTTACTCCGAACATGCCGAGAACTACCTCGATCTCAGCGATACCGCGCAGGTGTTGGCGCTGTCGCCCAACCGCCATCAGAATGCGCTGGCGGTCTATCACTTTGGCCATATTTTTGGCGACGGGCAGGTGTTCGCCATCCGCTCCGGTGCCCCGCTGAAAGGCCGCGGCAACAGTGGTGAAAGCTCGCGCTTTCGTCGGCATGAGGTTTTATTTAATCAAGAAGCTACTTATGGCCGCTTAAGCAGTCTGATCGCCCAGGGGGCGGCCATCAAGGCCACCAAGCTGAACGAGAACTTTGGCTGGCTGGAATATCTTGAGAAACATCAGGGCGTTATTCCGCTATTCAGTCAGCGCGAGGACGGCACTTTGCAGCCGATCGGTACCGGTTTCGTCCCATCTATGCCCTGTACGCTGATTGCACTGGTACAAGATGAAAATCCCTCAACGTCCGGACGTTGACAGCAGCGCGATTACCGGCTATTCCTAACAGCCTACTTGCGCACCCGGTGTGCAAGCCAGAAGAGGTGCGTCGCCCAGGTAGAGTGTCAGAGGAGCCGTTGTCCAATGACGGCGCTTGAGGGGGAGCGACGCCGAGGTAAGGTGATGTGCGGCATTCATCGTATCGACTACAGGGGCTGAATCCCCTGAGTTGTCACCAGGGATTGTCCGTAGGGGCAATCAGCAAGGTGGGGCGCTTCTGGGTGTATCGTAGCTTTAACCTCTACGTCTGCCCCCTGCTTATCGCTCCTCCCTTGTGCCAAGGCTATGCAAAAAGCGCTCTCTGAATAGAGCCACCCTGACACGAGGTTTTTACATGAACCAAGCAGCACCCCAGAATTCCACCGTTGTCGCCAAATTCGGCGGCACCAGCGTTGCTGACTATGAAGCCATGAACCGCAGCGCCGACGTCGTACTCGCCAATCCGGACGTACGCCTGGTGGTCTTGTCCGCTTCTGCGGGCGTCACCAACCTGTTGGTGGCTCTGGCCGAAGGCAGCGATGCCGACAAACGCCATTTCCAGCTCGATGAAATCCGTCGCATCCAATACGCTATCCTTGATCGTCTCGACAATCCGGCGGTTGTCCGTGAAGAAATCGACCGCATGCTGGAAAACATCGCCATGCTGTCCGAAGCGGCGTCGCTGGCAAACTCGGCGGCATTGACCGACGAACTGGTCAGCCATGGCGAACTGATGTCTACCCTGCTGTTTGTGGAGATCCTGCGCGCTCGCCAGGTGCAGGCGGAATGGTTTGACGTGCGTAAAGTGATGCACACCGATGACCACTTCGGGCGTGCCACACCGGACACCGCAGCGCTGAGCCAATTAGCCCAATCGCTGCTCAAACCGCGCCTGCAAGAAGCGCTGGTGGTGACCCAGGGCTTTATCGGCAGCGAGCCGAAAGGCCGCACCACCACGCTGGGTCGCGGCGGCAGCGATTACACCGCCGCACTGCTGGGCGAAGCGCTGAGCGTCAGCCGGGTGGATATCTGGACCGACGTGCCGGGCATCTACACCACCGATCCGCGCGTGGTTCCGGCGGCGAAACGCATTGATAAAATTACCTTCGAAGAAGCGGCAGAAATGGCGACCTTCGGTGCGAAAGTATTGCACCCGGCGACCCTGCTGCCGGCGGTGCGGTGCGATATTCCGGTGTTTGTCGGTTCAAGCAAGGATCCGGCCGCCGGGGGGACCCTGGTGTGTAATACCACCGAGAATCCGCCGCTGTTCCGCGCACTGGCACTGCGCCGCAAGCAAACCCTGCTGACACTGCACAGCCTCAACATGCTGCACGCACGCGGTTTCCTGGCCGAAGTGTTCAACACTCTGGCGCGCCATAATGTCTCGGTGGATCTGATCACCACTTCCGAAGTCAGTATCGCGCTGACTATGGACACTACCGGCTCTACCAACACCGGTGGCAGCCCGCTGACCACCTCGTTGCTGACCGATCTTTCATCACTGTGTCGGGTGGAAGTGGAAGAAAACCTGGCGCTGGTGGCGTTGATTGGCAACAAACTTTCCCAGGCCTGCGGCGTGGGCAAAGAAGTGTTTGGCGTGCTCGACCCGTTCAATATCCGCATGATTTGCTACGGTGCCAGCAGCTATAACCTGTGCTTCCTGGTGCCCGGCAACGACGCCGAGCAAGTGGTACGCACCCTGCATCACAATCTGTTCGAATAAACTATTATCATCCCTTGCGGGCGCAGCATGCTGCGCCCCTACATCTAAAAAATCAGTTCATAACCGTAGGGGTTCAGTCCGCTGAACTCGCAAAAAAACACAACTCCATCCCATCGTTCTATTTGGCTAAGGAAAACCTCATTCATGCTGGCAAAATTGACCCGATTATTCCCCCTGTGGGCGGTGCTGCTCGCCGTCGCCGCCTACTTCACCCCCACCACCTTTACCGGTATCGGCCCCTACGTCAGCCCGCTGCTGATGTTGATCATGTTTGCCATGGGCGTCACGCTGCGGCTGGATGACTTCAAGCGCGTGCTGTCCCGGCCCGGCCCGGTAGCCGCAGGGATCTTTTTGCATTACCTGATCATGCCGCTGGCGGCCTGGCTGCTGGCGATGCTGTTCCACATGCCGCCGGATCTTTCCGCCGGCATGGTGCTGGTTGGCAGCGTTGCCAGCGGTACGGCTTCCAACGTCATGATCTATCTGGCAAAGGGCGACGTGGCACTGTCAGTGACCATCTCGGCGGTTTCCACGCTGGTGGGCGTGTTCGCCACGCCGTTGCTGACCCGCTTATACGTTGATACCGAGATCAGCGTCGATGTGATGGGCATGCTGCTGAGCATTCTGCAGATCGTGGTGATCCCGATTGGTCTGGGGTTGATCGTGCACCACACCTTTACCAAAACCGTCAAACGCATTGAGCCTATTCTGCCGGCGCTGTCGATGGTCTGTATTTTGGCGATCATCAGCGCCGTAGTGGCCGGTAGCCAAAGCCACATCGCCTCGGTCGGGCTGGTGGTGATCATCGCGGTGATCCTGCATAACGCCATCGGGCTGCTGAGCGGTTACTGGGGCGGCAAGCTATTTGGCTTCGACGAGTCCACCTGCCGTACGCTGGCGATTGAAGTCGGCATGCAGAACTCCGGGCTGGCGGCAACGCTGGGCAAAATCTATTTCTCGCCGCTGGCCGCTCTGCCGGGCGCGCTGTTCTCGGTGTGGCATAACCTGTCCGGCTCCCTGCTGGCGGGTTACTGGTCCGGTCGGCCGACCGACAAAAAATAATCTCACTCCGGGGCGCAAATAACTGCGCCCCACCCCTTCTGCGAAATTTCGTATTTGCCACTGGTCGGATTGTCAGAAATATCCCGTTCCCCTATTATCCCCAGGAAAAATAAAAATTCAGATTCTTCCCATCCGTGCCGATAAAGTTTAAATAACGGACAGGTTAATTACTTTTTTTAGTTAATTAACTAAAGGAATCAGAAAATTAAAACAAGCAGCCTAATTATTATTTAGATAAATACCCATCGTCTTAATTTGCCTGCGGCAAATCGAGATATCACGCAATGTGCTTGTCGCTCGCTGTTTCGGGCCGGCCTCTGGCCGTCCGTTTCTTGACCTCATGGATTGAGCAGGCCACCCCGCTGGCTTCTCATAATGGATTAAAATGATTAAAAAAACCGTCGCACTGGCGTTGCTGTTCAGCACCGCACTCCCCGCCGCTACCCTGCCGGAAATGGAGCATTTTTCGCCGATGGGTGAATCACGCCGCGCCCTGCAAGACGGCACGCGTGAAGTGAATCAACAGATAGAGCAACGCCGCTACCGACAGCTTAAACAGCAGCAATTACTGGCAGAACCCGAGCCTGCGACCCCGGCATTACCGCGTTCGGCCCAGTGCCTGCCCATCGATGGCGTATATCTGCAAGGCATTACCCTGCTGTCGGCGAAAGATTTGGCGGCGCTCAGCGCACTGCCACCACGTTGCATCAGCAGTAATGACATCAACCGCCTGGCGCGCGAATTAACCCGTTTATATCTTGATAAAGGCTATATCACCGCCCGCGTACAGTTTATTCGCCCTAATGCCGAGGGGGAATTAGGGCTGCGGGTGACCGAAGGATTTATCGAGAAAATAGAAGGTGGCGATCGTTGGGTTAACAGCCAATTATTATTCCCCGGACTGGAAGGTAAGCCGCTGAAATTAACTCAGCTCGATCAGGGATTGGATCAGGCCAATCGTTTGCAATCGAACAAAACCCGTCTGGATATATTGCCGGGCAGCCAAACCGGCGGCTCCATTATTCGCTTGCACAACCAACATGCCAAACCCTGGTTGCTGTCTGCCACCCTGGACAATTATGGCCAAAAAAATACCGGCCAGTGGTTAGCGCGCAGCACGGCAACGCTGGACAGTCCATTCGGCCTGTCGGACTTTGTCAGTCTGAACGTCGCCGGCACGCTGAAAGACCCATCGCAGCGCTACAACCGCGCCTATACCCTGCTCTATTCCCTGCCCTACGGCGCCTTTACCTTCAGCGGCTTTGCCAGCTATTCGCAATACATGAACCGCCAGCAGTTGGTGTTCAACAGCTATAAGCTGCACGGCCAGACCCAGCAGTACGGCCTGCGCGGCGACTATGTATTTTACCGCGATCGCGATCAAATCAACGCCCTGAGCGGTCAGCTAACCCATAAGCGCATCAATAACTATTTCGACACCGTGCGTATCGGCCTCGGCAGCCCGACGCTCAGCCTGTTCGAACTGGGCGTTAACCACCTGCAGATCCTGCCTGGCGGGCTTGTCAGCGCCAACCTCAGCGTGGAACAAGGATTGCCGTGGTTTGGGGCCGACAGCCACGGCGGTGCCGGGCTGCCCGATGCCCAATTCACCAAGGGCAAGCTGTTTGCCAACCTCAACCAACGTTTCACCCTGGCCGGTTCCAGCTACCAGCTCAGTAACCTGCTTTACGGGCAATACAGCCGCGATCGCCTGCCCGGCGTGGAATGGCTCAGCCTGACCGACCGCAGCGCGATCCGCGGTTTCAGCCGCAGCACGCTGTCCGGCGATAACGGCTGGTATCTGCAAAATACCCTGTCCCGCAGCTTCAACCTGGGCCAAAGCATCCTCACCCCGCGCATTGGTGGCGATGTCGGCCGGGTGCTGCCGCGTGACAATCGGCCTTCGGGCTGGCAAAGCAGCGCAGGTCTGAGTGCCGGCGCCACTCTGCGTTACCAGCGGGCGTCGCTCGACGTCGAAGCCAGCCGTGGCTGGCTACTGTCCAGTCACGCCATGCCCGACGATCCCGTCCAGGTACTGGCGCGCTTTTCGTACACCTTTTAGTCAGCGTTTTCTTGCACTACCACAGCGATATATGGAGATACATGGATGAAAAATAATAACTTCAGGCTTTCGGCGGCGGGTAAGTTGGCCGCTTCACTGGCGATCATTCTCGCCTCGCTCGGCAGCGGTTACGCCGCTGAGATCGTGGCGGCCAACGGTGCTAACGGACCCGGTGTTACCACTGCCGGTAACGGTGCGCAGGTGGTGAATATCGTGACGCCGAATGACCACGGGCTGTCGCATAACCAATATCAGGATTTCAACGTCAACCAGCCAGGCGCGGTGCTGAATAACTCACTCAACGCCGGGCAGTCTCAGTTGGCCGGGCAGTTGGGTGCCAACCCGAACCTGAACAATCAGGCGGCCAGCGTGATCCTCAACGAAGTGATCAGCCGCAATCCATCACTGTTGCTCGGCCAGCAGGAAATCTTCGGCATGGCGGCCGACTACGTGCTGGCCAACCCGAACGGCATCACCTGTAACGGCTGCGGTTTTATCAATACCAGCCGTTCATCACTGGTGGTGGGCAACCCGCTGGTGGAAAACGGCATGCTGCAGGGCTACAGCACGCTGGGTAATCGCAACACCCTGAGCCTGGATGGCAAACTCAACGCCGCTGGCGTGCTGGATTTGATCGCACCGAGAATCACCAGCCACGGCGAGGTGATCGTTAACCCGGTCTACGATCAGAAAAGCAACAAAAGGGTATCAGATATCAATGCCATCAGCGGCAACAACCGCGTATCGCGCGATGCACAGGTGCTCAGCAGCGAGCAACCTGAGGTCACATTCTGGGACCAGATATTAGGCACAACGGACAGCTACTATCTTGGCAGCATGCAGGCAGGGCGCATCAATATCGTCCATACCCTAACCGGCAGCGGTGTGAAGCTGGCGGGCCAACTGCAGGGCAGCGAAGAGATCCGGGTGAAAGCCCACAACATCAGTGCCCAAAGCAAGGTCATTGACGACAACAACAGCTACACCAGCGTTAAAAACTACCAAAACTATCGCGGCGGTATTTACATCAGCGACTACAACAACAGCCAGCAACTGACCCGCACCAAGCTGAAAGGTAAAAACATCAGCCTGCTGGCCGATAACAGCAACCACCTGAGCGCCGTCGATATTCAGGGTGACGAGATCCGCTTGCAAGGCGCCAGCCTGACGCTCGACGGTCAGCAACTGAAACAGGCTCAGGGCGACACCGACAACCAATGGTTCTACTCCTGGAAGTACAACGTCAGCCGTGATAATGAACAGCATCAGCAGATCGGCAGCACCATCAGCGCCACAAAGAATGCCACGCTGACCGCCACCAAACAGGATGTGAAGCTGCTTGGCACCAAGATCACGGCGGGCGACACGTTGAAAATCGAGGCCAAGCGCGACGTGCAGCTCAGCGGGCTGGTCGAGAAGGATAAATCCAGCGAACGCGGTAATCAGCGCAACCATACCTCCAGCCTGCGCACCGGCAGTTGGTACAACAGCCAGGAGACCGAAAGCCTGAAAGCCAGCGATTTGTATACCGGCGGCGATCTGACGCTCACGGCCGGCAACAATCTGCAGGCCCAGGGGGCCAAAGTCCATGCGGGGCGTAACCTGACGGTCGACGCCAAGGACCAAATCAACATCAACGTGCAAAAAACCGCCAATGCGAAGACCGTCCGCGACAATAAAACCTCATGGGGCGGGATTGGCGGCGGTAACAACAAGGACAACAGCAACCTTCGCGAGATCAGCAACGCCTCCGAACTGACAGCCGACGGCATTTTGCGGCTGAACGGGCAGCAGGGCGTCACCATTACCGGCAGCAAGGTGAAAGGCAAACAGGGGGGTTTTGTCGAAGCCAGTGAAGGTGGCCTGCGGATCGACAACGCGCTCAGTACCAACGTCGACAAGGTCAATGCCCGCACCGGCACTGCCTTTAACATCACCAGCAGTTCGCAAAAATCCAACAACAGTTACCAACAGTCCACCGCCAGTGAGCTGGTTTCCGATACCAACCTGCAGTTGGTCAGTAAAAAGGATACCGACGTGGTGGGCAGCAAGGTGACCAGCGTCGGCAAGCTGGACATCAACGCCGGTGGCAATATCAACGTCAGCGCCGCAGAGCAGCAGCAACGCATTGATGAGCAGAAAACCGCGCTGACTGTCAACGGTTATGCCAAAGAGCAAGGTGATAAGCAATACCGCGCCGGCCTACGAATTGAACATACCAGCGACAGCGAGAAAACCACCCGCAGCGAGCAACAGTCTTCGATGCTCAGTGGCGGCAGCGTAGCGTTGAAAGCGGATAAAGACGTGACTTTCACCGGCTCCAAACTGGTGACCACTAAGGGTGATGCCAGCGTCAGCGGCGACAACGTCTCCTTCCTGGCGGCGGAAAACAAGACCACCAGCGACACCGAGAAAACCAAAATTGGCGGCGGTTTTTATTACACCGGTGGCATAGATAAAGTCGGTTCCGGTATCGAAGGCGGTTACGAGAACAGCAAAACACACTCGGAAAGCCGCAAGGCTGTGACCTCGGGCAGTGACATAGCCGGCAATCTGACCATTAACGCCAAGGACAAGCTGACCCAGCAAGGTGCCCAGCACCAGGCGGGCGGTAAATATCAGGAAAATGCCGACAGCATCGCCCATCTGGCCGCTATCGACAGCGAAAGCAGCCACACCCGCAAAACCGACGTCGGCGTGGATATCGGTGCCAACATTGATTACAGCGCCGTCACCCGCCCGGTTGAGCGCGCGGTAGGGAAAGCCGCGAAGCTGGACGCCAACGGTGTAATTAACGAGATCGGCGGCATCGGCGCACCTAATGTCGGGCTGGATATCAGCGCCAATGGCGGCAGCAGCGAAAAGCGCAGCAGCAGTTCGCAGGCCGTGATCAGCACCATTACCGCCGGGGATATTGAGGTATCCGCCAGCGGCAAACTGCAGGATAGCGGAACAAAATACCAGGCCACCCAGGGGAGCGTAACGCTGACGGCAGACAGCCACCAAAGTGAAGCGGCGCAAAACAGTCGGCAGGAAAGCAACAGCGAAACCCGCGGCGGTGCCAGCGTGCGCGTTTATACCACCACCGGTAGCGATCTGACCGTGGATGCCAAAGGTGAAGGCGGCAATAAACGCAGCGAAAGCGGCGGCAGCCAGGCCGTTACCGGCAGCATCACCGCCGCCAATGGCATCGATATCAAGGTCAAGCAGGACGCGGTGTATCAGGGTACCTCGCTGGATGCCGGTAAGGGTAAGGCACAGGTGAAAGCGGAAGACGGCAACATCCGTTTCGAGCAGGCCACCGATCGCAACCATGAAAGCCACAGCGGCTTCAATGTCAAAGTGTCGGCCAAAGGCGGTACCTCACCGGAAACCAAAAGCTTCGGCGCCGGGCTGGGCGGCGGTCACAGCAAAGGGGCGAGCGATGGCAGCAGCGCACAGGTCAGCCACCTCGGCGGGAAGCAGGGCGTAGAGCTTGAGGCCGGTCGTGGGCTGACGCTGCAAGGCAGCACGGTTACCAGCCAGGGTGACGTCTCGCTGAAGGCAGGCGATAAGGTTGCGATACAGGCAGCCAAGTCGCACCAAACGCGTAAGGACGACACGCTATCAGGCAATATCGATATTGGTGGTATCAGCACCGACAACGACAAAAAAAGCGCGGGTGTCATTTCCCTCGGCGGCGCATTTGACATTGCCAAGGTCGATGAGTCCTCCACGGCTCAACAGGGCGGCAAAATCACCAGCGGCGGCGCAGTGAACATTACCGCCAAAGGCAATGGCGACCAGGCGTTGCACCTGCAGGGAACCGAGGTCAAAGGCAGCAGCGTCGCCTTGAATGCCGAACACGGCGGTGTGGTGTTAGAGTCGGCGCAAAATCAGGAGCAGAAAAACAACTGGAACCTGGGGCTGAAGGCCAACGTCAAAGGCGGCCAATCCTTCAACAAGGATGCCAACGGCAAGGTTGACGCCACCAGCGGCAGCGACACCCATACTCTGGGTGCCGGAGTGAAGGTCGGCGTCGATAAGCTGCAGAAAACGACCCAGGGCAACAGCCTGATTAGCGCCGACGAAGTGACGCTCAACAGTGGCAAGGACACTACCCTGGCCGGCGCGCGAATCGATGCCGATCGCGTACAGGGCAACGTCGGTGGCGATCTGCACGTCGAGAGCCGTAAAGACAGCGAAAGCAGCGTCAAGGTCAACGTGGACGTCGGCCTGAGCCACACCAACGACCCGGCCAGCAGCATCACCTCCAAACTGTCGAAAGTGGGCACGCCGCACTATGCCGGCAAGGTGAAGGAGAAGCTGGAGGGCGGCATCAACAAGGTCGCTGACGCCACTACCGACAAGTACAACAGCGTGGCCCGTCGTCTCGATCCAAAACAGGACACCACCGGCGCAGTCAGTTTCAGCAAGGCCGATAGCAAAGTCACCCTGCCGGAAACGCTGGTCGGCGAAAAAGAGAAGGCCCCGCTGTGGGATCGCGGCGCTCGCTTCCTCGGCAACAAGTCCAAAGAGAGCCTGACCGGCCCCGCAGGGCTACAGGGCCAGTTCAAGGTCAACGCCGACGTGGTCAATAACGATGCGGTTGGCGTGCAGTCCGCCATCAGCGGGAAAAATGACGTGACGTTGAACGTGCAGGGCAACACGCACCTGACAGGCGGCGAGATCCGCAGCCAACAGGGGGAGGTGACGCTGGGTAACGGCAAGCTGGAGCAACAGGACGTGGCGGGCAATCGCTATCAGGGTGGCGGGCACCTCGATGCGGCCGCCTCGGCCGGCGCACTGCTGGGCATCGCCGGAAAAAGCGTGGTGAACCTGGAGACCCCGGTCGGTGGTTATATCAACAACCAGGCCGCTGATGCCAAGGCAGGAGTCTTTTCGGGTAAATAACTGGCGGTAAATGGTCCCCTCTCCTTCGGGAGAGGGAGACGTTTATTTAAGCAATGCCTTTGGCAGCAGGTTTCAGCCGGGGGCATTTTTTTATAGCGTGCTCGGGGTGTCCTCCCACTCACGCTCGTCATCCTTCTCATCCTGATCCAGCACGTTATACGCCACCGCTGCGAACAGGGAATTCAGACGTTTCATGTCACCCAGCAACCCCAGGTGCAGCGAACTGGTTTCGATGCTTTGCACGTTCTGTTGGTGCAGGCGATCGACGTGCGCATGCGCGTAGCGGCGATCCAGAATACGGAAGCGGTGCTTGGAGCGTCGCAGCCGCTTGGCGCTGGTGAGGTCACCGGACAGGAACACCGACAGACTTAACCGCAGGTTGCCAATCAGTCGCTCATACAATGTGTCCAGCTCCGCCAACCCTTCGGCTGAAAACGCCCGCCGCGCCGCAAGTGACTTCGACGCAATATCGCCGGTCATGCGTTCGATAATGTCCCCGGCCTGCTCCAGGTTGAGCGCCATTTCGATGATTTCTGCCCAACGTCGCGAATCCTCTTCGCCCAGTTCCTCTTTCTGGATCTGCGCCAGATACAGCTTGATGGCGGTGTACAGCACATCAACGTCATCGTCCAACCGGCGCACCTCTTTATCCTGCCCAATCTTGCCGTGCAGCACTTCGCGGTGCAGGATCATCATATGTTCTACCACATCCCCCATACGCAGGGTCTCACGCGCCGCATTGGCCAACGCCAGCGTCGGCGTATCCAACGCGCTGGCATCCAGATGCCGTGGTCGCAACCGGGGATCGTCAGCCGCTACGTCGGCGATCAGCGTTTCGCACAGCCGCGCCATCGGCCCGGCCAGCGGGATCAGTATCAGGCAGCGGATCAGGTTGTAGAACACGTGGAAATAAATCACCAACTCTTCGTTGCCACCGGGCAGCCGAGCCATCGCATCAGCCAGATAAGAGACAAAGGGCAGCACCAGCACACAACCGATCAGCTTGAACAGCAGGCTGCCTAGCGCCACCCGACGGCCAGCGGCATTCTGGCCGCTGGTGTTAATCACAGCCAGCAGACCACTGCCAAGATTGGCACCGATCACCAGGCACAGTGCCACTTTCAGTGAAATCACGCCGGAGGCAGTCAGGGTTGCCGTCAGCAACACCGCCGCCAGACTGGAATAGCTGACAATGGCGAACAACGCGCCAGTCAGTGCATCCAGCATCACATCACCGGTCAATGACGAGAACAACACCTTCACCCCTGCCCCTTGGGTGATTGGCGTTGCGGCAGCCACGATCAGCTCCAGCGCCAGAACAATCAGCCCCAGGCCAATACACACTCGGCCCATTTGGCCCACGCGAGTTTGCTTGCGGCTGAGAAACAGGAACACGCCGACCAGGATCAGCAGCGGAGACAGCCAGGAGAGATCAAAGGTCAGGATGCGCGCCATCAGCGCGGTACCAACGTCGGCACCGAGCATGATCACCAGTGCAGGCGTCAGCCCCACCAGCCCTTGTGCGACGAAAGAGGTCACCAGCAGCGCAGTAGCGTTGCTGCTTTGCACCAGCGCGGTCACGCCGATACCTGAGACGAACGCCAGCGGCTTTTTCTGCACGCTGTCGCTCAATACTCGACGCAAATTAGCGCCATAGACCCGCATAATCCCGGTGCGCACGATGTGGGTACCCCACACCAACAGCGCCACCGCAGAGAGCAGATGAAGAAGGGTCAACACGAAAAATACGCTCCCTAAACGCCAGCAAGGCAACCGTTCTGCCGGGCGTTAAAAGAGCAGAACAGCGGCAACGGGTTGCAGACTGCCGCTGAAGGGAAGGGAAATTCCGTTTGTCAGCGGGAAAATGTCATGCAACTTCCCGTAATGTAACAGTTTCTAAGTGTAGTCCAATTTCACTGCCGTCGGGCCGCAAATCCTCGACCGAACGGTTGAGCACGTCGACCACCAGCTCTACGCCACGGGCCTTAACCCGATAGCGCACCACGTTGCCCAGCAGGCTGTGGTTGAGGATAGTGGCGGCGATACCCTGCCCGGCAGGCAGTAAGGTCATGGACTCCGGGCGAACAGCCACCTTACCGCGATAAGTGTTGCCGGTCAAAACGGACGCCTGTTCAGCGCTCAGCAGGTTGTAGTTGCCGATAAACCCGGCAGCGAAAACGTCGGCCGGTTGGGTGTATAAGGTTTCCGCATCGCCACTTTGTACAATTTGCCCCTTGTTCATCAGCACGATGCGATCCGACAGCGTCAGCGCCTCTTCCTGATCGTGGGTGACAAAGATCGCCGTCAGGTTCAGCTCACGCTGGATCCGACGGATCTGTTCGCGCAGATGTTTGCGGATACGGGCATCCAGCGCCGAGAGCGGTTCATCCAGCAATAACAAGCGCGGACGCGTCACCAGGGATCGCGCCAGCGCCACCCGTTGGCATTGGCCGCCGGAAAGCTGATGAGGGTAGCGCTTCGCCAGCTCGGTCAGTTCCACCAGTGCCAGCACCTCCTGTACCCGCTGCTGGATCTGTCCGGTCGCCAGCTTTTGCATTTTCAGGCCGAATGCCACGTTGCCTTCAACCGTCATGTTCGGGAATAACGCATAGCTCTGAAACACCATGCCGATACCGCGTTTTTGCGGCGGCACCGGCACCAGATCCTGACCCTGCAGCAGGATCTGCCCACTGTCGACCGAAGTCAGGCCCGCCAGACAGCGCAGCAGCGTAGACTTGCCGCAGCCGCTCGGCCCGAGCAGAGTGACAAACTCACCTTCTTCGGCAGTGAAATCGATATCCTGAAATACCTGGGTCTGGCCGTAGTGTTTGTTGAGGCGGGTGACGTTGAGATAAGCCATGGGTTAGCCCTTATTTTTATTCAGCAAATTCGCCAACCAGGTGACGATCAGCACCACGGCGAAATAAGAAATGACCAGTGCGCTGGTGAAATGGCCACTGCCGTTACGCATGTTAAACAGGTAAACCTGCAGCGTTTCATATTGGCTACCCACCAGCAGGTTGGCGAAGACAAACTCGCCAATCAGGAAAGAAAACGACAACAGCACGGCAATCATCCCGCCCTTGCGCAGGTTCGGCAGCACCACCAACAGTGCCGCTTTCCAGGTGCTGGCCCCCAGCAGATGCGCGGCATCCATCAGATCACGCAGGTTAATCGCCTGCATGTTGTTGCTGATGGCGCGGTAAATAAACGGCAGCGCGATAGAGAAGTAGCAGCCAATCAGGATCCACGGCGTACCCAGCAGCGGCAGCGGATCGGCGGCAAACAGTTGCATCAGCCCGACCGCCGACACCACCGGCGGTACGGCGAACGGCAGCAGGATCAGCACGTTCATTACCGCATCCAGCTTGGGGAAATAGTAAGCAATCACAAACATCATCGGCAAAATCACCACCACCGCCAGCACCAAAGTGCCAAAGCAGATCAGCAGCGAGTGCCACAGCGCCAGCAGGAAACGCGGATCGCTCCATAACGTCACCAGCCATTTCAGGGTAAAACCGTCCGGCAGGATGGTCGCGCCCCATTGGGTGGCCAGCGCATAAATCAGCGTCGCCGCCAGCGGTAACAGCAGGATCAGCAGCAGCAAGCCGCTCACTACGCGGTGATAGCCGGTTTCAAAACGCGACATGGCCGCCCTCCGCAATATTATGAGTGTGCATTGAGGTAACTCCTGCGCAGCAGCCACTGATGGATCAGAGTGATAAACGCCATCATCGCCACCAGCAGCATCGCCAGCGCACTGGCCAGGTTAGGATCGAGAGAGATGTCCCCCGCCACCAGCGCCGAGATCCGGATGGGGATAACGTTAAAATTGCCGGTGGTCAGCGCATACACAGTGGCATAAGCGCCCAATGCGTTGGCCAGCAGGATGACAAAAGTGCCCATCAGCGCCGGAGCCAGCACCGGCAGGCCGATATGCCGCCAATAGCGCCACGGACTGGCTCCGAGCAAGGATGCCGATTCGCGCCAGTCTTCACGCAGTGCATCAAACGCCGGGTACAGCAGCAGCACGCCGAGCGGGATCTGGAAGTAGGTGTAGAGCACGATCAGGCCGGTTTTGGAGTAAAGGTTAAAACTCTCCATCAGGCCGTACTTGCGTAACAGCAACGTCAGGCAGCCGTTTAACCCCAGCAGGATGACAAAGGCGAATGCCAGCGGCACCCCTGCGAAGTTGCTGGTCATGTTGGTAAACGACATCACAAAATCATGGAACCGCGTCTGGCCTAGCTGGCGCAGTGAGTAACTGCCCACCAGGGCGATTAACAGCCCATAGACGCTCGACCAGAGAGAAATCTCCAGCGAGAACTGAAACGCCTGCAGATAGAACGGCGAGGTCAACACATCAACATAGTTGCCCAGCCCCCAGCCGCTGGTTTGGCTGAAAAAACTGCTGACCGCAATCCACACCAGCGGTGCGATTTGGAACGCACCAAACAGCAGGATAAACGGCAACAGGCACAAGGCGGCAATCCACTTGGCTTTCATCAATCACCCTTATGCCAACAGCGCACGGCAACGCGGCTTGTTGTGTGCCACCTGCAGCAGTTCGCACAGCGTGCCGCACAGGTCGGTTTGCTGCGGGTCGGCATCGTTTTGGCTGAATGCGCTGCCGAAGACAAACAGCGGCACCTGACGCTCTTCGGGCAGCACGCCGCCGTGGCTGCGATCGTCATTCATGCCGTGATCGGCGGTAACCATCACCTGATAACCGTCGGCCAACCAATCGGCCAAATAGCGCGACAGCACGCCGTCGGCATTGCGCGCCGAATTGCGGTACTGCGGCGAAGACAGGCCGAAGCGGTGCCCGGCATCATCAATGTTCATTGGATGGATCAGCAAGAAATCGGGCTGATGGCGGCGGCGTAAACTTTCCGCGTCATCAAACAGATGGGAGTCCGGGTAGCGGTCGTCGTAATAAAAATGGCCGTGCTGGATCGGCAGCTCGGCATCGTCGGTATGACGATCGCGGGCGGCATCAAACGGGGTGCGGTTATACAGCTCACTGAACCAATGGTAGGCGGCCGCTGCGGTGGTCAGCCCTGCGGCGCGCGCATAGTGAAACACGCTCTGCTGATGCGAGAGGCGCGATACCTGGTTATGCACCACGCCACTCTCCACCGGCGGCACGCCGGTGAGGATGCACTCATACAGCGGGCGGGAGAGCGAGGGAAGCTCGCTCTCCAACTGATATAAACGTCCGCGCCCTGCCGCACATTCGGCCTGCAGATAGCCCATGGCGTCATGCGCCACCTGATAGTTCAGCCCGTCCAGCAATACGAGGATCGTTTTCATAATGGCTTAACTCACTGCTGCATAAACATAATGACGTTTTCCTGCCACTGACGCGGCAGCGTTTTGGCGCTTTGCTCCCAGGCCGCCGGATCGGCGATTGGGTGAGCATTTTTATATTGTTCGGCCGGCAGCAGCTTGGCTTTGACATCGTCCGGCAGCGTCAGATGTTCGGCACGGATGGGACGGGCGTAGCCACGCGCCAGGTTGATCTGGCCGGCGTCGGAGAAGATGTATTCACGCGCCAGCTTGGCGGCGTTCGGGTGCTTGGCGTATTTGTTGATGATGGTGGTGTAGCCTGAGGTGATTGAGCCGTCGGACGGGATCAACACTTCAAAGCGGGTTTTGTCTATCTGGTCACGGTAGTTAAGGCCGTTAAAGTCCCAAACTACGCCGACCTGTACTTCGCCTTTTTCCAGTGAGGCGATCACCGGGTTGCTCAGGCTCAAACGTCCAGCTTTCGCCAGCTTGCCGAAGAATTCCAGGCCCGGCTTCAGGTTCTTCTCATTGCCGCCCATGGCGTAAGTGGCCGCCAATACGCCGCTGGCCGCCTGCGAGGCGGTACCCACGTCACCGATAGTGACCTGATAGGTTCCTTTCAGCAGATCCGCCCAGCTATGCGGGATCTCCTTCACCTGTTTCTTGTTGATGATGAAAGCAATGGTGCCGGTATAGGCCAGCGCCCAATGACCGTCTTTGTCTTTCGCCCAGTCAGGCACCTGATCCCAGGTGGATGGCTTGTACGGCTGGGTCACCCCTTTTTGTACCGCGATCGGGCCGAATGCTGCGCCCACATCACCGATATCCGCCGTAGCGTTGCTCTTTTCGGCATCGAACTTGGCGATTTCCTGCGCCGAGCTCATGTCGGTATCGGCATGCTTCAGGCCGTACTTGCTGAGCAGATCCTGCCAGGTGTCTTTCCAGTTGGCCCAGCTGTCCGGCATGCCGACGCTGTTGACTTCCCCTTCCTTCTTGGCAGCCTGTGCCAGCGCCGCCAGATCGGAATCGGCAGCCCAGCTGGTTTGGCTGGACAGGATAATGGCACTGGTTAACACAGAAGCGCACAAACGTTTCATAACTGATGCTCCGGGTGGTAGTGTGGAAGTGGCTGGACTAGTCCAGCAAGAACCAAGCCAATCTAACGGACGAATGTGATAATTATATGTCAGTCTAAAAAAGCAGCATTTTTATCGCATTCGGGCGTCACCGAAGCTGGCGTTGGTCTACCTTTAGCGGGGCAAAGCGCACTCAATTGGGGCAACTGTGCATGAGTGAAGGAACAACAACCGTGGCGACTATTTGCCAGATTCTGGCCAGCCGTATCGCCGACGGGGAGTTCAACGCCGATGGCAAACTGCCTTCCGAGCGAGCCCTGAGCGAACAGTTTTCCACCACCCGCATTACGCTGCAGGAAGCGCTCGGCCAGTTGGAGGCGCAGGGTGTGATTTACCGTCAGGTCAGGCGTGGCTGGTTTATTTCGCCGCCCCGGCTGGTGTACAACCCGTTGCAGCGCAGCCATTTCCACGCCATGGCGCAGCAGCAGGGACGCGATGCCCATACCGAAGTGATCGACGCCACCACTCTGCCGCTGTACGGCAGCCTGTGCCAACGGTTGGATCTGTCCCCTGGTAGCGAGATCTACCGCATTCGTCGGCTGCGCTATATCGACGGTCGTGCGGTGTTGTACTGCGAGCACTACCTCAATCCCGCCTATTTTGCCGGTATCCTGGACGAAGATTTAACCCAGTCGCTGACCGGGCTGTACGCCGAACGCTACGGCATTCGTTATGGCCGGGTGCGTTTCGATATGCTACCCACCCTGCTGCCACAGGACGCGGCCACCATGCTGAAAGTAACCTACGGCAGCCCGGCGCTGTTTATTACCCGGGTTAACCGCGATCAGCACGATCGGGTGATTGATTGTGATTTGGAATATTGGCGTTACGACGCGCTGCACATTGACGTGGAGGCGCAATGACAGGGGCGCGGCAAGCCGCGCCCCTAAAGAAGGATAATCAGTCGGCGTCGTAGCCGAGGTTGGGTGCCAGCCAGCGTTCAACCTCGCTGACGCTCATGCCTTTACGCGCCGCATAGTCTTCCACCTGATCGCGCTGGAGCTGGGCTACCGCAAAATACTTGCTTTGCGGGTGGCTAAAGTACCAGCCGGACACCGCCGCCCCCGGCCACATGGCGAAGGATTCGGTCAACACCATACCGGTGTGGCGGTTAACGTCCAGCAGGCGCCAGATTTCCGCTTTCTCGGTGTGTTCCGGGCAGGCCGGATAGCCCGGAGCCGGGCGGATGCCCTGGTAATTTTCGCGGATCAGCTCTTCGTTGCTCAGGCTCTCTTCCGCCGCGAAGCCCCAGTGCAGCTTGCGCACCTGCTCGTGCAGGTACTCGGCGAAAGCCTCCGCCAGACGATCCGACAGCGCTTTCACCATGATTTTATTGTAATCATCGTGCTGCGCATCATAGGCCGCCGCCAGTTCATCCTCTTCCAGACCGCCGGTCACCGCGAAGGCGCCGAAGTAGTCGGCCTTGCCGCTGCTTTTCGGCGCGACAAAGTCCGCCAGACAGTAGTTCGGGAAGTCGGTTTTTTCCGTCTGCTGACGAAGGTGGCGGCTGACCACCAGCACCTCGTCACGGTTTTCGTCGCGGTACACCTCCACATCGTCGCCGACACGGTTGGCCGGGAACAGGCCGTAGACGCCGCGCGGGTTGAGGCTGCCGTTGGCGGCCAGCATGTCCAGCATCTGGTTGGCGTCGGCAAACAGCCGTTTGGCCTCTTCACCCACCACTTCATCTTCCAGAATGCGCGGGTATTTACCCGCCAGCGACCAGGTCATAAAGAATGGCGTCCAGTCGATGTAATGGCGCAGCGTTTCTATACCGGCTTCAACCGGGTAAACGCCCAACTGTTTCGGCACTGGCGGCTGGTAATTTTCCCAATCCAGCACCATGGCGTTATCGCGCGCTTTCTGCAGGCTGACCGGTGGGGTCCGCGGCTTTTTACGCGCATGCTGGATGCGCACGGTTTCATATTCTTTACGAGTACGCGCCACAAAATCATCGCGTTGGGTGGCGGAAAGCAGTGCCGACACCACACCCACGGTGCGTGAGGCATTTTGCACGTAGGTGGTTGAGCCACTGTAATTTTGCTCAATCTTCACCGCAGTATGGGCCTTGGAGGTCGTGGCACCACCAATCAGCAACGGCAGGGTAAAGCCCTGACGCTCCATCTCTTTAGCCACGTTGACCATCTCGTCCAGCGACGGGGTAATCAACCCCGACAGGCCGATGATATCGACGTTTTGTTCACGCGCGGTTTTCAGGATTTTCTCCGTCGGTACCATCACGCCCAAATCGACAATTTCGTAGTTGTTGCACTGCAACACTACGCCGACGATGTTTTTACCGATGTCGTGTACATCGCCCTTCACCGTCGCCAGCAGGATTTTACCCGCCGTCGTGCCTTTCTCCTTGCTGGCCTCAATGTACGGTTCCAGGTAGGCCACCGCCTGCTTCATCACACGGGCGGATTTCACCACCTGCGGCAGGAACATCTTGCCTTCGCCGAACAGGTCACCGACCACGTTCATGCCTGCCATCAGCGGCCCTTCGATCACTTCGATCGGACGATCCGCACGCTGGCGCGCTTCTTCGGTATCGAGTTCGATAAACTCGGTAATCCCTTTGACCAGTGAATATTCCAGTCGTTTTTCGACCGGCCAGCCGCGCCATTCCGCCTGCTGCACCGCCACTTCGTTATCTTTGCTGCCACGGTATTTTTCTGCCAGCTCCAGCAGGCGCTCGGTGCCATCGTCGCGGCGGTTGAGGATCACGTCCTCCACCGCATCGCGCAGTTCGGCGCTCAGATCGTCGTAGATCGCCAACTGCCCGGCGTTAACGATACCCATATCCATGCCGTTGCGGATCGCGTGATACAGGAATACCGCGTGGATCGCCTCACGCACCGGATCGTTCCCGCGGAAGGAAAACGACACGTTGGACACCCCACCGGAGATCATCGCATGCGGCAGGTGGGTTTTGATGTCGGCACAGGCTTCGATAAAGTCGACGGCATAGTTGTTATGCTCATCGATACCGGTGGCGACGGCAAAAATATTCGGGTCAAAAATGATGTCTTCCGGCGGGAAGCCGACGCGCTCGGTCAGGATTTTATAAGCGCGGCGACAAATCTCGAACTTGCGCTCGCGGGTATCCGCCTGGCCTGCCTCGTCAAAAGCCATCACCACGACCGCAGCACCGTAGCGGCGCACCAGTTTGGCGTGGTGGATAAAGGCCTCTTCGCCCTCTTTCATCGAGATAGAGTTAACAATGCCTTTGCCCTGAATACACTTCAGGCCTTTCTCGATCACCGACCATTTGGAGGAATCGATCATGATCGGCACGCGGGCAATATCCGGTTCACCGGCGATCAGGTTGAGGAAACGCACCATCGCCGCTTCGGCGTCGAGCATCCCCTCATCCATGTTGATATCGATAATCTGTGCGCCGCTTTCCACCTGCTGGCGGGCAACGGCTAACGCTTCACTGTATTTCTCTTCTTTAATCAGCCGCTTAAAGCGGGCGGAACCGGTGACGTTGGTACGCTCGCCCACGTTGACGAACAGCGTCTTGGCGTCAATGTTCAACGGCTCAAGGCCGGCCAGACGGCAGGCGACCGGGATCGCTGGCAGCTGGCGCGGGGGTACGCCCGCCACGGCCCTGACCATCGCAGCAATGTGTTCCGGCGTGGTGCCGCAGCAGCCACCGATAATATTCAGGAAGCCGGCATTCGCCCACTCGCCGACCTGTTTCGCCATCTCTTGCGCGTCCAGATCGTATTCGCCGAAGGCGTTGGGTAACCCGGCGTTGGGGTGAGCGGTGACGTAGCTTTCCGAGATACGCGACAGCTCAGAAACGTATTGGCGCAGTTCGTCCGGGCCCAGCGCACAGTTCAGGCCAAAGCTCAGCGGCTTGACGTGACGCATCGAGTTGTAGAAGGCTTCGGTGGTCTGGCCCGACAGGGTACGGCCGGAGGCGTCGGTGATGGTGCCGGAAATCATGATCGGCAGCGCAACGCCCAGGGCTTCAAACTCGGTTTCCACCGCGAAGGCGGCGGCTTTGGCGTTCAGGGTATCAAAGATGGTTTCGATCATGATCAGATCGACACCGCCTTCCACCAGCGCACGCGTCGATTCGCGGTAGGCTTCCACCAGCTCATCGAAAGAAACATTACGGAACGCCGGATCGTTGACGTTCGGTGAAATAGAGGCGGTACGGTTGGTCGGCCCCAGCACCCCGGCCACGTAACGCGGCTGCTCTGGCGTGCGAGCGGTCCATTCATCGGCACAGGCTCGTGCCAGGCAGGCGGCCTGGTAGTTAATCTCGGCGGACAGCGACTCCATATGGTAGTCGGCCATGGCGATGGACGTGGAGTTGAAGGTATTGGTTTCGAGAATGTCGGCCCCCGCTTCCAGGTAGCCGTAGTGAATGGCGGTGATCACTTCCGGTTTGGTTAGCACCAGCAGGTCATTATTGCCTTTCAGATCGCTCTGCCAGTCGGCAAAACGCTCACCACGAAAGTCACTCTCTTCCAGACGATAGCTCTGGATCATGGTGCCCATACCGCCGTCCAACACTAAAATTCGCTGCGCTAACTGCCGGCGCAGTTGTTCTACTCGATTTGTCACTGTAACCCCTTCAATTACCGATCCAGCCCATCGCTCAACTGCTGCAAAAACCAACGAGTCATCCTAGCACAGGTTGTGCCGGCAAAGGTGCGAGCGCTAATTGAGAGTTTTTCAGGTTGCCGGGCAACAGATCCGATGAGCTGATTGACGGCTTGCAATTCACACGTAAAAAACGAAAATGAATTCCATCATACGGAAAAAGGAACGTGAATTATGGTCACCCCTGCTCCTGCCAAACGTGGCAAAAAGCCCCGTGTTGCATCCCCGACCGCCAGTGCGGCGACCGGCCAGGTACAGTCGCTGACCCGTGGTCTGAAATTATTGGAATACATTGCCGAAGCTCAGGGTAATGTCGCGCTAACCGATCTGGCCCAACAGGCCGGCTTGCCGAACTCCACCACCCACCGCCTGCTCACCACCATGCAACAACAAGGTTTCGTGCGGCAGGTAGGCGATCTTGGCCTGTGGACCATCGGCTCACACGCCTTTGTGGTCGGCAGCAGCTTTTTGCAGAGCCGTAATCTGTTGGCGATGGTGCACCCAACGCTGCGTCGCCTGATGGAGGAGTCCGGCGAGACGGTTAATCTGGCGGTGCTGGATACCAGCGAGTATCAGGCCATTATTATCGATCAGGTACAGTGCACCGCGTTGATGCGCATGTCGGCACCGATCGGCGGTAAACTGCCGATGCACGCTTCCGGCGCGGGGAAGGCCTTTCTTTCCACCCTGCCGGATGAGCAGGTCACCAAACTGCTGCATAAAAAGGGCATGCAAACCTATACCCAACATACTCTGACGCCGCACAACCTGAAGGAAGGGCTGGCGCAGATTCGCAAGCAGGGCTTTTCCTTTGACGATGAAGAACATGCGCTAGGTCTGCGCTGCGTAGCAGCCTGCATCTTCGACGAGCACCATGAAGCCTTCGCCGCCATCTCCATCTCCGGCCCGGTGTCTCGCATCACCGACAACCGTGTGACTGAGCTGGGTGCGTTGGTGATCCACGCTGCGAAAGAGATCAGCCTGGAATATGGCGGCGTGCGTTAAAATACCCGTGATACTGCTGGCCTGAGTCAAATTTATAAAATCCGGGCCAGCGGCATGAAAATGCAATCAGGGAAATATCGCACCACTGCTGGCACGGCAGGTTGACAAAAAATACCTGCCCCACTAACGGCATAATCCCGCATCAGGAAACGAAGTAGCGATTGAACAATCAAGTTTTGTATATAATTTATGCCAGCATAGCTTTACAGTTATTTATTAATATAATTCCTCACATTAATATAAATACCCATTAAGAGGTATAAGCTAACCGCGTAATTTTTCTTCCAAAATTATCTCCCCCTTGTGGGAGTATCGCTAAGGAATATAAAAATGAAACGCGCAAAAAAAAGCAGTCATGGCGACTATACCGATTTTCTTACCGCAATCAGAACCTTTGAATGCTCTATCGATCCTCTTGATGCAGAGTATTACGACCAGCATTACGATGATCAACAGGCAGTTACCTACCAACAGGTTGAATCTCCCGGGCGTGTTGTCCGCAGCAAGAGTGGCGCGCCATTGGTCAGCACCACCTCGATAAAAGATTATTTTATAAAACTGGGCGTTGATAAATTCTATATCCGGGGTTCTGGTGATCCCGCAATGTTTCGGACAATGCAATATGCCGTCATGAATTATCTGGGTTTTGTGGGTTACCAGTTCAGCGAACACGACCTCTGGGATCTCGGCTATTATACCCATTATGATAGCAATGGTTTGCCGATGTATTACTCGGATGTAGACGTCAGCAATTGGGCCAATGGCGTACGTGATAAAATAATGGAATTTCCCGAAGGGAAGATCCACGTTACCGATGTTAATACCTGGCGAGGAACATTTACCGGTAAACATGGTATTAACTCTTTCGAGGATGTCATCAATCCAGACAAGCAGGAATTTATCGCCCTCGACCATTTTGACAATAAATACCAAAACATAGTCTTACAGTTAGCCGAACACGGGGAAAAACTGAGTAATTATTTGGGAAAAACGGTTCGCTGGAGTGAGTGCCAGCCGGTGTTAACGCCTCCGGATGGTCGCCCCAATGACGTGGAGATCACTTTATCAGGCTTACTGGCAGGGGCACATCTGCGCGGGGCAGAAGGTGTCGTCGCCCTCCTGATAAATCACGAAAATCATGCGGATGAAAACGGAACGGCTATCTTGCAATATGTTTATGATTTCGGTGGCTACAGCACACCCTATGCAGGATCAGCAGCCGATTAAAATTTAGCGGCGCCGACTGTGGCGCCTCACTATATTTGTGATCCTGTTCAAGTAATAGTCATCTGCCCGTTGTTGTCCCAAATAGGCTCACTTACCATTGCATTAATATATTCAAAAAAATGAGGATATAGAGTGAAGAACCAAAGTCTGGACAGAGTTATCAAGCAGGCGGCAAGCCTGGTTTAACAACGGCACAACCCAGTTTGTCGTTCATAAATCTTCAAATAAATGAAAATTAAGAGTGCCTGTCTGAGGCAACAGCAACGATGCAGACATTGCGGTGACACCTTTGGCGCCTCTGAACCACCAAGTGGTCATTCGTGTTATTCACAACTCAACAAGGGGCAACAATGGATCTTTCAACGCAATTCGATAGCCGTGGTTATACCTATGCGCACGAGCATCTGCATATCGACCTGTCGCCATTCAAGCAGGATATGGATTGCAGGCTGGATTGTTACGCTTTGCTCGTCGATGAAATGAAGACGCTGGTCAGTAAAGGCGTTCTCAACCTGGTTGAGGTCACCAATCGCTATATGGGACGCAACCCGCAATTCATGCTGGATCTGATGCAAGAAAGCGGCATTAACATCCTGGCGTCAACCGGGTACTACCAACAGGAGTTCTACCCGCCACATGTCGCGCAACGTAGCGCACAGCAATTGGCGCAGGAAATGATCGACGAAATAGAACAGGGCATTGACGGCACAGAGTTACGTGCAAGCGTCATCGCAGAAATAGGCAGCAGTGAAGGCACCATTACCCCGACGGAAGAAAAAGTGTTTCACGCCGCCGCATTGGCACATTTGGCGACCGGTAAACCTATCTCGACCCACACCAGTTTCAGCACCATGGGGCTGGAGCAGCTACGGCTATTAACCGGCTACGGGGTGGCCGCAGAGCATATTGTTATCGGCCATTGCGATCTTCGCGATCAGTGGGAAACATTGCTACGCATTCTGGATACCGGTGCGTTAATTCAATTCGATACCATCGGGAAAAATAATTATTACCCAGACGAAAAACGTGTGGCTACCTTACTGGCACTCGCTCAACGGGGTTTATCAGGCCAGGTCATGCTCTCCATGGATATCACCCGACGCTCACACCTGGCGGCCAACGAAGGCCCAGGGTTCAGCTACCTCATTGATACGTTCATTCCCATGTTATTACAGGCGGGGATCCACCAGCGGGATATTGACCTTATGCTGCGCGATAACCCCAATACATTCTTCAAAGGATAATAATAATGAAAAAAATCGGCATTGCAGGCTTACAACGTGAGCAAATAAAACAGGTCATTGAATCCACCGCACCCGGCAAATTTGAGTGCTTTATCCAAAACGATATGGAGGCGGCAGGTAAAGTCAAAAGCGGCGAACTGGATTATTTTATTGGTGCCTGTAACACCGGGGCGGGTGCAGCGCTATCTATTGCTATCGCCATTATCGGTTACAACCGCTGCTGCACCATTGCCAAACCAGGAATACAGGCAAAAGAAGAACAAATAGTTAAATGGATTAATGAAGGGAAAGTGGCTTTTGGCCTTTCGGTGGAACATGTCGAACATGCCGTCCCGATGTTGATTGGTCACTTGGGTTAAGGAGCCTCCCATGGAGCAATATTTGCATATTGTTATCGTTGCCTTGCTCACAGGCATGACCTCGCTGCTTTCTCATCGGTCGGTTGCCGTATTTCACGATGGTATTCGTCCCATTCTGCCGCAATTGGTTGAAGGGAATATGAACCGTCGTGAGGCCGGCAGCATTGCCTTTGGTTTAAGCATCGGTTTCGTGGCGTCAGTCGGGATCTCCTTTACCCTATCAACCGGTCTGTTGAACAGCTGGTTACTGTTTCTGCCTACCGACATCATCGGCGTATTGGCATTTAACAGTTACCTGGCGTTCGCTTTGGGCATGGCCTGGGGCGTATTGGTATTAACCAGTCTGGTGCCAATTAATACCCTGCTTACTGCCCTGCCGGTGGATATTCTCGGTTCGTTGGGTGAGCTTTCCAGCCCGGTTATTTCGGCTTTCGCCCTGTTCCCACTGGTCGCTATTTTTTATCAATTCGGCTGGCGTCACAGCCTGTTGGCCGCTGTCGTGGTGCTGATGGCCCGCGTGATTGTGGTACGTTTTTACCCTTCTCTTTTCCCTGAATCCATCGAAATTTTCGTCGGTATGGTCATGCTGTTGGGGATTGCCATCTTTCGTGATATTTCTCAGCGCAAGCATCATGAGAACAACCACGGCACCTCAGTTTTTGAAGAACGAACCTCAAGAATTATCAAAAACCTGCCGCTGCTTGCCATTACCGGCGCACTGATATCGACGGTGGCCAGCCTGAAGCTGTTTGGCGGATCCGAGGTCTCTATCTACACGCTGGCAAAAGCCTGGGCCCCTGGGGTTTCACCCGAGGAGTCGGCGGCGCTGGTGAATCAGGCGGCGCTGGCTGAATTTATGCGCGGGTTAGGTTTTATTCCGCTCATCGCCACGACCGCGCTGGCCACCGGCGTCTACGCCGTTGCCGGTTTTACCTTTGTTTTTACCGTGGGTTATCTGGCCCCCTCACCCTGGTTGGCGGCCATTTTCGGCGCGTTAACCATCACGCTGGAAGTGCTGTTATTACGCTCTATCGGCCGCTGGTTGAGCAACTATCCTTCGGTTCGTAACGCATCCGACAGCATCCGCAATGCCATGAACATGCTGATGGAGTTCGCCCTGATGATTGGTGCCATTTTTGCCTCCATCAAGATGGCGGGTTATACCGGATTCAGCATTACCGCCGCACTTTATTTCCTTAACGAAGCGCTGGGACGCCCAATATTGAAAATCGCCGCACCGGTAGTGGCGACAATAATATGCGGCATCCTGTTAAATATTTTGTATTTCTTAGGGTTATTCGTTGTCAGTTAATCTCAGGAATTGAGTCATAGAAATTACCGGAAAACATAACACCAACACGAGGGAAATATAATGAAAACAAGGAAGAATATAAATAGATTTACCGCATTGGTATTACTATTCGGCTCGGTGGCATGTTTATCTCCCGCCCAGGCAAAAGATGATACTGCGCCAAATAATGATCCCACTGAGACCTGGCGTACCGATTACAGTGATATCGGCTATCCTGACGTGGGCTTCTCGCCTTATATCAAGGGTTGGATCAACGGCTATCTTACGCCGGCGGATTACCCTGACGGCGCTAAAATCCTGCCGCCGCCACCAAAAGAAAATTCCGCCGCCGCACAAAGCGACATTGAGACATTCCATGAATTACGCAAGCTGCGCGATACGCCACGCGGCCAGTTGGCAATTGAGGATGCCAAACTCTCCTTTAACTATATTGGCAGCGCATTCTCACCGGCGTTAGGTATCACTATTTCACGTAAAAATACGCCTCGGTTGCACCTACTGCTCGCCCGTGTCTTTACCGATGCAGGTTATGCCTCCAATGACACCAAGAAAGCCTTTAGCCGCATTCGTCCCTATTCGGCATTGCGCATTGACAGCTGTACCCCAAAAGAACATAGCGCATTAAGTAACGATGGTGGTTCTTACCCTTCCGGCCATGCCGTCACCGGGATGATGTGGGCGATGACCTTAACCGCAATGGAACCGCAGTTATCCACCCCGTTAATGAAAAAGGGCTATGAATTTGGCCGTAGCCGTCTGATTTGCGGCGTGCATTGGGAAAGTGACGTTGACGCGGGCCGCTTCCTGGCCGCCGGCGCTTTTGCCCGCCTGCAGGCAAGCCCGGAATACCAAAAACAATTCCGTGAGGCCAAGCAGGAGGTTGATCGTCTGCTGGAATAAAAGAAGGCAACGACCAATAATTAAAGCCACATAATAGGTTTGCACAATGGTGCCGCTGTTGTGCAAACCCTCGCCTTTCCGTCCACCACGCTTGTTGCGCCCCTGCTGTTGTCAGCATGTAAAACGCTGTACCGATCCTGTTTCCCTCCCCCAATAAAAACTTGAAGCCGATCACAGATAACGATCCTGGCAGCTAAAGCCCATTGCAACCGACGAAACTTCCTTCGACAATGTTACCGATAACATGTTACCGGTAACAAATAGAATAAGGTAACGTCTCTCATCGTTTTGGAGCTAAGCCATGACCAATAATCAAAACCGCATTTACGTCATTATGGGCGTTTCTGGCAGTGGCAAGTCCGCTGTGGCCGCCGCAGCGGCCCGCCAACTTTCTGCCGGGTTCCTCGACGGTGATTTTCTGCACCCGCGTAGTAATATCCTGAAAATGGCCGCCGGCGAACCGCTGAATGATGACGATCGTGCCCCTTGGCTGGCCGCACTCAACGACGCCGCCTTCGCCATGCAGCGAACCAACAATGTTTCGGTTATTGTCTGTTCAGCGCTGAAGAAACACTACCGCGATCGCCTGCGTGCCGGTAATGGCAACCTGTCGTTCATCTACCTGCACGGTGACTTCCCGGTGATTGAAGCCCGTCTGGCGGCCCGCAACGGCCACTTCTTCAAACCGCAGATGCTGGTCACACAGTTTGCCGCGCTGGAACAACCGGGCGCAGATGAGAGCGACGTGATGTCGGTGGACATCAACCAGCCGCTGGAAGCGGTGATCGCCGATACGGTGAAACATATCCAAAGTTTCCTGCCACAGGATGTGTGCGCGTGAATACTGTAACGCTGGTCGGTACCGCAGTCGGCTCTGTTCTCTTACTGCTGTTTCTGGTGATGAAGGCGCGTATGCACGCCTTTGTCGCATTAATGCTGGTGTCTATCGCTGCCGGGATCTTCTCCGGCATGCCGCTGGATCGCATTGCCGATACCATGCAAAAAGGCATGGGCGACACCTTGGGCTTCCTGGCCATCGTGGTGGCGCTGGGGGCGATGTTTGGCAAAATACTGCATGAAGTCGGTGCGCTGGACCAAATTGCGGCGCATTTGCTGAAACGTTTCGGCCAAAGCAAGGCCCATTACGCGCTCGGCATTGCCGGTTTGATTTGTGCCTTGCCGCTGTTCTTTGATGTGGCCGTGGTGCTGCTGATCGGCATCGTGTTTGCCGTGGCGCGCCGCACCGACGGCAACATCGTTAAGCTGGCCATCCCGCTGTTTGCCGGTGTCGCCGCCGCCGCTTCGTTCTTGCTGCCGGGGCCGGTACCGATGCTGCTGGCTTCACAAATGAAGGCCGACTTCGGCTGGATGATTGCCATCGGTCTGGTCGCCGCGGTCCTCGGCATGCTGATTGCAGGCCCGTTATACGGCAGCTTTATCAGCCGCTATGTTAACTGGTCAATGCCGGCGGATGAAAACGAACCGACGCTGAACACCGCCAACCTGCCGTCATTTGGCCTTAGTCTGGCGCTGGTACTCTGCCCACTGGTGCTGGTCGGCATGAAAACCATTGGCGCCCGTCTGGTCACGCCTGGCTCGCAGTTGCAACAATGGCTGGAGTTTATTGGCCACCCGTTTATCGCCATTTTAGTCGCCTGTTTGATCGTGATTTATGGTCTGGCGAAACCACGCGGCATGACCAACGAACAAACGCTGGCCATTTGCTCTGCGGCAGTCCAACCCGCCGGGATCATTTTGCTGATGACCGGGGCCGGTGGCGTCTTCAAACAGATTTTGGTGGATTCCGGCGTCGGCCCAGCCCTGGGGGACGCCATGATCGGTACCGGTCTGCCTATCGCCGTCGCGGCCTTTGTGCTGTCCGTCATGGTGCGAGTGATTCAGGGATCTGCCACCGTGGCCTGTCTGACCACCGTCGGCCTGGTGTTACCGGTGACTAGCCAGCTGGGGCTTGGCGGCGGACAACTGGCCGCGCTGGCTATCTGTATTGCCGGTGGGTCTATCGTACTCAGTCACGTCAACGACGCCGGTTTCTGGCTGTTCGGCAAATTTACCGGTGCCAATGAGCTGCAAACGCTGAAAACCTGGACGGTGATGGAAACCATTCTGGGTAGCGTGGGCGGGATTATCGGCATGATTGCTTTCACCCTGTTTTAAACCACCATAACGACATAACAGCGCCCCCGGCCTTGCACATCAGGGCTGCAATTCACCACCGGGGGCACCGCCACAGGCGGCGTCTATAACAATAGCATGTGAGGAAGGTATGATTAATCCAACCCTATCCCGTGTCACACAACGCATCATCGACCGTTCCAAATCGAGCCGTACCGCCTATCTGGCACGCATTGAAGCAGCGCGTTCACAAACCGTACACCGGGCCCAGTTGGCCTGCGGTAATCTGGCCCATGGCTTCGCCGCCTGCCAGCCGGATGACAAAACTGCGCTGAAAAATATGGTGCGCAGCGATATCGCCATCATTACCGCTTATAACGACATGTTGTCCGCCCACCAGCCCTACGAAAACTACCCGCAAAAGCTTAAACAAGTCCTGCACGCAGTAGGGGCCGTCGGTCAGGTGGCCGGTGGCGTCCCGGCGATGTGCGACGGTGTGACTCAAGGACAGGACGGCATGGAGCTGTCACTGATGAGTCGTGACGTGATCGCCATGTCCTCCGCCATCGGCCTGTCGCACAATATGTTCGACGGCGCGTTGTTCCTCGGCATTTGTGACAAGATCGTACCGGGACTGGTGATGTCCGCCCTGTCCTTCGGCCATTTGCCGTCGCTGTTTGTCCCCGCCGGCCCGATGAGCAGCGGCTTGCCGAATAAAGAGAAAGTCCGGGTGCGCCAACTGTATGCCGAAGGCAAGGCCGATCGCCTGGCGCTGCTGGAGGCCGAGGCCGCCTCCTACCATGGCATCGGCACCTGCACTTTCTACGGCACCGCCAACACCAACCAAATGGTGATGGAAGTGATGGGGCTGCACCTGCCGGGTGCCTCTTTCGTCCACCCGGACACACCGCTGCGCGATGCATTGACCGACGCGGCCGCACGTCAGGTCACTCGCCTGACCGAAACCGCCGGCAACTATCTGCCGATCGGCCGACTGGTGGATGAGAAGGTGGTGGTGAACGGTATCGTTGCGCTGTTGGCTACCGGTGGCTCCACCAATCTGACCATGCACATGGTGGCAATGGCTCGCGCCGCCGGCATTATTATCAACTGGGATGATTTCTCCGAACTGTCGGACGCGGTGCCATTGTTATGTCGCATCTACCCGAACGGCCCGGCGGACATCAACCAATTCCAGGCCTCGGGCGGCGTAGCCCTGGTGGTACGCGACCTGTTGAAACACGGCCTGCTGCACGAAGACGTGCATACCGTGGCCGGTTTTGGCCTGACGCGCTACACCCAGGAACCCTGGCTGGATAATGGCCAACTGGCCTGGCGTGAGGGTGCGGAGAGTTCGCTCGACGCCCAGGTTATCGCCAGCGTGGCCGAACCTTTCGAGCACCACGGCGGTACCAAGGTGCTGGCCGGTAACCTTGGCCGAGCGGTGATGAAAACCTCGGCAGTCCCCGCTGAAAACCAGATTATCGAAGCACCGGCGGTGGTCTTTGAAAGCCAGCATGACATCGTACCGGCGTTTGAAGCCGGCAAACTGGATCGCGATTGTGTGGTGGTGGTGCGCTTCCAGGGGCCTCAGGCCAATGGCATGCCAGAACTGCACAAACTGATGCCGCCGTTGGGCGTATTGATGGACCGCGGCTTTAAAGTGGCACTGGTGACCGATGGCCGCCTGTCCGGCGCTTCCGGCAAGGTTCCGTCCGCCATTCACGTGACCCCGGAAGCCTACACCGGTGGCATGCTGGCCAAGGTGCAAAACGGCGATCTGATCCGCGTAAATGGCCGCACTGGCGAGTTGGCACTGTTGGTCGATGCCGACCTGCTGGCCCAGCGCGCACCTTATCAACCCGACCTGAGCGCAGAACACATCGGCTGTGGCCGTGAACTGTTCGGCGCCTTGCGCAGCCAGCTTTCCGGTGCCGAACAGGGCGCCTGCTGCATTAAATTTTAACCGATAGCATGGCCGTACAGCCCGACGGCGGCGGCCATAACTGGAGAAAACCGTTAATGAACAATTGGAAGACAAGCGCAGAGCAGATCCTGATGGCAGGACCGGTAGTCCCGGTGATCGTCATCAACAAACTGGAACATGCGGTGCCGTTGGCGAAAGCCCTGGTCGCCGGGGGTGTGCGGGTATTGGAAGTGACACTGCGCACCGCCTGCGCGATGGACGCGATCCGTGCGATTGCCAAAGAAGTGCCAGACGCGATTATCGGTGCCGGCACGGTTATTAATCCCCAGCAACTGCAGGAAGTCACCGACGCCGGCGCACAGTTCGCCATCAGCCCAGGCCTGACCGCCGATCTGCTGAAAGCGGCCACTGCCGGTTCGATCCCGTTGATTCCCGGTATCTGCACCGTGTCGGAACTGATGCTGGGCATGGATCACGGCCTGCGTGAGTTTAAATTCTTCCCGGCGGAAGCCAACGGCGGCGTGAAAGCGCTGCAGGCCATCAGCGGCCCCTTCCCGCAGGTGCGCTTCTGCCCAACCGGCGGCATCTCACCGAACAACTACCGTGACTATCTGGCGCTGAAAAGCGTGCTGTGCATCGGCGGCTCCTGGCTGGTACCGGCAGATGCACTGGAAAGCGGTGACTACGTCCGCATCACCGAATTGGCGCGCGTCGCCGTTGCGGATGCAAAAGCGTAATCTTGTCGGGCGCGGTAATGAACCGCGCCCTTATGCCGTAGCCGATGTCGCGGGCATCGCCGCACCACTACGCTGGCTGAAGCGCCGTTTTTTGCGGTAAGCAAACACGTCTTCCACATGCCCATCGCGGATGCGCTGTTGCAACCCGCGCCAGTAATCGGCCTCGAACAGGTCGCGATGCATCTCTTCAAACACCTGCCGGATGCGCCGGTCACCACACAGAAAGTGCCGGAATTCCTCCGGGAAGACGTCATTGGGTGACACGCTGTACCAGGGTTCGCTGGCCAACTCATCTTCCGGATAGCGCGGTGGCGGAATATCGCGGAAGTTGACCTCGGTCATGTAGCAGATCTCATCGTAGTCGTAGAACACCACCCGCCCGTGCCGGGTCACGCCAAAGTTCTTGAACAGCATATCGCCGGGGAAAATATTGGCGGCAGCCAGCTGCTTGATGGCGTTACCGTATTCTTCTATCGCGTCGCGCATCTGCTGTTCATCGGCCTGTTCCAGATACAGATTCAGCGGTGTCATGCGTCGTTCCATATACAGATGCCTGATCGCGATGCGATCGCCCAGATCCTCCAGCTTATCCGGTACCTCGCGCTGCAGTTCCGCCAGCAGCTCCGGACTGAGGCGCGCCTTGTCGACGACAAAGTTTTCGTACTCCTGGGTATCCGCCATGCGCCCTACGCGATCGTGTTCTTTCACCAGTTGGTAGCAGGCCATCACCTGCGCCTGCGTCACCTCTTTTTGTGGCGCAAACTCATCCTTGATCACCTTGAATACCCGATCGAAAGACGGCAGGGTGAACACCAGCATCACCATGCCCTTCACCCCCGGCGCGATGATGAACTGCTCCTGCGAGCCGCTCATAAAGGTCAGGTATTCGCGGTAACATTCTGTTTTTCCGTGCTTCTGGCAACCAATCGCCATATACAGCTCGGCGGTGGTTTTGCCCGGCAGTATTTCACGCAGCCACTCGACCATTGCCGCCGGCAGAGGGGCGTAAACCATAAAGTAGGAGCGGGCGAAACCGAATACGATGCTGGCTTCGGCCTTGCTGGTCAGGCAGGTATCAATAAACAAGGCGCCGGAATCACTGTGATGGATCGGCAGCAGGAAAGGATAGACCCGGTCTGCCACACGCAATTTCCCCACCAGCCAGGCCGCCTTGTTACGGTAAAACAGCTCATTGGCGATCTGGAACGTTGCGCCTGCCAATTGCTGCGCGCTGAAGCTCTGCTGCAAGGCCAGCGTGATGTAATCAATATCGCGCGATAGGTTTTCCCACGGCAGCCGCAGAGGCAAATCGGTCAGCAGGTTGTACAACATTGCCGAAACGTCACCGTTGGCGGTGAAATCGCGTGATAATGGACGCGGGATGTCGCGAAAGCGCCCTTCCGGCTGAGAGCTGAAAACAAACAGTTTTTCCGGCGTCAGGTCGCGATGTCTGAACAGCCGACAGTAGACCGAATTGAAGAAGCTTTCGGCAATCTCAAAACGTGGGTACTCCGGCAACAGATCGGTATACACCGCCTTCACCCGACTGGGGAAGTCTGCATCAAAATACTGTTGCCCGGTGATGCACTTCAGCTGCTCTACCACCAGGCCGACGTGATGATCATACAGGTGGATTCGTTTTTTCATCGCCTGCTGCACTGCCGGCCAGTCCGCCCGCTCAAAACGCTGCTGCGCACCGGCGGTCACCTCCAGGAAGCGGCCGTACTGTGCATCAAAGCCCTGCAGGATCGTCTGCGCGATCAACAGCTCCAGTTTTGCCGCCATCCTTACCTCCCGCCAGAAAAGAGAGCCTGCATAAGCAGGCTCAGAGTTAACTATCGTCAGCGTGACTGCATCAGAACTGCTGTTCTTCCGTAGAACCGGTCAATGCCGTCACTGAGGAAGCACCGCCCTGAATAATGGTGGTCACCTTGTCGAAGTAACCGGTACCCACTTCCTGTTGGTGTGAGGCAAAGGTATAACCGCGTGCCACCGCGTCGAACTCCGGCTGCTGCACTTTTTCGACGTAGTGTTTCATGCCCTCGCCCTGTGCATAGGCATGCGCCAGGTCAAACATGTTGAACCACATGCTGTGGATGCCCGCCAGCGTAATGAACTGGTACTTGTAGCCCATCGCCGACAGCTCTTCCTGGAAGCGAGCAATCGTCTGGTCGTTCAGGTTCTTTTTCCAGTTGAATGACGGCGAGCAGTTGTACGCCAGCAGTTTGCCCGGGAATTTGGCATGGATCGCATCGGCAAAGCGCTTGGCCGCCTGCAGATCCGGCGTGGAGGTTTCGCACCACACCAGGTCAGCGTAAGGGCAATATGCCAGGCCACGGCTGATCGCTTGCTCGACACCGGCATGGGTGCGGAAGAAACCTTCGGCAGTGCGCTCACCGGACACAAACTCGCGGTCGTAAGGATCGCAGTCAGAAGTCAGTAAATCGGCGGCATCGGCATCGGTACGCGCAATAACCAGCGTCGGCACGCCGAGCACATCGGCCGCCAGGCGCGCAGCAACCAATTTCTGGATCGCTTCCTGGGTTGGCACCAGCACTTTGCCGCCCATATGACCGCACTTTTTCACCGCAGCCAGTTGGTCTTCGAAGTGCACCCCGGCAGCACCGGCCTCAATCATCGCCTTCATCAGTTCGAAAGCGTTCAGCACGCCACCAAAGCCGGCTTCGGCATCGGCGACGATCGGCAGGAAGTAGTCGGTGTAACCTTTGCTGCCCGGCTCAATTTTGTTGGCCCACTGGATCTGGTCGGCGCGGCGGAAGGTATTGTTGATGCGCTCAACCACACCCGGCACAGAGTCAACCGGGTACAGCGACTGGTCCGGGTACATCGCAGACGCCGTGTTGGCATCCGCCGCCACCTGCCAACCGGACAGGTAAATCGCCTCGATGCCGGCCTTGGCCTGCTGCAGTGCCTGGCCGCCAGTGAGCGCCCCCAGACTGTTGACGTAGCCTTTGCGTGATTTACCGTGCAGCAGTTCCCACAGTTTGGCGGCACCGTTCTGTGCCAGGGTGCAAGCCGGGTTAACCGAACCGCGCAGGTTAATGACGTCTTCCGCGCTGTACGGGCGGGTGATGCCTTCCCAGCGAGCCGATTTCCATTCCTGTTCCAGTTGTTGAATCTGTTGAGCACGAGAGGTAGACATAATTTTTATCCTTTTCAATAATGTAGGGTTAATGGTCAGGAACGGATTCAGGCCAGCAGCTCATAGCCAGGTAAAGTCAGGAAATCGATTAATTCGTCTTGCGTAGTGATACGCTCCATCAGGCTTGCCGCTTCGTCGAAGCGGCCGGCGTTAAAGCGTGCCTCACCCAACTCTTCACGTACTACCAACATTTCTTCTTTCAGCATCTGACGGAACAGCGCCTTGGTGACCAGTTGGCCATCGCTCAGGCTCTTTTCATGGTGGATCCACTGCCAGATAGAGGTACGGGAAATTTCCGCCGTCGCCGCGTCTTCCATCAGGCCATAAATCGGGACGCAGCCATTGCCGGAGATCCAGGCTTCGATGTACTGCACCGCCACGCGAATATTGGCGCGCATGCCGGCTTCGGTACGCTCCCCGTCACAAGGTTCAAGCAACTGCGCAGCACTGATTGGCGCGTCGTTTTCACGCAGCACTTCCAGTTGGTTACGGCGCTCACCGAGCACCCGGCTGAAGACCTCCATTACGGTATCCGCCAGCCCTGGATGGGCCACCCAGGTACCGTCGTGGCCGTTATTGGCCTCCAGCTCTTTATCCGCCCGCACCTTGTTCAGCACCCAGGCATTTTTCTCGGCGTCTTTGCTCGGGATAAACGCCGCCATGCCGCCCATGGCAAAGGCACCGCGCTTGTGGCAGGTCTTGATCAGCAACCGGGAATAGGCGCTAAGGAATGACTTGTCCATGGTGACCGACTGACGATCCGGCAATACCCGGTCAGCATGATTTTTCAGCGTCTTGATGTAGCTGAAGATGTAATCCCAACGGCCGCAGTTCAAGCCGACGATATGATCGCGCAGGTGGTAGAGGATCTCGTCCATCTGGAATACTGCCGGCAGCGTTTCGATCAGCACCGTGGCTTTGATGGTGCCGCGTGGCAGGGAGAAACGATCCTCGGCAAAGCTGAAGACTTCGCTCCACCAGGCCGCTTCCTGCCAGGACTGAGTTTTTGGCAGGTAGAAATAAGGGCCACTGCCTTTAGCCAGCAGTTGACGATAGTTATGGAAGAAATACAGTGCAAAATCGAACAGGCCGCCGGGGATCGCTTCCCCCTGCCACTGCACGTGTTTTTCCGGCAGATGCAGGCCGCGTACGCGAGCAATCAATACCGCTGGGTTCGGCTTTAACTGATAAATCTTGCCGGCTTCATTGGTGTAAGAGATGGTGCCGTTCACCGCGTCATGCAGGTTGATTTGGCCGTCGATGACTTTGTCCCAGCTCGGTGCCAGTGAGTCTTCGAAGTCCGCCATAAACACCTTCACATTGGCGTTCAGGGCGTTGATGACCATCTTGCGTTCAACCGGACCGGTGATTTCCACCCGGCGGTCGCGAAGATCCTCTGGTATGCCGCGGATCGACCACTTATCATTACGAATGGAATCAGTTTCCGAAATGAAGTCTGGAAGTTCACCTTGATCGATCTTCTGCTGCCAGCAGGCACGCGCAGCCAACAGTTTGTTGCGCTGTGGAGTAAATTTACTCACCAGTTCCGCCAGGAATTCGACCGCGTCATCCGTCAACACCTGTCGTTCAGCAGCGCTAAAACCCTGCGTAAACGTTAATTCCGTGCCTACTATCTGTTGCGTCATTGTCTTGCTCCTTCCTATCGTTGCGCACCACCGTTGCCATTCAGCCGGCGCAGCTTCATCAGAAATCAGTGTGGATCAGGGCGTATAAAACGATCCTTAACTGGTCAGATCTCTTCTCTCTGGCTCTAAGAATACTCAACTAAAAATAAAAATCAAAAACCATTTCCATTTTATTATAAAATATTTTATTAACCTTTTATTATCAATTGGTTAATAAATATAACAACGGACACCGTTAAGGAAACCGGTTCCAAGGTAGAGGAGTAATTAATTTAACTAGTTGTAAGACAATCGTTTTTACTAGAAAAGAGAGTGAAATGAGGAAGACAGATGGGGAAGAGATTGCGTCGGCGGCCTCGATTCAGCCGCCAATTAGGGAAAAAGGATTACTCGAGGGTTGGGTTCATATGACGCAGATCGTACGGCGTGATCTGGTAAACGTAGTAGTTGAGCCAGTTGGCAAACAGCAGATGACCATGGCTGCGCCAGGAGGCTTTGGGTGTGAGTTCGGGATTATCATCGGGGAAGTAATTCAGCGGTACCACAGGATTAAGACCGGCATCGTTATCGCGACAATACTCGCCAGCTAACGTTAGCGCATCATACTCCGGGTGGCCGGTCACAAACGCCAGCCGCTTGTCCTTACTGGCGAACAAATAGGCCCCGGTTTGTTCTGATTCGGCCAGGATATCCAAATCCGTATACTGGCGGATAATCTCCGTAGGGAAGTCTGCATAGCGTGAGTGAGGCGCGAGGAAGGTCTCATCAAAACCGCGAGTCAGCAAGGCGTGCTGCTGCAGTGTCTGGTGCTGATAGACCCCCGACAGTTTCACTTCGCGCGTCATCTTCGGAATACCATACAGAATGTTCAATGCCGCCTGCACCGCCCAGCATACAAACAGCGTGGAGGTGACATGATTCTTGGCCCAGTCAATCACCCGTTCGATCTGTGGCCAGTAGGCAACGTCACAGAAATCAACCAGCCCCAGCGGCGCCCCGGTGACAATCAATCCGTCGAAATTCTCATCCTGAATATCTTCAAAATCACAGTAAAAGTTATTCAGATGCTCCGCTGGCGTGTTCTTTGACTCACGGCTGTCGATACGCAGCAGCTGAATGTCGATTTGCAGCGGAGAGTTGGAAAGCAGACGTAAAAACTGGTTTTCTGTCTCGATCTTTTTTGGCATCAGGTTGAGGATCAGTACTTTCAATGGCCTGATTTCCTGTGTTTTTGCCCGAGAGGATGCCATGACAAAGACATTCTCATTGCGCAAAAAACTGACTGCAGGTAACTCATCAGGAACACGAATCGGCATTGCTTAATCCTCACACATCCATTTAAACGTTTAGACTTCTAGATGCCCGAAGATAGCGTTTTTTTAGCAGGATGTCGAGTGTTCAACCGGAAGGTGAAAATGTTTCATTGCCTTGGCAGAGGCAGGATCCGTACGTTTTAGGAAGGCACAAAGCAAAAAGGCCATCCTTTCGGATGGCCTCTTGGCTTAATTGATGCTTGGCAGTGTCCTACTCTCGCATGGGGAGACCCCACACTACCATCGGCGCTACGGCGTTTCACTTCTGAGTTCGGCATGGGGTCAGGTGGGACCACCGCGCTATTGCCGCCAAGCAAATTCTTTTAATTCTTTTCGCCGAACTTCTAAACCCACTTTAATAAAGTGGTGCTGATACCCAGAGTCGAACTGGGGACCTCACCCTTACCAAGGGTGCGCTCTACCAACTGAGCCATATCAGCACACTAATTTGATGCCTGGCAGTGTCCTACTCTCGCATGGGGAGACCCCACACTACCATCGGCGCTACGGCGTTTCACTTCTGAGTTCGGCATGGGATCAGGTGGGACCACCGCGCTATTGCCGCCAGGCAAATTCTGTTTCATTCCGGCCGTTACCTCAGTAACCACCAGAACCAATCTCGGAACATCGCTGAAAATCTCTCAAATCAAAACACTTTTGGTGTTGTAAGGTTAAGTCTCACGGATCATTAGTACTGGTTAGCTCAATGCATCGCTGCACTTACACACCCAGCCTATCAACGTCTTAGTCTTAAACGTTCCTTCAGGGGAATCAAGTTCCCAGGGAAGACTCATCTCGAGGCAAGTTTCGCGCTTAGATGCTTTCAGCGCTTATCTTTTCCGCACTTAGCTACCGGGC